>NZ_JBLGUC010000001.1:0-4809546 GCF_050030335.1 Enterobacter cloacae complex sp. 302F9 | reverse complement strand
GGCGGACTCCACTCGAACAATAAAAGAAAACTATTGAATATTCATGATTGTTGGCGCACATCGACATGACCCCATCAGGGTGATGTGCGAACCGCTATCTGCGGTTATACACGCTATCGTTGATACAACCTGAACGATGTTGTGTTTATGCCCGACCAGGATCGCTGGATCCCGATCGGGACCGCGGATCATAGCCTAAACTGAGCCAGAGATCTTCTGTTTCTCACAGATTCTTCCCGATTTATCCACAGGAAGATCCGGAATCGGGTAAGTGTAAACGATCCTGACGCGAGTGCCTCGCGATTTAGGCCGCATATTGGAAAATTTAATGAGCACAGACAATTTTTGGCTTAAATGATCTAACGAAGATCCGGGACGATCCTTGCGCTTTATCGTTGAGCCCGTATAATCCTCGACCCGGCGCGTGATGCTCATCTTCCTGCGTCGTCCGCTGCTCATTTTCCACGCGAAAACGTGCGGAAATACACAGGGATTTAAGGAAAGAGAATTGACTCCGGAGTGTACAATTATTACAATCCGGCCTCTTTAATCACCCACGGCTTCGGCGTCCGTCATTCGAAACTCGGTCGGGCATCCGCAAAAGTCATGAATTTTTTCAAGTTTAGGTAGAAATCGCCATGAAACGCACTTTTCAACCGTCTGTACTGAAGCGCAACCGTTCTCACGGCTTCCGTGCTCGTATGGCTACTAAAAATGGTCGTCAGGTTCTGGCACGTCGTCGTGCTAAAGGCCGCGCTCGTCTGACCGTTTCCAAGTAATAAAGCTAACCCCTGAGTGGTTAAGCTCGCATTTCCCAGGGAGTTACGTTTGTTAACTCCCACTCATTTCACTTTCGTCTTCCAGCAGCCATTACGGGCTGGCACGCCGCAAATCACCATCCTCGGCCGCCAAAATTCGCTGGGGCATCCCCGCATCGGTCTCACAGTCGCCAAGAAAAACGTTAAGCGTGCGCATGAACGCAACCGGATTAAACGTCTGACGCGTGAAAGCTTCCGTTTACGTCAGCACGAACTGCCTTCAATGGATTTCGTGGTGGTGGCTAAAAAAGGGGTTGCCGACCTCGATAACCGTGCTCTCTCGGAAGCGTTGGAAAAATTATGGCGCCGCCACTGTCGCCTGGCTCGCGGGTCCTGATAGCCCTCATTCGGGTCTATCAACGCCTGATTAGTCCGCTACTCGGGCCACACTGCCGTTTCACGCCAACATGCTCAAGCTACGGAATTGAGGCATTGCGCAGGTTTGGAGTGATAAAAGGCAGTTGGTTGACGGTGAAACGCGTATTAAAATGCCACCCTTTACACCCAGGTGGAGACGACCCCGTCCCTCCAGGACCTTTTGATACCAGAGAACACTAACGATGGATTCGCAACGCAATCTTCTTATCATCGCTTTGTTGTTCGTGTCTTTCATGATCTGGCAGGCATGGGAGCAGGATAAAAATCCTCAACCCCAGCAGCAGACCACGCAGACCACGACCACCGCAGCGGGTAGCGCCGCCGACCAGGGCGTACCGGCCAGTGGCCAGGGGAAACAGATTACGGTTAAGACCGATGTGCTTGAGCTGACTATCAACACCCGTGGTGGTGATGTTGAGCAGGCGCTGCTGTTGACCTACCCGAAAGAGCTGAAGTCTACCGAACCGTTCCAGTTACTGGAAACTACGCCTGAATTTATCTACCAGGCGCAGAGCGGCCTGACCGGTCGTGATGGCCCGGATAACCCGGCTAACGGTGCGCGTCCACTGTATAACGTCGAGAATGACACGTTTGTGCTGGCTGATGGTCAGAACGAACTGGTTATCCCGATGACCTACACCGACGCGGCAGGCAACACCTTCACCAAAACCTTCACCCTGAAACGCGGTGAGTATGCGGTGAACGTGGGCTACAGCGTACAGAACGCCGGTGCGAAACCACTGGAAATCTCTACCTTTGGTCAGCTGAAGCAGTCCATCAATCTGCCGTCTCACCGTGACACCGGAAGCAGCAACTTTGCGCTGCATACCTTCCGTGGCGCGGCTTACTCCACGCCAGATACCAAGTACGAGAAATACAAATTCGATACCATTGCCGATAACGAAAACCTGAACGTCAGCTCTAAAGGCGGTTGGGTCGCAATGCTGCAACAGTATTTCGCGACGGCGTGGGTACCGAATAACGACGGTACGAACAACTTCTACACCGCGAACCTCGGCAACGGTATTGCAGCCATCGGCTACAAATCTCAGCCGGTTCTGGTGCAGCCGGGTCAAACCGGTAAACTGGCAAGCACCCTGTGGGTCGGCCCGGAAATCCAGGACAAAATGGCTGCCGTTGCGCCGCACCTGGATCTGACCGTCGATTACGGTTGGTTGTGGTTCATCTCTCAGCCGCTGTTTAAGCTGCTGAAGTTCATCCACAGCTTCCTGGGTAACTGGGGCTTCTCCATCATCGTTATCACCTTTATCGTTCGTGGCATCATGTACCCGCTGACTAAAGCGCAGTACACCTCCATGGCGAAGATGCGTATGCTACAGCCGAAGATTCAGGCTATGCGTGAGCGTCTGGGCGATGACAAACAGCGTCAGAGCCAGGAGATGATGGCCCTGTATAAAGCAGAGAAAGTGAACCCACTGGGTGGTTGCTTCCCGCTGCTGATTCAGATGCCAATCTTCCTTGCGCTGTACTACATGCTGATGGGTTCCGTTGAGCTGCGCCACGCGCCGTTCGCTCTGTGGATCCATGACCTGTCCGCACAGGACCCGTACTACATCCTGCCGATCCTGATGGGCGTGACGATGTTCTTCATTCAGAAGATGTCTCCGACCACCGTGACCGACCCGATGCAGCAGAAGATCATGACCTTTATGCCGGTCATCTTCACCGTGTTCTTCCTGTGGTTCCCGTCAGGTCTGGTGCTGTACTATATCGTCAGCAACCTGGTGACCATCATCCAGCAGCAGCTGATTTACCGTGGTCTGGAAAAACGTGGCCTGCATAGCCGCGAAAAGAAAAAGTCCTGATTCGGTAACTTAACGCTAAAATAAGGGCGGTCGATTGACCGCCTTTTTTATTTGTATTGAACGAGAGCAACCATGAGCCATAACGACACTATCGTCGCCCAGGCAACCCCACCGGGACGCGGTGGTGTAGGCATTCTGCGCATCTCCGGCCTGAAGGCGCGTGAGGTGGCCGAAGCGGTGCTGGGTAAACTGCCAAAGCCGCGCTACGCTGATTATCTGCCGTTTAAGGATGCCGACGGCACACCGCTGGACCAGGGCATCGCGCTGTGGTTCCCCGGCCCAAACTCCTTCACCGGCGAAGACGTGCTGGAGCTTCAGGGTCACGGCGGCCCGGTGATCCTCGACCTGCTGTTAAAACGTATTCTGACCCTGCCTGGCCTGCGCATTGCAAAGCCGGGTGAGTTCTCCGAGCGTGCTTTCCTCAACGATAAGCTCGACCTGGCGCAGGCCGAGGCGATTGCCGACCTGATCGACGCCAGTTCCGAACAGGCAGCCCGCTCCGCGCTGAACTCGTTGCAGGGGGCATTTTCCGCACGCGTGAATCACCTTGTGGAAGCACTTACTCACCTGCGAATCTATGTCGAAGCGGCTATCGACTTCCCGGACGAGGAGATCGACTTCCTCTCAGACGGTAAAATTGAAGCTCAGCTCAACCAGGTGATGAACGATCTCGATGCCGTTCGCGCCGAAGCGCGCCAGGGCAGCCTGCTACGTGAAGGAATGAAGGTGGTGATTGCTGGTCGCCCCAATGCCGGAAAATCGAGCCTGCTGAACGCCCTGGCGGGCCGTGAAGCGGCGATCGTGACCGACATAGCCGGCACCACCCGCGATGTCCTGCGCGAGCATATCCATATCGACGGCATGCCGCTGCACATCATCGACACCGCTGGCCTGCGCGATGCGAGCGATGAAGTCGAGCGTATCGGTATCGAACGCGCCTGGCAGGAGATCGAGCAGGCCGACCGCGTGCTGTTTATGGTGGACGGCACCACAACCGACGCCGTTGACCCGGCTGAAATCTGGCCAGACTTTATCGCCCGTCTCCCGGCTAAACTGCCGATCACCGTGGTGCGCAACAAGGCCGACGTTACCGGCGAAACGCTGGGCATCAGCGATGTGAATGGTCACTCACTTATTCGCCTGTCGGCCCGTACCGGTGAAGGCGTGGAAGCCCTGCGTAGCCATCTCAAACAGAGCATGGGCTTCGACACCAGTATGGAGGGCGGCTTCCTGGCACGTCGTCGTCACTTGCAGGCGCTGGAAGAGGCGGCTCGCCACCTTGAGCAGGGTAAAGCCCAGCTGATCGGCGCGTGGGCCGGTGAACTGCTGGCGGAAGAGCTGCGTCTGGCGCAGCAGAACCTGAGCGAGATCACCGGGGAGTTTACGTCGGACGATCTGCTGGGACGGATTTTCTCGAGCTTCTGCATTGGTAAGTAATTCCCGTTAATACAGGGTGATTTCCTCCTGGGAAATCACCATTGTCCAAATGGCAACTCGCTTAATCCCTCCACGCCCCCTATCCTGCTTGCCTGCATCTATGGGGGATTTATGGCTCGTTTTCTGTTCTGTAGTTTTGCGCTGGTTCTGCTGTATCCGTCCGGCATTGATATGTATCTGGTGGGGCTACCGCATATTGCCCGCGATCTGGGCGCCAGCGAGGCGCAGCTGCACATCGCGTTTTCGGCCTACCTCGCGGGAATGGCGTCGTCGATGGTGTTTGCCGGGAAAATCGCGGATAAAGCAGGCCGTCAGCCCGTCGCCATTACGGGTGCAGTTATCTTTGCGCTGGCATCAGTACTGTCTTCAGTAGCTCAGGAAAGCACAATGTTCCTGTCAGGCCGTTTTATCCAGGGCATTGGCGCGGGTGGCTGTTACGTGGTGGCGTTTGCTATTCTTCGCGATACCTTAAGCGCCCAGCGCCGCGCTAAAGTGCTGTCGATGCTGAACGGCATTACCTGCATCATCCCGGTGCTGGCACCGGTTGTAGGCTACCTGATTATGCTTAAATTTCCGTGGCAGAGTCTTTTCTGGACCATGGCCGCAATGGGCGCCATCGTCTTTATCCTGTCCGTGACGGTGCTGAAAGAGACCCATCCCGGTTCGCAACAGCCATATCACACCGCAACCCTCCATCCGGCTGAAAAGCTGATGAATCGCTTTTTCCTGAGTCGGTTGACAATCACCACGCTTAGCGTGGCGGTGATCCTCACCTATGTAAACGTTTCCCCGGTGTTGCTGATGGAGACGATGGGCTTCGATCGCGGTGAGTATTCGACGGTGATGGCGCTAACCGCGATGGTGAGCATGGCGGTTTCATTCTCCACGCCCTTTGCGCTCAACATCTTCCGCCAGCGCACGCTGATGCTCACCTCACAGACGCTGTTCCTCGCCGCAGGCGTGATCCTGGCGACCGCCACCTCACACGCTGTAATGCTGGTGGGCATTACTCTGATCTGCGCCGGATTCTCCGTCGGCTTTGGTGTGGCAATGAGTCAGGCACTTGGCCCGTTTTCATTGCGGGCAGGCGTGGCAAGCTCGGTGCTGGGCATTGCGCAGGTCTGCGGTTCGTCACTGTGGATTTGGCTGGCGGCGGTGATCGGCCTTAACGCGCTGAATATGCTGATCGGGGTTCTGATTGGCTGTAGCATACTCTGCATTACCTTACTTATGGTCATCCAGCCCGCGGCGCACTATGAAGAAGCCCATCAGCAGTCTCGATCTTAATCTTTTACTTTGCCTGCAACTTTTGTTGCAGGAGCGCAGCGTCACCAAAGCCGCGAAGCGGATGAACGTGACGCCGTCCGCGGTGAGTAAATCGCTGGCGAAGCTGCGCGACTGGTTCGACGATCCGCTGTTTGTGAAAACGCCTTTAGGGCTATTGCCCACACCGCTGACGGTGAGTCTGGAACAGGATTTGGCCGACTGGATGCAGATTGGCAACCAGATCCTCGATAAATTCCACCATAGCTCTCCTGGCGGGCTTAAGTTTGTGCTCGCCGCCGAAACACCGCTGATGCTGATCCGCTTTAATGCCCTGCTGGAGCAGGTGAATGAACGCTACCCACAGGCGACGGTGAAGCTGCGCCAATGGGATTACGATTCGCTGGACGCCATTACGCGCGGAGAAGTGGATCTAGGCTTCACCGGGCGTGAAACGCACCCTCGCTCGCGCGAACTGCTAAAGCTGATGCCGTGGTTTATCGACTACGAAATCCTGTTCAGTGACCGTCCGTGCGTGTATTTGCGCGAGGATCATCCCGCGCTCCAGGAAGCATGGGATCTGGAGACGTTTCTGCGCTACCCGCATATCAGCATCTTCTGGGAACGCAGCGACACCTGGGCGCTCGACGAGGTGCTAAGAGAGATGGGTCGGGAGCGTAACATCGCCATGAGTTTGCCCGGTTTTGAACAGTCGATGTTTATGGCGGCCCAGCCGGATCACAACTACATTGCCACTGCGCCGCACTACTGCCATCACTACAATCAACTCCACCAGCGTAATCTGGTCTGTCTGCCCATTCCCATCGATGAGGCGCAGGCAGAAAAGCTCACCGTCCCCTTCACGCTGATCTGGCATAAACGGAACAGCCATAATCCGAAAATCCTCTGGCTGCGCGAGACGATCAAAGCGCTGTATACCGCACCAGGTCAGGTTTTTGCCTAAGATAATGTAAAGTTCGGTGCTCAGGCTTCTCTTATTTCCATTTACTGATTAAAACAGAAGCTGAGTTAAGCGATAATCATGTAACCGTTTAACCGACTACGACCATTATCAAGGAGCGAAAAATGGCTACGCACTTTGCACGAGGAACATTAACGGAAGGGCATCTCGTATCGGCCAGACTTTCTTCAGCCTGTCACAGTGAGGCGCTCAAACTACCTGAACACCGCAGGACGCGGTTTTTAGCTTCCCGAGCGCTCCTCGCAGAACTGCTTTTTATGCTCTACGGCACCAGCGAATTACCGGACATACTCACCCAGCCAGAAGGTCGCCCGGTTTTTGCGGACCCGGCACTCCCCCATTTTTCCATTGCGTACACCGGCAACATTGTTGGCGTCGCGCTGACGACGGAAGGTGATTGCGGCCTGGATATGGAGCTACAACGCGTCACGCGCAGCTTCCATGGTGCTAACGCGCTCGATGAATACCCGCTCTCCAGCAATGAAAAGCTGTGGATACGTAACCAGAACGACCCCGTTGAAGCCAGAGCGCAGCTCATCACCCTTCGCCAGAGCATCCGCAAACTGAGCGGCGCGGCGTCAGACGACGCCAGCCTGTTGCAGCTGCTCCCCGGCTCCGGACGCCTGCGCGCGACAAAAGCCTCGCTGGTAGAGGCACTCTGCGACGCTGAGGACGTACTGATCTGGTCCGTTGCGGTGACCCCCGCCATCGAACGGCTGAAAATCTGGGAGTTTGACAGCACTCGCGGTTGGCGTAGTCTTCCGGATGTACCTGAGCGCGCCAACGAGCCCGCCGCGCGCCTGATGCGATTAACCAGTTTACCGGCAGAAAAAGCATACACCCATAGCTGATCCGTCCAGGATCATCATGATGAAACAGGAGTAATCATGTCTGATACGTTGAAAGTTGTTACGTTACTGGGAAGCCTGCGCAAAGGTTCTTTTAACGGGATGGTTGCCCGTACGCTGCCGCAGCTGGCGCCTGCGGGAATGGAGATCAGTGCCCTGCCGTCCATTGGCGACATCCCGCTTTATGATGCTGACGTTCAGCAGGAAGAAGGGTTCCCGCAGAGTGTGGAAGCGATAGCCGAGCAAATCCGTCAGGCTGACGGCGTGGTGATTGTGACGCCTGAGTATAACTACTCGGTGCCGGGTGGTCTGAAGAACGCCATTGACTGGCTGTCCCGTTTACCGGAGCAGCCGCTGTCTGGTAAACCTGTGCTGATCCAGACCAGCTCAATGGGCGCCATCGGCGGCGCGCGCTGCCAGTATCACCTGCGTCAGATCCTGGTGTTCCTGGATGCGATGGTGATGAACAAGCCGGAATTTATGGGCGGCGTGATTCAGAACAAGGTCGACCCGCAGACGGGTGAAGTGGTGGATCAGAGTACGCGTGACCATCTCTCTGGCCAGCTGACCGCGTTTAGGGATTATATTAAGCGGGTGAAGGCCTGATAAAAAAGCCCGGTGGCGCTAGCGCTTACCGGGCCTACATTCGTCAGTAGGTCAGGTAAGCGAAGCGCCACCTGACACCACCAGCATCTTAGTGTGCATCAATAAACACAATCTTCAGCACAAACAGCAGCGCCACAATAATCACGCACGGGCTAAGTTCGCGGAAGCGGCCGGTACCGATCTTCATCACGCAGTAAGAGATAAAGCCCAGCGCGATACCTTCGGTGATCGAGAAGCTGAACGGCATCATCACCGCGGTAATAAATGCCGGAACGGCTTCCGTCAGATCTTCCCACTTCACGCGCGCCAGGCTTGAGGTCATCAGCACGCCGACGTAGATCAGCGCGCCGGCTGCCGCGTATGGTGGCACCATCCCCGCCAGCGGAGAGAGGAAGATCACCAGCAGGAACAGCAGACCCACAACTACCGCCGTCAGGCCGGTACGACCGCCCACGGACACACCGGAAGAGGATTCAATGTAAGCGGTAACAGACGAGGTACCGATGAAAGAGCCAGCAACGGAAGAGATGCTATCCACATACAGCGCCTGCTTCATGCGCGGGAATTTGCCTTTTTCATCTGCCAGACCCGCTTTGTCGGTCACGCCAATCAGCGTACCGGAGGAGTCAAACAGGTTGACCAGCATGAAGGAGAAAATCACCCCGGCCAGTCCCAGGTTCAGCGAGCCCGCCAGATCAACGTGGCCAATCACGGTAGAGACGCTCGGTGGCGCAGAGACGATACCGTTGTAATGCACGTCACCCAGCATCCAGCCCAGCAGCGTGGTCACAATGATAGAGACCAGCACCGCAGCATGGATATTGCGCGATGCCAGGATCGCGATGATAAAGAAGCCCAGCACGCCCAGCAGCACGCTGTGAGAGGTCAGGTTACCAATGCTCACCAGCGTTTCCGGGTTCGCCACGATAACGCCAGCGTTTTTCAGCCCCATCATGCCGATGAACAGACCGATACCGCTGGTGATGCCCACGCGCAGGCTCACGGGAATGTTCGCAATCATCCAGTAGCGCACGCGGAAGATGGTCAGCAGCAGCAGGCCGACCGCGCCCCAGAAAATAGCGCCCATCCCAACCTGCCACGGCAGGCCCATCGCCTGAACCACCACGAACGCAAAGAACGCATTCAGACCCATTGCCGGGGCCAGCGCCACGGGCAGATTAGCGAAAACGCCCATCAGGATGCTGCCAAGGGCCGCGATCAGACAGGTGGTTACAAAGACGGCGCTGGTGTCCATGCCAGCTACGCCCAGAATTTGCGGGTTAACGAAAACGATATAGACCATCGTCAGGAAGGTAGTAAAACCGGCGATCACTTCGGTGCGTGCCGTTGTGCCGTGCTCGCGCAGTTTGAACACGCGCTCAAGCAGCCCCTGACCAGATGTCTGGGTAGTGTGTTGTTGACTCATCATCAATTTCCGAACAAGGAGGGAAAATTCGTCGCTATCCTATACCAAAATGCGACAATAGTGGCGGTTACGGGATACTTTTTTCATTGATTTTGCTTATACGGCAACGATTGCGTCCCGGTGAACTGCCGTACGAAAACGTTAAACTTGTTAAAAGGGAAAGGCATGTCCGGAATTGAAGCGGTATTTTTCGACTGTGACGGTACGCTGGTCGACAGTGAGGTCATTTGTTCCCGCGCGTATGTCGCCATGTTCCAGGAATTTGGTATTACGCTCGATCTCGAAGAGGTGTTTAAACGCTTTAAGGGCGTGAAGCTGTACGAGATCATCGACATCATTAACGAAGAGCACGGGGTGGATCTGGTGAAAGCGGATCTGGAACCGGTGTACCGCGCCGAGGTCGCACGCCTCTTCGACGCCGAGCTGGAAGTTATCGCCGGCGCTAACGCGCTGCTGGATGCGATGACGGTGCCGATCTGCGTAGTCTCTAACGGCCCGGTCAGCAAAATGCAGCACTCGCTCGGCAAGCTGGAGATGTTGCACCACTTCCCGGAAAAACTGTTCAGCGGCTACGATATCCAGCGCTGGAAGCCCGATCCGGCGCTGATGTTCCACGCGGCGAAGGCGATGAACGTCAACGTGGAGAACTGCATTCTGGTGGATGACTCATCTGCCGGCGCGCAGTCAGGGATTGATGCGGGGATGGAGGTGTTTTACTTCTGCGCCGATCCGCACAACAAGCCGATCGACCATCCAAAAGTGACAACCTTTACCGATCTGGCGCAACTGCCAGCGTTGTGGAAGGCGCGCGGGTGGGATATTACGCGTTGAATTAACGTAGGGCGGGTAAGCGTTAGCGCCACCCGCCACACATATCACTCTTTCGGATCTTTACCCGCCAGCAGCTTGTCCAGCTCGTCGCCGCCCACGTGTCGGAAATCCTGCCCCTTCACGAAATAGAAAATGTATTCACAAATGTTCTGGCAACGGTCACCGATACGCTCGATGGAGCGCGCGCAGAACAGCGCGGTCAGTACGCTTGGAATGGTACGTGAATCTTCCATCATGTAGGTCATCAGCTGACGCACAATGCCTTCGTATTCCTGGTCAACTTTCTTGTCTTCACGGTAGATACGGACCGCTTCGTCCAGATCCATGCGCGCGAAAGCGTCCAGCACGTCGTGCAGCATCTGCACGGTGTGGCGACCGAGAGACTCCAGGCTCACCAGCAGCGGCTGGTGCTGCTGGGAGAATTTCTCCAGCGCGGTACGGCAGATTTTATCCGCCACGTCACCGATACGCTCCAGCTCGGCGATGGTTTTGATGATCGCCATCACCAGACGCAGGTCGCTCGCCGTCGGCTGACGCTTCGCAATGATGCGCACGCAGGCTTCGTCGATGGCGACTTCCATCATATTGACGTTGTGGTCGCCTTCAATAACGCGCTTAGCCAGCTCGCTGTCCTGGTTGTGCATCGCCGTGATCGCGTCAGAAAGCTGCTGCTCGACCATGCCGCCCATGGTCATCACCTGGGTGCGAATGCTTTCCAGTTCTGCGTTAAACTGGCCGGAAATGTGTTTATTAAGATTGAGGTTGTCCATGGTTTCTCCACATGCACTAAGGCAAATCAACCGTAGCGGCCAGTAATATAATCTTCGGTTTGTTTCTTCGCCGGACGAGTGAACAGCGCGTCCGTATCGCTGAACTCAATCAACTCGCCCAGGTACATAAACGCCGTGTGGTCAGAACAACGTGCAGCCTGCTGCATGTTGTGGGTCACGATCACCACGGTGTAATCCTGCTTCAGCTCGGTGATCAGCTCTTCGATACGCCCGGTTGAGATCGGGTCCAGGGCTGAGCACGGCTCATCCAGCAGCAAGACTTCCGGGCGAATGGCGATACCGCGCGCAATGCACAGACGCTGCTGCTGACCACCGGAGAGAGAGTACCCACTCTGGTGAAGTTTATCTTTGGTTTCGTTCCATAATGCGGCCTTGGTCAATGCCCACTGCACGCGCTCGTCCATATCCGCACGGGAGAGCTTCTCAAACAGACGCACACCAAAGGCGATGTTGTCATAGATCGACATCGGGAACGGCGTGGGTTTCTGGAATACCATCCCCACTTTCGCACGCAGCAGGGCGATATCCTGGGTATTGGTCAGGATGTTGTCACCGTCCAGCAGAATTTCACCTTCTGCGCGCTGCTCCGGATAGAGCGAATACATTTTGTTAAAGGTGCGCAGCAGCGTGGATTTGCCACAGCCGGACGGACCGATGAATGCCGTTACCTGGTTCTTTGCGATATCCAGGTTGATATTCTTCAGGGCATGGAATTTGCCGTAGTAGAAGTTCAAATCACGAACCTGAATCTTACCCGGGGCAGTATCAACCATACTCATTGACTCATTTCCTCATTCGGCGCCGCGATGTGCCGCGCCGTAAAAATTTAACCGTGTTTCTTCTTCGCGAAAATGACGCGCGCCAGAATGTTCAGCAACAGTACGCAAAGGGTGATGATCAGCACCCCGGCCCAGGCCAGCTGCTGCCATTCCGCGAATGGGCTCATCGCAAATTTAAAGATCGTCACCGGCAGGTTGGCGATCGGCTGCATCATGTCCGTGCTCCAGAACTGATTGGAGAGGGCGGTAAACAGCAGCGGTGCGGTTTCACCGGCGATACGGGCGATAGCCAGCAGGATACCGGTCATGATCCCCGAGACGGACGCTTTCAGGGTGATCGCCGAAATCATCTTCCATTTAGGCGTACCCAGCGCGTAAGCCGCTTCACGCAGGCTGTCCGGCACCAGTTTCAGCATGTTTTCAGTGGTACGAATAACGATAGGCACCTGCAACAGCGCCAGCGCAATCACACCCGCCCAGCCGGAGAAGTGTTCCATTTGCGCCACCACGATGGTGTAAACAAACAGACCCACGACAATCGACGGGGCAGAAAGCAGAATGTCGTTAATGAAGCGGATGACTTCAGCGATCCAGGACTTGCGGCCATATTCCGCCAGATAGATACCCGCCATGATGCCCAACGGCGTACCGAAAACGGTCGCCCACAGGATCAACAGGCCGCTGCCCGCCAGAGCGTTTGCCAGACCACCACCCGCCGTGTTCGGCGGCGGCGTCATCTCGGTGAACAGCGCCAGGGACATTCCATCAATACCCCGGGTGATGGTGGACATCAGGATCCAGATCAGCCAGAACAGGCCGAACGCCATCGTCGCCATGGAAAGCGTCAACGCAATGCGGTTTTTAATCCGGCGCTTTGACTGCATTTTGCGACGGGATTCCGCAAGCTGAGCGGTATTTTGCATGTCGAGAGTCGCCATTAGCGTGCCCCCTCGTTTTTAGCCAGACGCATAATCATCAGCTTGGAGATAGCCAGCACAATAAAGGTGATAACAAACAGGATCAGGCCCAGTTCCATCAGCGCCGCAACGTGCAGCCCGGATTCCGCTTCGGCAAATTCGTTCGCCAGCGCAGAGGTAATACTGTTCCCAGGCATATAGAGCGAGGCGCTGTCGAGCTGGTAGGTGTTGCCGATGATAAAGGTGACCGCCATGGTTTCACCCAGCGCGCGGCCTAAGCCCAGCATAATGCCGCCAATCACCCCATTTTTGGTGAACGGAAGGACGATGCGCCAGATAACTTCCCAGGTGGTGCAGCCGATGCCGTAGGCGGACTCTTTCATCATCACCGGGGTTTGTTCGAAGACATCGCGCATGACCGCCGCAATGTACGGAATAATCATGATGGCGAGGATCACACCTGCCGCCAGAATGCCGATACCGAATGCCGGGCCGGAGAACAGCGCCCCCACAAACGGAATGGCAGAGAGAACGTTACCGACCGGCTCCTGGAAGTACGTCGCAAACAGCGGCGCGAAGATAAACAGGCCCCACATGCCGTAAACGATACTTGGGATGGCCGCCAGCAGTTCAATGGCGATACCCAGCGGACGTCGCAGCCAGCCTGGCGCCAGTTCCGTCAGGAACAGGGCAATACCGAAGCTCACCGGAACCGCAATCAGCAGGGCGATAAAAGAGGTCACCAGCGTGCCGTAAATCGGCACCAGCGCACCGTAAATATCGTTCGGCGCATCCCACTCTTTGGTCCACAGGAAGGCGAAACCAAATTTTTGAATGCTCGGCCAGGAGGAGAAAATCAGGGACACGATAATGCCGCCCAGCAGCAATAGCACAATCAGCGCAGCCAGTTTCACCAGCGCGCTGAAAATCATGTCACCTTTTTTACCCGGAGGGTTAAATGCAGGCTTGGTTGCAGCCATAAATTACTCTTCTGTTTGAGACGTTTTTACGAATATGCCCGGTGGCGCTGACGCTTACCGGGCCTACAGAGTAAACCGTAGGGCGGGATCGCTGCGCGCCACCCGCCATCTTCGTTAAATATATCCTGTTAGTACAGCGCTTTACCGCTGCTGTCTTTCACGTTGGTTTTCCATGCAGCACGGATCTGCTCAACCACGCTGTCTGGCAGGCTGGCGTAATCCAGATCGTTAGCCTGTTTGCCGCCATTTTTATATGCCCAGTCGAAGAACTTCAGCACTTCAGCACCCTGCTCAGGTTTCTTCTGCTCTTTGTGGACCAGAATGAAGGTGGTAGACGTGATAGGCCATGCATCGTCGCCTTTCTGGTTGGTCAGGTCCTGCGCGAAGGATTTGCTCCAGTCAGCGCCTTTCGCGGCGTTGGCGAAGTTCTCTTCGGTCGGGCTAACCGGTTTGCCGTCGGCAGAAACCAGTTTGGTGTAAGCCAGGTTGTTCTGCTTAGCGTAAGCGTATTCTACGTAGCCGATAGAGCCAGGCAGACGCTGTACGAAGGCTGCGATACCGTCGTTGCCTTTACCGCCCAGACCGGTTGGCCAGTTAACGGTAGAGCCGGAACCGACTTTAGATTTCCACTCTTCGTTCACTTTCGCCAGGTAGCTGGTGAACACGAAAGAGGTACCAGAGCCGTCAGCACGACGAACCACAGCGATATTCTGCGAAGGCAGCTTAACGCCCGGGTTCAGCTTAGTGATGGCTTCGTCATCCCATTTTTTGATTTTGCCCAGGTAGATGTCACCCAGGGTTTTGCCGTCCAGCACCAGCTCGCCTGATTTCAGGCCAGGGATGTTAACAGCCAGCACAACGCCGCCGATCACGGTCGGGAACTGGAACAGGCCTTCCTGATTCAGTTTCTCATCAGACAGCGGAGCGTCGGATGCGCCGAAATCAACGGTATTCGCGGTAATTTGTTTTACGCCACCGGAGGAGCCGATACCCTGATAGTTGACCTTGTTACCGGTCTCTTTCTGGTAGGTATCCGCCCATTTGGCATACACCGGCGCAGGGAAGGTTGCACCAGCGCCAGTCAGGCTTGCTGCTGCAAAGGCAGAGAAAGCGCTCATTGATAAGGTCGCGGCGACAACAGTTGCGACAGTGGTACGCATAACTTTCATAATGTCTCCTGCAAGGATTTCGTAAATCATTGTTTAAGTGGCTACGATGAGCAAAATAGGACAAACAGGTGACAGATAAATGTACGAAATATGACAGTTTTATGACAAAGAAAGTTTCACTTAAAGAAAACCAAAAAGATCTTTAATTATCATCCACTTAAATGGTAACGTGACGGCAGGATTTCAGTAATATTTTCTTTATGTGACACTGAAAAAATAGCTGAAAATGACAGGTTGTCATAAAAAAAACTCCACCCGAAGGTGGAGTCTGAAGGAGTTATTCTACGGTAACAGACTTCGCCAGATTTCGCGGCTGGTCAACGTCGGTGCCTTTGATCAGCGCGACGTGATAAGCCAGCAGTTGCAGCGGAACGGTATAGAAGATCGGCGCAATCACCTCTTCCACATGCGGCATCTCGATGATGTGCATGTTGTCGCTGCTGGCGAAACCGGCATCTTTATCCGCAAAGACGTACAGAACACCACCACGGGCGCGCACTTCTTCGATGTTAGATTTCAGTTTTTCCAGCAGTTCGTTGTTCGGTGCCACCACGATAACCGGCATATCCGCGTCGATCAGCGCCAGCGGGCCATGTTTCAGTTCACCTGCCGCATAAGCTTCAGCGTGAATGTAAGAGATCTCTTTCAGCTTCAGTGCGCCTTCCAGCGCAATCGGATACTGATCGCCACGCCCCAGGAACAGGGAGTGATGTTTGTCAGAGAAATCTTCCGCCAGCGCCTCAATGCGTTTGTCCTGAGACAGCATCTGCTCGATACGGCTCGGCAGCGCCTGAAGGCCATGCACGATGTCGTGTTCAACGGAGGCATCCAGACCTTTCAGACGCGCCAGTTTCGCCACCAGCATCAGCAGAACGGTCAGCTGAGTGGTGAACGCCTTGGTGGAAGCCACGCCAATTTCAGTACCGGCTTTGGTCATCAGCGCCAGATCGGATTCACGTACCAGCGAAGAGCCCGGCACGTTACAGATGGCCAGCGAGCCCAGGTAACCCAATTCTTTAGACAGACGCAGCGCCGCCAGGGTATCAGCCGTTTCGCCAGACTGAGAAAGGGTGATCATCAGGCTGTTACGACGCACCGCAGATTTGCGGTAGCGGAACTCAGACGCGATTTCCACATCACACGGCACGCCCGCCAGGGATTCAAACCAGTAGCGCGAGACCATACCGGAGTTATAAGAGGTACCGCAGGCCACGATCTGAATGTGCTCGACTTTGCCCAGCAGTTCGTTGGCATTGGCGCCCAGCTCGCTCAGATCCACTTCGCCGTGGCTGATGCGCCCGGTCAGGGTGTTTTTAATGGCGTTTGGCTGTTCGTAGATCTCTTTCTGCATGTAGTGACGGTAAGCACCTTTGTCGCCCGCGTCGTATTGCAGGTTTGATTCGATCTCCTGACGCTTAACCTGCTCGCCTTTCGTGTCGAATACGGTCACGCTGCGACGTGTCACCTCGGCAATGTCTCCCTCTTCCAGGAAGATAAAGCGACGGGTAACCGGCAACAGCGCCAGCTGGTCGGAAGCGATAAAGTTTTCACCCATGCCCAGACCAATCACCATCGGACTACCGGAACGCGCGGCCAGCAGCATGGACGGGTCGCGGGAATCCATGATCACCGTACCGTAAGCACCACGCAGCTGAGGGATAGCGCGCAGCACCGCATCACGCAGTGTACCGCCCTTTGCCAGCTCCCAGTGCACCAGGTGAGCAATCACTTCGGTGTCGGTTTCAGAGACGAAGGTATAGCCGCGCGCTTTCAGTTCTTCACGCAGCGGTTCGTGGTTTTCGATAATGCCGTTATGCACCACCACAATGTGTTCAGACACATGCGGGTGTGCGTTGCCTTCAGATGGCTCACCGTGGGTCGCCCAGCGGGTATGTGCAATACCGGTGCCACCGTGCAGCGGATGTTCTTCCGCAGCCTGGGCCAGCATCTGCACTTTACCGAGACGACGCAGACGGGTCATATGACCTTCTGCATCGACCACAGCCAGACCGGCTGAGTCGTAACCACGGTATTCCAGACGACGTAAACCTTCGAGAAGGATTTCAGCAATATCACGCTGCGCAACTGCGCCAACAATTCCACACATAGTTAGATTTCCTTATTATGGCGTTATGCCATGCGTTGTCGCTGACCTGTATTTGCCCTTTCCGGGCGCCCCGAGCCTTGTAGAGAGTGGGGTTATTTTTATGGGTACTGCTTGTGGGGGGAGATATATATTTATCTCCTCTCCCGGGTTTGCCTGATGTCGGCTACGCCTTATCAGGCCTACTCAATCGTAGGGCGGGTAAGCATAGCGCCACCCGCCTTGTTGTTACTTCTTCTTCACCGGGCGTTTCCAGCCCTGCTTGCTGACCTGCGGCACACGGCTTAACACCAGCTCGTTCTCGGCCACATCGCGCGTAACGGTTGTCCCGGCGGCAATGGTCACGCCTTTGCCCACGGTGACGGGCGCCACCAGCTGGGTATCGGAGCCTACAAACACATCATCACCGATGATGGTTTTAAACTTATTGGCACCGTCATAGTTACAGGTGATGGTTCCAGCACCGATGTTTACGTTGTCGCCAATTTCCGCATCGCCCAGATAGGTCAGATGACCGGCTTTCGAGCCCTTACCCAGACGCGCTTTTTTCATTTCCACAAAGTTACCTACGTGAGCGCCTTCCAGCAGCTCAGCGCCCGGGCGCAGACGCGCAAACGGGCCGATGGTACATGCCGCCTCAAGATGGGCATCTTCCACCACGCTGTACGGGCTGATTTCGCAGTCGTCACCGATCACGCTGTTTTTAATCACGCAGCCAGTGCCGATTTTGACGCGGTTGCCCAGCGTGACGTTACCTTCCAGGATAACGTTAGTATCTATTTCAACGTCGCGCCCGTGGGTCAGCGTGCCACGCAGATCGAAACGCGCCGGATCGCGCAGCATAACGCCCGCGAGCAACAGCTTTTCTGCCTGCTCGGACTGGTAAATACGCTCCAGGCGAGAAAGCTGGAGACGGTTGTTTACCCCGTCCGTTTCGCTGATACGAGCCGGGTGAACGGCGGCAATCTCACGCCCTTCCTGGTAAGCCATCGCAATGATGTCGGTGATGTAGTATTCACCCTGCGCGTTGTTATTGTTGAGTCTGGACAGCCAGCGCTTCATATCCGCACCGTTCGCAATCAGGATGCCGGTGTTGATCTCCTGAATCTGGCGCTGTTCGTCAGTGGCATCTTTATGCTCAACAATCCCGGTTACCTTGCCGTTTTCACGCGTAATGCGGCCATAGCCGGTTGGATCGTCCAGCACGACGGTCAACAAACCGATGCCGCCCTGCGGTTTGGCTTCACGCAGGCGAGTGAGGGTTTCAACGGAGATCAGCGGGACGTCGCCGTAGAGCATCAGGATATCTTCATCATCAGAGAAGAAGGGTGCAGCCTGCTGCATCGCATGGCCTGTACCCAACTGTTCTGCCTGTAGCACCCAGTTGAGATTGTCGTCATGCAGCGTTTTTTTCAGCAGATCGCCGCCATGTCCATAAACCAGATGCACCTGGCTGGCGCCTAATTCATTCGCTGCATCAATAACATGCTGAACCATTGGCTTTCCTGCCAGCGTGTGGAGCACCTTAGGCAGATCGGAATACATGCGGGTACCTTTGCCTGCGGCAAGGATCACCACGCTCATCGCACTGTTTAACATACGCATCCTGACGGTAGTTTGTGTGAGAAGTAAAAACGTTTGATGCTTAAAATTCTACATCTTTTTCATCATGAATTAAGGCCGAAAAAAAAAGCCAGCCTGGGATCCAGACTGGCTTTTGTGCTTTTCAAGCCGGTGTTACATCGCTTTTTTGGTCAACTCGATAACGCGCAGTTTCGCGATCGCTTTGGCCAGCTCCGCAGACGCCTGAGCGTAATCCACGTCACCATGAGAGCTGCTAATGTGCTCTTCAGCCTTACGCTTCGATTCCAGGGCTCGCGCTTCGTCGAGATCCTGGCCACGAATAGCGGTATCGGCCAGAACGGTCACACTGCCTGGCTGCACTTCAAGAATGCCGCCGGACAGATAGATAAACTCTTCATGACCGAACTGTTTAACGATGCGGATCATACCAGGCTTAATGGCGGTGAGCAGCGGTGCGTGACCCGGGAAAATACCCAGTTCACCTTCACTACCCGTTACCTGGATTTTCTCGACCAGACCAGAGAACATTTGTTGCTCTGCGCTGACGACGTCCAGGTGGTAAGTCATTGCCATATCACCCTCCGATTAAGGCGTTAAAGTTTTTTGGCTTTTTCCACGGCTTCTTCGATGGAACCAACCATGTAGAACGCCTGCTCTGGCAGGTGATCGTATTCGCCTTCCATGATGCCTTTAAAGCCACGGATGGTGTCTTTCAGGGAAACGTATTTACCCGGAGCACCGGTGAATACTTCCGCAACGAAGAACGGCTGGGACAGGAAGCGCTGGATCTTACGCGCACGTGCTACCACCAGTTTATCTTCTTCAGACAGTTCATCCATACCCAGGATGGCGATGATGTCTTTCAGTTCCTGATAACGTTGCAGCAGGGACTGTACGCCACGCGCGGTGTCGTAGTGCTCCTGGCCAACAACCAGTGGATCCAGCTGACGGCTGGTGGAGTCCAGCGGGTCAACGGCCGGGTAGATACCCAGAGACGCGATCTGACGGCTCAGTACCACGGTTGCATCTAAGTGAGCAAAGGTGGTGGCTGGGGATGGGTCAGTCAAGTCATCCGCAGGTACGTATACCGCCTGAACGGAGGTGATAGAACCGGTTTTGGTAGAGGTGATACGTTCCTGAAGAACACCCATCTCTTCCGCAAGCGTAGGCTGATAACCTACCGCTGAAGGCATACGACCCAGCAGTGCAGATACTTCAGTACCGGCCAGGGTGTAACGGTAGATGTTATCAACGAACAGCAGAACGTCACGACCTTCGTCACGGAACTTCTCAGCCATGGTCAGGCCGGTCAGCGCAACGCGCAGACGGTTTCCTGGTGGCTCGTTCATCTGGCCGTAAACCAGGGATACTTTATCCAGAACGTTGGAGTCGGTCATTTCGTGGTAGAAGTCGTTACCCTCACGAGTACGTTCACCCACGCCCGCAAACACGGAGTAACCGGAGTGCTCGATCGCGATGTTACGGATCAGCTCCATCATGTTTACGGTTTTACCTACACCCGCACCACCGAACAGACCGACTTTACCGCCCTTCGCGAACGGACACATCAGGTCGATAACTTTGATGCCGGTTTCCAGCAGTTCCTGAGAGCTGGACAGCTCTTCGTAGGAAGGTGCCGCGCGGTGGATAGCCCAACGCTCTTCTTCACCGATGTCGCCTTTCATGTCGATTGGCTGACCCAATACGTTCATGATACGACCCAGTGTTGCTTTACCTACCGGGACTTCGATCGGGTGCTCAAGGTCTTTTACTTCCAGACCACGACGCAGACCGTCGGAAGAACCCATGGCGATGGTACGCACGATACCGCCGCCGAGCTGCTGCTGAACTTCCAGCACCAGGCTCTCGTTACCATTCTGTACCTCAAGCGCGTCGTACACGCGTGGTACGGCGTCCTGAGGGAACTCGACGTCCACCACGGCGCCGATTACCTGGACAATCTTTCCAGTAGCCATCTTGAATCCTCTACGTAATTCGTAAACCTGGTTAAACCGCGGCGGCCCCCGAGACGATCTCGGTGAGTTCCTGAGTAATGCTGGCCTGACGAGCTTTGTTGTAAACCAACTGCAGCTCTTTAATCAGGCTGCCGCCATTATCGGTCGCGGCTTTCATCGCCACCATTCGTGCGGCCTGCTCGCTGGCCAGGTTTTCTACAACGCCCTGATAAACCTGAGATTCAACGTAACGACGCAGCAGGGTATCCAGCAGCGGTTTCGGATCGGGTTCATACAGGTAATCCCAGGCTTTCTGTTTCAGCTCGTCATCTTCTGATGCCGGTAACGGCAGCATCTGAGTGAGCGTAGGCACCTGAGACATGGTGTTAATAAATTTGTTGCTGACAACGTACAGTCTGTCCAGACGGCCTTCATCGTAGGCCTGCAACATCACTTTAACCGGGCCGATCAGTTCGGACAGGGACGGGTTATCACCCATACCGGTCACCTGAGCGACAATGTTGCCGCCAACGGAGTTAAAGAAAGAGACGCCTTTAGAGCCAATCAGTGCCAGATCGCACTGAACGCCTTTATCGGACCAGCCTTTCATATCCGCCAGCAGTTTTTTGAACAGGTTAATGTTCAAGCCGCCACACAGACCACGGTCAGTCGACACCACCAGGTAGCCCACGCGCTTAACGTCGCGTTCTTCCAGGTAAGGGTGCTTATATTCCAGATTACCGTTCGCAAGGTGACCAATCACTTTGCGCATGGTCTCTGCATAAGGACGGCTGGCCGCCATGCGATCCTGCGATTTACGCATTTTGGAAGCGGCGACCATCTCCATCGCTTTAGTGATCTTTTGCGTGTTCTGGACGCTTGCGATCTTACTACGTATCTCTTTTGCGCCGGCCATGAGCTTCTCCTCAATGCCAGACGGCTTGTCCTGAGACAAGCCGCCGGACGATTACCAGGATTGGGTTGCTTTGAAGGAATCGAGGATAGCTTTCAGCTTGCCTTCGATTTCGTCGTTATAGCCACCGGTCTGGTTGATCTCTTGCATCAGCGGAGCGTGATCACGGTCGACGTAAGCCAGCAGAGCGGCTTCGAAGCTACCGATTTTCGCCAGTTCCACATCTTCGAGGTAACCGCGTTCAGCCGCGAACAGTACCAGGCCCTGCTGAGCAACAGACATTGGCGCGTACTGTTTCTGCTTCAGCAGCTCGGTCACTTTCTGACCGTGGCTCAGCTGTTTACGGGTTGCTTCGTCCAGATCGGATGCGAACTGAGAGAACGCAGCCAGTTCACGATACTGTGCCAGCGCGGTACGGATACCACCGGACAGTTTCTTGATGATCTTGGTCTGAGCAGCACCACCCACACGGGATACGGAGATACCCGGGTTAACCGCCGGACGAATACCGGAGTTAAACAGGTTGGTTTCCAGGAAGATCTGACCATCGGTAATGGAGATTACGTTGGTCGGAACGAACGCAGAAACGTCACCCGCCTGGGTTTCAATGATCGGCAGAGCGGTCAGAGAACCTGTTTTACCCTTCACTTCACCTTTGGTGAAGTTCTCGACGTATTCCGCGTTAACGCGGGAAGCACGCTCCAGCAGACGAGAGTGGAGGTAGAATACGTCGCCCGGGAATGCTTCACGTCCTGGTGGACGACGGAGCAGCAGGGAAACCTGACGATAAGCAACGGCCTGTTTAGACAGGTCATCGTATACGATCAGCGCATCTTCACCGCGGTCACGGAAGTATTCGCCCATTGCGCAACCGGCGTATGGCGCCAGGTATTGCAGTGCAGCAGATTCAGACGCGGTTGCTACCACAACGATGGTGTTAGACAGTGCGCCGTGCTCTTCCAGTTTACGAACCACGTTGGAAATGGTGGACGCTTTCTGGCCGATAGCCACGTACACACATTTGATGCCGGAATCACGCTGGTTGATGATGGCGTCGATTGCCATCGCGGTTTTACCGGTCTGACGGTCACCGATGATCAGTTCACGCTGACCACGACCGATTGGGATCATGGCGTCAACGGACTTATAACCCGTCTGCACTGGCTGATCAACGGACTGACGGTCGATAACGCCTGGTGCGATAACTTCGATTGGGGAGAAGCCATCGTGCTCAACCGGACCTTTACCGTCGATTGGCGCACCCAGGGTGTTAACAACGCGCCCCAGCAGGCCACGGCCAACCGGTACTTCCAGAATACGGCCAGTACACTTAACCTTCATGCCTTCGGCAAGGTCAGCGTATGGCCCCATCACAACGGCACCTACGGAGTCGCGCTCCAGGTTCAGTGCGATAGCGTAACGGTTACCCGGCAGGGAAATCATCTCACCCTGCATACAATCGGCCAGGCCGTGGATGCGGATAACACCGTCACTTACAGAAACAATAGTACCTTCGTTGTGAGCTTCACTCACAACATTGAACTGAGCAATGCGCTGCTTGATCAGTTCGCTGATTTCGGTGGAATTCAGTTGCATGCTCCAGTCCCCTTAAGACTGCAAGACGTCTGCAAGGCGCTCAAGACGGCCGCGTACGCTGCCATCAATGACCATATCACCCGAGCGGATGATTACGCCTGCCATTACAGACTTATCGATTTTGCAATTCAGCTTAACTTTGCGTGACAGACGTTTTTCCATCGCGGCGGTGATTTTCGCAAGCTGTTCGTTACTCAGTTCAGTCGCAGAAGTTACTTCAACTTCAGCGGTAGCTTCACTAAGGGCACGTAAGTGCTCAAACTGCTCGAGAACATCCGGGAGCACACGGAGACGACCATTTTCCGCCATCACCTTAATCAGGTTCTGGCCGTTGGCATCCAGTTGCTCTCCGCACACGGCGATAAACGACGCGGCGAGGGTTTCAGGCGCTAACGCACCAGAAAGCAACTCGGCCATTTGTTCGTTTTTCGTCACCTCAGCGGCAAACGCCAGCATATTCTGCCAGCGATCGACATTTTGGTGTTCGACAGCAAAGTCAAAAGCTGCTTTGGCGTAGGGGCGAGCTACCGTAGCAAATTCAGACATCAGCCCCTCCCTCCTTACAGTTCAGCGACAAGTTTGTCCACGATGTCGCTGTTAGCAGCTTCATCCACGGAACGTTCGATGATCTTCTCGGCGCCAGCAACAGCCAGAATCGCAACCTGCTTACGCAGTTCTTCACGAGCACGTTTACGCTCAGCTTCAATTTCAGCCTGAGCCTGTGTCACGATCTTAGTACGTTCCTGTTCTGCTTCAGCTTTGGCTTCGTCCAGGATCTGAGAACGGCGTTTGTTAGCCTGTTCAATGATTACCTGAGCTTCAGCTTTCGCTTTTTTCAGCTGGTCTGTCGCGTTGGCCTGTGCAAGGTCCAAATCTTTCTTAGCGCGTTCTGCGGAAGCCAGACCGTCAGCAATTTCTTTCTGACGTTTTTCGATGGCAGCCATTAAAGGCGGCCATACATACTTCATGCAGAACCAGACAAAGAGAATAAACGCGATGGCCTGGCCGAGGATTGTTGCGTTCATGTTCACAGCACAATACCTCTTAAATTTCTGTGGCTTGGGGTTTTAAAACAACTACTACGCGACAGCAAACATCACGTACAGACCCAGACCTACAGCGATCATTGGGATTGCATCCACCAGACCCATAACGATAAAGAACTGAGTACGCAGCAGAGGAATCAGATCAGGTTGACGCGCTGCGCCTTCCAGGAATTTGCCCCCGAGGATGCCGATACCGATCGCAGCACCGATAGCCGCCAAACCCATCATCACAGCGGCAGCCATGTACAGCAGATCCATATTCAGGTTTTCCATGACAGTCTCCAGTTTGTTTCAATTAAAACGTAGTAGTGTTGGTAAAAAATCAGTGCTCTTCAGACGCCATCGACAGATAGACGATCGTCAGAACCATGAAGATAAAGGCTTGCAGCGTAATGATCAGGATGTGGAAAATGGCCCATGGCACATTCAGAATCCACTGTGACCACCACGGCAGAAGACCCGCGATCAGAATGAAAATCAGCTCACCCGCATACATGTTGCCGAACAGTCGCAGACCCAGTGAAACAGGTTTGGACAGCAGGCTAACGCCTTCCAGGATCAGGTTGACCGGAATAAACGCCCAGTGGTTGAACGGCTGCAAGGTAAGCTCTTTCACAAAGCCGCTTACGCCTTTCATTTTGATGCTGTAGAACAGAATGAGGATAAATACGCCCAGCGCCATCGACAGGGTGATGTTCACGTCGGCAGACGGAACCACGCGCAGTGCAGGCAGGCCGAGTACGTGCTCACCGATCCAAGGTAAGAAATCGATAGGCAGGAGGTCCATCAGGTTCATCAGGAAGACCCAAACGAACACGGTCAGGGCCAGCGGAGCAATCAGTTTGCTCTTACCATGGTACATGTCTTTCACGCTGCCATGGACGAAGCCGATGATCATCTCGATGAACGTCTGGAATTTCCCTGGAACACCGCTGGTCGCCTTTTTAGCAACGCTGCGGAACATGGCCAGGAACAGAAGACCCAAAACCACCGAGAAGAACATGGAGTCGATGTTGATCGTCCAGAAGGTGGCCGGGGGGTTATGTGGATCCACCAGCGAGAATGTACGCAGGTCCAGCTGAAGGTTATTCAGATGGTGACCTATGTAATCCTGCGGCGTCATATTTTCTGAAGCCATGATGCCTTTTACCCTTTGTTATTGATTACAGCTGGAGCCAGAACTTGTACCACCAGCACCAAAACCCACGTTGCTATCAGCGGCATGAATACCACTTTCAAAACCGCCAGCGCCATCACCAGTAGAGCAAAGGTCAGCAACACCTTACACACTTCGCCGAGAGCGAAGGACCAGGCCACGCGGCCTTTGGCGGGTGTATGCGCCTGATGACGCCAGGCAAAAATCATAAACAACACGTTTGGCAGAACCACCGCCAAACCTCCGCACGCGGCGGAGATGCCCCAGAAGGGGTCTTTGAGGCTAAACAGCAGTCCACTTGCTATCACAGCCAGAAACTGAATGAACAGAAGCTTACGAGCAACGTTTCTACTCAAGAGCGACACAGACATCACGTTTTTACTCCTGCTCCCTTCGAGGTATGCCGCGTGTCGTATAAAACGTCCTTTAAGGCTCAGAGTCAAGCATCAAAAAGCGGTCAAATTATACGGTGCGTACCCGTGATTTCAAACATTAAGTAGCGAAAAGGTGAATAAATGTTTAAATATTTTTCCCCAGTCCTATTTTTCAACTTTTGACCTAAGTGCCGACCTTCAGGCAAAACTGCAAACAGCGCGGAAACGTTGGTGATAAAGCGTGCACGAGATCACAAAATACACATTTGCGATAAAGTGGTATTTATCAAAGACGTAAAACGATTTATTTCATCTGTATGAAATTAAAGCAAAAAAATCGCAACTATTTTTAAAACAGAGCCGTATACAACAAAAACCTTTTATTGACATTCTTAATAAATATTTAACATTCCATTCTTGTTGCCTTTACCCACTTTTAGCAGGCTGATATTTTCATGGTTGATTATCCTCAGAGTGAACAACTCACTTCAGGTTAACCATAAGAAAACCCATGGTAACAACAAGGTTAAATTAACAACGGCCAAAACAGACGGGATGTGCTGCTTTTTAACACGATCAGAACAGCACAAATTCCACATTTTTTATTAATTTTTAAAAAGTGTTTGGCTTAATTATCACCAGATGACGCTCACCTTCGAGCTGAGGGATCTGAAGTTTCTCAATGGATTCGACAGCAAAACCGTCCGGAAGCAGCTCGATTTCGTCCCCCGGAAGTTGCCCTTTCAGCGCATAAAAACGCCCCTTCTCCGCCGGCAGGTGTTTGCACCAGCTCACCATGTCATTGAGTGACGCAAATGCGCGGCTGATAACGCCGTCAAACGGTGGCTCAGCCGGGAACTCCTCTACCCTGCTCTGCACGGGCGTGATGTTTTCCAGCTTCAGCTCATGCTGGACCTGGCGTAAAAAGCGTACGCGCTTACCCAGGCTGTCCAGCAGCGTGAATTGACTCTCCGGTCGAACAATAGACAACGGAACGCCCGGCAAGCCCGGGCCGGTGCCCACGTCGATAAAACGTTCCCCGTTCAGATATGGCGCCACGACGATGCTATCGAGAATATGGCGAATCAGCATCTCGTTGGGATCGCGTACGGAGGTGAGGTTGTACGCTTTATTCCATTTGTTCAGCATATCGACATAGGCCACCAGCTGATTTTTCTGGTGATCGGTGAGCGAAATACCTGCCTGTTCCAGCAGACGAGAGAGTTTATTGAGCACGGTGGATACCTGTTGAGAAACTTAAGTGGCGGGTGGCGCTTCGCTAACCCGCCCTACGGGTTCAGTAGGCCCGGTAAGCGCAGCGCCACCGGGCAATTTTCAGAGCATTACGCGCTGCGGCGCAGCATACCCTGCTTTTTCAGCCACACCAGCAGAATCGAAATCGCGGCAGGTGTGACGCCGGAGATACGTGAGGCCTGGCCAATCGACACAGGTTTGTGATCGTTCAGCTTAGCGATCACTTCGTTGGAAAGGCCCGTCACCTGACGATAGTCCAGCATTTCCGGCAGCAGCGTGTTTTCGTTGCGCTGCTGTTTTTCGATCTCATCCTGCTGACGCGCGATGTAGCCTTCGTATTTCACCTGGATCTCGACCTGTTCAGCCGCTTCCGCGTCTTCAAGGCCCGGCGCGAACGCGGTCAGTTTGACCAGATTCTCGTAAGTGACTTCAGGACGACGCAGCAGATCTTCCCCGCTGGCTTCGCGCGACAGCGGTGCTGTTAAGTGAGCGTTTACTTCGGCAGCGGTTTCCGCCTGCGGATTCACCCAGGTGGTTTTCAGGCGCTGACGTTCCTGTTCGATACGCTCCAGCTTCTCGTTGAAGCGCGCCCAGCGTTCGTCATCCACCAGACCCAATTCACGGCCCACCTCAGTCAGACGCAGATCGGCATTGTCTTCGCGCAGCATCAGGCGATATTCCGCACGAGAAGTAAACATGCGGTACGGTTCTTTGGTCCCCAGCGTGCAGAGATCGTCGACCAGAACGCCCAGGTAAGCCTGAGAACGCGCCGGTGCCCAGCCCTCTTTCTCGGCAGAGAAGCGAGCGGCGTTCAGACCGGCCAGCAACCCTTGTGCGGCAGCTTCTTCGTACCCGGTGGTACCGTTAATCTGGCCTGCGAAGAACAGACCCTGGATGAATTTGCTTTCCAGCGTCGGCTTCAGGTCGCGCGGATCGAAGAAATCGTACTCAATAGCGTAGCCAGGACGAACGATCTTCGCGTTTTCCATGCCCTGCATTGAACGCACAATCTGCATCTGCACGTCGAACGGCAGGCTGGTGGAGATGCCGTTTGGATAAATTTCGTTAGAGGTCAGCCCTTCAGGTTCGAGGAAGATCTGGTGCTGGTTACGATCGGCAAATCGCATCACCTTGTCTTCGATCGACGGGCAATAACGTGGGCCGATCCCTTCGATCACACCGGCGTACATTGGGCTGCGATCGAGGTTATTGCGGATCACGTCATGGGTTTTTTCATTGGTGTGCGTGATGTAGCACGGCACCTGCTGCGGATGTTGCGCCGCATTGCCCATGAACGAGAACACCGGCATCGGGTTATCGCCGTGCTGCTGTGCGAGCACGCTGAAATCAATGGTGCGCGCATCAATACGCGGCGGCGTACCGGTTTTCAGGCGGCTTACGCGCAGCGGCAGTTCACGCAGACGACGAGATAACGGAATCGACGGCGGATCGCCAGCACGGCCACCGCTGTAGTTGTCCAGACCAATATGGATTTTACCGTCCAGGAATGTCCCGACCGTCAGCACCACCGCTTTTGCGCGGAACTTAAGACCCATCTGGGTCACGGCGCCAACAACACGATCGTTCTCCACGATAAGATCTTCTACCGCCTGCTGGAAGATCATCAGGTTCGGTTGGTTTTCCAGCGCGGTGCGCACAGCCTGACGGTAAAGCACGCGGTCTGCCTGTGCACGGGTGGCGCGAACAGCCGGACCTTTACTCGCGTTTAGTATCCTAAACTGAATGCCCGCACGATCGATCGCTTTCGCCATCAGGCCGCCAAGCGCATCCACTTCTTTTACCAGGTGTCCTTTCCCAATGCCGCCAATCGCCGGATTACAGGACATTTGTCCCAGCGTGTCGATATTGTGTGTCAAAAGCAGGGTCTGCTGACCCATTCGCGCTGCGGCCATTGCGGCCTCAGTGCCTGCGTGACCCCCGCCAATGATGATGACGTCAAAAGGATCCTGATAAAACATGGTGGTCTGCCTCGCGTAAAGCGGTATGAAAATGGATTGAAGCCCGGGCCGTGGATTCTACTCAACTTTAGTCTTTCGAGAAAGCATTGGGATCCTGGGCTATTAAAAAGAAGATCTTTTTATTTAGAGATCTGTTCTATTGTGATCTCTTATTAGGATCGCAGACCTTTGTGGATAAGTCCGATCCCATAAATAAGATCATGCAGTTAGGAAAGATCGTTTGCTGTGAATGATCGGTGATCCTGGACCGTATAAGCTGGGATCAGATCGCCACTTTATACACAGGTCAAAAACTAAACCAACGTTGTTCTTTGGATAACTACGGCTTAATACGAGCTTTTAACCAGAGTTATCCACATCTGATCGCACGATCTTTAATCGTTTTTGAGTAAATTTTTCCATTCCGCGAGCCAGATCTCGGCTGGATCTTCGGGAATGTCATGATCGAGGATGTTGATCTTCAGCGTTTCACCCAGCTGTTTTGCTCCGCAGGCGGTCACCGCAGCTTCTACTTTCTCTATGGCGCCACAGAAAGTGTCATATTCATGGCTGCCGATCCCCACAGCGCCAAACCGGACGTTTGACAGATCGGGCTGTTGTTCCAGCAGTTCGTCATATAAAGGTTGCAGGTTATCCGGCAGATCGCCCGCGCCGTGCGTGGAGGTGATCAGCAGCCAGACCCCGTCAGTCGGGAGATCTTCCAGCAGCGGTCCGTGCAGCGTTTGTGTAGAAAAGCCCGCATCTTCCAGCTTCTCAGCCAGATGTTCCGCTACATATTCCGCACCGCCCAGGGTGCTGCCGCTGATAAGAGTAATGTCCGCCATTGATCGCTCGCTCAGATAAAGAGGCGGCCATTGTACGCTGTGAACGAGCTGGGATCTACCTGTGGAAAATGTGGGAATGAAATTGCCCGATCACGGGCGGATAGTACGCATGATCGGGTTTTGCAGGGAGATCAGGGTTTCAGTGGACTGAATTTCATCGATTGTTTGGATCTTGTTGATAAGTACCTGCTGGAGGGCGTCAATGGATCGGCACATCACCTTTATAAAGATGCTGTAGTGCCCGGTGGTGTAGTACGCCTCGGTGACTTCATCCAGCGCGTTCAGTTTCTCCAGCGCGGAGGGGTAATCTTTGGCGCTTTTCAGAATAATGCCAATGAAGCAGCAGACGTCGTAGCCAAGTTGCTTCGGGCTGACATCAATGCGTGCGCCGGTGATGATCCCGGCCTGCTTCATTTTCTCGACGCGAACGTGAATGGTCCCCGGGCTGACGCCAAATTGTTTCGCCAGTTCGGCATACGCGGTGCGTGCGTTGGCCATTAGCGCTTCCAGAATGCCGCGGTCCAGATTGTCGATCTGATAATTTTCCATAGGTTTTTCTTATGAAGATTAATGATTCCCTCTATTCTAGCGTCTTATTTTAACGAATCAAAAGTGAAGGCGGCTTTTTGTTGATGGGTTATTGAATTAAGCGCCTGTTCTGTTGCTTAATCAGTATCAACAGGACGCAGGAGTATAAATAATGAAAACCGCTTACATCGCAAAACAACGCCAGATCAGTTTCGTAAAATCCCATTTTTCCCGCCAGCTGGAAGAGAAGCTTGGCCTTATTGAAGTTCAGGCGCCGATTCTGAGCCGCGTGGGTGACGGGACGCAGGATAACTTGTCTGGTTGCGAAAAAGCGGTACAGGTAAAAGTGAAAACACTGCCAGACGCCCAGTTCGAAGTGGTTCATTCCCTGGCGAAGTGGAAGCGTCAAACCCTGGGACAACATGACTTCAGCGCGGGCGAAGGGCTTTACACGCACATGAAAGCCCTTCGCCCCGATGAAGACCGCCTTTCCCCGATTCACTCTGTCTACGTTGACCAGTGGGACTGGGAGCGCGTAATGGGAGATGGCGAGCGTCACGTCGGTACGCTGAAATCCACCGTTGAGGCGATCTACGCCGGGATCAAAGCAACCGAAGCGGCCGTGAGCAAAGAGTTTGGTCTGGCACCGTTCCTGCCGGAAACGATCCACTTTGTTCACAGTCAGGAATTGCTGAGCCGTTTCCCGGATCTGGATGCCAAAGGCCGTGAACGCGCGATCGCCAAAGAGCTGGGCGCGGTATTCCTTATCGGCATTGGCGGGAAATTGTCTGATGGTAAACGTCACGACGTCCGTGCGCCGGATTACGATGACTGGAGCACCGTGGGCGAAAGCGAATATGCCGGTCTGAACGGCGATATTCTGGTCTGGAACCCGGTTCTGGAAGATGCGTTTGAACTCTCTTCGATGGGGATCCGCGTGGATGCTGAAGCACTGAAGCGTCAGCTGGCCGTGACCGGTGATGAAGATCGTCTGCAACTGGAGTGGCACCAGGCACTGCTGCGCGGTGAAATGCCGCAGACCATCGGCGGTGGTATTGGCCAGTCTCGTCTGACCATGCTGCTGCTGCAACTCTCTCACATTGGTCAGGTACAGTGTGGGGTCTGGCCGCAGCAGGTACGTGAGAGCGTCGGTTCTCTTCTTTAATTAACGTCGCCAGCGTCTGAGCAGGCGGCTACGCAACCCGGTATCAAAGCGCCAGATGTGATCGAAGATGCGCATGATGCCGGGTTTTCCATGTGCAGACATCGCCACGGCATGGAAACGGTGCTGGTGCACGCGCTGCATCTCCTTCACTTTATTCACGACGTCGTCCGGCAGCCGCTGGGCGATAAAATCGGAAATCACCACCGCATCCGCGTCGTACCAGTCTCCGCCCTGCATGCGCTCAATGATGCTGCGAAAACAGCTGGCCAGATCGGTGCCGCCGCGAAAGCGCTGGCTTAAAAAGCGGATCGCCTGCTCCAGCCCCTGTGGGCTGGTCAGTTCATACCCCACCACTTCGCTGGAAAAGAGCATGATGTAGCAGCGACGACGATCGGCAAGCGCCACGCGCATCAGGGCCAGGCAGAACGCTTTTGCACACTGTTCATTAAAGCCCCCCATCGATCCGGACGTATCGACGCAAACAATAAATGGGCCGCGCGGTTGCTCATCAAAATCCTGGTGCACTACCGGACGCTGGCTGATCTTCTCGCGCCAGGCTTCGCCATGCAGTCGATAGGTAATGAGCTGTTTTTCCACCAGCCGACGATAAAACTCATACTCCAGTTCGGTCATTCCCAGCGTGCTGAGTTCCGTGGGCAGCAGGCGCAGGATGTCATCGCTTTGCTGTAGCCCGTCCACCTGCTCCGGTACGGTGGAGGGTTCGCGTACCAGCGTACGGAAGGTCTCCATCGGCGCATCTTTCTTTGGGACCGACCGGGCCTCCCGGGAGCGGCCGAGCTGTTCTGCAAGCTTCATCAGCTCCGGCTGTTGTGCCAGAAAGTCGCCGTACTTCACGATCAGCTGATAATCGCCCCGCTTTAACTGGCCGGCACTCATATCCCAGAGTCGACCGGCGGCGTTTTCATTCTCCACCAGCACCTGTTCTAACTGGCCGCTCAGGGTCATTCGCTCCTGGACTTCACTGAGCAACTGTTCGCGCTCTTCGTCCAGCAACTGCTGATTAAGGGCCGTGGCCTGGACCACAAGGCTCAGACGCCAGCGCTGTAAAAACAGCGTATGCAGGGCGGGAGTAAAGCTGGGGTTGTCAGTGACCAGCGCTCTGGCCTGGCTGGCAAACGGGGAGTGAACGTTATCAAGCAGCGTCAGGGTTTGCTGTAGCTGGGCAATAAACTGCGGTGTTGAAAGCCGCTGGCACTGCTGGTAACCAGCCACTTCCTCTGTCAGTTCCGGCGGGACTTCCGTCTCCTTAAACCGCTGTCGCAGGTTATCGCGCCAGCGGGGCAGATCGTCCGTCATTGCCTTTCGGAGCTTCGGGAATTTTTCAAAGAAGGCCGCCAGCTGCGGTGAAGTGAGCAGGGTAATGACGACCTCTTCGATCAACCCTTCCTCGCTAACCGCCAGCATGACGTTAAGCGTGTCCAGCGTTAGCATTGACGCGCCTGTTTGATCTGCGCGCTGACATCCTGCAAGCTGGCTTCAATGCGACCTAACCAGTCGCTATGGATAAAGAGGCATTTCTGCTGCTCGCTGAAGCGCGTGTGCTGCTGATGCCATTCGTTATCCAGCGCGTCGAGCTGTTGTTTGATCTCCTCCGGAACAGTATCGGAGGCCGTGCCCGGCAGCGCCAGGCGCGATCCCTGAAGGCTGACGTCGCGGATCACAAGGTGCTGGCTGCTGTCGACTTCCATTGACAGCGGCTGTGCAAAGCCGATACCGTTGAGTTTACCGCGGATCTCACCGCCTTTATCCAGCCACTGAGCCAGCGCAACGCGTTCGATCGTCACGTGCACAACCTGCATATCATGCAGCTTCAGCGGTTGCTGAAGAAGAAGCGTGAGCGAGGCGTCAGTCAGCCCGGCGGGCAGTTCGTAGTGCGGTTTACGGGCAAACATCCCGCCAAGACGGTTCACCTTCAGCGCGGTTTTGTCACTTTGCTGCTGCTGGAGCTGAAGGCGACGTTGGGCAATCGCGCCCAGCTGATTGAGCATCGACTGCTGACCCCACGCGTGTCCGGTCATCAAAACGTCCAACTGCTGTTGCATCAGGTTCATCCCTTCTGCGTCATGCCACAGGCAGTCTTTCAGCAGGATCAGATCGATTGGGGCGACAGCATCGCGGCCGCTAAACAGCGCGCTTGCCTGGAGCAGGCGAATGGCTTTTTTCCAGCGACGATCGGAGACGTACGGCGCGGAAGGCAGCAAATCAAGCTGCTGGCGCAGCATGAAGATCAGCTCAAAAACGGGATCGGGCAGTTTTATCTTGCCGATCTCCTCCTGCCACTGGTGGTATTCCTCGTCCGTGACCTGCAATGACGCTGCCACCGGGTTTTCGTTTTCATCCTGCTGGCTTACCAGCATAGAACGGAAGTTTGATTTATCCTGGACTTTATCCAGCCACAGGCGGATCAGCATACGGTCATACAGCGCTTCCAGGCTGCTGTCGGCTTCGGGCAATTCGTTAGACGCGGCCACCAGCAGGCGCATGGGGATCTTCTCTTCGCTGGCGCCGTTGCGGAAGCGGCGTTCGTTAATTGCCGTCAACAGGGTATTCAGTATGGCCGGGCCGGCTTTCCAGATCTCATCAAGAAAGACGATTTCCGCTTCCGGAAGATAGCCCGCCGTCAGACGTTCATAGCGTCCCTCATCTTTTAACGCCTGAATGGAGAGTGGGCCGAAAACTTCTTCCGGCGTGGAGAAGCGCGTCATCAAATACTCGAATGCGCGCGCGTTCTGGAAAGCGAATTTGAGGCGGCGTGCGATCAGACTTTTGGCAATGCCCGGCGGGCCCAGCAGAAATACGCTTTCCCCACTCAGCGCCGCCAGTAAACAGAGGCGAATGGCGTGGCTACGCTCGTAAAGGCCTTTCTCCAGCGCACTGCTGAGGCGGGAAATTCTTTCTGCTAATAAATGTGAGTGAGCCATAATAGTTTTGCATCCTTTCGCCGTCGTGGCGGCTAATTGAAGCGAGTATAGACGTTTCGGTCTGGCCTGGTAATAGGCTGAAGTGCGGCGCTATTTTCTTTGCGCTACATTAATGCGGCTGCATTTAGGGGTACGATTTTGCATTGAATCGTGCATACTGTGCGCTTTTTGTGGGCCAAGGGACTAAGCACACATTTGTTATTCAAACGAAAAGACTAGTCTATGAGCACTGATAATAAGCAATCATTACCCGCTGTAACGCTTGCGGCGATCGGGGTTGTCTACGGTGATATCGGCACCAGCCCGCTTTATACGCTTCGTGAATGTCTGTCCGGTCAGTTTGGTTTTGGTGTAGAGCGTGACGCCGTATTTGGTTTCCTCTCGCTCATCTTCTGGCTGCTGATCCTGGTGGTCTCCCTTAAGTATCTCTCTTTCGTAATGCGGGCTGATAACGCGGGCGAGGGCGGTATTCTGACCCTGATGTCCCTTGCCGGGCGCAATACGTCCGCAAGAATGACCTCCGTGCTGGTCATCATCGGCCTGATTGGCGGCAGCTTCTTCTATGGAGAAGTCGTGATTACGCCGGCGATTTCTGTAATGTCGGCCATAGAGGGGCTGGAGATTGTCGCGCCACAGCTTGATACGTGGGTGGTGCCACTCGCTATTATCGTGCTGACGTTGCTGTTTGCCATACAAAAACACGGTACCGGGCTGGTGGGTAAGCTGTTCGCGCCTATTATGCTGGCCTGGTTCCTGATCCTGGCGGCGCTGGGCTTACGCAGTATTATCGCCAACCCGGATGTCCTGCACGCGCTGAACCCAATGTGGGCGGTGCATTTCTTCCTTGAATATAAAGTGGTGTCGTTTGTGGCGCTGGGCGCGGTGGTGCTGTCCATTACCGGTGTTGAAGCGCTGTATGCGGATATGGGCCACTTCGGGAAACTCCCTATTCGCGTCGCTTGGTTTAGCGTGGTCTTGCCTTCACTGGTGCTGAATTACTTCGGTCAGGGCGCTCTGCTGCTTGCACACCCTGAAGCGATTAAAAACCCGTTCTTCCTGCTGGCGCCGGACTGGGCGCTGGTTCCGATGCTGATCCTGGCGACGCTGGCGACGGTCATTGCCTCTCAGGCTGTCATTTCCGGCGTATTCTCCCTGACGCGTCAGGCCGTGCGTTTGGGTTATCTCTCCCCAATGCGCATTATCCATACCTCGGAGATGGAGTCTGGCCAGATCTACATTCCGTTCGTCAACTGGCTGCTCTATTTCGCGGTGGTGATTGTTATCGTCAGCTTTGAGCACTCCAGTAATCTGGCGGCGGCGTACGGTATCGCGGTAACCGGAACGATGGTGTTGACCTCTATTCTCTCCACCACCGTGGCGTACCGTAACTGGCACTGGAATAAGTTCCTCGTGGGGCTGATCCTGGTTGGCTTCCTCTGCATCGACGTGCCGCTGTTCTCTGCGAACCTCGACAAGATTGTCTCCGGCGGCTGGCTGCCGCTGACGCTGGGTCTGGTGATGTTTATTGTGATGACGACGTGGAAGAGCGAACGTTTCCGCCTGCTGCGTCGTATGCACGAGCACGGTAACTCTCTTGAGGCGATGATCGCCTCGCTGGAGAAGTCCCCACCGGTGCGCGTGCCGGGCACGGCGGTGTATATGTCTCGCGCGCTGAACGTGATCCCGTTTGCGCTTATGCATAACCTCAAGCACAACAAAGTGCTGCACGAGCGCGTGATCCTGCTGACGCTGCGTACCGAAGATGCGCCGTACGTTCACAACGTGCGTCGCGTACAGATTGAACAGCTGTCGCCAACCTTCTGGCGCGTGGTGGCAAGCTACGGCTGGCGCGAAACGCCGAACGTGGAAGAGGTGTTCCACCGCTGCGGTCTGGAAGGCCTGAGTTGCCGCATGATGGAGACGTCGTTCTTTATGTCCCACGAGTCGCTGATCATCGGCAAGCGCCCATGGTATCTGCGCCTGCGCGGCAAGCTGTATCTCATTCTGCAACGTAACGCCCTGCGTGCGCCTGACCAGTTTGAGATCCCGCCTAACCGCGTGATTGAGCTGGGGACGCAGGTCGAGATTTAACCCTTCTGAATATGCCGGGTGGCGCTGCGCTTACCCGGCCTACCAGACCCGTAGGCCCGCGCAAGCGTAGCGCCGCCGGGCAATTTTCCTCTATTGCATTTCACTTAGCGAAACGTTTCGACGTTGATCACAAATCCGTTACGTCATGATGGTTTTCTGAACACTTCTGCGGCTACACTGTTTTTAGCGAAACGTTTCGCTAGTGGAGCAAAAAATGAAGAAAGGCACAGTACTCAACTCAGAAATCTCATCGGTGATTTCCCGTCTTGGGCATACCGATACGCTGGTGGTTTGCGATGCAGGCTTACCGGTTCCGCGCAGCACAACCCGTATCGATATGGCGTTAACGCAGGGCGTACCCTCGTTCATGCAGGTACTGGAAGTGGTCACCGCGGAGATGCAGGTTGAGGCGGCCATTCTCGCGGCGGAAATCAAACAACATAATCCGCAACTCCACGAAACGTTGCTCAGCCACATTGAGCAACTGCAACAGCACCAGGGAAACACCATAGAAATTCGTTACACAACGCACGAGCAGTTCAAACAACAAACCGCAGACAGTCAGGCGGTGATTCGCAGCGGGGAGTGCTCCCCGTATGCGAATATCATTCTCTGTGCTGGCGTCACCTTCTGAGGCCATCATGGACGCATTACTGCAACTCAAAGGGATCGATAAGTCGTTCCCGGGCGTAAAAGCCCTCTCCGGTGCGGCGCTGAACGTCTATTCCGGGCGCGTCATGGCGCTGGTGGGCGAAAACGGCGCCGGCAAATCCACCATGATGAAAGTGCTGACCGGTATCTACCAACGCGATGCCGGTTCGCTGCTGTGGCTGGGTAAAGAGACCACCTTTAACGGCCCGAAATCCTCTCAGGAAGCGGGCATCGGCATCATCCACCAGGAGTTGAACCTGATCCCGCAGCTCACCATTGCGGAGAACATCTTCCTCGGCCGTGAGTTCGTGAACCGGTTTGGCAAAATCGACTGGAAAACCATGTATGCCGAAGCTGACAAACTGCTGGCGAAGCTGAATCTGCGCTTTAAGAGCGACCGACTGGTGGGCGACCTTTCCATCGGCGATCAGCAGATGGTGGAAATCGCGAAGGTGCTGAGCTTCGAGTCGAAGGTCATCATTATGGATGAACCGACCGACGCCCTGACCGATACCGAAACCGAATCCCTGTTCCGCGTGATCCGTGAGCTGAAATCCCAGGGCCGCGGCATTGTCTATATCTCACACCGCATGAAAGAGATCTTCGAGATCTGCGACGACGTCACCGTCTTTCGCGACGGGCAGTTTATTGCCGAGCGCGAAGTGGCAACCCTGACCGAAGATACCCTGATTGAAATGATGGTGGGACGTAAGCTCGAAGATCAGTATCCGCATCTGGAGAAAGCGCCGGGAGAAATCCGCCTGAAGGTGGATAATCTCTGCGGGCCGGGCGTGAATGACGTCTCCTTTACCCTGCGCAAGGGCGAGATCCTTGGCGTCGCGGGCCTGATGGGCGCGGGGCGCACCGAACTGATGAAAGTGCTCTATGGCGCACTGCCGCGCACCAGCGGCTACGTTACCCTTGACGGCCATGAGGTGGTCACCCGCTCGCCGCAGGATGGCCTGGCGAACGGCATTGTCTATATTTCCGAAGACCGTAAGCGCGACGGCTTAGTGCTGGGCATGTCGGTGAAAGAGAACATGTCCCTGACGGCGCTAGGCTATTTCAGCCGCAGCGGCGGCAGCCTGAAACACAAAGATGAGCAGCAGGCGGTCAGCGATTTTATCCGTCTCTTTAACGTTAAAACCCCATCGATGGAGCAGGCGATTGGCCTGTTGTCCGGCGGGAATCAGCAGAAAGTGGCGATTGCCCGCGGGCTGATGACGCGCCCAAAAGTGTTGATCCTTGATGAACCTACCCGCGGCGTGGACGTGGGCGCGAAGAAAGAGATCTATCAGCTGATTAACCAGTTCAAGGCCGACGGTCTGAGCATCATTCTGGTCTCTTCCGAGATGCCAGAGGTATTAGGCATGAGCGATCGCATTATCGTCATGCATGAAGGGCATCTCGGCGGTGAATTCACTCGCGAGCAGGCCACCCAGGAAGTTCTGATGGCTGCCGCTGTGGGCAAGCTTAATCGCGTGAATCAGGAGTAAGAAGATGACTACCCAGGCTGTTTCTGGTCGCCGCTATTTCACAAAGGCATGGCTGATGGAACAAAAATCGCTGATTGCCCTGCTGGTGCTGATCGCGATTGTCTCGACCATGAGCCCCAACTTTTTTACCGTCAATAACCTGTTCAACATTCTTCAGCAGACCTCCGTCAACGCCATTATGGCGGTGGGGATGACGCTGGTGATTTTGACCTCGGGTATCGATCTGTCCGTCGGTTCCCTGCTGGCCCTCACCGGCGCGATCGCCGCGTCGATTGTTGGTATTGAGGTCAACGCGCTGGTGGCCGTTGCCGCTGCCCTGGCGGCAGGTGCGGCAATTGGCGCCGTAACCGGCGTGGTTGTGGCGAAAGGTCGCGTTCAGGCATTCATCGCCACGCTGGTGATGATGCTGCTGCTGCGCGGTGTGACCATGGTGTACACCAACGGTAGCCCGATTAATACCGGTTTTACCGATAACGCCGATCTGTTTGGCTGGTTCGGTATCGGTCGCCCGCTGGGTGTCCCGACCCCGGTCTGGATCATGGCTATCGTCTTCCTGGCGGCATGGTACATGCTGCACCATACCCGTCTGGGTCGTTATATCTATGCGCTGGGCGGTAACGAAGCGGCAACGCGCCTGTCCGGTATCAGCGTTAATAAAGTCAAAATTATCGTTTACTCCCTGTGCGGCCTGCTGGCGTCTCTGGCGGGCATCATCGAAGTGGCGCGCCTCTCCTCCGCGCAGCCAACGGCGGGTACGGGCTATGAGCTGGATGCCATCGCGGCAGTGGTTCTGGGCGGTACGAGCCTTGCGGGTGGTAAAGGTCGCATTGTTGGGACATTGATCGGCGCACTGATCCTCGGTTTCCTGAATAATGGTTTGAATTTGTTAGGTGTTTCCTCCTATTACCAGATGATCGTTAAGGCAGTGGTGATTTTGCTGGCGGTACTGGTAGACAACAAAAAACAGTAACTGACGACACTACAGGACATCTTAGATATGAACATGAAAAAACTGGCTACCCTGGTTTCTGCTGTCGCGCTGAGCGCAACCGTAAGTGCTAACGCCATGGCGAAGGACACCATCGCGCTGGTTGTCTCTACCCTGAACAACCCGTTCTTCGTCTCCCTGAAGGATGGCGCGCAGAAAGAAGCAGATAAACTGGGCTACAACCTGGTGGTGCTGGATTCTCAGAACAACCCGGCGAAAGAGCTGGCTAACGTTCAGGACTTAACCGTTCGTGGTACCAAAATCCTGCTGATCAACCCAACCGATTCCGACGCGGTCGGTAACGCCGTGAAGATGGCAAACCAGGCGAAGATCCCGGTCATCACCCTTGACCGTCAGGCAACGAAAGGGGATGTGGTCAGCCACATTGCGTCTGATAACGTACTGGGCGGTAAAATCGCTGGCGACTACATCGCGAAGAAAGCAGGTGAAGGCGCGAAAGTGATCGAGTTGCAGGGGATCGCCGGGACTTCCGCGGCCCGTGAACGTGGTGAAGGTTTCCAGCAGGCTGTAGCGGCGCACAAATTCAACGTGCTGGCGAGCCAGCCGGCAGACTTCGACCGTACAAAGGGCCTGAACGTCATGCAGAACCTGCTGACCGCGCATCCTGATGTGCAGGCGGTATTCGCACAGAACGACGAAATGGCGCTCGGTGCGCTGCGTGCGCTCCAGACTGCGGGTAAATCAGATGTGATGGTTGTCGGATTTGACGGCACGCCGGATGGTGAAAAAGCAGTAAATGATGGCAAACTGGCTGCGACCATCGCTCAGCTGCCTGAGCAAATTGGCGCGACTGGCGTGCAAACTGCCGATAAAGTGCTGAAGGGCGAAAAAGTTCAGGCCAAATATCCTGTTGACCTGAAACTGGTCATTAAGCAGTAAAGGCGATTCAGGCAGTCGCTGGCTGCCTGAGGGACACCAAATAAAAGAAAAGTGTGGCATACGCCACCGGGTAATACCGGTGGCGCTCTCAGATGGACACCTCAATACATGAAAACCGCAGGCAACCTCGTCGTCCTTGGCAGTATCAATGCCGATCACATTCTTAACCTTGAAACGTTCCCCACTCCGGGCGAAACCGTCACTGGCAATCAGTATCAGGTGGCGTTCGGCGGTAAGGGCGCAAACCAGGCGGTTGCCGCCGGACGCAGCGGGGCGAATATCGCGTTTATCGCCTGTACGGGTGATGACGATACCGGCGAGCGCGTACGCAAACAGCTGGCAAGCGACAACATCGACATTGCACCCGTCAGCGTGGTTGCAGGGGAATCTACCGGCGTGGCGCTGATTTTCGTCAATGCGGAAGGTGAGAATGTCATCGGTATTCATGCAGGGGCTAATGCCGCGTTAACGACTGAACGCGTCGAAGCGCAGCGTGGAATCATCGCCGGAGCGGAAGCCCTGCTGATGCAGCTGGAGTCACCGGTTGAAAGCGTGCTGGCCGCCGCGAAAATTGCGCATGAAAATCATACGTCTGTCGTACTTAACCCTGCGCCTGCCCGTGTATTATCAGATGAGCTGCTGGCGCTGGTGGATATCATCACCCCGAACGAAACCGAAGCGGAAAAGCTGACGGGTATCCGTGTCGAAAATGATGACGATGCCGCGCGTGCCGCGCTTGCACTGCATGAAAAAGGCATCGGCACCGTAATCATCACCCTCGGCAGCCGTGGGGTGTGGGCTAGCGTCAATGGCGAAGGCCGTCGCGTACCGGGCTTTAAGGTCAAAGCCATTGATACCATCGCCGCAGGAGACACCTTCAACGGTGCGCTGGTAACGGCGCTGCTGGAAGGAAAAGCAATGGATGACGCGATCCGCTTCGCGCATGCCGCCGCTGCGATTGCGGTGACGCGTAAAGGCGCTCAGCCTTCTGTTCCATGGCGTAAAGAGATTGATGAATTCTTAAGTCAGCAGGGGTAACGCTTGGCCACAATGAAAGATGTCGCCCGTATGGCGGGCGTTTCTACCTCGACTGTCTCCCACGTAATCAATAACGATCGCTTCGTCAGCGAGGCGATTCGGGAGAAAGTTGACGCTGCAATTAAAGAACTCAACTATGCGCCGTCTGCGCTGGCCCGCAGCCTGAAGCTCAACCAGACGCGCACCATCGGCATGCTGATCACGGCCAGTACCAACCCTTTTTATTCTGAACTGGTGCGCGGCGTGGAGCGCAGCTGCTTCGAGCGCGGCTACAGCCTGGTGCTGTGCAATACCGAAGGCGATGAGCAGCGCATGAACCGTAACCTGGAAACGCTGATGCAAAAACGCGTCGACGGGCTGCTGCTGCTCTGTACCGAAACGCATCAACCTTCGAAAGAGATCATCCAGCGTTACCCTTCTATTCCCACGGTGATGATGGACTGGGCGCCGTTCGACGGCACCAGCGATCTGATCCAGGATAACTCGCTGCTGGGCGGCGATATGGCGACTCAGCATCTGATCGATAAAGGTCATACCCGCATTGCCTGTATTACCGGCCCGCTGGATAAAACCCCGGCGCGCCTGCGTCTGGAAGGCTATCTTTCGGCCATGGAACGGGCGGGGCTTGCCATTCCTGATGGCTATCGCATCACCGGCGATTTCGAATTTAACGGTGGATTTGAAGCAATGCAGAAACTGCTGGCGCAAGAGCTGCGCCCGCAGGCGGTGTTTATCGGTAACGATGCGATGGCATTCGGAGCTTATCAGGCGCTGTATCAGGCGGGATTACGTGTTCCGGACGACATGGCGATCGTCGGTTACGATGATATCGAACTGGCGCGCTACATGACGCCGCCGCTGACCACCATCCATCAGCCGAAAGATGAACTGGGCGAGCTGGCCATCGATGTGTTGATCCACCGCATGGCCCAGCCCACGCTGCAACAGCAACGTTTGCAGCTTACTCCTGTTCTGATGGAACGCGGTTCGGTTTAGCCTTCTCTTTGTGACGCTCTTTAATCAGGTTCCGGCCGTCTTTTGGTTTTAACAACATAAAGACCACCGCCGATACCACGGTAAGCGCGCCCATAGTGATAAAGGTATAGTGGAACTGCTCAACGGTATTAGTTCCCTCGAACCCTTCATAAAACCGCAGTACCGCCGCGCTCACGGCAACCCCGAGGCTGATCGACAGCTGTTGAGTGACCGCCAGTACGCTGTTGCCGCTGCTGGCATTCTCGTCGGTGAGGTCCGCAAGAGTGATGGTGTTCATCGACGTAAACTGCGTCGACATGGCCATACCCAGCACAAACAGCGGCAGGATCAGCATCCAGATTGGTAACGCCGCAGATTGCAGGGAGAACTGCGCAATCATCAATCCGATAAAGATCGTCACGCCAACCAGCGTCTTACGATAGCCAAACCAGCGCAGCACCTGCGTGACCGTAGATTTTGCCAGAATTGAGCCCATCGCCGTGGGTGCCATCATGCAGCCAGCAATCAGGGCCGGATAGCCGAAACCGACCTGGAGCATCAGCGGCATCAGGAACGGTACGCAGCCCGTGCCCAGACGCGAGGCAATATTGCCCGCGATCCCGACGGAGAACGTTCGGGTGTTAAACAGAGATAAAGAGATAAGCGGTGTCGGATGGCGACGCGCATGACGAATATATAGAAGTAACAGCAGAATACCGCTGAGGATGACGGCCAGCGCCAGCCACGTCGCTACGATTTTCTCGCCAAACAGCTCCATCCCGCTGGAGAACAGGACCAGGCTCAGGCCAAACAGGAAGAAACCACCCATATCGAAGCTGCGTCTTGGCGTGGTGAAGTTCGGCATATATTTGCGGGCATAAATCAGCCCTGCCACACCAATCGGAATATTAATCAGGAAGATCCAGTGCCAGCTAGCCCAGGTCACCAGTACGCCGCCGAGAACCGGGCCAAGTATCGGGCCGACCAGCCCCGGCATAGTCACAAAGTTGAGCACCGGGAGCAGTTCGCTGCGCGGATAGGCGCGTAATAACGCCAGACGCGCGACGGGCATCATCATCGCGCCGCCTATCCCCTGTAGAACGCGGAAGATAACCAGTTCCGTCAGAGAGGTGGAGAGGGCGCAAGCCAGAGAACCGAGCGTGAACAGCGTCACCGCCAGCATGAACACTTTGCGTGTGCCGAAACGATCGGCCAGCCAGCCGCTGACCGGAATAAGCATCGCCACTGTCAGGGTGTAGCTGATGATGGCGGATTGCATCGCCAGCGGGGAGCGGTTAAGGCTTTGGGCTATGGCGGGAAGGGCGGTATTGAGGATAGTGGCATCCAGTGCCTGCATAAAGAACGCCATGGCTGCAATCCACGGCAGTCCGGCCATACTGCGTGCTTTTTTCTCTGTCATTTATTTACCTGCTGGTGGGTTGGCGCGGCCAGCAACGCCTGGCACGCACTCAGGGCTCGCTGCCCGTCGCTCTCCTGAATGGCATCGACTATCGCCTGATGCAGATCCAGCTTCACCACCTCATCCTGCGTGATAGAGGTAAAGTAAGTGTGGTACACAGAATGGAATAAAGAAGCAAAGGAGGTCAGGAAAGGATTTCCGCTCATATTATAGATATGTTCATGCCAGGCCATATCGACCGCTATCCAGCGCTCGCGGTTAAAGTGCTTTTTCAGATCCACCATCTCTTCCATCAAAGTATTGAGCTGCGCTTTTTGCTCTGCTGTGCCGAGCGTGGCGGCAAGCAGGCAGGCCTGAGGCTCAAGACTGCTGCGCATGACCAGAAAGTGATCGACGACCTGATTAAAGTTATCTTCGGTCATCCACCAGGTGAGTAACTCCTGATCGAGAAAGTTCCAGTTTCCCTGAGGCATAACGCGGGTGCCAATGCGCGGACGTGGAAGCACCATCCCTTTCGCCGTTAATGTTTTTACCGCTTCGCGAACGGCGGTACGGCTAACGCCAAACTGATCTCCCAGCTCCATCTCGCTGGGCAGGATGCTACCTGGAGCATATTTACCCGCTAAGATCAGCTGCGCCAGTTTCTCTGCCAGCACATAGGACAGGTTTTTTTGAGCTGCCAGCTGTTGTGCGCTTAATGGCATCGCTTTTATTCCTTAAATATTGATGCGGTTAATTATGCCATCTCAGGTGTGATTGTGGTTGCAGATACATCAAATAGAACAATTTGTAGCTTGAACTCATCGCTTTTGGTGAAAAAAAACACGGTCAGAAACTTTTTTTAAATTTCCTCTTGTCACTTCAGAAGAACTCCCTATAATGCGCCTCCACTGACACGGAACAACGGCACGCAAGCCGCCGGGTCAGCAGAGAAAAGCAAAACAAACGCTTGACTCTGAAGCGGGAAAGCGTAATATGCACACCCCGCGCCGCAGCGAAAACGAAGCGGCACTGCTCTTTAACAATTTATCAGACAATCTGTGTGGGCACTCAAAGTGACATGGATTCTTAATGTCCTCGGACACTAAATGAATACCAAGTCTCAACGAGTGAACACGTAATTCATTACGAAGTTTAATTCATTGAGCATCAAACTTTTAAATTGAAGAGTTTGATCATGGCTCAGATTGAACGCTGGCGGCAGGCCTAACACATGCAAGTCGAACGGTAACAGGAAGCAGCTTGCTGCTTTGCTGACGAGTGGCGGACGGGTGAGTAATGTCTGGGAAACTGCCTGATGGAGGGGGATAACTACTGGAAACGGTAGCTAATACCGCATAACGTCGCAAGACCAAAGAGGGGGACCTTCGGGCCTCTTGCCATCGGATGTGCCCAGATGGGATTAGCTAGTAGGTGGGGTAACGGCTCACCTAGGCGACGATCCCTAGCTGGTCTGAGAGGATGACCAGCCACACTGGAACTGAGACACGGTCCAGACTCCTACGGGAGGCAGCAGTGGGGAATATTGCACAATGGGCGCAAGCCTGATGCAGCCATGCCGCGTGTATGAAGAAGGCCTTCGGGTTGTAAAGTACTTTCAGCGGGGAGGAAGGCGATAAGGTTAATAACCTTGTCGATTGACGTTACCCGCAGAAGAAGCACCGGCTAACTCCGTGCCAGCAGCCGCGGTAATACGGAGGGTGCAAGCGTTAATCGGAATTACTGGGCGTAAAGCGCACGCAGGCGGTCTGTCAAGTCGGATGTGAAATCCCCGGGCTCAACCTGGGAACTGCATTCGAAACTGGCAGGCTAGAGTCTTGTAGAGGGGGGTAGAATTCCAGGTGTAGCGGTGAAATGCGTAGAGATCTGGAGGAATACCGGTGGCGAAGGCGGCCCCCTGGACAAAGACTGACGCTCAGGTGCGAAAGCGTGGGGAGCAAACAGGATTAGATACCCTGGTAGTCCACGCCGTAAACGATGTCGACTTGGAGGTTGTGCCCTTGAGGCGTGGCTTCCGGAGCTAACGCGTTAAGTCGACCGCCTGGGGAGTACGGCCGCAAGGTTAAAACTCAAATGAATTGACGGGGGCCCGCACAAGCGGTGGAGCATGTGGTTTAATTCGATGCAACGCGAAGAACCTTACCTACTCTTGACATCCAGAGAACTTAGCAGAGATGCTTTGGTGCCTTCGGGAACTCTGAGACAGGTGCTGCATGGCTGTCGTCAGCTCGTGTTGTGAAATGTTGGGTTAAGTCCCGCAACGAGCGCAACCCTTATCCTTTGTTGCCAGCGGTTAGGCCGGGAACTCAAAGGAGACTGCCAGTGATAAACTGGAGGAAGGTGGGGATGACGTCAAGTCATCATGGCCCTTACGAGTAGGGCTACACACGTGCTACAATGGCGCATACAAAGAGAAGCGACCTCGCGAGAGCAAGCGGACCTCATAAAGTGCGTCGTAGTCCGGATTGGAGTCTGCAACTCGACTCCATGAAGTCGGAATCGCTAGTAATCGTGGATCAGAATGCCACGGTGAATACGTTCCCGGGCCTTGTACACACCGCCCGTCACACCATGGGAGTGGGTTGCAAAAGAAGTAGGTAGCTTAACCTTCGGGAGGGCGCTTACCACTTTGTGATTCATGACTGGGGTGAAGTCGTAACAAGGTAACCGTAGGGGAACCTGCGGTTGGATCACCTCCTTACCTTAAAGAACCTGCCTTTGTAGTGCTCACACAGATTGTCTGATGAAAAGTAAATAGCAAGGCGTCTTGCGATTGAGACTGTACGTCCCCTTCGTCTAGAGGCCCAGGACACCGCCCTTTCACGGCGGTAACAGGGGTTCGAATCCCCTAGGGGACGCCACTTGCTGGTTCGTGAGTGAAAGTCACCTGCCTTAATATCTCAAAACTGACTTGCGAGTCATGTTTGAGATATTTGCTCTTTAAAAATCTGGATCAAGCTGAAAATTGAAACGACACACAGCTCATGTGTGTTCGAGTCTCTCAAATTTTCGCAATCAGAAGATGAAACATCTTCGGGTTGTGAGGTTAAGCGACTAAGCGTACACGGTGGATGCCCTGGCAGTCAGAGGCGATGAAGGACGTGCTAATCTGCGAAAAGCGCCGGCGAGGTGATATGAACCCTTGACCCGGCGATGTCCGAATGGGGAAACCCAGTGCAATCCGTTGCACTATCGTTAACTGAATACATAGGTTAACGAGGCGAACCGGGGGAACTGAAACATCTAAGTACCCCGAGGAAAAGAAATCAACCGAGATTCCCCCAGTAGCGGCGAGCGAACGGGGAGCAGCCCGGAGTCTGAATCAGCTTGTGTGTTAGTGGAACGGTCTGGAAAGTCCGACGGTACAGGGTGATAGTCCCGTACACGAAAGCACACATGCTGTGAACTCGAAGAGTAGGGCGGGACACGTGGTATCCTGTCTGAATATGGGGGGACCATCCTCCAAGGCTAAATACTCCTGACTGACCGATAGTGAACCAGTACCGTGAGGGAAAGGCGAAAAGAACCCCGGCGAGGGGAGTGAAAAAGAACCTGAAACCGTGTACGTACAAGCAGTGGGAGCCTCTTTATGGGGTGACTGCGTACCTTTTGTATAATGGGTCAGCGACTTATATTCTGTAGCAAGGTTAACCGTATAGGGGAGCCGAAGGGAAACCGAGTCTTAACTGGGCGTTAAGTTGCAGGGTATAGACCCGAAACCCGGTGATCTAGCCATGGGCAGGTTGAAGGTTGGGTAACACTAACTGGAGGACCGAACCGACTAATGTTGAAAAATTAGCGGATGACCTGTGGCTGGGGGTGAAAGGCCAATCAAACCGGGAGATAGCTGGTTCTCCCCGAAAGCTATTTAGGTAGCGCCTCGTGAACTCATCTTCGGGGGTAGAGCACTGTTTCGGCTAGGGGGCCATCCCGGCTTACCAACCCGATGCAAACTACGAATACCGAAGAATGTTATCACGGGAGACACACGGCGGGTGCTAACGTCCGTCGTGAAGAGGGAAACAACCCAGACCGCCAGCTAAGGTCCCAAAGTCATGGTTAAGTGGGAAACGATGTGGGAAGGCACAGACAGCCAGGATGTTGGCTTAGAAGCAGCCATCATTTAAAGAAAGCGTAATAGCTCACTGGTCGAGTCGGCCTGCGCGGAAGATGTAACGGGGCTAAACCATGCACCGAAGCTGCGGCAGCGACGCTTATGCGTTGTTGGGTAGGGGAGCGTTCTGTAAGCCGTTGAAGGTGTGCTGTGAGGCATGCTGGAGGTATCAGAAGTGCGAATGCTGACATAAGTAACGATAAAGCGGGTGAAAAGCCCGCTCGCCGGAAGACCAAGGGTTCCTGTCCAACGTTAATCGGGGCAGGGTGAGTCGACCCCTAAGGCGAGGCCGAAAGGCGTAGTCGATGGGAAACAGGTTAATATTCCTGTACTTGGTGTTACTGCGAAGGGGGGACGGAGAAGGCTATGTCAGCCGGGCGACGGTTGTCCCGGTTTAAGCATGTAGGCGGAGGTTCCAGGTAAATCCGGTACCTTATTAACGCTGAGGTGTGATGACGAGGCACTACGGTGCTGAAGTGATAAATGCCCTGCTTCCAGGAAAAGCCTCTAAGCATCAGGTAACACGAAATCGTACCCCAAACCGACACAGGTGGTCAGGTAGAGAATACCAAGGCGCTTGAGAGAACTCGGGTGAAGGAACTAGGCAAAATGGTGCCGTAACTTCGGGAGAAGGCACGCTGATGTGTAGGTGAAGCCCCTGCGGGTGGAGCTGAAATCAGTCGAAGATACCAGCTGGCTGCAACTGTTTATTAAAAACACAGCACTGTGCAAACACGAAAGTGGACGTATACGGTGTGACGCCTGCCCGGTGCCGGAAGGTTAATTGATGGGGTTAGCGGCAACGCGAAGCTCTTGATCGAAGCCCCGGTAAACGGCGGCCGTAACTATAACGGTCCTAAGGTAGCGAAATTCCTTGTCGGGTAAGTTCCGACCTGCACGAATGGCGTAATGATGGCCAGGCTGTCTCCACCCGAGACTCAGTGAAATTGAACTCGCTGTGAAGATGCAGTGTACCCGCGGCAAGACGGAAAGACCCCGTGAACCTTTACTATAGCTTGACACTGAACACTGGTCCTTGATGTGTAGGATAGGTGGGAGGCTTTGAAGCGTGGACGCCAGTCTGCGTGGAGCCAACCTTGAAATACCACCCTTTAATGGCTGGTGTTCTAACGTAGACCCGTTACCCGGGTTGCGGACAGTGTCTGGTGGGTAGTTTGACTGGGGCGGTCTCCTCCCAAAGAGTAACGGAGGAGCACGAAGGTTGGCTAATCCTGGTCGGACATCAGGAGGTTAGTGCAATGGCATAAGCCAGCTTGACTGCGAGCGTGACGGCGCGAGCAGGTGCGAAAGCAGGTCATAGTGATCCGGTGGTTCTGAATGGAAGGGCCATCGCTCAACGGATAAAAGGTACTCCGGGGATAACAGGCTGATACCGCCCAAGAGTTCATATCGACGGCGGTGTTTGGCACCTCGATGTCGGCTCATCACATCCTGGGGCTGAAGTAGGTCCCAAGGGTATGGCTGTTCGCCATTTAAAGTGGTACGCGAGCTGGGTTTAGAACGTCGTGAGACAGTTCGGTCCCTATCTGCCGTGGGCGCTGGAGAATTGAGGGGGGCTGCTCCTAGTACGAGAGGACCGGAGTGGACGCATCACTGGTGTTCGGGTTGTCATGCCAATGGCACTGCCCGGTAGCTAAATGCGGAAGAGATAAGTGCTGAAAGCATCTAAGCACGAAACTTGCCCCGAGATGAGTTCTCCCTGAGACTTTAAGTCTCCTGAAGGAACGTTAAAGACGATGACGTTGATAGGTCGGGTGTGTAAGCGCAGCGATGCGTTGAGCTAACCGATACTAATGAACCGTGAGGCTTAACCTTACAACGCCGAAGCTGTTTTGGCGAAGAGACAGACACGATTTTCAGCCTGATACAGATTAAACAGAATTTGCCTGGCGGCTGTAGCGCGGTGGTCCCACCTGACCCCATGCCGAACTCAGAAGTGAAACGCCGTAGCGCCGATGGTAGTGTGGGGTCTCCCCATGTGAGAGTAGGGAACTGCCAGGCATCAAACAAGTGAAGAGGCCATCCGGAAGGATGGCCTTTTTGCGTTTGTACGTCGAAAAACGGCAGGCCGGGCAAGGCGAAGCCGCCACCCGGCAGATCTCAGACTGCACACCACGCCAAAATAAACGCTGCAATCCCCTCCACATTATTCAAATCCAGAACCGGTACTTCCAGCGACAATGCAACGTCACTGGCCACGGCAATCACATGCTCATCCAGCATTAGTTCGCTAACATCATGCCCGGCGCCGTTTCTGAACAGCAAGATCTTAGGCACGGCCTCATGCTTAAATCCCTCAACCAGCACCAGATCCAGCGTGGAGTGATCCATCCGGCTGACAAGATAAGCGAGATCCAGCGGTGCTTCATCCGGTGTTTCTGTCATTAACGCCCAGCGCTGGTTACTCGCCACCATCGTTTGTGCAGCGCCAGCCTTACGCAGCTCATAGCTATCTTTCCCCGGCTTATCGACATCCATGTTATGGTGCGTATGCTTAATCAATCCGGGACGAATGCCTTTGGCGCAAAGTGCAGGTATTAGTTTTTTTAGCAGCGTAGTCTTCCCGGTGCCACTCCAGGCAGAGATCGCTAATACGGGTATCATTTCTTCTCCTGCATTATCTGCAAATCTTCCGTCGTGTTTACATTCACAAACGCCGATTTCATGTCGCTGAAATCAACGGAATGCCCTCCGGACTGACGCATAAATACCATGACGCGCCGCTCTCCTGCGGCCAGGTAATCTTCCAGCGCGGATATTAACGAGCGATTAATCAATGCGATCGTTGGATGGTCGCGTTCACCGTCGTGTACCCAGACGACGGGAGCACCACCGCGCCGCTGCACCAGACGTTCAACCAGGCAGGACGGGATGAAGGGCGTATCACATGAACAAAAGAGAAACCACTCTCCATGCGACTGCTGCATAACGGAAAGCATTCCCGCCAGCGGACCGGGGTAGTCCACCAGGTTATCCTGATAAACCGGATACCCGCTGCGCTGATAAATATCAACATGTCGGTTAGCGCTGATCGCCATCGAGGACACCTGATCTGCAAGCGTATCAGCAACATGCTGCCATAATGGTGTGTTGTTCAGGAGCTGAAGCCCCTTATCCTTTCCGCCCATTCGCGTTGCCCTGCCCCCGGCCAGAACAACTCCGATGATTTCCTGGCATTGATTCACGAATATCGCCTCTTTTATTGTGGGATTGACCCTGCTAACGTGTCTCTCTAAATGAAAGGAGCACTACCATGAAATGTAAACGTCTTAATGAAGTCATTGAGCTTCTCCAGCCGGCCTGGCAAAAAGAGCCAGAGCTGAATCTGATGCAATTTTTACAGAAACTGGCGAAAGAGTCAGGTTTTGATGGCGAACTGGCAGACCTTTCTGACGACATCCTGATCTACCACCTGAAAATGCGTGACTCGGCTAAAGATGCTGTTATTCCTGGCATTCAGAAAGATTATGAAGAGGATTTTAAAACCGCATTACTGCGTGCCCGAGGCGTAATTAAAGAGTAAAAGCTTGTAAGCGGAGCCACCGAAATCGCCACAAGATGATATCCTGAATCATTCGTATAATTTCCGGATGATCGGATGAACGACCAGGCTTTTACTTTCCAGACACTACACCCGGATACCATTATGGATGCGCTGTTCGAACAGGGTATTCGGGTGGATTCCGGGTTAACCCCTTTAAACAGCTACGAAAACCGTGTCTACCAATTTCAGGACGAAGAGCGCCAGCGCTTTGTCGTAAAGTTTTACCGTCCACAGCGCTGGTCCGCAGAACAAATTCAGGAAGAGCATCAGTTTGCCCACGATCTGCTGGATGACGATGTTCCCGTTGCGGCACCCATTAAATTCAATAACCAAACGCTGCTGACCCATCAGGGCTTTTACTACGCGGTATTTCCGAGCCTGGGCGGAAGACAGTTTGAGGCAGATAATATCGATCAGATGGAATGGGTTGCCCGCTATCTGGGGCGCATTCATCAGACGGGACGTAAAAAACCGTTTGTTGCCCGTCCGACGATTGGTGTTCAGGAATATCTTATTGAGCCGCGACAGGTATTCGAAACATCGGCGCTGATCCCGAATGCGCTAAAGGATAATTTCCTCACGGCGACCGATAAGCTTATTGATGCTGTAAAAGCCTGCTGGCTGGATGATATTACTACTCTGCGCCTGCACGGTGACTGCCACGCCGGGAATATTCTCTGGCGCGATGGCCCACTATTTGTCGATCTTGATGACGCACGTATGGGACCCGCGGTGCAGGATCTGTGGATGCTGCTCAACGGTGATAAAGCCGAGCAGCGCATGCAGCTTGAGACCATAATTGAAGCTTATGAAGAATTTAGCCCCTTTAATTCAGACGAAATTGCCTTGATAGAACCTTTACGTGCGATGCGATTTGTTTATTATCTCGCGTGGTTAATCAGGCGTTGGGAAGACCCGGCTTTTCCCCGAAATTTCCCCTGGCTTACCGGGGAGGATTACTGGCGCAACCAGATATCCACATTTACCGCGCAGGTTAAGGTTCTACAGGAACCCCCTTTGCAATTAACGCCGATGTATTAATTGGACACACCCAGGAGAGAGTTAATCATGAAAAAAATTTGGCTGGCGCTGGCTGGTATGATTCTGGCATTTAGCGCAACTGCTGCGCAGTTTACCGACGGCAAGCAGTACATTACGCTGGACAAGCCTGTTGCTGGCGAGCCTCAGGTGTTGGAGTTCTTCTCCTTCTACTGCCCGCACTGCTACGAGTTTGAGCAGGTACTTCATGTTTCTGACAACGTGAAGAAAAAGCTGCCGGAAAGCACCAAAATGACGAAATACCACGTTGAGTTCCTTGGCCCACTGGGTAAAGATCTGACTCAGGCATGGGCGGTCGCGATTGCGCTGGGTGTGGAAGATAAGATCACCGCGCCTATGTTTGAAGCCGTACAGAAAACCCAGACCGTACAAACTACGGCAGATATCCGTAAAGTGTTCGTGGATGCCGGTGTTAAAGGTGAAGACTACGACGCTGCCTGGAACAGTTTCGTGGTGAAATCTCTCGTGGCACAGCAGGAAAAAGCTGCCGCTGACTTCCAGTTGCAGGGCGTGCCGGCGATGTATGTTAACGGCAAATACCAGGTGAATATGCGTGGTATGGACACGACCAGCATGGATATCTTCGTACAACAGTACGCTGATACCGTGAAATACCTGGTTGAGAAAAAGTAACAAACATAAAGAAAAACGCCGGTCACTGACCGGCGTTTTTGTATGAAGATTTAATCTTAGCTATCTGCTCGTCTTTCTCTTTCCAGAGTGTATTAAGCCAAAGCTGGAAACGACGTTTGAAGTTTTTATCGTTGACATAATCCCCGTGCAGTTCAGTGTTGACGGGCATCAGATCAACGCGGACAACGATACGCGTCAGCCTGCCGCTGAGCATATCGTAGAATGGCGTCCTGTCGTTTTCCGGATAGCAGAGCGTTACGTTCAACAATTTATCGAACTGCTCACCCAGCACGTTGAGCGCCATTGCGATGCCCGCAGCCTTTGGCGGCAACAGGTTCTGATAAGGAGAGCGAGTTTGCTGGCGCTTCTCTTCGGTAAAGCGCGATCCTTCGACGAAGTTAACAATGGTGGTGGGATGCGCGCGAAACTTCTCGCAAGAACGGCGCGTGGTTTCCACGTCCTTACCGCGGCGTTCCGGATGACGAATTAAATAGCTGCGTGAATAGCGTTTCATAAACGGCATATCCAGCGCCCAGCAGGCCAGTCCAATGAAAGGCACCCAGGCCAGCTGCTGTTTCAGAAAGTATTTGTTCATCGGAATGTGTTTGCGAAACAGTACGCACAATACAACGATGTCGGCCCAGCTGTGGTGATTGCAGATCAGCAGATACCAGTTCTTTTTGTTCAGCTTCTCCAGCCCCTGAACATCCCACTTCAGCCAGGGGTTCAGATGCAGCAGGATCGCCAGCCCTTCACACCAGCAGTACATCATAAAATTACAAAAAGCAGACACCGCGCGCCATACCGGAGGGACAGGCAGCAGAAGTTTAATTATTCCGGCAACGATGATTGGCACAGAACAGGCGATGGTAACCAGAATAGTTAAAATGACGCTTAACCATAATGTTATCGCTGCGAGTATTCTCGACATAATGAATTTATTCAGATAGTTAGCTGTAATTGAGCAGCCGGCTATCCGGTGCTGGGCGCCGATCTTATCAGAAATTCGCTCAGACCAGGGCGGTTTCACACCAGGAGGCTGCGGTTTTTCCTGCCAGGCAGCGAATTTTTGCATATAGACAGAGTGCTTAAGTCTTATATCCACATAGACTAAATAAACATCAGTGAAGCGCGATCTTAAGTGATCTTATAGCAATGCTTTGATTTTATTATATAAATAAGTTTTCAGTATCACTTTTATAAAGCTGTTATTCACCTGTATTAAAAATATGCACAAACTTATCCACAGTTTTGTTTTGCGAGCGATCTTCCCGATCGCAAAATCTTTTTCTGTATAAAGCGCTAAAACCTGATGTTTTCATCCTTCTGTGGCATCCTTTACCCATAAATTCATAAAAGGCACGGACATTATGGTTCAGATCCCAGAAAACCCACTTATACTCGTCGATGGCTCTTCTTACCTGTATCGGGCGTATCATGCGTTTCCTCCTCTGACCAACAGCGCAGGGGAACCTACCGGCGCAATGTACGGCGTGCTGAATATGCTTCGCAGCCTGATTCTGCAATACCACCCAACCCATGCGGCCGTGGTGTTTGATGCGAAGGGTAAAACCTTCCGCGATGAATTATTTGAGCATTACAAATCTCACCGTCCCCCTATGCCTGACGATCTGCGTGCGCAAATTGAACCGTTGCACGCTATGGTGAAAGCGATGGGGCTGCCACTGCTGGCGGTCTCAGGCGTTGAAGCTGATGACGTAATTGGTACCCTGGCGCGCGAAGCGGAAAAAGCAGGCCGCCCGGTTCTGATCAGTACCGGTGATAAAGACATGGCGCAGCTGGTAACGCCCGGGATCACGCTGATCAACACCATGACAAACACCATTCTTGGCCCGGAAGAAGTGGTCGCCAAATATGGCGTGCCGCCAGAGCTCATTATTGATTTCCTCGCCCTGATGGGCGATTCCTCGGATAACATTCCTGGCGTACCGGGCGTAGGCGAAAAAACAGCTCAGGCGCTGCTGCAAGGGCTGGGCGGGCTGGATACGCTGTATGCAGAACCCGACAAAATTGCCGGTCTTACCTTCCGTGGCGCAAAAACCATGGCCGGAAAGCTCGCCGATAACAAAGAGGTGGCTTATCTCTCCTATCAGTTGGCCACCATCAAAACTGACGTAGAGCTGGAGCTTACCTGCGAGCAGCTGGAAGTGCAGGAACCCGCCGCCGACGAACTGCTTGGCCTGTTCAGAAAATACGAATTTAAACGCTGGACCGCGGATGTTGAAGCCGGGAAATGGCTTCAGGCGAAAGGGGCTAAACCTGCGGCGAAGCCGAAAGAGACCATTGTTGTCGATGCCGAAGAGCAGGCAGAAGAAGAGGCGGCAGCGCTCTCCTTCGACAACTATGAAACCATCCTTGAAGAGTCACGGCTCGTCGCCTGGATTGAAAAGCTGAAAAAAGCGCCAGTATTTGCTTTCGATACCGAAACGGACAGCCTCGATAACATTACGGCCAATATGGTGGGCCTGTCATTCGCAACGGAGCCGGGTATTGCAGCCTATGTTCCGGTGGCTCACGACTATCTGGATGCGCCGGAGCAAATCTCCCGCGAGCGCGCCTTAGAACTGCTGAAGCCGATTCTGGAAGACGAGAAAGCGCTGAAGGTCGGGCAAAACCTGAAGTACGACCGCGGTATTCTGCAAAACTACGGCATTGAGCTGCGTGGTATCGCTTTTGACACCATGCTGGAATCTTACATTCTGGACAGCGTGGCGGGCCGCCATGATATGGATTCCTTATCCGATCGTTGGCTGAAACACAAAACCATCACCTTTGAAGAAATTGCCGGGAAGGGCAAAAATCAGCTGACCTTTAACCAGATCGCGCTGGAAGAAGCAGGCCGCTACGCCGCGGAAGACGCTGACGTCACGCTACAGCTGCATCTCAAAATGTGGCCGAAATTGCAGAAGCACGAAGGGCCGCTGAATGTGTTCCAGAACATTGAGATGCCGCTGGTGCCTGTGCTGTCCCGCATTGAGCGCAATGGCGTTAAAATCGACCCAACGGTGCTGCATAACCACTCTGGTGAGCTGGCGCAGCGCCTGACCGAGCTTGAACAGAAAGCGCATGAGCTTGCTGGCGAGGCATTTAACCTGTCTTCACCGAAACAGCTGCAAACCATCCTGTTTGAAAAACAGGGTATCAAGCCGCTGAAGAAAACCCCGGGTGGCGCCCCTTCAACGTCTGAAGAGGTGCTGGAAGAGCTGGCGCTGGACTATCCGCTGCCAAAAGTTATTCTGCAATACCGTGGTCTGGCTAAGCTGAAATCGACCTATACCGACAAACTGCCGTTGATGATCAACCCGAAAACGGGCCGCGTGCACACCTCCTATCACCAGGCTGTGGCGGCGACCGGGCGACTTTCGTCAACCGATCCCAACCTTCAAAACATTCCGGTGCGTAATGAAGAGGGCCGTCGTATTCGCCAGGCTTTCATTGCGCCAGAGGATTACCTGATTGTCTCCGCGGACTACTCGCAAATCGAACTGCGTATTATGGCGCACCTGTCACGCGACAAAGGCCTGCTGACGGCCTTTGCCGAAGGGAAGGACATCCACCGGGCAACCGCTGCCGAAGTGTTTGGGCTGCCGCTGGAGAGCGTGACAAACGAGCAGCGTCGTAGTGCAAAAGCGATCAACTTCGGTCTGATTTACGGCATGAGTGCCTTTGGTCTTTCACGCCAGCTCAATATCCCGCGTAAAGAGTCGCAGAAGTATATGGATCTCTACTTCGAGCGGTATCCGGGCGTGCTGGAATATATGGAACGTACCCGCGCACAGGCGAAAGAGAAAGGCTACGTTGAAACGCTGGATGGCCGTCGTCTCTACCTTCCGGACATCAAATCCAGCAACGCCGCGCGCCGGGCTGGTGCTGAACGTGCTGCGATCAACGCCCCTATGCAGGGCACTGCGGCGGACATCATTAAACGCGCAATGATTGCCGTCGATGCCTGGCTCGAAAAAGAGAAACCGCGCGTGAAAATGATCATGCAGGTACACGATGAACTGGTCTTTGAAGTTCATAAAGACGATCTGGAGACGGTCTCTCAGAAGATCCATGAACTGATGGAAAACAGCATGAAGCTGGACGTACCATTGCTGGTGGAAGTGGGTAGCGGCGAAAACTGGGATCAGGCTCACTAAGGGTTATCGGAATAACGCGCGTTTTATGTAAGTAAGCAACATAAGTACGCGCGTTTTGTGACGATCATTAGAATTCCCTATGTAAAGAATGAAAAAAAACTACAAAAAGTGCTTTGTCCAGCGATAAAAAAAGAGTAGAGTTAACGACGTAGGGTACAGAGGTAAGATGTTCTATCTTTCAGACCTTTTACTTCACGTAATCGGATTTGGCTGAATATTTTAGCCGCCCCAGTCAGTAATGACTGGGGCGTTTTTTATTGCGGCAAAGAAAGTTTCAGGCGAAAAAAAGCGCGGTCATCGCCGCGCCTGTTGTTACTCTGCTTCCGCTTCAGTCGCCGGTTCCAGATCGTTAAACCAGCTGTCGAGCTTCTGTCGCAGTTTATCCACGCCCTGCTTTTTCAGCGAGGAGAACGGTTCAACCTGTACATCACCGTTGAATGCCAGCACCGCTTCACGAACCTTGTTCACCTGCGCCTTGCGCGCGCCGCTTGCCAGCTTATCCGCTTTTGTCAGCAGCACCAGCACCGCAATATCGCTTGCCACCGCCCAGTCAATCATCTGCTGGTCGAGATCTTTTAGCGGATGACGAATATCCATCAGCACCACCAGACCTTTCAGACACATGCGTTTTTCCAGGTATTCGCCCAGCGCACGCTGCCATTTGATCTTCATCTCTTCCGGTACCTGCGCGTAACCGTAGCCCGGTAAATCGACCAGGCGTTTGCCTTCAGCCACTTCAAACAGGTTAATCAGCTGAGTACGGCCAGGTGTTTTCGAGGTACGCGCCAGGTTTTTCTGATTGGTGAGCGTATTCAGGGCACTGGATTTTCCCGCATTGGAGCGGCCAGCAAATGCCACTTCAATCCCTGTGTCTGAGGGCAGGTGGCGAATATCGGGCGCACTGGTGACAAAATGCGTCTGTTGGTAGTTCCAGGTAGTCACGTGGTCGTCTCCAAAAATCGTAATCTGCGGGGATTATACCTGAATGCGGGCAAAAGGCTTTTCCCTTCGTCATTGACATGTAAGTGAAAGCCCTACGGAATGTAAGAGATCTGCCCTAAAGCGTATGAGAAATTTAAGAGAAATCGCAGGCGCTAAAAAACTCAAAATATTAAAATTCAAAGAGTTATTAATGAGTAATTATCTGAAAATCCGGTTTTGTACCTTTTCATAGCTTGTTAGTTTAAGGGAACAAGGTAAAAGTGTGCCAGGGCGAGGATGCCAACAGGATAACGACTTAAGGATAAGGGTCAGGAGCGCCAGGAGGCGAAGACTCAGGATTGTCAGGACGACCGGCGCCTGGAGGCGTTTTTAACAGGAAACGGAACCGTATCACGGACGGTAGTAGCCAAGGGATAAACAGGGTTTGTTGCAGGCAAACAGGGAATGTCTGACCCGTTAAGGGTTGTGAGTCAGGAAAAAAGGCGACAGATTGCTCTGTCGCCTTTTTTCTTTGCTTGCTTTCTGCTAGATTTCGCCGCAATTCTATACTGAAGAAAACGACTTAAAGATAAAACATCATGAAAAAACCGACCTCCGCTGCGGGCGTGAAACGCCCTGCAAAAGCACGCCGCAAAACGCGCGAAGAACTGAATCAGGAAGCGCGCGATCGCAAACGCGATAAAAAACATCGTGGCCATGCTGCGGGTAGCCGTGCTAACGGTGGCGGTGCCGCAGGCGCTTCTGCAAAAGGCAAACAGCAGAAAGATCCTCGTATCGGCAGTAAAACTCCCATTCCACTGGGCGTGACAGACACGCCGGTCACTAAGCAGCACAAACCAAAGAGCGAGAAACCTATGCTTTCACCGCAGGCTGAGCTGGATATGCTGGAGAACGATGAGCGCCTGGATGCGCTGCTGGAACGTCTTGAAGAGGGTGAAACCCTGACCGCTGAAGAGCAGTCCTGGGTGGACGCCAAACTGGACCGCATTGATGAACTGATGCAGAAGCTGGGTCTGTCCTACGATGATGAAGAAGACGAAGAGGAAGATGAAAAGCAGGAAGATATGATGCGTCTGCTGAAAGGTGGAAACTAACATTTGCACCCGGCAGGTACACTCGTCCTGCTTATAACCCTTCCGGTTATATGTTATCTGGTGTGGTTATTCGTTAAACTACGGCGGTTGTCGCGGCGACAGAAGTGGCTGCGCACCCGAATGATGTCCCGCAACGGGACCAGAACGGGCCGCTGTATACGAACGCGACACCAACGGAAGGAGTGAGCATGTCTGTACCATCTATCGACTGGGATTTGGCCCTGATCCAGAAATATAACTATTCCGGGCCGCGTTATACCTCATACCCCACCGCGCTGGAGTTTTCTGACGCTTTCGGCGAGGCGGATTTTCAGCAAGCTGTGGCGCGCTATCCCGAGCGCCCGCTGTCGCTCTACGTCCATATTCCGTTCTGCCATAAGCTCTGCTACTTCTGCGGCTGCAATAAAATCGTTACCCGCCAGCAGCACAAAGCCGATCAATACCTCGATGCGCTCGAACAGGAAATTCTGCACCGCGCACCGCTGTTTAAAGGGCGTCACGTCAGCCAACTTCACTGGGGCGGTGGTACGCCAACTTATCTGAATAAAGCGCAGATCAGCCGCCTGATGGCGCTGCTGCGCGGCAATTTTAGTTTTAACGACGACGCCGAAATTTCGATCGAGGTCGATCCGCGTGAAATCGAGCTGGATGTGCTGGATCATTTACGTGCCGAAGGTTTCAACCGCCTGAGTATGGGCGTACAGGACTTCAACAAAGAAGTACAGCGCCTGGTAAACCGCGAGCAGGACGAAGCGTTTATCTTTGCCTTACTCAACCATGCGCGTGAAATCGGCTTTACCTCAACGAATATAGACCTGATTTACGGCCTGCCGAAGCAGACGCCGGAGAGCTTCGCCTACACGCTTAAACGCGTGGCTGAGCTTAACCCGGACCGTCTGAGCGTCTTTAACTATGCGCACCTGCCGACGCTGTTCGCCGCTCAGCGCAAAATCAAAGATGCGGATCTGCCTTCCGCCCAGCAGAAGCTGGACATTTTGCAGGAGACCATCGCCTCGCTGACCGAAACCGGCTATCAGTTTATCGGAATGGATCACTTTGCCCGCCCTGACGATGAGCTGGCGATTGCCCAGCGCGAAGGTGTTCTCCACCGTAACTTCCAGGGCTACACCACCCAGGGCGATACCGATCTGCTCGGAATGGGCGTCTCCGCCATCAGCATGATTGGCGACTGCTACGCCCAGAATCAGAAAGAGCTGAAGCTGTACTATCAGCAGATAGACGAAACCGGCAACGCGCTGTGGCGCGGCATTGCGCTAACGCGCGACGACTGCATCCGTCGGGACGTGATTAAGGCGCTTATCTGCAACTTCCGTCTCGAATTTCGCGAGGTGGAGTCGCAATGGGATCTGCAATTCAGCGATTACTTTGCCGAAGACCTGAAGCTTCTGGCGCCGCTGGAGAAAGACGGGCTGGTGGATGTGTCGGAGAGTGCGGTTGTCGTCACGCCGAAAGGACGTCTGTTGATTCGTAATATCTGCATGTGCTTCGATGCCTATCTGCGTCAGAAGGCGCGTTTACAGCAGTTCTCGCGGGTGATTTGAGCTGCAATGCCGGGTGGCGCTTCGCTTACCCGGCCTACATCTCGCACTTATGTAGGCCGGGTAAGGCGAAGCCGCCACCCGGCTTTTCATCAACAGCTCGTTAGCTAAACAGCCCAACCAGTGCCGCACACAATACCGCCGCAACGGCAGTTTGTGGCGTGTGGCTTTCTGCTGCTCCGCTCGAAAGCAAAGTCACTAATGATTCCAGCATGATGCTCCCCCCTGTTTCCGGGCACGATCATACAAAACTCATCGGAACAGTAAAGCGCAAAATAACGGCACTTTGCGCTCAATTAGTAACCTTTACACAGCGGAGTAAGATCACTCCATTCCCAGCTCTTTCAGCTTGCGCGTCAGGGTGTTTCGACCCCATCCCAACAGGCGAGCCGCTTCCTGTTTGTGGCCCTGGGTATGACGAAGCGCGGTAGTCAACAGCGTGCGCTCCATCTCAGGCTGCGCTTCGGAGAGCAGATTTTGATGACCGGAACGCAGCGCGCGATCTGCCCACTGCGCCAGCAGCGTCGCCCAGCTGTCCGGCAGCGCATGTCCGGCGGTGCTTTCGGGCACGGTGGCTTCAAACAGCTCGGCGGGGAGATCCTGAATCAACACTTCCTGTCCGGCGGCCATCACGGTCAGCCAGCGACAGGTGTTTTCCAGCTGACGCACGTTGCCCGGCCACGCCAGACGGGTGAGGGCGGCATCCGTTTCCGGATGAAGCTGCTTGGCTTCCACGCCCAGCTCGCGGGCCGCCACTTGCAGGAAATGGCGCGCCAGACGCGGGATATCTTCCCGACGCTCGCGCAGCGGCGGGAGGTGGACGCGGATCACGTTCAGACGATGGAATAAATCCTCACGGAATTTCCCCTCCTGCACGCGCAGCTCCAGGTTCTGGTGCGTCGCGGCAATAATACGCACGTCCACCTTCACCGGCGCATAGCCGCCCACGCGGTAAAACTGGCCATCTGCCAGCACGCGCAGCAGTCGGGTCTGAACATCCAGCGGCATATCGCCGATTTCATCCAGGAATAGCGTTCCGCCGTCAGCCTGTTCAAAGCGTCCCTGACGAATGGTATTTGCCCCGGTAAACGCCCCTTTTTCGTGGCCGAACAGCTCAGATTCAATCAAATCTTTGGGGATCGCCGCCATGTTCAGGGCGATAAAGGGCGCTTTCGCCCGCGGGCTGTGGCGATGCAGGGCGTGCGCAACCAGCTCTTTACCGGTCCCTGATTCACCGTTAATCAAGACGCTGATAGACGAGCGCGACAGACGCCCGATGATGCGAAACACGTCCTGCATGGCTGGCGCTTCACCGATGATGTCCGTCGTAGGCCCGAAATCCGGCGCGTGACGGGGCTGCTGTTGCTCCTGATAGTGGCTGATGGCGCGTTCGACCAGGGCAACGGCTTCGTCGATATCAAACGGTTTTGGCAGATAATCAAACGCCCCCTGCTGGTAGGCGCTAACGGCGGCATCCAGGTCGGAGTGAGCGGTCATTATGATGACCGGAAGCATAGGGTGGCGCTGTTTGATCTGCTTTAAGAGCGCCAGTCCGTCCATGCCCGGCATGCGAATATCCGAGAGCAGAACGTCCGGCGTTTTGGTGGTGAGTGCGTCGAGCACCTCGCTGCCGCTCTCAAACGTCGTGCAGCTTAATCCCGCTCCTGTGAGCGCGCGTTCAAGCACCCAACGGATGGAGCTATCGTCATCGACTACCCAGACTATCCCTCGTTGCATAAACGTCACCTTTATTTTTTAATCGGCAGGAAAACCGAAAACTCGGTATGTCCCGGCCAACTGGTAAATTCAATTTTGCCGGAGTGTTGGTCAATCAAATTACGGGCTATGGATAACCCCAGCCCGGTGCCGCCTTCGCGACCGCTGACCATCGGGTAGAACAGGGTGTCCTGGAGATGCGGCGGGATCCCCGGCCCGTTATCTTCCACATCAATACGTGCCGCCAGACGATAACGCACGCCGTGCAGCGTCAGCTGGAACGCGGTGCGGGTACGCAGAATAATTTCGCCACCCTCCGGGCCCAGCGCCTGCAACGCGTTACGCACAATGTTCAACAGCACCTGTTCAATCTGGTCCGGATCGTGCGCCAGCTCCGGCAGGCTTGGGTCGTAATCACGCACCAGCGTGACGTTATCCGGCAGCTCCATAGAGACGAGTTTCACCACCCGCTCCGCGACCTTGTGAATGCTTTCTGAAACATGCATCCCCGGCTGCTGCGGCCCGAGCAGGCGATCGACCAGATTACGCAGACGGTCCGCCTGCTCGATAATGACGTTGGTATACTCCGCCAGGGCAGGGTCAGGCAGCGCTTTGGTCAAAAGCTGTGCCGCACCGCGTAAGCCGCCCAGCGGGTTTTTAATTTCATGAGCCAGCCCGCGTACCAGGTCGCGCGCCGCAATCTGCTGAGCATGCTGTAGCTGCTCCTGGCTGAGACGACGCTGGTTATCCATCGGCGCCATTTCCAGCAGAATCATGCCATCTGGCAGGCGCTGTGCGGTGAGGGATAAAATATGCGAGCGTCCGTCAATCACCAGCGTCACTTCGTTATCGGTGAAGCCCTGACCCGCCTGCAAACTCTCCTGCATCAGACCAATATTCAGCGAGAAATAGCTCAGCAGTTCAGGCAGCGGCGTGCCAAACAGTTTACGGGCGCTTTGAGCGAGCAGCTGCTGCGCCGCCGGGTTGGCGTAATGCACCGCCAGCTCGTCGTCGACCAGCAAGATACTGTTAATCAAAGAATTGAGGATCTGCCCAGCATCGGGCAGCGTGCCAGTTGCCATTCAGCAGTCTCCTGGAGTCGTTGCACTATTTTAGTGCAGTATAGCGTTTTAGAGGTAAAAAGCGCGTGAGATCAGGTTGTTGGTGGAGAAAAAAGCCCATCCGAAGATGGGCTAAAGTTTCCACGGCAACTACTCCCGACGCGTATGCGCCGGGTAAAACAAATCAATTAAACGCTGTAGTACAGTTCGAACTCAACCGGGTGCGGCGTCATGCGAACGCGGTCGTTTTCTTCGGTACGCAGCGCGATGTAAGCGTCGATAGCTTCATCGGTGAACACCCCGCCAGCGGTCAGGAACTCACGGTCTGCGTCCAGCGCTTGCAGGGCTTCTTCCAGAGAGCCAGCAACCTGTGGGATCTCTTTCGCTTCTTCTGGCGGCAGGTCGTACAGGTTTTTGTCCATGGCTTCGCCCGGGTGGATCTTGTTCTTGATACCGTCCAGACCGGCCATCAGCAGTGCTGCGAAGCACAGGTATGGGTTAGCCGCCGGGTCCGGGAAGCGCACTTCGATACGACGCGCTTTCGGAGACGCCACCACCGGGATACGGATAGAAGCAGAACGGTTACGGGCAGAGTAAGCCAGCATCACCGGTGCTTCGTAGCCTGGGACCAGACGCTTGTAGGAGTTGGTGGTCGGGTTCGCCAGGGCGTTGATCGCTTTAGCGTGTTTGATAACACCGCCGATGTAGTGCAGCGCCTGCTCAGACAGACCCGCGTATTTGTCGCCAGAGAACAGGTTGGTGCCGTTCTTGGACAGGGACATGTGGCAGTGCATGCCGGAACCGTTGTCGCCGAACATGGGTTTTGGCATGAAGGTCGCGGTTTTACCGAAACGGTGCGCAACGTTGTGCACAACGTATTTGTAGATCTGAATCTCATCCGCTTTCTTGGTCATGGTGTTGAAGCGGGTTGCGATTTCGTTCTGGCCAGCCGTTGCCACTTCGTGGTGGTGCGCTTCAACAACCAGGCCCATCTCTTCCATGATCAGACACATGGTAGAACGGATGTCCTGTGAAGAATCGACCGGAGGAACCGGGAAGTAACCGCCTTTCACGCCCGGACGGTGACCTTTGTTACCACCTTCGTATTTGGTGGAAGAGTTCCATGCGCCTTCGATGTCATCGATAGCGACGTGGGAACCAGAAATGGAAGCACCAAAACGGATGTCATCGAACAGGAAGAACTCTGGCTCTGGCCCGAACAGAACGGTGTCTGCGATACCGGTAGAACGCAGGTACTCTTCAGCGCGTTTTGCGATGGAGCGTGGGTCACGGTCATAGCCTTGCAGCGTGCCAGGTTCCAGGATATCGCAGCGGATGATCAGCGTAGGTTCTTCGTAGAACGGGTCAATGAGCGCAGTGGTTGCATCTGGCATCAGAACCATGTCGGATTCGTTAATGCCTTTCCAGCCGCCAATGGAGGAGCCGTCAAACATTTTGCCTTCTTCAAAGAATTCGGCGTTCACCTGATGAGCAGGGATCGTGACGTGCTGTTCTTTACCTTTGGTATCGGTGAAGCGCAGATCAACAAACTTCACTTCATGTTCGTTCAGCATCGTCAAAACGTGTTCAGCGGACATACTTAACTCTCCAGATTGGTCATTGTCGTCGTGGTAACGAGGTCTTCAAATCGGCTGGGCTGCCATATTTTTACTGTATTTCTGTAAAGCGAAATCTGTGCCAACTTTTAAAACACCCCAAAAAGGCGTTATCATGCGCACCATAGTGCAGAAGGGCTGCACCACATTGGATTTGTTGCACCATTATAGTGCTTCTGTGTGAACATCGAGCACCATATTGGTGCAATTTACGTTAAAGTGCCCTTTTACCGCTCCGTGAAAGCGATCACAAAGCATCTCTGCAATACTTGTTTGCGGGGGATGTTTGTGATCCTGTTTTGTAGTGCGATTAATCCGTGTACAATAACGCGCTATTTCTAAATGCCTGAGGCAAAGTTGTGATCGAAAAATTGCGTAATATCGCCATCATCGCGCACGTCGACCATGGTAAAACTACCCTGGTTGATAAGCTGCTACAGCAGTCCGGTACGTTTGATGCTCGTGCCGAAACTCAAGAGCGTGTGATGGACTCCAACGATTTGGAGAAAGAGCGTGGGATTACCATCCTCGCCAAAAACACCGCTATCAAATGGAATGACTACCGTATCAACATCGTTGATACCCCAGGGCACGCCGACTTCGGTGGTGAAGTTGAGCGCGTGATGTCCATGGTGGATTCCGTGCTGCTGGTGGTTGACGCATTTGATGGCCCTATGCCGCAAACGCGCTTCGTGACCAAAAAAGCATTTGCCCACGGCCTGAAACCTATCGTTGTGATCAACAAGGTTGACCGTCCTGGCGCGCGTCCTGACTGGGTTGTTGACCAGGTCTTCGACCTGTTCGTTAACCTCGACGCGACCGACGAACAGCTGGACTTCCCTATCGTTTATGCGTCTGCGCTGAACGGTATCGCCGGTCTGGATCACGAAGACATGGCGGAAGACATGACTCCGCTGTACCAGACGATTGTTGACCGCGTTCCTGCGCCAAACGTTGACCTGGAAGGCACCCTGCAAATGCAGATCTCTCAGCTCGACTACAACAACTACGTTGGCGTAATCGGCATTGGTCGTATCAAGCGCGGTAAAGTGAAGCCTAACCAGCAGGTCACTATCATCGATAGCGAAGGCAAAACCCGTAACGGTAAAGTCGGTAAAGTTCTGACTCACCTGGGTCTTGAGCGTATCGAGAGCGACATCGCTGAAGCGGGCGACATCATCGCCATCACCGGTCTGGGTGAACTGAACATCTCCGACACCATCTGCGATCCGCAGAACGTCGAAGCGCTGCCAGCCCTGTCCGTTGATGAACCAACCGTATCCATGTTCTTCAACGTCAACACCTCTCCGTTCTGTGGTAAAGAAGGTAAGTTTGTTACCTCTCGTCAGATCCTTGACCGCCTGAACAAAGAGCTGGTGCACAACGTTGCGCTGCGCGTTGAAGAAACCGAAGACGCTGATGCATTCCGCGTTTCGGGTCGTGGTGAGCTGCACCTGTCTGTTCTGATTGAGAACATGCGTCGTGAAGGTTTCGAGATGGCGGTTTCCCGTCCGAAAGTTATCTTCCGCGAAATCGATGGCCGTAAACAAGAGCCATTCGAAAACGTAACGCTGGACGTTGAAGAGCAGCACCAGGGTTCTGTGATGCAGGCACTGGGTGAGCGTAAAGGCGACCTGAAAAACATGAATCCAGATGGCAAAGGCCGCGTACGTCTCGACTACGTGATCCCAAGCCGTGGCCTGATCGGCTTCCGTTCTGAGTTCATGACCATGACTTCCGGTACCGGTCTGCTGTACTCCACCTTCAGCCACTACGACGACGTTCGTCCGGGCGAAGTGGGCCAGCGTAACAACGGCGTGCTGATCTCCAACGGTCAGGGTAAAGCGGTTGCGTTTGCGCTGTTCGGTTTGCAGGATCGCGGTAAGCTGTTCCTGGGTCACGGTGCTGAAGTTTACGAAGGCCAGATCATCGGTATTCACAGCCGTTCTAACGACCTGACGGTAAACTGCCTGACCGGTAAGAAACTGACCAACATGCGTGCGTCCGGTACTGACGAAGCAACGGTTCTGGTTCCACCGATCAAGATGACCCTGGAGCAGGCTCTGGAATTCATCGATGATGACGAACTGGTCGAAGTGACGCCTCAGTCAATTCGTATCCGTAAACGTCACCTGACCGAGAACGATCGTAAACGTGCAATGCGCGGTGCGAAAGAAGAGTAATTCGGTTATGCCGTAGGCCGGGTAAGCGCATGCGCCACCCGGCAACGAAAAAGCCGCTGAGCGATCAGCGGCTTTTTTTATTAGAACGAATACCGCAACCCTAAACGGATCCGGTACTGCTCGCGGTTGTAATCATTCCATCGGTCCAGCCACTGTAGCTCAAGATACGGCAGCCAGTTTCTGTCGATCTTATAGCTGAATTTATTGGTAATTTCCCAGTGATGGTCTTTGCCATTTTTGCTGTGGTAATCATTCACCCGCTGGAAAAAGTGCGGCTCAAAGGTGTAGAAAAACGCATCCGTCACTTTGAAATTCCAGTAGTTGGCAAATTCATGTGTGTCGTTCTTATCCATCTGCCCGTTATAGTCCGGCGTATCGTAATTGTTATGGTTATAGCGATAGCGGAACGTCAGATTAAACCAGTCCGTAAATTTATAGTTAGTATCTAAATAAACCGCGCCACCTGATCCTGCGCTGCTGTCATTAATCAAGCCGCCGGGCTGGAAGGTCAGTTTGTCGGTCGGTTTGAAGAGTGGATACCACCCCTCAATTTCGTTATAGCTGTGCTTCAGTTCGTCCCATTTCCCCACGTTATAAGCGTTGGTGAACATCAGTCCCGCGCCCATATCGAAGTTATAGCCCGCACGCAGGATCACTTCGTGCAGCTCAGAGGCGGTGTTGTAGGCTTCGCGCGTTTCGACATAGGCCCCGGCAAAAACCGGGCAGGACACAGACGACACGATCAGTACGGTGATGATTCTTTTCATAATTAGTCCATGTATCAGGTACAGAAAGGCCTCCCTCCTGATAAACAGGAAGGACATACTGGCCGGATTTATTGTTATAAAGTGACTGCTGACGCTTTATTGTTGGTGGTTATCTCAGGGGTATTTGCTGTCTGTTTTTTCCGTTTTCCAATCTCCTCGATAATAAAGGCGAAGCGCGCTTCGTTGAGTTTATAAAACAGCCCCATGGTCACGGCGGCAACGATCGCCAGGCCGCACGGCCAGAGGAAAATAAGCTGGCGCAACCCAAGCAGCGTGCCTGCGCTCTGTACGGCATGGGGAACATAGCCAATCTGGGTCAGCATGATACCGGGCAGAAAACCGGCCAGCGCCGCGGAGATTTTGCGCGAGAAGGTATAGCCGGTATACACCGACCCTTCGGCGCGGATCCCGGTTTTCCACTCGCCGTAATCAACCGTATCCGGCACCAGCGCCCAGTTCAGGCTGTTCACAAACGCGGTGCCGAAAAAGGCCATGCAGGAAAAGAGCACGAATAGCAGGGAACTGGTTCCCCAGACGAAGTTCAGCACGTCGCCCACCGCCCACAGCGTCAGCCCGCCCAGATAGACCGGCTTCTTGCCAAAGCGCTTCACCGCGCCAGGCACCAGAAACACGCCAATCAGAATGCAACCCATGCTGAAAAAGCCCATCCACGACAGGAGATGCAGATCGTTCAGCACGTACTGGGTGTAATAGACCTGAATCGCCAGCTTGATGTTAAACGCGGCGAGGGTACACAGGTTGGCGATGCACAGCACCAGCAGCGGCGGATTGCGGAAAATCGCGCAGAACGATTTCAGAATGCCGGGCTTATGGTGATCGGGCGTAAGCTCGACGTAGCGCTCTTTCACCCCGCTGTAGCACCACCACATGCAGAACAGTCCCCCGGTGACGAACACCAGCGCGGCCACCAGATAGCCGAGTGAGGGCTGGCTGACGAACAGCGCCTGAATCGGCATAAAGCCGACAGTACAGAGCAACAGTCCTACCGTTGCGCCGCCCTGACGCCACGCCGCAAGCTGCGCGCGCTCGTTCGGGTTTTTGGTGATGGCCGGAACCATTGCACCGTAGGCGCAGTTCATCAGGCTGTAGCAGAGGCCAAACATCATGAAGAGCACGGTGGCGAGGGCCGTTTTCACCGTCAGGCTAAAGTCGTTGGCCATAAACTGCGCCGTGGCCACCAGCGCCACCGGAACGGAGGCGTAGAGAATGAATGGCCGGAATTTGCCCCGCGCGCCGATATTACGCCGGGAGTCCAGCAGCACCCCGGTCAGCATGTCGGTAAACGCGGTAAAGAACTTGGCGACCAGAAAAATGATGCCGCCGTAGAACGCGGGCATGCCCAGCTCGTCCGTGTAAAACTTCAGCAGATACAGCGTGCCAATACACAGCATCAGGTTCGAGCCAAAATCACCCATCCCGTAGGCGCACTTCTCTCGCAGGCTCAATTTCAGGGTTAACGGATCAGTATTATGTGTCATGGTCGATCCTCAAAGCGCCCCGCAGGGCGCTCAATCACGTCATTTATGCCGTACGTTTGCGCAGCTCAATTTCTTCCACGATGCGCACATACATCTTCTCGTTAAGGTTGTAGAAGCAGCCCATCGCCACGATGGTGATGACTGCCAGCAGACTCGGATAGATAAATATCAGCTGCCGTAGCCCTTCAACCGTGCCGGCGGATTGCACCACGTTAGGCACATAGCCGATCTGCGTGAGCATGATCCCCGGGAAGAAGCCCGCCAGCGCCTGCGATACCTTACGGAAGAAGGTAAAGCCGGTGTAGACCGTCCCCTCGGAGCGTACGCCGGTGCGCCACTCGCCGTATTCCACGGTATCGGACACCAGCGCCCAGTTCAGGCTGTTCACGAACGCGGAGCCGAAGAACGCCAGGCAGGAGAACGCCACGAAGCTCACCGAGCCGCCGCCGAAGAAGTAGTTAAGCAGATCGCCCGCCACCCAAATCATCAGCCCGCTGATGTAGACCTTTTTCTTACCGAAGCGCCGCACCGCGCCGGGCATCATAAAGACGCCGATAAAAATACAGCCCATGCTGAAGAAGCCCATATACGACAGCAGGATCGGGTCGTTCAGCACGTACTGCGTGTAGTAGACCTGAATGGCGAGCTTGACGTTAAAGGCACCCAGCGTGCACAGGTTCGCGATGCACAGGATAAACAGCGGACGGTTCCCGGCGATGGCGCGAAACGACTGCAACAGCCCCGGTTTCTGCGCCGGGTTAGCGGGCTGCGTCTCGACGTAACGCTCGGTCACGCCCTTATAGCACCACCACATAAAGAACAGCCCGAACAGCGAGAAGAGGGTGGCGGCAAAGATGTAGCCAAGCTGGTCGTTACCCTCAATCAGGTTCATCACCGGCACAAAACCCACCGTACAGAGCAGCAGGCCCAGCGTGGCCCCGCCCTGGCGCCAGGCGGCCAGCGAGGCGCGCTCGTCCGGGTTTTTGGTAATGGCGGGCACCATCGCGCCGTAGGAGCAGTTCATCATGCTGAAGAACAGGCCGTACAGCATGAACAGCACCGTCGCCATCACCGTTTTACCGGTGATTTCAAACGGTGTGCCGACGAAGTTGGCAATCGCCAGTAAGGTCACCGGGAACGCCGCGTACAGTACGAACGGGCGGAATTTCCCTTTCGGGCCGATTTTGCGCCGGGAGTCGAGCATGATCCCGGTGCCCATGTCGGTGAAGGCGGTAAAGAACTTCGCAATCAGGAAGATGATCCCGCCGTAGGTGCCGGGCAGCCCCAGCACGTCGGTGTAGAACTTCAGCAGATAGAGCGTGCCGATATCCAGCAGGATGTTAGAGCCGAGGTCGCCCATCCCGTAGGCGAGTTTTTCTTTAAACGGCAGGCGCAGGGTTGCCGGATCAGAAGTATGTTGACTCATTATTGTTCTCCGTCTGCCCGCAGGTTTCCCCGCGGGCGAGCCTTATCAGATATGACGTAAGGTGCTAAACAGATCTGCCCATTCGCTGTGCTGGCGATAGAAGACCGGCGGTTTGCCGAGCGGGGCATCAACGGTGATGTCACCGCCCTGGCAGGTTTCCCCGGTCCACGCATTGACCCAGGTGTCCTGCGGCAGATAGAGCGACCAGTCGCGGCGTCCCTCTTCATGAACCGGCGCCACCAGCAGATCGCGGCCAAACAGGTACTGGTATTTCAGCGTGTAGGCGCGCGCGTCGTCCTCGTAGTGCAGGAACAGCGGGCGCATCACCGGTAGGCCGCTCTTCGCGTTCTGCGCTACCGCAGCTTTGATGTACGGCTTCAGAGTTGTGAAGACGGTGGTCATGCGCGCGAAGTGGGCGATAGTTTCCGCGTCGCCATCGAACTGCCAGTTATCGCCAGGGCGGTTGCCCTCGTGGGTACGCATCATCGGCGTAAAGGCGCTGAAGTCGCACCAGCGCAGCAGCAGCTCTTTGCTGCGCTTCATCTCGAAGAGGGTCGTATAGCCGCCAATGTCGCTGTGGTGCAGCCCGTGCCCGGTCATCGCCAGCGACAGCGCCGCCGGTACGACGGACGCCAGACCATCGTCCAGGCTCCAGTCGACGTTCTGATCCCCCGCCCACATCATCACCGAGTGCTTCTGGCTGCCGGTGTAGCCCGCGCGCATGAAGAACAGGATCTCCCCGAGCTTGCCGGTCTCCTCCAGCGCTTCGTAGTTACATTTCGCCCACAGGGCAGGCCAGGCGTTATGCATGATCTCCGCGCTCACGCCGTTGTGCAGGAAGGTATCGGTCGGCAGATATTCCCCGAAATCGGCCATCCAGCCGCCGCAGCCCAGTTCGATCAGGTTCTTTTTGATCACCTCTTTGTACCAGCTGTAGGCTTCCGGGTTAGTCAGGTCGATAACGCCCGCGTAGAACTCGCCGAACTCAACGTGGTAATCCTTGCCGTCGGCATCTTTGGTCAGATAGCCGCGCTTCGACGCCTCTTCGCAGAGATCTTTATCGCTGGCGACGTAAGGGTTGATATAGGAGAGGAACTGCACGCCTTCCTCTTTCCACTGCGCAATCCGCTCATCAAGCTGCGGATAGAGCGCGCTGTTCCACTTCCAGTTCCACATTACGCGTTTGCCAAAGGAGGTCATCCGGATGCCGGACCAGTCCTGCGCCCAGATGCCGTTTACCTTCACGCCGCCCTCGCGCATGGCGTCGAGCTTCTGCTGACACACCTCGGTGCCGCCCTGAATACCCAGCGTCACGCCGTCGTAAACCCAGTCCGGCAGCTCCGGTTGACGCCCCAGCAGGCCGGTCAGTTTTTCCAGCAGATCGACGTAGGTTTCTGCGCATTCGAAGCGCAGCGTGGCGTTATCTTCCCACAATGCCAGCTCGTGGAAGTCCGGCGCGCTGAAGTCGAAGTTCATATAACAGCTGTTATCCACGTGGCAGTAGTACTTCTGGGTGCTCACGAAGGTAGGCTGTGGGAAGAAGGTCCAGTAGTAATCGCCGCCCGCGTTCTCTTTGCAGTCGGCCTGCCAGGTGACGTAGGTCTGCTTGTTGCGGCCCACGCCCTGCTCGCTGGTCCACAGCGGGAACGGCTTGCCGCGCAGATCGAAATACGAGAACTGCTCGCCGCAGCCGTAGATATGATCGTCAGGCTGAGCCGCCAGCCGCAGCCAGATGCGGTTATGGCTGGCGGCGTCATTTTTCAGCTTCAGCTCCAGACGGCCCTCACCATCCACGCCCACCAGCAGCGTCGCGCTCACCGCGTCGCCGCGGGTAAAGCGGATTGCCCAGCCCGCGCTTTGCTGCGTGACGGTCGCGTTCGTCAGGGCAATCTTTTCGTTAAGCTTGTCTTTGATGCTGAAATTGCCGCGAAACATCTCGATATCCGCTTCGCCTGCACCGATCCACAGGCAGGGGGCATCCGCAGAGTGGGATAAAATCAGACGGTCCTGCCAGCGCAGGGTGAAACCACTTTCGTTATTTTTCAGGTCAATATTGTGTAGGGTACGCATAAAAACTCCGTCTTTATTATTTGGCCAGGCTATCCAGTAATCCGGCGGCTACGGCAGGGGCTAAGCCCGGCGCCAGCGGCAGGCGGGGGATCACCAGGCAGTGCAGCAGGTGGTAAATATCCTGCTTGCCGTCCCAGACTTTGGTGGTCACTTCGTTATTGGTGTCCAGCTCCTGCCACCATGAACCGTTTTCGTAATCCATCAGGTACTTGATGCAGTAATCCCACCATTTCTGATACCAGGCTTCGTACTGCGCCTCGCCAGTGACGGTGTAGAGCGCGTAAGCCGTGCCCATCGCCTCGACGATTGGCCAGCGCACGCGTTCGCGCACGATAGGCTTGCCGTCCCAGCCCACGGAGTAGACAAAGCCGTCCGCCCCGTCGGGTGCCCAGGCGTCGCGAATAGTGGCGTGAAACAGGCCTTTCGCATCTTCCAGCAGCCACTCCGGCGGGGTTTCAAAGCGGGCTTCCAGCGCGGCGCGCAGGTGCAGCATCAGGCGGCCCCACTCGATCCAGTGCCCCGGCGTGCCGCCGTAGGCGCGGAAGCGGTGGGCAGGGTTATCGATGTTGTAATCGCGGATCGGGTTCCAGCTGGTGTCGAAATGCTCGTTAACGCGGTACTCCCCTTTGCGCGCCACGTCGTGAATAATCACCGAGGCGATACGCAGGGCGCGGTCGAGCCATTTCCGGTCGTGGGTCACGTCATAGACGATGAGGAAGGCTTCCACGGCGTGCATATTGGCGTTACCGCCGCGGTAATCTTCCGTTTTGCTGAAGGCTTCGTCCCAGGACTCCAGGCACATCTGCTCCTGTTCGCTCCAGAAGTAGCGCTCAATCACCTCGATGGCATCGTCCAGCAGCTTGCGTGCCTCGGGGTGGCCGGTGGTCACGGCGCTCGCCGCGCCCAGCAGGACGAAGAAGTGCTGATAGCCCTGCTTGGACGCATCAATCACGCCTTCATCGTTTACGCAGGCGTACCAGCCGCCGTGCTGTTTATCGCGCAGCGGACCGTTCAGGGCATTAATGCCGTGCTCAACCAGCGCGTACGCGCCGGGGCGCCCCATGTTCGCCGCCACCGCGTAAACGTGCAGCATGCGGGCGGTGATCCACAGATGGGTGCCCATATCGCTGCGCACCTGCCCGTTATTGCCCAGCCAGCCAAAGCCGGTCGGTACGGCGGCGTTTTTACCGAAATCGAGAATGCGGTCGGTCTCTTGTTCGAGCCAGCGGTTATGGCTCAGGGTGTTAAACCATTTCATGTTCGGGTCCTTTCTTAACGGCGAGCCATCATTTCGTCGACGATCTCACCCAGACGCTGAAGTTTTGGCACGGAAATATCACGCAGCATCAGCTCGGTGTCCGGCAGGCCAATCACCGATGACCAGACGGCGCGCCCGGCTAAAAAGCCCGATGCCCCCGCCTGCATGGCGACGCTTACGGCACGCGGGAATAACTTATCGTCCACGCCGGAGGAGAGGATCACCCACGGCATGGCGATGTTCTCGTTCAGCTTCTGCGAGGCCGTCAGTAGCTCGTGCTGTGTGCCCTTACCAAACAGCGGCATTTCCACTTTGTAGAGGTCGGCGCCGCTGTCGCCCAGCTCTTTGGCCGCATCGATGATCGCCTGCTCGCGGTCAAACGCGGCGGCGCGGCGCGGGGGACGCACCACCGGCTCGATAATGCTCAGCAGCCCGTTGTCATGGCACAGCGTATTGAACGCTTTCACCATTTCCAGGCGCTGCTGCGGATCTTCATCGCTGCGCCACAGCACCAGCAGCTTCAGCGCCTTACCGCCATCGCGTTTGACCGCCTGCGCGTCGACGTTCTTGTCGATCACCACGCTGTCGACCGGAATGCCGTTCCCCGGAATAAACTCGTCGGCGGCGACAATCATTGCGCAGCTTTTGGCCACGGCCTGCTGCTCGACAATCTGGCGGTAGCAGAACTGCTGGTCGACGAGGATCGCAGAGGCGTACGGCGACAGAATTTTCGCCGCATTGACCTTAAAATCCGTCAGGTGCTGATCGGTTACCGGCACTGGCGCGCCTGCGGCAGCAAACATCAGGCGCATCGCTTCGCGCTGATCCACGGCCAGCATTGCAAAACCGCCGGAAGGTCGGGTGATATCTTTCAGGGTGTACATCGTCATTCCTCAGTCCTTTCGTATCAGTGTGGTTTTTTCAGCCCGGCAGATGCGCGAACCTGTTCAAGAATGGCCGTCCAGTCTTCGCGCCCGCGCCCGGCGGCGCGTGCCTGGTTGTATACTTCGCGGGACGCCGCGCCCAGCGGCATCGGAACGTGGAGCTGGTTGGCCACGTCGAGGGCGATCCCCAGATCCTTATGCGCAAGGTCGATCATGAAGGCGGGTGAAAGATCCCCTTTCAGCACCTTGTTCGGCCAGGATGTCGTGAAGTGGCCTTTACCCGCCGGCGTGCCGCTCATCACCTTGAGCGCCACGTCAAAGGAGAGGCCAAGCGCTTCGCACAGTACGGCGGCTTCGGCGGAAAGGGCGTTCAGGGCGATGCTCATGTAGTTATTGATGAGCTTCACGCGGATGCCCATTCCCGGCCCGCCAGCGTTAATCAGTTCATTGCCCATCGCCATTAAAACGGGGGTGGCGCGCTCAACCTGCTGCGCCGTACCGCCCGCCAGCAGAAGCAGCGTACCGGCGATGGCATGATCAGAGGTGCGTCCGACGGGCACGTCCATCAGGCTGAAGCCTTGCTTAGCCATGTCGCGGATCAGTGCGTCGGTTTGCAGCGGGTGAATGGTGGACATATCAATGACCAGCGCGTCGCGGGATAACCCTTCGCACACGCCGTGCTCGCCGAACAGCACGCTGCGCACCAGGTCGCCGTTTGGCAGCATAGTGATCACGAATTCGGCATCCGTTGCTGCCTGTGCGGGCGTAGCCGCCGCCCGGGCGCCGCTCTCTACCAGCGCCTGAACCGCCTGCGGGTTCACATCAAAAACGTTAAGCTGGTGGCCCTGTTTCAACAGATTCTTCGCCATGGGCGCGCCCATCTGTCCTAAGCCGATAAATGCGATTGCTGACATGCCTCTCTCCTGTCACATCGTGTCAATTTTTGCGCGTTTGTGGTGTCTGTTTTTGATCGTATTTGTAATTTATAGTCAAAAAATTGACACGGGTCACTTTTTAAACATTTGGTGAAATTAAAATGAAGGCATCAGAAATCGCAGAAGGAATCACCATGACTCGCATCGTTTGTGTCGGCATTACCGTGCTGGATCGCATCTGGTATCTCGATGATTTACCGAAAGAAGGTGGGAAATATGTCGCAAAAGACTATACGGAAGTGGGCGGCGGCCCGGCGGCAACGGCGGCAGTGGCAGCCGCGAAACTGGGCGCGGAAGTGGATTTTATTGGCCGGGTGGGGGACGACGATACCGGCAGACGACTGCTTGCGGAGCTGGAATCCCTGGGGGTGAACACCCGCTATACGCGCGTGTTTAAGGGGGCTCGTTCGTCACAGTCGGCGGTGCTGGTGGACGCAGGTGGGGAAAGAGTGATTGCCAACTACCCCAGCCCCGATCTCCCTGCGGCGGCAGACTGGCTGCATGAAATCGACTTCTCTCAGTGGGACATTGTCTTAGCCGACGTGCGCTGGCATGACGGGGCAAAACAGGCATTTACCCTGGCCCGCCAGCAGGGCGTACCGACGTTGCTGGATGCGGATGTCACCCCGCAGGATATCGCGGAGCTGATCGCCTTAAGCGACCACGCGGCCTTCTCCGCGCCAGGACTGCGGCGGTTAACGCAGCTGGATGAAACCGAAAACGCGCTGAAGAAAGCACAAACGCTCACAAATGGACATGTGTATGTCACACAGGGGCGAGACGGCTGTTTCTGGCTGGAAAACGACACGCTATGTCATCAGCCTGGTTTTGAAGTGAACGTCATTGATACCACCGGGGCGGGCGACGTGTTCCACGGTGCGCTGGCGGTCAGCCTGGGGCAGAAATTACCCGCCGCAGACGCCGTGCGTTTTGCCAGCGCCGTCGCAGCACTGAAATGTACAAAGCCCGGCGGGCGCGCGGGTATACCCGACTGTGATCAAACCCGCTCTTTTTTGTCACTTTTTGTATAAAATGCGGGGCGTGATGGTTTTCAGAGGACAGCCCATGAGCCTTACCGAACTGACCGGCAACCCGCGTCACGATCAGCTGCTGACGCTGATTGCCGATCGCGGCTATATGAACATTGATGAACTGGCGCAGCTGCTGGATGTCTCCACGCAAACCGTGCGCCGGGATATCCGTAAGCTCAGCGAGCAGGGGCTGATCACCCGTCATCACGGCGGCGCGGGCAGGGCATCCAGCGTGGTCAACACGGCGTTCGAACAGCGTGAAGTCTCGCTTACCGAAGAGAAACGGGCGATTGCCGAAGCGATTGCGGACTATATTCCCGACGGTTCGACCATTTTTATCACCATCGGGACGACCGTGGAGCACGTTGCCCGGGCACTGCTTAACCATAATCATCTGCGCATCATCACTAACAGCCTGCGGGTGGCGCACATTCTTTATAAGAATCCGCGCTTTGAGGTGATGGTGCCCGGCGGTACGCTGCGCCCGCATAACGGCGGCATTATCGGTCCTGCGGCAACGGCGTTCGTGTCAGGATTTCGCGCAGATTACCTGGTCACCAGCGTCGGGGCGATAGAGCACGACGGCGCGATGATGGAATTTGACGTTAACGAAGCCAGCGTGGTGAAAACCATGATCGCTCACTCCCGTCACATTTTACTGGCGGCCGATCATACGAAATACCACGCCTCCGCGGCGGTTGAAATTGGCAACGTGGCGCAGGCGACGGCGCTGTTCACCGATGAGCTGCCCGGCCCGGCGCTGCAAAATCACCTCAAATCCAGCAAGGTTGAGGTTGTCGAAGTCAATTCCGGAGAAGAGCAGCAGGCTGGCTGAAAATCCTATGGCCCGATATTGCGATTCGGGCCTTTCCTTTCTCTAAGCTGAATCTGGCGCATAGCTAAAGTTTCTCTTTCCCGCTACAGTTACTTTTCCACGGCGAAAGGAGATAAACATGCTTTATATCTTTGACTTAGGAAATGTAATCGTCGATATCGATTTTAACCGGGTGCTGGGCGCATGGAGCGATTTTAGCCGTGTTCCGCTGGCGACGTTAAAGCAGAATTTCGCGATGGGTGAGACTTTCCATCTGCACGAGCGCGGTGAGATCAGCGATGAAGCGTTCGCAGAGCGTTTCTGTCAGGAAATGGGTCTCTCGTTAAGCTACGAGCAGTTTTCCCACGGCTGGCAGGCCATATTTGTCGCGATCCGCCCCGAAGTGATCGACATCATGCACAAGCTGCGCGAGCAGGGGCATCGTGTCGTCGTCCTGTCGAATACCAACCGCCTGCATACCACCTTCTGGCCGGATGAATACCCGGAAATCCACGCGGCGGCAGATAAGGTGTATCTCTCCCAGGAGATGGGGATGCGTAAACCTGAGGCGCGCATCTATCAGGCGGTATTGCAGGAAGAAGGATCCACGGCGGCGGATGCGGTCTTTTTTGACGACAACGCCGATAATATAGAAGGGGCTAATCAGTTAGGTATCACCTCCATTCTGGTGACCGGAAAAGAGACGATACCGAACTACTTTGCGAAGCAGTTATGCTAAAAACCGTTCATCAAAAAGCCAATCACCACACGCGCCCGCTGAGGGCGTGGCTGAAACTCCTCTGGCATCGCATTGACGAGGACAACATGACCACGCTGGCGGGCAATCTCGCTTACGTGTCCTTGCTCTCGCTGGTGCCGCTGGTGGCGGTGATTTTTGCGCTTTTTTCGGCGTTTCCGATGTTTGCCGATGTGAGCATGCAGCTTCGCCATTTTGTTTTCGCGAACTTTATTCCTGCCACCGGCGATGTGATCCAGAACTACATTGAACAGTTTGTCGCTAACTCCAGCAAGATGACGGCGGTGGGGGCATGTGGGCTTATTGTTACCGCGCTGCTGCTGATGTACTCCATCGACAGTGCGCTCAACACCATCTGGCGGAGCAAAAAAGTCCGCCCGAAGGTTTACTCCTTTGCCGTCTACTGGATGATTTTAACCCTTGGCCCATTGCTGGCGGGGGCAAGCCTGGCGATCAGTTCCTACCTTCTTTCGCTGCGCTGGGCGACCGACTTAAACAGCGTGATCGATAACGTGCTGCGTATATTCCCGCTGATTTTATCGTGGCTTTCGTTCTGGCTGCTCTACAGCGTGGTACCAACCACGCGCGTACCCAACCGGGATGCCGTGGTGGGTGCGCTGGTCGCGGCGTTGCTCTTTGAGCTGGGCAAGAAAGGATTCGCGCTTTATATCACCATGTTCCCCTCTTATCAGCTGATTTACGGCGTGCTGGCGGTGATCCCCATTTTGTTTGTCTGGGTCTACTGGACGTGGTGTATCGTCTTGCTTGGCGCCGAAATAACTGTCACTCTCGGGGTCTACCGCGAACTCAAAAAAGCAGCAGAAGCTGAAAAACAACAAGAAGCAGACCAACCATGATTGCATTGATTCAGCGCGTAACCCGTGCCAGCGTCACCGTGGCGGATGAGGTGACGGGTGAAATTGGCCCAGGACTTTTGGTGCTCCTGGGTGTCGAAAAGGATGACGACGAACAAAAAGCCAACCGCTTGTGTGAGCGCGTACTGGGCTACCGCATTTTCAGCGATGCGGAAGGCAAGATGAACCTGAACGTTCAGCAGGCGGGCGGCAGCGTGCTTGTGGTCTCCCAGTTTACGCTGGCCGCGGATACCGAACGCGGCATGCGCCCGAGTTTTTCGAAGGGCGCGGCACCGGATCGCGCAGAAGCCCTTTACGAGTACTTTGTTGAGCGCTGTCGCCAACAGGACATGAATACACAAACCGGACGATTCGCTGCGGATATGCAGGTTTCGCTGGTGAACGATGGCCCCGTCACATTCTGGCTCCAGGTATGAGCCAACTGGCGGCATGGCCGCGGGTAACAAGAGAGAGTACAGCTATGTATCACCTTCGAGTACCGCAAACGGAAGAAGAATTAGACGCTTATTACCATTTCCGCTGGGAAATGCTGCGCAAGCCACTGCATCAACCTAAAGGCTCTGAACGCGACGCCTGGGACGCGATGGCGCACCACCAGATGGTGGTTGATGAAGAGGGCAACCTCGTCGCCGTTGGGCGACTGTATATCAATGCCGACAACGAAGCTTCAATCCGCTTTATGGCCGTTCATCCCTCCGTGCAGGACAAAGGCCTTGGAACGCTGATGGCTATGACGCTGGAATCCGTTGCCCGTCAGGAAGGGGTCAAGCGTGTCACCTGTAGCGCCCGCGAAGATGCCGTTGAGTTCTTTGCCAAGCTTGGTTTCGTGAATCAGGGGGAAATCACCGCCCCGCAAACTACGCCGATTCGTCACTTTTTGATGATCAAACCCATCGCCACGCTGGACGATATTCTCCATCGCGCCGACTGGTGCGGGCAGCTCCAGCAGGCATGGTATCAGCACATTCCGCTCAGTGAAAAAATGGGTGTGCGTATTCAGCAGTACACCGGGCAAAAATTTATTACCACCATGCCGGAAACCGGCAACCAGAACCCGCACCATACCCTGTTTGCCGGCAGTCTGTTTTCACTCGCCACGCTCACCGGCTGGGGACTGATCTGGCTGATGCTGCGCGAACGTCATCTCGGCGGCACCATTATTCTGGCCGATGCCCATATCCGCTACAGCGCCCCGATCAGCGGCAAGCCGAGCGCGGTTGCTGACCTGGGCGCACTGGGCGGCGATCTCGACCGTCTGGCGCGTGGACGTAAAGCACGCGTACAGATGCAGGTTGAGCTGTTCGGCGATGAAACGCCAGGCGCGGTGTTTGAAGGCACCTATATCGTTCTGCCTGCGAAGCCGTATGGCGCGTATGAAGAGGGCGGGAACGAGGAGGAATAGTCTCCTTCTCACTCTCGCCCGGCATGGTTAATGCGCCAGGCAATATCTCGCATAACGTCTCGCGCTGACTGGCTAATTCCACCCAACTGGAAGAAGCCGTGTATTACACCCCACCATCGTTGAGCGGTACACTTCACGCCTTGCTCCGTGAGGCGCTGATAAAGCGCCTCGCCTTCGTCGCGTAACGGATCATATTCCGCGGTAACAATATGGACCTTCGGCAGACCGCTAAAGTCGTTGCGCCACAGTGGGCTGACTTCAGGATGTTGACGGTCGGCTCCAGCCAGATACATTTCATAGCCGCTCAAAAGGGTATCGCGAGTAATCACGTAATCCATGCCATTGAGGGTATAGCTTTCAAAACTGGCCGTAGCGTCGAGCATGGGGTAGATAAGAATGAGCTGCGCGGGATCCCAGAGACCTTTGGCCTTAAGCCGCAATGACGTTACCAGCGCAAGATGACCTCCCGCGCTGTCTCCACAAAGTGTAATCCGGTTTTTATCCACACCTAATTGTTCTGCATTTTGCCAGACAAGATCTGCCGCTCTCTCTGCATCGTCATGCGCAGCGGGGAAAGTATGCTCGGGTGCGAGTCTGTACTGAACCGCAATGACCCGGCAGTTACCGTAAAACGCCAGTTGGCGAAGCTGATTATCATGGGTTTCAAACCCACCGCTGACAAAACAACCGCCATGATAGTAGAGGGCACAAGATAACGTTTCAGGGGCATTGAAAGGCGAAAATACCCGAAAGGTCATATCCTCAAGAACAAGCGTTTCAACCTGGACACGCGTTTCTGTTTCCCCGGCTAGCGCTGTGCTGGCGACATATCCGCTTCTCCGGTCATCAATACTCTGCTTTCGCGAGGAAGGTCGTCCTGTGGCAATAAACTCCTGTACCAGCTTATCAATACCCTTTTCCAGTGCCATGATTACGTCCTTTTACTGTGTTTTTATACAGTTTATAGCCTGGTTTACAGCAGATGAAAACAGAGAAATGTTGAGAGGTGCATATTGTGGAAAGCGGCTCGCAAAATCGATCATTCCCTAAAAAACGTCCTTTCACCCTAAATTGATAAAGAGTATTTTGCCTGAAAATTAACCAAAGATGATATACTAAGGTGATATATGAGCGTTTTGGCGGAACTTGATATGGGCAGAATACTTATCGATTTGTCTGATGACGTGATTCAACGTTTGGATAATCTCAAGCAATTGCGAAATCAACCACGTGCTGAACTGCTTCGGGAAGCGATAGAGCTGTATCTCGACCAGCAGAGTTCTTCTGTTATCCGAAATGCGCTTGGTCTGTGGGGAGACAGAAAAGAGGACGGGCTTGAGTATGAACGCAAGCTGCGTGAGGAGTGGTAATCATGGAGCACATGGCAGTGTTTGATACCAATATTCTCATTGATCTCTTCAACAACCGTATTGAAGCTGCGGATGCGATTGAGCATACCGCGTCGCATCGTGCCATCAGCTTAATTACCTGGATGGAAGTAATGGTGAGCGCTCGCAGGCATGGTCATGAAGCGAAAACGGCAGCCGTTATGGGCGCTTTTGAAATTATTGATGTGTCTCGGGATATTGCGGAAAGAAGCGTTTTACTACGTGAGAAGCATGGAATGAAACTGCCTGATGCTATCATTCTGGCCACAGCGCAGAGCAGAAAATGTCCGTTGATTTCTCGCAACACGAAAGATTTTGCGGGTATTGACGAGGTCCTTACGCCTTACCAGGTGTAGGCCGGGCAAGCTCGCGCCGCCCGGCACTCTCACAGGAGATTACTCCCCTTCACCCGGGAACAGGAACGGGTTGATCGAGCTGCGGGCAAAGCCCTCCTGCTCCATCTTCGCGTCCAGAATCAGCGAGGCGAGATCGTCGGCCACGGCTTCGACTTTCGGGTCTTTTTCCTGATACAGAATCTTCAGGTAGGTCCCGCAGTCGCCGCAGCTCTCCGCTTTCACCGCCGCGTCTTCATTTTCCAGCGACCAGTAGTTCAGATCGCGGGTCTGTTCGCAGTTGCTGCACTTGATGCGCACCACGTGCCACTCGGTTTCACACAGGTTGCAGTGCAGGTAGCGCAGCCCCTGAGTGGTGCCGATTTGCACCATGCTGGAGACCGGCATTGAACCACACACCGGGCAGAACTGGCGCGCTTCGCCGTATTCGGCGCGGGCTTTACCTGGAATCAGGCTCGCCATTTGCGCCCAGTAGAGCGACAGCGCAGCCCAGATGAACGGCGCTTTATCGCTGCTCACCAGTGAGAAGTCGGAAGCAAACAGCGCGCTCGCCATCTCTTCCAGCTCCTGATCGGAGGCTTTTTCCAGGTTCTCAATGACTGCCAGCGCCGTGCCGCTCATTTCGGGCTTCAGCTCGGCGATCAGGGAATGCAGCAGCTTATGCCAGTGCTTGTCGCGCGGCAGGACGTGAATATCCAGCGGCGGTTTGCCCTGCTCGTTGGCTTCTTTGATGCGTGCGGTCAGGTCCATTTGCAGCGGATGGTCGTACAGCACCACTTCCTGCGCATGGGCGACTAGCGCGGCAAAACGCAGAAAATCGCCCAGCGGGTTGTTCTCTGCCAGCTCGCGCAGACGCTCTGCGCGGCGGTTGTAGAGGTTCTTGAGTCTGGGGAATAACAACGGCGGAATATACTCCGCCGTACGTTTCTCGCTCGACCCCAGCTCATCTTGCGGGATTATGCGAATACTCATTCAGATGACTTTTCCTGTTTCTGGCGGACTTCTCGGTACCAGCGCGGGTGATGTTTCTTCGCCCACGTTTTGGTGACCCAGCCTTCCACCATCGCGGTAATGGTGCCTTTCACCCAGAGGGCGGCGTAAATATGCACCATGATAACCACAATTAACGCCACTGCGGCAAATGAATGCAGCATCAGCGCGAATCGGATCACCGGGATTGAGAAAGCAGGCGCAAAGTACGGACGCCAGATGATCACGCCGCTCACCAGCAACAGGACCAGGAAGATAATCGCCGCCCAGAATACGCATTTCTGGCCGAAGTTATAACGCCCGGTATCACCCACTTCCTCGTTGACGACGATCTTACGAATATTCTTCGCCCAAAAGATATCATCCCGATTGATTAGGTTATGGTGCCAGTAGCGGAAAAACATGATGATGAACGAGGCAAGCATCACCACACCCACGAACGGGTGAAGGATGCGCGCCAGCTGCGGCGTGCCCAGTATCTGCATCAGCCAGTTGAAGGACGGGAAGAAGAACCCTAGCCCGCTTATCGCCGCCAGCATGAAGCAGAAGGCGGTGACCCAGTGGTTGATGCGTTCCGGCGCGGTGTAGCGCACGATGGTGTCACGTTTTCTCATTTGCGCACCTCGTCTTTCTCTTCATGCAGGTTGTCGTCTTCCTCTTCCGCACGGTTCGGACCAACGCCGACGTAGTGGAAGATGCTCGCTGCGAAGGTGGCCGCAAAACCGACCGCGGCCAGCGGTTTCCAGATGCCTTTCCAGAACTTCACGGTCGCGCTGATTTCCGGGTTCTCCGGCAGGCCGTGATACAGGTTCGGCTTGTCGGCGTGGTGCAGCACGTACATCACGTGCGTACCGCCAACCCCGGCCGGATCGTACAGGCCCGCGTTATCGTAACCACGAGTTTTCAGCTCGCCCACGCGCTCTGCCGCCAGCGTTTTCATATCCTCTTTGGAGCCAAAGTGGATAGCGCCAGTTGGACAGGTCTTCACGCACGCTGGCTCCTGGCCGACATTTACGCGGTCAACGCACAGCGTACATTTGTAGACGCGGTTGTCTTCCGGGTTCAGGCGCGGCACGTCAAACGGACAACCCGCGATGCAATAGCCGCAGCCAATACACTGCTCGGACTGGAAGTCGACGATGCCGTTGGCATACTGAATGATAGCCCCTTCTGACGGACACGCCTTCAGGCAGCCCGGATCCGCACAGTGCATACAGCCATCTTTGCGGATAAGCCATTCCAGTTTGTCGTTCTGCTCCACTTCCGAGAAACGCATTACCGTCCAGGACTTGGCGGTCAGGTCCGCCGGGTTGTCGTACACCCCGACGTTGTGACCCACTTCGTCACGGATGTCGTTCCACTCTGAACAGGCCACCTGACAGGCTTTACAGCCGATACAGGTGGTCACGTCGATAAGCTTCGCCACTTCCTGCTGGTGGTCCCGCGCCTGAGGCGCGGGCGTGAAACCGTTAGTCGCGGAACGACGGATAATGTCTTGAGATTGATAAGCCATAAGTCGTCTCCGTTACACCTTTTCCACGTTCACGAGGAAGGCCTTAAACTCCGGCGTCTGCGTGTTCGCATCGCCGACGAACGGCGTCAGGGTGTTCGCAATGAACCCTTTCTTCGCCACGCCCTCATAACCCCAGTGAATTGGGATGCCGATGGTATCCACCTGCTGACCGTGAACGTTCAGCGTGCGAATACGCTTGGTCACCACCGCCTTGGCTTTGATGTAGCCGCGGTTAGAGGAGACCTTCACGGTATCGCCATGGGCAATGCCGAGTTTGTTCGCCAGCTTCTCGCCGATCTCCACAAACTGCTCCGGCTGCGCGATGGCATTCAGCAGCGCGTGCTTGGTCCAGTAGTGGAAGTGCTCGGTCAGACGGTAAGTGGTGCCGACATAAGGGAACTTGTCCTTTTTACCCAGCGCTTCAAAATCGCCCTTGAAGATGCGGGCTGCCGGGTTAGAGACCACGTTCGGGTGCAGCGGGTTAGTACCCAGCGGCGTCTCAAACGGCTCGTAGTGTTCCGGGAACGGACCTTCCGCCATCTTATCGATAGCAAACAGGCGCCCCATCCCTTCAGGCTGCATGATAAACGGCCCGACATCGCTGCCTGGTGCGGCAGTGCTGTAGTCCGGAATATCCACGCCGCCCCATTTCGCGCCGTCCCACTTCAGCAGCTGACGCTTCGGATCCCACGGGTTGCCCTGCGGGTCAGCTGAGGCGCGGTTATAGAGGATGCGGCGGTTAAGCGGCCATGCCCATGCCCAGCCCAGCGTATTGCCGAGGCCCGACGGGTCGGCGTTATCGCGGTTGGCCATCTGGTTGCCTTTTGGCGTCCAGCTACCGGCAAAGATCCAGCAGCCGCTGGAGGTCGTACCGTCATCGCGCAGGTGCGCAAAGGTGCTGAGCTGATCGCCTTTCTTCGCCAGCACCGCACCGGTCGCCGGGTCGATAACGTCCGCCAGCGCCTTACCGTTGCTCTCCATCGCCACTTCTTCCGGAGACGGATTCTCTGGCGTCGAGTAGTTCCAGGTCATGTTCAGCACCGGCTCAGGCGTTGCGCCGCCTTCAGCCGCGTACATTTTACGCAGACGTAAGAAGATACCGGCCAGGATCTCGCCGTCGTTCAAGGCGATGCCCGGGGCATCCGCGCCTTTCCAGTGCCACTGCAACCAGCGGCCGGAGTTGACGATAGACCCGTTCTCTTCCGCGAAGCAGGTAGACGGCAGACGGAACACTTCGGTCTGAATCTTCGACGGATCGACATCGTTCGACTCACCGTGGTTCTGCCAGAACGTCGACGTTTCGGTATTGAGCGGGTCAATCGTCACCAGGAACTTCAGCTTCGACAGAGACTCGACAACCTTGTTCTTGTTCGGGAACGACGCCACCGGGTTAAAGCCCTGGCAGATATAGCCGTTGACCTGGCCCTGGTGCATCATTTCGAAGTACTGAAGTACGTCGTAACCTTTGTCCCACTTCGGCAGCCAGTCAAAGCCCCAGCTGTTTTCCGCCGTCGCCTTGTCACCGTAGAAGGCTTTCATCAGCGAGACGAAGAACTTCGGATAGTTGCCCCAGTAGTTCACCTGGCCTTCGAGCAGCGGTTTTGGCGTGCTGGCCGTCAGGTAGGTTTGCAGATCGGTCTGTTTCTCGCTCGGCAGGTTCATGTAACCCGTCAGGCTCTGAGACAGCAGGCCGAGGTCGGTCAGACCCTGAATGTTGGAGTGACCGCGCAGGGCGTTCACGCCGCCGCCTGCCATCCCCATGTTGCCGAGGAGCAGCTGAACCATCGCCATGGTGCGGATGTTCTGCGCGCCGATGGAGTGCTGCGTCCAGCCGAGCGCATACAGGAACGACGCGGTTTTATCTTTCGCGCTGGTTTCCGCAATCAGCTCGCACACCTTCAGGAAATCCGCTTTCGGCGTCCCACAGATGTTTTCGACAACCTCCGGCGTGTAGCGGGAAACGTGCTCTTTCAGCAGGTTCCACACGCAGCGCGGGTGTTGCAGGGTGGTGTCGCGCTTCGCAAAGCCGTTTTCGTCCAGCTCGTAGTTCCAGCTGGTTTTGTCGTATTTGCGTTTTTCGGCGTCATAACCGCTGAACAGGCCATCTTCGAAGTGGTAATCCTCACGCACGATCAGGCTGGCGTTGGTATAGGCTTCGGTGTACTCGCGGTTATATTTTTCGTTGGTCATCAGGTACAGCAATACGCCTGACAGGAAAGTGATGTCAGTACCTGAACGAATAGGGGTGTAGAAATCCGCCACTGACGCTGTACGCGTAAAGCGGGGATCGATCACAATCAGCTTCGCGCCGTTGTGGATTTTGGCTTCCATCGCCCAGCGGAACCCGACAGGGTGCGCTTCAGCGGCGTTACCGCCCATCACCACAATGAGGTTGGCGTTTTTGATGTCGACCCAGTGGTTGGTCATCGCACCGCGACCAAATGTTGGAGCAAGACTTGCTACCGTTGGTCCGTGTCAGACACGCGCCTGGTTGTCGACCGCGAGCATACCGAGTGCGCGCGTAAATTTCTGGGTTAAATAGCCGGTTTCGTTACTGGACGCAGAAGCACACAGCATGCCGGTGGAGAGCCAGCGGTTAACGGTGGTGCCTTCGGCATTCTTCGCGATAAAGTTGGCATCGCGGTCTTCTTTCATCAGCTTAGCGATGCGATCGAACGCTTCCTCCCAGCTGATTTGCTGCCATTTGTCAGAGCCGGGAGCGCGATACTCAGGAAACTTCAGGCGGCTTTCGGAGTGGATAAAATCTACCAGACCGGCCCCTTTCGGACACAGCGCACCACGGTTGACCGGGTGATCCGGATCGCCTTCGATGTGGAAAATGGATGCTTTGGCGTTTTTCGCACCGTCGCCGAGGCTATACATTAACAGCCCACAGCCGACGGAGCAGTACGTACAGGTGTTACGGGTTTCGCGGGTGCGCAGCAGTTTATACTGCCGTGTTTCCGCCAGCGCTACACCGGGCGCAAAGCCCAGTGCCGCCGCCGTGGTGCCTGCCATACCGCCAGCGCAGATCTTAAAGAACTGCCTTCTGCTGACCTGCATGGGTCACTCCTTGGTTCATTACGACATTGCTATGTAGTTTTACTTTGCGGTTGAGAATTAACCGCAAAGGAGAAAAATTTGCATTAATCCCTCATTTCTCCGAGGGATAAGCCCAGAATACCACAATGTCGGTACGCCTGTTCTAACGGGGTTAAAACAAAGTGAACGTATTATCACGGCATTGATTATAAAATGTGATATCAATCACATTTTATCCTGTGCATGTTAAAGAGGTGTAGCAGCTGATCGGTTGCACCCCTCCGTATTGAGTAGGAGAATGGTTGCTGAAAAGTTGATCCATACTATGCGTAAGGCCTGCCGTTTGTGTTGCAATAGCAGGCTCACTTCCGTGGTTGTTCAGGAATACCGTTGTGTCTAAACAAAACCGTGCTGCCCACGTGTCGCCACTGCCTGCGGGCATTGTGGAACTGTCGGTACACAGACCGCCTCACATTTCACATGCCACGCCGGATTTTCTGGCGGAAGAGGTCCCCGTTGCCCTGGTTTACAACGGGATTTCGCATGTGGTGATGATGGCTTCGCCGAAAGATCTGGAACTGTTCGCCATAGGTTTTTCCCTCTCGGAAGGCATCATTGCGCATCCGCAGGAGATCTACGGTATGGATGTGGTTCAGGCCTGTAATGGCCTTGAAGTACAAATCGAACTCTCCAGTCGTCGCTTTATGGGGCTGAAAGAGCGCCGCCGGGCGCTGGCCGGACGTACCGGCTGCGGCGTGTGCGGCGTTGAACAGCTTAACGATATCGGTAAGCCCGTCGCGCCGCTGCCGTTTACCCAGACCTTCAACCTCGGTAACCTCGACAAAGCCCTGGAGCACCTCAATGATGTCCAGCCCATAGGTCAGCTGAGCGGCTGTACACATGCTGCGGCGTGGGTGCTCCCGTCGGGCGAGATCGTCGGAGGTCATGAAGATGTAGGCCGCCATGTGGCGCTGGATAAGCTGCTGGGCCGTCGCGCGCGTGAAGATGCCGTCTGGCAGCAAGGGGCCGCGCTCGTTTCCAGCCGCGCCAGCTATGAAATGGTGCAGAAAGCGGCCATGTGCGGCGTGGAGATCCTGTTTGCGGTGTCGGCTGCGACAACGCTGGCGGTCGAAGTGGCAGAGCGCTGCAACCTGACGCTGGTGGGGTTCTGCAAGCCGGGCAGGGCGACAATTTACACCCATCCGCAGCGATTGATTGTTAATCAGTAATTTTGAATGAGTATAGCAAAACCTTCCGCTTTTAGTTGTTCATGATGAGGGCTAGTATTTATCTCATCAAGGCACGGTGCCTTATCTAAACAACTTAACGAAAAGGTTTATCTCATGAAAAGCATCAAAACTTTTGTCGCTGTAATCGCTCTGGCTGCTTCTTTCGGTTCTTTCGCTGCGCAGACTGTGACTGCATCCGCCTCTACGCTGGATGGTGCAGAAGCTAAAATCGCCGCACAGGCTCAGGAAGCGGGCGCGTCATCCTACAAAATTACCCAGGCATTCACCGGTAACCGCGTACACATGACCGCTGAACTGAACAAATAAGTCATATAGCCGCTGTCCCTTGCTTTTCGGAGCAGGGACAGGTTTCATTCTGCTCCCCTGTTTTATCCCGCCTTCCTGTACAAACCGCCTGTATTTTCAACCTGACAGAAAATAGCCATATCCTCCGGGATATTTCTTATTGGTTGAATAATAACTATAATGTTCCGTCCGGTTGAGTTACCCTTACTTAAAAATCAGCAATCTCATACATGATCTAAATACAAGGTCTGACCAGTTCTTTTAATTCATTTCAATAATGTATGATTTCATGTCTTTCAGACTGTATTTCGGGGTTTATTATATAAATAATCAATAATTGATCCCAAATAATAAGGAAATCCTCAGGCTTTAATCCTAAAGAGATTCGGAGTCATTGACCCCGGTTATTCATGATGATAGTTTCAAAAACAATATTAAATCTTTACCCCTAAAACCAAATATTTCTCTTTTGGTTTATTTTGTATTTAACTCATATAAGGAAATTAAATGAACGCGATGTTTAAAAAAGGAGTGCTGGCATCTGTACTGGCAGTAGCGGCGTCTTCAGCAATGGCGGCTTCCAGTGTTGATATTCAGGTTACGGGGAAAATTGTTCCGTCTTCCTGTACACCGGCATTTATTAGCGGTGGCGGTATTGCTGATTTCGGTACCATGAAGGTGGCTAGTCTGAATTCCACCACCCCAACCCCTCTGGCGGATGTTAAAATTATCCCTATTTCTATTACCTGTGAAGAAGCGACCCGCGTTGGCGTGACCTTTAACGATTCGCATGTGGATTCTGCGCCTACGGAGAATATGCCGGTGAACTTTATTGATTCGGATTTCATTACCAGTGCGGGTTTTACGGCTGGCCTGGGGATGTATGGCGATAAGAAGATTGGCGCTTATTCAATGGGTATCCAAAAGACCGACGGGGCGACGACCAACGGAGACGGTGTAAACCTTTATCCAATCTTCACCAGCGATAACGGCGCATCATGGGGAGTTAAAAGCGGGTTTCGCTACTTACAGGTGAAACCTGATAAGAGTGAGATTTATTCCTTCACAGATCAAGCGACCGGTACAGTGGCACCTGTTGCACAAACTAAAATTAACTTCAACGTGGGCATTGCCGCGATGATTAACCCAACCAACGATTTAAATATCACGGATGAAGCCACCCTGGACGGCTTAACCAACGTTGAGCTGGTTTATCTGTAATCACCCCCACGTATCATGAAATACCTGACACCTCACCCCGGTGGGGTGTCCTATACCAATATTAATGGACTAATATTATGCTGCTTTTAAAGAGAACGCTGATCTGTGCCTGCCTGCTGGCCTCATTCAACGGTATGGCTGCCGGGATGGTGCCGGATACCTCGCTGCTTATTGTCAATGAAGACAAGCAGGGGGCCAGCATGGATGTCAAAAACACCGATGCTGAAGCACAGCTGCTGTACACCAAAATTATTGATCTCCCGGACGACCCCAAACCGGGTCTGATTGCCACGCAGCCGGTTGTGCGCGTAGATGCGGGTAAAACCCAGCGCGTGCGTTTTGTGCTGAAAAATAGTAATGAGCCGCTGAAGGTGGAACATTTTAAGCGTGTCATTTTTACCGCTATCCCACAGCGTGAAAAAAATAAAGTTAAAGTGGTGTTTAGCCAGAACCTTCCCGTCATTATTCACCCGGCTGGCCTGGCGGTAAATATTGAACCCTGGAAGGCACTCACCTGGCAAATAAAAAATGGCAATGTCACGGTTGAGAATAATACGCCTTATGTCGTCCGACTGGAGCAAAAGGTGAAATTAATGGCCTCGGGTACGATCGCGACATTAGCTAAGACCTACATTCTTCCTGGCGAAAAAATGACGGCCAGCGCGTCAGCCAAAATATCAGCATCCGAAAAACAAATCGAAATCTATCCGGCAACGCGTTATGGCTATAAGGCAGGGAATTATATCGCCGACCTTCAGCAATAAAATCACTTAACAAACATGGAGTAGTTATGTTAAACGGTTCCTGTAAAAAGGGAATGCTCGTGTTTTGCCTTAGCGTGCTGGCATTTAATATTCGGGCTGAGATTTCCTCTAATGCGAATGAATCTCTGGAACTGGCGCGAGCCATATTTGACAGCGATGCTTTAAAAAATAACGGGCTTGATCCGGCCATTGCGGATTACTATTCCCTCACTCCCCGTTTTACCCCTGGCTACCATAATGTGACGGTTAATATTAATGGTAAGCAGCGCAATATTATGCCCGTGAAATTTGATGAGGAAGGAACGCCCTGTATTGATAAAGCGTTTCTGGAAAACGCGGGCCTGATTAAACAGACGAAAAGAGGCACCTGCCCGAAGATTTATCACTACTGGTCCGGATCAACGATTCAGACTTCGCCGGATATTGATGAAATATCGGTTGTTGTACCGCCTGAAGCGATCGACCCTGATTATGACCGACAGTTCGCCGAGGTGCGTGGCGGACGTGCAGCCATGCTGAATTACTCCATGTTTGGCACCCATAATCACTATGATGATGAGAACGCTGACCGTTTCCAGTCGACCTTTGAAATGGGCTTTAATGCCGGAGACTGGATTGTGCGCAGCACGCAGTTCATTAGCGACGGCAGCGATCAGGATTTTGATGTCGACTCCCTCTACACCTATGCCCAGCGTACCTTTACCGATTATGGCGTGATGGTGCAGGGTGGCCAGATTAACATCGCCAACAGCCGCTTCAGTATTCCGGGAATTTACGGGGTCCAGATGATGCCGGATACCGCACTCACTCCTCAGGTGGGGACGGGCGTCGAAGTCAGCGGTATTGCCCGTAATCCGCAGGCGCGCGTCGATATCCGCCAGGGCGGACAGCTTATTTACTCAACGCTGGTTCCTGCCGGTCCGTTCAACCTGGATGACGTGCCGCTGGCGAACCTCAACACCGACCTGAACGTAACGGTCACCGAGACTGATGGCAGCGAAAACCGATTCACTGTCTCGGCAAGTACGTTCCGCAGCAATCATATAGGCCGTGCCCCGGGCTTTACGCTGGCTATGGGCCGCGTTGAAGACATGGACTCACGCTTTGAAAATCCGTGGGTGGTGTCCGCCAACAACGGCTGGTCTGTCAATAAGCGTGTCAATTTCCTGGCCGGTATGGTGATGGCGGATAACCACTATTATGGCTTCTCCGGCAACCTCGATACCATACCGATGCAGAACCTGTATGCCTCGTTGGGTTTTCTGGCGTCAATAGACAACCAGACGCAAACCGACGGCAACAAAACGACGCTGGATCTGGGTTACTCCCTGCCGTGGGGCATTGGGCTTTCGCTGGGCGGCAGCTATGGCACGCCGGACTACCGCGAGATGACGGAACTTTACGGCGACGATGACGATATGTCGCAAACCAAATACGACACCAGCGTCGGTATCAACTGGTCGAGTACCACGCTGGGCCGCTTTTCCCTCAGCTATTATCGCAACGAGAGCTGGAACAGCGACTATGACAGTCGCCGGTTTATCTCGTCGTGGTCACAGACTTTTAAATACTTCAACGTGAGCGTGAACTGGGAGTCGGATGTCAGCCGGCACGACAGCAGCGACAACGATCAGTTTTACGTAAACGTGTCGATCCCGCTGGGACGCTCAGGCGTGACAACCAGCTCCTGGTATCGCGAGAGCGAAGGTAAGCGTTCTTACGGCACGCGGGCAATGGGCTCGCTCAACGCTGAGAACCAGTACACGGTGGGGGTCACTCAGGACCAGGAAGAGAACACCACCAGCTGGGACAGCTCGCTGAACAGTAATCTGCATTACACCAACCTGGCGCTGGCGGCAGGAGGAGATAACGACAGCAATACCAACTACTCAGCAGCATTAAGCGGCGGGATTGTCGCCCACAGCGACGGGGTGACCTTCTCGCCTTACCGCGTGACCGATACGTACGCCATTGCCAGACTGGATAAACCGGTGGCTGGCATCGAGATAGGCACCTCGCGCGGCGCGGTATGGACCGATAAATGGGGCCAGGCGATTATTCCTGCGCTGTCGCCGTTCCGTGAAAGTACGATTGAGATCAACACGGAAAGCCTGCCAGGCAATCTGGACGTAAGAAATGGCCGAACGGCGATCAAAGCGTCTCACGGCGCCGTGGCGAAGTGGGAGTTTGCGACGTTAAGCCAGCGCCGCGTGCTGCTCAGTATCAGCCGTGCGGACGGTACGCCGCTGCCGGAAGGGGTCTCGATTGTGGATGCGGCAGGGGAGTATGTGACGAGCGCGCCAGAAGACGGCGTGATCTTCCTGAACGATATCTCCGCCAGCCAGCAGCTGTATGCGAAGCTGGATGAAGGGCGTTGCAGGCTGACGTACACCCTGCCGGAGGCAGAACCGAATAAATTCTATGAAGAGGTGACAGGGAAATGTCTCTGAATAACGTTCGTCAATACGCGCTGATGCTTATGTTGCTCTGCGGTGCAGCGGGACTTTCGGGTGTGGCGCAGGCCGATGACGGCGCCTGTGAAATGATGTCGGCGGTGAAGAAAGTCGATTACGGGCGCTACCGTAAAGAGGATATGCGGCAAACGTCCGCTGAGCATATTGGCAAAGTGTATAACGGTTATGCTTCTGTGACGCGTGAAGTTCAGGTTTCGGTGCTGTGTCCGGATGCGCGCAAAATGCGCCTCTCCGTAGACGGGATTGCCCGACAGAACCTGGCGTATCGTTTTACGGATAACGGCGCGATGAAAATCGAATTTAAAGATGGGCGGGTAGACGGGAACCCCGTGCAGCTGGCCGCGGTCGATATTGGCGCGGTAGCCGTTCAGGGAGGCGCTTCTCAGGTGACGCTAAAGCCGGAAAAAGCGCTGGCTGCGGTAAACGGTACAGAAGTGGCGGGCGAGCAGTTTGTCGCCACCATGATGATCACGACCTATCTCTCTGACAAGGCATTTAGCGTTACTAACACCACGGATTTTGAAGAAACGCTGACGCTTAACGTCGATACGCTTCCTGCGCGCTAATCGTTCTGTCCCTGCTCTTCTGTGCAGGGACAGTTCCTTTCTTCAGCGCAATAACGCAATAAATGTCTCGTAACTGTCCACACTGTCGATCTGCTGCGGCGAATGACTGCTTAACATGCCGGCCAGAAAACTAAATACTTTCTGCTCCTGCCGATTTTCCACGCTGGCACAGGCGATAAGGGCGTGCTTCACGGGTTCGCTGTTCACGTGAAGCGTGCGTTCCAGCATAATAAAATATCCGCGAAATGGCCCCGCGGCCTCGCTCCAGCAGTGGGGGATCGCCACGTGGTTGACGATCAGATTCTCGCCCTCCCGTTCGCGCTGACTAATGCGTAGCGCTTCATCTTCGGTAATTAACTGCCTTTTACAGAGACGCGCGGTAACGGCGGCGATGACCTCATCCCAGCTCTCGCAGGTGCGGTTCGCGTAGTAAAAAGATCCCTCTGGCGGGAAAAAGCGTTCAGGTTGCTGGCGAATAAACGCCGAGGCCAGGAAATCCTTACTCTGATCGATACCCGCCGCGGTAATGATGTTGCGTATAACCAGTACGTTACGTAGGCCTTCATCCAGCAGAAAGTGGCTGTTATTCACAATCAGCGCCGGATGGCTTTCGTCTGTCAGGGCCACAAGTTCATCGGGCGTGAAGGCGACAACGACCCGGCAGTTCATCACCTCTCGCTCAATGGCCATTTTATTGATGGTCGCAATGGCGTTTTGATCGGCAAGCAGAAAGATGGGCGTCCATGCGCTGTGGTGTCGCTCCAGTGCACAGGCGAAATAGAGTCCCGGCAGATCGCTGTCGATAAGCGGGATGTCGATCTCCATGCGCAACTGGTTGATGAATTTTACGCTCATATCAAACGCGGCAGGCCACGCGGCCTTAAGGTTATTCATCGAGCCGGGTCGGCTTTCCGGCAGCCAGTTTGGCATCGCCACGCAACGTTTCAGGTGGGCGGTCAGGTCATCTTTCAGCTGAGCGTCGATCACCTGCGGCTGCCCTGCGGCGGACAGCCTCGCCAGCTGGCCGGCGACATACGCTGATGTGATACCATTGGCGTGTTGCTGTAGCCGATTGAGCGTGCTGGCGATGACGTTAATCACCGTCGGACTGAGCCAGATCCCCGTCCGCTCGCAGCAGTCGCGAAGCGCGTCAGATTCGGCGACGTCGGCGTAAACCGGAAGCTGCTGGCGCAGGGCGTATCCGGCCAAAACCATGCTGGCCCGATAATCTGCCTGAATATCCGGCCACGCCGTCAGGCTCTGACAGTGCGCGTGCAGCATGGATAAGGTTGCCGGGGCAATCCCCGCCAGCGGAAACGCCAGCGGATCCTTTTTGAACAGGTTAGCCAGCAGGATCAGGCGCTTATCCGGGTCGACATCAATGAAGTACCCGGCGCCGGGACGGCTGGCGAGCGGGAATGCGCGCGCATAGCGCTGCCGCAGGCGCGGCAGACGCTCGGCAATCCAGGCATCGGGAAGGTTTAGCGCATCCGCCAGCTGCGCGCGGGACATCACCGGGCGGATCAGCAGCAGCGCCAGCAGCCGGTCATCATTATCATAGCGCTGTAACAGCCGGAAATACTGTTTTCTGTCGGCAATCTCAAGCTGGTACAGGGCACTGCCCGTCGCCCTGATCCGCGCCGTGCCGCTGAGGGTGAAATTGATGTAGTCGATATCACGCAGGATGGTGCGGGCAGAAACGCCGGTATGCTGGGCCAGGCCGCTGAGTGCCGCAGGCTGCGACTCCAGCGCATCGAGTAAAGCAAACTGACGTTCGTTGAGCATGGCGGGTCCTTAGCGAAAATCCGTTAGCGCGGCGACCTGCGTTTCATCAAGCGACATCAGCAGTTCATGCACCATGTCCAGCGCCGCGTCATAATCCTTTTGGGAGATCATACCGCTGTTGGCGTGCAAATACCGTGTCGGCAGACAAAGCGCCACCACGGGCCGCCCGCCACCCATCACGTTATACCGCCCGCCGTCGGTTGCGCCGGTTTTCATGGTGCTGAACTGTAACGGCGCGCCTTGTTTTTCTGCGCTTTGCCTGAGCAGGGCCACCAGCTTTTGACTGGGGAAGTAACGCTTGTCGAACAGCATCACGCCGGGGCCGTCGCCCAGATTTAGCGGATATTTAATGGCGTCGATGCCCGGCACGTCGCCTGCGACGGCGGTATCCAGCACAATCACCACGTCAGGCTTAATGCACTCGGCGGAGGTTTGCGCCCCGCGTAAGCCCACCTCTTCCTCGACGCTGCCCACGCCGTACAGGGTGATATTCGGGTTGTTCACCGTCAGCAGCAACTCAGCCATTAAAGCGCAGCCCACGCGGTTATCCAGCGCTTTGGCGACAATTTTATCGTCGCCCCAGCGGGCGAAGTTCGCTTCCGGACAGACGAAATCCCCCATTGCAATCCCGTATTTTTCCACCTCTTCGCGGCTGTTCGCGCCAATATCGATAAACATCTCATCAAATGTAATCGGCTGCTGCTTTTGCTTTTCGCTCAGCGCATGGGGCGCGACTGAGCCAATCACCCCCGGAATTTTTGCGCCGCTGCGGGTGCGGATTGTCACGCGATGGTTGAGCATCGACTTGCTCCACCAGCCGCCGATGGTGTCGAAGCGGATAAATCCCGCCCCGGTGATATGGGTGACCATAAAGCCCACTTCATCCATATGCCCGACAATAGCCACCTTCGGCCCGCGCGTGCCCTTGCGGGCGATAACGCTGCCCAGGCCGTCAAAGGTGATCTCATCCGCATGGCCTTCAAGGGTGTCGATCAAAATATCCCGCGCTTCCTGTTCGTCGCCGCTGACCGCGCTGGCATCGCAAAGGGATTTCAGTAAATCAATGTTCATGTGCCTTCTCCATACGGGCAGCTTTGCGCTTCAGCCACCCGCTTTTCAGAACGATAATCAACGCAATGTTCAGCGCCAGGCCGATGGCCAGTACCAGATAAAACGAGCCAGCTGGTGACATCAGGCCAATCAGCGGATCGAACACGCCAAGACCGGGTGCCAGGCGTTGAATACCAAACGAGATAGTGAGCATGCCCGCGATCCCTCCGCTCAGGGTATTTGCGGTCAGCATGGGCAGCGGGGCCGCCAGCGCATAAGGGATGGCAGGTTCGGTGGCGACGGTCGCGCCCACCACAATGGCGCTGCTGGCGGCCGCTTTTTCCTGTTCGGTAAACAGCTTCGGTGCCAGATAAGTGGCGATACCTGCGGCAACGGGTGGCATCAGCGCTACCACGCCGACGATGGCGTACCAGTCGTAGATATGTTTTTCCAGCAGCGAGAAGCAGAAGAACCACGCGGTTTTGTTGACCGGACCGCCCATATCGAACGCCAGCATCGCGCCCACCAGGAAGGCCGCGCCGAGCTTCATCGACGGTGGAATGGTGTTGAGGAAATGCAGCAGGCCGCCCATCAGATCGGACATTAGCGGCCCGACAACGTACCAGGTCAATACGCCAAACACCAGCAGCGTCACGAACGGGATCAGCATCGAGCCCAGCAGCGGCTGCAACGCTTTCCCGAGCTTCAGCTTGCGAAACCACAGCACGAAGTAACCTATTGCCAGTCCCAGCACCACCGCGCCAAGAAATCCCGCGCCGGACTGCGTGCCCAGCAGCCCTTTATCGTTCGCCAGATAGCAGACCAGGAACGCCGGAGCAAAAGCGGGTTTGTCGGCAATCGACGAGGCGATGTACGCCCCCATAATCGGGATCATAAAGGTGAAGCCCAGGTAACCGATCGATTCGACAACCCAGGTAAACGATGGTGCGCCTTTCGACATATCGCTATAAGGCAAACCGAACTGCACCAGCATATTGGCGAGCGCTACCAGAATCCCCCCACCGATAACGAACGGCAGCGCGGCAGAAACGCCCGCCATCAGATGACTCATCACGCTGCCTTTCTCCACCTCCTGTTTACCGAGCTTCACGCCACTCTCTTCGGCAAAACGCTGCGACTGGGTGGGTAAATTGTCAAAGATCGCGTCGATATTCTTCAGCGCCTGGGAAATGGGGATGGAATAAACCTGTTTCCCCGCAAAACGGGCGCGATCGTCGGCGCTTAGCCCGCGTCCGGTTGCCAGAATCACGTAATCAGCGGCGCGAATGGCTTCATCGCTGAGCCGGTTTTCCACGCCGCTGGATCCCTGCGTCTCTACCTGAATGGTATGGCCCAGATCACGCGCCTTACGCTCCAGCGCCTCCGCCACCATATAAGTGTGCGCGATACCCGCTGGGCAGTTGGTGATGGCCACTAACCGTAACGACGTTCCCATTGTTTGCTCCTTATTCGCTCAGCGTCTGGTTGAGCAGCGTGAGGATCTGCTCCTGACCGCCCTGTTTGAGTTGTGAGATAAATTCGGGGTGAATAATCTTCCGGCACAGGGTGCCAATCAGCTTCACCTGCGCCTCTTCTCCGTGCTGCGGCACGCCAAGGCAGATCCAGCAGGTTGCTGCTTCGCCGTCGCTGGCCTGCCAGTCCACGCTGGAGGCTTTACGTGCGAACAACACAAACGGTTGTGTGACCACGTGACTTTTACCGTGCGGCACGGCGACCCCGTTGCCGAAGCCGGTGGAGTGCAGTTTTTCGCGTAAAAGTAGCGTTTGTAAAAATGCGGCGCGGTCGGTCACAAAGCCGTTTTGCCAGGCCATCTCCGCCAGCTGTTTCAGGATGGAATAGGGGCTGTTGCCCTGAATGTTGAGATCGATACAAGCGGTCGTCAGGTGCGCCATCGCTTCACTCCGTTGAGAATTGCGTAACCTGATTCTACGGGTGAGGCGATATAAGGCTGAGCATGAAAATGTCAGCGGGGTATGACAAGACGACGGTGAGGAAGAGATGATTATTGTGGACGAGGCCACATTCCTGAAGGGACTGATTTTCCTGACGTATATATCATCGCCAGGAAAGGAAAGTTTTTAATGTAATCCCGCCAGACGCAGCAGCGCCGTCACCACCGCCGCCGCGACGATCACCACAATTAACGGCATTTTGCGCCAGGCCAGAAACACCGCGAACCCCACCCCCAGTACGCGCGCCATCCCGGCAAAATGGTCCCCTTCATAAAACGTTGTTGCCAGCGCGACGGAGAATAATAAAACGGTTGCCGCGTCTGAAAGCAGCGCCTGCGACCGTTCAGAAAGCGCCAGCCGGCTACCGAGTTTCGCCCCGCCGAGACGCATCAGATAGGTTCCGGCAGAAAGAATGGCGATGCCGAGAATAAAGACCGTCATGTTTTCCATTATTTTTTCCTCGCGGCAAGGCCGAGCAAAGAGAGCAGCACCGGCAGGCCAACCGGCGCAAACGGTACGGCGGCCAGCGACAACACTGCGCCGCTACAGGCGCGGATCAGCGTGGTACGGTTTTTAAATGCCGGCACCACTAACGCCAGCAGGATCGCCGGGAACACCGCGTCCAGCCCGATGGTTTCCGGGTCCGGCAGCAGCTTGCCGACCATCGCGCCCAGCACCGCCCCCAGCGGCCAGATGATTGCCACGCCCAGGCCGCACAGCCAGTAGGCCGCTTTACGCTGTTCGGCGGTTTTTTGCGACAGGCCGAACACCACACTTTCATCATTCATGATATGACAGCCCAGAAAGCTCAGGCCGCGCTTGCCCACCAGTTCACGCACCGTAACGCCGAACGGCACATGGCGCGCGTTAACCAGTAAACCGGCCGCTGCCGCTGCCAGCGGATTGCCGCCGCTCGCCACGATGCCGATAAACATAAACTCGGATGCGCCTGCCAGCACCGTGAGGGAGAGGACAAACGGCACCCACAGCGGGAAACCGTAGGCCATCGCCAGTGAGCCATAAGACATGCCGACCACGCCCACCGCGAGGCAGACCAGGACGATCGCTTTTATCGTGTCGCCTTTCAGGCAAGAGAGGTGATTCTTCATACCATTTTAGCCATATCGAACGTGTTTCCATTATAATGAACGCATCAGAAACGTTTTACAAGACGAACGATTCGTTCGTTATAGAGAGAAAGAGGCCGTTATTATGACGCAGCCAATCAGCGTGATCGCCAAAAGTCTGGTGCGAGAGCGCCTGCGAACCGGGCTCTCACTGGCGGAAATTGCTCGCCGTGCCGGGATCGCCAAATCCACGCTTTCTCAACTGGAGTCTGGCAACGGCAATCCTAGCCTGGAAACGCTGTGGTCGCTTTGCGTGGCGCTGGATATTCCGTTTGCTCGGTTACTGGAGCCGCAGCAACCCGTCACGCAGGTGATCCGCCGCGGCGAGGGCACAAAAGTCGTCGCCGGGCAGGCGAACTACGAGGCGATTTTGCTCGCGGCGTGTCCGCCTGGCGCGCGTCGTGATATCTATCTGCTGCTAACTCAGCCGGGGGCAGACCGTATTTCCCAGCCCCATCCGCCTGGTTCGGTTGAGCATATTATCGTGACCCAGGGGCGGGCGATGGTCGGTCTGATCGACGCGGCGGAAGAGCTCGGCCCGGGAGATTACATTTGCTACCCCGCTGACCAGCCGCATATCTTTAAGGCGCTGGAGCCAGATACGCACGCGCTGCTGGTGGCGGAACAAAACTAACAAAGATACGGAAAATCATGTCGCTTAAAGCCATTGCCAAAGAACTGGGGCTGTCTGTTACCACCGTCAGCCGCGCCCTCAACGGGTATGACGACGTTTCTGCTGAGACGCGCGCCCGCGTGGAAGCGGAGGCCCAGCGCCGTGGCTACCGACCAAATACCTTTGCCCGTCGCCTGAAGATGGGCAAAATCGACGCCGTCGGGCTGGTGTTTCCGGTGCATCCTGTTCCGCTCAATAACAGCGTTTTTATGGACATGGTCGGCGAAATTAGCCACGAACTGGCGCGACATGAGATTGACCTGCTGCTCATCGCTGACGACGATCTGGCGGACAAACACAGCTATATGCGCATGGTGCAGAGCCGACGCGTGGATGCGCTGATTGTGGCGCATACGCTGGATCACGATCCGCGTCTTGAGCAGCTACAGGCCGCCGGGTTCCCGTTCCTGGCGCTCGGCCGCAGCCAGCTCCCGCAGCCGTACGCGTGGTTCGATTTCGACAACTATGCCGGCACATATCAGGCCACCCGCTGGCTGATCGAGAAAGGCCATAAGCGCATTGCGCTGCTGGGCGAAAGCAACAACCAGGCATTCATCACCCAGCGCCGCCAGGGCTACCTGGACGCGCTGCGGGAAGCCGGACTTTCCAGCGAATGGCTGCGCGCCATGCCCCCTTCGCGTCGCGTGGGGTATGCCACCACGCAAGAACTTCTCTCCCTGCCGCAGCCGCCCACGGCCATCATTACCGACTGCAACACCCACGGCGACGGCGCAGCGATGGCCCTGGCGCAGATGGGGCGCTTAACCGGTGAAAATGCCGTTTCGCTGGTGGTCTATGACGGCTTACCGCAGGACAGCATTGTCGATATCGACGTCGCGGCGGTGATCCAGTCTACCCGTCAGGGTGTCGGGAAACAGATTGCCGATATGGTGCGCCAGCTGATTAATGGCGACGACATTGACACCCTTCAGGTGCTCTGGCAGCCAGAATTCTCCCCAGGCCAGACTGCCTGATTACACCAAAAATTCCAAACCCGATCACAGATCCGAAACGTTTTGGTTTGTATCCGAAACGTTTCGGATCAACACTCAGGACATCCCGATGACAGGAGATGTCTGATGCAAGATTCCATTTTTCGACTTGAAAGCAATACGGTTGACGTGGTGGTAAAAACCCACCCGTTCGCCGAAATTCTCTACTGGGGGCCACACCTTCAGCACTTTTCGCCGCAGGATGTGCTGAGTATTGCGCGCCCGGTTGCTAATGGCAGGCTGGACGTCGACTCCCCCGTCACGCTGATGGCAGAGCTGGGGCATGGGCTGTTTGGCTCGCCGGGCATCGAGGGGCACCGCCAGGGGCTGGACGGATCGCCGGTATTTAAAACCACGCAGGTGCAGCAGGCGTTAAACGCCCTGACAATCACTGCTGAAGACGAGCATGCAGGCCTGCGCCTGACCAGTGAAATAACGCTGGATGCCAGCGGCGTACTGGTGGTGCGTCATGGGTTAACCAACCTGAAAATGCAGGCGTGGCAGGTGGATCGATTTGCCGTGACGCTGCCGGTGGCCGAACGAGCGCAGGAGGTGATGGCCTTCCACGGACGTTGGATCAGGGAGTTTCAGCCGCACCGCGTGATGCTTGAACATGACAGCTTTGTGATTGAAAACCGTCGGGGTAAAACCTCCCATGAACATTTCCCGGCGCTGATTTCAGGTACGCCGTCATTCAGTGAAATGCACGGCAACGTCTGGGGTATACATCTGGGCTGGAGTGGTAACCACCGCCTGCGCGCAGAGGCGAAAACCGATGGCCGCCGCTATATGCAGGCCGAAGCGCTCTACCTGCCGGGTGAAATGGCGATTGAAGAGGGGGAAACGCTCTGGACGCCGCGCCTGTATGCCAGCCACTCCCCGCACGGGCTGAACGGCATGAGCCAGCAGTTCCACCGCTACCTGCGCGACAATGTTATCCGCTTCCCGGAAGATAAACCGCGCCCGGTGCACCTCAACACCTGGGAGGGGATCTACTTCAACCACGACCCGGACTACATCATGCGCATGGCCGACGAGGCCGCAGCGCTGGGTGTGGAGCGCTTTATCATTGACGACGGCTGGTTCAAAGGCCGCAACGACGACCACGCCGCGCTGGGCGACTGGTATCTGGACGAGAAAAAATACCCGAACGGCCTAAAGCCGGTAATCGATCACGTTAAACAGCTCGGCATGGAGTTTGGTATCTGGGTTGAGCCGGAGATGATTAACCCGGATTCCGATCTGTATCGCGCGCACCCTGACTGGGTGCTGGCGCTGCCGGGCTACGCCCAGGCGACCGGGCGACACCAGCTGGTGCTCAATCTCAATATTCCGCAGGCCTTTGAATATCTGGTCGAACGCATGAGCTGGCTGCTGGGCGAACACGCGGTCGACTACGTGAAATGGGATATGAACCGCGAGCTGGTGCAGCCAGGGCACAAGGGCAAAGCCGCCGCCGACGCCCAGACGCGCCAGTTTTATCGCCTGCTGGACGTGCTGGGCGAGCGCTTCCCGCACATTGAGTTTGAATCCTGCTCCTCCGGCGGCGGGCGAATCGATTATGAAGTGCTGACCCGCTGCCACCGCTTCTGGGCGTCCGACAACAACGACGCGCTGGAGCGCAACACTATCCAGCGCGGCATGAGCTACTTCTTCCCGCCGGAGGTGATGGGGGCGCATATCGGTCATCATAAATGTCACGCCACCTTCCGCCAGCACAGCATTCAGTTCCGCGGGCTAACAGCGCTGTTTGGTCACATGGGGCTGGAGCTGGATCCGCTCACCGTCGATGCGCAGGAGCGTGAAGGCTATCGCCATTACGCCGCGCTGCACAAGCGGTGGCGAGAGGTCATTCATCACGGCACCCAGTGGCGCGTGGATATGCCGGACGCCACCACCCTGGCGCAGGGTATAGTGAGCGAAGATAAGACGCAGGGGCTGTTTTTGGTCAGCCAGCTCGCGATGCCGGATTACACCCTGATGATGCCGCTGCGCATGCCGGGGTTAGACGCCAGCGCGCTGTACCGCATCACGCTGCTCGATCACCCGAACATCCAGATTACGGGCGAGGGCGGGCACACCATGCGTAAGCTGCCGGCGTGGATGAACGCGCCGCAAACGGTAAGCGGTGAGTGGCTGATGCAGGCGGGTATTGCGCTGCCGATTCTGGATCCGGAAACCGCCATTCTGATTGGTGTGGAACGCGTGTAAGGGTGACGGGCCGGGCAACCGGCCCTCCGTTGAGGATAAAAATAATGAACACAACAACCTGTACCCACAAAGACAACCCTAATTTCTGGATCTTCGGGCTGTTCTTCTTTCTCTACTTCTTCATCATGGCCACCTGCTTTCCGTTCCTGCCGATCTGGCTGTCGGACATCATTGGCCTGAACAAAACCCATACCGGGATTGTTTTCTCCTGCATCTCGCTGTCGGCCATTGCCTTCCAGCCGGTGCTGGGGGTCATTTCGGACAAGCTGGGGCTGAAAAAACACCTGCTTTGGATCATCTCGGTGCTGCTGTTCCTGTTCGCGCCGTTCTTCCTGTACGTCTTCGCCCCGCTGCTGAAAACCAATATCTGGCTGGGGGCGCTGAGCGGTGGGTTGTATATCGGCTTTGTCTTCTCAGCGGGGTCGGGGGCGATTGAGGCCTATATTGAGCGCGTAAGCCGCAACAGCTTTTTTGAGTACGGCAAGGCGCGTATGTTCGGCTGTCTCGGCTGGGGGCTGTGCGCCTCAACGGGCGGCATCCTGTTCGGCATCGATCCGTCGTACGTCTTCTGGATGGGGTCGGCCGCGGCGCTGTTGCTGATGCTGCTGCTGGTGGTCGCGAAACCGAAGCCTAACCAGACGGCGCAGGTGATGAACGCCCTGGGCGCGAATCAGCCGCAGATCACCGCTAAAACCGTTTTTACCCTGTTCCGCCAGCGCAGAATGTGGATGTTCATCCTGTACGTGATTGGCGTGGCCTGCGTGTATGACGTCTTCGACCAGCAGTTTGCCACCTTCTTCAAAACCTTCTTCGCCACGCCGCAGGAGGGGACCCGTGCCTTTGGTTTCGCCACCACGGCGGGGGAAATCTGTAACGCGATCATTATGTTCTGCTCGCCGTGGATCATTAACCGCATCGGCGCGAAAAACACGCTGCTGATTGCCGGGGTGATCATGGCGACGCGCATTATCGGCTCGTCGTTTGCCACCACTGCCGTGGAGGTGATTGCCCTGAAGATGCTGCACGCGCTGGAAGTCCCGTTCCTGCTGGTGGGGGCATTCAAGTACATCACCGGGGTGTTTGATACGCGCCTGTCGGCCACCATCTACCTGATTGGCTTCCAGTTTGCCAAACAGTCGGCGGCGATCTTCCTCTCCGCCTTTGCCGGAAATATGTATGACCGGGTCGGCTTCCAGGAGACGTATCTGATACTGGGCTGCTTCGTGCTGGCGATCACGGTGGTATCGGCGTTTACGCTGAGTGGCAGGCGGGAGATTGCTGCCGCCTCGGGGGCAGCAGCGTTAACACATCAGTCCAGGTAAAACACCTCTTTCAGCGCCGAACTCACCGGGCTGTTATCCGGGTTCGACGGCATAACGTCACCCATATATTTCCACCAGCGCTGGCAGACATCGGTGTTTGCCACCGCGTTCCAGCGCTCTTCCGATTCAATCTCCACCGTCGCAAACAGCAGGTTGCGAGCTTTGTCGAGATAGATGGCGTAGTGGTGCGCGCCGTGGGCTTTCAGTACCGCTTCCAGCTCAGGCCAGATCGGGTTGTGGCGACGTGCGTACTCCTCGTGCGCGTCCGGGTTTACCTGCATCACAAACGCTTTGCGGATCATAATGCCTCCAGGTACAGCTCGCGGACCTCATCGCGGCTGGCGGTGCGCGGGTTGCACGGCGCGCACGGGTCGGCGAGGGCTTTATCCAGCCAGCCTTCAATATCGGCTTTGGTGACGCCGAGCTGGCTAAATCCGGACGGAATGCCGACGCGAGCGCTCAGGTCGCGAATCGCCTGAATGGCCGACATGCTGGCGGCTTCGTCGCTCATGCCGCGCGTGTCAACGCCCATCGCCTGCGCCACGCGGGCGAAACGTGCGACCGCGTTCGGGCGGTTAAAGTTTTCGATGATCGGCAGCAGAATGGCGTTGCACACACCGTGCGGCAGGTTGTGCGTCGCGCCCGGCTGGTGCGCCAGGGCGTGCACCAGCCCCAGACCGGCGCTGTTAAACGCCATGCCCGCCAGATACTGACCAAAGGCCATCTGCTCGCGCGCTTCCAGGTTGTGACCGTCGTCGACCGCTTTCGGCAGCCACAGGTTGATCAGGCGAATCGCTTCCAGCGCGTTGGCATCAGTCAGCGGGTGCGCGCCGACGGACACGTAGGCTTCAATCGCATGGGTCAAGGCATCCATGCCGGTTGCGGCGGTCACGGAGGCCGGAATATCAAGCATCACGCTGGCATCGTCCACGGCGATATCCGGGATGATGTTCGGGTCGATAATCACCTCTTTCACCTGTCGCGCGGCGTCAATGATCACCGCGTTGCTGGTCATCTCCGCCGCCGTGCCTGCGGTGGTGTTGATCGCCACCAGCGGCACGCCCGCGTTTTTCACCTTGCCGACGCCGGAGTAATCGGTTGACGGACCTGGGTTGGCGGTGAGGATTTTGATTGCCTTGGCGGTATCAATCGGGCTGCCGCCGCCAAAGGCAATCAGGTAATCACACTCCGCATCCTGATATGCCGCATAGCCTTTTTGCACCAGCGCTTCCGTCGGATTCGGGAATACCTCATCGAACAGGTGATACGACATCTGATGGGCGTCGAGCGCGGAAAACAAACTGTCGAGCAGGCCAAGTTTCACCAGCTGGCCGTCGGTGACAATCAGCGCTTTTCCCCACTGTTTGTTTGCCACCAGATTGACCATATCGCCGATCGCGCCCGCGCCGTGCAGGCTGATTTTGGGGAGCGCCAACATAAAGCTCATGATAATTCTCCTTAATTACTGTGATTTTTATGCCCGGCGGCGCTGCGCTTGCGCGGGCCTACGGTTAAGTAGGCCGGGTAAACGCAGTGCCACCCGGCTATGAGATCCGTCTTCGCTGCATCACCCGGCGGGTAATAATCGGCAGCGAAATCACCACGATCAGCATCGCGCCGATAATCACCGACATCACAATGCCGGGCACGTTGAGCAGGCTCAGGCCGAAGGTCACCAGCCCCATCAGGAAGGCGGCGATAATCACGCCCACCATGCTGCCGGACCCACCGAGAATATTGACGCCGCCGAGCACCGCCATCGTCACCACCGCCAGCTCCCAGCCCATCGCGATGGTCGGGCGGGTACTGCCCAGACGCGAGGTGAGTAGCACCGACGCCAGGCCGGACATCAGTCCTACCAGCGCAAACAGGATCAGGTTGTGGCGCTTCACGTTGATGCCGGAGTACCACGCGCCGGTCGGGTTGTTGCCGATGGCGTAGGTGCGGCGGCCAAAATTGGTGCGGTGCAGCACAAAGGCAAACAGAGCGGCCAGCACGATAAACAGCGCGAACTCAAACGACAGCGCACCCCAGACGTAGCCCTGGCCGAACCAGGCGAAGCTCTCCGGGTAGCTGTTCAGCGCCTGGTCCCCGAGCAGGATGTAGGTGATCCCGCGGTACAGGCTCATGGTGCCGATGGTGATGACGATGGACGACAGGTTAAAGCGCGTCACCAGAATACCGTTGAACAGCCCGCACAGTAGCCCGACGCCTAATCCCACGCACACCAGCAGTGGCGTATCGACGCCCGCTGCCGCGCAAAAGCCCATCAACGTGGAGCTGAGCGCGATGGTGGAGGCCACAGACAGGTCAATTTCCCGGGCGATAATCAGCATCGCCATCGGCAACACAATGATCGCTTTTTCCGTGAAGTTGAACGTCGCGTCGGAGAGGTTCCAGATATTGAGGAAGTAGGGCGAGGCGAGCGCGTTCACCACAAACACCGCCAGCGTCACCGCCAGCAGGAAGCCCTCCCAGCACAGCAGGCGCTGGAAGATGCCCGGCGCAGAAGTGGGTTTGAACTCTTCAGATGTCATCATTTTGCTCATGGTTTCACCGCCAGTTTCTGACGTGCCAGCGCCGCGTCGCGCAGGATCAGCCTGCCTTTGCGCTTGTTGCCGCGCTCGTTCAGCAGCACAGCGATGACAATGACCGAGCCGGAAATCGCCATCTGCCAGAACGGGGAGACGCCGATCACCGGCAGGGCGTTGTTGATGACGCCAAGGAACAGCGCCCCGAACAGACAGCCGAGCACGCGGCCGGTGCCGCCCATGGTGCTGATCCCGCCAATCACACAGGCTGCCACCACCTGCAATTCAAAACCGTTAGCGACGTCAACATACGCAACGGCAAAGCGTGATATCCACAGGTAGCCGCAGAACCCGGCCAGCAGACCGGAAAGGCAGAAGCTGATGAACTGCATTTTCCCGGCGTTGATCCCGGTGTAGTACGCTGCCGTGGCGTTCCCGCCGGCGGTGTAGAGCGCCCGTCCGGTGCGACTGTAGCGCAGGAAGTAGCCCACCAGCAGCAGTACGGCGATGGCGCACCAGCTCAGCACCGGCAGGCCCAGCACTGACGCACGCGGCAGGCCGAGGAAGTCTGCACCCATCTGGTTGGAGTTCACCCAGCCGCCGCCGGAGAGCAAAAAGATCATTCCGCGGTAGATGCTCATGGTGCCGAGCGTCACCACAATCGCCGGAATGCCCAGTTTCCACACCAGCAGGCCGTTTATTGCGCCCATCAGCAGCCCAAGCGCGCTGGCAAGGATCAGCAGCGCCCAGACGGGCACGTCCGGGTAATGGAAATTAATCAGGGCGACAATCATCCCGGTCAGGGCCAGATTAGCCGCCATCGACAGGTCGATGCCTTTAGTGAGCAGCACCATCATCTGCCCGAGCGCGAGGACGATCAGAATGGCGGTGTCGTTAAACATCTCCACCAGGTTGCCCGGTGCGATAAACGATGGCACGCGGCTGCCAATGGCGACGACCATCAGGACAATCACCGCGCCAAGCAGCGCCTCGCGGTGTTTTAAGAGTGAGCTAAGCATTTATGCCGCCTCCTGTTTTGCACCGCTGGCGGCGCTGACGATGGTTTCCGCCGTCGCGTCTCCCGCCTGGTATTCGGCCACCATCAGCCCCTCGTGCATGACGATAATGCGATCCGCCATGCCCATCACTTCCGGCAGTTCGGACGAGACCATAATCACCGCCAGCCCCTGACTGACCAGCTCGGACATAAACTGATGCACGGCTGCCTTTGAGCCGATATCGATGCCTTTTGTTGGCTCATCGAGGATGATCACGTCAGGGTGCGTCGCCAGCCATTTGCCGATCACCACCTTTTGCTGGTTGCCGCCAGAGAGGGTCTCCACCGCCTGCTTCCAGCTGAAGGCTTTCACTTGCAGGCGCCTGGCGTATTCGTCTGCCAGCTTCCATTCGCGGTCGTCGTGCAGTACGCCGTTCGGATTGAGCCTGCTGAGCTGAGGCAGGCTGATGTTCTGGGCAATCGGCAGGGCGATAATCGCCCCCTGTTTCTGCCTTTCTTCCGGCACGCAGACGATACCGGCTTTGATCGCATCCGCAGGCTGGCGGAAGCGCCGGGGCTGTCCGTTGAGGATAATTTCCCCGGACGACGGTCGCGTGACGCCGGAAAGCGCCTGCATCAGCTCGGTACGCCCGGCACCCACCAGCCCGTAAAAGCCGAGGATTTCCCCTTTACGCAGGGAGAACGAGATATGCGCAAACTCGGTTGGATGGCAGAGGTTTTTCACCTCCAGCACCGTCTCGCCTTTTTCGCAGTCTATTTTCGGGAAGGTTTGGGTAATGGCGCGCCCGACCATCATCGACACCATCCGCTCCTCGGTGATCTCATTTATTGCCCCTGCACCGACGAATACGCCGTCGCGCAAAATGGTGTAGTGATCGGCCAGCTCAAAAATCTCGTCGAACTTGTGGGAGATAAACAGGATGGCTTTTCCCTCCTGCTTTAAGCGCTCCACAATCTGGTAAAACTCGAGGATTTCATGCTGTGACAGCGCCGCCGTGGGTTCATCGAGGATCACCACCTGCGCCTCAAACGACAGCGCGCGGGCAATCGCCACCATGTGACGCTGGGCGATGCTCAGGGTTTTCAGCGTTGCGCGCGGGTCGATTTGCACCTCAAGGCGGGCGAGAATAGCCTGCGCCCGGCGGTGCATTTCCGGCCAGTCGAGCTTTTTCAGGAAGCCTTTGTGAAGGTACTGACCGACAAAGATATTTTCGGTGACCGAGAGTTCATCGAACAGGACGGTTTCCTGGTGAATGGCGGTGATGCCCATTTTATGCGCCGACTCCGGCGTCGGAAGGTGAACGGGGATCGCCTTGTAGAGAATTTCGCCCTCGTCGGGCTGGTATATGCCGGTCATCACTTTGACCAGCGTCGACTTGCCCGCGCCGTTTTCGCCGATAAGCGCCGTCACTTTGCCGGGCCACAGCGCAAGCTGCACGTTCTCAAGAGCACGCACGCCGGGGAACACCTTGGTGATGCCAGAAAGCTGTAGCAATGGGGTCATGATAGTTCTCCGTTTGGTTCACCCTCACCCCGACCCTCTCCCAAAGGGAGAGGGGGTTAACGTTCCCTCTCCCTTTGGGAGAGGGCTAGGGTGAGGGGGGAAAGGATCAAAAGATTTTTGAGAACTTATCAATATTGCTGGCATCGTAAACGAACGGCTCGGCCATCGCGCCGTTGCCGTCGGCATCCAGCTTCACTTTGCCCAGCTTGCCCATGCTGGCCTCACCTTTCGTGGCGGTGCCTTTCACCAGGTCATCCGCCAGGTAGGTTGCGGCATAGCCCAGGTCAATCGGGTTCCAGATGGCAAAGCTCTTGCTTGCGCCGGACTTCACCGCGCCCGCCATCTCAGACGGCAGGCCTAAACCGGTGACGTACACTTTGCCAATCTTGCCCTGGTCCTTCACCGCCTGCGCGGCAGCCACAATGCCAACGGAAGAAGGCGAAACAATCACTTTCAGCTCCGGGTAGGTTTTCAGCAGGCCGACAGCTTCGCGGTAGCTCTTGTCAGAGAGATCGTCCCCGTAGGCCACGGTCACCAGATTGACGGACGGGTACTTCGGCAGCACCTTTTTCATCTCTGCAATCCAGGTGTTCTGATTGGTGGAGGTTGGCGTGGCGCTCAGCACCGCCACATCGCCTTTCTCCACGTTCAGCGCTTTCAGGGCATCGGCGGCGAGCTTGACGTTAGTTTCGCCAATCAGGGCGTTATTGGACGGGTTGAGGTGGATCTGACGCCCGGCTTTCGCCACGCCGGAATCCCACGACACAACCTTGATGCCGCGCTGCATCGCTTTTTTCAGCACCGGCACGACGGCGTCCGGATCGTTCGCGGAAATCGCGATCGCATCAACGCCCTGGGCGATCAGCCCGTTCAGCACCTCGATCTGCGCTTCCGCCGTGGTGGTGGTCGGGCCGGTATAAATCACTTTTACATCGCCTAACTCTTTGGCCGCCTCCTGCGCGCCGACGTTCGCTGCCTCGAAGAATCCATTCCCTAAGGACTTCGCCACCAGGGCGATTTTCACTTCTGCTAAAGCGGAACCGGACAACGCCAGAGCGGCAACGGTGAGGATCAAGCTTGCTTTTATTTTCATTGCTTTTACTCCACTGACTTGAGTTAGTTGTAGGGATTGCAGGTGGTTTTCGCCCCGTCTCGGTGAGCGGGGCGCGATGTTGTTATTGGTACAAATCTAACGCCGACTGCATGGGGGGGACGCCAAAGCGTTTACCCAGGGCGATCAGTTCTTCCCGGGTGATGGTCTGCTTCATGCCGCCCATGGAATAGACCTTTACCAGCACTTCCGCGGATTTCTCGGCGGTGTCGATCAGGCCGAAGGTTTCATCCAGCGTCGGGCCGCTGCCGAAGACGCCGTGGAACGGCCACAGCACCAGTGAATGTTTCTGCATGTCCGTCGCGGTTGCCTGGCCGATTTCGTCGGTGCCCGGCACCATCCACGGCAGAATGCCGACGCCGTCCGGGAACACCACCAGACACTCGGTGCTGCCTTCCCACAGTTTGCGGGTGAAGAAATCAGAATTATTTTCCAGCACGTAGGTCAGGGCGATCAGGTTGGTGGCGTGGCAGTGCATGATCACGCGGTCCTTGCCATTGGTCGCCTTGATGCGCTCGCAGTGGGAGAGGAAGTGCGCCGGCAGCTCAGAGGTTGGCACCGCCTCATCCGTCAGCCCCCACAGAATGTGGTAGCCCGCGCCGTCGCTATCCACTTTCACTACGCCGAGGTTGGCCTGCGGGTCGAGCTGAACGTTGCGGAAGAACTTCCCGGAACCGGTGACGATAAACGGCGTGTTGGCGAGCAGCGGCATCGGCTGGCTCAGGGCGATATAGCGCGGCTTCTGGTGGAAATCGGCGGCAAATGGCTCGATATCCGCGTCGTCCAGGCGTAGCGTCAGGTTGCCGCCGTTGCGCTCGTCCCAGCCCTTCAGCCAGGCGTCGGAGGTGGCTTTGATCATGCCCTGGACGAACCAGGAGGTGGTGATGGTCTGCATACTGTGTTTCCTTTGAAAATGCCGGGTGGCGCTGCGCTTACCCGGCCTACTTTTACCTGTAGGCCCGGCAAGCAACGCGCCGCCGGGCAATGTTTTTTACTGACGAGCGGCAAGAACGTCTTTCTCATATGCCCGCACGTTGTCCAGCCACTGGCTGCCCGCAGGCGCATCGTGACGCTGGCAGTACATCTCCCACACCGCCTGCCACGGCAGGGATTTCTGCTCTTCCAGCAGCGCCAGGCGCGCGGTGTAGTCGCCGTTTTCTTCCAGCTGTTTCAGGGCGGCGACAGGTTCCAGCAGCGCGCGCAGCAGGGCTTTCTTCATGTTGCGGGTGCCGATAACCCACGCCGCGATGCGGTTGATGGAAGCGTCGAAGAAGTCGAGGCCAATGTGTACGCGGTCGAACAGATCGTGGCGGATGATTTCGCTGGCAATCGCCTGGGTTTCGTCATCCAGCAGCACCACGTGGTCGCTGTCCCAGCGCACCGGGCGGCTGACGTGCAGCAGCAGGCGCGGCACGTAGAGCATGGCAGCGGAGATTTTGTCGGAGATCACCTCGGTCGGATGGAAGTGACCGGCATCCAGGCACAACGCGGTCTGGCGGCTGGTGGCGTACCCCATGTAGAACTCGTTCGAGCCGACGGTGTAGCTCTCGGCGCCAATGCCGAACAGCTTGCTCTCGACGGCATCGATGTGGTGCGCCGGGTCCAGCTTCTCGCTGATGGCTTCATCCAGCGCGGCCAGCAGGCGCTGGCGCGGGGCCAGTCGGTCTACGGTGATATCCTTCATGCCGTCCGGGATCCAGATGTTCATCACCGACGGCGTGCCAAGCTGCTCGCCGAAATACGCAGAAACGCGGCGGCTGGCTTTGACATGGTCGATCCAGAACTGGCGGATTTCGTCGTTGGCGTGCGCAAGGGTAAAGCCGTCCGCGCTCAGCGGGTGCGAGAAGCAGGAGGGGTTAAAGTCCAGGCCCAGCTTGTTGGCTTTCGCCCACGTCACCCAGTTCGTAAAGTGCTCCGGTTTGATTTCATTACGCGCCACCGGCTCGTCGGATTCGAGATAAATGGCGTGCAGATTCAGGCGCTTTGGCCCGGGGATCAGGCTCAGCGCCAGCTCCAGATCCGCACGCAGTTCGGTGGCGTTGCGCGCTTTGCCCGGATAGTTACCCGTGGCCTGAATCCCCCCCGTCAGGGAACCGCCCGGGTTCTCGAAACCGGCGACGTCATCACCCTGCCAGCAGTGCATGGAGACGGGCAGACGGTCGAGCTGGCGCAGCGCCTCTTCGACATCCACGCCGACGGCGGCGAAACGCTGTTTAGCCAGGTCCCAGGCTTGTTCAAGTTGAGTGGTCATGCGCAAAGCTCCTTAGTCAGTCGTTTTTGCTGAAACTGCGCCCGGTAGCGGGCAATTTCATGGCAGGGATGGGGGGTGAAGGTGGTCAGGCTGTTATTCGCCGTCACCACCGAACGGAAATCGTCAACGTTGGACAGTTCGTCCAGGGTCATCAGCTGAATGCCGATATTGCCGAGCGTGGAGGCTTCAATCGGACCTGCCACCACGGTAATGCCGCAGGCATCCGCGCAGAGCTGGTTCAGCAGCTGGTTCTGGCAGCCGCCGCCCACGATATGCAGCTGCGTGAACGGTTTGCCGCGAAGGTCAGCCAGCTCGCTCAGGATGTCGGCATAGAGCAGGGCGAGACTGTCAAAAATGCAGCGCGCCAGCTCGGCGGGGCGGGAAGGTACCGGCTGCCCCGCTTCAAAACAGGCGGCCTGGATTTCAGCGCTCATGTGCGCCGGATTGATAAAGCGGTCGTCGTTCGGGTTAATCAGGAAGGTGCAGGCCTTCAGCGTTTCGGTTTCCGCGATAAGCGCGGGCAGGTCGTTGATGTTCTGCTCTTTCAGCACCCGCTGGAGAAGCCACAGGCCCATGATGTTCTTCAGCACCCGGTAGCGCCCTTCGGCGCCACCTTCGTTAGTGATGTTCGCCGCCAGTGCGGCATCGCTGGTGTAGGGTGTTTTGCTCTCAAAGCCCATCAGCGACCAGGTGCCGGAAGAGAGGTACGCCGCGTCTCTGCCGGCGAGCGGCGAGGCAATGACCGCGCTCGCGGTGTCGTGACTGGCGACGGCGACAACAGGGATTTCATTCCCCTGCGGGCAAAGCCAGTGGCCGATCACATTGCCCGGATGGGTTGGCGCGCCGAACCAGGACGGCGAGGCGCCCGTCCAGGCCAGCAGATGTTCATCCCAGTTATCGGTGTTGATGTTAACCAGCTGCGAGGTGGTGGCGTTGGTGTATTCCCAGTTCATGTTGCCTGTCAGACGGTAGCTTAAGTAGTCCGGGATCAGCAGCGCATGCGCCACCTTTTCGACCAGCTCTGGCTGTTGCTCAACCAGCGCGCGCAGCTGATACAGCGTGTTAAACGGCAGAAACTGAATGCCGCTGCGACCATAGATGTTCTCCTTGCCAAGCTGGGCGATGGCGTGCGCCATTAGCCCATCGGTGCGGCTGTCGCGGTAGGAGACGGGCAGGCCGACGCGTTCGCCGTGACTGTCCAGCAGTACGTAATCCACACCCCAGGTATCAATGCCGATACTGTCGATGCGAATACCGTCTTCGCAGACGTTGTGAAGTCCGGTGCGGATCTCTGCTTCCAGGGCGTCGATATCCCAGGTAACAAAACCGTCCTGTTTTTGCAGACAATTGGCGAAACGGTGCATTTCGCGAAGCGTAAGGGTGTGCAGGTCGCAGTCCCAGGTGGCGAGCATTACACGGCCGCTTGATGCGCCTAAATCGACAGCCACACAATGGCGAAAAGTCATGGTCGGGTCCTTTCTTAAGTCATTAGCGAGGAGTGTAAGAAAGGGAAGAAATAGCCACCTTCTCGCCACTGACAGCCCAAATCTCGCGCTGGCAAGAAAGCAAAGATGAACGTGAGGGAGTTCACAGTTTCCAGTAATGGCGGGGTTTGCAGGCAGTGTGACGCTGACCGCATTTCCTGATCTTTCCGCCTGTTTCTTGAAAAACCGACAGCTTTTGCGCGGTTTGCTGTCAAAAATTTAAGGTGAGCGTGGAAGGCCTTAATTACTATTTTGAGAACTTTTCTCATTGGTGGGGGCCGTTATGACCGTACTGCACAGCGTCGATTTTTTTCCTTCGGGGGCTTCGCCGGTCGCGATTGAGCCACGGCTGCCTCAGGCTGCGTTCCCGGAGCATCATCATGATTTTCATGAAATTGTGATTGTTGAGCACGGAACGGGCATCCACGTGTTTAACGGTCAGCCGTATACCATCAGCGGCGGTACGGTGTGCTTCGTGCGCGATCACGACAGGCACCTGTATGAACATACCGACAACCTTTGCCTGACCAATGTGCTCTATCGTTCTCCGGATGCGTTCCAGTTTCTCTCCGGGCTGAATCAGCTGTTGCCGCAGGAGAAGGACGGTCACTACCCCTCGCACTGGCGGGTGAATCAGTCCACGTTGCAGCAGGTGCGTCAGCTGGTGAGCCAGATGGAGCAGAGCGAGGATGGACAGGAGACGCACGCCATTGCCACCCGCGAGCTGCTGTTTATGCAACTACTGGTGCTGCTGCGGCGCAGCAGCCTGGTGGAAGGGCTGGAAAATAACGACGCGCGCCTGAATCAGCTGATGGCCTGGCTGGAAGATCATTTTGCCGAAGATGTCTGCTGGGAAACGCTGGCGGATGACTTTTCGCTCTCGCTGCGCACGCTGCATCGTCAGCTCAAGCAGCATACCGGGCTGACGCCGCAGCGCTACCTCAACCGTCTGCGCCTGATCAAAGCGCGGCACCTTTTACGTCATACCGATGAAAGCGTCACCGATATCGCCTATCGCTGCGGATTCGGCGACAGTAACCACTTTTCGACGCTTTTTCGCCGGGAGTTTAACTGGTCGCCGCGCGATATTCGTCAGGGGAAAGACGCGTTGCTTCAGTAACGCGAGGGCAGTCACCGTTTTTTTGCTGCAAAAAGGCTAATAATGTCCGGTTATTCGCCGTAGAGGTTATGGTGTGGCTGCTCAGCTCATTCTTCGCAAAGATGATTTTTTGCCTCCGCGAGTCAGGCCGTCGCGGTGGCCGACCGCTACCCGCAAAACGTCTTTGCCGAGCACACCCACGAGTTTTGCGAGCTGGTGCTGGTGTGGCGGGGCAACGGCCTGCACGTCCTCAACGACCGTCCCTACCGCATCACGCGCGGAGACCTGTTTTACATTCGCGCTGAAGACAAACACTCCTACGCCTCGGTTAACGATCTGGTGTTGCAGAACGTCATCTACTGCCCCGACAGGCTTAAACTGAATGTCGACTGGGCGGGCAATATCCCCGGTTTTCATGATGCCAGAGGCGAACCGCACTGGCGCTTAAGCAGCAACGGCATGGCGCAGGTGCGCCAGACGATTTCCCAGCTGGAGCAGGAGAGCCAGAAGAGCGATCCGGTGGCAAACCAGATGTCGGAGCTGCTTTTCGCCCAACTGGTGATGACCCTGAAGCGCCATCGTTACGCCACGGATAATCCCTCCGCCACCACGCAGGAAGCGCTGCTGGATAAGCTCATCACCCGGCTTGCGGGCAGTCTGAACAAGAGTTTCGTGCTGGAAAAATTCTGCGAGCAGGAGCAGTGCAGCGAGCGCGCGCTGCGCCAGCAGTTCCGCACCCAGACGGGGATGACGGTCAACCACTATCTGCGCCAGCTGCGCATCTGCCACGCCCAGTACCTGTTACAGCATACGGAGCTGATGGTGAGTGAAGTGGCGATGCGCTGCGGCTTTGAGGACAGTAACTACTTTTCGGTGGTGTTTAACCGTGAGGTGGGGATGACGCCGGTTCAGTGGCGTCATCGCAGTCGAAAGGCAGCGTAATCAGTTCGCCATGCCGAGGCCGACGATATTGGCCGCAATGATAATCACCACACAGCCCAGGCTCAGCACGCCAACCGGACGACGCCCGGCATTGTTCCACTCTTTCAGCACCAGCCCAACCAGCCCGCCGCACAGCACGTAGAAGCTCATGTGCAGCATCCAGCTCATGTAGTCATACTGCGCCGGAATACTGGCGTGACCCCAGGCGTAGAAGAAGAATTGCAGATACCACATCAGACCGCCGAGGGCGGAGAGCAGGACGTTGGTGACGATAAGCGGTTTTGCCAGCGAGAAGTCGGCTTTTACCGACAGGTTCTTCACTTTTGCCAGACGAATGAAGCAGAAGCCGAGGTTTACCAGCGCGCCGCCGCCCATGATCACCACGTAGCTTGGCAGGGCAGCGTACAGCGGATCGACGCCCAGCGCCGCAGCGGCGTCGTGCATCGGTTTGGCGGCGTTCATGGCGAACGACATGCCCGCCGAGAAGACGCCGCACATCACCGCCAGCAGCAGCCCTTTCTTCAGGTTGAACTCTTCGGCTTTGATGCCCATCTTGCGTTCTTTCAGCTGGCCTGCGCGGGTGACGATGCCCACGCCGATCACCGCCACCAGCACGCCCAGCAGCGTCATTCGCCCGCCCTGAGTGTTGATCAGCACGTCGAAGTGGCCGTTGAGGATTGGCGTCATCAGGGTGCCAACAATCAGCGTAATGCCAATCGCGATGCCAATCCCCATCGACATGCCTAGGTAGCGCATGGTGAGGCCGTAGTTGATATTACCGATGCCCCACATCGCGCCGAACAGGAATACCGGCAGCAGGGTGGAGGCGTTGAAGGAGGAGAAGTAGCCCCAGAAATCGGGCAGCAGCATGGCGCTGATTGTCCACGGCAAAATCAGCCAGGACACGGTGCCGCCAACGGACCACATGGTTTCCCATGACCAGCCTTTCACCTTTTTAAACGGGGCATAGAAACAGGCTGCACTGGCCGCGCCTATCAAATGCCAGAAAATACCCATCGTAATCGCATGATTCATTTTTACATCCTCATCGTTTTTATAGCCGGAGGCTTCCCGCCGACTTGATGAGTGTAAAAATGAGGCGGTTTGGGAACCTTCAGAAGGTTGCCGCACTTTTGTTCAGGATGGCAATCAGCACGTTAAGCACGTGAGCAGACTCACAATTTTGTCATTTATCAAAAATCTAATAACCTTATAAAAACTACGGCATTGATAATCATTTTCAATATCATTTAATTAACTATAATGAACCAACTGCTTACGCGGCATTAACAGCTGTGCCGCCCGACAATAATGGAGAGGATTATGAGTTATACACTGCCATCCCTGCCGTATGCCTACGACGCACTGGAACCGCATTTCGACAAGCAGACGATGGAAATCCATCACACTAAACACCACCAGACCTATGTGAACAACGCGAATGCTGCGCTGGAAAGCCTGCCAGAGTTCGCTAATCTGCCTGTTGAAGAGCTGATCACCAAACTGGACCAGCTGCCGGCAGACAAGAAAACCGTGCTGCGCAACAACGCGGGCGGTCACGCTAACCACAGCCTGTTCTGGAAAGGCCTGAAAACCGGCACCACCCTTCAGGGCGACCTGAAAGCGGCTATCGAGCGTGACTTCGGTTCCGTTGACAACTTCAAAGCGGAATTCGAAAAAGCCGCTGCAACCCGTTTCGGCTCTGGCTGGGCGTGGCTGGTCCTGAAAGGTGACAAACTGGCGGTCGTTTCTACCGCTAACCAGGACTCCCCGCTGATGGGTGAAGCTATCTCTGGCGCATCCGGCTTCCCAATTCTGGGTCTGGACGTGTGGGAACACGCTTACTACCTGAAGTTCCAGAACCGTCGCCCTGACTACATCAAAGCCTTCTGGGATGTAGTGAACTGGGACGAAGCAGCAGCGCGTTTCGCCGCTAAAAAATAAGGTTGCATTGACGCCTGTGAGAAGCGAGTCTGATGACTCGCTTTTTTTGTATCTGAAGGAGTGGAGATGCATTACCCGGTGAATGTGTTTACAGGCAAGGTAAGGGAGTACGAAGGCAGCCGCCCGAGCGCCATCGCCAAAGTGCAGGTCGACGGTGAGCTGACGTTGACCGATCTCGGGCTTGCGGGTGACCAGCAGGCTGAAAAGAAAATCCACGGCGGGCCCGATCGCGCGCTGTGCCACTATCCGCGCGAGCACTATCAGCACTGGAAAGCCGAATTTCCTGAACAGGCGGACCTCTTCGTCGCCCCCGCGTTTGGCGAAAATCTCTCAACGGAGGGGCTGACGGAGAAGAACGTCTTTATCGGCGATATTTACCGCTGGGGCGATGCTTTGATTCAGGTCACCCAGCCGCGCTCACCGTGCTTTAAGCTTAATTACCATTTCGGCTTCAGGATATGTCGGCCCAGCTGCAAAACGCGGGTAAAACCGGCTGGCTGTATCGCGTTGTGCAGGCGGGACAGGTTTCGGCGGATGCGCCGCTTGAGCTGGCTTCGCGCTTGAGTGAGGTGTCGGTATACGAGGCCTGCGCAATTGCCTGGCATATGCCGTTTGATGACGAGCAGTATCACCGCCTGCTGTCAGCGGCGGGATTATCCACCAGCTGGACCAGAACGATGCAGAAGCGGCGGTTAAGCGGCAAGATCGAGAGCAGTTCGCGGAGATTGTGGGGGAAAGAGGTTCCGTAGAAAGTAGGCCGGGTAAGGCGAAGCCGCCACCCGGCACATACGGTTACGAACGCTTATACAGCGGCAGCCATAGCGTTAACCTCAGCCCGCCCAGCGGGCTGTCATCGGCTTTCACCCAGCCACGGTGCTGTTGCATGGCGGTTTCAACAATCGCCAGACCTAGCCCCGTACCACCAGATTCACGGTCGCGCGCCTCGTCGGTGCGGTAGAACGGACGGAAAATCTGCTCGCGATCTTCCGGGCTGACGCCAGGACCATCGTCATCGACAATGACGGTAATCCCGTCTTTATCCACCGAAAACGCCACTTCAATCTTCGTGTGCGAATAGCGCAGGGCGTTACGCACGATATTCTCCAGCGCGCTTTCCAGCGTGTTGGGGTTACCGTAGAGCGGCCACGGGCCCGGCGGGAAGTTGACGGTGAACGATTTGCCCATCTGCTCCGCTTCGAACGCCGCGTTGTCCAGCACCTCATGCCAGAGGTGATTGGCTTTCACCGTTTCGCTCACCAGCGCGTTTTTCTGCTGATTGCGCGACATCACCAGCAGATCGTTGATCATGCTGTCCAGGCGATGCGCTTCCGTCTCAATACGCTCCAGCTCTTTGCTCTCGCCGCTGCGGCGGCGCAGCAGGGCGGTACCCAGCTGTAAGCGCGTGAGCGGCGTCCGCAGCTCGTGGGAGATATCCGACAGCAGGCGTTGCTGCGCGGTCATCATGCGGTCAAGAGCAGAGACCATCTGGTTAAAACTGGTTCCGGCGGCCAGGAACTCCTGCGGCCCGGATTCCAGCTCCGGATGCTGCCTCAGGTTGCCCTGCGCCACTTCGTCCGCCGCATTTTTCAGCTTACGCGCCGGTTTCGCCAGGCTCCACGCCAGCCATAACAGCAGCGGGGAACTGACCAGCATCGTGACAATCAACAGCAAAAGCGGACGGTCAAACAGCAGGTTGATGAAGTCGGACTGGGAACTGCTCGCAGGTCGAATCAGATAGAGCTGGTAATTGTCTTCCCCATCCCGCACCGAGAAAGGTCCGACCATCTCTACCCGACCATATTTCTTTTTCTGTGGGTGATCGGCGTTATCCGCCTGGCCAATAAAGTTGCGGATAATCTGCATTTCATTGCGATCGGCCCCAATCACGCGGCCTTCACTGGTGACCAGTAAAAGACGTTGTCCGGGGGGCGCCCACTTGTCGATAGCGCGAAACAGCCTGCGCCACCACATTAAATCGTTCGGCGGATCGTTTGCCAGCTCCGCTTCCACGTGCTGCTCGATCATCACGCCCTGACGTTGCTCGCTGTCGAGCAGCTCCGTCATCTGGCGTGAGTCGAGTTTTGGCAACATCAAAACGAGCATTAAAACCAGTGCCAGCGTCAGCCAGAAGATGGCGAAGATGCGGGCGGTTAAGCTGCCTATCATGAAGCGGAAACCATCAGATAACCGCGACCACGCAGGGTTTTAAACCAGGGATGACCGTCTTTACGCTCCGGCAGCTTACGGCGCAGGTTCGAGATATGCATATCGATGGCGCGGTCAAACGGGGTGAGGCGTTTGCCCAGCACTTCCTGGCTTAAGTGTTCACGCGACACCACCTGGCCGAGATGCTGCGCCAGCAGATACAGCAGGGTGAACTCGGTGCCGGTTAGCTCCAGCGTTTCACCGTCGAAGCTCGCTTCCTGGCGGCCCGGGTTCAGGCTCAGGGAGTCCACTTCCAGCGTAGGTGAGCTGTTGTCGGTATTCTGCTGCTGCTCGCTCCAGTGAGAGCGGCGCAGGATCGCGCGAATACGGGCCACCAGTTCACGGTCGTTGAACGGCTTAGGTAAATAGTCATCCGCACCCAGCTCAAGGCCGAGTACGCGGTCAAGCTCGCTGCCGCGTGCGGTCAGCATAATGACGGGGGTCTGGTGTGTCTGGCGAAGCTCTTTCAACGTATCAATACCGTTTTTCTTCGGCATCATGACGTCGAGCAAAAGTAAATCGATGCTGTCGTCAAGGAGACTCAGCGCCTGCTCGCCATCATGGGCAACCAGGACGTTGAAACCTTCCATGTCGAGCAACTCCTTTAAAAGAGATGTGAGCTCTCGGTCATCATCAACTAACAGGATTTTATTCATTGTTTAAATACCTCCGAGGCAGAAATTACGACATCAAGGCTATCTAATCCATGACTTTACGTTGTTTTACACCCCCTGACGCATGTTTGCAGCCTGAATCGTAGACTGTCTCTCGTTGAATCGCGACACGAAAGATTTTGGGAGCAAGTGATGCGCAAAGTTACCGCTGCCGTCATGGCCTCAACGCTGGCCTTCAGTGCGTTTAGCCAGGCTGCTGTAGCTATCATCAGCGATAACGGTTCCTCAGCAGAGGGCGCAACGCAGCACAGCAGCCAAAGCCATATGTTTGACGGCATAAGTTTAACCGAACATCAGCGTCAACAGATGCGAGATCTGATGCAGAGGGCAAGACACGACCAGCCCCCTGTTAATGTTAGCGAAATGGAGACAATGCATCGCCTTGTCACCGCAGAAAATTTTGACGAAAGCGCTGTACGCGCTCAGGCCGAAAAAATGGCGCAGGAACAGGTTGCCCGTCAGGTAGAGATGGCGAAGGTTCGCAACCAGATGTTCCACCTGCTAACGCCCGAGCAGCAAGCGGTTTTGAATACCAAACATCAGCAACGTATGAATCAGTTGCGTGAGGTTGCACGGATGCAGCGAAGCTCAGATATGACGCTTTTCAGTAGCAATAGCAGTACCCGTAGTAACCAGTAAACCCTGTTTTCCTTGCCATAGACACCATCCCTGTCTTCCCCCACATGATGTGGGGGTTTTTTTTGCCCATTGTTCAGGTTTGTTAACGCTTTATTCATCCTTTCACTCCACCACCATCCGTTATACTAGCGCCATGGCATGACAGGAGTGTTTATGAATCAATCCTATGGACGGCTGGTAAGCCGGGCCGCAATAGCCGCGACGGTGATGGCGTCGTGTTTGCTGATCATTAAAATTTTCGCGTGGTGCTACACCGGGTCGGTCAGTATTCTGGCGGCACTGGTGGATTCACTGGTGGATATTGCCGCCTCGCTGACCAACCTGCTGGTGGTGCGCTACTCGCTGCAACCGGCGGATGAAGAGCATACGTTTGGCCACGGCAAAGCGGAATCGCTGGCCGCGCTGGCACAAAGCATGTTTATTTCGGGCTCTGCGCTTTTCCTGTTTTTGACCGGTATTCAGCATCTTATTTCGCCTTCTCCGATGAACGATCCGGGCGTTGGCGTGGTCGTAACGGTAGTTGCACTTATAAGCACACTTGTTCTTGTAACGTTCCAGCGCTGGGTTGTACGCAAAACACAAAGCCAGGCTGTACGGGCCGATATGCTTCATTATCAGTCTGATGTTATGATGAATGGGGCTATTCTTATTGCGCTTGGTCTGGCCTGGTATGGCTGGCATCGGGCCGATGCGTTGTTTGCGTTAGGGATAGGAATCTATATTTTATACAGCGCCTTGCGGATGGGGTATGAAGCGGTACAGTCGCTTCTTGACCGTGCGCTTCCGGATGCAGAACGTGATGAAATTTATGCCATCGTGACCAACTGGCCTGGCGTCAGTGGTGCTCACGATCTTCGTACGCGGCAGTCAGGGCCGACCCGCTTTATTCAGATTCATTTGGAAATGGAAGACAACCTGCCACTGGTTCAGGCGCATATGGTCGCTGAACAGGTGGAGCAGGCGATTTTGCAGCGTTTCCCTGGGTCAGACGTCATTATTCATCAGGATCCGTGCTCTGTCGTACCCAGGGCGTTTTGAGCTTTCGTAATTCGTTGTAAAAAAGTGAGCCAGAGCAGCATTTTGTGGATAAATTACCACCATATGGCCTGACCTGAATCAATTCAGCTGGAAGGGATTGATATACTATTTGCAGTATTCGACGGTTGAACAGTTTCTTCCGGCAGCAGATTTCAATTTTGCATTCCTAAGTTCAGAGGTAGTCATGATTAAGAAAATCGGTGTGTTGACAAGCGGCGGTGATGCGCCGGGCATGAACGCGGCAATCCGTGGGGTTGTCCGTGCAGCGCTGACGGAAGGTCTGGAAGTTTTTGGTATCTATGACGGTTACCTGGGTCTGTATGAAGACCGCATGGTTCAGCTCGACCGCTACAGCGTGTCTGACATGATCAACCGTGGCGGTACTTTCCTCGGTTCTGCGCGCTTCCCGGAATTCCGTGACGAACACATCCGTGAAGTGGCTATCGAAAACATGAAAAAACGGGGTCTGGATGCGCTGGTGGTTATCGGCGGCGACGGCTCGTACATGGGTGCAAAACGTCTGACTGAAATGGGCTTCCCGTGCATCGGCCTGCCTGGCACCATCGACAACGACATCAAAGGCACCGACTACACCATCGGTTACTTCACCGCGCTGGGTACCGTTGTGGAAGCGATTGACCGCCTGCGTGACACCTCTTCCTCACACCAGCGTATTTCTATTGTTGAAGTGATGGGCCGTTACTGCGGTGACCTGACTCTGGCGGCGGCAATTGCCGGTGGCTGTGAGTTCGTGGTGGTGCCGGAAGTGGAATTCAGCCGTGAAGATCTGGTCGCTGAAATCAAAGCCGGTATCGCGAAAGGTAAGAAACACGCCATCGTTGCTATCACCGAGCACATCTGTGACGTTGACGAGCTGGCGAAGTACATCGAAACCGAAACCAAACGCGAAACCCGCGCGACCGTTCTGGGTCACATTCAGCGTGGTGGTTCCCCAGGCCCGTACGACCGTATCCTGGCGTCCCGCATGGGCGCGTACGCGATCGAGCTACTGCTTCAGGGCCACGGCGGCCGCTGCGTCGGTATTCAGAACGAGAAACTGGTTCACCATGACATCATCGACGCCATTGAAAACATGAAGCGTCCGTTCAAAGGTGACTGGCTGGACTGCGCGAAAAAACTGTACTGATTGGCTCTGTTGCCCGGTGGCGGCAAGGTAAATGCAAAACGGTAACCCTTGGGTTACCGTTTTTTATGGTTGCTCCCTCTCCCGTGGGAGAGGGTTGGGGTGAGGGCATCAGGCCGCTCATTCACTTTTTTTATTCCTGTACGTTATAGCCAATCTTTTTTTATTCTTTAATCATCGGTTAGCTTTCTGGCACGCTGCATTCATCAAAACACTATACAAGAGAGCTGGGCGATGAATAAATGGGGCGTGGGGTTAACATTATTGCTGGCATCGACCAGCGTTCTGGCAAAGGACATTCAGTTACTGAACGTGTCGTACGATCCGACGCGTGAACTATACGACCAGTACAACAAAGCTTTCGCGGCGCACTGGAAACAGGAAACCGGCGATAACGTGGTGGTTCGCCAGTCTCACGGCGGTTCCGGTAAGCAGGCGACATCGGTGATCAACGGTATTGAAGCCGATGTGGTTACCCTGGCGCTGGCTTATGACGTGGACGCGATCGCGGAGCGTGGCCGTATCGACAAAAACTGGATCAAGCGCCTGCCGGACAACTCTGCGCCATACACCTCGACCATCGTCTTCCTGGTGCGTAAAGGCAACCCGAAACAGATTAAGGACTGGAACGACCTGATTAAGCCAGGCGTGTCTGTCATTACCCCGAACCCAAAAAGCTCCGGCGGCGCACGCTGGAACTATCTGGCAGCCTGGGGCTACGCGCTGCACCACAACAACGGCGATCAGGCCAAAGCACAGGACTTCGTCAAAGCACTGTTTAAAAACGTCGAGGTGCTGGACTCCGGCGCGCGCGGCGCAACCAACACCTTCGTCGAACGCGGCATTGGCGACGTGCTGATCGCCTGGGAAAACGAAGCCCTGCTGGCGACCAACGAGCTGGGTAAAGACAAGTTCGAGATCGTGACCCCGAGCGAATCGATCCTGGCTGAGCCGACCGTCTCCGTCGTCGATAAGGTTGTTGATAAGAAGGGCACCAAAGCGGTGGCGGAAGCCTACCTGAAGTACCTCTACTCACCTGAAGGGCAGGAAATTGCGGCGAAAAACTTCTACCGCCCACGCGATGAGGCCGTCGCGAAGAAATACGAAAACGCCTTCCCGAAACTGAAGCTGTTCACTATTGATGATGTGTTTGGCGGCTGGACCAAAGCGCAGAAAGAGCACTTCTCTAACGGCGGCACCTTCGACCAGATCAGCAAGCGCTAAGCGTTTTACAAAGAACGACACGGTAACCCGGTGTGAGAAATCCGCCGGGTTTTTTATTTGGTCATCATTTTGCGTTACTCTTTTGCCTCTATTGAAAACAGGGAACGCGTTGTGAAAAAAATTATCTTACTGATTCTGATCGTTATCGTCCTTGCCGCAGGCGGCGTGTACTGGATGAAAGCGGGTAATCCGAATGCGTTGCGTCATATCGTTCTCGACCAGTGTGTGCCCAACCAGCTGCATAACCGTAACCCGGCACCGTGTGCGCAGGTGAAGCCAGATGCGGGCTACGTGGTGTTCAAGGACCGCAACGGGCCGCTGCAATACCTGCTGATGCCCACGTACCGTATCAACGGCACCGAAAGCCCGCTGCTGACTGAGCCGCAGACACCGAATTTCTTCTGGCTGGCATGGCAGTCTCGCCATTTTATGAGTATGAAACGGGGGGCCGACGTGCCTGACAGCGCCGTTTCGCTGACCATCAACTCCCCGACCGGGCGCACGCAAAACCATTTTCATATCCACATCTCCTGTCTGCGCCCAGACGTGCGCGAGAAGCTGAACGCGTCGCAGGGGCAAATCAGCACCCAGTGGTTACCGCTTCCGGGCGGGCTGGAAGGGCATGAATACCTTGCCCGTCGGGTGACGGAGAACGAACTGGTGCAGCGCAGCCCGTTTATGATGCTGGCGGAAGAGCTGCCGGAAGCCCGCGATCATATGGGACGCTTCGCGCTGGCGATGGCACAGCAGTCGGACGGCTCGTTTGTATTGCTGGCGACAGAGCGTAACCTGCTTACCTTTAACCGCGCGTCGGCTGAGGAATTGCAGGATCATCAATGCGATATCCTGAAGTGACCCCACCATAAATAGCGTTTACTTGCCCTGCCTGTCGCCGTAGACTTGCTGAAAAATTCTACAGGAGACAGGTATGTCGCTCTGGTTAACGCATCCTCTGCTGCTTCCCTCGCTGATCGTCGGCGTCACCATCGTGCTGTGGGCGACGTCGCTGTTGCCGGAATTTATCACCGCGCTGCTGTTTTTCACGGCGGCGATGACCGCCAGAATCGCCCCGCCGGAAGTGATCTTCGGCGGCTTCGCCTCGTCTGCCTTCTGGCTGGTGTTCAGCGGCTTTGTGCTGGGCGTGGCGATTCGGAAAACCGGCCTGGCGGACAGGGCCGCCCGGGCGCTGTCGGCAAAGCTTACCGACTCCTGGGTGCTGATGGTGGCGAGCGTTGTGCTGCTGAGCTATGCCCTGGCATTCGTGATGCCGTCGAACATGGGACGTATTGCGCTGCTGATGCCGATTGTCGCCGCGATGGCGAAGCGGGCCGGCATTCCTGATGGCTCGCGGGCCTGATTTGGCCTGGCGCTGGCGGTCGGGTTTGGCACCTTCCAGCTCTCGGCCACTATTTTGCCCGCCAACGTGCCCAACCTGGTGATGAGCGGCGCGGCGGAAGGCTCATACGGTATCCACCTCAACTATGTCCCGTATCTGCTGCTGCACACCCCGGTGCTGGGTATTCTCAAAGGCCTGATTCTGATTGGCCTGATCTGCTGGCTGTTCCCCGGCAACCCGAAACCGGCGAAGGATCTCACGCCATCGGAACCGATGGGGCGTGACGAAAAACGACTCGCCTGGCTGCTGGCGGTGGTGTTGACGATGTGGGTGACGGAGAGCTGGCACGGCGTTGGGCCAGCGTGGACGGGGCTGGCGGCCTCGGTCATCGTTATGCTGCCGCGCATCGGTTTTATCACCGGGGAGGAGTTCTCGGCGGGGGTGAATATGCGCACCTGTATTTACGTCGCGGGTATACTCGGGCTGGCCATTACGGTGACGCAGACCGGTATCGGTGCGGCCGTAGGCGAGGCGTTGCTCCATATCATGCCGCTGGATGCAGACCGCCCGTTTACCAGCTTCCTGGCGCTGACGGGGATCACCACGGCGCTCAACTTCATTATGACCGCCAACGGCGTTCCTGCGCTGTACACCACGCTGGCGCAGAGCTTCTCGGACGCGACCGGCTTCCCGCTGCTGTCGGTGATCATGATTCAGGTGCTGGGGTATTCCACGCCGCTGCTGCCGTATCAGGCGTCGCCGATTGTAGTGGCGATGGGCTTAGGGAAAGTGCCTGCGAAGGCGGGGATGCTGCTTTGTCTGGCGCTGGCGATTGCGACGTATCTGGTGCTGCTGCCGCTGGATTATTTGTGGTTTAGCGTGTTAGGTCGTTTGTAGGGCGGGTTAGCGAAGCGCCACCCGCCACAAAGGCAATTACGCCTGCTTAGCCGCTTCTGCCGCTTTAACGATCACCGCGAAAGCGTCTGCTTTCAGGGATGCGCCACCAACCAGTGCGCCATCGATGTCTGGCTGGGTGAACAGCTCAGCTGCGTTTGATGCGTTAACGGAACCGCCGTACTGGATGATGACCTGCTCAGCCACTTTCGCGTCTGCTTTTGCAATGTGGTCACGGATGAACTTGTGCACCGCCTGAGCCTGCGCAGGAGTTGCAGATTTGCCGGTACCGATCGCCCAGACTGGCTCGTAAGCGATAACCGCGCCTTCGAACGCTGCCGCGCCCTGGGTTTTCAGCACAGCGTCGATCTGACGTGCGCACACTTCTTCGGTTTTGCCTGCTTCGTTTTCTGCTTCGGTTTCACCGATGCACAGAACCGGGATCAGACCCTGCTCTTTCAGCACAGCGAATTTCTTCGCGATGAACTCATCGGATTCTTTGTGATAGGTGCGACGCTCGGAGTGGCCGATGATGATGTATTTCGCGCCGATATCTTTCAGCATTTCAGCGGAGGTTTCACCGGTGAACGCGCCAGACAGGTTAACGTCAACGTTCTGCGCGCCCAGAATGATGTGGCTGCCGTCAGCGGCACGTTTAGCCAGATCCAGGTACATATCCGGCGGAGCGATAGCAACCGCGCAGCCGGTCACGCCAGCCAGCTCTTTACGCAGGTTAGCAACCAGTTCGTTTACCATATGGCGGCTGCCGTTCAGTTTCCAGTTACCCATCACTAAAGGATGTCGCATTTCAATTCTCCACGCTCAATAAGCGAATTAAGGAATATGGCCGCCCTGTCGGGCAGCATGGTCTGTGAATCAGTATAGAGATTTTCCCTCGAAAGGCTTTGCTTTTTGTCATTAATTCGCCCCCTCGAGTGCGTCTGATAGGGCCAGCTTAATCGGTTCAACCGCGAAGGTCAGCCCCTTTTCGCCGTTATCTGCGACGACATAGCGAACGGCACCTTCCGTATCGGCGTAATAGCGTTTGTTTTTCCCGGCGGTAAGCAGTTTTTGCAGCTTTTGCTGGCTTTGCGCTTTCGTGAAGGTGGGGGTAAAGGCGCGCAGAATAGCGCTCATGTACTCCAGCGCTTTCGCTTTCGCCGCTTTCTGCTCTGGCCCCTGAATCGGCAGCCAGGTGATCTGCATACTTTTGATTTTTAACGTTCCGCGCTCAAGGGCGGTAGAGGCATACAGATTCTCGTTAATTTTGCTGGCCGCGCGGGTCAGGGTCGGCGTATCGCGGGCGCTGTCAATCGCACGGAACTCTCCCAGCGGAAGTGAGGGGTTTTCTTTGTTGAAGGCTTCGCGGAACTGGCTGATAGATTGATCGAAAGAGGGGGCGCCCGCCAGAAGATAGGGGGCGGTGACCGGGGAAGCCGTTTCCGCGGCATACAGGGAAAAACTGGCGCTCAGCATCGCTAAACACAAATAAAGAGAGTGTGCCGAACTTTTCATCAACATTGCCCCTGGCCGTCATTGCCCATGATTAAAACGATATCTGGTCGGCTTGTCAAAAGGTCACAACTCCAGGGTAAAATGCGGGCTAAACAATAATAAGGAACCTTACATGACCATACAGCAGTGGCTGTTTTCATTCAAAGGGCGTATTGGACGCCGTGACTTCTGGATCTGGATTGCAACGTGGGTTGTCGCCATGCTGCTTCTGTTTTTTGTTGCCTACAACGCATGGCTGAGCACGCAAACGGCGGCATTTGCGCTGGTCTGTTTACTGTGGCCAACCGCCGCCGTAGTGGTGAAACGTCTGCACGATCGTGGCCGCTCCGGCGCATGGGCTTTCCTGATTATTCTGGCGTGGATGCTGGTGGCGGGGAACTGGTCAATGCTGCCCTCAATCCTCCCATGGGTGGTGGGCAGACTGCTGCCGACGGTTATCTTTGTAATGATGGTTGTCGAACTGGGCGCGTTTATCGGCACCCAGAGCGAGAACAAATATGGAAAAGATACCCTTGAGGTGAAGTACCGCTGATCACCAGTAGTGTTCGGCGGTCATGTGGCCCGGCCGGCGGCGAAGGTGCTTCGTCATCTGCCGGGTATCCTTCAGCAACTGCTGCGTATCGCGTACCATCTGCGGGTTACCGCACAGCATCACATGGCTGGTTTCGGTATTCATCGGTAAACCCACCGCTTCTTCCAGCGCGCCGCTTTCAATCAACGCCGGAACGCGACCGGTTAACGAGCCGGCTGCGGTTTCGCGGCTGACCACCGTCTGAATTTTTAACTTCCCGCCATATCGCTGTTCCAGCGCCTGCATCTGCGGCAAATAGCTCAGGTCTGCGGCGTAGCGCGCGGCGTGAACCAGCACGATATTTTTAAAGCGCTCCAGATCTTTGCCGTATTGCAGAATGGAAAGATACGGGCCAATGGCCGTGCCGGTCGCCAGCATCCAGAGCGTGTCACAGTCGGGGATTTCATCCAGCACGAAGAACCCCGCCGCGCCGGAGACAATCTGCACTTCATCGCCCGGCTTCAGCGCGGCGAGGCGTGGGCTGAGCTTACCGTCCGGGACGGTGACCAGATAGAACTCAAGGTCCGGGTTATCAGGCGCATTAACGTAAGAGTAGGCGCGCTGTACGCGTTCACCGTCGATATCCAACCCGAGCTTGGCAAACTGCCCGGCAGTAAACGGATGAACGGGAGCGTGCAGCGTGAGGCTAAATAGCGCATCGGTCCAGAACTGTACCTTTGTGACTTTACCTGTTACCCAGTCCGCCATGATCTTCTCCTGTGCTGTTTCTCTCTTCTATCTTCCGTACTTGCGGGAAACATTTCCAGCCCATTCGGGCCGGAAAGCTCTATCGATCAAACGGTTTTACAGAATGTGCGTCTGTACGTCCGGATCTTTACGATCGAGATAATGAATGGACTTAATGCGGCGAATGGTGCGGGATTTACCACGGATCAGCAGGGTTTCAGTGGTGGCCATGTTGCCCTTGCGGGTGATGCCGTCCAGCAGATCGCCTTTGGTGATGCCGGTTGCGGAGAAGACCACGTTATCGCTGCGGGCCATCTCGTTCAGCGCGAGCACTTTATTGGCCTCGATGCCCATCGCCGCGCAGCGCGCCAGTTCGTCTGCACCAATGCGAAGGTTCTCGTCGCTGTCGCCTTTGACCTCATGGCGTGGCAGTAAACGCGCCTGCATATCGCCGTCCAGCGCGCGGATCACTGCCGCAGAGACCACACCCTCCGGCGCGCCGCCGATGCCGTAAAGCACGTCGACTTCGCTGTCAGGCATGCAGGTCAGAATAGAGGCGGCAACGTCGCCATCCGGAATAGCAAACACGCGTACGCCGAGCGCTTGCAGGTACGCAATGGTGGCGTCGTGGCGCGGTTTCGCCAGAATGGTCACGGTGAGTTCGCTGAGCGCTTTACCCAGCGCCGCGGCGATATTGCGCAGGTTGGCGTCCAGCGGCAGGCTAAGGTCGATAGCGCCTTTAGCGCCAGGACCGACGATCAGTTTTTCCATGTACATATCGGGCGCGTTGAGGAAGCAGCCCTTATCGCCCACCGCCAGTACCGCCAGCGCGTTGGCCTGGCCCATCGCCGTCATGCGCGTGCCTTCAATCGGGTCGACCGCGATATCCACCGCATCGCCTTTGCCCGTCCCGACTTTTTCACCTATATAGAGCATCGGCGCTTCGTCGATTTCGCCTTCGCCAATGACGATAGTGCCATCGATATTGACCTGATTAAGCACAATGCGCATGGCGTGGACGGCTGCACCGTCTGCGGTATTTTTGTCGCCACGGCCCAGCCACTTGTAGCCTGCGAGGGCGGCAGCTTCGGTGACGCGGGAAAACTCGATAGCAAGTTCACGTTTCATGAGGTACTCGTACAATCAAAAGGAATTGCACGAAGTTTATCACAGAGTGGGGAGGGGCGAAGGGACCGGTGCGGTCGGAGCCCCTCACCCTAACCCTCTCCCAGGGGAGAGGGAATATAGGTTTACTCGTCGTGCTCTTCCCACGCCAGGGCACGTTTCACCGCTTTCTTCCAGCCGCTGTAGCGGTAGTTGCGCTCGGTGGTTTCGATGCCAGGACGGAATTCGCGTTCGATAACCGCTTTTTCCTGAAGCTCGTCGAGGTTTTGCCAGAAGCCAACCGCCAGACCTGCCAGATACGCCGCGCCCAGCGCCGTCACTTCTCGCACCTCAGGACGTTCAACGCGGGTGCCCAGAATGTCGGACTGGAACTGCATCAGGAAGTTGTTCGCGACCGCACCGCCGTCCACGCGCAGGGCGTGCAGACGAATGCCGGAGTCAGCCTGCATCGCTTCCAGCACGTCGCGCGTCTGGTAGGCGATGGATTCCAGCGTCGCGCGAATGATGTGGTTTGAGTTCACGCCGCGCGTCAGGCCGAAAATCGCGCCGCGGGCATACGGATCCCAGTACGGTGCGCCCAGACCGGTGAACGCTGGCACCACGTACACGCCGTTGGTGTCTTTCACTTTGGTCGCGAAGTATTCGGAGTCAAACGCGTCACTGATCAGCTTCATCTCGTCGCGCAGCCACTGAATGGAAGCACCCGCCATGAACACCGCACCTTCCAGGGCATAGTTCACTTCGCCGCGCGGGCCGCAGGCGATGGTGGTCAGCAGACCGTTTTCTGATTTCACCGCTTTCTCGCCGGTGTTCATCAGCATAAAACAACCGGTGCCGTAAGTGTTCTTCGCCATCCCTTCCTTGACGCACAGCTGGCCGAACAGGGCCGCCTGCTGGTCACCGGCGATGCCGGCGATAGGAATACGCGTACCGCCTTTACCCCCAATGTTGGTCTGGCCGTATACTTCAGAAGACTTACGTACTTCAGGCAGCATCGCGCGCGGAATGTCCAGCGCGTCCAGCATCTTGTCATCCCACTCAAGGGTGTTGATGTTGAACAGCATGGTGCGCGAGGCGTTGGTGTAGTCGGTGACGTGAACGCGTCCCTGAGTCATCTTCCAGATAAGCCAGGTATCGACGGTGCCGAACAGTAGCTCGCCACGTCGTGCGCGCTCGCGTGAACCTTCCACGTGGTCGAGGATCCACTTCACTTTGGTGCCGGAGAAATAGGGGTCAACCACCAGGCCGGTGGCGCTGCGCACGTACTCTTCCATTCCTTCGCGCTTCAGCTGTTCGCAGATCTCTGACGTACGACGGCACTGCCAGACAATGGCGTTGTAGATGGGCTTACCGGTTTCGCGCTCCCAGACCACAGTCGTTTCACGCTGGTTGGTGATACCGATAGCGGCAATCTGGTCAGAACTGATGTCGGCTTTCGCCAGCACTTCCACCAGCGTGGAGCTTTGCGACGCCCAGATCTCCATCGGGTCGTGTTCTACCCAGCCTGGACGCGGGTAAATTTGCTCAAATTCGCGTTGAGACACGCTGACAATGTTCGCGTCATGATCCATTACGACAGCGCGGGAGCTGGTGGTGCCCTGGTCGAGCGCAACGATATATTTTTTTTCGGTCATGGTATGTGTCCCGTAGTCAGATTACAGCGAAGCTTTTTGTTGTGTGGTGGAAGCCGTCTCTTTCTCCTCTTCCACACAGGTGTCGCACGGTAAGTGGCGACCAATTAATTTGCGATAGCCGAATGCGCCCAGCGCCGCCCCTACGATTGGCCCGAACAGCGGAACCAGGAAGTAAGGAATGTCTTTGCCGCCCGTGAAGGCGACATCGCCCCATCCCGCAAAGAAGGCGAAGGTTTTTGGACCCAGGTCACGCGCCGGATTCATCGCAAAGCCGGTCAGCGGACCCATGGATGCGCCAATTACCGCAATCAGAAGGCCAATCAAAAGTGGCGCCAGCGGGCCGCGCGGAATGCCGTTTCCATCGTCGCCCAGCGCCATGATGACGCCCATCAGAATAGCGGTAATCACCATCTCAACCGCGAACGCCTGCACAAAATTGATATGCGGATTCGGATACGTTGAGAAAATGCCTGCCAGATCCAGACTTTCGACACTGCCACGCACCATATGATGCGTCTGTTCGAAGTCGATGAAAAGATTGTAATAAAGCCCGTAAACTAACGCCGCTGCGCAAAAGGCGCCGGCAAATTGCGAAATGATGAAAGGAACAACTTTGCGTCCGTCAAAACACGCGAATAGCCACAACGCGATGGTCACCGCCGGGTTAAGATGTGCACCGGAAACCCCTGCGGTCAGGTAGATGGCCATCGCCACGCCCAGACCCCAGATAATACTGATTTCCCACTGACCAAAACTGGCACCCGCCACTTTCAGTGCTGCGACACAGCCTACTCCGAAGAATATCAACAACCCGGTACCCAGGAACTCGGCAATACACTGGCCTTTTAAGGTTGATGTCTGACTCATAATCGGAATCCTGCAAAAGAGTAATGTTTATTGTTTGCGTGACCGCCCGTGACAGTCACGATGCCCTGTAGACATAGTGTTAATTTATCGTTAACGAGCACAAACGAGAAATATCGAAATCTAAATGTGTGGTCTGCGTCAATAAAATGAGCGTTTTCGCGCCATAAAGCGCGTTTTTGCATCAGATAATGATTATGGGCTGAATCATTTCTTTAACTTATGGGTTAACAACTTAGGGGTATATGCGGCGAACGCACCAGGACGAGGCCGAAAAGTGTTGCAAACCGCGATCTGCGTGGCATGCCGCTGGACAGGGGCGACGGCGCTCCATACAATCGGAACATATGTTGTGCGCGTTTACGTTAAAGCGTCGCCTTGCAATTCAGGAGAGGTAGGATCATGTCTTTAGAAGTGTTTGAGAAACTGGAATCGAAAGTACAGCAGGCGATTGACACCATCACGCTGCTGCAAATGGAAATTGAAGAGCTGAAAGAAAAGAACAACTCCCTGTCACAGGAAGTTCAGAATGCTCAACACAGCCGTGAAGAACTGGAGCGCGAAAACAACCAGCTGCGCGAACAGCAGAACGGCTGGCAGGAACGCTTGCAGGCGCTGCTGGGACGTATGGAAGAAGTTTGATTTCCTTAGGGAATGCATTGAACAGGCCGGGTAAGGCGAAGCCGCCACCCGGCTTTTTTATGGTTTTCGCTAACCGACATCAAACCATAAAAAAGGCCGCCCTGGGCGGCCTTAACGCTACTTGTCCTGCGCTGTCGTAGCAAAAGCAACAAACCCAACAGGTTCATCGCTCTTTACAACGAGTACGCTGGCGACAATGAACGCGATACATAAATAGCGTTTCATTATGCGGTCCCTGCTACTTACCGCTCCACCGTTCACCACCGGTGATAAGTCGGTGGACACAAGCCTTGATGTTAGCCTGCTTTACGGTAGTGAATACACCTTTCCCTGGACCGATGCCCATTTGCGAGATGGCGGAAAGGGACGCGGTATCATAATGAGCATCAACCAGGTAGTTAAGGTATTCACAGACAATTAGGATTTTATAAAGGTTAGGAAGGGTTGCCCAAGGTTTGGGCGAGAGTATGATGAAGTTCCTTGGTGTTAGTCTGTAAGACGTCCCAACGGACCGCGAATCCCGAGGGACAAAAAAAACCGCCACATTGCTGTTGGCGGTTTTTTTATGCATCTCGCTTACCGATTAACTACTCAATATCCAGCGCATCCTCAGAAAGGATAATGCCGGTATTGTCAGCATAAAGGTGGTCGCCCGAGAAGAAGGTCACGCCGCCGAAATTGACGCGCACGTCGCTTTCGCCGATGCCGTCGCCCGCTGCGCCTACCGGTATGGCCGCGATGGCCTGAATCCCGATATCCAGGTCTTCGAGATCGTCCACCTGACGCACGGAACCGTACACCACAATGCCTTCCCACTCGTTCTGGACGGCAATTCCCGCCAGTTCAGCATCAATCAATGCACGGCGCACGGAACCGCCGCCGTCGACCACCAGAACGCGGCCACGGCCGTTCTCTTCGAGCAGATCGTACAGCAACCCGTTGTCCTCGAAACATTTCACCGTGATGATTTGTCCGCCAAACGACGACCGTCCACCAAAGTTGGAGAACAGGGGTTCAACGACGTTGACATCTTCCTGGTAGATGTCACAAAGCTCGGAGGTATCGTATTTCATAGGTTTAACGCTCTGTTGCTGCGAATGTGTTCAGTATATCGTGCGAAATGCGTTGTTGGCAAAATCATCAATTGTTAATTGATATTTGTCAGCTAACTCAGCGTCTGGCTTAAGACAATCCCGATGACGAACAGCAGGTTAGTCAGCAACGCGCCTTTTACCGTACGTTCCAGCATCGGTGGCATGGCGGCCGGGCTGAGTTCACGCATGACGTAGCGGGCCTGCTTAATCAGCAGCGGTGCGGCGAGCACAAACAGCCAGCCCCAGAGGCTGTGCAGCGAACTCAGATTGAACAGCGCCAGGCAGACCAGCGCGCCGATGAGCAGGCAGGCGTGATAGCGGCGTGCATTCACCGGACCCAGACGCACGGCCAGCGTGTTTTTACCGTTCTCGCGGTCGCTATCGATGTCGCGCAGATTATTGATATTCAGCACCGCCGTCGCCAGCAGACCACAGGCGGTCGCCGGTAGGAACAGGGCAGGGATCACCGTGTGCGCCTGTAAGTACCAGCTTCCCATCACGCTCAGCCAGCCGAAGAACACCAGCACGGAGATGTCGCCCAGACCAATATACCCGTAAGGACGCGTCCCGACGGTATAGGTAATGGCTGCAATAATGGCGAGCAAGCCCAGCACCAGGAAGCCAATGAAATCACTGGTGGTTTTCGAGGCGACCGTCACCAGCGCCAGCCCGGACAGGCAAATCAACACCACGGTGATAATCAGCGCCCGTTTCATCTGTGCCTGGGTAATCACCCCTTTTTGCATCCCGCGCAGCGGCCCGATGCGGTCAGGCTTGTCGCTGCCTTTTACCGCATCGCCGTAATCATTGGCGAGATTAGAGAGGATTTGCAGCAGCCCGGCGGTGACAAGCGCCAGACCTGCTACCAGCGGATCGAAATGACCCTGCCACCAGGCAAGCGTGGTACCGACGATAATGGCGGCAAAAGCCAGAGGAAGCGTTTTAGGGCGCAGACTTTCGAGCCACGCCTGTGTACGGCTGATATCAGTCATAGTTATTTAGCCAATAAAAATGGGGGCCATAGCCCCCATCAACAGTGATGAAAATGCATTGAACGCGATTATAGAATAAAACGGCTCAGATCTTCATCTGCCACTAACGCATCCAGGTGTTTGCCCACATAGTCTGCGTCAATGGTAATGCTTTGACCGTTAAGGTCGCTCGCATCATAAGAGATGTCTTCCATCAGGCGTTCCAGCACGGTGTGCAGACGACGCGCACCGATGTTCTCGGTGGTTTCGTTGACCTGCCACGCGGCCTGGGCGATGCGCTTGATACCGTCATCGGTAAATTCAATGTTCACGCCTTCGGTCGCCATCAGCGCTTTATACTGTACGGTCACAGAAGCGTTTGGCTCAGTCAGGATACGTTCGAAATCTTCGGTGGTCAGCGCCTGCAACTCGACGCGGATTGGCAGACGTCCCTGAAGTTCCGGGATCAGGTCAGACGGGCTGGCAATCTGGAATGCACCGGAGGCGATAAACAGAATGTGGTCAGTTTTAACCATGCCGTGCTTGGTGGAGACGGTGCAACCTTCCACCAGCGGCAGCAGGTCGCGCTGAACGCCTTCGCGTGAGACATCCGGGCCGGACGCGTTGCCGCGCTTACAGATCTTGTCGATTTCGTCGATAAACACGATACCGTGCTGCTCAACCGCGTCGATAGCATCCTGTTTCAGCTCTTCCGGGTTAACCAGCTTCGCGGCTTCTTCTTCAATCAGCAGCTTCATCGCGTCTTTGATTTTCAGCTTACGCGCTTTCTGCTTCTGCCCGCCCAGGTTCTGGAACATGGACTGCAACTGGCTGGTCATCTCTTCCATGCCCGGAGGCGCCATAATTTCCACGCCCATTGGCGCGGCAGCGAGATCGATCTCAATCTCTTTGTCGTCCAGCTCGCCTTCGCGCAGTTTTTTGCGGAATGCCTGACGCGCAGCAGAAGGTTCAGGCTGCTGTTCAGCCTGTCCCCAGTTGTTTTTTGCCGGTGGGATCAGCACGTCGAGAATACGCTCTTCGGCCATCTCTTCGGCGCGATAGCGGTTTTTCTCAATTGCCTGGACACGTACCATCTTAATCGCCGAGTCGGTCAGGTCGCGGATGATGGAGTCCACTTCTTTACCCACATAGCCCACTTCGGTGAACTTGGTGGCTTCAACTTTGATGAACGGCGCGTTAGCCAGTTTGGCCAGACGACGGGCGATTTCGGTTTTACCCACACCGGTCGGGCCGATCATCAGAATATTTTTTGGCGTCACTTCGTGGCGAAGCTCTTCGTCGAGCTGCATGCGACGCCAGCGGTTACGCAGTGCGATAGCCACGGAGCGCTTGGCGTCGTCCTGGCCGATAATGTGCTTGTTCAGTTCGCTGACAATTTCGCGTGGGGTCATTTCAGACATGGGCGATCCTTACGCTTTAGACGGTAATTCTTCGATGGTGTGATTGTGGTTGGTATAGATGCAGATATCACCTGCAATATCCAACGCTTTCACCGCGATATCGCGCGCGTTCATGTCGGTATTTTCCAACAGCGCACGGGCTGCGGCCTGGGCGTACGGGCCGCCAGAGCCGATGGCAATCAGGTCGTTTTCAGGCTGAACCACGTCGCCGTTACCGGTGATGATCAGCGAGGCGTTTTCGTCAGCCACGGCCAGCAGCGCTTCGAGCTTGCGCAGCATGCGGTCGGTACGCCAGTCTTTTGCCAGCTCAACGGCGGCTTTCACCAGATGACCCTGATGCATTTCCAGTTTGCGTTCAAACAGTTCAAACAGCGTGAAGGCATCAGCCGTGCCGCCTGCGAAACCGGCGATCACTTTGTCGTTATAAAGACGACGTACTTTCTTCACGTTGCCTTTCATGACGGTATTACCCAGCGTGGCCTGGCCATCACCGGCAATTACCACCTGGCCGTTACGGCGTACACTTACTATTGTTGTCACGAGCAGACCCCCTGGTTACAGATTCGGGAAACAGAAGCCCTGAGCCTGTGCTCAGGGCTGAATTAAATGATAGATGGGGGGGATTTTGGGGGTTTCAACCCCCGGAGGCGAGTCGAATGCAGTTTGTGTGGCCAGCCACTTTCAAACGGGAAATGGTGCCGTCTGCGTTTTCTTTGCCTTTGACCGGTCCAATCACTACGCGATTCCAGCCATTGTTGGTGGTAATGCGAGAGTCAAATCCTTCAAATGCCAGCTGAGCACGCACCGTTTCTGCCTGTTCGGCGCCTTTAAACGAACCGCACTGAACCATCCAGCGGCGTTCATCTTTTTTCTCAGCCGTCTGCTTCGGTGCCTCGGTCTCTTTGGTGACCGGCGCAGCCTGCTGCGTTTTTGGCTGTTGCGCAGTGGTATGCGCAGGCGTCTGCAACAGATCCTGATACGGCTGTGCCGTTTGCTTCTGCGGCTGCGCCTTCGGTTGCTGCTGGACAGGCTGAGTTTGTACGGTACGCGTCTGCTGCTGCGGTTGTGTACGCGGCTGCTGTACCGGCTGCGTCTGCGTCCACTGCTGCTGTTGCGTTTGCTGCTGAGCCTGACGCTGGCGCTGCAACGTTTGCTGACGCTGCGCCGGGGTTTGTTCGTTCCACGGTACTTCGTTCAGCTGCGTAGGCTGCTGGCGCATGTCCGCCTGCATCTGAGCGAGCAATTGACGCTGTTCGTCCGTCAGCTGATCGGCATTCTTCACTTCACCCCCGGCAGAAGGCTCGGTAGGCGCACGTACGCCAGGCTGGCGGCTTTCCAGCTCTTTAATGTAGCGCCAGCGCTCTTCAGGCTTCGGCGGCAGGCCGTTGCCGACGACCTTGTTACCCTGAAGGGCTTCAGACTCTTCTTTTTTATGATGCGTAATGAAGTAGAGGCCGCCAATAAAGGCCACCAGCACAGCCGCAGCAATGGCGACCATAGCTGGGGAGACAGCAGACAGGCTGCGTTGCTTGCTTTTTGAACTACTCTTTTTGCGTCGCGAAGGTGCCGGCTGGCCGCGACGTACATAATCTCGTTGTGCCACTATCGTTTCGCTGTATTTATTCGTTCGTCAGCCCGCCATGTTACTTAAGCGACGGGGCTTTGACCAGATAAGGGTGTCGAAAGGTATTTACTTTAAGTTAATGCCTGGGTAGAGCCGCGCACAATCAGCTCACAATCCAGTAGTCGTGACCCACTGCTAACTGATTGACCGTGCAGCTGATCCAGCAAAAGCAGCATCGCTTCACGGCCGATGTCATACCGCGGCTGTGCAACGGTCGAAAGCGGCGGATCGCAAAACTCCGAAAGTGAAATATTATCAAAACCGATTATCGACAGGTCCTGCGGCACGCGCAGGCCGTGACGTTTGGCGTAGGATAACGCCCCCAGCGCCATCACGTCGCTGTGGCAGAAGACCGCGGTGGGCGGTTCTGGCAAGGCCAGCAATTTTTCCAGCGCCTGCCCGCCCGCTTCAAAGGTGAAATCACCGCGCGCAATGTAGTGCGGATCGACGATAGCCCCGGTACGGCGCAACGCCTGAACGTAGCCCTGCAAGCGGTAATGACACAGCGGCATCTCTTCTGGTCCGGCGATACAGCCGATACGCTTATGCCCCAGTTCCTGAAGATAGTTCACGGCGTTGAATGCGGCGGTGAGGTTATCGATATGAACGGTTGGCAGCTCCAGCTCCGGCGCGAATTCGTTCGCCATGACCATCGGCGGTAAATTGCGCTGTTCTTCAATGCTGGCATCAAACGGCAGGCGTGAGCCAAGCAGCAGCATGCCATCAATCTGCTTGGTGATGATCAGGTCGATGAACGTTTTTTCCTGCTGGTTCTGGTGAGCACAATCGCCAATCAGCACCAGATAGCCCTGGGCGGCGGCCGTGACCTCAATGCCGCGGATGATTTCGCTGAAGAAGGGATCGCAGATGTCCGGCACGATCACCAGGATGGTGCGGGATTCGTTGCGTTTAACGTTGCGCCCCATGGCTTGCGGGAAATAACCGACCTCAAGCGCCGCCTTTTCAACCCGGTTTCGGGTCGCCTGGGAGACTTTGTCAGGGTTCATCAATGCGCGGGACACGGTTGCTGTTGAGACTTGTGCTTTCTCGGCAACGTCTTTCATGGTCGCCGAGGCAACCTCTTTCCTGGACTTCAACGTCTTCTCCTCGCCTGAACACCGAACTGCGGACAGCACCATTTTTACAGATAGTTAATGGAATCGGTTACAGAATTTTCATAAAAAGTGTGAGGCGCATTAAATTTTTCGATCCGTCTTCAGCCTTCAATCGGATCGACGTCAAGAACCCACTTCACTTTTCGCGCTTCCGGTAGGGTATTGATCAGCGCCAGCGTGCCGCTGACGATCTGCTGTAAACGGATACGCGAGGGGTGCTGAAGTAACAGTTGCCAGCGGAAACGGCCGCCGCGTTTCGGGGCGAGCGCGGGTACCGGGCCTAAAATCCACAGCTGATTATCCACCAGCGGGCTGGCTTGCAGGAGGTTTCTCAGCTGTTGCAGGAACAGCGGAGCCTGCTGGTTATTATGATCTTCCGCACGGATGATAACGTGGCTGGTCCATGGGGGAAGCTGCATCGTCTGACGTTCGGCCAGCGCCTGGTCCGCGAAGGCGTCATAGCCTTTGTGCAGCAGAGTTTGCAGCAGCGGATGTTCAGGGTGGTGCGTTTGCAGCACCACCTCGCCCTGCTTACCCGCTCGACCAGCGCGACCGGCAACCTGGGTATAAAGCTGGGCGAAACGCTCGGCGGAGCGAAAATCCGCGGAGAACAGCGCGCCGTCGACGTCCAGCAGGGCGACCAGCGTCACGTCCGGGAAGTGGTGCCCTTTCGCCAGCATCTGAGTACCAATCAGGATGCGCGCGCCGCCGCGATGCACTTCCGCCAGTTGCTGCTCCAGCGCCCCTTTACGGCTGGTGGTATCCCTGTCGATACGGGAGATGGGTACGTCCGGGAAGAAGGGCGCGAGCGCCTGTTCAAGCTGTTCCGTTCCCAGACCGACCGGCACGATGTGCGTTGAGCCGCAGGACGGGCATTGACGGGGGACCGGACGCTGGCTGTCGCAGTGGTGGCAGCGTAAATGGCGCTGAGCCTGGTGGAAGGTGTAGTAGTGATCGCAGCGCGGGCACTCCGCGATCCAGCCGCAGTCGTGGCACAGCAGCGCAGGCGCGAAGCCGCGGCGGTTCAGGAACAGGATCACCTGGTTGCCCGCCTGCAAATGCTGGCGCATGCGGCTAATCAGCGCAGGCGCTAACCCGGCCTGCACCTGCTGGCCTTTCAAATCCAGCACATGCTGAATGGCCGGGCGGGCATTCCCCGCACGGCGCGTCAGGCGCAGCATGTGGTATTTACGCTGGCGAACGTTGTGCAGCGTTTCAAGCGCGGGGGTGGCGGACCCGAGAATAATGGGGATTTGCTCGCTGTGGGCGCGGTACACGGCTAAGTCGCGGGCGTGATAGCGCCAGCCTTCCTGCTGTTTATAGGAGCTGTCATGCTCTTCATCGATTACGATAACGCCGAGATTTTTAAACGGCGTAAACAGCGATGAACGGGTGCCGATCACAATTGCTGCTTCGCCGTTTTTCGCTTTCAGCCAGGCGCTGAGGCGCTCGCTGTCGTTCAGGCCGGAGTGCAGGACCTCAACGGGCGCATTAAAGCGTTCACGAAAACGCGCGATGGTTTGCGGCGTCAGGCCGATTTCCGGCACCATCACCAGCGCCTGTTTGCCCTGCGCGAGCACGTTTTCCAGCACGCTCAGATACACTTCGGTTTTACCGGAGCCGGTGACGCCCGCCAGCAGCCAGGCGGAAAAATGGTCGGCGGCGCTGTGAATCGCGCCTACGGCGGTGGCCTGCTCGGTATTCAGACGCAGGCGATCGCCCGAGACGGAAAAGCCGTCGCGCCAGTCGTGAAGGGCAGGGGCTTCACTGGCCAGCTCGCTCAACCCTTTCTTCCTTAATGCCTGCAACGCGGTTTCGCTTACCTCAAGCTCGTCGACCTGATGGCGCCAGATTTTTCCCTGGCGCAGCGCGGCCAGCGCCTGCTGCTGTTTCTGCGAGCGCTTCAGGCTGTTAATGTCCACAGCCTGGCCCTGCTCGGTGGCAAACCAGTACCACATTGGCGCGTGGCTGGCGCTCTTGCCCTGGCGCAGCATAATGGGCAGGGCATGGAACAGCACGTCGCCAATCGGATGATGATAATAATCTGCCGCCCACAGCAGCAGTCGCCAGGTGCTGGTGGAGTAAACCGGCTCGCTGTCCAGCACCTCAACAACCGATTTCAGCTCGTTAAGCGGCAGTTCGCTGTGTTCGCTGACGGACACCACGATCCCCACACGCTGCTGTTTGCCAAACGGCACGGTCACGCGACAGCCCGCTTTGTCGCTCATGCTGTCGGGCAGCAGGTAGTCAAAGGTGCGGGGAAGCGGAACGGGCAGGGCAACGTGAGCGACGGGCATCGAATCTTCCTGACTTGAAAAGTGGCGCGTTAGTATACACATTAGTGAAAGCGGCGTGCGGATCAGTTTGCATACGTTGGTCAAATTCTGTATGATTCGCCGCCTTTGGTGTATTTTACGCCAAAGAACTTACATTCAACATCGCGTGGTGTCTGGCGTTAGGGCTGGAAGAGCGACGCGGCCTTAACTGAGGTTCTCCCATGAAAAAAGATATTCACCCGAAATACGAAATGATTACTGCAAACTGCTCTTGCGGTAACTCTATCCAGATCCGCTCTACCGTGGGTCACGATCTGAACCTGGACGTGTGCGGCAAATGCCACCCGTTCTACACTGGTAAGCAGCGTGATGTTGCAACCGGTGGCCGTGTTGACCGCTTCAACAAGCGTTTCAGCATCCCGGGCGCTAAATAAGTTTCCCGAAAAAAAGGCACCGCAAGGTGCCTTTTTTGTATCCGCTTATCAGTATTCCCACGTATCCGGGTCGATACCCAGTTCACGCATGATCACCTTCGCCTCTTCTGGAATTTCGTCACTGCGCTCTTTGCGCAGATCGTCATCGTTCGGCAACGGTTGGCCGGTAAACGCATGCAGGAACGCTTCGCACAGCAGTTCGCTGTTGGTGGCGTGACGCAGGTTGTTCACCTGACGACGCGTACGTTCATCGGTGAGGATCTTCAACACCTTCAGAGGAATGGACACCGTGATTTTCTTGACTTGCTCACTCTTCTTACCGTGCTCAGCGTATGGGCTGATATATTCGCCGCTCCATTCAGCCATGAGATACCTTTAATCCTCTCAGTCATTAATCTAAAGGTGCAAAACCGGTAACCATCAGTTTTGAACCGTAATCTTGCGTAGTTTACCGTAGAGACGATACCGAGGCACGGATATTGCCGCTGTAGCGTGTCCTAAAGCATATAATTTTAACGGCTATTTGCACATTGCTCAATCTATACGCAAAGAAGTTTAGATGTCCAGATGTATTGACGTCCATACTTTCAATGTTTACTCTGGTGCCTGACTTTTCACCTCATTCGCCAGGAAGCCTCACCATGACGCGTAAACAGGCCACCATCGCAGTGCGTAGCGGATTGAATGATGACGAGCAGTACGGCTGCGTTGTCCCGCCAATTCATCTCTCCAGCACCTATAATTTCACCGGATTTAATGAACCCCGCGCGCATGACTACTCGCGTCGCGGCAATCCTACGCGTGACGTCACCCAGCGCGCGCTGGCGGAACTGGAAGGCGGCGCGGGTGCGGTATTAACCAATACCGGCATGTCTGCCATTCACCTGGTGACTACGGTGTTCCTGAAACCTGGCGATCTGCTGGTGGCGCCGCACGACTGTTATGGCGGCAGCTATCGTCTGTTTGATAGCCTGGCGAAACGTGGCTGCTACCGTGTGCTGTTTGTCGATCAAAACGACGAACAGGCGCTGAAACAGGCGCTTGCCGAGCAGCCGAAGCTGGTGCTGGTGGAAAGTCCAAGCAATCCATTGTTGCGCGTAGTCGATATTGCGAAAATTTGTCAGCTCGCAAGGGATGCGGGAGCGATAAGTGTAGTGGATAATACGTTCCTCAGTCCGGCCCTTCAGAACCCACTGGCACTGGGTGCCGATCTGGTATTGCATTCATGCACTAAATATCTGAACGGCCATTCTGACGTGGTGGCGGGCGTGGTGATTGCCAAAGATCCTGATGTTGTCACCGAACTGGCATGGTGGGCCAATAACATTGGCGTCACCGCGGGCGCGTTCGACAGCTATTTGCTGCTGCGCGGTATCCGCACGCTGTCTCCGCGTATGGACGTGGCGCAGCGTAATGCCCAGGCGATCGTGGATTTCCTGAAAACCCAGCCGCTGGTGAAGAAGCTTTATCACCCGTCGCTGCCGGAAAATCAGGGGCACGAGATTGCCGCGCGCCAACAGAAAGGATTTGGCGCGATGTTAAGTTTTGAACTGGACGGTGACGAGCAAACGCTGCGTCGCTTCCTGAGCGGGTTGTCATTGTTTACGCTGGCGGAATCCTTAGGGGGAGTAGAAAGCTTGATCTCCCACGCCGCAACCATGACGCACGCAGGTATGGCACCCGAAGCACGTGCCGCCGCCGGGATTTCCGAGACGCTGCTGCGTATCTCGACCGGTATTGAAGATTCTGAAGATTTAATTGCCGATCTGGAAAATGGCTTCCGGGTCGCAGCCAAGGGGTAATCATGAGTGTGATAGCGCAGGCAGGGACGAAGGGTCGTCAGCTGCACAAGTTTGGTGGTAGTAGTCTTGCTGATGTGAAATGTTACCTGCGTGTCGCAGGGATCATGACCGAGTATTCACAGCCGGGAGACATGATGGTTGTCTCTGCGGCGGGCAGCACCACCAACCAGTTGATTAGCTGGCTGAAACTGAGCCAGACCGATCGCCTCTCTGCGCATCAGGTGCAACAGTCCTTACGTCGTTACCAGAGTGAACTGATTGCCGGTTTGCTGCCTGCGGACGTGGCGGACGGGCTGATTAGCGCTTTTACGCACGACCTTGAGCGTCTGGCCGCTCTGCTGGACAGCGGCATTACCGATGCAGTGTATGCGGAAGTGGTTGGCCACGGTGAAGTGTGGTCTGCGCGCCTGATGGCCGCCGTGCTGCAACATCTTGGTGTGGAAGCCGCCTGGCTCGACGCGCGTGATTTCCTGCGTGCCGAACGTGCCGCACAGCCGCAGGTGGACGAAGGGTTGTCTTACCCGCTGCTGCAACAGCTGCTGGTGCAACATCCTGGTAAACGTATTGTCGTCACCGGTTTTATCAGCCGCAGCAATGCTGGCGAAACCGTTCTGCTGGGCCGTAACGGCTCTGACTACTCGGCAACGCAGATTGGCGCCCTGGCGGGCGTGTCCCGCGTCACCATCTGGAGCGACGTGGCCGGTGTCTACAGCGCGGACCCGCGCAAAGTAAAAGATGCCTGCCTGCTGCCGCTGCTGCGTCTCGACGAAGCGAGCGAACTGGCGCGTCTGGCGGCCCCGGTGCTGCACGCGCGCACGCTACAGCCGGTTTCCGGCAGCGACATCGACCTGCAACTACGCTGTAGCTACACGCCGGATCAGGGTTCCACCCGCATTGAACGCGTGCTGGCATCCGGCACGGGCGCGCGCATTGTCACCAGCCATGATGACATCTGCCTGATTGAGTTCCAGGTGCCTGCGGGCCAGGATTTCAAACTGGCACACAAAGATATCGACACCATCCTGAAACGTGCCCAGGTGCGTCCGCTGGCCGTTGGCGTACATAACGATCGTCAGCTGTTGCAGTTCTGCTATACCGCTGAAGTGGTGGACAGCGCCCTGAAAATTCTGGATGAAGCGGGCCTGCCGGGCGAGCTTCGCCTGCGTCAGGGGCTGGCGCTGGTGGCGATGGTGGGCGCGGGCGTCACCCGTAACCCGCTCCACTGCCACCGCTTCTGGCAGCAACTGAAAGGTCAGCCGGTGGAGTTCACCTGGCAGTCGGAAGAGGGCATCAGTCTGGTTGCCGTGCTGCGTAAAGGGCCAACCGAAAGCCTGATTCAGGGTCTGCACACCTCCCTGTTCCGCGCGGAAAAACGCATCGGCCTGGTACTGTTCGGGAAAGGGAACATCGGTTCCCGCTGGCTGGAGCTGTTCGCCCGCGAGCAGGTAACGCTTTCGGCGCGTACCGGGTTTGAATTTATTCTGGCAGGGGTGGTGGACAGCCGCCGCAGCCTGCTGAACTACGAAGGGCTGGACGCCAGCCGGGCGCTGGCCTTCTTTAACGATGAAGCGGTTGAGCAGGATGAAGAGTCGCTGTTCCTGTGGATGCGCGCGCACCCGTACGACGATCTGGTGGTGCTGGACGTGACTGCCAGCGAACAGCTGGCCGATCAGTATCTGGATTTCGCCAGCCACGGTTTCCACGTCATCAGCGCCAACAAACTGGCGGGCGCGAGCAGCACTGATAAATACCGTCAGATCCATGACGCATTCGAAAAAACGGGCCGTCACTGGCTGTATAACGCCACCGTTGGCGCGGGCCTGCCGGTGAACCATACCGTGCGCGACCTGATTGAAAGCGGCGACAGTATTCTGGCGCTGAGCGGGATCTTCTCCGGCACGCTCTCCTGGCTGTTTTTGCAGTTTGACGGCACCGTTCCGTTCACCGACCTGGTGGATCAGGCGTGGCAGCAGGGCTTAACCGAGCCGGATCCCCGCGTTGACCTTGCCGGTAAAGATGTGATGCGTAAGCTGGTGATCCTGGCGCGTGAAGCGGGCTACGACATTGAGCCGGGTCAGGTACGCGTTGAGTCGCTGGTGCCTGCGGGCTGCGAGGAAGGGTCCGTCGATCACTTCTTCGAGAACGGCGACGAGCTGAACGAGCAGATGGTGCAACGTCTGGAAGCGGCTAACGAGATGGGCCTGGTGCTGCGTTACGTGGCGCGCTTCGAGGCGAACGGTAAAGCGCGCGTGGGCGTGGAGGCGGTGCGTCCTGAACATCCGCTGGCGGCGCTCCTGCCGTGCGATAACGTCTTCGCCATCGAAAGCCGCTGGTATCGCGATAACCCGCTGGTGATCCGTGGCCCGGGCGCGGGACGCGATGTCACCGCCGGAGCCATTCAGTCTGACATTAATCGTCTGGCTAAGCTGCTGTAATTTCGCTTGTTCCCTCTCCCCGTGGGAGAGGGTTAGGGTGAGGGCAGCAGACCGCACTCACCCCCATCATGAACGCCCTTCATCTTGCCTGAACAAACCTCACCGTTATTGTTGATTATTTCTGTTGACGTCATCCCGCTTTTCCGTCATTTTTACATCTGGACGTCTAAACGTATAGAAGTTCACAACACAACAAACATCGACACGCGAAAGATAGAGGTAAGGTATGAGCTTTTTTCACGCCAACCAGCGGGAAGCCCTGAATCAGAGCCTGGCCGAAGTAAACGGCCAGATTAACGTCTCTTTTGAATTTTTCCCGCCGCGCACCAGTGAAATGGAGCAAACCCTGTGGAGCTCTATCGATCGCCTGAGCAGCCTGAAGCCGAAGTTCGTCTCCGTAACCTACGGCGCCAACTCCGGTGAGCGTGACCGCACGCACAGCATCATTAAGGGCATTAAAGATCGAACCGGTCTGGAAGCGGCACCGCACCTGACCTGTATCGACGCCACCCGTGATGAACTGCGCGCCATTGCCCAGGACTACTGGAATAACGGCATTCGTCACATTGTGGCCCTGCGCGGCGACCTCCCGCCAGGCAGCGGCAAGCCAGAGATGTTTGCCGCCGATCTGGTCGGGCTGCTGAAAGACGTTGCCGACTTTGATATCTCCGTGGCCGCCTACCCTGAAGTTCACCCGGAAGCCAAAAGCGCCCAGGCGGATCTGCTCAACCTGAAGCGTAAAGTGGAGGCCGGTGCTAACCGCGCGATTACTCAGTTCTTCTTTGACGTGGAAAGCTACCTGCGCTTTCGCGACCGCTGCGTCTCGGCGGGTATTGATGTCGAAATCATTCCTGGCATTCTGCCGGTCTCGAACTTCAAACAGGCGAAGAGATTCGCAGATATGACCAACGTGCGCATTCCGCTGTGGATGTCCAAAATGTACGAAGGGCTGGACGACGATCCGGAAACCCGTAAGCTGGTGGGGGCCAATATCGCGATGGACATGGTGAAGATTTTAAGTCGCGAAGGGGTGAAAGATTTCCATTTCTATACCCTGAACCGCGCGGAAATGAGCTACGCCATTTGCCATACGCTCGGTGTTCGCCCGGCGCTGTAAAGTAAAAAACCCTCATAAAATGAGGGTTTTTTAATCGAACGGAGAGTTAAAAGGTATTAGCTATCGAATCTGTGGATTAATTCAACTATCTCTTATCGCTAGTGGTGTATATCGTAACGGTAACACTGTAAAGGGAGCATAGCGATGAGCATGTCAGACGAGACCAATAACGCGGCATCCGCCGGCAAATGTCCGTTCCACCAGGGCGGCGTCGATCATAGCGCGGGTGCAGGTACCGGCAGCAAAGAATGGTGGCCTAAACAACTTCGCATCGATCTACTTAATCAACACTCCAGCCGTTCTAACCCTCTGGGTGAAGACTTCGACTACCGCAAAGAATTCAGCAAGCTCGACTATTCCGCCCTTAAGGGCGATCTCAAAGCACTGTTAACCGACTCACAACCGTGGTGGCCTGCCGACTGGGGCAGCTATGCGGGCCTGTTTATCCGTATGGCCTGGCACGGTGCGGGTACCTATCGCTCCGTTGACGGTCGCGGCGGCGCCGGACGCGGTCAGCAACGCTTTGCACCGCTGAACTCCTGGCCGGATAACGTCAGCCTGGATAAGGCTCGCCGCCTGCTGTGGCCAATTAAGCAAAAATACGGACAAAAAATCTCCTGGGCTGACCTCTTTATCCTCGCGGGTAACGTGGCGCTGGAGAACTCCGGCTTCCGCACCTTTGGTTTCGGTGCCGGGCGTGAAGACGTTTGGGAACCGGATCTGGACGTGAACTGGGGCGATGAAAAAGCCTGGCTGACCCACCGTGACCCGGAAGCGCTGGCGAAGCGCCCGCTTGCGGCCACCGAAATGGGCCTGATTTACGTTAACCCGGAAGGGCCGAACGCCAGCGGTGAACCGCTGTCTGCGGCGGCGGCGATCCGCGCTACCTTTGGCAACATGGGCATGAATGACGAAGAGACCGTCGCGCTGATTGCGGGCGGCCATACGCTCGGTAAAACGCACGGCGCAGGTGAAGCCACGCACGTGGGCACTGACCCGGAAGCGTCGCCGATTGAAGCGCAGGGCCTGGGCTGGGCCAGCACGCACGGCACCGGTATTGGCGCTGACGCCATCACCTCCGGGCTGGAAGTTATCTGGTCTCAAACCCCGACCCAGTGGAGCAATTACTTCTTCGAGAACCTGTTCAAATACGAATGGGTGCAGACGCGTAGCCCGGCGGGCGCCATTCAGTTCGAAGCCGTGGATGCGCCGGAAATTATGCCTGACCCGTTCGACCCGTCGAAAAAACGCAAGCCAACCATGCTGGTCACCGATCTGACGCTGCGTTTTGATCCGGAATTCGAGAAAATTTCCCGTCGCTTCCTGAACGATCCGCAGGCCTTCAACGAAGCCTTTGCGCGCGCGTGGTTCAAGCTGACCCACCGCGATATGGGGCCAAAAGCGCGGTACATCGGCCCGGAAGTACCGAAAGAAGATCTGATTTGGCAGGATCCGCTGCCTCAACCGGTGTTCCATCCGACGCAGGAAGATATTGAAAGCCTGAAAGCGGAAATCGCGGCCTCTGGTCTCTCCGTGAGCGAGCTGGTTTCCGTGGCCTGGGCGTCGGCATCGACCTTCCGCGGCGGCGACAAGCGTGGCGGCGCTAACGGCGCGCGTCTGGCGCTGGCGCCTCAGCGCGACTGGGATGTGAACGCCGCAGCGGTGCGGGCGTTACCGGCTCTGGAAGCTATCCAGCGCACCACTAATAAAGCCTCACTGGCCGATATCATCGTGCTGGCAGGTGTTGTGGGCGTTGAGCAGGCGGCGAAAGCCGCGGGCGTTTACGTCAACGTACCGTTCACCCCGGGCCGCGTGGATGCGCGTCAGGACCAGACGGACATCGAGATGTTTAACCTGCTCGAACCGGTTGCTGACGGTTTCCGCAACTACCGTGCGCAGGTGGATGTATCCACCACGGAGTCGCTGCTGATCGACAAAGCCCAGCAGCTGACCCTGACCGCGCCGGAACTGACGGTGCTGATCGGCGGTCTGCGCGTACTGGGTGCAAACTTCGATGGCAGCAAGAATGGCGTGTTTACCAACCGCGAGGGCGTGCTGAGCAACGACTTCTTCGTTAATCTGCTGGATATGAACACCCAGTGGAAAGCGACCGACGACTCAAACGAGCTGTTTGCCGGTAGCGATCGCGCCAGCGGGGAAGTGAAATACACCGCGACCCGCGCCGATCTGGTCTTCGGTTCAAACGCCGTCCTGCGTGCGCTGGCCGAAGTTTACGCCAGCAGTGATGCACACGAGAAGTTCGTTCGTGATTTTGTTGCCGCGTGGGCGCGAGTGATGGATTTGGACCGGTTTGATGTGAAGTAGCCATTGTGCCGGGTGGCGGCTACGCCTTACCCGGCCTACAAATTAAAGTGCCATGTAGGCCGGGTAAGCGCAGCGCCACCCGGCTTTTTTCGTTACTCCCACTCCTGCAAGAATCGCTGTCCGTACTGGTCCGCCACCAGCAGCGCCGCATAGACCTGATCCGGCGTTACGCCGCCAGGCATGTTGTGAATGGTTTCCCCTTCGGCACAGGACGCCTCCGCGATCAGCCGCATTTTGGCCGGAATATCCTCTTTGATATTCAGCTGCGCCAGCGTGATCGGCAGCCCAACACTGTGGCAAAGCGCGGCGACGGTCTCAATTTCTTCAACCGGCGCGTTCTCCAGTACCAGTTGCGTCAGCGTGCCGAACGCGACCTTTTCACCATGGTAGAAATGATGCGCATCCGGCACCGCCGTCATGCCGTTGTGAATGGCATGCGCCGCCGCCAGCCCGCCGCTTTCAAAGCCCACGCCGCTGAGATAGGTGTTGGCTTCGATAATGCGTTCCAGCGCCGGTGTGACCACGTGCTGTTCCGCCGCCAGCATCGCTTTCTCGCCCTCTTCAACCAGCGTGTTGTAGCACAGCTCTGCCAGCGCTAACGCTGCCTGCGTGCACTTGCCGCCCGCCATGGTCGTCGCGCCGCTACGTGAGCAGGCACGCGCTTCAAACCAGGTTGCCAGGGCATCGCCAATCCCGGCGGCCAGCAGGCGTGCAGGTGCGCCCGCCACCACTTTGGTATCGACAATCACCATGTTCGGGTTGTGCGGCAGCATCAGGTAGCGATCGAACTCGCCGCTGTCGGTATAAATCACGGAAAGGGCGCTGCACGGCGCATCGGTGGAGGCAATGGTCGGGGCAATGGCCACCGGCACGTCCATAAAGTGGGCCAGCGCTTTAGCGGTATCCAGCGTTTTACCGCCCCCGATACCCAGCACCGCCAGGCAGTCGGCGCTGTCGGCCAGCTTTTTCAGGCGATCAATTTCATTTTGCGAACATTCGCCACCAAACGGTGCAATTTCGGCATGGAGTCCGGCTTTTTTAAAACTCTGACGCAGGGTTTCTTCAGCAAAACCCAGCACAAATTTATCGCCCACTACCAGCCAGCGGTTCGCCAGCGGCTTCAGGTAGTCGCCGAGGCGAGTAAGAACATCTGCACCCTGGATGTATTTCCCCGGGGATTGAATAACACGGTCCATAACATTACTCCCTTAGTGTTTGAGGTAAATCCTGCCCTGTTCGAACTGCACTAAGAGTGACTCTACTCCCGGCGTGCCGGACATTTTTTGCGCTACGTCTAAGGGAAACGTGATTGCCTTACCGGAGGTAAAGATTGAGGGGGAAATCAGGGAAGGGGGAAGATCGAGAAGTGCCCGGCAAGCGTAGCGCTGCCGGGCACTGAGCATTAACCGGTGTTGCGCATACCTGCCGCAACGCCTGCTATCGTTACCATCAGCGCCTGTTCAACGCGCGGATCCGGCTCTTTACCTTCCTCCTCCGCCAGACGCGAACGGTGTAGCAGTTCAGCCTGTAAAACGTTCAGCGGGTCGGTGTAGATGTTACGCAGCTGGATAGACTCGGCGATCCACGGCAGGTCTTCCATCAGGTGGGAGTCATTAGCGATATCCAGCACCACTTTAATATCGCCTTCAAGCAGCTCGCGCAGCTCTTTACCCAGCGCCCACAGCTCTGGTTTCACCAGACGCTGATCGTAGTATTCCGCCAGCCACAGGTCGGCTTTCGAGAAGACCATCTCCAGCATGCCCAGACGGGTAGAGAAGAACGGCCAGTCGCGGCACATGGTTTCCAGTTCGCTCTGCTTTCCGTCTTCCACCACTTTTTGCAGCGCCGCACCGGCACCCAGCCAGGCCGGCAGCATCAGACGGTTTTGCGTCCAGGCGAAGATCCACGGAATGGCGCGTAGGGATTCAACGCCGCCGGTCGGGCGACGCTTGGCCGGGCGCGAACCCAGAGGCAGTTTACCCAGCTCCTGCTCAGGCGTTGCTGAGCGGAAGTAAGGCACAAAGTCTTTGTTTTCACGCACGTAGCCGCGATAGAGGTCGCAGGAGATGTCAGACAGCTCGTCCATGATCCGGCACCAGGACTCTTTTGGCTCCGGCGGCGGCAGCAGGTTGGCTTCCAGGATCGCACTGGTATAGAGCGACAGGCTGCTGATGGTCACTTCCGGCAGGCCGTACTTGAAGCGGATCATCTCACCCTGCTCGGTCACGCGCAGGCCGCCTTTCAGGCTTCCTGGTGGTTGAGAGAGCAGCGCTGCGTGTGCAGGCGCACCGCCACGACCAATGGAGCCGCCGCGTCCGTGGAACAGGGTCAGTTCAATACCGGCTTTTTCGCAGGTTTTGATTAGCGCATCCTGCGCCTGATACTGCGCCCAGGAGGCTGCCATCACGCCCGCATCTTTCGCGGAGTCGGAATAGCCAATCATCACCATCTGTTTGCCCTGAATAAAGCCGCGATACCAGTCGATGTTCAGCAACTGGGTCATCACGTCGTTAGCGTTGTTCAGGTCGTCGAGGGTCTCAAACAGCGGGGCCACTGGCAGAGCATAGTCAATGCCCGCTTCTTTCAGCAGAAGGTGAACGCCCAGCACGTCGGACGGGGTCTTCGCCATGGAGATCACATAGGCGGCCACCGATCCTTTCGGCGCATCCACGATCGCTTTACAGGTGTTGAGCACTTCGCGGGTGTCGTTGCTTGGCTCCCAGTTGCGCGGCAGCAGCGGGCGCTTGGAGTTCAGCTCGCGGATCAGGAACGCCTGTTTGTCGGCTTCTGACCAGCTTTCATAGTCGCCGATGCCGAGGTAGCGGGTCAGCTCGCCCAGTGCTTCGGTATGACGGGTACTTTCCTGACGAACGTCGATACGCACCAGCGGCACGCCGAAACACTTCACGCGGCGCAGGGTGTCGAGCAGTTCGCCGTTGGCAATGATGCCCATCCCACAGGCCTGGAGCGATTTATAGCAGGCGTACAGCGGCTCCCAGAGCTGTTCGTTCTGGCTCAGCAGACCTTCCGGCTTCGGCAGGCGCTGGCCTTTAAGGCGCGCTTCCAGCCAGGCCTGAGTGGCCATCAGCTGACCGCGCAGTTTTTTCATCAGGAAACGGTACGGTTCGCTGGCGCCTTCTTCACCGGCCAGCGCGCGCAGTTCCGGCGTGGCTTCCACCATCGACAGCTCGGAGATCAGCACCTGAATATCTTTCAGGAACAGGTCGGTCGCTTTCCAGCGGCTCAGCAGCAGGACGTGACGGGTGATTTCCGCCGTCACGTTCGGGTTGCCGTCGCGGTCACCGCCCATCCAGGAGGTGAAGCGCACCGGAACAAAATCAACCGGCAGGCGGTAGCCCAGGTTCTCTTCAAGCTGTTCGTTCAGCTCGCGCAGGTAGTTGGGGACCCCTTCCCACAGGCTGTTTTCCACCACCGCAAAGCCCCATTTGGCTTCGTCGACCGGGCTTGGGCGATGCTTACGAATTTCATCCGTGTGCCAGGACTGGGCAATCAGCTGGCGCAGACGGCGCATAAGCTGGTTACGTTCGTAGTCGGCAATGTCTTTGTTATCCAGTTGCTTCAGACAGTTGTTCACTTCCACCATTTTGTGGATCAGCGTACGACGGGTGATTTCGGTTGGGTGTGCGGTCAGTACCAGCTCCAGCGAAAGGGATTCCACCGCTTTTTTGATGGTCGCTTCGTTGAGGTCGGGCTGGTCTTTGAGTTTACGAAGGGTGCGGGCAATGACTTCCGGGTTGCTGGCCGCTTCGCCTTTTGGCGAAATGCTGTGGTATTGCTCAGCGGTGTTTGCCAGGTTCAGGAACTGGCTGAAGGCGCGGGCAACGGGCAGCAGCTCATCGTTGGAGAGGTTCTGCAAGGTGGTGAGCAGCTCCTGACGATTGGCCTCGTTACCGGCGCGGGAAGATTTGGACAGCTTGCGGATGGTTTCAACGCGGTCGAGGATGTTCTCCCCCAGAGCGTCTTTGATGGTATCTCCAAGCACTTTGCCGAGCATACTGACATTACTACGCAACGCGGAATATTGTTCGTTCATAAAAACCCAGTCACCCCATCATTTTTGTTTATGCCCATGCGAAAATCTTCTGGACATTATTTTGTCATCTCCCTTTATAAAGCCACGTAAAACCCCCGTCGTCAATTGCTGCGAAAACGGTTCAGCAAACGAATAAATGTGGGCAATTTACGAAATTTAATTCGTATTGCGTCAGATAAGAGATGCTTATGGGAATGTGACGAAGATCATGCGATTTGTTGCCCTCACCCTAACCCTCTCCCACAGGGAGAGGGGACTGTTCGGTGCGTTTTTAATGCCAGCAGAAGTGATGCACAACCTGGGTAATGAGTTCGCGAGTGGGCTTGATGAAGCGGGTTTCGAGATATTCGTCCGGCTGGTGGGCCTGGTTGATGGAGCCAGGGCCCAGAACCAGCGTCGGGCACAGCGTCTGAATAAACGGCGCTTCGGTGCAGTAGTTCACCACGTCGGTTTTCTCGCCGAGCAGTTTTTCCACCACCTGAACCAGTTGATGGTCAGGCGGACATTCGTAGCCTGGAATCGGCGGATGCAGTTCGGAGACCGTCAGACGGCCCGGCCAGCGCTCGCTGACCGGTGCCAGCGCTTCGTTCAGTAAGCCATCCAGATCGCTCAGCGTCATGCCCGGCAGAGGACGGATATCCATATGCAGTTCGCAGCAGGCGCAGATACGGTTGGACGCATCACCGCCGTGCAGGCTGCCGAGGTTTAGCGTCGGATACGGCACGGTGAACGCCTCGTAGTGATAGCGCTCTTTCAGATCGTCGCGCAGGGTCATGATGCGGCCAATCGCGTCATGCATCAGCTCGATGGCGTTCACGCCGCGCGCCGGATCGCTGGAGTGGCCGGACTGTCCGAGCACGCGCACCGCGGTAGAAATATGGCCTTTGTGCGCCCGAATCGGTTGCAGAGAGGTCGGTTCGCCGATGATCGCGCAGTCAGGACGAATCGATGTGTTTTCAGAGAAATAACGTGCGCCCGCCATGCTGGTCTCTTCATCGGCGGTCGCCAGAATGTAGAGCGGCTTTTTCAGGGTTGTCACGTCCACGTCACGCAGCGCGTCGAGGATAAAGGCGAAAAAGCCTTTCATGTCGGCGGTGCCCAAACCGTAGAGTTTGTTGTCATGTTCGGTCAGCGTGAACGGATCGCGCGTCCAGCGGCCATCATCAAACGGCACGGTGTCAGTGTGGCCAGCCAGCAGCAGGCCGCCCGCGCCATGTCCGGTACTGGCGAGCAGGTTAAATTTGTGGCGTGTTCCGGGGACGGGCTGAACCTCAACGTTAAACCCAAGATCGCTAAACCAACCCGCCAGCAGATTGATTAAAGACTCATTGCTCTGATCCAGGGCTTCTTCCGTCGCGCTGATGGAGGGTGTGGCAATCAGGGCGCGGTAAATCTCGATAAATGGCGGTAAGTTCATTTTCATTGTTGACACACCTTAGGTCGTGATAGTATCAATATTCATGCAATAAATGTGAATAAAAATACATTATCGTTGAGCATAAAGGAACCCGATGTTGAATACGCTGATTGTAGGCGCTAGCGGTTATGCGGGCGCAGAGCTTGTAAGCTACGTAAATCGCCACCCTCATATGACCATAACCGCTTTGACCGTGTCAGCGCAAAGCAATGATGCCGGAAAGTTAATTTCCGATTTGCATCCACAGCTTAAGGGCGTGGTTGATTTGCCTTTGCAGCCCATGTCTGACATCAGCGAGTTCACCGACGGCGTTGACGTTGTGTTTTTAGCCACGGCGCATGAAGTTAGCCACGACCTGGCACCGCAATTTTTAGCGGCTGGCTGCGTGGTCTTTGATCTCTCCGGCGCGTTTCGCGTTAACGACAGCGCGTTCTACGAAAAATATTACGGTTTCACCCATCAGCACCCGGATCTGCTCGAAAAAGCGGTGTACGGCCTGGCGGAGTGGAGCGCTGACAAACTGAAAGAAGCGGATCTGATTGCCGTGCCGGGCTGCTACCCGACGGCGGCGCAGCTTTCCCTGAAGCCGCTGATCGACGCCGGTCTGCTGGATCTGCATCAGTGGCCGGTGATCAACGCCACCAGTGGCGTGAGCGGCGCCGGGCGCAAAGCGGCGATCTCCAACAGCTTCTGCGAAGTGAGCCTTCAGCCGTATGGCGTGTTTAATCACCGCCATCACCCTGAAATCACCACCCATCTGGGCGCGGACGTGATTTTCACCCCGCACCTCGGCAGCTTCCCGCGAGGGATCCTCGAAACCATTACCTGCCGCCTGAAACCGGGTGTGACCAAAGAACAGGTGAGCGAGGTCTTCACGCAGGCGTATGCGGATAAACCGCTGGTGCGCCTGTATGACAAAGGCGTGCCGGCGTTGAAAAACGTGGTTGGCCTGCCGTTCTGCGACATCGGCTTTGCCGTGCAGGGCGAGCATCTGATTGTGGTCGCCGCAGAAGATAACTTACTCAAAGGCGCTGCCGCACAGGCAATGCAGTGTGCAAATATTCGTTTCGGCTTCCCTGAAACGCAGGCTCTTATTTAAGGTGTGATGATGAATCCATTAATTATCAAACTCGGTGGTGTACTGCTGGACAGCGAAGAAGCGCTGGAGCGCCTGTTTACCGCACTGGTGAACTATCGTGAATCACACCAACGTCCGCTGGTGATTGTGCACGGCGGCGGCTGCGTGGTGGATGAGCTGATGAAAGGGCTCAACCTGCCGGTGAAAAAGAAAAATGGCCTGCGCGTGACGCCAGCGGATCAGATTGACATCATTACCGGCGCGCTGGCGGGAACGGCGAACAAAACGCTGCTGGCGTGGGCGAAGAAACACCATATCGCCTCCGTTGGCCTCTGTCTGGGCGATGGAGATAGCGTAAAAGTGACCCAGCTCGACGAAGAGCTTGGCCATGTTGGACTGGCGCAGCCAGGTTCGCCTAAGCTGATTAACACCCTGCTGGAAGGCGGTTTTCTGCCGGTGGTGAGTTCAATCGGCGTGACCGAAGAGGGCGAACTGATGAACGTCAATGCGGACCAGGCGGCGACGGCGCTGGCGGCAACGCTGGGCGCAGACCTGATCCTGCTCTCCGACGTGAGCGGCATTCTGGACGGCAAAGGCCAGCGCATTGCGGAAATGACCGCCGCAAAAGCCGAGCAGCTGATCGATCAGGGCATTATTACCGACGGCATGATCGTTAAAGTTAACGCCGCGCTGGATGCGGCCCGCACGCTGGGCCGCCCGGTGGATATCGCCTCCTGGCGTCACGCGGAGCAACTCCCGGCGCTGTTTAACGGCACGCCGATTGGCACGCGTATTCTGGCTTAAGATTCTGTGCCGGATGGCGCTTCGCTTATCCGGCCTACGTGAATTTTGTAAGCCCGGTAAGCGCAGCGCCACCGGGCAAAAATATCATCATTAAGGAAATTCGTTATGGCACTTTGGGGTGGGCGTTTTACACAGGCAGCGGATCAGCGGTTCAAACAGTTCAACGACTCTTTGCGCTTCGACTACCGCCTGGCCGAACAGGATATTGTCGGCTCTGTGGCCTGGTCCAAAGCGCTGGTGACCGTTGGCGTGCTGACCGCAGACGAACAGCAGCAGCTGGAAGAGGCGCTGAACAACCTGCTGGAAGAGGTGCGTCTGGATCCGGAGCAAATCCTCCAGAGCGATGCCGAAGATATTCACAGCTGGGTGGAAGGCAAACTGATCGACAAAGTCGGCCAGTTGGGTAAAAAGCTCCATACCGGGCGTAGCCGTAATGACCAGGTGGCGACCGACCTGAAGCTGTGGTGCAAAGAGACCGTCGGCGTACTGCTGGCGGCGAATCGTCAGTTGCAGAGCGCGCTGGTGGACACCGCGCAGAGCAATCAGGATGCTGTGATGCCGGGTTATACCCACCTGCAACGCGCGCAGCCGGTGACGTTCGCGCACTGGTGTCTGGCCTACGTTGAGATGCTGGCGCGTGATGAGAGCCGTTTACAGGATACCTTAAAGCGTCTGGACGTCAGCCCGCTGGGCAGCGGCGCGCTGGCCGGTACGGCGTATGAAATCGACCGTGAGCAGCTGGCAGGCTGGCTGGGCTTTGCCTCCGCCACCCGCAACAGCCTGGACAGCGTCTCTGACCGTGACCACGTGCTGGAGCTGCTCTCGAATGCCTCTATCGGGATGGTGCACCTGTCGCGCTTTGCCGAAGACCTGATCTTCTTTAACTCTGGCGAAGCGGGGTTTGTAGAGCTGTCCGACCGCGTGACGTCCGGCTCCTCCCTGATGCCGCAGAAGAAAAACCCGGATGCGCTGGAGCTGATCCGCGGCAAGTGTGGCCGTGTGCAGGGCGCGCTGACCGGTATGATGATGACCCTGAAAGGGCTGCCGCTGGCATACAACAAAGACATGCAGGAAGACAAAGAGGGGCTGTTCGACGCGCTCGACACCTGGCTGGACTGTCTGCATATGGGCGCGCTGGTGCTGGACGGCATTCAGGTGAAACGTCCGCGCTGCCAGGAAGCGGCGCAGCAGGGGTATGCTAACTCTACCGAGCTGGCGGACTACCTGGTGGCGAAAGGCGTACCGTTCCGCGAGGCGCACCATATTGTGGGTGAAGCGGTGGTGGAAGCGATTCGTCAGGGTAAAGCCCTTGAAGAGCTGGCGCTTGCCGACCTGCAAAAATTCAGCGCGGTTATCGGGGATGATGTCTACCCGATTCTGGCCCTGCAATCCTGCCTGGATAAGCGTGCAGCGAAAGGTGGCGTGTCGCCGAAGCAGGTAGCGCAGGCGATTGCGGATGCGAAAAACCGGTTGGTTTGAATAGTGCGGGCTGGTGCCCTCACCTCGGCCCTCTCCCACAGGGAGAGGGAGAAAAACGGAGCCTGGCTTAGTGCTGGGCTTTTTTTTACGCAAAAAAAAGCGGACCACGGGGTCCGCAAAAGTTCACGTTGGCTTTAGTTTTTCGAGTTTTGAGAGAAACTCGCTGACGGTGCGGGGACGTCAAGGGTCAAACACGTGCCGCCTCGTCTATGTGATGTATTATTCAACAGAATGCTTGATAGGGATAATCGTTCGTTGCTATGCTATCTATCGCCATGAACTATCGTGGCGACGGAGGATGAATAATGAATATTCGTGATCTTGAATACCTGGTAGCGTTAGCTGAGCATCGCCATTTTCGCCGCGCGGCAGACTCCTGCCACGTCAGCCAGCCAACGCTGAGCGGTCAGATCCGCAAGCTGGAAGATGAGCTGGGCGTGATGCTGCTGGAGCGCACCAGTCGTAAGGTACTGTTCACGCAGGCAGGTCTTCTGCTGGTGGATCAGGCGCGCACCGTACTGCGCGAGGTCAAAGTGCTCAAGGAAATGGCAAGCCAGCAGGGGGAAGCGATGTCCGGCCCGCTGCATATTGGCCTGATCCCAACCGTTGGCCCGTACCTGTTGCCGCAAATCATTCCGATGCTGCACCAGACGTTCCCGAAACTCGAAATGTACCTGCATGAAGCGCAAACCCATCAGCTGCTGGCGCAGCTGGACAGCGGCAAGCTCGACTGCGCGATCCTGGCGCTGGTCAAAGAGAGTGAAGCGTTTATTGAAGTACCGCTGTTCGATGAGCCGATGATGCTGGCGATCTATGAAGATCACCCGTGGGCGAACCGCGATCGCGTGCCGATGGCCGATCTGGCCGGGGAAAAGCTGCTGATGCTGGAAGATGGCCACTGTCTGCGCGATCAGGCGATGGGCTTCTGCTTCGAAGCGGGTGCCGATGAAGATACCCATTTCCGCGCAACCAGCCTGGAAACGCTGCGTAATATGGTGGCGGCGGGAAGCGGTATTACGCTGCTGCCGGCGCTGGCGGTGCCGCACGAGCGTAAACGTGATGGCGTGGTCTATCTGCCCTGTATTAAGCCGGAACCGCGTCGCACCATTGGTCTGGTTTATCGTCCGGGGTCACCGCTGCGCAGCCGCTATGAGCAGCTGGCAGAGGCCATCCGGGGTGCGATGGATGGCCATTTCGACAGCGCGTTAAAACAGGCGGTTTAAGCCGTTCAGCGCAGCTACCCGATAAGCTTCCGCCATGGTCGGGTAGTTAAAGGTGGTGTTAACGAAGTACTCAATGGTGTTGCCACCACCTTTTTGCTCCATGATCGCCTGGCCGATATGAATGATTTCCGCCGCGCGTTCACCGAAGCAGTGAATACCGAGGATCTCTTTCGTCTCGCGATGGAACAGGATCTTAAGCGTACCTACGCTCATTCCCACGATTTGCGCCCGCGCCAGATGTTTAAACTGGGCACGACCCACCTCGTAAGGCACCTTCATGGCCGTCAGCTGCTGCTCGGTTTTGCCGACAGAGCTGATTTCCGGAATGGTGTAGATGCCCGTCGGGATATCTTCAATCAGATGCGCCGTCGCTTCACCTTTCACCAGCGCCTGTGCGGCGATGCGGCCCTGATCGTACGCGGCGGAGGCCAGGCTTGGGTAACCAATCACGTCGCCCACCGCGTAAACGTGCGGCAGCGCAGTCTGGTACATGCTGTTGACCTTGAGCTGACCGCGGCTGTCGGTTTCAAGCCCGATATTCTCCAGCTGCAATGAATCGGTGTTGCCGGTACGGCCGTTGGCGTACAGCAGGCAGTCCGCTTTCAGCTTCTTACCAGATTTCAGGTGCATGATCACACCGTCGTCGCAGCCTTCGATTTTCTCGTACTCTTCGTTGTGGCGAATCACCACGCCGCTGTTCCAGAAGTGGTAGGAGAGGGAATCTGACATCTCCTGATCGAGGAACGCCAGCAGGCGGTCGCGGGTGTTGATCAAATCAACTTTGACCTCCATTCCCCGGAAAATCGACGCATATTCGCAGCCAATCACGCCCGCGCCGTAGATGATCACATGGCGTGGCTCGTGGTGCAGGCTGAGGATGGAGTCGCTGTCGTAAATGCGCGGGTGCGAGAAATCCACGTCTGCCGGATGGTAAGGACGGGAGCCGCAGGCGATCACAAATTTTTCAGCGGTGAGCGTCTCAACCGAACCGTCGTGGCACTCCAGCGCCAGGGTGTGTTCATCCACAAAATGCGCGTTCCCTTGCAGAATTTCACAGTGGTTGCGCTCATAGAAACCCTGACGCATGCGCGTCTGCTGGTTAATGACCGTGTCTGCGTGATTCAGGATATCGGCAAAGGAGGAGCGAAGAAGTCGGGAGTGGTCGCTGTAAAGAGGGTTCTGGTTAAATTCGATAATGCGGCTAACGGCGTGGCGGAGGGCTTTCGAAGGGATGGTGCCCCAGTGGGTGCAACCGCCGCCGACGTTATGGTAGCGCTCAATAACCGCTACTCTGGCTCCCTGTTTTACCAGACCCATAGCAGCACCTTCGCCGCCGGGGCCGGAACCAATAACTATTGCGTCGTAATCGTAGGAATGTGGCATGGCAAGGCTTACCTGTTCTTATACATAAAAGCAACAGAATCATAACATCATTGCCAGGGTAACCCAATTATCGTTGTGCTTTTTTCGGGCAGTGGAGCACAAACCGCCCGTAAACAATCATTCACAAAGCCAGGTAAACAGATTAATTTTATTCTCTGGTATAGTGCCAACGGGCCTTTGGAAGGATTCAACTATCGTGATGGGCGTAAGAGCACAACAAAAAGAGAAAACCCGGCGTTCGCTGGTGGAAGCCGCATTCAGTCAACTGAGTGCTGAGCGGAGTTTTGCCAGTTTGAGCCTGCGTGAAGTGGCGCGCGAGGCCGGGATTGCGCCAACGTCCTTCTATCGTCATTTCCGTGATGTGGATGAACTGGGCCTGACCATGGTCGACGAGAGCGGTTTGATGCTGCGCCAGCTTATGCGTCAGGCGCGTCAGCGTATCGCCAAAGGCGGCAGCGTGATCCGCACCTCCGTGTCGACATTTATGGAATTTATCGGCAATAACCCTAACGCGTTTCGCCTGCTGTTGCGTGAGCGTTCCGGAACGTCAGCCGCGTTTCGTGCCGCCGTCGCGCGTGAAATTCAGCATTTCATCGCGGAACTTGCCGACTATCTTGAACTCGAAAACCATATGCCGCGTGCGTTTACTGAAGCACAGGCCGAGGCGATGGTGACGATTGTTTTCAGCGCGGGTGCCGAAGCGCTGGATGTCAGCATTGAACAACGTAAGCAACTCGAAGAGCGACTGGTATTGCAGCTGCGGATGATTTCTAAAGGTGCGTACTACTGGTATCGCCGTGAACAAGAGAAGTTGGCACATCAAAACGATGAGTGAAGGTGAGTAATGAAACAGTCAGGTCAGGATAAAGGAACGCTGTTGCTGGCATTGATCGCTGGCTTATCCATTAATGGTACGTTTGCCGCGGTTTTTAGCTCAATTGTACCGTTCTCGATTTTCCCGATTATCGCGCTGGTGCTGACGGTCTACTGCCTGCATCAACGTTATCTGAACCGCACGATGCCGGTTGGGTTACCGGGACTGGCCGCAGCCTGTTTTATTCTGGGTGTACTGTTGTACAGCACCGTCGTGCGCGCGGAGTATCCGGATATTGGCTCTAACTTCCTGCCTGCGGTACTGTCTGTGGCGCTGGTGTTCTGGATTGGCTCGCGCATGCGTAGCCGCAAGAGTCAGTTACCGGAGTAATGAATTATTTGTAGGGCAGGTAAGCGAAGCGCCATCTGCCAAAAATGCCGGATGGCGCTAAGCTTATCCGGCCTACAGATCACCGTGCGGTAAGTAAAACGCCGCACTCCATATGGTGCGTATACGGGAACTGATCGAACAGCGCCAGACGTTCAACCTTGTGCGTCTGGCTTAATGTTTCCAGATTCTTGCACAGCGTCTCCGGGTTACAGGAGATGTACAAAATACGCGGGTACGCCTGCACCATCTTCTCGGTTTCGCTGTCCAGGCCACTGCGCGGCGGATCGACAAAAATTGTCTCACACTGGTAGCTCTTCAAATCAATCCCTTGCAGGCGGTTAAACTCGCGTACGCCGTTCATCGCCTGGGTAAATTCTTCTGCCGCCATACGAATAATTTGTACGTTATCAATATGGTTAGCGGCGATGTTGTACTGCGCGGCGGCCACCGACGGTTTGGCGATTTCCGTCGCCAGCACGCGCTCGAAATTACGCGCCAGCGCCAGCGAGAAGTTGCCGTTACCGCAGTAGAGCTCCAGCAGATCGCCCTTAGACCCTTCTGTCGCCTTCAGCGCCCACTCAAGCATCTGCACGTTCATGGCGGCGTTCGGCTGGGTGAAGCTGTTCTCTACCTGACGGTAAACCATCTCTTTACCTGCTACCGGCAGACGCTCGTCGATGTAATCCTGGTCCAGCATGATTTTGGTTTTGGTCGCGCGGCCAATCAGGTGCACGTTGATGTTCTGCGCGCGCAGCGCATCGCGCAGGGCTTCTGCCTGCTCGCGCCACTCGTCGGTCAGCGCTTTGTGATAGAGCAGAGAAACAATGGCCTGATTGCTTTGGGTGGTCAGGTAGTCAATCTGGAACAGCTTGTTGCGCAGCACCGGATTATTGCGTACACCGTCGATCATTAGTGTCATCAGCTGGTTGATGAGCTCACTCGCCGCCGGAAAACTGTCTACGCGAATACGGGATTTCGTCTGCTGATCGAAAATGATGTGGTACAGGTCATCGCCATCGTGCCAGATGCGGAACTCAGCGCGCATACGGTAGTGGCTGACCGGAGAACGAAACACCTCGGGAACCGGCGCGTTGAAAGGCGTCATCATACTTTGCAGGCGGACAACTTTTTCTGCCAGCTGTGCGTCGTACTGTTCTGTCGGGAGGTGTTCGGGGGTCATGATGCGTCCTGAGTGATAAAGAATTACGCGGGGATTGTAGGGATTGTGCAGTGGATGTCCAGATTTAATGGCTAATAGCTATCTGGACATCTATACGTGTCTAATTGTAGCATTCTGTTTCCGGTCTCCTGAGAGTGAAAAGGGAATCCAGTGCAAATCTGGAGCTGACGCGCAGCGGTAAAGACTGGCGGGATGAGAGTTGTAGACACTGTGAAAATGGGAAGTCTTCATCCGTATAACGCCACCCAGCCCGAAGACCTGCCGGGATCACGTCGCATTTGGTTTCATCATCGCGTGCTATCGATGAGGCCTGCGGCATCCTTCTTATATTGTGGATGCTTTAACAATGATTAAAAAAGTATCGCTGTTGACGGCGTTTTCCGTCACGGCATTTTCGGGCTGGGCGCAGGAAAGCGCCGACTCGTTGGTGGTGACAGCAAACCGTTTCGAACAACCAGCAAAAACCGTTCTGGCTCCGACCTCCGTCGTGACCCGTGAGGATATTGAACGCTGGCAGGCAACGAGTGTTGTGGAAATCATGTCACGCCTGCCGGGTGTGGACATCGCACAAAGCGGCGGGATGGGGTCGACCTCTTCAACGTTTATTCGCGGTACGGAATCCCGCCATGTTCTGGTACTGATTGATGGTATCCCTCTGAATAATGCCGGGATCAGCAACGTTCCCGATTTAAGCCAAATTCCGACGTCGCTGATTCAGCGTATTGAGTACATTCGCGGCCCACGTTCGGCGCTGTATGGCTCCGACGCGATTGGCGGTGTGATTAACATCATTACCGGGCGCGACAAGCCGGGTGCGGAAATTTCTGCGGGTGTCGGTTCAAAGGGGTATCAAAACTATAACGGTGCCTTCCAGCAGGTGTTCGATAAAACCAAAATCACCATGGCCGGTGATTATACCTATACCCGTGGTTTTGATATTGCCGCAAAAGATGCCCCGCGCCAGCCAGACCGCGATGGTTTTATGAGTAAATCGCTGTTTGGCTCGGTGGAGCAGCAGTTTACCGACAGCGTCAGCGGATTCGTCCGTGGCTTTGGCTACGATAACCGCTCCGCGTATGACGGTTACGATCACTATGGCGCGACCGGCATTGATGGGCGGCCGGACACGCGTCAGGTTTACAGCCAGAACTGGGACACCGGGTTGCGCTATAACCAGGGTATTTTTCAGTCACAGCTGGTGGCAGGGTATGGCCGTAGCAAAGATCAGAACTATGATCCGAAAAAAGGCCGCTACGCTGACTCCGCAACCATGGATGACGTGAAGCAGTACACCACCCAGTGGCTGAATACGGTTGAAGTGGGTCACGGCAATATCGGCGCGGGTCTGGACTGGCAGAAGCAGAAAACCCAGGCGGGTACGGGCTATCTGGAAAAAGGTTACGAACAACGTAATACCGGCGTGTTCCTTTCGGCGATGCAGCAGTTCAACAGCGTGACGCTGGAAGCGGCGGCGCGTAATGACGATAACTCTAATTTTGGCAATCACGCCACCTGGCAGACCAGCGCCGCATGGGAGTTCATCGAGGGGTATCGCATCATCGGTTCTTACGGTACAGCGTATAAAGCACCGACCATGAGCCAGATCCACAGTAAAGATTACGGTAATCCGGATCTGAAGCCAGAAGAGAGTAAGCAGTGGGAAGGTGGCTTTGAAGGTCTGACTGGGCCGGTAAACTGGCGTGTGACGGGCTATCGTAATGATATCGATAACCTCATTAATAGCGACCCGCGGACTTACCGTTATTACAACGTCGATGAAGCCCGTATTAAAGGAATCGAGGCGACGGCCCAGTTCGACACTGGCCCGGTAGGGCATCAGATTTCTTACGACTACGTCGACCCGCGTAATGCGAAAACTAACGAAGTCCTGGCTCGTCGCTCAAAGCAACAGGTTAAGTATCAGCTTGACTGGCAGGTGTGGGATCTCGACTGGAATCTGGCGTACCGTTATCTGGGCACTCGCTATGACGTTGCCGTTGATCCGAATACCTACGCCACAGAACGCGTGAAAATGGGCGGCGTCAGCCTGTGGGACGTCGCGGTTTCATATCCTGTCACCTCTCATCTCACAGTTCGTGGTAAAATAGCCAACCTGTTCGATAAAGATTACGAGACAGTTTATGGCTACCAAACTGCAGGACGGGAATACACCTTGTCTGGCAGCTACACCTTCTGATCCGCGTCCCACCGTGCTGGTGTTTGATTCCGGCGTCGGTGGGCTGTCGGTCTATGATGAGATTCGGCAGCTCCTGCCGGATCTCCATTACATCTACGCCTTCGATAACGTCGCGTTCCCGTATGGGGAAAAGAGTGAAGACTTTATTGTTGAACGTGTGGTTGAAATCGTCACCGCGGTACAAAAGCGTTATCCCCTGGCGCTGGCGGTCATTGCCTGTAATACGGCAAGCACGGTCTCTCTTCCTGCCCTGCGCGAAAAATTCCCGTTCCCGGTTGTGGGCGTTGTTCCGGCAATCAAACCTGCGGCGCGTCTGACGGCGAACGGCATTGTGGGGTTGCTGGCTACGCGCGGTACGGTAAAACGTCCTTATACGCGTGAGCTTATAGAGCGCTTTGCCAATGAATGCCAGATCGCCATGCTCGGCTCCGCGGAGCTGGTGGAAATGGCGGAAGCGAAACTGCACGGCGAGACGGTATCGCTTGAAGAGCTGCGTCGTATTCTGCGTCCATGGCTGCGGATGCAGGAACCACCGGATACGGTTGTTCTTGGCTGCACCCATTTCCCGCTATTACAGGAAGAGCTGTTAAAGGTTCTGCCTGAAGGGACCCGGCTGGTGGATTCCGGTGCTGCAATTGCGCGTCGGACGGCCTGGCTGCTGGAACACGAGGCGCCGGATGCGAAATCAGCGGATGCGAACATCGCTTTCTGTATGGCGATAACAAAAGAAACCGAACAACTTTTGCCCGTTTTACGTCGTTATGGCTTCGAAACGCTCGAAAAACTGGCGCTGTAGCACGGTTTTGAGCAAAAAAGAGACGGTTGAACGTTTTTTTTCAAAGAGGGGTTGTCAACGTCGGAGAACTCCCTATAATGCGCCTCCACTGACACGGAACAACGGCTTACAAGCCGCCGGGACAGCGGGGTTCAGAGATGAACGCCAACAGAGAAAAGTGAAAATAATTGCTTGACTCTGAATGAGGAAAACGTAATATACGGGACCTCGCAACGATGAGCTGAAAGCCGCGTTGCAACTGCTCTTTAACAATTTATCAGACAATCTGTGTGGGCACTCAAAGTGACATGGATTCTTAATGTCCTCGGACACTAAATGAATACCAAGTCTCAACGAGTGAACACGTAATTCATTACGAAGTTTAATTCATTGAGCATCAAACTTTTAAATTGAAGAGTTTGATCATGGCTCAGATTGAACGCTGGCGGCAGGCCTAACACATGCAAGTCGAACGGTAACAGGAAGCAGCTTGCTGCTTCGCTGACGAGTGGCGGACGGGTGAGTAATGTCTGGGAAACTGCCTGATGGAGGGGGATAACTACTGGAAACGGTAGCTAATACCGCATAACGTCGCAAGACCAAAGAGGGGGACCTTCGGGCCTCTTGCCATCGGATGTGCCCAGATGGGATTAGCTAGTAGGTGGGGTAACGGCTCACCTAGGCGACGATCCCTAGCTGGTCTGAGAGGATGACCAGCCACACTGGAACTGAGACACGGTCCAGACTCCTACGGGAGGCAGCAGTGGGGAATATTGCACAATGGGCGCAAGCCTGATGCAGCCATGCCGCGTGTATGAAGAAGGCCTTCGGGTTGTAAAGTACTTTCAGCGGGGAGGAAGGCGATAAGGTTAATAACCTTGTCGATTGACGTTACCCGCAGAAGAAGCACCGGCTAACTCCGTGCCAGCAGCCGCGGTAATACGGAGGGTGCAAGCGTTAATCGGAATTACTGGGCGTAAAGCGCACGCAGGCGGTCTGTCAAGTCGGATGTGAAATCCCCGGGCTCAACCTGGGAACTGCATTCGAAACTGGCAGGCTAGAGTCTTGTAGAGGGGGGTAGAATTCCAGGTGTAGCGGTGAAATGCGTAGAGATCTGGAGGAATACCGGTGGCGAAGGCGGCCCCCTGGACAAAGACTGACGCTCAGGTGCGAAAGCGTGGGGAGCAAACAGGATTAGATACCCTGGTAGTCCACGCCGTAAACGATGTCGACTTGGAGGTTGTGCCCTTGAGGCGTGGCTTCCGGAGCTAACGCGTTAAGTCGACCGCCTGGGGAGTACGGCCGCAAGGTTAAAACTCAAATGAATTGACGGGGGCCCGCACAAGCGGTGGAGCATGTGGTTTAATTCGATGCAACGCGAAGAACCTTACCTACTCTTGACATCCAGAGAACTTAGCAGAGATGCTTTGGTGCCTTCGGGAACTCTGAGACAGGTGCTGCATGGCTGTCGTCAGCTCGTGTTGTGAAATGTTGGGTTAAGTCCCGCAACGAGCGCAACCCTTATCCTTTGTTGCCAGCGGTTAGGCCGGGAACTCAAAGGAGACTGCCAGTGATAAACTGGAGGAAGGTGGGGATGACGTCAAGTCATCATGGCCCTTACGAGTAGGGCTACACACGTGCTACAATGGCGCATACAAAGAGAAGCGACCTCGCGAGAGCAAGCGGACCTCATAAAGTGCGTCGTAGTCCGGATTGGAGTCTGCAACTCGACTCCATGAAGTCGGAATCGCTAGTAATCGTGGATCAGAATGCCACGGTGAATACGTTCCCGGGCCTTGTACACACCGCCCGTCACACCATGGGAGTGGGTTGCAAAAGAAGTAGGTAGCTTAACCTTCGGGAGGGCGCTTACCACTTTGTGATTCATGACTGGGGTGAAGTCGTAACAAGGTAACCGTAGGGGAACCTGCGGTTGGATCACCTCCTTACCTTAAAGAACCTGCCTTTGCAGTGCTCACACAGATTGTCTGATGAAAAACAGCAGTAAAAAACCTCTACAGGCTTGTAGCTCAGGTGGTTAGAGCGCACCCCTGATAAGGGTGAGGTCGGTGGTTCAAGTCCACTCAGGCCTACCAAATTTTTGCTGATGCTGCGTTGCGGCGACACTCACATACATAAGTATGCTTCGTGTCACCACGCCTTGCCTCAACAAAAATTACCGGTACAGAGGTGACTACGATGGGGCTATAGCTCAGCTGGGAGAGCGCCTGCCTTGCACGCAGGAGGTCTGCGGTTCGATCCCGCATAGCTCCACCATCTTTTACTGCGAACACAAGAAAACTTCAGAGTGAACCTGAAAAGGTGCACTGCGAAGTTTTGCTCTTTAAAAATCTGGATCAAGCTGAAAATTGAAACGACACACAGCTCATGTGTGTTCGAGTCTCTCAAATTTTCGCAAGTCGATGGTGAATCGAAAGAAACATCTTCGGGTTGTGAGGTTAAGCGACTAAGCGTACACGGTGGATGCCCTGGCAGTCAGAGGCGATGAAGGACGTGCTAATCTGCGAAAAGCGCCGGCGAGGTGATATGAACCCTTGACCCGGCGATGTCCGAATGGGGAAACCCAGTGCAATCCGTTGCACTATCGTTAACTGAATACATAGGTTAACGAGGCGAACCGGGGGAACTGAAACATCTAAGTACCCCGAGGAAAAGAAATCAACCGAGATTCCCCCAGTAGCGGCGAGCGAACGGGGAGCAGCCCGGAGTCTGAATCAGCTTGTGTGTTAGTGGAACGGTCTGGAAAGTCCGACGGTACAGGGTGATAGTCCCGTACACGAAAGCACACATGCTGTGAACTCGAAGAGTAGGGCGGGACACGTGGTATCCTGTCTGAATATGGGGGGACCATCCTCCAAGGCTAAATACTCCTGACTGACCGATAGTGAACCAGTACCGTGAGGGAAAGGCGAAAAGAACCCCGGCGAGGGGAGTGAAAAAGAACCTGAAACCGTGTACGTACAAGCAGTGGGAGCCTCTTTATGGGGTGACTGCGTACCTTTTGTATAATGGGTCAGCGACTTATATTCTGTAGCAAGGTTAACCGTATAGGGGAGCCGAAGGGAAACCGAGTCTTAACTGGGCGTTAAGTTGCAGGGTATAGACCCGAAACCCGGTGATCTAGCCATGGGCAGGTTGAAGGTTGGGTAACACTAACTGGAGGACCGAACCGACTAATGTTGAAAAATTAGCGGATGACCTGTGGCTGGGGGTGAAAGGCCAATCAAACCGGGAGATAGCTGGTTCTCCCCGAAAGCTATTTAGGTAGCGCCTCGTGAACTCATCTTCGGGGGTAGAGCACTGTTTCGGCTAGGGGGCCATCCCGGCTTACCAACCCGATGCAAACTACGAATACCGAAGAATGTTATCACGGGAGACACACGGCGGGTGCTAACGTCCGTCGTGAAGAGGGAAACAACCCAGACCGCCAGCTAAGGTCCCAAAGTCATGGTTAAGTGGGAAACGATGTGGGAAGGCACAGACAGCCAGGATGTTGGCTTAGAAGCAGCCATCATTTAAAGAAAGCGTAATAGCTCACTGGTCGAGTCGGCCTGCGCGGAAGATGTAACGGGGCTAAACCATGCACCGAAGCTGCGGCAGCGACACTATGTGTTGTTGGGTAGGGGAGCGTTCTGTAAGCCGTTGAAGGTGTGCTGTGAGGCATGCTGGAGGTATCAGAAGTGCGAATGCTGACATAAGTAACGATAAAGCGGGTGAAAAGCCCGCTCGCCGGAAGACCAAGGGTTCCTGTCCAACGTTAATCGGGGCAGGGTGAGTCGACCCCTAAGGCGAGGCCGAAAGGCGTAGTCGATGGGAAACAGGTTAATATTCCTGTACTTGGTGTTACTGCGAAGGGGGGACGGAGAAGGCTATGTCAGCCGGGCGACGGTTGTCCCGGTTTAAGCATGTAGGCGGAGGTTCCAGGTAAATCCGGTACCTTATTAACGCTGAGGTGTGATGACGAGGCACTACGGTGCTGAAGTGATAAATGCCCTGCTTCCAGGAAAAGCCTCTAAGCATCAGGTAACACGAAATCGTACCCCAAACCGACACAGGTGGTCAGGTAGAGAATACCAAGGCGCTTGAGAGAACTCGGGTGAAGGAACTAGGCAAAATGGTGCCGTAACTTCGGGAGAAGGCACGCTGATGTGTAGGTGAAGCCCCTGCGGGCGGAGCTGAAATCAGTCGAAGATACCAGCTGGCTGCAACTGTTTATTAAAAACACAGCACTGTGCAAACACGAAAGTGGACGTATACGGTGTGACGCCTGCCCGGTGCCGGAAGGTTAATTGATGGGGTTAGCGGCAACGCGAAGCTCTTGATCGAAGCCCCGGTAAACGGCGGCCGTAACTATAACGGTCCTAAGGTAGCGAAATTCCTTGTCGGGTAAGTTCCGACCTGCACGAATGGCGTAATGATGGCCAGGCTGTCTCCACCCGAGACTCAGTGAAATTGAACTCGCTGTGAAGATGCAGTGTACCCGCGGCAAGACGGAAAGACCCCGTGAACCTTTACTATAGCTTGACACTGAACACTGGTCCTTGATGTGTAGGATAGGTGGGAGGCTTTGAAGCGTGGACGCCAGTCTGCGTGGAGCCAACCTTGAAATACCACCCTTTAATGGCTGGTGTTCTAACGTAGACCCGTAATCCGGGTTGCGGACAGTGTCTGGTGGGTAGTTTGACTGGGGCGGTCTCCTCCCAAAGAGTAACGGAGGAGCACGAAGGTTGGCTAATCCTGGTCGGACATCAGGAGGTTAGTGCAATGGCATAAGCCAGCTTGACTGCGAGCGTGACGGCGCGAGCAGGTGCGAAAGCAGGTCATAGTGATCCGGTGGTTCTGAATGGAAGGGCCATCGCTCAACGGATAAAAGGTACTCCGGGGATAACAGGCTGATACCGCCCAAGAGTTCATATCGACGGCGGTGTTTGGCACCTCGATGTCGGCTCATCACATCCTGGGGCTGAAGTAGGTCCCAAGGGTATGGCTGTTCGCCATTTAAAGTGGTACGCGAGCTGGGTTTAGAACGTCGTGAGACAGTTCGGTCCCTATCTGCCGTGGGCGCTGGAGAATTGAGGGGGGCTGCTCCTAGTACGAGAGGACCGGAGTGGACGCATCACTGGTGTTCGGGTTGTCATGCCAATGGCACTGCCCGGTAGCTAAATGCGGAAGAGATAAGTGCTGAAAGCATCTAAGCACGAAACTTGCCCCGAGATGAGTTCTCCCTGAGACTTTAAGTCTCCTGAAGGAACGTTAAAGACGATGACGTTGATAGGTCGGGTGTGTAAGCGCAGCGATGCGTTGAGCTAACCGATACTAATGAACCGTGAGGCTTAACCTTACAACGCCGAAGGTGTTTTGGCGAAGAGACAGACAATCAAATTTCAGCTTTGATACAGATTAACAGAATTTGCCTGGCGGCTTTAGCGCGGTGGTCCCACCTGACCCCATGCCGAACTCAGAAGTGAAACGCCGTAGCGCCGATGGTAGTGTGGGGTCTCCCCATGTGAGAGTAGGGAACTGCCAGGCATCAAATTAAGTAGTAAGCCGGTGCATTAATCCGGTGGTTACAGAAGTATTCGGTGGAGCGGTAGTTCAGTCGGTTAGAATACCTGCCTGTCACGCAGGGGGTCGCGGGTTCGAGTCCCGTCCGTTCCGCCACTTATTAAGACATTAAGCCTGCCCTTCCGGCAGGCTTAATGGCAAAAACTTTAGGGGCGTAGCTCAGTTGGTAGAGCACCGGTCTCCAAAACCGGGTGTCGCGAGTTCGAGTCTCTCCGCCCCTGCCATATAGAATCCTTTGCTTCGGCAAAGGATTTTTTTTGCCTGCAAAACAGCTCAACACCTTCCTGAAGAATAAGCAGCCTGCGTTTCCGCAGGCTGTTGCGTTAATCCAGTATGCTGGTTTTTAACAGATCTTTTATCTGTGACTGCTTATCGCTGTTTTGCAGCCAAATGGCATACAGCGGCCTGGAGAGCGTTGTCGAATCGGTGACAACATGGAGTGCGGGTTTATTATCCGCCCAGCGAACAGGTAACCAGGTACAGCCTTTCAATGCGGGAAGATGCTGGCATGCGATCTCCGCTGAGCTTGTCGTGAGCTGCGGGATATCATCGCTGGCAATTAACCCCGTCTCGTGCTGCTGAAAATCAGGCCCCCATTCCAGGCGTAAATAATTCAGGTTGGCCTTCATCATTGCAGGCTCCGATGCATAGAGCGCCAGGCTAAATTGTCCAACAATCTGGCTGCTAAATTCGTCCATCTTGGGTGCTTCTGTGGTGATCAGCAGATCAAGCTGCCGCTCGTGGAGTTGCTTAACCAGCGACTGACGTTGCGCAATCCTCGCCTCAAATTGCAGATGGTTGTGTGTGCGATATAGCCGCATAAGCCATTGGCTGAGCATGCATTCCCATAGCGATGCGCTGGCACCGATCGAGAATTCATTATGCCGGGAGGTGTGCGCAACCTCCTTTCGCGCTGCCTGCCAGGTATTCATCAGGGTTTCTGCATAAGGCAACAACTTTTCACCAGCCGGAGTTAAACGAATATTGTTGCGATGGCGGGTAAAAAGGTTCACACCCAGTTGATTTTCCAGCTGTCGAATACGAAAACTGACTGCTGACTGCGTCAGGTAGAGGGCTTCAGCTGCTCGCCCAAAGTGTCGCGTTCTGCTCACTTCGAGGAAAGTTTTTAGCAATTCCGTATCCACATCTTTCTCCACAAAATTATTTGTCGTTATGATTTAAATGTTTTGTTTTACACTCTGTCAAGCGTAACTAATACTCCGCGCCATAAATAGCTCGGCCAAAGAATTAGGAGCGTGTAGGATGGCGGAAAGCTTTACGACGACTAATCGTTTTTTCGACAATAAACATTACCCGCGCGGGTTCTCTCGTCACGGCGATTTCACTATCAAAGAAGCTCAACTTCTTGAGCGCCATGGTTATGCCTTTAACGAGCTGGATCTGGGTAAACGTGAACCGGCAACCGAAGATGAAAAACAGTTTGTCTCTGTTTGCCGTGGTGAGCGTGAGCCGCAGTCTGATGCAGAACGTGTATGGATCAAGTATATGGCTCGCATTAAGCGTCCTAAGCGTTTCCATACGCTGTCTGGCGGTAAGCCGCAGATGGAAGGTGCAGAAGACTACACCGAGTCTGACGATTAAGAAGAGAAGGGGCTACGGCCCCTTTTTTTACGCCAGCATTTTTTGCAGATGCAACAGCAGCCGATCGATCGCTCGGTAACTTAATGCCTCCTGCAAATGCCGCCTCTCTATTCCGGAGCAGCCCTCCACGTCGGCGACCGTGCGCGCTACTTTCAACAAACGCTGCCACGCGCGAATGGATAGCCCAAACCGCGTCAGTGTATCTTCCAGCCAGCCTGCATCTTCAGCGTTAAGAGAACAAAACTGTCGGATCCCGCTGTTATCCAGCCGGGCATTCAGCCTGTTCTGACGAGCATACTGCCGCGCCTGCGCCGCAATAACCCGTTCACGCACAGTTGCTGAGCTTTCGCCCCTAATACCGGTTTGCCTCAGCAGACCGGGCGGGGGCAGGGGGATCTCGAGAGATAAATCAAAACGGTCGAGAAAGGGGCCAGACAGCTTACTCAGATAGCGCAGCGTCTGCTCCGGCGTACAGCGGTTATGATTGCCCTGATAATGACCCGTAGGGCTAGGGTTCATCGCCGCGACTAGCTGAAACTGCGCAGGGTAGCTTATTTTGGCCCGTGTACGAGACAAATGGATTTCGCCGGATTCAATCGGCTCCCGCAATGCATCCAGCACGCGGCGTTCAAACTCTGGCAATTCATCCAGAAACAAAATGCCGTTGTGCGCCAGTGAGATTTCACCCGGTCCGGGGATCGAACCCCCGCCCACCATCGCGGTAAGAGACGCACTGTGGTGTGGAGAGCGGAAAGGACGGCGGCGCCACTGTTTATGCAGCGACGTAGAACTGACCAGGCTAAATATCGCGGCGCTTTCCAGCGCTTCATGATTATTGAGGGGTGGCAACAGGCCGCTCAATCTGCTCGCCAGCATCGTTTTCCCCGTGCCTGGCGGACCTATCAGTAACAGGTTATGCCCACCCGCGGCCGTTATCTCTAACGCCCGCTTACCCTGTTCCTGACCCATAATATCGCTGAGATCTTCGGGCGAAGCTGGCGCCACCTCGTCATTCTCCTGCGGCTCGGCAAGCTCGTGTCGGCCTTCCAGCCAGGCGCAAACCTCTTGCAAATGTCCTGCGACAAGACACCCCTTTTCGGCGATAAGGCTTACTTCAGAGGCATTTTCATTGGCCACAATGATTTGTCTTCCCGCGCGTATGGCTTCAAGCGCACCCGAGATTGCTCCGGGAACGCCTCTTAACGCGCCTGTAAGCGCTAATTCACCCACGAACTCACACGAGCTTAGCCCTGGCGTATTGAGCTGTTCAGAAGCCGCGAGAAGCGCTATAGCAATAGGTAAATCATATCGCCCTCCCTCCTTTGGCAAATCGGCGGGCGCAAGGTTAATGGTGATCTTCTTCGCCGGAAAAGCATAACCGCTATTAATAATTGCGCTGCGCACGCGATCCCTCGCCTCTTTAACGGTCGTTTCTGGTAAGCCGACCAGCGTCAGTCCGGGCAGTCCATTACTTAAATGAACCTCTACAGAAATAAGCGGTGCCTTCACGCCGATGGCCGCGCGTGTATAAACAACTGACAGTGACATAAGCCCTCCTTGGCGGTGACTATGCCAGCATCATTTTTTCCTGTTTAGCACTAATTCACTGAATTACGGCGCTCGTTCCAGCCTTTTAGCGGCAAAATGTAATCCTTACATGTCGGTGGAATCGGCCTCGCAGAAAAGAAATCATGCGCGCCTTGCCGGATGAAGCAGGACAAAAAAATGAAAAATCTTCATTTCTATTTTTTCCCTATATAAAACAACGATTTTGAAAGAAATAGTTCGCATGCTACAGATATAGGTCATAAAAAAATCTTGTGTCAGATGAAATATCTGTGGTAACTCTTTAGGTATTCCTTCGAACAAGATGCAAAAAGAACTGAAAATGACAGCCCTTCTACGAGTGATTAGCCTGGTCGTGATTAGCGTGGTGGTGATTATTATCCCACCGTGCGGGGCTGCACTTGGACGAGGAAAGGCTTAGAAATCAAGCCTTAACGAACTAAGACCCCCGCACCGAAAGGTCCGGGGGTTTTTTTATGACTAAAAAACTTAAATGAGGAGCAGAGAATGACGACTAGCACAAAATTCTGTTTCTCCAGATTTATGACGGGGAACTAACTATGAATGGGGCACAATGGGTAGTACATGCGTTGCGCGCGCAGGGAGTCGAAACCGTATTCGGTTATCCGGGTGGCGCAATTATGCCGATTTACGATGCACTGTATGACGGCGGCGTGGAACACCTGTTGTGCCGACACGAGCAGGGCGCAGCGATGGCCGCCATCGGTTATGCCCGTGCGACCGGTAAAACCGGCGTCTGTATGGCCACCTCCGGTCCGGGCGCAACGAACCTGATCACCGGCCTGGCTGACGCGCTGCTCGATTCCGTACCCGTGGTGGCGATCACCGGCCAGGTGGCCTCTCCGTTCATCGGCACCGATGCCTTCCAGGAAGTGGATGTGCTCGGTTTATCGCTGGCCTGCACCAAACACAGCTTCCTCGTTCAGTCTCTCGAAGAGCTGCCGCGGGTGATGGCCGAAGCGTTCGAGGTTGCCAGCTCTGGCCGTCCTGGCCCGGTTCTGGTTGATATCCCGAAAGATATCCAGGTTGCACTCGGCGATCTGGAGCCGCATTTCTCTACCGTGGAAAGCGATAATGCGTACCCGCATGCAGAGGTGGAAGAGGCGCGTCAGATGATGGCGCAGGCCAAACAACCGATGCTGTACGTAGGCGGCGGCGTGGGCATGGCGCAGGCTGTTCCGGCGCTTCGCGCGTTCATTGCGACCACGCAAATGCCCGCCACCTGCACGCTGAAAGGTCTCGGTGCGGTAGAGGCAGATTACCCGTACTACCTCGGCATGCTGGGGATGCATGGTACCAAAGCGGCAAACCTGGCGGTGCAGGAATGCGACTTGCTTATCGCCGTCGGCGCACGTTTTGACGACCGCGTTACCGGCAAGCTGAATACCTTCGCGCCGAACGCCAAAGTGATCCATATGGACATCGACCCGGCGGAGATGAACAAACTGCGTCAGGCGCATGTCGCGTTGCAGGGCGATCTTAACGCGCTGTTACCGGCGCTGGAGCAGCCGCTGGATATCAACCCATGGCGTCAGCACACCGCTGATATGCGTACTGAACACGCGTGGCGTTACGATCACCCAGGCGACGCCATCTATGCGCCGCTGCTGTTGAAACAGCTGTCAGACCGTAAACCCGCAGACAGCGTGGTAACGACGGATGTCGGCCAGCATCAGATGTGGTCAGCCCAGCACATGACCTACACCCGCCCGGAGAACTTTATCACCTCGAGCGGGTTAGGGACGATGGGCTTCGGCCTGCCCGCTGCCGTGGGCGCACAGGTTGCCCGCCCGAACGATACCGTTATCTGTATCTCCGGTGACGGCTCCTTCATGATGAACGTCCAGGAGCTCGGCACCGTGAAGCGTAAGCAGTTACCGCTGAAGATCGTCTTGCTCGATAACCAGCGTTTAGGCATGGTTCGCCAGTGGCAGCAGCTGTTCTTCCAGGAGCGTTACAGCGAAACGACCCTGACCGATAACCCCGATTTCCTCACCCTGGCCAGCGCCTTCGGCATTCCTGGCCAGCACATCACCCGTAAAGACCAGGTTGAAGCGGCACTCGACACCATGCTGTCAAGCGAAGGGCCATACCTGCTTCATGTCTCAATCGACGAGCTTGAGAACGTCTGGCCGTTGGTACCGCCCGGTGCCAGTAACTCACAAATGCTGGAGAAATTATCATGATGCAACATCAGGTCGCCGTGCAGGCTCGCTTCAACCCGGAAACGTTAGAACGCGTATTGCGCGTGGTTCGCCACCGTGGCTTTCAGATTTGCTCTATGAATATGGAAACGGCCACCGACGCGCAGAACATCAGTATCGAATTAACCGTTGCCAGCCCGCGGCCGGTCGACTTACTGTTTAGTCAGTTATCAAAACTGGTAGACGTTGCCCATGTTGCCATCTGCCAGAGCACAACCACATCACAACAAATCCGCGCTTAAGCGTGACAGGACGAAAAAATGACGACAAAAAAAGCTGATTACATTTGGTTCAATGGTGAGATGGTTCGCTGGGAAGACGCGAAAGTTCACGTAATGTCCCACGCGCTGCACTACGGCACCTCCGTGTTTGAAGGGATCCGTTGCTACGACTCTCACAAAGGGCCAGTGGTGTTCCGCCATCGCGAACACATGCAGCGTCTGCATGACTCAGCCAAAATTTATCGTTTCCCGGTCTCCCAAAGCGTTGATGAGCTGATGGAAGCCTGCCGCGAGGTGATTCGCCAGAACAAACTGACCAGCGCCTATATTCGTCCGCTGGTCTTCGTGGGTGATGTTGGCATGGGCGTCAACCCGCCCGCTGGCTATAACACCGATGTGATCATTGCTGCGTTCCCGTGGGGCGCCTACCTGGGCGCGGAAGCGCTGGATCAGGGGATCGACGCAATGGTTTCTTCCTGGAACCGCGTGGCGCCAAACACTATCCCGACTGCGGCTAAAGCGGGCGGTAACTACCTTTCCTCACTGCTGGTCGGCAGCGAAGCGCGCCGTCACGGCTATCAGGAAGGTATCGCGCTGGATGTGAATGGCTATATCTCCGAAGGCGCGGGTGAAAACCTGTTTGAAGTGAAAGACGGCATTCTGTTTACGCCGCCATTCACTTCGTCCGCGCTGCCGGGCATCACCCGCGACGCCATCATCAAGCTGGCAAAAGATCTGGGTATCGAAGTGCGCGAGCAGGTACTGTCCCGCGAATCCCTGTACCTGGCTGATGAAGTGTTCATGTCCGGTACCGCGGCTGAAATTACGCCGGTGCGTAGCGTCGATGGCATTCAGGTGGGCGAAGGCCGCTGTGGCCCGGTCACCAAACGCATTCAGCAAGCCTTCTTCGGCCTCTTCACCGGCGAAACAGAAGACAAATACGGCTGGTTGGATCAGGTTAATCACTAAATATAAATTTGGGACGGCACGCACCGTCCCATTAAATAGTCAGACGGGAGTAAATAAAGCATGCCTAAGTATCGTTCAGCCACCACCACCCACGGCCGTAATATGGCGGGTGCCCGCGCACTGTGGCGCGCCACCGGAATGACCGACGCCGATTTCGGCAAGCCAATTATCGCCGTGGTGAACTCCTTCACCCAGTTTGTACCGGGCCACGTGCACCTGCGCGACCTCGGCAAGCTGGTTGCCGAGCAAATCGAAGCCTCCGGCGGCGTGGCGAAAGAGTTCAACACCATTGCGGTGGATGACGGTATCGCAATGGGCCACGGGGGAATGCTCTATTCACTGCCGTCGCGCGAGCTGATCGCCGACTCGGTGGAGTACATGGTTAATGCCCACTGCGCCGATGCGATGGTCTGTATCTCCAACTGCGACAAAATCACCCCGGGGATGCTGATGGCTTCCCTGCGCCTGAACATTCCGGTGATCTTCGTCTCTGGTGGCCCAATGGAAGCGGGGAAAACCAAGCTCTCCGACAAAATCATCAAGCTCGACCTGGTCGATGCGATGATCCAGGGCGCGGACCCGAAAGTCTCTGACGAGCAGAGCGACCAGGTGGAACGCTCCGCGTGCCCGACCTGCGGCTCCTGTTCCGGGATGTTCACCGCCAACTCCATGAACTGCCTGACCGAAGCGCTGGGCCTTTCTCAGCCGGGCAACGGCTCGCTGCTGGCAACCCACGCCGATCGTAAACAGCTGTTCCTTAACGCCGGTAAGCGCATCGTTGAGCTGACCAAACGCTACTACGAGCAGGACGACGCCAGCGCGCTGCCGCGTAACATCGCCAGCAAAGCGGCGTTCGAAAACGCCATGACGCTGGATATCGCCATGGGCGGTTCCACCAACACCGTTCTCCACCTGCTGGCCGCCGCGCAGGAAGCTGAAATCGACTTCACCATGAGCGACATCGACAAGCTCTCCCGCAAAGTGCCGCAGCTGTGTAAAGTCGCGCCGAGTACCCAGAAGTACCACATGGAAGATGTCCACCGTGCGGGTGGCGTGATTGGTATTCTCGGCGAGCTGGATCGTGCCGGGCTGCTGAACCGCGACGTGAAAAACGTGCTCGGCCTGACGCTGCCGGAGTCGCTGGAGCAGTACGACGTGATGCTGACCAAAGACGACGCGGTGAAAAACATGTATCGCGCCGGTCCGGCGGGCATCCGTACCACCCAGGCGTTCTCGCAGGATTGCCGCTGGGACACGCTGGATGACGATCGCGCCGAAGGCTGCATTCGCTCGCTGGAACATGCCTACAGCAAAGACGGCGGTCTGGCCGTGCTGTACGGTAACTTCGCGGAAAATGGCTGCATTGTGAAAACCGCAGGCGTGGACGACAGCATCCTGAAATTTACCGGCCCGGCAAAAGTGTATGAAAGCCAGGACGAAGCGGTAGACGCTATCCTCGGCGGCAAAGTGGTGGAAGGCGACGTGGTGGTCATTCGCTACGAAGGGCCGAAAGGCGGCCCCGGCATGCAGGAGATGCTCTACCCGACCACCTTCCTGAAATCGATGGGCCTCGGCAAAGCCTGCGCGCTGATCACCGATGGTCGATTCTCTGGCGGCACGTCAGGCCTCTCCATTGGTCACGTCTCGCCAGAAGCGGCAAGCGGCGGCAATATCGCGATCATCGAAGATGGCGACCTGATCGAAATCGACATTCCGAACCGCGGCATTCAGTTGAAGCTGAGTGACCAGGAGATTGCGGCCCGTCGTGAGGCGCAGGAAGCCCGCGGCGACAAAGCCTGGACGCCGAAAGATCGTCAGCGTGAAGTCTCCTTCGCCCTGCGCGCTTACGCGAGTCTTGCCACCAGTGCAGATAAAGGCGCGGTGCGCGATAAATCTAAACTGGGGGGCTAATGATGGCCGAGTCACAACCCTTATCCGCCGCCCCGGAGGGGGCGGAATACCTGAGAGCGGTGCTACGCGCGCCGGTCTATGAAGCGGTGCAGGTCACGCCCCTGCAAAAAATGGACAAACTCTCTTCACGTCTCGACAACGTCATTCTGGTGAAGCGTGAAGACAGGCAGCCGGTGCACAGCTTTAAGCTGCGCGGCGCCTACGCGATGATGGCCGGGCTGACGGACGAGCAGAAAGCGCGCGGGGTGATTACCGCCTCGGCGGGCAATCACGCGCAGGGCGTGGCGTTCTCCTCGGCGCGTCTGGGGCTGAAGGCGCTGATCGTGATGCCGGTCGCCACCGCAGATATCAAGGTCGACGCGGTGCGCGGGTTCGGCGGAGAAGTGCTGCTTCACGGCGCTAACTTTGACGAAGCCAAAGCCAAAGCGATTGAGCTGGCGCAGCAGCAGGGCTTCACCTGGGTGCCGCCGTTCGATCACCCGATGGTGATTGCCGGGCAGGGTACGCTGGCGCTGGAACTGTTGCAGCAGGATGCCCATCTCGACCGCGTTTTCGTCCCGGTGGGCGGCGGCGGCTTAGCCGCAGGTGTGGCGGTGCTGATCAAACAGTTGATGCCGCAGATCAAAGTGATTGCGGTCGAAGCGGAAGACTCTGCCTGCCTGAAGGCGGCGCTGGACGCCGGACATCCGGTCGACCTGCCGCGCGTCGGGCTGTTCGCCGAGGGTGTGGCGGTGAAGCGCATTGGCGACGAAACGTTCCGCCTGTGCCAGGAGTATCTCGACGATATCGTCACCGTCGACAGCGACGCTATCTGCGCGGCGATGAAAGATCTCTTCGAGGATGTGCGTGCGGTGGCGGAACCATCCGGCGCGCTGGCGCTGGCGGGAATGAAAAAATACATCGCCCAGCACAATATTCGCGGCGAGCGTCTGGCGCACGTGCTTTCCGGTGCCAACGTGAACTTCCACGGTCTGCGCTACGTTTCCGAGCGCTGTGAGCTGGGTGAGCAGCGTGAAGCGCTGCTGGCGGTGACCATTCCGGAAGAGAAGGGCAGCTTCCTGAAGTTCTGTCAGCTGCTGGGCGGTCGTTCGGTAACGGAGTTCAACTACCGCTTTGCCGATGCCAAAGATGCGTGCATTTTTGTCGGCGTGCGTCTGAGCCGTGGCGTGGAGGAGCGCAAAGAGATCCTCAGCCTGCTGCATGACGGCGGTTACAGCGTGGTCGATCTCTCCGACGACGAGATGGCGAAGCTGCACGTGCGTTACATGGTCGGCGGCCGTCCATCCAAGCCGCTGAAGGAACGCCTGTTCAGCTTCGAGTTCCCGGAATCGCCGGGCGCGCTGCTCAAGTTCCTGCACACGTTGGGCACGCACTGGAACATCTCTCTGTTCCACTACCGCAGCCACGGCACCGACTATGGCCGCGTACTGGCGGCGTTCGAGCTGGGCGAGCACGAGCCGGATTTCGAAACGCGCCTGAACGAGCTGGGCTATGAGTGCCATGACGAAACCCACAACCCGGCGTTCCGTTTCTTCCTGGCGGGTTAGGTTGTTCGGGAAAATGCCTGATGGCGCTGCGCTTATCAGGCCTACGTTCTAAGGTTTGAACTGCGTGTAGGCCGGGTAAGCGCAGCGCCACCCGGCTTTAGTGGTTCGGCAATATCGTCCAGAACGCATCAATAAGCGGCTCATGCAGCCGCTTTTTTTGTGCGCACACGCCGAGCTCGAACGGCGTTTTCTCGTCGCTGCGCTCCAGTATCATCACGCGATTGCGCACCGGCTCTGGGCTGTTTTCCAGCACCACTTCCGGTAGCAGCGCTACGCCGCAGCCGAGCGCCACCATCGATACCATCGCCTCATGGCCGCCGACCGTGGCGTAAATCGACGGGTTACTGATCTTCTGGCGGCGGAACCACAGCTCAATGCGGCGGCGCACCGGCCCCTGATCGGCCATGATAAACGGCACCGTGGACCAGTCCGGTTTCTCCACCGAAACCTGGTTGCGCACCGGGCAGGGCAGCGCCGGGGCAATCAGCACTACCGCCAGATTCTCCAGCATCGAGAACGCCACCGCCCCCGGCAGCGTTTCGGGTTTCCCGGCAATGGCGAGATCCGCTTCGCCCGTCACCACTTTTTCCATCGCGTCGGCGGCATCGCCGGTGGTGAGCTTAATTTCAACCGACGGATGTTCCGCGCGGAAGCGGTCGAGAATGGGGGGAAGATGGCTGTAGGCAGCAGTCACGGAACAGAAAATATGCAGCTCGCCGGAAAGCGACGGCCCCTGCTGGTCGATGGTGTGCCGCAGCTGCTGATACTGTAATAACGTCTGCTGAGCAAAGATGCGCAGCTCTTCACCTGCTTCCGTGAGGGTGACGGTGCGGTTATCGCGCACGAACAGCGGCTGGCCGAGGTCTTCCTCAAGGCGCTGGATCTGGCGCGACAGCGTGGAGGGGCTGACGTGCATCGCCCGGGCGCTACGGCCAAAGTGACGGCTTTCCGCCAGGTGCAGGAACATTTTCAGATCGCGTAAATCCACCGATTCCACTCCCTCTTTTTACATTGCATAAATTGCAATGTGACGTTGTGAATATATCAATTTCCGCAATAAATTTCCTGTTGTAATGTGGGTACATTCTCGCTGAAACGCGAACCGAACAATAAGACACACAACATCACGAGGTATCACCCATGGCTAACTACTTTAATACACTGAACTTGCGCCAGCAGCTGGCGCAGCTGGGCAAATGCCGCTTCATGGCGCGCGATGAATTTGCTGATGGCGCGAGCTACCTTCAGGGTAAAAAAGTGGTCATTGTCGGCTGTGGCGCACAGGGTTTGAACCAGGGCCTGAACATGCGTGACTCCGGGCTGGATATCTCCTACGCCCTGCGTAAAGAAGCGATTGCCGAAAAGCGTGCTTCCTGGCGTAAAGCGACCGAAAACGGCTTCAAAGTGGGCACCTACGAAGAGCTGATCCCGCAGGCGGATCTGGTGGTTAACCTGACGCCGGACAAGCAGCACTCTGACGTTGTGCGTTCCGTACAGCCGCTGATGAAAGACGGCGCCGCGCTGGGTTACTCCCACGGCTTCAACATTGTTGAAGTGGGCGAGCAGATCCGTAAAGACATCACCGTGGTGATGGTGGCACCGAAGTGCCCGGGCACCGAAGTGCGCGAAGAGTACAAACGTGGCTTCGGCGTACCGACGCTGATCGCCGTTCACCCGGAAAACGATCCGAAAGGCGAAGGCATGGCGATTGCCAAAGCCTGGGCTGCGGCCACTGGCGGCCATCGTGCGGGCGTGCTGGAATCTTCCTTCGTTGCGGAAGTGAAATCTGACCTGATGGGCGAGCAGACCATCCTGTGCGGCATGCTCCAGGCCGGCTCTCTGCTGTGCTTCGACAAGCTGGTGGAAGAAGGCACCGATCCGGCATACGCGGAAAAACTGATTCAGTTCGGCTGGGAAACCATCACCGAAGCGCTGAAGCAGGGCGGCATTACGCTGATGATGGACCGTCTGTCCAACCCGGCAAAACTGCGTGCTTACGCGCTGTCTGAACAGCTGAAAACCATCATGGCACCGCTGTTCCAGAAACACATGGACGACATTATCTCCGGCGAGTTCTCTTCCGGCATGATGGCGGACTGGGCGAATGACGATAAGAAACTGCTGACCTGGCGCGAAGAGACCGGTAAAACCGCGTTCGAAACCGCACCACAGTATGACGGCAAGATCACCGAGCAGGAGTACTTCGATAAAGGCGTCCTGATGATCGCGATGGTGAAAGCGGGCGTTGAGCTGGCGTTCGAAACCATGGTGGATTCGGGCATCATTGAAGAATCTGCGTACTACGAATCGCTGCACGAGCTGCCGCTGATCGCAAACACCATCGCCCGTAAACGTCTGTATGAGATGAACGTGGTGATCTCCGATACTGCCGAGTACGGTAACTATCTGTTCTCTTACGCCTGCGTACCGCTGCTGAAAGAGTTCATGACCACCCTGCAAGCGGGCGATCTGGGCCAGGCGATTGCGGAAGGAGCGGTTGATAACGCGCAGCTGCGTGACGTCAACGAAGCGATTCGCAGCCACGAAATCGAGAAAGTGGGCCAGAAACTGCGTGGCTACATGACCGATATGAAACGTATCGCGGTAGCAGGCTAAACACGACGAATCGGGTGGCGTAAGCCACCCGAACTGTTTTAGCTACGCAATATCGCGCCGGGATAACCCAGCTGGCGCCACGCCTCATACACCACCACCGACACCGCATTCGACAGGTTCATGCTGCGGCTGTCCGGCATCATCGGAATACGAATTTTCTGCTCAGCGGGCAGGGCATCCAGAATGGTGGCCGGCAGGCCGCGGGTTTCCGGACCAAACATCAGATAATCCCCGTCCTGATAGCGTACGGCGCTGTGCGCTGGCGTACCTTTGGTGGTCAGGGCGAACATGCGCTGTGGTTTTTCGGATCCCAGAAACGCGGCGTAATCGTGATGACGAACGACGGCGGTAAACTCATGGTAGTCCAGCCCCGCACGGCGCAGACGTTTGTCGTCCCACGTAAAGCCCATCGGCTCAATGATGTGCAGACGAAAACCGGTGTTGGCGCACAGGCGGATAATATTGCCGGTGTTCGGCGGAATTTCTGGTTCGAATAAGACGATGTTAAGCATGCTGCCCCCTTAATTGCGGGGGCAGAATAGCAGAAAAGAGAGGGACTAGGCGACGCTCGGCTCCTGCGCGCGGCTATACAGCATTTTGTAGACGGTTGCCGCCGCAGCCACGAGAGCAGGTACGCTGAGGATCATTAAAATACTGTCCGCCTGCCACTGCATGGAAAGAAGCTGGGCGCTGGTCATGGTGCCCGCTACGCCGCCGAAGCGGCCGATCCCCTGCATCCAGGCGATACCCGTCGCACGGCACTCGGTAGGGTAAAAGGTGGCGGCCAGGGTCTGCATGCCCGACTGCGCGCCGTTCATCGCGATCCCCATCAGGAAAATTAACCCGCCAAACAGGGCGATATGGTTATGCTCAATGCCGAGTAAAAGAATCAGGCCCATCGTCAGCACGAAACCACACGCGACCACCTTGTGCGCTTCCCAGCGATCCATCATCCAGCCCGCGAGCAAAATGCCAGCGGTGCCGCCGAAGGTGAACAGCGAGGTAAGCCAGGCGGATTCCGCCAGCGCATATCCCATCCCCTGCATCAGCGTTGGCATCCAGCTCAGCAGGACGTAATAAATCACCAGCCCCATAAAATAGGTGACCCACAGCATCAGGGTGCCGGGCAGCCAGGGCATGGAAAACAGCTGCGACACGCTGCCTTTTTTCGACGCGACTTTCTCCTCCGCGAGGAAAAAGCCCGTGACGCTATCCAGCGTGCTGCGGGCGAACCGGCTGGCGATGCGGCGAACCTGGGCGACGTCTTTCCCGCGCTGCACCAGAAACTTCACCGACTCCGGCAACAGCAGCGCCAGCAGCACCGTTAAAATCAGCGGCGCAATCGCGCCGGTCAGCAGCACGCTTCGCCAGCCATGGTGAGGGATAAGCCAGGACGAGATTGCTCCGCCGCCCGCCGCACCCAGAGGGAAGCCGCAGTACATGGTGTTAATTGCCATGGCGCGGCAGCGCTGGGGGGCAAACTCGGAGATCAGCGTGATGGCGTTAGGCATGGCAGCGCCGAGGCCGAGGCCTGTCAGAAATCGCCATAGCGTCAGGGTATTCAGACTTTGCGCCCAGGCCGTGCCCAGGCTCGCCAGGCCGAAGAACAGACACGAAAAGACCAGTACGCGCTTGCGTCCCATCCGGTCCGATACCGGACCTGCAATCAGGGCACCCAGCGACAGCCCCAGCAGCGCCGCACTCAGCACCGGCCCCAGATCCTGTTTATGTATTCCCCACTCCGTCGACAGCGTAGGCGCAATGTAACCCATCGCTGCGGTATCAAACCCATCAATCGCCAGCACCAGAAAGCCCAGCACAATTAGAAGCCAGTGAAACCCTGAAAAAGGACTTTCATCGATCACCTGCTGAATATCCACCTTACCTGAATACGCCATACGCTCCACTCCGATCTGATGTTGTTTTTGTGTTCTTGTATTTGCTTGTCTATACAATTGCGGACGGCAGGTGGATGTCAAATTTTCTTATCCAGAATGTTACGCAGGTGTTATTTTCGACAAAAAAAGCGCCCGAGGGGGAAGTCGGGCGCGGAAGAAGGGGAGGCTAACCGGGGGAGATCAGGCCGCGTTTCCCTGAGAAAGAGGGGCCAGCGCCGCAGGCAGCTTACTGAGCTCCTGCACCAGAGAGTCTTTGCTGATTTCACCGATTGTTTTCGCACCGGTCAGCGTCATCGCCACCTTCATCTCTTTCTCGATCAGGTTCAGCAGATTCGCCACGCCCGCCTGGCCGCTGGTGGCCAGCGCGTACAGGTAAGCACGGCCCAGCAGCACGCTGTCCGCGCCCAGGGCGATCATGCGCACCACGTCCAGCCCGTTACGGATGCCGCTGTCGGCCAGGATCGCAATATCGCCTTTCACCGCATCGGCAATGGCCGGCAGGGCGCGGGCGGAGGAGAGCACCCCGTCAAGCTGGCGGCCACCATGGTTAGAGACCACGATCCCATCGGCGCCAAAACGTACCGCGTCGCGGGCATCTTCCGGGTCGAGGATCCCTTTGATCACCATCGGGCCGTCCCAGAATTCGCGGATCCACTCCAGGTCTTTCCATGAGATAGATGGATCGAAATTGTTCGCCAGCCAGCCGATGTAATCTTCCAGCCCGGTCGGTTTACCCAGGTAGGCCGAAATATTGCCCAGATCGTGCGGACGGCCGTTCACGCCCACATCCCACGCCCACTGCGGGTGCGTCACCGCCTGCCAGTAACGGCGCAGGGCCGCGTTAGGGCCGCTCATGCCGGAGTGGGCGTCGCGGTAGCGCGCGCCGGGGGTCGGCATGTCGACGGTAAAGACCAGCGTTGAGCAGCCCGCCGCTTTGGCGCGCTCCAGTGCGTTGCGCATAAAACCGCGATCGCGCAGGACGTACAGCTGGAACCACATCGGGCGCTTGATGGTCGGGGCGACTTCTTCAATCGGGCAGACGGACACGGTGGAAAGGGTAAACGGAATGCCTTTGGCATCTGCGGCGGCGGCGGCCTGCACTTCACCGCGACGGGCATACATGCCGCATAAACCGACAGGTGCGAGCGCTACCGGCATGGAGAGCGTTTCGTTAAACAGCTTCGTCTCAAGGCTCAGGTCAGACATATTCTTCAGCACGCGCTGGCGCAGGGCCACCTCCGACAGGTCTTCCACGTTGCGGCGCAGGGTGTATTCGGCATACGCCCCGCCGTCAATGTAGTGGAACAGGAACGGGGGCAAAATGCGCTGCGCCGCGGCGCGATAATCACTGGCTGCTGAAATAATCATGCTTTGTTCTCCCTGGAAATATCACTCTCGCCAGGCAGACGGGTAATACGCGCCTGTCGGGCCTGATCTTCATCGAATCGTTTAATGGTGGTATGCACGAAGCCGAGATGCGCCATCATCGCCTTGCGCGCGGCCTCGGCATCACCGGCCAGAATGGCGTTGAGCACCGCCTCGTGCTGTTCGGTCAGCTGAGCAAACACCGGCGGGACCAGATACATGCGCTGGCGGCTCTGCTTCACGGAGGATTGCAGCAGGTCGAAGAACCCGCGCATGGTTTGCAGCAGCACCACGTTGTGCGAGGCCTCGGCAATCGCCAGATGGAACCGCACATCCGCCTGGGAGGCGATGTCCGGGTCGCTGCTTTGCGTGGCTTCAAAACAGGCTTTGAGCTTCTCTTTGTCGGCGTCGGTTGCCCGCATCGCCGCGTGCCACGCTGTACTGGTTTCGATGGCGTGACGCGCTTCGAGGATGTCGAAGCTGTAGTCCGGGTCGTTTTCCATCAGCGTCTTCAGCGGCTGCACGATGTTTTGTTCGGACCAGTCGTCATGCTGCCAGCGCACGAAGGTGCCGCCGCCGCGACGGCTCAGCAGCACCCCTTCACTAACCAGCGTCGCCAGCGCCTCGCGCAGTGAGTTGCGCGACACGCCAAGCTGAGCGGCAAGCTGACGCTCGGCGGGCAATCTCATGCCCGCTTCCAGCTGTTGTTCTTCTATCAGCGCCCGTACGCGAGTGGCAATCTCGTCGGACAGGCGTCTGGGCATCACTATCATGGAATCATCCAGGTTAAGACATAGGCCTGCAATGTGGTGATCACGCCCACCATGCAGGTAAATATCAGGCTGTGTTTCACGGTAAAGCGGAACAGATCCGACTCTTTGCCTACCAGCCCCACCGCGGCACAGGCAATGGCGATGGACTGCGGCGAGATCATCTTCCCGGTCACGCCGCCGGTGGTGTTCGCGGCGACCAGCAGCACGTCCGAGACGCCAATCTGCTGCGCAGCCGTGGCCTGTAGGGCGGCAAACAGGGCGTTAGATGACGTATCTGAACCGGTCAGGAACACCCCCAGCCAGCCGAGGAACGGCGAGAAGAAGGTAAACGCGTGGCCGGTATGCGCCAGCGCTAACGCCAGCGTCGACGACAGGCCGGAGTAGTTCGAAATAAACGCGAACGCCAGCACCATGCCGATGGAGTAAATCGGCAGCATCAGCTCTTTTATCGTCGCCGCAAAGGTCTGCACCGCGGCGGCAGGCTTCATGCGCAGCCACACTACGGAAAGGATAGCGGCAAACAGGATGGCCGTGCCGGTGGCTGAGAACCAGTCGAACTTAAACACTGCCGCATACGGCGTGGCGTCGTGCACCACCGGCGGCATACGGGCGACCATTTTGTCGAGGAACGGCACGGAGATATTAATCACCATGTCGTACAGCGCGCCGCCCGGGGCGAACAGTGCTTTAAACGGCGGAATGCTCCACAGCGTCACGGTGGCGGTCAGGAACAGGAACGGTGACCATGCGCGCACAATCTGTCCGGCGGTATAGCCGGTGCGCGCCAGCGTCTGATCCACGTGCGATGCGCCCATGTCAGCAAAGCGGAAGATGCGCACCGGCTGCCAGCGTTTCAGGAACAGCGTCAGACAGACCAGCGACACCAGGGAAGAGATGATGTCCGGCAGTTCCGGGCCGAGGAAGTTGGAGCTGAGATACTGGGCAATGGCGAACGAACCGCCCGCTACCATCACCGCAGGCCAGGTCTCCTTCACGCCGCGCCAGCCGTCCATAATCGCCATGATCCAGAACAGCACGATAATGGTCAGGAACGGCAGCTGGCGACCTACCATCTGGCCGATCTCGAAGCTGTCCAGCCCGGTCACCTGGCCCGCCACCAGAATCGGAATGCCCATCGCGCCAAACGCCACCGGGGCGGTGTTCACAATCAGGCACAGGCCAGCGGCATACAGCGGGTTAAAGCCCAGCCCGACCAGCAGAGCGGCGGTGATCGCCACCGGCGCGCCAAATCCTGCCGCCCCTTCAAGGAACGCCCCGAAGGAGAAACCGACAATCAGCATCTGTAAACGCTGGTCCGGTGTAATAGAGAGAATCGACGAGCGAATAATGTCGAACTGCCCGGTTTTGACCGAGATTTTGTAGACAAAGACGGCGGCGATGATGATCCAAGCAATCGGCCACAGGCCGTAGAAGAAACCATACACCACGGAGGCCAGCGCGCGATCGACCGGCATTTTATAGAAGAACAGCGCCACCAGCAGGGCGATGGCAACGGTGTACGTTGCGGCAAGGTAGCCCTTCAGCTTGAGCTTTATCAGCGCAAAGAAGAAGAACAGGATCGGTAGCGATGCGATCAGGCTCGACAGCCAGATATTCCCGGCCGGATCGTAGTTTTGTTGCCAGAGGCTCATGCAGGTCTCCTGAGGACCACACAGGTGTTCGTCGGGTGAGTCTCTGCTCATCTCAGCGTCACACTTAGTGTAAAAGTGGTCCATCCAATATTGTGATGTAGGGTTAATGGCAATAAATGGTTAACCAAGTGTTGCTATTCGGCAATGGTTTTGTGAAGTGGAGCATCAAAACTGTGAACGATGGATAGCTTTGCGCATGATTGGTAGGACCAAAATCGCAAAATCAACTCACCGTGTGCGTTGGGAGCGGTAGTCAGGTGGAGGGCATTACTTTCGCCTTTTGAGCAGATACGGCGCGTAAAAGATGTTGAATAAAATGGGGAGGTGATAATATTACGTGAATTGAATGAGGTTTGTTTGCTTTATTTGTGTTTTTGAAAAGCTGTATATATGTGAGCAGAGTGATTTATTTCCTATAAATAAAATTTTTTTTGGTTAAAAATGCGAAATCTAAGCTGTAGCAAAAAATTTTAATTAAGGTAAATTTCACATATAGATTTTAACAGTGTATTACAAACGATCAATTGCTGATCGATAAAGAAATATCCTGTTTAACCGTGATTTTTCAGGATAAAGGGCAAGAATTTTTTGCTGAAGTGACATTTTTTGGCTAATAATATTCTGAAATAAATTGATCAAACAATGATCAGTTGGCTCTCTTGTAATTTAGTTACGGTATTAAAAGCAAATTAATAATTATCAGGGCAATCGAAAGGGGTTAAATTTGTTAGCTGAGTGTTAATTCGAGAGTGTTTACAGACGCGGCGTACTGCTTTTCAATACGTAGACGCTAAAAGGCATATGATTTACTATTTATTCAGAAGCAACGTTACAGAAGACATTAAATTTATTAGTAACCACAACGTATTCAGTGTTATTTTCGGCCAGAAGTCATTTCCTCAGTTGCAGGATATCTGTGTATGGCCTTCTGAAAATATACGGATTATCACCATGGGATGGACCCTGCTTTATTCTATAAGGTCGCGACACCCATTCTGCTAAAACCCTTTTGGTGGCGTTTTTAAATCCTTATAGCGGTTATTGTACCTGGTACAACAAGTCTATATCTGTTTAATTTACAGAGGGGAAAGTGTTCCAAATGAAAATCAAAAATGTGGCGCTGGCGATTGCCGCGGCGGGGCTGCTGTTATCTTCTCAATCAGTACTGGCAAGCAGTGATTCTGGTGTTAATGCTTCCCTGGATACAGGCGCTGGCTCGCAGAGCACAGGCGGCGTGATCAACTTTACCGGGAAAATCACCCTTATTTCCTGTGATATTACCCCTGCGTCAAAAAGCAAAACGGTAGACCTCGGCGCGTGGGCGAAAAGCTACTTCGACGATCACAGCGAAACGACGCCGCGTGAGTTCAAAATCAACGTAGAGAACTGCCCGGAGACGGTTGAATCGGTTGCGGTACTGTTTGACGGAACCAAAGATACGGTGAATGACACACTGCTACAGGTTACGCCAGGCGAAGGTATGGCGACGGGCGTCGGCGTGAAGCTTTATAACAGCGATCGCAGCACCGCGATTAAACCGGGTACGGTATCTGAAACAACCGCACCGGATACTGAAGGCAATGCTGAATTAACGTTTTATGCCTCTCTCGACAAAGACGGGTCGGAAATTAACGCGGGCGACGTCAATGCCGTTTCCAACTTCCTGATGGTTTATAACTGATTTCACTCTCAGCCACCTCCAGAGATAATAATGATGAAACGTTTATCGTATATTATGCTCACTGCATTAATGGTTAGTTCTGCGTCAGTTTCCGCTGGCGTTGTAATGGGGGGAACACGGATCGTATACCCACAACACAGCAAGGAGGTGGCATTTTCTGTTTCTAATATGGAAAGTGCGGTTCCCTATCTTATTCAGTCGTGGGTTGAAGGGGATGGGCAGGATAAAAATAACGCTGCGCCATTTATTGTCACACCACCTCTGTTCAGACTTGATCCGGAGCAGACCAACACGCTGCGTATTCAATATACCGGCGCTCCGCTGCCCACAGATCGTGAATCTGTATTCTGGCTCGATATTAAAGCGATTGCGCCAAAGCCAAAAGAGAGCAGCAACGAATTACAAGTTAACGTTAAATCGAAATTTAAAATTTTCTACCGCCCGGACAACCTTAAAGGGGACGCTGCCACTGCCTGGCAGAAAATAACGTTTTCGCGGACGGGAAAAGGGCTTAAGGCCGCCAACCCGACGCCATACTACGTCTCTTTTTATCGACTGTCCGTTGGCGGGCATAAAATTGAGCAGCCGGGCATGATCGGTCCAGGCGAAATCCGCGAATGGCCTGTGTCCGCCTCCGGGGGCGTAAGCTGGTCGGCTATTAATGATTTTGGTGCCATCACCGCCACCCACACCCAGCCTCTTTAAGACCATGTCTTTTCGCCTGTTTCGTTACGCGCCGCTTTCGGTGTTGCTGCTTAGCTTCAGCCGCGCGGGGATGGCCGAGGATTACTTTGATCCCGCCGCGCTGGAGCTTTCCTCTACCGAACAGAAAACGGCGGATCTGCACTATTTCTCTGAAAAGGGCGGGCAGATGCCAGGCACCTGGCTCGTGACGCTGGAGATTAACGGACGCGAGGAGCGGCATCAGGAGATCACCTTCGTCAATGAGAAAGGCAGCCTGCAACCCGTTTTTAGCGTATCGCTGCTGGAAGCGCTTGGGGTAAATGTCAGGGCCATTCCTGCATTCTCACGGTTGCGGGAGGGAGAAACGTTCACGCACCTCGCGGATTTCATTCCGGCAGCGCGAACCTCCTATGATTTCAACCAGCAGCGTCTCTTTCTCAGCCTGCCGCAGGCGGCGATGAAACACCGCAGCCGTGGCTACGTGCCGCAGTCGCAGTGGGACGATGGTATCCCGGCGGCCTTTACTGATTACAGTCTGTCGGGCGGCCAGGCACATCATCAGCGTGGCGTCACGACATCCAGCTATCTAAGCCTGCGTAACGGTATCAATCTGGGGGCGTGGCGGTTGCGCAACACCTCCGCCTGGAGCCACAGCGACGCGGGCGGCGACCATTTTCAGTCGCAAAGTAGCTGGCTGACCCGGGATATTCGCCGTCTTAACAGCCAGCTACGGATCGGCGATGCCTGGACCGCAGGCGACGTCTTCGATAGCGTGGCGTTTCGCGGGGTACAGCTTACATCAAGCGAAAGCATGTTGCCCGACAGCCAGCGCGGCTTCGCACCAACCATCCGCGGCGTCGCACACAGCTTCGCTAAAGTCTCCGTTTCGCAAAATGGCTATGTGATCTATGAAACCTGGGTGGCCGCCGGGCCATTTATCATTAACGATCTGTTCCCCGGCGCACAAAGTGGCGATCTACAGGTGACGGTCACGGAAAGTGACGGCTCAACGCGCGTCTTTACCCAACCCTATTCTGCGGTGCCGTTTATGCGACGCCTGGGCAGCCTGAAATACAGCCTCAACGCCGGACGATTTCACTCCGGCTCCGGCGATGCGCGTTCACCTGAGTTTGTTGAAGGCGCTTTCTTCTACGGTCTGCTCTCCAGGATGACGGTGTATGGCGGTTTTCGTACGGCGAGCAACTATCAGGCCGGTGCAATTGGCGTAGGCAGAGGGTTTGGCGCATTTGGCTCGCTGGGCATTGACGATACGCTGGCAAAAAGCCGTTTACCCAATGGCAAAAGCGCGATGGGGCAGGCGTGGCGTATTCAGTATCAGAAAGATTTCAGCGCTACCGGCACCGCCTTCAACCTGGCGAGTTATCGCTATGCCTCGCGCAATTACTATGAATTCAGTGAACTGAATCAGTCTGACAGCCAACAGCTGCAACTCAATAATCGCCGTAGCCGCTCGCAGGTCACCTTCTCACAGACGCTGGGTCAGTTCGGCAGCCTCAGCGTCTCGGCATGGATGCAGGATTACTGGCATACGTCCGGGCAGGATAAAACCATCCACATTGGCTGGTACACCAGCTGGCGAGGCATTACCTGGGGCGCGGGGTATGACTACACCGACTCAGCGCTTGAGCAGCATCCCGATCGTACCGTGTCGTTTAACGTCAATGTTCCGCTTGGTCACTGGTTACCGGACAGCTCGGTCAGTTACTTCATCAACCACAACAATCGTGGGATGACCACGCAGCAGGTGTCACTCAACGGCAGTGCGCTGGCGAATCGCAACCTTAATTACAGCGTTCAGCAGAGTAAGGCCAGCGAGGGACAAGCCGGCAGTACCAGCCTGGCGCTGCAATACAACGGTGGCTACGGCAACGTCAGCCTCGGTTATGACCACAGCCGAAGCGGTAGCAACGCGAGCCTCGGACTCGCCGGAGGCGTTATCGCCACGCAGTATGGCGTCACGCTTAGCCAGCCGCTGGGCGATACCGTCGCCCTGCTACGCGTGCCCGGCGCGGCGAACGTTGAGCCGGAGGGCTACAACGGGATCCATACCGACAGCCGCGGCTATGCGGTCATGCCAACGCTCTCGGCGTATCGCAAAAATACCGTCAGCCTTGATACGGCGACGCTGGGTGAGAACGTCGACGTTGAGCAGAGCGGTCTGACGCTCATTCCCACCAGCGGCGCGGTGGTGCTGGCCAATTACAAAACCCACATTGGTTATCGCGTTCTGTTTTCCCTGCGCTACCACGGCGAACCGTTGCCGTTTGGCGCGCAGGCTGAAGTGGTGGAGCAGAACCGCCATTCTGCAAACCGAAGCATGGTCGCTGACGGCGGTCAGGCCTACCTGAGCGGGGTACCAGAGCGCGGCACCCTGCGCGTCAGCTGGTATCAGGACGGGGAGCAGCAGCAATGCCAGACACCTTTCAGACTGGGGAAAGCTCATATGGCCCCCGGTATCGCCACGCTATCCGTTGAGTGCCATTAGAGGAATATCATGCGTCGTTTTATTCACTGGTTTTTCTATCTGAGCCTTCTTTCGCTTTTTGGCATGCTGAGTTTTCATGCCCATGCTCAGACCTCATCTTGCCGCACCACGCGCGATCAGTGGGTCGTTCAGGTGCCCTACGCCATAGGGTATGCGCCCGGCACGGCGGACTGGACGCCGATATCTGCGCCGATACAGTCTACCGGGGCGGATTTCTACAGCTGTGATGGCGGGAATGATGCCTGGCGTAGTATCGGCTTTGTCGACGTGGATAACCCCGTCGGCACCGTGGTTGGTGAAGACGGCGCGTCACGTCACGTCTATAAAACTCAGATCGACGGCATCGGCTATGCGCTGGGGTTCCGGGAACAGCAGTACTGCGGCGCCGATGCGGTACGCTATATTGACGGCACAAGTCAGGTGAATGGCAATGAGTCCAGGCGCATTTGCGACGCATCGCAAAACCCCGCCTTTGCCAGCGCCTCAATGTATAAAATGCAGTTCTGGGTGGTGTTTTACAAAATTCCAACGACCAGCGCCATGCCTGACGATAACGCCAATTCCCAGGAGCAAAATGTCGGATCGCTGATATTGCAGGCGGGAGAAAATCAAGCCAGCGCCACCAACGTGGCGACACCGGTACAGATCCATCTCGCCAGCTTCACCGTCAGGCGTACCAGCTGTTCAGTGGGCTCTCGCAGCATTCTTGTTCCCATGGGGAGCGTGAGCCAGCGTGAATTTCATGGCATAGGCTCCCGCGCCGGAGGCGGACGCTTCAGCATTCCGGTGACCTGCGAAAATAACACGGCGGTGAAGATGGGTTTCTTTGGCGATACCACGCCGGGCAACGATCGGGCGCTGGCGTTGACGAAGCAGGAGGATAGCGCCAGCGGTGTCGGGATCGAACTGCTTTACGGTGACAATACCGGTTCGGTTCAGGGGCAGGTGGTACCGTGGAACACCCCACAGGTGTCAGCATTTGGGCAAGTGGGGGATAACCAGACGCAAACCTTCTGGTTTGATGCGCATTACCTTCAGACGGAAGAGAACGTGACGGCGGGAAAAGCGGATGCGATGGCGACGTTTAACCTGATTTACAACTGAGTTTCCCCTGCCGCAGCGGCAGGGGAGGACGATCAGAACGCGGTCTTACAAAAACCCGTCATCTCTTTCAGGCCCATTTCGCGACCAAGCTCAGTCATCGGGTGCACCACCACCAGGCCACGGACGCTTTTCTTCAGCTTGCCCATGTCGGCCTGCTCTTTTTTGGTGATCGCGCGGCGATGCGGCATGTTCATCAGCTTCTGCGCTTCTTTACTCAGCTTCTGGCCTTTCACTTCGCGCAGGCGTTCAATTTCCGCCTCCAGCTTCACGGACTCTTTTTCCAGCTCGGCATATTTCTCGGCAGAATCGACCAGGGAGAGGCCAGCCATCTGATGGCGGATCAGATCCAGACGGTCGCTCAGGCGTTTAATTTCGTTCTTTTCGACTTCTTTCATGACAAATAACTCTGAAAACGGGGAATTTACAGGGAAGGATACACCAATGTGTGCGGGCTTACTTCTGAAACGCTTTTTTTAAGCTGATTTTAGAAATCAGCTCAGTCAGGGAAAGCACCATGGTGGAGCGCACAACCTGTTGATAACGCAGCTTTTGCATCGCGTACAGATCAGGGTCGCTGTTATCAAACTGAGGTGTGGGAGGGAGCGCGGATACGCAGTGCAGTTCGCCGAAGGGCCCCAGTATCTCATCATCGGTAAAGGTGTACTCATTACCGTCATGATTGAGCTCTTCGCGCAGCGCCATTAACAGCTCGGCGTCTTCATACTCCTGGCGGTTCAGCACGCCAAGACCGTAAATCAGCTTCAGCCGTACCGATAAATCGCCCAGCGGTCCGTCTCCGTCCAGTAACGGTTCTACAGCATACTTTACCGCGTAGTCGTCTTTGCGAAACACCTGAAGCACCAGAATGTTCACCGCCTCGGTTAACAGCTCGACGGCGGCAATCAGGAAACTCCGTACGGTTTTGCCAGCATTCAGACGCTCAAGCACACGATTTTCAAAGGCCTGGGTTTGTTCCATTATTGCCTGCATATCTGACAATCTGTTATTCGGGCGCAGGCTAACCTGCGCCGGACTCTGCATCATTTGGTTGCGTTGTATGCGCTGACCGCCTCCGCAACTACGTCACTGTTGGCATCCAGACCGGAGATCTGCGCCAGCGCAGCCTGCGCGCCTTTGTCATCAATCAGCTGAGCCAGCTCAATCGCCTGCGGGTCCTGCTCGCTGCGGTAGTGCATGGCGGCAGCGATGCCCTTCACCAGGTTAGCGTGCGGCAGGCCGTATTCCAGCGTGCCCAGCAGCGGTTTAATCAGGCGGTCGCCCGCGCTTAGTTTACGCAGCGGCTGACGACCCACGCGCTCAACGTCATCTTTCAGATACGGGTTTTCAAAACGACCGAGGATTTTCTGGATGTATGCCGCGTGTTTATCAGCATCAAAACCGTAGCGTTTGATCAGCACCGCGCCGCTCTCTTCCATTGCCCCTTTGACCACCGCACGGATGTTCTCATCGAGGATCGCGTCACGAATCGTCTGATGACCGGCCAATTTTCCGAGGTACGCGGTTATAGCATGCCCGGTGTTCAGCGTGAAGAGTTTACGTTCGACAAATGCCATCAGGTTATCGGTTAATTCCATTCCCGGAATGGTCGGCAGCGCGCCCTTAAACTGGGTTTTATCAACGATCCACTCGCTGAAGGTTTCCACGGTCACTTCCAGCGGGTCGTTGGTGGCGGATGCTGACGGCGGAACGATGCGATCCACGGCGGAATCCACAAAACCCACGTGCGCTTCAACCCAGGCTTTATCTTCGTCGGCGACGGCCGCAAGAACGTGGCCTTTCAGCTGCGTGGTGCCGCGCACCATGTTTTCACAGGCGATGATGTTCAGCGGCGTTTCAACGCCCTGTGCTTTACGCTTCGCCAGGCCTTTCGCGACCGCCGGGGCGATACGCTCAAGCACCACCGGACCCACGGCGGTGGTGACCAGATCAACGCTCGCGATGAGGTCAATCACGTCGTCGCCAATGCTGCTTACCGCGTTGACGCCAGAGACCGTTTCAACCTGTTCGTTTTCACCCACCACGTGAACCTGATAGCTATGACGGGCATTCAGGGCATCCAGAACCACCTGATTCACATCGGCGAATGTCAGGGTAATGCCCGCGTCTGCCAGCAGTTTACCGATAAAGCCACGACCAATATTACCTGCGCCAAAATGTAATGCTTTCATAGTGTTAACCTTCATCAATGTTTTTACCCGAGAGGGCTGGGGTGAGGAACGTTTTCCCCTCACCCTAGCCCTCTCCCCGGGGGGAGAGGGAAGAGGCGCTGTTATTTGTTCAGCAGGGCCAGAACTTCTTCAACGCTGGTGGTGTTGGCCAGACGCTCAATAACCGTTTCGTCATCCAGCGCGTTGGTCAGGCTGGTAATCACCTGGATATGCTCGTTGTTGCGAGCGGCGATACCAATCACCAGACGGGCGATGTCGTCCTCTTCTTCACCGAAGCGCACACCATCAGGATACTGACAGAACACCACGCCGGTTTTCAGCACGCGGTCTTTGGCTTCCACCGTACCGTGCGGAACCGCGATGGATTCACCCAGGTAGGTTGGGGTCAGCTTTTCGCGTTCCAGCATCGCCTCAACGTACTCAGGCTGAACGTAGCCGCCTTTCACCAGCTGCTCACCGGCGAAGCGAATGGCCTCTTCTTTATTGGTCGCCGTGCGGCCAAGGAAGATGTTTTCAGCGCCCAGTTTGAACAGATGCGCGTTGCTCTCGTCGAAGCTGTCTTGCAGGCTGGTACGCACTTTCACTTCGTTATCTTCATGGCGCTGCGCCGCCACCAGGCGTTCGGTCAGGCTGGCGTACAGGCCGCTGTCGAGGAAGTTGGTCAGGGAAATGTGCTGTGCCTGCGGTACCTGACGCATAGCGCGTTCGGTCAGATCGCGGTGCGTGATCACCAGGTCAACGTCCGGCGGCAGGCTGTTAATCGCGCTGTTGGTGACGGAGATGTTGGTCAGACCCGCATCCTGCACTTTCTTCCGCAGTACGCCCGCACCCATTGCGCTGGAGCCCATACCGGCATCACAGGCCACGATGATTTTACGCACGTGGCTCAGGTCGTTAGAGACATCACCCGCCGCCAGCGGCGTTGCGCCTTTGGATTCGGCTTTCATGTCATGCATACGACGGGTTGCCGCTTCGATATCGTCGTCTTCTTTCACCTTGCTGGTTTTCAGCAGGATAGCGGAGGCCACGAAGGAGACCGCCATGGCCGCACAGATCGCCGCGATGTTCGCGAAGTAGGCGCCTTTCGGGGTCATCGCCAGCACCGCCAGGATAGAGCCTGGAGAAGCAGGAGACACCAGACCACCGCCCAGTACGCTCAGGGTGAACACGCCGGTCATTCCGCCAAGGATAACGGCCAGGATCAGACGTGGGTTCATCAGCACATACGGGAAGTAAATTTCGTGAATACCGCCCAGGAAGTGAATGATCGCCGCGCCGCCAGCAGACTGTTTCGCGCTGCCGCGACCAAAGAACATGTACGCCAGCAGAACGCCCATACCTGGACCCGGGTTCGCTTCAATCAGGAAGAAGATGGACTTGCCGAGATCGTGTGACTGCTGAATACCCAGCGGTGAGAAGATACCGTGGTTGATGGCGTTGTTCAGGAACAGGATTTTCGCTGGTTCAACAAAGATAGACGCCAGCGGCAGCATGTCGTGCGCCACCATGAAGTTAACGCCCGCCGCCAGCAGCTTGGACAGCACTTCAACCGCCGGGCCAATGCCGAGGAACGCCAGAATGGCGAGGATCATCCCGATGATGCCCGCAGAGAAGTTGTTCACCAGCATTTCGAAGCCGGATTTGATCTTGCCATCAACCCAGACGTCGAATTTCTTGATTGCCCAGCCGCCCAGAGGACCGGCGATCATCGCACCGAGGAACATCGGCATATCCGCACCGACGATAACACCCATGGTTGTGATGGCACCCACGACACCACCACGGTCACCGCCCACCAGACGACCACCGGTATAACCGATGAGCAGCGGCAGGAGATAGGTAATCATTGGGCCAACAAGTTTCGCCAGCGTTTCGTTAGGCAACCACCCTGTCGGAATAAATAATGCGGTGATAATACCCCACGCGATAAACGCGCCGATATTTGGCATCACCATGTTGCTGAGGAAACGACCAAAGCTTTGCACTTTGATCTTGAAATCGGATGACATAAAACACCCCTTCTTATGTTTACGCTTAGGCTTGTGGCCCGAGGTTTATCGTTAATGTGCGGCGGCAGAGGTAGCCGGGCCCTGTTCTGATGCTGTGAAATCTGGCACTGAATCGTTCAACTGTCCAGACAGCGAAATTTTGTGTGATCTGAATCACATGAATGTAGGGGGTGAGGACATTAATGAAGTGATCGCGATCACATAATGAGTGTGTAAAAAAAATACATCGCTCAGAAATACGCCAAAATGGACGGTGTTTTGTGATTTATATCACAATGTTAAGTTGGCTGTTTGTTTCCAGATTGTGATTTGATTCACAAAATATTTTTATGCAGATTTCTCCCGTATCCCCTCATGGCAGGAATGCGATACGCACACCTGCCTTTTTCCGCGGCTTGATCCATACTGACCTCTTTGTGGGCATTAAGGATAAGCAATGAAACTCATCGGCAGTTATACCAGTCCTTTCGTGCGTAAGATTTCGATTCTCCTGCTGGAGAAAGGGATTGAATTTGAATTCGTGAATGAACAGCCCTACAACGCAGAAAACGGCGTTGCGCAGTACAACCCGCTGGGGAAAGTCCCGGCGCTGGTAACGGACGAGGGCGACTACTGGTTTGATTCCCCGATCATTGCGGAGTACATCGAGCTGCTTGGCGTTGCGCCAGCCATGCTGCCGGCGGATCCAAAAGCAGCGCTGGCGATGAAGCAAATTGAAGCCCTGGCGGATGGCATTATGGATGCGGCATTGACGTCCGTACGCGAGCAGGCAAGGCCCGCCGCCCAGCAGTCAGAAAATGAGCTGCTGCGCCAGCGCGAAAAAATCAGCCGCAGCCTGGATATGTGCGAACAGCTGATCCGCGACGGGAAAATTCAGAGCGATAGCCTGAATCTGGCGACGATCGCCATCGCCTGCGCCATTGGTTACCTCAATTTCCGCCGCGTCTCGCCGGGCTGGTGCGTGGATCGTCCGCTGCTGGTCAAACTGGCGGAGACGCTCTTCCAGCGCGAAAGTTTTGCCCGGACTGAACCGCCAAAGGCTTGATGCGGGTTATAACACTTACTGGCGGGAGGCGGTACAATCCCCCCACATGTTAACTCCCTCTCCCGTCGGGAGGGGGGAAGATATTTACTCGCCAGGCGCATTCATGACTACTCATCATTCCCTCTACAGCCAGATCCCCGCTACCGATCGTCTGCTTCGTGACCCGCGCATCACTGCGGTGCTGGAGCAGTTTGGCCATACTGCAACGGTCGACATGCTACGCCAGCTTCAGGACGATGCGCGTCGCCATATTCAGGCTGAGAACGCGCTACCCGGCTGGTGCGTGGCGTGGGAGCAGGAAGTTGAACGCAGGCTGAGCAAGCACGGGCAAAGCGCGTTGCGCCCGGTTATTAACCTGACAGGCACGGTTCTGCACACCAATCTGGGCCGGGCACAGCAGGCCGAAGAGGCAACAGAGGCCGTCACCCGTGCCATGCGCTCGCCGGTGACGCTGGAGTACGATCTGGACGGCGCCGGGCGTGGGCATCGCGATCGCGCACTGGCGGATCTTCTCTGCCAGATCACCGGCGCGGAAGATGCCTGCATTGTGAATAACAACGCGGCGGCGGTGCTGTTAATGCTGGCGGCCACCGCGAGCGGAAAAGAGGTTGTCGTCTCTCGCGGCGAGCTGGTGGAGATCGGCGGGGCGTTTCGTATTCCGGATGTCATGCGCCAGGCGGGCTGCACGCTGCATGAAGTGGGCACAACCAACCGTACCCATGCAAAAGATTATCGCGCGGCGGTGAATGAAAACACCGCCCTGCTGATGAAAGTGCATACCAGCAATTACCACATTGAGGGTTTCACCAAAACGGTGGAAGAGGCCGAACTGGCCGCCATTGGGCGCGAGCTAAACGTGCCGGTGATTGCCGATCTCGGCAGCGGGTCGCTGGTGGATATGCGCCAGTACGGTCTGCCGAAAGAGCCCATGGTGCAGGAAATGGTTGCCGCGGGCGTAAGCCTGGTCAGTTTCTCCGGTGATAAATTGCTGGGCGGGCCGCAGGCGGGGATTATCGTCGGCAGGCGCGAGCTGATTGCGCAGCTACAGCAGCATCCGCTGAAGCGCGCCCTGCGTGCCGATAAAATGACGCTGGCCGCGCTGGAAGCCACGCTGCGGCTCTATCTCCACCCGGAGAAACTGGCTGATCGCCTGCCCACGTTGCGTTTGCTGAGCCGTGATGCGGCCTCCATTCGCGCGCAGGCGGAAGCGCTACTGCCGCAGGTTGCTCCTCATTACCCTGAGTTTGACGTTCGTAACGAGCCTTGCCTGTCGCAAATTGGCAGCGGCTCGCTGCCGGTGGACAGGTTACCGAGCGAAGCGCTGACGTTCACCCCGCGCGACGGACGCGGAAGCCAGCTTGAGGCGCTGTCGGCGCGCTGGCGCGCATTACCGACGCCGGTGATTGGCCGGATCGGTGACGGGCGCATGTGGCTGGATTTACGCTGTCTGGAAGATGAAGTGCGGTTTCTGGAGATGATGTTGAAATGATTATTGCCACCGCCGGTCATGTTGACCACGGCAAAACCACGTTATTGCAGGCCATTACGGGCGTGAATGCCGATCGCCTGCCGGAAGAGAAAAAGCGCGGCATGACCATTGACCTGGGTTACGCCTACTGGCCGCAGCCCGACGGTCGCGTGCTGGGCTTTATCGACGTGCCCGGCCACGAGAAGTTTCTGTCCAATATGCTCGCGGGCGTGGGCGGGATCGATCATGCTCTGCTGGTGGTCGCGTGCGATGACGGGGTGATGGCGCAAACGCGCGAGCATCTGGCGATCCTCCAGCTGACGGGAAACCCGCAGTTGACCGTCGCCCTCACCAAAGCGGACCGTGTGGATGAGGCGCGTATCGACGAGGTGCGTGAAGAGGTGCTGGCGGCGCTGAGTGAGTACGGTTTTAAGGATGCCGCACTGTTTGTCACCGTGGCGACAGAAGGCCGCGGTATCGACGCTCTTCGCGACCATTTGCAGCAGATCCCGTCTCGTGAACATGCCAGCCATCACCGCTTCCGTCTGGCGATAGACAGGGCGTTTACCGTGAAAGGGGCTGGGTTGGTGGTGACCGGCACCGCGCTGAGCGGCGAAGTGAACGTGGGCGATACCCTGTGGCTGACGGGCGTGAACAAACCGATGCGCGTGCGCGGGCTTCACGCGCAAAACCAGCCGGTGGAACAGGCCCACGCCGGGCAGCGTATCGCGCTGAATATTGCCGGTGATGCCGAAAAAGACCAGCTTAACCGCGGCGACTGGCTGCTGGCCGACGCACCGCCGGAGCCTTCTGAACGGATCATCGTTTCTCTCCAGACCCATAATCCGCTGACCCAGTGGCAGCCGCTGCATATCCACCACGCGGCCAGCCACATCACCGGACGCGTGTCGCTGCTGGAAAACGATCTCGCCGAACTGGTGTTCGACTCCCCGCTCTGGCTGGCGGATAACGACCGCCTGGTTCTGCGCGATATTTCGGCGCGGGAAACGCTGGCGGGCGCGCGCGTGGTCATGCTGGATCCGCCCCGTCGCGGCAAGCGTAAGCCCGAGTATTTACAGTGGCTGGCCGCACTGGCCCAGGCCCGCGATGATAAGTCTGCGTTAGATATCCACCTTGAGCGTGGTGCGGTGAATCTGGCGGCGTTCGCCTGGGCGCGCCAGCTCAGCGGCGAAGGATTGCGTCTTCTGACGCAGGAGCCAGGTTTTATTCAGGCCGGCAACAGCCTGCTGAACGCGCCGGTGGCGGCGCGCTGGCAGCGCAAAGTGCTGAGCACGCTGGCGACCTACCATGAACAGCATCAGGATGAGCCCGGCCCGGGCCGTGAACGTCTGCGGCGCATGGCGTTGCCCATGGAAGACGACGCGCTGGTGCTGTTGCTGATTGAAAACATGCGTGAAAGCGGCGTGATTGCAAGTCATCACGGCTGGCTGCACCTGCCGGAGCACAAGGCCGGTTTTACCGCTGAGCAGGACGCGGTCTGGCAAAAAGTGGCGGCGCTGTTTGGCGATGAACCGTGGTGGGTGCGCGATCTGGCGCGTGAAACCAATACCGATGAGCAGCTGATGCGTCAGGTACTGCGCCATGCGGCGCAGCAGGGGATGATTGTGGCGATCGTGAAAGATCGTTATTACCGCAACGATCGGATCGTGGCATTTGCGAACCTGATCCGGGAGCTGGATCAGGCGCGCGGATCAACCTGCGCCGCAGACTTCCGCGATCGGCTGAACGTGGGACGCAAACTGGCGATTCAGATCCTGGAGTATTTCAACCGCATCGGGTTTACGCGTCGTCGTGGCAATGACCATGTGCTACGCGACGCGCAGTTATTTCCCTAAGCGTTAAGCGCTGCGCGCCTGCTTCTGCTTAGCCAGCCAGACCGCGCCCAGCCTTCCCGCCTGGTTACCCAGCTCGCAGGGAAGGATGGGCACCCGGAGCGCTTCCCACTCCTCGAATCGCTGTAGGTATTTATCCAGCAGGAGATAGATTTTCTCCTGCTCGCTAATGCCGCCGCCAATCAGCACCGCCTGCGGATCAAACATGGAGATCACGCTGTAGATGCCGCGCGAGAGGAAATGCGCCCACTCTTCTATGGCCTCACGCAGATGCACGTCGCTGTCCATGCGTCTAAACAGCTCCTCACCATCAGGCATCTCATCTTCCGACACGGCCAGCGCGCGGCGGCAGGCTTTCATCAGGCCGCTGGCGGACGCCACTTCGTGCATCGGCTCGCCGTTGTTGCCAACGGGCAGCACGCCAAACTCACCCGCCCGGTAGTGCGACCCACGGTAGAGATCGCCCTCCATGACGATACCGCCGCCGATGCCGGTGCCGATGGTGATGCAGACGAAATGCTCATAGTCCTTACCGGCGCCCTGCCAGCGTTCGCCCAGCGCCGCGCAGTTGGCGTCATTTTCGGTTGTTACGGGGAGATCGGTCAGCTGTGCGAAAAGCTCGCACAGGTTTTCACCGTCAAGGTAATCCAGCGCCCCGGCCTTGGCCGCTTCGCCGGTATGGTGATTGATGTGGCCCGGAAAACTCACGCCGATGCCGACGATCTCATGCTCCTGGCGGTACTTATCCACCACCGCTTTCCACTTCTGTTTGAAGGTGCTTTCATCGTCAGGCGTATCATATTCATCGGATGTCAGTTCTTCGCCGTTTTCGTTGATCACGCCGTGTTTGATGTGGGTTCCGCCCACGTCAAAGCCGATAAATAGCTGCATTGCATTGTTCCTCATGAGCCCCTGAGCTATTAAGTATGGCTCCGGCGGCAGAAACGAAACGTAAAGTACGGTAATCCGTGATACGGCTCGTAAACCCGTTACCGACTGGCGAGAAAATCACCAGCCGGAACTACCCTTGTTGTACACCTACTGCAAGGAGACGGTCATGACAAACAATCCTCCCTCATCGCGTATCCAGCCAGGCGAGTATGGTTTTCCTCTTAAGCTGAAGCCCCGCTATGACAACTTCATCGGCGGCGACTGGGTGGCGCCCGTCGACGGTGAGTACTATTCCAACCTGACGCCCGTTACCGGCCAGCCGCTGTGTGAAATTGCCAGTTCGGGCAAGCGGGATATCGATTTAGCGCTGGATGCGGCGCATAAGGCGAAAGATAAGTGGGGACAAACGTCCGTTCAGGACAGAGCGGCCATTTTGTTCAAAATCGCCGATCGGATGGAGCAGAATCTGGAGCTGCTGGCGACCGCGGAAACGTGGGACAACGGCAAGCCGATCCGGGAAACCATGGCGGCGGACGTGCCGCTGGCGATTGACCATTTCCGCTATTTTGCGTCCTGCATTCGTGCCCAGGAGGGGGGAATAAGTGAAGTTGACAAAGATACCGTGGCGTATCACTTCCACGAGCCGCTCGGCGTGGTGGGGCAAATTATTCCGTGGAACTTCCCGCTGCTGATGGCGAGCTGGAAAATGGCGCCCGCGCTGGCGGCGGGTAACTGCGTTGTGCTGAAACCTGCACGCTTAACGCCGCTTTCGGTACTGCTGCTGATGGAGGTGATTGGCGACCTGTTGCCGCCGGGGGTCATTAACGTGGTCAACGGGGCCGGGGGAGAGATCGGCGAATATCTGGCTACTTCAAAGCGTATTGCTAAAGTGGCGTTTACCGGCTCAACGGAAGTGGGTCAGCAGATCATGCAGTACGCCACCCAGAACATCATTCCGGTCACCCTGGAGCTGGGCGGGAAATCGCCGAACATCTTCTTTGCCGACGTGATGGATGAAGAGGACGCCTTCTTCGACAAAGCGCTGGAAGGGTTTGCCCTGTTCGCGTTCAACCAGGGTGAAGTCTGCACCTGTCCGAGCCGCGCGCTGGTGCAGGAATCCATTTATGAGCGCTTTATGGAGCGGGCGATCCGGCGCGTGGAGTCGATTCGCAGCGGTAATCCGCTGGATAACGTCACCCAGATGGGAGCGCAGGTATCGCATGGCCAGCTGGAAACCATCCTCAACTATATTGATATCGGCAAAAAAGAGGGGGCCGATGTGTTGACCGGCGGTCGTCGTAAGGTGCTGGGCGGCGATTTGCAGGAGGGTTACTACCTTGAGCCGACCATCCTGTTCGGTAAGAACAACATGCGCGTTTTCCAGGAGGAAATTTTTGGACCGGTGCTGGCCGTCACCACGTTTAAAACCATGGACGAGGCGCTGGAGCTCGCCAACGACACGCAGTATGGCCTGGGGGCGGGCGTCTGGAGTCGTAACGGTAATCTGGCCTATAAAATGGGCCGCGGCATTCAGGCCGGACGCGTATGGACAAACTGCTATCACGCCTATCCGGCTCATGCGGCGTTTGGCGGCTACAAACAGTCGGGCATCGGGCGTGAAACCCATAAGATGATGCTGGAGCATTACCAGCAAACGAAATGTCTGTTGGTCAGCTACTCCGATAAACCGCTGGGGCTGTTTTAATCTCCGGGCTCAGGTCGTCCCGGGTAGGGTGACCTGAGCCGGGTTAAAGCCGGGTGGCGGCTTCGCCTTACCCGGCCTACGAGAGTGTCCGCATTTTTATCTGCAACATGACATGCCTCCTTCTTCTTTTCTCGACGCCTCTTCCTGTTTCGACAAAGCCTGGCTGCACTGCCTTTTTTAATGCGCTAATGTCATTCAATCCAGTAGTGGTGGTGTGTATCATGTGTATAATCAGGGAAGGGTTGGGATGTGAAAAGTGCGGATATCATTGCTGTTCTGGTTAGCCATGGCTGGAAATGTGTAAGAACGAAGGGAAGCCATCATCAGTTTCGCCATCCAGTGCAAAAAGGGTTGGTAACCGTTCCGCATCCTAAAAAGGACATTAAACCGGGCACTCTCGCACAGATCTGGCGACAGGCGGGCATTAAACACTGATATCAGGAGTAGTTATGTTTTATCCGGCTTACATTCATTCTGATTCCGACGGTAGCGCCAGCGGTTTCTTCCCCGACGTTCCGGGATGTTTTTTTGCGGGGGATTCACTTGATGACGCTTTTCAGGATGCACGTGATGCGCTCACGGCGCACTTCGAAGCGCTGTTTGAAATGGATGAAGCATTGCCTCTCCCGGGTAGTGTCGAAGTGCACCTTGAAAATCAACCTGACGACTTCACAGGCGGGCAATGGTTGCTGGTGGATATTAATATGAAGCAATTCGACGGCAGAGCCGAACGCATCAACATCACGATGCCTCGACGTTTGCTGGTGAAGATTGATTCCTTTGTCAGCGAGCATCCTCAATTCGGCAATCGAAGCGCATTTCTGGCCGAGGCAGCACGTCGCGTGCTGCCGTAGCATTAACCCTCTCCCGTGGGAGAGGGCTGGGGTGAGGGCAACAGGCCGCAGTTATTCAGCTTTCATCCACCCATATCCGCATTTCCCCTTCTCCCCGGTTTGCCCAGCTGAACCACGGAATAAAGGTCAGCGTCCGGGGCTGACGTTCTACCGGCGAGTGGTCGTACTGCCACAGGGCATCAGTGTCCTTCGCCTGACACCCGATCCCTTCCGCCTGTATCAGCATCTTGTGCGCGAAAATGCCTTTGCCTTCGAAAACCCGAAACGCGCTGTCCTGGGGCAAAGAAAGGTTATGCAGATTTGCGCCGTTATCGGCTTCTTCCAGGCAGTAAACCAGCGGTCCACGCTGCAATGCGACTTTCCCCGCCTGCTGGCGCACCTGCGGGTTGCCGTACACGCGGCGGACCGGCATCGGTAACGTCAGCGTCAGCGTGTCGCCTTCCTGCCAGCTTCGGTTGAGGTATAAGTATCCACGGGAGACCTCGCCTGTAATGGCCTGACCATTGAGCGAAACAGCCGGTTCCGCACACCAGTCCGGCAGCCTCAGGGCCAGCGTGTGAATCACCGGAACTGGTGAGGTAATCTCGATTTTCACCTGCTCATGCCACGGATAGTTCCCGCTAATCCGCAGCTGGAGGATGTTATCCCCAACTGGAATGGCGACGTCGTTCCCCACGTACAGGTTGATCAACAGCGCGTCCGGGCGAACGGTATAAATGTAGTGCCCCAGCGAGGTCAGCACGCGCGCAATATTCGGCGGGCAACAGGCGCAGCCGAACCAGCGCTGGCGCACCGGTTTGACGTGGTCATAGATATGGTTAAAGGCCAGGGTTTTCGGGTGCACTTCCAGCGGATTCACATAAAAGAAATGCTTACCATCCAGCGCCATGCCGCCCAGCACCGTGTTGTACAGCGCGCGCTCCATCACGTCGGCGTAGTGGCCGTCCGCCTCCATCTCCAGCATCCGGCGGGCAAACATCATCAGGCCGATGGAGGCGCAGCTTTCGGCGTAGACCGTATCGTTGGGCAGATCGTAATCGCTGCTGAACGCCTCGCCGCTGCTTTGGGAGCCAATCCCGCCGGTGATGTACAGCTGGCGCTGTGCCATGTTGTTCCACAGCCGCAGGCAATCCTGACGTTTCCCCTCGTCGCAGCTCAGGCGCGCCAGATGTGCCATGCCCGCCATCAGATAGACAAAACGCACGGCGTGGCCGATGGCCGTTTGTTGTTCCGCAAGGGGCAGATGCGCCTGGCTGTAGGCTTTGTCCTTGACCATCCACGCCGGGCCATAGGTGTTCCAGTATGACGTTCTGCCGCGCTTCTCGTATTCGATATCGTAGAAGTGAGGCTGCGCGCCGCGTTCCTCAATAAAGTATTTCACCAGATTGAGATAGCGTTGCTCCTGCGTGACGTCGTACAGCCGCATCAGCGCCAGCTCGATTTCCGGGTGGCCAGGGTAACCGTGCAGCTGGTTTTCGCCCGGGCCAAACACGCTGTCGATATGATCCGCCAGCCTGCACACCACGTCCAGCAGGCGGCGTTTTCCGGTTCCCTGGAAATACGCCACGCCCGCTTCAATCATATGTCCGGCGCAGTACAGTTCGTGGCATTCGGCCAGATTGGTCCAGCGCTCGGCCGGTGCTTTCACCGTGAAATAGGTATTGAGATAGCCACCTTCGCACTGCGCCGCTGCGACCAGCGCGATCACCTCGTCGGCGGTTTTTTCCAGTTCAGCATCCGGCTTCTGGCACAGCGACCACGCCACGGCTTCAAGCCATTTCGCCACGTCGCTGTCCTGAAAGACCATCCCGTAGAACTCCCCCTGTTCCAGACCGGCCGCAATGCGGAAGTTGGCGATGGCGTGGCTGGGTTCGGCCTCCGCCACGCGATCGTTAAGCGCATCCCACTGGTAGGGGATCACCACATCGCGGACCAGCCGTTGGTACTGACCAAGAAACGGGTCGTTGATTTTCAGCTGATGCAGGTCGGCTTCCATTATGGTCATATCGTTCTCCTCAGGACTGTACATGACGCTGGCGCAAATCGGTGGCAATGCGCGACATCACGGGATTGTTAAGCCTGCACCAGCGGATAGCGACCGCCAGCAGCAGGTGGAAAAGGGCAGGAAGCAGCGTCTCCATGGCGGTGATGCCCTGCAATGAGGCGGGTGTCTGGTTACCTGCGCCTGGCTGATAGGCCACGGCAATAAACACCAGGCTGATGATCCCAGCGCTGGATGCCCACGCGAGCTTGATGAAAAACAGATTGAAGGCGAAGTTCATCCCCGATGAGCGCACGCCGGTTTTCCATTCGCCGTAGTCATCGGCAAAGGCCATCAGCGAGAAGTGCAGCGGCAGGGTGAAGCCCAGGATCACGCCGTTACTTAAAATCACGATCAACCAGAGCGTCTGGTGCGCCGGGCCACCCGGCAGGAACCACATTCCCACCGCAAGCGCAGCGAGTATCAGGTTGGTGTAGTAGTAGAGTTTGACGGTATCAATCCGCCGCGACAGCGGACTGACGATCACCGCGCCCAGAATAGCGGCAAAGGTCACCATGGTGAAAAACAGCGAGGTGTACGCCGTGCTGCCCTGAAGCACGTAGGTGATGAAGTACATGTATCCGCCGCCGCGAATGTTGAAGACGTTGATCAGCAGAAACGACATCACCAGCATCAACAGCAGCTGATCGTTTTTCCGCAGGCCCGCCAGGTGCTCGCGCAGGGTGAATTTACCCATCAGCGCAAGCGGGACGCGCTCGCGCACCCAGAAGAAGCAGCACAGGAACATCACCACGGCGATGGTGCACAGCACGCCGACGCCCAGCTGATAACCCCGGGCGGTATTGCCCTGTCCCAGCTCTGACACCAGCCACGGCAGGCCAACGGAGACCAGAAAGCCCGCCACGCCGCACAGTACGAAGCGCCAGGACTGGCAGGATATAACCTCGTTGTGGCGGGTGGTCATGGTGTTGATCAGCGCGCAATATGGCACGTTGATGGCGGTATAGCCCACTGAAAGCAACAGATAGGTGCCGAACGCCCAGGCGATTTTCACGCCCATACTGGCGTCCGGGACGGTGAAGGTCAGCACGCCGACGATCCCGATGGGAAGCGCGACCCACAGCTGCCAGGGACGAAAACGCCCCCAGCGGCTCTGCGTGCGGTCGGCAATCACGCCCATCACCGGATCGGAAATCGCGTCAAATACCCGAAGGGCAATAAACAGCGTGCCCACCAGCGCGGGCGTCAGGCCAAATACATCGGTATAGAAAAAGGTCAGAAAGTTCATGATCAGGCAGGTAATTACCGTGCCGCCCGCGTCGCCCAGGCCGTAGCCAATTTTCTCGCGGACTGACAGCCGGTCATCGGCTGCCTGTTTTGCAACTTCTGCGTCTGTAATCGGTGTGGAAGTCATGGGGTAACTCCTCGATAAACGATTTTTTATCGTATTTGTGCAAGGTACCCCATTTATTCTGCATTCAACGGGCAGACCAACAAGGGAAGGGAAAAGTATAAAAAGGTGACGATTCCGACCTGATGGTGAAACTGTGAGTTTGATCGAGCCGTTCTGCTGATATTTATTAATAATCAAGGGATAAAGAAAATATTAGCCACCAAAAAAGCGGAAAAATGAATATCCATGCTTGAATTATCCATAGCACTTCCGATTAGAGTTCAAAATGGCGGGTTATTTATCTCCCGGGGCGTGGGCCGTCATCCCGCACGAAAATTATCTTCGTGGGAGATAATTTTTGTCGAAAAAGGGACATTAACGATCCAGGAGGAAAATACGCTGTTTGAGGTAAACGCTGGCGAGAGTTTATTACTTTGGCCGAAGCGGCGGCATGTCGGCGTGGAAGATTTTCCGGGCGATCTCAAATTTTACTGGCTGCATTTTGAGGTGGATGAACGCTTGCCGGTGTTGCCAGGCGCGACGCCGCTGTCGATTGAGCAACACTGTAGCGTGCGGGATCCGCAATATGTTATTGCGTTATTCCGTCAGTTTTTAAGCGAGCAGGAAAAATTACAGCGTAGCCAGGCGCTGGAGATAATTTTGCTGTTAATTTTGCAGCAGATATCGCTCTCGCCGGGATATGAAGATAAAGCGGATGATGCGGGCGCGGCAATGGCATGGAAGGCCAAGCAGCTTATCCGCACGCACTTTCATTTGCCCCTGTCTACTTCGCAGCTGGCGAAAGAACTGCACTGCAACGCAGATTACCTGGGGAGAGTATTTCGTCGGACGTTTCATTTAACCCTGACGGAGGCAATTCACCGCCAGCGCGTCAGGGCCGCTGAAAAACTGCTGCTGAACGATGCGGCCTCATTAACTGAAGTGGCCGCCCGGTGCGGTTTTAATGACGTGGGTTATTTCCGGCAAATATTCTCAAAACATACCGGGTTAACGCCCGCCGTCTGGAAACGGCGGTACTGTAAAGAGCATATTAATTCCGGATGATCACTGGCCGTAATAGGCATTTGCGCCATGCTTGCGCAGGTAATGCTTATCCAGCAATTCCTGCTGCATAACCGGAAGCTGAGGTGCAAGCTGGCGCGAGAAAAGCCCCATATAGGCGCACTCTTCCAGCACCACGGCATTGTGTACCGCATCGGCAGCGTCTTTGCCCCAGGCAAACGGGCCGTGAGAATGAACCAGCACCGCCGGGACCTGCATCGGGCTTATGTCGCGCTCCTCGAAGGTTTTGATAATGACTTCCCCCGTCTGGTATTCATATTCACCCGCGATTTCAGCCGTGGTCATCAGCCGCGTGCAGGGGATCGCACCGTAAAAATAGTCCGCGTGCGTCGTTCCCCACGCGGGTAAATCCTGCCCCGCCTGCGACCAGATGGTGGCGTGGCGGGAATGGGTATGCACAATGCCGCCAATTTCCGGGTAACGACGATACAGCGCGAGATGGGTCGGGGTGTCGGAGGAGGGCTTTTTACTCCCCTCGACCACTTTTCCCGTGGCGATATTTACCACCACCATATCTTCTGCGTTCATCACGTCGTACTCCACGCCGGATGGTTTGATCACCATCATGCCGCTGGCACGGTCAACCGCGCTGACGTTGCCCCAGGTGAACGTCACCAGCTGGTGGGCGGGCAGGGCGAGATTTGCCGCCAGCACCTCGGCTTTGAGTTGTTCTAACATGTCATGCCTCCTTCCTGCATTCGGGCTTCAATCCAGCGGCGCGCCTGGATGATCTCCAGCACCGGCTCTTTGGCTTTCTCGGTCCACATTTCAATCAGAAATGCGCCGCGATAATTAAGTTGATTCAGCGTGTTAAACACGCCAACGAAATCGACGCAGCCCTCGCCAAACGGCACGTCGCGGAACTGTCCGGGGCTTTGCTCGGTAACGGGCCGGGTATCTTTCAGGTGGATAGCGGCGATGCGGTCAATGCCCAGCGTCAGCTCGGCGGTGACGTCGTTGCCCCACGCGCTCAGGTTGCCGACGTCCGGGTAAACGCTGAACCACGGCGAGGCGAGCATGTCGTCCCACTTTTTCCACTTGCTGATGGAGTTCATAAACGCAGTGTCCATGATCTCTACCGCCAGCATTACCTGCGCGGCGGCAGCCTGCTCTACGGCCCACGCCAGCCCTTCGGCAAAGCGCTGTTGCGTGCCCTCATCGTGCTCCTCGTAGTACACGTCATAACCCGCAAGCTGGATGGTGCGAATACCCAAATCACGGGCCAGCCGGATGGCTTTGGTCATGATCTCGCGGGCGCGTTCGCGCACGATTTCATCGCGGCTGCCAAACGGGAAGCGACGATGGGCAGACAAGCACATCGACGGGATGGCCACGCCGGTCTCCAGCATCGCTTCCACAAGAGAGGCGCGCTGCGTGGTACTCCATTCAAGGCGCGATAAACGCTCGTCGGTCTCATCCACCGACATCTCCACAAAATCGAAGCCGCAGCTTTTTGCCAGAACCAGGCGCTCCGGCCAGGAGAGATCTTTTGGCAGCGCTTTTTCGTAAATGCCTAACGGATGCTGACGCATGGTTACTCTCCCCAGATGTCGCGGATTTGCGAATGGAATGCCTGTGCCACCTGCGGCGGATTATCGGCGCCTGCCAGCGCGCGCCCGGCAATGAAGGCTTTGACGTTGATCTGCTTAAACAGCGACAGGTCAGCGGGGGTGATACCGCCAGTTATAGAAAGCTGCAAACCGATATCGGACAGCGCCTTCATTTTGCTGAGATCCGCCTCACCCCACTGCTGGCCGCTGGCCTGTGCGTCGCGCCCGCGGTGGTAAATCGCCTGCTTCACCCCGATGCGATGCCACGCGCGCGCGTCGTCCAGCGTCCAGTTGCCAAACAGCTCCATCTGGATCTCGCCGCCGCCGCGCAGTGCGACCTCGTGGCCACGTTCAACGGTGGCCAGCGGGGCGGCACAGATGATGGTCATCCAGTTTGCGCCTGCGCCAAACGCCTGATCAGCCAGCGTTTCTCCGGCATCGGCGACTTTCCAGTCCGCCACGATAATTTTATCCGGACACTGCGCACGCAGGGCGCGAACGGCGTTTAGCCCTTCGGTCAGGCACAGGATGGTGCCGGCTTCGACGATGTCGACGTGATCGGAAAGCGTCGCGACATCGCGCTGCGCGGCCTGAAGCGAGGTGTGGTCGAGCGCCAGCTGCAATAATGGTCGGCTCATAGGTCGTACTCCTTAACACGGGCGTGATAGCCCTGTAATGCTGAAATCAGTAGCTGGTAACGGTGATATTTGCGCTGGTAGGCGGCATGGGCACGCATGTCAGGTTCAATCATCCGGATGTCATGCCTGAGGGCGCGCTGAGCGGCGTAAAAATCGGGATAAAGGCCTGTACCGACGAGCGCGGCCAGCGCCGCACCGGAACAGCCGGTCTCTTCCACCTGCGGGAGTTCAATCGCCAGGCCGCTGACGTCTGCGAGCATCTGCATCCACACGTCCGAATGGGTTGCGCCGCCCGTCACACGCAAGGCCTGCACATGGGGAAAGCGTTCGAGCATACGGTTGAGGTGGGTCATGTGGCTGAATACCACCCCTTCATAAACCGCCTGGAGGAGGTGCGCGCGGGTATGCAGCGCCTGCAAGCCATAGAAGCCGCTGGTCATCTCCAGCCCGGCGTTGCTGCCGTAGAGGAAAGGCAGGAAGAACACATCGCTTTCAGCTTTTGGCAGGCTGGCCACGGCGTGGTTAATCTCATCGAATGACATATCGCCCCATTGGGCCGTCAGCCATTCCAGGTTGCCGGACGACGTGGGGCTGGCTTCATGAACGATGAACTGCTGCGGATGGACGTAGCGGCCATAGACGTAGGGGAAAGGCTCGTTGTCGCGGATGCCGTGGGCAATCCCACTGGTTACGGCCCAGGTCCCCATTACGGCATTCAGCGTATGTTCGTCATGCAGCCCGGCGCAGATCGCGGTGGAAACCACATCAAACAGTCCACCAACGACGGGAGTACCCGCCGTGAGACCGGTCAGTGCGGCTGCCTGAGCGGTGATTTCCCCGCAAATTTCTGCTGAACCGATAATAGGCGGCAGGGCACCGTCAATGTCGCTGATGCCGAGCCAGCGCGTGAGCTGCGGATCGTACTGCCCGGTATTCATGTTGTAGAGATTGGATTCCGAGATGTTGCTCTCTTCGCAGCCTTTGACCCCGGTCAGACACCAGCGCAGGTAATCGTGCGCCATCATCACGCTGCCAATTTGCTGATACCGCTGCGGCTCGTTCTCTTTAACCCAGCGCAGGAGTGAGGCCGGATGCCCCGTCCACAGCGTCTGGCGAGTATGCGGATAGAGCTTTTCGGGTATACCGTCCTGCTGCCAGCGTTGTACGATCTCCAGCGCACGGCGATCGGAGGAGAGTATGGCGTTACCCAGGGGGCGATCCTGTTTATCGAGCAGAAACAGCCCCTTGCCCTGTGCTGAAATGCCAACGCCTTTGATCTCACCGCCGTCAGCGCCTGAATTTTTGAGCAGCAGGGCGACGGTTTTGTGGCAGTGCTGCCAGAGCTGGTGCATATCCCGCTCGGCGTAGCCGGCGCGGGGGCTGAGCGTGGCCACTGAGCGGCGTTCAATACAGACTTCTTTGCCCTGGCTGTTGTATAAACCGGCTTTCAGATAAGTACCGCCACAATCGATACCCAGCCAGAAGGGCTCTTTTTCACTCATCTTCTTCTCGCTTAATTGCCGGGTGGCGCTTCGCTTACCCGGCCTACGGTTTGGTTTAGTGGGTCAGGTGAGGGCCTCAGGCCGCACGTTTATGTGGAGTCACCGTGGGGTTGGGCTCTGCTCCGGCATCGCATTTCGCCGGTAACAGCAGGGCCAGCAGCGATGCCAGCGCCAGCGAAACTGCCAGGCAGTAAACGCCTGCGTCTTTGCTGTACAGGGTGATCAGTACGCCTACCGCATAAGGACCGCAGAACCCGCCGAGGTTGCCCAGGGCATTAATCACGCCGCGAGCGCCACCCGCCATCTCAGCGCTGAACAGACGCGCCGGTATGGTCCAGAACACCCCCGCTGCGGATTGCAGGAAGAAGCCACAGCCCACCAGCGCGGCATAGGCCAGCCAGGTGTGCTCTTTCAGCGCCACGGAGAGGAACATGCAGAGCGCAAAGCCAATCAATGGCAGGGAGACAAACAGCTTGCGCTTGCCGGTGCGGTCAGAGAGCGTAGAGAACAGGAACATGCCGGCAATGGCGCCGATGTAAGGCAGAATGGCGAGCATTCCCACCTGGCCGATGCTGGTGTGCGTCAGTTCTTTCAGAATGGTGGGCAGCCAGAGGGTGTAACCGTAAATGCCAGTTTGGTAGAAGAAGTTGAGGGCGATCAGCTGCCACATGGTTTTGTCAGACAGCACCGCGCTGAGCGAGGCGTTTTTCACCTCTTTACCCGCAATGGCCTGCTGCTCTGCCGCCAGCGTTTGTACCAGGTAGTTTTTCTCGGCCTCAGAGATCCAGCGTGCTTCCTGCGGCCGGTCATAGACGGTGAACGCCCACAGCACCAGCACAACAACGGACATCAGACCTTCAATAATGAACAGCCAGCGCCAGTCGAGAGCGGTAATAATCCAGCCCGACAGCGGGGCGGTGATGATCCCGGCGATGGGCACGAACATGATCACAATCGCGTTGGCGCGGCCGCGCTCGGCATCCGGGAACCAGTTACTGATCATCGTGAGCACAACGGGCAGCATCCCACCTTCCGCCACGCCGAGTAAGAAGCGCAGTACCAGCAGCTGATACTGGTTGGTCACAAGCCCGGTCAGAACCGAGATCACCGCCCAGGCAACCAGCGACCAGCCGATAAACTTCTTACCGCTGCCGTGCACGGCAATTTTGCCGCCGGGAACTTGCAGGAACAAATAGCCGATAAAAAAGATCCCCCCCGCCAGGCCCGCCATCGTGGCGGAAATGCCCAGCTCTTCATCCATACCGCCGGGCATCGCAAAGGCAATATTTACGCGGTCCATATAGGAAATAATGCAGGCGATAAGAATAGGGGGAATGATCCTTAGCCAGCGCTGGCGCGGAATGTCCGCGTGTAGAGCATTAGAAGAAATATTCATAGTTAATATCTCAGTGAAGGTAACCGGAAAATGTATTCTTTATTTTTATTGTGACGCTTTATTCATAGCGCTAATGCCGTCGCGCAAAATAGCGATGCGATGGCTGACGTCAGCATTAGCATTTATTTCCAGTAATTTAATACCGGAGAATTTCAATGTTGCGGCGCTCGCCGCAGTAAATAGCGTTTTTACATGTTCAGCGGACATGAGACTGTCGGCGCAGAACGAAGAAAACGGCGCGTGCAGATCCTGCCATTCTCCGTACTCACCATGAGCAGTCGTGCCCGAAAACATCAGCGCCCCCAGTTTCCCGGCAGCGAGTGCCGCCTGAACATGTTCCAGTGGAAGGGTGGTATTGCGACCTTCGATAGCCGAACGTGCCCAGTTGATACAGACGCTGATATCGGTCTCTTTCACTACCTCCAGCACCTGCTCTAAGGGCAAGAACCCTTTACGCGGCGCCGGGCCATTCATCGCATCACAGTGTTCCAGCACCAGATCGCAGCCCCAGTCCCAGCTCGCGATTTCCCGTACTGAGCGGGAGAATGCTTCTGTCGCTTGCTCGACAGAATCATTACCCGCCTGCGGTGCGGCCTGCATTTCCAGAGCGATCACTTTCCCGGGAAAGCGGGTATTAACGGCATCAATCTTTTGATGCAGATGGCGGTAATATTCAATGCACGCTTTACGCTGTTCTTCGTCCGCGGATGCCAGGCCAAACGCGCCGTTGCTGCCGCGGCGGCGCATGGTTTCCATAACGGCTGTGACAACGATCTGCCAGTCGCCCGGCGTATGACGAAACAGCCATTCATCACCAAACGGATGGAGGTTTTCAAGGCAAGGTTGTTCCAGCCCGCGAATATTTGGCGTGTCGGAAAGTTCCCGCCAGAAGGCGTGTTCTTCCTGCTCCCCTTTCTGGTGAAACGACGGTGCGCAGGGGTACGCACCAATAATAAAACCGGTGTTGGTCATTTCGCATTCCTGTATTTATCAGAAAATTAATCTAATTCGCTGATGGCCACTTTCACCACAATTTTACGAATTGCGGATCCCTTGTTTTTAATACAGGCAGGACGGTGAACATCCTGCGGGAAAAATATGGCGTAACTGCCAGGTATCATTTCGATAAACGACTCATGTTCGCTGTCGTGATAAAAAATAATATCCCGTTGCTCCAGCAATGATTCGCTGATTTTGTTATTCCCGGTATCAATAGCAATACCAATTTTTTCTTCGCCCCAGGCCAGAAACTGGATATCCAGATAGCGGCGATGGACTTCAGGGCGGTTCTCGTGCTGTTCCTTTGTGGTGAGGTCGAGAACCTGGGCAAAAATGTTGCGGCCTTCAATTTCGATCACGCCCGGTGCCAGGGTGGTGAAGTCCGTGGTACGCAGAAAATGAAGCGCCTTTTCAATCGCCAGCGGCAGGCGACATGGATTTGGCTGTGCAATATGTCCGAATATCATGACCCACTCCTTACAGAGACTGGATTTTCGCCCACACGCTGTCGTCAACCGTGATGCCGTTGCGGCGGTTCTCCTCCAGCAGGCGTGTGAACTCATGGCCTGGCAGACGGACGGCGACGTTTTCATCAGCGCGTTCTGCGGTGGTGATGAAGTCCATAATGCGCTGTAGTTTGGCATCGCGGGTTGGACCGTCGATCAGGCGATCCACTTCGATGGCGATAAAGATCTGCGATACGCCGTATTCGTCGCTGTTGTCCTGGGTCACTTCCGCGACGGACGCGCCGTCAGAGAGCAGGGTGGCGATCATGTCGAGCACAATCGATAAGCCAGAACCTTTCCAGTAGCCCATGGGCAGAATGCGACGGTTTTTCTCAATCACGCCCGGCTCTCTGGTCAGATTGCCTTCATCGTCAAAGCCGCCGTCGACCGGTAATTCGCGTCCGGCCAGGCGATTCACCTCCAGCATGCCGTAGGAGAACATCGACATCGACATATCGACCATGGTGATTGGATTCGACGGGATAGCTACGATCAGCGGGTTTGTGCCGATGCAGCATTCTTTTGATCCCCACGCGGGCATCACGGCAATAGAGTTGGTCCAGCAGATGCCGATATAGCCTTTCTCCGCCGCCTGCCAGCCGTAGCTGCCGCCGCGCATCCAGTGGTTAGCGTTACGCAGCGCCACCAGGCCGATACCGTGATCGGACGCCAGCTCGGTAGCACGGTCCATCATCTTCTTTGCCGTCAGGTTGCCGATGGAACGCTGGGCATCCCACTGTTCGATGGCGCCTAATGTCGTTACGCGTTTCGGCTGGGCGTCAGGGATGATGTCGCCTGCGTCAAGCTGCTGAATAAATCGCGGGAAGCGGTTGACGCCATGCGAATAAACGCCGGACTCCGTGGTGCGGGCGAACATCTCGGCGCAGGCGTCAGCGGTATCCGCTTTTACACCGCGATCGAGCAGAACCCGATTGAACGCCGCTTTCAACTCTTCGAAGGTCACTTTCATCCCTGTTCTCCTGTTTTTCTAGGGGCAAGTGCGAGTGCTTTTTTATCGCTAAATTTCACTATACGAAATCTGATTTCAAATATAACGATCAAATTTTGTCAGATCAACGACATTCACGTTTTTCAAAATCGATTAAAATCAAATGGTTGTGTTTTTTCTGTTGAGATCGTGAACTAAACCACACTTTGCGCTACCATCAGGGCGCGATAAACAGGAGCCATTTGATGAGCATAAAAGAGAGCGAAATGACGCAAGAAAAAGAGAGGCCAGCAGGTAGCCAGAGCTTGTTTCGCGGCCTGATGCTGATTGAAATCCTCAGTAACTATCCGAACGGGTGTCCGCTTGCGCATTTATCAGAACTGGCGGGGCTGAATAAAAGCACCGTGCACCGGTTATTGCAGGGGTTGCAGTCGTGCGGGTACGTGACGCCGGCACCGGCGGCAGGGAGCTATCGTCTGACCACCAAATTTATCGCCGTCGGGCAAAAGGCGCTTTCATCGCTCAATATTATTCACGTGGCGGCGCCGCACCTCGAGGCGCTGAACATTGCCACCGGCGAAACGGTCAACTTCTCCAGCCGTGAAGATGACCACGCGATCCTGATTTATAAGCTTGAGCCGACAACCGGTATGCTGCGCACGCGCGCATATATCGGCCAGCACATGCCGCTCTATTGTTCTGCGATGGGCAAAATCTATATGGCGTTTGGCCATCAGGATTACGTGGCGAGCTACTGGGAAAGCCACCAGGAACAGATCCAACCTTTGACCCGCAACACCATCACCGAACTGAGCGCGATGTATGATGAGCTGGCGGAAATTCGCGATCACAGTATGGCGATGGATAAAGAAGAGAACGAGCTGGGTGTGTCATGTATCGCCGTGCCGGTCTTTGATATTCACGGGCGCGTGCCCTATGCCATCTCCATTTCGCTGTCGACGTCGCGCATGAAGCAGGTGGGTGAGAAAAACTTGCTAAAACCGCTGCGTGACACGGCGGAAGCTATCTCGAAAGAACTGGGGTTTAACGTGCGCGAGGCGTAACTGATGAACCGATTTATTCTGACGGATCCAGAAAAATGTATCGGGTGCCGCACCTGTGAGGTGGCGTGCATGATGTCGCATCAAAGCAGCGCCACGCCAGAAGCGTTTACGTCACGGATCCGCGTGGTTAAGGGGGGAACCTTCACTACGGCGGTGGGCTGCCACCAGTGTGAAGATGCGCCCTGCGCGAATGTCTGCCCGACGGGGGCCATTCACCGCGCTGCGGGAGCCTGGCTCGTTGAGCAGGCTCGCTGTATCGGCTGCAAAAGCTGTATGGTGGCGTGCCCGTTCGGGGCAATGCAGGTTCGGGTCGTGGAAGATCGCGTTCAGGCGCTGAAATGTGATTTGTGCGCGCATCGCGAGGGCGGTCCCGCCTGCGTCGAAGCCTGTCCCACCCACGCGCTGCGCTGCATAGACCCCGCCAGATTACGCGCGGAACGGCTGCGTAATCTGGCCTGAGGTTTTATTAACCGGCCTCGCGCCAGGCGTTCTCAATCTCTTCGGCGAGAATTTTCACACCCGCTTCGATTTTTTCCGGGTCCGGGACGTAGTTCATGCGCATGCACTGGTGCGTGTGCGGCCACGGCTTATCCAGCCCCGGGAAGAAGTAATCCCCTGGCACCATCAGTACGCCACGTTTTTTCAGACGCTGATAAAGCAGCTCTGTCGTAATGGGCAGATCCTTAAACCACAGCCACAGGAAAATTGCCCCTTCCGGTTTATGGATCAGGCAGCGTTCTTCGGGTAAGTAGCGGCGAAGGATGGCGATAGTTTCCTGAACGCGCTGAGAGTAAAACGGCTTAATCACCTCATTCGACAGGCGCAGCAGGTCGTTACGCCTGATCATCTCGCACATCATCGCCGGGCCGATGCCGCCAGGGGAAAGGCTGATAATGCCGTTCATGTTGGTAATGGCGGTGATGATTTTCTCGTTAGCAATGATAATGCCGCAACGACTGCCCGGCAGGCCCAGCTTGGAGAGGCTCATGCAGAGGATGATATTCGGGTTCCATAGCGGACGCGCTTCGCTGAAGATGATCCCCGGGAACGGTACGCCATAGGCGTTATCGATCACCAGCGGGATGCCGTGCTGATTCGCCAGCGCATCCAGCTTCATCAGCTCGTCGTCGGTGATCACGTTGCCCGTCGGGTTGGTGGGACGTGATACACAGATCATGCCCGTCTCTTCACCGATATGCAGATGTTCAAAATCGACGTGGTATTTGAACTGGCCCTCTGGCAGCAACTCGATATTCGGACGTGCGGAAACAAACAGGTCTTCTTCGAGGCCGGCATCGGCATAGCCGATATACTCCGGTGCCAGCGGGAACAGCACTTTTTTCGTGGTGCCGTCGGCGCGGCGTCCGGCGAACAGATTGAATAAGTAGAAAAACGCGCTCTGACTGCCGTTTGTCAGTGCAATATTCTGTGGTTCGATATCCCAACCCAGCGCTTCCCGCAGCATTGCCGCCAGAAGCGTCAGTAGTTCTGTTTTACCCTGAGGGCCGTCGTAATTACATAGCGCATCGGTTGCTTTACCGTTTTCCAGCATCTCTGCCAGCAGCGTCTGGAAGTAGGTGTTCATCTCCGGAATTTGAGCCGGGTTTCCGCCGCCAAGCATGATAGCGCCTGGGGTGCGCAGCCCGTCGTTGAGGTCCTCCATCAGGCGGGTAATGCCTGAATGGCGGGTAAATTTGTCGCCGAATAGTGAAAACGTCATAGCAGGTGATCTGTCGGGCTTAGTATGAAAGGCAGTAACCATAACGCCAGCACCGTGTTGGTGCAAATCGGCGGATGTGGTCGGATTTGTTGTTTTATGTGGCGGGTTTGTATTTGTGTGGTGAATTGTTCTGGTGAATGCCCCTCACCCCGGCCCTCTCCCCCTGGGGCTGAGAGTTCCCCACAAAATAATGCCTGCACAGACGGCCCCTCTCCCTTGAGGGAGAGGGCTTGGGTGAGGGGGAACATACGGCTCTGGTGGTCATTCCGTTCACGTTATGTTCCTTGCTACTCTGTCACGACATAACCGGTGAACGTGCCAGGGTGGCTCAGTCGCCACCACCCTGGCGACCCGGGCTTCCGGCGGTAAATCGCCGCTTCGCGGTGCCTTCGGCTTATTCCTTCCGGCTTATCGGGGACGGGCGGAGGTAACATCCCTGTAAAGCCCGCCCTCTCGGCGCATCCCTGCGCCTCGCCCCGGCCTACAGGAAACGCCTCAGCGATTTACAGCCGGACCGAGGCATCGCTGAAAGCCCTCAGTTATTCTGAGGCAACGTTATCGCTTTTGCTTTCAAATTACTGGGGATCCCTCAGCCCCTGGGGAGAGGGTTAGGGTGAGGGGGTCTATTGATTACCCGCCCACACCACCATCACCTTATCGCCCTTGTGCTCGCGCACAAAGCCGTAGCCTTCTTTCAGTGACAGCGTGGTTTGCTTGCCTTCACCCACCGCCGGATGACGGGCGCGGAACTGCCCCAGAAGCTGCCAGTGGGCGACAGTTAACGCCTGTTTACCCGTGACGTCCTGCCAGTTCATATCCGAACGGGTTCCCTGTAGCGGATCGGAGCCCGTCGGGCCGAATGGACGCTCGGATTCATCGCCGTAATAGATCTGCACGCTTCCCGGCGCCAGCAGCAGTAACTCAGCGGCGCGCTGGCCCCCTTCACGGAACAGACGCGTATCGTGGGAGGAGAGATAGCTCAGCACATTAAAACTTTGCAGCTTTTCTGCCATTTGCTGCCAGGTCAAATCCATATCGGCCAGGCAGTCCACCGCTTTCGCCGCCTGCTCCTGATAGTCAAAGTTGATCATCGCATCGAAGCCGTGGCGGTAATAATCGCTCTGCATCACGCCGTGGCCCCAGGATTCACCGGTCATCCAGAATGGCGCATTGTCGAGTTTTTTGTCCGGGTTAGCGGCTTTCCACGCGGCCAGCGCCTGGCTGGCCTGGTTTTTCAGTTGCTGCCAGGCTTCAGGCTCAACGTGCTTAGCGGTATCGACCCGGAAGCCGTCGATGCCGTAGTCACGTACCCACTGACTGAGCCAGTGAGTCAGGTAATCTCGCGGCGTGAAATTCGTCATCACTTTCGCGTTGGTGTCGGGCTTGTGTTGATAAAAGTTCGGCAAACCTGACGGGATCTTGGATTCCGTTTTCAGATCCGGCAGGAAGGCCAGCGACATGGTCAGATCGTCAAAGCCCGGGTTGTCATAATCACCGATATCGGTACGGATCCATTTTTTACCCCACCATTTTTCCCATGCGGCTTTGTCACTGAAGTTGATGTAATCGTTGAAGCTGTGCCAGCTTTGACCAGCGCCTGGCTTCCAGTCAGTCCAGCGCTCGCCGAGGGTTTTTTTCAGTTCATCGCCCTGCAAATAGAGCGCGCCGAACTGATACTCCTGCATATCTGCAAGCGTCGCATAACCCGCGTGGTTCATGACAATGTCAAACAGGACACGGATACCGCGCCTGTGCGCGTCGTCGACGAGCTGGCGTAAATCCTCTTCGTTGCCCATGTTGGCGTCGAGTTTCGTCCAGTCCTGGGTGTAATAGCCGTGATAGGCGTAGTGGGGGAAATCACCTTTGGTGCCGCCGCCAACCCAGCCGTGGATCTGCTCCAGCGGTGAGCTTATCCAGAGCGCATTCACGCCCAGTTGCTGAAGGTAATCCAGTTTGCTGGTAAGCCCTTTCAGATCGCCGCCGTGGAAAGTACCAATCTCCTGCATACCGTCTTTATGACGGCCATAGCTGTTGTCGTTGGTGGGGTCGCCATTCACGAAGCGATCGGTCAGCACGAAATAGACGGTGGCGTTTTGCCAGCTGAACGGCGCGGGTTTGTCCGTCTCGGCGCGCTCAAGCAGCAGCAGGCCATTACTGTTGGCGGCTGGCTGAAGAGTCACTTTGCCATTTTGAACGGTCGCGGTCTGTTTGCTGTAAAAATCACGCACTACCGTGCCTTCCGGGAAGGTGTTAACGACGTCGATCGTCAGCGGTTTGCCGTCCCACTTCGGGCACTGGCGGGTGACGTTTGCGACAGGCTGTGGCGCCGCACTTTGCACCGTCAACATCAGCGTCGGCGTTCCAGAGCGCGTATCAATACGCATCTGGTAAACGCCGTCACGGAATAACCGCCACTGCGGTGGGGCGCCTTCGCACGGTTTGAGCGACAGCATCTCGTTGAGCTTAATGGCACCTGTCGGCTGCCAGCACGCGTTGTCAAGACTCAACGTCAGCGGGCGGGTACCCTTCGCAAGCGTTGCCTGGCTGGTAAAGACGCCGGTACCTTCAGCGCTAAACGCGTTAAATCCCGGCGATGACCAGTCGGCATGCGCGAATGCGGGTAACATCAGAACAGCTAATGCAGTGCGTTTCATTCCATTTTCCTGTCGCGGCATTTTTGACCAGTGTGCCACTCGGCTCAGGGGAAAAACTCCTCCTCTGAGGCTTTCTGCCAGGAGGACGCGAAGGGATGAGTGATCCCGCGCAAAATTAGGCAGTTATCTGCGATATCGCGCACATTTTTCCAGTATTGCTGTTTTAATGAGCATGTTCCGGATGACATAGTTTCGGAATTGGACTATTTGTATACGTGCTCTTGAGGACTATTTTTGGTATGATTTGAGATTCCGCTCTCAAATTTTTGAAGAAAATAAGGTGTTGGAATGTTTATATCCGACCAGGAGACCTAATGATATCGACTCCCATTCGACGATATGGGGCCGCGATACTCATGTTACTCACCATGGCATTTTCAGGTGAGGTGCTTGCAAAGACGCACGCGGATACAACGAGTAAGAAAGCCCACGTAATAAAGACGACAAGCAGTAAGGTTAGCAGTAAACAAGAGTATTCTCGCAATAGTGCAAAGAGTAGTTCACTTCCTGATTTGCGAAAATACCCTTCCGGGACACCAAGGAAAAAAGCGTTTCTCCGGACGGTAATGCCTTACATTAAAAGTCAAAATGCCGCGATTACTGCGGATCGTAACTGGCTGATCTCCAAACAGTACGATAGCCGCTGGTCGCCGTCTGAGCGCACTCGCCTGAAAGACATCGCCAAACGCTATAAAGTGAAGTGGAGCGGGAACACGCGTCGTGTGCCGTGGAACACTCTGTTAGAGCGTGTGGACATTATTCCAGGCAGTATGGTCGCGACAATGGCCGCCGCCGAAAGCGGTTGGGGCACCTCGAAGCTGGCGCGCAACAACAACAATCTGTTTGGCATGAAATGCGCAAAAGGTCGTTGTACTAATGCACCCGGCAAGGTGAAGGGCTATTCACAGTTTGAATCGGTGAAAGATTCCGTGAATGCCTATGTGGTGAACCTGAACACCCATCCGGCCTACTCCTCGTTCCGTAAGTCACGCGCTCAGCTGCGTAAGGCGGATCAGGAAGTAACGGCTACGGCGATGATCCACAAGCTGAAAGGTTATTCCACTCAGGGACAGCGTTATAACAATTACCTGTTCTCCATGTATCAGGATAACCAGCGTCTGATTGCCGCACATATGTAATGAAAAACGCCTTCCCCTGGAAGGCGTTCTTTTTTCTAGAGCAGGACTTCACTGTACCGTTCCCGGTACTCCTTCGGCGTGGTGTCATACTCTTTTCTGAACACCGAATAGAAATACTGAAGCGACGGATAGCCGCACATCTGTGAAATCTCGTTGATCGACAGCGAGGTGGAGATCAGCAGACTGCGCGCTTTCTCCAGCTTTTCCGCATGGATCACGGCGTGAATCGTCTCACCGACTTCCTCTTTGAACCGCTTCTCCAGATTCGAACGTGAAATGCCGACCGAATCGAGCACCTGATCGACCTTAATCCCTTTGCAGGCATGATTGCGAATGTAGTGCATCGCCTGAATCACGGCCGGATCGTTTAAGGAGCGGTAGTCAGTTGAGCGACGCTCGACCACGCGAACGGGCGGAACCAGCAGACGCTGGAGCGGCAGGGATTCGTTGTCTAACAGTCTGTGCAGCAGCTTTGCGGCCTGATAGCCCATCTGACGGGTACCCTGAGCCACGGATGAGAGCGCCACGCGCGACAGATAGCGCGTAAGCTCTTCGTTATCAATACCAATCACGCACAGCTTTTCAGGCACCGGAATATGCAAATGTTCGCACACCTGTAATACGTGGCGGGCGCGGGCGTCCGTCACGGCGATAATCCCTGTCTGGGGCGGCAGCGTTTGCAGCCAGTCAGCCAGGCGATTCTGTGCGTGCTGCCAGTTTTCTGGCGCGGTTTCCAGCCCCTGATAAACGACGCCGCGATACTTCTCCTGGGCAACCAGCTGGCAGAAGGCATATTCACGCTCCATCGCCCAGCGCTTTCCGCTGGTGGCGGGCAATCCGTAAAACGCAAAACGATGTACGCCTTTCTCCTTTAAATGGAGGAAGGCGGTCTCGACCAGAGCATGGTTATCCGTGGCGATGTAGTGTACGGGGGGGTAATGTTCCGGTGTATGGTAAGAGCCGCCAACGCCCACGATAGGTACGTCGACGCCACTCAGCAACTGTTCAATCACGGGGTCGTCAAAGTCAGCGATGACCCCGTCTCCCAGCCAGTCTTTGATGTTCTCCAGACGGGTACGGAAATCTTCTTCGATGAAAATATCCCATTCGGATTGCGACGCCTGCAAATATTCGCCAACCCCTTCAACCACCTGCCGGTCATAGGCTTTGTTGGCATTGAATAACAACGTAATGCGGTGACGCTTTTCAAACATGGCTCATATCCCAAATTAGTCACGATACTGTTATCAGGCGCGCCGCTTGGTGGCAGAGTCCATCCAGACTGCCAGCAAAAGAATGGCACCCTTGACGATATACTGCCAAAACGTCGGCACGTCCATCATACTCATCCCGTTATCCAGCGAAGCCATAATAAATGCGCCCATCACCGCCCCCGCCACGCTGCCAATGCCCCCGGCGAGGCTGGTCCCGCCAATCACGCAGGCGGCGATGGCGTCCAGCTCGGCAATATTACCCGCAGACGGGGAGCCCGCCCCCAGTCGCGAACTGAGGATCAGCCCCGCGATGGCCACCATCAGGCCGTTGATGGCAAAGACGGTGAGTTTCGTTCGCTCGACGTTGATACCAGATAAACGCGCGGCTTCCAGGTTGCCGCCGATGGCATAAATACGGCGACCGAATGCGGTACGTGTGGCCATAAACATTCCACCTAACAGCAACAGCGCCAGCAGCAGAACGGGTGTTGGGACGCCGCGATAATCGTTTAACAGCCAGATGGCGCCAAGCACAATCACCGCAGTAAGCGCCTGACGGCCGACAACCGAGGTTGAAGCAGGCGAGGCCAGCCCCAGCGCCTGGCGACGCATGCGTCCCCGCCATTGCCACGCGACAAACGCCATCAGCCCAACCACGCCGATCGTAAAACCGACGCCATCAGAGAGGTAGCTTTGGCCAATCTGGGACATTGAGGCGCTGGTCGGGGAGACGGTGGTGCCGTTGGTGATCCCAATCAGAATGCCGCGGAAGGCCAGCATTCCCGCTAAGGTGACGATAAACGACGGGACTTTACGGTAGGCCACCCACCAGCCATTCCACGCCCCCAGCAGCAGACCCAGCACCAGCGTGACCGCAATCGTCAGCGGCAGCGGCCAGCCGAGCCAGACGTCAAAAATTGCCGCCACGCCGCCGAGCAGACCCATCATCGACCCTACCGACAGGTCAATTTCCGCTGAGATAATCACAAAGACCATCCCCACCGCCAGGATCCCGGTGATGGCGGTCTGACGCAGCAGGTTAGAGACGTTACGTGCGCTCAAATAGGAGCCATCGGTCATCCAGGTAAAGAACAACATGATCACGATAATGGCGGCAATCATTACAAAAACTTGCAGATTCAGCGATTTAAGTCCTGCGAACGCACCGGGCGTCGGAACAGCGACTTTAATATCAGACGGGTTGCTTTTCGACATGGCGTTCGCTCCTTAAGGCAGCTTCCATCACCTGCTCTTGCGTCAGGTTCTGGTTGTTCAGGTTGGCTTTGAGTTTCCCTTCATGCATGACCAGCACGCGGTCGCTCAGCCCCAGCACTTCAGGCAATTCGGACGAGATAACAATGACGGCAATCCCTTGCTGCACAAGCTGGTTGATCAGCTTGTAGATTTCATACTTCGCGCCGATATCGATCCCGCGGGTGGGTTCGTCCAGAATTAAAATGCGCGGATTAAGCAGCAGGCAGCGCGCCAGAATCGCTTTCTGCTGGTTGCCGCCGCTCAGGCGTCCTATCGCCAGCTCCTGCGAGGAGGTTTTCACCTTGAGCCGGGCAAGCGACTGGAGAATACACTGCTGTTCTGCGGCATCATCCAGGCTGCTCAGCGCGCCGGAAAACTGGCTGAGCGCCGCCAGCGTGATATTTTTTCCCACCGCCATTACCGGCACGATGCCGTCTTTTTTGCGGTCTTCTGGCACCATGGCAATACCCTTAGCAATAGCCTGCTGGCAGTTGTCGATTTTTACCGGCTGACCGTCGATATAAATTTTGCCTTCCCAGCGCCCCGGCCAGACGCCAAAGAGACACTGCACGGCCTCGGTTCTTCCGGCACCCACTAAACCCGCAATGCCGAGAATTTCGCCGCGGTGCAGCGAGAAGGAGAGGTTATCCACGCGCTTGATATGGCGGTTAACGGGATGCCACGCCGTCAGGTTTTCCACGCGCAGGAGCTCTTCGCCGATGGTGTGCGGTTCGTTGGGATACAGCGCGGTGAGTTCGCGACCCACCATCATGGTTATGATGTCATCCTCGCTCATGCCTTCTGCTTCACGCGTGCCGATGTGCTGCCCGTCGCGGATGACGCAGATGGTGTCGGAAATGGCTTTCACCTCATTGAGCTTGTGCGAAATATAGATGCAGGCGATACCGTGGTTTTGCAGATCGCGGATGATATTGAGCAGAACGGCGGTTTCCTGTTCGGTGAGTGAAGCGGTTGGTTCGTCGAGGATCAACAGGCGCACCTGTTTGTTCAGCGCCTTGGCGATCTCCACCAGCTGCTGCTGGCCTAAACCTAAGTCGCCCACGCGCGTATCCGGTGAGATAGCCAGGCTCACCTGAGCCAGCAGTTTTTCGCAGCGCAGCGTCATGGTGTCGTAATCCAGTACGCCGTGGCGTGAGAGTTCGGCACCGAGAAAGATATTTTCCAGCACGGTAAGGTGCTTCACCAGCGCCAGCTCCTGGTGAATGATAGCGATGCCTTTACGTTCGGTATCGCGAATGTGCGTGGCCTGGAGCACCTCACCGGCAAAAACGATTTCGCCCTCGTAGCTGCCGTGCGGGTAGATCCCGCACAACACTTTCATCAGCGTAGATTTTCCCGAGCCATTTTCACCGCACAGCGACATCACTTCGCCGGGATTCAGCCGCAGGCTTACGTTATCGACTGCTTTCACCGCCCCGAAGGCTTTGGTGATGCTTTTCATTTCAAGTAAATAAGACATAACTGCTCCGCATAGCCCAACAGATGAACAGGGCAGGTCAATGCGCCCCTGCCGGGCAGGGGCTGCGCTGGATTACAGTTCACTCTTCTTATGGAAACCGTCTTTCACCACGGTGGCGTCAATATTCTCTTTGTTGACTTCGATAGGGGTAAGCAGGCGAGCAGGTACGTCTTTCAGGCCGTTATTTAACGTCGCGTCTGCTTTAGGTTGCTGGCCATTGCCCAGCTCAACGGCAATTTCGGCGGCCGTATTGGCAAGCTCGGTAATGGGCTTATACACCGTCATGGTCTGGGTACCCGCGATGATGCGTTTTACACCCGCAAGGTCGGCGTCCTGTCCGGAAATAGCGACTTTCCCGGCCAGTCCCTGCGCGCTCAGCGCCTGAATGGCGCCACCCGCAGTGGCATCGTTAGAGGCCACCACCGCATCGATTTTGTTGTTATTTGCGGTCAACGCGTTTTCCATAATTTTCAGCGCGTTTTCCGGTAACCAGCCGTCAGCCCACTGGTCGCCGACGACTTTAATTTTGCCCTCGTCGATATACGGCTTCAGCACTTTCATTTGTCCCTGGCGGAACAGTTTGGCGTTGTTATCCACAGGCGAGCCGCCCATCAGGAAATAATTTCCCTGAGGCACTTTTGCGACCAGGCTTTTAGCCTGTAATTCTCCCACCTTTTCATTGTCGAACGAAATATAATAATCAATATCGGCATTATTAATCATGCGGTCATAAGCCAGGACTTTTATCCCTTCCTGTTTCGCTTCTTTCACCACGTTGCTTAATACCTGGCCGTTATACGGGATAATGACCAGCACATCGACGCCACGGTTGATCATATTCTCGATTTGCGACATTTGCGTCTCTTCGTTGCCGTTAGCGGACTGAACGAACACCTCCGCGCCGAGAGATTCCGCTTTTTTAACAAATATATCGCGATCTTTTTGCCAGCGCTCCAGGCGTAAGTCATCAATCGCCATGCCGATTTTGACCTCTTTGGCATGTCCGGCAAAGCTTGCAAGCAGGAGAGTAGTGCAGAGCGTTAGGGTCAGGTTCTTTATCTTCATAATTATTAGGCCTTTTTGTAGGGGTATGTGTAGCTGAGATAAAAGAAACGTTCACTGCTGAGACGCAGCAAATTTTTAACGTGGAAAGGCCTGCTGGCAATTACAGATTTTTATCTTCTCATTACGATATTTGGTTTATTTCTGAATTTATGACCGCGATCGGATTTTAAAAAGCGTAACCTATTAATTACATTTGATTCTGGAATGCGCGCCGAAAAATAGTTTGTCTGCGCATTATTTTGCGAGCCAGCGCACAATTGCGCATTATCTCAATAGCAGTGTGAAATAACGTAATTGAGCAACCTCCAATGTCTATTCACTATTACTCCAGAAGCAAGACCACGCCGCATACCCTGATTATGGAGCTCAATATGCAAGCTTATTTCGACCAACTCGATCGCGTTCGTTTCGAAGGCACGAAAACGACCAATCCTTTAGCATTTCGTCACTACAACCCGGATGAGCTGGTGCTGGGTAAGCGCATGGAAGATCACTTGCGCTTTGCCGCCTGCTACTGGCACACCTTCTGCTGGAACGGTGCCGATATGTTCGGCGTGGGCTCTTTTGACCGTCCATGGCAACAGCCGGGCGAGGCCATTGAGCTGGCGAAGCGTAAAGCCGACGTCGCGTTCGAGTTCTTCCATAAGCTGAACGTGCCGTACTACTGTTTCCACGATGTGGACGTGTCGCCGGAAGGGGCATCGCTGAAAGAGTATCTGAACAATTTCGCGCAGATGGTCGACGTACTGGCTGAAAAACAGCAGCAAAGCTGCGTGAAGCTGCTCTGGGGTACGGCTAACTGCTTTACCAATCCTCGCTATGGCGCGGGTGCGGCAACCAACCCGGACCCGGAAGTCTTCAGCTGGGCGGCAACCCAGGTCGTGACCGCGATGAACGCCACGCATCAGCTGGGCGGTGAGAACTATGTACTCTGGGGCGGTCGTGAAGGCTATGAAACGCTGCTGAATACCGACCTGCGTCAGGAGCGTGAGCAGATTGGTCGCTTTATGCAGATGGTTGTGGACCACAAACACAAAATCGGTTTCCGCGGCACGCTGCTGATTGAGCCAAAACCACAGGAGCCAACCAAGCATCAGTATGATTATGATGTCGCCACCGTGTATGGCTTCCTGAAGCAGTTTGGTCTGGAAAAAGAGATCAAAGTGAATATTGAGGCTAACCACGCTACCCTGGCGGGCCACTCGTTCCATCACGAAATTGCCTCTGCGATTGCACTGGGCATCTTCGGCTCTGTCGATGCTAACCGTGGTGATCCACAGCTGGGCTGGGATACCGACCAGTTCCCGAACAGCGTGGAAGAGAATGCGCTGGTGATGTACGAGATCATCAAAGCGGGCGGTTTCACCACCGGCGGCCTGAACTTCGACGCCAAAGTGCGTCGCCAGAGCACCGACAAATACGATCTGTTCTACGGGCATATTGGCGCGATGGACACCATGGCGCTGGCGCTGAAAGTAGCGGCCCGTATGATTGAAGACGGTGAGCTGGATAAGCGCGTGGCGAAGCGCTACAGCGGCTGGAACAGTGAGCTGGGCCAGCAAATTTTGAAAGGTCAGTTATCGCTTGCGGAGATCGCGAAGTACGCTGAACAGCATCAGCTTGCGCCGCAGCATCAGAGCGGCCATCAGGAGCTGCTGGAAAACCTGGTCAATCACTACCTGTTCGATAAATAACAGCATCCAGGCCCGGTAAGCGCAGCGCCACCGGGCATTTCTGTCAAAGGAGTCACCACATGTATATCGGGATCGATCTTGGCACGTCGGGGGTGAAAGCCATCCTGTTAAGCGAGCAGGGCGATGTATTAGCCACGCAGACTGAAAAGTTGCAGGTTTCACGTCCGTATCCGCTATGGTCGGAACAAGATCCGGAGCAGTGGTGGCAGGCGACAGAGCGTGCGATGAAAGCCTTAGGCGAGCAGCACAGCCTGCGCGACGTGAAGGCGCTGGGCATTGCCGGGCAAATGCATGGCGCAACGTTGCTGGATAGTCAGCATCGCGTTCTGCGCCCGGCTATTCTCTGGAACGATGGCCGCTGTGCGGAAGAGTGCGCGATCCTTGAGGAGCGTGTGCCTGCGTCCCGCGAAATTACGGGCAACCTGATGATGCCCGGTTTTACCGCGCCAAAACTCCTGTGGGTGCAGCGTCATGAGCCTGAGATTTTTCGTCAGGTGGCGAAGGTTCTGTTGCCGAAAGACTACCTGCGTTTTCGCATGACGGGGGATTTTGCCAGCGACATGTCTGACGCCGCGGGCACGATGTGGCTCGACGTGGCGAAACGGGACTGGAGCGAGGCGATGCTGGATGCCTGCCAGCTGACGCGCGACCATATGCCTGCGCTGTTTGAAGGCAGTGAAATCACGGGCGCTTTGCAGCCTTCTGTTGCTGAACGCTGGAACATGCCAGCCGTACCTGTCGTCGCCGGCGGCGGCGATAATGCGGCGGGTGCGGTCGGCGTGGGGATGGTCGAGGCAGGGCAGGCCATGCTCTCGCTCGGCACTTCCGGCGTCTATTTTGCCGTCAGTGACGGGTATCGTAGCAACCCGGGAAGCGCCGTACACAGCTTCTGCCACGCGTTGCCGGGTAAATGGCATTTGATGTCGGTGATGCTGAGCGCGGCTTCCTGCCTTGACTGGGCGGCAAAGCTAACCGGAATGGCGGACGTCCCGGCGCTTATCACAGCGGCACAGCAGGCAGATGATAATGCCGGTGCGGTCTGGTTTTTACCGTACCTTTCCGGCGAGCGGACGCCGCATAACAACCCGGAAGCGAAAGGGGTGTTCTTCGGTCTTACCCATCAGCACGGCCCGGCAGAGCTTGCGCGCGCGGTGCTTGAAGGCGTTGGCTATGCTCTGGCGGACGGAATGGATGTCGTGCATGACTGTGGACTGACGCCATCCAGCATTACGTTAATTGGCGGCGGTGCACGAAGCAGCTACTGGCGGCAAATGCTTTCCGATATCAGCGGGTTGCAGCTGGACTATCGTACGGGAGGCGATGTCGGCCCGGCGCTCGGTGCGGCACGGCTGGCGCAAATTGCGCTGAACCCGGATAAACCACTGCACCAGCTTTTGCCCCAGCTGCCGCTTGAACGGCAGCATCGTCCTGATGCGAAAAATCATGCTCGCTATGCTGAAAGACGAGACGTGTTCCGCAAAATCTATCAGCAGCTTTTGCCGCTAATGTCATAAACAGGAGCCGGGTGGCGCTAACGCTTACCCGGCCTACCAGCCTTCAACCGGGTTAGCTTACAAACCTGCGCGTATCGATTCTTTGCAGCAACATTGACAGCAGCAGGCTGACAACCAGCGTAACGGTAAATATCCAGACAATATCCAGCACCGGCCAGCTTTTAAGCTCAACGCCGCGGGTGCGCAGGGCGTGGATCACCAGCGCGTGAAAACCGTAAATGCCCAGCGAGTGGCGAGAGATAAACCCCAGCACCGGAAGCGGGCGGGCATTCAGGGTGTTTTTAACCAGCGTCAGCAGAGAGATCGCGCAGATAAAGACCATCGGCCCGCAGTAGAGATACCAGGTATCGGCAAAGTTGCCGCGCCATTGCAGCTCATGCAGCGTCCCGCGAGAGATAATAAACACACCGACGAGAAACGCGGCTGCGCATAGCCAGTTTATTCCTCGCTTTTGCGTCTCCATCATGCCAATGGCGCGCCCCAGCATGCCGTACAGCACGTAATAAAACGTATCCCCGGTGATATAAAGGTTAACGGGCAGCCATTCAAAGCCATCAATTTTCTGTGAAACGGTATTCGGGTTGGCCACGATCCCGATTATTACCATCAAGGCCATCAGCATTTTACCGCTGACGTTTTTTACCTGAATTAACGGTGACACCAGATAGATAACGATTATCGCGAAGAAAAACCACAGATGATAGAACACTGGTTTTTGCAACAAGTTGAGCAGGGAACGTTCAGCGTTAATTGAAGTGAACAGGACGATATAGAGCAGCGAAATGGCGCTGTAAAACAGCAGACAGGAGACAATACGGATGAAATGTCTCGGCTGTGCGCTACGCTCGCCAAAAAAGAGAAAACCGGAAATCATAAAGAACAGCGGGACGCTCACGCGGGAGGCCGAGTTCAGAATATTGGCGACATCCCAGTTAACAGGGCTGATACTGTGCGCGTTCGTGACATACCAGGTCGTTGTGTGGATCATCACCACCATCAGACAGGCTATTCCCCGCAGGTTATCAATCCAGTTAATTTTTGACTGCATCAGTTCCTCTGTATTCCTGATAAAAAAAGTGTGACTGCGATTGTGTAAAACTTTTCCCTTGGAAAATTCTGAGTTTAGCCAGGCTAACTTGTAGGGAGCTGGCGAGATTCGCAGAATGACGGACTTTAATCTATAAACGTGTTGCTACTAAAAATAACAGCCACTGACCAGGGCGGTAATAAAAATGATGATGAAGCGTGGGGTGTCACTCTTTCTGCTGCTCTTATTAACAGGATGCAGTGCTTCTGAGGAGATACCTGTCCAAAAAGCGCAGCAGGGGAAAATGAGCCCGGAGCGTTCTCTGAATATGGAACAGCTGTGCAGGGATCAGGCGGCTCACCGCTATAATTCCGAAGCACAGAAAATTCATATAAACGGCTTCGAGCGCTTTCAGGGCAGCTATGAACTGAAAGGCTATACGGCGCGTAAAGAGGGCTTTGTCTGCTCTTTTGATGCAGACGGCCAGTTTTTACATCTCTCAATGCGTTAAATTGCTCGTATAAGCAGCAACCAGAGCCTTCGCAGGTTCTGGCTGTAGGGCTTATTCCCCAATTTTCCCTAAACAACCCCGTTTCGTACTGTATATCTTGCAGCCAGCGGGTATACTGATCCCTTCCATTTAAAACCACACGTATCCAGCACGAAATACTATGCAAAAGTTTGATACCAAGACCTTCCAGGGCCTGATCCTGACCTTACAGGATTACTGGGCTCGTCAGGGCTGCACCATTGTTCAACCTTTGGACATGGAAGTTGGCGCAGGCACCTCACACCCGATGACCAGCCTGCGCGCGTTAGGGCCAGAGCCAATGGCGACCGCCTATGTGCAGCCATCTCGTCGTCCGACCGATGGCCGTTACGGCGAAAACCCGAACCGTTTGCAGCACTACTATCAGTTCCAGGTGGTGATTAAGCCATCACCCGACAACATTCAGGAACTGTACCTCGGGTCACTGAAAGAGCTGGGTATGGATCCAACCATTCACGACATTCGTTTCGTGGAAGATAACTGGGAAAACCCAACGCTGGGTGCCTGGGGTCTGGGTTGGGAAGTGTGGCTGAACGGCATGGAAGTGACCCAGTTCACTTACTTCCAGCAGGTTGGCGGTCTGGAATGTAAACCGATTACCGGCGAAATCACCTATGGTCTGGAACGTCTGGCCATGTACATTCAGGGCGTAGACAGCGTTTACGACCTGGTCTGGAGCGACGGCCCGCTGGGTAAAACCACCTACGGCGACGTGTTCCATCAGAACGAAGTGGAGCAATCCACCTATAACTTCGAATACGCGGACGTGGACTTCCTGTTCACCTGCTTCGAGCAGTATGAGAAAGAAGCCCAGCAGCTGCTGGCGCTGGAGACTCCGCTGCCGCTGCCTGCCTACGAGCGTATTCTGAAGGCTGCCCACAGCTTCAACCTGCTGGATGCCCGCAAAGCGATCTCCGTGACTGAACGTCAGCGCTACATTCTGCGTATTCGTACCCTGACCAAAGCCGTTGCAGAAGCTTACTACGCGTCCCGTGAAGCCCTTGGCTTCCCGATGTGCAACCGAAACAAATAAGAGGCGGCCATGTCTGAGAAAACTTTCCTGGTGGAAATCGGCACTGAAGAGCTGCCACCAAAAGCCCTGCGCAGCCTGGCTGAATCTTTCGCTGCGAACGTCACTGCTGAGCTGGATAACGCTGGCCTGGCGCACGGTAAAATTGAGTGGTTTGCTGCGCCGCGTCGTCTGGCGCTGAAAGTGGCAAACCTGGCGGCGTCCCAGCCGGATCGCGAAGTTGAAAAACGTGGCCCGGCCATTGCTCAGGCGTTCGACGCGGAAGGCAAGCCGAGCAAAGCGGCAGAAGGCTGGGCGCGCGGCTGCGGCATCACCGTTGATCAGGCTGAGCGTCTGACCACCGACAAAGGTGAATGGCTGCTGTACCGTGCCCATGTGAAAGGCGAAAGCGCCGAAGCGCTGCTGCCTGACATGATCGCGACCTCGCTGGCAAAATTGCCGATTCCTAAGCTGATGCGCTGGGGCGCGTCCGACGTACACTTTGTGCGTCCGGTTCACACCGTGACCCTGCTGCTGGGCGATACCGTTATCCCGGCGACCATTCTGGGCGTGGCGTCCGATCGCGTGATCCGCGGCCATCGCTTTATGGGCGAGTCGGAGTTCACTATCGACAATGCTGACCAGTACCCGCAGATCCTGCTGGAGCGCGGCAAGGTCATTGCTGACTACGAACAGCGTAAAGCCAAAATCAAAGCGGACGCAGAAGACGCGGCGCGCAAAATTGGCGGTAATGCCGATCTGAGCGACAGCCTGCTGGAAGAGGTGACCTCGCTGGTCGAATGGCCGGTTGTACTGACCGCGAAATTCGAAGAGAAATTCCTGGCCGTTCCGGCAGAAGCGCTGGTTTACACCATGAAGGGTGACCAGAAGTACTTCCCGGTTTACGCCAACGACGGCAAGCTGCTGCCAAACTTCATCTTCGTGGCGAACATCGAATCGAAAGATCCGAGCCAGATTATCTCCGGTAACGAGAAAGTGGTGCGTCCGCGTCTGGCGGATGCCGAGTTCTTCTTCAACACCGACCGTAAAAAACGTCTGGAAGATAACCTGCCGCGTCTGCAAACCGTACTGTTCCAGCAGCAGCTGGGTACGCTGCGCGACAAAACCGACCGTATCGCGGAGCTGTCCGGCTGGATTGCCCGTGAAATTGGCGCCGACGTTAATCACGCTACCCGTGCGGGCCTGCTCTCCAAGTGCGACCTGATGACCAACATGGTGTTCGAATTTACCGACACCCAGGGCGTGATGGGCATGCACTACGCGCGTCACGATGGCGAAGCGGAAGACGTGGCGGTAGCCCTGAACGAGCAGTATCAGCCGCGCTTTGCCGGTGACGATCTGCCGTCTAACCCGGTTGCCTGCGCCGTGGCGATTGCCGATAAGATGGACACCCTGGCGGGTATCTTCGGTATCGGTCAGCATCCGAAAGGCGATAAAGACCCGTTTGCGCTGCGTCGTGCTGCGCTGGGCGTGCTGCGAATCATCGTAGAGAAGAACCTCAACCTCGATCTGCAAACGCTGACCGAAGAAGCGGTACGTCTGTACGGCGATAAGCTGACCAACGCGAAGGTTGTGGATGATGTTATCGACTTTATGCTCGGTCGTTTCCGCGCGTGGTATCAGGACGAAGGTTACTCCGTTGATACCATTCAGGCGGTGCTGGCGCGTCGTCCGACCCGTCCGGCAGATTTCGATGCGCGTATGAAAGCGGTATCCCACTTCCGTACGCTGGAAGCGGCGTCTGCGCTGGCCGCGGCCAACAAGCGCGTATCCAACATCCTCGCGAAATCCGACGAGACGCTGAACGAGCGCGTCAACGCTGCAACCCTGAAAGAGCCGGAAGAGATTTCTCTGGCGATGCAGGTGGTGGTGCTGCGCGACAAGCTGGAGCCGTACTTCGCGGAAGGTCGCTACCAGGAAGCGCTGGTGGAGCTGGCGGAGCTGCGTGACGTCATCGACGCCTTCTTCGAGAAGGTGATGGTGAACGTGGAAGATAAAGAGCTGCGGATTAACCGTCTCTCGATGCTTGAGAAACTGCGTGAGCTGTTCCTGCGCGTGGCGGATATTTCGCTGCTGCAATAACGTAAAAAACCCGCCCCTGACAGGCGGGAAGAACGGCAACTAAACTTTTTCTCTTCGTAGGCCGGGAAAGCGTAGCGCCTCCCGGCAAAAGCCCGATGGCGCGATGCTTATCGGGCCTACGTTACTTTGAGATACTTTTCCTTATTTACACCCTCTCAAACACCGTCGCGATACCCTGACCCAACCCAATACACATCGTTGCCAGTCCGAACTGGGCATCTTTGCGTTCCATCAGGTTAATCAGCGTGGTACTGATACGCGCCCCGGAACAGCCCAGCGGGTGACCGAGGGCGATCGCGCCGCCGTTGAGGTTAATCTTCTCGTCGATCTGATCTATCAGCCCCAGATCTTTAATGCACGGCAGGATCTGCGCGGCGAACGCTTCGTTCATCTCAAAGAGGTCGATATCACTTGCGCTCAGCCCCGCTTTTTTCAGCGCCAGTTTTGATGCCGGAACCGGGCCGTAGCCCATGATGGAAGGATCGCAGCCCACGACCGCCATCGAACGCACGCGGGCGCGTGGCGTCAGGCCTAATTCGCGGGCGCGGCTTTCGCTCATTACCAGCATCGCGGCGGCACCGTCGGACAGGGCAGACGAGGTGCCCGCCGTTACCGTACCGGTGACCGGATCAAACGCCGGACGCAGGGTAGAAAGCGCTTCGACCGTGGTTTCCGGGCGGATAACTTCGTCGTAGCTGAACTGCTTCAGTACGCCGTCTGCGTCGTGACCGCCGGTTGGGATGATCTCATTCTTAAAGGCACCAGACTGCGTGGCGGCCCAGGCGCGGGCATGCGAGCGTGCGGCAAACGCATCCTGCATCTCACGGCTGATGCCGTGCAGACGGGAGAGCATCTCGGCGGTCAGGCCCATCATACCGGCGGCTTTCGCCACGTTGCGGCTCATGCCAGGATGGAAATCGACCCCGTGGCTCATTGGCACGTGGCCCATGTGCTCCACGCCGCCCACCAGACAGGCCTGCGCATCGCCGGTCATGATCATCCGCGCCGCGTCGTGCAGCGCCTGCATCGACGAACCGCAAAGACGGTTGACGGTGACGGCCGGAACCGAATGCGGGATCTCCGCCAGCAGGGACGCGTTACGGGCAATGTTGAAGCCCTGCTCCAGCGTCTGCTGCACGCAGCCCCAGTAGATATCGTCCAGCGCTGCTGGGTCCAGCGCCGGGTTACGCGCCAGCAGGCTACGCATCAGGTGCGCGGAGAGATCTTCCGCGCGCACGTTACGGAACGCACCGCCTTTTGAACGGCCCATCGGGGTGCGAATCGCATCAACAATGACAACCTTTTCCATTGTGACTCCTTAAGCCGTTTTCAGTTCGCCAACCGGACGGGCTGGCTCAACTGCTGGGTAGTAGGGTTCGTTATGGCGCGCTTTGTTACGCAGCCCTTCCGGCACCTCATAAAGCGGGCCGAGGTGCTGGTACTGCTGAGCCATATCGAGATAGCGGGCGCTGCCGAGCGTATCCAGCCAGCGGAACGCGCCTCCGTGGAACGGAGGGAAGCCGAGGCCGTACACCAGCGCCATATCCGCTTCTGCCGGGCTGGCGATAATGCCTTCTTCGAGGCAGCGCACCACTTCGTTGACCATTGGGATCATCATCCGTGCGATGATCTCATCGTCGGTGAAGTCGCGTTTTGGCTGACTGACGTCGGCCAGCAGGCCATCCACCGCCGGATCTTCTTCTTTCTTCGGTTTGCCTTTGCTGTCTTCTTTATAGCGCCAGAAGCCCAGACCGTTTTTCTGCCCGAAGCGGTTGGCGTCGAACAGGGCATCAATGGCGTCGCGATAATCTTTCTGCATGCGCTGCGGGAAGCCCGCCGCCATCACCGCCTGCGCGTGATGGGCAGTGTCGATGCCGACAACGTCCAGCAGATACGCCGGGCCCATCGGCCAGCCGAACTGTTTTTCCATCACTTTGTCGATTTTGCGGAAGTCTGCGCCGTCGCGCAGCAGCTGGCTGAAACCGGCGAAGTACGGGAACAGCACGCGGTTAACGAAGAAGCCCGGGCAGTCGTTAACCACGATCGGCGTTTTGCCCATCTTGCTCGCCCACGCCACCACTTTGGCGATGGTTTCGTCGGAGGTTTTTTCCCCTCGGATCACTTCGACCAGCGGCATGCGGTGCACCGGGTTAAAGAAGTGCATCCCGCAGAAGTTTTCCGGACGCTTCAGCACGCTCGCCAGTTCGCTGATAGGAATGGTGGAGGTGTTAGAGGCCAGCACGGTTTCCGGACGCACCTTGTCTTCGGTTTCGGCCAGCACCGCTTTTTTCACTTTCGGGTTCTCGACGACCGCTTCAACCACCACGTCCACACGGTCGAAACCGCTGTATTCCAGCACTGGCTGGATGGTGGAGATCACGCCTGCAAGCTTCAGACCATCAATTTTGCCGCGCTCAAGCTGTTTATTCAGCAGCTTGGCCGCTTCGGTCATGCCCAGCGTCAGGGATTTCTCGTTGATGTCCTTCATCACCACCGGCACGCCTTTCCAGGCAGACTGATAGGCGATGCCGCCCCCCATAATGCCCGCGCCGAGTACCGCCGCGTGTTTTGGCGTTTCAACGTTTTTGGTGAGTTGTTTGGCTTTGCCTTTCACGAACTGATCGTTAAGGAAGATACCAACCAGCGCGCGGGCTTCGTTGGTGTGCGCCAGCGGGACAAAGCTCTGGTTTTCAAGCTTCAGAGCGTCATCACGGCCCAGACGGGCTGCCGCTTCAATGGTTTTCACCGCTGTGATCGGCGCCGGGTAGTGTTTACCCGCCGTCTGCATCACCATGCCTTTGGCGATGGTGAAGCTCATGGTGGCTTCAATTTTGCTGAGCTTCAACGGCTCCAGTTTCGGCTGGCGTTTGGCTTTCCAGTCGAGATCGCCATTAATCGCCTGACGGAGGATGGCGATAGCACCCTCAATCAGTTTTTCAGGCTTAACCACGCCGTCCACCAGGCCGATTTTCTGCGCCTGTTCTGCGCCGACATCTTTACCCGCGGCAATGATCTCCAGCGCGCTGTCGGCACCCAGCATGCGCGGCATACGCACGGAACCGCCAAAGCCCGGCATGATGCCCAGCTTGGTTTCCGGCAGGCCGATGCGCAGGTCCGGCGTCGCCAGACGGTAGTCGGTCGCCAGCACGCACTCGCAGCCACCGCCCAGCGCGTAGCCGTTAACGGCGGAAAGGGTCGGGACAGGCAGATCTTCCAGACGATTAAAAACGCTGTTGGCAAAGTGCAGCCACTGGCTCAGCTGTTCTTCGGGCACCAGGAACAGCGACAGGAATTCGGTGATATCCGCGCCAACGATAAAGGCCGCTTTGTTGGAGCGCAGCAGCAGCCCTTTCAAATCTGATTGCTTTTCAAGTACATCCAGCGCCTGGCCAAGACTGGCCACCGTCGCGGTATCAAGCTTGTTCACTGAGCCGGGGGCATCGAACACCAGTTCGGCAATGCCATCTTCCAGCCAGTCTACGTACAGGGTGTCGCCTTTGTAGAGCATGTCGGTCTCCTGAATCCAGCAATTGGATCTGGTCATACCAGATGAAACGGAGTGTGGAATTTATGTTAATAAAATGCAAATTAGTCATTAAGAAATTGCTGCGCTGATCACGGTCGGTGGAAATCACGCAGCCGCAGTGAGGTGTGCTAAGATGCGATGACTTGAGGTCAAAAAAACGAAAGGAAGAATGATGGACTCACTGGCTTCGCTTTATAAAAATCATATCGTTACCCTACAGGAACGTACCCGCGATGTACTGGCCCGCTTCAAGCTGGATGCCCTGCTGATCCACTCCGGCGAGCTGATGAATACTTTTCTTGATGACCATGCTTATCCCTTCAAGGTTAACCCGCAGTTTAAAGCCTGGGTGCCTGTCACGCAGGTTCCAAATTGCTGGCTGCTGGTGGATGGCGTGAACAAGCCGAAACTGTGGTTCTACCTGCCGGTCGATTACTGGCACAACGTGGAGCCGCTGCCGACCTCATTCTGGACCGAAGAAATTGACGTGATTGCGCTGCCAAAAGCAGACGGCATTGGCAGCCAGCTGCCAGCGGCGCGCGGCAACATCGGCTACATTGGTCCGGTTCCTGAGCGTGCGCTGGGTCTGGATATTCCGGCAGATAAACTCAACCCGAAAGGCGTGCTGGATTATCTGCACTACTATCGCGCCTACAAGACCGACTACGAACTTTACTGCATGCGTGAAGCGCAAAAAACGGCGGTGAATGGCCACCGTGCGGCGCACGAAGCGTTCCAGTCCGGTATGAGCGAGTTCGATATTAATCAGGCCTACCTGACGGCGACCGGCCACCGCGATACCGACGTGCCGTACAGCAACATCGTGGCGCTGAATGAACATGCCTCGGTTCTGCACTACACCAAACTGGATCATCAGGTTCCGGCTGAGATGCGCAGCTTCCTGCTGGACGCGGGGGCTGAGTACAATGGTTATGCGGCAGACCTGACCCGTACCTGGGCGGCGAATGCGGACACCGATTTTGCGCAATTGATCAAAGACGTGAACGACGAACAGCTGGCGCTGATTGGCACCATGAAGGCCGGAACCAGCTACGTGGATTATCACATCCAGTTCCATCAGCGCATCGCTAAACTGCTGCGTAAGCATCAGATTGTCAAAGACATGAGCGAAGAGGCGATGGTTGAGAACGATCTGACCGGGCCATTTATGCCGCATGGTATCGGTCACCCGCTGGGTTTGCAGGTTCATGACGTCGCGGGCTTTATGCAGGATGATACCGGTACGCACCTGGCGGCACCGTCTAAATATCCTTATCTGCGCTGCACCCGCGTTCTGGCGCCGCGTATGGTATTGACCATCGAGCCGGGCATCTACTTTATTGAATCCCTGCTGGCACCGTGGCGCGAAGGGCAATTCAGCAAGCACTTCAACTGGGAGAAAATTGAAGCGCTGAAGCCGTATGGCGGCATTCGTATCGAGGATAACGTGGTTATTCACGAGAACAGCATTGAGAACATGACGCGAGATCTGAAGCTGGCCTGATGGAAAGCTGGCTGATACCGGCCGAGCCGGTCACCTTTGTTGAGGAAATCAAGAAAAGCCGCTTTATCACGCTGCTGGCGCATACCGACGGCGTGGAGGCGGCGAAGGTGTTCGTCGAGTCCGTCCGCGCGCAGCACCCCGATGCCCGCCATCACTGTGTGGCGTGGGTCGCAGGGCCGCCAGACGACTCACAGCAGCTCGGGTTTTCTGACGACGGTGAACCGGCGGGTACGGCCGGAAAACCGATGCTATCCCAGTTGATGGGCAGCGGCGTGGGTGAAATCACCGCCGTTGTTGTCCGCTACTACGGGGGCATTTTGTTAGGCACCGGAGGGCTGGTTAAAGCCTACGGAGGTGGTGTCCAGCAAGCGCTTAATCTGCTGATAACAACCCGCAAAACGCCACTTACGGAATATACTTTGTTATGCGATTACGCCCAGCTATCGGGTATCGAAGCACTGCTTAAACAGTTTAACGGTGTCATCGCACACAGTGATTATCAGGCAATGGTGCAATTACGCGTGGCGCTTCCTCAGGCGGAACTGGCTGCTTTTTCAGCAAAACTCGCTGATTTTAGTCGCGGTTCATTGCAATTACTGCCGATTGAAGAATAATCCCCACCTCACAATTTTGAATACCTAAGGAAGCGGCAGAGATGCATTTTCGTGCCATTACCCGAATCGTTGGATTGCTGGTCATACTTTTCTCCGGGACAATGATCATTCCCGGACTGGTGGCGCTCATCTACCGGGACGGCGCGGGGCGTGCATTTACGCAAACCTTTTTTGTCGCGCTGACGATTGGCTCCCTGCTGTGGTGGCCAAACCGCCGTGAGAAAGGTGAACTGAAATCCCGGGAGGGGTTTCTGATTGTGGTCCTGTTCTGGACGGTACTGGGAAGCGTGGGTGCGCTGCCGTTTATCTTCTCCGAACAACCGAATCTCACCGTCACGGATGCGTTTTTTGAATCGTTCTCCGGATTAACGACCACCGGGGCTACCACGCTGGTGGGGCTGGAATCGCTCCCGCATGCGATTCTCTTTTACCGGCAGATGCTCCAGTGGTTCGGCGGTATGGGGATCATCGTCCTGGCGGTGGCTATCCTGCCCATTCTGGGCGTCGGGGGGATGCAGCTCTACCGGGCAGAGATGCCCGGCCCGCTGAAAGATAACAAGATGCGCCCACGTATTGCGGAGACGGCGAAAACCCTGTGGCTTATCTATGTCCTGCTGACGGTGGCCTGCGCGCTGGCGCTGTGGTTTGCCGGGATGCCTGCGTTTGATGCCATCGGACACAGCTTTGCGACTATTGCTATCGGTGGGTTCTCCACCCACGATGCCAGCGTCGGCTACTTCGACAGCCCGACAATCAATACCATCATTGCCATCTTTCTGCTGATTTCAGGCTGTAACTACGGTCTACACTTCTCGTTGCTTAGCGGACGGAGCCTGAAGGTGTACTGGCGCGACCCGGAATTCCGGATGTTTATTGGCGTCCAGCTGACCCTGGTGGTTATCTGTACCCTGGTACTGTGGTTCCACGATGTTTATAACTCGGCGGTCACGACCCTGAACCAGGCCTTCTTCCAGGTGGTATCGATGGCGACAACCGCTGGTTTCACCACGGACAGTATTGCGCGTTGGCCATTGTTCCTGCCGGTGCTGCTGTTGTGCTCTGCGTTTATCGGCGGTTGCGCCGGGTCAACGGGCGGCGGTCTGAAGGTGATCCGCATTCTGCTGCTGTTCAAGCAGGGGAACCGTGAGTTGAAACGTCTGGTCCACCCGAATGCGGTTTACAGTATTAAGCTGGGGAACCGCGCGCTGCCGGAGCGCATCCTCGAAGCGGTGTGGGGATTCTTCTCCGCTTATGCGCTGGTCTTTATTGTCAGTATGCTGGCGATTATCGCCACGGGCGTGGATGATTTCTCTGCCTTCGCCTCTGTGGTGGCAACGTTAAACAACCTGGGGCCGGGGCTGGGCGTCGTGGCGGATAACTTCGCCAGTATGAACCCGGTGGCGAAGTGGATCTTAATCGCCAATATGCTGTTTGGGCGTCTTGAGGTCTTTACGCTGCTGGTGCTGTTTACCCCAACATTCTGGCGTGAGTAAGGAGACATTGGTGAAAACGTTAATTCTTTTCTCAACGCGTGACGGGCAAACGCGTGAGATTGCTTCATATCTGGCTTCCGAACTCAAAGAGCTGGGCATTTATTCTGATGTGGTGAACCTGAATCGCACAGAGCAGATTGCCTGGCAGGATTACGACCGCGTGGTCATTGGCGCTTCAATTCGTTACGGCCATTTCCATCCGGCGCTGGATCGCTTTGTGAAAAAGCATACGGCGGAGCTCGCTCAACTGCCTGGCGCGTTTTACTCGGTCAACCTGGTTGCCCGTAAAGCGGAGAAGCGTACGCCGCAGACCAACAGCTATACGCGCAAGTTTTTGCTAAGTTCGCCATGGCAGCCCGATATCTGTTCTGTCTTTGCTGGCGCGCTGCGTTACCCGCGTTACCGCTGGTATGACCGCTTTATGATCCGCCTGATCATGAAAATGACGGGCGGGGAAACGGATACGCGTAAAGAAGTGGTTTATACCGACTGGGCCCAGGTCGCCAGTTTTGCCCGTGAAATTGCGCGTTTAACGGACGATGCGTGGGATAAATAAGCGTTGAGTTTGAAAAGTGAGCGAACGGAAAGTTTTTTGTATTTAGTGCTTGTCACTTCAGAAGAACTCCCTATAATGCGCCTCCACTGACACGGAACAACGGCACGCAAGCCGCCGGGTCAGCAGAGAAAAGCAAAACAAACGCTTGACTCTGAAGCGGGAAAGCGTAATATGCACACCCCGCGCCGCAGCGAAAACGAAGCGGCACTGCTCTTTAACAATTTATCAGACAATCTGTGTGGGCACTCAAAGTGACATGGATTCTTAATGTCCTCGGACACTAAATGAATACCAAGTCTCAACGAGTGAACACGTAATTCATTACGAAGTTTAATTCATTGAGCATCAAACTTTTAAATTGAAGAGTTTGATCATGGCTCAGATTGAACGCTGGCGGCAGGCCTAACACATGCAAGTCGAACGGTAACAGGAAGCAGCTTGCTGCTTCGCTGACGAGTGGCGGACGGGTGAGTAATGTCTGGGAAACTGCCTGATGGAGGGGGATAACTACTGGAAACGGTAGCTAATACCGCATAACGTCGCAAGACCAAAGAGGGGGACCTTCGGGCCTCTTGCCATCGGATGTGCCCAGATGGGATTAGCTAGTAGGTGGGGTAACGGCTCACCTAGGCGACGATCCCTAGCTGGTCTGAGAGGATGACCAGCCACACTGGAACTGAGACACGGTCCAGACTCCTACGGGAGGCAGCAGTGGGGAATATTGCACAATGGGCGCAAGCCTGATGCAGCCATGCCGCGTGTATGAAGAAGGCCTTCGGGTTGTAAAGTACTTTCAGCGGGGAGGAAGGTGTTGAGGTTAATAACCTCAGCAATTGACGTTACCCGCAGAAGAAGCACCGGCTAACTCCGTGCCAGCAGCCGCGGTAATACGGAGGGTGCAAGCGTTAATCGGAATTACTGGGCGTAAAGCGCACGCAGGCGGTCTGTCAAGTCGGATGTGAAATCCCCGGGCTCAACCTGGGAACTGCATTCGAAACTGGCAGGCTAGAGTCTTGTAGAGGGGGGTAGAATTCCAGGTGTAGCGGTGAAATGCGTAGAGATCTGGAGGAATACCGGTGGCGAAGGCGGCCCCCTGGACAAAGACTGACGCTCAGGTGCGAAAGCGTGGGGAGCAAACAGGATTAGATACCCTGGTAGTCCACGCCGTAAACGATGTCGACTTGGAGGTTGTGCCCTTGAGGCGTGGCTTCCGGAGCTAACGCGTTAAGTCGACCGCCTGGGGAGTACGGCCGCAAGGTTAAAACTCAAATGAATTGACGGGGGCCCGCACAAGCGGTGGAGCATGTGGTTTAATTCGATGCAACGCGAAGAACCTTACCTACTCTTGACATCCAGAGAACTTAGCAGAGATGCTTTGGTGCCTTCGGGAACTCTGAGACAGGTGCTGCATGGCTGTCGTCAGCTCGTGTTGTGAAATGTTGGGTTAAGTCCCGCAACGAGCGCAACCCTTATCCTTTGTTGCCAGCGGTTAGGCCGGGAACTCAAAGGAGACTGCCAGTGATAAACTGGAGGAAGGTGGGGATGACGTCAAGTCATCATGGCCCTTACGAGTAGGGCTACACACGTGCTACAATGGCGCATACAAAGAGAAGCGACCTCGCGAGAGCAAGCGGACCTCATAAAGTGCGTCGTAGTCCGGATTGGAGTCTGCAACTCGACTCCATGAAGTCGGAATCGCTAGTAATCGTGGATCAGAATGCCACGGTGAATACGTTCCCGGGCCTTGTACACACCGCCCGTCACACCATGGGAGTGGGTTGCAAAAGAAGTAGGTAGCTTAACCTTCGGGAGGGCGCTTACCACTTTGTGATTCATGACTGGGGTGAAGTCGTAACAAGGTAACCGTAGGGGAACCTGCGGTTGGATCACCTCCTTACCTTAAAGAACCTGCCTTTGTAGTGTCCACACAGATTGTCTGATGAAAAACAGCAGTAAAAAACCTCTACAGGCTTGTAGCTCAGGTGGTTAGAGCGCACCCCTGATAAGGGTGAGGTCGGTGGTTCAAGTCCACTCAGGCCTACCAAATTTGCCTCGCAAATTTGAAGAGGTTGTAAACGATGGGGCTATAGCTCAGCTGGGAGAGCGCCTGCCTTGCACGCAGGAGGTCTGCGGTTCGATCCCGCATAGCTCCACCATCTTTTACTGCGAACACAAGAAAACTTCAGAGTGAACCTGAAAAGGTGCACTGCGAAGTTTTGCTCTTTAAAAATCTGGATCAAGCTGAAAATTGAAACGACACACAGCTCATGTGTGTTCGAGTCTCTCAAATTTTCGCAAGTCGATGGTGAATCGAAAGAAACATCTTCGGGTTGTGAGGTTAAGCGACTAAGCGTACACGGTGGATGCCCTGGCAGTCAGAGGCGATGAAGGACGTGCTAATCTGCGAAAAGCGCCGGCGAGGTGATATGAACCCTTGACCCGGCGATGTCCGAATGGGGAAACCCAGTGCAATCCGTTGCACTATCGTTAACTGAATACATAGGTTAACGAGGCGAACCGGGGGAACTGAAACATCTAAGTACCCCGAGGAAAAGAAATCAACCGAGATTCCCCCAGTAGCGGCGAGCGAACGGGGAGCAGCCCGGAGTCTGAATCAGCTTGTGTGTTAGTGGAACGGTCTGGAAAGTCCGACGGTACAGGGTGATAGTCCCGTACACGAAAGCACACATGCTGTGAACTCGAAGAGTAGGGCGGGACACGTGGTATCCTGTCTGAATATGGGGGGACCATCCTCCAAGGCTAAATACTCCTGACTGACCGATAGTGAACCAGTACCGTGAGGGAAAGGCGAAAAGAACCCCGGCGAGGGGAGTGAAAAAGAACCTGAAACCGTGTACGTACAAGCAGTGGGAGCCTCTTTATGGGGTGACTGCGTACCTTTTGTATAATGGGTCAGCGACTTATATTCTGTAGCAAGGTTAACCGTATAGGGGAGCCGAAGGGAAACCGAGTCTTAACTGGGCGTTAAGTTGCAGGGTATAGACCCGAAACCCGGTGATCTAGCCATGGGCAGGTTGAAGGTTGGGTAACACTAACTGGAGGACCGAACCGACTAATGTTGAAAAATTAGCGGATGACCTGTGGCTGGGGGTGAAAGGCCAATCAAACCGGGAGATAGCTGGTTCTCCCCGAAAGCTATTTAGGTAGCGCCTCGTGAACTCATCTTCGGGGGTAGAGCACTGTTTCGGCTAGGGGGCCATCCCGGCTTACCAACCCGATGCAAACTACGAATACCGAAGAATGTTATCACGGGAGACACACGGCGGGTGCTAACGTCCGTCGTGAAGAGGGAAACAACCCAGACCGCCAGCTAAGGTCCCAAAGTCATGGTTAAGTGGGAAACGATGTGGGAAGGCACAGACAGCCAGGATGTTGGCTTAGAAGCAGCCATCATTTAAAGAAAGCGTAATAGCTCACTGGTCGAGTCGGCCTGCGCGGAAGATGTAACGGGGCTAAACCATGCACCGAAGCTGCGGCAGCGACACTATGTGTTGTTGGGTAGGGGAGCGTTCTGTAAGCCGTTGAAGGTGTGCTGTGAGGCATGCTGGAGGTATCAGAAGTGCGAATGCTGACATAAGTAACGATAAAGCGGGTGAAAAGCCCGCTCGCCGGAAGACCAAGGGTTCCTGTCCAACGTTAATCGGGGCAGGGTGAGTCGACCCCTAAGGCGAGGCCGAAAGGCGTAGTCGATGGGAAACAGGTTAATATTCCTGTACTTGGTGTTACTGCGAAGGGGGGACGGAGAAGGCTATGTCAGCCGGGCGACGGTTGTCCCGGTTTAAGCATGTAGGCGGAGGTTCCAGGTAAATCCGGTACCTTATTAACGCTGAGGTGTGATGACGAGGCACTACGGTGCTGAAGTGATAAATGCCCTGCTTCCAGGAAAAGCCTCTAAGCATCAGGTAACACGAAATCGTACCCCAAACCGACACAGGTGGTCAGGTAGAGAATACCAAGGCGCTTGAGAGAACTCGGGTGAAGGAACTAGGCAAAATGGTGCCGTAACTTCGGGAGAAGGCACGCTGATGTGTAGGTGAAGCCCCTGCGGGTGGAGCTGAAATCAGTCGAAGATACCAGCTGGCTGCAACTGTTTATTAAAAACACAGCACTGTGCAAACACGAAAGTGGACGTATACGGTGTGACGCCTGCCCGGTGCCGGAAGGTTAATTGATGGGGTTAGCGGCAACGCGAAGCTCTTGATCGAAGCCCCGGTAAACGGCGGCCGTAACTATAACGGTCCTAAGGTAGCGAAATTCCTTGTCGGGTAAGTTCCGACCTGCACGAATGGCGTAATGATGGCCAGGCTGTCTCCACCCGAGACTCAGTGAAATTGAACTCGCTGTGAAGATGCAGTGTACCCGCGGCAAGACGGAAAGACCCCGTGAACCTTTACTATAGCTTGACACTGAACACTGGTCCTTGATGTGTAGGATAGGTGGGAGGCTTTGAAGCGTGGACGCCAGTCTGCGTGGAGCCAACCTTGAAATACCACCCTTTAATGGCTGGTGTTCTAACGTAGACCCGTTACCCGGGTTGCGGACAGTGTCTGGTGGGTAGTTTGACTGGGGCGGTCTCCTCCCAAAGAGTAACGGAGGAGCACGAAGGTTGGCTAATCCTGGTCGGACATCAGGAGGTTAGTGCAATGGCATAAGCCAGCTTGACTGCGAGCGTGACGGCGCGAGCAGGTGCGAAAGCAGGTCATAGTGATCCGGTGGTTCTGAATGGAAGGGCCATCGCTCAACGGATAAAAGGTACTCCGGGGATAACAGGCTGATACCGCCCAAGAGTTCATATCGACGGCGGTGTTTGGCACCTCGATGTCGGCTCATCACATCCTGGGGCTGAAGTAGGTCCCAAGGGTATGGCTGTTCGCCATTTAAAGTGGTACGCGAGCTGGGTTTAGAACGTCGTGAGACAGTTCGGTCCCTATCTGCCGTGGGCGCTGGAGAATTGAGGGGGGCTGCTCCTAGTACGAGAGGACCGGAGTGGACGCATCACTGGTGTTCGGGTTGTCATGCCAATGGCACTGCCCGGTAGCTAAATGCGGAAGAGATAAGTGCTGAAAGCATCTAAGCACGAAACTTGCCCCGAGATGAGTTCTCCCTGAGACTTTAAGTCTCCTGAAGGAACGTTGAAGACGACGACGTTGATAGGTCGGGTGTGTAAGCGCAGCGATGCGTTGAGCTAACCGATACTAATGAACCGTGAGGCTTAACCTTACAACGCCGAAGGTGTTTTGGCGAAGAGACAGACACGATTTTCAGCCTGATACAGATTAACAGAATTTGCCTGGCGGCTTTAGCGCGGTGGTCCCACCTGACCCCATGCCGAACTCAGAAGTGAAACGCCGTAGCGCCGATGGTAGTGTGGGGTCTCCCCATGTGAGAGTAGGGAACTGCCAGGCATCAAACAAGTGAAGAGGCCATCCGGAAGGATGGCCTTTTTGCGTTTCTGCACCTGCTTCCTTTCCATAAACAAATCACCTATCCCCCCATATATACGGTAAACTATCCCGGTTTTTGCATCAGGATAGCGTCTATGAATCACTCCCTTAAGCCCTGGAATACCTTTGGTATTCAACGGAATGCTAATCAAATTGTACGTGCCGAGAGTGCTCAGCAGTTGCTGAATGCATGGCAAAACGCAACAGAAAACGGTGAACCCGTACTTATTCTGGGCGAAGGAAGTAATGTCCTGTTTCTCGATGATTTTGCGGGGACGGTAATCGTCAATCGCATCATGGGGATTGAGCGTAAAGAGAGCGCTGACAGCTGGCATTTACACGTGGGTGCTGGCGAGAACTGGCACCATCTGGTGCAATATACCCTCGAAAAAGGGATGCCAGGGCTGGAAAACCTGGCTCTGATCCCGGGCTGTGCAGGATCATCTCCTATTCAAAACATCGGTGCCTACGGCATCGAACTGAAACACGTCTGCGAATATGTCGACTGCATCGAACTCGCGACTGGAACGGCGAAGCGCCTGACCGCAGAGCAGTGCCGCTTTGGCTATCGCGACAGCATTTTCAAGCACGACTATCAGGATCGTTTCGTCATTGTGGCCGTTGGCCTGCACCTGGCGAAAGCCTGGAAACCCGTTCTGACTTACGGCGATCTGACCCGTCTCGACCCGGCTACCGTCACACCGCGTGAGGTATTTGATTCCGTTTGCCACATGCGAATGACCAAGCTCCCGGACCCGAAAGTTAACGGAAATGCGGGCAGTTTCTTCAAAAACCCGGTGATCAGCAGCGAAAATGCAAAAGCGTTTCTCGCCGGCTGGCCAACGGCCCCGCATTATCCTCAGGCGGATGGTAGCGTGAAGCTGGCCGCAGGCTGGCTTATCGATCAGTGTGAATTAAAAGGTACGACTCTTGGTGGCGCTGCTGTTCATCGTCAGCAGGCGCTGGTACTGATCAACCAGTCCAACGCGACAAGTGAGGATGTCGTCAACCTGGCGCATCATGTTCGCCAGCGCGTGGGCGAAAAATTCAACGTCTGGCTGGAGCCTGAAGTTCGCTTTATTGGCCGAACGGGCGAAGTGAATGCCGTGGAGACCATTGCGTGAAGGACAATACTATCCCGTTAACTCTCATCGGTATCCTTGCCGATGGCGAGTTTCATTCTGGCGAGCAGCTGGGCGAACAGCTGGGCATGAGCCGTGCTGCGATCAATAAGCATATTCAAACGCTCCGCGACTGGGGCGTGGATGTGTTTACGGTGCCGGGAAAAGGCTACAGCCTGCCGGAACCGATCCAGTTACTGAATGAAGAGGTCATCCGCAGCCAGATTGGGCACGGTAACGTCGCGGTATTGCCGGTCATTGATTCGACGAACCAGTATCTGCTGGATCGCCTGAGCGAGCTGAAATCCGGTGATGCCTGCGTTGCCGAGTACCAACAGGCAGGACGTGGCCGCCGGGGGCGTAAGTGGTTCTCACCATTTGGCGCCAACCTCTACCTTTCCATGTACTGGCGGCTTGAACAGGGGCCAGCTGCGGCCATCGGGCTGAGCCTGGTGATCGGCATTGTGATGGCAGAGGTGCTGCACGATCTGGGTGCCGATCAGGTGCGGGTAAAATGGCCCAACGATCTGTATCTCAACGATCGAAAGCTGGCGGGGATCCTGGTCGAACTGACGGGAAAAACAGGCGATGCCGCACAGATCGTCATTGGGGCGGGACTGAACATGGTGATGCGAAAAGTGCAGAACGATGTCGTGAACCAGGCCTGGACCAACTTGCAGGAAGCGGGGATCACCATCGATCGCAATACGCTTGCCGTCCGCATGATCAATGAGTTGCGTAGTTCGCTGACGCTCTTTGAACAAGAGGGGTTAGCGCCATTCCTGTCCCGCTGGGAAAAGCTGGATAACTTTATTAACCGACCGGTAAAGCTGCTGATTGGGGATAAAGAGATTTACGGCACATCACGCGGCATTGACGCGCAGGGCGCGTTGCTTCTTGAACAGGATGGCGTGATTAAGCCCTGGGTGGGCGGTGAAATTTCGTTACGAAGTGCGGAGTAACCCTCTCCCCACAGGGGAGAGGGGGGAGCAGGTCATCACTGCGGATACGGCACCCAATCCCCGGCATTCAGTCGGACATAAGGCTTATTCTGATACTGGATCACCACCGCATTGGCGTTTTCCGATACCTCCGCCGTCTGCGGCAGCTCGCTGGTGAGTTGATCCCAGTTCACGCTATCTTCCACAAACAGCTTACCGTCTACAGCGCGAGCAACCAGTTCCGAGATAGCCAGATAGCTGCTTGGCTGGGTGATTTCAATGGGCGCTCCCTGATGCGGCGCCTTCATGCCAAAGAACTTAATCCCGGCCGGAACGTTAGTGATGGACGGGCTTGGGATATCGCGCAGACCAGACACCTGCATCCTGTCGCCTTTCAGCGCCCCTCCGTGTTCTGGTACTACCACCACCATCACTTTGCGACCTGATTTTTCCAGCTCGTTGAAGAACGCGTTCAGCTCGTCAAAGAACTTCTGAGCACGGGCCTTATAATCGGCCGTTTTACTCACGCCGGGATAATGATTCCCGTCGTGCAGCGGCAGCGTGTTATAGAACGTCGCACTACGTGTCCCTTCCTCTTTGCCGACGGTATCTAACCAGCGCTGAAGCACGGCGGTATCGTCATACACCGGCGAGCCATCAAAGCCCAGCAACGTTACCGGCAGCCCTTTCTGGTCCATCAGCGGGGCCTGCATGCCACCCTGTTCACGCACTTCTTTCAGGAAGTTACCGAACTGACCGTTATGGCCCATCATCAGGTGCTGGGTAAAGCCCAGTTTTGCGAGGTTATCAAACAGATAACACTGGTTAGCTGCCGGCTGGTAGAGGTTCTTATGCGAAGGCTGTCCGCAGCTGGCGCGCAGCAGGCGGATAGCCGCCGGGCCGCTGTACGACGTGGCCGAGTTGAAGTCCTTAAACTGAATATCGAAATGCGACCACAGCGGGTGCGACATCAAACCAGCCGCGTCAACGTCAGCCCAGGACAGAGAACAGATGTTAATGACCAGCAGCTCAAACGGCTGAGCATCGGCAGGCAGCGCGTCCGGGAATTTCGTCTGACGCTTATCTTCCGCAGCGTAAAAACTGGAGAGCCACGCGTTCAGGTTAGTGGATGTCGGCGGTGCAGTCTGCGCAGGAATATCCCCAACCACAGGCGTATCCCCTGCTGTCGCAACGGTCGCGGCGGCGGAACCGCCCGTGGTGGTCACGGTTGTCGTCGGCTGACCGGCTGGCCACAGCGAGAAGCTCGGGCCCGTCAGCGTCAGGACGTTAAGCCAGATCATAATCGCGACGACAAACACCGTCACCCGGATCCACTGAGACAGGAACAGCCAGGCAACCAGCAGGACAAATACCGCGCCAATCATCTGCCAGTTAATAAAGCGCTCAACCAGATCGAGCATATAGTCCGCACTGAAACCTGCGACCTGGGAGCCCTAGCTCATGATGCTTTCAGGGCCGGGCAGCCAGGTATCATGCCAGAACAGGGCGAAACCGATGGGGATAGCGACCCAGTGACGTATACGGTGCAGCCTGAAGTTCGGGATTGGCATCAGCAGGAATGCCATAAACACCAGGTTAAGCAGAGGGTGGAAATTAAGATAGCCTGCCCACAGCAGACCAAACTTCACCAGAAAGTAGAAATTCCAGCCGGACAGGCCGCGCCAGTATTGCCAGAGTGGCGATGGCGCCGAAGAGGTATAGGTAGAATTAGTCATGTTTTCGGTTTGCCTTGACGTTCGGAGCGCGAGTCAGTGTTCCGGCGGGTTTAATATAGCGAGGTTTGACGAACAGTAATCTGACCGTATCGCGAATACGGCGCAGGGAATGGCGTGCATAGTAGCCAAGCGGCAAAAAAATCAGCGCGCACAGAACAACCAGTTGGATGATATCGCTGATATTCATAATGGCGCGCTCTCCTTGTTCTCATCCAGTAAGCGTAGCGGCTCAGGTACCCGACGCCAGACATGCCCGTCATGTTTCGCATTGAGTACCGGTTTGGCACCGCTGGTGACAGGCAACGGTTTGGCCCACTTTTCGGGTGGCAGGGCACGCATCTGGACAAGCTCAGCCGCGATCAGGTTATCTTCAAACCAGACCATACGGTTCGAGAAGATATCCGCGGTAGGAAGCGGGAAGATATGGTTAAGCGCAGTATCCAGATCGTTCACCCGGCAGAAGGAGAGGAACAGCACCAGGCGGTTATCGCCAATGGTCATGATGTCCCCGATACGGTTAGGGCGGCACAGAGTGAGCGCCTGCTCAACGCGAATACCCGGCACGGGGCGCAGGGCAACCATCACCCCTTTTCCGTCTGCCGGTAACAGCGTATTGCTCATCATGTTGCCCACCGCATCGCAGAAGGTGTCCCATTTCTGGTAGCCGCGCAGTTTCATCGGCTGCGTCATTGAAAGCAGGGTGCTGATATCTTCCGGAACATGTCGATTAAACTGCTGGCCCTGGATGCTTTCGATCAGCGTCAGACAGCGCGACAGGGGAGCATTCCACGGAATGACCATATTCGCGCCGCAGCCCAGTAATAAGCGCTCATCGGTGGCGCGCAGGCTGGTATTATTTTCACGCACCACAATTTTTAACGCACTGCCGCGCTGGCGACGTAATGTGTGTATGTGCCTTGCCAGCGTTTCGATTTGGTTATTCTGGATCAACGAGAAGATAATGGTCGCCGCCTGCGTGGTGCGCGCCTCATCAAATAAGGCTTCATTGGTATCGAACAGTGACCAGTGCTCAGACAGTGCAGGCGCACCTTCCAGTACCGCAATATGGCTCAGAACGCGTTTTTCATCACTGCGTGGCTGAACTACTGTTTCTTCTTGTTGAGCAAGATGCCACTCATCCCCGACATGTTTGAGGGTAAGTTGTTGTCGGGAGCTCACCCCTTTTTCATTGCACCAGAAAGCCACGTCGTAAAGATGGCTGTCGGTCTGGACACGAATACTGGCCAGGCCATAGAGGGAACGGTATTCACTCATTAAAAGTGAAAAAAGCTTGTCATTATTACTGCCTGGGTTAACAACCAATAAGGTGCAATTTTGATTTTTTGCCCATCTGTTGATTCTTCCCAGCCATTTCAGCAGCTTTTCAGACGGTATATTTTGCAGGCCATCATTAGAGCATTTTAGAATCAGTAAATAGTGCTCAGGAACAATAGAACACTGAATATCGCGGGGTAAAAAGTATAGACTGTCAGCCTCCGCAGGCATGGAAAATAATCGTACTGTCTGGGGCCCACGGTCACTGTCGAGCCTGATGATTGACTTCGGCTCTTCGCCCATCGTAATGACGGCCACGCGGGATTCCTTCCCCTGCGCCGCTATCGTCTGGTTTACCAGACTGATGGCATCTTCATTACGATCCGTATTAACCCACCAGACTCCTCCGACTGGCATGTGGCGCAATTCGTCCCATAATGACTGGATGCCAATAGAAAATATGGAGTCCACGGTGTCCCTCTTTTCGTCGAATTTCTATGTCTCTCAGTTTACTAGCGAAAGCGTAGAAATAAACCTAACATTGAAATTAAAGAACATCAGATTTAGCATGTAAATGAAATTTAATGGGCAGGACGCCTCGCTGCATCTGAATCTTATGATTTTACTCAAAGGGATGAAAAAAGAATGCAAAATAACGAACCCGCAACCCCAGTCGACTCAAGTCTGGGTTACACATTCCAGAACGATTTTTTGGCACTCACGCAGGCTTTTTCTTTGCCTGAAATAGATTACACCGATATTTCCCAGCGTGAACAGTTGGCGGCGGCTATTAAACGTTGGCCGTTATTAGCTGAGTTTGCCCAACAACAATAAGGAAGCCATTGATGGCTGTACTAGGATTACAGGGCGTCCGTGGTGGGGTGGGTACAACTTCCGTTACCGCGGCGCTGGCGTGGTCATTGCAGGTATTAGGTGAATCGGTACTGGTCATTGATGCCTGTTCCGATAATTTGCTGCGCATGTCATTCAATGTCGACTTTACGCATGCAAACGGCTGGGGACGCGCGCTTCTGGACGATAAAGACTGGCGGGATGCGGGTTTGCGTTATACCTCCCAGCTCGATTTGCTTCCCTTTGGTCAATTGACCGAAACCGAGCGCGGGAATGAAGCCGCGTACCAGCGCCTGTTCTCTCGCTTCATCACCGCATTGCAGAGCCTGAAAGAGAGCGGGCACTATCAGTGGATCCTGCTGGACCTGCCGCACGGTGCCGCGTCGCTGACCCGCCAGCTGCTGGCGCAGTGCGACCATGTGCTCTCCATCGCGAACGTAGATGCGAATTGTCATATCCGTCTGCATCAGCAGCCGATGCCTGCCAATGCCCATATTCTGATCAACGATCTGCGCATTGGCAGCCAGATCCAGGACGATCTCTACCAGGTCTGGCTCCAGAGTCAGCGCCGCCTGTTGCCGATGGTGATCCATCGTGACGAAGCGATGGCGGAGTGCCTCGCGTCTAAACAACCTCTCGGGGAGTACCGTAGCGATTCACTGGCGGCGGAAGAGATCCTGACGCTGGCAAACTGGTGTCTGCTGCACTTTGCTAAACGGCCGGAGCCTGCCGGGAGTTCAGTATGAGCCGCCTGACTAACTGGCTGCTCATTCCGCCGGTCAGTTCGCGCTTAAGTGAACGCTACCGCCATTACCGTCATCACGGCGCCTCGTCGCTGAGCGCTGCGCTGGGCTGTTTGTGGATGATTCTGGCGTGGATGTTCATCCCCCTCGAACATCCCCGCTGGCAACGCATTCGTGCGCGCCACGGTGAACTCTATCCGCATATCAACCCTGACAAGCCGCGTCCGCTGGATCCCGCGCGCTACGCTATTCAGTCCATCTGGCTACTAACGACCTCAACGGGCGCGGAGAAAAAAACGTCCCGCTGGCGCAGCTTCGATCGCGTGCAGAACCTGCGTGAACACTACCACCAGTGGCTTGACAGGCTACCTGACCGGGTGGGCGACAAAACGGGTCATTTAGATAACCACAAAGAGCTCGGGCACCTACACCCGGGCTTGCGGCGTTTTATTCTCGGCGTGGTTGTGGTGTTCTCGCTGATTCTTGCGCTGGTCTGTATTACCCAGCCCTTCAACCCGCTGGCGCAGTTCACCTTCCTGATCCTGCTGTGGGGCGTGGCGCTGCTGGTGCGGCGCATACCAGGGCGTTTTTCTGCCCTGATGCTGATTGTACTATCGCTGACCGTCTCCTGCCGCTACATCTGGTGGCGATATACCTCAACGCTGAACTGGGACGATCCGGTCAGCCTGGTGTGCGGCTTAGTGCTGCTGTTTGCTGAGACTTACGCCTGGATCGTGCTGGTGCTGGGTTACTTCCAGGTTATCTGGCCGCTGAATCGACAGCCGGTGCCGCTGCCAAAAGACACGACCCAGTGGCCTACGGTTGACCTTTTCGTGCCGACCTACAACGAAGATCTGTCGGTGGTAAAAAACACCATTTACGCCGCGCTGGGTATCGACTGGCCGAAGGATAAAATCAAAATCTGGATCCTCGATGACGGTGGCCGTGCCGAGTTCCGCCAGTTCGCGGACGAAGTGGGGGTAGAGTACATCGCCCGTACCACGCATGAACACGCGAAAGCCGGTAACATCAACAATGCGCTGAAATATGCCAAAGGGGAGTTCGTCTCTATTTTCGACTGCGACCACGTGCCAACGCGCTCGTTCCTGCAAATGACCATGGGCTGGTTCCTGAAGGAGAAAGAGCTGGCGATGATGCAGACGCCGCACCACTTCTTCTCGCCGGACCCGTTTGAACGTAACCTCGGCCGTTTTCGTAAAACCCCGAACGAGGGCACGCTGTTCTATGGACTCGTGCAGGACGGGAACGACATGTGGGACGCCACGTTTTTCTGCGGCTCCTGTGCGGTGATCCGCCGGAAACCGCTGGATGAAATTGGCGGGATCGCCGTCGAGACGGTCACGGAAGATGCGCACACCTCGCTGCGTCTGCACCGTCTTGGCTATACCTCCGCCTACATGCGTATTCCTCAGGCGGCGGGGCTGGCCACGGAATCCCTGTCGGCGCACATCGGCCAGCGTATTCGCTGGGCCCGCGGCATGGTGCAAATTTTCAGGCTCGATAACCCGCTGATGGGTAAAGGGCTGAAGCTGGCGCAACGGCTGTGCTACGTCAACGCCATGTTCCACTTCCTGTCCGGTATTCCACGGCTTATCTTCCTCACTGCGCCGCTGGCGTTCCTGCTCCTTCACGCTTACATCATCTATGCGCCTGCGCTGATGATTGCCCTGTTCGTTCTGCCGCACATGATCCACGCCAGCCTGACGAACTCGAAGATTCAGGGGAAATATCGCCACTCCTTCTGGAGTGAAATTTACGAAACGGTGCTGGCCTGGTACATCGCGCCGCCAACCATGGTGGCGCTGATTAACCCGCATAAAGGGAAATTCAACGTCACCGCGAAGGGCGGGCTGGTGGAAGAGGAGTATGTCGACTGGGTGATCTCCCGGCCCTATATCTTCCTGGTGCTGCTGAATATTGTGGGCGTGATTGTTGGGATCTGGCGCTACTTCTACGGCCCGGAAAACGAAATTCTGACGGTCTTCGTGAGTATGGCGTGGGTGTTTTATAACCTGATTATCCTCGGTGGCGCGGTGGCGGTATCGGTGGAGAGCAAACAGGTTCGCCGCGCGCATCGCGTCGAAATCAGCATGCCAGCGGCCATTGCCCGCGACGATGGACATCTCTTCTCCTGTACCGTACATGACTTTTCGGATGGCGGTCTGGGTATCAAGATCAACGGTCAGGCGAAGGTGCTGGAGGGGCAGAAGGTCAACCTACTGCTTAAGCGCGGCCAGCAGGAGTATGTCTTCCCGACGCAGGTGGTGCGTGTGAGAGGAAATGAAGTGGGTCTGCAACTGATGCCGCTGACCAAAAAGCAACACATTGATTTTGTGCAGTGTACGTTTGCCCGCGCGGATACGTGGGCTCTCTGGCAGGACAGCTTCCCTGAGGATAAGCCTCTGGAAAGCCTGCTGGATATTCTTAAGCTGGGGTTCCGTGGCTATCGTCACCTTGCAGAATTTGCCCCGTCGTCGGTGAAATTAATTTTCCGGTCACTTACTTCACTGGTTTCCTGGGTCGTGTCGTTCATTCCGCGTCGACCTGAGCGAGATGAAGCGAAGCAGGCGGACCCGGTTATGGCTCAACAATGATGATAACGCGATGAAAACAAAACTTTCCTGGTTATGTGCAGTGGCAATGGGGATGAGTGCGCTCCCTGCAACAGTGGCTAACGCAGCGCCTGATAACGCAGCGGCCACGCCCGCGCCAACGGTGCCTGTCGTCGCGCAAGCGACCGATCCGGTTGGGACGGCCGCGCCGGGGCAGACGGAAAACGTCGTCCCGAATCAGCCGACGACGGGGAATACGCTGCCCGCCGACAACCCGGTGGTTGGGCAGGTCATGCCTGGCGTGCCGGGAGCCAGTGCGCCGGTGGTTGCCGAAAATACGCCGTCGCGTGACGTTAAGCTGACGTTTGCCCAGATCGCGCCTCCTCCGGGCAGCATGGTTCTGCGCGGCATCAACCCAAATGGCGGTATCGAATTCGGTATGCGCAGCGATGAAGTCGTGTCGAAAGCGATGCTCAACCTGGAATACACCCCATCGCCGTCGCTGCTGCCGGTGCAGTCCCAGCTTAAGGTCTATCTGAATGACGAGCTGATGGACGTCCTGCCCGTCACCAAAGAGCAACTGGGTAAGAAAACCCTGGCTCAGGTGCCGATTAATCCGCTGTTTATCACCGACTTTAACCGCGTGCGTCTGGAGTTTGTCGGCCACTACCGCGATGTCTGTGAAAACCCGGCCAGCAGCACCCTGTGGCTGGATGTCGGGCGTAACTCTTCGCTTCAGATGACCTATCAGCCGCTGGCGTTGAAAAACGATCTCTCCGCCTTCCCGGTGCCGTTCTTCGACCCGCGGGATAACCGTCCGCTGAACCTGCCGATGGTCTTTGCCGGCTCTCCCGATGTGACCGAACAGCTGGCGGCCTCTATCGTGGCATCCTGGTTTGGTTCCCGCTCCGGCTGGCGTGGTCAAAGTTTCCCGGTCATGTACGACAAAATGCCGGACAAAAACGCGATCGTGTTTGCCACCAACACCAAACGTCCGGCTTTCCTGCGTGACCATCCGGAGGTGAAAGCGCCCACCATCGAGATGATCAGCCATCCGGACAATCCGTACGTGAAGCTGTTGGTGATCTTCGGCCGTGATGACAAAGATCTGGTGCAGGCGGCGAAAGGCATTGCGCAGGGGAATATCCTGTTCCGCGGTAACAGCGTTGTGGTGGACGAGGTGAAACCGCTGCTGGCACGTAAGCCTTATGATGCGCCGAACTGGGTACGTACCGACCGGGCCATCACCTTTGGCGAACTGAAAACCTATGAAGAGCAATTGCAGTCAACCGGGCTTGAACCTTCTCCTGTCAGCCTGTCGCTGAACCTGCCGCCGGATCTCTATCTGCTGCGCACCAACGGCATTGATATCAATCTGAACTACCGTTACACCGCGCCGGCGACCAAAGACAGCTCGCGTATGGATATCAGCCTCAACAACCAGTTCCTGCAATCGTTCAGCCTGACCAGCAGCCAGGAGACAAACCGGTTGATGCTTCGTCTGCCTGTATTACAGGGGCTGCTGGATGGCAAAACCGATGTGTCGATCCCGGCGCTGAAGCTCGGTGCGGTGAACCAGCTGCGGTTTAACTTCCAGTATATGAACCCCATGCCGGGTGGATCGGTGGAAAACTGTATTACCTTCCAGCCGGTGCAAAACCACGTGGTGATTGGCGATGATTCCACGATCGACTTCTCGAAGTATTACCACTTTATTGCGATGCCGGATCTGCGTGCCTTTGCTAACGCCAGCTTCCCGTTCAGCCGCATGGCAGACCTCTCTGAATCGATTGTCGTGATGCCAAAAGCGGCCAACGAAGGCCAGGTTACCACGCTGCTGGACACCATGGGCACCGTCGGGGCGCAAACCGGCTTGCCGGCTATCAACGTGACGGTGACGGATGACGGGAGCCAGATCCAGAACAAAGATGCCGATATCATGGTCATCGGCAACATTCCGGACAAGCTGAAAGACGAGAAGCGCGTCGATCTGCTGGTGCAGGCGGCTCAGTCATGGGTTAACACGCCGCTGCGTCAGACCGAGTTCCCGAGCATCATGCCGGACAGCGGCGATCGTCAGGCCAATATCAGGACGACCGTAAGCTCAACGGGTCCGATGGCCGCGATTGTCGGCTTCCAGTCGCCGTATAACGACCAGCGCAGCGTTATCGCCCTGCTGGCGGACAGCCCTCGCGGGTATGAGCTACTCAACACGGCCATGAACGACAGCGGTAAACGGGCGGCAATGTTCGGTTCCGTCTCGGTGATCCGTGAGTCGGGGGTAAACAGCCTGCGCGTGGGGGATGTCTACTACGTCGGTCATCTGCCGTGGTTCGAACGCCTGTGGTACGCCCTGTCTAACCACCCGGTGCTGCTGGCCGTGCTGGCTGCGCTCAGCGTTGTACTGCTGGCGTGGGTACTGTGGCGTCTGCTGCGAATCATCAGCCGTCGTCGTCTTAACCCGGACCATGAGTAAGCGGTGATGAAAATCTTTCGCGGGTGTGTAGTCGCAGCGTTGATGCTGGCGGCGGCGAATCTTCACGCCGCCTGTCGCTGGCCTGCCTGGGAGACGTTCAAGCAGGATTATATGAGCGAAAGTGGACGCGTCATTGATCCCAGTGACGCGCGCAAAATCACCACCTCCGAAGGGCAAAGCTACGGACTGTTCTTTGCCCTCGCGGCAAACGATCGCAAGGCGTTCGATCTGCTGCTGGCATGGACGCGCGATAACCTTGCCGAGGGAGATTTAACCCAACATCTCCCGGCCTGGCTGTGGGGGAAAAAGGACGACGAAACCTGGGCGGTTATCGACCCTAACTCCGCGTCTGATGCCGATATCTGGATTGCCTGGTCGCTGCTGGAAGCCGGGCGGCTGTGGAAAAATCCCGATTACACGCGCACGGGTAAGGCGCTGTTGACGCGCATTGCCAGTGAGGAAGTGGTGAAGGTGCCGGGGCTGGGTTCTATGCTGCTGCCGGGTAAAGTCGGTTTTGCCGAAGAGAGCGTCTGGCGCTTCAACCCCAGCTACCTGCCGCCGCAGCTTGCGAGCTATTTCACCCGTTTTGGCGCGCCGTGGACGACGCTCCGTGAAACCAACCTGCGTCTGCTGCTGGAGACCGCGCCTAAAGGATTTTCCCCGAACTGGGTGAAATACCAGAAAAAGGGCGGCTGGCAGCTGTCGCAGGATGCATCCCTGATCGGCAGCTACGATGCGATTCGCGTCTATCTGTGGGTAGGGATGATGAACGATAACGATCCGCAGAAAGCCCGGCTACTGGCGCGTTTCAAGCCCATGGCGACCACCACAATCAAACAAGGCTTGCCGCCGGAGAAAGTGGACGTCGCGACCGGGAAACGCACCGGAGATGGGCCGGTAGGGTTTTCTGCCTCCCTCCTTCCGTTTTTACAAAACCGGGACGCGCAAGCGGTGCAACGCCAGCACGTCGCCGATCGTTTTCCCGATAACAATGCTTATTACAGCTACGTTCTGACCCTCTTTGGACAAGGGTGGGATCAGCATCGTTTTCGTTTCACCGTGCAAGGTGAATTACTACCGGACTGGGGCCAGGAATGCGCACGTTCACACTGAATCTACTCACCTTATCGCTTGGCCTGGCGCTAATGCCCCTGGCCCAGGCCGCCAACTCCCCGCAGCAGAGACAGCTGCTGGAACAGGTCCGTCTGGGGGAATCCACCCAGCGTGAGGATTTAGTGCGCCAGTCGCTCTATCGCCTTGAGCTGATCGACCCCAACAACCCGGACGTGATTGCCGCGCGCTTCCGCTACCTGTTACGACAGGGCGATACGGCGGGCGCGCAAAAAGAGCTGGATCGCCTGAAAGGAATGGCGCCCGATTCCAGTGCCTATCAGTCCTCCCGTACTACCATGCTGCTCTCCACGCCGGATGGTCGCCAGGCCCTCCAGCAGGCTCGCCTGCTTGCCACCACCGGGCACACCCAGGAAGCCATTGCCGCGTATGACAAACTGTTTGACGGTAAGCCGCCCAGTGGCGACATCGCGACGGAGTACTGGAACGTGGTGGCGAAAGAGCCAGCCCGCCGCAACCAGGCCATTAATCAGCTTAAGAAAATAAACGCCAGCAGTCCGGGTAACGTCCCGCTACAGTCCTCGCTGGCACAGCTTTTGTTCCAGAGCGGACGGCGTGATGAAGGGTTTGCGGTGTTACAGGAGATGGCCAAATCGAACAATGGCCGCAGTCAGGCGTCGGACATGTGGTACCAGCAGATCAAAGATCAACCGGCCAGCAGCGCCAGCGTTACCGCGCTGCAACAATACCTGAGCGTGTTCAGCGATGGCGATAACGTGACGGCGGCGCGCGCCCAGCTTGAAGCGCAGCAAAAACAGCTTGCCGATCCGGCGTTCCGCGCCAAAGCCGAAGGGTTAGCCGCAGTGGATGCCGGGCAGGGCAGTAAAGCGGTAACGGAGTTGCAAAAAGCAGTCAGCGCCAACCACGCCGACAGTGAAGCCGTAGGCGCGCTGGGGCAGGCCTATTCTCAGAAAGGCGATCGCGCGCGTGCGGTTGCGCAGTTTGAAAAGGCGATCGCCCTCGATCCGCAGAGCGATAACCGGGGCAAATGGGACAGCCTGCTGAAGGTCAACCGATACTGGCTGCTGATCCAGCAGGGGGATAACGCCCTGAAAGCCAACAATACGGCCCAGGCCGAACGCTATTACCAGCAGGCGCGCAATATCGACAATACCGACAGCTACGCGGTTCTGGGCCTCGGTGATGCGGCGGCGGCGCGCAAAGATAACGACGCGGCCGAGCGCTATTACCGCCAGGCGTTGCGGATGGACAGCGGCAACAGCAACGCGGTACGCGGTCTCGCCAATATTTATCGTGCGCAGTCTCCGGAGAAGGCGACGCAGTTTATTCAGTCGCTCTCTGCCAGCCAGCGCCGCAGCATTGATGATATTGAACGTAGCCTGACGAACGAGCAGCTGTCAGCCCAGGCCGAACAGCTGGAAAGCGAGGGGAAATATGCGCAGGCCGCAGAAATTCAGCGCCGACGCCTTGCGCTTTCCCCGGGCGACGTGTGGATCACCTACCGACTGTCACGCGATCTGTATAGCGCGGGTCAGCGCAGCCAGGCGGATAACCTGATGCGTCAGCTGGCAAGCCAGAAACCGGGCGATCCGGATCAGGTTTACGCCAGCGGGCTGTACCTGTCCGGTAACGATCAGGACCGGGCGGCGCTGGCGCATCTGAACACGCTGCCGCGCGACAAGTGGAACGGCAACATTCAGGCGCTGGCGGACCGCCTGCAAAGTAACCAGGTGCTGGAAACCGCCAACCGCCTGCGCGACAGTGGAAAAGAGCAGGAGGCGGAAACGTTGCTTCGCCAGCAGCCTCCGTCCACCCGTATCGACCTGACGCTGGTGGACTGGGCTGAACAGCGTGGCGATCATGAGGCCGCGAAAACCGCCTACAACACCGTCCTGCAACGCGAACCGCAGAATGAAGACGCGATCCTCGGCCTGACCGAGGTCTATCTTGCCCAGGGTAACAAGGACGCGGCGCGCGCGGCGCTGGCGAAACTGCCCGCGGCACAGAACGGCGAACCGCTCTCCATCAATATGCAGCGCCGGCTTGCCATGGCGCAGGCTGGCCTGGGTGATCATGCCGCGGCAGAAAAGACCTTCAACGCCATTCTTCCGCAGGCCAAATCGCAGCCGCCTTCGATGGAAAGTGCGCTGGTGATGCGCGATGCCGCCCGTTTCCAGGCACAAAATGGTCAGCCTCAGCAGGCGCTGGACACCTGGAAAGATGCGATGGTCTCATCGGGCATCACAACGACCCGTCCGACCGATAACGACAGCTTTACTCGGCTCACGCGTAACGATGAGAAAGATGACTGGCTGAAGCGCGGCGTGCGCAGCGATGCAGGCGATCTTTATCGTCAGCAGGATCTGAACGTCACGCTGCAACACGACTACTGGGGCTCCAGCGGCACGGGAGGCTATTCCGACCTGAAAGCGCACACCACCATGCTCCAGGTTGATGCGCCGCTGTCGGATGGACGTATGTTCTTCCGTAGCGATCTGGTCAATATGAACGCCGGTTCCTTTGCCACCGATAACGGAACCTACGATCCGACATGGGGTACCTGCGCCGAAACGCCATGTCGCGGTAGCACAAACCAGTCGGCCAACGGCGCCAGCGTGGCCGTCGGCTGGCAGAACAAAACCTGGGCGTGGGATATCGGTACAACGCCGATGGGCTTCGACGTGGTCGATGTGGTGGGTAGCCTGAGCTACAGCAACGATTTAGGGCCGATTGGCTACACCCTGAACGCCCATCGCCGTCCGATTTCCAGCTCGGTGCTGGCCTTCGCCGGGCAAAAAGATCCCAATACCGACACCACCTGGGGCGGCGTGCGTGCCACCGGTGGCGGCGTGAGCATGAGCTACGACAAAGGCGAAGCTAACGGGATCTGGTCAAGCCTGAGTGCCGACAGCCTCACCGGGAAGAATGTCGAAGATAACTGGCGCGTCCGCTGGATGACCGGCTATTACTACAAGCTCATCAATCAGAACAACGAACGCCTGACGGTGGGCGTGTCCAACATGCTCTGGCATTACGATAAGGATTTAAGTGGCTATTCGCTGGGCCAGGGCGGTTACTACAGTCCCCAGGAGTATGTGTCGTTCGCCTTACCGGTGAACTGGCGTAAACGCACAGAGAACTGGTCATGGGAGCTGGGCGGCTCCGTCTCCTGGTCTCATTCAAAAACAAAAGATGTGATGCGTTATCCGTTACAGGGACTGATCCCGGACAATGAGCCAGGCCGTTATACCGATAAAGGTGTAATGGAAACCGGAAGTAGCTCGTCAGGGACGGGTTATACCGCAAGGGCGATTGTTGAACGCCGCGTGACGTCCAACTGGTTTGTCGGACTGGGCGTCGATATTCAGGAAGCAAAAGACTATACCCCGAGCCATGCGCTGCTCTACGTTCGGTATTCTGCCGCGGGCTGGCAGGGTGATATGGACTTACCACCGGAACCGCTGGTGCCTTATGCAGACTGGTGATCGGATTTTTTCTTAATCTAATTGTAAGTCTCTCTTAAAAGTGCAGCTATCGGGTATACTCGGGCGCACCAGGTTTACACCCTGGTGCGCCCTGCGCTTCGAGTTTTGTGGAGAGTCATTTTGCGTGTCAGCCGTTCCTTAACGATCAAACAGATGGCGATGGTGTCTGCCGTCACAATGCTGTTTGTCTTCATCTTCTGCGTCATTTTGCTGTTTCACTCCGTACAGCAGAATCGCTATAACACGGCTTCGCAACTGGAAAGTATTGCCCGCTCGGTGCGGGAACCCCTGTCAGCCTCGATCCTGAAAGGGGATATCCCCGAGGCGGAATCCATCCTGAAGCGCATTCAGCCCGCCGGTATCGTGAGCCGCGCGGATGTCGTGCTGCCGAACCAGTTCCAGGCGCTGCGGATGAGTTTTATCCCGGAGCGTCCCGTCCCGATGATGGTGATGCGCCTGTTTGAACTGCCGGTGCAAATTTCCCTGCCTCTCTATTCCCTGGAAAGACCGGCTAACCCGCAGCCGCTGGCCTACCTGGTGCTACAGGCCGACTCGTACCGCATGTATAAATTCGTCATGAGTTGGGTTGCTACGTTAGTGACTACTTACTTACTTTTGACACTAATGCTGAGCGTGGCGCTGACGTGGTGTATCAACCGGTTAATTGTGCATCCGTTGCGCCGCATAGCCCGGGAGCTGAACGACCTCTCTCCACAGGAGCACATGGGGCATCAGCTTCCCTTGCCGCGCCTGCATCACGACGATGAAATTGGCATGCTGGTCCGGAGTTACAATATCAACCAGCAGCGTGTCCTGCGTCAGCAGGAAGAGCTCAGTAGCAACGCCACCCGTTTTCCGGTATCCGATCTGCCAAACAAAGCGTTTTTAATGGCCTTGCTGGAGCAGACCGTCGCCCGCCAGCAGACCACCGCGCTGATGGTGATTGCCTGCGAAACCTTGCAGGACACGGCGGGCGTGCTGAAAGAAAGCCAGCGCGAGATGCTGTTGCTGACGCTGGTGGAAAAGGTGAAATCCGTTCTGGCGCCGCGCATGGTGCTCACCCAGGTCAGCGGTTATGACCTGGTGGTGATCGCGCACGGTGTTAAAGAGCCGTGGCACGCCATTACGCTAGGTCAGCAAGTACTCACTGTCATTAATGAGCGGCTGCCCATTCAGGGTATCCAGCTTCGCCCGAGCGCCAGCATCGGTATTGCGATGTACTACGGGGGGCTGACCGCCGAGCAGCTTTATCGTCGGGCCTTCTCGGCCGCGTTCACCGCGCGCCGGAAAGGCAAAAACCAGATCCAGTTCTTTGATCCGGAGCAGATGGAAAAAGCCCAGCAGCGCCTGACGGAAGAGAGCGACATTCTGACGGCGATGGACAATCGCCAGTTTGCGCTCTGGCTACAGCCGCAGGTCAATTTGCGCTCGGGTGAAGTGACCAGCGCCGAAGCGTTGCTGCGTATGCAACAGCCGGACGGCACGTGGGAGCTGCCTGAGGGGATGATCGAACGTATCGAGTCCTGCGGCCTGATGGTCACCGTCGGCTACTGGGTGCTGGAAGAGTCCTGCCGCCAGCTTGCGGCCTGGCAACAACGGGGCATCACGCTGCCGCTGTCGGTGAATCTCTCTGCGCTACAGCTGATGCACCCGACCATGGTGCCGGAGATGCTCGAGTTGATCCACCGCTACCGCATTCAGCCCCACACGTTGATCCTGGAAGTCACCGAGAGCCGTTGTATCGACAATCCTGACGATGCTGTCGCCATTCTGAAACCGCTGCGTAATGCCGGGATCCGCATTGCGCTGGACGATTTTGGTATGGGGTATTCCGGCCTGCGTCAGCTCCAGCACATGAAAACGTTGCCGGTGGACGTCCTGAAAATCGACAAAACCTTTGTGGAAGGGCTGCCGGAGGATTGCAGCCTGGTACAGGCCATTATTCAGATGGCGCACAGCCTGAATCTGCACGTAATTGCCGAGGGTATTGAAACCGACGCCCAGCGTGAGTGGCTGGCTGCGGCGGGCGTGGAGAGCGGACAGGGCTTCCTGTTTGACCGCGCCGTACCGACGGATATCTTTGAGAAACGCTATCTCGCTGACGCTGGCAATAACGCAAAAGTGTAATTTTGTTGCTGGCTTGTGCGAGCCAGCTCAAAGTTCTTAACATTTGTGTTTCAAATTTGAACCCCGTTTATTTCTGTCCTGTTATGTGGGTGTTATTTTAAAGCCGCAGGTTAACCATAACCTTACAAAGCCTGTAGTTTTTCTTTCCAGGGACACCCTATGAAAACCTCACTCTTCAAAAGTCTTTACTTCCAGGTCCTGACAGCCATCGCCATCGGTATTCTGCTCGGTCACTACTACCCGGAGCTGGGCGCGCAGATGAAACCGCTTGGCGACGCGTTCGTTAAGCTCATCAAAATGATCATCGCGCCGGTCATTTTCTGTACCGTGGTGACCGGTATCGCTGGCATGGAAAGCATGAAGGCGGTCGGGCGTACGGGGGCGGTTGCCCTGCTGTACTTCGAGATTGTCAGTACCATCGCGCTGATTATCGGCCTGATAATTGTCAACGTGGTACAGCCTGGCGCGGGCATGAACGTCGACCCGGCCACGCTGGATGCGAAAGCGGTGGCGGTTTACGCTGAACAGGCGAAAGATCAGGGGATTGTTGCCTTCCTGCTGGACGTGATCCCGAGCAGCGTGATTGGCGCGTTCGCCAGCGGAAACATCCTCCAGGTGCTGCTGTTTGCCGTGCTTTTTGGCTTTGCCCTGCACCGTCTTGGCAGCAAAGGCCAGCTGATTTTTAACGTCATTGAAAGCTTCTCGCAGGTGATCTTCGGCATCATCAACATGATCATGCGTCTGGCCCCGATTGGCGCCTTTGGCGCGATGGCCTTCACCATCGGGAAATATGGCGTCGGCACGCTGGTACAGCTTGGCCAGCTGATCGTCTGTTTCTACATCACCTGTATTCTGTTTGTGGTGGTGGTGCTCGGCTCCATCGCCCGTGCGACCGGCTTCAGCATCTTCAAATTTATCCGTTACATTCGTGAAGAGCTGCTGATTGTCCTCGGCACATCCTCTTCGGAGTCCGCGCTGCCGCGTATGCTCGATAAAATGGAAAAGCTGGGCTGCCGTAAGTCAGTGGTGGGGCTGGTTATTCCTACGGGCTACTCCTTTAACCTGGACGGCACCTCGATATACCTGACGATGGCGGCGGTCTTTATTGCCCAGGCCACTAACAGCCACATGGATATCTTCCATCAGATTACGCTGCTGGTGGTGCTTCTGCTCTCTTCAAAAGGGGCGGCGGGCGTAACGGGCAGCGGATTTATCGTGCTGGCGGCCACCATTTCGGCGGTGGGCCATCTGCCGGTGGCGGGCCTGGCCCTGATCCTCGGTATTGACCGCTTTATGTCTGAAGCCCGTGCGTTAACCAACCTGGTCGGCAATGGCGTGGCGACGATTGTGGTGGCGAAGTGGGTGAAAGAGCTGGATCACAAGAAGCTTAACGATACGCTGAATAACCGCACATCTGAGGACAAAACCCCCGGTTTATCCTCTTAATCCCTCATAAATGCCCGTATTCCCTTGTGGGGATGCGGGCACCTGCGCATAATAACTGTTCATACCTGTCATAATTCGACAAGATTTTTTTTGGGTATATTTCACTTCCGCCCGTGACGTTTAGCCGAACACGCTGTCTAATCGGAAGGTTTTCATCGTCATCTTTGAGTGCTCACGTCGCGAGACACTCTCTTTAACCAGGAATGTTGATCAGGGGTTCACATGCAGGGCACAAAAATTCGACTCTTAACCGGCGGTTTGCTGATGATGGCAGCAGCCAGTTATGTGCAGGCAGATGCGCTCCAGCCAGACCCGGCCTGGCAACAGGGAACACTGGCGAACGGTTTCCAGTGGCAGGTATTATCCACTCCGCAACGTCCGAGCGATCGCATTGAAATCCGTCTTTCTGTGAATACCGGCTCCCTCACTGAAAGCACCCAGCAGACCGGCTTAAGCCACTTTATTCCTCGACTGGCGCTCACCCAGAGCGGCAGTTTGCAGGCGGTTCAGGTGCGTTCTTTATGGCAACAGGCCATCGATCCGAAACGCCCGCTGCCCCCGGCTGTGGTCTCCTATGACTACACCATGTTTAACCTGAGCCTGCCCAACAACCGTAACGATCTGCTTAAAGAAGCACTGACCTATCTTTCGGATGCCACCGGCAAACTGGCGATTACGCCTGAGACCGTTAACTATGCGTTGAGCAACAGCGACATGGTGGCGACCTGGCCGACGGATACCAAAGAAGGCTGGTGGCGCTACCGCCTGAAAGGGTCAACGCTGCTTGGCCACGACCCGGCAGAGCCGCTGAAACAGCCGGTTGATGCCGCGCAGGTGAAATCTTTCTACCAGCAGTGGTACACCCCGGATGCCATGACCCTGATTGTGGTGGGCAACGTGGACAGCCGTGCGGTGATAGAACAGATCAACAAAGCATTTGGCGATCTGAAAGGGAAGCGTGAAACGCCCGCCCCTGTTCCTACCTTGTCCCCGCTGCGTCCTGAGACGGTCAGCATCATGACGGATACCGTGCGTCAGGATCGTCTTTCAATGATGTGGGATACGGCCTGGCAGCCGATCCGCGAGTCTTCTGCGCTGTTGCGTTACTGGCGTGCGGATCTCGCGCGTGAAGCGCTGTTCTGGCACGTTCAGCAGACGCTCAGCAAGAATAACGTGAAAGATATTGGCCTGGGCTTTGACTGCCGAGTGCTGTTCCAGCGCGCCCAGTGCGCCATTAACGTGGAATCGCCGGGCGATAAGCTGAATGCCAATCTCGGCGTGGTGGCGAAAGAGCTGGCTAAAGTGCGGAAAGAGGGCCTGTCTGAAGAGGAGTTTAACGCGCTGGTGGCGCAGAAATCCCTCGAATTGCAGAAACTGTTCGCCACCTATGCCCGCGCCGATACCGATATCTTAATCAGCCAGCGCATTCGCTCCTTGCAGAATCAGGTGGTGGATATCGCGCCGGAGCAGTATCAGAAACTGCGTCAGGACTTCCTGAACGGTCTGACCGTGGAGATGCTGAATCAGGATCTGCGTCAGCAGCTGTCGCAGGATATGGCGTTGATTCTGTTGCAGCCGAAAGGTGAGCCGGAATATGACATGAAAGAGTTGAAGGCCACCTGGAGCGCCATCATGGCGACGCCGCCGCAGCCAGCGCAAACGGCAGCCGATGATTTACACCAGGATGCGAGCGATATTCCGCAGGGCCAGTAAGCTCTGCGTTCCCTCAGCCCTGAGGGAGAGGGTTAGGGTGCGGGCATCAGCCCGCACAGTCCTTAAGCAGGCATCGCCTCGCGCGGAATAATCGCTCCGCGATACTGAATCACCGTGCTGGCCGTCAAGTGACCGCGCTGCGCCGCCGCTTCCGGCGTTCCCCCCGTCAGACGTACCGCCAGATACCCCGCGCTGAAAGAATCTCCCGCCGCCGTGGTATCGATTACCTTCTCTTTCGCCAGCTTCACCGCCGGCACCTCTGTCACGGCTTCACCTGCAACCGCCACCAGGCAAGACTCCGCCCCGCGCTTGATCACCACTTCGCTGACCCCGGCAGCCTGCGTCCGGGCAATGACCTCATCAACCGGTTTTTCGCCCCACAGAGCATCTTCATCATCCAGCGTCAGGAAGGCGATATCGGTGCATTCGAGCATCTGCTTGTAGACCTGCTGCGTCTCTTCGCGGCTGGCCCACAAACGCGGACGGTAGTTGTTATCGAAAATCACCTTACCGCCATTGGCCCGGCATTCGCGCAGCAGTGACAGCAGCTTTTCACGGCTCTCCTGGCTCAGGATCGCCAGGCTGATCCCGCTCAGGTAGAGATAATCGAAGGTCGCCAGTTCTTCGCAAATGGCAGCGGCGGCCTCGCTTTCCAGCCAGAATTTGGCGGCCGCTTCATTACGCCAGTAATAGAAGGTGCGCTCGCCGGTGCTGTCGGTTTCGATGTAGTACAAACCCGGCAGGCGGTTTTCCATTCGCTGGATCAGCGAGGTCCCAACGTTTTCACCCTGCCAGGCTTCCAGCATCTGCTGGCTGAAGCTGTCCGTTCCCAGCGCGGTAACGTAGCTCACGCTCAGCGCGTCGGGGGCGACCTGACGGGCAATGTAAACGGAGGTGTTCAATGTATCGCCACCAAAACCGCGGCTGACTTCCGCGCCTTTCTGGGACAGCTCAATCATGCATTCGCCAATCACGGCAATTTTTTTAGACATAGTCGTGAACCTGAACAAAGTAATTAAGGGTAGTGTGCGCTGTGTGTTTTTTATGGTCAACTATATTAAAACGACGTTCCATTATTTTTTTTGAGCCAGCGCGTATTCCGGCATATTTCTGTCATCTTAATTTCATTTTCCCGGTGAATTGAACATAAAGTTCTCACCTGGCGGGCCGATAACTCAGTGACGAGTCCAGAAAGGCTATCCCATACAACAGGACATCCGAAATGAAGTCAGAGCAGGTTATCCAGCGGCTGAGCACTACGCCTGAGGCAAGTATTGAGAACTTGCAGGAGCATCGCTACTGGCTGCAATGTGAGCGAGCGTACACCTATCAGCCCATCTACCGTACCGACGGTCGGTTAATGGCGATTGAGGTGTTAACGGTCGTCACTCATCCATCGAATCCTTCACAGCGTATTGCACCGGACCGCTATTTTGCGGAGGTTGCCGTGCGTCAGCGTATCGACGTGCTGGAAGAGCAGCTGAGAATGCTGGCGACGAAGCAGGCGTTCTTCGAGCAGCACGGTATTCTGGCGTCGGTGAACGTGGATGGCCCAACCCTGATGGCGTTACGTCAGAACGCGACGTTGCAGGCGCTGATTGCCACCTTGCCGTGGATGCGCTTCGAGCTGGTGGAACATGTTCAGCTGCCACAGGACTCCTCGTTTGCCTCGATGTGTGAGTTTGGCCCGCTGTGGCTGGATGATTTCGGTACCGGTATGGCCAACTTCTCCGCCCTGAGCGAAGTGCGTTATGACTACATCAAAGTGGCCCGCGATCTGTTTATCATGCTGCGCCAGACGCCGGAGGGACGGAACCTGTTTACGATGCTCCTGCAACTGATGAACCGCTATTGCCAGGGCGTCATTGTGGAAGGCGTAGAGACGCTGGAGGAGTGGCGCGACGTGCAAAATTCCCCGGCAGCGGCGGCACAGGGTTATTTCCTCTCTCGTCCTGTCCCCATGGATACCCTGGAAAAGGTGATAACCACCCTCTGATCTGCCCGCTTCCCTTTGTCTGAACTATAGTTTTAGAGGCAAGTTCATCAGGAAAGGGGACAACAATGACAAAAACAACCAGGGTGATTTCCTGGACAGCAGGGATTTTCTTGTTGCTGATCGTGGTCTTAATCATCATTATCGCCACGTTTGACTGGAACCGGCTCAAACCGACCATCAACCAGAAAGTCTCAACCGAGCTAAACCGCCCCTTCGCAATACGTGGCGATTTGGGTGTCGTGTGGGAGCGCCAGAAAGAGGAAACCGGCTGGCGAAGCTGGGTGCCATGGCCGCACGTTCACGCCGACGACATCATTCTCGGCAACCCGCCGGACATCCCCGAAGTGACCATGATCCACCTGCCGCGCGTGGAAGCCACGCTGGCGCCGTTAGCCCTGTTAACCAAAACGGTGTATCTGCCGTGGATCAAACTTCAGCAGCCCGACGCGCGGCTGATTCGCCTGTCAGAGAAAAACAATAACTGGACGTTTGATCTCGCCAGCAGCGGCGATAAAGATCAGAATGCGCAGCCCTCTTCGTGGTCTTTCCGCCTCGACAATATTCTGTTCGATCGGGGGAGGATCGCCATTGACGATAAGGTGAGTAAGGCTGACGTGGAGATCCTCGTCGATCCGCTGGGCAAGCCGCTGCCGTTTAGCGAAGTGACGGGCAGTAAAGCCAAAGGCGATGACAGCAAAGCGGGCGATTACGTCTTCGGCCTGACGGCGAAAGGGCGCTACAACGGCCAGCCGCTGACCGGTAAAGGCAAAATCGGCGGCATGCTGGCGCTCAGGAGTGAGGGCACGCCGTTCCCGGTGCAGGCGGATTTCCGCTCGGGCAACACCCGCGTGGCGTTCGTGGGCACGGTTAACGACCCGATGAACATGGGCGGCGTCGACCTCCAGCTTAAGTTTGCCGGGGATTCGCTGGGTGAACTGTACGATTTGACCGGCGTGCTGCTGCCGGATACCCCGCCGTTTGAAACGGACGGGCGCCTGGTTGCCAAAATCAACACCGAAAAATCGTCCGTCTTTGACTACCGGAATTTTAACGGGCGCATCGGCGACAGCGATATCCACGGCACGCTGACCTACACCACCGGTAAACCGCGCCCGAAACTGGAGGGGGACGTTGAATCCCGCCAGCTGCGTCTGGCCGATCTTGGTCCGCTGATTGGCGTAGATTCGGGCAAAGGCACGAAGTCTAAAGAGGTTAAAAAGGACGTTCAGCCTGCGGGTAAAGTGCTGCCCTATGACCGCTTCGAAACCGACAAATGGGACGTGATGGATGCGGATGTACGCTTCAAAGGACGTAAAATTGAGCATGGCAGCACGCTGCCGCTGAGCAACCTCTCGACCCATATCATCCTGAAAAACGCCGACCTGCGCCTGCAACCGCTGAAGTTTGGCATGGCCGGGGGAACCATCTCATCGAATATCCACCTGGAGGGGGATAAAAAGCCAATGCAGGGAAGGGCGGAGATCCAGGCGCGTCGGCTGAAGCTGAAAGAGCTGATGCCGGACGTGGAGCTGATGCAGAAAACCCTCGGTGAGATGAACGGCGACGCGGATATTCGCGGCACGGGTAACTCGGTAGCGGCGCTGCTGGGTAGCGGAAACGGCAACCTGAAGCTGCTGATGAACGACGGGCTGGTGAGCCGTAACCTGATGGAGATCCTGGGGCTGAACGTCGGGAACTTTATCATCGGGCAAATCTTCGGTGACGACGAAGTACGCGTTAACTGCGCGGCGGCAAATCTGGATCTGGTCAACGGCGTGGCGCGTCCGCAGATCTTCGCTTTCGACACGGAAAACGCGGTTATCAACGTCACCGGTACCGCCAGCATGGCGTCCGAGCAGCTGGATTTAACCATCGATCCGGAAAGTAAAGGCATTCGTATCATCACCCTGCGCTCGCCGCTGTACGTTCGCGGGACCTTCAAAGATCCGCAGGCGGGCGTGAAGGCCGGGCCGTTGATTGCGCGTGGTGCGGTCGCCGCCGCGCTCGCTACGCTGGTCACCCCTGCGGCGGCGCTGCTGGCGTTGATTTCGCCGTCAGAAGGCGAAGCGAATCAGTGTCGGACGATTTTGTCGCAGATGAAGAAGTAATCCCGTTTCTCCCTCTCCCTGTGGGGAGAGGGGGCTCCAGTAATTTGAAAGCAAAAGCTATAACGTTGCCTCAGAATAACTGAGGGCTTTCAGCGATGCCTCGGTCCGGCTGTAAATCGCTGAGGCGTTTCCTGTAGGCCGGGGCGAGGCGCAGGGATGCGCCGAGAGGGCGGGCTTTACAGGGATGTTACCTCCGCCCGTCCCCGATAAGCCGGAAGGAATAAGCCGAAGGCACCGCGAAGCGGCGATTTTCCGCCGGAAGCCCGGGTCGCCAGGGTGGTGGCGACTGAGCCACCCTGGCACGTTCACCGCTCATGTCGTGACAGAGTAGCAAGGAACATAAAGTGAACGGAATGACCACCTGAGCCGTATGTTCCCCCTCACCCCAGCCCTCTCCCTCAAGGGAGAGGGGGCCGTCTGTGCAGGCATTATTTTGTGGGGAGCCCTCAGCCCTGTGGGTGAGGGCTGAATCGTAGGCCGGGTAAGGCGTAGCCGCCACCCGGCATTCACTTACAGCGCCTGATGCTTCGTCTCGTGCGTCAGCAGCAGCGCAATCAGCGTCAGCGCTGCCATTGCCGCCAGATAGACACCCACATAGAACAGGCCATAGTTCGCCTGAAGCCATGTGGCGATATACGGAGCCACCGAGGCGCCCAGAATCGACGAAACGTTATAGGAGAACGACGCGCCGGTGTAACGCACTTCAGTCGGGAACAGCTCCGGCAGCAGCGCGCCCATTGGGCCAAAAGTCAGCCCCATCAGGCTCAGGCCAATCAGCAGATACGCCATCACCAGCGCAGGGCTACCTGAACCCAGCAGCGGCGGGAAGACAAACAGCGCGAACAGAATAATCAGCGAGGTGATGACGATCATGCTTGAACGACGGCCAAATTTATCCGCCAGCAGGCCCGCGATGGGCACCATCACACCAAATCCGATGACCGCCATCATCAGCATCCACAGCACTTCGTTACGCGGCAGGCCCAGGCCGACCGGCGCGGCGGCGGTACTGAAGGTCATGGAGTAAACGGTCATGATGTAGAACAGCGTGTAGGTTGCCAGCATGATGAACGTGCCCAGCACGGTCACGCGGAGGTGTTTGGTCAGCAGCGTCCCCAGTGGAACTTTAACCTGCTTTTTCGCCGCGGCGACTTTAGCGAAGACCGGCGTCTCGTGCAGCGACACGCGAACGTACAGGCCAATCAGCACCAGCACGGCAGAGAAGACGAATGGAATACGCCAGCCCCAGTTCATGAACTGTTCATCAGTCAGCAGCCAGGAGAGGAGCAGGAAGGTGCCGTTAGCGAAGAAGAACCCAATCGGTGCGCCCAGCTGCGGGAAAGAGCCATACAGGGCTCGTTTGCGCGCCGGGGCGTTTTCGGTCGCCAGCAGTGCCGCGCCGCCCCATTCCCCGCCCAGCCCCAGACCCTGCCCAAAGCGCGCCAGCGCCAGCAGCACAGGCGCCAGAATGCCAATAGTTTCATAGGTCGGCAGCAGGCCGATGGCGACGGTGGAGATCCCCATCGTCAGCAGCGAGGCAACCAGCGTCACTTTACGGCCGACGCGATCGCCAAAATGCCCAAAGACCGCTGAACCAATCGGACGCGCAACGAAGGCGATAGCAAAGGTGGCTAAAGACTGTAGCGTGGCTGCCGTCGGGTCGCCCTGAGGGAAGAAAATATGCGGAAAGACAATGACCGCAGCGGTGGCGTAAATATAAAAGTCGAAGAACTCAATGGCGGTGCCAATCAGCGATGCGACGACGACTTTATTGCGCGAGTTGACCGGAACGTGTTCCGCCCCTTCGTTAAGTGTGGTGGCTGTTGCTTGCATAATATTTTCTTATTTTTGGACGAACGAAGGGCCATATTAGGCATAGCAAAAGCGACATTTCAATCTGTAACAAAGGCGTGACGCGGTCATAAAAGCAACAAAAAGCGGATAATTTTCAGACCAGCGAAAACACTTCTATGAAATGCTTCACACTTTTTAAATATCAGTCATTAAAACTGGTTTTGCGTTAAATAAAAGTTACGGCCTGGATTTATATGCTGAAATGGCGGATCGGGCTGAAATATCAGCCCGACATGATATCAGCGGTGGGTTTTACCCGGCATGCGCGGGTCATCTTTATACTCTGCCGTGGCGATCCACGCGGCGCAGAACAGCGTCAGGCGAGCGAAGAAATAGAAGAAAGCCATCAGCCCCAGCACCGAACCAAAGGCCGCGCCGGAGGGAGACTTCACCAGCGACGGCAGCGTATAGGTCATCACAATCTTGATCACCTCAAAACCAATGGCGGCAATCAATGTCCCGCGCATTAGCGCCTTCTTGCGCGGACGATGGCGGGGCAAACGCCAGAAGATCCAGAAGAACAGAAGGTAGTTAGCAAAGATAGAAATGGCCAGCCCAATGCCGCGCCAGGCCGGTTTCAGCCATTCAATGTAATCCAGGTACAGCGCGGAGATAATCATCTGCTGCGCGGAACCGGCGACCGAGGTGATGGAGAGCGTAATGACCAGCGCCACCAGCAGCCCAATCAGCGAAATAAAGTCGCGCAGATACTTCACCCATATCTTCTCCTGATCCTGCGGTCTACGCTCCCAGACGTCACGCGACTGGGCGCGAATAGCCTCACGCAGGTTGCCCATCCAGTTCACCCCGGAATAGAGCGCAATCAGCAACCCGACGATACCCACGGTGGTACGCTGCTGCACGGCGGTGTTGATGGTGCTTTTGAGCGTTGCGGCGAGCGTCTGGTCGCTGACGTTGGTCAGGATCTTATTGAAGATGTCCTGCAACAGCGTCGGGTGAGACGCCAGCACAAAACCGGCGGCGGCAAATGACACCATCAGGATGGGGATCATCGACAGGAACGAGAAATAGGTAATCGCCGCGCCAAACTGATTTCCCATGCGGTCGTTAAAGCGCTCAGCGGCGCGTATCAGGTGAGCAATCGCGGGTATCTGCTGAATTTTTTCGGCTATGCCGGTCACGGTGCCCAGCGCTTTGCTGGCCGTTCCAGGCTCTTTCGGCGCTTCAGGCTCGTTATCCATCTTTTTGATGGGTTCATAATCTAAATGTTGAGTCGGTCGTTGCGGGTTATTTTCCGGCGTCACGCGCATTTTCCTTTTCGTTGAGCTGGATGTTACTGAATTATAGCTTGTGACTAGTCGACGTAACCTTTTGTGAGTTCGGTAAGCCACTCCATAAACACATGCACCCGGCGGGAGAGGTTACGGCGGTGGGGATAAATGAGGGAGACGGGCATCGGTTCAGCCCGGTATTGCGGCAGGATCTCAACGAGTTTTTTCGTGCGCAGGGCATCACGTACCCCGACGCGCGGAACCTGAATAATGCCAAGCCCGGCGATACAGGCGGCCTGGTAGGTTTCAGTGCTGTTAACCGTCAATACGCCTCCCGTTTTTACCCACTGGGTCGCGCTGCCGTTGTAATACTCAAAACCCTGCGGACGCGTGCCCAGCGTGGCGGAGTAGTGGATGAGGGCATGCGAAGCCAAATCGTCCAGCGTCTCAGGGTAGCCGAATCGCGTCAGATAATCCGGGCTGGCGCAGTTAATCACCGAGAGTTTCCCAAGGGGGCGGGCGATAAGCCCGGAGTCCTTTAAGTTTCCCACGCGAACCACGCAGTCAAATCCTTCGCGGATGACATCGACCAGACGATCGCTGCTACTCAGCTCCAGCTCAATACCGGGAAACTGTTGCAAAAATGCAGGCAGTTTCGGAATGACTACATTTCGCGCAATGGCAACGGGCATATCCACACGTAGCCGACCGCTGATAGTTGAAGGGTCGTGCAGGAACATGCCGTCCAGTTCGTCCAGATTCATCAGCAGATCTTTAGCGCGCTCGTAATAAACCATGCCATCCTGCGTCAGGCTGACGCGGCGGGTAGTGCGGTGCAGCAGCTGCGTACCCAGCGCGTTTTCCAGCGCCTGGATCTGTCGCGATACGCTGCCCTTCGGCAGGCTTAACGTCTCCGCCGCGCGGGAAAAACTCTCCAGTTCCGCGACCCGAAGGAAAAGCTGCATTGCGTGTATTTTATCCATAGATGTGGGTCATTGTTGTTATGAGTGAAACAGTGAAGCGCTGAAGGCACTATTTATTGATTTTATATCATCTAATAAGCTCTTTCTCAATCTTCATCACAGCCGAAACGAGGTGAATTATGAGTGAACGTATTGCTTTAGTGACGGGCGGTAGCCGCGGCCTGGGTAAAAATGCCGTTTTGAAGCTGGCCGCGGAAGGGACAGGCATCATCCTGACCTGGAACAACAGCCAGCAGGAGGCGCAGGATGTTGTGCGCGAAATCGAGGCAACAGGCGGGAAAGCGGCAGCATTGCAGCTTAACGTCGGCGATACGGCAAGTTTTTCGCGCTTTGCTCAGCAGGTGAAGGATACCCTCAAACACGTCTGGCAACGTGACACCTTTGACTATTTAGTGAACAACGCAGGCACGGGGTTATACGCACCCTATACCGAGACGACGGAGGCGCAGTTTGATGATGCGCTGAACATTCACTTCAAAGGGCCGTTTTTCCTCACGCAACAGCTGCTGCCGCTCATAAAAGACGGAGGGCGGATCCTGAACGTCTCCAGCGGACTGGCCCGTTTTACTCAGCCCGGTTCAGGCACCTACGCGGCAATGAAAGGGGCGATGGAGGTGCTGACCCGCTATCAGGCAAAAGAGCTTGGCGCGCGCGGAATTTCCGTCAATATCATCGCGCCCGGTGCGATTGAAACCGACTTTGGGGGCGGACGCGTGCGGGATAATGCGGAGCTTAACCAGCTGCTGGCCTCGCAGACGGCGCTGGGACGCGTGGGCCTGCCCGATGATATTGGTGATGCCATTGCGGCGTTGCTCAGTGACAAACTGGGCTGGATGAATGCGCAACGTATTGAAGTTTCAGGCGGTATGTTCCTGTAATGTTCAGTCTTAAGGGGGAGGGAACCCTCTTAAGGAAATCCTTAAAACAGGTATGTCTAAATGCTGGAAGATATAAAGAGAGCTGGGTGATTTGTAACCTCTCCATTCATTGAGTTTTTTCTTAAAAAATGCCTCTGTAGAATCCCCCTTCGCTATTCTCAGAGGAGTAAAACGATGCGAGTAATCATGTTTGACAGGCAGTCATTATTTATTCATGGAGCGATGTACAGTTTGCAGAAGTTAATTCCGAAAATAGAGATGACAGGGGCTCGTCAGACTGATGAATTATGGGCGCAATTATCCGCGTCACCCTCCGCTATCGTCATGATAGATGGGTATTTAATTCGTGATAATGGTGTGGCTTTACTGGAAGAGATTATGGATCGTTTTCCAGCGTCGCGCGTGGTGTTGGTGTTAACGAAAAAAGAGCGACGTTGGGTTGAGCAAATGTTTCAGCGCAACGTGGTGGCGATAGTTCCCCGCAATGCGAATCCCGAACGCTTTTCCGCAGTGCTGGATTCCGTATCGCGTGGAATGGTCTGTTTTCCCGGCGAGTGGCTGAAGCAGCACTCCTCTCAGGATGAACTGGCAGTGTTAAGCGAGCGCCAGCGTGAGGTATTGAAGTTACTGGCGGCCGGAGAGTCCAATAAAGAGATTGGTCGTAATCTCAATATCAGTGCGGCAACGGTAAAAGCCCATCTTGAGACGCTTTTCCGGCGTCTTGATGTCAAAAACCGGACGCAGGCCGCGATGTACTACACCCGGGCGACGGCCTGAAGGATCTTCTCAGGCAGAGGGGACTCTTCCCCAAAGCTGAAGAGGGTTAATATCAGGGCGTCATGCTGCTGTTGGGTTAATGGGCGTTTGTTCATTTCCCGCAGCAGCGCCTCACATAATTGAATATCATTAAAAAGCAAATTCTCCGCCTCAATCGGCGTGATGAGACTGTTAAATTTTTCCCACTGGCGAATCACGTGACCATAACCAATAACCCATATACCCGTTTCGTCACGGTATTTCTCCAGGGAAAGACCCTGTTGTTTTTTAATTAATGCGATTGCAGCAGAAGATATCTGCATTGCATAACCCGTCATAAGCGTTTCCTCTTAGTGGCGCGACTATAGAGGAAACGCCGCCGGGGAAATATCCGCCAAATGGCTGTTAATCAGGTTTAACTGAACGGGAATTCCTTTTTCAGTAAACCGAATAGCCAGTCGTTATGCCATTGCCCTGAAAGGAAATAACTCTCACGCAACTCACCTTCCAGTTGAAAACCTGTTTTTTCCAGCAGTCGCCTTGAGGCGATATTTCCCGCCGTCACGGTGGCGGTGAGCCGACGGATATTACCCTGAGTCAGCGCGAAATCACACACAGCCCGCAGAGATTCAAAGCCGTAACCTTTCCCCTGCGCAGAGGGCGCAAAGAGAAAACCGACTTCAGCACAATCTGCTTCCCGGTGCACATAGCCGGTTACGCCCAGCGGCGTCTGGCTGGCCGTCTCACGCACCACAAGGCAGAGCCAGTGCGAGCTGCCCGGCGTCCACGGCAACAGACGAGACTCAAAGGCTTCCCGAATGTCCGCCTCGCTACGCGCAGGGGCGACAAAACGCATCACCTCAGGATTTTGCTGTAGCGACAGAAAAAAGGGCCAGTCTTGCTCTTGCAGCGGCGAGCAGGTGAGACGCGCGGTGGTTAAGGCGGGCATGACGATCCTCCGGAGGCATTGCAAATGATTATAAGGTTGTCACTTTATTTCAACAGAAAGTCAGGTATGTTTAACCTCATATAAATAAGAAGAAAAACGACTTTTAATGCCGCTTTAGCGGTACTCATTGTCTCTCAAGGAAAACAATGATGATTAGCTCATCGCATCATACCCGCGAACAGTTTGAACACTGTCTGGCAGCGATCCGTCAGGCGTCTGTTGAAATTTTACTTCTGTTGAATGTACATGTTTCTGAAGGAAAAGATCCACGCTGGTTTCTGGAGCAACTGGATAGCGCCCGCCTGGGGCTGGGCGGGTGGGGCGCCGTAGTCAGGAAGCTGAATCTGAATGATGCGGAAATGACGGCCTTTACGCTGCAATTACGCTTGCTTCAGCAGCGTGTTCCCCAGTATGAAAGCGGGCAGGATGTCAGCGAAAATCAGCTGATTGCGGCGATGCGCTTCGTCACCTCCCTTGAATATCTGCGTCTGCAACAGCCCCTCCTGACCTACGAAACCGGGAGGGTGCCAGAGAAGGAGAGCCAGCTTCAGGCGCAGAAACAGGTGCGTGCCATTGAGCTGATGATTAAAGGACTGATACAGCAGGCGTGGCCCGATCCGGTGCGGCTGAATAATCATCTTAAGACCTTGTTTAACGCTGAACGCGTGCGTCGCTGGCTGAAAAACGGTGAGATTAATGATGTTCTGAGCGGCATGTTGTTCAGCGAACTGGCCCAGCTGCTGGTGGATAAAAAAGAATTTAGCCGCTACTACGCGCCGCTGTTTAACGCTCCGGACATGCTGACGCTGCTGGTAGAGCCCCGCAAAACCCTGCAAACCTTCCTCGAAGATATTCGACAAATCCGCAACAGCATCACCGTGCAGCAGCCGTTAAGCGGGGCGCAAATCCAGCTGCTCGACTGCTATTACACGCAGATCACCCGCTCCGTTCAGCGCGCGTTTGAGGAAGGGCGGACACGCGTTAACCCGGCGGCGCTGATGGCGGTGGACGAAAGCGAGCTGCACGCGTTCTGGGAAAAGGCGCAAAAAATGGACCGCACCACAGGCGGCGATCTTTTTGAAGTGCGCGACAGCATAGAAAAACCGACTCAGCGCACCGCGAGTACGCCAGAGCAGCGCGAACAGCTGATTTCCGGCGTGCTGTGGGGAGCGGTTGGCGTGATGGTTATCGCGATTGTCGTGGGGGGATTCTGGCTGGTGACCAGCAGTAAACCGCAGCCGGCTGTGGCCAGTACGGTATCTCCCGCGCAGGTGCAGGAGATGCGCGAAACGCCTTCCTCACGCGAGACGTTAACCCGCATGGGTGTTACCTGGGATGAGAATAATTTCCGCTCGGCCATCAATCGCAATGACACCCGCGTGGCGCTCCTGTTTTTGCAGGGCGGGATGGACTGGAAAATGTCATGGACGGAGGAGGCGTTGTCGGCAGGCTACGACGATGTACTGGAAGTAATGTTGCGCTACCGCCTGCAAATGACAGAGCAAAAGCCCTGCCGACGCTTTATTAATACGCTTAGCCATGCGATGGCGAACGGCGAATCGCTGACGCCTATGCGTAAGCAGTACCTGAAAGCATTCTGTACCGTTCCCGCGGTGGTGAAACGCCAGCAGCACGACGCCGATATGGCAACGCGCCGCGCGAAGACGCAGCCCGATGCCAGCACAAAAAAATGGCAGTCCATCCAGACTGCCATTTATGAGGTGATCCGCTGATTATTTTTCCCCCTCACCCTGCCCCTCAGGGGAGAGGGGCAGGGTGAGGGGTGAGGCTCAGGGCTCCCCATACAGCCCAATCAACCGCCGCACCACGCCATTCGTCCAGCCGAAGCCATCCTGCAACGGATACTCACCCCCGCCACCTTCGCGTGGCGTGCTGCTGGCGATGTGGTACTTCTCAATCAGCTTATGATGGGTTTTGTAGTAATGGTTCACCGTGTGCAGCCAGCTCCAGGCGATCTCATCTCCCAGCGAGTCGTTGCCGTACTGCTTGAACCCCTGGATCGCCATCCACTGGAGCGGCGCCCAGCCGTTCGGCTTATCCCACTGCTCCCCGGTTTCATATTCGGTGGCGAGAATACCGCCCGGCGTGAGCAGACGGGCTTTAACGGCATCGGACAGCCGTTCAGCCTGCTCATGCGTCGCCATGCCCACATACAGCGGCACAATGCTGGCCGCAGAGAACAGCGCCAGGGCTTCACGCCGCCAGTCGTAATCACGATAACAGCCGTTCTCTTCGTCCCACAGATAGCGGTTCACCGCCGCGCGCCGGTCGCTGGCTTTCTGGCGGAACAGATCAGCCGTCTCTTTATCCCCTTTCGACGCGGAGATATTGGCGATAGCGCTCTCCAGTTTGAACAGGAATGCGTTCAAATCAATGGGGATAAATTGTGTCGTGCGGATGCTGGCCAGCCGCGCAGGATCGCGCAGCCAGCGGGATGAGTAATCCCATCCTGAGGCTGCCCCGGCGCGCAGGTCGCGATACACCTCGTTCGGCGGACGACCGGAATGACGGGCGGTTTCCACATCCTCAATCCACGATTCATCTCGCGGCGTGTCGCGATCGTCCCAGTAGCGGTTGAGCAATGAGCCATCCGGCATGCGTACCGCACTGCGATAGGCCTGATTGAGCAGCAGCGATTCCGCCCCGTCCATCCAGAAGGCGTACTCCATCTTAAGATGCTCAAGATAGCGCTTCGCCCCGCGCACGCCGTCCTCTTCAAACAGCTCCACCATCAGGGCAAAAACGGGCGGCTGTGAGCGGCTGAGATAGTAGGTACGGTTGCCGTTCGGGATATGGCCGTAGCGCTCAATCAGCCAGGCGAAGTTATCGGCCATACATTTCAGCAGATCGTTACGACCGCTTTCAGCAAGCCCCAGCATGGAGAAGTAAGAGTCCCAGTAGTAGGTCTCACTGAATCGCCCGCCGGGCACAATATAGGCCTGCGGCAGCGCCAGCAGCGACGACCACGGGATGTGATCCTGCGGTTCGCGCGTCAGCACCGGCCACAGATTATCAATATGTTCTTTCAGGGACAGGCCGGGGTCAGAGACGTACTCTTTGCTGTAGTCCTCCGGCAGCCAGAAGTGATTCTCCACAAAGCGCGCCAGGTCAAAATCACGGTGACGACGCACCTTGCGATAGCGGATCAAAATATCCAGCGGATCCATCTTCGGCGCGCAGTCGGGAAAGGTTTTGCTGTCCGCAAACAGCCGCGACGACTGGACGTGTTCAAACAGTTCAAGGTAGCGGTCTGCGGGCGTAAGGGCATCGGACGCCGGCAGTCCTTCAATCATTTCCGGTTCCGGCTCTGCCTCGATCATCTCATCCAGTTTTAACTCACAGGGATCGGTTTCGTAGCGCAGCTCTTCTGCAATCTCGAACTCGATATCCTCGGCAGTCTGTAGTTTCTGGTTGAACATGGTGTTCAGGACCTCCGGTTTTTGTCGTAACCAATACGGGTTTTTCCCGGCTATCTTTAAAGCGTAGACATTCGCTTCGGTTAATGCGGTGCGAAGTGTGCGGTAGATCACGCTTTCAAAATGGATTTAAACACGCTGAAAATCAGATATCCCTTTGATTATGAAATTATTAAATCAGAATCTTTGGAAACAGAGCAGGAATAAAATTCAGAGCATTCGGTATTCTGCATATACGCACGGATTAGTGTGCCTGACGTGCATCGCCCTGAAGGCTGTTGGTGGTTTGATTGGCTTTCTGGCTGGCGCCTTCGCTTTTATCCATCGCCTTGCTGGCCGCTTTTTCCGCATGGGCGGCGCTGTACGCAGCCAGATGGGAAATCACGATGGCGTAAATGCTCATTAACGACACCCACAGAATGCTGTTTTTCCACCACAGCAGGGTAGGAATCGTCAGTATCGCCCATACCAGCGCGAGAACAAGGTGCATTTTGGCCATCAGTTTTGCGGTGATCTTTACGTGCATTTTCATATCTCTAATCTTTTTCCGTAGTAACAGGCGAACGCGTAGCGCTTTCTAAGATTAGTTAATTCCACCGCGGGAAGCGGGTTATTTTGTTACCGTTTGTACAGCCGTTGGGTTTACCTGCCCAGGGCATAAAAAAACCGGCCAGCTGGCCGGTTTTGTTGCGGATCAGACGGATCAGCGCATAGTCACAAACTCTTCCGCCGCAGTCGGGTGGATCGCCACGGTGTTATCGAAGTCTTTCTTCGTTGCGCCCATCTTCAGTGCCACCGCGAAGCCTTGCAGGATCTCGTCCATGCCGAAACCAATGCCGTGGATGCCGACGATCTTCTCCTCCGGGCCCACGCAGACCAGCTTCATGCGGCATGGCTGACGGTGCGAGGTGACCGCGGTATACATCGCGGTAAACGCCGATTTATACACTTTCACCTGGTCATCGCCGTACTGCTCACGCGCCTGCGGCTCGGTTAAGCCGACGGTACCGATTGGCGGGTGGCTGAAGACCACGGTCGGGATGTTGCTGTAGTCCAGATGTTCGTCCGGCTTGTTATTAAACAGACGCTCGGAAAGACGACGCCCCGCCGCCACGGCAACCGGCGTCAGCTCTACGGCGCCGGTGTTATCACCGACGGCATAAATGCCCGGTACGCTGGTGTTCTGGAACTTATCAACGACAATGTAGCCTTTTTCATTGGTTTCCACCCCGGTTGCGGCCAGGTTGAAGTTGTCGGTGGCCGGTTCACGACCAATCGCCCAGATCAGGCAATCAACGGTCTGGCTGCGACCATCTTCCAGCTCCAGAGTCAGGCTACCGTCCGCATTTTTCACCACCGCTTTTGGCACGGCGTTGGTGTGCAGGGTTGGGCCTTCGGCGTTCATCACCTCGACCAGCGTGTCGACGATCAGCGGGTCAAAGCTGCGCAGCGGCGCGTGTTTACGCACGAACAGGTGCGCTTCCGCTCCCAGGCCGTTAATCACGCCGGCCAGCTCAACCGCGATGTAACCTGCGCCCACAATGGCAACGCGTTCTGGCAGAGCAGGCAGCTCGAAGAAACCGTCGGAGTCGATACCGTATTCCGCGCCCGGAATGTTCGGGTGGCTCGGACGGCCGCCGGTGGCGATCAGGATGTGATCGGCGGTGATCGTCTCGCCGTTCACTTCGATCGTCTTCGCATCCACGAAACGGGCGAAGCCGCGGATCACGTCGACGTTATTCTTGCCCAGCACGTTATCGTACGAGGTGTGAATACGGTCGATGTAGGCGGTACGGCTGGCGATCAGTTTATCCCAGTCGAAGTGGTTGATGGTGGTGTCAAAGCCGTAGTCCGGACCATACATATGGATAGCTTCACGGATTTGCGCGGCATGCCACATCACTTTCTTCGGTACACAACCCACGTTCACGCAGGTGCCGCCGAGTTCTTTGGCTTCAATCAGCGCACACTTCTGGCCGTACATGGCCGCACGGTTGATGGAGGCGATGCCGCCGCTGCCGCCGCCGATTGCGATGTAGTCATAATGCTTAGTCATAGCGTTGTCCTTAATCGTGAATTGCCGCGATTGTATACCTGAAATCAATAGTTTCCACCGATGGCTGCGATTACTCCGGCACGATCCAGCTCACGGTGGCGTGACCCGTACCGGCTGGCACCAGCGTTTTGTGCAGCCACGGCAGCACGTTGTTCATCTGTGCTTCGAGCTTCCACGGCGGGTTAATGACGATCATGCCGGACGCGGTCATGCCGCGCTGGTCGCTGTCAGGGCGCACCGCCAGCTCAATTTGCAGGATTTTACGAATGCCGGTCGCTTCGAGGTCTTTGATCATGCGTTTAATTTGCGCGCGCAGCACTACCGGATACCACAGGGCATAGGTGCCGGTCGCAAAGCGTTTGTAACCTTCGTTAATGCCGGTCACCACCGCCTGATAGTCGGTTTTGATTTCGTACGGCGGGTCGATCAGCACCAGGCCGCGACGGGAAACCGGCGGCAGTTTGGCTTTCAGCTGCTGGTAGCCATCGGCTTTGTCCATGCGGGCGCGGTTATCTTTCTGAAACTCAGAACGCAGCAGCGGGAAGTCGCTCGGGTGCAGCTCTGTCAGCTGAAGGCTGTCCTGCTCACGCAGCAGCTGGCGGGCAATCAGTGGTGAACCCGGGTAGTAACGCAGTTGGCCGTTGCGGTTGAAGTGATTCACCACGCCAATGTACGGCTCCAGCTCGGCAGGCAGATCGTCCTGCTGCCAGATACGCGCAATCCCTTCCAGATATTCACCGGTACGCTCGGCATGCTCGCCGCTCAGCTGATAACGGCCCGCGCCCGCGTGGGTGTCCAGATAAAGGAACGGTTTATCCTTTTCTTTAAGCGATTCGATGATCAGGCTCTGAACGGTATGTTTGAGGACGTCGGCGTGGTTGCCTGCGTGGAAGCTGTGGCGATAACTGAGCATGGGTAATGATATTCCGCTGAATTGACGATTTGCCACAGTTTACAGCAGAACGGCACAGATTACCCGCAGGCCCGGTAAGCGCGGCTATTGAAATCCTCTACACTTAACCCCATTACTGAACAATATGCACAGCGCCGGATGCGCGCTTCATTCATCTCTTTCAACAGGACAGCGTTTATGACCAATCCATTACTGACGCCTTTTTCGTTGCCACCGTTTTCTAAAATCCTCCCTGAGCATGTGGTTCCGGCCGTTACCCAGTCGCTGAACAACTGCCGTGCGGCGGTAGAAAACGTGGTCGCGCAGGGCGCGCCGTACACCTGGGAAAATCTGTGTCAGCCGCTGGCCGAAGTGGACGACGTGCTGGGGCGTATCTTCTCCCCGGTGAGTCACCTGAACTCGGTGAAAAACAGCCCGGAGCTGCGTGAGGCCTACGAACAGACCCTGCCGCTGCTCTCTGAGTACAGCACCTGGGTCGGTCAGCATGAGGGGCTCTACAAAGCCTACCGCGACCTGCGCGACGGCGACCACTATGCCGAACTGAACACGGCGCAGAAAAAATCGGTCGATAACGCCCTGCGTGATTTCGAACTGTCCGGGATTGGCCTGCCAAAAGAAAAACAGGTTCGCTACGGCGAAATCGCCGCGCGCCTGTCCGAGCTGGGCAACCAGTACAGCAACAACGTCCTCGACGCCACCATGGGCTGGACGAAGCTGATTACCGATGAATCTGAACTGGCGGGTATGCCGGAAAGCGCGCTGGCGGCGGCAAAAGCCCAGGCCGAAGCGAAAGAGCTGGAAGGCTTCCTGTTAACGCTGGATATCCCAAGCTATCTGCCGGTGATGACCTACTGCGACAACCAGGCCCTGCGCGAAGAGATGTACCGCGCCTACAGCACCCGCGCCTCCGATCAGGGGCCGAATGCCGGTAAGTGGGATAACAGCCCGGTGATGGCGGAGATCCTCGCCCTGCGCCACGAACTGGCACAGCTGCTGGGCTTCGACAGCTACGCGGATAAATCCCTCGCCACCAAAATGGCTGAGAACCCACAGCAGGTGCTCGACTTCCTGACCGATCTGGCGAAACGCGCCCGTCCTCAGGGTGAAAAAGAACTGGCTCAGCTGCGCGCCTTTGCGAAAGCGGAGTTCGGCGTGGACGAGCTTCAGCCGTGGGATATCGCGTACTACAGCGAAAAACAGAAACAGCACCTCTACAGCATCAGCGACGAACAGCTGCGTCCGTACTTCCCGGAAAACAAAGCCGTTAACGGCCTGTTCGAGGTGGTGAAACGCATCTACGGCATTACCGCGAAAGAGCGTACCGACATCGACGTCTGGCATCCGGACGTGCGCTTCTTCGAGCTGTATGACGAGAAAAACGAGCTGCGCGGCAGCTTCTATCTGGATCTTTACGCGCGAGAAAACAAACGTGGCGGGGCGTGGATGGACGACTGCGTGGGCCAGATGCGTAAAGCGGATGGTTCCCTGCAAAAACCGGTCGCCTACCTGACCTGTAACTTCAACCGCCCGGTGAGCGGCAAACCTGCGCTGTTTACCCACGATGAAGTGATCACCCTGTTCCACGAGTTCGGTCACGGCCTGCACCACATGCTGACCCGCATCGAAACCGCTGGCGTCGCCGGTATCAGCGGTGTGCCATGGGATGCGGTCGAGCTGCCAAGCCAGTTTATGGAAAACTGGTGCTGGGAGCCGGACGCGCTGGCATTTATCTCCGGCCATTACGAAACGGGCGAACCGCTGCCGAAAGAACTGCTGGATAAAATGCTGGCGGCGAAAAACTACCAGGCGGCGATGTTCATCCTGCGTCAGCTGGAGTTCGGCCTGTTCGACTTCCGCCTGCACGCCGAGTTCAGCCCGGAGCAGGGGGCGAAAATCCTCGAAACCCTGGCTGAGATTAAAAAGCAGGTCGCGGTTATTCCAGGCCCGACCTGGGGACGCTTCCCGCACGCGTTCAGCCATATCTTCGCAGGCGGGTACGCCGCAGGCTACTACAGCTACCTGTGGGCCGACGTGCTGGCGGCAGATGCCTTCTCGCGCTTCGAAGAAGAGGGGATTTTCAACCGCGAAACCGGTCAGTCGTTCCTTGATAACATCCTGACGCGCGGCGGTTCAGAAGAGCCTATGGAGCTGTTCAAACGCTTCCGTGGCCGCGAGCCGCAGCTGGATGCGATGCTGGAGCATTACGGAATCAAAGGCTGATTGCTACGTGAAGATCTGCTTAGTAGATGAAACAGGCGCCGGGGACGGCGCCTTATCTGTTCTGGCGGCCCGCTGGGGGCTGGAACATGATGAAGACAACCTGATGGCGCTGGTGATGACGCCGGAACATCTGGAGCTGCGCAAGCTCGATGAGCCAAAGCTTGGCGGGATTTTTGTCGATTTTGTCGGCGGCGCGATGGCGCACCGGCGTAAGTTTGGCGGCGGTCGCGGTGAAGCGGTGTCCAAAGCGGTCGGCATTAAAGGCAGCTATCTGCCGGACGTGGTGGATGCCACGGCGGGGCTGGGGCGCGATGCCTTTGTGCTGGCGTCTGTCGGCTGTCGGGTGCGGATGCTGGAGCGTAATCCGGTTGTCGCCGCGCTGCTCGACGACGGGCTGACGCGGGGCTACGCGGACCCGGAAATCGGCCCGTGGTTGCAGGAACGTTTGCAACTTATTCATGCCTCCAGCCTGACGGCGCTGACCGATATCACCCCGCGCCCGCAGGTAGTCTATCTCGACCCCATGTTCCCGCATAAGCAGAAAAGCGCGCTGGTTAAGAAAGAGATGCGGGTGTTTCAGTCTCTGGTGGGGCCAGATTTAGATGCCGATGGCCTGCTGGAGCCGGCTCGTCAGCTGGCGACGAAGCGGGTGGTGGTGAAGCGGCCGGACTATGCGCCGCCGCTGGCGGACGTTGCGACCACTAACGCGGTGACCACGAAAGGGCATCGGTTTGATATTTATTCGGGAACGCCAGAATAAAAAAGCCGGGTGGCGGCTTCGCCTTACCCGGCCTACATTCAGTGCCGCTTGTAGGCCCGGTAAGCGTTAGCGCCACCGGGCTTTTTTGCACTTACTCGTCTTCTTCGTCACGCAGTGGAACAATCAGCATATCCACGTGTACGGTGTTAATCAGCTGGCGCGCGGAAGACATCAGCTTGCTCCAGAAGTCCTGGTGATGACCGCATACCACCAGGTCCATATCGTATTTCTTAATCGCATCAACCAGCACCTGGCCCAGATCGCCACTACCGCTTAAGGTTTCAGTGATTGGATAGCCCGCGTTGGTAGAAAGCTCGCTCAGCGCGTGGTGAGTCTCTTCGGAGATGCGTTTCTGCATATCGCCGAGATTCACGTCGATCAGACCGGTGTAGAGGTCGGAGTAATTCACATCAACGTGAATCAGCGAAACTTTCGCGTTGTAGGGACGTGCCATGGATACTGCTTTATCAACCAGCACTTTACTCTCCGGGGAGAGGTCTACCGCGATGAGAATGTGTTTGTAAGCCATAGTGTTACTCCTTCCTTAAGTTATCGATGACTAAATGGGAAAGCCGTCGTCTGATGCTTTCATTACGGCCCAGTTAAACATATTTTTCAAGCTTTGGTGTTGATAACGATTAACCTTGTGGCAAAAAAATTAACGGATCTCCTACACTATTTAATGAGCCGTTCGGATATTAAAACGCGAACCGGATCGACTTTTGGTCATTCTTTCACTGAACTGTCTGTCAGGGCATTGGGGTGCGGTAGCTCAGGAGCCTTGCTTCGTGGGCGGACGCCGGGGAGGATGTATGATTAGCACCGTCGCATTGTTTTGGGCGTTATGCGTGGTTTGCATAGTGAATATGGCGCGCTACTTCTCATCGTTACGTGCGCTGTTAGTGGTACTTCGTGGTTGCGATCCGTTGCTTTATCAGTATGTGGACGGTGGAGGGTTCTTCACCTCGCACGGACAGCCCAGCAAGCAGATGCGTCTGGTGGGGTATATCTACTACCAACGCTACCGCGATCACCACGATGAAGAGTTTATCCGTCGCTGCGAGCGCCTGCGTCGTCAGTTCATTTTGACCAGCGCCCTGTGTGGCCTGGTTGTGGTGAGTATGATTGCGCTGATGATTTGGCACTGAGCATAAAAAAAGCGGGCCAGTTTCCTGACCCGCTTTTTTGTCGCCTTCAGCCAATTAAATCAGCTTCAGCGAAATCCAGTACAGACCGCCAGACAGCAGGATGGACGCCGGGAGGGTGAACACCCAGGCCATCAGGATGTTGGTCACGGTTTTACGCTGCAAACCGCCGCCGTCAACAATCATGGTACCTGCCACGGACGAAGAGAGTACGTGGGTGGTTGAGACTGGCATACCGGTGTAGCTCGCCAGACCGATAGATACCGCTGCCGTCATCTGCGCGGACATACCCTGCGCATAGGTCATGCCTTTCTTACCGATCTTCTCACCGATGGTGGTCGCCACACGACGCCAGCCAATCATCGTACCGATACCCAGCGCCAGTGCGACCGCCATGATGATCCAGATTGGCGCGTACTCAATGGTGTTGAGCATATCGCCTTTCAGTTTCTTCAGCAGACGTTGGTCGTCAGCATTAACCTCTGGCAGCTTCGCGACTTTATCGGTCACGTCGGAGATACAGAGCATGATGCGACGCAGTTGACCACGCTGTTCAACAGCCAGTTTGTCATAGCTTTCGATATCGGCCAGCATGCCTTTCGCACGTTCCAGCGCGTTAATCGCGTTTGCCGGATGGCAATGGAACTCGCCCGGTGCCGTCGTTGCGCCTGACTCCGGAGAAGGAATCAGCTGGTCCACGCCGGTCGCTTTCTTCAGCAAATCAGGATGCTGCTGGAAGTAAGTCTCAACGTTGTTTACCGCATCACGGGTACGGGTGATTTCGTAACCGGAGGCGTTCATGTTAACCACGAAGCCCGCCGGTGCGACGCCAATCAGAACCAGCATCACCAGGCCGATACCTTTCTGACCATCGTTCGCGCCATGAGAGAAGGCGACGCCGATAGCGGAAATGATCAGCGCGATACGCGTCCAGAACGGCGGCTTTTTCTTGCCGTCTTTCTTCTCACGCTCTGCTGGCGTCAGATGGATACGCGCACGTTTTTTCGTGTTGCTCCAGTAGCGACGCAGGATGAAAATCAAGCCACCCGCCACCACCAGACCGACGATAGGGGAGATGATCAGAGAGCCGAAAATACCGAGAACTTTCGGGATATTCAGCGCATCAACGACGGAGGTCCCGGTCATCAGGGCATTGGTTAACCCGATACCGATAATCGCGCCGATGAGGGTGTGAGAGCTGGATGCCGGCAGGCCGAAATACCAGGTACCGAGGTTCCAGATAATCGCAGCAAGCAGCATTGAGAACACCATGGCCAGGCCATGACCGGAACTCACGTTAAGCAGCAGATCCGTTGGCAGCATATGCACAATGGCATACGCAACGCTCAGTCCGCCCAGGAGGACACCAAAAAAGTTAAATACCGCCGCCATCACGACCGCAAGCTGCGATCGCATTGCGCGAGTGTAGATAACCGTTGCTACTGCGTTTGCAGTGTCGTGGAAGCCGTTGATCGCTTCGTAAAACAGCACAAAAACCAGAGCAAGCAATAATAAAAGCCCGGTATGTAAATCCAGGCCGGCAAACAAATGTAGCATAGGACGTTACGCCATTTTGAGGACATGAACGCGGCGCATTATCCAGGACAAATGCGCAACGGGCAAAGTGAAATATAGACTTTTTTTGACATACCACCTGATTTGAGAAATGTGCCTGAAAGGATAATCTTTAAATATCAATGAAATGGCTTTGTAATATCTTTTTACGCTGGTGCGACCACTGAGGAAACTTTACAATCCGCGGCAGTTAACGAAGAGGATTTTGACGTGGAAAGGTTTGATGCCGTAGTAATTGGCGCCGGTGCGGCGGGTATGTTTTGTGCGGCGATGGCCGGACAAGCGGGTCGTCGCGTGCTGCTGCTGGATAACGGAAAAAAGCCTGGCCGCAAGATCCTGATGTCTGGCGGCGGGCGATGCAACTTTACTAATCTTTATGTCGAGCCTGCGGCCTATTTGAGCCAGAACCGTCATTTTTGCAAATCTGCGCTGGCGCGCTACACCCATTGGGATTTTATCGAGCTGGTGGGTAAACACGGTATCGCGTGGCATGAGAAGACGCTGGGGCAGCTGTTCTGCGACGACTCCGCGCAGCAAATTGTCGATATGCTGGTGGCCGAGTGCGAGAAAGGCGGCGTAGTTATGCGCCTGCGCACCGAAGTGCTGGACGTCGCCCGTGACGAGCAGGGCTACACGCTGCAACTCAACGGTGAAACCGTCAGCGCCGATAACCTGGTGATCGCCAGCGGCGGCCTCTCGATGCCGGGTCTGGGCGCCTCACCGTTCGGCTATAAAATTGCCGAGCAGTTTGGCCTGAAGGTACTGCCCACCCGCGCCGGGCTGGTACCGTTCACGCTGCATAAGCCCCTGCTGGAACAGCTTCAGACGCTCTCCGGCGTGTCTGTGCCGTCGGTCATTACGGCCGAAGACGGCACGGTGTTCCGCGAAAATCTGCTCTTTACCCATCGCGGACTCTCGGGCCCGGCGGTATTGCAGATCTCCAGCTACTGGCAGCCGGGGGAGTTTGTCTCCGTAAACCTGGTGCCGGACTGCGATCTGGACGCCTTCCTCAACGAGCAACGCGCCGCGCACCCGAATCAAAGCCTGAAAAATACCCTGGCGATGCAGCTGCCGAAGCGTCTCGTGGAGTGCTTGCAGGTGTTAGGGCAAATTCCGGATGTCGCGCTCAAGCAGCTCAACAGCCGCGAGCAGGAAACGCTGGTGGAGACGCTGACGAACTGGCGCGTACAGCCAAACGGCACCGAAGGTTACCGCACGGCGGAAGTGACGCTGGGCGGCGTGGATACAAACGAACTATCATCCCGCACGATGGAAGCCCGCAACGTGCCGGGCCTTTATTTCATTGGTGAAGTGATGGACGTGACCGGCTGGCTCGGCGGGTATAACTTCCAGTGGGCGTGGGCCAGTGCCTGGGCATGCGCGCAGGCACTCGCTGAAAAGAACGGTTAATATTTATTTTTTTAGCGTGCTGCGTCCTTATCGGGTCCACGCTTTTTATTGTGTGCATGGTGTTTTGTCTTCTTAAAAGGGTTGTCTATGTCTGCTGCTCATCTCGGTTTCCCGACGGAAACCGTTGTTGTCTTCGTGGTGATGGCCGTTGGGGCGATGTTTATCGACCTCTTCATGCACCGTCACGATAAACCGATCTCGCTGAAAAGCGCGGTCATGTGGTCCATCTTCTGGGTCATGATGGCGATGGCCTTCGCCGGATTCTTATACGTGCACCACGGCGCGGAGATGGCCAGTCTGTTCCTGACCGGCTATGCGCTGGAAGAGGTGCTCTCCGTCGACAACCTGTTTGTGATGATGGCGATCTTCGCCTGGTTCGGCGTGCCGGATAGATATCGTCACCGCGTGCTCTACTGGGGCGTGCTCGGGGCGATTGTGTTCCGTGGTATTTTTGTTGCCATTGGCACCAGCCTGCTCAGCCTGGGACCGTATGTTGAGGTCATTTTTGCGCTGGTCGTCGGCTGGACGGCGGTGATGATGCTGAAACGCAATGAAGAGAGCGATGAAGTAGAAGATTACTCCAACCATCTGGCGTACCGCCTGGTGAAACGCTTCTACCCGGTGTGGCCAAAAATCAGCAGCCATGCGTTTATCCTGACCCAGAAAGAGGTGGATGCCGAACTGGAGAAACCTGAAAACAAGGATGTGATGGTAGGCCGCGTGAAGAAGGCGAAGCGCTACGCGACGCCGCTGCTGCTCTGCGTCGCGGTGGTGGAGCTGTCCGACGTGATGTTCGCCTTCGATTCCGTACCCGCAATCATTGCCGTCAGCCGTGAGCCGCTGATCATCTACAGCGCCATGATGTTCGCGATCCTCGGCCTGCGTACCCTCTACTTCGTGCTGGAAGCGCTGAAGCAGTATCTGGTGCATCTGGAGAAAGCGGTAGTGTTACTGCTGTTCTTCGTGGCGTTCAAGCTGGGGCTGAATGCGACCGACCACTTCTGGCATCACGGTTATAACATCGGCGCCACGGCAAGCCTGTTTGTGGTGCTGGGGGTACTGGCGCTGGGGATTATTGCGAGCGTGATGTTCCCGGGAAAACGTGAGGCCTGATGTACCGCTTTTCTCCCTCTCCCTGTGGGAGAGGGCCGGGGTGAGGGCACCGGGCCGCACCTAACCCTTAATTGGTGAATTTCGGCGCTTGCTCGGATGATGAAAATGCCGCCAGTGCGGATCCTGCGCCGCCGCCAGCAACTCGTGGTCGCCACGCGTGTCGCCCCAGGCGCGCAGGTGATACGCGTTCAAATCCCCATACACCTTCTCCAGCCTCGCCACCTTCTGGGCACAACGGCAGTTGTGGCCGGTGATCCGCCCGGTCAGCTTGCCGTCTTTCACTTCCAGCTGCGTGCCAATCAGCTTAATGCCGAGCTTATCGGCCCACGGCTGCAATACCAGCGCCGGGGAAGCAGAGCAAATCGTCACTTCCGCACCGGAATTGACCTCGTTGGCGACGGCCAGCACACCTTCCGGGCGCATCAGCTTGTTCCAGTATTTTTCACAGAAGGCTTCCGCCTGCTGACGTAACCAGTGCTCATCCACCCCCGTCAGGAAGGTTTTGATCAACACCTCTTTCAGCTCATCTCGCGTCAGCTTGCGGCGCACACAGTGCAGCGTAGGCAGGGCCATGCGCACCAGTCGGCCAGCAAAGTAGCGCTTGCCAAAGGCAAAGCGCAGGAACGGGATAAAACTGTCGTGGTGCGTCAACGTACCATCAAAGTCAAAGACAGAGAGCACGCTGGACTTCGCCACGGCTTCGTCGGCAATCATATTGGTCATAAATACGTCTTAGCTGAAATACACATTCTGTTCACTAGTTTACCTGCTTTACCTTCACAGTCCTTATATCAGGTCGCATTTTTTCCTGAACCTGTGGCCTGACGGGTCAAACAATGTCATCCACCACGCCGCCGTCAACGCGCAGCGCCGCGCCGGAAGTCGCGGAGGCCTGCATGGAACAGACATATACCACCATATTTGCCACTTCTTCCACCGTGGCGGCGCGCTGGATCACCGAGCTGGGGCGATTCGCCATCACGAACTCTTTCGCCAGCTGTTCCAGCGATTTACCGGTTCTTTCGATCTCGTCTTTCATCATCGCGGCAAAACCGTCCGACATTGTCGGGCCCGGCAGCACGCTGTTCACCGTCACGCCACTGCCTGCCACGAACTTCGCCAGACCGCGCGCCAGCGAGAGCTGGGCGGTTTTTGTCACGCCATAGTGGATCATATCCGCAGGAATATTGCATGCCGATTCCGACGAGATAAACACTACCCGACCCCAGCCCTTTTGTACCATGCCGGGCAGCAGGGCACGAGAGAGGCGCACGCCGGACATCACGTTGGTCTGCCAGTAGCGTTCCCAGGTCTCGTCGTCGGTGGAATAAAAATCCTGCTGGCCATAGATCCCGGCGTTATTCACCAGAATATCGACGTGCGAGGCGACCCTGAGCAGTTCGTCAACGCCCTCCTGCGAGCTCAGATCGGCGATGGCGGCACGGACCTGTACGCCAGGCACCACCTGCTGTAGCGCCTGAATGCCTTTGTTCACCGAGTCGACGCTGCGCCCGTTCACGATCACTTCCGCACCGCTCTCCGCCAGCCCGCGGGCGATGGCAAACCCAATACCGCCGGTGGACGCGGTCACCAGCGCTACTTTCCCCGTTAAATCAATTTTCATCATTCGCTCCTTGTCATCTTATGGTTCAAAACTTAAAGCGTAGCAGTTGACGATGACGGCTCCTGTTTAAAAAGGCGCAACAGCGTCTCAACCTGCTCGTCCAGCGGGCTGAGGGAGCGTTTGACGATGAGGTGCAGCGGCGTGGCGCGACGTACGCCGTGGCTGAGCGGCAGCGTTTTAAGGATGCCCTGCTGGAGCGGGGTCTGAATGCGTTCTTCCGGTAACCAGCCGTATCCAACCTGATACATCACCGCTTCGATCGCGGCATCGATGGTGGAGAAGGTCCACGACTCCCCGGTAGAGTGAGCGGTGGGCTGGCTGTCTGCGATCTGAATGCGCGGCCACGGTCGTAGCATCTCGTCGTTAAGCGGTGTATCCAGCGCAAACAGCGGGTGAGCGTGATGCGCGACGGCAACAAAATCGATATTCATCAGCCATTCCCCCAGGCCGGTAATGTCCTGGCGGCGGGTTAAGACCATCACGTCGGCTTCATCATTGAGCGCATCCGCGCGGCTGTTTTCCAGCACCTCGGTAAGCCGCACCTGCGTTTGCGGGTACAGCTGCTGAAACTGGCGCAAAATCGCGAACAGCCGGCTGCGCGGAAAAATACTGTCTACCATCAGGTCGATACGGGTTCGCATCCCGCTGCGCAGGGTCGCAGCGCGCGTTTCAACATAGGCGAAGGCTTTCAGCAGCGGTTTAACCTGATTCAGCAACAGCTCACCCGCCGGTGTCAGCACGGCACGCCGTCCCTCTGTCATCAGGAGCGCCACGCCCAGCCGTTCCTGCAAAAGCGACAGGTTATAGCTGACCGAGGACTGGCTGCGGTGGGTCTCTTCCGCCGCCTTAGCGAAGCTGCCCGCCTCGATGACTCTCTCCAGCAAGGCCCATTGTTCGAGCGTCGTCTTGTGCATAATTAATCTAAATTTTGGATGAATTTGATTCAAACATAGCGTTATTCATTCATTTTTTGAAGGGGTACGATCGTCTCATCAAAACAAAGGAGACATCTTATGAGCACCTTCGATAAACATGATTTAAGCGGCTTCGTCGGTAAACATCTGGTATATACCTACGATAATGGCTGGAACTACGAAATTTACGTTAAAAACGAAAACACCCTGGACTACCGTATTCACAGTGGTCTGGTGGGCAACCGTTGGGTGAAAGATCAGCAGGCCTACATTGTCCGTGTTGGGGAGAGCATCTATAAAATTTCCTGGACGGAGCCAACCGGTACCGACGTGAGCCTGATCGTGAACCTGGGAGACAGCCTGTTCCACGGCACCATCTTCTTCCCGCGCTGGGTCATGAATAATCCGGAAAAAACCGTCTGCTTCCAGAACGATCACATTCCACTGATGAATAGCTACCGTGATGCCGGGCCAGCGTATCCAACCGAAGTGATTGATGAATTTGCCACCATCACCTTCGTGCGCGACTGCGGTGCGAATGACGACAGCGTTATTGCGTGCGCGGCCAGCGAGTTGCCAAAAAACTTTCCTGATAATTTAAAATAAGCGCGACAATTAACTAAAAAGAAAAGTTCCCGACTCATTTCATATTTATTGGAAATGGTCGGGGATTTTTTTATTTGTTGATGTTTGGTTTAGATAATTGACTTTAATACGGTGAGCGGAATCACATAATAAATAATTCATAATTACTTAACCTATTGTTTAATAATAAATTTATATCAATTCATTCCTCCTTTTTATCACCATCTTAATTTTTCCCTAAGAAATGAACGTTACCTTGAGATGAGTTTATGGTTCGTTGAAATAAACGCATCGGCATTTGGTTAATATCAAAAAGTTGCCATGCATAACTCAAGGAAATTAATAATGCGTGATTTTTTGCCTTTTTCCCGGCCCTCAATGGGCGCGGAGGAAATCGCCGCGGTCCAGGAGGTAGTAACCTCCGGCTGGATCACCACCGGGCCGAAAAATCAGATGCTTGAAGAGGCGTTCTGTACGCTGACGGGAAACCGTCATGCGATTGCCGTCTCCTCTGCCACGGCGGGGATGCACGTCACCCTGATGGCGATGGGGATTGGTCCCGGCGATGAGGTGATTACGCCCTCCCTGACCTGGGTATCGACGCTGAATATGATCGTGCTGCTGGGTGCCATACCGGTGATGATCGACGTCGACAGAGACACGCTGATGGTGACGCCTGAAGCGGTCGACGCCGCCGTTACGCCTCGCACCAAAGCCATTGTGCCGGTTCATTATGCGGGCGCGCCGTGCGATATTGACGCCATCCGCGCCGTCGGTGAACGTCACGGTATTCCTGTCATTGAAGACGCGGCCCATGCCGCCGGAACGTACTACCACAGCCGTCATGTAGGCTGGCGGGGCACCGCAATATTCTCCTTCCACGCCATCAAAAACATGACCTGCGCCGAAGGTGGGCTGGTGGTGACGGATGACGAGCAGCTGGCGCAAAACATCCGTAGCCTGAAGTTCCACGGTCTGGGCGTTGATGCCTATGACCGCCAGACCCATGGCCGCGCGCCGCAGGCCGAGGTCATCACCCCGGGTTTTAAATACAACCTCGCGGATATCAACGCCGCGCTGGCGCTGGTGCAGCTCGGCAAGCTGGGCGAAGCCAACAGGCGCCGTCGCGACATTGCCGACCGCTACCTGCTTGAACTCTCGGATACCCCTTTCCAGCCGCTGTGCATTCCGTCATGGCCGCATCTGCACGCCTGGCACCTGTTTATAATTCGCGTGGATGAGGCCCGGTGCGGCCTCTCGCGCGATGCCCTGATGGCCGCGCTGAAGGAGCAGGGCATCGGTACGGGCCTGCATTTCCGTGCGGCACATACGCAAAAATACTACCGCGAGCGTTTCCCTGATGTGTCGCTGCCGAACACCGAATGGAACAGCGCGCGTTTTTGTTCTCTCCCTCTTTTCCCGGACATGACCCATGACGACACAACCCGCGTCATTACCGCGCTCCATCAGCTTGCAGGACATTGATATGTTCAGTGCGCCGCCTGTACAAAAAGTTTCCGTGGTGATCCCGGTCTATAACGAGCAGGAGAGCCTGCCGGAACTGATCCGCCGCACGACTGCCGCCTGCGAGACGCTCGGCAAAGCTTATGAAATTCTGCTGGTGGACGACGGCAGCAGCGACGATTCCGCGCGGATGCTGACCGACGCCGCGCAGGCGGAGGGCAGCCACATTGTTGCCGTACTGCTCAACCGTAACTACGGCCAGCACTCGGCAATCATGGCCGGTTTCAGCCACGTGACGGGCGATCTGGTGATTACCCTGGATGCTGATCTGCAAAACCCGCCGGAAGAGATCCCGCGTCTGGTCGCCAAAGCCGACGAAGGCTACGACGTGGTCGGCACCGTGCGGCAAAACCGCCAGGACAGCCTGTTCCGTAAGCTGGCGTCTCGCACCATCAACCGTCTGATCCAGCGCACCACCGGTAAAGCGATGGGCGACTACGGCTGCATGCTGCGCGCCTATCGCCGCCACATCGTCGACGCCATGCTGCACTGCCACGAGCGCAGCACCTTCATTCCGATTCTGGCGAACACCTTTGCCCGTAAAGCGACGGAGATCCCGGTGCTGCACGCCGAGCGCGAGCACGGGGAGTCAAAATACAGCTTCATGCGTCTCATCAACCTGATGTACGACCTGATCACCTGCCTGACCACCACGCCACTGCGCCTGTTGAGCGTGTTCGGCAGCGTTATCGCGCTGGCCGGGTTTGCGCTTTCCGTTCTGCTGGTCGTTCTGCGGCTGGTCTTTGGTCCCCAGTGGGCGGCGGAAGGGGTCTTTATGCTGTTTGCCGTGCTGTTCACGTTCATTGGCGCCCAGTTCATCGGTATGGGTCTGCTGGGTGAGTACATTGGCCGTATTTACAACGATGTTCGCGCGCGTCCGCGCTATTTTATTCAACGTGTTGTCCGTCAGGAGCACCTGGCATCTCAAGAGGAAAACCACCCATGAAAACCGTCGTCTTTGCCTATCACGATATGGGTTGCACGGGCACGCAAGCCTTGCTGGACGCAGGCTTCGACATTACCGCCATCTTCACCCATCCGGATGTTGCCGGGGAAAACCACTTCTTCGGCTCGGTGGCGCGTATTGCGGCTGAACACGGTATTCCGGTTTACGCCCCGGACGATGTGAACCATCCGCTGTGGGTGGATCGCATTCAGAAACTCGCGCCGGACGTGATTTTCTCTTTCTACTACCGCAATCTGCTTTGCGACGACATCCTGAGCGTGGCGACAAAAGGCGCATTTAACCTGCACGGCTCGCTGCTGCCTGCCTACCGTGGCCGTGCGCCGCTGAACTGGGCGCTGGTTAACGGTGAAACGGAAACCGGCGTAACGCTGCACAAAATGGTACGCCGTGCCGATGCGGGCGGTATCGTGGCACAGCTGAAAGTGGGCATTGGCGCTGATGAAACGGCGCTGGAGCTGCACCACAAGCTCTGCATCGCCGCGCAAAGCCTGCTTCGCGACGCGCTGCCGACGATCCGTCAGGGGACTTTTACCGAAACCGCGCAGGACGAAAGCAAGGCAAGCAGTTTTGGTCGCCGCACGCCGGAGGACGGGCGACTGGACTGGGCGAAACCGGCGCGTCAGCTGCATAACCTGGTGCGCGCCGTGACCGACCCGTGGCCGGGCGCGTACAGCTTCGCCGGGGTCAGTAAATTTATCGTCTGGAAATCCCGCGTGCGTGAGGACATTCCGGCGGCAAAACCGGGCACCGTCATCTCCGTCTCTCCGCTGATTGTGAGCTGCGGCGAGCAGGCGCTGGAGATCGTCACCGGACAAACGGATAACGGGCTGTACGTGCAGGGGGCGCAGCTGGCGCAGTCTCTTGGGCTGGTGGCGGGGGCGCTGATCACCAGCGCGCCGGTGGTGGCGATCAAACGCCGCACGCGCGTCTTAATCCTCGGCGTGAACGGGTTTATCGGTAACCATCTGACCGAACGGCTGCTGGAAGACGACAATTACGAGATCTACGGTCTCGATATCGGATCCGATGCGATCGGTCGATTCCTCACTAATCCCCGTTTCCACTTCGTTGAAGGGGACATCAGCATCCATTCCGAATGGATCGAGTACCACATCAAAAAATGTGACGTGGTGCTGCCGCTGGTGGCGATTGCCACCCCGATTGAATACACCCGTAACCCGCTGCGCGTGTTCGAACTCGATTTCGAAGAGAACCTGAAGATTATCCGCGACTGCGTGAAATACGATAAGCGCATCATCTTCCCGTCGACGTCGGAAGTGTACGGCATGTGTACCGACAATAACTTCGATGAAGACACCTCCAGTCTGGTGGTCGGGCCGATTAACAAGCAGCGCTGGATCTACTCCGTCTCCAAACAGCTGCTGGACCGCGTGATCTGGGCATACGGTGAGAAAGAGGGGCTACGCTTTACCCTGTTCCGCCCGTTTAACTGGATGGGGCCGCGCCTGGACAACCTGAACGCAGCGCGTATCGGCAGCTCCCGCGCTATCACCCAGCTGATCCTCAACCTGGTGGAAGGTTCGCCCATTAAGCTGATTGAAGGTGGCAAACAGAAACGTTGCTTCACCGATATCAGCGACGGTATTGAAGCGCTGTTCCGCATCATCGAAAACAAAGACGGCCGCTGTAACGGAGAGATCATCAACATCGGTAACCCGGACAACGAAGCGAGCATCCGCGAGCTGGCGGAAATGCTGCTGGCAAGCTTTGAACGTCACCCGCTGCGCAGCCAGTTCCCGCCGTTTGCCGGTTTCCGCGAAGTGGAGAGCAGCAGCTACTACGGCAAGGGTTATCAGGACGTTGAGCACCGCAAGCCGAGCATCCGCAATGCGAAGCGCTGCCTGAACTGGACGCCGACGGTGAAGATGGAGCAGACCATTGATGAAACGCTCGACTTCTTCCTGCGCACCGTGGAGCTGTCGGAACAGGCATCATGAAAAAGGTCGGTTTACGCATTGACGTCGACACCTTTCGCGGCACGCGCGAGGGTGTGCCGCGGCTGCTGGAGTTGCTGAGCAAGCACGACGTGCGTGCCAGCATTTTCTTCAGCGTCGGGCCAGACAACATGGGGCGTCACCTGTGGCGCCTGGTTAAACCGGCCTTTCTGTTCAAAATGCTGCGCTCGCGCGCGGCATCGCTCTACGGCTGGGATATCCTGCTGGCCGGAACCGCATGGCCCGGCAGGCGCATCGGCGCGGAAAATGAAGCGATCATCTGCAAGGCCGCGCAGCATCATGAAGTGGGGCTGCACGCCTGGGATCACCATGCCTGGCAGGCCTGGGCGGGCGTGTGGGATATCCCCCGCCTGGCGCGTGAGGTTGAGCGCGGCGTGCTGGAGCTGGAAGCCATTACCGGCCAGCCTGTGCGCTGTTCCGCCGTGGCGGGATGGCGGGCCGACCAGCGCGTGGTGAAGGCCAAAGAACACTTTGCCTTTCGCTACAACAGCGATTGCCGGGGCACCGGACCGTTTTTACCGCTGCTGGGGGAAAACCGAACCGGCACGGTGCAGATTCCGGTCACTCTTCCGACGTGGGATGAAGTGGTCGGGCGCGAGGTGAGTGCCGACAGGTTTAACCGTTACATTCTGGATGCGATGCACCGCGATGCCGGTACACCGGTTTATACCATCCATGCCGAAGTGGAAGGCATTGCGTATCAGCAGGATTTTGACGCGTTGCTTGCGCTGGCGGCGCAGGAGGGCATTCAGTTCTGCCCGTTAAGCCAGCTGTTGCCGGACGATCCTGGCACGCTGCCCCTGGGAAAAATCGTCCGTCGTGAAATGGCTGGCCGGGAAGGCTGGCTTGGCTATCAACAAACCGTGAGCCCGGCACTATGAAAACAGTCCGCTATGGCCTGACGCTTCTCGCCCTGTTTGTCGTTTACTACCTCCTTCCGGTCAACCTTCGCCTGTTATGGCAGCCTGATGAAACGCGCTATGCGGAAATCAGCCGCGAAATGCTGGCCTCCGGCGATTGGGTCGTCCCGCATTTCCTCGGGCTGCGTTACTTTGAAAAACCCATTGCCGGTTACTGGGTGAACAGCATCGGGCAATGGCTATTTGGACACACCAATTTTGCCGTTCGCGCGGGGGCGATATTCTGCACCGGGCTGACGGCGCTGCTGGTGATCTGGCTGGCCTGGCGTCTCTGGCAGGATAAGCGGGTGGCGATCTTCTCCGGCCTGATCTTCTTAACCCTGTTCCTGGTCTATGGCATCGGCACCTACGCCGTGCTGGATCCCATTATCACCCTCTGGCTGGTGGCGGCTATGTGCAGCTTCTGGCTGGCTTCGCAGGCGAAAACGATAGCCGGAAAAGCGGGGGGCTACATTCTGCTGGGGCTGGCCTGCGGCATGGGCGTCATGACCAAAGGCTTCCTGGCGCTGGCGGTACCGGTGATTGGCGTGCTGCCGTGGGTGATTGCGCAACGACGCTGGAAGGAGGTGCTGGTTTTCGGCTGGCTGGCGATCCTCAGCTGCGTACTTATCGTCCTGCCCTGGGGGCTGGCAATCGCTCAGCGTGAACCCGATTTCTGGCGTTACTTCTTCTGGGTGGAGCATATCCAGCGCTTTGCCCGGAGCGATGCCCAGCATAAAGCGCCGTTCTGGTACTATCTGCCGTTCCTCATCGCGGGAAGTCTGCCGTGGCTGGCGATGCTGCCGGGCGCGCTACGCCTGGGATGGCGAGACAGAGAAAACGAGAGGGCGGGGCTTTATCTGCTGGGCTGGATAGTGATGCCGCTGCTGTTCTTCAGCATCGCCAAAGGCAAGCTGCCGACCTATATCCTGCCGTGCTTAGCGCCGCTGGCGATCCTGATGGCGCGCTACGCCTGCACCGTCGCCGAAAAAGCGTTACGTATTAACGGTGGGATCAATATCGCGTTTGGCGTGCTTGGCATGCTGGCGGCGCTGGTGGTATCGCCATGGGGGCTTGCTAAACATCCGGTCTGGACACCGGTCGAATTGTACAAAGTCTTCTGTGCCGTGGTGGCGTTTCTGGTCTGGGCCTCGGTGGGCTGGTTTACCCTTAAAAATCCGCAGCGCTGGTGGCTGGCGGCGCTTTGCCCTGCCGGACTGGCCCTGCTGGTGGGTTTTGCGATCCCGGACCGGGTAGTGGATTCTAAACAGCCGCAGTCGCTGGTGGATTCCGTTCGCGAGCCATTACAGATGAGTAAATTCGTCCTGGCGAACAACGTTGGTATAGCCTCCGGGCTGGCGTGGGAGCTTCAGCGTAATGACATCATTTTGTATGGGCAGAGCGGTGAGCTGAAATACGGCCTGGATTATCCGGACGCTAAGGGGCGTTTTGTGAGCAAAGATGATATCGCGCACTGGCTTGAAGCGCATCGTCAGCAAGGACCGGTGTCGCTGGTGATCCTGCTGTCGAAAAACGACGACCTGGCCCGCGCCGGGCTGCCAAAACCGGACAACCTGACGATTCAGGGGCGTCTGGCTTACCTGCAATATCTGCCGCAGTGATGGCCTGGATCTGGCTGGTGCTGGCAAGCCTGTTGAGCTGCGCAGGTCAACTGTGCCAGAAACAGGCGACCCGGGCAGGCGGCGGTCAGCAGGTCGCCCTGTGGCTTGGGCTGGCCCTGCTGATGCTGGGTGGCGGGATGGTTGCCTGGCTGGTGGTATTGCAGCATCTGCCCGTCGGGGTGGCGTACCCCATGCTGAGCCTTAACTTTGTCTGGGTAACGCTGGCGGCAAAAATCGTCTGGCATGAGCCTGTCCCGCTACGTCACTGGCTGGGCGTCGGGTTGATTATCGTCGGGGTTATTTTGCTGGGAGGAAGCCTGTGAACGGTGCGTGTTGGGCGTTATGCAGCGTAGTGTTAGTCAGCGTGGCGCAGCTGCTGCTGCGTCATGCGATGGTGACGCTGCCCCCGATGAGCGACGCTTTCTGGGCAGCCCTCTGGCATATAGCCCCCGGTACGGGCGCGCTGATGCTGGGGCTGACAGGCTATTGCGCCTCAATGGGCTGCTGGTATCTGGCATTGCATCGTATGGCGCTCAGCAAAGCGTATGCCTTGCTGAGCCTCAGTTACATCCTGGTGTGGAGTGCTGCAATTTTACTGCCCGGCTGGGGAGAATACTTTTCCTGGCGCGGGCTGGCGGGCGTCGGCTTGATTATACTCGGCGTGCTGGTCATTTTTATGCCGCAGAAATACCGGAGTAAGTAACCGCTTCCGCCGTTAAGGTGAAAGGCGTAGGGGTACAGACCGCCAGGCTCAGCGAGCCGAAGCGTAGCTGACTGACCGGGAGGGTCTGGGCGGTGCTGTCAATACTGACAATCTGCCACGCGCTGCCGCCACGCTGTTTGACGATCGCCTCTTTGCGCGTCCAGATGCGCCAGAATGCGGAAAGCTGCTCTTCCGGCGCTTCACGTTCCAGCTCGTCATGTTCGGTGAGGCTGAAAACGGCATTCGCCAGCGCCTGCCAGTTTTCCCGCGGGCGGATCACTTCGATATCGCAGCCCACTTCACCTTCATCGCTCATCAGCAGGGCAATGTCGTCCCCGCTGTGGCTCAGGTTAAACCACAGAGGATGGCCGTTAGCGAAGGCCGGTTTTCCCTGCTCGCCGTAAATTATCTCGGGAAGCGGTGAGGGGGATAAGGTTCTGGCGAGCAGCGTCCGGCCTGCAAGCCAGGAAGCGTGTCGTGCACCCTGAGGTGCCATGTCTGCGAGCGTTGACGCCAGCGGGTCCGCGCTAAGGGTGGAGATCTTTCCCAGTACAAACTGGTACATAGTTACGCCCAGCGTTTAATGATTATCGAGGTATTGATGCCGCCAAAGGCAAAGTTATTGCTCTGAATAAATTCGCAATCAATCGGGCGGGTTTCCCCCATAATATAATCTAAAGCGCCGCATTGCTCATCCGGTTGTCTTAAATTGAGCGTCGGCGTGAACCAGCCCTCCCGCATCATGTGCAGACTCAGCAAGGCTTCCAGCGCGCCGCAGGCACCCAGGGTATGGCCGAAATAGCTCTTTAAGGATGAGATGGGCACGCTGTCGCCGAAAATGGCCGCGGTCGCCTGACTCTCGGCGATATCCCCGCGATCGGTTGCCGTGCCGTGGGCAGAAATGTAGCCAATCTCCTGAGGACCAAGGCCCGCCATCGCCAGCGACTGCGCCATACACACCTGCATAGTTTCACGCTGGGGCTGGGTGATGTGCGCCGCATCGCAGTTGGTGGCAAAGCCCACGATCTCGCCATAGATAGTCGCTCCGCGCGCTCTGGCGTGATCCAGCGCTTCCAGCACCAGCGTGCCCGCCCCTTCGCCAATCACCAGGCCATCGCGCTGAACGTCAAACGGCGACGGCGTGGTTTTTGGCGCGTCGTTACGCTGGCTGGTGGCAAACAGGGTATCGAAAACCGCCGCTTCCGACGGGCACAGCTCTTCCGCGCCGCCTGCCACCATCACCGTCTGGTAGCCGTGACGAATCGCTTCCCAGGCGTAGCCAATCGCCTGGCTGCCAGAGGTACAGGCGCTCGAGGTGGGGATCACCCGTCCGCGCAGGCCAAAGAACAGCCCGGTATTCACCGCCGTGGTGTGCGGCATCATCTGCACGTAGGTGGTGCCGGTGATGTTGTGGGTGTGCTTTTCGGTGAGCATAGAGGCAAACTCGCTGACCGGCCCGGTGCTGCCGGTCGACGAGCCGTAGGCGATGCCGGTCTGACCGTTGGTCAGCACCGCGTCGTCGATCAGCCCCGCCTGCTCCAGCGCCAGCTCGGTGGCGCGGGTAGAGAGCAGCGACACGCGGCCCATGGCGCGAATGCGCTTACGGGTATAGTGAGAGGGGAGAGTGAAATCTTCAATCGGCGCGGCGAGCAGGGTTTGCAGGCCGTCATACGCCTGCCACTCCGTCATGGTACGCACCGCATTTTCATACTCGCGCAGACGGCGCGAGATGGTCGGCCAGTCCTCGCCGAACGCGGTGACGCCGCCCATGCCCGTAATCACTACCCGGCGGGTCATAGCATGCCTCCGTTAATCGAAATCACCTGACGCGTCACATAGCCTGCTTTATCCGACATCAGGTAACTCGCCAGTCCGGCGACCTCCTCGGCCTGGCCCATACGCTGCATCGGGATCATCGACATCGCCGCGCGCAGCGCGGCTTCGTCCATCTCGATCATGCCGGTATCGATCAGCCCCGGCGCGATGCAGTTGACGGTGATTTTGCGTTTTGCCAGCTCGGTGGCGAGCGCTTTGGTGGCGCCGATGATCCCGGCTTTCGCCGCGCTGTAGTTCACCTGCCCACGGTTGCCCATAATGCCTGACACCGACGACAGGGTGATGATCCGCCCGCCCTTGCGGGTGCCGATCATCGGCATAATGCAGGGATGAATGACGTTATAAAAACTGTCGAGATTGGTGTGGATCACGCTGTCCCAGTCATCGTCGCTGAGCGCCGGAAAAGCACCGTCGCGGGTAATACCGGCGTTACTGACCACGCCATACCACGCGCCGTGGTCAGCGATCTCCTGTTCCAGCACCGTGCGGCACTGCTCGCGGTTGCCCACGTCGAAGGTGAGCAAACGGCCCGCGCCGCCTGCCTGGACAATCGCTTCCAGCGTCTCCTGCGCGCCCGCTTCATCACGATGGTAATGCACGCCGACGGTGAAACCGTCCGCCGCAAGCTGAAGGGCGATAGCGCGGCCAATGCCTTTGCTGGCGCCGGTGACCAGTACGGATCTCATGATGGTGTTCCCTGGTTGAAAAGTGTGGTTAATTCGTCCTCGCTCGGCTGGAAGGTGTTCACGCGGCCCGTGGCGAGGGAGACACTATCCGCATGAATGGCGCACTCGAAGCTGCCAAAGCGTTCATCCTGCATCAGACGTTCTATGGTGATGGTCAGCGTGCTGCCTGCGGCAAAATGCCCTGCGTCGCATACCAGCTCGCGCGCGCCCAGCACCATGCCCAGCGCACAGTGCGGCAGCCCTTTTTGCATCCGGTGCCATTCAGACCAGACGCCCACGGTCTGGGCCATCAGCTCCAGCGCAAACCAGCCAGGCAGGTTGCCGTCCGCGTCCAGAAACGGAGCCAGAACGCCCCGATCGTTCACCGTCACGCTGCAAACGGCGCGGTCATCGGTAACGCTTTCCACGCTCTCAAGCAGCAGCATCGGCGTGTCGTGAGGAAGATAATCCCCGGGAGGTAAGTAGCGCATCATACCCTCCCCAGCAGAAGGCTGGCGTTGTTGCCGCCAAACGCGAAGGAGTTTGACAGGATCGCCGGTTTATTCAGCGGTGCGCTCTGGTGCAGCAGGCCGAAGGCGGGCAGGGTGTCGTCTGGCGCGTAGCGGGAAAAATCCTGCGGCGGCAGCGGCAGGTCTCGGGTCAGGATCAGCCAGCTCAGGGCGGCCTCGGTGATCCCCGCTGCGCCCAGCGTGTGGCCGGTAAGATGTTTCGTGGAGCTGCACGGCACGCGGTCGCCAAAGAGATCATGGATCACCTGCGCCTCAATGCGATCGTTCAGCGGCGTGGCGGTGCCGTGCAGGTTGATATAACCGACGTCCGCCGCCGTCATGCCCGCCTCGTTCAGCGCCTGGTTGATGGCGCGGATCGCCCCTTCGCCCTGCGGATGCGGGGCGGAAATATGGTACGCATCGCTGGATTCCCCCGCGCCCAGGAGCGCAACCTCGCCCGGCTCGCGGGTCAGCACCATCAGTGCCGCCGCTTCGCCAATGGTGATCCCCCGACGGTGGCGGCCAAACGGTTCGCACAGGGTCGGGGAGAAGGACTCCAGGCTGTTGAAGCCGTTGACCGGCATGCGGCTCAGGCTGTCGGCCCCGCCGACGATGGCGACGTCCACCAGCCCGGCGTCAATCAGACGACGACCGCTGACGATCGCCCGCGCGCTGGAGGAGCAGGCGGTTGAGATGGTATACGCCGGGCCGTCCAGCGCAAGCCAGCGGGCGAGAAAGCGCGACGGATCGCCCAGCTCCTGCTGCGGATATTGCCACTGCGGGCTGCTCTCGCCGTTCTGCGCGCGGCGCACGTACTCATCACCCTCGTCCAGCCCGGAGGTGCTGGTGCCCAGCACAACCGCCACGCGGTCGCGCCCCACGCGCGCAATGGCCGCATCGACGGCGGGCCGGATTTGCGCCAGCGCCGCCAGCAGCAGCTGGTTGTTGCGGCTGCGATGCGCAGAAAAAGACTCGGGGACAGGGGGAAGTTCACCCTCCACGCCCCCCAGCACGGCCTCGGGTAAGCCCTGTAGCCAGCCCGCACGCTGGCGCATCCCGGGGGCCACACCAGCGATCAGGTTCGCCGCTATTTCATCAGCCGAGTTGCCGAGCGCGTTGACCATGCCAACGGCAGAAAGGTAAATCATCTCAGTCACCCAGATATTGAATGGTGATGTGGTAGTGAAAAGCGTGCTGCACAATGCTAATCGGATCGCGCCTGCCGTTACGGTTCAGGTAGACAATTTCCGTGACCAGTTTGCCCTCGGGGTTGCGCAGTTCGCGTCTGGTGTCAGTATCGTTCAGCGTCCAGCCTTTCGGCAACTGTGGCTGCCAGGCGCTGAGCGGCCAGTGGCTCAGCATCACGTCGGCCAGCACCTGGCTGGCGGGCGGCAGCTGCGGCATCACAACCGACTGCTCGGTGTGGATCCCGGTGTCGTCGTAGGTGGCGAGGAACAGGCGGATCCCGACGGAAGAGAGGCCGGCAAGCGTCACTTTATCTCCGTCGGCGTTCAGCATCACCAGCAGCGACTGGGTCTGGCCTTTAAAACTGCCGGTAAGCAACTGCTGCGCGCGGATGGCAGGCGCGATGCCCGGCGGGGGCAGCGTGACGCGGGTGCCGGGCTGGAGCCAGGCCTGAGGGCGCGCGTCATCGCGGTTCGTCGTATGGCTACACCCCGCCAGCAACAGGGCCATCATCACTGCCGCCAGGCGAATGAAACGGGTCATGGTAAGTTCTCTTTGTTAGACGGCATCGCCAGCGGGGCGAGCAGGAACGCGGTGAAGATACCGCTCACCAGCACAATGCCAAAGCTGCTGATGGCCTGAGTGGTGCTGAACACCAGCAGCCCCAGCGTCAGCAGGGTGGTCATCATGGCGAGGGTAATCGCCAGCATGGAGGTCAGCGGCGTACCGCGCGGGTTGCTGAAAAACAGCGTGTAGTTAATGCCAATGCCGAGGACCAGCACCAGCGCCAGCAGGGAAAACAGGTTCACCGGATGGCCCGTCACGGCCAGCGCCGCCAGCCCGCCGCCCAGCGACAGCACGGACGGCACCAGCGCCACCAGCCCTTTTCGCCAGCCGAGGCGTAGCATCGCGCCGCAGGCAATCACCGCCAGCGCCACGCCCAGCAGCCCCGTCAGCAGCGAGCGGTAGAGCGCAAACAGGCTGTCGAAGCTGGCCTTACGGTCAACCCAGACGACCCCGGGATGGCGGGCGGCCAGTTCGCCGAGCGCGGCGCTGTTTCTGACGCCATCGACCGGGACCAGCACACCGCTTTTGCCGTCCGGCAGCGTCAGCCACAGCAAACGCCAGCCCTCGCTGGCCGGGCTGGCGAGCCACGCTTCCACGCTGACAGGCATGGCGTTCAGGTTCGGTTCACTGGTCTTCAGCCCCGTGCTTTGCAGCATTTTCATCACCGTCGGCGCGGCGTTACGCAGAAGATGCAGATCGCTGTTCTGCCGCGCCAGCGAGTTCAGCGGCAGGGTGCGCCAGCGGGTTAATTCACCGGCTTTTTGCGCCTGCGCCAGCGCCGGGGTAAACGCCTCCAGCCGCTCCAGCGTTTCCTGAGCCGACGCGCCGTACACCACGAACCACTTCTGATCGACATTTTGCCCGGTCAGGGCGGTGATGGTTTTTTCCTGCGCCAGAATGTCCTGCGGCAGCGCCTGAAGCCGGGCGATATCGTCATCCACCCGCAGGCTGGCGATCCCGATGGCGGAGAGCAGCGCCAGCGCTACCGGCAGCCCGACAGAGAGGGGTTTACTGTCGCGCCAGGCGTTCAGCCAGCGCTGCATCATCCCTCTCAGGGGGACCGGGCGGACCGGCATGCCCCGACATAACCACGGATGCCAGAACATTACCGTCAGGCACGAGGCGCTCAACCCTGCGGCGGCGAACACCGCCATCTGACGAATGCCGGGGAAGGGGGCCAGCATCATGAAGAGATACGCCACGACGGTGGTCAGCAGCGCCAGCAGCAGCGCGTTACGTACTTTCGCCAGGCTTTGCCAGGGCGAGTGTTCCGCGCCGTGCACCATCCGCTCCGTGAGGTAGTAAATCGTATAGTCCGCCGAGATGCCGATGATGCTCATGCTCATCACCAGCGTCATCAGGTGCAGTTCACCGAACAGCAGCAGCGTCACGACCGTCCCCGCCAGCGCGCCGATGGCAATGGAGAGCAGGCTCAGCAGCAGCGGACGCACGGAGCGAAACACCGACACAATCAGCAGGATCACCCCGAGCACCGTGGCGACGCCAAGCGTGGAAATATCGTTTTTAGCCTGCTGGCTGGCGTAATCGCCGTAGAACACCGTCCCGCGCGAGAGCAGCTGCGCCTGTGGATACTGGCTTTTCAGCGTCTGCTGCAACGCGTTAAGGGTGGTCACCAGCTGGTGGGTTTGCTGCATATCAAACGATGAGCCCGCCAGCTCGCCGTGCAGCAGATACCAGTAGTTCCCGGCCGCATCTTTTGTCACCAGCCAGCCGTCCATCAGCTGCATCTTCTGGCTGTTTTTCGCCAGCGCGAGCTGCGCGCCGCGCATCAGCATCAGCGGATCGTTTTGCAGCTCCTTGCCGCTCACGCCGGAAAAGGCGGAGTAGAGCTGGGACAGGATCCACTGGGCCTGTGCTTGACCGCCGTTTTGCAGGCGGGCGCGGGTGGCCGGATCGACCAGGCCATTGCGGTGTTGCCAGAAGAAATCTCCCCAGGCCTGTTGCCCGGCGGCATCCAGCGGACCTTTTACGACACTCAGCGCCTGGCTGCGTTGCAGCAGGGTTAACCACTGCTGCGCCACGCGCGGGTCCGGCTGTTTGCCGGGGCTGACCAGCCAGATGAGCTGGCGGTCGAGGCGCTGCATAAATCCGTCGTTGAGAGCAGGAGGGATCGCGCCGAGCGTCTGTTTCGGCAGCATGGCGAGCACGCTGCTGTTCAGCCGCGCGCCGGGCAGCAGCGACAGCAGCACGCCCAGCAGGATCAGGCATACCGCGGCCCACAGCAGCGCCGGGCGCAGGGCGTTACGGTGCGGCAAAGCGCTGGCGTTCTGCATCGGTCAGGCGGGCGGGCGTCAGTTGGTGGCGGGAGAGGGCGATATCCGTCGTGTCGCCCTGCTTATCGTTCAGGCGAATGGATTCCAGATAGATCGCGCCCTTCAAATCAAGGGTGGAGAAAATCTTGTCCAGCGGCGTGGTGACGGGCGTCAGCACCAGCGACCAGCGGCCTTCGCCCAGCTCTTTGAAATCGACGCGGAAGTTCTCTTCTAGCACCTTGCGGTCGGCCTGGAACAGCGCCCGCAGCAGATGGTTGAACTGGAACATCTGCGGGTTAGTGTCGGCGGTAATGGTCTGCGGCGACTGACCGTTGACGATCTGCACCATCCGTTTGTCATCCAGCAGCAGCGTCATCGGGAACGGCGCTTTTTGATCCCACAGCAGGCCATTGTCACGGGCGATCAGCATCTCCCCCTGCGAGCGCAGGGGCTGGGGCATATCCTTGATCGTGCGGGTCTGTTCGAAGTGTGCGCGCACCACCGGTTGCTCCGCAAACCGCTGTTGCAGTTCATCCAGCGTGATCGCGTTCACCAGCGGGCTTACCAGCAGCGCGAGTAGCGTTATCCATTTCATGGCGCGATCCCCATGCGTTCGAACAGAATGGCCGGGCTGACAAAGCACATCTCCCGGCTTGCTTCTTCCACCGCCACCTGAATCGTGTAGCCGGTGGTGGTGCGTTTCCCGGTTTGCGCGTCGAAGATTTGATAGGCGATGCGCAGACGGTTTTCAACCTCTTCAATGTGGGCGCGGACGCGAATGCGCTGCTCGAAGGTCACCGCGTCGCGGTATTTCACCCGGGTATCCACCACCGGCCAGACGTAGCCGGACGCTTTCATCTGGCGATAGCCGTAATCAAACTGGTTGAGCAGCGCTTCGCGGGCAATCTCAAAGTAGCGGAAGTAGTTGCCGTGCCACACCACGCCCATCATATCGACGTCGTGGAACGGAACGGTGATTTCAACTTCAGCCGTAAAGCGGGGATCGGTCAGCACCCTTTACTCCTTCTCGTTGACCTCTGGCAGCTGCCAGAAATCGAAAAAATTAAACCAGTCGAGCGGCGACAAGAGTGCGTAATGCTCCAGCCGCTGCGCATAGCGGTCGACGGTCTGCTGTAGCGCCTGCTGGCGTTCGCCGCGCGGCAGCAGCAGCGGGTCGGCAAACGGCTCGCAGTGCAGGGTCAGCTTTCCCTGCTGGCAGAGGGCAAAAATCAGCACCACCGGGCATCGCAAAATGGACGCCAGGATAAACGGCCCCTGCGGGAACGGCGCGGGCTGGCCCATAAATTCGCTCCATATCACCCGCCAGCTACCGCCGCGCTGAGGGGTGACGGCGATGCGATCGCCCACGATCGCCACCCATTCGCCGCGATCCAGCTTCTCTTTAATGAGGATCGCAGTCTCCGGGCCAATGTCGGTGACCGGCATCAGGTGAATGCCCGCCTGCGGTGCCATCTCCTCCATCACCTGCTTAAAGCGTCTGGCGTTGTCGCTGAAGACCAGCGCGTTGATAGTTTTCGCCCCTTCGCGCTGGGCCAGCGCCCGGCAGGCTTCCACATCGCCAAGATGCGACGCGAGCAGCAGTTTGCCCTGAGGATCGTCGAGCCCCAGCGCCTCCTGCGCGCCTGGCGCAAAGACCAGATCGCGATGGAGTTTCATTTCGCCGCGCCAGCTGGCCACTTTATTCAGCATGGCATGACCGAAGCGCAGGAAGTGGAAAAAACTGTTAAGCCGCGCGGGTTGCGGCATTTGCCGCTGTGCCACCACCGTTTTAACCCGCGCCAGCCACTGCTGCGACGCCTGACGCGCAGCGCGGGCGGTCAGCCAGTAGACAGCGGTAACCGGCCACAGCAGGGCGGTAAACGCCTTTCGCCCCAGCAGCTGCCAGACGCGCAGCATCAGGCGCATGCCCCATAATCCTTTCACCTCCTGCTGCTGCGCCCAGTGCTGCGAGCGGCGACGCATCAGCAGGGAAGGAATGCGCGGCAGCATGCCGAGAAACAGACGGGTATGCATCAACGAGATGCGCACGTTGTCTTTCAGGGCATCGAAATGGGATACCCCGTCCGGCGGATAGGTTACGCGGGTGGGCAGAAAATAGCTGGTGTTGCCCTGCCAGTAGAGGCGCACCATCACTTCGGTATCAAAATCCATTCGCCTGCCGAGCGGCGTGGTTGCTGCAAGGCGCAGAACCGGGGCTATCGGGTAAACGCGAAACCCGCACATGCTGTCTTTCAGTTGCAGGGAGAGGGTTTCAATCCAGACCCAGACGTGCGTTATCCAGCGCCCGTACAGGCGCGAACGGGGGATCGAGTCATCGTAAACGGGCTGCCCGGAAATGAGCGCATCGGGATGACGCCCGGCCAGCGCCAGCAGTTTGGGAATGTCCTCGATAGCGTGCTGGCCGTCAGCGTCCACCTGAACGGCGTGGGTGAAGCCGCGATCGGCGCAGGCTTTCAGCCCCTGCATCACCGCCGCGCCTTTGCCGCTGTTTTCGGCCAGCCGCAGCAGCGTGATCTGCGGACGATCCGCCGCCAGCGCTTCAAGCGTGCGGCGCGTGGTTTCATCGCTGCCGTCGTCCACCACCAGACAGGGCAGATCGAAAGGCGCCAGGCGCGCCAGCACCGAAGCCATCATCGCCCCGTGGTTGTAGCAGGGGATCAGCACGCAGGGACGGAAGGTTACTGACATAAGCGAATCTTCCCGCTGCTGGCGGTGTGGCGCTCGTTACCCGCATGGCGCTGGTAGCTAAAGGTCAGCAACTGGCGTTCAGGCTGCCAGGCAAGGAGCAGCGTGACCGTGTTCTCCGGCAACAGCGGGGCGGCGAACTTCACGTTCTGAATACTGTGAAAACGGTAGCCCGACGCCAGCGCGGCGGCGTAATGCATCACCCAGTCGAGCTGCGCCACGCCCGGCAGCAGCGGCTGTACGGCGAAATGTCCCTTAAACCAGAGCAGGTCAGGATCAAGATAAAAGGTTATCTCCAGATGCTGTGGATCGGGCTGGAGGCGCCCGATTTCAGGGATCTTCATGAAACAACTCCTGTAGCTGCGCAGTCACGCGCTTGTTCATGCTGTTGACCGGGATTTCATCAACGATCCGCCAGTAGCGCGGTACGGCAACCGGTTCAAGCCAGGGGCGAAGGGCGCGTCGCCAGGCGAGCTCCTGCGCTGTTTTGCTCTGTTCGTGTTGCTGACGCACCGCTTCATTCAGCACCAGCAATACGCCAATGCCCTGACGCCCGCCGCGCGTCACCGTCAGCGCGGCGGCCTCGCGGATGCCGTCCAGCGCCAGCAGGCGGTGCTCAATGTCATCGAGTGAAATGCGCTTATCTTCAATTTTGACCACCCGACCACGACGCCCGACGAGGCTGAACTGCCCGTCAGCCGTGAAGTGCAGGATATCATCCAGCACGATTCCCTCCGCCTCGGGGATCAGCGGCGACGTCACGCGATCGCCGTGAAACGCCACGCCGGGGAAAGGCTGCCAGCGCGTGCTTTCCTCCTGACGGTAGCGCCAGGCCATTACGCCCGTTTCCGTGCTGCCGTATATTTCATCCGGCCAGACGTTGAGCCAGGCCTGAACCGCGGCGACCTCCTGCCAGGGCAGCGCGCCGCCGGCGGAGACGAGCAGGTTGACGGGGGGCGGCGTCAGCGACGCGTCCAGCCGCTTGAGAAACGCCGGACTGCTGATGAAAAGGTAGCGTTTATCGTCGGGAAGGGCAGAGAGCTGCTCGGCATAGTTGAGCAGGCTGGCATGCAGCGGCAGGCCGAGCGCCATGGGTAAGACAACACGAAACGTCAGGCCATACAGGTGGTGCAGCACCACGGAAGCCACGACGCGACAGCCCGCCAGACGCTCGCCAAAATGCGCCGCCAGCAGACGAGCCTCACGATCAAGGCTGACCACCGGCTTACTTACCCGTTGCGGCGTGCCGGTCGAGCCGGAGGTGTAAAGCTCGATCGTGCGCGTCTCACCGATGGCTGGCAGCGGTGAAAAGGGATGGCCTGCCCGCTGCGCGGAAGCCACCCGCAGCTCTCGCCCCTGAAAATCGAGCGTGGTGTCGCTCAGGACGCCGCTGAACAGCGCCCGCTGTTCGTTAAGCTGCGCCGCCCGTCTGTGCCCGGGGAGGACCGGCGTTTTACCCGCATGCAGCGTCGCCAGCAGCGCGACAATAAACAGATAGCCATTTTCGATGCACAGCGCCCAGCGCTCGCCATCTTCACGACGCAGGGTGTCGACCAGTTGGGTGACGTCGTGGCGCAGATCGCCAAGCGTCCAGAGGCGGTCGTCCTGCCAGGCGACAGGGGTGTCGTCAGGGCGGGGCGCACTGAGCCACTGGCTAAGCGGAAGAGGGTTAAGCATCGTTTTTCATCGCCCGTTGTCGCACCACCCACTCGCCAGCCATCAGCGTGCCCATCAGGAGATAGGCAATCATCCCATTCCACAGCGTCCACAGACGGATATCGGCGTGTAATACGGTAAACAGCGCGATCGCCCCGTTGATAATAAAAAAGCCGCACCAGACCTGGGTAACCCGGCGCGTGTAACGTACCCCGACGGGGGAGAGATCCGGTTCACGCAGGCGCGCCAGCCGTTCAACGACAGGCATTGCCGTCCACAGCGAACCGCCAAACACCACCAGCATCACCAGATTCACCACCACTGGATATAACAGCACCCACTGGTGCGCGTGCAGGACGTAGCTCGCCGCGCAAAGCGCTATGCCGGCCAGCGCCACGCTCACGAACAGATAACGCAGGGGGCCGCCCTGCCGACGGGCCTGGCAGACGCGCAACAGCAGCACCAGCGCCATCACGGGCAGTATCCCGTGCAGGCTATTATTCGCCAGCCCGAAGCCGATCAAAAACGGCCATGCCAGCAGCATCAGCCCCGTCAGGGCGGGAAGAACTGGAATCGAACGCACGTTACGCGTCGCGCTGAAGCTGTTCCACAACGTCCACGACGTCCTGCACCGTGCGCACCGCTTTGAAGGTTTCAGGCTTGATTTTATGGCCCGTTTTCTTTTGCAGGTGCACCACCATATCGACAGCATCAATGCTGTCGAGGTCCAGATCCTCGTAAAGACGTGCCTCAGGGGTAATATCCTCCGGGGCGATTTCAAACAGCGTAATAAGAAGCGCAGAGACTTCCTGATAAATCGTTTGTTGTTCTGTCATAGCGGTCATTCTCAGGCGCGTTGTTGATGGATAAAAGCCGCGAGCGTGGCAACGGAATAGAAGTGCTGACGCATCTCGTCACTTTCGGCAGAAAGCACTACGCCGTACTGATTTTTTACCGCCAGCCCCAGCTCAAGGGCGTCGATTGAGTCCAGACCGAGGCCGTCGCCAAAGAGCGCGGCGTCTGTATCAATATCCTCTGGGGTAAGTTCTTCCAGATTCAGCGTAGAGATAATGAGATTCTTAATTTCAAGATAGAGCGCTTGCATCTTTCGTTCCTGACAAAGATTGAAGACCGGTTGTTAACTGATGCTGCATATGCCGGTTTAACTGCCTTGCTGCCAGCGCGGGTTCGTGCTGACTCGCATCATAAAAATCATGAATGTTGATGCGTTCGCGAACATCCACGGTGAAAACAGGTTTATTGGGGGGCACGTTATACCAGCTGCTCTGTTTATCCAGCATCCGTTCGCTACAGTGGATCACCACCACGCGCACGGCGCTGTTGCAGCGAACGGCGATATTCGCCGCCCCACGTTGCAGGGTCATGGCTTCCCCCACCCGGGTGCGGGTGCCTTCGGGGAAGATCAGCAGGGTGTCGCCCTGGGCCAGACGCTGCTGGCTTGCGGCAAGCAGCGTGTCGGCTTCGCTGTTAATCAGATAGTCAGCCGCGCGGATCACGCCGCTGACGAATGGGTTACGCAGCAACGCGCTTTTCACCAGACAGTCGGTTTCGTTCATCACCGACGCCAGCAGAACGTAGTCCAGCAGCGAGGGATGATTCGCAATCACCAGACAGCCCCGCTCGGCGCGCAGAACGTCCAGGTTGTTGAAACGGTAATCCAGTACCCCTGCACCCCGTACCACCGCGAGGAACAGGCGAAAACTGGCAGAAATAGTGCGGCGTGCCAGGCGGCGACGTTGAGTGCGGTCGCGCTGGAAAATCAGCAGCAGATTAAACCACACCAGCGACAGCGTCAGCCCGCCGAGGCCGAACAGGGCGAAGCACAATCCGGTCATAAGCATCCGCCATACCCGATCGAGGCGGGAACGTAACCCTCTCATTGGCGCGTCCATTGCCACAGCAGGCGCTCGCCCGGCAGGGTAAACTGGCGCTCGTCCCGCAGGTAATGGCGCAGGAACTGGAGGCTTTGCGGCAGCGCGGGCTCTTCAGGCGCGCAGTTGACGTGCGTTTCGCAGCTGAGCGTATTTCCCGCCTCAATCACCAGCGCCAGCGCGTAGGGCCAGACCGGCATCTGCGGCGGCAGCCCGGCGTGATAAAAATCAGGCAGCAGACCGTCGAAATCCACCAGCAACACGCGGGAGTAGCCCGCATGCAGCAGGCTCAGCACGTCGCATAAGCTCTGCTGGAAAGTATCCATACCGGCGGATACCGACGAAGAGACAACAGGCTGACGCGCGGCGATAGTGAGATTGCCGACCGCCGAGTTGTGTACCGACATGGCAAAATCGGTGGGGGAAACGGGCTGTTCTGCCGCCAGGGCCTGGAGAATACGGAAATTGCGCTCCAGCTCCCCATGACGGCTGCTGTAGACGACGGCGTCGATGCGGTGTTTGCGCAGCATCATCAGGCCAAGATCGACGGCCAGCCTGCTGCCTGAATTCAGGCGGCGGGCGGTCATCATCGGCAGATCGGTCAGTTTCGCCAGCGGTGCAGCGGGATCGATGGCGTCAGACCGGCGTGACCATGCCTGCCATTCGTCGGCATCGCTGAGTCCTGGCGCTCTTGCCTGCCAGTCGATAAGGGTAAGTGTAAATTTCATCTACGCGCGTCCGCGATAAACCTGTTTCTGTGACTTTTTCTTCGCCAGCGCGATTTGCTGCGCACATCGTACAATGTTGTCGTCGCGCTGGCGAATAAACGTCACTTTTGACCCTTTCCACCCGGTTATCCCGGCAAACGGCTTTTTGGCCGACCCGGACCCAGAAGAATGGCGAGTTTACTGCCTCCTTTCGTGGTTTCCATCCAGATTTTACAGACGCTGGTGAGCGGCACGGAGAGCAGCATGCCCACCGGTCCCAACAGCCATCCCCAGATCAGTAATGATAAAAACACCACCATTGTCGACATGCCCAGACGGTGGCCCATCATACGCGGCTCGAGAATGTTACCCAGCACCATATGCACGACGAGGAACAGCGCCCCTACCAGCATGCACTCATAAAAACCGTTGAACAGGAACGCCTGGATCATCGGCGGAACGGCGGAAAGCACCGCGCCGATATTGGGTACGTAGTTCAGTAAAAACGCCAGCACGCCCCACATCAGCGCGAACTGCACGTCCAGCAGTACCAGCCCCAGCCAGACGATCACGCCGGTCCAAAGGCTTAACAGCGTTTTCAGCGCCAGATATTTGGATACGCCCTTCAGCGCGCGGTGCAAGCCGGCAATGTGGATCTGAGGATTGTTCAGGGCAAAACGCAGTTTATACGGCACGTGGCGCACTTCGAACAGCATAAACACCACCGTCATCACCAGCAGCAGAATGCTGGCCATTGCCCCGGAAAGCCCGGTCATCAACGTGGTGGCGTAGGTCATCACCTTCTCGGAATCCATCCGGCGCAGCATCCGTTCCGGTGAGATATGCAGATTCACGAACGGCAACATGCGCTGAAGAACGACCAGCTTGCGCGTCAGCTCTTTATTGTACTGCGGCAGCATGGTGGAAAATTCGCTCAGCGAGGCGGCGAGCACGCCAAACAGCGCCGTCAGGACAACCAGCATCACCATTACCACAATGGTAATCGCGACCGGGCGGCTGATGCCGCGGCGTAAAAACCATGTCACCAGCGGGTTGAGCACAATGGCGAAAAACAGCGCCAGCAGAAGCTGAATAATGATATCCGCCGCCGCGTGGATACCCGCAAGGATAACCACCAGGCAGGCAAGTTTTAATAAAATATGAAGTCCGGCTTTGTCGGGCGGGCTGGCAGTCATAAGAATTCCTTTTTCCGGGGGGCGTGTTAATTGTAGTGCGCCGGATGGGCTTCGTCTGGAGCGTTAGTCTGAAAGTCGTGGCAAAAAAATGGCCCCCGGCGCAAGCGACGGAGGCCACGGCATCCCGGTGGACGATTACTGGATCACGAGGGTGTTAATGATGTTTTCAGCGGCGGTCTGCGCTTTCTGCTGATTGTCTGCCGGCAGGGTGATCTGCATGGTCAGCAGTTTATTGTCCACCTTACCGAGCACCACGGAGGAGTAGGCGGTCTGGCCTTTGGCAGAGATGATGCTGTCCAGCTGTTGCAGCGTGTGGCCTTTCAGTTCAACAGACTTGTTGGTGACCACCTGAAGCTGCGGGTCGCGGCTGCGCTGCTGATCTTCCAGGCGTTTGGCCAGCACGCCCAGATCTTCGCTGGTATCGTCACCGACGATCACAATCACCGCTTTTTGGCCGGTGGCATCGGAATAGACGTGCATGTTGTTCGCCTGGGTGCCCAGCTTACCGCTCTGGTCGGTCATGTCCGCGGGCAGAGAGAAACTGAGTTTGCCATCCATCAGGCTCACCGGCTGACCGGTGGCGTTGCTTTCTGCTGACGCGCCCTGAGCAGGCGTTTTGGTGTCGCTGTTATCACAGGCTGCAAGGCCAACAACCAGCAGGCCAATCCCGACATATTTAACCAGATTGCGCATTGACTTCTTCCTTTCGATAAACGGCCATAACGGCTCATTCGTTCATCTTATCACAACTGATAAAGCGAACCCTTAACCTGCCTGCAATGCGGAGATTTCAGATTTATCTGCCAGCCTTTTCAGCAGCATATTCAACAGTACGCCGTACATCGGCAGGAAGAAGACCAGGCTGATAAGCATCTTAAAGGCGTAGTCCACCAGAGCGATTTCCATCCAGTGTTCTGCCATGAAGGCGTCCGGGCTGCGCCAGAAGGCGATGAAGAAGAAGGCCAGCGTATCGCTCACGTTACCGAACAGCGTGGAGGCCGTTGGTGCCATCCACCAGCGATGGTTTTGACGCAGGCGGTTAAACACGTGGACATCGAGGATCTGCCCCAGGGCATAAGCCATAAAGCTGGCGGTGGCAATACGTGCGACGAACAGGTTGAAGTGCGTCAGCGCTTCGAAGCCCTGCCAGCTGCCCATGTAAAACAGCGAGGAGATGGCGTAGGAGACAAACAGTGCCGGGATCATCACCGCAAAAATAATCCGCCGCGCCAGCGGTGCGCCAAAAATACGCACGGTTAAATCCGTCGCAAGGAAAATAAACGGGAAACTGAACGCGCCCCAGGTGGTATGGAAACCAAAAATGGAGATGGGGAGCTGTACCAGATAGTTACTGGAGATGATCACCAGCAGATGAAATAGCGAAAGCCAGAACAACGCCTTGACGCGCTGCGATTGTGTAAAGGAGTTCATATTGTACCTTTTTGATTAATATTTGGGGTGAGGGAACCCAATAAAGCCGCCGCATGATACTGCTTTGACGACACTTTGCAATGGCTAATTTTCACGCAATCGTTAACCTGGTTTGCATTGGCGATAGCGGGGCGTAAACTACAGCCGTTTTTACCTGAACGAGAAGAAAATGACCGACCTGTTTTCCAGCCCAGACCACACGCTTGATGCTCAGGGCCTCCGCTGCCCGGAGCCGGTAATGATGGTGCGTAAAACCGTCCGTAACATGCAGAGTGGCGAAACGCTGCTGATCGTCGCTGACGACCCGGCTACCACCCGTGATATCCCCGGCTTTTGTACCTTTATGGAACATGAACTGGTGGCGCAGCAAACCGAGACCTTGCCGTACCGGTATTTGATTCGTAAGGGGTAAGTGCGGCCTGACGCCCGGCGGCGCTTCGCTTGCACGGGCCTACGGGTGTAGTAGGTCGGGTAAGGCGCAGCCGCCACCCGACAAGTACTCATCACAATTTCGAACCATCGTTTCAAAATTTCGCGCTTTTGTGAGGCGCTTCACCCTCCCTTTTCCAGCCGTAGTCTAATTTTTAAGCGTCAAAAACTAAAACATCGTTTTAACGCTTATCTCACTACCCTGGAGTTGACTCAATGAAAACGACCCTCAAGCCGTTACTGGCCGCGCTGTGCCTGTCTGCTTTTGCCTGCTCCGTTTCTGCCCAGACCATCAAAGCCGCCGATGTGCATCCCGAAGGCTACCCGAACGTGGTGGCGGTTCAGCACATGGGTGAAAAACTCAAACAACAAACCGATGGCAAGCTGGAGATTAAGGTCTTCCCCGGCGGCGTGCTGGGGGATGAAAAGCAGATGATTGAGCAGGCGCAGATGGGGGCGATCGACATGATCCGCGTCTCCATGGCGCCGGTGGCTGCCATTCTGCCGGATATCGAAGTGTTTACGCTGCCCTACGTATTCCGCGATGAAGACCACATGCACAAGGTGATCGACGGGGATATCGGCAAGCAGATTGGCGACAAACTCACCGCCAACCCGAAATCGCGTCTGGTCTTCCTTGGCTGGATGGATTCCGGCACCCGTAACCTGATCACCAAAGAGCCGATCGTCAAACCGGACGATCTGAAAGGGAAGAAAATCCGTGTGCAGGGCAGCCCGGTGGCGCTGGCCACGCTGAAAGCGATGGGGGCGAACTCGGTGGCGATGGGCGTCAGCGAGGTTTACAGCGGCATGCAGACCGGGGTGATCGACGGCGCGGAGAACAACCCGCCAACCTTTATCGCCCACAACTATATGCCGGTCGCCAAAAACTACACGCTGAGCGGCCACTTTATCACCCCGGAAATGCTCCTGTACTCAAAAGTGAAATGGGACAAGCTCAGCGCCGACGAGCAGCAAAAAGTCCTGACGCTGGCCCGCGAAGCGCAGTTCGAGCAGCGCAAGCTCTGGCAGGCCTATAACGACCAGGCGCTGGCGAAAATGAAGGCCGGCGGCGTGCAGTTCCACGACATCGATAAAACGGTGTTTATCAAGGCGACAGAGCCGGTGCGCGCGCAGTATGGCGATAAGCATCAGGATCTGATGAAAGCCATCGCTGACGTCCAGTAAACCGGAGTACGTATGTCCGAACTCTACCTGAAGTGGATGGACCGTCTGTATCTGTTCGCCATGGCGGTGGCGGGTATTTCGCTGTTGGTGATGACGATTGTCATCCCCATCGGCATTTTTTCACGCTACGTGCTCAATCGCGGCGAATCCTGGCCGGAGCCGATCGCCATTATCTGCATGGTGACGTTTACCTTTATCGGCGCGGCGGTGAGCTACCGCGCCGGGTCGCATATTGCGGTCAACATGCTCACCGACCGCCTGCCCGCGTCGCTGCAAAGAGTGTGCGCGCGGATGGTGGATCTGCTGATGCTGCTGATTTCAGGCCTGATGTGCTGGTACAGCTACTGGCTGTGCGTCGAGCTGTGGGAGCAGCCGGTGGCGGAGTTTCCGCTTCTGACCTCCGGCGAAAGCTATCTGCCGCTACCTGTCGGGTCGGCCATTTTGATCCTGTTTGTGCTTGAACGCCTGCTGTTTGGCTCGCAGGAAAACCGTCCGGTCGTGCTGATCGGCAATCACAGTTAAGGGGTGAACAATGGATGCGTTTGTTTTGTTATTCACCCTCGCCATTTTGCTGGCGCTGGGGATGCCGGTGGCCTTCGCCGTCGGCTTAAGCGCCGTGGCGGGCGCGCTGTGGATTGACCTGCCGCTGGAGGCGCTGATGATCCAGATCACCAGCGGGGTGAATAAATTTACCCTGCTGGCGATCCCGTTCTTCATTCTTGCCGGGGCGATCATGGCGGAAGGGGGCATTGCCCGACGGCTGGTCAACTTCGCGTACGTTTTTGTCGGCTTTATTCGCGGCGGGCTGTCGCTGGTGAACATCGTGGCATCAACGTTCTTCGGCGCGATTTCCGGCTCGTCGGTGGCGGATACGGCGTCTATCGGCAGCGTGATGATCCCGGAGATGGAGAAGAAGGGCTATCCGCGCGAATACGCGGCGGCGGTGACGGCCAGCGGGTCGGTGCAGGCGATCCTGATCCCGCCCAGCCACAACTCGGTGATTTATTCCCTGGCGGCAGGGGGAACGGTTTCCATCGCCACGCTGTTTATCGCGGGCGTGCTGCCGGGCCTGCTGCTGGGCGTGAGCCTGATGGTGCTCTGCCTGTGCTTCGCCCGCAAGCGCGGCTATCCGAAGGGGGACAAAATCCCGTTCAGGCAGGCGCTGAAAATCATGCTCGATGCCCTGTGGGGGCTGATGACGGTGGTGATTATCCTCGGCGGGATCTTGTCCGGGATATTCACGGCGACCGAATCTGCCGCCGTGGCCTGCCTGTGGGCGTTCTTCGTCACCATGTTCATTTACCGCGATTACAAGTGGAATGAACTGCCGAAGCTGATGTGTCGCACGGTGAAAACCGTCACCATCGTGATGATTTTGATTGGCTTTGCCGCGGCGTTTGGCGCGGTAATGACCTACATGCAGCTGCCGATGCGCATCACCGAATTCTTCACGTCGCTCTCCGATAACAAATACGTGATCCTCATGTACCTCAATATCATGCTGCTGTTGATTGGCACGCTAATGGACATGGCGCCGATCATCCTGATCCTGACCCCGGTACTGCTGCCGGTGACCAACTCGCTGGGGATCGATCCGGTGCATTTCGGAATGATCATGATGGTGAACCTGGGGATTGGGCTGATCACGCCGCCGGTCGGGTCGGTGCTGTTCGTGGCGAGCGCGGTGAGTAAGCAGAAGATCGAGCACGTGGTGCGGGCGATGCTGCCGTTTTACGGTATGTTGCTGGTAGTGCTGGGGATGGTGACATACATCCCGGCGATATCATTGTGGTTGCCGGGGGTGCTAGGGATGCAGTGACGCCGTTTTATGCCGGGTGGCGGCTACGCCTTACCCGGCCTACGGTTACGGTTCAGAGATGTTGTAGGCCCGGTAAGGCGTAGCCGCCACCGGGCATTTTTACCGACGGCGCAACAGCCGCAACGCGTTCGCCGTAACCAGCACCGTCGCCCCCGTATCCGCCAGTACCGCCAGCCACAGTCCGGTCATGCCGAGCAGCGTGGTGACCAGGAAAATCCCCTTCAGACCCAGCGCAATGCCGATGTTCTGCCGAATATTAGCCCGCGTCGCCCGCGCAAGATCTATCATCTGCGCCAGCCCGGTCAGGCGGTTGTGCGTCAGCGCCGCGTCGGCGGTCTCCAGCGCCACGTCGGTGCCGCTGCCCATCGCAATGCCGATGGTGGAAGCCTTCATTGCCGGGGCGTCGTTTATCCCGTCCCCGACCATCGCCAGCGGGGCATGACCGTTCAGCTCGGTTACCGCGCTGACTTTATCCGCAGGCAACAATCCGGCCTTAAACTCCAGCCCCAGCTCGCCGGCAATCGCCGCCGCCGCGCGCGGGTTATCACCGGTCAGGATCACGCCCTGTACCCCCAGCCTGTGCAGCGCGTCGACGGCGTCTTTCGCATCGTCACGCAGGGTGTCGCGCAGCGCCAGCATGCCCATCGGTACACCGTCCTGCATCACGGCAACGACCGTCTGCCCGGCCTGCTCTAATGCCTCAACCTGTGGATTAGGGAACGCGCCTGCCGCGGCGATTAGCACTTTTTTGCCTTCGACCACAGCCTCAATCCCTGACCCGACCAGCGCTCGCTGGGCGGTTGCCGGAGGGATGGTCAGCCCGCGCCCCTTCGCTTCACGCACAATCGCCTGCGCCAGCGGGTGGGTGGAGCCCTGCTCCACGGCAGCGGCCAGCGTCAGCAGGGCGTCTTCACTGATGTCCTGCGGATACACGCCGGTCACCTGCGGCTTGCCGACGGTCAGCGTGCCGGTTTTATCGAAGGCGATGTGCTGAACCTGGCTCAGCTGTTCCAGCGCCGCGCCGCCCTTAATCAGCGCCCCGCGACGTGCCGCCGCCGCCAGCCCTGAGGTAATCGCCGCCGGGGTGGAGATCACCAGCGCACACGGACAGCCGATCAGCAGCAGCGTCAGCCCTTTGTAAATCCAGCCCTCCCACGGCGCGCCGAAGAACAGCGGCGGGACGACGGTGACCAGCAGCGCCACCAGCATGATGGCGGGGGTGTAAATCCGGCTGAAGCGATCGATAAAGCGTTCTACCGGCGCGCGGCGCTCCTCGGCTTCTTCTATCAGCCTGAGGATGCGGTCGATGGCGCTGTCGCCCGGTTCGGAAAGGACCGTCAGCAGCACCAGTCGGTCGACGCTGGTGGCGCCCGCAGGCACCTTTTCACCTGCCGCGCGCGCTACCGGGATGGATTCCCCGGTCAGGGCGCTTTCGTCAAAGCTCGCGGTGGCGGTAATGAGGGTCCCATCGGCTGGCAGACGTCCGCCTGCGGGCACTTCAATCACGTCGCCCGGGCGCAGGGTGTTGATGGCGACCGTTTCACGAGTACCGTTTATCACGCGAGTGGCGGTTTCCGGCTTCAGCGCCATCAGCGCGCTCACCCCTTTACGCGCCCGGCTCGCCGCCCAGCCCTCAAGGCGTTCGCCAATTAAGAACAGCAGCAGCACCATCGCCGCTTCCGCCGTCGCGCCAATAAATAGCGCCCCGATAGCCGCCACGCTCATCAGCGTTTCGATGGCAAACCAGCTGCCGCTTCTCATCAGACGCAGCGCCTGACGCGCAATCGGGAACAGGCCAACCAGCGTGGTGGCGATAAACGCCAGGCTGCCGAGCGGGTGGTTGATTTGCTCCAGCCCCCAGCTCAGGGCCATCATGATGATGAGGGTCATAAGGGGCAGATTTTCTTTTAGCGGGGACGTTTTTTCTGCGGGCGCCGTTTCGCTGCGCAGGGTATAACCCGCTTTGCTGACGGCGGCTTCAACCTGTCTGCTGACGTCGTTTTCGGCGCTGACCAGCAGCTTTTCGGTAGCGAACAGCACCTGAACGTGGTTCACACCCGGCACCTGCTTCACTGCATTTTCCACTTTGCGGGCGCAGGCCGCGCAGTCCATGCCGTTGACCACCCAGCTGTAGTGATTGCCGTTTTCAGGCAGCGCTTCGGTCCGGGTTTCGCACGCGCCCTCGCAGCAGCAGTCCTCTTTTGGCGGAACCGGGCTGAGCTTAAGTGCCGAGAATTGGGGAACTTTTTTAGGTATTTCTGGAGTCGACATGGCAGTCTCCGGTAATGATAATTTTCTCATTAACCGCAGCATACACTCTGGAGTCGACTCCAGAGTCAAGCGTTATTTAGATATACAGCGAACGCACAATCAGGAAGTGTCCGGCAAAGTAACAGGCGGCGGAAATCGCATTATCCGCACGGAAGCGGCGGCGATAGTGGCTGCCCAGCCAGACGATATTACCCAACAGCAACAGTGCGGCACCGAAGAACGCAGACATTGCCGGAGCGGTCGGACGGAAGAACCACAGCTCGCCCGCCAGCCACACCATCACCAGCGTCATGGCGATAAACGTACAGACCGGGAGACGCATCTCTTCCAGACGCGACCAGATCACCGCGATCAGCAGGGCGCCAATCACCAGCAGCACCAGCGGCAGCGGCCAGAAGAAGGAGAGCGTCATCTGGCTGGCAAAGTAGATGGTATAGAGCAGATGCGACAGGAAGAATGCCCCCACGGCGTACAGCAGGCGCTGGCGTGGCAGCAGGGTTAAGGCATCGCCAATCAGGGAAGCACACAGCCCCGCGAGGACAAGATAGCTAACGGCGTTAAACATCGGGGCCTGCCAGGCAAGCAACAGCAGGAGTAATAGCGTGACGGGTTTAAACAACCAGCGCTGCCAGGCTGGGCCACGGTAAGACGCATCGACGTAAAGCCATGCGGAAAAACAGACAGCGATAAATGACCAAAGCATATTAACTCCCTGTAACTGTTGAGGCTGAATGATCAGTTCCTGATCCAGTGTAGTGACGCGAGCGGGCGTTTGGCAATGCCGGGGCAGGCGAGGTATCCTGAATTCCGCATAATCTGATGGGATTTTTCAATGAGCAAGATGCCGCTGTTTTTCATTATCGTGGTGGCGATTATCGTCATTGCCGCCTCGTTTCGCTTCGTGCAGCAGCGCCGTGAGAAGGCCGACAATGACGCCGCGCCGCTGATGCAAAAGCGCGTGGTGGTGACGAACAAGCGTGAGAAGCCGCTTAACGACCGCCGCTCCCGCCAGCAGCAGGTGACGCCAGCGGGCACAACGATGCGCTATGAAGCGAGCTTTAAGCCGGAAACCGGCGGGCTGGAGATGACCTTCCGCCTGGAGGCGCAGCAGTACCACCAGCTGACGGTGGGGGAGAAAGGCACGCTGAGTTACAAAGGGTCGCGGTTTGAAGGATTTGAACCGGAGCTGTAATTTTCCCCTCACCCCGGCCCTCTCCCTAGGGGAGAGGGTGTAATCGTCCCCTCTCCCCTAGGGAGAGGGTTAGGGTGAGGGGCCTACTTCTTCACCTGCGCCTTAAACTTCTTCATCCACACCAGCAGCTCAAACACGCCGAAAATAAACACCCGCAGCTGCTGCCAGCCGGTCATCGGTGGGCCATCTTTCGGCAGACCGTTTTTCAGCATCACCATCTGCAAGGCATGCATGAACGCGGTAAAAATCAGCGCCACGTTAATAAAGATATTCAGCGGACGCGGGAACGGGTACACCAGATTCAAAATCAAAAATGCCCAGACGCCCAGCATCAGCACGCGCCCTACGTTAATCAGTACTGGCATCGGATCCTCCTTGTGCCTGACGGTGATACAGACGATAAGCCACCTGGCCGGCGACCTTCTCGCGGTGCAGATCCCAGTGAACGGGAACGGGCGGCAGGCCATTTTCCACTTCGCTTTCAACGTAAATCAGCGCGTCGTCTGCCAGCCAGCCATTTTTTTCCAGCAACGATAATGTCTCTTCCAGCAGCCCTTTACGGAACGGCGGGTCAACAAACACCACGTTGAACGGCGTCCCCTGTTGGGCGAGGAAGCTCAGCGTGTTGGTATTCACCACTTTCGCGTTGGTTGCCTTCAGCGTAGCCAGATTTTGCTGCAATGTCTGCGCGACGCCGCGCTCCATCTCCAGCAGCGTGGCGCTGGCGGCATAACGCGACAGCGCTTCCAGCCCCAATGCACCGCTTCCGGCGAAGCAGTCCAGGCAGTTGGCGTCTACCATAGACGGGGCGAGCCAGTTAAACAGCGTCTCGCGAACGCGGTCCGTGGTGGGGCGTAAACCGGGGCTGTCCGGCACCGGTAATTTCCGGCCTCGCCACTGACCGCCGATAATGCGAATTTGACCGGCCGGGGCGCGGGTGGGTTTCTTCATCTCAGGAAAGCTCTGTTAACCATTGCCCTGCGATTGCGGGCGGTGATGTCAATTAAGTAAAGTGTTAGACTATTTCATCATTTTTTTAGCTTCCCTGTATATAGCGCCGCGAGGAGTGTAGTCGCAGATGGCAAAACAAAAAAAACGTGGCTTCTTTTCCTGGTTGGGTTTCGGTGAAAAAGAGCAAGAAACAGAACAGAAAACCGAAGAACAGCAGGTTGTAGAAGAGCCGTCACAGCCTGAAACGCCTGTCGAAACCGCTGCGGTTGTCGAAGCGGAAGAGCCAGCCCACAGCAAAGAAGAGATTGAATCCTTTGCCGAAGAGGTGGTTGAGGTTACTGAACAGGTTCAGGAGAGCGAAAAACCAGAGCCGGTTATCGTTGAAACCCTTAACGAAGCGCCGCAGGCCGCTATCGAACACGAAGAACTGCCGCTGCCGGAAGAGGTGAAAGCTGAAGAGGTTTCTGCCGAAGAGTGGCAGGCCGAAGCGGAAACCGTTGAAATTGTTGAGGCGGTGGAAGAAGAAGCGGCCCTTGAGCCAGAGCTGACCGACGAAGAGCTGGAAGCCCAGGCGCTGGCGGCGGAAGCGGCTGAAGAAGCGGTCATCGTCGTGCCGGTGGAAGGGCAGGCCGAAGAAGAGATCGTTCAGGAGCAGGAAAAACCGACCAAAGAAGGTTTCTTCGCGCGCCTGAAGCGCAGCCTGCTCAAAACCAAAGAAAACTTAGGTTCCGGATTTATCAGTCTGTTCCGCGGCAAAAAGATCGACGACGATCTGTTTGAGGAGCTGGAAGAGCAGCTGCTGATTGCGGACGTGGGCGTGGAAACCACCCGGAAGATCATCGCCAACCTGACCGAAGGGGCGAGCCGCAAACAGCTGCGTGACGCCGAGGCGCTGTACGGCCTGCTGAAAGACGAGATGGGTGAAATTCTCGCAAAAGTTGACGAACCGCTTAATATTGAAGGCAAAATGCCGTTTGTTATCCTGATGGTTGGCGTCAACGGCGTGGGCAAAACCACCACCATCGGCAAGCTGGCGCGCCAGTTTGAGCAGCAGGGCAAATCGGTGATGCTGGCGGCGGGCGATACCTTCCGTGCGGCAGCGGTGGAACAGCTTCAGGTGTGGGGCCAGCGCAACAATATTCCGGTTATTGCTCAGCACACCGGCGCGGATTCCGCGTCCGTGATTTTCGATGCCATCCAGGCGGCGAAGTCGCGTAACGTGGACGTGCTGATTGCGGATACCGCAGGGCGTTTGCAGAACAAATCGCACCTGATGGAAGAGCTGAAGAAAATCGTTCGCGTCATGAAGAAGCTGGACGAAGATGCACCGCATGAAATTATGCTGACTATCGACGCCAGCACCGGACAGAACGCCATCAGCCAGGCGAAACTGTTCCATGAAGCGGTAGGACTGACCGGGATCGCGCTGACCAAGCTGGACGGTACCGCGAAAGGCGGGGTGATCTTCTCCGTGGCCGACCAGTTCGGCATTCCTATCCGTTACATCGGTGTGGGCGAGCGTATTGAGGATTTACGTCCGTTTAAAGCGGACGACTTTATTGAGGCACTATTTGCCCGAGAGGACTAACAATGATTCGCTTTGAACACGTCAGCAAGGCCTATCTCGGCGGGAGACAAGCGCTACAGGGGGTGACATTCCACCTCCAGCCAGGCGAGATGGCATTCCTGACCGGCCATTCCGGCGCGGGGAAAAGTACCCTGCTCAAGCTGATCTGTGGGATCGAGCGGCCAAGCGCCGGGAAAATCTGGTTCAGCGGCCATGAAATTAGCCGTCTTAAGAACCGTGAAGTGCCGTTCCTGCGTCGTCAGATTGGCATGATTTTCCAGGATCACCACCTGCTGATGGATCGCACGGTTTTCGATAACGTCGCGATCCCGCTGATTATTGCTGGCGCCAGTTACGATGATATCCGCCGTCGCGTTTCGGCGGCGCTGGATAAGGTCGGGCTGCTGGACAAAGCGAAGAACTTCCCGATCCAGCTCTCCGGCGGTGAGCAGCAGCGCGTGGGTATCGCCCGCGCGGTAGTGAACAAGCCTGCCGTTTTGCTGGCGGATGAACCGACCGGTAACCTGGACGATGCCCTCTCTGAAGGGATCCTGCGTCTGTTTGAGGAATTTAACCGCGTGGGGGTCACGGTACTGATGGCGACGCACGACATGGGGCTGATCTCCCGCCGTTCGTACCGCATGCTGACCCTGAGCGACGGGCATTTGCACGGAGGCCACGGTGAATAAGCGTGATGCAATGAACCAGATTCGGCAGTTCAGCAACCGGTTTGACCGTTTCCGCAAGCCTCAGGGCGGCGGGGACGGCAATCGCAATGCGCCTAAGCGTGCCAAAGCGGCACCGAAACCGAACTCCCGCAAAACCAACGTCTTTAACGAGCAGGTGCGGTACGCCTTCCAGGGCGCGTTGCAGGATCTGAAAAGCAAACCGCTGGCGACGTTCCTGACGGTGATGGTGATTGCCATCTCCCTGACGCTGCCCAGCGTCTGCTACATGGTTTACAAAAACGTAAACCAGGCGGCGTCACAGTACTATCCGTCGCCGCAGATCACCGTTTATCTGGATAAAGCCCTCGACGATAACGCGGCGGCTCAGGTGGTGGGGCAGATTCAGGCCGAGCAGGGCGTGGAGAAGGTGAACTATCTTTCCCGCGATGAAGCGCTGGGTGAGTTCCGCAACTGGTCCGGATTCGGCGGCGCGCTGGATATGCTTGAAGAGAACCCGCTGCCCGCCGTGGCGGTGGTGATCCCGAAACTCGATTTCCAGGGCACGGATTCGCTCAACACCCTGCGCGACCGCATTACCCGCATTAACGGGATTGATGAAGTGCGCATGGACGACAGCTGGTTTGCCCGTCTTGCCGCCCTGACCGGGCTGGTAGGACGCGTGTCGGCGATGATCGGCGTGCTGATGGTGGCGGCGGTGTTCCTCGTCATCGGTAATAGCGTGCGCCTGAGCATCTTCGCCCGTCGCGATACCATCAACGTGCAGAAACTGATTGGCGCAACGGATGGTTTCATCCTCCGCCCGTTCCTTTACGGCGGCGCGTTATTAGGTTTTTCTGGTGCATTTCTTTCATTGATATTGTCAGAAATTTTGGTGATGCGGCTGTCGTCTGCCGTGACTGAAGTGGCGCAGGTTTTCGGAACTAAGTTTGATATCAGTGGCTTAGGGTTCGATGAGTGCCTGCTGTTGCTGCTGGTGTGCTCCATGATCGGCTGGGTGGCGGCATGGCTGGCAACGGTTCAACATTTACGCCACTTTACTCCCGACTAATAAAAGCGTGATATAATCTTTCCCTGCACCGAGATGTTCGCTTGCAGGGAAAGCGTCCCTGTTGTCTCTTCCCCTGTAATCATCTTCATGTCACATTTTGTGCGTAATTTATTCACTGTTGCACCTGGAACTTGTGGATAAAATCACTGTCTGATAAAAGAGTGAATGCTAATCTCGTTGCTCAAACGCTTTGGCATGGTTGTTGCCTGACGGGGACAACCTGGACCAGAAGAAACATTGAGAGGAATGAATGACCAAAGAAATGCAAACTTTAGCTTTAGCCCCTGTTGGTAACCTGGAATCTTACATCCGGGCTGCGAACACCTGGCCGATGTTAACGGCTGAGGAAGAAAAGGAGCTTGCTGAAAAGCTGCATTACCAGGGCGATCTGGAAGCAGCTAAAACGCTGATCCTGTCTCACCTGCGCTTTGTTGTTCACGTTGCTCGTAATTATGCGGGCTACGGCCTGCCGCAGGCGGACCTGATTCAGGAAGGTAACATTGGCCTGATGAAGGCGGTACGTCGCTTTAACCCGGAAGTGGGTGTGCGACTCGTCTCCTTCGCCGTGCACTGGATCAAAGCGGAAATTCACGAATACGTCCTGCGTAACTGGCGTATTGTGAAAGTCGCCACGACGAAAGCGCAGCGCAAACTGTTCTTCAACCTGCGTAAAACCAAGCAGCGTCTGGGCTGGTTCAATCAGGATGAAGTGGAAATGGTGGCGCGCGAGCTGGGCGTTTCCAGCAAAGACGTCCGCGAGATGGAATCCCGTATGGCCGCCCAGGACATGACGTTTGATATGTCTGCCGACGATGACGCGTCCGACAGCCAGCCGATGGCCCCGGTTCTGTATCTACAGGATAAAACCTCTAACTTTGCTGACGGCATTGAAGAGGATAACTGGGAAGACCAGGCGGCGAACAAGCTGACCTTCGCGATGGAAGGCCTCGACGAGCGTAGCCAGGATATCATTCGTGCCCGCTGGCTGGACGAAGATAACAAGTCCACGTTGCAGGAACTGGCCGACCGCTACGGCGTCTCCGCTGAACGTGTGCGTCAGCTTGAGAAAAACGCCATGAAAAAACTTCGCGCCGCTATCGAAGCGTAATTTCCGCGAAGTACACCGAGAACCCTCGAATGCAAATTCGGGGGTTTTGTTTTTTTAGCGCCCGCTCTGGCGAATTTCTTCCCCCTGGCAAACACTTACTGATGCGCTAAGCAGGCGACTTTCAGAGGGTGACAGGGTGAAAAATAACGAACTGAACGACCGGCGTTTACAGGCGACGCCGCGCGGTATCGGCGTCATGTGTAACTTCTATGCCGATAAAGCCGAAAACGCCACGGTGTGGGACGTGGAAGGTAATGAGTATATTGATTTTGCCGCCGGGATCGCCGTGCTGAATACCGGGCATCGCCATCCTAAAGTTATCGCCGCCATCGAAAAACAGCTTCACGCCTTTACCCATACCGCTTATCAAATCGTCCCCTATGAAGGCTATGTGGCGCTTGCCGAGCGCATCAACCAGCGCGTACCCATAGAGGGGCCAGCCAAAACCGCCTTCTTCTCAACGGGGGCGGAAGCGGTCGAAAACGCGGTGAAAATCGCCCGCGCGTACACCAGACGTCCCGGCCTTATCACCTTCGGCGGCGCGTTCCACGGCCGTACCTTTATGACCATGGCGCTGACCGGCAAAGTGGCGCCCTATAAGCTCGGCTTCGGCCCGTTCCCCGGCTCGGTGTACCACGCGCAATTCCCCAACAGCCTGCACGGCATCAGTACCGCCGAAGCGTTAAAAAGCCTGGAGCGCATCTTCAAAGCCGATATCGCGCCCGAACAGGTGGCGGCAATCATTATTGAACCGGTTCAGGGCGAGGGCGGGTTCAACGTCGCGCCCGCTGATTTTATGCAGGCGCTGCGTGCCCTGTGTGATACCCACGGGATTTTACTGATTGCCGACGAAGTGCAAACCGGCTTCGCGCGTACCGGCAAGCTGTTCTCCATGGAAAATCACTGCGTGAAGCCCGATCTGATCACCATGGCGAAAAGCCTGGCGGGCGGGATGCCGCTCTCTGCCGTCTCTGGCCGGGCGGAGGTGATGGATGCGCCCGCGCCGGGTGGGTTGGGCGGCACCTACGCGGGTAACCCGCTGGCGATTGCGGCGGCCCATGCGGTGCTGGATGTGATTGACGAGGACGATCTCTGCACCCGCGCGTCTCATCTCGGGCATCATCTGGTCGAGGTGCTGAATAAAGCGAAGGATGGTTGTCCGTATATCGCCGATATCCGTGGGCAGGGCTCGATGGTGGCGGTGGAATTTACCGATCCGCAAACCGGACAGCCGTCGCCGGAATTTACCCGTCAGGTTCAGGAGCGCGCGTTGAACGAAGGGCTGCTGCTCCTGAGCTGCGGCGTTTACGGCAACGTTATTCGCTTCCTCTACCCGCTCACCATCCCCGAAGCGCAGTTCCGTAAAGCGCTGGATATTATTTCCGCCTCGCTGACACGATAAAGCCAAAAGCCCGGCTGAAATGACGGTCGGGCTTATCATATTTTCATTTCAAATTAGCTATTCCAAAATCATAAAAATGGGGTATGTTTTAGCAGAGTATGCTGAAAAAGCGCGAACAGCACGCCTATAACTGAAATAAAGCGCTACACAACAACATCACAACAATCGTTATAACCATAATAATGGGGAATCTCAGGATGAACATGAAGGGTAAAGCGTTACTGGCAGGATGTATCGCGTTGGCATTCAGCACTATGGCCCAGGCCGATATTAAAGTGGCTGTGGTGGGCGCGATGTCCGGTCCGGTAGCACAGTACGGCGACCAGGAATTTACCGGCGCGGAACAGGCGGTTGCAGACATTAATGCTAAGGGCGGCATCAAGGGCGAAAAGCTGCAAATCGTAAAATATGACGATGCCTGTGACCCGAAACAGGCGGTCGCGGTGGCGAACAAAGTGGTAAACGACGGGATCAAATACGTTATTGGTCACCTGTGCTCCTCTTCCACCCAGCCCGCGTCTGACATCTACGAAGACGAAGGCATTCTGATGATCACGCCGGCCGCGACGGCGCCAGAGCTGACCGCGCGCGGCTATAAGCTGATCCTGCGTACCACCGGTCTGGACTCCGATCAGGGGCCAACCGCCGCGAAATACATCGTGGAAAAAGTGAAGCCGCAGCGCATCGCGATTGTTCATGACAAACAGCAGTACGGCGAAGGCCTGGCCCGTGCGGTGCAGGATAACCTGAAAAAAGCGAACGCCAACGTGGTGTTCTTTGACGGTATTACCGCCGGTGAGAAAGACTTCTCGACCCTGGTCGCGCGTCTGAAGAAAGAAAATATCGATTTCGTTTACTACGGCGGCTACCACCCGGAAATGGGGCAGATCCTGCGCCAGGCGCGTGCGGCGGGTCTGAAGACGCAGTTCATGGGGCCAGAAGGTGTCGCGAACGTTTCCCTGTCTAATATCGCGGGTGAATCCGCTGAAGGGCTGCTGGTGACCAAACCGAAGAACTACGACCAGGTGCCTGCGAACAAACCTGTTGTCGATGCCATCAAGGCGAAGAAACAGGATCCAAGTGGTGCGTTCGTCTGGACCACCTACGCAGCGTTGCAGTCTCTGCAAGCGGGCCTGAACCAGTCAGCCGATCCGGCGGAGATTGCCACCTGGCTGAAAGCGAACTCGGTGGAAACCGTGATGGGGCCGCTGTCCTGGGATGAGAAGGGCGATTTGAAGGGCTTCGAGTTCGGCGTGTTTGACTGGCATGCCAACGGCACGGCGACAGACGCAAAATAAACGCAAAAAGGCAACGCAAGTTGCCTTTTTTAATGTTTTCTCCCTCTCCCCGTGGGAGAGGGCCGGGGTGAGGGCATCAGGCCGCTCAGCCCTCTTTTGCCCGGTGGCGCTTCGCTTACCGGGCCTACAATAAGCACCTCGCAGCCGCCACCCGGCTTTCTTTTAGCGCTTCTCCCACCCGTTCGCCTGCGCCGTAAACCCTAACGCCTGCATAAACGCCGCCATCACGCCGCGATCCTCCACGCCCACGTCGGCCATCCACCAGGAGGTTACGCTCGGGTTTTCGCGGATCACCTCTTCAATCAAATACTGCCCGACCCCGCGACGACGGGTCACGTCGCGCACGCGCAGGGAATCCAGCGCCCCTTCCGTGCCGCTCAGCGTTACGCGAACGGCGGCCAGCAGACGTTCATTAAAACGCGCGGCATAGATGCGGTGGTTTTCATCGACGGCCAGCGATGAAGGGGAATATTCCGGCCAGATCTTGCCCAGGTCGATACGATCCTGGTCGCTAAAGGTCACCAGACGCACGATAGTCAGTTTCATTAGCTGCTTGTCCAAATCAAAAAGAGTAGGGCCAGTGTACTCAATTTATTTGCTCAGGCGCTTTCTCTTTTTCTTCCCATTTACCAGGTGATTAGTTTTTTGGCAGCGCGATGGGCAGTTTGAAAACACATGGATCGAAAAATAAGCAGAATTTTAACCTGAAGGGCAGTGATTTATTCGGCGCTTTGTACCGTTATTTTATGCTGCAAACCGCGCTTTTATTTGTTTATCTCCGCCTGATTTCAGAATATTATCTTTGCTTAATCGCCTGAAAAATAGAGATTTTAGTCTGGTTTTTGACAAAAAACTGCGCTAAACCATTAAAGGCACTGGTAAAAATAGCGTTGTTCATAAAAAGTACAGAATGCTTTTTAACCATAATAAAACAAAATATAAACATGACATCACGAATGGGGATTCAGAGATGAAAAGGAACGCGAAGACGTTAATCGCGGGGATGGTCGCACTGTCGATCTCGCATGCCGCTATGGCAGACGACATTAAAGTTGCGGTAGTGGGGGCGATGTCCGGCCCTGTTGCCCAGTGGGGTGACATGGAGTTCAACGGCGCGCGTCAGGCCATCAAAGATATCAACGCCAAAGGCGGCATCAAAGGCGACAAGCTGGTAGGCGTGGAGTATGACGACGCCTGCGATCCTAAACAGGCCGTCGCGGTCGCCAACAAAATCGTTAACGACGGTATCCAGTACGTCATCGGGCACCTGTGTTCTTCCTCCACGCAGCCTGCGTCTGATATCTACGAAGACGAAGGCATTCTGATGATCACCCCGGGTGCCACCAACCCGGAACTGACCCAGCGCGGCTACCAGCACATCATGCGTACCGCCGGTCTGGACTCCTCTCAGGGGCCAACCGCCGCCAAATACATCCTCGAAACCGTTAAGCCGCAGCGTATCGCCATCATTCATGATAAACAGCAGTACGGCGAAGGCCTGGCGCGTTCCGTACAGGACGGCCTGAAAAAAGGCGGCGCAAACATCGTCTTCTTCGACGGCATTACCGCTGGTGAGAAAGACTTCTCCGCGCTGATCGCCCGCCTGCAAAAAGAGAATATCGACTTCGTTTACTACGGCGGCTACTACCCGGAAATGGGGCAGATGCTGCGCCAGGCGCGCGCCACCGGCCTGAAAACCCAGTTTATGGGGCCAGAGGGCGTCGGTAATGCCTCCCTGTCCAACATCGCGGGCGATTCTGCCGAAGGCATGCTGGTGACGATGCCAAAACGCTATGACCAGGATCCGGCGAATAAGGCTATCGTGGATGCGCTCAAGGCGCAGAAGAAAGATCCGAGCGGTCCGTACGTCTGGATCACCTACGCGGCCGTGCAGTCTCTGGCCACCGCGCTGGACCGTACCGGCAGTAAAGAGCCGCTGGATCTGGTGAAAGATTTAAAAGCACACGGGGCGAACACCGTGATTGGGCCGCTGAACTGGGATGAGAAAGGCGATCTGAAGGGATTTGAGTTTGGTGTCTTTAAGTGGCACGCCGACGGGTCTTCCTCGGTCGCCAAATAATCATCCCACCGCCCGGCTCACCGGGCGGATATAAAAAGGTTTTCTTATGTCCGAGCAGTTTCTCTACTTCTTGCAGCAGATGTTTAACGGCGTCACGCTGGGTAGCACCTACGCGCTGATCGCCATCGGCTACACGATGGTTTACGGCATTATCGGCATGATCAACTTCGCCCACGGCGAGGTGTACATGATCGGTAGCTATGTCTCCTTTATGATTATCGCCGCGCTGATGATGATGGGCATCGACAGCAGCTGGCTGCTGGTGGCCGCCGGGTTTGTCGGCGCGATTGTGATCGCCAGCGCCTACGGCTGGAGTATTGAACGGGTGGCCTACCGGCCGGTGCGCAGCTCCAAACGCCTGATCGCGCTGATCTCCGCCATCGGTATGTCCATTTTCCTGCAAAACTACGTCAGCCTGACCGAAGGTTCACGCGACGTGGCGCTGCCTAGCCTGTTTAACGGCCAGTGGATTGTGGGGGCCAGCGAAAACTTCTCCGCCTCTGTCACCACCATGCAGCTGGTGATCTGGGTTGTGACCTTTATTGCCATGCTGGCCCTGACCCTGTTCATCCGCTACTCCCGCATGGGACGCGCCTGCCGCGCCTGCGCGGAAGATCTGAAGATGGCGAGCCTGCTCGGGATTAACACCGACCGCGTGATTGCCCTGACCTTCGTGATCGGCGCAGCGATGGCGGCGGTGGCTGGCGTGTTGCTCGGCCAGTTCTACGGCGTAATCAACCCGTACATCGGCTTTATGGCCGGGATGAAAGCCTTCACCGCGGCGGTACTGGGCGGCATCGGCAGCATTCCGGGCGCGATGATCGGCGGCCTGATCCTGGGCGTGGCCGAAGCGCTCTCCTCGGCGTACCTGAGCACCGAATATAAAGATGTGGTGTCGTTTGCCCTGCTGATTCTGGTTCTGCTGGTCATGCCTACCGGTATTCTGGGCCGTCCGGAGGTAGAGAAAGTATGAAACCGATGCATTTTGCGATGGCGCTGCTCTCTGCCGCCATGTTCTTCGTCCTGGCGGGCGTCTTTATGGGCGTCCAGTTAGGACTGGACGGCACGAAGCTGGTGGTGGATACCGCTCCCGACATCCGCTGGCAGTGGGTGTTTATCGGCACCGCTGTGGTGTTCCTGTTCCAGCTGTTGCGTCCGCTGTTCCAGAAGACGCTGAAAAACGTCTCCGGGCCGAAATTCGTCCTGCCGGCGATCGACGGTACAACGGTGAAACAGAAGCTGTTCCTTGTGGCGCTGCTGGTGGCTGCCGTGGCGTGGCCGTTTATGGTCTCGCGCGGGACGGTGGATATTGCCACCCTGACCATGATCTACGTGATTCTGGGGCTCGGTCTGAACGTGGTGGTGGGGCTGTCTGGCCTGCTGGTGCTGGGCTACGGCGGGTTCTACGCCATCGGCGCGTACACCTTCGCGCTGCTGAACCACTATTACGGCCTCGGCTTCTGGACCTGTCTGCCGCTGGCGGGGCTGGTCTCTGCCGCGGCGGGCTTCCTGCTCGGCTTCCCGGTGCTGCGCCTGCGCGGTGACTATCTGGCGATTGTGACCTTAGGCTTCGGCGAAATCGTCCGTATTCTGCTGCTCAACAATACCGAAGTGACCGGCGGTCCGAACGGCATCAGCCAGATCCCGAAACCGACCTTCTTCGGCCTGGAGTTCAGCCGTACCGCCCGTGAAGGCGGCTGGGATACCTTCAGCAATTTCTTTGGCATCAAGTACGATCCGTCCGACCGCGTGATCTGGCTCTATCTGGTGGCGCTGCTGCTGGTGGTGATTACCCTGTTCGTGATCAACCGTCTGCTGCGCATGCCGCTGGGCCGCGCGTGGGAAGCGCTGCGCGAAGATGAGATCGCCTGCCGCTCCCTGGGCCTGAACCCGACCCGCATCAAGCTGACCGCATTTACCATCAGCGCCGCGTTTGCCGGTTTCGCCGGGACGCTGTTTGCCGCACGTCAGGGCTTCGTCAGCCCGGAATCGTTCACCTTTGCCGAATCCGCCTTTGTGCTGGCGATTGTGGTGCTCGGTGGAATGGGCTCGCAGTTCGCCGTGATCCTCGCGGCTATCCTGCTGGTGGTCTCCCGCGAGCTGATGCGCGACTTTAACGAATACAGCATGTTAATGCTGGGTGGTTTGATGGTGCTGATGATGATCTGGCGTCCGCAGGGTCTGCTGCCGATGACCCGTCCACAGCTGAAGTTGAAACGCACACAGGCGAAAGGAGAGCAGGCATGAAGCCTTTATTATCCGTTAACGGCCTGATGATGCGTTTTGGCGGCCTGCTGGCGGTCAACAATGTGAATCTGGATCTGCACAAGAAAGAGATTGTCTCCCTGATTGGCCCGAACGGCGCGGGAAAAACCACGGTCTTTAACTGTTTGACCGGCTTCTACAAGCCGACGGGCGGCACCATCATGCTGCGCGACCAGCACCTTGAAGGGCTGCCGGGCCAGCAGATTGCCCGCATGGGCGTGGTGCGTACCTTCCAGCACGTGCGTCTGTTCCGCGAGATGACGGTGATTGAGAACCTGCTGGTGGCACAGCATCAGCAGCTGAAAACCGGCCTCTTCTCCGGCCTGCTGAAAACCCCGGCCTTTCGCCGCACGCAGGAGGAGGCGCTCGACCGCGCCGCGACCTGGCTCGACCGTATCGGCCTGCTCCAGCACGCTAACCGTCAGGCGAGCAACCTCGCTTACGGGGATCAGCGTCGCCTTGAGATCGTGCGCTGCATGGTGACCCAGCCGGAGATCCTGATGCTCGACGAACCAGCGGCAGGTCTCAATCCGAAAGAGACCAAAGAGCTGGACGAGCTGATTGCCGAGCTGCGCGACCATCACGACACCACCATCCTGCTGATTGAGCATGACATGAAGCTGGTGATGGGCATTTCGGACCGTATCTACGTGGTAAACCAGGGCACGCCGCTGGCAAACGGCACGCCGGAAGAGATCCGCAACAACCCGGACGTGATCCGCGCATACCTTGGTGAGGCATAAGATGGAAAAAGCGATGTTAACGTTCGACAAGGTCAACGCGCACTACGGCAAGATCCAGGCGCTGCACGACGTCAGCCTGCACATCAATCAGGGCGAAATCGTCACCCTGATTGGCGCCAACGGCGCGGGTAAAACCACGCTGCTCGGCACCCTGTGCGGCGACCCGCGCGCCACCAGCGGGCGGATTGTGTTTGACGGCAAAGATATTACCGACTGGCAGACGGCTAAGATCATGCGTGAAGCGGTGGCGATTGTCCCGGAAGGGCGCCGCGTATTCTCCCGCATGACGGTGGAAGAGAACCTGGCGATGGGCGGTTTCTTCGCCCATCGGGATGAATTCCAGACCCGCATCAAGTGGGTGTACGAACTCTTCCCGCGCCTGTGGGAGCGTCGTATTCAGCGAGCGGGCACCATGTCCGGCGGCGAGCAGCAGATGCTGGCGATTGGCCGCGCGCTGATGAGCCAGCCGCGCCTGCTGCTGCTGGACGAACCGTCGCTCGGTCTGGCGCCGATTATTATCCAGCAGATCTTCGACACCATCGAGCAGTTGCGTAAAGAGGGGATGACCATCTTCCTCGTCGAGCAGAACGCCAACCAGGCGCTGAAGCTCGCCGACCGTGGCTACGTGCTGGAGAACGGGCGCGTGGTGCTCTCCGATACCGGTGACGCGCTGCTGGCGAACGAGGCGGTGCGGAGCGCGTACCTCGGAGGCTAAGCCGTCTGTGTTGCCCGGTGGCGCTGCGCTTACCGGGCCTACAGGGATCGACCAGGCCGGGTAAGGCGTAGCCGCCACCCGGCTTTTTTAACCACTAAACCCCTTCACACAACCATCATCCCCCTGACGCCTGGCTGTCACTTATCTGTAAACAAACAGTTATTTTTCTGTCATTCGAGCATGTCATGTTACCTCGCGAGCATAAAACGCGTGATATCGCGCATCCGGCACAATAAGAGAGATGACAATGACATCGTTACGACACACAGCTTTGGGTCTGGCACTGGGTCTGGCTTTTGCGACGAACGCAATGGCTGTGACCACCATTCCGTTCTGGCATTCCATGGAAGGGGAGTTGGGTAAAGAGGTTGACTCCCTGGCGCAGCGTTTCAACGACACCCACCCGGATTACAAAATTGTGCCGGTGTACAAAGGCAACTACGAGCAGAGCCTGAGCGCGGGCATCGCCGCCTTCCGTACCGGTAACGCGCCTGCGCTGTTACAGGTTTATGAAGTGGGCACCGCGACAATGATGGCCTCCAAAGCCATCAAGCCGGTGTACGAGGTGTTCAAAGAGGCGGGCATTAACTTTGACGAATCCCAGTTCGTACCGACCGTAGCGGGTTACTACACCGATTCCAGAACCGGCCACCTGCTGTCCCAGCCGTTTAACAGCTCCACGCCGGTGCTGTATTACAACAAAGACGCCTTCAAAAAAGCCGGTTTAGATCCGGAGCAGCCGCCAAAAACCTGGCAGGAGCTGGCTGAGTACACCGCGAAGCTGAAAGCGGCGGGGATGAAGTGCGGCTACGCCAGCGGCTGGCAGGGCTGGATCCAGATTGAAAACTTCAGCGCCTGGCACGGGCTGCCGGTTGCCACCCAAAATAACGGCTTCGACGGTACCGACGCGGTGCTGGAGTTCAACAAGCCGGAGCAGGTGAAGCACATCGCGCTGCTTGCCGATCTCAACAAGAAGGGCGACTTCAGCTACTTCGGGCGTAAAGACGAATCCACCGAGAAGTTCTACAACGGCGACTGTGCCATTACCACCGCCTCGTCCGGCTCGCTGGCGGATATACGTCACTATGCCAAATTCAACTACGGCGTGGGCATGATGCCGTACGACGCTGACGTGAAGGGCGCGCCGCAAAACGCCATCATCGGCGGGGCGAGCCTGTGGGTGATGCAGGGTAAAGACAACGGCACCTACAAAGGCGTGGCCGAGTTCCTCGACTTCCTGGCGAAGCCGGAAAACGCCGCCGAGTGGCACCAGAAGACCGGCTATCTGCCGATCACCAAAGCCGCGTACGACCTGACCCGCGAGCAGGGCTTCTATAGCAAAAACCCAGGGGCGGACATCGCGACGCGCCAGATGCTGAACAAGCCGCCGTTGCCGTTCACCAAAGGCCTGCGTCTGGGCAACATGCCGCAGATCCGCACCATCGTGGATGAAGAGCTGGAAAGCGTGTGGACCGGTAAGAAAACGCCACAGCAGGCGCTGGACGCTGCGGTAGAGCGCGGGAATCAGCTGCTGCGCCGCTTTGAGCAGTCGACCAAATCGTAAAAAAATGCCCGGTGGCGCTGCGCTTACCGGGCCTACGACGTGCCCCATGTAGGCCGGGTAAGGCGTAGCCGCCACCCGGCATTGTTCAGGAACCTAATCTCAATGTCCTCATCCCGTCCGGTGTTCCGTTCCCGCTGGCTGCCGTACCTGTTGGTCGCACCGCAGCTGGTCATCACCGTTATCTTCTTTATCTGGCCTGCGGGCGAAGCGCTGTGGTACTCGGTACAAAGCGTGGATCCGTTCGGGCTTTCCAGCCAGTTTGTCGGGCTGGACAACTTTACCGCGCTGTTCCACGACAGCTACTACCTGGACTCCTTCTGGACGACGATCAAATTCAGTGCGCTGGTCACCGTGAGCGGTCTTGTCGCGTCGCTGTTTTTCGCCGCGCTGGTGGATTACGTGGTGCGCGGCAGCCGTCTGTATCAGACCCTGATGCTGCTGCCCTACGCCGTGGCTCCTGCCGTGGCCGCCGTGCTGTGGATCTTCCTGTTTAACCCAGGGCGCGGGCTGATTACCCACTTCCTGGGCGAGTTTGGCTACGACTGGAACCACGCTCAGAACAGCGGTCAGGCGATGTTCCTGGTGGTGTTCGCCTCGGTGTGGAAGCAGATCAGCTATAACTTCCTGTTTTTCTTTGCCGCGCTACAGTCTATCCCGCGTTCGCTGGTGGAGGCCGCCGCCATCGACGGCGCAGGGCCGGTGCGCCGCTTCTTCCGCCTGTCGCTGCCGCTGATCGCCCCGGTGAGTTTCTTCCTGCTGGTGGTTAACCTCGTGTACGCCTTCTTCGATACCTTCCCGGTGATCGACGCGGCGACCGCAGGCGGTCCGGTGCAGGCGACAACGACGCTGATCTACAAGATCTACCGCGAAGGCTTTGCGGGGTTGGATCTCTCCGCTTCTGCCGCGCAGTCGGTGGTGCTGATGTTCCTCGTCATCATCCTCACGGTGGTGCAGTTCCGCTATGTCGAAAGTAAGGTGCGCTACCAATGATTGAGAACCGTCGCGGGCTGACGATTTTCAGCCATACCATGCTGATTTTAGGGATTATCGTCATCCTGTTCCCACTGTACGTGGCCTTCGTCGCCGCCACGCTGGACACCAAAGCGGTGTTCGACACGCCGATGACGCTGATCCCAGGCGGGCATCTTTTCGAGAACATGAAGACCATCTGGACCCAGGGCGTGGGCGCCAACAGCGCGCCGTTCTGGCTGATGATGCTCAACAGCTTCATCATGGCGTTTGGCATCACCGTCGGCAAAATTACGGTGTCGATGCTCTCAGCGTTCGCCATCGTCTGGTTCCGCTTTCCGCTGCGTAACCTGTTTTTCTGGATGATTTTCATCACCCTGATGCTGCCGGTAGAGGTGCGTATCTTCCCGACGGTGGAAGTGATCGCCAACCTGAAGATGCTCGATAGCTACGCGGGCTTAACCCTGCCGCTGATGGCCTCGGCGACCGCCACCTTCCTGTTCCGCCAGTTCTTTATGACTCTGCCGGACGAGCTGATTGAAGCCGCGCGCATCGACGGGGCCTCGCCGATGCGCTTCTTCCGCGACATCGTGCTGCCGCTGTCGAAAACCAACCTCGCGGCGCTGTTTGTGATCACCTTTATCTACGGCTGGAACCAGTATCTGTGGCCGTTGCTGATCGTTCAGGACGTCAACCTCGGCACCGCCGTGGCAGGCATCAAAGGCATGATCGCCACCGGCGAAGGCACCACCCTCTGGAACCAGGTGATGGCGGCGATGCTGCTCACCCTTATCCCACCCGTAGTCATTGTTTTAGCCATGCAGCGCGCGTTTGTCCGCGGCCTGGTCGATAGCGAGAAATAAGATGGCAGGTTTAAAATTACAGGCAGTTACCAAAAGCTGGGACGGTAAAACCCAGGTCATTCAGCCGCTGACGCTCGACGTGGCGGACGGGGAATTTATCGTGATGGTCGGCCCGTCCGGCTGCGGAAAATCCACCCTGCTGCGTATGGTGGCCGGGCTGGAGCGCGTAACGTCCGGGGATATCTGGATTGACCGCCAGCGCGTCACCGAGATGGAGCCCAAAGATCGCGGCATCGCGATGGTGTTCCAGAACTATGCCCTCTATCCGCACATGAGCGTGGAAGAGAACATGGCCTGGGGGCTGAAAATTCGCGGTATGGGCAAAGGTCATATCGACGAGCGCGTAAAAGAAGCCGCGCGCATTCTGGAACTTGACGGCCTGCTTAAGCGCCGCCCGCGCGAGCTCTCCGGCGGCCAGCGTCAGCGCGTGGCGATGGGGCGCGCCATCGTGCGCGACCCGGCGGTATTCCTGTTCGACGAACCGCTGTCAAACCTCGACGCCAAACTGCGCGTGCAGATGCGCCTTGAGCTACAGCAGCTGCATCGCCGCCTGAAAACCACGTCCCTCTATGTGACTCACGATCAGGTTGAAGCCATGACCCTCGCCCAGCGCGTGATGGTGATGAACAAAGGCATCGCCGAGCAGATTGGCACCCCGGTGGAGGTCTACGAAAAACCGGCCAGCCGTTTTGTGGCGAGCTTTATCGGCAGCCCGGCGATGAACCTGCTGGACGGGCGGATCAATGCGGCGGGAACCCACTTCGAGCTGGAAAGCGGGATGGCGTTGCCGATCAACTGGTACTATCGTGGCTACGCCGGGCGTAAGATGACGCTCGGTATCCGCCCGGAGCATATTGGTTTGACGTCTCAGGCGGACGGCGGCGTGCCGCTGGTGATGGATACGCTGGAGATGCTGGGAGCAGACAACCTGGCGCACGGGCGCTGGGGCGAGCAAAAGCTGGTGGTGCGCCTGCCGCATCAGGAGCGCCCGATGGCAGGCAGCACGCTGTGGCTGCATATGCCGGAAAATCACCTGCACTTATTTGACGGTGAAACAGGACAACGAGTATGAGCAACTGGCCTTACCCCCACATCGTCGCCCACCGGGGCGGCGGTAAACTGGCGCCGGAAAACACCCTGGCGGCAATTGACGTTGGCGCGCGCTACGGCCACACGATGATCGAATTCGACGCCAAGCTGTCGAAGGACGGCGAAATTTTCCTGCTGCACGACGACAACCTCGAACGCACCAGCAACGGCTGGGGCGTGGCAGGTGAACTGCCGTGGCGTGACCTGCTGAAGGTGGACGCCGGCAGCTGGTACAGCGGCGAATTTAAAGGCGAACCGCTGCCGCTGCTGGCGGAAGTGGCGGACCGCTGTCGTCAACACGGCATGATGGCCAACATCGAAATCAAACCGACCACCGGCACCGGGCCGCTGACGGGTAAAGTGATTGCCCTCGCCGCGCGCGAGCTGTGGGAAGGGATGACCCCGCCGCTGTTGTCGTCGTTTGACATCGACGCGCTGGAAGCCGCACAGGCTGCCGTACCGGAGTTGCCGCGCGGGCTGCTGCTGGATGAGTGGCGAGAAGACTGGCGCGCGCTGACGACTGGCTTAGGCTGCGTGTCGATCCACCTCAACCATAAGCTGCTGGATGAAGTGCGCGTGACGCTGTTGAAGGAGGCCGGTCTGCATATCCTGGTGTATACCGTCAATAAACCCCAGCGTGCAGCCGAGCTGCTGCGCTGGGGCGTGGACAGCATCTGTACCGATGCGATTGACCAGATCGGGCCGAACTTTATTTATTAAGCATACTGCCGTTCTGCTGGGTCGGCAGCATGTGCTGCTGACCGCTGCTTTGCGACACCCCGCCCCCTAACATCCCACCGTTTGAGTTTGGCAGCGGCTGCTCCCGCATCTGGCCCTGCTGCACGCGCTGGGTGTTGGTATTCATCTGGTTTTGCAGGTGCTGCTGCTGCACCTGGGTCTGCGTTTTTAACTGCTGATTGAGCATCCCTTTCTGCTGCTGTTGCTGGCTCATCATCTCCGTCTGCATACGCTGCTGGCTCGGAATGACGTAGCCCGGCTGGTTCGGGTTGTTCAGGGTGTTGATTGGCTGTGCGAGCGCGGCGAACGGAAGCAGCGCGGTCAGGATCAGTAATCGTTTCATGGTTATCTCCTCCTTTGAGGCTTCTCTTAAGTTTACCCTGATTCCGGCATAACGATGATTTTTTAAGAGTTGTGAACCAGGCTTAAGCGGGGAATATGGGCCCCTTCACCTGGAGAACAATAATGATGAAACCAACCTTTTTGCGCTGGGTCGCCATCGCTGCGCTGATGGCAGGCGGCACATTTACCGTGGCGGCCAACCCGCCCGCCGCTCCTCCGGTCTCTTACGGCGTGGAGGAGGATGTTTTTCACCCCGTGCGGGCGACGCACGGCATGGTGGCCTCGGTTGACGCGCTGGCAACGCAGGTGGGCGTCGATATTCTTAAGCAGGGCGGTAACGCGGTGGATGCGGCGGTCGCGGTGGGATATGCGCTGGCGGTGACGCATCCACAGGCGGGGAACCTGGGCGGCGGCGGGTTTATGATGCTGCGCACCAAAGACGGTAAAACCACGGCCATCGACTTCCGTGAGATGGCGCCGAACCAGGCCTCCCGCGATATGTTCCTCGACGATCAGGGCAATCCGGACAGTAAAAAATCTCTGACCTCGCACCTTGCCTCCGGCACGCCGGGCACCGTTGCGGGCTTCTCGCTGGCGCTGGAAAAATACGGCACGCTGCCGCTGAATAAAGTGGTGCAGCCTGCCATCAAGCTGGCGCGCGACGGCTTCGTCGTCAACGACGCGCTGGCGGACGACCTCAAAACCTACGGCAGCGAAGTTATTCCCAATCATGAGAACAGCAAGGCTATCTTCTGGAAAGACGGCGAGCCGCTGAAAAAGGGCGATAAGCTAGTGCAGAAGAACCTCGCAAAAAGTCTCGAACTGATTGCCGAAAACGGTCCGGACGCCTTCTATAAGGGGCCGATTGCCGATCAGATTGCCGATGAGATGCAGAAGAACGGCGGGCTGATCACCAAAGCGGATCTGGCGGAATATAAGGCGGTGGAGCGCGAGCCGATCAGCGGCACCTATCGCGGCTACGAGGTCTTCTCCATGCCGCCGCCGTCCTCCGGGGGGATTCACATCGTGCAGATCCTCAATATTCTGGAAAACTTCGATATGCACAAGTTCGGCTTCGGTAGCGCCGATGCCATGCAGGTGATGGCGGAGGCGGAGAAGCGCGCCTACGCTGACCGCTCGGAATACCTTGGCGATCCGGACTTCGTGAAGGTGCCGTGGCAGGCGCTGACCAACAAAGCCTATGCCAAATCGATTGCCGACGAGATCGACATCAACAAGGCGAAGCCGTCGAGCGAGATCCGCCCCGGCAAGCTGGCGCCGTATGAAAGTAACCAGACCACCCATTTCTCGGTGGTGGATAAAGACGGTAACGCGGTGGCGGTGACCTACACGCTTAACACCACTTTCGGCACCGGGATTGTGGCGGGCAACAGCGGTATTTTGCTGAACAACGAGATGGATGACTTCTCTGCCAAACCGGGCGTGCCGAACGTCTACGGCCTGGTCGGCGGCGATGCGAATGCGGTCGGGCCGAAGAAGCGCCCGCTGTCGTCCATGTCGCCCACCATCGTGGTGAAAGACGGCAAAACCTGGCTGGTGACCGGCAGCCCTGGCGGGAGCCGGATTATCACAACCGTGCTGCAAATGGTGGTGAACAGTATCGACTTTGGGATGAACGTCGCCGAAGCGACCAATGCGCCGCGTTTCCACCACCAGTGGCTGCCGGACGAGCTGCGCGTGGAGAAGGGCTTTAGCCCGGACACCCTCAAGCTGCTTGAGCAGCGCGGGCAGAAGGTGGCGGTGAAGGAGGCGATGGGCAGCACCCAGAGCATTATGGTCGGGCCGGACGGGGCGCTATTTGGCGCATCGGACCCGCGTTCGGTGGATGATTTAACGGCGGGGTATTGATTTTTTTGCCCGGTGGCGCTGCGCTTACCGGGCCTACAACGGCACGAACGTAGGCCGGGTAAGGCGAAGCCGTCACCCGGCAACAAACTACTTCATACGCGCCATATAATACGCATCCACATACTCGCCGTTGCGCAGGGCGTAGCGCCTGCCGGTGCCTTCAATCTCAAACCCGTGCTTTTTGTACACCGCGATTGCCGGTTCGTTATCCACAAACACCGTTAACTCGATGCGGTCGACGCGCAGCCAGTTGTCGCACATATCGATCATGGTGCGAATCAGTGCGCTGGCCACGCCGCGGTTATGCCACTGCGCGCCAACGCAGATACCGAAATCTGCAACGTGGCTGCGGCGTGGTCGCTGGGCGACATCAATGGTGAGGTGGCCGACCACGATATCATCAATGCAGGCAACCAGCTGTTTAATGCCCGGCTGTTCGCCTAGCCGCATTTGCCACATTTCCATTGAAGGATGAGGAACCTGTAGCGTGTTGTGGTACACCTCCGGCTGGGCGTGGATCTGACGAATGGCGTCGTAATCTTTCGGTTCAGCGTGGCGTATCACTATTTCACTCATTCCTTGTTCCTCAGTCAGTTAAAAGTCCCCTCCAACATCAGTGACTTTAAAAGTTGAGTCAATCGCTATTTTTTGCAAAAAGTGTTGGACAAGTGCGAATGAGAATGATTATTATTGCTCTGCATTCAGGAAGACCTCCTACGGGAACCTGAAAGCACGACATTGCTCACATTGCTTCCAGTATTACTTTAGCCAGCTTCTCGCTGGCTTTTTTTTTGCCCTTTTTCTCCCTCTCCCTGTGGGAGAGGGCTGGGGTGAGGGCAAAACATGCGCTATGGTAAAACCCAGTAACCTTCCAAAAGGACTGAGCCATGACACTACATTGTGCATTTATTGGATTTGGCAAAAGCACCACGCGTTACCACCTTCCGTATGTTCTTAACCGAAAAGAGACCTGGCACGTGGCCCATATCTATCGCCGCCGCGCGAAGCCAGAAGAGCAGTCTCCGCAGTATTCCCATATTCATTTCACCAGCGATCTTGATGAGGTGCTTAACGACCCGCAGGTGAAGCTGGTGGTGGTCTGTACCCACGCTGACAGCCACTTTGACTACGCGAAACGCGCGCTGGAAGCAGGTAAAAACGTGCTGGTGGAAAAGCCGTTCACCCCGACCATCGCCGAAGCGAAGGAGCTGTTCGCGCTGGCGAAAAGCAAAGGGCTGACCGTCACGCCGTACCAGAACCGTCGCTTTGACAGCTGCTTCCTGACGGCAAAAAAGGCAATTGAAAGCGGCAAACTCGGCGAGATCGTGGAAATCGAAAGCCACTTCGATTACTACCGCCCGGTGGCGGAAACCCAGCCCGGACTGCCGCAGGACGGATCTTTCTACGGTCTCGGTGTGCACACCATGGACCAGATCATCTCCTTGTTTGGCCGCCCGGACCACGTGGCGTATGACATCCGCAGCCTGCGCAATAAGGCCAACCCGGACGATACCTTTGAAGCGCAGCTGTTCTACGGCGACCTGAAAGCCATCGTAAAAACCAGCCATCTGGTGAAAATCGACTACCCGAAATTTATCGTTCACGGCAAGAAAGGCTCCTTTATCAAGTACGGTATTGACCAGCAGGAGACCAGCCTGAAGGCCAATATCATGCCGGGTGAACCGGGCTTTGCGGCAGATGATTCCGTGGGCGTGCTGGAGTACGTGAACGACGAGGGCCTGACGGTCAGGGAAGAGCTGAAGCCGGAAACGGGAGACTATGGACGCGTCTACGATGCGCTGTATGACACCCTCGCCACCGGCGCGCCGAATTATGTCAAGGAATCTGACGTTCTGACCAACCTGGAAATCCTTGAACGGGCCTTCGAACAGGCTTCTCCTGCCACGGTAACCCTCGCCAGATAAGCAAAAATGGCTCCTCTGCGCTTGTTCTAAATTTTTGAACAGAGGAGTCAATTTTCACCCTCTATGATCCCAGGGCGTTTGCGTCCACACTTACTCCATCGAAACGAACTGAGGGTGAAAACAATGATCTACTTACGCAAAGCAAACGAACGTGGTCACGCGAATCATGGCTGGCTGGACTCATGGCATTCATTCTCGTTTGCCGACTACTACGACCCGAACTTTATGGGCTTCTCCGCACTGCGCGTGATTAACGACGACGTGATTGATGCAGGCCAGGGCTTCGGTACCCACCCGCACAAAGACATGGAAATCCTGACCTATGTGCTGGAAGGGGCGGTTGAGCACCAGGACAGCATGGGCAACAAAGAGCAGGTTCCGGCGGGCGAGTTCCAGATTATGAGCGCGGGTACCGGGGTGCGTCACTCTGAGTACAACCCGAGCAAAACGGAAAAACTGCACCTGTATCAAATCTGGATCATTCCAGAAGAGACCGGCATCACGCCACGCTACGAGCAGCGCCGCTTCGACGCGAAACAGGGCAAACAGCTGGTGCTGTCCCCGGATGCGCGTGAAGGTTCCCTGAAAGTGCATCAGGATATGGAGCTGTACCGTTGGGCGCTGGCGAAAGATGAACAGTCTGTACACCAGATTGCCGCTAACCGCCGCGTGTGGATCCAGGTGGTGAAAGGTGAAGTGTCCATCAACGGCACCAAAGCGACAACCGCCGATGGCCTGGCAGTCTGGGATGAGCAGGCGCTCTCCGTGCATGCCGACAGCGAAAGTGAAATTCTGCTGTTTGACCTGCCGCCGGTCTAAATAATTTCTCAACCTTCCCTTTAAACGGGGAAGGTTGAGCTTTGTCCGTGATAAACTGAGCAAATCTCTCACTTCAAGATTTCTCAGGACGATGAAAAAGAAACGCCCCGTACTTCAGGATGTCGCCGATCGCGTCGGTGTGACCAAAATGACGGTCAGCCGTTTTTTACGTAACCCGGAACAGGTTTCCGTGGCGTTGCGTGGCAAGATTGCCGCCGCCCTTGATGAACTGGGTTATATCCCCAACCGCGCGCCCGATATTCTCTCCAATGCGACCAGCCGTGCGGTGGGCGTCCTGCTTCCTTCCTTAACCAACCAGGTATTCGCCGAAGTGCTGCGTGGCATTGAAAGCGTCACCGATGCGTTTGGCTATCAGACCATGCTCGCCCACTACGGGTACAAGCCGGAACTGGAAGAGGAACGTCTTGAATCGATGCTTTCCTGGAACATCGACGGCCTGATTTTAACGGAACGTACTCACACCCCGCGAACGCTGAAAATGATTGAAGTGGCAGGCATTCCGGTGGTGGAACTGATGGACAGCCAGTCGCCGTGCCTCGACATCGCCGTGGGGTTCGATAACTTTGAAGCGGCGCGTCAGATGACGGCGGCGATCATCGCCCGCGGTCATCGCCATGTGGCCTATCTGGGTGCGCGTCTGGATGAACGTACTATCATCAAACAGAAGGGATACGAGCAGGCGATGCTCGACGCCGGTTTAACCCCGTACAGCGTGATGGTGGAGCAATCTTCTTCTTACACGTCGGGTATTGAGCTGATGCGTCAGGCGCGACGCGAGTATCCGCAACTGGACGGTATTTTCTGCACCAACGATGACCTTGCGGTCGGCGCCGCGTTTGAGTGCCAGCGTCTGGGTTTAAAAATCCCGGATGATATGGCGATTGCCGGCTTCCACGGCCACGACATTGGCCAGGTGATGGAGCCGCGTCTGGCGAGCGTCCTGACCCCGCGTGAACGCATGGGCCGCATTGGCGCAGAACGCCTGCTGGCGCGCATTCGTGGTGAGGCAGTTACCCCGAAAATGTTAGATTTAGGTTTCACCTTGTCACCGGGTGGATCTATTTAATCCGACAAATTTGAAGTAGCTCACACTTATTCACTTCGCGCACGTTTGGATATTGCTTCTCTTATGCCCCGGCAGGACAATGTTACCGATAACTGTTACCCGTAACAATTGACTGAGGGACACCCTTTGAGCACGACTAATCACGATCACCACGTTTACGTCCTGATGGGCGTGTCCGGTAGCGGTAAATCTGCCGTGGCGAGCGAAGTGGCGCATCAACTCCAGGCTGCGTTTCTTGATGGTGACTTCCTCCATCCGCGCAGCAACATCATGAAAATGGCTTCCGGCGAGCCGCTGAACGACGACGACCGCAAACCGTGGTTGCAGGCGCTGAATGACGCCGCGTTCGCGATGCAGCGCACCAATAAAGTCTCCCTGATCGTCTGTTCCGCGCTGAAAAAAACCTATCGCGACCTGCTGCGCGACGGCAACCCGAACCTCTCTTTCATCTACCTGAAAGGCGATTTTGGGGTGATTGAAAGCCGCCTGAAGGCGCGTAAAGGCCACTTCTTCAAAACCCAGATGCTGGTAACGCAGTTCGAAGCGTTGCAGGAGCCGGGTGCTGACGAGCAGGATGTCTTAGTGGTTGATATCGATCAGCCGCTGGAAGGTGTTGTTGCCAGCACCATCGAGGTTATTAATAAAAGGCAGTAAGTTTTGAGTACATTAACGCTAGTTTTGACAGCAGTGGGTTCCGTATTGCTGCTGCTGTTTTTAGTGATGAAGGCACGTATGCACGCCTTCGTTGCTTTGATGGTGGTTTCTATTGGTGCCGGTCTCTTTTCCGGCATGCCGCTCGACAAAATCGCGGCGACGATGGAAAAAGGGATGGGCGGCACGCTCGGCTTCCTGGCCATTGTGGTGGCGCTGGGCGCGATGTTTGGCAAGATTTTGCACGAGACGGGCGCGGTCGATCAGATTGCCGTCAAGATGCTGAAATCCTTCGGCCACAGCCGTGCGCACTACGCGATTGGTCTGGCCGGTCTGATTTGCGCGCTGCCGCTGTTCTTTGAAGTGGCCGTTGTGCTGCTGATTAGCGTGGCGTTCTCCATGGCGCGGCATACTGGTACCAACCTCGTGAAGCTGGTCATTCCGCTGTTTGCGGGCGTGGCGGCGGCGGCGGCGTTCCTGCTGCCGGGGCCTGCGCCGATGCTGCTGGCCTCCCAGATGCATGCTGACTTTGGCTGGATGATCCTGATTGGCCTGTGCGCGGCAATTCCGGGGATGATTATCGCCGGTCCGCTGTGGGGCAACTTCATCAGCCGTTACGTTGAGCTGCACATTCCGGATGACATCTCCGAGCCGCACCTGGGCGAGGGCAAAATGCCGTCCTTCGGCTTCAGCCTGTCGCTGATCCTGCTGCCGCTGGTGCTGGTGGGCCTGAAAACCATCGCTGCGCGCTTTGTGCCGGTGGGGTCAACCGCTTACGAATGGTTCGAATTTATTGGTCATCCGTTCACCGCGATCCTGGTGGCGTGTCTGGTAGCAATTTACGGCCTGGCGATGCGTCAGGGTATGCCGAAAGACCGCGTGATGGAGATCTGTGGTGCCGCGCTGCAACCGGCGGGGATTATCCTGCTGGTGATCGGGGCGGGCGGCGTGTTTAAGCAGGTGCTGGTGGATTCCGGCGTTGGCCCGGCGCTGGGTGAAGCGCTGACCGGGATGGGGCTGCCGATTGCAGTCACCTGTTTCGTGCTGGCCGCGGCGGTACGTATCATTCAGGGCTCCGCGACCGTAGCGTGCTTAACCGCCGTGGGTCTGGTAATGCCGGTGATTGAACAGCTGAACTACTCCGGTGCGCAGATGGCGGCGCTCTCTATCTGTATCGCGGGTGGCTCGATTGTGGTTTCTCACGTTAACGACGCGGGCTTCTGGCTGTTCGGTAAATTTACCGGCGCAACCGAAGCGCAAACCCTGAAAACCTGGACGCTGATGGAAACCATCCTCGGCACGACGGGTGCGGTTGTCGGGATGATTGCGTTTACGCTGCTGAGCTAATCCCGGTTTTCTCCCTCTCCCTGTGGGAGAGGGTTGGGGTGAGGGCATCAGGCCACACCCTAAAATAAAATTTCGTTTTGCGAGCCACCTTCCAGAGCCTCTCTTGTCACCCCGCCCCCAACGCAGTATCTTCTTGCCGCGCCTGCAAAATCAGGCGTCAGGATTAGCCTCCTGAACTACCTCATCAGCGACACGAGTGTTATCGTGTCGTGCGCTTGGCTACACTCCAATGGTGGGCCAGGCGGGGGCGTCGCAAGACGCGCCGGTAGCTGATGAGGCCGGTAAGGCTAACCCTGTCTGGTTCCACCACCCGTGAGATTAGCCTCTCCAGTGGTGGATACACATTACTCATCAGAGGCTGTCTTATGACTACTACCCCTAACTTTTCTCACACTTTATTTACTACCCCATTCGATCACACCACTGATTTCACCGAACTGGCAGATAATTGCTCGCGGTTTGTCGACGTGCTGGTTGAATGTGACGATCCAACCCAGAAGATGGCGCTGTGCGGACGGCTCTCAGCCTGCCTCGCACTGCTTCAGCCTACGCTGCTTGAACCTGTTCCGGAATATTTAAAAGCCAGCCTGACGGTGGATGACCTGCCGCTGGACGTGCCGGTCTTCGAACCGGAAGTGGATCAGTTAGGGCGATATTGCCAGCTGTTAACGCAAATGCTGTTAGCGCATTCGCTGTCAGAAAGCGATGAAAGAGTCGCAGGAGATTTGTTGCAGGATTTAGTGGGGTTTTACAGTGATACGCTGAAAGCGCCGCGCTGGTTGCTCACAAAGGAAGGCATCGTGCCGCTGTAAAAAAGCCGGGTGGCGCTTACGCTTACCCGGCCTACGGGACCAGAGTTTGTTGTAGGTCGGGTAAGGCGAAGCCGCCACCCGACAAAATAAGACCTCTGCTGCCTGATGCCCTCACCCCGGCCCTCTCCCACGGGGAGAGGGGGCAAACACTAAAAACGGCAATCTAAGATTACCGTTTTGCTTTTACCTACCCTTTCATCCATGCCCGGATCCCGTCCAGGAACATCTGCGTCGCCATCATCACCAGAATCAGCCCCATCAGGCGCTCCAGGGCGTTTACCCCTTTCTCACCCAGCAGGCGCAGGAACAGCGACGACTGCAACAGGATAATAAACGTCCCGCCCCAGGCGATCAGCAGGGCAATCACCAGATGGCTCATCTGATTCGGATACTGATGCGACAGCAGCATCAGCGTCGCCAGAATCGTTGGCCCGGCGACCAGCGGAATTGCCAGCGGCACGATAAACGGCTCTTCACCCGCAGGCAGGCCGCTGCTGCTGCCCTCCGCGCTCGGGAAAATCATCTTAATAGCAATCAGGAACAAAATGATCCCGCCGGAAATGGAGACCGTTTCGGCGCGTAAGTTCAGGAAAGCGAGGATTTTTTCACCGGCGAACAGGAAGATAAACATCACCAGCAGGGCGATGAGCAGCTCGCGGATCATGATCGCCCGGCGGCGCTTCGGCTCGGTATGCTTCAGCACCGACATGAAGATCGGCAGATTACCGAGCGGATCCATAATCAGGATCAATAAAACCGCTGCGGAAATGATTTCACTCATCTTAAATTATCCCTGATACTTATTGTGGTCATTGCGATGATTAGCACTTTTTCTGATTGCCGGGCAATCATCGATTAATTTCGCTTGCGACTTTGGCAGCATTTTGTAATGTGAAGCATATCCCAGTTCAATACTGGCTTGCACAATCAGCACACACCCCTTGCAGGAAAAAAATGCTATGAAAAACGTTGGTTTTATCGGCTGGCGCGGTATGGTCGGCTCTGTACTCATGCAACGCATGGTTGAAGAGCGCGATTTCGACGCCATCCGCCCGGTCTTCTTCTCCACTTCCCAGCTCGGCCAGGCTGCACCGTCCTTTGGGGGTACCACAGGCACGTTGCAGGATGCTTACGATCTGGAAGCGCTGAAGGCACTCGACATTATTGTGACCTGCCAGGGCGGCGATTATACCAACGAAATCTATCCGAAGCTGCGTGAAAGCGGCTGGCAGGGCTACTGGATTGATGCGGCCTCTTCGCTTCGCATGAAAGACGATGCCATCATTATTCTTGACCCGGTTAACCAGGGCGTCATCACCGACGGCCTGAACAACGGCGTGAAAACCTTTGTTGGCGGTAACTGCACCGTCAGCCTGATGCTGATGTCCCTCGGCGGCCTGTTCGCACAGGATCTGGTGGAGTGGGTCTCCGTGGCGACCTACCAGGCGGCGTCCGGCGGCGGCGCGCGTCATATGCGTGAGCTGCTGACCCAGATGGGCCAGCTGCACCAGAGCGTCGCTGCCGAGCTGGCAGACCCGGCGTCCGCCATCCTCGACATCGAACGTAAAGTCACTCAGCTCACCCGCAGCGGCGAGCTGCCGGTGGATAACTTTGGCGTACCGCTGGCCGGTGGCCTGATCCCGTGGATCGACAAACAGCTGGATAACGGTCAGACCCGCGAAGAGTGGAAGGGCCAGGCTGAGACCAACAAAATCCTCGGCACCGCGAACACCATTCCGGTTGACGGTCTGTGCGTGCGTATCGGCGCGCTGCGCTGCCACAGCCAGGCCTTCACCATTAAACTGAAAAAAGATGTGTCTATTCCGACCGTGGAAGAGCTGCTGGCCGCACACAACCCGTGGGCGAAAGTGGTGCCAAACGATCGCGATATCACCATGCGCGAACTGACCCCGGCAGCCGTGACCGGCACGCTGACCACCCCGGTTGGTCGTCTGCGCAAGCTGAACATGGGGCCGGAGTACCTCTCCGCGTTCACCGTTGGCGATCAGCTGCTGTGGGGTGCAGCCGAGCCGCTGCGCCGCATGCTGCGCCAGCTGGCGTAATAATTTGTTAAACACGGGGGGGTGATTGTCACCCCCTTTTTTTGCGTACTACATGGAGTAAAACGCAGATGTCTTATTTTTTATCAGGAGGACCCACGACGTTGGCTATGCTTTAAGGAAGATTTATTTCTCACCTGAGGGTAGGGCGGAGCAGAGAGGATTAACTGCACCGTTTAGGTCACATTAAAAGTCGTCCCGGAGCGCGTAAAAAGGGCGACATAAAAAAACAGGATGAATACCATGTCCGATCGTATTTCGAGAGACGTGATTAATGCGCTTATTGCGGGTCATTTTGCCGACCCCTTTTCTGTGCTAGGGATGCACCGTACTGACGCCGGACTGGAAGTTCGGGCGCTGTTACCGGATGCAACAGAAGTGTGGGTTATCGAACCCAAAACCGGCCGCAAGGTGGGTAATCTGGAATGCCTCGACTCGCGTGGCTTCTTCTCGGGCGTCATGCCCCGCCGTAAAAATCCTTTTCGTTATCAGCTTGCCGTTATCTGGCACGGTCAGCAAAACCTCATTGACGATCCCTATAGCTTCGGCCCGCTCTTAAAAGAGATGGACGCCTGGCTGCTGTCCGAAGGGACCCATTTACGCCCCTACGAAACGCTGGGTGCCCATGCGGATACCATGGACGGTATCACCGGCACGCGTTTTGCCGTATGGGCGCCAAACGCCCAGCGCGTCTCCGTCGTCGGGCAGTTCAACTACTGGGACGGTCGTCGTCACCCCATGCGCCTGCGCCGGGAAACCGGCATCTGGGAGCTGTTTATCCCCGGCGCGCACAACGGTCAGCTCTACAAATTCGAGATGATCGATGCCAACGGCAAGCTGCGCATTAAATCCGACCCGTACGCCTTTGAGGCAGAACTACGCCCGAATACCGCCTCGCTGATTTGCGGCCTGCCGGAGAAGGTTGTCCAGAGTGAGGAGCGCAAGCAGGCCAACCGCTTTGATGCGCCAATCTCCGTCTATGAAGTGCATCTCGGCTCGTGGCGTCGCCACACCGATAACAACTTCTGGCTGAGCTATCGCGAGCTGGCGGACCAGCTGGTGCCGTACGCCAAATGGATGGGCTTTACCCATCTGGAGCTGCTGCCGATCAACGAACACCCATTTGACGGCAGCTGGGGCTATCAGCCAACCGGGCTGTATGCGCCCACGCGCCGCTTCGGCACGCGCGATGACTTCCGCTATTTCATCGATGCCGCGCACGCCGCCGGGCTGAACGTGATCCTCGACTGGGTGCCGGGCCACTTCCCGTCGGACGATTTTGCGCTGGCAGAGTTCGACGGCACGAAGCTGTACGAGCACAGCGACCCGCGCGAAGGCTATCACCAGGACTGGAATACGCTGATCTATAACTACGGTCGCCGTGAGGTATCGAACTACCTGGTCGGGAACGCGCTGTACTGGATCGAACGTTTCGGCATTGATGCCCTGCGCGTGGATGCGGTGGCGTCGATGATCTACCGCGACTACAGCCGCAAAGAGGGGGAGTGGATCCCGAACGAGTATGGCGGGCGTGAAAACCTCGAAGCGATTGAGTTTCTGCGCAACACCAACCGCATTATCGGCGAGCAGGTGGAAGGCGCTGTGACCATGGCGGAAGAGTCCACCGACTTCCCGGGCGTTTCCCGTCCACCGGCAATGGGTGGTCTGGGCTTCTGGTACAAATGGAACCTCGGCTGGATGCACGACACGCTCGACTACATGAAGCTCGACCCGGTTTATCGTCAGTATCACCACGATAAGCTCACCTTCGGGTTGCTCTATAACTACACCGAAAACTTCATGCTGCCGCTGTCGCACGATGAAGTGGTGCACGGCAAGAAATCCATTCTCGACCGCATGCCGGGCGACCCATGGCAGAAGTTTGCCAACCTGCGCGCTTACTACGGCTGGCTGTTTGCTTTCCCGGGTAAAAAGCTGCTGTTTATGGGCAACGAGTTCGCTCAGGGCCGCGAATGGAACCACGATAGCAGCCTTGACTGGCATCTGCTGGAAGGTGCGGACAACTGGCACCACGGCGTACAGCGTCTGGTCCGTGACCTGAACCTGACTTATCGCCACCACAAAGCGCTGCACGAGCTGGACTTCGATCCGTACGGCTTTGAGTGGCTGGTGGTGGACGACCATGAGCGCTCGGTGTTTGTCTTTGTGCGCCGCGACAAGGCGGGTAACGAGATCATTGTCGCCAGCAACTTCACGCCGGTGCCGCGCGAACACTACCGCTTCGGCATTAACCAGCCGGGCAAATGGTGCGAAATTCTCAATACCGACTCCATGCACTACCACGGCAGCAACGCGGGTAACGGTGGCCTGGTGCAGAGCGATGCCATTGAAAGCCACGGCCGTCCGAACTCCCTGAGCCTGACGCTGCCGCCGCTTGGCACAATCTGGCTGGTGCGGGAGGGTGAATGACGCAGCTTACGGCAGGTAAACCCGAACCGCTCGGGGCGAGCTTTGACGGAAAGGGGGTGAACTTCACGCTCTTTTCCGCCCATGCGGAGCGGGTGGAACTCTGTGTGTTTGACGGGGAAGGTAACGAGCACCGTTACGATTTACCGGCGCGCACGGGGGATACCTGGCATGGCTACCTGGCCGGAGGACGACCGGGGATGCACTACGGTTTTCGCGTACACGGCCCCTGGGAGCCCTCTCAGGGGCACTGGTTTAACCCGGCGAAGCTGCTGATTGACCCGTGCGCGCACCGCGTGGACGGTGAGTTTAAAGATGACTCGCTGTTCCACGTTGGCTACGGCGAACCTGACCACCGCGACAGCGCGCCCGTCGCGCCCAAAAGCGTGGTGGTGCACGATCTCTACGACTGGGAAGACGATGCCCCGCCGCGCACGCCGTGGGGCAACACCGTTATTTATGAAGCCCACGTTAAAGGGCTGACATATCTGCACCCGTCAATCCCTAAAGAGATGCGCGGCACCTACAAAGCGCTTGGGCATCCGACGATGGTCGCGTACCTGAAGCACTTAGGGATCACCGCGCTGGAGCTGTTGCCCGTGGCGCATTTCGCCAGCGAGCCGCGGCTACAGCGTCTTGGGTTAAGCAACTACTGGGGCTACAACCCGCTGGCGATGTTCGCCCTCGACCCGCGCTACGCGGTGCAGCCGGAGAAGGCACGGGATGAGTTTCGCGATGCGGTGAAGGCGCTTCACGCGGCGGGTATCGAGGTCATTCTGGACGTGGTGCTGAACCACAGTGCGGAAAGCGATCTTGACGGCCCGACGCTCTCACAGCGCGGAATCGATAACCGTAGCTATTATTGGATCAGGGACGACGGCGATTACGAGAACTGGACCGGGTGCGGTAACACCCTCAACCTCAGTCATCCGGCCGTTACGCATTACGCGTACGAGTGCCTGAAATACTGGGTTGAGACGTTCCACGTGGACGGTTTTCGCTTCGACCTGGCGCCGGTGATGGGGCGCACCCCGGCGTTCAGCCAGCAGGCGCCGCTGTTTGAGGCCATCAAAAACTGCCCGGTGCTCTCAAAGGTTAAGCTGATCGCGGAGCCCTGGGACATCGGAGAGGGCGGTTATCAGGTGGGGAATTTCCCGCCGCTGTTTGCCGAGTGGAACGACCACTTCCGCGATGCCATCCGCCGCTTCTGGCTGACGCGCGATCTATCGCTGGGGGAGTTTGCCGGTCGCTTTGCCGGCTCCAGCGATCTCTTCAAGCGTGACGGCAAACGTCCGTCGGCCACCATTAACCTGCTGACGGCACACGACGGTTTTACGCTGCGCGACTGCGTTTGTTTCAATCAGAAACACAATGAGGCAAACGGCGAGGAGAATCGCGATGGGACTAACAATAACCATAGCTTCAACCATGGTATAGAAGGGTTAGGCGGAAGTCTGGATGTGATCGAGCGGCGACGCGCCAGCGTTCATGCGCTGCTGACGACGCTTTTGTTGTCGCAGGGCACGCCGATGCTGCTGGCGGGCGATGAGCACGGCCACAGCCAGCACGGCAACAACAACGCCTATTGCCAGGACAACACCCTGACCTGGCTCGACTGGGGAGAAGCGAATAGCGGGCTGACCCATTTCACCGCGGCGCTGATCCATCTTCGCCAGCGCATCCCCGCGCTCACCGCCGACCGCTGGTGGGAAGAGGGCGACGGAAACGTTCGCTGGCTGAATAAAGACGCGCAACCGTTAAGCGCGCAAGAGTGGCAACACGGCATACCCTGTCTGCAAATCCTGCTTTCGGATGCGTGGCTGGTGACGCTGAACGCGACGGATGACGTCGCAGAGATTGTTTTACCTGACGGGGAATGGCGAGCCATTCCTCCCTTTGCCGGAGCGGATAATCCGGTTGTTATGGCTGTCTGGCACGGGCCTGCGCACGGAGTGTGCGTATTCCAAAGATGATAAAAAAGGAGTTAGTCATGGTTAGATTAGAGAAGAACGATCCGTTAATGTTGGCGCGCCAGCTACCATTAAAAACAGTTGCCCTGATACTCGCGGGCGGGCGTGGTACCCGTCTGAAAGATTTGACCATCAAGCGCGCCAAACCGGCCGTTCACTTTGGTGGTAAGTTCCGTATTATCGATTTTGCACTTTCCAACTGCCTGAACTCAGGCATTCGCCGTATTGGCGTCATTACCCAGTATCAGTCGCACACGCTGGTGCAGCACATTCAGCGCGGCTGGTCATTCTTCAGCGAAGAGATGAACGAATTTGTCGATCTGCTCCCGGCGCAGCAGCGCGTTCACGGGGAGAACTGGTACCGCGGCACGGCGGATGCCGTGACCCAGAACCTCGACATCATTCGTCGCTACAGCGCGGAATACATCGTCATCCTCGCCGGGGACCACATCTACAAGCAAGATTACTCCCACATGCTGATCGACCACGTCGAAAAAGGGGCGCGCTGCACCGTGGCGTGTCTGCCGGTGCCTGTTGCGGAAGCAACCGCGTTTGGCGTGATGCATGTAGATGGCGATGACAAGATTATCGACTTTGTCGAAAAACCGGCGAACCCGCCAACCATGCCGGGCGACGACACCAAATCGCTCGCCAGCATGGGGATCTATGTCTTTGATGCCGATTATCTTTATGAACTGCTGGAAGAGGACGACAAAGACGAAAACTCCAGCCACGACTTCGGTAAAGACATCATCCCGAAAATCACCAAAGCTGGCATGGCGTATGCACATCCTTTCCCGCTGTCCTGCGTGCAGTCAGACCCGAATGCGGAACCTTACTGGCGCGACGTCGGTACGCTGGAAGCCTACTGGAAAGCGAACCTCGATCTGGCGTCCGTCACGCCTGAGCTGGATATGTACGACCAGAACTGGCCGATTCGCACGCATATGGAATCGTTGCCGCCGGCGAAGTTCGTTCAGGATCGCTCCGGCAGCCACGGCATGACGCTCAACTCGCTGGTCTCTGGCGGTTGCATTATCTCCGGTTCGGTGGTGGTGCAGTCCGTGCTGTTCCCGCGCGTGCGTATAAACTCATTCTGTAATATCGATTCGGCAGTTCTGCTGCCGGATGTCTGGGTAGGGCGCTCATGTCGTCTGCGTCGCTGCGTTATCGATCGTGCCTGCATCATTCCCGAAGGGATGGTGATTGGGGAAAACGCGGAAGAAGATGCGCGTCGTTTCTACCGTTCGGAAGAGGGGATCGTGTTAGTAACACGGGAAATGTTGCGGAAGCTGCAAATCAAACAGGAGCGATGATGCAGGTTTTACACGTATGTTCTGAGATGTTCCCGTTGTTAAAAACGGGCGGCCTGGCGGATGTTCTTGGTGCATTACCAGCGGCGCAAATCGCCGGAGGGGTGGATACCCGCGTGTTGTTGCCCGCTTTTCCGGATATCCGGCGCGGTATTCCCGATGCAAAGGTTGTTACCCGTCGCGAGACCTTCGCGGGACGTATCACCCTGCTGTTTGGACATTACAATGGCGTAGGGATTTACCTGATTGATGCCCCGCATTTATACGATCGACCCGGCAGCCCGTATCACGATACCAACCTGTACGCCTATACCGATAACGTGATGCGCTTTGCCCTGCTCGGCTGGGTGGGGGCGGAAATGGCTGTCGGACTGGATCCGTTCTGGCGCCCGAACGTGGTGCACGCGCATGACTGGCATGCGGGGCTGGCTCCTGCGTATCTGGCGGCGAAGGGGCACCCGGCCAAATCGGTGTTTACGGTGCACAACCTGGCGTATCAGGGCATGTATTACGCGCATCATATGAATGACATCGATCTGCCATGGTCGTTCTTTAACATGCACGGACTGGAGTTTAACGGACAGATTTCGTTCCTGAAGGCGGGTCTGTACTACGCCGACCACATCACGGCGGTCAGCCCAACCTACGCGCGGGAAATTACCCAGCCGGAGTTCGGTTACGGTATGGAAGGGCTGCTGCAACAGCGCCACCGTGAAGGTCGCCTGTCGGGCATTCTGAACGGCGTGGATGAACAGATCTGGAATCCGGAAACGGACCTCCTGCTGGCGGCGCGCTATGGTCGCGACTCCGTGGAGGACAAAGCGGAGAACAAGCGCCAGCTACAGATTGCGATGGGGCTGAAGGTCAACGACAAGGTGCCGCTGTTTGCGGTGGTCAGCCGCCTGACCAGCCAGAAAGGGCTGGATCTGGTGCTGGAAGCGCTGCCGGGATTACTGGAGCAGGGCGGCCAGCTGGCGCTGCTCGGCGCGGGCGACCCGGTATTGCAGGAAGGTTTCCTTGCGGCCGCGGCGGAACATCCGGGGCAGGTGGGCGTGCAGATTGGCTATCACGAAGCGTTCTCGCACCGCATCATGGGCGGCGCGGACGTGATTCTGGTGCCGAGCCGCTTCGAGCCCTGCGGCCTGACGCAGCTCTATGGTCTGAAATACGGCACGTTGCCGCTGGTACGCCGCACGGGCGGGCTGGCGGATACGGTGTCTGACAGCTCCCTGGAAAACCTGGCGGACGGTATCGCCAGCGGGTTTGTTTTCGAGGACAGTAATGCCTGGTCGCTGCTTCGGGCGATCCGGCGTGCTTTCGTCTTGTGGTCCCGTCCATCCCTGTGGCGTTACGTACAACGTCAGGCGATGTCCATGGACTTTGGCTGGCACGTTGCGGCGCAGTCCTACCGCGACCTTTATCAACGCTTGATGTAACGAGGCGAAGTTACTGATATGAATGCTCCATTTAGCTACTCTTCCCCCACGCTCAGCGTTGAGGCGTTGAAACACTCCATCGCCTATAAGCTGATGTTTACCATTGGGAAAGATCCCGTTATTGCCAACAAACATGAGTGGCTGAACGCCACGCTGTTTGCGGTGCGTGACCGTATGGTCGAACGCTGGCTGCGCTCCAACCGCGCCCAGCTTTCGCAGGAGACGCGACAGGTGTATTACCTGTCGATGGAGTTTCTGATTGGTCGCACCCTCTCCAATGCGCTGTTATCGCTCGGGATTTATGACGACGTCAAAAACGCACTGGAAGAGATGGGGCTGGATTTAGAAGAGCTGATTGACGAAGAGAACGACCCGGGGCTGGGTAACGGTGGTCTCGGGCGTCTTGCCGCCTGTTTCCTCGATTCACTGGCGACGCTGGCGCTGCCGGGGCGCGGCTACGGTATTCGCTACGACTACGGTATGTTCAAGCAGAATATCGTGGATGGTCGTCAGAAAGAGTCTCCAGACTACTGGCTGGAGTACGGTAACCCGTGGGAGTTCAAGCGCCACAACACGCGCTACAAGGTGCGTTTTGGCGGGCGTATTCAGCAGGAAGGGAAAAAATCCCGCTGGGTGGAAACCGAGGAGATCCTCGCCGTGGCCTATGACCAGATCATCCCCGGCTACGACACCGATGCGACCAATACGCTGCGCCTGTGGAACGCGCAGGCCAGTAGCGAGATCAACCTGGGTAAATTCAACCAGGGTGACTACTTCGCGGCGGTGGAAGATAAAAACCACTCCGAGAATGTGTCACGCGTCCTGTATCCGGATGACTCGACCTACTCAGGCCGCGAGCTGCGCCTGCGTCAGGAGTATTTCCTCGTCTCGGCAACGATTCAGGATATCCTTAGCCGTCACTATCAGCTGCACAAAACCTATGCGAATCTGGCGGAAAAAACCGCCATTCACCTCAACGATACCCATCCGGTGCTGTCGATCCCTGAGCTGATGCGCCTGCTGATTGACGAGCATAAGTTCAGCTGGGATGACGCGTTTGAAGTAACCTGCCAGGTGTTCTCGTACACCAACCATACGCTGATGAGCGAAGCGCTGGAGACGTGGCCGGTGGATATGCTCGGCAAAATTCTGCCGCGCCATCTGCAAATCATCTTCGAGATCAACGACTACTTCCTCAAGACCTTGCAGGAGCAGTACCCGAACGATACTGGTCTGCTGAGCCGCGCCTCGATCATTGATGAATCCAACGGGCGTCGCGTACGCATGGCCTGGCTGGCGGTGGTGATCAGCCACAAGGTGAACGGCGTGTCAGAGCTGCACTCGAACCTGATGGTGCAGTCCCTGTTTGCGGACTTCGCGAAGATCTTCCCGACGCGTTTCTGCAACGTGACCAACGGCGTCACCCCGCGCCGCTGGCTGGCGCTGGCGAACCAGCCGCTCTCCGACGTTCTGGATGAGAACATTGGCCGCACCTGGCGCACCGATTTGAGCCAGTTGAGCGAGCTGGAGCAGCACATTGATTTCCCGACGGTGAATAAAGCGGTACGGGAAGCCAAGCTGCTGAACAAGAAGCGTCTGGCGGTCTGGCTGGCGATGCATCTGAACGTGGTGGCGAACCCGAAAGCGCTGTTCGACGTGCAGATCAAACGTATCCACGAGTACAAGCGTCAGCTGATGAATGTCCTGCACGTTATTACCCACTACAACCGCATTAAGGCTGACCCGACGGCGGAGTGGGTGCCGCGCGTGAAAATCTTTGCCGGTAAGGCGGCGTCCGCGTACTACATGGCGAAGCACATCATTCATCTCATCAACGATGTGGCGAAGGTGGTGAATCACGATCCGGACATTGGCGATAAGCTGAAGGTCGTGTTTATCCCGAACTACAGCGTAAGCCTGGCGCAGCTGATTATTCCGGCGGCGGATCTCTCTGAGCAGATTTCCACGGCGGGGACGGAAGCATCCGGCACCAGTAACATGAAGTTTGCCCTGAACGGCGCGCTGACTATCGGCACGCTGGACGGCGCAAATGTCGAAATGCTGGAGCATGTGGGCGCGGAGAATATCTTTATTTTCGGGAATACGGCGGAAGAGGTGGAGGCGCTGCGCAAGCAGGGCTACTCGCCGCGTGAGTATTATGAAGAGGATGAAGAGTTACGCCAGGTGCTGACGCAAATCGCCACCGGCGTGTTTAATCCTGAGGAGCCCGGACGCTATCGCGATCTGGTGGACTCGCTGATTAACTTTGGCGATCACTATCAGGTGCTGGCGGATTACCGCAGCTACGTGGATTGTCAGGATAAGGTGGACGAACTGTACCGTCAGCAGGAGAAGTGGACCAGCGCCGCGATGCATAACATCGCCAACATGGGATACTTCTCGTCGGACAGGACCATCAAAGAGTATGCCGAGAATATCTGGCATATTGATCCGGTGCGGTTGTAAAAACAAAGCCCGGTGGCGCTGCGCTTACCGGGCCTACGGGATCGAGTAGGCCGGGTAAGGCGGAGCCGCCACCCGGCTTTTTTTCAATTACGACGCCAACGACAATTCACGCTTTCCCGCATGTTGTTGCAACCATTGCGCCACGCGAGACTGCTGCTCGGCATTCAGCCACATCCCTTCTTTAGTACGACGCCAGATAGCATCGTCCAGACGGCGCACCCACTCGTGTTCCACCAGGTAGCGCAGTTCCGCTTCGTACAGCTCATGGCCAAAATGCTCGCCCAGATCGGCAATCTCTTTCGCCTCGCCGAGGAACAGTTCGGTGTTGCTGCCGTAGGTACGGGCATAGTGGCGCGCCATTCCTTCGGTAATGAACGGGAAGCGGCGACGCAGCTTCGCGGCGTAATCGTCGCGGTTATCACCGATATCGCCGCCAGGCAGCACGGCGCCTTTCGTCCACGCCGGGCCGATGCCTTTGTAATACGGCGCCAGTTTCTCCAGCGCGTGCTCCGCCAGTTTACGGTAGGTGGTGAGCTTACCGCCAAATACCGACAGCAGGGGCGCCTGACCGTCCACGTCATGAATATCAAGCGTATAGTCACGGGTGATGGCCTGCGGTGAGTCAGACTCGTCATCACACAGCGGACGCACGCCGGAGTAGGTCCAGACCACGTCATCGCGCGCCAGCTGTTTCTTAAAGTGCGCGTTGTACACTTTCAACAGGTAGCTGACTTCACTCTCGTCGATCTCAACGTTTTTCGGATCGCCTTTGTACTCCACGTCGGTGGTGCCGATGATGGAGAACTCGTCCATCCACGGGATCACAAACACAATGCGCTTGTCTTCATTTTGCAGGATATAAGCCTGTTTCTGGGTATGCACGCGCGGCACCACAATGTGGCTGCCCTTGATCAGGCGGATGCCGTACGGAGAAGGCAGGTGCATACCGTCATCGAAGAACTGTTTTACCCACGGGCCGGTGGCGTTCACCAGGCCGCGCGCTTTCCAGCTAAACTTCTCACCGGTATCCACGTCTTCCGCTTCCACAATCCACAGGCCGTTTTCGCGGCGTGCGGCGGTCGCGCGGGTACGGGTTTTCACCTCGCCGCCTTTCTTCTCGACCATCTGCGCGTTAGCCAGCACCAGACGCGCATCGTCCACCCAGCAGTCGGAATATTCGAAACCGCGCACGATTTCAGGTTTAAGAACCGACTCTGAGCCAAAACGCAAACCTGTCGAACCCGGCAGGCTGGTGCGTTTACCCAGATGATCGTACATAAAAAGACCAATGCGGATCATCCACGCCGGACGCAGATGCGGGCGATGAGGCAGACGGAAACGCATCGGGATCGCCAGATGCGGAGCCATTTTCAGCAGTACTTCGCGTTCAGCCAGCGCTTCGCTGACCAGGCGGAATTCGTAGTGTTCCAGGTAGCGCAGGCCACCGTGGATCAGCTTGGAGCTGGCGGACGACGTCGCGCAGGCGAGATCGTTAGCTTCCAGCATCAGCACGGATAAACCGCGTCCTGCGGCATCAACCGCAATACCGGCACCGTTGATGCCACCGCCTATCACAATCAGATCTTTGGTTTCCATAACACCCTCATGCACTTTCGTTAAAGCTCAAAAATGTTCGATATCGCTCATAATAGCAAAGGAACGCGCTTTTGGTAACATCAAAAAAACAATTTAGAGTGATATGGATAACATAATGGCGTTTACCCGCCGCCAGGACGTACACTACGGGGTAAAATAGTGCGGTCTGATGCCCTCACCCCAGCCCTCTCCCACGGGGAGAGGGTGATCCGTTTCCCTCTCCCTCCGGGAGAGGGTAGGGTGAGGGGAAAACCGCACCACACCTGAATATAAGATGAGAACACCATGGATCAGTTTGAATGTATTAACGTAGAAGAAGCCCATCAGAAGATGCACCAGGGACAAGCGGTGCTGGTGGATATCCGCGATCCGCAGAGCTTTGCGATGGGCCACACGCCGGGCGCGTTCCATCTCACCAACGACACGCTGGGCGCGTTTATGCGCGATAACGACTTCGATACCCCGGTGATGGTGATGTGCTATCACGGCAACAGCAGTAAAGGCGCGGCGCAGTATCTGCTCCAGCAGGGTTACGACGCGGTGTACAGCGTCGATGGCGGCTTCGATGCCTGGCATCGTCATTTCCCGGCAGAAGTTGAATACGCGTTTGAGCGCTGATCCCGCTATACTGTCCCCTTTTGTGTGGAAATAAGCGACCGCTGCCCATGTTGATGATCACCTCTTTTAGCAACCCGCGCGTCGCCCAGGCGTTTGTCGACTATATGGCGACGCAGGGCATTATCCTGACTATTCAGCAGCATACACAGACGGATGTCTGGCTGGCAGACGAAAGCCAGGCCGGCCGCGTGAACGACGAGCTTGCGCGTTTTCTGGAAAACCCGGGCGACCCGCGTTATCTGGCGGCAAGCTGGCAATCCGGCCAGACCGGCAGTGGCCTGCACTATCAACGTTTTCCGTTTCTCGCCACCCTGCGCGAGCGCGCAGGACCGTTTACGCTGCTTTTGATGGCAGCCTGCATCATCGTCTTCATTATTATGAGCGTGGTGGGCGACCAGAGCGTGATGATTGCCCTCGCATGGCCGTACGATCCCTCCCTGCAATTTGACGTCTGGCGCTACTTCACGCATGCGCTGATGCACTTCTCGGTGATGCATATCCTCTTTAACCTGCTGTGGTGGTGGTATCTCGGCGGGGCGGTGGAGAAGCGGCTCGGTAGCGGCAAGCTGATTGTGATCACCCTTATCAGCGCCCTGTTAAGCGGCTACGTGCAGCACAAATTCAGCGGTCCATGGTTTGGCGGGTTATCCGGCGTGGTGTACGCCCTGATGGGTTACGCCTGGCTCAGAGGCGAGCGCGACCCGGATAGCGGCATCTATTTACAACGTGGATTAATAACCTTTGCGTTAATATGGCTTATTGCCGGATGGTTTGATCTGTTTGGTATGTCTATCGCCAATGGTGCGCACGTTACCGGCCTGGCGGTCGGGCTGGCGATGGCGCTGGCCGATACGCTCCATGCGCGAAAACGAACATAATTCCCAGGGACATTTGATGAAACAAACACAACGTCATGACGCCATTATCGAACTGGTAAAAAAACAGGGATACGTCAGTACTGAAGAGCTGGTGGAGCAGTTTGCCGTCAGCCCGCAAACCATCCGTCGTGACCTCAACGACCTGGCCGATCAGAACCGTATTCTGCGTCACCACGGCGGCGCCGCACTGCCGTCCAGCTCGGTGAACACCTCATGGCATGACCGTAAGGCGACGCAAACGGCAGAGAAAGAGCGTATCGCCCGTAAAGTGGCGAGCCAGATCCCGAACGGCGCGACGCTGTTTATTGATATCGGCACCACCCCGGAAGCGGTCGCCCATGCGCTGCTGAACCACGAGAACCTGCGCGTGGTGACCAACAACCTGAACGTGGCCAACACGTTAATGCAGAAAGACGATTTCCGCATCATCCTCGCGGGCGGCGAACTGCGCAGCCGCGACGGCGGAATTATTGGCGAAGCGACGCTCGATTTTATCTCTCAGTTCCGTCTCGACTTCGGCATTCTGGGGATCAGCGGCATCGACAGCGACGGCTCGCTGCTGGAGTTTGATTACCACGAGGTGCGCACCAAGCGCGCGATCATTGAGAACTCACGTCACGTGATGCTGGTGGTGGACCACTCCAAATTTGGCCGTAACGCGATGGTCAACATGGGCAGCATCAGCATGGTGGATGCGGTTTATACTGATGTGATGCCACCGGCGGGCGTGATGCAGGTAATTAAGGATAACAATTTGCAGCTGGAATTGTGCTAGCGGTTGTGTCGGGTGGCGCTGCGCTTACCCGACCTACAAAATTTTCTCCCTCTCCCTGTGGGAGAGGGCCGGGGTGAGGGCATCAGACCGCAGAGGAATTACACTCCATATCCCATCATCTTCAACAGCTGCTGCGCATGCTGCACCGCATCCTGTCGGTGCGCTACGCCCAGCTTCTGATACAGATTGCGAATGTGCGTTTTGATGGTGGTCGCCGCCACCGCCAGCTCACCGGCAATCTGCTCGTTGCTGTAGCCGGAATAGATCAGCCCCAGCACCTGCCATTCACGCTGGGTGAGCGGGCTGGTGCGGATAAGCTCCGGCACTTCCGGATGGTTCAGCAGACGTTCAACAAAGTTCTCATCGAAGTGCGCAAACTTGTGGCGGTGGTGCTGGTTAATCTCGCGCAGAATGCGCTGGGCGCGATGCTGATCGAGTTCTGGCAGCGTGTTGAGCTGAATCAGCTGGCGCAGCTGCTGGGCCATCACTTCACCCTCAATCACAAAGTGGCTGATAAACCCGGTGCGGTTCGCCAGCTGTAACGCTTCCAGCAGTACGCGCTGGGCATCGTTTTTGCGGCCCGCCTGCCAGTAAAGCTGGTTTAACAGCAGCAGGTTGCGGTTTAAATCGCTCATCAGGCGCAGGCTGCGGGCGTTTTCGTTTAACTCTTCCAGCACAATCTCGGCAGGCTCAAAGTCACCCAGCAGGATCTGCACGCGAGCGATGTTGCGCCACTGGCTTTGCAGGAAGTGGTTATTGGCAAATTCCGGTTTAGGCGTATGACGCAGCCAGTTGGCGGCGGACTTTTTATCGCCGGTCATCTGCCAGTAAATCACCCGGACCTTATCGGCGTTGGATACCCAGTCGCTATGGTACTGCCCGTTGCCGAGCAGGTTTTCCAGGCGGTTAAGATGGTTGCGGGCATTATCCAGGTCGCCGCGCGCCAGCGAGCACTGCACCAGCAGAGCCAGACACTGGAGCTGCTGCTGCGGCTGGAAGCTCGAAAGGACATTCAGACCCTGGCGGGCGCTGCTTTCTGCTTCATCCAGACGCGACCATGCCCACAGCAGCTGAGCGCGAATACGCAACAGGAACTCGTGCATCGGCAGCTGTTCCAGATGTTGTTCACGGATCAGCTGGAACGCTTTCTCCTGATTTTCCCAGGCGGCTTGCAGGAATCCCTGAGCAAATAAAATCTCGCTTTGCTGGATCAGGCTCCAGAGGGCGTAATGCCAGACATCGTGGCGGCGCGCCATCTGTTCGGTTTGCTGCATGAGTGAAAGCGAACGCGTGAGATCGCCCTTACAGTGCAGCACTTCGCCGTGTACCGAGGTGGCCACAATACGGCTGTAAAAATTCGCCAGCGGCAGCTCATCCAGCGCGACCATCGCCAGCCGTTCGGCTTCCTCAGGGTCACCGTCGTTAATCGCCACCTGCGCACGCAGGGCGTTAAATTCGCCATGCAGGGTGGTATCCATCTCGCTTTCCATCTCCTGTTCGGCGCGCGCCAGCAGGGTGTTCACTTCGCTGTAGCGATGCTGGCTCTGCATCAGCCAGGCCTGGAGCAGCACCAGACGCGGATTCTCCAGCAGGCTTTCCCACGGCAGCGCTTTTAACGACTCTTCCAGCAGCGTCAGTTCACTGTGGTTGAACAGTCCCCACGCGTGGTTGAGCAGAATATCGCGCAGCATACGGGCATCCCCGGCGGCCAGCGCATGGTGGATAGCCTCGCTCGGGAAACCTTGCGCCATCCAGCTTTCGGCGGCGGCGCGGTGAATGTCAGGCAGCTCTGCGGCCAGTTCCCACTGGCAACGCTGGCGCAGGAAGCTGCCAAACAGCGGATGGTAGCTAAACCATTCGCCGGGATCGTCCATGCGCGTCAGGAACAGACCCTGACGTTCAATCTCTTCGAGCTGAAGCTGCCCGTTTTCAATGCCGGTGACGCGTACAATCAGCGCATCGTTCATGGAACGCAGCAGGGAGCTTTTCAGCAGGAAATGGCGGGTGGAGAGGTCAACGCTGTCGAGTACCTCATCCACCAGATAATCCGACAGGTGGCTGGCGTTGATGCCCGCCAGGCGGCGTGCGGACTGATGCGTCGGGCTGTTGTTTTGCCGCGCGGAGAGGGCAATCAGCTGAAGCGCCGTGGCCCAGCCGGCAACGTCATCGCACAGGCGGCTGCTTTCCGACGCCTCAATCGGAGACGTCAGGCGGCAGTCAAAGAACTGCTTCGCTTCCTGATGGGTAAAGGCCAGCTGCTGACTGCCGATTTCCAGCAGCTGATCGCGCACGCGCAGGTTGGCAATGCCCAACTGCGGAAGGTTACGCGACAGGACAACCAGCGTCAGGTTTTCCGGCTGATGGCGCAGGAAGAAACGCATGGACTCGTGAATAACCGGGTTGGTGATCAGATGATAATCATCAATCACCACATACAGCGGGCGATGCCATTCGGCCAGCTCTATAAACAGCTGGGAGAAAAGAGAGGACAGGCTGGCGTACTGGCGCTTTTGCACCATCACCTCGCTGGTGACGCAGTGTCCGTTGGTTGCCTGCTGAATCGCGGCAATTAAATAGCTGGCAAAACGCTCCTGCTGGTTATCCCCTTCATCCAGGGAGTACCAGCCAAGATCGCTTTTACCTGCCGCCCATTGCGAAATGAGCGTTGTTTTTCCATAACCCGCAGGACTCGTAACCAGCGCCAGTCGGAAATTATGCGCACCGGAAAGTTTAGCCAGCAGGCGCTCGCGGACCACAGTATGGTCAAGACGAACCGGGCGACTTAATTTGGACGGAATCAACATAGTTTTCACTTCACTGTGGGGAACGAGAGAATTTATTTTTTTTGCGCTTCGTAATTAATATCTATAAGTTCGGCCAATAGAGGAACTATTGCAAGTTATGTCTGGGTTTGGAGGCTCTGAATTTGCACTCTGTCACAAAACATTCTCATCACTGATGGAACTTTCCGTAAATGGCTGGATGCCGCGCTGCTTCTGGCTTGTGTGCATAAGTCGCGGTTGCGCTGAAACTGGTTTCAGAAAGAGATAATGACGCTGAAGTTAATTAACTTCGGGAAAGTTGCATCGGCTTAATAGGGGTGCTGAATAATCGCGACGCGCGGAAATATTATTCTACGCAAGTAATCATTTCAGCGATGATTAATTTCCTCCGAAACTGCATTTCATTTCTTTGACGCTCTTCCGGGATCGCTTTTTCAGCGAAGCGCACACTCACACAGTGGCCTCGATCACACTTTTATGCTCATCCCCGCTACTCCTCCCTGTCTAATCCCCGACAGGAGGAGGAAGAGGCGCAATGAGCCAGGCACACTAGCGTTAAATGTTTTTACTCTCTACAGGATGCCGATTCCCTATGTCACAGCCTACTTTCAACAAAGCTCAATTTCAGGCTGCCCTGACACGTCAGTGGCAGCGTTTTGGCCTTCATGCTGCAAACGAAATGACGCCTCACCAGTGGTGGCAGGCGGTGAGCGGGGCGCTCGCAGAGCAGCTGGACGCTCAGCCTGTGACGAAGCCCGTGAAAGGCCAGCGTCACGTCAACTACATTTCAATGGAGTTCCTGATTGGCCGTCTGACGGGTAACAATCTGCTGAACCTTGGCTGGTATCAGGAGGTCGGTGACGTGCTGAAAGAACACGACATCAACCTGACCGATCTGCTGGAAGAAGAGATTGATCCGGCGCTGGGTAACGGCGGTCTGGGACGTCTGGCAGCCTGTTTCCTGGATTCCATGGCAACCGTGGGCCAGTCGGCGATTGGCTATGGCCTGAACTATCAGTACGGCCTGTTCCGTCAGTCATTTGCCGACGGCCATCAGATGGAAGCGCCAGACGACTGGCACCGCAATACCTATCCGTGGTTCCGCCACAACGCGCAGCTGGATGTGCAGGTCGGGATTGGCGGGAAAGTCACGAAGCAGGGACTCTGGGAACCGGCGTTCACCATTACCGGTGAAGCCTGGGACCTGCCGGTACTCGGCTACCGTAACGGCGTGGCGCAGCCGCTGCGCCTGTGGCAGGCGAAGCACGCGCATCCGTTTAACCTGACCAAATTCAACGACGGTGATTTCCTGCGCGCCGAGCAGCAGGGGATCGACGCCGAGAAGCTGACCAAAGTCCTCTACCCGAACGATAATCATCTGGCGGGTAAAAAGCTGCGTCTGATGCAGCAGTACTTCCAGTGCGCCTGCTCCGTGGCGGATATTCTGCGTCGCCACCACCTGGCGGGCCGCAAGCTGGCTCAGCTGCCGGACTTCGAAGTTATTCAGCTTAACGACACGCATCCGACCATTGCGATCCCGGAGCTGCTGCGCGTGCTGATCGACGAGCATCAGCTGAGCTGGGACGACGCCTGGGCCATTACCAGCCGCACCTTCGCCTATACCAACCACACCCTGATGCCGGAAGCGCTCGAGTGCTGGGATGAGAAGCTGGTGAAAACGCTGCTGCCGCGCCATATGCAGATCATCAACAAGATTAACGACCAGTTCAAAACGCTGGTGGAGAAAACCTGGCCGGGCGATAAGGCCGTCTGGGCGAAGCTGGCCGTTGTGCACGACAAGCAGGTGCGCATGGCGAACATGTGCGTGGTCAGCGGCTTTGCGGTGAACGGCGTGGCCGCGCTGCACTCGGATCTGGTGGTGAAAGATCTCTTCCCGGAATACCACCAGCTGTGGCCGACCAAATTCCATAACGTGACCAACGGCATCACGCCGCGTCGCTGGATTAAGCAGTGCAACCCGCTGCTGGCCGGCCTGCTGGACAAGACCCTGAAGAAAGAGTGGGCCAACGACCTGGACCAGCTCATCAACCTGGAAAAACAGGCCGACAACGCGAAGTTCCGCGAGCAGTACCGCGCCATTAAGCTGGAGAACAAGGTTCGTCTGGCCGAGTTTGTGAAAATGCGCACCGGAATTGAGATCAACCCGAATGCGATTTTCGATATCCAGATCAAACGACTGCACGAGTACAAACGTCAGCACCTGAACCTGCTGCACATTCTGGCGCTGTACAAAGAGATCCGCGAGAACCCGCAGGCCGACCGCGTCCCGCGCGTGTTCCTGTTCGGTGCGAAAGCGGCGCCGGGCTACTACCTGGCGAAAAACATTATCCTTGCCATTAATAAAGTGGCGGCGGCGATCAACAGCGATCCGAAAGTGGGCGACAAGCTGAAGGTGGTGTTCCTGCCGGACTACTGCGTTTCTGCGGCTGAAATGCTGATCCCGGCGGCGGATATTTCCGAGCAGATCTCTACCGCCGGTAAAGAAGCGTCCGGTACCGGCAACATGAAGCTGGCCCTGAACGGCGCGCTGACCGTCGGCACGCTGGACGGTGCGAACGTCGAAATCGCCGAGAAGGTCGGCGAAGAGAACATCTTTATCTTCGGCCATACTGTTGAAGAAGTGAAAGCCATCAAAGCCAAAGGGTACGACCCGGTGAAATGGCGTAAAAAAGATAAAGTGCTGGATGCGGTGCTCAAAGAGCTGGAAAGCGGGAAGTACAGTGACGGCGACAAGCACGCGTTTGACCAGATGCTGCACAGCATGGACAAACAGGGCGGCGACCCGTACCTGGTGATGGCTGACTTCTCTGCTTACGTTGAAGCGCAGAAGCAGGTCGACGTGCTGTATCGCGACCAGGATGCCTGGACCCGCGCGTGTATCCTGAACACCGCGCGCTGCGGTATGTTCAGCTCTGACCGCTCAATCCGTGATTATCAGGCTCGTATCTGGCAGGCAAAACGCTAAGGAAGCGCGATGGAGAGTAAACGTCTGGACAGTGCCGCGCAGGCGGCGGGAATTAGCCTCAGTTACATCAATGCGCACGGCAAACCGCAGTCTATTGGTGCGGACACCAAAAGACGTTTGCTGGATGCCATGCACAAAACCGACGCGAAAGCGTCGGGTGCGCCGGTGCCGAACGTCAAGGTCTTTACCGCAGGCAAAAAGATGCCGCTGGCGGTGGAAGGGCGCGGCGAGTTCAGTTGGCTGCTCACCACCGAAGAGGGGCATCAGCACAAAGGCCATGCCACCGGCGGCAAAACCCTTAACCTTCCGGCGAAGCTGCCGGAGGGCTACCACACGCTTACGCTGACCCGGGACGACCAGCGTTTTCACTGTCGGGTGATTGTGGCGCCAAAGCGCTGCTATGAGCCGCAGGCGCTGCGTGAAGGCAAAAAGCTGTGGGGCGCCTGCGTGCAGCTCTATACCCTGCGTTCGGACAGCAACTGGGGCATTGGTGATTTTGGCGACCTGAAAAAGATGCTGGCATCTGTTGGTGAGCGCGGCGGCGCGTTCATCGGCCTCAACCCGATCCACGCCCTCTATCCGGCGAATCCGGAAAGCGCCAGCCCGTACAGCCCGTCTTCCCGTCGCTGGCTGAACGTGATTTACATCGACGTTAACGCGTTAGACGATTTCAAAAACAGCAAAGAGGCGCAGGCGTGGTGGAAGCTTGAGACTACGCAACAGCTGCTGAAACAGGCCCGCGATGCGGACTGGGTTGATTATGCCTCCGTGACCGCGCTGAAAATGGCGGCTCTGCGTCTGGCCTGGAAGGGCTTTGCGAAGCGTGACGACGAGCAGATGGCAGCCTTCCGCCAGTTTGTGATGCAGGAAGGCGAGAGCCTTTACTGGCAGGCAGCGTTTGATGCGCTGCATGCGTATCAGGTTCAGGAGGACGAGATGCGCTGGGGCTGGCCGGTGTGGCCGGAAGCCTATCAGTCCGTTGATAACCCGGAAGTGAAGGCATTCTGTGAGACGCATGCCGACGAGGTGGATTTCTATCTCTGGTTGCAGTGGCTGGCGTACAGCCAGTTTGCCGCCTGCTGGCAGGTGAGCCAGGGCTATAACATGCCGATCGGGTTGTATCGCGATCTGGCCGTCGGCGTGGCGGAAGGCGGGGCGGAAACCTGGTGTGACCGTGAACTTTACTGCCTGAAAGCTTCTGTGGGGGCGCCGCCGGATATTCTGGGCCCGCTTGGTCAGAACTGGGGCTTACCGCCGATGGATCCGCACGTGATGGCGGCGCGTGCCTACGAGCCGTTTATCGACCTGCTGCGCGCTAACATGAAGAACTGCGGTGCGTTGCGTATCGACCACGTGATGTCCGTGCTGCGCCTGTGGTGGATCCCGTACGGTGAAACGGCTGACCACGGGGCGTACGTGCAGTATCCGGTGGACGACCTGCTCTCAATCCTCGCGCTGGAGAGTAAACGTCATCAGTGCATGGTGATTGGCGAAGATCTCGGTACCGTGCCGGTGGAAATTGTCAGCAAGCTCCGCGACAGCGGGGTTTACTCCTACAAAGTGCTCTATTTTGAAAACGACCATGAGAAAACCTTCCGCGCGCCGAAAGCGTACCCTGAACAGTCAATGGCAGTCGCGACGACGCATGATCTTCCTACGCTCAGAGGCTACTGGGAAAGCGGCGACCTGACGCTCGGCAAAACGCTGGGTCTCTACCCGGATGAAGAGGTTCTGCGTGGGCTGTATCAGGATCGCGAGCTGGCGAAGCAGGGGCTGCTGGATGCGCTGCATAAGCATGGCTGTCTGCCGAAGCGCGCCGGGCATAAGGCGTCGCTGATGTCGATGACGCCAACGCTTAACCGTGGCTTACAGCGCTATATTGCCGACAGCAACAGCGCGTTGCTCGGTCTGCAACCGGAAGACTGGATTGATATGGCGGAGCCGGTAAACATCCCCGGCACCAGCTATCAGTACAAAAACTGGCGTCGCAAGCTGTCCACAACGCTTGAAGCGATGTTCGCCGATGACGGGGTGAACAGGTTGATTAAGGATTTGGACAAGCGCAGAAGAGCGGTGGGTAAGAAGCGGTAGTTTCACCCTCACCCTAACCCTCTCCCAGGGGGAGAGGGAATAGAATGTAGGCCGGGTAAGCGTTAGCGCCACCCGGCTTTTTTACATCAGACAACCATATTCAGCAGCAGAACCCCGACCAGGCCGCACACCGAAATAATGGTTTCCAGCGCGGACCAGGACTTGATGGTTTCACCGATGGTCAGGTTGAAGTACTCCTTGAACAGCCAGAAGCCCGGATCGTTCACGTGGGAGAAAATCACGCTACCGGAACCAACCGCGATAACCATCAGCTCAGGGCTTACGCCCGTGGTCGCAATCAGCGGCGCAACGATACCGCCCGCGGTAATCGCCGCAACGGTCGCAGAGCCCAGCGCGATACGCAACACCGCGGCAATAGACCATGCCATCAGCAGCGGGGAGACGTTGGTTTCATGCATCATGGCCGCGATGTATTTATCCACGCCGCTGTCGACCAGCACCTGCTTGAACGCGCCGCCACCGCCGATGATCAGCAGCATCATGGCAATGATTTTGATGGAAGAGGTCAGCGTGTCGTTGATCTGATCCATGGAACGACCACGGTTAAGACCGAAGGTGAACATGGCGATCAGGACCGCAATCAGCGTCGCCATCACCGGGTCGCCCAGGAACTCCGCAACGGACAGGAACGCGTGACCTTTCGGCAGAACCATCTCTGCTATGGCACGCATCGCCATCAGGATCACCGGTACCAGTGAGGTCCAGACGCTGACGCCAAAGCCTGGCATCTCTTCTTCAGTAAAGGTTTTGGCGCTGTACAGCCCTTCCGGGATAGGCTTATCAATGCCTTTCAGGAAGCGCGCATACACCGGGCCTGCCAGAATCACCGTCGGGATCGCCAGAATCGTACCGAACAGCAGGGTTTTACCCATATCGGCATGGAAGATGGTGGCGATAGCCGTTGGGCCCGGGTGCGGCGGCAGGAAACCGTGGGTGACGGACAGCGCCGCAGCCATCGGCACACCCACGAACAGCAGCGGGATGTTGGCGGCAGCGGCGATGGTGAACACCAGCGGCAGCATCAGCACGAAGCCCACTTCATAGAACAGCGCGAAACCGACGGTAAAACCGGTTAACACCACCGCCCATTGAATGTTCTTCTTACCAAATTTGTCGATCAGCGTTGTGGCAATACGCTGTGCGCCACCGCAGTCCGCGAGCATTTTACCGAGCATGGCGCCGAAGCCCATGATCAGCGCCAGGCTGCCGAGCGTACCGCCGACACCGGCTTTAATGGAGCTGATAACTTTAACCAGCGGCATTCCCTGCATCAGACCGACTGCAAGTGCCACCAGAACCAGAGCGATAAATCCGTTCATTTTGAAGCGGATCATCAAGAGCAGTAATAACACAACACCGATAGCGACGATGACTAATGGCATGATTGACCTGGCCTTTGAATTGTTATGGGTAACGTCATTGTTTCAACGACAAATTCCGGTTGTCCCAACTGGGAACAGAGTGTTAACGGCACTCATACTGATGCCTGCGAAAACGTTAAGTTTAGTCGGCTGTTATAAGGGTGTTGAGTGCCCACGAGAATGATACGGGTAACATGATGTGATTGAGAATCACCCAGGGAGGCAAAATTTGAATTATGAGACGCAGGTCAACATACAGAGGGGGGGCAAGAAAAAGTAGGCCCGGTAAGCGCAGCGCCACCGGGCAATACAGACGGGTACTGAATCAGTAGTAAGAGTGCTCGCCGCGCTGGTGCTCGGTCAGATCGCGCACGCCTTTCAGTTCCGGGAATTCGTTCAGCAGCTGCTTCTCGATCCCTTCTTTCAGGGTTACATCAACCATGGAGCAGCCGTTACAGCCGCCGCCGAATTGCAGGATCGCCAGACCATCTTCGGTGATTTCCATCAGGGAAACACGTCCTCCGTGGCCGGCCAGCTGCGGGTTGATCTGCGATTGCAGCAGATATTCCACACGCTCCATCAGCGGGGCATCGTCAGAGACTTTACGCATCTTCGCGTTTGGCGCCTTCAGCGTCAGCTGAGAACCCAGCTGGTCAGTGACGAAATCAATCTCCGCATCTTCAAGATACGGCGCGCTCAGCTCATCAACGTACGCGGTGAGCTGTTCAAATTTAAGGGCAGTGTCAGTTGCTTCCACAGCATCCGGAGGACAATAAGAGACACCACATTCTGCATTCGGAGTGCCTGGATTGATCACAAACACGCGGATCTGCGTCCCTTCTTCCTGATTTGCCAGCAGTTTGGCAAAGTGCGCTTGTGCAGAATCGGAAATACGGATCATAGCTTTGGCCTAATAGTTGACTAAATTACCTGGGTATAATCATACGCCCATTGAAGAAGGGCTACAAGGTACGGCACAGACACCATACCTGAACTGACGCGGCGCCGCTTTGCAAAAGCAGTCGGGAAAGTTCAGCCACGGTACTGCCCGTGGTGACGACATCATCCACAATCGCGATATGGAGGCCGTTGACCGGCAATTCAAGGCGAAAGGCGTTTTTCAGGTTCCTTTTGCGCGACCGGGCGTTGAGCCGGTGCTGAACGGCAGTGGCATGAGTACGTTTCAGCGCAGAGGCTGGGTACCGGCAACCCAGCCAGTGGGCGAGCGGACGGCACAGCAGGTCGCTCTGATTGTATCCCCGCCGCCAGTGCCGACGCTGAAACAGTGGCACGTTCACAAGCGTGTCGACCGGCGGCAGCCCGCGCGTTCTTCGCGCCTGTAATACCGCCAGTAACAACAGGCGTGCCAGGGGCTGCGCCAGTGCAGTCTGGCTGGAAAACTTAAACTGATGAACCAGACGACTCAGCGGCAAAACGTAATCATCTACCGCCACCAGCGCGCTCCACGGTGGCGCTTTTTTCAGGCAACGGCCGCAGGGGAGCGTCTGGCTTACGGCAGGCAAGCCGCATTGCGGACAGCCCTTCAGGTAACCCAGTGCTCGCGTACAAACGGAACAGACGCCCCACGCGCTCATCGCAAGTGGCATTCGGCATAGCCAGCACAAGCCGGGCACTGTTAGCATACGCAACCTCCATGTGAAAAAAGAGAACGTTAACTGATGAAGACGCTGTGGTGGCAGACCGTTGGGACGGGAAATTGTCATCTTGTGCTGCTGCACGGATGGGGACTGAACGCCGAAGTGTGGCGTTGCATAAGTGAGGAACTGGCCTCGCAATTCACGGTACACCTGGTGGATCTACCGGGCTATGGACGTAGCCACGGCTACGGCGCGATGACGCTCGACGACATGGCGGAGCAGGTTCTGGAAGCGGCGCCGCAAAAAGCCGTCTGGCTCGGCTGGAGCCTGGGCGGGCTGGTGGCAAGCCAGATTGCGCTGCACCATCCTGCACGGGTCCAGGCGCTGATCACCGTTGCCTCATCACCCTGTTTCAGCGCCCGCGAGGCGTGGCCGGGCATCAAACCTGAGGTGCTGGCCGGGTTCCAGCATCAGCTGAGCGAAGACTTCCAGCGGACGGTGGAGCGTTTCCTGGCATTACAGACGATGGGAACAGAAACCGCCCGTCAGGATGCGCGGACGCTGAAGCAGACGGTGCTTTCTCTGCCGATGCCGGAGGTTGAGGTGCTGAACGGAGGGCTGGAGATCCTGAAAACGGCCGATCTGCGCGAGCCGCTGGCGTCGTTAACGGTGCCGCATCTGCGTATTTATGGCTATCTGGATGGACTGGTTCCGCGCAAGGTGGTTCCGCTGCTGGATGCGCTGTGGCCGGAGAGTAAATCAATGGTGGTTGCCAAAGCGGCACATGCGCCGTTCATCTCTCATCCTGCTGAGTTTTGTTCGGCGCTGTCCGGTTTTATCAGCGAAGCGTCCACCACTCCCTGAGACAGGCTTTACCTTCAGGACAACTCTTACAACTGCCGGACAGACAACCGTCCGGCTCTTCCTGAATGCGCACGGCTTTCCCCATGGCCTCCAGCCTTTCCAGCATGGCATCGATCATCGGCTGCGGCGTATGCAGGCTGAGGCTGAGCTGCTTCGCCTCCATTCGTCCCTGTAACGCCAGTAAGTCACGAACCTGAATCAACGATGCCATCTTTTTTCCCCTCAGTGACAGTCGCCCGCAGGGCTGCTACAGCAGGTCGTCGGGGTTTTGCGCGTTGCCAGCAGGTTAACGTCAACGCGGCTACGCGCCCGGCGCAGCAGGCCAATCACCATCACGTTAAACAGGATCACCGCGAGGATACAGACCAGGCTGTAGCGCGGATGCTGGCTGTAATTGACGGCCTGATAAAACACGGTCGCCAGTGAGTAGGCAATGTTCAGCCCCCACAGAATGGAGAAGCCCATCCAGCCGCGGCTGGACTCACGGGCAATGGCGCCCATGACCGAGATGCACGGAATATAGAGCAGGACGAAGATCAGGTAGCTGTAGGCCGCCGACGCGCTGCCAAATTTCTGGCCCATCACGCCCATTGCTCCGGTCGCCATTTCGCCGTCGCCTTTGCTGGCTTCAATCGGGTTCGCCAGTACGCTCAGGCTGAAGGTGTCTTTCAGGCTCTGCCAGGTTTCTTCCACCGCGCCAAGCAGTTCATCGCCGAGGTTGAACGCTGCCGGATTAAACTCCTCTTCCTGGATGTTTTCCGCGGTGTAAAGCGTGTTCAGGGTGCCGACAACCACCTCTTTTGCCATCGCGCCGGTGAACAGGCCCACGGTTGCCTGCCAGTTGTCTTCCTGAATGCCAATCGGTTTGAAGACCGGCGTAATGATCCGGCTGACGGAGGCCAGGGCAGAGTCATTAATGTTGTCCGCGGCCTGGCCGCTCAGAGTGAAGCTGTTCAGGGCGCTCAGGAAAATGCTGACCACCACAATCACCTTACCGGCGCGCAGAACGAAGCCCTTCAGGCGCTGCCATGTCTGAATAATCAGGCTTTTCAGATGCGGAACGTGATAAACCGGCAGTTCCATCACGAACGGCGACGCTTCGCCACGCATGATGGTGTGCTTCAGCATCAGGCCGGTGAGAATAGCCATCACGATACCCAGCACATACAGGGAGAAGACGGCCAGCGCTCCTTCCTGACCAAAGAACGCCGCGGCAAAGACCGCGAAGATCGCCAGCCGCGCGCCGCAGGACATGAACGGCGCCATCATGATGGTCATCAGGCGTTCGCGCGGGGCATCCAGCGTACGCGCGCCCATGACTGACGGCACGTTACAGCCAAAGCCGACAATCAGCGGCACGAAGGATTTGCCCGGCAGCCCCAGCGCCTGCATCAGGCGGTCCATCACGAAGGCGGCGCGCGCCATGTAACCGGAATCCTCAAGGAAGGAGAGGAACAGGTACATCATGCCGATCTGCGGCACCAGCGGCAGGACGGTATTGATCCCGCCGCCGATCCCCTGCGCAAGGAAGATGGTCAACCATTCCGGGAAGTGGAGGGTGTAGCCCAGCCACTGAATACCGTGCACGAAGATAGCGACAGAGCCGCCATCAAAGATAGGTTGCAATGCACCGCCGATGTTAATGGCGAGCAGGAACATCACATACATCACCAGTAAAAAGATCGGCAAACCAAGGAAGCGGTTGAGCACAATCTTATCCACGGCGGCGGTGAAGCGGCTGGGTTCAGCGGTTAATGCATTGCTGACCACGTCACAGATAGCGGCGATGGCCTGATAGCGCGCATCCGCAATGTGCAGGGCCGGGTCATCCAGCTCGTCGCTCAGGCGAGCCTGTGCGACGTCCAGCTTATCCGCCGCATCGCCTGCGTAGGCGCGGCTGTAGATATCGCCTTCCAGCATTTGCAGGCCAAGCCACTGACGTTGTCTGGCGGGCATGCTGTTATCCATCTCCTGCGCCAGCTGCCCGGCTTCGCGCAGCAGCGGCTGGGCGTAGTGCACCAGTTCGACGTCGGCATTGCCCGTGTGGCGGTCAATCGCCAGCTTCAGGGCGTCAATGCCGCGAGCGCGGGTGGAAACCAGCGGAACCACCGGGCAGCCCAGACGGGCGGAGAGGGCATCGACGTCGATGCGCAGCTTTTGCTTCTCCGCGATGTCGAGCATGTTAAGCGCCACGATGCAGGGAATACCCAGCTCCAGCAGCTGTAACGTGAGATACAGATTTCGTTCGAGGTTAGAGGCATCCACCACGTTGATAAGCAGATCCGCGTCGCCGCTCAGAATATAGTGGCAGGCAATTTGCTCATCGAGAGAGGTCTGGGATGAAATCGTGGTGAGGGAATAGGTCCCCGGTAAATCAACCAGCGTGACCTGATTATCTGTCGTGGTGAACTGGCCTTCTTTGCGTTCAACCGTCACGCCTGCCCAATTTCCCACACGCTGGCGTGCGCCAGTTAACTGATTAAATAAGGTTGTCTTGCCGGAATTAGGATTGCCAATTAAGCCAATAGTTAATTTTTTCATTGTAGTAGACTCACTGAAACCGCTGGCTTGTTAACGGGATAAAGATTCAATTTCAATTAATGCGAGATCTTTTTTACGCAGAACCAGATTAACGCGTCGGGTTTCGATATGAACTGGATCGCCCAACGGCGCAACGCGCACAACCTGGAATGATGAGCCGGGTAGCATGCCCAGTGACAGGAGCTTCTGCCGATAGGCCGGGCTTATCTCACGGGTAAAACCGATAATTTTCCACGCACTGTCTGGAGTGAATTGCATAGCGCCTGATTCCACGATAGGTTAAATAATCTACACTGCGATGATAATGAGAATAGTTTTTATCAGCAATAATAAAAATGTGACGGGATGTTGTTAATCGTATTAATTTGCGGTCTGCTTGACCTTGCTCAATATTTTCGAAATTGAGGTGAAAATAAAAAGAGGGCTATTTGTTAATGAGGTGATAATTCGTGGTTTAAATATGGATACAACATATTTATTTTAATTCCCTGCGGCCTGCTTGCCGGGCGGCACTGCGTTTGCCCGGCCTACAAAACCGTAGGCCCGGTAAGCGTCGCGCCACCGGGCATTTACAGCATTAGCGTTTCTTACCCATCGCCGCTGCCAGCGCATCCATCATCGCGCTGTTGCCTGCCGGCTGTGCGTCACGTCCGCGTGGCTTCGCGGCTTTCGCTGCCGGACGCTGCTGTTCACGGCCTCCGCCATTACCGCCACGGCGCGCGTTAGTGTCGCCCGGCTGCTCGTCCAGACGCATGGTCAGGGCGATACGCTTGCGCTGGAGATCCACTTCGAGCACTTTCACCTTCACGATGTCGCCCGCTTTGACCACGGTGTGCGGATCTTCAACGAACTTGTCGGCGAGGGAAGAGATATGCACCAGACCGTCCTGATGCACGCCGATATCCACAAACGCGCCAAAGTTGGTGACGTTGGTTACCGCCCCTTCCAGCACCATGCCCGGCAGCAGGTCGTTCATGGTTTCTACGCCGTCAGCAAAGGTCGCGGTTTTAAACTCAGGACGCGGATCGCGGCCCGGTTTTTCCAGCTCTTTGATGATGTCAGTGACCGTCGGCACGCCGAACTGTTCGTCGGTGAAATCCACCGCTTTCAGGTTACGCAGCGCGCTGCTGTCGCCCATCAGGTCTTTCAGCGCCTGCCGGGTGGCGGCCAGAATACGCTCGACAACCGGATAGGCTTCCGGGTGAACGGTAGAGGCATCCAGCGGGTTATCGCCGTGGTTGATGCGCAGGAAGCCCGCACACTGCTCAAACGCTTTCGGCCCGAGACGGCTCACCTTCAGCAACTGCTGGCGGTTCTGGAACTGACCGTTCTCATTACGCCAGGCGACGATATTCTGCGCCATCATACGGGTCAGGCCCGCCACGCGGGTCAGCAGGGGAACGGAAGCGGTGTTCAGGTCCACGCCGACGGCGTTAACGCAGTCTTCCACTACCGCATCCAGCTTGCGCGCCAGCTGCGTCTGGCTCACGTCGTGCTGATACTGGCCCACGCCGATGGATTTCGGGTCAATCTTCACCAGCTCCGCCAGCGGATCCTGCAAACGACGGGCGATAGAGACCGCGCCGCGCAGGGAAACGTCCAGATCCGGGAACTCCTGCGCTGCCAGCTCAGAGGCGGAGTAGACCGATGCCCCCGCTTCGCTGACGATCACTTTCTGCGCCGTCACTTTCGGGAACTGCTTCTGCACGTCGAGATAGAAACGTTCAGTTTCTCGGGACGCCGTACCGTTACCGATGGCAACCAGCTCCACGTTGTACTTCTCGCACAGCGCGGCGACGACGACAGCCGCTTTCGCTGCCTGACCGGTGTGCGGGTAAATGGTGTCGGTGGCAACCAGCTTGCCGGTGCCGTCAACCACGGCCACCTTCACGCCGGTACGCAGACCCGGATCGAGACCCATGGTGGCGCGCAGGCCAGCTGGCGCCGCCATCAGCAGGTCGTGCAGGTTACGGGCGAAGACGTTGATCGCTTCGTCTTCGGCGCGCTCGCGCACGGTGCCCATCAGCTCGGTTTCGAGGTGCATCAGCACCTTAATGCGCCAGGTCCAGCTCACCACGCCTTTGCGCCAGCTGTCCGCCGGGGCGTTGTTCAGGCGCAGACCGAGGTGATCGATAATGATCTGCTCGCAGTGGCTCTCTTTTGGCGGCTCGTCAAACTGTGGATCGGCATTCAGGGAGAGTTGCAGCACGCCTTCGTTACGGCCGCGGAACATCGCCAGCGCGCGGTGAGACGGCGCGGTAGAAATGGGTTCGTGGTGATCGAAGTAGTCGCGGAATTTCGCGCCTTCTTCCTCTTTGCCGGACACCACGGTGGAGACGATATGCGCGTTCTTCCACAGGTAATCACGCACTTTGGCCAGCAGCGCCGCGTCTTCGGCGAAGCGCTCCATCAGAATATAGCGCGCGCCGTCCAGCGCAGCTTTGGTGTCCGCTACGCCTTTATCGACGTCGATAAATTTGGCGGCTTCGGTTTCCGGATCGTGAGACGGCTCGTTCCACAGCAGATCGGCCAGTGGCTCAAGGCCGGCTTCGATCGCAATCTGCCCGCGCGTGCGGCGCTTCGGTTTGTACGGCAGATAGAGGTCTTCGAGCTCGGTTTTACTCAGGGTACCGTTAATGGCTTTTTCCAGGTCACTGGTCAGCTTGCCCTGCTCGCCGATAGATTTGAGGATCGCCTGACGTCGGTCTTCCAGCTCGCGAAGATAGCCCAGACGGGTCTCCAGGTTTCGCAGCTGCGTGTCATCCAGACCGCCGGTGACTTCCTTACGATAACGTGCAATAAACGGCACGGTGTTCCCTTCATCAAGCAGGCGAACGGCAGCTTCTACCTGTTCGGCTCTGGCCTGAAGTTCACCCGCAATAATGCAGCAGAGCGACTCTTTCATCATGGTCAGTTCATCTTGTGGATCGAAAATCAGGGGGATAGTTATACGGGCTGACACCAAAAAATGCCAGCCGGGGAGGGCGCTCTCGGACTATTTAACATACTCGATTTCGTTGACGTACCAGCTTGCTTCACCCGCAGGCGTCTGGACAACGGCTAAATCGCCTACCTCTTTTTTCAGCAGGGCGCGGGCCATGGGTGAGTCGATAGAAATGTAATCCTTACGACCGAAAATTTCATCGTAGCCGACGATACGAAAACGCAGGGTGTCGCCGCTGTCGTTTTCAATTTCGACCCACGCGCCGAAGAAGACTTTACCTTCCTGCTGCGGGGAGTAATCGACAATTTTGAGATTCTCGAGGCACTTCGTCAGGTAGCGTACCCGGCGATCGATTTCGCGCAGCCGCTTTTTATTGTACTGATAGTCCGCATTCTCGCTGCGGTCGCCCAGGCTTGCTGCCCAGGTGACTTTTTTGGTCACTTCCGGACGCTCTTCGCGCCACAGGTAATCCATCTCTTTTTTGAGTTTCTCGTACCCTTCACGGGTGATCAGAGGCGTTTTCATGGTGCAGCCTTTAATGCCGGTTAACTGTCTTTGCGCACAATACGTAGCGCACAGTGTAACAGACAAGATTAATAATGATTTATGTGATGAAATGAACAGATAAGCTGCTGTTAAATATGCTTTGTAACAATTTCGTCTAGAATTTATACCAGAATTTGCTGGTCGAACCCGTGCACTTTTTTAGAATACGCTGTTCCAGGCTTATCCGAACCTTTGGGAGTACACACAATGCAAGAGAACTACAAAATTCTGGTCGTAGATGACGACATGCGCCTGCGTGCGCTGCTGGAACGTTATCTGACCGAGCAGGGCTTCCAGGTTCGTAGCGTCGCGAACGCGGAACAGATGGATCGTCTGCTGACGCGTGAATCCTTCCACCTGATGGTGTTGGACCTGATGCTGCCTGGCGAAGACGGGCTCTCTATTTGCCGCCGTCTGCGCAGCCAGAGCAACCCGATGCCGATCATCATGGTGACGGCGAAGGGTGAAGAAGTTGACCGCATTGTCGGCCTTGAGATCGGCGCTGATGACTACATTCCAAAGCCGTTCAACCCGCGTGAACTGCTGGCGCGTATTCGCGCCGTGCTGCGTCGTCAGGCGAACGAGCTGCCGGGCGCGCCATCTCAGGAAGAGGCCGTCATTGCATTCGGTAAGTTCAAGCTGAACCTCGGCACCCGTGAAATGTTCCGTGAAGATGAGCCAATGCCGCTCACCAGCGGTGAGTTCGCGGTGCTGAAAGCGCTGGTCAGCCACCCACGTGAGCCGCTCTCCCGTGACAAGCTGATGAACCTGGCGCGTGGTCGTGAATACTCCGCGATGGAGCGTTCTATCGACGTGCAGATCTCTCGTCTGCGCCGCATGGTGGAAGAAGATCCGGCGCATCCTCGTTATATTCAGACCGTGTGGGGTCTGGGCTACGTGTTTGTTCCGGACGGCTCTAAAGCATGAGGCGAATGCGCTTCTCGCCGCGAAGTTCGTTTGCCCGCACGCTGTTATTGATCGTCACCCTGCTGTTTGTCAGTCTGGTGACGACCTACCTGGTGGTGCTGAACTTTGCAATCCTGCCGAGCCTTCAGCAGTTTAATAAGGTGCTGGCATACGAAGTGCGTATGCTGATGACCGACAAACTGCAACTGGAGGACGGCACGCAGTTGGTTGTTCCCCCGGCGTTCCGTCGGGAAATCTACCGTGAGCTGGGCATTTCTCTCTACTCGAACGAAGCGGCGGAAGATGCCGGCCTGCGCTGGGCGCAGCACTATGAATTCCTTAGCCAGCAGATGGCGCAGCAGCTTGGCGGCCCGACGGAAGTGCGCGTTGAGGTCAATAAAAGCTCGCCGGTTGTCTGGCTGAAAACCTGGCTGTCACCCAACATCTGGGTGCGTGTTCCGCTCACCGAGATTCATCAGGGCGACTTCTCGCCGCTGTTCCGATACACCCTGGCGATCATGCTGCTGGCCATCGGTGGCGCATGGCTGTTTATTCGTATCCAGAACCGACCGCTGGTCGACCTGGAGCATGCGGCATTGCAGGTCGGTAAAGGTATTATCCCACCGCCGCTGCGCGAGTATGGCGCATCGGAAGTGCGCTCGGTAACGCGTGCGTTTAACCACATGGCGGCAGGCGTTAAACAGCTGGCGGACGACCGTACGCTCCTGATGGCCGGGGTCAGCCATGACCTTCGCACCCCGCTGACGCGTATCCGGCTGGCAACAGAGATGATGGGCGAGCAGGATGGTTATCTTGCAGAGTCCATCAACAAGGATATCGAAGAGTGTAACGCTATCATCGAGCAGTTTATCGACTACCTGCGCACCGGGCAGGAGATGCCGATGGAGATGGCGGATCTGAATGCGGTTCTGGGCGAAGTGGTTGCCGCCGAAAGCGGCTACGAACGTGAAATTGCGACCGACCTTCAGGCAGGTGAGATTCAGGTACGTATGCACCCGCTCTCCATTAAACGCGCGGTGGCGAATATGGTGGTCAACGCGGCGCGCTACGGCAACGGCTGGATCAAAGTCAGCAGCGGTACGGAACTCAACCGCGCCTGGTTCCAGGTGGAAGACGATGGCCCGGGCATCAAGCCTGAGCAGCGTAAGCACCTGTTCCAGCCATTTGTGCGCGGTGACAGCGCGCGCAGCACCAGCGGAACCGGCTTAGGCCTGGCGATTGTGCAGCGTATTGTTGATAACCATAACGGACTACTGGAAATTGGCACCAGCGAGCGGGGCGGTTTGAGCATTCGTGCGTGGTTACCGGTGCCGGTTTTACGGGGGCAGGTGAAAGAGAGTTAAAAAAGGGGGGGCCTGATGCCCTCACCCCGGCCCTCTCCCACATGGAGAGGGAGAAAACATTAAAAAAGGCAACTTTCGTTGCCTTTTTGCTTTTACCTTGGTCCCGCACTCACCAGCGCAGCACCGGCCGGGGTGTCGGTATACTTCTCGAAGTTTTCGATAAACAGTTTCGCCAGCGATTCAGCCTTCTCACGCCACTGTTCCGGTGAACCGTAGGTGTTACGCGGATCCAGGATACGCGTATCCACGCCCGGCAGCTCTGTTGGGATCGCCAGATCGAACATCGGCAGCGTAAAGGTCTCGGCGTTATCCAGCGAACCATCCAGAATCGCGTCGATGATGGCGCGTGTATCTTTGATGGAGATACGTTTGCCCGTACCGTTCCAGCCGGTGTTCACCAGGTACGCCTGGGCGCCGGATGCCTGCATGCGTTTCACCAGCACTTCCGCGTACTGCGTTGGGTGCAGCGACAGGAACGCCGCGCCGAAGCAGGCGGAGAAGGTTGGGGTTGGCTCGGTCACACCGCGCTCGGTACCCGCCAGTTTAGCGGTAAAGCCGGAGAGGAAATGGTACTGCGTCTGGCTGGCGGTCAGGCGGGAAACCGGTGGCAGCACGCCGAACGCATCCGCGGTCAGGAAAATCACCTTCGTGGCATGACCCGCCTTCGATACCGGCTTGACGATGTTCTCGATGTGGTAGATCGGGTAAGAGACGCGGGTGTTTTCCGTTTTCGAGGCATCGTCGAAGTCGATAGAACCATCGGCACGCACGGTGACGTTTTCCAGCAGCGCATCGCGGCGAATCGCGTGGTAGATATCCGGCTCTGCCTCTTCCGACAGGCGAATGGTCTTCGCGTAGCAGCCGCCTTCAAAGTTAAACACGCCGTCATCATCCCAGCCGTGTTCATCGTCGCCAATCAGACGACGTTTTGGATCGGTGGACAGCGTTGTTTTACCGGTGCCGGAAAGGCCGAAGAACACTGCTACATCGCCTTTTTCCCCGACGTTCGCCGAGCAGTGCATGGAGGCGATACCGCGCAGCGGCAGCAGGTAGTTCATGACCGAGAACATCCCTTTCTTCATTTCGCCGCCGTACCAGGTACCGCCGATCAGCTGGATACGCTCGGTCAGGTTGAAGGCGATAAAGTTTTCGGAATTAAGACCCTGCTCTTTCCACTGCGGGTTGGTGCATTTCGCGCCGTTCATCACGATAAAGTCAGGGGTGAAGTCTTGCAGTTCTTCATCGGTCGGACGAATGAACATGTTCTTCACGAAATGCGCCTGCCAGGCCACTTCAGTAATGAACCGTACGGAGAGACGGGTGTCGGCGTTAGCGCCGCAGAACGCATCAATAATAAACAGACGCTTGCCGGAAAGCTGATGGGTGACAAGTCCTTTCAGATGCTGCCAGGTTTCCGGGGAGAGCGGTTTGTTATCGTTCTTCCCTTTGCCCTTATCAGCCCACCACAGCGTATCGCGGGTGGTGTCGTCTCGGACGATATACTTATCTTTAGGCGAACGACCGGTAAAAATACCCGTATCGACGGCGATAGCACCCAGGTTCGTCAACACACCGCGCTCGTATCCTTCCAGTGCCGGATTGAGCTCTTCCTGATACAGCGTATCGTAATCGGGGTTGTAGACCACTTCCTGGACGTCGTGAATACCATAAGCCTTGAGATCTTGCGGGGTTAAACCATTAACACGCATATCACTGCTCCTTAGCCAATATGTACTGCCTGAAATTGTAGGGTTTTTCTGGGGATGTTAACCGCGACGGGGCTCATAGATTTACGTATCTGGTCAAAACCCTTACTAACGGAAAACGCTGCGACTCCAGTCACAGGGCGGGCAGATTATCGCAGGAATCGCTTTTTGGATGGGGAAAATGTTCTTAAAAGGTTAATCTCTGGTGAATTTATCCAGAAGAATGTGAATGTAATCGCATACATGTAAGAAAATTACGTAAGGGTTACACTGGGAAAACGATTCAGCTTGGGTGGCGTTTTTTACCCCTCACCCAAAGGGGTGAGGGTGTTCAAGTTCCCTCTCCCCGTTGGGGAGAGGGTAAGGTTGAGGGGAAAGAGGTTTAGTGAACCTGCGGGTCCGCTGGAGAGGCGTTATTGCGGATCTCCGCGATATCCATGGAATTGAACACGTAGTGCGTACCGCAGTAATCACAGTGCATATCGATCTCACCGTCTTCCGCCATGATGCTGTCGATCTCTTCATCCGGCAGCGTTTTCAGGGCGCCAGCACAACGCTCGCGAGAGCAGGTGCACTTAAATTCCACATCCTGCGGATCGTAAACCGTCACTTCTTCTTCGTGGTACAGACGCCACAGCACGTCGGTCGCCGACAGGGTGAACAGCTCTTCCGCTTTGATGGTTTCCGTCAGCGTTGCCAGATGCTCGAAATCATTGGTCTGCGCATCCTGCGCAGGCAGAACCTGAAGCAGCATACCACCGGCAGCAGGCTGACCATCCACTTCACCGGTGCGGATGAACAGGCGGGTTGGCAGCTGTTCGGAACGCATGAAGTAATCTTCCAGGCAGGCGGCAAGCGTGTCGCCTTCCAGACCGACAACGCCCTGATAGCGCTCACCCTCTTCAGGCGAGATCGTGATAACCAGGTAGCCATTTCCGACCAGCGTTTTCAGATCCGCATTTTCAGGAATATCGCCCTGAACGCGCGCCACGCCGCGCATCTGCTGCTGGTTATTGCCGTTGATCACCGCCAGCGACATCGGGCCATCACCCTGCAACTGAACGGTAATATCGCCAGCGAACTTCAGCGTGGCGGTCAGCAGGCTGGTGGCAACCAGCAGTTCGCCCAATAGGGTTTTCACCGGCAGCGGGTAGTTGTGGTTTTCCAGAATCTGTTTCCAGGTTTCGGATACGGTGACCAGCTCGCCGCGCACGGCGAATTGTTCAAACAGATAGCGGTGTAATTGGTCGTGTTGGGCCATTTTCATCTCTCGTGCAGGTGAGGGTTACTCGCTCTCACCGTGTTTAAATTTCATCAGATCGCGGCGCTCTTTTTTATCCGGTCGCCGGTCCGGGTGAGGCATGGTCAGCGCATTCATCTTGCGCGCCAGCGCGGTTTTCTCGCGCTTCTCTATGCTTTCGGCCGTCTCTTCATACAGCAAAACGGCTTCGGTTGCGGGCCGCCGCTGCTCGGTAATGGCTTTCACCACCACCGTTTTCTCATCGTTGCCCTGGCGAAGCGTTAGCGTGGCATTCAGTTCAACCAGCTTGCTCGGTTTGCTGCGCTGACCGTTGTAATGCACCTTTCCGCCATCAACCATTTCACGGGCAAGGGCGCGCGTTTTGTAAAAACGGGCGGCCCACAGCCATTTATCCAGTCTTACCCCATCAGAGGGTTTTTCTTTCATGGCGTCTCCTTCACAGTGAGTGAGGGGATCATCCGGCGATAGTCGTTCAGCCCCGGATGTCGCAGATAGCTTTTTTCAGCCAGGCCGGAATCCGGATTGGTCACGCCCAGACAATAGCGAATGCCAAAAGCGGCCGCAGAATCCAGAATCGGCTCGCTGTCGTCAATAAACAGCGTGCGTTCCGGCTGTAAACCGGTCTCTTCCACCACGGCATGCCACAACCGCTGATCCTCTTTCGGATAACCAAATGTGTGGGTGGAAAGCAATAAATCAAGGTGTGAAGCAAGACCGGTATGTTCCAGCTTCACGGCCAGGTTATGGGGATGCGCATTCGTCAGCAAAATGCGGCGCTTACCGCAGGCTTTCAGCGCATCCAGGAACGGGACCGTATCGTCGCGCAGTACGGCGCGTGCGCCCTGGGCGGTGGTCATGGCACAAATATCCAAACCGAGTCGCTCGCTCCAGTAGTCAAGACAGTACCAGTTTAGCGTATGCTGCACCGCGCTATATTGCGAACGAATGAATTCCTGCGCTTCCGCCGGGGAGATCCCCTGCTGTTCACCGTATGTTTCCGGGACCAGCTTTTGCCAGAAATAGTTATCAAAGGCGAGATCAAGCAGCGTGCCGTCCATATCAAGCAGGACGGTATCGACCGCCTGCCAGTCGATATTAAGATGCATAAGGGGGAACTCCAGCCAGAAGAAACGTGCGCGACAGGGTAGCACAACTTGTCGAGCAGGGACGTTATCCGATCAGGCTCTCGGAAGAGGAGATCAGTTTCGGGTTCAGGCAATTTTCGTAGTAGGCCTGGATTTCTGCCAGCCGCGTGCGGGAACGCTGATAGCGGCGTACGGCCTGATAACCGTTCCAGACAATGCACGCCAGCATTGCAATCAGCAGCAGGGATGTCCCTATATAGCGCCACAGGCCAGCGCTATCCGGCATACGGTGCAGGCCAATATGACGCGTGCCGTTGGCGTCGGTAAAGAGGGTGGTGACGATCCCTTCCGCGCTGAATGGCGTCTGCATCAGCATCTGCGCCAGACGCTGGAATTCGCTCCACTGCTCCTGGGCAGGATAGTCATAGAGCGAAACCTGCGGATAAGGTTGATCCACCAGGTCGCTGCCTTCATCGCTGGCAATCACAAAACCGCCGGGCGCCGGGCTGTTAAGCGCCTGGGCAGCACGGGTGGTTTCACGCATCACGAAGGGGGCGGTAGAGGTCGCCACCAGGTTATCCAGCGACTCGGCGCTGACCGGACGCAGAAGCACGTTCACACCGTCCAGGCGTCCCGCTTCGGCGCGTTTCACCAGCGCGTCCCAGTCTTTGCTGTTGCCGAGGTTGACCAGCGCGTTCTTGAGCCGGATACAGTCATCCTGGGCGGAACAGAGATCCTCTGTTTTCAGGACGATTTCGCCAAAGTCATCCAGCAGTACCATGCCCGACTTCTGAATAGCCGAACGCAGGGCAGGGCTGACGCGAGAATCATCATCCGGTTTTGGATGGAGCTGGCGATTAATCGTCTGGGTGAGCGCAGTGGCCTTGTTGACCACATCCGATTCCGGCAGCGGCAGCGGAGAGGCGTCATTCCAGATGATCTGAGAGCAGTCGAACGGCGCGAACGGCGAGTTCTGGCGCGTGTTCCAGGCGCCCGGCGTGTGGATATTACACATCCCGGTGCCTTTGAGGCGCAACGTATCTCCCACGCGTACACCCGCTTCTTCGAGCTGCTGTACGCTGGTGGCTTCCACAGTTTGCGCCCCTTTGATCCACGACAGGGTAAATTTAATCGGCATATCCAGCGGCACGAAGAGCAGCAGCATGACGAAGATTAACGCGGCACCACCGGCAATCACCGCGCTGCGGAGCCAGTGCTGAAGCGGGAAGTTTTTCACTTCGTCGTGCAGGGATAAGTAGCGCCCCTGGCGTACAACGTGGCGGTCGAGATAGATATCAATATCCGTTTTGTGGCCAAGGTCCTGCGCTATCCACGGCTGCCAGTGGCGCGGATAGATAAGATCGATGATCCCGAGCGAGATATTGTTGATATGTTCCTGATCGTTCTCACCGAACAGTCCCCAGCGTTTTGGGGTTCCGCGCAGGCAGTGAATTTCGCGTAATGACGTTTTTGCCGGCGGAGCAAATATGCCCCACAGCCCGGCGGCCAGAAGCAGTACTGCGCCACCCGCGAGCCACGGAACAAACACGTCCGGCGTCAGCAGGCAGATGAAAAAGAGCAGGAACGAGGCGACAATCAACACCGCTTCGCGAATGCCATCCGGGCGGCTCAGGACGTACTCTTCATGCGTCTCCTGGCGGATGTTCAGCAGTTCGATCTGCTCAGTCTCTTCACCGCGAATAGAGGCCTGCGTTCCGCTTGCGCGTTCCAGCGCAAAGCGTGGCGCTTCCTGAACATATTCGCTCAGAGTATGACCATTGAGGGAGATAACCAGCGGCAGCGTATCGGTATGGATGAGCTCGACGCTGTTTTCGTCGTTAATATACTGCTCCCAGAAGGGAGGCAGGTGCACTTCAACAGAGTCGAGATAGTAACGCCACTTGTTGGGATCGTCGGTTGTAATGCCGTAGCGGGTAATGGAGCGCGTTACGCACAGAACGGTGTCACTTTGGGCGTTCAGGTTGAGCGATACGGGGGCGGCGCTGGCGCCGGTAGGGCCAGGCGAAAGCCGGGATCGGTTCAGCGTGTCGAGATACTGCTCAACGGTGCTGCGTTCCTCTGGCGAAAGCTTGCGCGTGTTTGCCCCGGCAAACGCGTTCAAAAAGGGCAGCCGATAACGGCGATGTACGCGGCGCCTGAATACCCACACCGCAATCGACGCGCAGGCCAGCACAGCAGCGAGAAAAATCAAAATGGTGCTCATGCTTTCCCCATCTTACTTATCTTCTTACAGGTGTTGTCAGTCGCACCTTTTGTACAATGAATGAGATTCTGTGGTCGGCTATCGGCAAGTATGGAGTCTAACTTGAGCATGTTGACGCGCATCCCAGTGACCGGTAATGATAACAAAGCCTGTTCCGGCGCGATATCAGCAAATTCCTGGAAACATTTCAACCTCTTGACATTTGTTTTGAAATGAGAATCGCCTACAGTTACGTTGCATAAATGTAAATAAAGAGCAATTGACATTGCCGAAACCGTGCGGCGTATCGCACAATAAAGCCAGTTCACCCAGCAAAGACCCGTCAAGATGACCAAACCCTTACAAAAGCCCACCATTCTGAATGTTGAAACCGTCGCGAAATCGCGTCTGTTTAATGTCGAAAGCGTGGATCTGGAGTTCAGCAACGGTGTGCGTCGTGTTTATGAGCGTATGCGCCCCTCCTCGCGTGAAGCGGTGATGATTGTGCCCATCGTCGACGAGCACCTGATCCTCATTCGTGAATACGCCGTGGGCACAGAATCCTACGAGCTGGGTTTCTCCAAAGGACTGATCGACCCGGGCGAAACGGTGTTTGAAGCGGCAAACCGGGAGCTGAAAGAAGAGGTCGGTTTTGGCGCGAAAGAGCTGACGTTCCTGAAAAAGCTGAGCATGGCACCGTCCTATTTCTCCAGCAAAATGAACATCGTTGTCGCGGAAGATCTCTATCCTGAATCGCTGGAAGGAGACGAGCCGGAACCGCTGCCGCAGGTTCGCTGGCCGCTGGCTCATCTGATGGATTTGCTGGAAGATCCTGACTTTAACGAGGCGCGCAACGTGAGCGCACTGTTCCTGGTGCGGGAATGGCTGAAGGGGCAGGGGCGTTTGTAGCGCCACCATTAAAAACGGCAACCGAAGGTTGCCGTTTTGCATTGACGTTGTAGGCCGGGTCAGGCGTAGTCGCCACCCGGCTTTTTTGTTGGCGTCAGAACAGCTCGTGCGTCTCGCCGTTATCAATGATCTCTGTACCCACCTCATGCACTGCCTGCGTGGTTGGCTGCGTACCCTCGATGAAATACTCGGCACGGCTGTTACCGCCATTCGCGAGCTGTCCGGTACTGCGGTCGATATTCACCGTCACCACGCCCGGTGGAGGCGTTAGCGGCTGCTCTGGTACGCCCTCGAGAACGGCCTTCATGTATGCATCCCAGGCAGGTTGCGCACTCTTCGCGCCGCCTTCGTATCCGGAAATCTGATCTTTAATCGCGCCAGAGGCGGTGGTGCGCCCCAGATCGCGGCGGTGATCGTCAAAACCAATCCAGACGGAGGTGACAACCCCCGGGCCATAACCTGAGAACCAGGCATCTTTTGAACTGTTGGTTGTCCCGGTTTTGCCGCCGATGTCGTGGCGCTGCAAATCGCGGCCCGCTCGCCAGCCGGTGCCTTGCCAGCCCGGTTCGCCAAAGATGTTGGTGTTCAGTGCGCTCTTAATCAGGAACGACAGCGGCGTGCTGATCACGTGCGGGGCATACTCCTGCGCGCCACTCTGGGCGACCAGCGCCTGATTGGCCTGTTCCAGCTGAGGCTGCGGCACCGCCAGATTCTGACGTTCCTGAGAGATCGCCACATCTTCCATATCCTTGTTTTCCAGGACATTGGATTTTGGCGTGTCGCCGTAAATCACCGGAATATCGCATTCAGGGCAGGCAATTTTCGGTTTCGCTTCAAACAGTACGCCGCCCTGATCGTTCTCGATTTTGCTGATGAAATACGGATCGACCAGGAAGCCGCCGTTCGCCATCACCGAGTAGCCACGCGCAACCTGGAGCGGCGTAAAGGACGCGGAGCCGAGCGCCAGAGATTCAGTATGAACGATGTTTTGCGCCGGGAAGCCAAAGCGTTGCAGATACTCTGCCGCATAATCCACGCCCATCGCACGCATCGCGCGAACCATGACCACGTTCTTCGACTGGCCAAGGCCCTGGCGCAGGCGGATAGGGCCAGCGTATTGTGCCGGAGAGTTCTTCGGCTGCCAGTCAGAGCCCGCACCGGCATCCCAGCGGGAAATTGGCACGTCGTTGAGAATGCTGGCGAGAGTCAGCCCCTTATCCATCGCCGCGGTATACAGGAACGGTTTGATGTTCGAACCAACCTGACGCAGCGCCTGGGTCGCGCGGTTAAATTTGCTCTGGTTGAAATCGAACCCGCCAACCAGCGCCATCACGGCGCCGTTCTGCGGATTGATGGAGACCAGCGCAGAGTTTACGTCCGGCACCTGCGCCAGCCACCAGGCATCGCCGACCTGACGCACCCAGATTTGTTGTCCGGTTTGTACGACATCGGTCACTTTACGTGGCGTAGGCCCCTGAAGGGTGTCAGAACGGTATGGACGCGCCCAGCGGACACCCTCCATGCGCAGCGAAACGGATGTGCCATCGGCCATCATCGCCACTGCTTCCTGTGGATCGGCCTGGGTGACGACCGCCGGACGCAGCGGGCCATAGGTCGGCAGCGCTTTCAGGGAATCCGTGATTTTTTTACTGTCCCATGCGCCTTCACCCACTTTCCACAGCACGTTGGACGGGCCGCGATAGCCGTGACGCATATCGTAATCCATCACGTTATTACGCACCGCCTGCTGGGCAGCCTGCTGCACCTTGCGGGTCACGGTGGTATAGACGCGATAACCATCTTCATACGCTTTATCACCGTAGCGACTCACCATCTCCTGGCGAACCATTTCAGTGAGATACGGTGCAGAGAAAGCAATTTCCGGCGCATGGTAATTGGCGTCAATAACGTCGCTGCGCGCCTTATCGTACTCAGACTGGCTGATATAGCCTTCGCTCAACATACGCGACAGCACCACGTTACGGCGCGCGGTGGCGCGGTCCAGCGAGTAGAGCGGGTTAAACGTGGATGGCGCTTTTGGCAGGCCGGCAATGGTCGCCATTTCGCTCAGCGTGAGCTGATCGATCGGCTTACCAAAATAGACCTGAGCCGCAGCCCCTACGCCATAGGCGCGGTAGCCCAGATAGATCTTGTTGAGGTAAAGCTCAAGGATCTCGTCTTTGCTCAGCAGTTGCTCAATGCGGATCGCGAGGAATACCTCTTTGATCTTACGCATCAGCGTCTTTTCCGGGCTAAGGAAGAAGTTACGCGCCAGCTGCTGGGTAATGGTACTTGCCCCCTGAGAGGCATGACCGGAGAACAGCGCCACGCTTGCCGCACGGAAAATACCGACCGGATCGACACCGTGGTGCTCGTAAAAACGGCTGTCCTCGGTGGCGATAAAAGCCTTCACCATCACGGGTGGAATTTGATTTAAGGTCAGAGGGATACGACGTTTCTCGCCGTATTGCGCCATCAGTTCACCATCGGCGCTATAGACCTGCATAGGGATCTGAAGCCGCACATCACGAAGCGTGGCGACATCAGGGAGTTGCGGCTCGACATATTTGTACAAACCAATAATCGAGCCTGCTCCCAGCAGAATGCAACAGACTGCAAGGATCAATAAATACTTTACGAACTTCACCGGAGATTTCCCATTTGGTTTAGCCTGGGCAGTTTCTAAACAATCGCGCGGTAGTATAAAGGCAAGCCTGATTCATTGATATAGCCGTCACTCCGACGGGCGATAAGGAGATCGTGAAGCATGGCTTTTAAAACGTGGCAAACAGGCGTTCATATTCAACAGGATAAGGTGGTTGCGGTAGCGCTGACCAGAGAGCGGGCCGGTTGGCGTTTACGGCGCTGGTGGGCGGTACCGCTGTCGGACGGCGTTATCGGGGAAGGCAAAATACTTAAGCCAGAACAGCTGGTTAACGCATTACGTGGCTGGCGGAAAACATTGCCGCACTCGCATCGGGTATTTCTCTCATTTCCGGCGACGCGCGTTCTGCAACGCGCGTTGCCCCGTCCATCCGTTACCTTGCGTGACAGCGAACAGCTCACCTGGGTAGGCGCCGCATTAGCGCGTGAGCTGGAGATGCCCGCCGATACGCTCTGTTTTGACTACGCGCAGGATACGTTCAGCAACACTTTTCAGGTTACCGCAGCGCAAAACAGAGAGGTCGATACCCTGTTGACGCTGGCGAACGCGCTGCGTTTGCGTCTGGCAGCAATCGCCCCGGATGCCGGCGCGCTGGCTAATCTTCTCTCTGCTGTTGCCCCTGCCCGGTGCGTCGCCTGGAGAGATCAACACCAGTGGCTATGGGCGATGCGTCACCAGTGGGGGCGGCGCTATACCACAGAAGCGGCGACGGTGAATGAACTGGCGGCGCTGCTTGCGCTTTCTCCTTCTGATATCGCCGTGTTTGATGCTGCCCGCGATCCCTGGGAAGCGGTGACGCTGTGCCAGCCGCCGTTGCCGGAATGCGGTGCTGATTACACCGTCGCCCTGGCGCTGGCCATGAGCGAGGCGCCGTAATGAGCATGCCCAATCTTTTACCCTGGCGTCGGCAGCAACGTAATCAGCGCCTGCGTTTCTGGGGGCTGCTGTTTGCTGGCTCATGGCTGGTGATGCTGGCGGGGAGTATCAGCCTGCGGGCGACGCAGACTCTCGCGTTACAGGCGTTGCAGAGCGAACTGGCCGGGACACGTGCGGTACAGAAAGTATTGAGAGCCCGTCAGCCGCAGTCAGCGGGGCAGAAAACCCCTTCGCTGCCGTCTGATCCGGCCTGGCAACCTGCGCTGGAGTCCCTTGCCAGCGCAATGCCCCGGCAGGCGTGGCTGACGGCGCTGCGTTATCAGCCACCCTCGCTGACCCTGACCGGCTATACCACCTCACTGCCAGCGCTCTCCGCCATGACCGATGCCCTGAAAGGGGTGACGGGATTTAACCCCGGACCGGCAGGCGAAATGCAACAGGATAGCCAGGGGCGATGGATGTTCTCTTTTCAACTACATAGCCGGAGGTAGCAGGTGGGTATCTGGTATCAACGCTGGACTGATGCACGTCCTTCCCGGCGCGTCCTTTGCTGGTTGATCGCGTCGGGGCTTGTTGCGTGGGCAATTTGGGGACTGCTGCTCAGGCCCGCTGCTCTGCGTTACGCCGATATTCAGGCGCAGGCCATCAGTGCGAAGCGAATCAACGCCTCGCTGTGGCCAGAGGCCGGACGGAGAGCAGTGGTTACGCAAGTGATGCCCTCGCGGCTCTTTTCTCCCCTGGCTTTTCAGCGTGAGGGCGCAAGGCTGGTGTACTGGAAGCCGCAGCAGAGTGGGGGAGAGCTGGCGCTGGATGCCTCCTGGGGCGCGGTCCCGGCGCTCTTTTCCCGGCTGGCGCTTGAGAACGCGCGGGTGAGTGCGTTTTCCATCACCCCACAGGGCAAACAGTTACGCCTCAGCCTGCAACTGGAGATCGGTCATGCGCAGTAAAGCCCGTTTGCTGATCCTGCTTTCTCCGCTTTTCCTGACCGGGATGCGGGATCCCTTCTCTGTGCCGGAAGAGCGTTGCGCAGCCGGGCAGCTCAGCCAGTGGCGGTATCAGGGGGTAGTTAGCGGCAGCAGGGATATCGGCCTTATGCAGGACGGGCAGAAACTCTGGCACCGGGTAAAAACGCAGATGCTGTTACCGACAGGCTGGCAGGTGAGCGCGATAGATAAACAACAACTGACCGTTGATGTCGGCGACATGTGCGAGCCGAAGCGATGGACATGGCAACGAGAAGGAACGAAAAAAAGTGAAGATAAGGATAGGGCTGTTACTGGCGGCACTCAGCCAGCCCCTGTGGGCCGCGACGCCAAAACCGGTCACCCTGCTGGTGGATGATGTCCCGGTGGTGCAGATATTACAGGCGCTGGTGGCGCAGGAGGATCGCAATCTGGTGGTGTCGCCGGATGTCAGCGGTTCGCTTTCGCTGAATTTAACGCGGGTGCCCTGGAGGCAGGCGCTTCAGACGGTAGTGAACAGCGCCGGGCTGGTATTGCGGGAAGAGGGCGGCATTTTTTATGTGCATACGGCGGCCTGGCAACGGGAGCAACAGACGCGTAAAGAGCAGGAGCGGGCCCAGCGTCTGCTTGACGCCCCGCTGCACTCTCACAGCATTCCGTTTGCTTATGCGGATGCGGCCGAATTGCAAAAAGCGGCAGAAAAGCTCTTAAGCCCGAAAGGCAGTCTCTCCGTCGACAAGCGCACCAACCGTTTTCTGGTCAGGGATAACCAGACGGTGGTGGATATGCTCCAGCGCTGGGCTGTGCAGATGGATCTGCCCGTCGAGCAGGTGGAACTGGCGGCGCAGATTGTGACCATCAGTGAAAAAAGCCTGCGTGAACTGGGGGTGAAATGGAACCTCGCTGACGCAACGGAGGCCGGTAAGGTGGGTCAGGTCACGACGCTGGGGGCGGACCTGTCGGTGGCCAGTGCAACCACCCACGCAGGGTTTAACATCGGGCGCATCAACGGCAGGATGCTGGATCTTGAGTTGTCGGCGCTTGAGCAAAAGCAGCAGGTGGATATCATCGCCAGCCCGCGGCTGCTGGCGTCACACATGCAGCCGGCCAGCATCAAGCAGGGCAGCGAAATTCCGTATCAGGTTTCCAGCGGCGAGAGCGGGGCGACATCCGTTGAATTTAAAGAGGCGGTATTAGGCATGGAGGTCACGCCGGTGGTCCTGCCGGGTGGTCGCGTGCGCCTGAAACTGCATATCAGTGAAAATATGCCCGGCCAGGTGCTGCAACAGGCAGACGGCGAAACGCTGGCGATCGATAAGCAGGAGATCGAAACGCAGGTTGAGGTAAAAAGTGGGGAAACGCTCGCGCTGGGCGGGATCTTTTCGCAAAAGAATAAAACCGGACGCGACAGCGTGCCCGTGCTGGGCAACATTCCGTGGCTGGGTCAGCTGTTCCGCCATGACGGAAAAGATAATGAACGGCGCGAGTTAGTGGTGTTTATCACGCCACGTCTGGTCAGTATTCAGTAATGGGTAACGATCCCCGCAATGATTTTGCATTCAGTTTGTTGCAGATGTTTGACGTGGGGCATGAATTAGCATACAAGGAGTACCGATTTGAGTTGGACTTACGTCTTATTTCCTTATGCGCCGGGAACGGTGATTTAATCAGTTGCCAAACAAGCCGGAGTATTGAGATAATTTTTCGTCTGACTCTCGCTCTATTGCAAATGAGGTTTCAGTTCATGTCCTGCTACGCCGGGTGTCTGCGCAGCGGGGATTACCATTAACGAATAGTCTTAGTAGTACCGAAAAAATGGCAGAGAAACGCAATATCTTTCTGGTTGGGCCTATGGGTGCCGGCAAAAGCACTATTGGGCGTCAGTTAGCTCAACAACTCAATATGGAATTTTACGATTCTGATCAAGAGATTGAGAAACGAACCGGAGCGGATGTGGGCTGGGTCTTCGACGTAGAAGGCGAAGAAGGTTTCCGTGACCGAGAAGAAAAAGTGATCAACGAACTCACGGAAAAACAGGGCATTGTGCTGGCAACTGGCGGCGGCTCTGTAAAATCTCGCGAAACCCGCAACCGTCTCTCCGCCCGTGGCGTAGTGGTCTATCTTGAGACGACCATCGAAAAACAGCTGGCACGCACGCAGCGTGATAAAAAGCGCCCGTTGTTGCAGGTTGAAACACCGCCACGTGAAGTTCTGGAAGCTTTGGCCGATGAACGCAATCCTCTGTACGAAGAGATTGCTGATGTGACCATTCGTACTGACGATCAAAGCGCTAAAGTGGTTGCAAACCAGATTATTCATATGCTGGAAAGCAACTGATTCTGGCTTTATATACACTCGCCTGCGGGTAAAAGCATTTAAGGTGGATGTCGCGTCATGGAGAGGATTACAGTTACTCTCGGGGAACGTAGTTACCCTATCACCATCGCGGCTGGTTTGTTTAACGACCCAGCTTCCTTCTTACCACTGAAAGCGGGTGATCAGGCGATGCTGGTCACCAACGAGACGCTGGCTCCGCTTTATCTCGACCGTGTACGTCACCTGCTTGAGCAGGCGGGCGTGAAGGTCGACAGTGTGATTCTGCCCGATGGCGAGCAGTACAAAAGCCTGACGGTACTGGATACCGTCTTTACCGCACTTCTGCAAAAACCGCACGGTCGTGATACAACACTGCTTGCCCTGGGCGGCGGCGTTGTGGGCGATCTGACCGGTTTTGCAGCCGCCAGCTATCAGCGCGGCGTGCGCTTTATTCAAATTCCAACCACGTTGCTCTCACAGGTCGATTCTTCTGTGGGCGGTAAAACGGCGGTTAACCATCCGCTCGGCAAAAACATGATTGGCGCGTTCTACCAGCCTGCCTCGGTGGTGGTGGATCTCGACTGTCTGAAAACCTTGCCAGCGCGCGAACTGGCGTCCGGCCTTGCAGAAGTGATCAAATACGGCATTATTCTTGACGGGGAGTTCTTCACCTGGCTGGAAGAGAATATGGATGCGCTGCTGCGCCTCGACGGGCAGGCAATGGCCTACTGTATTCGCCGTTGTTGTGAGCTGAAAGCAGAAGTCGTTGCCGCAGATGAGCGTGAAACCGGCTTACGTGCTTTACTGAATCTGGGGCATACGTTTGGTCATGCGATCGAAGCCGAAATGGGCTACGGTAACTGGCTTCACGGTGAAGCTGTCGCTGCCGGAATGGTTATGGCGGCGCGGGCCTCTGAACGTCTGGGGCAGTTCAGGCCGGAAGAGACAGCACGTATCATCGCGTTGCTTAAACGTGCTGGCTTGCCGGTGAGTGGTCCGCAGGAAATGTCTGCGCAGGCGTACCTTCCCCACATGATGCGCGATAAAAAAGTATTGGCAGGTGAGATGCGTCTGGTACTCCCGCTTGCAATAGGGAAAAGTGAAGTGCGCGGCGGAGTGCCGCACGAAGTCGTACTTGGCGCTATTGCTGATTGTCAGCAGGCGTAACAACTAGAAAGGTCAGACCGCTGTAACAGGTGGTCGTTTTAGCTTCAGGTAAATGCAGAGTCGTTGGCAGAAGCCTTTGAGTGGGGTGTTAAATGGATGAATTCAAACCAGAAGACGAGCTGAAACCCGATCCCAGCGATCGTCGTACTGGTCGTTCTCGTCAATCTTCAGAACGTGATAACGAGCCGCAGATCAATTTTGACGATGTCGAACTGGATGCAGACGATCGTCGCCCTTCGCGTAGCCGTAACGCGCGAAATGAGCGGGAAGACGAGGAGTATGAATCCGAAGAAGAGTTAATGGATGAACAGCCTGTTGAACGTCGTCCGCGCAAACGTAAAAAAGCGGTAGCGGCAAAACCGGCCTCCCGTCAGTACATCATGATGGGCCTTGGCGTTCTGGTGCTGGTCTTGCTGATTGTCGGCATTGGGTCCGCGCTAAAAGCACCTTCTACCAATTCTACCGAGCAGACGGCGTCTGCCGAGAAGAGCATCGACCTGTCTGGTAACGATGCGAGCAACCAGGCGAATGGCGCTCAGCCTGCGCCGGGCACCACTTCCGCAGAGCAGACCGCAGGTAACACCAGCGCTGGCCAGGATATCTCTCTGCCGCCTGTCTCTGCGACCCCGACTCAGGGCCAGGCGCCTGCGACGCCTGAAGGCCAGCAGCGTGTTGAAGTTCAGGGCGATCTGAACAATGCGCTGATGCAGCCGCAGAATCAGGAGCAGGTTAACGCTGCCGTGGTGAACTCCACGCTGCCAACTGAACCAGCCACCGTTGCGCCAGTTCATGGCAGCAATGCCCAGCAGCAAACGGCGACAACGGAAACCAAACCGCGCCAGACGCAGACTGCGCCACGCCAGGAGCGTAAGCAGGCTGTGATTGAGCCGAAGCGTGAGACGAAACCGCAAACCGTGGCAAAAGCGCCAGAAACGAAAGCGCCAGCGCAGACCAAACCTGCTGTGAGCCAGCCGGTTAAAGCGCCAACGCCTGCGGCAACCACTGCACCGAAAGCAACGGCGACCACAACCGCGCCTGCTGCAACAACACCTTCTGCAACAACACCTGCGGCTCCCGCAGCCAAAACGGGCGCTGCATCAGGTAAAACGACGGGCAACGTGGGTTCTTTGCAGTCGGCCTCTTCCAGCAACTACACCCTTCAGCTGAGCAGTTCGTCTAACTATGACAACCTCAACGCCTGGGCGAAGAAATCGAATCTGAAAAACTACGTGGTTTATCAGACGACCCGTAACGGTCAACCGTGGTATGTGCTGGTGAGTGGTATTTATGCTTCCAAAGATGAAGCAAAACGTGCCGTTTCCACGCTGCCAGCCGACGTGCAGGCGAAAAACCCGTGGGCGAAGCCGATTCATCAGGTGCAGGCCGATCTGAAGTAATGTTTAAAGCGCAGGATGCTGTCGGAGCTTTCTCCACAGCCGGAGAAGGTGTAATCAGTTAGTCAGCATGAAAAAAAATCGCGCTTTTCTGAAATGGGCAGGGGGGAAATACCCCCTGCTCGACGATATTAAAAAGCACCTGCCGAAAGGCGAGTGTCTTATCGAGCCCTTCGTGGGTGCTGGATCGGTGTTCCTGAATACCGATTTTTCTCGTTATATCCTGGCGGATATCAACAGCGACCTTATCAGCCTCTATAACATCGTCAAACTGCGTACCGATGAGTATGTGGAAGAGGCGCGGAAGCTGTTTACGCCAGAGAACAACAACCCGGACGTCTACTATCAGTTCCGCGCTGAGTTTAATCAAAGCCAGGATCCGTTCCGTCGCGCGCTGTTGTTTCTTTATCTCAACCGCCATGGTTACAACGGTCTGTGCCGGTATAATCTGCGTGGCGAGTTTAACGTGCCGTTTGGCCGCTATAAGCGTCCCTACTTCCCACAGGACGAACTGTATCACTTTGCTGAAAAAGCGCAGAATGCCGAGTTCTACTGTCTCTCCTATGAAGAGTGCATGGATCTGGCGGGCGTAAACTCGGTGGTCTACTGCGACCCGCCTTACGCGCCGCTGTCTGCCACGGCAAATTTCACCGCCTACCACACTAATAGCTTCAGCCCGGCCGAGCAGGCTCGTCTGGCTGAGATGGCGGAAAAGCTGGTCAGCAAAAGAATTCCGGTGTTAATTTCGAATCACGACACGCCTGATACGCGCGAATGGTACAAAGCCGCGAAGCATTTTCAGGTAAAAGTGCGGCGTAGCATTAGCAGCAACGGCGGCACACGTAAAAAGGTGGACGAACTTCTGGCGCTTTATCGACCCTGAGCCTTTGCCCGCCGGTAAACACATTTCAAGGAGATGCGGATGAAACAGTTTTTGATTGCCCCCTCAATTCTGTCGGCCGATTTTGCCCGCCTGGGTGAAGACACTGCCAAAGCTCTCGCGGCTGGCGCGGATGTCGTCCATTTCGACGTTATGGATAACCACTACGTTCCCAACCTGACCATCGGTCCGATGGTGCTTAAAGCACTGCGTAACTACGGGATCACCGCGCCCATTGACGTGCATCTGATGGTGAAACCGGTTGACCGCATCGTGCCTGATTTCGCCGCGGCGGGTGCCAGCATCATCACTTTCCACCCGGAAGCCTCCGAACACGTTGACCGCACGCTACAGCTGATCAAAGAGAACGGCTGTAAGGCGGGACTGGTCTTTAACCCGGCGACCCCGCTGAGCTATCTCGACTACGTGATGGACAAGCTGGACGTGATCCTGCTGATGTCCGTCAACCCGGGCTTTGGTGGTCAGTCATTTATCCCTCAGACCCTCGACAAACTGAGTGAAGTGCGCCGCCGTATTGATGAGTCTGGCTATGATATTCGTCTGGAAGTGGACGGCGGCGTGAAGGTCAATAACATCGGTGAGATTGCGGCGGCAGGAGCGGATATGTTCGTCGCAGGCTCCGCCATCTTCGATCAACCGGATTACAAAAAAGTCATTGATGAAATGCGCCGTGAACTGGCGAAGGTAAGTCATGGATAAATTGCAGGCTATTCGGGGTGTAGCATTTGACCTCGACGGCACGCTGGTCGACAGCGCGCCAGGATTAACCCGCGCCGTCGATCAGGCGCTGTATGCCCTTGAACTCCCCGTTGCAGGCGAAGAGCGCGTCGTGACGTGGATTGGTAACGGTGCAGACGTGCTGATGGAGCGCGCGCTGACCTGGGCTCGTCAGGAGCGTGCCTCTCAGCGTTCCGCGCAAGGTAAACCGAGTGTTGACCACGCGGATATTCCCCAGGATGAGCAGCAGCGTATTCTGCGCAAACTGTTCGACCGTTTCTACGAAGAGACCGTCGAAGAGGGCAGCTTCCTGTTCCCGGATGTCGCTGAAACGCTGAGCGCGCTACATGCCAAAGGCATCCCGCTGGGGCTGGTGACTAACAAGCCGACACCGTTCGTTGCGCCTCTGCTGGAAGCGCTGGATATCGCGAAATACTTCTCCGTAATTGTGGGCGGCGATGACGTGCAGAATAAAAAGCCGCATCCGGAACCGCTATTGCTGGTGGCAGGAAAATTATCCTTAGCGCCTGCGGAGCTGCTCTTTGTCGGGGATTCCCGCAATGATATTCTGGCTGCCAGAGCGGCAGGTTGCCCGTCGGTTGGGTTGACCTACGGCTACAACTACGGTGAAGCCATTACGCTGAGTGAGCCGGACGTTGTGTTCGACCACTTCAAAGATTTGTTGCCCGCACTCGGGCTCTCGCACAGTGAACATCAGGAATTGAATAATGACTAAGCCCATCGTTTTTAGTGGCGCACAGCCTTCAGGTGAACTGACCATTGGTAACTACATGGGTGCGTTACGTCAGTGGGTGAGCATGCAGGATGACTACCACTGCATTTACTGCATCGTGGATTTGCATGCTATCACCGCGCGTCAGGATCCCGAGAAGCTGCGCAAAGCAACACTTGATACGCTGGCGCTGTACCTGGCGTGCGGTATCGATCCAGAGAAGAGCACCATTTTCGTTCAGTCTCACGTGCCAGAGCACGCGCAGCTGGGCTGGGCGCTGAACTGCTACACCTATTTCGGCGAGCTGAGCCGCATGACCCAGTTCAAGGATAAATCTGCCCGCTACTCTGAAAACATCAACGCCGGTCTGTTTGACTATCCGGTGCTGATGGCGGCCGACATTCTGCTGTACCAGACCAACCAGGTGCCGGTGGGTGAAGACCAGAAGCAGCACCTGGAGCTGAGCCGCGATATTGCCCAGCGCTTCAATGCGCTTTACGGTGACGTGTTCAAAGTGCCTGAGCCGTTTATTCCGAAATCCGGTGCGCGCGTGATGTCGCTGCTGGAGCCGACCAAAAAGATGTCCAAGTCTGACGATAACCGCAACAACGTTATCGGCCTGCTGGAAGATCCGAAATCGGTGGTGAAAAAGCTCAAGCGTGCGGTGACCGACTCCGACGAGCCGCCAGTGGTGCGCTACGACGTGCAGAACAAAGCGGGTGTGTCTAACCTGCTGGACATTCTCTCCGGTGTGACCGGACAGAGCATCCCTGAGCTGGAAAAACACTTTGAAGGCAAGATGTACGGCCACCTGAAAGGCGAAGTGGCAGACGCCGTTTCCGGCATGCTGACCGAGTTGCAGGAGCGCTATCACCGTTACCGTAACGACGAAGCTTTCCTGCAAAAAGTGATGAAAGAGGGCGCGGAAAAAGCCAGCGCGCGCGCCTCCGAAACCCTGAAAGCGGTGTACGACGCTATTGGGTTTGTGGCGAAACCTTAAGCCGCTTTGCCGGGTGGCGCTTACGCTTACCCGGCCTACGGGACCGTGCAGGTCGGGTAAGGCGGAGCCGCCACCCGACAAAACTGACGAAACAAAAAAACCGGGACATCCCCGGTTTTTTTACGCCTGAAAAACGCTTACTGCTGTGCCGCCGGGCCGCAACCGCCGATGATCTTCGAAATGGAGATCGCCGGGTGAAGCAGGTAATCGTAGCTGCAATTATTTTTAGTATTTTGAACGTGACCGGTGCAGGCCGTCAGAGTTGATAACAGGCCGACCAGAACGGCAGCTTTTGCCAGTTTGAACATACGCATTCCTTGTCAATAAATCGAAAATTGGATGTAACACGAGGGAATAAATGGAAAAGTTCCATTATGCGGGCGGTATGTTATCGACTGAGGTAAGAAGGGAGTAGTCCGCTTAAAGACTACTCCCGGGAGAGATTATGCGTTAGTGGCTGGAGAACCAGTTCAGTTTTTCGCGCAGGGCTACCACGCGACCCACCACGATCAGCGCCGGGCTTTCAACCTGCTGCGCCAGCTCGCCCAACTGCGTCAGCACGCCATCGACCACGCGCTGCGTAATGGCGGTGCCGTTTTCCACCAGTGCGACCGGCATATCTGCTTCCATGCCGTGCTCCAGCAGTTTCGCCTGGATCGTGGCTGCCTGATTTAGCCCCATATAGAACACCAGCGTCTGCTTTTCAGCGGCCAGATTATGCCAGTCCAGTTCGCTGCCGGTTTTCAGGTGGCCCGTCACCAGGCGCACGCTCTGGGCATAGTCGCGATGGGTTAACGGAATGCCGGAATAGGCAGAACAGCCGGACGCCGCCGTAATGCCCGGCACCACGGAGAACGGAATACCCGCGTTGCACAGGGTTTCCAGCTCTTCGCCGCCACGACCAAAGATAAACGGATCGCCACCCTTCAGGCGCACCACGCGCTTACCTTTTTGCGCTTCCCGCAGCAGGGTCTGATTGATCTCCTCCTGCGGCACGCAGTGATAACCTGCCCGTTTGCCGACGAACACGCGGTCAGCATCGCGGCGCACCAGATTCATGATGTCATCAGAGACCAGACGGTCATATACCACGATGTCCGCCTGCTGGATCTGCTGGAGACCCTTCAGCGTCAGCAGGCCCGCATCGCCGGGACCTGCGCCCACCAGCACCACTTCACCGCGATGGTCCAGCGGCTCGCTCAGGAGCTGTTCGGTCGTCTCTTCAACGGCTTTGGTGTCCTGATTGGCAAGGGACTGCGCCAGCCTGTCGTTGACAAAGAACTTCTCCCAGAAGCGACGGCGTTCGCCCACGGTTGCGAAGGTTTGCTTCACGCGGGAGCGCAGCTCCCCGGCGTATTGGGCAATCTGACCAAGATGCTGCGGCAGCACGGCTTCCAGTTTTTCCCGCAGCAGACGGGCAAAAACGGGCGAGCGCCCGCCGGACGACACCGCAATCATCAGCGGTGAACGGTCAATAATCGACGGCATGATAAAGCTCGCCTCTTTCGGCGCATCCACAACGTTACAGAAGATGCGGCGCGCTTCGCAGGCGTCGCTGACGCGCTGGTTAACGTCATCGTTATCCGTTGCGGCGATGGTCAGCCAGCAGGTATCCAGCAGGGATTCATCAAATTCGCCCTGCACCTGGGTGAGCATCCCTTCCTGCGCCCAGACGTCAAACTGTGGGGCAAAGGTGAGGGCGTTGACGGTCAGCCGGGCACCCGCCTCTAACAGCAGGCGTGCCTTGCGTTCAGCCACATCGCCGCCGCCCACGAGCAGGCAGTCGCGGTTGCGTAATTGACAAAAAATCGGCAGGTGATCCACGACGTTACCTCACAGCATTCATGGCGGGGGAAGAATTGACGTCAGGATAACAGCAGGAATCGTACAGAACATACGGTTTTTCCTGCCGTTACCCATAAGGGGTCATAAGCCTTTCCTATTGAAAAGGCGAGGGGTTACGCTTTCAGCTGCACCTCGCCGTCCTTCACGCGGACGTCGTAGTGTTTGACCGAGAAGCTTTCATCTTCCATGCAGAGTCCGTCGGTTAAGCGGAAGCGCTGCTTTTTCAGCGGGCTGGCAACCCACAGCTCGCCCTGGTGCTCCGCAATCAGACCGCGGGAGAGCACGCTGGCCTCGAAGAACGGGTCGATATTGCTGATGGCATAGACCTGTTCATCGTGGCGAGGGCGGAAAATCGCCACCTGCTCGTTGCCCAGCAGGGCACAGACGCCGGTTGCTGGCAGAATGTCGTTAATATTGCAGATGTTTACCCACTGGCTCATGCGTTTTCCTCCACCAGTATCACCGGAATACGTTCATACGGGGTCGCTGGACGATGCTGTTCGCGCTCCGGCACCACCTGCACGTTCGGGTCGCGCTGGGTGCTGTTGATAAAGTGTTTGAAGCGCGTCTGCGCCGCTGGCGTGTTCACGGTTTCGGTCCACTCGCAGATCACCGCCTCGCGCAGGCGAGTCATCTCGGATTCCAGCTGTTCATTCAGACCCAGCTTGTCGTCGATAATGACCGATTTCAGGTAGTCGATGCCGCCTTCGAGATTATCCAGCCAGGACGCGGTACGGGTCAGCTTATCGGCGGTACGAATGTAGAACATCATGAAGCGGTCGAGGTATTTGATCAGCGTATCGCGATCGAGATCGGCGGCCAGCAGATCCGCGTGGCGAGGTTTCATCCCGCCGTTACCGCACACGTACAGGTTCCAGCCTTTCTCGGTGGCGATGATACCCACGTCTTTCCCCTGGGCTTCCGCACATTCACGGGTACATCCTGACACGCCGAACTTCATTTTGTGCGGCGTACGGATGCCTTTGTAGCGGTTTTCCAGCTCTACGCCAAAGCCCACGCTGTCGCCCACGCCGTAGCGGCACCAGGTGCTGCCCACGCAGGTTTTCGCCATGCGCAGCGCCTTGGCGTACGCGTGACCGGTTTCAAAGCCCGCTTCAATCAGCTGACGCCAGATTTCCGGCAGGTCATCTTTCTGCGCACCGAACAGGCCGATACGCTGGGAGCCGGTGATTTTGGTGTACAGGTTAAACTCACGGGCGATACGGCCCACGGCGACCAGCCCTTCCGGGGTAATCTCCCCTCCGGCAGAACGCGGGATCACCGAGTAAGTCCCGTCTTTCTGAATATTGGCCAGGAAGTTATCGTTGGTGTCCTGAAGCGGAGTGTGTTCTGGTTTGAGCACATATTCGTTCCAGCAGGACGCCAGCAGAGAACCGACGGTAGGCTTACATACTTCACAGCCATAGCCCTGGCCGTGTTTCTCCAGCAGTTCGTCGAAGGACTTAATGCCTTCCACGCGGATCAGGTGATACAGCTCCTGGCGAGAGTAAGCGAAGTGCTCGCACAGGTTGTTGTTCACTTCAATGCCCTGTTTTGCCAGCTCGGCGTTCAGCACCTGAGTGACCAGAGGAATACAGCCGCCGCAGCCGGTCCCGGCTTTGGTTTCCGCCTTCAGCGCCGCAACGGTGTGGCAGCCTTTGTTAATGGCGGAGATCAGCATGCCTTTGGTCACGTCGAAGCAGGAACAGATTTGCGCGCTGTCCGGCAGTTTATCCACGCCGATGGACGGCTTACCGCTGGAGGCGTGAGCCGGGAGGATTAGCGCGTCCGGGTTTTCCGGCAGCTCAATGGCGTTCAGCACCAGCTGGAGCAGGTTACCGAAGTCACTGGTATCGCCCACCAGCACCGCCCCGAGCAGAGTTTTGTTGTCCTGGCTGACGATGAGGCGTTTGTAGACTTCTTTGCTTTCGTCCAGATAAACATAGCTGCGGGAGTTCGGGGTGCGGCCATGCGCATCACCAATACCGCCCACGTCCACGCCCAGCAGCTTCAGCTTGGCGCTCATGTCTGCGCCGGTGAAGGCGTTTTCGCTGCCGAGGATATGGTCAACGGCGACCTGCGCCATTTTGTACCCTGGTGCAACCAGACCGTATACGCGGTTATTCCAGCTGGCGCATTCGCCGATAGCGTAGATATCCGGATCGGAGGTCTGGCAGGTATCGTTGATCATGATCCCGCCGCGCTGCGCAACGGCCAGACCGCACTGGGTGGCCAGCTTGTCGCGCGGGCGAATACCGGTGGAGAAGACGATGAAATCCACTTCCAGCTCGCTGCCGTCTGCAAAGCGCATGGTTTTACGCGCTTCGGTGCCTTCCTGCACGATCTCTTTGGTGTTCTTGCTGGTGTGAACCTTCACGCCCATGCTTTCGATTTTACGGCGTAGCTGGTCGCCACCCATATGGTCCAGCTGTTCTGCCATCAGCATCGGGGCAAATTCGATGACGTGGGTTTCAACGCCGAGGTTTTTCAGCGCGCCTGCCGCTTCCAGACCCAGCAGACCACCGCCGACAACCGCGCCGCGTTTGCTTCGACGTGCGCAGGATTCAATGGCGTTGAGGTCTTCAATGGTACGGTAAACGAAGCAATCCTGGGTTTCCGACCCTTTAATAGGCGGGATCCACGGATACGAGCCCGTCGCCATGATCAGCTTATCGTAAAAAACCGTACGTCCGGCGCTGGAGTGGATCACTTTCTCCTGACGGTTGATGGTGATAGCGCGTTCGCCCACCAGCACTTTTACGCCATGCTTCTCGTAGAACCCTTCACGCACCAGAGAGAGCTCTTCGGCGGTATGGTGAGAGAAGTAGGAAGACAAGTGCACACGGTCGTACGCCTTGCGGGGTTCTTCACAGAACACGGTAATATCGAACTGCTCAGCATCGGCTTTATCGAGAAGATCCTCAATAAAGCGGTGGCCGACCATGCCGTTACCGATGATAGCGAGTCTGACTTTGCTCATTTTTGCCTCGATTTCTTTTCTATTACTGCCTACCTTAACGATTCAGCAGGGGCACTTATTGATGCAAATCAAATACGCCTTCACCTACCCCTTAGTGGGTATATCTATGATTTGTCAGGATTTTTATAAGTGACGGATATTGTTTGATTTTTGTGCTTGCTTGTTTTTTGCACAAATATAGTGGGGTTTTTTACCCATCGGCGGGCAGGGCGGGTGAGCAGGGGAAAACCCCTTTGCAGTACGCAAAGGGGTTACGGCGATTAGTGGGTAGCTGTTGCCGGGTTGTGTTGACGGTGACGGGTCACAAAGCCCAGCACGAAGCACATGATGAACACCACGGCGTACAGACCGTTAGCGGTATGCAGCGCCGCCAGCGGGCCGCTGTGCGCAACAATCGGGCCCGTGACCACGAAGGTCAGCATGGTGCCGATGGTGCCGCAGGTCAGCACGAAGTTCACCAGCTTTGGCGAGGCCACTTTGGTCTGAAGAGAGCCAAGGGTGATGATCGAGGTGTAAATCGCACTGGAGAAGAAGCCCAGGGTCAGGATGAACCACGGCATATGCTCCGGGGAACCGTTGATGAACAGATACATCAGCACGGTCGCCAGACCCGCCAGAACGGTCAGGATCCGTTGCAGGTCGAAGAAGCGCAGGATAAAGCTAAACGCCCACATGCCGAACATGTAAGACATCCAGAAATCGCTCACCAGTTTACCCGCGTCGTTCAGGCTCATGCCCAGACCTTTCGCGTATTCAGGAACCCAGGAGATAAAGCCCAGCTGACCGAGGATGTAACACAGCGCGGCGATGGAGAGGAACAGTACGCCGATACCCCATTTTTCTTTCGCAACCGGCTCGGACGTAGTCTGCGCTTTTTTGCCCAGCACCGGGAACTCGCAGCCGAAGGTGAGAACAAAGATCGCGACATAAACCAGACCAATGCAGGCGTACACCCAGTACCACTCAATGCTGCGCGCCAGAAGATACGCGGCGACCATCGGGAAAATCATCCCGGCCATGCTGAAGAAGGAGTCGGTGAACAGCAGACGCGCGCCGCGCTGGCGGCCTTCATACATGTGCGTAATCAGGAACGTACCGATCGACATGGTAATCCCGCTCACCAGGCCCAGCACGAACATGGCGGCAGAGAAGAGGGCGATGCTGTGGCTCAGCATCAGGCCCGCCACGGCGGCAACCATCAGCACGAAGCCGAAACGCAGCTGCGTTTTCAGCGGCACGATTTCCATCAGCCAGGCGTTCAGGAAAATAGAGATCAGGATCCCCGCGTTCAGGAAGGTGAAGGTGTTACTCATGCTGGAAACGGGCAGCTGGAAGTAGTCTGCGATATTTCCCATCACCATCCCGGTGACGATCACCAACGCGCCGGTCAGGGCGTAAGAGAAGAAGCTGATCCATGTGAGCTTGATGCGATTGCTGTTAGTCATGTCTGGCCTGTTAAAAGTAAAGAAAAACGCAATGACTGCGTTTGAGCGGGCAGATTTTAGTCGCGAAAGTGATCTAATTAAATCTTTTCAGAAAATTTTGAGCACAATTGCAGGTTTTAACGTGATGCAGATCACATTACGTTGTGGGGTGAACAATCGTTTGCGCGGTAATAATTGTTTCAATTTGGTAAAATTAGGTAAAAGACTGGTCTGGGTTCATACTGCTCTTTAGAATCAAGCCATTCGCTTTTTATACTGCGCTTTGTTAAGGAATTCTCATGCTCAAATCAACACTGGCGGCTGTCGCAGCTGTGTTTGCTCTTTCTGCCGTTTCCCCTGCTGCGCTGGCAGCCAAAGGAGACCCTCACGTCCTGCTGACTACCTCTGCGGGGAATATTGAGCTGGAGCTGGATAGCCAGAAAGCCCCTGTTTCGGTGAAAAACTTCCTCGACTACGTGAACAGTGGTTTTTATAACAACACCACGTTCCACCGCGTGATCCCGGGCTTTATGATTCAGGGTGGCGGTTTTAACGAGCAGATGCAGCAGAAACAGCCCAACCCGCCCATCAAAAATGAAGCAGACAACGGCCTGCTGAACAAGCGCGGCACCATCTCCATGGCGCGTACGGCGGACAAAGACAGCGCCACCAGCCAGTTCTTCCTCAACGTGGCTGATAACGCCTTCCTGGACCACGGTCAGCGCGACTTTGGCTACGCGGTGTTTGGCAAAGTGGTGAAAGGCATGGACGTTGCGGATAAGATCTCTCAGGTTCAGACTCACGATGTCGGTCCATACCAGAATGTGCCGACTAAGCCTGTCGTCATTCTCTCCGCGAAAGTGCTGCCGTAACGTTCCCTTACACGGGCACATCTTGCCCGTGTCTTTCCACCCTCCCTGCGAAAGCGCGTTTTGCTGCTTATACTTGTGGCAAACGGACTATTCAGGGAGGCGTAGTGAAAAAACTCACCGACAAGCAAAAATCCCGTCTCTGGGAGCAACAACGTAAGGTCAATTTTCAGGCCAGCTGCCTCCTTGAAAAAGGTAAGGGTCCCGCTGAACCCGATATCGAGACGCTGGAACTGGGGCCTTCCGCACCGGGTTTACCCCATCTGTGTCTTATTCACCGCCATTTATTCCGCAACGAAATGAAAGGCGCGGGCGAGCTGCGCACCGCCGATATTTCTAAGGGCGACATTCCTTTTTGCCATTTCGAGTACATCGAGAAAGTGGGTAATGAGCTGATGGCTTCGCTGGAAAGTGATAAATATCTGGTGGGCCTTCAGAAAGCAGAGTTTACAGACAGAATCAGTCATTACTACTGTGAAATCAACATGCTACATCCGTTTATGAGCGGTAATGGCGTGGCCCAGCGGATCTTCTTTGAACAACTGGCTATTCATGCGGGCTATGTGCTGAACTGGCAGGGGATCGACCCGAACGACTGGGCAGCCGCCAATCAGAGCGGGGCAATGGGGGATTTGACCGCCCTGAACGCCATCTTTGCCAAAGTTGTGAGCGAAGCGCGGGAATCTGCGTAAAATAGGGCGGCCATTTTTTCAGGAGCCGCCATGATTCTGCTGATTGATAACTACGATTCCTTTACCTGGAACCTTTACCAGTATTTTTGTGAGCTGGGGGCAGAGGTGGTTGTCCGCCGTAACGATGAGATCGCGCTGGCTGACATTGACGCGCTGGCACCCCAGAAAATCGTGATTTCGCCGGGGCCGTGTACCCCTTCGGAGTCTGGTATCTCGCTGGAGGCGATCCGCCATTATGCGGGCAAACTGCCGATTCTGGGCGTCTGCCTGGGTCATCAGGCCATTGCGCAGGTCTTTGGCGCCACCATTGTCCGTGCCGCGAAAGTCATGCACGGCAAAACCTCTCCGGTCACGCACACCGGTACCGGCGTATTCCTGGGGCTGAACAATCCGTTAACCGTGACGCGCTACCATTCTCTGATCATTGATCCGCCGACCCTGCCGGCCTGCTTTGAGGTCACCGCCTGGAGCGAGACGCAGGAGATCATGGGCATTCGCCACCGCGAGTACGATCTGGAAGGCGTGCAGTTCCACCCGGAAAGCATTCTCAGCGAACAGGGGCACGCGCTACTGGCCAATTTCCTTAATCGCTGAATATCTGTTGCCTTGTTGTGATTTTTTATGCATATTTTGTGATTATATTTTCAAAATCAATGTGACATAAAAATGGATGGTCATGACATGGCAACTGAGCAACCAGCAATTACCCGCGCGACATTCGATGAAGTGATCCTGCCGATTTATGCACCGGCTGAGTTTATCCCGGTGAAAGGGAGAGGCAGCCGCGTCTGGGATCAGCAGGGCAATGAGTATGTTGATTTCGCAGGCGGTATTGCGGTGACGGCGCTGGGCCATTGCCATCCTGCGCTGGTGGACGCGCTGAAAACGCAGGGCGAAACGCTGTGGCACACGAGCAACGTGTTCACCAACGAACCGGCGCTGCGTCTGGGGCGTAAGATCATCGATGCAACCTTCGCCGAACGCGTGCTGTTTATGAACTCCGGCACCGAAGCCAACGAAACCGCCTTTAAGCTGGCGCGCTACTACGCAACCACGCGTCATAGTCCGTACAAAACCAAAATCATCGCCTTCCATAACGCCTTCCACGGTCGCTCCTTCTTTACCGTTTCCGTTGGCGGCCAGCCGAAGTATTCCGACGGCTTTGGTCCGAAACCTGCGGATATCATCCACGTGCCGTTTAACGATCTCCACGCCGTTAAAGCGGTGATGGACGATCACACCTGTGCCGTGGTGGTCGAGCCCATTCAGGGGGAAGGCGGCGTCACGGCGGCCACCCCGGAATTTCTGCAAGGGCTGCGCGAGCTGTGCGACGAGCACCAGGCGCTGCTGGTGTTTGATGAAGTGCAGTGTGGGATGGGGCGTACCGGAGACCTGTTTGCTTATATGCACTACGGCGTAACGCCGGATATTCTGACCAGCGCGAAAGCGCTCGGCGGCGGTTTCCCGGTCAGTGCGGTGCTCACCACCCAGGATATCGCTTCCGCATTTCATGTAGGCTCACACGGCTCCACCTACGGCGGTAATCCGCTGGCGTGCGCCGTGGCGGGTGCGGCGTTCGACATCATTAATACGCCGGACGTCCTGAATGGCGTGAATGCGAAACGCGACCTGTTTGTGAAACATCTCCAGCAGATTGACCAACAGTTTGATGTCTTCAGCGACATCCGCGGGATGGGGCTGCTGATGGGCGCCGAACTGAAGCCGCAGTACAAAGGCCGCGCGCGCGATTTCCTGCACGCCGCCGCGCACGAAGGCGTCATGGTGCTCAACGCCGGGCCGGACGTGATGCGCTTTGCGCCATCGCTGGTGGTGGAAGACAAAGACATCGAAGACGGATTAACCCGTTTTGCCGCGGCAGTCGCGAAGATCGTCAGCGGCTAATACGCGGTTCGTTTTAACCGACGCGTTAACCAAATCCCGTGATGCGGGCGCTGACGCCATGCCACCGACGAAATGGTGTGCATGGTGTTCAGGTGCCCGAGAACGCGCTGTAAATGCTGCTCAAGGGTGCTCATCGGCCCATGGGTCAGCGTCTCCGGCGCTTCCAGAATGTTCGAATCCCCTGACTCGCCCGGCGCGTCATACTCCAGACGCTGCTGACAGCGCTGCAACGCAATTTCACACGACTGCAAATAGCGCTGCGCCAGATCCGGCGTCAGCATCGTGTGCTCCCGCGCCAGCGTCGTCATGGCATTGATGTGCTCGACGATAAACTGGCTGTGCGTGACCCACAGCTTCATGTCAGCCAGATAGTGCGCGTTAAAGCCCGGCTCCTGCATGGCCTGGTTAAGGGAGTTGAACAGGGCGTTATGCGCCTGGTTGACCTTCATGCGCTCGTAGGCCAGCGGAGAGGGCTGCGGGTCATCGCTCAGAATAAGACGAATGGCCTGCTGATCGGCTTCGAGCGCGTCGTGGGCGTTCTGCCTCAGCAGCCCGCTTTGCCACTGCGGCCACAACCAGACCATGCCGCCAAAGGCGATCAGGCAGCCAATTAGCGTATCGACCAGCCGGGCAATAATAAACTGTTCCCCGTTAAGCGTGAGCAGTTGCAGGGTATACACCGCCGTGACCGTAAAGCCCACCATGGCCCAGCCGTAGTTTTTGCGGATGATCAGGTAGCTCACCAGCGTGATCGCCAGCATACCGGCCAGGGTATAGCCTTCCGGCACGTGAAAGTGCAGCGTCACGCCCGCGATAATCAGCCCCGCCATCGTACCGCCCGCCCGATGCAGAATGCGCACCCGCGTGGCGCCATAGCCGTTCTGGGTGACAAACAGCACGGTCATTAAGATCCAGTAGGGTTTCGGCAGGTGCAGGGCCATTCCCATCAGGCTGGCGATGCTCAGCATCACACTGATCCGCGCGGCATTGCGCAGGGCGGAAGATTTCAGTGATAGATAGCTTTTGAGCGCGGGCAGCAGCGGCAGCCGTTTTTGCTTATCGGCCATCAGGTCCCGGGCATAAAGCGGGCGCTGGGTGCGTAACACCCGGGCGATGCGGCTGAAATGCCAGGCAGCAAATTGCCCGACCGGGTTATCCGCGTGCTGACGCGCAATCTTTTCCAGCGCGCCGAGCTGTTTGTCCATGTTAAAGCGCGTCGGGTAGCGGTGATAGAGGATATCGTCAGCCAGCACCCGCAGGCGGGCCGCGACGGTCTGCGCGTTCCAGCGGATCACCGCTTCCGCATGGCTGCGCTCCACCAGCTTTTGCACCTCTTCCGGATTATGAAGGCTGACGGAGATATGCTCCTGCAAATCCAGCCCGACCTGGAAGGTTCGCAGCAGCCGCTTGTATTCATGATTTTTGTTGGCGGCAAGCATGTGCAACTGCTGATAGCACTGGCTGATCAGATCCACCACTTTTTGCTGGCGCGCCAGCAGCGGCGGCAGGGATTTTTCCGGGTCGGTATGTTGAGTGAGCAGGGTGTATTTTGCTTCGCAGTATTCAGCAAGTTGCACGTAGAGCAGGCTCAGGGATTCGCGCAGCGGCTGTTCCCGCCACAGCCAGAACCAGAACCAGTTAAACAGCCCGTACCACAGCGTGCCGAGGGCGTAGATCAGCAATGGCTCCCACACCGGCATATTGCCCGCAAGGCTTAAGGTGAAGATAGCGGCAATCAGCGACGCGGGAAGCAGGCGGGCGTGCAGCGAGCTGATTTCGGCGGTGACGCCGAGCGTCATCGCCAGCACGGTCAGGATCAGCGGCAGAGGAATGTCGCGGGCCAGTAAGAGTTGTACGGCAAGGCTACAGCCGGCAAACAGGCAGCCGCCAATAATCAGACGTTTGAAAAAGCGTTTATGCGGCGTATCCAGACCGGCAATGTTGCAGCAGGCGGGCACAAGAGAAAACAGCAGGCCTTGCTGAAGATGTCCGAGGATCAGGCCCACGGCCACGGGAAGACACAACACCAGCGTTTGTCGCAGTGCGTAGTTAACTTCCGGGTGATAGATCAGCCTGCGCCACATGAGGAGTAGAGACAAAAACGGCGTGCCACCCTGCGGCGGCACGCCGTTTGACCGAAATTAACGGGTTCCGTAGACCACGATAGTTTTACCGTGGGCAGAGATCAGGTTCTGGTCTTCCAGCATCTTCAGGATACGGCCCACTGTTTCACGGGAGCAGCCGACGATCTGACCGATTTCCTGGCGGGTAATTTTAATTTGCATACCGTCAGGGTGGGTCATGGCGTCTGGCTGTTTCGCCAGGTTCAACAGCGTCTGCGCGATACGACCGGTCACGTCCAGGAAGGCGAGGTTACCCACCTTCTCAGAGGTCACTTGCAGACGGCGTGCCATCTGGGAAGAAAGACGCATCAGGATGTCAGGGTTGACCTGAATCAGCTGACGGAATTTCTTGTAAGAAATTTCAGCCACTTCACATGCTGTTTTTGCACGAACCCAGGCGCTACGTTCCTGGCCTTCTTCAAACAGGCCCAGTTCACCGATAAAATCGCCCTGGTTCAGATAAGAAAGGATCATCTCTTTCCCTTCTTCATCTTTGATCAGCACGGCCACCGAGCCTTTAACGATGTAATACAACGTTTCCGCTTTTTCACCCTGGTGAATCAGCGTGCTCTTTGATGGGTACTTATGAATGTGGCAATGAGACAAGAACCATTCGAGAGTCGGGTCTGTTTGCGGTTTGCCAAGCACCATGCGCTGTTATCCTCTGTTATAAGCTGTCACCAGAGTCATAAGATGCATCCGGACTCTGGGGTTGCAATCGAATTCTTACCCATACCTGGGAAGTCGGCTGTCGTAACGTTTCGCAGCCAGTAAAGTTTAATGTCCTCTGCATACATGTGTAACGTCAATGTATTACTGTAGCATCCAGAGTGTTTTAGCATAGCTTTCGCCGCGTGTCTCCTGGTGTCTCGCTTCAGCATGACGCAGGTCGCCTTCCGTTGCGAGAAATGTAACGTACACGTAATCTGTCATAAAAAATGCAACGTTGGAGTGAGTGAATATGCAAGCGCGTGTGAAATGGGTTGAAGGGTTAACGTTCCTGGGCGAGTCTGCTTCCGGGCACCAGGTTTTGATGGATGGCAACTCCGGCGATAAAGCGCCAAGCCCAATGGAAATGGTGCTGATGGCGGCAGGCGGATGCAGTGCGATCGACGTGGTGTCGATCCTGCAAAAAGGCCGTCATGACGTGACCGATTGTGAAGTGAAGCTGACGTCGGAACGTCGTGAAGAGGCGCCCCGCCTGTTCACGCATATTAATTTGCACTTTATCGTCACCGGCAAAGAATTGAAGGATGCGGCGGTCTCGCGTGCGGTTGACCTGTCTGCGGAAAAATACTGCTCTGTGGCGTTAATGCTGGAGAAAGCGGTAAAAATCACCCATTCGTATGAAGTGATCGCGGCTTAATTTTTGGCGGGTGGCGCTTCGCTGACCCGCCCTACCAAAGCTACAACTGCACGAACGTAGGCCGGATAAGCGAAGCGCCATCCGGCAACAGGCGTCACGCGATCTGCTTTCCTTCCATCAGCCGCTGCACCAGCGGTGTCATGATCAGCTCCATTGCCAGCCCCATTTTTCCCCCGGGCACCACTAACGTATTCATGTGCGAAATAAACGAACCCTGTAGCATCGCCAGCAGCCAGGGGTAATCAATGCCTTCCAGGTTGCGGAAGTGGATCACCACAAAGCTCTCGTCCAGGGAAGGGATGCTTTTTGCAGCGAACGGGTTGGAGGTGTCCACGGTGGGGACGCGCTGGAAGTTAATGTGGGTTCGGGAGAACTGCGGCGTCAGGAAGTTGATGTAATCTTCCATGGAGCGCACCACCGAGTCCATGACCGCCTCTCGCGAATGGCCGCGCTCGCTCATGTCACGCGTCAGCTTCTGGATCCACTCAAGGTTAACGATCGGCACCACCCCCACCAGCAAATCCACGTGGCGCGCCACGTCGTGCTGAGGCGTCACCACGCCGCCGTGCAATCCTTCGTAAAACAGCACGTCAGTCGGTTCCGGCAGCGGCTGCCAGGGCGTGAACGTGCCGGGGACCTGGTTCCAGGGCACGGCTTCATCGTAGGTGTGGAGATACTTGCGGGACTGCCCGGTACCGCTTTGCCCGTATTCACGGAAGGTTTGCTCCAGCAGGCCGAAGTCATTCGCCTCCGGGCCGAAGTAGCTGATGTGTTTACCCAGATCGCGCGCCTTGCGGATGGCCATATCCATCTCCGGGCGCGTGTAGCGGTGAAAGCTGTCGCCTTCTACCTCTGCCGCCCGTAAGTTAAGCTGGGCGAAGATCTTGCGGAAGGCGAGGCTGGTGGTAGTGGTTCCCGCCCCACTCGAACCCGTAACGGCAATAACCGGATGTCTGGCAGACATAGCAACTCCCTGACTGGAAAAGTGTAAAGATCAGCCGTGAAACGCGTTGCGTGGCATGATATTGACCGTCTCATGCAGTTCGGACCATACCAGCACCACGTCGCCGCTTTTAAGCTGGCGCTTAACATCGTTGACCTTTTGTTCAAGCGAACGTTCATGTTCACCATAATCGGTGCCTTCGCGCAAGACAAAGCTTTCAATCAGATTATCGAGCGTGTCGGGAGAGAGATCCTGCCAGGGAATAATCATTATTTACCTTCCAGATAAGCCGTTAACCAGTCGGGAATACGCGTCTCAAGCCACATTTTTGGCCGACGCAGCGTGCCGCCGACAAAGCCGACGTGTCCCCCGAATTGGGTGAGCTGATACTCCACGTTGGCCGGCAGATGATCGGGCGCCGGAATCGAGTGATGATCCATAAACGGATCATCTTTGGCGTGGATAATCAGCGTAGGTTTCGTGATTTGGTTCAGTAAAGGCATGGCGCTGCACTGACGGTAATAGTCAATCGCATCGGCAAAGCCGTGAATTTTCGAGGTGATCAAATCATCAAACTCGCGCAGGCGCTTCACGCGTTTGAGCTGTTGCAGCGTCACAGGCAGCGTATCCGGATAGGCCTTCAGCTTGCGCGCGGCGTTGGCTTTCAGCAGGTTGAGCAGGTAGCGCTGGTACACTCGCGAAAACCCCTTTTCCATATGATAGCTGCACTGCTCCAGCATAAAGGGCGCAGAGACGATCACCGCCGCATCCAGCGGTACGGCGTCGCTCTCCTTCGCCAGCAGGCAGGCCAGCATATTGCCGCCCAGCGAATACCCCACCGCTGCCGTTGGCGCCTCGCCGAAATTGTCTCTTAGCCAGCGCAGGAACCAGGTACCGTCCTCGGTTTCACCCGAGTGATAAATACGTTTCTGACGATTAGGCTCGCCGCTGCATCCGCGAAAATGCATCACTACCCCAAGCCAGCCGCGGGCTTTCGCCGCCTCAATGAGACCGTGTGCGTAAGGGCTGTGTAGGCTGCCTTCCAGACCGTGAAACACCACCAGACGGGGTTTATGTCTGGCCCGATCCGGATCTTCGCTCCAGGCGAGATCCAAAAAGTCGCCATCCGGCAAATCCAGGCGTTGCCAGTGCGGGGTGAACTGTACCTTGCGGCGGATCAGGCGCGGCAGCATGGTTTGCAGGTGAGGGTTAGCCACACCGCGCATGGGCACGAACTCTGCGCTCTCTTCGGCTGCAATGTCGAAGTCTGAGGGAATGATTTGGGTCATAAGGGCGATGCTGATTCTTGTCAGAAATTAACTATACCTTCCGAATTGTACCCCGTTTAGCCCGTTTTTCCGAAACATGAACTGATCCCGATCACAAATATTTACCTTGATTATTACTCTCAGGCTAATGATTTGGCTCTACGCTTAATTGATGCCTTTCTCACCAGAGCGCACACTTTACTCAACGTTAAGCAAATCAGAATGATGTGCTGAATCAGGAGGTTAATAATGTTATCTGGGCAAACACCCACCCGGCAATGGAACACCCGACGCAGTGAGAAAGCGCGTCGTCTGGCGTCCGTACCGGTGCAGGGCAAGGTACTGCCAACCGGCGATCTTGTCGCCATGCTGGAAAAACTGATCGCACCAGGCGACAAAGTCGTTCTGGAAGGCAACAACCAGAAGCAGGCGGATTTCCTTTCCCGTTCACTGGCGGAAGTGAACCCGCAAATCGTGCACGATCTGCATATGATCATGCCGAGCGTGGGCCGCAGCGAACATCTGGACATCTTTGAGAAAGGCATCGCCCGCAAGCTGGACTTCTCCTTCTCCGGTACGCAAAGCCTGCGAATCTCCCAACTGCTGGAGGATGGTCAGCTCGAAATCGGGGCGATTCACACCTACATCGAACTCTACTCACGTTTATACGTCGACCTATCGCCAAACGTGGCGCTGATTGCCGGTTTTAAAGCGGACCGCAAAGGCAACCTCTATACCGGGGCGAGTACCGAAGATACTCCGGCGCTGGTGGAAGCCGCCGCGTTCCATGACGGCATCGTCATCGCGCAGGTGAACGAGCTGGTGGACGACGAGTGCGACCTGCCGCGTGTGGATATTCCGGGCTCGTGGATTGATTTTGTGGTGGTTGCCGATAAGCCGTTCTTTATCGAACCGCTCTTCACCCGCGACCCGCGCCTGATCAAACAGGAACACATCCTGATGGCGATGATGGCGATTAAAGGCATCTACGCTGAACACCAGGTGCAGTCCCTGAACCACGGGATTGGCTTTAACACCGCAGCGATCGAGCTGCTGCTGCCAACCTACGGCGAACAGCTCGGACTCAAAGGCAAAATCTGTAAACACTGGACCCTGAACCCGCATCCAACGCTGATCCCGGCCATCGAAAGCGGCTGGGTGGAGAGCGTCCACTGCTTCGGCGGCGAGCTGGGAATGGAAGAGTACATCCGCGCCCGCCCGGACGTGTTCTTTACCGGTGCCGATGGCTCCATGCGTTCTAACCGCGCCTTCTGCCAGCTGGCTGGTCAGTACGCGGTCGATATGTTTATCGGCTCCACGCTACAGGTTGATGGTTACGCTAACTCCTCAACCGTGACCCGCGGCCGTCTTTCCGGCTTCGGCGGCGCGCCAAACATGGGCCACGATCCGCACGGTCGTCGCCACGCCACACCGGCCTGGCTGAACATGATCACCGAGCCTGACCCGATGCAGCGCGGTAAAAAGCTGGTTGTGCAGATGGTGGAAACCTTCCAGGCGGGCGTGAAGCCAACCTTCGTGGAAAAACTCGACGCCGTTGAGGTCGCGAAAGCCTCCGGTATGCCGCTGGCGCCGGTCATGATTTACGGCGATGACGTCACCCACGTGCTGACGGAAGAGGGGATTGCTTACCTCTACCGGGCGAAAGATCTGGAAGAGCGTCGCGCCATGGTCGCCGCCGTGGCGGGTATCACCGATATCGGTCTGGGCGTTGACGCCAAACGCGTGGCGGAACTGCGCCAGAGCGGCAAGGTTGTGTATCCGGAAGATATGGGCATTCGCCGCACCGATGCCACCCGTTCGCTGCTGGCGGCCGGTAGCGTCGCGGACCTGGTGGAATGGTCCGGCGGTCTTTACAACCCACCTGCGAAATTCCGGAGCTGGTAATGAAACTTCTGCCCCAGATCCAGGTTGAAGGCGGTGCCGAATGGCTGGCGCGAACCGCCACGCAGTGTCTGATTGACGAAGCACGTTTAAGCCCGAAGCCCGGTCTGGTGGACAGCCGGGGGAACGGCGCGCACCACGATTTATCGCTTGCGCTGATGGAGCGCTCCGCTCACAGCCTGACCCCCACGTTTCAGGCGCTGGCGCAGCAGAGCTGGCAGCGTCCGGCGGATATTGCCCTCAGGCAAACCGTTGGCCGCCTGGGTCGCGAAGGCGAACGGCAGATGATGGCCGCTACCGACGGCGTGAACACGCACCGTGGCGCGATCTGGGCGCTGGGATTGCTGGTGAGCGCGGTGGCGATGCTGGGCGGCGATGCCCGGGCGCAAATCGTCGCGAACACCGCCGCTCAGCTGGCGAAGCTGCCGGATGACGCGGCGCCGAAAGTGTTCAGCAAGGGGTTACGCGTCACGCACCGCTACCGCGTACCGGGCGCGCGTGAAGAGGCTCAGCAGGCGTTTCCGCACGTTATGCAGCGCGCGCTGCCGCAGCTTCGCCTCAGCCGTCTCAACGGCAGCAGCGAAACGCAGGCCAGACTCGACGCGCTGATGGCGATCATGACCTCGCTCACCGACACCTGCGTGCTGTCGCGCGCCGGCATGGAGGGGCTGGACGCCATGCAGAACGGCGCCCGTGCGGTGCTGAACGCCGGAGGATGCGCAACCCTCGCGGGGCAGCAGGCGCTGGCGCGGTTAGACCGTCAGATGCTGGCGCTTAACGCCTCGCCGGGCGGAGCCGCAGACCTGCTTGCCGCCACGCTGTTTCTTGACCGCGCCGAAACGCCCTATTCAAAGCATTAAGAGGATGTTATGGAAAAAATCACATTGACCGTGCCCGCCAGCCGCGAAGTAAGCGGCAGGGCGCTGGCAGGGGTCGTCGGTTCCGGGGATATGGAGGTGCTTTTCACCGCCGAACCGGGCCAGACCTTAACCATTGATATCACCACCTCCGTCGACAACAGCCGCGGGCGCTGGGAGGCATTGTTCAACCGCCTGCAAACCGTCAGCAGCCTGCCCGCAGGTAAGCTGACCATCCACGACTTCGGCGCGACGCCGGGCGTGGCACGCATTCGTATCGAACAGGTTTTTGAAGGGGTGAACCATGCGTGATGACAGCAGCTTTATCGAATTAAAAGCGCGCCAGCGTGCGCAGGCGCTGCTCGACGACGGCAGCTACCGCGAACTGCTGGATCCGTTTGAAGGCATTATCTCTCCGTGGCTTGGGCCACAGGGGATTGTTCCTCAGGCCGATGACGGCATGGTGGTCGCGAAAGGGACCATCAACGGCCAGCCTGCGGTGGTGGTGGCGATTGAAGGCACCTTCCAGGGCGGCAGCATGGGCGAAGTGTCCGGCGCCAAAATGGCGGCAGCGCTGGAGCTGGCGGCGGAAGATAACCGCAACGGCATTCCGACTCAGGCGGTGCTGTGCCTCGAAACCGGCGGCGTACGTTTGCAGGAAGCCAACCTCGGCCTGGCGGCGATTGCCGATATCCACGCCGCGATCGTTGACCTGCGTCGCTATACCCCGGTCGTCGGGATTGTCGCCGGGACCGTGGGCTGCTTCGGTGGGATGTCTATCGCCGCGGCGCTGTGCAGCTACCTGATTGTGACCCGCGAAGCGCGGCTCGGCCTCAACGGTCCGCAGGTTATCGAGCAGGAAGCGGGCATTGAAGAGTATGACTCCCGCGACCGTCCGTTTATCTGGAGCATGACCGGCGGCGAAGTACGCTTTGAAAGCGGGCTGGTGGACGCGCTGGTGGGCGACGGCGTGAACGCGGTGAAAGCCGCGATGAACGAAGCCATCGCCAAAGGCGTACCGGCGAAACATCGCACCGATAACTACGACGATTACCTGAACCGTCTGACGAATTTCGACACCCGCAAACAGGCCGATGCCGAACAGATTAAAGCGCTTTTTGCCCGGGAGGTGAAATGATGACTAACTCAATTAGCCGTGGCGAACTCTGGCTGGAAACTCTGGCCCCGAACGCGAAACGTCTGGAGGGGTTATGCCCGTCCGTGCAGGCCGCAGACGGCGAGCTAAACGGTGAAACGGTGCGTTTTGTCGCCGTGGTGCCGGACGCCAACAACCACTTCCCGCGCGCGGCGCAGGGTGAAGTCGGCCTGCTGGAAGGATGGACGCTGGCAAAAGTGGTCAGCGAAACCGTCGCCGCCGACGCAGATAAAGCCGTGAAGCGCCCGATTGTGGCGGCAATCGACGTCCCAAGCCAGGCCTATGGCCGTCGCGAAGAGGCGTTTGGTATCCACCAGGCGCTGGCCGGCGCCGCTGCCGCCTACGCTAATGCGCGGCTGGCGGGTCATCCGGTGATTGGTCTTATCGTCGGTAAGGCCATGTCCGGCGCGTTTCTGGCGCACGGCTACCAGGCTAACCGTCTGATTGCCTTCAACGATAAAGGCGTGCTGATCCATGCCATGGGCAAAGAGTCTGCGGCGCGCATTACGCTGCGTACCGTTGAGGCGCTGGAAAAACTGGCTGCAACCATTCCGCCAATGGCGTATGACATCAGCAACTACGCCACGCTGGGGCTGCTTTCCGACCTGCTGGATATCAGCAATCCGGATGCCCCTACCGAAAGCGATCTGACGCGGGTGAAAACCACCCTGCAACAGGCCATCAGCGACGCTCGTCAGGACACCACGTTGAAAAACCGTCTGGGTGCTGACAACCGCCGCAGCTCGGCGCTCGTACGTGAACGTATGCGAGCCAGCTGGTAAGTAAAAAGAGACCTGCCAGATGCATCACCCCGTGGGCGCGCCCGTTGCGTCCACGCGGGAACCTGCATCCTGAAAATAATAAACATCGCGCCAGTGCTTAAACTTTTTTACTACAGGTGATTTATGACTTACGTAATTGTTCATGCTCTTGCACCGATTTTCGTCATCATGCTGCTGGGATTCTGGGCCGGTAAGGCAAAGATGGTCGATAACAAAAATGTTTCCCTGCTGAATATCTTCGTGATGGATTTTGCACTCCCGGCTGCGCTGTTCAGCGCCACCGTGCAAACCCCGTGGACCGGCATCGTGGCGCAGTCGCCGCTGATCCTGGTGCTCACCCTGGCGATGTGGATCACCTATGCGGTCATCTACTTCCTCGCGACGAAAGTGTTTAAAAAATCCCCGCAGGATGCGGCCGTGCTGACGCTTACCGTCGCCCTGCCAAACTACGCGGCGCTTGGCCTGCCGATTCTGGGCAGCGTGCTGGGCGAAGGCCCTTCAACCTCACTGTCCGTGGCGGTCTCCATCGCCTGTGGTTCAGTGTTGATGACCCCGTTCTGCCTGCTGATTCTGGAGCGTGAGAAAGCCCGCGCCGAAGGCAATAACTCGGGTTCAACGCTTTCCATGCTGCCGGTGCTGATGTGGCGTTCCATTAAAAAACCGATCGTGATGGGCCCGCTGCTGGGTGTGATCCTGTCCGCTATCGGCATCAAAATGCCGGAGCTGGTACTGGCGGCGATTAAACCGCTGGGACTGTCTGCGACCGCTGCGGCGCTGTTCCTGACCGGGGTGATCCTCTCCGCGCGTAAACTTCAGATCAACACCATGGTGATCACTTCCACTATCGCCAAGCTGCTGATCCAGCCAGCGATCGCCTGGGGTATCGTTTTAATCTTCGGTCTGCACGGCTCCGTGGCGATCACCGCCATCCTGATGATTGCGCTGTCCGCGGGCTTCTTTGGCGTGGTGTTCGGTAACCGCTTTGGCGTGCAGTCGCCGGATGCTGAAGCCGTGCTGCTGTTGAGCTCCGTACTGTGTATCCTGTCGCTGCCGCTGTTTATCTCGCTGACTTCAGGAATGTAATCATGACCACAACATTACGCCCACACGACCTCATCTGGCTTACCGCGCGCGACGCCCTGGAAGGGGTTACCGAATCCTGGGTGGACGCGGCCTGGCATACCGGACTACCGGTAGTGGTGCGGCGTGATGTTGATAATGAAGGCCGTATTCCCGTTGGCGTGCGCGGATTGCGCCGCGACCAGCGGGCGGCCGGATGGGTGAAGCCTGAGAACGTGTTGCGCGTGGTGTCGCCCGAAGATTTGAGCGTTGCCGCCGACCTGCTGCGTTCGCCGTTTATCACTCAGCCGCCGGTTCAGGTGGCGCTTCAGCTTGCGCAGCAGTCGTGGCCGTGGACGTGGGGGATAACCGGCAGTACGGGTTACGCGCTGGCGACCGGCATTCCGGTGATCCACGCCGACAGCGATCTCGATCTGCTCATCCGCGCCCCGCGTGCCGTTTCCCCTGAGGCGTTTACTGGCTGGCAGGCTCAGCTCAGCCGTGCGTTGTGCCGGGCGGATACGCAGGTGGACACGCCCGAGGGCGGATTCGCGCTGGCGGAATGGTTACGCGACGGCAAAACGCTGCTAAAAACGCAATGTGGACCGCGCCTGGTGGCGGATCCATGGCACAGGGAGGAGTAATGAAAATACTGTTTACCTTTCCGGGGCAGGGCACACAGCATGAAGGTATGCTGCAAAACCTGCCGGGAACGGAGCTGGAGCAGGCCCGTGCTGTGCTGGGGGCGGAAGTCGATACCCTGGACAGCGCATGCTCGTTAACCCACACCCGTGCGGTTCAGCTTTCGCTGTTGATTGCCGGCGTGGCGTGGGCGCGCGAGCTGGAACGTCGCGGCGTGTCGCCGGATATCGTCAGCGGGCTGTCCATTGGCGCTTATCCTGCGGCGGTTATCGCCGGTGCGCTGGACTTTACGGACGCGCTGAAGCTGGTGGCGTTGCGCGGCGATCTGATGGAGCAGGCTTACCCGCACGGTTACGGCCTGACGGCGATTATGGGGTTGACCCTGCCCCAGGTGGAAAACCTGATTCAGGGGACAGGAACCTATATTGCTAACCTGAACGCCGAAACGCAGATCGTGATTGCCGGAACCGATGACGGCATGGCGCAGGTGGCGGAGCGCGCCCTGGCAAAAGGCGCGAGCAAGGCTAAGCGGCTGGCGGTGAGCGTACCGTCGCACTGTGAACTGCTGGCGGAACCGGCGCAGAAGCTGGTGGCAGCATTTAATTCGGTCACGCTTTCACGTCCGCGCTGTGCGTACCTGAGCGGCAGCACCGGGCGCGTGCTCTGGCAGCCGGAAAAAATTGCCGACGATCTGGCGATGAATATGGCGCGAACCGTGCGCTGGCAGGAGGCGGTGATTTCCGCTAACGAGCGTGAAGCGCGGCTGGCGATTGAGATGCCGCCAGGGGGCATCCTGACCTGTCTGACGCGGCAGGCGGCGTGGGAAGGCGAATCCATTTCGCTGGAGCGCAGCGGGGTGGACGTGGCGGTGCATCTGGCGGGTCGGCTTCAGCGGTAAGTTTTAGCCCGGTGGCGGCTGCGCCTTACCGGGCCTACTCCCGGATTGTAGGCCCGGTAAGCGTAGCGCCACCGGGCAATAACATCAGGCACTATCCTGCAAACTTCTCGCATACATCCGCCCTTCCGCGGCCAATGCCCGCAGGCTCGGATCCTGCTCGCGGTTGCGGGCAAAGACAATCGCGATCAGCTGCTGCATCTGGTACGGCTGCGCCAGCTTCAGTAGCTGCACCGAATTTTCATACACTTTCTTCATCCTGCCCGGCATCAGCGTAAACCCGACCCCCGCCTGCACCAGACTCAGCATCGAGAAGATATCGTTCACGCGCGTCACAATCTCCGGCTCGAAACCGGCGATATGAAACGCTTCCTGAAACCCGGCGTAAGTGGCGAACCCTTCCGCGAGGGCGACAAACTTCTGATCTTTGTAATCACGCAGATCGGCGGGGCCGCTGGTATTCAGCGTGGCAGAGGCCGGTGCGGCAAGGAAAATATCGTCATGGAACAGAGGAAGCACTTCGAGGCTGTTACGGTCGATATCGCTTTCGGAAATAGAGATTAAAATCGCATCCAGCGATCCCTCATCCAGCATATGGAGCAGGGTTTCGTTCGAGCCCATCGTCAGATCCATCTCCAGATCCGGACGGCGCAGCTTCATGCCCATTATCAGGCGCGGCACGGTTTCCAGCGTCAGCGAGTAGAGCGTGCCGACGCGCAACCGTCCCTGGCCGATACCGGCGATCTTGCGCGACTCTTCCAGCCCGCGCTCCATCACCTGCATCACCTCCTGACAATACTCCAGCAGCGTCCACGCGGAGGGGAGGGCAATCAGGTTACGCCCTTTGTGAGCAAAGAGCGGGCAGCGGACGTTCTCTTCGAGGGTATGCAGCGCGCGGTGCACGCTGACACCGCTCAGGCCGAGCGTTTCGGCGGTACGTGCGATATTGCCCTTCTCCATGAACGTCATGAAGATGCTGAGCTTACGGAATGTAATCTCGCTCGTGGTATCGAAGCCCATAACCCTCCCGGCGTGTTAGTCGGCTTGCAGCATCGCTTCCAGCTGTTCCTGCGCGTCCAGCCATGCCATTTCGCACTCTTCGAGGCTGGATTTGGTTTTCGCCTGAGTTTGCAGACAGTCCGTCAGCTCCGCTTTGCGGCTCTGATCGTACAGTTCGCTGTCGCCCAGCTTCTCTTCGACGGCAGCAAGCGTGGCGTTGAGCTTTTCCATCTCTTTTTCGAGACGGGCAATCTCTTTACGCAGCGGCTGCGTCTGGGTGCGCAGTTCCGCTTCACGGCGCTTCTGGTCTTTACGCGCCTGGGCGCTGTTGGCGTTGTCTTTCGCTGACTCTTCCGGCTGGTTTTCCTGCTTCTGCACGTCCGTCAGCCACTGCTGGTAATCTTCCAGATCGCCGTCGAACGGCTCCACTTTGCCGCCGTGCACCAGATAGAGATCGTCGGTGGTGGAGCGGATCAGGTGGCGGTCGTGCGATACGACAACCAGCGCTCCTTCGAACTCGATCAGCGCTTCGGTCAGCGCCTGGCGCATGTCGAGATCGAGGTGGTTGGTCGGTTCATCAAGCAGCAGCAGGTTTGGACGCTGCCAGACGATCAGCGCCAGCACCAGACGGGCTTTTTCGCCCCCGGAGAAGCGCTCGGTGTTTTCCGTCACCTTATCGCCCTGGAAGCCAAAGCCGCCGAGGTAGTCGCGTAGTTTCTGCTCCATCTCCTGCGGCGCCAGGCGCGCCAGGTGCTGGATCGGCGATTCATCCGCGCGTAAAAATTCCAGCTGATGCTGGGCGAAGTAACCAAGCTTGATGCCTTTCGCCAGCCCGATTTCGCCGCTGACCGGGTTAAGCTCGCCCGCCAGCAGCTTGATCAGCGTCGATTTACCGGCGCCGTTACGTCCCAGCAGACCAATGCGTGAACCTGGCACCAGGTTGAGCTTGATAGAGTCGAGGATAATGCGATCGCCATAGCCCGCGCTCACTTTTTCCATTTTCAGCAGCGGGTTCGGCAGGCTCTCCGGCTCGCGGAAGCTGAAGTGGAACGGGTTATCCACGTGCGCCGGGGCGATCATCTCCATGCGTTCCAGCATCTTGATGCGGCTCTGCGCCTGCTTGGCTTTTGACGCCTTGGCCTTGAAGCGATCCACAAAGCTTTGCAGGTGCGCCACGCGCTGCTGCTGGCTTTCATACATCGCCTGCTGCTGGGCAAGGCGCGTCGCGCGCTGGCGCTCGAAAGAGCTGTAGTTGCCGGTGTATTCGAACATGCTTTGCTGTTCGATATGAATGATTTTATCCACTACCGGATCGAGGAAGTCGCGGTCGTGGGAGATCAGAATCAGAGTGCCCTGATAGCTCTTGAGCCACTTCTCCAGCCAAATAACCGCATCAAGATCGAGGTGGTTGGTTGGTTCATCGAGCAGCAAAAGGTCGGAGCGGCAGATTAGCGCCTGGGCCAGGTTAAGGCGCATGCGCCAGCCGCCCGAGAAATCGCTCACCGGGCGTTCAAGCTGTTCGTTGCTGAAACCCAGACCGTGCAGCAGGCTGGAGGCACGGGAGCGAATGGTCCAGGCATCGATGGCGTCCAGCTTGCCGTGGACGGTGGCGATGGCGTGGCCGTCGTTACGTTCGTTAGCGGCGTTGAGCTCCGCTTCGAGCTTGCGGTATTCACGATCGCCGTCGATAACATAGTCGAGCGCGGGTTCGCTCAGCGCGGGCGTCTCCTGGTTCACCCAGGCGAGCTGCCAGTTGCCCGGGAAGGTAAAGTTACCGCCATCCGCGCTTATCTCGTTTTTCAGCAGCGCCAGCAGGGTGGATTTACCGCAGCCGTTTTTGCCGACCAGCCCCACTTTCTGGCCCGGGTTGATGGTAGCAGTCGCGTTATCCAGCAGGACGCGCACGCCGCGACGAATTTGTAACGAGGAGAAAACAATCATAGAAGCGCCGTATGTTCCGACTATGTTAATTTGTCATTATGATAATGTAAGGTGTGGGCCATTTTCCCCACCGGGCCGCCATGGTAGCCCAAAACGACAACAATACACAAAAACAGAACCGGGAGGGGAGTGATGTCTCAGACAGCGAAAGTGCTGCTGCTGTATGCCCATCCGGAATCACAGGACTCGGTGGCGAACCGGGTGCTGCTTAAGCCGGCCACACAGCTCAGTAACGTAACGGTGCACGATCTCTACGCGCACTATCCTGACTTTTTTATCGATATTCCTTACGAGCAGGAACTGCTGCGTCAGCACGACGTGATTGTGTTCCAGCATCCGCTTTATACCTACAGCTGTCCGGCGCTGCTCAAAGAGTGGCTGGACCGCGTGCTGAGCCGGGGCTTCTCCAGCGGGGTGGGGGGCAACCAGCTGGCGGGAAAGTACTGGCGGAGTGTCATTACCACCGGTGAGCCGGAAAGCGCTTACCGTCACGACGGGCTGAACCGTTACCCCATGAGCGACATTCTGCGGCCGTTTGAGCTGACGGCGGCGATGTGCCGTATGCACTGGATGAGCCCGATTATTATCTACTGGGCACGGCGACAGGATCCGAAAGCACTGGCGAGCCATGCCAGGGCCTATGGCGAATGGCTGGCGTCACCGATTCCGGCGGGAGGACGCTAATGGACGGTTCGAATTTACTCCTTGCCGGGGTGCTGTTTCTGTTTGCCGCCGTCGTCGCGGTCCCGCTTGCTGCGCGTCTCGGCATTGGCGCGGTGCTGGGCTATTTGCTGGCAGGGATCGCCATTGGCCCCTGGGGGCTTGGGTTTATCAGCGATGTGGATGAAATTCTCCACTTCTCCGAGCTGGGCGTGGTCTTCCTGATGTTTATCATCGGGCTGGAGCTGAACCCCGCCAAGCTGTGGCAACTGCGGCAATCTATTTTTGGCGTCGGGGCGGCGCAGGTGTTACTCAGCGCGGCCATTCTCGCGGGACTGCTGATGTTGACGCAGTTTTCCTGGCAGGCCGCGGTGATTGGCGGGATCGGTCTTGCGATGTCGTCGACGGCGATGGCGCTTCAGCTGATGCGCGACAAAGGGATGAACCGTAACGAGGCGGGGCAACTGGGTTTTTCGGTGCTGCTGTTCCAGGATTTAGCGGTGATCCCGGCGCTGGCGCTGGTGCCGCTGCTGGCGGGCTCCGGAGACGATCATTTCGACTGGATGAAGATCTCCATGAAGGTGCTGGCCTTCGCGGGGATGCTGATCGGCGGACGGTTTTTACTGCGTCCGGTATTCCGGTTTATTGCCGCATCCGGCGTGCGCGAGGTATTCACCGCCGCAACGCTGCTGCTGGTGCTTGGCTCAGCGCTGTTTATGGATGCGCTGGGGCTGTCGATGGCGCTTGGGACGTTTATCGCCGGGGTGCTGCTTGCGGAAAGTGAGTACCGCCACGAGCTGGAGACCGCCATCGATCCGTTTAAGGGGCTGCTGTTAGGGCTGTTCTTTATCTCGGTGGGTATGGCGCTTAATCTTGGCGTGCTCTATACCCATCTGCTGTGGGTTATTGCGAGTGTCGCCGTGCTGGTGGCGGTCAAAACGCTGGTGCTGTATCTCCTCGCGAGGATTTACGGGCTGCGCAGCTCGGAAAGAATGCAGTTTTCCAGCGTGTTAAGCCAGGGTGGAGAATTTGCGTTTGTGCTGTTTTCCACGGCGTCGTCTCAGAAGCTGTTCAAAGATGACCAGATGGCGCTGCTGCTGGTGACGGTTACGCTGTCGATGATGACCACCCCGCTGCTGATGAAGCTGGTGGACAAACTGCTGTCGCGCCGCCTGAATCCCGCAGACGATGAAGACGAAGCGCCGTGGGTGGAAGATGATAAACCGCAGGTGATCGTCGTGGGCTTTGGTCGCTTCGGACAGGTGATTGGTCGCCTGTTGATGGCGAATAAAATGCGCATTACGGTGCTGGAGCGTGATATCAGCGCCGTCAACCTGATGCGCAAATATGGTTATAAGGTGTACTACGGCGATGCGACGCAGCTTGAGCTGTTGCGCTCGGCGGGGGCAGAGGCTGCGGAGTCCATCGTCATCACCTGCAACGATCCGGAAGACACGATGAAGCTGGTGGAGCTGTGCCAGCAGCATTTCCCGCATCTGCATATTCTGGCGCGTGCGCGTGGACGTGTGGAGGCTCACGAACTTTTGCAGGCGGGTGTGAAACACTTCTCCCGCGAAACCTTCTCCAGTGCGCTGGAGCTGGGACGCAAGGCGCTGGTTTCGCTGGGTATGCATCCTCACCAGGCGCAACGCGCCCAGATGCATTTCCGCCGGCTGGATATGCGAATGCTGCGTGAACTGATGCCCGTGCACAGCGACACGGCGCAGATCTCCCGCGTTCGGGAAGCGCGTCGCGAACTGGAGGAGATCTTCCAGCGTGAGATGCAACAGGAACGACGCCAGCTCGACGGCTGGGATGAATTTGAATAAAGGGTAACGAAAGATGGCTGTACGTAAACGCTTTATCGCGGGCGCAAAATGCCCATCCTGCCAGGCGCAAGATACGCTGGCCATGTGGCGTGAAAATAATATCGATATCGTTGAATGTGTTAAGTGCGGTCACCAGATGCGTGAGGCCGATAAAGAAGCCCGCGATCACGTTCGCAAAGAAGAGCAAGTGATCGGCATTTTTCATCCAGACTAGCGATATGCTCTGAGTTTTTTTAAGCTTAAGGGTACACGGGTGCAGATTTCCGCTACAATCTGCGCCAGCAATTTTCCCACGCTCAGGAGATATCATGAAAGTAGCAAAAGACCTGGTGGTCAGCCTGGCCTATCAGGTACGTACAGAAGACGGTGTGTTGGTTGATGAGTCTCCGGTGAGTGCGCCGCTGGACTACCTGCATGGTCACGGTTCCCTGATTTCCGGCCTGGAAACGGCGCTGGAAGGCCATGAAGTTGGCGACAAATTCGACGTTGCTGTAGGCGCGAACGACGCTTACGGTCAGTATGATGACAACCTGGTCCAGCGCGTTCCTAAAGACGTATTCATGGGCGTTGACGAGTTGCAGGTTGGCATGCGCTTCCTGGCGGAAACTGACCAGGGTCCGGTGCCGGTTGAAATCACTGAAGTTGAAGACGACCACGTTGTGGTTGACGGCAACCACATGCTGGCGGGTCAGAACCTGAAGTTCAACGTAGAAGTTGTTGCGATCCGTGAAGCGACCGAAGAAGAGCTGGCTCATGGCCACGTTCACGGTGCGCACGGTCACGATCATGACCACGATCACGGCCACGATGGCTGCTGTGGTGGTCACGGCCACGACCATGGTCATGACCACGGCCACGGTAAAGGTGGTTGCGGTACCGGCGGCTGCGGTTGCCACTGATTCCGTACTCCGGAAAATAAAAAAGCGGGATAATCCCGCTCTTTTTACGCCTCAATAATGAGGTGGTGGTGTCTCTTCTGACTGAGAGGCAATGTTTGACGGCTGCGTGGCCTTCAGCTTTTCCGTCAGCAGGCGCATGTGATCGCGCAGTTTTGCCATTTCAAGCTCATGGGCCGTCACGGTCTGATTCAGTTCTTCGATGGTGATGTCCTGAAAAGCCAGGCGGCTTTCCAGCTCAGCCAGTCTCGCTTCGATCGTTGTATCCTTCATCATTCACCTCGTTTATCTCTCATTCGCCATAATGGACCAGCGGCGGCGAAGTTTAGCTGACTTTTTCCTTAAGTACAGTATCCATCTCCCTGACAAGAAACTTATTTAAACAAAAATAGTCTGAAAAGAAGCGACATTCGGGGGAGTCTGTCTGTAGATTTCTTCCACAACGTTTTATAGTACGTCACTCATTTACGTTTAACACTGGGGTGAGAGACCTCAGGTCCTGGAGATATGGATGAAATCACTGTTTAAAGTTACGCTGCTGGCGACCACTATGGCTGTAGCGCTCAATGCGCCGCTGTCTTTCGCTGCTGATACTGCTGCGAAGCCTGCTGCGACTACAGACAGCAAAGCGGCATTCAAAAATGACGACCAGAAATCCGCCTACGCACTTGGCGCGTCTCTGGGTCGTTACATGGAAAACTCTCTGAAAGAACAAGAGAAACTGGGCATCAAACTGGACAAAAACCAGCTGATCGCAGGGGTTCAGGATGCGTTCGCAGACAAGAGCAAACTGTCTGACCAGGAAATCGAGCAGACTCTGCAAGCGTTTGAAGCGCGCGTGAAAGGCGCCGCTCAGACCAAGATGGAAGCAGACGCTAAAGATAACGAAGCGAAAGGCAAAGCCTACCGCGACAAGTTCGCTAAAGAGAAAGGCGTTAAAACCTCTTCTACTGGCCTGATCTATAAAGTTGAGAAAGAAGGTACCGGCGACGCGCCTAAAGACAGCGACACCGTTGTGGTGAACTACAAAGGTACGCTGATCGACGGTAAAGAGTTCGATAACTCTTATACCCGCGGTGAGCCTCTCTCCTTCCGTCTGGATGGTGTGATCCCGGGCTGGACCGAAGGCCTGAAGAACATCAAGAAAGGCGGTAAAATCAAGCTGGTCATCCCACCGGATCTGGCTTACGGCAAAACCGGCGTTCCGGGTATCCCGGCTAACTCCACGCTGGTATTTGATGTAGAACTGCTGGACATCAAACCGGCGCCGAAAGCGGATGCGAAAACAGACGCACCGGCTGACGACAAAGCCGCAGCAGCTAAGAAGTAATGCTGAAAAAAACCGCCGCCTTTACAGGCGGCGGTTTTTTTATTGTGGGGCAGATATAATTAACACTGGAAAGCGTTATACACGCTGTATTAATTTAGTTGTCCGTGTAGATAATGAGCCTGCCCTGAAAACCTAACGACAGGCTCCTGAAAAGGAGTGTTTTTTTCATGTCCAGGTCGCTTTTAACCAACGAAACCAGTGAACTTGATTTGCTGGATCAACGTCCATTTGACCAGACCGACTTCGATATTCTGAAATCCTACGAAGCGGTAGTGGACGGGTTAGCGATGCTCATTGGTTCCCACTGCGAAATCGTATTGCATTCCCTGCAAGATCTTAAGTGTTCCGCTATCCGCATTGCGAATGGTGAGCACACTGGCCGTAAAATTGGTTCGCCAATCACCGACCTTGCATTGCGTATGTTGCATGACATGACCGGCGCGGACAGCAGCGTCTCAAAATGCTATTTCACCCGCGCCAAAAGTGGCGTGCTGATGAAATCAGAAACGATCGCGATTCGAAATCGCGAACACCGGGTAATCGGTTTGCTGTGCATCAACATGAACCTTGATGTGCCATTCTCGCAAATCATGAGCACCTTCATCCCGCCAGAAACGCCGGACGTGGGCTCATCGGTGAACTTTGCTTCTTCGGTTGAGGATCTCGTGACCCAGACGCTGGAGTTCACCATTGAAGAGGTGAATGCCGATCGCAACGTATCCAACAACGCCAAGAATCGTCAGATCGTCCTGAACCTCTATGAGAAAGGGATTTTTGATATCAAAGATGCCATCAACCAGGTGGCCGATCGCCTGAATATCTCCAAACACACGGTTTACCTCTATATTCGCCAGTTCAAAAGCGGCGACTTTCTGGGACAAGACAAGTAATGCGTTTTGCGTTAATGGTGACGGGCCCGGCGTACGGTACCCAGCAGGCCAGCAGCGCGCTACAGTTTGCCCATGCGCTGCTTGATGCCGGTCATGAACTGGCAAGCGTCTTCTTTTATCGCGAAGGCGTATATAACGCGAACCAGTTTACGTCTCCGGCGAGCGATGAGTTTGACCTTGTGCGCGCCTGGCAAAAATTAAACGAAACGCAGGGCGTTGACCTGCATATCTGCGTCGCGGCGGCACTGCGTCGCGGCGTGACGGATGTGACCGAAGCCGAACGCCTTGGTCTGGCGGGGGCTAACCTGCAACCGGGCTTTTCGCTCAGCGGACTAGGTGCCCTGGCACAGGCGGCGTTGACCTGCGACAGAGTGGTGCAATTTTGATGAAGCGCGTAGCGTTTGTTTTTACTTCTGCGCCGCATGGCAGCGCTTCAGGCCGGGAAGGGCTGGATGCATTGCTCGCGACATCGGCTTTAACCGAAGATATTGGCGTCTTCTTTTTAGGCGATGGCGTATTCCAGCTTCTGGCTGGCCAACAACCGCAGGCCATTCTTGCGCGCGACTACATTGCGACCTTTAAAGTTCTGCCGCTCTATGACATTGAAACCTTCTATGTGTGCGCCGATTCGCTGGCCGCGCGTGGGTTAAACGAGAAAACACCGTTCGTGCTGGACGTGACGCTCCTGACCTCTGCTGCGCTGCGCGAACAACTCTCTCACTACGATACCGTTCTGACTTTCTGAGGCTGTCATGCTCCATACCCTGAGCCGTTCACCGTGGCAATGCGATATCGACACGTTACTGAGCATGCTGCGCGAAGGTGATGATCTGCTGCTGATTCAGGACGGCGTGCTTGCGGCGCTTGAAGGCAGCCGTTTTGTTGAAATCCTCGCTAATGCCCCCATAACAGTCTCTGCGCTGAAAGAGGATCTGGATGCGCGGGGTCTTTCTGGTCAAATTTCAGCCAAAATTGACGTGGTTGGCTATACTGATTTCGTCAATCTTACTGTGACGCACGCCAGTCAAATGAACTGGTGATTTGAGATCGCTGTATATTTCTTGACACCTTTTCGACGTAGCCCTAAAATTTCGCGTCCTCATATTGTATGAGGTCGTTTTATTACGTGTTTACGAAGCAAAAGCTAAAACCAGGAGCTATTTAATGGCAACAGTTAACCAGCTGGTACGCAAACCACGTGCACGCAAAGTTGCAAAAAGCAACGTGCCTGCGCTGGAAGCCTGCCCGCAGAAACGTGGCGTATGTACTCGTGTATATACCACCACTCCTAAAAAACCAAACTCCGCACTGCGTAAAGTATGCCGTGTGCGTTTGACTAACGGTTTCGAAGTGACTTCCTACATCGGTGGTGAAGGTCACAACCTTCAGGAGCACTCCGTGATCCTGATCCGTGGCGGTCGTGTTAAAGACCTTCCGGGTGTTCGTTACCACACCGTTCGTGGTGCGCTGGACTGCTCAGGTGTTAAAGACCGTAAGCAGGCTCGCTCCAAGTACGGCGTGAAGCGTCCTAAGGCTTAATGGTTCTCCGTTAAGTAAGGCCAAACTGATTTATCTTAATGTCAAACTAAACTCGTAGAGTTTTGGACAATCCTGAATTAACAACGGAGTAATCCCATGCCACGTCGTCGCGTCATTGGTCAGCGTAAAATTCTTCCAGATCCGAAATTCGGATCAGAACTGCTGGCAAAATTTGTAAATATCCTGATGGTAGATGGTAAAAAATCTACCGCAGAAGCAATCGTATACAGCGCGCTGGAGACCCTGGCTCAGCGTTCTGGTAAAAATGAACTGGAAGCCTTCGAAGTCGCTCTCGACAACGTGCGCCCGACTGTAGAAGTTAAGTCTCGCCGCGTTGGTGGTTCTACTTATCAGGTTCCAGTTGAAGTTCGTCCGGTTCGTCGTAATGCTCTGGCAATGCGTTGGATCGTTGAAGCTGCTCGTAAACGCGGTGATAAATCCATGGCTCTGCGTCTGGCGAACGAACTTTCTGATGCTGCGGAAAACAAAGGTACCGCAGTTAAGAAACGTGAAGACGTTCACCGTATGGCAGAAGCCAACAAGGCGTTCGCACACTACCGTTGGTAATCCCTTCGGAGTCGTAGTCACCAGGCGGGCGCTTCAGAGAAGCCGCCCGCTCTGGGTAACTTAACTGAACGCCTAAAGATATAAACGAGGAATCAAATGGCTCGTACAACACCCATCGCACGCTACCGTAACATCGGTATCAGTGCGCACATCGACGCCGGTAAAACCACTACTACCGAACGTATTCTGTTCTACACCGGTGTAAACCATAAAATCGGTGAAGTTCATGACGGCGCAGCCACCATGGACTGGATGGAACAGGAGCAGGAGCGTGGTATTACTATCACCTCCGCAGCGACTACTGCATTCTGGTCAGGTATGGCTAAGCAGTACGAACCGCATCGCGTAAACATCATCGACACCCCAGGGCACGTTGACTTCACCATCGAAGTAGAACGTTCCATGCGTGTTCTTGACGGCGCGGTAATGGTTTATTGCGCAGTTGGTGGTGTTCAGCCACAGTCTGAAACCGTATGGCGTCAGGCAAACAAATATAAAGTTCCACGCATCGCGTTCGTTAACAAAATGGACCGTATGGGTGCTAACTTCCTGAAAGTTGTTGGCCAGATCAAAACCCGTCTGGGCGCGAACCCTGTTCCGCTTCAGCTGGCAATTGGTGCTGAAGAAGGTTTCACCGGCGTTATCGACCTGGTGAAAATGAAAGCCATCAACTGGAACGAAGCAGATGCGGGCGTTACCTTCGAATACGAAGATATCCCGGCAGAGATGCAGGACCTGGCTGACGAATGGCACCAGAACCTGATCGAATCCGCAGCAGAAGCTTCTGAAGAGCTGATGGAGAAATACCTGGGTGGTGAAGAACTGTCTGAGCAAGAGATCAAATCTGCTCTGCGTCAGCGCGTTCTGAACAACGAAATCATCCTGGTAACCTGTGGTTCTGCGTTCAAGAACAAAGGTGTTCAGGCGATGCTGGATGCGGTAGTTGACTACCTGCCATCCCCGGTTGACGTTCCTGCGATCAACGGCATCCTGGACGACGGTAAAGATACTCCGGCTGAGCGTCACGCAAGTGATGACGAGCCGTTCTCTGCACTGGCGTTCAAAATTGCTACCGACCCATTCGTGGGTAACCTGACCTTCTTCCGCGTTTACTCTGGTGTGGTTAACTCCGGTGACACCATCCTGAACTCCGTGAAAGCGGCGCGTGAACGTTTTGGCCGTATCGTACAGATGCACGCTAACAAACGTGAAGAGATCAAAGAAGTTCGTGCGGGCGACATCGCTGCTGCTATCGGTCTGAAAGACGTGACCACTGGTGACACCCTGTGTGACCCGGATCACCCGATCATTCTGGAGCGTATGGAATTCCCTGAGCCGGTAATCTCCATCGCAGTTGAACCAAAAACCAAAGCTGACCAGGAAAAAATGGGTCTGGCTCTGGGCCGTCTGGCGAAAGAAGACCCATCATTCCGCGTATGGACTGATGAAGAATCTAACCAGACCATCATCGCTGGTATGGGTGAACTGCACCTGGACATCATCGTTGACCGTATGAAGCGTGAATTCAACGTTGAAGCGAACGTGGGTAAACCTCAGGTTGCTTACCGCGAAGCGATTCGCGCGAAAGTTACCGATGTTGAAGGTAAACACGCTAAGCAGTCTGGTGGTCGCGGTCAGTACGGTCACGTTGTGATCGACATGTACCCACTGGAGCCGGGCTCTAACCCTAAAGGTTACGAGTTCATCAACGACATCAAAGGTGGTGTAATTCCTGGCGAATACATCCCTGCCGTTGATAAAGGCATCCAGGAGCAGCTGAAAGCTGGTCCTCTGGCTGGTTACCCGGTTGTAGACATGGGTGTTCGTCTGCACTTCGGTTCTTACCACGACGTTGACTCCTCTGAACTGGCGTTTAAACTGGCTGCGTCTATTGCCTTTAAAGAAGGCTTTAAGAAAGCAAAACCAGTTCTGCTTGAGCCGATCATGAAGGTTGAAGTAGAAACTCCTGAAGAGAACACCGGTGACGTTATCGGTGACTTGAGCCGTCGTCGCGGTATGCTGCGTGGTCAGGAATCCGAAGTAACTGGCGTTAAGATCCACGCTGAAGTTCCGCTGTCTGAAATGTTCGGATATGCGACTCAGCTGCGTTCTCTGACCAAAGGTCGTGCATCATACACTATGGAATTCCTGAAGTATGATGATGCGCCGAACAACGTTGCTCAGGCCGTTATCGAAGCCCGTGGTAAGTAATCCACAGGATTAAAACCTAAGTCCCGTGCTCTCTCCGAAGGGGAGAGCACTATAGTAAGGAATATAGCCGTGTCTAAAGAAAAATTTGAACGTACAAAACCGCACGTCAACGTTGGTACTATCGGCCACGTTGACCATGGTAAAACTACCCTGACTGCTGCAATCACTACCGTACTGGCTAAAACCTACGGCGGTGCTGCTCGTGCTTTCGACCAGATCGATAACGCACCAGAAGAAAAAGCTCGTGGTATCACCATCAACACCTCTCACGTTGAGTATGACACCCCGACTCGCCACTACGCACACGTAGACTGCCCAGGCCACGCCGACTATGTTAAAAACATGATCACCGGTGCTGCGCAGATGGATGGCGCGATCCTGGTTGTTGCTGCGACTGACGGCCCTATGCCTCAGACTCGTGAGCACATCCTGCTGGGTCGTCAGGTAGGCGTTCCTTACATCATCGTGTTCCTGAACAAATGCGACATGGTTGATGACGAAGAACTGCTGGAACTGGTAGAGATGGAAGTTCGTGAACTGCTGTCTCAGTACGATTTCCCAGGCGACGACACTCCAATCGTTCGTGGTTCCGCGCTGAAAGCGCTGGAAGGCGACGCAGAGTGGGAAGCGAAAATCATCGAACTGGCTGGCTACCTGGATTCTTACATCCCAGAACCAGAGCGTGCGATTGACAAGCCATTCCTGCTGCCAATCGAAGACGTATTCTCCATCTCCGGTCGTGGTACCGTTGTTACCGGTCGTGTAGAGCGCGGTATCATCAAAGTGGGTGAAGAAGTTGAAATCGTTGGTATCAAAGAGACTGCGAAGTCTACCTGTACTGGCGTTGAAATGTTCCGCAAACTGCTGGACGAAGGCCGTGCTGGTGAGAACGTTGGTGTTCTGCTGCGTGGTATCAAACGTGAAGAAATCGAACGTGGTCAGGTTCTGGCGAAGCCAGGCTCAATCAAGCCACACACCAAGTTCGAATCTGAAGTGTACATTCTGTCCAAAGACGAAGGCGGCCGTCATACTCCGTTCTTCAAAGGCTACCGTCCACAGTTCTACTTCCGTACAACTGACGTGACCGGTACCATCGAACTGCCAGAAGGCGTAGAGATGGTAATGCCAGGCGACAACATCAAGATGGTTGTGACGCTGATCCACCCAATCGCGATGGACGACGGTCTGCGCTTCGCAATCCGCGAAGGCGGCCGTACCGTTGGCGCGGGCGTAGTTGCTAAAGTTCTGGGCTAATTAATTATCCCTGAAATAAAAAGGACGCTTCGGCGTCCTTTTTTGTTTTCTGCCGTTGGGGCATTGTCATAAAAATTCGCATTTTTTGCTTTCTCCCGCCACGTATTCCGACGCCCGCGCTATTGTAATCATAACCATTCTCACTTACACTTTGCGCATATTTTGAACGGGAGTCTTTATGTACGTTTGTTTATGTAATGGTGTAAGCGACAAAAAAATTCGTCAGGCCGTTCGCCAGTTTCAACCACAATCTTTCCAGCAGCTTCGCAAGTTTGTTCCGGTGGGAAATCAATGCGGTAAATGCGTTCGCGCAGCGCGTGAGATCATGCAGGACGAACTGATGCAGATCCCGGAATTCAAAGAGATCGCGTAAGCCTCTATCTTTTTTTTGACATCCCCGTAGCCCGATCTACGCTTCAATGAGTGGAAGCGGAGGGACTATATAATGAAAGGTGATGTTAAAATCATAAGTTATCTCAATAAATTATTGGGAAATGAGCTTGTCGCAATCAATCAGTATTTTCTCCATGCAAGAATGTTTAAAAACTGGGGACTGACTCGCCTCAACGATGTTGAATACCATGAGTCCATTGATGAAATGAAACACGCCGATAAATACATTGAGCGTATTTTATTCCTCGAAGGCATTCCTAACCTACAGGATCTCGGAAAACTGGGCATCGGAGAAGATGTCGAAGAGATGCTGCGTTCTGATCTCCGGCTGGAGCTGGAGGGTGCAAAAGATCTGCGTGAAGCCATTGCCTATGCGGACAGCGTACATGACTACGTCAGCCGCGATATGATGATCCAGATCCTGGCCGATGAAGAAGGGCACATCGACTGGCTTGAGACCGAACTGGATCTCATTAGCAAAATTGGCCTACAGAACTACCTTCAGTCTCAGATCAAAGTGGAAAGTTAATCAGGCTTTCCCAGCCAACGCATAAACCCGCTGCCGCCAGAAATGGCCCAAAAGGCAGTGGGTTTTTTAATGCCTGCTTATCAGGGGTAAATAACGAGAAAGCAACCAGATACAGCAGAGCCATTAACGCGGCCACTAATGCCAGTATTGGTAGTACACACCAGCCATGCCATGCCCCCAGCGCCGCCAGATATTTTATGTCGCCATATCCCATCCCTTCACGTCGGCAGATGAGACGGTATCCCCAATAGATAATGGCGAATCCGGCGTATCCTGCCATCGCACCCACTACCGCGCTCGGCAAAAAATCAGGATGGAGACAAAGCTGGTAGAGCAGGCCCGTCCATAGCAGCGGGCAAAGAAATTTATCGGGAAGAAGCCCCGTGCGGATATCGGTGCGAACAAGCAAGGCCGATAACGCAAAATAGATCAGCAGAAAGGGGAGGGACAGTAGCATAGCGAGAGCCTCAAAATGGTTTGAGCGCATACTCGTAATAATCTGCATGCCCGGCAATGTGTAAAAACAGCAATTGCGTAGCGGCTTCAGACAAAGAGTTGAGAAGGGATACTTTGCATAAAAAATTGCGCGGCCTTACGTATAGTACGTCTTTGGCGCTTAATTTCTAAACGGCACTTGCGTCTTTCTCTGATTTACGTATAATGCGCGGGCTTGTCGTAATTGACGGCGGGTTCAATCTGAACCAGAGTAGCTCACTTTGTTACTCAACAATGCTCCCAATTGGGGAGCTACGTAAGAACGGTTACACTCTCCCATCAATCGTAATGGGTTTGAGGAGTAATCATTTTCGTTTATAAAATAATTGGAGCTCTGGTCTCATGCAGAACCAAAGAATCCGTATCCGCCTTAAAGCGTTTGATCATCGTCTGATCGATCAATCAACCGCGGAAATCGTCGAGACTGCTAAGCGCACTGGTGCGCAAGTCCGTGGTCCGATCCCGCTGCCGACCCGCAAAGAGCGCTTTACCGTTCTGATCTCTCCGCACGTTAACAAAGATGCGCGTGATCAGTACGAAATCCGCACTCACAAGCGTCTGGTTGACATCGTTGAGCCAACTGAGAAAACCGTTGATGCTCTGATGCGTCTGGATCTGGCTGCCGGTGTAGACGTGCAGATCAGCCTGGGTTAATCAGGTCATCGAGCGATTGAGAGGTTGAAACAATGATTGGTTTAGTCGGTAAAAAAGTGGGTATGACCCGCATCTTCACTGAAGATGGCGTTTCTATCCCAGTAACCGTAATCGAAGTTGAAGCAAACCGCGTTACTCAGGTTAAAGATCTGGCTAACGATGGCTACCGCGCTATTCAGGTTACCACTGGTGCTAAAAAAGCTAACCGTGTAACCAAACCAGAAGCGGGTCACTTCGCTAAAGCTGGCGTTGAAGCTGGCCGTGGTCTGTGGGAATTCCGTCTTGCTGAAGGCGAAGAGTTCACCGTAGGTCAGGACATTAGCGTTGAGCTGTTTGCTGACGTTAAAAAAGTTGACGTAACCGGTACCTCTAAAGGTAAAGGTTTTGCTGGTACCGTTAAGCGCTGGAACTTCCGTACCCAGGACGCTACTCACGGTAACTCCTTGTCTCACCGCGTTCCGGGTTCTATCGGTCAGAACCAGACTCCGGGCAAAGTGTTCAAAGGCAAGAAAATGGCAGGTCAGCTGGGCAACGAACGTGTAACCGTTCAGAGCCTGGACGTAGTACGTGTTGACGCTGAGCGCAACCTGCTGCTGGTTAAAGGTGCGGTCCCGGGTGCAACCGGTAGCGACCTGATCGTTAAACCAGCTGTGAAGGCGTAAGGGGATAGCAATGGAATTAGTATTGAAAGACGCGCAGAGCGCGCTGACTGTTTCCGAAACTACCTTCGGTCGTGATTTCAACGAAGCGCTGGTTCACCAGGTTGTTGTTGCTTATGCAGCTGGTGCTCGTCAGGGTACTCGTGCTCAGAAGACTCGTGCTGAAGTAACTGGTTCAGGCAAAAAGCCATGGCGCCAGAAAGGTACCGGCCGTGCGCGTTCAGGTTCTATCAAGAGCCCGATCTGGCGTTCAGGTGGCGTGACCTTCGCTGCGCGTCCACAGGACCACAGTCAAAAAGTTAACAAAAAGATGTACCGCGGCGCGCTGAAAAGCATTCTGTCCGAACTGGTACGTCAGGATCGTCTGATCGTTGTCGAGAAGTTCTCTGTTGAAGCGCCTAAAACTAAGCTGCTGGCACAGAAACTGAAAGACATGGCTCTGGAAGATGTGCTGATCATCACCGGTGAGCTGGACGAGAACCTGTTCCTGGCCGCGCGTAACCTGCACAAGGTTGACGTACGCGACGCGACTGGTATCGACCCGGTTAGCCTGATCGCCTTCGACAAAGTCGTAATGACTGCTGATGCTGTTAAGCAAGTTGAGGAGATGCTGGCATGATTCGTGAAGAACGTCTGCTGAAGGTGCTGCGCGCACCGCACGTTTCTGAAAAAGCGTCTACTGCGATGGAAAAAACAAACACCATCGTTCTCAAAGTTGCTAAAGACGCGACCAAAGCAGAGATCAAAGCTGCTGTGCAGAAACTGTTTGAAGTCGAAGTCGAAGTCGTTAACACCCTGGTAGTTAAAGGGAAAGTTAAACGTCACGGACAGCGTATCGGTCGTCGTAGCGACTGGAAAAAAGCTTACGTCACCCTGAAAGAAGGCCAGAACCTGGACTTCGTTGGCGGCGCTGAGTAAGTCGGAGGAGTAATACAATGGCAGTTGTTAAATGTAAACCGACATCTCCGGGTCGTCGCCACGTAGTTAAAGTGGTTAACCCTGAGCTGCACAAGGGCAAACCTTTTGCTCCGTTGCTGGAAAAAAACAGCAAATCCGGTGGTCGTAACAACAATGGCCGTATCACCACTCGTCACATCGGTGGTGGCCACAAGCAGGCTTATCGTATTGTTGACTTCAAACGCAACAAAGACGGTATCCCAGCAGTTGTTGAGCGTCTTGAGTACGATCCGAACCGTTCCGCGAACATCGCGCTGGTTCTGTACAAAGATGGCGAACGCCGTTACATCCTGGCCCCTAAAGGCCTGAAAGCTGGCGACCAGATTCAGTCTGGCGTTGATGCTGCAATCAAAGCAGGCAACACCCTGCCGATGCGCAATATCCCGGTTGGTTCTACCGTTCATAACGTAGAAATGAAACCAGGTAAAGGCGGTCAGCTGGCGCGTTCCGCGGGTACTTACGTTCAGATCGTTGCGCGTGACGGTGCTTATGTCACCCTGCGTCTGCGTTCTGGTGAAATGCGTAAAGTCGAAGCAGACTGCCGCGCTACTCTGGGCGAAGTTGGCAATGCTGAGCATATGCTGCGCGTTCTGGGTAAAGCTGGTGCTGCACGCTGGCGTGGTGTTCGTCCTACCGTTCGCGGTACTGCGATGAACCCAGTCGACCACCCACATGGTGGTGGTGAAGGTCGTAACTTTGGTAAGCACCCGGTAACTCCGTGGGGCGTTCAGACCAAAGGTAAGAAGACCCGCAGCAACAAGCGTACTGATAAATTTATCGTACGTCGCCGTAGCAAATAATTTTAGAGGATAAGCCATGCCACGTTCTCTCAAGAAAGGTCCTTTTATTGACCTGCACTTGCTGAAGAAGGTAGAGAAAGCGGTGGAAAGCGGAGACAAGAAGCCCCTGCGCACTTGGTCCCGTCGTTCAACGATCTTTCCTAACATGATCGGTTTGACCATCGCTGTCCATAATGGTCGTCAGCACGTTCCAGTCTTTGTTACCGACGAAATGGTTGGTCACAAACTGGGTGAATTCGCACCGACTCGTACTTATCGCGGCCACGCTGCTGATAAAAAAGCGAAGAAGAAATAAGGTAGGAGGAAGAGATGGAAACTTTAGCTCAACATCGCCATGCTCGTTCTTCTGCACAGAAGGTTCGCCTTGTTGCTGACCTGATTCGCGGTAAGAAAGTGTCGCAGGCCCTGGACATCCTGACCTATACCAACAAGAAAGCTGCGGTATTGGTCAAGAAAGTACTGGAATCTGCCATTGCTAACGCTGAACACAACGATGGCGCTGACATCGACGATCTGAAAGTCGCGAAAATTTTCGTAGATGAAGGCCCAAGCATGAAGCGCATTATGCCGCGTGCGAAAGGTCGTGCAGATCGCATCCTGAAGCGCACCAGCCACATTACTGTGGTTGTGTCCGATCGCTGAGACTCTGGAGACTAGCAATGGGTCAGAAAGTACATCCTAATGGTATTCGCCTGGGTATTGTAAAACCATGGAACTCTACCTGGTTTGCGAACACCAAAGAATTCGCTGACAACCTGGACAGCGATTTTAAAGTACGTCAGTACCTGACTAAGGAACTGGCTAAAGCGTCTGTATCTCGTATCGTTATCGAGCGTCCAGCTAAGAGCATCCGTGTGACTATTCACACTGCTCGCCCTGGCATCGTTATCGGTAAGAAAGGCGAAGACGTAGAAAAACTGCGCAAGGTCGTAGCGGATATCGCTGGCGTTCCTGCACAGATCAATATCGCTGAAGTTCGTAAGCCTGAACTGGACGCTAAATTGGTTGCTGACAGCATCACTTCTCAGCTGGAACGTCGCGTTATGTTCCGTCGTGCTATGAAGCGTGCTGTACAGAACGCAATGCGTCTGGGCGCTAAAGGTATCAAAGTTGAAGTTAGCGGCCGTCTGGGCGGCGCGGAAATCGCACGTACCGAATGGTACCGCGAAGGTCGCGTACCGCTGCACACTCTGCGTGCTGACATCGACTACAACACCTCTGAAGCGCACACCACTTACGGTGTAATCGGCGTTAAGGTATGGATCTTCAAAGGTGAGATCCTGGGTGGTATGGCTGCTGTTGAACAACCGGAAAAACCGGCTGCTCAACCTAAAAAGCAGCAGCGTAAAGGCCGTAAATAAGGAGCGTCGCTGATGTTACAACCAAAGCGTACAAAATTCCGTAAAGTGCACAAAGGCCGCAACCGTGGTCTGGCGCAGGGTACGGATGTTAGCTTCGGCACTTTCGGTCTGAAAGCTGTTGGCCGTGGTCGTCTGACTGCACGTCAGATCGAAGCAGCACGTCGTGCAATGACCCGTGCAGTTAAGCGTCAAGGTAAGATCTGGATCCGTGTATTCCCGGACAAACCGATCACCGAGAAGCCACTGGAAGTTCGTATGGGTAAAGGTAAAGGTAACGTGGAGTACTGGGTTGCCTTGATCCAACCGGGCAAAGTCCTTTATGAAATGGACGGTGTTCCGGAAGAGCTGGCCCGTGAAGCCTTCGGCCTGGCAGCAGCGAAACTGCCTATCAAAACCACCTTTGTAACTAAGACGGTGATGTAATGAAAGCAAAAGAGCTGCGTGAAAAAAGCGTTGAAGAGCTGAACGCTGAGCTGCTGAACCTGCTGCGTGAGCAGTTCAACCTGCGTATGCAGGCTGCAAGTGGCCAGCTGCAACAGACTCACCTGCTGAAGCAAGTGCGTCGCAATGTTGCGCGCGTTAAGACTTTACTGACTCAGAAGGCGGGTGCGTAATGACCGATAAAATCCGTACTCTGCAAGGTCGTGTTGTTAGCGATAAAATGGAGAAATCCATTGTTGTAGCTATCGAACGTTTTGTGAAACACCCGATCTACGGTAAATTCATCAAGCGTACGACCAAACTGCACGTACATGACGAGAACAACGAATGTGGTATCGGCGACAAGGTGGAAATCCGTGAATGCCGTCCACTGTCCAAGACTAAGTCCTGGACGCTGGTTCGCGTTGTAGAGAAAGCGGTTCTGTAATAGAGTACGCATTCTCAATACGAATAAACGGCTCAGCGATGAGCCGTTTATTTTTTCTACCCATATTGCAGAAGCGGTGTTATAATGCCGCGCCCTCGATATGGGGCTTTTTAACGGCTCTGATTTTAGAGTCTCAGGTAGTAGTTGACATTAGCGGAGCACTAAAATGATCCAAGAACAGACTATGCTGAACGTCGCCGACAACTCCGGTGCACGTCGCGTAATGTGTATCAAGGTTCTGGGTGGCTCGCACCGTCGCTACGCAGGCGTAGGCGACATCATCAAGATCACCATCAAGGAAGCAATTCCACGTGGTAAGGTCAAAAAAGGTGATGTGCTGAAGGCGGTAGTGGTGCGCACCAAGAAGGGTGTTCGTCGCCCTGACGGTTCTGTCATTCGCTTCGATGGTAATGCATGCGTTATTTTAAACAATAACAGCGAGCAGCCTATCGGCACGCGTATCTTTGGGCCGGTAACTCGTGAACTTCGTACTGAGAAGTTCATGAAAATTATCTCTCTGGCACCAGAAGTACTCTAAGGAGCGAATCATGGCAGCGAAAATCCGTCGTGATGACGAAGTTATCGTGTTAACCGGTAAAGATAAAGGTAAACGCGGTAAAGTAAAAAATGTTCTGTCTTCCGGCAAACTTGTCGTTGAAGGTATTAACCTGGTTAAGAAACATCAGAAGCCGGTTCCGGCCCTGAACCAACCAGGCGGCATCGTTGAAAAAGAAGCTGCTATTCAGGTTTCTAACGTTGCAATCTTCAATGCGGCTACCGGTAAGGCTGACCGTGTAGGCTTTAGATTCGAAGACGGTAAAAAAGTCCGTTTCTTCAAATCTAACAGCGAAACTATCAAGTAATTTGGAGTAGTACGATGGCGAAACTGCATGATTACTACAAAGACGAAGTAGTTAACAAACTCATGACTGAGTTTAACTACAATTCTGTCATGCAAGTCCCTCGGGTCGAGAAGATCACCCTGAACATGGGTGTTGGTGAAGCGATCGCTGACAAGAAACTGCTGGATAACGCAGCAGCTGACCTGACAGCAATCTCCGGTCAAAAACCGCTGATCACCAAAGCACGCAAATCTGTTGCAGGCTTCAAAATCCGTCAGGGCTATCCGATCGGCTGTAAAGTAACTCTGCGTGGCGAACGCATGTGGGAGTTCCTTGAGCGCCTGATCACTATTGCTGTTCCACGTATCCGTGACTTCCGTGGCTTGTCCGCTAAGTCTTTCGACGGTCGTGGTAACTACAGCATGGGTGTCCGTGAGCAGATCATCTTCCCAGAAATCGACTACGATAAAGTCGACCGCGTGCGTGGTTTGGATATTACCATTACCACTACTGCGAAATCTGATGAAGAAGGCCGTGCTCTGCTGGCTGCCTTTGACTTCCCGTTCCGCAAGTAAGGTAGGGTTACTGAATGGCTAAGCAATCAATGAAAGCACGCGAAGTAAAGCGCGTAGCTTTAGCTGATAAATTCTTCGCTAAACGCGCTGAACTGAAAGCGATCATTTCTGATGTGAACGCTTCCGACGAAGATCGTTGGAATGCGGTTCTCAAGCTGCAGTCTCTGCCGCGTGATTCCAGCCCGTCTCGTCAGCGTAACCGCTGTCGTCAAACAGGTCGTCCACATGGTTATGTGGGCAAGTTTGGGTTGAGCCGTATCAAACTGCGTGAAGCCGCCATGCGCGGTGAAGTGCCAGGCTTGAAAAAGGCTAGCTGGTAATTACCAATTGAATCACGGGAGTAAAGACAGATGAGCATGCAAGATCCGATCGCGGATATGCTGACCCGTATCCGTAACGGTCAGGCCGCGAACAAAGTTGCGGTCACCATGCCTTCCGCCAAGCTGAAAGTGGCAATTGCCAACGTGCTGAAGGAAGAAGGTTTTATCGAAGATTTTAAAGTTGAAGGCGACACCAAGCCGGAACTGGAACTTACTCTCAAGTATTTCCAGGGTAAAGCTGTTGTAGAAAGCATTCAGCGTGTCAGCCGCCCAGGCCTGCGCATCTATAAGAAAAAAGATGAGCTGCCAAAAGTAATGGCTGGTCTTGGTATCGCAGTTGTTTCTACCTCTAAAGGTGTTATGACTGATCGTGCAGCGCGCCAGGCTGGTCTTGGTGGCGAAATTATCTGCTACGTAGCCTAATCGGAGGAAAGAATGTCTCGTGTTGCTAAAGCACCGGTCGTTATTCCTGCCGGCGTTGATGTAAAAATCGACGGTCAGGTTATTACGATCAAAGGTAAAAACGGCGAGCTGACTCGTACCCTCAACAATGCTGTTGAAGTTAAACATGCAGATAACGCTCTGACCTTCGGTCCACGTGATGGTTTCGTGGATGGATGGGCTCAGGCTGGTACCGCGCGTGCCCTGCTGAACTCAATGGTTGTTGGTGTTACCGAAGGCTTCACTAAAAAGCTTCAGCTGGTTGGTGTAGGTTATCGTGCAGCTATCAAAGGGAATGCAGTAGGCCTGTCTCTGGGCTTCTCACACCCTGTTGAGCATCCGCTGCCGGCCGGTATCACTGCAGAATGCCCGACTCAGACTGAAATCGTGCTGAAAGGCGCTGATAAACAGCTGATCGGTCAGGTTGCAGCAGATCTGCGCGCCTACCGTCGTCCTGAGCCTTATAAAGGCAAGGGTGTTCGTTACGCCGACGAAGTCGTGCGTACCAAAGAGGCTAAGAAGAAGTAAGGTAACACTATGGATAAGAAATCTGCTCGTATCCGTCGTGCGACCCGCGCACGCCGCAAGCTCAAAGAGCTGGGTGCAACTCGCCTGGTGGTACATCGTACCCCGCGTCATATTTACGCACAGGTAATTGCACCGAACGGTTCTGAAGTTCTGGTAGCTGCTTCTACTGTAGAAAAAGCTATCTCAGAACAATTGAAGTATACCGGTAACAAAGACGCCGCAGCAGCTGTAGGTAAAGCTGTCGCTGAACGCGCTCTGGAAAAAGGCATCAGCAATGTTTCCTTTGACCGTTCCGGGTTCCAATATCATGGTCGTGTCCAGGCACTGGCAGATGCTGCCCGTGAAGCTGGCCTTCAGTTCTAAGGTAGAGGTGTAAGATGGCTCACATCGAAAAACAGGCTGGCGAACTGCAGGAAAAGCTGATCGCGGTAAACCGCGTATCTAAAACCGTTAAAGGTGGTCGTATTTTCTCCTTCACAGCTCTGACTGTAGTGGGTGATGGTAACGGTCGCGTTGGTTTTGGTTACGGTAAAGCGCGTGAAGTTCCAGCAGCGATCCAGAAAGCGATGGAAAAAGCCCGTCGCAATATGATTAACGTCGCGCTGAACAACGGTACCCTGCAACACCCAGTTAAAGGTGTTCACACGGGTTCTCGTGTATTCATGCAGCCAGCTTCCGAAGGTACCGGTATCATCGCCGGTGGTGCAATGCGCGCCGTTCTGGAAGTTGCTGGAGTTCATAACGTTCTGGCTAAAGCATATGGTTCCACCAACCCGATCAACGTGGTTCGTGCAACTATTGATGGCCTGGAAAATATGAATTCTCCAGAAATGGTCGCTGCCAAGCGTGGTAAATCCGTTGAAGAAATTCTGGGGTAATTGACCATGGCAAAGACTATTAAAATCACTCAAACCCGCAGTGCAATCGGTCGTCTGCCGAAACACAAGGCAACGCTGCTTGGCCTGGGTCTGCGTCGTATTGGTCATACCGTTGAGCGCGAGGATACTCCTGCTGTTCGTGGTATGGTCAACGCGGTTTACTTCATGGTTAAAGTTGAGGAGTAAGAGATGCGTTTAAATACTCTGTCTCCGGCCGAAGGCTCTAAAAAGGCGGGTAAACGCCTGGGTCGTGGTATCGGTTCTGGCCTCGGCAAAACCGGTGGTCGTGGTCACAAAGGTCAGAACTCTCGTTCTGGCGGTGGCGTACGTCGCGGTTTCGAGGGTGGCCAGATGCCACTGTACCGTCGTCTGCCGAAGTTCGGCTTCACCTCTCGCAAAGCAGCGATCACAGCGGAAATCCGTCTGTCTGACCTGGCGAAAGTTGAAGGCGGCGTTGTAGACCTGAACACGCTGAAAGCGGCTAACATTATCGGTATCCAGATCGAGTTCGCGAAAGTGATCCTGGCTGGTGAAGTTTCTACTCCGGTAACTGTTCGTGGCCTGCGTGTTACTAAAGGTGCTCGTGCTGCTATCGAAGCTGCTGGCGGTAAAATTGAGGAATAAGTAGCAGATGGCTAAGCAACCGGGATTAGATTTTCAAAGTGCCAAAGGTGGATTTGGCGAGCTGAAACGCAGACTGCTGTTTGTAATCGGCGCGCTGATTGTGTTCCGTATTGGCTCTTTTATTCCGATCCCTGGTATTGATGCCGCTGTACTTGCCAAACTGCTTGAGCAACAGCGAGGCACCATCATTGAAATGTTCAACATGTTCTCTGGTGGTGCTCTCAGCCGTGCTTCTATTTTCGCACTGGGTATTATGCCGTATATTTCGGCATCGATTATTATCCAGCTGCTGACGGTCGTTCATCCGGCCCTGGCAGAGTTGAAGAAAGAAGGGGAGTCTGGACGTCGTAAGATTAGCCAGTACACCCGTTACGGCACTCTGGTGCTGGCAATATTCCAGTCGATCGGTATTGCTACCGGTCTTCCGAATATGCCTGGTATGCAGGGCCTGGTATTAAACCCAGGCTTTGCATTCTATTTCACCGCTGTTGTAAGTCTGGTCACAGGGACCATGTTCCTGATGTGGCTCGGCGAACAGATTACTGAACGAGGTATCGGTAACGGTATCTCAATCATTATCTTCGCCGGTATCGTTGCGGGTCTCCCGCCGGCCATCGCCCATACTATCGAGCAAGCGCGTCAAGGCGACCTGCACTTCCTCCTGTTGCTGTTGGTTGCAGTATTAGTATTTGCAGTGACGTTCTTTGTTGTCTTCGTTGAACGTGGTCAACGCCGCATTGTGGTGAACTACGCTAAACGTCAGCAGGGTCGTCGTGTCTATGCTGCACAGAGCACACATTTACCGCTGAAAGTGAATATGGCGGGGGTTATCCCGGCTATCTTCGCTTCCAGTATTATTCTGTTCCCGGCAACCATCGCGTCATGGTTCGGGGGCGGTACTGGTTGGAACTGGCTGACAACAATTTCGCTGTATTTGCAGCCTGGGCAACCACTTTATGTGTTACTCTATGCGTCTGCGATCATCTTCTTCTGTTTCTTCTACACGGCGTTGGTCTTCAACCCGCGTGAAACAGCAGATAACCTGAAGAAGTCCGGTGCATTTGTACCAGGAATTCGTCCGGGAGAGCAAACGGCGAAGTATATCGATAAAGTAATGACTCGCCTGACTTTGGTTGGTGCGCTTTATATTACTTTTATCTGCCTGATCCCGGAGTTCATGCGTGATGCAATGAAAGTACCGTTCTACTTCGGTGGGACCTCACTGCTTATCGTTGTGGTCGTGATTATGGACTTTATGGCTCAAGTGCAAACTCTGATGATGTCCAGTCAGTATGAGTCTGCATTGAAGAAGGCGAACCTGAAAGGCTACGGCCGCTAACTGGTCGCCTGAGAAGTTACGGAGAGTAAAAATGAAAGTTCGTGCTTCCGTCAAGAAATTATGCCGTAACTGCAAAATCGTTAAGCGTGATGGTGTCATCCGTGTGATTTGCAGTGCCGAGCCGAAGCATAAACAGCGCCAAGGCTGATTATTTCGCATATTTTTCTTGCAAAGTTGGGTTGAGCTGGCTAGATTAGCCAGCCAATCTTTTGTATGTCTGTACGTTTCCATTTGAGTATCCTGAAAACGGGCTTTTCAGCATGGTGCGTACATATTAAATAGTAGGAGTGCATAGTGGCCCGTATAGCAGGCATTAACATTCCTGATCAGAAACATGCTGTGATCGCATTAACTTCGATCTATGGCGTCGGCAAGACCCGTTCTAAAGCCATTCTGGCTGCAGCGGGTATCGCTGAAGATGTTAAGATCAGTGAGCTGTCTGAAGAACAAATCGACACGCTGCGTGACGAAGTTGCCAAATTTGTCGTTGAAGGTGATCTGCGCCGTGAAATCAGCATGAGCATCAAGCGCCTGATGGATCTTGGTTGCTATCGCGGTTTGCGTCATCGTCGTGGTCTGCCAGTGCGCGGTCAGCGTACTAAGACCAACGCACGTACCCGTAAGGGTCCGCGCAAACCGATCAAGAAATAATCGGGGTGATTGAATAATGGCAAAGGCACCAGTTCGTGCACGTAAACGTGTAAGAAAACAAGTCTCTGACGGCGTGGCTCATATCCATGCTTCTTTCAACAACACCATCGTTACTATTACTGATCGTCAGGGTAACGCATTGGGTTGGGCAACAGCCGGTGGTTCCGGTTTCCGTGGTTCTCGCAAATCCACTCCGTTCGCAGCTCAGGTTGCAGCAGAGCGTTGCGCTGAAGCCGTAAAAGAATACGGCATCAAGAATCTGGAAGTTATGGTTAAAGGTCCGGGTCCGGGTCGTGAATCTACTGTTCGCGCTCTGAACGCCGCTGGTTTCCGCATCACGAATATTACTGATGTGACTCCGATCCCTCATAACGGTTGTCGTCCGCCGAAAAAACGTCGCGTATAACGCTCGTTTTTTAGGTTAGTTGGAGATAGAAAATGGCAAGATATTTGGGTCCTAAGCTCAAGCTGAGCCGTCGTGAGGGCACCGACTTATTCCTTAAGTCTGGCGTTCGCGCGATCGATACCAAGTGTAAAATTGAACAAGCTCCTGGCCAGCACGGTGCGCGTAAACCGCGTCTGTCTGACTATGGTGTGCAGTTGCGTGAAAAGCAAAAAGTTCGCCGTATCTACGGTGTGCTGGAGCGTCAGTTCCGTAACTACTATAAAGAAGCAGCACGTCTGAAAGGCAACACAGGTGAAAACCTGCTGGCTCTGCTGGAAGGTCGTCTGGACAACGTTGTATACCGTATGGGCTTCGGCGCGACTCGTGCTGAATCACGCCAGCTGGTTAGCCATAAAGCAATCATGGTAAACGGTCGTGTTGTTAACATCGCTTCTTATCAGGTTAAAGCGAATGACGTTGTTAGCATTCGTGAGAAAGCGAAAAAGCAATCTCGCGTGAAAGCCGCTCTGGAGCTGGCTGAGCAGCGTGAAAAGCCAACCTGGCTGGAAGTTGATGCTGGCAAGATGGAAGGTACGTTCAAGCGTCAGCCAGAACGTTCTGATCTGTCTGCGGACATTAACGAACACCTGATCGTCGAGCTTTACTCCAAGTAAAGCTTAGTACCAAAGAGAGGACACAATGCAGGGTTCTGTGACAGAGTTTCTAAAACCGCGCCTGGTAGATATCGAGCAAGTGAGTTCGACGCACGCCAAGGTGACCCTTGAGCCTTTAGAGCGTGGCTTTGGCCATACTCTGGGTAACGCACTGCGCCGTATTCTGCTCTCATCGATGCCGGGTTGCGCGGTGACCGAGGTTGAGATTGATGGTGTACTTCATGAGTACAGCACCAAAGAAGGCGTTCAGGAAGATATCCTTGAAATCCTGCTCAACCTGAAAGGGCTGGCGGTGAGAGTTCAGGGTAAAGATGAAGTTATTCTTACTCTGAATAAATCTGGCATTGGCCCTGTGACTGCAGCCGACATCACCCACGACGGTGATGTTGAAATCGTCAAGCCGCAGCACGTGATCTGCCACCTGACCGATGAGAACGCAGCTATTAGCATGCGTATCAAAGTTCAGCGCGGTCGTGGTTATGTGCCGGCTTCTGCCCGAATTCATTCGGAAGAAGATGAGCGCCCAATCGGCCGTCTGCTGGTCGACGCATGTTACAGCCCTGTAGAGCGTATTGCCTACAATGTTGAAGCAGCGCGTGTAGAACAGCGTACCGACCTGGACAAGCTGGTCATCGAAATGGAAACCAATGGCACAATCGATCCTGAAGAGGCGATTCGTCGTGCGGCAACCATCCTGGCAGAACAACTGGAAGCTTTCGTTGACTTACGTGATGTACGTCAGCCGGAAGTGAAAGAAGAGAAACCAGAATTCGATCCGATCCTGCTGCGCCCTGTTGACGATCTGGAATTGACTGTCCGCTCTGCTAACTGCCTCAAGGCAGAAGCTATCCACTATATCGGTGATCTGGTACAGCGTACCGAGGTTGAGTTGCTGAAAACGCCGAACCTGGGTAAAAAATCTCTTACCGAGATTAAAGACGTGCTGGCTTCACGTGGTCTGTCTCTGGGCATGCGCCTGGAAAACTGGCCACCGGCAAGCATTGCTGACGAGTAACCGGATCACAGGTTAAGGTTTTACTGAGAAGGATAAGGTCATGCGCCATCGTAAGAGTGGTCGTCAACTGAACCGCAACAGCAGCCATCGCCAGGCTATGTTCCGCAACATGGCAGGTTCACTGGTTCGTCATGAAATCATCAAGACGACCCTGCCTAAAGCGAAAGAGCTGCGTCGCGTAGTTGAGCCGCTGATTACTCTTGCCAAGACTGACAGCGTTGCTAATCGTCGTCTGGCATTCGCCCGTACTCGTGATAACGAGATCGTGGCAAAACTGTTTAACGAACTGGGCCCGCGTTTCGCGAGCCGTGCCGGTGGTTACACTCGCATTCTGAAGTGTGGCTTCCGTGCAGGCGACAACGCGCCGATGGCTTACATCGAGCTGGTTGATCGTTCAGAGAAAGCAGAAGCTGCTGCAGAGTAATCTGTAGTAACGTAAAAAAACCCGCCTCGGCGGGTTTTTTTATATCCGCAGAATCTCCACTTATCTACAATGTCTGTATCTTTTCTGCTCACCCCCTGGAGTTCATTATGTGGTTGCTCGATCAGTGGGCTGAACGCCATATTTGCGATGCCCAAAACAAAGGCGAGTTCGAAAATCTTCCCGGTAGCGGTGAGCCGCTGATTCTGGACGATGATTCACATATTCCCCCTGAATTACGGGCCGGTTATCGCTTACTGAAAAACGCAGGTTGTTTACCGCCTGAACTTCAGCAACGCAATGAAGCCGTCGAGCTTGCCGATCTGCTTAAAGGCATTCATAAGAATGACCCGCGGTACTCCGAAATCAGTCGTCGGTTGGCGCTCATCGAGCTAAAACTGCGCCAGACGGGAATGAATACTGACTTTTTGCATGGTGAGTACAGTGAAAGGTTAATGCAAAAAATAAACGAGGAGTAGCCATGTACCGCATAGGTGAACTTGCGAAGCTTGCTAACGTAACGCCGGATACTATCCGCTACTACGAAAAGCAGCAGATGATCGATCATGAGGTCAGAACGGAAGGTGGATTTCGCCTTTATACGGATAACGACCTGCAACGCCTTCGTTTTATCCGCTATGCACGGCAACTCGGCTTCACGCTGGAGTCGATCCGTGAACTGCTGTCGATCCGTATCGATCCTGAACATCATACGTGTCAGGAATCTAAAAGCATCGTTCAGGCCAGGCTGGATGAAGTTGAAGGACGCATTCAGGAGCTGCAAGCCATGCAGCGATCTCTGCAAAGGTTAAATGACGCGTGCTGCGGTACCGCTCATAGCAGTGTTTATTGCTCAATACTGGAAGCTCTTGAACAGGGCGCCAGTAGTGAAACTCAGGGTTGTTGATTTTTTATCAGCCAGGGACTAGACTCCCGCCGACATTAACTATGCTCAGGAGAAATGATGAGCCGCTATCAGCATACGAAGGGACAAATTAAGGATAACGCCATTGAGGCATTGCTTCACGACCCGCTTTTCAGACAGCGTGTTGAGAAGAACAAGAAAGGAAAAGGGAGTTATCTGCGTAAAGGTAAACATGCACAACGGGGTAACTGGGAGGCCAGTGGCAAGCAAGCTAATCGCTTTTTTACCACTGGCCTTTCTGTTTCTGTCGCCTGATTAAACGCGGTTGTTCTGCTCTTTTAACAGATCGCGAATTTCAGTCAGTAAGACTTCTTCTTTAGTTGGTGCTGGCGGGGCAGCAGCCGGTTCTTCTTTTTTACGGTTAAGTCTGTTGATAAGTTTGATCGCCATGAAAATGGCAAATGCCACGATCACGAAATCAAATACGTTCTGAATGAATACGCCATAGTGCATTACAACCGCAGGGATATCGCCCTGAGCCTCCCGAAGGGTGAAGGCGAACTGTTTGAAATCAATGCCTCCAATCAACAGTCCTAACGGCGGCATAATAATGTCGGCGACTAATGATGAAACGATCTTACCGAACGCCGCACCAATAATGACACCCACTGCCAAATCCACCACATTCCCGCGCATCGCAAATTCGCGAAACTCTTTAATAAAACTCATTATGTTCTCCTTGTGCCAGCTGACGCCTATAAGTTTAACAAATGATTAGCTAATTGCCATTGGGGATAAATAATCGTTATGAAAAATAAAAGGCATGAAAATTAGAAGGTTAATATTTGGGTGCTCTCGTCTGAGCACCCAAATCATTACAGGAAGAACGGGCTTGGCTGGAATAAACGCTCGACGTCGGTAATAAATTTTTTATCGGTCAGGAACATAATAACGTGGTCACCCTGCTCAATACGTAAATTATCATTGGCGATCATGACATCGTTACCTCGCACTACGGCGCCGATAATGGTGCCTGGTGGAAGTTTAATTTCGTCGATCGCGCGACCAACAACGCGCGACGTCGTTTCATCCCCATGAGCGACGGCTTCAATGGCTTCAGCAACACCACGACGAAGAGACGACACGCCGACAATATCCGCTTTACGTACATGGCTTAGCAGGGCAGAAATGGTGGCTTGCTGAGGTGAAATAGCAATATCAATTACGCTACCCTGTACCAGGTCGACATAAGCCTTACGCTGGATAAGCACCATTACTTTTTTCGCCCCCATACGTTTAGCGAGCATGGCGGACATAATATTCGCTTCGTCGTCGTTGGTGACGGCAATAAAAAGATCAACCTGATCGATATGCTCTTCGGCCAACAATTCCTGATCCGAAGCATCGCCATAAAACACGATAGTATTCTGAAGCTTTTCAGCCAGCTCCGACGCGCGCTGTTGATCTCGTTCGATCAGCTTCACGCTGTAGTCTTTTTCCAGCCGTCTCGCCAGACCTGCGCCAATATTACCGCCGCCAACCAGCATAATACGTTTATAAGGTTTTTCGAGACGCTGAAGTTCACTCATCACCGCACGGATATGCTGAGAAGCCGCAATAAAGAAGACTTCATCCCCGGCTTCGACAATGGTGGACCCTTGCGGACGAATAGGTCTGTCGTGACGGAAAATCGCCGCAACACGCGTATCGATATGTGGCATATGCTCGCGCATTGTCGACAGGGCATTACCAATCAGCGGGCCGCCGTAGTACGCCTTCACGACCGCCAGGCTTACTTTTCCTTCCGCAAAGTTCACAACCTGCAACGCGCCCGGGTACTCAATCAGACGATAAATACTGTCGATAACCAGCTGTTCAGGGGCAATAAGATGGTCGATAGGTACTGCTTCGGAATTAAACAGCTTTTCCGCATCCCGGACATAGTCCGGGGAGCGAATGCGGGCGATGCGGTTCGGTGTGTTGAAAAGCGAGTAGGCCACCTGACATGCAACCATGTTGGTTTCATCAGAACTGGTTACTGCAACCAGCATGTCGGCATCGTCCGCGCCCGCCTCCCGAAGCACACGTGGGTGAGAGCCGTGCCCCTGTACAACACGAAGATCAAACTTGTCCTGCAAAACGCGCAGGCGATCGCCATTGGTATCCACAATGGTGATATCGTTGTTTTCGCCCACGAGATTTTCCGCCAGCGTTCCGCCAACTTGCCCTGCGCCCAGAATGATAATTTTCATCTTTCGTGACCTGTTCTCAACATCACTCTTTGATTAGCTTAGCGTAAAAGAAGCCATCACCCTCTTCTGCGCCCGGCAGGTTTTGCAGGCCCGGGTGCTCAGGCGTCCCCGTATCATGCAGCGTAGCGTCCGGGGTGCGTTTCAGGAAGGCCGCAATTTGCTGACTGTTCTCTTCCGGAAGAACGGAGCAGGTTGCATACACCAGGGTTCCGCCGGGTTTGAGATGCGGCCAGATGGCATCCAGAATTTCGGATTGCAACTGGGCAAGCTCCTTGATATCACGATCGCGACGCAGCCATTTGATATCGGGATGACGACGAATCACGCCAGTTGCTGAGCAAGGGGCGTCCAGCAAAATACGATCGAACCTGGTATCACCACACCAGTCTGCGGGTTTACGTCCATCGCCTTGCTTAACCTGTGCTTTCATACCCAGACGCTTGAGGTTGTCATAGACGCGTGAAAGACGCTGCTCATCAACATCCACGGCCATCACGCTGGCCTGCGGCGCCACTTCCAGAATATGCGTTGTTTTCCCCCCTGGCGCTGCACAGAGATCAAGGATCTGCTCCCCGTCTTTCGGTTCAAGCCAGGTCATGCAGCCCTGAGCGGATGCGTCCTGTACCGTTACCCAGCCCTCTTCAAAACCGGGTAATGCATGTACCGGTGCAGGGGAGGCTAAACGAACCGCATCAGGATAAGCAGCGTGTGTGAAGCCGCTCATTCCGGCCTCTTCCAGCAGGGCTAGCCATGCGTCGCGGGTATGATGGTTACGATTGACGCGTAACCACATCGGCGGACGTTGGTTATTGGCATCAGCAATGTCTTGCCATTGCTGTGGGTAGGCTTTTTTAAGGCGATTCAGCAGCCATTCAGGGTGCAGGAAGCGCGCTTCGCTTTGCGCAAATTCTGCCAGCAGTTCGTCCTGCTGACGCTGGAACTGACGCAGCACGCCGTTAATCAACCCTTTCAGTTGAGGACGTTTAATCGAAACGGCACCCTCCACTGTCTCAGCCAGCGCAGCATGAGGTGGAATGCGGGTATGAAGAAGCTGGTAGAAACCGACCATGATCAAATAATGCACGGTACGCTGCTTGCCGCTCATTGGGCGTGACATCAGCTTATTAATTAACCATTCAAGCTGAGAGAGGGTGCGCAGCACGCCAAAGCACAGCTCCTGAAGCAGTGCTTTGTCTTTATCGGAAACCTTTTGTTGCAGTGGAGGCAGGACATTACTCAGTGACTGGCCCTGCTCGATAACCTGCTCAACGGCCTGAGCCGCCATAGTGCGTAGATTTTGTCTTTTCATAACCGTAAAAATAAAAATGCCCGGAAACACCGGGCCTTAAGAGTAAATTTGTTCAGGCAAGGCGATTGCCAGGGATGAACCATTCACGACGGGAATTTAATAGATCCTGCGCGCTCATTGCCTTTTTACCGGCCGGTTGCAGCGATTCAAGATTCAGGATCCCTTCTCCGGTCGCAACCTGGATACCGTTTTTGCTGGCGTCGATAATCGTACCGGGCTCTGCCGAAGTATTGCCGTTAATAACTGAAGCTTTCCAGACTTTCACTGGCTGCTCATCAATCATCAACCAGCTCATCGGCCATGGATTAAAGGCGCGGATACAGAGTTCGAGTTGAGCTGCTGACAGGGACCAGTCGATCCGGGCTTCTTCTTTACTCAGTTTTTCAGCATAGGTCACCTGTGCCTCATCCTGCACTTCAGGTGACGCTGTATTGTCAGCAAGCTGTTGCAACGTCTCAATCAGCCCCTGCGGACCGAGATCCGCCAGCTTGTCATACAGCGTGGCGCTGGTATCTTCTGCGGTAATGGGACACGCCAGTTTATACAGCATGTCGCCCGTGTCTAAACCTACGTCCATCTTCATGATTGTCACGCCAGTTTCAGCATCGCCTGCCCACAGAGCGCGCTGAATAGGGGCTGCACCACGCCAGCGTGGGAGCAAGGAACCATGAACGTTAACACAGCCCAGGCGGGGCATATCGAGTACCGCTTTCGGCAGAATGAGGCCGTAAGCCACAACTACCATCACGTCAGCGTTCAGGTCTGCCACTAACTGCTGGTTTTCCTGAGGTCGTAATGATGCAGGTTGGAAAACCGGCAAACCATGCGTTTCTGCCAGCACTTTAACCGGGCCAGGCATCAGTTTTTTACCGCGGCCAGCCGGACGATCAGGCTGAGTAAATACGCCAACAATCTGATGACCAGACGATAGCAGCGCGTCGAGATGACGCGCTGCAAAATCAGGGGTACCCGCGAAGATTATACGTAGTGATGTAGACACGTTATTCCTTGTATCCGGGGGGCGTTAAGCGCGAGAACGTAAACGATCCAGTTTCTCAACTTTCTGACGAATACGCTGTTGCTTCAGCGGTGAGAGGTAATCGATAAACAGCTTACCGACCAGGTGATCCATCTCATGCTGAATGCAAATCGCCAGCAGATCGTCGGCTTCCAGCTCAAACGGATTGCCGTCACGATCCAGTGCGCGGATTTTAACTTTTTCGGCACGTGGCACCAAAGCGCGCTGTTCAGGGATAGACAGACAGCCTTCCTCAATACCTGTTTCGCCGCTTTTTTCCAGCATCTCAGGGTTGATCAGCACCAGGCGCTCATCACGATTTTCAGAAACGTCGATCACAATAATACGTTTGTGAATGTCTACCTGGGTCGCGGCAAGGCCAATGCCTTCTTCAGCGTACATGGTATCGAACATATCATCGACGATACGCTGAATTTCTGCATTCACTTCTTTAACCGGTTCCGCGACGATGCGAAGGCGCTCGTCAGGAATATGTAACACTTGCAAAACTGCCATAAATTTCCAGAGTCGTGTTCAGGAGTTGATAAGAATATTACTTCTATTCTAGACAAATCCCCGGTCGATTGACAGCATCAGTGACCAATCGCAAAGATTGCTGAGGCTGCTTATGGCAGGGAAAAGGATGACGTCCACAGAGATATGGTTACGGCTTATAAACATCGGGTCGTTATACGGTGACGCGATGCTGGAGATTGCGCAGAGGCTGCTTCGCCAGGCAACCGTCGATGCTGAAGCTGTCAACGCGTCAGGGCTTTCGCCCAAACATGCCGTAAAGTTTTTTTCGTTCAGTGAGAGTGAGCTTGAACGTAGTCTGGAATGGCTGGAACACACCGACAACCACCTTCTCACAGCGGATGATCCTCGCTTTCCGCCATTGTTACGTTCTATACCTGATTTTCCCGGGGCGCTATTTGTGCGAGGCCGCGTTGACGTGCTTAATAGCATGCAGCTTGCGGTTGTGGGCAGCCGTGCGCCCTCGTGGTATGGCGAGCGGTGGGGGAAAATGCTGAGTGAACAGCTGTCCCAATGTGGCTTTACGATCACCAGTGGCCTGGCTTGCGGCATCGATGGTGTGGCACATCATGCGGCGTTGTCAGCAAAAGGGCGAAGTGTCGCCGTGCTTGGCAATGGTCTTTTTAGTCTCTATCCGCGTCGTCATCACATTCTGGCTGAGCAACTTATCGCTTCAGAGGGGGCGATAGTGTCTGAGTTTTCACTTTCGACATCGCCCAGACCGGGTAACTTTCCACGGCGTAACCGGATCATCAGTGGGTTAAGCCAGGGCGTGCTGGTGGTCGAAGCTGCGATTCGGAGTGGATCGCTGGTTACCGCAAGGTGCGCACTGGAGCAGGGGCGTGAAGTCTTTGCGCTACCCGGCCCGTTGGGGAACCCTGGCTGCGAAGGCCCTCACTGGCTGATAAAACAGGGGGCGACGCTGGTGACCTGTAAAGAGGATATCCTGGAAAATTTGCAATATGGATTGCATTGGTTGCAGGATGATCTCCAAAAGCGACATATTTCATCGGATCAGGAGGCAGTAGCATTGCCATTTCCCAAGCTCCTGGCTAACGTAGGAGATGAGGTAACACCTGTTGACGTTGTCGCTGAACGTGCCGGCCAACCTGTGCCAGTAACGGTAGCACAGCTACTCGAACTGGAGTTAGCAGGGTGGATCGCAGCTGTACCCGGCGGCTATGTCCGATTAAGGAGGGCATGCCATGTTCGACGTACTGATGTATTTGTTTGAGACTTACATCCACAACGAAGCAGAAATGCAGGTGGATCAGGACAAATTAACACGGGATCTGACCGACGCAGGTTTTGAGCGGGAAGATATTTATAATGCGTTGATGTGGCTGGATAAGTTGGCTGATTATCAGGACGGCCTCGCCGAACCGATGCAGCTTGCTTCTGACCCATTGTCTGTGCGCATCTATACAGCTGAAGAGTGTGAAAGGCTGGATGCCAGCTGCCGGGGATTCATTTTATTCCTCGAGCAGATTCAGGTGCTAAACCTCGAAACGAGAGAGATGGTGATAGAGCGCGTCATGGCGCTGGATACTGCTGAATTTGAACTGGAAGATCTCAAATGGGTGATCCTGATGGTTCTGTTCAACATCCCAGGCTGTGAAAATGCCTATCAGCAAATGGAAGAATTACTCTTTGAAGTGAATGAAGGTATGCTGCATTAATTCTATGTGCAGCAACAAGAGTTGTTATGGCCAAATCAGCACTCTTCACGGTGCATAAAAACGAGCCCTGCCCACAGTGTGGGGCTGAACTTGTTATTCGGTCCGGGAAACACGGTCCGTTTCTCGGTTGTTCACACTATCCGGAATGTGATTATGTCCGTCCCCTGAAAAGCCAGGCGGACGGACATATCGTCAAAATTCTGGAGGGACAGCTTTGTCCACTCTGTGGCTGCGAACTGGCGCTGCGGCAGGGGCGGTTCGGGATGTTTATCGGATGCAGCCGCTATCCGGAATGTGAACATACGGAACAAATTGATAAACCAGATGAAACGGCAATTGCCTGCCCTCAGTGCCAGCGTGGTCAATTGGTGCAGCGCCGCTCTCGTTATGGCAAGACCTTCCATTCGTGCGATCGCTATCCTGAATGCCAGTTCGTTATCAATTTCAAACCAGTAGCGGGCGTCTGCCCTCATTGCGATTATCCGTTACTTATAGAAAAGAAAACCGCGCAAGGCTTGAAACGCTTTTGCGCCAGTAAACAATGTGGAAAGCCGGTTTCGGCGGATCAAATCAGTGAATAATAACCTGCCATCAGGCTCCATCGCGCAGGCGGTGGACATCCTGAAAAAAGAAGAAGTCATCGCCTATCCAACAGAAGCCGTTTTCGGGGTCGGGTGCGATCCTGACAGCGAAGTCGCCGTTAACCGTCTGCTGGCGCTAAAACAGCGGCCTGTCGAAAAAGGATTGATTTTGATCGCTGCGAACTACGAGCAGCTTAAGCCTTATATTGATGATTCCATGCTGACGCCTGCACAGCGGGAAACCATTTTCTCTGTGTGGCCAGGTCCCGTTACGTTTGTCTTTCCTGCACAACCGACAACGCCGCGCTGGTTAACCGGGCGTTTCGATTCACTCGCGGTACGCGTTACCGACCATCCCTTGGTGGTGGAGTTATGCCAGGCATTTGGTAAACCCCTGGTTTCAACCAGCGCCAACCTGACCGGGCTTCCCCCTTGTCGGACAACAGAAGAAGTTCTGGCGCAGTTCGGGAATGATTTCCCTGTAGCCGTGGGTGAAACCGGGGGGCGTCTTAACCCGTCAGAAATTCGCGATGCCTTGACCGGCGAACGTTTTCGCCAGGGATAATGTTATGGAAACCTATGCTGTTTTTGGTAACCCGATCGCGCACAGCAAGTCGCCTCTGATCCATCAGCTGTTTGCAGAGCAATTGCAGATAGATCACCCGTATGGTCGGGTTCTTGCGCCTGTTGATGCATTTATACCGACGCTGAATAGCTTTTTTGATGCGGGTGGTAAAGGTGCGAACGTCACGGTGCCTTTTAAAGAAGAGGCTTTCGGGCGCGCGGATGAGCTGACCGAGCGTGCCTCGCTCGCTGGTGCCGTCAATACCCTTAAGCGGCTCGAAGATGGTCGCCTTCTGGGCGATAACACCGATGGCATAGGTTTACTCAGCGATCTGGAACGACTGTCGTTTATTAAACCAGGCTTTCGGATCCTGCTGATCGGCGCGGGTGGCGCGTCGCGCGGCGTATTGCTTCCTCTTCTTTCGCTGGATTGTGCGGTGACAATCACCAACCGTACCTTCTCCAGAGCAGAAGAGCTGGCGGCGTTGTTCGCACACACAGGCAGCGTAACTGCGGTAGCACTTGACGATCTCGCGGGTCACGAATTTGATCTTGTAATTAATGCCACCTCAAGCGGTATTAATGGAGAGATCCCGGCGATTCCTGCATCCCTGGTTCATTCCCACATCTACGCCTATGACATGTTTTATCAAAAAGGGAAAACGCCATTTCTGACCTGGTGTGAACAACAGGGGGCAAAACACGTGGCTGATGGTCTGGGCATGCTGGTGGGGCAGGCGGCTCATGCGGTGCTACTCTGGCATGGCGTGTTACCTGCTGTAGAACCAGTGATCGAAAAGCTGAAACAGGAACTGATGGCATGAATCAGGCGATTCATTTTCCCGACAGAGAAATCTGGGATGAAAATAAGCAAGCGGTTTGTTTCCCGGTGCTGGTGCATGGAATGCAGCTCACCTGTGCGATTAAAGGGGAGACGTTGCATCAGCGCTTTGGTGGTTCAGATCCGTTAGCGGTCTTTTGCGAAAATCGCTGGGATCTGGAAGAGGAAGCCAGCGATTTGATCCGCGATCAGCAGGAAGACGATCAGGGTTGGGTCTGGTTATCCTGATCCAGATAGTCATTCTTCCATTTAACGTAATTGTTCGCTGAGTATTTCAATCCTTCGATCTCCGCCTCTTTTAGGGGGCGGATCTGTTTAACCGGACTGCCTAAATAGAGATAGCCACTTTCCAGACGTTTGTTTTGCGGAACAAGGCTTCCTGCGCCAATCATTACGTCATCTTCTACTATGACGCCATCCAGCAAAATCGATCCCATCCCAACGAGAACCCTGTTACCGATTGTGCAACCGTGGAGCATCACTTTATGACCGACGGTGACATCTTCCCCAATGATGAGCGGATTGCCCTCAGGGTTATAAGATGACTTATGAGTCACATGCAGCACGCTGCCGTCCTGAATATTGGTGCGTGCACCGATTGCAACGTAGTTAACATCGCCCCGGATCGCGACGAGTGGCCAGATGCTGACATCATCGGCCATGCGAACATCACCAATGACCACGCTGCTGGCATCGATCATCACGCGATCGCCTTTTTGGGGGAACAGATCTTTATAAGGACGTAATACTGCAAACATATCTACCTCGATACAGATGAGCGCTATTAAAGAAGACTTTGATCGTATTCCTGGATCGAGGCAAGGCAAAATGCGTCAATTTTTAAGCGGATCGGGTGGGTTTTCAGCGAAAAGAACGGAAAATCATCAGTTGGAAAAAAAGATCTAAAAAATACTTGTGCTAAAAACTGGGATCCCTATAATGCGCCTCCATCGACACGGCGGATGTGAATCACTTCACAGACAACCCGGTCGGCTGAAGAGAAAAAATCCTGAAATAACAGGTTGACTCTGAAGGAGGAAAGCGTAATATACGCCACCTCGCGACAGAGCGCTGAAGCGCGTCGCAACTGCTCTTTAACAATTTATCAGACAATCTGTGTGGGCACTCAAAGTGACATGGATTCTTAATGTCTTCGGACACTAAATGAATACCAAGTCTCAACGAGTGAACACGTAATTCATTACGAAGTTTAATTCATTGAGCATCAAACTTTTAAATTGAAGAGTTTGATCATGGCTCAGATTGAACGCTGGCGGCAGGCCTAACACATGCAAGTCGAACGGTAACAGGAAGCAGCTTGCTGCTTCGCTGACGAGTGGCGGACGGGTGAGTAATGTCTGGGAAACTGCCTGATGGAGGGGGATAACTACTGGAAACGGTAGCTAATACCGCATAACGTCGCAAGACCAAAGAGGGGGACCTTCGGGCCTCTTGCCATCGGATGTGCCCAGATGGGATTAGCTAGTAGGTGGGGTAACGGCTCACCTAGGCGACGATCCCTAGCTGGTCTGAGAGGATGACCAGCCACACTGGAACTGAGACACGGTCCAGACTCCTACGGGAGGCAGCAGTGGGGAATATTGCACAATGGGCGCAAGCCTGATGCAGCCATGCCGCGTGTATGAAGAAGGCCTTCGGGTTGTAAAGTACTTTCAGCGGGGAGGAAGGTGTTGAGGTTAATAACCTCAGCAATTGACGTTACCCGCAGAAGAAGCACCGGCTAACTCCGTGCCAGCAGCCGCGGTAATACGGAGGGTGCAAGCGTTAATCGGAATTACTGGGCGTAAAGCGCACGCAGGCGGTCTGTCAAGTCGGATGTGAAATCCCCGGGCTCAACCTGGGAACTGCATTCGAAACTGGCAGGCTAGAGTCTTGTAGAGGGGGGTAGAATTCCAGGTGTAGCGGTGAAATGCGTAGAGATCTGGAGGAATACCGGTGGCGAAGGCGGCCCCCTGGACAAAGACTGACGCTCAGGTGCGAAAGCGTGGGGAGCAAACAGGATTAGATACCCTGGTAGTCCACGCCGTAAACGATGTCGACTTGGAGGTTGTGCCCTTGAGGCGTGGCTTCCGGAGCTAACGCGTTAAGTCGACCGCCTGGGGAGTACGGCCGCAAGGTTAAAACTCAAATGAATTGACGGGGGCCCGCACAAGCGGTGGAGCATGTGGTTTAATTCGATGCAACGCGAAGAACCTTACCTACTCTTGACATCCAGAGAACTTAGCAGAGATGCTTTGGTGCCTTCGGGAACTCTGAGACAGGTGCTGCATGGCTGTCGTCAGCTCGTGTTGTGAAATGTTGGGTTAAGTCCCGCAACGAGCGCAACCCTTATCCTTTGTTGCCAGCGGTTAGGCCGGGAACTCAAAGGAGACTGCCAGTGATAAACTGGAGGAAGGTGGGGATGACGTCAAGTCATCATGGCCCTTACGAGTAGGGCTACACACGTGCTACAATGGCGCATACAAAGAGAAGCGACCTCGCGAGAGCAAGCGGACCTCATAAAGTGCGTCGTAGTCCGGATTGGAGTCTGCAACTCGACTCCATGAAGTCGGAATCGCTAGTAATCGTGGATCAGAATGCCACGGTGAATACGTTCCCGGGCCTTGTACACACCGCCCGTCACACCATGGGAGTGGGTTGCAAAAGAAGTAGGTAGCTTAACCTTCGGGAGGGCGCTTACCACTTTGTGATTCATGACTGGGGTGAAGTCGTAACAAGGTAACCGTAGGGGAACCTGCGGTTGGATCACCTCCTTACCTTAAAGAACCTGCCTTTGCAGTGCTCACACAGATTGTCTGATGAAAAGTAAATAGCAAGGCGTCTTGCGATTGAGACTGTACGTCCCCTTCGTCTAGAGGCCCAGGACACCGCCCTTTCACGGCGGTAACAGGGGTTCGAATCCCCTAGGGGACGCCACTTGCTGGTTCGTGAGTGAAAGTCACCTGCCTTAATATCTCAAAACTGACTTGCGAGTCATGTTTGAGATATTTGCTCTTTAAAAATCTGGATCAAGCTGAAAATTGAAACGACACACAGCTCATGTGTGTTCGAGTCTCTCAAATTTTCGCAATCAGAAGATGAAACATCTTCGGGTTGTGAGGTTAAGCGACTAAGCGTACACGGTGGATGCCCTGGCAGTCAGAGGCGATGAAGGACGTGCTAATCTGCGAAAAGCGCCGGCGAGGTGATATGAACCCTTGACCCGGCGATGTCCGAATGGGGAAACCCAGTGCAATCCGTTGCACTATCGTTAACTGAATACATAGGTTAACGAGGCGAACCGGGGGAACTGAAACATCTAAGTACCCCGAGGAAAAGAAATCAACCGAGATTCCCCCAGTAGCGGCGAGCGAACGGGGAGCAGCCCGGAGTCTGAATCAGCTTGTGTGTTAGTGGAACGGTCTGGAAAGTCCGACGGTACAGGGTGATAGTCCCGTACACGAAAGCACACATGCTGTGAACTCGAAGAGTAGGGCGGGACACGTGGTATCCTGTCTGAATATGGGGGGACCATCCTCCAAGGCTAAATACTCCTGACTGACCGATAGTGAACCAGTACCGTGAGGGAAAGGCGAAAAGAACCCCGGCGAGGGGAGTGAAAAAGAACCTGAAACCGTGTACGTACAAGCAGTGGGAGCCTCTTTATGGGGTGACTGCGTACCTTTTGTATAATGGGTCAGCGACTTATATTCTGTAGCAAGGTTAACCGTATAGGGGAGCCGAAGGGAAACCGAGTCTTAACTGGGCGTTAAGTTGCAGGGTATAGACCCGAAACCCGGTGATCTAGCCATGGGCAGGTTGAAGGTTGGGTAACACTAACTGGAGGACCGAACCGACTAATGTTGAAAAATTAGCGGATGACCTGTGGCTGGGGGTGAAAGGCCAATCAAACCGGGAGATAGCTGGTTCTCCCCGAAAGCTATTTAGGTAGCGCCTCGTGAACTCATCTTCGGGGGTAGAGCACTGTTTCGGCTAGGGGGCCATCCCGGCTTACCAACCCGATGCAAACTACGAATACCGAAGAATGTTATCACGGGAGACACACGGCGGGTGCTAACGTCCGTCGTGAAGAGGGAAACAACCCAGACCGCCAGCTAAGGTCCCAAAGTCATGGTTAAGTGGGAAACGATGTGGGAAGGCACAGACAGCCAGGATGTTGGCTTAGAAGCAGCCATCATTTAAAGAAAGCGTAATAGCTCACTGGTCGAGTCGGCCTGCGCGGAAGATGTAACGGGGCTAAACCATGCACCGAAGCTGCGGCAGCGACACTATGTGTTGTTGGGTAGGGGAGCGTTCTGTAAGCCGTTGAAGGTGTGCTGTGAGGCATGCTGGAGGTATCAGAAGTGCGAATGCTGACATAAGTAACGATAAAGCGGGTGAAAAGCCCGCTCGCCGGAAGACCAAGGGTTCCTGTCCAACGTTAATCGGGGCAGGGTGAGTCGACCCCTAAGGCGAGGCCGAAAGGCGTAGTCGATGGGAAACAGGTTAATATTCCTGTACTTGGTGTTACTGCGAAGGGGGGACGGAGAAGGCTATGTCAGCCGGGCGACGGTTGTCCCGGTTTAAGCATGTAGGCGGAGGTTCCAGGTAAATCCGGTACCTTATTAACGCTGAGGTGTGATGACGAGGCACTACGGTGCTGAAGTGATAAATGCCCTGCTTCCAGGAAAAGCCTCTAAGCATCAGGTAACACGAAATCGTACCCCAAACCGACACAGGTGGTCAGGTAGAGAATACCAAGGCGCTTGAGAGAACTCGGGTGAAGGAACTAGGCAAAATGGTGCCGTAACTTCGGGAGAAGGCACGCTGATGTGTAGGTGAAGCCCCTGCGGGCGGAGCTGAAATCAGTCGAAGATACCAGCTGGCTGCAACTGTTTATTAAAAACACAGCACTGTGCAAACACGAAAGTGGACGTATACGGTGTGACGCCTGCCCGGTGCCGGAAGGTTAATTGATGGGGTTAGCGGCAACGCGAAGCTCTTGATCGAAGCCCCGGTAAACGGCGGCCGTAACTATAACGGTCCTAAGGTAGCGAAATTCCTTGTCGGGTAAGTTCCGACCTGCACGAATGGCGTAATGATGGCCAGGCTGTCTCCACCCGAGACTCAGTGAAATTGAACTCGCTGTGAAGATGCAGTGTACCCGCGGCAAGACGGAAAGACCCCGTGAACCTTTACTATAGCTTGACACTGAACACTGGTCCTTGATGTGTAGGATAGGTGGGAGGCTTTGAAGCGTGGACGCCAGTCTGCGTGGAGCCAACCTTGAAATACCACCCTTTAATGGCTGGTGTTCTAACGTAGACCCGTAATCCGGGTTGCGGACAGTGTCTGGTGGGTAGTTTGACTGGGGCGGTCTCCTCCCAAAGAGTAACGGAGGAGCACGAAGGTTGGCTAATCCTGGTCGGACATCAGGAGGTTAGTGCAATGGCATAAGCCAGCTTGACTGCGAGCGTGACGGCGCGAGCAGGTGCGAAAGCAGGTCATAGTGATCCGGTGGTTCTGAATGGAAGGGCCATCGCTCAACGGATAAAAGGTACTCCGGGGATAACAGGCTGATACCGCCCAAGAGTTCATATCGACGGCGGTGTTTGGCACCTCGATGTCGGCTCATCACATCCTGGGGCTGAAGTAGGTCCCAAGGGTATGGCTGTTCGCCATTTAAAGTGGTACGCGAGCTGGGTTTAGAACGTCGTGAGACAGTTCGGTCCCTATCTGCCGTGGGCGCTGGAGAATTGAGGGGGGCTGCTCCTAGTACGAGAGGACCGGAGTGGACGCATCACTGGTGTTCGGGTTGTCATGCCAATGGCACTGCCCGGTAGCTAAATGCGGAAGAGATAAGTGCTGAAAGCATCTAAGCACGAAACTTGCCCCGAGATGAGTTCTCCCTGAGACTTTAAGTCTCCTGAAGGAACGTTGAAGACGACGACGTTGATAGGTCGGGTGTGTAAGCGCAGCGATGCGTTGAGCTAACCGATACTAATGAACCGTGAGGCTTAACCTTACAACGCCGAAGGTGTTTTGGCGAAGAGACAGACACGATTTTCAGCTTAGATTCAGAGTCCGAAGGATTTTGCGCTGAGACAAGGCGGCAAACGAAGGAAAGGAAGGAGCATACTGAGGTATGTGACTGACTTTACGAGAGCAGCCAACGCAGTATCAGTGCGAAAGACACAGGACAGAGCACAAGAATTTGCCTGGCGGCTTTAGCGCGGTGGTCCCACCTGACCCCATGCCGAACTCAGAAGTGAAACGCCGTAGCGCCGATGGTAGTGTGGGGTCTCCCCATGTGAGAGTAGGGAACTGCCAGGCATCAAATTTAGCGTGCTGATATGGCTCAGTTGGTAGAGCGCACCCTTGGTAAGGGTGAGGTCCCCAGTTCGACTCTGGGTATCAGCACCACTTTATACTTAGGTTAAAGTTCGGCAAGAAGTAAAAGAATTTGTCTGGCGGCTTTAGCGCGGTGGTCCCACCTGACCCCATGCCGAACTCAGAAGTGAAACGCCGTAGCGCCGATGGTAGTGTGGGGTCTCCCCATGTGAGAGTAGGGAACTGCCAGACATCAAACAAGTAGAAAGGCCATCCGAAAGGATGGCCTTTTTGCGTTATCGCTCCAGCCAAACCAATTCCCTCATTCGATATTCCTGCTGTCGCCATTAATACCTTACGGACGTATTAAAGCGTTTTACCCTACTGAAACTGAAGTTGTGGAATGCATTATGCTGGCTCGCAGCAGCGTTAAATCAATTAAATGTTATGTACAGGTATGGGGTATAGCGGGGAGTAAGGTAGCGTATTGAATTTAATTAATATCTGATGCTATTCGTGATGAGGAATATACGTTCCTTATATCAGGGAAAAATAAAAGCGCGGCGATGGCCGCGCTTTTAGAAGCCTTATTTAGTCAGGGCGACAATACCGAGTGTCAGGCCAGCGATTGCCGCGGCGCCACCAGCAATCGCACCTGCTGTTTCCCAGTTATCCTGGGTAGTGCCCTTCATACAGGTATTGGTGTGAACCAGTCGCCCCTGATCGTCGTATACCGGTACACATGGAGAGTCGTGCGCGCAACCAGCAAGCAGCGCAGCGAGAAGTGCAACGGAAAGGAATCTTTTCATGATGTTACCTCAATATGATCGCTTATTCGCTAAAGAGCCGATACAGCAATTAACGAACTGATGATTATTTTACCACCGCACTAATACCATGCAGCACGGGGAATAATCTCAATTTGTGTGGATTGTAAAAATTATGAAGAAAAAAGCGCGGGCACTGATTATTAATGGAGGAAATGTGAAGAGGGGATGTGTTTTTACATTGTTTTCAGGAAATAAAAAAGGCACCAGAGGTGCCTTTATGATTTTCATTAATCCTTGTGCTTTGTAAACCGTCTCCGGACAACCACAAAGAAAACAGGAACAAAGAAAATGGCCAACAGGGTGGCTGACAGCATCCCGCCCATCACGCCCGTCCCGACCGCATTTTGTGCCCCACTACCTGCACCGCTGCTGATGACCAGAGGCATAACACCAAGGATGAATGCCAGGGAAGTCATCAGGATAGGACGCAGACGCATACGCGAGGCTTCAAGCGTGGCTTCGATAATCCCTTTGCCTTCTTTATCCATGAGATCCTTGGCGAACTCAACGATCAGTATGGCGTTCTTGGCTGATAAACCAATTGTCGTAAGCAGACCAACCTGGAAGTAAACGTCATTGTTCAGCCCTCGCATTGATGCAGCCAGAAGCGCGCCGATCACCCCCAGCGGCACAACCAGCATGACCGAGAAGGGAATTGACCAACTTTCATAGAGGGCCGCCAGACACAGGAACACCACAATCAGTGAGATGGCGTACAGCGCCGGAGCCTGATTCCCGGAAAGTCGTTCCTGATAAGACATCCCCGTCCAGTCGTAGCCGATGCCGGAAGGCAGTTTTGACGCAAGGCTTTCCATCAACGCCATTGCCTCACCGGTACTTTTGCCAGGGGCAGACTCACCGAGGATCTCCATTGACGGCATCCCATTGTAACGTTCCAGACGCGGTGAACCGTACACCCAGTGAGAGCTGCTAAAGGCAGAGAAAGGCACCATTTCGCCGTTAGCGCTACGCACATACAGTCCGTTAATGTCTCCAGGTAGCATACGGAAGCGAGCATCAGCCTGCACATAAACTTTTTTCACCCGTCCGTGATCGATAAAGTCGTTCACATAGGTGCCACCCAGGGCTGTTGAAATCGTCTGATTGACGTCAGACACGCTCACACCCAGCGCCTGTGCCTTCTCCTGATCGACGTCCAGCTTGAACTGTGGCGTATCTTCCAGTCCGTTAGGACGCACGCGGACCAGTAAGTCAGGATGTTCTCTCACCATGCCCAGCAGCTGGTTACGCGCCTGGGTTAACTGCGTATGCCCCAGGTTTGCCTGGTCAATCAGTTCAAAGTCAAAGCCTGTTGCGGTACCCAGTTCAATAATGGCAGGCAGGTTAAACGGAAATACAAGACCGTCTTTGATCTGGCTGAACGCTTTCGTCGCGCGGCTGACAATCGCCTCAACGCCGTTTTCCTTGCCCGGGCGTTCTTCCCATGGCTTCAGGCTGACGAAAGCGATACCGGAGTTCTGCCCCTGTCCGCTAAAGCTAAAACCGTTTACGGTAAAGACCGATTCAACGTTCGCTTTCTCTTTCGTCAGGTAATAATCCTGAACCTGATCCAGTACCTGCTGGGTACGCATCTGCGTCGCCCCTGCCGGCAACTGAACCATCGTCATAAACACCCCCTGATCCTCTTCCGGCAGGAAGGAGGAAGGCAGGCGCAGGAACAGAACTGCCATGCCGCCGACGATGATGACGTAAACCAGCAGATAGCGGCCGGTTTTACGTAAAATGCCGCTCACGCTGTTGCTGTAATGCTCCACACTTTTATCAAAGAGCGCGTTAAACCAGCCGAAGAAACCACCTTTCTTTTCATGATGTTCGCTGGAAACCGGTTTGAGCAGCGTGGCACAAAGAGCAGGCGTTAATATCAACGCCACCAGTACCGACAAGGCCATCGCGGAGACAATGGTCAGCGAGAACTGACGATAGATAGCCCCGGTTGAACCACCAAAGAATGCCATCGGAATAAATACCGCCGAAAGCACCATGGCAATGCCCACCAGAGCGCCCTGGATTTGCTCCATCGACTTCTGCGTCGCCTCTTTTGGCGGCAGCTTGTCCTCAACCATGACGCGTTCTACGTTCTCGACCACCACGATGGCGTCATCGACGAGCAGACCTATCGCCAATACCATCCCGAACATCGTCAGGGTGTTAATGGAGAACCCGAACGCAGCCAGTACCGCAAAGGTGCCCAGTAACACCACGGGCACGGCGATCGTCGGAATAAGCGTTGCCCGCAGGTTTTGCAGGAACAAGTACATCACCAGGAACACGAGAACAATCGCTTCAAACAGTGTCTTCACCACTTCATGGATTGAGATCTTCACGAAAGGTGTAGTGTCGTACGGATACACGACTTTCAGGCCTTGAGGGAAGAAGGGCTGCAACTGCGCCAGTTTACTCTTGATGGCGGCAGCGGTATCCAGCGCGTTTGCGCCAGTCGCCAGCTTGATCCCCAGCCCCGTTGCTGCCTGGCCATTGATTTTGGTGACCATATTGTAGTTTTCGCCACCCAGCTCAATGCGGGCCACATCTTTCAGGTGGACCATTGAACCGTCCTGGTTCACCTTCAGCGTCACACGACCAAACTCCTCCGGCGATTTCAGACGCGTTTGAGCAATAATTGAGGCGTTCAGTTGCTGCCCAGGTACGGACGGTGTTCCGCCCAACTGGCCCGCAGCAATCTGGTCGTTCTGCGTTTTTAGCTGGTTAATGATATCCAGCGGCGTGAGCTGATATTTGTTCATCGCGTTGCTGTCCAGCCAGATGCGCATTGCATACTGGGCACCGAACAACTGCACGTCACCGACGCCGGAAGTACGGCTGATCGCATCTTTTACGTTAGAAGCGACATAGTCGGAGATATCATCCTGCGTGAGGTTTTTATTGTCCGACACAAAGCCTGCAACCAGCAGGAAGCTGCTGCTGGATTTCTCCACGCCGATCCCCTGCTGCTGCACTTCTTGTGGCAGCAGCGGCATGGCGAGCTGAAGTTTGTTCTGAACCTGCACCTGCGCAATATCAGGATCCGTACCCGACTCGAACGTCAGGGTGATGGTGACGTTACCAGCGGAATCACTGGTGGACGACATGTACATCAAATTATCGATACCGTTCATGTTCTGTTCGATAACCTGAGTGACGGTGTCCTGTACCGTCTGGGCATCAGCGCCCGGGTAGGTTGCTGTCACCGCAACCGCCGGCGGCGCAATGGTCGGATATTGCGCGACCGGTAGTTTTAAAATGGCCAGCCCGCCCGCAATCATCAGAATGATGGCGAGTACCCAGGCGAAAACAGGCCGTTGAATAAAGAAATTAGCCATGTCGTTATTCCTTAACTGGCTGGAGTCGCTGCGGTATCAGGAATAGCCACGACGGTGACGCCAGGGCGAACTTTTTGCAGGCCGCTGATAATGACGCGGTCGCCGTTTTTGAGGCCTTCCGTGATCAGCCAGCGATCGCCAATCGCCTGCGGTGCAACGACAGTGCGTGATTCCACCTGGTTTTTCTCATTTACCACAAGCACGGTGGCATCTCCGCGTGGTGTACGGGTTACTCCCTGCTGGGGAACCAGTATGGCATCAGGTTGCGTACCTTCATCGATGCGCGCACGGACAAACATACCCGGTAACAGCATATGCTGTGGGTTAGGGAAGAGGGCGCGAAGGGTGATTGAGCCGGTACTTTCATCTACCGTGACATCAGAGAACTGGAGCGTTCCTTTCAGCGGATAAGGCTGGCCATTTTCCATCAGCAACTCGACGCTGCTGGTGTCTCCCTTTTGCAGGCTCGTCTGCTGCTTCAGGCGCATAAAATCGCTGCTGGATTGCGTCACATCGACATAAATGGGATCGAGTTGCTGAACCGTCGCCAGTGCAGTTGCCTGGCCATTAGTGACTACCCGCTCTCTCTCCACGCTGGTGCAGGCTGACGGCGGTTATACCGTTATTCCTGAGCTTGACAAAGAGATCATGCGCCAGTTGCAGGATGATAGCGTGATGCGCTCCATCGCAACGGTGAAGACCACCAAAACCAACGAATACCAGAAGCTGGTATCTGTGGGCGGTACTACCGTTAATCGCGGCACCGAAGGTGAACCACGTACCGAAACCAGCACGCCGAAGATGGAGCGCGTTGATATCAAACTCAACCCGATCTACGCCTACCCGAAAACCACTCAGGAGATTCTCGACTTCTCCGAGGTGGATATTCTGGGCTGGCTGTCTTCTGAAATTGCCGACACTTTCACCGCTACCGAAGAGAGTGACTTCGTAAACGGCGACGGTGATAAAAAATCCAAAGGCTTCCTGTCTTACCCTCGTGCGGCCACTGCCGATAAAACCCGTCCTTTCGGTACGCTGGAGAAGATGGAAACTGCTGACGTTTACTCTGACGTTTCCTCTGATGACCTGATCGACCTTCTGTATAAGCTGAAATCCAAATACCGCAAAAACGCCGTATGGGTGATGAACTCCAACACCGCCGCCAAACTGCAAAAGCTGAAAAACGGCAACGGGGATTACATCTGGCGCGATCGTCTGGTTGCCGGTTCTCCCGATACGCTGCTGGGCCGTCCTGTTCAGTATCTGGAAACCATGCCGGATGCGGAGGCGGGCAAAGCGTTCCTCGCGGTTGGCGACTTCAAGCGCGGCTATTTCATCGTAGATCACACCACTGGCGTGCGTACCCGTCCTGACAACATCACCGAACCGGGTTTCTATAAGGTGCATACCGATAAATACCTGGGCGGCGGCGTAGTGGACTCCAACGCCATCAAGGTGCTTGAGCTTTCCGGCTCCGGTTCCTGATTTGACGTTTAAGGGGCTTCGGCCCCTTTTTGCCCTCTGTGGAGTCCAGTAATGAAAACAATCGATTTTGAAATCCGTACCTCCGAAGTGAGCGCCAGCAACAAAAAGCTGGTGGGCTATGCCGTGCGCTGGAACAGTCTCTCAGAAATTATCTGGGACGAGTTCCGCGAGCAGTTTGCGCCGGGAGCGTTTAAAGACAGCCTGGCATCCGGTAGCGATGTGCGTGCGCTGTACGAGCATAACTATACCCAGCTGCTGGGCCGCACCAAATCCGGCACGCTGGTGCTGTCCGAAGACGATACCGGGCTGCGCTTCGAGCTGACCCCGCCGAATACCCAGCTTGGCAACGATGTGCTGGAGCTGGTGGAGCGCGGTGATATCTCTGGCATGAGCTTCGGTTTTCGTGCGCTGAAAGAGGCGTGGGATATTGCTCAGTCTCCATACCTGCGCACTGTTACCGCTGCCGAACTGCGGGAGATTACCGTTACCTCTATGCCTGCTTATCCTGAGTCTGGCGTGGAAATTGCGCACCGTTCGCTTTTCTCCCAACATCCTGAACTGCGCCGCGCTGGCGATAACCGTCGCCGCTGGGCTGAATTAGCGGGGCTTTGATATGTGGAATATCTGGCCGTTTGGCCGTAAGTCTGAACCCTCCGAACAGCGCAGTATGACCATTGATGAGTGGCTGGCGATGGCAGGGATTCCAAATACAGGATCAGGCGAGTATGTGTCTGCGGGTACTGCGGAATCTCTGCCGGCGGTCATGAACGCCGTATCAGTTATCAGTGAGGCGGTGGCAACAATGCCCTGCTATCTCTACCGCGTCCGTAATGATAATGGTCGTGAGGCGCGAGAATGGCTGAGTAATCACCCAGTGGATTTTCTCCTGAACGAGCAGCCGAACGACTGCCAGACGCCTTATCAGTTTAAACGCACGATGATGCGCCATTGTCTGCTGAATGGTAACGCCTATGCGGTGATCACGTGGGGCCGCGACGGCCAGCCGCAATCCCTGCACCCGTATGCGCCGGGGGCGGTTGTTCCTGAGCGTATCGGCCAGCATAAGTACAAATACACCGTTACAGAGCCGTTTACCGGGGCTGTGCGCACCTATCTACAGGAAGAGATTCTGCACCTGCGTTACTCCACCGATGATGGCTTTCTGGGGCGTTCGCCTATCACCGTCTGCCGTGAGGCGCTGGGGTTAGGTCTGGCACAGCAGCGCCACGGTGCCAGCATTATGAAAGATGGCATGATGGCGGCTGGCGTGGTGGTCACTAAAGAGTGGCTCGATAGCGTGAAGGGCAAACAGGCGATGGATGCACTGGATCGCTACAAGGGCGCCAGAAATGCCGGTAAAACACCGATCCTTGAAGGTGGCATGGACTACAAGCAGCTTGGAATGAGCAATCAGGATGCCGAATGGCTGGCCTCCCGTCGCTTCACCATTGAAGACATTGCCCGCATGTTCAACGTGTCGCCCATCTTCTTGCAGGAATACAGCAACAGCACCTACAGCAATTTCAGCGAAGCGAGCCGCGCATTTCTCACTATGACAATGCGCCCGTGGCTGGCGAACTTCGAACAACAAATCAAATCTGCGCTGCTGGTGGCCTCTCCGGTTCCGGGAACCCGCTATCAGGTGGAGTTTGACTCTGCTGACCTTCTCCGTGCCACACCTACCGAGCGTTACGCCACTTATGAGCGAGGCATTAAGAACGGGATCATGAACCCGAACGAAGCCCGTGAGCGCGAGGGGATGCCGCCGCGTGAAGGTGGTGACGAATTCAGCCAGGCATGGAAGCAGGAAGTGAAGATCAGCAAAGACGGCAAGGAAGGTGACGCATGAGAGCCGGGGGGCTGAGAAGCCGCGTCACTATTCGGGTATTCACTACCCACAGGGAGCCGTCCGGTCAGGTTGTTCAGGTCTGGGAAGACGGGGAAACCATATGGGCTGAGGTTAAGGGGATCAGTGGCCGAGAGTTAATGGCGTCAGGTGGGGGAGGTTTTAAAGACAAACCCCTCTCAGCGAGGAACCACCCGCCCCCTCAAATTTTTACGCACGGTGATTTTTTTGAAAATAAAACGCGATGGAAACGAGAAATTTTTATGGCAAGACCACCAAAACCGCCAGCTTACCTTGATGAGTTAGCCGCGCAGCAGTGGAAAGCGAAAGCGAAGCAACTGGCCGAGCGTGGCGATCTGACACCCGCCGACTGGAACAACCTTGAGCTTTTTTGCGTCAACTATTCGATGTACCGCAAAGCTGTGGAAGACCTTGCCAGCCGTGGGTTCAGCATTGTTAACAGCCAGGGTGGCGAGAGCCGAAATCCGGCACTGAGTGCAAAGGCCGATGCTGAAAAAATCATGATTAAAATGTCGTCACTGCTGGGCTTTGATCCGGTAAGCCGTCGCCGTAACCCGGTGGAAACGGAAGAGGAAGACGAGCTTGACCGTCTGGAATGAGTACGCAAATGCGATAAAAACAGGAGAAACTCCGGCCTGTAAGCGTGTAAAACAGGCCGTTGAAAGGTACTTTTCAGACCTGAATGACCCCCGTTATGAGTTCGATACGGCGACTGTAGAGCGGTTTATTGCGTTCTCCCGGCTCTGTCCTCACGTCAAAGGCCCGCTTCGGGGCCAGCCAATTGATCTGGAACCGTGGCAGCAGTTCGCCTTTGCTAACCTGCTGGGCTTTAAAGTCAGAGAGACAGGCCGCCGTAAGTACAGCAGCGCCTTTATTGAGGTGCCGCGCAAGAACGCCAAATCCACGGTGGCCGCCATGCTGGCTAACTGGTTCCTGGTGATGGAGAAAGGACAGCAGGATATCTACACGGCGGCAGTGAGTCGCGATCAGGCCCGCATCGTGTTCGACGACGCCCGCCAGATGTGTTTGCTGTCAAAACCGCTGAAAAAGCGCGTCAGTATTCAGGCGCACAAGGTCATTTTCCCGAAGAGCAACAGCCTGTTAAAGCCGCTGGCGGCGAAAGCGGCCACCATTGAGGGGACTAACCCCAGCCTGGCGATTGTCGATGAATACCACCTTCACCCGGATAATGGCGTTTATTCCGCGCTTGAACTGGGGATGGGGGCGCGTCCGGAGGCGATCCTGTTCGCCATCACCACCGCCGGGAGTAACGTTGTCTCTGCCTGTAAGCAGCATTATGACTACTGCTGTCAGATTCTGGCCGGGGAAGAGAGCAACGATTCTCTGTTTGTCCTGATATACGAGCTGGACGACGAAAGCGAGGTTGAGCAGCCGGAAATGTGGATCAAGGCAAACCCTAACCTGCATGTGTCCGTTGACGCGGCGAAACTGGAATCCACCATCCAGAAAGCACGGGGCATACCGTCGCAGTGGGTGGAAATGCTCACCAAACGTTTCAACATCTGGTGCCAGGGCTCCACGCCGTGGATGGGCGCTGGCGCATGGGATGCCTGTGCGCTCGATTATACCGAAGCGGAGCTGGTCGGAATGGAATGTTATGCCGGGTTTGACCTGTCCTCAACCAGTGATATCACCAGTGTGAGCTACGCTTTCCCGTTCGACAGGGAGATCCGCCTGTTGACCCGTCACTATCTGCCGGAAGCCCAACTGCTTAACGTCGCCAACAAAAACCGCGCAATCTACCGCCAGTGGGTGAAAGCGGGCTGGATACGCACCACACCCGGCGACTGTATCGACTATGACCGCATCCGTGACGATATCCTGCGTGACGCTGAAACCTTCAATATCCGGCTGGTGGGCTTTGATACGTGGAACGCCACACACTTGCGCACTCAGTTGCAGGGGGCTGGCCTCGATGTGGAGCCGTTCCCGCAAACCTATCTGAAATTCAGCCCGGTAGCGAAATCCTTTGAGGTTTTTGTTAACCGCAAGGTGGTGCGCCATCGTGGCGATCCGGTTCTGGCCTGGGCGATTGGAAACGTGGTGATGGAGTCCGACGCCAATGCCAATATCAAGCCCAACAAAAAGAAATCCTCCAACAAGATAGACCCGGCGGTATCTGCGCTGATGGCGTTCGGCACCTTCCAGGCCGAGCATGAGGATTTTGCTTTCGATATGAGCGACAACCACAAACAACGGTTGGCGACATTTAACGGTATCTGACAGGGGGTAATATGCAACAGGTATTAACTACTATGAAAACCACGATAAAACTCAGCGGCTCAATGGCTCAGCGATTTGGCAGGACACATCGCCGCGCGTTAACGTCTGCCAATGAAGTATTCAGGGCGCTATCTAACACCATTGATGGATTTGATGCATACCTGCGCGAGGCTCGGGCAAAGGGCCTGGATTTTGTCATATTCCGCGACCGCCGGAATATTGGGCATGAAGAGTTTGAGACGCTTGGGCCAGGTGATGAACTGCGAATAATCCCGGTAATCCGTGGTAGTAAACGTGCAGGGCTGTTTCAGGCTGTTCTTGGCGCTGCATTAATTGCTGGAGGGATAGCTCTTGGCCCCGCTGGCGCGGCACTCATAGGAAAGGGCGCAGCATTAAATGTTGCCCTTGTTGGCGCATCAATGGCCGTTGGCGGTGTAGTGCAAATGCTTTCCCCTCAGGTCTCTGGTCTGCGAATGCGGCAGGAGCCTGATAACAAACCTTCCTATGCGTTTGGTGGCCCCGTTAATACGACAGCTTCCGGTAATCCCGTACCCCTGCTTTATGGGCAACGGGAAATTGGCGGCGCAATTATCTCTGCCGGGATTTATGCAGAAGATCAGCAATAGAGGCTCATATGAATAAAATTTTACTTATCGCTGCCCTGGAAGAGATTGCTAGTCGCGAGGGCCATGAACTTAACGGGCGGGATCATCTTATGGTGCGCCATCGCGGTGATCCGGTTCTGGCCTGGGCGATTGGCAACGTGGTGATGGAGTCTGACGCCAACGCCAACATCAAGCCCAACAAAAAGAAATCCTCAAACAAGATTGACCCGGCGGTATCTGCGCTAATGGCGTTCGGTACTTTCCAGGCTGAGCATGAGGATTTTGCTTTCGATATGAGCGACAGTCACAAATCTCGGCTTAGAAATTTTAATGGAATTTGATAGAGCACTTCTAGTTAATTAAATCCTATTAATCGGGCTTCGGGCTTAAGAGCTTACAACGTCAGAACAACTAATCTAGAACGAAACCCGGCTTTAGCCGGGTTGGTTTTATTTTGCAAATCTAAAGCTCTGTTTTAAATCATTCATCCATGAAGGGGGAATTATTTTGTCATGTTGCAAGCGCCCTACAACTATTCCTGGGTGAACTCCAATTTTTTTAGAAAATTGTCGTACATCATCTTTTCGACTTAATTTGATAAGTTCAGTGGTGTATTTTTCGGGTATCAACCACTCACCGGCCCAATTGTCAGCCTCTTTCTCTTTTGGATCATCGCTTTTAGCTGATAAGGGGTCATCAAGGAAAACATCTTTTTTTTCCTCTGCATTATTTGCATGAAGTAAAATATGCGCTGCTTCGTGGAAAAAGGTAAACCAGAAGCGATCATTTGTCTTTCCATAAAGCGACATTTGTATTATTGGTTTAGTAGGAGTTAACCAACGTGCAATACCACTAACATGTGCCTTAGGAATTGCGGGCACAAGTACCAATAATACGCCAGATTCGTCGAGAAGTTTCCTCATAATTGGTTCAAAAATTTCAGCTCTTTCAGTTGTCAATTTTCTGATTTCTGAAAGCGACTTTTCGAAGCGTGCTCTGTTATATTTTGGTATGTTATGATAATTTTCAGCTGCTATTTCGCCAAGTCGAAGCCATGCTGAAATAGCACCAATATCGCTCTGTTCTTGTCTAGAGCGGCGAAACGCAACTTGCATTCCTGAATAATAATTGTCCCATTCATTTGGAGTGGCAATACCAAAGAACTGCAGACAATCTTTAACTATAGATGGCTTATTTTTGTCATCTACACGCCTTTTGGGTATTGATGAGGTAGTCATTAGATCTTTAACCGGAAGGCATGAGAGCCAATCCACCCACTCAATGCATTTCTTTTCCTCTTCAAGACGTGCAAGATGCTCCCTGAATTTTGCTTCTCGTGAAAGCCAAAATCCAATAGTGCTACCTAAGACGGTAGCAAGCTTCCTCGCAACGTCATCCGTCAAGGGGACCTTGCCGTTAACCAAATGGCTTAAGTGTTTTTCAGACATCCCAAGGCGCTCAGCTAGTTCTTGCTGGTTCCAGCCTTTTTCTTCAATTATGTCTGTAATTGTATCGCCAGGAGGAGAAACCCAGTCTGGCGCAAATTTTGCACTCAGATTAGTCATGGTAATCACCGATAAATTCAATGCTAATGATAGTCACCTTTGCCCAGTCTATCCCACCATCAGGAAGCGTTGGACAAGGTTCATGATTTGGAGAGAAGGTTATGCGATAGCCACCGCTTAAATCTAAAGCGAACTCCCCAGCCCTATCTCCGATAAGAGGATGGGGGTGGCCTGCAACGAGTTCGCTAACATCAGCCGCAGCTTCCAATTCACTCAACCGCGTAGATAGCTTTTTCGCGCAGTCGGCACCTAACTTTTTAGTAGCTTTAGCTCTGTTTTCACAAAGCTCTTTAATTTTTTTATTACTGAAGCCGATTTCCAATCTAACCTCACTCTAGCATTAATTTACCAATTAGGTAAATAAAAACTACTAATCTATAGTCTGATAACTCTCATAGGCACAACCTATCAAAAATCAAATAGGATGATTATCTTTTTATAATCAAAGGATAAATTAAATTTTCTAATCAGTGCCATGCAGTTAACATTTGATTGCACGGGAGATTATCGTAGCCTAGCTTGTTCTCTTCGCCCATCCTGATAGATGATCAGTAAAAATGCACGTTGGAGCGCAATGGGGAACACTTGGTCAATGAAGACTGGGATGGGAGAACAGAGGAATTTGTTACCTTGTTAAAGCTTACTACTGCTGGAGTAAAGGTGGTCTTGCATAAAGTACTTGACTGTGGCGTCCACCGGGTATTTACATTTTCTAATACAATGCGATCGTGGACATTTGTATTCTCTCATCCAGCTTCAACATGACTTGCCTTAGTATTTGCTTTTTTGTTTCTGCCATAGCCCTCTTTGATCGCTGCTTTGTTCAGGTATGTTTAATGATGTTCGTGATTAGGTGCAGTCAGTGGTGCAGTCAATTTAATAAAAAAGGCGCTTCCCTATGCTGAGTAGCGCCTTTTTAAACAAACACTTAACTGATTAGTATCAGTTCATGCCGTATTTTTTCAGTTTCTTACGCAGGGTACCACGGTTGATGCCCATCATCAGGGCAGCGCGGGTTTGATTACCACGGGTGTATTGCATCACCATGTCCAACAGTGGCTGTTCAACTTCAGCCAGTACCAGCTCATACAGGTCATTAACATCCTGACCGTTCAGTTGAGCAAAATAGTTCTTCAGTGCCTGTTTAACCGAGTCACGCAGGGGCTTTTGAGTCACCTGATCCTGAGAGTTAACGGTAGAAACGGTCAGTACGTCAGAATTTACGCGTTGTTCGAACATAGTTCTGTCAGCTCTTTATTTCATTACGCAAGATTTTCGAAGTATGCCTCCAACGCCTCCAGCTGTTCGCTGGCATCCTCAATGGCGTTGAATGTGCGCCGAAACTGGTCATTTGGAGCGTGCTCCTGGAGATACCAGGAGACGTGTTTACGCGCAATTCGGTACCCTTTTGCCTGGCCGTAGTGGTCATGCAATTCCCGAACATGCGAACAAAGCAAGCGCTTGACCTCTGCCAGAGGCAGCGGGGCAAGCAGCTCCCCAGTGTCCAGATAATGCTGGATTTCCCGAAAGATCCAGGGTCTTCCCTGAGCGGCACGTCCTATCATCAGAGCATCAGCTCCCGTATAGTCGAGCACAGCTCTGGCTTTAAGCGGGTCAGTAATGTCGCCATTCGCGATAATCGGAATGGAAACTTTCTGCTTAACTGCCCGAATGCTGTCGTATTCAGCTTCACCGTTGAACAAACAGGCGCGAGTGCGTCCATGAATGGTCAGGGCCTGAATGCCACAGTCTTCGGCCAGTTGGGCAATCTCTACGCAGTTACGGTGTTCCGGCGACCAACCCGTGCGAATCTTCAACGTAACAGGAACGTCCACTGCGCTGACAACCGCCGTCAGGATTGACTTCACCTGGTCGGGGTATTGCAGAGGGGCTGAACCTGCAAGCTTGCGATTCACCTTTTTGGCCGGGCAACCCATATTGATATCAATAATCTGGGCGCCACTTTCCACGTTAATACGCGCGGCATCTGCCATCTCTTCAGGCACGCTTCCGGCAATTTGCACGGTGCGGATACCTGGTTCATCCACGTGCACCATCCGAAGGCGGGACTTATCGCTTTCCCAAACCTGCGGGTTAGACGACATCATCTCGGAAACGGTTAATCCTGCTCCCATCTCGTAGCACAGCGTCCTGAACGGCCGGTCGGTAATACCTGCCATTGGGGCTGCGATCAGGCGATTTCTGAGCTGGTGGTGTCCGATGCGCATGAGTTAAGAAATGACCATACTGTGACTGCAAGGCGGCGTATATTACGCATTTTTTGCACGAGATGAAAGGCCAAACTTTGAACAATCCTCTGTTGTAGATCAAGGAATCGCCAGTCATTCTTTTCGGATAAGATTATTCGCTATTTAAATCATTGTGTTATGAATAAATGAACATTTTGTGGGCGCTTACAATTTCCCGTAACTTCTCATCATTTCTGAATAAATGGATCAATTGTCCGGGATAATCTGCTGCTATAAGCAGCAGATTATGACGCTTCTTTGCGATCTGCGTCGCATTTCAGCACAGGATATCAACGTACAAAATCGACTTATTCAACAACCAGACGGCCATGAAGCGGTTGAACCGGGCGGCTGTTTTCATGGTGCATGGTGTTAGTGAATTTTTGCAGCTGTTCAGCAGAGACGGTCAGCGGGTGCTTGAGCACCAGCCATGTCACCCCTTCTGAACACGGTGGCGTGGTCAGAGAGCCGCTAAAACGCCAGTAGGTTTTATCCGTGGGCAGTAATTTATTCATATCGAGGGTTGGCTTAATCGTTACGTTCTGGTCAACCTGTCCAGGCATCACGCCCCAGAGTTTATCCAGTTCAGTGTTTGCCGCGCCCTGATCGAACATAACGGCAACGACCGTCAGTTCGCCGTCAGCGTTTTTATGGACCAGATGCATTTCCATTGCGTATTTTTTACCGTGCACCGTGTTTTCGGATGGCGCATGGAAATGGAACTGCTGTAACGTCCAGCGCTGTTTATCAAGCGTGATGCTGTCGCGTGTATCGGCATTTTCACTTGCCTGGATAGTATGGCCGTTGTTTGTCAGAATGACCGGGCCGTCGATATAGTGCGTTTCCAGCGGAGAGATGTGGGCTTTGACCGTGTTATCTATGTTGACCGGCGACTGATACATTCCGCTTTTACACGTCTTGTACGCCTCGTCCAGTTCGCCCCAGTGTTCCGGTGAGCCTTCTCCCTGATAACTCCAGTGTGATGCGTAAGCCGTAGCCGAAATCATGCTCAGCGCCAGCAGCGCTGCCTTGCCTGAAATGTGTTTCATCATATTCTTCCTGTGAATTTTATTATCCAAATCAACAATTAACATTATGATTTGTGCGGTTATTTTATCGAAGAAAGGAAGAAGGCGGGAGAAAAAACCGAAGGGAAAAGGCGTGGTCAGACGACCACGCCAAACGCTTATTTTTTACGGCCGGTGATGCGACACCACTCTTCTTTTTCGACCACCGGGTCGAGCGCGAAGAGATCGGCGTAGGCTTCACAGACGCTGTCTGCCTGGCTGGCAAGGATACCGGACAGGCCCAGCAGACCGCCTTCAACCGGCAGCACGCTGATTAACGGCGCCAGCTCGCGTAACGGGCCAGCCAGGATATTCGCGACCACAACATCGGCTTTCATCGCCTCTGGCTGTGCATCGGGCAAATACAGTTCAAGGCGATCGGAAACGCCATTACGCTCGGCGTTATCACGGCTGGCCTGAATCGCCTGCGGATCGATGTCGATCCCGATGGCTTTTGCCGCGCCCAGTTTCAGCGCCGCGATAGCAAGGATCCCGGATCCGCAACCGAAGTCGATCACGGTTTTGCCTTCCAGATCCAGGCCATCCAGCCATTGCAGGCACAGGGAGGTTGTCGGGTGGGTGCCGGTGCCGAACGCCAGACCCGGATCCAGCATCACGTTGACGGCGTTTTTATCGGGAACTTCACGCCAGCTTGGGCAGATCCACAGACGCGGACCAAACTGCATCGGATGGAAGTTGTCCATCCACTCGCGTTCCCAGTCTTTGTCTTCCAGCTGTTCAATTTTATGCGCGAAACCCACGCCCAGCAGCGGATGGTTTTCCAGAATCGCCACGACCTCTTTCATGTCGGTTTCTGCATCGAACAGGCCGATAACGTCCGTATCACCCCACAGGCGCGTTTCGCCCGGCAGCGGCTCAAAGACCGGCGTGTCATGCGTGTCCTGGAAGGTGATAGAGACCGAACCGGCCTCCATCAGCGCATCACTCAGTTCTTCGGCGTTCGCGCCGGTTGTGTTCAGTTTTAATTGGATCCACGGCATGGCAAAACTCTTTATTTGTCAGTAGAAATCAGGACAGTTTGTGGCACCGGTCGACCAAAACGGTTTCCCACCACAAACGCCAGTAAACTTACCAGTAACGAAGGCACGATCGGATGGAAGCCCAGATACTGAATTTTAAACGTGGCGAGAACGGCATACAGGACGCCCCCGACAATCATGCCGCTTAATGCACCCGCGGCATTCGCGCGTTCCCAGTAGAGCCCCAGCACCAGCGGCCACAGGAAAACGGCCTCCAGCCCACCAAAGGCGAGCAGGTTCAACCAGATGATCATCTCCGGTGGACGCCACGCGGCCAGCAGCAGCAACGCCCCCAGCACCAGGGTAATCACCGCCGACATGCGCTTGAGGCGTCGCTCATTTTCGACCTGTTCAGGGCGCAAATTCAGATAGAGATCTTTAATGATCGTAGCGGAACTTTGCAGCAACTGAGCGTTGATGGTCGACATAATGGCCGCCATGGGTGCGGCGAGGAAAATCCCGGCGGCAAACGGCGGAAGCACTTTCACCATCAGGGTTGGAATGACCAGATCCGGTACGGTAAGGTCAGGGATCACCGCGCGTCCCAGCGCACCCGCCAGGTGCATACCGAACATCAGGATCGCCACCACAATTGTCCCGATAATGATCCCGCGGTGCACCGCTTTGCTGTCTTTATATGAGATGCAGCGCACGGCGGTATGCGGCAGGCCAATCACGCCAAAGCACACCAGTACCCAGAACGAGGTCATAAAGGTTGGAGAGAGGATGTCATCCGCCCCCTGCGGCGAGACCAGTTTCGGATCGATCGCTTCCAGGGTTTCAACCGCATGGCTCAGGCCCCCTGCGGCATGCACGATACCCACCAGCAGAACGAGGGTGCCAATGAGCATCACCATCCCCTGCATCGTGTCGTTGAGTACGCTGGCGCGGAACCCGCCAAACGCGGTATACAGCGCGATACTCACACCGAAAATGACCAGGCCCGTCTCATAGGGGATCCCGGCAGCCGTCTCCAGCAGTCGCGCCCCGCCGATAAACTGCACCGTCATTGCGCCAATAAACGCCACCAGCAGACTCAGGCTTGCCAGCCATACCAGCAAGCGACTCTGATAGCGGGCAAACAGCATATCGTTCAGCGTTACGGCATTGTAGCGACGGGCCAGAATGGCAAACTTTTTACCCAGTATGCCCAGAGAGAGCCAGATGGCAGGCAGCTGGATCATGGCCAGCAGTACCCAGCCCAGCCCGTACTTATAAGCGGCGCCGGGGCCACCGATAAACGAGCTGGCGCTGATGTACGTGGCGGTCAGCGTCATGGCCAGCACGACGCCACCCATAGAGCGGCTCCCGAGGAAATACTCGTTCAGAAAGGTGCCGGTCGAACGTTTACGCATCGCATAAACCGACAGGCCAAACACCAGGAACAGGTAAGCGATAAGGGGCAGAATGACTTCAAGCTGCATCATCGTCCTCCAGTGATATATCGCGATAGATGAATTTCACCATCGCCCAGCACAGCAGGATAAACACCAGCGGCAGCAGCAGGCAGGCCATTTCAAACCAGTGCGGGAGGCCGGTAATGCCAATCGCCGAATCAGGTAAGTAAGCAGTTACTAACCACGCGGCGAGATAGAGAAGGGTCAGCCACAGCGCCCAGCGCGCTTCTTTATGGGCCTGAACAAAACGTTTGTCCATTTTTTGTCCCTTGTGGATGAAGAAAGCGGGGATTGTACATGATGGGGCTTAGCGATCCCCAGAAATAAAAAAGGCCGGATAATCCGGCCTTTTAGCAACACTGGTCTCTTACTTCTCGTTCAGACCGAGTTTTTTCTCCAGGTAGTGGATGTTAGTCCCACCATTCTGGAAGTGCTCGTCGCTCATAATGCGCATCTGGAGATCAACGTTGGTTTTGATCCCGTCGATGATCAGCTCCTGAAGGGCGTTCTTCATGCGGGCAATGGCCACGTCACGGTTTTCGCCGTAGCAGATCAGCTTACCAATCATTGAGTCATAGTACGGCGGTACGGTGTAACCGGCGTAGATATGGGACTCCCAGCGCACACCAAAGCCACCCGGCGCGTGGAAACGCGTGATTTTACCCGGGCTTGGCAGGAAGGTATTCGGGTCTTCGGCGTTGATACGGCACTCTACCGCATGGCCTTTAACCACAACTTCTTCCTGTTTGATGGACAGCGGCTGACCGGCTGCGATACGCAGCTGTTCTTTGATCAGGTCAACGCCGGTGATCATTTCGGTAACCGGGTGTTCAACCTGAATACGGGTGTTCATCTCAATGAAGTAGAACTCGCCGTTTTCGAACAGGAACTCAAAGGTACCCGCCCCGCGATAGCCGATATCGACACACGCTTTGGCGCAACGCTCACCGATGTAGCGACGCAGTTCAGGCGTAATGCCCGGCGCTGGCGCTTCTTCGACCACTTTCTGGTGACGACGCTGCATGGAGCAGTCACGTTCTGCCAGATAGATCGCGTTGCCCTGACCGTCAGCCAGCACCTGAATTTCGATGTGGCGTGGGTTTTCCAGGTATTTTTCCATGTACACCATGTCATTACTGAAAGCCGCTTTCGCTTCCGCTTTGGTCATGGAGATGGACTGCGCCAGTTCAGCATCGCTGCGTACAACGCGCATACCGCGACCGCCGCCGCCGCCGGACGCTTTGATGATCACCGGGTAACCAATGCGTTTAGCATGGGCGCGGTTAGCATCCATATCGTCGGTCAGCGGGCCGTCAGAGCCCGGTACGGTTGGCACGCCGGCTTTTTTCATCGCGGTGATGGCAGACACTTTGTCACCCATCAGGCGAATGGTGTCGGCTTTCGGGCCAATGAAGATAAAGCCAGAGCGTTCAACCTGCTCAGCAAAGTTGGCGTTCTCAGAGAGGAAACCATAACCCGGGTGAATCGCGACCGCGCCAGTGATTTCGGCGGCGCTGATGATCGCCGGGATGTTCAGATAGCTTTTTACGGACGGAGCCGGACCGATACAGACCGTCTCATCCGCCAGCAATACGTGTTTTAAATCGCGATCCGCGCTTGAGTGCACGGCCACGGTCTTGATGCCCAGTTCTTTACAGGCACGAAGAATACGCAGTGCAATCTCGCCACGGTTGGCGATAACAATTTTATCCAGCATGTTCGCCTCGTTACTCGATGACGACCAGCGGCTCGTCAAATTCTACCGGCTGACCACTTTCGACCAGGATCGCTTTCACAGTACCTGATTTGTCTGCTTCGATCTGGTTCATCATTTTCATGGCTTCAACGATGCACAGGGTATCGCCTACGTTGACTTTCTGACCCACTTCGATGAACGCCTTCGCGTCCGGGCTCGGGGTGCGGTAGAAAGTACCAACCATTGGGGAACGTACGATGTGACCACTGATTTCTGTTGCAGCCGCAGGTGCCGCTTCTGCTGCCACTGGTGCAACGGCTGCGGAGAGCGCAGGCTGCTGCACTGGCGCAGCGTAAGCTTGCTGCATTACCGGGAAGCTAGCGGCCGGGGCTGCACGGCTGATGCGTACAGACTCTTCGCCTTCAGAAATTTCCAGTTCGGAGATGCCTGATTCTTCAACCAGCTCGATCAGTTTTTTAATCTTACGAATATCCATGAGTGGGTTCCGTACTCTTGTTTAGTGTGATTGTGACAAGCGTTTTACCGCTGTCTGTAAAGCGTATGAATAGCCGTCTGCACCCAGCCCACAAATCACGCCAGCGGCGATATCTGACAGGTAGGAATGGTGGCGGAACGGCTCTCGGGCGTGCACGTTACTCAGGTGGATCTCGATAAACGGGATACTCACCGCGAGCAGTGCGTCGCGTATAGCAACACTGGTGTGCGTAAACGCGGCCGGATTGATCAGGATATAGTCCACAGTGTCTTTAGCCTGATGAATACGGTCGATGATTGCGTACTCCGCGTTTGACTGAAAATGGTCCAAATCCACATTCAGCGAGGCTGCTTCCGTACTCAGACGGTTAACAATTTCGCTCAATGTCAGCGTGCCGTACTTCTCTGGCTCACGGGTGCCGAGCATGTTCAGGTTCGGACCGTTCAATACTAAAATTTGGAATTTGTCAGCCATTGTGCCGCTATCTCCTGCGATTTTCGGGTAAAAAACAACATATACCCTCAAAGCGCAATTGTCACCCTTTCAGAGGCCTAAAACCCCTGTCCGGAAAACCGAAGTCGCACATTATAACGATTTCGTAGCATTTGGCAGCTAAATACTGGTCTTATCAGGGAAGATTATCAACCGCTATCCGAAAAAGATTCGCGGTTGATAAATAATCTGCGGGAAAACGCACAGTTTCGTGAACTATCGCAACCACTGGCGGAACTTCTTGTAACGCCACGCTAAAAGGGCCAGGGCCAGCAGGGCGTAGATGACCGGCTGAGGGGATAAAATCTTCACCGACCACAGGTAATGAATCGGGGCGAGGATCGCGACAAGATAGACGAAGTTGTGCAGCAGTTGCCAGCGTCGACCCAGTTTTCGCTGCGCATACTGCGTGGATGTCAGCGTCAGCGCCAGTAAAACCAGCCAGCTTACGATACCCAGCGTCAGATAGGGACGCGTCACCAGTTCGCTGCCAAGGAGTGCCAGGTTGTTAATGCCCAGTTCCAGCAGGGCGTAGCTGGTGAGATGCAGCGTCGCCCAGGCAAAACACCATAGCCCTAAAAGCCGACGGGTGCGTATCAATAATGGCTGTTTAGCGTAGCGCGCCAGCGGTGAGACGAGCAAGGTCGCCAGCAAAAATTTCAGAGCCATCCGACCCGTAAAATGCTGAATATCTTTCGCCGGATCGGCACTGAACTGTCCCTGGCTGGCTGCCCAGAAGAGCCAGATAAAGGGGAGCAATCCGGCTAAATGCAGGAGTACCTTCAGCCAGGTTATCTGCTTTGCCGTTAAACGCACTTAGAAGTTCTCCCGTAAATTCAGCCCACGGTAGAGGGATGCCACCTCATCCGCATAGCCGTTAAACAGCAGCGTTGGCTGGCGTTTAACATCCAGCGCGCCGCCGGAGCCGATAAAACGTTCCGTTGCCTGCGACCAGCGCGGATGGTCAACGTGCGGGTTAACGTTGGCAAAAAAACCATACTCGTCAGGCGCTGCCAGGTTCCAGGTGGTGGGGGGGCGTTCACGGGTGAGCTTAATGCTGACGATCGATTTGATGCCCTTGAAACCGTATTTCCACGGTACGGTCAGGCGAATGGGCGCCCCGTTTTGCGGCGGTAGCGCTTTGCCATAAACCCCGACGGTGAGCAGCGTAAGCGGATGCATGGCTTCGTCGAGACGTAAACCTTCAACGTAGGGATACTCCAGCCCGCCGCCGATAAACCGATCCTTCTGGCCTGGCATCTCGTCCGGGGCGTAGCGCGTCTGGAAGGAAACATACTTCGCGTTGCTGGTGGGCTCAACCAGCGCCAGCAGTTTATGCAAAGGGAAACCTACCCACGGCACCACCATCGACCAGGCTTCCACACAGCGCATACGGTAAATGCGCTCTTCAAGTGGGAAGCGGGTGGTGAGGTCATGATGATCCAGCGTCAGCGGTTTTGCCACCTCGCCATCTATCTTCAGCGTCCAGGGATCGGTTTTCATGCTCCCGGCGTTGGCGGCAGGATCGGCCTTATCGAGACCAAACTCATAGAAGTTGTTATAGCCGGTGACTTTATCTTCCGGCGTCAGCGCCAGTTTATTCTGCCACTGCGCCGGTTTGGTGAAGTTAAGCGGTGCGCCGGAGGGGGCTTTCGGGCGATCGTTGCCCTTAAACCAGTCGAGCAGATCGGCATGGGCCGCAGGGGTGAGCGTCAGGGCGGTGGCGCTGATGCCAAGCATTTTCAGGATCTGGCGGCGCTGTAGCATAAAGACAGATTCAGACGTTACGTCGGCTTCCGTCAGTTTTCGGGTTTTCATGGCATCCTCCGTCAGGCGTTTTTCTAAGCATGACGGAGGAGGAGGGTTAGCGCGAATATGTCACGAAAATTTGAAGATTAGGCGATTTTAACCAGCGCACGACCGTGGAACTGATTGTCCATGATTTTACTGGCGAACTCTGGCGCCTGGCTCAGGGTAATCTCAGTGGCGCTCTGGTCAAAGAATGAGGCTGGCAGATCCTGCACCAGACGTTCCCAGGCCTCAGCTCGCCGCTCGGCTGGGGTCATGACCGAATCGACACCCTGAAGACGCACGTTACGCAGAATAAATGGCATCACCGTCGTCGGCAGGGCAAAACCGCCCGCCAGACCACAGGCCGCCACGCAGCCGCCGTAATTCATTTGCGCCAGCACCTTCGCCAGCACTTTGTCGCCGACGGTATCTACTGCGCCAGCCCAGACCTGTTTTTCCAGCGGGCGGGTCTCGGCGAATTCGTCGCGGCTCAGAATACGGCTTGCGCCCAACTGACGTAGATAATCATGCGTACTTTCGCGGCCTGAGACGGCAGCGACCTGATACCCCAGCTTGTGCAGCAGCGTGACGGCCGTGCTGCCCACGCCGCCGCTGGCGCCGGTGACGACAATTTCGCCAGAGTCAGGGCGGATCCCGGCCTCTTCCAGCGCCATCACGCACAGCATGGCGGTGAAACCTGCCGTGCCGATGATCATCGCCTTACGACCGTCCAGGCCTTTCGGCATCGGGACCAGCCAGTCACCTTTTACGCGCGCCTGCGCTGCCAGTCCGCCCCAGTGGTTTTCACCTACGCCCCAGCCGGTGAGCAGCACCTGCTGTCCGGCGTGAAAACGTGGATCTTCACTGGTATGTACGCGGCCTGCAAAGTCGATTCCTGGCACCATCGGGAAATTTCGGATGATTTTACCTTTTCCCGTAATGGCCAGCGCATCCTTATAGTTCAGGCTGGACCAGTCGATATCTACGGTCACGTCGCCCTCCGGCAGGCGGCTCTCCTCGATGGCTTGCACTGAGGCAACGGTTTTGCCGTCCTGCTGTTCTAAGATCAAAGCCTGCATACTGGGTCCTCACTAGGTTTGATGATGGGAAAATATGTTCTGATGACTATACTCGCTCAATGAAACGCAGTGCCGATTTAACGCAATAAATTGCCAGATACGCCAGGTTTGGTAGTATGCCGCATTTGAAATGCAAGTTAGTGCTCACTTGCCCCCCCCTTCAACCCACGGAGTAATCTCAAGGATGCGATTAACGACGAAGTTCTCAGCTTTTATCACCTTGCTGACGGGGCTGACCATATTTGTCACGCTAATCGGCTGCTCGCTGAGCTTTTACAATGCCATCCAGGATAAGCTGGTTAACCGGGTTGAATCGGTTGCATCGGTTATCGACACTCGCCTGATTGCAACCTCCTTCCCGGCGCTTTCGCGTGAGCTGGATGAGTTAATGGTGCCTGTGGATATCGTGCAGATCGACATTAAACAGGGGAAGCAGACCGTTTTCAGCCATACCCGCCAGGGCAGCTATCGTCCTGCCGGCACGGTAGATCAGTATCGGAACGTCACGGTTAATTCACTTAAACATCCGGGTATGACAATTCATCTGATGTACCAGGATCCGATGAGCAACTATTTACGCTCGCTTATGACCACCGCGCCCTTAACCATCGCCGTTGCCTTTATCGTACTGCTGATTTTCCTCGCCGTTCGCTGGCAGCGTCGTCAACTTTCCGGCCAGGAGCTGCTGGAAACACGCTCCGTGCGGATACTGAATGGCGAACGGGGTCCACAGGTGCGGGGATCGGTTTATGAATGGCCATCACGCACCAGTAGCGCCCTGGACGTGTTGCTCTCCGAAATCCAGTTTGCCAGCGATCAGCGTAGCCGTATGGACACATTGATTCGCTCTTACGCCGCGCAGGATAACAAAACGGGCCTCAACAACCGTCTCTTTTTTGATAATCAGCTGGCTACCCTTCTTGATGACCCCGAAAAGGTGGGTACGCATGGCGTGGTAATGATGATTCGCCTGCCCGACTTCGATCTGCTCCGTGATACCTGGGGTCAGCGCGTGGCGGAAGAGAACCTCTTTACGCTGATTAACCTGCTGTCCACCTTTATTATGCGCTACCCCGGCGCGTTACTGGCACGCTACCACCGCAGCGATTTTGCCGTCTTGCTGCCGCATCGCACCTTAAAGGAGTCCGAGAGTATCGCCAGCCAGCTGCTGAAAGCCGTCGATGCGCTGCCCCAGAGCAAAATGCTCGACAGAGACGATATGGTGCATATGGGCATCTGTGCCTGGCGCGGCGGTCAGTCGACGGAGCAGGTGATGGAACATGCGGAAGCGGCCACGCGTAACGCCGTATTGCAGGGGGCGAACGGCTGGGCAGTCTATGATGATACGCTGCCGGAGAAAGGGCGCGGCAACGTGCGCTGGCGAACCCTGATTGAACAGATGCTGAGCCGGGGCGGACCGCGCATCTATCAAAAACCGGCGGTCATGAAGAATGGTCATGTTCATCATCGTGAGCTGATGTGCCGTATTTTTGATGGCACTGAAGAGGTTATCTCCGCGGAATATCTGCCCATGGTGTTGCAATTCGGATTGTCCGAAGAGTATGACCGTCAGCAAATCACCCGTCTCATTCCGTTTTTATCGTACTGGCCTGAAGAAAATCTGGCTTTACAGGTGACCGTCGAATCGCTGATCCGTCCGCGTTTCCAGCGCTGGTTACGTGACACATTAATGCAATGCGAAAAATCGCAACGCAAACGCATTATTTTTGAACTTGCAGAGGCAGATGTAGGTCAACACATCAGCCGGTTGCGCCCGGTAGTGCGTTTAATCAATGCGCTTGGGGCTCGCGTGGCGGTAACCCAGGCGGGTTTGACGCTGGTGAGCACCCGCTGGATCAAAGAGCTGGATGTTGAATTATTGAAGCTGCATCCGGGTCTGGTAAGGAATATTGAAAAACGCACGGAAAACCAGCTGCTGGTACAAAGCCTGGTGGAAGCGTGCAAAGGAACGCAAACGCAAGTATTTGCCACAGGCGTACGTTCACGTAGTGAATGGCAGATGTTGACAGAGCGCGGCGTGACGGGCGGTCAGGGGGATTTTTTTGCCGCCTCTCAGCCGCTTGACACCAATGTGAAAAAATATTTGCAAAGATACTCTGTTTGACCTGCCGTTTACTTTGTTTTCACGTAGAATATCGCGCCTGTAGCTTTGAGTAAGACGAGCATAAAAGCCAGTGAACGACCTTTAGTGGGTTACAAGTGAAAGTGAGGGACGCTGCTGTTTACTCAGCCCTGAGGGATTCAGGGGATGAATTTGTAACAAAGGAAACGTGCTGCACTAATTTTCACCGTAGCAGACGATTTTTGCGCCTTGTCGCTGCTGCGTGTGGTTGGTAAAGTAAGCGGATTTTGTTTTCCGCCCCAGCTTTCAGGATTATCCCTTAGTATGTTGAAAAAATTTCGTGGCATGTTTTCCAATGACCTGTCCATTGACCTGGGTACCGCGAATACCCTTATTTATGTAAAAGGACAAGGCATCGTATTGAATGAGCCTTCCGTTGTGGCCATTCGTCAGGATCGTGCCGGCTCGCCAAAAAGCGTGGCCGCAGTAGGTCATGATGCGAAGCAGATGCTGGGCCGTACGCCGGGCAACATCGCCGCGATCCGCCCTATGAAAGACGGCGTTATTGCTGACTTCTTCGTGACCGAAAAAATGCTTCAGCACTTCATCAAGCAGGTTCACAGCAACAGCTTCATGCGCCCAAGCCCGCGCGTGCTGGTGTGTGTGCCGGTTGGCGCAACCCAGGTTGAACGCCGTGCGATCCGTGAATCCGCTCAGGGTGCCGGTGCGCGTGAAGTGTTCCTGATTGAAGAACCGATGGCTGCGGCAATTGGTGCGGGTCTGCCGGTTTCTGAGGCTACCGGTTCTATGGTGGTGGATATCGGTGGCGGTACCACTGAAGTGGCCGTTATCTCCCTGAACGGTGTGGTGTACTCCTCTTCCGTGCGTATCGGCGGCGACCGTTTCGACGAAGCCATCATCAATTACGTTCGCCGTAACTACGGCTCTCTGATCGGTGAAGCAACCGCAGAGCGCATCAAGCATGAAATCGGTTCTGCCTATCCGGGTGATGAAGTACGCGAGATCGAAGTTCGCGGTCGTAACCTGGCTGAAGGCGTGCCACGCGGATTCACCCTGAACTCCAACGAAATCCTGGAAGCGTTGCAGGAGCCGCTGACCGGCATCGTGAGCGCGGTGATGGTTGCGCTGGAACAGTGCCCGCCAGAGCTGGCTTCCGATATCTCCGAGCGCGGTATGGTTCTGACCGGTGGTGGTGCGCTGCTGCGTAACCTCGACCGCCTGTTAATGGAAGAGACAGGTATTCCTGTCGTAGTTGCAGAAGATCCACTGACTTGCGTCGCCCGTGGTGGTGGCAAGGCGCTGGAAATGATCGACATGCACGGCGGCGACTTGTTTAGCGAAGAGTAGTCGGGTGTGAGAGGGTAGCAATTTGCTACCCTTTCTCTCTGACGCGAGAATACGCATAGCCTATGAAGCCAATTTTTAGCCGTGGCCCGTCGCTACAGTTTCGCCTGATCCTGGCGGTTCTGGTTGCGCTCGGGGTCATTATTGCCGATAGCCGCCTCGGTACGTTCAGCCAGATCCGAACGTACATGGATACCGCCGTCAGTCCTTTCTACTTTATTTCAAATGGTCCCCGTGAACTGCTCGACTCCGTGTCGCAAACGCTCTCATCGCGTGACCAGCTCGAACTCGAAAACCGTGCGTTACGCCAGGAACTGCTGCTGAAAAATAGCGAGCTGCTGATGCTGGGGCAATATAAGCAGGAAAACGCCCGTCTGCGCGAACTGCTCGGCTCGCCGCTGCGCCAGGATGAACAGAAAATGGTCACCCAGGTAATCTCCACCGTAAACGATCCGTACAGCGATCAGGTGGTGATTGATAAAGGCAGCGTGAACGGCGTATACGAAGGTCAGCCTGTCATCAGCGATAAGGGCGTCGTGGGCCAGGTTGTGGCGGTTGCCAAACTGACCAGCCGCGTGTTGCTGATTTGCGATGCCACCCATGCACTGCCGATTCAGGTGCTGCGTAACGATATTCGCGTGATTGCCGCCGGTAATGGCTGCACGGACGATCTGCAACTGGAACACCTGCCTGCCAACACGGATATCCGCGTGGGCGACGTGCTGGTGACGTCCGGTCTGGGCGGTCGTTTCCCTGAGGGCTACCCGGTTGCGGTTGTCTCTTCCGTGAAGCTCGACACTCAGCGTGCCTACACCGTGATTCAGGCGCGTCCAACGGCCGGCTTGCAGCGTTTGCGCTACCTGTTGCTGCTGTGGGGCGCCGATCGTAACGGCGCTAACCCGATGACCCCGGAAGATGTGCATCGCGTGGCCAACGAACGCCTGATGCAGATGATGCCGCAGGTGCTGCCTGCGCCGGATGCGATGGGACCACCTGCACCCGTACCGGCTCCGGCGACGGGGTTAACGCAGCCGCTGCCGGATGCGCCCCCACCGCCGCAAGTCTCGGGTGGAGGGCAGTAGTGGCCAGTTATCGTAGCCAGGGGCGCTGGGTAATCTGGCTCTCATTCCTCGTTGCACTGTTGCTGCAAATTATGCCCTGGCCGGACGACATTCTTGTTTTCCGGCCAAACTGGGTATTGCTCATTTTGCTCTACTGGATCCTTGCCCTGCCGCACCGCGTAAATGTCGGCACAGGTTTTGTGATGGGTGCCATACTGGATCTTATCAGTGGCTCTACGCTTGGCGTCCGCGCCTTATCCATGAGCATTATTGCGTATCTCGTCGCACTCAAATTCCAGCTCTTTCGTAACCTTGCGCTCTGGCAACAGGCGCTGGTAGTGATGTTGTTGTCGCTCGCTGCGGATATCGTTGTTTTCTGGGCAGAGTTTTTAGTGATCAACGTCTCTTTCCGACCGGAAGTGTTCTGGAGTAGTGTAGTAAACGGTGTGCTCTGGCCGTGGCTGTTCCTGCTGATGCGTAAAATTCGCCAGCAGTTTGCCGTGCAATAAAAGGTTTCTATGACGTCTTTGTATCTTGCCTCCGGTTCTCCGCGTCGCCAGGAACTGCTCGCGCAGTTGGGTGTCTCCTTCGAACGCATCGTTACCGGTATCGAAGAAAAACGTGCTGAGGGTGAAAGCGCTCAGCAGTATGTCTCTCGTCTGGCGCGTGAAAAAGCGCAGGCGGGCGTGGCATGCGTGCCGCGTGACTTACCGGTGCTGGGTGCGGATACCATCGTTATTCTCAATGGTGAGGTGCTTGAGAAACCCCGCGACGCAGACCATGCGGCGCGGATGCTGCGTAATATGTCCGGACAAACCCATCAGGTGATGACGGCGGTAGCGCTGGCAGATAGCCAGTACGTTCTGGATTGCCTTGTGGTAACGGAAGTGACGTTCAGAGTCCTCACCGACGAGGAGATCGCCGGCTATATCGCCAGCGGTGAACCTATGGATAAAGCAGGTGCATACGGTATTCAAGGGTTGGGTGGCTGTTTTGTCAGGAAGATAAATGGCAGCTATCACGCCGTAGTCGGCTTACCGCTGGTGGAAACGTATGAGTTGCTGAGCAATTTTAACTCACTGCGTGAGGGAAGGGATAATTATGACGGCTGAATTGTTGGTAAACGTAACGCCATCGGAAACCCGTGTGGCCTACATTGATGGTGGCATTCTCCAGGAAATTCATATTGAGCGTGAAGCGCGACGCGGAATCGTAGGCAATATCTACAAAGGTCGTGTCAGTCGTGTCCTGCCGGGTATGCAGGCGGCTTTTGTAGATATTGGGCTCGATAAGGCGGCGTTTTTACATGCCTCCGATATCATGCCGCACACCGAATGTGTGGCAGGCGAAGAGCAAAAGCAATTTGCCGTGCGCGACATCTCTGAGCTGGTGCGTCAGGGCCAGGATCTGATGGTACAGGTGGTAAAAGATCCGCTTGGCACCAAAGGCGCGCGTCTGACCACCGACATCACCCTGCCTTCACGCTATCTGGTCTTTATGCCGGGGGCGTCGCACGTCGGCGTGTCACAGCGTATTGAGAGCGAAAGCGAGCGTGAGCGCCTGAAAAAGGTGGTCAGCGCCTACTGCGATGAGCAGGGCGGGTTTATTATCCGTACCGCGGCGGAAGGGATCAGCGAAGAAGATCTGGCCTCGGATGCGGCCTACCTGAAGCGCGTCTGGACCAAAGTGATGGAGCGTAAAAAACGCAACCAGACCCGCTACAGGCTGTACGGTGAGCTGGCGCTCGCTCAGCGCGTATTACGTGATTTCGCCGACGCCCAGCTTGACCGCATCCGCGTGGACTCCCGTCTGACGTATGAAGCCTTACTGGAGTTCACCGCCGAGTACATCCCGGAAATGCCGGGGCTGCTGGAGCATTACACCGGACGCCAGCCGATATTTGACCTCTATGACGTTGAAAACGAAATCCAGCGTGCGCTGGAGCGTAAGGTTGAGCTGAAATCGGGTGGCTATCTGATCATCGATCAAACCGAAGCGATGACCACCGTCGACATCAACACCGGCGCGTTTGTCGGCCATCGCAACCTCGATGACACCATCTTCAACACCAACATAGAAGCGACGCAGGCCATCGCGCGTCAGCTTCGTCTGCGTAATCTGGGCGGCATTATCATCATCGACTTTATCGATATGAACAATGAAGATCACCGCCGTCGCGTGCTGCACTCACTGGAGCAGGCGCTGAGTAAGGACCGCGTGAAAACCAGCATCAATGGCTTCTCGCAGCTCGGTCTGGTGGAAATGACCCGGAAACGGACCCGCGAAAGCGTGGAACATGTCCTGTGTAATGAGTGTCCAACCTGCCATGGACGCGGAACGGTAAAGACGGTGGAGACGGTCTGCTACGAGATCATGCGTGAGATTGTCCGTGTCCATCATGCCTACGACTCAGACCGTTTTCTGGTCTATGCTTCCCCTGCGGTGGCGGAGGCCCTGAAAGGGGAAGAGTCGCACGCGCTGGCAGAAGTGGAAATCTTTGTCGGCAAACAGGTAAAAGTGCAAATTGAGCCGCTCTATAACCAGGAGCAGTTTGACGTCGTCATGATGTAAACGCAGTTCGCTGCGAGATTTAAGGCTGACAAGGAGAGACGCGTGAGGCGATTGCCGGGGATTTTACTGCTTACAGGGGCAACGCTGGTCGTGATTGTCGCGTTGCTCGTGAGCGGGCTGCGTCTCGCCTTGCCGCATCTGGACAGCTGGCGGCCGCAGATCCTGGCAAAAATCGAATCCGCCACCGGCCTGCCGGTGGACGTGAGCCATATCGAGGCAAGCTGGCAGAACTTTGGCCCGACGCTTGATGCGCGCGATATCCGCGCCAGCCTGAAAGATGGCGGCCACCTCAAAATCAAACGCGTCACCCTGGCGCTGGATGTCTGGCAAAGCCTGCTGCATCTGCGCTGGCAGTTTCGCGATCTCACCTTTTATCAACTTCAGTTTCTGACCAATACTCCGCTGACGGGCGGTGATAATAATCAGGGTCTGGAAGCCAACCGCTTTAGCGATCTCTTCCTCCGCCAGTTCGATCATTTCGATCTGCGCGACAGCGAAGTGAGCTTTATTACCCTTTCCGGGCAGCGCGCTGAGCTGGCGATCCCACAGCTGACCTGGCTTAACGGGAAAGATCGCCACCGCGCCGAGGGGCAGGTGAATCTCTCCAGCCTGAACGGGCAGCACGGCGTTATGCAGGTGCGGATGGATCTGCGCGACGACAATGGCCTGCTGAACAACGGCAGGGTGTGGCTACAGGCAGACGACGTGGATGTGAAGCCGTGGCTCGGTGAGTGGCTACAGCAGAATATGCAGCTGGAAACCGCGCGCTTCAGCCTGGAAGGCTGGATGACCCTGACGAACGGGGCGTTCGCCAGCGGCGATATCTGGCTTAAGCAGGGGGGCGCGAGCTGGAAGGGGGAAAACCATCAGCATCAACTTTCCGTGGATAACCTCACCGCACACGTGACGCAGGATAAAGGCGGCTGGCAGTTCGCTATTCCGGATACGCGCATCTCCATGGATAACAAACCCTGGCCGCGCGGCGCGCTGACGCTGGCGTGGATGCCGGAGCAGGACGTCGGCGGGATAAACGGTAAACGCAGCGACGAGCTGCGTATTCGCGCCAGTAACCTGGATCTGACGGCGATCGAAGGGCTGCGTTCAATGGCCGCAAAACTCTCCCCGGAGCTGGGCGAAATCTGGCTGGCGACGCAGCCGAGCGGGCAGATAAACCGGCTGGCGCTGGATATTCCGCTCCAGGCCACGGAAAAGACGCGTTTTCAGGCGGCATGGAAAAATCTCGCCTGGAAACAGTGGAAACTGCTGCCGGGTGCTGAACACTTCAGCGGTAAACTGGAAGGAAGCGTGGAAAACGGCAGGCTGACGGCAGAAATGCAGGACGCGAAAATGCCGTACGAAACGGTCTTCCGTGCGCCACTGGAGATCGAAAAGGGAAATGCCACCCTCAACTGGCTGAAGAATGACAAAGGTTTTCAGCTCGATGGCCGCGATATCGATGTGAAAGCCAAAGCGGTACATGCCCGCGGTAATTTCCGTTATCTACAGCCTGAAGGCGATGAGCCGTGGTTGGGTATTCTGGCGGGCATCAGCACGGATGACGGTTCGCAGGCGTGGCGCTACTTCCCGGAAAACCTGATGGGGAAAGCGCTGGTGGACTATCTCAGCGGCGCTATTCAGGGCGGCCAGGCGGATAACGCCACGCTGGTCTACGGCGGCAACCCGCACCTGTTCCCGTATAAGCACAACGAAGGCCAGTTCCAGGTTCTGGTGCCTCTACGCAACGCCACCTATGCCTTCCAGCCGGACTGGCCGGCGCTGAAGAATCTGGATATTGAACTCAACTTCCTGAATGACGGCCTGTGGATGAAGACGGACAGCGTTGCGCTGGGCGGCGTAACGGCAAGCAACCTGACGGCAAACATCCCGGATTACTCCAAAGAGAAACTGCTGATTGATGCGGATATTAAGGGGCCAGGTAAAGTGGTTGGCCCGTACTTTGAAGATACGCCGCTGAATGACTCCCTGGCAGCCACCCTTCAGCAGTTGCAGTTAGATGGCGATGTGAATGCTCGCTTACATCTGGATATCCCGCTGGACGGTGAAATGACCACCGCCAAAGGCGACGTTAGCCTTAATAACAACAGCCTCTATATCAAGCCGCTGGACAGCACGCTGAAAAACCTCAGCGGTCAGTTCAGCTTTGTTAACGGCACGCTGAAAAGTGAGCCGCTGAAAGCGACCTGGTTCAATCAACCCGTCAATATCGATTTCTCCACCACCGAGGGCGATAAAGCCTACCAGGTGGCGGTCAATATGGACGCGAACTGGCAGCCGTCACGCATGGATGTTCTGCCGAAGCCGATTGAGAATGCGGTGGACGGCGCGGTGTCATGGAATGGCAAGGTCGCCATCGACCTGCCTTATCATGCCGGTGCGCGCTATAACGTCGACATTACGGGCGATCTGAAAAACCTCAGCAGCCAACTTCCCGCGCCGCTGAATAAGAAAAGCGGTGAAGCATTGCCCGTCAATGTTAAGGTTGCGGGCAACCTTAACAGCTTCGATTTAACCGGAAACGCTGGTGGAACAAACCACTTCAACAGCCGCTGGCTGCTTAACCGCAAGCTGACGCTGGACAGAGCGATCTGGACGACGGACAGCCGTACCACGCCGCCGCTGCCGGAGCAGGCGGGCGTTGAACTGAATCTCCCGCCGATGGATGGCGCAGAGTGGCTGGCACTGTTCCAGAAAGGTGTCGGGCAAAACGTCGACCAAACGGCGCAGTTCCCACAGTCCATTACCTTGCGCACGCCTGCGCTGACGCTGGGCGGGCAGCAGTGGAACAACCTGAGTATTGTCTCCCGGCCGACGGTAAACGGCTCAAAGGTCGAGGCGCAGGGGCGTGAGATTAACGGTTCGTTGACCATGCGCGATCACGCGCCATGGCAGGCGGCTATCCGTTATCTCTATTACAATCCGACCTTTACGGCGTCTAAAGCAGAGTCGACAAGCGCTTCTCCTGTCAGTGGCAGTGGGAGGTCGCGCGTGGATTTCAGCGGCTGGCCCGATCTCCAGTTGCGCTGTGCGGAGTGCTGGCTGTGGGGGCAAAAATATGGCCGTATCGACGGTGATTTTGCTATTCAGGGCAATACGCTGAGCCTCTCTGGTGGGCTGGTGGATACCGGCTTTGGCCGCATGACTGCCGCTGGCGAATGGGTGAACAAACCGGGTGAACAGCGCACCTCGCTGAAAGGCGATATTAAAGGCAACAAGCTGGACGCCGCAGCTAACTTCTTCGGCATTAGCACGCCGCTTCGCGGATCGTCCTTCGATGTGAATTACGATCTGCACTGGCGCGCAGCGCCATGGACACCCGATGAAGCTTCGCTTAACGGCATCCTGAAAACCCACTTCGGTAAGGGGGAGATTGCCGATGTGAGCACGGGGCGCGCCGGGCAGATCCTGCGTCTGCTGAGTTTTGACGCGCTGCTGCGCAAGCTGCGCTTCGACTTTAGCGACACCTTCAGCGAAGGTTTCTACTACGATTCCATTCGCAGCACGGCGTGGATCAAAGACGGCGTTCTGCACACCGACGACACGCTGGTGGACGGCCTGGAAGCGGATATCGCGATGAAAGGGTCAGTGGATCTCGTGCGCCGCGAGCTGGATATGGAAGCCGTGGTGGCGCCGGAGATTTCCGCAAGCGTGGGCGTTGCGGCAGCCTTTGTGGTCAATCCTATTGTCGGGGCGGCGGTGTTTGCGGCCAGTAAAGTGCTGGGGCCGCTCTGGAGCAAAGTCTCGATTCTGCGCTATCGCATTACCGGGCCGGTTGATAAACCACAGATTAATGAGGTGCTGCGCCAGCCGCGCAAAGAAGCACAGCAATGATTTGACGTGGGCAGGTAATTGCCTCACTCTCAATAAATACGATCTTTATACCGCCACTGGCGGCAACGAACGAGTAGCAATAGATGAGTCTGAACCTGGTAAGTGAACATTTGCTCGCAGCGAACGGCCTGAGCCATCAGGACCTGTTCTCCATTCTTGGTCAACTGACCGAACGCCGCCTCGACTACGGCGATCTCTATTTCCAGTCGAGCTATCACGAATCCTGGGTTTTAGAAGACAGCATCATTAAAGATGGCTCTTATAACATTGACCAGGGCGTCGGCGTGCGCGCCGTCAGCGGCGAAAAAACCGGTTTTGCCTATGCAGACCAGATAAGCCTGGCCGCGCTGGAGCAGAGCGCGCAGGCGGCGCGAACCATTGTGCGCGATACGGGCGACGGACGGGTGAAAACGCTGGGTGAAGTGCAGCACGCTGCGCTCTATACCAGCATCGACCCGCTGCAAAGCATGAGCCGCGAGGAGAAGCTGGACATCCTGCGTCGCGTGGACAAAGTGGCTCGCGCGGCGGATAAACGCGTGCAGGAAGTCTCTGCCAGCCTGACCGGGGTTTATGAACTGATCCTGGTGGCAGCGACGGACGGTACCCTGGCGGCGGATGTTCGCCCGCTGGTGCGTCTCTCTATCAGCGTGCAGGTTGAAGACGACGGTAAGCGCGAGCGCGGCTCCAGCGGTGGCGGTGGTCGTTTTGGTTATGACTGGTTCCTGGGTGATGTCGACGGCGAAGCCCGTGCGAATGCATGGGCAAAAGAAGCCGTGCGCATGGCGCTGGTCAACCTGTCTGCCGTGGCTGCACCCGCCGGTACGTTGCCGGTGGTACTGGGCGCAGGCTGGCCGGGCGTGCTGCTGCACGAAGCGGTCGGTCACGGCCTGGAAGGTGATTTCAACCGTCGCGGGACGTCCGTATTCAGCGGTCAGATGGGGCAGCTTGTCTCCTCAGAGCTGTGTACCGTGGTGGATGATGGCACCATGCTCGACCGTCGCGGCTCGATTTCTATCGACGATGAAGGTACGCCGGGTCAGTACAACGTGCTGATCGAAAACGGCGTACTGAAAGGCTACATGCAGGACAAGCTTAACGCGCGCCTGATGGGCGTTGCGCCGACGGGTAACGGCCGTCGTGAATCCTACGCACATCTGCCGATGCCCCGCATGACCAATACTTACATGCTGCCGGGCCAGTCCACGCCGCAGGAGATTATCGAATCCGTTGATTACGGTATCTTCGCGCCAAACTTTGGCGGCGGTCAGGTGGATATCACCTCCGGCAAATTTGTCTTCTCTACCTCAGAGGCGTATCTGATTGAGAAGGGCAAAGTGACCAAAGCGGTGAAGGGCGCAACCCTGATTGGCTCCGGCATTGAGGCCATGCAGCAGATTTCCATGGTCGGTAACGACCTGAAACTGGATAACGGCGTGGGCGTTTGCGGCAAAGAGGGCCAGAGCCTGCCTGTGGGCGTCGGTCAGCCTACGTTGAAAGTGGATAATCTGACGGTGGGCGGCACGGCCTGATCTTAGGATGCTTAAAAAAGGCGCTACAGATGTAGCGCCTTTTTTTTAACGTAAGTTACCCAGCGGTATCTCTGGATCAGGCTCGTGAGTAATGCGGTTACGCAAGTCACGACGAATGATTTCGATCGACCAGAACCAGACCAGATGCCCCACGATCTCTGACACGTGTTCATACCACGGCAACTCAAGCAGCGGTGGCGTCAGACCCATCAGCGGGAAGGAGATCATATGCACAAAAAGCTGGGCTAACGCACCCGCCAGCAAACCCTGCCAGAGTTTAATTTTCGGAAAGACTTCCGCAACAACGCAATACCCAACAGCGAAGACGATTGAGAAAATAATATGGGTCACACCGACCCAGTTAAATATATGTCCGGCAAATGTATAAACGGCTGCGTTAGGATCAGCAACGCCCAGCCAGTCGCGTAAAAATACATAGGGAGGGTTTAAAAAATTGCGGGAGCAGTCAATCTGGCTTGCGGCTCTTATTAATTGCTCAGGTCCGCATGCGCCGGTGAATAAATCGGTGGGACTGCGTGGCGGAAGTGGCACTTCGGCTCCCCATTTGACAAAAGCGGAGACGATCCCTGCAATTAAACCGATGAACGCGGCGAGTCCATAGCGCCTGCGTGAAGGCGGTGTTTGTTCGAATATATTCATCTCTTTTCCTTGTTTAACGTCATCCTGCGAAATACATTTTATTATTCATATTGGTAACAAATATATAACAGTCTGATGTTCAGACTGCTTATAAGGTAAATGGCGGGTGGCGGGAGTGTCAATTAGCCATTCCTGAGAGGAGGGCGGAAATATTCCTGGATGAATGTGAGTGCCATCCGGGGAATATTCATGCCAGATATGATTATAGCGATTACTTTATTACTCCTTTCTTCTGCCGCGCATCCCCTGAAACAGCTCCGCCACTTCGACAAAATACTCGGTCAGATAGTTAATACACACCTGTACTTTGAGAGGCAGTTTGTCCTTCTCGGTATAGAGAGCGTAGACCGGACGTGGATCGGACTGGTAACGCGGGAAGAGGATCTCCAGTACGCCGCTGTTGATCTCATTGATCACCCACATCAGCGGTACGTAGGCGATCCCGGCTCCGGCCACCAGCCAGCGTGAGATCGTCATCGGATCGTTGGTGACGAAGCGGCCTTCAGGCAGCAGTTTAGTGGAAAGCCCTTCCGGCGCGATCAGTTCAAATTCGTTATCTGGCCGAACGCTGTATTCCAGCCACGAGTGGTTGCTCAGGTCGGCAGGTTTTTCCGGCACGCCATACTGTGCCAGATAGCTTTTCGACGCGCAGACCACCATCGGCATGCTGCCCAGTCGACGCGAGAACAGGCTTGAGTCCTGCAACGCGCCAACGCGGATCACCACGTCTAACCCATCGGCAATCAGATCCGGGGCCGGAATGCCCGTTACCAGATTAACGGTTAAACCGGGATACTCTTTCAGCATTTCCGCCGTCATGGCAGCGAGAACATTTTGTGCCATAGTTGAAGAACACCCGATACGCAGCGTGCCGATAGGCGTGTTGTTAAAGGCATAGAGCTGCTCGTGAACATCCTGCACCTCATGCAGCATTCGACGGCAGCCCTGATAGTAAATTTTACCCGCTTCCGTCAGCCCGATGCTGCGGGTGCTGCGGTTGAGCAGCTTCACCTGGAGCTCATCTTCCAGTTTTGACACTGTCTGGCTAATGGATGAGACGCTCATTTGTAGCTGACGTGCTGCGGCGGTAAAAGAGCCTTGCTCAACCACTTTCGCAAAGACGGACATGCGTTTTAGACGTTCCATTATTCACTCTGGCTTAAAAGTGATTTAGATCACATATGATAGATAACAGCATAACAGTTACGTTAATATATTATTAATTACATAACGGCTGCGCCACTCTCGCCCGGCAATTCATGCTCTCCTGCGGCGGCGCGAGCTTAAAAATCCAGTAACCTGCACTCTCTTTAATCAAGGTCAACATGAGTCTGTTTCCCGTTATCGTGGTGTTCGGTTTGTCGTTCCCACCGATATTTTTCGAGCTTCTTTTATCACTGGCGATCTTCTGGCTGGTGCGCAAGGTGCTGGTCCCTACCGGGATTTATGATTTCGTCTGGCATCCTGCATTGTTCAATACCGCGCTGTATTGCTGCCTGTTCTATTTAATATCGCGCATGTTTGTCTGAGGTTGATGTGAAAACGCTAACAAGAAAAATCTCCCGCACTGCCATCACTATGGCGCTGGTCATCCTGGCGTTCATCGCTATTTTTCGCGCCTGGGTTTATTACACCGAATCCCCGTGGACGCGCGATGCGCGTTTCAGCGCGGAGGTGGTCGCGATAGCGCCCGATGTCGCCGGTCTCATTACGGCGGTCAACGTCCACGATAACCAACTGGTGAAAAAAGATCAGGTGCTGTTCACCATCGACCAGCCGCGCTATCAAAAAGCGCTGGAAGAAGCGGAAGCCGACGTGGCGTATTACAACGCGCTGGCCGCTGAAAAACGCCGTGAAGCAGGTCGCCGTAACAAGCTGGGCATCCAGGCTATGTCCCGGGAAGAGATTGACCAGTCTAATAACGTGCTGCAAACCGTGCTGCATCAGCTGGCAAAAGCGCAGGCGACGCGCGATCTGGCGAAGCTCGATCTGGAACGTACCGTTATCCGCGCCCCGTCCGATGGCTGGGTGACCAACCTCAACGTCTATGCGGGTGAGTTTATCACGCGCGGCTCAACTGCCGTGGCGCTGGTGAAACAGAACTCCTTCTACGTCCTCGCCTATATGGAAGAGACCAAGCTGGAAGGCGTGCGTCCGGGCTATCGCGCCGAAATCACGCCGCTCGGCAGCAACCGGGTCCTGAAGGGAACCGTGGACAGCGTGGCCGCGGGGGTGACCAACTCCAGCAGTACCAATGATACAAAAGGGATGGCGACCGTCGATTCTAACCTCGAGTGGGTTCGCCTGGCGCAGCGCGTACCGGTACGCATTCGTCTGGATGAGCAGCAGAGCAACCTCTGGCCCGCAGGCACCACCGCGACGGTGGTGATCACGGGTGAAAAAGACCGTGATGCCAGCCAGGATTCTATCTTCCGTCAAATCGCCCATCGCCTGCGCGAGTTTGGTTGATCGCTATGGGCATTTTTTCCATCGCCAGCCAGCACATCCGCTTCGCCGTGAAGCTGGCATGCGCCATTGTGCTGGCGCTGTTTGTTGGCTTCCATTTCCAGCTTGAAACGCCGCGCTGGGCCGTTCTGACCGCCGCGATCGTCGCCGCCGGTCCTGCCTTCGCGGCGGGTGGCGAACCTTACTCCGGGGCAATTCGCTATCGCGGGATGCTGCGTATTATCGGCACCTTTATCGGCTGTATCGCCGCCCTGACCATTATCATCCTGATGATCCGCACGCCGCTGCTGATGCTGATTGTGTGCTGTATCTGGGCAGGTTTTTGCACCTGGGTCTCTTCGCTGGTGAAGGTAGAGAACTCGTACGCCTGGGGTCTGGCGGGGTATACCGCGCTGATTATTATCATCACCATTCAGAGTGAACCGCTGCTTGCTCCGCAGTTCGCCGTGGAACGTTGTAGCGAGATTGTCATTGGTATCGTCTGCGCGATTGTCGCAGATCTGCTCTTCTCTCCGCGATCCATCAAGCAGGAAGTCGATCGTGAGCTGGACGCGCTGATTGTTGCCCAGTACCAGCTCATGCAGCTGTGCATTAAGCACGGCGACAGCGAAGAGGTCGACAAGGCCTGGAGCGCGCTGGTGCGCCGCACGCAGGCGCTGGAAGGGATGCGCAGTAATCTCAACATGGAGTCTTCCCGCTGGGAGCGGGCCAATCGTCGTCTGAAAGCGATCAATACCGTCTCGTTAACGCTGATCACCCAGGCGTGTGAAACCTACCTGATTCAGAACACCCGCCCCGAAGTGGTAACGGATACTTTCCGCGAACTGTTTGATGAGCCCGTGGAGACGGTGCAGGACGTGCATCGACAGCTTAAACGCATGCGTCGTGTGATTGCCTGGACAGGAGAACGGGATACGCCAGTCACCATTTATACCTGGGTTGGCGCCGCAACGCGCTACCTGCTCCTGAAACGCGGCGTGATTAGCAACACCAAAATCAGTGCGGCGGAAGAAGAGGTATTGCAGGGCGAAGTGGTGATCAAACCGGAGTCCGCCGAACGCCACCATGCGATGGTTAATTTCTGGCGTACCACCCTGGCTTGTATACTCGGCACGCTGTTCTGGCTGTGGACCGGCTGGACGTCCGGCAGCGGCGCGATGGTGATGATTGCCGTCGTCACCGCGCTGGCGATGCGTCTGCCCAACCCGCGCATGGTTGCTATCGATTTTCTGTACGGCACCATTGCGGCGTTACCCATTGGTGCGCTCTACTTCCTGGTGATTATTCCCTCGACGCAGCAAAGCATGCTTTTGCTCTGCATCAGCCTGGCGGTGATGGCGTTCTTTATCGGGATTGAGGTACAAAAACGCCGTCTGGGATCGTTGGGTGCGCTGGCGAGCACGATTAACATCATCGTGCTGGATAACCCGATGACCTTCCATTTCAGCCAGTTCCTGGATAGCGCATTAGGTCAGCTGGTGGGCTGTTTCCTGGCGATGATGGTGATCCTGCTGGTGCGGGATAACTCTCAGGCGCGGACAGGGCGTGTGCTGCTGAATCAGTTTGTGTCGGCCGCCGTATCGTCATTGACTACCAACACCGCGCGGCGTAAGGAGAACCACCTGCCGGCGCTCTATCAGCAGCTGTTCCTGTTGTTGAATAAATTCCCGGGCGATGTCGCCCGCTTCCGCCTGGCGTTAACCATGATTATCGCGCACCAGCGTCTGCGGAACGCGCCAGTGCCGATCAACGACGATTTGTCCGCCTACCACCGCCAGCTACGGCGAACGGCGGACCATGTGATATCGGCATCCAGTGATGACAAACGTCGCCGCTACTTTAAGCAACTGCTGGAGGAACTGGATATCTACCAGGAGAAACTGCGGATCTGGGAAGCGCCGCCGCAGGTTACCGAGCCGGTAGAGAGGCTGGTGTTTATGCTGCACCGCTACCAGAATGCGCTGACAGACAGCTAATGAAGAGAAAACCGACGCCAAAAGCGTCGGTTTTTTTGTGGCTATACTTATTCTTGCAGGTTCAAACATTCAGGAAGGGAGGACACATGACAACCCAGGCTCTTCAGGACAGTATTCTTTTTCAGACCGGGTATCTGGTCAACGGTATCTGGAAAACACTCGACACCACGTTTGATGTGCTAAACCCGGCCACGGGTGAGGTGGTCGCGAAAGTGGCGAAAGCAGGGAAAGCCGAAACCGAAGAGGCCATTGCGGCCGCGACGAAGGCCTTTCCCGCATGGCGCGCAAAAACGGCAAAAGAGCGCTCCACGATCCTCTATCGCTGGTATGAACTGATTATCGAGAACAAAAGCTGGCTCGGGCGGCTGATGACTACCGAGCAGGGCAAGCCGCTGAAAGAGGCTGAAGGTGAGGTGGACTACGCTGCCAGCTTCATTCAGTGGTTTGCGGAGCAGGCTAAGCGCGCCAACGGTGAAATCATTCCTCCGGTTAAACCCGGCTCCCGTATTCTGGCCACTCGTGAACCTGTCGGGGTGGTTGCTGCTATCACGCCATGGAATTTCCCGATGGCCATGCTCACCCGTAAGCTCGGCCCGGCGCTGGCAGCAGGATGTACCGGCGTCATCAAGCCTGCAAACAACACGCCGCTGAGCGCCTTTGCGCTGCTGACGCTGGCGAAGCAGGCCGGTGTGCCGGATGGTGTGCTGAATGCGGTCGCGGGGAGCACCTCAGAAATTAGTGACGCCATTATGGCCAGCCATGACGTGCGCAAAATCTCGTTTACCGGATCAACCGCCGTCGGGAAAACGCTGGTTCGCAATTCCGCAGAGACCATGAAAAAGGTATCGATGGAGCTGGGCGGTAATGCGCCATATATCGTTTTCGAGGACGCGGATATTGAGGCCGCCGTCAAAGGCGCCATTGCCAATAAGTTCCGTAACGCCGGGCAGGTCTGCGTCAGCGTAAACCGTTTCTATATTCAGGAGACGGTCTATGACAAGTTTGTCAATCAACTTGCCGATGCGGTGAAGGCGCTGAAGGTGGGTAACGGTCTGGACGAGGGCGTCGTTGTCGGCCCGCTGATTGAGCCTTCGGCTGTCGAAAAAGTCCGTGAGCACGTCGAAGATGCGGTAGCGAAGGGCGCCACGGTGCTGGCTGGGGGTAAACCGCACGAACTTGGCGGCAACTTCTGGATGCCAACCGTACTCGGTGACTGCCATGAAGGCATGAAGCTGGCAGAAGAGGAGACCTTTGGTCCCGTTGCCGCTTGCTTCCGCTTCACGTCGGAAGACGAAGTGGTTATGCGCGCTAACAATACGCCTTACGGGCTGGCAGCCTACTTTTATACCCAGAATCTCTCGCGCGTGTTCCGCGTCTCGCAGGCCATTGAGAGCGGCATGATCGGAATTAATGAATGTGCGGTCTCGACCGAGCTGGGTCCGTTTGGGGGCGTAAAAGAGTCCGGGCTGGGCCGCGAAGGGTCCGTGCTGGGGCTGGAGGAGTTTCTGGAAGTCAAAACCCTGCATATCGGGGGATTATAATAGACAGGGCGGCATTTGCCGCCCGCCTGTACCGGGTGGCTGGCAATGAAAATTTATACCTTTGATTTTGACGAAATTGAGAGTCAGGAAGACTTCTATCGCGAGTTTATTCGGGCGTTCGACCTGGAGCGGGGCAGCGTAAGCAATCTTGATATGCTGTGGGATGTGGTTACCGGCGATCGTCTGCCGTTACCGCTGGAAATCGAATTTACCCATCTGCCTGAAAAACTACGCAGACGCTTTGGTGCATTGATTTTATTGTTTGATGAAGCGGAGGAGGAGCTGGAAGGGCAACTGCGTTTCAACGTGCGCCAGTGATAAAAAAGCCCCTGACCGGGAGGTCAGGGGCAAGTCGTATGATGAGATACGACGAGGGTTTATTTGTACAGTTCTGCGGTAGCGTGCCAGTGGTCGCCACTGCGCGCTTCGATGATGCGATAGGATGACGCACCCTGTTCTTCCGCTTTTTTGTTCAGCATTTCGTGCATGTCCATCGGAGACGTACCGATGGCGCCAACAGAAACAGTCCCGATAGCCTGACGGGATTGTGCCTGTTCAGCATTGATGGTGTCGGCTGCAAACGCACCGAATGACAGGACTGACAGTACGCTCAGGGCAGCTACAGTGGTTTTAATTTTCATGATTATTTACCTCGTCAATTATTTTACTGGGGTCTTTGTTCTGTGACCCTCATCACAAAATCAAGTATACACTAATCACGCAAAAAATTAATACCAGACTAATGGTTTCGTCTGTTATTACGCGTTAAAAAATTCATTTTTTATAACGAGAATGCATAAAAAAGGGCGTCACAATGCGAGGTTTGTGGTTTTTTATTATGTAAATCAAAGGGATAGGACAATTTGATTTTTAGTGCGATTTTGCGGCATATCATTCACTGAATGAATGTTAACAGGCGGTAAAAAGCACTATTTGCAAAAGTAGCAGGCAGAGAAAAGCAGGGTAAAACGAGGCAAGAGCAGAATGATCCCCGCAGCCAGGCGCTACGGGGCAGACAATTACAGCTCCTGTTCGAACAGGACCAGAATCGCTTCGTAGAGGTCTTTCACCGAGAAACCATTTGCCGGGGTGGTAAAAATGGTGTCATCGCCAGCGATAGTTCCGAGGATCCCCTCTGCTTTACCCAGCGAGTCCAGCAGGCGGGCAATCAGCTGGGCTGCGCCCGGGCTGGTGTGGATCACGACCACGGCATCGTTGTAGTCGATGTCCAGAACCAGGTTTTTCAGCGGGCTGGAGGTCGTTGGCACGCCAAGTTCAGCAGGCAGGCAATAAACCATTTCCATTTTGGCGTTGCGCGTACGCACCGCTCCAAACTTGGTTAACATACGAGAGACCTTCGACTGGTTGATGTTGTCGAAGCCTTGTTCCTGCAACGCCTGAACAATTTCTCCCTGAGAACTGAATTTCTCTTCTTTGAGTAGCGCTTTAAACGCCTTCACTAATTCTTCTTGCTTAGACGAGCTTCGCATAAGTCACCCGGAATATGACGATAGAAACAACATTATTATGCATGTGGATGAATTTTTATGCAAATTATCTACCTGGCACCAGGCTGAAATAATGTTATGAAAGGGAGAGATTTTATCAGATTTCGTTATCGGAAAACATGCCTGGGTCACGCCGCGCAAATAAGCTTAAAAGTAAATTAAATGTTATCAAAATGATGTTGTTTTGGTGGCGTGGCAGGGTGTATTGTAACCCCCTCTTAATTCGTTGTTGCCTACATCCCGATAGTATTCAGGTGAAGGCGAAAGACGTGCGACCTCAAATTCTTTAGCGATGAAAATTGTAATTAATGACGTGCTGAATTATGGTCGCCGCAACGGAGTTACAGATACTTAAGTTAACCATAATAAGGAGTTTAGGATGAAAGTCGCAGTCCTCGGCGCTGCTGGTGGTATCGGCCAGGCGCTTGCCCTACTACTGAAAACCCAACTGCCTTCAGGCTCAGAACTCTCCCTGTACGATATTGCTCCGGTAACCCCAGGTGTGGCGGTTGACCTGAGCCACATCCCGACAGCTGTGAAAATCAAAGGCTTCTCCGGTGAAGATGCGCGTCCTGCGTTGCAGGGTGCCGACGTGGTGCTGATCTCCGCGGGTGTTGCGCGTAAACCGGGTATGGATCGTTCAGACCTGTTCAACGTCAACGCGGGCATCGTGAAAAACCTGGTTCAGCAGATTGCTGAAACCTGCCCGAAAGCGTGCATCGGGATCATCACCAACCCGGTGAACACCACCGTTGCTATCGCAGCAGAAGTGCTGAAGAAAGCGGGCGTTTACGACAAGAACAAACTGTTCGGCGTAACTACGCTGGATATCATCCGCTCCAATACCTTCGTGGCTGAGCTGAAAGGCAAGCAGCCAACGGAAGTGGAAGTGCCGGTTATCGGCGGTCACTCTGGCGTGACCATCCTGCCTCTGCTGTCGCAGATCCCGGGCGTGAGCTTCACCGAGCAGGAAGTGGCTGACCTGACCAAACGTATTCAGAACGCAGGCACCGAAGTGGTGGAAGCGAAGGCGGGTGGCGGTTCTGCAACCCTGTCTATGGGCCAGGCGGCGGCACGTTTCGGCCTGTCTCTGGTTCGCGCGTTGCAGGGCGAAAAAGGCGTTGTTGAATGCGCCTATGTTGAAGGCGACGGTGAACACGCGCGCTTCTTCTCTCAGCCGCTGCTGCTGGGTAAAAACGGTGTTGAAGAGCGTAAGTCTATCGGCACGCTGAGCGCGTTTGAGCAAAACGCGATGGAAGGCATGCTGGATACGCTGAAGAAAGACATTACGCTGGGCGAAGAATTCGTTAACAAGTGATCTTATCCCGGTAAAAAAAACGGAGCGTTAAGCTCCGTTTTTTTATGCCCGTCAGTTAGTGGCCGGGTATTCCTGGATGGTGACCTGAATCGTCAGCTTCTTGTCATTACGCATGACTTCAACAGGGATGATGGAGCCCGGGCGAATCTCAGCCACCTGGTCCATGGTTTCCAGCGCAGAGACCGCTGGCGTACCGTTGACGGAAAGGATAACGTCGTTCACCTGGATACCTGCGTTGGCCGCCGGGCCGCCAGGCGCCACTTCGTTGACCACAATCCCCTGGATCTGATCGATACCACCGCCCTGCGTATGCATCGGCGCGATTTCACGCCCGCCAATACCGATGTAGCCACGGATCACGCGGCCATCACGGATCAGCTTGTCCATGATCTTGGTCGCCAGCTGGAACGGAATGGCAAAGCCAATCCCTTCCGGCGTTTCGCCGTCGTTGCTCTTGTCGAACGAGAGGGTGTTAATGCCCATCAGTTCGCCCAGAGAGTTCACCAGCGCACCGCCGGAGTTACCGTGGTTGATTGAGGCATCGGTTTGCAGGAAGTTCTGCCGCCCTGACGGGTTCAGGCCGATTCGACCGGTCGCGCTGATGATCCCCTGAGTGATGGTCTGGCCCAGGTTGTACGGGTTACCGATCGCCAGCACCACATCGCCGATGTGCGGCGTGCGTTTGCGATTAATCGGGATAGTCGGCAGACCGCCCGTGGCGTTGATCTTCAGCACCGCCAGATCGGTCAGGCTGTCCGACCCCACCAGCAGGGCTTCAAACACGCGGCCATCCTGCAAGGCGACGATAATCTGGTCGGCATCGTTAATGACGTGTTTATTGGTGATGATGTAGCCCCGGTCATCCATGATCACACCGGAACCGAGCGTGCGGATCTCCAGCTGGTTATGAGCGGAACTGTTAAGCCCGCGGTTATAGACGTTAACCACGGCGGGGGCGGCACGGCGTACCGCCTGATTGTACGTCGCAGGCGTTTCATCCGTGCTGTCGAACTGAGGAGCCGACAGTTTGTTGAACTGGCGTAAAGATGGCATAGCCACCAGCAGCAGACCGGCAACGATCAAACCAATGACAATTGAACGAAAGAGCTTTAAAAGCATGATGCGTGTGTCGTTAAAATAGGAACGGTTTGCAGCATAACATGAGTTATCCGGACATCACACGCAGCGGCGATGTCCGGAGTCGCAAATGGTTAACGCAGTAAAATGTAGAGGGTGTCGTTGCCACGGATAATTTGCAGGGCAATGACCGCCGGTTTACTCTCCAGCACCTTACGCATTTCGGCAATAGACTGCACGCGAGTGCGGTTCACGCCCACGATCACGTCGTCCTGATGTAAACCTGCCTGCGCGGCCGGGCTGCTCTTCTCAACGGTAGTGACGGTAATGCCTTTCGTGCCGTTTTTAAGCTGACCGTCGCTCAGCGTAGCGCCCTGTAGAGCAGGGGAGATCTGTTCTGCGCTGGCGGAAGAGGAGGTGCTCTTGTCCAGCGTCACTTCCACGGTCAGCGGTTTGCCCTCACGGATCAGGCCCAGCTTCACTTTAGCGCCCGGCTCCGTGGTGGCAATACGTGACCGTAATTCAGCGAAGCTGCTCAGCGGTTTATCGTTCAGGCTGACAATAATGTCGCCGGATTTCACGCCCGCTTTTGCAGAGCCTGAGTTGGGCAGCACTTCGCTGACAAACGCCCCGCGCTGGACGTTGAGCTTAAAGGCTTTGGCGATATCGGCGCTCATCTCCATGCCTTTGATGCCCAGCAGACCGCGCTTAACCTCGCCAAATTGAATCAGCTGTTGAGACAGGGTTTTCGCCATGTTACTCGGAATGGCAAAACCAATCCCGATGCTGCCGCCGCCTGGCGCGAGGATAGCGGTGTTGATGCCGATCAGCTCGCCGTTCAGATTAAGCAGCGCACCGCCGGAGTTGCCCCGGTTGATGGAGGCATCGGTCTGGATGAAGTTTTCCAGCCCTTCGAGATTCAGGCCGCTGCGCCCCAGGGCGGAGACAATCCCGGAGGTGGCGGTCTGGCCTAAACCGAACGGGTTACCGACCGCGACGGCAAAATCACCGACGCGCAGCTTATCGGAATCTGCAATGGCGATCTGGGTCAGGTTGCTGGGGTTTTGCACCTGTAGCAGGGCGATATCACTCTGATCGTCACCGCCGATCAGTTTGGCGTCAAACTCCCGACCATCGTTCAGCTGAACGCTGATTTTATCGGCCTGGCTGATCACGTGGTTATTGGTCAGGATATAGCCCTTAGCCGCGTCGATAATCACCCCTGAGCCCAGGCCTTCAAACGGCTGAGCCTGCTGATCCGGCGCGTCTTCGCCAAAATATTTCTTCAGCTCTTCAGGAATACGCTGGCTTTGGCGTGCCGTCCCTTCCACCTGAACGCTGACTACCGCAGGCAGGACTTTTTCAAGCATCGGCGCAAGGCTGGGAATGGCTTCTTGTCCAGGCACCTGCGAAGGCAGTGCCGCACTGGCGGGGAAGGACGCCGAGAGAGATAACCCGACACTTAACGCTAAGGCGCTCAACAGCTGGTTTTTTTTCTTCATTGATGCTGACTCTCGTATCCTGGAATGAAAAAGAACGGCCCCAAAAACATCTTGATGTTATTGAATTTTCAACCGCTGAACAATGAGGTGTTTGACTAAATAATAGCTGGGGACGGGAAGAAAGGATGGGCGCATAAGGTGCGCCCGTAAAATTTATTCAGGTTGTGCGATTAATCGCGTTTTACGCCACCGCGCAGCAGGCCGGACGCGCCGTCTGAATAGTCGCGTGGCATCTGAACCGGAGCCTGATCGTTACCGGCTTCAGAATCAGCCAGACGATTGCGGAAGGGGTTGGTCTCCGCGGTCATTTCCGGCAGCAGGCTGCTGGAGCTTTTTGCCATGTGCTGGTAGAGCTGGCGATAATCTGTCGCCATGTTGTCCAGCAGCTCAGCGCTACGGGCAAAGTGGCTGACCAGCTCTTCGCGATATTCTTCCAGTTCGGCTTTGTTCTTTTCCAGTTCGTATTGCAGTGACTGCTGCTGACGCAATTTGCGGTTACCGAAACGCATGGCCACAGCACCAATGATGATGCCGACGACTAAACCGATTAGCGCATATTCCCAGGTCATGAACTTCTCCCGTTGTCTTGTTGTTCCGTAGGGTGTTGGCTCGGCTCCTGCCTGTGCCTGATTATGCCACTATAACCGCTATTTCCGCAGAAGTGGAATCCTGACGCATCATCGCGTAGTGTAGAACGGCCTTTTTTTCATCAGCCACGCGCGCTGGTGAGGTTTAACTAAAGGAATAACAACAACATCATGCAAAACCTGTCCCCTTCATCGCGTTACCAACTGGCCCTGAGCGAGGGCACACACCAGCCGGATGATGTCCAGCGTGAAGCGGTTAACCGCCTGGACACGATTTATCAGGAACTTCTGGCGAAACCCGCCGATGCGGTGCAGAGCAGTGGGCTGAAGGCGGCATTCGGCCGTTTACTGGGCAAAAAAGAGCCCACGGTAAACGCACCGGTTCGTGGCTTATATATGTGGGGCGGCGTTGGGCGGGGTAAGACCTGGCTGATGGACATGTTCTACCAGAGCCTGCCCGGCACGCGTAAGCAGCGCCTGCACTTTCACCGTTTTATGCTGCGGGTCCATGAAGAGCTGACGGCGCTCCAGGGCGAAACCGACCCGCTGGACATTGTGGCCGATCGCTTTAAGGCGGAAACGGACGTGCTCTGCTTCGACGAGTTCTTCGTTTCCGATATTACGGATGCCATGCTGTTGGGGGGCCTCATGAAAGCGCTGTTTGCGCGTGGGATCACTCTGGTGGCGACCTCCAATATCCCGCCGGATGAGCTTTATCGCAATGGTCTCCAGCGGGCGCGTTTCCTGCCGGCCATTGATGCTATCAAACAGCACTGCGACATCATGAACGTCGATGCCGGCGTCGATTATCGACTGCGCACATTAACGCAGGCACACCTGTGGCTTTCGCCGTTGAACGCCGACACAGCCCGCGAGATGGATAAACTGTGGCTGGCGCTGGCGGGAGCGCCGCGGGATAACGCGCCAGCGCTGGAGATTAATCATCGTCCGTTGCCGACGCTTGGCGTAGAAAACCAGACGCTGGCCGTCTCGTTTGCAACGCTCTGCGTGGACGCCCGCAGCCAGCATGACTACATTGCACTTTCGCGTCTGTTCCATACCGTTATGTTGTGGGATGTGCCCGTTATGACCCCACTCATGGAGAGCGAAGCGCGCCGCTTCATCGCGCTGGTAGATGAGTTTTACGAGCGCCACGTTAAGCTGGTGGTCAGCGCCGAGGTGCCTTTATATGAGGTTTATCAGGGCGAGCGCCTGAAGTTTGAGTTCCAGCGCTGCCTGTCGCGCCTGCAAGAGATGCAGAGCGAAGAGTACCTCAAGCGTGAGCATATGCCATAATAAATGCTCCCCTCTCCCCGTGGGAGAGGGGCTGGGGGTGAGGGCACCAGACCGCACAATACCTGACCCCGAAAAACCCATTCCAAATCACATTTAAGGGTCGATCTTTGACCTCAACTTCTCTATAATCTTGCGACCCCACGTTACGAGAAGGTTTTTTTCCCGAAACTTTCTATGTGTCGGCATGTGCTATTCGAAGGGGTAGGTTTGCCGGACTTTGTCGTGTGAACCTCAACTGACTAAACGTTTGGGTGTTCACCAACGTGTAACTTATTATTTGGGTAAGCTTTTAATGAAAACTTTTACAGCTAAACCAGAAACCGTACAGCGCGACTGGTATGTTGTTGACGCGACCGGTAAAACTCTGGGCCGTCTGGCTACTGAACTGGCTCGTCGCCTGCGCGGTAAGCATAAAGCGGAATACACTCCGCACGTTGATACCGGTGATTACATCATCGTTCTGAACGCTGACAAAGTTGCTGTTACCGGCAACAAGCGTACTGACAAAATGTACTACCACCACACCGGCCACATCGGTGGTATCAAAGAAGCGACCTTTGAAGAGATGATTGCCCGCCGTCCTGAGCGTGTGATTGAAATCGCGGTTAAAGGCATGCTGCCAAAAGGCCCGCTGGGTCGTGCTATGTTCCGTAAACTGAAAGTTTACGCAGGCAACGAGCACAACCACGCGGCACAGCAACCGCAAGTTCTTGACATCTAATCGGGATTATAGGCAATGGCTGAAAATCAATACTACGGCACTGGTCGCCGCAAAAGTTCCGCAGCTCGCGTTTTCATCAAACCGGGCAGTGGTAAAATCGTAATCAACCAGCGTTCTCTGGAACAATACTTCGGTCGCGAAACTGCCCGCATGGTAGTTCGCCAGCCGCTGGAACTGGTTGATATGGTAGAAAAACTGGATCTGTACATCACCGTTAAAGGTGGTGGTATCTCCGGTCAGGCAGGTGCGATCCGTCACGGTATCACCCGCGCGCTGATGGAGTACGACGAATCCCTGCGTTCTGAACTGCGTAAAGCTGGCTTCGTTACTCGTGACGCTCGTCAGGTTGAACGTAAGAAAGTGGGTCTGCGTAAAGCACGTCGTCGTCCACAGTTCTCCAAACGTTAATCCATTCTGCTTACGCAGAACGATTGGCGAAAAACCCGCTTCGGCGGGTTTTTTTATGGATAATGCGCAGGTTATCCACAGTAACATTTCATATATCTTCTCTTTTTCCACATTTCCGGAATCCCCTCACCACAAAGCCATCAAAATCTGGTAAACTATCATCCAATTTTCTGCCCAAATATCGGTGAATACTCGATTTTTGTTCGATTCTTGAACAATGTGTCTTCTCTGGGATGGGCGATACATCATCTGGCTGGCCCCGTTGGGCTGGTAGCAGTAAAAATTCTGAATATACCTGGAGGTTTTCATGGCTGTCGCTGCCAACAAACGTTCGGTAATGACGCTGTTTTCTGGTCCTACTGACATTTATAGCCATCAGGTTCGTATCGTGCTGGCCGAGAAGGGTGTCAGTTTTGAGATCGAGCATGTGGAAAAGGATAACCCGCCTCAGGATCTGATCGATCTCAACCCGAGCCAAAGCGTACCGACGCTGGTGGATCGCGAGCTGACCCTGTGGGAATCCCGTATCATTATGGAATACCTGGATGAGCGTTTCCCGCATCCGCCGCTGATGCCTGTTTATCCTGTTGCGCGTGGTGAAAGCCGCCTGTACATGCAGCGTATCGAGAAAGACTGGTACTCGCTGATGAATGTTATCGTCAACGGTTCCTCTTCTGAAGCGGATGCTGCACGTAAACAGCTGCGTGAAGAGCTGCTGGCAATCGCGCCAGTCTTTGGTCAGAAGCCTTTCTTCCTGAGCGATGAGTTCAGCCTGGTCGATTGCTACCTGGCTCCGTTGCTGTGGCGTCTGCCAACCCTGGGCGTAGAGTTCAGCGGCCCTGGCGCGAAAGAGCTGAAAGGCTATATGACTCGCGTCTTTGAACGCGACTCTTTCCTGGCATCTTTAACTGAACCGGAACGTGAAATGCGTCTCGGCCGAGGCTAATGACTGTGGAAATGTCACAACTTTCACCACGCCGTCCGTATCTGCTGCGCGCCTTCTATGAATGGCTGCTGGATAACCAGCTCACGCCGCACCTGGTTGTGGATGTGACGTTGCCGGGCGTGCTGGTTCCAATGGAATACGCGCGCGACGGACAGATTGTACTGAATATTGCGCCACGCGCAGTGGGTAACCTGGAGCTGGCGAACGACGAAGTGCGCTTTAATGCGCGCTTCGGCGGCGTGCCGCGTCAGGTTTCCGTGCCGCTGGCAGCTGTGCTGGCTATCTACGCCCGTGAAAACGGTGCGGGCACCATGTTTGAGCCGGAAGCGGCTTATGATGAAGAGGTTGCCAGCCTGAATGATGATGAGGCATCCGATGAACGCGAAAGCGACACGGTAATGTCTGTCATCGATGGCGATAAACCCGATCATAATGATGACACCGATCCGGATGACGAGCCACCACCACGCGGTGGTCGTCCCGCACTGCGCGTTGTGAAATAAACCAACAGGCCCGACGGGCCTGTTTTGCTTTCGGTCCCTTTTCGCCCCCTCTAATTTCCTGTGTTATGATGAACTGTTTTCCTTCAATGGCACCGGACTGCAATGAAACCGACTGATCTTAAAGCTGAAAACTCTGATGAAACCATTGGTCGCAGCCTGCGCCGTCGGCCGCTGGCGCGCAAAAAACTGTCTGATATGGTGGAAGAAGAGCTGGAGCAGATGATCCGTCGGAAGGAATTTGCCCAGGGAGAGCAGTTACCCTCCGAGCGCGAACTGATGGAGTTCTTCAACGTGGGTCGCCCCTCGGTGCGCGAAGCGCTGGCGGCGCTAAAGCGTAAAGGGCTGGTGCAGATTAACAACGGTGAACGTGCCCGCGTAACCATGCCGTCTGCCGATACCATCATCAGTGAATTGTCGGGAATGGCGAAAGACTTTCTGACCCAGCCCGGCGGTATTGCCCATTTCGAGCAGCTTCGCCTGTTCTTTGAATCCAGCCTTGTTCGTTATGCCGCAGAATATGCCACTGACGATCAGATTGCGCAGCTCACGAAAGCCCTGGAGATCAACAGCCAGTCCCTGGATGACAACACGCTATTTATTCGTTCCGATGTCGATTTTCACCGCGTGCTGGCGGAGATCCCCGGCAATCCGATCTTCAATGCGATCCACGTTGCGCTGCTTGACTGGTTAATTGCGGCGCGTCCTAAAGTGCCGGACGCAGAGCTTTATCAGCATAATGAAGTCAGCTATCGCCAGCATATCGCAATTGTGGATGCGATCCGCCGCCGCGATCCCGATGAAGCGGATCGGGCGTTGCAAACTCACCTTAACAGCGTCTCCGCCACCTGGCACGCTTTCGGCCAGCATTCAAAAGCCAAAAAATAACGATCCTTTAGTGAAGCAGATCGCAATATAAGCGTTCTGTATTCTACTGCTGCTTAATTGATCTGGTATAACAGGTATAAAGGTATGTCGTTATAACAAACACACGATCGATTGAGGTAACTATGGCAACGCAATTACGCGGCGTAATGGCCGCACTCCTGACCCCGTTTAACTCTGAGCAGATGCTGGATAAAGAAAGCCTGCGCCGTCTGGTGCGGTTCAATATTGAACAGGGTATCGATGGGCTGTACGTCGGCGGTTCAACGGGAGAGGCCTTTGTACAGAGCCTTTCGGAACGAGAGCAGGTGATGGAGATTGTGGCGGAAGAGGCGAAGGGGAAAATCACGCTCATCGCCCATGTTGGCTGCGTCAGCACGGCGGAAAGCCAGCAGTTAGCCATGGCCGCCGCCCGCCTCGGTTTTGACGCTGTATCCGCCGTCACACCGTTTTACTATCCCTTTAGCTTTGAAGAACATTGCGATCATTACCGTGCAATTATTGATTCGGCGGATGGTCTGCCGATGGTGGTCTATAACATTCCGGCGTTAAGCGGCGTGAAGTTAAGCCTGGATCAGATCAACACGCTGGTAACGCTCCCCGGCGTCGGCGCGCTGAAGCAAACCTCCGGCGATCTCTTCCAGATGGAGCAGATCCGTCGCGAACATCCGGATCTGGTGCTCTACAACGGCTATGACGAGATCTTCGCCTCCGGCCTGCTGGCCGGCGCGGACGGGGGGATCGGCAGCACCTACAACATTATGGGCTGGCGCTACCAGGCGATCGCTAAAGCGGTTCGTGAAGGGGATAACGCCACCGCACAGCGCCTGCAAAGCGAATGCAACAAGGTGATCGATCTGCTGATTAAAGCCGGGGTGTTCCGTGGTCTGAAAACGGTTCTGCACTATATGGACGTGGTATCCGTGCCGCTGTGCCGTAAGCCGTTTGCCCCTGTGGATGAAAAATTCGCGCCAGCGCTGAAAGCGCTGGCGGAGCAGCTAATGGCGGAAAAACGCTAACACATCGCCGGGGGCGCAGCCGCCATCCGGCAAAACGACAGAGAAATCGTCGGGAGAGTGAAATGAGTAAGTCTACCCAAAGCATCCCGTGGTACCGCCATCTTACCCGTCCTCAGTGGCGCGCCTTCTCCGCCGCCTGGCTGGGATATCTGCTTGATGGCTTCGATTTTGTATTGATAGCCTTAGTCCTGACAGAAATAAAAAGCGAGTTTGCCCTGACGACAGTGGAAGCGGCGAGCCTGATTTCGGCGGCCTTTATATCGCGCTGGTTCGGCGGCCTGCTGCTGGGCGCCATGGGCGACCGCTATGGCCGCAAGCTGGCGATGATCACCAGCATCGTGCTCTTTTCCTGCGGTACGCTGGCCTGCGGTTTTGCGCCGGGTTACGTCACCCTGTTTATCGCCCGCATGGTGATAGGCATGGGGATGGCGGGGGAATATGGCTCCAGCGCAACCTATGTGATTGAAAGCTGGCCAAAGCACCTGCGCAACAAGGCGAGTGGTTTTCTGATTTCCGGTTTCTCCGTCGGCGCCGTGGTTGCGGCCCAGGTCTACAGCCTTGTCGTGCCCGTCTGGGGCTGGCGGGCGCTGTTCTTTATCGGCATTCTGCCCATCGTCTTTGCCCTGTGGCTGCGGAAAAATATTCCGGAAGCTGAGGACTGGAAAGCGAAGCACGAAGGCAAAGTCCCGGTGCGCACCATGGTTGATATTCTGTATCGCGGCAAATACCGCGTCATCAATATGGCGATGACGCTGTTTGCCGGTACGGCGCTGTGGTTCTGTTTTGCAGGCGAACTCAACAACGCGGGGCTGGTCGTTATTCTCGGCCTGCTTTGCGCCATCGTCTTTATCAGCTTTATGGTGCAAAGCAGCGGTAAACGCTGGCCGACGGGCGTCACGTTGATGGTTGTCGTGCTCTTCGCCTTTCTCTACTCCTGGCCGATTCAGGCGCTATTACCCACTTATCTGAAAACCGACCTGGCCTATGATCCGTCAACGGTGGCGAAGGTGCTGTTCTTTAGCGGCTTCGGTGCGGCGGTAGGCTGCTGCGTGGGTGGTTTTCTCGGTGACTGGCTTGGCACCCGCAAGGCCTATGTCTGTAGCCTGTTGGCCTCACAGCTCCTGATTGTTCCCGTCTTTGCGATCGGCGGCGCCAATGTCTGGGTGTTGGGCTTGTTACTCTTTTTCCAGCAGATGCTGGGGCAGGGGATCTCCGGGATCTTACCCAAACTCATCGGCGGCTATTTCGATACCGACCAGCGTGCGGCGGGTCTGGGCTTTACCTACAACGTTGGCGCGTTGGGCGGCGCGATTGCCCCGGTGATTGGCGCGCTGCTGTCGCAGGATATGGCGCTGGGCACGGCCCTGGGATCGCTCTCTTTTGGCCTGACGTTTGTGGTGATCTTGCTTATTGGTCTGGATATGCCCTCCCGCGTTCAGCGCTGGATCAGGCCAGAAGCCCTGCGTACGCATGACGCTATTGACGGTAAACCTTTCAGCGGAGCCGTCCCGTTTGGCGGCGATAAAAGCGCTTTAGCGAAAAGCAAAAGTTAATCCGCTTGCCCGGACCTGTACCGGGCACATTCGTAAGGGATGAGGTATGTCACAACGGGATAAAAACATTTCCGAGCGGGGCGGTGCTATGACGACACTGGCGATAGACATAGGTGGAACTAAACTTGCCGCCGCCCTGGTGGATGACGGTTTACAGATCCACGCGCGACGCGAATGCCCTACGCCCGCCAGTAAGACGCCTGACGCACTGCGTGAGGCGCTGGCTGAGCTGGTCAAGCCGTTACAGACCCAGGCAACGCGTGCGGCCATTGCCTCAACCGGAATCATTCAGGACGGCAATCTGCTGGCGATTAACCCGCAAAATCTCGGAGGATTGCACCATTTTCCGCTGGTGCAGACGCTCGAAGACATTGCTGGTTTGCCGACCCTGGCGATCAATGATGCTCAGGCTGCGGCATGGGCGGAATATCACGTTAGTGCGAAGGAAATTAAAGACATGGTATTCCTGACTGTTTCAACGGGCGTGGGGGGCGGCGTAGTCAGTAACGGGAAACTCGTGACCGGAAGCGGCGGACTGGCTGGGCATCTTGGGCATACGCTCGCCGATCCAAACGGCCCGCAATGCGGCTGTGGTCGCGTGGGGTGCGTGGAAGCCATCGCGTCTGGTCGCGGTATTGCCGCCGCAGCCAGGGGAGAGCTTGCAGGATGCGATGCAAAAACGATTTTTGCGCGCGCGGCAGAGGGAAATAAACAGGCGGCGGAACTGGTCCAACGTTCTGCACAGGTACTGGCGCGGCTTATTGCCGACACGAAAGCGGTGATGGACTGCCAGCGCGTGGTGATTGGCGGCAGCATCGGGCTGGCAGGAGGGTATCTGGCGCGGGTCCGCGCGTATCTTGAGGAGCATCCTTCTGTTTATCACGTTGAATTAACCGCCGCGCACTATCGACACGATGCGGGCTTACTGGGCGCGGCGCTGTTGGCTCAGGGAGAAAGATGATGTTTTTTGGTGAGATTCGGACGCTTCCCTCCACGGGGTTGCATCCCGTTCTTCTGGAGGCGCTAACCCTCGCGCTGGCTGCCCGTCCGCTGGAAAAAGCGGCAGGACGTTATGAGCTTCGCGGTGAGGATATCTTCATGAACGTGATGACGTTTGCCACGCAGTTTCCAGACCAGAAGAAAGCGGAACTGCATGAGCAATATATTGATATCCAGGTGTTATTGACGGGAGAAGAGCGCATCCTCTTTGGCGTGACGGGCTCGGCACGCCAGCGTGAAGATTTTCATCCTGAAGAAGATTATCAGTTGTGCAGTGAGATTGCAGGTGAACAGTGTGTCACCCTCCGGCCGGGGATGTGCGCCGTATTTATGCCGGGAGAGCCACATAAGCCAGGATGCGCAATCCTTGAGCCAGGCGAGATAAAGAAAGTCGTGGTGAAGGTACGCGCCCGCTTGCTGGATACGTAGTTTATAGGCCTGATGGCGCTTCGCTTATCAGGCCTGCGGGCATAACGTAATTTGCAGGCCGGATAAGGCGCAGCCGCCATCCGGCAATGTTATTCGATATTCTGGCGCTTAAACGTCACCGCTTCCGGCTGCGTCAGGTGCAAGGTTGTCTGGCTGGGCACCGTCTCGGCAATCACCTTGCCGTGGCGAACAGAGTATCGTGCCGGCGTCTGGCGACGAACTGCATCAAACCCATTCTCTGCCGGGAGAATCACCAGGTTTGCTGTATTCCCAACGCGCACGCCATAGTCCTGCAAATCGAGCGTTTTCGCGCTGTGGGTAGTGATCAGGTTAAGCCCATCATTTATTTGCCCGTAACCCATCAGTTGGCAAACGTGCAGCCCCATATGCAGAACCTGAAGCATATTCGCGGTTCCCAGCGGATACCACGGATCGAAAACGTCGTCATGACCAAAGCAGACGTTGATCTCCGCTTCCAGCATTTCTTTGACGCGTGTGATGCCTCGGCGTTTGGGATAGGTATCGAAACGGCCCTGCAAATGCGTGTTAACCAGCGGGTTTGCCACGAAGTTAATGCCTGACATTTTTAACAGGCGGAACAGTCGGGACGTATACGCGCCATTATAGGAGTGCATCGCCGTGGTATGGCTGGCGGTCACGCGTGAACCCATTCCGTCACGATGTGCCAGTGCGGCAACGGTTTCAACGAAGCGCGATTGTTCATCATCAATTTCATCACAGTGGACATCGATCAGTCGGTCGTACTTTCTGGCCAGGGAAAACGTTTTATGCAGCGACTCAACGCCATATTCACGCGTAAATTCAAAGTGGGGGATTGCGCCGATGACATCCGCCCCTAAACGCACGGCTTCCTCAAGCAGTTCTTCACCGTTCGGATAAGAAAGAATGCCTTCCTGCGGGAATGCCACAATTTGCATATCGACCCACGGGGCGACTTCCTGCTTCACCTCCAGCATGGCTTTCAGTGCCGTAAGGGTGGGGTCCGAGACGTCAACGTGTGTACGTACGTACTGAATGCCGTTGGCGATTTGCCACTTCAGGGTCTGCATCGCGCGAGTTTTAACGTCTTCGTGGGTAAGCATCGCCTTGCGTTCGGCCCAGCGCTCGATTCCCTCGAAAAGCGTGCCGGACTGGTTCCAGTTCGGTTCACCCGCCGTTTGCGTTGTATCCAGATGGATATGCGGCTCGATGAAAGGAGGGATAACCAGCCCGCATTCGGCGTCCAGCACCTGACCGACTGGCGCAGAGGCGGTTTCCTGAGGATCGATACGGCTGAAGCGTCCGTCCTCAATCGTGATTTGCCATAAACCCTCTTGCCCCTGCAAACGGGCCTGACGGATAGTGAGGGAATTATTCTGCATGGGAAACCTCCGAAGGATTAGCAAGGGTACGTTTGGCGAATGGGTTTAACACCAAATAGCTGAAGACGCCACCCAATACTGCGTTAACGGGGACAATTCCCGGAATGTAGTGCCCGGCAGCAACACCCAGGGCGACCGAGAAAATGGCAATCCAGTTAACGGACACAAATTTTGCGTGGTCGAAGCTGGCATAGCGGCGGCGATTAATCAGGTAGTCGGCGATAATCACCCCGCCAACCGGCGGAATCGCTGCCGACAAAAAGGTCAGCCAGCCAACGAAGTTGTTGTATAGCCACAGCGCGCACAGCGTACCGATAATGCCATTAACCACCGACAGCGTACGGCTGGAAAGACCAGTAATATTGGCGAAACCCAGACCAGAGGCGTACAACGCGTTGTCATTGGTGGTCCAGATATTCAGGCCAAGAACGACAATGGCCGGCAGCAGCAGTCCCTGGGCGATCATCACGTCAGAAATATCGGCCTGTCCTACGGCGGCAGCGCCTGCCGCACCGAAGATAAACATCAGCGAGTTGCCAAGGAAAAATGCCACCATCGCCACCAGAACGGCACCTTTGGCATTGCGGCCAAAGCGGACGAAGTCGGCGGTCAGCGTGCCTGCGCTGATAAACGAGCCTACGACCAGCGCCAGCGCGCTGGAAAAGTTGAGCGGCGTCTGCGGCACAATGGATTTGAGGTGGTCCAATCCTCCCACGCCGTCCACCGCCAGCCACACGGAGTAGCTACCCAGGATGACGATAGCGGGTACGGCGATGATGGATAAAATCGTCAGTGCCGAGATGCCAAAAAAAATGGTTAACGTCATCAACAGGCCGGAAACTGCAATCAGGATGTTCACGTCGATGCCCGTGGCTTTACTCACCGGGATGGCAAACATCGCTACGCCGACGCCAAACCACCCTACCTGCGTACCGCCTAAAAGCATGGAGGGAAGCCAGGAACCTTTTATACCGAACGAGTAACGCGCAAGAAGATGGGTTGAGAGGCCGGTTTTTGCGCCAATGTAGCCAAGAAAAGCAGTGTAAATACCGAGGAGGAGATTGCCGAAGAGAACTGCGAGGAAGAAATCATTATAGGAAAGACCGGTACCGAGCGTGCCTCCGGTCCACATACTGGCGGAAAAAAACGTTAACCCTAACATCACAAAAGTGAGTGGAACCACGCCTTTCCGCGCCGCCAGAGGGACGGGGCCCTGGCTATAATTGTTATCTTGCGACACAATGCCTCCTTGAATTTTGGCCAAAAAATCCGCCGCATAATATACATTTTTTTCACGAAAGCAAACGTTTACGTCGGGATTTACGCTGCTTTTTTGCTTAAAAAGGCACCATTAACTTAAGGGTAGGCTACTGAAAACAGGCTCCCCAGCGTTCCGCTTTATGCTTCTGCCGGGGAGTCAGAGGGGCTTACACTTCCAGGAAGTTCATGATCCCGTCAGCCGCTTTACGGCCTTCGGCAATCGCCGTGACCACCAGGTCAGAGCCGCGAACGATGTCGCCACCGGCGAAGATTTTCGGGTTGCTGGTCTGGAACGCGTTATCGCTGCCTTCTGGCGCAATGATGCGGCCTTGAGAGTCCAGCTCTACGCTGTGCTTCGCCAGCCACTCCATGCTGTGAGGACGGAAACCAAACGCCATCACCACGGCGTCAGCCGGGATCACGTGTTCAGAACCGGCCACGATCTCCGCGCGACGACGGCCTTTCGCATCTGGCGCACCCATCTCCGTGCGCGCCATCTTCACGCCGCTCACTTTACCGTTGGCATTCACTTCAATACCCAGAGGCTGGATGTTGAACTGGAACTCGACGCCCTCTTCACGTGCGTTTTTCACTTCGCGCTTAGAGCCCGGCATGTTCTCTTCGTCACGACGGTAGGCACAGATGACATGCGCCGCATTCTGGCGAATGGAGGTACGCACGCAGTCCATCGCGGTATCACCGCCGCCCAGCACCACCACGCGTTTGCCTTCCATGCTGACGAACGGCTCATCGGCGGTCTCGCCGTAGCCCATTAGCTGTTTGGTATTCGCAATCAGGAACGGCAGCGCGTCGTACACGCCTGGCGCATCTTCGTTCTCCAGACCACCGCGCATGGACTGATAAGTGCCTACGCCCAGGAACACGGCGTCGTAATCTTTCAGCAGGTCGTCGAGCTGCACGTCGCGGCCCACTTCGGTGTTGAGTTTGAACTCAATGCCCATGCCGGTGAAGATTTCGCGGCGGCGGGTCATCACCTCTTTCTCCAGCTTGAAGGCCGGGATACCGAAGGTCAGCAGGCCGCCAATCTCCGGGTGGCGATCAAAGACCACCGCCTTCACGCCGTTACGGGTCAGCACGTCCGCACAGGCCAGGCCTGCCGGGCCCGCGCCGATAATCGCTACGCGCTTGTCGGTTTGACGCACACCGGTCATATCCGGGCGCCAGCCCATCTCGAACGCTTTATCGTTGATATAGCGTTCGATGTTGCCGATGGTTACCGCGCCAAACTCGTCGTTCAGCGTACAGGAGCCTTCACACAGACGATCCTGAGGGCACACGCGGCCGCACACTTCCGGCAGGGTGTTGGTCTGATGAGACAGCTCGGCGGCTTCAAAAATACGCCCTTCGTTGGCCAGCTTCAGCCAGTTCGGGATGTAGTTATGGACCGGACACTTCCATTCGCAGTAAGGGTTACCGCAGGACAGGCAGCGGTCTGCCTGTGCTTTGGCCTGGCCTTCTGAAAACGGCTCATAGATTTCAACAAATTCAATTTTACGGATCTTCAGCGGTTTCTTTGGCGGATCAACACGCTGAAGGTCGATAAACTGGTAAACGTTCTGGCTCATCTGAATTCCTTACTGCGCCTGCACGCGCAGCTCTGCTGCGCTACGACTACGGTGACCCAACAGGGCTTTAACATCGCTGGACTTCGGCTTCACCAGCGCGAATTTCGCAGAGAACGCCGGCCAGTTGGCCAGGATCTCTTCGCCGCGCGAAGAACCGGTATGCTGCACGTGTTCGGTAATTAAACCGCGCAGGTGTTCTTCGTGGATGGCCAGCGTATCAACGTCCAGCACTTCCACCAGCTCCGGGTTCACACGTTTGCGGAACTCACCGTCTTCATCCAGGACGTAGGCAAAACCGCCCGTCATGCCCGCGCCAAAGTTCACGCCGGTTTTACCCAGGACGCACACAATTCCGCCCGTCATGTATTCACAGCCGTTATCGCCGATGCCTTCCACCACGGTGATGGCGCCGGAGTTACGCACCGCAAAACGTTCGCCCGCACGGCCCGCGGCAAACAGACGACCGCCGGTTGCGCCGTACAGACAGGTATTGCCGATGATGCTCGCTTCATGGCTGCGGAAGGCTGAACCAACCGGAGGACGCACCGCCAGCAGACCGCCCGCCATGCCTTTTCCGACGTAGTCGTTGGCATCGCCGGTCAGGTATAACTCAACTCCGCCTGCGTTCCACACGCCGAAGCTCTGACCCGCGGTACCGCTGAAGTGCGCGGTAATCGGATCCGACGCCAGACCCTGGTCACCGTGCGTTTGCGCGATATAACCGGAGAGGGACGCACCCACGGAACGGTCGGTGTTGCGGATATCAAACCAGAACGTTTTGCTCTGCTTCTCATCCACATACGGCTTCGCCTGTTGCAGCAGCTGTGCGTTCAGCACGCCGTTGTCGAACGGCGGGTTGTTCTCGGTACAGTAAACCGCTTTGCCAGGATGCGGCTGAGCGGTTTCCAGCAGCTTAGACAGCTCCAGCTTCTGCTGCTTGGCCGTGAAGCCCTCAAGCTCTTTCAGCAGGTCGGTACGGCCAATCAGGTCTACCAGACGCTTCACGCCCAGCTGCGCCATCAGCTCGCGGGTTTCACGGGCGATGAAGTCAAAGTAGTTGGTCACTTTGAACGGCAGGCCGTGGTAGTGATTTTTACGCAGCTTTTCGTCCTGGGTAGCAACGCCCGTTGCACAGTTGTTCAGGTGGCAAATACGCAGGTATTTACAGCCGAGCGCAACCATCGGGCCGGTACCAAAGCCGAAGCTTTCCGCTCCCAGAATCGCCGCTTTGATGATGTCGAGGCCAGTTTTCAGTCCGCCGTCCACCTGCAAACGGATCTTGTGACGCAGGCCGTTAGCGACCAGCGCCTGCTGGGTTTCCACCAGGCCAAGCTCCCACGGACAACCCGCGTATTTCACGGAGGAGAGCGGGCTTGCGCCGGTGCCGCCGTCGTAACCGGCGATGGTGATCAGATCCGCATAGGCTTTCGCCACGCCGGTGGCAATGGTGCCAACGCCCGGTTCGGAAACCAGCTTCACGGAGATCATCGCTTTCGGGTTGACCTGTTTCAGGTCGAAAATCAGCTGCGCCAGATCCTCGATAGAGTAGATATCGTGGTGCGGCGGCGGGGAGATCAGCGTCACGCCCGGCACTGAATAGCGAAGCTTAGCGATGTATGGGGTGACTTTATCACCCGGCAGCTGACCGCCTTCACCCGGTTTCGCACCCTGCGCGACTTTAATCTGAATCACGTCGGCGTTAACCAGGTACGCAGGCGTTACGCCAAAGCGACCAGACGCCACCTGCTTAATACGGGACACTTTATTGGTGCCATAGCGGGCCGGATCTTCACCGCCTTCGCCGGAGTTGGAGTTGCCGCCGATGCTGTTCATGGCTTCCGCCAGCGCTTCGTGGGCTTCCGGGCTCAGCGCGCCGATAGACATCGCCGCGGTGTCGAAACGTTTGAACAGCTCAGACGCGGGTTCAACCTCGTCAATGCTGACCGCTTCATCACCCGGATTGAGGGCAATGAGATCGCGCAGCGTCGCTGCCGGACGGTTGTTCACCAGCTCTGCATACTGCTGATAATCGCTGTACTCGCCGCTCTGCACCGCCTGTTGCAGCGTGCGCACCACGTCCGGGTTATAAGCGTGATACTCACCCCCGTGGACATATTTCAGCAGGCCGCCCTGTTCCAGAGGCTTACGTGCCAGCCAGGCGCGTTTCGACAGGTTCACCAGATCCTGCTGGAAGTCAGCAAAACCGGCGCCGCCGATACGGCTGATCACGCCCTGGAAGCAGAGGTTGGCGACGTCGTCATGCAGGCCGACCGCTTCAAACAGCTTCGAGCAGCGGTAAGAGGCGATGGTCGAGATGCCCATTTTGGACATGATTTTGTACAGACCTTTGTTGATGCCGTTACGGTAGTTCAGCATCACGGCGCGGTAGTCTTTGTCGATCGCGCGGGTATCTACCAGGCGGGCCAGCGTTTCGTAGGCCAGATACGGGTAGATTGCCGTGGCGCCAAAGCCTAACAGCACCGCAAAGTGGTGCGGGTCGCGCGCGCTCGCGGTTTCAACGATGATGTTGGCGTCGCAGCGCAGGCTCTTGTCCACCAGACGCGTCTGGATAGCCCCCACCGCCATGGGTGCAGGCACCGGCAGACGGTTTTTCGCGATGTTGCGGTCAGACAGCACCAGCAGAACGGTGCCGTTACGCACCATCTGCTCGGCTTTATCGCACAGCGCGTTCACCGTCTCTTCGAGGCTCGTTTCGGTCACGTCGAAGGTGATATCGAGCGTGTCGGCGCGATAGTGCTCCTCGGTCATGGTGGTGAGCTGTTTGAAATCGGAGTACAGCAGGATCGGTGATTTAAAGGTCAGACGGTGCGCCTGGCCTTCAGCTTCACAGAAGACGTTCATCTCACGGCCGATGCTGGTGGCCAGCGACATGACGTGGGCTTCGCGCAGCGGATCGATTGGCGGGTTAGTGACCTGCGCAAACTGCTGACGGAAGTAGTCATAAATAATGCGTGGCTGGCTGGAGAGCACGGCAAACGGGGTATCGTCACCCATTGAGCCGACCGCTTCCTGGCCGTTTTCACCGAGCACGCGGATAACCGAGTCCAGCTCTTCCGCGCTGTAGTTAAACTGCTTCTGGAAGCTCGCGAGGGTGTCATCGTCCAGCTCGCGGCTGCCCACTTCTTCGTCCGACAGATCTTCAAACGGCACCAGACGACGCACGTTTTTCTCCATCCACTCTTTGTACGGATGGCGGCTCTTCAGATCGTTGTCGGTTTCGGCGGAATGCAGAATACGCCCACCGCGGGTGTCGATCACCATCAGCTCGCCCGGTCCGACGCGGCCTTTCTCGACCACTTCGTCTGGCTGGTAATCCCAGATCCCGACTTCAGAGGCACAGGTGATGAGCTTGTCTTTGGTAATAACGTAGCGCGCCGGACGCAGACCATTACGGTCCAGGTTACAGGCGGCAAAACGACCGTCGGACATAACGATGCCCGCCGGGCCGTCCCACGGCTCCATGTGCATGGAGTTAAAGTCGAAGAACGCGCGCAGCTCAGGGTCCATATCCGGGTTGTTCTGCCAGGCCGGTGGCACGAGCAGACGCATGGCGCGCACGATGTCCATCCCGCCCGCCAGCAGCAGTTCCAGCATGTTATCCATGGAGCTGGAGTCCGAGCCGGTTTCGTTCACGAACGGCGCGGCATCGTGCAGGTCCGGGATCAGCGGCGTCTGGAATTTATAGGTACGGGCGCGGGCCCACTGGCGGTTGCCGGTGATGGTGTTGATCTCGCCGTTATGCGCCAGGTAGCGGAACGGCTGCGCCAGCGGCCAGCGTGGAACGGTGTTGGTGGAGAAGCGCTGGTGGAACAGGCAAATGGCCGATTCCAGACGCAGGTCCGCCAGGTCCAGGTAGAAGCGCGGCAGGTCAGCCGGCATACACAGACCTTTATAGATGTTCACAAGGTTAGAGAGGCTACAGACGTAGAACTCTTTATCATCCTGAAGACGTTTTTCAATGCGGCGGCGGGCGATAAACAGACGGCGTTCCATATCACGCGGACGCCAGCCCGCAGGCGCATTGACAAAAATCTGTTCAATACGAGGCAGCGAGGAGAGGGCGATTTCACCGAGCACCCCTTCGTTGGTTGGCACATCGCGCCAGCCGACGATCGACAGGGTTTCACGCTGAAGTTCTTCTTCAACGATGCGGCGTGAGGCGGCAGCTTTTTCAGGATCCTGATTCAGGAACAGCATACCGACAGCGTAGTTTTTGGCTAAACGCCAGCCGCGCTCTTCCGCTACGATACGGAAGAAACGATCCGGTTTTTGCAGCAGCAGGCCGCAACCGTCGCCGGTTTTACCATCGGCAAGGATGGCGCCACGGTGCTGCATACGGGCCAGTGCGTGAATAGCAGTACGCACTACCTTGTGGCTAGGTTCGCCTTCTATGTGGGCGATCAGGCCGAAACCACAGTTATCCTTCTCAAGGGATTTATCGTACAACATATCAGTGAACCTCCCCAGGCTCGTCGGGCTTCCCACTGAACTTTACCGTGGCGCACAGGCGCAGAAAGAGCATGGCGACGGGGTTAGCGTTTCATACGCGGACCTCGCATTCGCCCTCTTTTTCATCCTTTCGCGCAGGTAAACAAGTTTGAGGACTTGCTTCAGAGGGAATCTCAATTACTGCATAAATATGATGAGCAGGCCGCTCATCCAGAAAGCTTCCAGCGGATTTCCAACTTATCGGGAATTGGTACACAGGTCAAATGGCAATCTTATTTATACAAAAATGTGCTAAAGCGTAGTTATCTTTTTGTTTTTAATATGTATTTAACTATTTTTACAACCACTTAAAGCACCGGGGAGGTGCAGGGGAGTGTGATCTGACTCACTATATGAAAGCGGTATTATCGATGCAGCGTGCTGAAATGCAGATTTATAGCAGAATATTAATCTGGTGTTGCATTCAAACCCGCATAAAATCACTGTTTTTCAGTCCTGGCGCTATAAATGAAAAAAACCATCAGAACATAAGGAAAAGTAATTACGTACAGGGTGAATGAAATCTCGGTAATCGTGATTATTTATTCAAACAGATAAAGGCCGTCCAGGGCGATTGATCCAGGTCATCGCCGACAGAGGCTAAAAATGGCAGGCTTGTCCCCTTTCTTCGGGACGGTCTATCAGATTATGCAGTTACAGAAATTAGTCAATATGTTTGGTGGGGATCTTTTGCAGCGCTATGGGCAAAAGGTTCACAAACTGACGCTGCACGGCGGCTTTAGCTGCCCGAATCGCGATGGCACCATCGGGCGTGGTGGCTGCACTTTCTGTAACGTGGCCTCGTTTGCTGACGAGGCCCAGCAGCATAAATCTATCGCTGAACAGCTCGCCCATCAGGCGAGTCTGGTGAATCGCGCGAAGCAGTATCTGGCCTATTTCCAGGCCTACACCAGCACGTGGGCTGAGGTGCAGGTGCTGCGCTCGATGTATCAGCAGGCGGTTGCTCAAGCGAACATTGTCGGGCTGTGCGTGGGGACGCGTCCGGACTGCGTGCCGGAGGCCGTGCTGGATTTACTTAGTGAGTACAAAGAGAAGGGCTACGAGATCTGGCTGGAGCTGGGCTTGCAGACCGCGCATGACAAAACCCTGCACCGTATCAATCGCGGGCATGATTTCGCCTGCTACCAGCGCACCACGCGTCTCGCCCGTGAGCGTGGATTAAAAGTCTGCTCGCATCTGATTGTCGGCTTGCCAGGAGAAGGGCAGCAGCACGGGCTGGAAACGCTGGAAAAAGTCGTCGAGACCGGCGTGGATGGCATTAAGCTGCATCCGCTGCATATCGTGAAGGGCAGCATAATGGCGAAAGCCTGGGAAGCGGGGCGGTTAAGTGGTATCGAACTCGACGACTATACGGTGACGGCGGGGGAGATGATTCGCCACACGCCTCCGGAGATTGTTTACCACCGCATCTCGGCCAGCGCCCGCCGCCCAACGCTTCTGGCACCGCTCTGGTGTGAGAACCGCTGGACGGGGATGCTGGAAATCGACCGCTATCTACAGGAGAACGGCGTACAGGGGTCGGCGCTTGGCCGCCCGTGGGTTCCCCCGCTACCGGCGACGGCCGCCTAGCAGACTTCCCAGCATGCCGCGTATTATCTGGTTGGTAATCTGACGCGTCGCGCTTTTTGCCATGGTCTGAACCACGCCATCGCGTTTGCCGCCGCGTGGCCCGGTGCTGCCGAACAGAATATCTTTCAGCCCGCCGAGAATGCCGTCGTCCACGGCAACAGATTGCCCTTTTGCGGCAGGGGCATCCTGCGATTCGGCAGTCGCCTGCACCCCTTTTTGCAGCATCTCGAACGCGGATTCGCGATCCACCTCGTCTTCATACTTCCCGTACACCGGGGAGTGATTAATCAGGCCGTTGCGTTCATCGTCCGTTACCGGCCCCATGCGCGAGCAGGGCGCAATCACCATCGCACGCTCGACAACTGTCGGGCTGCCTTTTGCATCGAGGAACGAAATCAGCGCTTCACCGGTACCCAGCGCCTGAATGGCGGTTTCGGTATCAAAGGCCGGATTGGCACGCATGGTTTGCGCCGCGGCTTTCACCGCTTTCTGATCTCTCGGCGTAAAGGCGCGCAGGGCGTGCTGCACGCGGTTACCCAGCTGCCCCAGTACGTTGTCCGGAATATCCGACGGGTTTTGCGACACAAACCAGACCCCGACACCCTTGGAGCGGATCAGGCGGATAACCTGTTCAATTTTATCCAGCAGCACCTGCGGCGCGTCGTTAAACAACAGGTGCGCTTCGTCAAAGAAGAACACCAGTTTGGGTTTTTCCAGATCGCCTGCTTCCGGCAGTTGTTCGTACAGTTCAGAGAGCATCCACAGCAGGCTGGCGGCGTAAAGCTTCGGCATCTGGTAGAGCTTCTCTGCGCTCAGAATGTTGATGATGCCTTTGCCGCTGCTGTCGGTACGCATCCAGTCTTTGATATCCAGCATTGGCTCGCCGAAGAAGTGTTCGGCACCCTGTTGCTCCAGCGTCAGGAGCCCGCGCTGAATGGCGCCCACCGAGGCGCTGCTGATATTGCCGTACTGGTTCTGGAAGGATTTGGCGTTATCGCCAATGTACTGGGTGATGGCGCGCAGATCTTTGAAGTCGAGCAGCAGTAGCCCCTGATCGTCGGCGATACGGAAGATAATGTTCAGTACCCCGGACTGCACGTCGTTGAGGTTAAGCAGACGGGCCAGCAGCAGCGGGCCGAGGTCGGAGACGGTGGCGCGCACCGGATGGCCTTTTTCGCCGAAGATATCCCAGGCCACCACCGGATTACCGTGCGGCGTCCAGTCGGTGATGCCGATATTTTTCAGGCGCTCGAGGAGTTTTTCTGACGCTGCACCTTCCTGAGCCACCCCGGTTAAATCGCCCTTCACGTCAGCCATAAAAACCGGCACGCCAGTCTCTGACAACGACTCAGCCAGCTTTTGCAGGGTGACGGTTTTTCCCGTCCCGGTCGCGCCGGTGATCAGGCCATGACGGTTCGCCATCGCGGGCAGTAAAAACAGCTCTTTTTCCAGCGTCCTGGCGATTAACAATGGTGTACTCATGATGCACGTCCTCTCGTAGTCCTGGGTGGAGTATAGGCAACCTGACGGCAAAATGTCTGCGTAAATTCCTCACTTTGCGGCGCATTATCCAGTGCGGACTATGCTTTTGCATACGGTAAACAAAATTTTGGGAAACTATGTCCAGATTCTTTTTTAACGACCGCAAACAGCTTGTCAACGATGCCATTGAAGGCATACTTCTCTCGGCGCCGCACGGTAATCTCGTCAAACTGGATATCGATCCGGCCATCCGCGTGGTGGCACGCGGCGACTGGGATAAAAGCCGCGTGGCGGTGATCTCCGGTGGCGGCTCCGGCCATGAACCGGCACATGCCGGGTTCGTCGGTAAAGGCATGCTTACCGCAGCGGTGTGTGGCGATCTGTTCGCTTCCCCAAGCGTCGATGCGGTCCTCAATGCCATTGTGGCGGTGACGGGCGATCGTGGCTGCCTGCTGATTGTGAAAAACTACACCGGTGACCGGCTTAACTTTGGCCTGGCGGCGGAAAAAGCCAAACGCTACGGCCTGAAGGTCGAGATGGTTATCGTGGCGGATGATATCGCCCTACCGGATAACAAGCAGCCGCGTGGTATCGCGGGAACGGCGCTGGTGCATAAGATTGCGGGATATGCGGCAGAACAGGGGAAATCGCTGAACGACGTGCGGGATATTGCGCAACAGGCCTGCGATAACCTCTGGAGCCTGGGGGTTGCGATGCAAACCTGTAACCTGCCGGGTAGCGATGATGAAGAAGGGCGCATCAGGCAAGGCCACGTGGAGCTGGGGCTGGGGATTCACGGCGAGCCGGGGGCATCGGTGGTGGATACGCAGAACAGCAGGGCGATTATCGATACGCTGGTGATGCCGCTAAAAGCCCAGGCGGGTGACGGGCGCTTTGCGGTGCTGATCAACAACCTCGGCGGCGTGTCAGCGCTGGAGATGGCTCTGCTCACCAAAGAGCTGGCGCATTCGGCGTTGAAAGAGAACATTGCGTATCTGATTGGCCCGGCGCCGCTGGTGAGTGCTCTGGATATGAAAGGCTTTTCGCTAACGCTGTTAAAGCTCAACGATTTCTTCGAGAAGGCGATTCACGCCGAGGTCGAGACGCTGGGCTGGCAGAAGCCCGTCGCGTTCGCGCCCCTGCGTACCGTCCCCCATAGCGCCCTTCATGATCGCGTGGAATATACCCCGTCGGACAATCCGCAGGTGAGCGAGGCCGTCGCCTCGGTAACGAAAACATTGATCCAGCTGGAAAATCGCCTTAACGCGCTGGATGCCAAAGTAGGCGATGGCGATACGGGCTCCACCTTTGCGCAAGGGGCGCGGGATATTGCGCAGCGACTTGAGGAGAACAACCTGCCCCTTAACGACGTGCCGACATTACTCCTGCTGGTTGGCGAGCGGCTGGCAACGGTAATGGGCGGATCGAGCGGCGTATTGATGTCGATCTTCTTCACTGCGGCAGGACAAAAGCTTCACGATGGACAGTCGCTACCTGAAGCATTGCTGAGCGGACTGGCGCAGATGAAGCAGTATGGCGGTGCAGATCTCGGCGATCGTACGCTGATCGATGCCCTGCAACCGGCGCTGGAGGCGTTACAGAAAGGCAATATTCAGGCGGCAGCGCAGGCCGCGCAGCAAGGGGCTGAAGCAACGGCGAAAATGGCGAAAGCCGGCGCGGGACGCTCGTCGTACGTGAATAAAGAGAATCTGGACGGGGTGATGGATCCGGGGGCGGTCGCGGTGGCGGAAGTGTTTAAGACCATGGTAGATGCAAAACGGTAACAACCGTTACCGTTTTTAGTGTTTGCGCCCTCTCCCTGTGGGAGAGGGTTGGGGTGAGGGCATCAGGCCGCACATTCCCCGGCAATCTCACATCAGAAATCCGCTTTCAACACCACGCGGTAGCGGGCTTTGCCGTCGCGCACGTGCTGGATCGCTTCGTTGATTTTTGACATCGGATACAGCTCGGTGGTTGGCGCCACTTTTGTGCGTCCGGCAAACTTCATCAGCTTGCGTAACTCATATGGTGTGCCGGTAGCAGAGCCGGATATGCTGCGATCGCCGCCGATCAGGGTAAACGCCGGAACCGGCAGCGGCTTCATCACCGCACCCACGGTGTGGAAGTTACCGCCGTAGGCCAGGGCTTCAAAGTACGGCTGCCAGTCGAGATCGACGTTGACGGTGTTGATGATCAGGTCAAACTGGCCTGCCAGAGCGGTGAGCGCCTGGGGATCGCGACTGTTCACCACTTTATCCGCACCCATCGCCAGCACTTCCTGCTCTTTCGCCGGGTTAGAGCTGAACGCCGTCACTTCACAGCCCATCGCGTGCAGCAGCTTGATGGCGATATGGCCCAGACCGCCAATCCCGATCACGCCCACGCGGCTGGTGGCGGTGACGTGATGCATCAGCAGCGGTTTAAAGACGGTGATACCGCCACACAGCAGCGGACCGGCGGATTCGATATCAATGCTGTCCGGCAGCGGGATAACCCATTGCCAGTCGGCGCGCAGCTTATCGGCGAAACCGCCCTTGTTCAGGATGGTCGGCGTAGCGCCCTCAAGGCAGTTGATCTGATTGCCGCTGATACAGGCGTCGCAGTGGCCGCAGCTGCGTGCCGTCCAGCCGATACCCACGCGCTGGCCCACTTTCAGCCCTTTGTCCTGCGCGGCGCTGCCGAGCGCCACGACGCGGCCAATGACTTCGTGCCCGGCCACCAGCGGATAGCTGGAGAAGCCCCATTCATTGTCGATCATCGAGAGATCTGAGTGGCAGATCCCGCAGTAATCAACCTGTACTTCGACGTCTTCCGCTTTTAGTTCGCCCGCATCGTACTCGTACAGCTCAAGTTCTGCACCCGCCTGCGGTGCGGCGTAGCTTTTTATCTTCGACATCGCATTTCCCCTGTTTTGGTGTGAACTGTGAGTGTAGAGCATTCAGTTTACAGACGCTTAACAGAAGACGGCAGGAACAAAACTTACAGACTTTTCAGCATCCTGACTTCGCAGTCCACGTGGCCCGTGCAGCCCAGTGGCGCATCGATATGCTCAAAGCCGAGATGTTCATACAGGCCAATGGCCTCTTTAAGGAAAGCGGTGGTTTCAAGGTAGCAACGTTTAAAGCCCTGTGAGCGTGCATGTTCCAGGGCGACCAGCGCCAGCTTTTTCGCCAGGCCTTGTCCGCGTATCGTTGGCAGGAAATACATTTTCTGGAGTTCACAGATATCCGGCTCGCTGCAAAGCAGTGGGGCAATGCCGCCGCCGCCCACGACCTGGCCGTCCTGCTCGATGACCCAGTAGGCATGACCCGGCTGGCTGTACAGCTGAAAAAGTTCGTCCAGATTTGGGTCGGCCACGGTGTAGCCTTTGTCGGCGGTCAGGCCATATTCGGCAGAAACCGTGCGGATAACGGCGGCGATAGCCGGGTTGTCCTGCTCAGTGATCCGACGCATTGTCGTCGCGACGGGGGTAATCACGCTCATAGCATTACTCATGACAAAAATTGACACACAACTGCTGTTAATAGCACCGCAGAAAGGGGAGTGCAAGCGAGGAGTTTTCAGGAAGGATACCCCTTACGCCCTGAAGCGTAAGGGGTAAAAGCATTACAGCGCCGCGATAACCGCCTGCTGCTCGATCAGTTTGGTCTTCGCATCGGCGAAGGCAACCAGACGCTCACGCTCTTTGGCGATGACCGCTTCCGGCGCGCGGGCCACAAAGCCCTCGTTCGCCAGTTTGCTTTCGATTTTGCCAATTTCCACGTCGACTTTCGCCACTTCTTTCGCCAGACGCGCCAGCTCCGCATCTTTGTCGATCAGGCCCGCCATCGGGATCAGCAGCTCCGCGCCGTCGATGATTTTGGTCACGGAAACCGGACCTTTGTCATCGGCAGGCAGCACGGTGATGCTTTCCAGACGCGCCATGGTTTTCAGGAAGGTGTTGTTCTCGGTGACGCGACGAACGGCAGCTTCGCTGCAACCGCGCAGCAGCAGCTCCAGTGGTTTACCCGGAGCGATGTTCATTTCCGCGCGGATGTTACGTACCGCAACGATCGCCTGTTTCAGCCACTCGGTATCCGCAGATGCGGCTTCATCCACTTTCGCGGCGTCGAATGCCGGGAACGGCTGGAGCATGATGGTATCGGCATTAATACCGGCAATCACCTTCACGCGCTGCCAGATGGTTTCGGTGATGAATGGAATGATCGGGTGCGCAAGGCGCAGCAGACCTTCCAGAACGGTAATCAGCGTATTACGCGTGCCGCGCAGTTCCGCTTCAGAACCGCCGTTCATGACCGGCTTCGCCAGCTCCAGGTACCAGTCGCAGAACTGGTTCCAGGTGAATTCGTACAGGATGCCTGCCGCGATGTCGAAGCGGTAGCTGTCCAGCGCGTCGCGGAATGCTTTCACCGTCTGGTTAAATTCCGCCAGGATCCAGCGGTCTGCCAGAGACAGGGTCATTTCGCCGCCGTTAAAGCCGCAATCCTGATCTTCGGTGTTCATCAGCACGAAGCGGCTGGCGTTCCACAGCTTGTTACAGAAGTTACGGTAACCTTCCAGACGCTTCATATCCCAGTTGATGTCACGACCGGTGGAGGCCAGCGCCGCCAGGGTGAAGCGCAGGGCGTCGGTACCGTGAGATTCGATCCCGTTCGGGAACTGCTTCTCGGTACGCTTGCGGATTTTCTCTGCCAGCTGCGGCTGCATCATGTTGCCGGTACGTTTTTCCAGCAGCTCTTCCAGAGAGATACCGTCCACCATATCCAGCGGGTCGATAACGTTACCCTTGGATTTGGACATCTTCTGGCCTTCGTCGTCGCGGATCAGGCCGGTCATGTAGACGGTATGGAACGGAACCTGCGGCTTGCCGTCTTCGTCTTTGATGAAGTGCATGGTCATCATGATCATGCGGGCGATCCAGAAGAAGATGATGTCGAAGCCGGATACCATCACGCTGGTTGGATGGAACTGACGCAGCGCGTCGGTGTTTTCCGGCCAGCCGAGGGTAGAGAAGGTCCACAGTGCGGAGGAGAACCAGGTATCCAGCACGTCTTCGTCCTGGCGCAGGGCAACGTCAGCGCCCAGGTTGTTTTCCTGACGCACTTCCTCTTCGGTGCGGCCAACGTAGACATTGCCTTCGTTGTCGTACCACGCCGGGATACGGTGACCCCACCACAGCTGACGGGAAATACACCAGTCCTGAATATCGCGCATCCAGGAGAAGTACATGTTTTCGTACTGCTTCGGCACGAACTGGATGCTGCCGTTCTCAACCGCTTCAACAGCCGGTTTCGCCAGCACGTCGGCACGCACGTACCACTGGTCGGTCAGCATTGGCTCGATAACCACGCCGCCACGGTCGCCGTACGGCACGGTCAGATCGTGAGGTTTAATCTCTTCCAGCAGGCCGAGTGCGTCAACGGCGGCTACGATGGCTTTACGCGCGGCAAAGCGCTCCAGCTTCTGGAACTCAGCCGGGATGTCGCTGGAATAAACGTCGGATTCGTTGCCTTTGGTGTCATACACTTCTGCGCTTTCGCGGATATCGCCGTCGAAGGTCAGAATGTTGATCATCGGAAGTTGATGACGACGACCGACTTCATAGTCGTTGAAGTCATGCGCCGGGGTGATTTTCACGCAGCCGGTGCCTTTTTCCATGTCGGCGTGTTCGTCGCCCACAATCGGAATACGGCGGTTCACCAGCGGCAGCACCACGAATTTGCCGATCAGATCTTTATAACGCGGATCTTCCGGGTTAACGGCCACGCCGGTATCGCCCAGCAGGGTTTCCGGACGGGTGGTCGCCACCACCAGGTAATCTTTACCGTCGGCGGTTTTTGCGCCGTCGGCCAGCGGATAGCGGATGTGCCACATGGAGCCTTTAGACTCGCGGTTTTCCACTTCCAGGTCAGAGATGGCGGTGCGCAGTTTCGGGTCCCAGTTGACCAGGCGCTTGCCACGATAAATCAGGTCTTCTTTGTACAGGCGCACAAAGACTTCTTTCACGGCGTTGGACAGGCCTTCATCCATGGTGAAGCGCTCGCGCTCCCAGTCTACGGAGTTGCCGAGACGGCGCATCTGACGGGTAATGGTGCCGCCGGATTCTGCCTTCCACTGCCAGATTTTGTCGATGAACGCGTCGCGACCGTAGTCGTGGCGGGTTTTACCCTCTTCAGCGGCAATTTTACGCTCAACCACCATCTGGGTCGCGATACCCGCGTGGTCAGTCCCCGCCTGCCACAGGGTATTTTTGCCCTGCATGCGCTGGTAGCGGATCATGGTATCCATGATGGTCTGCTGGAAAGCATGCCCCATATGCAAACTGCCGGTGACGTTCGGCGGCGGGATCATGATGCAGAAGGACTCTTTGCTTTCGTCGCCGTTAGGCTTGAAATAGCCCTGCTGTTCCCAGTGCTCGTAAAGCGGCTGTTCGATATCGCGTGGGTTATATGTCTTTTCCATTATTTCCAGGTTGCCGTATTCAGGTTAAAACCGGCCAGGCGGTACGCTTTGTAGCGTTCGCGCGCCAGTTGTTTCAAGGATTCTTCGTAAGGGACAAAGTCTACCACTTCTGTGAAAGCGGTGGCAAAATCTGCAAAGTCTGTCCGCAGGCTAATGAGAATGTCGCGCGCGCTGCTGTTGCGTTTTTGCGGCCAGGCAATCTCCACCGGTGCCCCGCCGCGTGGACCTTCGCCCGACAGGTTATGCGGAACAAAACTCTCCGGCGGGCGCGCCCATAGCGCTTCATCCAGGCGAATCGCCTGCTGCTCATCTTCACAGGCAATCAGGACGCGTTTACCTGCGCGCCAACGTTCTGCGGCAATTTCACACACCAGCTGTTCAACGGCGCTGAGGCCATCCTGATGGGTGTCATTGTCCAGAAGGTAGAACGTTGCATTCTTCATATATGGGGCTTCTTGTCGTGGATTTAAATGCAAAGCCGAGTGGCGCTTCGCTTACCCGGCCTACGGTTGAGTGGCGTGTAGGCCGGGTAAGGCGTAGCCGCCACCCGGCGTTTTACATCACTCGTCGCCGTTAAAACCCGCACGATTGAGCAGGAACTGCGACAGCAGCGCCACCGGACGTCCGGTCGCGCCTTTGGCTTTACCGGAGCGCCATGCGGTCCCCGCGATGTCCAGGTGCGCCCAGTTGTACTTGCGGGTAAAGCGCGCCAGGAAGCAGCCCGCGGTAATAGCTCCGCCAGGACGACCGCCGATGTTCGCCATGTCTGCGAAGTTAGACTCCAGCTGTTCCTGGAACTCGTCCCCCAGCGGCAGACGCCACGCGCGGTCGCCGGCCTGCTCGGACGCGCCGATCAGCTCATGCGCCAGCGGGTTGTGGTTCGACATCAGGCCGGTGATGTGATGGCCCAGCGCGATCACGCAGGCGCCGGTCAGGGTAGCCACGTCGATAACCGCTTCAGGTTCGAAACGCTCAACGTAGGTCAGCACGTCACACAACACCAGACGGCCTTCGGCGTCGGTGTTCAGCACCTCAACGGTCTGGCCGGACATGGTGGTCAGCACATCACCCGGACGATAAGCGCGGCCGCCAGGCATGTTTTCGCAGCCCGCCAGCACGCCGATCACGTTGATGGGCAACTGAAGTTCCGCGACCATGCGCATGACGCCGTAAACCGCCGCCGCGCCGCACATGTCGTATTTCATCTCATCCATGCCTTCTGAAGGCTTGATGGAGATACCGCCGGAGTCGAAGGTCAGCCCTTTACCGACGAGCACGATGGGACGCGCATCTTCAGACGGATTACCCTTGTACTCAATGACCGACATCAGGGATTCGTTCTGGGAACCGTTACCGACCGCCAGATAAGAGTGCATCCCCAGCTCTTTCATCTGCTGTTCGCCGATAACGCGGGTGATGACGTTCTTGCTGTAGGCGTCAGCCAGCTGGCGCGCCTGAGACGCCAGGTACGCGGCGTTACAGATGTTTGGCGGCATATTGCCAAGATCTTTTGCCGCTTTAATACCGGCGGCAATGGCCAGACCGTGCTGAATGGCGCGCTCGCCGCTGGTCAGCTCGCGACGGGTCGGCACGTTAAAGACCATTTTACGCAGCGGGCGACGCGGCTCGCTTTTGGTGGTTTTCAGCTGATCAAAGCTGTAGAGGCTCTCTTTTGCGGTTTCGACGGCCTGGCGCACTTTCCAGTACGTGTTGCGGCCCTTAACGTGCAGCTCCGTCAGGAAGCAGACGGCTTCCATCGAACCAGTATCATTCAGTGTATTAATGGTTTTCTGAATAACCTGCTTGTACTGGCGCTCATCAAGCTCACGTTCTTTACCACAGCCAATCAGCAGAATACGCTCGGACAGGACGTTCGGAACATGGTGCAGCAACAAGGTCTGCCCTGGTTTGCCTTCCAGTTCGCCACGGCGCAGCAGGGCGCTGATATAACCGTCGCTGATTTTATCGAGTTGCTCGGCGATCGGGGAGAGTCGGCGTGGTTCAAAGACGCCCACAACGATGCAGGCACTCCGCTGTTTCTCCGGGCTACCGCTTTTTACACTGAACTCCATGCACTACGCTCCTGAATCTTAAAGACAACGGCGGCGGCTACGGATAGAATTGAAACCTTTCGTAACTCATGTCCGCCGTTGTGGTGACTTCGTGTTAATCTTACGTTACTACGGTTTCGACACGTCAATAAATGTCATGAAGCGCGAATCCGCCGGGTTTTTTAATCTTAGCGATGATTTCGACGACTCAAGAGAATAAATGACGTTTAAGCCATGAAACAAGCTAAATTCCTGCATAAGACGAGTTTTAACGGGCGTATTTAAAGTGATAATCATAAGATATCTGGTTCGGGAGACGCTGAAGAGCCAACTGGCGATCCTCTTTATCCTCCTTCTGATCTTTTTCTGTCAGAAGCTGGTCAGGATCCTCGGCGCGGCGGTTGATGGCGAAATCCCAACGAATCTGGTGCTTTCCCTGCTCGGGCTTGGCGTGCCGGAAATGGCGCAGCTTATCCTGCCGTTAAGCCTGTTCCTTGGTCTGCTGATGACCCTGGGTAAGCTCTATACCGAAAGTGAAATCACCGTGATGCATGCCTGCGGCCTCAGTAAAGCCGTACTGGTAAAAGCAGCCATGGTGCTGGCGCTGTTTACGGGCATTGTTGCCGCGGTTAACGTCATGTGGGCGGGGCCGACCTCCTCTCGTCATCAGGATGAGGTGCTGGCGGAAGCAAAAGCTAACCCAGGGCTGGCGGCGCTGGCGCAGGGGCAGTTCCAGCAGGCTACCGACGGTAACTCCGTACTGTTTATCGAAAGCGTCGATGGCAACCGCTTCAATGACGTGTTTCTTGCTCAACTGCGCCCGAAAGGTAACGCTCGGCCTTCTGTGGTGGTGGCGGACTCCGGTCAGCTGTCTCAGCGTAAAGACGGCTCTCAGGTTGTCACGCTGAACAAAGGAACGCGTTTCGAAGGCACGGCTATGCTGCGCGACTTCCGTATTACCGATTTTCAGAACTACCAGGCCATCATTGGCCATCAGGCCGTCGCGCTCGATCCCACGGATACTGAGCAGATGGATATGCGCACCTTAATGAATACCGATACCGATCGTGCGCGTGCTGAACTGCACTGGCGTATCACGCTGGTATTCACCGTATTTATGATGGCGCTGATGGTGGTTCCGCTGAGCGTGGTAAACCCGCGCCAGGGCCGCGTGCTGTCGATGCTGCCAGCGATGCTGCTGTATCTGGTGTTCTTCCTGCTGCAAACCTCAATCAAGTCTAACGGCGGGAAAGGAAAAATTGACCCGATGATCTGGACCTGGGTCGTGAATGGTTTGTATCTGCTGCTGGCAGTCGGACTCAACTTGTGGGACACGGTGCCTGTGCGTCGTCTTCGTGCCCGGTTTACGCGTAAAGGAGCCATCTAATGCAGGCGTTTGGCGTACTTGACCGCTATATCGGTAAAACGATTTTCACCACCATCATGATGACCCTGTTCATGCTGGTGTCGCTCTCGGGCATTATCAAATTTGTCGACCAGCTGAAAAAAGCCGGGCAGGGGAGTTACGACGCGTTGGGCGCCGGGATGTATACCCTGCTCAGCGTACCAAAAGATGTGCAGATCTTCTTCCCGATGGCGGCCCTGTTGGGGGCGCTGCTGGGCCTGGGGATGCTGGCTCAGCGTAGCGAGCTGGTGGTGATGCAGGCATCGGGTTTTACCCGTATGCAGGTTGCGCTGTCGGTGATGAAAACCGCGATCCCGCTGGTGCTGTTGACCATGGCGATTGGCGAATGGGTCGCGCCGCAGGGCGAACAGATGGCGCGTAACTACCGTGCTCAGGCTATGTACGGCGGTTCACTGCTCTCCACGCAGCAGGGATTATGGGCGAAAGATGGTCAGAACTTTGTCTATATCGAACGCGTGAAAGGGGACGATGAACTGGGCGGCGTGAGTATCTATGCCTTCAATAACGATCGTCGTTTACAGTCGGTGCGTTATGCCGCCTCCGCTAAATTTGATGCGAACAACAAGCTGTGGCGGTTATCCCAGGTTGATGAATCTGACCTGACGAACCCGAAACAGATCACCGGTTCGCAGACCGTTAGCGGTACCTGGAAAACCAACCTGACGCCGGACAAGCTTGGGGTGGTAGCGCTCGATCCCGATGCGCTCTCCATCAGCGGTCTGCATAATTACGTGAAGTATCTGAAATCGAGCGGACAGGATGCGGGGCGTTACCAACTCAACATGTGGAGCAAAATCTTCCAGCCGCTGTCCGTGGCCGTGATGATGCTGATGGCGCTATCGTTCATCTTTGGACCGCTGCGTAGCGTGCCGATGGGGGTTCGCGTGGTAACCGGTATCAGCTTTGGTTTCGTGTTCTACGTCCTCGATCAGATTTTCGGTCCGCTGACGCTGGTGTATGGCATTCCTCCAATTATCGGCGCGCTGTTGCCGAGCGCCAGTTTCTTCCTGATCAGCCTCTGGATGCTGCTAAAACGCTCCTGATAAACCTTCTTCCTCGCTCCCGGTTGCCCGGGGGCGAGGCTAATCTCCTGTTTCACCCCGCACTTTTTCTCACAACCTTCAACGCCTCGCCGTGAATTTGAGTATTATTGAGCGATAAAGTCGTGAAGGGATCCTCTATGAAGCAAATTCGAATGCTGGCCCAGTACTACGTCGACCTGATGATGAAGCTCGGGCTGGTGCGTTTTTCCATGCTGCTGGCGCTGGCGCTGGTCGTTCTGGCCATCGTCGTGCAAATGGCCGTGACCATGGTTCTGCATGGTCAGGTCGAGAGCATCGACGTGATCCGCTCTATTTTCTTTGGCCTGCTGATTACCCCATGGGCGGTCTATTTTCTCTCCGTGGTGGTTGAGCAACTGGAAGAGTCCCGACAGCGTTTATCGAAACTGGTGGATAAGCTGGAAGAGATGCGCGAGCGCGATCTCAAACTCAACGTCCAGCTCAAGGACAACATTGCCCAGCTGAATCAGGAAATTTCAGACCGTGAGAAGGCGGAAGCCGAGCGTCAGACCACGCTTGAGCAGCTAAAAGTTGAGATGAAAGAGCGTGAAGTGACGCAGATCCAGCTTGAACAGCAATCCTCTTTCCTGCGCTCGTTCCTCGATGCGTCGCCGGATCTGGTGTTCTACCGTAATGAAGATAAAGAGTTCTCCGGCTGTAACCGGGCCATGGAACTGTTGACCGGGAAAAGCGAAAAGCAGCTGATCCACCTGAAACCTCAGGATGTCTATTCCGAAGAGGCGGCAGCAAAAGTGATGGAGACGGATGAAAAGGTCTTCCGCCATAACGTTTCGCTGACCTATGAGCAGTGGCTGGACTATCCTGACGGGCGCAAAGCCTGCTTTGAGATCCGCAAAGTGCCTTATTACGACCGGGTGGGGAAACGTCATGGTCTGATGGGCTTTGGCCGCGATATCACCGAGCGTAAGCGCTATCAGGATGCGCTGGAGCGCGCCAGCCGGGATAAAACAACCTTCATCTCCACCATCAGCCATGAACTGCGCACCCCGCTGAATGGCATTGTGGGGCTGAGCCGCATTCTGCTGGATACCGAGCTGACCAGCGAGCAGGAAAAATACCTGAAAACGATCCACGTCTCGGCGGTCACGCTGGGTAATATCTTCAATGATATTATCGACATGGATAAGATGGAGCGCCGTAAAGTTCAGCTCGACAACCAGCCGGTTGATTTTACCGGTTTCCTCGCGGACCTGGAAAACCTGTCAGGTTTACAGGCTCAGCAAAAAGGGTTGAGCTTTGTGATGGAGCCAACGCTGCCGTTGCCGCATAAAGTGGTGACGGACGGCACACGTCTGCGGCAGATCCTGTGGAACCTCATCAGCAACGCCGTGAAGTTTACCCAGAAGGGGCAGGTTGCGGTGCGCATTCGCTATGACGAAGGCGACATGCTGCACTTTGAAGTTGAGGACTCGGGTATCGGCATTCCTCAGGAGGAGCAGGATAAGATCTTCGCCATGTATTATCAGGTTAAAGACAGCCACGGCGGTAAACCGGCGACCGGTACGGGCATTGGACTGGCGGTGTCGAAACGTCTGGCGAAAAGTATGGGCGGGGATATCACCGTTGCCAGCCAGCCGGGTAAAGGCTCCACCTTTACGCTTACCGTCCACGCGCCTGCCGTGGCGGAAGAGGTGGAAGATACGTTTGAGAACGACGATATGCCGCTGCCAGCCCTGCACGTTCTGCTGGTGGAAGATATTGAGCTGAACGTCATTGTCGCTCGGTCGGTACTGGAAAAACTCGGTAACAGCGTGGATGTGGCGATGACCGGGAAAGCCGCGCTGGAGATGTTCACGCCGGGCGAGTATGACCTGGTGCTGCTCGATATTCAGCTACCGGACATGACCGGGCTGGATATCTCCCGCGAGCTGACGCGCAAATATGCTCCTGACGAGCTGCCGCCGCTGGTGGCGTTGACCGCAAACGTGTTGAAAGATAAAAAAGAGTATCTCGAGGCCGGTATGGACGATGTGCTCAGCAAGCCGCTGGCGGTACCCGCCCTGACGGCGATGATCAAGAAGTTCTGGGATACCTGTGATGAAGAGGAGAGCACCATGACGTCTGTTGATAGCGCTAAAGCCCAAACGATACTGGATACCGCCATGCTGGAGCAGTATATCGATCTGGTGGGACCAAAACTGATCACCGATGGCCTCGCCGTGTTCGAAAAAATGATGCCGGGCTATCTGAACGTGCTCGAATCCAACCTGACGGCGCGTGACCAGAAGGGCATCGTCGAAGAGGGACATAAAATCAAAGGCGCGGCAGGATCTGTCGGGTTACGCCATCTCCAGCAGCTGGGCCAACAGATTCAGTCTCCTGATTTACCTGCCTGGGAAGATAACGTAGGTGATTGGGTCGAAGAGATGAAACAAGAGTGGCAAAACGATGTGGCAGTGCTGAAAGCCTGGGTGGACGCCAGAAAAAAATGACCCCGGCTATACCGGGGTGCGCGAATACTGCGCCAACACCAGGGAAATCGTGGCTGCGCCTGATTTTTATGGGTTGTTTTCGCATGGACGCCGCCTGAAAATTGAGGCCGCACGCAGATAAGATAGCAAATCTTAAACAGTTTGTTACATGAATCAGTGAAATGTGTGAAGCATAGCGTTTTAATCAGAATTTTTAATGTGCTTCAGCGAGTTGCATAGAAGGATCGTCAGAATGAAAAAGATTGGTGTCGTGCTGAGCGGATGTGGTGTTTACGATGGTTCAGAGATACATGAAACCGTATTAACGCTGCTGGCATTATCGCGCCAGGGGGCAGACGTTATCTGCTTCGCCCCGGATAAAACCCAGGCAGACGTGATTAATCATCTCACCGGCGAGCCAATGGCGGAAAGCCGTAACGTGCTGATTGAAGCGGCGCGTATTGTGCGCGGCGATATTCACCCGCTGGCACAGGCCGATGCCGCTGAACTTGATGCGCTCATCGTGCCGGGCGGTTTTGGCGCGGCGAAAAACCTGAGCACGTTTGCAACGGAAGGCACGGCGTGTCATGTCGATCCCGATTTGAAAGCGCTATCGCTGGCGATGCATGCGGCAGGTAAGCCGCAGGGCTTTATCTGCATTGCGCCGGCCATGCTGCCGAAGATTTTTGATTTCCCGCTGCGGCTCACGATCGGAACCGACATTGATACCGCTGAGATTGTCGAGGATATGGGCGGCGAACACGTGCCATGTCCGGTAGACGACATTGTGGTGGACGAGGACAACAAGATCATCACCACGCCAGCGTATATGCTGGCGCAGAACATCGCCGAGGCTGCCGCAGGCATTGAAAAGCTGGTGGACAGAGTGCTGGTCCTGACCGAATGAGTCGTAAATTCTCCCCCGGCGGGTGGTTAAAACGGATCCTGCTGCGTATTGTGCTGGTCCTGGCTGTGTTCTGGGGCGGCGGTATTGCGCTGTTCAGCATCCTGCCCGTCCCGTTCTCGGCCGTGATGGCAGAGCGGCAGATTAGCGCCTGGCTCTCTGGGGATTTTGGCTATGTTGCCCATTCTGACTGGGTCAGCATGGATGCAATCTCGCCGTGGATGGGGCTGGCGGTCATTGCGGCAGAAGATCAGAAATTCCCGGAGCACTGGGGTTTTGACGTGGCGGCTATCGAGAAGGCGCTGGATCATAATGAACGTCATGAAAACCGCGTCCGCGGCGCATCGACGCTTTCTCAGCAGACGGTAAAAAACCTGTTCTTATGGGACGGTCGCAGCTGGGTGAGAAAAGGGCTGGAGGCCGGGCTGACGCTGGGCGTCGAGACGGTGTGGAGCAAAAAACGCATTTTAACCGTCTACCTGAATATCGCGGAATTTGGTGACGGCGTATTTGGTGTCGAAGCGGCATCGCAGCGCTATTTTGGCAAGCCCGCCAGCAGGCTGACTATGTCCGAAGCGGCACTGCTTGCCGCCGTGCTGCCGAACCCGCTGCGTTTTAAGGCCAGCGCCCCGTCAGGCTACGTGCGAAGCCGCCAGGCGTGGATTATGCGCCAGATGCGTCAGCTGGGTGGGGAAGGGTTTATGGAGCGAAATAATCTTAGGTAGGGCGGGTAAGCGCAGCGCTACCCGCCGACATGGCGAACGTTAGTCTTCGTCAAACCCGGCGTTGAACAGGGCAATCACTGCCGCCAGCGCTTCTTCTTCCTGCGGGCCGGTGGCTTCAACTTCAATCTGACGGCCTTTGGCAGAATCCAGCATCAGTAGCGCAATCACGCTGTTGGCTTCTGCCTCGGTTCCCTCGTCGTTGCGCAGCAGCACCTCAGCATCAAAACCCTGCATCAGTTCAAACAGCTTCATCGCCGGGCGCGCATGCATGCCCAGCTTGTTGGTGATTTCGACGGTCTGTTTTACGGTCATGTTTTGCGTTTTTCCAGCGTGCGATGACGGGACTGAACGTTCTTCCCGCGTGAGCGGAAGTAATCGGCCAGCTGTTCGGCAATGTAGACCGAACGATGTTTACCGCCGGTACAGCCAATCGCCACCGTCAGGTAGCTGCGATTGTTTGTTTCCAGCATAGGTAACCATAGCTCAAGGTAGCTTCGCGTCTGGTAGATAAAATTGTGTACTTCTGTGTGTCTGTCGAGGAACGCTGCCACCGGCTTATCCAGACCGGTCATCGGACGCAGTTTCGGATCCCAGTGTGGGTTCGGCAGGAAACGCACATCAAAAACGTAATCCGCATCAATAGGTATGCCGTGCTTAAAGCCGAAGGATTCAAACACCATCGTCAGTTCGCGCTCGCGCTTGCCGAGTAAGCGCGTACGCAGCATTTCCGCCAGCTCGTGGACGGACATTTCGGAAGTGTCGACAATCAGGTCGGCCCGGGAACGCAGCGGCTCAAGCAGATCGCTCTCTTTATCGATGGCGCTTTCCAGCGAAAGATTTTTACTGGAGAGCGGATGCAAACGACGTGTATCGCTGTAGCGACGGATCAGCGTGTTGCGGTCAGCATCCAGGAACAAGAGCTGAGGCGAGAAGCATTCCGGCAGGCTGTTCATTGCCTGCTCGAAGATTTCCGGCGATTCCGGCATGTTACGCACGTCGATACTGACGGCGGCAGAGATTTGCCTGTCCGCCAGCGTCCGCGCCAGATCGGGTAACAACACTACCGGCAGGTTATCTACACAGTAAAATCCCATGTCTTCCAGCGCGCGCAGGGCCACGGACTTCCCGGACCCCGAACGACCGCTGACGATCATCAGCACCATGTTCCGTTTCTCCTCAGGGCAGCCGTACTGAAGGCCCTTTCCCGATTATGCCTCATCCTGATTGCCTTCTGCTTCAGTGATAATTTGATAAAGCTCTTCATCACTTTGGGCTGAGCGCAGTCGACGACAAATGGTTTTATCCGCCAGACGTTTGGCAACCAGCGACAGCGTGTGCAGGTGGGTTTTGGTCTGATCGGCAGGAACCAGCAGCGCGAAAAGCAGATCCACAGGCTGGTTATCGATGGCGTCAAAAGCGATAGGCGTTTCCAGTTGCACAAACACCCCCACGGCACGCAGCGTATCTTCTTCCAGCTTGCCATGCGGGATCGCAATGCCATTGCCGATGCCGGTACTGCCCATTTTTTCACGGGTCAGAATGGCTTCAAACACGATCTGCGGCGGCAGACCCAGCTGTTTTGCGGCCAGCTCACTGATGATTTCCAGCGCACGTTTTTTGCTCTGGCAGTGAACGCCACTGCGGGTACAATCCTGGTTAAGGACATTGCTCAGTTGAAGAGCGGAATCGTTGTTTATCATAATTTCACCTAAGCGCTAACTGTACAAATGGCCTGTTGTGTTTCACAACAGGCCGTCCTGCACCCGTTAACTGCCCGGACAATTAGTGTTGTTTCAGTTTATCTTTATGTTTATTGAGCTGTCTCGCAAGCTTATCAATCAAGCCGTCGATAGCCGCGTACATGTCTTGCCCTTCCGCACTGGCATGGAGTTCCCCTCCGTTGACGTGCAGGGTCGCATCCGAGATATGCGTCACTTTCTCCACTTTCAACACAACATAGACCTGGTTGATCCTCTCGAAATACTGCTCGAGTTTCGCAAACTTAGTGTTTACAAAATCGCGTAAAGCCTCAGTAATCTCGACGTTATGTCCGGTGATATTGAGCTGCATAGTGTCTTCCTTATCGGTTGTGTCAAACCAGTTGTTTACGCTGGTTAGACGGCGGAATGGATAAAGACTCTCGATACTTCGCGACAGTACGACGTGCCACCATAATACCCTGATCGGACAGCATGGTGGTTAACTTACTGTCACTGAGTGGCTTCGCGGGGTTCTCCGCGGCGATCAACTTCTTCACCAGTGCGCGAATAGCCGTTGACGAGGCTTCGCCGCCGCCTTCGGTGTTCACGTGGCTGGAGAAGAAATACTTAAGCTCAAAAATACCGCGTGGGCTGTGCAGATATTTCTGCGTGGTCACGCGGGAAATGGTTGATTCATGCATCTCGACGGCCTGGGCGATGTCCGCCAGCACCATCGGTTTCATAAACTCTTCGCCCTGCTCAAAGAACGCCTGCTGCTGTTCGACAATACAGCGGCTGACGCGCAGCAGCGTGTCATTACGGCTCTCCAGGCTCTTGATCAACCAGCGTGCTTCCTGAAGGTTGCTGCGAATGTATTGATTATCAGCGTCGTTACGGGCGCTGGTGCACATGGAGGCGTATTGCTGGTTGATTTGCAGGCGAGGAATGCTGTCGGCGTTCAGTTCAACGACCCAGCGGCCATTGTGTTTTCTCACCAGCACATCGGGGATGACATATTCCGGTTCGCTGGTCTGGATCGACTGCCCCGGACGCGGATCGAGCGACTGGATCAGATTCACCGCTTCCTTCAGCACCTCTTCTTTCAGGCGTGTGACGCGCATCAGGGTGCGGAAGTCGTGATTCGCCAGCAGATCCAGATGATCGCTGATGATGAGCCGGGCTTCGTCAATCCACGGTGTCTCTTTGGCAAACTGCGAAAGCTGGATCAGAAGGCAGTCGCGCAGATCTTTCGCGGCGACACCTATCGGGTCGAAACGCTGAACGCGTTTCAGAACGGCTTCGATCTCTTCCAGTTCAATCTCGTCATCGCCGATGCTTTCAAGAATCTCGTCCAGCGTCACGGTCAAATAGCCCGTGTCGTCAACGGCATCGACAATCGAGGTGGCAATGGCGCGATCGGTATCGGAGAAAGGAGTCAGCTCTACCTGCCACATCAGGTAGTCCTGAAGCGACTGGGTGGTTTCGCCCTGGTAGACCGGGAGTTCATCGTCCTGGTAGTCTGCACGCGTCCCGGAAGGGGTACCCGCGGTGTAGATTTCATCCCAGCTGGCATCCAGCGGCAGTTCGTCCGGCATCTCTTTCTGTTCGAGCGCATCTACGGAGTCGAGCGTTTCTGTGTCCTGCGTCTGCTGGGCGTCTACCTCGTCATGAAGATCGGTTTGCTCCAGCAGCGGATTGCTGTCCAGCGCCTGCTGGAGCTCCTGCTGGAGTTCTAACGTGGACAGCTGCAACAGACGGATTGCCTGCTGTAGCTGCGGCGTCATGGCCAGTTGCTGGCTGAGCCGTAATTGCAAACCTTGCTTCATGTTCAGAGCGTTTTTCTCCGGTTCGGCGTGACTTAACCTCTACCCTATCAGAGTCTGAAGTCTTCCCCAAGGTACACGCGCTTAACATGCTCATCTTCGAGGATTTGCTGCGGCGTACCGTGGGCAATCAGATGGCCCTGGCTCACTATGTAGGCGCGCTCACACACGGCCAGCGTTTCACGAACGTTGTGGTCCGTGATCAGTACGCCAAGCCCGCTGTCGCGCAGGTGCTCAATGATACGTTTGATATCGATAACGGAGATGGGGTCAACGCCCGCAAACGGTTCATCCAGCAGGATGAATTTTGGGTTTGCTGCCAGCGCGCGCGCAATCTCAACGCGGCGGCGTTCACCACCGGACAGCGCCTGGCCGAGGCTGTCACGCAGATGTTCGATATGAAACTCTTCCATCAGCTCGTTCGCACGGTCAGAGCGCTGCTCGCTGGTCAGATCGTCACGGATCTGGAGCACGGCCATCAGGTTGTCGAACACGCTTAAGCGGCGGAAAATAGACGCTTCCTGCGGCAAATAGCCGATGCCACGACGCGCGCGGGCATGCAGCGGCAGCAGGCTGATATCTTCATCATCGATGATGATGTTGCCGGCGTCACGCGGGACGATGCCCACCACCATGTAGAAGGTCGTGGTTTTACCCGCCCCGTTAGGGCCAAGCAAACCCACGATTTCGCCGGAGTTGACGGTCAGACTGACATCTTCGACGACGCGGCGGCCCTTATACGCTTTCGCGAGGTTTTTTGCAGTTAAAGTTGCCATAACGAATTAGTTACTCTTTTTCTGTGCCGGAGCCTGACCGTTGTTCTTGTCCTGCAACTGCGAAGGCACAAGCACGGTCGTGACGCGTTTGCCTTTTTCGCTGGAGGCCTGCATTTTCTGCTCTTTCACCAGATAGGTGATCTTGTCGCCTTTGATATTGCTGTCCAGCTGTTCCAGGTAAGCATTACCGGTCAGGATGACCAGATCCTTCGCCAGTTCATAGTGCATATGCGAGGCATGGCCTTTCACCGGCTTGCCGTTGTCCTGCATCTGGTAGAAGGTGGCCGGGTTGCCATAACCATCGATAATCTCTTTGCCCTGCTCGCCGCCCGGACGGGTAACGACCACTTTGTCGGCGTTGATTTTAATGGTGCCCTGGGTCATGACGACGTTGCCGGTAAAGGTGACGACGTTACCCTGCATATCCAGAGACTGGGTATCGGATTCAATATGAATCGGCTGTTCGGTGTCGCCAGTCACAGCAAGCGCGGGAAGACTGGCCGCCAGCAGCGCGCTGGCGATAACAACTTTAAGGCTGAGTTTGTTTGTTTTGAATTTCATAGGAGGTTCTAACCTTTTCAATCAGCTCGGCGTTTTTGCTGCGTAAGTTCCCGCGCATTCTTAAACCGCTGGAATTAAATGTTGTGCCATACAGGGTGACTAGATCCTGCGACGTGACATCCTGGGTGACCAGGTTGATCTGGGCGTTATCCGTCGTAATTTTTCGCAGTTGCGCGTCAGCGGTCAGGGCGTTGACTTCAACGTGACCATACAGGTAAAGCATACGGTCATTTGTCAGTTTTGCCCGGTCAGACTTGATAGACCACGTCGGCACTTTGTCCGTATCAAAGGTGGTCATGACCGGTTGGGTAAACCACGAGGTACCGTCATCTGAAAAATATTCTACATGCTGAGCAACGAGGCGATAGTTCAGCGCGCCTTCCGGGCTATAGACCACGGTGTCGCTGTGATCGCTTTTGTAGGTCGGGTCGCTCGTGTTAACCACTTCCGCTTGCGTATCATCGCGGTCAGCGAGGTTGACGCCAATCAGTACCAGGGCGGCAAGCGCAAGCAGAATGATAACCCAACGTCTGGTTTTACTCATATCGATTGCCCTTTCGCCTCATCAAGCTTGCCCTGCGACAGCAGAAGCAGATCGCAGACTTCACGGACGGCGCCGCGGCCACCGTGAATATGGGTAACGTAATCAGCACGCGGGATCAGCAGCGGGTGCGCGTCAGCCACGGCGATGCTCAGACCCACCTCCGCCATCACTGGCCAGTCGATCAAATCATCCCCGACGTATGCCACATTCTCTGGTGCAATGGCCAGTTTTCCCAGCAGATCCCGGAAAGCTACCATCTTATCAGACTGCCCCTGATAGAGATGGGTAATGCCCAGCGTTTCACACCGATCTTCTACCAGTTTAGCTTTCCGCCCGGTGATGATAGCAACTTCAATACCGGACGTGAGCGCACAGCGGATACCGTAACCGTCGCGAACGTTAAAGGCTTTCAGCTCTTCGCCGTTATTGCCCATATAAATCAGACCGTCGGAGAGCACACCATCCACATCGAGGATCAGCAGGCGGATATTTTCCGCCTTTGCCATCATGTGGGCGCTCACCGGGCCATAACAGGTTGCAAGGGATGCACCCGCATTACTCATTGTCTTATCCTTCATTACACTACGCCAGCGCGCAGCAGATCATGCATATGTACCACACCCAGCAGTTGGTCGCCATCGGCAACCATCACTGAGGTAATATGACGGGACTGCATCAGGTTCAGCACATCTACCGCCAGCGTGCCCGGACGGACGCGGATCCCGCCTGGCGTCATAACATCAGCAATGCCCAGCGTTCGGACATCCACACCCATATCGAATACCCGGCGCAGGTCGCCGTCGGTGAAAATGCCCTGAATCTTCATCAGATCGTCGCAGATAACCGTCATGCCCAGGTTTTTACGGGTGATCTCCAGTAACGCGTCGCGCAAAGAGGCCTCTTTGCTCACGTGCGGGATCTCATCTCCAGTGTGCATAATATCGTTAACCCGCAGCAGCAGTTTACGCCCGAGCGCGCCGCCGGGGTGAGACAGGGCGAAATCTTCAGGCGTAAAACCGCGGGCTTCCAGCAGCGCAACGGCAAGGGCATCGCCCATCACCAGCGCGGCGGTTGTGCTGGAGGTCGGCGCCAGCCCCAGCGGGCAGGCTTCTTTAGGCACCTTCACGCACAGGTGAATATCCGCCGCACGCGCCATACTGCTTTCCGGGCGGCTGGTCATGCAAATCAGCGGTACGTGCAGACGCTTCAGCACCGGGATCAACGCCAGGATTTCATTCGATTCCCCGGAGTTGGACAGCGCAATAACCACGTCCTGCGGCGTAACCATGCCGAGGTCACCGTGCGCGGCTTCACCGGGATGGACGAAGAATGACGACGTGCCGGTACTGGCAAAGGTCGCCGCCATTTTGCGTCCGATATGGCCGGATTTGCCCATCCCCATCACCACGACTTTGCCGGCACAGTAAAACATCTTCTCACAGGCCAGACTAAAATCCTGATTAATGTACTGATCTAACTGCGCCAGACCTTCACGTTCAATCTCCAGAACGTCTTTGCCTGCTTTCTGAAAGTCAAAACCCGGCTGCAATTCTATTTGCGACATAATGCGTTTCCGTTTACCCAGAGAGAAGAGGCGAAAGCCAGTACAGCATCGCCAGCCATACGATAAATCCACCCGTCAGCAGCGCGCCTGCGCCTTTGCCGATCTGCTCTTTTCGCCGCCAGCAGAGCAGGGCGAAAATCACGCTGACCAGCAGCATCACACCGTAATCGCGCGTGAAAACCATAGGGTTAAACGGCCCCGGCGAGATTAGCGCCGGCAGCCCTGTCACGATTGCGATATTGAAAATATTCGAGCCAATGATATTGCCGATGGCGATATCATCTTCCCCTTTACGCGCCCCGGCGATGGCGGTGGCCAGCTCTGGCAGGCTGGTGCCGATGGCGATTACCGTCAGACCGATTGTCAGTTCGCTCATCGCAAACGCGTTCGCCAGCACCGTCGCGTTATCGACCACCATCCGCGTGGCCATTGGCATGATGATCAGCGCGACGCCCAGCCACAGCAGGGCGACGGGTAAGGTCCCTTCCCGGGGCAGCTCGGCGAGATGCTCACGCGTAAGGCTATCGTTACCCTGTTTTTCCGCCAGACGTGCGATCTTCACGCTGTAAAGCAACCAGATCACGGCCAGGGCGAGCAGGAATATACCGTCACCGACGCTCAGCACCCCGTCATAAAGTACGTAGCCTGCCAGCAGACTGACGACTAACATTAACGGCAATTCCCGGCGCAAAACATCAGAATGCACGCGAAATGGATGCAGTAATGCGGCTAAGCCTAAAATCAGTAAGATATTGACGATGTTAGAGCCAATCGCGGTGCCGATAGCGAGGTCGACTTGCCCATGCAGCGAGGCTGAAACAGAAACGATGATTTCAGGAAGCGATGTGCCTACACTGACCACCGTCATGCCGATAATGATGGGCGGCATGCCAATGAGTCGACAGAGAATGGATGCGGCAAAGACCAAACGGTCAGCACTGTAGACCACCAACAGTAAACCAATTATTAACAGTGCTGTTGCTAAAAGCATCAAAAGTCCTTTCTTCAGGTATACTCGCTGGTCCACTGCGCACGAATGTTGGCGCCAGATGAAGTCTGAGACGTAACGAATTCCTAATTTTGACTTTATGCGCCGGAAAAGTAAAACAAATGCCAGCTTTCGCTAACCCCAATAGTGAATATTCTGTAAAAATGCGGGGTTTAGGGCTGATTTACGCTTCATGCCAGCCGTGAAGCAAGGTAAGTAAGGAACCATAAATGAGCCAAACGATGGCGAATATAGTCGATGTCCGGGGCGTCAGTTTTTCTCGCGGCAACCGGTTAATATTTGATGATATTTCGCTGACCGTGCCGCGCGGTAAAATCACCGCCATCATGGGGCCGTCAGGGATCGGTAAAACCACGTTGCTGCGTCTTATCGGCGGGCAAATCCCCCCTGACAGCGGCGAAATTCTCTTCGACGGCGAAAATGTCCCGGCGATGTCTCGCTCGCGCCTCTACACGGTTCGCAAACGGATGAGCATGCTCTTTCAGTCGGGCGCGCTGTTCACGGATATGAACGTTTTTGACAACGTGGCCTATCCGTTGCGTGAGCACACCCATCTTCCTCCTGAGCTGTTGCACAGTACGGTGATGATGAAGCTTGAAGCCGTGGGGCTGCGGGGGGCTGCGAAACTCATGCCGTCCGAACTCTCGGGTGGGATGGCGCGCCGCGCCGCGCTGGCGCGTGCTATTGCCCTGGAACCCGATTTAATCATGTTCGATGAACCGTTCGTCGGGCAGGACCCCATCACCATGGGCGTGCTGGTGAAGTTAATTTCGGAGCTGAACAGCGCCCTTGGCGTCACCTGCGTGGTGGTTTCCCACGACGTGCCGGAAGTGCTGAGTATCGCTGATTACGCCTATATTGTGGCTGACAAAAAGATCGTCGCCCACGGCAGCGCGCAGGCGTTGCAGGAGAATGGCGATCCGCGCGTGCGGCAGTTCCTGGACGGTATCGCAGATGGGCCGGTGCCTTTCCGCTATCCGGCGGGCGACTATCATGACGATTTACTCGGAATAGGGAGTTAAGCCACTCATGCTGTTAAATGCGTTGGCGGGTCTTGGACACCGTGGCCTAAAAACCATCAGTACGTTCGGGCGTGCCGGATTAATGTTGTTCAACGCGCTGGTCGGCAAACCGGAGTTCCGCAAGCATGCGCCGTTATTGGTACGGCAGCTTTATAACGTCGGCGTGCTGTCGATGCTTATCATCATCGTGTCGGGTCTGTTTATTGGCATGGTGCTGGGGTTGCAGGGGTATCTGGTGCTGACAACCTACAGCGCGGAAACCAGCCTTGGCATGCTGGTGGCGCTCTCGCTGCTGCGTGAACTCGGGCCGGTGGTTGCCGCGCTGCTGTTCGCCGGGCGTGCCGGGTCAGCGTTGACGGCGGAAATTGGCCTGATGCGCGCCACCGAGCAGCTCTCCAGTATGGAGATGATGGCAGTCGATCCGCTGCGCCGGGTAATCTCGCCGCGCTTCTGGGCCGGGGTTATCTCCTTGCCGTTACTGACTATCCTCTTTGTGGCGGTAGGTATCTGGGGAGGCGCGCTGGTTGGCGTTAACTGGAAAGGCATTGATGCCGGATTCTTCTGGTCTGCCATGCAGGACGCCATCGATCTGCGGATGGATCTGGTGAACTGTCTGATCAAGAGCGTGGTTTTCGCTGTGACGGTTACCTGGATTGCGTTGTTTAATGGTTACGATGCCATTCCGACGTCGGCGGGCATTAGCCGTGCAACGACGCGTACTGTCGTACATTCGTCGCTGGCCGTTTTAGGTCTGGATTTTGTGCTCACCGCACTGATGTTTGGGAATTGAGTTCATGCAAACGAGAAAAAATGAAATTTGGGTTGGCGTGTTTCTGCTTCTGGCGCTGCTGGCCGCGCTGTTCATCTGCCTGCGAGCGGCGGACATCACCTCTGTTCGCGCCGAGCCGACGTATCGTGTCTACGCGACTTTCGATAACATCGGCGGCCTGAAAGCGCGCTCACCGGTGCGTATTGGTGGCGTCGTTATCGGACGTGTCGCTGACATTACGCTTGATGAGAAAACCTATCTGCCGCGCGTCGCGATGGATATCGAAGAGCGCTATAACCACATTCCGGACACCAGCTCGCTTTCTATCCGCACCTCTGGCCTGCTGGGGGAGCAATATCTGGCCCTTAACGTTGGTTTTGAAGATCCTGAGCTGGGAACGACTATCCTTAAAGACGGTAGCGTAATCCAGGATACCAAGTCAGCGATGGTGCTGGAAGATATGATTGGTCAGTTCCTTTACAACAGTAAAGGGGATGATAAAAAGTCTGACGATGCCCCTGCGCAGAGTGAAGACCACACCAACGTCGAACCGACGCCAGGCGCGACGAATTAATTTCAGGAGAAGTTATTCATGTTTAAACGACTGTTAATGGTTGCCATGCTGGTCATTGCCCCTCTTACCGCGGCGCACGCTGCGGATCAGAGTAACCCGTACAAACTGATGAATGAGGCCGCGAAGAAAACCTTCGACCGTCTTAAAAACGAACAGCCAAAAATCCGTTCTAACCCGGATTATCTGCGTGATGTGGTGGATCAGGAACTGCTGCCGTATGTGCAGATCAAGTATGCGGGCGCACTGGTGCTGGGCCGTTACTACAAAGACGCGACCCCGGCGCAGCGCGAGGCTTACTTTGCGGCGTTCCGTGAATACCTGAAACAGGCTTACGGCCAGGCGCTGGCGATGTACCACGGGCAGACCTATCAGATTGCCCCTGAACAGCCGCTGGGCGATGCCACTATCATTCCTATTCGCGTGACGATTATCGATCCAAACGGTCGTCCACCGGTTCGTCTGGACTTCCAGTGGCGTAAAAACAGCCAGACCGGAAACTGGCAGGCGTACGACATGATTGCTGAAGGCGTCAGCATGATCACCACTAAACAGAACGAGTGGAGCGATCTGCTGCGCACTAAAGGCATCGATGGCCTGACGGCTCAGCTTCAGTCCATCTCTCGTCAGAAAATTACCCTGGACGAGAAGAAGTAATGTCACAGCAGCTTAGCTGGGCGCGTGACGGCGAGACGTTGACGCTGACGGGAGAGCTGGATCAGGATCTGCTTAACCCGCTGTGGGACGCTCGCCATAACGCGATGCAGGGCGTGACGCTGATTGATCTCCATGGCGTTACGCGGGTAGATACCGCCGGTATCGCCCTGCTGGCGCACCTGGTGGCCACGGGCAAAAAGCAGGGGAGCAGCGTTACCCTGACGGGGGTAAGCGATAACGTGATTACCCTTGCACAGCTTTACAATTTGCCCGAAGACGTATTACCTCGCTAATTTTTTCAGTACGTTACTTCTGAAAGCCCCGACAGTTTACGCGTCGGGGCTTTTTGCTTGTTTAAGACCGCGCCACTTTGCTCTAAGATGTTGAGCTTGTTTTCACTATCAGATGATGTAGACCCCATGGAAAATAATGAAATCCAGACTGTGCTGATGAATGCACTCTCCCTTCAGGAAGCCCACGTCTCTGGCGATGGCAGTCACTTCCAGGTTATTGCTGTGGGTGAGATGTTCGACGGAATGAGTCGCGTGAAGAAACAGCAGGCTGTGTACGCGCCGCTGATGGAATACATTGCGGATAACCGCATCCACGCCCTGTCGATTAAAGCGTTCACCCCACAGGAGTGGGCACGCGATCGCAAACTAAACGGTTTTTGAGCTGAGGGCGGAACGCCCGCAGCACGGTTGAATTTATAAGAGAGCAAACGATGGATAAATTTCGTGTACAGGGACCCACGCGTCTCCAGGGCGAAGTCACAATTTCTGGCGCTAAAAACGCCGCGCTGCCCATTCTTTTCGCTGCGCTGCTCGCAGAAGAGCCGGTAGAGATCCAGAACGTACCGAAGCTGAAAGATATCGACACGACCATGAAGTTGCTCGGCCAGTTGGGTACCAAAGTGGAGCGTAACGGTTCCGTCTGGATCGATGCCAGCAACGTGAACAACTTCTCAGCGCCGTATGAGCTGGTGAAAACCATGCGTGCTTCCATCTGGGCGCTTGGTCCGCTGGTGGCGCGTTTCGGTCAGGGACAGGTTTCACTGCCGGGCGGATGCGCTATCGGCGCGCGTCCCGTTGACCTGCATATCTTCGGCCTGGAAAAACTCGGCGCGGAGATCAAGTTGGAAGAGGGTTACGTTAAAGCGTCCGTCAATGGTCGTCTGAAAGGCGCGCACATTGTCATGGACAAAGTGAGCGTGGGCGCAACGGTCACCATCATGTCGGCTGCTACGCTGGCAGAAGGCACTACCATCATCGAAAACGCCGCCCGTGAGCCGGAGATCGTGGATACCGCGAACTTCCTGGTCGCGCTGGGGGCGAAGATCAGCGGGCAGGGCACAGACCGTATCACCATCGAAGGCGTTGAACGTCTGGGTGGTGGTGTGTATCGCGTACTGCCAGATCGTATCGAAACCGGTACTTTCCTGGTGGCCGCGGCCATTTCTGGCGGTAAGATTGTCTGCCGTAACGCCCAGCCAGATACCCTGGATGCGGTGCTGGCGAAACTGCGCGATGCGGGTGCGGATATCGAAATCGGTGAAGACTGGATCAGCCTCGATATGCACGGGCAGCGTCCTAAAGCCGTTAACGTGCGTACTGCGCCACATCCGGCATTCCCGACGGATATGCAGGCACAGTTCACGCTGTTGAACCTGGTGGCCGAAGGCACGGGCTTCATCACGGAAACTATCTTCGAAAACCGTTTCATGCACGTACCGGAACTGATCCGTATGGGTGCGCATGCTGAGATTGAAAGCAACACGGTAATTTGCCACGGCGTTGAAAAACTGTCCGGTGCGCAGGTGATGGCGACCGATCTGCGCGCGTCTGCGAGCCTCGTGCTGGCAGGTTGTATTGCGGAAGGGACTACCGTTGTCGATCGTATCTACCACATCGATCGTGGTTACGAGCGTATTGAGGACAAACTGCGCGCGCTGGGTGCAAATATCGAGCGTGTGAAGGGCGAGTAATCGTTCCGGCACCCCCCTGCCATAACAGGCCGGGGGATTGCTGTTCCTGTCAATCCTGGTGCATCAGTCCTGATGTGCTTTCTTCGTTTTGCCCTGGCGCATCATGCGCGTTCTGTCGATAAATTCATGGGTAATAGGATCGTGGTAGCGTGACGGCCATATCACCCACGGATGCGTATCCAGCGCCGTCGCGATAATCAGTTCCCCCTTCGGCCATGGGCGGGTCAGGGCGTTTGCCAGCGTCGACGAGCTTAGCCCATGACGACGTGATTCGGCAGCCAGCGATGTTCCTTTTTTACGCAGTGCCGCAATAATGTCAGCAGAATGCCAGTCGATGAATTTTGTATCCATAATGCTGTCCTTGTGTTCGTTATCGTCCACGTCGTTTCGTGTGAAAAGACAGCATTACTATACTCACTTCGAACATGTGTTCTAAAAAGTTCATGTTACGAGAAGCAATATTCAGAATAAGGCACGGCTTTATACATGCGGCCTGTAACCCGATGGGCTTACGCGGAAATGTAATTTATTGGTGTGTACTGGAATCTCCCTGCGTGGGCGCAGGGAGATGAGGAGGGGATTATCGGTCGCGCTGGACGGCGATGTGCGCGAGGCCGATTAGCGCATCACGCCATGGGCTGTCGGGAATGACCTGAATGGCGGCGATGGCTTTGTCCGCTTCTTCTTCAGCGCGCTGACGCGTCCATTCCAGGGAGCCGCAGATAGCCATTGTTTCCAGTACCGGTTCCAGAAGATGGCGTCCATTTCCCTGCTCGATAGCCTCCCGGATCATTTTCGCCTGCTCTGGTGTGCCATTGCGCATCGCGTGGAGCAGCGGCAGCGTTGGCTTGCCTTCGTTCAGGTCATCGCCGACGTTTTTACCGAGCGTTTCGCCATCCGCGCTGTAGTCCAGCAAATCATCAATCAGCTGGAACGCGGTGCCGAGATAACGGCCATAGTCCTGAAGGCCCTTTTCCTGAGCTTCGCTACAGCCTGCCAGAATGCCGGAGCATTGCGCGGCGGCTTCGAACAGACGTGCGGTCTTGCTGTAAATCACCCGCATATAGTTTTCTTCGGTGATGTCCGGGTCGTTGACGTTCATCAGCTGTAGGACTTCACCTTCAGCGATAACGTTCACGGCTTCTGACATCACTTCCAGCACCTTCAGCGAGCCAAGGCTGGTCATCATCTGGAAGGCGCGGGTATAGATAAAATCGCCTACCAGAACGCTTGCCGCATTACCAAACGCGGCGTTGGCGGTGGCTTTTCCACGACGCATGTCTGATTCATCCACAACATCGTCGTGAAGCAGGGTGGCGGTGTGGATAAATTCGATCAGCGCCGCGATCGTGACGTGGGCATTTCCCTGATAGCCAACCGCGCGTGCGGCCAGAATGGCAATCATCGGACGAATACGTTTACCGCCGCCGCTGACGATGTAATAGCCCAACTGATTGATCAGCTGAACGTCAGAGTTGAGTTGCTCCAGGATTGCTGCATTCACACCCGCCATATCTTGCGCGGTTAACTCATTGATTTTTTCTAAATTCATCGCAAAAGCCGGGCTTTTTATCCTGTTTATCCCACACGAGATGGGTACACAAAGGGTTTCGGTTTATAAATAGTATTGCTGATTGTACTGAAAAAACGGCTCAGATAAACGTTACCGTACGTGTTGTGTTTTTTTTCTTCATGTATTGATGGTAGCACTTGTCAAAGGCTCGCGTTTTGCGTAATATTCGCGCCCTATTGTGAATATTTATAGCGCACTCTGAATCATACGAGGATGTGCGCGGAAGCGGAGTTTATATGTACGCGGTTTTCCAAAGTGGTGGTAAACAACACCGAGTAAGCGAAGGTCAGACCGTTCGCCTGGAAAAGCTGGACATCGCAACTGGCGAATCTGTTGAGTTCGCTGAAGTTCTGATGATCGCAAACGGTGAAGAAGTCAAAATCGGCGTTCCTTTCGTTGATGGCGGCGTTATCAAAGCTGAAGTTGTTGCTCACGGTCGTGGCGAGAAAGTTAAAATCGTTAAGTTTCGTCGTCGTAAACACTATCGTAAGCAGCAGGGCCACCGTCAGTGGTTCACTGATGTGAAAATTACTGGCATCAGCGCCTAAGACCTGAGGAGAGATTTAAATGGCACATAAAAAGGCTGGCGGCTCCACACGTAACGGTCGCGATTCAGAAGCTAAACGCCTGGGCGTTAAGCGTTTCGGTGGCGAATCCGTTCTGGCGGGTAGCATCATCGTTCGTCAGCGTGGCACCAAGTTCCACGCGGGTACCAACGTAGGTTGCGGTCGTGACCACACTCTGTTTGCTAAAGCAGACGGTAAAGTGAAATTTGAAGTTAAAGGCCCGAACAACCGTAAATACATCAGCATCGTTGCTGAGTAAGGTTTTCTCGGTCCGGTAACGGATTAAAGCCCCGCAACGTGTTGCGGGGCTTTTTACATTGGAAACCCGGAAAATTTTCTGTAGGGAAAACGGGCATGAAGCAGCAGGCCGGCATGGGTATTCTTTTGGCGCTCACTACCGCAATGTGCTGGGGTGCGCTGCCAATTGCAATGAAGCAGGTACTGGAAGTCATGGAGCCACCGACGGTGGTGTTTTATCGCTTCCTGATGGCAAGCATAGGCCTGGGCGCCATTCTGGCCGTCAAAGGTAAGCTGCCACCGCTGCGCATCTTCCGAAAACCGCGTTGGCTGGTGTTACTGGCTATCGCGACGGGCGGTCTGTTCGGTAACTTCATTCTGTTCAGCTCTTCCCTGCAATATCTTAGCCCTACAGCGTCGCAGGTGATTGGTCAGCTTTCACCGGTCGGCATGATGGTCGCCAGCGTATTCATCCTCAAGGAGAAGATGCGCGGCACGCAGATCATCGGGGCAAGCATGCTGCTTTGCGGGCTGGTGATGTTCTTTAACACCAGCCTGATTGAGATTTTTACCCGCCTGACGGATTACACCTGGGGTGTCATTTTTGGGGTGGGTGCAGCAACGGTCTGGGTGAGTTATGGCGTCGCGCAAAAGGTGTTATTGCGCCGTCTTGCCTCACAGCAGATCCTCTTTTTGCTGTACACTTTGTGTACACTGGCATTATTGCCTTTAGCGAAGCCGGGTGTAATTACCCAGCTCAGCGACTGGCAACTGGCGTGCCTCATTTTTTGTGGGCTGAATACGCTGGTCGGTTATGGCGCTCTGGCTGAAGCCATGGCGCGCTGGCAGGCAGCACAGGTGAGCGCCTTAATCACGCTTACCCCGCTGTTTACGCTGTTATTTTCAGATTTGTTATCAATGGCCTGGCCCGATGTCTTCGTCAAGCCGATGCTCAACCTGTTGGGTTATCTCGGTGCGTTTGTCGTGGTTGCGGGCGCGATGTATTCCGCCATTGGTCATCGTCTTTGGGGGCGTTGGCGCAAAAATGAAGCGGTTGTAATAGTCCCCCGCTCAGGCGAATGAGTTACGGAGAGTAAAATGAAGTTTGTTGATGAAGCGACGATTCTGGTCGTGGCAGGTGATGGCGGTAACGGTTGTGTAAGCTTCCGCCGTGAAAAATATATTCCTCGTGGCGGTCCTGACGGCGGTGACGGTGGGGACGGTGGCGACGTGTGGCTGGAGGCGGATGAAAACCTCAACACGCTGATCGACTACCGTTTCGAAAAATCTTTCCGCGCCGAGCGTGGCCAGAACGGCCAGAGCCGCGACTGTACCGGTAAACGCGGTAAAGACGTGACGATCAAAGTGCCGGTGGGTACGCGTGTCATCGATCAGGGCACGGGCGAAACCATGGGTGATATGACCAAACACGGTCAGCGCCTGATGGTGGCGAAAGGCGGCTGGCATGGTCTGGGTAACAGCCGTTTCAAATCTTCCGTTAACCGTACCCCGCGTCAGAAAACCATGGGTACCCCGGGTGATAAGCGCGACCTGCAACTGGAACTGATGCTGCTGGCGGATGTGGGGATGCTGGGTATGCCAAACGCCGGTAAATCGACGTTTATCCGTGCGGTCTCTGCGGCGAAACCCAAAGTAGCGGATTATCCGTTTACGACGCTGGTGCCGAGCCTGGGCGTTGTCCGTATGGATAACGAGAAGAGCTTTGTGGTCGCTGACATCCCGGGTCTGATTGAAGGGGCAGCAGAAGGCGCCGGTCTGGGTATTCGCTTCCTGAAGCACCTTGAGCGTTGTCGCGTACTGTTGCACCTCATCGACATCGATCCAATCGACGGTTCCGATCCGGTTGAAAACGCCCGTATTATTATCGGCGAGCTGGAGAAATACAGTGAAAAACTGGCGCAAAAACCGCGCTGGCTGGTATTTAACAAGATCGACCTGATGGATAAAGCGGAAGCTGAAGCGAAAGCTAAAGCGATTGCCGACGCGATGGGTTGGGAAGATAAGTACTATCTGATCTCTGCCGCCAGCCAGGTTGGCGTGAAAGATCTCTGCTGGGATGTGATGACCTTTATCATCGAGAATCCGGTTGTTCAGGCAGAAGAGGCGAAACAGCCTGAAAAAGTCGAATTCATGTGGGATGACTACCACCGCCAGCAGCTCGAAGAGCTGGAAGCGGAAGAAGATGATGAAGACTGGGACGATGACTGGGATGAAGACGACGAAGAAGGCGTCGAGTTCATCTACAAGCACTAACCCCTGTATAAAGCCCCTTAACGGGGCTTTTTTTTATCCTATTTTCGCCGGTAACCAACAGCTGGCGATGAGGCCGCCCCCAGCGCCGTTCTCCAGCGTTAAATGGCCATGATGGAGCTGTACGATACGCTGTACGATGCTCAGCCCAAGGCCGCTGCCGCCGTAGCGCTGGTCGAGACGTTGGAAAGGTTCGGTGATCGACTGGCGGTGCGCCTCATCAATACCCGGCCCCTGATCGGTAACGCTTACCCGGGTACCGCCCTCCGTCGCTGTTAATGCCACTTCAATGGTTGTGCCTGCCGGGCTGTAGCGGGCGGCATTCTCCAGAAGGTTCCTTAGCATCAGACGTAACAGGACGGCGTCCCCCTGAACCGTCAGTACGCTGTGGGCCGGCCATATTACCGTATGCTCTTTGGCTTCATGCTCCAGGCTGAGCGGAGCAATGATCGTCTCCGTCCAGTTCACGGTATCGTAATGGCCGCTGGCCATCGCCTGCCCGGCACGCGCCAGCATCAGCAGCTGTTCCACCGTGTGCATCAACTGATCGATACGGCTTATCAGTGGCGTGGCCTGCGGGGAACCGGACTGAGCCATCAGTTCCAGATGGAGCCTGATCCCCGCAAGCGGCGTACGTAACTCGTGTGCCGCATCGGCGGTAAACAGGCGTTCCTGTTGAATAGTGTGGTCCAGCCGGGCGAGGAGTTGATTGAGCGACGTGGTCACAGCGCCTATCTCTTCCATATCGGAATACATCGGCAGGGGAGTCAGATTATCCGCCGAACGGTTCGCAAGGCTGGCGCGAAGTTTGTTGAGTGGTCGGGTGATCCAGGTGACTGCCCAGAATGAGAAGAGCAAGGTAAAACCGACCATCACCAGAGAAGGGACCAGCAGGGAGGCAATGGCTTCGCGGATCTCTTTTTCGACATGGTTGTTGCGCGCTTTGGCGGACAACGTTTCGTTCACCAGAAAACCGATCTGCTCGCGGCTCTCATGCCACAGCCAGACTACGCTAATGAGTTGAAAAAATAGCAGAATAACCGCCAGCAACACCATTAATCGCCGGCGCATACTGTTCATTTCTGGCTCTCCAGACGGTAACCCACGCCGCGTACGGTTTTGATGCGATCTTTACCGAGCTTGCGCCGCAGATTATGAATGTGAACTTCAAGCGTGTTTGATCCCGGATCGTCCTGCCAGGAGTAGATGTCCTGTTGCAGCGTTTCACGGTGCACGGTCTGCCCGCTGCGCATGATCAGGCGCGTCAGCAGAGCGAACTCTTTTGGCGTCACTTCCACAGGCTGAGACTGGCGCAACACCTGCTGAGTTTGCAGATTGAGGGTGATATCTCCGTCCGTCAGCAGGTTGTCGCTGTGGCCCTGATAGCGGCGGATCAACGCCCGTACGCGAGCCTGTAGCTCGGCAAGGGCGAAGGGTTTTACCAGATAATCGTCAGCGCCAGAATCCAGCCCGTTAATTCTGTCTTCAATGGCATCGCGGGCGGTGAGAATCAAGACGGGATTCTCAACCCCGCGACGACGCCACTGGCAGAGCAGCGTCGCGCCGTCTTTATCCGGCAGCCCTAAATCCAGGATCACGAGGCTGTATTCACCGCTCTGGATCAGGGCATCTGCTTCAGCGGCCGTGGTGGCACAATCCAGGGCGTAGCCTTCATTCCCCAGCGCCAGCGCTAACCCTTCCTGCAATAACAGATCGTCTTCAACTATCAGTAGTTTCATCGCTAGTTATTCTGGTAGATGTCCTTATAGAGCCTGCTTTCGAAACGCACCAGTGGAATACGGCGATTGCGCTGGTCAGCCGGTTCGACGGCATAGCCGGAAAGATACTGCACAAATGCCATGCGTTGTCCGCTGGCGGTAGTGATAAAACCGGCAAGGTTGTAAACGCCTTGCAGGGAACCCGTTTTGGCTGACACTTTGCCATCCACGCCCGCAGCGTGAAGGCCCGCGCGGTACTGAAGAGAGCCGTCGTGTCCGGCAAGCGGCAGCATCGTAATAAAGTTTAGCTCAGCGTCATGCTGAGCAATGTACTGCAACACCTGCATCATGGTGGCCGGCGAGATCAGGTTATGACGCGATAAACCGGAACCATCAACGGCGATCGTATTGCCCAGATCGATACCCGCCTGCTGGCGCAGGATCTGACGTACGGCATCAGAACCGGCCCGCCAGGTGCCCGGCACACCAAATCGCGCGTGCCCAATCATGCGGAACACCGTGTCGGCAATCATGTTATCCGACTTTTTCAGCATAATCTTAAGCAAATCATGCAGTGGCGCGGACTGTTTGCTGGCGATCACCGTGCCTGGCTCATTCACCTGCGTCTGGCGCAGCAGCGTTCCGGTGTAGGTTATGCCCGCCTGCTTCAGTTCATCTTTAAAAATGGCACCGGCATAGCCCGCGCCATCCTGAATGGCGAAGGCCAGCGGGAGGGGATCGGACCGCTGGGTCAGGCAGCCGGTGAGCGTATAGCGATTGAGATCGCCCGGTACCACGTCCAGCTCGCAATACTGCGCCTCCGGGGAGCCTTTCGCCAGCGTCCGCACCTGGCTGAACATCGTGACCGGGTAGTATGAGGCCACGCGGATAAAAGCTAAGTCATTTGGTTTTGGCGCGCTGTAAAGCGATACGGAGAAGCAGTTACGGTCAACGATGGCGGCGGCTGGCGGGGCGCTAAAGCACTGCGTCATGTCGTTCCACGGCCAGCCAGGCGCTTTATCGTGGCTGGCGAAAATGGAGGTGTCGATCAGCACGTTGCCATCAATTTTTGTTACGCCGGATTTTTTCAGTACCGCCACCATATTGCGGACATCCTGGCGCTTAAAGGTGGGATCGCCACCAAAACGGGCGATAAGATCGCCTTTCAGTTCGCCACCCTCAACGTTACCTCTGGTTTCAAGGGTGGTAGTAAAACGGAAGTCAGGCCCGAGCTGGAGCAGGGCGGCGAGGGCAGTGATCACCTTCTGGGTACTGGCAGGCAGCGCCATCTGTTGACTGTGATAATCAATCTCGGGAGCCTGCGCGCCAACCTTCTGCACCATCAGGGCAAGGTTCGCGCCGGCGGGCAGTTGATTAATGTACTCATCAACATTCGCGGCCTGAACGGTGAACGTTATACTGGTAGTCAATCCGATGATAAAACTGGAAAATCGCATAATCTCGCGCTAACAACCCGAAAACAAACCGTCATACTACGGTGCATGGCACTGTAAAGTAAACGATGACCCATAGTGAACTTCGCGGTAAAATGCGTATCAAATTGAAAAATTGCTGCTGACCTGGGGCGTTGCTCCCGGGTCGGTTTTCTTTTTGCTTCTGGCCTGTTCAGGTGGGCTGGAGCAGGGAACACTGCTCCCAACAGGAATGTTTAAGAGGTATAACAAATGCAAGCTATTCCGATGACCTTACGTGGTGCCGAAAAACTGCGCGAAGAGCTGGATTTTCTCAAATCCGTGCGTCGCCCTGAAATCATCGCCGCTATCGCGGAAGCGCGTGAGCATGGCGACCTGAAAGAGAATGCTGAATACCACGCGGCGCGTGAGCAGCAGGGTTTCTGTGAGGGGCGCATTAAAGATATCGAGGCGAAACTGTCTAACGCGCAGGTTATCGATATCACCAAAATGCCAAATAATGGCCGTGTGATCTTCGGCTCTACCGTCAGCGTCCTGAATCTGGACAACGACGAAGAGCAGACCTATCGCATCGTGGGTGATGATGAAGCGGACTTCAAACAGAACCTGATTTCGGTGAACTCGCCGATTGCTCGTGGCCTGATTGGCAAAGAGCAGGACGATGTGGTCACCATCCGCACCCCTGGTGGTGAAGTGGAATACGAAATTATTAAGGTTGAATACCTGTAATTCGCTTCTCTACTAAGATGTTGATACATTGTAAAGAAAAGAAAAAGGCCGCATAGCGGCCTTTTATCAACTCAAGGAGCATGGCATTTTGCTCGCCTGCTGAAAGAAATCCCTCGTTTCACACACAAAATGTGTTCGATTCAGGATATCCTTAACGTGGCAGCGAGATTTTGCGCTCTTTTGATGGGCGATAGAGCACCAGCGTTTTACCGATGACCTGTACATTACAGGCGCCGGTTTCGCGCACGATGGCTTCCACGATCAGGTTTTTAGTGTCTCTGTCTTCAGAGGCGATTTTCACCTTGATCAGCTCGTGGTGTTCCAGCGCTTGTTCAATCTCGGCAAGCACCCCTTCGGTCAAACCATTGTTGCCAAGCATCACTACAGGCTTGAGCGGATGTGCCAGACCTTTAAGGTGCTGTTTTTGTTTAGTACTCAGATTCATCGTATATTTTTGCTTACGTTGGGATTGAAAACGGTTCATTCTACCGCCATCTCCCTAATATCGCCAAATAGCTGCGTAGAAATTTACGTCACAGGCAAGCAACGATGAACCAGGACGGAAATGTTAAATGACAGGTAAAAAGCGTTCTGCCAGCTCCAGCCGCTGGCTTCAGGAACACTTTAGCGATAAATATGTTCAACAGGCGCAGAAAAAGGGGTTGCGTTCCCGCGCCTGGTTTAAACTTGATGAAATACAGCAAAGTGACAAACTTTTTAAACCGGGAATGACGGTGGTCGACCTCGGTGCGGCACCTGGCGGATGGTCCCAGTATGCGGTTACGCAGATCGGCGGAACGGGCCGAATCATCGCATGCGATCTTTTACCAATGGATCCCATCGTCGGTGTCGACTTCCTTCAGGGCGACTTTCGTGATGAATTAGTGCTTAAAGCACTACTTGATCGTGTAGGTGACAGTAAGGTCCAGGTTGTCATGTCGGATATGGCGCCAAATATGTGTGGAACACCGGCGGTGGATATCCCCCGCGCCATGTATCTGGTGGAACTAGCGTTAGAAATGTGTCGTGATGTACTAGCGCCTGGTGGTAGTTTTGTTGTGAAGGTGTTTCAGGGCGAAGGTTTCGAGGAGTATCTTAAGGAAATTCGCTCCCTGTTTGCGAAGGTCAAAGTTCGTAAGCCGGACTCTTCCCGGGCCCGTTCCCGTGAAGTGTATATTGTAGCGACCGGGCGAAAATGATAACCGGTAGATTTCAGGCGAAAGTTTGAATGAAACTGGATATAGAGTATCCTGACGCTGTTTTTAACACAGTTGTAATATGAGGTTAATCCCTTGAGTGACATGGCGAAAAACCTAATACTCTGGCTGGTCATTGCCGTTGTGCTGATGTCAGTATTCCAGAGCTTTGGGCCCAGCGAGTCGAATGGCCGCAAGGTGGATTATTCTACCTTCCTGCAAGAGGTCAATCAGGACCAGGTTCGCGAAGCGCGTATCAACGGACGTGAGATCAACGTTACCAAGAAAGATAGTAACCGTTACACGACTTACATCCCGGTGAACGATCCTAAGCTGCTTGATAACCTTCTGACCAAAAACGTCAAAGTGGTAGGCGAGCCGCCGGAAGAACCAAGCCTGCTGGCTTCTATCTTCATTTCCTGGTTCCCGATGCTGCTTCTTATCGGCGTCTGGATCTTCTTTATGCGCCAGATGCAGGGCGGTGGTGGCAAAGGTGCCATGTCGTTCGGTAAGAGCAAGGCGCGTATGCTGACGGAAGACCAGATCAAGACCACGTTTGCTGACGTAGCAGGTTGTGACGAAGCAAAAGAAGAGGTGGGTGAACTGGTTGAATACCTGCGCGAGCCGAGCCGTTTCCAGAAACTGGGCGGTAAGATCCCGAAAGGCGTCCTGATGGTCGGCCCTCCGGGTACCGGTAAAACCCTGCTGGCAAAAGCCATCGCGGGTGAAGCGAAGGTGCCGTTCTTTACTATTTCAGGTTCTGACTTCGTTGAAATGTTCGTGGGTGTCGGTGCATCTCGTGTGCGTGACATGTTCGAGCAGGCTAAGAAGGCAGCACCGTGCATCATCTTCATCGATGAAATCGACGCCGTAGGCCGCCAGCGTGGCGCAGGCCTGGGTGGTGGTCACGATGAACGTGAGCAGACGCTGAACCAGATGCTGGTTGAGATGGACGGCTTCGAAGGTAACGAAGGTATCATCGTTATCGCGGCAACTAACCGTCCGGACGTACTCGACCCTGCGCTGCTGCGTCCAGGCCGTTTTGACCGTCAGGTTGTGGTCGGTCTGCCGGATGTTCGCGGTCGTGAACAGATTCTGAAAGTGCATATGCGACGCGTACCGCTGGCGCCAGATATCGACGCGGCAATCATCGCGCGTGGTACTCCAGGCTTCTCCGGTGCGGATCTGGCTAACCTGGTCAACGAAGCTGCACTGTTTGCCGCTCGCGGTAACAAGCGCGTGGTGTCCATGGTGGAATTCGAGAAAGCGAAAGACAAAATCATGATGGGTGCGGAACGTCGCTCCATGGTGATGACGGAAGCGCAGAAAGAGTCCACGGCATATCACGAAGCGGGCCACGCGATTATCGGTCGTCTGGTGCCGGAACACGATCCCGTACACAAGGTGACGATTATTCCGCGCGGTCGTGCGCTGGGTGTGACCTTCTTCCTGCCTGAAGGCGACGCGATCAGCGCCAGCCGTCAGAAGCTGGAAAGCCAGATTTCAACCCTGTACGGCGGTCGTCTGGCTGAAGAGATTATCTACGGTGCGGAACATGTTTCCACCGGTGCGTCGAACGATATTAAAGTGGCGACAAACCTGGCGCGTAACATGGTGACTCAGTGGGGCTTCTCCGACAAACTCGGTCCGCTGCTGTATGCAGAGGAAGAGGGCGAAGTATTCCTGGGCCGCTCTGTGGCAAAAGCGAAACATATGTCCGATGAAACGGCACGTATCATCGACCAGGAAGTGAAAGCGCTGATTGAACGTAACTACGCTCGCGCCCGTCAGATCCTGAACGACAATATGGACATCCTGCATTCGATGAAAGATGCGCTCATGAAATATGAGACCATCGATGCACCGCAGATTGACGACCTGATGGCGCGCCGCGAAGTGCGTCCGCCGGCAGGCTGGGAAGACCCAGGCGCGTCTAACAATTCTGACAACAATGGCACCCCGCGTGCGCCGCGTCCGGTCGATGAACCGCGTACGCCAAACCCGGGCAACACCATGTCAGAGCAGTTGGGCGACAAGTAAGTCACTGCTGTTGAAGCGTTTGTCTGTATCTCAAACCCTGGAGCTTGCTCCGGGGTTTTTCTTATCTGTTTAACCACATTAATCCCAGGGACTTCACCATGAAACTATTCGCCCAGGACTCGCATCTCGACCTTTCACATCCCCATGTGATGGGGATCCTGAATGTCACGCCTGATTCCTTCTCTGACGGCGGCACGCATAATTCGCTTATCGACGCGGTTAAACACGCGAATTTAATGATTAACGCGGGTGCCACCATCATTGACGTTGGAGGGGAGTCAACGCGGCCTGGCGCGGCGGAGGTTTCGGTGGAAGAAGAGCTGGCGCGCGTGGTGCCGGTGGTGGAGGCTATCGCCCGGCGCTTTGAAGTGTGGATCTCCGTTGATACCTCCAAACCCGAAGTGATCCGTGAAGTGGCGAGAGTGGGCGCTCACATTATCAATGATATCCGCTCGCTGACCGAGCCGGGCGCGATTGAAGCCGCCGCAGAAACCGGGCTACCGGTGTGTCTGATGCATATGCAGGGTCAGCCTAAGACAATGCAGGAGGCGCCAAAATATGAAGATGTGTTTGCCGACGTCACCCGCTTCTTTATTGAGCATATCGAACGCTGTGAACGTGCGGGTATCGCAAAAGAGAAATTGCTGCTCGACCCGGGCTTCGGTTTCGGTAAAAATCTCTCACACAATTACGCGTTGCTTGCGCGCTTATCAGAGTTTCATCAGTTCGGCCTGCCACTGCTGGTGGGAATGTCGAGAAAATCGATGATTGGTCAGTTGTTGAATGTCGGGCCGAGCGAACGTCTGAGCGGCAGTCTGGCCTGCGCGGTGATTGCCGCGATGCAAGGTGCACACATCATTCGCGTCCATGACGTAAAAGAAACAGTAGAAGCCATGCGTGTGGTGGAAGCCACACTGGCAGCGAAGGAAAACAAACGCTATGAGTAATCGTAAATATTTTGGTACCGATGGCATCCGTGGGCGCGTAGGCGATGCGCCAATTACCCCTGACTTTGTCCTGAAGCTGGGCTGGGCAGCGGGGAAAGTGCTGGCGCGTCATGGCTCCCGTAAGATCATTATTGGGAAAGATACCCGTATTTCGGGTTATATGCTGGAATCCGCGCTGGAAGCCGGGCTGGCGGCGGCGGGGCTTTCAGCTTCCTTTACGGGGCCAATGCCGACCCCTGCTGTTGCCTATCTGACCCGCACCTTCCGTGCGGAAGCGGGCATCGTCATTTCAGCTTCCCATAATCCGTTCTATGACAACGGTATCAAATTCTTCTCCATCGACGGCACCAAACTGCCGGATGACGTGGAAGAGGCGATTGAAGCGGAAATGGAAAAAGAGATCACCTGTGTTGACTCCGCTGAGCTGGGTAAAGCAAACCGTATTGTCGATGCCGCAGGCCGCTACATTGAATTCTGCAAAGGCACTTTCCCGAATGAGCTGAGCCTGGCACACCTCAAAATTGTGGTGGACTGTGCCAACGGTGCGACTTACCACATTGCGCCAAATGTGTTCCGCGAGCTGGGTGCCAAAGTGATCACTATCGGCTGCGAGCCGGACGGTCTGAACATCAACGAAGAAGTCGGCGCGACAGACGTGCGTGCCTTGCAGGCGCGTGTGCTGGCTGAAAAGGCCGATCTGGGTATTGCCCTGGATGGCGATGGTGACCGTGTGATCATGGTTGACCACGAAGGTAACAAGGTCGATGGCGATCAGATCCTCTACATCATTGCCCGTGAAGGCCTGCGTCAGGGGCAACTGCGCGGTGGCGCGGTGGGCACGCTGATGAGCAATATGGGCCTGGAACTGGCGTTGAAACAGCTCGGTATTCCGTTTGTTCGTGCGAAAGTGGGTGACCGCTACGTGCTGGAAAAACTCCAGGAGAAAGGCTGGCGTATTGGCGCGGAAAACTCCGGCCACGTGATCCTGCTCGATAAAACCACCACCGGTGACGGTATTGTGGCGGCGCTTCAGGTTGTTGCCGCGATGGCGCGTAACCATATGAGCCTGCACGATCTGTGCAGCGGCATGAAAATGTTCCCGCAGATTCTGGTCAATGTGCGTTTCACCGCGGGTAAAGGCGACCCGCTGGAAAATGATAACGTGAAAGCGGTGATGGCAGACGTGGAAGCGACTCTTGGCAGCCGTGGGCGCGTCCTGCTGCGTAAGTCGGGTACCGAGCCGCTGATCCGCGTGATGGTGGAAGGCGAAGACGAAGCGCAGGTAACCGAATTTGCGCACCGCATTGCGGATGCAGTCAAAGCTGCATAATCTTTCAGAATAAGTGTTTAAAAAGGCGGCGTTTGCCGCCTTTGTTTTAAGCAATGAATGGCTTTTTGCTGTTTTTTTCCGCAGTTGATACAATGCCTCGAAAATGCCCTTGCGAAGGTGATTCGCTTTGGTTAGTATTCACACCCGCTTCAGTGGGAAACAAAATCCTGCTAATTGGTCGAAGCATTGGTATGCGGCAAATCCGCAAGGAACAGGTTGATTATGTACGAAGCTCTTTTAGTTATTTTCCTTATTGTAGCCATCGCTCTTGTAGCGCTGATTATGCTACAGCAAGGTAAAGGCGCTGATATGGGAGCCTCCTTCGGAGCAGGCGCTTCCGGTACGCTGTTCGGTTCAAGTGGTTCTGCGAACTTCATGACCCGTACGACGGCGATTCTGGCTACGCTGTTCTTCATCATCAGTCTGGTGCTGGGCAATATCAACAGCAACAAGACCAGTAAAGGAAGCGAGTGGGAAAATCTGAGCGCGCCAGCAAAAACTGAGCAAACTCAGCCAGCTGCACCGGCTAAGCCAACCAGCGATATCCCGCAGTAAGTATTCCGTACCGAGGTGGTGGAATTGGTAGACACGCTACCTTGAGGTGGTAGTGCCCTAACGGGCTTGTGGGTTCGAGTCCCATCCTCGGTACCAATATTCCAGAAGAAAGACGTCGCAAGACGTCTTTTTTTTCGTCTGTACATTCTGTGTATCCGATCTTTTGTAGGGCGGGTAAGCGCAGCGCCACCCGCCGTTTTGCCCGGTGGCGCTGCGCTTACCGGGCCTACGAAGACCACAAAAAAGGCGCCCAATGGGCGCCTTTTGCATGACTTGCTGTCGATTATTTCTTATCGCTGTGTTCCAGGTTCTCAACCTGAGGGAGGCCATTACCGGAACTGGCGGAGAGTAGGCCATTCTCAACATAGTTGAACAGCTTCTCACGGGTATCGGTGATGTCCAGGTTACGCATGGTCAGCTGACCAATACGATCGTCCGGAGAGAACACTGACTCACCTTTCTCCATGGTCAGACGCTCTGCTTTATAGGTCAGGTTGTCAGACACGGTATTGAGGATGGAGTAATCATTGCCGCGACGCAGTTCCAGCGTCACTTCGCCGGTGATTGCGCTTGCCACCCAACGTTGCAGGGCGTCACGCAGCATCAGCGCCTGTGGATCAAACCAGCGACCCTGATACAGCAGTTTGCCCAGCTGACGGCCATGAGAGTGATACTGCTCGATGGTGTCTTCGTTGTGAATACCGGTCAGCAGACGTTCGTAAGCGATGTGCAGCAGCGCCATCCCCGGCGCTTCGTAAATGCCACGGCTTTTCGCTTCAATGATACGGTTTTCGATCTGATCGCTCATACCCAGACCGTGACGACCGCCGATGCGGTTTGCTTCCAGCATCAGTTCAACATCGTCGGAGAAGGTTTTACCGTTCAGGGCAACCGGATGACCACGTTCGAAACGCACGGTCACTTCTTCCGCCGGGATCTTCACGTTCTCATCCCAGAACTTCACGCCCATGATCGGGTTAACAATTTTTACGCTGGAGTTCAGGAATTCCAGGTCTTTCGCTTCGTGCGTCGCACCCAGCATGTTGGAGTCGGTTGAGTAGGCTTTCTCAACGGACATCTTGTAGTCAAAGCCGCAGGCAATCATAAACTCAGACATTTCATGACGGCCACCCAGCTCGTCGATGAAGTCGGTATCCAGCCACGGTTTGTAGATCTGCAACTCGGCGTTGGTCAGCAGGCCATAACGATAGAAACGTTCAATATCGTTGCCTTTATAGGTGCTACCGTCCCCCCAGATGTTCACGCCATCTTCTTTCATGGCGGCAACCAGCATAGTGCCGGTGACGGCACGACCCAGCGGGGTGGTATTGAAATAGGTCAGGCCGCCGGTCGTATTATGGAAAGCACCGCATTGGATCGCGGCAATCCCTTCGGCAACCAGCTGCTTACGGCAGTCGATCAGACGTGCGTTCTCTGCGCCATATTCCATGGCACGACGAGGGATCGCGTCATAATCTTCCTCGTCCGGCTGACCCAGGTTCGCAGTATATGCATAAGGAACCGCTCCCTTCTGGCGCATCCACAGCAGTGCAGCGCTGGTATCCAGGCCGCCAGAAAAAGCGATGCCAATACGTTGTCCTACCGGGAGATGCTTGAGAATCGTCGTCATATAATAAAACCCTGCTTGATTGACTGATTAGAGACCGCTTTCGCTCTCGATGCATGTTTATGCAAAATAAGTGAGTATTCATTTAATCATCTTTTATCGACGACCGAAAGAGACGTGTGCGTTTTTTGTAAAAATTTCCCTTTTATTGCCCTGCCTGAAGTTGGGTTGACAGGTGGGGTCAACTATCAATATACTGAACGCCGATTTTACGTCCCGTCTTCGGTACCAAATCCCAGCATTATTTGCAAATTCTGTCCAAAACGCGTAGAATTTGCCACGTTTCAGGCGCGGGGTGGAGCAGCCTGGTAGCTCGTCGGGCTCATAACCCGAAGGTCGTCGGTTCAAATCCGGCCCCCGCAACCACTTTCCTATAAAGTTCTTTTTCAAATATACTGTGAAGACTTAGAGCCTTCGTAGCTGGATTTGAAAAAATGCTTTCGGAGAGTGCTCCAGGCCACAGTTGTGGCTATAGGGTTCAGTTATCTAAAGCCCCGATTTATCGGGGTTTTTTGTTATCTGACTACAGAATAACTGGGCTTTACGCCCTTTTTTTATGTCTTGGGGGTGGGCTTGTCCACATTAGAGCAAAAATTAACAGAGATGATTACTGCGCCGGTCGAAGCACTGGGCTACGAACTGGTCGGCATCGAATTCGTTCGCGGCCGTACATCCACACTGCGCATCTATATTGATAGTGAAGATGGCATCAATGTTGATGATTGTGCTGATGTCAGCCACCAGGTGAGTGCGGTTCTTGATGTTGAAGATCCGATTACCGTTGCGTACAACCTGGAAGTTTCCTCACCTGGCCTCGATCGTCCGATGTTCACGGCCGAGCACTACGTGCGCTTTACCGGTGAAGAAGTGGCTCTCGTTCTGCGTATGGCCGTACAGAACCGCCGTAAATGGCAGGGAATTATCAAAGCCGTTGATGGTGAAATGATCACGGTGACAGTCGAAGGCAAAGATGAAGTGTTCGCGCTGAGTAATATCCAGAAGGCGAACCTGGTTCCCCACTTTTAACAGTCTGGATTGAGGTGAAAAGCCCGCGATGAACAAAGAAATTTTGGCTGTTGTTGAAGCCGTCTCCAACGAGAAATCACTGCCGCGTGAGAAGATTTTCGAAGCGCTGGAAAGTGCACTGGCTACAGCAACCAAGAAAAAATACGAACAAGAGATCGATGTTCGCGTAGAAATCGATCGTAAAAGCGGTGACTTCGATACATTCCGTCGTTGGGTAATCGTTGAAGAAGTGACCCAACCGACCAAAGAGATCACGCTGGAAGCGGCACGTTTTGAAGACGAAAGTCTGAACGTGGGTGACTACGTTGAAGATCAGATTGAATCTGTTACCTTCGACCGTATCACCACCCAGACCGCGAAGCAGGTTATTGTGCAGAAAGTGCGCGAAGCCGAGCGCGCGCTGGTTGTCGATCAGTTCCGCGATCAGGAAGGCGAAATCATCACTGGTGTGGTGAAGAAAGTGAACCGCGACAACATCTCTCTGGAGATCAAATCCGAAGGGCTGCCGGGTAACGCTGAAGCCGTGATCCTGCGTGAAGACATGCTGCCGCGTGAAAACTTCCGCCCAGGCGACCGTATTCGTGGTGTGCTGTATGCCGTACGTCCTGAAGCGCGTGGTGCACAGCTGTTCGTGACGCGTTCTAAACCAGAAATGCTGGTTGAACTGTTCCGTATCGAAGTGCCGGAAATCGGCGAAGAAGTTATCGAGATCAAAGCGGCGGCCCGCGATCCGGGTTCCCGTGCGAAAATTGCGGTGAAAACCAACGACAAGCGTATCGACCCGGTCGGTGCTTGCGTCGGTATGCGTGGCGCACGTGTTCAGGCGGTTTCTACCGAACTGGGCGGCGAGCGCATTGATATCGTTCTGTGGGACGATAACCCGGCGCAGTTCGTGATCAACGCAATGGCACCGGCTGATGTGGCGTCTATCGTTGTTGACGAAGACAAACACACCATGGATATCGCTGTAGAAGCGGGCAACCTGGCGCAGGCGATTGGCCGTAACGGTCAGAACGTACGTCTGGCGTCACAGCTGAGCGGCTGGGAACTCAACGTGATGACCGTTGATGACCTTCAGGCCAAGCATCAGGCTGAAGCCCACGCGGCGATCGATACCTTCACCAAATACCTGGACATTGACGAAGACTTCGCCACTGTGCTGGTTGAAGAAGGTTTCTCTACGCTGGAAGAACTGGCCTACGTGCCAATGAAAGAGCTGCTGGAAATTGACGGTCTGGATGAACCAACCGTTGAAGCCCTGCGTGAACGCGCTAAAAACGCACTGACCACCCTGGCGCTGGCTCAGGAAGAAAGCCTTGGCGATAAGAAGCCGGCTGATGACCTGCTGAATCTGGAAGGTCTTGATCGTGCGATTGCGTTCAAGCTGGCTGCCCGTGGTGTTTGTACGCTGGAAGATCTCGCTGAGCAAGGCGTTGATGACCTGGCCGATATCGAAGGTTTAACCGACGAGAAAGCCGGCGAACTCATCATGGCCGCACGTAATATTTGCTGGTTCGGCGACGAAGCGTAATAAACTGTAGCAGGAAGGAACAGCATGACTGATGTAACTGTAAAATCGCTGGCTGCTGAGATTCAGACCTCCGTGGACCGCCTGGTACAGCAATTTGCTGATGCAGGGATCCCGAAGTCCGCTGATGACTCGGTGACCGCGCAAGAAAAACAAACCTTGTTAGCGCACCTGAACCGTGAACACGGCTCTACGCCTGACAAGTTAACGCTACAGCGTAAAACGCGTAGCACGTTGAACATCCCTGGTACCGGTGGCAAAAGCAAGTCGGTACAAATTGAAGTCCGCAAGACGCGCACCTTTGTAAAACGTGATCCGCAAGAGGCAGAACGCCTTGCCGCGGAAGAGCAGGCACAGCGTGAAGCGGAAGAACAAGCTCAGCGTGAGGCAGAAGCCACTGCCAAACGTGAAGCAGAATTAAAAGCTGAACGTGAGGCCGCAGAAAAAGCGAAACGCGACGCCGGTGAAAAAGCGAAGCGTGACGCTGCGGAAAAAGACAAAGTGAGCAATCAACAGACCGACGAAATGACCAAAACTGCCCAGGCTGAAAAAGCCCGCCGTGAAAATGAAGCTGCCGAGCTGAAGCGTAAAGCGGAAGAAGAAGCCCGCCGCAAGCTTGAAGAAGAAGCTCGCCGCGTCGCCGAAGAAGCGCGTCGCATGGCAGAAGAAAACGAGAAGAACGGTGTGAATACCGCTGAACCAACTGAAGATACCAGCGATTATCACGTCACCACGTCTCAGCATGCGCGTCAGGCAGAAGACGACAACGACCGCGAAGTTGAAGGTGGTCGTGGCCGTACTCGCAGTGCAAAAGCTGCGCGTCCTGCGAAAAAAGGTAACAAACACGCCGAATCAAAAGCTGACCGTGAAGAAGCGCGTGCAGCGGTTCGCGGCGGTAAAGGCGGCAAGCGTAAAGGTTCCGCTCTCCAGCAGGGCTTCCAGAAGCCTGCTCAGGCCGTTAACCGTGACGTTGTGATCGGCGAAACCATCACCGTTGGCGAACTGGCTAACAAGATGGCGGTGAAAGGCTCTCAGGTCATCAAAGCGATGATGAAACTGGGCGCAATGGCCACCATTAACCAGGTCATCGACCAGGAAACCGCACAGCTGGTTGCCGAAGAGATGGGCCACAAAGTTATCCTGCGTCGTGAAAACGAGCTGGAAGAAGCAGTAATGAGCGACCGTGATACGGGCGCAGCGGCTGAACCGCGCGCACCGGTCGTGACCATCATGGGTCACGTTGACCACGGTAAAACCTCTCTGCTTGACTACATTCGTTCTACTAAGGTTGCCTCCGGCGAAGCGGGTGGTATTACCCAGCACATCGGTGCTTACCACGTAGAAACCGAAAACGGCATGATCACCTTCCTGGATACCCCAGGCCACGCAGCGTTTACCTCAATGCGTGCTCGTGGTGCTCAGGCAACGGATATCGTTGTTCTGGTCGTTGCTGCCGACGATGGCGTGATGCCACAGACCATTGAAGCTATCCAGCACGCGAAAGCGGCGCAGGTGCCTCTGGTTGTCGCAGTTAACAAAATCGATAAGCCAGAAGCCGATATGGATCGCGTGAAGAACGAACTGTCCCAGTACGGCGTTATGCCGGAAGAGTGGGGCGGTGAAGCGCAGTTCATCCCTGTATCTGCAAAAGCAGGTACCGGTATCGACGACCTGCTGAACGCTATCCTGCTTCAGGCTGAAGTTCTGGAGCTGAAAGCGGTTCGTAAAGGTATGGCGAGCGGCGCGGTAATCGAATCCTTCCTGGATAAAGGTCGTGGTCCGGTTGCAACCGTTCTGGTTCGCGAAGGTACTCTGCACAAGGGCGACATCGTTCTGTGTGGTTTCGAATACGGTCGCGTTCGTGCGATGCGTAACGAACTGGGTCAGGAAGTGCTGGAAGCGGGTCCGTCCATTCCAGTGGAAATTCTCGGCCTGTCCGGTGTTCCGGCTGCCGGTGACGAAGTCACCGTGGTACGTGACGAGAAGAAAGCGCGTGAAGTCGCTCTGTATCGTCAGGGTAAATTCCGTGAAGTGAAGCTGGCTCGTCAGCAGAAATCTAAACTCGAGAACATGTTTGCCAACATGACCGAAGGCGAAGTTCACGAAGTGAACATCGTTCTGAAAGCGGACGTTCAGGGTTCTGTGGAAGCGATCTCCGACTCCTTGCTGAAACTGTCTACCGACGAAGTGAAAGTGAAGATCATCGGTTCTGGCGTAGGTGGTATCACCGAAACTGACGCAACCCTGGCAGCAGCGTCCAACGCGATCCTGGTTGGCTTCAACGTTCGTGCTGACGCATCTGCGCGTAAAGTGATTGATGCTGAAAGCCTGGATCTGCGTTACTACTCCGTCATCTATAACCTGATTGACGAAGTGAAAGCAGCGATGAGCGGCATGCTGTCTCCTGAGCTGAAACAGCAGATCATCGGTCTGGCTGAAGTACGTGACGTGTTCAAATCACCGAAATTCGGTGCGATCGCGGGCTGTATGGTTACCGAAGGGATCATCAAGCGTCACAACCCAATCCGCGTACTGCGTGACAACGTGGTTATCTACGAAGGTGAGCTGGAATCCCTGCGCCGCTTCAAAGATGACGTTAACGAAGTCCGTAACGGCATGGAATGTGGTATCGGCGTGAAGAACTACAACGACGTTCGCGTTGGCGATATGATCGAAGTGTTCGAGATCATCGAAATTCAGCGTACCATCGCGTAATCTTCGTCAACTGAAGATTAATTAGCGTAGGCCGGGTAAGCGAAGCGCCACCCGGCAGTAATTTTAAAAAGGGGCTTAAGCCCCTTTTTTGTCTGGAGAATTTATTATGGCGAAAGAATTTGGTCGCCCACAGCGCGTCGCGCAGGAGATGCAGAAAGAGATCGCTCTCATTCTGCAACGTGAAATCAAAGATCCACGCGTGGGTATGATGACCACCGTGTCTGGCGTGGAAATGTCCCGCGACCTGGCGTACGCCAAAGTGTTTGTTACTTTCCTGAATGACCAGGATGAAGACGCCGTGAAGAACGGCATTAAAGCGTTGCAGGAAGCCTCTGGTTTCATCCGCTCTCTGCTTGGCAAAGCAATGCGCCTGCGTATCGTGCCAGAGCTGACCTTCTTCTACGACAACTCGCTGGTTGAAGGTATGCGTATGTCCAACCTGGTGACCAGCGTGGTGAAACATGACGATGAGCGTCGTGTTAACCCGGCGGACGACAGCAAGGAGGACTGATGAGTCGTCCTCGTCGTCGCGGTCGTGACGTGCATGGCGTGCTGTTGCTGGATAAACCACAGGGCGCATCCAGCAACGACGTGCTGCAAAAAGTGAAGCGTATTTATAACGCCAACCGTGCAGGGCACACTGGCGCGCTGGATCCGCTGGCAACTGGCATGCTGCCGATCTGCCTGGGGGAAGCGACAAAGTTTTCCCAGTACCTGCTGGATTCGGATAAGCGCTACCGCGTGATTGCCAAACTGGGCCAGCGCACGGATACCTCCGATGCAGATGGCCTGGTGGTGGAAGAGCGCCCGGTGACCTTCAGCGCGGAGCAACTTGATGCGGCGCTGGACAGCTTCCGTGGTGATACGCTACAGGTGCCGTCGATGTATTCGGCGCTGAAATATCAGGGCAAAAAGCTCTACGAATATGCGCGTCAGGGCATTGAGGTTCCGCGTGAAGCTCGTCCGATTACCGTGTATGAGCTGCTGTTCATTCGCCACGAAGGTGATGAACTCGAGCTGGAAGTACACTGTTCGAAAGGGACCTATATCCGCACCATCATTGATGACCTCGGTGAAAAGCTGGGCTGCGGCGCGCATGTGATTTATCTGCGTCGTCTGGCGGTCAGCAAATATCCGGTCGAACGCATGGTGACGCTTGAGCATCTGCACGCCCTGGTTGAGCAGGCGCAAGCGCAGGGCGTTGCGCCAGCCGATCTGCTGGACCCGCTGCTGATGCCAATGGACAGTCCGGCAGTGGACTTCCCGGTTGTTAATCTTCCTTTAACATCGTCCGTTTACTTTAAGAACGGAAACCCGGTTCGCACATCGGTGGCGCCGCTTGAGGGCCTGGTACGCGTGACGGAAGGTGACGAAGGGAAATTCATCGGTATGGGCGAAATGGACGGCGAAGGGCGTGTGGCGCCGCGTCGTCTGGTCGTCGAATATCCGGTCGAAGCGTGACGGTGATAACGCCTCACCTTGCGATAAGCAGGGGAGACGAGTAGAATATCGCCGCTTAACGCCTGGTAAATTGTTTAACAATCTGCGGGGCGTACATGGGATAGCTGAATTAGAGATCGGCATCCTTACATTCTTTATACTTTGGAGTTTGAAAATGTCTCTAAGCGTTGAAGCTAAAGCTAAAATCGTTTCTGAGTTTGGTCGTGGTACTAACGACAGCGGTTCTACCGAAGTTCAGGTTGCACTGCTGACTGCACAGATTAACCACCTGCAAGGTCACTTTGCAGAGCACAAAAAAGATCACCACAGCCGTCGTGGTCTGCTGCGTATGGTTTCTCAGCGTCGTAAACTGCTCGACTACCTGAAGCGTAAAGATGTTGCACGCTACACCGCGCTGATCGAGCGTCTGGGCCTGCGTCGCTAATTCTTGCGAGTTTCAGAAAAGGGGGCCTGATGGCCCCTTTTTTCAACCAGACGGCAGCAATTCAATGGAAACTATTGTATTGTTGCTATAAATGATCTTCATTGCAGAGGTTCGCGCGGCTAATGAGAGGCTTCACCCATGAGGGTGTCGGTTGTCATTAGTCGCGAGGATGCGAAGAAGGTCGGGTTAAATCGTCAGCACACCTGAGGTGTGCTTTCAAACATTTAAGAAAGGACAGAATTTTGCTGAATCCGATCGTTCGTAAATTCCAGTATGGTCAGCATACCGTCACGCTGGAAACCGGCATGATGGCGCGTCAGGCTACTGCTGCCGTTATGGTAAGCATGGATGACACCGCTGTATTCGTTACCGTAGTTGGCCAGAAAAAAGCTAAACCAGGCCAGGACTTCTTCCCTCTGACCGTTAACTACCAGGAGCGTACCTACGCTGCCGGTAAAATCCCGGGTGGCTTCTTCCGTCGTGAAGGCCGTCCAAGCGAAGGCGAAACCCTGATCGCGCGTCTGATTGACCGCCCGGTTCGTCCGCTGTTCCCGGAAGGCTTCGTAAACGAAGTTCAGGTTATTGCGACCGTTGTTTCCGTTAACCCACAGGTTAACCCGGACATCGTTGCTATGATCGGCGCATCTGCGGCCCTGTCACTGTCTGGTATTCCATTCAATGGCCCAATCGGTTCCGCGCGCGTTGGCTACATCAACGACCAGTACGTACTGAACCCAACTCAGGAAGAGCTGAAAGAGAGTAAGCTGGACCTGGTTGTTGCCGGTACTGAAGCAGCGGTTCTGATGGTTGAATCCGAAGCTGAACTGCTGAGCGAAGATCAGATGCTGGGCGCTGTGGTATTTGGCCACGAGCAGCAGCAGATCGTTATTCAGAACATCAACGACCTGGTGAAAGAAGCCGGTAAACCACGTTGGGACTGGCAGCCAGAAGCGGTGAACGAGGCGCTGAACGCACGCGTTGCTGCACTGGCAGAATCTCGTCTGAGCGACGCATACCGCATCACCGACAAACAGGAGCGCTATGCTCAGGTTGATGTGATCAAATCTGAAGTGACCGCGACCCTGGTTGCCGAAGACGAAACGCTGGACGCTAACGAGATTGGCGAAATCCTGCACGCCATCGAGAAAAACGTTGTTCGTAGCCGCGTCCTGGCAGGCGAGCCGCGTATCGATGGCCGTGAAAAAGACATGATCCGTGGTCTGGACGTGCGTACTGGCGTACTGCCACGTACTCACGGTTCTGCGCTGTTCACCCGTGGTGAAACGCAGGCGCTGGTAACCGCGACCCTGGGTACCGCACGTGACGCACAGATCATCGACGAACTGATGGGCGAGCGTACTGACAGCTTCCTGTTCCACTACAACTTCCCTCCGTACTCTGTGGGCGAAACCGGTATGGTTGGCTCACCGAAGCGTCGTGAAATTGGTCACGGTCGTCTGGCGAAGCGCGGCGTGCTGGCAGTGATGCCAGAAGCAGACAAATTCCCGTACACCGTACGTGTGGTGTCTGAAATCACCGAATCCAACGGTTCCTCTTCTATGGCTTCCGTGTGTGGTGCCTCTCTGGCGCTGATGGATGCAGGCGTGCCAATTAAAGCCGCCGTTGCGGGTATCGCAATGGGTCTGGTGAAAGAGGGCGACAACTACGTTGTTCTGTCTGACATTCTGGGCGACGAAGACCACCTGGGCGATATGGACTTCAAAGTAGCGGGTTCCCGTGACGGTATCTCTGCCTTGCAGATGGATATCAAAATTGAAGGTATCACCAAAGAGATCATGCAGGTTGCTCTGAACCAGGCTAAAGGTGCGCGTCTGCACATCCTGGGCGTGATGGAACAGGCGATTAATGCGCCGCGTGGCGACATTTCTCAGTTCGCCCCACGTATCCACACCATCAAGATCAATCCAGACAAGATCAAAGATGTTATCGGTAAGGGCGGTTCTGTTATCCGTGCACTGACCGAAGAAACGGGCACCACCATCGAAATCGAAGATGACGGTACTGTGAAAATCGCAGCAACCGACGGCGAGAAAGCGAAATACGCTATCCGTCGTATCGAAGAGATCACGGCAGAAATCGAAGTGGGCCGTATCTACAATGGTAAAGTGACCCGTATCGTTGACTTTGGCGCATTCGTTGCCATCGGTGGCGGTAAAGAAGGTCTGGTACACATCTCTCAGATCGCTGACAAGCGCGTTGAGAAAGTGACCGATTACCTGCAAATGGGTCAGGAAGTACCGGTGAAAGTTCTGGAAGTTGACCGTCAGGGCCGTATCCGTCTGAGCATTAAAGAAGCAACCGAGCAGTCTCAGCCTGCTGCGGCACCGGAAGCCCCGGCTGCTGAACAGCAAGGCGAGTAAGGTTGCCATTTGCCCTCCGCGCAGGCGGAGGGCTTATTATCAGGCAGGACGCCTTGTTAAGCCGCCGGGGGACAGGACGTTCATCAATAGTTGTCTTCGGGAGTGGGAAATGAAGCCTTTTTTGCGCTGGTGTTTCGTTGCGACAGCTTTAACGCTGGCAGGATGCAGCAACTCTGCCTGGCGTAAGAGCGAAGTCCTCGCAGTGCCATTGCAACCGACTTTGCAGCAGGAAGTCATTCTGGCACGCATGGAACAAATACTTGCCAGTCGGGCTTTAACCGATGACGAACGCGCACAGCTTTTATATGAGCGCGGAGTGTTGTATGATAGTCTCGGTCTGAGGGCACTAGCGCGAAATGATTTTTCACAAGCGCTGGCGATTCGACCTGATATGCCTGAAGTATTCAATTACTTAGGCATTTATTTAACGCAGGCAGGCAATTTTGATGCTGCCTATGAAGCGTTTGATTCTGTACTTGAGCTTGATCCAACTTACAACTACGCGCACTTGAATCGCGGTATCGCATTGTATTACGGCGGTCGTGATAAGTTAGCGCAAGATGATCTGCTGGCGTTTTATCAAGACGATCCTAATGATCCTTTCCGCAGCCTGTGGCTTTACATCGTTGAGCAGAAGCTCGATGAGAAGCAGGCCAAAGAAGCACTGAAACAGCGCTTCGATAAATCGGACAAGGAACAGTGGGGATGGAACATTGTCGAGTTCTACCTGGGCAACATTAGCGAAGCAACGCTGATGGAACGCCTCAAGGCGGACGCAACGGATAACACCTCGCTCGCTGAGCATCTCAGTGAAACCAACTTCTATTTAGGTAAGTACTACCTAAGTCTGGGGGATATGGACAGCGCTACGGCACTGTTCAAATTAGCGGTTGCTAACAACGTACATAACTTCGTTGAGCACCGTTATGCATTGTTGGAATTATCGCTCTTGGGCCAGGAGCAAGACGACCTGGCAGAATCGGACCAGCAATAGCTGACGACATAAACATCAGCCCGTAATCTTTTGATTGCCATCACCTTCACTGGTGAGGGCGTTGTTGTTCGTCAATACACCTAATTTGAGCCGGTTCACACTTTTCAATGAAAATTGCTAATCATTTTCACGATGAGCTAAGTAGACTGGCCGCCATTAATATCGAGGCACTTGTACTACATGGCTGAATTCGAAACCACTTTTGCAGATCTGGGCCTGAAGGCTCCTATCCTTGAAGCCCTTAACGATCTGGGTTACGAAAAACCATCTCCGATCCAGGCTGAGTGTATCCCACACCTGCTTTCTGGTCGTGACGTGCTGGGCATGGCCCAGACTGGTAGCGGTAAAACCGCAGCATTCTCGCTGCCGCTGCTGAACAACATTGATCCGGACCTGCGCGCGCCGCAGATCCTCGTCCTGGCTCCAACCCGTGAACTGGCTGTTCAGGTTGCTGAAGCTATGACGGAATTCTCTAAACATATGCGCGGCGTAAACGTGGTAGCCCTGTACGGCGGCCAGCGTTATGACGTGCAGTTACGCGCCCTGCGCCAGGGTCCACAGATTGTTGTCGGTACGCCGGGCCGTCTGCTGGATCACCTGAAGCGCGGTACCCTGGACCTCTCTAAACTGAGCGGTCTGGTACTGGACGAAGCCGATGAAATGCTGCGTATGGGCTTCATCGAAGACGTAGAAACCATCATGGCGCAGATCCCGGAAGGTCATCAGACCGCTCTGTTCTCTGCAACTATGCCAGAAGCGATCCGTCGCATTACCCGCCGCTTCATGAAAGAGCCGCAGGAAGTGCGTATTCAGTCCAGCGTGACCACTCGCCCGGACATCAGCCAGAGCTACTGGTCTGTGTACGGCATGCGCAAAAACGAAGCGCTGGTACGTTTCCTGGAAGCAGAAGATTTTGATGCGGCGATCATCTTCGTTCGTACCAAAAACGCGACCCTGGAAGTGGCTGAAGCCCTGGAGCGTAGCGGCTACAACAGCGCAGCGCTGAACGGCGACATGAACCAGGCCCTGCGTGAGCAGACTCTGGAGCGTCTGAAAGACGGTCGTCTGGATATCCTGATTGCAACCGACGTGGCAGCACGTGGCCTGGACGTTGAGCGTATCAGCCTGGTTGTAAACTACGATATCCCAATGGACTCCGAGTCTTACGTTCACCGTATCGGCCGTACCGGTCGTGCGGGTCGTGCAGGCCGTGCGCTGCTGTTCGTTGAGAACCGCGAGCGTCGTCTGCTGCGTAACATTGAACGCACCATGAAGCTGACCATTCCAGAAGCCGAGCTGCCAAACGCAGAACTGCTGGGCAAACGCCGTCTGGAAAAATTCGCCGCGAAAGTACAGCAGCAGCTGGAAAGCAGCGATCTGGATCAGTACCGTGCGCTGCTGTCCCAGATCCAGCCTGTCGCTGAAGGCGAAGAGCTGGACATGGAAACCCTGGCCGCAGCACTGCTGAAAATGGCGCAGGGCGAACGTAGCCTGATCGTGCCACCTGATGCGCCGATGCGTCCTAAGCGTGAGTTCCGTGACCGTGACGATCGTTTCGAACGTCGTGGCGACCGTAACGACCGTGGTCCACGCGGTGACCGTCCAGAGCGTGGTGGTGAAGACCGTCCACGTCGCGAGCGTCGTGACGCTGGCGAAATGGAACTGTATCGCATTGAAGTGGGCCGTGATGATGGTGTTGAAGTTCGTCACATCGTTGGCGCGATCGCTAACGAAGGCGACATCAGCAGCCGTTACATCGGTAACATTAAGCTGTTCGGTTCCCACTCCACCATCGAGCTGCCAAAAGGCATGCCGGGCGAAGTACTGCAACACTTTACTCGCACTCGCATCCTGAACAAGCCGATGAACATGCAGCTGCTGGGCGATGCACAGCCACGTCCTGACCGTGGCGGCGAACGTCGTGGCGGTGGTCGCGGTTTCGGTGGCGAGCGTCGTGAAGGCGGTCGCAGCGAAGGTCGCGGTGGTGAAGGCCGTCGTTTCTCCGGTGAGCGCCGCGAAAACCGTGGTCCACGCCGTGAAGAAGGCGCCAGCCGTCGTCGTTTCGGTGACGCGTAAGCCTTTCGCTTCTGACGTAAAGTAAAATATACAGCCCCGATAGTTGCTATCGGGGCTTTTTTTATTCCTTTTGTACTCTTGTACTGGTACAGTGCAACACACTAAAATGCAGAACCACATTTTTCACTGGAGATAAGGCCGCATGGCAACACTAACCACCACCCAAACGTCACCTTCGCTGCTTGGCGGCGTGGTGATCATCGGCGGAACCATCATTGGTGCCGGGATGTTTTCCCTGCCTGTGGTCATGTCCGGTGCGTGGTTCTTCTGGTCGCTGGCGGCGCTGGTTTTCACCTGGTTCTGCATGCTCCATTCCGGGCTGATGATCCTTGAAGCAAACCTGAACTACCGCATTGGCTCCAGCTTCGACACCATCACCCGGGATCTGTTGGGCAAAGGCTGGAACCTGGTGAACGGGCTGTCCATCGCGTTTGTACTCTATATCCTGACCTACGCGTACATTTCAGCGAGCGGGTCGATTCTGCATCACACCTTCTCAGAGATGTCGCTGAACGTTCCGGCGCGTCTGGCGGGTCTCTGCTTCGCGCTGGGCGTGGCGTTTATCGTCTGGATGAGCACCAAAGCGGTCAGCCGCATGACGGCGATCGTGCTGGGCGCAAAGGTCATCACCTTCTTTCTGACCTTCGGCAGCCTGCTGGGGCACGTCACGCCGGCCACGCTGTTTAACGTTGCGGAAGTGAACACCTCCTACACGCCGTACCTGCTGATGACGCTGCCATTCTGTCTGGCGTCGTTCGGCTACCACGGCAACGTACCGAGCCTGATGAAATACTACGGCAAGGATCCGCGCACCATCGTGAAATGCCTGGTTTACGGCACGCTGCTGGCGCTGGGGCTGTATGTGATCTGGCTGCTGGGGACGATGGGTAACATCCCGCGTCCGGAATTTATCGGCATTGCGCAGAAGGGCGGTAACACTGATGTGCTGGTACAGGCGCTGAGCGGCGTGCTGAACAGCCGCAGTCTGGATCTGCTTCTGGTGGTCTTCTCGAACTTTGCGGTGGCGAGCTCATTCCTCGGCGTGACGCTGGGCCTGTTTGACTACCTGGCGGATCTGTTTGGTTTTGATGACTCTGCTATGGGGCGCTTCAAAACCGCGCTGTTGACCTTCCTGCCGCCGATTGTGGGCGGCCTGCTGTGGCCGAACGGTTTCCTGTACGCCATCGGCTATGCGGGACTGGCGGCCACCATCTGGGCGGCGATTGTACCGGCGCTGCTGGCGCGCAAATCACGTAAGCGCTTCGGCAGCCCGAAATTCCGCGTCTGGGGCGGAAAACCGATGATTGCGCTGATTCTGGTATTTGGTATCGGCAACGCGGTGGTCCACGTGCTGTCGAGTTTTAATCTGTTGCCGGTATATCAGTAAGTTTTTGTGCCGGATGGCGGCTACGCCTTATCCGGCCTACGCGATCCCGTAGGCCCGGTAAGCGAAGGGTATGAACCGGAAACATGGGTAACACTTTAGACCGGATACATGGGTAACAGTTATAACTGGCATAGAAGAGGAGACTCGCTATGCCCTGGACTGAGACCCGACCTATGCAACGCCTTGATTTTATCCGTGCCTGCCATGCAGGTACGGATTCTTTTTCAGCCCTCTGCCGTCTCTTCGGCATCAGCCGAAAAACCGGTTACAAATGGCTTCATCGTTTTGACCCCTCTGACCTGTCATCTCTCTCTGACCGGTCGCGTGCTCCGCACTCCCACTCCCGTACAGTTCCTGATGATATCGCCGGGCAGCTTACGGCCCTGAGGCAGAAACACCCTGACTGGGGCCCCAAAAAACTGCGGATGTGGCTGCTCAATCATCACGTCGATTTTACCGTCCCCGCTGCCAGCACTATCGGCGATATCCTCAAGCGTGAAGGCCTGGTTCCGGATAAAAAGCGAAAACGCAGAACCCCGGGCAATCGCCAGCCCCTGACCATCATCAGTGAGAACAATCAGGTCTGGAGCGCTGATTTTAAAGGCAAGTTCAGGCTGCTGAGCCGGAAATACTGTCATCCCTTCACCCTGACCGACAATCACAGCCGGTATCTTCTGAGCTGCCGGGGAACGGACCGGGAGAGCGAGCCCTTCGTCAGGCAGTGCCTGACGGATGCGTTCCTGGAGTACGGTCTGCCGGAAGTCCTGAGAACGGATAATGGACAGCCTTTCGCAGGAACAGGTATCGCCGGGTTAAGTCGCCTTGCAGTCTGGCTGATAAAGCTGGGCATCAGACCGGAACGTATCAGAAAGGGGCATCCGGAAGAAAACGGCCGTCATGAGAGAATGCACCGTTCGCTGAAAAGTGCAGTAAAACAGGGCAACACCTTTATGACGATGGAAGAACAACAGCGGTGGTTCAGTGACTACCGGGAAGAGTTTAACTACGAAAGGCCGCATGAAGCCCTGGCGGGTGCAACGCCCGGAACGGTCTGGCAGCCCTCAGGCCGACACTGGGATGGCAGGGTTCCTGAATATGCTTATCCGGAAGGAGGTACGGTCTACAGGGTGAAATCAAGGGGGACACTCTATATGGGGAAAAAGGGGACGGTGTTCCTGAGTGAAGCGCTGACTGATGAGTACATCATGCTGGAAGAACAGGATGATGGCCTTGAGGCCATCATCTTTAACGGAATAACGCTTGCGTACTACGACCGAAAAACCCAGAGTGTGCTCCGGATAGACTGAAAAGTGTTACCTATGTTCCCGGTCTGATCTGTCACCTATGTATCCGGTCATACAGAAGCGCCACCGGGCAAAGCAAAAAACTACCCCACCAACTCCTCTTTCACCTGCATCGCCAAATCAAACGAATGCAGACGCGCCTGGTGATCGAAAATCTGGCCGTTAACCATAATCTCATCCGCCTGGGTTTCACGCAGCACCGCCTCCAGCCCGTGACGCACTTTCGCCTTATCACCCACCAGCGACATACTCAGAGCCTGCTGCACGCCATACTGCTCGGAGGCCGACCACAGCTGATGCATATTCTCTACCGGCGGCGGCAACTGGCCCGTCTCGCCGCGACGCAGCTTCACAAACGCCTGCTGCATAGAGGTAAACAGGAATTCCGCGTCGCGGTTGCTGTCGGCGGCAATGATATTGATACACACCATCGCATACGGCTTCTCCAGACGTTCAGACGGTTTGAAGTGCGTACGATAAAGATGCAGTGCCTGATGCAGCATATCCGGTGCGAAGTGGGAAGCGAACGCGAACGGCAGCCCCAGTTGAGCGGCGAGCTGCGCGCTGTACAGGCTTGAGCCTAACAGCCATACCGGGATCTTTTCCCCGTACCCCGGCACAGGACGCACGTGCGGGTTCGGATCCCGCGCGTCAAACCAGTCCACCAGCTCGGCCACATCGCGCGGGAAGTTATCGATATCGCCGCTCATATGGCGACGCAGGGCGCGCATGGTCGGCTGGTCGCTGCCCGGCGCGCGGCCAAGCCCTAGATCAATACGGCCCGGATAAAGGGTATTCAGCGTCCCGAACTGCTCGGCAATCACCAGCGGGGCGTGGTTCGGCAGCATCACACCGCCGGAGCCCAGGTGCAGAGTGGTGGTATTCGCCGCCAGATAGCCAATCAGCACCGAGGTGGCGGCGCTGGCGATGCCCACCATATTGTGGTGCTCCGCCAGCCAGTAGCGGTGATAGCCGCGCTTTTCGGCAAGCTGAGCAAGATCGAGAGAGTGCGTGAAGGCTTCTCTGGCCGAGGAGCCTTGTGGGATCGGCGCCAGATCCAGCACCGAAAACGGAATGGTTTTGTCAGTCATAACAGCTCACTTTGTCGACGGTCAATCTTTAATACTGCATTAAAAAATGATAACCGTTGTTAACAAAGTGAGCCTTTTTTACGCCTGCAATTCCAGCCCGGCGAGACGTCGCCAGTAACCGTTGCAGTCGCTGTTTGCGGTCAACGGTAGCGGCGAGGCGCCGTTTTCGTTGGCGCGGAAGGCGTCCAGCATCGCGAAAACACCGGTATCAAGCGGCGAAAGACGCACCATATCCACCAGCCCGTGCATTGACGCCAGTTCGTTGCCGAGGTTATAGACGTAACCGCTCATGGTCTGAATGCCGTTGAGGACAAACACCTGCTGGTTCTCCTGCGACAGCATACTGCGGCCGTTCGGGTACTTAATGCAGCAGGTTTCGCACTCGTCTTTCGGGCGATCTTCGGAACGTGCGGTGAAGCAGCGGGCAGAGTAGGCCAGCGGCAGATGCCCATAGCTCAGGACTTCTACTTCAAACTTGTTGCGAATGCCCAGCTCTTCGCACTGTGTGAGCAGGTTGGCCAGCCAGTCGCGGGAGAGCTCAACCGGCATGCACCAGCGGGTCATCCCCTGTTTGAGCAACAGGCGCAGGGTCACGGCGTTATAGCAGTTCAGCGCATGTCCGGCGACAAACGGCAGCTTACGCTCGGCGCACAGGTTTACCACGCCCAGGTCGCTCGCCTCCAGCAGGAACTCACCGTTTTCGACGTAGCGCTTCAGCTCGCCCAGTTCAGAGGACGCCTGCACCAGCGCCAGCGTCGAGAGCACCACCTGCTTGCCGCTGCCGGCCAGGTTTTTCGCCATATCCAGCCAGTCGCCCACTTTGGTGGCGCGGCGCTTGCTGCACACCGCTTCGCCGAGGTAAATCACATCGGCGCTGCTGTTAGCCGCCTGCTGGTAAAAATCTTCCAGCGTCTCTTTTGGCCAGTAGTAAAGCACCGGCCCTAATGAATATTTCATGATTATCTCACTGCCATTTACGGTGGTACGCGCCGAGCGTAGTTTGGGTGCCTTCAGACATCGCGCCGAGCGTCTCCATCCAGGCCGCTTGTGGAGCATAGTTTTGCGGGTCCGCCATGCAGCGGTCGATGGCCTGACGCCACACCTTCGCCACCTGGCTCACGTAGGCCGGGCTGCGCTGGCGGCCTTCGATTTTCACCGAGGCAATATTGGCGGCCAGCAGTTCCGGCAGCAATTCCAGCGTGTTGAGGCTGGTGGGCTCCTCCAGCGCGTGGTAGCGCTCGCCGTCCACCAGATAACGGCCTTTGCACAGCGTCGGGTAGCCCGCGTTTTCACCGTCCTGATAGCGGTCAATTAACACGTCATTCAGGCGTGACTCCAGTCCCTGCGGCGTTTGCTGCCAGCGAACGAAGCGGGCAGGCGAGCAGGCACCGACGGTATTTGGCGATTCCCCGGTGAGATAGGAAGAAAGATAGCAGCGGCCTTCGGCCATGATGCACAGGCTGCCGAAGGCAAAAACCTCCAGCGGCACTGGCGTGACGCGCGCCAGTTGCTTAACCTGATGAATAGAGAGCACGCGCGGCAGCACCACGCGGGCTACGTCAAAGTGTCGATGATAAAAACGCACGGCCTCTTCATTGGTGGCCGATGCCTGAACAGAGACGTGGCGCTCAATATGCGGATAACGTTCTGCCGCATACTCAAGCATGGCGAGGTCGGCCAGGATCAGCGCATCGGCGCCCAGCTGGGCCGCCATATCCACGGCGCGCTGCCAGCGGGCATAGCCATCAGGATGGGCAAAGGTATTGATGGCGATGTGCAGTTTGCGCCGGTGCTGGTGAACGAAGTTAACGGCTTCCTGAAGCTTTTTCTCCGTAAAGTTAAGACCCGCAAAATGGCGGGCGTTGGTATCATCTTTCAGCCCGATATAGACCGCATCGGCCCCATTTTCGATGGCCGCCTTAAGCGCCGGAAGGTTTCCGGCAGGGCAGAGCAGCTCCATAATTTATCCCGATGTTGTCGATCGCAGGGATCGTAAAAAATGTTAACGAGCTGGGATTTTAATTAACCCATACGCGACAATTTTTGATTTAAGGCAGCTAATGGCGTATTGATGGCACCAATAATGAGGTATACCGGACAACGGTTTGTTGATTTACGCCGCTATCTTCTTGTCGGGATATGGCAAAATAGCAGGACTATAGCTATCAGGGAGTAAAGCTCGTGCTGGATAAACTGCGTTCACGTCTCGTACAATTTGGTCCATCAATGCTGAGCGTGCCGGTAAAACTGGCGCCGTTCGCGCTTAAACGCCAGGTGCTGGAACAGGTACTGAGCTGGCAGTTCCGCCAGGCGCTACAGGACGGTGAGCTGGAGTTTCTGGAAGGCCGCTGGTTAAAGATTGAAGTGCGCGATATCGGGTTGCGCTGGTTTACTTCCGTTGAGAACGATCGGCTGATCGTCCGTGAAACCGCCGAGGCGGATGTCAGCTTTAGCGCGGATGCCAGCGATCTGCTGATGATCGCCGCGCGCAAACAGGATCCGGACACCCTCTTCTTCCAGCGTCGTCTGGTGATTGAAGGCGACACGGAGCTCGGTCTGTACGTCAAAAATTTAATGGATGCCATTGAGCTGGAGCAGATGCCGAAAGCGCTGCGTATGATGTTGATGCAAATGGCAGATTTTGTTGAGGCCGGGCTAAAAACCCCGCCGGACAGTAAACACACTTCAGTAGGTGAGCCATGCTGATTCGAGTCGAAATTGGGATTGATGCGCCGGGTATCGATGCGTTGTTACGCCGCTCTTTTGCAGGCGACGCCGAAGCCCAACTGGTTCACGATCTTCGCGAAGATGGCCTGATTACGCTGGGCCTGGTTGCCACCGACGATGAAGGGCAGGTGGTCGGCTACGTGGCCTTCAGCCCGGTGATTGTGCAGGGTGAAGAGTTACAGTGGGTCGGCATGGCGCCGCTGGCGGTGGATGAAAACTACCGTGGCCAGGGCCTGGCGCGCCAGCTGGTCTATGAAGGGCTGGATTCACTGAATGAATTTGGCTATGCCGCTGTCGTCGTTCTGGGCGATCCGGCGTTCTACGAACGTTTAGGTTTTAAGCCAGCGTCCAGATACGATCTGCGCTGCCACTGGCCGGGCACGGAAACATCTTTCCTGGTGCATCCTCTGGCGGATGATGCGCTCGACGGCGTTACCGGTCTGGTGGAGTACCACCATCATTTCAATCGTTTTTAAGCAGGCTTTCGCGTAGCGCCTCGAAAGAGCCGTCCCCGTTGACGAGACGCTCTTTCTGGCGCTTCGTCAGCTGCTTGATGCGGTATTCCAGCCTGAGCGCCAGGGATCTGTCGCCCACGGCGGCTGAAAACGCTAACTGAAGTTCACCTTTCCCCCGCAGCGCCTTCGCCCCTTTCCCCGTTTGATGTTGTAAAAAACGCCGTGCCACATCGGTAGTGATCCCGGTGTAGAGTGCGTTATCAGCGGTTCGGACAAGATAGAGAAACCAGCACACGGTAAACAGATTCAGTATGTTAAGGTGAACGCACCATAGCATGAGAGAGAGCGAAAATGGAAACACTGGCCGCCATTAACCGCTGGCTGGCAAAGCAGCATGTCGTGACCTGGTGCGTCTGTAAAGACGAGGAGATGTGGTGCGCAAATGCCTTTTATTACTACGATCCCGAGCGCGTGGCCTTTTACGTGATGAGCGAAGATAAAACGCGGCATGCGCAGATGACGGGCCAGCGGGCAAAAGTGGCGGGCACGGTAAACGGTCAGCCTAAAACCGTTGCGCTGATCCGCGGGGTCCAGTTTAAAGGCGAAATTCGTCGCCTGGAAGGTGAGGAGAGCGACGCGCAACGTAAACGCTATACGCGCCGCTTCCCGGTGGCCGCGGCGCTAAAAGCCCCGGTGTGGGAAATCCGCCTTGATGAGCTGAAATTTACCGACAACACCCTGGGCTTTGGCAAGAAGCTGCACTGGTTACGCGCCGAGCAGGCGTAGCGCTTCACGGTTAAACGCTGGCAGATCGTCCGGTGTACGGCTGGTGATCAGCTGATCGTTATCGTTCACCACTTCCTGATCGTAGAACTCGGCTCCCGCGTTTTTCAGATCGATAACGATCGGCTTCACCGCGGTGAGCTTACGCCCGCGTACCACCTCGGCGCTGATCAGCAGCTGCGGACCGTGGCAAATGGCAAATACCGGTTTACCGGTGCCGACGAAGTCACGGGTAAAGGTGACGAAACGCTCGTCTCCGCGCAGGGAATCCGGTGAATGACCGCCCGGTAACAGCAGGGCGTCGAAATCCGACGGGCTGACGTTATCAATGGATTCGTCAATGGTCACGCTGGCTTCGCCCTTATGGCCCTTCACGGTTTTACCCGCTTCTTTCTCGATGGTGACCACCTCGTGGCCCGCCTTGCGGAATGCCTCTGCTGGCGACGTAAATTCTGAATCTTCAAACTCGTCGGTAATCAAGACTGCGATTTTTTTACCCATGCTTCCTCCGTTGTTTTCGCTTCAGACTGTTTTTTTCCCGTTTGTGGTAAATACTTACCGGTAACAGACTTTTAAGTGTGGTAGAGCAGGCCCAGAACGCAAACGGACAATTCTGTAAAGGGGATAAGATGAGTCAGGTACTGATTACCGGCGCAACCGGGCTGGTGGGTGGACATCTGCTGCGGCTGCTGATCCAGGATCGGCATATCAATTATATCGCCGCCCCGACGCGTCGCCCGCTGTTGGATATCACCGGCGTCTATAACCCGCACGATCCACAGCTCACCAACGCGCTGGCGCAGGTGCAGGATCCCATTGATATCGCCTTTTGCTGCCTTGGCACCACCCGACGGGAAGCGGGCAGTAAAGAAGCTTTTGTCCATGCGGATTACACACTGGTGGTGGATACCGCCCTGACGGCGAAAAAGCTGGGCGCAAAACATTTCCTGGTGGTCAGCGCGCACGGCGCGAACGCAGGCTCGCCGTTTTTTTACAACCAGGTGAAGGGCAAAATGGAAGAGGCGTTAATCGCGCAGAAATGGGAGCGCCTGACCATCGCGCGGCCTTCCATGCTGATGGGGCACCGTGACGAACGTCGTTTTAACGAGTCTATTTTCGCTCCGCTGTTTCGCATTCTGCCGGGTAACTGGAAGTCCATCGAGGCGCGGGATGTCGCGCTGGCGATGCTAAAAGAGGCGCTGACTCCGTCGCAGGAGGGGGTTAATATTATCCCTTCGGCAAAACTGCGTGAAATCGCGCAGGGCGAGGCGTAAACTTCCCCGGCTTATTAAATAACACCTTCCGGGGAATGGTATGACTGGTCAGTCTTCATCTCAGGCGGCAACACCTGTTCAGTGGTGGAAGCCCGCACTCTTCTTTCTCGTGGTCATCATTGGCCTCTGGTATGTGAAATGGCAGCCGTACTACGGTAAAGCCTTCACCGCCGCCGACACCCACAGCATCGGTAAATCGATTCTCGCGCAGGCCGATTCCAGCCCGCTACGCGCGGCGTGGGATTACGCCATGGTCTATTTTCTTGCCGTCTGGAAAGCGGCGGTATTGGGCGTATTGCTGGGCTCGCTGATTCAGGTACTTATCCCGCGTAACTGGCTGGTGAAAACCCTGGGACAGCCGCGCTTGCAGGGTACGCTGCTGGGGACGATTTTCTCCCTGCCGGGCATGATGTGCTCCTGCTGCGCCGCACCGGTGGCGGCGGGTATGCGCCGACAGCGCGTGTCGATGGGCGGCGCGCTTGCCTTCTGGATGGGTAACCCCCTGCTGAACCCTGCAACGCTGGTATTTATGGGCTTCGTTCTCGGCTGGCATTTCGCGTTTATCCGTCTGGCGGCTGGCCTGCTGACGGTGGTGCTTGTCGCTACGCTGGTGCAGCACCTGGTGAAAGACAACGAGGCCGGGCCTGCCTCCGTTGAGCTGGACGTCAGCGAGCCGCAGGGCAGTTTCTTTGCTCGCTGGGGCAAAGCGCTGTGGCAGCTTTTCTGGAGCACCATTCCGGTCTATATCCTGGCCGTACTGGTGCTGGGGGCGGCGCGCGTCTGGCTGTTCCCGCATGCGGATGGCGCTATCGACAACACGCTGATGTGGGTGATTGCGATGGCGGTGGCCGGGTGCCTGTTTGTGATCCCAACCGCGGCGGAGATCCCGATTATTCAGACCATGATGATGGCTGGTATGGGGACCGCACCGGCGCTGGCGCTGCTCATCACGCTGCCGGCGGTGAGCCTGCCGTCGCTTATCATGCTGCGTAAGTCATTCCCGGCGAAAGCGCTGTGGCTGACTGCGGGGCTGGTGGCGTTGAGCGGAGTTATTGTGGGGAGTATGGCGCTTGTGTGAAAAAAGCCCGGTGGCGCTAGCGCTTACCGGGCCTGTAGTCAGGTGGTAATTACTTAATGTAAGTAAAGGCGGTGGTGACGTGTTTCACGCCGCTCACCCGGCTGGCGATATCCGCCGCCGCTTTCCCTTCACGTTCCGTCACCAGACCCAGCAGGAACACTTCGCCGTTCTCCGTGGTCACTTTCACGTTTGAGGATTTCACCTGGTCGGTACCCAGCAGCTGGGAACGCACTTTGGTGGTGATCCAGGTATCAGATGACGCGGTGCCGAGACCAATCGGCTGGCCCTGGCGGATCTCGTTAAACACTTCCGCCGTGCCTTCCACACCCATCGCAATCTGTTTGGCGCGCGAGGCGAGTTCAGGATTTGGCGCCTGGCCTGCCAGCAGCACTTTGCCCTGATAAGCCGTCACGTTGATGCGTGCTTCCTTCTTGATCTGCTCGTCTTTCGACAGCGCACTGTTTACGCGCAGCTCAAGCGTACCGTCATCCACCTGCGTCCCAACGGTGCGCGGATCGGTCGCTGCTTTGGTGCCGACCGCTGCGGTGCCGACTACAGCGGCAGCGATGCATCCCTGAAGCAGTAATGCAGACATCACGACTGCAAGGGCCGATAAAACCTTCATGAGAACTCCTTAATCATCCTGGTGAGGGAAAAGCGTGTTATCGATCAGATCGCATAAGCAGTTCACCGTGAGCATATGCATCTCCTGGATGCGGGCGCTACGGTGCGAAGGAATGCGGATCTCCACATCCTGCGGCCCCAGCAGGCCAGCCAGCTCTCCGCCGTCGTAACCGGTCAGGGCGACAATCGTCATATCCCGGGTCACTGCCGCTTCAACCGCTTTAACGATATCCCGGCTGTTACCGCGCGTGGAGATCGCCAGCAGCACGTCTCCGGCATGGCCTAAGGCGCGCACCTGCTTGGCGTAGATTTCGTCATGCAGACGATCGTTGGCAATCGCAGTTAAGACCACGTTATCGGTGTTTAGTGCAATGGCAGGTAAACTCGGGCGCTCGGTTTCGAAGCGATTGATCATGCTGGCAGCAAAATGCTGTGCGTTAGCAGCGGACGTGCCATTGCCACAACAGAGGATTTTGTTGCCGTTGAGCAGCGACTGAACCAGCGTCATCGCTGCACGCGAGATCGCGTCCGGAAGGGCTTCCGCCGCGGCAATCTGCGTTTGAATGCTTTCTGTGAAGCACACTTTAATTCGTTCGAGCACGGTATCCCTTTAAAATCTTATTTATGCGTCTTCGCCAAACGCGTTTTTAAGCCAGTCGATCGCATTTCCGGTGAAGGCTACCACATCGAAACGGCAATCCACAGTATCAAAACTCCCATTATGGCGGGCAAGCCACAAGTGGGCAGTCTGTAATAATTTTTGTTGTTTGGCGAGCGTCACGCTGGCGGCAGCACCGCCAAAACGGGACGACTGTCGGAAGCGAACTTCAACAAACACGATGGTCTGACCGTCTTTCATGATCAGGTCAATCTCGCCGCCGCGCCCGCGAACGTTGGCGGCGACAAAGCGCAGTCCTTTGCCTTCAAGCCAGCGACGCGCCTTTAACTCCCACGCGTCGCCGGTCTGTTTACGGCTTAACTGGCCGGGACAATCTGCCCCTGCTGGTATTGGAGCCATGATAACTTCCTGTTAATCACACAATCCTGATCGGCGGTCAGATCGCCGGTATTCCCGTTAAGCTCGAAGCCCGGTACCTGACGCATCTGGGTGAAGTGGTTTGCCAGCGCCCAGGCATCGACGCCCATCGCGTACAGACGCGCCAGGGAATAGTCATTGCGCACCGCGCCCAGCGCCTGCTGCATCAACTGCGGGTTGCTGCCTGCCAGCATGGGGATCTCGCTGTATTGCAGTCCTTCCATTTCCAGACGGAAATCCGGGCCTGCGGTACCCTGTGCGCTGCGTGAGCTGGCGTAGAGCGTTGCACCGCTCTGGCTGCCGTTACGCATGGCGATCATCGGTTTGATAAAGGCGATCTCTTCCGGCGTAGCGACGATGTACGCCGAATCCACTTTACCGCCGCCGCTGATTTGCGCGTCGGTAGGTGGTGCCGGGATCGTCAGACCGCCGATGGTGACGCTCTGCTGCTGCGGCAGGCTGGCGGATACCGGGCTACCGTTGAGGGCAATACCTGCCCCGCCGTTCACGCCCGCTCTCAGTTCGGAAGCTGAGCCAAATTTCTGCTGCAACACCACGCCACCGCCAAGGGTCTGCCACTCTTGCGCAAACGCGTTGGCAACGCGATCGCCCAGCGTGCTGCGTGGGATCAGCAGCAGCGGCGCCTGCTTGCCCTGCTCGTGAATATGGCGGGCCGCATCGCGGGCTTCATCCTCCGGAGAGAGGGCGAAGTAACAGATATTGGCGCGGTTCTGAACCTGCTCAGGCTGGTTAAGCGCCAGCACGTTCAGCGTGGTGTTGCTCTTCATCAGCGCTTCCACGTTGTTTTTCAACAGCGGGCCGACAACGATGCTGGCCCCGTCCTGCTGAACCTGCGCCAGCACCTGGTCAAGCGGCTGGGCGCTGGTGTCGTAGATTTTCAACTCTGCACCAGGATTAGCGCTGGTGGTGGCCACAGCCTGCGGCTGTTCCGGCTGCTCGGTTTGCGGCTGAGGTTGTTCTGCCGTCGCGGGCGCCGATGTTTCAGCCGGGGCCTGTGTTGCCGCAGGCGCTGGGGTGGCAGGCTGCGTCGTTGGGGCGGTAACCGGATTCTGCATGGTGCCCTGCGCAGGGGTTTGCGCGGTGGTCAGGTCGCTGGTTTCGGCGGCGGACGGGCTGACAACGTCATTCACATTCGCCGCCTGTGCAGCCTGCGCCGGAACCGCGCCGCCGTTGACGGCGGTGGTGCCGTTTTTCGCGGCTTCAAAACCTTGCTGAATGGCGCGACCAAACACCGCAGCCTGACCGTTTAACGGCAGCAGCAGGGCGATTTTGCTGGTGGAGGCGGGCTTAAAGTTTTGCACGTTCACCAGCTGCGTTGGCAGCATTTTCGCTCCCGGGTTTTGCGGGTAACGCTTTTGCCAGTCGGTAATGCCGGCTTTCAGCATGTTCGGATCGCTTCGGTTGTTGAACCACATCTGTTGCAGATCCAGCCAGCCTTGCAGGACATTTTCATCGGCGTTGATTACCAGCGCCTTGGCCTGATCCTGGGTCATGGAGGCGAGCGCCTGCCAGGTTGCGTCAATATTTTTTTGCTTGTCCGCACCCGCGAGCAGAGGCTCCTGGGCAATCAGCGCGCGGAGTAGCGTCAGGGAAGGGCGACCCTGCTCAGCGGTGATACCGGCCTGCCAGAAACGGGCCTGCTGGTTTTTATGCAGCGTGCTGAGATCGATGGTGCCGAGGATCTTCTTCGCGCCGTCGTAATCTTTTTGCGCGACCTTCAGTTCTGCCGACAGCAGCGTCTGCTCATGGCGCTGAGTGTCGTTAAGATCCTGCGGCAGCTGGCTGAACAGCTCGGCGGCCTGCTGGGTTTTCCCTTCTTTCAGCAGTGCACGAATGGCGAGTAATTGCCAGTTGATCCTGGTATCATTTGTACTCTGCGACATTTGTTGCAGATAAAAGCCGGAATCAGCCTGAGCGGATCCCTGCATATGAGCAGTGCTCTGGTCAGGTGCCTGGGTGCCGCAGCCGGTAAAGATCAGGGCTGCCAGCAGGAGGGGCACGCTGTGCGCGGCTTTTTTTCGAAGAAACGTTAACGGTACCATACTGTATCCAGTGATTTTTTTACGCAATGCTCAATATTAAATCGGCAATACGGACGAAACAATGAAACAACACGAAACGGCAGATAATTCTCAAGGCCAGCTTTATATTGTACCTACTCCTATCGGGAATTTGTCTGATATTACCCAACGTGCGCTCACCGTATTGCAAGCTGTTGATTTAATTGCGGCTGAAGACACCCGTCATACCGGTTTACTGCTACAACACTTTGCCATCAACGCCCGTTTGTTTGCCCTGCACGATCACAATGAGCAACAAAAAGCCGAAACGCTGGTGGCGAAGCTTAAAGAAGGGCAGAACATCGCGCTGGTCTCCGATGCGGGAACGCCGCTGATCAACGATCCGGGCTACCATCTGGTACGCACCTGCCGGGAAGCTGGCATCCGCGTTGTGCCGCTGCCGGGGCCGTGCGCGGCGATTGCGGCGTTAAGCGCTGCGGGTCTGCCGTCCGATCGTTTCTGCTACGAAGGTTTCCTGCCAGCTAAATCCAAAGGTCGCCGCGATGTATTAAAGGATCTGGAAGCCGAACCGCGTACGTTGATCTTCTACGAATCCACTCACCGTCTGCTGGAAAGCCTGGAGGATATGGTGACCGTCTGGGGCGAAGGGCGCTACGTGGTGCTGGCGCGCGAGCTGACCAAAACGTGGGAAACCATTCACGGTGCGCCGGTCGGCGAACTGCTGGCGTGGGTGAAAGAAGACGAAAACCGCCGCAAGGGCGAAATGGTGCTGATTGTCGAAGGCCACAAAGCGCAGGAAGACGCTCTGCCTGCCGATGCGCTGCGTACGCTGGCCCTGCTACAGGCTGAACTTCCTCTGAAAAAAGCGGCGGCGCTGGCGGCGGAGATCCACGGCGTGAAGAAAAATGCGCTGTATAAATATGCGCTGGAGCAGCAGGGGGAGTAAGACCCTGCCGCCTGTTTTGCCGGGTGGCGGCTTCGCCTTACCCGGCCTACACCGTGTCAAAGCCTCACTATTTCTCCGGCATCGCCTCAAACACCAGCGTTTCCAGCGGTTGCAGCGTAATCACCACAGCGTTTTTATACTCCTCTGGTACGGTCGAATTACTGCCGTACACGGCTTTCAGGGTAAACTGGGAACGCTCTCCTGCCGGGATCTCAAAATCTTTGGTTAAATCCAGGAAGTAACGTTGCGGTTTATCCGACGGGTTTCGTAAGCCAAAAATCGCTTTGTCTTTACTCCATGAGGCCCAGCCGTAAACCTCAAGCGAAGTTGGGTCACCGCCAATCCAGTGAGTATCCACCAGCACGCTGGCATTCTCACGCGACCATTTCGCCGCCTGCGCCAGGGTATCCCACTTCGCCTTATTCAGCATGGACGGCGTAATGTACAGCTCCTGAAGCTGAGTTCCGGTTGCAAAGTAGCTCCAGACCTGATCGGCAAAATCGCTGTCTGTTTGCACTTTCTCGAGTCCATAGTAAGCGTTCTCTGCGCTGACGATCCCGTGGTACATCAGTGAGTTAAGCGGGAACAGCGGACCTTTACGCACGATGGATCGCCAGGTTTCGGCATCGCGGTAGGTCATCCACTGCTGCACTGGCGTGCCGGGGCCGTATAGGTTGATATCATCGCCCTGACGCCAGATTGAATCAGCATAGAACAGCCAGGACGGGCTGGCGTCGGTGCCGGTGGTCAGGTTGATAAACAGGTTCGGATTTGCGCTGCGCATGTTGTGCAGCAGGGCAATGGACGCGTCAAAATCCGATGCAAATGGGCTGCCCTTGATATGCGAATTGGCGTTACCCATTCCGTCGAGCTTGAACGAGGTAATATGCTCGTTTTTGATCAGCTTGATGATCTGATCGTTAAAGTTTTTAAAATAGTTCGGCCCCGACAGCGCCAGCTTGCCGTCTACGGTTTCGAAACCATACTCTTTTGCATGCGAGACGCGAATATCGCGCGGCTTGTTGTATCCGCCCCACGGAGAAAGCCACAGCCCAACCGAGCTATGCAGGCTGTCGGCTTTTTCCCTGACTTTGCCAAAACCGTTGCTGAATGCCGGGCCAAACAGCCAGCGTCCGGTGCGATCGTCCCAGCCATCGTCCAGCAGGAACGCGTCCAGCGCCACCCCGCGTCCGGCAATAAATTCTTTATTCCATTCGTCCATCCGCCCAATGACATCCTGCTCGGAGTAAGGGGTAAAGAAGCCGATGTCCATCCAGCTGTTGTAGTGCAGGTAAGGCTTATAAGGCCGCGGACGCACGGCATCGATAAACTGGTTTACGCTGCGGCGCAGCTGATTAGTTTCCGGGAAAGTGCCGAACCAGGTGGTAAAACTAACCGGTGTCTCAGGCAGAATTGGCGTTTTCAGCTCCACGTTGAGGTTCGTGGTGGCTTCATAAGCGTAAGTATTCACAATCGGTTTGTCTGGCAGGATGAAGAACGAGTCGGCCACGATTGGCGAGCTGTTAATCGCCCCGTCAACGTAAGGTGCCTGAGACTGCTTCTTCGTCGGGAAGAAGGTAATTTTCGCTACGTCCCGCGGCTGCCCGACGGCGGCGATGGTGTAGCCAATGCTGGCGTATTTTCCCTTCACCAGGTTCAGTTTCACCGTTACGATAAAATCCGGATTCGTAAAGTCGATGACTATCGCATTGTCCTGCTTTTCGACGTGCTTGATTTTGAAATCAGCGGTGTGGATTTTTGTTTCATCCGGTAGCGTCAGAAAGAACAACTCCTGGGGCGTGATCGGATGGTTAGCTTTGCTGTCCGTTACCACTACCGTTGCGTTTGCATCATCAAACGAAAGGGCAATATTGTCGTTACTGAGCGCGTAGTTTGCTGCCGCCGCGCCATGAGAAACACAGAGAGTCAGCAGCGAGAGAGTGAGCATTTTTTTCATCGGGGTAAGATCCTTATCAGTAATGCTTCAGCATTCGGTTGATGGACTGTTCCAGCCAGTAGCGCTGGGTGCCGAAGTTAATACGCAGGTAGTTTTCGCCGTTTTGTACGTAGTGGCTGCCATCTTCAATGACCACGCCAGCCTGTTTTGCGAAATGTTGAGTTAGCGCCGTCGCACTGCGATCGTCCGCACTGACGTCTATCCAGGCGAGATACGACGACTCCGGGTTCATCATCTTCCATGCAGGGAAATGGGTCTGGATGGCATCCCCAAGGTAGCGGGCATTGCCGCGCAGATAACCATTCAGCGCGTCGAGCCATGGCAGACCTTGCTGATAAGCCAGAATAATTCCCCACACGCCGAAGATATTGGGCGAGGTAATGGAGTTCTTCTCCAGCTGCTGGCGGAAACGCTGGCGCAGCGAATCGTCTGGAATCATTGAGTAGGATGTTTTTAGCCCGCCAAGGTTGAAGGCTTTATTGGGGGAGGTCAGCACAATCAGGTTGTCCTGGGCGGCACAGCCCGAAGTCAGACAACTGACGAATGTACCGTCCAGAATGTGCTCGGCGTGAACCTCATCAACCACCAGAATCGTGCCGTAGCGCTTACAGAGATCGGACACCTGACGTATCTCATCCGCGCGCCAGATTCGGCCCGAGGGGTTATGCGGCGAGCAGAAGAACCACAGGGTGGGGCGGTGTGTTCGTAGCTGCTCTTCCACCCGATTAAAATCAAGTTGATAACGGTTATTTTCCACACTTAGCGGGTTAGCAAGTACTTGCACTCCCTGTCGCTGTGTCGCCATCGCAAACGGGTCATACACCGGGGTGTTCATCATCACGCAGTCGCCGGGTTTGCAGAACGCCTGAACCGTATAGTGCAGCGTGGAAACGGTGCCGTAGGTCAGGGTGATCCATGACTTATGCACCTCAACCTGATGACGGCTACGCTGGAAGGCGATGACCGCATCGTAGAATTCGTCGAAGCACCAGGTGTAACCGAAGGTGCCATGCTCCACGATGCGCTGGAAGCCTTCAATCACAGCGGGTGGCGAGGTGAAATCCATGTCTGCTATCCACAGCGGGATAAATCCCTCCGGGACATCACCGAAACGCGAGCAAACATACGTATGATCCCATTTACGGCATTTATCGCTTTTACGCTCAATGATTCTGTCGAAATCAAACACAACGACCCCCTGTTAAATTAAGGCTTCAATGCCGGATTTGACGCTCTGCACCTGCGGACCGATGATCACCTGAACGCTGTGGGCATCAAGCACCACTACTGACAAGGCGCCCGCGGCCTTCAGCGCCTGCTGGTCGATAAGCCCCATATCTTTTACCACCAGACGTAAGCGGGTAATGCAGTTGTCGAGCGACTCAATATTCTCTTTACCGCCAAGCGCGCGAAGAATAAGCCCATGATCGTATTTCGATTTTCCACGTGCCCGGGTATTGGCTTCCACCGCCTGGAGCGCACCCTGCGCGTCAACCTCACGGCCCGGCGTTTTAATATCGTGCCTGAGGATGTACCAGCGGAAGACGAAGAAGTAGATAGCAAACCAGGCAATACCCACCGGGAACAGCAGATACCATTTGGTCGACATCCCCTGCATGACGCCGAAGATCAGCAGATCCAGAATGCCGCCGTCGGTGTTGCCGATGGTGACGCCGAGCAGCGCCATCACCATCAGCGCCAGGCCAGACATAACGATATGAAACGCGTAAAGCACAGGGGCAATAAACAGGAACAGGAACTCAATCGGCTCTGAAATACCCGTGACAACTGAAACCAGCACGCCTGAAAGCAGCAGCCCTTTAATCACCGGACGGTTTTCCGGGCGCGCGGTGCGGTAGATAGCGTAAGCCACGGCAGGCAGGCCGAAGATAAATGTCGGCATAAACCCTTGCGATAAAAATGCCGTAACGTGCGGGCTAAAGGGCAGGCCAGCTTTCAGCTCGGCGTAGAAAATGTTCAGCGCACCGGCCACTTCCTGGCCGTTAACCATCTCAATGCCGCCCGCCGGGGTGAAGCGCACCATCGCCAGCAGGATGTGGTGCAGGCCAAAAGGTTTGAGCAGCAGTACGCCCACGCCATACAGGAACGGCCCAAAGACGCTGGTGCTCTGGATGATATGACCAATCCCAGCAATGCCCATTGCCACATATTCCCACAGCAGGGGGATAAACAAGCCGACCAGCGACAGGGTGAGGGCGGTAATGATGGGCACAAAACGAATGCCGCTAAAGAAGGCAAACGCGTCGTGCAGCACCGTGTCCTGGAAACGTTCGTGCAGGAAGTAGGTGATCACCCCTACCACAATGCCGCCGAGCACGCCCATCTCCAGCGTTTGAATGCCAAGCACAATGGATTGTCCCACCTGTCTCATGGTGGCGGCATCCGCAAGCTGGTGGGTGGCGGTCAGGTAGTAGTTGATGCTCATGTTCATCAGCATGTAGCCAACGAATCCGGCAAAAGCGCCCACCGCTTTATTACGTCTGGCAAGGCCCATCGGGATCGCCATGGCAAACATCAGCGGCAGATAGGTAAAAGCAAAGCCGCCGACCATGGCGATAAAACCAAAGGTGAGCTGCGTTAACTCGCCGCCCAGAAAGGGAAAACTTTTGATGGTGGAAGGGCTGGTGACAGAACTACCGATACCTAACAACAACCCCATAAAGGCCAACAGTGAGACCGGGAACATAAACGTCTTTCCCAGGCTCTGGAAAAACTCCCACGCTTTCGATTTAAACGACTTTTCCTGTGTCATGTAGGGACTCCTCGGATTTTTAGGATAATGGAAGGCGCTGTCCGGCTTAAGGACGCGCCTTCATATTTGCGAGGCTTATAGTTATTTTTTTAGGTACTAACGTTATGCGCGATGGGTTCAGGCTTCAGCCGCAAGCAGCAGCCGGTTCGCCGAGCCGCAAACGGTGATTTTGCTTCTGACCACCTCTTTCATGGCATCCATGCCGACGCGCATGTAGAAGCGCGGATCGTTGCCCTGTGGGTTCTCGGCAAACCAGGCTTTGACTGCGTCAGAGAAGGCGATTTTCAGCTCTGTTGCGACGTTAACTTTGCAGACGCCCAGCTCAATGGTGCGGCGCACATCCTCATCCGGCACATCACTCGCACCGTGCAGCACCAGCGGCACTGTCACTACCTCGCGGATCTCGGCCAGCCGCTGGAAGTCGATTTTTGGGCGTTTGGTATAAAGACCGTGCGCGGTACCGATGGCAACGGCGAGGCTGTCCACGCCTGTCATTTCGACAAAGCGTTTTGCTTCCTGCGGGTCGGTCAGGAACGCGCTTTCGGCGTCGACGCTCATGTCATCTTCCACTCCGCCCAGTCGGCCCAGTTCGGCCTCGACGCTACAGTCGTTGAGGTGGCAGAAATCGACGACCGATTTCACCAGCTTGACGTTTTGTTCGAAGGGGTAATGGCTACCGTCGATCATTGCGCTACGTACGCCGGCATGGACTTTGCGGCGAATGTCGTCCAGCGATTCGTGGTGATCGAGGTGTAGCGCCAGCGGCATGTCATAAGTAAGGGAATATGCGCTGCACAAGGCGTAGATCTCTTCCAGCGCAATATGTTTAAACGTCCCCGGCGTACCCGCGAGGATCACCGGCGATCGCATTTCGCTACAGACTTCGAGGATCGCCTGGATCGTCTCGGCGTTATGGATGTTAAAGGCCGGAACGGCATAGCCCTTCGCCTGTGCGTCCTGCAAAAGATATTTGGTAGAAATAATACTCATGAGCCTGTCCTCTTAAGCCTGCCACGGATGAATAACGACGCCCTGGACCACACGGTTAACCGTACCGCTGGCGGATGGCGTATCCGGCGTATTGCCAACGTGCAGAGACTGGGTCAGTGCGAAGACCTGGGCGTACATCAGGAAGCAGAACGCCTGCTCCATATCGTTAAATGAACGGGAAGGCGGCAGCAGGATATGCGGGCCAGCTTCAATGACCGGATCCGTTTCGGCTGCAATGGCTACCACGCGCATAGCCTGACGATCGCGTCGCAGCTCGGCGAGCAGATCCCGATCGTACTGACGCGTATACGGATGGCTGGAGACAAACACGACGACCAGCGTTTCGTTGTCTACCAGCGACTTAGGCCCGTGACGGAAACCCGTTGGCGAATCGTAGAATGCCGCCAGCTTGCCGGCGGTCAGCTCCAGCACCTTCAGCGCAGACTCCCGTGCGGCGCCCTGTAATCCACCGCTGCCCAGATAAACAATGCGTTTCCACGGTTCGTTACCAAAGACGCCGGGACTGAAATCGCCAAGCGATGTGAGGATCGCCTGACAGCGATCGGACACGTCGCGGAACGTTTTGCTGTTGATCGTTTCCGGTGCGAATACCGCCAGGCAGCTCGCCATCATGGTGGTGATGCTGCTTGTCATCGCGAACCCGCGATCGTGCGTTTCGGCTGGCATGAGCAGAGCGCAGGCGTTATCGCTGTCGACGGCATTCTGGTACAGGCTGCCTGCTTCATTACAGGTGATCGACAGGTGGTAGCACTCCGGTACAAACTGATTCGCCAGCTCAACGGCGGCGACGCTCTCCGGGCTATTGCCAGAACGGGCGAAAGAGACCAGCAGCAGCGGGTGCGAAGGGCTGAAATAATCCATCGGGTTGGTGACCAGATCGGTCGTAGGTATCGCGGTGATGTTTTTCCCCGTGTGGCTGGCAAGCCATGGCGCAATGATGTCGCCGATAAAAGCAGACGTACCCGCGCCGGTCAGAACGATCCGCAGATCGGGCTTGCGCAACAGTGGCGTCAGAAAACTGTCGATCGACGCGCGCAGATTATCAATATTGTTGAGCGAGCGAAGCCAGCTGGCTGGCTGCTGGCGGATCTCTTTTTCGGTCCAGGTGCCGGTGGTGGCGATAGTGGTTTGTGGCATAACTCAGTCCTTAGTCGTGTGAATTCCACATCAGACGCTGGCAAATGTGTCGCTATCTTTCGTTTCGTTTCACTTGTTCACTTTAGCAGTTAAGGAAAATTTATAGAAAAGAAATCGAAAGTTCAATGGCGAAAAAGAAATAAAACGAAAAGTGTGATCGCGAAAGGAAAGGCGAAAATCAAGGAAAGGAAAAGAAAGGCCTTACGATCGTCTTCCGTAAGGCCAACAGGGCACACTGTGAAGGGGCTACAGGGAAAGAGCCTGACCCTGGATCCAGATCTGCCGGAGATGTAAACCCGCATCCAGCGCAAGAACATTGGCGCGTTTGCCTGGCGCTAACGTTCCCAGCAGGTGATCCATCCCGAGCAGACGGGCAGGATGCAGCGAGGCCATATGGATAGCGTTTTCTGGGGCGACCCCCGCATGCTCCACCATATTTCGCACGGCGGCATCCAGCGCGAGCGTGCTGCCCGCCAGCCCGCCTGAGGCCGTGCGGACAACGCCGCCCTGCATTCCGACATTTTCACCACACAACGTATAGCGTCCATCAGGCATACCCGCTGCCTGCATGGCATCGGTAATCAGCACCGTACGATCCTTCGCGCAGCAACAACACAGCCGCATGGCTCCAGGATGAACGTGATGCCCGTCGGCAATAAGCTCCAGCCACGCGCGTGGGTCCGTAAGCCCGGCGCCAACCATGCCCGGCTCCCGGTGGTGTAACCCCGTCATGCCGTTGTAGCAGTGCACCAGCCCGGCTGCGCCTGCATCAAATGCGGCGAGGGTTTGCGCGTATGTAGCGGCGCTGTGGCCCAGCATGACGCGTATCCCTTTTTGCTTGAGGTGATGGATCGCCTTCAGGGCGTCCACTTTTTCCGGAGCAAGCGCCACCACCCGCAGCGTGTTCTGCGAAACCGCAATCAGCTCATCAAGTTCCGTGAGATCCAGTTCGCGAAACAGTTCTGGCGGGTGCGCCCCTTTGTTCTGCGGCGTAAAGTACGGGCCTTCCAGATAGCTGCCCAGGATCTGCGCGCCGGGGCCACCGGCATGACAGCGTCGGGCAATGCGCCGTAACGCGCCATGGATCGCCTCCAGCGGAGCGGTGACGGTGGTAGGCAGAAACGCCCCCACGCCTTCACGCGCCTTGTGCATGGCTAACCGGTCCAGCACGTCGGGCGCATCATCCATTACATCCACACCCGCGCCGCCATGGACGTGGATATCAATGTATGCCGGGCAAAGCAGGTCTGCCTCGCGGGTATTAACCCCTGCCGGAATCGGCTCGATGGCGGTGATGACGCCTCTATCCATACGCAGCTGATGGTCATCCAGCCAGCCCTGCCCGGTAAGCAGACGACGCGCGCGCAGCAGCTGGCTCATATCCCTTCCTCGGCGGGCGCTTCCTCGCGACAGCGTGCAAGTTCATCCACAAGGCTGGTCAGGCCGCGATGGCCGCACTCCAGCGCCTGCAAACGAAAGGCTTCACTGCTTAATCCGTCGCGCTCCAGAACCATCTCCAGCAAAAGCTGGAGATTGGTGCCAGTGATCACTTCGCTGCCGGGGCGCTGCATCGCGAGGGTAGAGGCCACACGAAACGGCGTACCGCCGAGAAGATCGGTGAGAAACACAATATCGTGCTCTGCATCCAGTTCATTCACTGCCTGCTCAAGCTGCCCGGTCAGCCGCGCAGTGGTGGAGCTTTCCGGAAAATCGATGGCGATAAACTGCGGCTGTTCGCCGAGGATTTGCTTCATCGCCTGTTCCAGCCCGCTGGCAAAACCGCCGTGACCCGTCAAAATAATGCCTAACATCGCAACCTCTTTGCTTTTTACAGGAAGTGACAGAATTTACCGACAACGCCCAGCACCACGGTGATACCAATCAGGCGCAGCGGGCTCCAGCCACAGCGTACCAGCCAGAACATGGTCAGGGTGTAGACCAGCGGCAGAAAGGCGGGCATCAGTTTGTCGATCACATCGGTTTGCAGTTTGACGACCGCATCCCCGGCTTTAATCTCGAGTGTGGTATTCAGGCGCACATAGGTTGCCACCAGCGCACCAATCACTGTCATCCCGACAATGGACGCAGCATGACCAACCTTTTTGGTGTTGGCCTTGATCAGCGGGATCGCGGCGACACCCATTCGATAGGCATAGTGCGCCAGACCAAAACGCAGGCCGAGATGCACCACGTTAAACAGCACGATAAAGACCACCGCGCCAAGAATGGATCCCTGTAGCGCCAGGCTGGCGCCAATCCCCCCGCAGATGGGCAGCAGGGTCAGCCAGAACATGGCGTCACCAATGCCACCGAGCGGTGCGCCGACGGCAATTTTAGTGCTCTGGATGCTGTTCACATCCTGCTTGGAACGCTCCATTGCCAGAATAATGCCGATGACGAAGGTCACCAGGAACGGGTGGGTGTTGAAGAAGCCCATATGGCCTTTCATGGCGCGCGCCAGGTCCCGCTTATTGGTGTGGATCTTTTTCAGCGCGGGCAGTAGCCCATACAGCCAGCCGGAGGCCTGCATACGCTCGTAGTTAAACGAGGCCTGTAGCAGCATGGAACGCCAGGCGACACGGTTAATATCCTTTTTCGTTAGCTCAGCGCCAATACTCTGGTCTTCGTAGACGTTTTCATTCACGCCGGTCAGCAGTGTCTCTTCACTTTCAGACACGCCCGGCAGGGTGGTGTGATTAGATGCCATCTTCAAATTCCTCTTTCTGGGCCGCAGGCGCCGTGGGTTCAGGCGATTTGCGCAGCAGGTCGATCAGCGCCATCGCCAGCGCAGCCGCGGCAATCGCCAGCACCGGGAGTTTCAGCCAGGCCGCGGCGACAAAGCCGATAATGAAGTAAGGGATGTAAACGTTTTTCATCATGATCTTCAGCAGCACGGCGAAGCCGATCGCTGGCATGATGCCGCCCGCGACGCCGAGACCGTCGATCAGACGTTCCGGCAGCACGTCAATGGCGGTTTTCGCATGTTCAGCCCCGAAGTAGATGGGCAGAAACGCGCACAGGAAGTAGAAGACGCCGAGCGCCAGCAGTGCCAGATAGTTGACCCGTTCAATACCACGGGTGTCTGCGTTAGCCGCCATGCGATCGCAGCGGGACATCACGCCGGACATCACCGAGAAGAGGAAAGTGATCCCCATCTGAACCGCCACGGCAAACGGCACGGCGACCCCAACGGCGACATCCGGCTTCACGCCTGTAGTAATGGCAAATGTGGTGCCAACGATGGTGCCGATAATCACGTTTGGCGGCTGCGCGCCCGCCAGCGGCGCGAGTCCCATCCAGACCAGTTCTAACGTACCGCCGGTCAGAATTCCGGTGTGCAAATCGCCCAGAATCAGGCCAACCAGTGGCCCGAGTACCACCGGACGGTGCATGTGTGTTAAGCCGTTAAACATATCCAGGCCCGCTATAAAGGCGAGAAGCCCCAGCGCGAAAGCCTGCAACAGACTGATTTCCATTGTGAATCCCTCAGAGCAGTTTAAAGAGATCCAAAGCAGTCTCTGTTGGAACGCCCTGAACGAAGCATTCCACTCCGGCCGCCTTCAGGCCGTTAAACGCGGCGATATCGTTCGCGTCTACAGATACCGTTTTGGCAATTTGCTGTTTGCCACTGGCGTAATGCATATTTCCGACGTTAATACGGGTGATGGGCACGCCGCCCTCGACCAGCGTTAAAAAATCAGCCGGTGTTTTACAGACCAGCAGAATTTTCTGCCGGTCGGCGGCGCGATGAATGTTGTCGATCACTTTTTGCAGGGACCAGAAACGCACGGCGATGCCTTCCGCCAGCACCATCTCCATCAGGTTTTGCTGAACCGGATCGTCTGCAACCTCGTCATTTGCCACCAGCACCAGGTTCGCCCCCGCAAACCCCACCCACTGTACGCCCACCTGACCGTGGATCAGGCGTTCATCAATGCGGCATAAGACAATGTTTGGCATAGCGTTTTCCTCTTTTTAATTATGCGTGTTGAGTCGTTACGCCTTCGCAGGCGGCATGGTACTGCTGGAGTATGTCCTGAATGTGGTCGAGGATGAGTTCCCGTGGTGTGGACCTGAGAGCGCCATCGCGAACTTTGCTGTACTGCAACGGCAGATACTGGCTGATCAGCGGCAGCGGGATCGGTTCATCCGCCAGGTTGCGTACCAGCCGCTCAAAGGCGTCGTCAATCTGGCTGTCTGGCCAGTAATAGCGCACGCGGTCGGAATAGCTGTAACCGCGCGCCAGGCGACGGGCATTGCCGTCGCCGTGATAGTGGCTTTGCCAGTATTCCGGGCGATCGAGCATCACGTTTTCCAGGACGTGACGCAGCCCTGAGCAGGCTTTTGCTGGCAGCAGCTCTTCTTCAATTGCTGCCAGTGAGAACAGCGCTTCGCGCAGCGCGAAGGTTAGCGCAGGGCCGACTTTCAGAATGGCGAAGTGATCTTTCACCAACTGGCGCAGCGCCTGCGGCGTCTGGTAATCGGTAGAGTGTGCTTCAAATACAAGTGTGTCGTAGGCTTCAACCATCTCGCTCAGCGCGACGGCTTTATGCGGTTGATAGTCACAAACGTGCGTATGGTCGAACTCAACGCCAGGCTGAACCACCAGGCCAATAATGCGCGGCCAGATGTCGCTTAACCCTTCCTTCTCGAATGCGTGGCGGTGTGCCTCAAGCGTGGCGCGTGCCGCCTCTGGCGTGGTGACCTCAAGCTCGGTCAGCGTCTCGTGTGCCCCACCTGGAACCGGAACTTCCGTGCCGATAACGTAGACCAGATCGGCTACGCCAAATTGCTCGAGACAGGTGGTTTCGGCAATTTTAGCCAGCCGAGCGGCACGCCCGGCAACGATTGCATCGGTTAACGGAACCGGGTCGTCTTCGCAGGACATGCTGCAATCGAGGTGAATTTTTTTAAATCCGGCCGCCACGTAGCTTCTGATCAGATCGTCGGCGTTCGCCATCGCCTGCGAAGCCGGCAGGTTTTGCCAGCGGTTTGGACCTAAATGATCGCCGCCAAGGATCAGCTGCGAGGTGGGGAAACCAAGAGATCCCGCCAGCTTGCAGACAAACCCATAAAAATCGGCGGGCGTCATACCGGTATAACCGCCAAACTGATCCACCTGGTTTGAGGTGGCTTCTATCAGCAGGGGCGTCTGTTGTGAATGGGCGTAACGTAGTGCAGCTTCAAGTACCAGTGGATGTGCGGAACAGACGGCATAAATCCCGTTTGTATTCCCCCGTTTATGTTGTTCCACCATTTCTGTCAGATGTTTCACTTTCCTCTCCATTTCGGATGGTGTTGGTATTTATCTTTCGTTTTGTTTCATTTGATACTGCATTATGGTGAGGTAAAAATAAAACGAAAGATAATAGTTTTCCGATCTGTTTCACAAAAGAAACATAATGAAAGGTTTCAGCGGCGGTAAAGCTTGCGTCTGCCCACCATACAGGGCTTGCATTCCCTCAAAAGAAAGGCGTTAATAAGCAAAACGAAATGAAACGAAAGTGTATTTACTAAGGAGCTCGTATGAGCAGCACCGATTCATCCGCAGAGAAGCGCATCACCGGCACCAGTGAAAGGCGAGAGCAGATCATTCAGCGGTTGCGGGCGCAGGGAAGCGTGCAGGTTAACGATCTTTCTCTTTTATACGGCGTGTCGACGGTAACGATCCGTAACGATCTGGCCTTTCTGGAAAAGCAGGGGATTGCCGTTCGCGCTTACGGCGGCGCGCTGATTTGCGAAGGCAATGCCCCCGGCGTGGAGCCGTCCGTTGAGGACAAAAGTTCCCTTAATACGGCAGTGAAGCGCAGCATCGCGCAGGCGGCGGCTGAACTGGTGAAGCCGGGTCACCGCATTATTCTGGACTCCGGCACCACAACCTTTGAAATTGCCCGCATGCTGCGCCAGCACACCGATGTCATTGCCATGACCAACGGGATGAACGTGGCAAACGCGCTGCTGGAAGCGGAGGGCGTGGAGCTGCTGATGACCGGCGGGCACTTGCGCCGTCAGTCGCAGTCCTTCTACGGCGACCAGGCGGAGCAGTCCTTACAGAATTACCATTTTGACCTGCTTTTCCTGGGCGTCGATGCCATCGATCTCGACCGGGGGGTGAGTACGCACAACGAGGATGAAGCCCGTCTGAACCGCAAAATGTGCGAGGTGGCGGAGCGTATTATCGTTGTCACGGACTCCAGCAAGTTTAATCGTTCAAGCCTGCATAAAATTATTGATACCCAGCGGATCGACATGATTATCGTTGATGAAGGCATTCCGGCGGAAAGCCTTGAAGGATTACGCAAAAGCGGGATCGATGTGGTGCTGGTCTAAAGAGGCTTTTCCCCTCTCCCTAACCCTCTCCCCATAGGGAGAGGGTCCCCCAGTAATTTGAAAGCAAAAGCGATAACGTTGCCTCAGAATAACTGAGGGCTTTCAGCGATGCCTCGGTCCGGCTGTAAATCGCTGAGGCGTTTCCTGTAGGCCGGGGCGAGGCGCAGGGATGCGCCGAGAGGGCGGGCTTTACAGGGATGTTACCTCCGCCCGTCCCCGATAAGCCGGAAGGAATAAGCCGAAGGCACCGCGAAGCGGCGATTTACCGCTGGAAGCCCGGGTCGCCAGGGTGGTGGCGACTGAGCCACCCTGGCACGTTCACCGGTCATGTCGTGACAGAGTAGCAAGGAACATAAAGTGAACGGAATGACCACCAGAGCCGTATGTTCCCCCTCACCCCAGCCCTCTCCCTCAAGGGAGAGGGGGCCGTCTGTGCAGGCATTATTTTGTGGGGAACCCTCAGCCCCATAGGGGGGAGGGGACTGCCCGGTGCGGTTTTTTACCCTCTCCCCGGTGGGGAGAGGGCAGGGTGAGGGGCCATCAGGTCACCGGCGCCGGGTTAAACACCGCCAGCGAGTTATGCAATCCCCATTGATCGGAGAAGGTTTTCTTCCGCCCGCTTGCCACATCCAGAATGAAGTGGAACAGCTTCCAGCCCACCTCTTCAATACTCTCTTCCCCGGTGGCGATGGTGCCCGCGTTGATATCCATTAAGTCATACCAGCGGTTTGCCAGCTCGGTGCGGGTCGCCATTTTGATCACCGGTACCGCCATCAGGCCGTACGGCGTGCCGCGCCCGGTGGTAAAGACCTGTACCGTAATGCCGGATGCTACCTGCTGGGTACCGCACACGAAATCACTGGCAGGCGTTGCCGCGTAGATCAGACCGCGTTTGGTTGGTCGCTGGCCAGGGGAGAGCACTTCCACAATCGCGCTCTGGCCGGATTTGGCAATCGACCCGAGGGCCTTTTCCACCACGTTGGCCAGACCGCCTTTCTTGTTACCCGGAGACGGGTTGGCGCTGCGGTCGGTTTTGCCCATGTCGAGATAGTTATCGTACCAGGCCATCTCCTCCAGCAGGCGTTTGCCCACCTCTTCGTTGACGGCGCGCGGCGTGAGCAGGTGGATAGCATCACGTACTTCGGTGACTTCGGAGAACATCACCGTGGCGCCGCAGCGCACGAACAGATCGGAGGCATAACCGACTGCCGGGTTGGCGGTGACGCCGGAAAACGCATCGCTGCCGCCACACTGTGTCCCAACGACCAGTTCAGAGGCCGGGCAGGTTTCACGCTGGCGTTTGTTCAGCTTCTCCAGATGGCGCTCTGCCACCTGTAAAATGTCGTCGACCATCGATCTGAAGCCGACATGGTGTTCATCCTGAAGTCGCACAACACTGGCATCGTCAACCGGAATGGCTTTCACATCTTCCGTACCCTGCAACAGGCGTTCTGGCTGCAATTTTTCACAGCCGAGACCAATCACCATGACCTCACCGCCAAAGTTTGGGTTAAGGGCGATATTGTGAATCGTGCGGATCGGCACGACCGCTGCGGGCGCGTTGATCGCCACGCCGCAGCCGTACAGGTGGTTAAGACCCACCACGCCGTCAACGTTGGGGTATTTCGGCAACAGATCGCGCTCAATAATTTTCACCACATAATCCACTACGCCCGCCACGCAATGCACGCTGGTGGTGATGCCAAGCAGGTTTTTGGTTCCCACGCTGCCATCCGCGTTGCGGTAACCCTCGAAGGTATAACCCTCCAGCGGAGGCAACGGCTCAGGGACGCGGGTAGCCAGCGGCAACGACTCCAGCGGCGGGGCGGTGGGCAGCTCAACCAGCGACTCCTCAATCCAGCTACCCTGCGGGATAGCGCGCACCGCATAGCCGATGACTTCGCCGTAGCGCACGATTTCGCCCTGCGCCGGGATATCGACCAGTGCGACTTTATGCCCCTGCGGAATGTGCTCAATCAGCTCCAGGCCATCCGGAAAGCGGGTGCCAGCTTTTAAGCCATTGTCGTTGACAATAATCGCCACGTTATCGGTATCGTGCACTTTTATATAGAACGCCGTCGGCGACGCCTGTCGAATTTCAATATCGGCCATTGTTCACTCTTCTCCAGCAAAATATCTGATACTAAATATAGCCAGATGGTTAATTGTTTCTTATTGAGGAAATAAAGAATGCCAGGAGAGGAAAGGTGAGAATGTGATCGCGATCGCTCCCGAACCACTAATCGTTGATTCTGTGCATCAGCGCCCACTGTGTTGGGCATATGCTCAAAATAGCGTGCCACTCCCGTTGGATAATTGAGCATTGAGACAATGTGCTGCCGGGTGGTGACGATTATACTGAATGACGATTTTATAACGCCAAAATTCAGTCAGGAAAATAAATATAACGCTGACGCTGAGTCGGAATAAATAAGAAAAGCTACTGGCTAAAACTGCGGAATTAAAAAAGGTATAAGTAATGAGTAACGACATCTTCCCGAATAAATTTAAAGCTGCCCTCGCGGCGCACCAGATTCAGATTGGCTGCTGGTCTGCGCTGGCCAACCCCATCAGCACCGAAGTGCTGGGCCTGGCCGGGTTCGACTGGCTGGTGCTGGACGGCGAACATGCGCCAAACGATATCAACACGTTTATTCCGCAGCTGATGGCGCTGAAAGGCAGCCACAGCGCGCCGGTGGTGCGTGTGCCCACCAACGAGCCGGTGATCATCAAGCGTCTGCTGGATATCGGCTTCTACAACTTCCTGATCCCGTTTGTTGAAACGGAAGAAGAAGCGGTGCTGGCCGTGGCGGCGACCCGCTATCCACCGGAAGGGATCCGCGGCGTGTCCGTCTCGCACCGCGCCAACATGTTTGGCACCGTGCCGGACTATTTCGCTCAGTCCAACAAGAACATCACCATTCTGGTTCAGATCGAGAGCCAGCAGGGGGTCGATAACGTCGACGCTATTGCCGCGACGGAGGGGGTAGACGGCATTTTCGTCGGCCCGAGCGATCTGGCGGCCGCCTTTGGTCATCTGGGCAACGCCAGCCATCCGGACGTGCAGCGCGCAATTCAGCACATTTTTGCCTGTGCCAAAGCGCACGGTAAACCGTGCGGCATTCTGGCGCCAGTGGAAGCCGATGCCCGCCGCTACCTGGAGTGGGGCGCAACGTTTGTCGCCGTCGGCAGCGATCTCGGCGTATTCCGCGCCGCCACGCAGAAATTAGCGGACGCTTTTAAAAAATAACCATCATTGAGGAAACAGATTATGACGCTGAAAGTGGGTTTTATTGGCCTGGGTATCATGGGCAAACCAATGAGCAAAAACCTCATCAAAGCAGGTTACTCACTGGTGGTTTTAGATCATAATTCAGACGCGGTGGCAGAGGTGATTGCGGCTGGCGCAGAAACGGCGACAACCGCAAAAGCGATTGCTGAGCAGTGCGATGTGATTATCACCATGCTGCCAAACTCCCCGCACGTGAAAGAGGTGGCGCTGGGTGAGAACGGCATTATCGACGGCGCGAAGCCGGGTCTGGTGGTGATCGACATGAGTTCTATCGCACCGCTGGCAAGCCGCGAAATCAGCGAGGCGCTGAAAGTGAAAGGCGTGGAAATGCTGGATGCGCCGGTCAGCGGCGGCGAACCGAAAGCCATCGACGGCACCCTGTCGGTGATGGTGGGGGGCGATAAAGCTGTGTTCGACAAATACTACGACCTGATGAAAGCCATGGCTGGCTCCGTGGTGCACACCGGTGAAATTGGCGCAGGCAACGTCACCAAGCTGGCAAACCAGGTGATTGTGGCGTTGAACATCGCGGCCATGTCCGAAGCGCTGACGCTGGCCACCAAAGCGGGCGTTAATCCGGATCTGGTCTATCAGGCCATTCGCGGTGGTCTGGCGGGCAGCACCGTGCTGGATGCCAAGGCGCCGATGGTGATGGATCGTAACTTCAGGCCGGGCTTCCGCATCGATCTGCACATTAAGGATCTGGCGAATGCGCTGGATACCTCCCACGGCGTGGGCGCGCAACTGCCGCTGACTGCCGCCGTCATGGAGATGATGCAGGCGCTGCGTGCGGACGGTCTGGGTACCGCCGATCACAGCGCGTTAGCGTGCTATTACGAAAAACTGGCGAAGGTTGAAATTGCTCGCTAATGACGTCCTGCCCGGTGGCGTTACGCTTACCGGGCCTACGGCTCAGGCATACAACTATGAAAATCGTAATCGCGCCAGACTCTTATAAAGAAAGCCTGTCTGCCACCGAGGTGGCGCAGGCGATAGAAAAAGGATTTCGGGAAATTTTCCCCGACGCTCATTACGTGTCTGTTCCCGTTGCTGACGGCGGAGAAGGTACGGTTGAAGCGATGATCGCTGCGACGCAGGGCACCTGGCAGCAGGCTGTCGTCACCGGCCCGTTAGGGGAAAAGGTGAAGGCCAGTTGGGGGATCTCGGGCGACGGTACCACCGCGTTTATCGAGATGGCCGCCGCCAGCGGCCTGGTGCTTGTTCCTCCCGCGCAGCGTAACCCGCTGGTCACGACGTCGCGCGGGACGGGGGAGCTGATCCTCAGCGCGCTGGATAAAGGCGCGCGCAACATCATTATCGGTATCGGCGGGAGCGCAACCAACGATGGGGGCGCGGGTATGATGCAGGCGCTGGGCGCGAAGTTTACGGATGCGAACGGGACGGAGATCGGCTACGGCGGCGGCAGCCTGATGGCGCTTAACCGGATTGATATTTCCGATCTCGATCCGCGTCTTCAGGGATGCGCAATCCGCGTCGCCTGTGACGTGACGAATCCGCTGGTCGGTGAAAGCGGCGCGTCGCGTATCTTTGGCCCGCAAAAAGGCGCCACGGAGGAGATGATCCTCGAACTCGACGCCAATCTTAACCACTACGCCGGGGTGATCAAAAAATCGCTGCGCATTGACGTCAACCGGGTTCCGGGGGCTGGCGCCGCGGGCGGCATGGGCGCAGCGCTGATGGCCTTCCTGGGCGCTGAGCTGAAAAGCGGCATCGAGATTGTCACTCAGGCGCTCAATCTTGAAGAACATATTCACGACTGCACGTGGGTGCTGACCGGGGAAGGGCGCATCGACAGCCAGAGCATTAATGGCAAAGTGCCCGTCGGTGTGGCGAGCGTCGCCAAAAAATACCATAAGCCGGTGATCGGGATTGCCGGAAGTCTGACGCAGGATGTGGGTGTGGTGCATCAGTACGGCATCGACGCGGTGTTCAGCGTACTGACCCGCATCGGCTCACTGGAAGAGGCGTTCCAGGGAGCGTATGACAACATTTACCGCGCCTCGCGGAATATCGCGGCCACATTGCAGGTAGGCATGCGTAGCCAGGGGTGACAGCGGCGCGCAAACCCTCTATACTGCGCGCCGAAGCTGACCAGACAGTCGCCGCTTCGTCGTCGTCCCTTTCGGGGGAGACGGGCGGAGGGGAGGAAAGTCCGGGCTCCACAGGGCAGGGTGCCAGGTAACGCCTGGGGGGGAAACCCACGACCAGTGCAACAGAGAGCAAACCGCCGATGGCCCGCGCAAGCGGGATCAGGTAAGGGTGAAAGGGTGCGGTAAGAGCGCACCGCGCGGCTGGTAACAGTCCGTGGCACGGTAAACTCCACCCGGAGCAAGGCCAAATAGGGGTTCACATGGTACGGCCCGTATTGAACCCGGGTAGGCTGCTTGAGCCAGTGAGCGATTGCTGGCCTAGATGAATGACTGTCCACGACAGAACCCGGCTTATCGGTCAGCTTCAACTTCTTACGAAACCCCGCTTCGGCGGGGTTTTTGCTTTCAGAAGGTTGCAGGCCGGGTAAGCGAAGCGCCAAACGACATTAATTCTCAATTTTGCGATGCTAAGCACATTTCACTATTTGCCTGACTGTGCATTCCTCTCATCTGCTGCGCATGATCGTAATCACAAAATTTAACGCTATGAAATTAGAAAATTTTAGTGTTGAGCAGATGTTGTAAATGTTTAGTCAGTGATGCCGAATGTTATTCATTTGATAATTTAATATTGAATCTAAAAACATTCTTCTGGTGAATGTGTGATATATCCCACTCTTTAACCGGAAAGTGAATAAATATTCCTGGTAAAGTTGATAAACCACAAAAATGTTTTAAAGGAACAATGGTGTTTTATTAACCTTTAATTGCCTGAAAGATAGCCTTTATTAATATTTTTAAGGCAAAAAAATTCACGCTGGTTATTGCCATAAAATAAATTTATTACCGCGTTTTTTATTGATCAATATCAGCGTAAATGCGTATTTTTATTGTAATAAGTATTTGATTTATAAAGACATAAATAGATTTCGGGTGCGGTTGAAAACAGAGCGTCCTGGCAAATTGTGAGTAACAGCACATACCCCCTGAAACAATATTGGGTAGAATCCGCTGCGTCATAGGGAAATAAGCGCAGAATATTATGAATACTATTATTCTACCGAAAACACAGCACCTCGTGGTATTTCAGGAAGTCATCAAAAGTGGCTCCATAGGTTCTGCTGCAAGACAACTGGGGCTGACGCAACCTGCCGTCAGCAAAATCATCAGCGACATCGAATCCTACTTTGGGGTGGAAGTGATGGTGCGTAAGAACACCGGCGTAAAACTCACTGCCGCCGGTCAGGTGCTGCTGTCCTACGCTGAGTCGATCACCCGCGAAATGAAAAACATGGTGAGCGAGATTAACAGCCTCAGTTTCAGTACCGTCATGGACGTCTCTTTTGGCTATCCGTCGCTGATTGGCTTCACCTTCCTGTCCGGGATGATCAAAAAATTCAAGGAAGTGTTCCCGAAAGCGCGCGTCTCAATGTATGAAGCGCAGCTCTCTTCATTCCTGCCCGCCATTCGCGATGGCCGGCTGGATTTCGCCATCGGCACGCTGAGCGACGGGATGCAGCTTCAGGATCTTCACGTTGAGCCACTGTTTGAATCCGAGTTTGTGCTGGTGGCGAGTAAATCACGAACGTGTACCGGCCCGACCAGACTGGCATCGCTCACGCACGAGCAGTGGGTGATGCCGCAAACCGATATGGGCTACTACAACGAACTCCTGACCACCCTGCAAGACAACCACATCAGCATTGAAAACATCGTCCAGACCGATTCCGTCGTCACCATCTATAACCTTGTCCTCAATGCCGATTACCTTACGGTGATCCCCCGTGACATGATTGCGCCATTCGGCTCGGACCAGTTTATTGTTCTGCCGGTGGAAGATGAATTACCCGTGGCGCGTTATGCCGCCGTGTGGTCAAAAAATTACAGTATTAAAAAATCGGCGTCAGTATTAGTTGAACTGGCAAAACAATATTCTTCGATGAATATCGAAAAACGACGATAGAAATAATGATGATTTAAAACACCCGGAGCGACGCTTTTTAACGCTCTGATACCCTGACTTTGCCTGAAAACAATGAATTATTATAACGAGGATATTATGCACATTACTTACGATCTCCCGGTGACCATTGAAGATATTCAGGACGCCAGAAAAAGACTGGCGGGAAAGATCTATAAAACCGGTATGCCGCGCTCGAATTATCTGAGCGAACGGTGTAAGGGTGAGATATTCCTGAAGTTTGAAAATATGCAGCGTACCGGTTCGTTTAAAATACGTGGGGCTTTTAATAAATTAAGCTCGCTGACCGATGCGGAAAAACGCAAGGGCGTGGTGGCCTGTTCCGCAGGGAACCACGCGCAGGGGGTCTCTCTCTCCTGCGCCATGCTCGGCATCGACGGCAAAGTGGTCATGCCGATGGGCGCGCCGAAATCCAAGGTTGCCGCCACGCGTGACTACTCTGCCGAAGTGGTGCTGCACGGCGAGAACTTTAACGACACCATCGCCAAAGTGAGCGAAATCGTCGAGATGGAAGGGCGCATTTTTATCCCGCCTTACGACGATCCGAAAGTCATTGCCGGCCAGGGCACCATCGGCCTGGAAATCCTCGAAGATTTATATGACGTGGATAACGTGATTGTCCCCATCGGCGGCGGCGGTTTAATTGCCGGTATTGCGACAGCAATTAAATCCATCAACCCGACTATCAATATTATCGGCGTGCAGTCTGAAAATGTGCACGGAATGGCGGCATCGTATCAGGCCGGAGAAATAACCAGTCATCGTGTTACCGGCACATTAGCTGACGGCTGCGACGTGTCTCGCCCAGGTAATTTAACCTTCGAAATTGTTCGTGAATTAGTCGATGACATTGTGCTGGTCAGCGAAGACGAGATTCGCAACAGCATGATCGCGCTTATTCAGCGAAATAAGGTGGTCACGGAAGGTGCCGGTGCGCTGGCGTGCGCGGCGTTATTAAGCGGCAAGCTGGACCACTATATTCAGGGCCGAAAAACCGTCTGCATTATTTCCGGCGGCAATATTGATCTCTCCCGTGTTTCCCAAATTACCGGCTTCGTTGACGCATAAAGGATGACTTATGAGCAACACAGAAAGCATTATCGTTGGCCAGACAAAAACGTCCACCTGGCGTAAATCGGATACCACCTGGACGCTCGGCCTGTTTGGTACCGCCATTGGCGCAGGCGTGCTGTTCTTCCCTATCCGTGCAGGCTTTGGCGGCCTGATCCCTATCCTGCTGATGCTGGTACTCGCGTTCCCGATTGCCTTTTACTGCCACCGCGCGCTGGCGCGTCTGTGTTTGTCCGGCAGTAACGTCTCCGGCAACATCACCGAAACGGTGGAGGAGCATTTTGGTAAGACCGGCGGGGTGGTGATCACCTTCCTCTACTTCTTTGCCATTTGCCCGCTGCTGTGGATTTACGGCGTCACCATTACCAACACCTTTATGACCTTCTGGGAAAACCAGCTCCAGATGCCCGCCCTGAACCGCGGCGTGGTGGCGCTGTTCCTGCTGCTGCTGATGGCCTTTGTTATCTGGTTCGGTAAAGACCTGATGGTGAAAGTGATGAGCTACCTGGTGTTCCCGTTCATCGCCAGCCTGGTGTTAATTTCTCTCTCGCTGATCCCGTACTGGAACTCGGCGGTGATCGACCAGGTTAACCTGAGCGATATCGCCTTCACCGGTCATGACGGCATTCTGGTCACGGTGTGGCTGGGGATCTCCATCATGGTCTTCTCCTTCAACTTCTCGCCTATCGTCTCCTCGTTTGTGGTCTCCAAGCGCGAAGAGTACGAACCGGAGTTCGGGAAAGAGTTTACCGAGCAGAAATGTTCCAAAATCATCGGTCGCGCCAGCCTGCTGATGGTGGCGGTGGTGATGTTCTTCGCCTTTAGCTGCCTGTTTACGCTCTCTCCGCAGAACATGGCGGACGCCAAAGCGCAGAACATTCCGGTGCTCTCTTACCTGGCGAACCACTTCGCGTCGATGTCAGGCAGTAAATCCACGTTCGCCACGGTGCTGGAATACGGCGCCTCCATCATCGCGCTGGTCGCTATCTTTAAATCCTTCTTCGGCCACTATCTGGGCACGCTGGAGGGGCTGAACGGTCTGATCCTCAAGTTCGGTTACAAGGGCGACAAGAAGAAAGTCTCCGTGGGCAAGCTGAACACCATCAGCATGGTCTTCATCATGGGCTCCACCTGGATTGTGGCCTACGCCAACCCGAACATCCTGGACCTTATTGAAGCCATGGGTGCGCCAATTATCGCCTCTCTGCTGTGCCTGCTGCCGATGTACGCCATCCGCAAGGCGCCTGCGCTGGCGAAATACAAAGGCCGGACCGAGAACATCTTCGTAACCGTGGTCGGCCTGCTGACCATTCTGAACATCGTGTACAAACTGTTTTAAACCAAAGCTCAGGAAGAGCGGAGCCATACCATGATTGAGTTTCCGGTAGTACTGGTCATTAACTGCGGATCGTCCTCTGTTAAGTTCTCGGTGCTGGACGCCGCAGGCTGCGATGCCCTGATGACGGGCATTGCGGACGGCATCAACACAGAAAAAGCCTTTATTTCCGTGAATGGGGGTGAGCCGGTCAGACTGGCTCACCAGGACTACGAAGGGGCGCTGGCCGCCATCGCCCTGGAGCTGGAGAAACGCAACCTGATGGGCAGCGTGGCCTTGATTGGCCATCGCATTGCCCACGGCGGCGACCTCTTCAGCGAGTCGACCCTGATCACGGAAGAGGTGATGGCGCAGATCCGCCAGGTCTCCCCGCTGGCGCCGCTGCATAACTACGCCAACCTGAGCGGCGTGGAAGCCGCCGGGCGCCTGTTCCCCGGCGTGCAGCAGGTGGCGGTATTTGATACCAGCTTCCACCAGACCATGGCGCCGCAGGCGTATTTGTACGGCTTGCCGTACCGCTATTTTGAAGAGTTGGGCGTGCGTCGCTACGGTTTCCACGGCACCTCTCACCGCTACGTGTCGGCGCAGGCGCACGCGCTGCTCGGGCTCTCTCCCGATGACAGCGGCCTGGTGATTGCCCATCTCGGCAACGGGGCGTCCATCTGCGCGGTGCGTAACGGCGTAAGCGTGGACACGTCCATGGGGATGACGCCGCTTGAAGGACTGGTGATGGGCACGCGCTGCGGCGACGTGGATTTTGGCGCGATGGCGTGGATTGCCCGGCAGACCGGCCAGTCGTTCGAGGATCTGGAGCGCGTGGTCAACAAAGAGTCCGGGCTGCTGGGGATCTCTGGCATCTCCTCCGATTTGCGCGCGCTGGAGAAAGCCTGGCATGACGGCAACGAGCGGGCGCGGCTGGCAATAAAGACCTTTGTCCACCGGATTGCGCGACATATCGCCGGTCATGCCGCGTCCCTGCACCGTCTGGATGGCGTGGTGTTTACCGGCGGGATCGGTGAGAACTCCGTGCTTATCCGCGCGCTGGTGGTGGAGCATCTTAAGGTGTTTGGCATCATCCTCGACGAGTCCAAAAATGCCCTGCCGGGCAGCGCGGGCGAGCGCGTGATCTCCACCGAGTCGTCCCGCGCGGCCTGCGCGGTGATCCCTACCAATGAAGAAAAAATGATCGCACTGGACGCCCTCCGTCTTGGGAAGGTTACTCCGGCTGCGGCTTACGCCTGATAAAGCGAGAATCTGATGAAAGTAACAATCGATACGGGCGTCGCGCCTTACAGCGATGCATGGGCCGGGTTTCGCGGTGAAGAATGGAAAAACGCCATTAACGTGCGCGATTTTATTCAGCATAACTACACCCCTTATGAAGGCGATGAAGCTTTCCTCGCGCAGGCGACGCCAGCAACGACGGCGCTGTGGCAGAAGGTGATGGTCGGCATTCGTCAGGAGAATGCTACTCACGCTCCGGTGGATTTTGACACCAACATCGCCACTACCATTACCGCGCACGGGCCGGGCTATATTGATCAGGAGCTGGAGACGATCGTCGGCCTGCAAACCGACAAGCCGCTCAAGCGCGCCCTGCATCCGTACGGCGGGATCAACATGATCCGCAGCTCGTTCGAAGCCTACGGTCGCGAGATGGATCCGCAGTTTGAATATCTCTTCACAGACCTGCGCAAAACCCACAACCAGGGCGTGTTTGACGTTTACTCCCCGGAGATGTTGCGCTGCCGCAAATCGGGCGTGCTGACCGGTCTGCCGGACGGCTACGGGCGCGGACGCATCATCGGCGACTACCGTCGCGTGGCGCTGTACGGCATCAGCTATCTGGTGCGCGAGCGTGAACTTCAGTTCGCCGATCTCCAGGGGAAACTGGAGCGCGGAGAAGATCTGGAGGCCACGATCCGCCTGCGCGAGGAGCTGGCGGAGCATAAACGTGCGTTGCTCCAGATCCAGCAGATGGCGGCGAACTATGGCTTTGATATTTCACGTCCGGCGATGAATGCGCAGGAAGCGGTGCAGTGGGTCTACTTTGCCTACCTTGCCGCAGTGAAATCCCAGAATGGCGGGGCGATGTCGCTGGGGCGCACGGCCTCGTTCCTTGATATCTACATTGAACGCGACATGCAGGCAGGACGGCTGAATGAGGTGCAGGCCCAGGAGCTGATCGACCACTTCATCATGAAGATCCGCATGGTACGCTTCCTGCGCACGCCGGAGTTCGACACGCTCTTCTCCGGCGATCCGATCTGGGCCACGGAAGTGATTGGCGGCATGGGGCTGGATGGCCGCACGCTGGTGACCAAAAACAGCTTCCGCTACCTGCATACCCTGCACACCATGGGGCCTGCGCCGGAGCCAAACCTGACGATCCTCTGGTCCGAACAACTGCCGATCGCGTTCAAGAAATACGCCGCGCAGGTGTCGATCGTCACCTCCTCGCTGCAATACGAGAACGACGATCTGATGCGCGCCGACTTCAACAGCGACGACTACGCCATTGCCTGCTGCGTCAGCCCGATGGTGATCGGCAAGCAGATGCAGTTCTTCGGCGCACGCGCCAACCTGGCGAAAACGCTGCTGTATGCAATCAACGGCGGGGTGGATGAGAAGCTGAAGATCCAGGTGGGGCCGAAAACCGAGCCGCTGCTGGAGGAGGTACTGGATTACGACACCGTAATGGCGAGCCTCGATCACTTCATGGACTGGCTGGCGGTGCAGTACATCAGCGCGCTGAATCTCATTCACTATATGCATGATAAATACAGCTACGAAGCCTCGCTGATGGCGCTGCACGACCGGGACGTCTACCGCACCATGGCCTGCGGCATTGCCGGGCTGTCGGTGGCGGCGGATTCCCTGTCGGCCATCAAATACGCCACGGTAAAACCGGTGCGCGACCACACCGGTCTGGCGGTGGATTTCGTCATCGAAGGCGACTATCCGCAGTACGGCAACAACGACGATCGCGTGGACAGTATCGCCTGCGATCTGGTTGAGCGCTTTATGAAGAAAATCCAGGCGCTGCCGACGTACCGCAACGCGGTACCGACGCAGTCGATCCTGACCATCACCTCCAACGTGGTTTACGGGCAGAAGACCGGCAACACGCCGGACGGACGTCGCGGCGGCACGCCGTTTGCGCCTGGCGCCAACCCGATGCACGGGCGCGACAGAAAAGGGGCGGTGGCGTCGTTAACCTCGGTCGCCAAGCTGCCGTTCACCTACGCCAAAGACGGGATCTCCTACACCTTCTCCATCGTGCCGCAGGCACTGGGCAAGGACGAGCCGGTGCGCAAAACCAACCTTGTCGGGCTGCTGGACGGATACTTCCACCACGAAGCGACCATTGAGGGCGGGCAACACCTGAACGTCAACGTGATGAACCGGGAGATGCTGCTGGATGCCGTCGCCCATCCGGAGAACTATCCGAACCTGACGATCCGCGTTTCAGGTTATGCGGTGCGGTTTAACGCCCTGACGCGCGAGCAGCAGCAGGACGTGATTTCGAGGACGTTTACGCAGGCGATGTAATACAGGCTTCATCTTCAGCCTCCTCAAATGGGGAGGCTTTTAATTTTGTGAACGTCGTCAATTTTAGAAAACTTACTCTCCTTTCTGCTATCCCGAAGTAATATTATTCTCTCGCTTTAGAAAATCCCTATAAAAGTTGTGACTTTTTTCTCCCGCGCTCCGGATATGATCTTCCCATATCAATAACTCACACCTGCACCCTCTGACTCGCAATCGCTGGCGATCGGAACCTTATAAAAACAACCAGTTACCCTACAAAATAAGCGAGTGCCCAATGAATATGGCAACAAACAGCAGTGTGATTGTGAGTGATTCCCCTGCGGCAAGGCGGGCGGGAATGAGCGAAAGCGAATGGCGAGAGGCGATCAAATTCGACAGCACCGATACGGGCTGGGTCATCATGAGTATCGGGATGGCTATCGGCGCGGGTATCGTTTTTCTTCCGGTGCAGGTCGGGTTAATGGGGCTGTGGGTGTTTTTACTCTCGTCGATAATTGGTTATCCGGCTATGTACCTGTTCCAGCGCCTGTTTATTAATACGCTGGCGGAATCACCGGAATGCAAAGATTACCCGAGCGTCATTAGCGGTTATTTAGGTAAAAACTGGGGCATCTTATTGGGTGCGCTTTATTTTGTGATGCTGGTGATCTGGATGTTTGTCTATTCCACGGCTATCACCAACGACAGCGCATCCTACCTACACACCTTCGGCGTAACCGACGGTTTGCTGTCGGAAAATCCGTTCTACGGCTTATTCCTGATCTGCATTCTGGTCGCCATTTCGTCGCGCGGTGAAAAACTGCTGTTTAAAGTCTCCAGCCTGATGGTGCTGACCAAATTATTTGTGGTGGCGGCGCTGGGGCTTTCGATGATTGGCCTCTGGCATTTAGCCAACGTCGGTATGCTGCCGCCGATGGGCCTGCTGATTAAAAATGCCATTATTACGCTGCCTTTCACCTTAACCTCCATTCTGTTTATTCAGACATTAAGCCCGATGGTGATTTCCTATCGTTCACGGGAAAAATCCGTAGAGGTGGCGCGTCATAAGGCGCTGCGGGCAATGAATATCGCTTTTGGCGTGCTGTTTGTGACGGTCTTTTTCTACGCGGTCTCCTTTACGCTGGCGATGGGGCACGACGAGGCGGTAAAAGCCTACGAGCAGAATATTTCCGCCCTGGCAATCGCAGCACAGTTCATCAGCGGTGACGGTGCGGGCTGGGTCAAAATCGTCAGCGTGATCCTCAACATTTTTGCCGTGATGACCGCGTTCTTTGGCGTCTATCTCGGCTTTCGTGAGGCGACGCAGGGCATCGTGATGAACATCCTGCGCCGCAAAATGCCGGCGGAGAAAATCAATGAAAGCACCGTCCAGCGCGGGATTATGCTGTTCGCTATCCTGCTGGCCTGGAGCGCGATTGTGTTAAACGCGCCGGTGCTGAGCTTCACCTCCATCTGTAGCCCTATTTTCGGGATGGTGGGCTGCTTAATTCCGGCGTGGCTGGTCTACAAAGTGCCCGCACTTCATAAATATAAAGGCGTATCGCTGGTGATTATTGTGATTACCGGGCTGCTGCTTTGTGTTTCTCCTTTCCTCGCCTTCTCATGAGGTTAAATAAGGTCGTAACGATGTCTGAGCAAATTAATCCTTTATGGAACCATTTTATTCGCGCTGTGCAGGAAGAGGTAAAGCCTGCGCTGGGCTGTACCGAACCCGTCTCGCTGGCGCTGGCGTGCGCGATGGCTGCCGGACAGCTTGACGGTGAGGTGACGCGTATCGAGGCGTGGGTATCGCCGAACCTGATGAAAAACGGGCTTGGCGTAACGGTGCCCGGCACCGGTATGGTCGGTTTACCCATCGCGGCCGCGCTGGGGGCGACAGGCGGTAATGCACACGCCGGGCTGGAGGTGTTGAAAGACGCGTCGGCCGAGGCGCTAACGCGCGCCAAAGCACTGCTGAACGCAGGTCTGGTGCAGGTGAAATTGCAGGAGCCGTGCGAGGAGATCCTCTACTCACGCGCCTGCGTTTACGTCGGTGAATCCTCGGCGATGGTGACCATCGCTGGCGGGCACACTCGCGTGGTGGAGGTAGTTTGTCAGGGCGAAACGCGCTTCAGGCTTGACGATCGTCAGAGCCAGAACAACGACGATCCGCTGGCGGTACTCTCGACCACCACGCTGTCGCAGATCCTTGAGTTTGTAGAGCAGGTGCCGTTTGACGCGATCCGCTTTATCCTCGATGCGGGGCGGCTGAACGATGCGCTCTCCCGCGAAGGTTTGCGTGGCAACTGGGGGCTGCATATTGGCGCGACGCTCAATAAACAGCGCGCACGCGGCTGGATGGCGCAGGATCTGGGTTCAGACATTATTATCCGCACCAGCGCAGCCTCGGATGCCCGCATGGGAGGCGCGACGCTGCCGGCGATGAGCAACTCGGGTTCCGGGAATCAGGGCATCACCGCCACCATGCCGGTAGTGGTGGTGGCTGAGCACGTTCAGGCCGATGACGAACGGCTGGCGCGGGCGCTGATGCTCTCGCATCTGTCGGCTATCTATATCCACTACCAGCTTCCGCGCTTGTCCGCGTTGTGCGCGGCGACAACGGCCGGAATGGGGGCAGCGGCGGGGATGGCGTGGCTGATGGGCGGATCTTACCAGACCATTGCCATGGCGATCGGCAGTATGATCGGCGACGTGAGCGGGATGATCTGCGATGGGGCCTCTAACAGCTGCGCAATGAAGGTCTCGACCAGCGTCACCAGCGCCTGGAAAGCCGTGATGATGGCGCTGGATGATACTGCCGTGACGGGTAACGAGGGGATTGTGGCGCACGACGTGGAACAGTCTATCTCTAACCTGTGCGCCCTGGCGTGCCGCTCAATGCAGGCGACGGACCGGCAGATTATTGAAATTATGGCGAGTAAGGTGTTGTGATTTAATCCAACCCGTTACCCCTGACCCTAACCCTCTCCCATAGGGAGAGGGAACCGATCGAGCGAGGGGGCGTGTTGATCTTAAACCGGCAAATCAATCAGCAGCGCGCGCAGCGGCGTATCGGCAACCAGGGTGATATTCGCTTCGTCACGAATAAACGCCCCGTCACCGCAGGTGAGCGCTTCTTTCTCTTCCGTATGCGTGACCGCATGCACCGTTCCGTGAATGGACTGCAAATAGGCACGCGGGCCATGAAGCTGGAAGCTCGCCTGTTCACCTTTTTTCAGTTCGATATGGTGCAGCCACACCTGCTGGCGCAACTGCAAGCTGCCTTTGCTGCCGTCTGGCGAGGCAATCAGCTGCTGTTTACCGCCCTTCAGATCGATTTTTTGCACCAGCGGATTTTCCCGCTCCGGACAGGCATCCAGCCACAGCTGCATGCGGGTCAGCGTTTTATCTTTGCTGAGGTTATGCTCGCTGTAGCTAATACCTGGCTGCGTGGAAATTAACAGCGCCTCGCCAGCCTTCGCCTGGACATGATTGCCCTCGCTATCGCGGTATTCTGCCTCGCCTTCCAGGATCAGGTTCAGGATATCGACTTTAGGGTATGTGCGCGGCTGGAAGGACGCGCCCGGGGCGAGCACTTCCTGATTCAATACGCGCAGTGAAGCGTAACCGAGGAGTTTAGGGTCAAAGTAGTGTCCAAAGGAAAAGGTGTAGCGGGCCTGCAACCAACCGAAATCGGCTTGTCCGCACTGTTTCGCTGTTCTTGTCGTAATCATAAACTTGACCTCTCTTTACACTAAATCAATGGTAAAGGTATGGACGCTGTATTGTTAGCCAGATATTCTGCCTGGTATGTTCAAATTTCCTGAATGAGAACGAGATGGCTAAAGAGAGAGCATTGACGCTTGAGGCGCTTCGCGTCATGGACGCGATTGACAGGCGCGGCAGTTTTGCCGCGGCGGCAGATGAACTGGGGCGCGTTCCGTCTGCCCTGAGCTATACCATGCAAAAGCTGGAAGAGGAGCTGGATGTTGTGCTCTTCGATCGTTCCGGTCATCGAACAAAATTCACTAACGTTGGCCGAATGCTGCTGGAGCGCGGTCGTGTGCTGCTGGAAGCGGCGGATAAGCTGACGACGGATGCCGAAGCGCTGGCCCGCGGCTGGGAAACCCATCTGACGCTGGTGACCGAAGCGCTGGTGCCCACCGAGGCGCTATTCCCGCTGGTGGACAGACTGGCCGCGAAAGCCAATACCCAGCTATCGATCATCACTGAGGTGCTGGCCGGGGCGTGGGAGCGTCTTGAGACGGGCAGGGCGGATATCGTGATTGCGCCGGACATGCATTTCCGCTCATCGTCAGAAATCAATTCGCGCAAACTGTACAGCGTGATGAACGTCTACGTCGCCGCCCCGGATCACCCGATCCATCAGGAGCCGGAGCCGCTCTCTGAGGTCACGCGCGTGAAATACCGCGGTGTGGCGGTCGCGGATACCGCCCGAGAGCGCCCGGTGTTAACGGTACAGTTGCTGGATAAACAGCCGCGACTGACGGTAACGTCGCTGGAAGATAAGCGACAGGCACTCCTGGCGGGGCTGGGCGTGGCGACTATGCCGTATCCGTTTGTCGAAAAGGACATTGCAGAAGGGCGGCTGCGCGTCGTCAGCCCGGAATACACCAGCGAAGTGGATATCATTATGGCGTGGCGTCGCGACAGCATGGGCGAAGCCAAATCGTGGTGTTTGCGTGAAATTCCCAAGCTCTTTGCCCACCACAACAAATAAGCGTAGGCCCGGTAAGCGTATGCGCCACCGGGCAGAATTTACGCGCTTGCCTTAGGATCCGGACCAAAGCGGTTTTCGCCCGGCGTTCCGCTCTGACAGTTGAAAATCAAAATCACGATCCAGCCGATAAGCGGGATCAACAGCAACAGCAGCCACCACGCCGAACGATCTGTGTCGTGGAGACGACGAAACAGTACGGCCCATGAAGGCAGCAGAACTAACACACCATAAATGGTGGTGAGAATGCCTTCACCCCCCTCGCGTTCCCAGCCGAGGATCTTGTCCACAATGCCCAGCACCATAATCAGGACGAAGTTCACCAGAACGAACATCCAGTACTCTTTACGGCGGGCACGGCCACCAAATCCAACGTAGTTGCGCAGTACCTTTAAATACCAGTCCATTTTTCCTTGCCTCTTAATCAGTCAATCACTTGTTTTCTAAGCGATCGAGGTAAGGATAGATGTATGCTGTGAATTAAAAAAGGGAATCAATTGATTCCCTAAATAATTATCCGAAACGCACGTCGCGCCCGTGCGGTTCATCCAGGTCCTGCCACGGGCCAATGGAGATAATGCCCGTTGGGTTGATGGTCTTATGACTGCGGAAATAGTGGGTGCGAATATGGTCAAAATTGACCGTCTCCGCAATCCCCGGCATCTGATAGATGTCGCGCATGAAACCGTGCAGGTTCAGGTAATCACTGATGCGATGCTTGTCGCACTTGAAGTGGGTGACATATACCGGATCAAAGCGGATCAGCGTCGTCCACAGGCGGATGTCTGCTTCGGTGAGGCGATCGCCCGCTAAATAACGATGCTGGCCGAGGATCTGCTCCAGGCGCTCCAGGGATCCAAACACGTTGCCGACCGCTTCGTCGTACGCTTCCTGACTGGTGGCAAAGCCCGCTTTGTAGACGCCGTTGTTAACGTTGTCGTAGATCCAGCCGTTCAGCTCGTCAATTTTCTCGCGCAGCTCAACCGGGTAGTAATCCCCGGCGCGGGCACCGTGCGCGTCAAACGCGGTATTGAACATGCGAATGATTTCAGCGGATTCATTGCTGACGATCGTCTGGTTTTTCTTGTCCCACAGCACAGGCACCGTTACGCGTCCGGTGTAGTGCGGATCGGCGCGCAGATAGAGCTGATACAGGAAATCGTGATGATAAAGCTCATCACCCGTCGCGGCCGGGAAGCCACTGTCGAACGTCCAGCCGTTTTCCAGCATCAGCGGGTTGACCACCGAAACCGGAATTAACGATTCGAGACCTTTAAGTTTGCGCACAATCAGCGTGCGGTGCGCCCACGGACAGGCGAGAGAAACATACAGATGATAACGATCTTTTTCCGCCGCAAAGCCCCCTTCGCCACTCGGGCCGGGTGCGCCGTTGGCGGTCAGCCAGTTACGGAAGGCCGAAACAGAGCGCTTAAAGCGTCCACCGGTGGATTTGGTGTCATACCAGACATCCTGCCAGACGCCGTCTACGAGTTGTCCCATTTTTTACTCCTCCGTCAGATAGCAAAAGCGAGGAGATGTCTCCTCGCTTTGAATGTAATCAGTATAGCCTGCTTACCACTTCTTATTCAGAAGACGGTCGATGCTGTAGGCGCCCGGACCCGTGATAGCCAGCAGCAGGAAGCCGCCCGCGATGGTCAGGTTTTTCATGAACATCAGGGAGTTCACGCCTTCCGCAAAGTTGCTGTGGAAGATGAACGCGGTCAGCAGGGTAAAGCCTGCGGTGAACAGCGCCGTAGTGCGGGTCAGGAAACCGAACAGCACTGCCAGGCCGCCGCCGAACTCAAGCAGAATGGTCAGTGGCAGCAGGAACCCCGGCACGCCCATCGCTTCCATATACTGCTGAGTGCCCGCATAGCCGGTAATTTTGCCCCAGCCTGCGGTGATGAACAGAACAGGCATCAGAATACGCGCTACCAGTACACCAACATCTTCTAATTTTTTCATTTTACTCTCCAGGAAACCACATCAGCGGCTAAACGTTATTTGCTTGCAAATTCGGGTAGATACCGCGTCTTTGCTGTCGATGGAGAGGAGTGTAAACGGGGCGGATGGCAAATGTTAGCAAGGAAAACTGTTAATCTTCTTCAAAGATATTGAGTAAGGGAGGGGATTTTGCCGGGTGGCGGCTACGCCTTACCCGGCCTACACGCAATCGTAGGCCGGGTAAGCGCAGCGTCACCCGGCAAGAAGGCTAGCGCAACTGCTGTTGTCGCAGCGTGGTTTTCACCAGACGCCAGGCGCTCCAGGCGCCAAAGCCGCGGCGTGCCCAGCGGATCAGCATGTTAGGATGCCGAACCGACCAGATCGCCATCACGCTGCTGCCGACCAGCGCCCATGAGCGCAGGCTCAGGACCGTGTTCCAGCCGCGGTCAAACCGATGCGTGGCTTCAACCCAGTCTCGACGGCTGGCAGACAAATCCAGCCGCTGCTGCTGGATTTGGCTCAACAGATACGCTTTCCGCTTTTGACGTTCGGCTTTGTCGCTCACGACTTATCATCCTCCAGCAGGGCGCGGTCGTTGGCCAGCTCCTGGCGCGTATGGCGCAGGAAGGTCGACGTGCGCGCTTTATGCAGGGTCCAGATACCGCCTATCAGCGCCGCCACCAGCAGAACCACGGTAGTCGCAATCATCGCGTTCAGACGATACTGTGGGTCGATAGCCCAGATGATTAACACCATCAGGCTCATCAGACCAAACGCGGCAAAGAGCATCGTAAGCCCAAGCATGAGCAGCATCTGGAAGAGGTTGGCTTTCTCCTCTTCCAGCTCCACTACCGCAAGCCGGACGCGCGTTTCGGCAATCCCGACCAGCGTCGTAAGAATACGCTGGCCGATGCCGAGGACGTTTTTAGCAGGCCCTTGTGCGTGACGTGGATCTTCCATAATCAACGACGCGTCAGCAGGACACCCAGCACCACACCCACTGCGGCGCCAATACCTACACCCGTCCATGGATTATCACGTACATATTCGTCTGCGCGCGCTGCCGCTTCGCGGGTCTGTTTCGCCAGCGCATCACCGGTTTCACCCAGACGGTAACGGCTCTCTTTCAGTGCCTGCTCCGCTTTGCTGCGCAGTTTACTTACTTCTTCTTTCGATTTATCCGCAGAAGAGTTCAGCACCTCTTCCAGGGTGTCCGCCAGGGATTTCAGTTCAGCGCGCAGATTTTCTGAAGTTGTATCTTTTGACATGATTCTCTCCTGTTGAGATTTCCGTTAACTCAATAATCGCGAGCTTCCAGCGCTTTCAGTTCGTCCTGCGCCTCTTGCAACTTCCTCTCGCGCTTGGCAATTTTTTTCGCATCACCTTTCTCTTTCGCTTCCTGTAGGTCTTGACGGCGCTCGGCTATCTCGTCCTTCTGTTCAGCGATTTTTTCCTGATGATCGGCACGCAGCTTGCTGTCCGTACAGTTGTCTTTCACTTCGCTCAACGCTTTTTTCAGCCCGTCGATCCGGTGCTGATTGTTATGCTTTTCGGCATAACTGATTTCGCGTTGGATATCCTGTTCTTTCTCCTGACAAAGAGACATAGCGAAGGAAGCTGTGCTTAAAGAAAAAAGGGCCAGAGCCAGAGTGATGCGGTATTTCATTATAGAAACCTTCCATTGTGTTACGGCGTAAGCCGTGTTCCAGAACTATGCGGAGAACATCTGAGGGGTGCTCCGCGTACTTAAGCATAGTAAGTAAACGGGAGTTTCACCAAAGTAGGTGAAAATATTCGGAATCTTAGTCGTTAACCAAATCGATGCGACGTGTCGCGTAACCGTGACATCCAGGATGCTACGTGGCTGTCATCATCCTGTTGCGCAATGATGTAACCCTGCGGCAGCGTGCGGTCCAGCACGGCTTTCGCCGCGGCGCTTTGCGCACTGGAGTCAAATTTTATCAGCAGCACATCGTCTTGCGGCGTGATGCTCTTAAAGCGGATCCCGTTTGCGTCCAGATGATGCCAGATGGAAAAACCATCCGGCACGCTGGTTCCCTGGCTCACAGGACGGATAGCCAGCGTCGACTCCTGATGCTGTAGCGCAGACCACAGCAGGATAAGAGCGCTGAACATCATCAGCGCGACGATAGCGTAAGAGAAGCGGCGCAGCGCGAGCGGGGAGATAACCATCGTTAACCCCTGGCTCCGTATTTCTTCTTCCACAGTACGACCAGGGACCCGACCAGGCCAAACACCAGCAGAACGACGGGCAGCAGCATCAGGCAAGACATCAGCTGATCTTCATATTTCATAAAGACCGGCGTTTTACCCAGCGCGTAGCCGAGCGTGGTCAGGATCAGCACCCACAGCAAGCCGCTCATCCAGTTAAAGAACTGGAAGCGCGTACTGCTCAGGCCGGACAAGCCCGCAATGGTGGGCAGCAGGGTGCGTACGAATGCGATAAAGCGGCCGATCAGTAAGGCGGAAAGCCCATGCTTATGGAAAAGGTGGTGCGCTCGCTGGTGGTAATGGGCCGGAAGGTGCGAAAGCCAGTTCTGAACGATTCGCGTGTTACCCAGCCATCGCCCCTGAATGTAACTCACCCAGCAGCCCAGGCTGGCGGCAATGGTCAAAAGCAGGACCGTTTGCGGGAAAGCCATCGCCCCTTTTGCACAGAGCACCCCGACCAGCACCAGCAGGCTGTCGCCGGGTAAAAAGGCAGCAGGCAGCAGACCGTTCTCAAGGAACAGGATCATAAATAACACAAAGTAGAGCATGCCAATCATGGACGGGTTGGCCAGCGTTTCGAAATCCTGAGCCCAGAGGGCGTTCAGTAGTTGGGTCAAAAGTTCCATTCAGTGTTCCTGGAAATCGGTTAACGTCACGCCTGTCATTCGGGAAAACAGCACGGCGACATTGTTATGATTTCATTATGGTCGCTCGCGGACACATTGATGTGTGGCCAACACTGTTCCCTGTTAATTGGCTGGTTAGCAAGCACTAACTTACAAAATAACGAAGTGAATCCAATTGTAACAAAGCCCGACGTTCTGCGTCACAGAATTTGAGGGGAAACACGATTTTGGCGTAAGCCACGGAGGGGAGCGAGAAATTTTACAAAGGCTGACACTATAGAGGTTTTCTTACCCTGTCTGGCCGGAAGGCGCGGCGGTGCGCCTGCCAGCAGTTCGGGGCGTTATTTTGCGAGATTGGTCGCGGTATCGAGGTGAACGACCGGATTATCGGCAAAAAGATAGCGGTCAGCGTTAAATTCAAAGTCATCACTTGTTTCATTAAACAGCATCTGTTTGGTGTTCTCCAGGTGCTGCCACATTGCCAGTTTCGCCGCATGCGGATCTTTACGAATCAGAGCCTTAAGAATCTGGTCGTGGTCGTCACACCAGTTGTCTACCGTGCGGGAATCAATGTGATCGTGTAATTTCTTCCAGTACGGGTTGTGAACGCGCTGAGTCCACATTTTTTCAACGATTGCCGCCAGCGCCGTATTCTGAGTCGCAAGGGCGACCTGGACGTGGAATTGCAGGTCCCATTCGGAATCGCGGAAACATTTTTCTTTACGCGCATGATCCTGGATTTCCATCAGCTTCATGATGTCCTGTTTGGTCACCTGCGTCGCAGCAAATTCCGCAATGTTGCTTTCAATCAGCTGGCGAGCCTGGAGAAGCTCAAACGGACCGTAGCTGGCAAACTCCAGACTTTCGTCCGGGGTGGGGGAGTGTTTCGCCTGGCTGGAAATCACATGAATGCCGGAACCTTTGCGTACCTCAACATACCCTTCCACTTCCAGCATGATGATGGCTTCGCGGACCACCGTACGGCTGACGCTTTTTTCATCCGCAATGAAACGCTCAGCGGGAAGTTTATCACCGACAAGATAGACCCCTTGCTCGATGCGATCTTTCAGCTCGGCGGCAAGTTGTTGATATAAACGACGTGATTCGGTGATTTCCATATGCGCTCCAGGCAGGGTACGGCGAATGATTTGTTATACCACTTTTGCGTGCCACTCTCCAGATTTCACCATGAAAAAAGCCGCCCGTAGGCGGCTTTTGAGAAGATTTTGCCGGGTGGCGCTGCGGTATGAACCGGAAACATGGGTAACACTTTAGACCGGATACATGGGTAACAGTTATAACTGGCATAGAAGAGGAGACTCGCTATGCCCTGGACTGAGACCCGACCTATGCAACGCCTTGATTTTATCCGTGCCTGCCATGCAGGTACGGATTCTTTTTCAGCCCTCTGCCGTCTTTTCGGCATCAGCCGAAAAACCGGTTACAAATGGCTTCAGCGTTTTGACCCCTCTGACCTGTCATCTCTCTCTGACCGGTCGCGTGCTCCGCACTCCCACTCCCGGACCGTTCCTGATGATATCGCCGGGCAGCTTACGGCCCTGAGGCAGAAACACCCTGACTGGGGCCCCAAAAAACTGCGGATGTGGCTGCTCAATCATCACGTCGATTTTACCGTCCCTGCTGCCAGCACTATCGGCGATATCCTCAAGCGTGAAGGCCTGGTTCCCGATAAAAAGCGAAAACGCAGAACCCCGGGCAATCGCCAGCCCCTGACCATCATCAGTGAGAACAATCAGGTCTGGAGCGCTGATTTTAAAGGCAAGTTCAGGCTGCTGAGCCGGAAATACTGTCATCCCTTCACCCTGACCGACAATCACAGCCGGTATCTTCTAAGCTGCCGGGGAACGGACCGGGAGAGCGAGCCCTTCGTCAGGCAGTGCCTGACGGATGCGTTCCTGGAGTACGGTCTGCCGGAAGTCCTGAGAACGGATAATGGTCAGCCTTTCGCAGGAACAGGTATCGCCGGGTTAAGTCGCCTTGCCGTCTGGCTGATAAAGCTGGGCATCAGACCGGAACGAATCAGAAAGGGGCATCCGGAAGAAAACGGCCGTCATGAGCGAATGCATCGTTCGCTGAAAAGTGCAGTAAAACAGGGCAACACCTTTATGACGATGGAAGAACAACAGCGGTGGTTCAGTGACTACCGGGAAGAGTTTAACTACGAAAGGCCGCATGAAGCCCTGGCGGGTGCAACGCCCGGAACGGTCTGGCAGCCCTCAGGCCGGCACTGGGATGGCAGGGTTCCTGAATATGCTTATCCGGAAGGCGGTACGGTCTACAGGGTGAAATCAAGGGGGACACTCTATATGGGTAAAAAGGGGACGGTGTTCCTGAGTGAAGCGCTGACTGATGAGTACATCATGCTGGAAGAACAGGATGATGGCCTGGAGGCCATCATCTTTAACGGAATAACGCTTGCGTACTACGACCGAAAAACCCAGAGTGTGCTTCGGATAGACTGAAAAGTGTTACCTATGTTCCCGGTCTGATCTGTCACCTATGTATCCGGTCATACACTGCGCTTACCCGGCCTACGATTTTATTGGGTTTTGTAGGCCGGGTAAGGCGGAGCCGCCACCCGGCACAACAACGCTAACTCTGCGTCGCCGGTCCCCCAAGGGACTCTTTCGCCAGTTCATCGGCGGATTTGCTCTTCAGCACCGTCCAGATAACCACCGCACCCATCAGGTCGAAGATAGCCAGTACCGCGAACAGCGGGCTGAAACCAATCGTATCTGCCAGCGCGCCGACCACCAGCGCAAACAGTGTACTTGCGGTCCAGGCGGCCATACCGGTCAGGCCGTTGGCGGTAGCGACTTCGTTACGACCAAACACGTCGGACGAGAGCGTAATAAGCGCACCGGAAAGAGACTGGTGAGCAAAGCCCCCGATACACAGCAGGGCGATAGCCACGTAAGGGCTGGTGAACAGGCCGATCATGCCCGGGCCGATCATCAGCAGGGCGCCCATGGTGACCACCATCTTACGGGACACAATCAGGTTCACGCCAAACCAGCGCTGGAACAGCGGTGGCAGGTAGCCGCCGACGATACAGCCCAGGTCTGCAAACAGCATTGGCATCCAGGCGAACATCGCGATCTCTTTCAGGTTAAAGCCGTAAACTTTAAACATGAACAGCGGGATCCAGGCGTTAAACGTACCCCAGGCCGGTTCTGCCAGGAAGCGTGGCAGAGCGATACCCCAGAACTGACGGGTGCCCAGGATCTGCCAGACGGACATCTTTTTGCCGTTGTCAGTCTGATGCTGGGATTCCTGACCATTAATAATGTAGTCACGTTCTTCGTCAGACAGCTTTTTCTGGTCGCGCGGGTGTTTATAGAAGATCAGCCACGCCATGGCCCAGGCAAAGCTCAGCACACCGGAGATGATGAACGCCATCTGCCAGCTGTGCATCACAATCGCCCACACCACCAGTGGCGGAGCAATCATCGCCCCGATGGAGGAGCCTACGTTGAAGTAACCGACAGCGATTGAACGCTCTTTTGCCGGGAACCATTCAGAGCTGGCTTTCAGACCCGCGGGGATCATCGCTGCTTCGGCAGCACCTACCGCACCACGCGCCAGCGCCAGTCCGCCCCAGCTGCCGGCCAGCGCGGTCGCCCCACAGAAGACGGCCCAGGCTACAGCGAAGAAGGCATAACCAATTTTTGTACCCAGAATATCAAGAACATAACCTGCAACAGGCTGCATTACGGTGTAAGCGGCAGAGTAAGCCGCAATGATGTAAGAGTATTGCTGCGTGGAGATATGTAACTCTTCCATCAACGTTGGCGCCGCTGCTGCCACGGTGTTACGTGTCAGGTAGCCCAGCACGGTGCCGAGCGTCACCAGTGCGATCATGTACCAACGTAACCCTTTAATTTTACGCATGTAAAACCTCATCGTTATGTTATTTCCGTGTCGGGACACGGCAACAACTCAACCGTTGCCGGGAGTTGTTCTGTAACGGGAGGGGCGTAACCGGGAACCTGTCCCGGAACGGCCCGAACCTTGCCATAAGTAATCGTGCTAAGTCGGCTTCCGTACCGTTAAATCCGATGTCTCAAACACCGGTAATGCATTCCGTCGGCTTATAGTTTGCGACGGCGAAAAGATAACTTGTCATACAACTTTAAAAGGTGAGTGACATCACAAAAGTGTGAATCTTTGTAGGGACATTATGCGGCGCGCGCAAAGCCAGAACTGGCGCGGTCTGCGAGAGGGTTTACCCCTTTGAGGGTAATTTATTTGTCGACGTTTATTGATCTAACTCACGAAAAAAACGTCGGACTCTGGAAATTGGTGTGATAACTTTGCAGCATCTGAACATAAGCTTTCTGACGCTCCCGTAATGAGGAAGACGATAATGACACCGTTTATGACCGACGATTTTCTGCTAGATACCGAATTTGCTCGCCGCCTGTACCACGACTACGCAAAAGACCAGCCGATTTTCGATTACCACTGCCATTTACCGCCGCAGCAGGTTGCCGAAAATTACCGTTTCAAAAACCTGTATGATATCTGGCTGAAGGGTGACCACTATAAGTGGCGCGCAATGCGCACCAACGGCGTGGCCGAGCGCCTGTGTACCGGCGACGCGACCGATCGCGAGAAGTTTGACGCCTGGGCCGCTACCGTTCCTCACACCATCGGTAACCCGTTATACCACTGGACGCACCTCGAACTGCGTCGTCCGTTTGGTATCACCGGCAAGCTGCTCTCTCCCGCCACGGCGGATGAAATCTGGGATCAGTGCAACGAACTGCTGGCGCAGGATAGCTTCTCGGCGCGCGGCATCATGCAGCAGATGAACGTGAAGATGGTGGGCACCACCGACGATCCGGTCGACTCTCTGGAACATCACGCGGTTGTCGCGAAGGACAGCACGTTTGACATCAAAGTGCTGCCAAGCTGGCGCCCGGATAAAGCCTTCAACATCGAGCTGCCGACCTTTAACGACTACATGGCGAAGCTGGCGGAAGTTTCGGATACCGACATTCGTCGCTTTGGCGATCTGCAAACCGCGCTGACCAAACGTCTGGATCACTTTGCCGCACACGGCTGTAAAGTGTCTGACCACGCGCTGGACGTAGTGCTGTTCGCGGAATCCAGTGAAGCTGAGCTGGACAGTATTCTGGCGCGTCGTCTCTCCGGCGAAGCCCTGAGCGAGCACGAAGTGGCGCAGTTTAAAACCGCGGTGCTGGTGTTCCTCGGTGCGGAATATGCCCGTCGCGGCTGGGTTCAGCAGTATCACATCGGCGCGCTGCGTAATAACAACCAGCGTCAGTTCAAACTGCTGGGCGCGGACGTAGGCTTTGACTCCATCAACGACCGTCCGATGGCGGAAGAGCTGTCAAAACTGCTGAGCAAACAGAACGAGCAAAACCTGCTGCCAAAAACCATTCTGTACTGCCTGAACCCGCGCGATAACGAAGTGCTGGGCACTATGATCGGCAACTTCCAGGGCGAAGGGATGCCGGGCAAGATGCAGTTCGGTTCCGGCTGGTGGTTTAACGATCAGAAAGACGGCATGGAGCGTCAGATGACGCAGCTAGCGCAGCTCGGCCTGCTGAGCCGCTTCGTTGGCATGCTGACCGACAGCCGCAGTTTCCTCTCCTATACCCGCCATGAATATTTCCGCCGCATTCTGTGCCAGATGATTGGCCGCTGGGTGCACGCGGGCGAAGCGCCAGCGGATATCCAGCTGCTGGGTGAAATGGTGAGAAACATCTGCTTTAACAATGCGCGTGACTACTTCGCCATTGAACTGAACTAAGGCCGTTTGAGGTTGATATGCAATACATCAAAATCCATTCGCTGGATAACGTTGCCGTCGCGCTGGCCGATTTAGCCGAAGGGACGGAAGTGACCTTCGACAACCAGTCGGTGACGTTACGCCAGGCCATTGGACGTGGACATAAGTTTGCCCTGATCCCCATCGCGAAAGGGGAGAACGTGGTGAAGTACGGTTTGCCCATCGGTCATGCGCTGGCGGATATTGCGCCGGGTGAATACATTCATTCCCACAATACCCGCACCAATCTCAGCGATCTGGACGAGTACAGCTATCAACCTGACTTCCAGGCAGAAGAAGGACAGGCGGCCGATCGTGAGGTGCAGATCTACCGCCGCGCCAGCGGGGAGGTGGGGATCCGCAATGAACTGTGGATCCTCCCGACCGTTGGCTGCGTGAACGGGATTGCGCGTCAAATTCAGACGCGTTTCCTGAAAGAGACCAACAATGCTGAAGGCACCGACGGCGTGCATCTGTTCAGCCATACCTACGGTTGTTCCCAGCTGGGCGACGACCACATCAATACCCGCACCATGCTGCAAAATATGGTGCGCCACCCGAACGCAGGGGCGGTGCTGGTGATTGGCCTCGGCTGTGAAAACAATCAGGTCGACGCCTTCCGCGACACGCTGGGCGAGTTCGATCCTGAGCGCGTGCACTTTATGGTGTGTCAGCACCAGGACGACGAAGTGGAAGCGGGCGTTGAACAGCTGCACCAGCTGTATGAGGTGATGCGTCACGACAAGCGCGAGCCGGGCAAGCTGAGTGAACTGAAGTTTGGCCTGGAGTGCGGCGGATCTGACGGGCTTTCCGGCATTACCGCTAACCCGATGCTGGGCCGCTTCTCAGATTACGTCATCGCCAACGGCGGCACCACGGTGCTGACCGAAGTGCCGGAGATGTTCGGCGCAGAGCGCATTCTGATGAGCCACTGCCGCGACGAAGAGACCTTTGAGAAGACCGTCACCATGGTCAACGATTTCAAACAGTACTTCATCGCCCATAACCAGCCGATTTATGAGAACCCGTCGCCGGGTAACAAGGCGGGCGGGATCACCACGCTGGAAGAGAAATCCCTGGGCTGCACTCAGAAAGCCGGGGCCAGCCAGGTAGTGGACGTGCTGCGCTACGGTGAACGGCTGAAAACGCACGGTCTGAACCTGCTGAGCGCACCGGGCAACGATGCGGTCGCCACCAGTGCGCTGGCGGGAGCGGGCTGTCACATGGTGCTGTTCAGCACCGGGCGCGGCACGCCGTACGGCGGATTTGTGCCAACGGTGAAAATCGCCACTAACAGCGAGCTGGCGGCGAAGAAAAAACACTGGATCGACTTTGATGCCGGCCAGCTGATCCACGGCAAAGCGATGCCGCAGCTGCTGAGCGAATTCGTGGACACGATTGTGGAATTTGCCAGCGGCAGGCAGACCTGCAACGAGAAGAACGACTTCCGCGAGCTGGCGATCTTTAAGAGTGGTGTGACGCTATAAGTGCTTTGTCGGGGGGCGCTAGCGCTTACCCGACCTACTAAACCCTGTAGGCCCGGTAAGGCGTAGCCGCCACCGGGCTTTTCTTTTTAACTGCGCAGGGCGTTCTTCGCTAAACGCGCGTCTTCCGCCTGACAGGCCGCTGCGGTAAACAGCACGTCGGTAGAGGAGTTCAGCGCGGTTTCGCAGGAATCCTGCAATACGCCGATAATGAAGCCGACCGCGACAACCTGCATGGCAATCTCGTTCGGAATACCGAACATGTTACAGGCCAGCGGGATCAGCAGCAGCGAGCCGCCCGCCACGCCGGATGCGCCACAGGCACACAGTGATGCAACGACGCTCAGCAGCAGCGCGGTTGGCAGATCCACCGGAATGCCCAGCGTATGCACCGCCGCCAGCGTCAGCACGGTGATGGTGATCGCCGCACCTGCCATGTTCACGGTTGCACCCAGAGGAATCGACACCGAATAGGTATCGCGATCCAGATTCAGCTTCTCCGCCAGCGCCATGTTGACCGGAATGTTTGCCGCCGAGCTGCGGGTGAAGAAGGCATAAACGCCGCTTTCACGCAGGCAGGTCAGCACCAGCGGATACGGGTTGCGGCGGATCTGCCAGAACACCAGCAGCGGGTTGATCACCAGCGCCACCAGCAGCATACAGCCGACCAGGACGACCAGCAGCTGCGCGTAGCCCCACAGTGCATCGAAACCGGTGGTGGCCAGCGTCGAAGAAACCAGACCAAAGATCCCGACTGGCGCAAAGCGAATCACCAGCTTCACCATAAAGGTGACAGCGTTGGACATATCGTTCACCAGGTTTTTCGTGGTCTCGTTACCATGACGCAGCGCGAAGCCCAGACCGATCGCCCAGACCAGGATGCCGATGTAGTTCGCGTTCATCAGCGCGGTGACGGGGTTAGAGACCATGCTCATCAGCAGACCGCGAAGCACTTCCACAATCCCGGACGGCGGGGTGATATCACCGGCCGCGCTGGTCAGGTGCAGCGTGGACGGGAACAGGAAGCTAAACACCACGGCCGTTAAGGCAGCAGAGAAGGTTCCCAGCAGATACAGGAACAGAATAGGGCGAATGTTGGTTTTTTGTCCGTGCTGGTGGTTGGCAATCGACGCCATCACCAGCATCAGCACCAGTACCGGGGCGACGGCCTTAAGTGCGCCAACGAAAAGGGTGCCGAGCAGCCCCGTCGCTTCCGCGGCAGGTTTTGACACCATCGCCAGCAGAATACCCAGTACCAACCCGACCAGAATTTGTTTTACAAGACTGCCCTGCGCCAGGCGCGCGAACAGACCGCGTGATTGTGTGCTCATACGTTATTCCTGAGTGAAATTGCGTTCCATCCTGGATGTGCTCTAAGTCACATTTGTGTCCGGATGTAAGTATTTGTTTGCCTGGTTGAGTATCAGGGAAAGCAGCGAAAGGCGGAAGCGTAAAATGCTGGATTTTACGTGTTGCGTCATGTTTTTTAACTATTGGTTAACGAAAGTGCCGGGTGGCGCTACGCTTACCCGGCCTACATTGCATTTCCCCCTCTCCCTGTGGGAGAGGGTTGGGGTGAGGGCATCAGCCCGCACCGAACGTTGCACTAAGCCTGCTGCTTCTTATCGTGCTGGCGGTTAACCCAGGTATTGATAATCAGCGTCACCAGCAGAATGCCAAACACCACGCCGAGCGAAATGGCGATAGGAATATGGTAGAAATCGACGATCAGCATCTTGATACCGATAAACACCAGAATCACCGACAGACCGTACTTCAGCATTGAGAAGCGCTCTGCCGCACCCGCCAGCAGGAAGTACATCGCACGCAGGCCGAGGATGGCGAACAGGTTAGAGGTCAGCACGATGAACGGGTCGGTAGTGACCGCAAAGATAGCCGGGATACTGTCCACCGCGAAAATCACGTCGCTCAGTTCGACCAGAATCAGCACCAGCAGCAGCGGGGTGGCGAACAGCAGGCCGTTCTTACGCACGAAGAAATGCTCGCTCTCGATCTTGTCCGTCATGCGCAGATGACCCCGGATCCACTTCACCAGCGGCTTATCACCGATACCGGTATCGTCTTCTTTCGCCAGCGCCATTTTTACCCCGGTGAACAGCAGGAACGCGCCAAACACATACAGCAGCCATTCGAACTGGGTAATCAGCCAGCTACCGGCGAAGATCATGATGGTACGCAGGACAATAGCGCCCAGCACGCCGTACACCAGCACGCGACGTTGCAGAGCCGCAGGTACGGCGAAGTAGCTGAACAGCATCAGCCAGACGAAGACGTTATCAACCGCCAGCGCTTTTTCAATCAGATAGCCGGTGAGGAAGGCGAGTGCCTGAGGATCGGCCACCGCGCGGCCTTCGGTTGAGGCCAGATACCACCAGAAGGCGGCGCAGAAGAGGAGTGAGAGGGTAACCCATACCAGCGACCAGACGGCGGCTTGCTTGACGCTCATGCCGTGCTCGCCGCGACGACCCTGCAAAAAGAGGTCGATTGCCAGCATGATGAGCACGACAACCGCGAATCCGCCCCACAGCATTGGAGTGCCGACAGAATGCATACTATTTTCCTTACACATAAAAAACAAAAACGGCCATGGTCAGAAGACGATAGCCGTTAGCTTTTTATGCATAGACCTCGCCTTCCGGCAAGGTCTCACTTACAACCACGAAGGTTGCCCGGCGACCGGATGCGGTTTTGCACGCATCGTAATGACGATCCACCGGCGAAGAAGTTACTCCCCTTTGCAGGTAACAAATTATGTCAGACCATCGGTTTCGTCAATGGTCTGCACGATTTCATTACACAGTTTTACGCGACGGCTTCCACATTCACGCCGTCTGCGGGGAAGATCACGCCAGTCTGTCGGCGGATCTCCGTTTGCAGCTTCGCCGTGGTGCGGCTGATCGCCAGCCCCGGGTGGTTCACTTCGTTGTCTTCTACCAGACGGGCGAAGACCTCTGCCTCATAGAGCATAGTGTTAATATGCTGAGGCTGCGTCAGCTCCTGCGCTTTGCCGCCGCGGGGAACGATGCTTAGCTTCTGGCATTCGGAGATTTTTTCGATCACCAGCGAGCCGTCTTCGCCCTGAATTTCGCTTGGCAGTACGGAGTCACTGACCTTCGAGTGCTGCAACGTCACGCTAAAATCACCGTAGTCCAGCACCACAACGCCGTGTGCATCCACGCCGCTTTCCAGCAGGCTGGCGGTGGCGGTTACGCCGTGCGGTTCACCCCACAGGGCGACCGCAGAGGCCAGGCAGTAAAAACCGATATCCATAATCGAGCCATTCGAGAAGGCCGGGTTAAAGGTGTTCGGGTTTTCGCCGTCCAGGTAGCGCTGGTAGCGCGAGGAATACTGGCAGTAGTTGATAAAGGCTTTACGCACTTTGCCAATTTTCGGCAGCGATTGCTGCAACAGCAGGAAGTTCGGCAGGCTGGCGGTTTTGAACGCTTCAAACAGCACCACCTGGTTTTCGCGGGCAAGCGCAATGGCGGCTTCCACTTCCTCAATATTCGAGGCGAGCGGCTTCTCGCAGATCACATGCTTTTTGTGGCTGAGGAACAGCTTCGTTTGCGGGAAGTGCAGAGAATTCGGGCTGGCGATATAGACCGCGTCAATGGCGTCGCTTTGCGCCATCTCATCGAGCGAGGTGAACAGATGTTCAACCAGGTAGTCATTCGCAAAACTCTGCGCCTGCTCAAGGCTGCGGGAATAGACTGCGGTGAGCTTATATTTGCCGGTTTCGTGGGCGGCGTCGACGAACTGGCGCGTGATCCAGTTCGTACCGATGACTGCGAAACGTATCATAAACGTTTACGTACTCCGTAGCAGGGAACCTAAAGCCACTGTAGCACGTCATCATGACATTTCGCGTGCGCTACTGCGCATTACTCTTTAACGATAAATGCGTCAGCCACAAACGGGTATCAAACTCCAGCAGGTGGTACTGCGGCTCCATATGGCAGCACAGTGAGTAGAACGCTTTGTCGTGCTCTTTCTCTTTCAGGTGCGCCAGCTCGTGCACCACGATCATCCGCAGAAAGGCTTCCGGCGCATTGCGAAAGGCGGTCGCGACGCGGATCTCCGCTTTGGCCTTCAGCTTGCCGCCCTGTACGCGGGAGATGGCGGTATGCAGGCCGAGCGCGTTTTTCAGCACGTGGATCTTATTGTCGTACATCACCTTGTTGATCGGCGGAGCGCTCTTAAGATACTGGTTTTTCAGATCCTGCGTATACTGCCAGAGGGCTTTGTCAGTCGCGAAATCATGCGTGCCCGGGTAGCGTTTTTCCAGCACCGCACCGAGCTTTCCCGCGGCAATCAGGTCACGAACCTGGGAAAGTAAATGCTCCGGATAGCCCTGGAGATAAGTCAGCTGGTTCATCAAAACCCCAAAATAGTGTGAAAACGGGTATACTCACGCACCCTTTTCAGGGATACGCCAAATTTTACCATTCAGGAGGGCCGATGAGCCACTTAGACAACGGTTTCCGTTCACTCAACCTTAAACGTTTCCCGGAAACGGACGACGTTAACCCGCTTCAGGCGTGGGAAGCGGCGGATGAATATCTGCTGCAACAGTTGGATGGGACTGAAATCAGCGGCCCGGTTCTGATCCTGAATGACGCGTTTGGCGCGCTGGCCTGCGCGCTGGCGGAACATGCGCCTTACAGTATCGGCGATTCTTACTTAAGCGAGCTGGCGACGCGTGAAAACCTGCGTCACAACGATATCGACGAATCCAGCGTGAAGTTCCTCGACAGCACCGCGGACTACCCGCAGGCGCCGGGCGTGGTGCTGATTAAAGTGCCCAAAACCATGGCGCTGCTGGAGCAGCAGCTTCGCGCGCTGCGTAAGGTCGTCACGCCGGATACGCGTATTATCGCGGGTGCCAAAGCGCGCGATATTCACACCTCGACGCTGGAATTGTTCGAGAAAGTGCTCGGCCCGACCACCACTACGCTTGCCTGGAAAAAAGCGCGCCTGATCAACTGTACCTTCAGCGCACCGGCGCTGGCCGACGCGCCGGAGACGCTGAGCTGGAAACTGGAAGGTACCGACTGGACCATCCACAACCACGCGAACGTTTTCTCCCGCACCGGTCTGGATATCGGCGCACGCTTCTTTATGGAACACCTGCCGGAAAACCTGGAAGGGGAAATCGTTGATCTCGGCTGCGGTAACGGCGTGATTGGCCTGACGCTGCTGGCGAAGAACCCGGAGGCCAGCGTGGTGTTCAGCGACGAATCGCCAATGGCGGTGGCGTCCAGCCGTCTGAACGTGGAAACCAACCTGCCGGAGGCACTGGATCGCTGCGAGTTTATGATCAATAACGCGCTGTCGGGCGTAGAGCCTTTCCGCTTCAACGCGGTATTCTGTAACCCGCCGTTCCACCAGAAGCACGCCCTGACGGATAACGTCGCGTGGGAGATGTTCCACCACGCGCGCCGCTGCCTGAAAATCAACGGCGAGCTGTATATCGTGGCCAACCGCCACCTGGACTACTTCCACAAGCTGAAGAAGATTTTCGGCAACTGCGTCACCATTGCCACCAATAACAAATTCGTGGTGCTGAAATCGGTGAAGCTGGGGCGTCGTCGGTAAGATTGGGTATGTGCGGCCTGATGCCCGGTGGCGCTTCGCTTACCGGGCCTACAATGGCCTCGAACCCGTAGGCCGGGCAAGCGAAGCGCCGCCCGGCAATGCCCTAGATCGCCAGAGCTAACTTCGTCCCCTGCGCAATTGCCCGCCGCGCATCCAGCTCCATCGCCACATCGCACCCGCCGATCAAATGCACCGTTTTTCCCGCCTCACGCAGCGGATCCGCCAGATCCCGCTTCGGCTCCTGCCCGGCGCACAAAATCACATGATCCACGCGCAGCAGTTGCGGTTCGCCGCCGATCAGCACGTGCAGCCCGTCGTCGTCGATCTTCTGGTAGCTCACCCCCGGGATCATCTTCACCCCGCGCGAGAGCAGGGTGGCGCGGTGGATCCAGCCCGTGGTTTTCCCCAGCCCTTCACCCGGCTTGCTGGCTTTACGCTGGAGCATCACGATCTGACGCGGGCTTTTCGGCAGCTGCGGACCTTCCGGGCGTAAACCACCGGACTGACTGAGGCTGGTATCAATGCCCCATTCCACGCAGAACTCAGCGATGTTCTGGCTGGTGGCTTCGCCCGGCTGGCTTAAATACATCGCGGTATCAAAACCGATCCCGCCGCAGCCGATGATCGCCACCTTCTCGCCAACCGGCGCTTTGTCCCTTAATACATCCAGATAGCTCAATACCTTCGGATGATCGATGCCTTCGATCGCTGGCGTGCGCGGGGCGATCCCACTCGCGAGGATCACCTCGTCGAAACCGATCAGATCCGCCGCGCTGACAAACTGTTTAAGCCGCAGATCGACGCCCGTCACCTCGATCATCCGGCGGTAATAGCGCAGCGTTTCGTAGAACTCCTCTTTGCCGGGGATCTGTCTGGCGATAGTAAACTGCCCGCCGATTTCCGCCAGCGCATCAAACAGCGTCACGCTGTGCCCGCGCGAGGCGGCATTGACTGCAAACGCCAGGCCCGCCGGCCCTGCACCCACCACGGCCAGACGCTTCTTGTTGACCGCAGGAACGATCGGCATTTTGGTTTCATGGCAGGCGCGGGGGTTAACGAGGCAGGAGGTGACCTTGCCGACGAAGATCTGATCCAGACACGCCTGGTTACAGCCGATGCAGGTATTAATCTCGTCCGCACGGCCGCTTTGCGCTTTGGAGAGCAGTTCGGCATCCGCGAGGAACGGGCGCGCCATCGATACCATATCGGCATCGCCGCGTGAGATCACATCCTCCGCCACCTGCGGATCGTTAATGCGGTTGGTGGTGACCAGTGGAACGGAGACTTTGCCTTTCAGCTTGCGCGTTACCCAGCTGAACGCCGCGCGCGGCACCGGCGTAGCGATGGTCGGGATGCGCGCTTCGTGCCAGCCAATCCCGGTGTTGATGATGGTGGCGCCAGCGGCTTCAATCGCCTGCGCCAGCTGCACGGTTTCGTCGAAGGTGCCGCCGCCCTCCACCAGGTCAAGCATCGACAGGCGGAAGATGATAATAAAATCCGCACCCGCACGTTCACGCACCGCACGCACCACCTCCACGGCAAAACGCATCCGGCGGCCATAGTCGCCACCCCATTCGTCGTCGCGCTGGTTGGTGCGGGCGGCGAGGAATTCGTTGATCAGATACCCTTCCGAGCCCATCACCTCCACCCCGTCGTAGCCCGCTTCCCGCGCCAGCGCCGCGCAGCGGGCAAAATCGTCTATCAGCGCCAGGATCTCGTCGTGGCTGAGGGCATGGGGAGTAAAGCGGTTAATCGGCGCCTGAATAGCCGAGGGGGCAACCAGGTTCGGCTGATAGCTGTAGCGCCCGGTATGCAGAATTTGCAGGGCGATTTTGCCGCCCTCGCGGTGGACCGCGTCGGTCACAATGCGGTGGTGCGGCAGCTGTGACGCATCGTTCAATACCGCGCCGCCCTCCATCGTCACCCCGGAAGGTGCAGGGGCTACGCCGCCGGTGACAATCAGCGCCACCCCGTGGCGCGCGCGCTCGGCATAGAAGGCCGCCAGACGTTCAGCCCCGTCCGGACGCTCCTCCAGCCCGGTATGCATTGAGCCCATTAACACGCGGTTTTTAAGGGTGGTAAACCCAAGATCGAGGGGGGCGAATAGCGACGGGTAGCGGTTCATAGTCTCTTCCAGTGTAAAATTATTGTTATGTGGTCGGATGAGTTACTAATTTAGCCAGCGGGGAGTAAAAGGGAAAAGGGGAATGCAGTGAATGTGATGGGATTCAAATATTGGTGTGGCCTGATGCCCTCACCCTAACCCTCTCCCACAGGGAGAGGGGACTTAATCTCCCTCTCCCTTAGGGAGAGGGCCGGGGTGAGGGGGATGCCCGCACCAGCCCCGGTGCCTGCCACATCGACGTCGTCAGCCCGCTGTCCACCAGCCCAAGCTGGTCGGCATACACCGCCTGCCATTTCTGCATCATGCCGTCGTACAGCTCGCGGTGCTGCGGGTTCGGCGTGAACTCGCGGCTCCACTTCACCAGCCGCTCGCCCGTCGAAGCCATATCCGCAAACAACCCCGCGCCAGCACCTGCCGCAATCGCGCAACCCAGCGCCGTTGCCTCTTTGACTTCCGGCACGCGCACCGGCAGCCCGGTAACGTCGCTTAAAATCTGGCTCCACAGGGCGCCTTTGGCCCCGCCGCCCGCAAACACCAGGCTCTCAAACGTCACGCCGGAGAAGCGCGAAATCTGCGCCAGGTTGCAGGCCGAGACGATGGCCGCGTTCTCTTCCAGCGCGCGGAACAGCGTCGCTTTGTTGCACTTTTCCGGGTCGATGGAGAGGTTAATAAACGACGGCGCTGCGTGATACCACTGCTTAAAATGCATCGCGTCGGAGAAGATCGGCATCACGCCGTGGGAGCCCGCCGGGACGCGGCTCGCCATCTCTTCGAGCAGGGAGTAGGTGTCCATTCCCATTCGTTTGGCAATCAGCTTCTCTTCGGCGCAGAAGGCGTCGCGGAACCAGCGCATGGTTAGCCCGGTAAAGAAGCTGATCGACTCCGCCTGCGCCATGCCGGGGATGACGTGCGGGTTTACGCGGATGTTCATCTCAGGGTCGGTGCGCACCTGCGGCAGATTCACCACCTGCTGCCAGAAGGTGCCGCCGAGAACCGCCGTTTGTCCGGCGCGCACCACGCCCAGCCCCAGACAGCCCAGCTGCACGTCGCCGCCGCCCATCACCACCGGTGTGCCTTCGCGCAGGCCGCTCTGCTGCGCAGCTTCTTTGGTGACAGCGCCCAGCACGGTGCCGGTCTCTTTCACCGGAGAGAGAATATCGGCGCGCAGCCCGGCCATGTCGAGCAGCGCCGGACGCCAGTCGCGGGAGAAGAGATCCAGCATGCCGGTGGTGCCCGCATTGGACGGATCGACCGCCAGCTCACCGGAGAGCTTCGCCGCCAGCCAGTCGCTGATCATGGTGATGGTGGCGGCTTTACGATAAATATCCGGACGATGGTGCGCCAGCCACAGCAGGCGCGGCATGGCGCTGAGGGCAAGCGTCTGGCCGGAAACATCATACACTTCGGATTCAAACCGGTAGTCGTGGATCTCTTTGAGTTCAGCCACCTCGCGGCTGGCGCGGGCGTCGACGTTGGCGCAGGCCCAGATAGCCTCGCCGTTGCGGTCGTACAGCACAATCCCTTCGCGCATCGAGCAGCAGGCGACGGACTGAATATCCGCCGCGCTCAGGCGTGCGCGCTCCAGCGCCTGATGAATACACCGGCAGGCCAGCCGCCAGTTGGTGTCGAGGTCGAACTCCATCGAGCCCGGCACGTTCTCCACGCTCAGGTGCTTCCACTCGGCCTGGCCAACGGCAATCTGGTTGCCCTGTAAATCAAAAATCACGGCGCGAACGCTGCCTGTCCCTGCATCTAACGCTAAAAGGTAACTCATGAGCTTGCCTCGTGTCAGGCGCAGGGCTGCTCTTATCCGGCCAGAGCCAGCACCGCGCGGGCTGTCGTCTCTTCCGTCACCAGGCCATTAATACGGCGACCTTTCAGTGCGGCATAAATCGCATCGGCTTTCTCTTCCCCTCCGGCCACGCCTACGATGGTGGGCAGCTGCGCCAGTTCATCGAGCGTGACGCCCAGTAATTCTTTGTGGATCTCCAGCTCCTCAACGCATTCCCCTTCGGCATTGAGGAAATAGCCGAGGATATCGCCCACCGCGCCTTTACGGGCGTACATCAGCTGTTCACCTTCGCTGATATAGCCGGAGCGCAGTATCGTCGCGTCACGGCGCTGGTTTACCGAGCCAATCCCGACCACCGCCACGTCAGCCGCGGTGGCGGCGAGGATCACGTCCCGCACGCTGGTTTCGCGCTTTAAGATCCCGGCGACTTCAGCGGATGACACGCGAAGCGGGGCGGGGATCATGCTGACGCTACAGGCTGCATCCAGCTGGCCGATACCGGTCATATACGGCCCGACGCCGCCGGAGAGCGTCACCAGGCGGATCTGCTGCGAGCTGATAAAGCCGCTTAAGTGTTGCAGACTGCTCATGGTGGTTTCACCGAAGCCCACCGCTAACAGCTGGCCGGGTTGCAGTACGCCCATCAGCGACTGTGCCGCGCCAATGCCCAGCCGCACGTTCATCGGCGGCGTATTCAGGGCGGGCATCACGCGCACCAGCTTCAGGCCAAATCGTTGTTGCAGCTCGGTTTCCAGCGCCAGGCAGCCCTCGTAGCGGGAGTTGATCTGCACGCGGATCACCCCGGACTGACGGCCTTTCTCCAGCAGGCGGGAGATCTTCAGACGCGGCAGCCCGAGCCGTTCGCCGATGTCGTTCTGGGTCAGCCCGTCGTGGTAGTAGCACCAGGCCACGCGCGCCACCAGCTCCTCTTCCGCCAGTGCCAGCCCGGCAAACCGTCCTTCTTCCGCAGTGCGTTTATCGCTCATAATTGAACTCTTATAAAAATTTAGATCATATGTTCGTGATGGTGCGACGTGAAAATGTGAGCCACGCGACAAAACGGATCTTTTCGATCGTTTCCGCTTTATCTGAATCTCAATCGATAAAACTGTGATCCCTGCACGGTTGTAAATATAGTTCACCGTCTACGCTTTTGAACATTATTAAATCTAAAAATCATTTGTTCAATAGCGGAGCGATGATGACACCACTTCTCGACGCGCGTGATATCAGCAAGCAGTTTTCAGGCGTACCGGTCTTAAAAGGCATTGATTTCACGCTGCTTGCGGGGCAGGTGCATGCGCTGATGGGCGGTAACGGCGCGGGAAAATCGACGCTGATGAAGATCATCGCCGGGGTAGAAACCCCGGATAGCGGTGAACTTTCGGTGGCGGGTGAGTCTTTTGCACGGCTTACCCCGGCGCAGGCGCACAGGTTAGGCATTTATCTGGTGCCGCAGGAGCCGCTGCTATTTCCCAACCTGACGGTGCGGGAAAACATCCTGTTTCGTCTGCCGCGAGAGCGCGATCGGGAAAAACGCCTGGCGGAAAAACTCCGGCAGCTGCAATGCCAGCTTAACCTCGACGCTACCGCCAGCACCCTCGAGGTGGCGGACCAGCAGATGGTGGAGATCCTGCGCGGGCTGATGCGCAACGCCAGAATTCTGATCCTTGATGAACCCACGGCCTCGCTGACGCCCGGTGAAACCGAACGGCTGTTTCGCCAGATCCGCGCCTTGCAGGATCTTGGCGTCGGGATTGTTTTTATCTCGCATAAGCTGCCGGAGATTCGACAGCTGGCGAGTCACGTCTCAGTGATGCGCGACGGCGCGGTGGTGCTCAGCGGCGAAACTGCGCATTTTGACGATAACGCCCTGATCGCCGCCATGACGCCTGTAAGCCGGGAAGCATCCCTGAGCGATACGCAAAAGCTGTGGCTGGCGCTGCCGGGCAACCGCCGCACCCAGGCGCAGGATTTTCCCGTGCTGCGCGTGGAAGCGCTCACCGGGGAGGGCTTTATCGATCTCAGCCTTGAGATTTACGCCGGGGAGATTGTCGGTCTGGCCGGGCTGGTGGGGTCCGGGCGCACCGAGTTTGCCGAAACGCTCTACGGCCTGCGTCCGGTTCGCGGCGGGCGGGTGTGGCTGGAGAGCCAGGAGATCACCGCCGATCCGGTCAGTTCACGCCTGCAAAAAGGGCTGGTCTATCTGCCGGAAGACAGGCAGGTGTCCGGCCTGTTTCTCGACGCGCCGATCCGCTGGAACACCGTGGCGCTGAACGAGCCGTCGCTCTGGCAGCAGCGAAAGCGGGAGTCTGCGGTAGTGGAACGCTATCACCGGGCGCTGGGGATCAAGCTCAACCATGCGGATCAAACCGTGCGCACGCTCTCCGGTGGTAATCAGCAGAAGGTGCTGCTGGCGCGCTGTCTGGAGGCCAATCCGCTGCTGCTGATCGTCGATGAACCGACGCGCGGCGTGGACGTATCGGCGCGCGCCGATATTTATCAGCTGCTGAAAAGCGTGGCGGCGCAGAACGTGGCGGTGCTGATGATCTCAAGCGATCTCGATGAGTTTCCCGGCCTCGCGGATCGGGTGCTGGTAATGCACCAGGGCGTACTCAGCGGCGAGCTGCCGCGCCAGGCCGTCAGCCTCGACCGGATGATGGCGCTGGCGTTTGGAGGGCAATCATGAAGATCTTACTGAAAAACCGCGAGCTGAGCGCGTTTCTCGCCATTCTGGCGCTCTTTGCCGTGCTGGTGGCGCTGAACCCGTCCTACCTGAGCTTACAGACGCTGGGGATGATATTCGCTAGCTCGCAGATCTTGATCCTGCTGGCCATCGGCGCGGCGCTGGTGATGCTGACCCGCAATATTGACGTCTCCGTCGGCTCCACCGTCGGGCTTTCGGCGATCGCCGTTGGCGTGGCGCTGAACAGCGGCTATAGCCTGCCCGTTTCCATTCTCTTCGCGCTGTCGATTGGCGCGCTGGCGGGGGCGTTCAACGGTTTTCTGGTGGTGGGCCTGCGCATTCCGGCGATTGTCGCCACCCTCGGCACGCTGGGGCTGTATCGTGGGGCGATGCTGCTGTGGACCGGCGGGAAGTGGATAGAAGGGCTGCCGCCGGGGCTGAAATCTCTCTCTGAGTTCGCCGCCGTCGGCATTTCGCCGCTCGGCATGCTGGTGTTGATTATCGCGGCCATCGGCGCGTGGACGCTGTCGCGCACCGCCTTTGGACGTGATTTTTACGCCGTGGGGGATAACCTCGCCGCCGCGCGCCAGCTGGGCGTGGCGGTGAACCGCACCCGCATGATCGCCTTTACCCTCAACGGCATGCTGGCGGCCTGCGCCGGGATTGTGTTTGCCGCGCAGATTGGCTTTGTGCCCAACCAGACCGGCAGCGGGCTGGAGATGAAAGCCATCGCCGCCTGCGTGCTCGGTGGCATTTCACTGCTGGGCGGCACGGGCACGCTGATCGGTGCTCTGCTGGGAGCATTCTTCCTCACCCAAATCGATACCGTGCTGGTGCTGTTCCGGCTCCCGGCCTGGTGGAACGACTTTATCGCCGGGCTGGTGCTGCTGGGTGTGCTGGTGCTCGACGGGCGGCTGCGTCAGGCGCTCTCACGGCATCAGCGGGCGCTGAAATACAGCCGTTTCCAGCCGGGTAACAAAGGGGGAAAGCACGTTACCCCGTTTCCCAAACGCAAAAAAGAGGTGGCGTAAATGAGGCTTAACTGGGAAAGCGCGCTGCTGATTTTACTGGTGCTGGAGATCCTGCTCTTCGGCGCCATCAACCCGCGCATGCTTGATATCAACATGCTGCTGTTCAGCACCAGCGACTTTATCTGCATTGGCATCGTGGCGCTGCCGCTTACGCTGGTGATTATCAGCGGCGGGATCGATATTTCCCTCGGCTCAACCATCGGCCTGTGCGCCATCGCGCTGGGGGTGATGATGCAGGCAGGGTGGCCGATGGCGGTTGCCATCCCTCTGACGCTGCTGCTCGGCCTGCTGTGCGGGCTGGTGAATGCGGCGCTGATCCACTACACCGGCATCAGCCCGTTGGTCATTACCCTCGGCACGCTCTACCTCTACGGCGGCGGGGCGCTGCTGCTCTCCGGCATGGCGGGGGCGACGGGCTACGAGGGGATCGGCGGCTTCCCGGACAGCTTTACCACCTTCACTAACCTCACGGTGGTGGGCCTGCCGATCCCGCTGGTGCTGTTCGCGGTGATTACCGCTTTCTTCTGGCTGATTACCCACCGCGGGCGCTTTGGTCGGCATCTGTTTTTAATCGGCCAGAATCCGCGCGCGGCGCGCTATGCGGCGCTGTCGGTGAACGGCATGCCGTACGCGCTGTACGGCCTGGTGGGGGTAGCCTCGGCGGTTGCCGCGCTGGTGATGGTTTCCTATTTCGGTTCCGCGCGCTCGGATCTGGGGCGCGATTTACTCATGCCCGCGCTCACCGCCGCCGTACTCGGCGGGGCAAATATCTACGGCGGGTCAGGTTCGGTTGTCGGTACGGCGCTGGCGGCGCTGCTGGTGGGGTACCTGCAACAGGGTTTACAGATGGTCGGCATCCCCAACCAGGTGTCGAGCGCGCTGTCAGGGGCGCTGCTGGTTGTGGTGGTGATGGGACGTTCGCTGAGTCTGCACCGCGAATGGGTGCGTTCTCTCTTCAGAAAACTATCCGGAGCGTAAGATGAAAACAAAACTATTCGTCCTGGCAATGGCCCTCAGCTTCGCTTCGGCGCAGGCGGCGGACCGCATTGCCTTTATCCCGAAACTGGTAGGCGTGGGATTCTTCACCAGCGGCGGCAACGGCGCGAAAGAGGCGGGGAAAGATCTTGGCGTGGACGTGACCTACGACGGCCCGACCGAGCCGAGCGTCTCCGGCCAGGTGCAGCTCATCAATAATTTCGTCAACCAGGGCTATAACGCCATCATCGTCTCTGCCGTGTCGCCGGACGGTCTCTGCCCGGCGCTAAAGCGCGCGATGCAGCGCGGCGTGAAGGTCCTGACCTGGGACTCCGACACCAAACCGGAGTGCCGCAGCATCTACATCAACCAGGGAACGCCGGAGCAGCTCGGCGGCCTGCTGGTGGAGATGGCGGGCAAACAGGTCACCAAACCGAACGCGAAAGTGGCGTTCTTCTACTCCAGCCCGACCGTTACCGACCAGAACCAGTGGGTGAAAGAGGCAAAGGCCAAAATCGAGAAAGATCATCCTCAGTGGCAGGTCGTCACCACCCAGTTTGGCTATAACGACGCCACCAAATCTCTGCAAACCGCCGAAGGGATCTTAAAAGCCTATCCGGATCTGGATGCGATCATCGCCCCGGACGCCAACGCCCTGCCAGCCGCGGCACAGGCGGCGGAAAACCTGAAACGGGAAGGGGTGGCGATTGTCGGCTTCAGCACGCCGAACGTGATGCGCCCGTACGTTGAGCGCGGCACGGTGAAAGCCTTCGGCCTGTGGGATGTGGTGCAACAGGGCAAAATTGCGGTCAATGTCGCCGATCGTTTACTGAAAAAAGGCGATCTTAACCCTGGCGACAGCGTCGACGTGAAAGATATCGGGACGCTGAAGGTCGAGCCGAACAGCGTGCAGGGCTACCAGTATGAGGCGAAGGGCAACGGCATCGTGCTGCTGCCGGAGCGGGTGGTGTTCACCAAAGAGAACATCAACAAATACGATTTCTGACGGGGGAGCAAATGGCTGATTTAGATGACATCAAAGACGGCAAGGATTTTGGCATCGGCACGCCGCAGCAGAATGTGCCGTACACCCTGAAGGGCTGCGGCTCGCTGGACTGGGGCATGCAGTCGAGGCTTTCGCGCATCTTCAACCCACAGAGCAACCGCACGGTGATGCTGGCCTTTGACCACGGCTACTTTCAGGGGCCGACCACCGGCCTTGAGCGTATCGATCTCTCCATCGCGCCGCTGTTTGGTGAAACCGACGTGCTGATGTGCACCCGCGGCATCCTCAGGAGCCAGGTGCCAGCCGCCACGAACAAACCGGTGGTGCTGCGCGCCTCCGGCGGTAACTCGATTCTGGGCGAGCTGTCCAACGAGTGCGTGGCGGTGGCGATGGAAGACGCGCTGCGCCTGAACGTCTGCGCGGTGGCGGCGCAGGTGTATATCGGAAGCCCGTTTGAGCATCAGTCGATCAACAACATCATCAAGCTGGTGGATGCGGGGGCGCGCTACGGCATGCCGACGCTGGCGGTGACGGGCGTGGGGAAAGAGATGGCGCGTGACGCGCGCTATTTCTCGCTTGCCAGCCGCATCGCCGCCGAAATGGGAGCGCAGTTCGTCAAAACCTACTACGTGGACGAGGGCTTTGAAAAAGTGACCGCCAGCTGCCCGGTGCCGATCGTCATCGCCGGGGGCAAAAAACTGCCAGAGCACGAGGCGCTGGAGATGTGCTGGCGGGCGATTGACCAGGGCGCATCCGGCGTGGACATGGGGCGCAACATCTTCCAGTCCAGCGCGCCACTCGCCATGCTGAAGGCGGTGAAGAAAGTCGTTCACGAGAACATGAGCGCCCGGGAGGCGTTCCAGTTCTGGCAGGAAGAGAAACAGGGAGAAGCAAAATGAACGTGACGCTGGTGGAGATTAATATTAAACCCGAGCGGGTGGACGAGTTTCTGGAGGTATTTCGCGCCAACCACGAGGGGGCCATCAAGGAGCCGGGAAACCTGCGCTTTGATGTCTTGCAGGACCCGCGGGTGAAAACCCGCTTCTTTATCTACGAAGCCTATAAAGACGAAGCGGCGGTGCTGGCGCATAAGCAAACGCCACACTATCTGGCGTGCGTGGATAAGCTTGAAGAGCTGATGTCAGAGCCGCGCAAAAAACGCTGTTTTGTGGGGTTGTTGCCGGAGTAGCGGCTTTGCCCGGTGGCGCTGCGCTTACCGGGCCTAGGGGGCGAGATGGTGCGGTGTTTGCCCGGTGGCGCTAACGCTTACCGGGCCTACATATGCAGTATTTGTAGGCCGGGTAAGCGAAGCGCCACCCGGCGTTGTTCACGCCAGCTCCAGCAACTGAACACGCGCCGTCGCGCCCGGCATCAGCTTTTGCAGATTGCTCACCAGCTCATCGCCAGCTTCCTGTAATGCCGCCAGCGGCATCGACGGCAGGCTTTCGAGAATAAACCACATGGATTGCGCCTGGCTGTCCAGACGCGTGCGTACCCCCTGTCGCCAGTTCCAGCGGCGGCAGGTGACGCCGAGATCGTCACGCCAGATAACTTCGCCTGGCTCCGGATTTTCTACAACCGGCTCACCTTCTTTAAAGGTATCAAACGGCTCGCTGCCGTCGGCCAGCGTCAGGCGCGGCGCTCCCGAGTAAGCCGCCAGATTTTCTCCCCCTACCGGAATAGCGTAGCGGATACTGATGGCATTATAGACATCCACCACCGGGTCGAGCGGCGGCAGCGAACCGTCTCTCATCACGCGCTTGCGCAGGGCCGAGGCCGAGCAGGGCGTACGTTTGGGTTTTGCACCAAAGGCTTTAAACACCTCATCCCAGGCGGCGAGGTGATTTTCTGCCCAGGGCAGATCATCATTGAGCATCTGTTGGCAGGCCCGCGCCAGCGCGGCGGGCGCAACCTCCGGTTGGGTAATCGGGGCGGCTTCAACCTGAATGCTCAACGCCCGAAAGCCGGGCGCGATCCCGACAAGACGCGAATCTATTGACGGTGTTACAAGAGACATAAATAATCCTGTATTGACTGTTTTATACCATGGTAGTGACCAATGACTGATAAAGTCAATATAATGACCGATGCGGGCGCCGATGTTGCCCAGGTAAGCCTGGCCGTGGCGAACCGTATCCGCAGCTGGCGGAAAGAGAAAAAGCTGTCGCTGGACGAGCTTTCCCGCCGCGCCAGCGTCAGCAAAGGCATGCTGGTGGAGATCGAAAAAGGGGCTGCCAACCCCAGCATTGCCATTCTGTGCAAACTGGCCGCCGCGCTTGGCGTCTCGGTGGCAGACATCGTTAACGTCTCCAGCGAGCCGCAGGTACACATTATTCAGGAAGAGGCGATCCCGGTTCTGTGGCAGGGCGCACAGGGCGGTTATGCCAGATTGCTGGCAGGCACCGCAGGCCCGGACATGATTGAGCTGTGGCAGTGGGAGATGCAGCCGGGAGAGCGCTTTACCTCTTCGGGGCATCCGGCGGGAACCTTTGAGCTGCTGCACGTGAACGAAGGCATGTTAACCCTGACGGTGGACGAGACGGTGGTACAGGTTAATGCTGGCGCGTCGGCGGTAGCGAAAACGGAAGCGGCGCACGGCTATGCCAATGAGGGAGAAAAAGTGCTGCGCTTTACCATGACGGTAGCGGAGTTTCACCGCTAGTGTCGGTCCGCTGCCAGGATACCCCCGCGAGCAATTATTTCACCGTGCGGGCGATCGAGGGCAATATCCGCCCCTCGTCGCTCAGCGACTGCCAGGTGAGCTGGCACCTGGCAGTCCCTTTACACCAGTCCGTTTGTCGCTGGCTCAGAGGGGCGACAACGCCGGCGTTATCCACCCGCGTTCCGTTAACGGAAAGCTGATACAGCGTGACGTAATAAGGCGACGGGTTTTCAACCGTCAGCCCGTCGGCGGTCAGCTGCCAGCGTAGCTGACGATAGGCCAGCGCCGGTTCGCCCTGAAGCCCCTCCGGGCGATAGATAAACTTCATGCTGGAACGTACCGCCATCTGAACGTTATCGCTGTGACGCTGGCTGGCCGGAATGGAGGCAATGCTTAGCGTGAAAAGCGTTTCGCGATCGGCAGGAAGCGGCGCATCGGCGCGAAACAGACGGATCTTATTCTCACGTCCGGGCTGGAGTGCAAAAAGTGGCGGCGTCGCGGTAAACCACGCGGTGGCCGCTTCGGGGGGCTGCTGCGCCCCCGGCCATCGGCCGCCGCGATAAATTTTTGTGCCAATCAGATACGGCAGCGAGGACTTATTGCGCACGGTGACGCTGATAGCGCGCTGATCCTGAGGATAAACAAACCGCGTGCCGCCAATCACCACCCCGGCCTGAGCAGGCAAGAGCCAGAAAGACGCGGCGGTCAGCAGGGCTATCCCCGCTTTTTTCAGCAGGCTGGCCTCACGCATAGGTCAGCACAAAGGTGGCGGCAGCGTTAGCCACCCCCGGCGTAACGGCGTTCGTCACGGCGAGGTAGCGGGCGTAAAAATGCAGCGCCAGGGTGGTCTGGTCATTGCTTAGCGCGAACGGCAGGCTTTCATCCCCCATGGCGATCAGCGATTTATCAGGATTATAGAGGCCGATAGCCACGCCGGTTGCATAGTCCGGCCCGCCGGTCAGGGCCAGCAGATCGCTATTGTTACCGTCCGGCGTGCCTTCAAAATGGGTGCTGACGGCGGATAACCCGGCGCCGCAGGCTTCAAGGTTAATAGTGAACGGCTCATAGGGCGTTTCGTTTTTTTGCCCGGCCAGCTGGCGGGCCGCCACATCATGCATCTCCACTACCAGCTGTTCCGAGCCGGGGGAGACAATACAGGTTTTGCCTTTCACCACGCCGGTAATATAGACCGTGCCGTCATGGGCGAGCGTCTTGCCTGACAACAGCAGCGCGCAACAGATAAATAACCTGTTCAGGATCGTCATTCTGTCTCCTTACTGGTAAAGCAGATCGAAATACATCACGGCGGTGGCGTTGCCGGTGGTGACCGTCGGCAGCGTAGATTTATAGCGCAGGAAGAAGGTCAGTGTGTTATCGCCCGGCAGCAGGGGATATAGCGGCGACTCGGTATTATTGATCGGGACAGACGCCCGCGCGCAGTCGAGCAGCTCGACTGCCAGTCCGGTCGCCATCATGTGCTGCGTCCCTTTTCCCGTATCTGAGAGGGCAAGCAGCGTGGGATCGTTGGCGTCCGCGTCGCCGGTAAACCAGACGGTCGTGCCGCCGATTGCGCGGGTGCAGTTTTTGAGCGTGATGGCAAACTGCTTTTCCGGTGTCGTGGCACCCACGCGCGGAAATTCCTCTGTCGTAAATTCACCCAGGTCGATCGTTTGCTCTGCGCTGTTAGTATCGACGTTACAGGATTCCCCAACGATGGTGCCGATAAACTGCACGTTAAAGCTTGTGTCGTCAGCCTTCACCAGCGGCGGGTTTAACAGGGCCACGCTCAGCCATACGGTGTTTTTCCATGAAATGGTCATTACGCTTCCTCAGGCGAAATCAATGCGTAACAGCGCCAGCGCCCTGAAGACGCCCAGCTCTGGCGACTGCCCGGTGGTGCTGATGGGGTAGGCTTGCAGCGTCACGTCCGCGCGTCCTGACGTATCCGTGGTAAAGGGGACGCTGCTTGAGAACACGTTTGGCCGCAGGATCTCGCCCTGCGGGCTGGTCACGACGACGGCCACGTCCGGGTTATCCGTCGCCAGCGCGTTGGCGAAACGAGCGTCTGCCGTCCCCTGTACCCGCAGGGTGAGCTGCGCCGGTGAGTTGACATCAGCGTTGCATTCGATCGGCACGGTAAAGGTTTTTGGCGCTACGCTGTCGGGTCGCTGTCCGGCCTGGGTGAAATCGCCGTGGTAGAGTGCCCCAAAATCGACGGTGACGGTTTGCCCGGCGTTAATCACGCAGTTTTGCGGGACGGTTATTACGCCGCTGTAGGTGATCTGATAAACGATTACGGTGGGCCGGTCATTTTCCGTCGTGGTGACATAGACGTTAAACATCAGTTTCGGCGGGATCACGACCGAGCCGATGAACGGCCTGACAATCTGTATTTTGAAGGTCAGATTGCTGTCGTTCACCGGGAAGACGCCGCCCGTATCCACCTCTTCGTGCCCCCCCATGTGGACATACTCCACCGGCGGATAAAAATCGCCGATGGTGGCATCATGGATTTTCATCGCACCGATAATATAATCCGGATCAAGCTGTAAATATTTCCACTCGCCTTCCGTTTTGACCACGGGGAAAGGTGAGATATAGGTACGATAGGTGCGCTTCTCCCAGTTGCCTGGGGGACAGGTGGCGTTGACGTGGATATCCTGGGTTCGGTTCAGCTCTGTACCGTTGCCCTTGATGTTTTGATCCGTGGTGAGCGTGGTGGTCAGATCGTAATTCACCATGGAAATTCCGCCGTTAGCGTTTTTGCACGTTGCGGCCAGGCTGCTCAGCGAAAAAAGTAGCCCAGCGGCAGAGAGAAGCATCATCCTTAATTTCATTTATGAACACTCCATGGTGATCCGCAGCAGCGGCTGTTTGCTTTCAGGTAAGTGGTAGTTGGCCGTACAGCGCTTATCCGCCCCTTCTCCCCATTGCGCCTTCAACACTCCCTTTTGGCTCAGGCCGGAGAGGTAGGTTTCGCCTTCTTCGCCTACGATGGTGTCGCTGCCGTTATCGTCGCGGGAAACCATGGCGCCAAACGGCACCGGCTTGCCGTGGTAGCGCAGCGTTACCAGCGCGCGTGCGCCCAGGCGGGCGTTAAACGTGGCGCGCACAATGGCGCCATGGGTCGGCACCACGCTGGTGACGGCATCATCGATATCCATGGCGTCTGAGAGGGAGTTAATGTCCAGCGCCATCCTGTTCAGATGGTATGCCGAGGCGTAAGGCACCACCGCATAGCCGCGTCCGTCGGTATGGATACCGGGTTCATTCTCGACGCTGACGTCCGCCGCGCCCGGTACGGCAATCAGCACGTTGGTATCACCCAGTGGCTGGCTTAAGGTGATGCCGTTGCGGTGGGCTACCACGCCTCCGCTCAGGCCGTAGGTCACTTCCCGATAATCGCCGTTATCGCTGTAGTTGTAGCCCAGGCTGGCGTTGCCGTAGGCGGCATCGTATTCCAGACTGGCGGAACCTTGCGAGCCAGCCCCCTGGCTGGCATAACCTTCCTGCACGCTGTAGTTAAGGTTGTTCTCCGCCAGCAGCGTGCCGTTAATCCCCGCGTTCTGAGATGTTTCTCCATGTTTATTGGCGCTCATGCCGTAGGTGGCATAGGCGTAGTTCCGCTTCTGACTGACGTCATTGGCAGGTGAAAGCCACTGGCTAAGCGGGAAGGAAAGGTTAATCGCATAAATCTCATCGCTATCCGACATGCCCGGCGATTTGTTGTAGTTGTAGGTCAGGCTGTATGAGATCCCGGCCCAGGTACCGCTGTATCCCACCTGGACGAGCGTGTTTTTGTCGTCCGTGTGCCAGTAGCTCTGCTGGCTTCCGGTCACGAACAGCGAGCCGAGCCCGCCTAGCTGCTGCGAAATATTGAATTGAAGCTTGCCGCGTTTAGTCCAGTTGAGGTTGTAGTAGTCCAGCCAGTTCGTGGCCTCATTCGCGTCATCCTGCTCCGCATCGCCCGTATAGCCCTGCATATGTGTGTAGGTTGTCTCATCCAGGTTATAGAACCCGGACGTGGAGTAGCGGTAGCCCAGCAGCTGGAAGTTCGTACCCATCTTGTTGAGGGATTTGGCATACAGGAAACGAAGAGACTGCCCCGTATGGCTGGTGTCGTCGGCCAGCGTACTGCGCGCGTGGGTAACGTCGAGAGAGACGGCGCCAAAGTTGCCCATATTGAGGCCAGCGCCAAGAGCCAGCGCGTGATAATCGCCGGAAAGCTGTGAGCCGCCATAGACGGTTACGCCCTGCGGTAGCCCCCAAATCAGCGTGCCCTGGGCAAAATTCACCTCGTCCTGCTGACCGTTATTGCTGCGGTACTGTGCCGCCGTCAGGGCATACTTCACCCGCCCTTCGCGCTGGAGGAGCGGTACGGCGGAGTAAGGAACGGAATAGCGGGAGATACTGCCGTCCGTCTCCTTCACTTCCACCGTGAGGTCGCCGCTGGAGGAGGTTGGGAAGAGATCGTTAATGGCGAAGGCGCCGGGCGGAACGTAGCTCTGGTAAAGACTATAGCCGTTCTGCTTGATGGTGACCTGCGCGTTGCTTTTGGCAATCCCGCGAATGGTGGGCGCAAAGCCTTTCATGCTGTCTGGCAGCATGTTGTCGTCCGAGGCGATCTGCGCGCCGCGAAAGGGAAGGCTGTCGAAAATTTCCGACGAGGTATAGCTATCGCCCACCGTCAGTCTGCCCTTTAGCGGAATCACCGTCCGCTCAAGATAGGTGTTGATATGTTCCCATTCGCTATGGCGGTTCTCGTCGCTGTTATAGTAGTTCCACGTCGAGTAGTCCCGCAGAAGCCACGCACCAAGATTCACCCCGCTGTTCAGGCCGAGGAAATAGCTTTTGTGGGTTGTGCCGTTTTCGCTGCGATCGCGGCTGTATGAGCCGCTAAAGTTATAGTTCAGCAGCAGAGCGTTAATACCTTCATCCCACTGCTCTGGCGGGATATAGCCGCGCGCGTTGTTGCGTAATGCGGCCTGCGGAATGCTGATTTCCAGACGCTGCTGTTCGAAATTAAAGAGAGTGGCAGCGGCCGGAATAATGGCGGCAATGTCCACGCAGCTGTCGGCTTTCGCGGCGGCCAGCGCCGGGAATGCCTGAACGTTGACGCCCAGGTTTTCATACGCTTTGGGCGTCAGGCAGGCCATTAGCCCCGTGTCGTCGCCCTGTACGGCTCCGTCCGTTACGGTTCTGGCGATAAAGTTGATATCGCGGGTGGTGACAAATGTTCCATTCAGCCAGAGATCCACGCGATAGACGCCCGGCGCCTGGCCATTTGTTGAAAAACGGGAGAGATCCGCCACGGCGGAAGGATCGCTCGACAAAAATGCCGGGTTAAAAAAATACTCCGCGCGCACGGTGATGGACGAAAGGAGTCCCGCAATCGTCAACGCCAGCGGCGTTAGCGACGCTCTGACGAGCGCGTTAAATCTTCGTGGCTGAACACGCTTCATGTCTTCCCTTACCTGCGAGGCTTTTAATGACAAAACGTCATACGTAACGCCGTATACGACTTATTTCGCGCATGACTGAACGGGCGTGTTGGCACCAAAGTCATTAACGGTCTGAAACCTCACGCTGCCAGTGCCGCCACCGGGGATCTCCACCACCAGGTTATTTTTGGGTGCTACCATGTTATTTGCCAGTTGCGTGTTGCCGACGAAAAACTGAACCAACGAAACGTAATAAGGCGATGGATTGGTAATAGTGACTTTTCCATTGGTGACTGAGCAGGTTAATGTTTTGGGCGCATCAATAGAGAGCGACGGCAATTTTTTCGGCCGGATAAAAAGTTTAATAACGCTCTGGGTGGCAATTTGTAGCGTATTACCGGAAAGCTTATTTTTCTCGACGGAAGGAATGGCTTTGCTGTTCAGATAAAAAACGCTTTCACGATCGACAGGCAGATCGGGGCCCACGTACATAATACGCAGGGTATTCTCTTTTTTAGGATGGATAACGAACAGCGGCGGCGTAATGACAAAATCCGCTGATTTTGCCCCTTCGGCGTTGGACACCCAGCTCTGAATTAAAAAAGTGGTATTCGTTGAAGAGTTAATAATGGCTAATGAAGCCTGCTTATCACCCTGGGGATAAATCACCCGGGTTCCCCCGAGCGCGATACCGCCTGCGCTGGCAGAACCGGCCATCCCCATCGCGAACAGAGCCGTTAGCGCGCCAGCTATCAGACGAGTCAGTTTACAGCGTGATGTAATGATACGCATTGTTCCCTCAGTTTCTCATGTGTCAGGCTTCTTGCCTGTGAGTCAGTTATTGGTAAAAAACGATGAACCAGACCTGCGCGTTCGCGGTACCAGCGTTGACGCTATCTTCGGTGGCGCGATACCTGGCGATATAGCTCAGCCGGTTTTCACCGTCCTGCAAAGGTCTGTACCAGGGGGGCGCGGTGTCTGGCTTTACCAGGTTCCCCATCGCATCGAATAGACCGATACCAATCCCGGTGGCGGCGCCAGGCCCATAGCCCGCGCGAAAAACCTGGGGATCGTTGCCGTCAGACTCGCCGCTAAACAGCACCCCGGCGCGCTGGCTTACGCTGGTGTCGCATGCTTCCAGCGTGATGAAGAAGGGTACCGGTTTGGCCCAGTCACCGGCGGCGATGAACTGGCTATTGCGTACCTGTCCCATATGCACGATTTGATCCTGGGAATCCATGCTGACGGAACAGGCCGCATTGACGACCTGACCCTGAAAGGTCACGCTTCCATCGTCCTTTGCCGCGGCTGGCAATACGGCAAAAAGCGCAGTGCCGGCTATCAGCAGCGCCCGATTTATGGATTGCTGCATTGCGAACTCTCTAACGCTTGCCGGACAACGCTTCTCCGCCCGCAGGCGAAGAAGCGAGATCGGCTAACGAATCAGGAATAAACCATCTGGAACGTTGCGACGGAGGAGACGTTGCCCGGCTCGGCCGCGCCTGTGGCCACGTAATCCACGCTCAGCGGGATGATGTTTTCGCCGTTGATCAGCTTAACGTTGGAGGAGGTATCGCCAATGTTCAGCGCCTGGCCGTCCGGCCCGAACAGTTGCAGCGCAACGTTTTTGGCCGAGCCTGCGCCAGCGGTGTTCGCCAGGCTGCCTTCTACAGCAGGGTCCTGCTGGCCGTTAAAGATCACGGCGGCATTCTGGCTAACGGTGGCGTCGCAATCTTCCAGAACGATTTTAAAATCTTCTTTCTGGTTGGCCTGCATGCCGACCGTTGTCAGCTTGACGGTACGCACCTGGCTCAGGGTAACGGTCTGGTCTACGGAGTCAGCCGCGACGGAACAGGCGGCGTTTACCACCTGGCCGACAAAGTTGACGGTCCCGCCGGAAACGGTAACGGTATCGGCCTGCGCATTAATTGCCATGCCACCAGCCAGCGCGCCGGCAACAGCCATTGCTATAACTTGCTTTTTCATACAAATCCTTTTTAGATAAACATCATGCTGTCAATTGAAATAATATATTCACAATGTCACGTGAATCTTTTTTCGAGGCAGTGGTATAGGATATGTTTTTAGATTAATATATTATTTTTACCCAGGGCGTTGTTACTGGTTTTATATCATCCGCCACTGCGCTGATGAATGAGGGGATTCTACGGATTAAATAATATTATATCAATGTGATAATGGGTTGATGTTTTATTAGTTTTACTAAATATAAAATTAACTCATAATTTATTTGTTTGAATGATATTGCACGCCGTCAGAACCGCATTTCTATTCGCTGGTCGGTTTTATTAATGTCTGCGATGAATGTCATCGTGGTTTTGTTAATAATGCAAGACGTTACGGCTGTCATTATTCGGACATGCGTTGGGAATGCGGTGGTGTTATTATCCGGCTGCTTTTACAATCTGATATTACATAAAGAAATATTTTAAATTTATATGATGAACCGTGTTTGCACTTATGCACATTATTCCTCAGTCTGACTGCATAAAGAAATCCCTGGCGTATCCCAGGGATTTCTTTGCATATCGCCCTGATACTGCTAAAAGGGCAGGAAAAATAAATGTTCAGGCGGATGTTACGGCAATACGTAATGCCGCCAGCGCTTTACGCGCCGCCTTCAGCACTTGCTCACACTGCTCAATGGTAAGCGTCAACGGTGGCTCAATGCGGATGGTTTTCGAGTTGTTAAGCGTTCCCGCCACCAGTACCCGCTGGCGGAACATCTCGCTTGCGAAGCTATAACCGGTTTCGTTATCAACGAACTCAATCGCCATCAGCATCCCTTTCCCGCGCGCATCCTGTACCAGATCCGGATATTCCCGGCCCAACTGACGGAAGCCGTCCAGCAGCATGTCGCCTTTCTGCTCCGCTTGCGCGGGCAGGTTTTGCTCCAGCAGCACGTTGATGGTGGCCAGCGCCGCCGCACAGGCCAGCGGGTTACCGCCAAAGGTGGTGGTATGTAAGAACGGGTTATCGAACAGCACCGAGAAGACCTCCTCAGTGGCGACCGTTGCGCCAATCGGCATCACGCCGCCACCGAGCGCTTTCGCCAGGCACAGAATGTCCGGCTGAACGTTCTCGTGCTCGCAGGCGAACATCTTGCCGGTGCGCCCCATCCCGGTCTGCACTTCGTCGAAGATCAGCAGCGCGCCAAACTCATCGCACAGCTGACGCACGGCGGGCAGATAGCCCTGCGGCGGGAGGATCACGCCGCCTTCACCCTGAATCGGCTCCAGGATCACCGCCGCCACGTCGTCGCCGGTTTTACGGCATTCACTCAGCACGGTGCGCATGGCGTTGATGTCGCCAAATGGCACGTGGCGGAAGCCCGGCAGCAGCGGCATAAACGGTTTGCGGAAGGTTGATTTAGCGGTCGCCGACAGTGCGCCCAGGGATTTCCCGTGGAACGCGCCGCTGGTGGCGATAAAGGTAAATTTCCCGCGCGGCGACTGGTACGCTTTGGCGAGTTTAATCGCCGCTTCGACCGATTCGGTGCCGCTGTTGCTGAAGAAGCTGTATTTCAGCTTACCGGGCGTTAAGGCTGCCAGCGTTTTCGCGAGCATGGCGCGAAGCGGATCGAGCAGTTCCTGGCTATGGAGAGGTTGTTTCGCAAGTTGATTCTGTACGGCGGAAACCACAACTGGATTACGGTGCCCCACGTTGAAAATACCAAAACCACCCAGGCAATCGATAAACTCCTGTCCCTGGGTGTCGACAAGCGTATTCAGACTGCCCGCTTGCCACTCTACGGCTCCGTAATCCCCGCCGGCGGTAACAGATTTGCGATACTCCAGAAAACCTGGATTCACATGCTCCTTAAAGTAATCAATGACCTCACGGTTAAGTTGTTTCATCTCCTCATGATCAAGCGTTCGCTTCTCAATGAGATTCAGTGCGTGCGCGGTACAGGCAAGAGCCGAGGCGCTGGAAGGTAACCTGTTCAAAATATGCTCCCGGGGATCGCGTATCACATGATACTGAGTTAAGTATTGCAGGGATTACGCCACCTCAGATGCCTTAACAAAAATCGGGATAAACGCCAGGTGAAATCAAAGTTGCACAATATTTAATCATGCCATCGCGCGCCGCACGGGATAAGGGATAACGAGCCGGGGATGGGGTGTCGTCAATTGCACTGCTCCAGGGCAGGGAATGCGCCTTAAGTGTGCACCGGGGTATCATGCTTTGTAGGTAGTTTCATGCCGAAAGTATTTTAAATCAATTAATTAGAAAAACGCACGAAAAGTGCGGTTTAACCGAGATTTGCGATCTCAATCATATTTAACAACTAAAGATAAATTTTTTATCGCCGAAAAAACATAAGCCACAAAATTAACATTCAAATAACCTGCAAGGGATGCCCACTATGTCCTCTCCTGACTATGTCACCCAGAATGAATATCCGCTGGACGATGACACCACGCTTATGTCGACCACCGACCTCCACAGCTACATGACCCACACTAACGACACCTTTGTGCAAGTGAGCGGCTTTACGCTCCAGGAGCTGCTCGGGCAACCGCACAACATTGTGCGTCATCCGGATATGCCGAAAGCGGCTTTTGCCGACATGTGGTACACGCTGCAAAAGGGCGAACCCTGGAGCGGGATTGTCAAAAACCGACGTAAAAATGGCGATCACTATTGGGTACGTGCCAATGCGGTACCAATGGTGCGTAACGGCCAGATGACGGGCTATATGTCCATTCGTACCCGCGCCACGCAGGACGAGGTCGCCGCGGTGGAGCCGCTTTATAAGGCGCTCAACGAAGGACGCTGCAAAAAACGCATTCATAAAGGGCTGGTGGTACGCAAAGGCTGGCTCGGCAAATTACCGGCGATGCCGCTGCGCTGGCGCGTGCGTAGCGTAATGGCGGTACTTTTCGCGGTGATGGCCGCAACGCTGGTTGCCAGTGCCGCGGGCTGGGCTTCGCTGGCGGCAGCAGCCGTGGTGATGCTGCTTGGCACCCTGGTGTTTGAGCAACAGATTGTCCGCCCGGTGGAAAACGTCGCACGGCAGGCGCTCAGGGTCGCTACAGGAGAGCGTAACAGCGTGCAGCATCTTAACCGCAGCGATGAACTGGGGCTAACGCTGCGGGCCGTCGGACAGCTGGGGCTGATGTGCCGCTGGCTGATCAACGACGTCTCCAGCCAGGTGGTGAGCGTGCGCGACGGCAGCGACAGGCTGGCGCAGGGCAATGAAGATCTCAACGACCGCACGCGCCAGACCGTGGCTAACGTGCAGCAGACCGTGGCAACAATGAACCAGATGGCGGCGTCGGTGCAGAGTAACTCTGAGACCGCAGCCGAAGTCGACAAGCTATCGATGGCCGCCAGCAGCGCGGCCACGCAGGGGGGCACCGTGATGCAGACCGTGGTGAAAACCATGGATGACATTGCCGACAGTACCCAGCGCATTGGCTCTATTACCTCGCTTATCAATGACATCGCCTTCCAGACCAATATTCTGGCGCTGAACGCCGCGGTTGAGGCGGCACGCGCGGGCGAGCAGGGGAAAGGCTTTGCGGTGGTGGCGGGCGAAGTGCGTCATCTTGCCAGCCGCAGCGCGAACGCGGCTAACGATATTCGCAAGCTGATCGACGCCAGCGCCAGCAAAGTGCAGTCGGGCGCCGAGCAGGTCCACGCCGCGGGACGTACCATGGATGATATTGTCGAGCAGGTGAAAAACGTCACGCAGCTCATCGCGCAGATCAGTCACGCCACCTCAGAGCAGGCGACAGGCCTGACAGAGCTGACCCGTGCTGTGGCAGAGCTGGACAGCATTACGCAGAAAAATGCTGACCTGGTCGAAGAGAGCGCGCAGATTTCCGCGATGGTTAAGCACCGGGCCGGACGCCTTGAAGATGCGGTTACCGTGCTGCATTAAGAAATGCATGCTTCGATAAAGCCGTTTATTCCTACTGGGTAAACGGCTTTTTTGTTTTTCAGAATAAGTTATGTTGTTAATGAAATATTAAGTAACTAAAAAAAGCGCCCGGTTTTTAATTGTTATGATCCAGATTCATTGAGAGTGAAAAATAAAAAAACGATCAAAGTCATAAAGTTAGCGTGTTTTCTGTCGATAACAGCGATCGTCTGAGAAATAATCACATCGATGGGGTAAATATGTTCATACATGACGTAAAGATCGGCACGAAATTATTTCTGGCGTTTGGATTATTTATTGTCCTGATGGTCGTCAGCGCAAGCTTGTCTCTGATGAGCCTGAATCGGGCAAACAATGGAATGCAAACCATCCTTACCAGCGACTATCCAACGACGGTAAAAGCGAACCAGTTAATCGACAACTTCCAGGAATTTATAAGCACGCAGCAGCTCATGCTGCTGGACGAACAGGGGACGTACACGGCGCAATCAGAGCAGCGTCTGAAGGCGATCAGCGACCGCATCTCCGCAATCCTGAGCGAGCTGGACAACGCTCTCAAGGATAAAAAATCCCAACAGGTGCTGGCCGATATCCACGGCGTACGCCAGCAATATCTTGACTCGCGCTACCGCATTTTGCAGGCCGTGCAGAATAACGACCGTGCGGGCGCGATAAACGAAATGATGACCAACACCCTGAATCTGCAACAGTCCTATAAAGCGAAAGTGCAGGCGCTGATTGCGATCCAGGACCATGAAATGCAGAGTGCGGGCGAGCAGGTGGAAGGCGATTTCCGCACCAATCGTCTCCTGCTGGTCCTGATTACGCTTTTCAGCGTCGCGGCAGCCAGCCTGACTGGCTGGTTCATTGTGCGATCCATTACCCGACCGCTGAACGACGCGGTGAATTTTGCGGAGGCCATTGCCGATGGCGATCTCACCGGCAGCATTACCTCGCACGGTAAAGATGAAACCGGACTGCTACTCACCGCACTGATGGAGATGAAAACGCGCCTGCTGGAGATTGTGCAGCAGGTGCAAACCGGATCGGAAAACATCTCCAGCGCCGCCGCGCAGATTGTCGCGGGCAACCAGGATCTGGCTGCCCGCACGGAGGAGCAGGCCAGTTCCGTTGAACAAACGGCCGCGTCGATGGAGCAAATCACCGCTACGGTGAAGAACACCGCGTCCCACACCGGAGAAGCGACGAACCTGTCTGCCGATGCGGCTGCTGTGGTCAAAAACAACGGCGAGATGATGAAGCAGGTCACCAGCAAGATGCGCCTGATTAACGAAACATCGAACAGGATGTCCGACATTATCGACCTGATCGACGCCATTGCCTTCCAGACTAATATTCTGGCGCTGAACGCGGCGGTCGAAGCGGCGCGCGCGGGTGAGCATGGTCGTGGCTTTGCGGTGGTGGCGGGCGAGGTACGCCAGCTCGCGCAGAAAAGTGCAACATCTGCGAGTGAGATCCGCCAGCTGATTGAAAGCTCCACAAGCCAGACGCAGGACGGCATGAACCTTGTGGAGAAGGCCAGCGGGCTTATCAACGGCATGGTCGGCAACGTAGAGGAGATGGACGTAATCCTGCGTGAGATTCGCCAGGCCAGCCACGAACAGACGGAAGGCATCTCGCAGATCAACAGCGCGATTGGCCTGATAGACGCCACCACCCAGCAGAACTCCGCGCTGGTGGAGGAGTCCGTTGCGGCGGCGGCATCCCTTAACGAACAGGCCATGCACCTGAAAGAGCTGGTCCGCGTGTTCCGCGTGAGCGACGGCGTGCTGGCTTAATCCAGCTGGGAGATCTCCAGCGCCGCGCGGTCAATCACGCCGATAATCTGTTTCAACTGCGCGTCGCTGAGCTCTCCCTGATTAACCTTCAGATCCAGTACCGCTTTGAAGTTATCCAGCGCCCGCTTCATCTGCGGGTTTTTGCGCAGCTGGAAACCGACGGAGCGCGCCTTGATACGCGTCTGGATCTGCTCCAGCTGTTCCCGGTTATTTTCCAGCCACTGTTCTCCGGCGGCGTTAATCGCAATCCGCTTACGGCCGTTCTCTTCTTCGGTAATGGTGATAAGCGCCTGATCCTGCAAGTAATCCAGCGTCGGATAGATCACGCCAGGGCTTGGCGTGTAATGTCCCTGAGTCAGGTTTTCGATCTCTTTGATCAGTTCGTAACCATGGCTCGCGTTGCGGGTCAGGATATCCAGGATCACCAGCCGCAAATCGCCATGGCCAAAAAATCGTGGCCGGCGTCCGCCGCCGTCGTGTTCGTGTCGCATGTTTTTTCCTTAATTTGATATATCTAAACTATATCTAAGATATATTCAGATGCAATCTAAAAAATCTTGATTTCTTAGTTAATAGCAATCATTATCATTAAGAATTCATTCCGATATATCGTATTCACCTGAGAAGGGCATCAACATGGCATCTACCCGTTACCCTCAACGTGTCCGCAATGACCTGCGTTTTCGTGAGCTGAACGTGCTGCGCACTGAGCGAGTCAGCGCAGGATTTCAGCGCATTGTGCTAGGCGGCGAGGCGCTGGAGGGCTTTAGCTCTCGCGGCTTTGACGACCATACCAAAGTCTTTTTCCCGGCACCGGGCACCACTTTCGTGCCGCCTGTGGTGACCGATGAAGGCATCGACTGGGGCGACGGCGCGCGTCCGCAGGCACGTGACTATACCCCGCTGTACGATGACGAAAAACATGAGCTGGCGCTCGATTTCTTCGTTCATGATGGCGGCATTGCCAGCAACTGGGCGGTAGAGGCTAAGGTGGGCGACAAGCTGACCATCGGCGGGCCGCGCGGTTCGCTGGTGGTGCCGGAAGATTACGCCTGGCAGCTGTACGTGTGCGACGAGTCGGGGATGCCCGCGCTGCGCCGCCGTTTAGAAGGCATCGCAAAACTGCCTGTTCGCCCGGCGATCCACGCCATTGTCACCGTGGGCGATGCGGCGTATGAGGACTATCTGGCGCACCTGAGCGGGTTCAACATCACCTGGGTTATCGGCCACAACGAGCAGGCGGTGGCCGACCATCTTGCCGCGCTGGCCGTGCCGGAAGAGGATTACTTTATCTGGCTGACCGGGGAGGGGAAGGTGGTGAAACGCCTGAGCCGTCAGTTTGAAAACGACGCAATTGACCCGCAGCTGGTGCGTGCCAGCGCGTACTGGCACGCCAAATAATCAGGCAGCGGGATCCAGCTGCGCTTCGCTCACCTGATGTTCGAGCGAGGCGCATACCTCTTTCAGCGCTTTCTCCTGCTGGGCAAAGTAGGCTTCCATATTGCTGAGCGACGAGACGAGCAGCCAGGACTCTTCCTTCTCCAGCTCTGCCAGCTCGTTCACCAGAGTGTCGATTTGCTCACGCACCTGCGCCATCTTTTTACGAATACGTTCCAGGTCGTTCAGCCTGTCGCTTGCCATCATCGGTTCGAATCCTTGTTGCAGACGGGCGACCAGCGAGCGAATGGCCTTCACGTCGCCGCGCTGTTTGGCCTGGTTGAGTTGCACCATCATCCTGTTGGCTTCCTCTTTTAAATCATCGGCAACCAGATCCGGGTGGCATAGCTTGCTCGCCTGACGCCAGAGCCGCTTCAGCTCGTTCCGATCCTCTTCTGAGAGATCCTTGCCTTTACGCAGGCGAACTTCGGCATCATGATGCTTTTCGCGATACTTCTTGTACTCTTCGTTGGCCTCATCGCGCGCCTGACGTGCCGGCTCTTCCTCACGCGTTAAACCGGTCTCCAGCTCCATTGCTTCGGCCAGCAGGTTGGCAATCAGATTGCTTTGCTGCTGAAGTTGTTTGCGCGCCTCTGCCGCCTGAACGGAATCCGCAGGCAGATCTCGCCAGCGCCGGGTGAGCGTTGTCAGAACCTCTACGGCCTGCGCCATATAGTCCTGGCAGCGGCGGTAATCCTCTTCCCGACGACGCGTCTCCGCCTGCTGACGACGCAGGTTAAGCTCCGCCAGCGTTTTACGCAGGGCGAGGATCTGCTGCATCAACGGCCCGAGGCGGGAGAAATAGAGATCGTTGAACTCATCAAGCTGCTGTACCCGGGCGTTACGGCGATCAATCAGATCGCGCAGACGCTCTTCCAGGGCTTTCAGCTCCAGCTTGCTGGCCGCCAGCTGTGGGTCACGCCACGGGGTAACGGCGCGCTGGCTTTGCAGCCAGGCGGTGATAGCGCGAAGGGCTGCGGTGTAGTTTTTCTGCTCAAGCGCCGCGACGATGGACAGGAGATCATCGTCAAAGGCTTTCTCTTTGAGACGTTTCAGCTGGCTCCGGATGATGTCGTCATCTTCCAGCTCAATGGCATTTTTAATGATTTCTAGCCGTTTGATCGGTGTGCTCATGATGCCTTTCGCTCTGGCGCTTAAGTATTTGAGATAAGGTTAGTTGTTGTAAAAGCTACAGGAAATAATACACACGGATGATGATCGGCGCGATGGGGGATTTCTTTAGTTTTTAGGGTTTGTGAGGGGAAGCGACAGGCCGGGCTACGTGTGGTGGATTACTTACAAAAAAGCCACTCAATTGAGTGGCTTAACTGGATGATTCTAAAGCTAAAATTTGGTGGCCCCTGCTGGACTTGAACCAGCGACCAAGCGATTATGAGTTCCTAACAGAACAACAGAAAATCAATAGTTTGCGTTATTTATCATTGACATAGTTTGCCAATATTTGCCTTTGTTTGCCAATAATTGCCATCTTCACCGCCACTTCATCGCCATTCAGAAAAATCGTGAAGCAGATCGCTTTTTTGAGGTTGCGTCGATGTACGTTATAGATTGAAACTAAACGTATTTACCGCATGTTCATAAGGATATCATACAGTATGCCGTACTCATCTTTTGATGATAGTCAATTCATGCAGGCCTTAAAACAGCGTGATGATCTTGACCCATTTCTGGAAAACAAAATCGCGGCTTTTGGAATAGAGCTTTGTTTTGGAATTGATGATCCGATAGCAACTTTAATGCCTGCTGTAACTGGCGGTGGCGGTGATGCTAAGATAGATGTTCTCTATGTTAATAGGGACATGGGCATTATTGTTGTCTGCCAAGCCTATCAATCTCAAGCTCTTAGACCTAGCGCTAAAGGTAATAAAGGAACTGATCTCGGGCATGCAATGGCAGTTATTCTCTCCACTGACGAAGCACAGTTGCCGGCAGGAGTTTCACCGCACATTCTAGAAGCAAGAGAAGCTATTCGTGATGGTGTTATACGCGCAATCCATGTCTGGTATGTTCACAATTGTCCTGAGAGTGTAACGATACAGAAAGACATGGGGCTTTGTGTAGCTGCTGTCCGTACTCAATTGGATCAATATGGTGAGGCTGCTAAAAGTATCTCATTGCAATTTAGAGAAGTAGGTTTAGAAACTTTAGATAGCTTCTATCGATCGTCATCACAAGCAATCACTGTTGCGGACAAATTCGAATTCCAAGAACCTCGTAAAGGATTCTTGATGCAGGATGCTGCTTGGGAAACATTTATAACCACAGTTAACGGTGAGTGGCTAGCAAAACTTTATAGGAAATATGTGGATTTAGGACTTTATAATCCTAATGTTCGAGGTTTTATGGGGGCAAATAATAAAGACTCAGACAAGGTTATCAATGCTGGAATACAAATGTCCGCTCAGTCGGCACCACATGATTTTTTTGTTTTCAATAATGGAATTACAGCCTTAGTTCATGACTTTGAGCTGGAGAATAATGCGGCCATAAAATCTATTACAGGTATAGGCATTGTAAATGGTGCTCAAACAACAGGCTCTCTTGGGGAATTGGACCAATCTGTTGATTTGTCCAAAATTCAAGTCGGTGTTAGATTTATCAAGTGCGGAAATAAAGAGACTGTAAGGTCTATTACAAAATATAACAACAGTCAAAACAAAGTTATCCAGTCTGATTTTCGTGCTAACGATAATATTCAGACACGGCTGAGGGATGATTTTAAAAGATTGAATATTGCTGAATATGACGGAAGTCTACGTGGTCATGTTTTCACAAATAAGAAAAACAAAATAGATTCACATACCGCGGCACAGGCTTTAACAGCTTGGCATGGCAGTCCTTATGATAGTTATCATAATAAAATGCAAATATGGGATCTGGATGAGCATTATAAGACAGCTTTTAATGAGACAATTTCAGCTCCTCACATACTTTTTGTTTATTCATTGAATGAGGCTGCTAATATTCTAAAGGCCGAACTTCAGGAAAGCAGTAAGCAAGGACAATTGAAAGTAGATGATGAAAACTTGTTATCATTCCTCAATGAAAGGGGGAGTGCATTCATGACTGTTCATGCTGTGAGTGGTCTGCTTGAAACATTGCTCAATGAAAAAATTCTTTCTCCATATCAAATTGGATTTAAAACAACTATTCATAAGGAAGAAGCCTGCTTCCTTTGGAAAGATCTTTTGAAATTATTCGCCAGATATATACCAATGCTCAAGCCTGGAGTTTCTGGAAGACTTTCTAATAAAGGAGGGATAACCAGCGCCAAAAATGAATTCATTCGTGCGGCGGGTACTATCGCAGAGGTTATGAGAGATTTTCCTGGTGGCAATCCTTACGAGTTTTTCATTAGTAAAATTGACAATAAAATTTAAATGATAAGGTAAGAATATAGAGGGTAATCCCTCTATATTCTCAAGCTAACGGATTTAGTTTTACTGCTTCTTCCAAGTGGTCAGGTGCGAAGTGTGCATAACGCATCGTCATTTTTATATCGGTATGGCCAAGGACGCGTTGCAAGACCAGAATATTACCACCATTCATCATAAAGTGGCTGGCGAAAGTGTGACGCAGTACGTGAGTTAGCTGCCCTGCCGGAAGCTCAATGCCAGTTCTTTCCAGTGCTGACCGAAAAGCACCATAACAATCACTAAATAACCGACCTTTTTTATCACTAGGAAGTGACTCGTAGAGAGCTTTGCTGATTGGTACAGTTCGGTTTCTTCTGCCCTTCGTGTTGGTGTACGTGATTTTGTATTTTGCAAGCTGGCTTTTTTTCAGGCTTTCGGCCTCAGACCATCGAGCGCCAGTAGCAAGACATATTTTTACAACGGTTTCTAAATCTTGATGCTCATGTCGCTTGCATTCTCCAAGCAGTAACGCAATTTGATCTTGAGTTAGCCAGGCCATTTCCATTTCTTCAGTGCGGAAAGGGCGCATATTTTTCAGGGGATTTTCCTCCTTCCACTCTCCAAGACGATTAAGCTCATTAAACACTGCACGAAAGTAGGCCAACTCTAGGTTAAGTGTGCGGGGAGATACTTCTTTAACCCTGTTAGAACGGGCGTACTCTCCTTTAAGTCGCTTTTCTCTGTAGCGGGAAAACATCTGGGCGTCGAAATCGCGTGCAAGAGGTTCACCCATACACTCAAAGGCATGGTGCATTGATAACTGGCGTTTAAACCCATCTTTCAAAGTGATGCCGTGGGCGCTATACCATGCATCAATCAATTCTTTTAGTGTGCGGCGATCTTCTTTTTCTTCTTGCCATGGTTTATGTATAGTGTGCTGTTCGAAGGCGAGCGCCTCACCTTTGGTGGCAAACTTCCTTCTGATGCGTTTGCCTTTTGCCCCATTCGGGTAGATTTCACAAATCCATCCCCCAGCCGGATTTTTACGAACGGCCATCAGTTAACCTCGCTGTAAACACCTACTACCCGCCCAATCGTTCTAATCTCATCAATCCCGCACTCAAACGGTACTTTACCTCCTGCCACATGCAACCTTTTACCGGGTAGAACCGTTAACTCTCGGAGGCTGATTGCGCCCTCAACATCCACAATCCAAAGACCGTCAGCCAAAGGTGCATCTTTCTCAGCGATGTAGCTTTTGCTCTCGTTTTTAACGCAGATAGCACTTTTCAAGGGCTTTTCGAAAAGTTCAGGGTCGATATTCAAAACTCCATTATTAGTTAGGCGGCCTTCACTTAATGTGAATGTTTTGAGTTCGTAAGACGATTTTGAGTGTTCGTCAGATTTTTTTGGTCCTTTTCCGGTAAGAATCCATTGGATATTGACGCCAGTCTCAAGGGCGCAGAAAGCAGCGAAATCATAGGAGACATTACCGCGTGTATAGCGGTTTTGTAGCGTACTGGCTGCGATATTGAAGTGGTTTGCGAGCTGAATTTTCTGTGTGAACCCGTAGACCTGACAAATTCTATCTAATACTTCCTCATTTGAAATCTGGCTTTCAAAGTCCATAAATCGCATTCTCATGTTGACCAATGCGAATAATCGCATTAGGATTCGATTGTTGGTGGCAGTTGGTGGCAAACATTGGCAAACGTTGGCAACCATATGGCAAATATTGGCAAAAAGGAAATGATGCAACATGGCTTCCGAAATCGCAATCTTCAAAATCCCAGCCCCTGTGGTTTCCCTGCAACAGTTCGCAGAGCTTGAGGGGGTTTCAGAGCGCACCGCTTACCGTTGGACAACGGGTGATAATCCATGTGTACCAATCGAACCTCGCAAAATCCGTAAAGGCTGCAAGAAAGCTGGCGGTCCTGTTCGCATTTATTACGCGCGATGGAAAGAAGAACAGTTGCGTAAGGTGTTGGGTCATTCCCGATTTCAACTTGTCATAGGCGCGTAATTCACTTTATGTGAATTTTAAGGATGCAACATGTTTGATTTTCAGATTTCCAAACATCCCCACTATGACGAAGCGTGCCGGGTTTTTGCGCAGCGTCACAATATGGCGAAGCTGGCCGAGCGTGCGGGTATGAATGTTCAGACGTTACGTAACAAGCTAAACCCGGAACAGCCTCACCAGTTCACGCCGCCTGAATTGTGGCTGCTGACTGACCTGACAGAAGACTCAACCCTTGTTGATGGTTTTCTGGCGCAGATTCATTGCCTGCCATGCGTGCCGGTTAATGAGCTGGCTAAAGACAAATTGCAGTCTTATGTCATGCGCGCAATGAGTGAACTCGGCGAACTGGCGAGCGGTGCAGTATCTGATGAACGTCTAACCTCTGCCCGCAAGCACAACATGATTGAAAGCGTTAACTCAGGTATTCGCATGTTGTCTTTGTCGGCATTGGCGCTCCATGCGCGCTTACAGACTAATCCAGCTATGTCGAGTGTGGTCGATACCATGAGCGGTATTGGCGCGTCATTTGGGCTGATTTGAGGTGCATATGCTGAATAGTGAACCATCATTCGCATCTCTACTCGTTAAGCAAAGCCCCGGCATGCACTACGGCCACGGCTGGATCGCAGGTAAGGACGGCAAGCGCTGGCACCCGAGCCGCTCACAGTCTGATTTACTGGCTAGTCTTTCTACTCAAAAGCAGGGGCAATCATGGCTATCGAAGCTGTTTCCGCGACTATTCCGCTAAAAGCGGGTGAACGTTTGGCCGGTCTTAATCATGTGGCCGAGTTGCGTGCGAGATATTGGGGCGATAGCTGGAAAGAAGTTGAGCGTTTTGTCGATGATATGCGCGATAAACGCGACCCACAATTTGAAGAAAATAATCGGGCGTTGGCCGCTATTTTTTTTCTGGCAAAAATACCTGCGGCTCGTCATGAGCTCGAATTAAGTGAGCTGACTACTGACGAGAAAAAAGCGCTTATTACGGCAATGAATCATTTTCGTGCAGTGGTGAGCTTATTTCCCAAACGGCTAACAATGCCGAATTAACACACATCAGAAATAAATGGCGTAAACCCGCCGGGCATTCTTTTGCCCAAATACAGGAGAAGGAACAATGCAGAAAGAATTACCAAAAATGTTTGTGGCCGAAACCGACCCGCTTATGGCGGTAATTGATATTGCCAAACGTGAGGAGCGTAAAGGTCGCGCGCTCGCAGTTTCAATCCGCCTTGAGGCACTGGCGACCCATATCACTAACAAAGGGTTAAACGGTATTGAAGCGGCTGAACTGCTGCGCCGTGAGGCCACCCGTTATGAAAACGAATCACAGGAGCTGCACTAATGGCCGATGCAATGGATTTAGCGCAACAGCGCGAGCAGGAAGACCGCGAACGCCACATCAACAACGCGCGCAGTCGTATTGCTATACCTTCCCGTTTCCTGTGCGAACAATGTGATGCACCAATCCCCGAAGCTCGCCGTATTGCTATTCCGGGCGTGGCCTTTTGCGTGACCTGCCAGCAAATCGCCGAGCTTAAACTAAAACACTATCGGGGGGTATGAATTGGCTGTTCAGTTCGCTTTTCCGTGGAATGCTCCACGGTCGGCAATAGCCAGCCCATATCTTACCTATGACCAACAGCATCGCCGCGATCGTATGTTCGCGGCTTTGCTGCATGCGAGAAAGATGCTTTCTCTCCAGCCTGAGTGTGTGCGTTTTGATATTTATCGCACAGCCGCAGTGCTTGAGCAAAATCAGGGCAGTCAACGAGCCAATGCCTTTTTAATCAGCTTCTGCAAAAAGGCATTGCCACGTCTGGAGCTGGTCGCAAAAAAATACGAGTGCGCGGGTATAAACAACAATGCATCAGCCGCTATTTTCGGTGGCCATTTTGATACCGAGCTTATGCAATATCTGGCATCACGCATGGTCAATATGGTCGCCAGATATAACCGGCTCCCGGATATGGCGCGCGCCGATATTGACCTGCTGGCCGCAGATATCGCTAATTTCACTCGCGCTGAACTGGCTAACATTGATGACACCGGATTTAGTGAACTCAAAACACTGTACACCTGGTATATGCGCGCTGGGATTATTTCCCTGCAATTCAACGTTACCCCGCCGCATTGGGAGCGGGTCACAAAGAAATATGTCGGTGAGGATGAGATCGCCCCGGCCATCACCCGCATGTTTAATGAGGTTTGGTGGCGTGGCCGCTTACGACGCATAGCGGCTGCATGGCGCGAACACCTGCTCATTGCCGCTGGCAACGTCAGCAAGAAAAAACATGCCTACGCGAGTAAAAACTGCGTGACCGACTGGCGCGAGCAGAAGCGCCGCACGCGAGAATTTCTCAAGGGGCTGGATCTCGAAGATGAAGACGGTAACCGCATCAGCCTGATTGAAAAATACGATGGTTCGGTCGCTAACCCTGCGATACGTCGCTGTGAGCTGATGACCCGCATCCGTGGGTTTGAAAATATATGCAGTGAGCTCGGTTATGTCGGTGAGTTTTATACCCTGACCGCGCCGTCAAAATATCACGCCACAACTAAGGCGGGATATCGTAACACCAAATGGAAAGGAGCCAGCCCGTCAGATACGCAGAGTTATCTCACCGGCCTTTGGGCGCGCATTCGTGCCAAGCTGCACCGGGAAGAAATCCGCATTTTCGGTATCCGTGTTGCTGAACCTCATCACGACGGGACGCCTCACTGGCACATGCTTATGTTTATGCTGCCGGAAGACGTTGAGCGCGTGCGCCTCATCATTCGCGATTACGCGCGGGAAGAAGACCACCACGAGTTGAGAAGCGACAAAGCCAAAAAGGCGCGTTTTCATGCCGAGGCCATTGACCCGGAAAAGGGCAGCGCTACCGGCTATGTGGCTAAATACATTTCCAAAAACATCGACGGCTATGCTCTCGATGGTGAAACCGATGACGAAAGCGGTGAACTGTTGAAAGAGACTGCTCCCGCCGTTTCAGCATGGGCGGCACGCTGGCACATCCGTCAATTTCAGTTTATCGGCGGTGCGCCGGTGACGGTCTACCGTGAGTTGCGCCGCCTCGCTGATACAGAGACTGCCCACGGCCTGAGCGTTGAGTTTGCCGCCGTCCATGATGCCGCTGACGCCGGTGACTGGGCTGGTTACGTAAATGCGCAGGGTGGCCCGTTCGTTCGTCGCGATGATTTGCAGGTGCGCACGCTGTATGAACCGCGCGCCGAGTTTAACCAGTATGGTGAGGAAACAGTCTGCATCCGTGGCGTGTACGATTCCGCTATCGGTGCCGGCACCCCTATTTTAACCCGGCTCACGCAGTGGAAAATTGTTCCGAAGCGTGCCGTTGATTTGGACGTTGACGTTAAGGGCGCTCCTGCGCCCTCTCGGAGTTCTGTCAATAACTGTACGGGAAGCGAAAGCGATCCACCGATACTGGATTTATCAAAACCACTCAGTAGGCGTGAAAGACGAGAGCTGACGAACCGACTCAGAAATCAAAAGCCAGCAATACGGCGAAAATTCATTCACGGAACTGATGAGCAATATGCAGCTATAGCAAAAACCATCGACGAGATACACCTGACAACCGGCACTATCATCAGCCGGGGTGAAGCCCTGCACCTGATGTCAGGTGGTAAAAGTTGCTTTAACGGAAAATGGTTGCGCGGAACGGGCAAAGGAGAGGTATTTTCAGCAGCGCCATCGCATCAGGCTCAAGCCCGTAAAATCCTCAGTCGTGTTGCGGCTTTAGCCGGGGGGATAAAGGGAAATGCAAGGTAATGTTCATCCATATCATGTACATACAGTGTATGACGCTGCAATTTTTCTTCACACCTTTTGCCAATTCGTGCTACTGTATGTTTATGGGTCTTCCCCGATCATGGTGGGAAGGCTCAGAACGCCATATTCAGCTTTCCGTAGTGGAACATCACCCCCAGTTTAAAGCGCTCCCGGTTTCGGTATCCCCTGGCTTTTATCCTCAGCAGCCTGATCTTGCTGTTAAGTGCCTCCGCATTTCCGTTTGAGACACTGTGTCGCATCGCATTCAGGATCCCGTACAGCCTTTTTCCTATCGTTTTCGCGGCATTTTTCATCATGGGAACGTCACTGTTAGCCGCCAGCGCCAACCATCTCTGCCAGTCACTCCGTCTTTCCTCGCTCCATGGCCTGTTCCAGATATCCTTTGCCAGCTCTTTCAGCGCCCAGCACTGGCTCGTCAGCTTCATCTGTGCACGCAGCCACATCAGCTTTTCCTGCCGGGATTCGGTCATCCACTTATCGCTGTACTGCCACAGGAAGCGGGTTCCTTTTGCCTGGTGTCGGCTTTCAACAGGGAGGTGCGGATGTTCATTCTGACGGGTTTTATCAACTACCTCGCCCAGTTGCTTCGCCACATGGAAGCGGTCAAAGGCGATTTTCTCAACCGCACTGGGTAAGTGGATACGCGCTGCTCTTATATAGCCCGCGTTCATGTCCATTGAGAGCGTTTTGATAGCCAGCAACTGCCCATCAGTGAGCGTGCGAAGATAGCCGGCAAGACTCTCTGTGCCGCGATCATCCGTTAAGGCCAGCGCCCGACCATCGCGATCGGAGATCACCGTTATGTAACGATGTCCTTTTTTAAAGGCGACCTCATCCACATTCATATGACGGGCGGATAATGGCTTTTTTATCCGGGCAAGACCTCGCTTAACTGCCCGGGTCATAATGCCGTCAACCGCATTCCAACTGAGCTTAAGTTGCTTCCTGACAGCATCAACGGTGCTGATTTTCAGCCATGAGAGAACGAACGATTCGAATAGCAACGTATACCGGCTTCCGGGGCCAGCCCACGGAACAGGCAACGTCAGGCAGCCATGCTCCGGACACATAATTCGTGGAACATCGGCTTCAACAATAGTGGTGAACTGGCAGGTATCAAGATGGCGCCATTTACGATGACGGTGATCGTGAACAGAACAGGATTTACCGCAGGTCGGACAGGCTAGCCGGGTGTTTTCAGCGATCTCAATAGTGACAGTAACAGAACCGGCATTTTCATCGAGAGAAAGGGACTTTACCTGCCACGGATCGGACAGGTTGAGAATATGAGCGTAGAGGGACTTTTCATCCATGGCGGTGACCTCTGGCGATTAAATACACCATTATCATGCCTTCAGCCACCACAACAAGGGAAGACCCATGCATATACAGTATTTTTTGTGGGGGTTATATGGGCGTCAAAGACTCGAAATTTCAGGTTGTCTATCGTGGTGAGGTTTTAGAGCACTTTAAGCCGGGCGGGTTGGTATTCTTTCAGCGACCCAAAGAGTGCGGCGGTGGGTACTGGTTAGGACGCACATATCACGATGTTTTCATGATTGAATATGAGCGGCCGGTATCGCTAAACGAGGGAATGCAATATCTGCTCTTAATGGATGAGGTCGGGTCGAAAAGTGACGAATTTATAACGAATTTTTCGCTGTTTTAGCGGCGCATGCATCAGGTGCATGAGTTTGCATTCGTTTTTAACTCCAGTTTTTGCCAGCCAGCGCCAGTGCCGGTGCGGCTCGGGGCTCATGATGCACTTGCATTAAAAGCGCCCCGCTAAGCGCGCAGGCGAGGCGGGGATAGCACTGCGCGCCAGACGTGGTGACAGGATTTATTTTACGCGTCTGTGCGCGTCGTGGTGGCGCGCTGTTATGTGCGGTCGGTTAATGAGGTGCTGGCGTGGTTGCGTCGCGTGTGCGGTGTCTGGCTGGCTCTGAGAGGATGCCGCCCGGAGGCGGCATTCTGACGGGGGATTACTCGGTTTCGATGTTGTAATCCTTAAAGCGGATCACCTCTAAACCGAGCCATTCATTGATTTCCTTGAAACGCTCCTGCAATGGCGTCAGCTCGTTACGCACAAACACCCGCGCCACCTTCTCGATATCGCCCATAGAGCCGATATTCTCGGGCTTGCCGCCCATAAGCTGGAACGGTACGCGGTGCGCATCGAGCAGGTCGGCGGCGCTCACCTTTTTGATGTTGAAAAAATCATCCTTCGTGGCGACTTCACTCAGCGGCACAATCTTGATGCCGTCCGGTTTCCCGTTCGGGGCATAGAAAAACAGGTTTTTGAAATTACCGAGCCCTTTCGAGTCGCGCATCGCGGAGCGCAACGCCTCGACGTCTGTGCTGCTCTGCGCCGCGTCGGTGACGTACATGATGTAACCCGCGTGCGCGCCGTTCTGGTAATACTTGCGACGAAACAGTGTGGCGGATTCATTCAGCCAGGCAGAATTAAGCGCGCTCAGGTATTCCGGCATCCCGTACAGCTCCTGATTGATGTCGGGCTCAAGCAGATGACAGACTGAGCCGGGGGCGAACTGGTGCGGGTGCGTGAAGTCTGACACGTACCAGTAAACCCCATCCTCGACACCCCGGCGGGTGTATTTGGCCGGAGAGGTTTCAAGCTTCATGAGCTGGCCGGTCACGCTCATGCGCTTCTCAAGATAGCCGTTAGCAAACACCAGATAATCGAGCACAAGGCGGCTGAAATCCTGACGTGACAGCAATGGGTGCGGGATGTAGGTGCTCGTCAGGATGTTACGCTTCACGTAAATCGGGGAGCTGTGATGCACGGCGGCGCGCAGGCTTTTCGCCAGCCCGGAGAAGTTGACCGGTGGCTCGTACCATTTGCCGTTATTGATGCACTCGACATAGTCGAGGATATCGCGGCGATCCAGAACGGGTGACGGCTCGCCAAAGGTGAACGCCTCCATTTTCTGCGGTGCGCTGGCGGTCATGTTGGTCTGTTTTGGCTGTTTCTTTTGGCGTTTTTTCATCTTAGTTGATATCCAGAATCGAGGTTGAATGCATACCGCTACCGGCGGAAAGTGGCTCGTTTAACAGGGCGTGCATGGTTGCCCACGCGATATCCGCGTGGCTGGCTTCCTCACTGCGGCTGGCTTCATAGGTGGCACTGCGGCCACTGCTGGTCATGGTTTTGCGTATAGCCATGAATGACTGCGTGATGTCGGTCGCACCGGCGTCATACTCCAGACACCCGCGTCGGATGGTGTCTTTCGCTTTCAGCACCATTGCGGTTTTCATTTCCGGCGTGTAGCGGATGGCGCGCGCTGCCGGGAAGAATGAGCGCACGAGCTGGTAAACCCCCTGGCCGATGCCGGTCGCATCGATGCCGATATAGTCGACCGTGTATTTCTCAGTCAGCGCACGGATGGCCTCGGCCTGCGCGGCAAAATCCATGCCTTTCCACTGGTGACGCTCAAGGATGCGGAACTTGCCACCGGCTACAAGTGGCGGAGCCAGTACCGCACAGCCTGCGCTGTCGCCGGTGTGTGACGGGTCGTAGCCAATCCATACCGGGCGCCAGTTAAACGGACGGTCGGCAAACGGCTCGAAGTCCTCCCATTCTTCCATCGCATCGACCATGCAACGCTGGAGCTCCTCGAACGGGAATACCGACGCCTTATCGTCGACGAACTCGCACATAAACAGGTTACGGAAGTCATCCGCGCTGTTTTCCTGTCTGAGCTGGTCGAGGTTAAACAGGGTGCAGCCACCGGCGAGCGCGTCCTCAATGGTGACAATCTGCCGCCACTGGCCGTCCCCGCATAACATGCCCCCGGCAAGCGCCTGATGACTGATATCGATGTCGACACGTTCGTCGCGGTTACTGCGTCCCCGGTTAAACAGCTCGCCTGACCAGAACGGATAAGCGCCGTGTGCCAGCGTCGACGGCGTTGAAAAATATGTGGTGCGCAGGTGCGATTGCGAGGCCATGCCCGAGGCGACTTTGCGCAGCTTCTGGAAATTGGGGATCCAGAAAATCTCATCGACGTACAGGTCGCCGTTGTGGCTCTGCGCGGTGTTAGAGTTGGTCCCGAGGAAAATCAGCTCTGCGCCGTTGTTGCCGATGACAATCGGGTCGCCTGACAGGTCGACGTCGACCAGACGCGCAAAGGCGATGATGTACTTACGGAAAACGTAAGCCTGCGTTTTACTGGCGGATAAAAAAATCTGGTTTTGCCCGGTCTTAAGGGCGCGCAGAAGCGCCTCACGCGCAAAGTAAAACGTTGCGCCAATCTGGCGCGATTTGAGGATATGGCGGATGCGGTGCTCTAACCCGGCTTTATGCCACATGAGCTGATACTCAAACGACTGGTCAAAGAAAATCTCTTCCAGCTTTTCAATCGCTTCTTCACTGAAGAAATTACGTTTCGGCTTTTTGCGATCACCTCTGTTGCGGCTTGCAATGTTGGGGTTTAAATCCACCTCGTTTCCGGTCTTGCCGTAGCGGTTCACGCGCGCGAGGCGCTCCATCTGGCGCGACAGAAAATCAGCGACCTTAAAGTCGTGCGGCGTCAGGTCGGGCTTGGCGTAAAGCTGGATGAGGCGCGCCTCTAACGTCGACTCAACGCGGTTAATCGGCGCGGTTTCCTCCCATCCATCACGCTGTTTCCAGCTCTGCACCGTGGGGCGCTTGAGTTGCAGCATGTCGCAGATTTGCGGCACGGCGAACCCCTGCCAGTACAACAGCCGCGCCTGTCGTCGTGGGTCATTGAGTAATGAAAGGTCAGTTGAAATGGTCATGCTTACCTCGTTTTGATGTTACGAGGCAAGGCTAAGGAAATGACCGTGCTTAATCGCTAAACCCCTGTTGTGTCAGGGATTGCACTTCCGCAACAGGTGGCTGATGAGGGGCTGAGTCGGGAAACTAACCCCGACCCGAAAACCCAACATCAGGACACCTGAACAATGGCAAAGAAAGTTTCTAAATGGTTTCGCATCGGCGTCGAGGGTGACACCTGCGATGGCCGCGTCATCAGTGCTGATGACATTCAGGAAATGGCCGACACGTTCGACCCGCGCGTCTACGGTTGCCGCATTAACCTCGAACATATCAAAAGCCTCATCCCTGACAGCCCCTTTAAGCGCTATGGCGATGTGACCGCGCTTAAAGCGGAGATTATCAGCGATGACTCTGCGCTCAATGGCAAAAAGGCGCTGTTTGCCAAAATTGCCCCGCTCGATGAGCTGGTCAGTATGGTACGTGCCGGGCAGAAGGTTTACACCTCAATGGAGATCCGCCCGAATTTCTCTAACAGCGGCAAATGCTATCTCATCGGGCTCGCCGTCACCGATGACCCGGCAAGCCTCGGCACCGAATACCTTGAATTCTGTAGCCGCGCCACACAAAACCCGCTCGCCGGTAAAAAAGACCAGCCGGGCGATCTCTTCTCTGTGGCCTCACTGGCTGAGCTGGAATTTGAGGACGTTCCCGACACCATGCTCAACAGCCTGACCGACAAGGTTAAGGCTATTTTCAGCCGCAAACAGGCCAGCGATGACGCCCGTCTTGCAGATGTGCATGAGGCTGTGACAACCGTTACCGAGCTGGTGCAAACCAACCTCACCGCCACCGACCAGCGCGTCACCGAGCTTGAGACCGAACTGGCGCAGCTTAAGCAGGACGTGACCAGCAAGGCCGAAGAAAGCGCGCAGGCGTTTAACGACCTCAAAAACTCCCTCGATAACACCGAAAGCCAGCGCCAGCCGCGCCGCGAGCTTTCAAAAGGTGGTACGGGCGACGAGCTGCTGACCAACTGCTGATAACCCGCCGGGCGCGCTGCCCGGCCTGATACCTATCATCCGAACAGGAAAAACCATGCGTAAACAAACCCGCTTTAAATTCAATGCCTACCTGACCCGCGTCGCGGAGCTGAACGACATTTCCACCGATGACGTGGCGAAGAAATTCACCGTCGAGCCGTCGGTCACGCAAACCATGATGGACACCGTGCAGGAATCGTCCTCATTCCTGACGAAAATCAACATCGTGCCGGTCGACGAGCTGAAAGGCGAAAAGGTCGGTGTGGGTGTTAACGGCACAATCGCGAGTACCGCCGATACTGACGGCGATGGCGAGCGTGAAACCGCTGATTTTACTGCGCTGGAGTCCAACAAATACGAGTGCGCGCAGATTAACTTTGACTTCCATATCCGCTATAAGCAGCTCGACCTGTGGGCGCGATTCCAGGACTTCCAGACCCGTATCCGTAACGCCATTATCAAGCGTCAGGCGCTCGATTTCATCATGGCCGGTTTCAACGGCATTGAGCGTGCCGCCAAATCTGACCGCAAAAAAAATCCGATGCTTCAGGATGTGGCCGTGGGCTGGTTGCAGAAGTACCGCAATGAAGCGCCAGCGCGCGTGATGTCAAAAATCACCGACGAGGACGGCGCGGTCATTTCCGATGTGATCCGCGTGGGTAAAAACGGCGACTATGCGAACCTCGACGCGCTGGTCATGGATGCCACCGGCAACCTGATTGATGAGATTTATCAGGATGACCCGGAGCTGGTTGTCATCACCGGTCGCAAGCTGATGGCGGATAAATACTTCCCTATCGTCAATAAAGACCAGGACAACAGCGAGTCGCTGGCCGCTGACATCATCATCAGCCAGAAGCGAATCGGCAACCTGCCTGCCGTGCGCGTGCCTTACTTCCCGGCGAATGCCCTGATGGTGACGCGTCTCGATAACCTGTCTATCTACTTCATGGATGACGCGCATCGCCGCAGCATCATCGAAAACCCGAAGAAAGACCGCATCGAGAACTACGAGTCAATGAATACCGACTACGTGGTCGAGGCATACGCTGCCGGTTGCCTGATTGAAAATATCAAGCTCGGTGAGTTTGCCGCGCCTGCTGCACCGGAAAGCGCTTCCGCTCCAGTAGATAACGAAGGCGGAGAGTAAACCATGACGAGTCCCGCAGCGCGTCACATGATGCGGGTCTCGGCCTCTGAAACAGCGCGGCGGGCTGCTGTCCCGCTGCGCAATGCAACTGCCTATGAGCAGATGCTCGTTAAGCTGGCCGCAGACAACCGCACGCTAAAACAAATCCGATCCAATGAGCGAAAGGCAGATAAAAAGCGTGAGCTGCTGCCGTTCTATCTGCCATGGGTGGCTGGCGTCCTCGCACACGGCAAGGGCGCGCAGGATGACATCGTCATGACGGTCATGCTGTGGCGTCTCGATGCTGACGATATCGCCGGGGCGCTGGAAATTGCCCGTTACGCCATGACCTATGGCCTGACCATGCCGACCGGTCGACGTCCGACGCCTTACCTGCTGGCCGAAGAGGTGGCACTGGCCGCGCAGCGCCTGCTCGCTGCAAAACAGCCGGTCGAACTGGCGAACTTGCTCGACACCATTGCGCTGACTGAACGCGCTGACATGCCCGATATCGTGCGCGCGAAGCTGCACAAAATCACCGGCTATGTCCTGCGTGATGCGAATCAACTGCCCGAGGCGCTGGCGCACCTGCAACGTGCGATCCAGTTAGAACGCACAATCGGTGTGAAAAAGGATATCGAGCAGTTAGAGCGCCAGCTCAGGCCAAAACCCGAACCGGCACCGAAAACCAAAACGACTAAACCGCGCACGCGCAAACCTGCCGCCAAACCGGCGGCACGGCGCGGGCGTCCACCAAAGGCGGCAAAAGCCGCAGGTTAACCGAGCGCTCCCCGAGCCGGGCGGCACGCCGGTCAAAGAGGGTATCAATTGCCCTGACTGCGACCGGCGTCCACCGCCCACCTATTACCCGAGGTTGTCATGACGACGCTGATTATTGAGCAAAACAAAGAGCCGCAGGATGTGCCGGGCGTGGTGATACCGCCGCCGGGTGTGAGCGAGCCGGTAATCAAAAACACCCCGTTTTTTCCTGATGTTGATCCGAAGCGGGTGCGTGAGGAAATGCGTTTAGAGCAGACCGTTTCCCCTGTGCGCCTGCGCCGGGCAATTAAGACCGCCATCGCAGAGACGAACGCGGAGCTGGGCGAATGGCGCGAGCGTCAGCTCGATGCAGGGTACGCCACGCTGGCGGATGTCCCGACCGACAGGCTCGACGGCGAAAGTGTGCGTGTTTTCCACTACTTCAACGCCGTGTGTGCAATGACGACCGCCACGCTTTACGAGCGTTTTCGCGGCGTGGATGCGACCGCCAGAGGTGACAAAAAGGCCGACAGCATCGACAGCACTATCGATGAAATGTGGCGGGATATGCGCTGGTCTGTGGCGCGCATCCAGGACAAAGCGCGCTGCATTGTGGGGCAAATCTGATGAAAGCGTATGCGCTACAGGGCGACACCCTCGACGCGATTTGTGTGCGGTACTACGGGCGCACCGAGGGCGTTGTCGAAACCGTCTTAGAAGCGAATCCCGGTCTGTCTGAGCTCGGCGTCATCCTGCCGCACGGCACGGCAATTGAACTGCCCGAGACCGACAGCGCGGCCAGAACCGAAACGGTGAATCTATGGGACTGAGTATGGAGAAAATCACCACGTTTATCGCCTACTGGCTGGCCGTCGCGCTGGCGTACCTCGGCGCAATATCGCCCGAAAAGATGGCGCTTTACGTGGGCGGCGGATGCGCCATTTTTACCGCGCTTACGAATTACTGGTTTAAGCGCAAAACGTACCTCTATCTGACGTCACTCGGACTCGACAAGGGGGCTATTCGTGAAATCAATCGTTAAACGTTGCAGTGTGGCCGCAGTGCTGGCGCTGGCGGCGCTGATGCCTGACTTTCGTCTGCTTAACACCTCGCCCGAGGGGCTGGCGCTGATTGCCGACCTCGAAGGTTGTCGCCTGACGCCTTACCAGTGCAGCGCGGGAGTGTGGACGTCAGGCATCGGCCACACTGCCGGTGTCGTCCCGAAAGGGGAAATCACAGAACGTCAGGCGGCGGCGAACCTCGTCGCGGATGTGATGAACGTCGAGAGGCGTCTCGCAGTCTGCGTGCCGGTAGAAATGCCGCAGCACATTTACGACGCGCTGGTCAGCTTCTCATTCAACGTGGGAACCGGCGCGGCCTGCCGGTCGACGCTGGTGTCGTATATCAAGCGACACCAATGGTGGCAGGCGTGCGACCAGCTCACCCGCTGGGTTTATGTGAATGGCTCAATCAATAAAGGGCTGGAAAATCGCCGCGCGCGTGAGCGTGCTTATTGTCTGAAAGGAGTTTCTCAATGAAAAAGTTTTTACGTTCACTGATTTTAGATGCCCTGCTGGCTGTATTCCTGCTATGGGGGCTGGCTTCGCCGCAAAGTGCAGCACTTAATTTTGTTGCAGCGTGGGCGCTGTTTGGCTGTGTTGTCTGTATTGCGGCGAGCCTTGCCGGTGTAGCTGTTTTTGACCACTGGCTACGAAATGCGGGGAAAGGTATTCCGGTAAAACCCGAGGTTATGAAAATCTTCCGCGCTGTTTTCTGTAACAAGCCCTCAAAGGCGCGTCGCGCATGGTCTCTTATTATTTTTGTCGTAACCATTGGGTGTCTGCTCGGTGCTGGCTGGATCTTTACCGCGCTGCTTTACCTGATTTGCGTCCTGACCTTTACGGGGGTGCGCACCTCATACCGTCAGCGCATTGAGGAGGCGGGGCTGTGTCCAGATACATTGTGATGTTGATTGCCGCAGGTCTGGCGCTGGCGGCTGTGCTCTGGTTAAGGCATGAGAACGGTAATCTACGGCGCTCTTTTGACCGGGCAAATAAGGTCGCGACCGAACAGAAAAACGTGATCGGGATGCTGAAAAATCAGCTTAACGTTTCGCAGGGAATCGCCAGGCGAAATGAAACCGCGCAGGTCAGTTTACGTGGTGAGCTGATTGCTGCCGGTGCGATGGCCGTGCGCCGGGAAGAAACCATTACGAGGCTGATGAATGAAAATGAAACGTTACGCCGCTGGTACAGCGCTGAGCTGCCTGATGTTGTGCGCAGGATGCACACCCGCGCCGGTTGCGCCTCCGCCGGTCATTGTTTACAGCGCCTGCCCGAAAGTGAGCTGGTGCCCGATGCCGGAAAGCGACCCGGCCACTAATGGCGACCTGAGTGCAGATATTCGCAGGCTTGAGAACGCGCTCGCCGCCTGCGCGTTACAGGTTGAAACCATCAAAGACTGTCAGGATAAACTCGATGAAGAAAGCATGCAGCCTGCGCGAAGCGCTGATTAAAGCCGTCCCGCAGCTTGAAACAAACCCCGAAATGATGCGCATCTTTGCCGATGAGGGGAATATCGATGCGCGTCTCGCGGCCTCGCTGTCGCATGAGAAAATTTATACCCTGAATGTGATCGTGTGTGACTTTGTCGGCGACCCTGATTTGATATTCGTGCCGGTGGTCGCGTGGCTCAGGGAAAACCAGCCTGATATCTGCACGCTCGATGAAGGGCGAAAAAAAGGCTACCGTTTCCAGATGGATTTAAACGACGGGGACAGCGTCGATATCAGCATCAGCCTGCAGCTCACCGAGCGTACCCTCATCAAAGAGGAAAACGGCGCGCTGCATGTCAGCTATGCCCCGGAGCCGCCGCTGCCTGAGCCCGTGACACGACCAAAAGAGCTCTATATTAACGGCGAACTGGTGAGCAAATGGGATGAGTGATTTAACGCCTTTTGACAACCAGCTCACCGGGCTGCTTGCTGCCCTGTCACCCGCAGGGCGTCGCAAGCTTGCCGGTGATATTGCAAAGGAGCTGCGCAAGTCGCAACAGCAACGGATAAAACAGCAAAAAGCCCCGGACGGCTCACCCTATCAGGCGCGAAAGCGTCAGCCTCTCAGGGCTAAGAGAGGGAGGATTAAACGGGCGATGTTCCAGAGGCTCCGCACGAGCCGGTACATGAAAGCCACTGGCAGTGAAAGCAGGGCAATGGTGGAGTTTACCGGCAAAGTGCAGCGAATTGCGCGTGTCCATCAGTACGGGTTAAAAGACCGGCCTAACCCGCACAGCCATGACGTGCAGTATGCAGAGCGCCAGTTACTTGGATTCAGCAAAACCGAAAATAATTCTATAGAGAAAATTGTTTTGCATCATATATTGAGGGTGAGGGATACAAAAGATGCAGGGTAGTATGCTACCACGCTGTGCAGTGAAATTATGATGCGGTGTTTATTATGTGTAATGTAATGGATGTTTCACTAAATGATTGAAAACATCCATTACTATTTTTAATTATAATGCTGTTAAGGTATGTTATTTTTTTTAAGAAAAAAATGAACTACAAGTCGCTCGATAGGTGTGAGTGGTCTATTTGATTTAAAGTGGTTGCTAGAATTATTGTTACTTAGCTCAATTGCTTTAGTTGCGATAAGATCTTTGTAAATAAACTTTTTATCTTCGTTACTTAGTGTCTTGAATTGTTCGGATGGGCTTGAGCTTGATTTTGCGATTCTGAGTGAGCCCGGGGTGTGTTTTTTTTCTTCTTCAATTTTCTGCTCCATACTAATGACATGCTCATTAATATAGTCGCCAACAGGAATTCCAGTTAGGGTTATGATTTTACCAGATATATAGTGTGGATAATGGTTGGCTTTCTCATAATTGATTGATTTAGCCATTTCTTGGAAGTGCTCGCCAGTAATTGTCAACGAAGCGTCTTGCACTAAAAAATAAAGGTCAACGGCGAAGTTAAAAATCGCGGGATAGATGTCGACATATTTTCCGTAAAAAATGAAAGTTTCGCGGATGTATCGTTTTGTTTGTTCTTGCTTTGTATTTTCAATTATGCGTTCAATGACGGTTAAAGGTAATAGGCACAAAATTCCCACTTCAGTGCGAATGTTTGCAATGTCTGAAGATTTTATTCCTTTTGACGAATTTAAAAGCTCGGAGTGATGGAGGGAGAAATTGCGTAGAGTTTTTAGAGAAAGATATCGCTTATTATCTTTGCTAACGTTTTTTTTGGTCGCAATCTCATACTTTTCTATAGAACTGCAAAGAGAGTTGAGTAAATTATTTAGATCATCAGTGTCACTTGAAGATGTGAATGTGTAATATTTTTTATAAAATCTTGATATTTCTATCTCACAGCTTTCTTTTGGTGTCATTTATTTATTCCGTTGAGACTAATTGTTGAGCCATATAAATGATAGCGAAATAGTGAAGGTGGGTCGATACTCTTTCTAACATTTGTGTAGGTCTGCCAATAATCTACTTTAATTAAGTGTGTCATATACGCAACATAGCTTGTTGTTACATCTCTCATCAAACCTGCTTGAGTAGCCTAACCCCTTGCCCGGCGGCATCCTTTCCCCATGACTAATCTAAATTCTCTGCAGGAAATCGCTCGCGCGATCCGCAACCTTATCCGCACCGGCATCGTGACCGACGTTGACCACGACGAGGGGCTTTGTCGTGTCCAGACCGGCGGCATGGAAACCACCTGGCTGAACTGGCTAACCTGCCGCGCCGGTCGCTCGCGCGTATGGTGGGCTCCATCCGTTGGCGAGCAGGTGTTATTGCTGGCCATCGGCGGTGAGCTCGATACGGCCTTTGTGCTGCCAGGCATTTTCTCAGATGACAATCCCGCGCCGTCAGCCTCACCTGATGCGTTACATGTGGCATTTCCCGATGGCGCTGTCATTGAGTACGAACCCGAAAGCGGCGCGCTTACCGTGTCTGGCATCAAAACCGCCAACGTCACCGCGTCGGATTCCATCACGGCCACCGTGCCGGTGGTGCTGGTGAAAGCCGAAAGCCGCATCACGCTCGATACGCCCGAGGTGGTATGTACCAACAAACTGACGACCGGCACGCTCGAAGTGCAGAAAGGCGGGACGATGTCCGGGAATATCGAGCATACAGGCGGGTCACTGTCGTCAAATGGCAAAGTGCTGCACCTCCATAAACACCCGGGCGACAGTGGCGGGACAACGGGGGCACCGATATGACAGTGCGTTATTTGGGAATGAACAGCCAGACCGGCCTCAGTGTCACTGAGGTTGAGCATATCAGGCAAAGCGTGCGCGACATTCTCGTCACGCCGGTTGGCTCGCGCGTCATGCGCCGTGAATACGGCTCGCTTCTGTCGGCACTGATTGACCAGCCGCAGACACCGGCACTGCGATTGCAAATTATGGCCGCGTGCTATTCTGCGATCCAGAAGTGGGAGCCGCGCGTCAGTCTGACAACCATCACCTTTGAGCGGTCGGAGACCGACGGCGGGCTGTATGTCGATATTACCGGCACGCGCTCGGCTAACGGTCAGCCCTTTTCCCTCACTATTCCATTGAGTTAAACGTTATGGCAATTGTTGACCTGAACCAGCTCGCCGCGCCTGATGTCGTGGAGGTGCTGGACTATGAGACCATCCTCGCGGAGCGCAAGGCGACCCTCGTCTCGTTATACCCGGAGGAACAACAGGAGGCAGTCGCGCGCACGCTGACGCTCGAATCAGAGCCGATTGTTAAGCTGCTGGAGGAAAACGCCTATCGGGAGGTTATCTGGCGCCAGCGCGTCAACGAGGCCGCGCGTGCGGTCATGCTGGCGTATGCAGAAGATGCCGACCTTGACCAGATAGGCGGAAATTATAACGTCGAGCGCCTCGTCATCACCCCGGCAGACGACACGACGTTTCCGCCCACGCCAGCCGTAATGGAGTCGAATACAGACTACCGTCTGCGCATCCAACAGGCTTTTGAAGGACTGAGTACCGCAGGCTCAACCGGTGCATATCAGTTTCATGGCCGCAGCGCCGACGGGCGTGTCGCGGATATTTCCGTCATCAGTCCTGAGCCTGCGTGTGTGACCGTGTCCGTGCTGTCGCGTGAAAATAACGGCGTGGCCTCTGACGAGCTGCTCGCTATCGTGCGCGATGCCCTGAACGACGAGGACGTCAGGCCGGTGGCCGACCGCGTGACCGTGCAGTCAGCGAAAATCATCGACTACAAAATCACTGCATCGCTTTACCTTTACCCCGGCCCCGAAAGTGAGCCTGTGCTCAGTGCGGCAAAAGCAAAGTTACAGGCGTATATCACCGCGCAGCACCGGCTCGGGCGTGACATCCGTAAATCGGCCATCTATGCGGCGCTCCACGTCGAGGGCGTGCAGCGTGTCGAGCTGGCCGCGCCGGTGGCTGACATCGTTCTCGATGAAACGCAGGCGTCATGGTGCAGCGAGTACAGCGTCACCATAGGGGGTAATGATGAATGACACCCGACTGTTGCCGGTTGGCTCCTCGCCGCTTGAGTTGGCGGCGGCGCGCGCCTGCGCTGAAATCGAAAATACCCCCGTCCCCCTGCGCCGACTCTGGAGCCCGGACGACTGCCCGTCAAACCTCTTGCCGTGGCTGGCGTGGGCGTTTTCCGTTGACCGCTGGGATGAGAACTGGCCGGAGGCCACCAAACGGGATGTGATCCGCAATGCCTGGTATATCCACGCACACAAAGGAACGATTGGGGCAGTGCGCCGCGTCGTGGAGCCGCTCGGCTACCTGATAAACGTGTCTGAGTGGTGGCAGACAAACGATCCGCCCGGCACGTTTCGACTCGATATCGGTGTGCTGGAGACCGGCATCACCGAGGAAATGTATTACGAAATGGAGCGGCTTATTGCCGATGCAAAGCCAGCCAGCCGCCATCTTATCGGCCTCAATATTATTCAGGACATTCCCGGCTATCTGTACACCGGCGCCCTGAGCTATGACGGCGACATCATCACGGTTTACCCCGGATAAGTGAGAGCACAATGACAGTGAAATATAAAACGGTCATCACCAAAGCCGGTGCAATCAAGCTGGCCGCAGCGACCGTCCCGAACGGGAAAAAAGTCAATTTTACGGCGATGGCCGTCGGTGACGGCGGCGGTACGCTGCCGGTGCCTGACCCAAACCAGACAAAACTCGTTAAAGAGGTCTGGCGTCATGCGCTGAACAAAATCAGCCAGGACAATAAGCACAAAAATTATGTCGTGGCGGAGCTGCTCATCCCGCCTGAGACCGGCGGTTTCTGGATGCGTGAGCTCGGACTCTATGACGACACCGGCACGCTGATAGCGGTCGGTAATATGGCCGAAAGCTACAAGCCAGCGCTGGCGGAGGGGTCAGGCCGTGCGCAGACCGTGCGAATGGTAATTATGGTGAGCGACATCGAGTCAGTCGAGCTGACCATCGACACCTCAACGGTGATGGCAACGCAGGACTACGTCGACGACAAGCTCGCTGAGCATGAGCAGTCCCGCCGCCATCCTGACGCCACGCTCACCGCAAAGGGTTTTACTCAGCTCAGCAGCGCGACCGACAGCGTGTCTGAGAGCGTCGCAGCGACGCCGAAAGCGGTTAAAGCGGCGTATGACATTGCGAAGGGTAAATATACGGCTCAGGATGCCACCACGGCGAAAAAGGGTATCGTCCAGCTCAGTAGCGCGACCGACAGCACGTCTGAGAGCGTCGCAGCGACGCCGAAAGCGGTTAAGGCGGCGTATGACCTTGCGAAAGGGAAATATACGGCTCAGGACGCCACCACGGAGCAAAAGGGTATCGTCCAGCTCAGCAGCGCAACCGACAGCACGTCTGAGGCGCTGGCGGCAACGCCGAAAGCAGTTAAGGCCGCGAATGACAACGCTAACGGGCGCGTACCATCAGGGCGCAGGATTAATGGTCATGCGCTGACTGATGATTTTAATATCAGCGCGCAGGATATTTTCAACGGGCAAGCCGTGGCAATTGGCAATGCCGCCGACCTGAACGCCTACACCACGGCGGGACTTTATTACCAGCCAGCGAATGCGCAGGCTCAAACCGGCAGGAACTATCCAGAAGCTAACGCCGGTTCGCTGGAAGTTTATAAGCATGCCGGTATCACGCAGATTTACCGGATTTATAACAGCTCCCGCTCGTACATTCGCACGCTTTACAGCGGGACGTGGTCAGCCTGGGTTAAACAGTATGATGCGTCCAATAAACCCTCCCCGGCTGATATTAATGCCGTGAATAAGGGCGGCGATACAATGACCGGGGGGCTTAAGATTCGCGCTGCTGATGCGTTGCGCATTTACGATGCGGCATACGGAATGATTTTTCGCCGTTCAGAAAATAATTTTTACCTGATTCCGACAGTAAAAGACCAGGGGGAAAATGGCGGCATAAGTTCACTGCGTCCATTTTATGCAGATCTCACTAATGGCAGAGTGACGCTGGGTAATGGTGCAGTCGTTAACGGCGGTCTTGGGCTGGGTGTAGTCAGCGGCCTTGGGGGGAACTCTATTGCTCTGGGGGATAATGACACCGGTTTCAAACAGAACGGAGATGGTGTGCTGGATGTTTATGCCAACAGCAAACAGGTAATGCGATTCCTGAACAGTGGCATAACGAGTTATATGCTCTTCAACATGAATGCAGGCGCATCAGTAAGCAGCACTCTCACCTTTAAAAACGGTAGCGGTATCACGTCAGAGAAAACTGGTGCCAACCCCCGAAACGGCCGAATTTACTGGGGCGGTGATGCGAGTCGCGGCAACAGGATAGAGTTTGCAGATGATGCCGGCTGGAAAGCTTACATTGAGCGTCATCCCTCAAACGGTGTTCAGTTAGTCGTTAACGGGCGAATCAATGGAAGTATTATTTATTCCAGTGGTGAAGTACAGGCAGGCGGAGGGAGTGCTCGTTTTGCAGCTGATGGAAATATATTCGGCTCAAAATGGGGCAATCAGTGGCTTGATGCATATCTGAGAAACACCTATCAGCCAAAGGGCAATTATACCCCGGCTGGTCAGGCCTATACCAAAGCAGAATCGGAAGCGCGCTACGGGGTCGGTAAAACGACGACAGGAAATAACAGCGCTTATTATACTCACGGCAACGGCGCTGTCTTTATGCAGGCAGTAAGAAATATTGCTGTCGGTAATAATGCCACTGTAACCGTGACACTGCCTACATCTTTCCCTAACGGCATTCTCGGTACAGGGGTCAGTTTTTATGGTTCGGGTGGCAACAACTCCGACTCATATTATATGTGCACGCCGGTCAATAAAAATCAGGTGAAAATCCAGACCCGAAACTGTAACGGAACATTTTCACTTATCGTGTCGGGATATTGATATGAAGAAATATTTCAGTAATACAGAAAAAAGCTTTTACCTTGAGGAAACTGTTAAGGCATATCAGGCTCAGGATATTTCAGTACCGGCTGATCTGATGACCATATCCGATGACGAATATGAAGCTTTTATGGTTTCACCTGACCGGAAAGCGCCTCAGTACAATGTTGAATCAGAATGTATGGAATGGGTCGACATCGAACCACCTACACGCGAGGAAGCTATCGAAAAAGCTGAGTCATTAAAGGCGCAGCTCTTGTCTGTAGCAGCTCAGGCCATAGCCCCATTGCAGGATGCGGTCGATTTGTCGATGGCGACAGATGAGGAAATGGCGAGCCTGTCGGCGTGGAAGAAATACCGGGTTTTACTTAACCGGGTTGATACCAGTGAGCCTGACGAAATTGAATGGCCTGAATCGCCGTTAACAGAGTAATAAAAAACCCGCGTTAAGCGGGTTTAATCATAGGCGCATTCTTCATAGTCTTTTTCTGTTTCATCACCGACAAACAGTCTGAGCCAGCAAAAGCCAAAGAGCCACCATGTAGCCAGACAACCAATAACCCAGAGTAAAATCGTCATTATCGCTTCCTCGTTAATGGCGAAACGATAGCGACAATACCCATTCATTGATAATGGTTATCAGCGATCGATTAACCGTGATTGATCGCTGATAACGATCAATGACGCTTTCCTCACATGGCAACCGGTCACTGCGCGTTGTGCTGTCACTTCCCCAACGGCCTTTCGTTTCTCACACCTCACACACAACAGAAAATAGTTGCACCCCTTAACCACGGAGTTAAACGGATGAGCGACTATCATCACGGCGTCGAGGTCATCGAGATTAACGATGGCACGCGCACCATTTCCACCGTTTCGACGGCTATCATCGGCATGGTCTGCACCGCCAGCGATGCTGACGATTCAACATTCCCGCTAAATGAGCCGGTGCTGATTACCAGCGTGCAGAACGCTATCGGTAAAGCCGGTAAGCTCGGCACCCTGTCAAAATCCCTGCAAGCCATTGCCGACCAGTGCAAGCCGGTCGTTGTGGTTGTGCGCGTTGCCGAAGGTATTGAAGACCCGGACGACCCGGAAGCAGCGCAGAAAGAAACCATTTCCAACATCATCGGCACGACCGACGAAAACGGCAAATACACTGGGCTTAAAGCGCTGTTGACCGCCAAAACCGTCACCGGCGTCAAGCCGCGTATTCTCGGCGTGCCGGGGCTGGATTCTCTGGAAGTGGCGACCGCGCTCGCGGCGACCTGTCAGAGCCTGCGCGCGTTTGGCTATATCAGCGCGTGGGGCTGCAAGACCATTTCCGAAGCCATCGCCTACCGTGAGAATTTCAGCCAGCGCGAGCTGATGGTCATTCACCCTGATTTTCTGGCGTGGGACACTACGGCGAATCAGACCGATATAGCATGGGCGACCGCCCGCGCGCTCGGCCTGCGTGCCAAAATCGACCAGGAGACGGGCTGGCACAAAACGCTGTCTAACGTCGGCGTGAATGGCGTCACCGGCGTCAGTGCCTCGGTCTCGTGGGACTTGCAGGAGAAGGCCACCGACGCGAACCTGTTGAATCAGGCCGGTGTCACGACGTTGATCCGTAACGACGGATTTAAATTCTGGGGCAACCGTACCTGTTCCGACGATCCGTTATTCCTCTTTGAAAACTACACCCGCACGGCGCAGGTGCTGGCCGACACGATGGCGGAGGCGCACGCCTGGGCGATTGATAAACCCGTCACCGCAACGCTTATCCGCGACATCGTCGCCGGTATCAATGCGAAATTCCGCGAGCTGAAAAACAACGGCTATATCGTTGACGGCTCCTGCTGGTACGACCCGGAGTCAAACAGCGTGGAAACGCTCAAGGTGGGGAAACTGTATATCGATTACGACTACACCCCCGTCCCGCCGCTGGAAAACCTGACCCTGCGCCAGCGCATCACTGATACCTATCTGGCGAACCTGTCAGAGTCGGTCAACAGCTAAGGAGCTCTGAGCATGGCATTACCACGCAAACTGAAATACCTGAACATGTTCAACGATGGCCTGAGCTACATGGGCGTCGTTGAATCCGTCACCCTGCCAAAGCTGACCCGTAAGCTTGAGAAATACCGCGGCGGCGGGATGCCGGGTTCGGTGTCGATTGACCTCGGTCTCGATGACGATGCGCTGTCGTGCGAGTGGACGCTCGGCGGTCTGCCCGACGTCGAGCTGTGGGCGCAGTACGCCTCACCGGGCGCGGACAGCGTACCGTTGCGCTTTACCGGCTCATACCAGCGCGATGACACCGGCGCGATTTCTGCCGTTGAGGTGGTCATGCGTGGCCGTCACAAAGAGTACGACGGCGGCGAAAACAAACAGGGCGAAAGCGGCACGACCAAAATCTCGACCGAATGCGCGTACTACCAGCTCACGATTGACGGCAGGGAGGTCATCGAGATTGACGTCATCAACATGGTGCTGAAAGTCGACGGCGTCGACCGTCTGGCAGAGCACCGCAAGGCCATTGGCCTGTAACCCTCTTAACCGGTCAGTCAGGCTGGCCGGTCACTTAACTTTGACGAGAGCAACATCATGGAAAACAACATCGAAACCGGCGTTACAGAAATTGAAGTCACCGAAACCAAAAAGCCACACGTCGTGACCCTCGATAACCCCCTCATGCGCGGTGAGCAAAAAATCGGAGAGGTGACGGTTTCAAAACCTAACGCGGGAACCCTGCGCGGGGTGTCGCTGGCCTCACTGGCAAACTCTGACGTTGACGCGCTGATTAAGGTGCTGCCGCGTATGACCTACCCGGCACTCACCGAGCATGAAATTGCCCGTCTGGATGCCTCAGACCTGATGCAGTTCGCCGCTGAGGTGATTGGTTTTTTGTCGCCATCTTCGGCTCGCTGACGTTCCCCGCAAAACTTTCGGTCGATGACCTGATGGCGGATATCGCGGTGATTTTTCACTGGCCGCCATCAGAGCTGTATTCCCTGAGCGTGACCGAGCTCCTCACATGGCGCGACAAGGCGCTACAGCGAAGCGGAAACCACTATGAGCAATAACGTCAGGATCGAGGTGCTGCTTAACGCAGTAGACCGGGCAAGCCGACCGCTAAAAGCTATCCAGAACGCCAGCAAATCCCTCGCTGGCGATATCCGCAACTCACAGACGACCCTGCGCGACCTTAACGCGCAGGCGTCCCGAATCGACGGATTCAGGAAAGCGAGCGCACAGCTTGCCGTGACCGGTCAGTCGCTTAACAAAGCGAAACAGGAGGCCGCAGCGCTGGCCGTCCAGTTTAAAAACACGGAAAACCCCACCAAAGCGCAGGCGCGCGCGATGGAGGCGGCAAAAAAATCCGCCGCTGACCTGCAACTCAAATATAACGGGCTCAGGCAGTCGGTACAGCGCCAGCGCACCGAGCTTGCTCAGGCCGGGATTAATACCCGAACGCTGTCGGCTGACGAGCGTCGCCTTAAAACCAGCATCAGCGAGACGACCGCCCAGCTTAACCGGCAACGTGAGGCGCTGGCGCGGGTCAGTCAGCAACAGGCGAAGCTGAGCCGGGTTAAGGAGCGCTATCAGGCCGGAAAGAATATGGCCGGTAGCATGGCGGCGGCTGGCGCGGCGGGTACAGGTATAGCCACGGCTGGCACCATGGCCGGGGTAAAACTGCTGATGCCTGGCTATTCGTTTGCACAGAAAAACTCTGAGCTGCAAGCCGTGCTCGGGGTAGACAAACAGTCGCCCGAAATGGAGGCGTTACGCAAACAGGCCAGACAGCTCGGAGACAATACCGCCGCATCTGCGGACGACGCAGCGAGTGCACAAATCATCATTGCCAAAAGTGGCGGGGATGCTGATGCCATTCAGGCGGCGACGCCGGTCACGCTGAATATGGCATTGTCGAATCAGCGCTCGATGGAGGAAAACGCCGCCCTGCTGACAGGGATGAAATCTGCGTTTCAGCTTTCCAACGACCAGATCGCCCACATTGGCGACGTGCTGTCGATGACGATGAACAAAACCGCCGCCGACTTTGACGGGCTGAGTGATGCGCTGACCTATGCCGCGCCGGTGGCGAAAAATGCCGGGGTCAGTATCGAGCAAACCGCCGCGATGGTCGGTGCGTTGCACGATGCAAAAATTACCGGCTCGATGGCGGGAACGGGTAGCCGTGCAATCCTGAGCCGCCTACAGGCGCCGACCGGTAAAGCCTTTGAGGCCATCAAAGAGCTCGGTGTCAAAACCTCTGACGACAGAGGAAACACGCGCCCGATATTTTCCATCCTGAAGGAAATGCAGCGCAGTTTTGAGAAAAACAATCTCGGTACCAGCCAGCGCGGCGAGTACATGAAAACCATCTTCGGTGAAGAGGCCAGCTCGGCGGCAGCGGTGCTGATGACCGCAGCGTCAACCGGCAAGCTCGACAAACTCACCGCAGCGTTTAAAGCCTCGGACGGTAAAACCGAGGAGCTGGTCAAAATCATGCAGGACAATCTCGGCGGCGACTTTAAAGAGTTTCAGTCTGCTTATGAGGCCGTGGGAACTGACCTGTTTGACCAGCAAAACGACGCTCTGCGTAAACTGACGCAGACGGCCACGCGATATGTTTTGAAACTCGATGGCTGGATCACCCGCAATAAATCACTGGCGACCACTATCGGTGTTGTAGCCGGTGGCGCACTGGCGCTGATTGGTGTGATTGGCGGGATTGGCCTGATTGCGTGGCCGGTGGTGATGGGGATTAACGCCATTATCGCCGCCGCAGGTCTGCTGGGAACGGTCTTTACCGTTGCCGGTGGCGCAATAGTGACTGCTGTCGGTGCAATCAGTCTGCCGGTGGTCGCGGTCGCCGGTGCGGTGGTGGCCGGGGCGCTCCTGATTCGTAAATACTGGGAGCCCATCAGCGCATTCTTTTCGGGCGTGGTGGAGGGGCTTAAAGCGGCATTTGCGCCGGTGGCGGAAATCTTCTCGCCGCTGACGCCGGTGTTTGATTCCATCATCGAGAAATTGCGCGGGGTCTGGCAGTGGTTCACTGACCTGATAGCACCGGTCAAGGCAACGCAGGAAACGCTGGACCGCTGCAAAAATGTCGGCGTGGCATTTGGCAAAGCGCTGGCCGATGCGTTAACGGCTCCCCTGAACGTCTTTAACAGCCTGAGCGGCAAAGTCGGCTGGCTACTGGAAAAGCTCGGGGTTATCAAAAAAGAGTCGGACGGCCTCGACCAGACTGCCGCTAAAGCCAGTGCCGCAGCCGGTACGCAAAACGGGTCTTATATTCCGCAGACGTCCGTTTATGGCGGTTATCAGATGTACCAGCCAGTGACGGCGCCTGCTGGCCGGTCCTATGTCGACCAGAGCAAGCGTGAATACAACATTACTCTGTCGGGTGGCGTTGCGCCGGGAACTGACCTCGACCGGCAGCTCCGGGAAGCAGTCGAAAAACTCGACCGGGAAGAAAGAGCACGCCAGCGCTCAAGTATGCGCCATGACGGATGAGGGCTAAAACATGTTAATGGTACTGGGTTTATTTGTGTTTGAACGCCGCACGCTGCCGCATCAGTCCATGCAATATTCGAAGGATTACCGATGGGCGTCAAATGACCGCATCGGTAAACCCCCTGCTTATCAGTATCTCGGCGAGGAGGAAACCTCGCGCACGCTCTCGGGCGTGCTGTACCCCGAAATCACCGGCGGACGCCTGTCGCTGACGGCCATCGAACTGATGGCCGACGAGGGCAGAGCGTGGCCGCTGATTGACGGGACGGGCATGATCCACGGTATGTATGTCATCGAAAAAGTGACCCACACGCACACCGAATTATTCAGCGACGGCGCGGCCAGAAAAATTGAGTTTAGCCTCTCGCTGAAACGGGTCGATGACTCGCTCGCGGCCATTTATGGAGACCTGAAAACGCAGGCCGACAATCTGGTGACATCTGCCGGTAACTGGATTGGAGGGCTGGCGGGATGATTACGGGTCTGAATGTTCAGGCCGGGGCGCAGATTGCTCCGGCGTTTATGCTCACGCTTGATGGCGATGATATCACGCAGAATTTCAGCGACCGGCTAATCAGTCTGACCATGACGGACAATCGCGGATTCGAGGCTGACCAGCTCGACATCGAGCTTGACGACACCGACGGGCTTGTCGAGCTGCCGCCGCGCGGTGCAAAACTGACGCTGTGGCTGGGCTGGCAGGGCTCAGCCTTGCTGAATAAGGGCAGTTTCACGGTCGACGAAATCGAGCACCGTGGCGCGCCTGATACGCTGACCATCAGGGGGCGCAGCGCTGATTTTCGCGGCACGCTGAACTCCCGCCGGGAACAGTCATGGCATGACACCACGCTCGGTGTCATTGTTGAGACCATCGCAGCGCGTAACAAACTCACGGCCAGCGTGGCTGACACGCTGAAAGCGATCCCCGTGCCTCATATTGACCAGGCGCAGGAATCCGACGCGGTGTTTCTGTCCCGCCTGGCTGACCGTAACGGTGCATCAGTGTCGGTGAAAGCGGGGAAACTGCTGTTCCTGAAAGCCGGTACCGGCAGGACGGCCAGTGGCAAGCCCATCCCGCAAATGACCATCGAACGCGGCGACGGCGACCGTCATCAGTTTGCGATTGCTGACCGCGAAGCCTACACCGGCGTAACGGCGAAATGGCTGCACACAAAAGACCCGAAGCCGCAAAAGCAAAAGGTGAAGCTCAAGCGCAAGCCGAAGGCGCAGCACCTGCGCGCGCTGCAACATCCAAAAGCGACAAAAACCACGTCAAAGGCCAGAGCCAAAAAAGAGCAGGAGGCGCGCGAGGGCGAGTATATGGTCGGTGAGTCTGAGAACGTGCTGGAGCTGACGACCATCTACGCGACAAAAGCGCAGGCCATGCGCGCCGCTCAGGCTAAGTGGGACAAGTTACAGCGCGGAGTGGCGGAGTTTTCAATCTCGCTGGCTATTGGTCGGGCAGATTTATTTCCTGAAACGCCGATAGCGGTCAAAGGCTTTAAGCGTGTTATAGACGAGCAGTCTTGGATAATCAGCCGGGTGGTGCATAACCTTAACGGGAACGGCTACACGACGGGCTTGGAGCTTGAGGTTAAAGTGTCGGATGTGGAGTATGTTACAGAAGAGATGAACAAATAAAAGTATTCTCAAATTGTGAAGGATTGAGTATCATTTATTCACTTATTGTGAATGAGGGCTTGATGATGTTCCATTGTCCGAAATGCCAGCACGCGGCGCATGCTCGTACGAGTAGATATTTAAGTGAGAATACTAAGGAGCGCTATCATCAATGCACAAATATAAATTGCAGCTGTACATTTGTGACGATGGAGTCGGTAGAGCGTTTTATAGTTACACCCGGAACGATAACCCCAGCTCCACCTCACCCGACCGTTGGTGGTCAGCGGCCTTTATGGCTGTGATAAATTCCTGCTAAGTGCCCGCCCTGTGCGGGTTTTTTTATGCACCGAGGAAAGTCGCGTTAAAAATCTACCGCCATTTCATCGCCACTTAAAAATCCATGCAAAAAAAAGCCACTCGAATGAGTGGCTTAACTGTATGATTTTAATGATAAAATTTGGTGGCCCCTGCTGGACTTGAACCAGCGACCAAGCGATTATGAGTCGCCTGCTCTAACCACTGAGCTAAGGGGCCGTGGCGGTGAATTATAAAGTAACTCCCCTCAGCAATCCAGCCATTCACACCTGCCTGCTGTTTTTATAAACAACGCATAATCAATCCTTTATACTTATCTTAAGATGCATAGACAGGAGTAGAGATGATCAACGATATTCTGGCCCCTGGCCTGCGGGTGGTGTTCTGCGGTATCAATCCGGGTAAGTCATCGGCGCACACCGGTTTTCACTTTGCTCATCCGGGAAATCGCTTCTGGAAGGTGATCCACCAGGCCGGATTTACCGACAAACAGCTTAAGCCGGAAGAAGAGCAGCAGCTGCTGGATACGCGCTGTGGCATCACCATGCTGGTCGAGCGACCCACGGTGCAGGCGAGCGAAGTGAATCTGCATGAGCTGCGCGCTGGCGGACGTGAGCTGATCGCGAAAATTGAAGACTATCAGCCCGCGGCGCTGGCGATCCTCGGCAAGCAGGCCTACGAGCAGGCGTTCAGCCAGCGCGGCGCCAGCTGGGGTAAGCAGAACATTACCATTGGCGTAACGCAGGTGTGGGTGCTGCCGAACCCGAGCGGGCTGAACAGGGCGACGCTGGACAAGCTGGTGGAGGCGTATCGGGAACTGGATGAGGCGCTGGTGGTGAGGGGGCTTTAGCTCCTCTGGGGCCTGATGCCCTCACCCTGACCCTCTCCCACAGGGAGAGGGAATAAACAAAAAAAAGCTCCCGATTGGGAGCTTTTTCATTTCAGGGCCGATTAATCGTCCAGGAAGCTACGCAGCACTTCAGAGCGGCTCGGATGGCGCAGCTTACGCAGCGCCTTCGCTTCGATCTGACGGATACGTTCGCGGGTAACGTCAAACTGTTTACCCACTTCTTCCAGCGTGTGGTCGGTGTTCATGTCGATACCGAAACGCATACGCAGCACTTTGGCTTCACGGGCGGTCAGGCCAGCCAGCACGTCGTGCGTGGCAGCACGCAGGCTCTCGGTGGTGGCAGAGTCCAGCGGCAGCTCGAGGGTGGTATCCTCGATGAAATCACCCAGATGCGAATCTTCATCATCACCGATTGGCGTTTCCATGGAGATTGGCTCTTTAGCGATTTTCAGCACTTTACGGATCTTGTCTTCCGGCATCAACATGCGTTCAGCCAGCTCTTCCGGCGTCGGCTCGCGGCCCATCTCCTGCAACATCTGGCGAGAGATACGGTTGAGTTTGTTGATGGTCTCAATCATATGCACCGGAATACGGATGGTGCGCGCCTGGTCTGCGATAGAGCGGGTGATCGCCTGACGGATCCACCAGGTAGCATAGGTGGAGAACTTGTAACCACGACGGTATTCAAACTTATCTACCGCTTTCATCAGACCGATGTTGCCTTCCTGAATCAGATCCAGGAATTGCAGGCCACGGTTGGTGTATTTCTTGGCGATAGAGATAACCAGACGTAAGTTCGCTTCAACCATCTCTTTCTTAGCACGGCGGGCTTTCGCTTCACCGATGGACATACGACGGTTGATGTCTTTCACCTGCTCGATGGTCAGGCCGGTCTCTTCTTCAATCTGATGCAGTTTTTGCAGGCCGCGCTGTACGTCTTCTTTCACGTCGTGCAGCTTTTCAGACCACGGCTTGTTCATCGCGATAGCGGCGTTGAACCAGGTTTCGCTGGTTTCATTGCCGGTGAAGAGGGTAATGAAGTTCTTCTTCGGCATTTTGCACTGTTCAACGCACAGCTTCATGATGATACGTTCCTGGGTACGTACGCGATCCATCATCACGCGCATGCTGTTCACCAGGTAGTCGAACTGTTTAGGCACCAGGCGGAACTGTTTGAACACTTCAGACAGCTTCAGGATCTCTTCCTGAGCGGCGGCATGGCTGCGGCCTTTCGCTTTGATGGTGTCACGCGTCACTTCGTACTGGGTACGCAGCTCGGCAAACTTCTCACGCGCCAGTTCAGGGTCGATGCTGTTGTCATCGTCGCTGCTGTCGTCCTCTTCTTCTTCATCTTCGTCTTCGTCGTCATCCATCTCTTCCTGAGACAGCTCAGAACCGACGTGAGTGGCGGTTGGCGCCATATCTTCTTCAGCGTTCGGGTCGACAAAGCCAGTGATCAGATCGGACAGACGCGCTTCTTCCGCTTCAACGCGATCGTACTGCTCCAGCAGATAGGTAATCGCTTCCGGGTATTCGGCAACAGAGCACTGAACCTGGTTGATCCCGTCTTCGATGCGTTTTGCGATGTCAATTTCGCCTTCGCGGGTCAACAGTTCAACGGTACCCATTTCGCGCATGTACATACGGACCGGGTCAGTGGTACGCCCGATTTCAGATTCCACGCTGGACAGGACCTGTGCAGCAGCTTCTTCCGCATCTTCGTCAGTGTTGTTGGAGGTTTCAGCCAGCAACAGATCATCGGCATCCGGTGCTTCTTCCATCACCTGAATGCCCATGTCATTGATCATTTGGATGATATCTTCGATCTGATCTGAATCGACGATATCTTCCGGCAGATGGTCATTGACCTCGGCATAGGTCAGATAGCCTTGCTCCTTACCGCGTTGGACAAGAAGTTTCAGCTGTGACTGCGGGTTTTGCTCCATAAGACGGTATCCACACTTAATTCGTTTGATTGGTGTCGGCGATGGGCTGCCAACCTTTAAAGCGAGGGCGTACTTATATTTTTGCCGCTGCCTCTCAGTGCGGCTGCCGGGGGCTTCCCGATCGATATTCGGCACTTAAGCCGTTAAATTTTTTATTTCTTCGCCAGTTCCTGGTTAATCATCCAGAGCTCCCGGCGTTCTTCGCTGCTCAGGCCATGGGTGCGCTCGCGAGCTATCAACTCTTCCTGGCGCAACTCAAGCATCGAATCAAACATATGGTTGAGCGAGTCGGTGAACGTTTTTTCTGCGATATCCTTATCTGCTATATCGTCCCACATCGACAGTTTTTCAAGGGTAGCGGCCTCTTTTGTGCCGCGATAATGCTCTAAAAGTTGTCCGGTGGTCAGACCTGGCTGAGACAAACAAGTGTTGACCAATTCTGAAAATAAGCCAAGCCCGGGCAATTTTTCGTGGTTCAAACCCGCCAGCGACGGCACTTGCGGAGCAAGTTCGGGGTTTTGCACCAGCAACCCTATCAGTATACGCATGGTTGTGCGTTTTAGCTGAGGCGCGGGGCGTACCGTGCCGTTTTCAGCCTGTTTCGGCATTAAACGTTCAAGCTGGCTGTCATCCAGAATGCCGAGCTTGTTGCCTAACTCCTGACGCAGATAGATGCGCAGCGTTTCGCCGGGCACCTGGCTGATTAACGGCAGCGCCAGCGTGCTGAGCTGCGCGCGCCCGTCAGGGGTACTCAAATCAACCTGCGGCATCAGGCTGTTAAACAGAAACGTGGAGAGCGGCTGAGCCTGCTCCATCCGCGCTTCAAACGCCGCTTTGCCCTCTTTACGCACCAGCGTATCCGGGTCTTCACCGTCGGGCAGGAACATAAAGCGTAGCTGACGCCCGTCGGTCATATACGGCAACGCGGTTTCCAGCGCTCGCCAGGCGGCGTCGCGTCCTGCGCGGTCACCGTCGTAACAGCAAATCACGTTGTTGGTGACGCGGAACAGCAGCTGGATATGGTCCGCCGTGGTGGACGTTCCCAGCGACGCAACGGCATAGTTAATGTCGTACTGCGCCAGCGCAACAACATCCATATAGCCTTCGACGACCAGAAGACGCGGAGGTTCCGCATTATCCTGCTGTGCCTCATAAAGACCGTAAAGCTGGCGGCCCTTATGGAAAATATCGGTTTCCGGGGAGTTAAGGTATTTCGGCAGGGCATCACCCAGCACGCGACCACCAAAACCTATCACCCGGCCACGCTTGTCGCGGATCGGGAACATCACCCGTTCACGGAAGCGGTCGTAGCTTCGTCCCTGGTCGTTGGTGACCAGCATGCCTGCGTCGATGAGGGATTTACGATCTTCGCTATTGCCGCCAAAACGCTTTAACACGTTGTCCCAGCCGGGCGGGGCGTAACCAATAGCGAAACGCGCAATCACATCGTCACTCAGTCCGCGCTTGTTCAGATACTGACGCGCAGGCTCAGCCGCAGAGTGCTTAAGAGACTGTTGGTAAAACGAATTCAGGCCATCCATCAGTTGGTACAGCGTTTGCCGCTGATGGCGCTCGATCTGACTTGGCCCACTGCCTGCTTCATACGGCACTTCAAGGTTATGCATCGCCGCCAGCTCTTCGACGGTTTCAACGAACTCGAGCTTGTCGTAGTTCATCAAAAAATCGACGGCATTACCGTGTGCGCCACAGCCGAAGCAATGGTAGAACTGTTTTTCACCGTTTACGGTGAAAGAGGGGGTTTTTTCGTTATGGAACGGACAGCACGCATGGTAGTTCTTGCCCTGCTTTTTTAGCTTCACCCGCGCGTCGATGAGATCGACGATGTCGGTTCTGGCAAGCAGGTCATTGATGAAAACGCGTGGGATTCTTCCGGCCATATGCCCCAAAAATTTAAGCGACTTATAAACGAAAACAAGCCGCGCATTCCTTCCGGAAGCACGGCCTTACGACTACAACTCTGTCTGTCAATTGAGGGCTGTGGCCCTCAACAGATTAGTACAGACGAGTACGGCGTGCGTTTTCGCGAGCCAGTTTCTTCGCGTGACGTTTCACAGCGGAAGCTTTAGCGCGCTTACGTTCGGTCGTTGGTTTTTCATAAAACTCACGACGACGAACTTCAGCCAGAACACCTGCTTTCTCGCATGAACGTTTGAAGCGACGCAGTGCTACGTCGAACGGCTCGTTTTCACGTACTTTAATTACCGGCATGTAACTCTCACCTTTAATAAATTCGGTTTGCCGCTGGCATCAACGCCAGCTTATTTCAAAATGGTGCGGAATTTTACTGCAAATGCTGCTGCTTTGTAAAGCACCGATGCGATTTTGAAAGGGACTTTAATAAGGGTGAGGAGTATACACGAGGCTTCTTCCTGGGGCGAACAAAGTTTTACAACAATCCGCCCAGGCTCTACACTGCGCGGTATTGAAACGAGGTAAAACAAGTCATGCGTGTACTGGGTATTGAAACATCCTGCGATGAAACCGGCATCGCGATTTACGACGACGAAAAAGGGCTTCTGGCCAACCAGCTGTATAGTCAGGTGAAATTGCACGCTGATTACGGCGGCGTCGTGCCTGAACTGGCCTCTCGTGACCACGTGCGTAAAACGGTTCCCCTGATTCAGGCGGCGCTTAAAGAGGCCGGGTTGAGTGCAAAAGATATTGATGCCGTGGCCTATACCGCAGGGCCGGGCCTGGTCGGCGCGCTGCTGGTCGGCGCAACGGTAGGGCGTTCGCTGGCCTTCGCGTGGGATGTTCCGGCCATTCCGGTTCACCATATGGAAGGGCACCTTCTGGCGCCGATGCTGGAAGACAATCCGCCAGAGTTCCCGTTTGTGGCGCTGCTGGTTTCCGGTGGGCATACCCAGCTGATTAGCGTAACGGGCATTGGCAAGTACGCGCTGCTGGGCGAGTCGATCGACGATGCTGCCGGTGAAGCCTTCGATAAAACCGCCAAGCTGCTGGGGCTGGATTACCCGGGTGGCCCGATGCTGTCGAAAATGGCGTCGCAGGGAACGGAAGGGCGCTTTGTCTTCCCGCGGCCGATGACCGACCGTCCGGGGCTGGATTTCAGCTTCTCTGGCCTGAAAACTTTCGCGGCCAATACTATCCGCAATAATGACGACAGTGAGCAGACCCGTGCCGATATCGCCCGTGCGTTCGAAGACGCGGTGGTGGATACGCTGATGATCAAGTGCAAGCGCGCGCTGGATCAGACCGGCTTTAAGCGTCTGGTGATGGCCGGTGGCGTCAGCGCTAACCGCACGCTGCGCGCGAAGCTTGCTGAGATGATGCAAAAGCGTCGCGGGGAAGTGTTCTATGCGCGTCCTGAATTTTGCACCGATAACGGGGCGATGATCGCCTACGCCGGGATGGTGCGTCTGAACGCCGGCGCAACGGCTGACCTGAGCGTGTCTGTGCGTCCGCGCTGGCCGCTGGCGGAACTGCCTGAGGCGTGAGTTTCTTTGCCCGGTGGCGCTGCGCTTACCGGGCCTACAAGATCCACGTGTGCTAACGTGCAATAAACCACCCTACACCCGCAACATTCCTTTCTCTTCCAGAAACGCAATAATCGTCGCTAAACCGTCACCCGCTTTCAGGTTGGTAAACGTCCACGGACGCTCGCCGCGCATGCGATTAGTGTCGCGCTCCATTACCTCCAGCGACGCACCGACGTACGGCGCGAGGTCGGTTTTGTTGATCACCAGAAAATCGGATTTGGTGATCCCCGGCCCGCCCTTGCGCGGGATTTTTTCCCCTTCGGCCACGTCGATGACGTAGATGGTGAGGTCCGCCAGCTCCGGGCTGAAGGTCGCGCTCAGGTTATCCCCGCCGCTTTCCACGAAGATCAGATCCAGATTGCCGAACTTCTCGCTCAACGCTTCCACCGCCGCCAGGTTCATTGAGGCGTCTTCGCGGATGGCGGTATGCGGGCAGCCGCCCGTTTCCACGCCCACGATGCGCTCTGGCTCCAGCGCACCCGCCTCGGTCAGGATGCGCTGATCCTCTTTGGTGTAGATATCGTTGGTCACCACCGCCAGGTGATAGGTGTCGCGCATCGCCTTGCAGAGCGCTTCCAGCAGGGCGGTTTTGCCCGACCCTACCGGGCCGCCCACGCCCACGCGCAGGGGATGTTTGTAATCAGCCATGTTGACTCCTCAGGAACGGAATAGTCGTGAATATTGGGTTTCATGGCGCGCGGAGGCGATGGCCGACAGCGGCGTAGCGGCCCCCAGCGCGTCGTCGCCACGTAAAAATGCCTGTTCAAACCCGGCGGCAAAATGGTCGCTCAGGTCGATAATCAGCTGTTGTGCTGCCTGCTGCCCAAACGGCACCAGCTTGACGCCCGCCATCACCGCGCTCTCAATCCAGCTGTAGCCGAGGCTCAGCGCCAGCTCGCGCGCGCTAATGCCCCAGCGCACGCCGAGCCACGCCATGCCGCCGAGCTGGCTTCGCATCAACAGCGGCAGCCATTCTGGCGGGCAGGCGGGTTCCCAGCTTTTAATCAGGCGCGTAAAGGCCGCCCCACGGTTGCGTTCTTCATCGCGCAGCTCGCGCGTTTCCCGACAGGCGAGCAGGTATGCCGTCCAGCGTTTTGCTGTCGCGACGTCCTGCTTCTCGCAGGCACGATACAGGCGGATAAACAGCGGCAGGTCGACACAGAAAAAGCTCTGCTCCATCTGCTGGATCTGCCAGCGCCTGAAGGCCTCAGCGTCCGTGACCCACCCGGCCTCAACGGCCCACTCCAGCCCCTGCGACCAGGTAAACGATCCGACCGGCAGGCTACTGCTGGAGAGCTGCATCAGGCGCAGCCGCTGGCGGGCGTGCTCCATCAGCTCATCAGCGCCAGCAGGGCGGAGACGATCAGCCCGCCGCCGAAGGTTTTACGCAGGCCGTCGTGACGGCGCAGCAGCAGCCCTGCCGCGAAGCTGGCACACAGCACCGTGGCGCTGGCTAACATAAACCCGCTGGTGAAGAGCCAGAAGCTGTGGCCGGACATCTCCACGCCGTGCGCCCAGCCGTGGAACATCGCCAGGGCTGGTACCGCCAGCAGCAGGCGATTTTCGGTCTTAAACATCATCACGCCGCAGAGCGCCAGCGAGGCGATAATCAGCATCTCCATGCCGCTAAAGCCGCCGAGCAGGCTGCCCGCAACGGCACCAGCAAGCATCATGCCGAGCGTCGCTAACGGCAACAGCAGCTTGCGGCCGCTCAGGGCGGAGAGCACGCCAGCCCCCGTCAGCATCAGCAGGTGATCCAGCCCGGTCAGCGGATGGAGAAATCCTGCCTGGAAGCTGTCGGTCCCGTGGCCGGGATGGGCAAGCGCCGGAACGGAAAAAGCCAGCAGTAACAGCGGTAAGTACTTGCGCATGATGAGTCCTTAATGTGAATGAGCGTGAGAGTGGCTATGGCTGTGGGCATCGCTGGTGTAAGCGCCCGCTTCCGGTTCAAACGGCAGGCTGGCGAAGGTCACCTCCAGCCCGAACTGACGCAGCATATCGTCGAGGACGTGGTCGTGGTGGTAGCGCAGTTCGCCAGGCATTATTTGCAGCGGTACGTGACGATTGCCCAGGTGATAACAGGCGCGGGCGAGCAGGAACGGGTCGGCGCAGCGCACCACGGAAACCGACTCCGGGGCGGCGATCACTTCGATCACCTCGCTGCCATCGTCGGTAGTCAGCAGGTCGCCCCCGCGCAGCAGCAGGCCGCGCGGCAGCATTAGCCCGGCTTCGCGGCCGTCGTTCAGCGCCACGCGGGCGCGGCTTTTTACCCGCACATCAATCGGTAGCGTGACGCTGGCGGTAATCGGATGCGCATGGTCCAGGCGTTGGGTTAAATAGATCATCATGACTCCTCAAAACAGAAAATAGCGTTGCGCCATCGGCAAAACCTCTGCCGGTTCGCTGGTGATCAATTCGCCGTCGACGCGTACCTCATAGGTTTGCGCGTCAACGGTGATATTCGGCTGTAAATCGTTGTGGATCATGTCGGCCTTTTTCACCGACCGGCAGCCTCTCACCACCGCGGTGGCACTTTGCAGTCCGAGCCGTTGCGGAATGCCGCTGGCATCAGCAGCCTGAGAGACAAACGTCAGCCGCGTGGTGTGGCGTGCGGCACCAAGGGCACCAAACATCGGGCGGTAATGTACCGGCTGCGGCGTGGGGATCGAGGCGTTGATGTCGCCCATCGGCGCGCAGGCGATCATCCCGCCTTTGACGATGGTGGCGGGTTTGACGCCAAAGAAGGCGGGGGACCAGACCACCAGATCCGCCAGCTTGCCCGCCTCAATAGAACCGACCTCATGGGCGATGCCGTGGGTCAGCGCCGGGTTGATGGTGTATTTGGCGACATAGCGCTTCACGCGGAAGTTATCGTTATCGCCGGTCTCTTCCGGCAGTGCGCCGCGCTGCACCTTCATGCGGTGCGCCACCTGCCAGGTGCGGATAATCACTTCCCCCACGCGGCCCATTGCCTGTGAATCTGACGAGGTGAGCGAGAACGCGCCGATATCGTGCAGCACGTCTTCGGCGGCGATGGTCTCCCGGCGAATGCGGGATTCGGCAAACGCCACGTCCTCGGCGATATCCGGGTCGAGGTGATGGCAAACCATCAGCATGTCCAGGTGCTCGTCGATGGTGTTGACCGTGTAGGGCAGCGTCGGGTTGGTGGAGGAGGGCAGAATATTCGGGTGCGCGCAGGCGGTGATGATATCCGGCGCATGGCCGCCGCCCGCCCCTTCGGTGTGGAAGGTGTGGATGGTGCGCCCGGCGATGGCGGCCAGCGTGTCTTCGACAAAACCGGACTCGTTCAGCGTGTCGCTGTGCAGCGCCACCTGAATATCCATCTCTTCAGCGACCTCCAGCGAACAGTTGATGGCCGCAGGCGTCGCGCCCCAGTCTTCGTGGATCTTAAGCCCGATGGCACCTGCCGCGATCTGCTCGCGCAGCGCGTCCGGGTTGGAGCCGTTCCCTTTACCCAGCAGGCCAATATTCACCGGTAGCGTATCGGCTGCCTGCAACATGCGGGCGATATACCACGGCCCCGGCGTGCAGGTGGTGGCGTTTGTGCCTGCCGCAGGCCCGGTGCCGCCGCCGATCATGGTGGTGACGCCAGACACCAGCGCCTCTTCCGCCTGCTGCGGACAGATCCAGTGGATGTGGGTGTCGATCCCGCCTGCGGTGACAATCTTCCCTTCGGCGGCGATCACCTCCGTTGCCGCGCCAATCGGGATTGTCACGCCGGGCTGAATGTCCGGGTTTCCGGCTTTGCCGATGGCGAAGATCCGCCCATCTTTTACGCCGATATCCGCTTTCACGATCCCCCAGTGATCGACGATCAGCGCGTTGGTGAGCACCAGATCCACGCAGTCGTCGGCGGTCATCTGCCCCTGTCCCATACCGTCGCGGATCACTTTTCCGCCGCCGAATTTAACCTCTTCGCCGTAGATCGTGAGATCGTCTTCCACTTCGATCCACAGCTCGCTGTCGGCCAGCCGCACTTTATCCCCGGTAGTGGGGCCGAACATATCGGCATACGCCTGGCGTGAAATCTCAGCCATGTTTCACCTCGCCCATGACCTCGCCGCGAAAGCCGAAAATGCGCTGTGCGCCCGTCACCTGCACCAGCGTCACTTCCCGCTTCTGGCCGGGCTCGAAGCGCACGGCAGTGCCGGCCGGGATGTTCAGCCGGTAACCTCGGGTGGCTTCGCGATCGAACTTCAGCGCCGGGTTGACCTCGTAAAAGTGGTAGTGCGATCCGACCTGGATCGGCCTGTCGCCGTGGTTTTCCACGATCACACTTCGGGTTTCGCGCCCGACGTTGAGAGCAATGTTTCCGGACTGGATCCGGTATTCGCCTGGGATCATCACGCGCTCCTTACACGATCGGGTTGTGGACGGTGACGAGCTTGGATCCGTCCGGAAAGGTGGCTTCCACCTGGATATCCGGGATCATCTCCGGCACGCCTTCCATCACCTGATCGCGCGTCAGGACGTGGCGGCCGGCTTCCATCAGCGAGGCGACGGTTTCGCCATCGCGCGCGCCTTCCATAATAAAGGCGCTGATCAGCGCGACCGATTCCGGGTAGTTGAGCTTTACCCCGCGCGCGAGGCGGCGTTCGGCAACCAGCGCGGCGGTGAACAGCAACAGCTTGTCTTTTTCTCTGGGAGTCAGTTCCATAGCGTTTCTCTTATGTTTGCCAGATGCGCGGCGAACAGGCGGTTTTGGAAGTTAAAAGCGGGCGAAGCGACTGCCAGATATCGCGCATCACCCGCTGACAAATCAGGTTGTCGTGGGAGAGAAAACGCACCGACAGCAGATCGTCGGTGAGCGTCGCCCCGCCAACGTTTTCCAGCGGGGCGAGAAGCGCACGCACCGCGTCGAGAAGTGCTTCCCGGGCCGGATAGAACAGCAGCGTGCCGACCCACGGATGGTCCGCGACGGGCGTCAGATCGCCACCGCTGAGATGCAGTCGCTCAATCAGACGCGGCTCGCCATCCACCCACACCTCAAGGCGGTTCTCCAGCGTGCCGTGGCTGAAGGTTTCGTTTATCACCGGACGGCCCAGACAGTACAGCTCCCACGCCAGCAGCGTGCTGGTGGCGTGCAGGTGAAAGACGGAACGCAGCGCGGCGTTAGCGCCGGGGAAAATAATGGTGTCCTGCGGCAGCCACTCCAGCGTGGCCTCTTCGTCGAGGTAAAAATGCTGACTGAGGCAGGCCAGCGGGCCGTTGCTGCGATAGAACTTGCTGGCGCCGGGCATGGTAATGAGGGCATGGCTTTTGGCGTCGAGCCGCACGGAAATATCCAGCGTATCTCCGCCCACAATTCCGCCTGGCGGGTGCAGCAGGTAAAGGTGGCAGGTTTCCCCTTCGGGATAAAACGGACGCTGAACGGTGAGCGGCCCGCTGTGACGCGCGGAATGGAGGAGGGTTTTCTCAGGGGTATGACAAAACTGGAGGGCAAGCGAGGCCTGCCAGCCTTTGTATGAATTATCAGTGACCTGAGTTGCTAACATGGTGCTTCCATTTCCACACTATCGGGGTACGTTTCAGTATGCCCTGGCGGAAATGAAGGCTGTCATATGAGTCGCTTATGGATAAAAAAACGGCTCATGTGAGCCGGTTTCAGTAATGTAGGCCGGGTAAGCGCAGCGCCACCCGGCAAGAAAGGCTAGCGATAATCCTCTGCATCCACATCATACCCCGACGGCTCCCAGCGGATCGCCAGCAGCGACGCCAGACCGATAAACGGCGCCAGCGCAATCACCCAGAACACGGCGGTATCCAGCGAGGCGACCAGCAGCGGGAACAGAAACAGTGACAGCGTTGAACTGCTGCGCATCAGCGTCTGGTTAAGCCCCACGCCCACGCCGCGCAGCGAGGTCGGGTAGCTCAGGGAGGCAAACGTCATGGTGTGCGCACCTGGACCAAAACCCTGACCAAACAGGAACAGCGCCAGCATCGCGACGGCGACCACGCCTTCCGTAGCCCCGTCAGGGCGGCCAATCAGCGCCAGGCCGAGCAGTGCCGCAAGCTGGCACGCATAACCCGCCAGTGACATCCGCCATGCGCCGAAGCGCGGAACATAGCGCACCGCCAGCAGCCCGCCGACAAATGCGAACAGCAGGTTAAGCGCCAGCGAGATCAGAATGGTGGTCAGCATCGACTGCACAAAGAAGCTGGAGATGATCACCGGCAGGCCAAAGGCTACGGCGTTATAGGCGAACGAGGAGACCACTGACAGCAGCGTGGCGAGCGTGGTACGCCGCAGATAGATACCGCGGAACAGGTTCAGGTAGTTCGACCATTTTGCCTTGTTCACGACAGGCGCGGGCTGGTCGAGCGCATCCTGCGGTACGTGGGCATTAATATTGTAAGACTGCCGCAGGATGGACGCCGCCTCCTTCAGATTGCCCTGATTCGCCGCCCAGACCGGGGATTCGCTCATATAGCGGCTGCGGATGGCGATAATCACCAGCGCGGGCACCGCGCCAAAGCCAAGGATCAGACGCCAGAGCCAGTCGCTGTGGCTTTCCGGCAGCACGGCGTAAAAGAAGAGCACCAGAAGATAAGAGATGCTGATGGCCGCGTACCAGGTGGGGCACCACATTGCGACGCTGGAGGCTTTATTCCCCGGGCCTTTCAGCCTGGCGAACTCGCTGAGAAACGCCATCGCGACGGGAAGGTCGATCCCAACGCCAAGACCCATCACAAAGCGCGCGCCCGCCAGCACATATTCGTTAGGGGCCAGCGCACAGGCGATAGCGGCAACGACAAAGAACACCATGTCGGCCATAAAGACGCGGTAGCGCCCGATTTTATCCGTAAGATAGCCGCCGAGCAGCGCCCCGACAATCGCGCCAAAGGTAATCGCCGAGGCCACCATGCCGGTACCGGCGGGCGTCAGGTTAAATTCGCGGGTGATGTCTTTGATGCCGAATGCCAGCGCGCCGAGATCGTAGGCATCGAGGAAAATTCCCCCGAGCGCGATACCGACCACGATGCGGGCATTGGCCCGGCCCTGAGAGCCGTCATTAACGAGACGTGAAACGTCCGATGCGCTACGTACCCACTTGATGTCGCCATCCGGGGTATTTCCTGCCGTTGGAAGGGGAGTTGAATCTGTGATTTCTGCCATTTTCTTTTTGTGTGGTTGTGTTGTGTCTCTAACAGTTACCACAGGCAGAAGGTGACAAAAATCACATTTGGTTATAAGGCATAACGAACGGTTTACTGAGCGTCTTTCTTTTTACGCCTGAGCTTCGTCCAGATCTTCGTTTCCTTACGCCGCCACAGGCGCTGAATGTTGTCGTGGTGGCGCAACAGGATCAGACACGAGAGCATCGACACCGGGAAGGTAAACTGCGGTTTAAACCACCAGACATAAAACGGGGCGATCAGTGCGCTGACGATGGCGCCCAGCGACGAATAACCGCTCAGCAGAATGGTCAGCAGCCAGGTGCCCGCCATCACGCCGGTGAGATCCCAGCCGATCGGCGCAATCGCGCCAAACGCGGTGGCAACGCCTTTACCGCCTTTAAAACCAAAGAAAACGGGCCAGATGTGGCCGACGCAGGCGGCGATGGCAATCAGCCCCAGCCAGAAGGGTGTGACGCCGAGCGCATACGCGCCCCAGACGGGAAGCATTCCTTTCAGAACATCAAAAATCAAAACCGCTACGGCTGCTCCCTTGCCGCCAATTCGTAGTACATTGGTCGCCCCCGGATTCCCGGAACCACTTTCACGCGGGTCAGGCAACCCGGCGATGCGGCAGACCAGAATGGCGCTGGAGATTGAGCCGCAAAGGTAGGCGAGGATAATCATTCCAGGCGCGATTGCACTCATAACGCTGTTCCGTTTTGAAAATGTATCTGTATTCTCAGCATCTGTGGATAATACGCATAATTCGCCGGAAGTGGTATCCGGTTTAGCCAAAAAGCAGGCAGGTCGTGATGGATATTGTATTTATAGAGCAACTTTCGGTAATCACCACAATTGGTGTTTACGACTGGGAACAGACCATCGAGCAGAAACTGGTGTTCGATATCGAAATGGGCTGGGACAACCGCAAGTCAGCAAAAAGCGATGATGTGAATGACTGTCTGAGCTACGCCGACATCAGTGAAACGGTCATCGCCCATGTGGAAGGGCAACGTTTTGCGCTGGTAGAACGTGTGGCGGAAGAGGTAGCAGACCTGCTGCTGAGCAAATTTAACTCCCCATGGGTGCGCATTAAGCTAAGCAAGCCGGGAGCGGTGGCGCGCGCCGCCAATGTGGGCGTGATTATCGAGCGTGGCACAAATCTGAAAGGAAAGATTTAACGTCATAATAGCTAAACCATTTTAGGTTATATCGGTCTTAAAGCTGTATCTTTCACGGTTGTCCGCGTGGGACACCGTTTTTTTATATCTTTTTAGGGGTTTATAGATGAGCGATATGCACTCGCTGCTGGTGGCGGCAATACTGGGTGTGGTCGAAGGATTGACGGAGTTTTTGCCGGTGTCCAGTACGGGCCATATGATTATCGTTGGCCATCTCCTGGGCTTTGAAGGCGATACCGCAAAGACGTTTGAGGTGGTGATCCAACTGGGCTCTATCCTGGCGGTGGTCGTGATGTTCTGGCGACGTCTGTTTGGTCTGATCGGTATCCACTTCGGGCGTTTGCCGCAGCGTGAAGGAGAGGGCAAAGGGCGCCTGACGCTGATTCATATTCTGCTCGGGATGATCCCGGCGGTGGTGCTGGGGCTGGTGTTCCACGACACCATTAAATCGCTCTTCAACCCGATTAACGTGATGTACGCGCTGGTTGTCGGCGGCTTCCTGCTGATTGCCGCCGAAGTGCTGAAGCCAAAAACCCCGCGTGCGGAAGGTCTGGACGATATGACGTATCGCCAGGCGTTTATGATTGGCTGCTTCCAGTGTCTGGCGCTGTGGCCGGGCTTCTCCCGTTCAGGGGCAACCATTTCCGGCGGGATGCTGATGGGCGTGAGCCGTTACGCGGCGTCTGAGTTCTCGTTCCTGCTGGCGGTGCCGATGATGATGGGTGCCACCGCGCTGGATCTCTACAAAAGCATCGGCTTCCTGACCGTGGGCGACATTCCGATGTTCGCCGTGGGCTTTATCACCGCCTTTATTGTGGCGTTGATCGCCATCAAAACCTTCCTGCAACTGATTAAGCGTATTTCGTTTATTCCGTTCGCGATCTACCGCTTTATCGTCGCGGCTGCCGTGTACGTGGTCTTCTTCTGATGACCGACCGCCCTCAGTCTTTCGGCTGAGGGCAACGTTTTTCCTTCCACGCTGCAACCGCATCAATCCGCCGTTTCGTCAGCTCTTCGCGGATCGCCGGGCCTTTAAACCCTGCCTCCACCACCTCTTTCGTTGGCACCGCTTTCGCTACGTCCCACGCCTCACGCAGCAAACGACCCTGCGGATAATCGGACGCTTCAAACCCGGTGCGGCCGCGCACGTCGGCTTCGCTGGTCAGCGCAATTTGCTCCACGCGCTGCGGTTTGCGCCAGGCGTCGATGTTATCAAACAGCCTGACGATGGTAGCGGGTTTCAGGATCGGGAAGGTGTGGATCAGGTCGTGAAACTCGGCCACCAGTTTTGCCAGATCGCGAATGTCATTCGGCACGCGCAGGCGCTGACAAAGCCCTTCAACCAGCTTCACGCCAGCCGGACCGTGCCCGTGGTGGCGTGGCCACAACTCCTTTGGCGTTAACCCTTTGCCGAGGTCATGGCAGAGGGTAGAAAAGCGCACGTCCACCTCCGGGCTGAGCATGGCGGCCATGCTCAGCGTCATCAGGGTGTGAATGCCGGTATCAATTTCCGGGTGCCATTTCGCCGGGGCGGGCACGCCAAACAGCGCATCTATTTCCGGGAACAGCACTTTCAGCGCCCCGCAGTCGCGCAGAACCTGGAAAAAGACCTGTGGATTGCGGGTAGTCAGGGCGTTTTCGGTCTCTTTCCAGACGCGTTCTGGCGTCAGATGTTCCAGCTCGCCCGCGTCGGTCATGGCCGTCATCAGCGCCATCGTCTCGTCGGCGATGCGGAAGCTGAGATGGGCATAACGGGCGGCAAAACGCGCCACGCGCAGTACGCGAAGCGGATCTTCAGAAAAGGCGGGGGAGATATGGCGTAAAAGACGGTCACGCAGATCGTTCTGGCCGCCGTAGACATCGATAATATGGCCTTTTTCGTCCTGCGCCAGGGCATTAATGGTGAGATCGCGGCGCAGTAAGTCCTGCTCCAGCGTCACATCCGGCGCGGCATAGCAGGTGAAGCCGGTATAACCGGAACCGGATTTCCGTTCGGTACGCGCCAGGGCGTACTCTTCCCGGCTTTTCGGATGGAGGAACACAGGAAAATCGCGGCCTACCTGCTGGTAGCCCGCGTCAATCATCGCTTCGGGCGTGGCACCGACCACGACCCAGTCTTTATCTTTGACCGGCAGACCTAATAACGCATCACGTACCGCACCACCGACCAGATAACTCTTCACGCCAACACTCCCGTTTTCTCTTTTCGCAAGATGATACGTAAGTGTGGCAGAGAAGACGAGTTAGTTCATCCAGCGGTCTTTACGTTTACGGCTTGGGATAAGGTGAGGAAGCACCAGACCCAGCACCAGACCGACGCCCAGCACTCCGCCGCCATACATAAACCACTGCATGATGATGGTGCGTTGTTTGTCATCCAGCTGTAGATTCGCGGCGTTCACTTTCTTCTGCGCGACGATCAGCTCATTTTTCAGCTTCTGATTTTCGTCTTTCAGACCGGCGATCACGCTGTCGCTTTGCGCCACTTTCTGCTGCATCTCTGCGGTGCGCTGGTTCCAGGTGCCGTCAATGTTGTTCAGCTTATCGGTCAGGGTTTTCACCTGATTTTCCAGATCCGGCACGCGGGTGCGCAGGCTTGGCACCGTGCTCAGCTCTTTCAGCGGGATCCATGAGGTGCGGCCAGAGCTGTCACGAACCTGACCGTAATTGGTGTCTGCATTGGTTTGCAGCAGAGTCACTTCCTCGCCGGCATTTACCGTACCCACGAGGCGATAATTGTCTCCAGGGCCGCTGCGTACCCAGGTATTCAGTTCATCAGAAACGTAACGTTTCTCTTCAGCGTGGACCGCGGTTGCGGCGCTAAAAGCGAGTAAAGTAAGTCCAATCAGGCGTAATTTAAGCATATCAGTCGTTATTTTCATAAAAAGTGGAACGATAGTAGTGGTATCAGTGTCGCTACGCAAAGGATTCATCATCAATCGGAATCATCTGTGTCATGATTTCCACCGCTTTAAACTTTTACGCCCGTCAAATTGCTCATTGCGTGGCAATTTGGCGCAAAATACTATGTACTGACAAACAAATGGCGAGGAAGTTCGCCTTCATCGACGCGTCTGTGACGCACGCAAAAGTACAAGGCTATGGCACAAGAGATCGAATTAAAGTTTATCGTCGAAAATGACAGCGCTGACGCGCTCCGCCAGCATCTGAATACGCTGTCCGGCGAGCACCATGAACCCGTACAGCTGCTCAACATCTATTACGAAACGCCGGACAACTGGCTGCGCAACCACGATATGGGCCTGCGCATCCGGGGTGCGAACGGGCGCTACGAGATGACGATGAAAATCGCCGGTCGCGTGGTGGGCGGTTTGCACCAGCGTCCGGAATACAATATCGACATCAGTAAGCCAGAACTTGAGCTGGATCGTTTTCCGGCGGAAGTGTGGCCGGAAGGGACGCTGCCCGCAACGCTGTCGGCAGAGGCGCAACCGCTGTTCAGCACCGATTTCTGGCGCGAAAAATGGCTGGTGTCGGAAGGCAAGAGCCGCATTGAGATCGCGTTCGATCGGGGTGAAATTAAGGCGGGTGAAGAGCAGGAGCCGATCTGCGAATTGGAACTCGAACTGCTGGAAGGCGAGGCGAGTGATGTGCTGAAGCTGGCGCACAAGCTGGTGAACCAGCCTGGCCTGCGTCAGGGCAGCCTGAGTAAAGCGGCACGCGGCTATCACCTGGCCGCCGGGAATGCGCCGCGCGTGCTGCGAGAAACCCCGATTCTGCGCGTTGTGCCGAAAGCCTCCGTTGAGCAGGGCATGGAAGCGGCGCTGGAGCTGGCGCTCTCTCAGTGGCAGTACCACGAGGAGCTGTGGGCGCGTAACGTGAAAAATGCCAAAAAACAGGTGCTGGCCGCTATGGGGCTGGTGCGTCATACCCTGACGCTCTTTGGCGGCATTGTACCGCGTAAAGCCAGCACTCACTTACGTGATTTGCTCACTCAAACCGAAACGCTGATGCTTTCCGACGTGTCGGCACAAACGGCGATCTACAGCCCGCAAAACGCCGGCGCGAAACTGGCGCTGACCGAGTTTCTGGTGACGCGCGGCTGGCGCACGTTCCTCGATGCGAAAGGGCAGACCAAAATTGCGGAAAACTTCAAACGTTTTGCGGATATCCACCTCTCCCGTCACGCGGCCGAGCTGAGAACCACCTTTGCGCATCCGCTGGGCGACCAGTATGGCGATCAGCTTCCCCGCCTGGCGCGTAACATTGACAGCATGTTGCTGCTGTCAGGTGCGTATGAGGGCGTGAAGGCGCAGGCCTGGCTGGAGAACTGGCAGGGGCTGAAGCATGCCATCGAGACCCGTCAGCAGATCGAAATCGAGCATTTCCGCAACGAGGCCATTTCGCAGGATCCGTACTGGCTGCACAGCGGAAAACGTTAATTCTGGCAAGGAACCCCTGATATGCCGCTTTCTTCGCAGTTACAGCAGCACTGGCAGACCGTTTGCGAACGCCTGCCTGAGTCGTTACCCGCGTCATCGTTAAGCGAGCAGGCGAAAAGCGTGCTCACGTTCAGTGATTTTGTGCAGGAGAGCGTCAGCGCCAACCCGGACTGGCTGGCAGAGCTGGAAAGCGCGCCGCCGCAGGCTGACGAGTGGCGGCATTATGCTGGCTGGCTGCAAACCGCGCTGGCAGAGGTGGCAGACGAAGCCACGCTGATGCGCGTACTGCGTCAGTTCCGCCGCCGGGTGATGGTACGCATTGCCTGGGCGCAGGCGCTGGAGCTGGTGAGCGAAGAGAGTACCTTGCAGCAGTTGAGCGAGCTGGCGCAGACGTTGATTGTCGCCGCGCGGGACTGGCTCTACGCCGCCTGCTGTAAAGAGTGGGGCACGCCGTGCAGCGAAGCCGGGGTTCCGCAACCGCTGTTGATTCTGGGGATGGGCAAGCTGGGCGGCTGCGAGCTTAATTTCTCCTCAGACATCGATCTGATTTTTGCCTGGCCGGAGAACGGCTCCACGCGCGGCGGTCGTCGCGAGCTGGACAACGCCCAGTTCTTTACTCGCCTGGGGCAGCGGCTGATTAAGGCACTGGATCAGCCCACCCAGGATGGTTTTGTCTACCGCGTGGATATGCGTTTGCGTCCGTTTGGCGACAGCGGTCCGCTGGTGCTGAGCTTTGCCGCGCTGGAAGATTATTACCAGGAGCAGGGTCGCGACTGGGAGCGTTACGCGATGGTCAAAGCGCGGATCATGGGTGACAGCGACGATGCCTGGGCCAACGAGCTGCGCGCCATGCTGCGCCCGTTTGTGTTCCGCCGCTACATCGACTTCAGCGTGATCCAGTCCCTGCGAAATATGAAAGGGATGATTGCCCGCGAGGTGCGTCGCCGTGGCCTGAAGGACAACATCAAGCTCGGCGCGGGCGGTATTCGTGAGATCGAATTTATCGTCCAGGTCTTCCAGCTGATACGCGGCGGGCGTGAACCTTCTCTGCAATCCCGCTCGCTGCTGCCGACGCTGAGCGCTATCGAGCAGCTGCATCTGCTGCCGGAAGGCGATGCGCAAACGCTGCGTGACTCTTATCTCTTCCTGCGTCGTCTGGAAAATTTGCTGCAAAGTATCAACGACGAACAGACCCAGACGTTACCGGGCGACGAGCTGAACCGGGCGCGTCTGGCCTGGGGGATGCGGGTGGATGACTGGGCGGCGCTGACGGAACGGCTGGAAGCGCAAATGGCGGGCGTGCGCCGCATCTTTAACGATCTGATCGGCGACGACGAAAGTGAATCGCAGGACGATGCGCTCTCCGAGCACTGGCGCGAGCTGTGGCAGGACGCGCTCCAGGAAGATGACACCACGCCGGTGCTGGCGCACTTAAGCGACGATGCCCGCCATCGCGTGGTGGCGCTGATTGCCGATTTCCGCTTCGAACTGAACAAACGCGCCATTGGCCCACGTGGTCGTCAGGTGCTGGATCATCTGATGCCGCATCTGCTGAGCGATGTCTGCTCCCGCGAGGATGCGCCGGTGCCGCTGTCGCGCATGATGCCGCTGCTGAGCGGGATCGTCACGCGTACCACTTACCTTGAACTGTTAAGCGAGTTTCCCGGCGCGCTGAAGCACCTGATTTCTCTCTGCGCCGCCTCGCCGATGGTGGCGAACAAGCTGGCGCGTTATCCGCTGCTGCTGGACGAACTGCTCGACCCGAATACGCTGTATCAGCCGACGGCGACGGATGCCTACCGCGACGAGCTGCGTCAGTATCTGCTGCGCGTACCGGAAGAGGACGAAGAGCAACAGCTTGAGGCGCTTCGTCAGTTTAAGCAGGCGCAGATGCTGCGCGTGGCGGCGGCAGATATCGCCGGTACCCTGCCGGTAATGAAAGTGAGCGATCACTTAACCTGGCTGGCGGAAGCGATCATCGACGCGGTTGTCCATCAGGCGTGGGTGCAGATGGTGGCCCGCTACGGGCAGCCGAAACACCTTGCAGAGCGCGAAGGCCGCGGTTTTGCGGTGGTGGGTTACGGCAAGCTGGGCGGCTGGGAGCTGGGCTACAGCTCCGATCTGGATCTGATTTTCCTCCACGACTGTCCGGCAGACGTCATGACCGACGGCGAACGTGAGATTGACGGGCGGCAGTTCTACCTGCGTCTGGCCCAGCGCATTATGCACCTGTTCAGCACCCGCACCTCATCCGGCATTCTGTATGAAGTGGATGCGCGTCTGCGCCCGTCCGGCGCGGCAGGCATGCTGGTCACCTCGACGGAGGCTTTCGCCGACTATCAGAAGAACGAAGCCTGGACGTGGGAGCATCAGGCGCTGGTGCGCGCCCGCGTGGTATACGGCGATCCGCAGCTCAAAACGCAGTTCGATGCGATCCGCAAGGCGGTCATGACGACCCCGCGCGAGGGCAGTACGCTGCAAACCGAAGTGCGGGAAATGCGGGAGAAGATGCGCGCGCACCTTGGCAACAAACATCGCGATCGCTTTGATATTAAAGCCGATGAAGGCGGCATTACCGATATCGAGTTTATCACTCAGTACCTGGTGCTGCTGCACGCGCACGATAAGCCGAAGCTGACCCGCTGGTCGGATAACGTGCGCATACTGGAACTGCTGGCACAGAACGACATTATGGATGAGCAGGAGGCGCAGGCATTAACCCGCGCCTACACCACGCTGCGTGATGAGTTGCACCATCTGGCCTTACAGGAACAGCCGGGCCATGTGGCGCTGGACTGTTTCGCCGATGAACGCGCGCAGGTGACCACAAGCTGGCAGAAGTGGCTGGTGGAACCGTGCGTAACAAAACAAGTGTGATATTATCGCGCGCAAATTGTGAATCTTTCTGGAGTCAGGAATGAAAGTAACACTGCCAGAGTTTGAACGTGCTGGAGTTATGGTTGTCGGTGATGTGATGCTGGATCGCTACTGGTATGGGCCGACCAGCCGTATCTCTCCGGAAGCGCCGGTGCCGGTAGTTAAGGTCGACACCATTGAAGAGCGTCCAGGCGGCGCGGCAAACGTGGCGATGAACATAGCCTCGCTGGGCGCGCATTCGCGTCTGGTGGGCCTGACCGGCATTGACGATGCGGCGCGTGCCCTGAGTCAGTCGCTGGCGGACGTGAACGTGAAGTGCGACTTCGTTTCTGTTCCGACCCACCCAACCATCACCAAGCTTCGCGTCCTGTCGCGTAATCAGCAGCTGATCCGCCTCGATTTCGAAGAAGGATTCGAAGGCGTTGATCCTGAGCCGCTACACGAGCGTATTAGCCAGGCGCTGGGTAATATCGGCGCGCTGGTGCTGTCTGATTATGCCAAAGGCGCGCTGGCGAGCGTGCAGACCATGATCCAGCTGGCGCGTAAAGCCAGCGTACCGGTGCTGATCGATCCGAAAGGCACCGATTTCGAGCGCTATCGCGGCGCAACCCTGCTGACGCCAAACCTCTCTGAATTCGAAGCGGTGGCGGGCAAGTGCAAAACTGAAGAAGAGCTGGTTGAGCGCGGCATGAAAATCATCGCTGATTTCGAGCTGTCTGCGCTGCTGGTGACCCGTTCCGAGCAGGGCATGACGCTGCTGCAACCGGGCAAGGCGCCGCTGCATATGCCAACCCAGGCGCAGGAAGTGTACGACGTGACCGGTGCCGGTGATACGGTGATTGGCGTGCTGGCGGCGACGCTGGCGGCGGGTAACTCCCTGGAAGAAGCGTGCTACTTCGCGAACGCCGCGGCGGGCGTGGTCGTTGGTAAACTCGGGACCTCCACCGTTTCGCCAATCGAGCTGGAAAACGCGGTGCGTGGGCGTGCGGATACCGGCTTTGGCGTCATGACCGAAGACGAGCTGAAAGTGGCCGTTGCTGCCGCGCGCAAACGCGGTGAAAAAGTGGTGATGACTAACGGCGTGTTCGACATCCTGCATGCGGGTCATGTCTCGTATCTGGCGAATGCGCGTAAGCTGGGCGATCGCCTGATTGTGGCGGTCAACAGTGATGCCTCAACCAAACGTCTGAAGGGTGAAACGCGTCCGGTGAACCCGCTGGAGCAGCGCATGATCGTGCTCGGCGCGCTGGAAGCGGTGGACTGGGTGGTCTCATTTGAAGAAGACACCCCGCAGCGCCTGATTGCCGGAATTCTGCCTGACCTGCTGGTGAAGGGCGGTGATTACAAACCAGAGCAAATCGCAGGTAGCGAAGAGGTCTGGGCAAATGGTGGTGAAGTGATGGTGCTCAACTTTGAGGACGGGTGTTCAACCACCAACATCATTAAGAAGATCCAGAAAGACAGTCAGTAAAAAACGGGCCAACAGGCCCGTTTTTTTATGTCGGGTGGCGGCTGCGCCTTACCCGACCTACGCGTTCATGTAGCCGCCACCGGGCACAGCAGGCCGCACTTATGCCTGGTCATCCACCGGTGGAATAGCTGGCGCTGGCTTCACTTCTTCCGGCGCATTGCGGCTCTCCAGCTCGCTCAGACGCTGTTCCAGCAGCGCCAGTTTCTCGCGGGTGCGCAGCAGCACCTGAGTCTGCACATCAAACTCTTCGCGGCTGACTAAATCAAGGCGAACCAACTGTGCCTGCAACGTCTGGCGGATTTTCTTCTCAACGTCATCACCAAACTCACGAATACCTTTCGGCATGGACTCATGAACCTGACGCGCGATCTGCTCAATTTTCTTTGGGTCAATCATTGTCGTTTCCCTTGATGAAAAGGTGTTAGTGCCTATTGTAGCGCGTCATGCCGTGGGTTAAACAAAATTGTTTGAAGCTTATGCATTGCCCAGGGTAATCAATAGCGTTATAGTTATCTCGCTTATTCTCAGGGCGGGGCGAAATTCCCCACCGGCGGTAAATCAGCTTAACGCTGAAAGCCCGCGAGCGCTTTGGGTGAATTCTCAAAGGTCAGCAGATCCGGTGTAATTCCGGGGCCGACGGTTAGAGTCCGGATGGGAGAGAGTAACGATCCAGTCGGGCATGGCCCGCTCACGTTATTTTTTTGCCGCTAGTACGGCGCTCCTAAGACTGCCCTGATTCTGGTAACCATAAAGTTAATGAGGTTTTTTTACCATGAATCAGACGCTACTTTCCTCTTTTGGCACTTCAACTCAACGTGTTGAACATGCACTGGATGCACTGCGCGAAGGCCGCGGTGTGATGGTGCTTGATGATGAAAACCGTGAAAACGAAGGCGACATGATTTTTGCCGCCGAGAACATGACCGTTGAGCAGATGGCGCTGACCATCCGTCACGGTAGCGGCATCGTATGCCTGTGCATCACCGAAGACCGTCGCAAGCAGCTTGATCTGCCGATGATGGTTGAAAACAACACCAGCGCCTTTGGTACCGGCTTCACCGTGACCATTGAAGCAGCGCATGGCGTAACCACCGGTGTGTCGGCGGCTGACCGCCTGACTACCGTGCGTGCAGCGATTGCTGATGGTGCGAAACCATCCGATCTGCACCGCCCTGGTCACGTCTTCCCGCTGCGCGCGCAGCCGGGCGGCGTGCTGACCCGTGGTGGTCATACCGAAGCGACCATCGATCTGGTGACGCTGGCTGGCTTCAAACCCGCAGGCGTGCTGTGCGAACTGACCAACGATGATGGCACCATGGCGCGCGCGCCGGAGTGCATCACCTTTGCGCGTCTGCACAATATGCCAGTGGTGACGATTGAAGATCTGGTTGAGTACCGCCGCGCGCACGAGCGCAAAGCCAGCTGAACATGCTGATGTGAAAAAGCCGGGGAAACCCGGCTTTGTTGTTTCTAGTGGTAGTTAATTTTGAACAGTACCACGGTTTCAAACGGCCCGGACTGAATCGCTTTCCCTTCCTCCCGTGAAAGTTCAGCCGTGTAGTTTTGCTCAACATTCATCTTATCGCCCGTAAAATCGGCGTACTCCTTGTACTGGTTAAAGGTGTAAGGCTCCGTTCCGTTAAGAATACGCAGCTTTAACCCATTCCCTATCAGTACTGCGGTGTCGTCTGCGCTAAGCGTTTCGGTTGTGTAAAACGACGAGTCCATCTTAAATCCGTCCGAGCACTGGGCATCCTGCACTTTGGTGGTTCGTATTGAAAACGTGCGCATACGCGTCTGCTGATTCACAATGTCGCGCGCGCTGAAGGCGCCGAAGTCGATCTCCTGATTTTCAGGGAAAATGCTAAACGTCGCTCCACAATCAAGCACCGTAATGTTTTGCAGTCCGTTGATGTGATACTTGAGGTTCTTCGCGTCGGCCATCTGATTAACGCCACCCTTACCGTCAAACTGCACAACGATGTAATCGCTGAGCGAACTGATATAACCATGTGGCGGCATAGCCTTAATTCGCACGAAAAGTCGTAATCGGGCGACGAACGTGCGTGAAATATGGATATCATCCGGATTGCCGGAGCAGATGCGATTCTCCCAACCCATCTGGCGGATTTGATCCGCGGTGTAAATGGTGATGTTATCGTTGTCCAGGCACTGGCGGGTATCCACGCCGTTGGGCTGGCCCGTGGCATCGTAATCTATGCCTTCATAGGTGACGCCCAGTTCATAATAGGGATCGGTTGCGGCAGGATAAGGGTTCACCCATGCAAAGACATCTTCCGGCTCAAAATTGCTCGTGACGTTGTTATCACACGTCACCGGAATTTTAATGTCATCAGACTCCCATATTTTTTGACCAACCTGAGCGTTGCTGGGTATCGCAAAAGGGGTGATCGTTTTTGTCTCCTCGACGGGGCCGCCAGATCCACCCAGATAGCAGTTAAGCGCCAGCGCATCTTTCAAAGGCAGCGCTGAAAGCAGCAGTGTAAACAGGAAACTAGCGAGCTTTTGCATCTTTATCGATTTTCCGTTCGGTAAGTTTACATAGCGCCGTTCCGGTGCACTGCACGTCGACTTTTTTTAGGGCGCCGTAATCGTCGATATAGCCGATGCTGTAATAACTACCGTGGTAATCACCGGTAGAGGCGGTTGCCGTGGCGAAAGGCGCAATCATCAGACTGTCAAAACCCGGCAGCATGGTTTTGGCATTTTTGCTCAGCCACGCCAGCGTGATGTAGTACGGCGTAGGGTTGTGGACCGTGAGTCCTTTCGCGCTGGCGGTAATTTCCATGCGCATTTCAGCCAGTTCGCCGGATTTTTTGCTAATCGCTTCCGGACGCCAGAACAGCTTGATTCGGCTCTGCATGGCAACCTGCATCACGCTGCGCTCCTCGCTGGCGCTGATGCTTTTTGGCGGTACTTCACGCAGGTTGAAATAAAACAGCGATTCCCTGTCTTTTGGCAACTGGCGGGTGGCGGCTTGTTTAACAATTCTTACCTGCGACGAGGCGCCCGCTTCGATACGTTGAATGGGGGGAAGCGCCATAAAGTGCGCATCTTCTTTATGCCCCTTTTCATCTTCAATCCAGGAGAGCGCCAGATAAGGCAGCGCCTTGCTCTGGTTGTCCACTTTCAGGCTGCTGGCCTTGTCGCTTTCTGGAAAAACAATGCGCGTGCGGTCCAGATTAATGGCCGCATGGGTGGTAAATGCTGTGCTGATTAGCATCAGGCACAGGCTTTTAATCGGCGTTAATTTCATGATGATTTCTTACTGACACGGCAGTATCAACTGCATACTGTTTTCTAAGTGAGAAGGTAACGAGAAGCGACACTGTTGGTTGTCGCCCCATGTCACGCGAAACTGCTGTTCTGGCTCAACGGCGCCGAGCCAGACGTGGCCTTCATCGGCCACCATCCCAACCTGCAAATCGTTTGCTTCCAGGCGAACAATCGCCCCGAGCGGTGGCGTTCCTGATGACATCCGCAGAACACCTGCCACGTCCCGACCTGCACGCGTGGCAATCTGACGAAAACCAATGGCCCCCTCAGTCCAGGTTGAGGTCACGACGCGGTTGTCCACGTCCACGCCATCCGGAAGGTTGTTCATATTGATCTGCACGCTGGAGGGGGAATAGCTGGAGAATGACGGTAAAACGCCGATGCCAAAACGGTTGGTCTCATCTCGCGACATGTTCAGCGGGATATTGCCTACCCCGTCGGTGCTGACCATTACGCGGGGTTCATTACCGTAGCTGCGCCGGTGCAGCGCGGCGCCTTTCACCGTTGAGGTGAAGGAACCGCTCCAGCTTGCGCTGAGGGAGTTATATTCGTCAGCTTTATAGCTGCCGGAGAGATTAAGATCGCCGTACGCAGAATAATGCTGATAATTCCCGCTGAACTGCGCCCCGGAGTCTGGCTTCCCGCTCTCCGCGCCCGCGGAAACGCCCCAGGTGTTATTGCGATCCGACGTGTCGTACCACGACACGTTATGGCTCAGCGTGTCGCGGTTACGCAGGTCATAGTTAAGTCGATGATCGGGATCGAGCGGTACGCTGAGCGAGAGATAGAACTGAGTATCGTCACTTTCGTCTTTCTCATCGTAATGCGTTTTACTCCAGGACAGGGTTACGCCAAGGTTCTTCCAGCGGCCCATATCAAAGTTGTAGCCCGCCGTGATACTGCCGGTCGTGGAGGGTGAATCATTCCACCATGTCTGACGCAGCATATTGACGTACAGGTTCAGGGATAACGCCGAAATGTACTGGCTTGCCGTCACGCTCAGGGTTTGTTTTTCCGACTGGCGGTCACCGTCGTCATAATCAAGGTAGCGGGCGTAGCTCAAAAACTGTGGATCTGAGTAGCGGTAGCTGGCGAGCGTAAGCTGACTGCCGGTGGTATCGAAACGCTTGCTGTAGTTAATGCGATAGCTGTAACCCGTCTGGCTGCGCTGGTGTGGCAGCTGGCTGGTGGCCTGCGTGACGTCAAAAGAGAGCGCCCCCAGCCAGGCCATATTCTGGCCGATTCCGGCAGCGACGGAACGATAGCGGTCGCCATCGGCCAGCGTACCGCCATACAGGGAGGTGTGCGACAGCATGCCCCAGGAAAATTCGCCGCTCATGAAGGCGTTATCTTCAACGTCATGGGAGGCGCCCTGGCGCGCTTTACCCGCCGCGAGCTTGTAGCGCACCTGACCCTTGCGCGTTAAAAATGGTACGGATTCGGCCGAGACCTGGAAGGTGCTGACGCGTCCATCCTCTTCCGTGACTTTGACGTCCAGCGTGCCCTGAACCGACTGGTTAAGATCCTGAATAACAAAAGGACCTGGCGGCACTTTACTCTGGTAAATCACGCGATTGGCAAGGCTTACGGTTACCGTGGCGTTGGTTTGCGCTATCCCGGTAATCTGCGGGGCATAGCCGCGCAGCGACCATGGCAGCATACGTTCATCGCTGATTAGCGATGCACCGGTGTAGGTAAAGGCGTCAAAAATTGCGGACTGGAAATCCGTTTCACCCAACGTCAGTTTCGCACCGATCGAGGGCAGAGGGCGGAACATATACACGCGTGAAAAACGTCCATTATGCTCCGAGCCTGCGTCAGTATGGCTTTGCGTGTACTGGTAATCGCTGCGTAGCCGCCACGCGCCCATGTTCGCGCCGGCGGTGCCATAGGTATTGGCGTTGTCATTGTTGCTGCCGCTATTGGGCTGATAATGGCTGGCAAAAAGATTGTAATCCAGCAGTACGCCCGGCACGCCGATGTCCCAGGTGGATGGCGGCATCCAGTCAACCGCACGGTATTGCAGCCACGCCTGGGGGATGGTCACTTTCAGGGTCTGGCTGCCTTGCTCAAAAGTAAATCGGATGTCGGGTCTGGCGGAGAAATCAACGCATCCCTCTTTCTCAGGCAAAGCGTGGCGAACGTCATCCTGCAACGCAAAGGTATCGACCAGCTCGGGGGGAATACAGACCTGAACGGCGTTATTTATTTCTCGCCAGCGAAGCTGCCAGCCATTTGCCAGCGGAATATCATTGACGGCAACCGTAACGAAATAGCTTCCCGGCGTAACCGATATTTGATCTTTAAACAGTGATAAATCGACGCTGCCGCGCTGATCTTTATCGATGGCGTTTATATTAAACTCGGTGGCAGAGGCAACTTTCGTCATTAACAGGGACGCAATGATGATTATCCATTGTAATTTGTATGTCATCATCCTGTTACTCGAGTAAATAGAGAGTGCCGACCGGTATGAATTACCAGTCGGCTGGTGCCGTGACGTAACAGAATTATTTGTACATCAGGACGTAGTTAGCCGTGGCTTCAACCTGGCCTGCCGTCGCAGTTTTACCTGTAGGGACTTCCATAACCGCTTTGAAATGCAGCGTCTGGGTGGTTGAACCCGCCAGCAACTCAACCTCGTTGGCCTCTCCCAGCGTGATAGCAGACTCCGCGTTATCCAGCAGACGCACCCCCACGTTCTGCGCACCGCTTGCATAGGTGTTGCTCATCAGGCTGGTATCCGCCGCGTCTGTCGCTGCGCTGGTAAAGGTCACATCCACTTTGGTAATTGGCGTGTCGGTCTCGTCTGCCGGATCGTCAAGCTGGCAGTTTTCCAGATTGATATCGACCGGTACCGGGGTAGATTTTTTGTTGGCGTTGATAACAGCCGTGGTCACTTCACCCAGATCGACTTCTTTATCAACGCTGTCTGGTGCGATACTGCACGGTGCGTCAATAACAATACCTTTGAATGTGATTTTTCCTGAGCCTTGATCATCTGCAAAAGCAGCACCCGATACAATGACTGCCATAGCCGTCGCTAACAGTAGTTTTTTACCCATATACATGAAAATATCCTTTTTCAGAGTGATTCATAATGTGAATATTAATTTCAGAATACTCGCGAAGTATACGAATTGGGGTGGGGAGACGCGATTAACATGACTTAAATATATTTTTAGATGGTTTTAATTAATATTTGCAGGCTATCTTAAGAGGCGTGGTTTTTCGGGATTTTAACAGGACTATATTTTTCAGGTTATTATAGGTGAAATATATAGGATTGTTTTTTTGAATAATATATAGCCTCCGTATAAAACGGAGGCATAAATTCTTAGCCAATACCGGCCGTTTGCAGCAGTACCAGACTCATCCCCATCACTGACATTCCACACAGTACGCCGTAGCTGGGGTTATTGTTGGGATCGATCTCTTTCGCCAGCGGCATCAGCTCATCGACAGAGAGCGCGACCATAATCCCGGCCACGGCAGCCATAATCGCAGCCATCACAATCGGGGAGACGAGGCTACCGAGGATCAGCCACGCCAGCACGCCGCCGAGAATTTCAGCCATCCCGGAGATACCCGCCCAAAAGACAGCCGTACGTTTTGAACCCGTGGCGGCATAAACGGGCCCGGCAACGGCAAGTCCTTCAGGAATATTGTGCAAAGCCACGGCCAGCGCCACACCAAAACCCATTTCCAGGTTGCTGCTGGCCGTGACATAGGTGGCGATACCTTCCGGAAAGTTATGCAGGCTGATACCCAGCGTCAGCAGAATGGCCGTGCGTTTGATATTGCCCGGGATGGGGGTAACGCTTTTTTGCATTAAATCCTGCGGGTGCGCGTGAGGAAGAATACGGTCAAGCGCAAAATAACCCAGCAGTCCAATGATAAACATGCCATAGCCCAGAACAGGCGACATACCTTCGGTGTGAAGCGCGGCGGGCAGCATCTCCATCAGCGAGATAAGCAGCATGATCCCGGCGGCGAAACCCAGCGAGAAGGCCAGAAGGCGATTAGAGGGTTTTTGCCCGAGTACCCCGAGGAACGCACCGATAAAGGTTGCGGCGCCCGCGAGTAAGGTCAAAATCAACGGTACTGACATGCATTCTCCTTAAGCGATATCTGACATTCAAATTTCCTGATGATGATCTTCACGGTTATCTGCGTTCATCTTCACCTGAATGCGCGTAATGTAGGCCCATCACATTGCCACCTCCTCTAAGGATATCACCATGTCTTCTTCTCGTATGCCAGCACTGTTTTTAGGCCATGGCAGCCCAATGAACGTCCTGGAAGATAACGTCTATACCCGCGCCTGGCGTCAACTGGGTGAGACGTTACCGCGTCCGAAGGCAATTGTGGTGGTCTCTGCGCACTGGTTTACCCGGGGTACCGGTGTGACGGCCATGGAAGCGCCAAAAACGATTCATGATTTTGGCGGCTTTCCGCAGGCGCTGTATGACACGCATTATCCTGCTCCGGGCTCCCCCGAGCTGGCGCAGCGGCTCGTTGATCTGCTCGCCCCTGTTCCGGTTGCGCTGGACAAAGAAGCCTGGGGCTTTGACCACGGCTCATGGGGGGTGTTGATCAAAATGTATCCGGATGCCGATATCCCGATGGTGCAACTGAGTATCGACAGCACCAAACCGGCTGCCTGGCACATGGAGATGGGGCGTAAGCTGGCTTCGCTTCGTGATGAGGGCATCATGCTGATTGCCAGTGGCAACGTGGTACACAATCTGCGTACGGTACGCTGGCACGGTGAAAATACGCCGTACCCCTGGGCAACAGCCTTTAATGACTATGTAAAAGACAACCTGACCTGGCAAGGGCCGGCCGAACGACACCCTTTGGTGAACTATCTGGATCACGACGGCGGTTCGCTCTCTAACCCGACGCCGGAACACTTCTTGCCATTGCTGTATGTACTAGGCGCGTGGGATGGTCAGGAGGTTATTACAATCCCGGTCGACGGTATTGAGATGGGGAGCTTGAGTATGCTGTCGGTGCAGGTGGGGTAAAAACATGTCGGGTGGCGGCTTCGCCTTACCCGACCTACATATTGAGCGTAGGCCCGGTAAGCGTAGTGTATGACCGGATACATAGGTGACAGATCAGACCGGGAACATAGGTAACACTTTTCAGTCTATCCGGAGCACACTCTGGGTTTTTCGGTCGTAGTACGCAAGCGTTATTCCGTTAAAGATGATGGCCTCAAGGCCATCATCCTGTTCTTCCAGCATGATGTACTCATCAGTCAGCGCTTCACTCAGGAACACCGTCCCCTTTTTCCCCATATAGAGTGTCCCCCTTGATTTCACCCTGTAGACCGTACCTCCTTCCGGATAAGCATATTCAGGAACCCTGCCATCCCAGTGTCGGCCTGAGGGCTGCCATACCGTTCCGGGCGTTGCACCCGCCAGGGCTTCATGCGGCCTTTCGTAGTTAAACTCTTCCCGGTAGTCACTGAACCACCGCTGTTGTTCTTCCATCGTCATAAAGGTGTTGCCCTGTTTTACTGCACTTTTCAGCGAACGGTGCATTCTCTCATGACGGCCGTTTTCTTCCGGATGCCCCTTTCTGATACGTTCCGGTCTGATGCCCAGCTTTATCAGCCAGACTGCAAGGCGACTTAACCCGGCGATACCTGTTCCTGCGAAAGGCTGTCCATTATCCGTTCTCAGGACTTCCGGCAGACCGTACTCCAGGAACGCATCCGTCAGGCACTGCCTGACGAAGGGCTCGCTCTCCCGGTCCGTTCCCCGGCAGCTCAGAAGATACCGGCTGTGATTGTCGGTCAGGGTGAAGGGATGACAGTATTTCCGGCTCAGCAGCCTGAACTTGCCTTTAAAATCAGCGCTCCAGACCTGATTGTTCTCACTGATGATGGTCAGGGGCTGGCGATTGCCCGGGGTTCTGCGTTTTCGCTTTTTATCCGGAACCAGGCCTTCACGCTTGAGGATATCGCCGATAGTGCTGGCAGCGGGGACGGTAAAATCGACGTGATGATTGAGCAGCCACATCCGCAGTTTTTTGGGGCCCCAGTCAGGGTGTTTCTGCCTCAGGGCCGTAAGCTGCCCGGCGATATCATCAGGAACTGTACGGGAGTGGGAGTGCGGAGCACGCGACCGGTCAGAGAGAGATGACAGGTCAGAGGGGTCAAAACGATGAAGCCATTTGTAACCGGTTTTTCGGCTGATGCCGAAGAGACGGCAGAGGGCTGAAAAAGAATCCGTACCTGCATGGCAGGCACGGATAAAATCAAGGCGTTGCATAGGTCGGGTCTCAGTCCAGGGCATAGCGAGTCTCCTCTTCTATGCCAGTTATAACTGTTACCCATGTATCCGGTCTAAAGTGTTACCCATGTTTCCGGTTCATACCGTAGCGCCACCGGGCAAGTCTTACTCGACGAAAATATGCGGGTAGAAACGCGACAGATCCTGCGTAATCAGCGCGCGATCTTCGCGAATGCCAATCCCGGCAGGCTGATCGTTAATAAGCCAGCTGCCGATCAACGTATAGCTGTCGCCAAACTTCGGCAGTTGATAAAACGCCTGGACGATCATCCCTTCTTCACCGTACGGCCCTTCAACCGCTTCCAGCGTTTTACCGTTTTCGATAATCGAGACGTTTGCCCCTTCACGGGAGAAGATTGGCTTAACGACGTATTTCTCCATCGGTGGGAAATCATCTTCAGCAAAGTAAGCAGGCAGCAGGTTCGGGTGATTCGGGAACATCTCCCACAGCATCGGCAGCAGGGCTTTATTGGAGATAATGCTCTTCCAGGCCGGTTCCAGCCAGCGCACGCCGGCGTCTTCCAGTTTGGTAGAGAACATTTCCCGCAGCATGTATTCCCACGGATAGAGCTTGAACAGGTTGCTGATGACCTGATCCTGCATGTCCGTAAACTGACCTTTTTCACCTAAACCGATATCTTCGATATAGAGGAATTCCGTCGCCACTTCCGCTTCGGCTGCGCAGTCCTGCAAATACTGAACCGTACCGCGATCTTCTTCGGTATCGCGGCAGCAGGCGAGGTGCAACAGGTTGAAACCGTGCTGTTCACGCAGTTCGACGAAACGCTCAATCAGCTTTTCCTGAAGGCTGTTGAACTGGTCGCTGCCTTCGGGCAAGTTTCCGGCATTCGCCTGATCTTCCAGCCAGATCCACTGGAAGAACGCGGCTTCGTACAGAGAGGTTGGTGTATCCGCGTTGTTTTCTAAAAGCTTCGGTTCACCCACGCCATCCCATGCCAGATCGAGGCGAGAGTAGAGCGAAGGCTGGTTCGTTTTCCAGGACTGACGAACAAAACTCCAGGTGTGCTTCGGAATGCGGAATTTGGTCATCAGCTCATCGCTGTCGATGACTTTTTCTACTACCTTCAGGCACATCTGGTGCAGCTCTGCGGTTACCTCTTCAAGCTTTTCGACCTGAGCGAGCGTGAGCTTATAGTAAGCATCTTCACACCAGTACGGCTCGCCGTACATGGTGTGAAAGTTGAAACCGTATTCGGTGGCTTTTTCGCGCCAGTCCGGGCGCTCAACAATACTGACTCGTTCCATGATCAGCCGCCCATTGAGCGAGTTGAGGAGCCGGTCGCACTACGCTGCATGGTGGTTTGTTTGGCAACAGACTCACCAAAGCCGCCACGGGTAATGGTGCTGGTGGTGGCTGGTTTCGGCGCCATTGCGGTTTTCGGTACGGTCATCGTACGGCCTGGCGTTGCAGCACCGTAACCCTTGCCGGTGGCATCGGTGTATTTACCGTAGGCCGGGCTGTTCGGGTTTTTGGAGCTAAACAGCGGCTGCTGCTGGTAGCCCGCACCGCCGCTCATCAAACGGCCCATCATATAACCCGCCATCAGCGGCATCCAGAAGCTGCCGCTGGACTGTGCCTGCGCCTGGTTTTCCGGTGCCATACCCGCCTGAGCAGGTGCCTGCTGGCACTGGCCTTCACCGAATTCGGCTACACAGTCTTCGCGAGAGGCATATTTCGGCGCGGTACGTTCCGCTTCTTTGAGGGCGTTGTTATAGGCCGTCGTACACTCAGCGGCTTTACCGGTTGCGCTCGCGCAGTCGTCGGCGTTTTGATACAGCGAAACCGTTTCGTCGTTTTGCTCACAGCCTGCCAGCATAAAGACGGCGGTGACCGCCAGCGCGACAGGTGTCAGGTGGCGTGCGTTCCAGCTTTTGCGGAACGACGCGTGATTCATCGTTTTTGTCCGTTTCATATTTGTCTTCCAGGACCCAGTGGTAATAACGCTCAGGATAGAGGATGAGTGGTTGAAAATGAAGCGAAGAGGGGCGAAATGCGGGGGATCTTTACGTTGGCTTACGTTCAGGTGTGATTTTGCGCCGGGTGGCGCTGTGCTTACCCGGCCTACGATTAAGTAGGCCCGATAAGCTCAGCGCCATCGGGCAAGGCTTAATGACGGAACGGATTCGTACCGCTGCTGGCAGGTGCGGTGCTACGCGCTGCCGCTGGCTGCGCAAGCGGGGCGCTGCTGTTAGGGGTGAAATTATCAACGGCGGCATCCTGCTGTGGATTTTCCGGCGCGACGCTGTCAGGCGACGTAGGGACCGGTTTGCCAAGCGTGCTGTTCAGCATTTGCAGATCCTGCTCGTTCAGCGTACCCAGCGCCTGCTTGATGTTCAGCTGGTTAATCAGATACTGATAACGTGCGCTGGAGAGCTGCTGTTTCGCGTTATACAGCGTGGTCGTTGCGTCTAACACGTCCACGATGGTACGCGTACCTACGGAGTAACCCGCTTCGTTCGCATCCAGTGAGCTCTGGGCAGAGACGACGGCCTGTTTATAGGCGTTGATGCTGCTGATAGAGGCATTTACGTTGTTGTAGGAAGAACGCACGGTCTGCACCACGTTGCGGTGTGCGCTTTCCAGCTGCTCGCTGGCGCCCACAAAGTTGTACTGCGCCTGTTTCACCTGAGAGTTAACCATCCCGCCCTGGTACAGCGGCAGAGAGAAGCTGAGACCCACTTTGTTCTGGCCAACGTTGCTGTCGTCATAGGCCTGAGAGGTCGTTTTAGACCCGCTGTAGCTGGTGTCCGATACGCCGGTAGAGGCGCTCAGGCTCAGAGTTGGCAGGTGACCATCCTGTGCAAGACGGATCTGCTCGCGCGCCAGATCCTGGCTCAGGCGTGCCTGCAACAAGGTCAGGTTGCGGTTTTCCGCTTCTTTCAGCAGGGCGTTAACCGCCTGCGGTTTGTCCGTTTTGAAACTGTCCACGTTCAGAGAGGCCAGCTCAGGATAGTAGTTACCGGTGACCTGACGCAGTGCTTCCAGGGCGTTGTCGAGGTTGTTACGTGCGGTCACTTCGTTAGCCAGTACGGTATCGTACTGTGAACGGGCGTTCTGCACGTCAGTAATGGCGACCAGGCCCACGTTAAAACGCTGGGTGGTTTGATCTAACTGACGGTAAACCGCCTGTTTCTGCGCTTCGGTGTAGGAGAGGGCGTCAATCGCGCTCAGAACCTGGAAATAGGCGGTCGCGGTATTCAGGATCAGCGTCTGCTGATCGGTTTGATAGGTGACATCCTGAATGCCGGCGCTCTTTTCCTGCAAGCTCAGTTCCCGCCATTTGGACATGTCGAACAGGGTTTGTGTAAGCTGTAAAGAGGCGCTGGTGGCATTCGAATCGATGCCATTGTTATCGCGAAAACCGTTAGTGTAGGTATAATCTGCACCTAAGCCTAACTGCGGCAGCAGTGGACTACGTGCTTCGTTAATCTTTTCAAACGCAGCATCACGATCGGCCGCTGATTTACGTAAATCAGGGTTGCCCAGACGTGCCTGCTGGTAGACCTGTAACAGGTTTTCTGCCTGGCTCATTGCACTGAAGCCCGTCAGGCTCAGGCCGATAAGGATGGGGAGCAATTTCTTCATTTGCATTCCTTGTTGTGAAGCAGTATTAGCGCTGATCTAATTAAAAATAATTGCCGATTCTAACAGAATCATCCACACCAAAAGGTTGGCGTAACGTGCCATCTGGCGGTAATTTGCTCCAATCTACCATATAGCCATACAAACGGCAGCCAAACAGCCTTGAAATTCACAATTTCATCACCATTGCTACCAGGACTCGACCGATGCAAAAACCAGAAAACGTGCCTGTCACCTTCGCCAAAAACGATGTAGAAATTATTGCACGAGAAACGCTTTATAGCGGTTTTTTTTCAATGGAACTTTACCGTTTCAGGCATCGTCTGTTTAACGGTGAGATGAGCGGTGAAATCAAACGCGAAATTTTTGAGCGCGGGCATGCGGCTGTGTTGCTACCCTATGACCCAGTGCGTGATGAAGTGGTGCTGGTCGAACAGGTGCGTATTGCGGCTTATGATACCAGCGATACGCCGTGGTTGCTGGAGATGGTGGCCGGGATGATCGAAGAAGGTGAGTCGGTCGAAGACGTCGCTCGCCGTGAGGCGCTGGAAGAGGCGGGCCTGGCGATCGGCCGGACGAAACCGGTGTTGAGCTACCTGGCAAGCCCGGGTGGGACAACGGAACGTTCATCTATTATGGTGGGCGAAGTGGACGCCAAGACAGCGGAAGGGATCCACGGTCTGGCAGATGAAAACGAAGATATTCGGGTTCATGTGGTGAGTCGGGAGCAGGCTTACCAGTGGGTAGAAGAGGGGAAAATCGACAACGCAGCGTCTGTCATCGCCCTGCAATGGCTACAGCTGCATTATCAGACATTACGACACGAGTGGAAAAAATGAAGCGTTATACACCTGACTTCCCAGAAATGATGCGCCTGTGCGAAACCAATTTCGCCCAGCTGCGCCGCCTGCTGCCGCGAAACGACGCGCCCGGCGAAACGGTGAGCTATCAGGTGAGCAACGCGCAGTATCGGTTAACGATAACAGAATCAACGCGCTACACTACGCTGGTGGAGATTGAGCAAACGGCGCCGAGCATCAGCTACTGGAGCCTGCCGTCGATGACGGTACGTCTTTATCATGACGCGATGGTCGCTGAAGTGTGTTCAAGCCAGCAGATCTTTCGCTTTAAAGCGCGGTATGATTACCCGAATAAAAAGTTGCATCAACGCGACGAAAAGCATCAAATTAACCAGTTTTTAGCCGACTGGCTAAGATATTGTTTAGCACATGGAGCAATGGCGATTCCGGTTTGTTAGCGTCATAAACCTACCTAAGGACACCATTTGGAAAGCCTGTTGAACCTGACTGTTGCTGGTGGGGCGCCAGTCAGGATATTACAAATCACCGACACCCACCTTTTTGCCGAAAAGCATGAGACGCTTCTGGGCGTGAACACCTGGGAGAGTTATCAGGCGGTTCTTGACGCGATCCATGCTGAAAAGCGGCCATGCGATCTGATCGTCGCGACGGGCGATCTGGCGCAGGATCAATCCTCCGCAGCCTATCAGCATTTTGCTGAAGGGATTGCGAGCTTTAGCGTGCCTTGCGTCTGGCTACCGGGCAATCACGATTTTCAACCCGCTATGTACAGTTCGCTTCAGGATGCGGGGATTTCACCGGCAAAATGTGTCTTTGCGGGGGACCAGTGGCAAATTCTGCTCCTCGACAGTCAGGTGTTTGGCGTTCCGCACGGTGAGTTGAGCGACTATCAGCTTGACTGGCTGGAGACAAAACTGGCCGCCGAACCGAATCGCAATACGCTGCTGTTGCTGCATCATCACCCGCTGCCGGCGGGCTGTAGCTGGCTCGATCAGCACAGCTTACGCAACTCTGCGGCGCTGGACGGCGTACTGGCGAAATTTCCGCGCGTGAAAAATTTGCTGTGCGGGCACATTCACCAGGAACAGGATCTCGACTGGAATGGTCGCCGCCTGCTCGCGACGCCCTCTACCTGCGTGCAGTTTAAGCCGCACTGCGCCAACTTTACGCTGGATACCATCGCACCGGGCTGGCGCTGGCTGGAGCTGCATGCCGATGGCTCGCTGACCACCGAAGTTTGCCGTCTGACCGGGGCTCAATTCCGCCCGGATACCGCTTCGGAAGGCTATTGATGTCGACGCTTCTCTATCTGCATGGGTTTAACAGCTCACCGCGATCGGCGAAAGCGACGCAGCTTCGCCAGTGGCTAAGCGCGAATCATCCCCACGTGGAGATGATTATTCCGCAGTTGCCCCCTTATCCAGCGGATGCGGCAGAGATGCTGGAATCGATCGTGCTTGAACACGGCGGCGAATCGTTTGGCGTTGTCGGGTCGTCGCTCGGCGGCTACTACGCCACCTGGCTGTCGCAGTGCTTTATGTTACCCGCTGTCGTCGTCAACCCGGCGGTCCGGCCATTTGAGCTGTTAAGGGACTTTCTTGGCGAAAACGAGAACCCCTACACCGGCCAACAATATGTGCTAGAGTCACGCCATATTTACGATCTCAAAGTTATGCAGGTCGACCCGCTTGAAGCGCCCGATCTTATCTGGCTGCTGCAACAGACGGGAGATGAAGTGCTGGATTACCGCCAGGCAGTGGCGTATTACGCATCCTGCCGCCAGACTGTAGAAGAGGGCGGTAACCATGCTTTCACGGGCTTTGAAGATCATTTCACCCAGATTGTCGATTTTCTTGGACTGCACAGCCACTGACAATCAATGCGAATTGCTAGCTTAAATCATGACGCAAACCTATAACGCTGATGCCATTGAGGTACTCACCGGGCTTGAGCCGGTTCGCCGCCGCCCGGGGATGTACACCGATACGACGCGCCCAAACCACCTGGGCCAGGAAGTAATTGATAACAGTGTGGACGAAGCGCTGGCAGGCCATGCCAGACGCGTGGACGTTATCCTGCACGCCGATCAGTCGCTGGAAGTTATCGACGACGGCCGCGGCATGCCGGTAGATATCCACCCGGAAGAGGGTGTTCCAGCCGTTGAGCTGATCCTCTGTCGTCTGCACGCGGGCGGTAAGTTCTCCAACAAAAACTACCAGTTCTCCGGCGGCTTGCACGGCGTGGGGATCTCCGTGGTTAACGCCCTGTCAAAGCGCGTGGAAGTGAACGTTCGTCGCGATGGCCAGGTGTATAACATCGCGTTTGAAAACGGCGAAAAAGTGCAGGATTTGCAGGTCGTCGGGACGTGCGGTAAACGCAACACCGGCACCAGCGTCCATTTCTGGCCTGACGAAAGCTTCTTCGACAGCCCACGCTTTTCCGTTTCTCGCCTGACGCACCTGCTGAAAGCCAAAGCGGTGCTGTGCCCGGGCGTGGAAATCACCTTTAAAGATCACGTAAACAACACCGAACAGAGCTGGCGCTACGAAAAGGGTCTGAACGACTACCTGTGCGAAGCGGTTAACGGCCTGCCGACCCTGCCGGAAAAACCGTTCGTCGGGAATTTCGAAGGTGACACCGAAGCGGTGGACTGGGCGCTGCTGTGGCTGCCGGAAGGCGGTGAGCTGCTGACGGAAAGCTACGTCAACCTGATCCCAACGCTGCTCGGCGGGACGCACGTCAACGGCCTGCGTCAGGGGCTGCTGGATGCGATGCGCGAGTTCTGCGAATACCGCAACATTCTGCCGCGCGGCGTGAAGCTTTCCGCAGAAGATATCTGGGACCGCTGCGCCTACGTGCTCTCCGTGAAGATGCAGGATCCGCAGTTTGCCGGTCAGACTAAAGAGCGCCTGTCGTCACGCCAGTGTGCGGCGTTCGTCTCCGGCGTGGTGAAAGATGCGTTTACCCTGTGGCTGAACCAGAACGTTCAGGCCGCAGAAATGCTGGCTGAAATGGCCATCTCCAGCGCCCAGCGTCGCCTGCGCGCGGCGAAGAAAGTGGTGCGTAAAAAGCTGACCAGCGGCCCCGCGCTGCCGGGCAAGCTGGCGGACTGTACCGCCCAGGATCTCAACCGCACCGAGCTGTTCCTGGTGGAAGGGGACTCGGCAGGCGGATCGGCCAAGCAGGCGCGCGATCGTGAATATCAGGCGATCATGCCGCTCAAGGGTAAGATCCTCAACACCTGGGAGGTCTCGTCTGATGAAGTGCTGGCCTCGCAGGAAGTACACGACATCTCCGTGGCGATCGGCATCGATCCGGACAGCGACGATCTGAGCCAGCTGCGCTACGGCAAGATCTGTATCCTCGCGGATGCGGACTCCGATGGTCTGCACATCGCCACGCTGCTCTGTGCGCTGTTCGTGAAGCACTTCCGCACGCTGGTGAAAAACGGTCACGTCCACGTGGCGCTGCCGCCGCTGTACCGTATCGACCTTGGCAAAGAAGTCTACTATGCGCTGACGGAAGAAGAGAAAGCGGGCGTGCTGGAGCAGCTCAAACGCAAGAAGGGCAAACCGAACGTTCAGCGCTTTAAAGGGCTGGGCGAGATGAACCCGATGCAGCTGCGTGAAACCACCCTGGATCCGAACACCCGCCGTCTGGTGCAGCTGACCATCAGCGATGAAGACGAACAGCAAACCAACGCCGTGATGGATATGCTGCTGGCCAAGAAACGTTCTGAAGACCGACGTAACTGGCTTCAGGAGAAAGGCGATATGGCGGATATTGAGGCCTGATGTCCCCTCACCCTAACCCTCTCCCACAGGGAGGGGGTTAGGATCGTAGGCCCGGTAAGCGTTAGCGCCACCGGGCTTTTTTACGTCAAAACTCCATCTTCACCGTAAACTGCACTTCACGCGGGTCGCCAATCTGGTTGCCCAGGTTGTTGGTCGCAATCGACGACGTGTAGTAGGTCTTATCGAACAGATTCTTCACGTTCACCTGTAGCGTCACCGGATATTGCAGCTTCATTTTGTACGCCGCAAATGCATCCGCCACGAAATAGCCCGGCAGATAATAATCCGCACCGTTAGTCGCTGAGCGGCGGCTTACGCCGTGCCCGCCGCCGCCAATTGTCAGCGTATTCCCGGCAAACGCATTGTGAATATCGTACGTCAGGAACAGGGAGCCGGTATGGCGCGGTACGTTCGGCAGCGGTTTGCCCGCGTAGTCCGGGTCTTCCAGCACCTTCGCATCGGTATAGCCGTAGCTGGCGATAATGTTGGTGTTCTCGGTCAGCGATCCGGCGAGATCCACTTCGACACCCTGCGAGCGCACGCGGCCCGCGGTTTTGGCGACGGTTTCATCACCGACGCTCTCGGTGTACAGCACGTTGCGCTTGTGGATATCAAACAGCGCGATGTTGGCGGTAATGCCGTCGAACAGGTCGAATTTAGCGCCTATTTCATACGCGTTCGACGTTTCCGGCGGCAGGTCGCCGATGTAGCTCGCAATGGACGACTGCGGCATAAACGTCTGGGAATAGTTGGCAAACAGGGAGACTGCCGGCGTGAGCTTGTATACCAGGCCCAGCTTCGGCGTCCACTGGTCGTCGCGGCTGTCGGTGTTGACGTTAAACGAACGGCCTTTGCCCGCGTACTGGGTGTAATACTGGTAGCGCAGTCCGGCAACGGCGATCCATTTATCGGTCAGGTACAGCGCGTCCTGCGCGTAGGCGGAGTAGCTCTCCTGCTTGATGGTTTGATCGCTGTCGGCTGCCGAGACGGTGGTGCACTTGCCGAGGCTGCCGTAGCTCGGGTTGTAAATATCGAAATCCTTAACGTTCTTACAACGGATCATGTCCGTGCGCAGCAGATCGTAATTTTCATACGACACGCCGGTCAGTATCTCATTGTAAAAGCCCGCGATGTCCACGTTCCCCTGCAAATCTGCCCGCGTTGTGTGCATACGCTGGGTCGAACCCTGGGTCGCATCCACGCGGCGGGTCAGGTTGCCGGTTTTTGAATCGTAGGCCATCACGCGAGCCTGGTTATCGCTGTACTTATCCTGGCTGTAGCTGTAGTCGAACTTCGCGGTCCACTGGCTGTTGAGCCGATACTCCGCGTTAAGCTGAGCGAGGTCGGACTGACCGTCGGTCACGTTAAATGGCTCATCAAAGCGGGTTTTGCGATCGACGTCGACGGCCTTTTTGGTGTTGAGATCGAAGATCGTTCCGCGATCGAACGGCGTTTTATAGTCGCGATGCGAATAGAGCACGGTCACGGTGGCATCATCGCCGAACCAGGTCAAAGACGGGGCGATAAAGGTGCTGCGTTCGGTGCCGAAATTACGCCAGTAATCCTCGTCCTGATACTCCCCCGTCAGGCGATAGGCCAGACGCGTACCTTCAATTGGACCGGTGACGTCAAACTGTCCGCTACCGCCGCCAAAGCTGGTTGATGTGGCAGAAATCGAGCCGCCGAAGGTTTTCTCCGGGCGTTTGGTCACCACGTTAATCAGGCCGCCGGGGTCGAGAATACCGTAAAGGGTCGAGGCCGGGCCTTTTAGCACCTCCACGCGCTCGGTTGCGGCATTGAAGCTGCGCGGCAGCACGGTGCGCAGGCCGTTGGTCATGATCGAGCCATCGCGGTTTGCGCCGAAGCCACGGCGCACGAAGGCATCCTGCGTGCCACCCAGGGTGTTGGTCTGCACCACGTTGCTGACGTTATACAGCGCCTCGTCTAGCGTGGTCGCGTTTTGGTCTTCCAGCACTTTATCGCTGACGGTATTGACCACCTGCGGGATGTCCAGCATCGGCATGTTGGTCAGCGTGGCGGTGGAGGTGTTCAGGGGCTGATAGCCGCTGGTGGCGTCGGTGGAAGCGTAAGGATCGGCAGTGACGGTAAGCGTCTCACCGTCTTTTGCTGCTGCGTGCACCAGAGGCGCCATGAACAGGAGTGAAAAGAGCGCGCGCCCTTTTACCCCGGCGAATGAAGGTGTGAACTTAGCCATTACATCTGTTTTCCCAAAATATCCTGCGATGAAATGCTCGCGGAAGAATGTGTGAGTCATTGCCCTTACGCTCTGTCCGTTAGCCTCTACGGCATCGGACTTGTAATTGAGAATCATTCAAGCATGAGGGCATGTAGTAGTAAATGGAATAAATAAAAATTTCGCTACAGAGGTTTCTCTCTGACTAATACGCATCTTTTTCTGGTTTAAGATATTGAAAATAATTAATAAAAATGAATTTTAGTTTGTGTGGTGATGCTCAATTATCCCTGGGGTTTACAGGGTGTATCTTCGCTTGACTACTACATGGAGCGGCGGCAAACTCACAAAAGAGAATGAGTTTTATTTTTATTTGTTGGTTTTTTTTTCTTACGTTGGCGTTCACGTGGCTCACTACATCAAAAAGCCGGGACTGGTTCTTGAGAACCTCTCCGCGGGTTACCAGAAAAAAATCATCGTTGATGATATCTCCCTTGCGATCCCCCAGCAGAAAATGACTGTTCTGGTGGGCGCAAACGGCTGCGGAAAATCGACGCTGTTAAGTACCCTCGCACGGCTGCTTCAGCCGCTCGGCGGCAGCGCGGTGCTGGACGGCAAAGCCATCCACTCGCAGCCAACCAAAGCGGTCGCCCGCCAGCTCGGGATCCTGCCGCAGTCTCCGCTGCTTCCAGAAGGGTTAACCGTATTTGAGCTGGTCTCGCGCGGACGTTTCCCCTGGCAGAACGTGATGCGCCAGTGGAGCGAGGAAGACGAGCGGGCCGTGGAAGAGGCGTTACGCCTGACCGGAACGGCAGAGTTTGCCCATCATCTGGTTGAAAGCCTGTCCGGCGGCCAGCGCCAGCGCTGCTGGATCGCTATGGTGCTGGCGCAGCAAACGCCCTATATCCTGCTGGATGAACCCACGACGTACCTCGATCTTCGCTACCAGGTGGAGATCCTCGAACTGCTGCACACGCTGACGCGCCGGCACGGGCGCACCGTGGTGGTGGTTCTGCACGATCTCAACTTCGCCGTGAATTACGGTGATTCGCTGGTCTTTTTACGTCAGGGAAAGGTTGAGGGGGTACTGCATGAGGGCGACGCCTGCACGCCGGAGCTGATCAAAGCGGTGTTTGACGTCGACGTGCATATGTCGGTTAACCCGCTGACCGGCAAGCCGTTCTTTATGCCGTTCCGTCAGGCTGACGACAAACCATGATGCGCACATCTGTGGCCTTTATTCTCTTTACGCTGCTGCTTCTGGCAGGCGCGATTGCGCACCTGAGCATCGGGGCGCGCGTTATCGCCCCCCGGACGGTAGTAGACGCATTTTTCCACTTCGACCCGCGCAATTTTGAGCATAGCGTGATCGTCAGGCTGCGCTTGATGCGGCTGTGCGCCGCCCTGGTGGCGGGCGCGGCGCTCGGCATCGCGGGCGTGCTGCTGCAATCAGTGATCCGCAACCCGCTCGGCGAGCCGCATATCCTGGGGCTGAATGCAGGGGCGGCGCTGGCGGTGGTGCTGACGAGTGCCCTCGGGCTGTCGCTGCCGTTTGGCCGCCCTCTGATAGCCGCAGCTGGCGCCGCCGCGCTCTTTTTGCTGGTGCTAACGTTCTCCTCATCCGGGCGTACCGGTCTCACGCCGATGAAGGTCACGCTGTGCGGCGTGGCAATGTCGGCATTTGCCTCATCGATAACCGCCACGGTGTTGATTCTGGATGAACAGACGCTGCTGGCCATGCGGACCTGGCTTGCGGGGGATGTGGCGGGAGTCATCGGCGAGACGATCGCTAGCGCCGCGGGGGCCGCTGCCGTGGGTTTTGCGCTGGCGCTCTGGCTGTCGCCGTCGCTGAACATGCTGGCGCTGGGCGAGAGAATGGCGCAGGGGCTTGGCGTGTCGCTGCTGAAAACGCGCCTGCTCGCGCTGCTGGCCATCGCCCTGCTGTGCGGCGCGGCGGTTTCAGTTGCCGGACCGATCGGGTTTATCGGACTCGTGGTGCCGCAGCTGATTCGCCGTCTGGTATCGGTGGACCTGCGCGTGATGGTGCCGCTTTCAGCCCTCTGCGGGGCGCTGGTTCTGCTGATGGCGGATATCGCCGCCCGTACGCTGTTTACGCCGTATGAGCTGGCAACCGGCGTGATGACTGCGCTAGTCGGCGCGCCGGTCTTTATCCTTATGGCGTCAAGGATGTTCAAATGAACCGGGCTGGATTGAGGGCAGTACGATTTTTCTCCTTCTCGGCGCTGGTTCGCCCGAGGGCGCTGCTGTATCTGGCCGTATTATCGCTTGCCGCTCTCCTGCTGCTAAGTTTTGGCCTGACGCACGGTTCGCTGCCCATTCCTGCTTCCGCCATCGGACGTGCGCTGTTTTATCCTGAACGTCTGACGGCGGATGCGCATTACATTGTGATGGATATCCGCCTGCCGCGCCTGCTGATGGCGGTGCTGTGCGGCGCGATGCTCGGCATGGCGGGGGCGGCCATGCAGTCCATTACCCGCAACGGCCTTGCTGACCCCGGTCTTATCGGCGTGAAAGAGGGCTGTAGCGCGGCGGTGCTGCTGCTGATTTTTCAGTTTCCGGGATTGGGGCCGTACTGGCGTCCACTTATCGGCATGGCCGGTGGGTTGCTGACCGCGCTGCTGGTAGTGGCGCTGGCGCGTGATATCTCGCGCCCGCGATTCATCCTGATCGGCATCGGCGTGTCATGGGCGTTTGCCGCCGCGATGGGGGTCTTTATGACGACCGCCGACGTGCGCGACGTCCAGACGGCGATGCTGTGGCTGGCGGGGAGCCTGCATGCGGCAAGCTGGACGCTGGTCAGCATCGCTGCTGCCTGGACGGTGCCGGCGTTTGCGCTGCTGCTCTTTACCGCACGCGCCGCAGACGTAGCCTTGCTCGGCAACCACACTGCGACGGGGCTGGGCGTGCGGACTTCACGCCTCGCTCTGCTGCGCGTGTTTGCCCCCGTGGTGCTCACCGCGGCCTGCGTCTCCTGCGTGGGGAGTATCGGCTTTGTCGGGCTGATTGCTCCGCACATGGCGCGCCTGCTGCTGCGCGGAGGGCAAACGGCACTGCTGACGGGAAGTGCCGTACTGGGCGCGCTGCTGGTGCTGCTGGCGGATAACGTCGGGCGGCTGGCATTTCTCCCGTTGCAGCTGCCGGCGGGAATTGTCATTTCACTGATTGGCGGACCGTTTTTCCTGCTGCTGCTCTGGCAGCGTCGGGATCGATTTTAGGGGATAAAAATGCGCGTATTTTTTGCAATGCTGGTGCTGGTGGGTTTTGCTGTAGGAGCCGCAGAGCCAACGCAGACGTTTACTGACGACCTGAACCGCAACGTGGTGGTGCCGGTTAACCCGAAGCGGATTGTGTCCCTGCACGACCTGGATATCACCATTCCGCTGATCGAGCTTGGCGTACCGCCGGTTGCCAGCCATGGCCGCACCCGACCGGACGGCAGCCATTTTCTGCGTTCCAGCGGTATGCTGACGGGCATCGATTTTGATAATTCCGACATCACATTCATCGGCACCGCGGATATCGATATTGAAGCCATCGCCGCGGCGAAGCCGGATCTTATCATCACCGAGCCGACCCGCAACACGCCGGTCGAACAGCTGGAAAAAATTGCCCCGACGGTGAGTATCGATCACCTCGACGGCGGTGCGCCGGAGATCTACCGCAAGCTGGCGCAGCTTACCGGGACAGAGGCGCGGCTGAAGATTCTGGAGCGTCGCTATCAGGAGCAGATCGAGGCGCTAAAGGCGACCATCGATACGAGCAAACTGACCGTCTCGGTGATTCAGGCCAATCAGGGCAAAATCAACGCCATGCACAGCTACCACTCGCTTGGGCGCGTGCTGCGCGACGCAGGGTTCAGGTTCCCGCCGCTGATTGAGAGCATCCCGGAGGGCGGGCGCATCGACGTCAGCGCCGAGCGCCTGCCGGAGCTGGATGCTGATTTTGTCTTTGCCACCTGGCGCGGGGACACTGGCGGAAAACCGCAGGACGAGCTGGCGGCGATGGATGCGGTGATGCCGGGCTGGTGTCAGTTTCTCAACGCCTGCCGAACCGGGCATTACGTGCTCATCTCCCGCGAGGAAGCGATCTCAAATTCATTTGCCTCGCTGGGGCTGATGGCCGCGCAGGTGCAGTCGCAGATAGCGGGCCGTCCGCTGCCGGAGGCCGCACGATGATCCGAAAAATTGATGTCTACGGCGACCGCCTCCGCTCGCGGGCGCACCAGCTGACGCCGCGTCTGCTGCAGGTGGCGAGCTATATCAATGAAAATCGTGAAGCGGTTATGGAGCAGACGGCAATGGAGATTGCCGCTGTGCTACACACCTCGGACGCCACCGTGGTGCGTGCCATTCAGGCGCTTGGGTTTGGCGGGCTGCGGGATCTCAAGCAGACCCTGGAGCAGTGGTTTGGCCCGGTGGTCACCTCCAGCGAGAAGATGTCCACCACGGTAAACACGCTTACCAGCGACGTCGACGCGAGCATCGATTTTGTGCTGGAAGGCCATCAGCACACCTGCGCGGTGTTGTCCGAACCGGGCAACCGCTACGCGATGGCGCAGGCCGTGTCGCTGCTGGCGCAGGCGAGACAGGTCGCTATTTTTGGCATTGGCGCATCCGGCATTCTGGCCGAGTACACCTCGCGACTGTTTAGCCGTATAGGCCTGCCTGCGATCCCGCTCAACCGCACCGGTATTGGCCTCGCCGAACAGCTGATTGCCCTACAGCGCGGTGACGTGCTGGTAATGATGGCGCAAAAATCCGCGCACCGGGAGGGGCAGACCACGCTGCGCGAAGCGAAGCGCCTGGGTATTCCCACCATTTTGCTGACCAACGCCACGGACTCGCGCTTTAGCAAAGAGGCAAGCGTAGTGATCCACGTCCCGCGCGGCGGCGAGAAGGGCAAAATCCCGCTGCACGGCACGGTGCTGCTGTGCCTGGAGATGATTATTCTGTCCGTCGCCTCCACTGAGCCGCAGCGCACCATCAAGTCGATGAAGCGCATCAACGAGTTACACCGCGGATTAAAGCCGGGGAAGAAGAGCGGTTGATCTTCCCCCTCTCCCCGTGGGAGAGGGCGGGGGTGAGGGCGTCAAACCGCACGATGGTTCTTCCTGTACTGCAACGGCGTCTCGCCAATCCCCTTTTTAAATGCGCTGATAAACCACGTCACGTCGGAAAATCCCGCCTGTGCGGCAATGTCACGCACGCTCGAATCCGTGTGGAGTAAACACTCGCACGCCTTACGCAACCTTAGCGTGTTCAGGTAGTCGTGAATTTTTTCGCCCGTTTCCGCATGGAATCTTCGCGATACGTAACTGCGTGATTTACCCAGCTCTTCGGCCAGCGCATCCAGACGAAATTTCTCCTGATAATGCTCGTCGAGCCAGAACATTACCTGGCTGGCGATCCCCTGGCTGTTGCCCGGCTCACCGTCGCGATCGTCGGGGAGCATCGCGAACAGGCCGATCAGCAGGCTGGCGATGCTCTCGCCGTTCATCGGCGGTTTATAGCAGCTAAACAGATGGTCGATATGGTGGTGACAGTGGGCTAAATCGGCGACCCACGCTTCGCCGCCACGGCGTGACAGCCGCTCCAGGCGCTGCCGGGTCTGGGGAAAATCCCGCAGGATCTTCAGCACCGCGTGCTGGTCGAGATGAATAATGGTGCGGCGGTAAATTGCCTCCGCCTGTTCGTCCACCATGACCTTGTGCAGCGTAAAAGGCGGGAAGAAAAACAGTCGTCCGGGGCGCATGGTGTAGTGACGATTATCGACAATCGCCACGCCAAAGCCCTCTTCCACATAGAGGATCTCCAGACACTGATGCCAGTGATGGTAGCGCACCGTATTGGCAAACAGGCGGCTGAACGAGGCCACGGTATCATTCAGGGCGATCAGTTCCAGAAGGTCGGATGTCGGCGTGTCGCGCATAGTGCAATAAAACTCAACTTTTTCCCGTCTGATCGTCTTTATAAACCACCTTTTTAAATTTTCTCAACTGGAGGTTTATTCATCGTTCATGCCTGTGACATGGCTAACATTTCTGCCCCTTGCGGATTCACTATGCTTTGCCGCAGTTGATTACGAGGGCGAACCGATGTGGGCGGCAAACAAAGAAAAATCAAATCCGTTGTCTTCACGCCAGGAGGTAGTGGCGTCGTTGAATGCACTTTTACAGGCGCTGGACACGCAATTTCCGGCGAACCGTTCACGATTCCCGCTGGGCGACACCTGCGCCCATTACACAGCGGATATTGCGCAGATGGAGGGACTTTCTCGCGCGCTGTGGGGGCTGTTTCCGCTGATGGCATCTGGCGAAAGCACGCCGTTCAGCGAGAAGTACCTTACTGCCATTAAGCTTGGTACCGACCCGCAAAGCAGCGGCTACTGGGGTGAAACCGGCCCGTACGATCAACGTCTGGTGGAGATGGCGGCCTACGGTCTGGGGCTCGCTCTGCTGGGGGATAAACTCACCGCGCACTTAACCGGGCGCGAGGTGATGAACCTGCACGCGTGGCTCAACCAAATCACCGACGCGCAGATGCCGGACAGCAACTGGAACTATTTTGCCATTATGGTCCAGCTCGGCTTTAAGCGCACCGGCCTGCCGTACGATCGGGCCGCCATTGACCACCGCTTTGCGCTGATGGACGCCTACTACCTCGGCGACGGCTGGTATTCCGACGGTCCCGGCCGCCCGAAAGATTACTACATCTCCATGGCTTTCCATTTCTACGGCCTGATTTACGCCACGCTGAGTGACGACGAGGCGAGGGCGAAGGTGCTGCGCGAGCGCTCGCGTCTGTTCGCGGAAGACTTTATCTACTGGTCCGCCGCCGATGGCGCCTCGGTGCCGTTTGGCCGCAGCCTGACCTACCGCTTTGCCATGGTTGCCTTCTGGAGCGCGGTGGCCTTTTCTCAACTGGACGTCTTCACCCCGGGCATCGTGAAGGGCATTGTGCTGCGGCATCTGCGCTGGTGGCAGCAGCAGTCGATTGTCGATCGCGACGGTATTCTTACCCTGGGGTTTGCGTATCCGAACCTGGCGATGTGCGAGGATTACAACTCCCCCGGTTCACCGTACTGGGCGCTGAAAACCTATCTGATCCTGGCGCTGCCGGAAGCACACCCGTTCTGGCAGGCGGAAGAACAACCGCTGCCCGCGCTTGCTGAAAAACATGTGATTCCGCATGCGCAGCAGATCCTGATGCATTCGAAAGATTCGCAGCACGTCGTCATGCTCACCGCCGGTCAGCTGGAGCTGAACAACTACGTCAACACCGAAGCGAAATACACCAAATTTGCCTACTCCAGCCGCTTCGGATTCACCCTTGAGCGCGGGCGTTTTGGCCTGAAGCATGCCGCCTGCGATTCCATGCTGCTGCTGGCGGACGGAGATGACTATTTCCGCGGTCGTCGCGAGTGCGACGAGGTTCGGGTGGATGAAAATTACATTTTCTCGCGCTGGTCGCCGTGGCGCGACGTGCAGATTGCGACCTGGCAGATCCCGTTCGGGGAGTGGCACCTGCGCCTGCACCGTATCAACAGCGCGCGCACTCTGCAAACCGTCGAGGGCGGCTTTGCGGTGATGAAAACCGCCCATCAGGTGCGCGAACGCGGTTGTTATCTGTTGGCTGAAAACGGCAGCAGCGTCATTGTCGATCTTTCGCCGATCATTCAGCGCCAGCCAGACAGCATCGTCACGCCGCCGAACAGCAGCATTATGTTTGCGGAGTGCGCCTCCATTCCGCTGTTAAAAGCTGACCTCCCGCAAGGGGAAAGCTGGCTCTGTTGCGCCGTTCTGGCTGGCGGAAAACAGCCCGCTGCGGCGACGCCGCAGCTGAATATAACCCATAACCAGGTCGTGATTAGCGAACCCGGAAGCGAACGTAAGCTGTCGTTCACATTATAAAAATCTGGCCCTACACCCCGGCGAGGATGATATGAAAAGCACATCGACAACCAACAGAACTGAATATTACAAAATCAGCAGCTTTATCTTTCTCTATTTCTTTACCTGGTCTGCCAGTATTGGTCTGCTGGCGATCTGGCTCGGTCAGAAAGCCAACCTGAGCGGATCGGTGATTGGAACCGTCTTTGCGGTGAACGGGATATTCTCCGTTATTCTCAAGCCGATCTACGGCTATATTCTCGATAAGATCGGCATGAGCAAATATCTGCTCTATTTTGTGGTGATCATGTCGGCCCTGATGGCGCCATTCTTTATTTATGTTTACCAGCCGCTGTTAATGTCTAATACCCTGCTGGGGATTATTATCGGCGCGCTCTATTTAAGCTTTGCCTGGTACGCGGGCGTGGCGGCGTGTGAATCCTATTCCGACCGCTTTAGCCGTTTGAATGGCATGGAGTTCGGGCAGATCCGTATGTGGGGATCGCTCGGCTGGGCGGTGGCGTCATCTTTCTCCGGCCTGCTGTTCAACCTCTCACCGGCGTATAACTTTATTCTCGGCAGCGTGGCGTCGGTGGTGATGCTGATTGTCCTGCTGAGCCTGAAAGTGAACACTAACTCCGCTCACGCAGGCGAGGTGCTGACGAAAGAGAAAATTGCCCCGTCCGACGTTTACGCCCTGCTGCGTAACCGCAAATTCTGGGCCTTCTGCCTGTACGTGGCGGGCGTGGCGTGGATGATGTTTATCGCTGAGCAGCAATTCTCGCGCTATTTCGTCACCTTCTTCGATGATATTCATGAGGGCAACGCCGTATTCGGCTATCTCGGGACCGTACAGTCGGGCATGGAATTTGTCATGTATATGGTGGTCCCGCTGTTTGTGAACTTTATTGGCGCCAAACGCGGGCTGTTAATTGTCGGGCTGGTGGTTGGGGCGCGTCTGATTATTTCCGGCATGTGTGATTCACACCTGTTAATTTCAGTGCTTAAGCCGCTGTACGGTCTGGAAATTTGTCTCCTGCTGGTGTCGGTATTTAAATATATCGCCGAGCATTTCGACAAGCGCGTCAATGCCACCATGTATTTACTCGGCTATCAGGCGATGCTCTACGTTGGCAACGTGGTGGTCTCTTCCCCTGCCGGCTATATGTATGACCGTATTGGCTTTGAGCACACCTATATCATCATGGGCGCAACGGCGCTGACCTTTACCCTTATTTCTGCTTTTACGTTATCCGCCTGTCAGAGCAAATGGCGCGGGGCTCGTGCGCTGAACGTAGCAGAAACGTCAACTCGATAAATTACGCCGTCAAAGAAGGAACCGAAATATGTTAAGTCGTATCAAAGAAGAACGTCTGCCTGTTATCGCTGCGCCCGTTGACTCCCGCGCATTCAGCGATGAACTGAATTCGGCGCGCAGCCACGTTCTCGACCTGATTAGCCGTCATTTAACGGAGTTCGGCGACAAATTCCCGGCGGAAACCTGCCAGAACGGTTTTTATCCGCTGACTGACAACGTGGAGTGGACCACCAGCTTCTGGACCGGGCAGCTGTGGCTGGCATGGGAGATGAGCGGCGAGGAAAAATTCCGCGCGATGGCGGAAAAACACGTGCGCTCGTTTGGCCTGCGCATCGCCGGGCGCAACGACACCAACACCCACGATTTAGGCTTCCTCTACACGCTCTCCTGCGTAGCCGCGTGGCGGCTGACCGGAAACCGCGAGGCGCGCGGCTTCTCGCTGCTGGCGGCGGAAGCCCTGCTGGAACGCTTCCACGAGAAGGCGAAAATCATCCAGGCGTGGGGCGATCTCTCCGATCCGGAGCAGGCCGGGCGGATGATCATCGACTGCAACATGAACCTGCCGCTGCTCTACTGGGCAACGGAGCAGACGGGCGATCCGCGCTTTGCCGACGCCGCAAAAGCGCACGTCATGCAGGCCGCGACATACCTCATTCGTGACGATGCCTCCACCTTCCACACCTACTATATGGATGTGGCAACCGGCGCACCGCGCTACGGCAACACCCAGCAGGGCTACGCCGACGACTCCTGCTGGTCGCGCGGGCAGGCTTGGGGCATTTACGGTTTCCTGCTGAGCTATATCTATACCGGCGACGAAACGATGATCGCCCTGTCAAAACGGCTGGCAAACTACTTCCTCAATCGCCTGCCGGAAGACTACGTCTGCCACTGGGATCTGGCGCTGGTGGGCACCGACGCACTGCGTGATTCTTCCTCGGCGGCAATTGCGGTGTGTGGACTGCTGGAGCTGGTGAAACATCTGCCGGTCACAGATCCGGATCGCGAACGTTACCTCGAATGGGCGAAAGGGATTATGTCCTCGCTGACAAAGCACTATCTGATGGGCAAAGAAGAGAAGGGCAACGGGCTGCTTAAGCACTCGGTGTATCACCTGGCGAGCAATAAAGGCGTGGATGAGTGCGCGAGCTGGGGCGATTACTTCTACGTTGAGGCACTGGTGCGTTTTACGCAGAGCTGGAAACTGTACTGGTAAAAACAGTCGGGGGGTAACCCCCGACTTATCGATCACGCTTTCGGAATACGCAGCGTCTGACCGGGATAGATCTTATCCGGGCTGGAGAGCATTGGACGGTTAGCCTCAAAAATCTTATTGTACTGGTTGGCATCGCCGTACACGGTTTTAGAGATTGCGCTCAGGGTATCGCCGGATTTCACCGTATAGTAGGTGGCTTCATCTTTGGCATCTGTCGCGGTGATATTGTTCTCCACTTCGCTGACGCCCGCGATGTTGCCGACGGCGACCTGGATTTTTTCTTTCTGCTCCTGCGTCAGCCCGTCGCCCGTCACGCTGGCCTTGCCGTCAGTGACGTTAACCTGAACCTTATCGGAACCGGGAATGTTGAGTTTCTTGAGGTGCTCGGTGATTTTGTCGCCCTGACCTTTATGATCGGTCAGGTTATCCCACAGCTTTTCGCCTGCTTCTTTCACGAAGTTAAAAAGACCCATTCCATCCTCCTGTTAACAATGAAGTCAGAATAAGCATAGCAGTTAAGTATTAAGATGATACAAAAAGCCCGGTGGCGCTAGCGCTTACCGGGCCTACGAGTCAGGTTTTGTAGGCCGGGTAAACGCAGTGCCACCCGGCAAATTCCACGAACCTTAAACCCCTTGCTCCAGAATTCGGATATGGGTATCCAGCACGTCACCTTTTACCGCCTCACTCCACGCTTTCATGTGCGGAGTCTGCAAATGCGCTTCAAGGTGCGCGACGGTTTCCCACTGCTCAACCATGATGATGGAGTCTGGCGCGGTCGCCTGGAAGCTTGCGCTGGTGGCGGCGTCCACCATCGGCGCGTAGCCGTGGCAGCCTTCTTCTTTCAGTACGGTCGGGATGATCTTCGCGAACTCATCCAGTACCGCCTGGCGGTGATGTTGGCCAGGACGCGTACGGATTTCAGCAATAACGGTAAGCATAATTAACTCCTTCTAATTCCAGGCTACCAGTTAAGCAAAAATTTCCGCGAGATGCTTGCGATATTCTGCGATATAGCGCGGGACGTCCGGCATTTTAATCACGTCGTTGACGATAAAGGTCGGCAGCGGCTCCATACCCAGGAACTGATTCGCCTTGTGGAACGGCAGATACGCGCCGTCTACGCCCACGCCTTCGAAGAACTGATCTTGCTCAGTGAACGCTTCTAGCGGGGCATTCCATGTCAGGGAGAGCATGTATTTCTTGCCCTGAATCAGGCCGCCGGAACCGTATTTTTTAGACGCGTCTGAGCGGGTGCGGCCGTCGCTGGCATACAGCGAACCGTGACCTTCGGTAAACACATCGTCCATGTATTTTTTCACGGTCCACGGTGCGCCCATCCACCAGCCCGGCATCTGCCAGATAACCACGTCGGCCCACAGGAAGTTCTGCACTTCGGCCTTCACGTCGTAATCGCTGTCCGCGCGCACGACCTTAACATCATGTCCGGCGTCGCGCAGGAAACCATCCGCGACCTCGGTCAGGGTGTCATTGAGCTGGCCTTTAGAGTGCGCAAATTCTTTCGCGCCGTTGATAATCAGAATATTGCTCATTATTTGTCCTCGATGCTGAGAGTATGCCGGGTATTCTACGCGCGAGGACGGAGCGGAAAAATAAGCAAAATGTGCAAAGTCTTTTGCGCTCAGCGCAATAATGGCTACCAGCTGACGGTCACCTCAAAGCCCCCTTCCGGCGCATTGCCCAGCGAGACGCTCATCCCATGTAACGTCGCGATACGCTTGACGATAGACAACCCCAGACCGCTGCCGGTGGCGTCCTGGCCCGGTGGACGATAAAAGCGCTCGCCGAGACGCGCCAGCGCATCGGAAGAAATGCCCGGGCCGTTGTCGCGCACGGTAAAGCTTTGGGTATGCAGCGTCACGTCCACCACGCTGCCGCGCGGGCTGTAACGAACGGCGTTGTCCAGCAGGTTACGCGCCAGAAGGCTCAGCAGTAGCGGCTGTCCGTGACGCATCACCTCGGGCGCGTTGACGTTGAGCCGAATATCAATGCCCGCCTGCTGCGCCGGATGCCAGATATCCAGCACCGCGGATTGCAGCAAATCGGCCATCATCACGGGTTCGACGTCATCAAGATTATCCAGTGAATCCAGGCGCGACAGGGTGAGAAGCTGGTCCACCAGCCGGGAGGCGCGGTCGATGCCCGCATGCAGCTGCCCCAGCGCTTTAGACTGCGCCCCGGGATCGTCAAAGGAAAGCTGCGCCACGTCGGTTTGCACCTTCAGCGCGGCCAGCGGGCTGCGCAACTCATGGGCGGCATCCGAGGTGAAGCGGCGCTCGCGGGCCATCATCTCCTGCGTACGGGCGAAAAGATGGTTAAGCGCATCAAGCAGCGGGCGAACCTCCGTCGGCACGCCGTGGGTGGGCAGCGTATCGGTCGCATCCGGCGAGCGCGAGCGCAGGGTCTGCGCCAGTTTTTTCAGCGGTTTCAGTTCCCGGCTCAGCAGAACAATCAGCAACAGTAGCATTACGGGCAGCGCCACCAGCCACGGCGTCAGCTGCGAGCTGACCACGTCCAGCGCCATATCCTGTCGGTACTCCCACTCCTGGCCAACCACCACGCGGTATTTCCCGTCCGGAGAAGTCAGCCACAGGAAACGCCATTCGTCGTTGTCATCCTGCAAGCGACCGTCATCAAACCCGTCCCGGCGGTAGAGGTAAGGTATGTCGCGCCCGTTTTCGCCGTCGTTAAGCACCATGCTGCCGTCGGCGGTGAAGATTGCGAAGGCCAGCGCATCGTCGTCCAGATGGCCGTGTTTGGCTTTTTTCGGTACCTCGCGCATGCGTTCCGGGGCGCGGAGTTCGTCCACGTCCATCGTCAGCAGCCGTTTGGCAAACAGCATCTGCTGGGTATCGAACAGCTTATCGAGCTTGTCGGTCGTCTGGTGCCAGGCCACCACGCTTGCGGCAAACCAGGCCGCCAGGGACAGCAACAAAAAGAGGAGCGTCAGGCGCAGCTTCAGGCTCAGGCGTAGGGTCAGTTTCATGCGTCACCCAGGGTATAACCGATGCCGTGCACGGTGCGGATAAATTCGCTGCCGAGCTTGCGGCGTAAATGATGAACGTGGACTTCGACGGCGTTGCTGGAGACGTCATCATCCCAGTTGTAGAGTTTCTCCTCGATGGTCTTGCGCGGCAGCACGCGGCCCGCGTTGCGCATCAGCAGCTCCAGCAGGGCGAACTCTTTGGGTTTGAGCACCAGCGTTTCGCCCTCCAGCGTGGCGACAAGGCTTGCCGGATCGAGCGTGACCTTGCCGTGACGCAGCTCGCTGCGCGCCTGCCCGTGACTGCGGCGCACCAGCGCTTCAAGGCGGGCCGCCACTTCAATCAGCGCGAACGGCTTACACAGGTAATCATCCGCCCCCAGTCGTAACCCTTCGACGCGCTGATTCAGCGCATCCCGCGCGGTCAGGATCAGCACCGGTTCGCTCTTACCGCTTTCGCGCCAGGCGCGCAGGATCTCAAGCCCGTCGATTTCTGGCAGCGTCAGGTCCAGCACCACGGCATCATACGGCGCGGTGTACAGGGCCGACTGCCCGGTTTTACCGTCGGTAAACCAGTCCACGTTAAAGCCCATTTTGCTTAAGCCCGCTTTGATGCCGTCGCCGATGAGCCTGTCGTCTTCTACCAGTAAAATGCGCATATTTCCTCCTTGATGCCGTCAGTAAACCTTCTGCAAGCGCCTGCTGTACAGTAAAAATAAATAAATTTTCCCCTTAAGAAGTTGTTAAGGTTTACCCTGTTTAATGGATTGTGAAACGACATTAAAGGGAGAGATAAAGATGAAAAAATTCGCTGCAATTGCTGCCATCATGATGATGACCACGGCCCCTGTCTTTGCTGCACAGGGTGGTTTCTCTGGCCCATCTGCGACACAGAACCAGACGCAAACCCAGCAGGGTGGCTTTGTCGATAACAACGCCAACCTCACCCCCGCGGCTAAAGTGAAAGACCTGAAGGACGATGCCTGGGTGAAGCTGCGCGGGAACATTACCGAGCGCCTGTCCGATGACCGTTACACCTTCCGCGATGAGAGCGGCACGGTGGTGGTGGAGATCGACCACAAGCGCTGGAACGGCGTGACCGTCAGCCCGCAGGATAAAGTCGAACTCCAGGGTAAAATCGATAAAGACTGGAACGAGTTTGAAATCGACGTGAAGCAGGTTATCAAGCTGAACAAATAACCCGGAAAGGGCCGCTTATGCGGCCCTTTTTCTTTGTGACTCAACTCGCCAGATGAGGTAGTATCTGCGGCAATATTGCCTGAAACCCATCGGTTTCTGAGTTGAGGAATCACACGTAATGAGCGATATGGCAGAGCGCCTCGCGCTACATGAATTCACGGAAAACGCCTACCTGAACTACTCCATGTACGTCATCATGGACAGGGCGTTGCCGTTTATCGGGGATGGCCTGAAGCCCGTTCAGCGCCGCATCGTCTATGCGATGTCCGAACTGGGACTGAATGCTACCGCCAAGTTTAAGAAATCCGCCCGTACCGTCGGCGACGTGCTGGGTAAATACCATCCGCACGGCGACAGTGCCTGCTATGAAGCGATGGTGCTGATGGCCCAGCCGTTCTCTTATCGCTATCCGCTGGTGGATGGCCAGGGGAACTGGGGGGCGCCGGACGATCCGAAATCCTTCGCGGCAATGCGTTATACCGAATCCCGCCTGTCTAAATATGCCGAAGTGCTGTTGGGCGAGCTGGGGCAGGGGACGGTCGACTGGGTGCCAAACTTCGACGGTACGATGCAGGAGCCGAAGATGCTGCCTGCGCGTCTGCCGAACATCCTGCTGAACGGCACGACCGGTATCGCCGTGGGCATGGCGACGGACATTCCGCCGCACAACCTGCGTGAAGTGGCAAAAGCCGCCATCACCCTGATTGAGCAGCCGAAAACCTCTCTGGACGATCTGCTGGATATCGTGCAGGGGCCGGACTACCCGACCGAAGCCGAGATCATCACCTCGCGCGCGGAAATCCGCAAAATCTACCAGAACGGTCGCGGCTCCGTGCGCATGCGCGCGGTGTGGACCAAAGAAGACGGGGCAGTGGTGATCACCGCGCTGCCGCACCAGGTGTCCGGTGCGAAGGTGCTGGAGCAGATCGCCTCCCAGATGCGCAATAAAAAGCTGCCGATGGTGGACGACCTGCGCGACGAATCGGACCACGAAAACCCGACCCGTCTGGTGATCGTGCCGCGCTCTAACCGCGTGGACATGGAGCAGGTGATGAACCACCTGTTCGCCACTACCGATCTGGAAAAAAGCTACCGCATCAACCTGAACATGATTGGTCTGGACGGTCGTCCGGCGGTGAAAAACCTGCTGGAGATCCTCACCGAATGGCTGGCCTTCCGCCGCGATACGGTGCGCCGTCGTCTGAACCATCGTCTGGAAAAAGTGCTTAAGCGCCTGCATATCCTCGAAGGTTTGCTGGTGGCGTTCCTCAACATTGACGAAGTGATCGAGATCATTCGTACCGAGGACGAACCTAAGCCTGCCCTGATGTCGCGCTTTGGCATCAGCGAAACCCAGGCCGAAGCGATCCTCGAACTGAAATTGCGCCATCTCGCCAGACTGGAAGAGATGAAGATCCGCGGCGAGCAGAACGAGCTGGAAAAAGAGCGCGATCAGCTTCAGGCGATTCTGGCATCCGAGCGCAAGATGAACACCCTGCTGAAGAAAGAGTTGCAGGCCGATGCCGACGCCTTTGGCGACGACCGTCGTTCTCCGCTGCACGAGCGCGAAGAGGCGAAGGCGATGAACGAGCACGACATGCTGCCTTCCGAGCCGGTGACCATCGTGCTTTCCCAGAGCGGCTGGGTACGTAGCGCCAAAGGCCACGATATCGACGCGCCGGGTCTGAGCTACAAATCCGGTGACAGCTTCAAGGCGGCGGTGAAGGGCAAGAGTAACCAGCCGGTGGCGTTCATCGACTCCACGGGCCGCAGCTACGCCATCGACCCGATCACGCTGCCGTCTGCGCGCGGCCAGGGCGAACCGCTAACTGGCAAGCTGACGCTGCCGCCGGGCGCCACGGTGGACCATATGCTGATGGAGGCCGACGATCAAAAACTGCTGATGGCGTCTGATGCGGGCTACGGCTTTATCTGTACCTTCAACGATCTGGTGTCGCGTAACCGTGCTGGTAAGGCGCTGATTAGCCTGCCGGATAACGCACACGTCATGCCGCCGCTGATCATCGAGAACGAAAGCGACATGCTGCTGGCGATCACCGCTGCCGGACGCATGCTGATGTTCCCGGTCAGCGATCTGCCGGAGCTGTCGAAAGGGAAGGGCAACAAGATCATCAGTATCCCGTCAGCGGAAGCGGCAAAAGGCGTCGATGGCCTCGCGCATCTCTTCCTGCTGCCGCCGCAGAGCACCCTGACCATTCATGTCGGCAAGCGTAAAATCAAACTGCGTCCGGAAGAGTTGCAGAAGGTGGTGGGTGAGCGTGGACGTCGCGGCTCACTGATGCGCGGCCTCCAGCGAATTGACCGCGTGGAGATCGACTCGCCGGCGCGCAGCAAAGCGGACGACAGCGAAGAGTAACCTGTTTCATCCCCCCTCTTTCCGGAGGGGGAATTACCATAAAATTTCCCGTAAAAACGTTGTTAATTCGTGCGTTGCGATTAACAATACGCGCTCGTAATAAAGTCCTTACCTGGCCACAGGTGAAGTATAATTGTCAGCTGTCAGGGCTTCAGAGGTCGCTATGCTATACATTGTTCGTCTCATTCTTACCGTTATTTATTGCATTCTGGTCTGTATTTTCGGATCGATTTATTGCCTGTTCAGCCCGCGTAACCCAAAGCATGTCGCGACGTTTGGCCACATGTTTGGTCGTCTTGCGCCGCTATTTGGCCTGAAGGTTGAAAAGCGTCTGCCTGAAGGGGCGGAGAATTTCGGTAACGCCATCTATATCGCTAACCATCAGAACAACTACGATATGGTGACGGCCTCAAATATTGTTCTTCCGCCGACCGTAACCGTGGGTAAAAAAAGCCTGCTGTGGATCCCGTTTTTCGGTCAGCTGTACTGGCTCACCGGTAACTTACTGATTGACCGTAACAACCGCGCCAAAGCGCATGGCACCATTGCGGAAGTGGTGGATCAGTTTAAAAAGCGCCGGATTTCCATCTGGATGTTCCCGGAAGGGACGCGCAGCCGTGGTCGCGGCCTGCTGCCGTTTAAGACCGGCGCGTTTCATGCTGCAATTGCGGCAGGCGTTCCAATTATTCCCGTGTGTGTTTCCAATACATCGAATAAGATTAATCTTAACCGTCTGAATAACGGACTGGTCATTGTCGAAATGCTGCCGCCGGTAGATACCTCAAAATACGGTAAAGACCAGGTGCGCGAGCTGGCCACGCACTGCCGCGAGCTGATGGCTCAGCATATTGCGCAGCTCGATAAAGAAGTTGCAGAGCGAGAAGCCGCCGGTAAGATTTGACCCGGTGTCGTGTAAGGGAAAACGAATTCCCGCGTTGTTAGTCGTTTCAGATGGAGCTTATATGTCACTCAGTCGGCGTCAGTTTATTCAGGCTTCGGGTATCGCCCTTTGTGCGGGTGCGATGCCGCGGACAGCCAGCGCCGCCGGGCAGCAACAGCCGCTGCCTATTCCGCCGTTGATTGAATCCCGTCGCGGGCAGCCGCTATTCCTCACGCTTCAGCGTAGCCACTGGTCCTTTACCCAGGGAACGCGCGCGCAGGTATGGGGCATTAACGGACGCTACCTCGGGCCGACCATTCGCGTGTGGAATGGCGATGACGTTAAGCTCATCTACAGTAACCGTACGACGGAAAATGTCGCGATGACCGTCAGTGGTTTGCAGGTGCCGGGGCCGCTGATTGGCGGCGCGGCACGCATGATGTCGCCGAATGCCGACTGGGCGCCCGTCCTCCCGATTCGTCAGAGCGCGGCGACATTGTGGTATCACGCCAACACCCCGAACCGCACCGCCCAGCAGGTCTACAACGGCCTGGCCGGAATGTGGCTGATTGAAGATGAGGTCAGCAAAACGCTGCCGATCCCGAATCACTACGGCGTCGATGATTTCCCGATCATTATTCAGGACAAGCGGCTGGATAACTTCGGCACGCCGGAGTACAGCGAGCCGGGCAGCGGTGGTTTTGTGGGCGATACGCTGCTGGTTAACGGCGCGCAAAGCCCGTATGTCGAAGTGTCTCGTGGCTGGGTGCGCCTGCGTCTGCTGAATGCCTCTAACTCGCGCCGCTACCAGTTGCAGATGAGCGACGGCCGCGCGCTGCACGTGATTTCAGGCGATCAGGGGTTATTACCTGCGCCGGTGTCGGTAAAACAGCTGGCGCTGGCACCGGGCGAACGTCGTGAGATCCTCGTGGATATGACCAACGGGGATGAAGTGTCCGTGACCTGCGGCGAAGCGGCAAGCATTGTTGACCGTATTCGTGGCTTCTTTGAACCGTCGAGCGTTCTGGTCTCCACGCTGGTGCTGACGCTGCGCCCGACCGGCCTGTTGCCGCTGGTGACCGACAGCCTGCCGATGCGCCTGCTGCCGCAGGAGATTGTGACCGGCCCGGCAGTACGCAGTCGCGATATCAGCCTTGGCGACGATCCGGGCATCAACGGTTCGCTGTGGGACGTAAACCGCATTGATATCACCGCCCAACAGGGAACATGGGAGCGCTGGACCGTCCGCTCGGAGATGCCGCAGTCGTTCCATATTGAAGGGGTGTCATTCCTGATCCGCAACGTCAACGGGGCGATGCCGTTCCCGGAAGACAGGGGCTGGAAAGATACCGTCTGGGTGGATGGCCAGGTCGAACTGCTCGTCTACTACGGTCAGCCTTCCTGGCCGCACTTCCCGTTCCTGTTCCACAGCCAGACGCTGGAGATGATGGACAGGGGATCGGTAGGGCAGATGCTGGTGAATCCGGCACCATAAAACGCTTTCTCCCTCTCCCTGTGGGAGAGGGTTGGGGTGAGGGCAACAGCCCGCACAATACCCCTTCATTTCCCCCGGTAAACCAGCGTATAATCCCGCTCCTTTTGTCTATTTTTTCTTCGGAAGCATTATGAGCGCTATTTCCCTGATCCAGCCGGATCGCGACCTCTTCTCCTGGCCCCAGTACTGGGCAGCCTGCTTTGGACCGGCGCCGTTCCTGCCGATGTCCCGGGAAGAGATGGATCAACTGGGCTGGGACAGCTGCGATATCATTCTGGTGACGGGCGATGCGTATGTCGATCACCCGAGCTTTGGCATGGCGATCTGTGGCCGTATGCTTGAAGCCCAGGGCTTCCGCGTGGGGATCATCTCCCAGCCTGACTGGAACAGCAAAGACGACTTTATGCGTCTGGGCAAGCCTAACCTGTTCTTCGGCGTGACCGCGGGCAACATGGACTCGATGATCAACCGCTATACCGCCGACCGTAAGCTGCGCCATGACGACGCTTACACGGCTGACAACGTGGCGGGTAAACGTCCCGATCGCGCGACCCTCGTCTACACCCAGCGATGCAAAGAAGCATGGAAAGACGTGCCGGTGATCCTGGGCGGCATCGAGGCGAGCCTGCGCCGCACCGCACACTACGACTACTGGTCTGATACCGTGCGCCGTTCGGTGCTGGTGGATTCGAAAGCCGACATGCTGATCTTCGGCAACGGCGAGCGTCCGCTGGTGGAGGTGGCGCATCGCCTGGCGCAGGGTGAACCGGTCAGCGAGATCCGCGACGTGCGCAACACCGCGATCATGGTGAAAGAGGCGCTGCCGGGCTGGAGCGGGGTGGATTCCCGCATTATCGATATGCCGGGCAAAATCGACCCTATCCCACATCCGTACGGTGACGATCTGCCGTGCGCGGATAACAAACCGGTTGAGCCGAAGAAAGCGGAAGCAAAGGCCGTGGTGGTGCAGCCGCCGCGTCCGAAGCCGTGGGAAAAAACCTATGTGCTGCTGCCGTCTTACGAAAAAGTAAAAAGCGATAAAGTACTCTACGCCCACGCATCGCGCATCTTACACCATGAAACCAACCCCGGCTGCGCGCGAGCGCTGATGCAAAAGCACGGCGAGCGCTATATCTGGGTTAACCCACCGGCGATCCCGCTCTCTACCGAAGAGATGGACAGCGTCTTTGCTCTGCCGTACAAGCGTGTGCCGCATCCGTCATATGGCAACAGCCGTATTCCGGCTTACGAGATGATCCGTTTCTCAATCAACATCATGCGCGGCTGCTTCGGCGGGTGCTCATTCTGTTCGATCACCGAACACGAAGGCCGTATTATTCAGAGCCGTTCCGAAGAGTCGATTGTTAACGAGATCGAAGCGATTCGCGACACGGTGCCGGGCTTTACCGGCGTGATCTCCGATCTGGGTGGTCCAACGGCCAACATGTACATGCTGCGCTGTAAATCGCCGCGCGCCGAGCAGACCTGCCGTCGTCTCTCCTGCGTCTATCCGAGCATTTGCGAGCATATGGACACCAACCACGAGCCGACTATCAATCTTTACCGTCGCGCCCGTGACCTGAAAGGCATCAAGAAGATCCTGATCGCCTCCGGCGTGCGTTACGACATTGCGGTGGAAGATCCGCGCTACATCAAAGAGCTGGCGACGCACCACGTTGGCGGTTATCTGAAGATCGCCCCGGAGCACACCGAAGAAGGCCCGCTGTCCAAAATGATGAAGCCGGGCATGGGCAGCTATGACCGCTTTAAACAGCTGTTTGATACCTATTCAAAACAGGCGGGAAAAGAGCAGTATCTGATCCCATATTTCATCTCCGCACACCCCGGCACCCGTGATGAAGACATGGTGAACCTGGCGCTGTGGCTGAAGCAGCGTCGATTCCGTCTGGATCAGGTGCAGAACTTCTACCCGTCGCCGCTCGCCAACTCGACGACCATGTATTACACCGGCAAAAACCCGCTGAGTAAGATTGGTTATAAGAGCGAAGACGTGGTGGTGCCGAAAGGGGATAAACAGCGCCGTCTGCATAAAGCGCTGCTGCGCTATCACGATCCGAAAAACTGGCCGCTGATCCGTCAGGCGCTGGAAGAGATGGGGAAAAAGCACCTGATCGGCTCGCGTCGTGATTGCCTGGTGCCAGCGCCAACGCTGGAAGAGATGCGCGAAGCGCGCCGCCAGAACCGCAACACGCGCCCGGCGCTGACCAAGCACACGCCTATTGCGCATCAGCGTTCGAACGGTGTTGCGGGAACGAAGAAGAACGTAAAACGTAAGACCGGTTAAACCTGTAACAATGCCCGGTGGCGCTGCGCTTACCGGGCCTACAGGTCTAACCCTCTCCCCTCCGGGGAGAGGGCAGGTTGAGGGGATCACCCGCCAAACTGATCCGGGTCCGGCCCAAGCCGCTTGCCCTGATCCAGCTTCGCAATTTCACCCAGCTCGTCTTTATCCAGGCGGAAATCCCAGACGTCGAAGTTCTCGGCGATACGCGATGGCGTGACCGATTTCGGGATCACCACCAGACCGCTATCCAGATGCCAGCGAATGACGATCTGCGCCGGGGTTTTACCGTACTTATCCGCCAGTTCACGGATGATTTTCTGGTCAAACACCCCTTCGCCGCCCTGGGCCAGCGGGCTCCAGGATTCGGTCTGGATCTTGTGCGTGGCGTTCCATGAATGAAGCTGGCGCTGCTGCATCAGCGGATGCAGCTCAATCTGGTTAATCACCGGCGCGACGCCCGTTTCATCAATCAGGCGTTGCAGATGATGAACCTGGAAATTACAGACGCCGATGCTTTTTATCAGCCCCTCTTTTTGCAGTTCAATCATCCCTTTCCAGGCATCAACGTAATGGTCGATAGCCGGTACCGGCCAGTGCATGAGATAAAGATCGACGAAATCGAGCTGGAGTTTCTCCAGACTATCCTGCAACGCTTCGCGGGGACGCTTTTGATCGTCGTTCCACAGCTTGGTGGTGATGAAAAGCTCATCCCGGGGAACGCCGGCGCTGGCAAGCGCTTTTCCCACGCCGTCCTCGTTTTTATAGGCGGCGGCGGTATCGATGGACCGATAGCCGACTTCAAGGGCTTTATGAATGGCGGAGACGACCTCGTCGTTACCGGCTTTCCATACACCTAGCCCCAGCTGGGGCATCACGTTGCCGTCCTGTAGCTTGATTACGGTTTGGTTTGCCATTTTTCCTCCTTCAGGTGCTCATCGCCGGAGGGAACCTCCGACGATGTGATGTGCATTAAGTCTGGACGAAATGTCAAAAAACGAAAGTCAGGATCCTAAAAACGCTTAGCGTGCCGCTTCGTAAATACGACGGCTGACGTCCAGGGTGATGTCGCCATGCTCGCCGATCTGCGTCATACCGTGTGCTTCCAGTTTCGCCAGCAGGGCAGGGATGGAGCTGCCGTCCAGGCCGTAGCCAGAGAGACGCGTTGGCACGCCCAGGCTTTCAAAGAAGTGACGGGTGGCTTCAATCGCGGCATCGATACGCGCATCGTCGGAACCGTCGGTGATGTTCCACACGCGTTCGGCGTACTGGAGCAGTTTGGCGCGTTTAGCGTCACGTTTTTCGTTCCACAGCGCAGGCAGAACCACCGCCAGCGTCTGGGCGTGATCCAGGCCGTGCATCGCCGTCAGCTCGTGGCCGAGCATATGGGTAGCCCAGTCCTGCGGCACGCCTGCGCCGATCAGGCCGTTCAGCGCCTGGGTGGCAGCCCACATCACGTTGGCACGCACGTCGTAATTTTCAGGCTCTTTCAGCGCTTTTGGACCTTCTTCAATCAGCGTCAGCAGAATGCCTTCCGCGAAACGATCCTGAATTTTGGCGTTTACCGGGTAAGTAACGTACTGCTCAACGGTGTGAACAAAGGCGTCGACCACGCCGTTCGCCACCTGACGCGCAGGCAGGGTATAGGTGTAAACCGGATCGAGGATCGCGAACACGGGCTGAACGTGTTCGTTCATAAAGGCCTGCTTGTCACCGGTGGTTTTACGAGAGATGACCGCGCCTTTGTTGGACTCTGATCCGGTGGCCGGCAGCGTCAGCACGGAGCCCATCGGGATCGCACTGCTGATGTCGCTGCCGCCCGTTTCCAGAATATGCCACGGGTCGATGTCGTCAGCGTAATGGGCCGCCGCCGCGATGAATTTGGTGCCGTCCAGCACGGAACCGCCGCCCACCGCCAGCAGGAAGGTAATTTGCTCCTCACGGGCGATTTTTACCGCGTTCATCAGCGTTTCATAAGACGGGTTAGGCTCGATACCGCCGAACTCGCGCACGTCCAGACCTTCCAGAGCGCTGTACACCTGATCCAGTACGCCGGTTTTTTTCACGCTGCCGCCGCCGTAGGTAATCAGGACGCGGGCGTCCGTCGGGATTTGCGCGCGCAGGTCAGCGATAGCGTTTTTACCAAACAGAATGCGGGTTGGGGTATGAAGATTAAAGTTGTTCATGGCTTGTTCCCTGTAGTGGGTAAAAAATCGTGGTGGCGCAGAAGGCAACCTGATGCTGCTCATTGTGGCGGGCAGGCGCTATCCTCTCAATGCACATTCCTGCCGATGTCTTGCCCATTTCTACAGCGCGCTGGAGAAACGGGAAGAAAATGCGCACACTGTCAGCGTCGGAAACCGTACCCGGAGTAACTGAAAATGAACCGTGATGCCATCTGCCGCCAGCTAACGTCGCAGATTAAAAGACTGATAGATAACGGAAATGATTCGGCTGAGCTGCTGCCGGATATCCGATTGCTGTACGGTACCCAGCCCGGGACGCGCACCCCGGTGATGTATCAGCCCGGCATCGTGTTTCTCTTTTCTGGCCATAAGATTGGCTATATCAATGAGCGCGTGTTCCGTTACGACACCAATGAATATCTGCTTCTGACAGTACCTTTACCCTTCGAATGTGAAACTTTCGCGACAGAGGAGGTACCGCTGGCCGGGATCCGCGTCAACGTCGACATCCTCCAGTTGCAGGAGCTGCTGATGGAGATTGGGGAGGACGAACTTTTCCGGCCGTCAATGGCGGCAAGCGGTATCAACTCCGCGACCCTGTCGGAGGAAATTCTCTGCGCGATTGAACGCCTGTTAGACGTGATGGAAAGGCCGCTGGATGCGCGTATTCTCGGAAAGCAGATTATCCGCGAAATTCTTTACCATGTGCTGCTGGGACCGGGCGGCGGGGCGCTGCTGGCGCTGGTAAGCCGGCAAACGCACTTCAGCCTGATTAGCCGCGTGCTGAAGCGCATCGAGAGCCAGTACACGGAAAACCTCAGCGTTGACCAGCTGGCGGCGGAAGCCAATATGAGCGTCTCGGCGTTTCACCATAACTTTAAATCCGTCACCAGCACGTCGCCGTTGCAGTACCTCAAAACCTACCGTCTGCATAAGGCGCGGATGCTGATGATCCACGATGGCATGAAGGCCAGCGCCGCGGCGATGCGGGTCGGGTATGAAAGCGCGTCGCAGTTTAGTCGGGAGTTTAAGCGCTACTTCGGCGTCACGCCGGGGGAAGATGCGTCACGTATAAGAACCATGCAGGGAGCCTGAGGGGAAACGGAGGCCGGGTAAGCGGTAGCGCCACCCGGCTTTTATTTATGCGCTGCAATACTTTTTCTTAATCACCACCGCAATGGTACCCACCAGCCCTGCAACCAGCAGGAAAATCGGCAGGATCATCAGGAAGGTCATCACCTGGTCTTCATGGCGCTTAACAAAGGGGATCATATTCAGCGCGTAGCCGAGCGTGGTGACCACGCCTACCCAGAGCAGGGCGCTCAGCCAGTTGAAGAACTGGAAGCGGCGGTTAGAGAGGCCTGAAATACCCGCCATGGTAGGCAACAGGGTACGAACAAACGCCAGAAAACGCCCGGCAAGTAACGCCAGCAGGCCGTGACGGTCAAACATGCAGGTCGCGCGCTGGTGATATTTATGCGGCAGCTGCGCCAGCCAGCCTTTCACCACGCGAGTGTTTCCAAGCCAGCGCCCTTGCAGGTAGCTCAGCCAACAGCCGAGACTGGCCGCAGAGGTGAGGATCACCATTGTCGGTGCGAAGTCCATCACGCCCTTGCCGATTAACGCCCCTGCGAGCAGGAGCAGGCTGTCACCGGGTAAAAATGAGGCTGGCAGTAATCCATTTTCCAGAAACAGCGTCGCGAACATCACGAAATAGACAATCCCGACGACATGCGGGTCAGCCAGCGCGGCAAAATCGTGTTGCCAGAGCGCCGTGATGATATTTTGAATAACAGCCATGGACTTTCCTGTGGAACAGCAGATATAACGCTATTGTACTCCCAATTTTGCCTGTCGGGGTTGATCGCAGGCGCATCTCATACAGACTTTTCTGCTTGCGGTGTTCAGAATAGCGTCCGGGGAGTACATTTCAGCCAGCACTTTACACGATGCGCTCAAATCCTGCCGATAAATCCGCAATTAAATCGTCCACATTTTCCAGCCCAATATGCAGGCGGATTAAGGTCCCCTCGAAGTCCACCTCGCCGCCCGGGCGCAGGGCCGCAATCTGCTCCGGCTGGTTGGGCAGGATCAGCGATTCAAACCCACCCCATGAATAGGCCATGCTGAAGAGGGTAAAGTTATCCAGATAGCTTGCCAGTTCGGCGTCATTCAGGCGCTTTTTAAGAACAAATGAGAACAACCCGCTGCTGCCCGTAAAGTCACGTTGCCAGTATTCGTGGCCCTTGCTGCCCGGCAGCGCCGGATGGTTAACGCGCTCCACCTGCGGATGCAGCGCCAGCCACTGTGCAATTTGCAGGCTGCTTTCGTGATGCTGACGCAAACGCACACCGAGCGTACGGATGCCCCGGCTGGTCATGTAGGCGGTATCGGCATCCACCATCTGGCCCATCAGGTAGGCGTTTTCACGCAATTGATCCCAGCAGCGGGCGTTAGACACCGCCGTACCGATCATGCCGTCGGAATGGCCAATCAGGTATTTGGTCGCCGCCTGAATGGAGATATCGATGTCAAATTCCAGGGCTTTAAACAGCACACCTGCCGCCCAGGTGTTGTCGATCATGATGATCGCTTCCGGCGCTATGCTGCGCACCGCCTTCACGATAGCCGGAACATCATGCACTTCCATGGTGATGGAGCCGGGAGATTCCAGGAACACAACGCGCGTGTTGGGCTGAATAAGCCCGGCAATACCGGACCCAATCAGCGGATCGAACCAGCTGGTGGTGACGCCGAGCTTGCTGAGTATTTTGGTGCAGAAGTCCTGGCTTGGCTCGTAGGCGGTATTGGTCATCAGGACGTGGTCACCCTGTTCCACAAACGCCAGAATGGTATTGGCGACCGCCGCCGCGCCGCACGGGAACAGCGCGCAGCCCGCGCCGCCCTCCAGTTCGCACATGGCTTCCTGCAACGAGAAATGGGTTAACGTGCCACGACGACCGTAAAACAGCCCGCCCTTCGCGCGATTACGCGTAGCGATTTTTTTATCTTCAACGGTATCAAACACCAGCGAGGAGGCGCGCTGGATCACGCTGTTGACCGAGCCCTGCGTGTATTTCTTACTGCGTCCTGCCTGCACCAGCGTGGTCTCAAGCTGCTTTTTAGTCATGTTCGCTAACCCTATTTTTATACGTCTGGACGTCCAGACTACCACGATTGTCAGAATGTGCATCCGGATGCTTATCGAATAAGCAGAAAATATTATCAAAAATTCGCATAAGAAATTTTTACTGCGTAAGCGCAAGGAAAGTGAGCGAAAATTACGGCACTATGTAAATACTAATGAGAACTACTATCAATTCGACGACGTTTTGATATTATTACGTTCAGATTTTGTGATTTGCGTCCTGGAGATACAGAGTGGGTAATAATTTGATGCAGACGGATCTCTCCGTTTGGGGCATGTATCAACATGCTGACATCGTAGTTAAGATTGTGATGATCGGCCTGATTCTGGCGTCCGTGATCACCTGGGCTATCTTCTTCAGCAAGAGCGCCGAACTTCTTTCACAAAAACGCCGCCTCAAGCGTGAGCAGAAGCAGCTGGCGGAAGCCCGCTCTCTGGATCAGGCTTCTGATATCACCTCATCCTTCCATGCGAAAAGCCTGACTACCCTGTTAGTGAACGAAGCGCAGAACGAGCTGGAACTCTCCGCAGGCAGTGAAGATAACGAAGGCATTAAAGAGCGTACCGGCTTCCGTCTGGAGCGTCGCGTTGCGGCCGTGGGTCGTCATATGGGCCGCGGTAACGGCTACCTGGCGACTATCGGCGCCATCTCCCCGTTCGTCGGCCTGTTCGGTACCGTCTGGGGCATCATGAACAGCTTTATCGGTATCGCCCAGACGCAGACCACTAACCTTGCGGTCGTCGCGCCGGGTATCGCAGAAGCGCTGCTGGCCACGGCTATCGGTCTGGTTGCCGCTATCCCGGCGGTTGTTATCTATAACATCTTCGCGCGCATGATTGGCAGTTACAAAGCCACACTGGGTGACGTTGCCGCGCAGGTTCTGCTGCTGCAAAGCCGCGATCTGGACCTGAACGCCAGCGCCGTTAAACCGGTACATGCGGCGTCCAAACTGCGCGTAGGTTGATTGTATGGCAATGCGTCTTAATGAAAATCTGGACGATAACGGTGAAATGCATGAGATCAACGTGACGCCGTTTATCGACGTCATGCTGGTTCTGCTGATTATCTTTATGGTTGCCGCACCGCTGGCGACGGTGGACGTGAAGGTGAATCTGCCTGCGTCCTCCAGCCAGCCGCAGCCGCGTCCGGAAAAACCTATCTACCTGTCCGTGAAGGCCGATAAGTCCATGTTCCTGGGCAACGACCCGGTGACGGATGCCTCGGTTATTCCGGCGCTGGACCAGCTGACCGGCGGCAAGAAAGACACCACCGTCTTCTTCCGCGCGGATAAAACCGTCGATTATGAAACCATGATGAAGGTAATGGACACGCTGCATCAGGCGGGATACCTGAAGATTGGTCTGGTCGGCGAAGAGAAAGCGGCCGCGAAGTAAAGCGAAGGCTTTTGCAGCCTTCCCTGCCGGGTGGCGGCGTCGCCTTACCCGGCCTGCATTCCGCAACAATCATTGTTGACTCACACTGAAGGCGCCGTCGGCGCCTCTTCATCAAGCGCTACACAGGTCACGTTTGAAGTTCGGTAATGACCTTCCGAGAGTTTACGGGTCAGGCGCAGGGTGGCTGTCTCGCGTGCCAGCAGGTACTGATAGTTCGCCTCCAGTCGCCCGAGGATCTTCTCTTTAAGCTCAGGGCGCTGTTCAATAATGGCGTTCATCACAGCGCCGTAAATCTCCTCCTTGGCCTGCAAGGCGTAAATCTCCCGACGATTCTGCCATTTCAGGCGCACCAGCGTGGCCGGAATCGAAACCAAATCCTGCGTAATTCGCGTCATCTCGTCATTTTTTATCTTTTTCAGGGCGTCGAGATTCTGCTTTAAGATAAATTCATCGCTTTTCTTATCATCTAAAGTCAAATAAACGTTATTACCGCTGTCATCATTCACGTTAATCTTCCCCCAGGTCATAAAAAATGGGATTGTTTTTTTCACGCGTAATTAAATTAAGCCAAATTTCATTGCCGGCCTCATTTATTTGCTGCGTTTTCTCGGTCATTATTTGACTTAGCGTCTGGGCATCTATTTCCCCTTCGGCCTGTAAATCATTTAGTAGATGAACTAAGGCTTCAATCTTGATGGCGCGAAATAAACGCTCTTTTAAATGGCGATCGTGCTCTTCCAGCACCATATTACGGGATTTGCCGGTGCGTGAAACACCAATTAATATGTCGGCTTCATAGTCGGAGAGTTTTCTTTTTCCTTGAGTGAAATTCGCCTCTTTATCTGCTTCCGTCGAAGGCTGTTCCACAGGCGTAATGTGGTACTTTGCCGGGACAAGATTGTCGGGCAGCATTTTAATTTCCTTTAATTTCAAAAAAGGTGGGGATGGAAAAAGGGTGAGATTCGTTGACAATAACATGAGGCAATTTTAAAATCAAAAAAAATGGAGCCTACCCATGAACAGCATTTTCTTTACGGTCATAACGTTACTATTACTGACCGCTGGCGTGCTTTTATTGATGCAAGAGTTAAATAAAACGAAAGCGTCAAAAGACGTCAGTGAACCGCCGCAGCCTGAATTGATGTCGAAAGAGGAGGGGGAAGATCATTTCTCCGTATTGATGAACGCCGTGACGCCGGTCTGGTACTGGCGGGTAAATCACGAATATATCGATTTTCTCCATGCGACAATTAAGCGAATGAAAATGGCTGAAATTAATGATACGCCCGGCCTGTTCGACGCGCAGCGCCGTTGTAGCGACCTTAATTCGGCGGTTTATAAATATTACGACAATATCAAAAAACGCTGTCTGAATGGCGAGAAGGTGTCGTACTCCGATTTAGACGTATTAAATCTGCGCCAGTGTTTTCGCGAGTTTAGCCTGGAAGCCTACCCGGAACTGGTCGCGCTGGTCTGGCCGGAGTATGCGCGTCCGGATGTGGATCCCAACGAGGTATAGTTGAGATATACTAAGCGCTGGTTTCGTTTGCAGACAGGATTTTATGGAACGCTTCTTTGAAAACGCAATGTATGCCTCTCGCTGGCTGCTCGCACCCGTCTATTTTGGTCTCTCCCTGGCGTTGGTCGCCCTGACGATCAAGTTCTTCCAGGAGATATTTCACGTCCTGCCAAACATTTTCTCCGTGGCAGAAGCCGATTTGATTCTGGTTCTGCTGTCGCTGGTGGATATGACGCTGGTGGGGGGGTTACTGGTGATGGTGATGTTCTCCGGTTATGAGAATTTCGTCTCTCAGCTTGATATCGCCGAGCACAAAGAAAAGCTCAACTGGCTGGGAAAAATGGATGCCTCATCGCTGAAGAATAAAGTCGCGGCGTCGATTGTGGCGATTTCGTCTATACACCTGTTACGCGTCTTTATGGACGCGAAAAACGTCCCGGATAATAAGCTGATGTGGTATGTGATTATCCACCTGACGTTTGTGCTGTCGGCGTTTGTGATGGGGTATCTGGATAAGATCAGTAAGAAATAAATCCACCACGCCCCTCACCCTAACCCTCTCCCCAGAGGGGAGAGGGTGTTCATGTTCCCTCTCCCCTCTGGGGAGAGGGTTAGGGTGAGGGGCGAAAGCATCGGACTGCACTATTTATCCGACGACGCCTGCCACAAATTCAGCTCACCATCCGCAACGTGCTGGTCAATCCGCGTCAGTTCATCTTCGCTAAAGCGCAGGTTATTCAGCGCCTGAACGTTCTCTTCCAGCTGCTCCGGGCGGCTCGCGCCAATCAGCACCGACGTTACACGCTCATCTTTCAACAGCCAGCTTAGCGCCATCTGCGCCATCGTCTGCCCGCGCGCGTGCGCCATCTCGTTCAGCAAACGAAGGCTGCTCAGGTTGGCTTCCGTCAGCATTTTCTCCGTCAGGCCGCGCACTTTTTTCCCTTCGCGTTGCATACGTGAACCGTCCGGAATACCGTTCAGGTATTTTCCGGTCAGCAGGCCCTGTGCCAGCGGGGTAAAGGCGATACAGCCCGTTCCGTTTTTCTCCAGCGCGTCCAGCAGGCCGGTCTTGTCGACCCAGCGGTTAAGCAGGTTGTAAGACGGCTGGTGGATCAAAAGCGGGATCTTCCACTCGCGCAGCAATTCGGCCATTACCGCCGTGCGTTCCGTGGAGTAGGACGAAATGCCGACGTACAGCGCTTTTCCGCTCTGCACCGCGTGCGCCAGCGCGGAGGCGGTCTCTTCCATCGGCGTGTTTTCGTCTACGCGGTGAGAATAGAAAATATCCACATACTCCACACCCATGCGTTTCAGGCTCTGGTCGAGGCTGGCGAGCAGGTATTTACGTGAACCGCCCGAACCATACGGCCCTGGCCACATGTCGTAGCCCGCTTTGGTGGAGATGATCAGCTCGTCACGATACCCGGCAAAATCCTCCCGCAGCAGACGGCCAAAATTCTCTTCAGCGCTGCCCGGTGGGGGGCCGTAGTTGTTGGCAAGGTCAAAGTGGGTAATACCGAGATCGAAGGCCTTACGCAGCAGCGAGCGCTGGGAATCGAGCGGCTGAACGTGACCGAAGCTGTGCCACAGGCCTAGCGACAGTGCCGGTAAGCGCAGGCCGCTTTTGCCGCAGTATCGGTACTGCATGTTTTCGTATCGGCCGGTGTAAGGGTGCCAGGACATGATGTCTCCTTTCTTGTCGGTGAATTTTCGAAACAACGTTTTCATTCTATGCCGACTCGATAACAAAAAAGTATATTTTCTGCGGTATCTGCCGATAAAGAGGGTAGTACTCGCCTCTGGGCGAATTCACCCTCACGGCAAGGAATACTCAATGAAGATGCTTCGTAATTTCACCATCCGTTTCGTCATGCTGACGATACTGGGGATCTTTTGTGTCATGTGGGCAGGCGTGGGGCTTTACAGCACCTGGTCTCTGTCTCGTGTTTCTGATGGTAATGACGTTGACCGCCAGCTGGTCCGGCAAATGACGGTGCTGAGCCAGGGCAACGATCAGTATTTCCGTTTCGTCACCCGCCTGAGCCGGGCGATGGAAGTTAAAGCGGCGGGCGGCACGCCGGACCTGGCTCCTGCTCAGCAGGCGCTGGATAACATGAGTAAAAAGCTGGCAGAGATGAAAGCTATCTCTCCGGGCCCGATGGATGAAAAGGTGTCTGCGCAGGTGATTTCCACCTGGCAGGCGCTGCTCGATCGTGGCGTGACGCCGCAGATGGCGCAGGCGAAGCAGGCGACGCTCGAAGGCTATCGTCAGCATGCCAACAACGTCACGCCGCCGCTAAGCCGTGCATTCGGGTCAGCGGCTGAGAACTTTAACAACACCGCGGCGAAGGCGCTCGACAGCACGCGCGTGGTGGTCGACGGCCTCACCAGCATGACCCGGACGGTGATTATCACCGCCACGATCGTGGGTCTGTTGATCCTGCTGTTCACCGACCGCTACCTGGTGGCGATACTGGTAAAACCGCTGGATCGTATCCGTCAGCAGTTCCGCCAGATTGCGCAGGGCGATCTCAGCCAGCCGATTGAATCCTTTGGCCGCAACTGCGTGGGGCAACTGGTGCCGCTGCTGAGCGCCATGCAGGACAGCCTGCGGGAAGCGGTCAGCACGATTCGTTCCGGCAGCGAGAATATCTGGCGCGGGGCAACGGAGATCTCCAGCGGGAATAACGATCTCTCTTCGCGTACCGAAGAGCAGGCCGCCGCGCTGGAAGAGACCGCGGCCAGCATGGAGCAGCTAACCGCGACGGTGAAGCTGAACGCCGAAAGCGCGCGCCAGGCCAGCCAGCTTGCGGATGTCGCCTCCAGTACGGCCAGCCGCGGCGGCTCGCTGGTGGAAGATGTGGTCACAACCATGAGCGGCATTTCGGACAGCTCGAAAAAAATCGCTGAAATCACTACCGTCATCAACAGCATCGCCTTCCAGACCAATATTCTGGCGCTGAACGCCGCGGTGGAAGCGGCCCGGGCCGGGGAGCAGGGGCGGGGCTTTGCGGTCGTGGCGGGTGAGGTGCGTAATCTGGCCAGCCGCAGCGCGAATGCGGCAAAAGAGATCGAAGGGCTGATTGCAGATTCCGTTGCCCGCGTGGAGCAGGGGGCGCAGCTGGTGAACGATACTGGCACCACGATGGAAGCGATCCTGCGCGACGTGACGGAAGTGACCGTCATTATGAAGCAGATCGCCACCGCGTCAGAGGAGCAGAGCAAAGGTATTTCTCAGGTCGGCGTTGCCATCACGCAGATGGACGGCGTGACCCAGCAGAACGCCTCGCTGGTGGAGCAGGTTTCCGCCGCCGCCGCCGCACTTGAACGGCAGACCGAAGAACTCCAGCGCTCAGTGCAGAAATTCCGTCTCACCGCGTAACCTCTCGTGTCAGGCCGTCTCTGGCGGCCTGACGTTTATCGCTCTGAATAATCTGTGTCACCTGCGACAGCTGACCAATTTTCACTTCACTTGCCCGCATAAATTTACTTTTGTCGATCAGCAGCAGCGACTGGCTGGCGCGGTTTAACAGCAGCGCCTTAAAGCCCGCGTTGTGCTCGGACGGATCCCAAAGGACGCCATGCTCATCGACCCCTTCACACGAGAAGATGAACAGATCGATCTCCAGCCCTTTTAGCTGCGTCACCAGCGCCGGGTTAACATAGCAGCGATACTTACGCTCAAGCGTTCCGCCGGAGCAGATAAGCGTGATCCGCTCGCGCTTTGCCATCTCGTGGCAGATAGGCAGACTGTTGGTAAATACGGTGAGGTCGATGTCCGGCAACTGGCGCGCCAGATGAAAGCAGGTTGAGCTGGCGTCGAGGGCGATGGTCATCCCTTCGCTGATCCAGCCCAGCGCGTGGCGGGCAATATCGGCTTTGTCGGCATAATGGCTTTTCAGGCGTGCGCCAAAGGGTTCACCGCTGTCGCGGCTGTCCGGATGAATCAGACGCGCGCGCCCGTGCTGGCGCAGAAGCTTCCCCTGCTGCTGCAACGACTTCAGATCCCGGCGGATGGTCTCTTTGCTGACGGAGAGCTTTTCAGCCAGCACATCGGTAGTCAGCCAGTCGCTTTGACTCAGCAAGGTGATAAGACTCTGCTGTCGGGTCGCTTTTAGCGTCTGGTCTGACATACGAGGCTCCTTGCGCACGCGTGCTGACGCATTTTTCTCATCGCGGAAGAAGGGCGGCGAACCGCCCGGTCATGGATCAACCCTGACGTTTATCTTCCGTCTGGGTATCGAAGTCGCTTGCTGAATGACGCTCATGTAACTGCTCGTTCAGCTCGCCGTTGGTACGGTTAACAATGCGCCCGCGTTTAACGGCCGGACGATTCGCCACATCTTTTGCCCAGCGCTGCACGTTGGTGTACTTCCCGGCATCCAGGAACTCGGCGGCGTTATACACGCTGCCCAGCGCCACGCAGCCAAACCATGGCCAGACTGCCATATCCGCAATGGTATATTCCTCACCCGCTACGTAACGACCGCGCGCCAGCTGTTTGTCCAGCACGTCGAACAGGCGTTTAGCTTCCATGGTGAAGCGATCGATAGCGTACTCAATCTTCACCGGTGCGTAGTTATAGAAGTGGCCAAAACCGCCGCCGAGGAACGGGGCCGCGCCCTGTAACCAGAACAGCCAGTTCAGGGTTTCCGTTCGTCCTGCCGGATCTTTTGGCAGGAAGTGACCAAATTTCTCGGCCAGATAGAGCAGGATATTGCCGGATTCGAAGACGCGCGTCGGCGGGGTGGTAGAGTGGTCACGCAGCGCCGGGATCTTCGAGTTCGGGTTCACGTCGACAAAACCGCTGGAGAACTGATCGCCCTCACCAATGCGGATTAACCATGCGTCGTATTCCGCGCCCGTCACGCCCAGCGCCAGCAGCTCTTCCAGCATGATGGTCACTTTCTGTCCATTCGGCGTACCGAGAGAGTACAGCTGGAGCGGGTGCGCGCCCACAGGTAGCTCTTTCTCGTGCGTCGCGCCCGAGACGGGACGGTTGATATTGGCGAACGCGCCGCCGTTATTCTGTTTCCATTCCCACACTTTCGGTGGCTGATAGGTGTTATCTGACATGTTGGCCTGCCTTTTTGGTGTTGTGTTGAGGCAGTGTAGCAGGAGATGCAGGAACCGTTTAACGATGCGAGCGTAATGGGCAGGGCGGGTGTATGATAACGCCACCTCTGTCAGTTAATTACAACGTGCAGACGACGACAACCCCACAAAAAAATTGCCGCCTGCCTGTTTTAGGTTGGACACATGCGTAAAGGAACGTTAAGCAGGGACGCACCCTTCGGGACGTTATTAGGTTATGCGCCGGGTGGCGTGGCGATTTACTCTTCAAACTACGGCAGTCTCGATCCGCGTCACTACCCGGAAGACGCGGAATTCCGCAGCTATATCGGCAACGAATACATGGGTCATAAATGGCAGTGCGTTGAATTTGCGCGCCGTTTCCTGTTTCTCAATCACGGGTTTGTCTTTACCGACGTCGGGATGGCGTGGGAGATCTTCTCCCTGCGTTTTTTGCGCCAGGTGGTAAACGACAATATTCTGCCGCTACAGGCCTTTGCCAATGGCTCAAAACGCGCGCCGCAGGCCGGTGCGCTGCTCATCTGGCAAAAGGGCGGTGAGTTTCATGAGACCGGCCACGTCGCCGTTATTACCCAGCTGCTGGATGACAGAGTGCGCATTGCCGAGCAGAACGTTATTCACTCCCCGCTGCCGATGGGGCAGCAGTGGACGCGCGAGCTGCGTCTGAGCGTGGAGGACGGTTGCTATACGCTTCATGACACGTTCAACGATACCGAGATCCTCGGCTGGATGATCCAGACGGAGGAGACGGAACACAGTATTCCTCAGCCGGAGATCGACGGTGAACTGCTGAAAATCAGCGGCGCGCGATTGAAGAACAACCGTCAGTTCGACGGAAAATGGCTCAATGAAAACGACGCCCTGCAACAGGCGTACGTTCGCGCCAATGGCCACGTTATCAACAACGATCCCTGCCAGTACTTCACCATTACCGAAAGCGCCGAGCAGGAGCTGATCAAAGCCACCAACGAACTGCATCTGATGTACCTTCATGCCACCGACAAGGTGCTGAAAGACGACAGCTTACTCGCGCTTTTCGACATCCCGAAAATTCTCTGGCCGCGTCTGCGCCTCTCCTGGCAGTGGCGTCGTCACCATATGATCACCGGTCGTATGGATTTCTGCATGGATGAACGCGGCATCAAGGTTTACGAGTACAACGCGGATTCCGCCTCCTGCCATACCGAGGGCGGGCTCATTCTTGAAGAGTGGGTGAAAAACGGCTATCGCGGCACCGGCCACAATCCGGCGGAAGGGCTGCTGGAGGAGCTGACCGGCGCATGGAAGCACAGCCACGCGCGGCCGTTTGTCCATATCATGCAGGACAACGATATCGAAGAGGATTACCACGCGCTCTTTATTCAGCGCTCGCTGATCCAGGCCGGGTTTGAAACCAAAATCCTGCACGGACTGGGGGCGCTGAGCTGGGATGCCGCCGGGCAACTGATTGATGATGAAGGCCGTCACGTCAACTGCGTATGGAAAACCTGGGCGTGGGAAACGGCGATTGAGCAGATCCGCGAGGTGAGCGAAACCGAGTACGCCGCCGTGCCTATCCGCACCGGTCACCCGCAAGGTGAAGTGCGCCTGATTGACGTCCTGCTGCGCCCGGAAGTGCTGGTCTTTGAACCGCTGTGGACGGTGATCCCAGGTAACAAGGCGATCCTGCCGGTGCTGTGGCAGCTGTTCCCGAACCACCGTTACCTGCTGGATACCGATTTTGAGGTCAACGATCTGCTCAAACGGACCGGTTATGCCGTTAAACCGATCGCCGGACGCTGCGGGAGCAATATCGATCTGATCGGCGCCCAGGACGAACTGCTGGACCAGTCCAGCGGCAAGTTTGTCGACCGTAAAAACATCTACCAGCAGCTATGGTGCCTGCCGAAAGTTGACGGCAGATACATTCAGGTCTGCACTTTTACCGTGGGCGGGAACTATGGCGGAACCTGTCTGCGCGGGGATGACTCGCTGGTGGTGAAGAAAGAGAGCGATATTGAACCGCTGATTGTGGTGAAAGATAAATAGCGTCTCCCTGTTATAAAAACGCCCCCGCAGGGCATGATGCGGGGGCGTTTCATTACTGCTCTTCCTCTTCCTGCTGCTCGCTGATCTTCAAATCAATGATCCGGCCAATCTGGTCATGGTAAACCGTCAGCAGGTTGTACTGGCTCATCTCGGACATAATTTGCGGCGTGACGTTAAAACTTTGGGCAAGCTCGTCATAGCGCAACATTTCCGGATGACGCCGCCTCACATGCGCGCGGCGGCGATTGTACTGATACCACAGGATCAGCAGCCAGCCGTTGAACGCGGCAATCAGCAGATAGACCAGCACCGTATTAAAAGAGGCGATAATCACGCTCCAGCGGTGATCGCCCTCCTCGGTTAACTGCATCCACAGCCTGGCGTAAAGGAAAAACAGGAATCCTCCCCAGGCTATCAGCGTTAATGCGGCATCGAAAAGACGCGGTGCCAGCCGATGTTCAGTCAAAATTAACGTATTCTCGTTCATTGAATGCTCCCTTTACCCCGGTCCGGACTGATCCAGCGCGCGCGGGCGCGTTTACGTTTAAGCATGACTTTCGGAAATGCCACAAGGGTGGTAAACAGGCCAATCATCCAGTACACCATCGGGAACCAGATTACCCAGAACAGCGAGCCTGCCACTTTCCGCTCGTAGCGCCGCTCGATATACAAACTGACGAGGAATTGCAGCAGGCACATCACGCCCAGCAGCAGCCCGGTAAACGCCGGTGGAAACAGGCTCGCAACGGCCAGGTTCGCGGGAAGAGGGATAATATGGCTGAGAATGAACAACACCACGGTCGCCCCATAGGCAAACGCCCACAGCGTTGATAGCGCGTACTCAAGAAACAGGGGCCACATGCGATGATGCTCCCAGCGGGCCATCTTGCGCAGGTTAACCAGAAACACCTCTGCCCCCCCCTGCGCCCAGCGCAGACGCTGTTTCCACAGCCCCTTTAGCGTCTCCGGCATCAGGATCCAGCACAGTGCCCGCGGCTCGAAAAAGATATCCCAGTGGCGAAGCTGAAGCTTCCAGCTTATGTCGATATCCTCTGTGATCATGTCCGGGCTCCAGTACCCGACATCCGCCAGCGCCTGTCGGCGAAAGGCGGCGATGACGCCGGAGACGGTAAAGACCCGGCCATAGATCCGCTGCGTTCGCTTGATAAGGCCAATAATGGAAGAAAACTCGCCCACCTGAATGCGGCCAATCAGCGTTGAGCGCGTGCGAATACGCGGATTCCCGGTGACGGCCCCAACGTGGGGATACTGAATCAGCGGTGCCACCAGATACGCCGCGGTGTCGCGGTCGAGCAGGGCGTCGCCGTCAATGCAGACCAGCAAATCGCCCCGGGCCGCCGCAGCGCCGGCCTTGAGCGCCACGGCTTTCCCCTGGTTCTCCGCGAGATTAATCACCCGCAGGCGCGGTTGCTCTCGCGCCAGCTGTTGCAGTACCTCCGCCGTGTTATCAGAAGAACCGTCATTGATGGCGATAACTTCCACATTCCAGTACCGCTGACCCAGCGCGGCGCTAATGGTCTCCCGTGCGTTGCGTTCCTCATTGAAGCAGGGAATAAGAATCGAGATTAACGGCTCACCGGCTAAGGCGGGGGCGGGTGTTGCGTTATCCCACGACCAGTGCCGTTCAAGCTGAAACCAGAAATAGAGGCCGCCGGTTACCCAGAGCACGGACATAAAAAGCGGCCAGAAAAAGACAAAGTCCAGAATCAGTTCGCCGGTAAACAGCGCGGCTACGCCTAACGGCAACCCGAATACCAGACACAAAATAGAGAAGGCGATAATGCGATCAGTCATTGTCAGGATACCAGTACGAAGAAAATTCAGGTCTGATACGTGAAATATCAGGTTGGTTGTTGAGGAAGTCGTCGGGGTAATAACCGTAATTTTTGATGCCGTTCAGCTGGAGCACCCGCATCCACTCCATCAGACGTTCATCGGCTACGGCACGCTGCGGTTTCTGTGCCCAGTCCCTGGCCTGTAGCTCAAAAATCGTTTTATTCAGCGCGCCGGGGCGTGCGGCGACGGCTTTGACTAAACGCGTCAGCCAGGCATTGCTCTCTTCTGCCGGGACGGACTCCATCAGTGGCATTGCCATCGGCACCGTCCAGTCGTAGGCCGCCAGAAAATCATCGAGATTTTGCGCAAACCATGTCTCGCTTTCCGGCTCGATAATGGGCAGCGCGAACATGTTCCGCGCGGTTTTGATCTGCGGGCCACGGATGTTTTTCACCGCCTGGCTCAGGGTGCGGGTAAAGCCGATAAGTCGCTGACTCTTCTGTCGGGTCGTGTCCTGTCCGGCATCGTCAACGTCCGTCAGCACCGCGTCGTCATGAAATAAGATGCCATTGAAGCTGGCATAGCGGGCCAGATCTTCATAGATCTCCGTCACCTGCTGGCGAACCTGCGGACTCCAGGGGGAGAGCCTGATATAGGGCTCGGCGGCCACGGTCAACTCTCCCGTTTGACGATCCCGGCGCTGCACGCGCGGCAAGGCTGGACTGAGATCGAAAGAGAGAACCGGCATCCACGCGAAGACTTTCACTCCCGCGCGGGTTTGTAGCTGCCAGGCGACAAAATTAAAGAGATCGGCCCGGACCGGGAGCCGACGGTTGGGGAAATAGAGCGCATCGATCCTGCCGTCGCCCCGCGGATCCGAAAACGCCTGGAGAAACACATGGCTGATTTTCATGTCGTAGACCCGCTGGACGAGTTTGTTGATGTTTTTCGTCTGCTGGGCCGGATCGGGATCGTAGACGTAATCGAGATCGACATGCATGACGCGCACCGGGTCAAACTCCTGAACGCGGCTAACCGTGTTGGCAAAGGTTTTTATCGACGGATTTCCAGCGATCAGCAGGCGCGGGATGTTGCCGAGGTCGCGCACGTTTCCCAGCCCGTCTTCCAGGGTAAAGGCCAACTGATAGCCCTGTTTCTGGGCGATAGCGAGCGACGTACCGTTGGCAGCCCCATAGGGCCACACCCAGGCACGCGGCGCTTTTCCCGTCACCTGGGTGATTTTATCGGTGACTTTGCGTACGTCTGCGGCGATCCGCTGGTTGAAGTGTTCATCGGTTTCGTAATGCCCCGTCGCGTTATCGAAAAAACGGTTGGCGATGGCGGGTTCACGGCTTCCCTGCGGGTTGGCCGGAATGCCGTAATGCGAGGCCCAGGTATGCGAGCCAATCTCAATCAGCGGGGACTGGCTGAGCTCGCGAACCATATCCCAGGTGGCAAAGCGATCGCGGGGCGTCATCAGACCGCCGAAGTTAACTTTTTGATTTGCCGGCGTATCCACCCAACTGCCCACCGGCGCCCACAGCGCAGGAACGTTCCAGGCCTGAAGCAGAGGCCAGACCCGGGTGTAAAAGCTGCTGTAGCCGTCGTCAAAGCTGAGCAAAACGGCTTTCGGCGGCAGCGCTTTTTTCCCTTCATGCGCATCCAGAATGTCCTGCACGCTGATGGCGTGATAGCCGTTGTGCAAAAGCCAGCTTATCTGCTCGTTTAACGCGCTGGTGCGAACGGAGAGGTAGCGCTGATCGGCGGCATCATCTTCAACGTCGTGGTAGGCCAGGACCAGAAACTGATTCTCCGGCCAGGGTTTGCTGGCCTCCAGCTGCGGCCTCTTTTCAGGGGCCATAAAGGAGAGCGGCTGCGCGCAGAGGCTCGCGCTGAGGCAGAGCCAGCCGATGACGATCAGGCTTACAGAAAAACGTGTGTTCAGCATATTCATCCTTAAAAGCGTAAAGTCGCATCTAACGTGACGGAGAGATTGCTCTCGCGTTTGCCGTCGTAAGGGCGCTTATCCCAGTTCAGCATCACGCCAGTATCGACAACGTTGTTCCACTGGATGCGTTGCCCGTAACCCAGCAGGGTAACGGCACCCGCGGACTGATTTTTCTGCCAGTAGCTGCCCCCTCCTGCCACGAACTGCTGGCTCCAGAGGGTGTCGTAGTGGCGGTACATCTCATGGTCAACGGACAGGGCAGCCGTCACGGACAGATCCCGTGCCGGGTTGTAATAGAGCGTATTCCGCAGGCTGTTTTTACTGGCGGCGATCCCCGGTTCGAGATCCAGCGTCAGGGTCGGGGTCTGCCAGAGACGCTCTTTCCCAGAGAGGGTGTATTCCTGACGGCGGTTGTGGTCCGAGAAGCGGCTGACGGCGGCGTTGAACTGGTATTCACGTCGCTCGTTTTGATACCAGCGCACCCCACCTTCACCCCGGTTGGCGCTGATCCCATTGCGTAATGCCCGTAAGGGTGTCGCACGTGACAAGTGTTCGAGGTTACCGCTGACCTGCCAGTTATCACTCAGGCTGTAGGTTGTTGAGAGCCGTGCGCCCGGCCTGTTTGTGCCGTGATAGCGGTTGCTGGAGAGCTCGGCTTCGAGCGTGAGGTCACGGGGGCGCCACTCAACGCCGCCCAACAGGTGGCGGCTGATGCCTTTACCTTCGTCGAAATTCCCCTGGGCATAGCGGGCGCCGGCAAACAGCCGCCAGTTATCCGCCACGGGCGGGCCATAGAGCGTGGCGTCCCAGCTCATGTCGTGGCTACCGCTGACGGGGTTATCTGAGTGCAATCCTTTACCCGCGTTCAGACGCAGCTCAGACATGTGGTGGACCGCTCTGAGCCTGTCCAGGCGACGGGCGCTGCGATCGGCGGGGGCGCGAGCAATCACGTCATCAGCCAGTAAATCCATCTGACGCCACTCCTGAAGGTCCATTGCGACGTAAGCCTGCTGTTTTTCAAGCTCCAGATTCGCGGGTTCAAGCGCCTCTGCTTGTTTAAGCTTTTGCTCGGCCGCGCGCGGCAGGCCTCTGGCCTGAAGCAGGGCGGCATAATCAATCTGTAATCCCTGATTTCCCGGCGCCGTTGACGCCAGACGATACGACAGCTTTTCGGCCTCCGGCAGGGCGTTGGTCGCCAGCAAATAGTTAAGTTTGAGAGACTGTCCGGTGAGCCACCGATCGTTCGGCTGAGCGGTCGGGGATCCGAAATCGTAGCGGGTCCAGGGAACGCTGCGGGTCTCGCGCTCAACGTAGCGGCGGGCGGTCTGATACTGCCCCGTATCCAGCCAGGCGTAGAAAAGCGCATGCTCCTCATCCTGCGGATCGGAGGCGTAGTGTGGATAGCGTTGCACAAGCGAGAAGGCGGCGACGGCATTTTTCTCCTGCAAATATGCAGAGATCACCCAGCCGATGGCCCAGTCCGGCACCGGATGCTGTGCGGCCGTCAGCGACTCGTATTCGCTAATGACCTGCCGGTAATCACCCTTCGCATACAGGGCGCCAAGCCGATCGATACGGGCAAGGATGACGTCTTCAGCCGCCTGCGGGTCGTTTTGCCAGCGAGAAAGCAGGGCCTGGTAACGATCTAATGCGTTTTGTGCCAGCCGCAGGCGCTCTTTCTCCGTTCTGCCAGGCACATCCGCCAGGCGTACCCTTTCAGCCGCGGCGTTACGCTCAAGGCGGCGGCGCTCCGCGGGAGACATCGCCACACTTTGCGACAGCCAGAGTGCGGGCGTGCTTACCCGGTTTTCCGTTAACGCATCGATCGTCTCGCGAAGAAGGGCATTATTCCCGGGTGCGGCGTTCAGCGCGCGCATGTCCGCCAGCAGCCGGTCCCCGTTTTTTCCCTGGCGCATCCAGACATAGGAGAGCGTCTCAAGGTGCGCGGGAGAAGGAGCGTCCTTAACCAGCTGCCGGGCTTCCGAAAGCGCGAGGCGATCTCTGCGGGCATCGGCCAGGGTCTTAACATAGCCGATGCGGTAATCGTCGTTATCCGGCGCAAGGCTGAGCGCCTCTTTCCACAGCGATAAGGCGGATGGCCAGGCTTTTTGGTTTCTTCTGGACTGGGCGACGGCAGCGATGGCGCGAGCGGGCAGCGGCATATAAATACCATAACGCTGCCAGACCCGGATAACCTCATCATCGCGTCCTGCCCAGGAGGCTACCTGTAACCAGTCCGCAACCTGTCCGGGTGTTAAAGCATGCTGTTGCTCATAGCGCTGTAGGTAATCAAGAAACAGAGCGTAATTACCGTTACGTGCCTGTTGTATCTGATGCTCATAAACGGATTCATCAGCCTGAACCAGAACAGGAAAGAGTAAAAGCAGGAGCAATAATATTGTGGTGCGATAAAAGAATAACGTAGTGAAGCTAAGCGATCTTTCCATATCTATTTGCCATTTGTTTATCGTGAATCCATTGCATAACACGGCCGCCTTTTAACTCTGTGTTAAAGGGCATAAAGGAGAACATTAAATCTGAATGATGCCACGTTATGGGGTACTTACTTAAAGGTAATTATGAGCCCTCATCTCAGTGGTCTGATTGGGCTTAATGTACACCCGATATGTTGGGGGATAAATAAGTTGAAAAGCGGCTGAGAGGTTTTGGGATAATTCTGGAAGAAGTAAGTTTTTTAGATAATTCAGTGCAGGATTGTTCTTTTTAACTGATTGATGTTAAATGATTTTTCTTTCTCTGCTTCCTGTTTTGTTATATTCGAAATGAAGTTCTGCTGAGTTAATTAAAGTACTTTCTGGTACATGTTTGGGAAGTTTCATGACAAAAATTCTTAATGTTCAGAGAAGTGACTTTTCTGAAATTCTTTTTTATTTATAATTAACGACAGACATTGAGTGATAGTCTGCAAAAAGTCTAGCTCACCAATGTCATATTGAGGGATGATCAAAGCCAGAAAACATTTGCCGTAAATGTAAAGCGCTATAAACGAAAGCGTTCTTGTTTCTTAAGAGGCGGGCTTGCTTTAATCTAAAAGGGATGGTTAGTGGCGACTTCAATAGTGTTAGTGACTCAGGATTGTTTCCTTGTCAGGGGGATGCGGCTATTTTTCCCGGATATAATTTGCCTCAGTTCGATAGACAGAAACATATTTGATACCGACGCAAATGAATATACTGTACTGATTGATAGCCGTACGCCGCTCCGTTTATATGATTACCTGATACGCCATCCGGCCAGAACGAGAAAAACGATCTGCTGCGTTATGCTGGATATGCGTCCTCGAGAGGAGGATCTTCTCAGTATGAAGCTGTTTATGAACACGTCGCTTACGGCTCCGGATATGGCGTCGTTATTCAATCTGGTGCTTGATATGAAAGGCAGGCGTCTGACAACCAAATGGCTGCTTAACTTACGGCTGAGTCGACACGAAGCGATAATGATCAGGTTGCTGAAGGCAGGGAGGTCAATGGAAGAGATTGCAGATAAGCTGAATATGTCGGTTAAAAGCCTCTATCGCAAGCGAACGGTGCTGTCGGAGCGGTTAGGAGCAGGTAACTTCAACGAGGCGTGTTTGTTTATCTTTAAAAACAAACTGCTGGACGCGGTTGGGAACGATCCCTAGCTTAGTCAGAAGCCAAAAGCAGAAACCCGCCACGAGGGCGGGTTCTTTTAATGGAAATAATTCAGAACGACCAACGCAGATTGGCGTTAACAGAGTTGACGCGGGTATCCGCACCATATTGTCCCTGGTAACCCACATCCAGCGTCGCAGCACGCGACAGCTGTACACTCACGCCGATATCACCGACCATCACATCCTCATCCACGGCCTGTCCCTGAGTAATGAACGCGTCGCTGCCCGCAAACGCCATGCGCGAAGAGGTATTCTTATCGCCATAGGCGTGCTGCCAGCCCAACGAACCGTAGAGGTTAACGTGCTTCGGCAACTCGGTCACACCGCGCAACCCGAGTGTCGTATAGAAGGTGTTCATCGTTTCGTTACGGACGCTCAGCGCAGCGGCACCGCCGTCTTCCCTGAAGCTGTCGGTATGCAGCCGGATGTACGATAAATTGACGAACGGCTCAATATTCCTGTCTGGCTGGCCGAAACGGTAGCCCGCTTCGGTGAACGCCAGCAGGGAGTTCGCGTCGTAATCTGACTTCAGCCGATCCGAGAAGCCGCTGAAATCAACATTGCGCTCGCCTTCGATCTTGTGCCAGGTGTAACCCAGCGCGCCGCGAAGGGAGAACGCATCCTGTTGACCCGCCGCATACAGACCAAGGTGATAGTTGTCGGTATCCGTTGAGGAGCGACGGCTGTCGACGTCATAATCACCCCGGCTGTAGCCGAAGTAGCCGCCGACACGCACGTTATGGTCCGCCAGTTTGCGATCTGCCCCCAGCAGGAAGCCGGTGGTGTTGCCGTCCAGCTTGCCCACGTTACCGTCGCCGCTGTTTCGGCTCCAGGAGCTGAAGGTCTGGCCCCAGACGCCATTGTTTTGCGGCTCCGGCTGCTGCACCAGCGACATGGCTAACGGTGGTATCGGCAGGCTGTCGTTATCAAACGCGCGCTGCATCCGCTGGTTTAACACGTTAAACACCTGCGTGCTGCCAGCGATCAGGTTGGACTGCATTGACGGATAAACTTCGCCAGAGAGCTGGTTGAACGCCTCGCGCGCTTCCGGTGCGCTCAACAGAAGCAGCGAGTTATACAGCGCCAGCGACGGGCCGCTTTGCGTCAGCGTGGAGAGCGCGCCAGCGGTATTCCACTGGTTGCTGCTTTGGGCCACGGTCTGGAAAATGCCCGGCTTGCCGCTGCCCGGGTTTTCACCGCCAGGATTCTCACCGCCCGGGTTTTCACCTCCGGGGTTTTCACCACCAGGATTCTCACCGCCAGGATTTTCGCCTCCGGGGTTTTCACCTCCAGGATTCTCGCCACTGGTCTCTTTCTGCGCGATGGTCAGATCGACGGCGTTGGTGCTTTGCTTAAGCGCCACGTCGAGGAATGCGGATTTGGAGATCGCTCCGGCGAACTCACCGTCGATTCCCCCGTCGGAGGTCAAAATGCGGTAGCTTTGGCCCGTTTTATAGCTGGTTTGCGGATCCAGCGCGGTGATCTGTACCTTAGCCTGATTGCTGATGGTAGTTTTGCCCGATACCAGTAGCTGGTCGCTGCGGCCATCTCCTGCGATATCCACGTCATAGAAGGATTCGCCGATAAAGTTCAGATAGCGTTTCAGCGTCAACGTACCGATATTGCCGTCGCCGGGCGAGATATGTCCGCCGGACAGGATCTCGGTCTGGCCCAGCGTCCCGTTGCCGCCCAGCGTGCCGCCGGACTTGATTGACGCGGCGCTGCTGTAACCCACCCCGTTGCTGACGTCTGAACCCGCCGTCGCATTGAGGATCAGCGTGCCGCCGTTCTCCGCGCTAAGGGTCTGGACGTCAAAGATATCGTCTTCTGGCTGGGTATTAATATTGCTGGCAATAATGACTTTACCGCCCCGCGCGGTTACGTTCGCCTTGAGTGCGGAAAGATCGCCGTTCAGCGTCGTCTGCCCGGAGGTGTTGATCACATCACCTTCACCGCTCATCGTGTTGCTGAAGAGGTAATTTCCGTCGGTATGGTTGAAGTAGACATAGCTGCCGAACAGTCCGCCACGCAGGCTGATTGCCGTCTTCGCATCGAGGGTACCTGCGCCGCCCGCCGTGCCAAGCGTTGGCTCAGTTAAACCCGTGCCGGTGTCCATATTGCCGCGGCTGCCGATGATGAGCGCACCCCGGTTCGAGCCGGAACCCGATGTCCCCACGATCAGCGCATTGCTGCCAGCGGAAAATGAACCGCCGTCAATCACAGACAGCACGCCATTGCCATAATCGCCCACGCTCACGCTGCTGCCGCTGGTAAAGCGCGAGTCCTTGCCCGCAATAACCAGCTCGGCGGTTTTCCCTGCCCCGGAGACGCCCGCCACCTGCACGCCGCCAACGTTAACCGTTCCGCCGTTCAGCACGTCCAGGTCGCCATAAAGCGTCAACGTACGGCCAACGTTCCACTGTGAGCCGCTCCCCGTGACGGTGGCTTTTGGGCTCAGCGTGTCGGTTTCACCCGGTCCGGTACCGTTGCCGATGCGCGCATCGTAGGCGGTGCTGAGCGCCGCGCCGTCTTCAATCGCAAGCGTGGAGCGTGCGCCCAGATCGGTGCCTACGCTAAGAAAATTACTGGTCACACGAGAGCCGGCACCCGTGGCGAGAAGGTGGCTGTCGTAGCCGCGGGTGGTGCCGACAACGATCTCCTTCGCGCTCGCAAGCGCGCCCTCTTCGACTCGCAGGGTGCCGAGGCCAAGATTCAGGTCGCCGCGAAGGACGTACCGATCGTTCACCGCGTTAAGCTCAGCGTCTGGCCCACGGACCGTGACCACGCTTTCATAAATCTGGCCGTCGAACAGCCGACCGATATTGATGTTATAGGCGGTGATTTTGCCATTATCGATCAGCAGGTTTCCGCGTTGGTTACGTCCAACATAAACATCTCCGGTGTAACCCAGCGTTTCGGTAATACGCGACTCGCCATCAAAAAAGGCATCGGCTGCACGCGCGACATCGGCAGGTAAAAAAAGTAACAGCGGCGCGGAAAATAGAGCGAGGTAAAGTCTGGAAAGCGGTGTCTTAACCGCTAAAGAATGTGATGTAGAGTTATTCACGGGCTATCTCCGTACTCATTAGCATGATGTCAGGAACATCGTTTTTATATGAAAACTCAGATACGTCAGATAACGTAAAAGGCGTTATTTCAGTACGCCTTTTAATGCGGTGCTAATTATTTATGTGTGACAATTGGTGTACAGGTTGGCGCGCTCAGAGTCGGTGCAGATCCTAAAATTCCCGGCATCATCATCGATGAACAATCGAAAATACGCCCTTTTTCTGTCGTGGCGCGATAAGAGAGTTTTTGTCCTCCCAGTGCGTCCGGCTGGGCGCCGTTAACGTTGGATACAGTTATTTCATCCGATGAGCCCAGTCCCAGCATTTTAGCGGTCTCCGCCTGTAGGAGTGGAATAGCCTGATCGGTTTTCAACGTGGAACAACCGGCTAGCATCAACGTAACGGTTAAAACGATTAGTGGTTTTTTCATAAATTATCCTTGATATCCAACCAGTTAATTTCACTGATTGTATTTATGTTTTCTTTTACCCAAATCAGCGAATAATATATTTCTCTTTCCTAATCGAAAAAACCCTCCTAAAGTAGGGTGGGTAGATAATAATTCATCTGTACTCTAAGATATGCGAAGGTAAAAGGAGGCTCCTTTGGGACAGAATTATGCGTTAGTCGTTGATGACCATCCATTGGTAGCAAGCGGCATCGCCAATTTTCTGATTACACATTGCCATTTTAAGCAGGCGTGTGTGGTGACGAATGAGGATGATTGCTACCGCCAAATTAGAGATCATGGCCCGCCACGTTTGCTGGTAATCGATTTTTGGCTCTCTTCCGGAACGGCCCTGAAATTACTCAAAGAAGTTAAACAACTTTACCCACAGGTACGACTCCTGGTGGTCAGCGGGGATGACAATAATGATATCTGGCGCAAAGTTAATGCCGCCGGGGGGCACGGTTTTGTATTGAAAAGCGAGCCACCTGAGATGTTCTCGCGGGCCGTTTTTGCACTCACTGATAATCAGACCTGGTTTCCTGAGGGAAACGAAATTTCCGTTAAGACGAATAATGAGAAGTTAAGTAAATTTAACTTCACGCCGCGACAAATAGACGTGTTAAATATGATTATGCGCGGCCTGCCAAATAAACGCATCGCCGCCCAGCTTTCAATTTCTGAGCCCACGGTCAAAGAACACATCAGCAATATATTGAAAAAGATAGGCGTTAACAGCCGGGTCGAAGCCATCACACTTCTGCATGGCAAACAGGAACCGTCGGAATGAGGTTTTTTCAGAGCTTACAAAATGATGGTATCTCTGCTCCGGCGCAGATCCGTTTGCTAAACAACACCTTTCTGCGGCTGGTATTTAGCTTTAGCGCGGTGCCCTTTGTTGGTATTCCTTTCGCCATCTGGATTTATATGCTTGGGGACGAACTCGGCCCAACGATTATCTGGATAATTATTTATCTGCTATGTGCCGTGGCGATACGAATATTGCACCGACGCTATCAGCGTGAAGCGAAAGAAAACGGTGAAAGGGACGTTCTGCGACGCTGGCTTCCGCGTATTAATAATATTGCCTTTATTCACGGGCTGGGAATTTCATCTCTCTATTTAATTACGCCACAGACGCAGAATTTTGACTTTTTCCTGTTACTTAATATCAGCATTGCCGCCATCGTCGCCGCCAATGCGACGCATCTGACGCCTGTCATTAGTACCTTTACGCGTTTTTTCTTCGCCTCCTGGGGGGTGCTGAACCTCGGTATTATCTGGCGGCTGGATGAGTTGATGTTCATCGTGCTCATGCTGAATCTGCTTTACGGCTTCGCGATTTACCGCCATGCGTTAACTTCCCATGCGTTCTTTATTCAGCAAGCGCTGCTAGAGGAAAAAAGCTCACGCCTTGCGGAACAGTTTCGTCAGGCCAAAGAGGACGCGGAGCAGGCATTGCTGGATAAAAATCAGTTTCTGACCACCGCCAGTCACGATCTGCGCCAGCCCGTACACGCAATGGGCTTTCTGATCGAAGCCATCCTCCACCGAAACCGGGACGACAGCCTGACGCCGCAACTCCTTGACCTTCAGCAGAGCGTTCGCTCGGTGCATTTAATGCTCAATTCTCTGCTCGATCTGAGCAAAATAGAATCCGGGAATGTCCTCTCTGCCCCGACCAAAGTGGATATCGGTGCTCTGCTCGACTCGGTCATCACGCTGTTTCGTGAAGAGGCCAACAGCCGCGCGCTTAGGCTGTGCATCCGGCGGCCTAAACGCCGTATCGACGTGATGGGCGATCCGCTGCTGGTGCGACAGTCCCTGATTAACCTGATTCAAAACGCCCTTCGCTACACGCTCCAGGGCGGGGTGCTGGTCGCCATCCGACCGCGCGGTGACGAGTGTATGGTGGAGGTGTGGGACACGGGAGTCGGTATCGCCGATGAAGAGAAGGGCAAAATCTTCTCACCTTACTACCGCCCCGAGCTGGCATGGAAGATCGACAGCGCCGGGCACGGGCTGGGACTGGCCGTCGTTGCCCGTTGTGCCAAGCTCATGAAGGTGAAATACGGGATGCAATCTATTGAAGGGAAAGGCTCGCGCTTCTGGATGCGCTTTATCCAATATGCTGGCGAAGATAGCGTGCTGGACACCCCGCCCGCCGCTGACAACACCGCCACGCCGGTACGCTATGCGCCGCTGCACGGTTCCTGCCTGGTCGTTGATGACGACCCGCTGGTGACGTCTGCCTGGGAGAGCCTGATGAGCGTCTGGGGAATCGACGTACGCTGTGCGGCCTCCGCTGAAGAAGCGTTTGCCATAATCGACGACGGCTTTACGCCGTTCGCCGTGCTGTGCGACCAGCGCCTGCGATCGGGCGAAAGCGGCTTCGACATCCTGAAAGCGCTTTTTGAACGTCTGCCGGATATGAGCGGCGCGATAGTCAGCGGCGAATTTAATTCACCGGTTCTGCTGGAGGCGGAGCAGGAGGGATACCTGGTGCTCCGCAAGCCTCTGGAGCCGGCTAAACTGCATGCGCTGCTGACGCAGTGGTCGGGATGTCATTAAGGGAATGCAGAAGTGTCGATTCTGGCGGGTTCAGAATGCAAAAACGGACCTCCGTGGAGGTCCGTTAATATAAATTTGGTGCCCGGACTCGGAATCGAACCAAGGACACGGGGATTTTCAATCCCCTGCTCTACCGACTGAGCTATCCGGGCAACGGGGCGCATTAAACCCGATCCTCCCTCCGGCGTCAACGAAATTTGTTGCTTTCGGTGCAGACTGCACACTCTCTCACCATTTCGTCGCAAACTTAAGCGAAAAAGTGCGTCCAGAGCGCGGAAAGCGGCATCGCGAGTAGCAGGGCGGGGAGCATATTCACCACTGCAAACATCTTAATGCCACAGATGCGCAGCCCTGTCGCCAGCAGCAACAGACCGCCGACGGCGGTAAAGTCAGCCATCATCGCTGGCGTTGTCAGCGGCAGGATCAGCGTGGCGCAGGTGGCCAGCGCCAGCTGAATAAGCAACATCGGCACACAAATCGCGGCGACGGCGATGCCTAGGGTGGTGGCAAAAATGGTGGCAGTAAAGAAATCCAGAAACGCTTTCGCAATCAATATGCTGGGATCGCCGGTCATCCCTTCCTGCATCGAACCGAATATCCCCGTGCCGCTGGCGCAGAACAGAATAATGATCGCAACGTAGTTCTGAATAAACGACTCGTGCGTGCCGTGCTTTGCCTTGCCTGGTCGGGCAATCAGATTTTTGGCTTTGCCTACCGCGTGATTAATACCTTTTTCCAGATAGCAAAACTCGCCGATGAGCGCGCCGAGCAGCGTCGCCAGTACCATCACCGGCAGGTTGGCGCATTTCACCACTAAAAGGATACCAATCCCTAACGACGCCAGGCCAAAAATAGAAGGCATGGAGACGCGAATACGCTCCGGCAGGCGCTGACTTAATACTGCCCCAAGTACAACGCCCAGCAATACGGCTCCCGCATTGATAAAGGGTCCAATTACCACGTTTAACTCCTGTTATTTAAGCACTGGCATTGCATGATTATGGCACGTTCGTCCCTGATTACGCTTAGCTTTGGGAGGCGTAACGCATACTGATTCCTTCTTGCACCTGAAAATAAAAGGTGACATGATTGCGCGAATTTTCTCCTTCCTGTCTCACCGTTCGGTGAGGGTGTTTGCGCTTATGAAAACCATGAAAATTGCCGTCAGCCGTGAGCTGGTATCCAAAGTTTCTACGCATCGCGAAAAAGTTATGCTGGATAACACCGATTTCACCGATGTGGCGGCAGTCGTCATTACGGTTGTTGAAAGCTACAGCGGCATTCTCGCATTGCTGAAGCGTACGGGCTTTCAGTTACCGGTATTTTTGTTCTCAACAGAGCCAGGAGAGGTGCCAGAGGGTGTCACGGCGATCATCTCGGGTAAAGCACAGGAATTGCTGGAACTGGAATCTGCCGCCTGCCGGTATGAAGAGAACCTGCTGCCACCCTTTTTTGACACCCTGAGCCAGTATGTGGCGATGGGAAACAGCACCTTTGCCTGTCCGGGTCACCAGCACGGTGCCTTTTTCAAAAAACACCCGGCGGGGCGGCAGTTCTATGATTTCTTCGGTGAGAACGTTTTTCGCGCCGACATGTGCAACGCCGACGTTAAGCTGGGCGATCTGCTGATCCACGAAGGCTCCGCCAAGCACGCGCAAAAGTTCGCGGCGAAAGTGTTCAACGCGGATAAAACCTACTTCGTGCTGAACGGCACGTCGGCGGCCAATAAAGTGGTGACCAATGCGCTGCTGACCCGTGGCGATCTGGTGCTGTTCGATCGTAACAACCACAAGTCCAACCATCATGGAGCGCTGATCCAGGCCGGGGCAACGCCTGTCTATCTTGAGGCAGCCCGTAATCCGTTTGGTTTTATCGGCGGGATTGATGAGCACTGCTTTGATGAGGCCTGGCTGCGGGAACTGATCCGTGACGTCGCGCCGCAGAAAGCCACCGAGGCGCGCCCGTTCCGTCTGGCGATCATTCAGCTCGGCACCTACGATGGCACGATCTACAACGCCCGTCAGGTGATCGACAAGATCGGTCACCTTTGCGACTACATCCTCTTTGACTCCGCCTGGGTCGGCTACGAGCAATTTATCCCGATGATGGCGGAAACGTCTCCGCTTCTGCTGGAACTGAACGAGAACGATCCGGGAATTTTCGTGACCCAGTCGGTCCACAAGCAGCAGGCCGGGTTCTCGCAAACGTCGCAGATCCATAAAAAGGATAACCATATTCGCGGTCAGTCGCGCTTCTGCCCGCACAAGCGGTTGAACAATGCGTTCATGCTGCATGCCTCCACCAGCCCGTTTTACCCGCTGTTTGCTGCGCTGGACGTGAACGCCAAGATCCACGAGGGCGAGAGCGGACGCAGGCTGTGGGCGGAGTGCGTCGAGCTGGGCATTGAAGCACGCAAGGCCATCATCGCCAACTGCAATATGATCAAACCGTTTATCCCGCCGGTGGTGGCGGGGCGGCCATGGCAGGATCACCCCACACAGGCTATCGCCAGCGAGCGTCGCTTCTTTAGTTTTGAACCGGGTGCAAAATGGCACGGTTTTGAAGGCTATGCCCGCGAGCAGTATTTCGTCGATCCGTGCAAGCTGCTGCTGACCACGCCGGGCATTGATGCTGAAACAGGTCACTATACCGATTTCGGCATTCCGGCGACCATTCTCGCCCACTACCTGCGCGAAAACGGCATTGTGCCGGAGAAGTGCGATCTCAACTCCATCCTGTTCCTGCTGACGCCAGCCGAGAGCGCGGAGAAGCTGATGCAGCTGGTGGCGATGCTGGGGCAGTTTGAACAGCATATTGAAGACGATACGCCGCTCGCGGATGTGCTTCCGACCATCTGTCAGAAATACCCGGTGCGTTACCGCGACTACACGATCCGTCAGCTGTGCCAGGAGATGCACGATCTCTACGTCAGCTTTAACGTGAAGGATTTACAGAAGGCGATGTTCCGTCAGGAGAGCCTGCCTGCCGTGGTGATGAACCCGCAGGATGCCAACCAGGAGTACATTCGCGGGAACGTCGAACTGGTGCGTATTCGTGACGCCGAAGGACGCATTGCCGCCGAAGGTGCGCTGCCATACCCGCCGGGCGTGCTGTGTGTGGTGCCCGGGGAAGTCTGGGGTGGAGCAGTACAGCGCTATTTCCTGGCGCTGGAAGAGGGCATTAATATGCTGCCGGGTTTCTCGCCAGAGTTGCAGGGCGTTTACAGCGAGAAAGATGCGGACGGGATTAAGCGGCTGTATGGATACGTATTGAATGTCTGAACGTAGGCCGGGTAAGCGTTAGCGCCACCCGGCGAGTTGCCCGGTGGCGCAAGCTTACCGGGCCTACAATACTGCGTCAGGCTTCTGCGCGGCGGTACATCCTTCTCGGATGCCCAATCTTCCCGTACAGCATCTCCACTGTCAGAAAACCCACCTCCACGCAGTGTTCCAGATAGCGCCGGGTGGTGGTTTTACTCAGGCCCGTCTCGCTCACCACCTCATCCACCGTAAAACAGTGCGCCGCCTTGTTGTTAAACAGCATTTGCACCCGCGCCAGCGTGTTCTCCTCTATCCCTTTGCTGCCGTTGTCCAGGCGATAGTTTTTCGCCTGCAACTGATAGAGTGAATCGACGTTCTGCTGGTCGACGATCTTCCAGACGCGCTGCTGTTCGGCAAACTGCACAAAACGTTCCAGCGACTGGCTCAGGCGCTTCCAGGAAACCGGCTTGAGGATGTAGTCGAACGCGCCGTTACGAATTGCCTGGCTACAGGTGTCCATATCGCTGGCGGCGGTGATGAAAATCACCGAGCAGTTGGCGCGGGTGAGCATCGGGTTGCTGATAAGGGTGATGCCTTTGCCGTCCGGCAGGTAGTTATCCAGCAGCATCAGCTTCGGCTGTTTGCTCTCCAGTTGTACCTGCGCGTCGGCCAGCGACGCGGCAATCCCCACCAGCCTCAGGCGCGGATGTTTACCGATAAGCTCCGCGTGCAGTTGCGCCAGTTCGTTCTCGTCTTCAACAATCAGTACGTCGATAAGTTCATGTTGCATAGTCGGTATCTTCCAGTTCCTGTACGGGGTGCCGGGCCGTTCCCGTGGCGGGAATAAACAGTGAGAAAATGGCACCGCGTGGGGTGTTATCGGCAACTTCAATTGCACCGCCAGCCTGTGTGACATAGCTTTCAATCAGATACAGGCCAATACCATGATCGCCGCGCGTTTTGGTGGTGATGCCGCGCTCAAAGATCCGGTCGCGGATCTCCGGTGTGATGCCGACGCCCTGGTCGGCGACTTCAATAATCAGTTCCTGCTCGTTCAGCTTTATCAGCACGTCCACCGGGGCATGCGGGAGCGGTGCACGCTGGGTCGCTTCAATGGCGTTATCCAGCAAGTTCCCGATGATCGAGATAAGTTCCGATTCGAGCAGCGGCAGGAACGGTTTATCCACCCGGCAGGCCGGGTCGAAACTCAGCTCAACGCCTTTTTCACGCGCGCGGGCGGCCTTTCCAAGCAGCAAACCACACAGCGTCGGAGAGCTAAAGCGGGACGAGATAAAGTCCAGCAGCTCCTGAGCGTGTTCCGACTGCGCCTGTATGTAGCGAATCGCTTCGTCATAACGGCCCATATGCAGCAGGCCGGACAGCGTAGTCATGCGGTTCAGCTGTTCATGGCGCATGATGCGCAGGTTATCAACGTAGCGCTTCACCTGGCTGAGCTGGGCGCTGAGCGAGTCGATCTCGTTGCGATCGCGAAAGGTGATCACCCAGCCCTGCAACGCATCTTCCAGCATGATCCGCACCCGGCTGGCAATAACTGTGAGATCGTTAAAGCGACAGATCTCATCGTGGGTGTCTTTCGCAAGCATGGTTTGCGCGTTGAAGAACGGAACGGGCGCGATCACCTGGCTGATGAGCTGACCCCGCAGTTCGCGGGCGGGCTGGCGTAAGCCTAATAATTTACGCGCCGCCTGGTTAATCACCTCAATGCGGAGATCGTCGTCGATGGCAATCACCCCTTCATAAATGGATTCCATCATCGCCTTTTGCTGGCGCACCAGCAGGCCGATTTCGCGCGGCTCCAGAGAGAATATCTGCTTCTTGATGCTGCGGGTGAAGAACCAGGAGAAAATAAACAGGGCGATAAGCAGCAGCACGGCGGCAATCAGGATATTAACCACCTTGCTGACGGTGATGGTGTCCAGATAGCTCGTGAGATAGCCTACCGAAACAATCCCCACCACCTGCCCGGCATCATTAAAAATGGGCGCTTTGCTGCGCAGCGAAATGCCTAACCCGCCCTTGCGGATGGTGATGGTGCTTTTGCCGTGTAATACCTCGTCGTTATCTCCGCCAACCAGCGTTTTGCCTACCCGGTCGGCAAACACGGAGTGGAAAAGATGCAGCCCCTTATTGTCACCAATCACAATAAAACTGGCGTCGCTGCGGGCGGCTATTTTCTGCATAAAGTCATGGATACCCAGGATATCCTTTTGTTCGACTTCTTTTCGCAGGGTAGGAATAAGCGCAATTTCTTCGGCCTGTATTTTTGCGCGCGCGCTCATTTCCTGATAAAGCTGCCTGCCGACATCGACATAATAATATCCGCCCAGTAATGCGAACAGCACTGAGAAAAAGGCGACCAGAGAAATAAACAGCTTGATCTGAAACGATACTTTCATAACTATCACGCGAGATATCAACAGGTCGGCTGAATATATCATCTTTTAAGGCCAGGATGCCCGCTTTGCCGAAAACTTGTGATCCCTTGCACAGCGCAGCCTGTAAAAGATTTTTCCGAAAGTCTCATCCTCTTAAGGTTAAATGAATAAATGTTATTTCTTTGTTCAGTTAAGAAAAGAAACCATAAAAACCACGGCAATAAATAAGGCGTAAATCACATTAAATAAAAGAAACCATTAAAACCATAGCGTCCATTAAAACTTCGCTTTTAATATGCCATCCCTCACATAAAGTAAGCCTTTGTGACTCTAAGCTGAACGCACAAAATAACTAAGGGGCTTATTATGAGCACAACTGACGATTCATTCTCTGTTACCCACGACCCGATTGATATTCAGCGGCCATCGCTCAAAGAGCGCTGGTGGCATATTATGGATACCTGGAAAATCGGCATTATTCCTCTGCCGCTGTTCGTTCTGGCGGGCGCGCTGATTGCGATTGATTGCCTGGGCGGAAAACTGCCGAGCGACATTGTGGTCATGGTGGCCACGCTGGCCTTCTTCGGCTTTGCCTGCGGTGAGTTCGGCAAACGCCTGCCGATTGTCGGCAAGCTCGGTGCGGCGGCAATTTGCGCCACCTTTATCCCTTCCGCGCTGGTCTATTACGGCCTGCTGCCGGACGTGGTGGTTGAGTCCACGACCAAATTCTATAAATCCACCAATATTCTCTACCTCTATATCTGCTGCATTATCGTCGGCAGCATCATGAGTATGAACCGCACCGTGCTGATCCAGGGCTTCCTGCGCATCTTCTTCCCGATGCTGTGCGGTGAAATCGTCGGCATGATTGTCGGCATGGGTGTTGGGCTGGCGCTGGGCCTCGAGCCGTTCCAGATCTTCTTCTTTATCATTCTGCCGATCATGGCGGGCGGCGTCGGGGAAGGGGCGATCCCGCTCTCTATCGGCTATGCCACCCTGCTGCATATGGATCAGGGCGTGGCGCTCGGCCGCGTGCTGCCGATGGTGATGCTCGGCGGCCTGACGGCGATCATTATCTCCGGTTGCCTCAACCAGCTCGGTAAACGCTACCCGCACCTGACCGGTGAAGGCCAGCTGATGCCGAATCGCGCCAACGCTGATGCCACTGTTTCCCAACCTGCGTTCTCCGGCAAAGCGGACGTGACGACAATCGCCTCGGGCGCGCTGCTGGCGGTGCTGCTGTACATGCTGGGCATGCTCGGTCACAAGCTGATTGGTCTGCCAGCGCCGGTGGGCATGTTGTTTATGGCGGTGCTGGTGAAGCTCTGCAACGGCGCCTCTCCGCGTCTGCTGGAGGGTTCCCAGGTGGTGTACAAATTCTTCCAGACCTCCGTGACCTACCCAATCCTCTTCGCTGTCGGCGTGGCGATTACCCCATGGCATGAACTGGTGGCGGCGTTCACCGTCAGCAACCTGCTGGTGATTGTCAGCACCGTTTCCGCGCTGGTGGCGACCGGATTCTTCGTTGGCAAAAAGATTGGTATGCACCCGATTGATGTCGCCATCGTCTCCTGCTGTCAGAGCGGGCAGGGTGGCACCGGTGACGTGGCGATCCTGACCGCAGGCAACCGCATGAGCCTGATGCCATTCGCCCAGATTGCTACCCGTATCGGCGGCGCGATTAACGTCTCTGTCTCACTGCTGATTCTGGGCAACTTCCTCGTTTAAGTTTTCAGGAAAGAACAATGAAACTCGCAAGCTTTTTATACCAGGGAAAACGCAGCTACGGCATCGTACAGGCCGAAGGCGTGATTGATTTGGGCCGCCGCCTGGGCAACCGCTATGGCGACCTTAAAGCGCTGTTGCAGGGGAACGGGCTGGCGCAGGCCACCCGTTTTCTGAACGACGCGGTGGATGTACCGCTGAACGCCATCACCTTCTTACCGGTGATTGTCCAGCCGGAAAAAATCCTCTGCGTGGGCATGAACTATGCCGACAAGCGCAAGGAGTTTGACCAGCACAACCCGGCCCCGACGCTGTTTGTCCGCTTCCCGGATTCACAGACCGGCCACAACGAGCCGGTGCTGAAGCCGCGCCACTCCAGCGAGTTCGACTACGAAGGCGAGCTGGCGGTGATCATCGGCAAAGGCGGGGAGAACATCAGCCGCGACGACGCCCTGCGCCACGTGGCGGGCTACAGCTGTTACATGGACGGCTCCGCCCGCGACTGGCAGCACACCTGGTTCACCGCCGGGAAAAACTGGCGCCAGACCGGGGCGTTCGGCCCGTGGATGGCGACGGCGGATGAGATCCCGGACCCGCACAGCCTGGCGATCCGCACCTGGCTGAACGGCCGCATGGTGCAGGAAGACAACACCAGCAGCATGATCCACAAGGTGGCGGAGCTGATCGAGTACATCAGCACCTTCACCCGTCTCAGCCCGGGCGACGTGATCATCACCGGCTCGCCTGGTGGCGTGGGTAAAAAGCGCAACCCGCCGCTGTTTATGAAGGAGGGGGATCGCATTGAGGTGGAGATCGAGCATATCGGTCATCTGAGCAACGTGATCGTGGAAGCGCCAGCCGTCGGGCTCGCGGCAGCGCACTGAGTAAGGCGGCAGCATGCAATCGCAACCCATTGATTTTCGGCACACCGTTGTGGCGAAACACCCAGAACGCTTAAGCCAGATCCGCTACCTGCTGGCAGACAGCGGCCTTGGCCTGGACAACGACATCACGCTGTTTGTCGAAGCCTGGTCCGGCGCGCAGCTGGTGGGTTGCGCCGGGCTGGCTGCCAACGTCATCAAATGCGTGGCGGTCAACGAGCAGCTTCGTGGGGAAAACCTCAGCGCGCGTCTGCTTGCAGAGGTGGAAAACGCGGCGCTGGAGCGCGGCCATTTTCACCTCTTCCTCTGCACCCGTCCATGCAATAAGGAGCGCTTTGGCCGCAGCGGTTTCTGGCCGATTGCCCAGAGCGGGAACAACGCGGTGCTAATGGAGAACACTCCGCAGGGGATCGCGCGCTACTGCCGATCCCTGCGCGCGAAGCGCCGGTGTGGGGAAAAAACGGGCGCGATCGTGATGAACGCCAATCCCTTCACCCTCGGCCATCGTCATCTGGTGGAGCAGGCGGCGACGCAGTGCGATGCCCTGCATCTGTTTGTGGTGCGTGAAGACGCCTCGTTCTTCCCGTTCAGCGCGCGCATTGAGATGGTGCGTGCGGGCGTGGCGCATCTGCCGAACGTGGTGGTGCATGAAGGCTCGCAGTACATCATCTCCCGCGCCACCTTCCCGGCCTACTTCCTGAAGGAGACCGGCAAAGTGCAGCAGGCGTGGAGCGAGATCGACGTGCTGATCTTCCGGGACTATATCGCCCCGGCGCTGGGCATCACGCACCGCTTCATCGGCTCGGAGCCGTTCTGCGACATCACGCGGCAATACAACCAGACGCTGCACGACCTGCTGGCCTCGCACATCGACGTGGTGGAGATGCCGCGCATCAAAGCCACCGGCAACGCCATTTCGGCCTCGGAAGTGCGCCGTTTACTCAAGACACAGCAGTTTTCCCGGATCCGGGAGATTGTCCCGGACTCCACCTTCGCGCACCTCGAAGCACATTATCGTGCGAGTGCGGAAGTCGCATAACTATCAGGAATTTATCATGAATATTGTAAGGGAGGCGCTGGCCGGAACGCAGGAGTCCAGCGACCTGATGGTGAAAATCGCCCCCGCTCACGGTGAGCTGGAGATTGTCATCCACAGTGAAGTGATTAAGCAGTTTGGCGAGCAAATACGCCAGGTGGTCAACGACACATTGCGCGCCATGAACGTGCACCAGGGATTAATCATTATTGAAGACAAAGGGGCGCTGGACTGTGTGATCCGCGCTCGCCTGCAAAGCGCGCTTCTGCGTGCCGCCGATGAACAGGTCATCAACTGGGGGGCGCTGAAATGAGCAAACTCCGCCGCAGTATGCTGTTCCTGCCAGGCGCCAATGCCGCCATGCTCTCTACCGCCTTTATCTACCGCCCCGACTCCATCATGTTTGACCTTGAGGACGCCGTGGCCCTGCGCGAGAAAGACACCGCACGCATGCTGGTGTTCCACGCGTTGCAGCATCCGATGTATCAGGATATCGAAACCGTGGTGCGCATTAACCCGCTGAACACGCCGTTTGGCCTGCTGGATCTGGAGGCCGCCGTGCGCGCGGGCGTGGACGTTATTCGTCTGCCGAAAACCGACACGCCGGACGACATCTACGAGCTGGAAGGCCACCTCGATCGCATTGAGCAGGAGTGCGGGCGCGAAGTGGGTTCCACCCGCGTGATGGCGGCGATTGAATCGGCCATTGGCGTTATCAACGCCGTGGCGATTGCCCGCAGCTCCCCGCGCCTGATCGGCATTGCGCTGGCCGCCTTTGACTACGTGATGGACATGCAGACCGAGCGCGGCGACGGCACCGAGCTGTTCTATGCCCGCTGCGCCGTGCTGCACGCCGCACGCGCCGCCGGTATCGACGCCTTCGACGTGGTGTGGTCCGACGTTAACGACGAAGCCGGGTTCCTGCGCGAGGTCGACCTGATCCGCAAGATGGGCTTCAACGGCAAATCGCTGATTAACCCGCGCCAGATAGACCTGCTGCACAACGCCTACGCCCCGACTCAGGAAGAGGTGGATCATGCCAAAAGGGTGATTGAGGCGGCAGAAGAGGGAGAGCGTAACGGCCTGGGCGTGGTGTCGCTCAACGGCAAAATGGTGGATGCACCGATTATTAACCACGCGCAGGTGGTGCTGGAGCGCGCGGCGGCCTCTGGCGTGCGTCGGTAAGGATGACATAATGAATCAGACAGAACTTCTCCATGTAAATTTCCCCCATCTGCGGGATCTGAAACCCTTTGATACCGCCCACAGCGCGACGCCGTGGCTGGCGGACAGCGAGGCGAAGCACAGCCGCAAGCTCTGCGCCTCTATTGAAGAGGCGGTTAAGCGCAGCGGCTTGCAGGACGGGATGACCATCTCCTTCCACCATGCCTTTCGCGAAGGCGACCGGGTGATCAACACCGTCGTGGCGCTGCTGGCGCGGATGGGCTTCAAAAATCTGACCCTGGCTTCCAGCTCGCTGATGACCTGCAATGACGCGCTGATCGAGCATATCGAGAGTGGCGTCATCACCCGGATTTACACCTCCGGCATGCGCGGCAGGCTGGCGGATGCCATCTCCCACGGGCTAATGGACGAGCCGGTACAAATTCACTCCCACGGCGGGCGCGTGAAGCTGCTCCAGGACGGCGAACTGAGCATCGACGTGGCATTTCTTGGCGTGCCGTGCAGCGATGAGTTTGGCAACGCCAACGGCACGCACGGAAAATCGTGCTGCGGTTCGCTGGGCTACGCCATGGTGGATGCGCACTTTGCCCGTAAGGTGGTGCTGCTGACCGAAGCGCTGGTGCCATTCCCCAATATGCCCGCCAGCCTGGTGCAGGATCAGGTGGACTACATCGTGCAGGTGGAGAGCGTGGGCGACCCGGCGAAAATCAGCGTCGGCGCGGCGCGCGTCACCAGCAACCCGCGCGAGCTGATGATCGCCCGCTATGCGGCGGACGTGATTGAACACTCTGGCTATTTCAAACCAGGCTTCTCGATGCAGACCGGCTCCGGTGCAGCGGCCACCGCCTGCACCCGTTTTATGGAAGAGAAGATGGAGCGCGGCGGCGTGAAGGCGCGCTTCGCCCTTGGCGGCATCACCGGCAGCCTGGTGGATCTGCACGAGAAGGGGCTCATCGAAAAGCTGCTCGACACCCAGTGCTTTGACGGCCAGGCAGCGGCCTCGCTGGCGCGCAACCCGAACCACGTGGAGATCTCCACCAACGTCTACGCCAACCCCGGCAGCAAGGCGGCAAGCTGCGACCAGCTCGACGTGGTGATCCTCAGCGCCCTGGAAATCGACGTCGACTTTAACGTCAATGTCATCACCGGCTCCGATGGCGTGATGCGTGGCGCATCCGGCGGACACTGCGACGTGGCGGCGGCAGCCAACCTGACCATTGTGGTCGCGCCGCTGCTGCGAAGCCGCATCCCGACCGTCGTGAAGCGCGTTACCACCCGCCTCACGCCGGGGGAGAGCATTGACGTGCTGGTCACCGACCACGGTATTGCGGTCAACCCGGCGCGCCCGGAGATCCGCGAACGACTTATGGAAGCAGGGCTGAAGGTTGTAGATATCAACGCGCTGTATGAGCGAGCGATTTCGTTGACAGGCGTACCGAAACCGATTGAGTTCACCGACAAAATCGTCGGGGTGATCCGCTACCGCGACGGCAGCGTGATCGACACCGTTCGACAGGTAAAGGAGGAAGTGTGACTATTGCGACACCCGTGCGGACGGGTGTCAGCCTGGACGAACTGCTGGCGGCGAAAGAGCGCCGCGCAGCGCGCCAGGCTGACATGCTTGCGCACTATCAACAACCGGTGATCTCCCTCACGCTGGTTACGCCCGGGGAAATCAAAGACAGCCTTCGCTATCGCAACACCATGGGCGTGGCGCTGCAAATGTGCGACCAGCTGCTGTGGGAAAACCGCTGGCAGGTGCTGGACCGTAAGGTGCTGTGGCTACCCACCGGACCTGAAGCCTTGTGGTGCATCGCGCATCCGGCGGCGGAAATTAAGGCGCACTGTGCAGAACTGGAGCAGACGCACCCACTCGGCAGGCTGTGGGATCTGGATGTGATCTGCCCTGAAAACGGCCACGTCGGGCGTCAGTCGCTGGGGGCGAATCTCAGACGCTGCCTGATCTGTGACGAGCCCGCTCATGCCTGTTCCCGTTCGCGCAATCACCCCGCTGAGCAGGTGGTTTCCCGCGTGGAGAAGATGATCGATGACTGGTTTGCTCGCGACTGAACCGCGCCCGGTTGATCTCCCTGCGCTTGCCGCAGATGCGCTGTGGCAGGAGCTGGAGCTGACGCCAAAACCGGGGCTGGTGGACAGGCTCAATAACGGCTCCCATCGCGATATGGACCATGCCTTGTTTGTCCGCAGCATTATGGCGATTACGCCGTGGTTTGCCCGGTTTGCGGAACTGGGTGAAGCACATGCGGCCAAACCTGCCGATCGGCAGTTGCGGATTCTTCGCCCAATGGGAATGGCCTGCGAGCAGGCAATGTACGCCGCCACGGGCGGGGTAAATACCCACAAGGGCGGTATTTTTGCCCTCGGTTTGCTCTGCTTCGCCGCCGGGCGTGTGAAAAATATCTCTGCGGATAGCCTCTGTTGTGAGGTAAGTAACATCTGTCGTGGGCTGGTGGCGAGGGAGCTGGCCGGGCGCAGCGGGCAGGCAACGGCGGGGGAGCGGCAGTTTCAGCTGTACGGTTTAACCGGCGCGCGTGGCGAGGCAGAAAGCGGCTTTGCCACGGTGCGTAAGGCTTTGGATGCGTGGAACGGTCAGTCGCTTCACGGCCTGCTGTTGCGCCTGATGGCGGTAAATCAGGACAGCAATCTCGTTTCGCGCGGCGGCATTGAGGGGCTGCGCTACGTTCAGGGCTATGCGCGGGAACTGCTGGCTAACGGCTGGGACTGCGAGGCGTTGCTGAAGATGGATAAGGCATTGATTGAACGCAACCTGAGCCCGGGCGGCAGCGCGGATTTGCTGTCGGTGGGGTGGGTGCTTTCTGGAATAAAATAGCCGGGTGGCGGCTACGCCTTACCCGGCCTACGGTCTGGTTTTCCAGGCCCGGTAAGCGCAGCGCCACCGGGCACAACAATCAATGCGCGATCGGCTGTGCACCGTGCGGCTCGCGCACGTGCTTGTACTTGAACAGCGCGATGAACGCGAAGAACAGCACCAGCGAGTACCCGGCGAAGATCAGCCACACTGGTTGCCAGTTGGTGATGCCGTTAGTGGTATACATCTCAACCACTTTGCCGCTCACCACGCCGCCCAGAATACAGCCGAAGCCGTTGGTCATCATCAGGAACATGCCCTGCGCACTGGCGCGGATTTCAGGTTTCACCTCTTTTTCCACAAACACCGAGCCGGAGATGTTGAAGAAGTCGAAGGCACAGCCGTAAACAATCATCGACAGAACCAGCAGCACGGTGCCGAACGCGCTTGGGTCGCCATAGGCGAACAGACCGAAGCGCAACATCCAGGCGGCGATACTGATCAGCATGACGTTCTTGATACCGTAGCGGCTCAGGAAGAACGGGATAGTCAGGATGAACAGCGTCTCGGAGATCTGCGAGATGGACATCATCACCGACGCGTGTTCGACGATAAAGCTCCCGGCAAACAGCGGATCGTTATCGAAGCTGTGCAGGAAGGTATTACCGAACATGTTGGTGATTTGCAGTTCCGCGCCCAGCAGCATGGAGAAGATAAAGAAGATCGCCATGCGCTTGTTTTTAAACAGTGCGAAGGCGTCCAGGCCAAGCATGGTGCTCCAGCTCTGGTTTTTCTGCTGATTAGATACCGGAATGGTGGGCAGTGTCAGGGTGAACAGCGCCAGCAGTACGGAGAGCGCCGCGCCGATGTAGAGCTGCATATGGCTCAGCTCGAAGCCCGCGAAGCTCACGCCCCACATCGCCATGATAAAGCCGATGGTGCCCCAGATACGGATTGGCGGGAAGTCGGTGACGATATCCAGACCGGCAGATTTCAGGCGATAGTAGGAGATGGTGTTGATCAGGCCAAGCGTTGGCATATAGGCCAGCGAGTTAAGCAGGATCACCATGAACATCGCCCCCGGCGTGGTCACTTCGGCCGCCATAAACAGCGTCCCCGCACCCACCAGGTGGCAAAGCATATACAGCCATTTCGCGCTTAGCCATTTATCCGCCACGATACCGAGCAGCGTTGGCATGAAGACAGCCGCAATACCCAGCGAGCTGTAAACGGCACCGATCGACGCACCATCGAACTTGAGCGTCACAAACATATAGGAGCCGAGTGTAGTCAGCCAGCTACCCCACAGGCAGAACTGCAGAAACGACAAGATTTTAAGCTGCAGCTTAAGGTTCATGTTACTTTCCTCACAAGTGAGCGGGAGATATGTTGTTTTGGGAACATTCAGGGTTGTTATGATGTAGCCCCCTGAAACACCAGACAGTAGCTGTATCTCCAGATAAGAGATAGGCTTGAATATATGTCTAACACTAACACCAATTTTGAGATGACCGGGATCCTGTTAGGGCAAGAAGTCCGTAAACGTAAAACTCCTCAGGAGAAGATCGCCATTATCCAGCAGACGATGGAGCCGGGTATGAATGTCTCCCATGTCGCCCGCCTGCATGGTATCCAGCCCAGCCTGCTGTTTAAGTGGAAGAAGCAATATCAGGAAGGCAGCCTCACCGCCGTTGCGGCTGGAGAGGAAGTCGTTCCTGCTTCTGAGCTTACTGCTGCTCTGAAGCAGGTCCGGGAGCTTCAGCGCCTTCTGGGCAAGAAGACGATGGAAGTTGAGATCCTGAAAGAAGCCGTGGAGTACGGTCAGTCGCGAAAATGGATAGCGCACGCGCCCTTGTTGCCAAAGGACGGGGAATAGCCATGGTCAGCCGGACCATGGGCGTGTCGCGTGCGCAACTGTCACTGCGGATTAACCGTTCTGCCGACTGGCAGGACAGGCGCTGTAACCGGCGTAATGAAGAAGCAGACGCAGAAATACTGTCGGCTATCCTCAACATTATCAGCGATATGCCGAGTTATGGTTATCGACGCGTGTGGGGCATCCTGCGCAAGCAACGTCGCACAGAGGGACAGCCACCTGTGAATGCCAAACGGCTTTACAGGATAATGAGCGAGCATAACCTGTTGTTGTTGCATCACAAACCAGAGCGACCGAAGCGTGAACATAAGGGCAAGATAGCGGTGGCAGAAAGCGATATGCGCTGGTGTTCAGATGGCTTCGAGTTCGGCTGCGACAACGGCGAAAAACTGCGGGTAACGTTCGCGCTGGACTGCTGCGACCGTGAGGCCATAGACTGGGCAGCAAGCACGGGAGGCTATGACAGTTCGACCGTGCAGGATGTGATGCTGAGGTCGGTGGAAAAGCGCTTCGGCGACAGGCTGCCCGACACAGCGGTGCAGTGGCTGACGGACAACGGTTCAGCATATACCGCGCATGAAACGCGGAGGTTCGCCAAAGAGCTGAATCTGGAGCCATGTACAACAGCGGTGAGCAGCCCGCAGAGCAATGGCATGGCCGAACGGTTCGTGAAGACGATGAAGGAAGACTATATCGCGTTCATGCCGAAACCGGATGTGAGAACAGCCCTGCGAAACCTTGCAGCGGCGTTCACGCATTACAATGAAAATCACCCGCATAGTGCGCTGGGATATCACTCTCCGAGAGAATACCGGCGGCAGCGGGCATCGTTAACTTAAGATACAAAAGCTGTCCGGAAATGGCGGGTCAAGATCACATTCAGGGTTGTTATTTGATGCAATTCTATCAGTTGGCAACGATATGTTTTGTTACCTCCCGCAAAAAAATGCAATCCACATTAATTTGCAGTCTGGATTGTGATGCAAATAGCATTTTCGTATGGGTGGGATGAGATGGGTGCGGTCTGATGTCCCCTCACCCTAACCCTCTCCCAGAGGGAGAGGGAACTTGAATACCCTCTCCCTCTGGGAGAGGGCAGGGTGAGGGGTAGTTTTCTAGCGGCGACGGTAGTTCTTCTGCGCCGTATTCACCTTATACAGATAGCGGCGTGATTCCGCAGACGGGTGGCGGGTGGTGAGGGTTGAGTAGACATCCCCCGGCGCCATGCTGTTGATGATGTTCGCGGCCTGCACTTTGTCATTTGAGAAGACGCGCAGCACGCTGCCCGCGCCACCGTTATAGGCGGTGATCACCGCATAGCGGCGTGAGGTTGGGTTATCAATCCCGCCCAGGTAGACATTGTTCAGCATCGCCAGATAGGCCGTACCGGTATCAATGTTGCTTTGCGGATCGAACAGGTAGCTGCGGCTCGGTGTGCCGGATTTCCCCTGTGCGCGGAACACGTCTTTACCGGCGCTGTGCTGTACAACCTGCATCAGCCCCAGCGCGTCGGAACGGCTTACCGCGTAGGGGTTGAACGAGGACTCGGTCTGCATAATCGCCAGGATCAGCGACTCATCCACGCCATACTTACGCGACGCCTGACGCACCATGCCCAGATACTTATGCGCACGCTTGTCGAGGTGGTTCGGCACCAGGTTGATCGTGACGCTGTAGATCACTTTCAGGCCGTTGGTGCGGCTTTTCAGGCGCGTTTGCAGCAGGTAGTCGGCAAATTTCGTGGCGCGGCCTTCCCAGCGGATCGGCTGACCGGTCTGGTCAACGACCTGGCCATACAGAAACGGCTCTTTGGAGATGGTGATGTCATCGGCATCAGAGTAGAGGTCGATAGACCCCGGATCGTCGCCCATCAGCAGGGTTTTGATGATGGCCTGACGTAAATGCGCCGCAGGTTCAGTCCCTGCGATGGTTTCAACCGTAATCGTACCGTCATCGAAGTTGATGTGGCTACGGGTCTGATAGGCGTCAGTGTACTTAACGTAGTCCTTCGGTCCGGCAATAAGAACTTCGTTAAATCCCCATATGTTCTCGATGTTGTGGGCAAACTGCCCCATCAAAATGTCAAAACCGTTGGTGTCCTTTACCCAGGCTTCGTTGTATTCATCGCCTTTTTTGGAAGAACAAGACACAAGCAACGGCGCAACAAGGGCTAGCGCTAAAAGTTTTTTCATCATTCCGGGAGTGCGTGTTGTGTTTGCTTTGGGGTTGCTGTTGCCGGGTGGCGCTGCGCTTACCCGGCCTACAAAACCGTAGGCCCGTGCAAGCGCAGCGCCGCCGGGCAGCAGCCGCAGAGTATTATTTTTCCGGTGGCGTATAGCCTTCGATATGGACGTCTTTACCCTCGAACAGGAAGTTCACCATCTCCTGCTCCAGCAGTTTGCGGTGTTCCGGGTTCATCATGCTGAGCTTTTTCTCGTTGATCAGCATGGTCTGCTTCTTCTGCCACTGTCCCCAGGCTTCTTTGGAGATCTCGTTGTAAATGCGCTTACCCAGGTCGCCCGGGTAGAGCTGGAAATCCTGGCCTTCAGCGTCGCGCTGTAGGAAAGTACAAAAAATGGTTCTGGCCATACTCATTCCTCTTTGTCTTGCCGATGCTAAACCATTGCACCGACACGTAATTGCTGTAACAGGCGCTCCACGGGAGCCGCCAGCCCGACTGATGGCGGTTGCGCTAAGTTATACCAGAGAGCGTTGCCTTCATCCATGCACGACGTGAATGAGGACACGGGAAGCCACATCGGCACAATATCCAGATGGAAATGGCTGAAGGTATGACGGAACGCGTTGAGTTGCGTCAGGGTATCGGCCGCAATGCCGCGCTGTTCAAGCCATGCCCGAAGCGAGGCTTCATCCTCAAACTGTGGGAAGCAGTATAGACCACCCCACAGGCCACTCGGCGGGCGCTGAGCGAGAAACACCTCGTCGCCATGCTGCATCAGCAGCATGTACCCGGTGCGTTCAGGCAGCGTCTGCTTCGGTTTTTTCCCCGGATACTGCGCCCAGGTGTGGTTCGCATACGCCACGCAGAGGTTGTTTACCGGGCAAAGTTCGCACTTCGGTTTTGAACGGGTGCAGACCATCGCGCCCAGATCCATCATCGCCTGGTTAAAACGCTCCACCCCTTTCGCCGGAGTGACCGCTTCACTGATCTCCCACAGGCGTTTCTCAACCTCTTTCTTGCCCGGCCAGCCATCTATGGCGTAGCAGCGTGCGAGCACGCGCTTGACGTTGCCGTCGAGAATAGGGAAATGTTTGCCTAAAGAGAGGGAGAGGATTGCGCCTGCGGTTGAACGCCCGACGCCGGGCAAATCCGCCACCTCGTCAAAGGTCTCCGGGAATTTACCGTTGTGGCGGGTGGCGACCTGCTGTGCGGCTTTGTGCAGGTTGCGCGCGCGGGCGTAATAGCCGAGGCCTGTCCACAGGTGCAGTACCTCGTCCAGCGGCGCGTTGGCCAGATCGGTGATTGTCGGGAAGCGCGCCATAAAACGCTCGAAGTAAGGAATGACCGTCGCGACCTGCGTTTGTTGCAACATCACCTCGGAGAGCCATACTTTGTACGGCGTTTTTTCAATTTGCCAGGGCAGGGTTTTACGCCCGTATTTGTCGTACCAGTCCAGCACCTGGGCTGAAAATTGAGAGGCTTGCATGGTCATCGATTCGCTTAATCAGGGACGCAGATTGCAGCACAGCGTCAATCTGCTGTAAACCGGATCTTTCCCATGCTTGCATAGAAGCCTTAACTTTGGATAATGCCCGTTTCCCGAACATTCTCACAAGCAGACAACTCTTTTATGAAAAACGACGTCATTTCACCGGAATTTGATGAAAACGGTCGCCCGCTGCGCCGTATTCGCAGCTTTGTCCGCCGTCAGGGGCGCCTGACAAAAGGGCAGCAACACGCGCTGGACAACTACTGGCCGGTGATGGGCGTTGAGTTCAGCGAGCAACCGCTCGACTTCACCGACCTGTTTGGCCGCGACGCGCCAGTGACGCTGGAGATTGGTTTTGGCATGGGCACCTCGCTGGTGACCATGGCAAAAGCGCGCCCGGAGCAGAACTTCCTCGGTATCGAAGTACACTCGCCGGGCGTCGGCGCGTGCCTGGCAACGGCCCACGAAGAGGGCGTTGAGAACCTGCGCGTCATGTGTCACGACGCGGTGGAAGTGCTGCACAAAATGATTCCTGACAATTCTTTGAACATGGTTCAGCTCTTTTTCCCTGACCCATGGCACAAAGCGCGTCATAATAAACGCCGTATCGTTCAGGCACCGTTTGCCGAGCTGGTGAAAAGCAAGCTTAAGCTGGGCGGCGTCTTCCACATGGCGACCGACTGGGAACCTTATGCGGAACATATGCTGGAAGTGATGTCGTCCCTGGACGGGTATAAAAATCAGTCTGAAAGCAACGACTACGTACCGCGTCCAGATTCACGTCCGGTGACAAAATTTGAACAACGTGGCCATCGTCTTGGTCACGGCGTATGGGACTTAATGTTCGAGAGGGTGAAATAATGGCAAAGAATCGTAGCCGTCGTCTGCGTAAAAAGATGCACATCGAAGAATTCCAGGAAGTGGGCTTCTCCGTTGCCTGGCGCTTCCCGGAAGGCACCAGCGTTGAGCAGATCGATCAGGACGTTGATGCGTTCATCAACGAGGTGATCGAGCCAAACAAGCTGGCCTTCGACGGTAGCGGCTATCTGGCGTGGGAAGGTCTGATTTGCACCCAGGAAGTGGGGAAATGCACCGAAGAGCATCAGGCGCTGGTACGCAAATGGCTTGAAGACCACAAACTGGAAGATGTCCGCGTTAGCGAACTTTTCGACGTTTGGTGGGACTAATAAAGCAAGAACGGGGCCAGCATTAGCTGGCCCATTTTGTCTGAGGGAGTGTTAAAGATGCGCAAAACGTTGCTGGCTGTTGCTTTACTGGCAATCGGAACCACCGCCCATGCGGAGTATAAATGTAGCGTCACCCCGCGTGATGACGTGGTGCTGAGTCCGCAAACCGTGCAGGTTAAGGGCGAGAATGGCAATCTGGTGATTACGCCGGATGGCAACGTGACCTTTAACGGCAAACCGCAAAACCTGACGGCCGCCCAGCGCGAGCAGGCGATGGACTACCAGGCCGAGTTGCGTACCGCGCTGCCCTGGATCAACGATGGCGCGCTGACCCGCGTTGAAAAGAGCCGCGTGGCGCTGGATAAAATCATCACCAAAGAGGTGGGGGAGAGCAGCAATATGCGCACCCGCCTGACGAAGCTGGATAAACAGCTGAAAGAGCAGATGAACCGTATTATCGAGACGCGCTCTGATGGCCTGACGTTCCACTATAAGGCGATCGATCAGGTGCGTGCCGACGGTCAGCAGCTGGTGAACCAGGCGATGGGCGGCATTCTCCAGGACAGCATCAACGAGATGGGCGCCAAAGCGGTGCTGAAGGGTGGCGGTAATCCGTTGCAGGGTGTACTGGGTAGCCTGGGCGGACTGCAAACCTCGATTCAGAACGAGTGGAAGAATCAGGAAGCCGATTTCCAGCAGTTCGGCAAAGACGTGTGTAAACGCGTGGTGTCGCTGGAAGACAGCCGGAAGGCGCTGGTGGGGACGCTGAAGTAATTCACTTAGCCCCTCACCCTAACCCTCTCCCCAAAGGGGCGAGGGAATAGTTTGCTCCCTCACTTTAACCCTTTCCCTAAAGGGGCGAGGGAATAGTTTGCGCCCTCACATTAACCCTTTTCCTAAAGGGGCGAGGGGATGGTTTGCCCCCTCTCCCTTTCAGGGAGAGGGCCGGGGTGAGGGTTGCAGCGCTTGCAGCGTTTCAAGGATCCTTTCTAACACCGCCTCTTCGTTATTCCAGAGTTCGTTGTTCCAGAATCGAATAACGTGCCAGCCCTTATGGTTTAACCACAATGTCCTTTGTCGATCGTATTCCAGCTTTTCATCATGTTGTCCGCCATCTAGCTCAACGGCCAGCCGAGCCGCGCAACAGGCGAAATCCAGAATGTAGTGACCTACCGGGTGCTGTCGGCGAAATTTATAATTTTCGAAACGGCGGCTGCGCAGTAAATACCAAAGCCGCCTTTCTTCCTGTGTCAGCTCGCGTCTGAGCTGTTTTGCATAAGAACGAGTAATTTCCATCCCCACACTCTGCCAGCCTTTCCCTCAGCCAGCAGAACGGGATGTAAAATTCTGAATCAGCCTTCAGGATTTTCAGCGAGGAACAGCTCAAGAAGGGAGTTTAAGAACAGCTTGCCGTGCTCGGTGATCTGCCAGGACTCATCACACTCGGTCAGATACCCCTGCGCCAGCGCCTCGTCAATCTGCGGACGAATCACTGACTCCGGCAGCCCGGTATAACGCGTAAATTCCGCGCGCGGTGCGGCTTCCAGCAGACGGAAGCGGTTCATAAAGAACTCAAACGGCTTATCCGCCGCCTCGACGTCGTGCTGACGCTCCAGGTAGCGGCCTTCCATATACCCGCGCGGGTGACGCGTTTTGGCGGTACGCAGAATGCGTCCGTCCGGGAAGGTCACTTTGCCATGTGCGCCGCAGCCAATTCCCAGATAATCACCAAAACGCCAGTAGTTCAGATTGTGCTGACACTGATAGCCCGGCTTCGCATACGCCGACGTTTCGTATTGCTGATACCCCGCCGCGGTCAAAAGCTGGTGGCCCTGCTCGAAGATATCCCACAGCGCGTCATCGTCCGGCAGCACCGGAGGACGGGAACCAAACAGGGTGTTAGGCTCAATGGTCAGCTGATACCACGACAGATGCGGCGGATTCAGTTCAATCGCCTGACGCAAATCGTCCAGCGCTTCTTCGAGCGACTGATCCGGCAGGCCATGCATCAGGTCGAGGTTAAAGCTGCGCAGCCCAAGCCCCGTTGCCAGGTTTGCCGCGCGCTTTGCCTCTTCCGGGCCGTGGATACGCCCCAGACGCTTCAGCTTTGGCTCGCTAAAGCTCTGCACGCCGATAGAGATACGGTTCACGCCCGCACGCTGATACTCGACAAAACGGTCGGCCTCAACGGTACCGGGGTTGGCTTCCATCGTAATTTCAGCATCCACTGCCAGGTTCAGGCGTGCGCGCACGCCATCCAGCAGCGTCTGCATCGCCGGGCCTGAAAGCAGGCTCGGTGTACCGCCACCAATAAAAATGGTCTTCACTTCACGTCCCTGTGCGTACGATACATCGGCATCCAGATCGGCCAGCAGATGCGCGACGTAATCATCGTGCGGCACTTCGCCCTTCAGCGCGTGCGAGTTGAAATCGCAGTACGGGCATTTCTGCACGCACCATGGGATGTGAATATAAAGACTCAGAGGCGGCAAATTAGCCATTACGCAGTGCTTCCAGTAACAGTTTCAGGGCGCGTCCACGGTGGGAGATCGCGCTTTTCTCTTCGCGGGTGAGTTCCGCAGCGGTTTTTCCCTCGGTCGGGACAAAGAAAATTGGGTCGTAACCAAAGCCGCCGTTGCCCGCCGCTTCAAGGGTGATCACGCCCGGCCAGCTGCCGTGACAGACAATCGGCGTGGGATCTTCCGCGTGACGCATGTAGACCAGCACGCAGTGGAACTGCGCGGTACGCTGTTCGTCAGGGACGTCTTTCAGGGCCACAAGCAGCTTTTCCAGATTCTGCTGGTCGGTGGCGTCCACCCCGGAATAGCGGGCGGAGTAAATCCCCGGCGCACCGCCCAGAAAATCCACGGCCAGACCGGAGTCATCAGCAATCGCGGGCAGGCCGGTGATCTGCGCCGCATGGCGCGCTTTCAGAATGGCGTTTTCGATAAACGTCAGGCCGGTCTCTTCGGCGGAGTCCACGCCCAGCTCGGTCTGAGCGACCACGTCCAGCCCAAAATCATTTAATAGCGAGGCCAGCTCGCGCACTTTACCGGCGTTACCGGTGGCGAGAACAACTTTCTGCATGGTTTAGTCCTGTTCTGTCAGAGCCGCGACTTCCGTCGGGATAGATTGCGGGTTAAGGATTTTTACCTGTTTATGCCGGCCAAGTTCACCTTTCTCAATGATGACCTGGCTTTTAGCGACGCGAAACTGTTTAGCCAGATATTTGGTCAGATGCGCATTCGCCTGGCCGTCAACCGGCGGGGCAGTGATGGCGACTTTTAGCTCGTCGCCATGCAGCCCAACAATACTGTCGCGGCTGGCTTTCGGCTGAATGTACAGCCGTAAAACCAGCCCGTCGGCGCAGGGGCTAACTGCACTCATAACGCCATCCACAGCCCCGGCAGCAGCATATTACCCGTCGCCTGTAACAGTTCCGCGATACCCATATTCAGCACGTACAGCAGCAGAACGAGAAGCATCGGGGAGAAGTCGATTCCGCCCATTGCAGGCAGCAGGCTACGAATCGGACGCAGCAACGGTTCAGTCAGCTGAATCAACGCGTACTCCACCGGGCTACGGCCCCGGCTTACCCAGCTCATGATCGCCATCACCAGCAGGACCCAGAAGATCAGCGAGCCGACGGTTTTAACCAGGATCAGAACGGCTGAAATCCAGATAATCGGCTGGAAAGTGATGACCATAAACAGCACGATCGCTTTGATAACGCTCAGAATAAACGCCATCAGCAGAGATGAACTGTCAATTGGCCCCATTGCCGGAATGACGCGGCGAAGCGGCCCCACAACGGGCTGCGTGATTTTCACGATAAATTGTGAGAATGGATTGTAAAAATCACAACGGGCCCACTGCATCCAGACGCGCAACAGCAGCGCCATCGTATACAGTTCAATGACCGTTGAAAGCAGGAAAGTCAACGTCTTCATGGCGTTCCTCAGGTTTCCTTATTATTGGGGGTAATCGCGCGCACCGAAAATTGCCGTGCCGATGCGCACCATGGTGCTGCCTGCCGCGATGGCGGCTTCCATATCGTCCGACATGCCCAGAGAAAGCGTGTCTACCGTGTCATAGCGCGCCTTAAGCGCCTCAAATGCTACAGCCATTTGCTGTGCCACGGCAAACTGCCTTTCATAACTTGACTCTGGCGCCGGGATAGCCATCAGCCCGCGCAGGGTTAAGCGCGGCAGCGCCGCCACGTCCGCCGCCAGCGCATCCAGTTCGCCCAGCGTAATGCCGGACTTGCTGTTTTCATCGCTGATGTTGATTTGAATCAGCACGTTAAGCGCTGGCATCTCCGCCGGGCGCTGGTCGCTAAGACGGGTAGCGATGCGCAGACGATCGATGGTGTGGCACCAGTCAAAGTGCTCTGCTACCAGACGGCTTTTGTTCGACTGTAGCGGACCGATAAAGTGCCATTGCAGGTCTGTATTTCCCCGTTCCCGGAAAGCACGAATTTTATCCACGCCTTCCTGCACATAGTTTTCACCAAAGGCACGATGACCGGCGGCTATCGCTTCTGCGATGGCGCTCGCAGGCTTAGTTTTGCTGACTGCAAGCAACGTAATTTCTTCTGGAGCACGGCCGCAACGCGTTGCCGCGGCTGAGATTTTGTCCCGGACCTGTGCCAGGTTATGCGCAATGTCGTTCATTTTCCGAGGAGTAGTCTATGGATGTGGAAGAAATTGTGGCCCTTAGTGTAAAGCATAACGTCTCCGATCTACACCTGTGCAGTGATTCGCCACCGCGCTGGCGCAGGTCAGGCCGTCTTGAACCTGCGCCGTTTCCGCCCCCGGATGTGGAGGCGTTATTAAAAGCGTGGCTCAACGACGAACAGCAGGGCGCATGGTGGGCAAACGGGCAGGTGGATTTTGCCGTTACCCTCGCAGGCCGTCAGCGGCTGCGCGGCAGTGCGTTTAACCATATGCACGGCGTTTCGATTGCGCTGCGGCTGTTGCCGCTGACGTGCCCGCAGCTCTCTGCGTTAGGTGTGCCGCGAGCGATCCCGGAGCTGCTGTCCAATGACAATGGCCTGATTCTGGTCACCGGCGCCACCGGCAGCGGGAAATCGACCACCCTGGCCGCGATGGTCGATTTCCTCAATCACCAGACGGACGGGCATATTCTGACCCTGGAAGATCCGGTGGAGTTTATGTTCCAGAGCGAACGTTGCCTGATCCAGCAGCGGGAGATAGGCCAGCACAGCCCGTCCTTTGCCGAGGCGCTGCGCAGCGCGCTGCGTGAAGATCCGGATGTGATTCTGCTTGGTGAGCTGCGCGACAGCGAGACGATACGCCTGGCGCTGACGGCGGCGGAAACCGGCCATCTGGTGTTAGCCACGCTGCATACGCGCGGCGCGGCGCAGGCGATCGAGCGCCTGGTCGACACCTTTCCAGCGCAGGAGAAAGATCCGGTGCGTAATCAGCTGGCGGGAAGCCTGCGTGCGGTCCTGGCGCAGAAGCTACGTCAGGATGTCCAGGGCGGGCGCGTGGCGCTGTATGAGCTACTGGTGAATACCTCGGCGGCGGCAAACCTGATCCGCGAAGGCAAAACCTGGCAACTGCCGGGCATTATTCAAACGGGGCAGCAGGCGGGAATGCAGAACTTTGAGCAGAGTCTGGCGGAGCGACGGGCGCAGGGGCGGCTGTAGCCCCGGCGCTCAGTAACCCTGTTCGAAATAGCTTTCGAGAATAATGACGGCTGAAGCTGAATCCACGCTGCCTTTGTTCAACGCCCGGAAGCCACCGTGCTCGAACAGGCCAGCGCGTGCCTCGACGGTGCTCAAACGTTCATCGTGCAGCTTAACGGAGACGCCAAAGCGGCCATGGATTTTGTTCGCGAACTTGCGCGCGCGGGCGGTAAGCGGTTGCTCGGTGCCGTCCATGTTTAGCGGCAGGCCGACAATCACGTCGTCCGGCTGCCACTCTTTGAGCAAGCGCTCAATAAGGTTCCAGTCCGGCGTGCCGTCGTTAGCTTTCAGCGCCGTGAGCGGGCGGGCGGTGCCGGTGATCCGTTGACCCACAGCGACGCCGATGCTTTTGGTGCCGAAGTCGAAGGCGAGAAGGGTGCCGCTCATTACGCGTGCCCCGCAACGCCAGGCATGGTCAGAATATCAATGCCAATCAGTTTTGCCGCGTCACGCCAGCGATCGGCGATAGGGGTTTTAAACAGGATATTCATATCCGCAGGGGCTGTCAGCCAGGCGTTGTCCAGAATTTCTTGTTCCAGCTGCCCTTTTTCCCAGGAGGCGTAGCCGAGCGCAACCAGCACCTCAGAAGGCTGACTGGCAGTGCCCAACGTTTCAAGCACGTCGCGAGAGGTGGTGACGACGGTGTTATCGGAGATACGAATGCTGGACGAGAAAACCGGCGGGGTATGCAGGATAAAGCCACGATCTTCTGCAAGCGGGCCGCCGAGCATCACCGGTTTATCGAGACGGATTTCCGGCAGCCGCGCTTCAGCAGGGATTTTCAACTTGTCCAGAATGCCTTCCACCTGGAGGTTTTCCAGCGGCTTATTGATGATAATCCCCATCGCGCCGTCTTCGTTGTATTCGCAAATATAGACCACGGAGCGGCGGAAAATCGGATCCTGGAGAGCAGGCATGGCAATAAGAAAGTGATGCTGTAAATTCATTGTCAGAGGTACTGTTTCCTGGTTTAAAAAGCGACAGCGCCCAGTATGGGGATAAACACAGGCGCTGTCACAGGTTATTTCTGTAAACGTTTTTCGATAGCGTCCATCAGCATTCCGGTGATCGAGATCGGGAATTCCGCTTCGATTTCACGAATGCAGGTCGGGCTGGTGACGTTCACTTCGGTCAGGCGATCGCCGATGATATCGAGGCCGACGAAGATCAGGCCTTTGGCTTTCAGCGTAGGGCCGACGCGGCGGGCAATTTCCCAGTCGCTTTCGCTTAACGGACGCGGTTCGCCACGGCCGCCAGCCGCCAGGTTGCCACGGGTTTCCCCTCCCTGCGGGATACGCGCCAGGCAGTAAGGCACCGGCTCGCCGTCTACGACCAGCACACGCTTGTCGCCGTCTTTAATGGCCGGCAGATAGTTCTGCGCCATGCAGTAGCGGGTTCCCAGCTCGGTCAGCGTTTCGGCAATCACGCCAATGTTCGGATCGCCCTCTTTCACGCGGAAGATCGACGCGCCACCCATGCCGTCCAGCGGCTTCATGATGATGTCGCCGTGCTTCTGCCAGAATGCTTTCAGCTGCGTTTTGCTGCGGGTGACGAGCGTTTCCGGCGTCAGGTCAGAGAACCATGCGGTATAGAGCTTCTCGTTGCAGTCGCGCAGGCTCTGCGGCTTGTTGACGATCAGCGTTCCTTTCTCTTCGGCACGCTCAAGGATATAGGTGGCGTAAATGTATTCGGTGTCGAACGGCGGATCTTTACGCATCAGGATCACGTTAAGGTCGGCCAGGGCAATATCCTGCTCGGTACCGAATTCGTACCATTTTTCGTAGTTCTGCTCGACGTTAACGATGCGGGTGCGTGCGCGGGCTTCACCGTTGATCAGGTAAAGATCGTTCATCTCCATATAGTGGAGTTCATAGCCGCGACGCTGCGCTTCCAGCAGCATAGCGAAGCTGGAGTCTTTCTTGATGTTAATGTTTGCGATGGGGTCCATCACGATGCCGAGCTTAATCATCTTCTTCTCCGGTTATGGGTCAGGCTTTGCTTCAACCCAGATCGCCAAATCGCACCTGTAGCGCGGTAATGGCGGTGAGTGCCGTTGTCTCAGTGCGCAGAACGCGAGGTCCCAACAGAATATCAGTAAACTGGTAACGCGCCGTCATGGCAATTTCGTCAGCCGACAGGCCGCCTTCCGGGCCAATCAGCAGGCGTACACGCTCAACGGGCAGCGGCAGCGTATTGATGCTGACGCTGGCGCGCGGATGAAGATTGAGCTTAAGCCCGCTTTCCTCTTCTGCACACCAGTCCTCCAGATCCATCGCCGGGCGGATCTCAGGGATACGGTTGCGGCCGCTCTGTTCGCAGGCCGCAATGGCAATTTTTTGCCACTGCTGGATCTTTTTGTTCAGACGTTCCGCATCCAGTTTAACGCCGCAGCGCTCAGAAAAAAGTGGCGTAATGAGGCTTACACCCAGTTCAATGGATTTCTGAATGGTGAACTCCATCTTTTCCCCACGCGACATCACCTGGCCCAGGTGAATGTGCAGCGGGGATTCCCGGTCGTCCACGTCGCCACGCAGCACCTTCACGTGCACGCTTTTTTTATCGGCGCGCGTAATTTCAGCGTCGAAAACCTGATTAGAGCCGTCAAAGAGCTGAATCGCCTGGCCTGCCCCCATGCGCAGCACGCGACCTACATGGTTTGCGGCATCATCAGACAGGGCGATTTCGCCGCCTGGGGTAATCAGTTCAGGGTGATAGATGCGAGGGATGCGCATAGTCAGAAATTCCATGTGTCATGCGATATAAGCGAATTGCCGTAGTGTAGGTTAGCTCTTTTGCGCCTGGCAAGCCCGCTGGACGTAAGGGTTATGATTCCCCTGGACTTTGGCGATACGTTCGTCGCGCTGGCATTCCCAGTCCGTTACCGGGTAGAGCTTGTCCCAGGCATTGAAGAGCTGCGTCTGCTGGCGGGAAAGATTGAGATCGTAGCGGTCGCGCATATAGAAATAAGTGCGGGCGATGCTGCCGCGCGCGCGGGCAGGCGGTTCGGCGACTTTCTCTTTGAAATCGACCTTCATGGCGCACTGACCGTACTGGCCTTCGCCACCGTTCCACTGGCTGTACATGAAGTTTCCGCGGTCGCCATTGACCTCACCCACGGCGGGTTGCAGGTTGTGCATATCGCTTTCCATCTGGCGGTAGACCGGATCTTTGGCGCAATTTTTACGTCCACCGTCCTGCCAGCACTGGCGCTGGTGGCCAAACTGCCAGGCCGGAACAACGTGTTCCCATTCGATTCGGCTGGCGCGATTCTCGTTCTTGCGCACCTTATAGCCGCAGGATCCCAGATCCACGACCCCTTTCTTACCCTGCCAGTTAATTTTACAGCCGCAGTAGAAATCACCCGGTACGTCGGCGTTAATCTTTACGCCCGCGGTTTTTGCCTGAGAGAAACTGTGAATACCGTCGGCCAGAGCATGGCCGGAGAGCGCTGTCGCCAGAAAAGCGACCGCGAGAGAAACATTACGGGACATCTTACACTCCGTGTCAAAACGAGCCCGCAACGTAACGAATGTTGTTCCCGTATGCAATCAGTCAGATCAGGAAAGTTCCTGAAAGTTCAGTTGATTATTCCGCAACCAGCGGTTCGCCGCATTTAACGCAGCGATAGGTCGCCTCGCCGCGCACCACGCGGTTATGGCGGCGGACGGTAAGCTGGTGCTGCTGACACTGGCAGCGGTAGGGGAAGGTATTGCGGCGTACCGATTCCAGCTCGAACTGATGGGTGCGGCGAGCCGGAACCCCGAGCACCGCCTCCATCATCCATTTCCACTCTTTGCCGTGCGGCGCGACGCGGCCAAAGTGTTTCCACACCAGCAGGTGCGCCAGTTCGTGCGGGACGACTTCGTCGATAAACGCCTGCTGGTTTTCCATCATCAGCACCGGATTCAGGCGGATCTCATACGATTCCAGCCAGGCGGTGCCTGCCGCGGTACCACGCTGCTGATAGACCAGCTTCGGTTCAGGATAATTGCGGCCGAGCTTCAGGTTGGCCTGGGCGAGTTTTTCCCGCAGGCTGCGCATGACGGCTTGCTGAATGGCGATGGGGAGACGGGGAGCTTTCATAGGGGCAGAGCATAAAGCGGGAAGCGGGGAGGCGCAAGAGGCGCCTCCCGCAGGAGGATCAGTCGTGTGCGCCGATTTCGCGCAGAGGACGACCTTTCATCAGGTTACGTTCAATGTGTTCCAGTGAAACATGTTTGGTTTCAGGAACCAGCCAGATAGTGAGAACGATAAAGAACAGGTTCAGACCGGCGTAGACCCAGAAGGTATTGGCGTTACCCAGGGTATTGAGCATGGTCAGGAACGTTGCGCCGACGATCATGTTGGCAATCCAGTTGGTTGCGGTAGAACAGGTGATACCAAAATCACGCCCTTTCAGCGGCTGGATCTCAGAGCACAGCACCCAAATCAGCGGACCGGCGCTCATCGCAAACCCAATGATAAACATCAGCAGCATCGCCACGGCGAAGTACTGTGCCGTTGGGGAATGAATGCCCATGTGCATCATGGTACCCAGCACGCCCATCCCGACGGCCATCACCAGGAAGCCCAGCGTCAGGGTTGGCTTACGTCCCCAGCGGTCCACCAGACCGATAGCGATAAAGGTCGCCAGCACGTTGGTCAGGCCGACGATCACGGTGCCCCACATCTGCTCGGTGGTGTTGGTGTAGCCCGCCAGTTCGAAGATTTTCGGCGCGTAATACATGATGACGTTCATCCCGGTGAACTGTTGCATGATCTGTAACAGCACACCGAGGAACACCGCGCGGCGGAAGTTGCTGTTCTCTTTGAACAGCGCCCAGCCGGACTGTTTGACCTTCAGGCTTTCGCGGATCTCTTCCAGCTCGTTTTTGGCTTCGGCGCTGGTATCACGCAGGCGTAAGAGCACGCGTTCGGCATCATGGAAGCGGCGTTTGGCGGCAAACCAGCGCGGGCTGTCTGGCAGGAAGAAAACGCCAATCAGCAGCAGGATGGCAGGAATGATGATTACGCCCAGCATCCAGCGCCATGCGCCGCTGTAGCTGAATGCGGTATCCGAGAGATAAGCCCCCAGAATACCGATGGTGATCATCAGCTGATACATGGAAATCATGCTGCCGCGGATTTTTTCCGGCGCGATTTCAGACAGGTACAGCGGGGCAGTATAAGACGCCACGCCCACTGCCAGACCGAGCAGCACGCGGGAGATGATCAGCACTTCAACGTTAGGCGCAGCGGCAGAGAACAGTGAGCCGGCAACGAACAGGATCGCGCCGATCATCAGGCTTTTTTTACGCCCGAGCTTAAAGGAGAGCCAGCCGCTGCCGACCGCGCCGACGGCGGCACCGAACATCATGGAGCTAACCACCCATTCCTGAGTGTGTGCGCTAATCTGGAACTCATCGGTGATGAAAGGTAATGCACCGGCAATTACGCCAATATCCAGGCCAAAGAGTAATCCTGCCAGAGCGGCGAGGAAGCAGACGAAGAACGTCATTGCCTTATTGGACGTACGCCCCTGTTTATTATTGTCAGGCATTATGCCCTCCAGTTGGGTTATCAGTTTTTACGATATTAAGAGTAGGTGAGCGGCTCATAAAAATATGTGAGTCAAATCACAACGGTGTAATCGGTTACACTGGCTTGTAACCGTAAAAATAATTAAAGCTTTGAAAATATAGAGGTAAATTAATTGATGTGCATCGCGTTTGCACAAATTTCAGACTTAACTGAAAGGGAATGTAACAGCAGAAGAAATGCGATCATGCAAAGAGAATATTCTGAAAGCGGGGTATAGAGAGTGAGGTGTAAACGGTTCCAAACATTGCCGGGTGGCGGCTGCGCCTTACCCGGCCTACAAAAACTCACTACTCGTAAGTCGGGTAAGGCATAGCCGCCACCCGACATAAAAAAGGCCAGCACAACGGCTGGCCTGTTTAAGCTACTGGCAGTCGATTACTTCAGACCGGCAGCATCACGCAGCAGGGCGGCTTTGTCGGTTTTTTCCCATGGGAAATGTTCGCGGCCAAAGTGACCGTACGCTGCGGTTTCCTGGTAGATTGGGTGCAGCAGATCCAGCATCTGAATCAGACCGTATGGACGCAGGTCGAAGAACTCACGCACCAGCAGGGTCAGCTGTTCAGAAGGCACTTTTTCAGTACCGAAGGTTTCCACCATGATGGAGGTTGGCTCAGCCACGCCGATGGCGTAGGAAACCTGGATCTCACAGCGGTCAGCCAGACCGGCAGCAACGATGTTTTTCGCCACATAACGTGCAGCGTACGCCGCAGAACGGTCAACTTTAGACGGATCTTTACCGGAGAATGCGCCGCCGCCGTGACGTGCCATGCCGCCGTAGGTATCTACGATGATTTTACGACCGGTCAGACCGCAGTCACCCATTGGGCCGCCGATAACAAAGCGTCCGGTTGGGTTGATGAAGAATTTGGTCGCAGAGCTCAGCCATTCAGTTGGCAGAACCGGCTTGATGATCTCTTCCATCACCGCTTCTTGCAGGGATTTCTGGTCAATCTCTTCCGCATGCTGCGTGGAAAGAACCACTGCATCGATACCGACGATTTTCCCGTCGTCATACTGGAAGGTCACCTGGCTTTTCGCATCCGGACGCAGCCACGGCAGGGTGCCGTTTTTACGCACTTCAGCCTGACGCTGCACCAGACGATGGGCGTAGGTTACCGGCGCTGGCATCAGCACGTCGGTTTCGTTGGTTGCGTAGCCGAACATCAGGCCCTGGTCACCCGCGCCCTGTTCCAGCGGATCGGCACGGTCAACGCCCTGGTTGATATCCGGAGACTGTTTGCCAATCGCGCTCAGTACGGCGCAGGAGTTGGCATCAAAGCCCATATCAGAATGTACATAGCCAATCTCACGCACCGTGTTACGGGTGATCTCTTCGATATCAACCCATGCGCTGGTGGTGATCTCACCGCCAACCAGAACCATGCCGGTTTTGACATAGGTTTCACACGCTACGCGCGCCTTTGGATCCTGCGCGAGGATCGCATCCAGCACCGCATCGGAGATTTGGTCAGCAATTTTATCAGGATGTCCTTCTGATACGGACTCGGACGTAAACAGGTGTTTTGCCATGTTTTATTTCACCTAAGAGGAATTTGGTTAGCTCAAGCTGCTGTGTGGAATAGCCATAGGAGATAATTCTACCAAGGCCTACAGGATTTTGACACTGGCAGTCTGAGTGTTAATCGGTATGGATGGATTAACATCTGGACGTCTATTTTAGGTCACTTCTTCACCCGATTTCCAGTTTTTTTTGACTCACCTCTCACTGTGTTGAAAACGCTGCTGGAAATTTTTCCTGACGACGCTGGCAACATGCGCATTTTTGTTTTGCTTTTTAGCGACCTTCTCGGTATAAAACGCGGCGCGCGGCTCATATAAAATAAGCGCTCGATGAACACATCGTGTCGCCACTTCCAGCCGGGTTAAGCAGTGAACTTTTAGCTTTGGCTTGTGGTCCGTTTCAGCAGAGGCGGCCGTGGAGGTGATACGAGATAATGAACCATCGTTTTCCGCTCATTCAGCGCAGCCGTTCTGGCGCGCATTTGATTCCCACCCGCACTTCTGGTCTAAACACCTGCCGATGTTATACCCATCTCGGTGCTTCTCAGGATTCCAGAGCCGGTCACGCTTTGTGAAAACTGAACAAGGGCGCTCTTGTTAATACAGGAGTTTTCTCGTGGTTTCGCCGAACCTTGTCATACAGAGTTCGGATACGTGTTTTACAATGATATGAATAAGAAACCGGTCGCACGGTCTGGATTTCAGCATACTCTGCTGGGAAATGGAGCCGTTAATGGGTTGTTATCGCCGTATAACGCTGCGATAGTAGTCAACTGTTTTACACTTAATACAAAGAGTTGAGGTTCGCTATGTCTGACGACATGTCTTCGCTTTCGCCTTCGTCAGCAGGCGAACAGGGTGTACTACGTTCTATGCAGGAGGTTGCGATGAGCTCCCAGGAAGCCAGCAAGATGCTGCGCACTTACAATATTGCCTGGTGGGGCAATAACTACTACGACGTTAACGAGCTGGGCCACATCAGTGTCTGCCCGGATCCGGACGTCCCGGAAGCGCGCGTGGATCTCGCTAAACTGGTGAAAACCCGTGAAGCGCAGGGTCAGCGCTTGCCTGCACTGTTCTGCTTCCCGCAGATCCTGCAACATCGCCTGCGTTCTATTAATGCCGCGTTCAAACGCGCGCGGGAATCGTATGGTTATAACGGCGACTATTTCCTCGTTTACCCGATCAAGGTCAATCAGCACCGTCGCGTGATTGAGTCCCTGATCCACTCCGGCGAGCCGCTGGGCCTGGAAGCAGGCTCTAAAGCGGAGCTGATGGCGGTTCTGGCGCACGCGGGCATGACCCGGTCGGTGATCGTCTGTAACGGCTATAAAGACCGCGAATACATTCGTCTGGCGCTGATTGGCGAGAAGATGGGCCACAAGGTCTATCTGGTGATCGAGAAGATGACCGAAATCGCGATCGTGCTGGAAGAGGCCGAGCGTCTGAACGTGATCCCACGCCTTGGCGTGCGTGCGCGTCTGGCATCGCAGGGTTCCGGTAAGTGGCAGTCCTCCGGCGGTGAAAAATCCAAGTTCGGCCTCGCGGCGAACCAGGTGCTTCAGCTGGTGGAAATTCTGCGCGAACGCGGTCGTCTCGACAGCATTCAACTGCTGCACTTCCACCTCGGCTCGCAGATGGCGAATATTCGCGACATCGCCACGGGCGTGCGCGAATCGGCGCGTTTCTACGTTGAGCTGCATAAGCTCGGCGTGAATATTCAGTGCTTTGACGTGGGCGGCGGCCTGGGCGTGGACTACGAAGGGACCCGCTCGCAGTCTGACTGCTCGGTAAACTATGGCCTGAACGAATATGCCAACAACATCATATGGGCGATTGGCGATGCCTGCGAAGAGCACGGCCTGCCGCACCCGACGGTGATCACCGAATCCGGCCGCGCGGTCACCGCGCACCATACGGTGCTGGTCTCTAACATCATCGGCGTTGAGCGTAGCGAAATCACCGAAGCCACGCCTCCGGCAGACGATGCCCCACGTTCCCTGCAAAGCATGTGGGAAACCTGGCAGGAGATGCACGAGCCGGGCACGCGTCGTTCCCTGCGCGAATGGCTGCACGACAGCCAGATGGACCTGCACGATATTCACGTCGGCTACTCGTCAGGCACCTTCAGCCTGCAAGAGCGCGCGTGGGCCGAGCAGCTCTATCTGAATATGTGCCACGAAGTGCAGAAACAGCTCGACCCGAGCAACCGCGCGCACCGTCCGATTATCGACGAGTTGCAGGAGCGTATGGCGGACAAAATGTACGTCAACTTCTCCCTGTTCCAGTCGATGCCGGATGCCTGGGGTATCGACCAGCTGTTCCCGGTTCTGCCGCTGGAAGGGCTGAACCACGCCCCGGAACGCCGCGCCGTGCTGCTGGACATCACCTGTGACTCCGACGGCGCAATCGACCACTACGTCGACGGCGACGGTATCGCAACGACGATGCCAATGCCGGAGTACGATCCGGAGAACCCGCCAATGCTGGGCTTCTTTATGGTGGGGGCGTATCAGGAGATCCTCGGCAACATGCACAACCTGTTCGGTGATACCGAAGCGGTTGACGTGTTTGTCTTCCCTGACGGCAGCGTGGAGGTTGAGCTGTCCGACGAAGGGGACACCGTGGCGGACATGCTCGAATACGTTCAACTGGATCCGAAAAAACTGCTCACCCAGTTCCGCGATCAGGTGAAAAACACCGGTCTGGACGATGCCTTGCAGCAGCAGTTCCTGGAAGAGTTTGAAGCGGGTCTGTACGGGTATACGTATCTGGAAGACGAGTAAGAAAACCCCCCTCTCCCTGTGGGAGAGGGGCGGGGTGAGGGCATCAGGCCGCTGTGCCGCCGATGCCCGGTGGCGCTGCGCTTACCGGGCCTACGAATGTACGCCGGAGAAGGCGAAGCCGCCATCCGGCAGAATGCTATACTCACTTGAACCCGTATGAATTAACGGCGATAATTCGCCCCAATATGCGATTTACGAATCAATCCCTTCCTCGTCGGGTTTAACGACGCGGAGGGGATTTTTTTTCATCTGTTTTTAATGTATCGACTTTATAAGAGGTCAGGACATGAGCACTTTAGGTCATCAGTACGATAACTCTCTGGTATCTAACGCGTTTGGTTTTTTACGCCTTCCGATGAACTTCCAGCCGTACGACAGCGATGCGGACTGGGTGATCACCGGCGTACCGTTCGACATGGCAACGTCCGGTCGCGCGGGGGGACGTCATGGCCCGGCGGCGATCCGTCAGGTTTCCACCAACCTGGCCTGGGAGCACAACCGCTTCCCGTGGAACTTCGACATGCGCGAGCGCCTGAACGTGGTGGACTGCGGCGATCTGGTGTACGCCTTCGGCGACGCGCGTGAGATGAGCGAAAAATTGCAGGCGCACGCCGAGAAGCTGCTGGCGGCCGGTAAACGCATGCTCTCCTTCGGCGGTGACCACTTCGTGACCCTGCCGCTGCTGCGCGCCCACGCGAAGCACTTCGGCAAAATGGCGCTGGTGCACTTCGATGCGCACACCGACACCTACGCGAACGGCTGTGAATTCGACCACGGCACCATGTTCTATACCGCGCCGAAAGAAGGCCTGATCGATCCAAACCACTCCGTGCAGATCGGCATCCGCACCGAGTTCGACAAAGACAACGGCTTCACCGTACTCGACGCGGGCCAGGTGAACGATCGCGGCGTGGACGATATTCTGGCTCAGGTTAAGCAGATCGTCGGCGACATGCCTGTCTATCTGACCTTCGATATCGACTGCCTGGATCCGGCATTCGCACCGGGTACCGGTACGCCGGTGATCGGCGGCCTGACATCAGACCGCGCCATCAAGCTGGTGCGCGGCCTGAAGGATCTGAACATCGTCGGGATGGACGTGGTGGAAGTGGCTCCGGCCTATGACCAGTCCGAGATCACCGCGCTGGCCGCGGCGACCCTGGCGCTGGAAATGCTCTACATCCAGGCGGCGAAAAAAGGCGAATAAGCCTTACGCGCTGATTGCTGCTGCGCGCCGCATGCGCAGCAGCAACATTCCCCCGGCAAGCAGGGTGACAACCTGCGAGACGACCAGCACCGAAAAGCCTGAACTGACCGACCCCACCGATCTCATCACCATCCCCATCAGCAGCGGAATAAACGCCGCGCAGATATTGCCGATCCCATTGATTATGCCGTAAGCGCTGCCCACGGCGTCCCGGGCGGCGTGATGCTGGATTACCGCAGGAATAGCCGCTCCCTGAAGCCCCCAGAACACGTTGGCAGACAGCATAAAGAGCGCCAGCCATGCGGGCTGATGGCTGAGCATCAGTGCGATCACGGAGAGTGCCGTCAACGTACCGCCCACCACAAACAGTACCGGTGCCTGTTCCGGACGCATTTTATCGAGCAGCACGCCACCCAGAAACTTTGACCCCAGACTGAGCAGGAAGGGGATCGCCGCAAGCCAGCCCGTGGCATGCAGCGAGAAGTGGTGCTCGTCACGCAGCCACGCGGGTAACCAGGCGCTGCTCCCCCAGAGATAGCTCAGGGTGGCGATTTCAACCACCATGATCCAGCCCAGCAGCGGCGTCTGCCAGGCCAACGTGAAGGTGTGAACAAACCCCGGCTTTTTCGCGGTCGGGAGCTTGCGCGGCGCGGGCAGAAAACGCCAGATTAAGCCGCCGCCGAGGAGAAGGTTGATTGCCGCCAGTGCATAAAACGATCCGGCCCAGCCCAGATGCGACATCAGCCAGGTCACCAGCGGAAAGCCCACGGCCAGCCCGAGCGAGACGCCCAGCGCGGTCACGGCGTTGGGTTTGCCGATCTCTTGCGCGCTAAAGTTATCGCTGATAAAGCGCGTTTTCAGTGAAAAAAGCGGTCCCTCCGCGATCCCCAGAATCACGCGGGCGAAGAGCATTCCCGTCAGCGAGCCGAGCAAAGGTGAAGCCGCGCAGACCGCGGCCCAAATCGCAATGCTGCTTAATAATCCCTGCCGATAATGAAGTTTGCTTTCAATAACCGGCGTTAATAATAAAGCGGAAAATCCATAACCCAGAAGAAAGCAGGTCATGAGCAGGCCCTGTAACATTCTGTTTTCATTTAACTGAAAATGTTCGGCAAATTCCGGGTTTAAAATCATTACCGAGATATTTACCCGATCGACGTAGGAAATAATAATGAGTAATAAAAGCGCAATCGTGCCTTGCCATCTTGCCGTCATCATGTCCGCCTTACGTTTTTTGTAACTTATATTTTTCATCAATGTGATTGTCACGGGGCTAAAATGATTCACCTGTGAAACTCTTTGTTTATTAAAGATAAATTAAAAATTCGTTTCACAGGTGAAACGCGAAAGAGGTGACGTTCATTTATTTTTAGAGAGTAAAAAGAAAAGAAGTCAATATCTTTTATTGAAAATAAGAGACCATTAAAAAAACGTATTTCTCACGCTGCAATAATGAAAATTTCATATCGCTGCATTTTTTCGTGATCCCTTGCACACTTAGTTAATTAATTGCCGATCGATTAACAAATTCGTCACATTGTCGCTTGACGAAACATTCATCGCTTTTATATTGACCGTATTAAATAAGAAACAGAGTTTCATATATGAAACAAAAGCCTGGAGGATCGTGATGAGCTGGATAGGCGTATGTGACGCAGAGCAAGTACAGGAAGATTTCCCTTTTAGCGGCAACGTCGACGGTAAAGAGATCGGCGTTTACCTGATCGACGGTGAATATTACGCGCTGGAGGACGTATGCCCGCACGCCTATGCCCTGCTGAGTCAGGGCTTCGTGGAAGACGGCAAGGTGGAATGCCCGCTGCACGAGGCGGTGTTCGACGTCAAAACCGGCCAGTGTCTGCACGGCCCCGGTGGTCGCAACCTCAATCGTTACCCGGTTCGGGTTTTTGAAAACCAGATTCAGATTACCTTCGTTGAGGAGACCGTGGCATGAGCGACACGCTGAACTACAACCCGGCGCTGCCGGAAAGCCGCCAGTTTACCCCGCCGGCAGAGGGCGGTAATGGCGCCATTCATAAGCCGGGTGATTACACCAACCTGATCTGGCAGACCCGCAGCCGCGAGCCGGAAAGCTGGGAAGTGAAGCTGATTGCGACGCTGGAAGATCTCTTCGAGCAGGGCGTTGAAACTTTGCCGGAGCTGGTAAGCGGGCTGAACGCGGTGCGTATGCACGACCAGCAGGGCGAGCCGTGGAGCGACGCCAGCTTCCAGGCATTCTTACAGGTTAACGGCTACTGAGGGCAACGCGATGACGACGACCGTACAACATTATCTGGATAAAGGCCTGCGCGGCCTCTGGTATCCGGTGCTGGCGAGCTGGGAAGTGCAGTCTGCGCCGGTGGGCATCACCCGCCTGGGCGAGCAGATTGTGGTCTGGCGCAATAAAGATGGCCAGGTTCAGGCGCTGGAGGACCGCTGTCCGCATCGCGGTGCGCGCCTGTCGATGGGCTGGAACCTCGGGGACCGCATTGCCTGCTGGTATCACGGCGTTGAGGTGGCGGGCAACGGCGAGGTGAAAGACGTGCCCGCCGTGGACAAATGCCCGCTGGTCGGCCAGCAGTGCGTGCGCAGCTATAACGTGCAGGAGGCGCACGGCGCCATCTTCCTCTGGTTTGGCGTCACCGCGGACCAGCAGCCGGACGAACTGACCTTCCCGGATGAACTCGCCGACACGGAAAACTTCAGCAACTTCCTCTGCACCGCCGCGTGGAAATGCAATTACCAGTACGCGCTGGAAAACGTGATGGACCCGATGCACGGCACCTATCTGCACTCCTCGTCGCACTCGATGGCGGAAGGGGATCGCAAGGCCGACATGGTGCTCCAGCCGACTAAAACCGGTTTTATTTTCGAGAAGAAAGGGCAGAGCGGCGTCAATTTTGACTGGGTGGAGCTGGGCAACAGCGGCACCTGCTGGATGCGCCTCTCTATTCCTTACAAGAAGCGCTTCGGACCGGGCGGCCACTTCTTTATCGTCGGCATGGTGGTGCCGGAAGATAACGACAACTGCCGCGTCTTCTTCTGGCGCATCCGCCGCGTGCAGGGCTGGCAGCGCGATATGTGGCGCTTCATGTACCGCAACCGTCTGGAAAAACTGCACTGGGAAGTGCTGGAGCAGGACCGTGTGGTGCTGGAAAGCCTGGCGCCAAACGCGCGCGATCATGAATACCTGTATCAGCACGACGTTGGCCTCTCGCGCCTGCGCCGCATGATGCAAAAGGCCGCCAAAGAGCAGCTGGCGATGCGTGAAGCACAGCAGGGAGCCGCCTGATGAATGGGCTGCTAAGCGGCAAGCGCATCGTGGTGACCGGCGCCGCGCGCGGGCTGGGCTACCACTTTGCCCAGGCCTGCGCGGAGCAGGGCGCGGCGGTGGTGATGTGCGACATCCTCAAAGGCGAGCTGGCCGAGAGTGCCCACCGGCTGCGCGAGCAGGGCTATGCGATCGAATCGCACGTTATCGATCTGGCCGATCAGCACTCTATCGACCAGGTGTTCAGCGCCATTGGCGAGCAAGGGCAGATTGACGGCCTGGTCAACAACGCGGCGATGGCAACGGGCGTGGGCGGCAAAAACATGCTTGATTACGATCCGGATCTCTGGGATCGGGTGATGAGCGTCAATGTCAAAGGCACCTGGCTGGTGACGCGCGCCGCCGTGCCGCTGCTGCGCGAAGGGGCAGGCATTGTGAACGTCGCGTCCGACACCGCGCTGTGGGGCGCGCCGCGCCTGATGGCCTACGTCGCCAGCAAGGGGGCCGTGATTGCCATGACCCGTTCTATGGCGCGCGAACTGGGGGAAAAACGTATCCGGATCAACGCCATCGCACCGGGGCTAACCCGCGTCGAGGCGACGGAATATGTCCCCGCCGAACGGCATCAGCTCTACGAAAACGGACGCGCGTTAACCGGCGCGCAGCAGCCGGAAGATGTCACCGGCAGCGTGGTCTGGCTGTTAAGCGATCTGTCGAGGTTTATCACCGGACAGCTGATCCCGGTCAACGGCGGTTTTGTCTTTAACTAAGGTAGGGCGATGATGGCAAACGATCAGGAAGTGAAGTATCTGGTGCCGGGGCTGGAGCGCGGTTTACAGCTGCTGTTGGCCTTTGGCGAGCAGCATCGCGATCTGACCTTTGCCGAACTGCACCGGCTGGTGGATATGCCGAAGGCTACCGCCTATCGCGTGGTCCAGACGCTGGAGTACATGGGATTTCTGGAGCGCAACACGCGCACCAATACCTTTTCGCTGGGCATGAACGTGCTGCGTCTTGGCTTTGAGTACATCGCCTCGCTGGACGTGGCGCAGGTCGGCCAGCCGGTGATCGAGCAATTGCGCGACGTGAGCCAGTGCAGCAGCCATCTGGCGATCCGCGACGGGCGCGACATTATCTACATCGCCCGCGTCAGCGCCGCCGGGTCGCGCATCAACCAGGTCAGCATTGGTACCCGCCTGCCGGTGCACTGCACCTCGCTCGGCCGCATGCTGTTGACCGATATTTCCCGCGCTGATTTCGAACAGCTGTTCCCGCATGAGCGTCTGCCGGGCAACACGCCGGGGCAGCTTTACGACCGTGAAGCCCTGTGGCAGATGGTGCAGCAGGACAAAGCCTGCGGGTATGTCATCGGCGAATCCTTCTTCCGCCACGGCATCTCCTCCATCGTCTACCCGGTGTATGACCGAAGCGGCCGCGTGGCGGCGGTGGTCAGCATTCTGGTGCCGTCGGAGGAGATCCCGCAGAGCGACCGCGAGCGCCTGCAAAACGAGGTTCGCCTCGCGGCGGATAAAATTTCTGGCTTCTTAGGGTATTTGTCACAGGCCAGTTAAATCAGTGAGTTAACGTCAGGCGCTTGACTGCGTCGGGCATGTTTTACGCCCAATCTGGGCCAGATGAGGCAACGAACGATGAGTGTAACCGGAATTGAAAAGCTGGAATTTGGTGTGGAAGACCTGACGCACTGCGCCAAATTTATGCGTGATTTTGGCCTGACGGGCGATGCCAGCGGCCAGCGTTTCACCACCCTGAGCGGCGCGCGCGTGGAGCTTAACCCGATCGACAGCCCCGACCTGCCGCCCGCGTTTGAAGCGGGTAACACCCTGCGCCGCATGACCTGGGCGGTTGCCAGCCAGTCAGATCTGGACGCGCTGCGCCCGAAGCTGGCGCAACAGCCAGGTTTTCGTGAAGTGGGCGACGCGCTGGAGTGCCTGGACCCGAACGGCATGACGCTGCGCGTGCAGGTGACCCAGCAAACTGACGTGGAACTGAACGTCGAGCCGATTAACCAGTGGGGCGATGCCCGCCGTATCGACACCCCCAGCCCGGTTTACGATCGCGCCCAGCCGATCAACGTGGGGCATGTGGTGTTCTTCGTGGAAGAGCTGGCGGCAGTGGAGAAATTCTACCGCGAGGTGCTCGGCTTCCAGGTCTCGGACCGCTATATCAACCGCGCCGTGTTCCTGCGCTGCGGCGTGCGCGGCGGCCATCACAACCTGTTCCTGCTGCAACTGCCGAACCGCAAGCGCGGCCTCAACCACGTGGCCTTCACCGTGCGCGACATCCACGAGGTGATCGGCGGCGGTATCGCGATGAATAAACATGACTGGAGCACCTTTATCGGGCCGGGCCGTCATCCGGTGTCGTCGGCGTACTTCTGGTACGTCAACAGCCCGACCGGCGGGGCGTTTGAGTATTACACCAACGATGATTATCTGACGGAAAACTGGCAGCCGCGTGAGCTGGAGCATTCCCTGGTCTCCTTTACCGAGTGGGCGGTGGAAGGCGGGATTGACCATGACACACGCCGCCAGCAGAAAAAGCCGGAGGCGGTATGACGTCGCGCATTGTCATTATCGGCGGCGGCCAGGCGGGCGGCTGGGCGGCGAAAACCCTGCGCGATGAGGGTTTCGACGGCGAGATTTGCGTGGTAGCGGAAGAAGAGTGGGATTTCTACGAGCGCCCGCCGCTGTCAAAAGCGTCTTTGCTGGAGCCGGACGCGGCGCTCCCAAGGCTGTTTAGCGACGAGGTGCAGCAGGCGCTGAACCTGGCCTGGTACCGGCCGCTGCGCGCTGAATCTGTCGATCGCGATGAGAAAAAAGTCGTTCTTAGCAACGGCGAGCATCTTAGTTACAACATCCTTTTAATCGCTACCGGCGGTCGGGCGCGCCTGCCTTCGCAGGCGTGGGCCAGCCATCCGCAGGTCTATACCCTGCGCCACTGGCAGGACGCGCAGCGCCTGAAAAGTCGTCTGGCGGAAAGTAAAAAACTGGCGATCGTCGGCGGCGGCTGGATCGGACTGGAGATTGCTGCCTCGGCGCGGAAAAGCGGCGTGGCGGTCACCCTGTTCGAGCAGCAGCCCGCGCTCTGCATGCGCTCGGTGAGCGGCGAAGTATCGCAGCGCTTAGAGGCCCTTCACCGCGAGCGGGGCGTGGATATCCGTACCGGCTGCGGTACGCTGGAGCTGGAGGACGACGGCGGCCTGCCGGTCATCCACTGCGACGGCCAGCGTGAAACCTTTGATGCAGTCGTGGTCGGGATCGGCGTCGATCTCAATCTGGAGCTGGCGCGCGATGCGGGGCTGAAAACCGGGCGCGGGATCGTGGTTGATGCCCAGGGACGCACGTCGGATCCGTTCATCTTTGCCGCAGGAGATGTCGCCCAGCACCATCACTACGGGCTGTGCATCCAGTCCTGGGCCTTCGCCCAGAATCAGGCTGCGGCGACGGCGAAAGCGATGCTCAACCCCGATGCGCCAGGTTACGACGACGCGCCGTGGCTGTGGTCGGATCAATATCAGCACAATATTCAGATCCTCGGTATTCCGCAGCCAGGCAGCAGAACGGTCGTGCGTGAAGAGGCGCTGTACTTCTCGCTGGACGACAACGGGAGGCTGACGCAGCTGGTGGCGTTCGACGATGCGCGTACCGTCAAGCTGGCGAAGCGCTGGATGGCGGCGGGGCGGGATCTGTCCGACGTGCCGCTCGCCGACCCGACCTTTTCACTGATGTCACTGCGATAGCTAACCCGCACCCGTAGGGGGAGAGATGACCACACTAGAGACTAACACCGCGCCGGTTGAGGCGAGCGGTGAGGGGACCCGCACGCCCGAAAAAGCGGTGCGCTGGGCCATCCCGCTGTCGCTGCTGGCCTGCGTGCTGCTGGCGTTTTTCGACAAAATCAGCATCGCGGCGCTCTTTTCGGATACCCATTTTCAGCAGGCGATGGGCATTGATTTCGACACCACGCGTCTCGGCATTTTGATGAGCGCTTTCCTGCTGAGTTATGGCTTCTCATCGGTGTTTTTAAGCGGTTTAGGCGACAAAATCGCGCCGCTGCGCCTGCTCACCGGGATGATGGCGGTGTGGTGCGTGCTGATGGTGGCGATGGGCTTTACCCATAACTACACGCTGATGATCGTCCTGCGTATTCTGCTGGGCGTGGCGGAAGGACCGCTGTTCCCGCTGGCTTTCGCCATCGTGCGTCACAACTTCCCGCAGCATTTGCAGGCGCGCGCCACCATGCTGTGGCTGCTGGGCACCCCGGTTGGCGCGGCGATTGGTTTCCCGCTTTCCCTCTGGCTGCTGAACACCTTCGGCTGGCAGAGCACTTTCTTTGTGATGGCCATGCTTACCGTGCCGGTGCTTATCTTTGTGCGCATTGGTCTGCGCGGGATCCGCCTGGAGGCAAAACCCGGCACCTCGCAGGCGTCCCGGGACGAGCGGCGCGCGGCGCGGCGCGAGCTGTTTGTCAGCCCGCACTTCTGGATCATCTGCATCTTTAACATCGCTTTCCTGACCTACCTGTGGGGCATCAACGGCTGGCTGCCGGGCTACCTGATCAAAGGCAAAGGCATTCATCTGGAGCATGCAGGCTGGCTGTCGTCGATGCCGTTCATCGCCATGCTGGCGGGGGAAGTGATTGGCGCGTGGCTCTCGGACAGGGTCGATAAGCGCGCGGCGGCCTGCTTTATCTCGATGGCGGGGGCGGCAGTGGGGCTGGCGGCGGTGATGCACCTCGATACCCCGCTCGCCATCATTGCGGCGATGAGCTTCAGCACCTTCATGTGGGGCACCGGCGCACCCAACATTTTCGCCCTGCTGGCGAAGGCCACCCATCCCCGGGTGAGCGCCACGGCGGGCGGCATCTTCAACGGGCTGGGAAACTTTGCGGGCGCGCTGTCGCCGGCGGTGATGGGCGCGCTTATCGCCTTCACCCACAGCATGGATTCCGGGCTGATTTTTCTGGCGGTAATGGCGGCGGTGGGCTGCGTCCTGTTACTGCCGCTGCTGAGACGTTACTGAGGAGAGTGTCATGACTGATTCAACCGTAACCAACAAAACGGGCATCAAACCTGACCATCTGACGATGGAAGAGTGGGTGGAGTCGCGTATCGCGCGCTTCGAAGGCCGTAAATACGACTGGAACGCGCTGAAGTTCCAGGCCGATTTTGACCCGAAATACCGCCGGGCGCAGATGCGCTACATCGGCACCGGCGCAACCGGCGTGGCGAACGACACCAACACCGTGCAGGCGGACCATTTTACCTTCTCCACCATGGTGCTGCCGTCGAAGTGCGAAGGGCCGCTGCACCTGCACGACGACGTGGAAGAGGTGTTCTTCATGCTCAAGGGGCAGATCACGCTGATGATCCAGGACGGCGACAACTACACCGAAACCGTGCTGCGTGAACGTGACCTGATCTCCGTTCCGCCGGGCATCTATCGCGGCCTGTTTAACCACGGCGAAGAAGAAGCGCTGATGTGCGTCATGCTGGGGACCAACAAGCCGGAAATCCCAACCTATCCGTCCGACCATCCGCTTTCCAAAGTGAAGCGGAACTAAGGGGGGCATGATGACGGGTTTTCGTGAACAGGGAAGCGGCATTCCGCTGATGCTGCTGCACGGGATCAGCTCCGGCGCCGCTTCCTGGCACAAGCAGATGGCGCAGAACGGTTTTCGCGTGCTGGCGTGGGACATGCCCGGTTACGGCGAAAGCCCGATGCTGGCCGTAGCGCGGGCAAACGCGGGGGATTACGCCGACGCGCTGGCGGCCATGCTGGATCGCGTTGGTGTCTGGCAGGCAGTGCTGGTCGGCCATTCCCTGGGGGCGCTGGTGGCCAGCGCCTTTGCGGCAAAGTTCCCGGATCGCGTCATTCATCTGGTGCTGGCCGACGCCGCGCAGGGGTACGGCAATGCCGCGCCGGAGCAGCGGGAGCAGGTCTGGCGCAACCGCGAGCAGCAGATGGCGCTGGGGGGCGACATCCTCGCCCAGACCCGCGCCGCGAAGCTGCTGCGCTCCGGCGCGCGCGCGGAAGATATCGCCACCGTCGCGGCGGGCATGCGGGCGCTGCGCCCGGAAGGCTACCTCGCTGCCGCGTGGATGCTGGCACATGACGACATTCACGGCTGGCTTAAACGCTACTCCGGCACGTTTGAAGTCTGGTGCGGCGAGCAGGATGCCATCACCCAGCCGGAACTGATTCAGGGTCTGGCGCTGCGCTACGGCATGCCGTTTATCGCCATTCCGCAGGCCGGGCACGCCAGCTATCTCGATAACGACGCGTTTTTCAACCAACAGCTTTTACGCATTAACGAAGAGGTGCGCGATGAATGCACAAATTGACGGGCGCGTAGCGGTCGTTACCGGCGGTTCTTCCGGCATTGGCTTTGAAACGCTGCGCCTGCTGCTGGGTGAAGGGGCGAAAGTCGCCTTCTGCGGCCGTGACCCGGACCGGCTCGCCAGCGCCCATGCGACGCTGCAAAACGAATTTCCCCACGGGGAGATTTTCGCTTACCGCTGCGACGTGCTGAACGCCGACGAAGTTCAGGCCTTTGCGGATGCGGTGCAGGCGCGCTTTGGCGCGGCGGATATGCTGATCAACAACGCCGGGCAGGGCTACGTGGCGCACTTCCATGACACCCCGCGCGAGGCGTGGCTGCACGAAGCCGAACTCAAACTGTTCGGGGTGATTAACCCGGTGCAGGCGTTTCAGCCTCTGCTGGAGCAGTCCGACATTGCCTCTGTTACCTGCGTGAACTCCCTGCTGGCGCTACAGCCGGAGGAGCACATGATCGCCACCTCTGCCGCTCGTGCCGCGCTGCTGAACATGACGCTGACGCTGTCGAAAGAGCTGGTGGGCAAAGGTATTCGCGTCAATTCCATTCTGCTCGGCATGGTGGAATCCGGCCAGTGGCAGCGCCGCTTTGAAAACCGGGCGGACAAAAGCCAGAGCTGGCCGGAGTGGACGGCGGATATCGCGCGCAAGCGCGGCATTCCGATGGCGCGCCTCGGCAAGCCGCAGGAGCCCGCGCAGGCGCTGCTGTTCCTCGCTTCGCCGCTGGCCTCGTTTACCACCGGCGCGGCGCTGGACGTTTCCGGCGGCTTCTGCCGCCATTTGTAAGGACACATCATGAAAAAGGTAATGTTGATTGGTTTTGGCGCCATGGCGCAGGCGGTGATTGAGCGCCTGCCCGCCGGCGTGGCTATCGGCTGGATCGTGGCGCGCGCGTCTCACCATGCCGCCATTCACGACCAGTTTGGCGATGCGGTTGAGGCGCTGACGTCGCCGATGGCGTGCGCACAAACGCCGGATCTGGTGCTGGAATGCGCCAGCCAGCAGGCGGTGGCCCAGTACGGGGAAGAGATCCTGCGTCGCGGCTGGCATCTGGCCGTCATTTCCACCGGCGCGCTGGCGGACAGCGCGCTGGAGCAGCGTCTGCTTGCTGCGGGCGGAAAAATGACCCTGCTTTCCGGTGCGGTGGCCGGTATCGACGGGCTGGCGGCGGCGAAAGAGGGCGGCCTTGAGCGCGTTACCTATCAGTCGCGCAAAAGCCCGGCCAGCTGGCGCGGCAGCTATGCCGAGCAGCTTATCGATCTGAATGCGGTGTCAGAGGCAAAGGTCTTTTTTGAAGGCAGCGCCCGCGAGGCGGCGCGGCTGTTCCCGGCGAACGCCAACGTGGCGGCGACCGTGGCGCTCGGCGGCGTCGGGATGGACGACACCCGCGTGCAGCTGATGGTTGACCCGGCAACGAAACGTAACACCCACACGCTCCATGTGGAAGGATTGTTCGGCGAGTTTCATCTGGAGCTGAGCGGACTGCCGCTGGCTTCTAATCCTAAAACCTCCACCCTGGCGGCACTGAGCGCGGTGCGCGCCTGCCGCGAGCTGGCCCTGAGCTGAGGAGAGACGATGGACGATCTGAAGATTTTTATCGGCGGCCAGTGGCGACACGGCGGCGGCAACCCGATGCAGAGCCACTTCCCGGCAGACGGGTCGATCAACGCGACGCTGAACGCCGCCAGTCTGGATGACCTGGAGGAGGCGGTAGACGCCGGAGAGCGCGCCTGGCGCGATCCCGCATGGCGTAACAGCCTGCCGCATATGCGCGCGAAGATCCTGCATAAGGTTGCCGATCTCATTGAATCCCGCATCGACGCGCTGGCGCAGATGCAGAGCCGTGATAACGGCAAGCCGCTGGCGGAAGCGCGCGGGCTGGTGATGAGCGCGGCTGGAACGGCGCGCTACTTTGCCGCCGCCTGCGAGCTGCTGGAAGGGGAACTGCCCACGCCGCGCCAGCCGGATCTGCTGACGCTGAGCCGCTACGAGCCCCTTGGCGTGGTGGCGGCCATCACGCCGTGGAACTCGCCGATTGCCAGCGAAATGCAGAAGGTCGCACCGGCGATTGCCGCCGGAAACGCGGTGATCCTCAAGCCGGCCGAAGCCACGCCGCTGATGGCGCTGGAGCTGGCGCGGATTTTTGAACAGGCCGGGCTGCCCGCCGGGCTGCTGAGCGTGCTGCCGGGCAAAGGCTCGGTGATTGGCGATGCGCTGGCGCGCCATCCTCGCGTGCGCAAAATCTCCTTTACCGGTGGAACCACCACGGGCCGCCATCTGGCGCACGTGGCGGCGGAAAAACTGATCCCGGCCTCGCTGGAGCTGGGCGGCAAATCGCCGACCATCGTGCTGGAGGATGCTGATATCGAACAGGCCGCGCGCGGGATCTGCTATGGCATTTTCAGCTCGGCGGGGCAGGCGTGTATCGCCGGATCGCGGCTGTTTATCCACGAGAGCATTTACGCCCCGCTGATGGCGAGGCTGCTGGAATTAACTCGCGGGCTGCGCGTCGGACACCCGTTTACCGACGGCGTGCATGTCGGACCGCTGATCGGCGAAAAACATCGCCAGAGCGTGATCGAGTACGTCGAACTGGCGAAGCGTGAAGGGGGCCGCGTGCTGTGCGGCGGCGAGATCCCCGCCGATCCCGCTCTGGCAAACGGCAGCTTTTTCCAGCCCACGATTATCGAAGGGCTGAGCAACAGCGCCCGCGCCTGTCAGGAGGAGATCTTCGGCCCGGTGCTGGTGGCGATGTCGTTTGCCGATGAAGCCACGCTTATCCGCGAGGCGAACGACTCGGTTTACGGCCTGGCGGCGGGGATCTGGACGCGCGATACCGGGCGCGCCCTGCGTCTCAGCGAGCAGCTGGAGGCAGGCACGGTGTGGATCAACACCTACAAAGTCTTTGCGATTTCGACCCCGTTCGGGGGCTTTAAAGAGAGCGGTCTGGGCCGCGAGAAGGGTATTCAGGGGCTGAAAGCCTGGATGCAACAAAAGAGCATTTATCTGGCGACGGGTAACAGCGTCAACCACTGGTGCGACTGAGAAAGGGTGAGCAATGAGCGAAATGATAACCGTCGGCGACGCCATCGCCAGAACGCTGGAGCAGTATCAGGTTGAGGCCATCTACGGCGTCATCTCTATTCACAACCTGCCGATCGCGGATGCGGTTGGGCAGCGGGGCAATATCCGCTTTGTGCCCGCGCGCGGTGAAGCCGGTTCCGTCACCATGGCCGATGCCCACGGGCGCTTTTCCGACCTCGGCGTGGCGCTGACCAGCACCGGCGCGGGGGCGGGTAATGCGGTAGGCGCGCTGGTGGAAGCCATGAATGCCTGCACGCCGCTGCTGCATTTAACCGGGCAGGTTGAGAAAGCCTGGCTGGACGCCGACACCGGGTTTATCCATGAAACCCGTGACCAGCTGACCTTCCTGAAGGCCAGCTCAAAACGGGCGTACCGCATCAGCAATGCGAATCAGGCGATAGCGATTCTGCATAAAGCTATCCAGGACGCGCAGACCCCGCCGTGCGGACCGGTCTCGGTGGAAATCCCGATTGATATTCAGGGCGCCAAAATTCCGCTGTCGCTGGTGACTAAACCGGTTAAACCGGCATCGGTTCCAGCCGTGGATACCGGAATGGTTGACGCGCTGTGGGCGCAGCTCAAACAGGCGAAACAGCCGCTGCTGTGGCTGGGGGGCGGGGCGCTGGGCAGCGCTGAGGCGGTGAAAACGCTGGCGGATGCGGGCATCACCGTGATTTCCAGCACCCATGCGCGCGGCGTGCTGCCGGACAGCCACCGCGCCAGCCTGCGGGCGTTTCACAACTCGCCGTCGGTGGAGGCGCTGATCGCGCAGTGCGATTTTACGCTGGTGGCCGGTTCTCGCCTGCGCAGCAACGAAACCCGTTCCTGGACGCTTGAGCTGCCTTCCCCGCGGGTGCAGATCGATATCGACCCGGCGGCAGCAAGCCGTAACTACCTGATGGATAGCACGTTGATAGCCGATTGTTCAGCGGTGCTTGGCGCGCTTGCAGACAAAATTCAGGGCCGCGAGTGGGGCAACGCACAGTGGGATACGCAGGTGCAGCAGGCGGTTGAGCAAGCCGAACAGGGGCTGCGCGAGCAGTGCGGCGCCTACGCGAAGCTCAACGATGCCATCGAGAAAGCGCTGCCGAAAGATGGCCTGCTGGTGCGCGATATCACCGTGTCCGGCAGCCTGTGGGGTAGCCGCCTGTTCAGGGCTAACGGTCCGATGATGAACATTCACTCCCTCGCCGGGGCGATTGGTATGGGGCTGCCGATGGCGATCGGCACCGCGATTGCCAACCCGCAGCGCAAGGTGGTGGGGCTGGTGGGCGACGGCGGCCTGAGCCTCAATTTAGGCGAGCTGGCGACGCTGGCGCAGGAGAAAGCCAACGTGACGCTGCTGGTCATGAACGACGGCGGCTACGGGGTGATGCGCGGTATTCAGGATAAGTATTTCGGCGGGCGTCAGTATTATAACGCGCTGCATACGCCGGACTTTACCCTGCTGGCGCAGGCGATTGGCCTTCAGGCGTGGAGCGTTGAGCGGGCAGAGGATTTTGATGCGGTGATGACGGAGGCGCTGGCGATGCCGGGGCCGTCGGTTGTGGAAGTGCGGATGGGGCAGATTGGCGCCCTTAAGTTTGCGGGGCCGCCGCAGAAGACGCTTTACTAGAAGTGCAGTGCGGTCTGAAGCCCTCACCCCAGCCCTCTCCCAAAGGGAGAGGGTGACAGCGTTCCCTCTCCCTTTGGGAGAGGGTTAGGGTGAGGGGGTAAATCAGAACACGTTAAACGGGTATTCCACGTAAGCGCGGATCTCGTCCCCGCCCACGTTGTACTCGCTGGCGTTGCTGGAGACGCGCAGTACGGAGTAGCGCAGCTTCAGCTTCAGATCTTTCGCCGGGCCATCCTGCACCTGGTACTGGATCTGGTTAAACCACTCGTGCTCTTTGCCATTGCTGGTTTCAGAGGTTTTGATGTTATCGCCGCGCACGTAGGCGGTGGTCCAGCTCAGGCCCGGTAAACCAAGGCCGCCAAAGTCCAGACCGTAGGATGCCTGCCAGGAACGTTCATCTTCGCCGTTGAAATCAGACCAGTAGGAGTTCGCCAGCCAGATGGTGTTACCGCCGTCACCCACGCCGCCTTTGTCGCGATAGCCGCCGTAGTTGTAGCCGGTACTGCCGCTGCTCTGCTGGTACGCCACTTTGAACGTGTGAATGTCCCAGATATAGCTCGCCGCCAGGCTCCAGATGGTGTTGCTGCGGCCCGTGTCGAGGCTGTCCGCGTAATGCTGGTCGAGACGGGAGTTATAGCCGTTGAAGTCGAGCACCAGCTGCTGCCCGGTACTGAACGGCTGTTTGAAGTTCATGCCCAGGTACTGCTTGTTCATCACCTCTTCGTTATGAGAGGCGTACAGCGCGCCGCTGAACTGGTCGTTAAACTGATAGCTCGCACCGCCGAAGGAGAGGCTCTTCAGTCCGCTGTCGTGGCGGTCATCGCTTTTACGCTGCTCGTCGGTGAAGTAACCGGCGTTGACTTCCAGACCGTCGATCTCTTTCGAGGTTAGCATGGTGCCGGTGTAGCTTTCAAACAGCAGGCGGGAGCTGTCGGCATTCACGATGGGCAGCTCAGGGCGCTGATTCCCGTAGCTCAGTACGGTATTGGAGATGCGCATTTTGGCGGTTGCGCCAAACTTTGCCAGATCGGATTTTGCCCGGCCGTCGTCTTCCTGCTTAAAGAAGTCGATGCCGCCCGCGCCGCTCTTGCCGCGGCCACCGTCCAGACGCACGCCATACTGCGCGATACCGTCCACGCCGAAGCCCACCAGCCCTTCGGTATAGCCGGATGCAAACGTGGCGATGATCCCCTGACCCCATTCGGCTTTGTCCTGCTGGCCCTGATGGTAGTCGCGGCTGATATACGCATTGCGTAAAAACAGATCCAGATGGCTGTCGTCAATAAAACCCTTGCTGTCGGATTGCTGGCTTGCGGCGGCAGGTAATGCGGCAAATAAACTTAAAGCAATTAATGATAATTCTTTTTTCACGGAGGGAACGTCTCTGTCTGGATATATTAATTTGAATAACTGCGGAAGAGATAATTACCGGAAAAAGTAACCTTTGCAATAATTATGTGACCAGACATTTCAGAGTGGCAGGGTAGATTTGGCGGGGCTTTCAGGGGTGTTATCGATACGTGCTTTTAAGTTAACAATTCATGCGAAATAAAAAGGAGGCAAAACTGCCTCCTTCTGAAATTATTTAATTCCGTCTGCCGCCATACGGTCGCGAATATGCTGCGCACGCTCTTCCGAAGCCGGGTGATCGTCAAACATGGAGCTTTGACGGCCCTCCTCCAGTTTCGCCAGTTTTTCGAAGCTGGTAGCTAAACCCGATGGATTGATGCCGCGTTTGCGCAACAGATCGTAAGAGTAGTCATCCGCTTCCGACTCCTGACGCTGGGAGAACTGCGAGTTCACCAGTTTTTCGCCCACGTCGCCCAGCTGCGACTGGGACAGGCTGCCGACGATGCCGCCCGCAGAGGCCGCCGCTGCGCGCACGGCATTGGTGCCCAGCGCAACCTGCATCCCTTTCTTCACGTGACCCAGTGCAACGTGACCCATTTCATGGCCGATCACCGCTTCCACTTCGTTGTCGGTCATCATGTCCATCAGGCCGCTGTAAACGCGGATACAGCCGTTCGCCATCGCAAAGGCGTTGACGTCTTTCGCCATATACACCTTGTAGTTCACCGGCTGACCGTTAATGTTGTCGCCCAGCGCGGAAGCAATCTTGTTCAGACGCTGCGTGTAGGTGCTGTTTGCCGGGGCAAGCGTAGCTTTTCCATCCATATCCTTACAGGCCTCGTCGCTCAGCGCTTTCACCTGCGCATCGCTCAATGAGTAGGCCTGAAAAGCTTCTGCGCCTGAGGTCATCAGGCCGTTAGAATCCATATTCTGACAGCCGCTTAGCAGGAGCGTTGTTCCCACAGCCAGCCCGATTGCACGCATTTTCATGATGTTGCTTCCGTACTCGTTAATCTGAATTAATTCCGAAAAATGCACCGTCAACGAAGCCGGTGTCGGGCTAAGTATAAGGAATATCGACAGAGGCGGGCGAGCAGATTGCGCAACATGCGAGCATGATCCAGAGATTTCTTAAGCTGCAAAAGAATGGTCCATGTACATGCCCTGCGGCTTGGGTTACATTGTTGGCACTTTTTTCCGGCGTAGCCCAAAACGCGCTGTCGTCAAGGGCATGGCCTTTAACAGTCCGATCTGGAGTTAAAATGTCCTCACGTAAAGAGCTTGCTAATGCTATTCGTGCGCTGAGCATGGACGCAGTACAGAAAGCCAAATCCGGCCACCCGGGCGCCCCTATGGGCATGGCTGACATCGCCGAAGTCCTGTGGCGTGATTTCCTTAACCACAACCCGCAGAACCCGGCATGGGCAGACCGCGACCGTTTCGTGCTGTCTAACGGCCACGGCTCTATGCTGATCTACAGCCTGCTGCACCTCACTGGCTACGATCTGCCAATCGAAGAGCTGAAAAACTTCCGTCAGCTGCACTCCAAAACTCCAGGTCACCCGGAAGTGGGCTACACCGCTGGCGTTGAAACCACTACCGGTCCGCTGGGTCAGGGCATCGCTAACGCCGTAGGGATGGCGATTGCAGAGAAGACCCTGGCGGCGCAGTTTAACCGTCCTGGCCACGACATCGTTGACCACTTCACCTACGCCTTCCTGGGCGACGGCTGCATGATGGAGGGCATTTCTCACGAAGTGTGCTCCCTGGCAGGCACCCTGAAGCTGGGTAAACTGGTTGCGTTCTACGACGACAACGGCATCTCCATCGACGGTCATGTTGAAGGCTGGTTCACTGACGACACCGCCGCACGTTTCGAAGCCTACGGCTGGCACGTTGTGCGCGGCGTTGATGGCCACGATGCTGACTCGATTAAACGTGCAGTAGAAGAAGCGCGCGCTGTGACGGACAAACCGTCTCTGCTGATGTGCAAAACCATCATCGGCTTCGGTTCGCCGAACAAAGCGGGTACGCACGACTCCCACGGCGCGCCGCTGGGCGACGCGGAAATCGCACTGACCCGTGAAGCTCTGGGCTGGAAACACCCTGCATTCGAAATCCCATCTGAGATCTACGCTCAGTGGGATGCAAAAGAAGTGGGCCAGGCGAAAGAAGCGGCCTGGAACGAGAAGTTCGCGGCATACGCGAAAGCCTTCCCTCAGGAAGCGGCTGAATTCACCCGTCGTATGAAAGGCGACATGCCGTCTGACTTCGACGCGAAAGCGAACGAGTTCATCGCGAAGTTGCAGGCGAACCCAGCCAAGATCGCCAGCCGTAAAGCATCTCAGAATGCGATCGAAGCGTTTGGCCCTCTGCTTCCAGAATTCCTCGGCGGCTCCGCTGACCTGGCGCCATCAAACCTGACCCTGTGGTCCGGATCTAAGCCAATCAACGAAGACACTGCCGGTAACTACATCCATTACGGTGTACGTGAATTCGGGATGACCGCGATTGCCAACGGTATCGCTCTGCACGGTGGCTTCCTGCCGTACACCTCTACCTTCCTGATGTTTGTGGAATATGCACGTAACGCCGTGCGTATGGCTGCGCTGATGAAACAGCGTCAGGTGATGGTCTACACCCACGACTCCATCGGTCTGGGCGAAGACGGTCCTACCCACCAGCCAGTAGAGCAGGTGGCTTCCCTGCGCGTGACCCCGAACATGAGCACATGGCGTCCATGTGACCAGGTTGAATCTGCGGTGGCGTGGAAATACGGCGTTGAGCGTCATGATGGCCCGACCGCACTGATCCTCTCCCGTCAGAACCTGGCGCAGCAGGAGCGTACCCCAGAGCAGCTGGCAAACATCGCGCGCGGTGGTTACGTGCTGAAAGATTGCGCAGGCCAGCCTGAGCTGATCTTCATCGCTACCGGTTCTGAAGTTGAACTGGCCGTTGCCGCATGGGAAAAACTGACTGCTGAAGGCGTGAAAGCGCGTGTGGTTTCTATGCCATCTACCGATACGTTCGACAAGCAGGATGCCGCGTACCGCGAATCCGTACTGCCTAAAGCGGTCTCCGCTCGCGTGGCGGTGGAGGCGGGTATCGCTGACTACTGGTTCAAATACGTGGGCCTGAACGGTGCTATCGTCGGTATGACCACGTTCGGTGAGTCTGCGCCGGCTGAACAGCTGTTTGAAGAGTTCGGCTTCACCGTTGAGAACGTTGTCGCTAAGGCGAAAGAACTGCTGTAACTCTCCCAGTGAGGCAAAACGGGTCGCTAAGGCGGCCCGTTTTTATTTCGATGGTATTTTTTTGTGTTAACAACATATATTTGGTGATTCCCATCACAAATACGTAAAGTCATAATATGTGTAATTTGCAATGAATATCACATATATAGACTTGCTTTTTTATTTCTTGTTTTTAACGATATGTTTTCATTCGTTTTATTAAAATGCGTTCTGACACGCTCGCCATTTTCTCCCCGTTTGATTTCATTTTACCGCAGGCGTATTTTGTTTTTAGCGATACGTTGTACCCTAAAAATAAAATAAGGATGATATATGCGGTTAATTGATTATTTCCCTGAATCCTCAATATCAATAAAATCCGCAGCAAAGGACTGGCAGGAAGCCATTGATTTGTCCATGTCGTCTTTGCTGCAAAATCATTATATTAACGCTGGTTATATTGAAGCAATTAAAACCTCGACGCTCACTAATGGTCCTTATTACATTCTCGCTCCGGGTGTAGCGATGCCTCATGCCCGTCCGGAGTGCGGTGCCTTAAAAACAGGTATGTCATTAACACTTCTTAAACAGGAAGTGCAGTTTGCCGACGACGATGAGCCCGTGAAATTACTCATTGGTTTATCGGCGGCGGATGCGGATTCACATATCGGCGCTATCCAGGCATTAAGCGAATTATTATGTGAAGAAGATAAACTGTCGGCGTTGTTAACCGCTAAGTCAGAAAAGCAGTTGGCGGATATTATCGCTCGCGCATAATTATTCTCTCCTTTACAGGACATTATTATGGAACACAAGTCTGCTCGTGCAAAGGTCCAGGCTTTTGGGGGCTTTTTGACTGCAATGGTCATCCCGAATATTGGCGCTTTTATTGCCTGGGGATTTATTACCGCATTATTTATTCCAACCGGCTGGATGCCAAATGAGCATTTTGCCAAAATTGTCGGTCCGATGATCACCTATTTATTGCCGGTGATGATTGGCTCTACCGGTGGACACCTGGTTGGCGGCAAACGTGGGGCGGTGATGGGGGGGATCGGCACTATCGGCGTGATTATCGGCGCGGATATTCCTATGTTCCTCGGCTCAATGATCATGGGGCCACTTGGCGGTCTGGTGATTAAGCACATCGATCGGCTGCTGGATAAACGCATTCCCGCTGGTTTTGAGATGGTCATCAACAACTTCTCGCTGGGTATTGCGGGCATGCTCCTCTGCCTGCTGGGATTTGAAGTGATCGGCCCTGCGGTGTTAATTGCCAATAACTTTATCAAAGAATGTATTGAAGCACTGGTGCATGCGGGCTATTTGCCGCTGCTGTCGCTGATTAACGAACCGGCAAAAATCCTGTTTTTAAATAACGCTATCGATCAGGGTGTTTATTATCCGCTGGGAATGCAGCAGGCTTCCGAAACGGGTAAATCCATCTTCTTTATGGTGGCCTCCAACCCCGGGCCGGGATTAGGTCTGCTGCTGGCTTTTACTTTTTTTGGCAAAGGGATGGCAAAGAAATCAGCCCCTGGCGCGATGATTATTCACTTCCTGGGCGGCATTCATGAGCTCTATTTCCCTTACGTACTGATGAAACCGCTGACGCTGATTGCGATGATTGCTGGCGGCATGAGCGGAACGTGGATATTTAATATGTTGGGCGGTGGTCTGGTAGCTGGCCCAAGTCCGGGTTCGATTTTCGCCTATCTCGCGTTAACACCTAAGGGTGCTTTTCTCGCAACGATTGCTGGCGTAACGGCAGGCACTCTGGTCTCTTTTGCAGTCACCTCCCTGATCTTAAAAATGGATAAAAGCCATGAAGCTGAAACGGAAGATACTTTCAATGATTCTGCCAACGCCGTAAAAGCCATGAAGCAGGAAGGCAAGTTTTCTTATCGGGATATTAAGCGCATCGCTTTTGTCTGCGATGCCGGAATGGGCTCCAGCGCTATGGGCGCGACGACATTCCGCAAGCGTCTGGAAAAGGCCGGGCGAGATATCGACGTAAAACATTACGCCATCGAAAATGTGCCTGACGATGCGGACATTATTGTTACCCATGCCAGCCTGGAGGGGCGTGCTAAACGGGTCAGTGACAAACCGTTAGTGCTGATAAAAAACTATCTCGGCGATCCGCAGCTTGACGATCTCTTTAAGCATTTAACGGCGAATTAATCTATCTGGTTTCTGGAGTCATTATGAAAACGAAAGTGGCTGCCATTTATGGCAAGCAGGATGTTCGTATCCGTGAATTTGAACTGCCCGAAATAAGCGACAATGAACTGCTGGTGAGCGTAATTTCTGACAGCGTTTGTTTATCAACCTGGAAGGCAGCGAAATTAGGCAGTGAACATAAACGTGTGCCGGACGATCTGGAAAATCATCCGGTCATCACCGGACATGAATGCGCCGGGGTGATTGTTGAGGTCGGGAAAAATCTGACCGAAAAATATAAAAAAGGTCAGCGCTTTGTTTTACAACCGGCAATGGGATTACCGACCGGTTATTCTGCTGGCTACAGCTATGAATATTTTGGCGGCAATGCGACGTATATGATTATTCCAGAAGTCGCAATTAATCTGGGCTGCGTTTTACCTTATCACGGCTCCTATTTTGCGGCGGCTTCGCTGGCGGAACCCATGTGCTGCATTATCGGCGCGTATAACGCCAATTATCATACGACGCAATATGTCTATGAGCACCGGATGGGCGTGAAACCGGGAGGTAATATTGCGCTTCTGGCCTGCGCCGGGCCGATGGGAATTGGCGCTATTGATTATGCGATTAACGGCGGGATTCAGCCGTCGCGCGTTGTGGTGGTGGATATCGATGAGGCTCGCCTTGCGCAGGCGGAAAAACTCCTGCCGGTTGAGCTGGCGGCACAAAAGGGTATTGAGCTTATCTATGTCAATACCTCCGAACTGGAGAACCCTGCCGCTACGTTACGCGCATTAACTGACAATGCAGGCTTTGACGACGTGTTTGTCTATGCCGCGGTTCCGGCGGTCATTGAACTGGCAGACGATCTTCTCGCCGAGGACGGGTGCCTGAATTTCTTCGCCGGACCAACGGACAGCAATTTCAAGGTGCCGTTTAATTTTTACAACGTCCATTACAACAGTACCCATGTGGTGGGCACCTCCGGCGGCTCGACGGAGGACATGAAAGAGGCGATTGCGCTGAGTGCGACGGGCCAGCTCCAGCCGTCGTTTATGGTGACCCACATCGGCGGCCTTGATGCGGTGCCGCATACGGTACTCAATCTTCCGGACATTCCTGGAGGCAAGAAGCTTATCTATAACGGTGTCACCATGCCGTTAACGGCCATTGCCGATTTTGCCGAAAAGGGCAAAACCGATCCGCTTTTCCGGGAGCTGGCAAGGCTTGTGGAAGAGACGCACGGCATCTGGAATGAAAAAGCAGAGCGCTATCTGCTGGCGCAGTTTGGTGTGGATATTGGGGAGGCGGCGGCATGATGTCTCTGGCATGGCCGCTCTTTCGCGTTACGGAACAGGCGGCGTTGGCCGCCTGGCCGCAAACCGGGTGCGGCGATAAAAACCGAATCGACGGGCTGGCGGTAACCGCCATGCGCGAGGCGCTAAACGCGATAGCGATGCGCGGGCGTATCGTTATCGGCGAAGGTGAGATCGACCATGCGCCAATGCTGTGGATTGGCGAGGAGGTCGGAAGCGGCATCGGCCCGGCGGTGGATATTGCCGTCGATCCCATCGAGGGCACCCGCATGGTGGCGATGGGGCAAAGCAATGCGCTGGCTGTGATGGCGTTTGCGCCTGAGGGCCGCCTGTTTCATGCCCCTGATATGTACATGAAAAAACTGGTGGTTAACGCAGCGGCAGCTGGGGCAATCAGCCTCGATCTCCCGCTGGCAGAAAACCTTCGCAACGTTGCCCGGGCGCTGGGCAAGCCGCTGGAGCATCTGCGGATGGTGACGCTGGACAAACCGCGCCTGCAAAATGCAATTGCCGAGGCGACGCAACTGGGCGTGAAAGTGTTTGCGCTGCCCGATGGCGACGTCGCCGCCAGCGTTCTGACCTGCTTACAGGATAATCCCTATGATCTGATGTACACCACAGGCGGCGCGCCGGAAGGGGTGATCTCCGCCTGCGCGGTGAAAGCGCTGGGTGGCGATATGCAGGCTGAGCTGATCGATTTTTGTGAAGCGAAAGGGGAGAGTCCTGAGAACCGTAGGGTCGCCGTGCAGGAGCACCGTCGCTGTGCGGAGATGAAGGTGGAAGTCAATCGTATCTATACCCTTAGCGAACTGGTAAAGGGCAATGACATTCTGTTCAGCGCGACGGGCGTGACGGGCGGCGAACTGGTTAAAGGTATTCAACAGGTTGCGAAGGGTGTGCGCACGCAAACTTTACTGATCGGCGGCGCAGATCGAACGTGTAATATAATAGACTCTCTGCATTCACGGTGATTTATCGAGATACAAATGACGACACTGACAGAAGACGATGTGCTTGAGCAACTGGATGCTCAGAATAACCTCCTCGCATTTATGACGACGGCACAGTCTTTTTTACTCCAGGGCATTAAATGTTTTCTGCCGTCGCTGTTTGTCGATAACGATGAAGAGATCGTGGAATATGCAGTGAAGCCGTTACTCGCCCGGAGTGGGCCGCTTGATGACATCGATGTGGCGTTACGCCTGATCTATGCGCTGGGGAAAATGAAAAAATGGCTCTACGCCGACATAACGCATTTTTCGCAGTTTTATCAGTATCTGAACGAGCAGGATACGATCCCTGGCTTCGCCGATGACATCACCTGGGATTTTATCAGCAACGTTAATTGCATCACCCGTAACGCGACGTTATTCAGCGCGCTGGAGTCGATGAAATTTGCTGACTTTGCCGCATGGTCTGAGGTGCGCTTTACCGCAATGATCAAGACGGCGCTCACCCTGGCGGTAACGACAATTTTAAAGGAACTTACGCCGTGAAAATTGGGCTAACGGTCAATGGGCTATATGTAGAAGCACATTATCCTGACGACGAAATTGAAAATGTTCATAAGCCTTTGCTGCGGCAACTGGCGAAACGGCATTTCGCCAGCGCCAGCAGACGTACGATTGTTTTTCTCAGCGCCCCGCCCGGTACGGGCAAGTCCACGCTGACCGCCTTCTGGGAATTCCTCTCTCGTCAGATGGAGGGGCTCGCTCCGATTCAGACGTTGCCGATGGATGGATTTCATCACTACAACGTCTGGCTGGAAGCGCATAACCTGCGCGCGTACAAAGGCGCCCCGGAGACCTTTGATGTCGACAGGCTGGCGCAACATCTGCGGCAGATAAAAGAGGGCGACGGTACCTGGCCGCAGTATGACCGGCAAACGCACGACCCTGTCGAAGATGCAATCGTGGTAACGGCCCCTGTCGTGATTGTTGAGGGTAACTGGCTGCTGCTCGATGACGAACGATGGCGAACGCTGACGGGATACTGTGATTTTTCATTGTTTATTCGCGCCCCCGCCGAAGCCTTACGTAAGCGCCTGGTTGGACGTAAGCTGGCCGGCGGACTCTCTCAGGCCGACGCCGACGCGTTTTATGCGCGCACCGACGGGCCAAACGTGGAGCGTGTTTTGCGTCACAGCCGTCCTGCCAATGTTGAACTGATGATGTCGGCAAATGGCGAATACCGACTCGTCTGATCCTCAGCGGCTTTCAGTAGGGGCTCCGGTCGACCCGCCGCGTTTTTACGTGGCGGGAGGAAAAGGGATTATTCCGGAAAAATGTGATGGAGATCAGATAAAATCGCTCTTAATCTGGACAGAGATTCCTTTTATTCCCCGATTCGCTTATTCTTGCTGAAGCGTTTCAGTCGATTAAATGTTCGACAATTGACCAATCAATCGCAGTTTGTGACAGCAAGGATTCCCCTTCGGGCGTCGCTGGATTACTCTTTCAGCCACCTCAAACTCAGGGATAGCTTTGCAGGAGATCTATGACCGTACGCGTAGCGATTAATGGCTTCGGTCGCATCGGACGCAACGTGGTTCGTGCTTTATATGAATCCGGGCGTCGTGCGGAAATCACCGTGGTGGCAATCAATGAACTGGCGGATGCTGCGGGCATGGCGCATTTGTTGAAATATGACACCAGCCACGGTCGCTTTGCCTGGGACGTTCGCCAGGAAAGGGAACAGCTGTTCGTCGGTGACGATGCCATCCGCGTGCTGCATGAGAACAGTATTGAAGGGCTGCCCTGGCGCGAACTGGGTGTGGATGTGGTGCTGGACTGTACCGGCGTGTACGGTAACCGTGAACATGGCGAAGCGCATCTGAATGCTGGCGCGAAAAAAGTGCTGTTCTCCCATCCCGGCAGTAACGACCTCGACGCCACCGTCGTGTTTGGCGTCAACCAGCACGAGCTGCAAGCTGAACACCGCATTGTCTCCAACGCCTCCTGCACCACCAACTGCATTATTCCGGTCATTAAACTGTTAGACGATGCGTATGGCATTGAATCCGGCACCGTGACCACGATTCACTCCGCCATGCACGATCAGCAGGTCATCGACGCCTACCATCCGGATTTACGGCGCACTCGCGCGGCGAGCCAGTCCATCATTCCGGTGGATACGAAACTGGCTGCCGGGATCACCCGTATTTTCCCGCAGTTTAACGACCGTTTCGAAGCGATTGCCGTGCGCGTGCCGACGATAAACGTCACCGCAATCGATCTTAGCGTGACGGTGAAAAAACCGGTAAAAGCCTGTGAAGTCAACCTGTTGCTGCAAAAAGCGGCACAGGGAGCATTTCATGGTATAGTTGACTATACGGAATTACCGTTGGTCTCAGTAGATTTTAACCACGACCCGCACAGCGCCATCGTGGATGGCACGCAGACGCGAGTCAGTGGTGCGCACCTTATCAAGACGCTGGTCTGGTGTGATAACGAATGGGGCTTTGCTAACCGAATGCTCGACACCACGTTAGCCATGGCCGCAAAAGGTTTCAGGTAGAGCGCACCTTGCGCTTGCAAAACTTTAAGAATCAACGAGAGGATTCACCATGTCTGTAATTAAGATGACCGATCTGGATCTGGCAGGTAAACGCGTTTTCATCCGTGCCGATCTGAACGTACCGGTTAAAGATGGCAAAGTGACCAGCGACGCGCGTATCCGTGCATCTCTGCCAACCATTGAACTGGCTCTGAAGCAGGGCGCTAAAGTGATGGTCACCTCCCACCTGGGCCGTCCAACTGAAGGCGAGTACAACGAAGAGTTCTCTCTGCTGCCGGTTGTTAATTACCTGAAAGACAAACTGTCCAGCCCGGTTCGCCTGGTGAAAGATTACCTGGACGGCGTGGAAGTTGCCGAAGGTGAGCTGGTTGTTCTGGAAAACGTTCGCTTCAACAAAGGCGAAAAGAAAGACGACGAAACCCTGTCCAAAAAATACGCTGCGCTGTGCGACGTATTCGTGATGGATGCATTCGGTACGGCTCACCGTGCGCAGGCATCTACCCACGGTATCGGTAAATTCGCAGACGTCGCCTGTGCAGGTCCGCTGCTGGCTGACGAACTGGAAGCGCTGGGTAAAGCTCTGAAAGAACCTGCTCGTCCAATGGTCGCTATCGTTGGTGGTTCTAAAGTGTCTACCAAACTGACCGTACTGGATTCCCTGTCCAAAATCGCTGACCAGCTGATCGTTGGCGGTGGTATCGCGAACACCTTCGTTGCTGCGCAAGGCCACAACGTGGGTAAATCCCTGTACGAAGCGGATCTGGTTGACGAAGCCAAACGTCTGCTGAGCACCTGTGATATCCCGGTTCCAACTGACGTTCGTGTAGCTACCGAGTTCTCCGAAACTGCTACTGCAACCCTGAAGTCTGTTTACGACATCAAAGATGAAGAGCAAATTCTGGACCTGGGCGACGTTTCTGCACAGAAACTGGCTGAAATCCTGAAAAACGCAAAAACTATCCTGTGGAACGGTCCTGTCGGCGTGTTCGAATTCCCGAACTTCCGCAAAGGCACTGAGATCGTGGCTAACGCTATCGCAGACAGCGAAGCGTTCTCTATCGCAGGCGGTGGTGACACCCTGGCAGCTATCGATCTGTTCGGTATCGCTGACAAGATCTCCTACATCTCCACTGGTGGCGGCGCATTCCTCGAATTCGTGGAAGGTAAAGTCCTGCCAGCAGTAGCAATGCTCGAAGAGCGCGCTAAGAAGTAAGCCATTCAGGGGCAGGGAAACCTGCCCAATTTTCAGCGCGCTTATCAGAGCTCGCACCTTTTCTAACGGCCGAAGATACAGGACTAAGCAACATGTCTAAAATTTTTGATTTCGTAAAACCTGGCGTTATCACTGGTGATGACGTACAGAAAGTGTTCCAGGTAGCTAAAGAAAACAACTTCGCACTGCCAGCAGTTAACTGCGTAGGTACCGACTCCATCAACGCCGTACTGGAAACCGCTGCAAAAGTTAAAGCACCGGTTATCGTTCAGTTCTCTAACGGCGGCGCTGCGTTTATCGCAGGTAAAGGCGTGAAAACTGACGTTCCTCAGGGCGCTGCTATCCTGGGTGCTATCTCTGGCGCACATCACGTTCACCAGATGGCTGAGCACTACGGTGTTCCGGTTATCCTGCACACTGACCACTGCGCGAAAAAACTGCTGCCATGGATCGACGGTCTGCTGGACGCAGGTGAAAAACACTTCGCAGCAACCGGTAAGCCACTGTTCTCTTCTCACATGATCGACCTGTCCGAAGAGTCTCTGGAAGAAAACATCGAGATCTGCTCTAAGTATCTGGCGCGTATGTCCAAAATGGGCATGACCCTGGAAATCGAACTGGGTTGCACCGGCGGTGAAGAAGACGGTGTGGACAACAGCCACATGGACGCTTCTGCTCTGTACACTCAGCCAGAAGACGTTGATTACGCTTACACCGAGCTGAGCAAAATCAGCCCACGCTTCACCATCGCAGCGTCCTTCGGTAACGTACACGGCGTATACAAACCAGGTAACGTGGTTCTGACCCCGACCATCCTGCGTGATTCTCAGGAATACGTGTCTAAGAAACACAACCTGCCGCACAACAGCCTGAACTTCGTCTTCCACGGCGGTTCCGGTTCTTCTGCTCAGGAAATCAAAGATTCCGTAAGCTACGGCGTAGTGAAAATGAACATCGATACCGACACCCAATGGGCAACCTGGGACGGTATCCTGCAATACTACAAAACCAACGAAGCTTACCTGCAAGGTCAGCTGGGCAACCCGAAAGGCGAAGACCAGCCGAACAAGAAATACTACGATCCACGCGTATGGCTGCGCGCTGCCCAGACTTCTATGATTACTCGTCTGGAGCAGGCATTCAAAGAACTGAACGCGGTTGACGTTCTGTAATTTGAGCTGTTCATAGCGTCAAGAAGGTCCGCATATGCGGGCCTTTTTTTATGCTTTTTCAATATCCTGCAATACCCAATTTTGTGATCTGTTTGGCATTACCCGCTCTTTTTGTTTACCCTTTACTGACCTGCCTGTCCCCTTAAGGGACAGATTTTGTGTTTTGGTTTAGCAAAAGGAAGAATAAATGGAACAACTTGATGTTGTAGACAGCATCAATAACGCGGGTAACTGGCTGGTGCGCAACCAGGCGCTACTGCTGAGCTACGCCGTGAATATTGTTGCCGCTATTGCCATCATCATTGTCGGGATGATCGTGGCGCGTATCGTATCGAACGCTGTCAACCGGGTGATGGTCGCACGACACATTGATGCCACAGTCGCCGATTTCCTCTCCGCGCTGGTCCGTTACGGCATCATCGCCTTTACGCTGATTGCGGCGCTGGGGCGTGTCGGCGTGCAGACCGCATCCGTCATCGCTGTGCTCGGTGCTGCCGGTCTGGCCATTGGTCTGGCATTGCAGGGTTCGCTGTCGAACCTGGCGGCGGGCGTACTGCTGGTGACCTTCCGTCCGTTCCGTTCCGGTGAGTATGTGGATCTGGGCGGTATTGCCGGTACCGTGTTGCAGGTACAGATTTTCTCTACGACCCTGCGTACCGTGGATGGTCGCATTGTGGTAGTCCCGAACGGGAAAATCATTGCGGGCAATATCATTAACTTCTCCCGCGAGCCGGTGCGTCGTAACGAGCTGATCATCAGCGTGGCGTACGACTCCGATATCGATCAGGTGAAGTCGCTGATCGCCAACATCATTGCCTCTGACGATCGTATTCTGAAGGACCGCGAGCAGACCGTTCGTCTGAACGAGCTGGGTGCGTCATCCATTAATTTTGTGGTGCGCATCTGGAGCAAAAGCAGCGATCTGCAAAACGTTTACTGGGATGTGCTGGAGCGCATCAAGCGTGATTTCGATGCTAACGGTATCAGCTTCCCTTATCCGCAGATGGACGTAAATCTCAAACGCGAGAAAGCAGCCGAATAATTTGCTTTAACGTAGGCCCGGTAAGCGTCAGCGACACCGGGCTTTTCTTTTATTAGCCCGGCTAATCCCCAATTAATATTATCAATTTCCTCTAATGCCGTTCCCGCAGTATAGTCTGCCTCCAGGACAACTCTGCAAGAATTACGTCATGTTATCTTATTATTTTCAGGGGCTTGCGTTAGGCGCGGCCATGATCCTTCCCCTTGGTCCACAAAATGCGTTTGTGATGAACCAGGGCATTCGCCGCCAGTATCATCTGATGATTGCCCTGCTGTGCGCGGTGAGCGATTTGCTACTGATTTGCGCCGGGATTTTTGGCGGCAGCGCCTTGCTGATGCAGTCGCCGTGGCTGCTGGCGCTGGTTACCTGGGGCGGCGTAGCGTTTCTGCTGTGGTACGGGTTTGGCGCCCTGAAAACGGCCATGAGCAGCAATCTTGAGCTGGCGAGCGCCGAAGTGATGAAGCAGGGGCGCTGGAAGATTATCGTCACCATGCTCGCCGTGACGTGGCTTAACCCGCACGTCTACCTTGATACCTTTGTGGTGCTCGGCAGCCTGGGTGGACAGCTGGACGTTGAGCCCAAGCGCTGGTTTGCGCTCGGTACGGTCAGCGCCTCCTTCCTCTGGTTCTTCGGTCTTGCGATCCTGGCGGCGTGGCTGGCACCACGGCTGCGGACTGCCAGAGCGCAGCGCATCATTAACACGCTGGTGGGGCTGGTGATGTGGTTTATTGCCTTCCAGCTGGCGAAAGAGGGGATTCATCACGTACAGGGACTGTTCAACTAAGCGTTGTCTTATGGACATCTGAACAAGACCCGCTAAGCTTGCTGGCATGAGCCCTGTTAACAGGGCACTCTTCGCAACATGGAGGAATGACAGTGAAGTTTAAGGTGATGGCCCTGGCGGCATTAGTAAGTTTAGGTACGGTGTCGGTGCAGGCGAATGAACTGCCAAACGGCCCGCACATTGTCACTTCAGGCACGGCAAGCGTGGATGCGGTACCGGATGTTGCAACCCTGGCAATTGAAGTGAACGTGGCGGCGAAAGATGCTGCTTCCGCCAAGAAACAGGCAGACGATCGTGTTGCGCAATACCTCTCTTTCCTGGAACAGAACGGTGTCGCGAAAAAAGACATCAGCTCTGCGAACCTGCGTACCCAACCGGATTACGACTACCAGAACGGCAAAAGCATCCTGAAAGGCTATCGCGCCGTGCGTACTGTGGAAGTGACTGTACGCCAGCTTGATAAGCTCAACGGATTGCTGGATGGTGCGCTGAAGGCTGGGCTGAACGAAATTCGTTCCGTCTCGCTGGGCGTTGCGCAACCGGAGAAATATAAAGACGAAGCGCGTAAAGCGGCGATTGATGATGCCATTCATCAGGCGCAGCAGCTGGCATCCGGCTTCAAGACCAAGCTCGGTCCGGTTTACAGCGTGCGCTACCACGTTTCAAACTACCAGCCAAGCCCGATGGTTCGGATGATGAAGGCGGACGCCGCGCCGGTTTCTGCTCAGGAAACCTACGAGCAGCCAACCATTCAGTTCGACGATCAGGTTGATGTGGTGTTCCAGCTGGAGCCGACTGAAAAGCCCGCTCAGTAACCCGTAGGCCGGGTAAGGCGAAGCCGCCACCCGGCTAGTTTTTCAATCCTGTCTTAACACCTTATGCCCAAACGCCAGCAGCGCGTCAGTGACGTTGCGCATCATGCGGCTTTCCGGCGCAAAACGGTGCCAGTACAGCATCCGGCGCTGATACAGCCCCGGGGTTAAATCAATCAGCTCACCGCTTTTCAACTCTTTCTCAATCTGCAAATGCGGGATCATGCAGCAGGTGGTTCCCTGACGCGCGAGCTGTACGAAGGCTTCGGACGAGTTAACGATATGACACGGTACGCTGCCCGGCGGCAGATCGAAGTTTTGTTGCAGGAAAGCCTGATGCATATCGTCCAGATGGTCGAAAGCGACGGCAGGCGCTTTCAGCAGCGCGGCGCGGGTCACACCGTTCGGGAAGTAGCGCTCGGCAAAAGCTTTTGAACCGACAAACAGGTAATCCAGCGCGCCCAGCTGATCCACCAGACAGCTTGGCAACGCCTGAGGCTGAATACTGACCGCACCAACCACTTCGCCACGGCGCAGGCGTTCCTGAGTGCGGGTCTCGTCTTCAACCTGGAGATTCAGGCGGATAGGGGAGTCGGCCAGCACCGGCGCAAGGGCCGGCAGCAGCCAGGTTGCCAGACTGTCGGCGTTCACCGCCAGCGACAGCAGCAGCGGCGTGGAGCCGGTCTGTTCATCGCCCAGCCACTCATCTTCCAGCAGTTCAACCTGCCGCAGCAGGGCGAGGAGCTTTTGTCCTTGCTCCGTCGGACGCGGCGGTACGGTACGCACCAGCAGCGGCTGCCCGAACATGTTTTCAAGCTGTTTGATACGCTGTGATACGGCGGACTGGGTGATGCACAGCTTTTGCGCCGCGCGCTCAAAACCGCGTTCACGAATAACTGCATCAAGTGCCTGTAGTGTTCTGTAGTCCGGACGTTTCATTGCTCTGGCTGACTCCTTAATTTTGCTTAATCTGCACTATGACACAATTTTCCCTTCGTGGCAGACGAAATCCATTCGACGTGTTCTATAATGCGCCCTGAGTTTTCACACCACAGGCAAAACGATCATGACGCAGGATGAACTGAAAAAAGCAGTAGGATGGGCCGCTCTCCAGTACGTACAGCCGGGTACCATTGTCGGTGTTGGTACGGGGTCGACGGCGGCGCACTTTATCGATGCGCTGGGCACGATGAAGGGGCAGATCGAGGGCGCGGTTTCCAGCTCCGATGCTTCCACGGAAAAGCTGAAAAGCCTCGGCATCACCGTTTTCGACCTCAACGAAGTGGACCGTCTGGGCATTTACGTTGATGGCGCGGATGAAATCAACGGCCATATGCAGATGATCAAAGGCGGCGGCGCGGCGCTGACGCGCGAGAAGATCATTGCCTCCGTTGCGGATAAGTTCATCTGCATCGCGGACGCCTCCAAGCAGGTCGACATTCTGGGGAATTTCCCGCTGCCGGTCGAAGTGATCCCGATGGCGCGCAGCGCCGTGGCACGTCAACTGGTGAAGCTGGGCGGTCGTCCGGAATACCGTCAGGGTGTGGTGACCGACAACGGCAACGTGATCCTCGACGTTCACGGCCTTGAGATCCTCGATGCCATTGCGCTGGAAAATGCGATCAACGGCATTCCAGGCGTCGTTACCGTAGGGTTATTTGCCAACCGTGGCGCGGATGTGGCGCTGATCGGCACGGCTGACGGTGTAAAAACCATCGTAAAATGATCTGACGGGGGGAACGCTCCCCCCGCTAAAAAATTTTTGAAAAGCTAAATTCGGTGACTTGTGTCACGTTTTTCCGCCTCTTTTGCCGATCCTGCCGCGTTCGTAATATTCCGCAGCATTTTCCTCTGCCATTTTGCTCTGTATGACTTTTCTTCAGAGTGCCGACGCAAACGTTCATATTGCTGCAATAGTTTTTTTTGATATGTTGGCTGCACGGGATTTATATCCAGCACAACATCAGTTCAGATAAAAACAGGGTCGGGTAAATGGCAAAGGTATCACTGGAGAAAGACAAGATTAAATTCCTGCTGGTTGAAGGCGTGCACCAGAAAGCGCTCGATAGCCTTCGCGCAGCAGGCTACACCAACATCGAATTTCACAAAGGCTCGCTGGACACTGAAGAGCTGAAAGCGTCCATCCGTGATGCCCATTTCATTGGCCTGCGATCCCGTACCCAACTGACTGAAGACGTTATTGCTGCGGCGGAAAAGCTGGTGGCGATTGGCTGTTTCTGCATCGGCACCAATCAGGTTGATCTGAATGCCGCCGCAAAACGTGGTATCCCGGTCTTTAACGCGCCGTTCTCTAACACCCGTTCCGTGGCGGAGCTGGTGATTGGCGAGCTGCTGCTGCTCCTTCGCGGCATTCCGGAAGCTAACGCCAAAGCACACCGCGGCGTGTGGAATAAGCTGGCTGCGGGCTCCTACGAAGCGCGTGGTAAAAAGCTTGGGATTATCGGTTACGGCCACATCGGTACGCAGCTCGGTATTCTGGCGGAATCCCTCGGCATGCACGTGTTTTTCTACGATATCGAAAGCAAGCTGCCGCTGGGTAACGCGACGCAGGTGCAGCATCTCTCTGATCTGCTGAATATGAGTGACGTGGTCAGTCTGCACGTGCCGGAAAATGCGTCCACCAAAAACATGATGGGGGCGGAAGAGCTGGCGCTGATGAAGCCGGGCTCTCTGCTGATCAACGCCGCGCGCGGCACTGTGGTTGACATTCCTGCGCTGTGCGACGCGCTGAAGCGTAAGCATCTGGCGGGTGCGGCGATTGACGTATTCCCGACGGAACCGGCCACCAACAGCGATCCGTTCACCTCTCCGCTGTGCGAGTTCGACAACGTGATCCTGACGCCGCATATCGGCGGTTCTACTCAGGAAGCGCAGGAGAATATCGGCCTGGAAGTGGCGGGTAAGCTGAGCAAATATTCCGACAACGGTTCAACGCTCTCTGCGGTGAACTTCCCGGAGGTGTCTCTGCCGCTGCACGGTGGGCGTCGTCTGCTGCACATCCACGAAAACCGTCCTGGCGTGCTGACCGCCATCAACCAGATTTTTGCTGAGCAGGGTGTTAACATTGCCGCGCAGTATCTGCAAACTAACTCGCAGATGGGTTATGTGGTGATTGATATCGAAGCGGATGAAGACATCGCCGAGAAAGCATTGCAGAGCATGAAGGCCATTCCGGGGACGATTCGCGCGCGCCTGTTGTACTGATGGTGCAGTTTGTGGCGTCGGGTGGTGGCTGCGCCTTACCCGACCTACAGTTGTCGTGCGGTTTGTGTGTCGGGTGGCGCTTACGCTTACCCGACCTGCAATGTTCGAGGATTTATGTAGGCCGGGTAAGGCGTAGCCGCCACCCGGCTTTGTTCTACCAGGTCCAGGTTTTACTGGGCGTCACCACCGCCGGCAACGGCACATCCCATTTCTCTACGGGTAATGCCTCCACGCCCTGGCAATCATGCGCATACCCCACCGGCTGCAATCCGTACTGCTGCCAGTTTTGTAGCGTCCTGTCATAGAATCCCCCGCCCATGCCCAATCGCTGGCCCTGCTCGTCAAACGCCACCAGCGGCGTAATCAGCACATCCAGCCCGGAAAGCGGGAGCACGTCGCGCACGTCGAGTTTGGGTTCGGTGATTTTCAGACGATTCACCACCAGCTCGCTGTGCGGATGGTAGTGCAGAAACAGCAGATTGCCCGGGCTAAAGGGATGCAGAACCGGCAGGTAAACTTTTTTCCCGGCGCGCCAGAGCTGGTCGATAAGCGGTTGGGTATCCAGCTCACCATCAAACGAGAGAAACAGCGCGACGGTGTTTGCCATCACCACAGGCGGATAGGCCATCATGCGGGCGGCGGCCTGCTGGGCAAACTGTGCCTGTTGCTCGGCGCTTAGGGCGCGACGACGCTGGCGAATAAGCTGACGGATGTCCTGGCGTGAAGCAGAAACTTCAGGGAGTTGAGTCATGGTAGTCGGTAGAAGAAAAGAGAGGGAATCTCCGAGATGCCGCCGCAGGCTGTAACCCTTGAACCCTTGGTTCAAGGTGAATGTGTCGTCATAGTTTTAAGGCTTCTCGGACGAACCGAGCATGCTCACCAACCATGGAGCGCCACATTCTTGTGGTATGAAATATCGGCTCAGGGGACTGGCCCGCTTGCGAACATCTCAGAGAAATTTTGTCTTCACAGTTACTCTACCATAGTCAACTGAGAAGTGTTATTCAAACTTTGGTCCCGGTCTTTCGGGACTGCGACCTTGATCAAGCAATGCCTGTTCTATGGTCTGCTGGAGCATTTTAATGCGCTGCTCCATGCTTGCCGCGTAATCGCGGGTCTTCGCTTTTTCCTGAGTCAGTTCATAGCTGATGTTCAACGCGGCGATGAAAACCAGCTGCTCAGTATTTGTGACTCTAGTGCGTTCTTTTAGATCTTGCAACCGCTGATTCAAATCGTCCGCAGCCTGATTCAAGGCATCCCTTTGTTCAGGCGGACAATTCACTCGCAGTGAACGGCCAAAAATCTGGAGATCGACGGGTTGTGCAGACATGCCACCTTCCTGCTGATTGACTGCGCTGCCTTCGCATACTGCCCCGGGGGCTGCGAAGGGGCGACACTATAGCTACCCTGATGTGAAGATACAAGCCCTTTTCTGGTATCACCAGGGTCCAAAGTGGTAGCATATCATGAATATCCTCCCTTTGATGACGAATGCGTATGTCTATACAGAACGAAATGCCTGGTTACAAGGATTTAAACCAGTTACTGAACCAGCAGGGAGTCGGTCTGACCCCTGCCGAAATGCACGGTCTGATCAGCGGCATACTGTGCGGCGGAAACAGCGACAGCTCATGGCAGCCGCTGATCCACGACCTCACCAACGAAGGGCTGGCGTTTGGCCACGAACTGGCGGAAGCGCTGCGTAAAATGCACGCCGCAACCAGCGATTCCCTGGAAGACGATGGCTTTCTTTTTCAGCTTTATCTGCCTGAAGGCGACGATGTCAGCGTGTTCGATCGCGCCGATGCGCTCGCGGGTTGGGTAAACCACTATCTTCTTGGCCTGGGCGTAACCCAGCCTAAACTGGATAAAGTGACCGGCGAAGCGGGTGAAGCGATCGACGATCTGCGTAATATCGCCCAGCTCGGCTACGATGAAGACGAAGACCAGGAAGAGCTGGAAATGTCTCTCGAAGAGATTATCGAGTACGTGCGCGTGGCGTCTCTGCTGTGCCATGACCACTTTACGCGCTCGCAGCCGACCGCGCCGGAAGTTCGCAAGCCAACATTACACTAAGAAAAATAACGCACAGGAGGGTGTCATGGTTATCTCCAGTCAAGAGTATTCTCGCCGTCGTCAGGCGCTGCTGGCAAAAATGCAGCCGGGAAGCGCTGCCCTGATTTTCGCCGCGCCGGAAGTGACGCGCAGCGCCGACAGCGAATACCCCTATCGCCAGAGCAGTGATTTCTGGTACTTCACCGGGTTTAACGAGCCGGAAGCGGTACTGGTGCTGATTAAAAGCAATGACACCCACAACCACAGCGTGATTTTCAACCGCGTGCGCGATCTGACCGCGGAAATCTGGTTTGGCCGCCGCTTAGGGCAGGAGGCGGCGCCGGAAAAACTGGGCGTGGACCGCGCGCTGGCCTACAGCGAAATCAACCAGCAGCTCTACCAACTGCTGAACGGCCTGGACGTGCTCTATCACGCGCAGGGCGAATACGCGTATGCGGATGACATTGTTTTCACCGCGCTGGATAAGCTGCGTAAAGGCTCACGTCAGAATTTGTCTGCACCCGCCACCCTGACGGACTGGCGACCGATGGTGCATGAGATGCGCCTGTTTAAGTCTGAAGAAGAGCTGAACGTGATGCGCCGCGCGGGCGAAATCAGCGCCCTGGCGCATACCCGCGCCATGGAAAAGTGCCGTCCCGGTATGTTCGAGTACCAGCTTGAAGGGGAAATTCACCATGAATTTAACCGTCACGGCGCGCGCTTCCCGTCCTATAACACCATCGTAGGCGGCGGGGAAAACGGCTGCATTCTGCACTACACCGAAAACGAAAGTGAACTGCGCGACGGCGATCTGGTACTGATTGACGCCGGCTGTGAATATCAGGGTTACGCGGGCGACATCACCCGTACCTTCCCGGTGAACGGTAAATTCACCTCCGCGCAGCGTGAAATCTATGACATTGTGCTTGAGTCTCTGGAGACCGCGCTGACGCTGTTCCGCCCTGGCACCTCCATCCAGGAGGTTACGGGCGAGGTGGTGCGCATCATGATTACCGGGCTGGTGAAGCTCGGCATTCTGAAAGGCGATGTGGACACCCTTATAACCGAAAACGCCCATCGTCCGTACTTTATGCACGGCCTGAGCCACTGGCTGGGGCTGGATGTGCATGACGTCGGGGCATACGGTCCGGAACGTTCGCGCGTGCTGGAGCCTGGCATGGTGCTGACCGTTGAGCCGGGGCTGTACATCGCGCCGGATGCCGACGTGCCGGAACAGTACCGCGGGATCGGCATTCGTATTGAAGATGACATCGTCATCACCGAAACCGGTAACGAAAACCTGACCGCGACCGTGGTTAAAAAAGCCGACGACATCGAGGCGCTGATGGCGGCGGCACGCGAATGAGCGTAATCATCGTTGGCGGAGGCATGACCGGCGCTACTCTGGCGCTGGCTATTTCGCAGTTAACCCAGGGCCAGCTTCCGGTGCATCTCGTCGAGGCGGTCGCGCCGCAGGCGGCCGATCATCCCGGTTTCGACGCCCGCGCTATCGCGCTGGCGCAGGGAACCTGTCAGCAGCTTGCGCGTATTGGGATCTGGCAGGCGATAGCGGATTGCGCGACGGCGATCGGCACCGTTCACGTCAGCGATCGCGGGCATGCCGGGTTTGTGACGCTGGATGCCCACGATTACCGGATCGAGGCGCTGGGGCAGGTTGTCGAGCTGCATGACGTAGGGCTGCGGCTGTTCCGTCTGTTACAGGACGCGCCTGGCGTCACGCTGCACTGTCCGGCGCGCGTCGCCAGCTTCAGCCGCCGTGACGAGGCCGTCAGCGTGACGCTGGACAACGGCACCACGCTGGAGGGGCAACTGCTGGTGGCGGCGGATGGTTCACGCTCCGCGATCGCCACGCAGTGCGGCGTCGAATGGCGCACTGAACCTTATGGGCAGGCGGCGGTCATCGCTAACGTCTCCACGGCTGGCGCGCATAACGGCAGGGCATTTGAGCGCTTCACGGAGCACGGCCCGCTGGCCATGCTGCCGATGTCGAACGGGCGCTGCTCGCTGGTATGGTGCCATGCGCAGGATCGGGCCGATGAGGTTCTCTCCTGGTCCGACGAACGTTTTTGTTCCGAGCTGCAAAAGGCCTTCGGCTGGCGGCTTGGGCGCATCACCCACGCCGGAAAACGCGTGGCCTATCCGCTCGCGCTGACGACCGCATCGCAGACTGTCTCCCATCGTGTCGCTCTGGTCGGCAACGCCGCGCAGACGCTGCACCCCATCGCCGGGCAAGGCTTCAACCTTGGCCTCCGTGACGTGATGAGCCTGGCCGAGCTACTGGCCCGGACGTGGAGCGAACAACAGGATTGTGGCGCATACTCAGTGCTGAGCCATTACCAGAAACGACGCCAGGCGGACAAAGCGGCGACCATTGGCGTCACCGACGGTTTAGTCCACCTGTTTGCCAATCGCTGGGCACCGCTGGTTGCGGGTCGCAACCTTGGGCTGATGGCGATGGAACTGTTCATTCCGGCACGTGACGTGCTGGCGCAGCGGACCCTGGGTTGGGTCGCGCGTTAAGGAGTATTGACCGTGCAAAATGTTGATGTCGCCATTGTGGGCGGCGGAATGGTAGGACTGGCGCTGGCCTGTGGTTTACAGGGCAGCGGCCTGCGCGTGGCCGTGCTTGAGCAAAAAGCGCCGCAGCCTGTGGCGCAGGATGCACCGCCGGAGCTGCGTGTTTCGGCGATCAATGCCGCCAGCGAAAAGCTACTGACGCACCTTGGCGTCTGGTCTGAAATCGTGGCGCTGCGTGCCAGCTGTTACCATGGCATGGAAGTGTGGGATAAAGACAGCTTCGGCCGTATCGCGTTTGACGATGAAAGCATGGGCTACAGCCACCTTGGACACATCGTTGAAAACGCGGTGATCCACCACGCGTTGTGGCAGAAAGCGCAGCAGTGCAGCGACGTCACGCTGATCGCACCGGCGAAACTTCAGCAGGTGGCGTGGGGCGAAAACGACGCGTTTATCACTCTTGAAAGTGGCGACATGCTGACCGCGCGTCTGGTGGTGGGTGCCGACGGCGCCAATTCCTGGCTGCGTAACAAAGCGGATATTCCGCTGACCTTCTGGGATTACCGCCATCACGCGTTGGTGGCCACAATCCGCACCGAAGAGCCGCACGGCTGCGTGGCGCGCCAGATTTTCCACAACGACGGCATTCTGGCCTTCCTGCCGCTTGCCGATCCGCATCTCTGCTCCATCGTCTGGTCCTTAGAGCCGGAGAAAGCGCAGCAGATGCAGGAGGCGACGCCGGATGCCTTCAGTCAGGCGCTATGCGTGGCGTTTGATAACCGTCTGGGCCTGTGCACGCTTGAAAGCGAACGCCAGACGTTTCCGTTAACCGGTCGCTACGCGCGTCAGTTTGCCGCGCACCGTCTGGCGCTGGTGGGGGATGCGGCGCATACCATTCATCCGCTGGCCGGGCAGGGGGTGAACCTCGGCTTTATGGACGCGGCTGAGCTGGTTGAAGAGCTGCGTCGTCTGCATCGGGAAGGCAAAGATATTGGTCAGCATCTGTATCTGCGTCGCTACGAGCGCAGCCGCAAACACAGTGCGGCGATGATGCTGGCGGGTATGCAGGGCTTCCGCGAGCTGTTTGCCGGAGCGAACCCGGCGAAAAAACTGCTGCGCGATATTGGCCTCAAACTGGCCGACACTCTTCCCGGCGTAAAACCGCAGCTTCTTCGTCAGGCAATGGGCCTCAACGATCTTCCCGACTGGTTACGTTAATCTCGATCCCCGTCACACTTTATTTTCCCGGCCTCCGCGCCGGGGAAATTTCCTCGTTTGAAATAATCTAATTTCACGTCATTTTTCGCATTAGAAAATCTAATCTTACTATTTTTATGTTACGGAAATTCGGCCCGTTTTTCCGCACGAAATATCACCATCTGCTAAATCCTGTTAGATCATTGTTAATTTTATGCGGGTTTAATCGCATTTTCCCAGTGAATAACTCTGTAGGCTTTTCAGCGATTTTTGGTCATAAGCTAATGTGATGACCTGTTTTACCTTATGGTTAACCGCCGGTTTCGGTGGTAAGTTCAGGTAAAAGAGAACGTTTGCGTCGGCCCCCGATCGCGAGGCCGACACCGGGTTTCACGGTGAATTTTTCAACGAGGAAAAGATGGCTCAACAGACTCCTTTGTACGAACAGCACGTGTTGTGCGGCGCCCGCATGGTGGACTTCCACGGCTGGATGATGCCGCTGCACTACGGCTCGCAGATTGATGAGCACCACGCGGTGCGCACCGATGCCGGTATGTTCGACGTGTCTCATATGACGATTGTCGACCTGCGCGGTAGCCGCACCCGGGAGTTTTTGCGTTATCTGCTGGCAAATGACGTCGCCAAACTGAAGACGCCGGGCAAAGCGCTCTATACCGGCATGCTGAATGCCTCGGGCGGCGTGATTGACGACCTCATCGTCTACTACTTCACCGAAGATTTCTTCCGCCTCGTTGTAAACTCCGCCACCCGCGAAAAAGACCTCTCCTGGATTTCCCAACACGCTGAACCTTACGCCATAGACATCACCGTTCGTGACGATCTTTCGCTGATTGCGGTGCAGGGGCCAAACGCGCAGGCGAAAGCCGCGTCTCTGTTCAGCGACGAGCAGCGCAAAGCCACCGAAGGCATGAAGCCATTCTTCGGCGTGCAGGCGGGGGATCTGTTTATCGCCACCACCGGCTACACCGGTGAAGCGGGCTACGAAATTGCGATGCCAAACGAGAAGGCCGCTGATTTCTGGCGTGCGCTGGTGGAGGCGGGCGTGAAGCCTGCGGGCCTGGGCGCGCGCGATACGCTGCGTCTGGAAGCGGGGATGAACCTCTACGGTCAGGAGATGGACGAAGGCGTCTCTCCGCTGGCGGCCAATATGGGCTGGACCATCGCCTGGGAACCGGCTGACCGTGATTTTATTGGTCGTGAAGCGCTGGAGATGCAGCGCGAGAAGGGCACTGAACAGCTGGTCGGCCTGGTGATGAAAGAAAAAGGCGTTCTGCGCGGCGAGCTGCCGGTGCGCTTCACCGATGCCGATGGCAATCATCGCGAAGGCGTGATCACCAGCGGAACGTTCTCCCCGACGCTCGGCTACAGTATTGCCCTGGCACGCGTGCCGGCGGGGATTGGCGAAACGGCGGTGGTGCAGATCCGCAACCGCGAAATGCCGGTCAACGTGACCAAACCGATTTTTGTTCGCGCCGGTAAGCCGGTCGCCTAACTATTTTTATCAGGAGAACTTCAATGAGCAATGTGCCAGCAGAACTGAAATACAGCAAAGAACACGAGTGGCTGCGCAAAGAGGCGGACGGCACTTACACCGTTGGGATCACCGAGCACGCGCAGGAGCTGCTGGGCGACATGGTGTTTGTTGACCTGCCGGAAGTGGGCGCAACCGTGAGCGCAGGCGACGACTGTGCGGTAGCGGAATCCGTTAAAGCGGCCTCTGACATCTACGCCCCGGTGAGCGGTGAAATTGTTGCCGTGAACGACGCGCTGAGCGACTCCCCGGAGCTGGTCAACAGCGAACCGTATGAAGGCGGCTGGATCTTCAAGATCAAAGCCAGCGACGAAGCGCAGGTTGCCGCGCTGCTGGATGCGACCGCGTACGAAGCACTACTGGAAGACGAATAACGTTGTGCCGGATGGCGCTGCGCTTATCCGGCCTACAGGTCAACGTAGGCCCGGTAAGCGTTAGCGCCACCGGGCAACAGCGTTACAGATAACTACGATTCACTGCACGTTTCAGGAACCATCGCTCATGACACAGACTTTAAGCCAGCTTGAAAACCGTGGCGCTTTCATTGAACGTCACATTGGGCCGGATGCTCAGCAACAGCTGGAGATGCTGAAGACAGTTGGCGCGGATTCATTAAACGCACTGATCGGCCAGATCGTGCCAAAAGACATCCAGCTTGCTACGCCGCCGCAGGTAGGCGAGTCCACGACGGAGTTCGCCGCGCTGGCGGAGCTGAAGGCCATCGCCGGCCTTAACAAGCGCTATAAGTCTTACATTGGCATGGGCTACACCAACGTGCAGTTACCGCCGGTGATCCTGCGTAATATGCTGGAAAACCCGGGCTGGTACACCGCTTACACCCCATATCAGCCAGAAGTCTCCCAGGGCCGTCTGGAAGCGCTGCTGAATTTCCAGCAGGTGACGCTGGATCTGACCGGTATGGATATCGCCTCTGCCTCGCTGCTGGATGAAGCCACCGCCGCCGCCGAAGCGATGGCGATGGCGAAGCGCGTGAGCAAGCTGAAAAACGCCAACCGCTTCTTCGTCGCGGCGGACGTGCATCCCCAGACGCTGGACGTGGTGCGCACCCGTGCGGAAACCTTCGGCTTTGAGGTGATTGTCGACGACGCTGAAAAAGTGCTGGATCACCAGGACGTCTTCGGCGTGCTGTTGCAGCAGGTGGGCACCACCGGGGAAGTGCACGACTACGGCGCACTGATCGCCGAGCTGAAATCCCGTAAGGTTATTGTTAGCGTCGCCGCTGATTTTATGGCGCTGGTGCTGCTGACGGCGCCAGGCAAACAGGGCGCGGATATTGTCTTCGGCTCAGCTCAGCGTTTCGGCGTGCCGATGGGCTACGGCGGCCCGCACGCGGCGTTCTTTGGCGCGAAAGATGAATTTAAACGTTCCATGCCAGGCCGTATTATCGGCGTATCGAAAGATGCCGCCGGTAACACCGCGCTGCGCATGGCGATGCAGACCCGCGAGCAGCATATCCGCCGCGAGAAAGCGAACTCCAACATCTGTACCTCGCAGGTGCTGCTGGCTAACATTGCCAGCCTGTACGCGGTGTTCCACGGTCCGGCTGGCCTGAAACGTATTGCCAGCCGCATCCACCGTCTGGCCGATATCCTGGCCTGCGGTCTGCAACAGAAAGGTCTCAGACTGCGTCATGCACACTACTTCGACACCCTGTGCGTCGAGGTGGCAGACAAAGCGGCCGTGCTGGCGCGCGCCGAGGCAGCGCAAATCAACCTGCGCAGCGACATTCACAATGCGGTCGGCATTACGCTGGACGAAAGCACCACCCGTGACGATATCCTGACCCTGTTCAACGTATTGCTGGGTGACGCACACGGTCTGAACGTTGATACGCTCGACAAAGAGGTTGCGCTCGACAGCCGCTCCATTCAGGAAAGCATGCTGCGCGACGACGCGATCCTGACTCACCCGGTGTTCAACCGCTATCACAGCGAAACCGAGATGATGCGTTACATGCACTCTCTGGAACGTAAAGATCTGGCGCTAAACCAGGCGATGATCCCGCTGGGCTCCTGCACCATGAAGCTGAACGCCGCGGCTGAGATGATCCCAATTACCTGGCCTGAATTCTCTGAGCTGCACCCGTTCTGCCCGGCTGAGCAGGCGGAAGGGTATCACATGATGATCAACCAGCTCTCCGACTGGCTGGTGAAGCTGACCGGGTACGACGCGCTCTGCATGCAGCCGAACTCCGGTGCGCAGGGTGAATACGCTGGTCTGCTGGCGATCCGTCACTATCACGAAAGCCGCAATGAAGGCCACCGTGATATCTGTCTGATCCCAAGCTCTGCCCACGGTACCAACCCGGCTTCTGCCCAGATGGCAGGAATGGAAGTGGTGGTTGTGGCGTGCGACAAAAACGGCAACATCGATCTGGCCGACCTGCGCGCCAAAGCCGAGCAGGCGGGCGACAAACTCTCCTGCATCATGGTGACCTACCCGTCCACCCACGGCGTGTACGAAGAAACTATCCGTGAAGTGTGTGAAGTGGTGCATCAGTTCGGCGGCCAGGTTTACCTCGACGGCGCAAACATGAACGCCCAGGTGGGCATCACCTCTCCGGGCTTTATTGGCGCGGATGTGTCGCACCTGAACCTGCATAAAACGTTCTGCATTCCGCACGGCGGTGGCGGCCCGGGTATGGGCCCAATCGGCGTGAAAGCGCACCTGGCGCCGTTTGTGCCAGGCCACAGCGTGGTGCAGATTGAAGGCATGCTGACCCGCCAGAGCGCGGTCTCCGCGGCACCGTTCGGCAGCGCCTCTATCCTGCCAATCAGCTGGATGTACATCCGCATGATGGGCGCGGAAGGGCTGAAGCAGGCCAGCCAGGTGGCGATCCTCAACGCCAACTACATCGCAACGCGTCTGAAGGACGCCTATCCGGTGCTCTATACCGGTCGCGACGGTCGCGTGGCGCACGAATGCATCCTCGATATTCGTCCTCTGAAAGAAGAGACGGGTATCAGCGAGCTGGATATTGCCAAGCGCCTGATCGACTACGGCTTCCACGCGCCAACCATGTCCTTCCCGGTTGCGGGAACGCTGATGGTTGAGCCGACCGAATCTGAAAGCAAGGTGGAGCTTGATCGCTTTATCGACGCCATGCTGGCTATCCGCAGCGAAATCGACCGCGTGAAAGGCGGGGAGTGGACGCTGGAAGATAACCCGCTGGTGAACGCGCCGCATACCCAGAACGAACTGGTGGCAGAGTGGAACCACGGTTATACCCGCGAGCTGGCTGTCTTCCCGGCAGGTGTGGCAAACAAATACTGGCCAACCGTGAAACGTCTTGATGATGTTTACGGCGACCGTAACCTGTTCTGCTCCTGCGTACCGATGAGCGAATACCAGTAACGTTGTTCCTGTAGTAACGTAGGCCGGGTAAGGCGAAGCCGCTACCCGGCTTTTTTATTGGGAGAAAAGAATGGCAATTGCACTGGTCACCGGCGCCAGCCGGGGTATTGGTAAAGCCACCGCGCTACAGCTGGCAAGCGAAGGCTACACCGTTGCGGTGAATTTTCATCACAACATCAAAGCCGCGACGGACGTCATTAATCAGATCGTGGACGCGGGCGGTAAAGCCTTTGCCGTACGCGCGGACATCAGCGATGAAGCGCAGGTGATGGCGATGTTCGACAGCATCGATCGCGAAGGTGAGCCGCTCGCCGCGCTGGTGAACAACGCCGGGATTTTGTTTGAACAATCCACTATCGAAAACCTCTCTGCTGAACGTATTAACCGCGTGCTGGCTACCAACGTCACCGGCTATTTTCTCTGCTGCCGTGAAGCGGTGAAGCGCATGTCGCATAAACACGGCGGCAAGGGCGGCGCGATTGTGAATGTCTCCTCAGCGGCCTCACGACTGGGCGCGCCGGGGGAATATGTGGATTATGCCGCCTCAAAAGGGGCGGTGGATTCCCTGACTACCGGCCTCGCGCTGGAGGTGGCGGCGCAGGGCATTCGCGTTAACTGCGTGCGGCCAGGCCTGATTTATACCGATATTCACGCCTCCGGCGGCGAGCCGGGGCGTGTGGATCGGGTGAAGTCGATGTTACCGATGCAGCGTGGCGGTCAGCCGGAGGAGGTCGCCCAGGCCATTGCCTGGCTGCTGAGCGACAAAGCCTCCTATGTCACCGGTAGCTTCCTGGAGCTGGCTGGCGGGAAGTAACGCTACGACGCCAGCCACAGCCGCAGGCGCATTCCCCAGCCGCTGGTCCAGCCGGTGGTGATCGACTTCACCTCGCCGTGAGAGATCACCACCAGCGTTGGCGTCACCTTAACATCCCACTCACGCGCCAGTTCTCCGCTGGCGTCGTTGACCGTGGGCATCGTCGCTTTCTTCTTCCTCATCCATGTTTCGAGCGTCGCGTTATCGCCCGAGCGCAGCGCAACCGACATCACGTTACCCCCGTCCGCGGCAAGCGCCGCCACCGACGGCGTGGTATAGCGGCAGACGCCGCACCATGTCGCCCAGACGTAGACCAGCAGCGGCCGCTCCTTACTCATGGCGATAAGATTGACGGGCTGACCGTCGAGGGTGTGCAGTGCCGTCGCGGAGAAATTCTGCGGCAGTGCGGGCTGGCGGAAATAATCCACCGCCAGGCTCACGGCTACGCCAATCAGCAGCCACACGCCCAGCTCGCGCAGCAGGCGCGGAAGCTTACTTGCCACGGGCGTTTGCCAGCTGTTTTTTGACCAGCTCCTCCAGGTCGTCATACGGGATTGCGCCCGCCACCATCTGGTCGCCGATAATGGTCGCCGGGGTACCCTGAATATTCAGCACCTGCGCCAGGATGAGGTTCATCTTTAGGCTGTCCATGGTTTTATCATCCGTTTTAATGCTGTCCGTTCCGGTCTTGACCTTCGCGGCGGCGATGCTGGCGTCATCGTGATAGCCCTTTTTCATCATCAGCCGCTGGTGCAGCGCCCAGAATTTATCCGGCGCCTGCTGCCACGTTGAGAGCGCCGCTTTCGCGGCATTTACCGAGCTTTGTCCCTTGAACGGCAGCAGTTTGACGATGAGCTGCACGTCGGGATTTTCCTGCACGATTTTCTCAAGCATTGGGTCGAACTGCTTGCAATACGGGCAGTTGTAGTCCGTGAAGGAGACGATGGTCAGCTTCGGCGATGTCGCGCCGGTTCGCGGGCTGTTGGGGTCGTTAAACAGCAGTTTTGCCAGCTGGTCGCTGGAAGCGTCATCAGAAGGTGCGGCGAAACCGAACGTTGATAACGACAGCAGAAGTAAGGCAACGAAGGCTCTCATGTTATTTTCCTTTTGCATCGGACAGGGTGCTCAGCACCGCTTCGCGGCTTAACAATGCAGGCAGCACCTGGCCCTGCGGTAATCCCGGTCCGTAGATCTGGTTAAACGGCACGGCGGCGCTGCCGCGCGTGGTTAAGAACTGGCTAATGGTATCTGAGGGGCGGCTCCAGTCGCCACGCAGGGCGACAACGTCCGGGGCGGAGAGCGCCTCCTGCACGTCGTCGCGCAGCAGCACGTTGTATTTATTGGCTTTACAGGTCACGCACCAGTCGGCGGTCACGTCGACGAACACCCGTTTGTTCTCCGCCAGTGCGCGGGCAATGGCCTGCTCGCTGAGCGGCTGCCAGTGAATACGATCGCGGCGGGAACCCTCGCCGCCGGAACCGGATACAAACGCGACCGCCCCGGCCACCACTACAGCTAATACCCCGGCGCGCAGTGCCGTTTGCCAGCGGTAGCGCCAGGCGGTGACCAGCAGCAGCGTAAGGATCAGGAGCACGCCCAGCGTGATGACGGGCAGGCTGCCAATGTGCACCGTCAGCAGGCTCAGCAGCCACAGCGATGAGCCGAGCATCATCATCCCCAGCACTACGCGTACGACGTTCATCCAGCGTCCCGGACGCGGCAAGCGCTGGGCCAGCCCCGGCCAGGCCGCCACCAGCAGCCACGGCAGGCTCATGCCGATACCCATCGCCAGGAAGATCCCCCACAGCAGGGGAAGCGGCGCCGCCAGCGCGACCGAGACCGCCGTACCCAGGAACGGCGCGGTGCAGGGTGTCGCCAGCAGCGTGGCAAACGCGCCTTGCCAGAAATGACCCGCAAGCCCGTTGCCGCCGCGCGTGGCGAGGAAGGTGCTGGCGCCGGAAGGGAGACGGATTTCAAACAACCCCAGCAGGCTGGCGCTGAAAAGCACCATCACCAGCGCCATCGCACCAATAAACCACGGGTTCTGGAACTGGATCCCCCAGCCGAGCGCCTGATTGCCTAAGCGTAATACCGTCATCATCAGCGCCAGCGCGAGGAACGAGATCACGATCCCGGCTACCGACGCAAGAAACTGTCGGCGTACCTGACCCCGTGCCTGCCGTTCGGTTTGCATCAGCGTGCCCAGCTTCATGGCCAGCACGGGCAGTACGCAGGGCATGACGTTAAGGATCAGACCGCCCGCCAGCGCCATCAGCAGCACCCAGCCTAACGAGAGCGTCGGCGCGGCGTTCCCCGGCTGAATGCTCAGGCTGGACTCCTGCGCCTGTCCGCTATCGGCCAGAACCAGCGACAGGGTTTTGCCGTTGAGGTTAGGCGCGGCCTCGCCCCAGCTGTCCGTCACGGGTACGGTGGCGACCAGCGAATCACCGCGCACGGTGAGGGCCGGTTTGCCGAAATCAACATCATCCATACCGTCGATAAACAGGGACGGCGCCTGCCAGCCTGCGTCACGCTGCGCCGTTACGGTCAGCTTGCCGGGGGCATAGGTGGCGTTAAGCGTTGAGGTCAACCCGCCGCTGAGCGGAAGGGTGCCCATGGCCCGACTGAAATCGTAATCAAAACCGGCGCCTGCGGATGCGGTCATGTTCAGCGAAAACGGGTAGTCGGTAAGAATACAGACGTTGCTACAGGTGGAGAGCGTCAGCACGCCGCTCAGGATCTTCGGGACGTCGCCCCGCAGGGTGATGGGAAAGCTGACATCGCCGTGGTAGCCCTGCGTGGTGATGCCCGCGACATCGAAACGCTGCGGCACAGGCCAGCGCCAGATCGCCTCGACGGGCTGATGCCATTTAATCGCTGGTGCGACGCCGCCTTCGCCCGGCGAGCGCCAGTAGGTTTTCCAGCCTTTTTGCAGGGCGACGTCCAGCAGCAGGCGGGTTTCGCCAGTGTTTTCGGGTTGCGCACGCAGCCTGACGCTGGCGTGCTGATTATCGGCGGCGCGCAGCCAGCCGCTGTCGGCAGCCTGGCTGAGGGGCAGCCATAGCCAAAGCAGGCAGACCAGCAGTCGCCTGAATACAGTAAACATAAATTTTCTCCGTAAATGATGAATTAACCTGAAGTAACAGGCGAAGACTCATTCACGGAAGACGCATAATCGCAGATGCACCCTTAACCGGGGCGGGGAGATAACGCGGGGAGGCCACTGCCGTTCGCGGCGCGGCGGGCTGGCTGCCAGCAACGCCAGCAGCAGGGTGACGGCGATCAGGGCGCCTTCAAACAAAACAGGCGGGACCGACATCAGCGACTTGGCGCTAAGCTCACACGGGGTTACCGGTGCGTCGGCACTCTCCTGCCCCTGCTGGACAGACTGGCTCGTGGCGGTGACGTTCATGACAAGCGCGTGCATCCCGGCCATCCGCTGGGCGGTGCATATCAGCACCACCAGGCAGGCCAGGGCTACAAGCAGGATAGCGTTGCGTTGTCGCTTGATCATGTTCGCCTCAAATATTCAGGACGCCTATATTATCGGGCGAACATATTTTGGCAACGCAAAAGCTGTAAAGAAGTGTCTGGAAGATAAGCGGTTTGCCCTCTCCGCTTGCAGAGAGGGCGAGCCATTACAGCGTTTCGCCGTTGCTGGCAATGACGGTTTTATACCACTCAAAGCTCTTCTTACGGGAGCGGGACATGTCGCCGGTACCGTCGTCGTGCTTGTTGACGTAGATAAAGCCGTAGCGCTTACTGTACTGGCCGGTGGTGAAGGAGACGCAGTCGATGCAGCCCCACGGCGTGTAGCCCATCAGATCCACCCCATCCCAGGTCACCGCCTTCATCATTTCTTCCACGTGGGCGCGCAGGTAGTCGATGCGATAGTCATCGTTGATGCTGCCGTCCTCTTCCACAGTGTCGTAGGCGCCGAAACCATTTTCCACGATAAACAGCGGCTTCTGATAACGCTCGTACAGTTCACACAGCGAATAGCGCAGGCCTACCGGATCAATCTGCCAGCCCCAGTCGGACGCCTTGACGTGTGGGTTCGGCACGCTGCCCTCGAAGCCGGAAATGGCGTCACCGGTGCCGCCTTCCGCTTTGACCGCGTTGGTCATGTAGTAGCTGAAACCTAAGTAGTCGCAGGTGCCCTCACGCAGGATCTGCTCGTCGCCCGCTTCCATTTTGATGGAGAAGCCACGGCGTTCCCACTCGTTCAGCACGTAAGTCGGGTAGTAGCCGCGCAGCTGCACGTCGGTAAAGACGTAGCGCTCGCGCATGGATTCCTGAGCGAACATCACATCTTCTGGCTTGCAGGAGTACGGATAGAGCGCGACCATCGCCAGCATGCAGCCGACTTTCATCTCCGGGTTAATGCGGCGTGCGGCTTTCACCGCCAGCGCGCTGGCCACGAACTGGTGATGCAGCACCTGGTACATGGTCTCTTCCGGGTTGTCGTGCTCGGTATAGACCACGCCAGAGCAGCAGTAGCCGAACAGCGGCGCACGCCAGTTGCGCTGGTTGTTGATTTCGTTGAAGGTCATCCAGTATTTGACCTTATTTTTGTAGCGCTCAAATACCACTTCCGAGAAACGCACAAAGAAATCGACCACTTTACGGTTGGTCCATCCGCCATATTCCTGAACGAGGTGCAGCGGCATTTCAAAGTGGGAGAGGGTGATAACCGGCTCGATGTTGTACTTCAGCAGTTCATCGAACATGTCGTCGTAAAACTTCAGCCCCTCTTCGTTTGGCTGAGTTTCGTCGCCTTTCGGGAAGATGCGCGTCCAGGCGATGGAGGTACGGAAACATTTGAAGCCCATCTCGGCAAACAGCCTGATGTCTTCTTTGTAATGGCCGTAGAAGTCGACGGCTTCGTGGTTCGGGTAATATTTGCCTTCAATCACTTCCTGCGTGATTTCTCGCGGAACGCCGTGTGCGCCGCCGGTGAGCACGTCGCAGATGCTTGGCCCTTTGCCGCCTTTGTTCCAGCCGCCTTCAACCTGGTGCGCCGCCACCGCGCCGCCCCATAAAAAATCTTTCGGTAAGGTGAGTTTTTTCATCTTTGCTATTCTCAATTCAGGACTTATTGATTTCGAGTCTAGCAAAGCGGAATTAAATGTCACGATATAACAATTTGCGGAAATTGTAATTTGTCACATCAAAAAAACAGGATGTTTTATTCTGTTAATTTCTTCGCCAGTTTCCGGCCTAATGATTCCAGAATATAGATGACGGGAATTTGCGTGGTGATATCGTAAACGCCGCCAATGCGCGTTTGCGGGACATGCCAGGAGAGGTTAAAGTCCGCCAGTTTCGCGAGACGAGAATGTTCGTGGCTGGTGACGGAGAGCACCTTGCAGTGGTGCAGGCTGAACTGGCTGGCGAAGCGCAGGATCTCCTCGGTTTCGCCGGAGACGGAGAGTACAATAGCCAGCGCATTTTTAGCCATGTCGTTAGTGACCGGGAAATAAGGATCGTCGATATGGTTGCTGAATTTCCCGATATTTGAAAAGAAACGTGCGCCATATTTTGCCAGCGATCCGGAGGTGCCCGCACCGACAAAAATAATTCGTTCAGATGATAAAATAATATCGACCGCGTTATCTAATAGCGCATCAAACTCTTCGTTATTTACGCTTTTAAAGAAGCTGATAATTTCACTGGCACCAAAATTCGCCTGCTGCGGCTCGTTCTGCTCCAGATAGAGTTTAAAGCGCACCCGAAATTCCGAGTAGCCTTCGCAGTTGAGCTTTCGGCAGAAGCGCAGGATAGTGGTAGTGGAAACGCCCGCCGCATCCGCCAGCTCGCGGATGGTCATGTACATCACTTTATCGCGGTTCTTAATGACATAGTTGTAGACCATCATTTCCAGATTGTTGAGGCTGGCAATGGCGGAATGGCTGAACATACTCACAATGGCTAAACTCGCTGTCGGACACTATTCCTGAAGCATACCATGATGACGAAGGGCGGGAGACGGATTTATCTCCTTGATTACTCAGATGTTAATGAAATCATTTACACCTGTGCGGTGGATTGCTATTACATTATTCTGATTTATAAGGATAAATTTTGAATGTGGATTTATTTTAGCTAACAGGTGTTCACTGGAATCATTCTCAGTTAGCATAGAGTGGCGATGAATAATCATCTTTTGTTTTTCCGGAGTTAAGTATGGTGAGCAGACCATTAATCGCACAGGGATATTCGCTGGCTGAGGAAGTAGCCAACAGTATAAGCCACGGCATTGGCCTGGTTTTTGGGATTGTCGGCTTAGTGTTATTGCTGGTACAGGCAGTGGATACCAACGCCAGCGCGATGGCCATTACCAGTTACAGCCTGTATGGCGGGAGTATGATCCTGCTTTTCCTGGCCTCAACGCTGTATCACGCGATCCCGCATCAACGGGCGAAGATATGGCTCAAGAAATTTGACCACTGCGCTATCTATCTTCTTATTGCAGGCACCTACACGCCGTTTTTGCTGGTGGGGCTCAACTCGCCGCTGTCGCGTGGCCTGATGATTGTGATCTGGAGCCTGGCGCTGCTGGGGATCCTGTTTAAGCTGACCATTGCGCACCGCTTTAAAGTGTTGTCGCTGGTTACCTATCTGACAATGGGCTGGCTGTCGCTGATTGTGGTGTATCAGTTAGCCGTTAAGCTGGCGGTGGGGGGCGTGACGCTTCTGGCGGTGGGCGGGGTGGTCTACTCGCTGGGCGTGATTTTCTACGTCTGCAAGCGTATCCCTTATAACCATGCCATCTGGCACGGGTTTGTGCTGGGCGGCAGCGTGTGTCACTTCCTGGCAATTTATCTGTATGTAGGGCAGGTGTAGTTTTTTTGTAAGGTGCGGTCTGATGCCCTCACCCCGACCCTCTCCACAGGGAGAGGGATCTCAACACCGTAGGCCCGGTAAGCGCAGCCCCACCGGGCGATATAGCATCAATCTTCCAGTGAATACGGCAGCGGCTCAATGCTGAGCGTATTTGCATCATCCCGCACGCGGAACACGCTGTCGGGCTCCATATCATTATTCATGACAACCTGCACCAGCAGGCGGCCATCATCGAGCTGGACGGCGGCTAACACGGTGCCGGTACGGCGCCAGTTTTCGCCCATCTTCATCTCAAGATCTTCACCCGCTTCCGGCACACGGCTGGCGTGACCAGCCAGCGTCCACAGGGCGCGTTTGTTCGCGCCGCGGAATTTCGCACGCGCCACCATTTCCTGACCGGTGTAGCAGCCCTTCTTAAAGCTGATACCACCCAGCGCCTGGATGTTTGTCGCCTGCGGGATAAACTGCGCGCTGTTTGCCGCGTCAATGACCGGCAGACCCGCTTCGATGTTCAGCGCCAGCCACTGCTGGCTGTTGTTGAGCTGTGCTTCACCGCGCAGGGCGTCAGTGACGCGTTCCGCCGTTGCTTCGTCGGTTACCAGCAGGAAGCGCTCCGCCGGGTGTTCGAACCACAGAATGGAGGTTGCTCCCTCGCTGACCAGCTGTTTTTCCGCATCCGGCAGCTCGGCAAACAGGTTTTTCAGCGCTGCGCGCGCCTGGAAACCCGCGACCCCCAGCAGAACGTGTTCATCGTCCGGGGCGATGGTGACTTTAGAAAAGACCGCGTATTTTTTCAGCTCTTTAAGCTGGGCGTCACGCAGGCTGCGGCGCTCAATAAAGGCGAATCCGTCCTGACGGCGGAACAGACGCAGGTTGCTCCACATTTTGCCTTTTGGATCGCAATGCGCGGCCAGCAGATGCTGGTGCTCAGTCAACTGCGCCACGTCCGCCGTGACCTGGCCTTGCAGGTATTTTTCACTGTCCGCACCGGTCAGTGTCGCCAGTGCCCAGTCATCAAGAGTAATCAGCGTCAGCGGCAGACGCGCAGAGGCGGCGGGCTGGCGAGGAGAAAATGGTGTAAATGCCATAGTGATGTCCTGAATTGCTTAACGCTTTGATAATACCTAATGGTAAAAGAGACTGTATTCAATGCAAGCGCTTTCAGCAGGCCATTCGTGCCATTACGCGGTTATGCGTGGCGCTACGCAAAATAGTGTAATCCGCTGTCTTTATAAGGATTATTCAGGGAGCCTGCTCGAGGTTCGCAATATTCCAGTAAAGAAACGGTCAAAAACACGTTACACTAGCAGGTGTTCCCGGAGAGCAATAATGAATACCAAACGGGATACCGACTGTGCCAAACGTAATGCAGGAAACAGAACATGGATATTAACAACAAGGCCCGTATTCACTGGGCGTGCCGTCGCGGCATGCGTGAACTTGATATCTCCATCATGCCTTTCTTCGAGTATGAGTACGACAGCTTAAGCGATGACGATAAGCGCCTGTTTGTCCGTCTGCTTGAGTCTGACGATCCGGATTTATTCAACTGGCTGATGAATCACGGCAAGCCCGCCGACACCGAGTTGCAACGGATGGTGCAATTAATTCAAACACGGAATCAGGAACGTGGTCCTGTGGCAATCTGATCTTCGCGTCTCGTGGCGCTCACAGTGGATGTCCTTACTGCTCCACGGGCTGGTGGCGGCACTGGTGTTATTGGTGCCGTGGCCGCTTAGCTATACCCCTCTGTGGTTGCTATTGCTGTCGTTTGTGGTGTTTGACAGCGTGCGCAGCCAGCGTCGAATCAACGCCCGTCAGGGTGAAATTAAGCTGCTGATGGATTCTCGCCTGCGCTGGCAGGGAAAAGAGTGGGAGATGATGGGGACGCCGTGGATGCTTAATACCGGGATGATGCTACGGCTGCGTCGGGTCGAGGATAACCGTCGCCAGCACCTGTGGCTGGCCGCAGACAGTATGGATCCCGCGGAGTGGCGAGATCTGCGCCGGTTGATCGTGCAACAGCCGACGCAGGAGTAAATCAGCTGAACTGCTCGGCCATCTCACCCAGAATCTGCTCGCACCAGCTCTGGAGGCGCTCGTCGCTAAGATCGTACTGGTTGGTTTCATCCAGCGCGAGCCCGACAAACAGCTGGCCGTCGGCAATAATCGGTTTTTGACTGGTGAACTCATAGCCTTCCGTAGGCCAGTAGCCGATAAAGGTCGCGCCCTTTGGCGCCAGTTTGTCGTGCAGCATGCCGAGTGCATCAAGGAACCACTCCCCGTAGCCCAGCTGGTCGCCCATGCCGTACATCGCAATGATTTTGCCTTCAAAATTGACTGAATCGAGCTGATCCCAGATAGCTTCCCAGTCTTCCTGAATCTCACCAAAGTCCCAGGTAGGGATACCCAGAATCAGCACATCGTACTGCTCCATCAAGGCGACCGCGTCATCTTTCAGGTTATGCAACGTCACCAGTTCCGGGCCAATGATGTCACGAATTTTCTCCGCCGCCATTTCGGTGTAGCAGGTGCTGGAACCATAGAACAGACCAATATTCATCGCGTAACTATCTCAATTCTTGCTATGACTTTGCGCGTAGTGTACCAGAAACCGATGGCAATCAGGCATAATGGCCAGATTGCAGAACCAAAGGGGCTGATGTGGAAAAGGATCTCGCACTCATCGAACAGTTTCTCGACGCGCTGTGGCTGGAGAAAAACCTCGCTGAAAATACGCTCAGCGCCTATCGTCGGGATCTCACGCTGCTGGTCGAGTGGCTGGCACATCGTGGGCTGACGCTTGAAAGCGCGCAAAGCGATGACCTGCAAGGGTTACTGGCTGAGCGGATGGAAGGGGGGTACAAAGCCACCAGCTCTGCACGTCTGCTGAGCGCCATGCGCCGCCTCTTCCAGCACCTGTACCGCGAGAAGATCCGCGCGGATGACCCCAGCGCACTGCTGGCATCGCCTAAACTGCCTCAGCGGCTGCCAAAAGATCTCAGCGAAGCACAAGTTGAGAGATTATTACAGTCGCCCGCAGTTGACCTTCCGCTGGAGTTACGCGATAAAGCCATGCTTGAACTATTGTATGCCACGGGCTTGCGCGTTTCCGAGCTGGTGGGCCTGACGATGAGCGATATCAGCCTGCGTCAGGGCGTGGTGCGCGTTATCGGTAAAGGGAACAAAGAACGGCTGGTGCCGCTGGGTGAAGAGGCGGTCTACTGGCTGGAGACGTATCTGGAACACGGGCGTCCGTGGCTGCTGAACGGCGTCTCCATAGATGTATTGTTCCCGAGCCAGCGCGCGCAGCAGATGACGCGACAAACGTTCTGGCATCGCATTAAACATTACGCCACACTGGCGGGTATTGACAGTGAGAAGCTGTCGCCGCACGTTTTGCGTCACGCCTTCGCGACGCATCTGTTAAACCACGGCGCTGATTTACGCGTGGTGCAGATGTTGCTTGGACACAGCGATCTTTCAACGACGCAAATATACACCCATGTCGCGACGGAACGCCTGCGGCAGCTACACCAACAGCACCACCCTCGCGCGTGAGTGCCGACGAATTGTTACAGGAACAAATATGAAAAAGTCTTTAGCGCTGTTCACCCTGCTGGCAGCTTCGGTTTCCGGTTTTGCCCATGCGGACGATGCCGCCATTAAACAGTCTCTGACGAAACTCGGCGTCGCCAGCAGCGAGATCCAGCCAGCGCCAGTGGCTGGCATGAAAACGGTGCTGACCAACAGCGGCGTGCTGTACGTGACCGAAGACGGCAAGCACATCATTCAGGGGCCTATGTACGACGTGAGCGGCGCGCAGCCGGTGAACGTCACCAACCAGCTGCTGATGAAAAACCTGAACGCGCTCGAAAAAGAGATGATTGTCTACAAAGCGGCGCAGGAAAAGCACGTTATTACCGTCTTCACCGACATCACCTGCGGCTACTGCCACAAGCTGCATGAAGAGATGAAAGACTACAACGCGCTGGGCATTACCGTGCGTTACCTGGCTTTCCCACGCGCCGGCGTGCAGAGCCAGCCTGAGCAGGATATGAAAGCGATCTGGTGTGCGAAAGACCGCAACAAGGCCTTTGATGACGCGATGAACGGCAAAGGCGTGAAGCCCGCGTCCTGCGATATCGACATCGCTAACCACTACGCGCTGGGCGTACAGTTTGGCGTGAGCGGTACGCCAGCCATTGTGCTGAGTAACGGCTACGTGGTGCCGGGCTACCAGGGGCCAAAAGAGATGAAGGCGTTCCTCGACGAGCACCAGAAACAGATGGGTGGTAAATAATTCGCGTGAAAGCCCCGATAAAACTGCGCCGCCGCGATGCGGGTGAAACCGCGGATTTACCAGACACGCTTCCGCTGCTGTTAAAGCGGCTGTACGCCAGCCGTGGCGTGCGTACGGCAAGCGATCTTGAGCGCAGCGTCAAAGGCATGCTGCCCTGGCAAGCGCTGAATGGCATCGAAAAAGCGACTGAAATGCTCTACGACGCGTTCCGGGAAGGCACGCGGATTGTCGTGGTGGGCGATTTCGATGCCGACGGCGCAACCAGTACCGCGTTGAGCGTGCTCAGCCTGCGTGCGCTGGGCTGTGATAACGTGACTTACCTGGTGCCGAACCGGTTTGAAGACGGCTACGGCCTCAGCCCGGAAGTGGTCGATCAGGCCCACGCCCGTGGCGCACAGATGATCATGACCGTGGATAACGGGATCTCTTCTCATGCGGGGGTCGATCATGCCCATGCGCTGGGGATCCCGGTACTGGTCACCGATCACCACCTGCCAGGCGAAACTCTGCCTGCCGCCGAAGCCATCATTAACCCGAACCTGCGCGACTGCGATTTCCCGTCGAAATCGCTGGCCGGAGTAGGGGTGGCGTTTTATCTGATGCTGGCGTTACGCACGTTGCTGCGAGATAAGGGCTGGTTCGAATCGCGCGGGATTGCCGTGCCGAACCTCGCGGAGTATCTCGATCTGGTGGCGCTGGGAACCGTGGCGGACGTGGTGCCGCTCGATACCAATAACCGTATTCTCACCTGGCAGGGCTTAAGCCGCATTCGGGCAGGTAAATGCCGTCCGGGGATTAAGGCGCTGCTGGAAATTGCCAACCGCGATCCGCTGAAGCTTGCGGCAAGCGATTTAGGCTTTGCCCTCGGCCCGCGCCTGAACGCGGCGGGGCGGCTGGATGATATGTCGGTTGGCGTTGCGCTGCTGCTGTGCGACAACATCGGCGAAGCGCGCGTGCTGGCCAGTGAGCTGGACGCACTCAACCAGACCCGTAAAGAGATTGAGCAGGGCATGCAGGCCGAAGCGCTGACCCTGTGCGAAAAGCTGGAGCGCAGCGGCGATACCCTGCCGGGCGGGCTGGCGATGTATCACCCCGAATGGCACCAGGGCGTGGTGGGCATTCTGGCGTCGCGCATTAAAGAGCGTTTCCACCGCCCGGTGATCGCGTTCGCCCCCGCCGGGGACGGCACGCTGAAAGGCTCCGGTCGTTCCATTCAGGGTCTGCATATGCGCGATGCGCTGGAGCGTCTGGATACGCTGCATCCGAACCTGATGATTAAGTTCGGCGGTCACGCGATGGCGGCAGGCCTGTCGCTGGAAGAGGCGAAGTTCGACGAATTCCAGCGTCTGTTTGGCGAACTGGTCACCGAGTGGATCGATCCGGCTCTGTTGCAGGGTGAAGTGGTTTCTGACGGTGAGCTTTCACCGGCTGAAATGACCATGGAGGTGGCGCAGATGCTGCGCGATGCCGGCCCGTGGGGGCAGATGTTCCCGGAACCGCTTTTCGACGGACGTTTTCGTTTGCTGCAACAGCGCATCGTGGGCGAACGCCATCTCAAAGTGATGGTGGAACCGGTCGGCGGCGGACCGCTGCTCGATGGCATCGCCTTTAACGTTGATACCTCCATCTGGCCGGACAACGGCGTGCGCGAGGTTGAGCTGGCCTATAAGCTGGATATTAACGAGTTCCGCGGTAACCGCTCCCTTCAGATCATCATCGACAATATCTGGCCAATTTAGCGTCAGTAATCTCTATAAAAAAGGGCGTGGATTCGGTACAATCCCGCTCTTATCACCGCATTTTGACAAGCTCATAAAAGAAAACAGACCATGTTTGAAATTAATCCGGTAAAAAACCGCATTCAGGACCTCACGGAGCGCTCTGACGTTCTTAGGGGGTATCTTTGACTACGATGCCAAGAAAGAGCGTCTCGAAGAAGTAAACGCCGAGCTGGAACAGCCGGACGTCTGGAACGAACCTGAGCGCGCTCAGGCGCTGGGTAAAGAGCGTTCCTCCCTCGAAGCCATCGTAGATACGCTGGATCAAATGGCGCAGGGTCTGGAAGATGTTTCTGGGCTGCTGGAGCTGGCTGTCGAAGCCGACGACGAAGAAACCTTTAACGAAGCCGTGGCAGAGCTCGACGTGCTGGAAGAGAAGCTGGCGCAGCTGGAATTCCGTCGCATGTTCTCCGGCGAATACGATAGCGCTGACTGCTATCTCGATATTCAGGCAGGTTCTGGCGGTACCGAAGCGCAGGACTGGGCGAGCATGCTGATGCGCATGTACCTGCGCTGGGCGGAAGCGCGCGGTTTCAAAACCGAGATTATCGAAGAGTCCGAAGGTGAAGTGGCGGGTATCAAATCCGTTACCATCAAGATTATTGGCGATTACGCCTACGGCTGGCTGCGTACTGAAACCGGCGTTCACCGCCTGGTGCGTAAGAGCCCGTTCGATTCCGGCGGCCGTCGTCACACCTCCTTCAGCTCCGCGTTTGTCTACCCGGAAGTGGATGAAGATATCGATATCGACATCAACCCGGCGGACCTGCGTATCGACGTTTACCGCGCATCCGGCGCGGGTGGTCAGCACGTTAACCGTACGGAATCTGCGGTGCGTATTACCCACATTCCAACCGGGCTGGTAACACAGTGCCAGAACGACCGTTCCCAGCATAAGAACAAAGACCAGGCCATGAAGCAGATGAAAGCGAAGCTTTATGAGCTGGAGATGCAGAAGAAAAATGCTGAGAAGCAGGCGATGGAAGACAACAAGTCCGATATCGGCTGGGGCAGCCAGATCCGTTCTTACGTCCTTGATGACTCCCGCATCAAAGACCTGCGTACCGGGGTTGAAACCCGCAACACGCAGGCGGTGCTGGACGGCAGCCTGGACCAATTTATCGAAGCAAGTTTGAAAGCAGGGTTATGAGGAACCAACATGTCTGAACAACAAGCACAGGGCGCTGACGCGGTAGTCGATCTTAACAACGAACTGAAAACCCGCCGCGAGAAGCTGGCAGCGCTGCGCGAGCAGGGCGTGCCGTTCCCGAACGATTTTCGTCGTGACCATACCTCAGACCAACTGCACGCAGACTTCGACGGTAAAGAGAACGAAGAGCTGGAAGCGCTGAACGTTGAAGTGTCCGTGGCGGGCCGCATGATGACCCGTCGTATCATGGGTAAAGCGTCCTTCGTGACCTTACAGGACGTTGGCGGCCGCATTCAGCTGTACGTCTCTCGTGACGACCTGCCGGAAGGCATCTACAACGAGCAGTTCAAAAAGTGGGACCTCGGCGATATCCTGGGCGCTAAAGGTAAACTGTTCAAAACCAAGACCGGTGAACTGTCTATCCACTGCACCGAACTGCGTCTGCTGACCAAAGCCCTGCGCCCGCTGCCGGACAAGTTCCACGGTTTGCAGGATCAGGAAGCGCGCTATCGTCAGCGTTACCTGGATCTCATCTCTAACGATGAATCCCGTAAGACCTTCAAAATTCGCTCCCAGATCATGGCCGGTATTCGCCAGTTCATGGTTAACCGCGACTTTATGGAAGTAGAAACCCCGATGATGCAGGTGATCCCAGGCGGTGCCTCCGCCCGTCCGTTCATCACCCATCACAACGCCCTGGACCTGGACATGTACCTGCGTATCGCGCCGGAACTGTATCTGAAGCGTCTGGTGGTCGGCGGTTTCGACCGTGTGTTTGAGATCAACCGTAACTTCCGTAACGAAGGTATCTCCGTACGTCATAACCCAGAGTTCACCATGATGGAACTCTATATGGCGTATGCGGATTACAAAGATCTGATCGAGCTGACCGAATCCCTGTTCCGCACCCTGGCGCAGGACATTCTGGGCACCACCCAGGTGCCTTACGGTGAAGAGGTGTTCGACTTCGGCAAGCCGTTCGAAAAACTGACCATGCGCGAAGCGATCAAGAAATACCGTCCGGAAACCAACATGGCGGATCTGGATAACTTCGACTCTGCGAAAGCGATCGCTGAAAGCATCGGTATTAAGGTTGAGAAGAGCTGGGGCCTGGGTCGTATCGTGACCGAGATCTTCGAAGAAGTGGCCGAAGCGCATCTGATTCAGCCGACCTTCATCACTGAATACCCGGCGGAGGTGTCTCCCCTGGCGCGTCGTAATGACGAGAACCCGGAAATCACTGACCGCTTCGAATTCTTCATCGGTGGCCGCGAAATCGGTAACGGCTTTAGCGAGCTGAACGATGCAGAAGATCAGGCGCAGCGCTTCCAGGATCAGGTTAACGCGAAAGCGGCAGGCGACGACGAAGCGATGTTCTTCGACGAAGACTACGTGACCGCGCTGGAGCACGGTCTGCCGCCGACGGCTGGCCTGGGTATTGGTATCGACCGTATGGTGATGCTGTTCACCAACAGCCACACCATCCGCGACGTGATCCTGTTCCCGGCGATGCGTCCGGTGAAATAAGCCGTTAAGAGGTAAAAAAAGCCCCGTGCGTTTATCGCCGGGGCTTTTTTATTGCGCCGCGAAGGCGCTGAGTTTTTCACGCGCGGTGTTCGCTTCCTGCACCATCCACGGGCTAAATGCCCACGGTGTGGCGTCCAGCGCGCGGAATAGCGCGTCCAGCTCCACCCACTGATACTCCATCACTTCATCGTCATTGATTGCGAGGGTATTCGTTACGCGGGCGGCATAGACCGGGCAGATTTCGTTTTCAACGATCCCTGACGGGTCGGCTTCACGGTAGCGGAACTCCGGGGCAATGGGGGTGATGTCTGTGATTTCGGCGCCGACTTCAAAGCGACAGCGGCGGATAATCGCCTGCTCTGTCGCTTCGTCGGCCTGTGGATGACCGCAAACGGAGTTGGTCCATACGCCGGGCCAGGCTTTTTTACTTAATGCGCGCCGGGTGATCAGACATTCTCCATTAGCGTTAAACAGCCATGAAGAGAAGGCCAGGTGTAGCGGGGTGTGTGACGTGTGCGCGGCGTACTTCTCCTGAGTGCCAATCACCTTTCCCTGGTCATTTACCAAAATAACGTGTTCTTGAATACTCATTGATGCTCCAGTGCCAAAATGCTTAATGGTTCAGCACCATCAGCGGAATTATTATACTGCATTCTTATGCGAACGGTTTGGCCCACAGAGCGGAAAAGGGCATGACCCGCATCAGTTTGGGCTGCTATCATAGTGCGCCATTCACGCTGACCGAGGAGCTGTTTTGTTTGCAGGAAGCCTGACGAGAAACCCGATCATTGCCGTTTTCTGCCTGACGCTGACGCTACTTGTAGCAGGATGCTCGGGGAGTAAATCTTCGGATATGGGCAGTTATTCCGGTGCAGTCTATACCGTTAAGCGCGGGGACACGCTCTACCGCATCTCACGCGCCACGGGAACCAGCGTGAAGGAGCTGGCGCGCCTGAATAATATCTCTCCACCGTATACTATTGAGGTAGGGCAGAAGCTCAAGGTTAACGGCGGTTCCTCCTCAGGGAAAAAGTCCTCAACGCGTAAAACAGCCAAAGTCACGCCATCCTATCAGGTGCCTAAATCATCCTGGCCGCCGGTCGGTCAGCGCTGCTGGATCTGGCCTGCAAGCGGAAAAGTGGTTGCGCCGTACTCGCTCTCGGAAGGTGGCAATAAAGGTATTGATATCGCTGCCGCACGCGGCACACCGGTTTACGCTTCAGGGGCCGGGAAGGTGGTCTATGTCGGTAACCAGCTTCGTGGATACGGTAACCTGATCATGATTAAGCATGGTGAGGACTACATTACGGCGTATGCGCATAACGACACGATGCTGGTCAATAACGGCCAGAACGTGAAGGCGGGGCAGAAGATTGCGACCATGGGCAGTACCGGGACGGATACGGTTAAGCTGCACTTCCAGATCCGCTATAAGGCCACGGCCATCGATCCGCAGCGTTATCTTCCGGCGCAGGGCAGTAAGCCGAAGTGCTAAGTGATTATTTAATCGCCACTTAGTGGAGTAAAGGCTTGTATGAAGAGGCGTAAGGTCTATAATGCCTTACGCACCTCAAAGCGGGCGTAGTTCAATGGTAGAACGAGAGCTTCCCAAGCTCTATACGAGGGTTCGATTCCCTTCGCCCGCTCCAGAATTTCCCCAAGTAGAACCGTTCAAAAACTTTCTTTATTTCAGTAGGTTGCTCAGTAGCGCTGACTAACTTGTTTAGGCGTTATGTCCTGTAGAGCATTGACGTCCTCCCTGCACACGAAATGCAGGTAACCCTCTGACAGTCTTATGAAATCGCTGTGCTTCGCTTGTCTTCTAACCTCTAAGGGGCTTAATGGTTTCTGTTGTCTAAAACCAGAAGAGAAAGAGCCAGCGTGGCAGCTGGCTATGTTTTTAGTATGGTGATGCGGTTAAATAGACAGGGACGGAGTAGATCGAGCCACCTGCCAGATAATCCGCAGGGCTGTGAAAGGTGTAAATGGTTCCCTTCACGGAAAGGTAGATCGCATTATTCTCGACCTTCTTCAATGCATCTTTGTCCGTGGTGATCATGAAAGGCTGGTGATCGTTCTCCAGACTCGCCATAAACGCTTTATCATCTTTGGTTACATCATAGAGATAGAAACGGTAGGAAAAGCCTGTGGTGGCTCCTGCACTCGCTTCTGTGATGTAAAGATTAGCCAGATTGTTAACTTTCGCCTTCTTAATAATCACTTGCTCAAGTGGTGAGAAGTGCAGCAAGTTGTATATCCCATAGGCGACAACAGCCAACAGGATCAGAAGTAGATACCGCTTCTTAAAAACCTGTGCGTTTTGCATAGTCGATACCCGCTCTTATCCAGTACTGGTCGTTAGGATCATCACCGTAAGGCGTTGAGCCAAACCAATCACCAAAAGCCGGATCCGTTGTTCCTGCGCGGCTTTGCGCCCATCCTGCGCCACCGTCATCTTTAAGCCATAGGTAAGCTGGAATAGCCATTTTCACTTTTTCCTCATGCTGTTATAAAAAAAACCATAGAGAAAGTGTACCTATATGTGAGAGGGCAATAAACGATTAAATCTAACAAAATCATTAATTTAAATGTGATTAAATTTGAGTTAAGTTAAATTAAAGGGAAGGTAGGCATTGCACCCTCTCGATTATTGCAAAGCCCGTATGTAATCTGGCAAGGCTTTCAATTGGCTATCTTTCATCGCCGGAACAGGAATACCCCTATCAGTCTTTCCTGTACTGGCGTACCTGCTTCCCCCTTTCGTTCATTGTTATGATCGGTTGTCGGCATAACACGCTAAGTTGCACATTTCCTGCACCCTGGATACCCTGAGATTAATCCTAATAACTCAAGGGTGAGTATGGCTACCGGGAAGAGAAAGAACCAAAAGGAATCACCTGAAGAAGAGTTAGATCGCTTGCTGAATGAGCTTGAACTCACAGAGGAGCAACGGGAGTTTATCGAATCCATGCGGGAGGATAAGGGCGATCCCAGTAGTGAGTAACGCTTGCCTTCAGCCGAACGAATACGAATGGCCGCGTAACGGCATTGTAAAGATTTCTTCTCCTCACGAGGGCTTCCGTCAGCGTCGATGGCTCAGCGTACCGTGCCAGAAATTGTCCTGAAATGATGCGGTATTCAGACCGGATCGGACTACTATTCATTATGATTTATCAATGCATTATACCCTGACCATGTGCATGTAAAATCGCGGAGCCGGGAGAGTTGACGGCAATGTAAAAGAAATCATGAGGAAAGAAATATGGCTGCTACAAACGGTATGATTGATACTGATGACGCTGTAATTTTACTCATCGACCATCAGAGTGGCTTATTCAACACGGTACGTGATGTGCCTGTACCAGACCTTCGTAATTATGTGACAGCGATAGCCAAAGTTGCCACGCTTTTAAATATCCCGGTGATCACCACGGCCTCTGTTCCTGACGGTCCCAATGGCCCGCTCATCCCGGAAATTCACAAATATGCACCCCATGCCGTGTATGTTCCACGCACCGGGCAGATTAATACCTGGGATAATCCGGCGTTTGTGAAGGAAGTGGAAAAGACGGGCAGAAAGACCCTGATTATTGCCGGCACGCTCACCAGCGTCTGCATGGCGTTCCCTGCGGTTAGCGCTGTCCAGGAGGGGTATAAGGTTTACTGTGTTGTGGATGCCTCGGGGAACTGGTCCAAAATCGCGACCGATACCACCATCGCGCGCGTGGCTCAGGCGGGGGCGATCCCTACCGATACGTTTGCCATTGTCGCTGAATTAATGAGAACCTGGAACCGCGCGGAAGGTTCTCGCTTTGCTGAGATCCTGGCAGAGCATGTCTGTCCGGAATATAAGTGCCTGATTGAAAGTTTCGGCAAAGCTCAGGAAATTGCCAGAACGGGCCCGGAAACCAATCTGGAGCATTATAAGTAAGGCCGGATAAACCTGACCAAAATTCCTGGATTTTATCGTCCTGTACCTGAGCGTATTACAGGTGCAGGACGTAGCGGCGTCGTATTCCGGACGTCGCTGAATTGTCAGAGATATTAAGAGGGGCTGAACCACGCATAATTTAAAATTAAACCCTCTTCCTTTTTACGTCATCAGGCGCCCCTGTTATATCTGTCGGCAAATTTTTTATTTCCCGGATCGCAGATGAAAACACGACTCCTCCTGTGCGCGGGCTTATTTGCCGCCTCCAGTGCCCATGCCAGCGCCCTCTATTTTTATGAAGCCGGCACCGAAGATACCGCGCTTGCCGGAGCAGGGCAGGCGGCTCGTGCGCAGGACGCCTCGACAATCATGACCAACCCTGCTGGCATGACGCGCCTGCCGGATCATATGGTCACCGGTGGGTTACAGGTTATGGATGGCTCCATCGATAACCAGCTGGATAACGATGCCCATCAAAGCCCCGGCGACGTGATGAAAACCATCCCGAATGCCAGCGCCTTTTATAGCCAGAAGATAAACGATGATCTTTATGCCGGGATCGGGCTTTACGGTAATTACGGTCTGGGGATCGACTATGGCAGCTGGGCGGGCGACAGGCTAATTAAAAAGAGTACTATGGTCGCAATGACGCTCAGCCCCTCGCTGGCCTATAAGCTTAACGACCGTCTTTCGATTGGCGCGTCCGCCAACGTTAACTACGGTTACTTCTCGCTGACTCGCAGCGTTAACGATGATGACTACCGGCGACGCGATGAAGACCTAGCCATGAGCTATCGGCTTGGGCTGCTGATGCAGCTAACTGACCAGACCCGAGCCGGTATTACCTGGAACAGCGAAACGGACTACAGCTTCAATATTGACGGCAACGCGCGTCTACAGAACGGCACCTACGACCTCCCGGTGTCGGCACAAATCAGCGCGCCGCAGCAAATCATGCTCAGTCTTGTGCATGATATTAACCCTCGGTGGTCGGTTATGGGCGATCTCGGCTGGCAGGACTGGAGCCAGTTCGGTGCCCCGCAAATCGTCGTTGGGGATCGGCAACTGAACAACGTCAGCCGCCTGAAGGATACGTGGCACGGCGCGGTGGGCGTGCAGTATCGTCCAACACCTCAGTGGCGACTGAATATCGGTGTGGCGTTCGACAGCTCGCCGTATGAGAGTCAGAGTGATGTGGCCTTAACTTTACCCACCGGGGATGAGTGGCGATTTGGCACGGGAGCCCAGTATCAGATCACCCCGGCCAGCAATATTGGTATTGCCGTGTCGTATCTTCATATGCAGTCGTCGCATGTGAAATCCCCGACGGCGTTTGCCGGAAGTTACGATCATCCTTATCTTTGGTTTGCCAGCGTCAACTACAGCTATCAGTTTTGATCGGCTAACCGCTTAAAATATATGGTCTATAATGGCAGATATTGAATGTCAGAAGGTTGTACCATGCATATTTTACCGCCTGTTCGACCCGAAAAATCCATCGAAAGACTGACCGCCATCCTTGAGCCGATAGCGGAGAAAGTGCACGTTGTTCCGCGTAAGCGACTCACCTGGTTACGGAAGGGGAAACAGCAGATGTACCTCTTTCTGGAAGGAGAGCTGTCCCTGCTGCGGGCTTCGGATGGACTGGTGGTAGTGACCGTTTACGAGCCGCATTTGTTTGGTATTGCAGAGATGATCCAGCCTACGCAGGGGCACCTTCTCCGTGCTGAAAGAGAGTCGACTATTTTACGTCTCGATGCGGACAAGGCGGCTAAGTTGTTTCGTGCCGAGGGCGTCTGGGAGGATGTCGCCGCGCTGCTCTCATACCATACGGCCTATTTAATATTCCGTGATGCCCAGGTACTCCAGCAGCGTACCTATTCCGTTATTCGTAACCACCTTCAGGAAATGATTTTGCTCCCGGAAGAGACGCGTTTGCGTACCACGATTCTGGAATATATCCAGGATCGTACGCTGCTCTCTCGCAGCAGTATACTCAATGTATTATCTGCCCTTAAGCAGGGGGAATATATCGCCTTTAAGCGCGGTGGATATCTGCTTGAGGTCAGACATTTACCCGAGTCATTCTAGCGGAAGTTTAAAATTAAACAGAAATGCAATTAACGCTACCGTTAATTTTCTATATCGTTTGCTTTCTCAGATTTAACATTATCAAGTAAACGGTATATTTATGAAAAAGACAGTTATCGCATTGATTATGGCTAATGCATTTACCGCCACTTCCGCGTTCGCCGCCGCTGATGCGGGCACCTGGTATAGCGGGGCGAAATTCGGCTGGTCTCACTATTTTGATACCAATATGGGTTCAAAAGCGTTTGAGAACACGCATTCCGATCACTTCGATTTTAACCATGATAATGTCGGCGGGGGTGTTTATACGGGTTATCAGATTACCCCATGGCTTGCGGTAGAAGGTGGTTATGATTATTTAGGTAACATGCAGATTAAAGGTCAGCATGGCGCCGGGGCGCAAATGAAGACGCAGGGGCTGCAAATGTCTCTGAAGGCCAGTTATGCCCTGACCAGTGACTGGGATATTTACGGCCGTGCCGGCGCAATGGGCTATCGCGCTGAATCCGATGTAAGTGGTCACAATCGTTTTGAAACCGGTGTGCGCCCGCTTGCAGCCGTGGGTACTGAATACGCTTTCAATAAAAACTGGGCGGGCCGCCTGGAATATCAGTGGGTAAGCAACGTGGGCAATGTTAACCAGATCGGCGTGAGCAGCGACCTGAGTTCCGTCACCGCAGGGCTTAGCTATCGCTTTGGTCAGTACGACTGATGCCCGTGATATGCCCATTAATAAAAACCCGGCTGCTTATGTTGCCGGGTTTTTTATTTTCAGCTGGTGAATAACGGTTCAAGAATGATATGAATATTTTGCAGGCCCGTGACATTATTATCTTTCAGGTATTGCTGATTAACCATATCTAACTGTTCCAGTTTGGTCAGCGAGGCATAGACGCGTTGAACGTCACTGTCCGCAACAAAAATTTCTTTTGCGGTGGTGTCCTGTAGATACTGTGATTTTACGCTGCGCGTTAAGGTCTCGATCTGCTGTTTATTTTCCTGATAAAGAGACGCGATATGCGATATCTGTGCCTGCGGCGGTTTTTCCCCCGGCAACACCAGTGGAATTTGCAGATGATTAATTTTTTCAACATTGTCTGGTTGGGGAGAACTACAGGCTGATAATGTGCTGATGGTTAATACAGCGAAAAAGAACGGCAGGCTCTTCATCGAATCACTCCGGGGAAATAACTGGACTCAGCATTATCCCTTAAGGACGCAGCGACGAAAGAATAAACTAATTTATTTATAAACGTTATTTCCATAGGTTAAAGATAAGCCTGGTGATAGCCTCCTTTCCCCCCATATACCGCCAGCGTGAATATAACTCCTCGAGGAAGTATGAAATTTAAAACTCTCGTTAGTGCGATGGCCGTTGCTGGTCTGCTATTAGTGTCGTTGACCTCATTGCCTGTCCTGGCACAAAAGGAAGGGAAGGGAGCCACTGCCCATACGAAAGAGATGAATGATGCACTTTATGGTCAACTGCCCTTCTTTGATAAGACCGATTTCCGAAATGCGCACAAAGGCTTTATTGCCCCGCTGCCACCCGCGGTGATTAAAGGCGAAAAAGGCGCCGTTATCTGGAACCCCCAGAAATACGCTTTTATCAAAGAAGGGCAAAAAGCGCCGGATACCGTCAACCCGAGCCTGTGGCGTCAGGCGCAGCTGAATAATATTGGCGGTCTGTTTGAGGTCACGGAAGGCGTCTACCAGATCCGTAACCTCGATCTGTCGAATATGACGATTATAGAGGGCAAAGAGGGGATCACGGTTATCGATCCGCTGGTGTCTGCGGAAACGGCCAAAGCGGGCATGGATCTTTACGTTCAACATCGTGGCAAACGCCCGGTTGTTGCCGTTATTTATACCCATAGTCATGTCGATCATTATGGCGGCGTGCGTGGCGTAGTCGATGAAGCGGGAGTGATAACCGGCAAAGTGAAAGTCTATGCTCCAGCAGGTTTTATGGAAGAGGCGGTATCGGAAAATATCATGGCCGGAAATGCCATGAGCCGCCGTGCCAGTTATATCTACGGAAACCTGTTAAAGGCCAATGTAAAAGGTCAGGTAGGGGCGGGTCTGGGGACGACCACCTCAGCCGGGACGGTCACGCTTATCGCGCCCACTCACGCCATTACCGAAGACGGGCAGAAAGAGATCATCGACGGTCTCACCTATGATTTTATGCTGGCGCCGGGGTCGGAAGCGCCGTCTGAAATGCTCTGGTATGTGGAAGAGAAAAAGCTGATTGAAGCAGCAGAGAACGTCACTCACACCCTGCACAATACTTACTCGCTGCGCGGGGCGAAGATACACGATCCGCTGGCATGGTCAAAATACATCAATAACGCCCTCGATCGTTGGGGGGATAAAGCGGAAATTATTATCGCGCAGCACCACTGGCCCACATGGGGTAATAAGAAAGTGGTGAAGCTGATGAAAAGCCAGCGTGATATCTACCGCTATATCAACGACCAGACGCTGAGGCTGGCGAATAAAGGGCTGACGAGGGATGAGATAGCCGCTAATTTCGCCCTGCCTTACGGGCTGGCAAAATCCTGGGCAGGCCGTGGCTATTACGGCTCGGTAAGTAACAATGTCAAAGCCACCTATGTCTACTATCTTGGCTGGTTCGACGGAAATCCGGCGACGCTCAATGAACTGCCTCCGGTCGAGGCAGCGAAAAAATATGTCGATTACATGGGCGGAGCCCGCGCGATCCTTGAAAAAGCCCGGGTTGATTATGCCCGGGGAAATTACCGCTGGGTGGCGCAGGTAGTGAGTAAAGTCGTTTTTGCCGATCCAAATAATAAGGCGGCGCGCGAACTGGAAGCGGACGCGGTTGAACAGCTGGGATACCAGGCCGAGTCAGGACCCTGGCGTAACGCCTACCTCACCGGTGCGCAGGCGTTGCGTAACGGCGTGAAGAGGATGCCGACGCCCAATACCGCCAGCCCGGATGCGGTTCGTGCCATGTCGACTGAGATGATTTTTGACTACTTCGGCGTTCACCTTAACGGCGTCAGAGCTGCGAATGCCAGAGGGATTTTTAACGTTGATCTGGGTCGCGAGGGCGGCAGGTACAAGCTGGAGCTGGAGAATGGCGTGCTGAACCATATCGCCAACGCTCAGGCAGAAGATCCGGATGCAACCATCACGCTCAGCCGCGAAACGCTGAATAAAATCATCCTCAAAGAGACCACGTTGAAAAAGGCGCAACAGGCAGGAGAGGTGACGATCGTCGGCAATGCCGCGAAGGTAAACGAAATGCTGCGCTGTATGGAGAGCTTCAGCTTCTGGTTTCCTGTCGTCACCCCTTAAACGTAAAAAAGGCTGCTTTCGCAGCCCTTTAGCTTTCGCCTGCAACAATTTGCCGGGTGGCAGCTTCGCCTTACCCGGCCTACACTCTGCGCGCCTTGAGCGCTAGATGACGCCATCCCCGCCGTCTGAACACCACACCTGCCCGGAGGTGTATGAACACTCATCCGAGGCCAGGGTGACATACAGCGGTGCGATCTCCACGGGCTGTCCCGGGCGTCCCAGAGGGGTACTCTCGCCAAAATGTTTCACTTTTTCCTGTGGCTGCCCACCGCTGGGCTGAAGCACGGTCCAGTAAGGTCCCGGCGCTACCGCGTTCACGCGGATCCCCTTCGGTCCCAGCTGTTTCGCCAGCGCTTTAGTGAACACCGCGAGACAGGCTTTGGTCTGCGCATAGTCAAGCAGTACGGCGCTCGGTTTAACCGCCTGAACGGAGGAGGTGTTAATGATGGAAGCAGGGGCTTTCATATGGCGCAACGCCGCCTTTGTGATCCAGAAAGGCGCATAGACGTTGGTCTTAAAGGTCGCGTCAAAATCTTCCGTGGTCAGTTCTTCCAGCGATTCACGGTACTGCTGGCGGCCTGCGTTATTCACCAGGATATCCAGCCCGCCCAGTTTTGAGACGGCCTGCTCCACCAGGTTCTGACAAAAAGTTTCGTCCCGCACATCGCCCGGAAGCGCGACGGCATTCCGTCCTTCCGCTTTAATCAGGGCGATGACTTCCGCTGCGTCTTCTTCCTCTTCCGGCAAATAGTTAATCGCGACATCTGCCCCTTCGCGGGCATAGGCAATGGCTACCGCGCGTCCTATGCCGGAATCGCCCCCGGTAATTAGCGCCTTCTTACCGGCAAGACGACCATGCCCTTTGTAGCTCTTCTCGCCGTGGTCGGGTACGGGTTCCATCTCAGAGGCCAGACCCGGTGGCGTCTGGGGCTGCTCCGGGAAAGGTGGCGTTGGGTAAGCGTTCGTACGTTGTTCATTATCACTCATAGCTAACTCCTTGTTAGGGGTGAGATTTGATGGATAGTTACAGCGTTAACGCTTCGCTGAATTATTTTTGCAAGTGGCTGACCCGCACTACGGGTGGGGATGATTTTTTATCGAGCGAGCCGCTAATACTGATCATGTTGTCAGGTTCCACGGTTCTGTCGTCAAATACGGCTTTCGGGATAATAACGTCGATTTTCCCGGTTTTATCCTGGAATACGTATTTATCGCCATTGCCATCAATAAGATTGCCGCGCAATGAAATAGAGGCACCATCATGCATCTCTTTCGCCTGAGTAATGGTCATAATGCGCGCATCATCGGTACCACGATAACCGCTGTCCAGCGCATGCGGCGGTGGCGGCGCGTCACCCTTTTGTAACCCGCCGTTATTATCTGCCCATGCAGTAGGGATAATTAATATTAACAAGGCTGAAATCACTGATAATTTCATCTGATATCCTTCATTTTGGATGTCTTGACTTATTAAGTATTGTTGCTATTCCTTTATGTGGCAAATGTGATAAGTCTTAAAAGCATTTGCACAGGAAAATCATAAATTTCGGCAATTAAGCGAAACGGTGACCACAGCCATGGAACCAAAAAATGAAAAAGTGCCTGGGATAAAAGAGAGTAGCCGTTTACTGACGTTTGAGTATGCATTTCGCCAGGTGGGTTTTATTGTGCTGTTAGCTATTATCGTGGCCGCGATAGCCGGCCTGTTTTCCAGCGGCGCGGTCAGCGACGTGGAGAAAACAAACGAAGCAAAATCCCTGACCCTGAGCTATGAGCGCTTCGGTCGCCGCCAGACCGAATCGCGGATGGCACTGACGTTTCCGGTGACGTCTGAGGGGAAATATACCCTCAGCATGACCAGCGAAAGCAGCGACGCATATGAGCCCGGCAGCGTCTGGCCACAGCCGGACAGCATGTACAGCCGGGGGAATACCCTGTTTCTCGTCTACGATCGTTTACAACAGACCGATAAATTTACCGTTTTGTTATTCATCACGCCTTCAAAAGCAGGGAAGTGGACAAACAGTATCCGCGTAAACAACGAGCCAGATATCCATTTCTGGCAGTTTATTTACCCCTAGGAGTCGAATATGGACATGGTTTTTCGTGCCCTGGCAATTTACCTGTTTCTGGTCATTGTGTTTAAAGTTGCCGGGCGACGCGCTCTGCTACAAATGACCAGTTTTGACCTTATTTTGCTCTTAATTATCAGCGAGGCGACACAACAGGCGCTGCTTGGCGAAGATTTCTCCGTCACCGGAGCAATGATTACAATAACGACGCTGGTGGTTGTGGATATTATTTTTGGCCTACTGAAAAAATATTTTTCCACTGTTGAGAATATTCTTGATGGCACGCCGGTGATATTGGTGGAGAACGGTGTTCCCCTTGCCGATAAACTGAAAAAGGTCGATGTATCCTGTGATGACATATTGGTATCAGCCCGCCAGAATCACGGTATTACAGAATTGAAGGAGATTAAATACGCTATTCTTGAGCGTAATGGTCATATTTCTATTATTCCTGACGAAAATTAAGGGGCAACGCGATGAGCAACCTTATTCACGACAGCAACAGCACCATCAGCGAGCTGACGAAAAAGCTCGCCACTCAGCTTACGGACAGAGGTTTGCGGTTAACCACCGCAGAGTCCTGTACCGGCGGCAATCTCGCGGTTGCGCTTTGTGCCGAAGAGAACACGGCGGAATTTTATGACGTTGGCATGGTGGTGTTCAGCGATGCGGCGAAGGAGAGGATCCTCGGCGTGCGGCACGAAACCATTGAGCGCTTCACCGCCGTCAGTGAACAAACGGTGACCGAGATGGCCGCTAAAATTCGCGAAATTGCCGAGGCGGATATCGGCCTTGCCATCAGCGGCTATGCGGGACCGGAAGGCGGAGACGATGGCACCGCAGCCGGTACGGTCTGCTTCGGCTGGAATATTCGCGGAAAGACGGAAACCCGCACCGTGCTGTTTTCCGGTGAATGTCAGGATGTGGTGGATAAAGCGGTGCGTTATTCCCTGTCTGAACTGATCGAAATACTCTCCGGCTGGGATAACGTCTGAAACAAGGGGAAAGGCTATGGCTGTGATCGTTATTACCGGCGGTACGGCGGGCGTGGGGAAAGCCACGGCGCTGCACTTTGCCAAAGCGGGCTACGATGTGGGCATCATTGCCCGCGACGAGCAGAGCCTGCGCTCCACAGAAGAGGAGTTGCGCCGTTTTGGGATCAACGCCCGTGCCGTTCAGGCCGACGTGGCCGACAGCAAGGCGGTGACCGATGCTGCTAACGAGATTGAATACCGGCTTGGGGCCATCGATGTCTGGGTGAATAACGCTATGGGCGGGATGCTGGCGCCGTTTCGCACCATGTCCCCGGAGGAGTTTCGCCGCGTCACCGAGGTGACCTATCTGGGCTATGTTAACGGCACCCGCGCCGCGCTGGAGTTAATGACCCCACGCGATCGCGGAACGATTATTCAGGTTGGCTCCGCGCTGGCCTACCGTTCCATTCCCTTGCAGTCAGCCTACTGCGGGGCGAAAGCCGCAATCCGCGGATTTACCGATGCCGTGCGCACCGAACTGATGCATGAAAACAGCCGGGTGCAGATCGCAATGGTACAGATGCCGGGCCTCAATACGCCGCAGTTCGAGTGGGCGAGGAATAAATTTGCCTGGGCGATGCGCCCGGTTCCTCCCGTTTTTCAGCCGGAAGTAGCTGCCAGCGCTATTTTTAAGGTGGCGCAGAAACCGGTGCGGGAACTGTGGGTGGGCAGCAGCACCGTCCAGTCGATTGTCGGGCAATTTCTTTTCCCCGGCTTTCTGGATCGGCTGATGGTTAAAAAGGCCTGGGAAGGGCAGATGACCGATACGTTAAATGCGGATGACCGTCAGGACTATCTGGATCAGCCGGTTAACGACCTGCATAAAATCCACGGGCACTTCACCGACGAAGCAAAAGAGCGCGCTATCAGCGTCACCTCCGGCATGCCGGGGAAAGTGCTGCTCGGCTCCCTTGCCGTCACGGGCGCGATCGTGGCCCGTCTGCTGCTCTCGCGGAGACGATAATCAGCGCAGTGCGGTATGATCGGTCCAGAACCAGCGGTAGCCATAGCCGCTGAGGTTAAGCGCGACGGTTTTGCCGCACACCAGCGCGTCGTCGTAGCGTTTGTCCGCCAGGCAGGCGGTCCAGGTCGCATGCCGGATCCCTCTGGCGGTAAAATTAACGGGCTTATCGCTGAAGTTAACGAAGGTCAGAATGCTGCGCGTGTCGGTTTCGTAATAGATCCCCAGTACCGCATCGCTGTCGATATTAATAAGACGAAACGGCGCGACGCCGATCTCAGGGAACTCCGAGCGCGTATTGGCGATATCGATAATGCAGTGCAGGAGTGAGTTGCGGTGCAACAGCGAATCCGCCACGTTGATTTTTTGATAGCGGTACGGGCCGTGGTCAATCATCGGGGCGACAAAAGTTTCCGGGTCGGCATCTGAGAAACCGCCGCCTTGCGATCCGGCCCACTGCATCGGGGTGCGTACGGCGTAACGCTCCTCCAGATCCAAATCATCCCCCATGCCAATCTCATCCCCGTAGCGCATGACCGGTACGCCCGGTAGCGAAAACAAGACCGCATGGCAAAAGGCCAGCCGCTTTCGATCGCCATTAAGCATCGGCGCCAGACGGCGGCGGATACCTCGCTGATACACACTCATCTCTTCATCAGGGGCAAAGGTATCGATGACGGTCTGCTTCGCTTTTTTTCCTATCCCTTCCAGATCCAGCTCATCATGATTGCGCAGCCAGTTGGCGAAGCAGCAGGAGTCCGGCGGCACAATCATCTTCTTCACCGCGTTGCGCAGCGGTCGTGCGCTCTTCTCTGCCAGGCTGACGTAAAAGTACTTATTGAGCCAGAAATTCAGCACCAGGTTGAGCCGGTCGTTCTGACCAAAATAATCTTTGTAGGCCTCGACCTCCACGTCGACTTCGCCGAGCAGGATCGCGTCCGGGTTACGCTGCCCGATAAGACGGCGCAGATGTTCCAGGATCCACAGGCCGCGTTTTTCATCCCCACGTCCGGCCTGTTTTGTCAGGTGCGATGCCGCATCCAGGCGAAAGCCCGACACCCCGAGCTTTAGCCAGAAGATGATGATGTTCTCAATCTCCTTTAGCACCGCAGGGGAGGCCAGATTGAGATCCGGCTCGTGGTGATAAAACATATGCCGGTAGTATTGCTCCGCCTCGTCGTCCCATGTCCAGATGCTCTTCTCCACGCCGGGGAACATCGGCGGCGTATCGTCGTTGTCGGTGTCGGACCACAGGTAATAGTCACGGTAGGGTGACTGGGGGTTGCGGCGGGCCTGTTGAAACCAGGGATGCGCATCCGAGGTATGCTGGATCAGCAGCTCAATAATGACCTGCATCCCCAGCTCCCGCGCCTGTTCAATAAAGGCGATGATATCGTTGAGCTTGCCGAAGCGGGGATCGACCTGCAAATGGTCGCTCACGTCATAGCCTTCATCGAGAAAAGGCGTGAGGTAAAACGGGGTGATCCAGATAACCGTCGCGCCCATCCGGCGGATGTAGCGCAGCTTCGCGGTGATTCCGGCGATGTCGCCACAGCCATCGCCGTTAAGATCGTAAAACAGGGCGGTATCAATCTGGTAAATAATGGCGCGTGTATGCCAGCCTGCCATAGCAATCCTTAATGATAACCTTCGGTATCAGACACTTTGCCCCGGAAGACGTAGTAGCTCCAGGCGGTATAAACCAGGATCACCGGGATGATTAACAGCGTACCAATCAGCATAAACAGCTGGCTGGCAGGCGGCGCGGCGGCTTCCCACAGGGTGATGTGCGGCGGAATAATGTGTGGCCACAGGCTGATACCCAGGCCGCTAAAGCCGAGGAAGATCAGGCCCAGCGTTAACAGGAACGGACGGGCATGGCTGTCGGGATTGCGCGTCAGCCGCCAGATCCACAGGCTGAATACCGCCACCAGAACCGGAACCGGCAGGAACCAGAAGAAGTTGGGCAGAGTAAACCAGCGCTCGGCGACAAACTGCCAGCCGAGCGGGGTCCAGATACTTACCACCGCAATAACGGCGATCAGCGCCAGCAGAACGTGGCGAGTCAGCTCGCGCATCCGGTTTTGCAGCGCGCCTTCGCTTTTCATGATCAGCCACGTAGTAGCCAGCAGGGTATAGGCGACAATTAAGCCCAGCCCGCAGAACAGGTTAAACGGGGTGAACCAGTCCAGCGAGGAGCCCACAAAGCGACGCCCTTCCACGTCAAAGCCGTTGATCATCGCGCCAACCACGATCCCCTGGCTGAAGGTTGCCAGCAGGGAACCGCCGGCAAAGGAGTAGTCCCAGAATTTGCGGTGGGAAGGGGTCGCCTTAAAGCGAAACTCAAACGCCACGCCGCGGAAAATAAGCCCGATCAGCATGGCCGTCAGCGGGATGGTCAGGGCATCGATTATTACCGCGTAGGCCAGCGGAAACGCGCCGAACAACCCTGCGCCGCCGAGGACCAGCCAGGTTTCATTTCCGTCCCAGACCGGGGCGACGCTGTTCACCATCACGTCGCGCTCTTTGGCATCGCCCACAAAGCTGAACAGCATGCCGATACCGAGATCGAAACCGTCCATGATGATGTACATCAGCGTGGCGAAGACAATAATGGCAAACCAGATGACCGGGATATCGACGCCCATCAGATCTTCTCCTCTTCCGGAACAGACTCGGCGGCGGACAGCGGACGGGCAGGGGTGCCCGACGTATTAGACGTTAGCGTGCCCACAGGCTGCGGACCTTTCTTAATCAACCGGGCGAGATACACATAACCCACGCCAAACACCGAACAGTAGACCACGATAAAGGCCAGCAGGCTGATGCTCATCTGCAACGTGCTGTGCAGAGACACCGCATCTATCGTGCGCAGATAGCCGTAAACGACCCACGGCTGGCGGCCCACTTCGGTGGTGACCCACCCGGCGAGCAGCGCGAGCAGTCCGGCAGGCCCCATACAGAGGGCAAACCAGTGGAATGGCCGCGAGTGATAGAGTCGACGGCGATAGCGCAGCCAGACGCTCAGCACGCCAAGGGTAATCATCAGCAGCCCCATGCCGACCATAATGCGGAAGGACCAGAAGACGATGAGCGAGTTAGGGCGGTCCTCTTTCGGGAAATCCTTCAGCGCAGGGACCTGTTTATCCAGGCTGTGCGTCAGGATCAGGCTGCCGAGCGCGGGAATTTCAAGCCCGTATTTGGTGCGCTCCTCTTCCATATCCGGTACGCCAAACAACAGCAGCGGGGTGGCCTCGCCGGGCGGGTTTTCCCAGTGGCCTTCAATCGCGGCGATTTTGGCAGGCTGGTGCTCAAGCGTATTCAGGCCGTGCATATCCCCAACCACGGCCTGAATGGGCGCGACCAGCAGCGCCATCCACATGGACATGGAGAACATTGTGCGAATAGCGGGCGTATCGTTACCGCGCAGCAGATGCCATGCCCCGGATGCGCCCACAAACAAGGCGCTGCACAGGAAGGCGGCGATGGACATATGGATCAGGCGGTAAGGGAATGAGGGGTTAAAGATAATGGCCAGCCAGTCTTCGGGAATGACCTGACCGTTCTGAATACTGAAGCCCTGCGGGGTGTGCATCCAGCTGTTAGAGGCGAGGATCCAGAAGGTGGACATCAGCGTGCCCAGCGCCACCATGCAGGTGGCAAAGAAGTGCAGGCCGGGGCCGACCTTGTTCCAGCCGAACAGCATCACGCCTAAGAAACCAGCTTCCAGGAAGAAGGCGGTTAAGACTTCATAGGTGAGCAGAGGGCCGGTTATGCTGCCTGCGAACTGGGAAAAGCCGCTCCAGTTAGTCCCAAACTGGTAAGCCATGACCAGCCCGGAAACCACTCCCATACCAAAGTTGACGGCGAAAATTTTCAGCCAGAAATGGTATAGCGAGCGCCAGACATCATTTTTGGTGCGAAGCCACATGCCTTCGAGAACCACCAGATAGCTCGCAAGCCCGATGGTGATCGCCGGGAAGAGAATATGAAAAGAGACGGTAAAGGCGAACTGTATCCTGGCCAGATGAAACGCATCAAGCTCGAACATGCTCCGTACCTCTGGAACTGATAGCGCACAAGGCATTGCCAGACAGCCTCAGGCTGCCTGGCAAAACCGGTTACGGTTTTTTCTTACCTGCACCAAGCTCGGCACCGGTAAGCGGATCGGCATTGGGGTCGGATTTCGTGCGTGCGCACATCGCTTTGACCAGCGTTTCCTGCTCTGTAGTGAGCGTTACGCTTGCGCCGCCGTCACCGCCATCGACCGCTGGCTGAGGAGATTCCACGTAGTCGAAGTGCTTATCGCTGTTCCAGCTGCCGCGAACTTCTCCCCCCTCAGACATATTGTAGTACTTGTTGGTGTACTCTTCGATTGGCGGCAATTTACCCGGTGGGAAATTGTTACGGATCGACTGAAGCGCCTTCTCAAACGAGAGCTGGTGTGCTGCCTCACGCGTCATTAAAAACGCCAGCGCATCTTTAACACCCGGATCGTCCGTTACGTTAATAAGCCGTTCGTAGATAATTTTGGCGCGCGCCTCGGCCGCTATGTTAGAGCGCAGATCCGCGGTCGGTTCGCCAATGGTATCCACGTACGCCGCCGTCCACGGTACGCCTGCGGAGTTAGTAAGCGGAGTACCGCCGCCGTAGAGCAGGGAGGTGATATGACTGTCGTTGCCGTTCTCGGTCATGGAGCGGTACAGTTCCGCTTCATTTTCAACGCCTTCCGCCAGTTCGCCTTTCGCACCCTTATTGAGCATACCCACCAGGGTGCCGATAATTTCCAGGTGACTTAACTCCTCGGTCGCGATATCCATCAGCATATCTTTACGACCGGGATCGTCGTCGCTCAATCCTTGCGTAAAGTAACGACATGCCGCGGCAAGTTCGCCTTGTGGCCCGCCAAACTGCTCAAGCAGAAGATTGGCCAGGCCCGGATTCGGTTCGGCTACGCGTACCGTGTATTGCAGCTGTTTTACGTGTCGAAACATACATTCTCCCTATTTCGTTATTTTTTAGCTTCAACGCCATCCGCGTCGGAGCGCAGCAGGAACTGTTCCGTCGTCTGTGGAATATGCTGGAGCAGCCAGTCTGCCATCTGGCGCTCTTCTTCCAGAATGGATTCAAGGGCTGGAATGGAGGCGGTATCGCCCGCTTGTTTGGCCGCAGCCAGCAGAGAGGTGTAGCAGGCAATTTCAAACTGCTCAAAAACGTAGCCGCTGATAGAGCCTTTAACAATTTCGTCGGAAGGGAACATGCCGCCAATGGACTGGCCGAGCGCCGCCATTTTACTCATGGAATCTTTTATGACCGAACGGGAAATATCATTGCGGTCGAGAATTTCTTCCAGCACGGTAATTTGGTGTTTAGTCTCATTAACGTGTTGTTCAATTCGTGCACGTAAGTCGGGATAATTATCAATACGGCTGGCCATTGATTCCAGCATGGATTCGGCTTGCTTTTCCATCGCATGGGCATCGCGTAGCCAATCATGGTAGTGTTCTACATGATTCATAATTAACTCCTGTGATTTATTTTCTGGTTAATTTTTGGTGCTGATGCTCATCAGATATTAATTATCCTTTCTGGGCTTTTTGATTAATATTACCGACAGCCAGATCGGTTAATTTGAGATCGGTTTCTTTTTCTTCTTCCAGCGTTTCGGCAAGAAGTTTAACGGCTTTTTTATAGCCTAATTGTTCAGCCAGGGTGGCCAGGGTGCCGTAGCTGGCAATTTCGTAATGTTCAACTTTCTGAGCTGCGGCAATTAATGCAGCGTCACGCACTTCATTTTTCTCAGTGCTCTCAATAACTTCGTTGGCTTCTTCAATTAAGCCTTCCATCGCAACGCATTTCATGCGCTTCAGTTTGAGGCCGGATTCCTGCTCAATAATCTGATCGATACGTTCGATCTGTCCCTGCGTCTCTTCGAGGTGAGCCGTGAACGCGGCACTCAGCTTCTCGCTGGATGCGGCGCGAGCTAATTTGCTTAGCGCGCGGGTCAGCTGCTTCTCAGCGCTGTAGGTGTCGGATAACAGGTGAATAAATACATCTTCAACAGTTTTCATATTCATATTTTCGCTCCAGTGAAATAAAGGGAAGGTACTGCGAGCCGACGGGCCCGCAGCATGCTCTCGGTATATTTATAAGAGCTTTAAATAAGATCAGGAGTTATCAGATTTACGGCCTCCGCCATGACTACTCTGACCCCCTTTCTTACCCGCTTCAGATGCGCGTTGCGGATCGTTTTTGAAATTACCGCCGCTGTGCTGGCCGCCTTTACGTCCAGCTTCTGATGCCTTTTCACGGTCTTCAGCGAAATTACCGGAACCACCACGATGTTGCTCTGCCATATATCAACCCTCATGTTGCGTTTATGTCAGGAGATACGATAAGTAATTCGTATCAGTTGTCGTTCAGAAATTAACATTAGTCGTTATGTGAGAAGAGTCAAATTTCTTGTCTGGGTTGTTTTGCGGTAATTTTGCAGGGAGTGAAGAAATACCGCTTCGTTACGAGTTTTAAAAACGGATGGGAAATCCATCAGTTAGATGAAAATAAATCCGGAGGTTAAGATTGCGCTTAGCTAATAATCCTAATGTGAACGTGGCGTGAATTATTACAAGAATTGACACAGCGCAAAAATATATCTTCGCAACGGGTGTTCTTGTATTCGGAATAATCCTATGAACGTGAAGAAGTCATGCGCTGAAAAGAGTGTGGCTAAACCTCGTTTTTGACGTGGTCAGGCGGATCGGGTGAGGGTATGCTTCTTTTGTCACCACAATAATTACAGAGGCAATGTCATGGATCAGGAGCTACTGGATGCGGGGTACCGGGCCTATACCGGTGAGAAAATCGATGTCTACTTCAACACCGGGATCTGCAAACACTCGGGCAACTGCGTGCGCGGCAGCGCGAAGCTGTTCGATCTGAAGCGTAAACCATGGATCGCGCCGGATGAAGTAGATGCAGAAACGGTTATGCGCGTAATTGATACCTGCCCGAGCGGTGCGCTGAAGTACCGCCAAAAATAAGCGAGGAACCATGGAAATTCTTGAAGGCCATAACAAGTTTTACGTCAACGACGCCGAAGGCAATCAGGTAGCGGAGATCGTCTTTGTCCCGACCGGCGAGCATCTGAGCATCATTGAGCACACCGATGTGGATCCGAGCCTGAAAGGGCAGGGTGTGGGTAAACAGCTGGTGGCGAAGGTGGTAGAGAAGATTCGCGGTGAGAATCGTAAAATTATCCCGCTGTGTCCATTTGCGAAGCATGAGTTTGATAATACGCGGGAGTATGACGATATTCGGGCGTAAAACAGATGCCCGGCATTGCGCCGGGCAGCATACTCAACCCACAAACATCACCGACACACACAGCACACCCACAATCAGCGTCAGCAGGTTACCGATGGAGCGGTACGGTTTTAATGACGGGATCAGGTACGTCGACAGCGTCGGCATGATGAACAGGATCATGGCGATAAGCGGACCGCTGATGGCATAAATCATTGAGATCGCATTCGGGTTGATGCAGCAGACCGCAAAGGTAATCAGCGACACGCCGAGAATCGAAATCGCGCGGTTAAAGGCGCGGCTTTTCTTCACACCCACCTGATTCAGCGACGATTTCACAATTTCCGTTGCCCCTTCAATCACGCCAAAATAGGTGCCGAGGAACGATTTCGACATCGCAATAATCGCCACGATAATGCCGGAAATGCCCAGCCATGCCGGGGACGATGGCATCATCGACAGCGCGGACAGGATCGTCACCCCTTCCTCTTTTGCCGCCACGATATACGACGGTGGAATCGAAAGCAGGCAGCTGAACACAAAGAACAGCACGCTGAGGCAGATGATCAGGTACGCCACTTTCATGATTTTTTTGCATTTACCCATCGCCTCTTCACCACATTTCTCGCGACGGTCTACGGCGAAGGTCGAGATGATCGGAGTATGGCTAAAAGCGAAAACCATCACCGGGATCGAAATCCACACCTGGTGCAGCGTATGCTGGTCGAAGGCCATCTGGCTGGTCAGCAGCGACGGCTGCCAGCTGCCCGTCAGATACAGCGAGACAAACAGGAAATAGGCGATCAGCGGAAAGACAAGGAAACCCATCACCTTAATGGTGATGTGCCGCCCCATCAGGAAGATCAGATTCAAAATCAGCACTACGCCAAAGCTCACCAGCATCCGCATGCCGGTATCCACCGTCATCCGTTTCGCCAGCTGTTCAGTGAGTGAGTTGGTTATCGCCACCGCGTAAATCAGAACTACCACAAAGAAGGCCACAAAATAGAGTGTGGTGATCAGGTTGCCGATCTTTTTGCCGTAGTAATGCGAAACGGCACCGGTGATCCCTTCGTTGCCTTTCGTCTTCGACGACAGAATAAATTGCGCCAGCGCTTTATGCGGCCAGTAGGTTAAGGGATACGCCACAAGGGCGGTGATCAGCAGGACAATCGCGCCAGCAGAGCCGAGCTGAATGGGCAAGAACAGGGTTCCTGCGCCCACGGCAGTGCCGTAGAGGGCGAAACTCCAGAGAGTCTCTTCTTTTGACCAAATTTTCGACATTAGAGCAACGTATCAACTATAAAACGAACAAAAAGGAGTGCAATTTACCATAATTATGCGTTGAGGTCGCCGTTGCTTCGCAGGGGGTGGGCCGGAGCAGGTCTCCGGCCGGAAGGTTATTCGCTTGCCAGGGCGCGTCGTTGCTGGCGGCGCTTGATGATTTTCTCCCGCAGGGTGTCGTACGCCCAGTTGTAGAGCATGGTGTACGGCAGGAAGAACAGAAAGAAACCAAATTCCAGGGTAAAAGCCTGGAGCAGCGTCACGCCCAGCACGGCGGCAACGATGGTTACGCCAATCACAATAAAGCCGCATTCAAAACCCAGGGCATGCAGGGCGCGCACTTTCGCCGTGCGCTTCACCCGCTGGACGGGCCAGAAACGGTCGAAGCCAAAGTTATAGATAATGTTCCAGAGCATTGCCGTGGTCGCCAGAATAATGGTGAGACCCCCCATTTCAACCACCGAGCGCTGCATTAGCCACGCGGCCGTCGGGGCGAGGATCGCCGTAGCAATGCCTTCAAAACAGACGGCATGGAAGATCCGCTCCGGCAATTTACGTTGGAGTGCATCCTGATGTTGCATATTTACCTCATATTGACGCCAGTATGGGCGTTGATGCGGCCTATTCTTATCGTTTAAGGTGATATATAAAAGATGGTATCCATCGATAAAGTAGATACATCATGCGTTACTCTCCCGAAGCACTGACCGCGTTTGTTGAAACTGTCGCCGCAGGTTCGTTTTCTGCTGCGGCACGGCGGCTGCGTAAAAGCCAGTCCACCATCAGCACCTCCATTGCCAACCTTGAAGCTGACCTTGGCTTTGAGCTGTTCGATCGCTCGGCGCGTCACCCGGTATTAACCGCCCAGGGTGAACAGGTGCTGGGCTATGTCCAGTCGATACTCGCCGCCAGCGCGCGCCTGGATGAGCTGGCCGTATCTTTAACCGCGCAAACGGAGGCGCGTTTTACCTTTGTTCTCTCCGATACGCTTAACCCGGCCGTGCTGGAACAGATGATGAGCCAGTTCGACCAGCGTTTTCCGCACACGGAATTTGAGTGCCTGATTGGAGAAGAGGAGGACGTGATCGATCTGCTGCAAAAGGAGCGGGCGCAAATTGGCCTGACGGAAGCGCGCGACAGCTACCCGACCGATATTGGCGCGACCCGTCTGCCTATGCAGACGCGGATGGCCATCTACGTTTCTGCCGGACATCCTCTGGCAGGGCAACATGAGACGCAGGCGGACGAGCTGCATGGCTGGCGCGAGCTGCGGTTGAGCACCTATCTTGAACGGGAAGCGCCCCTTTCGCGCGGGCCGGTCTGGTCTGCGCCGAATTACCTGTTACTGCTGAGCATGGCGGTACAGGGCTTTGGCTGGTGCGCGTTACCCTGCGCGCTGGTCGACGAATTTGCCGCGTCGAAATCGCTGGTGCAGCTGAACGTGCCGGGCTGGCCGAGGTCGATTGCCATCGATCTGGTATGGAACAAACGAACCCCGCCCGGCGTCGCCGGAAGCTGGCTGCGCCAGTACTTGCAGGACGCACGATAATCCTGTGACTAAACTCACTAATTTTAAACATTTGCGTCAATTGTTGATAACAATCCTCTACTATCGTCATGTCATTTTGCACAGAGGTCGTGATGAAAGATGTCGTTATAGTGGGTGCGTTACGTACGGCTATCGGCTGTTTTCAGGGAGCGCTTGCGCGTCACTCTGCGGTTGATCTTGGCAGCGTGGTGGTAAGAGCGCTGGTGGAACGCAGCGGGGTTGCCGCACATGAAATTGATGAGGTGATCCTGGGCCAGGTGCTGACCGCTGGCGCGGGACAAAACCCTGCGCGCCAGGCGGCGCTGAAGGGCGGCCTGCCTAATACCGTTTCGGCAATTACCATCAACGACGTCTGTGGTTCAGGTTTGAAAGCGCTCCATCTTGCGACGCAGGCCATCCAGTGCGGTGAAGCGGACGTGGTCATTGCCGGCGGGCAGGAGAATATGAGCCGCGCCCCGCATGTCCTGACCGACAGCCGGACCGGCGCGCAGCTCGGGAATAGTCAGCTGCTTGACAGCCTGGTTCACGACGGGCTGTGGGACGCCTTCAACGACTACCATATGGGCGTAACGGCGGAAAACCTGGCGCGGGAATACGGTATCAGCCGCGAGCTTCAGGATGCATATGCCCTCAGCTCACAGCAAAAAGCGCGTGCAGCGATCGACTCCGGGCGTTTTCGCGATGAAATTGTCCCGGTCAGTACCCAGCGCCAGAACGGTGAAGCGCTCATCGTCGATACCGACGAGCAGCCGCGCACCGATGCCAGCGCAGAAGGGCTGGCAAAACTCGATCCGGCCTTTGAAACGCTCGGTTCCGTAACGGCAGGCAACGCCTCATCCATTAACGACGGTGCGGCGGCGGTGATGATGATGAGTGAAAGCAAAGCCCAGGAGCTGGCGCTGCCGGTGCTGGCGCGGATCAAAGCGTTTGCCAGCGTGGGCGTTGATCCCGCGTTAATGGGGATCGCCCCGGTCTATGCCACGCGCCGCTGCCTGGAGCGGGCGGGCTGGGAGTTGAACGATGTGGATCTGATTGAGGTCAACGAAGCTTTTGCTGCACAGGCGATCTCGGTCGGGAAAATGCTGGAATGGGATCCGCTGCGGGTCAACGTCAACGGCGGAGCCATCGCGCTGGGCCATCCCATTGGCGCCTCCGGCTGCCGCATTCTGGTGTCGCTGGTCCACGAAATGAAAAAGCGTAACGCCCGAAAAGGGATCGCAACGCTCTGTATTGGCGGGGGGCAGGGGGTGGCCCTGGCTATCGAACGGTAATTTCTCCCTCTGCGCACAGAAACCTCCCACGGGAGGTTTTTTTGTGTCCGCAGAATCCTTTTTTAACACTTATGCGTTCTTTCTGAAGCCCGCAATAATTATTGCGCGGTTAATTATTTGCTTTGTGAAGTGCTTAATGTGATCTCACGCCTGAAATTTACGGTTAATACCCTTTTTTTGTTGATGGGGTTCACGTCAATCTTTGCCAAAAAAAATGAAACAAATAATTTCGATCCTTGTCACTAAAATAACGGTGCATAAAAAATAAACTCAAGTTTCATAAAAACGAAACGTTATTTTAATTGAGGGTTTTTTCATGTTTAAGAAATCTCTGCTCCTTGCTTCCCTTATTAGTGCCTCTTTTGCGGCTAGCGCCGTTACCATCGATCTGCGTCACGAATATATTGACAGCGGCTCGAATGCCGACCGTGTTGCCGTCTCGCACCGCTTTGATAATGGCTTCGGTTTTTCAGTCGAGGCGAAGTGGAAATCAGGGGGGGACAAGGCAGATCAGCCATTCGCGGATGTAGTGGGGAACGGTCACGAAGATCAGATTAGCTGGCGCTGGAAAGCGACAGACAATATTGCCCTGACCCCTGCGTTTACGATTGAAAGCACAGACAGTCGCACCATTTATAAACCGAATCTGCATGTGCAATATAGCTTCGATAATGGCTTCTACGTGGCTGCGCGTTACCGTTACGAATATACCCGCTACCCGTCAAGCTCAAATAAGGACGATGATAAAGTTAACCGTGGCGATGCGTGGGTCGGTTGGGTATTAGGTGACTGGCGTACCGAGCTGAACTATGTTTACGCGAAAAGTTCTGAAGGCGTGGCCCGAAATAACAATAAAGATTATTCCAACGAATATAACGCCAAGCTGGCCTACAAATGGGATAAAAACTGGGCGCCGTATGTGGAGGTGGGCAACGTGGGGGTTAAAGACACGGACGAACGCCAGACCCGTTTCCGTTTAGGCGTGGCGTACTCCTTCTGATAATTTATCTTCTTCGCTAAAACCGCCGGGTGGCGCTTCGCTTACCCGGCCTACACCTTCTTATCCGACCTACACCTTCCTTCCAATCCGTCGTTTCGTAGGCCGGGTAAGCGAAGCGCCACCCGGCAAAAAGCGCCGCGCAATCACCCAAAAAAAAGCCCTCCGAATCGGAGGGCAAGGCCAGTTACAGAAACACTAACTCAAATCAGACATGCAACATTTCAGGTTGCTCGGGGAGTTTCGCGATATAGAGGGCCGGTTTGCCGTCTTTATCGGAACTGTACAGCACCGCTTTTTCGTCCGGCGTGAAGGACGGATGCGGGTGGGTTACCTGGCGGCTGTTCGCCACCGTAGCCCATGAGGTGTCATGACGGGCGATGCGGTAACAGGCTTTCTTCGCCACGTCAAAGGCATACAGATAAGGATCGTTATCAATGGTGTAGCCGCCGGTGTCTTTCACATCGACAGGCGTACCGGAGCCGTCGCCAACCAGCAGGGTGCCGTCGACGTTGCTCATCAGGTGCGAACAGGCGGGCATATTCATTACCGCTTCATTCACGCCGGTGTCCGGGTTGAAGCGGGAGATGGTGCGCCCTTGCTGACCTTTCAGGTAAGAAACGTAGATCAGCGCGGACCCGTCCGGCACCCAAAATTCATGTGTACAGCTTTCACCTTCCGCGTGCGTTTTCACTTTCCGCACGTTGCTGCCATCTTCGTTCACCAGCCACATGCGGGCGTCGACCAGGTCGTGCGGCCCTTCATGACAGAAGGCCACGGTATTGTCATCGAACGGGCGATATATCGGATGTCCCAGCCAGATCTTCTCGTCATGAATGGTGGTGCTTTCACCCGTTTTCAGATCAACGCGCAGCAGGCGGCAGTGCGGCCCTTTGTGGAAGAAGTCGTGGAAAATTTTCCAGTCGTTGAGTGGCGTCCAGTCACGTCTGGCAATCTCAATACCCACCAGTTTGGTGCAGTCGCTGTTCGCGACCCAGGTGCCGTAGCCGACCCACTCTTCCGGTACGCGGTACACTTCGCGCTCTGCCAGCGTCTGTAAATCCACCTCCAGCAGGGTGCGATCGTTCTTCACATAGTAGAGGGATTTATCGTCCGGAGAGAGAAACCCGCCAAAGGTGTTATCGCCCGCGCCTTCGGTCAACTGTACCGCTTCGGCGTTTTTCAGATCCAACAGGTAATAGTTCCAGTGACCGTCGAACTCCCCGGCGAACAGCAGGTGGCTGCCATCGTTAAAGAAGCACTTCTGATAAAAGTAGTTGCGATGACAGGTTACTTCCGGTGGGGTCAGGCGGGTGACTTCCACGCCTGTATCCGGATCGCGGCTGACCTCATAGTTCAGCTTGACCCGCATACCTTTAGCCATAATGCACTCCTTTGAACGCGTAATGTAGGTTGAAAACTAGGTGATAAATTATCAAAACGTTGTTTCATTATGTGTGACTGACAGCGCACTTTCTCAGTTTCATTAACCAGATTGAGGGTCTTAAAGATTTATCGTGATCGAAACACCATTTCTGGCATAAACAAGCAGAAAAAATGAAACGTTGTTTTAAATTCAATTGAAAACCCCGTGGTCAGGGGATAATATGTGTTCATCACGAAAACGGAACGTTGTTTCGTTAATTATCTTTGCCTTCGGGCACGATCAATTCTGGAGGTTTACGTGGACGTCAGACAAAGCATCCACAGTGCGCACGCTAAAACGCTGGATACTCAGGGGCTGCGCAGTGAGTTTTTAGTTGAGCAAGTGTTCGAAGCCGACAAGTACACCATGCTCTACAGCCATATTGACCGCATTATTGTGGGCGGGATTATGCCGGTGGCGAAAACCGTCTCCGTGGGCGGTGAAGTGGGCAAACAGCTGGGCGTGAGCTACTTCCTCGAACGCCGTGAACTGGGCGTGATTAACATCGGCGGGCCGGGCACCATTACCGTTGATGGCCAGTGCTACGAAATTGGTCACCGCGACGCGCTGTACGTCGGCAAAGGGGCGAAAGAAGTGGTGTTCGCCAGCATTGATGGCAGCAAACCGGCGAAGTTTTACTACAACTGCGCCCCGGCTCATACGACTTACCCCACCAAAAAAGTCACGCCAGCGGATGTTGCCCCGGTGACCCTTGGCGATAACCTCACCAGCAACCGTCGCACCATCAACAAATACTTTGTTCCGGATGTGCTGGAAACCTGTCAGCTCAGCATGGGGCTGACCGAACTTGCGCCGGGCAACCTGTGGAACACCATGCCGTGCCATACCCACGAGCGCCGCATGGAGGTCTACTTCTATTTCAACATGGATGAAGACGCCTGCGTGTTCCACATGATGGGACAGCCGCAGGAGACGCGCCATATCGTTATGCACAACGAGCAGGCGGTCATTTCGCCGAGCTGGTCCATCCACTCTGGCGTGGGAACGAAAGCCTATACCTTTATCTGGGGTATGGTCGGTGAAAACCAGGTCTTCGATGACATGGACCACGTCGCTGTTAAGGATCTGCGCTAGTCGCAGGCAGTTAAGTATATATCTGCCTGTTGCTGACAGGCGCTGAACGATTAAGGAATAAACATGATTCTGGATGCATTTTCTCTGCAAGGTAAAGTGGCTGTGGTTTCCGGTTGTGACACCGGGCTGGGGCAGGGTATGGCGTTAGGTCTGGCTGAAGCGGGCTGCGATATCGTCGGGATTAACATCGTTGAGCCAACGGAAACCATCGAGCGCGTTACCGCACTGGGCCGCCGTTTCCTGAGCCTGACCGCGGACCTGCGCAAAATCGATGCGATCCCTGAGCTGCTGGATCGCGCGGTGGCGGAGTTTGGGCATATCGATATTCTGGTCAACAACGCCGGCCTGATCCGTCGTGAAGACGCGATTAACTTCAGCGAAACGGACTGGGACGACGTGATGAATCTGAACATCAAGAGCGTGTTCTTTATGTCCCAGGCGGCTGCGAAGCACTTCATCGCCCAGGGGAAAGGGGGCAAGATCATCAATATTGCCTCCATGCTCTCTTTCCAGGGCGGCATCCGCGTGCCGTCTTACACCGCATCGAAGAGTGCCGTGATGGGCGTGACCCGTCTGCTGGCGAACGAGTGGGCGCAGCACAACATCAACGTCAACGCGATTGCGCCGGGCTACATGGCCACCAACAATACCCAGCAGCTGCGTGCGGATGAAGAGCGCAGCGCGGCAATCCTGGAGCGTATTCCAGCGGGTCGCTGGGGTCTGCCGAGCGATCTGATGGGCCCGGTTGTGTTCCTGGCGTCCCCGGCTTCGGATTATATTAACGGCTACACCGTTGCCGTTGACGGCGGCTGGCTGGCACGATAATTCACCCCGAATAAAGAACCTCTGCCCTCGGGTGGAGGTTTTTTTTGCGCCAAAATTGGCTTTATCCATATCCTTAAAGATGAAAAATCCATACTGAAAAGGAATGAATGACAGGTGTCACACATTTATTGCTTAAATATTAACTAATTAATAAAAAATAAGGTTAAACCACCCTGATTTGAAATTGTAATGTCCATCACAGATCGGTATGTCGTAGCGAAATAATCCATATCTTCACCAGTTCCGGCCTGACACTTTCTTCCGGTATCTCGTAATTTCACTTAACGAATTTCGCTGTTGAGGCAGGAAACTATGACATCTGTAAATGACTCTACCCTTATGCCCGCTGCGCTGCGCGATACCCGACGCATGAACCAGTTTGTTTCTGTTGCGGCCGCCGTAGCCGGTTTACTGTTTGGTCTGGATATCGGCGTTATCGCTGGCGCACTGCCCTTTATTACCGACCACTTTACGTTAAGCAACCGCCTGCAAGAGTGGGTGGTGAGCAGCATGATGCTGGGTGCGGCCATCGGCGCACTGTTTAATGGCTGGCTGTCGTTCCGTCTCGGGCGCAAATACAGCCTGATGGTTGGGGCGATCCTGTTTGTTGCCGGTTCCATTGGCTCGGCGTTTGCCATCAACGTTGAGGTGCTGCTGCTCTCCCGCGTGCTGCTGGGCGTGGCGGTGGGTATCGCGTCCTACACCGCGCCGCTTTACCTCTCCGAAATGGCGAGCGAAAACGTGCGCGGGAAGATGATCAGCATGTACCAGCTGATGGTGACGCTCGGGATCGTGCTGGCGTTCCTGTCGGATACATACTTCAGCTACAGCGGCAACTGGCGGGCAATGCTTGGCGTGTTGGCGCTGCCTGCGGTGCTGCTGATTGTGTTAGTCATTTTCCTGCCGAACAGCCCGCGCTGGCTGGCGCAAAAAGGGCGTCACGTGGAGGCGGAAGAGGTGCTGCGAATGCTGCGCGACACGTCTGAAAAAGCGCGTGAAGAGCTGAACGAAATCCGCGAGAGCCTGAAGCTGAAGCAGGGCGGCTGGTCGCTGTTTAAGGCAAACCGCAACGTGCGCCGCGCGGTGTTCCTCGGCATGCTGTTACAGGCGATGCAGCAGTTCACGGGGATGAACATCATCATGTATTACGCCCCACGCATCTTTAAAATGGCCGGTTTTACCACCACCGAACAGCAGATGATCGCCACGCTGGTGGTAGGGCTGACCTTTATGTTCGCCACCTTTATCGCGGTGTTCACCGTTGATAAGGCCGGACGTAAACCGGCCCTGAAAATTGGCTTTAGCGTGATGGCGCTCGGCACCTTAATACTCGGCTACTGCCTGATGCAGTTCGATAACGGCACGGCGTCAAGCGGCCTCTCCTGGCTCTCCGTCGGCATGACCATGATGTGCATCGCCGGTTACGCGATGAGCGCCGCGCCGGTGGTGTGGATCCTGTGCTCTGAAATTCAGCCGCTGAAATGCCGTGACTTTGGTATCACCTGTTCCACCACCACCAACTGGGTGTCGAACATGATCATTGGCGCGACCTTCCTGACGCTGCTGGATGCGATTGGCGCGGCAGGCACCTTCTGGCTCTATACGGTGCTGAACGTGGCGTTTATCGGCGTGACCTTCTGGCTGATTCCGGAAACCAAAGGCGTGACCCTGGAGCATATTGAACGCAAGCTGATGAGAGGGGAGAAACTACGTAATATCGGCGTGTAATGTCATTGCCCGGTGGCGCTTCGCTTACCGGGTCTACGATAGCCTGTAGGCCGGGTAAGGCGTAGCCGCCACCCGGCTTTGTGTTTACCGCATCGCACGTCTCAAAATACGCTCCGCCTGACGCTGGAAGTCAGCGGCCGTCTCTTCCACGGTTTTCTGCCCGTAGTCGATATACTGCAAAGAGGTACCGAACTGCGCCACAATCTGTGGGTCGTCAAAGTATGGCGAGACGGTGAGTTTCGCCAGCAGCGACTGCGCCAGGCGCAGGCCCGCCACGGATGGATCGTCCTCCTTAATGGTGCCGTCTTCGGTCAGATACTGCACCGCCACTTTGCTCAACGGCACGCCGCGCTCAAGACCCAGCGTATCAACCCCTTCTTTGCTGTTGAGCAGGAAGTTAATCAGCTTCGCTGCCGCTTCCGGGTTTTTGGTTGTCTTACCAATCGACAGCATCTGCGCCGGTTTGAAGAACAGACCCGCGTCGGTGGCGCCCGGCAGCATTGGGTAGCTGCCGAGCTCCAGTTTCGCCGGTGGCTTCAGGTTGTCGGAATATTTGTTGATGGTGGAGTTCCACATGTAGGTGCCGCCCCATTCACCCTGGATCCACGGCTTCATCTCATACATGTTGCTCTTACCGAACGAGGCATAGTATTTGGTGTCCGGCATGACGTGGCTGTCGATCAGCTTTTTGTAGGTCTGGAAAAACTCCACCCACTGTTCCTTTGTGTAGCTGAACTTTTTGGTTTTCTCATCCACCGCAGGAATGTTGTACTTCTGGATCATGTACGAATTCAGCAGCGCCAGCGTATCCTGGTGCTCCAGGATCACCGGGTAGTATTGCTTGCCGAGCTTGCTCTCGAAGGTTTTACCGGCCGCCATCAGCTCGTCCCAGGTTTTCGGGTACGCAATACCCGCTTTTTTCCAGGTTTCGTCATTGAAGTAGAACACGCGCGCCGTCACCGAGATCGGAATGCCGTTCAGCTTGCCGTTCACGGTGGTGGTTTGTAGCTCTTTGGGATCGAACTGCGACAGGTCGATCACGTCCTTCATCTTGTTCAGATCGTAGAAGCCATCACCGGTTTTGGAGAAGATCGGCAGCCAGTTCCAGTTCGTCTGCATCACGTCCGGCTCGGTGCCGCCCGCAATCTGGGTGGTCAGACGGGAGAGGTGACCGTCCCAGCCGGTGTATTCCGCTTTTACGTTGATGTCCGGGTTCTGCTTATGGAACTCTTCCAGCGCTTTCAGAGTGACCTGGTGACGGCCATTGCCGCCCCACCAGGACATCCGTAAATCCACATTCTGCGCCATCGATGGCAAAGCGGTAAGGCCCAGGGTCGCGGAGATTGCTGCGCTTAAAAGCACTTTTTTCATTTTTATCACTCCATCAGAGAGAGAGGTTCTGTTCAGTTTTTGCGTCAAAAATATGACACTTGTTCATCTCAAACGTGAAATACACCTTACGATGAAGCCCTTTATCAATCATTGGCTTAGCTTCATCGGACGGGATTCGGGCGGTCAGTTCGTAGTCCGCGACCTTCAGGTACACAAAGAATTCGTGGCCCATGTTCTCCACGCGCACCATCTCCCCGCTACAGCCGCCATTCGGGAAGGGCTCATCAGAGAGCGACACAAATTCCGGGCGCACGCCGTAGAAGATCTCCTGACCCGCGTAAGCCGCGACTTTCTCCTGCTTCTCCGCGTTCAGCGGCATGGTTTCATCGCCAATGGCGATGTGCAGCTGGCCCGCTTTTTCGACCAGCACGCTTTTGCGTATATTCATCTCCGGCGCGCCGATAAAGCCCGCCACGAACATGTTCTTCGGCTTGTGGTAGAGGTTGTCCGGCGTGTCCACCTGCATGATATGGCCGAGCTTCATCACGCAGATGCGGTCGCCCATGGTCATCGCTTCGGTCTGGTCGTGGGTCACGTAAACGGTGGTCGCCGGTTTTCCTGACTTCTTCAACTGCTTGTGCAGGTCAGAAATACGGATACGCATCGAAGCGCGCAGTTTGGCGTCGAGGTTTGAAAGCGGCTCATCGAACAGGAACACATCCGGCTTTTTCACAATCGCACGGCCTACCGCCACGCGCTGCGCCTGGCCGCCGGAAAGCTGGCGCGGCAGGCGGTCGAGCAGCTCTTCCAGCTCAAGAATTTTGGCGGCTTCATTCACCTGAGACTCAATCTGATCTTTCGGCAGTTTGCTCAGCTTGAGACCAAAGGCCAGATTCTCGCGCACCGTCATGTGCGGATAGAGGGCGTAGTTCTGGAACACCATTGCAATACCGCGCTCTTTCGGCGCGAGGTTGTTCACGATCTTGTCGCCGATGCGCACCTCGCCGCCGCTGATGGTTTCCAGCCCCGCCAGCATGCGCAGGGTCGTGGATTTGGCGCAGCCGGATGGGCCGACGATCACCATGAATTCCCCTTCAGCAATTTTAAGATCGATAGCGTGTACCGCTTTAAAGCCGTTGGAGTAGACCTTTTCCAGCTTGTTGAAAATAACTTCAGCCATGGTATTTCCCTCTTAACCTTTAATTCCGCTGCTGGTGACGCCCTGTACGAAGTAGCGCTGTGCCAGGAAGAAGACAATGATGGATGGCAGAATGGAGATGCTCGCCATTGCCAGAATTTCGTTCCACGGCGCGCCTTCGGTGACGTCGATGGACATTTTCAGCGCCAGTGCGATGGGGTATTTATCCACGCTGTAGACGTAAATCAGCGGCCCGATAAAGTCGTTCATGGACCACATGAACTGGAACAGGGCGACGGAGATAATGGCCGGTTTCAGGATCGGCACCACCACGTACCACAGCACCTGAATGGAGTTACAGCCGTCTATCTGCGCCGCCTCTTCCATGTCACGCGGGACGCCGCGCAGGAACTGGATCAGCATGAAGACGAAGAACCCCTGAGTGGCGAAGGCCAGCGGCAGGTACAGCGGCATATAGCTGTTGAGCATGCCCATTTCACGGAACATCAGGTACTGCGGGATCAGCAGCACGGTGCTGGGCAGCAGCATGGTGGTGATGAGCGTAGCGAACCAGAACTTCTTCCACGGGATCTCGAAGCGGGCAAAGCCGTACGCCACGATGGTGGAGGAGATAATGGTCAGGATCACTTTCGGGATCACATACTTAAAGGTATTCAGCATGTAATGGCCGAAGTTGTACTCGGTGCCGGTTTTCCAGCCGTTTACGAAACCATCCCAGGTGGCGTGGGCTGGCCACAGGCTCAGGGTGGTGAAGATCTCGTGGTTCGGTTTGAACGACGCGGAGAACATCCACACCAGCGGGTAAAGCATCAGCAGGCCGACAGCCAGCAGGATCACATAGCGAACGGAGGCGTTGATTTTCTCTCTGCGCAGCGTGCGGGCCACTTCGCGTTCGGCGACGCTTCTTGCCGTGGAGAGTTGTTGAATATCAGCCATTTTTGCCTCCTTTATCGGCGGAGTAAAACACCCAGTATTTCGACGACTTAAAGGCGATACCGGCGAAGACGGCCACCACCAGGAACAGGATCCACGCCAGCGCCGCGCCATAGCCCATATCGAAATACTTGAACGCGGTGTCGTAGATGTAGAGCGAGAACAGATAGGTCGAATAGGTTGGCCCGCCGCCGGTAATGACGTACGGCCCGGTAAATTCCTGGAACGCCTGCGTGGTCTGCATGATGAAGTTGAAGAAGATCACCGGCGTAATCAGCGGCACGGTCACCTTCATGAACATCTGCCATTTCGATGCGCCATCGATCATTGCCGCTTCATACTGGGACTGCGGAACGTTTTGCAGCGCGGCCAGGAAGATGACCATCGCGGAACCGAACTGCCAGACACGTAGCAGGGTAACGGACATCAGCGCCAGCGACGGCTCGCCCAGCCAGTTCACCGGATCAAAGCCAAATACACCGATAAAGCTGTTCAGCAGACCATCAATGGCAAATAAGGCGCGCCACAATACGGCAATGGCGACGGAGCTGCCGAGGATCGACGGAATATAGTAGGCCGTTCGGAAAAAGCCGATGCCGCGTAATTTAAAGTTCAGGACAAAGGCAATTCCTAATGCAAAGGCGAGTTTTAACGGGATGGTTAAAAATACATAGGCAAAGGTCACGCCCATGGATTTCCAGAAGAGCGTGTCTTCGGTAAACATGTAGCGATAGTTTTCAATGCCGTTAAACACCGGCGGACTCATCAAATCGTAATCCGTAAAGCTGAGGAAAAACGATGAGACGAAGGGGAATGCCGTAAAGAGTATCAGCCCGATGATGTAGGGTGATATCCATGCGAGCCCCAGCAACTTGTTTTCATTCATACATACCTACCTGGCAATCAATGGTTTAATACGAAATCTGCTTTGTTACATTTTCCCAGGCCTGCGATGCGCGGCATGAGAGCTGAAATTCAGGGTGCAACGTCTGGAAAAGGCGAAATCTACGTTTGTTTTTTAACGCTTTTTTGTCTTTCTTTGTGCTGTAAGCGCTTCTGGTTTCAAAAGAGCTGAACCGGCGTTCTTGGATACTAAAACATCGTTTTATTTTATATTATTGCGATTTATTTCTGCGTCATTCGCTTAATGGTGGAAATGTGATCGGCGTCGAAACGCTGTTTCAATATAGTGAGGGAGGTGGCATTTTTGACTTTTCACGAAGCTTTGCCGCCGGCCATGAGGAAGAGATAACGAAGCAAAAAGGGAGCGGGAATAAGAATAGTCACGCAGCGTGGCTAACTACCAGATCTGATAGCAGGTCTACAGATGTACCAATTCGTCATTCAGATAATTCTTACATTCTTGTATGATTTGTTACACCGGAACCAGTCAGGCAGAATTTCACTGCATCCTTAAAAGAAGAACAGTTATGTCAGCGATGGATTTCAAAAAACATACGGATCTCAACTTTCCTCACTATGCTCCCCCGGCGGTCAGCGCTAAAGAAATAGATCTTCTGGGTCTGCTGGACGTCCTGCTGGCAGCAAAAAAACGCATCATCACCATTGTCTTTGCATTTGCACTGGTCGGCCTGGCAATCGCCTTTCTGATACCGCAAAAATGGACCAGTAAAGCGGTCATTACGCCCGCGGAACAGACGCAGTGGAGTTCGCTACGCCAGATGATGGTGGCGCTCCAGGTGCTTGATGTCGACGTGAAAATTACCCTTGCGGATGTGTTTAATCTGTTTGTTAAAAAGTTTCAGTCCCAGTCTCTGCTTGAAGAGTACATGAAGAGCTCACCTTACGTGATGGCTCAGCTCGATGGCGCTCAGGTTGACCCGCTGGAGCTGCACCGCGCGGTGGTCAATATTGCCGAAAAGATGAAAGCCGTTGATAACACGCAGGAAAAAAATGCCGATAAAGCACCGTACCTCTCCTGGACGTTAAGCTTCACTGCCCCAACGGCAGAGGACGCGCAGAAAGTGTTGAATGGTTACATTCAGTACATCTCCCGCATCGTCGAGCAGGAGACCATGCAAAACATTCGCGATCAGCTGATCCTGAGAACCAAAACGGTTCAGCAGCAGCTGGAGCTGGATCGGGTCCGTCTGACAAATATCCATAATACCAACCTGCAACGCCTGAACTACTCGCTGGAAGTGGCGAACGCGGCAGGGATCAAAAAGCCGGTCTACAGCAATGGACAGGCGGTGAAAGACGATCCGGATTATTCCGTCGCCCTCGGTGCGGACGGGATTGCGCAGAAATTGCAGATTGAAAAAAATCTGAAGGACGTTTCTGAGCTGAACGCCGATTTCCAGAACCGCGAATACTATCTGGCACAGCTGCAAAAACTTTCCTTCGAAGATGTGAGCCTGGAGCCGTTCAAATACCAGCTTTCACCTTCTATGCCGGTGAAAAAAGATGGCCCGGGCAAAGCCCTGATCGTGCTGCTGGCGTGTATTCTGGGTGGACTGTTCGCCTGTGGCAGCGTGCTGCTGCGCGAGGCAATGAGCACCCGCAACCCGCTGCCGGAACAACTTCCTGAGCCGGTTACGGAATAACATCAAAAAAGGCGCTCAACTGAGCGCCTTTTTTATTTCAGGAAATCTTCGCGAACCGGCGTAAAGGTATCCAGCAGGGTGCCGGGTTTCAGGCAAACGCAGCCGTGCATCACGTGCGGCGCTTTATAGAGGGTGTCGCCCGCCATCACCACATGCTTCTCCTCGTCAATGGTGAACTCAAATTCCCCCGAGAGAACGTAGGTGAGCTGCTCATGCGGATGGTTATGCATCGGGCCAATCGCGCCTTGCTCGAAATTCACTTCCACCGCCATCATCCTGCCGTCGTGCGCCAGAATACGACGCGTCACGCCGTTGCCCAGATCCTCAAGCGTGGTCTCTTTATGGAAAATAAACATATTTTCGCCCTGTTATGTAATGAAACATTGTTTCATTTAACTTATCGCACCCGCGGCGAAAAGGAAACGTTTAGCCAAATAACTGGAAAGGCGATCACAAGTTTGCTTCACTGGGTGAAACGCACAGGAGGAAAGATGAAAACGATCGGTCTGTTAGGGGGCATGAGCTGGGAATCAACGATCCCGTACTACCGCCTGATTAATGAAGGCGTCAAACAGCGTCTGGGCGGTCTGCATTCGGCCAGCCTGCTGCTGCACAGCGTGGATTTCCATGAAATAGAAGCCTGCCAGTCGAGCGGGGAGTGGGACAAAGCGGGGCAGATGCTGGCGGACGCCGCGCTTGGGCTGGAGCGTGCGGGCGCGCAGGGTATTCTGCTGTGTACCAATACCATGCATAAGGTGGCGTCGCACATTGAAGACCGCTGTTCGCTGCCGTTCTTACATATCGCGGATGCCACCGGGCGTGCCATACGTGCCGCCGGCATGACGCGCGTGGCGCTGCTGGGGACGCGCTACACCATGGAGCAGGATTTTTACCGCGGGCGGCTGAACAGCCAGTTCGGGATTGAAAGCCTGATCCCTGAAGAGGCTGACCGGGCGCGCATTAACCAGATTATTTTTGATGAGCTGTGTCTGGGCACCTTCAGCGAAACGTCGCGCGCATGGTACGTCAGCGTGATTGAGAAACTGGCGCAGCAGGGGGCGGAAGGGGTTATCTTCGGCTGTACCGAAATTGGCCTGCTGGTGCCGGCAGACCAAAGCCCGATACCGGTCTTCGATACTGCCGCCATCCATGCCGCGGATGCGGTGGAGTTCATGCTGTCATAGTGGTTTTTGCAGGTCAGGTAAGCGAAGCGCCACCTGACGCGCGTGCGCAATCAGGTGTTCACTAAAGGCATCAACCAGCGCTGAGGCGGGCCGGTGCAGCGGGCGGATCAGGCTCACGGTAAAGGGAACGGAAACGCTAAAACGGCGCAGAACCACGCCGCTGCTGGCGTAGTCCATGGCCGTGAGCGGGTTCACCACCGAAATACCCACGCCCGCGCGCACCATCGCACAAATAGACGCCGCACTGTGCGTTTCCATCACCATCCGCCGCTTCACCTGATGTTCGGCAAACAGGCCATCCAGAAGCTGCCGGTAGCTGTCGGTCTGCGACAGGCTGATATAGTTCTCACCGTGAAAATCCGCCGGCGTCAGCTCCGCTTTGTGGGCAAGCGGGTGGCTGGCAGGTAGCACGCAGACCTCATCCAGCGACAGCAGCTCCGTGCGTTCCGTTCCCGCTGGCGTGACGAGGGTTTCGGTCAGACCCAGATCGTGGCGCTGGGCCGAAAGCCACTCCTCCAGCAGCGGCGACTCCTGCGGCACGATGGTCAGACTGACCTCCGGATAGCGGGCCAGAAACGGCTGTAACAGTACTGGCAGGAATGACTGGGAAAAGACCGGCAGGCAGACGATGGACAGCTCGCCCTGGCGGAACTCCCTCAGGCTCTCTGCCGCGCTCACGATCCTGTCCAGCCCGTACCAGGAGCGCTGAACCTCCTCAAACAGGCGTAAACCCTGCACCGTTGGATGCAGCCTGCCGCGGGCGCGTTCAAACAGCTTCAGCCCCAGCACTTTCTCAAAACGCGCCAGCTCGCGGCTGACCGTCGGCTGCGAGGTGTGCAGCATGTGCGCGGCTTCAGTGAGATTGCCGGTGGTCATTACCGCATGAAAAATCTCGATATGGCGTAGGTTAACGGCGGGCATAGGGCACCTGATGGCTGAGCGTAGTCCATATCATTTTTGCATAGACTCAAGATAAAACGATATTTTTTATTCTCTTCAGGCTATGGCGTAATGATAAAAAACAGATTTCCGGAGACGACCATGCCACGCCCACTCAACCAGACTGAGACCGATTTAAACGCCGATAACCTGCTGCGCTTGCCTGCCGAATTCGGCTGCCCGGTGTGGGTCTACGATGCGCAGATTGTCCGCGAGAAGATCGCCGCGCTGCATCAGTTTGACGTGGTGCGTTTTGCGCAGAAGGCCTGCTCCAATATTCATATTCTGCGCCTGATGCGCGAGCAGGGCGTGAAGGTTGACTCCGTATCGCTGGGTGAAATCGAACGTGCGCTGGCGGCCGGGTTTGATCCGAAAGCCGACAGCGACGCGATCGTCTTCACCGCTGACCTGATTGACGACGCCACGCTGGCGCGCGTGCATGAGCTGCAAATCCCGGTCAATGCCGGTTCGGTGGATATGCTGGAACAGCTTGGGCAGGTCTCTCCTGGCCATCGCGTCTGGCTGCGCATCAACCCGGGCTTTGGTCACGGTCACAGTCAGAAAACCAACACCGGGGGCGAAAACAGCAAGCACGGGATCTGGTATGCCGATATGCCTGCGGCGCTGGAGGTTTTACAACGCTACAACCTCAAGCTGGTGGGCATTCACATGCATATCGGGTCCGGCGTGGATTATGGCCATCTTGAACAGGTCTGTGGCGCCATGGTGCGTCAGGTTATCGATTTTGGTCAGGATCTGGAGGCGATCTCCGCCGGGGGAGGGCTTTCGATTCCTTACCGCGAAGGGGAAGAGGCGATCGACACGGATCACTATTACGGCCTGTGGAGCGCCGCGCGTGACAGCATCGCCGCCCATCTGGGTCATGCGGTGAAGCTGGAGATTGAGCCGGGTCGTTTCCTGGTCGCCGAAGCTGGCGTGCTGGTGGCGCAGGTGCGGAGCGTGAAGGAGATGGGAAGCCGTCACTTTGTGCTGATTGATGCTGGCTTCAACGATCTGATGCGCCCGTCCATGTACGGCAGCTATCATCACATCACCGCGCTTGCCGCCGATGGCCGCGATCTGGTCAACGCCCCGCGCATCGAGACCGTTGTTGCTGGCCCGCTGTGTGAATCCGGTGACGTCTTTACTCAGCAGGAAGGCGGGAAAGTCGAAACCCGTTCGCTGCCAGAGGTAAAACCGGGAGATTATCTGGTGCTGCATGATACTGGCGCGTACGGGGCGTCTATGTCTTCCAACTACAATAGCCGCCCGCTGCTGCCGGAAGTATTGTTTGATAACGGCGTGGCGCGGCTGATTCGCCGTCGCCAGACCATTCAGGAGCTGCTGGCGTTAGAGCTGGTCTGATTAAACCAGGGCCCCGTCGTCACCGAATCGCGTAACACCAGGGTGCCGGTGAACGGCGGGATCGCTTCAACCGGCTGGTTTTTTGCCAGCCGGATCGCCTGGTCGATCGCCGTGACGATCATGTTGTCGATCGGCAGATACACCGACGACAGGGCAGGCTCCAGCCACTTTGCGCTGGGGGCATCGTCAAAACCAAACAGCGAAATATCCTGCGGGATCTTCAGCCCGGCCTGGTGTAATGCTTTGGAGGCGCCCAGGGCCATATCATCGTTACAGGCAAACAGGGCGCTGAACGATGTCTTTTCCGCAATCAGCTCCTTGCACAGCTCGTAACCCCGCGTCATGCCTGCATCGCCGTATTTAATCCGCCGCTCGTCGAGACGAATACCGTGCTTCTCCAGCGCCTTACGGTAGCCCATCAGTCGCGCTTTACCCGTTGGCGTGTGGATCGGGACGGTGATACAGGCGATCTCCCGGTGGCCCTGGCTTATCAGGTAATCCACCGCTTTGAAGGCTGCGTCCTGCTGTTCAAAGAAGACGCAGCGATCCGCCGCCTGGCTCACTTCACGGTTAATGATCACCAGCGGCGTCTGCACGCTGTTGATCAGCTTCAGGATCGTCTTTTCGCTCATGTAACGCGTATACAGCACGATGGCGTCGCACTTGCGATCGGCGAGCATCTGCACCGCCTGTTCTTCCTGTTCAGGGGCGTCGTGACCGTCGGTAACAATCAGCTGTTTTCCGTGCTTTTCGGTCTGCCGTGACGCCTGCTGTAGCAAACGACCAAAGTAAAAACCGTCGAACGTCGAGACGACCAGACCAATGCTGTTGCTGGTCTGGTTAGCCAGCGAACGCGCGAGAAAGTTCGGACGATAGCCCAGCTCCTCCATCGCGCGAAATACCTGCTGACGCGTGCTCTCTTTAACCTGACCTGTGCCGTTCAGCACGCGCGAAACGGTGGCCTTCGACACGCCCGCACGCAGTGAGACATCCAGCATTGTTGCCATTCGAAATTCCTGTTTCCACGTAATGGTTTGCAGTTTAACACAGACCATCCGGCGCATAAGCGACGTGGGAAGGGCAAAACCCCATAACGATCACGCTTTTCGGTAACGATCCTCGCCCGCGGGATAAATGCCTGTCATTGGCATGCCAAAATGGTGATAAATCGCAATCTGGAATACCTCTTACCTCATTGAGAGCTTAATCACAGAACAAAGCGCCTGTGGACGCTATTTTTGGCATGCCAATAGTATCCGGCTGTCCCTCTTATTCAATAAAAGCCCTTTTACTGAGGTATTACCCTATGGCATTTCAGGAAAAACTGATCGACGCTCTGGGCAGTTTTGCCACCACCTTCAACAGCTATCGCTATATCCAGGCGATCAAGTCTGCGTTTATTACCTTAATGCCGGTCATCATTGTGGGGGCGTTCTCGGTACTGATCTCCAATATGGTGCTGGATCCGAAAAACGGCCTGGCGAGCTTTCAGTCGCTGTCGTTTCTGGCGGCGTTAAAGCCGATCACCAGTGCGCTGAACTATGCCACGCTCAACTTTCTCAACATCGGCGCGGTGTTTTTAATCGGCATTGAGCTGGGGCGTATTAACGGCATTAAGTCCCTGTTCCCCGGCCTGCTGGCGGTGATCTGCTTTATCTGCGTGACGCCGACCACGGTGGAAATGCTGGTGGACGGCGAGATGCACGTGGTGAAAGACGTGCTGCTGCGCCAGTTCTCGGATACCCGCAGCCTGTTCCTCGGCATGTTTATCGCCATCCTGTCAGTGGAGATTTACTGCTGGCTGGAAAACCGCAAGGGGCTGAAAATCAGGATGCCAGACACGGTGCCGCCGAACGTCGCCGCGTCGTTCTCTGCGCTGATCCCGGCCATTATCACCACCACCGCCATTGCGACTTTTGGCTTCGTGTTTCATCGGGTTACCGGAATGTATCTCTACGACGCGGTTTACCAGGTGGTGCAACAGCCGCTGGAGCGCGTGGTGCAAAGCCTGCCGGGGATCCTGCTGCTGATGTTTGTCGCCCAGCTGTTCTGGGTGATTGGTATTCACGGCAACCAGATGATCAAGCCGATCCGCGAGCCGCTGCTGCTGGGGGCGATCACTGTCAACATGAGCGCGTTCGAGCAGGGCAAAGAGGTGCCAAACATCATCACCATGCCGTTCTGGGATGTGTATATGAGCATCGGCGGCTCCGGCCTGACCATCGGCCTGCTGATAGCCGTCATGATTGCCACAAAACGTAAAGAGATGAAGGAGATCGCTAAGCTCTCCATCGGGCCGGGTATTTTTAACATCAACGAGCCGGTGATCTTCGGGATGCCAGTCATGCTCAACCCGATCCTGGCTATCCCGTTCATCATCACGCCGCTGGTGACGGGCTCGATTGGCTACTTTGCCACCGTGACCGGATTTGCCGGGAAAGCCGTGGTGATGGTGCCCTGGACCACGCCGCCGCTGATCAACGCCTGGCTGTCAACCGCGGGCTCCATGGGGGCGGTGATCACCCAGTTTATCTGCATCGTGACTGCGGTGATCATCTATCTGCCGTTTGTGAAAATTGCCTCACGCCGCGCAGATCAGGCCGCACTGCAACAAGCCACCGATAACGCATGAGGACAGGATGAGCATAAAACAGATAACCATACCGCCAGATTTTATGCTGGGCGCGGCGGCATCGGCCTGGCAGACCGAGGGCTGGAGCGGCAAAAAGCCGGGGCAGGATTCGTGGATCGATCTCTGGTACAAGAACGATCGTCACGTCTGGCACAACGGCTACGGCCCGGCGGTGGCAACCGACTTTATCAATCGCTTTCGCGAAGACGTGGCGCTGATGAAGCAGGCGGGACTGACGCACTATCGCACCTCGATCAACTGGTCGCGCTTTTTGACCGACTATGAAAACGCCACCGTAGATGAAGAGTACGCCGCCTATTACGACGCGCTGTTCGATGAAATGCACCGTCAGGGCATTGAGCCGATGATCTGCCTGGAACACTACGAATTGCCGGGCGTGCTGCTGGAGACCTACGGCGGCTGGGCGTCGAAGCACGTCGTCGAGCTGTTCGTTCGCTATGCGGAAAAGGTGTTTGAGCGCTTTCACGGCAAAGTCACCCGCTGGTTTACCTTCAACGAGCCGATTGTGGTCCAGACGCGCGTCTACCTCGACGCGCTGCGCTGGCCCTATGAGCAGAACACCAGCACCTGGATGCAGTGGAACCACCATAAGGTGCTGGCGACGGCGAAAGTGGTGAAGCTGTTTCGCGAGAAAGGGTATGACGGCTCGGTGGGCTGTATTCTTAACCCGGAAGTGACCTATCCGCGCTCGCGCGCGCCGCATGACGTGCGGGCGGCAGAGATGTACGATCTGTTCTATAACCGCGTCTTTCTTGACCCGCTGGTGCACGGGCGCTATCCGCAGGCGCTCTTTACCCTGCTGGCGCAGCATCAGGTGCAGTGGGACTACACGGCTGACGAGCTGGCGCTGATTGCCGACAACACCGTTGACGAGCTAGGGATCAACCTCTATTACCCGCACCGCGTCAAAGCGCCATCCCGCGCCTGGCACCCGGAGACGCCGTTCCATCCGGCCTACTACTACGAGCCGTTCGAGCTGCCGGGGCGGAGGATGAACACCTCCCGCGGCTGGGAGATCTTCCCGCGCATTATTTACGACATGGCGATGCGGATTAAAAACGACTATCGCAACATTGACTGGTTTGTAGCGGAAAGCGGGATGGGCGTGGAGAATGAAGCGCAGTTTCGCAATCGCGACGGGATTATCGATGATGCGTACCGCATCGCGTTTATCAGCGAACATCTTTATTACACGCTGCTGGCGCGGGAGGCGGGGGCTAACTGCCACGGCTATATGCTGTGGGCGTTCACCGACAACGTCTCCCCGATGAACGCGTTTAAAAACCGCTACGGGCTTATTGAGATCGACCTTGAAAACCATCGCGCACGGCGGGCAAAGAAATCAGCGTCCTGGTTCCGCCAGCTGCGCGATGAGCGTGTGCTGACGCTCAGGGTTGACGATGAATGGAAGTAAGCCTTCTGGTAAAATAGCGCACAAACTGGCCGGGAGGACATCCGGCCCGCGCATTAACTGAAAAACACAGGTGAAAACGTGGATAAGGCTGTCATCCTGCCGGAAAAAAAACAGTACCAGGAGATTGGCGAGGATTTACGGGCGCAGATTATCCAGGGGCATTATCCCATGGGATCGCGTCTGCCGCCGGAGCGCAACATCGCCGAGACGTATGGCGTGAGCCGCACTATCGTGCGCGAGGCGCTGCTGATGCTTGAGCTACAGGGGACGGTGGATATTCGCCAGGGGTCTGGCGTGTACGTGATGCGCATTCCGGAGGAGCATGAAAACGAGGAAGAACGTTTTCTGAACAGTGACGTGGGTCCGTTTGAAATTCTTCAGGCGCGCCAGCTGCTTGAAAGCAACATTGCCGCCTTTGCCGCAAAAATGGCGACGCGGGCGGATATCGACAACCTGCGCCGCATCATCGAGCAGGAGCAACGGGCGATTGCCGCCGACGATCGCAGCCAGGACAACAACAAAATGTTCCACCTGGTGCTGGCGGGGGCCACACAAAACCAGATGCTGCTGGCGACCGTTGAAAGCGTCTGGCATCACATGGACAGCAGCCCGCTGTGGCAGCAGTTCAACGGCCACATCGCCAGCCGCGCCTGGCGGCTGAAATGGCTCGGCGACAGGCAAACCATTCTCGCTGCGCTCCGCCGCCGCGACGTGATGGGGGCGTGGCAGGCGATGTTCCAGCATCTTGAAAACGTCAAAAAGAGCCTGCTTGAGCTGTCAGACGAAGACGCGCCCGATTTTGACGGCTATCTCTTTGAATCGGTCCCCCTTTTCCAGGGGAAGCTGGTGTGAATATACTGCCGCTTCACGCTGCGCCGCAGTTTACACAGCAGGTGATCGACTGGATCTGGAACGCGTTTGGTGAAGGTATGCCGCGTGCCTTTTTCCAGAGCATTGTCGAGCACAGCCTCATGCCGGGCGAGTTACCGCTCACCTTTATTGCCGTTGAGGATGACCAGCTGCTGGGCACCGTTGGGTTATGGCGTTGCGATTTAATTTCCCGGCAGGATCTCCACCCCTGGCTGGCTGCGCTGTATGTCGATGAAGCCGCCCGGGGAAACGGGCTGGCGGGAAAACTTCAGCAGCATGTTATCGGCTACGCGCGACGCGCCGGGTATCACGAGCTGCATCTCTGGTCTGCCTGCCGCGACTTCTACGAACGTTACGGCTGGCACTACATCGGCGATGCGCTGGAATACCCGGATAAAACCGTCCATCTCTATCGCTGTTCGCTCACGGCTTCCGCGGGCGATACCACCGAGTGACGGCGCACTAAGGTTGGGCTGAACAGGTGGATAATTTCCGGTGGCGGGCGATGCTCGGCCAGCGCTAATGCCAGTTCTGCCGCCTGCGTTGCCATGGTCACAATCGGGTAGCGCACGGTGGTCAGGCGAGGGCGCACGTAGCGCGATACCAGCACATCATCAAAGCCAATCAGCGAAATTTCTGCCGGGACGTCAATCCCGTTATCATTCAGCACGCCCATTGCGCCGGCGGCCATGGAGTCGTTATAGCTGGCCACGGCGGTGAAATTCCGCCCGCGGCCCAGCAGCTCCGTCATCGCCTGCTCGCCGCCACTCTCATCCGGTTCTCCGTACGCCACAAGACGATCGTTGCACGGCAGACCGGCTTCGCGCAGCGCGTCGTAATAGCCCTGAAGGCGATCTTCCGCATCGGAAATTGGGTGGTTGGAGCACAGATAACCAATGCGGGTATGGCCCTGCTGGATCAGGTGACGGGTTGCGAGCCATGCGCCGTAACGGTCGTCGAGCGCCACGCAGCGGGTTTCAAAACCGGGAATAATACGGTTGATAATCACCATCCCCGGCATCTGTTTCATCAGATGGATCAGTTCGGCGTCGGGGATCATTTTTGCATGGACCACCAGCGCCGCACAGCGATGACGGATCAGCTGCTCAATGGCCTGGCGCTCTTTCTGTTCATTGTGGTAGCCATTACCAATCAGCAGGAAATTTCCGGTGTGATAAGAGACTTGTTCTACGGCTTTGACCATTGCACCGAAAAACGGATCGGATACATCTCCGACCACCAGCCCGATGGTTTCTGTCGACTGCTGGGCAAGGGCGCGCGCGTTGGCGTTAGGGTGATAATTCAGGTTTTCCATGGCGTCCTGCACGGCCTGGCGCGATGCATCACTCGCTTTAGGGGAGTTGTTGATCACGCGGGAGACGGTCGCGACGGAAACACCGGCCAGACGAGCCACATCCTTAATTGTCGCCATTCAATACCTTCTTATAGGGGTAAGCGTTTACACACTAACTAGTGTTGCGGAAAAGCGGCGCGCATTCAAGGGGAGCGGGTAAGCGTCCTCTGCAAACGTGAAGCAGAACATCCCTCGCGGTGTAATCGTTACACGGCCAGTCATGTCTGAATAATGTCAATCTGAACCTTTAGTTACACTTTGCCTCAGGCTGTTGCGATTGTCCGTTAGCAACGATGCGTAGTGAATTGCTAGAGTCGAGATCCCAGAGGTATTGATAGGTGGAATCAACTTCGGTTGATTAACACGATTTACACCAACCTGCGTTTTACGCAGGTTTTTTTTTGCCTGTAAGTTCAACCTGTAACAGCAAAAGAGAATATTCACACCTGGTTGCACTTCGGCTCATTCCCTTGCGTTTTCCCGCTGGCGAAGCCTGTCGCCGGAGGCCACAATCAAGATCCCAGAGGTATTGATTGGTGAGAATTCCTGGTACGTTTTCGTACTCTTCTCTTGCACCAGCCTGCGCGGATGCGCAGGTTTTTTTTCGCCTCTGTTTTTGCTATCGCTCCCTCACTACTTCTCGTGTAATCTGCCACCATTTATACCTTTCACACTGGCTGGCAAAGGGAGTTGAAATGCTTTTTGGGTTCTTCCGCACACTGTTTCGTGTCCTGTTTCGCATCCGCGTGACTGGCGATACGCAGGCACTCTATGGCGAGCGTGTGCTTATCACACCGAATCACGTCTCTTTTCTTGATGGCGTATTGCTGGCGCTGTTTTTGCCCGTGCGGCCCGTCTTCGCGGTGTACAGCTCCATCAGTGAAAAATGGTACATGCGCTGGCTCAAACCGCTGATTGATTTTGTCCCGCTCGACCCAACCAAACCGATGATGATTAAGCATCTGGTGCGTCTGATTGGGCAGGGGCGCCCGGTGGTTATCTTCCCGGAAGGGCGTATTTCAGTGACGGGCTCCCTGATGAAAATTTACGACGGGGCCGGTTTTGTCGCGGCGAAGTCTCAGGCCACCGTCGTGCCGCTACGCATCGACGGGGCTGAGCTGACCTTTTTCAGCCGTCTGAAAGGGCTGGTGAAGCAGCGTCTGTTCCCGAAAATTACCCTGCATATATTACCGCCGACGTCACTGCCGATGCCCGAGGCGCCGCGTGCGCGCGACCGCCGTAAAATCGCCGGGGAAATGCTGCACCAGATTATGATGGAAGCGCGCATGGCCGTTCGCCCGCGCGAAACGCTGTATGAATCGTTGCTGTCGGCGCAGTATCGCTACGGTGCGAAGAAAAACTGCATCGAAGACATCAGTTTTACGCCAGATACCTACCGTAAGCTGTTGACCAAAACGCTGTTTGTCGGGCGTATTCTGGAAAAGTACAGCAAACAGGGCGAAAAGATCGGCCTGATGCTGCCAAACGCGGGTATCAGCGCGGCGGTAATCTTTGGTGCCACCTCCCGGGGCCGCATTCCGGCGATGATGAACTACACGGCGGGCGTGAAAGGGCTCTCCAGCGCGATTACCGCAGCACAAATCAACACCATCTTTACCTCCCGCCAGTTCCTGGATAAAGGCAAGCTGTGGCACCTGCCGGAACAGCTGACGCAGGTGCGCTGGGTGTTCCTGGAAGATCTGAAAGCAGACGTCACGACCGCCGACAAGCTGTGGATTTTCGCGCACCTGCTGATGCCGCGTCTGGCGCAGGTTAAGCAGCAGCCGGAAGATGATGCCATTATCCTCTTTACCTCTGGCTCTGAAGGTAACCCGAAAGGTGTGGTTCACAGCCACAAAAGCATTCTGGCGAACGTCGAACAGATTAAAACTATTGCTGACTTTACCGCCAACGATCGCTTTATGTCGGCGCTGCCGCTGTTCCACTCCTTTGGTCTGACCGTGGGTCTCTTTACGCCGCTGCTGACCGGTGCCGAGGTGTTCCTCTACCCAAGCCCGCTGCACTACCGCATTGTGCCGGAACTGGTTTATGACCGTAACTGCACGGTGCTGTTCGGGACGTCCACCTTCCTCGGTAACTACGCGCGCTTCGCCAACCCGTATGATTTCTTCCGCGTACGCTACGTGGTGGCGGGCGCGGAAAAACTCCAGGACAGCACGCGCCAGATCTGGCAGGACAAGTTTGGCCTGCGCATTCTGGAAGGCTATGGCGTGACGGAGTGCGCGCCGGTGGTCTCCATCAACGTTCCGATGGCGGCAAAACCGGGAACGGTTGGCCGCATTCTGCCGGGGCTGGACGCACGTCTGCTGGCGGTGCCGGGTATTGAAGACGGCGGACGTCTTCAACTGAAAGGGCCGAACGTCATGAACGGCTATCTGCGTGTGGAAAACCCGGGCGTGCTTGAGGCGCCGACGGCCGAGAACGTCAATGGCGAGGTTGAAACGGGCTGGTACGACACGGGCGATATCGTGCGCTTCGACGATCAGGGCTTCGTGCAGATCCAGGGACGTGCAAAACGCTTCGCCAAAATCGCCGGGGAAATGGTCTCTCTTGAAATGGTCGAAACGCTGGCGACCGCAGTCTCGGCGGAGAAAATGCATGCGACCGTGGTGAAAAGTGATGCCAGTAAAGGCGAGGCGCTGGTGCTCTTCACGACAGACGGTGAACTGAAGCGTGATGCGCTGCTCAGGTATGCACGCGAACACGGTATCCCCGAGCTGGCGGTCCCCCGCGATATTCGTTACCTCAAACAGTTACCGGTGCTGGGCAGCGGTAAACCCGATTTCGTGACCCTGAAGGGCATGGTTGAAGAGGCAGAACAGCAAAATGCGTGAGTCAGTGCACACTAACACTTCAATCTGGTCGAAAGGCATGATGGCGGTTATCGCCGCCCAGTTTCTTTCCGCGTTCGGCGATAACGCGTTGCTGTTTGCCACGCTGGCATTGCTGAAAGCTGAGTTTTATCCCGACTGGAGCCAGCCGATCCTACAGATGGTGTTTGTGGGTGCTTACATCGTATTTGCGCCGTTTGTCGGCCAGTTGGCGGACAGCTTCCCGAAAGGTCGTGTCATGATGTTTGCCAACAGCCTTAAGCTTCTGGGCGCGGCAAGTATCTGCTTTGGTATCAACCCGTTTGTCGGCTACACGCTGGTGGGCATTGGTGCGGCAGCCTACTCCCCGGCGAAGTACGGTATTCTGGGTGAGCTCACCACCGGTGATAAGCTGGTGAAGGCCAACGGCCTGATGGAGTCCTCCACCATTGCGGCTATTCTGCTGGGTTCGGTGGCGGGTGGCGTACTGGCAGACTGGCATGTGCTCGCCGCGCTTGGCATCTGCGCCCTGATGTACGGTGGCGCGGTGATCGCCAACCTGTTTATCCCCAAACTGGCCGTGGCGCGTCCGGGGCAATCCTGGCGCTTCGGGCCAATGACCGGTAGCTTCTTCAACGCCTGCCGCGTACTGTGGCGTAACGGTGAAACACGCTTCTCGCTGATGGGCACCAGCATGTTCTGGGGGGCCGGCGTTACGCTGCGTTTCCTGCTGGTGCTGTGGGTGCCGGTGGCGCTGGGCATTACTGACAACGCCACGCCGACTTATCTGAATGCCATGGTCGCCGTCGGGATTGTTGTCGGGGCCGGGGCTGCGGCAAAACTGGTGACGCTGGAAACCGTCGCGCGCTGCATGCCTGCGGGGATCCTGATTGGCGTCGGCGTTCTGTTCTTCTCCCTGCAACATGCCCTATTGCCTGCCTATGCCCTGCTGTTGCTGATCGGCATTTTAGGCGGTTTCTTTGTGGTGCCGCTAAACGCGCTGTTGCAGGAGCGCGGCAAGCAGACCGTTGGGGCGGGTAACGCCATTGCGGTGCAAAACCTTGGTGAAAACATGGCGATGTTACTGATGCTGGGGATTTACTCGCTGGCGGTAAAAGCAGGTGCGCCGGTCGTGGCAATCGGGGTAGGATTCGGCGCGCTGTTCGCGCTGGCGATTAGCGGGCTGTGGGTCTGGCAGCGTCGTCGTTGAATTGTGCGGCCTGATGCCCTCACCCCGGCCCTCTCCCACGGGGAGAGGGTGAAAACCCTAAAAACGGCAACGCACGTTGCCGTTTTGCTTTTATTACGGTGCCGGGTAGGTATAAACCTGATGCACCGCTTCAATCTCCGCTAATACCTCTTCACTCAGGTTCAGATGGAAACTCTCAATATTGGTTTTCAACTGATCCATCGTCGTTGCGCCGAGCAGGGTACTCGCCACAAACGGCTGACGACGCACGAAGGCCAGCGCCATCTGCGCCGGATCGAGTCCGTGGCGTTTCGCGATATCCACGTAGGCCGCAACGGCTTTTTGCGTCTGCTCGCCGCTATAGCGGGTGAAGCGGCTGAAAAGCGTGTTACGCGCGCCAGCCGGTTTCGCGCCGTTCAGGTATTTGCCCGTCAGGGTACCGAAGCCCAGACAGGAGTAGGCGAGCAGCTCCACCTCTTCGTACTGCGTCACCTCCGCCAGACCCACTTCATAACTGCGGTTCAGCAGGCTGTACGGGTTCTGAATGGTCACGATGCGCGGCAGATCGTGTTTATCGGCCAGATGCAGATAGCGCATCACGCCAAACGCCGTCTCGTTGGAAACGCCGATGTAGCGGATCTTACCCGCCCGCTGGCACTCCGTGAGCGCTTCCAGCGTTTCCAGCAGGGTAACGGCCGGAGCACTTTCGTTCCAGGTGTAGCCAAGCTTACCGAAGCAGTTCGTCGGACGCTGCGGCCAGTGCACCTGATAAAGATCGAGATAGTCGGTTTGCAGGCGCTTAAGGCTGGCATCCAGCGCGGCACGGATATTCTTGCGATCGAGGATCTGGTTAGGGCGGATCCCGGCATCGTTATTACGGGAAGGGCCGCTGACTTTGGAGGCGATGACCAGCTTTTCGCGATTGCCGCGTTTCGCCAGCCAGTTGCCGACATACGTTTCAGTAAGACCTTGTGTTTCCGGGCGGGGAGGAACGGGGTACATCTCCGCCACGTCAATCAGGTTAATGCCCTGGCTGACGGCGTAATCGAGTTGTGCATGGGCATCGGCTTCGCTGTTTTGTTCACCAAATGTCATGGTGCCCAACCCCAGTTGGCTGATCTCCAGAGCGCTGTGGGGGATACGGTGATAATGCATAGCCGGTTTCCTTTTTTTGACATACAGACTGCGTCAGGAACCTCCCGACAAAGGAATATAAACATGGCAGAGGGAAGGCAAAAGGGGAAGGAAAAAATCAAAAAGGCCAGCAAGCTACTGACCTTTATCTGTTTAACGCTCGATGATCTGGGAGACTTCGTCGCGATTAATCTGCATTTGATTGCCTTCGCGATCGCGGTAACTCACCAGACCGGTATCGTCGTCGACTTCGGGTTTGCCATCGGTCAGGATCATACGACCATCTTTCGTTGACATGACATAGTCGCTGCTGCAACCCGATACCGCAAACGCTAAACCGACTGCTGAGATAATTACTGCCCATTTTTTCATCGTTCTCATCCTCACCTGGCTCGTATCAAATCATAGTGTAGTAATAACCTGATATTACGACAGGTGAAAGGGGGGAAATCTTAAAAAGGAGGAGATTATGTTAGCCGGAGCGCAAAATTGGTAAAAAACTATGTTTTCAACAGGAAGTGGCGTGCCAGCAGCGCCCCGGTGAAATTCTTTTTAAGATAGAAACCGCGCGGCAGCGTCAGGATCGGTTCGCCCTGTGCGCCTACCGCTTCAGTGAGCGCTTTGCTGTTGGCGGCTTTGGGACGAAGTTGCAGCACTTCGCCATGCCGGGCGGTGATACGCTCAACCTGTCCCAGCACAATCATGTCCATCAGCTCTTCCCAGTCCTGGGAAAGCTGTCTCTCCTCTTCTTCATTCGGGCTCCAGAGCAGCGGGGCGCCAACGCGACGCTCAGCCAGCGGGATCTGCCTGTCGCCCTCAACGGGTACCCACAACACCCGCTTCAGCTTATGCCTGACGTGGCTGGTTTCCCAGGTCACTCCGCTGTTACCTGTGAGCGGCGCAACGCAGACAAAGGTGGTTTCCAGCGGCCGTCCCTGGCTATCGATGGGGATCGTCTTCAGTTCCACCCCCAGCGCCGCAAAATCCTGCTCGGGTTTACTGCCCGCGCTTGCGCCCAGCCAGCGTTCCAGCAACACGCCGATCCAGCCCTTATCACGCTTTAGATCGTTAGGTATCGTCAACCCCGCCATCACGGCCAGCTCGCCCAGTGAATAGCCTGCCAGGCGTTGTGCCTGCTGGAGCAACTGGGCTTCACTGACGGGAGGAGAGAGCAGTGGGGCGAGAGATTGCATGCTAACGACCTTTTGATTAAAAAATGAGCTGATATTTTATCCCTTGTGGACAGAGTTTACCTTTTTCTGTGCACCTATTCCATGTGGATGATTTATATCATCTTTTTTAGAATACAATCCGTCCCGCGGCGGCTAAAAAACAGGTTGTGCAATTCTGGTCACTGACAATAAACAGGATCTTACACCATGTTATCCACAGAAAAATGGGATAACTGGGAATAACTGCCACTACTGTTTCAATTTACAGCCTTGACGTGCGATGAAAATCGAATTTTCACACAAATTGTGCCTAACTTATTGGCACAAACTGTGGATAAAACCGACGCTGTTCGATCTTTCATCAGCAGGAGGATCTTTGATGTGATGATCGTCACGTTTATCGCCCTGGATACCCTTAATTTCAATATAATCATATGAATTTAAATGATTTATTATAAGCGGGTAAATTGGCGGCTCGTCGGGCTACAAGGTTGTTCATCGGTAATTCCGCACTTCTTCACAACTATATCCACAGAAAAGGTGAATAAAAATGGTCTCTGTCGCCCGCATCTGTTTATAACTCCGCACTAAATTGTGAGTTATTCAAATGTTATTAGGTTGCAGGCCTGTAAGAGAGTGGTTTACCGCCTCCCTGTAGTGTGAAACAATCATTCATATATCAGATTTAGTTTGGGGTAGTCCGGTGATTGATGACGATGGCTACCGCCCAAACGTAGGAATAGTAATTTGTAATCGTCAGGGCCAGGTGATGTGGGCCCGGCGATATGGTCAGCACTCCTGGCAGTTCCCGCAAGGCGGGATCAATCCCGGAGAGTCCCCAGAACAAGCGATGTACCGGGAGCTGTTTGAAGAGGTTGGTTTAAGCCGAAAAGATGTTCGCATCCTGGCTTCGACCCGCAACTGGTTGCGTTACAAGTTACCGAAACGTTTGGTGCGTTGGGACACAAAGCCGGTTTGTATCGGCCAGAAACAGAAGTGGTTTCTTTTGCAGTTGGTGGGCAACGATTCAGATATCAATATGCAAACCAGCAGCACGCCAGAGTTTGATGGCTGGCGCTGGGTAAGCTACTGGTATCCGGTTCGTCAGGTCGTGTCATTTAAGCGCGATGTATATCGTAGGGTGATGAAAGAGTTCGCAAGTGTCGTGATGCAGCTTCAGGAGACGCCTCCGAAGCCACAGAGCGCACCTGCCTGGCGACGTAAAAGAGGTTAAGCTACGCAAATCATGCTCACCCGCTTGCGAGAAATAGTTGAAAAGGTTGCCAGTGCGCCTCGCCTCAACGAGGCGCTGAATATTCTGGTGACGGACATCTGTCTTGCGATGGAAACCGAGGTCTGTTCGGTCTACCTGGCCGACCATGACCGACGTTGCTACTACCTGATGGCAACCCGCGGTTTAAAAAAACCACGGGGACGCACCGTCACGCTCGCGTTTGATGAAGGTATTGTTGGCCTGGTCGGGCGACTGGCGGAGCCAATCAACCTTGCCGATGCGCAAAAACATCCCAGCTTCAAATATATCCCTTCCGTCAAAGAGGAGCGGTTCCGCGCTTTCCTTGGCGTGCCGATTATTCAGCGCCGTCAACTGCTTGGCGTGCTTGTTGTCCAGCAACGAGAGTTGCGGCAGTACGACGAAAGCGAGGAGTCTTTCCTCGTCACGCTGGCAACGCAGATGGCTGCGATCCTCTCCCAGTCTCAGCTGGCAGCCCTTTTTGGGCAGTATCGTCATACCCGCATCCGCGCGCTTCCGGCCTCGCCGGGCGTCGCGATTGCCGAAGGCTGGATGGATGCCACGCTCCCCCTGATGGAGCAGGTCTATGAAGCCTCGACGCTGGATGAAGCGCTTGAGCGCGAACGGCTTACCGCTGCGCTGGAAGAGGCGGCGAATGAGTTTCGTCGCTACAGCAAACGCTTTGCCGCTGGCGCGCAAAAAGAGACGGCGGCCATTTTCGACCTCTACTCACACCTGCTTTCCGATGCGCGTTTGCGTCGTGAGTTATTTGCCGAGGTCGATAAAGGTTCGGTGGCAGAGTGGGCGGTTAAAAAGGTCATTGAAAAATTTGCCGAGCAGTTTGCGGTGCTGACTGACGGTTATCTGAAAGAGCGCGCCGGCGATTTACGCGCGCTTGGGCAACGTCTGCTGTTCCACCTTGATGATACTATTCAGGGGGCGAATGCCTGGCCGAGCCGGTTTGTACTGGTGGCCGATGAACTCTCGGCGACGACGCTGGCGGAATTACCGCAGGACAGGCTGGCGGGCGTGGTGGTGCGCGATGGCGCAGCTAACTCCCATGCCGCCATTATGGTGCGCGCGCTCGGTATTCCGACCGTGATGGGGGCGGATATTCAGCCCTCCGTACTGCACCGCCGTACGCTGGTGGTGGACGGATACCGCGGTGAGTTGCTGGTGGATCCTGAGCCGGTTCTCCTTCAGGAGTACCAGCGTCTTATCAGCGAAGAGAATGAATTAAGCAAGCTGGCGGAGGATGACGTCAACCTGCCCGCGCAGCTCAAGAGCGGTGAGCGGGTGAAGGTGATGCTCAATGCTGGCTTAAGCCCTGAGCATGAAGAGAAGCTCGGCAGCCGCATCGATGGCATCGGCCTCTACCGCACCGAAATACCGTTTATGCTGCAAAGCGGCTTCCCGTCAGAAGAGGAGCAGGTGGCGCAGTATCAGGGCATGTTGCAGATGTTTAACGATAAACCCGTCACGTTGCGCACCCTGGACGTCGGCGCGGATAAGCAACTGCCCTATATGCCCATCAGTGAAGAGAATCCCTGCCTCGGCTGGCGTGGGATCCGCATAACCCTCGATCAGCCGGAAATCTTCCTTATCCAGGTTCGTGCGATGCTGCGTGCCAACGCGGCCACGGGGAATCTCAGCATTTTGCTGCCGATGGTCACCAGTATTGACGAGATCGACGAAGCGCGGCGGTTGATAGAACGTGCAGGGCGCGAAGTGGAAGAGATGATCGGCTATGCGATCCCTAAACCCCGTATTGGCGTGATGCTTGAAGTGCCTTCGATGGTCTTTATGTTGCCGCAGCTGGCGACCCGCGTTGATTTTATCTCCGTTGGCACCAACGACTTAACGCAATACATTCTGGCGGTCGATCGCAACAATACGCGCGTTGCCAGCATCTACGACAGCCTGCATCCGGCGATGCTTCGTGCCCTGGCGATGATCGCCCGCGAAGCCGAGCAGCATAATATCGACCTGCGCCTGTGCGGTGAAATGGCCGGCGATCCGATGTGCGTGGCGATCCTGATTGGTCTCGGTTTCCGTCACCTGTCAATGAACGGACGTTCCGTTGCGCGTGTGAAATACCTGTTACGTCACATCGAACAAGATGAGGCGCGCGAACTGGCCGCGCGTAGCCTGGAAGCACAGCTGGCAGCCGAAGTGCGCCATCAGGTGGCTGCGTTTATGGAGCGACGCGGCATGGGCGGTTTGATCCGCGGCGGCCGCTGATCCCCACAAAATAATGACGGCTCGGACGCCCCCCTCTCCCTTGAGGGAGAGGGATGGGGTGAGGGGGAACAGCGCGCATGAAACCCTATACACATCTTTTACATCTCAGGCGCATCCTCCACGCCTGCCTTATGCTATGATTCGCAACTTTGGAGCACCTGCCAACGGCGGGAATGCAATTCACCCGCTGTCCACTTTCAGCGGAATAACAACATCTTGTGGTGACAGATGAACAGTGGTTATCTGCATTTTCCGGAATTCGATCCGGTTATTTTCTCAATAGGACCTGTAGCGCTGCACTGGTACGGTCTGATGTACCTGGTGGGCTTCGTCTTTGCCATGTGGCTTGCTGGCCGTCGCGCCAGTCGTCCAGGCAGCGGCTGGACGAAGAACGAAGTGGAAAACCTGCTTTATGCCGGCTTCCTCGGCGTGTTCCTGGGCGGTCGCATCGGTTATGTCCTGTTCTATAATTTCCCGGTATTCCTGAACGACCCGCTCTATCTGTTCCGCGTCTGGGACGGTGGCATGTCTTTCCACGGCGGGCTGATTGGTGTGATCCTGGTCATGGTGATCTTCGCCAGACGCACCAAACGCAACTTCTTCCAGGTGGCTGATTTTATTGCGCCGTTAATCCCGTTTGGGCTGGGCGCAGGGCGTTTGGGCAACTTCATCAACGGTGAACTGTGGGGACGTGTCGATCCGAGCGTGCCGTTTACCATGCTGTTCCCGGGTTCCCGCGCGGAGGACATCGCGCTGCTGCCTTCGCATCCTGAGTGGCAGTCTATTTTCGATACCTACGGCGTTCTGCCGCGCCATATGTCACAGCTCTATGAGCTGGCGCTGGAAGGCGTGGTGCTGTTCATCATCCTGAATCTGTATATCCGCAAACCGCGCCCAATGGGGGCTGTCTCTGGTCTGTTCCTGATTGGCTACGGCGCGTTTCGTATCATCGTCGAGTTCTTCCGCCAGCCGGATGCGCAGTTTACCGGTGAATGGGTACAGTACATCAGCATGGGGCAGATCCTCTCCATCCCGATGATTGTCGCGGGTGCCATTATGATGATTTGGGCGTATCGTCGTCGTCCACAGCAACAACTTTCCTGAGGAATCATGAAACAGTATCTTGAATTGATGAAAAAAGTGCTCGACGAGGGCACGCCGAAAAACGATCGTACCGGCACCGGTACGCTCTCCATTTTTGGCCACCAGATGCGCTTCAATCTGCAAGAAGGCTTTCCTCTGGTGACAACGAAGCGCTGCCATCTGCGCTCGATCATTCATGAACTGCTCTGGTTCCTGCAAGGCGATACCAACGTTGCTTATCTGCATGAAAACAATGTCTCCATCTGGGACGAGTGGGCAGATGAGAACGGCGACCTGGGGCCGGTCTACGGCAAGCAATGGCGCGCCTGGCCTACCCCGGACGGCCGCCATATTGACCAGATCACGACCGTCATGAACCAGCTGAAAAATGACCCGGACTCGCGCCGTATCATTGTCTCTGCCTGGAACGTGGGGGAACTGGATAAAATGGCGCTGGCGCCTTGCCACGCGTTTTTCCAGTTCTATGTGGCGGACGGCAAGCTCTCCTGCCAGCTCTATCAACGCTCCTGCGACGTGTTCCTCGGCTTGCCGTTTAACATCGCCAGCTACGCGCTGTTGGTGCACATGATGGCGCAGCAGTGCGATCTTGAAGTGGGCGATTTTGTCTGGACGGGCGGTGATACCCACCTCTACAGCAATCATATGGAACAGACGCATCTCCAGCTGACGCGCGAACCGCGTGCATTGCCGAAGCTGGTGATCAAACGTAAACCGGAATCGATCTTCGATTACCGTTTTGATGATTTCGAGATTGAGGGTTACGACCCGCATCCCGGCATTAAAGCTCCTGTCGCCATCTGATACGGCAAATCCTGACACAACCGGTGCTCTTTAGCGCCGGTTTTTTTTCACGCCCGTTTTGTTTTTCGAGCCTGTTTCCAGAGATGATGCAACGCGTTGCAACGGGTGAAAATCTCCGGAAAGCGGCTCGTAAAGTTCTGGTTTGACGCTCGTACCGTTTCTGCTATTCCGCCACACTCCCGCCATGAAAAACGAACAAGGCTTTACGCTTATCGAAACCCTTATCGCCGTTTCGCTGACAGTGATCCTCAGCGCCACAGGGCTCTATGGCTGGGACAGCTGGCAGCAGCGGCAGCGGCTTTGGCAAACTGCCTGCCAGGTGCGGGATTACCTGGTGTTTTTGCGCAATGACGCCAACCGTCACAACAGCGAGCACAGGATCGCGCTGTATAACGACGGTGAAAAGAACTGTCTGGCCAGTTCAGCGGTGACCGGTTGTGACAGCGGCGGACCGTTCGTGATGAAGCCGATGTGGCCCGAGGTCACGATAAGCGACATAACCCCTGCGCTGGGATTTTACGGTTTAAGGGATACCGCATGGGCCGGACATATCCGCGTGCAGAGCCGCGCTGGTGGGTGGTGGGTTATTGTCTCAAATGGCGGACGTATCAGGCTGTGTAATGCCGCAGGAGAAGGTGCATGCCAGTAAATCGAAAAGGGTTTTCCCTGCTGGAAGTGCTTATTGCGATGACGATAAGCAGCATTCTGTTACTCAGCACGTCACGTTTTTTACCGGGGCTACAGCGGGGTGTTTTACTGCAATCTGGACAGCAGGAGCTGGAGGATGAGGTCTGGCAACGTCTGTTCGCGATCGGTAAACAGTTTCAGAGGGCAGGATATTGTGCAGGGCATTGCCAGGGGCAGGGGATGATCATCGGCAGGCAAGGACGATGTGCGATTGTGCTATGGGATGCGAACAGCAACGGCCAGTGGGATAGCACCGCATCAGAAAACGACAGTACGGGATTCCGGCTTGAGTCCGGATCGCTTGAAACGCTGCGGGGCGCCACATCCTGTGACGGTAAGGGATGGGATAAGCTCACCGACCCGGATCGGGTCCTGATAGAGCAATTTATGGTCACTAAAACCGATCATGATGGCTTTGCGCCGGTCATCAGTATCGAGCTGCGTGCCCGCCGCAAAGGTGAACTGGCCGCACCCTTTTCGGCTCGCCATACCGTAACGGGGTTTAATCTGTGAATCGTCAGCGGGGCATGTCATCGCTGGCGCTGGTCCTGCTATTACTGGTGCTCGGCACGCTGATCCTCACCGGATTAAATCAGCAGCTGCAAACCTTTAGCACGCTGGTAAGTGGCGAGAGTTTGTCTGTTCGCCAGCAGGCTACCGTGCAATCTGCACTGGAGTGGGGGCGCGTTCAGGAATGGGCTTTACAGCCAGAGGTTCAGTGCAAACAGACACAACGTTTGCGGGTCTGTATAAGGCTGTTTGGGGCGCGTGTGTTGCTTATTGCCGGCAATGACAATCTATTGCTATGGCGAGGCGGGGACATCTCGGAGGGGCAGATACGCTTTTCCGCCCACGGCTGGAGTGATTTCTGCCCCCTTAAGGAAAGTACGCTATGTCAGTTACCCTGAGCAGACAAAAAGGATTTAGCATGGTTGAGGTTTTGCTGGCAATGATGTTGCTGGTTGTGGTTGTGATGGCGTTATCCGGCTATCATCGCGCGCTGGCAGCCCGGTATGCGGCGCTTAGCCAGTATCGTCAGCTATGGCATCATGCGTGGAATCAGTCGCAGATCTCAACATTAACGCTCCCGCCGGGCTGGCAGGTCAGTCGGGGGCAGACAACACAGTCCGGATGTGTCAGCATCACGGTCACACTTATTTCTCCTATGGGGCGGCAGGGCGCGTTGACGCGTCTGCATTGCCCGGTTAGCCGCTAGTCGGGAGCGTTTATGCTAAGGGTTTACCACTCAAATAGTCTGGATGTGCTGGAAGCACTGATGGAGTATATCGTTGAGCAAGAGCGTCTTGACGATCCGTTTGAGCCAGAAATGGTGCTGGTGCAGAGCACCGGTATGGCGCAGTGGCTGCAAATGTCCCTTTCGCAGAAATTTGGCATTGCGGCGAACATCGATTTTCCGCTGCCCGCGAGCTTTATCTGGGAGATGTTTGTTCGCGTCCTGCCGGATATTCCTGAGCAGAGCGCCTTCAACAAACAAAGTATGGCCTGGAAACTGATGACGCTGCTGCCGGACATGCTGGCGCATGATGAGTTTGCCATGCTGCGCCACTACCTGAATGACGACACCGACAAGCGTAAACTTTTCCAGCTTGCCTCACGTACTGCCGACCTTTATGACCAGTATCTGGTTTACCGTGCAGAATGGCTGATTCGCTGGGAAGCGGGAGAATTAGTCGATGGGTTACCGGAAGCGCAAATCTGGCAGGCGCCGCTCTGGAAAGCGCTGGTCGAGCATACCGGGAAACTCGGTCAGCCTAAGTGGCACCGTGCTAACCTGTACGATCGCTTTATCTCAATACTTGAGAACAGCGCAGAACGGCCAGCCCGTTTGCCGTCACGCGTGTTCATTTGCGGTATCTCCGCGCTGCCGCCTGTCTACCTGAACGCGCTAAAAGCGCTCGGTAAGCACGCTGATATCCATATCCTCTTTACCAACCCGTGTCGACACTATTGGGGGGATATTCAGGATCCGCGCTGGCTTTCACGGCTGGTCACCCGCCAGAGAAAGCGCCTCTTTGAAGAGCGCGCCGTGCCGCTGTTTAAAGACAGTGAAAACGCGGCGCAGCTTTTTGATGAAGAAGGGATTCAGAACCTGCCGAACCCGCTGCTTGCCTCGTGGGGCAAGCTCGGACGCGACTATATTTATCTGCTTTCAGATATCACCTCTTCGGGAGAAGGGGATGTGGATGCGTTTGCGGATATTACGCCGGACAGCCTGCTGCACAATATTCAGCTTGATATTCTGGATTTGGAAAACCGTGCCGTTGCCGGGATCACTGCCGAAGAGTTTGCGCGAAGCGACAAGAAGCGAAAACTGGATCCTGACGATCGCAGTATCGCGATCCACGTTTGCCACAGCCCACAGCGTGAAGTTGAAATTCTTCATGACCGCCTGCTGGCCATGTTACAGGACGATCCAACCCTGACACCGCGCGATATCGTGGTGATGGTGGCGGATATCGACAGCTACAGCCCGTTTATTCAGGCGGTATTTGGCAGCGCAACGGGCGACCGCTATCTGCCCTACGCAATCTCTGACCGTCGCGCTCGTCAGTCACACCCGGCGCTACAGGCCTTTCTCAGCCTGCTTTTGCTGCCTGATAGCCGGTTTATCTCTGAGGATGTGCTGGCACTGCTGGATGTGCCAGTTCTGGCCGCACGTTTCAACATTAACGAAGAGGGGTTGCGCTATCTGCGCCAGTGGGTCAACGAATCTGGTGTCCGCTGGGGTATCGACGATGATAACGTCCAGGAGTTCGAACTGCCTGCGACCGGCCAGCATACCTGGCAGTTTGGCCTGACGCGCATGCTGCTGGGGTATGCGATGGAGAGCATCCACGGCGAATGGAATGACGTGCTGCCGTACGATGAATCCAGTGGGTTGATCGCGGAACTGGTTGGTCACTTAGCCTCGCTGCTTATGCAGCTCAACCGCTGGCGCCGTGCGTTGATGCAGCCCCGCCCGCTCGAAGAGTGGCTGCCGATTTGCCGCGAAATGCTGAATGATTTCTTTCTGCCGGACAGCGAAACTGAAGCCGCCATGGCGCTTATCGAGAAGCAGTGGCAGGCCATCGTTGATGAGGGGGTTAATTCGCACTATCACGAGGCGGTTCCTCTTTCGCTTCTGCGTGATGAGCTGACGCAACGTCTCGATCAGGAGCGCATCAGCCAGCGCTTCCTTGCGGGGCCGGTGAATATTTGTACCCTGATGCCAATGCGTTCAATCCCGTTCAAAGTGGTCTGTCTGCTTGGCATGAACGACGGTATTTATCCGCGTGCGCTTCCACCTCTGGGTTTTGATCTCATGAGCGCACAACCGAAGCGGGGCGACCGCAGCCGCCGCGATGATGACCGTTATCTCTTTCTTGAGGCGCTGATGTCTGCGCAAAGCAGGCTGTATATCAGCTATATCGGTCGTTCAATTCAGGACAACAGCGAGCGTTTCCCGTCTGTGCTGGTGCAGGAGCTGGTGGATTACATCGGACAGAGCCACTATCTGCCGGGGGATGAAGCCTGCAACTGCGACGAAAGCGAACGTCGGGTGATAGCGCATATCACCTGTCACCATAGCCGTATGCCGTTTGATCCTGTCAATTACGTTCCTGATGAACTGCAAAGCTACGCCCGCGAGTGGCTTCCCGCAGCGAAGAAAGCGGGGACGCCGCAAACCGATTTTATTCAGACGCTCGAACCGCGCGTCATAGATACCCTCTCGTTTGAGCAGCTACAGCGTTTTTGGGCGCACCCGGTCCGGGCTTTTTTCCAGCAACGCTTGCAGGTGAATTTCCGCTCTGAAGAGAGCGAAATCCCCGATGCGGAACCGTTTATTCTTGATGGGCTGGAGCGTTTTAAGCTTAATTCCCAGCTTCTGAATGCGCTGGTTGACGAAGAAGACGCCAGTAAACTGTTCCGACGTTACAGGGCGTCGGGATTACTTCCGTATGGTGCATTCGGCGAAATCGTCTGGGATGCCCAGTGCGAGGAGATGCGAGCGCTTGCTGACCGCGTTATCGCGTGTCGGCAGCCGGCGAGCAGCATTGAAATCGATCTCGATTGTAACGGTATGCACCTCAGCGGCTGGCTCACGCACGTGCAGTCTGACGGGCTGCTGCGCTGGCGGCCATCCAGGCTCAGCGTTTCACATGGCCTGCAACTCTGGCTCGAACATCTTGTCTACAGTGCGAGTGGTCACGAAGGTGAAAGCCGGTTGTTTGTACGTAAGGACGGCGAATGGCGTTTCCCGCCGATGGAGCCTGAGCAGGCGTTGACGTATCTGTCGCTTTATATTGAAGGTTACCGTCAGGGCATGAACAAACCTCTGCTTTTGCTGCCTGAAAGTGGGGGGGCGTGGATAAAAGCCTGTTACGACGCGCAGAATGATGCCATGTTAACGGATGAGGCTTCGCTCCAGAAAGCGCGCAGCAAGTTTTTGCAGGCCTACGAAGGGAACATGATGGTACGTGGCGAAGGTGACGATGTCTGGTATCAACGTTTATGGCGAACGCTGGAGCCAGAATATTTCGACATTATCACCCAGGAGGCGCAACGCTACCTGTTACCGTTGTTCAAATTTAATCAGTCCTGAGCGCTGTATAAAAATTGCGCAGTATGAGGTGTTCATTTATGATGCACCTCTTATCACGGACTGATGTACCCAAAGAAAGAGATGCTGGCGTGTCCAGCACGCACGTTGTTAATGATGTAGCCGTGATAAAGAGGTCGTAATGCCAGGCAGCACCTTGTTCAAAGCGTTTGTTTTGTTTATCGCCCTTTGGGCTCCCGTCACTCAGGCCGATTCCGGTTGGCAACCTGTCAAGGAAACAATCCGTAAGAGCGATAAGGACACCCGTGAGTATCAGGCGATTCGTCTTGATAACGGGATGACCGTGCTGCTGGTTTCCGATCCTCAGGCGGTGAAATCGCTCTCCGCGCTGGTTGTGCCGGTGGGTTCGCTGGAAGATCCTGACGCCCATCCTGGACTGGCGCACTACCTTGAGCACATGACGCTGATGGGCTCTAAAAAATACCCACAGCCTGACAGCCTGTCCGAATTTCTGAAAATGCATGGCGGCAGCCACAACGCCAGTACCGCGCCGTATCGCACCGCGTTTTACCTGGAAGTGGAAAATGATGCGCTTGATGGGGCGGTGGACCGTCTGGCGGATGCCATCGCCGCACCGCTGCTGGATAAAAAATACGCTGACCGTGAACGTAATGCCGTGAACGCCGAACTGACGATGGCGCGCACGCGAGACGGTATGCGCATGGCGCAGGTTAGCGCTGAAACCATCAATCCGGCGCACCCGGGTTCGCGCTTCTCAGGCGGCAACCTTGAAACACTGAGCGACAAGCCCGGTAGCCCGGTGCTCGATGCGCTGCATGCGTTTCGTGAAAAATACTATTCCGCCAATCTGATGAAAGCGGTTATCTACAGCAATAAACCGTTGCCGACGCTGGCAAACATGGCCGCGCAGACCTACGGCAGGGTGCCAAATAAAAATATCGATCTGCCGCAGATTAACGTGCCGGTTGTCACGGACGCGCAAAAAGGCATTGTTATTCACTATGTGCCGGCCTTGCCGCGCAAGGTGTTACGCGTTGAATTCCGTATTGATAACAACACGGCGCAGTTCCGCAGCAAAACCGACGAGCTGGTGACGTATCTTATCGGCAACCGCAGCCCGGGTACGCTCTCCGACTGGCTGCAAAAGCAGGGGCTGGTGGAAGGTATTCGCGCTGACTCCGATCCCGTTGTAAATGGGAATAGCGGCGTGCTGGCCATCTCCGCGACGCTGACCGATAAAGGGCTGGCTCACCGGGACGACGTCGTTGCGGCCATTTTCAGTTACCTCTCTCTGCTGCGCGACAAAGGGGTCGATAAACGCTACTTTGACGAGCTGGCGCACGTGCTGGATCTCGATTTCCGCTATCCCTCTATCACGCGTGATATGGACTACGTTGAGTGGCTGGCAGATACCATGATCCGCGTGCCGGTGGAACATACGCTGGATGCGGTAAATATTGCCGACCAGTATGACGCCGGAGCGCTCAAAGCGCGTCTGGCGATGATGACTCCGCAGAATGCTCGGGTCTGGTATATCAGCCCGAACGAACCGCATAACAAAATGGCCTACTTCGTTGATGCCCCGTATCAGGTTGAAAAAATCAGCGAACAGACCTTCGCGGGCTGGCAGGAAAAGGCGGGGGAAATTGCGCTGACGTTACCGGAACTTAACCCCTACATCCCGGACGATTTCTCGCTGATCAAACCCGCAAAGGCGTATCCGCACCCGGAGCTGATTGTTGATGAGCCGACGCTGCGCGTGGTCTACACCCCAAGCCGCTATTTCGCCGACGAGCCAAAAGCGGATGTTAGCGTGGTGCTGCGTAACCCCAAAGCAATGGACAGCGCCAGAAACCAGGTGCTGTTTGCGCTTAACGATTATCTGGCCGGTATTGCTCTCGATCAGCTCAGCAACCAGGCTGCCGTTGGTGGTATCAGTTTCTCCACCAACGCCAATAACGGCCTGATGGTGAATGCCAACGGCTATACCCAGCGTTTGCCGCAGCTGTTCCAGGCGCTGCTGGACGGTTATTTCAGCTATACGCCTACGGAAGAACAGCTCGAGCAGGCTAAGTCCTGGTATGCCCAGATGATGGATTCTGCCGAGAAGGGTAAAGCCTACGATCAGGCGATTATGCCAGCACAGATGCTGTCGCAAATTCCGTACTTCCAGCGCGAAGATCGCCGCGCGTTATTGCCCTCAGTCACCTTAAAAGAGGTGCTGGCTTACCGTGATGCGCTGAAAACCAATACCCGTCCGGAGTTCCTGGTTGTAGGGAATATGAGCGAACATCAGGCTAAAACGCTGGCGCAAAACGTCCGTGCGCAACTGGGTTCAAAAGGCGATGAGTGGTGCCGTAACCAGGATGTGCTGGTAGAGAAAAAGCAGAACGTGATCTTCGAAAAAGCGGGAAGCAGCACGGATTCCGCGCTGGCCGCGGTGTTTGTCCCTGTCGGTTATGACGAATTTACCAGCTCTGCCCAGAGTGCGGTGCTCGGTCAAATTATTCAGCCGTGGTTTTACAACCAGCTGCGCACCGAAGAGCAGCTGGGCTATGCGGTATTCGCTTTCTCTATGAATGTGGGCCGTCAGTGGGGGCTGGGCTTCCTTCTGCAAAGCAGCGACAAGCAACCCGCTTACCTGTGGCAGCGTTATCAGGCGTTCTTCCCGCAGGCGGAAGCAAAACTGCGCGCCATGAAGCCGGAAGAGTTTGCCCAGATCCAGCAGGCGGTTATCGCCCAGGTGATGCAGCCGCCGCAGACGCTGGGTGAAGAGGCCTCGCAGCTGAGCAAAGATTTTGATCGCGGTAATATGAAATTTGATTCGCGTGATAAAATAGTGGCCGAAATAAAACAGCTGACGCCACAAAAGGTTGCCGATTTCTTCCATCAGGCGGTAGTAAAACCGCAGGGTATGGCCATCCTGTCTCAGGTTTCTGGCAGCCAGAACGGGAAAACGGACTACGTAAAATCAAAAGAGTGGACCGTCTGGAAGAGCGTCAGCGCGCTGCAACAAACTATGCCCTGGAGTAAGAAAGAATGACCCATACCGCTGAGCCGCTTGATCCCCTAAGTTTACCTCTACAGGGTGAGCGACTGATTGAAGCCTCAGCGGGAACGGGAAAAACCTATACCATCGCCGCGCTCTATCTGCGTCTGCTGTTGGGGCTCGGCGGCAATGCCGCTTTTTCGCGCCCGTTAAGCGTGGAAGAGCTGCTGGTGGTAACCTTCACCGAAGCGGCCACTGCCGAGCTGCGTGGCCGTATTCGCAGCAACATTCATGAGCTGCGCATCGCCTGTCTGCGTCAGACGACGGATAACCCCCTCTACGCGAGCCTGCTGGACGAGATTGCGGATAAACAACAGGCTGCGCAATGGCTGCTGCTTGCCGAGCGGCAAATGGATGAAGCGTCCGTCTTCACCATTCACGGTTTTTGTCAGCGCATGTTAAGCCTGAATGCGTTTGAATCCGGCATGCTCTTTGAGCAGCAGCTTATTGAAGATGAATCCGAGCTTCGCTATCAGGCCTGTGCGGATTTCTGGCGTCGTCACTGTTATCCATTGCAGCGCGACATTGCCGAAGCGGTTCACGCCCTGTGGAAAGGTCCGGAAGAGCTTCTTCGCGCCATCGACCGTTACCTGCAAGGCGAAGCGCCGGTCATTAAATCTCCGCCGCCTGCCGATGAAACGCTGGCCTCGCGCCATGAAAAGATCGTCGCCAAAATTGCGGCGCTTAAGCAGAAGTGGAATGAGTCGGTTGGTGAAATTGATGCAATCATCGAAAACTCAGGCATCGACAGACGCAAGTTCAACCGTGGGAACCAGGGGAAGTGGATCGAAAAGATCAGCGTCTGGTCCCAGGAGGAGACGCGGGGCTACCAGCTTCCGGACGCACTGGAAAAATTTTCGCAGCGCTTTTTGACCGAGCGAACCAAAGCCGACGGCATTGTGCCTGAGCATTCCCTGTTTGTGGCGATTGATGCGCTGCTTGCGGAGCCATTAACGCTCAATGACCTGATGATCACACGCGCCATGACGGAGATCCGCCAGGCCGTCGCGCGCGAAAAACGTCGCCGGGGCGAGCTGGGGTTTGATGACATGCTGAGCCGCCTGGACGAGGCGCTGTCCAGCGAGAATGGTGAAGCGCTCGCCAGCGCGATCCGTACACGTTTTCCGGTGGCGATGATTGACGAATTTCAGGACACCGACCCTCAGCAGTACCGCATTTTTCGCCGCATCTGGCGACAGCAGCCCGACACTGCCCTGTTGTTGATAGGCGACCCTAAACAGGCGATTTACGCCTTCCGTGGGGCAGATATCTTCACCTATATGAAAGCCCGTAGTGAAGTTGTCGCGCATTACACGTTAGACACTAACTGGCGTTCCGCTCCGGGGATGGTTGAGAGCGTCAATGCGCTGTTCAGCCGTATGGAGACGGCGTTCATGTTCAATGAAATCCCTTTCCTGCCGGTGAAATCCGCCCCAAAAAACGCATCCCTGCGCTTCGAAGTCAGTAGCGCGGTGCAACCCGCCATGACCTTCTGGCTGCTGGAAGGGGAAGGCTATGGGGTTGCCGACTATCAGGCGGCGATGGCCCAGCACTGCGCCGCGCAAATCCGTGACTGGCTGAGCGCAGGCGCGCGCGGCGAGGCGCTGCTTTGGCAGGGGGAACAGGCAAATCCTGTTAAAGCCTCTGATATTACCGTGCTGGTGCGCAGTCGTCAGGAAGCGGCGCTAATCCGCGATGCGCTAACGTTGCTGGATATTCCGTCAGTGTATCTCTCTAACCGCGACAGCGTGTTCGACACGCTGGAAGCCCAGGAAATGCTCTGGCTGCTTCAGGCGGTGCTGGCCCCGGAGCGCGAAAATACGCTTCGAAGCGCGCTGGCCAGCTCTATGCTGGGGTTGAACGCGCGCGATATTGATGAGCTCAACCATGACGAAAACGCATGGGATACGGTGGTGGAAGAGTTTGTCCATTACCGTGAACGCTGGCAAAAACGCGGCGTCATGGCGATGCTGCGCGAATTGATGACGCGGCGTCAGATTGCCGAAAATATGCTGGCGTCATCCGGCGGTGAAAGGCGTCTTACCGATATTTTACACATCAGCGAACTGTTGCAGGAAGCCGGCACCCAGCTTGAAAGTGAACATGCCCTCGTGCGCTGGCTGGCGCAGCAAATCGCGGATCCAAACAGTAACGCCTCAAGCCAGCAGATGCGTCTTGAGAGCGATAAGCATCTGGTGCAAATCGTCACCATTCACAAATCGAAAGGTCTCGAGTATCCGCTGGTCTGGCTGCCCTTTATCGCTAACTACCGCGTTCAGGATCAGGCCTATTATCATGATCGCGAGACTTTCGATGCGGTGCTCGATCTCAGCAAGGCGGAAACCAGCGTTGAGCTGGCGGAAGCGGAGCGTCTGGCGGAGGATTTGCGCCTGCTTTACGTGGCGCTGACCCGTTCTGTCTGGCATTGCAGCCTGGGCGTCGCGCCGGTTTTCCGCCGTCGCGGGGAGAAAACAGGGGAGAGCGATTTCCATTTAAGCGCCTTAGGGCGGCTTATTCAGCGTGGTGAGCCGAAAGATGCGGCGGGGTTGCGCCTCTGTATTGAGTCGCTTTGCGGAGACGATATCGCCCTCCATATCCCTTCTCTGCCAGACAACAGCCGCTGGGAAATGGCGCAAGAGCCCGCGACCGATCTTAACGCGCGCCAGATCACACGGGTGCTTGCCGACGACTGGCGCGTCACCAGCTATTCTGGCCTGCAACAGCACGGGCAAAGTATTGCGCAGGATCTCATGCCGAAGCTGGACGTGGATGCCGCAGGGGTGGGCGATGTTCCGGTTGAACCGACGTTAACTCCACATCAGTTCCCACGCGGCGCGTCGCCGGGCACCTTTTTGCACAGCCTCTTTGAAGAGCTTGATTTCACCCAGCCTGTCAGTGAGGAGTGGGTGCTGAAGATGTTGCAGAGCGGAGGCTATGACGCGCACTGGCAGCCCGTTCTCACTGACTGGATCAACGCCATTTTGCAGGCGCCGCTGACGACGCAGGGCTTCTCTCTTCGCCAGTTAACGGCTAAAAATAAGCAGGTTGAGATGGAGTTTTATCTGCCCGTCGCAGGCCCGCTTAAGGCCGACGCGCTCGATGCGCTCATCCGTCAGTACGATCCGCTGTCAGCCGGTTGCCCGCCGCTGAACTTCCGTCAGGTGCAGGGCATGCTGAAAGGGTTTATCGACCTGGTCTTCCGTCACGAAGGACGGTACTACCTGCTGGATTACAAATCGAACTGGCTGGGCGAGAACAGCGAAGCCTATACCCAGCAGGCGATGGCGGCAGCCATGCAAATGCATCGCTACGATCTGCAATATCAGCTCTATACCCTGGCGCTGCACCGCTATTTGCGCCACCGTATTGCGGATTATCGCTACGACGATCATTTTGGCGGTGTCATCTATCTGTTCCTGCGCGGGGTTGATGCTGCCGATCCGCGCTCCGGGATCTTCAGCACTCGTCCGGATGCGGAATTGATTAATAAAATGGATAACCTGTTTGCAGCAAACACGGAGGAGATGGCATGACGATGCAGGACTTATTGCTGGATGCGGTAGAGCAACGCGTGCTGCGTCAGCTGGACGTGCAGTTTGCCATGATGATTGCCGCTGACCAGCCCGCCGTGATGCTTGCCGCTGCCCTGTTGAGTAAAGATGCCGGAGAGGGGCATGTGTGTCTGCCGCTCTCGCGTCTGGTGGTTGACGAGAAAATGCCGCCTGTCCTCCAGTCCTGCTTTGCGCTGCTGGGAGATAAGGTGGACTGGCAGAAAATCTTGCGTGAATCGTCAGCCGTCGGGCCGGGAGACAACCAGGCACCGCTGATCCTGACGGGGGAGCGCTTATACCTGAACCGCCTGTGGCGAAACGAACTGACGGTAGCGCGTTTCTTTAGTGAGACCAATGCGCCGCTTCCCTGCGACGAAGCACAGCTTCGCCAGACGCTGGACAGGCTGTTTGACTCCGGTGAGGCCACAGACTGGCAGAAAGTGGCGGCAGCCGTCGCCCTGACGCGGCGGATCTCGGTGATATCCGGCGGCCCGGGAACCGGGAAAACAACGACCGTCGCAAAGCTGCTGGCAGCCCTGATACAGCTTTCAGGCGAGCAGCGATGCCGTATTCGTCTGGCGGCGCCCACCGGGAAGGCCGCGGCGCGTCTGACCGAATCACTGGGCGGTGCGATGCAACGGCTGCCGCTCACCCAGGAGCAGCTTGCGCTTTTCCCGGGTGAAGCAAGTACTCTGCACCGTCTGCTCGGCGCGCAGCCGGGTAGCCAGCGGCTGCGCTACCATGCGGGCAATCCGCTGCATCTGGACGTGCTGGTGGTGGATGAAGCCTCCATGATCGACCTGACCATGATGTCGCGCCTGATCGATGCGCTACCACCCCATGCGCGCGTGGTTTTCCTGGGCGATCGCGACCAGCTCGCCTCTGTAGAAGCCGGGGCGGTGCTGGGAGATATCTGTACCTACGCCAGTTACGGTTATACCGCCGCGCGGGCGCAGGAGCTCGCCCGTCTGACCGGTTGCTCGCTTGAACCCGATCACACGCCGATCGCGGGCGCACTGCGTGACAGCCTGTGCCTGCTGCAAAAAAGCTACCGTTTCGGTAGCGACTCCGGCATCGGCCAACTGGCTGCGGCGGTCAACCGTGGCGACAGGCACGCCACGCGCACGGTGTTTGACGGTTCCTTCACTGACATTGAAAAGAAATCGCTGCAAAGCGGGGAAGAGTATCAGGCTATGCTTGAGGAGGCTCTCCAGGGATACCAGCATTTTCTGAGCTGCGTGCAGCAGCGCAGTCAGCCCGGGCAGGTCATCGCCGCATTTGGCGAATACCAGCTTCTGTGCGCATTGCGGGAAGGGCCGTTTGGCGTCGCGGGCCTGAACGACAGGCTGGAGCAGCTGCTGGTGCAGAAACGCAAAATTAACCGTCAGCTGCATTCGCGATGGTATGAGGGCCGGCCAGTGATGATCTCCCGCAACGACAGTGCGCTGGGGCTGTTCAACGGGGATATCGGCATTGCGCTCTATCGCGGTAACGGTCTGCGCGTCTGGTTCCAGCTACCGGACGGTAGCGTGAAGTCCGTCCAGCCCAGCCGCCTGCCAGAGCATGAAACGGCATGGGCGATGACGGTACATAAATCTCAGGGCTCCGAGTTCAACCATGCGGCGCTGATCCTGCCGACACAGCTGTCGCCGGTTGTGACCCGCGAGCTGGTCTACACCGCCATTACCCGTGCGCGCCAGCGTCTTTCACTGTATGCGGATGAGCGCGTGTTGAGTCAGGCGATTGCCACCCGTACTGAGCGCAGAAGCGGATTAAGCGCGATATTTGAATCTGTTGAGTGAACGCCCTCTCCAGCAGGAGAGGGTGACTGTTATCCCAGGTCCGCCATTAACACCTTCGAGCGGCGCTGGGAGTTGTACATCTCTTTCTTACTTTCCGGCAGGGAATCAATATCCACCGGCGTGAAGCCGCGCTCCTGGAACCAGTGAATGCTGCGCGTGGTAAGCACGAACAGCTTGCTCAGACCCATCTGGCGCGCCTGTGCCGCCACGCGTTCAAGCAGCAGCTCCCCCCGTGAGGAGCTACGGTAATCAGGATGCACGGCGACGCACGCCATTTCGCCAATCTGCTCTTCCGGGAACGGATAAAGCGCCGCACAGGCAATGGTCAGGTTATCCCGCTGAATGATGGTGAACTTGTCGATCTCCATCTCCAGCTGCTCACGGGATCGGCGAACCAGAATGCCCTGTTGTTCCAGCGGACGGATCAGCTCCAGAATGCCGCCGATATCGTTGATGGTGGCACGGCGGATCTGCTCGGCGCTCTCCATGACGATCTGCGTACCGATCCCGTCACGGGAGAACAGCTCCTGCAACAGCGCGCCGTCTTCCTGATAGCTGATCAGGTGGCTGCGGCGCACCCCGCTACGGCACGCTTTAACGGCGCCGCGCAGAAAACGCACGGTACCGGAATAGTAATCGCCTTCTGCTTCCAGCGCTTCGACGCGCGCCTGGGCTTCATTCGGAAAAAGTTCTGGCACAATCACGCCCTCATCGTTCACAACACCCTGTGAGGAGCAAAAGCCGATCATTTTTTCCGCTTTCAGCTTGATGGCCAGCTGGGTGGCAATCTCTTCTGAGGTCAGATTAAAACTTTCACCCGTTACGGAGACGGCAACGGGTCCCATCAGGACGATCGCGCCATTATCTAACTGGCGGTGAATGGCTTCTTCATCAATACGGCGGATGCGGCCGCTGTGGCAGTAATCCACGCCATCGTCCACGCCGAGCGGCTGAGCGATGATAAAGTTGCCGCTCACCACGTTGATGTGCGCGCCCTGCAACGGCGTATTATTCAGGCTCATCGACAGGCGGGCGGTGATATCGAGCTGCAACAGACCCGCCGCCTGTTTGACCAGCTCGAGGGTTTTCGCATCCGTCACGCGCGTGTGTTTGTGGTAGATCGGCTCATGGTGATGGGCGGCCAGGTTGGCTTCGATTTGCGGACGTGCGCCATACACCACCACCAGACGGATGCCGAGGCTGTGCAGCAGGCCGATATCATTGACGATGCTGGAAAAGTTTTCATGCTCAATGGCTTCGCCGCCAAGCATGATGACAAACGTTTTTCCCCGATGGGTGTTGATATAGGGAACAGAATGGCGGAATCCCTGGACCAGTTCGGTTCTGCGTTCCTTAACCATGACACAACCCTTAGTGAATGTTTATTCGTAATTTCTGTATTTTTATTCGATTGTGGCCGCGTGTGCAAGCCTAAATTTTCTGCGACCCACAGAAAATAATAAGTAATCCGTGCGTTAACGTATGATTGTTTACCCTTTTATAGATGACAGTTTATGCGTCATTCGTTAAAGTTTTCGGTCAATTTGGGCGTTTTGTTCATTAATCAGATTTCTTGCTCGGGAGAAGCATGTCGGGATCCAATTCAGCAATAAGCCGCCGCCGCCTGTTAAAAGGGGCCGGGGCGATGTGGTTGCTTAGCGTCAGCCAGGTGGGTCTTGCCGCCACAAGCCAGGTAGTCGCGGTGCGCGTCTGGCCGTCGTCGACCTATACGCGCGTGACGGTCGAGTCCAATCGCGTGCTGAAATACAAGCAATTTGCCCTCAGCAATCCTGAACGTGTGGTGGTTGATCTCGAAGGTGTGAATCTCAACTCCGTGCTTAAAGGCATGGCAGCTCAGATCCGTGGCGACGATCCGTTTATTAAATCGGCGCGCGTCGGGCAGTTCGATCCGCAAACCGTGCGCATGGTGTTTGAGCTGAAGCAGAACGTGAAACCTCAGCTCTTTGCCCTTGCGCCTGTAGCCGCCTTTAAGGAGCGTCTGGTGATGGATCTCTATCCGGCGAATGCGACGGATATTCAGGATCCGCTCCTGGCATTACTTGAGGATTACAACAAAGGCGATCTCGACAGCCAGGTTCCGCCAGCGCAAAGTGGCCCACAGCCGGGTAAGGCGGGGCGCGATCGCCCGATTGTGATCATGCTCGATCCTGGCCACGGCGGAGAAGATTCCGGCGCCGTCGGGAAATATCGCACCCGCGAAAAAGATGTGGTGCTGCAAATTGCCCGTCGTCTGAAGGCGTTGATCGACAAAGAGGGCAATATGCGCGCCTACATGACGCGCAACGAAGATGTCTTTATCCCGCTGAAGGTCCGCGTGGCAAAAGCGCAAAAGCAGCGCGCGGATCTGTTTGTCTCTATTCACGCGGATGCCTTCACCAGCCGCCAGCCGAGTGGATCTTCAGTGTTTGCCCTGTCAACGAAAGGGGCGACCAGTACCGCCGCGAGATACCTGGCGGACACGCAGAACGCCTCGGATTTAATTGGTGGCGTGAGCAAAAGTGGCGACCGTTACGTCGACCATACGATGTTTGATATGGTGCAGTCGCTGACCATTACCGACAGCCTGAAGTTTGGTAAAGCGGTGCTGGGTAAGTTGGGCCGGGTCAACAAGCTGCACAAAAACAGCGTCGAGCAGGCCGGATTTGCGGTCCTGAAAGCGCCAGATATTCCATCCATTCTGGTCGAAACCGCGTTTATCAGTAACGTGGAAGAGGAACGTAAGCTCAAGACGGCTAAATTCCAGCAGGAAGTGGCGGAGTCGATTCTGGCGGGGATCCGGGCCTACTTCTCAGACGGGGAAACGCTGGCGCGGCGGGGGTAGGGCATTAAGCCGGGTATCACGCCCGGCATTTTCACAAACGCCAGATACAAAAAAACACCCTTCAGGGTGTTTATTGTTTTAAGAAGTGTTGGTTGCGGGGGCCGGATTTGAACCGACGACCTTCGGGTTATGAGCCCGACGAGCTACCAGGCTGCTCCACCCCGCGTCCGTGGAAGCGCACTATACTCGGATAGGTTTGTGATGCAACCCCTTTTTCACATAATTCATTATTTTGTATGCAAAATGAACGGCAAAAGCCACTTTGGACTATTTTTTGTGCAGAATTTGCCAAAGGGAAGGCGATTGCATTTCATTAACACGGTGGGTTTGTTATCTTCATCTCGCGGAATTGGGCAACTAAAAGACGAGATATAATGAAAGGACGTTGGGCGAAGTATCTGATGACAGGCGCAATGGTGGCGATTCTTGCGGCCTGCTCTTCCAAACCGACCGATCGCGGTCAACAGTATAAAGACGGGAAGTTATCCCAGCCTTTCTCTTTAGTTAACCAGCCAGACGCCGTGGGCGCTCCGATCAATGCCGGAGACTTCTCCGAGCAGGTCTACCAGATCCGCACTGCTTCTCCGCGTTTATACGGTTCGCAGAACAACGTCTATAGCGCCGTCCAGGACTGGCTGCGTGCAGGCGGTGATACCCGCAATATGCGCCAGTTTGGTATCGATGCCTGGCAGATGGAGGGGGCGGATAACTACGGTAACGTCCAGTTTACCGGTTACTACACTCCGGTTGTCCAGGCGCGACACACACGCCAGGGCGAGTTCCAGTATCCCATTTACCGTATGCCGCCGAAACGCGGTCGTCTGCCGTCCCGCGCCGAGATCTACGCTGGCGCGCTGAGCGAAAATTACGTGCTGGCCTACAGCAACTCGCTGATGGACAACTTCATTATGGACGTGCAGGGCAGCGGCTATATTGATTTTGGCGACGGCTCGCCGCTGAACTTCTTTAGCTACGCCGGGAAAAATGGCCATGCCTATCGCAGCATCGGTAAGGTGCTCATCGACCGTGGCGAAGTGAAACGAGAAGATATGTCGATGCAGGCGATCCGCGAGTGGGGCGAAAAACACAGCGAAGCGGAAGTGCGTGAGCTGCTTGAGCAGAACCCGTCGTTTGTCTTCTTCAAACCGCAGAACTTTGCGCCGGTGAAAGGGGCGAGCGCCGTCCCGCTGATTGGCCGCGCTTCTGTGGCATCGGATCGTTCGATTATCCCGGCAGGTACTACGCTGCTGGCGGAAGTTCCACTCCTCGACAACAACGGCAAATTCAACGGCAAGTATGAATTACGCCTGATGGTGGCGCTGGACGTGGGTGGGGCGATCAAAGGCCAGCACTTCGACATTTATCAGGGCATCGGCCCGGATGCCGGCCATCGTGCAGGCTGGTATAACCACTACGGACGCGTGTGGGTGCTGAAGGCAGCGCCGGGTACCGGAAACGTATTCAGCGGCTGATTGTGGTATTCTGAGGGCAAGACGGATTACGGTTCAGGGTGAGGAATACCTCACCCTTTTTACATCTGAGGTTTTATGTCTGTGGTAATCAGCGATGCCTGGCGCCAGCGTTTCGGCGGCACGGCACGGTTATATGGTGAAAAAGCCCTGCAACTGTTCGCGGATGCGCATGTCTGCGTGGTGGGCATTGGTGGTGTGGGTTCGTGGGCGGCAGAAGCGCTGGCGAGAACCGGCATTGGCGCAATTACGTTGATTGATATGGATGATGTCTGCGTCACTAACACTAACCGTCAGATCCACGCCCTGCGTGATAACGTCGGTCTGGCGAAGTCCGAGGTGATGGCGGAGCGTATTCGTCTCATCAACCCGGAGTGTAGGGTGACGGTGATCGACGACTTTGTGACGGCAGATAACGTCGCGGAGTACATGAGCAAAGGCTACAGCTATGTGATTGATGCCATCGACAGCGTGCGGCCAAAAGCGGCGCTGATCGCTTACTGTCGTCGTTACAAGGTGCCGCTGGTGACAACGGGCGGCGCGGGTGGACAAATTGATCCGACGCAGATCCAGGTGGCGGATCTGGCGAAGACCATTCAGGATCCGCTGGCCGCTAAGCTGCGCGAGCGCTTAAAAAGCGACTTCAACGTGGTGAAAAATAGCAAAGGCAAGCTGGGCGTGGACTGTGTGTTCTCGACAGAAGCGCTGGTTTATCCGCAGGCGGATGGTTCGGTCTGTGCAATGAAAAGCACGGCGGAAGGGCCAAAGCGGATGGATTGTGCCTCAGGGTTTGGAGCGGCCACCATGGTGACCGCCTCCTTCGGCTTTGTGGCGGTCTCTCACGCCCTGAAGAAGATGATGGCGAAGGCGGAACGTCAGGCCTGAGCCTGATGGGCGGCATCCAGTACCGCGTCGTTTAGCGCAATCAGTCCCTGACCGCGCGAGGCGCTAAGCTGCGCGCGAAGTCCCAGCTCATCAAACAGCGCCAGCGGAGAATGCGCCAGCAGCTCTGCGGCGCTTTTCCCTTCGATTGCGGTCAACAGCACCGCCAGCAGACCGCGAACAATGCGTCCCTCGCTGTCGCCGAAGAAATGCAGTTTCTCTCCGGATACGCTAAACCCAAGCCAGACGCGGTTCTCGCAGCCTGCGATCTCCTTCGCCTGTGATTTCAGCTCGTCTGACAGCGTGGGCAACTGTTTACCCAGCAGGATCAGCTGACGATATTTATCTTCCCACTGCGTGAGCGGGACGAAGGTCTGTTTTAACGTCTCTTCAGTAATAACGGTGCCGAACGGGTGCCCGGCTAAAGCTGAACTTGTCATTAATCCACCAGTAATTCCAGGGCGCGGTCGACGGCGGAAACCAGCGCATCGACGTCGCTTTTTGTATTGTACGGTGCAAACGAGGCGCGCAGGGTACCGCTCACGCCAATGGCCGCCAGCAGCGGCTGGGCGCAGTGCTGTCCGGCACGCAGGGCAATGCCGTATCCGGCAAGCAACGTCACCATGTCGCTATGGTGCACGCCCGCGAAATCAAAGGCGAGCAGGCTGGAGTCCTGGACGCGGAACGAACGAAAACCCGGACGTTTTTTCAGTTCTTCTTCCGCCAGCGTCGCCAGACCCCGGCTCCAGCTTTCAGCCTGAACCACGTCCGTTTCTGCCAGCCATTCGAGCGCTGCGCTCAGACCGATAACCCCGGCCACGTTTGGGGTACCGGCTTCCAGGCGGTAGGGTACATCCTGCGTTTTAAAACCGTCGAAGGTGACTTCGGTAATCATCTTGCCGCCGCCGAGCCACGGCGTCATCCGGGCCAGCAGTTCAGCTTTGCCGTACAGCGCGCCGATACCGGTTGGCCCGTACAATTTGTGTCCTGAGAAGGCATAGAAGTCGATATCCAGCGCCTGAACGTCAGCCGGAAAATGCACCACACCCTGCGCACCGTCGACCATCACCACCACGCCGCTGGCATGGGCAATCTCAATGGCACGCGCCAGATCCGGGCAGCCGCCGGTGACGTTGGACATCTGCCCCAGCGCCAGAATACGGCTGCGCGGCGTAATCAGCTCAGGCAGACGCGCCACGTCAGGCAGGAAGTCCGCACCCAACGGGAGCTTTACAACCTGTGCCCCGGTTTGTTCGGCCACCATCAGCCAGGGTACCAGGTTGGCGTGGTGTTCCGCCTCGCTGACGATGATCTCATCCCCGGGCTGCAACAGCGGACGCGCGTAACATTGCGCCACCATGTTAATGGCCTCGGTGGTGCCCCGCGTCCAGACGATGTTCTTACCGCTGTCAGCATTGATCAGGCGCGCGACCTGATCCCGTGCGGCTTCGTATTGCGCCGTTAAGCGCTGCGCGTCGGCATACTGGCTGCGGTGCACGTTCCCGGCGCTCAGGCTGTAAAACTGGCGGGTTGCCTCAATCACCGCCTGCGGTTTAAGGGCCGTGGCGGCGCTATCAAGATAAATGCCGGCATCGGCCAGCGCAGGAAACTGTGCGCGAAACTGCGCAGGACTGAAAGCGTTCATGGAATTCCTCATATCGATTCTACGATCGTCGCGCAAATTCATCGGCAGGGCAAGGAAGTTGATATCTATCAGATTTGTCTGCTTATCCTGGCGAGTCTGAAAAAGCAGGTTATGCTAAATAGTGTTAGGCGGATGTTTTAGCCTGTTATAAATCGAGGTTTGAATAGCATTAATTGCTAAAGGAGATAATCATGAAAAAGACAGCTGCAATCATTTCTGCCTGTGCGTTGACCTTTGCCCTGAGCGCCTGTTCTGGTAATAACTACGTAATGCATACCAACGATGGTCGATCTATCGTCTCTGAAGGGAAACCGACAACCGATAATGATACCGGGATGATTTCTTACAAAGATGCTAACGGGAACAAACAGCAGATCAACCGCAGTGACGTGAAAGAGATGAAGGAAATCGAGCATTAACAGGTAGATAAGCGAAAAAAAAGCACCGCAAGTTGGCGGTGCTACATTAATCACTATGGACAGACAGGGTAAATGTACAGGAAGTGAAAAATTGGTAGCGTTGCTACCGTGGTCTGAATCGCAGACCAATTGCAAACACAACAACACAACATCACAACCGTAAGCCAAAAGCCCTTCAGAACACGCATTCCAAAAAAAGCTTTTCGTTCCGGCTCAGGAAGTGCCGCCACTATAGGTATTTGCTGGTAGTTCCTCAACGGACAAATTATAATGGCTCAGATAAAAAAAACTAATAGGTTAAACGTTGTTTCCTATATGTTAAATTTCGTTAACATCTAAGCCAGATAACCATGTCCAAGCGATTGCCACCCCTAAATGCATTACGTGTTTTTGATGCAGCAGCACGCCACCTCAGCTTCACCCGCGCAGCCGATGAGCTTTTTGTGACACAGGCCGCAGTAAGTCATCAAATCAAGTCTCTGGAGGATTTTCTGGGGCTTAAGCTGTTCCGTCGACGCAACCGTTCGTTGCTGTTGACCGAAGAGGGGCAGAGCTATTTTCAGGATATTAAAGAGATTTTTTCCCAGCTGACGGAAGCCACTCGCAAGCTTCAGGCCCGGAGCGCAAAAGGCGCTCTGACTGTGAGTTTATTGCCCAGTTTTGCCATTCAGTGGCTGGTGCCGCGACTCTCAAGCTTTAACTCAACTTATCCGGGAATCGATGTCCGAATCCAGGCGGTGGACCGTCAGGAAGACAAGCTGGCAGATGATGTGGACGTGGCGATTTTTTACGGTCGCGGTAACTGGCCGGGCTTGCGTGTGGAAAAATTATACGCAGAATATCTGTTGCCGGTCTGTTCACCGCTGCTGCTGACGGGGGATAAAGCGCTCAAAACGCCCGCCGATCTGGCGCAACATACGCTTTTGCACGATGCTTCGCGTCGCGACTGGCAAACTTATACCCGCCAGTTAGGTCTTAATCATATAAACGTGCAGCAGGGGCCCATTTTTAGCCACAGCGCGATGGTGCTACAGGCTGCCATTCACGGGCAGGGCGTGGCGTTGGCAAACAACGTTATGGCGCAGTCCGAAATTGAGGCAGGCCGTCTGGTTTGCCCATTTAACGATGTACTGGTCAGCAAGAATGCATTTTATCTGGTTTGTCATGACAGTCAGGCAGAACTGGGTAAAATAGCCGCTTTCCGGCAGTGGATACTGGCGAAAGCGGCAAGCGAGCAAGAAAAATTCCGCTTCAGGTATGAACAATAACGTTTGTGTGCCGGGCACGCATCAATTCAGGACTTAAACATGACCAGCCGATTCATGCTGATTTTCGCCGCGGTGAGTGGCTTTATTTTTGTAGCTCTGGGCGCGTTTGGCGCGCATGTCTTAAGCAAATCTCTGGGCGTTGTGGAGATGGGCTGGATCCAGACCGGCCTTGAATATCAGGCGTTCCACACGCTGGCGATTTTTGGGCTGGCGGTGGCGATGCAGCGCCGCATCAGCATCTGGTTTTACTGGAGCAGCGTCTTTCTGGCGCTGGGTACCGTACTGTTCAGCGGCAGTCTTTACTGTCTGGCGCTGTCGCATTTACGCCTGTGGGCGTTTGTTACACCTGTCGGCGGCGTCAGCTTCCTGGCGGGTTGGGTGTTAATGTTTATCGGAGCTATCCGTCTGAAACGCAAGGGCGTTGTTCATGAATAAGGTTGTTTTATATTGTCGCCCGGGGTTTGAGAAAGAGTGCGCCGCGGAAATCACCGATAAAGCGGCGAAGCGTGAAGTCTTCGGATTCGCTCGCGTCAAAGAGAACGCGGGCTATGTGGTATTTGAATGCTATCAGCCTGATGATGCCGACAAGCTGGCGCGCGAACTGCCGTTCAGCTCATTGATTTTCGCCCGTCAGATGTTTGTCGCGGGCGAACTGCTGAAAGATCTTCCGCCGGAAGATCGCATCACGCCGATTGTTGGCCTGTTGCAGGGTGTGGTGGAGAAGGGCGGCGATTTGCGCGTGGAAGTGGCCGACACCAACGAAAGCAAAGAGCTGATGAAGTTCTGCCGTAAGTTCACCGTGCCGCTGCGCGCGGCGCTGCGTGATGCGGGTGTGCTGACAAACTACGAAACGCCAAAGCGCCCGGTCGTGCATATCTTCTTTATTGCGCCAGGATGTTGCTACGCCGGCTACTCGTATACCACCAATAATTCGCCGTTCTTTATGGGGATCCCGCGTCTGCGCTTCCCGGCAGATGCGCCGAGCCGTTCAACCCTGAAGCTGGAAGAGGCGTTTCACGTCTTTATCCCGGCGGACGAGTGGGACGAACGTCTGGCAAACGGCATGTATGCCGTCGACCTTGGCGCGTGCCCGGGCGGCTGGACCTATCAGCTGGTGAAACGCAATATGTGGGTTTCGTCTGTGGATAACGGCCCGATGGCGCAAAGCCTGATGGATACCGGGCAGGTCACCTGGCTGCGTGAGGACGGCTTCCGCTATCGCCCGAACCGCAACAACATCTCCTGGATGGTGTGCGACATGGTAGAAAAACCGGCGAAAGTCGCGGCGCTGATGGCCTCCTGGCTGGTGAACGGCTGGTGTCGTGAGACGATTTTCAACCTCAAGCTGCCGATGAAAAAGCGCTACGAAGAGGTGTCGCAGAACCTGGCCTATATTCAGCAGCAGCTGGACGAACACGGGATTAACGCGGAAATCCAGGCGCGTCAGCTTTATCACGACCGCGAAGAAGTGACGGTCCATATCCGTCGCTGGTGGGCGGCAGTGGGTGGGCGTCGCGACGAGCGATAACGTTTGTAACGCCCGGTGGCGCTGCGCTTACCGGGCCTACAAAATCGTGTAGTTGTTTTAACGTTCTAACCTTAACTGCTGTAAATTCCCGTCCAGCTGTAAATCCGTCTGTAGCGTCGCCACCTCCCGGCAGATAAACGCCATCTCTTTATGCGCCTCCAGCTTTTTGCGCCATTTTTCCGGCACTTCATCAAGCCTGGCGTAAATTCCTTCCAGACTCTGAAACTCCGTCAGCAGCTGTGCGGCGCTTTTGGGTCCAATACCGGCGACACCCGGCACTTTAGAGCTGCTGATCCCCGCCAGCCCCCAGTAATCCGGCAGTTGCTCAGGCGATACGCCAAACTCGCTGGCAATGAATGGCGCGTCCAGCCAGCGTTTTTGAAAGTAGTCCCGGATGCGGATCGTTGGAGAGAGCAGCTGGCAGTAGCCTTTGTCGGTTGAAACGATAGTCGCCTGATGCCCGGCGCTCGCGACTTTAACCGCCAGCGTTGCGGCTAAATCGTCAGCCTCATTACCGTGGGCGCCCCAGCACGGAACGCCGCGCTGCTCAAAGGCCGCGCGGATAGCGGGCATTTCTGCGTGCAGATCGTCCGGCATCGGCGCACGTCCGGCTTTGTAGTCCGGCAGGCGCTGGTGCCGCCAGCCGGTATTGCGTGCTTCATCGTCGAATACGGCAACAGCGTGGGTGGGTTCGCTATGGCGAATGAGCTGCTCCAGCGCGTGTAAACAGGTGTCCTTGCAGGGGGTGCCCTGTACCGCATGAATACGGCGAATCAGGTTAAGTGCATCGACGATAAGCAAATGAACGGCCACAGATAATCTCCCTTCTGTCTGATAGGTGAAGGGTAACACTGAGCGCAGCATGAAACTATGAATGGTGGCGAAAACAGGAAGAAGCCTCGCAAAACGAGGCTTCCTGAGAGGCTTAATCGCAGGTGACGATCTTCATCGCCAGGCCACCGCGGGAAGTTTCGCGGTATTTGGCGTTCATATCTTTACCGGTTTCGTACATGGTTTCGATAACCTTGTCGAGGCAGACGCGCGGTTCGCTGGTACGACGCAGCGCCATACGGGCCGCGTTCACCGCTTTCACAGAGGCGATGGCGTTACGCTCGATGCATGGCACCTGGACCTGTCCGCCGACCGGATCGCAGGTCAGCCCCAGGTTATGTTCCATGCCGATTTCCGCCGCAATACAAACCTGCGCAGGACTTGCGCCCAGTAATTCGGCCAGACCCGCCGCCGCCATAGAGCAGGCGACGCCCACTTCACCCTGACAGCCCACTTCCGCGCCGGAAATCGAGGCGTTCATCTTGTACAGTGAGCCAATCGCACTGGCGACCAGCATATACCGCGCGAGTGAGTTTGCATTCACTTCACGGATAAACTTGTCGTAATACGCCAGAACCGCCGGAACAATTCCGCACGCCCCGTTGGTTGGCGCGGTGACGACGCGGCCACCCGCGGCGTTCTCTTCGTTCACCGCCAGCGCGAACATGTTGATCCAGTCGACGACGGCCATCGGGTCGGTGGTGGTTTTGTCGGTGCTGACCAGCATGCGGCGCAGCGCAGCCGCACGACGCGGAACACGCAGTTTACCCGGCAGCACGCCTTCGGTGGTGATCCCGCGCTCAATGCCGCTGCGCATCACTTCCCAGACGTTAGCGAAGTGCTGTTCCAGCTCCTCTTTGCTGTGCAGGGCCAGCTCGTTTTTCATCATCAGGCCGGAGAGAGAAAGCCCTGTCTCCTGGCAGTGACGCTGTAAGTCGGCCGCGTTTTTGTAAGGGTACGGCACATCAACGGCAGAATTGGTGCTTTGACCAAAATGGTCCTCGTCGACGATAAACCCGCCGCCGATGGAGTAATACGTCTGGCTGTAAACCGCTTTGTCGCCGGCCAGCGCGGTAATGCGCATGCCATTCTCGTGCAGCGACAGGTTATCCGCATGGAAATTCATGCAGTGATCAACCGGGAATTCAACCTCATGCTCGCCGTTCGCCAGCAGCAAACGACCGTGGGTGTTCACGTCCTGGATAAAGCCAGGTATTGCATCAATATCAACGGTATCCGGCAGATTACCCGCCAGCCCCATGATAATGGCAATATCGGTATGGTGGCCTTTACCGGTCAGGGAAAGGGAACCATATACATCGACAACCACGCGGGTGATGTCGTGCAAAATGCCGCGTGCAATCAAGTCATCCGTGAATTGTTTACCGGCTTTCATTGGTCCGACGGTGTGAGAGCTAGAAGGACCAATACCGATTTTGAAGATATCGAATACGCTAATCATGATGCGTCCATTGCTTCAGTCAGAGGGGAGAAGTGCGCCGTCCGCAGACGGCGCAGGAGGTATTAGCTGAACAGCGAGTAGAAAATAGCGGAGATGGCAATCAGGCCCATCACAACAACGAACACGTTGCTGATATGGCCGCTGTATTTACGCATCGCAGGCACTTTCTGAATCGCGTACATCGGCATCAGGAACAGGATCATCGCGATAATTGGGCCGCCCAGGGTTTCAATCATGCCCAGAATGCTTGGGTTCAGGGTGGCTACCGCCCAGGTGGTCACCAGCATGAACAGCGCAGTGATTTTGTTCAGACGGTTGATTTCAATGGTCTTGCCTTTACCACGCAGAGATTTAATCACCATGCCGTTGAAGCCTTCACGTGCGCCCAGGTAGTGGCCCAGGAAGGATTTGGTGATGGCTATAATTGCGATGATCGGCGCCATCCACGCAATCAGCGGTGCGTTAAAGTGGTTTGCCAGGTAAGACAGAATAGAGATGTTCTGCTCTTTCGCCGCCGCCAGATCCGCCGGGGAGAGGCTCAGCACGCAGCTGAACACGAAGAACATTACGGTCAGTACCATCATGATGTGCGCGCGAGCCAGGATGCTGGAGCACTTCTTCTCTGCGCCATTGCCGTACTCTTCACGCTTCGCTACTGCGAAGGAAGAGATGATTGGCGAGTGGTTGAAGGAGAACACCATAACCGGGATCGCCAGCCACAGGGTCAGCAGCAGACCGTTGCCGGTCGTGGATGCGCTGCTCAGAGACAGGGTTTCCAGCGCAGCGCCGTTCCACTGTGGGATCAGGTACAGAGCCAGCACCATCAGAGCCGCAACAAACGGGAACACCAGCACGCTCATCGCTTTCACAATCATCTGCTCGCCGAAGCGCACGATGGTCATCATACCAACGATCAGGATCAGGGACAGAATCGCACGCGGCGGCGGGGTCATCTGAAGCTGGTGCATCATAAAGCTTTCTACGGTGTTGGTGATAGCAACGCTGTACACCAGCAGAATCGGGTAAATCGCGAAGAAGTAGAGCAGGGTAATCAGCTTACCTGCGCCGACGCCGAAGTGTTCTTCGACGACTTCAGTGATGTCTTCGCCCGGGTTTTTACCGGACAGCACGAAGCGGGTCAGGCCTCGGTGCGCAAAGAAGGTCATCGGGAAGGCGATGAGGGCCATGATGATCAGCGGGATCATACCGCCGACACCTGCGTTGATAGGAAGGAACAGTACACCAGCGCCGATTGCTGTGCCGTACAGGCCAAGCATCCACATGGTATCCGTTTTGCGCCAACCGCTTCGGGATTCAATCGAAGCAACGGTGCTGGTTTGAGTGGTTTCCATCTGTATCTCCTGGAGGAAGCAAATTGTCAGGTTTTTAGTCAAATCCGATGAAAAAGCGCCTGACGGTAATATGAAATTCGTTCAGTGACGGTTTTTTAATAATTTTTGCCCGTAACTATTGGCGGGCGGAAAGATACATTCTAGTTATGAATCTATCAGTGATCGCGATCCCAAATGCAATAATCCACTTGTGATGTGGGTATCTTTAGACCATTTATCTGTTAAAAAAACATCAAAGAGAATTTACGGGCGCGAAGGCTACCATTAACGACATGTTTTCGAAAAGGTCGACCCGCGAGATAGGTGTCTTTCGCTGTAAAGAAATGGGATTTTAGGATTTTCTGGCGGGTAATTTCGATTAAGACTGATTATTTACGGTTTCAAAAACGAGGTAATCGTTTGCGCAGGCGTCAGATTTGTTAATAACATTGAAGATCGCTATGAATTGCAACACGAATAAAAAAGCCGGATGACGATCCGGCTTGAGAGGAGAGGAATGTCGCTTTACTTGATGATTTCGTAACACGGAATATAGGCAGAGCCTGGAAGCTTCATGCGGTGCTGAGCGACAAAGCCCTGCAACATATCATCCATGCGGCGCATCATCTCCGGATCACCGTGGATCTTATACGGGCCAAACTCTTCAATTGCGCGTATCCCCACCTCTTTCACGTTCCCCGCCACGATGCCAGAGAAGGCGCGACGCAGGTCGGCAGCCAGCACTTCCACCGGCTGATCCGGATAGAGTTTGAGGTTCGCCATGTTCTCATGCGACGGCTCGAAGGGGATCTGAAGATCCGGTGCGATACGGATGGACCAGTTAAAGCTGTAGGCATCCCCGGTATCACGACGATTCTCTTTCACCAGCGGCATTGCTTTTTTCATCTGACGGGCCACTTCTGCGGCATCGTCAATAATAATGCGGTAGTGACGGCGCGCGTCTTCGCCCAGCGTATGCACGATAAACTCGTCCAGCACGCGGAAGTAGTCGGCGCTCTCTTTCGGGCCGGTCAGGATCAGCGGCAGAACCTGATCTTTGTTGGCCGGGTTCATCAGGATCCCGAGCAGATAAAGCAGCTCTTCCGCCGTACCTACGCCGCCCGGGAAGATAATAATGCCGTGCGCGATACGGACAAACGCCTCAAGACGTTTTTCGATATCCGGCATAATAATCAGTTCGTTAACCAGCGGGTTAGGCGGCTCAGCGGCGATGATCGACGGCTCGGTCATGCCGATAAAACGGCCTTCTTTATAGCGTTGCTGCGCGTGACCTACTGCCGCGCCTTTCATTGGTGCTTCCATCGCGCCAGGACCGCAACCGGTACAGATATTCAGTTCGCGCAGGCCGAGCTGCGTCCCCACGCGGCGGGCATACAGGTATTCGGTTTCGTTAATAGAGTGACCACCCCAGCAGACGACCATGTTCGGCGCTTCGCCCACGTGCAGGGCGCGGGCGTTACGCAGAATGGAGAAGACCAGGTTGGTGATATGAACGGAACTTTCCAGGTCAAGATGCTGGAAACGTCCGGCGTTGCTGATCTGTCCGTTAACAAACAGAATGTCGCGCAGCACGGCAAACAGGTTGGCCTGAAGTGAGCGAATAATACGCCCGTCGACAAAAGCGTCTTCCGGCGGGTTGATCACTTCCAGCTTCACCCCGCGCTCGCGGCGCAGCACGTTGATATCAAAACTTTCGAAGCGGGACAGCAGCTCTTTACTGTTGTCGGTCAGGCTTCCGGAGTTCAGTACGGCAAGTGAACAGTTACGAAACAGTTGATAAAGGTCGCTACTGGCGGTGCGTTTAAGCATGTCCACTTCCAGCTGCGACAACATATCCATAGAGCCAAGCGGGCTAATATGTGTAATCAAGTGAGCTCCTTATGGGACGATTATCGTCTTTCCCTGTTGATTACAATAGCCCTGGCTTATGACGTTTCACAACACTTCGGGCGGAATACCGCCCGCATATTGTGAAAATATTTATCTTACTGGCGCACCAGCCGTCCGGTGGCAGGCACAAAATCGGTATTGGTGCGCCACGGATTGATATCCAGGCCGCCGCGACGGGTGTAGCGGGCGTAAACGCTCAGCTTTTCGGGCTGGCAGAAACGCTGGATGTCGTTGAAGATGCGCTCCACGCACTGCTCGTGGAATTCGTTGTGATGACGGAATGACACCAGGTAACGCAGCAGCTTTTCACGGTCAATCTGCGGGCCGCGGTACTGGATCTGTACCGAGCCCCAGTCCGGCTGATGGGTGATAAGGCAGTTGGATTTCAGCAGATGGCTGACCAGCGTCTCGTTGACCACTTTTCCGCCCGCCGCATTTTCCAGGTAGTCGGTGCTAAATTCATAGCTTTCCACCTCAATGTCCTGATCGTCGATGCAGGTGCCGTGGAAATGGGCGACAGGCTGTCCTTCCAGCTCATGCAGACGGTATAACGAGACGGTTACGTTCCCCTGCGCGCACGCGCTTAAATCACGTTCAAGCGTCTGTTGCACCTCGTCCCAGCTGTTGAATTTGGTCTGGTTAAAGCTGTTGAGATAGAGCTTAAAGCTCTTGGATTCGACCAGGTTTACGCTGGCGTAATCCAGCTCGACGTGGCCCACGGCCACCTGCGGCAGACCGCGCGCATTCAGCCAGGAGAGTTCGTACAGCGTCCAGATGTCGCCGCCGACAAACGGCAGCGCGTCAGCGTGCAGCCCGAGCGGATCGCGGTTCAGACTGCGCGGCACGCCCTGCAACAGGCTTGCATCGTAGGTGTCGCGGTAATCGGTCGATTTACCCAGCGTTAAGCCCGTTAACGCCTGATGATTTTCGTAAGACATGTTTCATAGCCACTTTACAGGTACACTTATGGGCTGAGTTTATCCTGTCTTACAAGAAGAGAGAAATCGGTGGATATCGAAACTGCAAATGCCCTGACGTCCTTCACGACCCGCTATTGCGATGCCTGGCATGAAAAGCGGGGGACGTGGCCGCAAAGTACTGACTTATATGGCGTGCCGTCACCGTGCATTATCGCTTCGCAGGATGATTACGTTATCTGGCAACCGAAACCGTTCACGGGCGAGCAGAATGTAAATGCGGTTGAACGCGCGATGGACCTTGTGATACAACCTGCGCTTCATGCATTTTATACCACGCAGTTTGCCGGGGATATGACTGCATGTATTGCAGGACAGCCGCTGACGCTGCTGCAAACCTGGAGCGAAGACGATCTGCAACGCGTTCAGGAAAACCTCATTGGTCACCTGGTCACGCAAAAACGCCTTAAGCTCTCTCCGACTCTTTTTATTGCGACGCTCGACAGTGAACTGGACGTCATTTCTGTCTGCAACCTGTCTGGCGAGGTCATCAAAGAGACGCTCGGCACCCGCAATCGCGACGTTCTCGCGCCTTCACTTGCGGATTTTCTTACCCAAATTGAGCCGCTTCTGTAATCCATGATGCTACTGGACGTGTGAGAGATCTCTTACACGCTCTGTGAGACATCGCCGAAACAGTTAGCGTTGCCTTAGGAATTTCAGATTAATATTAACTTTTCTTTCAACAGGTTAGTGTTTTTCTGAAAGGAAATCCCCCGTTTCGCCTGGCTTACATTGCTTACAAGGTGGGTTGTAAGACGAAGCAGAATAGCGGATTCTATCTGTGTCGACAGGATGCCGACACGAGAAACGAACATCAGGATGATGGCGTTTCTTACCAGGGACACGTCAGGATGACGCCGCAGGAAGGCTTCAGGATGAAGCAAAGTGGATCACGCAGGATGCGTAAGGGACACCTCCAGGAAGGAGAACGAGAGCCGGTCAGGATGGTCGGTGGGTCAGGATGGCCAGGACGTTTCAGGATGAAACCTACACATCAGGACGATGTGAGCAGGAAGCAAAAGGTAAAGGGATGACCAGGCCTTCGGGCATCAGGAAAAGTTGTCACGGATGAGCAGGGAGCACGTATTGTAGCTGGAATGCTGCGAAACGAACCGGGAGCACTGTTTTTACAGTGCTCCCTTTTTTTATTTCTGTCTTCCGCAATGCTATGCTTCGCGCCATTCCGTTTTTCAGTTGAGGTATATATGTCGCATCATGACAACGTTCGTGCGCAGTTGCACGCCATCGAAGCCCTTATGCGCCAGCATCAGCTGTGGCAGGATAACGCGCCGCAGCCAGACGCGTTCGCCAGCACCCAACCGTTTTGTCTGGATACGCTGGCCCCGTTCGAGTGGCTCCAGTGGGTCTTAATTCCGCGTATGCACGCGCTGCTGGAAGGTGGTCACGCGTTGCCCGCGTCTTTTGCCGTCTCTCCCTATTACGAAATGGCGCTGGAAGCGACCCACCCGGCGCGTGCCATGATGCTGGTGGAGCTGGAAAAGCTCGATGCGCTTTTCGCCGGTGACGATGCATGACGCTTGAGATCCTTTATCAGGATGAGTGGTTAGTGGCGGTGAATAAACCGTCCGGCTGGCTGGTGCACCGTAGCTGGCTCGATCGCGATGAGAAAGTCGTGGTCATGCAAACCGTGCGCGATCAGATCGGTCAGCACGTCTTTACTGCCCATCGTCTGGATCGGCCAACCTCTGGCGTTCTGCTGATGGGGCTTTCCAGTGAGGCGGGTCGACTGCTTTCGCAGCAGTTTGAGCACCACCAGATGCAAAAGCGCTACCACGCCATCGTGCGTGGCTGGCTGACGGATTCCGCCACGCTTGATTATCCGCTGGTGGAGGAACTGGATAAAATCGCCGATAAATTTGCCCGCGAAGATAAAGGCCCGCAGCCTGCGGTGACCGACTATCGCGGTATGGCGACCACAGAACTGCCGGTGGCGACCAGCAAATTTCCGACCACGCGATACAGTCTGGTTGAGCTTTTGCCCAAAACCGGGCGCAAGCACCAGCTTCGCCGCCACCTTGCACATTTGCGCCACCCGATTATCGGCGACAGCAAGCACGGCGATCTGCGCCAGAACCGCAGCGCGGCCGAGCACTTTGGCTGTAACCGGCTGATGCTGCACGCCAGCGAGCTACGCCTGACGCACCCGTTTACCGGCGAACCGCTGACTATTCGCGCAGGGCTGGACGAGGTCTGGATGCAGGCGCTGTCACAGTTTGGCTGGCTGGGACAACTCCCCGAAAATGAAAGGGTTGAGTTTGCCGCAGGCAACGTTCAGGATGAACAGCAAGCGCAATAATTACGGGAGCAAAGCATGGCTGAAGTAGGCATTTTTGTCGGCACGATGTACGGCAACTCGCTGCTGGTGGCGGAGGAAGCGGAAGCAATCCTTGTAAACCAGGGCCATAAAGCAACGGTCTATGAAGATCCGGAGCTGGCGGACTGGGAAAAGTATAAAGATAAATACATTCTGGTGGTGACCTCCACCACCGGGCAGGGCGATCTGCCGGACAGCATCGTCCCGCTTTTCCAGGGCATTAAAGACCAGCTTGGCTATCAGCCAGATGTTCACTATGGCATCATCGCCCTCGGCGATAGCTCTTACGCTAATTTCTGCGGCGGCGGTAAACAGTTCGACGCGCTGTTGCAGGAACAGAGCGCTCAGCGCGTCGGAGAGATGTTGCTGATTGATGCGGGTGAACACCCTGAGCCAGAAAGCGAGTCAAATCCCTGGGTTGAACACTGGGCAACGCTCCTGAACTAACCCTGTACTATACAAACGCCAGGCCGGGTCAGGCGTAGCCGCCACCCGGCATTACACCCCGCCCCAAACGCCATTTCCGTGAACCACCTTCCACTCCTCTGGGCTTATGCCCTAAACAACCTCCCTCACGCCCTTCAATACTGTGTTTTTGCACGGTGAGGTGAAGAGGCACTCCTTCATATACTTTTCCCGTCACTATAAAACGGCTTCTGGCCGTACCAAAACCAAACACAAATCTCTCATTCTGATTACCCTACAGGTGCTGTACAGAATGAACCAGGCGAAAGCTATGTTTCAGGAGTGCAACAATGAGTACATTAAGCCACGCGGCGAGCAGCGCTGAGAAGCGCACCAACGCCCGCTACTGGATAGTGGTGATGCTGTTTATCGTCACCTCTTTCAACTACGGCGACCGTGCCACGTTATCCATTGCCGGCTCTGAGATGGCAAAGGACATCGGACTTGATCCGGTAGGTATGGGTTATGTTTTCTCCGCATTTTCATGGGCCTACGTAATCGGCCAAATCCCTGGCGGCTGGCTGCTGGACCGCTTTGGTTCAAAACGGGTCTATTTCTGGTCCATTTTCATCTGGTCGATGTTTACCCTGTTACAGGGCTTCGTGGATATCTTCAGCGGCTTCGGCATTATCATTGCGCTCTTTACCCTCCGCTTCCTGGTGGGCTTAGCGGAAGCGCCATCATTCCCTGGCAACAGCCGTATTGTGGCCGCCTGGTTCCCGGCGCAGGAGAGGGGAACGGCGGTAGCCATCTTTAACTCGGCGCAATACTTTGCGACGGTTATTTTCGCGCCAATCATGGGCTGGCTGACGCACGAAGTGGGCTGGTCGCACGTCTTCTTCTTCATGGGCGGGCTGGGGATCGTCATCAGCTTCATCTGGCTGAAAGTGATCCACGAACCAAACCAGCATCCGGGCGTGAACAAGAAAGAGCTGGACTACATTGCTGAAGGTGGGGCGCTGATCAACATGGATCAGAAAACCCAGAAAGCTAAAGTTCCGTTCAGCCAGAAATGGGGGCAGATCAAACAGCTCGTCGGCTCACGGATGATGATCGGTATCTATCTCGGCCAGTACTGCATTAACGCCTTAACCTACTTCTTTATCACCTGGTTCCCGGTTTACCTGGTGCAGGCGCGCGGGATGTCGATTCTGAAGGCGGGGTTTGTCGCCTCCGTGCCGGCCATCTGTGGCTTCGTGGGCGGGGTGCTTGGCGGGGTCATCTCCGACTGGCTGATGCGTCGTACCGGTTCGCTGAATATTGCGCGTAAAACGCCAATCGTACTCGGCATGCTGCTCTCCATGACCATGGTGTTCTGTAACTACGTCAGCGCGGAGTGGATGATTATCGGCTTTATGGCGATGGCCTTCTTCGGTAAAGGCATTGGCGCACTGGGCTGGGCGGTGATGGCAGATACCGCGCCGAAAGAGATCAGCGGCCTGAGCGGTGGTCTGTTCAACATGTTTGGCAACATTTCCGGCATTGTCACCCCAATCGCTATCGGTTACATCGTGGGCACCACTGGCTCCTTCAACGGCGCGCTGATTTATGTAGGCGTCCATGCGCTGGTGGCGGTGCTCAGTTATCTGGTGCTGGTGGGTGACATCAAACGAATCGAACTGAAACCTGTTGGGGAGCGCGGATGATGACAACGCAATCAAGCCCGATCGTGACGGAGATGAAGGTCATTCCGGTGGCGGGGCAGGACAGCATGCTGCTCAACATTGGTGGCGCGCATAACGCCTGGTTCACCCGCAACATTGTGGTGCTGACCGACAGCGCAGGGAATACCGGCGTCGGGGAAGCGCCTGGCGGAGAGGTGATTTACCAGACGCTGGTCGACGCCATCCCGCAGGTGGTTGGGCAGGAGGTCGCCCGCCTGAACAAGGTGGTTCAGCGGGTGCATAAAGGCAACCAGTCGGCGGATTTTGATACCTTCGGCAAAGGCGCCTGGACGTTTGAACTGCGCGTTAACGCGGTGGCGGCGCTAGAGGCGGCCCTCCTCGATTTACTGGGCAAGGCGCTGAACGTGCCGGTCTGCGAACTGCTGGGGCCAGGCAAACAGCGTAATGCGGTAACGGTGCTGGGCTATCTTTTCTACGTTGGCGACCGGACGAAAACCGATCTGCCGTATCTGGAACGCTCGCCGGGCAGCCACGAGTGGTATCACCTGCGTCATCAGGAGGCGCTCTCTGGCGAGGCGGTGGTACGCCTTGCAGAGGCGGCGCAGGATCGCTACGGCTTCAAAGACTTCAAGCTGAAAGGCGGCGTTCTGCCCGGCGAGCAGGAGATTGACAGCGTGCGCGCGTTGAAAAAAGGCTTCCCGGAGGCACGCATCACCGTCGATCCGAACGGCGCCTGGCTACTGGATGAAGCTATCGCGCTGTGCAAAGGGCTGGGCGACGTGCTGACCTACGCGGAAGATCCGTGCGGCGCCGAGCAGGGATTTTCTGGCCGCGAGGTGATGGCCGAATTCCGCCGCGCTACCGGGCTGCCGGTTGCGACCAACATGATCGCCACCAACTGGCGTGAAATGGGTCATGCGGTGATGCTGAATGCGGTGGACATACCGCTGGCGGACCCGCACTTCTGGACCCTTTCCGGCGCGGTGCGCGTGGCGCAGCTGTGCGATGACTGGGGGCTCACCTGGGGCTGCCACTCCAATAACCATTTCGACATTTCGCTGGCGATGTTTACCCACGTTGGCGCGGCGGCGCCGGGCAACCCGACCGCCATCGATACGCACTGGATCTGGCAGGAAGGCGAAGCGCGCCTGACCAAAAATCCACTTGAAATCAAAAACGGCACAATTGCCGTACCGGATGCGCCGGGGCTGGGCGTGGAGCTTGACTGGGATCAGATCCACAAGGCGCATGAAGCGTATAAAAAACTGCCGGGCGGCGCGCGCAACGACGCAGGCCCGATGCAGTACCTTATCCCCGGCTGGACATTTGACCGTAAGCGCCCTGTATTTGGACGTCACTGATAAAAGGATCGAACGATGAGCACATTTTCTACCCCTGTAGTCACCTCCATGCAGATCATTCCTGTCGCGGGACATGACAGCATGCTGATGAACCTGAGCGGCGCCCATTCGCCGTTCTTCACCCGTAATATTGTGGTGATCAAGGACAACTCAGGGCATACCGGTGTCGGTGAAATCCCGGGCGGGGAGAAGATCCGTAAAACGCTGGAGGACGCCATTCCGCTGGTGGTGGGTAAAACGCTGGGCGAGTACAAAAATGTGCTGACTCGCGTGCGTACGACCTTTGCCGATCGTGATGCGGGTGGCCGTGGTCTGCAAACGTTTGATCTGCGCACCACTATCCATGTGGTCACGGGCATTGAAGCCGCGATGCTGGATCTGCTGGGCCAGCATCTTGGCGTCAATGTCGCCTCCCTGCTGGGCGACGGCCAACAGCGCAGCGAAGTGGAAATGCTCGGCTACCTGTTCTTTATCGGCAACCGCAAACTCACCCCGCTGCCGTACCAGAGCCAGCCGGACGAAAAATGCGACTGGTATCGTGTGCGTCACGATGAAGCGATGACCCCGGACGCGGTGGTGCGCCTGGCGGAAGCCGCGTATGAAAAATATGGCTTTAATGACTTCAAGCTGAAAGGCGGTGTACTGGCGGGTGAAAAAGAAGCAGAGGCGATCGCCGCGCTGGCGAAGCGCTTCCCGCAGGCGCGCGTCACGCTGGATCCGAACGGTGCCTGGTCGCTTGATGAGGCGATAAAAATCGGTAAGCAGCTTAAAGGCGTGCTGGCCTATGCGGAAGATCCGTGCGGTGCAGAGCAGGGGTTCTCCGGACGTGAAGTGATGGCGGAGTTCCGTCGCGCCACCGGGCTGCCAACCGCCACCAACATGATCGCGACCGACTGGCGTCAGATGGGGCACACGCTCTCGCTGCAATCGGTGGACATTCCGCTGGCAGACCCGCACTTCTGGACGATGCAGGGCTCGGTTCGCGTGGCGCAGATGTGCCATGAGTTCGGCCTGACCTGGGGCTCGCACTCCAACAACCACTTCGACATCTCGCTGGCGATGTTCACCCACGTGGCGGCTGCCGCGCCGGGCAACATTACCGCCATCGACACCCACTGGATCTGGCAGGAGGGCAACCAGCGCCTGACCAAACAGCCGTTTGAAATCAAAGGCGGTATGGTACAGGTTCCTGCTACGCCGGGTCTGGGCGTAGAGCTGGATATGGACCAGGTCATGAAAGCGCATGAGCTGTACCAGAAACACGGCCTGGGGGCGCGTGATGACGCGCTGGCGATGCAATACCTGATCCCAGAGTGGACATTCGACAATAAACGTCCGTGCATGGTACGATAAGTGCATTGGGACCGCTCCCATGGGTGGTCCCTTACGTGGTGTATGCTTAACGTAACTAACATGCGTAAGGATGGCTTATGAAAATTGTTATCGCTCCGGACTCGTATAAGGAAAGCTTGAGCGCGCTGGAGGTGGCGACAGCGATAGAGGTCGGTTTTCGCGACATTTTCCCGTCAGCGGACTATGTCAAATTACCGGTTGCCGATGGTGGCGAAGGGACGGTGGAAGCGATGGTGGCAGCCACGCATGGGCGTCTTGTCCATGTTCCCGTTACCGGGCCTTTGGGTGAACGCGTGGAAGGGTTTTTCGGGTTATCCGGAGACGGGAAAAGCGCCTTTATCGAGATGGCGGCAGCGAGCGGTCTGGAGCTTGTTGCTCCCGCAAAGCGTAACCCGTTAATCACCACCTCCTGGGGAACCGGGGAACTGATCCGTCATGCGCTGGATGCGGGCGTTAAGCATATCATTATTGGCATTGGAGGCAGCGCGACCAATGACGGTGGCGCAGGCATGGTGCAGGCGCTGGGCGTAAAACTGCTGGATGCGAAAGCGCAGCCCGTAGGGCCGGGCGGCGGCGAACTGGCAAGCCTTGCACATATCGATCTTAGCGGGCTGGATAAGCGGCTGGCAGACTGTCGAATTGAAGTGGCCTGCGATGTGACCAACCCCCTGATCGGCGAAGCTGGCGCTTCTGCGGTATTTGGTCCGCAGAAAGGGGCGACGCCGGAGATGGTCAGGACGCTGGACAACGCGCTGGCGCATTACGCAAAAATTATCGCCCGGGATCTGGATATTGACGTCTTAAACCTGGCGGGCGGCGGTGCGGCTGGCGGAATGGGGGCGGCGCTGTATGCATTTTGCGGCGCACAGCTCCGTCAGGGGATTGAGATTGTCACCGATGCCCTGCATCTTGATGAACAGGTCGCGGACGCCGATCTGGTGATCACGGGCGAAGGGCGTATCGACAGCCAGACGATCCACGGCAAAGTGCCCGTTGGCGTGGCGAGAGTCGCGAAACGCTATAACAAGCCAGTTATCGGCATTGCCGGCAGCCTGACGGCGGATGTTGGCGTGGTGCATGAGCATGGACTGGATGCCGTATTCAGCGTGATCTACACCATCTGCTCGCTGGAGGATGCGCTGGAAAATGCGCAACAGAATGTACAGTTGGCCGCAAGGAATATTGCGGCGGTGATAAAGATGGGGCAGGGGATGTCGCGTTAACGTTCGTGCTCCTGTAGGCCCGGTAAGCGAAGCGCCACCGGGCTTTGGTCTTAGCTCCCCAACACCTTCATTGCTTCCCGCGTCACGTTGTCCATCTCGTCCAGCAGCTCCAGGAACTCCGGTTCGAGATCGGATTCTGGCGTACCCGCGCGGAGCTGCTGTTCAAGCAACTGGCAGAGATTTTTCAACCGCGGTACGCCGCTGTAGCCGCAGCTGCCGTGCAGTTTATGAATGGCTTCCAGCAGTCCTTCGGGGTTTTCACCCACCAGCTGTTCTTCAACCTTGTTACGGATCTCAGGCAGGAAGTCCACCAGCATTTGCAGCATATCGCGGGCCAGATCCGGTTTACCCGCCGCCTGGCGCAGCGCCAGTTGCCAGTCAAACGTGGCATTCTGGTTAACGCTGATCTCCGGCGATTCAGCTGTGATGGTGTATGTCCCGCCAATGTGCCCCGGCTTGTAGCGCAGCAGCAGGCTGTGCAGCTTCTCTTCGTCGATCGGTTTCGCCAGATAATCGTTCATGCCCGCACCCAGCAGTTTCTCCTTTTGCCCCGCCATCGCGTGCGCCGTCACGGCAATCACCGGCGTCTGCTGCTGGTGCGGAAGCTGGCGAATCAACTCGCAGGCACGGATGCCATCCATGCCCGGCATCTGAATATCCATCAGGATCAGGTCGAACTGCATCTGTTTGGCTTGTTCCACGGCTTCGGCGCCGCTGGTACACAGCTCAACATGCTGAACCTGATCCTCAAGCAGCACGCCAATCAGCTTCAGGTTCGCCGGGTTATCGTCCACGGCCATCACCGTCATCGGCAGCTTATGTTCGTCGTTTTCCAGCGGCAGGGACTGATGCGTCAGACGGCAATATTCGGTCAACGCAGGTAACAGCCGTGTGGCGGTGAGGGGTTTCAGCAGACACGCCGCCGCTCCGTCGTTTTTCAGCTCTTCGGCGTTGATTTGGGCGTGGCACGGCAGCGCCAGCAGCAGGTAGTCCGTCATTGAGGCCGCCTTCGCCAGGCGTTCCTGCTGCATGGTCAGTTCTCCGGTAAACGTCACCGGAATCCCCAACAACAGGATATCGTAATGATCGTTCGCCAGCGCGGAGAAGGTCGGGCTGTAGATGACCTCCAGCGGCGTGCTGCTTAATACATCCAGCGTACACTGCGCCGCTGCGGCGTTCGGTTCCACATAGGCCAGACGCATCCCTTTCAGGCAGCCGGTGACCGGGCCGTCGGTCTGCACGTTCGGGTTAAGATCAAGGTTGATATGGAACCAGAAGGTTGAGCCCCGGTTAGGCTGGCTGTGGAAGGAGATATCGCCTCCCATCTCTTTCACCAGCTTTTGGGTGATCACCAGCCCCAGGCCCGTTCCGCCGTGACGACGGGAAATGCTCGCATCGGCCTGGCGGAAAGCCTGGAACAGACGCGTCTGATCGCGCTCGGGAATACCGATGCCGGTATCCCGGATCTGCACTTCAATCTGGACTTTGTTATTACTGAGCGCCCTTTTTTCGACCAGAATGTCGATGTTGCCGCTCTCGGTGAACTTAATCGCGTTGCCCACCAGATTGGTAATGACCTGTTGCAGGCGCAGCGGGTCGCCAATGACGTTATCCGGCACATCATTTTTAATATTGAGCGTCAGTTCCAGACCCTTATCATGCGATGAGTGGGCAAGAAGCGTGACCACGTCATCCAGCGTGCTGCGCAGCGGGAAGGGAATACTCTCCAGAATCAGCTTGCCCGCTTCCAGCTTCGAGAAGTCCAGTACGTCGTTAATAATGGTCAGCAGGTTGTTGGCTGAGCGTTCAATGGTATGCAGATGGTCACGCTGGGTCGGGTTCAGCTCGCTTTTGAGCGTCAGACGGGTGAAGCCAATCACCCCGTTCAGCGGCGTGCGCAGCTCGTGCGACATGTTCGCCAGGAACTCAGACTTAATACGTGCCGCCTCCTGCGCACGTTTTTTCGCCAGATCCAGCTCCACGTTCTGGATCTCCATCTGCTCCAGCGTTTCGCGCAGGTCAGAGGTGGCCTGGTCAACGTTGTGCTGCATCTCTTCGTGATAAGCCGCCAGCGACATCGCCATTGAGTTGATGCCATTTTTCAGCATATCCAGCTCGCCGAGCATAAAGCCTTCCACGCGGCTGTCGAGCTGACCCCGGCGGATCCGGTCAACGGTATTCACCATGTTGCGGATAGGCCCCGTGACGTCGCGCATCAGTCGCCAGCCGAAGATCAGCGCGATGCCGATACAGAACAGCATCATCACGCCGGAGATGAATATTTCTTTGTACTGCTGGAGCCGTACCGACTTAAGATCCAGCTCCAGCGCCACATATCCCAGCATATTATTGCTGGACTTCGCATCGGACTGGGCGGATTCATCGGGTGAATAGCTTTCGGAGATAATCGGCGTGCGCAGGATCATGATATCGCCGCGCCGCAACACCGTAAGGTGACGCGGGAAGGGGGTACCATCCGGGATTTTCAGCGACGTGGGATCCAGATGGAAATTCGAGGTGACGAACAGACGGTTATGCTCATCGTAAACGGAAATGGCGCGCACGATCTCTGAATGACGGCGGTGCAGCACGCTGATTAACTGACCAATGGATTCACGGTTTTGCAGGTTCATACCGTACTCGCTGGAGACGGCCAGCGGTTCGATAATGCTGGCCCCGGCATCTTCAAGCTGTCTCTGCAAATCGTTATAGCGATGCACCACAAAGAAAATGCTCAGCAGCAAACCGATGAGAACGGTAGGAGCGAGGATCAAAATCATCATGCGCGCGCGCAGGCTGTAGTTGGTCATGGAGTTCCGTTATGGGACAATCAGGCTAATTATGTTTATTTGAGAACAATCTCGGCGATGGCGCAATTCTACTCTGCAAAACGACGCGTGACGACGCGTCAGATCATAACTGTTGAAGCCACGGACCTCGATCCTTTTGGACAGGGGGTGGCGCGTCACAAGGGTAAGACACTGTTTATCACAGGTTTGCTGCCAGGAGAACGCGCAGATATTACGCTGACGGAAGAAAAACGTCAGTATGCGCGCGGTCAGGTCAAGCGCCGTCTTAATGATAGCCCGGAGCGCGTGATGCCTCGCTGCCCCCATTTTGGCGTCTGCGGTGGCTGCCAGCAACAGCATGCCAGCACAGAATTACAGCAAAAAAGTAAAAGCAGCGCGCTGGCCCGCCTGGTCGGACACGACGTGAATGACATCATTGCCGATCGGCCCTGGGGCTACCGTCGCCGCGCTCGCCTGAGCCTCAGCTACCAGTCCAAAACCGAGCGGCTGGAGATGGGTTTTCGCAAAGCCGGCTCCAGCGATATCGTCTCTGTCACGCAGTGCCCTGTTTTGGCGCCCCATCTTGAGGCGTTGCTCCCGGACGTGCACCACTGTCTTGCATCGCTGGATGGCGTGCGTTCGCTGGGCCATGTCGAACTGGTGCTGGCCAACAGTGGCCCGCTGATGGTACTGCGCCACACCGCGCCGCTGTCAAAGGCAGATCGCGAAAAACTGGAACGCTTTTCGCATTCTCATGAGCTTGCGCTTTTCCTCGCGCCGCAAAGCGAGATACTTGAGCAGGTCAGCGGAGAAGCGCCCTGGTATGCGTCAGACGGGCTACGCTTAACGTTCAGCCCGCGGGATTTTATCCAGGTCAACGACGGCGTGAACCAGCAGATGGTAGCGAACGCGCTGGCGTGGCTGGACGTACAGCCCACCGATCGGGTGCTCGATCTGTTCTGCGGTATGGGGAACTTTACCCTGCCGCTGGCCCGCAAAGCAGCAAGCGTGGTCGGGGTGGAAGGCGTTGAGGCGCTGGTGGTGAAAGGCCAGGAAAACGCCCAACAGAACGGCTTGCAAAATGTGACATTCTTTCATCAAAATCTTGAGGATGATGTTACTCAGCAACCGTGGGCTAAGCAGGGCTTTGATAAGATCCTGCTCGACCCGGCGCGCGCAGGTGCGCCGGGCGTGATGCAGCATATAATTAAACTCGCGCCTGAACGCGTGGTCTATGTTTCCTGTAACCCGGCGACGCTTGCCCGTGACAGCGAAGCATTATTGAGCGGGGGTTACCAGATTCGACGTCTGGCAATGCTGGACATGTTCCCGCACACTGGTCATCTGGAATCGATGGTGTTGTTCGAGCACATCTAATGAGTTTGGCTTGTCGACTTCGACAGGCCCTTGTCCCTAAAGGAGAGGACGATGGTTGCGGTAAGAAGTGCACATTTAAATAAAGCTGGTGAGTTTGACCCTCAAAAATGGATCGCAAGTCTGGGGATTTCCAGCCAGCAGTCGTGTGAACGCTTAACCGAAACCTGGGCCTATTGTTTACGCACAACGCAGGGGCATCCGGACGCTGAACTGCTGTTGTGGCGCGGCGTGGAGATGGTTGAAATTCTCTCCATGCTGAACATGGATATCGAAACGCTACAGGCCGCACTGCTGTTCCCCCTGGCGGACGCCGACGTGGTGACGGAAGACGTCCTGCGTGAAAGCGTCGGCCAGTCCGTCGTGGCGCTTATCCACGGCGTGCGTGACATGGCAGCCATTCGTCAGCTTAAAGCCGCGCAAACGGACTCTGTCTCTTCCGAGCAGGTGGATAACGTCCGTCGCATGCTGCTGGCGATGGTAGATGATTTCCGCTGCGTGGTGATCAAGCTGGCCGAACGGGTTGCCCATCTGCGTGAAGTGAAGGATGCGCCGGAAGACGAGCGCGTCCTGGCCGCTAAAGAGTGTACGAATATCTATGCGCCGCTGGCGAACCGTCTCGGTATCGGGCAACTGAAGTGGGAGCTGGAAGATTACTGCTTCCGCTACCTGCATCCGGCGGAATACAAACGCATTGCAAAATTGCTGCACGAACGCCGCATTGACCGCGAGCACTATATCGAGGAATTTGTCAGCGGGCTGCGCCAGTCGATGAAAGAGGAGAATGTGCGCGCCGAGGTCTACGGGCGTCCAAAGCACATCTACAGCATCTGGCGCAAAATGCAGAAGAAACATCTCGCCTTTGACGAGCTGTTTGACGTGCGCGCCGTACGTATCGTGGCGGAGCGTCTCCAGGACTGCTATGCCGCGCTGGGGATAGTGCATACTCACTTCCGCCATCTGCCGGATGAGTTCGATGACTACGTCGCCAACCCCAAACCAAACGGCTATCAGTCTATTCATACCGTGGTGCTCGGCCCTGGCGGCAAAACGGTGGAAATTCAGATCCGTACCAAACAGATGCACGAAGACGCCGAGCTGGGCGTGGCGGCGCACTGGAAATACAAAGAGGGTACCTCCGGCGGCGGTCGCTCCGGTCACGAGGACCGTATCGCCTGGCTGCGTAAGCTGATTGCGTGGCAGGAAGAGATGGCCGACTCCGGCGAAATGCTCGACGAAGTGCGCAGTCAGGTCTTCGACGATCGCGTCTACGTCTTTACCCCGAAAGGGGATGTTGTTGATTTGCCGGCAGGCTCCACGCCGCTCGATTTCGCCTACCACATCCACAGCGATGTGGGACACCGTTGCATCGGGGCGAAGATCGGCGGACGTATCGTACCGTTTACCTACCAGCTCCAGATGGGCGATCAGATTGAAATCATCACCCAGAAGCAGCCAAACCCAAGCCGCGACTGGCTGAATCCGAACCTCGGTTACGTTACCACCAGCCGTGGGCGCTCTAAAATCCACGCCTGGTTCCGCAAGCAGGATCGTGACAAGAACATCCTTGCCGGTCGTCAGATCCTGGACGACGAGCTGGAACATATCGGGATAAGCCTGAAAGAGGCGGAGAAATTCCTGCTGCCGCGCTACAACTTCAACGAGCTCGACGAACTGTTAGCGGCGATTGGTGGCGGCGATATCCGCCTGAACCAGATGGTGAACTTCCTGCAAGCGCAGTTCAACAAGCCAAGCGCAGCGGAGCAGGATGCGGCAGCGCTGAAACAACTCCAGCAGAAAACCTACGCTCCGCAGCAGCGCAGCAAGGACAATGGCCGCGTGGTGGTTGAAGGAGTGGGTAACCTCATGCACCATATTGCCCGCTGCTGCCAGCCGATCCCGGGAGACGATATTGTCGGCTTTATCACCCAGGGGCGTGGGATCTCGATTCACCGCTCCGACTGCGATCAGCTTGCAGAGCTGCAATCGCATGCGCCGGAACGTATCGTGGAAGCCGTCTGGGGGGAGAGCTACTCGGCGGGTTACTCGCTGGTGGTGCGCGTCACTGCCAACGACCGCAGCGGCCTGCTGCGCGACATCACCACCATTCTCGCCAACGAGAAGGTCAACGTGCTGGGCGTTGCCAGCCGCAGCGATACCCGCGAGCAGCTTGCCACCATCGATATGACTATCGAAATCTATAACCTTCAGGTGCTGGGCCGCGTACTCGGCAAACTGAACCAGGTGCCGGATGTGATTGACGCGCGTCGTCTGCACGGCGGCTAAACATCCTCTTCTGTAGGCCGGGTAAGGCAACGCCGCCACCCGGCTCAGGCATTTAATGGAATCTGTTATGACTCAAATCGACCGCCTGCTTGGCATCATGAAACGCCTGCGCGATCCGGAAAACGGCTGCCCGTGGGATAAAGAGCAGACTTTCGCCACCATTGCGCCTTACACGCTGGAAGAGACCTACGAAGTGCTGGACGCGATTTCGCGCGAAGATTTCGACGACCTGCGCGGTGAGCTGGGCGACCTGCTGTTCCAGGTGGTGTTCTACGCGCAGATGGCGCAGGAAGAGGGGCGCTTTAACTTTGACGATATCTGCGCCGCTATCAGCGACAAGCTGGAGCGTCGTCATCCGCATATTTTTGGCGATGCCTCCGCAGGCAACAGTGCGGAAGTGCTGGCGCGCTGGGAGCAGATAAAAAGCGCCGAACGCGCTGAAAAATCCCAGCACTCGGCGCTGGACGACATTCCCCTGAACCTTCCCGCGCTGATGCGCGCGCACAAAATTCAAAAGCGCTGCTCGGCGGTAGGGTTTGACTGGAACTCTCTCGGCCCGGTGCTGGAAAAAGTGCACGAAGAGATCGACGAAGTGATGCATGAAGCGCAGCAGGCCGTTGTGGATGAAGCAAAGCTGGAAGAGGAGATGGGCGATCTGCTGTTTGCGACCGTCAACCTTTCGCGCCACCTCGGTGTAAAAGCGGAAACCGCCCTGCAAAAAGCGAACATTAAATTCGAACGACGCTTTCGCGAAGTTGAGCGGATTGTGGCCTCGCGCGGCCTGGAAATGAGCGGGATTGACCTCGACGCGATGGAAGAAGTCTGGCAGGAAGTAAAACGCCAGGAACATGATCTCTAACGAGATTTTGCGATCAAGCGCAATTTGTGTGATTTTTTAAATGACAAGCGCTTGATTTGCGTCAAAAACATTTACCCAAAAGGGGCTATTTTCTCACTCCTTATGTTTGTCATGGCCTGGAGTGGAGACGGAGAATGAAAGTTTGTGGCGCTCGTCGTGTTCGGGTATACTACTTTCCCGTCCTGGTTATTCCATCGTTTCACCCTAACTTCTCAGGTTCAGCATGACAACGAACTATATTTTTGTGACCGGCGGGGTCGTATCCTCTCTGGGTAAAGGCATTGCCGCAGCCTCCCTCGCAGCCATTCTTGAAGCCCGTGGCCTCAATGTGACCATGATGAAACTGGATCCGTACATCAACGTCGATCCTGGCACCATGAGCCCAACCCAACACGGGGAAGTGTTCGTTACTGAAGACGGCGCTGAAACCGATCTGGATCTTGGCCACTACGAGCGTTTCATCCGTACCAAAATGACCCGTCGTAACAACTTTACGACTGGCCGTATCTACTCTGACGTTCTGCGTAAAGAGCGCCGTGGTGACTACCTGGGCGCGACCGTGCAGGTCATCCCACACATCACTAACGCCATTAAAGAGCGTGTCCTTGCCGGTGGCGAAGGGCATGACGTTGTGCTGGTTGAAATCGGCGGTACCGTAGGGGATATCGAATCCCTGCCGTTCCTCGAAGCGATTCGTCAGCTGGCGGTAGATATTGGTCGTGAGCACGCGCTGTTCATGCACCTGACGCTGGTGCCTTACATGGCAGCAGCAGGTGAAGTGAAAACCAAACCGACTCAGCACTCTGTTAAAGAGCTGCTCTCCATCGGTATTCAGCCTGACATCCTGGTTTGCCGTTCCGATCGCGCCATTCCGGCGAACGAACGCGCGAAAATTGCATTGTTCTGTAACGTGCCTGAAAAAGCCGTTATTTCAATGAAAGATGTCGATTCCATTTATAAAATCCCGGGCCTGTTGAAATCACAGGGTCTGGACGATTATATTTGTAAACGATTCAGCTTGAACTGTCCGGAAGCTAACCTGTCTGAATGGGAGCAGGTGATTTACGAAGAAGCCAATCCGGGCGGCGAAGTGACTATCGGTATGGTCGGCAAGTACATCGAACTGCCGGATGCCTACAAGTCAGTTATCGAAGCGCTGAAACACGGTGGTCTGAAGAATCGCGTCTCTGTGAACATCAAGCTGATTGATTCACAGGATGTAGAGACGCGCGGCGTTGAAATTCTTAAAGATCTGGATGCTATCCTCATCCCTGGCGGCTTCGGCTACCGTGGTGTTGAAGGCAAGATCGCCACTGCACGCTATGCGCGTGAAAACAATATTCCATACCTCGGTATCTGCCTGGGTATGCAGGTTGCGCTGATTGAATTTGCGCGCAACGTAGCGGGAATGGAAAACGCGAACTCTACGGAATTTGTGCCAGACTGTAAGTACCCTGTTGTGGCGCTGATTACGGAATGGCGCGACGAAGACGGTAACGTCGAAGTCCGTACCGAGAAGAGCGATCTGGGTGGCACCATGCGTCTTGGCGCACAGGCCTGCCAGCTGTCCGACGATAGCGTGGTACGCAAGCTGTACGGCGAGCCGGTCATCACCGAGCGCCATCGTCACCGCTATGAAGTCAACAACATGTTGTTGAAACAAATTGAAGCTGCGGGTCTGCGTGTTGCGGGCCGTTCCGGGGATGATCAGTTAGTCGAGATCATCGAAGTGCCTAACCATCCGTGGTTCGTGGCCTGCCAATTCCACCCGGAATTTACTTCAACGCCGCGTGACGGGCATCCGCTGTTTGCAGGCTTCGTGAAAGCCGCCAGCGAGTACCAGAAGCGTCAGGCGAAGTAAAAAAAGTTAGAACGGCAACGCGTACCTTTGGTACGCGTTGTTTGTCTGGAGTTTTAGTTTAACTTGTACTGAGGAAAATCTAATGTCCAAAATCGTTAAAGTCATCGGTCGTGAAATCATCGACTCCCGTGGTAACCCGACCGTTGAAGCTGAAGTTCATCTGGAAGGTGGTTTCGTCGGTATGGCAGCGGCTCCATCAGGTGCTTCTACAGGTTCCCGCGAAGCGCTGGAACTGCGTGATGGCGACAAATCCCGTTTCATGGGCAAAGGCGTACTGAAAGCGGTTGGCGCTGTTAACGGTCCTATTGCTCAGGCTATCGTTGGCAAAGATGCTAAAGATCAGGCTGGCATCGACAAGATCATGATCGATCTGGACGGTACTGAAAACAAATCTAACTTCGGTGCGAACGCAATCCTGGCCGTTTCCCTGGCGAACGCCAAAGCGGCAGCGGCAGCTAAAGGCATGCCACTGTTCGAGCACATCGCTGAACTGAACGGCACCCCAGGCAAATACTCCATGCCTGTACCAATGATGAACATCATCAACGGTGGTGAGCACGCAGACAACAACGTTGATATTCAGGAATTCATGATTCAGCCAGTTGGCGCGAAAACCCTGAAAGAAGCGGTACGTATGGGTTCTGAAGTGTTCCACAACCTGGCTAAAGTTCTGAAAGCTAAAGGTATGAACACGGCTGTTGGTGACGAAGGCGGCTACGCGCCAAACCTGGGTTCTAACGCAGAAGCACTGGCTGTTATCGCTGAAGCGGTTAAAGCAGCAGGCTACGAGCTGGGCAAAGACATCACCCTGGCGATGGACTGTGCAGCATCTGAATTCTACAAAGACGGTAAATACGTTCTGGCTGGCGAAGGCAACAAAGCGTTCACCTCTGAAGAGTTCACCCACTTCCTGGAAGACCTGACCAAACAGTACCCAATCGTGTCTATCGAAGACGGTCTGGACGAGTCTGACTGGGATGGTTTCGCATACCAGACCAAAGTACTGGGCGACAAAATCCAGCTGGTTGGTGACGATCTGTTCGTAACCAACACCAAGATCCTGAAAGAAGGCATCGAGAAAGGCATCGTTAACTCCATCCTGATCAAATTCAACCAGATCGGTTCTCTGACCGAAACGCTGGCTGCGATCAAAATGGCGAAAGACGCTGGCTACACCGCGGTTATCTCTCACCGTTCTGGCGAAACTGAAGATGCTACCATCGCTGACCTGGCTGTTGGTACCGCTGCTGGCCAGATCAAAACCGGTTCTATGAGCCGTTCTGACCGTGTTGCTAAATACAACCAGCTGATTCGTATCGAAGAAGCGCTGGGCGAAAAAGCACCTTACAACGGTCGTAAAGAGATCAAAGGCCAGGCATAAGCCTGAACCTTCGTTCTTATGAAAAAACCCGCTTCGGCGGGTTTTTTGTTTTCTATAGCAGAAGCGGCAACGTGGCGCTTGCCGTTTGCTGGCTGACGTCACCGTAATGGCTGTCTACTGCAATAAGGGAAGTGGTTAGCAGTTCAACCAGCAGCATCACGCCAACCTTGGCGTTGAGCGCACCCGCGCTCAGCGGTCCCTCTGGCTTGGCTGCAACCAGCTGCAAATCGCTCAGGGAGGCCAGCGGGCTGCGAGGCGTATTGCTGAGCGCCAGTACCTTAACGCCGCGCTTGCGGGCAAGTTTCACCACGTGAAGCAGATCCCGTGTAGAGCCGGAACTTGAGATGGCCACCACCAGCGTCTCTTTCGAGAGCGTCGTCGCATTCATGGCGGCGCGATGCATATCGCTAAACAGCTGTGCAGGTTTGCCGAGTCGCAGCAGCTTGTAATGCAAATACTCCCCCAGAATTGCGCTGGCCGCCACCCCGTAAATTTGCACTGACTGCGCCTGATGCAGGGCCAGTGTCGCCTGTTCAAGCTGTGCCCGGTCGAGGAGTTTTGCGGTATCTTGCAGCGCCTGGACAGACTCATCCACCACGTTATCTATTGCATCTCCTGCCTGACGCTCTGGCAAACCCTGCTGAATATCCAGCGCAAGCGCCATTTTAAATTCGTTATATCCCTTACAGCCCAGCGTGCGGCAAAGGCGTGTGACGCTGGCCTCGCTGGTGCCGCTTTCACGCGCCAGCTCGGTGATCGTCAGGTAGAGCACCCTGGCAGGATCGTTGAGGACAAATTCCCCCAGTTTTTGTTGCGTTGGGCTGTACCCGGAAGCCTCCTGGCGTAGCTTCAGCAGCAGGTTTTCATGGTCCGACATGCTAGATCCTTAATGCGTTTCTCTGCTAACTAGTGTGGCGGAAAGCGGGGGAGAGATGCCAGTCATTTCGAAAAAGTATGATCGGTGTCCTGGTTTTTGGTGGTAATTTTCACAATTAAAAATATATGTGGTAAAAATTTTCATCAATAACCAGGGGGATAAAAAAATGATGCAAATGTTCAGCGGAGCGTCTTCCGGCGGATGGTTTGAAAAAGCGCAGCGCTTCGGCAAATCCTTTATGTTACCCATCGCCATACTGCCCGCAGCAGGTCTGTTGCTGGGGATCGGCGGGGCGCTATCGAATCCGAATACGCTTACCGCGTATCCATTTTTAGACGTTGGCTGGCTACAGGCCATCTTTACCATCATGAGCAGCGCTGGCTCGATTGTGTTTGCAAACCTGTCGGTACTGTTTGCTGTTGGGGTCGCCGTTGGGCTGGCGAAAAATGATAAAGGCACGGCAGGGCTGGCGGCGTTGCTCGCTTATCTGGTGATGAATGCCACTATCAATGCGCTGCTGATCCTGACCGGAAAACTGGCGCATGAGAACCCGGGCGCCGTAGGGCAGGGCATGACGCTGGGTATTCAGACGCTTGAAACGGGCGTGTTTGGTGGGGTAGTTATTGGGCTGGTGACCTGCGCACTGCATCATCGATTTAATAAAATCGCGCTTCCGCAATTCCTGGGCTTTTTTGGCGGCTCACGCTTCGTTCCCATTATCAGCTCACTGGCGGCGATACTCGTCGGCGCGCTGATGACCGTGGTCTGGCCGCATTTTCAGAAGCTGATCTTTGGCCTCGGCGGGCTGGTGGATGCCACCGGCTATCTGGGGACTTTGCTGTACGGCTTCATCCTGCGCATGCTTGGCCCGTTTGGTTTGCACCACATCTTCTATCTTCCGTTCTGGACCACCGCGCTTGGCGGCAGTGAAATTGTTAACGGTCACCTGGTTGAGGGCACGCAGCGGATCTTCTTCGCCCAGCTCGCCGACCCGAACACGCAGCATTTCTATGAGGGCACGTCGCGCTTCATGTCCGGGCGCTTTATTACCATGATGTTTGGTCTGCTCGGCGCCTGCCTTGCGATGTACCACACGGCCAGGCCGGAGAACAAAAAGCGGGTTGCCGGGCTGCTGCTCTCTGCGGCGTTAACCTCATTCCTGACGGGAATTACCGAGCCCATAGAATTCTCATTCCTGTTTATTGCCCCGGTGCTGTACGTCATTCATGCGCTGTTTGACGGGCTGGCGTTCATGCTCGCGCACATGCTGCACATCACCATCGGACAAACATTCTCCGGCGGGTTTATTGATTTCGTGCTGTTCGGCATTTTGCAGGGAGAAGCGAAAACTAACTGGATGTTCGTCCCGCTGGTGGGCGTACCGTGGTTCTTCCTTTACTACTGTACCTTCCGCTATCTGATCAAACGTTTTGATTTTGCCACGCCGGGCCGTGAAAAGGAGGCGTTGGCTGACGAGGCTACCCTGCCGCAAAGCGAGCGCGCCGCGGCGGTGATCGCCGGGCTGGGAGGAAAAGACAATCTGGATGACGTTGACTGCTGCGCCACGCGCCTTCGCGTCACGGTGAAAGACGGTAGCAAAGTCAATGAATCTGCACTGAAAGCGACCGGCGCCCGCGGCGTAATCGTCCGCGGCAACGGGGTCCAGGTCATCTATGGCCCGCACGTCACCATTATCAAAAACGAAGTAGAAGAGATCTTATCGTAATGAAAACTGTACTGGATAACCTGAAAGGAAAACTGGTCGTCTCCTGCCAGGCGCTGGAAAACGAACCGCTGCACAGCCCGTTTATTATGTCGCGAATGGCGCTGGCGGCGGCCCAGGGCGGTGCCGCTGCGATCCGCGCCAATAGCGTGGTGGATATTGAGGCTATCAAAGGGCTGGTCTCACTGCCGGTAATCGGCATCATCAAACGAGACTATCCGGACAGCGAGGTGTTCATCACCGCAACGCTCAAAGAAGTGGATGAGTTGATGGCGGTCGGCCCGGAGATCGTTGCGCTGGATGCGACCGCCCGGAAACGGCCCGGTGGCGGATCGCTGGACAAGCTGATCGCGCAGATCCGCGCCCGTTACCCTTCGCTGCTGCTGATGGCGGATATTGCCACCGTGCAGGAGGCCGTGACCGCGCAGGCGCTGGGGTTTGATTGCGTCGGAACCACCCTTTACGGTTATACGACGGAGACCGCGGGCCATTCGCTACCGGAAAATGACTGCGCGTTTTTGAAAGAGGTGCTGTCTGCCGTCACGATCCCCGTGATTGCCGAAGGTAACGTGGATACGCCTGAACGCGCGGCCAGGTGTCTGGCGCTGGGGGCGCACACGGTTGTCGTCGGCGGGGCGATCACCCGACCGCAGCAAATTACGGAACGGTTTATGGCGGCAATTGGCGCGCAAAGCACCGATGGAGCATGATCATCTGACGGGGATCTGCGATACTTATCGTTTATCCCCTTAACAGAGTTGACTATGCAGTACCCGATTAACGAGATGTTCCAGACCCTGCAAGGCGAGGGTTACTTTACCGGCGTTCCCGCTATCTTTATTCGTTTACAGGGATGCCCGGTTGGCTGCGCCTGGTGTGATACCAAACATACGTGGGATAAGCTCGCAGATCGGGAAGTATCGCTGTTCAGCATTCTGGCGAAAACCAAAGAGAGCGATAAATGGGGCGCGGGTAGCGCAGAAGATCTGCTTGCCATTATTGGTCGTCAGGGCTGGACGGCGCGGCACGTGGTGATCACCGGCGGGGAACCCTGCATTCACGATCTGATGCCGCTCACCGAACTGCTCGAGAAGAACGGCTATAGCTGTCAGATCGAAACCAGCGGCACCCATGAAGTGCGCTGCTCCCATTCAACGTGGGTCACGGTTTCACCAAAAGTGAATATGCGTGGTGGGTATGACGTACTGTCGCAGGCGCTTGAGCGAGCTGATGAGATCAAACATCCGGTGGGGCGCGTGCGTGACATCGAAGCGCTGGATGAACTGCTGGCGACGCTGACGGACGAAAAGCAGCGCGTGATCGCGCTACAGCCTATCAGCCAGAAAGACGATGCGACCCGTCTGTGCATTGAAACCTGTATCGCCCGCAACTGGCGGCTGTCGATGCAGACGCACAAATATCTGAACATTGCCTGATACTTTTGTGGCCCCGCTTAACGCGGGGCTTTTGTTGTTGGCAGTAAAGCCCAGGTCACGACTGCCGACCCAAGGCAAATCGCACTGTTGAAAAGCAAGGCATACTGCGCGGCACTGGCCGTTCCCATCGGCAGCCATAGCGCGTACAGCGATGCGGTGACCGCGATACCCATTGCGCCGCCCAGGGAACTGCCCATCTTATAGATCCCAGAAGCCACCCCCACTTTGTTTTCAGGGGCATTCATTACCGCCGTGTCCGTTGAGGGCGTGGCGTAACATCCGAGCCCCAGCCCGAATAAAATATTGCTCAGAAAAACGGTAACAATGTAGACCTCTTTGCTTAAGAAGGTGCATGAAATCAGCGAAATACCTGTTGCGGTCAGCAGCGGGCCGGTCATCATCGGCAGCCTGGCGCCATAGCGCTGAAGCAGTTTTTCACCCACCCGGATCATCGCCAGTACGGTAACCAGATACCCCAGCGTCATCATGCCTGTCTGTAGCGGTGACAGATGATGGCCTTGCTGCAACCAGATGCTGGCGATCATCATGGTGCCAATGCAGCCGTTGAGCAGGAAATTTGAGAATACCGAGGCGCTATAGGCCCGGTTTTTAAACAGGGCGAAATCGATCAGCGCCGCATCGCCTTTCCGCCGCCCGGTAACGATAAAGCACATCAGTGCAATCACGGCTCCACACAGTACAAGAAGCGATAAACTGCTGCTCCAGCCCCAGCTGTGTCCTTTGCTGATAAACAGATTGAACAGCACCAGCATAAGGACAAAACTCACCAGGCCGCTGATATCCAGTTTGTGTCGACACGCATCAGGGCTGCGGCTTTCCGGCGTGGCGCGGATAAGCAATAGCGCGACCAGAGCCACCACCATCGACAGAATAAAAATCCAGCGCCAGCCCAGCGTGGTGGCGATGGCGCCTCCCACAAACGAGCTCAGGCCACTCCCGCCCCATGAACCGATAACCCAGAAACTGATTGCGCGCTGGCGTGCTTTACCTTCATACCAGGTTTTAATCAGCGCCAGCGTGGCGGGCATAATGCAGGCCGCTGATAGCCCCTGTATCGCTCGTCCCAACAGAAACAGGACGGGCTCCCATGAAATGAACAGCAGACCACTCCCGATCATGCTCAGGATCAGGCCAATCATGGTCAGGCGCATGCGCCCAAACTTATCGGCAAACCCACCGCAGGCGACGACAAAACAGCCGCTGAACAACGCGCTCAGGCTGACGGCCAGCGTAAGGGTTTCGAGGGCAATATCGAGGCTATTCTGCATGGCCGGAACCACGTTGATAACCGACTGGGCAAACAGCCAGAATGTCAGAACGCTCATGACGATACCCGCCAGCAGCCGATCGTTACCGGCGTAGGCGGATGCGCCTGTCAGGGAAACGGTACTCATAGTGCAGCCCTCCCGGGAAGGTGCGAATCAGCGCAGATAGTGTTCGGTCAGTGCGGCCCACAGCGCCGCGCCGGTGAGGAGAATGTTGTCGTTAAAGTCGTAGCCCGGGTTATGTACCATGCAGCGGTCAGGCTCATCCCCGGCGCCAAGCGTGAAATAGCATCCATTGGGATTTTTCTCGAGCATGAAAGCAAAGTCCTCGCTGCCCATAAACGCATTGACCTCCGCGACGGCATCCTGACCGAACAGATCGGTGGCGACGCTGCGCACCATCTCGTTGGCTTGCGGATTGTTTTTCAGCACCGGGCTGCCGTTAATGTGTCGAATGGTGGCCGTCGCATTGAAACTTTCCGCCTGTGCAACGGCGATATCATGGATACGCTGTAACACGGTTTGCCGCACGCGTTCATCCAGCGTGCGCACGGTAAGTTTCATCAATACTTTGTCGTTGATAATGTTGGGAGCGTGCCCGGCCTGAATGCTGCCTACGGTAACGACGGCAGGCTGGAAGGGGGTAATGTTGCGCGAAACAATCGACTGCAACGCGATAGTGATATGGCAGGCAACCAGGGTGGCGTCAACGGTATGTTCTGGCACCGCGCCGTGACCACCTACGCCGTTAACCTCAATATGAAGGGTGTCGGAAGAGGCCATCATGGCGCCATCGCGCAGACCAATTTTTCCGAGGGGCTGTGACGGCATATTGTGCAGGCCAAAGATGTGGTCGCAGGGGAACAGGTCAAACAAACCGTCCTCTACCATAACGCGTCCGCCATACAGAAGTTCTTCCGCGGGCTGAAAAATAAGGTGCAGCGTGCCGTTAAAATTGCGGGTGCGTGCCAGGTACTCCGCTGCATACAGGAGCGTTGTGGTGTGGCCGTCATGACCGCAGCCGTGGAATTTACCCTCAACGGTACTGCTCCACGCCTTGCCGTTGTTTTCCTGCATTGGCAGCGCATCCATATCGGCGCGCAGGCCCAGGCGTTTATGCCCGTTACCCACCTTCAGTGTGCCGACCACACCGGTTTTCGCCAGGCTGCGATGAACCTCATATCCCCATTCCTGAAGCAGCGCTGCAACGCGATCGCTCGTGTTGTGCTCCTCAAAACCAATTTCAGGATGCTGATGAAAATAGCGACGTAATTCAGTGAACCGGGCTTCGTTGCCACGCAGAGCTTCGATAATTGGATGTGTCATTTTTGTTATCCTTTTTCTGCCAAACGATGATAATTTCGAGTCTATGACGATCGTCCCGCCTGAAAATGCATTTTTTTGTTGTAAAGCGACGGCTTTATTTTGATTGTTTTTCATACAATTCAGTTATGACAAAAAAGATCAGGTCATTTTTTGTCTTTGGTGAGGGGTAAGATGGCGCAACGGGGAGATGAATTTTGGATAGAGATTCAGGACATTCGCCACTGCGTGGAGGATGAAGGCGATACGCTAACGTTGCTCTGGGTGCTGGAAGGGCGGGCAGAGCTGAACACCGATGTGGGACGTGACATCCTGGAGGCCAATACCCTTGCTATCATCAACCGTCATCGGCGCTGGCAGTTCACGAGCGAAACGGCAAATGTCACCCTGCGCGTAACCCTTTCCGGGCGCTGGGTCGTCCAGCTCTGCAATGATTTTTTTGCCCATGATTATGCTGTACCGGCAGAAGCCGGAGGCGTCTGGCCCCAATGCGATGCGCTTCGCGATCTGCTGCGCCAGCTTCTTGTGGTCACCCTCATCAACGACCCGCACCGCTACCGGCTGGAGGCGTACCGCTGGCTGAGCGAGATATTGCTGTTGCTGACCAGCCGCTTTCAACAGCCCGCCCGTATGCTGTCCCGGGAACTTTCATCAGCGCACAGCAAACGCATCGCCCGGGTGATAGAGCGGATCAATGCCAGTTATTCCCGCCGTATTACGCTTGCGGAAATCGCCGCGAGTGAATATGTCTCTGAAGCCTGGCTCTCTCGTCTCTTTCGCAAGGAGGTGGGGATCAGTTTCATGCAGTATATCACCCACCTGCGGCTGGAAAAGGCGGCCGACGCTCTCCGGCTGACGAACCGACCGCTGCACCAGATTGCGCTTGAGCAGGGTTTCGCCAGCACGCGTATGATGAGCGATCGGTTCAGGCGTGTTCACAATATGTCTCCGGGTGAGTTTCGTAAGGCCCGGCGCCAGCACCCGGAGGCGGCACGTATTCGGACGGACAGGCGTGAGCAGCGCTATCCGGTCGCCGTGGACAAGCTGTTTAGCCTGCTCAATGAACCGGTGGCGCGCGGTTGGGGAGCCTCGCCGCTCATCGTTCATCCGCAGCAGGAGCAGAGCCTGGATCTTGAGCAGCTTAATCCTCTTTCTGCCTCGCTGCGCCGTATGCGGGTGGTCATTACCCTGCGTGAGCTCGACGATTTGCTGCGTGAGGACGTTCGACAAAATCTGGAGGCAATAAATGAGGCCATTCCCATTGAGGGGATTGATATCGCCGAACCTTTTCTCAGCAGTCGTCTGTTTGCCACCGGGTGGGATGACCCCCAGATGGCGGGCTACGCCTGCTGGTACAATCTGCATCAGCTCTTCACCTGGCTGGCAAAAAAGCAGTGGACGGTGCTACTGCACACCGGCGTAACGACACGTCGCGATCTTCTTACCCGTTTTTTACAACAGTCGGTTAATCATTTTTCGCCAGAGATCACCGCGGGCTGGCACTTCGTCATGCACTGGTCAACACAGGCGAGTGAGGAGACCCGGGAGCAGGTCTGGCTGGCCCAGCAAAAGGCAATACGAACTTATCTTCCGCAGGCAAAGTTTGGTTTATGGCACCGATTTGCCCCCGTCAGCGCGGGCGTAAGCGACGATACCCTATTCAGTTCAGCCATCCTGATGCAGGCCGATTTTCTTGCCTGTTCTGCCGATGCTAATGAACTTCTCGATCCCGCGCAGCTGGAGGCAACCCCTCTCTCTTCAACGGAAAATTATCCGATACTGAAGGTCCGCCAGATCCTCGCTGCCCTTCGCTTGCGTAAATGTTCGCTTCCCGTCTGGCTTCTCTCCTGGAATACCCTCACCGGCAACACGCGGGCGACAAACGGCTGGTTTTTTCGTGGGGCGCTGCTGATGCAGAACCTGCTCGGGCTTTCGGAGCAGGTCTGGCTGGCGGGATTCTGGCTCAATTCGGGCCTTCAGGGAGAAGCTCGTGCGAACAACACCATCGATACCTCAAGCCTGGCGCTACAGTATAACCATGGTCTGCCGCGTCCGGTTTATTGGGTACTCTGGCTCTGGCAACGTCTGCGGGGCGAGGTGCTGGTCAATGATAAGCGTGTCCTGCTTACGCGCCATCGCAATGGTTATCAGCTGTTGCTGCGTAATGTGGTGGTTTTTAATCCGCTCCTTTCCAGTGAAGAAGCATTCATCCAGCGTTTTCGCCAGCAGTATCATTTACACCTGAAGGGAATGCGCGGTAAATGGCGAATTAAATGTCATCTGTTTGATCAGCACAACGGCGCGCTCTATCCGTTACTTGAAGGGGTTGGCAGCGAAAGCGGCCCTGATGAAGAGATGTGGCGCTGGATAGCGCATAAAGCGCGTCCAACGCTTTCCGTACGCGATGAACGCCTTTATGACGGCTGGCAACTGAGTGAATCACTGGAGAGTAATGCACTGGTGCTCTACGAGTTTACGCCGCTCGTGCCTCGTGAGACCGCAACGGAGGAGATTCACTCCCCGCGGTAGACGCAGCCTGCCGTGCAGGTCTCTTTGATCATCACCGCGCTCAGCAGCGGGACCAGCGGTTTCATCTGATCCCAAATCCATTTCGCCAGCACTTCGCTGGTCGGGTTTTCAAGGCCCGGAATATCATTCAGATAGTAGTGATCGAGACGATCGTAGGTTGGCTTAAACGCAGCCTTCAGTTCGGCAAAGTCCATGATCCAGCCCGTATGGGGATCGACTTCACCGGTGATTTCAAGACGCACCATAAACGAGTGTCCATGCAGGCGGCCACATTTGTGCCCGGCAGGAACGTGTGGAAGGTGGTGTGCGGCTTCGAAGGTGAAATCTTTAAACAGTGTGGTGGACATCATAGCTCTCAGGAATGCGGAAAAAACCGCCGCATAGTACCGGAAAGCACAATTTTTATCATTAACTAAAACGGCTCTGAACGGTCACCGCCTCGTATTCATGGTGTTTATCGGCCTTTATTGTTTTATTTCAGATAGTTATTTAATCGCTTTTATCGTTAAGAACGATAACTAAAACAGGTTAGTCCATTTGGTTATTTATTATTTCCATCCCTTCTTTAATTGTTATTATCCCCGCCGTTAACCTTATCTTCAGTTTGGATTTATTCGCTTAAAGTCCGCTTTGCTACTGGAACATAACGACGCATGACAACACAGGCCCCACCTTCAAATTTGCTTCCCCTTAACCCGGAGCAACTGGCGCGCCTCCAGGCCGCGACTTCCGATTTTTCACCCACCCAGCTCGCCTGGGTCTCCGGCTATTTCTGGGGAATGCTCAATCAGCAGCCGGGTGCTGTGGCTGGCGTCCCGCCAACGGCCGTTGAAATTCCTGCCATCACGCTTATCTCCGCTTCGCAAACGGGTAATGCCCGTCGTGTGGCCGAAGCGCTGCGTGATGACCTGCTCGCCGCGAAGCTGAACGTCAACCTGGTCAACGCCGGGGATTATAAATTCAAACAGATCGCGTCAGAAAAACTGCTGGTGGTGGTGGCCTCAACGCAGGGGGAAGGTGAGCCTGCGGAAGAAGCCGTCGCGCTGCATAAGTTCCTGTTCTCGAAAAAAGCGCCCAGGCTGGAGGGCACCGCCTTTGCCGTCTTCGGCCTCGGTGATACGTCCTATGAATTTTTCTGCCAGTCCGGTAAAGACTTCGACAGCAAGCTGGCGGAGCTGGGTGCAGAGCGCCTGCTGGATCGCGTAGACGCTGATGTCGAATACCAGGCCGCCGCCGCCGAATGGCGGACGCGCATCGTTGAGGTGCTGAAGGCCCGCGTCCCGAAAGAGACGCCAGCGCAAGCCGCCGTTACCGCAGCGGGCACCGTCAACGAAATCCACACCAGCCCTTACACGAAAGAGGCGCCGCTGACGGCGAGCCTGTCGGTAAACCAGAAAATCACGGGCCGTGATTCGGAAAAAGACGTGCGCCATATCGAAATCGATCTCGGTGACTCCGGCCTGCGTTATCAGCCTGGCGATGCGCTGGGCGTCTGGTATCAGAACGATCCGGCGCTGGTGAAAGAGCTGGTCGAGCTGCTGTGGCTGAAAGGCACGGAGCCGGTCCAGGTGGAAGGTAAAACCTTACCGCTCTCTGAGGCGCTTCAGTGGCATTTCGAGCTGACGGTGAACACCGCCAACATCGTTGAAAACTTCGCCACCTTAACGCGCAGCGAGTCCCTTCTGCCGCTGGTGGGGGACAAGACGAAGTTACAGCATTACGCCGCGACGACGCCGATTGTCGACATGGTGCGTTTCTCCCCGGCACAGCTGGATGCCGACGCGCTGATCGGCCTGCTGCGTCCGCTGACGCCGCGTCTTTACTCCATCGCCTCTTCACAGGCGGAAGTGGAAAACGAAGTCCACATCACCGTTGGCGTGGTGCGTTACGACATCGAAGGCCGCGCGCGGGCGGGTGGGGCGTCGGGCTTCCTGGCCGACCGCGTGGAAGAAGAGGGCGAGGTGCGCGTCTTTATCGAACACAACGACAACTTCCGCCTGCCGGCGAACCCGGAAACGCCGGTGATCATGATTGGCCCGGGCACCGGCATCGCACCGTTCCGCGCCTTTATGCAGCAGCGTGCAGCGGACGAGGCGCCGGGTAAAAACTGGCTGTTCTTCGGCAACCCGCATTTTACTGAAGATTTCCTCTACCAGGTTGAATGGCAGCGCTACGTCAAAGAGGGCGTGCTGACCCGCATCGATCTGGCCTGGTCCCGCGATCAGAAAGAAAAAGTATACGTACAAGACAAACTGCGCGAACAGGGCGCAGAGCTGTGGCGCTGGATCAATGACGGCGCCCACATTTATGTCTGCGGCGACGCCAATCGCATGGCGAAAGACGTTGAGCAGGCACTGCTGGAAGTGATTGCCGAATTCGGCGGTATGGATGCCGAAACGGCGGATGAATTTTTAAGTGAGCTGCGCGTAGAGCGCCGTTATCAGCGAGATGTCTACTAATGAGCGAAAAACATCCTGGCCCACTGGTGGTCGAAGGCAAACTGACTGATGCCGAGCGCATGAAGGTAGAGAGCAACTACCTGCGCGGTACCATTGCCGAAGATTTAAATGACGGCCTGACCGGCGGTTTCAAAGGCGACAACTTCCTGCTGATCCGTTTCCACGGTATGTACCAGCAGGACGACCGCGATATCCGCGCCGAACGTGCCGAACAGAAGCTGGAGCCGCGTCATGCGATGCTGCTGCGCTGCCGCCTGCCGGGTGGCATCATCACCACCAAACAGTGGCAGGCGATCGACAAGTTTGCCGGTGAAAACACGATTTACGGCAGCATCCGTCTGACTAACCGTCAGACCTTCCAGTTCCACGGCATTCTGAAGAAGAACGTCAAGCCGGTGCACCAGATGCTGCACTCCGTGGGGCTGGACGCGCTGGCGACCGCCAACGACATGAACCGTAACGTGCTTTGCACCTCGAACCCGTATGAGTCCGAGCTGCACGCCGAAGCGTACGAGTGGGCGAAGAAGATCTCCGAGCACCTGCTGCCACGCACGCGTGCCTATGCGGAGATCTGGCTCGATCAGGAGAAAGTCGCGACCACGGACGAAGAGCCGATCCTCGGTCAGACTTACCTGCCGCGCAAATTCAAGACCACGGTGGTTATCCCGCCGCAGAACGATATCGACCTGCACGCCAACGACATGAACTTCGTGGCGATTGCCGAAAATGGCAAGCTGGTCGGCTTTAACCTGCTGGTGGGCGGCGGTTTGTCCATCGAGCATGGGAACAAGAAAACCTACGCCCGCACCGCGAGCGAGTTCGGCTTCCTGCCGCTGGAGCACACGCTGGCCGTGGCTGAGGCGGTGGTTACTACCCAGCGCGACTGGGGCAACCGTACCGACCGTAAAAACGCGAAAACCAAATACACCCTGGAGCGCGTGGGCGTCGAGACGTTCAAAGAAGAAGTGGAGCGTCGCGCGGGGATCAAGTTTGAGCCGATCCGCCCTTACGAATTCACCGGTCGCGGCGATCGCATTGGCTGGGTGAAAGGTATCGATAATAAATGGCACCTGACGCTGTTTATTGAAAACGGTCGTATTCTGGATTATCCGGGCCGCCCGCTGAAAACCGGTCTGCTGGAAATTGCTAAGATCCATAAAGGCGAGTTCCGCATTACCGCCAACCAGAACCTGATTATTGCCGGCGTGCCGGAAAGCCAGAAGGCGAAGATCGAGAAGCTGGCGCGCGATCATGGGTTGATGAATGCGGTTAAACCGCAGCGTGAAAACTCGATGGCCTGCGTGTCGTTCCCGACCTGCCCGCTGGCGATGGCCGAAGCCGAGCGTTTCCTGCCGTCCTTCACTGATAAAGTGGAAGCGATTCTGGAAAAGCACGGTATTCCGGACGAGCATATTGTTATGCGCGTCACCGGCTGCCCGAACGGCTGCGGTCGCGCGATGCTGGCCGAGCTGGGTCTGGTGGGCAAAGCGCCGGGTCGTTACAACGTGCACCTTGGCGGCAACCGTATGGGGACGCGCATTCCGCGTATGTACCGTGAAAATATTACGGAACCGGAAATTCTTGATTCCATCGACGAGCTTGTCGGGCGCTGGGCGAAAGAGCGCGAAGCGGGTGAAGGCTTCGGCGACTTTACGGTGCGTGCGGGCATCATTCGCCCGGTGCTCGATCCCGCAAGGGATTTCTGGGAGTAACGCATCCTTTGCCCGGTGGCGCTTCGCTTACCGGGCCTACGGGTTTTGTAGGCCGGGCAAACGCAGTGCCGCCCGGCAAAACAGGCAAACGAGGTTCTTATGTCCGTACTCGATCTAAACGCCCTTAATGACCTGCCAAAAGTCGAACGCATTCTGGCCCTGGCAGAAACCAACGCCCAGCTGGAAAAACTCGACGCCGAAGGGCGCGTGGCGTGGGCGCTGGAAAACCTGCCGGGTGACTATGTGCTGTCGTCAAGCTTTGGCATCCAGGCGGCGGTCAGCCTGCACCTGGTGAATCGGATCCGCCCGGACATTCCGGTGATCCTCACCGATACCGGCTATCTGTTCCCGGAGACCTACCAGTTTATTGACGAGCTGACGGACAAGCTCAAGCTGAACCTCAAAGTTTACCGCGCGACGGAAAGCGCGGCCTGGCAGGAGGCGCGCTACGGCAAGCTGTGGGAACAGGGCGTTGAGGGCATTGAGAAATACAATGAGATCAACAAGGTCGAGCCGATGAACCGGGCGCTGAAAGAGCTGAACGCTCAGACCTGGTTCGCGGGCCTGCGCCGCGAGCAGTCCGGGAGCCGGGCAACGCTGCCGGTGCTGGCGGTGCAGCGCGGCGTGTTCAAAGTGCTGCCGATCATCGACTGGGATAACCGCACGGTGTACCAGTATCTGCAAAAGCACGGGCTGAAGTACCATCCGCTGTGGGATCAAGGCTACCTGTCGGTAGGCGACACCCATACCACGCGTAAATGGGAACCGGGAATGGCGGAAGAAGAGACGCGATTCTTTGGGCTGAAGCGCGAGTGCGGGCTGCACGAAGGGTAATGTTTTTTCGCCCGGTGGCGGCTACGCCTTACCGGGCCTACGTTTCGTGCCGTTGTAGGCCCGGTAAGCGCAGCGCCGCCGGGCTTAATTGCCTCAGGCTTTCCCCGCTTTCGCCAGCTCCTTCACCAGCGGCAGCATCACCTTCACGACATCCCGGCTGCGGTGCTCAATCCGCTGCGGCAGCGCTTTATCAATGTGCTGCTGATTATCCAGCCGCACATCATGCCAGCTGGTCCCGTCCGGAAAGGCTTTCGATTTGCTGCGCTGCTGATAGCCATCTTTTTTGCCCAGCGCCCAGTTCGTCGCCTCGACGTACAGCACCGGAATGCCCGCCTTATCAAACACTTCACCGTCATTACAGCAGCCTGTGCCTTTAGGATACTGCGGGTTACCGCCCGGATTTGTTGCGGCATAGACGCCATGCGTGCGGGCAAGCGCCAGCGCGCGGTCGCGGGTGAGTTTACGTACGCTGCTCGGCGTGCTCTGTCCGCTATTAAAATAGAGCTTATCCCCCACGATCAGATTATCGAGGTTAATCACCAGCAACGTATTTTTCTTCTCCTCAGCGCTCATGCGCTTAAGGAGATTCTCAGCGCCGAGTTTTCCTTCTTCTTCGCCGCTGGTCGCAACAAAGCGAATGCTGTATTTCGTCGGAATATTCTTCAGGCGTTCGGCCAGCTCAAGCATCACGCCCAGACCCGCCGCATTGTCATCCAGTCCCTGAAGCGTCAGCCCGCCGAGGTTATTATCGACATCGGCGTCGCTCAACGGCGTGTAGGTATCAAGGTGCGCCATAATAATAATCTGCTCAGCCGCCTTTCCTTCGTGCGCCGCAATGACCGTGCTGCCGGTTACGTTATGCCAGTTCTGCGTTTTATTGCGTGTGGTATAGATGTAGCGGCTATGGAAAGCGCGAATGTCGCTCTCATAGCCCATATCCGCAAATTGCTGACGGATATAGTCTGCCGAGAGCATCTCGGCTGGGGTTCCGGTCATACGGCCCGGAAAGACCGTCGCAATATGCCGCGCCTGCATACTGGCTATTTCACCGTAAGATTGATTTTTTGCCTGAGCCGGAAGGATAAAGCAAACGCCGAGCGCCAGGGCAACGAATCGGTGGCGCATTGCGGAAAACATAGTGAGTCCTTAAAAACAGAGCAAAATTTTAACCCGCATAGTATGAAACTGTGATCGGGTAGACACAATTTGAATTGCTCCTAAATGCCCGAAATTTCGCGTGTTAAGCACTTTTTGATATTTGCTTTTCCACGGCGTTATTCCATTGAGTAACTACTCATTCCAATTCGTAATTTCATTCGATCTAAGCCGCCCCCTATAGTCCCTTTATTCGTGGTTGTTAGTGAGTTGTTGCCTGTGGACTATCTCCCCCTTTTTGCTGCCTTAAAAGACCGACCGGTACTGGTTGTCGGGACGGGTGAAATTGCCGATCGCAAAATCGCCTTCCTGCAACGCGCCGGGGCGCAGGTGCAGATCGTTGCAGAGGCGGATTTTGAAGAGTCTCAGATCGACAGCGTGGTGCTGGTGATTGCGGCAACCGAAGATCGGCCGCTCAACCGCCGCATCTCCGACGCAGCTCAGGCCCGTCACCGTCTGGTGAACGTGGTAGACGACCAGCCGTTATGTTCATTTATCTTCCCGTCGATTGTCGACCGCTCGCCGCTGCTGGTGGCGATCTCCTCCGGCGGCACCGCCCCGGTGCTGGCGCGCGTGCTGAGAGAAAAAATCGAAGCGCTGCTGCCGACCAGCCTCGGACGCATGGCGGAGAAGGCCAGCTACTGGCGCAACCATTTGAAAACGCGTCTGACCAGCGTGACGGAACGCCGTCGCTTCTGGGAGCGTGTGTTTCGCGGCCGCTTTGCCAGCCTGATGCAGGCCGGTAACGAGACGGCGGCGCAACAAATTCTCGAAGACGAACTGGATAACCCCGGCAGTACGGGCGGAGAGATCATTCTGGTGGGCGCCGGGCCGGGCGATGCCGGGCTGCTCACGCTGCGTGGCCTCCAGGTTCTTCAGGATGCGGATATCGTGTTCTATGACCACCTGGTCACCGACGGTATTCGCGAGCTGATCCGCCGTGACGCGGAGCAAATTTGCGTCGGCAAACGTGCCGGCGAGCACTCCGTGCCCCAGCACGACACCAACCAGATGCTGATTGCCGCTGCGAAAGCGGGCAAGACCGTGGTGCGCCTGAAAGGGGGCGACCCGTTTATCTTCGGTCGTGGTGGCGAGGAGTTGCAGGCGGCAGCCGAAGCGGGCGTCCCGTTCCAGGTGGTTCCCGGCATTACGGCGGCGTCTGCCGTCACGGCCTACGCCGGTATTCCGCTGACCCATCGCGATTACGCCCAGAGCGTGACCTTTGTGACCGGGCACTATAAAGCCGACAGCACGCCGTTTGACTGGTCGCATCTCGCCCAGAGCCGACAAACGCTGGCGATTTATATGGGCACGATGAAAGCGGCAGACATCAGTGAACAGCTTATTCAGCACGGTCGCGATGCGACGACGCCGGTAGCGGTGATCTCCCGCGGGACACGCGTCGATCAGCATGTCGCAATCGGCACCTTACAAGACCTTGCAACCCTGGCGAAAGACGCCCCAATGCCCGCCCTGATTGTGGTGGGAGAAGTGGTGCAGCTGCACAGCACGCTCGCCTGGTTCCAACACACAACCGACACAGAAGGCTTTGGCGCTTCTGTTATAAATTTGGCTTAAGGAACGGTTATGGACCAAAAACGACTTACTCACCTGCGGCAGCTCGAAGCGGAAAGTATCCACATTATCCGCGAAGTGGCCGCCGAGTTTTCTAACCCGGTGATGATGTACTCCATCGGTAAAGATTCCAGCGTCATGCTGCACCTGGCGCGTAAAGCGTTTTATCCGGGTACGCTGCCGTTCCCGCTGCTGCACGTGGATACCGGCTGGAAATTCCGCGAGATGTACGAGTTTCGTGACCGTACCGCCAAAGCCTACGGCTGCGAGCTGCTGGTGCACAAAAACCCGGAAGGGGTGGCGATGGGTATCAACCCGTTCGTGCACGGCAGCGCCAAGCATACCGACATCATGAAAACCGAAGGGCTGAAGCAGGCGCTTAACAAATACGGTTTTGATGCGGCCTTCGGCGGCGCGCGCCGTGACGAAGAGAAATCCCGCGCCAAAGAGCGTATCTACTCCTTCCGCGACCGCTTCCACCGCTGGGACCCGAAAAACCAGCGTCCGGAGCTATGGCACAACTACAACGGCCAGATCAACAAGGGCGAAAGCATTCGCGTCTTCCCGCTCTCCAACTGGACCGAGCTGGATATCTGGCAGTACATCTATCTGGAAAATATTGAGATCGTTCCGCTGTATCTGGCGGCCGAGCGCCCGGTGCTGGAGCGCGACGGCATGCTGATGATGATCGACGACGATCGCATTGATTTACAGCCGGGCGAAGTGATCAAAAAACAGATGGTCCGTTTCCGTACTCTCGGCTGCTGGCCGTTGACCGGCGCGGTGGAATCCAGTGCGCAGACGCTGCCCGAGATCATCGAGGAGATGCTGGTGTCGACCACCAGTGAGCGACAGGGCCGCGTGATTGACCGCGACCAGGCAGGCTCCATGGAGCTGAAGAAACGTCAGGGTTATTTCTAAGGAGCCGCCATGAATACGACTATTGCCCAACAAATTGCCGATGAAGGCGGCGTAGAAGCTTATCTGCACGCCCAACAGTACAAAAGCCTGCTGCGTTTCCTGACCTGCGGCAGCGTGGATGACGGGAAAAGTACCCTGATTGGTCGTCTGCTGCACGACACGCGCCAGATCTACGAAGATCAGCTCTCTTCCCTGCACAACGACAGTAAACGCCACGGCACCCAGGGCGAAAAACTCGATCTGGCGCTGCTGGTGGACGGCTTGCAGGCGGAGCGCGAGCAGGGCATTACCATTGATGTCGCCTATCGCTACTTCTCTACCGAAAAGCGCAAATTTATTATCGCCGACACCCCGGGGCACGAGCAGTACACCCGTAACATGGCGACCGGCGCGTCCACCTGTGACCTGGCGATCCTGCTGATCGACGCCCGTAAAGGTGTGCTGGATCAGACTCGTCGTCACAGCTTTATCTCTACGCTGCTTGGGATCAAACACCTGGTGGTGGCAGTGAACAAAATGGATCTGGTGGACTACAGCGAAGCGCGTTTCGACGAGATCCGCCAGAGCTACCTGACCTTTGCTGAACAGCTGCCGGGCAACCTCGATATTCGCTTTGTGCCGCTGTCGGCGCTGGAAGGGGATAACGTCGCCTCTCAGAGCGCGAACATGCCGTGGTACAGCGGCCCGACGCTGCTGGAAGTGCTGGAAACCGTTGAAATTCAGCGCGTGGTCGATACCCAGCCGATGCGCTTCCCGGTGCAGTACGTGAACCGTCCGAACCTCGATTTCCGCGGCTTCTCCGGTACTCTCGCTTCAGGCTCCGTGAAGGTGGGTCAGCGCGTCAAGGTGCTGCCATCAGGCGTGGAATCGACCATCGCCCGTATCGTCACCTTTGATGGCGATCTGGACGAAGCCGGGGCAGGTGAAGCGGTAACCCTGGTACTGAAAGACGAAATTGATATCAGCCGCGGCGACCTGCTGGTCGACGCGCAGGAAACGCTGGCGGCAGTGCAGGGCGCATCCGTAGACGTGGTGTGGATGGCCGAACAGCCGCTGACCGCAGGCCAGAGCTATGACATTAAAATCGCCGGCAAGAAAACCCGCGCCCGCGTGGACGGCATTCAGTTCCAGGTGGACATCAACAACCTGACCCACCGTGACGTGAGCGAGCTGCCGCTGAACGGCATAGGTCTGGTGGATATGACCTTCGACGAGCCGCTGGTGCTGGATCCGTATCAGCAGAATCCGGTGACGGGCGGGCTGATCTTCATTGACCGCCTGACCAACGTCACCGTCGGTGCCGGGATGGTGCGCGAGCCTGACGCACAGGCGAGCGTGACGTCTGAGTTCAGCGCCTTCGAGCTGGAACTGAATGCGCTGGTGCGTAAGCACTTCCCGCACTGGGGCGCACGCGATCTGCTGGGAGGCAAGTGATGGCCGCCCATGATGAGAACGTCGTCTGGCATCCTCATCCGGTCACCGTTGCCCAGCGCGAACAGCTCCACGGTCACCGTGGGGTTGTGCTGTGGTTTACCGGGCTGTCTGGCTCCGGTAAATCCACGGTGGCAGGCGCACTGGAAGAGGCGCTGCATCAGCAGGGGGTGAGCACCTACCTGCTGGACGGCGACAACGTGCGTCACGGCCTGTGCAGCGATTTAGGGTTCAGCGATGAAGACCGTAAAGAGAACATTCGTCGGGTAGGGGAAGTCGCCAGCCTGATGGCGGATGCCGGGCTGGTGGTGCTAACGGCGTTTATCTCACCGCACCGCGCCGAACGTCAGATGGTGCGTGAGCGCGTGGGGCAGAATCGCTTTATTGAAGTGTTTGTGGATACCCCGCTGGCAATCTGCGAAGCGCGCGATCCAAAAGGGCTGTACAAAAAAGCCCGCGCGGGAGAGCTGCGAAACTTCACCGGCATTGACTCGGTTTACGAAGCGCCTGAATCCCCTGAGATTCATCTGGAAGGCCAACAATTGGTAACAAATTTAGTAAGCCAATTATTAGACCTGCTCAGACGGGACGATATTATCAGATCCTGAGACGGTATCGTTCGGGAGCTGTCTTCCCGAGCGATGAGTCACGGTCACAGGATTAGCTATGCGCAACAGTGAAAACTACATGATTACCACCGGGTCGGAACCGTTAACGACCGACGACGAGACGACCTGGTCCTTCCCTGGGGCGATAGTCGGCTTCGTGTCGTGGTTACTGGCGCTGGGTATCCCGTTTTTGATCTACGGTGGTAACACCCTCTTTTTCTTCCTCTATACCTGGCCTTTCTTTCTGGCGCTGATGCCCGTTGCGGTGGTTGTGGGCGTGGCGCTGCACTCCCTTTTCAACGGCAAGCTCCTGTATAGTACGTTCATCACTATCGCCACCGTTGTGGTCATCTTTGGCCTGCTGTTTTTATGGCTGATGGGCTAACTTACGGCATAATTAAAACCCCGCAGTAGAGTCCAGCGGAAAGTTATGGGATGATGATGCCGTTTTTTCAGGGGGCAGGATGGGTAAACTAACGCTGCTGTTGCTGGCTTTGCTGGTCTGGCTGCAATATTCGCTGTGGTTCGGCAAAAACGGACTGCACGACTACAGCCGGGTGAGCGATGACGTCGCGGCACAGCAGGCGACAAACGCCAAACTTAAAGCGCGTAACGATCAACTTTTTGCTGAAATTGATGACCTCAATGGCGGCCAGGAGGCGATTGAGGAGCGCGCACGCAATGAACTCAGTATGACTAAGCCGGGCGAAACGTTTTATCGCCTGGTTCCGGATGCGTCTAAACGCAATCAGGGCTCCGCACAAAACAATCGATAATCAGGCCCAGGATTACGACATGGCAGCAACTTTTTCGGACGTCTGTGCCGTGGTGCCGGCCGCAGGTTTTGGCCGGCGCATGCAGACAGAGTGTCCCAAGCAGTACCTCTCAATTGGTGATAAAACGATCCTCGAGCACGCCGTGGCAGCGCTGCTGGCGCATGCCCGGGTGAAACGCGTGGTTATTGCCATCAGCCCCGGCGATGCGCGTTTTGCGCAACTCCCGCTGGCACATCATCCTCAGATTACCGTTGTTGACGGCGGCGCCGAGCGGGCCGACTCTGTTCTGGCGGGCATTCAGGCTGCCGGGAACGCGCAGTGGGTGCTGGTGCACGATGCCGCGCGTCCCTGTCTGCATCACGACGATCTGTCACGTCTGCTGGCCCTGAGTGAAACCAGTAACGTGGGCGGCATTCTGGCCGCCCCTGTGCGTGACACCATGAAGCGTGCCGAACCGGGTAAACCGGCGATTGCCCACACCGTCGAGCGCGTGGATTTATGGCACGCGCTGACGCCACAATTTTTTCCCCGCCAATTACTCCACGACTGCTTAACGCGTGCGCTCAAAGAAGGTGCGACCATTACGGACGAAGCCTCGGCGCTGGAGTATTGCGGTTTCCACCCAACGCTTGTTGAAGGGCGCGCTGATAATATTAAAGTGACGCGCCCGGAAGACTTACAGCTCGCGGAATTTTATCTTACCCGTACGACCCCTCAGGAGAAGGCATAATGCGTATTGGACACGGTTTTGATGTACACGCCTTTGGCGGCGTTGGCCCAATTATCATTGGCGGCGTGCGTATTCCATACGAAAAAGGTTTGCTGGCGCATTCTGATGGCGACGTGGCGCTGCATGCGCTGACCGACGCGCTGCTGGGTGCCGCCGCGTTGGGCGACATTGGCAAACTGTTCCCGGACACCGATCCTGCTTTTAAAGGCGCAGACAGCCGCGAACTGCTGCGCGAAGCCTGGCGTCGTATTCAGGCCAAAGGCTACACCCTCGGCAACGTTGATGTGACGATCATTGCTCAGGCACCGAAGATGCTGCCGCACATCCCTCAGATGCGCGTGTTTATCGCTGAAGATCTGGGCTGCCATATGGACGACGTCAACGTCAAAGCGACCACCACGGAGAAGCTGGGCTTTACCGGTCGTGGCGAAGGCATTGCCTGTGAAGCCGTGGCGCTGCTGGTGAAGGCGGTCAAATGACGGATTTCGACAACCTGACGTATCTGCACGGTAAACCGCAGGGCAAGGGTCTGCTGAAAGCCAACCCTGAAGATTTCGTGGTAGTGGAAGATCTGGGTTTTGAGCCGGATGGCGAAGGCGAGCACATCCTGGTGCGCATTCTGAAAAACGGCTGCAACACCCGCTTCGTGGCGGACGCGCTGGCAAAATTCCTCAAAATTCACGCCCGCGATGTGAGCTTTGCCGGTCAAAAGGATAAGCATGCCGTGACCGAACAGTGGCTTTGCGCCCGCGTGCCCGGCAATGCCATGCCCGATTTAAGCAAATTTGAGCTTGAGGGCTGTAAGGTACTGGAGTATGCCCGCCACAAACGCAAATTGCGTCCGGGAGCGTTGAAAGGCAACGATTTCACGCTGGTGCTGCGTGAAGTGACCGACCGCGATGACGTTGAAAAACGCCTGAAGGCCATTACCGAACGCGGCGTGCCAAACTATTTTGGCGCACAGCGCTTTGGCATTGGTGGCAGCAACCTGCTGGGCGCGCTGCGCTGGGCGCAAAGCAGCGCGCCGGTGCGCGACAGGAATAAACGCAGTTTTTGGTTGTCGGCAGCCCGCAGTGCGTTGTTTAATCAGATTGTGAGCGAACGGCTGAAAAAACCGGACGCGAATCAAGTTGTTGTCGGCGATGCGCTACAATTAGCGGGACGCGGAAGCTGGTTTGTGGCAACGGCCGATGAGATGGCCGATGCCCAGTCGCGCGTGGACGCTAAATCGCTGATGATTACCGCCGCCTTGCCGGGCTCAGGCGACTGGGGAACTCAGGGCGAGGCGCTGGCCGCTGAGCAGTCAGCGGTGGCGGATGCGCCAGAATTACAATCATTGCTGGTGCGGGAAAAAGTCGAGGCGGCGCGCCGTGCGATGCTCCTCTACCCGCAACAGCTGAGCTGGAACTGGTGGGATGACGTAACCGTCGAGTTACGCTTCTGGCTGCCGGCAGGTAGCTTTGCCACCAGTGTTGTCAGGGAACTTATCAACACGTCGGGTGATTATGCGAATATTGCTGAGTAACGATGACGGGATCCATGCGCCAGGTATTCAGACGCTGGCGAAACACCTCCGCGAATTTGCGGATGTGCAGGTCGTGGCTCCCGATCGTAACCGCAGTGGCGCGTCTAACTCATTGACGCTGGAGTCTTCACTTCGAACCTTTACCTTTGAGAATGGCGATATTGCCGTCCAGATGGGGACGCCGACCGACTGCGTGTTTCTGGGCGTAAATGCGCTGATGCGCCCGCGGCCGGATGTTGTGGTCTCCGGCATCAATGCCGGGCCGAATCTTGGCGATGATGTGATTTACTCCGGCACCGTGGCCGCGGCGATGGAGGGGCGTCACCTGGGGTTCCCGGCGCTGGCGGTCTCGTTAAACGGCCACACCCACTATGACACTGCCGCCGCGGTAACCTGCTCTATTCTCCGTGCGCTTGGCCGCGAGCCGCTGCGTACCGGATGTATCCTCAATATTAACGTGCCGGATCTCCCGCTGGACGAGATCAAAGGGATCCGCGTGACGCGCTGCGGCAGTCGCCATCCGGCCGATCAGGTTATTCCCCAGCAGGATCCGCGCGGCAATACCCTGTACTGGATCGGCCCGCCGGGAGATAAATGCGATGCCGGGCCAGACACCGACTTCGCTGCGGTGGATGAGGGTTACGTTTCCGTTACGCCGTTGCACGTAGATTTAACCGCTTATAGCGCGCATGATGTGGTGTCGGACTGGTTAGATCGGGTCGGAGTGAACGCGCAATGGTAAGTAAACGTGTACAAACTCTTCTGGAACAATTACGCGCACAGGGGATCGCCAACGAGCAGGTGCTGGATGCGCTTGCCCAGGTTCCCCGTGAGAAGTTTGTAGATGAGGCGTTTGAACACAAAGCGTGGGAAAACGTGGCGCTGCCCATCGGGCAAGGCCAGACGATTTCGCAGCCTTACATGGTGGCGCGTATGACGGAGCTTCTGGAGTTAACGCCAGACTCCCGGGTGCTGGAAATTGGCACCGGTTCAGGGTATCAGACCGCGATCCTGGCCCACCTTGTGCACCATGTCTGTTCCGTGGAACGGATTAAAGGCTTGCAGTGGCAGGCGCGCCGTCGCCTGAAACAGCTTGATTTACATAATGTATCGACACGCCACGGCGATGGATGGCAGGGTTGGCAGGCTCGCGCCCCGTTTGACGCCATAATAGTCACGGCCGCGCCACCTGAAATTCCCGCTGCACTTCTCTCGCAGCTGGACGAGGGCGGCATTCTAGTTTTGCCCGTCGGCGATGAGCAGCAGCTTTTAAAGCGCGTTCGTCGACGCGGCGGCGAGTTTATTATCGATACCGTGGAAGCCGTGCGCTTTGTGCCCCTGGTTAAGGGCGAGCTGGCCTGAGACTCGGATTTTTCCAGGGTTATTGAGGCAAATTCAGCGTATGGTGTGGCGCGATAGGTTCGTGCCATCACGGTTATTTTTAAGTCACTGGTAGTTAACACATTCCTGGGGGATAAATGAGCGCGGGAAGCCCAAAATTCACCATCAGCCGTGTTGCGGCATTATCACTGGTTTCGCTCTGGCTGGCAGGCTGTACAAGTTCTGACAATGCACCTGCGCCCGTCAGTTCCGTCAATGGAACCAGCGGCTCGGGTAATACGTCCAGCGGAATGTTGATTACCCCTCCGCCTAAAATGGGCACGTCCACGGCGCAGCAAACTCCGCAGATCCAGCCGGTTCAGCGTCCAGTTACGCAGCCTTCGCAGATTCAGCCAGTGGATCAGCCTGTTCAGACCGAAAATGGCCGCATAGTGTATAACCGCAAGTATGGGAACATTCCGAAAGGTAGCTATACCGGCGGCAGCACCTATACCGTGAAGCGCGGCGATACGCTGTTCTATATTGCCTGGATCACCGGGAACGATTTCCGCGATCTGGCACAGCGAAACAACGTCCAGGCCCCGTACGCTCTGGAAGTCGGGCAAACGCTTCAGGTTGGCAACGCGACGGGGACACCGCTTACGCCAGGCAACACCGTTTCAGCGGCCGACGTAACTGCGCAAAATAACAGCGTCACCCCTGCACAAAAAACCACCACGGTGGTTGCTTCACAACCTGTAATTACGTATTCTGAGGATTCAGGTGATCAGAGTGCTAACAAAATGTTGCCGAATAATAAAGGTACTGCGACTGTTGTCACAGCACCGACTACGGCACCTGTGGTTAGCTCTACTGTACCGACTGCAAGCAGTCAGAATGCCAGCTCGTCAATCACCACCTGGCGCTGGCCAACTGACGGCAAGATTATCGAGAACTTCGCTACCTCTGAGGGGGGCAACAAAGGGATCGATATCGCAGGCAGTAAAGGACAGGCAATCATCGCGACCGCAGACGGGCGCGTTGTCTATGCCGGTAACGCACTGCGCGGTTACGGTAATCTTATTATCATCAAACATAATGATGATTACCTGAGTGCCTACGCCCATAACGACACTATGCTGGTCCGGGAACAACAAGAAGTTAAGGCGGGGCAAAAAATCGCTACCATGGGTAGCACCGGAACCAGTTCTACACGCTTGCATTTTGAAATTCGTTACAAGGGGAAATCCGTAAACCCGCTGCAATATTTACCGCAGCGATAAATTGACGGGGCATGCCAGCCAGGGTGTCTCGTCCAGGGATCACGGGTAGGAGCCACCTTATGAGTCAGAATACGCTGAAAGTTCATGATTTAAATGAAGACGCGGAATTTGATGAGAACGGAGCAGAGGCTTTTGACGAAAAAGCCTTAGTAGAAGAGGAACCCAGTGATAACGATTTGGCTGAAGAAGAGCTGTTATCGCAGGGTGCCACACAGCGTGTGCTGGACGCGACTCAGCTTTACCTTGGGGAGATTGGTTACTCCCCACTGCTAACGGCCGAAGAAGAAGTCTATTTCGCACGTCGTGCTTTGCGTGGTGATGTTGCCTCGCGTCGTCGCATGATCGAAAGTAACCTGCGACTGGTCGTGAAAATTGCCCGCCGTTACGGCAATCGTGGTCTGGCTCTGCTGGATCTGATTGAAGAGGGCAACTTAGGTCTCATCCGCGCAGTTGAGAAGTTTGACCCGGAACGCGGGTTCCGTTTCTCAACCTACGCGACCTGGTGGATTCGTCAGACCATCGAACGGGCTATTATGAACCAGACCCGTACGATTCGACTGCCGATCCACATCGTCAAAGAGTTGAATGTTTATCTGCGTACCGCGCGCGAGTTGTCCCATAAACTGGACCACGAGCCAAGTGCGGAAGAGATTGCAGAGCAACTCGACAAACCGGTTGATGACGTAAGCCGTATGCTGCGTCTCAACGAGCGCATTACCTCGGTTGACACCCCGCTGGGTGGCGACTCCGAAAAAGCGCTGCTGGACATCCTGGCCGATGAAAAAGACAACGGCCCGGAAGACACCACGCAGGACGATGACATGAAACAGAGCATCGTCAAATGGCTGTTCGAACTGAACGCCAAACAGCGTGAAGTGCTGGCACGTCGTTTCGGTTTACTGGGGTATGAAGCTGCGACACTGGAAGACGTCGGCCGTGAGATTGGTCTGACCCGTGAACGTGTTCGTCAGATTCAGGTTGAAGGCCTACGCCGCCTGCGTGAAATCCTGCAAGGGCAAGGTCTGAATATCGAAGCGCTGTTCCGCGAGTAAGCAACCATTCGTCAGAAAAGGCCCGTCGTGAGACGGGCCTTTTTTATGCCTTACGGCTGCGCCGTTTCGTGCAGCAAACGCCAGGTGATGTTATCCCCTTCCTGATTAAGCACCGCGGTTGACCAGCGCACATTGACGAGCTGGCCTGGCCGGGTTTGCGTCTCCCGGTAATGGAGCACCGCGCCGTTGTCCCATGCCTGAAGCGTTGTTAACGCATCAATGTCGATCCTGAGCCCGGGGCGGGTTCCCCGCTGCGCATATAAAAATTGGGCAAGCGCGTGATGATCTAAAGGGTTGCCACTCGGGGGAACCATCAGAAAATCCGGACGGAAACGGGCGAGCAGGGCGTCCCGATCGCCTTCGCCTGCCCCTAACCAGTTTTCAAGGGCGACGTGAATGTTGAGGATCTCTTGTTCGAAATGGGTCATGGTTGCTCCTGTTGCAGTTGCGCAAGTAACTGCGTGTTGTTAAGACGGTAGACGTACAGTACGGGCAGCAGGGTGATGACTGCGGCAAAAACAAACATCCCGTGCCAGGCGGCCAGCGGCGCGAGATAATCCTGCATGAAGCTCAGCGCCTGCGCCAGCAGCAGAGCGCCCGCAAAAAAGCTCAACTGACGATTCAGATTCCATAGCGCGCTGGCATCGGGCATATCTTCCGGTCGCATCGTCAAAAACGCGCTGCTCTGAGCCGTACTGCTGCAAAGGCTTCCCCCCGCGCCCATCAGCGCAAACGCAACGGCAGGTAGCAGCATTGCCGGGCCGACGTTAACTAAAAGCAGAATGCCCGTCGCCTGCAAAAGGCAACCGATGACCACCAGCGGCCGGGGGCCGATACGGTTGAAATAGCGTCCTGTCGCGGTGATAGCCAAAAACGAAGCCACAGACCACGGCAGCATAAGCATGCCCGTTGCGGCGGGTGTCATATTGGCCTCGCTCTGGAGGTAATACATGCCCGTTACGTTCACGCCGATAAAAATGCCGGGTACGCACACATAGATAAGCATGGATAAGCGCAACAGCGGATCCGTCAGCAAAGACAGGTTTACTGTCCTGGTGGTGTTTATCGGCGACGGTTCTGTTTTAAGCCACGCGCAGGCCAAAGCAAAGGTGACAATGGCGACGGGCAGGGTGGCAAAAAATATCCAGCGCCAGCTGAATGTCTGAACCAGCATACCGCCCACAGCCGGTGAGCACGCGGGGGCAAGCAGTGCGACCAGCATCACCGCCGAGGAGAGTCTGGCCCGCTCATGAGGCTTAAATTGTTGCCAGGTCAGCGCCTGACCAACCGGGATCAGTAAACCCCCTCCGGCGCCCTGTACGACTCGCCAGGCAATCAGACTTTCCAGCGAAGATGAGAGACCCGCCGCAACGGAGGCCGCGCTAAAGAGAAGCAGTGAGAGCAGGATAACGCGCTTCGGCCCGACGCGGCGCGTCAGGATACTGCTGAAAGGGATGACTAGCGTCAGCCCGGCAATGTATCCGTTACTTACCCAGGCAAGCGCGGAAGGTGTGGTATTGAAAGCACGAGCCATCGCCGGAAAGGCGATACTGGCAATAAACATGTTTATCAAATCAAGGAAAAAGCCGAGCAGAAAGACGACGGCGATTTTGCTGCGATACGTCATGGAAGTTCCTCCGGTGAGGTGGCGTATCGTATCGGCCCGCGCGTTACGGATAAACGCGACAAAGCACGATATACTGTCAACATTATTTTGACAGTTAACCAGGCAAGCGATGCTTAATTTACAGCGTACGGCGATGTTTATCGCCGTAGCGGACACCGGCAGTTTCACCGCCGCGGCGGAGGCGATGGGGCTGACAAAAGCGGTGGTCAGCTTTCATATTCGTCAGCTTGAAGAGGAGCTGGGCGTCACCCTGTTGCTGCGAACCACCCGACGCCTGACGCTGACCGAAGCGGGGAAGCTCTTTCATCAACGAAGCGTGATGCTGTTACGGGATGCAGAGCGATTGCAGGATGATGTTCGCGCCAACCACGCCGGGCTGACGGGAGAACTGCGGATCACCACCACGCCCGAATATGGCTCGCAGGTGGTGGTGCCTTTGCTGGCTGAATTTAGCCAGCTGCACCCGGACCTCCGCGTGCGGCATGTCTCGTCCTCTTTGCATGCCGATCTTATCGCCGAGCGCTTCGATGTCGCTATCCGGCTCGGCACGCTTGCAGATTCGCGCTACCACGCCGCGTTGATGACCTCCTTCACCATCCTGCCCGTGGCAACGCCAGGCTGGCTGGCAAACCATCCGGTTAACTCGCTGGAGCAGCTGGCGGAAGCGGACTGGATCATTCACGAGCGTTTAACCTCGCCGCTGCGCTGGCAGATGAGAGGCGTTGATGGGCAGCCGGTTTCCTTTGAGATCAAGAAAGCGCCGCGCCTGTATGCAGACAGCGCCCAGGCGCTGATGGCTTTTGCCCTCGCGGGATGTGGAGTGGCGCTGCTGCCGGAGTGGCTGGTGCGAAACGCACTGGATGCAGGGGAACTGGTCTCGCTGTTACCGGCGTACACGTTCGCTCAGCAGGGCATCTATGCCGTTTATCCTGATGCCCGGCATGTGCCCGCGAAAGTGCGAACATTTATTGATTTTATGCGCGTCAGGGTTACTTAATCCTGCATCATCTTTTTAATGAGCGCTGAAAATTGCTCTCGTTCCGCGCCGTTAAGGCGCCCTAAAAACGCCTCATCCACCTCATTTCCAATCGGTTTACTGCTCTCAAGCAGGGCCTCACCTTCGGCCGTCAGAAAGACAAACCGACGGCGCTTGTCCGCCGGATCGTGCTCGCGCCTGACCAGGCCGCGTGCTTCCATGCGGCTCAGCATTTCTGCCAGCGTCGCTTTGGTGCTCACCGCGACTTCAGTCAGGGCAACCTGCTCAATGCCAGGATTTTCAGCAATTGACCGCATCACCGCATACTGTGGCTTTGTCAGTTCGGGCAATGCGTGCTGCCACTGGGCGGTATGCTGTTGAAAAAGCTGACGTAGCAGGTGGAAAGCTTCTTGTCTTAACTCCATGGACACTCCGACGGAAAAATACTCCCTCTATGATAGCCGCTCTCGGGCTGAATTTTAACGCGAGAGTTTTTTAGCGATTAGTGTGATCGTATGCGAACGATCTTGTCAGCAGCAGGATCAAGGCGTAGTTTAATTAATATGTTCGTATACGAACAAACTTATTGAGGTGCTGAATGAGATTGATTGTGGGAATGACGGGCGCAACGGGTGCGCCATTAGGCGTGGCGTTGTTGCAGGCGCTGCGGGAAATGCCGGAGGTGGAAACGCATCTGGTGATGTCGAAGTGGGCAAAAACCACGATTGAGCTGGAAACGCCCTTCACTGCGCATGACGTTGCTGCCCTGGCGGATGTCGTCCATAGCCCGGCCGATCAGGCTGCCACCATCTCCTCCGGCTCGTTTCGCACCGACGGCATGATCGTCATCCCGTGCAGCATGAAAACGCTTGCGGGTATCCGCGCGGGCTACGCCGAAGGGCTGGTAGGGCGTGCGGCAGACGTGGTGCTGAAAGAGGGACGCAAGCTGGTGCTGGTTCCCCGTGAGACGCCGCTCAGCACCATCCATCTCGAGAACATGCTTGCCCTTTCCCGCATGGGCGTGGCGATGGTGCCGCCTATGCCTGCGTACTACAACCACCCGCAAACCGCCGATGACATTACCCATCATATCGTGACCCGCGTTCTCGACCAGTTCGGTCTGGAGCATAAAAAAGCCCGACGCTGGGAAGGTTTGCAGGCAGCGAAACATTTTTCACAGGAGAATAAAGATGGCATTTGATGATTTGAGAAGCTTCTTGCAGGCGCTCGATGAGCAAGGGCAGCTGCTGAAAATTGAGGAAGAGGTAAACGCTGAGCCGGATTTAGCGGCGGCCGCCAACGCTACCGGGCGCATTGGCGATGGCGCGCCTGCGCTGTGGTTCGATAATATTCGCGGTTTCACCGATGCCCGTGTGGTGATGAACACTATCGGCTCGTGGCAAAACCACGCTATTTCGATGGGGCTGCCGGCGAATACCCCGGTGAAAAAACAGATCGACGAGTTTATTCGTCGCTGGGACAAATTTCCCGTCGCGCCAGAGCGTCGTGCAAACCCGGCCTGGGCGCAGAACACGGTGGACGGGGAAGACATTAACCTGTTCGACATTCTGCCGCTGTTCCGCCTGAACGACGGTGACGGGGGCTTTTATCTCGATAAAGCATGCGTTGTCTCCCGCGATCCGCTCGACCCCGATCACTTCGGCAAGCAGAACGTCGGGATCTATCGTATGGAAGTGAAGGGCAAGCGTAAGCTCGGCCTGCAACCGGTGCCGATGCACGATATTGCGTTGCATCTGCATAAGGCAGAAGAGCGCGGCGAAGACCTGCCAATTGCCATTACGCTGGGTAACGATCCGATCATTACCCTGATGGGCGCCACGCCGCTGAAATACGATCAATCCGAGTATGAGATGGCCGGTGCGCTACGTGAAAGCCCGTATCCGATTGCGACGGCTCCGCTGACCGGTTTCGATGTGCCGTGGGGGTCGGAAGTGATCCTGGAAGGGGTGATTGAAGGCCGGAAACGTGAAATTGAAGGGCCCTTCGGTGAGTTTACCGGTCACTACTCCGGCGGGCGCAACATGACGGTTGTGCGTATCGACAAAGTTTCTTACCGCACTAAACCGATTTTCGAATCTCTCTACCTGGGCATGCCGTGGACCGAGATTGATTATCTGATGGGGCCCGCCACCTGCGTACCGCTCTATCAGCAGCTGAAGGCTGAATTCCCGGAAGTGCAGGCGGTAAACGCCATGTACACCCACGGTCTGCTGGCGATTATCTCCACTAAAAAGCGTTACGGCGGTTTTGCCCGTGCGGTCGGGCTCCGCGCCATGACCACGCCACACGGTCTGGGTTACGTGAAGATGGTGATTATGGTGGATGAAGATGTCGATCCGTTTAACCTGCCGCAGGTGATGTGGGCGCTGTCATCGAAGGTCAATCCGGCAGGCGATCTGGTGCAGCTACCGAATATGTCTGTGCTCGAGCTTGACCCTGGCTCCAGCCCGGCGGGGATCACTGACAAGCTGATCATTGATGCCACCACCCCTGTTGCCCCGGACAACCGTGGTCACTACAGCCAGCCGGTACAGGATCTCCCTGAAACCAAAGCCTGGGCCGAAAAACTGACCGCGATGCTGGCGGCACGTCAATAAGGAGGAAAAAATGATTTGTCCACGTTGTGCCGATGAACATATTGAAGTGATGGCAACATCACCGGTGAAAGGTGTCTGGACGGTATACCAGTGTCAGCACTGTCTGTATACCTGGCGCGATACCGAACCGCTGCGCCGTACCAGCCGCGAGCATTACCCGGAAGCGTTCCGCATGACGCAGAAGGATATCGATGAGGCGCCGCAGGTGCCGACGATCCCGCCGCTGCTGTAAAAAAAGCCCGGTGGCGGCTGCGCTTACCGGGCGATAATATTGTGCGGTCCTTTGCCCGGTGGCGCTGCTGTATGACCGGATACATAGGTGACAGATCAGACCGGGAACATAGGTAACACTTTTCAGTCTATCCGAAGCACACTCTGGGTTTTTCGGTCGTAGTACGCAAGCGTTATTCCGTTAAAGATGATGGCCTCCAGGCCATCATCCTGTTCTTCCAGCATGATGTACTCATCAGTCAGCGCTTCACTCAGGAACACCGTCCCCTTTTTACCCATATAGAGTGTCCCCCTTGATTTCACCCTGTAGACCGTACCGCCTTCCGGATAAGCATATTCAGGAACCCTGCCATCCCAGTGCCGGCCTGAGGGCTGCCAGACCGTTCCGGGCGTTGCACCCGCCAGGGCTTCATGCGGCCTTTCGTAGTTAAACTCTTCCCGGTAGTCACTGAACCACCGCTGTTGTTCTTCCATCGTCATAAAGGTGTTGCCCTGTTTTACTGCACTTTTCAGCGAACGATGCATTCGCTCATGACGGCCGTTTTCTTCCGGATGCCCCTTTCTGATTCGTTCCGGTCTGATGCCCAGCTTTATCAGCCAGACGGCAAGGCGACTTAACCCGGCGATACCTGTTCCTGCGAAAGGCTGACCATTATCCGTTCTCAGGACTTCCGGCAGACCGTACTCCAGGAACGCATCCGTCAGGCACTGCCTGACGAAGGGCTCGCTCTCCCGGTCCGTTCCCCGGCAGCTTAGAAGATACCGGCTGTGATTGTCGGTCAGGGTGAAGGGATGACAGTATTTCCGGCTCAGCAGCCTGAACTTGCCTTTAAAATCAGCGCTCCAGACCTGATTGTTCTCACTGATGATGGTCAGGGGCTGGCGATTGCCCGGGGTTCTGCGTTTTCGCTTTTTATCGGGAACCAGGCCTTCACGCTTGAGGATATCGCCGATAGTGCTGGCAGCAGGGACGGTAAAATCGACGTGATGATTGAGCAGCCACATCCGCAGTTTTTTGGGGCCCCAGTCAGGGTGTTTCTGCCTCAGGGCCGTAAGCTGCCCGGCGATATCATCAGGAACGGTCCGGGAGTGGGAGTGCGGAGCACGCGACCGGTCAGAGAGAGATGACAGGTCAGAGGGGTCAAAACGCTGAAGCCATTTGTAACCGGTTTTTCGGCTGATGCCGAAAAGACGGCAGAGGGCTGAAAAAGAATCCGTACCTGCATGGCAGGCACGGATAAAATCAAGGCGTTGCATAGGTCGGGTCTCAGTCCAGGGCATAGCGAGTCTCCTCTTCTATGCCAGTTATAACTGTTACCCATGTATCCGGTCTAAAGTGTTACCCATGTTTCCGGTTCATACCCTACGCTTACCGGGCCTACGGGTTTTGTAGGCCGGGTAAGGCGAAGCCGCCACCCGGCAAAAAAGACCGCAGAGAACTAAACCAGACTCTTCAACCGATAAATCCACTCCAGCGCCTGTCGCGGCGTCAGGGAATCCGGGTCGAGATTTTCCAGCGCTTCCACGGCCGGAGAGGTCTCTTCCGGGACCGCCAGCAGTGACATCTGCGTACCATCTATCTGCGTCGCCGCCGCATTCGGTGACAAACTTTCCAGTTCACGCAGTTTCTGACGCGCGCGCTTGATCACCTCTTTTGGCACGCCCGCCAGCGCCGCGACGGCCAGGCCATAACTCTTGCTTGCCGCGCCGTCCTGCACCGTGTGCATAAAGGCGATGGTGTCGCCGTGCTCAAGCGCATCAAGGTGGACGTTAGCCACGCCTTCCATTTTCTCTGGCAGCTGTGTCAGTTCGAAATAGTGCGTTGCGAACAGCGTCAGCGCCTTGATTTTATTTGCCAGACTTTCCGCGCACGCCCAGGCCAGGGACAGGCCGTCATAGGTGGAGGTACCGCGTCCTACTTCGTCCATCAACACCAGACTGTTCTCTGTCGCGTTATGCAGAATGTTGGCGGTTTCGGTCATCTCGACCATAAAGGTAGAGCGACCGCTCGCCAGATCGTCCGCCGCACCCACACGGGTGAAGATACGGTCGATAGGGCCAATCTCAACTTTCTGCGCCGGAACGTAGCTGCCGATGTAGGCGAGCAGCGCGATAAGGGCTGTCTGGCGCATATAGGTGCTTTTACCGCCCATGTTGGGGCCGGTAATGATCAGCATTCTTCGCTGCGGTGACAGGTTCAACGGGTTGGCAATAAACGGTTCGTTCAGCACCTGCTCAACCACCGGGTGGCGGCCTTCGGTAATGCGAATGCCGGGTTTGTCAGTAAAGGTCGGACAGGTGTAATTCAGCGTATCGGCGCGCTCGGCCAGGTTTACCAGGACATCCAGCTCGGCCAGCGCAGCGGCGCTCAGTTGCAGGTCAGCCAGGTGCGGCATCAGGATGTCGAACAGCTCGTCATACAGCTGTTTCTCCAGCGCCAGCGCTTTACCTTTCGACGTGAGCACTTTGTCTTCGTACTCTTTCAGCTCGGGAATAATGTAGCGCTCGGCATTTTTCAGCGTCTGGCGGCGAACGTAGTGAATCGGTGCCAGGTGGCTCTGCCCACGGCTGATCTGGATATAGTAACCGTGTACCGCGTTGTAGCCGACTTTCAGGGTGTCGAGCCCCAGACGTTCACGCTCGCGGATTTCCAGCTTATCCAGATAATCCGTCGCGCCATCGGCCAGCGCACGCCATTCGTCCAGCTCTTCGTTATAACCTGGAGCAATAACCCCGCCATCCCGCACCAGAACAGGCGGCGCATCAATGATGGCGCGTTCCAGCAGTTCGCGAAGCTCGGTAAATTCGCCCATGGTTTCGCGCAGCTTCTGCACTGGCGCGCTGTCGATCTCTCCCAGCTGGGCGCGCAGTTCCGGCAACTGCTGGAACGCGTGGCGCATACGGGCGAGATCGCGTGGACGCGCGGTGCGCAGTGCCAGGCGCGCCAGGATACGCTCAAGATCACCCACCTGACGCAGCACCGGCTGCAAGTCGGTGTAACGATCCTGCAATGCGGCAATGGTTTGCTGGCGACCGATCAGCGTGTCGGTATTGCGGATCGGCATATGCAGCCAGCGTTTGAGCATACGGCTGCCCATGGGGGTAACCGTGCTGTCGAGAACCGACGCCAGCGTATTTTCCATGCCGCCAGCGAGGTTCTGAGTGATCTCCAGGTTGCGGCGCGTGGCGGCATCCATGATGATGCTGTCCTGCTGACGCTCCATGGTAATGGAACGGATATGGGGCAGGGCGGTACGCTGCGTATCCTTAACGTACTGCAACAGGCAGCCTGCGGCACACAGTCCGCGCGGGGCGTTTTCTACGCCAAAGCCAATCAAATCTCGCGTGCCAAATTGCAGGTTCAGCTGCTGGCGCGCGGTATCAATTTCGAACTCCCACAGTGGACGACGACGCAGGCCGCGGCGACCTTCAATCAGCGCCGTCTCGGCGAAATCCTCTGCATAAAGCAGTTCTGCCGGATTGGTGCGCTGTAGTTCAGCCGCCATGGTTTCACGGTCAGCCGGTTCACTCAGGCGAAAACGACCGGAGCTGATATCCAGCGTGGCGTAGCCAAACCCTTTACCGTCCTGCCAGATCGCCGCCAGCAGGTTATCCTGGCGCTCCTGAAGCAGGGCCTCATCACTGATGGTTCCCGGCGTCACGATGCGTACGACTTTGCGCTCAACGGGGCCTTTCGACGTCGCCGGGTCGCCAATTTGTTCGCAGATAGCGACAGACTCACCCTGGTTCACCAGCTTCGCCAGATAGTTTTCAACCGCGTGATGCGGGATACCTGCCATCGGGATGGGCTCGCCTGCCGACGCGCCACGTTTCGTCAGGGAAATGTCGAGCAGCTGAGACGCACGTTTCGCATCGTCATAAAAAAGCTCGTAAAAATCGCCCATACGGTAAAACAGCAAAATTTCCGGATGCTGTGCCTTCAGCTTCAGGTACTGCTGCATCATTGGCGTATGCGCGTCGAAATTGTCGATTGTGCTCATGGAGTTATGATATCCATTTCTTTGAAAATATTACGCTTTGAGCGGCTCAATGGCCGATTGTTCCTTCTATTGTCGCATGAAAAAAAGGTGCGGCGCAGAAAAAAGTCACGACTTTACGAGGCATCTTCCACCATTAATTCAATGATGATTTTCCCGTGCTCGACGCCCACCCGAACCTGCGAGTTGGTGGTAAATCCCGCTTGCTCAAGCCAGTCGCCTTTCAGGCTCAGCGCTGCGTGTACGCTGTAGCGTTTTGGAATTTTCGTTTTACGGTCTTCATGACGTTTTCTGAAGTAACCCACTTTCAAGTGACGATAGGGTTTGGCGATCGCGATCTCTTGCATAAGCTCTCCGGTGAATGCGGTCAAAGGTGGTTATTTATGCCTGTATAAAATACCAGTAAAACGCAGCGGGGGGCGGGGTAATTCTGGAAGGGCGCTTCAGAAAATGGAATGCAATGACTGAAAATGTGCGGATAAAAGGGTATTATAAATGCACTTTATTGTTGAGGACGACGTTATGTCCGGTAAACGTATTTCACGAGAAAAAAAGACGATCGCCAGAATGATCGCCCTGTACGAAAACAGGTGTCCGCACGCCATAAAAGAAGAGGGGCACTATTCGGCGCTCAAGGCTTATGCCGATAAGCGGCTGGATAAATGCGTGTTTGGTGAGGAAAAACCTGCCTGCAAACAGTGCCCTGTGCACTGTTATCAACCCGCCCGACGGGAAGAGATGAAGCAGGTGATGCGCTGGGCAGGGCCACGTATGTTATGGCGCCATCCGATTCTGACCATCCGTCATCTGATCGACGATCGCCGTCCGGTTCCGGAATTACCCGAAAAGTATCGGCCCAAAAAATAACCGGCTCCGCGCCGCAGTGGGCGACAAATTACGCGCAGGGCGACGTCGCCGGAATGACGGGTTAATTCAGGCTCTCTTTATCGATTCCCAGACGCTTCATGCGCGAGAGCAGGGTGGTACGCTTCAGCCCCAGCCGTTGCGCCGCACCTTTCGGTCCGGCTACCACGCCGTTGGTCTCCTTCAGCACTCGCATAATGAGCTGATATTCATCTTCTCCCTCTTTCGCAAGCTCGGTTGCGGTCACGGTCGTTTCAGAGAGAGTAACCTCTGGCAGGGAGAGCTGGAGCACGTTCCCGCGCGTCAGCAGGACCGCGCGCTCAATGACGTTTTCCAGCTCGCGCACGTTCCCCGGCCACTCCATCGCCGAGAGGGTGCGTAGCGTTTCGGCAGGAATACTGTCGATATTTCGCCCCATCCGGCGGGCAATCTTCGCGGTAAAGGCTTTCACCAGCAGCGGAATATCTTCCGGGCGCTCGCGAAGCGGCGGCAGGCAGATCGGGAAGACGTTCAGGCGATAGTAAAGATCGCTGCGAAACTCGCGGTCGGCGACCATTTTTTTCAGATCGCGGTTGGTGGCGGCAATCAGACGCACGTCGGTCTGGATCAGCTTGTTGCTGCCGAGGCGCTCGAACTCCTGCTCCTGCAAAACGCGCAGCAGCTTGGGCTGAAGCTCCAGCGGCATATCGCCCACTTCGTCGAGGAACAACGAGCTTTTATCCGCCAGTTCAAAACGGCCCAGCCGCTGGCTGCTGGCGCCGGTAAAGGCGCCGCGCTCGTGGCCGAACAGGTCGCTTTCCAGTAAGCCCGCAGGCATCGCCGCGCAGTTCATCTTCACCATCCGGCGGCTATTGCGGTTGCTCAGATTGTGGATCGCCCGGGCAATCAGCTCTTTCCCGGTACCGGTTTCACCGAGGATCAGCACCGTGCTGTCGCTCTGCGCCACCATTTCCACCTGCTTAAGGACGCTGTACATGGCATCGCTGCGCCCGATGATTTCGCCAAACTCGCTGTCCACGTTGTTGAGCTGCTCGGTCAGCGCCAGGTTTTCGTCCACCAGCCTCTCCTTCAGGCGGTGGATCTCCTGATAGGCGAGGGCGTTATCCAGCGCAATGGAGATACGCTCGGCGATCTGGCGCAGCAGCTTCAGGTTGGCGGTGGTAAATACGGCCTCATCGCACTGCGCCAGTTTAAGCACGCCGAGCATGGTGTTGCCGGACATCAGCGGCAGCAGGCACAGGGTCTGGATCTTGTTGCCCCAGGTGTTGAACAACATCCGCTCGTAGGGGGCTACCGGATCCTGTTCATTGAGATTGAGCAGCAGGATCTCTTTGCTTTTAAATACCCGCTCGGACAGCGTTCCCGCTTCATCCACTTCGCTCTGCTCGTGCGCCGGGTTGGCTTCATCAAGGTAGTGGGTGGAGTAGATGTTCAGCTTGCCTTTCCGGTTGCCGCGTAGCGCAATGCTGATGGCATCGATTTTAAAATAGTGATGGATCTCTTTTGACACTTCGCTGACCAACTCATCCATGTCCAGGCGGGAGAGCACGGCGTTGGTGATGGCAACCAGAATGCGGAAGTTATCGCGCTCGCGGCTCAGCAGGTCGTAGTCCACGTTATTGGTGACGCGGCTTTGGATCTGCTCCGCGACAACGGCCACAATCTGGGTAAAGGTGTGCAGGCGTTCGTACTCCGCCTCGCTCCAGGGCTGGTCGGTATCGCGGATAAACTCGCAGCCGCCAAAAATTTGCCCTTCCACCGCCAGCGGCAGCATGCTGTAGTGGCCGAACGGGTAGTAAAGATTGCTCTCTGCCAGCTTCGGCCAGGCCTGGCGAAACTGGTCAAAATTGCAGTGCAGCGCTTCCGGGCGGGAGAGGATACGCCGCACCGGACCGTGGGCCAGAAACGTTTCATCTTCATATTCGAAGATTTTGCCGTTATCACGCGTTGAGAAATAGCTCGCGCGGTGGGTTGCGCTATGCCAGAGCACAATGGCGGCGCTGTCCGCCAGCGCTGATTGCCTGACCAGCCGCGTCAGGGCATCGCTCAGCGCGCCGAGATCGGGCTGTTGTAAAAGTGTGCGCGTGATGTCAAACAGGCCCTGCTGTCCAAGATCGCTCATCGGTGTATACGGCATTGTTGCTTTCCAATAGAAACTGGCAAAAAGAGAAATTCAGCGCTGACCGCTTTTGGCGCGGTCTAGCAAATTCGGGGTAACGGTTCAGCGTGCGGCAGATCCAGCGTGCGCTTCACGCCGTAAAGCCCGGTCAGGCGCACCCCTTTGCGCTCAACCACGTCGCCGATGATGGCCGCGTCTTTCCCTAAAGGATGCGTGCGCAGCTGTGCAAGTACGGCTTCCGCCGCCGCGCGTTCCACGCCGATCACCAGCTTGCCCTCATTGGCAAAGTTAAGCGGGTCTAGACCTAGTAGCTCGCACAGCCCGCGCACGGCGGGCTTAACGGGCAGGCCGCGCTCGGTCAGCTCAATCCCGCAGCCGCAGCTTGCCGCGAACTCGTGCACCACGGCATTCACGCCGCCCCGCGTGGCGTCGCGCAGGGCTTTTACGCCCGGCATGTCGCGCAGCGTCTGGATCAGCGGCGTGAGTACCGCGCAGTCACTGCGCAGCTCGCCATCCAGCCCCAGGCCTTCGCGCAGGTTCAGGATGGTTGCCCCGTGGCAGCCCAGCGTGCCGCTGACAATCAGCACGTCGCCTGCGCAAAGCTGCTGCGCGCCCCAGTGAATGTCGGCAGGGATCGCGCCCATCCCGGCTGTGTTGATGAAGAGCTTATCCGCCGCGCCGCGCTGCACCACCTTGGTATCCCCGGTGACGATGGCGATCCCCGCCTCGCGGGCGGTGTGCGCCATGCTGTTGACCACCGCCGTGAGCGTCTCCATTGGTAACCCTTCTTCGAGGATAAACCCGCAGGAGAGGTAGCGGGGGATCGCGCCGCTGACGGCGACGTCGTTTGCCGTGCCGCAGACGGCGAGCTTGCCGATATCGCCTCCCGGGAAGAACAGCGGGTCAATCACGTAGCTGTCGGTAGAGAACGCCAGCCTGTCACCGTGGGCGGTCAGGGCCGCGAGGTCAATACGCGCCTGATCTTCCTGCTCGGCGAGCCAGGGGTTATTAAAGGCTTCCATAAACAGCCGGTTAATCAGCTGCTGCATCGCCTGTCCACCGCTTCCGTGCGCCATTTCCACCGTGTTCATGCTTCACACTCCTGGTTGCGATAGTGATACCACGCGGCGCATGCCCCTTCGGAAGAGACCATCAGCGCGCCAAACGCGGTTTGCGGGTTACAGGCGTTGCCAAATAACGGGCAGTGATGAGGTTTGCATTTGCCGGTGAGTACGTCGCCACAGCGGGCGCGGGGATCGTCGCACACCTGCTGCGGCTGCGGGCGGAAATGCGCTTCGGCGTCGAAGGCGCGATACGCGGGCGTCAGGTGTACGCCGGATTCGGCAATCAGCCCCAGTCCGCGCCACTCGCTGTCGCCTTCGACGCTAAACACGTCGGCTATGGCCTGCTGTGCCCGTCTGTTACCTGCATCGGGCACCACGCGACGATACTGATTTTCCACCGCACTCAGGGCCGCTATTTTCTGCTCAACCAGCATGGTCACGCCTTGCAGTAGATCAAGTGGCTCGAAACCAGCCACCACTAACGGACGATTGTACTGTTCAGCGATAAAACCGTAGGCTTCTGTGCCGATCACCATGCTGACGTGGCCCGGCGCCAGAAACGCGTCGATACCGTTATCCGGCGCTTCAAGCAGGCTGCGCAGCGTGGGAATAAGCGTGATGTGCTGGCAGAAAAAGTAAAAGTTAGTGACGTTGCGGGCTTTCGCCTGCTGGAGGGTAATGGCGGTGGCGGGCATGGTGGTTTCAAAACCCAGCCCGAAAAAGACGACCTTACGCTCAGGATTAGCCATCGCCAGCGTCAGGGCATCCATCGGTGAGTAGACGATCCGCACGTCCGCGCCGCGCGCCTTCGCCTGGAGCAGCGAGCCATTTTTTCCCGGAACACGCATGGCGTCGCCAAAGGTGCAAAAAATCACACCGGGGCGGCTGGCGATGTCGATACAGCTGTCGATGCGCCCCATCGGCAGCACGCACACCGGGCAGCCGGGGCCGTGGATAAACTCGATGTTCTCCGGCAGCAGCTGGTCGAGGCCAAATTTAAAGATGGCGTGGGTGTGTCCGCCGCACACCTCCATGATCCGCAGCGGTTTTTCTTTCGTGTAGTCCAGCAGCGAGGCGCGGGTTTTCAGGCGATCGATAAGCTGCAACACCTGCTCCGGCGCGCGATATTCATCAACGTAACGCATGTGTTATCGCTCCTCGCCATACAGCAGGGCGCCCACGTCCGGCTCGACGTCAAACATATTCTGTAGCGCATCCAGCGTGTCGCGGGCTTCTTCCTCATTAATCACGCTCATGGCAAAACCCACGTGAACCAGCACCCACTGGCCGAGACGCGTTGCGCCGGTCTCATCGTGGCTGCCTACCAGCGTCAGGTCGACATCGCGCAGGATGCCGCAGACCTCCACTTTGGCCTGATTGCCGTCGAGGGAATGAATTTGTCCGGGGACGCCTATGCACATCGTTCGTTCTCCAGCCAGTTCAGCCAGGCGTCCATCCCGTCGCCGCGCGTGGCGGAAAGCAGCAGGATCTCAATGTCCGGGTTCACTTCCCGGGCGTAAGCCAGGCACTTATCCACGTCGAAATTCAGGTACGGCAGCAGGTCGACCTTGTTCAGCAGCATGAGGGAGGCGGCGGCAAACATATGCGGATATTTCAGCGGCTTGTCTTCTCCTTCGGTCACGGAGAGCACCGCCACTTTATGCCGCTCGCCGAGGTCGAAGCTTGCCGGGCAGACCAGGTTGCCGACGTTTTCAATAAACAGGATACCGTTATCCGCCAGCGGCAGGCGCGGGGCGGCGTCGGCAATCATCTGCGCGTCCAGGTGGCACCCTTTCCCGGTGTTGACCTGAATCGCAGGCGTACCGGTTTCGCGGATGCGCGCGGCGTCGTTTACCGTTTGCTGGTCGCCTTCGATTACGGCGCAGGAGACGTGTTCGTTCAGACGTTTAAGGGTTTCGGTCAGCAGCGTGGTTTTACCGGAGCCGGGGCTGGAGACCAGGTTCAGCACCAGCTGTTCGCGCGCGGCAAAGCGGGCGCGATTGCGGGCGGCGAGCTGGTTATTCTTGTCCAGCACGTTGATCTCCACCTCCAGCATCTGGCGCTGGCTGATGCCCGGCGCGTGCGTACCCGCTTCGCCGTGGCCGTAATGGAGGTCGCCCGCGTCGGAACGCTGCGGGGCAAAGGTGATGCCGGTCAGGGCCGCCGCGGGACGCGGGGCAGGAGAAAAGGGCGCGGAGCGAAACGCGGAGTGGGGACGGTGTTCATCCCCTTCTATATACAGGTTGCCTTCAGCGCAACCGCAGGTACTACACATACATTACTCCTTCTCGATTTCGAGGCGTTGGATCTGCATACCGTCATCCGCCACGATGCGCAGCCCGCTGCTCTGGCACTGCGGACAGCGCTGTACCTTCGATGACAGCAGCGTGACGTACTCCTGACACTGCTCGCACCAGCACTCCGCCTGCTGCTCGTCGATATGCAGCTCGCACCCTTCCGCCAGCGTGCCGCGGCACACCAGCTCAAAACAGAAGGTGAGGGCGCTGGTCTCGACGCAGGAAAACGCCCCGACCTTCAGCCAGACGCCGGTGACGCGTTTCGCGTGGTTTTGCACTGCCTGCTGTTCGATAAGTTCCAGTGCCCGCTGGCAGAGGGTGATTTCGTGCATGACGCCTCCTTAATGAATTGCCCCTTCAATGCAATAACGGTGCCAGCTTGATTTGCGTTACGGCGTGACGATGTCAACGCTGTCGAAATGACACGTCGACACTGCGGCGGTGACAGTGCACATCTCTTTAAAATCCATTTAAATCAATAAATTAAAAAGTGGCACGAAATCTGCTTAACAGCCGCTAACTCCATTAACCGGATACCTTTTATGACTATTTGGGAAATTAGCGAAAAAGCGGATTACATCGCGCAACGTCATCAGCAGCTCCAGGAGCAATGGCACCTGTACTGCAATTCACTGATCCAGGGGATCACGCTGTCGAAGGCCCATCTGCATCACGCCATGAGCTGTGCGGCGCAGGGGGATATGCGTTTTGTCCTGTTCGGCCACTTTACGATTTACGTCACCCTGGCGGAGACCTTCAACAGCCACACGATTGAGTACTACGTCGAGACGAAAGAGGGCGACAGGCACTGCATCGCCCGGGCGCAGCTGATGGCGGACGGCATGGTGGACGGTCACGTCAGCAACCGCGATCGCCAGCAGGTGCTGGAGCACTATCTGGAGAAAATCGCGCCGGTTTACAACGGCCTCTACGCCGCCGTTGAGCATGACAGGCCAGTCAACCTGAAACAGCTGATCGACGGAAAATCCTCCGCGAACGTGGCCTGAAAAACGAGTGTCGAGAAGTGTCGATAAGACAGTTTTTTTTCGTCAAAAATGACCATCACCAGAGGATGACCCGGTGAACCGTTTTGTAATTGCTGACTCGACGGTCTGTATTGGCTGTCGGACCTGTGAGGCGGCGTGCTCGGAAACGCACCGCCTGCACGGGCTACAGTCCATGCCGCGCCTGCGCGTCATGCGTAATGAGAAAGAGTCTGCCCCGCAGCTCTGTCACCACTGTGAAGACGCCCCGTGCGCGGGCGTCTGTCCTGTCAATGCCATCACCCGCGTTGACGGCGCGGTACAGCTGAACGAAAGCCTGTGCGTGAGCTGCAAGCTGTGCGGCATCGCCTGTCCGTTCGGCGCCATTGAGTTTTCAGGCAGCCGTCCGCTGCATATTCCGGCGAATGCTAATACTGCGAAAGCGCCGCCTGCGCCACCGGCTCCGGCACGCGTGAGTACGCTGCTGGACTGGGTGCCGGGCATTCGCGCCGTTGCGGTGAAGTGCGATCTGTGCAGCTTCGATGAGCAGGGTCCGGCCTGCGTGCGGACCTGCCCGACCCGGGCGCTGGTCCTGGTCAACATCCGCGACATCGCTCGCACCAGCAAACGCAAGCGCGAGCTGACCATCAATACCGACGTCGGCGATCTTTCGCTGCTGCGGGCGCTTAACGAGGGGGCGAAATGAACGCGATAGTTATGATGACCAGCGGTGTGGCCTGGTTTGCCGCCGCCGCTGTCCTGGCGCTGCTTCTCTCCTTCCATAAAACGCTGAGCGGGGTGATCGCCGGTATCGGCGGGGCGGTCGGCAGCCTGATGACGCTGGCGGCGGGCGGGGTTGTCCTGATCGACGGCCAGTCCGTCGACACCCTCATCCCGCTGATTCACCACGCCGTTGAGCTTACGCCGCTGAACGCCATCTGGCTGATAACCTTTGGCCTGTGCGGACTGTTTATCAGCCTGTTTAATATCGACTGGCACCGACATCAGCACAGCAAAGCCAACGGCCTGCTGGTTAACCTGTTGATGGCCGCCGCGGTCTGTACCGTTATCGCCAGCAACCTCGGCGCGCTGGTGGTGATGGCAGAAATCATGGCCCTGTGCGGCGTGTTCCTGACCGGATGCAGCGCCTCCGGAAAGCTGTGGTTTGCGCTCGGACGTCTCGGTACGCTGCTGCTGGCGCTGGCCTGCTGGCTGGTGTGGCAGCGTTTCGGCACGCTGGATTTTGCCGCGCTTAACGGTCAGCCGCTGGGCAACGACGTCTGGCTGTTGGGCGTAGTCGGTTTTGGCCTGCTGGCCGGGATTATCCCGCTGCACGGCTGGGTGCCGCAGGCGCATGCCAATGCCTCAGCCCCGGCCGCTGCGCTGTTCTCCACCGTGGTGATGAAGGTCGGTCTGTTCGGCATCCTGACGATAACCCTGTCGGGCGGTCAGCCGCCGCTGTGGTGGGGCGTGGCGCTGCTGATTGCGGGGATGATCACCGCGTTCGTCGGCGGGCTGTACGCGCTGATGGAGCACAACATCCAGCGTCTGCTGGCGTACCACACCCTGGAGAACATCGGGATTATCCTGCTCGGCATGGGCGCGGGCGTCACCGGGCTGGCGCTCAACCAGCCGGCGCTGATTGCCGCCGGGTTTATTGGCGGTCTGTATCACCTTATCAACCACAGTCTGTTTAAAAGCACCCTGTTCCTCGGTGCGGGCAGCGTCTGGTTCCGCACCGGGCACCGCGATATTGAAAAGCTCGGCGGGATTGGCAAAAAAATGCCCGTCATTTCGCTGGCGATGCTGGTCGGGCTGATGGCGATGGCTGCGCTGCCGCCGCTGAACGGCTTTGCCGGCGAGTGGGTGATTTATCAGTCCTTCTTCGCCCTCGGCCAGAGCGAGGCGTTTATCGGGCGTTTACTCGGCCCGCTGCTGGCGGTGGGCCTGGCGATCACCGGCGCGCTGGCGGTGATGTGTATGGCGAAGGTTTACGGCGTCACCTTCCTGGGCGCGCCGCGCACCCGCGAAGCGGAAAACGCCTGTTGCGCCCCGGTACTGATGGCCACCAGCGTGGTCGCACTGGCGCTGTGCTGCATCGCGGGCGGGGTTGCCGCGCCGTGGCTGCTGCCGCTGCTGGGCCACGCCATTCCGCTGCCGCTGGTCACGGCGCATACCGTCGTTTCCCAGCCGATGATGGCGCTGCTGCTGATTGCCGCGCCGCTCCTGCCGTTCGTGCTGATGCTGTTCTTCAGACGCGACCGTCTCGCCTCCCGCTCGCGCGGCGCGGCGTGGGCCTGCGGCTACGAACACGAGCAGTCGATGGTCATCACCGCCCACGGTTTCGCCATGCCGGTGAAGGAAAACTTTGCCGCCGTGCTGAAGCTGCGCCACTGGCTGAACCCGGTGGGCTGGGTGCCGGGCTGGCAGGGTGCCGCCGTGCCCGTGCTGTTCCGCCGCCTGGCGCTGATCGAGCTGGCGGTGCTGGTGGTGATTGTCATTTCACGAGGAGCCTGACATGAGTCTGTTACTGGCAATTCTTCAGGCGCTGGTGCTGTTCGCCGTCGCGCCGCTGCTGTCGGGCATCACGCGCGTGGCGCGCGCCCGGCTGCACAATCGTCGCGGACCTGGCGTGCTCCAGGAGTACCGCGATCTCTTCAAACTGCTCTCCCGTCAGAGCGTCGCGCCGGATGCCGCAGGCTGGGTGTTCCGCCTGACGCCGTTCGTGATGGTCGGCGTGATGCTGACCATCGCCACCGCGCTGCCGGTGGTGACGGTGGCTTCGCCGCTGCCGGTGCTGGGCGATCTGATTACGCTGATCTACCTCTTCGCCATCGCGCGTTTCTTCTTTGCGATTGCGGGTCTGGATACCGGCAGCCCGTTTACGGGTATCGGCGCCAGCCGCGAAGCGATGCTCGGCGTGCTGGTTGAGCCAATTCTGCTGCTGGGGCTGTGGGTCGCCGCGCAGGTTGCAGGCTCGACCCACATCAGTTTCATCACCGACACCGTTTACCACTGGCCGGTTTCACGTTCGCTCCCGCTGGTGCTGGCGCTCTGCGCCTGCGCGTTCGCCACCTTTATCGAGATGGGCAAGCTGCCGTTCGATCTCGCGGAAGCGGAGCAGGAATTACAGGAGGGGCCGCTCACCGAGTACAGCGGCTATGGCTTTGCGGTGCTGAAGTGGGGCATCAGCCTCAAGCAACTAGTGGTGTTGCAGATGTTCGTCGGCGTTTTCTTCCCGTGGGGGCAGATGACGCACTTCTCTGCGGGCGGCCTGCTGCTGGCCGTGGTGGTGGCTGTGCTCAAGCTGCTTATCGGCGTGCTGGTGATTGCCCTGTTTGAAAACAGCATGGCGCGCCTGCGTTTTGTCGAAACGTCACGCATCACCTGGGCCGGTTTTGGTTTTGCATTTTTAGCGTTCGTCTCCTTGCTGGTGGCGTGATTAAAGAGAGTGTTTATGTCTGAAGAAAAGAAAGGTCAGCAGTATCTCGCCGCATTGCATCAGGCTTTCCCGGGCGTGGTGCTCGAGGAGTCCTGGCAAACCAAAGACCAGATCACCGTCACCATTAAGGTGAACTATCTGCCGGAAGTGGTGGAGTTTCTCTACTACCAGCAGGGCGGCTGGCTGTCAGTGCTGTTCGGCAACGACGAGCGTCAGCTGTGTGGCAACTATGCGGTGTACTACGTGATGTCGATGGAGCAGGGGGAGAAGTGCTGGCTCACCGTGCGCGTAGAGGTCGATCCGGCTAAACCGGAATACCCCTCCGTCACGCCGCGCGTGCCTGCCGCGGTCTGGGGCGAGCGCGAAGTGCGCGATATGTATGGTCTGGTGCCGGTTGGCCTGCCTGACGAGCGCCGTCTGGTGCTGCCGGACGACTGGCCGGACGAACTCTATCCGCTGCGCAAGGACAGCATGGACTACCGCCAGCGCCCGGCCCCGACCACCGACAGCGAAACCTACGAGTTCATCAACGAGCTGGGCAGCAAGAAGAATAACGTAGTGCCGATTGGCCCGCTGCACGTCACCTCCGACGAACCGGGCCACTTCCGCCTGTTCGTCGACGGCGAGAACATTATCGACGCCGACTACCGCCTGTTCTATGTCCACCGCGGCATGGAGAAGCTGGCGGAGACCCGCATGGGCTACAACGAAGTCACGTTCCTCTCTGACCGCGTGTGCGGCATCTGCGGCTTTGCCCACAGCACCGCCTACACCACCTCGGTGGAAAACGGCATGGGGATCGTGGTGCCGGAACGCGCGCAGATGATCCGCGCCATTCTGCTTGAGGTAGAGCGCCTGCACTCACACCTGCTCAACCTCGGCCTGGCCTGCCACTTCGTCGGCTTTGACTCCGGGTTTATGCAGTTCTTCCGCGTGCGCGAGGCATCAATGAAGATGGCGGAGATCCTCACCGGGGCGCGTAAAACCTACGGTCTGAACCTGATCGGCGGGATCCGCCGCGACCTGCTGAAGGACGACATGATCCAGACCCGCCAGCTGGCGCAGCAGATGCGTCGGGACGTGCAGGAGCTGGTGGATATGCTGCTCAGCACGCCCAACATCGAGCAGCGCACCGTCGGCATCGGTCGTCTTGACCCGGAAATCGCCCGCGACTTCAGTAACGTTGGTCCGATGGTGCGCGCCAGCGGCCACGCCCGCGATACCCGCGCCGATCACCCGTTCGTCGGCTACGGCCTGCTGCCGATGACCGTGCACAGCGAGCAGGGCTGCGACGTCATCTCCCGCCTGAAGGTGCGCATCAACGAGGTATTCACTGCGCTGAACATGATCGACTTTGGCCTCGATAACCTGCCGGGCGGCCCGCTGATGGTGGAGGGCTTCACCTACATTCCAAACCGCTTTGCCCTCGGCTTTGCCGAAGCGCCGCGCGGGGACGACATCCACTGGAGCATGACCGGCGACAACCAGAAGCTCTACCGCTGGCGCTGTCGTGCGGCGACCTACGCCAACTGGCCAACCCTGCGCTACATGCTGCGCGGCAACACCGTCTCTGACGCGCCGCTGATCATCGGCAGCCTCGACCCGTGCTACTCCTGCACCGATCGCATGACCGTCGTGGACGTGCGCAAGAAGAAAAGCCAGGTGGTGCCGTACAAAGAGCTTGAGCGCTACAGCATCGAGCGTAAGAACTCGCCGCTGAAATAAGGATTCGCCATGTTTACCTTTATCAAAAAAGTGATCAAAACCGGCGCGCAGACCAGCAGTTATCCGCTGGAGCCGATCCCGGTGGATAAAAACTTTCGCGGCAAGCCGGAGCACAACCCACAGCAGTGCATCGGCTGCGCGGCCTGCGTCAACGCCTGCCCGTCGAATGCCTTAACGGTGGAAACGGACCTGAAAACCGGCGAGCTGGCCTGGCAGTTTAACCTCGGGCGCTGCATCTTCTGCGGCCGCTGCGAGGAGGTCTGCCCGACGGTCGCCATTCGCCTGTCTCAGGAGTACGAGCTGGCGGTGTGGAAAAAAGAGGACTTCCTCCAGCAGTCGCGCTTTGCGCTGTGCAACTGCCGCGTCTGCAATCGTCCCTTCGCCGTACAAAAAGAGATCGACTACGCCATCGCGCTGCTGAAGCACAACGGCGACGTCCGCGCGGAGCATCACCGCGAAAACTTCGAAACCTGCCCGGAGTGCAAGCGTCAGAAGTGCCTGCTGCCGTCCGACCGTATTGATATCACCCGCCATATGAGAGAGGCCAGCTGATGGAAAACTTACTCGGCCCGCGCGATGCTAACGGCATTCCTGTGCCGATGACGGTGGACGAATCCATCGCCAGCATGAAGGCATCGCTGCTGAAAAAAATCAAACGCTCGGCCTACGTCTACCGCGTGGACTGCGGCGGCTGCAACGGCTGCGAGATCGAGATCTTCGCCACGCTGTCACCGCTGTTTGACGCCGAGCGCTTCGGCATCAAAGTGGTGCCGTCTCCGCGCCATGCGGACATTCTGCTGTTTACCGGGGCCGTCACCCGCGCCATGCGATCCCCCGCGCTGCGCGCCTGGCAGTCCGCGCCGGACCCGAAAATCTGCATCTCGTACGGTGCCTGCGGCAACAGCGGCGGCATCTTCCACGACCTGTACTGCGTCTGGGGCGGCACCGACAAAATCGTACCGGTGGACGTCTACATTCCGGGCTGCCCGCCGACGCCCGCCGCGACGCTGTACGGTTTTGCCATGGCGCTCGGCCTGCTGGAGCAGAAAATCCACGCCCGCGAGCCGGGCGAGCTGGACAACCAGCCAGCCACTATCCTGCACCCGGATATGGTGCAGCCGCTGCGGGTGAAGGTTGACCGCAAGGCGCGGAAACTGGCGGGCTATCGCTATGGCCGCCAGATTGCCGACGATTATCTGCGCCTGCTGAGCCAGGGCGACCATCAGGTGGCGCGCTGGCTGGAGGCGGAAAACGATCCGCGACTCAATGAGATCGTGGCGAACCTGAACAGCATCGTGGATGAGGCGCGTATCCGATGAGTGAAACGGTGGTGTTCAGCCAGCTGAGCCGTAAGTTTATTGATGAGAACGATGCCACGCCGGCTGCGGCGCAGCAGGTGGTCTATTACAGCCTGGCGATTGGGCATCACCTCGGGGTGATCGACTGCCTGGAGGCGGCGCTGAGCTGCCCGTGGGCCGATTACCTGGCGTGGATCGCCACGCTGGAGGAGGGCAGCACGGCGCGGCGCAAGATGGAGGGCGTGCCGAAATACGGCGAGATCGTGATCGACGCCAACCACATTGCGATGCTCGCCAACGCCTTTGACGAGGCGCTGAGCAGGCAAACCCCCGAGCAGCAGGCGTGGAGCAAAACGCTGCTTAGCATGCTGCACGATATTCATCAGGAGAGCGCCATCTACCTGATGGTGAGGAGATTACGTGACTGACGTTTTACTGTGTGTCGGCAACAGCATGATGGGCGACGACGGCGCGGGTCCGCTGCTGGCGGAACTGTGCGCCGCAAACCCGCCGGGCAGCTGGGTGGTGATTGACGGCGGCAGCGCGCCGGAAAACGACGTGGTGGCCATTCGCGAGCTGCGCCCGGACAGGCTGTTAATCGTTGATGCCACCGATATGGGGCTCAACCCCGGTGAGATCCGCCTGATTGACCCGGACGACATCGCCGAAATGTTTATGATGACGACGCACAATATGCCGCTGAACTACCTGGTCGATCAGATTAAAGACGACGTGGGTGAGGTGCTGTTTCTGGGGATTCAGCCGGACATTGTCGGGTTCTATTACCCGATGACGCAGCCGGTGAAAGAGGCGGTGGACGTGGTCTATTCACGGCTAGCCGGGTGGGTTGGGGATGGAGGATTTCCTCAGCTCTGAGCAGCGCCCGGTGGCGCTGCGCTTACCGGGCCTACAAAACCGTAGGCCGGGTAAGGCGAAGCCGCCACCCGGCAAAACAGGCTACGCCAGATCCCCCCCGTTACTCGCAATCACCTTCTTATACCACCAGAACGATTTCTTGCGCTTGCGGTCCAGCGTGCCGTTCCCGGCGTCGTCCCGGTCGACGTACACAAACCCGTAGCGCTTGCTCATTTCCCCCGTTGAGGCCGAGACAAGGTCAATGCAGCCCCAGGTGGTGTAGCCCAGCAGCGGTACGCCGTCCTCAATCGCGTCGCCCATCGCGCGGATGTGCTCGCGCAGGTAGCTGATGCGGTAGTCGTCGTTGATCTCGCCGTTTTCATCAATGACGTCCTTCGCTCCAAGGCCGTTTTCCACCAGGAACAGCGGCTTCTGGTAGCGGTCGTACATCATGTTCATGGTGATGCGCAGGCCGAGCGGGTCAATGCCCCAGCCCCATTCGCTCACCTGAATGTGCGGGTTACGCAGGGACTTCACGATGTTCGCCGCGCTGGTGTTGCCCGCGTTCATGTCCGCCGACGCACAGCGCGAGGCGTAATAGCTGAACGAGACAAAGTCGACGGTGTTTTTCAGCAGTTCATCGTCGCCGGGGTCTTTGACAATCACCACGCCTTTCTCGCGGAACACGCGGGCGGAGTAGGCCGGATAGCTGCCGCGCGCCTGCACGTCGATAAAGAACAGGTTCTCGCGGTCTTTCTCCAGCGCCATCCACACGTCTTCCGGCTTGCAGGAGTACGGGTAGAAATTGCCGCCCGCCAGCATGCAGCCAACCTGGTTTTCCGGGTTCACCTCGTGGGCGATTTTGGTCGCCAGCGCGCTCGCCACCAGCTCGTGGTGCGCGGCCTGGTATTTCACCTGGTCTTCGTTTTCACCTTCCTCAAACACCAGCCCCGCGCCGGAGAACGGACTGTGCAGCATGATGTTGATTTCGTTGAAGGTCAGCCAGTATTTCACCAGCCCGTTAAACGCCTCGAAGCAGGTGCGGGCGTAGCGGGCGAAGAAATCCACCATCTTACGGTTGCGCCAGGAGCCGTACTCCGTGACCAGGTGCATCGGCACGTCGAAGTGGCAGAGCGTCACCAGCGGCTCGATGTTGTACTTTTTGCACTCCTCGAACACCGCGCGGTAGAAGGCAATGCCCTCCTGATTCGGCAGCGGTTCGTCGCCGTTCGGGTAGAGGCGGCTCCAGGCAATCGAGGTGCGGAACACCGTAAAGCCCATCTCCGCCATCAGGGCGATGTCTTCTTTGTAGCGATGGTAAAAATCAATCGCCTCGTGGCTCGGGTAGAATTCGTCGTCCCGCAACGAAAACCGTTTTTCCTTGCCGACTTTTACCGCCAGACGGTTTGCGCCGTGGGGGATCATGTCGACCGTCGTCAGTCCTTTGCCGCCTTCACGGTAAGCACCTTCACTCTGGTTGGCGGCAAGCGCGCCGCCCCATAAAAATCCTTGTGGAAAAACAGACATTCTTACCTCGCTTTCAGTTTATGCTTCTGCTGCTTTGTTCTGTACCGGTGCGGTTTGCAGGGCGCGTGCTTTTTCGGCTTCGTCTTCTACCGGGATATCCTCAAACCCTAACAGCAGGGTCAGCACAAACGACAGCACCACCGCCAGACCCATCACGCCAAACACCCAGACGATGGTCATCGGGTTGGCTGGGTCGAAGAACTGCACGCTGGTAAACAGCCCCGGCGCCGCCATCGAGTGGCTGGCAAGACCGGCCATGCCCGCCACCGCGCCGCAGATAAAGCCGCTGATCAGGCTCGCAATCAGCGGACGCTTCAGGCGTACCGCCACGCCGTACAGGGCCGGTTCAGAGATCCCCGCCATGATGGCGGAGGCCGCCGCGGCCAGCGCCGTCTGGCGTAGCTCCGGGTTTTTGGTTTTCCACGCCACCGCCAGCGACGAACCGCCGAGCGACAGGTTGGCGCCGATTTCCGACGGCATCACCATCCCTTCTTTGCCCGTTTCGGCAATGGTCTGGATGATGGTCGGCGTAAACACGCGGTGCATCCCGGTCATCACCAGCAGCGGCCACAGCGCGCCTATAATGGCAACGGAGAGCCAGCCCAGATAGCCGTGAATGGTGTAGACCAGCGCGGAGATGGCGCTGCCGATCCAGATCCCGAGCGGGCCAATCAGTACGATGGCGAGCGGGGCGGCAATCAGCACGATCAGCATCGGCTTAAGGAAGTTTTTGGTCACCGCCGGGGTAATGCGATCCACCCAGCGTTCGATATAGGACAGGCACCAGGTCATCACCAGCGCCGGGATAACGGTGTAGGTGTATTTCACCGCCGTCACCGGAATGAAGGCGAACTCAACGTGCTCACCCTGCGCGGCCTTGGCCATCAGCTCGATAAAGCTCGGGTGAACCAGCACGCCCGCGATGGCAATCGCCAGCGACATGTTGGTTTTGAACTTCACCGCCGCGGACGCCGCCACCATCAGCGGCAGGAAGAAGAACGCGCCATCGCCGATAACGGTCAGGATCGTCAGCGTCGGGTCGCCTTTGCCCAGCACGCCGGTCATCTCAAGGATCATCGCCAGCAGCTTGACCATCGACCCGCCGATGATCGCCGGGATCAGCGGAGACATGGTGCCGATCAGCGCGTCGAGGATCCCGGCGCCAATCCGGCGCAGCGTGAGCTTCTGTGGACCTTCCGCTACGGCAGGTTGCAGGTTAGCGGGCAGCAGGCTCACCACTTCACGGTATGCCTGGGACACGGTGTTGCCGATGATCACCTGACACTGGTTGTCGTTGCGCACCACGCCGAGCACGCCGCTGATGCTTTTCAGGCGTGCGGCGTCGGTGAGGCTTTCGTCTTTCAGGACGAAGCGCAGTCGCGTCATACAGTGGGTGACGGCGACGATGTTCTCTTTGCCGCCCAGCGCGCTAACGACGTCGGTCGCCAGCGCAGCGTAATTTTTTGCCATCGGATGTGATCCTGTTATCGTTGTGAGAAGTGTAGGAAACCGGTTTCACACAATCATCATGAGTTTCTTTTAATGAAACAAGACCACTTTTTATGCATTTTTTCGTTTCGTGATGACGATCACTCGTGGCCGTAAAAAGCGTGATAACGCCGCTGCGACAATTTTTCTGCGGTGCAGTACACTGCGCCCATCAGGTTCAGACGGAATAATAATATGACCACGATGCTGGAAGTGGCGAAGCGGGCAGGCGTATCAAAAGCGACGGTCTCCCGGGTACTGTCGGGGAACGGTTACGTCAGCCAGGAGACGAAAGACCGCGTGTTTCAGGCCATCGAAGAGAGCGGGTATCGCCCCAATCTGCTGGCGCGAAACCTGGCGACCAAACGCACCCAGACCCTGGGGCTGGTGGTGACGAACACCCTGTACCATGGGGTCTACTTTAGCGAGCTGCTGTTTAACGCCGCGCGGATGACGGAAGAGAAGGGGCGTCAGCTGATCCTGGCGGACGGCAAGCACAGCGCCGAAGAGGAGCGCGAGGCGATCCAGTACCTGCTCGACATGCGCTGCGACGCGGTAATCATCTATCCGCGTTTTCTGAGCGTGGAAGCGCTGGACGAGATCATTGAGAAATGCGAGCAGCCGATCATGGTGCTCAACCGCCGTTTGCGGAAAAACAGCAGTCACAGCGTCTGGTCCGATCATAAAGCGTCGTGTCAGGACGCGGTATCGCAGCTGATTGAGAAAGGCCACCGGGAGATTGCGTTTATCACCGGTTCGCTGGATTCCCCCACCGGGGTGGAGCGTCTTTCCGGCTACAAGGACGCGCTGGCGCAGCACGGGATTGCAGTTCGCGACGCGCTGATCGCCGAAGGGAAGTGGAACCCGGCCAGCGGCGCGGCGGCGGTCTCTCAGTTGCTCACCCGCGGCGAAACGTTTACCGCGCTGGTGGCGAGTAACGACGACATGGCGATTGGCGCCATCAGGCAGCTGCACGAGAGCGGCGTCGCCACGCCGGGCGCAGTGTCCGTCATCGGCTTTGACGATGTGGCAATCGCGCCCTATATCGTGCCGTCCCTCTCCAGCGTGCGTATTCCAGTAACGGAGATGATTCAGGAGACCATCAGCCGTATGATTTTCATGCTCGACGGCGGTGAGTTTAAGCCTCAGCAAACCTTCTCCGGCGAGCTTATCCTGCGCGACTCCGTCATTGACGGCCCGCATCGCTGACGTCGACATCTGTCATCGTCACTAATGACGATGACAGATCCTTCTCTTTTAAATTTCCCTAAAAAATCAATGCATTAAATATTGGCACGGTTTATGAATAGCTTCGCGCATAACAGTTATGCCGGAGAAGCAGATGAACCGTTTTATTATGGCCGATGCCAGCAAATGCATTGGTTGCCGTACCTGTGAAGTGGCGTGCGTGGTGTCCCATCAGGCAGAGCAGGATTGCGCCTCTCTCACCCCTGATACCTTCCTGCCGCGCATCCACGTCATTAAAGGCGTGAATATTTCTACCGCCGCTATCTGTCGCCAGTGCGAAGATGCGCCGTGCGCCAACGTCTGTCCGAACGGGGCGATTAAGCGCGAGAAAGGCTTCGTGCATGTGATGCAGGAGCGCTGCATCGGGTGCAAAACCTGTGTGGTGGCGTGTCCGTATGGCGCGATGGAGGTGGTGGTTCGCCCGGTGGTGCGCAACAGCGGTATCGGGCTGAGCGTACGCGCGGAGAAAGCCGAAGCCAATAAATGTGACCTCTGCTACCACCGCGATGCCGGTCCGGCGTGTATGGAAGCCTGTCCGACGCATGCGCTGGTCTGCGTCGATCGCGACAAGCTCGAACAGATGAGTGCCGAAAAACGCCGCCGCGCGGCGTTCGACACCTCGTCATCGCTGCTGTTTTAAATTGCGATGCGCGTTAACGGCGTACAGCTTCGGGTGCGCGGCAAGGTGCAGGGGGTAGGATTTCGTCCCTTCGTCTGGCAGCTTGCGCACCAGCTGGGGCTGGCAGGCGACGTCTGCAACGACGGAGAGGGTGTCCTGGTGCGTCTCGCGGGCAGTGGGGGTGACTTTACCGCGAGACTGCGCCAGGACTGCCCACCGCTGGCGCGCATCGATCGCATTGAAACGCAGCCGTTCAGCTGGACGACGCTGCCGGACGAGTTTGTCATCCGCCACAGCGAGAGCGGGGCGATGGACACGCAAATCGTCCCGGATGCCGCCACCTGTCCCGCATGCCTGGCGGAGATGCGCGATCCCCGCGAACGTCGCTACCGCTACCCGTTTATCAACTGCACCCACTGCGGGCCGCGGTTTACCATTATCCGCGCCATGCCCTATGACCGCCCGGCCACGTCAATGGCGCCATTCCCGCTCTGTGTGCCCTGTGAAACGGAGTACCTCAACCCGGCTGACCGGCGTTTTCACGCCCAGCCGGTGGCCTGCCCGGATTGCGGACCGCAGCTGGAGTGGCGAGCCGGGGAGGCTGCTGCCACCCGCGAATCGGCGTTAAGCGCGGCGGTGGCGATGCTGGAAGGCGGCGGGATTGTGGCGGTCAAAGGGCTGGGCGGTTTTCACCTGGTCTGCGACGCGCTTAACCCGCAGGCGGTTCGGAAATTACGGGCACGCAAGCAGCGCCCGACCAGGCCGCTGGCGGTGATGATCCCGCATGCGGACGATCTGCCGGAGGCCATCCAGACGCTGTTACGTTCACCCGTTGCGCCGATTGTGCTGACGCCAAAAGCCTGCCTTCCTGCGTTTCCTGAGGAGATTGCGCCGGGGCTGGATACGGTCGGCGTGATGCTGCCTGCGAACCCGCTCCAGCATTTGCTGATGCTGGACTGCCAGCGCCCGCTGGTGATGACCTCCGGCAACCTCAGCGGCCATCCACCCGCCATAAGCAACCAGCAGGCGCTGGAAGAACTCAGTGACATCGCTGACGGCTTCCTGCTGCACAACCGCGACATCCTGCAACGGATGGATGATTCAGTGATGGACCAGGAGGGCACGATGCTGCGTCGCGCACGCGGTTTTGTGCCGGATGCCATCACATTGCCCGCCGGATTCCGCGACATCCCGCCCATGTTATGCACCGGCGCGGAGATGAAAAACACCTTCAGCCTGGTGCGTGGCAACCAGGCGGTGCTGAGCCAGCATTTTGGCGATCTGAGCGACGAGGGGGTAGAGGTGCAGTGGCGCAGTGCGCTCTCGACGATGCAGGACATCTACGCCTTTCAGCCTGAGCGCGTGGTGTGCGATGCCCATCCGGGTTATCACGCCCGACTGTGGGCCCGGGCGCAGGCGCTGCCCGTTGAGACCGTGCTGCATCATCATGCGCATGCGGCAGCGTGTCTGGCGGAGAATGGCTGGCCGCTCGACGGCGGGGATGTTATTGCCCTGACCCTGGACGGGATCGGCATGGGCGAGAACGGCGCGCTGTGGGGCGGCGAGTGCCTGCGGGTGAACTATCGCGACTGCGAACGGCTGGGCGGTCTGCCAGCCGTTGCGCTGCCGGGGGGCGATCTGGCGGCAAAACAGCCGTGGCGCAATTTGCTCGCCCACTGTCTGGCGTTCGTACCTGACTGGCAGCAGTACCCGGAAACTGAGGTGGTACAGCGTCAAAACTGGCCGCTGCTGGCAACGGCTGTGTCGCGCGGTATCAATGCGCCGCGGGCCTCCTCCTGTGGTCGTCTGTTCGACGCTGTGGCCTGTGCGTTGGGTATTGAAACGCAACGCTATGAGGGCGAAGCCGCGTGCCGGCTGGAGGCGCTGGCCGAACGCTGCGCAGGGGTTGATCATCCGGTGACGCTCCAGACGGATAACCTTGCGCTGTTCTGGCAACAGTGGCTTACCTGGCGGGCGGAGCCCGGCGAGCGCGCCTGGGCTTTTCACGATGCGCTGGCAAAAGGGCTGAGCGTACTGGCGGCAACGCATGCCCGCCGACGGTCGCTCACGACGGTGTGTTTCAGCGGAGGCGTCCTTCACAACCGCCTGCTGCGCGCGCGCCTTCGTCATTACCTTTCTGATTTCACGCTTCTTTTTCCTTCGCGCCTGCCCGCAGGCGACGGAGCGATCTCCTTCGGGCAGGCGGTGGTTGCTGCCGCCCGATCATGTTCACAAGGGATTTAAAATGTTACGACTTTTACGCAATGAACCTCGTGCAGCGTGCCTGCTGCTGGCTCTCGGGATGGCTAACCTGCTGGCCTGGGGGCTGGCGTGGCACACCTTTAGCGGCAGTACGGCGCTGATGGCCGCCAGCCTGCTGGCCTGGTGTTACGGACTGCGTCATGCGGTGGATGCCGACCATATCGCCGCGATTGATACCGTGACGCGTAAAATGATGCAGCAGGGCAAGCGCCCGTCCGGCGTGGGCGCATGGTTTTCCCTCGGACACTCCACCATCGTGGTGCTGGCCTCCATTGCTATCGCCGCTACCGCCACGGCGTTTCAGAAAAACATGGCATGGTTCCACGAAACCGGCAGCCTGATTGGCACCGCCGTCTCCGCCACCTTCCTGCTGGCGATGGCGCTGGTGAATATGGTGATCCTGCGCGGCGTCTGGCGCAGTTTTCAGGCGCTGAAACACGGCAATCCCGTGCAGGGCGACATCACGCTGCCTGCACAGGGCGGCGTCATGAACTGGCTGTTCGGCAAAACCTTCCGCCTCGTCAATAAAAGCTGGCAGATGTACCTGGTCGGTTTCCTGTTCGGCCTGGGGTTCGACACCGCCACCGAAATCGGCGTGCTGGGGATCTCCGCCGCCAGCGCCTCCAGCGGGATGTCGGTGTGGTCGATCATGATCTTCCCGGCGCTCTTCGCCAGCGGCATGGCGCTGGTGGATACGCTCGATAACCTGCTGATGGTGGGTGCCTACGGCTGGGCGTTTAACAAGCCGCAGCGCAAGCTCTACTACAACATGACCATCACCGGCACTTCGGTGGTGGTGGCGCTGTTTATCGGCGGCCTGGAAGCGCTGGGTCTGCTGATGGACAAGTTCGCCCTCAGCGGCGGCGTGTGGGATCTGATTGGCGCGGTGAACGATAACCTGGGCGACGCCGGATTTGTGGTGGTCGGGCTGTTTGTCGCCTGCTGGCTGATCTCGATGGCGAACTATCGCTGGCGCGGTTATGACGCGCTGGTGGTGCGCTCCTGACGCTGAAAGTGTAGCGATAAAAAAAGCCCCGGGACATCGGGGCGGTGGACAACAAAATCCAAAGGTTAAGTAAGCGTGGCAGTACTGTAGGCCGGGTAAGCGGAGCGACACCCGGCATGACGAGGGTTAAGCTGGTAGCGATTTCAGCAGCGCGAAGGCCTCCTTCATTCTGTCTTCGCTGACGACAAAGGCGCGCATCTGACCGTCGGTATCGGTGCCGCGCGCCACCATGCCCTGAGGCGAAAGGACAATCTCCCAGTCCAGATCCTGACGCTGCGTTTCACCTGCGAGATGCAGCGGTAGTTCCGGCGTTTTTACCTTCACCAGCATGGCGGGTAATTTCACCGGGGCGTTGCCGCCGAGCAGGTTTTTCGCCAGGAACATGGCGCTTAACTGAATCGGTTGCAGGAACGGCAGCACCTGGCCGTTAATTTCCGCGCAGTCGCCCAGGGCATAAATGTCCGGCTGGGTGGTTTGCAGGTAGCTGTCCACCTTCACGCCGCGATTGATCTCTGCGCCCGCGCGGTGCGCCAGCGCGGTTTCCGGGCGCAACCCCGTCGCCGCAATAACCACATCCACTTCAACGCTGCGGTTGCGGTCGAGCGTCGCACAAATGCCGGTTTCGGTTTTGCTCAGGCTCTGTAACTGCGATTTCAGCAGCAGATGCACGCCCATGTCGGTCAGACGATGCTGTAAGCGACTGCTTACTTCTGCTGGCATCAGCGCTGACAGAATGCTGGCCGCGTGGTCAACCAGGGTAACGGATTTTCCCGCCCGGCAGAAGTCCATCGCCAGCTCGGTGCCAATCAGCCCGCCGCCGACAATCATCACCCGCGTGGCGTCGCGTAACAGGGTCTCGCTGGCCTGATACTCCTGCTGGCTGTTGAGCGTGACCATCAGCTCGCGGCCCTCAACCGGCGGCACAAACGCCGATGCCCCCGTCGCCAGCACCAGTTTGTCGTACTGCCAGGTTTTATCTTTCGCGTTCACCACGTGGGCGTCGGCGTCGATATCGGTGACCCAGGTGTACGGAAACAGACGCAGGTTAAACTGTTCTGCGAACTCCCCCGCCGTCTGGCGGGTGAGATCGTCGGCGCGCTGATTCTGGCTAATGACGTGGCTTAAATCAGGCTTGTTGTACTCATCCATGCTGTCGGCGGCGATCACCGTCAGCGGCACGTTAGCATCCTGTTTGCGGATATTTTTCACCAGCTGGCGGGCGGCAAAGCCCGAGCCGATAATGACGATGCCGTGGCTCATTTTGCCTCCGTTGCCAGTTCATCAAAGACGTCTTTCCCGAGGGAACATTCCGGGCAGAGGAAGTTGTCCGGCACCTCGCTCCACGGCGTACCCGGCGCGACATCCTGCAACGGCTCGCCCAGCTCAGGATCGTAAATCCACTGGCAGACGCTGCACTGCATGCAAGGGCCGAGGTCGGCAGCGGCAGGAGCGGCTTCTGCTACAGCTTTCGGCGTAACCGCCGCGGCGGGTGCGGTTTCCGGCAGCGGCGCAAGCGCCCACTGGCGGGCAATGTCGCGACCGTGCTGACGACAGATTTCCAGCGCGTCGAGATCCGGACGCCATTTCGCCTTCAGGCTCAGGGACATCTCAAAACCAGCATCCTGTAAACGGGTGGAGAGACGGTCTACCGCGCCGCCGCTCCAGCCGTGTGAACCAAAGGCGCTGGCGCGTTTGTTACGAAAGCGCAGGCCGGTCATCTCTTCTACCAGTCCGGCAATTTTCGGCATCATCACGTTATTCATGGTGGAGGTACCCACCAGCACGCCTTTGGAGCGGAAGACGTTGGTCAATACCTCATTCTTATCGCTGCGCGCCACGTTGAAGATTTTCACCGCCACGTTCGGGTCAACTTCGTTGATGCCCTGGGCAATGGCGTCCGCCATCATGCGGGTGTTGTTGGACATGGTGTCGTAGAAGATGGTGATGCGATCTTCCTGATAGTCCGCCGCCCACTTCAGGTACAATTCGACAATCTGGGTTGGATTTTCACGCCATACCACGCCGTGGGAGGTGGCAATCATATCCACCGGCAGGTTGAAGCCGAGGATCTCGGTGATTTTTGGCGTGACCAGACGGCTGAACGGGGTCAGGATGTTGGCGTAGTAGCGCTGGCACTGTTCGAACAGCTCGGTCTGATCCACTTCGTCGTTGAACAGACGTTCGTCGCAGTAGTGCTGGCCGAAGGCGTCGTTACTGAACAGCACCGCGTCACCGGTCATGTAGGTCATCATGCTGTCCGGCCAGTGCAGCATTGGGGTTTCCACGAAGATCAGCTGTTTGCCATTGCCGATATCCAGCGTGTCGCCGGTTTTCACGGTGTGGAAGTTCCACTCCGGATGGTGGTGGTGGCCGTTGATGGAGTCAATGGCGTTGGTGGTGCAGTAGATCGGGGTATCCGGAATGTGGGACATCAGCTCGGTCAGCGCCCCGGCGTGATCCTCTTCCGCGTGGTTGATGATGATGTAGTCGATGTCATTCAGATCGATTTCGCTGCGCAGGTTCTGCACGAACTCGCGGCTGAATTTGTGATCGACGGTATCGATCAGGACGTTTTTACCTTCACGAATGAGATAGCTGTTGTAGCTGCTGCCGCGCAGCGTTTTGTATTCCGTCCCGTGAAAATCACGTACTTCCCAGTCACGTTGACCCACCCAATGAATGTTATTTTTAACCAGAATAGACATAGCAACCTCAACTTAATACGGCGTTTTCAAATAAGATGACTGTCATATATCAAGTTGCGTGCCAACTTTTTAACTCATTGAAAATAATGTATTTATATTTTGATGCTCCCTAATGGGTAGTCATTTTGACTATCTTAAAAATTGTCAATATGACACTATGCATTGTCAAAATGACAGTGAGGCAGAGATGAGCTTTTCCGTAGATGTGCTGGCGAAGATCGCCATAGAACTGCAAACCGGTATTGGTCATCAGGACCGCTTTCAGCGGCTGATCTCCACGTTGCGCCACGTGCTGGATTGCGATGCGTCGGCGCTGCTGCGTTACGAAGGGCGGCAGTTTATTCCGCTGGCTATCGACGGTCTGGCGAAGGACGTACTCGGGCGGCGCTTTACCCTGGAGGGCCACCCGCGTCTGGAAACCATCGCCCGTGCGGGTGACGTGGTGCGTTTCCCGGCAGACAGCGATCTGCCCGATCCTTACGACGGCCTGATCCCCGGACAGGAGAGCCTGAAGGTGCACGCCTGTATCGGCCTGCCGCTGTTTGCCGGGCAGAACCTGATTGGCGCGTTAACCCTCGACGGCATGTCGCCTGATCAGTTCGATACCTTCAGCGATGAAGAGCTACGGCTGATTGCCGCGCTGGCGGCCGGGGCGCTGAACAACGCCCTGCTGATAGAACAGCTGGAGAGCCAGAATATTCTTCCGGGTAGCCCGACGGCGTTTGAGCAGGTGGCGCACACCGAAATGATCGGCCTTTCGCCGGGCATGGCGCAGCTCAAAAAAGAGATTGAGATTGTCGCCGCGTCTGATTTGAACGTGCTGATCTTCGGGGAGACCGGCACCGGTAAAGAGCTGGTGGCAAAAGCGATCCACGAAGCCTCGCCCCGTGCGGTGAATCCGCTGGTCTATCTCAACTGCGCGGCGTTGCCGGAAAGCGTGGCGGAAAGCGAGCTGTTCGGACACGTCAAAGGGGCCTTTACCGGGGCGATCAGCAACCGCAGCGGCAAGTTCGAAATGGCTGATAACGGCACGCTGTTCCTCGATGAAATTGGCGAACTCTCCCTTTCGCTTCAGGCCAAACTGCTGCGGGTGTTGCAGTATGGCGATATTCAACGCGTGGGAGACGATCGCAGCTTACGCGTGGATGTGCGCGTGCTGGCGGCGACGAACCGCGATCTGCGCGAAGAGGTGCTGGCGGGGAATTTCCGCGCCGATCTGTTCCACCGTCTGAGCGTGTTCCCGCTCACGGTGCCGCCGCTGCGCGAGCGGGGCGAGGATGTGGTTCTGCTGGCGGGCTTTTTCTGCGAACAGTGTCGGCTCAAAATGGGGCTTTCCCGCGTGGTGCTAAGTCCCGGCGCGAGGACGCACCTGCTGAGCTACGGCTGGCCGGGTAACGTGCGTGAACTGGAACATGCGATCCACCGCGCGGTGGTGCTGGCGCGGGCAACGCGTTCGGGGGATGAAGTGGTTATTCATGCGCGCCATTTCGCGCTGCATGAGGAAACGATGCCGCCCGTGAAGCCGGTGATACCTGAGAGCGTGAACGAAAACCTGCGCGAGGCGACGGATGCGTTCCAGCGTCAGATGATCGCCCGCGCGCTGGAGCAGAATAACCGCAGCTGGGCGGCGTGCGCGCGGGCGCTGGAGATGGACGTCGCCAACCTTCACAGGCTGGCGAAACGTCTGGGGCTGAAGGGTTAAATAATCCCCGCCTGGTAGAAGTCTTGCAGGTTGATCGCGCCGCACAGCCTGCCGTGCTCGTCCACCACCGGCGCGGCGGTGATTTTGCGCTTCATCAGCACCTCTTTGGCTTCAATCGCGCGGCTGTCGGCATTCAGCGTCAGCCCGCCCTGGGTCATTGCTTCGGATACCCGCGCCTCCAGCTTGCCGCCGCCCACCAGCCAGCGGCGCAGGTCGCCGTCGGTGAAGACGCCCTTCACCTGGCGGTCATTGTCGCATACCGCAACCAGCCCCAGCCCGGTGCGGCTCAGCTCCAGCATGGCGTCCATCACGCTGGTGTCGAGTTTGACCTGAGGAATGGCATCGTCCGTGCGCATCAGGTGGTGAACTTTGTTGAGCAGACGAGCCCCAAGCGCGCCCGCAGGATGGGAACGGGCGAAATCTTCCTCATTAAAACCGCGCGCCTGCATCACCGCCATCGCCAGGGCGTCACCCATCATCAGCGTGTTGACGGTGCTGGAGGTCGGTGCCAGGTGCATCGGACAGGCTTCGCGCTCAACGGAAATATCCAGCGTTGCTTTCGCGGCCAGCGCCAGCGGCGAACGGGATTTGCCGGTCATCGCTAACAGGGCCACCGATTTTTCTTGCAGGCGAGGGATGATGAGATCCAGCTCTTTGGCTGAACCGGAGTAGGAGATAAACAGCATCACGTCGCGGCTTTCGATCATCCCCAGATCGCCGTGCAGCGCTTCGGCAGGATGCACGAAGAACGCCGGGGTGCCGGTGCTGGCAAGCGTCGCGGCAATCTTCTTGCCGATATGACCGGATTTACCGATACCCGCCACGATCACTTTGCCCTCGCAGTGGATAATGGTGTTGGCTGCACGAACAAAATCCTCACCCAGACGTTCCGGCAGGCGGCTGGCTTCCTGTAGCTCCAGCAGCAGGGTCTGACGGCCTGCGTTTAACAGAAAATCACTCATTTTTCTCTCCGGTTACGATCACGTCGATGCCCTTCGCTTCCAGCGCTTTTTTAAATGCCGGATCGATACCTGCGTCGGTAATCAGCTTATCGACGCTTTCAAGGCTACAGACAATGTTGGGGCTTTTACGGCCAAATTTCGACGAGTCCGCCATCAAAATCACTTCCCGCGCGGCGTTGCACATCGCTTTGCTGACGCTGAACACCTCGTTGAAGGTGGTCACGCCCGCGTTGAGGTCGATGCCGTCCGTGCCCATAAACAGCTTATCGAAGCTGAAGTGGTCGAAGGCATTCTCCGCCAGCTGCCCGTGAAACGACGCGGATTTTTTACGGAAGGTGCCACCGGGCATCAGGATGGTCTGCTCGCTGTCGAACTCTGACAGGGCATTGACGATGTGCAGGCTGTTGGTCATCACGGTGATGTTATTAAAGCGGCTGAGCAGCGGGATCATCTGTAGGACGGTACTGCCTGCGTCGAGGATAATGGAATCGCCGTCCTGGATAAATTTGACGGCGGCTTCGGCAATCAGCGCTTTCTGGTGAGTATTGATCAGCGTTTTGTGGTCGATAGGCGGGTCGGCTTCGTCTTTATTGAGCACCACGCCGCCGTAGGTACGAATGACGGCGCCGGAGTTTTCGAGCAACACCAGGTCCTTGCGTATTGTCGTGCCGGTGGTGTCAAAGTAGTGGGCCAGATCCTCTACCGAGCACTTTCCCTGCTTTTGCAGATGCTCAAGTATGGCCGCCTGCCGCTGACGTGGTTTCATAGGCGCTTCGTTCCTTACGTTGCGAAATGATAATTCCGCAAGTTTATAACTTTCACAACGAAATTATCCATGTTTCAGATTAAGCGCTAATGATAGTGCATTCTGACAGAGTGAATCATGGGGGAAGATCACATCAGGTTGTAATTCATGCAGCGAAATGCCGTCGATCGCCTGGATTTTGGTCGGACGGGCAAACACCGTTACGCCGCGCATGATGAGGGAATCGCAAACCATATTGTTTTCATCCAGCGCAACAGCGACGACAACCCGCGGTTTGAAGCGTCCCCCGGAACGCCCGACGCCCACGCGTCCCTTCTGACACAGGGCATCAAAGGCGCGGTTAAACTGACGGATTTGCCAGCCGCCAAACGCCATCTGGCAAAGCCAGGCGAGGGCGGCGACGGTGATGAGTGCAGTGACCATATCGGCTCCTTAACTGCCGGGTGCGTCTTACCCGGCCTACGGGGATTGTAACCCCGGTAAGCGCAGCGCCACCGGGGAATGAACTCAGAACATCACCTGCCCACCGGTAACGTTAATCGACTGCCCGGTGCAGTACGAGGCTTTCGGGCTGGCGTAAAACAGCAGCATGTTCAGCACGTCCTGATAATCGCACCCGCGCTTCAGCGGCACTTTGTCGATGTAGTACTGTTCGACGTCCTCTGCTTTGATGCCAAGTTTGGCGGCATACTGCGGCAGCAGGGACTGGAACATCGGGGATTTCAGCAGATTACCCAGCATCAGCGCGTGCACGGTTATGCCGTATTCGGCCAGATCCAGCGCCAGAGACTGCGTCAGCCCGACGCCGCCAAACTTCGCCGCGCTGTAGCCGGAGTTGTGCTTGCTGCCCACTTTCCCCGATTTTGAGTTGATCTGAATGATGCGACCCTGAATACCGTCGCGGATCATCAGACGGGAAAATTCGCGGGCGCAGAGGAAATAGCCCACCAGATTCACCTGCAACGAGCGATCAAAATCCCCCAGTTCGAAATCGCTGATAAAGGCCGCTTTCGCAATCCCCGCGCTGTAGACCAGCAGATCGGTGCGACCAAAAATCTCATCCACGCCGCGGGCCAGCGCCATCACGCTCTGCTCGCTGGTGGCGTCGGCGCCAAATCCATACGCCATCCCTTCGCCAAATTCGGTGTTGATGGCGTCCGCTACGCGGGCGGCTTTCTCACTCTGAATATCCACGACCGCCACGCGGTAGCCCTCTGCGGCAAGCCCATGGCAGAGGAACTCGCCTAAGGTTTGTCCCCCACCAATGACAACGGCAACCTGACTCATGTGTCTCTCCTTTATTACGAAATAAATTTTAACGTGCAGCCTGGGGTGACAGCCTGCGGAACCGGCCCCTCAACGTGAACCGTGCCGGGATACTCCGCCCGCGGCTGGCCGTCGAAACGCAAGGTGATGTGCCCCAGCTCGCGCAGGTTTTGCTCGGCGACGTCACCGACGGCGGTTACGGCATAGCGCGCCTTGCCCAGCTCCAGCTGGCCACCGGCCTTCAGCTCGCCGTTTAACTCGCCGTGGCAGTGGATAAAGCAAAACTCTTCGATATCTGCCGGGGCGCCTTCGCGGAAGGTGATCAGCATCTGGTCGCTCAGCGCATCGGCCGCGCTCTGGCCGATGCGGGTAATGGTGGTCTGGTAAATCACGGTCATGGCAGGAACCTCTTATTGATAAATAAAGCCGGAGACAAACCAGGCAATTAGCACCGTTGGCGCGCCCGTCAGGAAGCGGCTCACCAGCACGGAGGGGACGCCCACGCGCACGGTCTCCTGGCGCGCTTCCGCCAGCGACAGCCCGACGGGGATGAAGTCGCACGCCGCCTGAGCGTTAATGGCAAACAGGGCGGGCAGGGCGAGGTGCGGGGGAATATTCCCCAGACCAATCTGCACGCCAATCAGCACGCCGATGACCTGGGCAATCACCGCGCCCGGGCCAAGAAACGGCGACAGCAGCGGGAAGGAGCAGATCAGCGCCAGCGTCACCAGGCCGAGCGGGTGGCTGGCGAGCGGGGCGAGGCCGTGGGCAATCCAGTCGCCGAGGCCGGAGGCCATGATGATGCCGATCAGCGCCGAGACGAACGCCATAAACGGCAGAATGGTTTTCAGCACCGTGTCGATGGTGTCGCGCCCGGACTGAAACAGAACCGCCACGGCGGACCCCATCCCCATCCCGACCTTCGCCAGCAGGCCGTCGCTCTGCTCGGTGATTTTTTTGCTGGTGTCGTAGTCGCGCGGGGCTGCTTTTTGCGGCGCGGGTGTGCCATTCACCAGCGTGATGTTGTCCTCCTTCACGCCCGAGACATAAATGTCCTCAAGGATGTACTGCGCCAGCGGGCCTGATTTGCCCGTGGAGTGAATATTCACCGTCGGAATGCGGCGCTTCGGGTAGATGCCGCAGCGCAGCGTGCCGCCGCAGTCGATTACCGCCACGCCGATTTCCGCTTCCGGCGGCTCGCCTTCCTTGAAGCCGTCGACCGCTTCCCAGCCGGTCAGCTCGCGCAGCCTGTCGACGATCGCCGGGCGCGTGCCCGCGGTGATGTAGACGATCTTTTTGCCTTCGGTGGCGTCGAACTCCAGCGGGCCGCCCCAGCCGCCCGTGCCTTTCTCTATGCGGATCCGGTTCATGCTGTGGCTCCTGAAAGATGGACTTTCTCATCAAGCTGGATGCCCATTTTTTTCTCAAAAATGGCGGTGGTGAGGTCCGTCACCCAGCCGCGGAAGAAGTTGGTGACCAGGCCGACCAGCAGATAGCTCACCGCCAGCGGGCCGAGCGGCAGTCCCAGCGTAGTGAGACCGCTGGCAATCCCGAGGTAAACAAACAGCTCGCCGGGGTTAATGTGCGGGAACAGGCCGTTCATTGAATGGCAGCTGTAGGAGGCGGCGGCGTAATAACTCGGCTTGTACTTCTCTGGCATAAAGCGGCCGAGGCTTAAGGTCATCGGGTTGCAGAACACAAAGGTGCCGATGAAGGGCAGGATCAGGTAGCGGGACAGCGGATTGCCGGCACAGCGCTGGGCGAAGCGTTCAATACGCTGCTGGCCGATAAAGTTAATCAGGGCGTTCATGATCACCAGCAGGCTGATCAGCAGGGGCAGGATCCCGGTCACCATGCCGGTGAATACCTCGCCGCCTTTCTGAAACAGCCCGATGAACCACTCGGCGCCGTGGGTGATGGTTTCTATCATTCTTCTCTCCTGTAGGGCGTTTGTTTTTGTCTATCTGCGGCTAATAATAATCACTTTGAAAGGTTTTAAAGTGTTAATCAGATCTCACAATGAAAGAAAAATGTATTATTTTGAAAGTTTATTGGTGAGGTGAATAATTTTTGGTGGAAAAAAGCGCGGATTTGCGCTGAGGGGGGGCGTACCGCTTCCTTGAGGAGTTGGGGATGCTTTACCATACTGGGTTCTTACCGAACTCGTTAAATGGATGCCACATGTTCAAGCGTCGTTATGCAGCGCTGTTGCCTGCGCTTATTCTCCTGTCCGCCTGTAGTAGCAAACCCAAGACCGAAGCCGCTCAGCCAACGGCGGGCGCGCCTTCCGGAGGATTCCTGCTGGAGCCGCAGCACAATATGATGCAGATGGGCGGCGACTTCGCGAATAACCCTGCGGCCGAACAGTTCATCGATAAAATGGTGAGCAAGCACGGTTTTGACCGCCAGCAGCTGCATGCCATTTTGTCTCAGGCGAAGCGTCTGGACTACGTGCTGCGCCTGATGGACAGGCAGGCGCCGACAGCCCAGGTGCCGACCGGGCCAAACGGCGCGTGGCTGCGCTATCGCAAACAGTTTATTACCCCGGACAACGTGCAGAATGGCGTGGTGTTCTGGAATCAGTATGAAGACGCCCTGAACCGTGCGTGGCAGGTCTATGGCGTGCCGCCGGAGATCATCGTCGGTATTATTGGGGTCGAGACCCGCTGGGGACGCATTATGGGTAAAACCCGCATCCTTGATGCGCTGGCGACGCTCTCCTTCAACTACCCGCGCCGCGCCGAGTATTTCTCTTCCGAGCTGGAAACCTTCCTGCTGATGGCGCGAGACGAACAGGACGATCCGCTCGATCTGAAAGGGTCGTTCGCCGGGGCAATGGGCTACGGCCAGTTTATGCCGTCCTCCTATAAGCAGTACGCGGTAGATTTTAACGGGGATGGTCACATCAACCTGTGGGATCCCGAAGACGCCATTGGCAGCGTGGCCAATTACTTCAAAGCGCATGGCTGGACGCCGGGCGGCCAGGTGGCGGTGCAGGCGAACGGCGAGGCGTTTGGTCTGGAAAACGGATTTAAAACCAAATACAGCGTGGCGCAGCTGGCAGCGGCAGGCTTAACGCCGTCGCAGCCGCTGGGCAATGTTGACCAGGTGAGCCTGCTGCGCCTGGATGTCGGAACCGGTTATCAGTACTGGTTCGGGCTGCCGAACTTCTACACCATTACCCGCTACAACCACAGCACGCACTATGCGATGGCGGTGTGGCAGCTGGGGCTGGCGGTGTCTCAGGCGCGTGTGCCGGCAGCGTCACCGTTTAGCCAGTAAGTTACCCTGACGGGTAGGCCGGGTAAGGCAACGCCGCCACCCGGCATGGCTGCATGCACGGTGCGGCCTGATGCCCTCACCCTGACCCTCTCCCACGGGAGAGGGGAATTTTGCAGAAACATTTCGCCACACTCCCATTTCACTCCCACCGTTTACATCTTAATCGACTTTCATTATTGTTATGTTATAACATTATTTTTGAATTGAGATTTCCATGTCCCTGTTTTCTCTCTCATCCCCGGTTCGGCTGCTGCTGGCGCTGGTGATCATTCTGTTTCTCGGCCTGGCCGTGCGCTGGGCGGTGGCGTTGCCATGATCGTGATGAACGACCTGGTGGCGGGTTACGATCGCCAGCCCGTTACGCGCGCGCTGTCCGGCGTGATTGAACGCGGGAGCATGACCGCTATCGTCGGGGCCAACGGCTGCGGCAAATCCACGCTGCTGAAAACGCTCGCCGGCTTTATTCCGCCCGTCAGCGGTACGTTTCGCTGGCAGGGGAGACGTCCGGTGGTGGGCTGGCTGGCGCAGCGTCACGCGCTGGAGGCGCAATTTCCTCTGACCGTGCAGGACGTGGTGAGTATGGGCTGCTGGCCAGCAATCTCACTGTTTGCCGGTTTTCGTCGGGATACCCGCATGCGCATTGCCGGCGCGCTGGAGCGCGTGGGGCTGGAGTCCATGGCGTTCTCTACCATAGATGAACTTTCCGGCGGCCAGTTTCAGCGCATGCTGTTTGCCCGCGTTTTGGTGCAGCAGGCGCCGCTGGTGATGCTGGATGAGCCTTTCACCGGCGTCGATGAAGCGACCTGCAACGTGCTGATGGATCTGATGCTGGAGATGTATATGCAGGGGCAGACCCTGCTGGCGGTACTGCACGACAGCGAACGCGTCTCGCGCCACTTCCCACAAACGCTGCGGCTGGACGCTGATACGCCGCACTGGAAAACCGAGCGGGTGAGGGTGGCATGATCTGGCATCTCTTCTTCCAGCCGTTTATTGAGTACGGCTTTATGCGGCGCGCGCTGGTGGTTTGCCTGGCGCTCTCCGTCAGCACCACTGCGCTGGGCGTATTTCTTCAACTGCGTCGGATGAGCCTGATGGGGGACGCCCTTTCTCACGCCATTTTGCCGGGTGTCGCGGTGGGCTATCTGCTCAGCGGGATGTCGCTGCTGGCAATGACTGTTGGCGGGTTTATTGCCGGGATCGCCGTTGCGCTGGTGGCCGGGCTGGTCAGCCGCCGCACGCCGCTTAAAGAGGATGCCAGCTTCGCGGGGTTTTACCTGGGCTCGCTGGCGCTGGGCGTCACGCTGGTGTCGCTGCGTGGTTCAAATGTCGATCTGCTTCATCTTCTGTTTGGCTCCATTCTCGCCGTGGATAGCGCGTCAGCCCTGTTCGTGACGGGCGCTTGCATGTTCACGCTCCTCACGCTGGCGATTTTTTATCGGGGGCTGGTCAGCGAAGCGTTTGATACCGCGTGGTTGCAGGTGAACGCGCGCTGGCTGCCCGGGATGTTACACGGTCTGTTTCTGGCGCTGCTGGTGCTCAACCTGGTAGCCGGTTTTCAGGTGCTCGGCACGCTGATGGCCGTCGGGCTGATGATGTTACCCGCCGTGGCGGCACGCTGCTGGGTGCGCACATTGCCAGGGTTACTTTTGATGGCGGGTATCAGCGGTATTTTTTGCGCGTGGCTGGGCTTAAGCCTTTCCTGGGCAGTGAGTCTGCCCGCCGGGCCCTCCATTGTGCTGACCGCCAGCGCATTGTTCTTTATTTCAGTTTTATTTGGCACGCGCAGCAGGCTGGCGGATAGCCTGCGGGCGCTTTTTTAACGCAAGGGGAAACAATGAAACGTACAGGATTAGCCGTGGCGCTCGCGCTCGGCATGATGACGCACGGCGTAATGGCGAAAACGCTTAATGTGGTGACCAGCTTTTCCATCCTGGGAGACATCACGCAGCAGGTTGGCGGCGATCGTGTGAAGGTGACGACGCTGGTGGGGCCGGACGGTGATCCCCATACTTTCGAACCTTCGCCCAAAGACAGCGCGGCGCTGAGTAAAGCTGACGTGGTGGTGGTCAATGGGCTGGGGCTGGAGGGCTGGCTCGACCGTCTGGTGAAAGCCTCCGGATTCAAAGGCCAACTGGTGGTTGCTTCGGACGGCGTGAAAACGCACACGCTGGAAGAGGACGGTAAAACCGTGACCGATCCGCACGCGTGGAACAGCGCGGCGAACGGCGCGCTGTATGCGCAAAATATTCTCTCAGGGCTGGTGAAGGCCGATCCTGAAGATACGGCGGCGCTTGAAGCTACCGGTAAACCCTATATTGCGCAGCTCTCTCAGCTGGACGGTTGGGCTAAAAAGCGTTTCAGCGACATCCCACAGGCGAAGCGCAAAGTGCTGACCAGCCACGACGCCTTCGGCTATTTCAGCCGCGCCTACGGCGTGACGTTTATGGCGCCGCAGGGGCTGTCGTCTGAGAGTGAAGCCAGCGCGGCGCAGGTAGCGGAGATCATCAATCAGATTAAAGCTGACGGCGTGAAAACCTGGTTTATGGAAAACCAGCTTGACCCACGCCTGGTGAAGCAGATTGCGACCGCCACGGGCGCCCAGCCGGGTGGTGAACTTTACCCGGAAGCGCTGTCCGCGAAGGGCGGCGTGGCGGACACCTACGTCAAGGCGTTTCGCCACAATGTGGACACCCTCGCTAACAGCATGAAATAAGCGTCTCTCTGGCCGATGCGTCCGCATCGGCTTTTTTCTGAAGCCCCCTCGTAAAACCCGACGCGCATCCCCATATTTGATGAGAAAGTGCTATCTTGTGCTGCATGTTTTTCTAAGGCCTGGAGCGAGAATGACTGACCATGAATTGATGCAGCTAAGCGAAGTGGTGGGGCTGGCGCTGAAACAGCGCGGCGCGACTCTCACGACCGCAGAATCCTGCACCGGCGGCTGGGTGGCGAAAGCAATTACCGATATTGCTGGCAGTTCCGCCTGGTTTGAACGCGGCTTTGTGACCTACAGTAACGAGGCGAAAGCGCAGATGATCGGCGTGCGTGAAGCCACGCTTGAGCAGCATGGCGCGGTCAGCGAGCCGGTGGTGATCGAGATGGCGATTGGCGCGCTGAAAGAGGCGCGCGCAGATTACGCTATCTCCATCAGCGGTATCGCGGGGCCGGACGGCGGCAGCGACGTGAAGCCTGTCGGCACCGTCTGGTTTGGCTTTGCCACCTCAAAAGGCGAAGGGATCACCCGCCGGGAATGCTTCAGCGGCGACCGCGAAAGCGTGCGTCGTCAGGCAACGGAATACGCGTTAAAAACGCTCTGGCAACAATTTCTACAAAATACTTGATACTGTATGACTATACAGTATAATTGCCTCAACAGAACAGAAGTCCATGGTGAAGCGCAGTTGCTTCTCCCGGCATGACAGGAGTAATAATGGCTATCGACGAAAACAAACAGAAAGCGTTGGCGGCAGCACTGGGCCAGATCGAAAAGCAATTCGGTAAAGGCTCCATCATGCGCCTGGGTGAAGACCGTTCCATGGATGTGGAAACTATCTCCACTGGTTCGCTTTCTCTTGATATCGCACTGGGCGCTGGCGGTTTGCCGATGGGCCGTATCGTAGAAATCTACGGTCCGGAATCCTCGGGTAAAACTACCCTGACGTTGCAGGTTGTTGCGGCGGCACAGCGCGAAGGTAAAACCTGTGCGTTTATCGATGCCGAGCACGCGCTGGACCCGGTCTATGCCCGTAAACTGGGCGTTGATATCGACAACCTGCTGTGCTCCCAGCCGGACACCGGCGAGCAGGCACTGGAAATTTGTGACGCGCTGGCGCGCTCAGGCGCGGTTGACGTGATCATCGTCGACTCCGTTGCGGCGCTGACGCCAAAAGCGGAAATTGAAGGTGAAATCGGTGACTCTCACATGGGCCTCGCGGCACGTATGATGAGCCAGGCGATGCGTAAGCTGGCGGGTAACCTGAAGCAGTCCAATACGCTGCTGATCTTCATCAACCAGATCCGTATGAAAATTGGTGTAATGTTCGGTAACCCGGAAACCACCACCGGCGGTAACGCTCTGAAATTCTACGCTTCTGTCCGTCTGGATATCCGCCGTATCGGTGCGGTGAAAGAAGGGGATAACGTAGTCGGTAGCGAAACCCGCGTGAAGGTTGTGAAGAACAAAATCGCAGCACCGTTCAAACAGGCTGAGTTCCAGATCCTCTACGGCGAAGGTATCAACTTCCTCGGCGAGCTGGTTGACCTGGGCGTGAAAGAGAAGCTGATTGAAAAAGCGGGCGCATGGTACAGCTACAACGGTGACAAGATTGGTCAGGGTAAAGCGAATGCTATCTCCTGGCTGAAAGAGAACCCGGCGGCGGCGAAAGAGATTGAGAAGAAGGTGCGTGAACTCCTGCTGAACAACCAGGACTCTAAACCTGATTTCGTGGTCGACGGCGCGGATGCTGAAGAAACCAACGAAGACTTTTAATCCTCTCGGATAAAAATGAAGGGCTGCTGATGCGGCCCTTTTTGCATTTCTGAATCGACAGGTTTTTTATGAGTGAACCGACATCACGCCGACCAGCCTACTCACGCTTGCTGGATCGGGCCGTGCGTATTCTTGCCGTGCGTGACCATAGCGAACAGGAGCTGCGGCGGAAACTGTCAGCGCCCGTCATGAGCAAAAACGGTCCGGAAGATATTGATGCCACCGCGGAAGATTATGACCGCGTGGTTGCCTGGTGCTACGAGCATCACTATCTGGATGACGGCCGTTTTGCCGCTCGCTTTCTTGCCAGCCGTGGTCGTAAAGGCTATGGGCCAGCGCGTATCCGCCAGGAGCTGAACCAGAAAGGGGTAGCTCGTGAATCGATTGAAAAAGCCATGCGCGAAAGTGAAATTGACTGGTGCGAACTGGCGCGTGAGCAGGCGGTACGAAAGTACGGTGAGCCGCTGCCGCGTGAATTTTCAGAAAAAGTTAAAATCCAGCGCTTTTTGCTCTACCGCGGCTTCCTGATGGAAGATATTCAGGATATCTGGCGTAATTTTACCGATTGAACGCATGCGGGATTTTACTTCCCACTAAAGAAAACTTATCTTATTCCCACTTTTTCCAGTAGCTGGTCCGTCCAACTGTTTACAGATACAGATCTGCTGCGACATTTCGTTAGCTTGATTTCAGGATAATTATGAGCAAGAGCACCGCTGAGATCCGTCAGGCGTTTCTCGATTTTTTCCATAGTAAGGGACACCAGGTTGTTGCCAGCAGCTCCCTGGTACCGAACAATGACCCGACTCTGCTGTTTACCAACGCCGGGATGAACCAGTTCAAGGATGTGTTCCTTGGTCTCGACAAGCGTAATTATTCCCGCGCCACAACCTCACAGCGTTGCGTGCGTGCGGGCGGTAAACACAACGATCTGGAAAACGTCGGTTACACCGCGCGCCACCACACCTTCTTCGAAATGCTGGGTAACTTCAGCTTCGGCGACTATTTCAAACACGACGCCATTCAATACGCGTGGGAACTGCTGACCGGTGAAAACTGGTTCAATCTGCCGAAAGAGCGTCTGTGGGTGACCGTGTATGAGACCGATGACGAAGCGTTCGACATCTGGGAAAAAGAAGTGGGTATCCCGCGCGAACGTATCATCCGTATCGGTGACAACAAAGGCGCGCCTTACGCGTCTGATAACTTCTGGCAGATGGGCGACACCGGCCCTTGCGGTCCGTGCACCGAGATCTTCTACGATCATGGCGACCACATCTGGGGTGGCCCTCCGGGAAGCGCGGAAGAAGATGGCGATCGCTACATTGAGATCTGGAACATCGTCTTCATGCAGTTCAACCGTCAGGCCGACGGCACCATGGAGCCGCTGCCAAAACCGTCCGTAGATACCGGTATGGGCCTTGAGCGTATCGCGGCCGTTCTGCAACACGTTAACTCCAACTATGAGATTGACCTGTTCAGCACCCTGATCAAAGCCGTTGCTGAGGTAACGGGCGCAACCGATCTGAGCAACAAATCACTGCGCGTTATCGCAGACCATATTCGTTCCTGTGCGTTCCTGATTGCTGACGGCGTTACCCCGTCGAATGAAAACCGTGGCTATGTGCTGCGTCGTATCATTCGTCGTGCGATCCGCCATGGCAACATGCTGGGCGCGAAGGACACCTTCTTCTATAAACTCGTTGGGCCACTGATTGGCGTGATGGGCTCTGCCGGTGACGAGCTGAAACGCCAGCAGGCGCAGGTTGAACAGGTTCTGAAAACCGAAGAAGAGCAGTTTGCCCGTACGCTGGAGCGCGGTCTGGCGCTGCTGGACGACGAGCTGGCGAAACTCAAGGGCGACACGCTGGATGGCGAAACCGCTTTCCGCCTGTACGACACCTATGGCTTCCCGGTTGACCTGACCGCGGACGTTTGCCGCGAGCGCAACATCAAAGTTGACGAAGCAGGCTTTGAAGCCGCAATGGAAGAGCAGCGTCGTCGTGCGCGTGAATCCAGCGGTTTTGGCGCGGACTACAATGCGATGATCCGTGTTGATAGCGCGTCTGAATTTAAAGGCTACGAAGAGCTGGCCCTGACCAGCAACGTGACCGCGCTGTTTGTTGACGGTAAAGCCGTAGACAGCATTAGCGCGGGCCAGGAAGCGGTTGTTATCCTGGATAAAACGCCGTTCTATGCGGAATCGGGCGGCCAGGTTGGCGATAAAGGCGAACTGAAAGGCAATGGCTTCAGTTTCAGCGTAAGCGATACCCAGAAATACGGTCAGGCAATTGGTCACCAGGGCAAACTGGTTTCCGGCTCTCTGAAAGTGGGCGAGGGCGTTCAGGCCAACGTTGACGAAGCTCGCCGCGCGCGCATTCGTCTGAACCACTCGGCAACCCACCTGATGCACGCAGCCCTGCGCGAAGTGCTGGGTACGCACGTTGCACAGAAAGGTTCTCTGGTTAATGACAAAGTGCTGCGTTTCGACTTCTCGCATTTTGAAGCGATGAAGCCGTCTGAAATTCGTGCGGTGGAAGACCTGGTGAATGCCCAGATCCGTCGTAACCTGCCAATCGAAACCCACATCATGGATCTCGAGGCAGCGAAGAAGAAAGGTGCGATGGCGCTGTTTGGCGAGAAATATGACGACCGCGTTCGCGTGCTGAGCATGGGCGACTTCTCTACCGAACTGTGTGGCGGTACTCACGCATCCCGCACCGGTGACATCGGCTTGTTCCGCATCGTTTCCGAGTCGGGGACGGCGGCAGGCGTGCGCCGTATTGAGGCGGTGACCGGGGAAGGCGCAATTGCCAGCCTGCATGCGCAGAGCGACCAGCTGCACGAGATCGCGCAGTTGCTGAAAGGCGATAGTCAGAACCTGGGCGAAAAAGTGCGTGTCGCGCTGGATCGTACCCGTCAGCTGGAAAAAGAACTCCAGCAGCTGAAAGAACAGGCTGCGGCGCAGGAGAGCGCAAACCTCTCCAGCAAAGCGGTAGACATTAAGGGCGTCAAACTGCTGGTCAGCGATCTGGCGGGCGTTGAGCCTAAGATGCTGCGTACCATGGTCGACGATCTGAAGAACCAGCTTGGTTCGACGGTTATCGTGCTGGCAACGGTCGCAGAGGGTAAGGTTTCTCTGATTGCGGGCGTCTCTAAGGATGTGACGGATCGTGTTAAAGCAGGGGAACTGATTGGCATGGTCGCCCAGCAGGTGGGTGGCAAAGGTGGCGGTCGTCCGGACATGGCGCAAGCCGGTGGTACGGATGCGGCGGCACTTCCCGCGGCATTAGCCAGCGTTGAAAGCTGGGTAAGCGCGAAACTGTAATAACTACAAAGCACAAGCAGACGCCATAGCGGTAACGTTATGGCGTCTTGCTCACTGCGCTATCGATAACGATAAAGTCAGGTTGAGTTTGTGTATATCGGCTAAACTTACGTTTAACAGAATGTGATGCCGTGACTGCTTACACTTTACGTGTTTGTCATCGCTTACTTTTTGGCGTTATATGATGGATAATGCCGGGATACAAGAGACCCGACTCTTTTAATCTTTCAAGGAGCAAAGAATGCTGATTCTGACTCGTCGAGTTGGTGAGACCCTCATGATTGGGGATGAGGTCACCGTGACAGTTTTAGGGGTAAAGGGTAACCAGGTACGTATTGGTGTTAACGCTCCTAAAGAAGTATCTGTCCACCGTGAAGAGATCTACCAGCGTATCCAGGCTGAAAAATCCCAGCAGTCCAGTTACTGATATTGTCGCGTCTCGCTGTCGGGCGAGACGCAACCCTCCTGCTATTTTTCCTGCATAAAGTTACCGTTCTATTTCAAACGCTTCGTTTTTGACCACTCTCATAATCTTATCTCATCCAAAAGACGCGCTTCTCTCAACACAATTCTGTGAAGATGCCTGCAAAATCCGCTTATAAAACACTCTCTTTGCGGCTTTTACATGCGAATTGGGTGCGAATTGTGCAAACGAAAAAAGCATGTGGAAAATTGTTTGACTTATAAGTCCCAGAAAGTAATATATGCGCCACGCAGCGACGAGAAGCTCTTAACGAGTTGCTCGAAGCACTCGAAAGAGGCGTTGTGTGGTGAGGTGGCCGAGAGGCTGAAGGCGCTCCCCTGCTAAGGGAGTATGCGGTCAAAAGCTGCATCCGGGGTTCGAATCCCCGCCTCACCGCCATTTTGCATCCGTAGCTCAGCTGGATAGAGTACTCGGCTACGAACCGAGCGGTCGGAGGTTCGAATCCTCCCGGATGCACCATCTATTACTTCATATTGCTTTCGAAGTGATATGAATATCGAGCAGTACAGTAGTAAATCCCGATGCATCCGTAGCTCAGCTGGATAGAGTACTCGGCTACGAACCGAGCGGTCGGAGGTTCGAATCCTCCCGGATGCACCATTTTTTACTTCATATTGCTTTTGAAGTGATATGAGTATCGAGAAGTACAGCAGTAAATCCCGATGCATCCGTAGCTCAGCTGGATAGAGTACTCGGCTACGAACCGAGCGGTCGGAGGTTCGAATCCTCCCGGATGCACCATCTCTTCTTGTGATCCCCTTCGATGTTTAGTTCTTAATCACTCTCATTGTTATCACTTCGCAATCAGCGACAAAAATCCCCTTTTACGATAAAGTAATGCTTTGTTAATCGTTTAGCGAGAGCACGATGTACGCACAGTATGACGGTTTGATCTTCGACATGGACGGCACCCTCCTGGATACCGAACCCACGCATCGTCAGGCCTGGACCGAAGTCCTGGGCCGTTACGGTATGCGTTTCGATTTACAGGCGATGATTGCCCTCAATGGATCGCCCACCTGGCGTATCGCACAGGCCGTGATTGAGCTGAATCAGGCCGATCTCGACCCGCATCAGCTCGCGCGTGAAAAAACCGACGCGGTAAAAGCCATACTGTTAGACACCGTGCAGCCTTTACCACTCATTGACGTCGTCAAGGAGTGGCACGGGCGTCGTCCTATGTCTGTCGGTACGGGCAGCGAGAGCGCGATTGCTGAAGCGCTACTCAACCACCTTGGCCTGCGCCACTATTTTTCTGCCGTCGTTGCCGCCGATCATGTTAAACATCACAAACCCGCACCGGATACCTTCCTGCTCTGTGCAGAATTAATGGGTGTTCCACCTGCAAAATGCGTGGTGTTTGAAGATGCTGATTTTGGCATTCAGGCCGCGCGTGATGCCGGAATGGCGGCGGTGGACGTTCGCTTACTGTGAGTGACGCGCTGTCACTCGCTTCATTATTCGCCAGCAGTTTTTTAAGCTCCACCCTCTTACCGGGGAATTCGGAAGTGGTGCTGGTGGCGATGCTGTTGTCCGGCGTAAGTCAGCCCTGGTTGCTGGTCTTAATAGCAACAATGGGTAATAGCCTTGGAGGGCTGACTAACGTTATTCTTGGACGTTTCTTTCCGCTACGCGAAAAATCTCGCTGGCAGGAAAAGGCAGTGGGCTGGCTAAAACGCTATGGCGCTGCCACGCTGTTATTAAGCTGGATGCCTGTAATAGGCGATTTACTGTGTCTGCTGGCGGGATGGATGCGCATTTCCTGGGGACCGGTGCTCTTTTTTTTGTGCCTTGGCAAGGCGTTACGCTATGTTTTACTGGCATGGGTAACACTACAGGGTATGACGTGGTGGCACTAATTGGTGGAATGAATTCGCGACCTTCAATCGTCAACCATTACAATTATGCTGAGTGACAATTTTTTGACAGGCGGGAGGTCAAATTGATCCCGGACGTATCACAGGCGATGGCCTGGCTGGAAAATCACCCTCAGGCACTGAAGGGTATTCAGCGTGGGCTTGAGCGCGAAACGCTGCGCGTAAATGCGGATGGTAGCTTAGCGACTACGGGACACCCGAAGGCGTTAGGCTCGGCGCTGACACATAAATGGATCACAACCGATTTCGCCGAAGCGCTGCTGGAGTTCATCACGCCAGTAGACGGTGATATTGATCATATGCTGACGATCATGCGCGACGTGCATCGCTTCACCGCCCGCAACCTCGGCGACGAGCGTATGTGGCCGCTCAGCATGCCGTGCTATATCGAGCAGGGGCAGGATATCGAGCTGGCGCAGTACGGCACCTCGAATATTGGTCGGCTGAAAACGCTGTATCGCGAAGGACTGAAAAATCGCTACGGCGCACTGATGCAGACGATCTCTGGCGTGCACTACAACTTTTCGCTGCCGATGGCGTTCTGGCAGGCGAAGTGCGGTGAAACGGATAAAGAAGCGATCTCCGCGGGCTACTTCCGCCTGATCCGCAACTACTACCGTTTTGGCTGGGTTATTCCGTATCTGTTCGGCGCGTCCCCGGCCATCTGTTCATCATTCCTGCAAGGGAAACCGACCACGCTGCCGTTCGAGAAGACCGAATGTGGTATGTATTACCTGCCGTACGCGACCTCCCTGCGCCTGAGCGACCTTGGCTATACCAATAAATCGCAAAGTAATCTCGGAATTACGTTTAACGATCTGCACGAATATGTGGCAGGCTTGAAGCGGGCGATAAAAACCCCGTCGGAAGAGTACGAAAAAATCGGCCTCGAAAAAGACGGTAAGCGCCTGCAAATTAACACTAACGTGTTGCAGATTGAAAATGAACTGTATGCGCCGATTCGTCCGAAGCGCGTGACGCGCAGCGGTGAAACACCGTCGGATGCGCTACAGCGCGGCGGGATCGAATACATTGAAGTGCGCTCGCTGGATATCAACCCGTTCTCACCGATTGGCGTTGACGAACAGCAGGTTCGCTTCCTTGACCTGTTTATGGTCTGGTGCGTACTGGCGGATGCGCCGGAAATGAGTTCCGACGAACTGCTGTGTACCCGTGCCAACTGGAATCGCGTGATTCTGGAAGGGCGCAAGCCGGGTCTGACGTTAGGTATTGGCTGTGAAACGGCTCAGTTCCCACTGTCTAAGGTAGGGAAGGATCTGTTCCATGACCTGAAGCGCGTAGCCCAGACGCTGGACAGCGTGTACGGCGGCGAAGCTTACCAGAAGGTCTGCGACGAACTGGTTGAAAGCTTTGATAACCCGGAACTGACATTCTCAGCACGTATTCTGCGTTCTATGATTGAGCAGGGAATTGGTGGCACAGGGCGTTCACTCTCAGCGGAGTACCGTGAGATGCTGATGCAGGAGCCGTTAGAGATCCTGAGCGAAGCGGATTTTGTGGCAGAGCGTGATGCGTCCGTTGTGCGTCAGAAAGAGGTCGAAGCGGCGGATACGGAGTCGTTTGAGGCGTTTCTGGCGAAGCAGGCCTGAACCAAAAGAAAAAGGCCACATCGCTGTGGCCAAAATATACATCTCTGAATTCAGGGATGATGATAACAAATGCGCGTCTTTCATATACTCAGACGCGCATTCTGTAGAAGAGTTCAGTTTATTTTAAAAAAATCACTATCGGAGGGGACGTATGCCGTTATTAGATAGCTTTACTGTCGACCATACCCGTATGGAAGCACCAGCAGTCCGCGTGGCGAAGACCATGAACACGCCGCACGGCGACACGATCACCGTTTTCGACCTGCGCTTCTGCGTGCCTAATAAAGAAGTGATGCCAGAGAAAGGCATTCACACGCTGGAACACCTGTTCGCCGGATTCATGCGCGACCACCTGAACGGCAACGGCGTGGAGATCATCGATATCTCTCCGATGGGCTGCCGCACCGGTTTCTACATGAGCCTGATTGGTCAGCCTGATGAGAAACGCGTCGCGGATGCGTGGAAAGCGGCGATGGAAGACGTGCTGAAGGTGAAAGAGCAGAACCAGATCCCTGAGCTGAACGTTTACCAGTGCGGCACTTACCAGATGCACTCTCTGGAAGAAGCTCAGGAGATTGCCCGTCATATCATCGAACGTGATGTTCGTGTAAACAGCAATGACGAGCTGGCCCTGCCAAAAGAAAAACTTCAGGAACTGCACATTTAGTATCGTGCCTGTGGATGCCCGGTGGCGCTTCGCTGACCGGGCCTACAATCCTGATGACGACAACCACCACCTTCTCCTTTACCCATCGCCCGCTTGTGCCGTTTTCGCATGATTATGCTCATGGCGACAGCGAGCCGTGGCATCAGCACGACTGCGCGCAGCTCCTGCACAGCCTCACCGGCGTCGTGCGGGTCGATACCGCATCCGGCTGCTGGGTGGTGCCGCCCGGTCGCGGCGTCTGGCTACCTGCGGGTACGCAGCACGCCTTGCGCATCACCGGCAACGTTGCTGCCCGCACGCTGTTTATCGACCCGCTGGCGCGCGCCGATCTCCCGGCGACCTGCCAGATCGTGCAGATCTCGCCCCTGCTGCGCGAGCTGATCCTGACCTCCCTTACGCTTCCTGAATCTTACGCACCCGGAAGCCGCGATGAACGTGTTTATGAGCTGATCCTCGATGAAATTCGCCTCATGCCGGTACTGCCGTTTCACCTGCCCGAGCCGGAAAGCGAAGCGCTGCGCCACCTCTGCCAGCAGATTCGAATGGCCCCGGGAGAAAGCTGGAGCAGCGCCCAGGCCGCAGGTATTGTGGGGATGAGCGAACGCACGCTGAACCGTCATTTTCAGCAGCAGACAGGCCTGAGCTACGGCGAGTGGGTGAGAAGGGCGCGACTGCTGGAAGCCTTGGTGCGGCTGGCGCAGGGCCAGCCGGTATTACGCGTGGCGCTGGATCTGGGGTATGGCAGCCACAGCGCCTTTACGGCAATGTTTCGTCGGGTGATGGGTCTCTCACCCAGCGATTACTTCAGGAACGACTGACTGCGTTAAAAAGCGCCTGAATCGACGCGCGTGCCACGTCGCTGTCGATGCCCACGCCCCAGCGGCTGGTCCCATCCTGGAATAGGCAGCGGATATAGGCCACCGAGCGGCTGTCGCTGCGTTCGCCTAACGTATGTTCGTGATAATCCTTGATCACAAACGGTGCGTTGATCCAGCGGCTTAAGCCGTGAGCGGCGGCGGAGAGCAAACCGTTTCCCTGGCCTTCCAGCTGGCGGGTGCCCCCTTGCGTGGCGACGCTTGCCGTCAGCCGCAGCTGGCCGTCCTGCTGGCTGTCGCTGCGGTACGATTGCAGCGCTAATGGCGGGCTCGCCACCAGGCCGTAGCGGGCGCGGAACAGCTGCCAGAGCGCATTCTGCGTCATCTCTTTTCCATGGTTATCCGTTTCCTGCTGCACGTGCTGGCTAAAATCCTGTTGCAGGGCGCGAGGCAATTTCAGGCCGTGGTTTTGCTCAATAAGCCAGGCGCTTCCGCTTTTTCCTGACTGGCTGTTCACGCGGATCACCGCTTCATAGGTACAGCCAATATCCTGCGGGTCGACGGGCAGATAGGGCATCTCCCAGCGTTCGCCAGGCTTACGGGCATCGAAACCTTTCTTGATGGCATCCTGGTGCGAGCCGGAGAAGGCGGTGTAAGCCAGACGACCCGCCCACGGATGGCGCGGATGGACGGGCAGCTGGTTGCAGGTTTCTACCGTTTCAACCACCCGATTCATATCACTGAAATCCAGATTCGGGCTAATGCCCTGGCTGTAGAGGTTCATCGCCAGCGTCACCAGGCAGACGTTGCCCGTGCGCTCACCGTTACCAAACAGGCAGCCCTCCACGCGGTCAGCCCCGGCCATGACGGCCAGCTCTGCGCTGGCGACGCCGGTACCGCGATCGTTATGCGGGTGCACGCTGATACAGACGTCACTGCGGCGGCTGAAGTGGCGGCAGAAATACTCGATCTGGTCGGCATAGACGTTCGGCGTGCTCACCTCGACGGTAGCGGGCAGGTTGACGATCATCGGACGCGCCGCGCACGGCTGCCAGATCTCCGCCACGGCTTCACAAATCTCCAGCGCAAACTCCGGTTCGGTAAAGCAGAAGGTTTCCGGGGAGTACTCGTACTGCCAGCGGGTGTCAGGGTTCTCTTCACACAGCTGACGAATCAGGCGCGTCGCGCGCGTCGCCAGCTCGACGATTTGCGCTTTCTCCATGCCGAATACCAGACGGCGGAACAGCGGGGCGGTGGCGTTATACAGGTGAACGGTGGCCTGCTTCGCGCCGCGCAGGGAGTCGAAAGTGCGACGGATAAGATCGTCCCGCGCCTGCGTTAACACCTGAATGGTGACGTCATCCGGGATGCGGTTCTCCTCAATCAGCTGACGCACAAAATTGAAGTCCGTCTGCGAGGCGGACGGGAAGGCGACTTCGATTTCTTTAAACCCGCAGCTCAGCAGCAGATCCCAGAATTGCAGCTTGCGCGCGCTGTCCATCGGCTCGGCCAGCGCCTGGTTACCGTCGCGTAAGTCGGTCGAGAGCCAGCGCGGGGCGCGGGTGATAATCTGCTCCGGCCAGCGGCGGTCGGGCAACGAAAGGGTGGGGTAAGGCTGGTATTTTTCGGCGGGTGTGTTCAGCATGGTGCACTCCTGTTGTCTTTTCACTATCGTGAATCGATTTCAGGCGCGCTGCTTTATCGGAACTGACAATCGCTGTCGCGTTTTGGACAAGGGGGGCGATTGTTGCCCGGTGGCGCTGCGCTTACCGGGCCTACGATCGTAGGCCGGGTAAGGCGTAGCCGCCACCCGGCAACCCGTGCACAGGGCTAGTGCGCCCCACCGCCCCCGCTACCGGCCCCAAACGGTGGTTTGGCAAACCACACCAGCCCCAGCAGGACGATGAAGATCCCCGCCGATATCCAGAAAATCTCGTTTGCCGAGATAATCAGCCCCTGGTTGGTGATCTGCTGGGCAAGCCAGCCGGACGCCTGCTGCTCCGTCATCCCCATCCCCTCAAGCTGGCTATACATCTGCTGAGCGTTAGGGTTGAACGGGTGCACCGCTTCGGTGAGTTGAGCATGGTGCATCGATTCCCGGTTGGTCCACAGCGTGGTGGTGATCGAAGTCCCGATGGAGCCCGCCAGCGTACGGGTGAAGTTCGACAGGCTCGATGCCGCCGCCATCCGCTCAGGCGGTAAGCCGGAAAGCGTAATGGTGGTCAGCGGCATAAAGAAGCACGCTACGGCGAAGCCCTGAATAAACTGCGGCCACGCGGAGGCGCCAAAGTCCATTCCCGGTTCAAACGTATACGCGCGCCAGTAGAAGCACACGGCGTACATGATGAAGCTGAACGTCACCAGCCTGCGCATGTCGAGCTTATGGGCGAAACGGCCAATAATCGGCGACAGCAGAACCGGAATTAACCCCACCGGCGCGGAGGCCAGCCCCGCCCAGGTTGCGGTATAGCCGTACACCTCCTGCAACAGCTGCGGCAGCAGAACAATCGCGCCGAAGTAGAGCATATAGGCGAGACTGATACAGAGGCAGCCGATGGTGAAGTTTCGCGATTTAAACAGCGAGAGGTCGACTATCGGATTATCGTCCGTCAGCTCCCAGACAATCAGGAAGCTGATGGCCACCACGGCGACCACCGTCAGCACAATGATTTCCGTAGAGGCAAACCAGTCCAGCTCTTTGCCGCGGTCGAGCATGATTTGCAGGCTGCCGATGCCGACAACCAGCAGTGCCAGCCCGATGCCGTCGATCCGCCGCTGTTCGGTCCGCGTTTCGCGACCACGCAGAGACTGTAGCGTCATCAGCACCACCAGCGCACCGATGGGCACGTTGATGAAGAAGATCCAGCCCCAGTGATAGTTATCGCTGATATAGCCGCCGAGGATTGGCCCGCAAATTGGGGCGACGATCACCGTCATCGACCACAGCGCGAGCGCGATGGAGCGCTTGGCGGGCGGATAGTTGTTCAGCAGCAAACTCTGCGACAGCGGAATCAACGGCCCGGCGACAATCCCCTGGATGACGCGGAAGAAAATCAGCATCGTCAGGCTGCTGGACATGCCGCAGGCCCAGGAGGCCAGCACGAACAGGATCGTCGACCAGAGGAACAGCTTCACTTCACCGACGCGCTTCGCCAGCCAGCCGGTGATGGGAATGGAGATGGCGTTCGCCACCCCGAACGAGGTAATGACCCAGGTCCCCTGGCTCAGCGATGAGCCAAGGTTCCCGGCGATCGTAGGGATCGCCACGTTTGCGATGGTGGAGTCCAGCACCTGCATGAATGTCGCCAGCGACAGCGCAATGGTCATAATGACCAGCTGCGCCCCCTCCAGCGGTTTTTGCGGCTTTTGCTGTTGCATAACGCTCACCTTCGGCTTAACCGGCGTTTGCCTTCACGATGTCATCGATCAGCTTATTGACCGGATCGAGGCTAATTTCACGGGCGTTACTTTCATAAGCTGGCGTACTGCGCACCTGGCTTGCGAGGATCTGACCGTCGCGGTTGGCGGTATCGACCGTCACCAGCGTGGAAAGGCCAATTCGCAGCGGATGGTCTGCCAGCTGCTTAGGATCCAGCTCGATACGCACAGGCAAGCGCTGTACCACTTTGATCCAGTTGCCGGTGGCGTTCTGTGCAGGCAGCAGGCTGAACGCGCTGCCGGTCCCCATGTCCAGACCGACCACTTTTCCGGTGTACTTGACGTCATCGCCGTAAATATCGCTGACCACGGTCGCGGTCTGGCCGATACGCATATGCGCCAGCTGGGTCTCTTTGAAGTTCGCATCGACCCACAGATTGTTTGCCGGAACGACCGCCATCAGCGGCGTGGTGGTGCTAATCTGCGCCCCTGGCTGTACGGAACGACGGGAAACGTAGCCGGTCATCGGGCTGACGATTTTGGTACGTTGCAGGGCAAGCCATGCGTTACGCACTTCGGTCGCCGCCTGTTTCACCGCTGGCTGGTTTTCCAGAGAGGTACCCAGCACCATCGCCTGATTAGCGTTGTACTGTTGGATCGCCACGTCCAGTTGCGCCTGTGCGCTGGCCACCGCGTCGCGGGCGTGCTGCAACTCTTCACGGCCAATCAGGTTGGCGGTGCCGAGAGGAACACGACGATTGAGGTCGCTCTGCGCCTGAGCCAGGGCCGTTTTCTGCACGTCGATATTGGCCTGAAGCTGCTTGCTGTTGATCATCAGCTGGCGGGTCTGGCGAACGCTGGAGGCCAGCGCCGTCTGTGCTTTTTCAAACGCCTGTTGGGCGTCGGTCGGGTCGAGCGTGACCAGCACATCGCCTTTTTTCACAAAGTCGGTGTTATCAGCCCAGACTTTCGTCACGCTGCCTGACACCTGGGCCATGATTTGAACCTGATTCCCTGCCACGTATGCATCGTCTGTCTCTTCAACATGACGCAAGACTAAAAACCAATAGATCCCATATGCCACGGCAATAATAATAAAGAGCAAGGTCAGCAGAATAAGGGCGCTCTTACGTTTGCCCTTTTTGTTGGCCGGTTGCTGCGGGAGGGTGTTCTCCGCATTTGCGCTCATTGTTGTTCTCCACGATCTTTTTATTTTCACATCGGCTGAGCCGACCTGTTGTCAGAAAGGCCAGCAGTTTCACGTGCTGGCCTGTCAGTTTTTCTTTTTAGCAATCTGGAATGTTGAGCGGATCGTCGCGTTAGCGCAGCGCCTCAAGGATGACGCCGTCTTCATCCATCTGGTCCAGACGGGTGAGCAGCTTGCGAGTAATGTGCTCAAGCTGGTCGCGCTCGGCGGTGCTGAGGGCAGACCAGAGCTGGTGCAGGCAGTTGTGCTGCGGTGGCAGCACTTCGCGCAAGAATTCGTGACCTTTCTCGGTCAGTTGCAGATGCAGGCAGCGGCGATCGTTATCGCTTTCACGGCGTTCAATCCAGCCGCGCTTTTCCAGTTCATCCGCGATACGGGTCGCATTGGTACGGGATGACCCCAGCGCACAGCTCAGTTCCGACGGCTGAATGCTGTGATTTTCCTGAGACTCCAGCGTAATTAACGCCATAAACAACGTCTCGTTAATCCCCTGCGCTTTCAGCATCTTGTTACGATTTTCCAGCAGCTTACCCTGCATGTGCATGCACAGGCGGGTCAGCAGGATTTCCTGATACGGGAAATCCTCATGACGACTGGCGCGGAACTTAAGCATTTGTTCAATGGGCGTAAACGAACTATCCATTTTGGGCATAACCTCATTAATTACAGCCGATATAGTAACGACAGTGACAAATAATGTAAATGAATTATTTGTGCGGTTATATCCGCCAAACGTATGTCACCATCAGAAAGCGCCGGGTAAATCCGTGACCCGGTGAGCACAGAGAGCGTGGGGTGTGTACCCGCGAAAGAGGGGATGTGAGGACAGGGGTCTGAACTATTCATGCCGGTAGTAAATATGTCACCCACAGTAAAATTTCTGGGATAAATGATTACCGTTACCTTAACAGATGCAGGCCCCCTTTACACCCCAGGGGGCCCAAAGCAATGTAAAACTTAGTGAATTGCTTCCTGACGGTGATAGCCGCGCCACCATACCAGCAGATTTATCGCCGCGACGATGGCGCCGATGGCGCATACGCCCGTCCAGCCCGCATGCTGCCAGGCGGAGGCTGAGATTAGCGAACCCGCCGCGCCGCCGATAAAGTAGCTGGTCATGTACCCGGCCGTCAGACGGTTACGGGCATCCGGCTTCACGCGGTAAATCACGGTCTGGTTGGTGATATGTACACCCTGCACGGTGAGGTCGAGCACCAGAATACCGACAATCAGCGCCAGCACAGAGACGTGTCCGTACCAGATGGCCGCCCAGGAGAGCAGGAGTAAAACCAGCCCTGCGGAGGTGGTCATATGAGATTTGCCTTTGTCGGCCAGCCCACCCGCCGGGCGCGCGCCCAGTGCGCCAGCCGCGCCTGCCAGCCCGAACAGGCCAATCACGCCTTCTGAGTAGTTAAACGGCGGCGCGGCGAGCAGAAACGCCATCGACGTCCATAAGATGCTGAAGTTAGCGAAGGTGAGACACCCCAGAATGGCGCGCGTGCGCAGGAGTTTATCCCGGGTAAAGAGGCTGAAAACGGAGGCGAGGAGCTGCGGATAGTTCAGGTGATTTTCCTGCTTCACCCTTGGCAGGCCGCGCCACAGGGCCAGCGCCATGATAACCATCAGCACGCTCGCCACCCAGTAAACGGTGCGCCAGCCGCCGAGGCTCGCCAGCAGCCCGGCAACGGTTCGCGCCAGCAGGATGCCCAGCAGCAGGCCGCTCATGATAGTGCCGACCACTTTGCCGCGTTTTTCCGGGGAAGCCAGCGTCGCGGCGAGGGGAACCAGAATTTGCGCCACCACCGAGAACAGCCCCGTCAGCGCGGTGCCGATAATCATCATCGTTAACGACTGGCTGCTGGCGGTGATCAACATCCCGCCCGCCGCCAGCAGCGTCATGGAGACGATAAGCATCCGGCGCTCAAACATATCGCCTAATGGCACCAGGAACAGCAGCCCGGCCGCATAGCCGAGCTGTGCGGCGGTGACAATAAACCCGGCGGAGCTGGCTGAAAGATCGAAGGCGCGTGCGATGGTGTCGAGCAGTGGTTGTGCGTAATAGTTGCTGGCGACGGCCAGACCCGTTGCCACGGACATTAAAAGGATGAGTGCGGGGCTAAGCCCTTGAGTTGTTTTTGTCATTAGTTTCAGGAATCGTGAGTTAAGTGATTATTTTTCCGGAAACATAATAACCAATGATGGTGAATGTTGGGGAATTGTTACGTGGTGGATTGTGCGGTTAAGCCCCTCACCCCGGCCCTCTCCCCAAAGGGGAGAGGATGTATAAAGTCCCCTCTCCCCTTTGGGGAGAGGGTTAGGGTGAGGGGTAAGGGTTGTGTTTTTTACTTCTGCGCCTCAAGCGCCTCTTTCACCCAGCCATCGAACTGCTGCTGGTGGGCTTTGATCCAGCCATCCACGTGGCCTTTGATATCAGCTTCGGATGATTTACCCGCGTGCATCATCGCGTTCTGGGCGTTAATGTCTGCCAGCGGCAGTTTCATCACCGAGAACAGCTTCGCCGCCGCCGGGTTTTTCTCGGCCCAGGCTTTGTTCGCCACAATATGCATGGTGTTCACCGGGAAGCCATAGTTCATGCCGTTTGGCAGTTTGGTATCGATATCTTTCTGCTCGCCTGGCAGGGAGGAGAAGGGCACCTGCAACCACACCACGTCTTTGCCCGGCTTCAGCACGTCGCTCACCCAGTACGGCGTCCAGGTGTAGTAGATCACCGGCTTGCCTTCTTTAAAGCGGGCGATGGTGTCGGCCATCATCGCAGAGTAATTGCCGTGGCTCACGTCGACGGTCTTCGCCAGATCGAAGGCTTTGTTCTGGTGGTTAATCACCGCTTCACAGCCCCAGCCCGGCGAACAGCCCATCATGTCGGCTTTACCGTCACCGTTGGTATCAAACAGTTTTGCGATCTTCGGATCTTTCAGCTGTTCAATATTGGTGATGTGATATTTATCGGCGGTTTTCTTGTCGATCAGATATCCCTGCGCAGCGCCGGTCACAAAGGTGCCTTCGCGGTAGAATTTCTTGTCACCGCCTGCGGCGGCATACATGTCGTCGTGCAGCGGCTGCCAGTTCACGGCGGTAAAGGTGGCGTCACCGGAGGCAATGGAGGTATAGCCCACGTTGTAATCCACTTCGCTGGCGGTATTCACCGTATAGCCCAGTTTCTCCAGCGCACGGCTGACAATCTGGGTCTGGAAGGACTCTTCCGAAATGGTGCTCTGCACCGGCTGCACGGTAATGCCTTTGCCCGGCAGGTCAGCGGCAACTGCGCTGGTGGAGACAAGGGTCGCAAACGCTGTGGCAAAAAGTACGTTATGTCGCATCGTTGTTCCTTATTTTGTAAATGGGCGGGTGAGTAACCCGACAGGGCCGGTGGTGTACCAGCGACGGTTGCCGCGACTACGTGAATCACGACCGACAGCCTGGGTCAGGCGGTCAAGAATGATGGCGAGGATCACAATCCCGACGCCGCCGACGGTCGCCAGCCCCATATCGAGACGGCCAATGCCGCGAAGTACCATCTGACCTAACCCGCCAACGGCAATCATCGAGGCGATCACCACCATCGACAGCGCCAGCATCAGCGTCTGGTTAACACCTGCCATAATGGTCGGCATCGCCAGCGGAAGCTGAACCTTAAACAGCATCTGACGCGGGCTGGCGCCGAACGAGCGCGATGCCTCTATCAGATCCGCAGGCACCTGGTTAATGCCCAGAATGGTCAGGCGAATAATCGGTGGCAGGGCGAAGATAATGGTCACGACCACCCCCGGTACGTTACCGATGCCGAACAGCATCACGATAGGCACCAGGTAAACGAACGCTGGCGTGGTCTGCATCGCATCCAGCAGCGGGCGGATAATCTTCGCGGCCCTGGGGCTGCGCGCCAGCCAGATCCCCATCGGCAGGCCGATCACCACGCAGAACAGCAGGGCGGTCAGCACCAGCGCCAGGGTGATCATCGCCTGAGACCACGCGCCAATCGCGCCGATGGCAATCAGGGAGATGAGCGTGGCGATCCCCATACCCGCGCTGCCGAACTGCCATGCGATCAGCGAGAACAGGATAATCGCCACCGGCGCGGGCATGCCCAGCATCAGCTGCTGGAAGCCGTTCAGGATGTAATCCACCGGGATGCGGATCCCCTGGAACACCGGACGGAAGTGGGTAACGACCCAGTCGATCCCCTCCGTTACCCAGCTATCCAGCGGGATCAGCGTCTTGTGGAACGGATCCATAATATTGAAATGCTCTGGGGCAGGCGCTGGTGCGCTGTTGAGCCAGTCTGCCGCGCCGCCGCCATCGGCAGGCGCAGGCGTCGACCCCCACGCATCGGCAGATTGCGCCGCGCTGTCCGCTGCTTCAGTGGTGCCCCATGGGTTTGATTGATCAGCCATTGTTTGTCCCCTCGCGATCTAAAGCCTGTAGCAGCATCCGTTTTGAGATGATGCCAACGTACTGTTGTTCTTCACCGACGACCGGCACGGCGCACGGCGCCTGACCCACGTGAGAGAGCAACTCGCTGAGCGGCGTTTCGGCGTCCACGGCAAGCGGAGCGTCAATCAACGCCGCATCGATTCCCTGGTTTTCGCTCAGGGCGGTTTTCAGAGAGTCGATGGAGACCACGCCGACAAATTTATTGCCGCGTTCAACCAGATAACCGTATTCACGGTCTTCGTCCTGCAACAGCTTCAGCGCGGAGCGCGGGCCAAAACCTGGCGTTTTACGAATAATGCCGTTTGGTGTTCGACGGGCAATATCTTTCGCACTGAATACGTGGCTAATATCCACGCCGCGGAAGAAGGTGCGCACATAATCATTCGCCGGATTATTGAGAATTTCATCCGGTGTGCCGACCTGCACCACTTCACCATTTTGCATAATGGCGATACGGTCGCCAATACGCATGGCTTCATCCAGATCGTGAGAAATAAAAACAATGGTGCGCTGATGTTTGGCCTGTAATTTTACCAGCTCATCCTGCATCTCGGTGCGAATTAAGGGATCGAGCGCCGAGAAGGCTTCGTCCATTAATAAGATGTCCGGATTAATCGCTAATGCGCGCGCTAATCCCACACGCTGACGCATACCGCCGGAGAGTTCATCCGGATACGCATGAGCATAATTTTCCAGCCCGACCTGACGCAGTGCATCAAGGGCTTTTTCCTGACGTTCCTGAGCGGGCGTGCCGGCTAACTCCATGCCAAAGGCGGTATTATCGAGTACCGTCATGTGCGGCATCAGTGCAAATGACTGAAACACCATCGCAATTTTCTTTCTGCGCACCTCACGGAGTTCGGCGTCTGATATTCTGGCGATATCCACGCCGTCTATCAGCACCTGTCCGCGGGTGGGTTCAATCAGGCGATTGAGAAGGCGAACCATAGTGGATTTACCCGAACCGGATAATCCCATGATGACAAAAATCTCGCCTTCTTCAATGGCCAGACTGGCGTCTTTAACGCCAAGCGATAGCCCGGTTTTTTCCAGAATTTGCTCTTTCGTAAGGCCTTTCTCAATATATTTGAATGCGCGCTGCGGGTGCTCGCCAAATACTTTATAAAGATTTTTCACTTCTAATTTAATTGCCATGCAATAGAGAGTGTCCTGTTATTTGTTTATGTCGATATGATTACCATGGTAAATAGTTAACTGGCATTACCCTAACATACTCAGAATCTGAGACAACCCTGGACCGGCCTGAGGCCGGAATTTTGCCGCAAGCGAAACGGCTGAATTTCCCATGAATAAAGGGCTGAGGGCGGTTTGAATTTTTCTCAATTTTTTGCTGTTGCATGGGAGAATTTCGCCTGAATCGGTGTGATTCAGGCGAATATGACGGGGAAATTACAGTGTAGTACGTCGTGGAATATTCGGCTGGAAATAATGAAATGCAGAGTTAATTAATGAACGTTAATTCATTCATTAAAAATCCCAGTCCTCGTCTTGCGTTTCCACCGCTTTACCCATCACGTACGACGAGCCGGACCCGGAAAAGAAGTCGTGGTTTTCATCGGCGTTGGGCGACAGCGCCGCGAGGATCGCCGGGTTCACCTCCGCCATTTCTGGTGGGAATAACGCTTCGTAGCCCAGGTTCATCAGCGCCTTGTTGGCGTTATAGCAGAGGAAGGCTTTTACGTCCTCTTCCCAGCCCGTTCCGGCGTACAGCTCTTCGGTATAGCTCAGCTCGTTGTCATACAGATCCATCAGTAAATCGAGGGCAAAACCTTTGAGTTCCTCGCGTTTTTCCGCGCTGACTTTCTCCAGCCCTTTCTGATACTTATAGCCGATGTAATACCCGTGTACCGCTTCATCGCGGATGATGAGGCGAATCAAATCGGCGGTGTTGGTGAGCTTGCCCCGGCTCGACCAGTACATAGGCAGCCAGAAGCCGGAATAGAAGAGGAAAGATTCCAGGAACACGCTGGCGATCTTCTTCTTCAGCGGCTCGTCGGCCCGGTAATATTCCAGCACCAGATCTGCCTTGCGCTGCAATGACGCGCTCTCTTCACTCCAGGCGTAGGCCGCGTCCACGTCTCTGGTCTGGCACAGGGTGGAGAAAATCGAGCTGTAGGAGCGGGCATGCACCGCCTCCATAAAGCTGATGTTCGACATTACCGCCTCTTCGTGCGGGGTCAGCGCATCACTCATCAGCGCGGGCGCACCCACGGTATTCTGAATGGTGTCCAGCAGCGTCAGGCCGGTAAAGACGCGGATTGTCAGCTGCTGCTCGGCATGGCTCAGGGTTTGCCAGGCCGGAATATCGTTGGAGAGCGGGACCTTTTCCGGCAGCCAGAAGTTGCTGGTCAGGCGGTTCCAGACCTCCAGGTCTTTATCATCCTGAATTTTGTTCCAGTTAACGGCACTTACGCGTGACAGTTTCATCCTTTCTCCTTACAGCGCGCAGGACACGCAGCCTTCAATTTCGGTGCCTTCCAGCGCGAGCTGGCGCAGGCGAATGTAGTACAGCGTTTTGATGCCTTTCTTCCACGCGTAGATCTGCGCTTTGTTGATATCCCGCGTGGTGGCGGTGTCCGGGAAGAAGAGCGTCAGCGACAGCCCCTGATCCACATGTTTAGTCGCCTCGGCGTAGGTATCAATGATCTTTTCCGGGCCAATCTCATAGGCGTCCTGGTACAGCGCCAGATTCTCGTTGGTCATAAACGGGGCAGGGTAGTAGACACGCCCGGTTTTGCCTTCCTTACGGATTTCAATCTTCGACACGATGGGGTGGATGCTCGACGTGGCGTGATTGATATAGGAAATGGAGCCGGTTGGCGGCACCGCCTGAAGGTTCTGGTTATAAATGCCGTAGCGCATCACCTCTTCACGCAGCTGTTGCCACATCTCACGCGTCGGCAGGGTGATGCCAGCGCGGGCAAACAGCGCGCGTACTTTTTCGGTTTTCGGCTGCCAGTCGCCTTCCAGATACTGGCTGAAATACTCTCCGCTGGCGTAGCGGGACTGCTCAAAGCCTGCGAACCGCTGGTGGCGTTCGCGCGCCAGCATCATCGAGGTATGCAGCGCATGCCAGGTGATGGTGTAGAAATAAAGGTTGGTGAAATCCAGCCCTTCCGGGCTGCCGTAGGCGATGCCCTCCCGCGCCAGATAGCCGTGCAGGTTCATCTGCCCAAGGCCGATGGCATGCGACGCGGCGTTGCCCGCCTCAATGGACGGTACGCTGCGGATGTGGCTCATGTCCGATACCGCCGTCAGCCCGCGAATGGCGGTCTCTACCGTGCGGCCAAAATCGGGTGAATCCATGGTATGGACAATATTCAGCGACCCGAGGTTACAGGAGATATCCTTGCCCACGTCCGCGTAGTCGAGGTTTTCGTCGTAGCTGGACGCGCTGTTGACCTGCAAAATCTCCGAGCACAGATTGCTCATGTTGATGCGCCCGGCAATCGGGTTAGCGCGGTTCACCGTGTCCTCGTACATGATGTACGGATAGCCGGACTCAAACTGAATTTCAGCCAGCGTCTGGAAGAAATCGCGGGCGTTGATGGTTTTTTTGCGAATGCGATCGTCGGCCACCAGCTCGTCGTACAGCTCGCTTATCGCCACGTCGCCAAAGGCTTTGCCGTAAATCCGCTCAACGTCATACGGTGAGAAGAGCGCCATGTCGGCATTCTCTTTAGCCAGCTTAAACGTGATATCCGGGATCACCACGCCAAGCGACAGGGTTTTGATGCGGATCTTTTCGTCGGCGTTTTCACGTTTGGTATCCAGAAAACGCAGAATGTCCGGGTGGTGCGCGTGCAGATAAACCGCGCCCGCGCCCTGACGAGCGCCGAGCTGGTTGGCGTATGAGAAGGCATCTTCCAGCATCTTCATCACCGGGATGACGCCGGAAGACTGGTTTTCGATGCGCTTAATCGGCGCGCCCGCTTCCCGCAGGTTCGAGAGCAGAAACGCCACGCCGCCGCCGCGTTTCGAAAGCTGTAGCGCCGAATTCACCGCACGGCCAATCGACTCCATATTGTCTTCAATACGCAGCAGGAAGCAGGAGACCAGTTCGCCGCGCTGGGCTTTCCCACAGTTAAGGAACGTTGGCGTGGCGGGCTGGAAGCGACCGGAGAGGATCTCCTCCGTGAGTCTTTCAGCCAGCGCTTCATCGCCCTGCGCCAGCGTCAGCGCCACCATCACCACCCGATCTTCAAAGCTTTCTAAATAGCGTTTGCCGTCAAAGGTTTTCAGGGTATAGCTGGTGTAATACTTCCACGCGCCGAGAAACGTCTGGAAGCGAAAACCGCTGGCGTGCGCCCGTTCGAACAATGCCACCACGAAGGCGCGGTCGTAGCGGGTGAGGACACGCTCTTCGTAATAACCCTCTTTTACCAGCCAGTCGAGACGTTCCTGCTGGCTGCCAAAGACGACGCTGTTCGGGCGTACATGAGCGGCAAAAAAGGCGTCCACCGCCTCATGATCTTTGCCAAACTGAATGCGCCCCTCGCGGTCATAGAGGTTTAGCATGGCGTTTAATGCGTGGTAATCCGGCGTCGCCTGAATCACGCGTTCTGCGGTTGTCGTTGCCAAAATTCGTTCACTCCTTTACGCACGTTCTCTACGTCCTGCTGTGTCCCCATCAGTTCAAAACGATAGAGATACGGCACGCCGCATTTTTGAGAGATGACATCCCCGGCGCGAGCAAAGGCCTCGCCGAAGTTGCGATTGCCTGCGGCGATCACGCCGCGAATCAGCTGCCGGTTATGGGGATCGTTCAGAAAGCGGATCACCTGACGAGGCACAGCCCCTGCGGTGCCGCCACCGCCATAGCTGGGCACCACCAGAATGTAGGGTTCGTCTACCTGAATACGCTCCCGCTCGTTCAGCGGAATGCGTATCGCGGGCAGCCCGAGACGCTCCATAAACCGAAGCGTGTTTTCCGAGCTGCTGGAAAAGTAGACCAGCGTGCTCATGCACTGACGCCCTGAGCGGCAAGGCGGTTGATCATGTCCGGACGGAAGCCAGACCAGCTGGTGTCGCCGGCAACGACAACCGGAAGCTGACGGAAACCCTGCGCCCGCAGGGTGTCTGCCGCGTCGGGTACCTGATCAATATTGACCATCTCAAATGCCACGCCGCGGCTCTCCATCGCCCGTTTCGTGGCGTGGCACTGAACACAATCGTTACGAGTGTAAATAATAATGCTCATGATTCGTATTTCCATTTAGAATGAGAGAACGGCGCGAGTAAACGCGTCATGTTGTGTGTGTCTTTCTAAAGGGAATACTAGATGTAGTTGCGATAAGTTTCAACCACACAAGATATGGGAAATACAGATTAATAAGGCCCCAACGATGAGCCTGGCGGGGCAGGGCGGGCTGTGCGGGTTTTTCAGGCTGTCAGGCAAAGAAAAGCCCCGGCGCCTGAGGCGACCGGGGCTGAGAACGCGCGCTTACTTACGCAGGCTAAGCAGGGCGCCGACAAAAATCCCGACCGCCGCGACCGTTCCCAGCGTACAAAGTGGTTTTTCACGTACGAAGGTGGTGGCGCAGCTGGCCATGTCGCAGGCCGCCTGAGTGGTACGTGAGCGGCCATTCATCCTTGCCCGCGTTTCACGCAGCAGAGACTGAGCCTTACGTTTCGCGGCATCTGCTTCGTCCTTCGCGTCAGAGCCCCAGGATTTCAATACGGCTTCCAGCGTGTCCGCTAATTGGCTGACATCGTTACGAATATCCTGTGTGTCGTCATTAATATCGTTTCGGTTCGGTCTGTTAAACATACGATCCTCCATAATTTGTGTTCCCGTTTAGTTTAGTCCAGAAATGTAATATCTGAAGCGAGTCACGGCTTATCGGGCAGTTTATGGAATATTCTGAAAGCCCTGCTAATGCTGAATACTGTAAGGTTGCCGGGCAGGAATGATAATGAGGAAAAGATATGTATTTACGACCCGATGAGGTGGCGCGCGTTCTTGAAAAAGAAGGGTTCACCATGGATGAGGTAACATCAAAAGCGTACGGATATCGCCGTGGTGAGAATTATGTTTACGTCAACCGTGAAGCCAGAATGGGGCGTACTGCTCTCATTATTCACCCGACACTCAAAGACAGAAGCCTGTCATTTGCTGAGCCCGCCTCGGATATTAAAACCTGCGATCATTATCAGCAATTTCCGCTCTATTTAGGCGGCGAGACGCATGAACATTATGGTATTCCGCACGGTTTCAGCTCGCGTATGGCGCTGGAGCGGTTCCTGAAAGGGCTGTTTGGCGACGTACAATAACTCTGCGACTGGCCTGAGCCAGTCGCCTTACCTTACGCTTTTGCCTGGCTATAAGGACTGACTTTAAACAGGCGGCGGCAGTAGTCAAGAAAGTAACCGTACACCGCACCCATCAGCATAGATACCACGATATTTGAACTTACCGCAGCGGCGATTTGATGCCAGTCTGCGCCCACCGTCAGCAAAATAACCACATATACCGGGGACTGGAACGTCACGTAAGCCAGCACGTCCGCCAGGTTTTTTACCCAACCCGCCGGGCTAATACGCCGGGCTAAACGCATCACTGCATCGCGATACAGGCCGTACGGCCAGGCAATCATGATATTCACCGGAATGGCCACCAGGCGCGACGAGAGGGATTGCTCAAAGGACATTCCCGACAGGAAAATTTCAATCAGCATATTCACGACGGAACAGTAAACGACCATCGCGAACGTATCCGCTACCGCATGGCGCAGGCGAGACTGCGGTGAGAACATGTCTGAACTCCTCGAACAGGACAAAAAAGTGGCGTTTTACCTGCGGCCTTTAGTGCTTTAGGTTGGTTTGTTATGAGTGTATAGCGTATCTCTCTGGCTTTTAACTAACAAGTAGTGATTAATTTTTATTTACTGGCGCTTTAGCCATAAAATTCTCTAAAGTTGTGCGTTTTTTGCGCGCTTCGTTATTTTCTCTCCTTGTCCATATTTTATTAAAATAAATCAATGGATTAGTTTATCAGTGCGCGTGTGAAACCTCTGTTGTGTGGGAGAGTGGAGGCGGTTTTTTGAACTGTTTTAAACAGGGGTTTTTGGCCTGGGGAAGGGCGGTATATTACGCATTAAAACAGACATATATTTCGGGGTTATATTAACGGGGTATTCTAAAACATTTACAATAATGTCAAAACGTCAGGGTGGGTAGATATCAGAACAAAAATCAATTATTCTGTTGCTTGATTTATGTTATACACACGAAGAAAGGTTTTTCATTATTATGGCTTTAACGTTACAGAATCTTAATAATATTCGTACCCTCCGGGCGCTGGCACGTGAATTATCCATGGGTGTTCTGGAAGAAGTGCTGGAAAAATTCCGGATTGTCACTGAAGAAAAACGCAGCGAGCAGGCTGAATTAGAGCGTCAACGCGCTGAACAGCAGGATAAAATTAATGCTCTGCTGGAACTGATGAAAGCTGACGGTATTTCTCCGAGCGATCTGTTAGGCAGTGATCTGGCGCAGGCGGGTCAGCCGACGAAAAAACGTAAAGCGCGTGCGGCGAAATATCGTTTTATTGACGCGAACGGTGAAGAAAAAACCTGGACTGGCCAGGGGCGTACGCCAAAGCCAATTGCAACCGCACTGGCAAACGGTAAATCGCTGGACGATTTCCTGATCTGATGATTATTCGGGCGGTGTATTCCGCCCGATTATTGACTTAGCAGACGCCAAAGTCACCGTCTTCGGAGTACAGAACCACGTCCGCCGATTTCAGGTGATATTTCTCGCCCTGCTCATTGCTGGCCTGCACAGCCACAATGTTTTCACCATTCACTTCGAGCACTTTCAGTTTCGGACCGCCCTGACGCGGTTGGACATAATCACCGACAGAAAACATAGCACCTCCTCATCATTGTCATGATCTTCACCATAGCCCACGTCCGGGGGCGGGGTACAGCCTAATCTTTCAGATACTCCTTATCAGGTACGTCGGTTCCACGGCATCACTTTCAACAATCAGCGCGTTTGCCTGCTGCGGCGAAATAAGAGGAAGAGACATTGCGTTTCCTTACGGTCAATTTCAGAACAGTAGAGCATTTAAGGCGGGGGTTTAAGCCAGTGTAAAGAGGGTAAAGGCAGGTAAAAGCGCGAGAGACGCATGGCAGTTAACCGTAAACTGGCTACGCTTAGAGAAGTGTCTTTTATAATTTTCAATTGGTTAGCTTGCACGGAGTTTTTTATGGGTTTTTGGCGCGTTGTTTTTACGATTATTCTCCCGCCGCTGGGCGTGCTGCTTGGCAAGGGGCTGGGCTGGGCGTTTATTCTGAATATCCTTCTGACCATCCTGGGCTACTTCCCCGGTCTTATCCACGCGTTTTGGGTTCAGACGAAGAGCTAGGTACGCCACAGTAAGTCACTGTAGATCCGGGTCAGCACGCCTTCCGGGCCAAACTGCTGTTTGATCCAGCGCGTGACCTGACCGGTCGCCGCATGCTGCGTGGCGAGCAGCATGCGCGAATCCTGACGTGGATTATTGATCCGCCGCGTTACCAGCAGCCCGTCCTCCACCGCCTCACGCGTCATATATTCCGGTAAAAAGCCAATACCTTCCCCCAGGATCTGACACTGGCATTTCGTGTTGAAGTCCGGCACCAGAATCGCCTCCTGACCGTGAAGCAGCCAGCCCACCTTCTTGTTGATGGTATGCGCGGTGTCCTCGACCATGATATTGGGATACAGACGCAGCTGACTTTCGGAAATGGGCTCCGGGGCGAACGCCAGCGGATGCGTGGGCGCGATGGCAAATACCCAGCGGATCGCCCCTATCTCGGTGTAATCAATGCCGCCGCCGTCCAGCAGCGTATCCGGCGCGCCAATGGCGATATTGGCCTGATTATTAATGATGGAATCCCAGACGCCGTTATACACCTCGGTCGTCACCGTGATCTGGCAGGTGGGAAACTGTTTTTTCAGCACCTGGAGCAAACGCGCGGTATGGCGTGGCGTATACAAAAGCTGGTTTATGCAGATGCGCACCCGCGTCTCAATGCCCTGAGAAATGGTATCAATCCCGCGCTTGATGGCATGAAAGTCATTCAGCAGGTCGGTCGCTTTACGATAAAAATAAAAACCGGATTCGGTCAGCTCAATGCTGCGCGTGTTGCGTACAAACAGCACCACGTCCAGTCCGGTCTCCATGCGTTTGATGGTGTAACTGATGGCGGAGGTGGTTACGCCCAGCTCGGCAGCCGCTTTGCTAAAACTGCCAAAACGTGCCGCGGTGGTGAAGGCCAGCAAATTCTCTTCGGTAAAGATGGAATTCATATTATGGCTCCTGGTGACCATCAGTTTTGAACATATTTTAACAGCGGCGTTACATCATAGTTGATGTCGATCACAGTTCTGGATTTTTACGTAGAACCGCGCTGTGTAAGGCTTTTTCAGCCATAAGGATAATGCAGCCTGAAGCGCGTAAAAGCGGTAAAACATAAGAAAAAGGTTGCACAGACGCACATTTCTCCCGGACCGTTGAATTTAACTCAACAATGAATTGCGTGTCGATGAATCATTTTTAAGCGGATTCTTTTATGACCAGGCTGTTGCTATTCTCAGGTCATCAGAAGTGAAACATAGGGAGTCTGAATATGTCTGCAACTGCACTGGTTACAGAATTTCTGCTAGCGGCAGAAGAGGGCAATATCGACGCGCTAAAAGCCTGCCTGGAGAAAGGCGTTGATATTAACGCGACCAACCGCCAGAAAAGAACCGCCATTATTATTGCCAGCCTGAAAAAGCATTACGCCTGTGTGGAGTTTTTAATTGCCGCCGGGGCGGATATTGATAAACAGGACCAGACCTGTTTTAACCCCTTCCTGATCGGCTGCCTGACCAATGATTTAACCCTGCTGCGCATTGTCCTTCCGGCAAATCCGGATCTCGATCGTCTGACGCGCTTTGGCGGCGTGGGCATTACCCCTGCCAGTGAAAAAGGGCACGTTGAAATCGTGCGTGAGCTGCTGGAAAAAACCGACATCAACGTCAACCACACCAATTTTGTCGGCTGGACGCCGCTGCTGGAGGCCATCGTATTAAACGACGGCGGCGCAAAGCAGCAGGAAATTGTGAAGCTGCTGCTCGATCACGGCGCGAACCCGCACATGACCGATAAATACGGCAAAACCCCGCTCGAACTGGCGCGGGAAAAAGGCTTCAACGCGATCGCAGACCTGCTGCTGGCGGCAGGCGCATAGTGCATTCGGTCAGCCTTCCCCTGGCTGGCCGTTAATCAATAAACGCATTGTTACCGACGTGCATTTAGCACGACGGCGGCCCCCTTTTATCTTAAACAGGTGAAAATAATGCCAACCAAAATCGTCATAAAAAAGAATACGTATTTCGATTCGGTTTCCTTAATGTCGGTTTCCACCAAAGCCAATAAATTGCCGGGCGTCGAGCAGGCGTTTGTGGCGATGGCGACGGAAATGAACAAAGGGGTATTAAAAAACCTCGGGCTATTAACGCCGGAATTAGCGGACGCGAAAAACGGCGACCTGATGATCGTTATTAAAGGCGACGCGGCGAATGAGGAAACCCTCGCCGCCATTGAAGCGTTATTCACGCGTAAAGAGCGCACTGGCTCCCATGAAGCACGCTACGCGACGATTGCCAGCGCCAAAACCCATCGTCCGGACAGCAACCTTGCGGTGATTTCCGTCAACGGCACCTTCGCCGCACGGGAAGCGCGCCAGGCGCTGGAAAACGATCTTAACGTGATGCTGTTCTCCGATAACGTATCGCTCGACGACGAGCTGGCGCTGAAGCAGCTGGCGCATGAAAAGGGTCTGCTGATGATGGGGCCAGACTGCGGCACCGCCATTATCAACGGCGCGGGGCTGTGCTTCGCCAATGCGGTGCGTCGCGGGCAGATTGGCATCGTTGGTGCCTCCGGCACCGGCAGCCAGGAGCTGAGCGTGCGCATTCACGAGTTCGGCGGCGGCGTGTCGCAGCTGATTGGCACCGGCGGACGCGATCTCAGCGAGAAGATCGGCGGCCTGATGATGCTCGATGCCATCGACATGCTGGAGGCGGACGACGCGACCCGGGTGATAGCGCTCATCTCCAAACCGCCTGCACCCGCGGTGGCTGAGAAAGTACTGGCCCGGGCACGCGCCTGCCGCAAGCCTGTGGTTGTGTGCTTCCTGGGCAGCAACGAACCGCCAGCCGATGAAGACGGTTTACAGTTTGCTCGTGGCACTAAGGAGGCGGCCCTGAAAGCGGTGCTGCTTACCGGCATTAAAAAAGACGACCTGGATTTACATCCGCTCAACTGGCCGCTGATCGAAGAGGTACGCGCCCGCCTGACGCCGCAACAGAAGTACATTCGCGGCCTGTTCTGCGGCGGCACCCTGTGCGACGAAGCGATGTTTGCCGCGCTGGAGAAATTTGACGATGTTTACAGCAACATCCAGCCGGATCCGGCCAGGCGTCTGAAAGATATCAGCGTCAGCCAGGCCCACACCTTCCTTGATTTCGGTGACGACGACTTCACCAACGGCAAGCCACACCCGATGATCGACCCGACCAACCGCATCAGCCGCCTGCTACAGGAGGCGCGCGATCCGCAGGTGGGGGTGATCGTGATGGATTTCGTGCTTGGCTTTGGCGCGCATGACGATCCGGTTGGGGTGATGATCGAGGCGATCAAAGAGGCACAGGCGATCGCGAAAGCCGACAACCGTCCGCTGGAAATTCTCGGCTACGTGCTCGGCACCGATCAGGATCCGCAGTCGTTGGCGCAGCAGTGCCAGCTGCTGACTGACGCAGGCGTCATCTGGGCCAGCAGCAGCACCAATACCGGATTACTGGCACGCGAATTTGTCTGCAAAGGGGAGAGAGCATAATGACGACTTTATTCAACCAGCCGCTGAACGTGATTAACGTCGGGATTGCGATGTTCAGCGACGACCTCAAAAAACAGCACGTTCCCGTGACCCAGCTCGACTGGACGCCGCCGGGGCAGGGCAATATGCAGGTGGTGGACGCGCTGGATCGGCTGGCGGAAAAACCGCTGGCGGAGAAAATTGCCGCCGCGAACAAAATTGCCCTTGAGCGGATTATTCAGTCCCATCCGGTGCTGGTGGGCTATGACCAGGCCATCAACGTGGTGCCGGGCATGACCCGCACCACCATTCTGCACGCCGGTCCGCCCGTCTCCTGGGAGAACATGTGCGGGGCAATGAAAGGCGCGGTTACCGGCGCGCTGGTGTTTGAAGGGCTGGCGAAAGATCTGGACGATGCGGCAAGGATCGCCGCCTCCGGAGATATTACGTTCTCGCCTTGCCACGAGCATGACTGCGTGGGCTCGATGGCGGGCGTCACCTCCGCGTCGATGTTTATGCACATCGTTGAGAACAAAACCTACGGCAACCGCGCCTTCACCAACCTCAGCGAGCAGATGGCGAAGATCCTGCGCATGGGGGCTAACGACCAGAGCGTGATCGAGCGCCTGAACTGGATGCGCGACGTGCTCGGCCCGATGCTGCGCGACGCGATGAAGATTATCGGCGAAATCGACCTGCGCCTGATGCTGGCCCAGGCGCTGCACATGGGCGACGAGTGCCACAACCGCAACAACGCGGGCACCACGCTGCTTATTCAGGCGCTGACGCCGGGGCTGATCCAGGCGGGCTATCCGGTGGCGCAGCAGCGTGAAGTGTTCGAGTTTGTCGCCAGCAGCGACTACTTCTCCGGTCCGACGTGGATGGCGATGTGTAAGGCCGCGCTGGATGCCGCCCACGGCATTGAGTACAGCACCGTCGTCACCACCATGGCGCGCAACGGCTACGAGTTCGGCCTGCGCGTTTCCGGCCTGCCGGGGCAGTGGTTCACCGGCCCGGCGCAGCAGGTGATCGGCCCGATGTTCGCGGGCTATAAGCCGGAAGACTCCGGGCTGGATATCGGCGACAGCGCGATTACCGAAACCTACGGCATCGGCGGCTTTGCAATGGCGACGGCCCCGGCCATCGTTGCGCTGGTGGGAGGCACGGTGGAGGAAGCCATCGATTTTTCTCGCCAGATGCGCGAAATCACCCTCGGCGAAAACCCGAACGTCACCATTCCGCTGCTGTCGTTTATGGGCATCCCGACCGCCATCGACATCATGAAGGTCGCGGGCAGCGGCATTCTGCCGGTCATTAATACCGCCATTGCCCACAAGGACGCCGGGATCGGCATGATTGGGGCGGGCATTGTTCACCCGCCGTTTAGCTGTTTTGAAAAGGCGCTGTTAACCTTCCGCGATCGCTACGTTCTATAAGGTATGCATCCATGAAAAACATGAAACTGGAGTGGAAAAGAGGTGACTGGGCAGCTTATTTCGGGTTGATGACCAACAACCTGACCAATTTGCTGACCATGATGGGGCTGCTCATTTTTGTCGTCGGCATCCCGAAGGAGATTGTTTATGGACGCATCGCGCCAGCCTTCGGGCTGGCGGTGCTGGTGGCGAGTCTTTGCTATACGTGGTTTGGCCTGCAAATGGCGCGCGCCACCGGACGAACGGACGTCACCGCGCTGCCGTCCGGCCCAAGCGCGCCGTCGATTTTTACCGTGACCTTCCTGGTCTTAATGCCGGTTTACCAGCAAACCGGCGATGCGGATTTCGCGATTCAGATTGGCCTGGTGTGGTGCTTTGTGGAAGCGATGATCCTCGCGGGCGGTTCCTTCCTGGGGGAAACCATCCGCAAGATGATCCCGCGTACCGTGCTGCTGTCGTGCCTGTCCGGTCTTGGCCTGCTGCTGGCGATGAACCCGATGTTGCAGGCGTTCGAAGCGCCGACCGTGTCGTTTATCGTCCTGCTGCTGATCTTCATTAACTGGTTCGGTAAAAAGCCGATTTTTGCCAAAATCCCGACCGGCCTGCTGCTGTTAATTGCCGGTACTCTGCTTGCGTGGATCTCCGGCCTGCAAAGCCCGGATGCCATTAAAGCGTCCATGTCATCATTCGGCTTTAACCCGCCAGAAGTGCACGTGGACAGCTTCATGCAAGGACTGCCGCACGCGCTGCCGTATCTGGCGTCCGCCGTACCGCTGGGGCTGGCGAACTACATCTTTGACCTGGAGAACATCGAAAGCGCCCACGCGGCGGGGGATGAATACCCGACCCGCAAGGTAATGCTGGCGAACGGTCTGGCCTCGATGCTCGGCTGCCTGATGGGCAATCCGTTCCCGGTCACGGTCTACGTCGGCCATCCTGGCTGGAAAGCGATGGGCGCCAGCATCGGCTACACCCTGGCGTCCGGCGTGACCATGTTCATCGTGCCGCTGTTCGGGCTGGGGGCCTTTATGCTCGCCATCATACCGATGACCGCCATCGTGCCGATTCTGGTGTTTATCGGCGTCGTCACCGCCAACCAGGTGGTGAGGGAGACCCCGAAAGTGGAGGTACCCGTCATCTTCATCTGCCTGTTCCCGTGGATCGCCAACTGGGCGCTGACCATGATGAACAGCGTGATGAGCGCGGCGGGGACCAGCGCGGCGAAAATCGGCACCGACGTGCTGCACAGCAAGGGGATCTACTACGAAGGCCTGATGCATCTCGGCAACGGCGCACCGCTCGCCAGCATGCTCTGGGGCTGTATCGCCATCTTCGCCATTATCAACAAACCGCTGCGTGGGGCCGTCGCGGCGGCCGGTGGAGCGCTGCTGGCGCTGTTTGGGGTGATCCACGCGCCGGTGGTGGGCTTTGCCGAGGGCAGTTCCCTGATGTTCGTCACGGCCTACCTGATGATGGGCGGGATGTTTGTGGTGAAGCATGTGCTGGATACCTCTGTTAATCCCCCTCTCCCTGTGGGAGAGGGCCGGGATGAGGGCACCAGAACGCACCTTCTAAAGGAAACAAAATGAAAGAGCTTATGGTCGTCGCCATCGGCGGCAACAGCATTATCAAAGACAACGCCAGCCAGTCGATTGAGCATCAGGCGCAGGCGGTCAAAGCGGTGGCTGAGTCGGTGCTCGAAATGCTGGCCTCGGACTATGACATCGTGCTCACCCACGGCAATGGCCCGCAGGTGGGGCTGGATCTGCGCCGCGCCGAAATCGCCCACGAGCGGGAAGGGCTGCCGCTGACCCCGCTGGCAAACTGCGTGGCAGATACCCAGGGCGGGATCGGCTACCTGATCCAGCAGGCGCTCAACAACCGCCTGGCGGCGCGCGGGGAACAAAAAGCGGTCACGGTCGTCACCCAGGTGGAGGTGGATAAAAACGATCCTGGCTTTACGCACCCGACAAAACCCATCGGCGCGTTCTTCAGCGAGGCGCAGCGCGACGAACTGCAACTTGCGCACCCGGACTGGCATTTTGTTGAGGATTCAGGCCGGGGCTATCGCCGCGTGGTGGCTTCACCGCAGCCGCGGCGCATCGTTGAGTCGGATGCCATCAAGGCGCTGACGCAGAAAGGATTTGTGGTGATCGGCGCGGGCGGCGGAGGCATTCCTGTGGTGCGCAGTGAACAGGGCGATTACCAGAGCGTGGACGCGGTGATAGATAAAGATCTCTCCACCGCGCTGCTGGCGCGCGAGATCCGCGCCGACGTGCTGGTGATCACCACCGGCGTGGAGAAAGTGTGCATCCACTTCGGCAAGCCGAATCAACAGGCGCTGAGCACTGTGAACGTGGCGCAGATGACGCGCTACATGGAAGAAGGGCATTTTCCGGCGGGCAGCATGTTGCCGAAAATCGTCGCCTCGCTGGAATTTTTACGCCATGGCGGCAGGCGGGTGATCATTACCTCGCCGGACTGCCTGCCCGCGGCGCTGCGCGGTGAAACGGGTACCCACATTGTTAATGAAGGAAGATAAGATGAGTGAGAATAAAAGCCGCCGCGAGTTTATCAGCCAGAGCGGCAAAATGGTTACCGCCTGCGCGCTGTTTGGCGCCACGGGTTCCGTCGCGTATGCTGCCGATTCAGCAAAGGCAACCTGCGAGACGGGTAAACCGATGAACATCACCGCAAAACATTACTATCTCGACAACGTGCTGCTGGAAGCCGGGTTTAACTTCGACGGCAGCGTGGCGACAAGTACCCGCACCGAGCTGAAAACGCTGGAAATCAAAGACGGGAAAATCGTCGCCCTGCGCGACAACAACAGCCACGCGGACGCGACCCTGCCGCACTTCGACGCGGGCAAAAAGCTGATGCTCCCGGCGATGCGCGACATGCACATCCATCTGGATAAAACCTTCTACGGCGGCCCGTGGCGCTCCCTGAACCGTCCGGCGGGCACCACCATTCAGGACATGATCCGCCTGGAGCAGAAGCTGCTGCCGGAGTTACAGCCCTACACGCAAGAACGCGCCGAAAAGCTGATCGACCTGCTCCAGTCCAAAGGGTCCACCATCGCCCGCAGCCACTGCAACATAGAGCCGGTTTCCGGCCTGAAAAATCTGGAAAATTTGCAGGCGGTACTGGCGCGCCGGGGCGCAGGCTTTGACTGCGAAATCGTTGCCTTCCCGCAGCACGGCCTGTTGCTGTCTCATTCTGAAAAGCTGATGCGCGAGGCGATGCAGGCGGGGGCGCATTACGTGGGCGGGCTGGACCCGACCAACGTCGACGGCGCGATGGAGAAATCCCTCGACACCATGTTCCAGATTGCGCTGGATTATGACAAAGGGGTGGACATTCACCTGCATGAAACCAGCCCGGCGGGCGTGGCGGCGGTGAACTACATGGTCGAAACCGTGGAGAAAACGCCGGCGCTGAAGGGGAAGCTGACCATCAGCCACGCCTTCGCCCTGGCGACGCTTAACGAGCAAGAGGTGGATGAGATCGCCACCCGCATGGCGGCACAACAGGTGACCATCGCCTCCACCGTGCCGATTGGCACTCTGCACATGCCGCTGAAGCAGCTGCGTGATAAAGGCGTGTTTGTCATGACCGGTACCGACAGCGTGATCGACCACTGGTCGCCGTACGGTCTGGGGGACATGCTGGAAAAAGCCAACCTCTACGCCCAGCTCTATATTCGCCCGAATGAGCAGACGCTTTCGCGCGCGCTGGGCATCGCCACCGGCGACGTGCTGCCGCTGAACGACAAAGGCGAGCGCGCGTGGCCGAAAGCGCAGGATGACGCCAGCTTTGTGCTGGTGGATGCCTCCTGTTCCGCCGAGGCCGTGGCACGCATCTCTCCGCGTACCGCGACCTTCCACAAGGGGAATCTGGTCTGGGGCTCTGTGGGCTAATGTGGTGCCGGGTGGCGCTGCGCTTACCCGGCCTACGGTTCGGAGATTTTGTAGGTCGGGTAAGGCGAAGCCGCCACCCGACAATGCAGTATACTGCTATGCACATTCTTAAAGAGGGATCTGCCATGGCACAAAACATCTACGACAATCCGGCGTTTTTCGAAGGCTACGCTCAGCTTCCGCGCTCAGGGCGATGCTGCCGGATTTAACCGGCAAATCGGTTATCGATCTCGGCTGCGGCTATGGTTGGTTCTGCCGCGCGGCGCGTGAGCTGGGCGCGTCTGACGTCACGGGCGTGGATATCTCCGAAAAGATGCTCGCCCGCGCAGTGGAGCTCACCGCCGATCCACAGATTCACTATCAGCGTAGCGATCTGGAGTCTCTCAAGCTCAACGAGAACAGCCTCGATCTGGTCTACAGCTCGCTGGCGCTGCACTACCTGCCGGAACTGGACACGTTGTTCGCCCACGTTCAGCGCGCGCTTAAACCCGGCGGTTGCCTGGTCTTCTCAATGGAGCACCCGATTTACACCTGCGCCTCCCGTCAGGGCTGGCAGAAGGGGTGATTAAATACCACCGTACGCTGGGCACCACGCTTAACGCGCTGATCAAGGCCGGATTAACAATAAGCGAAGTCAATGAGTGGGGACCAACGCAGGCGCAAATTGACGCCTGGCCCGCGCTGGCAGAAGAGGCAGAGCGCCCGATGCTGGTGCTGATCGCCGCCCGTAAGGCTTAATAACCGACTTTATACACCCGCCCGCTCTGCACCCCTTCGACGCTGCGGCGGTAAGCCTGCGCAACGGTCGCGGCGGGAACGCTTTCAAAGCCCGGGAAGAAGCCGTCGTACGCTTCGGCGGATTCGGTCAGCACCGTCGGGCTGATCAGATTAATGCGAATACCGCGCGGCAGTTCACAGGCCGCGGCGCGCACAAACCCTTCCAGCGCGGCGTTAACCGTGGTGGCATTCACGCCCTGGGCAATCGGCTCGTGCGCCACAATCCCGCTTATCAGCGTAATCGAGCCACCTTCGTTCAGGTAGTGCTGGCCGGTCAGCGCCAGACGAACCTGCCCCAGCAGCTTATCCTGCAAACCCTGGTTGAACTCGCCGTCGGTCATGGTTGAGAGCGGGCCGAAGTGCAACCCTCCGCTGGCGGAGACAATCGCATCCACCGGACCGATCTTTTTGAACAGCGCCTGCACGCTCGCCTGCGAGGTGATATCCACCTGATGATCGCCCTGCGTGCGACCCACGCGGATCACCTCGTGGCGACGGCTTAGCTCTTCTGTCACAGCACGACCGACGGTACCGCTGGCACCAATAATGACGATTTTCATAGAAGACTCCTTATGTTGTGAGCCTTCATTCTTTAATAAATAAAAATTCAGATAAACTGGGCTGATGTTAGAAGATTGCTAACCAGAGGTTCGTAATATGGATAAGCTTCGCGGCATGGAGACGTTCATCGCGGTGGTGGAAAGCGGCAGCTTTACCGGCGCGGCGGCCCGGCTGGAGATGTCGGCGGTAATGGTCGGGAAGTATATTGCGCAGCTGGAATCGCAGCTCGGTACGCGGCTGCTGGAGCGCAACACCCGTCGCCAGAGCCTGACGGATGCCGGACGCGTTTATTTCGAAGAGGCCAGGCGCGTGCTGGAGCAGGTCTCGATTGCTGAAAACGCGGTTGAGCGTCTGCGAGCCACGCCCGCCGGCACCCTGCGCGTGACGGCGCCTACCTCGTTTGGCGGCTGCGTTATCGCGCCTCTGACGGCCACGTTTTTGCAGCGTTACCCGGAAGTGCGCATCGAACTGGATCTCACCAACCGAATGGTGGATCTGGTAGAGGAAGGGGTCGATCTGGCCATTCGTATCGGTGAGATCCGTAATGAGGATCTGGTGGCGAAATATCTGTGTCCCTACAACATGGTGATCTGCGCCGCGCCGGATTATCTGGCGCGTCACGGTACGCCGCAAACGCCAGCCGATCTGGTGGATCACCTGTGCCTGTCGCACACGGTCTGGACGGCGCGTAACGAGTGGCGGCTGCCGGGAGTGGAAGGCGAAGTGCGCTGGAAGCGTGATGCCGTCTTACGATGCAATGACGGCTACGGCTTACGCATGGCGGCGCGAGCCGGGGCGGGACTCCTGCTGCAACCGGAAGTGCTGGTGGCGGAAGAGCTGGCGAGCGGCAGGCTGGTTCGGGTTCTGGAAGCGTTTACGCCCGCGCCGAGGCCGGTGCATTTACTGTGGCGTCAGGATTTGCGGCCGCTGCCTAAGCTAACGGAATTTATTGCCCATATTCTGCTAAGATTGGGCACAATATAAAAAAAGAAGGTAAGTAAAGAATGTCTGCAAACAAACTCGCCAGCAGCGCGCAGGGCCTGCAATCCTCTGCCATCCGTGAATTATTAAAACATAGCAAAATGGCAGGCGTGATTTCGCTGGATGGCGGTATTCCAAATTCGGACCTGTTCGATCATGAGGGTTTAAAAATCGCTGCTGATGCCGTGCTGTCTCAGCATTTTGGCGAAGCGTTCCAGTATGGCCTGACGGAAGGCGTCCCGGGGCTGCGCGAAGAGATCCAACGCATCTGTGAAGGTCGCGGCATCGCCTGTAAAGCCGATGACGTGGTCATTACTTCCGGCTCGCAACAATCGCTTGACGTGCTGGCGCGGGCGTTAATTAACCCGGGCGATACGGTCGTCGTGGAGCGGCCTACCTACCTCGCCGCGTTGCAGGTCTTTGGCCTGGCGCAGGCGAATTTTGAATCCGTTGGCACCGACGGCGACGGCATGAAAGTGGATGAACTTGAAGCGCTGGTAGCCACCAAAACCATCAAAGCGGTTTATATCGTGCCAACCTTTGGTAACCCGGGCGGCGTGACGCTCTCCGAAGCGCGTCGTAAACAGCTGGTGGAATTATCGAAGCGCTATGACTTCGTGATTATCGAAGACGACCCGTACAGCGAGATCAACTACACCGACGAAGCGTTCCGCCCGCTGATTGCTCATGCCAAAGATATCGGCAATGAGGATAACGTGGTGTACACCTCCACCTTCTCTAAAATCCTCGCGCCGGGCACCCGCGTGGGCTGGGTGCTGGTGCCGGAGTGGCTGAAGCGCGCGGTGGTGAACCTCAAGCAAACCACCGATCTGCACACCAGCACGCTGTCGCAGCTGATGACGTACGAGTATCTGAAAACCGGTCGTCTGGCGAATCAGATTAAAATGATCCGCGAAGCCTATCGCCAGAAATACCAGACCTTTGCAACGGAACTGGAAGCGGAGCTGGGCGATGTGATGTCGTTCCACAAGCCAAAGGGCGGCATGTTCCTGTGGGCGAAAATGAACAACGGCATCAATACGACGAAATGGCTGGAAAAAACGTTGAGCAACGGCGTCGTGTTTGTGCCGGGTGAGTTCTTCTACTGCAACGAGCCGGACCATACCACGCTGCGCATGTCTTTCGTTACCCCAACGGATGAGCAGCTTAAAGAAGCGGTTCGACGCCTCAAAATTTCCCTGTAACAGGATGCGCATAATGGCAGATGCCGTTATGCGCTGTTCCCGTGCAGGGTAACGTCTGGCTTGCCGGATTTTCGCTTCGCCATGACTTCCGCAACGGTTTTTATCCGGCTTAACTCCTCCTGCGTGCGGGAGTTAGATTGCGCTTCCCAGATATCAACGTTTAGCTGTAAGTTCAGCCAAAATTCAATAGTGGTATTAAAGGCTTTTGCCAGTTTGATCGCCATATCGGCAGTAAGTTTGCGATTGTTATTGACCAACGCGCTTACGGTATTGCGGTGTACATTTAGCATCTCTGCCAGATCGTTGATTTTCAGATTGAGCGGTTCAAGATACTCATACTGCAACACCTCGCCCGGCGTGGTGGGTTTGCGGAGTGCCTGTTGAAGTGTCATAGGTGATGCCTCACTTGTGTTGCGTGTACTTGTGTGGAGAGAGGATAGAGATCGTCTGCTTTTCCCTCTGACCAGCGAAATACAAGCCTGTATTGTCTGTTTACCCGGATAGAGGAATATCCCTTCAACGGAGGACTCAATGCTTCATACATATTGCCCGGTGGCGATCGTAAATCCAGGTGCGACATGGCCGCATTGATGATGTCGAGCTTTCTTGCAAGCGCTGTTTCCAGATTCAAAGGAATAACATTGCTCGATCTCCCGTAGAGAAAAAAATCCTCAAGCCATTGATCCCGAAAATGATTAATCATAATGCTGGTAAGCTCCAGTCCTTGAAGCTGAGTGGATAGTAATGCACTCCTGCACTGTGCACAAGTGCGTTTTGTCTGCGAGTAATATTACCCTGGTCATGGCTGAAGGGAAGTGTGATGCATGACTAAAGGTTAATTCTTCGAGGCGGATTCCACGTCTTGCGTGCGGATTAATGCCCGGCGGCGCTGCGCTTGCGCGGGCCTGCGAGAATGTAGGCCGGGTAAGGCGCAGCCGCCACCCGGCGTTTGACTACCGCTCCCTCAGCGCCTCCTTCGCCCGGTTAAACGGTTTGATCATATAATCCAGCACCGTTTTCTCCCCGGTCTTAATATCCACCGTCGCTATCATCCCCGGCACGATCGAGAAATGCCTGCCCGCCTTATTCACCAGATAATCCTGGCTGGTACGGATAAACACCCGGTAATAGAACACCTCCGGCTTCGCTTCGTCCTGAATAGTGTCCGGCGAAATGGTCTCCACCACCCCGTGTAGCCCACCGTAAATCGCGTAATCGTAGGCGGTGATTTTCACCAGCGCCTCCTGATTAGGGTGGATAAAGGCGATATCCCGCGGCGAGAGGCGGGTTTCAATCAGCAGGTGATCGTCCACCGGCACAATTTCCATCAGCTCACCGTTGGGCGGGATCACACCGCCAATCGTTGTCACTTTGATGTTTTTCACGATCCCGCGCACCGGAGACTTCACCGTCAGACGGGTAACGGAATCCTCGCGGCCTTTCAGGATCGCTGACACCATATCCACCTCGGCGTTGGCCTTCGACAGCGCTTCACGGGCCTGCACGTAATACTGGGAACGTACGTCGGTGAGCTTCAGCTCCAGGTCGCTTTTCTGCCGTTGCAGGCGCAGCACTTCCACGTGGCTGGCGGCCCCGGTTTTCACCAGCCGCTGGGTGATCGCCAGCTCTTTGTTCGCGAGATCTAACGCGGCGCGCAACTCCCGCTGGGTATCCTCAAGCTGGGCGCGGCGCGAGTTGTAGAGCCGCGTTTCAGCGGCGGTCAGGTCGGTCCATTTCGCCAGGGACGGCGGGAATTTAAGCGGCAGATCGTTCACCTCGGCATACAGACGCGCGCTGGAGGCCAGCGATGCCCGGTAACGCGCCGCGCTTTCGCCGACGTTGGATTCCGAGCGGGTAGGATCCAGCCGCGCCAGCACCTGTCCGGCCTGCACCTGATCCCCTTCGTGCACGTTCAGCTCGGTGAGGATGCCCCCATCCAGCGACTGCAAAACCTGCTCGCGTGAGCTGGGGATCACTTTCCCGGTCCCGGTTGAGACTTCGTCCAGCACCCCGAACCACGCCCAGACGCCAAGCACCACAAACATCAGCAGGGAGAAGAAAACAATGCGCCGGGCACCGGTATAACCGCTTTCTGAGTCGAGCGCGTTATCCAGATCTTCTACTGCGGCAACGTCACGCTGACTGATTTTCATTTTTCCACTCCCGTCCGGTTGCCTGCTGCTGTTGCTGCATACGGCTGTTGTTCAGCGCCTGGGCTTTTGGCGCGTCCATCACCAGCATGCCATCTTTGAGTACCACCACGCGCTCCACCAGCTCCAGCACCGGCACGCGGTGGGTCGCGACAATCAGCGTGCGGTTGCCAAGCCACGCTCCGAGGCGCTGAATAAATTCCCGCTCGGTATGCTCATCAAGGGAAGCGGTCGGTTCATCCATCAGCACGATATTCGGATCGCGCAGTAGCATCCGTGCCAGCAGGATGGACTGCCGCTGCCCGCCGGACAGCCCGACACCGTTCTCCATAATCGGGTAATCCAGCCCCTTCGGCAGCTTCTGCACAAAGCTGGCCGCGCCGCACATCTCCAGCACCTCGAAGATCTCTTTATCGGTGGCGCGCGGCATGCCGAGCGTGATGTTCTCGCGCAGGGTGCCGTAAAACAGCCGGGCGTTCTGGGTCATAAAGCCGACGTTTCGCCGCACGTCAGCCACGTCCAGATGCGGCAGGCTGAGGTTGTCGAGCCGCAGTTCACCGCCCGCCAGATCCATCCCGCCCGCCATCGCCTGCAACAGGGTTGATTTGCCCGCGCCGTTGCGCCCGAGGATCGCCACTTTCTCGCCCGCTTTGATCTCCAGACGGTTAATGCGCAGCGCCATGCGCGGATCTTCCGGGTGATAGCGGAACTGCGCCTGCTCGAACAGGTAATGTCCGCGCAGCACGTCCTGACGGATCGGCGTCTCTTCGCGCTGATTCTCGGTCGGCAGCTGCATAATGCTGTCCAGCCCCTCTTTGGCCGCCTTTACCTGCTGCCAGCGGGCCAGCACGCCGCACAGCGTCGCCATCGGGGCGATCATCCGTGAGGCGAGCATTGAGGCGGCCACCACTGAACCGGTGGTTAAGGTGCCGTCGATCACCATCGGCGCGCCCACCACGATCACCCCGGCATACACCAGGCTCTGAATGGTCATCCCCCAGCTGATCAGGTTCTGCGTCAGCTCGCGAGTGCGCAGACCGGATTCGGCGGTGATCTGGATATAGCTGTTCCACTGCTGCAAAAAGCGGTTCTCCGCCTGCATCAGCTTGATGTCCTCCAGCCCCTGCACGCTCTCCACCAGCACCGCGTTGCGCAGGGTCGATTCATGCGCCGACTGCTTCGCCAGCTCCGCCAGCTTCTTTTGCAGCAGCAGGCCAGGCAGGACCATGATCACCGCCGCCACCGGGGCGATCCACGCCAGCTGCGGGGCGATGATCGCCAGCACAATCACAAACAGGATAAAAAACGGCAGATCGACGATGGTGGAGATGGTGGAGGAGGTGACCATCTCGCGGATCTGCTCCAGCTCGCGCAACTGGGAGATAAAGCTGCCGGTGGATCGCGGAATGGCGCTGTGGCGCAGCCGCAGCGCGTGGCCGAACACCCGATCCGAGACGCGCAGATCCGAGCGTTTACCCAGCAGATCCATAATGTGTCCGCGCGCCACGCGCAGCACAAAGCCAAACAGCGTGGCGATCAGCACCCCGATGGTCAGCACATAGAGCGTCGGATAGGACTGGGCGGGGATCACCCGGTCATACACCTGCATGGAAAAGACGATGCCCGAGAGGGAGAGCACGTTAATGAACAGTGCCGCCAGCATTACCCAGCTGTAAGGGCGAAGGTCGCGCATCACCAGCCGGTAGAGCCAGTCCGGGCGGTATTTTGAGATATAGGCATCCACGCGGCTGTCCTTCAGCGCCGCCAGCGGACGCAGGGCGATGACGTGGCGGATGGCAGGCAGCATCGCGCTCATCGACAGGCGGTTGGTGTGCGTGCTGTCGTCGAAAAAGCTGACCTCAAGCGTATCCTCGCCGTCGAAATTGTCGATCACGCCGATTTTACCGTCGTTCAGCTCCACCACCACCGGCAGACGCCAGCTGTTGATAGCGTGCTGATCGGCCGTCAGCAGCTGGAATGTCAGCCCGGCTTCACGGGCGAGCTGCGTCAGCGCGGGCACCATCGGTTTGCCTTTCAGCCACGGCGCGCCGGCGATCAGCGAGCCTGGCGAACAGGCAACGCGATAGCGCGTCGCCACATAGCCAAACGCCTGCGCCCACTGCTCCAGCGCCTCATCCGTCATATTTTCACCCTGCGGAATATCGCGTTGCTTCATGGCTGGATCTCCACGGTCTGGATGGTGCGGTTTTCAAGATCGAACGCGTGACGCAGGCGCCCGGTGTTGTACAGACAGTTGAGCTGAAGCTGATGCAGCTGTCCGGCGGTTTGCTGTTGGGTAAAGCGCGCCTGATACACCTCCTGCTCGGCGTTGAGCACGTCGAGCAGCGGGCGGGAACCAAGATCGAGATACTGCTGCTGATACAGCTCGCGGGTGCGGGCGCTGAGCGCTTCCTGACGGCCCTGGATCTGAAGCGTGCTCATCAGGCTCATCACCTGGCTGCGCGCTTCCAGCAGTTTTTGCCGCACCTCAAGACGGGTGCGCTGGATGGTGGACTGGGCGGATTCCACCGCGTGTCCGGCAGCGTTACGCCGGGCGGTGAGGCCGCCGCCCTGATAGAGCGGCATCTGCACTTTTACCCACGCGGAGTACTGGGTGCGGTCCCGCGTTTCGTTGCCGGCGTAGCGGTCGTTCAGGTAGTGACGAACTTCCGGCTCCAGCGAAACGGTAGGGGTCATTTGCGCGTTGGCATAGTCGAGATTAGCCTGCGCGACGTTGGCCTGCGCCCAGGCCGCTAATACCGAGGGCACCAGACGATCGTCCGGCTCGGCGATGTCGCAGCTGCGGGCCAGGCTCTGCGGAAAGTCATTGCTGACCGCGTTCAGGCTGTCCCAGCCCAGCAGGCTCATCAGCGTGGCGCGCGAGCTGTCGAGGCTGGCCTGATACTGCATCAGCTGCGCACGCGCCCCTTCGATGCGGGCGTCGGTCTGCACCACGTCAGAGAGTGACGTTGCGCCTTCATCATTACGTTGTTTCGTCAGGGTGCCGATGGAGGACAGGGCATCCAGCTGTTCTTTGGCGGTCTCGACCATCTGCTGCCAGGTCTGCACCTGCACCATGGCGATGGCGGTATCGTGGGCGATGGTGTCGATGCTCACCAGCACGTTGGCCTGCTGCTGGGCGACGCCCGCGTTTTCCGCGCGTACCTGGCTTGCGACTTTGCCGAAGTCGTAAAGCATTTGCGAAAGAGAAAGCACCAGCGAAGGGGTAAAGCCATTATCGTCACCGTCGTGGCTATAACCGTTATCCATGCCGGCGTTAATTTGCGGATAATATTTCGATTTGGCGACGTCCACATTTTCGCTCTGCTGATAAAGTTTGCCGACGGCTTCACTGATGGCCGGATGCCAGGTCACGGCGCGGTTAACCGCTTCATTCAGCTGTAGCGTGCCGGGGGCGGCTTTGCTGGCTACGGGCGCCACGCGACCATTTAAAGAGGGGAGTTCCTGCGTTTCGCTTAATTGTCCGGTATTAATCATCGCCGCAGGGTTTGCCGCGATAGCGGGCACAGATATCAGGCAGCACGAGAGCCACCAGTAAGGCATCTTCTTTCCCATGTCTTGTCCCTAATAAAAAAGTACTGCTTTTTTGTTTATGCCCGGGCGCTGTGCGCGCCCGGGTCATTTCTTGCAGGTGCTATCAGGTAATGATGTGTTGCTGGTTTACAAGCTCGTCGTAGGTGGTCTGAACGTTGTCCAGCGTAACGAGCGCAGATTTAGTGTAGGCGGCTCCCGTGCCGTCACGGTCGATGGAGATCACAGTATTGTTACCGCTTTGTGAAACAGACACATAGTTCCCCAGCGTCGACGCACTACCGTTCCAGCCCACCAGCAGATCGCCAATGTCGATCTTGTCTCCCTGCGTGAGGGAGAAGTTCGTCCAGTGGTCGCCCGTGCTGTTACCTGCGGTAGCGTTACCCGCCGTATTGTTCAACACCTGATAAATCAGCGTGTCGCCGTAGGCCGTGCCGCTAATCACATCGTTATGCTCCGAACTGACAAACTTCGGCGCCATGTCAATGGTCAGCGACGCGGTATCCGTGGTGCCGCTGGCGTCGGTCAGGGTGTAGTTAAAGACCTCCTTGCTGGTAATGGTAGAGAGCGAGATCCCCGGGTTGAGGGTATAGGTGTAACTGCCGTCAGCGGCAATCGCCAGCGTCCCGTAGTGGCCCGTGATGTTGGACATCGTGCTGCCGGTGTACGGATCGAGCGTGGTGGTCACGCCGTCGAAGCCGGTGATGCTCACGCGGGTATCAACCGAGTGCAGCTGGTCCATTGCCCCTGCGGAGCCGGTGCCGTCGAAGATATTGCCGTCAACGGTGTGGGTGCCCGTCGCGTCGAATTGCGACAGGGAGTAGGTCGTGCCGTTTACGCTTGGGGTAATGGTGATGTTCCCCACGCTCAGCCCCGGTACGCTGCCGGTAAAGTTCAGCGTATAGGTCCCGGCGTTGAGATCCAGCCCGGTCAGCGGAACGTCGATGCTGCCGCCCAGCAGTGAGCCTCCGCTGAAGGAGCCGCTGCGAATCACATTCGTCCCGTCAGTGATTGACCAGTTCACCGTCAGCCCGCCCAGTGCCAGCAGCGAGGCCACGTTAAAGTGCAGCGAGGCGTTATGCAGCGCGGTGTTTGCATCCACCACGAAGGTCCCGCTTCCGCTGCCCTGCGTTGACCCCAACAGGGCGGTAGTCCAGCTGGCGGTGCCGACGGTGGTATCCGTATAGGTTGACGTATGGTGCACCGACGTCACGTCCATCGCGGTGCTGACATCGTTTACCGCATCCATTGGGCGCGCGGTTGGGGTGATGTTCAGCGATGCCGTGTCTTTCGAGCCGTCAGGCGCGGTGATGGTGTAGACGAAGGTATCCGGCGTGCTGATATGGTCCGCGCCGACCCCGCTGTCCAGGGTGTAGGTGTACTCCCCGGCCGCGTTGATCCGCAGCGTACCGTACTCGCCGGTGATCTCCGTCAGACCGCTGCTGTTCACCGCCACGCCGTTAACGTCGGAGACCACGGTACCCGCTGGCGCAATATCATCCGCCAGCACATCCCCGGTGGTGCTCTCGCTCACGCTTGCCACGCTGTAGACATGATCCTGCAAGACGTTCAGCGTGTAGGCCGTCAGCGCGGTGATCCCCGCCGCCGTATTGAGCAGGAACAGGTACTCACCGGCGGGCAGATTCAGCGTCAGCTGCGAGGAGGTGCCGCCCAGCAGCGGCGCGCGCAGCCAGCCGGGTTCAACGCGCATCTGCTCGAAGGTCTGCGTCGCATTGTTGAACTTATAGATGTAGAGGTCGAACACCGAGGCCAGCGCCACGCCGCCCACGGACGCCTGAACGGTCATGGTGCGGGTGGTGCCTTCTTCCACGTTATAGATGATCGGGTTGGCCAGATCGTCCAGCAGGTTCAGCCCCAGCGTATTGCCAAGGTTGATCCCCACCAGGGTAAAGCCGCCCTGCGACGAGGTGCCGTTGTTAATCGCCTCCACGGTGGTATCGAAGGTCAGCGAGGCGGTATCGTCCACGGCCACGATACCGCTGCTGCTGGTGCCTTCGCCCAGCGACAGCACCAGATTTGCCGAGGCGCTGGTGCCGTTGTGGGTGATGGTGTAGGTAAAGTTCTCCGTGCGCCCAATGACGGCGGCGCTGGTGTTGGTCAGGTTATAGGTATAGCTGCCGTCCAGGTTGATGGTCAGCGTGCCGTACTGCCCCTGAATCACCGTGCCGTCAGCCGTGACGCTGGTGGTGGTGCCCTGGGCGTTGGTGACCGCGGTGACGGTGGTGCCCGCCGGGGCGTTGTCGCTGCCTGCGGTTGGATCCACGTCGGTGATGACGTTCCCGACAACGCTGGTCTCGCCGGACACGGTGCCTGCGCTGGTCTCTTTCACCGCCACATCGAGGCTGGTGTAAGAGCCGGTTGCCAGCAGGTTAGTGTTGTAGCTCAGGACGCGATACTGACCATCCGCCAGGCCGGTCAGGTTCAGCGACACCCCCGTCGCACCGAGGGTCAGCAGGTCAGCGAACTGCGGCTGTCCGGTGTCGACCACGGTGGTCCAGGTGTTGTTGGCGGCGTCAAAGCGCTGTACCATCAGCTCAAGGGTATTGAGCAGGGAGAGTACGGCCCCCGTGGCGTTGGCGTTCACGGCAATATCCGCACTGCCGCCGCTGCCGACGGTGAAACCTACCTGCGCGGTGTCGTTGCCGAGCAGCGTCAGCACGTTACCTACGGCGCCCACCAGCAGGAAACCATAGTCGCTGTACTGCGAGTTGGTCACCGTTGCGGTGGTTGTCAGCGCCAGCTCTTCAACGTTGGTGCTGGCTGAGAGCGGCACCACCGGCGCAAGGGCTGAGCCGGGCAGCGAGACGTTGCCTGCCGCGTCGGTGGCGGTGATTTGCAGCGTCTGGCCTTCCGTCTGTTTATTGAGGAAGGTGTAGCTCCAGGAGCCGTTGCTGTCTGCCGTGGCGGTGACCGTTGAGTTATCCGCCAGACGGATGGTGACGGTACTGCCCGCTTCGGCGCTACCGGTCAGTACACTGCCGTCTGCGTTGAAGGTCCCGGTCGGGGCCGTTGGCGCAGTGAGATCGACAATGACGGTGGTCGAGGTGGAAATCGGGCTGGTGCCCGAGCCGTTGCTCGCCGTGGCGGTGAAGGCATGCGGCCCTTCGCTCAGCACCGGCGTGGTGAAGCTCCAGTTGCCGCTGGCATTTGCGGTGACCGTGCCCATCAGCACCCCGTTGTTATAGAGGGTGATAGTCGCGTTTGGCTGCGCCGTGCCGCTCAGGGTTGGCGTGGTGTCATCGGTGGTTTTCCCGTTGGTCAGGTTGCCCGTCACCGTGCCAACGTTATCGTCGATGTTAGCGATAACCGGCGCGTTCGGGATCGTGGTGATCGGGGCAATCACGGAGGTGGTGATACCTGCGTTACCGGCCTTATCGGTAGCAAAGACAATCAGTGACTCCCCGCCGGTCTGTGGAGGGGTGAGGGTGGCGCTGAAGTTTCCGCTGCCGTCCGCGACGGCCGTTCCAAGCACGGTTCCGGTGCTGCTGGTAATGGTGACGGTACTTCCTGCTTCCGCCGTACCGGTAACCTGCGTCCCGTTGGTGATCACCGCCAGCCCGGTTGGGGCTGGTGGCGGCGTCAGGTCAACGTTGATCGTGATAATCGGCGATGGCGCGCTGGTATTGCCCGCGGCATCGGTGGCGGTGGCGGTGAAGTTATGCGCGCCTTCGGTCAGCGTGGTGCTGGTTTGCGGCAGCGTCCAGTTGCCGTTGGCATCGGCAGTGACGGTTCCCACCAGCGTCGTGCCGTCGTAAATACGTACGGTGGCATTGGCTTCCGCCGTACCGTTTAAGGTCGGACGGGTGTCGTTGGTTGGGTTGGTGCCGGTGACAGGGCCGGTGACGGTTCCCACATCATCCACAATCGAGGTGATTGCCGGTGCGACAGGGGCGGTGGCATCCACATTGATGGTGTAACCCCCGGTTTGCGCGCTGGCGTTGCCCACGGCGTCGGTGGCGGAGAAGGTCAGATTATGCGGCCCGTCAGCCAGCGGGGTGGACGGCGTAAAGCTCCACGCGCCGCCGGTGGCGACCGCGGTGCCAATCTGTACCCCATTGTCATAGATGGTTACCGTCGCGCCGGCTTCTGCCGTATCGGTGAGCGTTGGACGTGCATCGTTGGTTAACCCGCCGTTGGCGACAGGCGTCGCAGCATTACCGACGTCGTCGGTGATGCTGGTCAGCACCGGTAGCGCTGGCGGCGTGGTGTCAATGGTCAGGCTGAAGTCGGCGGACGGCGCGCCGGTGTTCCCCGCCTGATCCGTTGCTTCTGCGGTAAAGGTGTGTGACCCGGTGCCCAGCGGCACGGTGATATCCACGGTCCAGTTGCCGTTAGCATCGGCAGTACCGGTGCCCACCAGCGTCGTGCCCTCGTAGATATTCACGGTGGCCAGCGGTTCGCTGGTTCCCACCAGACGCGGGAGAGGATCGTTCGTGGTCTGGCCGGAGCCAATCGCCCCGGTGATGGTGCCAACATCGTCAATCGCCTGGGTGATAACCGGCGCGGCAGGCGCAGTCGTATCCACAACCAGCGTAAAGCCTGGTGAGGCAGGACTGACGTTGCCCGCGGCATCGGTTGCCGTGGCGGTCCAGGTGTGGCTGCCGTTTGCCAGCGTGCCGGTGGTGAAGCTCCATACGCCGTTGGCATCAGCCACGGCGGTGCCCACCTGCTGACCATTCTCATAGATGGTGATGGTCGCGTTGGCTGCCGCGGTGCCGTTCAGCGTTGGCGTGGTGTCGTCTGTGCTTTGTCCCGAGGCGACCGGGCCCAGCACGGGACCGGCATTGTCGGTGGCAGGGGTAAAGACCGGTGCGTCGGGCACCGACGTATCCACCGTCAGGTTGAACGGTGGCGAGGTGACCCCGGTATTGCCTGCGGCATCGGTGGCGTTGAAGGTAATGGTATGCGGCCCTTCACCCAGCGCGGTGGTCGGCGTGAAGGTCCAGTTACCCTGGGCGTTGACGACCGCCGTGCCGATTTCCACATCATCGACAATAACGTGCACCGTTGCGCCCACTTCCCCCGTACCGTTGAAGGTTGGACGGGTGTCGTTGGTGGAACCGTTGCTGGCGATGATTCCCGTTCCCGGGCTGACATCGTCTATCACCGTGGTAACCACCGGGGCCGCAGGGCCAGTGGTATCCACCGTAAAGGCGAATACTGGCGAGTTGGCGGAGACGTTTCCGACATCATCGCTGGCGTTGACGCGCAGGTTATACGTCCCGTCCGTCAGAACCGGGTCCGGCGTAAAGGTCCAGTTACCGTTGCCGTCGACCGTAGTGGTACCAATCTCCACGCCGTTATTCAGAACGTGAATGGTGGTACCCGCCTGGCCGGTGCCGCTCAGGGTTGGCGTGGTGTCATTGGTGACCTGCCCGGCGGTAAGCGGGCCGGTTACGCCACCCGGAGCGTTGTCGCTGACCGTATCGATCGTCGGCACCTGTGGCGCCGTCAGATCGATATTGATGCTCTAGACGCCGGACGGCTGGCTGACGTTGCCCTGCGGATCCGTCGCTCTGACCGTAAAGTCATGCGTTCCTTCTCCGAGGGCGGTTTCAGGGGTAAATGTCCAGGCGCCGGTACCGTCTGCCGCCACCGTACCAATCTGCGTGGCGCCATCAAAAATGGCGACGACGCTGTTCGGCTCGGCGGTACCGGTCAGGGTTGGCGTGGTGTCGTTGGTTGGATCGCCGCTTGGGACAGGCGTTGCCGCATTGCCTGCGTTATCCGTCACGCTGGTAATCACCGGCGTGGTGGAGACGGTGTCGACCACAATGGTGATCCCGGCCGACGGGGTGCTCTCATTGCCTGCCGGGTCGGTGGCGGTCACGGTCAGGGTGTGGCTGCCGTCGTCCAGCGCAGGCGGCGTGTAGCTCCAGGTGCCGGTCGGACCGACAACAACGGTGCCCAGCGGGTCGCCGTTATTGTACACGGTAATGGTGTCCCCGGCCGTGCCTGTCCCGGTCAGGGTAGGACGGTTGTCGTTGGTACTCTGCCCGTCGGCGATTGGGCCGGTTATCGGACCTACGTCATCAGTCACCGCACCGATGGCTGGCGCTGTCGGGGCGGTAAGGTCGACGGTGACGGTCGCGATCGGCGACTGCCCGCTGGTCTCGCCGGTGGTGGTATTCGTGGCGGTCACGGCAAAGGTGTGTGGCCCTTCCGTCAGCGGCAACAGCGGCGTGTAGCTCCAGTTGCCGTTATCATCCGCAACAACGTTCGTCAGCGGAACCAGCGCCCCATCCTGATAAATGGCGATCACGCTGCCCGGATCGGCGGTGCCGGTAAGGGTAGGCGTGACGTCATTGGTGGTTTTATCTTTCACATCACCCGTGACGGGATCGGCGTCATCGTTGATCGCCGTAATCACCGGTACCGCAGGCAGCTCGAGCGGAGAGTCCGGCACGTCAAAGGTGGTTGACGGGCTGAGATTGCCTGCGGGGTCCGTGGCGGTGAGCGTCAGCGTCGCGGCATCCAACTGGGCCGGGGATAGGGCGATGGTGAAGGAGCCTCCCGTCGCGACCCCGGTCCCGATGATATTGCCGTTGGCGTCACGAACCGTCACCGTGGTTCCGTCATCTGCCGTCCCGGTCAGCGGGGTGCCCTCCGCGGCAATGGCGATATTCGTTGGCGTTGCAGGTGGCAGGGTATCCACCGTCACGCTGAGATCGCCGGAGCTGGCGGAGGTATTTCCCGCCGCGTCACTCGCGGCCACGGAGAAGGTATGCGGCCCCTCGGTCAGCGCAGGGTCGGCGGTCCAGGACCATGTCCCGTTCGGCTGAACCTCCACGACCACCGGCGAGGCGACACCATCAACGGAGACGGTGACGCTCGAACCCGGCTCGCCAATCCCGGTGAGGGTTGGCGTACCGTCGCGGGTGTAAAGCACGCTGTTGGTCAGCTGGCTGTCAGAGACGGCGTCAATTTGCGGCACGGTTGGCGCCTGCGTATCAACCTCCACCGTAAAGACCGGGCTTACCGGGCTAACGTTACCGGCATCGTCCACCGCGGCGACGGTGATATTCAGCGGGCCGTCGGTCTGCGTCGGCAGGGTATAGGACCATCCGCCATTGACGACTTCAACGCGATCCACTTCCACGCCGTTGTTGTAGATGATCACCGTCTCGCCGGTGGTGCCGGTTCCGCTCAGGGTCGGTGTGGTGTCGTTAGTGGACCCGCCGTTCTGCGCGCCGGCGATGTCGCTGATAACAGGGGTGTCCGGGGCGAGGGTATCGACCGTTATCGTGATACCGGCTGATGGCACAGATTCGTTCCCGGCTTCATCGGTGGCGGTCGCCGTGTATTCGTGCGTCCCTTCGCCAATGTTGTTCTCAGGACGCCAGCTCCAGTTACCGTTACCGTCCACCGTAACGCTGCCCACGGCCTGCGGCTCGCCTGTACCCACCTGGTCATAGATGGTAATGACGTCATTCGGCGTACCGGTGCCGCTCAGGACCGGACGCGGATCGTTGGTGGATTCGCCATCCAGCACGGGACCGGTGATCTGGCTTACGCTGTCTGTCACCGTTGGGGTTCCCGGCTGGGCAGGCGCGTCGGTATCAATGGTAATGGTCACCGGCGTGGACGGCGCGCTTTCGTTCCCGGCGCTGTCCTGGTTGGTCACCGTCAGGGAGAGATCGTAGGTGCCGTCAGGCAGCGGAGTGGTGGGTGTCCAGCTCCAGTTACCGTCGCCATCGATCTCGGCTTCACCAATTTTGGTGTCGCCATCGTAAATGTTGACGGTATCGCCCGGCGTGCCCGAGCCGCTCAGGGTTGGCGTGGTATCCCGAGTGGTCTCCCCAGGATTCAGGGCCGTCCCCGGCGTGCCGCCGTCCGGGTTGACGGTGATCTCAGGAATATCCGGCGTTGCAGGCGCGGTGGTGTCGATCGCCAGTTCAAACGGCGGCGAAATGGTGGTGTTACCCGCCTCATCCGTTGCGTGGACCGTCAGCGAGTGCGGGCCGTCCGTCAGCGGCGTGGTTGGCGTGAAGCTCCAGCCGCCGCTGCCGTCGAGCACGGCCGTGCCGAGCAGGGTGGTTCCGTCATAGATCGTGATGGTGGTGCCGTCCGGTGCGGTTCCCTGCAACTGCGGCAGCGTGTCGTCGGTGGTGTCCCCGCTGTTAAGCGGAAGCTGCACGGGCCCCACGTTATCGGAAACGATGTCAATGGTGGCCGCCGGTGGCGGAGTCGTATCGACGGTAAAGGTAAAGCCGGCTGATGGTGCGCTGGCGTTGCCCGCCGCATCGCTCGCGACGACGGTGAACGTATGCTGCCCGTTCACTAATGGGGTAGTAGGCGTGAAGGTCCATGCGCCACCGCTGTTGACAACGGCAGTACCAATATCCTGTCCGTCCAGACGGATCGTCACGGTGGAGCCCGGCTCACCGGTACCGTTCAGCGTCGGGAGCGTATCGTTGGTGGTTTCATTGGTGTCGAGCGCACCCGTGCGGCCCGGTACGTCATCAATGACCTGCGTAATGGCCGGCGCGCCCGGGGCGGCGGTATCCACCGTGATGCTCCAGGTATTCGATGTCCCGCTGAGGTTATTGTTGGCGTCAACCGCCGTCGCCGTCAGTACGTGCCCGCCGTCCGGTAGCGCGGTTTCCAGCGTGATGGACCACTGACCGTTCGCCGACACGACTGCGGTGCCAATTTCGGTAGTACCGCTGTAGAGGGTGATGGTGGTGCCAGGCTCGCCCGTTCCGTTGATGGTAGGCGTGCTGTCGTTGGTGAGACCGTTCTGGCTGACAGGACCGGTGACGCCGGGGGCATCATCCACCACGCCCGTGATGACCGGGGTTTGTGCCGCGGTGATGTCCGGCGCGTCAAACGGCGCGGTCGGACCGGTGTTTCCGGCGGTATCAGTGGCATCGGCGGTCAGGGCTTCGCCGTTGGCTTTCGGCGGGATCAGATCTACGCTGAAATTCCCCTGATCGTCGGCGACCGCTTCCCCGACCTTCACGCCATTTTCACGAATGGTGACGGTACTGCCCGGCTCGGCTGTACCGGTTACGGTGGTGCCGTCGGCAGAGATCACCACGTTTTCCGGCGCCAGCGGTGGGGTGCTGTCTGGCGCGTCGGCAAAGCCAGACGGGCTGGTGTTACCGCTGCCGTCGGTGGCCGTCACTTCAAGGGCTTCGCCGTTGGTCTGGGCTGGCGAAATCGGGATGGTAAATGTGCCGTCCGGACCGGCGGTGGCCTGGCCGATGATCGTACCGTCCGGCGCTTTAATGATGATTGTGCTGTTTGGCTCGGCGGTTCCGCTGACGCTGGCCCCGTCTTCCGCCACCACCAGGTTGCCCGGTGCGGCAGGCGGGGTGATATCCGCTGCGTTAACCAGCGCCGGTGAGCTCTGGTTGCCTGCGGCATCGGAGGCGACCACGGAGATAATCTCACCGTTGGTCTGCGCAGGGTTCAGGTTGGCGACATAGTTGCCGTTGCTGTCGGCAGTGGCGGTCCCGATTTGCAGCCCGGCATTGTTGGTGATGACGATTTTACTGCCCGGCTCGGCGGTACCGGTGATCTGGGTGCCTGCGGAGTTGAGCGTCGCAACCGGCATGTCTGGCGGCGTAAGATCGACGGTAAAGTTGATCGGCTGAGACAGACCGCTCTGGTTGCCTGCCGCATCGGTTTCCCGCAGGGTAATCGAGTGTGTGCCTTCTGCCAGTGGACTCGTCGGCGTGATGCTCCAGGTACCGTTCGGCAGAACGGTGGTGGTGCCGATAACAACGCCGTTATCGTAAACCGTGATCGTGCTGCCCGGTTCGCCTCTGCCCGTCAGGCGCGGCTCTGAGGCATCGGTAAATTGCCCGGCACCGATCGCCCCTTTCAGTACGCCCGTGTCGTCGTTAATGATAAATCCGGAAGGCGTTTGCGGCGCGGTGACATCTACCGTGACGGTAAAGACCGGCGAGGCCGGGCCAGTGTTACCGGCGACGTCGGTGGCGCGCACGGTAAGCTGGTGGCTGCCTTCGCTCAGATTCACCGACGGCGTAAAGCTCCAGCTTCCGTTACTGCCCACAACCGCTGTGCCAATGGCAATGCCGTTATCATAGATGGTGACCGTCGAGCCCGCTTCCGCCGTGCCGGTGAGCTGTGGCCGCGGGTCGTTGGTGCTGCTTCCACTCCCGAGCGTGCCGGTGCCAGGCGCAACATCATCGGTGATGCTGACGATCGCTGGCGCGCCAGGCGCGACGGTATCGACCACGAAGGTTACCGCCGTGGACGCCGGGCTGGTATTGCCTGCGGCATCGGTCGCGGTGGTGGTAATGGCGTGGTTGCCTTCAGACAGGTTGGTCGACGGGGTAAAGCTCCATTTCCCGGTGGCATCGGCTGTGGCGGTGCCAATCGGTTTCCCGTTGTCATAGAAGGTAATGACGGTGCCGGCTTCACTGATGCCGCTGAACGTCGGACGCGCATCGTCCGTGCGTTGTCCGTTGCTCAGCGGGCCTGTTTCGGCGCCCACGTTATCATTGACGGTGACAATCTCGGGTGCATCCGGCGCGGTTAAATCCGGTGCCGTGACCTGAACGCCCGGGCTGGTATTGCCGGACGGATCGGTGGCGGTGGCGGTGATCTGTTCTCCGTTGGTAAGCGGCGTACCGAGATCAATCGTAAATTTCCCGTCGCTGCCCGCTTTGCCCGTTCCGATGGTGTTGCCATCGGCATCTTTCAGGGTAACGGTGCTGCCCGGCTCAGCGGTACCGGTGACGGTTTTGCCGTCAGGGGAGACCTCCAGATTGGCCGGGGCGTCCGGTGCGGTGAGATCCGGTGCCGTGACCTGACCGCCCTGGCTGGTATTGCCGGACGGATCGGTGGCGGTGGCGGTGATCTGTTCCCCGTTGGTGAGCGGCGTGCCCAGATCAATCGTAAATTTCCCGTCGCTGCCCGCTTTGCCCGTTCCGATGGTGTTGCCATCGGCATCTTTCAGGGTAATCGTGCTGCCTGGCTCAGCGGTACCGGTGACGGTTTTGCCGTCAGGTGAGACCTGTAGATTGGTGGGGGCATCCGGAGGCGTGGTATCTGGCTCGGAAGGATTTCCCGGATTGCCGGGATTCGGGCTGTTGTTATCGTCATCCCCGCCACCTCCACCGCCGGTTCCTGCCGCAATGGCAATCCCACCGGCGACGGCCAGGCCACCCAGCACCCAGGGCCACGCTGCGGCGCCGCCGGTATCACTCCCTGACGCCGCCAGTAGGGCGTCCGTGGAGGCGATGGATTCATAGGTGGCGGCACCGGTTGGATCTTCAATCCACCACAGCGCACCGTCGCTCTCCTCAAGCACCAGCTGGCTCACGCCCTGCGCGTCGGTGACGTAGAAATTCTTGAGGGTAATCACTTCGCCCGAGTGGAGGGTAATCACCAGATCGTTTCCGCTGCGGGAGTAACCTGAGATGTCGGCGCGATCCACGTTAAGTTTAACGATTGAGGAGTGATCGAGTGTTATCTGTGTCCCTTCCGTGGTCGTTTCCACGCCAGTTAGTTTCGATATAACAGATATTTGGCTCATACAGTTATTACTCCAGCAGAGTTATTGTTTACGGCGTGTCAGACGTGGCCATATTTTCTGAAGGGATGAGGGCGCTCCCGGCGAAAATACTGTGAATAAAACAGTATTTACCGTTGCTTTCTTTAGAGCGACCGAGATCCGCCAGCAATCAATGTGGCAACATCAGGGCGAAGCTAATTATTTACATGAGAAACTGTTATTTATTTATATTTTCGTGTTTTATAAGCCTTATTATTTGTGCAGGTATTATTTATTTTGCTGTAAAAATGATATAGCTATAAATATCTGAATGTGCAAATTAAGTGTCTGTAAACCCTGCACTGTGATTGCAGAGAAAATTAATTGATAGCGCGAATATATTTTGTTGGCTATGCGGACCGCGCCACAGAGGCGTTGGCGTACAGGCGGTCGGGATTAGGTAGTGGAAGAGATGATAGGGGGATAATACTGAATACACAGGCTTTATTTATAATTCCAGCGAATATTAATGACTGCTTAATTATGATTTAAGTTAGGGTGAATCATCTGCTGTATGATATATTTCAAAGAATCGCATTAATAAAATATATTTTCGGTTTGGGTTTGGATTCTGCTACGCATAAAAATAAACTGTCGACTTCACATATTTCATAAATAAAAAGGCCGCAAATGTGGCCTTTCTGAGGGGGGAGGTTTAGCCGAAAGAGATAATCCCCATTTCAATCAGTGCGGCGAGCGTCAGAAGAATAAAGAGGATAACGACTATGGGTCTGTACATTTGATTTTCCATCCATGTTTATCATGCAATCCGTTTTATGTGCATCATTATTGATGATGGTGCAGGCGATCCCTGCCCCCCTATTTTGCGCCACTTTGCCGTAAAAATCAGTTAGCTGCTGGCACTTTTTCTACTTTTTCTCCGGCCCGACGGGCCGTGGCTGGCAGGATGTCGGCATCCGCCACGTAGCCATCAGGATCGAGACAGCGATTGTGTTCTCTCGCCTGGTGCAGGATCGCTTCGTCCCAGTACAGGCGCTTACGCTGATCGCCCCGGGTCGTCAGAATAAACTCCACATTGCCATCAACCGCGCGGTAGCGGCGCCAGCTGTTTGCCGGAATGGAGATCACCGAACGTTCCGGGGCGATAATGCTGACTTCCTTACCCGCCTCGTTCCAGGTCACCTCCAGCTGGCCTTTAAAGACCATGATCACCTGAATATCCGGGCAGAGATGGCGACCGACAATGTGGTCGTCAGCAAGCCGCAGCCATTCGACGGAAAAACCGTGCGGGCTCAGGATAGCGGGAGCGGAATCCCGATCCTGTGAAATGCCGAAACCGATAACCGGCGCAATTTCGCCGCCGTGTCCCGGCAGCACCGAGTCCAGCAGTCCCTGCGCTGACCAGCAGCGATCATCGCCGGTTACCGCACGCTGGCGCATCTCCTCAACGCTGTAGTCACGCAGACCGGCAATATATTGCTCTGACAGCGGCGTCAGCAGCGTGGCGGGATCGGGCGTTGGTTCACCTGCCTCCTGCGCAATCAGCATATTATCCTTGCTGAGATACATACCGTACTCGCTGGCGGCCGCCAGCACTGACGGGTGCCAGATGATGCCGCCCGTGTTGTCCCCGCCGAGCACGGTAAATACCATGCCGCAGGTATCTTCTTTACTGACGTTGGTGAAACCGCGGAAGATCCAGGTCGGTATTGAGAGGATGGTGGGCGCGCTAAATTCCGCTTCATGCTCGCCGTTGGCGCCCCAGCGAAAACGCCATGTCCCTTCATGGATCAGGAACACTTCTGCGGTGAAATGCAGATGCAGGTTATTGGTTACCCCTTTCGGCATAGCCGCCGCGCCAATGTTAAAGCCGTGCGGCTCGGGGATATTAACAATCTGCTCGCTGGACTGAGTTACACCCGGGCCGATGAAGGAATAGTTTTGTTTGAGATGCGAACCGGGCAGCTTGCAATCAATAAAGGCAAGATTGCAGGAAACCATATCGTCGGGGGCGATTAACCGTGTTCGTGCCTGGCTCTGGGTAAGATGGATAGTTTTCATCATTTCTCCTTTTAATAACCGGATGCACCGGTGGTAGGGATGGCGTTGCCGCGGGCGAGAGCAATTGCTTCACGTGAGGCGCGACCCAGCTGCATAACGTCGTTTGCTGGGGTAACAAACTGGAAACCCTGCGCAATACGCGCTGCGGCGGCCGCGCCGGAAGTACAGAAAATACCGGCAATCTTCTGCTGCTGGCGGCAGCAGTGAATCACCCGCTCAATAGCAGCAAGCATTTCGGGATGTTGGGATTCGGCGCTGGCGCTGCCGGTCAGCGTCAGCGAGAGATCGTTGGGGCCAATAAACACACCGTCCAGCCCTTCGGTATCAAGGATGGCGTCAAGATCCGCCAGCCCTTCGCGGGTTTCGATCATTGCCAGCGTCAGGATCTCGTCGTTAGCGTGCTGTGGATAATCACTGCCGCCGTAGAGTAGACCTCTGGCCGGACCAAAGGAGCGAACACCCAGCGGTGGATAGCGACAGGCAGCGACAAAACGGCGAGCCTGTTCCGCGCTGGAGATCATCGGACAGATTACGCCATACGCGCCGGCGTCTAATACGCGCATGATTTGCGCCGGATCGTTATCTGCCACCCTCACCAGCGGCACGGCAGGCGTGCTCGATAGCGCCTGTAGCATCGACAACGCGCTGGCAAAATCAATCATGCCGTGCTGCAAATCGACGGTGACGGCGTCGTAACCCTGATGGCCCATAATTTCCGCGCTATACCCGGACGGGATCGCCAGCCAGCCGTTAACGATCGGGGTATTTTCCAGAAATGCGGTCTTTAAACTGTTTTTGCGCACTGTATGCACTCCGTTATCCACTGACGCAGCAGCGGCGCGATCTCATCCGGGGTTTCCAGCGGAATAAAATGCCCGCCAGCCTCCACCGTATGCCTGGTCACGTTCGCGTTGCCTGCTGCCAGTAGCTGATGATGATGAGGCGTGCTGATAACGTCCTGCGCGCCGTTTAGAAGTAATGTGGGGCAGGAGAGGGCGTTAAACGCAGCCCGGTTGTCCTGCCGGTGAATGGCCATTTCCGTTTGCTCCTCAAAGGTCTCAATGCCGCACTCTTGCGCCATTCGGCAAATAGTCTCTTGCAGGATCCGATCGGACAGACGTGACGGGGCGACATAGCTCTGCCATAGCGAGGAGACCAGCCAGTCGGCCAGGCCCCGCGCCTGTGCGGTGTGTACCGCTTCCCGGCGTGAAGCGAGGGTGTCTGGCGCAACGGGCAACGGATTAACGGAAATCAGCGTCAGCCCGTTCACTCTTTCTGGCGCGTCGGCGGCCATTTGCAGCGCGACAATCGCGCCGAGCGAAAAGCCCGCCAGCAGAAAGCGCGGTGGCAGAACCTTTAACAACCGCCGTGACGCCTGCGGCGCGGACTCTGCGCCCGTCAGCGTGATGCACAGCACCGCTGAGACGTTCAGCCGTTCAATGACGGGCTGCCAGAGCCGGGCGTTACAGAGCGTGCCACCAAGCAGCACCAGCGGCAGATCGGTATTGTCCAGAAGCGGATATTCCATTGCATCCCTCACGTAGCCGTCCAGCCGCCGTCAACCATCAGGGCGCTGCCGGTGATCAGCCCGGCGGCTTCAGAGGCGAGGAACACCACCGGCCCCATAATGTCCTCCAGCCTGCCTGGCCGGCGCAGTTTGATGTTGTCCAGCACATAGCGGCGAAATGCCGGGTCGGCGAGCGACGAACGCGTCAGGTCGGTTTCAATGAAGGTCGGGCACAGCGTATTGACACGGATCCCCGCATCGCCCAGCTCCAGCGCCATCGTTCGGGTTAACCCTTCAAGCGCGAATTTGGAGGCACAGTACACGCTACGCTCGGGGCCACCAACGTGTCCCATTTGCGATGAGATGTGAATAATTGATCCCCCCTTACCGTCCGCCCGCATTCTGCGCGCCACATGCTGGCTGATAAAAAAGGTGGCGCGCAGGTTAAGCGCCATCACCGCATCGAAATTTTCCTCGTTCACCTCAAGAAACGGCTGGTGGCGGGCCAGCCCGGCACTGTTCACCAGAATGTCGGGCGTGGGCAACGTCGCCAGCACACGCGCCACCTCCTGAGTGTCGGTAATATCCAGTTCCAGCGGGTGAAATGCGAGACTGTGTTCCGCTGCCAGACCTGTGGCATGCGCCAGCGCCTCGCGGCCCCGGGCGGCGATCCATACCTCTGCTCCCGCCTGTGCGAGGGCGACGGCGGCGGCGAAGCCAATCCCTCTTGACCCGCCGGTCACCAGCGCGCGTTTGCCGTGCAGGGTGAAAGAGGGCGTTTGCAAAAGCGTCATGGCTTACACCTTTTCCCTGACCGGGGCCGGTGTGGCGTAGGGAACTTCCGTCTGGCCATAACGGCGCACGCGAATATTGGCCTGCTCGGCATGTCCGGCGAACCCTTCCAGCAGCGACAGACGGGAACAATAGCTGCCGATTTCGGCAGTGGCTTCGTCGCTGAGGACTTTCTGGAAGGTGCAGGTTTTCATGAACTTGCCCACCCACAGGCCGCCGGTATAACGTGCGGCTTTCTGCGTGGGCAGGGTGTGGTTGGTGCCGATCACCTTATCGCCGTAGGCCACGTTAGTACGCGGTCCAAGGAACAGCGCGCCGTAATTGGTCAGGTTAGCCAGGAACCAGTCGTCCCGGTCGGTCATCACCTGAACATGTTCGGAAGCGATACGATCTGCCTCCAGCAGCATCTCTTCGTGGCTGTCGCAGACGATGATTTCCCCGTAGTCCTGCCACGACTGGCGGGCAATGTCGGCGGTAGGGAGCTTTTCCAGCAGCCGTTCCACTTCGCTGAGCGTCTCTTTGGCAAGTTGAAGCGAGTTCGTCAGCAGGATGGCAGGGGTGGTGACGCCGTGTTCGGCCTGGCCCAGCAGGTCCGTGGCGCACATTTCCGCGTCAACAGTGTCATCGGCAATCACCAGCGTTTCCGTCGGACCGGCAAACAGATCGATACCTACCCGGCCGAACAGCTGGCGTTTGGCCTCCGCAACGAAGGCGTTACCGGGCCCGACCAGCATGTCGACCGGTGCCAGCGAGTCCGTGCCCAGCGCCATGGCGCCTATCGCCTGAATGCCGCCAAGGGCATAGATTTCCGTTGCGCCAGCCATTTTTTGCGCCGCGACAATCGCCGGGGCGGGCTGACCGTTAAACGGCGGGGCACAGCTGATGATTCTTGAACACCCCGCCACGCTGGCAGTGATGATCGACATGTGCGCGGAGGCGAGCAGGGGATATTTTCCGCCAGGCACGTAACATCCTACGGCGTTAATCGGAATATTTTTATGCCCGAGGATCACCCCGGGACGTGTTTCAATTTCCAGGTCCCGCAGACATTCTTTCTGCGCGCGGGCAAAATTCGCCACCTGCTGTTGGGCAAATTCAATATCCTGAATATCCTGGCGGCTTAACTGTTTTATGCAGCGGTCAATCTCCGCGGACGTCAGACGATAATCCTGACGGTCATAACGATCGAATTTAATGGATAATTCGCGAATGGCTTTATTTCCGCGTTTTTCAATATCCGCAAGTATTTGTTCAACCGTTTCTCTTATTTGCTGGTTGGCTTGCTGGCGCTCTTCGGTAGATTTACCGGTTTTTAATTTCCAGGACACTCGCTTCTCCTTACCTTTTTCAGATGTCAGTTGTCCTCCCGGCGAGCCGGGAAAGGGTGTTTACTTCAGAAAGGGTTATTGATCCGGCGCGGCAGCGTACGCACCGTTTTTTAATAATTGGGCTGAGGTTTGCGTTTTACGGGCATATACCCATCGAGCGGACAGCGGCGTGGCAATAGCGGCCACAACGGAAAGGGCGGCAATCAATATATAACCGGACGACAGGTTAATATGTTGCATCATTACGCCCATCATTACCGGCCCGACAAACATGCCGCAGGAATAAATGGTCTGGAATAGTCCCATTCGCGTGGATTGTTCATCAGACGAGGTATTCACTACGCTTAGCGACATGAATGCGGCAAAGGCCATACCGAACGAGAACCCCGCCAGCGCCTGCCACAGGTAAATCACATAGATATTGCTGGTAAAGGGAATGCCGAAAGTGGAAATCACCTGTAAAACGATGCCGAGCACGGCGGTTTTTACCAGCCCAAGGCGCTGATAAAACACCGAGCTGCACAGGGCGATGGCCAGCCCGTAAAAAAGAAGGTGAATGTTACCCAGCAGCGCGAGGATCCCCGCCCGGGCGCCAAGCTGCTCGGCATAGACCGGCGTCAGCGTGTCGCGGGTGGCGAAGGGCACCAGAATGACGACGGTCGCCAGGATGCCAATCAGCCAGACGGAACGGTCGGCCAGCTGCTGGCGCGCGCCGGTAATGCAGGCTTTAAGCGTGGGGGCCTGAACCGGGTCGTGCACGTCCTGAATGCGGGTCGTCAGGAATAACGCCACCAGGGCGGAGATGCAGGAGACAAAAAAGGCGATGTTATTGGCGAAATAGTGAATCAGCACCGCGCCAATACAGTTACCGAGAAACACGCCGATGGGCCCTGCCAGCGCCAGCAGCGCGACGGCGGCAGGCGCTTCGTTGCGACCGAAGTAACGCATGAACAGGATGTTGTACAGTACCCAGGTCGCCGCCGTGACACCGTCTGCCGCTTTCGCCAGATACAGCGTAATGGCGTTGGGTTCAAGCCAGGCAATCGGCCAGGCGATAATTGGCAGCAGCAGGCCAATCTGGATGAAGATCCTGCGGCTTTTAACCACGTCGGAAATAATGCCTAACGGGAAGCGTATCAGAAGGGTTGCCAGACCGGACGCGCCCATGATGATGCCCATGATCTGTGGCTCAATGCCCTGGTTGATCATCATGGGGGCCAGGAATGCATCAATGCTATGAATGCAGATAAAGAACAGGATGCTGATGATGAAAAAGAGCCGGGCTTCCCGACGGCGTAACAGTGCTTGAAACATGGTTTTGAACCTCTTAAGAATTAATGGGTTATAACCAGTCAGGGACGACGTTTACCGGTTCAATCCTTTGGGCGACTCCTGTTCTCTCCGGTACCATTGACGGTATGAAAACTCTTTGCATACGTATTCAAGATTTGAAGTTACGAAAAGGTTTCACATTTGTAAAGTGATCTCGATCTTGTTGTGAGAATTTTAATTTTTTGTGTTGCATACGCATGCAAAGGTGGTGTAAGTATAAAAAACACCCACTTGCTGAGGCGTTTGAAGCACGTGCAAATGGGCAGGACGTTGATAAGGAATCAGGGGTAATGAAACGTAAGACTTTTGCAGCAGTCACATCCCAACAGGTCGCTCAGCTGGCGGGGGTATCGCAATCTGCGGTGTCGCGAACGTTCACGCCGGGGGCCAGCATTTCACCGGCAACGCGTGAAAAAGTGCTGAAGGCAGCGCGCGAGCTGGGCTATCGCCCGAATGCGATCGCCCGTTCGCTCAACACGGCTCGTTCGCGCATTATCGGTGTCGTCATTTCTTACTTTGATAACCCCTTTTACTCGCAGGTGCTGGAGGCGCTGGCGCAAAAGCTGGATACGCTGAACTATCACCTGCTGCTGTTCGTTGGCGATCGGGAAGGTAACGTAGACCGTATTTTTGACCAGATTATGCAGTACCGGGTGGATGGCATTGTGCTGGCCTCGGTGACGCTGTCGCTGGAGTTATCCGAGGAGTGCCTTGCCGCCGGGATCCCAGTAGTGCTGTTTAACCGCAGCGAAGAGAGTGGCATGGCCTCCAGCGTCAACAGTAATAACGAAGCGGCCGCGCGGCAGATTGCCGAGTTTCTGCTGGCGGGGGAGCACAAGCGTTTTGCCTACGTGGGCGGCGTGGCCGATTCCCCGGTCAATATCGCCCGCCAGCGCGGGTTCATTTCCACGCTGGAAGAACATGGCATCACCGATGTCCGGGTGGTGCACGGGAATTACGACGCTCAGCAAACCACCCGGGCAGCCTATACCCTGTTTTCGACGTCGCCAGCGCCGGATGCGGTCTTTGTCGCCAACGATCATATGGCCGTCACGGTAATGGATGTGGCGCGCTATGAGTTTGGTTTGCGCATTCCGGAGGAGGTCTCCGTTGTCGGCTATGACGACATCGGCCCTTCCGGCTGGCCCTCTTATGCGTTGACCTCGGCGTCGCAGCCGGTCGGCGCGATGGTGGATGCCACGGTGGAACTGTTAATGAAGCAAATTGACAGCGGAACCATAGAGCCTGAACAGATTACGGTGCCCGGTACGCTGGTGATACGCCACTCGGCGCGTCGCCCACGCAGCGGCGTTATCGAAACCAATGGTTTAACGCTATTCCAGTCTAAGGAGCGCACATGACCAGATTGCGGGGCTTCAGCCCTCAATTCGACTCTATCCAGCAGTTCATTTTGACGCTGACGCACGTGGTGTGGGAGCAGAAAGATATCGGCCAGCTGGCGGATTTTTACGCCACGCCGGTGGTTTTCACTACCCCCGAAAAACAGCTGCATGAGCTTTCCCAGTTTATGCGCCTGACGCTTGAGGCGATGCACAGCTTCCCGCAGCGAGCGGTGCTGACGGAGGATATTCTGTGCAGCCAGAACCCGGGGGACGAGTACTATGCGGCGCAGCGTACCGTAGCCCGCATTCAGCACCAGGGGGAGGGATTTTTTGGCCCGCCGACCGGGAAAAATGTCTGGGTCCGCACCTGGGCCGATCGCATTTGTGTTGATGGTGCCGTACGCCAGGAGTGGCTGCTTCAGGATCGTGCTGCGATTGTGGCGCAACTGGGGCTGGATGTCCGCGACTTTGCTTTTAACCTGGCGACCATGCGCCAGCAGCTTGGGCTGGAATCTGTGTCTGCTGAGACGCTGGACGCCCGCTGGGCGGGTGGGCCTGAGGGCGACGACGTGGAAGGGGCGCTGGCCGGGGTCGTTGAGCGCTACTTAACGATGTGGGCGGGCGGTAACAGCGGCGTGGTGCCCGGTCTCTATCACCCGGCGGCGACGCTGTACGCGCCGGGGCACTGCCTCTGCACCGGCGAACAGGAAATTGGCGCACAGCTTTCCGGTTATCGCGCTTCATTTGCCGACAGCGAAACGCAGCTTCATCACCTGATTGTGCGTAAAGATCCTAATGAGCCGATTCGACTTTCATTGCGCTGGTCGTTGTTAACCTGGCATGACGGTTACGGCAAATTTGGTGCGCCGACCCGTAAACCCATATCAATTACCGGTATCAGCCAGCTTGAATTACGTGATGGTTTAATTTTCCGTGAATATCTGGGGATCGATGAATTAGCGATTTGGTCGCAAATATTTAATTAATGGGGCGGCAGCCCCCTTATTCCGGCTGCAAAAAATAACCGTGTTTAATTCACCCTCACTTACGGGTGCGGGTTCTTATTGTCTGAAAACAGAGCAGGAGTTTATATGTCTTCCACCGAAGCAACAAATAAAGCACCAGCCGTACCCGAAAAAAGCAGCGTGAAATCGCTGAAAGAGGAACCTGTATTACAGGTGGAGCGTCGTGATTTTGTCGATCTGGTACCGGAAAAAAGACCGCGCGTGCAATCATTACGCGGCTTTGATGACTGCTATACCGATATTGTCGATTATATCGTTCGCTGCACCCATAAAATATGGGACGAGCGCGATGTTGGCTTAATTTATTCTCACTATACCCATAACTGCGTGCTGTATAACGCGCTGGGGACACTCTATAACCGCGAACAGGTGGTACAGGATACGCTGCAACGCTTAATTGCCTTCCCGGAACGGCGCGGAATGGCAACCCAGGTTATCTGGAACGGAAATGATGTTGACGGTTTTTATACCTCTCACCTGGTGACGGGAAGCGGGCGGCATACCCAGCACAGCCATTTAGGTAAGCCGACGAACCGTACGTTTGTGACGCGTACCGTGGCGGATTGCATGATCCACGAGAATAAAATTTATCGGGAGTGGGTGGTCAGCGACAATATGTCACTGATGAAACAGCTTGGCCTGAATACCGATCAAATCGCATTTAATATGGCAAAGGAGCAGTTCGATAAAGGCTTCCGCGTGATGGACATCGGCGAAAACGGCCGCATGCTGGGGCAATATCCGCCGGAGATGGAGTGCGATGTTTCCATTGCGCACACCGATACGGAGGAGCAGTGCCTGCGCTGGCTGCATGAGATCTACAACCGCCGGATGTTTGGCAAGATCAAAGAAGTGTATGCGCCTAACGTACAGTGGCACGGTCCGCTGATGAAAGAGCTGTACGGCACCGCGGCGGTAACCCATCAGACGCTGGCGCTGGTGGGGATGATCCCTGACGGCGCGTGGCTGCCGCAGCATATTTGTTCCAACCCGTGCGATGAAGGCGGCGTCAAAGTGGCCGTACGCTGGATTATCGAAGGACATCACCTGGGTTACGGCGAACTCGGCAAGCCGACCGGAGAACGACTGTTCGTGATGGGCATGTCGCACTACCACATCGTCAACGGAAAAATTGTTGATGAGTGGGTGGTTTATGACCATCTGGCGCTGCTGGCGCAGATCAAACTCGGCCAGATGGAGGACGCGTAAATGTTAAATCAGGTGAGCTGGATTAAGCGCCCGCAGGGGCAGGATGCGCAGGCCGATCGTTCCCTGACGGAGAAGGTCAGCGCCATTATCGAGCGCGTGAAAGCCGAGGGCGATACGGCGCTAAGAGCCTTTTCGCAGCAGTTTGATCATGTCGTACCGGCGCAGTTTGAGGTGAGCGAGCAGGAGATTGCCGAAGCACTGGAGGGGATGGATGCCCAGACGCGCCGCGACAGTGAGTTTGCCATTAATCAGGTGCGTCGTTTTGCGCAGGCGCAGCTGGCGACCATGCTGCCGCTGGAGGTAGAGACGCTGCCTGGCGTGCATCTCGGTCACCGGATCATCCCGGTGCAGACGGTGGGCTGCTACGTGCCGGGCGGACGGTATCCGATTCTCTCCGCACCCGTGATGTCGATTGTTCCTGCGACGGTGGCGGGCTGTGAACAGATTATCGCCTGTCTGCCCCCGGGCGCCCATCCGGCGATGATTGCAGTTTGCCATCTGGCGGGCGCGCACCGCATTTTCAAAGTTGGCGGCGCGCAGGCCATTGCGGCTATGGCCTGGGGAACGGAGAGTATTCCGTCGGTGGACAAAATCGTTGGGCCAGGCAACGCCTTCGTTAACGAAGCGAAACGCCAGGTGTTTGGTCGAGTCGGCATTGATGCCCTCGCCGGGCCGAGCGAGATTTTCACTATCGTCGACGACAGCGCCGATCCGCGCATTCTGGCCGCCGATATGCTGGCGCAGGCAGAACACGATATTCATACCCGCGTCGGGCTGGCGACAACCAGCCGGGATATCGCTGAGCGTACCCTGGCGGAGGTTGAGCGTCAGCTTGCCAGCCTGCCAACGGCCGCCACGGCGGGCGAGGCGTGGCGCCGGCAGGGTGAGATTGTGCTCTGCGAAGATGAAGCGCAGCTGATTGCGTTTGCTGACCATATGGCGACGGAGCATTTGCAGGTGCATACCCGCGATCCGCACGCGACGGCAGCGAAGATCCGCAACTATGGCTCGCTGTTTATTGGCCAGAACGCCAGCGTGGTGTTCTCCGATAAATGCTGCGGCACCAACCATACGTTACCGACGATGGCGGCGGCACGCTATACCGGCGGTCTGTGGGTAGGGGCATACGTCAAAATCTGTACCCATCAGTGGATTGACGAGCAGGGTATCCCGGCAATCGCAGAACCGGCGATCCGCCAGAGCCGTACCGAAGGGATGCAGGGGCACCGACGGGCGGCGGAAATTCGTCTGCGTCCGCAGGACATTGATGCCATTACTACCGGCATGCGGGACTAAAACGTATCCCGGGCAGCCTTCTGCCCGGTTTTCAGCACGGGGAGCCTGAGACTATGAAGCGCCTGATACCGCCAGACGACTGTCCGGAGGAAATTGCCCGCCGTCTCGACGTCATACAGCAGCACCGGGCGCTCAACGCGATCCTCGGGGTTAACCCTGACGCCATGTCTCAGGCGGAACAGCATCAGCAGCAGCGTCGGCGTGGAGAGCCGATCGGCCCCCTGCACGGCGTGCCGCTGATCGTCAAAGATAATATTGCCTGCGCGCCGATGCCGATCACCCTTGGCTGCCGTGCGCTGGCCTCACTTAACGCGACAGCGGATGCTCGGGTCGTGCAGCGATTGCGCAGAGCGGGGGCGATTATTCTTGCCAGGGCCAATATGTCCGAGTTCGCGTTCGATGTGCGCTCGCGTAGCTCGCTGGGGGGTGATGTGGCGAATCCACTTTGCCCGACACTCACCGCCGGAGGTTCCAGCGGAGGATGCGCCGCGGCGGTGGCGGCTGGAATGGCGGATGGCGCATTGGGTACCGATACCGGCGGCTCTATCCGCATTCCCTGTAGCTATACCGGGCTGGTGGGGCTACGGCCTGCCTTTCGCCGTTCACAGCTGGACGGCGTGGCGCCGCTCTCGCCCAGCAAAGATACCGTTGGGCCAATGGTACATAGCGTTGAGGATGCCGCCTTGCTGCATGCGGTGATCCATGGCCTGCCGCCGGTTGCGCTTCCTGTGCGTTCGCTGAAAGGCGTTCGCTTTGGCATGGTGACCGCGTTACAGGGAGAGGATGAGGTACAGCTGGAGGTCTGGCAGTCGGCGCTGCACACGTTGCGCCGTGCCGGAGCGACGCTGGTGGAGGTTTCACTCCCCTTCCTTGAAGAGGTGAGGCAGGCCACCTGCCTCAGTCTGTATGAATTTCGCGTGGCGATTGACGACTGGCTTAGCAAACAGCCTGGCGCTCCCTCCGGACTGACAAGCATTGTGGACTCCGGCGCTTTCCTGCCAGAGTTTGCGCCGTTTCTACATCAGATGCTGGCGAGTAACACGCTGAAAACCCCGCTCTGGCTGGCGGGGCGTCGCTTTCAGCGCCTGTTGCGGCAGAACCTTTGCCAGGTGGCGGAGGTGCAGCGCATCGACGGATTTGTGTATCCCACCGTACAACGATTACCAGAAAGTATGGCGAAGATGCCGCCAGGCTGCGCGCCGGAACTGGCCGCCATCAGCGGCCTGCCTGCCATTACGTTGCCCTGTGGCGTAAGCCGTATCGGGCTGCCGGTAGGGATGGAGATGTTATCGGCGCAGGAGGATGAGACGATGCTGATGACGCTGGCGCTGGCATGTGAGGGGGCGCTGGGCGGGATAAATGAGGTGCTGAGGTTTAAGGCAGGATATCGCCAGAGCGGTACCGTTTGTCAGAACCTCTCTTAAGGCGCCGATGGCCCCTTGCCGCGATACCTTATTGTGATTTCATTTTTCAGTATTGTCAGCGGCGGCGTCATTTCGCCGCGCGCTACCGACTGATACTCAAAGCGAAAGGGGCCCGCGGCCGGGAAACCCGCTGGCAACGGGATTTCGCCCGCCAGTTCCCTGAGCATCAGACAGCGCAGGCTGCTACAGACGCGAATGCGAAAGCCCGGCGGCGTGGGGCCGTCCGGTGTAATCTTCCACAGCAGATGCGTCGGCGTAACCCCTTTCGGAAGGGGCGCGGCGGGCTGAACTGGACGACTTTTCAGTACCTGCTTGCCGCGCGACAGCGTGCCGCCAAAACTATGGCTGCTCCATGAACCGTCCGCAGCAAACGCCGGTGGCACAAGCAGCAGAACAAGCAAGGCGGCTCTTATCACGATTTACCTCCAATGAGATACGTCATTCTCACGTTGCGCTGAGTGTTTATCTCCTGGCTGGAGAGCACTGCAAGCTGAGGGAAGATGCGACGAAGATAGCGGGACAGCATCAAACGCAGCGCCGGGTTCACCAGCAGAGCCGGCGGCGCACCCAGCGCTTCCTGATGCTGCAACGCCTGCTCGGTCTGTTTCATTAAATTCTCGGCAATTCCCGGCTCGATAGCGCTTCCGCTCTGGGTTGCCTGTACCAGCAACTGCTCAAGTGACATATCAAGGCCGATTATTTGGATATCGTCGTCGCCAGGGAACCACTGCTGCGTAATCGCCCGGGAGAGGCGAGCGCGCACGCGGGCCGTCAGCTCGTCAGCGTCAGACTGAGGAGTGGCATACTCAGCCAGCGTGTCGATGATGGTCCGCATATCGCGGATCGGCACGCGCTCGGAGAGCAGATTTTGCAGTACTTTGTGCAGCGTGGTCAGGCTGATTACCCCGGGGATCAAATCCTCTATCAGCTTCGGCGACTGTTTGGTGAGCTGGTCAAGCAGCTGCTGCGCCTCCTGGCGACCGAAAAGTTCGTCCGTGTGGGTGCTGATAAGGTGGTTCAGGTGCGTAGCGACGACGGAACATGGATCGACTACGGTATAGCCCAGCGTCTGCGCCAGCTCGCGATGGACTTCATCGATCCATAGAGCGGGAAGTCCAAAGGTTGGTTCTTTACAGGGCGTACCGGGCACTTCTCCCTCTGCACAGCCTGGATCGATCGCCATCCAGCGATCGGGCTGGACCTCGCCTTTACCAATCGTCACCCCTTTTAGCAGAATACGATAGTGAGTCGGCGGCAGGTCGAGATTATCGCGAATATGAACTGCTGGCGGCAGAAAGCCCATCTGCTGCGCGAACTTCTTACGAATACCCCGTACGCGGGTTAACAGCTGGCCCTGCTGTTCATGATCGACCATAGGGATCAGTCGATAGCCAACCTCCAGCCCCAGTACATCTTCCATCTGCACGTCAGACCATGTCGCTTCATTAACCTGCGCCACGTCGGCTTCAGCTCGGGTAGGGGCGGAGGGGGCGGAGCCCGTTTTTTTCGCCTTACCTTCCTGGCCCCGCAGCCACCATGCAATGCCTAAAAGTGAGGAGGTAAAGAGTAAAAAGACCAGATTGGGCATGCCTGGGATTAGCCCCAGCAAACCAATTACGGCCGCAGAGAGGGCAAGCACGCGAGGTGAGGTAAACAGCTGGCCGACCATCTGCTCGCCTACGTCCTGCTCGTTGACCACACGCGTTACAACGACACCTGCCGCGGTGGAGATCACAAGACCAGGGATCTGCGCAACCAGGCCGTCACCGATGGTCAACAGCGTGTAGGCTTCTCCCGCTGCGCTGAGGGTCATATCATGCTGCATTACGCCGATAATCAGGCCACCGATAATGTTTATTGCCATGATCAGCAGGCCTGCGATGGCATCGCCACGCACAAATTTGCTCGCACCGTCCATGGAGCCGTAAAAATCTGCCTCCTGAGTCACCTCTTTTCGACGGCGTTTGGCCTCCTCCTCGCCGATCAGACCGGCGTTCAGGTCGGCATCGATTGCCATTTGTTTACCGGGCATACCGTCAAGGGTAAAGCGGGCACCCACTTCTGCAATACGCCCGGCCCCCTTGGTGATGACCATAAAGTTTATAATTATCAATATGATAAAAACGACGATGCCGATGGCAAAGTTGCCGCCTACCAGGAAGTGGCCGAAAGCTTCGATGACCTGGCCCGCGGCGTCAGCGCCGTTATGGCCGTGCATCAGGATAACGCGCGTTGAGGCGACGTTTAGCGCCAGGCGAAGCAGCGTTGAGAAGAGCAGTACCGTCGGGAAGGCGGAAAACTCCAGCGTATTCTGGGTAAACATGGCGACCAGAAGGATCATGATCGCCAGTACAATATTAAAGGTAAACAGCAAGTCCAACACGAAGGTTGGCAGCGGCAGGATCATCATCGCAAGGATCGTCATGATCAGGACTGGACCGGCCAGTACCTGCCACTGGGTCTCCTTGATGCCGGGCAAACGTAATTTGGTGGCGATATTAGCCATTACTCTTTACTCTCTTGTGCAAAATCGAGCGCCGGGGGAACCGGCAAATCTTTAGGTTCTGTTGGGCGCAAGCCAAAGCCTTTACGCCACCGGCGCAGGCTATATACCCAGGCCAGGACTTCGGCAACAGCGTTATATAATTCACCGGGCACCGGCTGACCCGGCTCGCAGTGCCGGTAAAGCGCACGCGCCAGCGGTGGCGCTTCCAGCATCGGAACCCGATTTTCTTCAGCCATCTCGCGGATGCGCAGGGCAATAAGTCCACTGCCGCTTGCGACGACGATCGGTGCGCCCATGGTGCCTTCCTGGTACTTCAGCGCCACGGAATAGTGGGTCGGGTTGTTGACGACCACATCGGCGGTGGGCACCTCGGCCATCATGCGGCTTTGTGCCATCTGGCGCTGAATCTGCCTGACGCGACCCTTAATGTGCGGGTCACCTTCCTGGTTTTTAAATTCATCCTTTATCTCCTGGCGGCTCATTCTCAGCTTCTTAAAGTTGCTCCAGAGCTGATAAATCACGTCGAAGGCCACCATGGGGATCAGTGACAAAATCACGTACAGCATGCAGCCAATCAGCAGGTTGCTGATGTCGTTTAGCGCGCCGCCCAACGGTTCATACATTAGATTGATGAACCTGCTTTTATTGAGCAGTAAAAACAGTCCTCCCCCCGTGGCGGCCAACAGCACCTTGAGGATGCTTTTGATCATCTCTGATACCATTTGGGCAGAGAAAAGACGCTTGATACCGGTGACGGGATTAAGTTTTTTAAGATTAACCTTTAGCGCCTTACTGCTTGCGTTCAGGCCGCCGATAATCGACGGTGCCGTTATTGCGGTCACGTACAGCCCGCTGGCGAAGGGCAGAATGGCGAGAAAAGCCATGCTCAACAGCGAGGCTGCACGATGTAACATATTCTGCGGGTCGCGGATCAGCAGTCGATCAAAGGTCAGCCCGTTGTGCAGAATAGATTCAAGCTGCGTCGCCAGATGGCTACCTGCGCCGACGATAAGCCCCCAGCCCACCAGAAGCATGGCAAGGGTGGTCAGCTCGCGCGAACGCGGAACCTGACCTTCCTCCCGCGCTTTCTGTTTTCGGTGGGGTGTGGGGTCTTCTGTTTTGTCGCTCTCGCTCTCTTCAGACATAGTGTTGGCCTGGGGTCATCAAAAGCCCAGCGACTCCAGCAGGTCATCCACCTGTTCCTGAGAGGCGACAATCCCGGCGACGCTGGTATCAATCTGCGGGCCGTTCTTGAGATGGGCGTCACCGCTCTGTTCGATACCCGCGTCACGTTCGCGCATGTTTTCAACCAGCACGCTGATCAGCTCGGTTTCGACGGTCTGAATCACCTGCATCAGGCTTTGTAGCACCTGGCCGGTGAGATCCTGGAAGTCTTGCGCCATCATTATTTCGGTGAGCTGTTGGTTGGTTTGCTGAGCGGTGGCCGGCACGTCCAGCAGAAAGGTACGTGTCTCTTTCACCAGTTCTCGCGCCTCGTCAAGCGGCTGTGGCTCTTCAAACCAGGCGTCCCACCGTTCAGTAAGCTTACCGGCATTTTCACCTAATCTTTCCTGGAGCGGTCGTGCCACCTCGACGGCCGTCAGCGCGCGATCGGCGGCCTGAGACGTTTTGCCAACAACGTAGTTGAGACGGTCACGCGTGTTGGGGAACGCGTCCGCGACTTCTTTAATGGCCTGCTCCAGGCCAAGATTTGCCATACTGTCGCGCAGCAGCCGGGTTAATTGACCGATACGCAAAAAGAGATCCTTTGGCGGTTCCGCGATCTCGCCAGGCTGAGTGGTCATAGTATTCACCCGAGTTTTTCAAAAATTTTGCCAAGCTTTTCTTCCAGCGTGGCGGCAGTAAACGGTTTAACGATGTAACCGTTGGCACCCGCCTGCGCGGCGGCGATAATGTTTTCGCGCTTTGCTTCCGCAGTAACCATCAGTACCGGCAGCTTTGACATCGCCGGGTCGAGGCGAATGGTTTTCAGCAGCTCAAGGCCATCAAGGTTGGGCATATTCCAGTCGCTCACAACGAAATCAAACTCACCGGCGCGCAGCTTGTTCAGCGCGTCCTGGCCATCTTCCGCCTCTTCAATATTTGAATAGCCCAGATCCTGAAGCAGGTTACGTACGATACGTCTCATGGTGGCAAAATCGTCCACCACCAAAAAACGCAGGTTTTTATCCGACATGTGTGTTCTCTCCTGAACGTCGTGGTTTATGGCTGAAACTTTCCAGCAGACGCTGGCTAATTTTATTGAGATCGACGATTTCTCGGGCAGCGCCAAGGGCAATCGCTTCGCGAGGCATACCGAACACCACGCAACTCGCTTCGCTCTGAGCGAGGGTAAACGCGCCCGACTCCCGCAACGCCAGCAACCCACGTGCGCCGTCGGCTCCCATTCCGGTAAGGATGGCGGCGCTGGCATGTGCGCCCACCAGCTGTGCAACGGAGTTAAAGAGAACGTCTACAGACGGGCGATGACGGTTGACGGGGGGCGCGTCGGTCAGCCTGACGGCGTACCCTTTTCCGTTACGGACGATCTCCATATGCTTATCGCCGGGGGCGATCAATGCCGTACCCGGAAGTACCGGTTCGCCGTCATCCGCTTCATGCACCTTTATCTGGCAAAGTGAATCAAGACGCTGGGCGAAGGAGCGGGTAAATCCAGCAGGCATATGCTGGGCGATGACGATACCGGGGACGCTGGCTGGCAGCGGCGTTAATACCTGGCGCAGCGCCTCCGTCCCGCCGGTCGAGGAGCCAATCGCCACAATGCTTTGCGGATCCACGGTAATGCCCCGCAGTATCGGCGAGGCCACTTCAGCCTGACGTCCCAGTTTTGCCTTCGCGGCAATGCGGATCTTCTCTGCGACCTGCACACCCCACAGTTCCAGATTTCCGGCGATACGCTGATCGGGTTTGGCCAAAAAATCGACGGCGCCGTGTTCCAGCGCGGCCATTGTCGCCTTCGAGCCTCGGGTGGTCATCGAGGAGATCATCACCACCGGCATTGGACGAAGGCGCATCAAACGGGAGAGAAACTCCAGCCCATCCATTTTCGGCATGTCGATATCCAGCGTCAGCACGTCGGGGTTCAACTGCTTAATCATCTCGCGTGCGATCAGCGGGTCTGGCGCGGTGCCGACCATCTCCATATCTGGCTGTTGATTGATCACTGCGCTCAGGATGTTGCGCATGAGCGCAGAATCATCAACTGTCAGCACCCGTATCCGTTTCACCGTAAGGCCTCCGTAAGTTCATACACCGACTGGCCGCGAAGCCTGAGTGGAATGTGCGGATGATTAAAATGTTCAGAGTGACCAACAAACAGCAGGCCGTCTGGCTTCAGCATGCGGGCAAAGCGCTCAAGCAGACGCTTCTGCGTCGGCGCATCGAAATAGATCATCACGTTGCGGCAAAAGATGGCGTCAAACGGTCCGGGCAGCGGCCAGCTGTTGTCCAGCAAGTTGAGCCGCTGATAGTGAATAGCGGCCAGCAGTTCTGGCTTTACCTTCACCCGATCGCTGTTCTCACCCGAGCCGCGCAAAAAATAGTGGCGTTTTTGCACCAGGGTCAGCGAGTGTAGGTCGGACATGCGGTATACCCCTGCCTCCGCTTTGGCCAGCACCTCGGTATCGATGTCAGAGGCCCAGACGCGTGGCCCTCCCGTCGCGCTCCCCAGAGTCTCGTCCAGCGTCATGGCGATGGAGCAAGGTTCTTCCCCGGTGGAAGCGGCGGTACACCAGACGCGGTAGCCGTTGGGCCGCTGACGGGCGTGTTCTGCGAGCACCGGGAAGTGGTAGGTTTCGCGAAAGAAAGAGGTCAGATTGGTTGTCAGCGCGTTGACAAAGTTCTGCCATTCCGGATGCTCGCTGTGGGATTCCAGAATGCTGATGTACTCAAGAAATGTGTCAATCCCCAGCGCCCGTAGCCGCCGTGATAAACGATTAAAAATCATCTCTCGTTTTTGTGCGTTGACTACAATCCCGGCGCGGCGATAGATCAGTTGCCCAATACGCTGTAATTCAGAATCGGATAACGTAAGCTTATTTGGCGATAAGCGCACGGGAATGTCTTTAAATTCACTCATAGACAGGGCGAGGCCTTATACCGGGGTATTCATGATTTCCTGGTAGGCACTGAGCATTTTATTGCGCGCTTGCACACCGAAGCTATAAGAAATTGAGGACTTCTGCATTGCCAGCATTACGTCATTTAATCCAATATCGCTACTGCCAGACATCCACTGCTGCGTCTTATATATCGACCAAAATTTCATATTCGACAAAAGTTGTATGAATTAACATTAGAAGATGACAATGTGGAAGCAAGATCCGCTTCTTTTACAGAATTTGTATCTAACCATATTATTTCTAAAGAAACATATGAAGCAGTAGCTTTTGTTAGAACAAAGGTTGATTTGAATAATGACGAAATTTATAAACAAGTAGTTGGTGATTTTGATAGTTACTCCTTTTCAAATCCTAATGATGATGATGCTACTGTATTAGGGGTTAAGAAGCCACCTTACTTTGCCTTAGGCAGCGAAGTCGCTTGCACTTATGTCAAAGCACTTAGGAATGTAGTTGCAGATCTTAAATATTATAAAACGAATCCATTGTATAAATTACTTACTTTAAAAAGTAAACAAATTGATGATAGAAAAGATATTGTAGAAAATGTTAAAGAGATCAATGGTAAAATCTCAGCTATACCTGAAATTGAGAGATTGAGTAATAAGATATCTGCTTCGTTACTTAATACAGTAGGTTCGACTTATTCCCCTAAAATATTAGTATCCTCACAACTCCCAGAAGATTTCACAGAATTAATTCAATCACTTGGCTTAGTGGTTGAAGATTCTCTGGATTACAATGGCTCAGGAAAGATTGATGATCTGAGTCTTGGTGGAGCAAACTTAATTTATCTTGCTTTAAAGTTATATGAATATGAAGAAATAAGGGATAGTGAAGAGCATATTACTCACTTCTTGTTAATTGAAGAGCCCGAAGCACATATTCATAACCATATCCAAAAAACCCTTTTCGATAACTTCAATTTTAAAAACACGCAAGTGTTTGTTTCTACACATTCAACACAAATTAGTTCTGTATCAAAAATATCATCAATGAATATATTATCACGCCAAAAAGGATTTACTGATGTTGACCTGCCCCCACGATTAGATACAACACTCAGTTAGTAACGTCGGAATCTTCATTCTCAGAATGACCCTTTCTCCAGCCCGCTGCAAATTCAGACGGTGTCTGATAATTCAGCGTGGAGTGCGGGCGGCATTCGTTATAATCCTGCCGCCAGTCATTAATAATTTTCCTGGCATGAACGATATCGCTGAACCAGTGCTCATTCAAACATTCATCGCGAAATCGTCCGTTAAAGCTCTCAATAAATCCGTTCTGCGTTGGCTTGCCCGGCTGGATTAAGCGCAACTCAACACCATGCTCAAAGGCCCATTGATCCAGTGCACGGCAAGTGAACTCCGGCCCCTGGTCAGTTCTTATCGTCGCCGGATAGCCTCGAAACAGTGCAATGCTGTCCAGAATACGCGTGACCTGAACGCCTGAAATCCCAAAGGCAACAGTGACCGTCAGGCATTCCTTTGTGAAATCATCGACGCAGGTAAGACACTTGATCCTGCGACCGGTGGAAAGTGCGTCCATGACGAAATCCATCGACCAGGTCAGATTGGGCGCCGCCGGACGGAGCAGCGGCAGACGTTCTGTTGCCAGCCCTTTACGACGTCTTCTGCGTTTTACGCCCAGGCCACTGAGGTGATAAAGCCGGTACACGCGCTTATGATTAACATGAAGCCCTTCACGGCGCAGCAACTGCCAAATACGACGGTAGCCAAAACGCCTGCGCTCCAGTGCCAGCTCAGTGATGCGCCCTGATAAATGCGCATCAGCAGCCGGACGGTGAGCCTCATAGCGGCAGGTCGACAGGGATAAACCTGTAAGCCTGCAGGCACGACGTTGCGACAGACCGGTCGCATCACACATCAACATCACGGCTTCCCGCTTCTGGTCTGTCGTCAGTACTTTCGCCCAAGAGCCACCTGAAGCGCCTCTTTATCCAGCATGGCTTCGGCAAGCAGCTTCTTGAGTCTGGCGTTCTCTTCCTCAAGCGACTTCAGGCGCTTAACTTCAGGCACCTCCATACCGCCATACTTCTTACGCCAGATGTAAAACGTGGCATCGGAAATGGCATGCTTGCGGCAGAGTTCACGGGCGGGTACCCCAGCTTCGGCTTCGCGGAGAATACTGATGATCTGTTCGTCGGAAAAACGCTTCTTCATGGGGATGTCCTCATGTGGCTTATGAAGACATTACTAACATCGGGGTGTACTAATCAACGGGGAGCAGGTCAGAGCTTTGATACTTGGGAAAACCCACTCTCTGTGCCCACTGATGGCTTTCATTGAATCCAAGACTCGCAAAGCTTCTTTGCTTAGTGGAACTTTGTGAGGCTTCTTCATTTTCATAAACTCAGCCGGGATGTTCCATATCGAGTTGTCAGTATCTATATCGGCCCATCTCGCACGAACGGCTTCCCCTGGACGAACCCAGGTCAGCAATTGCCATTCAATCAGCAATCTTGTCTCCATACGAACTGAGGCATTGTTTAACACCATTAGGAAGCGGGGTAACTCGGAAGGGGGTAATGCTGGCATATTCTGTTTTTTAGGCTTACTGAACCGTTGCCCAAGGTTGTCAGCCGGATTGAACTCGATAAGTTCTTCAGTCGCGGCCCAGCGAAAAATCTCATTTAATCGGGAAATGATTCGCCGTAAGGTTTCGAGGACTCCTCGTTGCTCAATAGGGTCGAGATGTTGCTTTAAGAGTTTGGGTCGGATCTCATTGATAGGAACCTTACCCAAGCCGGGAAATATATTTCTCTCCAGGCTTCGCCAGATGTCTTCTGCATGGTCTTGTGAGATACCAGAGGTCTTAACCTTCTCATCCAACCATTTCCTTGCCACGGCTTGGAGAGTGTGTTCAGTAGCATTCTTTAAGGCATTAGCTTTATCGTTGTTATGAACTTGGGGATCAATGCCATTAGCAAGCAAGGAAAGGTATTCATCTCGTAAGGCTCTGGCTCTTGCCAGTGTAAGGTGAGGATAGGTCCCAAGGCTCATTTTGGTTCTTTTTTTACTCACTGGCACTGCATACCTGAAATACCAATTCTTCTTTCCTCCTTTCGAAAGGGGAGCGATTCGTAGTATCAAACCATCTCCGTCAAACAAGTTGATTTCTTTGTCGGCTGGCTTGGTGCTTTTGATTTCAGTGTCAGTGAGCTTCTTAGCGATTTTTGCCATTTTGGGACCCTCGGTTTTTGGACCCTTCTCAGTGGGTCCCATTCAGGGTGCCATATGTGATAGTTCTCAGCAATTCTCACTGGACGACAATAGACGTAAAAAAGCCCGCAGAGCTTATGCTGTGCGGGCTTAGTGGACTTTACTGAACTTCAGTACATCAATATTTGGTGGAGCTGGCGGGAGTTGAACCCGCGTCCGAAATTTCTACATACTATATAAAGATCAGTGATATCAATTAATTGTATTGTTAATCAGGGAGTTGGTTTGACATGTCATCTATACGTTTTAGCTTGTTTGACAGTTCCGCCGCCATTTTGTCGCCATCTTTTCCAGGCGGTAGCTCTGCGTAGTTCATATAGCGATGGATGAAAATCTCAAGTTTATAAAAGTCTGTCAGCGGGTAAAGACTTACTAGGTCTTCATCAAAATTCCTTATTCTCATCACTTCTTTTTTCTTCAGTACATCAATGGCTTTTAATTGTTCACTCGTCATTTCGCCCCCCACAGAGTAGTTCAATGTTTTTAGAATTTGCCATGATACTGGAGGTGTAATGTCAAAAATTGAACAAAGTGTTGGGCAAAAGTCGTATTTGATAGTTTGAGCGTAATCAACTTTTGGAGGAAGAACAATATTTACTGCTTGAGGGCTTTGAGTCGATTTGGAGAATTTTGTAGAACGATAAGCGATCCCCGAGATTGGAATTCTATCTTTTGTACTAATCCACTGCATTAGTAGATTAGGAATGATATATTCTTGAATGAAGTTTGAGTTTTCGTCAGATTTTTTATAATTGCAGGCCGCAATCAATGGCCATAGTATTAAATACGAAATCTTTAATGAATTATTCTTGAAGGATATATCTTCGGAGTATGGTGAGCTCCTCATTCTATGATACAGGAATTCGGCAGCTAAATTTAAAACCTGGGACTTAGAATCTTTTGATTTAAATGAAGATATAAATAACTTACCCAAATCAGGTTTACCCATCTCCTGCCAATAAATATATATTGATGTACCCAAATATAAGCATGGTAGACCTGCCACGGAATATCTTTGTGCACCGACTAAGTGCCTCATGGAAAATGGTATGTGAAATAAGTCTTTACGTTTATCTAAGGGCTTCTCTGATTTTCTTACTCTAAATAAAGGTTTTTTCTCATTGCATAAGTCACTTAGCGGGATTGAGATTCTGCGAAGGTGTTTGTAAATATTCCTGTTTGAGAAGGTTTTATCAAATGTGTCGTATGCAAGTTTAATGTTTCCTGAAAGAAAAGACGTCATTGTCAGTGCAATACAATATTGAACTTCGATTGATACTTCTAAAATTTCAGGGATCAACTCTGCAAGTTGATCTTTTTCTTGTGTGGCGTAATCCCTTAAATGTGAGTTGTAAACATCACATCTAGCTATGAAGTCAGTAACAAGATCATCCTTTTTTGTTAATGGGAGTTTTAAATGTCTATGTCTGTAGATGCTTTTAAAAAATTGATTTAGTTCTAAAGATAGTTGAATTTCAGATGGCATGATCAATACCCTAAAGAATTTAATGGATTTTTTGTTACTGCATCTTCTAGGTGTTCTGGAGAAAAGTGTGCATATATCATCGTCATTTTAATATCTGTATGCCCCAATATATCCTTTAAGACAAGAATGTTTCCGCCGTTCATCATAAAGTGGCTAGCAAATGTATGGCGCAGCACATGAGTACATTGTCCCTCTGGCAGAACGATACCCGCCCGTTTCACTGCGCGCTCAAAAGCTTTTCTGCATGGCGTGAACAGCTTCCCCCTGTTTTTAGGTAGTTCGTCATACAGTTCCTGAGATATCGGTACAGTTCGGTTTTTCTTGCCTTTGGTTTTGGTATAAGTGATCCGGTATTTTGATAACTGATGGCCTTGAAGGTTTTCGGCTTCACTCCACCGCGCACCGGTAGCTAGGCATACCTTTGCGATCATCAATAGACTAGGGCTTTGAGAATCAGCGCAGGCATCAAGAAGGCGTTTAATTTCGTCCGAGGCCAAGAACGCCAATTCACCTTCTGCGATTTTGAATGTTGGTAGCCCGGCGAGCGGGTTAGGCGCTGACCAGTGGCCCAGCTTTTTCAGGGTGCCAAAAACGGATGATAAATTACGCTGTTCCAGGTTAACCGTGCGGGGCTTCACTGGCGACATTAGCCCGCCGTTTTCGTTACGTACCTCACCTTTTAATCGTGCTTCACGATATTTGGTAAAATCACCGGCTGTTAACTCAGAAGCGACGGGATCACCCAGCCCATTGCAGATAATTTTCAATTTCGCCATGAGGCGCTTGGGGTCTGCGAGCGTCTGGCCATAAAGGGAGTGCCACTGCTCAATCAATTCTGACAAATGCCGCCGATCTTCCTTTTCACCCAGCCACGGCTTTTTGTTCACTTCATCCATGGTGAAGTTTTCAAATGCTACAGCCTCGCCTTTAGTCGCAAATTGCTTACGCACACGCTTGCCGTCACGCCCGTTCGGGTAGCACTCGCACAACCATTTTCCATTCGGCTGCTTTCTGATCGTCATATCAAAGACTCTTAATGATTTTCAATGCGCGACCAACTACCTCGATATCATCCAGGCTGCATTCAAACGAAGAGTCATCTTGATGCACAACTAATCTGTTTCCCGGAAGACGAGTTAACTTAACAATGCTTTTTATCCCGTCGATATCGACCAACCACATCCCATTCACTGGTGGTGCCTGGGTACGGTCAACTAAATAGGAATCGCCAGCGGTATTTACTAGAAGCAGCTCGCGTGAATCAGATGGAAGCAGGCTGCTATCAATAATGGCCTTCCCGGCTTCAACCAGCGAACCTCCCATGAGATTAACCTTGTCGATCTCTGGAGATACAAGTTCAGAAAGAGGTTTTACCTTGCCGGAGTTCACGAAATTGATACTTTTTTTATCATCAATTTTTGTTCCGGGTTCACCTTGACCTGTGGTAAGCCAGAGTAAAGAAACGCCCGTTTCAAGAGCACATTGGATCACCCATTCTGCAGGGAAACTGTCTCTTAAGTATCTGTTAGCCATAGTGCTTTTAGATGCGCCTAGGTGATCGCATAGCTGCTGCCTGGATTTAAAATCATAGGCAGCCATTAACCTATGGATAGCCTCTCTACCCCCTGTATTCTCGCCAGCTTTCACCTGTATCATTTCTTAATCCTATTGACGTATCAAATATTGGATCGTAGTATCTCGATTGTTCAAGTATTGAATCGTATAAAACAAGATAAAACGACATAAACCAAACCTTAACTGAGAGATACTGCACTATGAGCACCGATATTTCAATTCGTGTACCAAAAGAGATGGCTACACCTGCAGAGTTCGCGGAATGGGAAGGCATTTCTCGCGGCTCTGTTTATCAAAAAATCCACCATGGCCAATTGGCTAAATACATGGTCAAAAAAGAGAAAAATAAGGGGCGCGTATGTCTTCGTTACTTGATGTACAAAACCGATCAGGTTCGTGAGTCCCTTGGTCATTCCAACTTCCGCGTTGTTGTTGGTCAGTAAGTTCAATTATGAGAACTTTCTAAGAGGCTCACATGTTTGATTATAAGATTTCCAAACATCCACACTTTGATGAGGCCTGCCGCGCTTTCGCACTGCGGCACAACATGGCGAAGCTTGCAGATCGAGCAGGCATGAATGTCCAGACACTGCGCAACAAACTGAACCCGGAACAACCGCATCAACTTACGGCGCCGGAAATTTGGCTGCTGACGGATATCACCGAGGACTCCACGCTGGTTGATGGGTTTCTGGCGCAAATCCATTGCTTGCCATGCGTGCCGCTGAACGAAGTTGCCAGCGAGAAAATGCCTCATTACGTGTTGAATGCTACAGCAGAGATTGGTCGTGTTGCAGCAAGCGCTGTTTCTGGCGAACACCAGACAACAACGGAACGTCGGCAGGTTATCGAAAGCATCAATTCTGTCACTCGCTTAATGGCACTTACAGCTGTTTCCATGCATGCGCGCCTGCAGTACAACCCGGCAATGGCAAGTGCTGTTGATACTGTGACGGGCCTCAGCGCGTCTTTTGGTCTGATCTGAGGTGCTCATGCTTAATAAAGAACCCTCATTCGCATCGCTTTTGGTTAAACAAAGCCAGGGTATGCACTGCGGCCATGGCTGGATTATCGGGAAAGATGGCAAGCGCTGGCACCCGTCCCGCTCTCAGGAAGAACTACTGGCAGGGCTGACCACTACCAAACAGGTGAAACCATGGCTATTGAAGGTACTTCTGCGACTGTTCCACTAAGCCCGGGTCAACGGCTTGAAGGACTGAACCATATAGCTGAATTAAGGGCGAGTGTGTTTGGTCTGAATATTGAGCCAGAGCTTGAAAGGTTCATTAAAGATATGCGCGACCGTCGCGATATAAACCATAAACAAAATGAGCGCGCACTGGCTGCCATATTCTTTATGGCAAAAATTCCGGCAGAACGTCACGGCGTCAATATTAGTGATCTGACTACTGACGAAAAGCGGGAACTGGTTAAAGCAATGAATCACTTTCGTGCAGTGGTGAGCTTATTTCCCAAACGGCTAACCATGCCGAATTAACCCACAACAGAAATTAATGGCGTAAACCCGCCGGGCATTCTTTTGCCCAAATTTAGGAGAGAGAACAATGCAGAAAGAATTACGAAAAATGTTTGTAGCCGAAACCGATTCGCTTATGGCGGTGATCGATATTGCCAAACGTGAGGAGCGCAAAGGCCGCGCGCTCGCAGTTTCAATCCGCCTTGAGGCGCTGGCAACCCACATCACCAACAAAGGGTTAAACGGTGTTGAAGCAGCTGAACTACTGCGCTGCGAAGCAACCCGCTACGAAAACGAATCTCAGGAGCTCCACTAATGGCTGACTCTATGGACCTCGTACAACAGCGCGTTGAAGAAGAACGCCAGCGCCACATCCACACTGCCCGCAACAGAGCGCCGGGCGTTTCCCGTGTGCTTTGCATCGAATGCGATGCGCCGATCCCTCCAGCTCGCCGCCGCGCTATTCCGGGCGTGCAGTGCTGTGTGACCTGTCAGGAAATCGCAGAGCTTAAAGGCAAGCACTACAACGGAGGCGTTGTATGAGCACTATCCTGAAATGGGCGGGAAACAAAACCGCCATCATGTCCGAACTCAAAAAGCACCTCCCAGATGGCCCTCGACTGGTTGAACCTTTCGCAGGTTCCTGCGCTGTGATGATGGCAACAGACTATCCTTATTATCTTGTTGCGGATATTAACCCTGACCTTATAAATCTTTATCAGGTGATTAAAGAAGACGTTAACAGCTTTATTCATTTGGCAGAGCGTATTTTCTCCAAGTTCACCACGGAAGAAGATTATTATAAATGCCGCCAGTTTTTTAACACTGTACCCCTGGAGCCAATAGAAAAGGCAGCTTATTTCCTTTTCCTTAATCGTCATTGTTATCGCGGTTTGTGCCGTTATAACCAGCGCGGTCTTTTCAATGTTCCATATGGTAATTACAAAAAGCCTTATCTGCCTGTCGATGAAATACGTGCATTTGCTGAAAAGGCTGTGCGCGCGACGTTCATCTGCGCCAGTTATGACGAAACGCTGGCAATGCTGCAGGCGGGTGATGTTGTCTACTGCGATCCGCCTTATGACGGTACTTTTAGCGGTTATCACACTGCCGGGTTCTCTGATGATGACCAGTATGATTTGGCATCTATTCTGGTGCGCCGGTCATCAGAAGGCCATCCGATCATCGTGTCCAATAGCGACACCCGCCTGATTCGTTCGTTTTATCGAAAATTCACCCTTCACCGCATCAGCACAAAACGCAGCATTGGCGTTGCCGCGGGCGAAGGGAAAAAAGCTGACGAGCTCATTGCGGTTCTTAAACCAAAGATGTGCGTAAGCGTCGATCCAGGTGGCCCTGATTGCTCTGTTGTATGGAAGGTGCCTGCGTGAAAGGGGCGCAGCTCAGGGCCCATCATTTTCACGGGACGCCTGTTTGGGGGAGTGCCGGTGATGTTCATCGCATTGCGGTGAGCGGAGCCGGTGCTTTCGTTTCATATGTGCGCCCGGACCAGATTGCAGCATCTCTCAATTTTGCCGCCGCAGTGGGTATTGATAACGGAGCATTTTCAGCATGGATGCGGGGCCTGGTTATTAACTGGTGCGAATTCTATGAGTGGCTGCTTGGCTATTACCACCATCCTAAAGTGGCTTTTTTCGTGATCCCTGACGTTGTGGAGGGGGGAGAAAGTGATAACGATGCACTGATTCGTCAGGTTCCTCGCATGTTTCGGGATAAGGCGGCTCCTGTCTGGCACCTGCACGAATCTATAGATCGTCTGGTTGAGCTTTGCCGCGAATGGCCCCGGGTTTGTTTTGGGTCATCTGGAGAATATGCGGTTATCAGGACAGAGCGCTGGCATCGTCGTATGCAGGAGGCTTTCGAAACTATTTACTGCAAATATACCTTTCAAACCAGAGTTCATGGCCTGCGTATGCTGGATGGGCGTGTGATGGGCAATTATCCACTCGCCACCGCTGACAGCACGAATCTGGCCTGCAATGTTCCTAAATTCAACTCTAAATATCCTGAACTAACCAGGGCTATCCGCGAGGCTGAGTATTCACGCGGCCTTAGCGAAAAAGAGCTCAAAGCCGTAATTTTGAAAAACCGTTGCGCCATTCTTAAAGGCGCTATCGAGGCAGTGCGGCCGCCCTCTATCTCTGAATGGTCCTCAAAAGGGTTGCAGCCTTTCCAGCTTGAACTGGAGATCGCATGAGCAATTACCGCTATTCCTGGAATGCTGAAAAGAAAGCGGTTAACCCTTATCTGGATACAGATAAGCGTGCCACTTCATCCGTGCTTTCAAACCTGATTACTCTCTATGCTGCGGATAACGAGCAGGAACAGCTGCGCCGCGAAGTCCTGAGTAATGAGGTCTGGGATCGCTATTTCTTCAATGAATCCCGTGATCCTGTTCAGCGGGAAATGGAGCAGGACCAGCGGCTAAGCCGCGCCAAAATGGCCCGCGAACAGCAGCAATTCAATCACGATCTGGTCATCGTTGCTGACGTGAGCGCCCAGCCGGCGCATATCAGTAAACCGCTTCTTGAACGGATTAAATATTTCGAGGGCCTAGGCAAACCGAAGGCATATTCCCGCTATCTGCGTGAAACTATCAGGCCGTGCCTGGAACGCCTCGAGCGCGTGCGTACCAGCCAGATTTCTGCGTCATTCCGTTTTATGGCGAGCCACGACGGGCTGGAGGGCTTGCTGGTCCTGCCCGAAATGAATCAGGAGCAGGTTAAGCGGTTGTCAACCCTGGTGGCGGCACACATGAGCATGTGTCTGGATGCTGCCTGCGGTGAGCTGTTTATGGATGAAGACGTTACGCCGGAAGAGATCCGCCGGTCATGGGAAAGGGTGGCCGCTGAGGCTATGCGCCTTGATGTTATCCCGCCTGCTTTCGAGCAGCTACGCCGTAAAAAGCACCGCCGTAAGCCGGTTCCATACGAGCTTATTCCGGGCTCGCTTGCCCGTATGCTTTGCGCGGACTGGTGGTATCGCAAGCTGTGGCAGATGCGGTGTGAATGGCGGGAAGAACAGTTGCGCGCTGTCTGCCTGGTTAACAAAAAAGCTTCCCCGTATGTCAGCTATGAAGCTGTGATCCACAAACGCGAACAGCGTCGCAAATCACTGGAGTTTTTCCGCTCGCATGAGTTGGTTAACGCCGAAGGTGACACGCTGGATATGGAAGAAGTGGTAAACGCCAGCAGCAGCAATCCGGCGCACCGGCGCAACGAAATGATGGCCTGCGTTAAGGGGCTGGAGCTGATCGCAGAAATGCGTGGTGAATGCGCCGTGTTCTATACCATCACCTGTCCGTCACGCTTTCACGCAACGCTCAATAACGGCAGGCCGAACCCGAAATGGACCAGTGCCACGGTCCGCCAGAGCAGCGATTACCTGGTGAATATGTTTGCCGCCTTCCGTAAGGCTATGCACAAAGCCGGGCTGCGCTGGTATGGCGTTCGCGTTGCTGAGCCACACCATGACGGCACCGTGCACTGGCACCTGCTTTGCTTCATGCGCAAAAAGGACCGCAAATCCATCACCGCGCTGCTGCGTAAATTCGCCATTCGTGAGGACCGGGATGAGCTGGGCGCCAATACCGGGCCGCGATTCAAGTCTGAGCTTATTAACCCGCGCAAGGGGACACCGACCAGCTATATCGCCAAATACATCAGTAAAAACATTGACGGGCGCGGACTTGCGCAGGAAATCAGTAAAGAAACGGGCAGATCGCTGCGCGATAACGCTGAGAACGTAAACGCCTGGGCTTCGCTGCACCGTGTACAGCAATTCCGCTTCTTTGGTATTCCTGGTCGCCAGGCATACCGTGAGCTGCGCCTGCTGGCCGGTCAGGCTGCCAGGGCGCAGGGTGACAAGAAGGCAGGCGCGCCGGTACTGGAAAACCCGCGTCTGGATGCAGTATTGGCCGCAGCGGATGCTGGTTGTTTTGCCACCTACATCATGAAACAGGGCGGCGTCCTAGTTCCCCGTAAACATCACCTTGTCAGAACTGCCTATGAGCTTAACGACGAACCGAGCACCTACGGCGATCACGGTGTTCGTATTTATGGCATCTGGTCCCCGATCATTGAGGGCCGGATCTGCACTCATGCAGTGAAGTGGAAAATGGTTCGTAAAGCCGTTGACCTTCAGGAGGCGACAGCCGACCAGGGCGCTTGCGCCCCTTGGACTCGTGGCAATAACTGTCCCCCTGTTGAAAATTTGAACCACTCAGGGAGGGAAGTACCGGATATTACTCCCCTGGATGAAAAGGCGCTGCAGGACTATCTGCACGGAATGGGAAAAAAGGAGCGGCGGGAGCTGGTCGCCAGGCTCAGGCTGGTAAAACCGAAACCGAAAAAGACTTACAAGCAGGATATTTCTGAGCTGCAGCGCCTGCAACTGGAGTATGAGCTTAGGTCCAGAGGATTCGATGGCAGTGAGTTCGAGGAGAATTTACTTTTACGCGGCGGCAGCCTTCCGTCAGGGGGAGGGCTACGCATCTTTTACCAGAACGGGCGGCTGCGTGAGGATGACAAATGGCGGCAATATTATTGACATCTTAAGATTATTTCGTGCTTGTTCAATCTCAGGGCTTTCTTTTGGGAGGCCAAAAAGCATTTTACATTTAGAAACTGGTAATATACTGTATATATAAACAGTGTTTATACATACAGTTATCTTGCGTGAGTGGCCATAGAAGGAGGGAAAATGCAGGATTATCTTTTGGAGTCATTGAAACTTCAGCGCATTGATTTTTTCATAAAGTTGGTAGCGGCAAGCGATTGCAACGAAGAAGAAAAGCGGCTGGCAATCCAGTGGGTTTCTGAGTTGACCGACGAGCTGATGGCGAAAATCCGCAATCATCAATACAGCCGAACAACGGGCGTAATCAACTAGGGAAATATTGTGCGTCTTGAAGTAATGAACGACAAATATACGAAAATTTGTCCGGTGCTGTTAAGAGTACTTAAATCCGATCATTACCAAAACTCTCACCCTTTTCGCATAACAGCCATACGAATCCACTAAATCAAAGCCAATGGCATTTTAAGGGATAAAGGCAAAAGTGTGATCATAATCATGCAGCATATCTGGGTAAGGGAGATTTGGCTGCAACGACTATGTGGGTAGAGGCTTGTTTTAGCAATTTAAAAAGAGTTAGATAACAGAGAAGGGTGATGTCAATCAGATGTCACCTTATTTTTGTTAAAATAAAAATTGGGCAAAAAAATGAAAATTAATAACTTAATGTTATCAATATCTCTTGCTTTAGCAGTCTCTGGCTGCGTACCACGTTCTCCTAACCCAAATGTCACCTCTATTGAAGTAGTTAAGCCTCCTGTTGGGCAAAGTGCCACAGCTTATATGGGCGATCCTATCATTACGTCTGCAACAGGGTTTAAAACGGATGTACTAGAACTTGGAGCAGGCAATGGCGCGTTGTCTTCAATTGCTGCTGGAAGCTATTGCAGCGTTGGCAATGGCGTATATCGTAATTATCACAATCCTCAGGCGGTTGCGTTAAAAAATCTTTATGGACAGATTGGAAACTATGTTGATTATGTTAGTTACGACGCTGCCAAAAACGAGGTTTCGCCACCAAATGGTACTTCTTATACTGCCGCAGAAATATCTATCAAACGTGTTCCTGATGGCCTCTGCCGGGTAAGTAATTCATTGGTAAAAACTATCGAATACAATGGAAATGCTGGCGGGGTCATGAAGTTTACCTATCGAGAGTTTGCAAATGATATGGCTCGTGCTGCATTCACAACTGATTTTTCGATAGATTCGAAGGGTAGTGATGTAGTTGCTTATAAAGGCGCCAAGTTTAAAGTAAACAAAGCTGACAATTCGTCGATTTCTTATACAGTTATTTCTGGTTTTGATAAAGCTGCTGCTTTCTGAATGGGTGAGCGCGTTTAGTAAGTCTGATTTTTGTTGGCTCTTCTAAACATGCATGTCTATACCGCATGAAATCGCATGATCTTTCAAGGATCGTTTTTGCTCAGGCCCCCCACAACTGGCGGGCCTTTCCATTGTTCATGCTGATGCATGAAAATTACTACATAAAGCGGGCAGGCGTGGCGGGGCTACGAGCGCGCGGTTTTGGGTGATATGGTCGGATGTGAGCGATTTTAACCTTAGTTTCAGAGTTGGCTTTGCTCTGAAAACACCTAAGTTATATGATGAGCAAAAATCGACAAAAAAGGCTCGGCTAATGGGTTTAGGATTAAAAGACGCTATTGTTCACACAGCTGCATTTCATCAGAAAGATGAGAACAAGTTACTTTTGCCAAACAACCACTGGCACCCCGGATTTATTACCGTATTAGCCGCTTACGTAAACCATCATCGGATTGCTGAGGAAAACTGTACCTTATCCAGCCCTGACTACATGAGAGCCATAAATTTGCAGGGAGCGTTATGGGGACAGGACCAGTATCAGCAAGAGCGTGTTAATGTTGGAAAAAATTACAGTTTAGTTACAGCTCTAACGAATGTTGAGGCTGTTGATACCGCAACCAGTAGCATTAACAGTTGCGTAAGGCAGTTAACTTTCCCCGAGCGTGATCCGCGAGACTACCCAAAGGGGCTTACGGACCTGACTCATGTGATAGGCGAGCTTCATGATAACGTCTGGTCACATGGTAAATCGACAGGCTTCTCCTTTGCACAACGCTCGGCAGTCCCTCATACGAATAGACAAGAGCATTACTTAGAGTTTTCTTTAGCCGATTGCGGGTTGGGCTTTCTGAGGGAGCTACGGCGAGCAGGCATTCAGGGTATTGAAACTCATCGTGATGCTATCGCATGGTGTATCCAGGAAGGGCATTCTTCAAAACATGCCGATCTACAGGATGATTGGGCGCAACAGCTTCCTCAGGATTTTATGGGGGGAAGTATGTTTGGTAATGGGGTTGCTGTAAAAGAAAAAGAGAATAACCATCAAGGGCTTGGGTTGTACCACTTGATGAAATTGGTAAAAACATACAATGGGGAATTGCAACTGGCTACAGGAAATGTATGCTTAGAGGCAATTGGTGATGAAGTGAGCTACACTGAGTTACGTAATGATTGGCTGGGTGTTGCGATTTCATGCCGCTTTAAGATTCATCAACTGGCAGTAGATAACGATAACGAAGAAAATGACCCTCAGCTTATGGAAATCATGCGGGCGTTAGGAGGAGAGTAATGAACAAAATCGCATACAAGTTACCCGAGGGTGACCTGGCTTCGCGCAATCAGGCTATCCCCCAGCGACACAAGATTGAAGTTTTTATCAAAGAGGGGAACTCAGTAGATCTGGATTTGAGCGGCGTTTATTCAATTTCCGAATCTTACTCTGATGAAATCTTTGGTGTGCTGGTTGTAAAATTTGGTGCTACCAAAGTCCTGAAGCAGGTAAAGGTTAGAAACGCATCCCCCTCAATTCTAAAAAGCATTGCAAAGGTAATCCAACGTCGTAGTAATGAGGTTGCATCAAAGAAGGTGCATTCTGTTGGATTTGATGGCGCGTATGCTGTTTGCTAACGCAAAGATGTAAAAAGGCGCTCTTAAGAGCGCCTTTTTTTGTTCTAATCTCGTGCATCTAAGATATATGGTTCGAAACTAATCACTTCATCGTCCAGCCAGTCGTTAACTTCCATCATTCGTTTCTGTAAAGACATCAGCTCATTGCGTACGAACACGCGCGCAGCTTTTTCGACATCACCAAATCCGCCAGTATTCGTCGGAATGATCCCCATCAGTTGGGGCGGTACGCGGTGAGCTGCCAGCATGTCATCACGGCTCACATTCTTGATGTTAAGAAACTCATCTTTCGCTGCGACTTCTGACAGCGGGATGATCTGAATGCCGTCTTTCTTACCGTTCGGGCTGTACATAAACAGGTTACGGAAGTTGCCCGGCCCTTTCGATTTTTTAAGTGCTTCGCGTATGTTGTCCACGTCTTTCTGATCGGCGGCAGGGTCGCTCATGTACATGATGAAACCAGCATGGCTACCGTTAAGGTAATACTTACGGCGAAAGAGTGTGGCCGATTCATTCAGCAGGGCGGAAGGAATGGCAGATAGGTATTCCGGCATCCCGTAAAGCTCCTGGTTAACGTCGGGTTCCATCAGATGAAATACGCTTCCCTCATCGAACTGATATGGCTGTGAGTTGTGGCCATACTGTGCAAACCAGTAAGTGTCCGGGTCAATGCCACGGCGGGTGTATTTGGCAAGCGAGGCACGCAGCTCCATGATCTGGCCTAACCGGTTTAAGCGTTTTTCAAGATACGCGTTACCAAATACCAGAAAGTCCTGGGCGAACCGGGAAAAGGCTTGTTTAGACAGCCAGCGGTGAGGGATGAAGGTACTGGTAAGAATATTGCGTTTTACCTGAATGGCGCTGGAGTGATGTACGGCGGCGCGGTAAGTTCGCGCCAGGCCATCCATGCTGATCGGTGGTTCATACCAGCGGTCCACCTGCACGCACTCCAGGTAATCAAATAACTCCCGGCGGTCCATCACGGGGATCGGATCGCCAAACGTAAACGCCTCCGCATGTGCATTGCTGACCATGTTGGCCGTATCGGCGGCGGTCTTGCCGCGCGGTGACTTGCTGCGGTTTTTGCGGTTAGCCATTAAAAAATCTCCACGATGTTGCTGGTACTGGCGGAAGCTCCTGCCAGTGGTTCGTTATAAAGTGCGTGCATGGTTGCCCAGGCTAAATCCGCGTGGCTGGCTTCCTCTGTGCGGGCTGCTTCGTAGGTTGGCCGGTTGCCGCTGGCGGTGGTTGAACGGCGAATGGACATAAAGGACTGCGCGATATCCAGCATCCCCGCGTCAAACTCCAGACGGCGACCGCTGATGATGTCGTAGGCTTTAAGCACCAGAGCATTTTTTACGGTCGGGTTGTAGACAAACTCACGCGCGGCAGGGAAGAACTGCTTAACCGTTCTGTAAACACCATCGCCAACGCCGGTCGAGTCAATGCCGATGTAGGTCACGCTGTAGCGTCTGGTGATTTCCTCAATCGCTGAGGCCTGGGCGCGAAAGTCCATCCCGCGCCACTGGTGACGCTCAAGGATGCGGAATTTACCGCCGGGGACGACGGGAGGCGCAATGACAACGCAACCGGCGCTGTCACCGTTCTGCGTTCCTTTTGCCGGGTCATAGCCGATCCAGACAGGGTGGTATGCAAACGGACGCAGTAAAAGCGGTTCGAAATCGTCCCACACATCCCAGCTGTCAACCATGCAGGACTGCAGCAACGCCAGCGGGAACACGGACGCCAGGTCGTCAACAAACTGACACATCAGCAGGTTGTTGTATTCGTCCGGGCTGTACTCCAGGCGCAGCTGGTCCAGGTCGAAAAGGTTACAGCCGCCATTTACGGCATCTTCAATGGTGACTATCTGGCGGTACTGGCCGTCAGGGCATAAAACGCCGTGCGCCAGGCTACTGTGAGAAAGGTCAAATTCTACCCTGTCGGCTTTCGGGCGCCCTTTATTGAACAGGGCGCCAGACCAGAACGGGTAGGCGCTGTGCGTTAGGCTGGAAGGGGTAGAGAAATAGGTCTGGCGCCATTTTTTGTGCAGCGCCATACCGGAGGCCACCTTGCGCAGCTCCTGGAATTTCGGTATCCAGAAATACTCATCAAGATACAGATTGCCGTGATAGCTCTGCGCGGTACGGGCATTTGTACCGAGGAAGTAAAGACAGGCGCCGTTAGGCAGCACCATCGGATCGCCTTTCAGCTCAACATCCACCTCTTTTGCGAAGTCGATGATGTACTGTTTAAAAACGTGTGCCTGAGCTTTACTCGCTGACAGAAAGATTTGATTTCGGCCCGTGGTCAGGGCGTCTATCAACGCTTCACGGGCGAAATAGTAGGTTGCACCGATCTGGCGTGACTTTAAGAGGTTGCGGATACGGTGCTTGATACCAGCGTCCCACCAGTGGCGCTGGTACTCGAACATACCGGCGCGGAAAATCTCTTCCAGCTTTTCGATCTGTTCGTCGGTAAACAGGTTTTTTTCCGGCGGCTTGCGCGGACCTTTATTGCGGTTCGCCACGTTCGGATTCAGGTCTGCTTCATTCCCGCCATTGTTAAATTTGCCGATCCTGGCCTGTCGTTCGGACTGACGCGCCAGCAGGTCAATTTCTTTAAAATCCTTTCCTTCCTTCTGCTCCTTCATGACGAGCTGGCAGTAACGTGCGGCGGTGGTGAGCTGCATCTGATCCAGTGGGCCATATTCGCCCCACTTATCGCGTTTTTTCCAGCTGTGAACGGTTGCAACTTTCTCGCCCAGCATTTCAGCAATGCGGGCTACGCGGTATCCCTGAAAGTACATCAGCATTGCCTGACGACGGGGATCGAGGTCTGCGGGGGTCAGTGTTGTCATGGCACAAACATACGGCCTCAAATCAGCACTTTCCCCGGCTTCGCATTGTGTGGGAGTTCGCACAAGCCCAACGCGTTGTTTACACGCGCCCATCACCGCAAACATAAGGCTCTGAACGTGTTACGAACTAACTAACCGGAGCCGGACCGATGGCAAAAAAATCTAAGCGTTTTCGTATTGGGGTCGAAGGGGCCACTACTGACGGGCGCGTTATTGAGCGTGAATGGCTCACCCAGATGGCGGCGAGCTATAACCCGCAGGTATACACCGCGCTGATCAATATGGAACACATCAAGGGCTTCACCCCTGATGGGCCTTTCCGTCGTTTTGGCATGGTGGAAAAGCTGGAAGCGGAAGAAATCACCGAAGGGGCATTATCCGGGAAAATGGCGCTGTATGGCTGGATTGCCCCGACTGACGATCTGGTCACGATGACCAGCAACTGGCAGAAGCTTTTCACCTCAATGGAAGTTAACACCAGCTTTGCCGATACCGGCTCCGCTTATCTGGTTGGCCTGGCGATTACTGACGATCCGGCAAGCCTCGGCACTGAAATGCTGCAGTTCAGTGCCAGCGCAGAACATAACCCCCTGGCGCGCCGCAAGCTGGACAAAGACAACCTGTTTACCGCTGCTGTTGAAACGCTGATCGAGTTTGAGGACGTGCCGGAAAAAACCAGCCTGTTTACCCGCGTGAAAGAGCTGCTGTCCCGCAAAGGCGCCGATGATAACGCCCGCTTTGCTGATGTGAATCAGGCTGTTGAAACCATCGCGCGTGAGCATCAGACGCTGGCGGAGCAGGTCAGCACCCATCAAACCGATTTCAGCAACAAGCTGAGCGATATGCAGAAGGTTGTTGATGAGACAACCAACGCACTCTCCACCCTGCGTGAGCAGCTTTCCACTCAGGACAGCCGCAGCGAACGCCGCCCTAATGCGACCGGCAATAACGGCGCAGAACAAACCACCGATTGCTGATGGAGCAAAAGCACAATGAAAAAAGAGACGCGTTTTAAATTCAACGGCTATCTGACGCAGCTCGCCACACTTAATGGCGTGCCTGTGAGCGGTATCACCTCAAAATATACGGCAGAGCCGTCCGTTGCGCAGACGCTGGAAACGAAAATCCAGGAGTCTTCCTCGTTCCTTCAGAAAATCAACATTATCCCGGTTGATGAGCAGTCCGGCGAGCGTCTGGGGCTGGGGATTGGCGCCAGTATCGCCGGTAATACTGATACCACCCAGAAAGACCGTGAACCCGTTGATCCGACTTACATCGACGGTGAAGGGTACAAGTGTACCCAGACTAACTCTGATACTGCGCTGCCTTATGCAAAACTGGATTTGTGGGCTAAATTCCAAGACTTCCAGACGCGCATCCGTGACGCCATCATTATTCGCCAGGCACTTGACCGCATCATGATCGGCTTCAACGGTGTGAAACGTGAAAAAACGTCAGACCGCAAGACCTATCCGCTGCTGCAGGATGTGAATATCGGCTGGCTGGAGAAAATCCGCCAGGAGAAACCCGTTCAGGTTCTGGACAAAATCGTGTCCGAGGGCGAGGTGGTTTCTCAGACTATCCGTGTCGGTAAAGGCGGCGATTTCCTGAATCTGGACGCGCTGGTTATGGGCGCCGTGAATGAGAAAATCGCGCCGTGGTATCAGGAAGATACGGAGCTTGTGGTTATCGTCGGGCGCCAGTTGCTGGCGGATAAATATTTCCCGATCGTCAACCGCGACCAGCCAAACAGCGAAGCGATGGCGGCCGATCTCATCATCAGCCAGAAGCGTATCGGCAACCTCCCGGCCGTTCGCGCGCCGTTCTTCCCGGCTAATGCCATGCTGATCACCCGTCTGGATAACCTGTCTATTTACTGGCAAGCCGGTACCCGTCGTCGTTCAGTTATCGACAATCCGAAGCGTGACCGCGTGGAGAACTACGAATCCGTTAACGAGGCGTATGTTGTCGAAGATTACGATGGCGTTTGTCTGGTTGAGAACATCGAGATGTTACCAGCGCAGGCAGACGGCAATCCGGGCGCGGCGCTGACGGCTGAAAATATTCAGACCATCGTTGCTGCAGCAGTGCAGGGCGCGCTTGATGCTCAGAATACGGGCGGCACTGGCGCCGGAGCGTGATAAATGAATCCGTTCCGTGCTCACACTCAGTATGTACAGGCACAGGATGCCGCCCGGCAGGGCGGCAGTAAAGCCAGTATGACGGGTTATAACCAGATGCTGTTACAGCTGACAGAACACCGCAGGCGCCTTAAAACCGTCCAGTCAAATGAGCGCAAGGCTCAGCTCAAACGTGAGTTTCTTCCCGCTTATGCCTCATGGATTGCCGGTTTGCTGGATGCTGACGCGTCAGGCCAGGACGACGTGGCGATGTACGTCATGATCTGGCGCATTGATGCCGGAGACTATACCGGCGCGCTGGACATTGCCCGTCATGCCATTAAACACGGATGGGTCCTGCCGCAGCGCTTCAACCGGACCTGCGGGACCGCTGTTGCCGAAGAGTTTGCCGACGCGGCAATGCGCGCTTTTTCTGCCGGTGAATCATTCAATGCCGCCATTCTTACCCAGGTGCTCGATATCGTTGAAGGTCAGGATATGCCGGATCAGTCCCGCGCCCGACTTCATAAGGCGATGGGCTACGCGCTGCGGGATAACGATCAGGCAGTGGCAGCACTTAACCATCTGAAGCGTGCCCTGCAGCTGGATAACAGTTCTGGCGTCAAAACCGAAATCAACAAGCTTGAAAGCCGATTGCGACAGGCAATGTCGGCTTAACGAATCGTGCCAACGCGCGGGGCGGCACGGGGTGGCGACAGGCTTTATGCCGCGTCAAAACCCCGTCCACCGCCCAACTATTTGGGAGTGCCAGAAATATGCAATTCGTTTCGCCGGAACAGGCCGGGGAAAGTACCCAGGACGTTATTAAAAACACCAGTTTCTGGCCTGATGTCAGGGTTTCAGAGTTCCGCCGTGATATGCGCATGGATGGGAGTGTCACCGATCCGCGCCTGCGTCTGGCGTTGCTGACAGCGATTGCTGAAGTTAACGCCGATCTTTATGAGTTTCGCGAGAAACAACGGGCGCAGGGGTATGCGAGCCTGGCCGACGTCCCTGCAGATGTGATCGACGGCGAAAGCCAGCGGCTCATGCTGTATCGCCGTGCGGTGTTTTGCTGGGCAAAAGCAAACCTGGTTGAGCGCTATCGCGATTTTGACGCAACCGGCGACGGAAGCAAGAAAGCTGAAGATATCGAAACAACCTTAGGCGAGCTGTGGCGCGATGTGCGCTGGGCGGAGTCCCGCCTGCGCGATATGCCGCATATGACGGTGGAGCTGATTTGATGAAAGTGCGTGCGCATCAGTATGACACGGTGGACGCACTCTGCTGGCGCCATTACGGGCGCACGCAGGGAGTCACTGAACAGGTGCTGCAGGCGAATCCGGGGCTGGCTGAATATGGCCCCTTTTTACCGCACGGGCTGCAGGTGGAGCTGCCGGACATTACGGCGTCAACCACTGCGCAGACTGTCCAGTTATGGGACTGAACTATGACGCTTGAACGAATCAGCGCCTTTATCACTTACTGCGTTGCCCTGCTTCTGGCATGGCTCGGTGATTTGTCTCTTAAAGATGTATCGACCATCACCGGTCTTGCGCTGGGGATTATTACTGCAGCGGTGACCTGTTATTTACGCTGGAAAGCCTACCAGCTGCTGCGGGACGGCAGAATATCCAGGGGGGAATATGAGTCCTTCAATCGTTAAGCGTTGCCTGGTCGGCGCGGTGCTGGCGATTGCCGCCACGCTGCCGGGTTTTCAGTCACTTCATACCTCCGTCGAGGGGCTGAAACTGATTGCTGATTTCGAAGGATGTCGCCTCCAGCCATACCAGTGCAGCGCCGGGGTCTGGACTGACGGGATCGGCAATACGTCCGGGGTAGTGCCGGGCAAAACCATAACGGAGCGACAGGCCGCGCAGGGGCTGATTAATAACGTGTTGCTGACGGAAAAAAGGATTGAAGCCTGCCTGCAGGTTAAGCCACCTCAGCATGTTTACGATGCCCTGATCAGTATCGGTTTCAATGTCGGAACGGGGGCAATCTGCCGGTCAACAATGGTTTCTTACATCAATCGCCAGCAATGGTGGCAGGCGTGCAACCAGCTCCCCCGCTGGGTTTATGTAAATGGTCAACGGAATAAAGGGCTGGAAAACCGGCGCGCCCGTGAGCTTGCCTGGTGCCTTAAAGGGGCAGGGGCATGACGCGCGCGCTGGCGGTGATCCTTGCTCTGGTGCTGGCACTGCTGGGCTGGCAGTCATGGCGGCTTAACAATGCCGTTAGCACCATCGGGACGCAGGCAGAGGCGCTTAAAAAGAACAAGCAGGAGCTGGCGAAGAAAAACAGCCAGCTCATCAGCCTGTCCATTCTTACTGAAACCAACAGCCGGGCGCAGATGCAACTTTATGCTGCAGCGGAGGAGAATTCCGCGCTGTTGCGGAGTCGCCAGCGCCGGATCGAGGAGCTAAAACGTGAAAACGAGGATTTACGGCGCTGGGCTGACACTCCTTTGCCTGCTGACATTATCCGGCTGCGGGAGCGCCCGGCCATCGCAGGAGGTGCAGCTTACCGTGAGTGGTTGTCCAAAAGTGACGCAATGCCGCCTGGACAGGTCAGCGCCGCGCAGTAATGGGGATTTGAACCAGGTGCTGGATGAGACTGAGGCCGCCTGGGCAGCATGTGCCGACAAAGTGGACACGATCATAGCGTGTCAGGAGCGAGACAGTGAACAAGCCGCAGTCCTTACGCAACGCCCTGAATAAATCGGTGGCGTATGTCCGTGACAACCCGGACAAACTGCACCTTTTTGTTGATAACGGTTCGCTGGTCGCAACCGGCGCCCGTTCAATGTCATGGGAATATCGCTACACCCTGAATGTGGTGATTGAAGACTTTAGCGGCAACCAGAATTTAGTGATGGCGCCCGTATTGCTCTGGTTAATGACCAATCAACCGGACGCTATCAACAACCCGGAGCTGCGCGAAAAACTTTTTACCTTTGACGTCGATATCCTGAGCAACGATCTGTGTGATATCAGCCTCAATCTGCAGCTCACGGAGCGCGTGATTGTCAGCACAGACGGCACCGTATCGAGCGTTGAAGCGGTGCCGGAACCCGACGTACCCGAAGAAATGTGGACGGTGAAACGTGGATGACCTGCAGAGGGTGGATGACTGGCTGGCGGCCCTGCTGGCGAATCTGGAACCGGCAGCCCGCAACCGTATGATGCGACAACTGGCGCAGGAGCTGCGCCGGTCGCAACAGCAAAATATCAGGCTGCAGCGCAATCCAGACGGCACCACCTTTGAGCCGCGCCGGGTGACGGCCAGAAGTAAAAAGGGGCGCATCAAGCGCCAGATGTTCGCCAAATTGCGCACCACTAAATACCTGAAAACCGCAGCCACTGCGGACTCTGCCAGCGTGCAGTTTGATGGGAAAGTCCAGCGCATCGCCCGTGTTCACCATTATGGTCTGCGTGATCGAGTCAGACGCAACGGCCCGGAGGCCCGGTACCCGGCACGCCGTCTTTTGGGCGTGAATGATGAGGTGGAAACCATCACCCGTGACACGCTTTTGCGCTGGCTGTCGGAGTGAAATTTGTGTCACGGACGGCACAAAACCCAACGCTGCCTCCCTTTTCCCTCTGATGGCAACCTTTCGTTATGAACGCACAACTAACCGAAATCATGCGCCTTATCACCAACCTGATCCGCACCGGCACCGTAACCGAAGTGGACCGGGAAAACTGGCTATGCCGGGTGAAAGTGGGCGAGCTTGAAACCAACTGGATTAACTGGCTGACACTGCGCGCAGGTGGTGCCCGTACATGGTGGTGCCCGTCGCCGGATGAGCAGGTGGTGGTGCTGAGTATGGGCGGCAATCTGGAAACCGCTTTTGCCTTACCTGCGATCTATTCCAACCAGTTCGCCCCGCCGTCGGACTCTGTGGACGGCTGCGTAACGGAATACCCGGACGGTGGCTGGTTTGAATATGAACCAGCGACCGGCCGCTGGCATGTGCGGGGCATCAAATCCATGGTGATCGAGGCTGCAGATAACATAACCCTGAAAACGGGGGAATTCGTGGTGGAAGCAAGCAACACGCGCATAAACAGCGAGGTGGTGATCAATGGTGGCGTCACCCAGAGCGGCGGCGCCATGAGTTCTAACGGGATCGTAGTCGATAAACACGGTCATACCGGCGTTAAGTCCGGCGGCGATACATCAGGAGGCCCGGTATGACGCTTTATATCGGCATGAGTCAGGGCAACGGCAGGACCATTACCGACACGGACCACCTACGCCAGTCGGTCCGGGATATTCTGCTGACCCCGCAGGGGAGCCGCATTGCCCGGAGGGAATACGGCTCGCTTCTGTCTGAACTGATAGACCAGCCGCAGAACCCGGCGCTGCGCCTGCAGGTAATGTCTGCGGTCTATGTGGCTCTGAGTCGCTGGGAGCCACGGCTTACCCTGGATTCCATCACCATAGACAGCAGTTTTGATGGTTCGATGGTGGTTGAGCTTACCGGGCAGCGTGATAACGGCGCGCCGGTTTCACTTTCGGTATCAACAGGAGCAGACAATGGCAGTCATTGACCTTTCCCAGCTGCCCGCCCCGCAGATAGTGGATGTGCCGAATTTTGAAACGCTGCTAAACGAACGGAAAGCCGCGTTTATGGCCCTTTATCCGGCAGACGAGCAGGACGCGGTAAGGCGCACGCTTGAGCTGGAGTCTGAACCCGTGACCAAGCTCCTGCAGGAAAATGCGTATCGTGAAATCCTCCTGCGCCAGCGCATTAACGAGGCGGCGCAGGCGGTCATGGTGGCTTATGCAATTGGCGGCGATCTCGATCAGATGGCGGCCAACTACAACGTGAAGCGGCTGACGGTTACACCTGCGGATAACGACGCGGTGCCGCCGGTCGCAGCGGTAATGGAAAGTGATGAGGCGCTGCGCCTGCGTGTTCCTGCTGCATTTGAGGGGCTGTCCGTGGCGGGGCCGACGGCGGCCTATGAGTTTCACGCTAAAAGCGCTGACGGGCGAGTGGCTGACGCCAGCGCAACCAGCCCGGCACCGGCGGAGGTGGTGCTTACCGTGCTGAGCCGTGAGGGCGACGGAACGGCAGCGGCGGATCTGCTGGCAGTGGTTGAACAGGCGCTTAACAGTGAGAACGTGCGGCCGGTTGCTGACCGTCTGACGGTGCGCAGCGCTGAAATTATTCCGTACAGCGTGGATGCGACGATCTTTCTTTACCCGGGGCCAGAAGCTGAGCCGGTGATGGAGGCGGCAAAAGCCAGCCTGCAGAAATATATAGCCAGCCAGACGAGGCTGGGGCGTGATATTCGCCGCAGTGCTATTTATGCCGCGCTGCATGTTGAAGGTGTGCAGCGTGTTGAACTGGCCTCGCCGCTCGCTGATGTGGTGCTAGATAAGACACAAGCCGCTTCATGTACGGAATGGAGCGTAACCAACGGGGGAACGGATGAATAGTCTGCTTCCTCCTGGTTCATCGGCGCTTGAGCGCCGACTTGCTCAGACCTGCAGCGGAATTTCCGATCTGCAGGTGCCGCTGCGGGATTTATGGAACCCGGCAACATGCCCGGTCAAGTTTCTGCCGTATCTGGCGTGGGCCTTTTCGGTTGATCGCTGGGACGAAGGATGGGCGGAGAGCGTGAAGCGCCGTGTGGTGCAGGATGCGTTCTATATCCATCAGCACAAGGGAACAACAAGCGCGGTGCGGCGTGTGGTGGAGCCGTTCGGCTTTCTGATCCGCATCATTGAATGGTGGCAGACCGGCGAGGCGCCGGGCACGTTTCGCCTGGATATTGGGGTGCAGGACCAGGGCATAACAGAGGAAACCTATCTGGAGCTGGAGCGCCTGATTGGTGACGCCAAACCCTGCAGCCGGCATCTGATCGGCATGTCCATAAATCTGCAGACGAGCGGGCCATATTTTGTGGGAGCTGCCACTTACACCGGCGAAGAAATCACGATTTACCCGTATATCAACGAAACCATCATTTCCGGTGGCACTGCCTACGAGGGCGGCGCCGTCCATGTTATCGACACAATGAGAGTGAACCCATGAGCGCAAAATTTTATACCCTGCTGACGGATATTGGCGCGGCGAAACTGGCAAGCGCTGCCGCGCTCGGTGTGCCGCTGAAAATTACCCAGATGGCGGTGGGGGATGGCGACGGCGTGCTTCCAACTCCCAGCGCACAACAGACGAAGCTGGTTTCCGAAAAGCGGCGCGCTGACCTGAACATGCTTTACATCGATCCGCAGAACAGCAGCCAGATTATTGCTGAGCAGGTGATTCCTGAAACGGAGGGCGGTTGGTGGATTCGTGAGGTTGGGCTGTTTGATGAAACGGGCGCGCTGATCGCCGTGGGGAACTGCCCGGAGAGCTATAAGCCGCAGCTGGCAGAGGGAAGCGGCCGCACGCAGACAGTGCGCATGGTACTGATTACCAGCAGCACCGATAACATTACGCTGAAAATTGATCCGTCCGTAGTGCTGGCTACCCGAAAATATGTGGATGACAAGGTGCTGGAACTAAAGGTGTATGTAGATGAGCTGATGGCGGCGCATCTTGCAGCAGCTGATCCACATACGCAATATGCGCCAAAAGCCAGCCCGACGTTTACCGGCACCCCAAAAGCACCGACTGCAGCTGCAGGTAACAATACCACTCAGCTTGCCACAACTGCGTTTGTGCAGGCGGCTCTGATCGCCCTGGTGAATGGTGCCCCGGCTACGCTGGACACGCTGAAAGAAATTGCTGCGGCTATCAACAACGATCCTAATTTCAGCACCACCATTAATAACGCGCTTGCACTCAAAGCCCCACTGGCAAGCCCGGCCCTGACCGGAACGCCGACAGCCCCCACGGCTGCGCAGACTGTCAACAATACGCAAATAGCCACTACTGCTTTCGTAAAATCAGCTCTGGCTGCGCTTGTTGGCTCATCACCTGCGGCGCTTGATACCCTGAACGAGCTGGCGGCAGCGTTAGGAAACGATCCTAACTTTGCAACCACCATGACAAATGCGCTGGCAGGCAAGCAGCCGCTGGATAGCACGCTGACAACTTTGTCTGGAAAAACCGCAGATGGGATTATCGAATACCTTCGTTTGGGAGAAGCGGCAAAAATGGAGGCGGCCACCGCACAGAACGGTGCTAATGGCTGGCTATATATTCCCGTTTCTGGTGGCAAAAAAATGCTGTTACAGTGGGGGCTTTTAACCGGTGCTAGTAATTATTCTTTTAAATTCCCAATAGCATTTCCCGTAGGTGGTTTATGCCTGGCCGCTATGGCACATACAACTGATTCCGCTGATGTGAGCATGGTAACTATGACTAATGGATTTATCAGGGATAAAACCAGCGCGTTTGCCTTGTGCGCCAGAACAGTGAACGGCGTGCAGCAACCTTTTGAGCGTAGCGTTTACTGGTTCGCTATTGGCTACTGACCTCAAAATATTGTGTTATTACTCACACAAAGTAGCTAGATAATTATTTTACGAAACCGCACTTACGATCTGAGACTCAAACTAAGGAGTGCGTTATGAACTATTGGTTTAGCCCTGCAAATAATGCTTTTTACCCAGTATCTTTAAAGGAGTCTTATGTAAATGCAGGTAGTCTTCCTAATGATTTAATCGAAGTGGAGGATAGTGTTTTCAGCGAATTTTCCGCGACGCCACCAGAAGGGAAGTTGCGTGGCATTGGAGCTGATGGTTTTCCGATCTGGATTGATATTCCCGTTGTGGAAGAAAGCCCAGAACAAATCCAGGCACGCGCCCGTGCTTTGCGGGATGAATTCATCGTCAGTACAGATCGGATGCTTGTTTCTGATTTCACTATTAACAATATTCCATTGACCGCAGAACAGCAGGCGGAGCTTTTGGACGTAAGGCAAAAGTTTAAACTTTGGCCTGAGAGCGAGGGCTGGCCTAATGTTGAACTTCCTGCGATACCCCAATGGATTCTTATTGAGGCAGTAAACAACGGTTACATAGTCAAGAATTGGCCTGAGTGAAATAAAGCCCGCAAGGGCTTTATTTTTTAATAACCTAAAACAATCCAGTAAATCGTATTAGTAGTGGGCGTTACGTAAGTGAAATTTATCACCCCGCGAGAGGATTTTGCCGTATCAAAGCCAACAAAACGAGTCGAGGGGTCTTGCGTACTGAACATTGCATTAACCATCAGAATCGAGGCTGGAAAGACAACAGGTAAAGTAACCGACAAACTGTTTACAACACCGTTAGTTGTAGTAACTGCAAAACTTCCCCACTGAATAATTAAACCACTAGGTAATTTTGCATAGCCATTGCCTGAAATGCTGCTAGCGAAATAAGCCATGTCAGGTAGTTGATTGGCGCCACTTCCAACCGTCCTTTTTGCCGCTTCTCCCAAACGAACGTTATTTGCTTAATAGCCAATGGCTATAAACCGGAATGACACGTTTGCATTTAACGCATTTAGAACGGCTCCAGCCTGAGATAACTTAACCGCTCTTGTAGTAAAAGTTGAAAGGGTTGCAGGCGCTGCAGAACCAAACCCAACGCCAGCATCCTCAGGATTATTATGCGTAACATATACTTGTGCAAACACGGATGGGAACGCTACAGGAAGCGAAGATGTGTAGACCTCTCCACTACCTGCTGTATTAACACTACCTTGCCCCCATTGAAGAATTAAATTTTTGTTACCACTCATCGGGATTTTGGCCCATCCGTTATAGCCAATAACACCGCTAACAGCTGGCAGCGTTGCCGCTTCCCCCAAACGAACGTTTTAAAATCCTATCGCTATATAGCTTGATGACTGCAGCCTGATAGGAATATGTGGGTAAGGCGCATTAGAAACATCACGAAATACAGCTGTGAATTCTGTTAGTGAGCGAGTGGCGAATGATGCAGAAAAGCCTCCGTTGATTGTATCCAGCGGCCCGAATGCTCCAGCAAGAAAAGCTCTCGGGAATGCAATCGGTAACTGTGCATTTCCGCTCGCACCGCTTCCACCATTTGAAACGCTTCCCCATTGAATTATCAATTCCCGCTCAGCAGTTAAGGGAATTTTGGTCCACCCATTACCCGTGAGCGATCCCGTTGCCGCTGCAAGTTTTGCCGCTTCCCCCAAACGAAGGTTTTTTATCCACCACGGTCATGATTGTCCGTGTTGGCCATTCTCTGCAGTACCGTCAGAAATGACCATGCTCGATAAAATGGTGGCATCATTCACCACTTTTTTATGGGCGAAAAATCATGCAAATCGGTTACGTAAGGGTGTCAACAAATGACCAAAACACAGCGTTACAACGAAATGCGCTGGAGTGCGCAGGATGTGAGCTGATATTTGAGGATAAAATGAGCGGTAAAACCTCTGATCGTCCGGGGCTAAAGAAGGTCCTGCGCACACTCTCCGAAGGGGACACGCTGGTAGTCTGGAAGCTGGACAGGTTGGGCAGGAGTATGCGGCATCTTGTTACTCTGATCGAAGACCTGCGAGGGAGGGGAGTAAATTTCCGCAGCCTGACAGACAGCATTGATACATCAACTCCGATGGGGCGTTTCTTTTTCCATGTTATGGGTGCCCTGGCAGAAATGGAGCGAGAGCTGATCGTAGAGCGAACCCGTGCCGGGCTGGCTGTAGCGCGTGCGCAAGGGCGGATTGGTGGCCGACGGCCAAAGCTATCAGAGGATGAGTGGGCGCAAATTGGCCGGTTGCTGGCTGCCGGAGAAACGCGAAAACGCGTGTCGATAATTTTTGATGTTGGCATATCTACCATTTACAAAAGATTCCCCGCGTCGGGCTTAACTGAATTGTCTGAACGCTCAGACACTCCTGTATAAATGAAACATGCTTTCTCATTTATGTAACCTGAAATCAGGCACATAAGAGAGGCAAGGCTATGCAAAAAGCAGTTATTGGGGCGGCAACTATTTACTGTGGTGACAGCCTGGAAATTTTGCGCGAACTAACTGGCGTATTTGATGCAGTAATTACTGATCCGCCTTATTCCAGCGGTGGTATGACGCGCAGTGATCGGCAGGCCAAACCCTCCGGGAAGTATGTAGGCAATAACAACTACCATGAGTTTTTCGGCGATAACAGAGACGTGCGCTCCTGGGCGTTCTGGATGACGCAGTGGATGAGTCAGGTTAACCGCCTGGTTAAGTCAGGCGGCTATGCCATGGTTTTCACTGACTGGCGGCAGCTTCCAACGCTTACTGACGTTTTCCAGGCTGGCGGTTTTGTGTGGCGGGGGCTGATTCCGTGGGATAAAACGCTTTCAACCCGTGCGCCTCATACCGGTTATTTTCGTCATCAGTGCGAATACGTGGTTTGGGGAAGTAACGGACCATTGCCTAAAAGTCTGCATGGTGGACCCTGGCCGGGTATGGTGACTCGTCGGGTTATTCCGTCTCAAAAACTCCATATGACCGGCAAACCGATTGAGCTTATGGAGAGCCTGGTTGCTCCAGTTCCCCCTGGCGGCCATATTCTTGATCCATTTATGGGGAGTGCATCAACTGGCGTTGCCGCGCTGAGGAAGGGATATAAATTTACCGGGATTGAAATGAGCCAGCAGTATTTTGATATCTCATGCGAACGCCTGGAAAAAGAAAACGCAGATATCCGCGCGGGCGTATTGTGTGATTAAGGGAACAATGCCGCGTAGCTGTCTGCGCGGCCCATTCAATTCACCATAGGGCGAAACCTAAACACCGGAGGGTTCGCCGTATGGCTCAGGATTATCACCACGGTGTGCGCGTCGTTGAGGTCAACGATGGCACCCGCCCCATTTCAACAGTAAGCACGGCAATTGTCGGTATGGTCTGTACCGGCGATGATGCAGATGCGTCCGTGTTCCCCCTCAATAAACCGGTCCTGCTTACCGACGTGCTGACCGCCAGCGGTAAAGCAGGCGAGTCCGGCACGCTGGCCCGCTCGCTGGATGCAATTGCCGACCAGGCTAAACCCGTGACCGTCGTTGTGCGCGTTGCACAGGGTGAAACCGAAGCGGAAACAACCTCCAACATTATCGGCGGCGTGACAGCTGACGGTAAAAAAACGGGGATGAAAGCGCTGTTATCTGCGCAGTCCCAGCTCGGCGTTAAGCCGCGCATTCTTGGCGTGCCGGGGCATGACACGCAGGCAGTTGCCACTGAGCTGCTGAGCGTGGCGCAGAGTCTGCGCGGCTTCGCCTATCTGTCAGCCTACGGCTGCAAAACGGTAGAGGAGGCCATTGCCTACCGCGCTAATTTCAGCCAGCGCGAGGGGATGCTGATCTGGCCAGATTTCATCAGTTTTGACACCGTGCTGAACGCTGACGCAACGGCTTACGCCTCAGCCCGTGCGCTTGGCCTGCGTGCCAAAATTGACGAACAGACCGGCTGGCACAAATCCCTGTCCAACGTGGGCGTGAACGGCGTCACCGGTATTTCTGCTGATGTGTTCTGGGATTTGCAGGACCCTGCAACTGATGCGGGGCTGCTGAACCAGAACGATGTCACCACGCTGATCCGCAAAGACGGTTTCCGCTTCTGGGGTTCCCGCTGCCTCAGTGACGATCCTCTGTTTGCCTTTGAAAACTACACCCGCACCGCGCAGGTACTGGCTGACACCATCGCAGAAGCGCACATGTGGGCGGTGGATGGCGTGCTTAACCCGTCGCTGGCCCGCGACATTATCGAAGGTATTCGCGCCAAACTGCGCAACCTGAAAACGCAGGGCTACATCATCGGCGCAGACTGCTGGCTGGATGAGTCCGTAAACGATAAAGATTCCCTGAAAGCCGGGAAGCTCACTATCGATTACGACTATACGCCGGTACCGCCTCTGGAAAACCTGATGCTGCGCCAGCGCATCACCGATCAGTATCTGCTGGATTTCTCCAGCCAGGTCAGCGCGTAAGGGGACAAAATGGCTTTACCACGCAAGTTAAAACACCTGAACCTGTTTAACGACGGGAATAACTATCAGGGGATTGTTGAGTCCCTGACCCTGCCTAAATTCGGCCGCAAGTTTGAAAAGTATCGCGGCGGCGGTATGCCCGGTTCGGCTGATGTTGATCTGGGGCTTGATGATGGCGCGCTGGACACGGAATTTTCAATCGGTGGCACCGAACTGCTGTTATTCAAGCAGATGGGTAAAGCCACCGTTGACGGCATCCAGCTGCGTTTCACCGGCTCCATTCAGCGTGATGATACCGGCGAAGTGCAGGCCGTTGAGCTGGTTGTGCGCGGGAGACATAAAGAAGTCGATTCCGGCGAATGGAAAACCGGCGAGAGCAACACCACAAAAGTCAGCAGCACCAACAGCTACGCGAAGCTGACCATTAACGGCGAGGTGCTCTATGAGGTTGATGTGATCAACATGATTGAAATCGTTGATGGCGTGGACCTGATGGAAGAACACCGCAACGCCCTGGGCCTCTGATCTACTTTAAAGGCGCGGGCAGCCGCGCCAGTACCTTATTAACAGGAAATGACAATGAGCGAACAACTGACTGAAAAAACCGTACAGCTGGACACCCCAATCAAACGCGGTAAAACCGAAATTGCCGAAATTGTACTGCGCAAGCCGCAGTCCGGCGCGCTGCGTGGCACCCGTCTGCAGGCGATCATGGATATGGACGTCGGCGCGATGATGACGATTATTCCCCGTATCTCCACACCCGCGCTGACCGCTCAGGAAATGGCTGAAATGGACCCGGCCGATCTCACCGCGCTGTCGATTGAGGTGGTCACTTTTTTGTTGAAGAAATCGGTGCTTGCCGGTTTGCCGACAGCCTGACGTTAGAAGACCTGGTGGCTGATATTGCCACCATTTTTCACTGGCCGCCGTCCGTCACTGACGTTATGCCGCTGACCGAAGTGCTGGAGTGGCGGCATAAAGCGATTCAGAGAAGCGGGGCCAGCGATGAGTGACACTAACCTGCGTTTGCAGGTAATTCTAAATGCGGTTGATAAACTCACCCGCCCATTCCGATCAGCGCAGGCCAGTTCTAAAGAGCTGGCTACCGCCATTCAGCAAAGCCGCGCAAGATTAAAAGAACTGGACGCCCAGGCGGGCCGTATTGACGGCTTCCGCAAGGCAAGCGCGCAGCTGGCCGTCACCGGCAACAGTCTTAAAGCCGCACGCGAAGAAGCGGCGAAGCTTGCCACGCAGTTCTCGGCCACTAACCGGCCGACGGCGGCGCAGGCGCGTCTGCTGGAGCAGGCAAAAAACCGCGTTAACGAGCTGCAGAGCAAATACAACGGCCTGCGTCAGTCGGTGCAGCGTCAGCGTCTTGCGCTCAATGAGGCCGGGCTGGACACCAAAAAGCTGAGCAGTGCGCAGCGGGAGCTGCGGCAGAATGCCGACGAAACCCGGCAGGCGCTGGACCGACAGCAGAAATCCCTTAAACGCCTGGGCGAGCAGCAGGCCCGTATGAACGCCGTCCGCGATCAGTATTCGCGGCGCCTTGAGGTGCGGGATCGTATTGCGGGCGCCGGAGCAACGACTACTGCCGCCGGGCTGGCGATGGGCGCGCCGGTGATGGCTGCCGTTAAAAGCTATGCCAGCATGGAAGATGCGATGAAAGGCGTGGCAAAGCAGGTTAACGGGCTGCGGGACGACAGCGGCAACCGCACAAAACAGTTTTATGACATGCAGGATGCCATCAAGGCCGCCAGTGAACAGCTGCCGATGGAGAATGGCGCCATCGACTATGCCGCGCTGGTTGAAGGTGGCGCCCGCATGGGCGTGACAAACCAGAACGATTCTTACGAAGACCAGAAGCGTGACCTGCTGGCCTTTGCATCCACTGCTGCAAAGGCCGCAACGGCATTCGAGCTGCCCGCTGATGAGCTGGCGGAGGGGCTGGGGAAAATCGCGCAGCTCTATAAAGTGCCGACCCGCAATATTGAACAGCTTGGCGATGCCCTGAACTACCTGGACGATAACGCCATGTCTAAGGGCGGCGATATCATCAATGTGCTGCAGCGCATGGGCGGCGTGGCTGACCGGCTTGATTTCCGCAAGGCGGCCGCGCTGGGTTCCACCTTCCTGTCTCTGGGCGCCGCGCCTGAAATTGCCGCCAGCGCATCAAATGCGATGGTGCGCGAACTGTCGATTGCAACCATGCAGAGCAAGCGGTTCATGGAAGGTATGGATCTGCTGAAACTCAATCCAGAAGAGATTGAAAAGCAGATGACAAAGGACGCAATGGGGACCATTCAGCGCGTGCTGGAGAAGGTCAACAAACTGCCGCAGGACAAACGCCTGTCCGCCATGACGATGATATTTGGCAAGGAGTTTGGCGACGATGCGGCGAAGCTGGCAAATAACCTGCCGGAGCTGCAGCGACAGCTGAAACTTACCTCAGGCACTGAGGCTAACGGCTCCATGCAGAAAGAATCCGATATCAATAAGGATTCACTTTCCGCGCAGTGGTTGCTTGTTAAAACGGGCGCGCAGAACGCTTTCAGTAGCCTGGGTGAAACCCTGCGCCAGCCGCTGATGGATATCATGGGGTACGTCAAAAGCGTTACCGGGGCACTGCGTCGATGGGTTGAGGCTAACCCGCAGCTGGCGGGCACGCTGATGAAAGTGGCGGCTGCCACTGCTGCGATAACCGTTGTACTCGGCACGCTGGCGGTGGCCGTGGCTGCCGTGCTGGGGCCGCTGGCGGTGATCCGTTTAGGCCTGTCCGTGCTGGGTGTAAAAACACTCCCATCGGTTATGTCTGCAGTGACCCGCACCGGAGGTGCGCTGTCCTGGCTGGCAAATGCGCCGCTTTCCCTGTTGCGCCGAGGCCTGGCGGCATCCGGCAGCAGCGCCGGATTGCTGACGTCTCCCCTTAACTCCCTGCGCCGTTCTGCCGGGCTGGCTGGCAATGCGCTGAAAGCGCTGGCCGGTGCGCCGCTTGCTGTCCTTCGCGGCGGAATGTCTGGTATTCGCAACATTATCGGCATGGTAATGAATCCGCTGGCCGCGTTGCGCGGGGGATTATCCGCAGCCGGTGGCGTGCTTCGTTTTCTGGCGTCCGGCCCGCTGGCTCTCCTTCGCGTTGCGCTGTACGGGATTTCTGGATTGCTGGGCGCCCTGCTTAGTCCGATAGGTCTGGTCGTGGCGGCGCTGGCTGGCGTGGCGCTGGTTGTCTGGAAATACTGGCAGCCGATAAGCGCATTTTTAGGTGGAGTGGTTGAAGGATTCAAAGCTGCAGCTGCGCCTATCAGTGCGGCGTTTGAGCCACTGCAGCCTGTTTTCCAGTGGATAGGTGACAAGGTCCAGGCGTTGTGGGGCTGGTTTACTGATCTGCTGACGCCGGTTAAATCCACCTCTGCAGAACTGCAAAGCGCGGCGTCGATGGGGCGGCAGTTTGGCGAAGCGCTGGCGGCAGGGCTGAACATGGTCATGCACCCGCTGGATTCGCTTAAATCGGGCGTGTCCTGGCTGCTTGAAAAACTCGGCATTGTCAGCAAGGAGGCGGCCAAAGCGAAGCTTCCTGAACAGGTCACGCGGCAGCAGCCAGCTACGGTCAACAGAGACGGTAAAGTGGTGCTGCCGCCTGGCGGATTCCCGACGATGGGTTTTGCTGGAATGTACGACAGCGGCGGTACCATTCCGCGCGGCCAGTTCGGCATCGTGGGCGAGAATGGCCCAGAGATTGTTAACGGACCCGCCAATGTCACCGGCAGGAAACGGACTGCTGATCTGGCGAGGGTGGCGGCAACGCTCAATCCTTCCCGGACGGAACCGGCCAGCGCTAAACAACGTCCTGAACGCGGGATAGTTCTGCCGCCTGATAGTGTGAACGGTCCGGCAAATATTCCGGTAATCAATCGCACTACTGAACTGGTGAAACTGGCGGCAACAGTAAGCCCCGTTCGTGATGTAACAGCCAGCCCGGAGCAACGGCCTGAAAGCAGGTTAATACTGCCTCCTGAGATTGTTAACGCCCCGGTAAAACTTCCTGGTCGGGATCGTGCTGCGGAGCTGGCTGATATCGCTGCTGCCGTCATGCCAGCACCGGCCATTATGGAAATCACGGATAACAGGGCTGACCCGATGGCTATGCGCCAGAAGGTGTTCGCTTCCGTGGTCGCTGGCGTAATGGGCCTTGCGGCTGCCCCGGCAGAAGCCGCACCACTTCATCCGTACAGTGTGCCTGTCAGGACGCAACCGGCGCCGTCGCCGAAGGAAGAGAGACAGCCGCAGGTAATTAAGTACGAGATAAGCGCGCCAATTCATATTGTCGCGCAGCCAGGGCAAAGCGCGCAGGATATCGCCCGCGAGGTGGCCCGGCAGCTTGATGAGCGTGAGCGCAGGGCCAGGGCAAAAACACGCAGTAATTTCAGTGATCGAGGGGGTTACGAATAATGATGATGGTGCTGGGGTTGTACGTATTCATGCTGCGAACAGTGCCCTATCAGGAGCTGCAGTATCAGCGCAGCTGGCGGCACGCAGCCAACAGCCGGGTTAACCGGCGCCCGTCAACGCAGTTTCTTGGACCGGATAACGATACGCTTACTCTGTCCGGTGTCCTGCTGCCGGAGATTACCGGCGGCAGGTTGTCTTTGCTGGCGCTGGAGCAGATGGCGGAGCTGGGAAAAGCCTGGCCTCTGATTGAGGGGAGCGGGACGATTTACGGCATGTTTGTGATCGAGAGTCTGAGCCAGACAAAAACAGAATTTTTTGAGAGCGGTATGCCCCGGCGCATCGAATTTTCGCTGAGCCTGAAACGGGTGGATGAGTCGCTGTCTGATATGTTCGGCAGCCTCAGCGACCAGCTCAGTAATTTGCAGGAATCTGCCACCTCTGCGATAGGCAATATGAAAAATACGGTTGGAGGGTTACTGCAGTGAATTTCAGCTCTGATCTCCTGAACCTGAACAGCAAAACTCCCGGTTTCAGTATCATCATTGAAGGTAAAGATGTGACTACCGTTCTGGATGCGCGCCTGATGAGTCTGACGCTGACGGATAACCGGGGCTTTGAAGCGGACCAGCTTGATCTGGAACTGGACGACTCGGACGGGCTAATCGTTCTGCCGCGTCGGGGGGCCATTATTCAGTTTGCGCTGGGGTGGAAAGGTCAGCCGCTTTTTCCGAAAGGGGCGTTTACTGTCGATGAGATTGAGCACAGCGGCGCGCCTGACCGTCTCACAATTCGCGCGCGTAGCGCAGATTTCCGTGAAACCCTTAACACGCGGCGTGAAAAGTCCTGGCACCAGACAACGGTGGGCGAGGTCGTGAAGGAAATCGCCGCCAGGAATAAATTAAAGATGGCGCTGGGCCAGGACCTGATGGACAAACCTGTGGAGCATCTTGACCAGACCAACGAGAGCGATGCGAGTTTCCTGATGAAGCTGGCGCTGCAGTATGGAGCGATAGCCTCAGTTAAGGACGGCAATCTGTTGTTTATCCGCCAGGGGCAGGGCAGAACGGCAAGCGGTAAGCCGCTGCCGGTTATCACCATCACCCGCCAGGCCGGTGATGGTCATCGTTTTACCCTGGCCGACCGCGATGCCTATACGGGGGTGATTGCCAGCTGGCTGCATACCCGTGAGCCAAAGAAAAAAGAGACAGCAAAGGTTAAGCGCCGTCGAAAGAAAACCACTACGGCAAAGGAGCCGGAAGCAAAACAGGGAGATTACCTGGTTGGAACGGATGAAAACGTGCTGGTACTCAACAGAACTTATGCAAACCGCAGCAATGCAGAGCGAGCGGCAAAGATGCAGTGGGAGCGCCTGCAGCGCGGGGTAGCAACATTTTCACTGCAGCTCGCAGAGGGAAGGGCTGATCTGTATACCGAAATGCCGGTGAAGGTGAGCGGCTTTAAACAGCCCATTGATGATGCCGAATGGACCATTACCACGCTTACGCATAGTGTCAGTGCAGATAATGGTTTCACTACGGCTCTGGAGCTTGAAGTTAAGATTGATGATCTCGAAATGGAGTAATAGGTTCTCAAAATTGAATAATGGTGTATCATTATTGTGATTTTGGCAAAAGTGGTGGGATAACCGGAATGATGAATTGTCCAGAGTGCGGCCAGGCAGCCCACACAAGAAGCAGTTTTCAGGTATCAGCAACAACCAAAGAACGTTACAACCAGTGCCAAAATATCAACTGCGGTTGTACTTTTGTCACGCATGAAACATTTGTTAGGCATATCATTAAGCCTAATGTGATTTCTTCTGCGCCCCCACATCCGGGAAAAGATGGGCAAGGGCACATGAATTTTTAAAAAGAACCCGCTTTCAAAGCGGGATTTTTTTTGTCGCCAGTCCAAGAGCCTGTCGCCATTTTGCCGCCATTGGAAAAGAAAAAGGGGCTACGTTTTCACGTAACCCCTTGTTTTATTTGGTGGAGCTGGCGGGAGTTGAACCCGCGTCCGAAATTTCTACATCCTCGGTACTACATGCTTAGTTTGTCTTTACATTCGCACGCCAGCTGCGGACAAACACGCCACTGACGAACTAGCCTGATTAGTTTTAACGCTTCAACCCCAGGCAGGGTTTCCACGCGATCTCTTTTGGGTTTGACCTCTCTTTGATCCCCGTCTTAAGAGCGGAAGCTAGGGAGAGAGGGCTCTTAGCAGGTTATTAAGCTGCTAAAGCGTAGTTTTCGTCGTTTGCGACTATTTTTTTGCGGCTTTTAACGAGGCAAACCGCCCCTCGGCATGCACCTTGGGTTTCGCAAATCCCGTCGAATCCAGAATCAGCCCCAATAGTGTTGAACTCAGTATACCAGATTTTACTTCCTCGACACCAGCCCGAAACGCTAACTTATTGAATAGTACAATAAGTGCGCAGAATCAACGTCCTGCGTTTTTCATGATACGTGCTTTGTCGAGCTGCCACTCGCGTGCTTTCAGGTCAGTACGTTTGTCGTGCTGTTTCTTACCTTTCGCCACGCCGATTTTCACTTTGCACCAGGCATTTTTCCAGTACAAAGAGAGCGCCACCACGGTGAAGCCTTCGCGGTTGATGCGTCCGTAGAGGGATTCCAGTTCGCGCTTGTTCAGCAGCAGCTTACGGGTGCGGGTAGGATCGCAGACGTAATGTGAAGAGGCGACGGTCAGCGGCGTAAAGTTCGCGCCGAACAGGAAGGCCTCACCGTCTTTCAGGATCACGTAGCTGTCGCCGATATTGGCTTTCCCGGCACGCAGCGATTTTACTTCCCAGCCCTGCAACGCAAGGCCGGCCTCGAATTCTTCTTCGATGAAATACTCGTGGCGAGCACGCTTGTTAAGCGCAATGGTCGCCGAACCAGGTTTATGTGCTTTTTTCTTCGTCATAAGTGTCGTAAAGCCGTCGGTAATCTGATTTTAAAAAGTCACCTCATTGCGTCCTGTGAGGTCTAACGCGCTATCTTAGCACGAGATAAGGCTTAGCGTTTTTTTAACAGGTGATAAATGTTATTATTTGTCTGTTGTGTGACCATGGAAAATGCTATGCCTCAGATTAGCCGTACCGCGCTTGTTCCCTACAGCGCGGAACAAATGTATCAGTTAGTGAACGACGTTCAGTCCTATCCGGAATTTATTCCGGGATGCACCGGTAGCCGGGTGCTGGAATCCGGCCCGACGCAGATGACTGCGGCCGTGGATGTCTCCAAAGCGGGGATCAGCAAAACGTTCACCACGCGCAATACCCTGACGAGCAATCAGAGTATTTTGATGCATCTGGTGGATGGTCCGTTTAAAAAACTGATGGGGGGGTGGAAGTTTACGCCGCTGAGCGCTGACGCCTGCCGCATTGAGTTTCATCTGGATTTTGAATTTACCAATAAGCTGATCGAACTGGCGTTTGGCCGTATCTTTAAAGAGCTGGCCTCGAATATGGTTCAGGCGTTCACCACGCGCGCCAAAGAGGTTTACAGTGTCGCATAAGATTGCTGTTGAGGTGGTGTATGCGCTGCCAGAGAAGCAGTATTTGCAGCGCGTAATGCTTGAAGAGGGCGCCACCGTTGAGGCGGCTATCCGGACCTCCGGCATCCTTGAACTTCGCCGTGATATTGACCTGGCGAAGAATAAAGTCGGCATTTATAGCCGTCCGGTTAAGCTTGCTGATGCGCTGAAGGATGGCGATCGGGTTGAGATTTATCGCCCGCTGATTGCTGACCCGAAAGAGCTGCGCCGTCAGCGAGCGGAGAAATCGGGTAAGTAGCGCTTTCTCCCCCGGTGGCGCTTCTGTATGACCGGATACATAGGTGACAGATCAGACCGGGAACATAGGTAACACTTTTCAGTCTATCCGGAGCACACTCTGGGTTTTTCGGTCGTAGTACGCAAGCGTTATTCCGTTAAAGATGATGGCCTCAAGGCCATCATCCTGTTCTTCCAGCATGATGTACTCATCAGTCAGCGCTTCACTCAGGAACACCGTCCCCTTTTTCCCCATATAGAGTGTCCCCCTTGATTTCACCCTGTAGACCGTACCTCCTTCCGGATAAGCATATTCAGGAACCCTGCCATCCCAGTGTCGGCCTGAGGGCTGCCATACCGTTCCGGGCGTTGCACCCGCCAGGGCTTCATGCGGCCTTTCGTAGTTAAACTCTTCCCGGTAGTCACTGAACCACCGCTGTTGTTCTTCCATCGTCATAAAGGTGTTGCCCTGTTTTACTGCACTTTTCAGCGAACGGTGCATTCTCTCATGACGGCCGTTTTCTTCCGGATGCCCCTTTCTGATACGTTCCGGTCTGATGCCCAGCTTTATCAGCCAGACTGCAAGGCGACTTAACCCGGCGATACCTGTTCCTGCGAAAGGCTGTCCATTATCCGTTCTCAGGACTTCCGGCAGACCGTACTCCAGGAACGCATCCGTCAGGCACTGCCTGACGAAGGGCTCGCTCTCCCGGTCCGTTCCCCGGCAGCTCAGAAGATACCGGCTGTGATTGTCGGTCAGGGTGAAGGGATGACAGTATTTCCGGCTCAGCAGCCTGAACTTGCCTTTAAAATCAGCGCTCCAGACCTGATTGTTCTCACTGATGATGGTCAGGGGCTGGCGATTGCCCGGGGTTCTGCGTTTTCGCTTTTTATCCGGAACCAGGCCTTCACGCTTGAGGATATCGCCGATAGTGCTGGCAGCGGGGACGGTAAAATCGACGTGATGATTGAGCAGCCACATCCGCAGTTTTTTGGGGCCCCAGTCAGGGTGTTTCTGCCTCAGGGCCGTAAGCTGCCCGGCGATATCATCAGGAACTGTACGGGAGTGGGAGTGCGGAGCACGCGACCGGTCAGAGAGAGATGACAGGTCAGAGGGGTCAAAACGATGAAGCCATTTGTAACCGGTTTTTCGGCTGATGCCGAAGAGACGGCAGAGGGCTGAAAAAGAATCCGTACCTGCATGGCAGGCACGGATAAAATCAAGGCGTTGCATAGGTCGGGTCTCAGTCCAGGGCATAGCGAGTCTCCTCTTCTATGCCAGTTATAACTGTTACCCATGTATCCGGTCTAAAGTGTTACCCATGTTTCCGGTTCATACCCTTCGCTTACCGGGGCTACGATTCTGCGTAAGAATTCAGATACAAAAAAGGTGCTCATTGAGCACCTTTTTGCGTTGCTGACGCCTGATTATTTGGTCAGGGCAGGCTTGTTGTCGATGTTGGTCAGCACGCCGGCACTGCTGAAGGTCAGCGTCAGGGTTTGCTGGGTCACATCTTCATGACCAGGCTGCTGGCGGAATACATAGAACCAGGTGTTTGTGCCGAACGGATCGGACATCATCGGGGTTCCCAGGGCATAAGCGACCTGCTGTTGTGTCATACCCACGCGGATTTTGGACACATCGTTAGGGGTAAGGTAGTTCCCCTGGTTGATGTCAGGACGGTAAACCACTTTCTCCAGAGTGGAACAGCCTGCGGTCAACATCAGAAGAACCGCTGCGGCAGCGGTCAGCGTTTTACAGCGCATAGTGATTTGATTCCTTTTCGGGCCCGAGCAGTACGCGGCTCATATGTAATATGCCGATGATAATAGACCTTGCCCCACTTTGAAACCGGTCTGGCGGCGTTTTTGTTGTTCTGTATGACCCTGAGATCCCGAAAAAGTTTATGCCGCCAGCAGTTCTTTCGCATTCGCAAGCGTATTGCGGGTGACTTCACTGCCGCCGAGCAGGCGTGCCAGCTCCTGCAAGCGTGAGCGTTTATCCAGCGGCTTCATGTGCGTTTCCGTCATTTCGCCATCGGTTTCCTTGCTGACGATAAAGTGGTGATGACCACAACCGGCGACCTGCGGCAGGTGAGTCACACACATGACCTGTGTCGATTCACCCAACTGACGCAGCAGTTTGCCGACAACGGCCGCGGTCGGGCCGCTGATCCCCACATCCACTTCATCGAAAATCAACGCCGGGGTTTCCATTTTACGGGCGGTAATCACCTGAATGGCCAGGGCGATACGCGACAGTTCACCGCCGGAAGCCACTTTCGAAATCGCCTGCAAAGGCTGGCCCGGGTTGGTGGTGACGCGGAATTCTACGCGGTCTGCGCCTTCCGCCGTCAGGTGATTCTCTTCAAAGCGAACATCTATGGTGAACACCCCATGCGGCATCGCCAGCGTATGCATACTGTCGGTAATGTGCTGGCTAAGCTCCAGCGCATAGTGTTGCCGCACGTCATGCAGCCGTTTCGCCGTTTCCAGCGCCTGCTGATGATGCAGATTGACCGCCAGAGACAAGGTTTCAAGGGAATCGGCCTGATCGTCCAGCTGCTGCTGTTCCTCCAGCAGAGACTGATAGTAATTCGGCAGCTCTTCCGGGGTTACGTGATGCTTACGCGCCAGTGAAATCTGACGGGAGATGCGTTGCTCAAGTTCGAACAGACGGTTCGGGTCGAGATCCAGACGTTCACAGTAGTGGCGCAGTTCATCCCCGGCTTCTGAAATCTGAATCGCGGCCTCTTCCAGCATTTCCAGTACGCCAGAAAGCTTATTGTCCATGCCGGTCAGTTCGGTCACAAGCTGACGCACGTTATACAGCTGGCTCTGCAAATTCACGTCTTCGCCATCCGCCAGCATGTTAAGGGCAGTCTGGCTGGTGGAAAGCAGCTGACCGCTGTTGGCCAGACGCTTGTACTCTTCGTCGATTTGCTCAAATTCACCCGCCTGCGGGTTAAATTCGTTCAGCTCTTTCAGCTGATATTCCAGCAGCTCGGCGCGCGCGGTACGCTCCTGGCTTTGCTGCTGATGCTGCGCAAGTTCGCGGCAGCTTTGATGCCACTGACGATAGTGCTCCGCCATGAGTTGAGTAAGCGCGTACTCACCTGCGTAGCCATCAAGCAGGGCTTTCTGCTGTTCGGGTTTGATTAACTGCTGGTGCGCATGCTGACCATGGATCTGGATGAGCAGCTGGCCCAGCTCGCGAAGCTGGGAAAGGGGAACCGCTGTACCATTGATAAAACCGCGGGAGCGGCCATCGCTGCTGATGACGCGGCGAAGTAAACACTCACGTCCGTCTTCGAGCTGGTTCGCTTCCAGCCAGCGCAGGGCGGCAGGTGTGTCTTTCAACGAGAAGCGGGCGCAGAGATCGGCACGGGCGGCGCCTGTGCGCACCATATCCCCCTCAGCACGACCGCCGAGGCACAAGCCGAGGGCATCAATGGCAATGGATTTACCTGCACCGGTTTCACCGGTAATCGCCGTCATTCCGCTATGGAAGTCGATCTCAAGCTCACGAACAATGGCAAAGTTGCTGATGGTCAGTTGTGCCAGCATAATTGTTTTCCTGTATGAAAAACCATAACTGTGTTTGTATACAGTATAAACTGGTTTTATATACAGTAAAGTGCTGGATGCAAAATCAGAACAATTTTTTTGACCAGCCGAGCTTGGAGCTTAATGTGTTGAAATAGCTGTAATCTTTCGGGTGAATCAGGTTCAGATGGTAATCGCAGCGGCGAATGAGGACATCTTCACCTTCCTGAATGGGGAGCGCAATCTGACTGTCGCAGCTGATCTCCAGGTCGTTACGGCGATGGGAAAAACGCAGGCGGATGGTGCTGTCGCCGTTGATCACCAGCGGACGCGCCGAGAGCGTATGCGGGAACATCGGCACCAGGGTTATGGCATCCAGCGATGGCGTCAGGATTGGGCCTCCGGCTGAAAGCGAGTAGGCAGTTGACCCCGTCGGGGTTGAAATAATCAGCCCGTCAGAACGCTGCGAGAAAGCGAATATTTCGTCGATATAGACTTCGAACTCGATCATGTGCGCCACTTTACCGGGATGGAGAACCACCTCGTTAATGGCGGTGCTGATGCGCTTCTGGCAGTCCTGCTGACACACCTGGGCTTCCAGTAAAAACCGTTTTTCACTGATATAGTGGCCTTCCAGCACGTCCGCCAGCTGCTGCTGCGCATTGTCCGGGTCGAGGTCGGTCAGGAAACCGAGATTGCCACGGTTAATACCAATAACCTTAATATCATAGCGAGCCAGCGTTCGCGCCGCGCCCAGCATATTGCCGTCGCCACCGACCACCACGGCGAGATCCGCCTGCTGGCCAATTTCCGCCAGCGTGCCGGTTCTGACGCTTTTAAGCTGCAACTCCTGGGCGATCTGCTGCTCGACCATCACTTCATAGCCTTTACCACACAGCCAGCGATACAACATTTCATGTGTCGTCAATGCGGTAGGGTGACGCGGATGGCCGACGATCCCAATACACCTGAAATGATTATTCATTTTCTGGAGGTCCTTGTGCCTGATGAATGATGACAATCTGCCTTGTTCCCTTGAATCCAGGAAACTGATCCCCATAATAAGCGAAGTTAGCGAGATGAATGCAGAAAAACGCGGAGAAATTCATGAGTAGTAAAGAACAGAAAACGCCTGAGGGGCAAGCCCCTGAAGAAATTATCACGGAACAGCACGATGAAGTTGAGGCAGTAGAGCCAGACACGTCTGCTGAGCAGGTGGACCCGCGCGATGAAAAAATTGCCAACCTGGAAGCTCAGTTGGTAGAAGCGCAGAATCGCGAACGCGATGGCGTACTGCGTATCAAAGCGGAAATGGAAAACCTGCGCCGTCGTACCGAGCTGGACGTTGAAAAGGCGCACAAATTTGCGCTGGAGAAATTCGTCAACGAACTGCTTCCGGTGATCGACAGCCTGGATCGCGCGCTGGAAGTGGCGGATAAAGCCAACCCGGATAACGCGGCGATGATTGAAGGCATTGAGCTGACGCTGAAATCCATGCTGGATGTGGTGCGTAAGTTCGGTGTTGAAGTGATTGCCGATACGGATGTACCGCTGGATCCAAACGTTCACCAGGCCATTGCGATGGTGGAATCCGAAGACGTTGCCGCGGGTAACGTGCTGGGCGTGATGCAGAAAGGGTATACCCTGAACGGTCGTACTATTCGCGCTGCGATGGTGACCGTGGCGAAAGCGAAAGCGTAACGTGCTGCCTGTAGTGCCGGGTGGCGGCGTTCGCCTTACCCGGCCTACATTTTATTCGGCAATACTTTCGCGTAGAGGCTTAACGGGCAGGACCTTCACCTGCTTAATCATGTTGTCCTGAACGTCCAGAATATCAATATCATACTGTTCAATGCGCACGCGCGTGCCTGCCGCCGGGATCTCTTCCAGCGCTTCCAGGATCATACCGTTCATCGTCCGCGCTTCGTCTTCCGGCAAATGCCAGTTGAACGCTTTATTGATTTCACGAATGTTGGCGCTGCCGTCGATAAGCACTGACCCGTCGTTTTGCGGGGTGACCTCTTCCGCAAGGGAAGGCGACATCGACGTGGTAAAGTCCCCGACAATCTCTTCCAGAATATCTTCGACCGTCACCAGCCCCTGTATGTCGCCGTATTCATCCACCACCAGGCCGACTTTCTTCTTGTTTCGCTGGAACTTCACCAGCTGCGTGCTGAGTGGGGTGCCTTCCGGCACGTAGTAAATTTCGTCGGCGGCGCGCAGCATTACCTCTTTGGTGAACTCGTTTTTCTCAGTCATCAGACGATAGGCCTCGCGCACGCGCAGCATGCTGATGGCATCGTCGAGGGAATCGCGATAGAGGACGATACGCCCGTGCGGGGAGTGTGTCAGCTGGCGGACAATGGCCTTCCAGTCGTCGTTGATATCAATCCCGACGATTTCATTGCGCGGCACCATGATGTCGTCAACGCTGACCTTTTCCAGATCCAGCACCGACAGGAGCATGTCCTGATTGCGGCGGGAGATCTGCGAGCGGGATTCATTCACGATGGTACGCAGTTCGTCTTTGCTGAGCGCGCTACTAATGGTGACGTCTGCCTTTATACCCACCATGCGCATCAGCACCCGTGTCACCATATTCAGCAGCCAGACCAGCGGCATCATCAGAATAAGCAGCGGTGCTAACAGGAAGCTGCTCGGGTAGGCGACTTTTTCCGGGTAAAGCGCGGCGATGGTTTTGGGCAGCACTTCCGCAAACACCAGCACCACAAACGTGAGCACACCTGTGGCAATCGCCACGCCTGCGTTGCCGTACAGACGCATCCCGACGATGGTGCCCAACGCAGAAGCGAGAATATTGACCAGGTTGTTACCGATAAGCACCAGGCTAATCAGCCGGTCCGGCTTACGCAGAAGCTTTTCGACACGACGCGCGGCACGGTTACCCTGCTTGGCGCGATGACGTAACCGGTAGCGGTTCAGCGTCATCATGCCGGTTTCAGAGCCAGAGAAATAAGCGGAGATGACCACCATGATGACCAGAATGACGATCAGCGTGGTGGTAGAGATGTGTTCCAGGGGGAACTCCTTTTGTTACTTAGCCAGCAAATTGCTGTATGAAGCGGCTACCAAAATAGGCAAGCGTGAGAATGCCCGCACCCGCTACGTTGAACCAGACCACGCGACGACCGCGCCAGCCTTCATGATAATGGCCCCATAACAGGACAATATAGACAAACCACGCGATGATGGAGAGGACCGCTTTATCGATATTCTCCACGCTGAACAGGTTCTTCATATAAAACAAGCCCGTGCACAGCGTCAGCGTCAGCAGAACCACACCGACCTGGGTGATGTGGAACATCTTACGCTCAATCACCATCAGCGGCGGCATTTCGTGGTTAAACGCCAGCTTTTTATTTTTCAGCTGGTAGTCAATCCAGGCGAGCTGCATGGCGTAAAGGGCGGCGATGATCAACGTCGCGTAGGAGAACAGCGACAGACCAATATGCACCAGCATCCCCGGCGTGGCTTCCAGGTGAGTAATAAACTCATTGGGCATGAACGTGGCTAACGCCAGGTTGATCAGCGCAAAGGCGTAGACTATCGGCAGCAGCAGCCAGCCACGGTTTTTAGACGCGACAATGGTCATGACCGTACAGATCATCAGGCTGACCAGCGAGCCGACGTTCAGTACGCTCAGATTTTGCACGCTGCCGTCGCCGGGAATGATCCGTGATTCCAGCGCAAACGCGTGGCTAATCAGTGCGATCACTGCCGAAAGAATAGCCATGCGCCGCCAGCCGCTGTTTTTTTGCAGCAGGCCAGGAATGATCAGCGCGAGGCTGACAGAGTAGGCAACAAGGGCGATCAGTGCGAAAACAGGCATATAGGCGTCGACAGTTGTCTTAATAAGAAAGAGAAGCAGTATAACGTTACGTGACGCCTGCTCCAACCGTTGCATAACAACAAAGGCGCCTTCATGTTATACTCCGGCAAAATTCTGTGTATGTGTCGCCCAGGCGACCTAACGTTTCTACCCCAGGCGAGAGACAATGTTTGATAATTTAACCGATCGTTTGTCGCGCACGCTGCGCAACATCAGCGGCCGTGGACGCCTCACCGAAGAGAACATCAAGGAAACGCTGCGCGAAGTGCGCATGGCGCTGCTGGAAGCAGACGTCGCGTTGCCGGTCGTGCGTGATTTTATCAACCGCGTGAAAGAGAAAGCGGTTGGCCATGAAGTGAACAAGAGCCTGACTCCGGGTCAGGAGTTCGTCAAAATCGTCCGTAACGAGCTGGTTTCGGCGATGGGCGAAGAGAACCAGGTGCTAAACCTGGCGGCTCAGCCGCCGGCCGTCGTGCTGATGGCGGGTCTGCAAGGTGCGGGTAAAACCACCAGCGTCGGTAAGCTGGGGAAATTCCTGCGCGAAAAGCACAAGAAAAAGGTGCTGGTGGTGTCGGCGGACGTGTATCGCCCGGCGGCGATCAAACAGCTGGAAACGTTGGCCGAGCAGGTTGGCGTAGACTTCTTCCCGTCCGACGTGGCGCAGAAGCCTGTCGATATCGTTAACGCGGCGCTGAAAGAGGCGAAGCTGAAATTCTACGACGTGCTGCTGGTGGATACCGCCGGTCGTCTGCACGTTGACGAAGCGATGATGGACGAAATCAAGCAGGTGCATGCCTCTATCAATCCGGTAGAGACCCTGTTTGTTGTTGACGCCATGACCGGTCAGGATGCGGCGAACACCGCAAAAGCGTTTAACGAAGCCCTGCCGTTAACCGGCGTGGTGCTGACCAAAGTCGACGGCGATGCCCGCGGCGGTGCGGCGCTCTCTATTCGTCATATCACCGGTAAGCCAATCAAGTTCCTCGGCGTGGGCGAGAAAACCGAAGCGCTGGAGCCGTTCCATCCGGATCGTATTGCCTCCCGTATCCTCGGCATGGGCGACGTGCTGTCGCTGATCGAAGATATTGAAAGCAAGGTTGACCGCGCGCAGGCGGAAAAACTCGCCAGCAAGCTGAAAAAGGGCGACGGTTTCGATCTGACCGACTTCCTTGAGCAGCTGCGTCAGATGAAAAACATGGGCGGCATGGCAAGCCTGATGGGCAAACTGCCAGGCATGGGCCAGATCCCGGACAACGTCAAATCCCAGATGGATGACAAAGTGCTGGTGCGTATGGAGGCCATCATCAACTCGATGACGCTGAAAGAGCGCGCGAAGCCAGAAATCATCAAAGGTTCCCGTAAACGCCGTATCGCAGCTGGTTGCGGCATGCAGGTGCAGGACGTTAACCGCCTTCTGAAACAGTTCGACGACATGCAGCGCATGATGAAGAAAATGAAGAAAGGCGGCATGGCGAAGATGATGCGCGGCATGAAAGGCATGATGCCTCCCGGTTTTCCTGGGCGTTAATCGCTTTTGAGATTGCTTTTTGCCCGAAAATGAGTAAAATTTTCGGGCTTTTAATATGACACCCGGGCTCCGTTCCTCGATGGGGCCCGGTTGTTTTATTCACACAAGAGGATGTTATGGTAACTATTCGTTTAGCTCGTCACGGCGCTAAAAAGCGTCCGTTCTACCAGGTTGTTGTGACTGACAGCCGTAATGCACGCAACGGTCGCTTCATCGAGCGCGTTGGTTTCTTCAACCCACTGGCCGCTGGCGCAGAAGAAGAAACCCGTCTGGATCTGGATCGTATCGCTCACTGGGTTGGCCAGGGCGCTACTGTTTCCGATCGCGTTGCTACGCTGATCAAAGCAGCAAACAAAGCAGCTTAATCTGTCACGGTGGTCATGATGAGCAATAAAGCACCTGTTGAACCGATCGTATTGGGAAAAATGGGTTCTTGCTACGGTATCCGTGGTTGGCTCAGAGTGTTTTCCTCCACTGAAGACGCTGATAGCATTTTTAATTACCAGCCCTGGTTTATCCAGAAAGCCGGTAAGTGGGAAGAGGTCGAGCTGGAAAGCTGGCGTCACCACAATCAGGACATCATCATCAAGCTGAAAGGCATTGACGATCGTGATGCCGCGAATGCGCTGACTAATTGTGAAATTGTTGTGGATTCGTCGCAGTTGCCACAGCTGGAAGAGGGTGACTACTACTGGAAAGACCTTATGGGTTGCCAGGTAGTGACCACTGAAGGCTACAGCCTGGGGAAAGTCATCGACATGATGGAAACCGGGTCAAATGACGTTCTCGTCATTAAGGCAAACCTGAAAGATGCATTTGGCATCAAGGAGCGGTTGGTTCCGTTCCTCGATGGACAGGTTATCAAGAAAGTCGATCTCACTACTCAAACCATTGAAGTAGATTGGGATCCTGGTTTTTAAATTCTCCGGATAAACGGTAAAAGACGGCGCTATGTGGATTGGCATAATTAGCCTGTTTCCTGAAATGTTCCGCGCGATTACCGATTACGGGGTAACTGGCCGGGCAGTAAAGAATGGCCTGCTGAGCATCCAGAGCTGGAGTCCTCGTGACTTCACGCACGACCGGCACCGTACCGTGGACGATCGTCCTTACGGCGGCGGACCGGGGATGTTGATGATGGTGCAACCCTTACGGGACGCCATTCACACAGCAAAAGCCGCGGCAGGTGAAGGCGCGAAGGTGATTTATCTGTCACCTCAGGGACGCAAGCTTGATCAAGCGGGCGTGAGCGAACTGGCGACGAATCAAAAGCTGATTCTGGTCTGTGGTCGCTACGAAGGGATAGATGAGCGCGTAATTCAAACCGAGATTGACGAAGAATGGTCTATCGGCGATTACGTTCTCAGCGGTGGTGAGTTACCAGCAATGACGCTGATTGACTCCGTTGCCCGGTTCATTCCGGGTGTACTGGGCCATGAAGCTTCGGCAACGGAAGATTCGTTTGCCGATGGATTGCTGGACTGTCCACACTATACTCGTCCTGAAGTGTTAGAAGGGATGGAAGTCCCGGCAGTATTACTGTCTGGAAACCATGCCGAGATACGTCGCTGGCGTTTGAAGCAGTCGCTGGGCCGAACCTGGCTTAGAAGACCTGAACTTCTGGAAAACCTGGCTCTGACTGAAGAGCAAGCAAAGTTGCTGGCCGAGTTCAAAACTGAACACGCGCACCAGTAGCATGAACATGATGGGAATGCGTAATACGCACCCGAATATCAGTTTACCCAGGATAAGAGATTAAATTATGAGCAACATTATTAAGCAACTTGAACAAGAGCAGATGAAGCAGGACGTACCTTCCTTCCGTCCAGGTGACACCGTGGAAGTGAAAGTATGGGTTGTTGAAGGTTCCAAAAAACGTCTGCAGGCATTCGAGGGCGTGGTTATCGCTATTCGTAACCGCGGTCTGCACTCTGCATTCACTGTTCGTAAAATTTCCAACGGCGAAGGCGTTGAGCGTGTCTTCCAGACTCACTCTCCGGTAGTTGACAGCATTGCTGTTAAACGTCGTGGTGCTGTACGTAAAGCTAAACTGTACTACCTGCGTGAGCGTACTGGTAAGTCTGCTCGTATTAAAGAGCGTCTGAACTAAGATTCGCTTAAGCGACATCCTGTTAGAAAGGGCTGGCCGAAAGGCTGGCCCTTTTTTTATCCCATCGCACCTCTCGCGTTAACCCTTCCGTCATAAATCATTTACAATGTTCGCCTCTTGGGCGGAGGGTAAGTGGATAACGTACTGCATCAGCATAGCTGGAAACGCGCAGCGGCATTGACCGCGCTGTTTGCGATCCTGCTGATCGTCGTGGCGCCGCTGATCTCCGTCTCGCTGCAAAAAGATCCCATGAGCGCCATGCCGGGCATGCACCACGACATGAGCATGATGTCGATGGACGAGCATCATGGTGATATGCCGCATTCTATGCCAGTTGACCATGCGGAGGCGTGCGGCTACTGCGTGCTGTTAGCGCATGTTCCGGGCGTGATGCTGGCGCTTATCGTTCTGCTCAGCGTGGTGTTGCAGCGGCTGCGCGTGAAGCCGCCTCGTCAGGCGGTCAGCCACTGGCACTTTTTCCCCTGGCTTTACCCCGATACCCGCGCGCCGCCGCGTCGGTCTGCTTTCTCCCTTTAAAACAAAATCACTCACTTTTTGCCTTAAAAAGGAAAAGTATGACTACCTGCACTCCGCGCGCGGCATGGGGAAACCTGCTGCGTCGCCTCCATTTCTATATCGGGCTGTTTGTCGGTCCGTTTATCTTCTTCGCAGCGCTGACCGGAACGCTGTACGTCGCCACGCCGCAGCTTGAACATGCGCTGTACCATCATGCACTCCACACGGAGGCCGTGGGTGAGGCGCAGCCTCTTGCTGAACAAATTGCCGTGGCGGAAAAGGCCGTGGGTTCAGCGCTGCGTTTACATGCTGTTCGTCCGGGGCTGGAAGAGGGCGAAACGACCCGCGTGATGTTTGCCGACCCGGCGCTGGGTCCCTCCGAGCATCGGGCTATTTTTATTGATCCCACCAGCCTTGAGTTTCGAGGGGATATGACCGTGTACGGCACCAGCGGGATTTTACCGCTGCGTCAGACTATCGATTATCTGCATACCTCGCTGATGCTGGGCAACATCGGGCGCCTCTATAGCGAGTTAGCCGCCTCGTGGATGTGGGTTGCTGCCCTGGGCGGGATCGCGCTGTGGTTCTACACCCGACCGAAGCGCCGTATTAACAATCGTTTCCAGAATCGTCGTCGCCTGCATGTGATCTTAGGCTGGACGTTACTGGCGGGAATGCTGCTGTTCTCAGTCACCGGGTTAACCTGGTCACAATGGGCCGGTGGCAACGTCGATAAGCTGCGTGCAGAGATGAACTGGCTGACGCCGCAGGTAAACACCACCCTTTCCGGTGCGCCGGAAATGAGGGATGAACACGCCGAACATCGTGGTCATCACGGGGGAATGACGATGCCTGAAATGCCAGTCAAACTGTCGCTTTTTGACAACGTATTGCAGGTCGCCCGCCAGTCAGGGATTGATGCGAACAACGTTGAGATCCGTCCGGCAAGCAGGGTCGACCAGGCCTGGACAGTGACGGAAATCGATCGCCGCTGGCCAACGCAGGTTGATTCCGTTGCCGTGGAACCCCACTCACTGAAGGTGCTGGACAGCTCTCGCTTCGGGGATTTCCCGCTGATGGCTAAACTCACCCGCTGGGGCGTGGATTTCCATATGGGGATCCTGTTTGGTCTGGCAAATCAGCTGCTGCTCATCGCGTTTGGCGTTGCGCTGTGTGTGTTAATTATCTGGGGATACCGGATGTGGTGGATGCGTCGCCCTGCAACGTCAGCCGCGAACCCGGTACAGACGCTCTGCCAAAGCTGGCTGGCATTGCCGCTGTGGGGAAGGGGAGTGACGTTCCTGATAAGCCTCCTGCTGGGGCTGGCGTTGCCGGTAATGGGCGTCAGTCTGGCGGTCTTTATTGTAATTGACTGGCTGCGCTGGCGAGCGGTTTCAGGCGTGTCGCTCGCCGGAACATCCGTTAAATAGCCTTAAGGCGTGCTGATGACTACCGCAACCCGGCGGTTTTCAGCGCGCCCCTGCGCAGTGCGGTTGCTGCTGACAGGGTATTTTTTGCCTAAGCCCCGCGTAGTGAGATTGCTGCGCGGGATGTTCGCGCCCTTCGCCCAGGCATCCGCCACAACATTGGCACGTTTTAACGAAAGCGCTTCGTTGTAGCTCTCTTCGCCATAGTTATCCGTATGACCATCCATCCTGGCGTGGTTCAGTCCGGTTGCCGCCAGGCGTGAGGCCATAGTCTGGATCTGCGTTTCACTTTCCGGGCGCAGCCTGGCGTCATTTTTATCAAACAGGATCTTATCCGACAGGCCCAGAGACCAGTCGCCATTCAGTTCGTTAAAGCCGTAGGATTTCATGGCCGCAATTTGCTCTGGCGTGAATTTCCCTTCAGGGGATGACTGGCATCCGGACATTACCAGTGATGCCAGTATTAACGGCGCAAAGTATCGCTTTAACATATCGTCTTCCTTTCAGGATATTGTTTTCGAACGCTGGTTTTTGACCAGATACATATTGCGATCGGCTTGCTCCAGTAATGCTTCAACGGAGGCATTTTCCCACGCCAGAGCAAAGCCAATGCTGAGGGACATTGATGCTGTGTGCCCGTTATGCAGATCAAACGGACGGATAAATTGCTGCGACAGCGCAGCGCAAATAAATTCGACCTCACGTGCGGTGTGGACGCCGTAAAGGATCATGGCAAATTCATCGCCGCCAAGACGGTAAGACTGATGACGTTTTTCGCCAAACTCGACCATCCTTTTGGCGGCTTCGATCAGTACGCAGTCACCTGCGGCATGACCCCAGGTGTCATTGATAACCTTGAAGTTATCACCGTCCAGGAAGAGCAGGGCAGAATTAGTTTTTGCTGAAGCGTCGTTCATTAATGCCGCAATGTTGTTGCGAAACGCGGCGCGGTTTGCAAGCCCCGTGAGCGGATCGTGCATGGCGGTACGCAACAGTTGAGCGTTTTTCGCCTGTAGCTTGAGCTGCCACTCTTCCATTTCATCCAGCAGGCTGTTGAAGTCTTCACCAAACTGGTGGAACTCTTCAATGCGGCCTTCCGTTACCCGGCGAGAGAAGTTGCGGTTAGTGCGAACGTCATGCACAACGTCAGTGATGTTTTGCATTTCAACAACCATGCCATGATGTAGCGAGCGGGTGATGGTCAATGCGACGGCAGAGGCAAAAAGAATGCAGCCGGTGAGGACCGCAAATGAGAGCCAGATAAAGTGGCTAATCAGGCTGTCTCGCGCGGTCAGACGAATTTCGCCAATCACATTGCCATTATGTATGATGGGCTGTGCGACAGGAACAGGGAACAACCACCGGTTGACCAGCGCGCCCAGCGTGTCGGTATTATCCGCCGGGTTCCATGACCACCAGGCAAACCGTTTATGATGTGCGTTAAGCACTTCCGCCACGGCGAACTGCCCCTGCTTGCCGAGGGTCGCCAGCGTTTCATTTGCCGCCACGGCATCGTTGAACACCAGAGAGGCTTCAAGGCTGTGGCTCATGGTGGCGCCGGTAAGTTCGAGGTTTTTTTGCGCGTATTGCTTTAATGTCACCACGGAAGCGAAACACAGCAGCAACCATATAAACGTCATCGTTATAATGACGCTTATCATGCTGATTCGTCGCAACGTTCTTTTAAACGTCGGACGCGGTGTTGGTGCGACTTCCTTATTCATGCTTCTTATTCCGTGCGAGCATTAATACATCCGGATTGACTCTTACGCCACTGCGCGCCAGCGCATCCAGATTTACGGAAAACCTGACGAGGTTGTGCTCTATTATCAGACAAAATGCGCTGCCAATAACGCATTCAGGATTTTGTTCTGACATTAATAGCAACGCCTGGCCCTGATATTGATTTATTATTTCCTGTTGTTTTGCCGGCGACTCGCTCCCGAAATAGAGGGCATCACACCTTGCTGCGAGTGCTTCCCGATCGCTATGCACAATGACAGGACTATAGGGCAACGGGTTGTGTTCATCTTCACTGCTGAGCGCCTGTCTGTAATGGGAAGAGGCATAAATACAGAGCTTAGGCTGGCCGGACAGTGCTGGCCATCGGGTGTAGCTCACAATGCCAGAAACAATCGAACGTACTGATTTATCCGTTTCCGTGAACGAGCCTGCCGTTGCAGGGGCTACTAAAATGAACAGTATTAGCGCCAGGGGGAGTCGGAGCAAAGCGATCAAGATTGCATTTCTCATCAGAATCCGCCAAACCGCCCCGGAAATAGATGTCCTTAAGAATTGTCGGCAGAATACCATTGTTTATCAAAGCCGTCATTATGTCAGAAATATCCCTGTTTTGACCTAAGCTAAATCTTACAGTGAGCTATATTCAGAGGAATTAAGGCAGGCTCAATTAAGCCTGCTGGAACGCATACTTTCATCCAATCCTTGTTGCCAAGATTCATGCAGTTTTACTGCATTTTCAGTTGCATCGCAGCTGGCAGGAAATGATTTGCCCGCTAATCCCCAGGCGTGAATAAAGCCCTCTTCGCATATTTTTTTCTGTCCGTCAGCGTAGCCACGAAGATATTCCGCTCGATCAACCTGAGGGTCATTAAAACTATCGGCCAGAGCCTGGTTATCTTTAACCGGAACACCATTCATAGCGTCTTCTTTACCGGCCGTGAACCAGTCCGGTCTGGTCCAGTCAGGCTGAAAAGTATAAGGATTGATCTGGCAACCCGACAAAATCAGCGACAACAACATAAAAGCAATTGAACGCATGGCTATTCTCCTTTTTGTGAGCATAGCCTGGCTTACAGGCGTGCGTGTGTAATTTTAACTTTACGATTTTAGGCCATTATTTTTGCAATTAAAGGGTTGGTGTAAAGTAATGTGTACGTATTTTGGATTGAAATCTTTACTTAATGTGATATCGTTGTGTCACCTCTTCGAGGAAAACCACTATCGCAAACGAGTTTGACAGGATCGCAATCATGCAAAAAGACGCGCTGAACAACGTACATATCACTGACGAACAGGTGTTAATCACCCCGGATCAACTGAAGGCGGAATTCCCGCTGAGCGTCGCGCAGGAAGCTCAGATTGAGCACTCGCGCCAGACCATTTCTGACATTATCGCTGGCCGCGATCCGCGCCTGCTGGTGGTATGTGGTCCTTGCTCTATTCACGATCCTGAAACCGCCATTGAGTACGCTCGTCGATTTAAAGCATTAGCGGAGGAGGTCAGCGATAGCCTCTATCTGGTGATGCGCGTCTATTTTGAGAAGCCACGTACGACCGTTGGCTGGAAAGGGTTGATCAACGATCCGCACATGGATGGCTCGTTTGATGTGGAAGCAGGACTGAAAATTGCGCGTCGCCTGCTGGTGGAACTGGTGAGCATGGGGCTGCCGCTGGCTACCGAAGCGCTGGATCCGAACAGCCCGCAGTACCTGGGCGATCTGTTTAGCTGGTCTGCGATTGGGGCGCGCACCACCGAGTCACAAACCCACCGCGAGATGGCGTCTGGCCTGTCTATGCCGGTTGGTTTTAAAAACGGTACCGACGGCAGCCTGGCCACGGCGATTAACGCCATGCGCGCCGCCGCCATGCCCCATCGTTTTGTCGGGATCAACCAGGCGGGCCAGGTATGCCTGCTGCAAACGCAGGGCAACCCGGACGGGCATGTGATCCTGCGCGGTGGTAAAGCGCCAAACTACAGCCCGGCGGATGTCGCGCAGTGTGAAAAAGAGATGGAACAGGCGGGACTGCGTCCGGCGCTGATGGTAGATTGCAGTCATGGTAATTCGAATAAAGATTACCGTCGCCAGCCTGCGGTTGCAGAATCTGTGATTGCTCAGATTAAAGATGGCAACCGTTCAATTATCGGCCTGATGATTGAAAGTAATATTCATGAAGGCAATCAGTCATCGGAACAGCCGCGTAGCGCGATGAAGCCCGGCGTCTCGGTCACCGATGCCTGCATTAGCTGGGAAACCACCGATGCGCTGCTGCGTGAGATCCACAAAGATTTGAACGGCCAGCTGGCGACGCGTCTGGCATAAGAGGGTAGTTATGGTTGCTGAATTGACCGCATTACGCGATCAAATTGATGAAGTGGATAAGGCGTTGCTGGATCTTCTGGCGCGCCGCATGGCACTGGTTGCTGAGGTCGGCGAGGTTAAAAGTAAATACGGCCTGCCGATTTACGTTCCGGAGCGCGAGGCCTCTATGCTCGCCTCCCGCCGTAAAGAGGCGCAGGCCCTGGGCGTATCACCTGATTTGATTGAGGACGTTCTGCGTCGCGTGATGCGCGAGTCCTATTCCAGCGAAAACGACAAGGGCTTCAAAACCCTCTGTCCGTCGCTGCGCCCGGTGGTTATCGTCGGTGGTGGCGGGCAGATGGGGCGTCTGTTTGAGAAAATGCTGACGCTTTCTGGCTATCAGGTGCGCATTCTGGAGAAAGAGGACTGGTCGCACGCGCCGGAGCTGATGAAAGACGCCGGAATGGTTATCGTCAGCGTGCCGATCCATGTGACGGAGCAAATAATCGCGAAACTTCCTCCGCTGCCGGAAGATTGCATACTGGTGGACCTGGCCTCCGTTAAAAATGGTCCGCTACAGGCAATGCTGGCGGCGCACACTGGCCCCGTGCTTGGGTTACACCCGATGTTTGGCCCGGACAGCGGAAGCCTGGCGAAGCAGGTAGTGGTTTACTGTGACGGACGGCAGCCGGAAGCCTACCAGTGGTTCCTGGAACAGATCCAGGTCTGGGGAGCACGTTTGCACCGCATTAGCGCGGTAGAGCATGACCAGAACATGGCGTTTATTCAGGCGCTGCGCCACTTTGCAACCTTCGCCTATGGGCTGCACCTGGCGGAAGAGAACGTTCAGCTTGAACAATTGCTGGCGCTTTCCTCGCCAATCTATCGTCTGGAGCTGGCGATGGTCGGGCGACTGTTTGCCCAGGATCCGCAGCTTTACGCCGACATCATCATGTCGTCTGAAAATAATCTGGCGCTGATCAAGCGCTATTATCAGCGTTTTGGCGAAGCGATCACCTTGCTGGAACACGGCGATAAACAAGCCTTTATCGACAGTTTCCGTAAAGTGGAGCACTGGTTCGGTGATTACGCCACGCGATTCCAGAGTGAAAGCCGCACGCTGTTGCGCCAGGCAAATGACAGTCGCCAGTAATGCGATGATGTATATACTGAAAGCCAGCATTGCTGGCTTTTTTCATTTTGGGGAACTGTCATGGCTGAACCGCAGCTGCTGTTGAACTATACCGGGCATCTGCCCGAATGCCCGACATGGAGTGCAGACGAGAAGGCGCTCTACTGGGCGGATATCCTGGAAGGGGAGATCCATCGGTACCATCTGCCCACCGCGGAACACTCGGTGCTCTCATTCCATGAAGAAGTTGGGTGTTTTGCCCTGCGTGAACGCGGCGGATTTATCGTCGCGATGCGAAACGCCATCTGGCTGACCGATAAACACGGCCTGCTCCAGCGTAAGGTTTGCGATAACCCGTCCAACCCGCAGCTTGCACGCTTTAACGATGGCGGTACCGATCATCAGGGACGGTTTTATGCGGGCACGTTCTGGGGGCCGGGAGATTATAACGGCGCCATGCTGATGCGTATCGACAACGACCTGACGCCGCAAGTGATCCAGTGCGATATTCACGGGCATAACGGTTTAGCGTTTAGTCCTGATAAACGGTGGATGTTTACTTCTGATACGCCGAACGGCGTGATCTACCGTACGCCGCTTGATGAGCAGGGAGAACCCGGTAAGCGCGAAGAGTTTCGCCGGTTTAGCGAGGGAGAAGGTATACCCGACGGTGCGGCAATGGATGAGGAAGGCTGCTACTGGAGCGCACTGTTTGACGGCTGGCGTATCGCACGGTTTTCACCGCAAGGCGAACAGCTGGAAGAGTATCGGCTGCCGGTACGCTGCCCGACAATGGTCTGCTTTGGCGGCGACGATATGAAAACGCTGTTTATCACCACCACGCGGGAAAATATGGAGGCGGAGGAGCTGGCGAAATATCCGCTTTCCGGTGCCATCTTCACCCTGCCTGTAAATGTGGCAGGGATGAAGAAAAGCCGCTTTATCGAACGTTAAGCCGGATCGACCGGGACCACGTTTTCGCTCGGATAGCAGCCCAGCACTTTCATGGAGCGTGTGATCTCGCCCAGTTCGCGCAGGGCTTTCTGCATGGACGCAGACTCCAGGTTGGCCTGAACGTCGAGATAAAACATTTCTTCCCACGGGTTGCCATGTATTGGGCGGGATTCCAGCTTCGTCATGATCAGGTTGTGATTACGCAGCACCAGCAGCGCTTCAACCAGCGCACCCGCCTGCTGGCCGGTCGCCATCAGCAGGGTGGTTTTCGCCGGGACCTGGTCCGACACGTTGATGGCCTTGCGGGCCAGAACCACGAAACGGGTGATATTCTGCGTCTGGTTGGCCAGATTGCGTTCCAGCACCTGTAAGCCATACAGCGCGCCGCCCGCTTCGCTACCGAGAGCCGCGACGGCAGAAGAGTTTGCCTGCGCCACTTTTTCCATCGCCGCCGAGGTGCTTTCGGTGTATTCAATTTTCCAGTGCGGATAACGGTTCAGGAACTGGCTGCACTGCTGGAACGGCTGCGGGTGGCTGTACACCGTTTCGATCTGACTCAGATCGGTTGAGCCAGAGACCAGCACGCAGTGATCGATAGGGATAGTCAACTCGCCGACTAACGACAGGCTGGTGTGCTGGAGCAGATCGTAAACATCATTGATGGCACCGGAACTGGTGTTCTCAATAGGCACTACGGCGTAATCTGCCTGGCCGGTTTCGACCTGGTTGAAAATGTCTGCAAATTTCGCGCAGCCGCTCTCAATAAACTCTTCGAAATGGCGGGCTGCGTACTGGCGAGCTGCCAGGTGAGAATAGGACCCTTTCGGGCCGAGGAAAGCGATACGAGCAGAGTGCGGGTTGGTTTTGTTCAGATGCTGCTGGAGCAGGGCTTGTTGCGTCAGAACGGAGTCTTCGATGATGAGCTGGAACAGGCGGGTGATGTAGTGCGCATCCAGATGATGCGCTTTGCCGAGTTGAATCAACCGTTCCAGTAAATCACGTTCGCGATCGATATCGCGCACCGGCCGATGGGACTCGAGCTTGGCTTTGCCCACTTCAACGGCGAGCGCGCGGCGTTCTGCCAGCAGGGCCAGTAATTTTTCGTCGAGTGCACTGATTTTTACGCGTAAATCCAGGAGCGGGTTTTCCGGTGTCATAGTGTTGTCTGTCTCATTTTATCGTTATCAATAAAAAAGGCCTCCCGGTGTGGGAGGCCTTGTTGTTCGTCTTCGCATTCTTTATCACACGACGAAACGCCTCCCGGTCAGGGGAAGGTAAAAAAGAATGCGAAGAAAAACGGCGTCTGTTTCATAAGGTCATCCTGAAATTGATAGGTTAAAGTACCTGCACTGTTTTGATCCTGTCAATAAAAAACGCGCCCGAAGGCGCGTTGTCGGTACACTCAATTTTAGAGGATTACTCTTCTTCAACTTCTTCCGCGAAGCTGGCGTCTTTCACCGAGGTTGCGGCGCGACGTGCTTCACCTTTGTGTTGCACTTTATTGAGCTGCCGTTCCAGCTTGTTGATCAAATCGTTAATTGCGGTGTACATATCCTCGTGTTTTGCGCTGGCGACCAGATGGCCGTTTGGAGTATTGATAGTTGCATCAGCGATGAAACCCTGCGGCTCCTTGGACAGGATGATATGTGGATTAATCAAATGTGTTTGCCATTTATCCAGTTTGGCGAGACGGTCTGCGACGTGCTGGCGGATTGCCGGAGTAATTTCCATTTGTTTACTGGTAATGTTCATTGTCATAAATTTTACCTCTTGTCTTTCCGTCTTGGTGATTCCAGCATACCCGACCTAATGTCAAAATGTGTGATTTAGATCACGTTATTTTGTCGGTTTTTGTCAGGGAATCTTTTTTGTGAGGCAGGGCAGGAAGAGGTGAGATTTACCTTGTCGAAGCCAACAATTGCGGTCATAGTTGAATGGATGTGTTGAAGCTAAACCGCTTCAGCGTAAGTGTGAAAGAATAAAAAAACGGCAGCCCGCGGGCTGCCGTTATGCGTTGTAGCGGTATCAGGTGTTGCTGCTGTTCGCGGCGATGATTTTCGCCACTTTGTCAGCCTGAGCCGTCATCTGCATCTGGCGATACGCATTTTCCATCAGCTTCAGGCCATCACGCGTGGCCTGGGTATCCGGATAATCACGCAGCATGCCTTCTACACGGTTAACCACGGCAACCCATGCGCCACGGCGGGTGTAGTATTCCGCAACGGAGTACTCATATTTCGCCAGACGATCTTTCAGGAATACCAGACGCTTAGTGGCATCGGTAATGTACTGGCTGTTCGGGTAGCTACGCACCAGTTTGGAGAAGTCATTGAAAGCATCACGCGCATGTTGCGGGTCACGGTCGGAACGATCCACCCCGAAGAAGCCCTGCAATGCACTATCATCCAGCGCCATGTTAGTCAGGCCGCGCATGTACATCACGTAATCGATGTTAGGATGGGTAGGGTTCAGACGCATGAAACGATCGATGGTTGCCTGAGCCAGCGGCAGATCGGCATTTTTGTAGTAGGCGTAGATAAGATCTAACTGTACCTGCTGCGAATACGGGCCAAACGGATAGCGATTATCCAACGCTTCCAGTTGCGTTATCGCCTGTTTCCAGTTACCGTCCTGCAACTTTTGTTGTGCAGTCGCATAGATTTCATTCGGCGGATTGTCAGGGACCTGTTCATTCGAACCGGAGCAGCCCACCAAAGCCAGGCTCAACGTGGCCGCTGCCACCAGATATTTCATGCGCGTCATGACGTTTTGACTTTCCTCAAATGTTTGTCCGGGAGAAACTCAGTTCCTGCTCCCGATTAAGACCAGCTACAATAGCACACTATATTAAACGGCAAAGCCGTAAAACCCAACGTTAAACGAAGAAGCAGTTTATGGCACAACGAGTAGAACTCACCGCAACAGTCTCCGAAAATCAGCTCGGTCAACGCTTAGATCAGGCTTTGGCCGAATTGTTCCCTGATTATTCGCGTTCACGCATAAAAGAATGGATCCTTGACCAGCGCGTGCTGGTAAACGGCAAGATCTGGGACAAACCAAAAGAGAAAGTGTTTGGTGGGGAAGCTGTCGCCATCAATGCTGAAATCGAAGAGGAAGTCCGCTTCGAGCCGCAGGATATCCCGCTGGATATCGTCTACGAAGATGACGACATTCTGGTCATCAACAAGCCGCGCGACTTTGTTGTTCACCCGGGCGCGGGCAATCCTGACGGTACGGTACTTAACGCTCTCCTTCATTATTATCCGCCGATTGCCGATGTACCGCGTGCCGGTATCGTTCACCGTCTGGATAAAGACACCACGGGTCTGATGGTGGTGGCGAAGACGGTTCCCGCCCAGACTCGCCTGGTGGAATCGTTGCAACTGCGCGAAATCACCCGTGAGTATGAAGCGGTGGCGATTGGTCATATGACCTCTGGCGGCACGGTGGAAGAGCCTATCAGCCGTCACCCAACCAAGCGTACGCATATGTCTGTACACCCGATGGGCAAACCGGCGGTAACCCACTACCGCATCATGGAACATTTCCGTATTCATACGCGCCTGCGTCTGCGTCTGGAAACCGGGCGTACTCACCAGATCCGCGTGCACATGGCGCATATTACCCATCCGCTGGTGGGGGACCCTGTTTACGGCGGTCGTCCGCGTCCACCAAAGGGCGCATCGGATGAATTCATCTCCGTGCTGCGTAAATTCGATCGCCAGGCGCTGCATGCGACGATGCTACGTCTTTACCACCCAATCACCGGAATTCAGATGGAATGGCATGCGCCGATCCCACAGGATATGGTGGAACTTATCGACGCGATGCGCGCAGATTTCGAAGAACATAAGGATCACGTGGACTGGTTATGACCAAACTGATTGTCCCGGAATGGCCACTGCCTGAAGGCGTGGCCGCCTGTAGTTCAACCCGTATCGGTGGCGTGAGCCAGGGCGCGTGGGAGTCACTGAACCTCGGTGCGCACTGTGGTGATAACCTGGAGCACGTTGAAGAGAACCGTAAACGCCTCTTTGCTGCGGGAAACCTTCCTTCAAAACCGGTCTGGCTTGAGCAGGTGCATGGTAAAGCGGTGCTGAAGCTGACGGGGGAGCCCTATGCGTCTAAGCGCGCCGATGCTTCGTACAGCAATACGCCGGGAACGGTTTGCGCGGTGATGACTGCTGATTGCCTGCCGGTGTTGTTCTGCAATCAGGCAGGGACTGAAGTGGCTGCTGCCCACGCCGGATGGCGAGGCCTGTGCGAAGGCGTGCTGGAAGAGACCGTTGCCTGCTTCCATGACGATTCTGCAAATCTCATCGCCTGGCTTGGCCCGGCGATTGGCCCGCAGGCGTTTGAGGTAGGGCCCGAAGTGCGGGATGCCTTTATGGAAAAAGATCCGCAAGCGGTCGAAGCGTTTGTGGCTTCCGGAGATAAATATCTGGCCGATATTTATCAGCTTGCCCGCCAGCGCCTGAATAACGTCGGCGTGACCCAAATCTTCGGCGGAGATCGCTGTACCTTCACCGAAAAGGGTGATTTTTTCTCCTATCGCCGCGACAAGACGACAGGTCGTATGGCAAGTTTCATTTGGCTGATATAACCTAAAGAATCAAGACGATCCGGTACGCGCCGTTTTCTTTTCACATAATTCAGGTTATTAACCTTGAATAATTGAGGGATGACCTCATTTAATCTCCAGTAGCAAATTTGACCTGTTATGGGAGGAGTTATGCGTCTGGATCGTCTTACTAATAAATTCCAGCTTGCTCTCGCCGATGCCCAGTCCCTCGCACTGGGGCACGACAACCAATTTATCGAACCTCTTCATTTAATGAGCGCCTTGCTGAATCAGGAAGGGGGATCGGTACGTCCTTTATTAACGTCCGCTGGCATTAATGCCGGCCAGTTACGCACCGCCATCGATCAGGCGCTGAGCCGTTTACCGCAGGTAGAAGGTACCGGCGGCGACGTGCAGCCGTCGCAGGATCTGGTGCGCGTGCTGAACCTTTGCGACAAGCTGGCGCAAAAACGTGGGGACAACTTTATTTCGTCAGAGCTGTTTGTTCTGGCGGCGCTTGAATCACGCGGTACCTTAACCGACCTGCTGAAATCCGCCGGTGCAACCACCGCTAATGTGACCCAGGCGATTGAGAAAATGCGCGGAGGTGAAAGCGTGAACGACCAGGGAGCCGAAGACCAACGTCAGGCTTTGAAGAAATTTACGGTCGACCTGACCGAACGTGCCGAGCAGGGCAAACTTGACCCGGTAATCGGCCGTGACGAAGAAATTCGTCGGACTATCCAGGTACTGCAACGTCGTACCAAAAACAACCCGGTGCTGATTGGTGAGCCTGGCGTCGGTAAAACCGCCATCGTTGAAGGGCTGGCGCAGCGTATCGTTAATGGCGAAGTGCCCGAAGGGCTGAAAGGCCGTCGCGTACTGGCGCTGGATATGGGCGCGCTGGTGGCCGGGGCGAAATACCGCGGTGAATTTGAAGAGCGTCTGAAAGGCGTGCTGAACGATCTGGCGAAACAGGAAGGTAACGTCATCCTGTTTATCGACGAACTGCACACCATGGTGGGGGCGGGTAAAGCTGACGGCGCAATGGATGCCGGGAACATGCTGAAACCTGCGCTGGCGCGTGGTGAACTTCACTGCGTCGGCGCCACTACGCTGGACGAGTATCGTCAGTACATTGAAAAAGATGCCGCGCTGGAGCGTCGCTTCCAGAAGGTGTTTGTCGCTGAACCAAGCGTTGAAGATACCATCGCCATTTTGCGAGGACTGAAAGAGCGTTATGAGCTGCACCATCACGTGCAGATCACTGACCCGGCCATCGTTGCGGCGGCGACGCTTTCGCATCGTTACATTGCCGACCGTCAGTTGCCGGATAAAGCCATCGACCTTATCGATGAAGCGGCGTCCAGCATCCGTATGCAGATTGACTCGAAACCGGAAGAGCTGGACCGACTCGATCGCCGCATTATCCAGCTCAAGCTGGAACAGCAGGCGCTGAACAAAGAGTCTGACGAAGCGAGTAAGAAACGCCTCGATATGCTTAACGAAGAACTGGACGAGAAAGAGCGTCAGTATTCTGAGCTGGAAGAAGAGTGGAAAGCTGAGAAAGCCTCACTCTCTGGCACCCAGACAATCAAGGCGGAGCTGGAGCAGGCGAAAATTGCCATTGAGCAGGCCCGTCGCGTAGGAGATCTGGCGCGGATGTCCGAGCTACAGTACGGCAAGATCCCTGAGCTGGAAAAACAGCTTGAGATCGCCACGCAGTCGGAAGGCAAAACCATGCGTCTGTTGCGTAATAAAGTGACGGATGCCGAGATTGCCGAAGTGCTGGCGCGCTGGACGGGTATTCCTGTGGCTCGCATGATGGAAAGCGAACGTGAGAAACTGCTGCGTATGGAGCAGGATCTGCATCAGCGCGTCATTGGACAGAACGAAGCGGTCGAAGCGGTATCTAACGCCATTCGTCGTAGCCGTGCGGGGCTGTCCGATCCGAATCGTCCAATCGGCTCGTTCCTTTTCCTGGGGCCAACCGGTGTCGGTAAAACCGAGCTGTGTAAAGCGCTGGCTAACTTTATGTTCGACAGCGATGACGCGATGGTGCGTATCGATATGTCCGAGTTTATGGAGAAACACTCCGTCTCGCGTCTGGTCGGTGCGCCTCCGGGATATGTCGGTTATGAAGAGGGCGGTTACCTGACGGAAGCGGTTCGTCGTCGTCCTTATTCCGTCATCCTGCTGGATGAAGTGGAAAAGGCTCATCCTGACGTGTTTAACATTCTGTTGCAGGTGCTGGATGATGGGCGTCTGACGGACGGGCAGGGAAGAACGGTCGACTTCCGTAACACGGTGGTGATCATGACCTCGAACCTGGGTTCCGATTTGATTCAGGAACGCTTCGGTGAGCTGGATTACAGCCATATGAAAGATCTTGTGCTGGGTGTGGTCAGCCAAAACTTCCGTCCGGAGTTCATCAACCGTATTGATGAAGTGGTCGTGTTCCATCCGCTGGGCGAGAAACACATCGCGTCGATTGCGCAGATCCAGTTGCAGCGTCTGTACAAACGTCTGGAAGAGCGTGGGTATGAAATCCACATTTCCGACGATGCGCTGAAGCTGCTGAGCGAGAATGGTTACGATCCTGTTTATGGTGCGCGTCCGTTAAAACGTGCTATCCAGCAGCAGATCGAAAACCCGCTGGCACAGCAAATCCTCTCTGGGGAGCTGGTTCCGGGCAAAGTTATTCGTCTGGAAGCCAACGACGATCGCATTGTGGCAGTGCAGTAAGTCACAAAACGCAAAAACGGGCCGCTTGCGGCTCGTTTTTGTTTAAAAACCAGGCGAAAATTGAGGTCTGGGATGTGATTTGCCTGGAAAATGAGCGGTCAGTAAATAATTTTCACTTTATCCTTGCAGGTTCGGAATTACTCCCTATAATGCGCCTCCACTGACACGGAACAACGGCACGCAAGCCGCCGGGTCAGCAGAGAAAAGCAAAACAAACGCTTGACTCTGAGGCGGGAAAGCGTAATATGCACACCCCGCGCCGCAGCGAAAACGAAGCGGCACTGCTCTTTAACAATTTATCAGACAATCTGTGTGGGCACTCAAAGTGACATGGATTCTTAATGTCTTCGGACACTAAATGAATACCAAGTCTCAACGAGTGAACACGTAATTCATTACGAAGTTTAATTCATTGAGCATCAAACTTTTAAATTGAAGAGTTTGATCATGGCTCAGATTGAACGCTGGCGGCAGGCCTAACACATGCAAGTCGAACGGTAACAGGAAGCAGCTTGCTGCTTCGCTGACGAGTGGCGGACGGGTGAGTAATGTCTGGGAAACTGCCTGATGGAGGGGGATAACTACTGGAAACGGTAGCTAATACCGCATAACGTCGCAAGACCAAAGAGGGGGACCTTCGGGCCTCTTGCCATCGGATGTGCCCAGATGGGATTAGCTAGTAGGTGGGGTAACGGCTCACCTAGGCGACGATCCCTAGCTGGTCTGAGAGGATGACCAGCCACACTGGAACTGAGACACGGTCCAGACTCCTACGGGAGGCAGCAGTGGGGAATATTGCACAATGGGCGCAAGCCTGATGCAGCCATGCCGCGTGTATGAAGAAGGCCTTCGGGTTGTAAAGTACTTTCAGCGGGGAGGAAGGTGTTGAGGTTAATAACCTCAGCAATTGACGTTACCCGCAGAAGAAGCACCGGCTAACTCCGTGCCAGCAGCCGCGGTAATACGGAGGGTGCAAGCGTTAATCGGAATTACTGGGCGTAAAGCGCACGCAGGCGGTCTGTCAAGTCGGATGTGAAATCCCCGGGCTCAACCTGGGAACTGCATTCGAAACTGGCAGGCTAGAGTCTTGTAGAGGGGGGTAGAATTCCAGGTGTAGCGGTGAAATGCGTAGAGATCTGGAGGAATACCGGTGGCGAAGGCGGCCCCCTGGACAAAGACTGACGCTCAGGTGCGAAAGCGTGGGGAGCAAACAGGATTAGATACCCTGGTAGTCCACGCCGTAAACGATGTCGACTTGGAGGTTGTGCCCTTGAGGCGTGGCTTCCGGAGCTAACGCGTTAAGTCGACCGCCTGGGGAGTACGGCCGCAAGGTTAAAACTCAAATGAATTGACGGGGGCCCGCACAAGCGGTGGAGCATGTGGTTTAATTCGATGCAACGCGAAGAACCTTACCTACTCTTGACATCCAGAGAACTTAGCAGAGATGCTTTGGTGCCTTCGGGAACTCTGAGACAGGTGCTGCATGGCTGTCGTCAGCTCGTGTTGTGAAATGTTGGGTTAAGTCCCGCAACGAGCGCAACCCTTATCCTTTGTTGCCAGCGGTTAGGCCGGGAACTCAAAGGAGACTGCCAGTGATAAACTGGAGGAAGGTGGGGATGACGTCAAGTCATCATGGCCCTTACGAGTAGGGCTACACACGTGCTACAATGGCGCATACAAAGAGAAGCGACCTCGCGAGAGCAAGCGGACCTCATAAAGTGCGTCGTAGTCCGGATTGGAGTCTGCAACTCGACTCCATGAAGTCGGAATCGCTAGTAATCGTGGATCAGAATGCCACGGTGAATACGTTCCCGGGCCTTGTACACACCGCCCGTCACACCATGGGAGTGGGTTGCAAAAGAAGTAGGTAGCTTAACCTTCGGGAGGGCGCTTACCACTTTGTGATTCATGACTGGGGTGAAGTCGTAACAAGGTAACCGTAGGGGAACCTGCGGTTGGATCACCTCCTTACCTTAAAGAACCTGCCTTTGCAGTGCTCACACAGATTGTCTGATGAAAAGTAAATAGCAAGGCGTCTTGCGATTGAGACTGTACGTCCCCTTCGTCTAGAGGCCCAGGACACCGCCCTTTCACGGCGGTAACAGGGGTTCGAATCCCCTAGGGGACGCCACTTGCTGGTTCGTGAGTGAAAGTCACCTGCCTTAATATCTCAAAACTGACTTGCGAGTCATGTTTGAGATATTTGCTCTTTAAAAATCTGGATCAAGCTGAAAATTGAAACGACACACAGCTCATGTGTGTTCGAGTCTCTCAAATTTTCGCAAGTCGATGGTGAATCGAAAGAAACATCTTCGGGTTGTGAGGTTAAGCGACTAAGCGTACACGGTGGATGCCCTGGCAGTCAGAGGCGATGAAGGACGTGCTAATCTGCGAAAAGCGCCGGCGAGGTGATATGAACCCTTGACCCGGCGATGTCCGAATGGGGAAACCCAGTGCAATCCGTTGCACTATCGTTAACTGAATACATAGGTTAACGAGGCGAACCGGGGGAACTGAAACATCTAAGTACCCCGAGGAAAAGAAATCAACCGAGATTCCCCCAGTAGCGGCGAGCGAACGGGGAGCAGCCCGGAGTCTGAATCAGCTTGTGTGTTAGTGGAACGGTCTGGAAAGTCCGACGGTACAGGGTGATAGTCCCGTACACGAAAGCACACATGCTGTGAACTCGAAGAGTAGGGCGGGACACGTGGTATCCTGTCTGAATATGGGGGGACCATCCTCCAAGGCTAAATACTCCTGACTGACCGATAGTGAACCAGTACCGTGAGGGAAAGGCGAAAAGAACCCCGGCGAGGGGAGTGAAAAAGAACCTGAAACCGTGTACGTACAAGCAGTGGGAGCCTCTTTATGGGGTGACTGCGTACCTTTTGTATAATGGGTCAGCGACTTATATTCTGTAGCAAGGTTAACCGTATAGGGGAGCCGAAGGGAAACCGAGTCTTAACTGGGCGTTAAGTTGCAGGGTATAGACCCGAAACCCGGTGATCTAGCCATGGGCAGGTTGAAGGTTGGGTAACACTAACTGGAGGACCGAACCGACTAATGTTGAAAAATTAGCGGATGACCTGTGGCTGGGGGTGAAAGGCCAATCAAACCGGGAGATAGCTGGTTCTCCCCGAAAGCTATTTAGGTAGCGCCTCGTGAACTCATCTTCGGGGGTAGAGCACTGTTTCGGCTAGGGGGCCATCCCGGCTTACCAACCCGATGCAAACTACGAATACCGAAGAATGTTATCACGGGAGACACACGGCGGGTGCTAACGTCCGTCGTGAAGAGGGAAACAACCCAGACCGCCAGCTAAGGTCCCAAAGTCATGGTTAAGTGGGAAACGATGTGGGAAGGCACAGACAGCCAGGATGTTGGCTTAGAAGCAGCCATCATTTAAAGAAAGCGTAATAGCTCACTGGTCGAGTCGGCCTGCGCGGAAGATGTAACGGGGCTAAACCATGCACCGAAGCTGCGGCAGCGACGCTTATGCGTTGTTGGGTAGGGGAGCGTTCTGTAAGCCGTTGAAGGTGTGCTGTGAGGCATGCTGGAGGTATCAGAAGTGCGAATGCTGACATAAGTAACGATAAAGCGGGTGAAAAGCCCGCTCGCCGGAAGACCAAGGGTTCCTGTCCAACGTTAATCGGGGCAGGGTGAGTCGACCCCTAAGGCGAGGCCGAAAGGCGTAGTCGATGGGAAACAGGTTAATATTCCTGTACTTGGTGTTACTGCGAAGGGGGGACGGAGAAGGCTATGTCAGCCGGGCGACGGTTGTCCCGGTTTAAGCATGTAGGCGGAGGTTCCAGGTAAATCCGGTACCTTATTAACGCTGAGGTGTGATGACGAGGCACTACGGTGCTGAAGTGATAAATGCCCTGCTTCCAGGAAAAGCCTCTAAGCATCAGGTAACACGAAATCGTACCCCAAACCGACACAGGTGGTCAGGTAGAGAATACCAAGGCGCTTGAGAGAACTCGGGTGAAGGAACTAGGCAAAATGGTGCCGTAACTTCGGGAGAAGGCACGCTGATGTGTAGGTGAAGCCCCTGCGGGCGGAGCTGAAATCAGTCGAAGATACCAGCTGGCTGCAACTGTTTATTAAAAACACAGCACTGTGCAAACACGAAAGTGGACGTATACGGTGTGACGCCTGCCCGGTGCCGGAAGGTTAATTGATGGGGTTAGCGGCAACGCGAAGCTCTTGATCGAAGCCCCGGTAAACGGCGGCCGTAACTATAACGGTCCTAAGGTAGCGAAATTCCTTGTCGGGTAAGTTCCGACCTGCACGAATGGCGTAATGATGGCCAGGCTGTCTCCACCCGAGACTCAGTGAAATTGAACTCGCTGTGAAGATGCAGTGTACCCGCGGCAAGACGGAAAGACCCCGTGAACCTTTACTATAGCTTGACACTGAACACTGGTCCTTGATGTGTAGGATAGGTGGGAGGCTTTGAAGCGTGGACGCCAGTCTGCGTGGAGCCAACCTTGAAATACCACCCTTTAATGGCTGGTGTTCTAACGTAGACCCGTTACCCGGGTTGCGGACAGTGTCTGGTGGGTAGTTTGACTGGGGCGGTCTCCTCCCAAAGAGTAACGGAGGAGCACGAAGGTTGGCTAATCCTGGTCGGACATCAGGAGGTTAGTGCAATGGCATAAGCCAGCTTGACTGCGAGCGTGACGGCGCGAGCAGGTGCGAAAGCAGGTCATAGTGATCCGGTGGTTCTGAATGGAAGGGCCATCGCTCAACGGATAAAAGGTACTCCGGGGATAACAGGCTGATACCGCCCAAGAGTTCATATCGACGGCGGTGTTTGGCACCTCGATGTCGGCTCATCACATCCTGGGGCTGAAGTAGGTCCCAAGGGTATGGCTGTTCGCCATTTAAAGTGGTACGCGAGCTGGGTTTAGAACGTCGTGAGACAGTTCGGTCCCTATCTGCCGTGGGCGCTGGAGAATTGAGGGGGGCTGCTCCTAGTACGAGAGGACCGGAGTGGACGCATCACTGGTGTTCGGGTTGTCATGCCAATGGCACTGCCCGGTAGCTAAATGCGGAAGAGATAAGTGCTGAAAGCATCTAAGCACGAAACTTGCCCCGAGATGAGTTCTCCCTGAGACTTTAAGTCTCCTGAAGGAACGTTAAAGACGATGACGTTGATAGGTCGGGTGTGTAAGCGCAGCGATGCGTTGAGCTAACCGATACTAATGAACCGTGAGGCTTAACCTTACAACGCCGAAGCTGTTTTGGCGAAGAGACAGACACGATTTTCAGCCTGATACAGATTAAACAGAATTTGCCTGGCGGCTTTAGCGCGGTGGTCCCACCTGACCCCATGCCGAACTTAGAAGTGAAACGCCGTAGCGCCGATGGTAGTGTGGGGTCTCCCCATGTGAGAGTAGGGAACTGCCAGGCATCAATCAAGAAGAACCCCGTACCGTAAGGTGCGGGGTTTTTTGCTTTGTACGTGGAAAACATGCCGGATGGCGGCTTCCCCTTATCCGGCCTACAATTGTTAAAACAATTTTAACAATGGTGCCGCTTTGACTCGTCCCTTTGATTATCAACAAGATTTTGCCAATATTAATTTTCGCGAACATCCCGAACGGTATCAGGTGGGCCGGGGTGAGCAGGGCGTATTGATGGTCGAGCCTTATAAAAGCGAAATCCTGCCGCACTGGCGTTATAAAAATGCTGAAGTCGCAGCGCGTTCGGCAGAAGAGATCTACGCCCTTTTTGAAGAATACCGCAGGAAAAACGATTTTGTCGGCATGGATATGGCGCGTAAATTCATACAGATGGGATACACCCGTGCCCGGCGATACGCCAATCATAAAGGCGGTAAAAAGTATGATGAGAAGCGCCAGGTCAAACCCCTCGATCACGATCCAGTAAAAGCAGAAGCCGCTGCGGTGTTCAAAACGTGGTGGGATAAAATTCGTGCTGATGAAGATTATTTGCAGCGAAAAAAGGCTCACCAGCAAGCGTGGGGATAATTACTACGTCCGCTAATAATTCGATACCTGATCGAGTTCACAAAATCCAATGAAACATATTGGAAACATTTTATTTACCTAACGATTCGTTTTAAATCCGGTTTTACTGTTTGTGGGCAATGGCCCGCAATGTGAGACAGGGGATTTTAAAATGACAGAAACCGTAGCCAGTGCAGATACGGATAACACAAGTTTAGCAGGCAAGGATACTCGCCGTCGGGTTTGGGCAATCGTTGGAGCTTCATCGGGGAACCTTGTAGAGTGGTTTGATTTTTACGTCTATTCATTTTGTTCACTCTACTTTGCACATATCTTCTTCCCGTCAGGGAACACTACAACGCAGCTTCTGCAAACCGCAGGCGTTTTTGCCGCCGGGTTCCTGATGCGTCCCATTGGCGGATGGCTGTTCGGCAGGATCGCGGACAGGAAAGGGCGCAAGACATCCATGCTCATCTCCGTATGCATGATGTGCGTCGGCTCGCTGGTGATTGCCTGCCTGCCCGGATATGACACTATCGGAACATGGGCACCGGCGTTGTTGCTGCTGGCACGCCTGTTCCAGGGGCTGTCAGTGGGTGGCGAATACGGCACCAGCGCGACATACATGAGCGAAGTAGCTGTTGAAGGGCGCAAAGGTTTCTATGCATCATTCCAGTATGTAACCCTCATTGGCGGTCAGCTGCTGGCGTTACTGGTTGTGGTGATCCTTCAACAAATCCTTAGCGATGAAGATTTACGCGCCTGGGGCTGGCGCATCCCGTTTGCCCTGGGGGCTGCCCTGGCGGTTGTGGCGCTGTGGTTACGCCGTCAGCTTGATGAAACCTCCCAGCAGGAGGTCAGGGCGCTGAAAGAAGCCGGTTCGATGAAAGGGCTGTGGCGAAACCGCAAAGCGTTTTTGATGGTATTAGGCTTTACCGCCGCAGGCTCGCTAAGCTTCTATACCTTCACCACCTATATGCAAAAATATCTGGTCAACACCACGGGCATGCATGCTAACGTTGCGAGCGTCGTCATGACGGTGGCGTTACTGGTCTTTATGCTCATACAGCCGATTGTTGGCGCGCTGTCGGACAAAATAGGTCGCCGCACCTCCATGCTGATCTTTGGTGGCATGCTCACCCTGGGGACTGTTCCGCTTTTGACGGCGCTACAGCATACAACCTCTCCCTATGCCGCTTTCGCTTTGATTATGGTGGCGCTTATTATTATTAGTTTTTACACGGCAATCAGTGGCATTTTGAAAGCGGAAATGTTTCCCGCACAGGTGAGGGCGCTGGGCGTAGGCCTCTCTTATGCGGTCGCTAACGCCCTGTTCGGCGGTTCGGCAGAGTATGTCGCGCTATCCCTTAAGTCATGGGGCAGTGAATCGACCTTTTTCTGGTATGTCACCATCATGGGGGCGCTGGCGTTTATTGTCTCCCTGATGCTGCATCGTAAAGGAAAAGGGATCCGCCTTTAATAATGCGCCATCTGCCAGACGGCGTAGCCGGTTGTTGCCCCGGCTACGTCCCAGGCAAAATCTTTCCAGCTCCAGCCGCTTCCCGAGGGGCGGCTATCCCAAAGTTCTTTTGATGCCCCCAGGCTGATGGAGAACATCAGCCCCATTGTGGCACTTCGATCCCGGCTATAACCCTGGTGCAGCGCATATTCATTACCCGCAGCGGACAACATTGCAGACGCCAGAAAGTGTTGAGCTTTATCCTGACCCGACCAGTTATCATTAGCCATATGGCTGCAACCGGTCAGGAAAAGAGGGATTATCAGGAAAGGCGTACGCATTAACAGACTCCATAAAAAAGCCCCGTCGATGACAGGGCTCGTGTATTACAGAATGCGGCTGATGAGGCGGTCGATACGGATCCGACGTAGACGGCGAATCAGCTTGCGAACTTTCACCGGATAATCAGCGATGCTTTGCAGATCGCGATAATGACGAACCACTGTGGTATGCGTGCGTATAAGCTCCAGCTCACGATCGCGTTTCGCGGCTAACGCATGCTGAGGATCGTGAATAAGGATTGCGTTTTCCAGATCCAGACGCCAGGCGCGTGGGTTGAGATTATTACCGGTCAGCAGCATCCACTCATCATCCACCCACATTCCTTTGAGGTGATAGCTGTTGTCTTCATCTTTCCAGAGACGCACAACCAGCTGGTCTGTGTTCACATAGTACTGTAAACGGCTCAGGAAGCGGCGCAGGTTAATCTCATAGAGATAAGGCAGTGCGCCGATGATCTTGAAAGGTTGATCTTCCGGAATGAAAAAGTCATTTGCCGTTTTATCCCCGACAATAATTTCCACCTTTTTACCATCACGCAGCAGCTGAATGATATTACGCACCAGAACGGCGGGAAGGTTGAAGTACGGGGTACAGATGGTGAGCTTATGCTCCGCGCACGGCATCAAATGGAAGATGGTCTTGTTCAGCAGGCTGGATTTTCCCAGGCCTACCAGAGGCGTAACGGACAGTTCTTCATTACTGGCATCCCCCTGAAAACGATAAACCGCATCGCGCAGTTCCTGGCGGAAGGAGCGAACGTCGTTTTTGATTTCCGGGCTTTTCGGACGATGAGGATCGTCAAGACGGTGCACACCCCGGCCATGAACCAGGTTTTTATCAACCCAGTTGAACATGATGTCGGCCATCTGCGGATTGCGGATCAGATGGTAGCGATCGTAGCGGTATTTATCGAGCTGATGGAGATACACATCATTCAGGCTGGCACCGCTATAAAGGACGCTGTCATCAATGATAAATCCTTTAAAATGAAGAACGCCAAGCGCTTCACGGGTATTCACCGGTACGCCATACACCGGGATATCAATACCCGGATTTTCCTGGGCCGTGCGGCAATACCAGTCAGCATTGGTATTCGAGGCAGCCGCTCCAATACGGCCGCGCTGAGCACGGTGCCAGTCAACCAGCACGCGAACATCCAGTTCCGGACGCTGACGTTTCGCTTCATAGAGCGCGTTAAGGATCGCACGCCCACCTTCATCTTGTTCAAGATAGAGCGCCACAATACAAATACGTCGCGTAGCGCTGGCAATCTTTTCAAGAAGCGTCTCCCGGAAATGAGCGGGAGCATAAAAGAACTCTACATCATCAACTGACTGAGAAATCTTCGGTAGTTGAGCAAGGTGTTGTTGATGTTTATTACGCTTAAATTTTGACAACATCACAGTGCGTTTCTTCTCTGTTCATTGAAGGGTTGTCTGTACCAGGCAAACAACATAAGCGGACAATGATACCCCAGTGCCGCGAAAAGTGGGTAACATTTCCAGCAGCTTACTCTTGTTTATCCGTCGAAATCAGGCTGAGGGACAGAGAGACAATGCCTTCATCCAGCTGGATATCAACGTCAAAACCGAGCTTCCGCGCCAGGGTCACCATACCCCGATTGTTTGGCATAGTAATGCCATTCAGGCGTGACAATCCGTGATCGCGCGTATAACCAATGAGTTTTTCGAGCAGCCGTCTGCCCAACCCCAAACCCTTAAGATCGGAACGCACCAGTACGGCAAACTCGGCATCCACGTTATCCGGGTCGGAAATGGCACGCGTCACGCCGAGGATCTCCTCTCCCGCTCCGGAACGGCGGACCGCCACAATCGCCATTTCTCGATCGTAGTCGATCTGGGTCATATTGGCTAAATCATCGTGGGTAAATTCATTGATTTCGCTGAAATAGCGATAGTACAAATCTTCCTTCGTCACCTGCGAGATGAACGCCCGCAGCAGCGGCTCGTCTTCCGGCAGGATAGGGCGAAACAGCGCCCGTTCCCCATTTTTCATCTCCACCCACTCTTCCAGATGAAGAGGATAAGGACGAATGGCGAGACGGCTTTCCCGATCACCGATAAAGGGCGCAATATCCAGCGTCACGTCCAGCGCGGTAAATTCATTTCCGGAGGCAAGAAGGGGGTGGATATCCAGGCGCTGGATCTCCGCACAGTCAACAATGAGGTTGGAGACCTTCACCAGAAACTGGCTTAACCCGGCGATATCAAGCGGCCGCAGAGCGCTTCTCCCGCGGATTTTTTTGCTTTTGATGGCCTGAATAATCAAATAACGCGCCAGGTTCATGTTTAGAGGAGGAAGCGCGACAACCGCCTGTTCTTCTGGCCGCCACTCAACGCCGCCTTCACCCAGCATAATGAGCGGACCAAAAACCGGATCGTGTTCGACAACCACGCGTAGCTCCTGCGCACCTGCACGGTTGGCCATGCTCTGCACCAGCAGGCCGTGGATCCGGGCCTGTGGCCACGTCATTTTTACGCGATCGATAATGGCATCCGCGGCCTGTTGTACTTCTGTCGCGGTGCGCAGATACAGCATGACGCCCTGCACATCCGATTTGTGCGGAATATCGGGAGAGCGCAGCTTCAGCGCGACCGGATAACCAATCTGCTCAGCGATATGTACCGCCTCAGCGCTGTCGCCGGCAATCCAGGTGGGCAGGGTTTGCATCCCATAGCTGCCAAGAATGGGTTGTACCTCATGTGTATCAAGAGAAGTGGCGCCCTCTTCGATGGCCTGCTGCAAAAGCCTGTGCACATCCACCGAATTTGCGGTGAGATTGCCCGGCAGGGCAGGCGTTTCACGCAGCTGCTTCTGGTTGCGGCGGTATTCAACCATATGCATAAACGCGGTAATGGTGCCCTCCGGGGTACGGTAGGTTGGCAACCCGGCTTCACTAAACAGACGCCGTGCCTCCTGGGAGGAGAACTCGCCGCACCAGTTGGTCAGCAGGGTAACGTATTTGCCGCGGGGATGGTTTCGGACTGCCTCAATCAGCGCACGCGCACTTTCGCTGCCTGGCGCAACCGCGCTGGGCGAATGGATAATCATCAGCGCATCAAAGTCCTGGCTATCGAGCAAAATCGTGATCGCCTTAATGTAACGATCGCTGCTGGCATCATCGCGCAAATCGAGGGGATTATCGGGAACAACGCTTCCCGGTAACGCGTCCCGCAGGCGCTGTAGCGTCTCTTCACCCAGCGTGGCCAGCTTGCCGTTGCGTAGCCAGAGCTCGTCCAGCGCCAGGGCGGCGGGAGCGGCACCGTTGCTGACAATCATCAGTTTTTCACCGCGCAGGGGGCGCATGTGGCTTAACGTTTCGACGGCGGAAAAAAGCTCGTGCGTATCCTGTACCCGCAGTAAACCGGCGCGCTGGATCGCTGCATCCCATGCGGGATCCATCCCGGAACGGGAATGTAGCAGGCGCTGAGCCGCGGGGCTGCGCCCGCTTTTGATGACCAGTATCGGTTTATTACGCGATGCGCTACGCGACGCCGACACAAAACGACGGGCGTCGCTCAGGTGTTCAAGGTAGAGCAGGATAGCGCTGGTTTTGCTGTCACGCGTCAGGAAATCCAGCAGCTCATCGACGTCAATGTCCAGGCTGTCGCCCAAAGCGATGAAGTAGGAAAAGCCCATCTCACGCTGCTGCGCCCAGTCGAGGATGGTATTGGATACCGCAGCCGACTGCGAAATAAAGGCCAGTTTGCCTTTACGGATCGGAACCGGGGAAAAACTGGCATTCAGCCCTTGCCAGGGCGCAAGTAGGCCGAGGCTGTTTGGACCAAGAATGCGCATCTGGTAGCGGCTGGCGCAGGCCAGCAGTTCGGGCTGCTGTTCAGGAGGCGAGGAAAGAATAATGCAGGTTTTACAGCCTTTCTGACCGAGCGACTCAAGCAGTTCGAGGTTTCGTTTCGCATGTGTACAGAGCACGGCGAGGTCGGGAACGAAAGGCAGGCTCTGCACATCCGGCCACGCCAGTACTCCCTGTACCGCTTTATAAGCGGGCGTAACGGGCATGACCGGGCCGTTAAACCCGCCAGCCAACAGGTTACGCATCATCAGATACCCTGCGCGGTCCGGTTTCATCGAGGCGCCAATAACGGCAATGGATTTCGGACGGAGTAGCGCTTCTAACCCTCTCTGGCTCATGCAGGCCTCCCGTGAATGCAAGCGACCTGATGATTTTAAACGCTTTCTGTCTCTGTTGCTGTGACGCTACCCTTATGAACGGTTTTTCCCGCAAGATAACGTTCACGGAAGCAGGAGAAGTGGGAGCCCAGCGCGCCGGCCGCCTGGGTATCGCCCGCCAGATCCAGTAGCGCAATAGCGACTTCAGCGGTGCAATATTGACCGTCGGCATGCGCTTCACGCAAGCGATAGGCCGAAACGCGCGACAGATCGACGGAAATCACCGGCAGCGCATCAAGGTAAGGGCTTTTGCGAAACATCTTTCTCGCTTCGGTCCAGGTGCCGTCGAGCATAATAAACAGCGGCGGCTTACCGGATGGTGGCGCCGTAAGCACCTGACGTTGTTCGCCTGCATATGATGCCGGGAAAACGACCATAGGCTGATAGTCCGGGCTTGCCACCAGGTCGAGCAGAGCCTGAGGTGGCTCAGTGCGCGACCACTGAAACGCTGCGGTGTTGGGCAGAATATCGGCGATCAAACGCCCCGTGTTGCTGGGCTTCATCGGTTCGGTATCGAACATGACCAGACAAAAGCGGCTTTTCGCCTCGCTCGGTGCAAGCGTTTCGCACAGACACACTTTCAGCGGTAAAAGGCAGCGCTGGCAGCGGCGAATACGATTGCCTCGGGCCAGAAAAGGGCGGGTGGCGCGCGCAAGGCGCTCGGCGCGTAATTGAAGTACAGCGTTATCAGTCATGGGCGAAAAGGCAGGAAAAACCTCATTTTCGCAGAGGAGCGAACGGGGCACAAGCTATGCCCCGCGAATGTTACAGGGATTCGTTTAACCAGCTGTCGAAAGGCGCTTTCGGTACTGCACCATTGAGCATATCGATCACTTCACCATTTTTGAAAATCATAATGGTTGGAATGCTGCGAATGCGAAAACGGGCGCTGAGTTCACGTTCCGCTTCGGTATTCACTTTGACAAAACGCATTTTCCCGCTGCGCTCTTCAGCCACGTCTTCGAAGATGGGCGCAAAGTTACGGCAGGGGCCGCACCACGGTGCCCAGAAATCGACCACAACAGGCAGATCGTCCTTGAGGAGTTTGTCCAGCGTAGCACCCGTCGCGTTAATGACATCGCCATCAAATAATTCGTGGCCACAACGCCCGCATTTCGCACCGTCATCCACCCGGTCGTCCGGAATGCGGTTTACAGCCTGACAGTTGGCACATACGGTATTCATAACTAACCTCTGATAGAGCCGTGGAACAACGGCAGAACGCCGATAATGTTTCTGATATGTTACATATTATCAGTGAGCTTGTATGAAACGACAATGCGTTTTATTCAATGGGAACAATAGTCACAGGCTTTTGTACGAAATTATGGCTATGAGCTTGCACATCGGGTAATCTGCGCGCTTCGCGCAGCGCTGGTGGAGAAAAGCATGAACGACGAAATGAAAAACAAAAGCGGCAAGGTCAAAGTGATGTATGTCCGCAGTGATGATGACTCTGATAAACGCACCCAAAATCCGCGTACCGGAAAAGGTGGCGGGCGTCCGGCGTCTTCTCGTGCAGACGGTGGCCGTCGCCCCGCCCGCGATGACAGAAATAACCGCGGCGATGACCGCAAACGTGATGACCGTAAGCGTGACGATCGCAAACGCGATGATGTTGTCCGTGACGGTGGATCGCCATGGCGTACCGTTTCTCGCGCGCCCGGTGAAGAGGCGACCGAAAAAGCCGATCACGGCGGTATCAGCGGAAAAAGCTTTATCGATCCGGAAGTGCTGCGTCGTCAGCGTGCGGAAGAGACCCGTGTCTACGGTGAGAACGCCTGTCAGGCCCTGTTCCAGAGCCGCCCGGAGTGTATCGTTCGTGCATGGTTTATTCAGAGCGTGACCCCGCGTTTCAAAGAAGCGCTGCGCTGGATGGCGGCGAACCGCAAAGCCTATCACGTGGTTGACGATGCCGAGCTGACAAAAGCGTCCGGGACTGAACACCACGGCGGCGTCTGCTTCCTGATCAAAAAACGTAACGGCACTACCGTGCAGCAGTGGGTCAGCCAGGCGGATGCCGATGACTGCGTGCTGGCGCTGGAAGATGTGGGTAACCCGCATAACCTGGGCGCTATGATGCGTAGCTGCGCGCACTTTGGCGTGAAAGGCGTTCTGTTGCAGGATGCCGCGCTGCTGGAATCCGGTGCGGCGATTCGTACCGCGGAAGGCGGTGCAGAGCATGTTCAGCCGATCACCGGCGACAGCGTGCTGGAAGCCCTGGAGCAATTCCGTAAAGCGGGCTACACCATTGTCACCACCTCAAGCCGTGCCGCTACGCCGCTGTTTAAAGCGACGCTGCCGCGCAAAATGGTGCTGGTGTTAGGTCAGGAGCGTGATGGTCTGTCTGATGCGGCACTCTCCAGCGCTGACCTGAGCGTCTCTATCGACGGCACAGGCAACGTTGAAAGCCTGAACGTATCCGTTGCGACCGGCGTGCTGCTGGCGGAATGGTGGCGTCAGAACAAGGCATAAGCCTTTTATGTGCCGGGCCTGACCCGGCACATTCAAACCCTACTCGCTCTCTGCGGGTAACACAGGCATCCAGTCAATCGGCTTTTCGCCACGCTTTTCCAGCCACTCATTCGTCAGAACAAAATGATTACTGCCAAAGAAACCGCGATGCGCAGACAGCGGCGACGGGTGCGGTGCCTTCAGCACGTGGTGACGCTGACGATCGATAATCGCCCCTTTCTTTTGGGCATGCGAACCCCAGAGTAAAAACACGACGCCTTCACGATGCTCATTGATCAGGCTGATAACCTTATCGGTAAAGGTTTCCCATCCCAGACTGGCGTGGGAGTGTGCCTGACCCGCCCGGACGGTTAATACGGTATTCAGCAACAGCACGCCCTGGCGCGCCCAGCTTTCCAGATAACCGTGATTAGGGCGGGTGAAACCAGGAATCGTTCCTTCCAGCTCTTTATACATATTCAGCAGAGAAGGGGGGATGGCCACGCCCGGACGCACGGAAAATGCCAGTCCGTGAGCCTGCCCGGGGCCGTGGTACGGATCCTGCCCCAGGATAACCACCTTTACATCACTCAGTTCGGTGTAGCGGAAGGCGTTAAACACATCTTTCTGCGGCGGATAAATTGTCTGGCCGGCCTGCCGTTCAGCCGCAACGGTACTGAGGGTGTTAATAAAATAGGGCTGCTGCTTCTCTTCTGCCAGCACGTCATGCCAGGTTAAAGGTGTTGTCATCTCGCTCTCCTGCGAATCTCATTCTGTGTCTAGCTTACCTGCTAAACCCCAATGAGCAAAATTACCCGCGGAAAAGCAGGCTAAGTGTCTCAATTTATGTTGAAAACCAGGCAGATAAGTTGAATTGGTAAATCTTTAAAATTGATCTAAAACAAAAAATACAGACCACACTCTTTGTGTGGTTGGTGGTTTTGTTGATTTAAATCAATAAATCACCCGGGTCTGAATGTTATATATACACACAACAAACAATGGTTTTACCAATTGGCCGCAAAAGGCCAGCATCAGTTAATGTAGCCTAAGGGAGGCAACACATGATTACAGGTATCCAGATTACTAAAGCTGCAAATGACGATCTGCTGAACTCTTTCTGGCTGCTGGACAGCGAGAAAAACGAAGCGCGCTGTGTAGTAGCGAAAGCAGGTTTTGCGGAAGACGAAATCGTTCCGGTGAGCAAACTGGGCGAAATTGAATACCGTGAAATTCCAATGCAAGTGCAACCAGAAGTACGCGTGGAAGGCGGTCAGCACCTGAACGTTAACGTCCTGCGTCGCGAAACGCTGATGGATGCCGTTGAGCACCCGGAAAAATACCCGCAGCTGACCATCCGTGTGTCTGGCTATGCGGTGCGTTTCAACTCTCTGACCCCGGAACAGCAGCGCGACGTTATCGCGCGTACCTTTACTGAAAGCCTGTAAGGTTTCAGCTTCGGGGGTGGAATAAAAAAGCCGGGAATATCCCGGCTTTTTTTACTCTTCCGTTTTTGTCTCTGGCGCAGCAGAACTTGGCTTACGGCGCTTACCAATATTTTTGGTATCGCGGTGGCGCTGTTTAACGCGCGGCTTCTCTTTTTCTTTCTCTTTTCTCTCAGCACGTTTCGCGAGCGCTTTCTTGGACGGTTTACCCGTCATTTTTTCACTCGGCGCACGTGTGGTCGGACGAAGCCCGTCAATCACGCGAGCTTTCAGCGGCTCCTCAACGTAGCGGCCAATTTTCTGTAGCAGCAAATGGTCGTGCGCTTCTACCAGAGAGATAGCAATACCTTTGCGGCCCGCACGGCCGGTACGACCAATACGGTGCAGGTAAGTATCACCGCTGCGCGGCATATCAAAGTTGATTACGTGGCTCACGTCCGGGATGTCGATCCCACGCGCGGCAACATCGGTGGCAACCAGCACATTCACGCGGCCATCGGTCAGGCGCTTAATCCCTTCGGTTCGCTTAACCTGCGCCATTTCACCTTCGAGATAGCAGTTGTTAATGCCGGCGTTGCGCAGCATTTCTGCCAGCTCATGCACGCGCTCACGTTTGCGTACGAAGACGATGGTACGGGTTGCCTCTTCCTGCTTCAGCAGGTGTTTCAACAACTCAACCTTATGCTCAAGGTTATCTGCGCGGTAGTACCACTGGTGGATCTTCTTACGCTCACGGGTCGATGGCGTAGCGGACACTTCCACCGGATCTTCCAGCAGACGTTCGGCGAAATCTTTAATGGCATCCCCTTCAAGGGTTGCCGAGAACAGCATTGTCTGATTACGCCAGCGCGTTTCACCCGCGATGTGTTCGATATCCTGGGCAAAGCCCATGTCCAGCATGCGGTCAGCTTCATCGAGAATCAGCGTTTCCACCGCGCGGCAGTCGAAGTTCTCTTCTTTTATGTATTGCAGCAGACGGCCCGTCGTCGCGACAACGATATCCTGGTTTTCGCTGAACACTTCGGCGTGGTTCATATACGCTACGCCGCCGGTGATGGTCGCGATATCCAGATGGGTGTTCGCCGCCAGCTCACGCGCGTGTTCGGCAACCTGCATCGCCAGTTCACGGGTCGGGGTCAGGATCAAAATGCGCGGCGGGCCTGATTTTTTACGCGGAAAGTCGAGCAAATGCTGCAACACAGGCAGCAAGTAGGCTGCTGTCTTCCCCGTGCCGGTTGGCGCAGAACCGAGCACATCGCGGCCCTCAAGCGCAGGCGGAATGGCCGCGGCCTGAATGGCGGTCGGGCGTGTAAAGCCTTTGCTCTCAAGGGCATTGAGCAGGCTTTCATCGAGTTCAAGTTCGGAAAAAGTCGTTACAGTCATGTTCTACCTCTGTGTGGGGCGCTGATTATAGACGTTACGGCTGTAATCTTCATCTGTTTGTATGGATATCGCTTTTCGACCACTTCGCTTTCCCCTATGCTACTCCAGTTTCACTCAGAAGGTTGCCCTGACATGTCTCAACTCAAAGCGCAGTTGCGCCGCGATGGTTTTACGTTTAAACAGTTTTTTGTGGCGCACGATCGTTGTGCGATGAAAGTCGGCACAGACGGTATTTTACTGGGTGCATGGGCGCCTGTCGCAGGTGTAAAACGCATTCTGGATATTGGTACGGGCAGCGGACTTCAGGCGCTGATGCTCGCGCAGCGAACGGAAGAACACGTCACGATCGACGCCGTTGAGCTTGATCCTCAGGCGGCTCGGCAGGCAAGTGAAAACGCTGCCGACTCTCCGTGGGCAGATCGCATCAGGGTAGAATGCGCCGATGTCCTGACCTGGGCGCCGGAGCAAACCGCGCGTTACGATTTGATTGTCAGCAATCCGCCCTATTTCACGCCAGGCGTGGAATGTGGAACGCCGGAACGCGAGCAGGCACGTTACACCGGCTCGCTCGATCACAAGGCGCTACTGACCAGTGCGGCGGAGCTCATCTCGGAAGAGGGATTTTTCTGCGTGGTCTTGCCTGAAAGCACGGGTAATACCTTCATTGAGATCGCACGGGGGATCGGCTGGAATCTGCGTCTTCGTACCGATATTTCGGATACGGAAGGACGCTTACCGCACCGCGTGCTGCTGGCGCTCTCGCCGAAAGAGGGGGAATGCTTTATCGACAGGATGGTCATTCGTGGGCCAGACCAGCGTTATTCCGAAGATTACACTGCCCTGTCCCAGGCCTTTTATCTGTTTATGTGAACCTGCGGCGTCAACACCGACGGGCCGGACATTTCAAGCGGTTCGGGATAGTCCAGCGTATAATGCAGGCCACGGCTCTCTTTGCGCATCATCGCACAGCGCACAATCAGCTCGGCAACCTGCACAAGGTTGCGCAGCTCCAGCAGATTATTAGAAACGCGGAAGTTGGCGTAATATTCATCAATTTCCTGCTGCAACATCATGATGCGGCGTAACGCGCGTTCCAGACGCTTCGTTGTGCGTACAATCCCGACATAATCCCACATGAAAAGCCGCAGCTCGTGCCAGTTATGCTGGATAACCACCAGTTCGTCCGGGTTTTCTACCCGACTTTCATCCCATGCCGGCAAGTGTGTTGTCGGACGTGCATAGGGCATGCGTTTGGTAATATCTTCCGCAGCCGACCACCCGTACACCAGACACTCCAGCAGCGAGTTTGAGGCCATGCGATTCGCACCATGCAGGCCGGTGTAGCTGACCTCGCCGATCGCATACAAACCATCCACGTCGGTACGACCATGATCGTCAACCATCACCCCGCCACAGGTATAGTGTGCGGCAGGTACAATCGGCACCGGATCGCGGGTTAAATCAATACCCAGACTCAGCAGCTTTTCATAAATCATCGGGAAGTGCTGGCGAATAAAGTCTTCCGGTTTATGGCTAATGTCCAGATACATACAGTCGACGCCAAGCCGCTTCATCTCGTGGTCAATGGCGCGGGCCACGATATCCCGCGGGGCAAGTTCACCTCGGGGGTCGAAGTCCGGCATAAACCGGGAACCGTCCGGACGCTTCAGATACGCGCCTTCGCCGCGCAACGCTTCAGTTAACAGGAAGTTACGTGCCTGCGGGTGGAAAAGGGCGGTAGGATGGAACTGATTAAACTCCATATTCGCCACGCGGCAGCCTGCGCGCCAGGCCATGGCGATACCGTCTCCGGAGGCGATATCCGGGTTTGTCGTGTACTGGTAAACCTTGGAGGCGCCGCCAGTCGCCAGCACAACGGCTTTTGCCTGGCAGGTTTCCACCTTCTCTTTATTCCGATTCCACACCCATGCGCCGACAACACGGCGCGTGCCGGGCAGGCCAATCTTATCGGAAATAATCAGGTCGACGGCATTGCTGCGCTCCAGCACCCGAATATTAGGATGGCTGAGGGCTTTGCTGACCAGCGTGGTTTCAACCGCTTTTCCGGTTGCATCAGCAGCGTGCAGAATACGGCGGTGGCTGTGCCCGCCTTCACGGGTCAGGTGATAGCTCTCTTCACCATTAGGCTGAACATGCGTATCAAACAGCACGCCCTGATCGATAAGCCATTGCACGCAGTGGCGGGCATTGCTGGCGACAAACTCTGCCGCATGCTCATCCACGATCCCGGCGCCGGCAATCAGGGTGTCTTCTACGTGCGAGGCTATACTATCCGTTTCATCAAACACGGCGGCAATACCGCCTTGTGCATAGAAGGTGGAACCTTCGCTCATCGGCCCTTTACTCAGCACGATTACGTTCTGATGTTCCGCCAGGCGCAGTGCGAGGGATAGGCCGGCAGCACCGCTGCCGATGATCAGTACATCACAATGAAGTTCAGGCGTCGTGTTCATGATGTTTGTTTAATTTACTAAACATGGTGTGGGGAGAATAGCATTGTGATGCGAGATATCGCACGTTTTTTTTGTTGTGTGTTGCAATGACTAAACGGAAGGCCAGAAGTTAAATTTGCGCTAAATGGCCGGAAATATTTTGCGAAGCAGATCGTTAGCTTCAGATTTTGTGGTGAAATAAAGCCTGTGTTGCGTTACTCTTCTGACGATAAAGTTGATGATTCTTGTCAGAAAGCGGGTGCGTATCGTGAACAGACTTATAATGAGAGAAAATGAACGGTCTGCGGCGCGATGAACAAAAACAAAGGCGTTACGGAACTTATTGAAGAACAGACACTCTAATTCGGTGCTTGCTCAAAGTGCAATGTTGTTAGAGTGGCGTTTCGATAACGCGTGGAATTTGGTTTGGGGAGACATTACCTCGGATGAGCGAGCAGTTAACGGACCAGGTCCTGGTTGAACGGGTCCAGAAGGGAGATCAGAAAGCTTTTAACCTACTGGTGGTGCGCTACCAGCATAAGGTAGCGAGTCTGGTTTCCCGCTATGTACCGTCAGGCGATGTTCCTGATGTGGTGCAAGAGTCTTTTATTAAGGCCTATCGCGCGCTGGATTCATTCCGGGGGGATAGTGCTTTTTATACCTGGCTGTATCGTATTGCAGTCAATACGGCTAAGAATTATTTGGTTGCTCAGGGCCGTCGTCCGCCTTCAAGTGACGTTGACGCTATCGACGCAGAAAACTTCGAAAGTGGCGGCGCGCTGAAAGAAATTTCGAACCCTGAGAACTTAATGTTGTCAGAAGAACTGAGACAAATCGTTTTTCGCACGATCGAGTCGCTCCCGGAAGATTTACGCATGGCAATTACGTTACGGGAGCTGGATGGCCTAAGCTATGAAGAGATAGCCGCCATCATGGATTGTCCGGTCGGCACGGTTCGTTCACGAATTTTCCGTGCGCGAGAAGCCATTGATAATAAAGTTCAACCGCTTATCAGGCGTTGACGATAGCGGGATACTGGAAAAGGTATTAGGCATGCAGAAAGAAAAACTTTCCGCTTTAATGGATGGTGAAACGCTGGATAATGAGCTGCTCGATGAGTTGTCTCATTCTCCCGAAATGCAACAGACCTGGGAGAGCTATCATCTTATCCGCGACTCTCTGCGCGGTGATACCAGCGAGGTTCTCCATTTCGATATCTCAGCACGCGTTATGGCGGCCATTGAGAACGAACCTGTTCATCAGACCACGCCGCTGATTCCTGAAGCGCAGCCTGCACCTCACCAATGGCAGAAAATGCCGTTCTGGCACAAGGTGCGTCCATGGGCCAGCCAGCTCACCCAAATGGGGGTCGCTGCGTGCGTATCGCTTGCAGTTATCGTTGGGGTCCAGCACTATAATACTCAGTCTGAAGCCAATCAGCAGCCTGAAGCGCCAGTGTTCAATACGCTGCCGATGATGGGTAAAGCCAGCCCGGTTAGCCTGGGCGTACCGGCAGATGCCTCCGCAAGCGGCGGACAGCAACAGCAGGTACAGGAGCAGCGCCGTCGCATTAATGCGATGTTGCAGGATTACGAGTTGCAGCGCCGTCTGCACTCCGAGCAGCTTCAGTTTGAGCAGGCCCAAACCCAGCAGGCTGCTGTGCAGGTGCCAGGAAACCAAACTTTAGGAACGCAATCGCAGTAATGAAGCAACTTTGGTTCGCCATGTCTTTGATGGCGGGTAGCCTGTTCTTCTCTGCTAACGCCTCGGCTGATGTTTCATCCGGGGCGTTGTTGCAGCAAATGAATCTGGCCAGCCAGTCACTCAATTACGAGTTGGCATTTATCAGCATCAATAAGCAGGGTGTCGAATCGTTACGCTATCGCCACGCCCGCCTTGATAACCAGCCGCTCGCCCAGCTTTTACAGATGGATGGCCCGCGTCGGGAAGTGGTCCAGCGTGGGAACGAAATCAGCTATTTCGAGCCTGGCCTTGAGCCGTTTACGCTCAATGGTGACTACATCGTTGACTCCCTGCCGTCGCTCATTTACACCGATTTTAAACGTCTCGCCCCCTACTATGATTTTATCTCGGTGGGGCGAACGCGTATTGCCGACAGGCTGTGCGAAGTGATCCGCGTTGTCGCGCGGGATGGGACACGTTACAGCTATATCGTCTGGATTGACGCAGAGACGAAGCTGCCGATGCGCGTTGATCTGCTCGATCGCGACGGTGAGACGCTGGAGCAGTTCCGCGTGATCTCCTTCGATGTGAACAGTCAGGTTGGCAACAGCATGCAGAATCTGGCCAAAGCCAGCCTGCCTCCTTTGCTTTCCGTGCCTGCCGGCGATTCTGTCAATTTTAACTGGGTACCATCCTGGATCCCGCAAGGGTTCAGCGAAGTTTCCAGCAGCCGTCGCCAGCTCCCAACCATCGAAACACCGGTTGAGTCGCGACTCTATTCCGATGGGCTGTTTAGCTTCTCGGTGAATATCAATCGCGCTACGGCGAACAGTTCCGAACAGATGCTCCGTACCGGTCGCCGGACGGTCAGCACGACGGTGCGCGATAATGCGGAAATTACCATTGTCGGTGAATTACCGCCGCCAACGGCAAAACGTATTTCAGACAGCATTAAATTCAGGGCTGCGCAATGATTAAAGAGTGGGCCACGGTCGTATCCTGGCAGGATGGCGTAGCGCTTGTCAGCTGTGACGTTAAAGCATCATGCAGCAGCTGCGCTTCGCGAGCCGGTTGCGGCAGCCGCGTGTTGAATAAGCTGGGGCCGCAAACGTCGCACACTATTGCTGTGCCGAGCGATCAGCCGCTGGTGGCAGGGCAAAAAGTGGAGCTGGGCATCGCTGAAGGTAGCCTGCTCACTTCCGCCATGCTGGTTTACCTTTCTCCGCTGGCAGGTCTGTTCGTGATGGGCGGGGTTTTCCAGATGCTGTTCGGCACAGATTTGGCCGCCATGTGCGGGGCCGCTTTGGGCGGCGTGGGCGGGTTCTGGCTTGCTAAAGGCGTTTCCCCAAGGCTTGCCGCCCGGGAAGCGTGGCAGCCCGTTATCCTCAGCGTTGCACTGGCACCCGACCAACTTCGTGTTGAGACGCTCTCTTCTGAGGCCCGGTAATCTGCCGGGCTTTATTATTATTTACATCGCAATAAAGAAAACGCCGTCTCTTCGCGCTATACCTGGCTCTAAGTGCATTTCCAGCTGACGAGGATGTAGTGTAGAATGCTGCGTTTTCGCACTGAAAAACGTCAGGCTAAGAACAGCGGCCTCCAGGAATTCGTAAGGCATAATTATTTAACTATATGAAGAACATACGTAACTTTTCGATCATTGCTCACATCGATAATTGATACCCCGCCAGCCTCCGCAAACCTCCGACAAAAACGCCTCAAGATCCCCATCAAATCAGCCTTTCCAAAAATTATACTGTTTGCATGTACAGTCAACCTACGACATCATAAGTCATGGTTTTTGTGTCCACCAGTGCGTCCATATTCTATGATGGACACATAACCTCCCGTTCTGATGGACACACGCAGGGACAAATCATGGCTATTTCAGATAGTTATCTAAAGTCGTGCCTTGGGCGCGAACGAGACAAAGTTGAAGAAAAGGCAGACCGTGATGGTCTGTGGGTACGCATCTCCAAAAAGGGGGCCGTTACTTTTTTCTACCGATTCCGCTTCCTGGGCAAACAGGACAAGATGACGATCGGCAGCTATCCGGAGTTCGGATTAAAAGCCGCGCGCGATGAAGTCGCAAAGTGGGCAGCTATTCTTGCCCGTGGCGAAAACCCTCGGATCAGGCAAAGCCTCGATAAAGCCAAGATTAACAGCCAGTACACCTTCGAAGAGCTGTTCCGTGAATGGCACTCAATGGTCTGCATTCAGAAAGAATCAGCCGGGCAGGTCCTCCGCTCGTTTGAACTGCACGTTTTCCCCAAGCTCGGGAAATACCCTGCGCATCAGCTCACGCTACACAACTGGCTCACTGTCCTGGACAGATTGGCCCAGGGTTACAGCGAGATCACCCGGCGCGTGATCAGCAACGGCCGACAGTGTTATTCCTGGGCAGTGAAACGGCAACTGCTGGAAGTTAACCCGCTGTCAGAAATGTCTGGGCGTGATTTCGGCATCCAGAAACAAATGGGTGAGCGAACCCTGGACCGTAAAGAACTGGCGATTGTCTGGCGAGCCATTGAGGATTCCCGCCTCATTGAGCGAAACAAGATCCTCTATAAATTGTCTCTGATATGGGCGTGCAGGGTTGGCGAACTCCGGCAGGCTGAAGTCGCACACTTTGATTTTGAAGAAGGGATCTGGACTGTTCCATGGGAAAACCACAAGACAGGGCGGAAGACAAAGAAACCGATAATTCGACCTATCATCCCGGAAATGCTCCCGCTGATAAAACGGGCCATTGAGCTGGCGCCAGGACGCTTTGTTTTTTCAAAATATGAAGACAAGCCGATGAGTGAAGGCTTCCATATGAGCATCAGCAGTAACCTGGTTAAGTTCATGCTCAAGGCCTATAACGAGCAGGTCCCACACTTTACTATTCATGATCTGCGCAGGACTGCGCGAACGAATTTCTCAGAGCTAACCGAGCCGCATATCGCCGAAATAATGCTTGGCCACAAACTGCCTGGTGTGTGGTCAGTGTACGACAAGCACACCTATGTTGAGGAAATGAGAGTGGCATATGGTAAGTGGTGGGCCCGACTTATGAGCATCGTCGAGCCCGACATTCTGGAGTTCACGCCGCGTCAGGTCGGGTGAGACGGCCTTTATCATCACGGGTTAGGTTCAGGTGAGACATCGGCTTACGGGTTGATCGTGACATCTCTTTAATCTGCCAGGCGGTGACTTTGGTTCTGAGCCATTTATTGGGTCCACCCATGTAAGCGCAATCTGGCTCAGGGAAAGGGTTCTCGTTTGGGGCTCTTTTCCTGTAGCGTTCGAGCGTACGTGAGGAAATACACAGCTGCCCGCAGATGTCTTTAGTGCTCATCAGCTCAAATTTATTCGTTGCTTTGCTCATCTTCGTTCTCCAAGGGCCCCAACCGGGGCCGTTTGATAATTCTTTATCAGGACGCCTGGCCGGGAAGGGCACGCAAGCGGCGCATGCCTGTCATTGCCGTGGCCACATAGCTCGCCTTGCGGTTCACCACCTCCACCCAGACCTTCACGCCTTCAACCTTCACCGTATACGTCTCTTTCATCTTGCTGCGCCCATAGTCGCCGTATCTTTGCTGGTGGGCTGCCAGCGCGATGTCGCATGCCTGACGCGCTAACGGGGATTGCTGGTTACCTCGGTTAATCAGTCGCATGGCCATCTCCTTCGATACGCTTAAACTTGATCACATAGACCCATGGGTTAACCGGTTCAATGCTGAACTCTGCATCCAGCTGTTCAGGCTGCAACGCCAGCGCATGCACTAAGTTGCCCATGTCCAGAACTGCGGAGCGCTCTTTGACGATGGTTTTTTCAACGTGGCGCGCATTGAAGTACATCAGCGACACGCGCGCATCTTTTACCTGGGTAGAGCTGATGCCGTTAGCGGCGTGATAAACCTCGTTCGGAAGACCTTCATAGCGGCCTGGCTCGAAATAAGCAGGATATTCAACAGCTGGTTCTTCCTGATGCACTTCTGGTTCGTTTTGTGCCGATTCTGGTTCGTTCTGGTCTACTGAATCAGGAATTTGGGTTGCATCATCCCTGTCCTGGCTGGCGAGACTCGGCGCGCTGGTGGCCAGAATCTCAGCGGCAGACGGCTCTACGGTAGCTGGTTCCTCACCAGTGTCAGCACTGCTTTCACCTGGCTGCAATACGACTTTGCCCGGTGACAGCGCATCACAAGTCAGTTCTTCATTACTGTTATTCTCTTGAACCTGCACATTGCTGGTGGTCTCCACTTCCGTTTTTTCTGCTTCATTTGAGGCGCTCTGGTTGAGCAGGCCTTCAATGGAAAACATGCCGTTGCCCATACTTGTGATTTCCGGCTGCTCTTTCATTTCCTCAGCGCGGCGCGCACCTTCTTCACGAATCCGTTGTAAATTCTCTTCGTGAGTAGTGGTGGTCATACGGTGGGTTATTTCCCATTTCGGATCTGTTGGGTCGCTAATACCCTCGACAAATTCTCCACGTTCGGCTGCCAGCTGCTTGTCCACGTCTTCACGTGAAATAACTGGGGCGGCAGAAGGCAGCGGCATTAACTCGGTCGTGGAGTTGAAATTTGTGGTCATTGTTCGATTAACAAATTCCAGATGAGTAGCAGGGGTCTTGTGGATGTTCTCAGGAGCGATACGCACGAGATTGAAGATTGCTGTGCGGTTCACTGCCAGCACCCCCGGTTGATTACGCAGGATGTTGCTCCACGATTTCCACGGTTCCTCTTTTTTAGCGACGATCTCCTTCGCGCGGCGCAGCACGCTGCCTGGTATTTCGTGTGGGTTGAAATCCATGGGTAGCAGGGCGCAGGCAATTTCAAGATCAAGAGAATCAAGCGTATGGTGCGCCCCTTCGCCGCGGTCCGTTTTATAGCCCCCGTCGGCATTAGTACCGGAGTCAGTACGCTGCACGGCGCTGATGCGGTTACCTTTGGCCCATTCTTTTGTCAAAATTCCACGATCGAGGTGTGATGTTTCTGCCCATACTTGCGTAAACTTCAAAATCAGAGAGAGTTCGTGACGTTTCTCCATATCAAAAACGTCTCTGACGGCTCTGGTGTATTTCCACAGAAATGGCATATCCAGAGTCTGGATCTTTTCTACGCTTGCGGCTGCCAGCAGCAGGTTCTGGACGTATCCGTTATCAGTGTCCATTTCCAGCGTGCTTATTTCCTGATACTCCGCCTGCGTGAGGTGATAGCGAAGTTCATCCGACGTAAGCTGCGACAACAGCTGCTTGCGGAACGACATTTGCACGATCGGGTAGCGCGTGTTTTCGTCGTCGCCTTCGTCAATCTTCAGATCAGAATTGGTCGGAGGAACTGCATCAGCCTCGTTAAAAGCCTGTTCGTCGACGATTTCACCAGTAGACGTGTCAACGCCATTAACGACCGTGGCTTCGGCCATTTCCGCTTTTTGTGTTGCAGGATGCTCGGGCAGAGAAACCCCAGGGATCTGCTCCCAGTTCATTTTGCCTTTATCGAGCTGATAATAATCACAGAAGGTAAAACTGATTTCGCCTTCCGGTGGAAGTTCGTTTACAACAGGGAAATTAGTTGCGACCGCTTTGTAATAGTCTTTAAATTTGCGACCGGACTTAAGCAGTAAATAATCCAGGGTGGCATTAGCGGTTTCAAAGTCCTCGCTGCACCATAAAACTGCATCAGGCTGACCAGATTGTTTTTTTGCTCTTCGAACAAGAAATACAGGGTTCGTGTTAGTCATGACACATAATCCTCTTATCGTGTAGACTGGAGGTGCCTGAAAGACACCTCGTATTTACCTGGGGATGTCCGGTTCGCTTTGGTCGGTGAGACCGGACAGGCAGGCCCACTTCGGTGGGCTTTTTAATGGACAGTGATGAATGCACGCTCCATGAAGTTGCGCTTGTGCTGGCGATAGCTGCCGTGCCCGCTCTTTTCACCATCTTTAATTTTCACGGCCAGCAGGCTGATAGCCTCGATAGCGCAGTGCGGACAGTCGAACGAGTCAAGAACATAACCCCCATCAAGTACGATGGTGGTTTCGCCGTTTTCAGTGGTATGAATCAGGCCAGATACTTTCTTGTCGCAGTTGAATAAAGCGATGCTTTTGTTAATTGCTTTCAGATTTAATTCGACTTTTACGATTTCCATAGAATGTTCCTTTTGGTTTATTCAGGGTGTAAGAATCCACGCCAAATAAATGGCGAATTTTTTTCAAATTACAGGGCTGCTAATTACGCTTCGTGTGCCATCTGGTCTTTTTCAGCACACTGTTTTGAGCAATACTCTTTTTCTTTACGGGCAAGATTATTGCCACAAAAATAAAGCAAGGTGCGTTTAACTTCTTTCCCCGCTTCAAAAGGCTTGCGGCAGTATCCGCATTCTTTCTTCATTTCCGCTCCTTACAGGCTTGCCGGGATCTCGCCGTTACGAATAATTCCCTCTACAGGCCAGCACTCACCATTCACGTTTTGCTCGATAGCAGCTGCCTGGCACTGTTGCTGGTTGTCATATACATCGATTACTACATCCTGCGATTCACCGTTGAGGGAGATAACAGTCAGAACCAGTGCAAATAAAGTGTTCATTACGGAGTACCCTTTTGAGCCAGTAAGTAACAAAGCTGGCGGATTCTGACTGTAATCCAGTTGAGGCGAACGGCCTGCTGCTGTGCTGGTTTGCGTGCAAAATCAATCATCTCATCCTCTTTGCCTTGTCGCCGGCCAGCGGAACGTTTATTACCTGACAACGATGCGCTTGTTATCGATGGAGATAACAATACAAATATTATTTACATCTAGCAAGCGGAATGAAATATAAATTTTCAATTAAGGGTGTGTCAATGCATCCAAACTATTGGATGCAATGAAAAAAAAGATGTGATTTTTACTTCTGAAAGCTTTGGATGATGTTGGTAACGTCATCCTTGAGGAGATCTAACTCTTTAAGAGTAGCTTTTGCGTGAACGATGAGGCGAAGCTTTTCAGCTTCAGGCATCTGGTTGAATAATGAGAGCAAAGCGATTTCTTTTTCATCCAGTTGCCGTGGAGGTTTATGCATGCTCAGGTCATCATCACCTGCATCAGGCGGCATAAAAAACCAGTGCTCTGGTTTACCTGTGGCAGCTGCAAGGCGTTTCAACCTTACACCTCGAGGCGCTGACTCACCTTTAGCCCATTGCTGAACTGCCTGGGGAGTAACCATGGCTCTCCTGGCTATATCAGACATGTTCCAGCCGAATTCATCTTTGATGAGCTGAAGTCGGTAGGCGAACGCTTCATGAGGTGCTTTTTTCATGGCATTCATTCTACAAGGTAGCCTTTCATAGTGCATTGCAAAGATTTTTTTCATACATGATTGAAAATAATATTTTCATGCTGTAATCTCATTTTTCATTCACTGAGGGCTGGATATGACCAAATCAATTAAACAGCGAGTACCGGGGATCAGTGCTGGTGGACTACCGCATCCTTCGTAATTTTGTTCGAATCTATCATTCAGCAGGAGCCGCATAATGAACCTCGAATCAATAGCTAAATATTTCGCGCCAAAATCACCGATGTTCAGTGACTCCTCGAGGGCGACTGCCACCGACAATCTTACCGGAACTGATGTTATGACCGCGCTTGGAATGGTTAACGCCAAGTGTGGGTTTGGATTCGATTTATACCTTGCAAAAATTGGTATCAGCAGCCCTGACCGGGCAATGGAGGCGCTTTATGGAGCATCGTTGGACCTATGCCGACGCTTTAAATCAGTTACAGAACTCGATGAAAAAGTCCGGCAGCGCGTTCTCGAAATTATGTGTGCTTTTGCATACCAGGATTACGCCCGTAGTGCGGCAAGCGTTCGCAGATGTGACTGCTGCGATGGTAGCGGTTTTACCGAAGTCGAGGTATTCACCAACAAAATCCAATACCCTGACGGCAAGCCGCCAAAATGGGCAAAAGTTACAAAGGGTGTTTACCCCTCATACTGGGAGGAGTGGAAATCAGTTCGGGAGAGCGCGCGCGTTCTGTGCAAAGCGTGTAACGGCAAAGGCGTTATCAGCAATGCGTGTCGCTGCCACGGGAAAGGGAGGGTGCTGGATAAGAAAAAGACAGAGGAACAGGGCGTGCCGGTCATGAAGGTGTGTGACCGTTGCACGGGGAGAGGTTACGCCCGGCTAAAATTTTCCAATGTGCTGGAGGGCGTCCGCACCGTATGGGATGTAAAAAAAACCACCGCTTACGGTCAGCTGCAACCGCTGTTTGAATTGCTGGTGGAAGAATGCCACAGGCAAGAAGGTTATGCAGACAGCGCCTTAAAGTCAGTTACGATGTAGGCTGATTTTCTATAAAGCTCAATTGTCAGAGAAAAAAGGTGTTGAGGTCTGCGGAATTTTCGGCTAGCATCAACTCTAACGCTGGGAATCCGTTCATTCGTTCCGACCAGCAAGAAATCCTTAAAGCCCTGCGGTTAATACCGCGGGGTTTTTTCGTTTTAAACACAACGGAAAGCCTGCTTTCATGCCCTGCTTAGGCGTGACACTAAGCATTCGGGAGAGCTGGCTTCCCGTTATGAGCAAAAGGTCATTTCTGATGGCCTTTGACAGAGTGTATTTTTTCATCAGTGCTATAGTTTTTATGGCATTTGATAATGCTCTCGATACTGATAACACTGGGTGGGGGATACACCCGCTTCGCAGAGACAACTGCATGACCCATGACCAGCAACCCAATGCTGGTCTTTTTTTTCCGCCATTAGCTCAACTGGAAAGAGCACGGAGCTTCTATCTCCGTGGTTCGGGGTTCGAATCCTCGATGGCGTACAATTAAGCACAACAACATTAGTTTACTGAAGGCTACCATCCAGCGGCCTTTTATATGCTCTTGACTATGCAAGCATAAAATAGTGAAAAATGCTTGCATATGTCAGACGATAAGAAAGATCCAAAGGGTAAAGCTAAGGGCGGGATTGCTAGGGCGAAGTCTCTTACTAAAGAGCAGCGTTCTGACATTGCCAAAAAAGCAGCGGCAGCAAGATGGAAAGACAAGCCGTTGAAAGCAACCCACAAGGGAAGCTTTATGGAAGAGTTTGGCATTGATACTGAGTGTTATGTTTTAGACAATGAATCTAAAACGGCTGTGGTAACTAAAACCGGGCTGGCAAAACTCATTGGTCTAGGGGAGCGAGTAAAAGATATCGACCGAGTTCTTAACGCTCAATATATGCAAGATTACGTAGACGCAGTTTTGCTTGAGAAAATGGAAAATCCTTATATTTTTCAATGGGAGAACGATGGCGCAGTACTCGGTTCTTTTACTGGCGGACATGGATATGATATTTCAGTAGTAATTGATATTTGCAAAGCCCTTACGGCAGCTAAAGATAGTGGCGATCTTCCAGCATCTAGACTAAATGCAGCTATGCAAGCTCAAGACTTAGTTAACTCGGCGGCAAAGGTTGGTATTACTAACGTTGCTTACGCTGTAGCTGGATTCAAACCTGAAGTACAGCAAGTAATTGATCTCTTCAAAGCATTTGTTAGGGAAGAAGCTAGGCAGTATGAGAAAGAGTTTCCCAACGAACTTTATGAGGCTTGGTACAAAATTTATCAATTAAACAAGCCAGGACGAGGGCGTCCATTCTTATTCAAAAAATTGACTATTGAGCAAATTTACAAGCCCTTGGCCAAAAGCGAAGGTAAGATTCTTGACCTTGCTAAAAGTAGCAAAGATGAATTCGGAAAACCCGGAGACAAGATCCACCAGTTCCTATCTGAGGTTGGCGTCAAGGCGCTCAAGCAGCAGATTGGTAAGGTTTTAGCGGTAACGACTCTATTTGATGAGAAAGACGCTTACGAATCTGCATTGGAAAAAGTAAACAAGTGATCATCAACGCGGCCACCGCGCCGGGTTTTTATTGTCTAAAGTATTTCCCAAGACTGCCGATAATCTTCGTTCTGAAATTGAAAAAAATAAATATCTGCATTCGTTGCCCGCTCCCGTGCGGGCTTTTTTTATTCCCCTCATTACTGAGAGGATACACAGCTATATGAGGGGAGACCTATGTCCGATCCATTTTCCGGCACAGGGCTGGCCGGTTTAGCTTTGACTGGAGCAAGTGTTTACGGTCTATTGACCGGAACTGATTACGGTGTTGTTTTTGGAGCATTTGCAGGCGCAGTATTCTACATAGCGACAGCAGCTGACCTGAGTGTGTTACGTCGCCTGGCCTACTTCTTCGTGTCGTATATCGTCGGCATTCTTTGTTCGGGGTTGTTGGGGTCAAAACTCACATCCTGGACGGGGTACACCGAGAAGCCTCTGGATGCTATTGGTGCCGTAATAGCTTCTGCATTAGCCGTTCAAATCCTTACGTTCCTGAACAAGCAGGACATCGGCTCGCTGGTGGCGCTGATAACGCGCCGGGGAGGTTCAGGTGGTACTAAATGACCCAACAGCAACTATCAACGCGCTGCTCTGCGCCGGAGTTGTAATTACTCTGATGTTTTACCGCCGTGGTGATTCGCGGCATCGGCCATGGATTTCGCGTTTAGCCTGGCTGATTACCGTCACTTACAGCGCTGTACCGCTGGCGTACCTGTGTGGGATCTACCCGCATTCATCATGGGCCACCATTGCGGCCAATATCATATTCCTTTCCGTGCTGGTGGCCGTCAAAGGCAACGTTGCACGTCTGGTTGATCATCTGAGGCACTAATGAACCAATCACAATTTCAGAAGGCGGCTGGTATCAGCGCCGGATTAGCTGCGCGCTGGTTTCCGCATATCGACGCCGCCATGAAGGAATACGGCATCACCGCACCGCTTGACCAGGCCATGTTTATTGCCCAGATGGGGCATGAAAGCTCCAGATTTACCCGTGTGGTGGAAAATCTTAATTATGCGGCAGAAAACTTAGTGCCGACGTTCGGCAGCCGCCGCATCACTCCACAGCAGGCCGCCGCACTAGGCAGAACGGCAGAGCACTCGGCTAATCAGAAAGCGATCGCTAATCTGGTTTACGGCGGTGAGTGGGGAAAAGAACACCTGGGCAATCAGGCTGCCGGTGATGGATGGAAATACCGCGGTCGCGGGCTGAAACAGGTTACCGGCCTGAGTAACTATCGCAGTTGTGGTCACGCGTTGAAACTGGACCTTGTTACCCATCCGGAGCTGCTTGAACAGGATGAATACGCCGCGCGCTCTGCTGCATGGTTCTATGCCTCCCGCGGTTGCCTTCTTCATTCCGGCGACGTGGAACGCGTGACGCTTCTTATCAATGGGGGCAGAAACGGGTTGGATAAACGCCGCGCACTATTTAACCTGGCGAAATTCGTTCTGGTGTGAGGTGAATGTGGGGATCGAAACGATAATTGGGCTGGTCGCATTGGTTATTTCCGCTATCGCCGGCGCTTTTGGCCTGGGCCATATTCGCGGCACCAGCAAAGCTGAAGTGAAAGCCGACCAGCAGCGCACCGAAGATAACGCAGCGGCAACGGTCGCAGCAGCCGAACGCCGGGTAGAAGCAACGAAAGAGGCCAGCAATGTACAGCAGACTGTTAACCATATGTCTGACGACGATGTTGATCGCGAGCTGCGGGACAACTGGACCCGTAAGGGTTGAGGTAGCCGATACGTCTTGCGACTGGGTTAAACCCATCTACTGCACAGCGCACGACTGGGATGTACTGGACAGGCAGACGAAGCGCGACATCCTGGCGCATAACAAAGCGTGGCAGGCGAACTGCAAGTAGGCCTTAATTGAAAGATAACTAAATAAATTTTCCAAATGGTCGTTATATAGAGAGTGTGTTTAATTAAGGGGGCAAACAATGCCTTTTCTCATGGTGTTCTTTGTTGTCATTATGGTGTTACTCCTCTGGAAGGCAGGAATACCCCAGGCTATCATTATGTTAATCATACCCATCATGTTTAGTACTTTGGGAGGTATGGTTGCCGCCGTGGGAGTAAGCGCGTTCGCTACACCTATTGTTGGAGTGCCTGTTGGAATCGTTGTATTTTTAATGTTGATGGGTAAGTTTTTATCCAGAAGGTAACCTAAATCCAATACTGAGGACAGGCATGTCACATGAATAGCTATGGCTTTCTTATGCGCATTCTTCATCTATTACAAAGCTCATCTGCTGGTTGCTAATGATGATAAAATGCAGAGTCCCATGGATTTTGGGGTAGGAAAAGCCTGGATATGATGCTAGAAATCATAACATTAAAAAGACCGTGAGATGCAGTATGAAAATCTTAGGATTGGATGAGTACAGAACCCTTCGTGAGGGAGGGACAATGAAGTATTTTGAACTGGAACGCATGCCTAACAGCACTTGGGTTGCCATTTTCGAAAGTTTGTTTGCCGAAAAGGATGAAAAGGCGTGGGTAGAGGGTTACTGCATTGTGACGAACTGCTCAAACAGTGAAGTATCCACCCGGTTCATATACTTGAAAGAAAAGTGCGAAGAAGCGAACTCTATATACAGGGTTAAGCATTCTGCACTATAACTAATTAAATAAACTTAAACTCCTGGTGATTTGTTTGCTGCCATTTTCACTTCTTTCAGAATTGAATTCAGGTGTATGAGTTAAAAAAGACTTTTGGGCTATTAAAGGTAACGTATATCACAGGCAAAAGATTCGTCAATGTGATTGAATGTTCATGGGACTAACAATCTTCTCTTGTAAGGAATTATGTGTAGAAGGAGATTTTATGGCACAGTTATTGATTTTTGCTGATGATGATCCTGCTAAGTTGCTGAAAATTCGAAGTTATCGGAGCAAGATTCTTTATCTGTATGCTAATAATGAGGTGAGGTGTTTGGATGTGGTGATTTTTTTTTCAACTTTTCTGAAAGGCGAAAGTGGAGCCATATTGGTGGCAGCCGACAGATACGTGAGCAGGAAAGAAATTATCGAGGCTTATGATGCTCTGATTGGTTGAAAGCAGCGAGACTGGCGCGTAGCAGTAGGATGGGTCATGCTTGGTTCTATACGTCAGTAGAGTGATACAGGAGTTCATATCGGCCAGACGAAGCGTGATGCTACTTTAATCCAGCGGGTGAGCGCTTAATATTGTTTGTCCCAACGGTTCGAACCCATTTCTGATTACCACATTCAAGCCACTGGCACTCGCTGGTGGCTTTTTTTATTGGAGTGAATAATGGCAAAACCGGACTGGGGAGAGCTTCTGACCTGCCCCCACGATTAGATACAACACTCAGTTAGTAACGTCGGAATCTTCATTCTCAGAATGACCCTTTCTCCAGCCCGCTGCAAATTCAGACGGTGTCTGATAATTCAGCGTGGAGTGCGGGCGGCATTCGTTATAATCCTGCCGCCAGTCATTAATAATTTTCCTGGCATGAACGATATCGCTGAACCAGTGCTCATTCAAACATTCATCGCGAAATCGTCCGTTAAAGCTCTCAATAAATCCGTTCTGCGTTGGCTTGCCCGGCTGGATTAAGCGCAACTCAACACCATGCTCAAAGGCCCATTGATCCAGTGCACGGCAAGTGAACTCCGGCCCCTGGTCAGTTCTTATCGTCGCCGGATAGCCTCGAAACAGTGCAATGCTGTCCAGAATACGCGTGACCTGAACGCCTGAAATCCCAAAGGCAACAGTGACCGTCAGGCATTCCTTTGTGAAATCATCGACGCAGGTAAGACACTTGATCCTGCGACCGGTGGAAAGTGCGTCCATGACGAAATCCATCGACCAGGTCAGATTGGGCGCCGCCGGACGGAGCAGCGGCAGACGTTCTGTTGCCAGCCCTTTACGACGTCTTCTGCGTTTTACGCCCAGGCCACTGAGGTGATAAAGCCGGTACACGCGCTTATGATTAACATGAAGCCCTTCACGGCGCAGCAACTGCCAAATACGACGGTAGCCAAAACGCCTGCGCTCCAGTGCCAGCTCAGTGATGCGCCCTGATAAATGCGCATCAGCAGCCGGACGGTGAGCCTCATAGCGGCAGGTCGACAGGGATAAACCTGTAAGCCTGCAGGCACGACGTTGCGACAGACCGGTCGCATCACACATCAACATCACGGCTTCCCGCTTCTGGTCTGTCGTCAGTACTTTCGCCCAAGAGCCACCTGAAGCGCCTCTTTATCCAGCATGGCTTCGGCAAGCAGCTTCTTGAGTCTGGCGTTCTCTTCCTCAAGCGACTTCAGGCGCTTAACTTCAGGCACCTCCATACCGCCATACTTCTTACGCCAGATGTAAAACGTGGCATCGGAAATGGCATGCTTGCGGCAGAGTTCACGGGCGGGTACCCCAGCTTCGGCTTCGCGGAGAATACTGATGATCTGTTCGTCGGAAAAACGCTTCTTCATGGGGATGTCCTCATGTGGCTTATGAAGACATTACTAACATCGGGGTGTACTAATCAACGGGGAGCAGGTCACTTCAGCAACGGTTCCTGTCCGAACATGCCGCAACCGGCGTATCACCAAAGGAATGGTGTGAAGCGCAGGGACTGAACTACGCTACCGCCCGTCGATATATCAAAAAAACTTCTGCGCAAACTGCGCAAAAATCTGCGCAGAAAAAAGTGCGCATTGCGCAGAAAGAACAAAGCGCAAATGAGCTGATGGATGATGATGGACTTACTGCTCAGCAACGCTTATTTGTTGCGGAATACCTAAAGGATGGTAACGCCACACAAGCAGCTATCAGGGCGGGTTACAGCAAAAAATCCGCTGAACAAATTGGTTATCAACTCCTTCAGAAAACTTCAGTTGCCCAGGCTATTGCACAACAGCAGAAAGCCTCCATTGCGCGCACGCTTGGCGGTGCCGATGAAGTCCTCGCGCAGATGTGGCAGCTTGCCACCTTCGATGCAAACCAGCTACGGGTAGCAACAGGGGGGCCGCAATTGGTGTCAACATCGATGGAACCTTATCTTCTACTGGCTGGTTTAATGATATTTCAACCAACCCTTCCACAATAGGTTCTGCCCGAATAACTGATGATAATGTATGGCGGAGCTATATTTCTGTTCGCCATCGGAACGGTTCTAATGCGGCCTCAGGAGGAGATAGTGCGAATTACGGATTTATGCTGGTCGACGAACTCCGGCAGCGCGGCATCCACTTCAAAAGCCTTACGGACAGCATCGACACTTCCAGCCCAATGGGGCGTTTCATATTCCACTTCATGTCAGCCCTGGCCGAGATGGAGAGGGAGTTAATCGTGGAACGCACCCGGGCAGGACTGGCGGCAGCCCGGGAGAAAGGGCGCATAGGCGGCAGAAGGCCGAAGTTAACCCCTGAGCAATGGGCGCAGGCTGGCAGGCTGATCGCAAACGGAATGGACAGAAAGCAGGTGGCGATTATTTACGACGTTGCGGTGTGCACCTTGTATAAAAAATTTCCGGCGCGGTAGGGGTAGAGGAAAAAAATATTGAACATTTAATCCAATTTTCGTAATAAAGTATTGAAATAATGTAATAAAGTTGTTGAAATTTTGGTAAGCGGTTGGGTTGAGCATTGGGGGTATTCATGGCAAAAACAGATTCTATTACACCTGAAGAGTTTAGGGCTATTCACTTTGAATTGTCTAAAATCTCATCAACATGGGCAGACTTATGGTTAACATTGTTTTCTCTCCGTGCTGAAGGCAGCAGGGTGATTACTATTAGATATTCCGATATCGAAGATGACATGCTGCACTTGGCTGGAACTCCAAAATTTGAGCCACGAACAATTAGATTAAATTTATTGCTTTCTAAGTTAATTGCGTACAGAAAGGATTGCAATCCTTCTGATATTTATGTTTTCCAGAGTAGATCAAATCGAGTTAAAGGGTTAGCTAGGCCTGTGACTGTAATAGCAATGAATAATGCCTTAAAACAAGCATCCAAATATGTAACAAGGAAAAACATCACCATGAAAAGTGCTTTAAGGGTAATCGGAAGGAACTAGTTGGACGAGGGTTCATACACTAAATACCCACCTGTTTATGGAAAGTTAGGACGATGGTCAATGATCACGTCCTTTATCAAGTCATTATTCTCCCTGATGATTTTCGATTTACTACTCGATTGGATGTAAGATATGTACATGCATGAATCTTAGGAGGGATTTCGAGTAAGTAAAATGAGATCCTGATCAGAATAAATCAAACCTGGCATTGAGTAGAGTAAATAATAAAGCAGCGCATGCAAGATTTAATAGTATAACAAAACGGGCAGAAACATTCACTGAACAAATCTCCTGATCATGTATTAGACAGAGAATGACTGTAATGTAAAACCATCTTACATACACCTACTAAAAAAGACAGATAAAACAAGGTGCCATCCGATGAGATAGCTAAGCATTTGCGCCTTGGATAGGTCTTACCATCGGAGCATCGGGTTATGCTCGCTTGTTGAGTGCTGAGAAATGAAGAGATTAGGGTAATGACTCCAACTTACTGATAGTGTTTTATGTTCAGATAATGCCCGATGACTTTGTCATGCAGCTCCACCGATTTTGAGAACGACAGTGACTTCCTGCCCAGCCTTGCCAGATGTTGCCTCAGATTCAGGTTATGCCGCTCAATGCGCTGCGTATATCGCTTGCTGATAACGTGCAGTTCTCCCTTCAGGCGTGATTCATAAAGCGGCCAGCCATCCGTCATCCATACCACGACCTCAAAGGCCGACAGCAGGCCCAGAAGACGCTCCAGCGTGGACAACGTGCGTTCACCGAATACGTGCGCCACAACCGTCCTCCGTATCCTGTCATACGCGTAAAACAACCAGCGCTGGCGTGATTTAGCGCCGACATAACCCCACTGTTCGTCCATTTCCGCGCAAACAATGACGTCACTGCCCGGTTGTATGCGTGAGGTTACCGACTGCGGTCTGAGTTTTTTAAGTGACGTAAAATCGTGTTGAGGCCAACGCCCATAATGCGTGCACTGGCGCGACATCCGACGCCATTCATGGCCATATCAATGATTTTCTGATGCGTACCGGGTTGAGAAGCGGTGTAAGTGAACTGTAGCTGCCATGTTTTACGGCAGTGAGAGCAGAGATAGCGCTGATGTCCGGCAGTACTTTTACCGTTACGCACCACGCCTTCAGTAGCTGAACAGGAGGGACAGCTGATAGAAACAGAAGCCACTGGAGCACCTCAAAAACACCATCATACACTAAATCAGTAAGTTGGCACCATTACCGAGATTAGAGGTTTATAAGAGGGAGCCAGTTTGTCAAACGAGATAGTTTATTTACGATGCACAACTTATTGAATTATATGGCTTTATTATGGTGGGTTGAAGGGCGTTAAGACGAACTTATCACAAGCATACAGTTCTGTTTCGCTTGGGGCCTGAAAGCAGATGGGGACGGTTTTCACTTTTTCTTCTAAAGGTCCAGAATACTTTGCCGATAGTGAACATAGCGGCGCAGGAGCCAAATGGTGGAAGCCGTAAACTTAATTTAAGTTCAGTCAAATAGGAATTACTATCATGGCACAAGTCATCAATACCAACAGCCTCTCGCTGATCACTCAGAACAACATCAACAAGAACCAGTCAGCTCTTTCTTCTTCTATCGAGCGTTTGTCATCTGGTCTACGCATTAACAGCGCAAAAGATGATGCAGCGGGCCAAGCTATTGCTAACCGCTTCACCTCTAACATCAAAGGTCTGACTCAGGCTGCTCGTAATGCTAACGATGGTATTTCTGTAGCACAGACTACAGAAGGCGCGCTGTCAGAAATTAACAACAATTTGCAGCGTGTACGAGAATTGACTGTACAGGCATCTACCGGCACGAACTCTGCTTCTGATCTGTCTTCAATTCAAGACGAAATCAAATCCCGTCTGTCAGAAATTGACCGCGTATCTAACCAGACACAGTTTAACGGCGTTAATGTGCTGGCTAAAGATGGCAAAATGAATATCCAAGTTGGTGCGAATGATGGCCAAACTATCACCATTGATTTGAAGAAAATCGACTCGGCAACATTAGGGTTGACTGGTTTTGATGTTTCATCAAAAGCTACAATTTCCACAACGGCTGTCACCGGCGCTGCAACCTCTACTAAAACTTATGCTGACAGTGCTACTGCTATCAGTACCGTAGCTCTTACTTCATTAGATACTGGTGCAACTCTTGGCAATATTTTCCTTGATGAGACTGATGGATCTTACTATGCAAGTGTAACTGACTCTGACACTACGAGCGAAAACACTAGCTATAAGATTAATGTCAATCCAGATGGTACCGCTTCGCTGGGCGCTAAAACACCTACACCTGTTGGCTCAAAAGATCTCGGGGCCAATGACGGTACGGCAAAAGTTCAGACAGCGACTACTGTTACAACCCCTGGCCCTGCTGCTGATGTTACTGCTGCAAAAGCGACTCTTGCTACCGCAGGTGTTGATACCACGGATCTGAAATTAGTAAAACTTTCCTCCACAGATGCAAAAGGGAACGTAACTAGCGCTGGTTACGGTCTGCAAAACGCAAAAGGTGAAATCTATGCGACAGACTATGATGGTACCAATCCAGCAGCTGTTGCAGATGCTAAAACTATTAACTACACCGATGCTTCAGGTGCAACTGTAACTGGCGCAGCTATCACTCTTGGTGGATCCGATGGTAAAACTGAACTGGTTACCTCTGACGGTAAAACTTATAAGGCGTCTGAGCTGAGAGGTAAGGACCTTTCTGATCCAACCAATACAGTCAAAACCGTTGCAGATAATGCCAAACCATTGGCTGCGCTTGATGATGCAATCGCTATGGTAGATAAGTTCCGTTCATCTTTAGGTGCTGTTCAGAATCAGTTAAACTCAGCAGTAACTAACCTTAATAACACCACCACTAACCTGTCTGAAGCGCAGTCCCGTATTCAGGATGCCGACTATGCGACTGAAGTGTCGAATATGTCCAAAGCGCAGATCATTCAGCAGGCTGGTAACTCCGTGCTGTCCAAAGCTAACCAGGTTCCTCAGCAGGTTCTGTCTCTGCTGCAAGGCTAATTTCATATTAAGTGTCAAAGCCCCATATATGTGGGGCTTTTTTATTGGCTGAATAAGGTCGTTAAAAGTAGTCAAATCCTTTAATCAAAGCTCGCACGATGATTTAGCATTTCACCAGTTCCGCTCCGTTTATACAGGTCCAGTTGTGATTAAAAAACAGGCATTCAAATTTTTGCTTGAACCAAACAAAGGTCAGTTATCTGACTTTTTGGCCTTTGCTGGTTCCTGTCGTTTTGTTTACAACAAAGGCCTTGCTCTTCTTAACGAGAGTTACCGTTCGGGTAAAAAATTCATAGGCTACAATCAGCTGGCTTCTGAATTAGTGCAATGGAAGAATGAAGAGAGCCTTTCTTGGTTGAAAGAAGCTCCATCTCAGTGTTTACAGCAATCGTTAAGAGATTTAGACAGAGCATTCAGAAACTTTTTCACCGGCAAATCACAATATCCAAAGTTTAAAAAGAAAGGTCGGCATGATTCTTTCCGTATACCATGCCAAAGGGTTAGAGTAGATCAAGAAAAAAAACTGGTATCTCTCCCTAAAGTCGGCTGGGTAAAGTATCGCAAGAGCCGTGAAATCATTGGTGATTTAAAAAATGCAACTATTTCCCTTAATCAGGGGAAATGGTATATCAGTTTTAATACAGATCAAACAGTTCCTGATCCAATACACCCCTCTGATATCAAAACTACAATTGTACTTAATAATGTGAATAGCGTTCATCTGTCATCTGGGGTTGGCGGTGATAACACTTACCAAGCGGAAGAAAGGAAAAAGTTAATCCGTCTCAATAAAACACTGGCGAGAAGAAAGAAATACAGCAAAAATTGGCTAAAAACCAAAGGTAAAATTGATAGAGTAAGATCAAAGGCAGCAAGGATAAGACTTGATAATATCCATAAAGCAACCACGGCAATTTGTAAAAATCACGCAGTTGTTGAGGTTGTGAACTTGATGGATTCTGTATCTGCCAAGAACGATAAGACTCTGAGTATGAGATACGAATTTGTCAGGCAGTTGATATACAAACAAGAGTGGCTGGGTGGTGAAATTATTCGCCGAGAAAGTAAACTCTTGTAACGGTTTTTTCCGTGATGATGTTGTACTATGTGATGAATTTTAAGCGGCAGGGCATGTCGTTTATGCTTGTGGAGGAAGGTTAATTCAACTTCCGTTGAAGCAAGAATCTCTTGATTGTTATTGAGAATGTCAACGTCTGGTCCAATACTTTACAAGCGGAAGTATATAAGTGTGTTGAAATGGATTTGCGAGTTTTCGGTTGTGAAAGCTAAAAGCTAACTCAAAACGTAATTTATAAACTACTCGGTATCTCAACTAGTACCTCCCCTCAGTGATTCTTGAAAATAGGCTTAAAACTTACTGGGTCAGCGACAGACTCAGGTTACCAAGCTTGTTTACAAAATAGAATTACTTGACTGCTCTATTGGCTGTGTACGGAACAATGAGTGAAAATTGAAGTATAGGAGCAATTTACGAGGCAGAAAAAGAAGATAAAAAAAGCTGAGTAAAACACGCAATATCCTTAATAGAACGAGTAAAGTAAACTGCCGCCCGTCTTATGCAAAACGGGCGGCGAATGGCCGGTGATGGGGCGATAGTAAGAGTTGCAGAGCGAGCTTCGAAACTGATAAAGGCTTTGCGGTAATCGAACCTGTAATGAAGAAGACGCCAAGTGATGTGTTGTTGATTCTGTGCGACTGCCACACACAGTTTGCCAATCTGATGGGGCTGTCACTCATGACAGATGATGGCGAAGCGAGCGAAGGTGCTGCTCTGGAAGGGGGAGGTGCTTGGCAGAGTGACGTTCTTCATCAACCGCGCGCTGGGTGATGATGACTGCCCAACAATTTAATTTACATTGCTTAACTGTAGGCACTCGTTATCACTCAATGAACAGGAGATCGTATGCTGACGATTTGGGCGCTACAGTGTAATATGCATGCCAGTCGTTGATGGGGTAGTTACTGTGGAGTGTCCACCGCTGTGTCCATCAAGAAGATTTAATCCGCATAGCGAGTAAATAAATCCATATATATGAAGAACATAAGAAATTTCTCCATCATTGCTCACATTGACCACGGTAAGTCGACGCTGTCTGACCGTATTATCCAGATTTGCGGTGGCCTGTCTGATCGTGAAATGGCAGCCCAGGTTCTGGACTCCATGGACCTGGAACGCGAACGCGGTATTACCATCAAAGCGCAGAGCGTGACGCTCGACTATAAAGCTTCCGATGGTGAAACCTATCAGCTGAACTTTATCGACACCCCAGGGCACGTTGACTTCTCTTATGAAGTGTCACGCTCGCTGGCGGCCTGCGAAGGCGCGCTGCTGGTGGTGGATGCCGGGCAGGGCGTAGAGGCCCAGACGCTGGCAAACTGCTACACCGCCATGGAAATGGATCTTGAAGTGGTGCCGGTTCTGAATAAAATCGACCTGCCAGCCGCCGATCCTGAGCGCGTAGCGGAAGAGATTGAAGACATCGTCGGTATTGATGCGACCGATGCAGTGCGCTGCTCGGCGAAAACCGGTGTCGGTGTTCCGGACGTACTGGAACGTCTGGTGCGTGATATTCCGCCGCCGGAAGGCGACCCTGATGCGCCGCTACAGGCGCTGATCATCGACTCCTGGTTTGATAACTACCTCGGCGTTGTCTCGCTGGTGCGTATTAAAAACGGCACCATGCGTAAAGGCGACAAAATCAAGGTCATGAGCACCGGCCAGGTCTACAACGCTGACCGTCTGGGCATCTTCACGCCCAAACAGGTTGACCGTACCGAACTGAAATGCGGCGAAGTGGGTTGGCTGGTCTGTGCAATTAAAGACATCCTCGGCGCGCCAGTAGGCGATACCCTGACCGGCGCACGTAACCCGGCAGATAAAGCGCTGCCAGGCTTCAAAAAGGTGAAACCGCAGGTTTATGCGGGTCTGTTCCCGGTCAGCTCTGACGATTACGAAAACTTCCGCGATGCGCTCGGAAAGCTGAGCCTCAACGATGCCTCCCTGTTCTACGAGCCAGAAAGCTCAACGGCGCTGGGCTTTGGCTTCCGCTGTGGCTTCCTCGGTCTGCTGCACATGGAGATCATTCAGGAACGTCTGGAGCGTGAATACGATCTGGATCTGATCACCACCGCCCCGACGGTTGTCTACGAAGTAGAAACCACCTCGAAAGAGGTGATCTACGTCGACAGCCCGTCCAAGCTCCCACCGCTGAATAATATTCAGGAACTGCGCGAGCCTATCGCAGAGTGTCACATGCTGCTGCCGCAGGAGTTCCTCGGTAACGTGATCACCCTGTGTATTGAGAAGCGTGGCGTGCAGACCAACATGGTTTACCACGGTAACCAGGTGGCGCTGACCTATGAAATTCCGATGGCAGAAGTGGTGCTCGACTTCTTCGACCGTCTGAAGTCTACCTCCCGTGGCTATGCGTCGCTGGACTACAACTTCAAACGCTTCCAGGCCTCGAACATGGTTCGTGTGGACGTGCTGATCAACGGCGAGCGTGTGGATGCGCTGGCGCTGATCACCCACAACGATAACGCACCGTACCGTGGTCGTGAGCTGGTTGAGAAGATGAAAGATCTGATCCCGCGTCAGCAGTTTGACATTGCGATTCAGGCGGCCATTGGTAACCACATCATTGCCCGTTCAACCGTGAAGCAGCTGCGTAAAAACGTTCTGGCTAAGTGCTACGGCGGCGACGTCAGCCGTAAGAAAAAGCTGTTGCAGAAGCAGAAAGAAGGTAAGAAGCGTATGAAGCAGGTCGGTAACGTTGAGCTGCCGCAGGAAGCATTCCTTGCCATCCTTCATGTTGGTAAAGACGGTAACGGTAAATAACCTTAAGGAGTTGGCATGGCGAACATGTTTGCCCTGATCCTGGTCATCGCTACCCTGGTGACAGGTCTGTTGTGGTGCCTCGATAAGTTTATCTTCGCCCCAAAACGCCGTGAACGTCAGGCTGCCGCGCAGGCAGCCACGGGCGATGCGCTGGACGCGAAAACCCTGAAAAAAGTCGGCCCAAAACCGGGCTGGCTGGAAACAGGGGCATCGGTATTCCCGGTGCTGGCGATTGTGCTGGTGGTGCGTTCATTTATCTATGAACCGTTCCAGATCCCGTCAGGATCGATGATGCCAACGCTGCTGATCGGTGATTTCATTCTGGTTGAGAAGTTTGCCTATGGCATCAAAGATCCGATCTATCAGAAAACGCTGATCGAAACGGGTCATCCGAAACGTGGCGACATCGTGGTGTTTAAATATCCGGAAGATCCGCGGCTGGATTATATTAAACGCGCGGTAGGTCTGCCGGGCGATAAAGTGACCTACGATCCGGTGGCAAAAGAGGTGACCATTCAGCCAGGCTGTAGCTCTGGCACCGCATGTGAAAATGCGCTGCCAGTCACTTACTCCAACGTTGAGCCAGCTGATTTTGTGCAGACCTTCGCCCGCCGTAACGGCGGTGAAGCGACCAGCGGATTCTTCCAGGTGCCAAAAGGTGAAACCAAAGAGAATGGCATTCGTCTGGTTGAACGCAAAGAGACGCTGGGCGATGTTACTCACCGCATTCTGACCGTGCCCATCGCACAGGATCAGCTGGCAATGTACTACCAGCAGCCAGGCCAACAACTGGCGACCTGGATTGTGCCGCCGGGACACTACTTCATGATGGGTGACAACCGCGATAACTCTGCGGACAGCCGTTACTGGGGCTTTGTGCCGGAAGCGAATCTGGTCGGTAAAGCAACCGCTATCTGGATGAGTTTTGAGAAGCAGGAAGGCGAGTGGCCGACCGGCGTTCGCCTGAATCGTATTGGCGGAATTCATTAATTTTCGCCAAAAATAACACGTAGCGGCTTTTATTCGCCGCTACGTGAATTATTTCAGCGATAAATCTCTTTGAACTAACGACATCCCCTGTCGTTGTGTATAGAATATTCCCCCGAAGTTTAAGGTTGGCCCTGCAAGGGTGCCACGGCACACGAAACCGCGTTGGTTTTCTCAGGTCGGTTTCGTGTGCTGCATTTTTGACGCATTCATTTATTGGTATCGCATGAACCCCATCGTAATTAATCGGCTTCAACGGAAGCTGGGCTACACTTTTCATCATCAGGAGTTGTTGCAACAGGCATTAACCCATCGCAGTGCCAGCAGCAAACATAATGAGCGTCTCGAGTTTTTAGGCGACTCTATTTTAAGTTTTGTGATTGCAAATGCGCTTTATCATCGTTTTCCGCGTGTGGACGAAGGTGATATGAGCCGCATGCGCGCCACGCTGGTGCGCGGCAATACCCTCGCTGAAATCGCACGCGAGTTTGAGCTGGGTGAATGCCTGCGTCTGGGGCCAGGTGAGCTGAAAAGTGGTGGTTTCCGTCGTGAATCCATCCTTGCCGATACGGTCGAGGCATTGATCGGTGGCGTGTTCCTGGACAGCGATATCCAGACCGTAGAAAAGCTGATCCTTAACTGGTATCAGACCCGCCTGGACGAAATCAGCCCGGGCGATAAACAAAAAGATCCTAAAACGCGTCTGCAAGAATATTTGCAGGGTCGTCATCTGCCGCTGCCATCCTATCTGGTGGTGCAGGTGCGTGGCGAAGCCCACGATCAGGAATTTACCATCCATTGCCAGGTCAGTGGCCTGAGTGAACCGGTGGTCGGCACGGGTTCAAGCCGTCGTAAGGCTGAACAGGCTGCCGCCGAACAGGCGTTAAAAATGCTGGAGCTGGAATGAGCATCGACAAAACCTATTGCGGATTTATTGCCATCGTCGGACGTCCGAACGTTGGCAAATCCACCCTGCTGAATAATCTGCTTGGGCAGAAGATTTCTATCACCTCGCGTAAGGCGCAGACCACGCGTCACCGCATCGTCGGTATCCATACTGAAGGCGCGTATCAGGCGATCTACGTCGATACACCGGGCCTGCACATGGAAGAGAAGCGCGCCATCAACCGTCTGATGAACAAGGCGGCGAGCAGCTCCATTGGCGACGTAGAGCTGGTGATTTTCGTTGTGGAAGGCACCCGCTGGACGCCGGACGACGAAATGGTCCTGAACAAGCTGCGCGACGGCAAAACGCCGGTGATCCTCGCAGTCAATAAAGTGGACAACGTGCAGGAAAAAGCCGATCTGCTGCCGCACCTGCAATGGCTGGGCAGCCAGATGAACTTCCTGGACATCGTCCCGCTGTCTGCGGAAACGGGTCTGAACGTTGATACCATCGCGGGTATCGTGCGCAAGCATCTGCCGGAAGCGACTCATCACTTCCCGGAAGACTACATCACCGATCGCTCTCAGCGTTTTATGGCGTCTGAAATCATCCGTGAGAAGCTGATGCGTTTCCTGGGCGCTGAACTGCCGTACTCTGTGACGGTGGAGATCGAGCGTTTCCAGAGCAACGAGCGTGGCGGCTACGATATTAACGGTCTGATCCTCGTTGAGCGTGAAGGGCAGAAGAAGATGGTGATCGGCAATAAAGGCGCCAAGATCAAAACTATCGGAATCGAAGCCCGTAAAGACATGCAGGACATGTTTGAAGCACCGGTTCACCTGGAACTGTGGGTGAAAGTGAAATCTGGCTGGGCCGATGATGAGCGTGCGCTGCGCAGCCTCGGTTACGGCGAAGATCAGTAACCTAAGACGACGAGCATATGGATGGATGGCAGCGCGCCTTTGTCCTGCATAGTCGTCCCTGGAGCGAAACCAGCCTGATGCTGGACGTCTTCACGGAAGAGTCCGGTCGCGTGCGCCTTGTTGCCAAAGGCGCACGTTCCAGACGTTCTAATCTGAAAGGTGCCTTGCAGCCTTTCACCCCGCTGCTGGTCCGCTTTGGCGGGCGAGGGGAAGTCAAAACCCTGCGCAGTGCTGAAGCCGTCTCCCTGGCGCTTCCTCTTTCTGGTATCACGCTCTACAGCGGTTTGTATGTTAACGAACTCATCTCACGGGTTCTTGAACATGAGACCCGCTTCTCTGAACTTTTCTTTGATTACCTGCACTGTATTCAGGCACTTGCTGGCGCAACCGGCACCCCTGAGCCTGTGCTGCGTCGTTTCGAACTGGCGCTGCTCGGACACCTTGGTTACGGCGTTGATTTTCTGCACTGTGCGGGAAGCGGAGACGAGGTAGAAGACACCATGACCTATCGCTATCGTGAGGAAAAGGGCTTTATTGCCAGTGTCGTCGTCGATAACAGCACCTTTACCGGGCGCCAGCTCAGAGCACTGTATGAACGCGAGTTCCCGGACGCCGACACTCTGCGTGCGGCAAAACGCTTTACCCGAATTGCGCTCAAGCCGTATCTTGGGGGCAAACCTTTAAAAAGCCGCGAATTATTCAGGCAGTTTATGCCGAAACGCTAATGTTTTACCCCTCACCCCAGCCCTCTCCCGGAGGGAGAGGGAGAAGGTAAATGAACAAAAATACCGAGGATTGTCATGGCTGAATTACTGTTAGGCATCAATATCGATCACATCGCCACGTTACGTAATGCACGCGGTACCGCGTATCCCGATCCGGTTCAGGCGGCGTTTATCGCTGAGCAGGCTGGCGCCGACGGCATTACCGTTCACCTGCGTGAAGATCGTCGCCACATCACCGACCGGGACGTGCGCATCCTGCGTCAGACGCTGGACACCCGCATGAATCTGGAGATGGCGGTCACCGAAGAGATGCTGGCGATTGCCTGCGAGACCAAACCGCATTTCTGCTGCCTGGTGCCGGAAAAGCGTCAGGAAGTGACCACCGAAGGCGGTCTGGATGTGGCCGGGCAGCTCGACAAAATGCGCGATGCCTGCAAACGCCTGGCGGATGCCGGTATCCTGGTTTCTCTGTTTATCGACGCCGATTTCACCCAAATTAAAGCCGCTGCCGACGTGGGTGCGCCGTATATTGAAATTCACACCGGCTGCTATGCCGATGCCGAAAACGATGCAGCGCAGGCGAAAGAGCTGGAGCGAATCGCCAAAGCGGCAACCTACGCCGCGAGCCTGGGACTGAAGGTTAACGCCGGTCACGGCCTGACCTATCACAACGTAAAAGCCATCGCTGCCCTGCCGGAAATGCACGAGCTGAACATCGGCCACGCCATCATTGGCCGCGCGGTGATGAGCGGTCTGAAAGAAGCGGTTTCCGAGATGAAGCGCCTGATGCTGGAAGCGCGTCAGTAATGGCTATTCTGGGCTTAGGCACCGACATCGTTGAAATAGCCCGCATTGAAGCGGTGATCGCCCGGAGCGGCGATCGCCTCGCAAGACGCGTGCTGAGCGATAACGAATGGGCTATCTGGGAGACGCATCAACAGCCGGTGCGCTTTCTGGCAAAGCGTTTCGCGGTAAAAGAGGCGGCGGCGAAAGCGTTCGGCACGGGCATTCGTAACGGCCTGGCGTTTAACCAGTTTGAAGTGTTTAACGATGAGCTGGGTAAGCCACGTCTGCGTTTATGGGGCGAGGCGCTTAAGCTGGCGGAAAAGCTGGGCGTGGCGCACATGCACGTAACGCTTGCCGATGAACGCCACTACGCCTGTGCGACGGTGATTATCGAAAGTTAAATTTTGTCCGCATGGTGCATCAGGACAAACTTATCCCACAGCTGTTCTTCGTTCTCGACGTGTGCCGGATCTTTTAAGATCGTATTGGGAATGGGGCACACCTTCTGGCAGGTCGGCGTCTCATAGTGGCCGATGCATTCGGTGCAGCGGTCGCTGTTAATCTCATAAATGCTGTCGCCCATCGAAATCGCCTCGTTCGGGCATTCGGGTTCGCACATATCGCAGTTGATGCATTTTTTGGTGATTAACAGCGCCATCAGGAAATTCTCAGAAACATCACAAACAGGGCGGGCATTATACGCTCATTCGTTGTTCAGACCAGTTTTTTTACCAGCTCTTCGCTGTGACGAATACGCTCTGGCGCACGCTCCAGATCCTGCTGAACCAGCGCCATAAACAGCAGGTCCGTCAGCATCATCTGCGCACTCGTCGACGAAATCGCCGCACTGCGAGTGGCCTGTTCCTCGGCAATGGTATACAGACAGCGGGTGGCCCGTTGCTGGAGCGCATTCGGGCTGAAGCCAGTAATCGCCAGAATTTTTCCTCCTACGCGCAGGGCTTCGTCGGTAGCCATATTAATTTCACGACGCTCGCCGGAATAGGAGATGGCCAGCAGTAAATCGTCAGGATCCATGGCCTGCACGGTCGCCAGCAGCGCGTGCATATCCTGTTCAACGATGGCGTTATAGCCGATTTTTGTCAGCTTCCAGCCAAAGTTACGCGCAACCAGTCCGGAGGCGCCGATCCCGGTCAACACAATACGCCGCGCGTCGCGAAGCATGGCTACGCTTTCCAGCAGCTTCTCTTCCGTGTTCACATCCAGCGAGGCATGCATTGCCGCCACGTTCTCTTTGATCAGCTTTTCGCCGACCAGACGCATCGGATCGTCGCCGCGGATCTGGTTATGCACCGGCATTGACTGCGGATTAGGGTTGCTTACCAGTGCTTCACTGATCGCCAGTTTTAGCGCCGGAAAGCCTTTATAGCCTATCTTTTGGGCAAATTTCACCACACTCGACTGGCTCACCCCGGCTTCGCCTGCCAGCTGCTGGGAGCTGAGGTGTCGCGCGCGATCGGGCTGGGAAAGCAAATAATCCGCCAGCTTTTTGTCACTCTGGGCAAACCCTGCGTAGCGCTGGCGAATACGAATTAAACAGTTCATACGGTCTCCTGGCGAAAATGTGATTACCCGCGCAAATACGAATTTTGCTCGCCTGAATGAATTTTATATTCCATTATAGTGCGTTTATTATGAATTAAAAATTCCAGAGGTAAATAACATGAATCTAGGCTCTCTTGTTTCTGAAACGCGTAACCCGCAAACCATGGATCTTGATGCACTGTCCACGCTGGAGCTGGTAAACCGCTTTAATCAACAGGATACCCTCGTCGCGCTGGCAGTCAAAGAGACATTGCCCGAGGTGGCGAAAGCCGTAGACGCCGCTGCCGACGCTCTGAAAGCAGGAGGACGCATTATTTACATGGGGGCGGGTACCAGTGGGCGCCTCGGTGTGCTGGATGCCTCAGAATGTCCGCCGACCTTTGGCGTTCCGCACGGTCTGGTCGTTGGCCTGATTGCCGGTGGCCCCGGCGCGCTGCTGAAAGCGGTGGAAGGGGCAGAAGACAATAAACAGCTTGGGGAAGACGATCTCAGGGCGCTGAACCTGACCGCGCAGGATCTGGTCGTCGGGCTGGCGGCTTCTGGTCGTACGCCGTACGTCATTGGTGGGCTGGAATACGCCAGACAGACGGGATGTACCACGGTGGCCATCTCCTGTAACCCGGGTTCGCCGATTGCACAGGTGGCCGCCATTGCCATCTCTCCGGTCGTCGGGCCGGAAGCGCTCACCGGCTCCACGCGCCTGAAATCGGGAACCGCGCAGAAGCTGGTGCTCAATATGATCTCCACCGGCGCGATGGTGAAATTTGGCAAGGTCTACCAAAACCTGATGGTGGATATGCAGGCCACCAACGTCAAGCTGGTGGACAGAGCCTGCCGCATGGTGATGGAGGCGACAGGGGCAGGTCGGGAAGAGGCGGAAGCGGTACTCAAACAGACCGATTACGACGTTAAACCCGCCATTCTGATGATATTAACCGGGCTGGATGCAGCCGCGGCCAGAGCCAGGCTCGAAGCCCATCACGGGTTTTTACGGGCGGCATTAGAACACCAATAAGAGGCGTGTATGGACAAAACAGCAGCGCTCGCCAGCGACATCCTGCTTGGGATCGGTGGGGAAAAAAATATTCAGCGTCTGGAAAACTGCATGACGCGTGTACGCGTCGAGGTGCACAACGACGAAAAGCTTGATTTAACGCGCCTGAAGCAGCTCCCCGGCGTGAGCGGGTACGTTAAACAGGGGCAACAGCACCAGCTGATTGTCGGTCCGGGCAAAGCGGCGCAGGTGGTTGATGCCATGCGCGCCCTGATGACGGGCGGTGAAACGGCTCCCACCTTTGACGACGCGGAACGCACCAAAGCGCAGGCGAAAGCCAAATACAAAGCCCCCATGAGCGATGCGCTGCGCCAGCTGGCAAACGTCTTTATTCCTCTGATCCCGGCGTTTATCGCGTCGGGGCTGATCACCGGGATTATCAATATCCTCAAGCGTCCGGATATTGTCGGGAATTTTGCCACCCAGTATCCGAACCTGCTGGGTATTCTGGCGATTTTCGGCAGCGCGGTGTTTGCCATCATGAACATTCTGGTGGGGGTGAACACGGCCAAAGTGTTCGGCGGCTCGCTGGCGATGGGCGGCGTAATGGCGGGTATCCTCTCCAGCCCGCAGCTGGCGCAGATTACGCTGTTTGGCGAGGCGCTTCAGCCTGGCCGCGGTGGGGTGATTGCCGTGCTGCTGGTGGTCATTCTGATGTGCTGGATCGAGAAAAAGCTGCGCGCGGTGCTGCCCGGCTCGATTGAACTGATCCTCAACCCGCTGCTGACCACATTGATTACCGGGAGCGTGGCGATTGTGGCGCTGCAACCGTTAGGCGGCGTGATCTCTGAAGCCATCGCTCACGGCGCGTCTCTGGCGATCGATCGCGGCGGGCTGCTGGTGGGGGCCGTGCTGTCCGGGACCTTCCTGCCGTTAGTCCTGACCGGTCTGCATCAGGGGCTGGTGCCGATCCACGTCGAACTGGTACAGGCGCACGGCTATAACGCACTGCTGCCGATCCTGTCGATGGCGGGTGTTGGGCAGGTCGGCGCGGCCATCGCGGTGCTGATGAAAACCCGCAACGCGCGTCTGAAAAAGGTCATAAAAGGGGCGCTGCCGGTCGGGTTACTCGGTATCGGCGAGCCGCTGATTTTCGGCGTGACCTTGCCGCTGGGTAAGCCGTTCCTGGCCGCCTGTCTCGGTGGCGCGGTGGGCGGGGCGTTAATCAGCTACTGGAAAGTGGCGACCGTCATTACCTTCGGGATCTCCGGTTTACCGCTGGCATTAACCATCGTGACCGGAAAAGTCATGCTCTATCTGTTAGGCTATCTGGTAGCGGTGATCGCCGGGTTCCTGTTTACCTGGCTGTTAGGATTCAACGACCCAGAGGAGTAAGGTTTGGCCAGTCACGAGCGTCGCGTTGTCTTTTTTGATCTGGATGGAACGCTGCATCAGCAGGATATGTTCGGCACCTTTATGCGCTACCTGCTGCGGCGCCAGCCCCTTAACGCGTTGCTGGTATTACCCCTGTTACCCGTTATTGGCATCGCGCTGCTGGTGAAAGGCCGAGCAGCGCGCTGGCCGATGAGCCTGCTGCTCTGGGGATGCACGTTTGGTCATAGCGAAGCGCGCCTTAAGCAGCTCGAACAGGATTTTGCGCACTGGTTTCGCGGGCACGTCGCCGCGTTTCCCGTGGTACAGGCGCGCCTGACCAGCTATCTCGACGCCAACGATGCTGATATCTGGCTGATTACCGGCTCCCCGCAGACGCTGGTGGAGAAGGTCTATTTTGATACGCCCTGGCTGCCGCGCGTGAATCTTATTGCGACACAGATCGCGCGCGGCTACGGCGGCTGGGTGCTGACTATGCGCTGCCTCGGACATGAAAAAGTGGTACAGCTGGAGAAACGTATCGGTACGCCGCTGCGTCTGTACAGCGGCTACAGCGACAGCAAGCAGGACAACCCGCTGCTCTATTTTTGCCAGCATCGCTGGCGCGTTACTCCCCTCGGTGAACTTCAGCAACTCGAATAGTCTTATCTATAAGGGCTGTGTATAATGCCGCCCGCTTTTCGACTGGAGTATCAACCCTTGTCCAACCCTGAACACAATCATGAATACTGGATGCGTCACGCGCTGGCGCTGGCTCAACGCGCCTGGGACGAGGGCGAAGTGCCCGTGGGCGCGGTGCTGGTTCATAACAACCAGGTGATTGGGGAAGGGTGGAACCGTCCGATTGGCCGTCACGATCCTACCGCGCATGCTGAAATTATGGCGCTGCGTCAGGGCGGACTGGTGCTGCAAAACTATCGTCTGCTTGATACCACCCTGTATGTCACCCTTGAGCCGTGCGTAATGTGCTCCGGGGCGATGGTGCACAGCCGAATCGGTACGCTGGTGTTTGGCGCGCGGGATGAAAAGACGGGCGCTGCTGGTTCACTGATGGACGTACTTGGGCATCCGGGGATGAACCACCAGGTGAAAACTATCGGCGGGGTACTTGCACCAGAATGTTCGGGTCTGTTAAGTGACTTTTTTCGAATGCGTCGGCAGCAGAAAAAGCAACAAAAGGCAGAATTGAAACCGCAGGATGATTAAGCTCGTCCGGTGCGACCACCGGATAGCTTTCAGCCAGCTGTTGCGCCTCGGCCGCCTCTTTTTCTTTCTCCAGCAGATATCCCACCAGGCTTATCTGGTACTTACGAATATTTTCCACGTAGGCATACGCTTCATGCCCGCGCGCATAGCCGTACGTCAGCTTCTGGTACCACTGTTTCTGGCTAAGCAGCGGCAGGCGCTGTTTTACATCTGACCAGCTGTCCGGGTTACCTTTGGTTTTCGCCGTCAGCGCCCGCGCGTCGAGCATGTGCGCATAACCCATGTTATAGGCGGCCAGCGCAAACCAGATACGCTCCCCTTCCGGGACCGTCTCCGGCACTTTCGCCATCATATCCTGTAAATACTGCGCGCCGCCGCTGATGCTCTGTTCCGCATCGGTCCGGTCGCTGATGCCGAGGCTCTGGGCGGTATTTTTGGTCAGCATCATCAACCCGCGCACGCCCGTGGGGGAGGTGGCCTGAGCATCCCAGTGCGATTCCTGGTAGGAAATCGCCGCCAGCAGCTTCCAGTCAATCTCCTGGGCGTACTTCTCAAACAGCGGTTGCAGATCCGGCAGCACGCTGTCCACCGCGCGCAGGAAGGTGCGGGTGTCAACGTAATCAAAATCGTCTCCGTGACCGAGATATTTCTCTTCCAGGCGCGCCAGGGTGCCGTCTTCATTGATGGAATTAAAGAAATCGAGCATAGCCGCAGAGACGGTTTGATCGTCGTCCAGCTGGGTAAACCAGGTCACCGGCTGTTCGTCGGTCACATCCAGCGCCACGGCAATTTCAGGATGAACGCGCTGGAAAAGGCTGATCGCCACCGAATCAGCAATGGTATAGGCCAGCTTTTTATCTTTTACCTGCTCCAGTAATTCGGTCGTGCCGAGTTTAGGATCGACCGTCCAGCTGAGGTTCGGGTATTTTTTCTCTTTCAACGCCCGCAGATCGTCAATCACCACATGGCCTGGCGCAATGGTCAATTGCTGGTCGGTGATGTCGGCCAGTGAGCGCGGGCGCAGGCTACCCACACGATAAACCACCTGCTGCGACACGGAGTAATAGGTCGGGCCCGGCTGATAGTTTTTGCTGCGTTCGCTGTTGTACACCAGACCTGCGGCGAGAATATCGGCACGGTCATGGTCCAAATCATCAAACAGCTGGTTGATGTTCTGCCGCACGGTAACTTTCAGCTTCACGCCCAGATAGTCCGCAAACAGCTGTGCCAGTTCGTAATCAAGACCGATAGTTTTACCGTTGATATCGTCGTAAATAAGCGGGGAGGAGAGGGTACTGACGCGCAACTCCCCCCGCTCCTGAATGGCGGCGATACGGTTTTCGGCCTTGCCGAACCAGGGGATAGACGGCCAGAGGGCCACTGCCAGCAGCAACGTAACAATGCCGATGAGCAGATAATTAATCTTTAATTTTTTCAATTAGTTAATTCTCTGCGACGCCGGTTGCCTCAGTGTGCTGTAGTCATGTTAAGAATAGAGTTTGCCATTGATTGAGCGGCATTTTGCGCAAAGTAGCGCCAGTTGGCAACCAATTAGAGAGACAGGTCACATCTATTGTTAAACATAAAGGATGATTTTATTTCGACGCAAACGGTTTCGTCGGCGCTCAGGATTCTCTATAATGACGCCCGTTTTCCCCCCTTGCGCACACTGTAAGCGCCCCGGCGCTTCGAAGACGAGAGACTTATGATGGAAATTCTGCGTGGTTCGCCTGCACTGTCTGCCTTCCGTATTAACAAACTGCTGGCACGTTTTCAGGCGGCCGACCTTCCGGTAAGCAATATTTACGCTGAGTATGTCCATTTTGCTGACCTGAACGCCCCCCTGAATGCAGAGGAGCGCGTACAGCTGGAACGCCTGCTTAAATATGGCCCAAGCCTGAGCAGCCATACGCCGACCGGCAAATTAATCCTCGCCACGCCACGCCCTGGCACCATCTCCCCCTGGTCTTCCAAAGCCACCGACATCGCTCACAACTGCGGCCTGAGCCAGATTAACCGTCTGGAGCGCGGTGTGGCGTACTATGTGGAAGCGTCAACCCTGAGCGACGCGCAGTGGCAGGTGGTTGCCGCAGAGCTGCACGACCGCATGATGGAGAGCGTGTTTGATTCTCTGGATGATGCGCAGAAACTGTTCTCCCACCATCAGCCTGCGCCGGTACAGAGCGTGGATCTGCTGGGGCAGGGGCGTCAGGCGCTGATCGACGCAAACCTGCGTCTTGGTCTGGCGCTCGCAGAAGATGAAATCGACTACCTTCAGGATGCATTCGTTAAGCTGAATCGCAACCCGAACGACATCGAACTGTATATGTTCGCGCAGGCCAACTCCGAGCACTGCCGCCACAAGATTTTCAACGCCGACTGGATTATCGACGGCGAACAGCAGCCGAAGTCGCTGTTCAAAATGATCAAAAACACCATGGAGCAAACCCCTGACCACGTGCTGTCTGCCTATAAAGACAACGCCGCGGTGATGGAAGGTTCCGAGGTGGGCCGCTTCTTCGCCGACCGCGAAGCAGGGCGCTATGACTTCCATCAGGAGCCTGCGCATATCCTGATGAAAGTGGAAACCCACAACCACCCGACGGCGATTTCTCCGTGGCCGGGTGCAGCGACCGGCTCCGGCGGTGAGATCCGTGACGAAGGTGCGACCGGTCGCGGCGCGAAACCCAAAGCGGGTCTGGTCGGTTTCTCCGTTTCCAACCTGCGTATCCCGGGTTTTGAACAGCCGTGGGAAGAAGATTTCGGCAAGCCAGAGCGCATTGTCACCGCGCTGGATATCATGACCGAAGGCCCGCTGGGCGGCGCGGCGTTCAACAACGAATTTGGTCGTCCGGCGCTGAACGGTTACTTCCGTACCTACGAAGAGAAAGTGGACAGCCACAACGGCGAAGAGCTGCGCGGCTACCACAAACCGATCATGCTGGCGGGCGGGATTGGCAACATTCGCGCCGATCACGTGCAGAAAGGCGAGATCGTCGTCGGCGCGAAGCTGATCGTGCTCGGCGGCCCGGCAATGAACATCGGTCTGGGCGGCGGGGCAGCCTCGTCTATGGCTTCCGGCCAGTCTGATGCGGATCTCGACTTCGCGTCCGTGCAGCGCGACAACCCGGAAATGGAGCGCCGTTGTCAGGAAGTGATCGACCGCTGCTGGCAGCTCGGCGACGCCAACCCGATTCTGTTCATCCACGACGTGGGCGCGGGCGGACTCTCTAACGCTATGCCTGAGCTGGTGAGCGACGGCGGTCGCGGCGGACGCTTCAACCTGCGCGATATCCTGAGCGATGAGCCGGGCATGAGCCCGCTGGAAATCTGGTGTAACGAATCCCAGGAGCGCTACGTGCTGGCGGTTGCCGCCGATCAGCTGCCGCTGTTTGACGAGCTGTGCCGCCGCGAGCGCGCGCCGTATGCGGTCATCGGTGAAGCGACCGAAGAGCAGCACCTTTCCTTAAGCGACACCCACTTTGACAACCAGCCGATCGATCTGCCGCTGGACGTGCTGCTCGGCAAAACGCCGAAGATGACCCGCGACGTGCAGACTCGCAAAGCGGCGGGCAAAGCGCTGGATCGCCAGGGCATCACCGTGGCAGAAGCGGTTAACCGCGTGCTGCACCTGCCTGCCGTGGCAGAGAAAACCTTCCTGGTGACCATCGGCGACCGTACCGTGACCGGTATGGTGTCGCGCGATCAGATGGTCGGCCCGTGGCAGATCCCGGTCGCTAACTGCGCCGTGACCACCGCGAGCCTCGACAGCTACTACGGCGAAGCGATGGCGCTGGGCGAACGCACGCCAGTGGCGCTGCTGGACTTCGCCGCTTCTGCCCGTCTGGCGGTCGGTGAAGCGCTGACCAACATCGCCGCGACGCAGATTGGCGATATCAAACGCATCAAACTTTCCGCGAACTGGATGGCCGCTGCCGGTCACCCGGGCGAAGATGCCGGCCTGTACGAAGCGGTGAAAGCGGTGGGTGAAGAGCTGTGTCCTGCGCTCGGCCTGACCATTCCGGTGGGTAAAGACTCCATGTCGATGAAAACCCGCTGGCAGGAAGGTAACGAGCAGCGCGAGATGACCTCTCCGCTGTCGCTGGTGATCACCGCGTTTGCGCGCGTGGAAGACGTGCGTCATACCGTTACGCCGCAGCTTTCCACTGAAGATAACGCCCTGCTGTTGATTGACCTCGGCAAAGGCCATAACGCACTGGGCGCCACCGCGCTGGCGCAGGTTTACCGCCAGCTCGGCGATAAGCCAGCCGACGTGCGCGACGTCGCCCAGCTGAAAGGCTTCTACGACGCAATTCAGGCGCTGGTGGCGCAGCGTAAGCTGCTGGCCTACCACGACCGTTCCGATGGTGGCCTGCTGGTGACGCTGGCAGAGATGGCCTTCACCGGTCACTGCGGCGTTGAAGCAAACATTGCCACGCTTGGCGAAGACCGCCTGGCGGCGCTGTTTAACGAAGAGCTTGGCGCGGTCATTCAGGTACGCGCCGCAGATCGCGACGCGGTGGAAGCGATTCTGGCGCAGCACGGTCTGGCAGACTGCGTACACTATCTCGGTAAAGCGGTGCAGGGCGACCGCTTCGTGATTGAAGCCGACGGCCACGCGGTGTTCAGCGAAAGCCGCACCACGCTGCGTATGTGGTGGGCGGAAACCACCTGGCAGATGCAGCGCCTGCGTGACAATCCGGAATGCGCCGATCAGGAACACAACGCGAAGGCGAACGACAACGATCCTGGCCTGAACGTGAAGCTCAGCTTCGACATTAACGAAGACATTGCCGCGCCGTACATTGCGACCGGTGCGCGTCCGAAAGTAGCCGTGCTGCGCGAGCAGGGTGTTAACTCCCACGTTGAGATGGCGGCGGCCTTCCACCGGGCGGGCTTTGACGCCATCGACGTCCACATGAGCGACCTGCTGGCCGGGCGTACCGGGCTCGATGATTTCCAGGCGCTGGTCGCCTGCGGGGGGTTCTCCTACGGTGACGTGCTGGGCGCGGGCGAAGGCTGGGCGAAGTCTATTCTGTTCAACAGCCGCGTGCGTGACGAGTTCGAAACCTTCTTCCACCGTCCGCAGACGCTGGCGCTGGGCGTGTGTAACGGCTGTCAGATGATGTCTAACCTGCGCGAGCTGATCCCGGGCAGCGAAGCCTGGCCGCGCTTTGTGCGTAACCAGTCTGACCGCTTCGAAGCGCGCTTCAGCCTGGTAGAAGTGACCCAAAGCCCGTCTCTGCTGTTGCAGGGAATGGTCGGTTCACAGATGCCAATCGCGGTTTCGCACGGTGAAGGTCAGGTTGAAGTGCGTGATGCGGCGCACCTGGCTCAGCTTGAAAGCAAAGGACTGGTAGCGCTGCGCTTTGTTGATAACTTCGGCAAGGTCACCGAAACCTATCCGGCTAACCCGAACGGTTCGGCAAATGGCATTACCGCCGTCACCAGCGAAAGCGGTCGGGTGACGATCATGATGCCGCACCCGGAACGTGTCTTCCGTACCGTTAGCAACTCCTGGCACCCGGAAAACTGGGGCGAGGACAGCCCGTGGATGCGCATTTTCCGCAACGCGCGTAAACAACTGGGTTAAGTTTCAACGCCATGACTGTAGGCCCGGTAAGCGCGAGCGCCACCGGGCTTTTTAGTACCTGTCGCAAAATCGCGACAATCCTCTGGGTTAAGTGTCTCCAATAAGAGACACTTAACTTATTGATTTATATATGTCAGGACGGGTTCCCATTAAGGTGTTGCTTAATAGCGACACTTAGCCTGGAAATCATTCACCTGACAATCAATGCATTTTAATAATAAAACTATTATTAATCATAAGGATAGTATCAATTTTTGCAATCTGGCACGCACGTTGCATAATAGTAACCAGTGGCTCATTCACCTTCTTATGTCAGCCCCTTCGGGACGTGCTACATAAACTTCGAATGACGCACAAAAAGGTGCCTGCCGTCCAACTACTGATTATTGCAATGCTTTATCAGGCCAGGGCGAAACGTCGAGTTAGGCACCGCCTTATTCCATGACAAAGCCGGGTTTTTACCCGGCTTTGTTGTATCTGAAGGGCAGACTCAGTTACGCTCTCCTCAAACCCGGATGATGAGAGTAATGTGTTGAAACGCTGGCCCGCTTTCCCTCGCTCCCTGCGACAGCTCGTTATGATGGCCTTCCTGCTGATCCTGCTACCTTTACTGGTTCTGGCGTGGCAGGCATGGCAAAGTCTGAATGCGTTAAGTGCCCAGGCGGCCCTGACTAACCGCACCACGCTTATTGATGCCCGCCGTAGCGAGGCAATGACCAACGCCGCGCTGGAGATGGAGCGTAGCTATCGCCAGTATTGCGTGCTGGACGACCGCACGCTGGAGAGGGTCTATCAGAACCAGCGTAAACGCTACAGCGAAATGCTGGATGCCCATGCCGGGGTCTTGCCGGATGACAAACTCTATCAGGCGCTGCGTCAGGATCTGAACGATCTGGCGCAGCTCCAGTGCAAAAACAGCGGTCCTGATGCCGCCGCCGCCGCCCGACTTGAAGCCTTCGCGAACGCCAATACTGAGATGGTGCAGTCCACCCGTACGGTTATCTTTTCCCGTGGCCAGCAACTCCAGCAGGAGATTGCCGAGCGCGGCCAGTTCTTCGGCTGGCAGGCGCTGGTGCTGTTCCTCGTCAGCCTTGGGCTGGTACTGCTCTTTACCCGCATGATTATCGGCCCCGTAAAGGGGATCCAGCGGATGATTAACCGCCTGGGGGAGGGCAAATCTCTCGGGGATACGGTTGTTTTTAAAGGCCCGCGCGAGCTGCGCTCGGTCGGTCAGCGTATCATCTGGCTTTCTGAACGCCTGGCGTGGCTGGAATCGCAGCGTCATCAGTTCCTGCGCCATATCTCACACGAACTCAAAACACCGCTGGCCAGTATGCGTGAAGGCACGGAGCTGCTGGCAGACGAAGTAGCGGGGCCGTTAACCCCTGAGCAAAAAGAGATCGTGGCGATTCTGGATGCCAGTAGCCGCAATTTACAAAAACTTATTGAACAACTGCTGGACTATAACCGCAAGCTGGCGGATGGTGCTGTGGTGCTTGAAAGCGTTGAGATTGAACCGTTGGTGGACATGGTGATCTCCGCCCATAGCCTGCCAGCAAGAGCTAAAATGATGCATACCCAGGTGGATCTCAATGCGCCTTCCTGCCTGGCAGAGCCGATGCTGTTAATGAGCGTACTGGATAATCTTTATTCCAATGCGGTGCACTATGGTACTGAATCCGGTACCATTTATATCAGAAGCAATAACAACGGTTCGCGGGTATTTATTGACGTAGCGAATACGGGAAGCCCGATTCCGGATGATGAAAAAACGATGATCTTTGAGCCCTTCTTCCAGGGGAGTCATCAGCGAAAAGGTGCGGTAAAAGGAAGTGGTCTGGGGCTGAGTATTGCCCGCGACTGCATACGACGCATGCAGGGTGAGCTTAACATCGTCAGTGATGAACGCGCCGATGTCTGTTTTCGTATCGAACTGCCTCTTGAGCCGGAAAAATCAATGAAATGAATAACAACCTGGTGAGTATGTCACACGTCTTTTACCGCGCACTGCGCGCGGTGTTTTCCAGCAAAAATGTGCGCCTGAGCCTGCCCTGCTTACTGCTGGCCGGCTGTGTAACCCATGCGCCGAAAAGTGCAATTAGCCACAAACAGGAAGATAAATGGCCGCAAAAACAGCTGGCCGATTTCCTTTCAACACGTTGCGATGATATCTGGAACCTGTCGGGGCGTGATGTTGAATCCAATCCGCTGTTCTGGCTGCGCGGAATAGACTGCGCCCAGCGGCTGGCGCCCGCCGAGGCCCGTGCCCAGGCGGCGATGCTGGTGGACGATACCTGGCAGGACGCGTTTAAACGTGGGATCGTGATGGCGGATGCCAGAATCACGCCTGTCGAACGCCGCGCCAACGTGACGCGGCTGGATACTTACGTGATCAATATTCCCCCGCAGGTGCGCCCGGTCTATCAGCTCTGGCGGGATGGACAAACCCTGCAATTACAACTGTCTGAAGAGCGTTTCCGCTACAGCAAATTGCAGCAGTCGAGCGACAGCGAGCTTGATGCGCTTCGCCAGCAGCAGGAGTCGCTGCGCGAGCAGCTGGAAACCACCACCCGCAAGCTCGAAAATCTGACCGATATCGAAAGACAGCTCTCGACGCGTAAGCCGGCAGGCAGCTATCTGCCCGATGGGTCGAAAGGCAACTCTGCCACGACGCCAGACAGTGAGACGCCGAAACAAGAGGATGTGAAGCCATGACAAGCCGTAAACCTGCCCATCTGTTACTGGTGGATGACGATCCCGGGCTGTTAAAGCTGCTGGGAATGCGTCTGGTCAGCGAAGGCTACAGCGTGGTCACCGCTGAAAGCGGGCAGGAGGGGCTGAAAGTGCTCAGCCGCGAGAAAATCGATCTGGTGATCAGTGATTTGCGCATGGATGAAATGGATGGCCTGCAACTGTTCACGGAGATCCAGAAGCAGCAGCCCGGGATGCCGGTGATTATCCTCACCGCTCACGGCTCTATTCCTGATGCGGTGGCCGCGACGCAGCAGGGGGTATTCAGCTTCCTCACCAAACCAGTGGATAAAGACGCCCTCTATAAAGCAATCGACAGCGCCCTTGAGCATGCGGCGCCATCCGGCGACGACGCCTGGCGTGAATCCATCGTGACGCGTAGCCCTGTGATGCTGCGCCTGCTGGAACAGGCGCGGATGGTGGCGCAATCCGACGTTAGCGTGCTGATCAACGGCCAGAGCGGGACCGGGAAAGAGATCCTGGCCCAGGCTATCCACAACGCCAGCCCGCGCAGTAAAAATGCCTTTATTGCCATCAACTGTGGCGCGCTGCCGGAACAGCTGCTTGAGTCTGAGCTCTTCGGCCATGCCCGCGGCGCCTTTACCGGCGCGGTGAGCAGCCGTGAAGGGCTGTTCCAGGCGGCTGAGGGGGGCACGCTGTTTCTTGATGAAATTGGCGATATGCCCGCGCCGTTGCAGGTCAAACTGCTGCGCGTGTTGCAGGAGCGAAAAGTGCGTCCGCTTGGCAGCAACCGCGATATCGATATCAACGTGCGTATTATTTCCGCTACCCATCGCGATTTACCCAAGGTGATGGCGCGCAACGAGTTCCGTGAAGATCTTTACTATCGACTGAATGTCGTCAACCTGAAAATCCCGGCGCTGGCCGAGCGTGCGGAAGATATCCCGCTGCTGGCAAATCACCTTTTGCGCCAGGCCGCTGACCGCCACAAACCATTCGTGCGCGCGTTCTCCACCGATGCGATGAAACGCCTGATGACCGCAAGCTGGCCGGGCAACGTACGCCAGCTGGTGAACGTGATTGAGCAGTGCGTGGCGCTGACTTCATCACCGGTGATCAGCGATGCGCTGGTGGAGCAGGCGCTCGAGGGGGAAAACACGGCCTTACCGACGTTTGCGGAAGCGCGAAACCAGTTCGAGCTGAACTATCTGCGTAAGCTGCTGCAAATCACCAAAGGCAACGTGACCCACGCGGCGCGCATGGCCGGGCGTAACCGTACCGAGTTTTATAAATTGCTCTCACGTCACGAGCTGGAAGCGAACGATTTTAAAGAGTAATACCGCAAAATTCGCCTGAATATGATACTGTGAGCAACCGATTACGAGGCTGCTTACTGGCAAGAGTTTAAGGACCCACCATGAAAAAGATTGATGCGATTATTAAACCTTTCAAACTGGATGATGTACGTGAAGCGCTGGCAGAAGTAGGCATCACCGGGATGACCGTAACTGAAGTGAAAGGTTTTGGTCGTCAGAAGGGCCACACCGAGCTATACCGTGGCGCAGAGTACATGGTGGACTTTCTGCCGAAAGTGAAAATCGAGATCGTGGTGAGCGATGATATCGTCGATACCTGTGTGGATACCATCATCCGCACGGCGCAGACCGGTAAAATTGGCGACGGGAAAATCTTCGTCTTTGACGTGGCGCGCGTGATCCGTATCCGTACCGGCGAAGAAGACGACGCGGCGATTTAACATTCTTGCCGGGTGGCGCTGCGCGTACCCGGCCTAAAAAACCCTTCGTAGGCCCGTGCAAGCGCAGCGCCGCCGGGCGATTACAGCACTTTATGCGGGCCGAAACATTCGTAATGAATGTTGTCTTTATTCACGCCCAGGTCTACCAGCTGCTTCGCGGCATACTGCATAAACGCTACTGGCCCACAAACGTAGAACTGCATCCCCGGTGCGCTGAACGCCCCTTCATGCTGCCCTAAATTCATCAGGCCTTCGCTGTCGAAACGAGCCGCTGCGCGGTCTGCCTCCGTCGGCAGGCGATACCAGGTATGCGCGGTGAAACGCGGCAGGGTCGCTCCGAGCGCTTTGACTTCATCCGCAAAGGCGTGCACATCACCGTTCTCCGCCGCGTGGAACCAGTTAACCTGCGCGCTGTGGTTTGCTTTCGCCAGCGTATCCAGCATCGCCAGCATAGGCGTCTGACCCACGCCTGCGGAGATCAGCGTCACCGGGGTATTCGTATCAACGGCCATAAAGAAATCGCCCGCCGGTGCCGCCAGATGGACCACGTCGCCCACGCTGGCTTCGTTATGCAGCCAGTTGGATACCTGACCGCCTTCCTCACGTTTAACCGCAATGCGATAGCCTTTGCCGTCTGGCTTGCGGGTCAGGGAGTACTGGCGAATCTCCTGGTGCGGGAAGCCTTCAGGCTTCAGCCAGACGCCCAGATACTGGCCCGGCTGGTAATCGGCAACCGGCTGACCGTCCACTGGCTCAAACTCAAAGCTGGTGATCAGTGCGCTGCGCGGGGTTTTCTCAACGATGCGGAAGGCGCGCGTGCCTTCCCAGCCGCCATTCTTGCTGGCGTTTTCGCTGTAGATCTGCGCTTCACGGTTGATGAATACGTTTGCCAGTACGCCATAGGCCTTACCCCAGGCATCCAGTACTTCCTGTCCCGGGCTGAACATTTCGTCCAGGGTTGCCAGCAGATGACTGCCGACGATGTTGTACTGCTCAGGTTTGATCTGGAAGCTGGTGTGCTTCTGGGCGATTTTTTCCACCGCAGGCAGCAGAGCCGCCAGGTTTTCGATGTTGCTGGCATAGGCGGCAATAGCGTTAAACAGCGCTTCGCGCTGATCGCCGTTACGCTGGTTGCTCATGTTGAAAATCTCTTTGAGCTCCGGGTTATGCGCGAACATGCGATCGTAGAAATGGGCGGTCAGTTTAGGACCCGTTTCAACCAGCAGGGGGATTGTGGCTTTCACGGTAGCGATGGTTTGGGCGTCGAGCATAGCAGCTTCCTTCTGATGTTACTTTAATGATGTATTTTATATGCATCTTATAAAAATACCCCTGCAATGTAAATGGTTCTTTGCATCGTGAAAAATATGCATCACAAAGCTGAAAAGAAATCCGTTGAAAATGGCGAGAGCTTTATTGCTCAAACCCTTGCGTGGCGTGGAGGTAAACGTTTGCGTAAAATCGTTTGTCAAGACCTGTTATCGCAGAACTATTCAGTTATACTGTTGCCCGTCGTCCAACAGGACTGCCTTTTCAGGCCAAAAATTTACTTGTTAGCTGAGTCAGGAGATGCGGATGTTAAAGCGTGAAATGAACATTGCCGATTATGATGCCGAACTGTGGCAGGCTATGGAGCAGGAAAAAGTACGTCAGGAAGAGCACATCGAACTGATCGCCTCCGAAAACTACACCAGCCCGCGCGTAATGCAGGCGCAGGGTTCTCAGCTGACCAACAAATATGCTGAAGGTTATCCGGGCAAGCGCTACTACGGCGGTTGCGAATACGTTGATATCGTTGAGCAGCTGGCGATTGACCGTGCGAAAGAACTCTTTGGCGCTGACTACGCGAACGTCCAGCCGCACTCTGGCTCTCAGGCTAACTTCGCTGTTTACACCGCGCTGTTGCAGCCGGGCGATACTGTTCTGGGTATGAACCTGGCGCAGGGCGGCCACCTGACTCACGGCTCCCCGGTTAACTTCTCTGGCAAACTGTACAACATCATCCCTTACGGTATTGATGAGTCCGGTAAAATTGACTATGAAGACATGGCGAAGCAGGCCAAAGAGCACAAGCCGAAGATGATCATCGGTGGCTTCTCTGCTTACTCCGGCATCGTTGACTGGGCAAAAATGCGTGAAATCGCTGACAGCATCGGTGCGTACCTGTTCGTCGACATGGCGCACGTTGCCGGTCTGATTGCGGCAGGCGTTTACCCGAACCCGGTTCCACATGCGCACGTTGTGACCACCACTACCCACAAAACCCTGGCGGGTCCACGCGGTGGTCTGATCCTGGCGAAAGGCGGTGACGAAGAGCTGTACAAAAAGCTGAACTCCGCCGTGTTCCCAAGCGCCCAGGGCGGCCCGCTGATGCACGTTATTGCCGCGAAAGCCGTCGCGCTGAAAGAAGCGATGGAGCCAGAGTTCAAGGTTTATCAGCAGCAGGTTGCTAAAAACGCCAAAGCGATGGTGGAAGTGTTCCTGAACCGTGGCTACAAAGTGGTCTCTGGCGGGACTGAAAACCACCTGTTCCTGCTGGACCTGGTTGATAAGAACCTGACCGGTAAAGAAGCTGACGCAGCCCTCGGTCGCGCCAACATTACCGTCAACAAAAACAGCGTGCCAAACGATCCGAAGAGCCCGTTCGTGACTTCCGGTATCCGTATCGGTTCTCCGGCCGTAACTCGCCGTGGCTTTAAAGAAGCGGAAGTGAAAGAGCTGGCGGGCTGGATGTGTGACGTTCTGGACAACATCAATGACGACGCGGTTATCGAGCGCGTTAAAGGTAAAGTTCTGGACATCTGCGCACGCTTCCCGGTGTACGCATAATTCTCTGCGTCGCAGAACTGAAAAAGGCCGCTCATACGGCCTTTTTTTATGGGCTAACGTCGGTCGAGGGAGATGGCCCCCGGCCCGGTAATCGCCAGCAAAATAAAGCCGCCAGCGATACTTACATTTTTGTAGAAGTTAATCATATTTGGCAGAACCGCATCGCCCGTCATATCCCAGTAGTGGTGACCAATCACCGCCGTTCCCAGCGTATAGAAGACAAAGATCACCGCGAGGGGGCGGGTGAAAAAGCCCAGCACAATCAGAATCGCGGCGGGGACTTCCATCACCACCGCAACAATGGCGGCCAGCATGGGCATGGGGGCGCCGAGCGACGTCATATACTGAACGGTGCCGCTAAACCCCGTCAGCTTGGGATAACCGAAAATAATAAACAGGACCACAATAGCAATGCGGGCAATTAAAAGCAGGAAAGAACGAGAGGAGCCGAAATCGAAATAACGTAAGTTGTTCATGGCAAACGACCTCTTCAGGCGATGTTCTTTAAACGTAATACAATTTTGCCGCTCTCGCCATACGCCGACCGGCTGTCCATGATGTTAATTTATCGTTAATTTATAGTGCGCTAACGACTTGCTAAAGTCAGGGATTAACGCCAGACTATCGCCTCCATTTCGGGAGGGATTCATGGTCTTGCATTCCACGCGCTGGCTGGCGCTCAGCTATTTCACCTATTTCTTTAGTTACGGTATTTTTTTGCCTTTCTGGAGCGTCTGGCTCAAGGGAATTGGTCTGACGCCTGAGACCATTGGCATCCTGCTGGGCGCGGGGCTGGTGGCACGTTTCCTGGGTAGCCTGCTGATTGCGCCCCGCGTCAGCGATCCCTCCTTACTGATTAAAGCGGTGCGAATTCTGGCCCTGCTGACGCTGGTCTTTGCGGCCTGCTTCTGGGTCAGCCATCAGTTTGCCTGGCTGATGGTGGTAATGGTTGGCTTTAATCTGTTCTTCTCCCCGCTGGTGCCGCTGACGGATGCCCTGGCGAACACCTGGCAAAAGCAGATCATCATGGACTATGGCCGGGTGCGCCTGTGGGGATCGATTGCCTTCGTGATCGGCTCTGCGCTGGTCGGGAAACTGGTCAGCCTCTATGACTATCGTGCCATTCTGGCGCTGTTAACGCTCGGCATCGCCTCGATGCTGCTCGGTATGTTGCTGCGTCCGTCGGTAATGCCGCAGGGCGAAAGCCGCCATCAGGAGAGCGCCGGCTGGCCCGCCTGGCGCTCGCTGGTGGCGCAAAGCTGGCGTTTCCTGGCCTGCGTCTGTCTGCTCCAGGGGGCACATGCGGCCTATTACGGCTTCAGCGCCATCTACTGGCAGGGGGCGGGCTACTCGGCTTCTGCGGTAGGCTACCTGTGGTCGCTCGGCGTGGTGGCGGAGGTCATTATCTTCGCGCTGAGCCAAAAACTTTTCCGTCGTTTCGGGGCGCGTGACCTGCTGCTGCTTTCCGCCGTGTGCGGCGTGGTGCGCTGGGGCATCATGGGGTGGACGACGGAGCTGCCGTGGCTGATTGTGGCGCAAATTCTGCACTGCGGAACCTTCACCGTGTGCCATCTGGCGGCGATGCGCTACATCGCGGCGCGAGAAGGTGGGGACGTTATTCGTCTTCAGGCGGTCTATTCAGCGGTGGCGATGGGCGGCAGTATTGCGGTGATGACCGTATTTGCCGGTTTCCTCTATCAGCACCTGGGGCACGGTGTGTTCTGGGTGATGGCGCTGGTCGCTTTACCGGCCATCGTCATCCGCCCAAAGGTGGCTGCTCGCTCGTAACTATGATTCGAGCATAACGCGAATATGTTCCTGCTGCTGCGTGTTCAGGGTCTCAACGGCATGAATGAGCGGCGGCGAGAACAGCGGCAGGGCGGTTGGATAAGGCGTAATGACCAGCGCCGCCTCGCGGGGGGCGCCCTCCTTCTTAAACGCCTCCAGGCTAAGATAACGAATATTGAGCGGCAGCAGCGTCAGCTCGCGAAGCTGCTGCTCAATTAACGCTTCACAGGCTTTATCTTCCCCCGTTAACAGGACCACCTGTTTTTCATGCAGGTCGGTCTCCTGCATCAGCCAGGCACCAAAAATCACCGCCACCAGCGCCATCTCTTCACCGGAGAATCGCAGACCAAATTCGGCTTCCAGCTCAAACAGCGCCTCTTTAGTGGTGCGCAGCAGCCGGGGATATAAACGGTGGATCTCTTCCGGCAGACTGTTGTCGATGCCGATGTCAAATAAGGAGCGGTCCAGCGCCTGAGCCAGATGGATATAAAGCTGATCGGTCAGCCCTTGCTCATCGCTGAAGTTCATCCCGGTTTGCGCCCGGAAGCGGGCAATCATACGCACGATGGCGCGACGCAGGCGCTGATCCTGCTGGTGTTTATCCATCACCGGGTCGGGTGTGCGAAGCATCATAAACAGCAGCGCCAGGAACAGCTGTTCATCGCTGTGCGTTCCCTGCGGGACGCGCCGTTTCCAGTGGCGGACAATTTCCTGCGCCGTAAAGTATTCCCCTCGGGACTGCGTCCAGCTGCGCTGAACGGGCGAAAACTCCGGCGTATTGCCCAGATGATGCTGAATCAGACAATATTGCAGATAAAGCTGTAAAAACTGTACGTCGCGGGACTCAAACTGGCGCTGAAGCTTGCGCGCACAAAAGTTGATAAGTGCCCGAAGGTTCGCATCGTCGTAAAGCGGACGGGCAATGCCGTGCTGTTTAAGCGCGGTTTTTAAGGCAGGGGTAAACTGTTGGGCGACAAAGTGTGGACACAGCCGAAGCGCCCTGCGCAGCCAGTGCAGCAGGCACAAACGTTGATTCAGGGCGGACCCCTCAATTCGGTAGCAGCCATCATGGTGCGTGACGATATCAAGCCGATGATAGCGCTGGATTTCATCGCGCGTCTCGGCTATATCTTGCCGTGCCATGACGTCGTCCACGCCGTTGGCAGCGATTATGCTCTGTGCGGTGACGGCAGCATCGGGCAGGTAAAGCATCAAAAGCACCTGGCAGCGGCGCTGCGAACTGGAAAGCACAGATGGAATTTCAAGCGTAGTCATCATCTGTCGGGTATCCAGTGTGAATGTTTGATAAGAATAGCTAAAGGATGGGCGCTGAAAAGCGCACCGGCAGGCCTTTCACTCAGGATTGCTGGCGAACATCACAGAATTTTTGACGTGAGGAACAGATGCAAATAGTTAAACAAAGCGCGGTAGCGTTATTTTTGGCGGTTTTCACTTTCGCCGCCGGCGCACATCCTCACAGTTTTATCAGCCTGAAAACCGAACTGGTGACGGACGGCACGCAGCTCAGTGGCCTGAAGATGCGCTGGACGATGGATGAAATCACCTCCGCCGACCTGCTGTACGATGCCGGAAACGCAAAGCCCGGCGATGAGATCTGGAAAAAGCTGGCGGCGGAAGTGATGGCCAACGTGCTGGGTCAGCACTACTTCACCGAGTTCTGGCACAACGGACAAAAGGTGAAATTTCTCAACCGTCCCACGGAGTACGGCATGACCCGCGACGGTCATCAGGCGGTGCTGACCTTTATCCTTCCGCTGGCGCACCCTCAGCCGCTGGCCGGGCAGAAGTACAGGTTTTCCACGTTTGACCCAACCTACTATGTCGATATGCATTACGCCCAGGACAGCGACGTGCAGCTGCCGGAAAATTTGCAAAAAATCTGCAAAATTGCCGTGCACACCCCGAAACCCAGCGAAGAGATGCTGAACTTTGCCGTTTCTCTTGATAAAGAGGATGCGCCCCCCGAAGACATGGAGTTAGGTAAACAGTTTGCGCAGGAGGTGACGTTACAATGTCAGTGATCTCCTCTCTCGTCAGTAAGCCGCGTCGCTGGCTGCACCTCTGGCCTCTGGCGCTCTTTTTGTTGTTTGCGGTTGGCGGCGCGCTCTGGCTGTGGCAGGCATGGCCGCAGGTGATGGTGAAAAGCATCCTCTGGCAGCGGGAAGTTAATCAGCAGATGAGCGGTCTGCTGAAAGCCGTGGCGGAAAATCCGACCAAAGCGGGCGGCGCTCTTCTGGCGTTCAGCTTCATCTATGGCGTGCTGCATGCCCTGGGACCGGGACACGGCAAAATCGTTATCACGACCTGGCTTGCCACGCATCCGTCGAAGCTGAAATCGAGTATCGGCCTGACGCTGGCGTCCTCTTTACTTCAGGGCGGTGTGGCGATTGCGCTGGTCGTGGTCGTCCTTTCGCTGCTACAGCTGCCGGCCCGCCAGCTGCATATGAGCAGCTTCTGGCTGGAGAAGGGGAGTTACGCGCTGGTAGGCGTGCTGGGGCTGATCCTCTGCTGGCGGGCGCTGAAAAAATTGCGCGCGTTACTGCAAAAACCAAAATTCAAAGCCTTTACGCCACATCACGTTCACCATGAAAACTGCGGGTGCGGGCATCAGCATCTGCCGACGCAGGAACAATTACAGAACGGTGAGGACTGGCGTGCGCGCCTGATGATTGTTCTCTCAATGGGGATGCGTCCGTGCTCGGGTGCGATCATGGTTCTGCTGTTCAGTAAGGTTATTGGCGTGTTTGGCTGGGGCATGCTGTCCGCGCTGGCGATGGCGGCAGGAACGTCTCTCACCATTTCGTCTTTAGCGTTGCTGGTACACAGCTTCCGTCAGCTGGCGGTCAAACTCAGCGGCAATAAAACGCCGGTATTGTGGCGACAGGTTGGCTGGACAACGCTTGCGCTGGCGGGCGGGGTGATTCTGCTGGTGGCTGCGGTTACGATGTGGATGAGCGCGGTGCCGGTGGGAAGGGGGTTGCGGCCTTTCTAGCCGTATCTGAGGCGTGTTGTAAGCCCGGTAAACGTAGCGCCACCGGGCTTAACAGACTGAATTAACGCTTCAGCGCATCGCTCAGTTCATCACGCATGTTTGCCAGCATGGCTTTAACAACGCGCGGGTTACCTGCAACGATGTTGCCGGTAGACATATAGTTATGGCCGCCGGTGAAGTCGCAAACAATCGCGCCAGCTTCACGAGCGATCAGCTCGCCCGCCGCAAAGTCCCACGGCTTCAGTGACAGCTCAAAGTAACCGTCAACGCGGCCGGTCGCCACGTAGGCCAGATCCAGTGCAGCAGAGCCGGTGCGACGGAAGTCCGCGCATTCGGTGAACAGCTTGCCCAGGATATTCATATAAGTGGTTGCGTGCTGCTTCGCCTTGAACGGGAAGCCGGTCGCCAGAATCGTGCCGTCCAGATCGCGTGCATTGCTGCAACGCAGACGGTAGCCGTTCAGCTGCGCGCCCTGACCGCGGGTTGCGGTGAACAGTTCGTTACGCATTGGATCGTAAACAACGGCGACTTCAGTACGGCCTTTGATGCGTACTGCGATAGACACAGAGAAGTGTGGCAGGCGTTTGACGAAGTTGGTGGTGCCATCCAGTGGATCGATAACCCATTGAACATCCTGATCGGTACCTTCATGTTCACCGCTTTCTTCGGTGATGATGGTGTGCTGCGGGTAAGATTTGCGAATCGTTTCGATAATAATCGCTTCTGCGGCTTTATCGACGTTCGTCACGAAATCATTGCTGCCTTTCTGGCTGGTTTCTACGGAGTCTGGGGTTTCGTAGTGTTTGGCAATTACATTACCCGCCTTGCGCGCTGCGCGCACGGCGATGGTCAGCATCGGATGCATCGGTCTCTCTCACTGGATGTTAAAGAACAGGAAAATCGGCGCAGAGTATAGCAGCGGGATCGGATTATGTCTCTCGTTTATGATAATATGCCCGAATATTCTTCAGACACTGAATCCAGACATTTAAAAATTATGCTGCAAAACATTCGAATCGTGCTGGTCGAAACATCGCACACCGGCAACATGGGCTCTGTGGCCCGCGCTATGAAAACCATGGGCTTAACGAACCTGTGGCTGGTGAATCCGCTGGTGAAACCAGACTCTCAGGCTATTGCTCTGGCGGCCGGCGCCAGCGACGTGATCGGGAATGCGCAGATCGTGGACACCCTGGATGAAGCCCTGGCCGGTTGCAGCCTGGTGGTGGGGACAAGCGCGCGCTCCCGTACGCTGCCCTGGCCGATGCTGGACCCGCGCGAATGCGGCCTGAAAAGCATCTCAGAAGCGGAACAGGCGCCGGTTGCGCTGGTGTTTGGCCGTGAACGTGTTGGCCTGACCAACGAGGAATTACAGAAGTGCCACTATCACGTGGCGATTGCCGCCAACCCGGAATACAGCTCGCTGAATCTGGCGATGGCGGTGCAGGTTATTGCCTACGAAGTGCGCATGGCATGGCTGGCGACGCAGGAGAAACCGGTCGAACCTAAAGAAGAGACGGCCTACCCGCTGGTGGACGACCTCGAGCGCTTCTACGGTCATCTGGAGCAGACGCTGCTCTCAACCGGCTTTATCCGTGAAGGCCACCCGGGCCAGGTGATGAACAAGCTGCGCCGTATGTTCACCCGCGCGCGTCCGGAAAGCCAGGAGCTGAACATCCTGCGCGGGATTCTGGCGTCGATTGAGCAGAAGAATAAGGAATAGTGTCGTCTGTTCGCCGGGTGGCGCTTCGCTTACCCGGCCTACAAAGCCCGTAGGCCCGTGCAAGCGCAGCGCCGCCGGGCAAAATACGGCACAGAAGGTTAAATACCTGACTAAAACAGTCAAGTAAATAGTTGACCAATTTAGTCAGGAATGTCAGACTTGGCCCTGCTATGCAATACCCCCATTTTACAATAAAAAACCCCGGGCAGGGGCGAGTTTGAGGTTAAGTAAGACATGAGACTGACATCTAAAGGGCGTTATGCCGTGACCGCGATGCTGGACGTTGCGCTCAACTCCGAAGCGGGCCCGGTTCCGTTGGCTGATATTTCTGAACGACAAGGGATCTCCCTCTCTTACCTGGAACAGCTGTTCTCCAGACTGCGTAAAAATGGACTGGTGTCCAGCGTTCGTGGCCCGGGCGGCGGTTATCTGCTGGGTAAAGACGCAGGCAGTATTGCGGTTGGCGAAGTGATTAGCGCCGTTGACGAATCCGTCGACGCGACCCGTTGCCAGGGTAAAGGCGGCTGCCAGGGCGGCGATAAGTGCCTGACCCACGCGCTGTGGCGCGATCTGAGCGACCGTCTGACCGGCTTCCTGAACAACATCACCCTGGGTGAACTGGTGAATAACCAGGAAGTTCTGGACGTGTCGGGTCGTCAGCAAAGCCATGAATCACAGCGCAGCACCCGTTCGCAGGACGCTATCGACGTTAAACTGCGCGCGTAATAAAAAGATAAGTATTTCAGAATCAGGCCGGGGCGTTAGCTCGCCCCGTGTACTCGGTCGTACATCCAGCCGGTTGCCTGATTCCTTGCATTGAAGCGATGTACGGAGTTTATAGAGCAATGAAATTACCGATTTATCTCGATTACTCCGCAACCACGCCGGTGGACCCGCGTGTTGCCGAGAAAATGATGCAGTGTCTGACCCTGGACGGAAACTTTGGTAACCCAGCTTCCCGTTCTCACCGTTTTGGCTGGCATGCTGAAGAGGCGGTTGATATCGCCCGTAATCAGATTGCTGACCTGGTCGGTGCCGACCCGCGTGAAATTGTTTTCACCTCCGGCGCGACCGAATCCGACAACCTGGCGATCAAAGGTGCTGCCAACTTTTATCAGAAAAAAGGCAAGCACATCATCACCAGCAAAACCGAACACAAAGCCGTGCTGGACACCTGCCGTCAGCTGGAGCGTGAAGGGTTCGAAGTGACTTACCTGGCGCCGCAGAGCAACGGGATCATCGACCTGAAAGAGCTCGAAGCGGCCATGCGTGATGACACCATTCTGGTTTCCATCATGCACGTTAACAACGAAATCGGCGTTGTGCAGGACATCGCAACCATCGGCGAAATGTGCCGTGCGCGCGGCATCATCTACCACGTGGATGCGACCCAGAGCGTGGGCAAACTGCCTATCGACCTGAGCCAGCTGAAAGTGGACCTGATGTCCTTCTCCGGTCACAAAATCTATGGTCCGAAAGGTATCGGCGCGCTGTACGTTCGTCGTAAGCCACGTATCCGCATCGAAGCACAGATGCACGGCGGTGGTCACGAGCGCGGCATGCGTTCCGGTACGCTGCCTGTTCACCAGATCGTGGGCATGGGCGAAGCGTATCGCATCGCGAAAGAAGAGATGGAAACCGAGATGGCACGCCTGCGTACGCTGCGTAACCGTCTGTGGGACGGCGTGAAAGATATGGAAGAAGTGTATCTGAACGGCGATCTCGAGCAGGGCGCGCCAAACATCCTCAACGTCAGCTTCAACTATGTTGAAGGTGAATCGCTGATCATGGCCCTGAAAGACCTGGCGGTTTCTTCCGGTTCTGCCTGTACGTCTGCAAGCCTGGAGCCATCCTACGTGCTGCGCGCGCTGGGTATGACTGACGAGCTGGCACACAGCTCTATCCGTTTCTCTTTAGGTCGTTTTACTACCGAAGAAGAGATTGACTACACCATCAAACTGGTTCGTAACTCCATTGGCCGTCTGCGCGACCTTTCTCCACTGTGGGAAATGTTCAAGCAGGGCGTGGATCTGAACAGCATTGAATGGTCACATCACTAATCGGTACATAAGGAGAATTCAATCATGGCATACAGCGAAAAAGTTATCGATCATTACGAGAACCCGCGCAACGTTGGCTCTTTTGACAACAGCGATGAATCTGTCGGTAGCGGCATGGTCGGTGCACCGGCATGTGGCGACGTGATGAAGTTGCAGATTAAAGTCAACAATGAAGGTATCATTGAAGACGCGCGCTTCAAGACCTACGGCTGCGGTTCTGCTATCGCTTCCAGCTCCCTGGTCACCGAATGGGTGAAGGGCAAGTCTCTGGACGAAGCACAGGCAATCAAGAACACGGATATTGCTGAAGAACTCGAACTGCCGCCGGTGAAAATTCACTGCTCAATTCTGGCAGAAGACGCGATCAAAGCCGCCATTGCGGATTACAAAAGCAAACGTGAAGCAAAATAATTGAGGTTTGAGTATGTCGATTACCCTTAGCGACAGCGCTGCCGCGCGAGTAAGCTCTTTTCTGGCGAACCGTGGTAAAGGCTTTGGCCTGCGACTGGGCGTACGTACCTCCGGCTGTTCTGGTATGGCTTACGTACTGGAGTTTGTTGACGAACCGGCGTCTGATGACACCGTGTTTGAAGACAAGGGCGTGAAGGTGGTGGTCGATGGCAAAAGCCTGCAATTCCTCAACGGCACTCAGCTGGACTTCGTAAAAGAAGGCCTGAACGAAGGGTTCAAATTCACGAATCCGAACGTCAAAGACGAGTGTGGTTGCGGCGAAAGCTTCCACGTTTAACCGCGCGTCATCCGAAACCCCACCGTGGCTTTGCTACGCGTGGGGTTTGTTCTAACAGGCTACCCCTGAGATTGTTATGGATTACTTCACTCTCTTCGGACTACCCGCTCAATACCCGATCGATCTCCAGGCGCTGACGGTCCGTTTTCAGGATCTCCAACGTCAGTACCATCCGGATAAATTCGCCAGCGGGACGCAGGCAGAGCAGCTGGCTGCGGTGTCACACTCCGCAACCATCAACCAGGCCTGGCAAACGCTGCGTCATCCGCTGGCGCGTGCAGAATATCTGCTCTCGCTCCACGGTTTCGATCTGGCGAGCGAACAGCATACCGTGCGCGACACCGCCTTTCTGATGGAACAGCTGGAGCTGCGCGAAGAGCTGGATGAAATTGAACAGGCTAAAGACGAAGCGCGCCTGGAAAGCTTTATCACGCGCGTAAAGGGCATGTTCGATACCCGCCATCAGCAGATGGTGGAGCAACTGAACAACGAGACCTGGGACGTGGCGGCAGACACTGTGCGCAAACTCCGTTTTCTCGATAAACTGCGAAGCAGTGCTGAACAACTCGAAGAAAAGCTGCTCGATTTTTAATTTCGGAAGCAATTATGGCCTTATTACAAATTAGTGAGCCTGGCTTAAGCGCCGCACCGCACCAGCGTCGTCTGGCGGTCGGTATTGATCTGGGCACCACCAATTCTCTCGTGGCGACCGTGCGTAGCGGCCAGGCGGAAACGCTGGCTGACGAGCAGGGGCGCCATCTGCTGCCTTCCGTGGTCCACTACCAGCAGCAGGGTCACGCGGTCGGGTTTGATGCCCGCACCAACGCCGCGCGCGATCCGGCCAACACCATCAGCTCGGTTAAGCGCATGATGGGCCGCTCGCTGGCTGATATCCAGACCCGTTACCCGCATCTGCCGTATCAGCTACAGGCCAGCGAAAACGGCCTGCCGATGATCGCGACGTCTGCCGGTCTGCTGAACCCGATTCGCGTTTCCGCTGACATCCTCAAAGCGCTGGCGGCGCGCGCCACGGCGACGCTTGGCGGCGATCTGGACGGCGTGGTAATCACCGTTCCGGCCTACTTCGACGATGCACAGCGTCAGGGCACCAAAGACGCCGCGCGTCTGGCGGGCCTGCATGTGCTGCGTCTGCTGAACGAACCGACGGCGGCGGCCATTGCCTACGGCCTCGATTCCGGTCAGGAAGGGGTGATTGCGGTTTACGATCTCGGCGGCGGGACGTTTGATATCTCAATCCTGCGCCTGAGCCGCGGCGTGTTCGAAGTGCTGGCGACCGGCGGGGATTCCGCGCTCGGCGGCGATGACTTCGACCATCTGCTGGCAGACTACATCCGCGAGCAGGCGGGCATAAGCGATCGCAGCGATGCGCGCGTACAGCGTGAACTGCTGGATGCGGCCATCGACGCCAAAATCGCCCTGAGCGACGCGCAGTCGGTCACGGTTAACGTTGCGGGCTGGCAGGGTGAGATCACCCGCAATCAGTTCAGCGAACTGATTGCGCCTCTGGTTAAGCGTACCCTGCTGGCCTGCCGTCGCGCATTGAAAGATGCGGGCGTGGAGGCCAGCGAGGTGCTGGAAGTGGTCATGGTTGGCGGCTCAACCCGCGTGCCGCTGGTGCGCGAGCGCGTGGGCGAATTCTTTGGCCGCACGCCGCTGACCTCTATCGACCCGGACAAAGTAGTTGCCGTGGGCGCCGCTATCCAGGCCGATATCCTGGTCGGCAACAAGCCGGACAGCGAAATGCTGCTGCTGGACGTCATCCCGCTGTCGCTGGGGTTAGAAACCATGGGCGGCCTGGTGGAGAAAGTCATTCCGCGTAACACCACCATTCCGGTGGCGCGCGCGCAGGAGTTCACCACCTTCAAAGACGGCCAGACCGCGATGTCCATTCACGTGATGCAGGGCGAACGCGAGCTGGTGCAGGACTGCCGCTCTCTGGCGCGCTTTGCGCTGCGCGGCATTCCGGCGCTGCCGGCGGGCGGGGCGCATATTCGCGTCACTTTCCAGGTGGATGCGGACGGCCTGCTGAGCGTCACGGCGATGGAAAAATCCACCGGCGTGGAATCGTCCATCCAGGTGAAGCCGTCCTACGGCCTGACCGATGGCGAAATCGCCTCCATGATTCAGGACTCAATGAGCTACGCCGAGCAGGATGTGAAGGCGCGTATGCTGGCCGAACAAAAAGTGGAAGCCGCACGCGTGCTGGAAAGCCTGAACGGCGCACTCGCTGCCGATGCCGCGCTGTTAAGCGCCGCTGAGCGCCAGATGATTGACGACGCTGCCGCGCGCTTAAGCGCAGTCGCCGAAGGCAATGACGCTGACGCAATAGAAGAAGCCATTAAAAACGTTGATAAACAAACCCAGGACTTCGCTGCTCGCCGCATGGACAAATCTGTCCGCGTCGCGCTGAAAGGCCAGTCCGTGGACGAGGTTTAATATGCCAAAGATTGTAATTTTGCCTCATGCGGACCTCTGTCCGGATGGCGCTGTTCTGGAAGCGAAGACCGGTGAAACCATTCTCGATGTAGCCCTGCGTGCAGGTATCGAAGTGGAACACGCCTGTGAAAAATCCTGTGCCTGCACAACGTGCCACTGCATCGTGCGTGAAGGTTTCGACTCGCTTGCAGAGAGCACCGAAGACGAAGACGACATGCTGGACAAAGCATGGGGTCTGGAGCCCGACAGCCGCTTAAGCTGCCAGGCCGCGGTGACCGATGAAGATCTGGTCGTAGAGTTCCCACGTTACACCATCAACCACGCACGCGAGCATTGATATGGGACTGAAGTGGACAGACAGCCGTGAAATCGGCGAGGCGCTCTACGACGCGAACCCGGATCTCGATCCGAAGACCGTACGATTCACCGATATGCATCAGTGGATTTGCGATCTGGAAGATTTTGACGACGATCCAAACGCATCCAATGAAAAAATTCTGGAGGCGATTCTGTTAGTCTGGTTAGATGAAGCAGAATAGATAACATAAACGGGCTGCCTTCAGGCGGCCCGTTTGCTAGTTGCTAATAAGGATAAATAAAATGACCGAAGCGATGAAGATTACGCTCTCCACGCAGCCAGCCGACTCACGCTGGGGCGAAAAAGCCACCTACAGCATCAACAACGACGGTATTACCCTGCACCTGACGGGCAATGATGATTTGGGCCTGATCCAGCGCGCCGCGCGTAAAATTGACGGCCTTGGCATTAAGCATGTGTCGCTGGAAGGCGAAGGCTGGGACACCGACCGCAGCTGGGCGTTCTGGGCAGGCTACAAAGGCCCGAAAGGCACCCGCAAAATCGAGTGGGCGAACCTCGACGAAGCCAGTCAGAAAGAGCTGGAAAGCCGCCTGCAAATTATCGACTGGGTGCGCGACACCATCAACGCCCCGGCGGAAGAGTTAGGCCCTGAGCAGCTGGCGCAGCGCGCCGTCGACCTGCTGTGCGGCGTGGCGGGCGACAAGATGTCTTACCGCATCACCAAAGGTGAAGACCTGCGCGAGCAGAACTACATGGGCATCCACACCGTGGGCCGTGGCTCCGAGCGTCCTCCGGTCCTGCTGGCGCTGGATTACAACCCAACCGGCGATAAAGAAGCGCCGGTCTTTGCCTGTCTGGTCGGAAAAGGCATCACTTTCGACACCGGCGGCTACAGCCTGAAGCAGAGCGCGTTCATGGACTCCATGAAGTCCGACATGGGCGGTGCGGCCACCATCACCGGCGCGCTGGCGTTCGCCATCACCCGTGGCCTGAACAAGCGCGTGAAGCTCTACCTGTGCTGCGCGGACAACATGGTGAGCGGCAACGCCTTCAAGCTGGGCGACATCATTCGCTACCGCAACGGTAAAAACGTTGAGGTGATGAACACCGACGCCGAAGGCCGTCTGGTGCTGGCCGATGGCCTGATCGACGCCTCTGCGCAGAAGCCGGAGCTGATTATCGACATGGCAACCCTGACCGGCGCGGCGAAAACGGCGCTGGGTAACGACTATCACGCCCTGTTCAGCTTCGACGACAAGCTGGCCGATCGCCTGCTGGCCAGCGCGGCGGCGGAAAACGAACCGTTCTGGCGTCTGCCGCTGGCCGAGTTCCACCGCAGCCAGCTGCCGTCCAACTTCGCCGAGCTGAACAACACCGCGAACGCAGCGTACCCGGCGGGGGCAAGCACCGCAGCAGGCTTCCTGTCTCACTTCGTTGAGAACTACCATGAAGGCTGGCTGCACATTGACTGCTCCGCAACCTACCGTAAAGCGGCGGTTGAGCAGTGGTCTGCGGGTGCGACCGGTCTGGGCGTGCGTACCGTGGCGAACCTGCTGACGGCTGAGTGATCTTTTTTGCCGGGTAGCGCTACGCTTACGCGCGCCTTCGGAGTCATCATATTGCCCGGCGGCGCTGCGCTTGCACGGGCCTACGGTTTTGTAGGCCGGGTAAGCGAAGCGCCACCCGGCGTTTTTTGAAGTAGCCAAACTATGTCAGAAACCAAAAACGAATTAGAAACCCTGCTGGAGCAGGCGGCGACCGAACCCGCCCACCGTCCGGCCTTTTTCCGCACGCTGCTGGAATCCACCGTCTGGGTGCCGGGCACCGCGGCGGAAGGGGAGCAGGTTGTCGAAGACAGCGCGCTGGATCTGCTGCACTGGGAGAAAGACGACGGCACCTCGGTGATCCCGTTCTTTACTTCGCTCGAGGCCTTGCAGGAAGCGGTAGAAGACGAACAGGCGTTCGTGGTGATGCCGGTGCGCACGTTGTTCGAAATGACCCTGGGGCAGACGCTGTTCCTCAACGCCAAACTGCCGACCGGGAAAGAGTTTACTCCGCGCGAAATCAGCCACCTGATTGGTGACGAGGGCAACCCGCTCAGCACTCAGGAGGTGCTGGAAGGGGGCGAAACGCTGCTGCTGTCTGAAGTGGCCGAGCCGCCCGCGCAGATGATTGACTCCCTGACCACGCTGTTTAAAACCATCAAGCCGGTAAAACGCGCGTTTCTCTGCTCCATCAAAGAGAGCGCTGACGAAAAGCCTGTTCTGCTGATAGGGATTGAGGCCGACGGCGATATCGACGAGATCATCCAGGCAGCGGGAAGCGTGGCAACCGACACCCTGCCGGGCGATGAGCCGATTGATATCTGTCAGGTGAAGAAAGGTGAGAAGGGGATCAGCCACTTTATTACCGAGCACATCACCCCGTTCTACGAGCGTCGCTGGGGCGGCTTCCTGCGCGATCTCAAGACCAACCGCATTATCTGATTACGGCGGGGTGACCTTCACCCCGTTGCTTCCAGCAGCAGTAAATCCATCAGCAGCACCAGATTCGACTCAAACGACGTTACCCCTGCGGCTTCGGCGGCGAAATGTACCGCTTCGTCATAGAGGGCAAAATGCACGTCCGCCATGCCTGCCAGCGTATTGGCCGACGCGCGGGTAAAGGCGACGATCGTCATGCCGACGTTTTTGGCGATCCGCGCTTTATCCAGTACCTGCTCCGTTTCGCCGCTGCGTGAAACGGCAATAAACACCTGATAGCGCGCGGTGTTGCTGAGAAAAATATTCCGGCTGTCTCCCGGCCCGGAGATGAACGCCGTTTTTCCCAGCACCTGCAACTTCTTGGTCAGGTACTCGGCAAAAAGGTACGAAAACCCGGCGCCGTAGAGAAAGAAGCTCTCTTTCTGGCGCAGCAGGCTGGCAAACTGCTGGCGTTTGTCCTGAGTGACCCACTGGAAGGTCTGCTGATAGTTGGCAACGAACCGGGTAAAAAGCGCGGGCATTTCCGCATGTTGCTCAGGCTGTACGGTGATATGCGGCGTGTCAGAAAGCAGCTGCTTGCAGTGCCAGATAAACTCGCTAAAGCCGCTAAACCCCAGCTTCTGACACAGCCGCATAATCGTCGCGGTAGAGACAAATGTCGCCTGCGCCAGCTCGCGCACCGTGATGTTGCCCACCAGCAATGGATGCTCAGTGAGGTGGGCGAGGACGCGATACTCCGCGCGGGTCAGCGACGATCCGCGCGTTAACAGCGTTGCCAGGCGGTTATCCATTATTTCGCCGGTTCAACCGGCAGATCGTCCCGTGCACCCCATTCACTCCAGGCGCCGTCATACAGAGTCACGTCATTCGCGCCAAGGGTTGCCAGCGCCAGGATCACCACGCAGGCCGTCACGCCGGAGCCGCAGCTGGCAATAACCGGACGATGCAAATCCACGCCCTGACGTTCAAAAATGGCACGCAATTCATCGGTGGTTTTCAGCTCGCCTTCAAACACCAGATCGCCCCACGGTACGTTCAGCGCCCCCGGGATATGTCCGCGTTTCAGTCCCGGACGCGGCTCGTCCGCTTCTGCGTTGAAACGTGGAGCGGGACGCGCATCGACGATTTGCGCCGTGTTTTCGTGGCTCACGACCAGCACGTCGGTCAGGCGCTTGACCACGTTAGCGTCAAACGTGGCATCAAATTCCCCTTCCGGCAGCGTGACGTCACCCTGCTGAAGCGGTAGTTCGTCGCGCTTCCAGCCTGCAAGTCCGCCCGCCAGAATCGATACCTTTTCCACGCCGAAGTTTTTCAGCATCCACCACGCTCGCGGCGCGGAAAACAGATTACCTTCATCGTAAACAACAAGATGTTTATCTTTGCTGATGCCCAGCTCGCGCATCGCCACGGAAAACGCTTCCGGGCGAGGCAGCATGTGCGGCAGGGGAGAGGTGTGATCGGAGAGGGCTTCGATATCAAAAAATACCGCGCCAGGCAGGTGCCCTGCACGGTATTCAGCGGGAACGTCACGATGCTCCTGGCCCGGAGGGGCCATGCGCGCGTCGATAATCTGAACTTCCGGGTCGTCGCCGTGCTCAATCAGCCAGTCGGCAGCGACAAAATATGAGGTGGACATGGTTGCCTCCATTCTTTTCCGTAAAAAAGGATTGTCGGTGTTTTTTCTGACACCGACAAGCTAACCACGTTCAACTCGCGAGCAATCCCCTATTTTTTCACCGCTTCACCGTCCAGCCAGGCCTTTTGCAGCGCAGGCCAGTAGTCGCGGTTGGCTTCGATCATCTCATCCAGAATCGCTTTCGCGTGCTCCATGGTCGGCACGGTGCGGTTCAGAGTGAACGCCTGCAACGCTTTCTCGTAGCTGCCTTCGATGGTTGCCTCAACCAGCAGCTGTTCAGAGGCCAGTTGCTGTTGCAGGAGCGTCTGGTGGAACAGCGGTACCTGACCCACGCGGACAGGCTCCGGCCCTTCGGAGGTGATATAGGCAGGCACTTCCACCACCGCATCGTACGGCAGGTTGGTAATCGCCCCGCGGTTTTCCACCATCACCAGATGGCGTTGGCGCAGGTTGAACGCCAGTGAGCAGGCGACATCGACGATAAATTCGCCGTGAACACCTACGTGGAAGGCGTCCGGTAAAATTCCGGTGCGCTGGTACTCTTCGGCGGCGGCAAACAGCTTTTTCTCACGCCCGTTCATCACTTCGTTGGCGCGGGTATAGTCCGGGTTCTGATGCTCCACAATCTGGTTTGGCATCAGGTAGTACTGTAGATACGGGTTCGGCAGGTACTCCGGGAAGTTATCCATAATCGGCTTGATGTTGCGCCAGGTTTTCACCCACGACGGATCCGAGTGCTGCGGGTCGGTTTTCGCGGCATCTTCCGTCAGCAGGCCAAACTTCGCGATATGTTTACGCAGCTCCGGCAGCTTGTCCTCGCCGTCCACCCGCACGCGGGTAAACCAGCCGAAGTGGTTGAGGCCAAAATAGTCCACCTCCAGTTTATGACGATCCACGCCCAGAATGGCGCCCATATTGCGCATCGCGGCAACCGGCATATCGCAGATATTCAGCACGCGTGCGTTGGGGCGCAGGCGACGCACGCCCTCAGCGACAATCGCCGCCGGGTTGGAGTAGTTCACGATCCACGCCTTTTCGTGCGCGTAGCGTTCCACCCGATCGATCAGCTCTACCATCGGCAGGATAGTACGCAGGCCATATGCCAGCCCGCCGGGTCCGCAGGTTTCCTGGCCGACCACCCCGTGGCAAAGCGGGATCTTTTCATCCTGCTCGCGCATTTTGTACTGTCCGACGCGCATCTGGGCAAAAACAAAATGCGCGCCGCTGAAGGCCACTTCCGGATCGCTGGTGACGGTGAATTTGATGCTCTGGCTGTGGTCGCGAATAACCTTCTCCACCACGGGCGCAATGGTGTTCTGGCGCGCCTCGTCAATGTCATACAGGCGGATCTCTGCCAGAGGGAAATCGTGCAGACGTACCATCAGGCTTTTCACAATACCTGGCGTGTAGGTGCTACCGCCGCCGGCAATCGACAGAATAAATGGGGGTGTAAACATCTTTAGCTCCTTTCAGAGAAACGTCTCAACGGCTTCTCGCATTTTTTTGACATGCAGCCCGTAGACCACCTGAACGTTGTTACCTTGTTTGATAATCCCTTTCGCGCCGGTCGCTTTCAGGCGCGGTTCGTCGATGATGGCGACGTCCTTCACCGTGACGCGTAAGCGGGTGTAGCAGTTATCTACCACCTCTATGTTTTCCCGACCGCCCAGACCCACCACGATGGATTCGCCCAGCCCGTCGTTATTGCCCTTCGCCTGGTACTCCTGCTTGCTGTAAAGGCGTGTCTCCTGGTCCTCATCTTCACGCCCCGGCGTTTTCATGTTGAAGCGCAGGATCAGGAAGCGGAATACCACGAAATAAAGGGCGAACATGATCAGCCCGACCATGATGTACATGGGCCAGTTGGACTTCTCCGTGCCGAGCGGCAGGTTGTAGAGGATGAAATCGATAATCCCGTTGGCGCCGATGGCGTGAACGCCAAACAGCGAGAACAGCATCATGCCGATGCCGGTCAGCACCGCATGCACCACGAACAGCAGCGGGGCGACGAACAGGAAGGAGAATTCAATCGGCTCGGTTACGCCGACCAGCAGCGAGGTCAGCGCCGCCGGGATCAGAATCGCTTTCGCAATCGCTTTACGCTCTGGCTTCGCGGTCATGTACATCGCCAGCGCGGCGGCAGGAAGGCCGAACATCTTGCTGATGCCGCGCGCATCCCACACCACGGTACTGCTGAGCTGCTTCACGTCCGGGCAGGCCATCTCGGCGAAGTAGATATTGCGCGCGCCCTGATAGGTTGCGCCACACACCTCCTGCGTACCGCCCAGTTCGGTATACAGGAACGGCGTATAGACCAGATGATGCAGGCCCGTCGGCACCAGAATGCGTTCAAGGAAACCGTAGATCGCCACGCCAAACGGACCGGACCCTTTGATCGCCAGCGCCAGAGCGCTTATTCCATGCTGTGCGTACGGCCAGAGTTCGCTCATGACCACGCCGAGCAGCATAGAGACAGGCAGCATCACAATCGCGACAAAGCAGTGGCCGGAGTAAATCGCCATCGCGCCGTTAAACTGGACACCGGAATATTTGTTGTACAGATAACCGGAGAGCGCCCCGGTCAGGATCCCGGCGAAAACGCCCATCTCCAGCACCTGGACGCCCAGCACCATGCTTTGTCCGGCGGCTTTCATCTGTTCCGCAGGGGCCAGTTCTCCCTGAAGCTGTAACGTCACGTTCATCGCGTTAATGAATACGATAAAGGTCACCAGCCCAATCAACGCCGCGTAGCCTTTGTCTCGTGTTGCCAGTCCAATGGGGATCCCGACGGCAAACACCAGCGCCAGGTTGACCAGCACCGACACGGCAGATTTGGCGATCAGCTGGCCGACACTCTGGATCAGCGGGTGGCCGAGAAACGGCAGGTACTCGGCCAGATTGCCGTTACCCAGCACATTCCCGAAGGCGATAAACAGGCCGACGATGGGTAAGATAAGTACAGGTCCGTACAATGATTTTCCGAAATTTTGTAGGGCGTTCACGGCTCGTTTCATGGCTTTCTCTCTTATTGAACCGCGCACTCGGGGTGCGTCATGGTCATAAAACTAGCAGGCCTGATGCGAGCTTATCCAGCTATCTTCTTGTTTTAAAAACAAATGACGCGAAAGGTAACATGTTACGTTATGCGCTGTGATCGACGTTCCATCACGGTGTGGCTGCGTGATGCCATTCTGCGAGGTGCTTTCCAGATTATAAAATTGGACTTTTTGTATTAACGAAACTTGCGGATAATACTTATCCGGACGATGACCAACAGGCCCCTCAGGCCAGGGACACAGGATGAAACCGTTTCGCTTAGCTGCGATCTCTCTCGCGCTGCTCACCACCTTTACGCTTGTCGGCTGTGATAACAGCGACGACAAACCTCAGGCCGCTGCCCCCGCAGCGTCTACTGCATCAGAACAGAAAACCCCGGCAAAACCGGATCCTGAAAAGCTGGCTAAGCTGGCCGCGCAGAGTCAGGGCAAGGCGTTGACGCTGCTGGATGCCTCTGAAGTGCAACTCGACGGCGCTGCGACGCTGGTTCTGACCTTCTCTGTACCGCTGGATCCCAGCCAGGATTTTGCGAAAACGGTGCATGTGGTGGATAAAAAAAGCGGCAAAGTGGACGGCGCCTGGGAACTGGCCCCCAATCTGAAAGAGCTGCGCCTGCGCCATCTGGAGCCGAATCGTAATCTGGTCGTCACCGTCGAACGTAATTTGCTGGCGCTGAACAAAGCGACATTCGGCATCGACTATGAAAAAGCGATCACCACCCGGGATGTTGAACCGACGGTCGGATTCGCCAGCCGCGGATCGCTGCTGCCGGGTAAGGTGGTGGAAGGATTGCCGGTGATGGCGCTCAACGTCAACAATGTGGATGTGAACTTCTATCGCGTGAAGCCGGAGTCGCTGGCCTCGTTTGTCAGCCAGTGGGAGTACCGTAACTCGCTGACCAACTGGGAATCTGACAACCTGCTGAAGATGGCGGAACTGGTCTACACCGGCCGTTTCGACCTCAACCCGGCGCGCAATACGCGTGAAAAACTGCTCCTGCCGCTCAAAGATATTAAGCCGCTCCAGCAGTCTGGCGTCTATATCGCCGTGATGAATCAGGCTGGTCACTATAACTACAGTAACGCCGCGACGCTCTTTACCTTAAGTGATATTGGGCTGTCCGCTCACCGTTATCATAACCGCCTGGACATCTTCACCCAGAGTCTTGAAAACGGTGCGGCGCAGTCAGGCGTGACCATTACCCTTCTGAACGATAAAGGGCAGACCCTGGCCGAGGCGAACAGCGACGCCGATGGTCATGCGAAACTGGAAACCGATAAAGAAGCCGCGCTGATCCTGGCCAGTAAAGATGGCCAGACCACGCTTCTTGACCTCAAACTTCCGGCGCTGGATCTGGCGGAGTTTGATATCGCCGGTAACCCGGGTTACAGCAAACAGTTCTTTATGTTTGGCCCGCGCGATCTCTATCGTCCGGGTGAAACGGTGATCCTGAACGGCCTGCTTCGCGACAGCGATGGCAAACCGCTTCCCGATCAGCCGGTAAAACTTGACGTGCTGCGTCCGGACGGACAGGTGGCGCGTACGGTCGTTGTGCAACCTGAGAACGGTCTTTATCGCTTCAACTATCCGCTTGATAGCGGCGCCCAGACCGGCATGTGGCATATTCGCGCGAATACGGGCGATAACCAGCAGCGTATGTGGGATTTCCACGTCGAAGATTTTATGCCTGAGCGTATGGCGCTGAATCTGACCGGGCAAAAAACGCCGGTTTCTCCGCAGGAGGATGTGGACTTTAACGTTGTGGGCTATTACCTGTATGGCGCGCCAGCTAACGGCAATTCTCTGCAAGGCCAGCTTTTCCTGCGTCCGCTACGTGACGCGGTGCCTGCGCTGCCTGGCTTCCAGTTCGGTGATATTGCCGAGGAGAACCTGAGCCGTAGTCTGGATGAAGTGCAGCTTACGCTGGACGAACAGGGGCGTGGGCAGGTTACCACCGAAAGCCAGTGGAAAGAGGCGCACTCGCCGCTGCAACTGATTTTGCAGGCCAGCCTGCTGGAATCAGGTGGGCGTCCGGTAACGCGACGCGCCGAGCAGGCTATCTGGCCTGCGGCTGAACTTCCGGGGATCCGCCCACAGTTCGCCAGCAAGGCCGTTTACGACTACCGTACCGATACCACCGTCAATCAGCCGATTGTCGATGAAAACGGCAACGCCAGCTTTGACATCGTCTATGCCGATGCCAGCGGGACGAAAAAAGCGGTATCTGGTTTGCAGGTGCGTCTGATCCGTGAGCGTCGCGACTACTTCTGGAACTGGTCCGAGAGTGAGGGCTGGCAGTCTCAGTTTGATCAAAAAGATCTGGTTGAGGGCGAGCAGGAGCTAAACCTCAAGGCCGATGAAACCGGTAAAGTCACCTTCCCGGTGGAGTGGGGCTCATACCGTCTGGAAGTGAAAGCCCCTGATGACATGGTCAGCAGCGTGCGCTTCTGGGCGGGGTACAGCTGGCAGGATAACAGCGATGGCACGGGCGCTGCTCGCCCGGATCGTGTGACGCTGAAACTGGACAAGCCATCCTATCAGCCAGGCGATACCATCAACCTGCATATTGCAGCGCCGGCCGCAGGCAAGGGCTATGCAATGATCGAATCCAGCGAAGGACCTCTGTGGTGGAAAGAGATCGACGTGCCAGCAAACGGTCTGGATCTCGCCATTCCGGTGGATAAGGACTGGAAACGTCACGATCTCTATCTCAGCACGCTGGTGGTTCGTCCTGGCGATAAATCCAAATCCGCCACGCCAAAACGGGCGGTTGGCCTGCTGCATCTGCCAATGGGGGACGAAAATCGTCGCCTGAACATCGCACTGGATAACCCGCAAAAAATGCGTCCGAACCAGACGCTTTCTGTGAAAGTGAAAGCCAGCGTAAAAGAGGGGGCTGTGCCACAGAAGGTGAACGTGCTGGTCTCGGCTGTCGATAGCGGCGTGCTGAACATTACCGACTACGTCACGCCAGATCCGTGGGAAGCTTTCTTCGGTCAGAAGCGCTATGGCGCGGACATCTATGATGTTTACGGCCAGGTGATTGAAGGTCAGGGACGTCTGGCCGCACTGCGCTTTGGCGGAGACGGCGATGAACTGAAACGCGGCGGTAAGCCACCGGTGAACCATGTCACCATAATTGCACAGCAGGCGCAGCCGGTTACGCTTGATGCCAACGGCGAAGGCACCATCACGCTGCCGATTGGCGATTTCAACGGCGAACTGCGTCTGATGGCGCAGGCCTGGACGGAAGACGATTTCGGCAGCAGCGAAAGCAAAATCATTGTGGCGGCTCCGATTATCACCGAGCTTAACACGCCGCGATTCCTCGCCAGTGGCGATACCTCCCGCCTGACGCTGGACCTGACTAACCTGACGGACCAGCCGCAAACGCTGAACATTGCGTTAACCGCAACCGGTAAGTTGTCGCTCGAAGGCGCTCAGCCAGAGCCGGTTAAGCTGCCGCCTGGCGCACGTAGCACCCTGTTTATTCCGGTGCGCGCCCTGGAAGGCTATGGTGATGGTGAAGTGACTGCTCAGGTGTCGGGGCTTCAGCTCCCTGGTGAGACGTTTGCGCCGCAGCAGAAGAGCTGGAAAATTGGCGTGCGTCCCGCATTCCCGGCGCAAACGGTGAATACGGGCACGATGCTGAACCCTGGCGAATCCTGGAGTGCACCAGCACAGCATATCAACGGTTTCTCGCCTGCCACGCTACAGGGGCAGCTGTTGCTCAGCGGTAAACCACCTTTAAATCTGGCGCGCTACATTCGTGAACTTCAGGCCTATCCATACGGATGTCTTGAGCAGACCACCAGCGGCCTGTTCCCGTCGCTTTACACCAACGCGGCACAACTTAAGGCACTGGGTATTAAAGGCGATACCGACGATAAACGCCGTGCGGCCATTGATATCGGGATCTCCCGTCTGCTGCAAATGCAGCGTGACGATGGCGGTTTTGCCTTGTGGGATAAAAACGGCCCGGAAGAGTACTGGCTGACCGCCTATGTCACGGACTTCCTGGTGCGGGCAGGGGAGCAGGGTTACAGCGTGCCTGCCGAGGCAGTGAATAACGCCAACAGCCGACTGCTGCGCTATTTACAGGATCCGGGGATGATGTCCATCCGCTACAGCGACGACACCCAGGCCAGCAAATTTGCTGTTCAGGCGTACGCTTCGCTGGTGCTGGCTCGTCAGCAAAAAGCGCCGCTCGGTGCGCTGCGTGAAATCTGGGAGCGCCACGCTCAGGCTGCTTCCGGGCTTCCGTTGATGCAGCTGGGCATGGCACTCAAACTGATGGGGGATGCACCGCGCAGCCAGCAGGCGCTGGATCTGGCTCTCAAAACTCCCCGTAACGACAACCGAAACTGGATGGCGGATTACGGCAGCCAGCTGCGTGATAATGCCCTGATGCTCTCCCTGCTGGAAGAGTACAAGCTGCTGCCGGATGCGCAAAACAGGCTGCTGAACGCGTTATCTGAAGACGCGTTCAGCCAGCGCTGGCTGTCTACCCAGGAGAGCAATGCGCTGTTCATGGCCGGACGTTCACTGCAAACCTTGTCAGGCGCGTGGACGGCAACGACCAGCCTCTCTGAACAGACCCAGAGCAGTGATAAAGCGCAGGTAGAAAACCTGAACGGCGACCAGCTTGATGCCTTGCAGGTGACGAATATCGGCACTACGCCGCTGTGGGTACGACTGGACACGACTGGCTATCCGGAGTACGCGCCTCAGCCATCCTCTAATGTCTTGCAGATTGAACGTCATATCCTGGCGACAGACGGCAGCAGCAAGTCGCTCTCTTCTCTGAAGAGCGGTGAGCTGGTTCTGGTGTGGCTGGAGGTGAAGGCCAGCCAGAACGTGCCGGATGCGCTGGTGGTGGATCTGCTCCCGGCAGGTATGGAGCTGGAAAACCAGAATCTGGCGAGCAGCAGCGCCAGCTTGCAGGACAGCGGCAGTGAAGTGCAAAACCTGCTGAATCAGATGCAACAGTCTGATATTCAGCACATGGAATTCCGCGACGATCGCTTTGTGGCCGCGGTGCCGGTCAATGAAGGTCAGCCGGTCACGCTGGTTTACCTGGCCCGTGCCGTTACGCCGGGAACCTACCAGGTGCCTGTTCCGATGGTCGAGTCCATGTATGTTCCGCAGTGGCGGGCAACGGGGGCGGCCAGTGGCCCGCTGATCGTTGTTCCGTAAGATGCGGATAGCACGCCTGATTCGCTCCCGCTGGCTGTGGCTGGCGGGAGCGCTTCTCGTTTCAGGGGGGCTGATTGTCGTCGCTGACCGCGTGTGGCCGTTGCCCCTGAAAGAGGTCAACCCAGCGCGAGTGGTGGTGGATGAGCAGGGTGTTCCGCTGTGGCGTTTTGCCGACAGCGAAGGCATCTGGCGCTATCCGGTTACCATTGAAGAGGTTTCCCCACGCTATCTTGAGGCGCTGATCCAGTATGAAGATCGCTGGTTCTGGGATCACCCGGGCGTCAATCCGCTTTCTGTACTGCGTGCCGCCTGGCAGGATCTCACCTCCGGGAGAGTGGTTTCCGGCGGGAGCACGCTTACCATGCAGGTGGCGCGCCTGCTGGATCCGCATCCGCGTACCTTTGGCGGTAAAATTCGTCAGCTGTGGCGGGCGATGCAGCTGGAGTGGCATCTCTCCAAGCGTGAAATCCTGACGCTGTATCTTAACCGTGCCCCGTTTGGCGGCACGTTGCAGGGCGTGGGCGCGGCAAGCTGGACTTACCTTGGCAAACCGCCGTCTCAGCTGAGCTATTCCGACGCGGCGCTGCTGGCAGTGCTGCCGCAGGCACCCAGCCGTCTGCGCCCGGACCGCTGGCCGGAACGTGCCGAAGCGGCGCGGAACAAAGTGCTCGACCGTATGCTGACTCAGGGTGTCTGGTCTGAGAAGCAGGTGAAAGAGTCCCGTGAAGAGCCGGTCTGGCTGGCTCCCCGGCAGATGCCGCAGCTGGCACCGCTCTTTTCCCGCATGATGCTGAGTAAAAGTCGTGACACAAAAATAGTCACCACGCTGGATGCAGCTTTGCAACGACAGCTTGAAGAGCTGGCAATGAACTGGAAATCACGCCTGCCCGCCCGTAGTTCGCTGGCGATGATCGTCGTGGATCATACATCCATGAAAGTGCGTGGCTGGGTAGGCTCGGTAGATATCAATGATGACAGCCGTTTCAGCCACGTGGATATGGTCAATGCGATCCGATCGCCGGGATCGGTCCTCAAGCCATTCATCTATGGCATGGCGCTGGACGATGGTCTGATCCATCCCGCTTCGTTATTGCAGGATGTGCCAAGAAAAACGGGGGATTATCGTCCGGGCAACTTTGACAGCGGCTTCCATGGGCCGGTCAGTATGAGCGAAGCCCTGGTGCGTTCCCTCAACCTGCCTGCGGTGCAGGTTCTGGAAGCGTACGGCCCAAAACGTTTTGCCGGAATGCTGAGCAACGCGGGATTACCGCTCATTCTGCCTGCGGGGGCACAGCCCAACCTCTCTCTGATCCTGGGGGGCGCAGGCGCACGCCTGGCTGATATCGCTGCCGCCTATAGCGCCTTTGCGCGTCAGGGTAAGGCGGGCCGGCTGCGTTTACAGCCGGGCGATCCGCTGATCGAACGTCCGCTGCTGTCGCAGGGGGCGGCGTGGATCATTCGACGCATTCTCGCTAATGAAGCACAGCCCCTGCCGGACAGTGCGTTGCCCCAGGTTGCGCCGCTGGCGTGGAAAACGGGCACCAGCTATGGCTACCGGGATGCCTGGGCCATCGGCCTGAATGCCCGGTATGTCATTGGAATCTGGACCGGACGCCCGGACGGCACGCCCGTTGCCGGGCAGTTTGGTTTCGCCAGCGCGGTACCGCTCCTGAATCAGGTCAATAACATGCTTCAGTCCCGCTCGATGGTGGATGAAGCGCGCCTGCCGCGCGATCCGCGTCCTGCAAGCGTAGGACGGGGCGTGATTTGCTGGCCGGGGGGCCAGTCCCTGCCTGAAGGGAGCGAAAACTGTCGGCGTCGGCTGTCAACCTGGCTGCTAGAAGGCAGTGAACCGCCTACGCTGTTGCTGCCGGAACAGGAAGGTATTCGCGGGATCCGTTTCCCGGTCTGGCTGGATAAAGAAGGCAAACGCGTTGCGGCGGATTGTCCTGATGCGACAGAGAAAGTGCTGGATGTCTGGCCGCTACCGCTGGAGCCCTGGCTGCCTGCTGCTGAAAAACGGGCTGCTCGTCTTCCCGCCCGTTCAGCTATTTGCCCTCCGCTGGATAACCATAATGCGGCGCCGATGATGTTGTCAGGCGTCAGAGAAGGGGCGGTAATTAAACGTCTTCCGGGTGAGAAAAATATGACCCTTAACGTTTCAACCAGCGGCGGGGAGGGACAACGATGGTGGTTTTTGAATGGCGAACCGCTGGACGGGCATCAGAAGAATTATTCACTGCAATTATATTTGCCGGGTAAATATCAATTAATTGTATTAGATGAAACAGGACAAACGGCGACAGTGAATTTTGAATTAGATCGCTAAGTATTACCCCTCAAGAGTTAGCTTGATAATTATCAATATTCGTTCCTGAAAAAAAACGAGAATGCGTTTTTATTTGAAGGAACGAGCAATGAAAAAAAATAAACATCAGGGAGAAGGGCTTATTCCCGCCATATCCCGGCGTCAGTTTATTCAGGCAGGGTCGGCGCTCGCCGCCCTGCCGTTTGTCGTCAAAACCGGCAAAGTACAGGCACAGGGCGCGGCGGTTTCAGACGCTACGCCTGAAGAAAAAGTGGTGCAAACCTGTAGTACGTTTGACTGCGGCGGCAAATGTGATATTCGTGCTCACGTCAGTGATGGCGTTGTGACCCGAATTTCAACGCGTCCGGATAACGCGCTGGATCCGCAGATGCCAGTAATGCGCGCCTGCGTTCGTGGTCGGGCTTATCGGAAATTTGTTTATCACCCCGATCGACTGAAATATCCAATGAAACGCGTAGGTAAACGTGGCGAAGGAAAATTTGAGCGTATTACCTGGGATGAAGCCACCACCCTCATTGCGAATCAATTAAAAACTATTACGCAAAAATACGGTGCTGCGTCACGCTATGTTCATGTGGGCACCGCGGTGTCCGGCGGGACCTTTTCCGGCGATAAAATGGTTCGTCGTCTGCTCAACTTAACCGGCGGCTATCTCGAAAGCTATCACTCGGTCAGTATGGGTAACACGGCGGCGGCAACGCCGTATACCTATGGCACCGCCGCCAGCGGCAGCTCTCTGGACACGCTGCTGGATACCAAACTGGTCATTCTCTGGGGGCATAACCCGACGGAAACCATCTTCGGGCACAGCAACCACTTCTACCAGAAGATGAAGCAAAACGGCACGCGCTTCATTGTTGTCGACCCACGCTATTCCGATACGGTTTCCTCCCTTGCCGATCAGTGGATCCCGCTGCTTCCCACGACAGACAACGCCCTGATGGACGCGATGATGTATGTGATCGTCACGGAGAATCTGCACGATCGCGACTTTATTCAACGCTACACCCTGGGCTTTGACGAAGACGCCATGCCAGAGGGCGTTCCGGCCAATGAATCCCTGATGGCTTATCTGAGCGGTGCAAAGGATGGCGTGGCGAAAACGCCTGAGTGGGCAGAGAAAATCACCCACGTGCCTGCACAAACTATTCGTCAGCTGGCGCGTGACTACGCAACCACCAAACCCGCCGCGCTGATCCAGGGCTGGGGACCGCAGCGTCACAACTGCGGCGAGCGCACCGCGCGCGGCTCGACGATACTGGCCACGCTAACGGGTAACGTCGGGGTGAAAGGCGGCTGGGCAGCAGGCTATGGCGGCTGCGCAAACCGCAAATTTGCGGCCGGGTCAGAGATGCCGGACAACCCGGTCAACGCCAAAATTTCGGTCATGAACTGGGTGCAGGCCGCGGATGATGCTTCTAAGGTAACCGCGGAAGATGGCCTGAAGGATGCTGAGAAGCTGGACAGCAATATCCGCATCCTGTTCTCGCTGGCGGGCAATTATCTGGCTAACCAGAACCCGGATCTTCATCAGGCAACCCGTGTCCTGGAAGACGAGTCGAAAATCGAGTTTATCGTCGCAAGCGATCTGTTTATGACGCCGAGCGCCAGATACGCCGACCTGCTTTTGCCGGAAACCAGCTTCATGGAACGCTGGAATATCGGCGAAACCTGGGGCACGGCAAGCTATCTGATCCTGTCAGAAAAGCTGATTGAACCTGAATTTGAACGCCGTTCAGACTACGACTGGCTGCGGGAGGTCGCTGCTAAGCTTGGCGTCGAGCCAGCGTTCAGCGAGGGCCGTGACGAAAAAGCGTGGATTGAGCACATCTGGGAGCAGACGCGGCTGTCCATGCCGGATGAAAAACTGCCGGACTTCGCGACGCTACAGAAGACGCGTCAGCATCTTTTCAAAAGCGCGCCGTACGTTGCCTTTGAAGACAACATTCGCGATCCGCAGAATCATCCGTTCCCGACGCCGTCCGGAAAAATTGAGATCTTCTCGAAGCGTCTGTACGACATGCATCACCCGGAAATTCCGGCGCTGTCGCACTACGTGCCAGCCCATGAAGGGCCGGAAGACGAGCTGGCGAAAACCTTCCCGCTTCAGCTGATCACCTGGAAAGGGAAAAACCGCGCTAACTCCACCCAGTACGCCAACCCGTGGTTAATTGAGGCGCAGCAGCAAAAGCTGTGGATCAACCCGCAGGATGCGCAAAAGCGCGGCATTGCGCAGGGGGATACCGTGCGTATTCATAACGCGCGCGGCATTTGCGAGATCCCGGCGGAGGTCACGCCGCGCATCATTCCAGGCGTGGTGGCCATGCAGGCAGGCGCCTGGTGGCAGCCGGACGCGCAGGGTATCGATAAAGGCGGCTGCGCAAACGTGCTCAGTTCCGCCCGTATTACCGCGCTTGCGAAAGGGAATTCCCATCAAACCATGCTGGTGGAGGTAGCTAAAGCATGAGTCAGTTTAAACATTACGCACCGGTGAGCGACAAACAGCTGGGTTTTTATATCGACTCTTCTCGCTGCTCGGGCTGCAAGGCATGCCAGGTGGCGTGCAAAGATAAAAACAACCTTGAGGTCGGACGTCGTTTCCGTCGCGTTTATGAAGTCAACGGCGGGAGTTTTATCCCGACCGGGCAGGGCGGCGTCAGCAACAACGTTTTTGCCTACACGCTCTCTATTTCCTGTAACCACTGCGCAGACCCTGTCTGCACCAAAAACTGTCCAACCACCGCGATGCATAAGCGTCCGGGGGACGGCATTGTGCGCGTTGATACTGATAAGTGTGTCGGCTGCGGCTACTGCGCATGGTCTTGCCCTTACGGCGCGCCACAGCTCAACGAGCAGACCGGGCAGATGTCCAAATGTGATTTCTGCGTGGATCTCCAGGCGAAGGGAGAGCAGCCCGTCTGTGTGGCAACCTGTCCACTCGAAGCGATTAAATTCGGGCCGATTGATGAACTGCGGGCGAAGTATGGTGCGGTCTGTGATGTGAAAGGCTTGCCTGATTCCTCCATCACCAAACCAAACCTGGTGATCAAAGCGCATCAGGGCGCAGAGAAAGAGGGGAAACGTCATGCATGAGTTACCGCTGCTGATTTTTACGCTGTTCCTGCAAGGATCGGTGGGCGTTACGCTGTGGCTGGCGTTCGGAAGCACGCAACGCAGCGCGCTGCTGCCGGCAGCCGGAGCGTTTGTGCTGGCGAGTCTGGGGCTGCTCGCCTCCGCGCTGCACATGGGCTATCCGCTTAATGCTCTTAACGCGCTGCGCCACGTATCCAGCTCCTGGCTGAGTCGTGAGATTATCTTTGCCAGTCTTTATCTTGCGGCGCTTGGCTTCGCAACGCTGCTGATGTTTGTCAAAAAGCCAGGCTGGAAGCCACTGTTGGTTGTGGCAGGTCTGGTTGGTTTAGTCGACGTGTTCTGCATGGCGCAGATCTACATGCACGCATCCGTGGTGACATGGCAGCACGTAAACACTCTGGTGCTGTTTATCGGTTCGGTGGGGATTATCGGCTCAGCCTGCATGGCCGTTGGGACGCGTACTCAGACAACCGTGCGTGCGGCGGTTGTCATTATTACGCTGGTGGTGCTTGTGCGTCTGGTGATGCAGCCCGTCTGGCTGGCAGATATTACGGCTATGGACAACACCGTGGTGACGTTCCCTCACGCACCGCTACAGATGCTGGAGCAACTGCGAACCGTTCATCTGCTGAGCTGGTGCGTATCCGTTGCGGGTATGCTGTGCTTTGCTGCGGGCGGTCTGAAAGCGGCGCGATCTCCCATGCTGCTGGGAAGCGCATTGCTGATTGTCGGTGAGCTGATGCTGCGCTTCGTTTTCTTCAGTATTGGCTGATGGGCGGATTGACCTTTGCCCCGGCGATGGACGTGACGCATGCGTGCGTCCGTCACCGTTTTCGCCACGCTTCCTGCCTCGCCTGCGCGGACGTCTGTCCTGTGCAGGCTTTTTCTTTTACCGACTCAAGCGTCTCGGTTGATGACAGCCGCTGTATTGAATGCGGTGACTGCCTGTTCGTCTGCCCCGCTGAGGCCATCACCGGCATCACGCCGCGAAAACGCTTTCTGTGTGGCGATACGCTTGTTGGGCCGTTTACTGACCGTGCGCCAGGGGTGAATGAGCTTCTGCTGTGGCACGCGCAGTACCACGTTCGTTTTATCAGTATCGACGCGGAGCAGAATCCTGACTGGTTGCTGGCGATTGCCCGGCTGAATCTGGCGCTTCGCCGACGCGGTGAAGCGGCGTGGGCGTTTAAATATATACCCGTCAACGAGGTTAATACCGCCCGGCGTGTGCTGATGCACGTTCCCCGAGAGGATGTCCAGGCCTGTAGCGTCGTGCCCGGTCAGCGTAAACTGCGCAGGGCGTTTTCTGCGTTTAGCGAGGCAGAGATAACTCTCGATGCCAAATCCTGCATACTGTGCGGCGCGTGCTGGCGAAGTTGTACGGAAAACGCGATTCGGTTTGAGAACGCTGAACTGGTCGTGGAAACCGGACGCTGTACGGGGTGCGGCGGCTGCGAAGCGGTATGCCAGCATGCGGCGATAAACGTGACGCAAACAGACGGGGTAGGGAAAAGCGTGACCATACCGGCATATGAAGCCGTTTGCCTGACGTGCCACCGTCATTTCTGGTCATTTACGTCTGATGAAAAGCAGTGTCCGCTCTGTTTTCATCATCAACACGGTATGCGAAATACGAGCTGTTGCTAATCTTCGTCTCATTTTAAAAAAATGTTATGCATAACCATAGGCAATGGCGCTATTGCTCTTTATAATCCGCGCCACACCATACTCAGGTATGCAAAAACAACAGAACATTTTACAGAGGTTATCAATGGCTATTGAACGTACTTTTTCCATCATCAAACCAAACGCGGTGGCAAAAAACGTTATTGGCAGCATCTTCGCTCGCTTTGAATCAGCAGGGTTTAAGATCGTTGGCACCAAAATGCTGCACCTGACCGTTGAGCAGGCTCGCGGTTTTTACGCTGAGCACGAAGGTCGCCCATTCTTTGATGGTCTGGTCGAGTTCATGACCTCTGGCCCAATCGTGGTATCCGTACTGGAAGGCGAAAACGCGGTACAGCGTCACCGCGATCTGCTGGGTGCAACCAACCCGGACAACGCGCTGGCAGGTACTCTGCGCGCCGACTATGCAGACAGCTTCACCGAGAACGGCACCCACGGTTCCGACTCTGTTGAATCTGCTGCGCGCGAAATCGCGTTCTTCTTCGCTGAAGGCGAAGTGTGCCCGCGCACTCGCTAATAATTTCGTAAATGCCGCGTGCAAACGTGGCATCCCTGCGCCAGACTTTGTACAATGCAACGCCCCGGACGAGCAGACTGCTTACCGGGGCGTTTCTTTTCAACCCACCAAGGGCCACAACGTGTAACAACGAGGCCGGAAAAAATTATGTCTGAATTAGTGAATACCTCCGAAGTCGCCATTCCTGCGGTTCCCAATAAAAATGGAAAAATTAACCTGCTGGACCTGAACCGTCAGCAGATGCGCGAGTTCTTTAAAGAGATGGGCGAGAAGCCATTTCGTGCCGATCAGGTCATGAAATGGATGTACCACTATTGCAGCGACAACTTTGATGACATGACGGACATCAACAAAGTGCTGCGCAATAAGCTTAAAGAAGTGGCGGAAATCCGCGCACCGGAAGTGGTGGAAGAGCAGCGCTCTTCAGATGGCACCATCAAGTGGGCCATTGCCGTTGGCGATCAGCGCGTTGAAACCGTGTATATCCCGGAAGACGATCGCGCCACGCTGTGCGTCTCTTCTCAGGTGGGCTGTGCGCTGGAGTGCAAATTCTGCTCTACGGCGCAGCAGGGCTTTAACCGTAACCTGCGCGTGTCGGAAATTATCGGCCAGGTCTGGCGTGCGGCGAAAATTGTGGGCGCGGCGAAAGTCACCGGTACACGTCCAATCACCAACGTGGTGATGATGGGGATGGGTGAACCGCTGCTCAACCTGACCAACGTCGTTCCGGCGATGGAAATTATGCTCGACGATTTCGGTTTTGGTCTGTCCAAGCGCCGCGTTACGCTCTCTACTTCCGGCGTTGTGCCTGCGCTGGACAAACTGGGCGACATGATTGACGTTGCGCTGGCCATCTCCCTTCACGCGCCAAACGACGCCATCCGTGACGAAATTGTGCCGATCAACAAAAAGTACAATATCGAAACCTTCCTGGCTGGCGTGCGCCGTTACCTGGAGAAATCCAACGCTAACCAGGGCCGCGTGACCATTGAATACGTGATGCTGGATCATGTTAACGACGGTACCGAGCATGCACACGAGCTGGCTGAACTGCTGAAAGATACGCCATGTAAGATCAACCTGATCCCATGGAACCCGTTCCCGGGCGCGCCGTATGGCCGTAGCTCGAACAGCCGTATCGATCGCTTCTCAAAAGTGCTGATGGAGTATGGTTTCACCACCATCGTCCGTAAAACGCGTGGTGACGATATCGACGCAGCCTGTGGTCAGCTGGCGGGTGACGTTATTGACCGTACCAAACGTACGCTGCGTAAGCGTATGCAGGGTGAGTCAATCGCGGTTAAAACCGTTTGATTATTATGCAGACACGGCGCGTTTTTTGCGCCGTGAAGCATTAATTTACTGAATATTCAGTCACAATCATTATGACTGATTAATAATTACGGTGCGTTTCATACGACTTTCGGGCAGTATGTAACGACGTAACAACAGTTTAGCGTGAAGGCCTGCCAGCGCTGTCATCTGCGGCCCGACAGTCTTATACTGTTTGTTCCAGGTTAACTGACCTAAAGTTTCGCGGTGCGGGTGGCATTGTGACTCACCGGCACCTGAACCCTTATTTTCACGTACCAGTAGTTGTAGCGAATGAATACTGAAGCCACTCACGATCAAAATGCAGCACTCTCCACTGGCGTTCGTCTTCGCAACGCCCGTGAACAACTCGGACTCAGCCAGCAAGCCGTTGCAGAACGCCTGTGCCTGAAGGTTTCCACCGTTCGCGATATTGAAGAAGATAAGGCACCCGCCGATCTGGCTTCAACGTTTCTGCGCGGTTATATCCGTTCTTACGCCAAACTGGTTCATATCCCTGAAGACGAATTACTGCCGATGATGGAGAAGCAGGCGCCTGTGCGTGCGGCAAAAGTTGCGCCGATGCAGAGCTTCTCTCTGGGTAAACGTCGTAAAAAACGCGATGGCTGGCTGATGAGCTTTACCTGGCTGGTCCTGTTCGTGGTTGTCGGCCTGACGGGCGCATGGTGGTGGCAAAACCACAAAGCGCAGCAGGAAGAGATCACGACGATGGCCGATCAGTCCTCCGCTGAGCTCAATCAGTCTGGTAATAACGGCGCGCAAAGCGTGCCGCTGAGCACCGAAGGAGCTGCGACCTCCAGCGAACCTCAGGCGGCAGCAAGCAGCACGCCTGCAACCGAGCCAGCGACGACGCCAGAAGCGACGGCGAATACTGCACCAGCCACCCAGGCCCAGGATCAAAACGCGGTCGTATCACCTTCACAGGCCAATGTTGATACCGCCCCTGCGGCAACGGCACCGGCAGATAACACCGCGGCGTCACTGCCAACTGACCCGGCGGGTACGGCGGCACCTGCCGTTGACCCGAATGCGCTGGTGATGAATTTCACGGCGGATTGCTGGCTGGAAGTGACTGATGCGACAGGTAAAAAGCTGTTCAGCGGCCTGCAACGTAAAGATGGCACGTTAAATCTAACGGGCCAGGCACCTTACAAGCTTAAAATCGGCGCACCGGCAGCGGTACAGATCCAGTATCAAGGAAAACCTGTCGATCTGAGCCGCTTTATCAGAACTAACCAGGTTGCGCGTCTTACCGTTAATGCCGAACAATCAGCAGCACAGTAACAGACGGGCAATGCGGGAGATTTTACATGCATAACCAGGCTCCTATTCAACGTAGAAAATCGAAACGGATTTACGTTGGGAACGTGCCAGTCGGCGATGGGGCGCCTATCGCCGTCCAGTCGATGACCAATACGCGTACTACGGATGTAGAAGCGACGGTCAATCAAATCAAAGCATTAGAACGCGTAGGCGCGGACATTGTTCGCGTCTCTGTACCGACCATGGATGCCGCCGAGGCGTTCAAACTGATCAAGCAGCAGGTGAGCGTTCCGCTGGTTGCCGATATTCACTTCGATTACCGTATCGCGCTGAAAGTCGCTGAATATGGTGTCGATTGCCTGCGTTTTAACCCAGGCAACATCGGCAACGAAGAGCGCATTCGCATGGTGGTTGACTGCGCCCGCGACAAAAACATTCCAATCCGTATCGGCGTGAACGCTGGCTCTCTGGAAAAAGATCTCCAGGAAAAGTACGGTGAGCCGACGCCGCAGGCGCTGCTCGAATCCGCAATGCGTCACGTCGATCATCTGGATCGCCTTAACTTCGATCAGTTTAAAGTGAGCGTGAAAGCGTCTGACGTCTTCCTGGCCGTTGAATCGTATCGTCTGCTGGCAAAACAGATCGATCAGCCGCTCCACCTTGGGATCACCGAGGCGGGCGGTCTGCGAAGCGGTTCGGTAAAATCGGCGATTGGTCTCGGCCTGCTGCTCTCTGAAGGCATCGGCGACACGTTACGCGTCTCCCTGGCCGCCGATCCGGTGGAAGAGATCAAAGTCGGTTTCGACATCCTGAAATCACTGCGTATCCGCGCGCGTGGGATCAACTTCATTGCCTGCCCAACCTGTTCACGTCAGGAGTTTGACGTGATCGGCACCGTGAATGCTCTGGAGCAGCGCCTGGAAGACATCATTACCCCGATGGACGTTTCCATCATCGGCTGCGTGGTGAACGGTCCGGGTGAAGCGCTGGTGTCCACGCTGGGCGTGACCGGCGGTAACAAGAAAAGTGGTCTCTATGAAGATGGCGTTCGTAAAGATCGTCTGGATAATAGTGATATGATCGACCAGCTCGAAGCCCGGATTCGCGCGAAAGCGACGATGATGGACGAAGCGAAGCGCATCAGCGTTCAGCAGGTTGAAAAATAACGTGATGGGAAGCAGGCTGCTTCCCATGTATGATTGAACCCATTCTTTGGGTTCTTTTTTGTATATAGAAAGAGAATAAACGTGGCAAAAAACATTCAAGCCATCCGCGGCATGAACGATTATCTGCCTGGCGAAACCGCCATCTGGCAGCGCATTGAAGGCACACTGAAGCAGGTGCTCGGCAGCTACGGTTACAGCGAAATTCGTTTGCCGATTGTAGAGCAGACCCCGTTATTCAAACGCGCGATCGGCGAAGTAACCGACGTGGTTGAAAAAGAGATGTACACCTTTGAGGACCGCAACGGCGACAGCCTGACCCTGCGTCCTGAGGGGACGGCGGGTTGCGTACGCGCCGGCATCGAACATGGTCTCCTGTACAATCAGGAGCAGCGCCTGTGGTATATCGGCCCGATGTTCCGCCACGAACGTCCGCAAAAAGGCCGCTACCGTCAGTTCAACCAGCTTGGCGTGGAAGTGTTTGGTCTGCAAGGACCAGATATCGATGCTGAACTGATTATGCTTACTGCCCGCTGGTGGCGTGCGCTCGGTATTTCTGAGCACGTTTCCCTGGAGCTGAACTCTATCGGTTCTCTGGAAGCGCGTGCGAACTATCGCGATGCGCTGGTGGCGTTCCTGGAACAGCACAAAGAGAAGCTCGACGAAGACTGTAAGCGTCGTATGTACAGCAACCCGCTGCGCGTACTCGATTCCAAAAATCCTGACGTACAGGCGCTGCTGAACGATGCGCCAGCGCTGGGTGACTACCTGGATGAGGATTCCCGCGAACACTTTGCCGGCCTGTGCAAGCTGCTTGAAGCGGCGGGCATTGCTTATACCGTTAACCAGCGTCTGGTGCGCGGTCTGGACTACTACAACCGCACCGTATTTGAGTGGGTCACCACCAGCCTCGGTTCGCAGGGCACCGTCTGTGCCGGCGGTCGTTATGACGGTCTGGTCGAACAACTGGGTGGTCGCGCAGCACCGGCTGTAGGCTTCGCGATGGGCCTTGAGCGACTTGTTTTGCTGGTTCAGGCAGTTAATCCGGAATTTAAAGCCGATCCTGTTGTCGATATATACCTGGTGGCCTCAGGTGCGGATACGCAGTCTGCGGCGATGCAGCTTGCCGAACGCGTGCGCGATGCGCTGCCGGACGTTAAGCTGATGACCAACCACGGCGGCGGCAACTTTAAAAAACAGTTTGCTCGTGCCGATAAGTGGGGCGCAAGTATCGCACTGGTGCTGGGTGAGTCCGAAGTGGCCAACGGCGAAGTGGTAGTCAAAGACCTGCGCTCTGGTGAGCAAACTACGGTAACGCAGGATGGCGTTGCGGCGCACTTGCGCACTCTATTGGGCTAAGGAGAAGGACTGCGTGGAAATTTACGAGAACGAACACGACCAGGTTGATGCGGTTAAGCGCTTCTTTGCTGAAAACGGCAAGGCACTGGTTGTAGGGGTTATTTTAGGTGTTGGTGCGCTGGTAGGCTGGCGTTACTGGAACAATCATCAGGCTGACTCTGCTCGCGGTTCGTCCCTGAACTACGAAAATACCGTTAGCGCAATCCGTGCCGATCAGCCGCAAACGCTGACGGCTGCGGAGAAATTTGCCGCTGACAACAAAAACACCTACGGCGCGCTGGCTGCGCTGGAAGTGGCTCAGCAGTATGTTGATAAAAACGAACTGGACAAAGCCGCTGCGCAACTGTCTCAGGGGCTTGCTGCTGCCAGTGACGAAAATCTGAAAGCGGTGATCAATCTGCGTCTGGCGCGTATCCAGGTTCAGCAGAAAAAAGCCGACGACGCGCTGAAAACGCTTGATACCATCAAAGGCGAAGGCTTTGCCGCTATTGTTGCTGATCTTCGCGGTGAAGCACTGCTGAGTAAAGGTGATAAAGCGGGCGCGCGTAAAGCGTGGCAAGCTGGTGTGGATAGTAAAGCTTCACCTGCGCTGAGCGAAATGATGCAGATGAAAATAAATAATTTGTCCGTCTGAGAGGGACCCAATGCAATTGCGTAAATTACTTCTGCCAGGACTGCTTTCTGTTACGTTATTGAGTGGTTGTTCACTGTTCAGTGGCGAAGAAGACGTTGTTAAAATGTCCCCGCTGCCGACGGTTGAAAACCAGTTCACCCCATCCACCGCCTGGGACACCTCCGTGGGTGATGGTATTGGCGATTTTTATTCCAACCTGCACCCGGCATTTGCTGACGGCGTTGTCTATGCGGCCGATCGCAAAGGCACCGTTAAAGCGCTGAACGCTGATGACGGAAAAGAAGTGTGGTCCATTAACCTGGCGGAAAAAGACGGCTGGTTCTCCCGTAAACCTGCACTGCTTTCTGGCGGCCTGACCGTTGCTGGCGGTCACGTGTATGTGGGCAGCGAAAAAGCGCAGGTTTACGCGCTGAATGCCAGCGACGGTTCGGTTGCATGGCAGACCACCGTTGCCGGTGAATCCTTGTCGCGTCCGGTTGTCAGCGACGGCCTGGTGCTGATCCATACCAGCAACGGCCAGTTGCAGGCGCTGAACGAAGCCGATGGTCTGGTAAAATGGACGGTTAACCTGGATATGCCAGCGCTGTCTCTGCGTGGCGAATCTGCTCCGGCGACCGCCTTTGGCGCCGCCATTGTGGGCGGTGACAACGGCCGTGTCAGCGCGGTACTGATGCAGCAGGGCCAGATGATCTGGCAGCAGCGTATTTCCCAGGCGACCGGTTCAACTGAAATTGACCGTCTGAGTGACGTGGACACCACGCCAGTTATCGTCGACGGTGTGGTTTACGCGCTGGCGTACAACGGCAACCTGACGGCGCTGGACCTGCGTAGCGGCCAGATCATGTGGAAACGTGAGCTGGGTTCCGTGAACGATTTCATCGTCGACGGCAACCGTATTTATATGGTGGATCAGAACGACCGTCTGCTGGCGCTGAGCACCGAAGGTGGCGTGACGCTGTGGACGCAGAGCGATCTGCTGCACCGTCTGCTGACCGCACCGGCACTGTATAACGGCAGCCTGGTGGTGGGCGACAGCGAAGGCTATATGCACTGGATCGATCCAGAGAATGGTCGCTTCGTGGCACAGCAGAAAGTGGATAGCTCAGGCTTCCTGACGGAGCCCGTTGTGGCTGACGGCAAACTGCTGATTCAGGCAAAAGACGGCACGCTGTACGCGATCACGCGTTAATTACACGGCGGTTGTAGTATACTAAACGGCTCCTGTTCACTCAGGAGCCGTTTTGACATTTTTAAAAACGCTGCGAAAGCGACGTTATTTTGAATTTTATGAGGCTTCAAACATGGTACCTGTGGTCGCGCTTGTCGGGCGCCCTAACGTTGGAAAATCCACTCTTTTTAACCGTTTAACACGCACCCGTGATGCGCTGGTTGCGGATTTCCCGGGGCTGACGCGTGACCGTAAGTACGGTCGTGCAGAGGTGGAAGGACGCGAGTTCATCTGTATCGATACCGGGGGTATTGACGGTACGGAAGACGGCGTAGAAACCCGCATGGCAGAGCAATCTCTGCTGGCTATCGAAGAAGCGGATGTGGTTCTGTTTATGGTGGATGCTCGCGCTGGCCTGATGCCCGCGGATTCTGCTATCGCTAAACATCTGCGTTCACGCGAAAAGCCAACCTTCCTGGTGGCGAACAAAACTGACGGCATCGATGCCGATCAGGCTGTTGCGGATTTCTGGTCTTTAGGCCTGGGCGATATTTATCCTATCGCGGCCTCGCATGGTCGTGGCGTTACCAGCCTGCTGGAAACCGTTCTGCTGCCGTGGGTAGATGAAGTGAACCCGCCGGAAGAGGTGGACGAGGACGCTGAATACTGGGCGCAGTTTGAAGCCGGAGAGGAAGGCGAGGAAGAGCCGGAAGACGACTTCAACCCGCAGGATCTGCCTATCAAGCTGGCTATCGTGGGTCGCCCAAACGTAGGTAAGTCTACGCTTACTAACCGTATTCTCGGTGAAGAGCGCGTGGTGGTTTACGACATGCCAGGCACAACGCGTGACAGCATTTACATTCCAATGCAGCGCGATGAACGTGAGTACGTACTTATCGACACCGCAGGGGTGCGTAAGCGCGGGAAAATCACCGATGTGGTGGAAAAATTCTCGGTGATCAAAACCCTTCAGGCGATTGAAGACGCCAACGTGGTGCTGCTGGTCATCGACGCACGTGAAGGTATCTCCGATCAGGATCTCTCTCTGCTCGGCTTTATCCTCAATAGTGGGCGCTCGCTGGTTATCGTCGTCAACAAGTGGGACGGTTTGAGCAATGAAGTGCGCGAGCAGGTGAAAGAGACGCTGGACTTCCGTCTGGGCTTTATCGACTTTGCCCGCGTTCACTTCATCTCTGCCCTGCACGGGAGTGGTGTTGGCAACCTGTTCGAATCCGTTCGTGAAGCCTATGAGAGCTCTACCCGCCGTCAGAGCACGGCGATGCTGACCCGTATCATGAACATGGCTGCTGAAGACCACCAGCCGCCGCTGGTGCGCGGTCGTCGCGTGAAGCTGAAATATGCTCACGCCGGGGGGTATAACCCGCCTATCGTGGTGATCCACGGTAACCAGGTGAAGGATCTGCCGGACTCCTACAAACGCTACCTGATGAACTACTTCCGCAAGTCGCTGGACGTGATGGGTACGCCTATCCGTATTCAGTTCAAGGAAGGGGAGAACCCGTTTGCGAATAAACGCAACACCCTGACGCCGAACCAGATGCGTAAGCGTAAGCGTTTGATTAAGCACATTAAGAAAAGCAAATAATTCTTACCGAACTCACTAAAACCCGCGCCTGTCGCGGGTTTTTTTCGCCCATTCAAAAGGCCTGCCTTCCCTGTGTGATGTCAATCACTATTCGCTTTTAACCATGTTTATATCTAAGAAAGTAGACAATCATCGAATTTTCGTCTTAAAGTCCAGGGTTCGGGACTAGACAAAACTAGCGCCTGGTTATCAAATGGTTAACCAACATTTCGCCGCATGTAAAAAATCGATCGGATACGTAACCGTTCGGCGTACATGCTGGTGTTTACAAGCACGACACATACCTTTTCGGGAGAATTATGCAATCCTCTGTTAATCAAAAAGAGAGCCGAACCTTCTTCGGCCATCCTTATCCGCTCGGTTCGCTGTTCTTCACCGAGATGTGGGAGCGTTTTTCGTTTTACGGTATTCGCCCGCTACTGATTCTGTTTATGGCCGCCACCGTGTATGACGGCGGAATGGGCCTGGCGCGTGAAAACGCCTCGGCGATTGTCGGCATCTTTGCCGGCACCATGTACCTCGCTGCGCTGCCGGGCGGCTGGCTGGCGGATAACTGGCTCGGCCAGCAGCGGGCCGTCTGGTACGGTTCGATTTTGATTGCGCTCGGGCACCTGTCGATCGCCCTGTCGGCCATCATGGGCGACAACCTGTTCTTCATCGGCCTGATGTTTATCGTGCTCGGCTCCGGCCTGTTCAAGACCTGTATCTCGGTCATGGTCGGCACCCTGTATAAAAAAGGCGATGCGCGTCGTGACGGCGGTTTCTCGCTGTTCTATATGGGCATCAACATGGGCTCGTTCATTGCCCCTCTGATTTCCGGCTGGCTGATTAAAACCCACGGCTGGCACTGGGGCTTTGGTATCGGTGGTATCGGGATGCTGGTCGCCCTGATTATCTTCCGCGTGTTTGCCGTTCCGGCCATGAAGCGCTACGACAGTGAAGTCGGTCTGGACTCCACCTGGAACAGTCCGGTAGTGAAACGTAACGGCGTGGGTGCCTGGCTGCTGGCGCTGGCTGTGGGTGTTGCAATCATCGTAACGTTGATTGCCCAGGGCGTGATTGTGATTAATCCGGTCGCGGTCGCCAGCGTGCTGGTGTATGTGATTGCCGCCTCCGTCGCGCTCTACTTCATCTATCTGTTCATCTTCGCCGGGCTGAATCGCAAAGAGCGCGCAAGGCTGCTGGTGTGCTTTATTCTGCTGGTCTCCGCCGCGTTCTTCTGGTCCGCGTTCGAGCAGAAGCCAACCTCCTTCAACCTGTTCGCCAACGACTACACTAACCGCATGATCGGTGATTTTGAGATCCCGGCGGTGTGGTTCCAGTCGATCAATGCCCTGTTCATCATTCTGCTGGCCCCGGTATTTAGCTGGGCATGGCCGAAGCTGGCGAGCAAAAACATTCGTCCGAGCAGCATCACCAAGTTCGTGATCGGCATTCTGTGCGCGGCGGCGGGCTTTGGCCTGATGATGCTGGCGGCGCAGAACGTGCTGAGCAACGGTGGGGCAGGGGTTTCTCCGTTCTGGCTGGTGGGCAGTATCCTGATGCTGACGCTCGGGGAACTGTGCCTGAGTCCGATTGGTCTTGCGACCATGACCCTGCTGGCGCCGGAGAGAATGCGCGGCCAGATGATGGGCCTGTGGTTCTGCGCCAGTGCGCTGGGTAACCTGGCTGCGGGGCTGATTGGTGGTCACGTGAAGGCCGACCAGCTGGATATGCTGCCAGACCTCTTTGCCCGTTGCTCCATTGCGCTGCTGATTTGTGCTGCGGTGCTGATCGTCCTCATTGTTCCGGTGCGCCGCATGCTGGAAAATGCGCAGACTAAACCGGCCGCTAACGCCTGATAAACCTCGACCTTGCCGGGGTGGCGTTATGCCCCGGCAATTGACTTAACGAGGTAAGAACATGCTGTTAGGGTTTGTTGGGCTTGGTGCTGTGGTTGAAACGGCTTACTTACCGGCAATACGAAATCTTTTTCCTGATACTCCGCGCTGTTTAGGTTTTGATATTCATCCCGAGAAGCAGCCTGAAGGGGTCACACGTTGCGCGTCGCTCGGTGAACTTCTTTCCCACCCGCTGGATACCCTGTTTATCACCACTTCCTCCCTGTACCATCTCGAGGTACTTGAGCAGGCGCTGGCCTCACCCGCGTCGCGTATTGTGGTAGAAAAACCGATTGTCGCCACGCTGCCCCAAATTGAAAAACTGAAAGCGCTGCTGGCTCAACCGGGAGCCGCCGACCGCGTGCTGGCGCTCGATCACTGGATGGCGCGTCTCGATAGCGTAAAGCAATCACTGGTCGCTCATGTTTCTGACATCGTCAAAATCGAAGGTTTTTTGCAGGAGCCAAGCGGGTATAACGCCGAAGGAGAGCCCATTGCGCTCAACTTCGCCACCGGCGAGCCAGACGCGCGAACGCTTCGCCATCCAGATGGTGTGATTCTGGATATCGGTACGCACGTGCTGGCGATGCTGCGTGAAACGGTGCTTTACCTGGGCGGCAGTGACGATATGACGTTGCAGGTGGTGACAGCAAAAGACCGCCTGGGCCGCGAAATCGCAACGGGCGATCTGACCACGGCGGAAGGCGAGGCGCATTTGCAGGGAAGCATCAGCGGCGTGCCGGTGGACATCTGGCTTAACAAATACGCGGGACCTGCGGGCGGGCAAAAGGGATTACGCTTCCATTTGCGCGACGGGCGTATCGTCAGCCACGACCGACGCGGCGCAGAAGATGTGCTGGAGCTGATTAAGGGTAAAGAAATTCAGCGCTGGCATATTCCCGGTACGATCTACGAGCATTGCCTTGCGGAGCATATTCTGGGGGCAAAAAGTCTCTTTGAACGGGATCCGCACCAGGTGAGCCGCACGACGCGCCGCAGGGTCGAGGAGGTGACGCTGCTGCTGACCTTACAGCAACAGTTGCGTGGCCCGCACTGAACGCGACGTGGTAAAATTATCGCAGACCTGAACGCTTTGAAGGAGTCACCATGACGATTACCTGCCCGGATTGCCAGACACCGCTGGAGCCCCTGAACGGGGTAGCGCACTGCGAAAGTTGTAATAAAGATATCGCGCTCGAAGCCCGCTGCCCGGAGTGTCATCAGCCACTCCAGGTACTAAAAGCCTGCGGTGCGGTGGACTATTTTTGCCAGAACGGCCACGGTCTTATCTCTAAAAAACGCGTGGAGTTTGTTCGGGCCGAAGGTTAATCGCACACGCAGCCTTCACCTTTCTGCCACAGTTCCACCAGCGACTCGGGTGCTTCCTGCTCGGGTACCAGCACGATGATATCGGCGTAGTGCGCCTGATTTTGGCCGGTCCAGATAATCTGGATGCGGAAATAGCGCTGGTCACCGCTGCCGGGGGAAGAGGCTTGCCCGGGCGGCTGGCCGCGCGGGAAAGCCTGCTCAAGAATGCTCACCAGGCGCTGGCGCTGGGCCTCATTAAGCGAGGAGAGCGCAATGGTGCGCTGGCCGCTCAGTTTAGGGATAAAGGCGACGCCGCCTTCCCGGGCCAGCTCAACCACGGCGTCATCCGTCAGTTCCGGAACCTGCATTTACAGCACTCCTACCTGTTCCCAGGCTTGTTTTATAGCCGCCCCAACGTCGCTACCGGAGCGTTTCTCGCCGTGCGCGATCGTCAGTTTTGCGAAAGCGTCAAAATCCGCATCCTGCGCCAGGTTGCGATCGCAAACCGTGTCGTACCAGGCATAACCCGCTTTTTCCCAGGCGTAGCCACCGATCGCCGTTGCGGCCAGGTAAAACGCGCGGTTGGGGATGCCGGAGTTAAGATGCACGCCACCGTTATCCTCGCGCGTCTTGATGAAGTCTTTCATGTGCGCGGGCTGCGGGTCTTTGCCGAGCAGCGGATCGTCGTAGGCGGTACCGGGTTCAGACATGGAACGTAGCCCTTTGCCGTTAATCCCCGCTGCCAGCAGCCCTTCACCAATGAGCCAGTCTGCTTTATCGGCGGTTTGCTTAAGATGGTATTGCTTCACCAGCGAGCCGAACACGTCTGATAAGGACTCGTTCAGCGCGCCCGACTGCTCAAAATAGATCAGTCCGGCTTCGGTCTCGGTCACGCCGTGGCTCAGCTCATGCGCCACCACGTCGATGGCAATGGTGAAGCGGTTGAAGATTTCTCCGTCACCGTCGCCAAAGACCATCTGCTGGCCGTTCCAGAAGGCGTTCTGATATTCCCGGCCATAGTGCACGGTGCCGGTGAGGATCAGCCCTTTGTTATCGAGCGAATCGCGCTGATATTCTTTCCAGAAGAAATCATGGGTGATACCCAGATAATCGTACGCTTCATCCACCGCCACATCGCCGTTGGAGGGCTGGCCTTCATAGCGCACCTGGCTACCCGGCAGCTCCTGGGTCTGTTTCGCATCGTAGATGTCACGCTCAAGCTGACCGGCTTTATTCACATGCGGCGCGGCGGGTTTGCCCGGCATATGGGCCATCAGCGTCTGGACGTGGGTTAAGGTCTGACGGGCGCAGCGCTGCTGCGGCTCAGAACCGCTTTCGATAATTCGACGAAGAATATACGGAGGGATGACGCTATGAAGATGGGGCATGCTGCTCTCCTTATTAAAAAAGGCAATAGCAGCAGTATAGTTTGTAACCGGCGAAGATTTATCCGCTTTTACGCTGGCGCGTTTTTTTCACCGGTTTGATCTCTTTCACCTCACTCTCGACCCAGCCGTCAGAAAGCCGGGTGGTGAGCACATCCCCGGCTTTAACCTGTTTCGTTTGTTTCAGCACTTTGCCGTCCGTCGCGGTGGTCACACTATAGCCGCGAGCCAGCGTGGAGAGCGGGCTGACGGCTTCCAGATGGGTGACCGCATTGCCAAAACGCTCGCGGGTGGCGCTCAGGCGTGAGCGGATATTTTCCGCGAGGCGGAACTCAAGCTGCTGGATCCGCGTTTGCGCGCGATAAATCTTCGGCTGCGGATTCTGCTGGTTCAGACGCTGCGTCGTGCGCTGCTGGCGCGATACCGCCCGCTTAAGCTGGTTATCCAGCGCGAAGTTCATCCGCTGACGCAGACGTTCCAGCACGGTTTGCTGACGCGCCAGACGCAATTGCGGATGCTGCTGTTGCAGACGATGGTGAAGCTGGGTAAAGCGGCGGGTACGGTTGGCGAGGAAGTAGTCCATCGCCATCTCCAGGCGCTGCTGCCCGTTCTGGATCTGACGCAGCAGCTCCAGCTGGTTACGGCTGACCACCTCTGCCGCCGCGGACGGCGTGGGCGCGCGTAAATCCGCGACAAAATCGGCAATCGTCACATCCGTTTCGTGACCGACGGCACTTACCACCGGGATAAGGCTGGCAAAGATTGCCCGCGCCACGCGCTCGTCGTTAAAGCTCCAAAGGTCTTCCAGCGAGCCGCCGCCGCGCCCAACGATTAATACATCACACTCCTGACGGGCATTTGCCAGTTCAATCGCGCGCACGATCTGCCCCGGCGCATCGTCACCCTGAACGGCAGTTGGGTAAATAATGACGGGCAGGGAAGGGTCACGGCGCTTCAGGACGTGCAAAATATCGTGCAGGGCCGCACCGGTTTTCGAGGTGATAACCCCAACGCAGTGGGCAGGTGAGGGCAGGGGCTTTTTAAACTGCTGGTCGAACAATCCCTCAGCCGAAAGCATGGCTTTTAGCTGCTCGTACTTCTGCTGCAATAAGCCTTCACCGGCGGGCTGCATGCTCTCGACGATAATCTGATAATCGCCGCGCGGCTCATACAGGGTAATATTGGCGCGAACCAGAACCTGCTGGCCATGCTGAGGACGGAACGTCACGCGACGGTTGCTGTTGCGGAACATCGCGCAGCGCACCTGAGCGGTGTCGTCTTTCAGCGTAAAGTACCAGTGACCGGAAGCAGGCTGCGTGAAGTTAGAGATTTCACCGCTGATCCAGACCTGTCCCATTTCCTGCTCAAGCAGCAAACGCACCGTCTGATTAAGGCGGCTGACAGTATAAATTGAGGGGGATTGAGAGGATAACATGTGAGCGGGATCAAATTCTAAATCAGCAAGTTATTCAGTCGATAGTAACCTGCTGAGAGGTGAGCGCAAGCATTTTTTTCAAAAAAGTGTGGATGCAATCGGTTACGCTCTGTATAATGCCACGGCAATATTTAACCACCCAGGTCAGAGATATTGCCCATGCTACGTATCGCTAAAGAAGCACTGACGTTTGACGACGTCCTCCTCGTTCCCGCTCACTCCACCGTTCTGCCGAATACTGCCGACCTCAGCACGCAGTTGACGAAAACCATTCGTCTGAACATTCCTATGCTCTCCGCAGCAATGGACACCGTGACTGAAGCGCGTCTGGCTATCGCCCTGGCACAGGAAGGCGGCATTGGCTTTATCCACAAAAACATGTCTATCGAGCGTCAGGCGGAAGAAGTTCGCCGCGTGAAGAAGCATGAATCCGGTATCGTGTCCGATCCTCAGACCGTTCTGCCAACCACCACGCTGCACGAAGTGAAAGCCCTGACCGAGCGTAACGGCTTTGCAGGCTATCCGGTAGTCACTGAAGACAACGAACTGGTGGGTATCATTACCGGTCGTGACGTGCGTTTCGTGACTGACCTGAACCAGCCTGTCAGCGTCTACATGACGCCAAAAGAGCGTCTGGTGACCGTGCGTGAAGGCGAAACCCGCGACGTGGTGCTGGCGAAAATGCACGAAAAACGCGTTGAGAAAGCGCTGGTTGTGGACGCGAACTTCCACCTGCGCGGCATGATCACCGTTAAAGATTTCCAGAAAGCAGAACGTAAACCGAACGCCTGTAAAGACGAGCATGGCCGTCTGCGCGTCGGCGCTGCGGTTGGCGCAGGTGCGGGTAACGAAGAGCGCGTTGACGCGCTGGTTGCTGCGGGCGTTGACGTGCTGCTGATTGACTCCTCCCACGGCCACTCCGAAGGCGTTCTGCAACGTATTCGTGAAACCCGTGCTAAATACCCGGATCTCCAGATCATCGGCGGTAACGTAGCAACCGGCGCAGGCGCTCGCGCGCTGGCGGAAGCGGGTTGCAGCGCGGTGAAAGTGGGTATCGGTCCTGGCTCTATCTGTACCACCCGTATCGTCACCGGCGTAGGCGTGCCGCAGATCACCGCGGTTTCTGACGCGGTTGAAGCGCTGGAAGGTACCGGTATTCCGGTAATCGCGGACGGCGGTATCCGTTTCTCTGGCGACATCGCCAAAGCGATCGCCGCAGGTGCCGCAGCCGTGATGGTGGGCTCCATGCTGGCCGGTACCGAAGAATCCCCGGGTGAAATCGAACTCTACCAGGGGCGTTCTTATAAATCCTACCGCGGTATGGGCTCCCTGGGCGCGATGTCTAAAGGTTCCTCTGACCGTTACTTCCAGACCGATAACGCTGCTGACAAACTGGTGCCGGAAGGTATTGAAGGCCGCGTGGCGTATAAAGGCCGCCTGAAAGAGATCATTCACCAGCAGATGGGCGGCCTGCGCTCCTGTATGGGGCTGACCGGCTGTGGTACCATTGACCTGCTGCGTACCAAAGCGGAATTCGTACGCATCAGCGGTGCGGGTATCCAGGAGAGCCACGTTCACGACGTGACGATCACCAAAGAGTCCCCGAACTACCGTCTGGGCTCCTGATAAATTTCCGCGCCCGGCTCAATGCCGGGCGCTTTGTTTTGTTTCACTTGCCTCGGAATTAGCGTCAATGACGGAAAACATTCATAAACATCGCATTCTCATCCTGGACTTTGGTTCTCAGTACACTCAGCTGGTGGCGCGCCGCGTGCGTGAACTGGGCGTTTACTGTGAGCTGTGGGCGTGGGATGTCACGGAAGCACAGATTCGCGAGTTCAATCCAAGCGGCATCATCCTGTCCGGCGGCCCGGAAAGCACTACCGAAGAGAACAGCCCGCGTGCGCCGCAGTACGTGTTCGAAGCGGGCGTACCGGTGTTCGGCGTTTGCTACGGCATGCAGACCATGGCGATGCAGCTGGGCGGCCACGTAGAAGGCTCTAACGAGCGTGAGTTCGGCTACGCACAGGTTGAAGTCGTCACCGACAGCGCGCTGGTGCGCGGTATCGAAGACTCCCTGACCGCAGACGGCAAACCGCTGCTGGACGTGTGGATGAGCCACGGCGACAAAGTCACCGCTATCCCGTCCGACTTCGTGACCGTTGCCAGCACTGAAAGCTGCCCGTTCGCCATCATGGCGAACGAAGAAAAACGCTTCTACGGCGTGCAGTTCCACCCGGAAGTGACCCACACCCGTCAGGGTATGCGCATGCTGGAGCGCTTCGTGCGTGACATCTGCCAGTGTGAAGCCCTGTGGACCCCGGCAAAAATCATCGACGATGCCGTGGAGCGTATCCGCCAGCAGGTTGGTGATGACAAAGTGATCCTCGGCCTCTCCGGCGGCGTGGACTCCTCCGTAACCGCGATGCTGCTGCACCGCGCCATCGGTAAAAACCTGACCTGCGTCTTCGTGGACAACGGTCTGCTGCGTCTGAACGAAGCCCAGCAGGTTATGGACATGTTTGGCGACCACTTCGGTCTGAACATCGTTCACGTGGAAGGCGAGCAGCGCTTCCTGGACGCGCTGAAAGGCGAGAACGATCCGGAAGCGAAACGTAAAATCATCGGTCGCGTGTTCGTGGAAGTGTTCGACGAAGAAGCGCTGAAGCTGGAAGATGTGAAATGGCTGGCGCAGGGCACCATCTACCCTGACGTGATCGAGTCTGCGGCCTCCGCCACCGGTAAAGCGCACGTCATCAAATCTCACCACAACGTGGGCGGCCTGCCGAAAGAGATGAAGATGGGCCTGGTTGAACCGCTGCGTGAGCTGTTCAAAGACGAAGTGCGTAAGATTGGCCTGGAACTGGGTCTGCCGTACGACATGCTCTACCGTCACCCGTTCCCGGGCCCGGGTCTCGGCGTACGCGTGCTGGGCGAAGTGAAGAAAGAGTTCTGCGACCTGCTGCGTCGCGCGGACGCGATCTTCATCGAAGAGCTGCACAAAGCTGACCTGTACAACAAAGTGAGCCAGGCGTTCACCGTGTTCCTGCCGGTTCGCTCTGTCGGCGTGATGGGCGATGGCCGTAAGTACGACTGGGTTGTTTCCCTGCGTGCGGTGGAAACCATCGACTTCATGACCGCGCACTGGGCGCACCTGCCGTATGACTTCTTAGGCCGCGTGTCTAACCGCATCATCAACGAAGTGAACGGCATTTCCCGCGTGGTGTATGACATCAGCGGCAAGCCACCGGCGACGATCGAGTGGGAATGATGTATAGCTAGTTCATAGCACATCATATCTATTCAGTTTCATCTCTAACCCTCTGTAATCGAAGAGGGTTTTTGTTTATAACTACTCATATCTATTCACTCTACACCACATTTTTCGACGGTACAGGTGACGGTATTACCCGAAAGGTATACTCTCATACCGATAAAAACATGGATGCATTACGGGTGAATCGTGCTTACCGATACCAAACTGAAAAACCTCAAGCCGCAGGAGAAACTGTATAAGGTTTCCGACCGTGACGGGCTGTATGTCGCCGTGCTCACGTCAGGCTCTGTCTCGTTCCGCTACGACTACCGCATTAATGGCCGCCGGGAAACGCTGGTGATAGGCCAGTACGGTCGTGACGGTATCAGCCTGGCGGAAGCGCGCGAGGAACTCATTGACGCCAAAAAGCTGCTGAAGTCAGGCCAGTCGCCTGCTGCGGCGAAACGTGACGGTATCAGGCAAATCGCCGGGGCCGAAACATTCTCGGTATATACCGACACCTACATGAAACACGTCACCCTGGCAGACAGCACCCGCGCCATGAAGCAGGCAGTGATCGACAGGGATATTCTTCCCGCCCTCGGCAACAAAATGATGACTGAGATAACCACCAGGATGGTGCGCGACCTTTGCGACCGTATCGTCGAGCGTGGCGGCCGGGCAACGGCGATTCAGGTCAGGGAGATAATCAGCAGCGTCTACCGGTACGCCAACGACCGCGGGCATGGTCTGTTCAATCCTGCTGCCGACATTAAGCCATCATCGATCGCCATGTTTAAGCCCCGCGAGCGCACACTGTCGCCTGAGGAAATTGGCATATTCTTCCGTGCGCTGGATGACGTCGGTGCGATGGGAACCATGAAGATGGCGCTGAAGCTGGTACTGCTGACGCTGGTTCGCAAAAGCGAATTTACATACGCGACGTGGGCAGAGATCGATTTCAGGAACTGGACATGGACGATCCCCGCCGACCGAATGAAGGCAAGGCGCGCGCATGTGATTTACCTGCCGAAGCAGGCGCAGGATCTGCTGGTCGGCCTGCAAATGTGCGCTGGTGGCAGTGAATACCTGGTGCCCGGGCGCTACAACTTCCGCAAGCCATTATCGAATGCCGCGCTGAACTCGCTGATAGACCGGACCGTGGCGACCATAAACAAAGACGGCGAGAAGATACAGGATTTCACGGTGCATGACCTGCGCCGGACGGCCAGCACGCTGCTGCACGAAGCGGATTATCCTTCAGACTGGATAGAGAAGGCGCAGGCGCATGAGCAGAAGGGCGTACGCGCGGTGTACAACAAGGCGGAATATGCCCGGCAGCGCGCCTATATGTTGCAGCAGTGGGCGGATATGGTTGATGCCTGGATTAACGGGGAGCACACCGATCTGGTGCCGTTCTCCCCGTCGAAGTTTGAGAAGTGGATGGAAGGAAAGGATTAAGCAGCCTCCGTCGTCTTTTTGAATGAGTGAGCAATTCGCGCAGAAGCGATGGTTACGTAATCCGGGTTCAGGTCGATGCCGATGAAGTTAAACCCTTCCTCTATAGCTGCCCGGCCTGTGCTCCCGCTTCCCATCCACGGATCAAGCACGGTACCGCCAGGCGGAGTAATCAGCCTGCAGAGATAGCTCATCAGGGCGATTGGCTTAACGGTAGGGTGGTTGTTCTTCGCTCCATTGGTACGCCCGGCACCGGCGCGCGGATCGTTAATGCCGACGCTTCCTTCTTTACGTCCGCCGGTCATGTCGCTGGCTGAAGTAGCAATGAACCTCTCGAGGCCTTCATCGCGCTCTTTCGGTTTGACCTTGGCGCAGTAGAAGAACCTGGCGGCGCTCTTGCTGCTATCGATACGTGGAGTTGATTCGTGCCGCCGGTCCATTTGCCCGTAGCAATTCGCCGCACCCATTTTAGAGCTTGGCTCATTGCCGTTAAGCGCTCCTTGCTGGCCTTTCGCATCCGGGAACGCTGACACGACAACATCACTTCCGTCGTGAATGATGTTTGCCGGCCAGCGCCCCTCTGGTGCCTGCTCGTAATCAGCAACAGGTTCTGTGCCGTCGCGCTGATGCGAAAGAAGACCGCCAGCACCTCCATTTAGTGCTTCGTCAGTATGGATGCGACAGGAATCGATATTGATTGCACCGGTACCATGCTCGGCCATGTTCGCTGACACCGTTTTTTTGAATGGCTTGCGAGCCATGACGATAGGTTCGTGAGCAGGCTTTAGAGCAGTTCCCCAGCCATCAAAATCACCATCAAGGTTATGCGACTTGGGGAAGCCGCTGCCGTAAATCCAGAGGATTTGGTCCCTGATTTCGAAACCGGCATCCTCAACGTTAACCACAAGTCGGTGATAGGTTCGCGATCCGCCGAACGCCAGAATGTGTCCGCCAGGCTTGAGAACGCGCAGGCATTCCTGCCACTGCTCTACGGTGGGGACATCATAATCCCATTTGTGGTTCATGAAGCTCAGCCCGTACGGTGGATCCGTAACGATTGCGTCAACAGAGTTATCCGGCAGTGTTTTCAGGACATCCTCGCAACGCCCGACGTGGAGTTGATAGGTCATACCGCCACCTTCTTGCTGTTCATCAGCTCAGCCACGCGCTGAGCCTTCAATGGGTTTCTGATAACGTCGCCGCTTGGTGCTACCCATCCACGGCGGATGATGGAATAGGGCAGTGTGACACTGCCCACGGTGATCCCGTCGTGCGGGTTAGTCATACACCACCCCGCGACATCCGATCCCGCTGTAATCCAGGTGCGGGGTGCGGTTACCTTTGGTGATGCATTGCTGGCGGCGTACAGCGATGCGGGCGCGCTCAACTTCACCTACCGCAGCATCCAGACACTGAAGCCAAAGGCGGGCCGCAATTCGGTAATGACCGCGGCGCTCTCGCTCGATGGCCCGGCTTTCGATCTCCATTGCTTCCGGCGTTACTGCCACCACTCTTTCAACACGGCGCTGCGAGACGTAGTCTTCGTGATAGCGCTCAAGCTTCGTCTTTTTCATTTGATCCAGACCTCTCAACTGATTACCGCAGCCAGCCACATCAGGTAGGCGACCACGGCCAGACACAGGTAAACGTCTGACCATCTGCTGACATGCTTCTTCAGCGCCGTCATGCTGCTGCACTCACGGATGAACCCTTCACAGGACGATACTTCCGCAGCTCAACCGGTGGCTTTTTTCCCTGGAATTCGTCCGGGCTGTTCTTCCTGCGATCGTCAAGCCACTTCTCCACTTCTTCCTGGGTCCATGCCACTTTCCCATCGGTGATGTACCAGCGTTTCGGGAATTCACCATCACGCTCCAGTCGGTCAATCGTGCTCCATGACAGTGGCACCACCTCAAGGAGTTTTTTCTTACTCAATGCACCTTTCATAACTATCTCTCCTGGTTGCAGGTGTGGCGCCACGGCGCCACGGTGGTGATTACATAGGGACTTCGTTCAGCTCATCGCGGCGGATGCTGTATACATCGGTAGCCTTATCCAGCAGATCCTGATTTGCTGATAAACGCTTTGCTACGGCTGTATAAGCTGAATCCAATTCTTCAACGGTGACTGCACCGCCTGCATAAGCAGAAAAATCAGAGAGCAATTTTTCAGGGCTGCGGTCGTCTTTTTTACGGCCAGCATCATGCTCTTCCTGCTTTTGCTCAGGCTTTGAATTGATCAGCTTGTTCATGCCTGATGCTGTGGCAGGTGTCGGCGTGATATCGCGTTCAACGCGTGGAGCCGTTTCCTGCAATTCGTCAGGGGTATACACGCCAAGCAGGACGTCAGGGGAATGCAGACGCGCCCAGCGCTTAACGCAAAGGTATGCGAGCTGCTGACGAGGATCCTGCTCCCACAGAGGGGAGTTACGTACACCGGCCTGTGCCATGCTAATCGTCAGTTCGCGCGGTGCTGATTCCCCTTTCAGAGTCGCCCACACGGTTACGGTCAGGCTCGGCGATTTGTCGGTTTTCCCGTTAACTTTCGACCAGTCACCATCCCAGCGATAATTCAGGCGGGTAGCCAGCAGATTGGAGGAAGATACAACCGCGTTAACCAGTTGCGCTTCGTAGCCCAGGGTGCCGTTAACTACATGTGTTTTCTGTGCCACGGCGAACGGGTTCATCCCCCACTGCGCCGCCTGCATTGTGACTGCCAGGCAATCAGCAGGCTTTCCTGCCAGGTGCTGAGGAACCGTAGCTTTACTCTGTGACATCAGCTCTGCGAAGCGCACCAGTTGATTCATGCCTTCCGGGCTGAAGATTGCCGCGGCGGTACCGACGGTAGCGCCAGGCTGCGATGTGATTGCGATGTCGTTGCTCATACGTACATATCCTGTTTGCGTGCCCATTCAGGGCGTTTAATAATTTCAAATCCACCCCAGTCGCCTGTTTCGCGGCACTGGTGGTAGGTATTCAGATCCCTGCGGAAGAGTGCATGCCCAGCGTCTACGTCCGGCGCATCCAGTTCAAACACACGAACCGGGTAGCGCCCGCAGTCGATGGTTTCGCTTACTGCCAGGAAGAAGAAACCGTGTGGCTCTCCGGTGGTCTGCTGCGCACCTTCGCGGTACATGGCGTCCTGAACGTGGTACCGAAATTCCTCGACGTGGCGGGCGAACCGCTCCATGTCCGCAACCTTCTTCACATCCAGCAACACAGGGTGATACTTCAGGCGCTTATCCGGGCGAATGCGGCACAGTTCGCCAGTTTCAGGATCCGTCCAGTAATGCGATGCTTCACAGAATCCTTCCGCTTCAAGCAGCCAGCGCGCAGCCGGGTGAGCCATCGCGCTGTCGCGCATCAGTTTCAGCTTCCGGCCTTGCTCGGCATCCATAACCGTCATACCCATTCCCGTAACATCATTCAGGAACGCTGCTTCATCCTCTTTGCCGGCGGTGGTGCGGCGGTTGAACTGCGGCGCCACGATGAAGCGTTTATCGAACTCTTCCGGCTCCAGCAGGAGGCAGTGCAGTGCGGTGCCCATATCCAGCGCTTTAAGCTTTTCGGTGTCGACCGGTGCTGATTTCTGCCACTGAAGCAGGGCCGGGCTCAACGCCACCATATCCAGTTGCGACTTACTCACGCCGTCTCCGGCGTGGTAGTCCTCGTTGCTGATGTCGAAATAGATGCCAGGTTTCATGCGGCGTTCCTCGCAGTGTCCAGCTGGTCAGCCAGATCCCACTTCGCGATGATGCTGGTCAGCGCGGCCTGGTACGCTGCGAGAGCTTCTTCAAATTCAGGGCTCATCATCAGCTCTTCCAGAATTTCCGTACGCACGCCTTTGCGCTCCAGCTCGTAGAAAGGTTTCTGCAGCTGGTGGTACTTGATAGCGTCGATCAGCTCTACCTGGCGCTCGTAGTGCAACTGGCTCAGCTGGTAGTCGCTGTCGATTCTGGTCATAATTTTTTTCAGGTTATTAATCTGCTGGATGTTCATACCCACCTCAGTACTTGATAGAGACTGCAGATACCTTCCCGCTGGCTATGGCGATCAGCGCTTTCTCTGCCATTTCCTGCGAAAGACCGCTTTCGATCAGGTCTGCAATAGCCTGACGGTTGATGATGCGGCGGTGCTCTTTGTCAGCTGCGCGGCGAGCTTCTTCGTCGGCGATGCGTTTCTGTTCTGCCAGTCGCGCGGTTTCAGCCTCTTCCTGACGGCGGCGCTCAGCTGCGATAGCGTCGTTCTTTTCCTGCTCCGCTTTTTCCGCAGCAGCTTTTGCTTCACGCTCTGCTTTCTGCTGGGCTTCAATTTTTTCGCGCTCTGCTCGTTCAGTTGCAGCTCGGGCTTCAGCTTCACGGCGTGCAGCAGCATCAATCTCGGCCTGTGCTTTTGCTTCTGCATCACGCTTGGCCTGCTCTGCAGCTTCCCGGCGAATAGCCTCTTCTCGTTCGAGGCGTGCTTTTTCTTCAGCCTCTTTGCGCAGACGTTCAAGCTCAGCTGCTTCATGCTCGCGCTTTTGTGCCACTGCCAGCGATGCTTCCAGCTGCTGAATGGTTGAGTCTTTAGCAACTCCAGCCTCTGCTGCACGCTCCTGCCAGCTGTCATCCAGCACCACGGATTTAGCTTCCAGAATGCGGGCCTGAATATCAGCGGATGGCATGTAGTTACCGGCGGCGTCGATCACTTCAGCCAATGCGCGCAATTCAACAAGGCGCTGCTGCAGAGCTTCGGTGCGTGCCTTTTCCGCGTCTTCCCACTCGGTAAGCGGGCGGCGTACTTCATCGCGAAGCTGATCGCATTCAGTCACGAAGCGGCGCAACTCGGCCTCAACCACTTTCGGTTGCTCCTTCAGACGTTTCAGGTAATCACGGCCCGGCTTTTCAACGGCAGTTTTGCTGCGTGATACCTGGGCGGCCAGTGATGCGATACGGGCGCGGCCTTTGGCGGTGCTCAGGTCAGGAACCTCTTTAACGCCATCACGAATCTGCTCGAGAAACTTTTCCAGACCGTTTTCGACGTAAATGCTTGGCGCCAGGTCCGGCGCGATTTCGATGATTGCTAATTCACTCACTTGCTCACCCCCATATCCATTTCAGTTTTTACTGCCATCTTGGTGACAAATGCCCAGTTGATGGCCTCATGCAGAGTGCGGCACTTGGTGCTCATCAGCCCGCACGCCGTAACGCAGTACCAACCGTTGATGATTTTCCACTGCATAATTCGTTACCTCAGTGTTACCGTTGAGGTAATAATTATCCTTATATGGTTTGATGTCAATAGATATGATTATAAAAAATTACCTTATGGGTAATTGAGTGGGCAATAAAAAAGCCGCGCTATGGCGGCTTAGTATTTGAAATGTATGACTTTACTCTTGCGTTTTACCGTTCTGAACAATCACGAAATCGACGTAGCTCTCAATCTTGCTTTTTTCGCTCTCAGGTAACAATGCGTAGCGGGCCCGGTCGTAATGGATGGTCGCCGGGTCGCGAGGATGGATGAGCAGCTCATAGCCGCGTCGGCCGAACGCGCTGGCGATCGCCTCCAGGGTAGAGATAGAAACGCTAACCTCATTGTTCAGCATGCGGTTGATTGTCGCCTGGGCAACGCCGGACGCTTTCGACAACTTACCCTGGGATGACAGGTCGCGGTTGTTCTGCATCCACACTTCGAGGTTATGCGCCGCCAGCTGGCCGATGTCGGAGGGGGTGATCTCCTCCTGGGGGATGGCAACAGCAGATAATGAGTGATCGACGTCCAGCCAGTTCGACGGCTTGTTTGCTGCCTTCTCAATCTTGCGCGCCACCGTGTCGCCGACAACCTTCTGCCCGCGGGCCCAGCGGTTCACCAGGTTTGCCTGAGTTCCCAGTTTTTCCGCCAGACGAGTCTGCACCCCGTTGAAGTCACGGTCGATGATATCGTTAATATTCTGCCTGCGGATATCCTGAATACTTTTCATGCTCTGGTGAATCGCCTCATATATGAATTAGTTAGTGAGCCAATTAAAAGCGAATTTACCTCACAGGTAAATGCACCCCACAGGTAACAAACCTTGATTTTTATTACCTTCTGGGTGAATATTTGTTATCTGAAATTAATATCAGGCAATAGCTATGAGCGAGAACGAAAAATTCGACTTCAAAAAACACTGGTTGCAACTCACTCCTGATGAGCGAAATGCCTTTGCTGACGAGGCCGGAACGACCAGCCACTACATCCAGACGCATCTGACTGGGCGCCGAAAAATGCCCGGTAAGACATTGATGAATGGGCTGTTTAAGGCATGCAAACAACGCGGGTGGGTCAGAACGAAGCCGGAACTGGCTATCTTCTTCTACGAATAAAACCTCTATCAAACCCCCATCAGGCCGCCTTCTGGCGGTCTTTTCATATCTATTCAGTCCTCTCAGGTAATAATGATCCGAATATGGTTGATCTTTTTTCGGCCATCGCACAAAATTACCGATAACAATAACCAAACGAGGGGCCGTTTTCGTGAAAATCGTCACCAGAATGGAGGCCGCTAAGGCTGGCCTGAACAGATTCTACACCGGCAAAGCCTGCCGGAATGGCCATAAGGCGGAGCGCTACGTACTGAATGGCACCTGTGTTGAGTGCGCACTTCAGAGCGCAAACCGTCACCGCAGCGAGTTCTCATCCGCTCTCAAATCCGCACGGGGTGAAGCATGAAACCCGCAGCGTATTACAACGAAATCGACCCATTTGCAGCGCAGTGGCTGCGTAACCTGATCGCCGGCGGTCATATCGCACCGGGCGAAGTTGATGAAAGGAGTATTGAAGATGTCACACCTGACGACCTGCGAGGCTTCACGCAATGCCACTTCTTCGCCGGAATTGGCGTCTGGTCTCATTCCCTGCGCCTCGCAGGATGGCCTGACGATAAACCAGTCTGGACCGGTTCCTGTCCGTGCCAGCCTTTCAGCGCGGCAGGCAAAGGAGATGGGTTTGCTGACGAGCGGCACCTTTGGCCCCACTTCTTCCACCTCATCAGCGAGCGCAGACCTGAGCATGTCTTTGGCGAACAGGTTGCAGCTGGTAACGCAAATGCATGGTTCGACCTTGTACAAGCTGACCTGGAAGGAATGGGATACGCCTTCGGGCTTGTGCCGTTTGCGGCAGCGGGCGTCGGTGCGCCGCACATCAGAGAACGAGCTTATTGGGTGGCCGAGTCCGCTGGCGAGCAACATCAAAAATTGTTACCAGGACTGGAAAAAGGTAATGGCGAGGAAGGATGCTGGTCGCCAGCCAAATCTACAGGACTTTGCAGTGCTGGCGGCATGGGTGACACCAACTTCACGCGACTGGAAGGACTCGGCAGGAATGACAGCGCAGCGGGAAGGGAAGGACAGGCTGGACCAGCTACCGAGGCAGGCGTACACATGCGGCCCCTTGAGGTTAACGGTTTTTGGCGAGATGCGGACTGGCTCTTATGTCGAGATGGCAAATGGCGGCCAGTTGAACCCGGCACATTCCCGCTGGTTGATGGGGCTGCCGCGCGCCTGGGACGAGTCGAGCCCGGGGTGGCAAGAGTGGCAAGCAGCAACCGCATCGGCCGACTCAAAGGCTACGGTAACGCCATAAACGCACAGGCTGCCGCTGAATTCATCCGGGCTTATATGGGGGTTAGCTATGGCCGGTGACTGGATCAAGATGCGTGCCGACCTGCACACGCACCCAAAAGTTGTCCGCATGGCGTCCGCATTGAAAGCGGACAGATTGCGGATAGTTGGCGGACTACATTCCGCATGGTGTCTTTTCGATGTCCACTCCGTTGACGGTTTGCTTGACGGATACAGTGCGGACACTCTAGACGACCTGATCGGCTTCCCTGGTTTTTCTCGGGCAATGATGGCTGTCGGATGGCTCGAAGAAAATGGCGAAAGCCTAGTAATGCCGCGCTTTGAAGCCCATAACGGGCAGTCTGCCAAGCGTCGAGCACAGGACGCAGACAGGAAGAGAAATGTCCGCAAAGCGTCCGCATCAGAAGCGGACAAAAAGCGGACCAGAGAAGAGAAGAGAAGAGAAGATATAAAAGATAAACCCCACATAGGGGACGAGCAAAATTCACCTGTGGATAACTCTGCTGGTGGCGGTGAACCAGATCCGGATGCGAACAACGCGATGCTGAATGGCTACATTGCGCCTGGCGGAATGGGTGAGTTTGGAAAATTCCAGATGCATGACAACTGGAAGCCAGATCCACAGTTCATCCAGCGCGCTGCGCTGTGGGGCATAGCTCTGAAGACGGAGATAACACCGTTCGAGCTGGCAGACTTCATCACGTACTGGAAAGCGGAGGGCAAGGCATTCCACCACGACCAGTGGCAACAGAAGCTGGCGAGAAGCGTGCAGCAGTCCAGGGCAAGGCCAGTCGCCCAGCAGCAGCGAAGGGATATCAACGACGTTCCGGAGCCGGACAAAGCCATACCGCAGGGATTCAGGGGATACCAGCCCTCATAGCAGCAACGGCGCGGCAGCGCATTTTTTTACGCCAGCATAATTACCTTGCAGGTAACAAAATATGCGCATAGCTATTTATTTTAACTCTAATGTGGATTTAAATTACCTGAGAGGTAAGGCATGACAGCAATTTTAGGGATTGACCCGGGATGCAGCGGGGCACTGGTTCTCGTCACTGAACAGGGCGGCTACATCGACCATCTGGCAATGCCAACCATCAAGGTCGGCACAAAGTCCAGGGTGAACGGCGCAGCGGTAGCTGCATGGGTTCGGCAGTACGGAATCACTCATGCATATCTCGAGCAGGTCGGTGCAATGCCAGGACAGGGAACGGCAAGCATGTTCACGTTCGGGCATGCAGCTGGTGTAGCGGAGGGGATCCTCCAGGGGCTCAGCATTCCGTACACGCTGATAACGCCTCAGGCCTGGAAGAAGTCAGTCGGGCTTATCGGCAGCGACAAGGACGCAGCGCGCAGCAGGGCGATTCAGCTTTACCCGGAACTCAGGGCGCTGGATGCCAAAGCGAAAGGCCAGGCCATCGCGGATGCGCTGTTAATCGCAAGGTTCGGGATCGGCGTTAAATAACGATCCTTTTTGATATCAACGTAATCAATAACTTATACGGGTAAGCGGGGGTAAAGATGGAATGCAATGTGAGTGAACTGGTAAAGCGCGCACATGATCAGTCCGCAGAGCTGAAGGCATCATGCGGCGCCGTCGATGTGCGAGACGTGGCACAACTGATTAGCGATCTGGCAACGCAGTTGGATGTGCAACTGGCTCGTAGTAATGCGCTGGCGGCGGAGAATGCGGGGATTAAAGCTGCGATTGACGCAACTATCAGATGGCAGCAATCAACCGATCCGGAGAATGTCGAAAGCGTTCGAATGCTGGTCGACGTTAAAACCCCAGCAACCGAAGTTATCCTGGCTGATGTAATGGCGCAGGGGGTGGAGATGTTCGCCAAAGAGATGCATGCAGATATCAGCGGTGATGATGCCCGCGAGTTCGCCGCCCAGCTTCGCAAAGGAGTGCAGTCATGAGCAAAGCAAAAGCATTACAGCCAAAATTCAACGTCGGCGATATTGTTAATTACACCGACCGTCAGGGCAGAAAGCAAAGCGGGAAAGTGCGTCATATCGAGGGAAAATGGACCACATTTGGCAGTGCTTACTTGATCTACACCGTTCAGCATCCAAGCTACCGTAATGGGCAGATGCACTGTGGGGAAGATGTTATCGAAGGAGCAGACCAATGAGCATCATCGACAAACAGTCGCTGCGTACGGCAGCAGAAAACGCAACGCCGGGAGAGTGGTGTACTGATGACTACCATGGGGTAATTGCTGATGCCGGTCTGAACGCTAATTACTACATTGCATCATGCTCAGGACCAGATAATCGATCCAATAAGCGCTTCATCGCCGCAGCCAACCCCGCCACAGTTCTGGCGCTGCTGGATGAGCTGGAAGCCAAAGACAAGCAGATTGCAGATTTGAAGGAAGCGTTCCGAATCGCTTTGTCTGCTGCTGGCATCGACGCACCCGCCGCAGCCGGTAAAGGAGAGTGAGCATGCAAGCGCAGATATCAATAGTTCGGCCTGGTGCTGCTGATGATAAAGAAATCAGGCTAATCATTCGTCTGGCGATGGGGAAAACAATCACCGCTCTGATGACTCCAGAAAACCTTGCTCTGGCATTAACTGGCAAATCAGACCTGCCGGCAGAGCTTAAGTTGCGAAACGTTGAGATTGAGGTTAAGTAGCCATGAGCACTATTACCAGAGAACCTGTGACGCACAATCTCAAGATTTGGCCTGAATACTTCTCAGCTGTCCGGGACGGGCTTAAGCGCGCAGAACTGCGTTGGAATGACCGTGAGTATCAGGCAGGCGACATTCTCGACCTTTGTGAGTGGGATCCGAATCAAGAAGCCTTCACGGGTGATTTCATCAGCGTCACCGTTACGCACGTTGCTGATCTTGGTCAGTGGATGCCTGGTTACGTGCTGCTGAGTGTCGCCCCGCCAGCGCCGGTATATGTGCCTGATGCTATCAGCACACGTCAGGCTATAGCAAAAATGGAAAATCACGAACCATGCGATTCGATAAATGTGGCCTATAAGTTCGGCTGGAACGCCTGCCGCGCCGCCATGCTTCAGGGTGCCGAAAACGTCGAGTCGCGCTGCGCCATCCAGACCGCGCCAGCACTGGATTCTTCACCCAAAAATGCCGAGTCGCGCTGCGGCGAGTCTCCGGTGATTCCGGATGGTTGGGTGGCTTGCAGTGAGCGGATGCCTGAGGTTGGCGTTAAAGTTCTGTGCTTCCCAGTCAATGATGAACCGATACATGCCACCTACAACGGACAGGTATGGCTGCAAGATATTTCCTGGAGCGTAAGTGATGAGCCGATTGATAACGTCATATCTTGCAATGTAACCCACTGGATGCCACTGCCAGCAGCACCGCAGCAGGAGTAATTAGATGCCAAAATTCAAGAGAATAATCATTAGCTACTTCAATGGGGAGCCAAAAGAGTTAATGACGAAGGCGGGGTTTACATGGAAGTTTTCCAGGCCTGTTCCGATAGCCGACTCTGTTGAGTTTTATTGTTGTGAGCGTAAGAAAAAAGGGCCGTTACCTGACAACTTTCGTAGTGTCGGATGGAGTGATGAGGGAGCATTTTCATACTTCACAGAAGAGCAGATTGAGGCATGTAAGCAGTGGGCAGCAGCACCGCAGCAGGAGGTGAAGCCGTGATTACCATTCTGTTTATGTTTGATGATGAATTGTTCTATTGGATTTTCATTCCATGTGGTGGCGCAGGTTTCTGCGCTCAGGTGGTGGATGATGCCTAACCCATTCTACATCGTGATGTTGGTTCTGCTATGTATGGCAGTGATTTATGGGTGGCTGCCATGGTGAGCAAACTTAAACAGCGGCGCCTGCGCCGCCTTAAAGCCGATGTGGCCTGGTGGAAAGGCGAAGCATCGGACCTGTACGCCAGAGTCATGGAGCAGGCCGACGAGATAGCCGAACTCCGCAGGCTGGTCATCCGCGTGCCGATGCCGGTGATGGTTCCTGCTCAGTCAGCGGCATTTATCGGAATTGACCTTGCCGGTGGCGTGGACCAAACAGCGGTAATCGAAATAGAAAACGGGGAGGTGCTGAAATGGTCACGGTAACCCAGGAATCACTGGCCGAAAAGATTAAGCGCCTGGAGTCACGCGGCAACGCTGAATACGCATTAGGGTTAACCCTGAACGAGGAATATCAACTCGCAGCGTATCGCATGCTCCTCAAGTTTCTTGATGGCACAGTTGAAGCGAGAATGGAGAATGATAATGGATAGCATTATTGCTGTGTATATTGGCGGAATTATCGCTTGTATGCCTTACCACTGGCAGCTACAGCGGAATAACAATTTTATTTATCGAGCCATCAATACTTTCATCTGCTCTGCATTCTGGCCACTATTGCAGGCTCCTAAAATTACGGTGGTGGATAATGGCTAAGACCGCAGCAGAACGTAAAGCAGCACAGCGTGCCCGCCAGGCGGAAGCCGGTGAGCGCAAGCTGGAGCTGGTGCTCGACGAGCAGGAAATGGAGATGCTGGCGAGGAACTGCGCCGGGCGCCGACCAGGCCGTGACCCATACGAACTGAGCGAGTACATTGCTCTGCTGATCCGTCAGGACGATGCGCGGGTGCGCGGCCGCATCAAAGCTATCAGTGCTAACCGGTGCGGCAAGTGTGGCGACAACCTGCCTGTGAAGTCCTGCCCGTGTGCCGGTGATTCGGCGTGCTGGGTTACCCAGGGCTGGCACGAAACGAAACTTGCAGTGTGACAGGTCACGGCATGTTGACTAAATCCTCACATGATTATACTGTTTAAATGTACAGTATTTTTATGTGAGGTTCCATTATGGGCTTTCCATCTCCGGCAAAAGACTACGCAGAATCCCGCCTTACCATCACCAGCATGTGCGGCTACGACGGCAACTGTCGAACCGTTGAGACGTCGGCTGGGTACGCAATCATCAACGTCGCAAATAAACCACATCCGGGTGATACCGTGCTGATTTCCTATTGCGGCCGCACGGAGTTCGCCATCGTGCAGGGGCGGGCGCTTATCGTTCCTGATGGTGAGTCCATCGAAGGCGATGCGCTGGACGATACGACAGTGCTGGGTGTGGTTACCCATTTTCTCAACCGTGCCGGCAGCCAGGAAGACGATCCGACACCAGTCATGTAACATCTGCGCGGGCGTGATAGTATTACCTGCATGGTAATAAAATTACTCAGGTGGTAATGATGCCCGCGACACCAAAAACCCACAAACGCAAATCAACGCAATATAAGCCTCTTACAGCGATGCAGGAGGCTTACTGCCAGTCCTACATTAAGACACCCGAAAACCAGTCTCAGGCAGCGATAGACGCAGGATTTTCGCCTAATACGGCGGCAGTCAAAGCCAGCGTGATGATGCGAGACGAAAGAATCCAGAAACGAATCGCTGAATTGATGGAGGAGCGCAACAAGCGAAACCGCGTCAGCGCTGACTACGTCCTCATGCGCCTGGTAGAGATCGACCAGATGGATGTGCTGGATATCCTGAACGATGACGGCAGCCTGAAGTCTATCCGCGAGTGGCCGAAAATCTGGCGTACCACGCTCAGCGGGTTCGACCTGTCCTCGACCATCATGAACATGAACGAGGATTCGATAGAGACCATCCTCAAAAAAATAAAATGGCCGGACAAAGTGAAGAACCTCGAGTTGATTGGTAAGCACGTCGACGTCAACGCGTTCAAAGAGCGCCTGGAGGTTTCCGGCACCGTCACCATTGCAGACCGCATGGCAGCCGCGCGCCGCCGCGTCAAAGAGCAGGCTGGTGGTGAAGAATGACAGCCGCAGCCATGTCACCGGAAGAGCAGCTCGTTGAGGATATTGCTTCGTTCACGTATGACCCTCTGGGCTATGCGCTTTATGCGTTCCCATGGGGCGAGGAAGGCACAGAACTGGCACACGCCACCGGGCCGAGAAATTGGCAGGCTGACGCATTCCGCGAGATACGCGATCACCTCCAGAACCCCGCGACGCGTCACCAGCCGCTGATGCTGGCCCGCGCATCCGGCCACGGTATCGGCAAATCCGCTTTCATCTCGATGCTCATCAACTGGGGCATGTCCACCTGCGAGGACTGCAAAGTGGTGGTTACCGCCAACACCGACAACCAGCTGCGCACCAAGACCTGGCCGGAAATCATCAAATGGTCGAACCTGGCTATCACAAAAGAGTGGTTCACCTGCACCGCCACGGCGATGTACAGCAACGATCCTGGTCACGACAAACGCTGGCGCGCTGACGCAATCCCGTGGTCTGAACACAACACCGAGGCGTTCGCCGGGCTGCACAACGAGCGGAAGCGCATCATCGTGGTATTCGACGAAGCCTCAAACATTGCAGATCTGGTCTGGGAGGTTGCCGAAGGTGCGCTGACGGACGAAGACACTGAAATCATCTGGGTGGCGTTCGGGAACCCGACGCGTAACACCGGGCGTTTCCGCGAATGCTTCCGCAAGTACAAGCACCGCTGGAAGTGCGCGCAGATTGATTCACGCACCGTGGAAGGCACGAACAAACAGCAACTCCAGAAATGGGTGGATGACTACGGCGAGGACAGCGACTTCGTGAAAGTCCGTGTGCGGGGGATCTTCCCTGACGCGTCTGAAAACCAGTTCATTCCATCTGGCCTGACTCAGCCAGCTGTCGGCAGAGTGATTACTCCTGCACAGGTGCAGCACGCCGCGGTAGTTCTCGGCGTTGACCCGTCTCACCAGGGTAAAGACCCGGCAGTGATCTACCTCAGGCAGGGGCTGCACTGCAAAAAACTCGGCGAGTGGCAGCGCACAACAGACGATGTACTGTTTGCGAAGATCATCGCTGACTTTGAGGACCAGTATCAGGCCGACGCGGTGTTTATCGATTACGGCTACGGAACCGGGCTTAAATCAGTAGGGGATAACTGGGGGCGCAACTGGACGCTGATACAGTTCGGCAGCGGAACCGCAGATCCTGAGATGGGAAATAAGCGTGGGGAGATGTACAAATCCGCCCGTGACGCGCTGAAGCTTGGCGCCCAACTTGACAGCCAGAACCTTGCCGATGAACTGAGCGCGCCAGAGTACAAGGTGAGGCTTAAGGACAGCAGGAAGATTTTGCAGGACAAGGAAGAGGTGAAAGAGTTGCTTGGCAGATCCCCGAACGACGCAGATGCATACGTCCTGACTTACGCTGCGCCGGTAACCAAAAAGCAGTTTAACTACGGACAGGAGAGCCAGCAGGGTAAGGCTGTCACAGAATATGACCCGTGGAAGTAGCTAATAAAATCAATGGGCGCATAATTGCGCCTGGGCAAAGGACAAAATTGTCCTTTGGCAATAACCGATAAAACAAAGCCCGCGCATCGGCGGGCTGATTGTGACATGTCACGGCATTAAAAGCCGTCGAATTCGTCTTTCACTGTTGGCTCAACTTCTCTTTCAAAGCGTAACCCATTAGCGGCCACAGCTCGTTCTCTGCGTTCGTCAGAGCAATCTGTTTACCGATCGCCTCATTGTCGTTTTCAGCTGAGACTGCACATGATGGCTTTCCGGTTACCGCGAAGCCATTCTTTGTCGTAATGATCGCCCAGCGAAGAACCTGCCCGGTAACAGAAACGTGTTTAACGATTTCAGTGTGAGCAATGTTTGCGATCATGTCGTCTCGCGTAACGCGCGGCGCGGTTAAGCCTTTGGCCTGAATTTCCTGCTCGATAGCCATGCAGGATGGTGCTGGAGATGCAGTTGATACCATGATTTTCACCTTAAAAAAATGCCCGGACGAACCGGGCGAATAATCAACGGAGTGCCTTCCTTGGCAGTTACGGGTTTACAGCGCAACGTCATCGGAATGGCGCTCTGCTGTAAAAAGGGCGGCGGTCAGAAGTGGGAGCAACTGCCACCGCCAAAGCTACACGCATTGCCTGGTACTGCCGTATCACGGTCCTAAGGCGTGATTGGGTTGTGGTGGCCGGTGCGCCGGCGATAGCGTTTGTCGCGTGCTAATAGCAACTTTCACCACAACGGAAAGAGCACTGACTTCGAGCAGACCTTGGGCCCAGGAACGACGATCAATCTCAATGCTCTTACCTGTTATGGCCTCGTCTCTTCCGAGGCGTCACACCGTATCGCCACGATGGTGAGTCGTCATGTCGTGCATACCGATAACACTGACTTGCACATTCCGGCTACCCGCTCGGGGGTAAGGAAACCAAGGAACCCCTCCGGACCGCTGCGGCACATGTGCCATATACCGTACTGCTCACACCTGGAAGCGCACTAACCAGTTTGATTTAGCGACAAGACCTCACAGAACCGATATCAAAGTGCGCTTTCATGTTGTGTTACCTGAAGGGTAATAATTGCAGTCCATTATGTCAATACACTACGTAAAATAATCCGTATATGGTTAAATTGGTAATAATTTAATCGTGTGTGAGGTTATCGCTATGTGTATCGGCAGCAAGCCATCAGTGCCAGCGGCACCAGAAGTTCAGGCCGCGCCTCAGGAGCAGGACGCCGCTGTGGTCAGTGCGCGCGATGACGAAGAACGCCGACGCCGTGCTGCCGCTGGTCGTAACTCGACCATGCTCACCGGTGCCCAGGGCGACACTTCCGCCGCCAATACCAGCGGTAAAACGCTGCTCGGTCAGTAACGGAGCGCGCAGAGATGGTGGAAACCGAAAAAGAGCGGCTGCTGAAGCAGCTTGCACAGCTGAAGAATGAGCGCACATCGTTCGAGCCGCACTGGCGCGACCTGAGCGACTTTATCAATCCGCGCGGTTCCCGCTTCCTGACGTCTGACGTTAACCGTGACGATCGCCGCAACACCAAAATTGTTGACCCTACCGGTTCACTCGCTCAGCGCATTCTCGCCAGCGGCATGATGTCAGGTATCACCAGCCCGGCCCGTCCGTGGTTCAAACTGGCAACGCCTGACCCTGACATGATGGATTACGGCCCGGTGAAGGTCTGGCTGGAAGTCGTGCAGCGCCGCATGAACGAAGTGTTCAACAAGTCGAACCTGTATCAGTCTCTGCCTGTCATGTACGCCAGCCTGGGCACTTTCGGCACTGCCGCCATGGCTGTGCTGGAAGATGACCAGGACGTGATCCGCACAATGCCATTCCCGATTGGCAGCTACTACCTGGCTAACAGCCCGCGCGGCAGCGTCGACACCTCCTTCCGTCAGTTCTCAATGACCGTGCGCCAGCTCGTGCAAGAGTTTGGCCTGGACAATGTCAGCGCGTCCGTGAAGAGCCAGTGGGAAAGCGGATCGTATGAAAACTGGATCGAGGTAAACCACTGCATCACACCAAACATCAACCGCGACAGCGGGAAGATGGACAGCAAGAACAAGCCGTATCGCTCTGTCTATTTCGAGACAGGCGGCGACTCCGACAAATTGCTGCGTGAATCTGGTTTCGATGAATTCCCGATTCTGGCGCCGCGCTGGGAAGTTAACGGCGAGGACGTATACGCGTCTTCCTGCCCCGGCATGCTGGCGCTCGGGCAGGTCAAAGCGCTTCAGGTTGAGCAGAAACGTAAAGCTCAGCTCATCGACAAAGCCACTAACCCGCCGATGGTCGCTCCGACGTCGCTGAAGAATCAGCGCGTTTCCCTGCTACCTGGCGATGTGACGTATCTCGACGTGCTGAGCGGGCAGGACGGCTTCAAGCCTGCGTACCTGGTAAACCCGAATACCGCCGACCTGCTGGCTGACATTCAGGACACCCGCCAGACCATCAACAGCGCCTACTTTGTCGACCTCTTCATGATGCTGCAAAACATCAACACCCGCTCAATGCCGGTGGAAGCGGTGATCGAGATGAAGGAAGAGAAGCTGCTGATGCTCGGCCCGGTGCTGGAACGTCTGAACGACGAAGCGCTAAACCCGCTAATTGACCGCGTTTTCTCCATCATGGCGCGCAAGAACATGCTGCCGCCACCGCCTGACGTTATGCAGGGAATGCCGCTGCGCATTGAGTACATCTCCGTTATGGCGCAGGCGCAGAAATCTATTGGCCTCACCAGCCTGTCGCAGACCGTGGGCTTTATCGCTCAACTGGCATCAGTCGGTAAAACGGAAGCGCTCGACAAGCTCGACGCGGATCAGGCTATCGACGCGTTCTCCGAAATGTCCGGCGTATCGCCAACAGTCATCGTTCCGCAGGAGCAGGTGCAGCAGATTCGAGAAGACCGCGCCAAACAGCAGCAGGCAGCTCAGGCGCTGGCAATGGGTCAGGCCGTAGCGCAGGGCGCGAAGACGCTCAGCGATACGCAAACCGCAGATCCAAGCGCACTGACAGCAATCACTAACGCAGTGGGAGCGGCGCAGCAATGACGGATTTCGATGAAGAAGAAATGCGCATTCAGAACGAGCGTAAGAAACACGATCTGGAGCAGCGCGAGAAGGACGACATCAAGTTCGTCATGGATAGCGAGCAGGGTCGCCGCGTCGTGTGGGGGCTGCTGGAGAAAGGTCAGGTGTTCGGTACCTGCTTCAACGTTGACCCGAACATCACAGCATTCAACGAAGGGCAGCGCAACCTGGCTCTGGTTCTGTTTCAGCGCGTCATGACGCACTGCCCCGATCAGTATCTGAAGATGGCCGCAGAGGCCAGTGAACAGGAGTAACCATGAATTTATTTGAACGTTTGCTGCATCGCCGTCTTTGCAATGAGCAGCCTGCTGATGGTGGCGCTGCGCCGGCATCGTCTGAGCCATCCGCACCAGCTGCTGATGCTCCTGCACCTGCTGCTGACCCGGCAAAACCAGAAGGCGATAAGCCACAGCCCGGCACTGAAGGTGACAATCCTCAGGAAAACAAACCCGCTGATGGTGATAAGCCAGCAGTCAAGCCTGATGACAAAGAGCAGAAGGCAGAAGGCGCACCGGAGAAATACGAGTTCAAGGCTGGAGAAGGCGTTGAGCTGGATTCCGAAGCGCTGAAGGACTTCGAGCCAGTAGCCCGTGATCTGAACCTGACCAACGAGCAGGCGCAGAAGCTGGTGGACGCATATCCAAAAATTCTGGCCGGTGTGCAGCAGCGTCAGGCAGAAGCCTGGCAGAAGCAGACAGAAGGCTGGGCAGAGACCGTGAAGGCAGACAAGGAGATCGGCGGTGACAAACTGACCGCAAACCTCAGCGCTGCGCAGCGTGCACTCGACCAGTTCGGCACGCCGGAACTGAAAGAATATCTGAACGCTACCGGGCTTGGTAACCATCCAGACCTGGTTAAAACGTTCGTGAAAATCGGTAAAGCCATGTCGGAAGACGGCATGGTCGATGGCAGTAATCAAGGCCAGCGTAGTGCGGCCGAAGTGCTTTATGGCTAATAAGAGAGGATATAACCATGGCTGTTAAAGGCGTAAATGCGCTGACGCTGGCTGACTGGGCTAAGCGTACTGATCCAAACGGAAAGGTCGATAAGATTGTCGAGCTTCTTTCCCAGACCAACGAAATCCTGACGGATATGATGTTCGTAGAGGGTAACCTTCCAACTGGTCACCGTACCACCGTTCGCTCGGGGCTACCGCAGCCTACCTGGCGTTTACTGAACTACGGTGTGCAACCGACCAAATCAACTACCGTACAGGTCACTGACACTGTCGGCATGCTGGAGGCTTATGCGGAAGTAGATAAGTCACTGGCAGATCTTAACGGTAACACTGCTGAATTCCGCCTGTCTGAAGATCGTGCATTCCTTGAAGGCATGAACCAACAGATGGCTCAGACCCTGTTCTACGGCGACACCAGTGTGAATCCGCAGCAGTTCATGGGCCTGTCATCACGCTACTCCAGCAAATCCGCGGGCAACGGCCAGAACATTATTGATGCTGGCGGCACCGGTACAGATAACACCTCTATCTGGCTGGTGGTCTGGGGTGAAAACACTGTGCACGGCATCTTCCCTAAAGGGCAGAAGGCTGGTTTGCAGACTCAGAACCTCGGCGAGCAGACTCTTACCGATGCCAATGGCGGCAAATACCAGGGTTACCGCACCCATTATAAATGGGATAACGGCCTGGCTCTCCGTGACTGGCGCTACGTTGTGCGCATCGCCAACATCGATGTGAGCGATCTGTCAGTACCAGGTTCAGCTGCAAATATCGTCAGCCTGATGGTTAAAGCGCTGCACCGCGTCCCTAACCTGAAAATGGGCCGCGCGGTGTTCTACATGAACCGTACCGTTGCCCAGGCGCTGGATCTGCAATCTCTGGATAAAGCCTCTCTGGCTCTGTCCGTAAAAGAGACTGAAGGCGAATTCTGGACCACGTTCCGTGGCATCCCAATCCGTGAAACCGATGCGATTCTCGAAACAGAAGCGCGCGTTGTTTAACGCCTGTCATTAACTGATGGGCCTTAACCGGCCCATAAATGGAGAAAGAAAATGATCCTCGACAAACTGTTGATGTTCTCCGAGAAGCAGGCGGTTACAGCTTCCGCTGCTTCTACGGACGTGATTGACCTCGGCCCTATCGACGGAACCCGTCGCGATATCGGCGTTGGTTATCCGCTGGAGTTCTGGGCAACCGTTGACACCACGGCAACCGCTGGTGGTGCCGCGACCCTCAACGTTCAGTTGCAGACCAGCCCGGACAACTCTACCTGGACCACTATCTACGACAGCGGTGCTCTGGCGCTTTCTGCCCTGACAGTTGGTAAACGCCTGTTCTCTACCAAAGTTCCGGCGGGCGTCCAGCGCTATCTGCGCGTCAACTATTCTGTCGGCACAGGTCCGCTGACTGCTGGCGCGTTCACCTCGGGCATTAATCTGGATGTTGACAACAACACTCCTTATTACCCGATCCGTTCCAAAGTGACTGGCTAAGGTGATGGCAATGGAAAAAGCAAAATACCGCGTCCTGCGCTTATCCCATATTCATAACAACCTCTGGCCTGAAGGCTCAGAGATTGAATATGACGGTGAGCCAGGATCGGCGCTGGAGCCGATTAACGCAGCGGCGAAGGCGGCAAAGAAAAAGGCAGACCAGAAGCGTGGAATCGTGCCCGTTGATTCTCAGCCTGAATCAAAGGTTGAAGATGAGGGCACTGAAGAGACCGGCAGTAACGATGCCAACACCTTCAGTGAAGATGAAGCCGCGCTCCGCCAGCAGTACGAAGAACTTTTCAACAAGAAACCTGGCAACATGAATGTTGAAACGATCAAAGAACGTATCGCTGAAGAACGGCAAAAACTGGGCGTCTAAGCCTCGCTAATAAAACAAGGGGCTTCGGCCCCTTTATTGCAGGAGTCCGCTATGGAACTGGTAAACCTTAAAACCGGCACCGACAGTTACCAGGATGAATCTGGTGAAACAAAAACCCGTGACGATTATCCATGGGGTCTATGCATCAACCTTGACAATGAAACACTAAAGAAACTCGGTGCAACTCCGCAGCCTGTCGGTACTGAAGTGATGATCTCCGCCAAAGCTATCATCAAAAGCATGTCGACTCGCGAAGATGGTGAGGGTGTCCGGCACGATGCCAGCCTGCAAATCACAGACATGGCGATCTCGCCTGTGTCAGGTGAGAAGCCAAAAACTGCCGCCCAGACTCTCTACGGCGGGGAGGATGATTAATGGCCTCCGTTATCGAGATCTGCAACCGCGCGCTGAGCAATATCGGGAACAGCCGCAGCATTAACAGCCTGACCGAGGCCAGCAAAGAAGCCGGGCAGTGCTCCCTGCATTTCGATTCCTGCCGCGATGCTGCGCTGGCGGACTTCGACTGGAACTTTGCCACCAAACGCCTGGCGCTGGCCGATACCAACAATCCGCCGCCGGACTGGGCTTATTCCTACCAGTATCCGACTGACTGCCTGCGTATCACCGAAATTATGGTGCCCGGAATCCGTAATCCGACGGCCGCCATGCGAATCAACTATGAGGTTGGAGCTGATTCCGACGGCACCGGAAAGCTGATCTACACCGATCAGCCTCAGGCATGGCTGAAGTACATCGCGCGCGTCACCGACGTGAACATGTTCGATGCAATCTTCATGGAAGCGCTGTCCTGGCGTTTGGCCGCCGCAATCAATATGCCGCTGACCGGCAGCGCAGATCTCGGTAACAACGCACTGACTATGTACCGCAGCGTCATCCTGAGCGCTGGCTCGCACAGCCAGAACGAATCCCAGGAGCCGCAGCCGCCAGTTGATGAGTTCACCGCAGCGAGGTTGTCATAATGGCTTTCAGTTGGATCCAGCCGAGCTTTGCCGGTGGCGAGATTGGCCCATCGCTGTACGGGCGCATCGATATGTCGAAGTATCAGGTGGCGCTGCGCAAGTGCGACAACTTTATTGTCCGCCAGTATGGCGGGGTGGAGAATCGCCCGGGAACGCGCTTCGTCGGCGAAGCCAAATATCCGACGCGAAAATGCCGCCTTATCCCTTTCCAGTTCTCAACCGTCCAGACTTATGCGCTGGAGTTCGGGCACAACTATATGCGCGTTATCAAAGATGGTGCGTATGTGCTGAACAGCAGCAATGTGATCTACGAACTGGCTATTCCGTATGCAGAGGCCGACCTGTTCCGCATTAAATTCACGCAGAGCGCCGACGTGCTTACGCTGGTTCACCCGGCCTACCCGCCGAAGGAGCTGCGCCGTTACGCGCACGACAACTGGCAGATCGTTGATGTCACCACAAAAAACGGACCGTTCGAAGATATCAACGTTGACGAGTCAGTGAAGGTATACGCCAGCGCCAGTACCGGGACCATTACGCTGACGGCCAGCTCTGCCATCTTTGGCGCTGAGCAAGTCGGTAAGCTGTTTTATCTCGAACAGCCGGCGGTTGATTCCGTTCCCGTATGGGAGACCAGCAAGACCACCGCTATCAACGATGTGCGCCGCGCCGACAGCAACTACTACCGTGCCAATACTTCCGGCAAGACCGGGACCCTGCGCCCGTCTCACACAGAAGGGATGTCGTGGGATGGGTGGGGCGGAACCGGTGATAGTGATACCGGAATCCAGTGGGAATACCTGCACAGCGGTTTCGGCATTGCGCGCATCACTGCGGTATCCAGCGACGGCCTGACCGCCACTGCTACGGTGGTTAGCTACATCCCGTCCCAGGTTGTCGGATCGGCGAATGGCAGCTACAAGTGGGCACGGTACGCATGGAACAGTGTCAACGGCTACCCGAGCACGGTTGTTTACTATCAGCAGCGCCTGTACTTCGCCGCGTCCACCGCGTACCCACAAACGATCTGGGCGAGCCGGACCGGCGACTATAAGGACTTCGGCAAGAATAACCCTATTCAGGATGACGATCGCATCATCTACACCTACGCCGGGCGACAGGTGAATGAGATCCGCCATCTTATCGACGTCGGCAACCTGGTCGCGCTGACATCCGGCGGGGAATATACGATATCCGGAGACCAGAATAAGGTCCTCACGCCGTCGGCGTTTTCATTCAGTTCGCAGGGAAACAACGGTTCCAGCAATGTGCCGCCGATCGCGGTGGCAAACATCGCACTGTTCATCCAGGAAAAGGGGAGCGTGGTGCGCGATCTGGCCTATTCCTTCGACGTCGACGGATACCAGGGTACTGACCTGACCATACTGGCAAACCACCTGTTCCAGAAGCGCAGCATTGTCGACTGGTCATTCTGCATCGTGCCGTACAGCAGCGCGTTCTGCATCCGCGACGACGGGAAACTGCTGGTGCTGACCTATCTGCGCGATCAGCAGGTATTTTCCTGGGCACCGCAGTCCAGCACTGGAAAGTACGAAAGCACCTGCTCCATCAGCGAAGGAAGCGAGGACGCTGTTTACTTCGTGGTTAACCGCACCATCAACGGCCAGACGAAACGTTACATAGAGCGCCTGTCCAGCCGCCTGTTTACCAGTGATGAAGATGCTTTCTTTGTCGATTGCGGACTGAGCTATGACGGACGCAATACCTCAACACGTACTATGACCATCAGCGGCGGCAGTGGTGACTGGAGCTATCAGGTTGACTACCCGGTGACGATAAGCGGCGGGGCGTATTTCGTGGGAACTGACGTTGGCGCTCAGATCCAGTTCCCATACTCAGAAACGGATCCTGATACCGGCGAGGTGGTGGCGAAAGAATTGCGTGGTGACATTCTCTCCGTAACGAGTAATACCGCCGTGGTTGTGCGATTCAACCGTAACGTTCCCGCGGTACTGCGCACTGTGGCCACAACTAACTGGCAGATGGCCCGCCAGACTTTCAGCGGTCTGTCACACCTCGAAGGCCAGACAGTCAACATCCTCTCAGACGCCAGCGTTGAGCCACAGAAAACCGTAACTGGTGGCGCTGTCACGCTGGAGTCACCTGGCGCGGTGGTGCATATCGGGCTGCCTATCACCGCTGAATTCGAAACGCTGGACATCAATATCAACGGGCAGGAAACGTTGCTGGATAAAAAGCAGGTGATCCCCACTGTCACGATGGTAGTCAACGCCAGCCGAGGAATCTGGGCAACCACACCAGGTGGTGAGTGGTACGAGTATCCGCAGCGAGAATTTGAGTTCTACGACGACCCAGTTGATGACGCCACCGGCAAAGTGGAAGTGAAGCTCGACAGCAACTGGGATAAGAACGGGCGCGTTAAGGTGCGCCAGCTCGACCCGCTGCCGCTTTCAGTCCTGGCGGTTCTGCCACGCATGACGCTCGGAGATTTCTGATGATTAAAGCTCAGATCGTACCTGCCACCGCAGAGCATATCGAAGCCATGCTCCCGCATGTACGCCAGGCTGACGTTGATGAATTCCTGGCGACAAATGGATGGAGCCCGCGCCGCGTTCTGGAAACTGGGCTACGCACGTCAACCTTCGCCTGCGCCGGGCTGATTAATGGTGAAGTGGTGACCATCTTCGGTGTGGCACCGGCATCGATGATCGGCGGTAACGGTATCCCCTGGCTGGTGGGCACCGATGCGCTGGAGAAATACCAGCGTACATTCCTGCGCCGCTGCGGGAAAGTGGTCAATGCAATGCTGGCTGTTTATCCGTATCTTGAAAACTATGTTGATGCCCGCAACCACACCGCGCGTATCTGGCTGCACTGGCTTGGATTCACCATTGAAGAACCACAGCCATACGGCGCTCACGGTCTTCTGTTTCACCGCTTCCACATGGAGAGAAAATAATGTGTGAACCCACCACAATCTTAGCCGGTGCGACTATCGCGGCAGGCGCGCTGTCAGCTTACAACCAGTACCAGACCGGGAAATATACCTCTGCTGTAGCCGAGCAAAATGCTGATGTGGCGGAGGCGCAGGCGCAGGACGCGGTTAACCGTGGTAATGCTCAGGCCGATGAAGTCCGCCGCCGTAATCGTCAGGCCGCCGGGACGCAGGCGGCTACGATGGGCGCTACCGGTGCTGACCTTTCCACCGGAGGCGCACTGGATATCTTCGGCGATACCGCGCAGTTTGGCACGCTGGATGCGCTGACTACGGTGAACAATGCCCAGCGCGAGGCTTACGGCTATCAGGTGCAGTCGGCCAACTATGACGCCCAGGCAGTATCCGCCCGTAAGCAGGGGAATATGGGGGCGATGACTACTCTGCTCACAACGCCGCTACAGGCTTACGGAGCCTATCAAATGGCTGGCGGGACGTGGTCGCCATTCTCCCAGAAGGCTGCACCTATCAGCGCCGCCGTCGGCACGCCAACAGGTCGATAAGGAGATATCGAAATGCCAACAGTACCAACAGTCAGCGGGCGCCAGGTTGAAAGCCGCGGATTCCAGTCTCCAGGATTTCAGGCGTTCGAACAGCCGAATGTCGGCGACGTCATTTCTCAGGTCGCGCCAAAGGCGATCGACATGTTCGCGCAGGCCAAGCAGCGGGCGGATGTCGCCCAGGCGCAGGATGCATCGCTGCAACTGAGTCAGGTATCGAGTGATCTGCTGACGAACCCTGATACCGGCCTGCTGAACCTTCAGGGAAAGAATGCGCTGGGCAAGGGGCAGGAGTACACCCAGCAGTTTGATTCTCAGGCAGAACAGATCGCCATGACCCTGCCTGAAGGGGCCCGCGCTGGTTTCATGCAGCAGGTGCAGCAGCAGCGCATTCAGTTCACGACGCAGGCCGGACGCCATGAGATCAACCAGCTCAACGCCTACGAAGAGGGGCAGTTCCAGGCGACGCTGGCGAACAACGGGAAACTGGCAGCATCTGCGTACGGCGATAACGCCAACTACGTGCTGTACAACCAGCAGACCTTTCAGCAGATCGAAACCTATGGCGCCGCGCATGGCTGGAGCGCTGAGCAGATTCAGGCGAAAAAGACCGAATTTAAAGAGAAGGTCGCTGATACGGCTCTCTCTCAGTGGTCGGCTAACAACTCTATCGAGTTCATCCAGAGCAATGGCGAGTTGAGCGACACGGCTGTTGGATCACGCCGTGCGGTATCTGAAGGTGGTTCAGGCGATAGCGCTCGCGGCATTCGCAATAACAACCCCGGAAACCTCGAATACAGCAAAACAAATCCATGGGTTGGCCAGACCGGTGATGATGGGCGATTTGCTAAATTCGAAACTCCGGAGCATGGCATCCGCGCGCTGGGCCGTAACCTGCTGTCTTACCAGCGCCAGGGTATCGATACCGTCAGTGACATTATCAACCGCTGGGCACCGCCGTCTGACAATAACAACACCGATGCTTACATTCAGGCAGTATGTGCTCAGCTCGGCGTAACTGCGGATCAGCAGCTTGACGCATCAAACCCTGACACGCTGAAGGCTCTGTGCGCTGCAATAATCCAGCATGAGAACGGTAGCCAGCCATACAGTGACCAGCAGCTAGCCACCGGCGTCAGCGCGGCTATTGGCCTGTCTCAGCTGCCGACCAGCACCAAACGGTACACCGGCAATGCTGCATTCGATGCTGCCTCCCCTGAAGCGCAGGCGACCTTCCTCCGACAGGCTGACCAAATCCGCAAGCAGCAGCAGGCGGAGTATCGCGCCAGTATCGACAGCCGGGTTCGCGATGCCAGCGCGGCATACATGCGCGGCGTAGATTTCCCGAACGCTCCAACTCAGACTGACTTCCTGGCTGCCTATGGGGTGCGTGAAGGCAATCTCCGCTATACCGAGTTTCGGAATACGCAGATCGCCGGTCAGTACATTGGCTCATTCCGCAACATGCCGACGAGCAGCATCACAGCCTACGTCAATCAGCTGAAGCCAGGAACCGAAGAAACAGGCGAGGGATATGCATCCCGCGCTGAATTATTCGATCAGGTATCGGCGGCGGCCACGAAGGTGATCAGCCAGCGCCAGAATAATCCGTTCAATGCTGCGGTGGAGATTGGCGCCTATAAGCCGATCGTCAGCAACAACCCTAACGACATCACAGCTGAGGTGGCTAACCGTTTTTCTTCACAGGAAAGCCTGCGCGCACTGGGCATCAATGCGCCTATTCTGTCCAGTGAGGAGGCTGCTGCACTGTCCGAACAGGTGCGCGGTACCAAAGACGTAAACCAGACAATCAGCCTGTTACAGAGCATGGGTGAAACGCTGTCAGCTCCGGCAATGCGCCAGGTCGCCTCTGCCATTGCACCTAACAACGCAGCAACTGCATATTCCGCGCTGCTGCTGGGCACTCCGGACAACCAGTACGACAACAAAAAACCATCCATCGCATACAGTCAGTTCATTGGCTACAAGCCGACCATGAATAAATACGACGTATCGAAGGTGATCCTTGCAGGTGATCAGTTGCTCAATCCAACGAAGGCAATGAAAGACGCTGGTATAACTCCGGTGCAGTTGCCGAGCGAAGATAAGCTGAAACGCGCATTCGACGATCAGGTGGGGAATGCATTCGCCAATAACGCGCAGGCGCGCCAGCTCAGTTACAACCTTTTCAAGGCAGCTTACGCCGGGATCGCTTATCAGTCAGGTGATGCCTCCATGACGCGCACTGATGCAGCCAACTCCGACGTAGTGGAAAAGGCGGCGCAATACGCCACAGGCGGCGTGTACAAGGGCTTTAATGGTGGCGATGTGGTAATGCCGTTCGGCATGGATAAGTCCACCTTCAAGGACCGCTACACCGCATCCGCACAGCAGGCGTTGAAAGATGCCGGTCTCAACGTAAACGCCGCATCAAACTTCACGCCAGTCAACATTGGCAACAACCAGTATCGGCTGGTAAGCGGCAGCGGGCGCTGGGCTACGGATCCGAAAACCAATGAAGCTATTGTCGTGAGGGTCGAATAATGTCTGATGTATTTTCTCTGTCTCCGGAAGGTCAGGCGTGGACCGACGATAAAGCAGCAGCCAATCCGGCACGACCAGAAGACTATGAGCCGACATTCTTTCAGGGTTCTATTGCCGCACCGGTGCGCGGTGTGGCGGAAGGCACGATCGGCCTGGCTCAGTCTGCCGTCGGATTCAGTAAACGCCTGATCAGCGATCCGGCATTCACCGCAGACGTGGCGCCAACGGTTAATATTTTCCGCGTGATGTTTCCTGATGCCGACAAAGCGCTGAATGAAACATACGACACGATCGGCAAGCAGTTGCAGGATGCGCGCGGGTATGTGAAGCCGGATGCGGGTAGCCAGGGCACCGCTGCCGAGGTTCTTTATGGACTCGGTCAGTTCGTGCCGGCCATTGGTGCGACCATTGTCGGCGGTCCGGCAGTCGGCGCAGCTACAGCATTCAGCTCGACGTATGAGCAGTCCTATCAGGATTTCAAAGGGAAGGGTGTAGACGAGTCGACGGCGCGCAACCTGGCAACTCAGCAGAGCCTTTTCAACGCAGCGGGCATGGCCTTACCTGCTGCCATTGGGACCACACTGGCAACGCGCATCGCCTCAGGTGTGGCAATCAACACTGGGTTCGGTGGCCTGAACCGTTACTCCGTCGGCGAAACACTGGAGGAGAAAGGCTACACCGAAATGGCGAAACAGTACCGGGTATTCGACGGCCAGGCGATGCTGGTGGATGCAGTGCTGGGTGGCGCCTTTGGTGGTGCCCATCACCTTGCCGCGCGAAATGCTGACGTACCGCCACCGCCTGATGCTGAAGCACCGATCCCGGCGGCGGAAGTGCAGAGCATACCTGACGCAACCGCAGAGCCATCACCTATGGGCGAAGCTACGCCAGTAACGGATGCACCTGGTGCACCGTTGCGATCTGATGCCCAGTCGCCAGTGACAGAGCCTGTTGCCGCGCCAGATATTCCTGCCATTAAGCCGAGCGACATCGATGCAGCTCACACGCTGAATGAAGGCCTGTATTACGACCTGGAATCCTCCCCCGTTCTGCACGCCAGCAATGAGAGTATTAACAGCCATGTGGCAGCCATGGATGAAGCGTACCGGCAACTTAATGACGGCCAGCCTGTTAACGTCGGGATGATGGCGCGCGGGCTGGATGGTCCGGCCCGGCCTGGCATGCTGGAATCTGCAAACGAGCAGTACCATGCAATGCAGCAGGTTTTCGAAGAGAATGGTGTCAGGTATGAAACGCCGTCAGATCTGGCTGGAGAAGCTCCGGCGCCGCGAGCAGAAAGCGCCTTTGTTGCGGCAGATGAAGCAGGCGGACAGGTCAGTGTGGATCCCGACACTGGACAGGCTATTTCATCCAACAGTTACGACCTGATGGCGGCGCGCGATATGGCGACCACTAATCCGGATCTGACAATTACGCACCCCGACACCGGGCAACCGGCGAAACTCTCCGATGTTCTGGCTGAATTTGATGAACAAATCCAGACCGTGCAGAACGAATCGAAAGTTTATTCAGTCGCCGCCGCGTGCTTCCTGAGGAATCCATAATGAAACAGGCATGTGTTGAAGCCATTGCGCAGACACTGGGCCGCCAGCCAAAGGCTGACGAGCTGAAAGGTATTGAGGACAGTATCAAAGAGGCCGTGCGCCAGGTGCATAAAAAAAATGCCAGGGAAGGCAAGACTGGCATCCCTGATGCTCAGACGTACATAGAGGCCGCTGATCTTGTGCGCCAGCGCGTTGTGCATGACGTTTATAAGAAGCGCCAGCGCGTCGCTCAGAACGCGATCGCCATTAGCAGTGTGACTGACACCCTCGACGCCAATATCCCGCCAGAGCAGCAAACACCCGCCAATTTGCAGCAGTTTATCTTCGCAGGTCGGCGCACAACTGATGGTAAGGATATTGCCGTGACCTCGGCAGAGGAACTGGCAACCGGAGCATATCAGGACTGGTCACGCCAGCTCAGCGCTGAACTGCTCAAAGCCGGTGATGATGTACGCAAATTCTTCGAGCAGAGCAAAGCGCTCGGCGAGCAGCGATTCCGCAGCCTGTTCGACCAGCAGGCTGCGAAGTCAGCACAGTTCCAGATCCTGAAAGAGTTATATGGCGAGGACACCGGGAATCCTCAGGCGAAAAAAATCGCCCAGGTATGGAATGACGTCACCAGCCGGGCCCGGCAGGAAATGAACGACAACGGGTTTGATATCGGCCTGCGAGACGACTGGCATCTGCCCTATGTGGACGACGCTGATTTTATTCGCAACGCCGGGCGAGATGAATGGCTGGCATCATTACCGGTGGCAGAACAGGCCAAAGCGCGACTGTCAGGCCGTCAGCCGCCGATAGAGTTTGCCCGCCAGGCATGGGTGGACGACGTTTACAACACGCAGGATCGCAGCAACTACGTTAATCCGGACGGCAGCCCGATGAATGACATCGAGTATCGCCAGGCGCTGGAAGCGATCTTTGAAACGAAGGCCACCGACGGCGCCAACAAAATCGACCCGGGCGCGTTCATGGGCACCGGCGGGATAAAGAACCGTGGTTCCCAGAGCAGGGTTATGGCGTTCAAGGATGCGCAGTCGCACTTCGCCTACATGGAGCGTTATACGCAGCAGCCGGTGGCGGGCGTAATGATGTCGCACCTGCAATCCTCTTCCCGCGATCTAGGTGTCGTTAAAGCATTCGGCCCGGATGCTGCGCGCAACTTTTCCCTGGTGCTTGATCGAGTGTATCAGCGTGCTGTAACTGGTGGAAAGCCCGTGGGGCACATGAACGAAGAACGCAAGATGGTCGAGCGGATGTTTAACTCTATGGCCGGGCTTAACGGTGTGGCCACATCGAGCGTGTTCACTTCTGCTGTTGGGGGTCTACGTAACCTGATGACGAGCGCGATGCTCGGTACCAGCGTACTGACCGCAACCAGCGACCAGGCAATTATGCGCGCTAATGCCCAGGCGCTCGGATTCACCCGCGACGGCATGCGCCTATCAGCCAACACTATTAAGAACCTATTTAGTGGTGACGCGAAAATGGCGAATGCTGAGCTGGGCCTGCTGGTGGATTCGCACGCTGCTGTAGTCTCGAAGATGGGCGGCTTTGATCTGTCACGTGGCATAACTGGCTGGTTCGCAGAGAAGACACTGAAGTGGTCAGGGCTGATCGCCATGGACCGCGCCAACAAAGCGGCGTTCGGGCTGCTGATGTATAAAAATATTGGTGAGCTGACCCGCAAATTCAAGACACTGGAAGACGTTAAAGGGTCAGATAAAACCATCCTGGCTAACAAAGGCTGGAGCAATGAAGACTGGGCGATCATGGCAGCGGCAGACCTACAGCCAATGACTACCTCCGGTCACATGGGTATGACTCCTGATGCGATCTATGCCGTTCCCGATGACGTGATCACCGGCATCATGTCGGACCGTATTGCACAGGTGCGCGCCGGTAGCGAAGCAGCACTGGCGGCGCTTGGAGATCTACCTCCTGAACGTCTGAAGCGGATGAAAGAAGCATTTGATGCAGAATCAGAGCAGACCATCAATCGTATGGTTCGCAATGCCCGCGCCGAAGCCGCTCAGAAATTGCTGGGTATCACACACGGCGAGATGACCAGCGCTGTAACGACCGCCACCGGGCTTGACACTTACGCCCGCGACGACGCCGGGCAGCTGATTAAGAGCTTCATGCTTTTCAAAACCACGCCATTCGCCGGGTTCCGCCAGCTGGTAAACCGGGCTAATGATCTGGACACGGTGCCGGCGCTTAAATTCCTCGCTTCATACATTGCAGGCACGACACTGGCCGGGATGTTTGCAAACCAGATGAATAGCCTGTTGACCGGCAATGACCCACTGGATATGACAAAGCCAACTACATGGGTACAGGCTCTACTGAAAGGCGGATCATTCGGTATCTACGGCGATTTCCTGTTCCAGGACCATACGCAATATGGCTCAAGTATCGCGGCCACCATCGGCGGGCCGGTTCTCAGCTTTGCTGAACAGTTAACCAAGCTGCTGATCACGAACCCGCAGAAGGCATTACAGGGGGAAGAAACTTCTTTCGGTGCCGACGCGCTTAAGACGGCACGAATGATCACCCCTTTCGCAAATCTCTGGTATGCAAAAGCCATTACCAATCACCTTATCCTGCAACAGCTTCAAGAGATGGCGAACCCTGGGTACAACGATCGGGTAAGGGACCGCGCGCAGCGGGAATTTAACACAACGAGCTGGTGGGAGCCTGGCGAAACAGCGCCGCGGCGCGCTCCAGATCTCGGGAAGGCGGTGGGCCAATGATGGACATCTTAGTCAGTATTGGATTGATGTTGTTCTGGTTTGCTGCCGTAGTTGTATGCGGTACTGCCTATTTGTGGGTGATTGTAATTGCCATCAGGAAAAAGTGGTTAGGAGAGTGGTCGGCGAAGGTCGTTTACTTCTCGACCTTCGTCATCATTGCCGCAATAATCTTTAAACTTCCTTTACTGTGACATGTCACGAGGCCGCGCATGCGGCCTTTGCTTTATGTCGTTTCCTGCTTCAGTTTTTCCACGCAGTAATCGAGATGCATTTGCAGATCCTTCATGGACATCTGCGAGCTGGTGACATAGTTAACCAGAGCAGTCAGCTCAGCCATCGGACCATCAACGTTAAAACCATCCTCACCAAGCTGGCGCAGCAAAGTCATCAGGTGAGAATCTTCAACAAGGGAGCGGACGCCTCCCGGCGTGTGTATTCGTTCGGCAAATCCTTTTTCCAGCGGGTGATGATACTGACGTTGCATCTGATAATCTCCATGCATTCACTGTATATATGTGGGTCTTCCCCGATCATGGTGGGAAGGCTCAGAACGCCATATTCAGCTTTCCGTAGTGGAACATCACCCCCAGTTTAAAGCGCTCCCGGTTTCGGTATCCCCTGGCTTTTATCCTCAGCAGCCTGATCTTGCTGTTAAGTGCCTCCGCATTTCCGTTTGAGACACTGTGTCGCATCGCATTCAGGATCCCGTACAGCCTTTTTCCTATCGTTTTCGCGGCATTTTTCATCATGGGAACGTCACTGTTAGCCGCCAGCGCCAACCATCTCTGCCAGTCACTCCGTCTTTCCTCGCTCCATGGCCTGTTCCAGATATCCTTTGCCAGCTCTTTCAGCGCCCAGCACTGGCTCGTCAGCTTCATCTGTGCACGCAGCCACATCAGCTTTTCCTGCCGGGATTCGGTCATCCACTTATCGCTGTACTGCCACAGGAAGCGGGTTCCTTTTGCCTGGTGTCGGCTTTCAACAGGGAGGTGCGGATGTTCATTCTGACGGGTTTTATCAACTACCTCGCCCAGTTGCTTCGCCACATGGAAGCGGTCAAAGGCGATTTTCTCAACCGCACTGGGTAAGTGGATACGCGCTGCTCTTATATAGCCCGCGTTCATGTCCATTGAGAGCGTTTTGATAGCCAGCAACTGCCCATCAGTGAGCGTGCGAAGATAGCCGGCAAGACTCTCTGTGCCGCGATCATCCGTTAAGGCCAGCGCCCGACCATCGCGATCGGAGATCACCGTTATGTAACGATGTCCTTTTTTAAAGGCGACCTCATCCACATTCATATGACGGGCGGATAATGGCTTTTTTATCCGGGCAAGACCTCGCTTAACTGCCCGGGTCATAATGCCGTCAACCGCATTCCAACTGAGCTTAAGTTGCTTCCTGACAGCATCAACGGTGCTGATTTTCAGCCATGAGAGAACGAACGATTCGAATAGCAACGTATACCGGCTTCCGGGGCCAGCCCACGGAACAGGCAACGTCAGGCAGCCATGCTCCGGACACATAATTCGTGGAACATCGGCTTCAACAATAGTGGTGAACTGGCAGGTATCAAGATGGCGCCATTTACGATGACGGTGATCGTGAACAGAACAGGATTTACCGCAGGTCGGACAGGCTAGCCGGGTGTTTTCAGCGATCTCAATAGTGACAGTAACAGAACCGGCATTTTCATCGAGAGAAAGGGACTTTACCTGCCACGGATCGGACAGGTTGAGAATATGAGCGTAGAGGGACTTTTCATCCATGGCGGTGACCTCTGGCGATTAAATACACCATTATCATGCCTTCAGCCACCACAACAAGGGAAGACCCATATATGTACAGTAGCAAAAGTCCTTAAGACTATCCAGCACGAATTGCTATTTACCCAAAAGGTAATAACTTTCCTGATTGTTATTCATTCAATTCATATAAGGTTTGCCAGGTAATAAACTGTCCTGATGATGCACGCGCGCCGGGCGCTGCTTTACAGGAGACAGGCCATGACGGTATCAACCGTAGTTGACCATAACGATTACACCGGGAACGGCGTTACGACATCCTTCCCGTACACCTTCCGCATCTTCAAGAAAACGGATCTGGCCGTTTCGGTTGTCGACCTTGACGAAAACATCACAGTTCTGGTGCTGGACACGGACTACACGGTGACGAATGCCGGTGGTTACAACGGTGGTAACGTGGTTCTCACCACGCCGCTGGCGAATGGCTGGCAGATCTCTATTGCCCGTGAGCTGGAGCCAACACAGGAAACCGACCTGCGCAACCAGGGGAAGTTCTTCGCTGAGGTGCATGAAGATGCATTCGATAAACTGACGATGCTGATCCAGCAGGCATATAGCGCATATCGTCTGGCCCTGCGCAAACCGTCAAGCATCGCCAACTGGTATGACGCGCTGAACAACTACATCCGCAATCTGCGCGACCCGCGAGACCCGCAGGATGCGGCAACCAAAAACTACGTCGATACGCTTGCCAGTAGCAATCTGAGCCGCACGCTTCGTACTCCTGAAAACATTCCATCACTTCCTGGAGCCGCAACCAGGGCGAACAAAATCGTTGCCTTCGATAACGCCGGGGATCCAATTGTAACGTTGCCTCCATCTGGTTCTGCATCAGATGTCCTTATTGAACTGGCAAAGCCTACGGGTACAAACCTGATTGGCTATGGCAGCGACATCCTGACGAACTCGGTCAGCAGGACACTAAAGTCATTTGGCGCCGTTGGTGATGGTGCAGCTAACGATACTGCCGCTCTTTTGCTGGCTGATGCCTGGAGCGTGGCTACTGGTAAAAATGTAATCGTAACATCTGGTGTTTATAAAATTCTCAATGCTGCTATAGGCGGGAGATATCTAGGCGATGAAGGCTCAATTTTTTATGGTGAAATAGACTCGCTTGACAATGTCGTCATTGCAAAGTCTGGCCTGGAAATGACAAATATTGAGGTCAAGAAAAAGCAAACAGCATGGGCTCTAAATGGTAATTATGGAAACTGTATCAGAATTGGTAATTACGAACAGCCCGCTGATGGCTCAACACCAGTAAGTGGGGTAAAACTTGATAGCGTTGTAATGTCAGCAGTACAAACACCATTTACCAATCAAGGGATGGAAATTCTTGGTGACGTATGGGATGTGACTCTTACCAACTGCAAAGCGATTGGTCCTATTGGTGCTGCTATTATTGCGCACTGGGGTGGTGATGTCGGCGCAAATGGTGATAGCGCCAATGTAACGTATTCATTTCATCCGCATGGTCTCAGATTTAATAATTTCAGATGTGAAAAAGACCCTTCAGGACTTTTCCCAACTACCGGGATGATACTTTCTGCCTGCTATGACGTTATTGGTGATATCTATGGAACGTCCATGGATAGACTTCTTGATATCACCCCAGGTGATGTTTTTAACGAGGTTGCTGTAAGTAGAGATAAAGATAAACCATGTACAGGTATTTACATGGATGCATATGCAGATTCACCAAACCCTACAAATACAGGAATTTCTTGTATTAGGGTTTCAGGAAATCCGCAAAACACCCGAACAAACCAAGTTAAGTATTATGGAAATGACTACAATGCAAAATTCGATGTAACTGTTAATTGCACTATTAAAGCTTCTGATGTGGTTTTCTCTCTAGCATTAATTCAAGTGCAATATTGTTCAAATGTTACTCTTCATGGGACGATAATCGGCGGTGGTAGATCCTCTGTTTGGCCTTTGCAGACTGACTACAATAGGAACTGTAATATTGAGGTCTCATGTCCTACAGCAGTAAAGGCATTTCATCGAGATCGAGGTTCGCAGAAAACAGCATTTACTTTAGACGTAAATAGAGATCGTTCGTATGGGTACTCATCTGATGACTATGGCATTTTGGCTCAATCATTCATATCTGGTAATTTTACTACTGACAGTTCTTCTGCCGTTGGGTCAACATCTATCAACGTCAGGGGGGGCTCGGCGGAAGCTGTTGTGATGTGTGGATCTATAGTCAGAAATGCTGGAGGTGGAGCGATAGGGCGCCTTATAAAAACAACACGAATACCCTCAGGGTCATCAAATATAACTGTATTACAAACTACTCCATTAACATCATCTTTAGGAGTGGGTCTAGGTGTATTCTTCAGTTTAGAAGAAGAAGAGACGACATTTAATGGTTCCGTTTCTGGTTTTATGAGGTCTATACAGTTAGTTAATGCCAGAGGTCTTGGTTTTCGTGATATGAATTTAGCCAACTCACAGCGTTGTCATGTATATTTATCAGGAGATTGTAGGAATATTTCATTTGATGGGTGCAGGTTTACAGGGGCAAATATGGCTAATGATGGTGTTGAACCATATGATGCCACCTGCTCAAATTCTGATATTCTTAGATCTATAACGTTTAGGGCTTGTAAGTTTGAAGTTTCACCCATTACTATCGTTACGGCTGGGGTTTACTTCCCTACGACAAATAACTCAGGTTGCTCCGTATCAGGATCGGACTTTGGTGTGTTTTCTACAGCCGGAATGAGTGTGGCTACTAGTGCAGTAGCATCAGCTTATAACATGTTTAGAAACTATGATAACTATGCATCATCAGGAACGACGCTAAGCACAGGAGTGCCGGCAGGAACATACATTGGAACAAGATTTGTAGGGGAGGATTCTGCAATACCAACCTCTGGGAATTGGAAAAGGGGAGATATAATAAGGTCTACCCTCCCTGTCGCATCAGGCACGGAGGGGTGGATATGTGTTTCTACAGGAACTCCAGGCACATGGAAGACATTAGGAAATATTGGTGCCTAAGTAGGCAAGCCCCGTTATGCGGGGCTTACTTTATAAGAATTTGACAATAGACGTCTTGCAAAACTAATGCATGGCTTTTCTATAAATTTATTCATCAACCATGAAATTATAAGCGTTGTGAGTAAAATGACTGGAACCTTTACCCCCCATCCTTCCATTGTCCATTGACTTGGGAAAAACTCCATAAACAATCTTATTACCATCCAATGACAAAGGTATATTGAGTATGAGATATCCCCAAGAAATGATAACGCCCTGATCTCCTTAACAAACCCAAATCCAAACATAAGAGCCGATAGGAATGTAATTAAAGCCAGAATGAACCTCTCGGCCTCACTTACCTTTATATTCAGTATTAAATAAATGCATGCAATAAATATTAGAGTCGATATAATAGTGGCAGGGAAGCTGTTTTTGATGTTATTTATTTTGCTAACTATCATTGATAGCAATACTCCAACACCGAACTCGCTATATATATTGCAACCTAGAACCCTGATTATACCATACGCAAAATGACCACTTTCAACATTCGCAGTAGTATAAGCACTGAAACTTATGGAGCCATTAAAATATAATTGCAGTGCCGATGGGATAGTAATCAACAAAAGTATGCATATAATTCCACGGTATTTATGACTAATTGCACAAGCAACCATAAATATTGCGTAAAAAACAATCTCAAATGTAAGCGTCCAGGCCGGCCCTATCATATTAAACCCGAAACCTGGCGCACCTTGTGCATAGTCATTATGAATAAAGAATACTGCCTTAATTACCTTATAAAAAGGCTGCTCCTGAAAAGCAAATATTGATGTTATAAACCAAACAACGATAAATAAAGGCCAGATTCTGAATGCTCTCTTCGTTAAATATACTCTCGGAGTTGCTTCAACCTCCTTATGGGTTGCAAAGTATATGATGAAACCACTTATAATAAAGAAGATGTCGACACCAATTCCACCGTTTAGAACGAATGGCTTCAAAAAATCAGGGAGAATGGTTCTTATGTGCAAGAACACAACAAGAAGTGCAGCAATGCCACGCAAATACTGTATCGAGTATATTTTTCCCACTTTCATTCCTATTTTATTTATCTTTTCAATTGCCACTCATGATGTAGCTGGGACATTAAATCACCTTTAAGGTAATTTTGGTAGGAGTAATCTGAGGTTTTTTAATCCACATATGGTTTATTGTGTATGATGAACTCACCAACTAAGGGGGTTCTTATGCACATTAAACGGTGGTCACTATGTCGCACACGTTAACCACGGAAACGCTGAATCAGGGGCTTAGCCTGAGCGCGCTTATGTCTGTGGTCGCGGGTGTGCCGCCTGAGGTTGCTTTAGGGGCGCTTGCTGGTGCGGTAATTTTTGTTACCTCGGCAGTGGAGTATCCCATAAAGCGACGGTTACTTCTGGCGTTCCTCAGCTTCTTCTGCGGACTTCTCTTCTACAAAGCGACAGCATCCATTCTTATCGGTATTGCCAGCATGATCCCCACGATTACACAGGACTCCTTTGAAAAGGGGATTGTGTTTTCTGCGGGGGCATTCGTGTCGGCTATCGTCGCTGTCCGCATTGGCATTTGGCTGTATCACCGTTCTGAAAATCCGCGCGACCTGATCCCGGGGAGAAAAGACGATGACCAGTCCTGAACTGCTTCTCATCCTGAACGCCGCTATCTGCGGCGGCATTGCAATCCGAGTCCTGCTGTTCCGCCGTGACGGTTCACGCCATCGCTGGTGGGGTGGATGGCTCGCCTATCTGCTGATCGTCGTGGCCGCCAGCGTGCCTATCCGGACTTTCTACGGGTACTACGTCAGCGCCGACTGGTCAGAAGTCATCATCAAAGCCGTGTTCCTGGCTGCGCTCATCAAGACAAAAGGGAACGTGGTACAAATTTTCAAGATAACGAGGTCCCAGCATGGACATTAAACAATTCCAGCGTGCAGCTGGTATCAGTGAGGTGCTGGCCGCTCGCTGGTTCCCGCATATTACTATAGCCATGAAAGAGTTTGGCATCGAGCATCCTCTGCACCAGGCGATGTTTATCGCGCAGGTGGGGCATGAGTCTGGCGGATTCGCCCGGCTGCAGGAGAACTTCAACTACAGCGTTACCGGGCTGGCGGGATTCGTCCGCACCGGGCGACTCACCCAGGGACAGGCCAACGCTCTGGGCCGCCGTGCTGGTGAACCGTCGTTACCACTGGAGCGCCAGCGTGCGATCGCCAATCTGGTGTACAGCAAACGCATGGGGAACAACGGGCCGACCGACGGCTGGTTCTACCGCGGTCGCGGGCTTATCCAGATCACTGGTCTGAACAACTACCGGGACTGCGGCAACGGCCTGAAGGTGGATCTGGTGCAGAAGCCGGAATTGCTGGCGCAGGACGAATACGCGGCCCGCAGCGCGGCGTGGTTCTTCGCCACCAAAGGCTGCATGAAGTACACCGGCGACCTGGTGCGCGTCACGCAGATCATCAATGGCGGGCAGAACGGCATCGATGACCGGCGCGCGCGGTACATCACTGCCAGTAAGGTGCTGGCGGTATGATCTGGGCATTCATCAAAGCGTACTGGAAACAGTTGCTTATCGTGGCGATGCTTGCTGCTCTGGTGGTCGGCGGCAGGGTTGCCTGGAATGAACACGGTGACCGCCAGTACGATGCCGGGTATGCGCAGGCCAAGGCAGACCAGAAAGAGGCCGACGCAAAATTGCGTTTGCTGAAAGAACAGGAGAAAGCGACCAATGAACGTGAAGCGCAGCAGAGGATCGACCAGGCGCGCAATGATGCTCTTGATGCTTCCGCTCGCGCTGGCCGGTTGCAGCAACAGCTCGTTGCCATCCGGGAGCAGCTCAGGCAGTATAACGCCACTGTCGGCGCTGGGACGTCAGCCGCAGACACCGGAGTTTTGCTTGCCGACGTGCTCAGCAAATCTCTCGAGCGAAACCGACAACTGGCGGAGTACGCTGACCGGGCCGCAGAAGCCGGACGAGTCTGTGAAAAGCAGTACGATTCGCTGACCCGGTGACTTGCCATTTTTCAGGGTACTGATTTCCGGTGACGGTATATAAAACGGTACGGTGGAGATTGGTTTTCAAAAACTTATTACCAGTCAATTGGTTATGCGTGCCGTAAACAATCGAGTGGGAGTAAGCCCATAACCTTTCCTGCGAAGTTATAAGCAGGTAAGACTGATAAAACCCTCTGATTACAGAGGGTTTTTCTTTTTGGCCGATATCCGGCCCGGCGGTGAACTACTGGCTCATCTGCCGCGATTCACGGCAGCCGATACTGCGTCGCCATGCGCCGGGTGCCTGACCATACTGACGCTTAAAGCTGCGGTTGAAGGACTGCTGAGAGTCAAAGCCCAGCGCGATCGCCACGTTCAGAATCGGTTCATCGCTGTGGGCCAGGCGCTCAACCGATTTTTGCAGCTTTTGCGCGCGAATATATTCGGCGAGAGGGGAGCCGGTATGTTCTTTGAAAAGCCGCTGGAGGTGCCATTTCGAATAGCCGGCTCGCCTGGAGACGGTTTCAATGTCCAGACGGCTATCGAGGTTGTTGTCGATCCAGTCGAGTAAATCGTGAATGAATGCACCCGTGTTCATTTTGCTTCCCCCTACGCCACGCATTAAAAAGCATCTTTGTTTGTTGCACTTAAAGGTGACCCGTTTTTACATTAATTGCAAGTTTTATTGTTGCATTTAAATCCCTTCTCAAAACGCGTGATTTATCTTCGCCGCAAATAGCACATAAAGTGCAACAATTATTCTTGCACTTAATTAAGCGCCTTCCTACAATCGCCGCGATAGTGTATTCGCAACTGTTACAGTTTTGTGGCGATGAACGACACAAATGGCCTTCAGCCAGCTACCGGACAAAGGAAGTGGCGCGGCGCCTCCCGCTGCGTCTTGCCCGGCAGCTACAATAACCGGAATAAAAATAATGAGCCTGCAAAAAACCTGGGGTAACTTTCATCTGAGCGCGATGGGGGTGGTTTTACTCTCCGCGCTTCTCGTCGGGTGCGATGACAGCGTCGCGCAAAATGCCGCGCCGCAAGCGCCCGTTGTCAGCGCTGCTGACGTGGTGGTGAAATCCATTAGCCAGTGGGACAGCTTTAACGGTCGCATTGAAGCGGTGGAAAGCGTTCAGCTGCGTCCGCGCGTCTCCGGCTACATTGAGAAAGTGAATTACACCGACGGCCAGGAGGTGAAAAAGGGCGAGGTGCTGTTCACGATTGATGACCGAACCTATCGCGCCGCGCTGGAACAGGCGCAGGCGAACCTGGCGAGGGCCAAAACGCAGGCCAGTCTGGCGCGAAGCGAGGCTAACCGTACCGATAAATTAGTCAATACCAACGTGGTGTCCCGCGAAGAGTGGGAGCAGCGCCGTTCCGCCGCTACCCAGGCGCAGGCCGATATTCGCGCCGCGCAGGCGGCGGTAGATGCTGCGCAACTTAACCTCGACTTCACCAAAGTGACCGCGCCTATCGACGGTCGCGCCAGCCGGGCGCTGATCACCAGCGGTAACCTGGTGACGGCGGGCGACAGCGCCAGCGTGCTCACCACCCTGGTCTCGCAGAAAACGGTTTATGTCTACTTCGACGTGGACGAGTCAACCTACCTTCACTATCAGAACCTGGCCCGCAGCGGGCAGCGGGTGTCCGGCGATCATGCGGCGCTGCCGGTGGAGATTGGCCTGACGGGCGAGGAGGGCTATCCCCATCAGGGCAAAGTGGATTTCCTGGATAACCAGCTCACGCCGGGTACCGGAACGATCCGCATGCGCGCGCTGCTGGATAACTCACAGCGTCAGTTCACGCCTGGACTCTTTGCCCGCGTGCGTCTGCCGGGCAGTGCGGAATTTAAAGCCACGCTTGTTGACGATAAGGCGGTGCTGACCGATCAGGATCGTAAATATGTCTATATCGTGGATAAAGACGGGAAAGCGCAGCGCCGCGACATTACGCCCGGGCGTCTGGCCGACGGTTTACGTATCGTACAGCAGGGGCTGAATCCCGGGGATAAAGTCATCGTCGATGGTTTACAAAAAGTGTTTATGCCGGGTATGCCGGTTAACGCGAAAACCGTTGCCATGACCGCCAGCGCCGCCCTCAACTGATCCCTTACCTGAGAATCCAATCCATGGACTTTTCCCGTTTTTTCATCGACAGGCCGATTTTTGCCGCCGTACTGTCGATTCTGATTTTTATCACAGGATTAATCGCCATCCCGCTGCTGCCGGTGAGCGAATACCCTGACGTCGTGCCGCCAAGCGTGCAGGTGCGCGCCGAGTACCCGGGCGCCAACCCGAAAGTGATTGCCGAGACCGTGGCAACCCCGCTGGAAGAGGCGATCAACGGCGTTGAGAACATGATGTACATGAAATCCGTCGCGGGTTCCGACGGCGTGCTGGTGACTACCGTCACCTTCCGTCCGGGCACCGACCCGGATCAGGCGCAGGTTCAGGTGCAAAACCGCGTCGCGCAGGCCGAAGCGCGTCTGCCGGAAGACGTGCGGCGTCTGGGCATCACGACTCAGAAACAGTCGCCAACGCTGACGCTGGTGGTGCATCTGTTTTCGCCTGGCGGTAAGTACGATTCACTGTATATGCGTAACTACGCCACGCTGAAGGTGAAGGACGAGCTGGCGCGTCTGCCCGGTGTGGGGCAGATTCAGATTTTCGGCTCGGGTGAATACGCGATGCGCGTCTGGCTGGACCCGAACAAGGTCGCGGCCCGCGGGCTGACCGCTTCGGACGTGGTCACGGCGATGCAGGAGCAGAACGTGCAGGTGTCCGCCGGGCAGCTTGGCGCCGAGCCGCTGCCGAAAGAGAGCGATTTCCTGATCTCCATTAACGCCCAGGGCCGCCTGCATACCGAAGACGAGTTCGGCAACATTGTCCTGAAAACCACGCAGGATGGTACGGTCGTCCGACTGCGCGACGTGGCGCGTGTCGAGATGGGGTCCGGCAGCTACGCGCTGCGCTCCCAGTTGAACAATAAAGACGCGGTCGGGATTGGTATCTTCCAGTCGCCGGGGGCAAACGCCATCGATCTGTCTAACGCGGTACGCGCCAAAATGGACGAACTGTCCACACGATTCCCGGACGATATGAAATGGGCGGCGCCTTACGACCCGACGGTGTTTGTACGCGACTCGATCCGCGCTGTGGTGCAAACGCTGCTGGAAGCGGTGGTGCTGGTCGTGCTGGTGGTGATCCTGTTCCTGCAAACCTGGCGCGCGTCGATAATCCCGCTGATTGCGGTGCCGGTATCGGTAGTGGGCACGTTCAGTATTCTCTACCTGCTGGGCTTTTCGCTGAATACCCTGAGCCTGTTCGGGCTGGTGCTGGCGATTGGTATCGTGGTGGACGATGCCATCGTGGTGGTGGAAAACGTCGAACGAAATATCGAAGAGGGGCTCGCCCCACTTGCGGCAGCGCATCAGGCGATGCGTGAAGTGTCCGGACCGATTATTGCCATTGCGCTGGTGCTGTGTGCGGTATTCGTTCCGATGGCGTTCCTCTCCGGCGTGACCGGTCAGTTCTACAAGCAGTTTGCGGTAACGATAGCCATTTCCACGGTGATTTCCGCGATCAACTCGCTGACGCTCTCGCCAGCGCTGGCCGCGCTGCTGTTGAAGCCGCATGGCGCCCCGAAAGATTTCCCGACCCGGCTTATCGATCGTCTGTTCGGCTGGATTTTCCGTCCGTTTAACCGCTTTTTCCACCGCAGCTCGACTGGCTATCAGGGGCTGGTGGGCAAAACGCTCGGCCGACGCGGGGCAGTGTTCGTGGTTTATTTGCTGCTGCTTTGCGCTGCGGGCGTGATGTTTAAAGCCGTTCCCGGCGGGTTTATTCCGACGCAGGATAAGCTGTACCTGATCGGCGGCGTGAAAATGCCGGAAGGCTCGTCGCTGGCGCGCACCGATGCGGTGATCCGCAAAATGAGCGAAATCGGGATGAATACCGAAGGCGTGGATTATGCGGTCGCGTTTCCTGGCCTGAATGCGCTCCAGTTCACCAATACGCCGAACACCGGGACGGTCTTCTTTGGCCTGAAGCCGTTCGACCAGCGTAAACATACTGCGGCGGAAATAAACGCGGAGATCAACGCGAAAATCGCGCAAATCCAGCAGGGCTTTGGCTTCTCGATTCTGCCGCCGCCGATTTTAGGTCTGGGCCAGGGATCGGGCTATTCGCTGTACATTCAGGATCGTGCTGGTCTGGGCTATGGCGCGCTGCAAAACGCGGTGAACACCATGTCCGGGGCGATTATGCAGACGCCGGGGATGCATTTCCCTATCTCAACCTACCAGGCAAACGTTCCGCAGCTGGATGTACAGGTTGACCGTGATAAGGCGAAAGCGCAGGGCGTGTCGCTCACCGATCTCTTCGGGACGCTGCAAACCTATCTGGGCTCGTCTTATGTGAATGACTTCAACCAGTTCGGTCGCACCTGGCGCGTAATGGCACAGGCCGACGGGCAGTTCCGCGACAGCGTGGAAGATATCGCGAATTTACGCACCCGTAATAGCCAGGGTGAAATGGTGCCGATTGGCAGTATGGTGAAAATCACGACCACCTACGGTCCGGACCCGGTGATCCGCTACAACGGCTACCCGGCGGCGGATCTGATTGGCGATGCCGACCCGCGCGTGCTCTCTTCCGCGCAGGCGATGACGCAACTGGACGGTATGTCTAAGCAGATCCTGCCGAACGGGATGAATATTGAATGGACGGACCTGAGCTTCCAGCAGGCCACCCAGGGCAACACGGCGCTGATCGTCTTCCCGGTCGCGGTGCTGCTGGCGTTCCTGGTGCTGGCGGCGCTGTATGAAAGCTGGACGCTGCCGCTGGCGGTGATCCTCATCGTGCCGATGACGATGCTCTCCGCGCTGTTCGGCGTCTGGCTGACCGGGGGCGATAACAACGTCTTCGTGCAGGTAGGGCTGGTGGTACTGATGGGGCTGGCCTGTAAAAACGCGATTCTTATCGTGGAGTTTGCCCGCGAGCTGGAAATTCAGGGCAAAGGCATTATGGAGGCCGCGCTGGAAGCGTGCCGCCTGCGTCTACGCCCGATTGTAATGACCTCTATCGCCTTTATTGCCGGGACCATTCCACTGATCCTTGGTCACGGGGCAGGGGCAGAAGTGCGCGGCGTCACCGGGATCACCGTGTTCGCCGGGATGCTGGGTGTGACGCTGTTTGGTCTGTTCCTGACGCCGGTCTTTTACGTGACGCTGCGTAAGTTCGTGACGCGCGGTAAAGCGGAAAGAGAGGTGTTGCCTGCGTAGGACGTAGCAGATAGCAAAAAGCCGCCTTCACAATGAAGGCGGCTTTTTTTTCGCAGTCTGTCAGGATTAGGGCGCTTTTTTATGCTGTGTGCAGAGTTCCGGCACCGGATCGCACCCGCTGGTATCGGCTTTTTTCACCTCTTCCAGCGCGCTGGCGACGGTATGGCGCGCTAAAACCGCTAACGAAGCCTGCTCCGCTTCATCAGCGATTGATTTGAAGTACCAGCAGGCGTTGGCGCTGACCACGCAGCGGGCCGGGACGTCAGGACGGGACGCCCACAGCTTTTTATCTTCAGTGACGGAAAGGTAGATATCACGCAGGGTAATCTCTTCCGCCGGGCGGCCAAGGTGAATAGAGCCGTTGCGGCCAAGCGTGGAGACGATAATGCCGTCGCGGGCGAGAGGAACCATTAATTTGCGGATAAAGCTCGGATTCGCTTCCAGGCCGTAAGCCAGGATTGCACTCGTCGAACGTTCACCCGATTGCTCCGCCATCGCTACGCTGAGAACCATCTGCAAAGCTGTCGGGAAGCGGTAATCTAACATTTTTCTGTCCTGGGTTGCGGTGAATCTTGTTCTTTTTGGCACCGCAGAGGTGAATAATCAGTAAGTAACAATATAACAAATACGGTAATTTTATTGAAGCAATCTGCGGCATACGTGAAGTAACGCTGCGCTGACACATGTCAGGACGTGTAGCGCCGCGTTTACGTTCATGCGAACGCCGGATTCGGGAAATCAACGGTCACCATAAGACCGCCTTCGGCTGACGTACTCAGATTGACCCTGCCGTTGTGTTGCTGCGTAACGGCTTTAACGATAGCAAGCCCCAGTCCACTCCCGCTTTGGGTCTGATTAGGATCGCGGAAAAATCTGTCGAACACGCGCTCCCGCAATTCAACCGGAATGCCGGGACCCGCGTCTAAGACGCGCAGCTGAGCGGACTTGTCACGCGATTGCAGTTGTACCTCAATGCGTCCACCCTCAGGGCTGTACTTCACGGCATTCTCAATTAAATTGTCGATCAGCGATACCAGACGTTCCCGAATGCCTGTGATATGGATTTCATCATCGGCGATGAATTCAAACTCAATTCTGCGCCCGGACGCCAGCGGTTCCAGGGCAGCCATTCGCTCCTGAATAAGCGTCGTCAGCGGCACAGGCGACATCACCGTGCTGATGTGCGCTTCGCTGTGCATCATCAGCAGAAGCTGATTGACGAGACGCGCAGCACGGCTATTGCTGCGAACAATGCCCGCAAGCAGCTCCTGCTGGCTTTCGCTGATGACCCAGGACTGCAACGCCTCGACGTTGATCCGCATCGCGGCCAGAGGCGTACGCAGTTCGTGTGCGGCATCGGCAATAAACATTCTTTCCCTTTCGGCGCTTTCCCGCACCCTGGCCAGAAAGTCATTAATCGCGTCGACCGTCTGGCGAAGCTCCCTGTGTCTGGGGACGGCTTTTAAAGGCGAGAGATCGTCCGGCGTGCGCAATGAAATTTCATTCACCACCTTGTTCCAGGGGCGCATCGCGATGCGGATGGACAGCCACGCGGGGAACAGAAGAAAAGGGATGCATATCATCAGCGGCATGACGTAGTAGCCGCGCGAGTTCAGATAGATAAAGAAATTCCAGCTACCGGCAGGGGTAAAAAGGGTGACTTCCACGTCGGAGTGCGCGGATTTGAGGGTACGGCTCGTCCATGTATGGTCCTCACTCTGGACATGCTGCATGACCCCCAGACGGCTATTTTTTACCCCCGTCGGCGCACCATCCGAAGAAAAAATAATCTCGTTATTCTTGCGAACAATGAGGTTGATGGACAGCTCCGGATCTTCGCCGCCGCCATAGCCCTCCCGCAGAGCCTTGCTGAACGCTGCCAGCACAGCATCACGCGCCTGCGGACGATCGTCCATACTCTCCACCAGGGAAAAAACGGTTTCATAAGTCTCACTGCCCGTCAGTATGGGAGGGCTACGCAGGTCTTCCAGCAAAATGAAGGTTAAAAAGAGACACCAGAGCAACGTAAGCAGCAGCATCTGGGCGACCAGCATTCGCCTGACCAGCGTGGGAAGCCGGAGGTGGTGCCAAAAATTACGCATCAACCTGCCGCCTTCTGAACGGGTACGGTATCGATGACATACCCAACGCCTCTTACCGTTCGCACAAAGCCATCGCCAATTTTTCGCCGCAGGTTACCCATATGCACGTCAAGCGCGTTGCTGAGGTTTTCTTTCGTGCCAAATATCCTTTCTTCCAGATACCGTCGCGTAAGCACGCGATCGGCGCGTAGCAGTAACGTTTCAAGCAGCGCATATTCGCTTGCCGTCAGCTCAACGTGGCGTGCGCTCACCGTTACGCGACGCGTCGGAATATGAAGCGACAAACCGCGAATTTCTATTGCCTCATTTTCAAAACCGTAACTGCGCCGCGCAAGGGCTCTCACGCGCGCCAGCAGTTCGGCGAGAACAAAAGGTTTGACCAGATAATCGTCTGCACCTGCATCCAGCCCGCACAGGCGGTCCTGTAGCGTGCCTCGCGCCGTCAGGATGATGACGGGGACGCCCTTAAGCTGTTGACGCAGGCGCGTCATCAGGCTCATGCCATCGCCATCGGGCAGCCCCAGGTCGAGCAAAATAAGTTCCGGCACGCAGATCCCAAGCTGATGCAGCGCATCCTCTTTGCGGCGTACCCATATGACATCAAATCCTTGATCTGCAAGGGCGATACGCACGCCATTGCCGAGATCCAGGTCGTCTTCAATTAGTAGAATTTTCACATTGGTAACTGTATCAACAGTGCATGAAGAACAACTGAAGAAAAAACGGTAACAGGAATTCTACAGGGTTTACAGAACCTTCACGTGCTTCAGCATTTCTTCATTTACGGCTCATAAGAACCTTAGGGTAAGTATTCAGAATGAGCGCTCTGGCGTTTAACACCGCTTGTATCGCAATCATCTGAATCCAAAGGGCTTCTTTAATGAGAAACATCACACTGCGTAATAGTTTCCCCCGTTCACGCATCGGTCGCAGCATGAAAAGCATCTTGCCGGGGGCCGTCCTGGCGTTACTGGCTACCCCGACCCTGGCGGCAGATCAGCCTCAGGGCAACGTGTTAACCCTAGGAGGCGGCGTGGATGTTGCGCCACGCTATTCCGGTTCGGACAAGAGCCGGGTCTCTGCGGCTCAGGTGGTTGATTACGCGATGGCCAATGGTTTTTTTGTCAGCACCACGCGGGGGATCGGCTACGGCAACAGCTTTGGTAACCTGGACTACAACGCAGCGCTGAGCTATCGCGCTGGACGTAAGGATCGCGACGTAAGCAGCGATTCGATCGCCTCCGGCAGCGACGACCTGCGAGGAATGGGTGACATTAAAGGTTCAGCTATCGTTGTGCCAGGGCTGGGATACAGGGTGACTGACTGGCTGACCGTGCAGTTGCAGGCAGAGGTCCCGGTTTCTGAGAGAGACAATGGTGAAGCTGTGCATTTCGGCATTGCCAGCCCGCTCTATACATCTCCGAAAAATGTGTTAACGCTGGCGCTGACCGGTAGCTGGGGATCCAGTAAGTATGTGCAAACCTACTACGGGGTGAATGCCGCCCAGTCGGCCGCATCGGGTTTTGCCCGACACGATGCCGGATCGGGAATATATGCGTATTCGCTGAACCTGGACTGGACCCATAAGCTTACCTCCCGCTGGAGCCTGCTTGCCGCAGCTGGCGTTACGCAGCTGACGGGAGAGGCTGGCGATAGCCCCATTGTTCAGCGAAAAACGTCTCCTGTGGGAAGTTTGAAGGTGACGTACAGCTTCTGATGGTTCAGCGAGGGGGAAGGCGCGTTTGTGACAAAACCGCACATAACCCCGTTGCAGGAGCCGGAAGTGCATAAAGCCCGCAGGATGGCGTGGCCCGAAGTCGGACCGTTCATCATGCGGGCTTTTTTATCACTGTTGACCCGATAACGCCTGTTCAATCGTACGGGTAATGACGTCCGGCTGGCTGACCATCGATACATGGCTTGCCGCTACCTCCGTGGTGTTGGCGTTGATTTTCTTCGCCATTGCGCGCTCTAGCTCAGGATTGATCATCCGGTCATTTTTGCTGACCACATACCAGCTCGGTTTGTCATGCCAGGCGGCATGCGCGATTTTCTCCCCAAACGCATCGGCCTTAATGGGGCCCTGCGTCGCGGCAATCACGCTGCGCTCAACGTCCTTTACGTCAGGGGCAAAATTCTCGCTGACCGCTTTTGTCGGCAGATATAAATACCCCTCTGTGGTTTTAGCGAGGCTGGCGCTCCCTGGCGGAGCAGGGAAGCTATTTGCCAGAGCTGCCGTCGACTGGCCGGAATCCGGCGCAAAAGCGGCAACGTAAACCAGTGACTTCACGCGGGCATTGTTTCCCGCCTCGCTGATTACCGTCCCGCCCCAGGAGTGACCGACCAGCACCACATCCCCATGAGCCCGGGCGATAGCACGCTGCGTGGCGGCGACATCATCTTTCAGAGACGTGAGCGGAAGTTGTACCGCAATGACCTCGGTATGGTGTTTTTGCAGCCGGGTAATCACCTTATTCCAGCTGCTGCCGTCGGCAAACGCCCCGTGCACCAGCACCACGCTGGCTTTCGTCTCTGCCAGCGCGCTGGTGGAAACCGCCAGCACCATCGCTGTTAATACAGACAATGCTTTCATAACAGGCTCCTTAAAAGTGATGAACCGCGGCGTGTGGCGGCACGGTGAATTCAACGGTTTTATGGTCGATGGGTTTATGCGTCGGGTCGGCAACGACGATCGTCACCTTGTGCTTTCCTGCGGGCAGCCCGACCAGGATCACCGGCTCGCCGCTGGTATCAGCCCAGTGCCAGGGGGCGTCATCCACCACAACGTGAATATGGCCGATACGCGGAGTGACTTTCAGCGCGTCGGGTCCAAATACAGGTTCAATGCGCAGGTTTTCGACACGGTACTGAATAAAGACCGCACCTTTACTTAGCGGTCCCGCCAGCGGCGGATCGACAATCAGTTTTGCTGGCGGCTGGGGGTGTTCAGGCGGGGCGACGGCGGCTGGACCGTTGACATCAGCGGCGCTCAGGCCATCCAACGGTGCGGCCATTGCGCCAGCAAAGGACGTCAGCGCAAATACAGGAAGCAGGAAATATCGACGAATCATCTGTGTCTCTCCTCATCAGTTTATTATGGCGAGGGAGACAGAAGACCATTTTTATGTATCGGGGATGTTTGCTTTTGCGGGCGTTTTGTACCGGTTTGTCAGCGTAGCGCTCGGGATACAGTGCGATACAGTTTGTCTTCCGGGAGCGAACACGCTTTAGCGCTCGGGCGAATCCACCACAAGACCTGATTGCTGCGACTGAATTTTGTCCTGATGGTGATACCAGGCTCCAATGGAGGAATAAACAAAGCGGCCAAAGAAAAACAGGAAACTGATAAGCAGTATGATGCGGGTCATCCGGGTGTTAAATCGATGTCGTTTTCGCATACGCGTAGCCTGACTCACTTTCTTTTCCTGAGTATACCCTTTTGGGCGATACGGCTATTAAGGCACAGCCGCAAGTCAGGGTCAATTCGGCGAAATGTAAAATAGCGTCAATGCTTACATTAATTTATGTTATTAAAAACAACGATTTTATTTATCGCATTGATAATTACAGGAAAAATATTCAAAAAAAACGTAAGAAAGGTTTATTCAGATAAATTAATTTGATTTAGGTCAACCGCATCCCGTCGTTGATATTTAAAATCCCTCCTCCACTGTGCTTGCCAGGAATTTTCCAGGCAACGTGTACGTCAGGTTGGATGCCTGTCTTCATTTACCCTCTGGAGCGCAAGGGTTGTAAACGAGCATCTATGAATATTCACCACATCCTGAAGCAAAATAAAGACCGCTGGTGGGCACTTCCTCTTATTTTACCCGTCGTGTTACTCCCGGTGCTTAGTGTGGCTAATACCTTAACGCAGTTGGGCGACGGTATCGTTGCGCTCTATTATCTCCCGCTCTCCTTTTTGCTGACGCTGATGTTATTCTTTGGCCTGGAAGCCCTCCCCGGGGTGGTGGTGTCGCTGTTTTTACGTTATTACCCCTCCGTTGGGTTATTTGAAGCCATGGCCGGCATTCTGCATTTTATCGTTCCTCTGGTGCTCAGCTGGGGCGGTTATCGCGTGTTTGCGCCCCGGCGCAATATGACCGCTTACGGTGACATACGCCTGATGGGGCAGCGTATTTTCTGGCAGGTGTTTTGCCCGGCAACGCTATTTCTGCTGCTGTTTCAGTTTGCGGTCTATCTCGGCGTCTATGAGAGCCGCCAGAGCCTCGCAGGACTGAATCCCCTCAATATTCGGACCCTTATTAACTATCAGGGGCTGCTGGTAAGCGGGCTGACGGGCGTGCCGCTAAGCTACCTGCTGATCCGCCTGATACGTCATCCGCGCTATATTAAGGGACTGATGTCCCAGCTCCGCGCGCAAATAGACAAAAAGGTGACGGCCGTTGAGTTTGTGGTGTGGTTTTTAGCCCTGGGCGGGTTGCTGGTCATGCTGCTGTTGCCCATGAATGCAAACAGTTCCATTTTCAGTACCAACTACACCTTGTCCCTGCTGATGCCGGTGATGCTCTGGGGTGCGATGCGCTTTGGCTACAAGCTGATGTCACTCATCTAAACGCCGGTCCTGCTGGTGTCGATTCACTTTTTTTATCACTACATTCCGGTGCAAGAGGGGTATGGCATTCAGCTGGCGATCACCTCATCCAGCTATCTGGTCTTTTCCTTCGTTGTGACGTACATGTCGATGCTGGCGACACGCCAGCGGGCCATCAATATTCGCTCCCGCAGTCAGGCTTTTCTCGATCCGGTGGTGCATATGCCCAACCTGCGGGCGCTGTCGCGCGAGCTGGCCAGTCATCCGTGGTCAGCGCTCTGTTTACTGCGCGTGCCCGAGCTGGAGGTGCTGGGACGCAATTACGGCGTGATGCTGCGGATCCAGTATAAACAGCAGCTGGCGCAATGGATAAACGGCACCCTTCAGCCCAATGAGCGAGTCTATCACCTCACCGGGTATGACATGGCGGTGCGTCTGGAGGCGGAGTCGCATCAACAGCGCATTGAAACGCTGGACGAGCATATCAAGCAGTTTGTTTTTATCTGGGATGGTATGCCGGTACAGCCTCAGGTCGGCGTGAGCTATTGCTATGTACGCTCACCCGTCAATCATCTCTATCTGGTGCTGGGGGAACTGGGCATCGTGGCCGATCTCTCCCTTTCTACCAACCACCCGGAAAATCTTCAGCAGCGCGGGGCTGTTCATTTGCAGCGTAGCCTGAAAGATAAGGTCGCGATGATGAGTCGTTTGCAGGCCGCGCTGGAGCAGGACGCTTTTACCCTGCTGGTTCAGCCCGTTCGCGGGCTGCGCGGTGATTGTTATCACGAGGTGCTGCTGCGAATGCGTGATGATAACGGGGCGCTGATCTTTCCCGAGCAGTTCCTGCCCATTGCACAGGAGTTTGGTTTATCGTCGCGTGTTGATTTATGGGTACTGGAGCGTACGTTGAGTTTTCTGGCACAGCACCGCCAGCGTTTGCCGGGCCAGCGCTTTGCGATCAACCTCGCACCTTCTACCGCCTACAGGGCGCAGTTCCCGCTTGAAGTGAGCCGCCTGTTAGCCAAATACGCCGTTGAAGCGTGGCAGCTGATCTTTGAAGTGACCGAAAGCAGCGCCTTTGGTCATGCGGATCTGGCGGCATCGACCCTCAGGAAATTACAAAAAATGGGCATCCGGATCGCCATTGATGATTTTGGCACGGGCTACGCCAGCTATGCGCGGTTAAAAAGCGTGGACGCAGACATTCTCAAAATCGATGGCGGTTTTATTCGCAATATTGTCAGCAACAGCCTGGATTACCAGATTGTGGCTTCCATTTGCCATCTGGCCCGGATGAAGAAAATGCTGGTGGTGGCGGAATATGTGGAAACGGAAGAGATACGTAGCGCGGTGCACGCGCTAGGTATCGATTATGTGCAGGGCTATTTGATTGGGTTGCCGGCTGAGCTTGATACGTTGCTCAACACGCAGCCTTCTCAGGAGACCGCCTGAGCCGTTACGCTGCCGCCTCAGAACTCTCTTCTTCAATCTTCAACAGCCAGCCGGTGACCGCTTCCCAGTACTGCTGCTCTTTTTCCAGATCCAGCAGCACCAGCGCGTTCTGGCTAAACCAGTCGTGCGGGAAGCTCAGCGTCCAGTGATAGTCATCCGTTTTTAGCTTCAGCGTCGGCGGCGTGGTGGTTGCCTGTCGCTGATTATTGAGCAACACGCCCAGGCGCAACAGCTGAATGAGCGGCAGGAACTGCTTTTTCTTAAATAACGTAAAGCGCGGCAGATCGTCGAGCTTGATGGCTTTGCGGTGATAGCGCACCAGCGTCGCCATCATGGTTTGCTGCTCCTGGTTGAAACCAGGCAGATCGCTGTTTTGCAGAATATAGGCTGAATGGCGATGCATTCCGCTGTGGTTAATGTTCAGCCCCACCTCGTGCAACATGGCGGCCCATTTCAACAGCGCGGCCAGCTGCGGATGCGCCAGCTTCGGATTCTGCTCCTCCCACTGCTCGTACATCTGAACCGTGGTTTCGAGCACCCGTTTCGCCTGTTCGCGGTCAATGTTGTACTGGTTGGCCAGGCTCTGCGCGGTGCGGCTGCGAATATCCTGATGACGGAAACGGCCTTCCATCTCATACAGCACGCCTTCACGCAGGGCGCCGTCAGAGAGGCGCAGCTCTTTGATCGCCAGCGCGTCAAACACGCCGCAGAGGATCGCCAGCCCCGGTACGAACACGGCTTTACGTTCGTCGGACAGACCCGGCAGACTCAGGGCGTCGAAGCTCTTATGCTTAAGCACCTCTTCGGTGAGTTTCACCAGGCGCTCAGGCGTAATAAAGCCGTCTTTTTCACCCATTGCCAGCAGCACTTCATGGGCCGCTTTAATCGAACCCGATGCGCCCAGCGCCACGTTCCAGCCCTGAATACGGTATTGCCAGGCCAGATTTTCCAGTTTTTGTACGGCGGCCATGCGCGCGCGCTGGAAGTTTTCGCGGGTGATGACGCCGCCCGGGAAATACATCTGCGCGAAGCTGACGCAGCCCATACGGCGGCTTTCCACCAGACGCGGCTCGAAGTCTTCGCCAATCACCAGTTCCGTGGAACCACCGCCGATATCAATCACCAGCTTGCGGCCTTTTTCCGGCTGCGTATGCTCCACGCCCATAAAAATCAGGCGCGCTTCTTCGTTACCGGAGATGATCTCAATCGGGTAGGGGATAACCTTTTCCGCGCGCTTAAGAAACTCCGGCGCGTTCAGCGCCTGGCGTAGCGTATGCGTCCCGACGATGCAGACGCTGGACGGCGAAAAGCCTTGCAAACGTTCTGCGAACAGCGACAGACAGTTCAGCCCGCGCTCCATGGCCTCTTCGCTCAGCATGTTACGCGCGTCGAGTCCATCGGCCAGATGCACACGCTGCTTCAGACGACCGATGATCTGCATCGCGCCATCCACCTCGCGGGCGATGACCATATGGAAACTGTTTGAGCCAAGATCGACCGCAGCGAACTCCTGCGGGCGTGGGGTATTATCGTTTATTGGCATAGGTTAATCGGGTTGCTCAAGTGATTTGATGTAATCGTAAATCGCCAGCTGCGACCGCACTTTACGGCGATTGCCGCGCGGTACATAGCGATTACTGAGTTCTTTGTCGATATAACGTGCTTTCACCGTATCGCTGAACAGGATCTCGATAATGTCCAGGATACGCTGCTTCAGGCGAGGATCCAGCAGCGGTGCCGCCACTTCAATACGGTAATCAATGTTACGCGTCATCCAGTCGGCGGACGAGAGGTATACGCGCTTATCACCGGCGTTATCGAAAATATAGACGCGATCGTGTTCAAGATAGCGGTCCACAATGCTGATCACACGGATATTGTCGCTGATGCCTTCCAGTTCCGGAATGAGCGAGCACATGCCGCGAATGAGCAGATTTACCGGAACGCCGGAGCTGGAAGCCGCGTACAGGCGGTCCACCAGCCCTTTGTCCACCAGATTGTTGAGTTTCAGCGTAATGCCGGACGACAAGCCGTTCTGCGCATTGGCAATCTCTTTATCGATCATATCGTACAGCAGGCGCCGTGAGTTCTGCGGTGACACCAGCAGATAATCGAAGCTCACCGGGCGGTACGGGTTCTCAATGAAGTTGAACACCCGACGCACTTCGTTAGTGATGCGCGCATCGGCAGTCAGCAGCGAATAGTCGGTGTAAATTCGCGCGGTTTTCTCGTTAAAGTTCCCGGTACCGATATGGGCGTAGCGCACCACGTCGTCGCCCTCTTTACGGGAGATCAGGAACAGCTTGGCGTGAATTTTCAGCCCCGGCGCGGAGAAGATGACGTGCACGCCCGCTTCCGTCAGTCGGCGCGCCCAGTGGATGTTGGCCTCTTCGTCGAAGCGAGCCTGAAGCTCAACCACCACGGTCACTTTCTTGCCGTTGTGCGCCGCGTGGATCATCGCATCGATGATGCGGGAATCTTTCGCCACGCGATAAATGTTGATTTTAATCGCCAGCACGTTTGGATCGAACGAGGCCTGACGCAGCAATTCCAGCACGTGTTCAAAGGTGTGATACGGATAGTAGAGCAGCACATCCCGTTCGCGGATGGCGTCGAACCCGTTGCGGAACTTATCGAACCAGATATGGCGCAGGCGCGGCAGCGGTTTGTTCACCAGATTGGCTTTGCCGACGTTCGGGAAGCCAATGAAATCTTTAAAGTTGTGGTAACGCCCGCCGGGAATAATGGAGTCGTAGCGGGAGATGGTCAGCTTATCGCGCAGCATCTCCACCATCGCGTCCGGCATATCGCGCTGATAGACAAACCGCACCGGTTCCGCCGTCAGGCGCTGCTTGAGGCTGGAAGACATCAGCTCCATCATGCTGGCCTCCATCTCATGCACCAGATCGTACTCGGCGTCACGGGTCATCTTCATCGAGTAGGCGTTGAGCGCGTCGTAATCGAAGAAGCCTTTGAAGATATCGTCCAGGCAGTAGCGCAGGATGTTATCCAGCAGGATCATCGGTTTCCGTCGGCGCGGAGTTTCCGGCGGCAGGTTAACAAAGCGTGGGACTTTATCAGACGGTATTTCCAGCAGCGCGTAGTTAATGGTCTCACCCCGAATGATTTCTACCGCCAGATAGGTGTAATCATCTTTCAGGAACTGCACCAGATCGGTTTCACGGTTGATCAGAATCGGGGTGATATGCTGGCGCAGATAATGTTTGAAATAGTGGCGCAGCCAGTTTTGCTGATTCGCGGAGAGCTGGCGTTCGTTGATCAGAAAGATTTGGTTGCGTGCCATTTCCAGCAGCAGCTCGTTATAGAGGCCATCAAATTCCTGATCGGCTTTCATGACGCGAGACTGGATTTTTCCAAGCAGATGCCGGGAGTGGGAGTTCAAGCCCTGCTCTTCGCTGATGATGATTCGGCGTTTCAGTTCGGCGAAGCGAACCTTGTAGAACTCATCCAGATTGTTGGAATAGATGCCTAAAAAACGCATACGTTCAATCAGCGGGTTGCTTTTATCGGCCGCTTCCTGAAGTACACGTTCGTTGAATGCTAACCAGCTTAGCTCTTTCTCGATGTATAACTTTTCCTGACCCATTACAGCTCACACTCCAGTTCAATCACAGGACGTGGTAAATCCGTCTCGTCCTTATTATGGCGAGCATTTCCACGATATGTCCAACAGTGCCAGAAAAGTATGACAGTTATTTTTTTGTTGGGGAATTTAGAGGGTTGGGGGAGGGGGTGTCGGGTGGCGCTGCGCTTACCACGACCTACGGGACCGTAGGCCCGTGCAAGCGAAGCGCCGCCGGGCAATTCAAACAGACTACTCTTCAGCCGCATAACCCTGCGGGGGCAACTTCACGCCGTCCAGCCAGGCTGCGCCGTTGCGCATCTCCAGACGTCCATCGACAAACCAGCTTACCACCAGCGGATAAATGGCGTGTTCCTGCGTCTGCACACGTTCGGTCACGTCGTCTTCGTTGTCGCCGTCAAAGACCGGTACTTTTGCCTGCAAAATGACCGGACCGCCGTCCAGCTCGTCGGTGACGAAATGCACGGAGGTACCATGCTCCTCATCGCCGTTTTCCAGCACCTGACGATGGGTGTGCAGACCGGGGTATTTTGGCAGCAGGGAAGGGTGGATATTGAGCAGTCGTCCGGCGTAGTGTGCAACAAAAGCCGGGCTCAGGATGCGCATGTAGCCTGCCAGCACCACCACGTCAGGCGCGTAGGCGTCAATCTCCTGCACCAGCTCACGGTCAAAGGCTTCACGCCCGGCGAACTGGCTGGCTTCCAGCGCGTGCGCAGGAATGTTCGCTTCCCGCGCGCGCTCAAGGCCGAACGCATCGGCCTTGTTGCTGAATACTGCCCGAATGGTGCCATTGATTTTCTTCTGTTTGCAGGCGTCTATGATTGCCTGCAAATTGCTTCCGTTGCCGGAAATGAGCACCACGATGTTTTTCATTCAATGACCACACGCTGTTCGGAATCGGAAGCTTTAATCGTACCGATTTTCCACGCGTTTTCACCTTTTTCTGTCAGCAGCTTAACCGCTTTATCCGCTTCGCTGGCGGGCAGGGCGATAACCATGCCCACGCCGCAGTTAAAGGTGCGGTACATTTCGTGAGAGCTCACGTTGCCTGCGGTTTGCAGCCAGTTGAAGACGGACGGCCACTGCCATGAGGATGCGTCGATCACCGCCTGGGTATTGTCCGGCAGCACGCGCGGAATGTTTTCCCAGAAGCCGCCGCCAGTGAGGTGAGCGATGGCGTGCACGTCAACGTTCTCAATCAGCTCCAGCACGTTTTTCACGTAGATGCGCGTCGGGGCCAGCAGGTGATCGGCCAGCGGTTTGCCGTCCAGCTCGGTGGTCAGCGGGTCGCAACCGCTCACTTCGAGGATTTTACGCACCAGAGAGTAGCCGTTGGAGTGCGGACCGCTGGAGGCCAGCGCAACCAGCACATCGCCGTCAGCCACTTTGCTGCCGTCGATAATTTCTGATTTTTCTACCACGCCGACGCAGAAGCCTGCGACGTCATAATCTTCCCCGTGATACATGCCAGGCATTTCCGCGGTTTCACCGCCGACCAGCGCACAGCCGGATTGCAGGCAGCCTTCGGCGATACCGTTAATGACGCTGGCTGCGGTATCCACGTCCAGCTTGCCGGTCGCGTAGTAATCGAGGAAGAACAGCGGCTCGGCGCCCTGTACCACCAGGTCGTTGACGCACATCGCCACCAGATCGATACCAATCGTATCGTGACGCTTAAGATCCATCGCCAGGCGCAGTTTTGTACCGACACCATCCGTACCCGAGACCAGCACAGGTTCACGATATTTTTGCGGCAGCGCGCACAGTGCGCCGAATCCACCCAGGCCACCCATCACTTCCGGGCGGCGGGTTTTTTTCACCACACCTTTGATTCGGTCAACCAGCGCATTACCTGCGTCAATATCAACACCGGCATCTTTGTAGCTGAGAGAAGTTTTGTTGGTCACGGCTTAAATCCCCACGCAATTGCATAGCTAGTAAGAAAAATCGGCGCAATTCTAACAGTCCAGGCAAACGTTTGCGAGCCTATTCTCGGCGCGGGGATCTTTTTTTCTGTGCGGGCTGTCCAGGGCAACAAACTTGACTCTGTTCACGAAAATGAAACCGGTTTCGGCGATCTGCTTGCAACGGCTATCCCCTTTGCACATCATCAAACTGAAACCGGTTTCTGTAGCTGTTTTTGCAGAAAATAACGCAGAATGAGGGATAGCGAATGTCAGGATTTAAAGCAGGTTTTCTGTGGGGTGGGGCCGTTGCGGCGCACCAGCTTGAAGGCGGCTGGAAAGAGGGCGGCAAGGGCGTGAGCGTTGCCGATGTCATGACGGCAGGCGCCCACGGGGTACCGCGTGAAATCACCAACGGCGTGCTGGAGGGGAAAAATTACCCAAACCACGAAGCCATCGACTTCTATCACCGCTATAAAGAAGACATCAAACTCTTTGCCGAGATGGGGTTCAAATGCTTCCGCACCTCCATCGCCTGGACGCGTATCTTCCCGAAAGGCGACGAGCTGGAGCCGAACGAAGCGGGACTCAAATTCTATGACGATCTTTTTGACGAGTGCCTGAAGCACGGCATCGAGCCGGTGATCACGCTTTCCCACTTCGAGATGCCTTTCCACCTGGTGACGGAATACGGCGGCTGGCGCAACCGTAAGCTGATCGACTTCTTTGTTCGCTTCGCGAAGGTCGTTTTTGAGCGCTACCAGCATAAAGTGAAGTACTGGATGACCTTTAACGAGATCAATAACCAGGCCAACTTCCACGAAGACTTTGCGCCGTTTACCAACTCCGGGCTGAAATATGCGCCGGGAGAAGATCGCGAGCCGGTGATGTTCCAGGCGGCGCACTATGAGCTGGTGGCCAGTGCCCTGGCGGTGAAGGCGGGGCGCGAGATCAACCCGTCACTGCAAATCGGCTGCATGATTGCCATGTGCCCCATCTATCCGCTGACCTGTGCCCCGGACGATATGATGATGGCGATGAACGCCATGCATCGTCGCTACTGGTTCACCGACGTTCACGTGCGCGGCAAGTATCCGCAGCATCTGCTCAACTACTTTGAACGTCGCGGCTTCGCGCTGGATATCACCGAAGAAGATAAAGTGGCGCTGACGCAGGGCTGCGTGGATTACATCGGGTTCAGCTACTACATGTCTTTCGCCACCAAAGCGACGGCGGACAACCCGCAGCTGGACTACGACGAGAGCAAGAGCCTGGTCTCTAACCCGTACGTGCAGAAATCGGACTGGGGCTGGCAGATTGACCCGGTGGGGCTTCGCTACTCCCTCAACTGGTTCTGGGATCACTACCAGCTGCCGCTGTTTATCGTTGAGAACGGCTTTGGCGCGATCGACGTGCAGGAGAGCGACGGCACGGTGAACGACCAGTACCGCATCGACTACCTTTCCGCGCATATCCGCGAGATGAAAAAAGCGGTGGTGGAGGATGGCGTAGATCTGATGGGCTATACCCCGTGGGGCTGTATCGACCTGGTCTCTGCCGGCACCGGCGAGATGAAAAAACGCTACGGCTTTATCTTTGTCGATAAAGATAACGAAGGTAACGGCACGCTGAACCGCAGCAAGAAGAAATCGTTCGACTGGTATAAGCAGGTGATTGCCAGCAACGGAGAGCAGCTATAATTGCCCGGTGGCGCTGCGCTTACCGGGCCTACGGGATGTGTAGGCCGGGTAAGCGTTAGCGCCACCCGGCATAATCCCGCCCCCAAGCCGGAGCCCAGCCTCCGGCTTTTTTGTTTTTGATTGATATACGTCAAGCAAGATGGGTATGGCGCAATCCGAAAAAAGCGGTATAATCCCGCGATTTTTTTGCGGATGCCACCTCAGAGGAGAAAGAGAATGAAGATTGTGGAAGTGAAACACCCACTCGTTAAACACAAGTTGGGCCTGATGCGTGAGCATGACATCAGCACGAAGCGTTTTCGCGAACTGGCTTCTGAAGTGGGTAGCCTGCTGACCTACGAAGCGACCTCTGATCTGGAAACGGAAAAAGTGACCATCGAAGGCTGGAACGGTCCGGTACAGGTTGAGCAGATCAAAGGTAAAAAAATTACCGTGGTGCCAATCCTGCGTGCGGGTCTGGGCATGATGGAAGGCGTACTGGAGCACGTCCCAAGCGCGCGTATCAGCGTGGTGGGTATCTACCGTAACGAAGAGACGCTTGAGCCGGTCCCGTACTTCCAGAAGCTGGTCTCTAACATCGACGAGCGTATGGCGCTGGTGGTTGACCCGATGCTGGCGACCGGCGGTTCGATGATCGCCACCATCGACCTGCTGAAAAAAGCGGGATGCAGCAGCATCAAAGTGCTGGTGCTGGTTGCGGCGCCGGAAGGTATCGCGGCGCTGGAAAAAGCGCACCCGGACGTTGAACTCTATACCGCGTCTGTCGACCAGGGACTGAACGAGCACGGGTACATCATCCCGGGGCTCGGCGATGCCGGCGATAAGATTTTTGGTACTAAATAATCGAATAACGATAAAGAAGCCGACTTTGATAGTCGGCTTTTTTTTGAATAAAAACCAACAATGACACTCAGAGGAAAACACTATGACGCGCCGTGCTATCGGGGTGAGTGAAAGACCGCCGCTTTTACAGACAATCCCGCTTAGTTTGCAGCACCTGTTCGCCATGTTTGGCGCAACCGTGCTGGTGCCAATCCTGTTTCACATTAACCCGGCTACCGTGCTGCTGTTTAACGGCATCGGTACGCTACTTTACCTCTTCATCTGTAAAGGCAAAATCCCGGCCTATCTCGGGTCGAGCTTCGCGTTTATCTCCCCGGTTCTGCTGTTGCTGCCGCTGGGTTATGAGGTCGCGCTGGGCGGCTTTATCATGTGCGGCGTGCTGTTCTGCCTGGTCTCCTTCATCGTGAAGAAAGCCGGTACCGGCTGGCTGGACGTGATGTTCCCGCCTGCGGCAATGGGGGCCATCGTTGCCGTCATCGGCCTGGAGCTGGCGGGCGTGGCGGCGAACATGGCCGGGCTGCTGCCTGCGGACGGTCAGTCACCGGATTCTACAACCATTATTATTTCGCTGGTGACGCTGGGCGTGACGGTTTTCGGTTCCGTCCTCTTCCGCGGCTTTATGGCGATTATCCCGATCCTGATCGGCGTGCTGGCGGGTTACGCGCTCTCCTTCGTGATGGGCGTTGTGGATACCACCCCGATTGCCGAGGCGCACTGGTTCGCGCTGCCAACCTTCTACACCCCGCGCTTTGAATGGTTCGCCATTTTCACTATTCTGCCTGCCGCGCTGGTGGTGATTGCTGAGCACGTCGGCCACCTGGTGGTGACGGCGAACATCGTGAAGCGCGACCTGATCCGCGACCCGGGCCTGCATCGCTCCATGTTTGCCAACGGTTTCTCCACCATCATCTCTGGTTTCTTCGGCTCCACGCCAAACACGACTTACGGTGAGAATATCGGCGTAATGGCGATCACCCGCGTCTACAGCACCTGGGTTATCGGCGGCGCGGCGATCATCGCCATTCTGCTCTCCTGCGTTGGTAAACTGGCGGCGGCGATCCAGATTATCCCGGTTCCGGTGATGGGCGGCGTTTCCCTGCTGCTGTACGGGGTGATCGGTGCCTCCGGTATTCGCGTGCTGATTGAATCCAAAGTGGATTACAGCAAGGCGCAGAACCTGATCCTGACCTCCGTTATCCTGATTATCGGCGTGAGCGGCGCGAAGGTGCACATCGGCGCGGCAGAGCTGAAGGGTATGGCGCTGGCGACCATCGTCGGCGTCGGCCTGAGCCTGATTTTCAAGCTGATCTCGGTGATCCGCCCGGAAGAGGTGGTGCTGGACGCAGACGAAAGCGAAAAAGCGCCACATTGATCGTCATGCCGGGCGAAGGATCGCCCGGTTCTCTCCTTGCAGGTTCCGTGTTAAACTCCATTCCGATTTTATGTAAGATCTCTGGTTGAGGTATTTCTGAACGGACCGGCACAGCTCTCTCTGCCACTTTATCTCCCTGACGACGAAACTTTCGCGAGTTTCTGGCCGGGTGATAACCCCTCTTTACTGGCTGCACTGCAAAACGTGCTGCGCCAGGAACACAGCGGATACATCTATATCTGGTCACGCGAAGGCGCGGGACGCAGCCACCTGCTGCATGCCGCCTGTGCGGAGCTTTCGGCGCGCGGTGACGCGGTAGGCTATGTGCCGCTGGATAAACGCACCTGGTTTGTGCCTGAGGTGCTGGAGGGCATGGAACATCTTTCCCTGGTCTGCATCGATAATATCGAATGCGTGGCGGGGGACGAACCGTGGGAAATGGCGATCTTTAACCTCTACAACCGCATTCTGGAGTCGGGCAAAACCCGGCTGCTGATCACCGGCGATCGTCCGCCGCGCCAGCTCAATCTGGGGCTGCCGGATCTGGCGTCTCGTCTGGACTGGGGGCAAATCTACAAACTGCAACCGCTGTCGGATGAAGACAAACTCCAGGCGCTTCAGCTGCGCGCTAAGCAGCGTGGGTTTGAGCTGCCGGAGGACGTGGGTCGGTTCCTGCTTAAACGCCTGGACAGGGAAATGCGCACGCTGTTTGACACGCTCGATCAGCTCGATCGCGCGTCTATTACCGCGCAGCGCAAGCTAACCATTCCGTTTGTGAAAGATATTCTTAAGCTTTGAGTTTTTTGCCCGGTGGCGCTGCGCTTACCGGGCCTACGAAAACCCGTCATACCTTGTAGGCAGGGTAAGGCGCAGCCGCCACCCGGCTAAAGATCCCCCAACAAGTGCTCCACCAGCAGCGGAATCGGCCTTCCCGACGCCACGCTTCGTCCGCTTTCACGCCACAGTGCCGTACCGCTGATGTCCAGATGGGCCCACGGAATGGTCGGCGGGCAGAAGTGATGCAGCAACCACGCCGCCGAGGCGCTGATTGCCGCATTGTTGGTCGGCGTGTTGCACAGGTCGGCGATGGCGCTGTCGGTCTGTTTTTTCAGCCGGGCGTCCAGCGGCAGGGACCACACTTCGTCACCACTGCGCTTACCCGCCAGCGTCAGCGCCGCGCGCAGCGGTTCATCTTGCGTCATTAATCCGCTCAATTCATAGCCCAGCGCTTTCACCACCGCTCCGGTTAAGGTCGCCATATCAATGATATAGTGCGCCTGCGGATGGCGCTGACTCGCCCAGGCGATAGCGTCTGCCAGCACCAGCCGGCCTTCGGCATCGGTATTGTTGATTTCAACGGTGGTGCCGTTGCAGGCCATCGCCACCGTGCCGGGCTGCATGGCGTCGGGGCCGATGGCGTTTTCCGCCAGCGCCAGCACGCCCATGATGCGCACGGGTAATTTCAGCTCCGCAACGGTCAGCATCAGCCCGAGCACGTTAGCCGCGCCGCACATGTCATATTTCATGGTGTACATGCCCGCGCCTTCCTTCAGCCACAGGCCGCCGGTGTCGAAGGTAATGCCTTTTCCCACGTAGCAGCGCACCGGGCCATCAGACACGCCGTTATAGTGAATAGCGAGCAGACGCGGTGGGCAGGTCGCCCCTTTGCCAACGGCGTGCAGTAGCCCCAGCCCCTGCTTAACAATTTGCTTTTCATCCAACACCTCGCAGCGCAGGGCAGGGCTGGCGGCACACAGTTTTTGCGCCTCTTCCACCACAAACTGCGGCGTGCAGCGGTCGGACGGCATATCCGCCAGACGTCGCGCCGCAACCATGCCGAGCGCAATGGTCTGCTGCTGGCGGAAGGTCGTCTCCAGCTTCGCCTGCTGTTCCGGCAGGCAAAGGGCAGTGATGCAGGTAAGACGCAGCGCTTCGTCCGTCTTCTTCAGCTTCAGGTCACTGAGCCTGTGCGCCTGATTAAAGAGAAAACGCAGTACCTGCGCCAGCACCACATCGTCAATATCCGTCACGTCCAGCACGAGTTCGGCGCTGGCGGGGGCGGCAAGCAGCGGTCGCAGGGCGGTGAGCAACCCTTCGGTCAGGGCGTCATGCCAGAGCGCATCCGGAAACAGGGTGATGCGGGCAAACGGCGCGCAGCCAAAGCGCGCATCCGCGACGGTGCTCTGCTGGCGCATTTCAGCGACAAGAGCGCTTTCCGGTATCAGGGAACTGTCAGCGCGCGCAATCAAATGGCTTTGCGGCTTCGCGTCTGAAAGCGCGTTGATAAACTGGTATGTGATCATCATGACTCCTCAATCGGTGCGCGGATCCGCGCGGCATAGGCCTGCATCCACTCCTCATCTACCGCGTGATAGTGCGTTTTCTCCCGCAGGCGTTCAGTACGGAAAACGGTGAGGGGCTGGCGAGCCGTCGCCACCACAAACGAGAAGGTTTTGATGTTGGTTGCGGCGCCAAATTCTCCTTTGCTGTTCATGCACACCACGGAGAGATCGCCCGCGCGACCGAAGCGCGACATCAGCTTGTCTTCCAGTTCGAACACCACCGAATCCGCCGCCTGCTGCGGCGTCATCCCTTGCGCCATCCGGCGAACGATTTCGTAGCTGGTACAGCCCTTCATCAGATCTTCACCGACGCCCGTGGCGGTGGCCGCGCCGGTTTCGCTGTCGCAGTAAAAGCCGGAGCCGATGATGGGTGAGTCACCGAGGCGACCGCGTTTTTTCATAAACAGGCCGCTGGTGGAAGTGGCGACGCTCATCGATCCCTGTTTATCGAGGCCGATGATACCGACGGTGTCATGTCCGTCGTAGGGGCTTAACCCCTTGTCCAGCGTTTCGCGGCAGCGCTTACGGTAGTGTTGCATGGCGCGATCCGTGAGCATGGTTTTGTCGGCAAAGCCCTGGCTCAGCGCCCATTCGCGCGCGCCCTGGCCGACCAGCAGGCTGTTATAGCGCTGGCGGCTGAGCGCGTGCGCCACGCGTACCGGGTTGGCGATATCCACCAGATTGCCCACGGCGCCGAACGCCAGCGTGTCGCCGTCCATATAGGCCGCGTCCAGCTCCACCTCGCCGTTCTCGGTCGGCAGCCCGCCGTAGCCGACGGATTTATAAAACGGAAAGTCCTCGACGGCGGCGACGGCATCCACCACCGCCGGAGCGACAGGTTTGCCCGCAGCCAGCGCAGACGCAGATTCCGTGACGCCTTCAAGCGCCATTCGCCAGGTTGCGATAATTCCCCACATGCTTTACTCCTGTTTTGCAAGGGTGGTGTCGGTTTGCGTAGCGGTAGTCAGCTCCGCGGCGCGGTACTGTTTATCCACGATACGCATGAAAGGCAGGTACAGCATGGCGCCAATCAGCAGGTTGATCAGCTGCATCACGCTGCCGCTCAGGTGCCCGGTGACGATAAAGCCGCTGATAACCGGCGGCAGCGTCCAGGGGATAAACACCCCGGTGGTGACGGCGACCGCACCAATTTTCATCGCCGCATACTGCACGGTGACCAGCACCAGCGGCACCAGATTGAACGGGATGAGCATGATCGGGTTCATGATCACCGGCAGGCCAAACAGGATCGGTTCGTTGATGTTAAACACCGACGCGCCCGCACCGAGGCGCGCTACTTCGCGCATGTTTTTGCTGCGGGCGAAAATCAGCATCGCAATCACCAGCGACAGCGTGGCGCCCGCGCCACCCATCCAGATCATGTCAAAAAACTGTTCGGTGATGATGTGCGGCGGCGTCGTTCCCGCCTGGATCGCGGCGATGTTGTCGGTCTGGTTCTCCATCCACAGCGGGCGAATAATCCCGTTGATCATCGAACCGGAGTTAATGCCCACTGACCACAGAATGGTGATGCTGAATACGGTCATCAGCGCCCCGAAATAAGAGGTGCCGTAGTGGCGTACCGGGGTGGCAACCACTTCATAAATAAACTGGTGGATGGTGTGGTAGTGGGTGTTTTCAAAGATGATGCGGATAAGCAGCACCAGAATCATTACCAGCAGGGCCGGGATCAGGGCCGCGAATGACTCCTGCACCGCCGGAGGCACGCCGTCCGGCATTTTGATGACCAGCTTTTTGCGCTTCAGCCAGCAGAACAGTTCCGTCCACAGCAGGGAACCGATCATCGCCACGAACAGCCCTTTGCTGCCAATCCACTCCACCGGCATCACGGTAATGCCGCCGTTTTCCGCCACTTTGATAAAGGGCGTCAGGATCAGAAACGCGACCAGCGCCAGGATGCCGCAGGAGATGCGGTCCTCGCCATAATGCTCAGCCAGGCGGTAGGCCACCAGGAAGCTGATAAACAGCGACATGGTTGAGAACACCGCGTTAAACGGGATCTCTATAATTGCACTCCAGCTCTCACCAAAGGCCTGAGACATAAACTGCTGATAGGCCTGATTCGGGAAGGAGGAGATCACCAGCAGAATGGAGCCGACGATAATAAACGGCATGAATGACACGTAGGCGCCGCGAATGGCCCCAAGATGACGCTGCTGGGCCGTTTTCGCCGCCAGCGGCATCAGTTTTGCTTCAAGAAATCCCAGAACATTGTTCATTGTGAACTCCGTACAAGATTGAGAGGTGTTGTTTATGTTATGTCTGTGGATTATCAGTGAAGCGTGGCGAGCGAAAGGTGAAATCGGTCACAAAGCATTCGCTGCTCTGATATAAATCTCATAAGATTAGTTCCGGAGAGAGACGCGATGGAAATCAAACTGCATGCCAACGCCACCACCACACCGCGTATCCGTCGTTATCTTCAGCAGTCAGATAAAAGCGACAGGGAACTTGCCGTTGAGCTGGGGATCTCGGTCACCACCGTCAGGCGCTGGCGCAACCGCGACCAGGTTTCGGATAACCACACAACGCCAAAAGTGATACACAAAGCGCTGAGACAAGAGCAGGCGGCACTGATAAATGCCCTGCGGGATATCACAGGGGCACCGCTGGATGAACTGCTGCTGCTGGTGAATGACGGACTCGGGATCGCCGTTTCCCGCGCGACCCTGAACCGCTACCTCAAACCAGCCTCGCTAAAACAAAAGGGGGCGTCGTTGCAGGGCAAAAAGGCGCTGAAGGCCGGGATCATGCCGCAGAAGCTACTCCTGCATCATCAGCCGCTGTCGCTGCATATGGACGACGGTGGCGAGCAACACCTGCTCTGGGCGCGTGAACCCGTCAGCGGCTGGTGTTACGCCCGGCTTTATGCTGGCGTATCGCCGCAGTTGCTGACCCGCTGGACGAACGAGGTGCTGGCTGCCTGTCCGGCTGATATTCAATCTGTTGAGACTTTTGGGCTAGAAGTGAACTTGCCAGAGCATAACGTCACCGTAAAAGTGCATTCACAGTATTATCTCGCTCTTCAGGTCACCGTGCCGTTACGCGAAATCATTCCGCGGGTGAACAGTGAACCGATGGGAGAGCTGTTGATCCAACTGTGTGAGTTTTACAACCGGGGAAAAGCGCAGAAAAAGCTGGGAGAGCGTACGCCGCAGGCGTTTCTGGAAGCGCTGCGGCGTAACGATTAGACGATCTCGAGCACGTCTTCCGGCGGACGGCCGATACGCGCCTTGCCATTTGCCACTACAATCGGGCGCTCAATCAGCTTTGGATTGTCGACCATCGCCTGAATCAGCCGATCTTCAGTGAGACTGGTATCGTTCAGATTGAGCGACTTATACAGATCTTCTTTCTGACGCATCAGGTCGCGTGCGCTGCCCATGTTCAGCATCTTCAGCAGCTGGCGGATAGTCTGCGCGTCCGGCGGCGTCTCCAGGTACAGCACCACTTCCGGTTCGATGCCGTTAGACTTCAGCAGGCTGAGGGTGTCTCGGCTCTTGGAGCAGCGAGGGTTATGGTAAATTTTTACCGCGTCTGTCATGACTTCTCCTTTATTACATCTTCTCGTACGGCTTAAAGCGTTGTTGCAGGCCGCGCAGCTGGTCGATTCGCGCATCGTAGCGGGCCTGTTGCAGGCTGCCAAGCTTCACCTGCGAGCTGGCGCTGCTCAGCAGGGAAATGGCCTGATCGAGACGACCCGCCAGCGCCAGACCTTCCGCACGCGCGGCCAGCTCCTGATCGCGGTTACCCAGCTGCCCCTGGGCCTGGGCGAGCAGCTCCCAGCCGTTCTGGTCATCTTTATTGTTAAAGGTGTAGCGGTTCAGAATGGTCACCGCCTCGCCGGGCTGGCCGCCCTGTAGGTAGGCGTTCGCCAGGTTAAGCTGCAATACTGGATTATTACGAAGATCTTTCGCCCCTTTCAGGCGATTAATCGCATCGGTCGCTTTTTTCTGCCCCAGATCGATATCGGTGGCGAGGTCGAGATACCACGGATTGTCAGGCGCCGCCGCCAGCAGCGGCTGTAGCGCTTTTCGCGCTTCATCGTATTTGCTGGCCTCCATCGCCTGGAGCGCCTGACCATACTGCGCCGCGTTTTTCTCGCGCACGTTGCCTTTCGCCAGCGCGTCCAGCAGATCGCTGGTGAGCTGATTACGTCCGGAGTTGTACATGCCAAGCGTTCTCACTTTGGCCATGTAGAAATCCTGCGAAGACTGCACCACGACCGGACGCATCTGGTTGGCTCGGTTACGCGCATCCGAGAGGCGGCTTTCCGGCAGCGGGTGGGTCAACAGAATTTCAGGCGGGCGCGACGAGTAGCGTGCCTGGTCGAGCAGTTTTTCCAGGAAGCTCGGCATGGCCTGCGGGTCAAAGCCGGAACGCTGTAAAACCTGAATGCCGATGCGGTCTGCTTCCTGCTCATTCTGCTGGGTAAAGCTGATCATCCCCTGACGCGTCCCCGCCAGCGTCCCGGTAAGCGCCGCCATCCCGGCCTGCGGGCTGGCCATCGCCAGCAGAATAGAGCCCAGCGCGCCCACCCAGGTTAGCGGGGCGTTACGCTTCTGATCTTCCATCGCACGCGCCAGATGGCGCTGGGTGACGTGCGAAATTTCGTGCGCCATGACGGACGCCAGCTGGCTTTCGTTATCGGAATAACGGAACAACGCCGAATGCAGTACCACGTTCCCGCCAAAGAAGGCGAAGGCGTTGATTTCGTCGTTATTGATTAAATAGAAGTGGAAGGGCGTTTTTACCGAGTCGGCGTGCGCCACCAGACGCATCCCCAGGCCGTTAATGTATTGCACCAGCAAAGGGTCGTTAATCAGCGGAGCACTGCCGCGCAACTGGCGTACGTAATAATCACCCATCTGCATCTCCTGCCCGATGGAGAGCGTGCTTCCTGCCGTGGTGCCCATGTCCGGCAATGAATCGGACGAGTCAGCGAAAGCGGGCAACACCTGACCCACCGTCACGGCGGCAATCAGTGTCGCAACCAGTGTTTTTCTCAACTGCCTGAACATAACCACTGTCCTGTATGTTGGATGTGCTAATTTGACCGATGAACCCGCATAACGTTCATCTCCGCTGCTCTGCGAGTGTAGCCGTGTTAAGAGATGAAGAAAATCCCATTCATCAGGGTTTTGCGAAACCTGACAGTGAAACAAAAAGGAAAGTCTTTTTTGTGACAGTTAGATACAATTCACCGTCTCACTCCCGCCATTCGATTCAGGGAAGGGTTGTATGCTCGAAATGTTAATGCAGTGGTATCGGCGTCGGTTTAGCGACCCGGAAGCCATTGCTTTGCTGGTCATTCTGGTTGCCGGATTCGGTATCCTGTTCTTCTTTAGTGGCCTGCTGGCGCCGCTACTGGTGGCGATTGTGCTGGCGTATCTGCTGGAGTGGCCCACCGCACGTCTGGAACATATCGGCTGTTCCCGCCGCTGGGCGACCAGCATTGTTCTGGTGCTGTTTGTCGGCATTCTGCTGCTGATGTCCTTCGTGGTGATGCCCATCGCCTGGCAACAGGGGATCTACCTGATCCGCGATATGCCCGGCATGCTGAATAAACTGTCTGATTTTGCCGCCACGCTGCCGCGCCGCTATCCTGCGCTGATGGACGCCGGGATCATCGATGCGATGGCCGAAAACATGCGCGCCCGCATCATGACCATGGGTGACTCGGTGGTCAAATACTCTCTGGCCTCGCTGGTAGGCCTGCTGACGCTGGCGGTTTACCTTGTTCTCGTGCCGCTAATGGTGTTCTTCCTGGTCAAAGATAAAGAGCAGATGCTGAACGCGGTGCGCCGCGTGCTGCCGCGCAATCGCGGTCTCGCCGGTCAGGTCTGGCAGGAGATGAACCAGCAGATCACCAACTACATTCGCGGCAAAGTGCTGGAGATGATTGTGGTGGGCGTGGCGACCTGGATTGGCTTCGTGATCTTCGGACTGAACTACTCGCTGCTGCTGGCGGTGCTGGTCGGATTCTCGGTTCTGATCCCGTATATCGGCGCGTTTGTGGTGACCATTCCGGTAGTCGGTGTGGCGCTGTTCCAGTTTGGTCTGGGTACGGAGTTCTGGAGCTGTTTCGCCGTATACCTGATTATTCAGGGACTGGACGGGAACCTGCTGGTACCGGTGCTGTTCTCAGAAGCAGTTAACCTGCATCCGCTGGTCATTATCCTGTCAGTGGTGATTTTCGGCGGGCTGTGGGGATTCTGGGGGGTATTCTTCGCCATTCCGCTGGCGACGCTGATTAAAGCCGTGGTCCACGCTTGGCCGGATGTGCCAGCGGTGGAAGAGAAGTAGATTTAGTGCGGGCTGATGCCCTCACCCCAACCCTCTCCCGCGGGGAGAGGGGGCAAACACTAAAAACGGTAGCGCATGCTACCGTTTTGCATTTACCTTGTAGGCCGGGTAAGCGCAGCGCCACCCGGCACTAAAATGATCACGCGTTCTCTTTCAGCCACTTCAACACCACGTCGTGGTGGTTGCTGGTTTTGAAATCATCAAACACGTGCTCAACTTTACCGTCAGCGTCAATCAGGAAGCTGATACGGTGAATACCGTCGTACGTTTTGCCCATAAAGGACTTCTCACCCCAGACGCCAAACTGCTCGCAAACCTGGTGGTCTTCATCGGAAAGCAGCGTGAAGTTCAGCAGCTCTTTTTCCGCAAAACGTGACAGCTTCTCTGGCTTATCGGTGCTGATGCCCAGCACTTCCACACCGACCTTCTTCAACTCATCCATGTTGTCGCGTAGACCGCAGGCCTGTACGGTACAGCCCGGGGTCATGGCTTTCGGGTAGAAATAGACCAGAACACGCTGTCCCTGGAAGTCGGTCAAATTTACTTGCTCGCCGTCTTGATCCGGTAAGCTAAATTTCGGTGCGATATCACCGGCTTTCAGTGGGTTCATTACTCAACTCCATCCTGTTCGTGCTGCGAATAATCGACGACGCTTATACTGCCTTGCGCATGTAATTCTGTACAGAGGGCTTTGAACGCTTGCTCGATATTTGACGCATCCTGCGAGGCAGGGCTGTGTGCGGTAATTTGAATAAACAGCGTCGGGATTGCGTTTTCATCGCCCGGCTGCGTGCGGGAAACCAGTTCGGCAATGTTCATCTGATGGCTGTCAAACAGCGCCGTGAAACGTTCAATCAGATGAGGTGAATCAGGCACTTCAACCTGTACCCAGACCGTGGCAGGCAGAGCCGGACGCGGGCGCGCGGTGGTGCGCTTCATCACAATCAGTAAATCCAGCTCTGCGCCTTTCAGCGGCAAGGTAGATTCGATGAGGGTAATGGCATTCCATGTTCCGGAAAGCAGCATGATGAACGTGAACTCTTCGCCAAGCATAGCCAGCCGGCTATCTTCGATGTTGCAGCCGCAGCTGCTCACGTGGCGAGTGATGGTATTCACGATACCCGGCCTGTCAGCACCCAGCGCAGTGATAACCAGGTAATGTTGTGATGAGGTTGTCAAACCTGTTCTTCCTTTGCGTGGTTAAGTCTTCCTAAGGAAAGCATAAAAAAAACATGCATACAACCGCCTGAGAGCCTCAGGTCGCTTGCTTTTATTACAGTTCCAAACGTAACATTGAGGCTCTTGTTCGCACAGAGGATGGCTCATGTTCACGGGAAGTATTGTCGCGCTTGTTACACCGATGGATGAAAAAGGTAATGTCTGCCGGTCAAGCATGAAGAAGCTCATTGATTACCATGTCGCCAATGGAACCTCGGCGATCGTTTCGGTAGGGACTACCGGTGAATCCGCTACGCTGAGCCACGAAGAGCACGGCGACGTTGTGATGCTGACCCTGGAACTGGCGGACGGGCGTATTCCGGTCATCGCGGGGACGGGCGCAAACGCAACGGCAGAAGCGATTAGCCTGACTCAGCGTTTTAACGACAGCGGCATTGTCGGCTGCCTGACGGTGACCCCTTATTACAACCGTCCTACTCAGGAAGGTTTGTTCCAGCATTTCAAAGCCATCGCTGAACATACTGACTTGCCACAAATTCTGTATAATGTGCCGTCCCGTACCGGTTGCGATATGCTGCCGGAAACCGTTGGCCGTCTCTCGAAAGTAAAAAATATTATCGGGATTAAAGAGGCGACAGGGAACTTAAGCCGCGTTCATCAGATCAAAGAGCTGGTTTCAGACGACTTTATCCTGTTAAGCGGTGATGATGCGACCGCGCTGGACTTTATGCAGCTCGGTGGTAACGGCGTGATTTCCGTTACGGCGAACGTGGCGGCGCGTGATATGGCTGACATGTGCAAACTGGCCGCAGCCGGTCACTTTGATGAAGCTCGCGTGATTAATCAGCGTCTGATGCCGTTGCACAATAAATTATTTGTCGAACCCAATCCGATCCCAGTGAAATGGGCATGTAAGGAGTTGGGGCTTGTAGCAACCGACACGCTGCGTCTGCCAATGACACCGATTACCGACCACGGTCGTGAAATTGTCGCTGGCGCGCTGAAGCATGCCGGTTTGCTGTAAAGTTTAGGGAGATTTGATGGCTTATTCAGTACAGAAGTCGCGCCTGGCGAAGGTTGCGGGTGTTTCGCTTGTTATGCTCCTCGCTGCCTGTAGTTCAGACTCGCGCTACAAGCGCCAGGTGAGCGGTGATGAATCCTATCTGGATGCGCCGCCGCTTGCTGAACTTCACGCGCCTGCCGGCATGATCCTGCCGATCCAGAACGGTGATTATAATATTCCGGTTACCAACGGCAGTGGCCTGGTGGGTAAAGCGCTTGATATTCGTCCGCCGGCTCAGCCTCTGGCGCTGGTGAGTGGCGCGCGCACGCAGTTTACCGGTGATACGGCCTCTCTGCTGGTGGAAAGCGCACGCGGTACCACGCTGTGGCCGCAGGTTGTGAGCGTTATTCAGTCGAAAAACTATACGATTGATAAACGCGACGACGCCAGCCAGACTTTAACCACCGACTGGATTGAGTGGAACCGTCTCGATGAAGACCAGCAGTATCGTGGTCGTTATCAAGTCTCCGTTAAGCCGCAGGGTTATCAGCAGGCGGTTACCGTTAAGCTGTTGAATCTTGAGCAGGCAGGTAAACCGGTTGCCGATCCGGCCGCCATGCAGCGCTACAGCACTGAAATGCTGAACGTGATTGCCGCAGGTCTGGATAAAAACGCTACCGATGCCGCAAACGCCGCGCAGAACCGTAACGGTTCAACGTTTGATGTGCAGAGCGGTGCAGACGATACCGGCCTGCCAATGCTGGTGGTGCGTGCGCCGTTTAATCAGACCTGGCAGCGCCTGCCAGCAACGCTTGAAAAAGTGGGCATGAAGGTGACCGACAGCACCCGTTCAACGGGCAGCATCACAGCGACCTATAAGCCGCTGTCTGATAGCGCCTGGCAGGAGCTGGGGGCAAGCGATCCACAGCTGCCTTCCGGTGACTACAAAATCCAGGTTGGCGACCTCGATAACCGCAGCAGCCTGCAATTTATCGATCCGAAAGGACACACGCTGACCCAGGCGCAGAACGATGCGCTGGTCGCTGCCTTCCAGGCCGCATTCAGCAAATAATAGTGAGGGCTGGTTAATCCAGCCCTTTTTATTTTCGTGCTACGCAAACGTGTGCGTGGCATAATATGGCCAGTTTTGAATACAAATCATCACACCAGGAGTAATGAAGATGCAGAAGCAAGCTGAGTTGTATCGTGGCAAAGCGAAAACCGTATACAGCACGGAAAACCCGGATCTGTTGGTGCTCGAATTCCGCAATGATACGTCAGCAGGAGACGGCGCACGCATTGAGCAGTTCGATCGTAAGGGCATGGTGAACAACAAGTTCAACCACTTCATTATGACCAAACTGGCCGAAGCCGGTATCCCGACTCAGATGGAAGCGTTGCTGTCCGATACGGAATGTCTGGTAAAAAAACTGGATATGGTGCCGGTTGAGTGCGTGATCCGTAACCGTGCCGCAGGCTCACTGGTGAAGCGTCTGGGCATTGAAGAGGGTATCGAACTGAATCCACCGCTGTTCGATCTGTTCCTGAAAAACGACGCCATGCACGACCCGATGGTCAACGAATCCTACTGCGAAACCTTCGGCTGGGTAAGCAAAGAGAACCTGGCGCGCATGCAGGAACTGACCTACAAAGCCAATGACGTGCTGAAAAAGCTGTTTGATGACGCGGGCCTGATCCTGGTCGACTTCAAGCTGGAGTTCGGTCTGTACAAGGGCGAAGTGGTGCTGGGCGACGAATTCTCGCCGGACGGCAGCCGCCTGTGGGACAAAGAGACGCTGGATAAAATGGACAAAGACCGTTTCCGCCAGAGTCTGGGTGGCGTGGTCGAAGCGTACGAAGCGGTTGCTCACCGTTTAGGCGTTAAGCTCGACTAAACTGCGCATTTGCCAAAGGATGTTGGCATCCTTTGGCGTCTTATCCTTGTTAATATGGTAATCCTTTCATTAACCGCCTACGATCATAGCTATTATAAATGGAATAGTTCGAGGTGTTTATGCGCTGGCAAGGGCGTCGTGAAAGTGACAACGTAGAAGACAGACGCAGCAGTGGTGGCGGTGGTCCGTCTATGGGCGGGCCAGGTTTCCGGTTACCCAGCGGCAAGGGCGGCATTATTCTGCTGGTCGTTGTGCTGGTGGCGGGCTACTACGGCGTCGACCTGACCGGTTTGATGACCGGTGAAACCGGGCAACAGCAGCAGTATTCTCAGCGCTCCATCAGCCCGAATGAAGATGAAGCGGCGAAATTTACTTCCGTTATTCTCGCGACGACCGAAGATACCTGGGGTCAGCAGTTCGAGAAAATGGGGCGGACTTATCAGCCGCCAAAACTGGTGATGTACCGGGGCGCAACCCGCACCGGCTGCGGCACCGGGCAGTCCGTTATGGGGCCGTTCTACTGCCCGGCGGACAGCACCGTCTATATCGATCTCTCCTTCTATGACGACATGAAAAGCAAGCTGGGCGCCGACGGCGATTTTGCCCAGGGCTACGTGATCGCGCATGAAGTCGGCCACCACGTGCAGAAGCTCCTCGGCATTGAGCCTAAAGTGCGTCAGATGCAGCAGAATGCTTCTCAGGCGGAGGTGAATCGTCTGTCCGTACGCATGGAGCTTCAGGCCGACTGCTTCGCTGGCGTCTGGGGACACAGCATGCAGCAGCAGGGCGTGCTGGAAACAGGCGATCTGGAAGAGGCCCTGAATGCCGCACAGGCGATTGGTGACGATCGCTTGCAGCAGCAGAGCCAGGGGCGCGTTGTGCCGGACAGCTTTACCCATGGCACCTCGGAGCAGCGCTACAGCTGGTTTAAGCGTGGCTTCGACAGCGGCAACCCGTCGCAGTGTAATACCTTCGGCAAAGCTATGTGATGTTGGGGTTTGAACAGCTGGTCAACCAGCTTCAGCGTACCGGGCACCGCCGGCTGGTGGTGCTTAGCGGCGATGAAGCGTGGACGTTGAGCCAGGCGACCATTCTGCGCGATACGTTACCAGGAGACTGGCTGTGGCTGGAAGAAAACCCCTCTAAGGCCATCAGCGGCCTGCTGGGACGTGAATACCTGCACGCCGTTTTTGACGCGCGTCGCGGGTTTGACGTCTCGGCCTTCGCCGCCCTCAGCGGGACCCTGCGCGCCGGAAGCCTTCTGGTGCTGCTGGTGCCGCCGTTCTCCGTCTGGGCTAACAGGCCCGACGCGGATTCTCTGCGCTGGAGCGACAGTGCCGAGCCGATCGCCACCCCGCACTTTGTTCACCACTTTTGCCGGACGCTTGCCGCCGATTCAGATGCCATCGTCTGGCATCAACATCGTCCTCTGTGCCTTCCCGTTGCGCCAGATTTACCCGCCTGGCAGCCCGCTAACGGTGAACCGCAGCGCGAGCAGGCTGAGATCCTCGACGCTCTTCTGACCATGCCTGCTGGCGTGGCCGCCGTGACGGCGCCGCGCGGACGCGGGAAGTCCGCCCTGGCGGGCATGTTGCTGAGCGGCATTCAGGGGAGTGCAGTCGTGACGGCACCGGCAAAAGGGGCGACGGATGTCATCGCGCGTTTCGCAGGGGAACATTTCCACTTTATGGCCCCGGATGCGCTGCTGGCCTCCACCACGGAAGCTGACTGGCTGATTGTCGATGAGGCGGCCGCCATTCCCGGCCCGCTGCTGGAGAAGCTGGCGTCGCGCTTTCCCCGCGTGTTGCTGACCACCACGGTGCAGGGTTATGAAGGCACGGGCAGGGGATTCCTGCTGAAGTTCTGCGCCCGGTTCAGCGGGCTGCGGCGTTATACCTTATCCACGCCAGTTCGCTGGGCTGCCGGATGCCCCCTTGAGCGGATATTGGCGAACGCGCTGCTGTTCGACGATGCGCTTATCGATCGCAAACCGGAAGGCGAGGTACGTTTAACGTCGCTGGAGCCCGGGATGTGGGAGAGCGATCCGACGCGCGGGGCAGGCGTGTATGAACTGCTTTGCGCCGCGCACTACCGGACGTCACCCCTCGATTTACGCCGGATGATGGACGCCCCCGGCCAGCACTTTGCTGTTGCTCAGGCGGGCGCGGAGATCGCGGGCGCGCTCTGGCTGGTGGAGGAGGGGGGATTACCCCCTGAACTTAGCCGCGCAGTCTGGGCGGGCTTTCGTCGGCCGCGTGGAAATCTGGTGGCGCAGTCGCTGGCAGCGCACGGCGGCTCGCCGCTCGCGGCGACGCTGAAAGGCCGACGCGTCAGCCGCATTGCGGTTCATCCCCATCGCCAGCGGGAAGGCATCGGCCAGCGGCTGATCCGCAGTGCCAGCGGAGAAGATTATCTCTCGGTCAGCTTTGGCTATACCGACGAGCTGTGGCGTTTCTGGCGGCAGTGCGGGTTTGTGCTGGTGCGAATGGGCAGCCACCGGGAAGCCAGCAGCGGGTGCTATACGGCGATGGCGTTGCTGCCGCTGAGCGAGGCGGGGCATCAGCTCTGCGAACAGGCGCATCAGCGGTTATGTCGTGATATGCGCGTCCTGTCGGCCTGGAATGGCGAAAAGATCCCGGTGACGGATGCATGGGAAGCTACCCTTAATAGTGACGACTGGCTGGAGCTGGCGGGGTTTGCCTTTGCTCACCGGGCGTTTTCAACTTCGGTTGCGGCGCTGACGCGGTTGTTGTTAGCCGTGGACATGCCACTTCCGGCGCTGCGGGGGAAAATGGAAGGGAATACGCACGATTTCGGGCGCAAAGCGTTGCTGGCGAAGCTACGCGAGGAAACCGCTCACGCGCTTGAAAGGCTTGATTACTCCCGTAGCCAGCAGCTGAAAGCCGACATTTTGCAATGGCAATTTTTTCAATGAGTTCTTCAGTAAAGTGGCATGGTCATTACCCCGCAGAGGCGTAAAATCCTGCTTATCAATTAAGGAGATCGCCATGAAACATGACCATTTTGTTGTGCAAAGCCCGGGTACACCTGCTAAACAGCTCCTGCTTCTGTTTCATGGCGTGGGCGACAATGCCGTCAATATGGGACAGATTGGCAGCTGGTTTGCACCCGTTTTCCCACACGCGCTGATCGTCAGCATCGGCGGCGTGGAGCCGTGCGGTCCGGACGGGCGGCAGTGGTTTTCCGTCGAGGGCGTGACGGAGGAGAATCGTCAGGCGCGTATTGATGCCGCTATGCCAGCCTTTATCGATACCGTGTGTTACTGGCAGCAGCAGAGCGGCGTAGGCGCCGACGCAACGGCGCTGATTGGCTTCTCTCAGGGCTCAATCATGTCGCTGGAAAGCGTAAAAGCGCAGCCCGGACTGGTGTCCCGCGTGATTGCCTTTAACGGGCGTTTTGCGACGTTACCGCAAAGCGCGACCACGCAGACCACGATCCATCTCATTCATGGGGGGGAAGACCGGGTAATTGAGCTTTCGCATGCGGTGGCTGCCCAGGAGACGCTGATGCGCGAGGGCGGAGATGTGACGCTGGATATCGTAGACGATCTGGGGCATGCCATTGACGATCGCAGCATGCAGTTCGCGCTCGATCATCTGCGTTATACCGTACCGAAGCACTACTTTGATGAAGCGCTCAGCGGCGGTAAGCCGAATGACGATGATATCGTCGAGTTTATGTGAGGTGTCCCCCTCTCTTTAGGGAGAGGGGAAACAGAGCGATTACTTCTTCTGGTCCTTCTTCGGCCAGTCGTCTTCATCGTCCCACTTGTCGTTAAAATCACGGTGCGGCGGAAGATCCGGTTTGTTGGCAAGGAACTTTTTATGGTCAACGCGCTTGAGATCTTTAATCACGTTAAGTAGCACGCCTACCAGAAATACCAACACCAGAATCCACCAGTACTTTGAAAGCCAGTCCATTCGCTAATCCTCTTTAAGCACCCGTCAGGCGACGAGCTGCTCCATAATACGTTGATACATGCGGGCCAGCAGTTGTAAATCGGCAGCGTTCACGCATTCATTGATTTTGTGAATCGTCGCGTTAACCGGACCCAGTTCGACAACCTGTGCGCCCATGCGGGCGATAAAGCGTCCGTCAGACGTGCCGCCCGTTGTCAGCAGCTGTGGCTTAATTTCATTATAGTGCGCAATGGCGTTAACGACTGCATCCACCAGTTTACCGCGCTGGGTCAGGAACGGCTGGCCAGACAGCCACCAGTCGAGGGTATAGCGCAGCTGATATTTCTCGAGCAGCGCAATCACGCGCGCTTTGATCATCTCGTCGGTCAGTTCGGTGCTGAAGCGGAAGTTAAACTGGACGAAGAGATCGCCGGGAATGACGTTGTTGCTGCCGGTGCCAGCCTTGATGTTGGCTATCTGCATGCTGGTTGGCGGGAAAAATTCGTTGCCTTTATCCCATTCAATGCCCACCAGTTCGTTCAGCATCGGCGCGGCGCGGTGTACCGGGTTATCCGCCAGGTGCGGATAGGCAACGTGGCCCTGCACGCCATGAATAGTCAAATTACAGGTCAGGGATCCACGGCGGCCATTTTTCACCACATCACCCACCACTTCGGTGCTGGACGGTTCGCCCACCAGACAGTAGTCCAGACGTTCATTGCGCGCCATCAGCGCCTCAACGACCTTCACGGTGCCGTTGTGGGCGCTGGCTTCTTCATCGGAGGTAATCAAAAACGCAAGACGGTTTTTATGGTTCGGATGCTGGGCGACGAAACGCTCTGCCGCCACGACCATCGCAGCCAGAGAACCTTTCATGTCCGCAGCGCCGCGTCCGAAAAGCATGCCGTCGCGGATGGTCGGCTCAAAAGGCGGGTTGATCCAGCGGTCTGCGTCGCCTGCGGGAACTACGTCAGTATGTCCGGCAAACGCCAGCGTCTCTCCCTGACCGCGCCATGCCCAGAAGTTCTGCGTATCGCCAAAATCCATGTGCTCCACGGTAAAACCGATGGCACGCAGGCGCTCAATCATTAATGCCTGACAACCTGCGTCGTCCGGGCTAAGGGAAGGACGGCGAATAAGCTGCTGAGTCAGCTCAATGACCGGGCATGACATAGACTACACCTCAACGAATAAATCTGAATAAAGGGTTTCACTGAAACCCAGCAGCATAGGCTCACCTGGCTTGCAGAGCAATGGGCGTTTGATGATTGCCGGCATTTCAAGCATCAGTTTGGCTGCGCTGTCGGCGTCGTTGATCGTGGTCCGGAGAGATTCATCCAGTTTTCGCCAGGTGGTCCCGCGGGTATTCAGTAGCGCTTCCCACCCCAGTTCGTTGATGGCGGAATGGAGAAACGCGGGGTCAAGCCCGTCGGCACGGTAATCGTGGAAGCGATAGTCGATGTTGTGTGCTTCCAGCCAGCGGCGGGCTTTTTTAATCGTGTCGCAATTCTTAATGCCGTACATCACAACCATAGTGAATCCTTTTGTTCTTTTGTGGATTAAATGTTCAATATTTTCGAAGATATATCCTTAAGTGGAATATAACACATTCGGAATTTTTCGGGATTTACAATTCTCCATAATTCAACGAACAGCTGTAAGCTGAATAGTCTTTCATCTTTTAAGCATAGTTGTCCACCCTGTTTAAATTGCCAATAAACTCAGGGGGAAATTAAAAATGCTGTCATTTTTCCGACTATTTCAAAATATTGCTGTAGGTCACATAAAATTTACCCGACAACGCTCATAGTGATCCTAAACCTACCAGCACAGCGGGGCTCAATCACAGCAATCGGTTAAAGTGGCTTCACAATGATGATACGTTTTCGTAGAATGCGCATAATAATAAGAGAGGTTGTTATGATTGAACGTGAACTGGGGAACTGGAAAGATTTTATCGAAGGCATGCTTCGTAAATGAATTTCCGGTAAGAAATGCAAGAGCACTTAATTAACTAAAATAACCATAGTGTGAAAGAATCACACAATAAAAAGGCGGCCTGTAAAGCCGCCTTTTTTATTTCAACGTGTTATTCCGGCTTATCCTTCAGCGGGAAACGACGGCGTACCAGCACAAAGAACAGCGGTACGAAATAGATAGCCAGAATCGTCGCCGAAATCATTCCCCCCATAACGCCCGTTCCCACCGCGTGCTGGCTGCTGGAGCCTGCGCCGGAGCTGGTGGCCATCGGCAGGACGCCAAACACAAACGCCAGAGAAGTCATCAGGATCGGGCGCAGGCGCTGACGACAGGCGTGCAGCGTGGCGGCCATCAGTTCGTGACCTTTGGCATTCATCTCATTGGCAAATTCGACGATCAGAATGGCGTTTTTCGCCGACAATCCGATTACGGTGAGGAGTCCGACCTGGAAATAGACATCATTTTCCAGGCCGCGCATCCAGGTTGCCAGCAGCGCTCCGATGACCCCGAGAGGCACCACCAGCATCACCGAGAACGGCACTGACCAGCTTTCATACAGCGCCGCCAGACAGAGGAACACCACCAGCAGCGAAAGGGCATACAAGGCAGGCGCCTGAGCGCCGGAAAGCCGTTCCTGGTAGGACATCGCCGTCCACTCCAGGCCAAAGCCGGTCGGCAACTGCTGAACCAGTTTTTCCATTATATCCAATGCGGTACCGGTACTGACGCCCGGCGCGGCTTCACCGACAATCTCCAGCGCCGAATAGCCGTTGTAACGCTCCAGACGCGGTGAACCGGTCTCCCAGCGTGACGTCGCAAACGCCGAGAACGGCACCATGCCGCCGGTGTTATTGCGCACATACCAGCGGTTGATATCGTCCGGCAGCATGCGGTATTTGGCGGCAGACTGAACGTAGACCTTCTTCACGCGGCCGCGATCCATAAAGTCATTCACGTAGCTTGAGCCCCATGCCGTTTGCAGGGTGTCGTTAATGTCGTCGATGGAGACGCCCAGCGCCTGCGCTTTACGCTGGTCAATATCCACCTGTAGCTGAGGGCTGTCATCCAGACCGTTATGACGAACGCGGGTAAGCTGCGGATCTTTCCCGGCCAGCTCCAGCAGCTTGTCGCGAGCAGCCATCAACGCGTCATGCCCGGCACCCGCGTGATCCTGAAGCTCCATATCAAACCCGGCTGAGCTGCCCAGGCCGCTGATGGCGGGCGGGCTGCTGGCGAAAACGCGCGCTTCCTTGATTTTGTTGAACGCTTTGGTTGCACGTTCAATGATGGCAAAGGAGGAGCCGGTATCGCTGTCGCGCTGGTCCCAGTCTTTCAGGCGCACAAACATACGCGCCACGTTCTGCCCGTTACCGCCAGGGCCAGAGCCGACGGTGGAGAAGACGGAGACCACGTTGTCTTTCTCCTGAGTATGGAAGTAGTTCTCAACCTTCTGCACCACTTTCAGGGTCTGCTGCTGGGTCGAGCCGCTGGGTAACTGTACGGAGGTGATAAACATGCCGCGATCTTCCAGCGGCAGGAACGAGGTTGGCAGCCGCAGGAACAGAAAGACCATGCCGCCGAGCAGCAGGACATAAACCACCATCCAGCGCACGCTGCGGTGCAGTACTTGACCCACGCCCGCTTCATAGCGCGCCGCATTGCGGTTAAACATGCGGTTAAACCAGCCGAAGAAGCCTTTTTGACCGTGGTGTTCGCCCTTATGCAGCGGTTTCAGCAGCGTCGCGCACAGGGCAGGGGTAAGGATCATCGCCACCAGTACGGAGAGCACCATTGCAGAGACGATGGTGATCGAGAACTGGCGATAAATCGCGCCCGTGGTGCCGCCAAAAAACGCCATCGGGATAAATACCGCCGACAGCACCATGGCGATACCGACCAGCGCGCCCTGAATCTGTCCCATCGATTTGCGCGTGGCCTCGCGGGGCGAAAGCCCTTCCTCGCTCATGATGCGCTCAACGTTTTCCACCACCACGATGGCATCATCCACCAGCAGACCGATGGCCAGCACCATGGCGAACATGGTCAGGGTGTTGATGCTGTAACCGAAGGCATACAGCACCGCAAAGGTACCCAGCAGCACCACCGGCACCGCAATCGTGGGGATCAGCGTAGCGCGGAAGTTTTGCAGGAACAGGTACATCACGAGGAACACCAGCGCGATAGCTTCGAGCAGGGTTTTCACCACATCTTCGATGGAGGCTTTTACGAACGAGGTGGTTTCGTAGGCGACTTTGTACTCCAGTCCGTGCGGGAAGAAATGCGACAGCTCATCCAGACGCTCTAGCACCCGCTGCGCGGTCGCCATTTCGTTGGCGCCGGAGGCCAGTTTCACCCCCAGCCCGGACGCGGCATTGCCGTTGAAGCGGCTCAGGTAGTCATATTTTTCCGCCCCCATTTCCACGGTGGCGACATCCCCCAGACGCACTTCCGAACCGTCCTGATTCACGCGTAGCGTGATATTGCGGAACTGTTCAGGTGTCTGGAGCAGCGACTGGGAGTTGATGGTGGCGTTAAGCGCCTGGTTATCCACGGACGGGGTACCGCCGAGCTGCCCCACGGCAATCTGGGCGTTCTGCGATTCGATAGCGTCGGTGACATCTTTGGCGGTCATCTGCACGCTGTTCAGCTTGTTGGGATCCAGCCAGATACGCATGGAGTACTGCGAGCCGTAGGCGTCGATATCACCCACGCCGTTGATACGGCTGAGCGGGTCCTGAATATTACTGGCGACGTAGTCCGCGATGTCCTGCTTATCCATCGAGCCATCGGTTGAAACAAACGCGATGGTCAAAATATTGGTGTCACCGGTTTTACGCACGGTCACCCCCTGGTTCTGCACCGCCTGAGGCAGTTTACGCAGGGCCGATTGCAGCTGGTTTTGCACCTGCTGCACCGCTTCATCCGGATCCGTGCCCGCCGTAAAGCTCAGGGTTACCGTCGCCTGGCCCGTGGCGCTGCTCTGTGAGGACATGTACATCAGGTTATCGAGACCCGTCATGTTCTGCTCGATAACCTGGGTGACGGTATTTTCCAGCGTCTGTGCCGAGGCGCCAGGGTAGTTCGCCGTGATACGCACGTTGGGGGGCGCGAGGTCAGGGTATTGCTCAACAGGAAGGGACGTAATCGCCAGGACACCCGTCAGACACAACAGGATTGCAAGCACCCAGGCAAAAATGGGGCGATCGATGAAAAAATTCGCCATTAAAGTGTGACCTCGTTTTGCTGCACGTCATTATTGTTTATTGCCCGCCTAACTTTAGCGGTAAGGCCCAGGTCAAACGTGGAGAAATAAAGGAGATAATGTAAATTATCATGCGCTTTTTTCAGCGCGCCTTCTTTCTCGCTATTTTTCAGCCTGGGCCGCAGGCGTCTGGAACGTTACGCTGACCTGTGTCCCGCCCTGTGGCGGCTGAGAAAAGTGTAATGTCCCGCCGAGCCGTCCCGCGCGTTCGCGCATGATATTCAGCCCGTAATGCCCCGGCGGTTCGCTGGCGTCGCCGATACCAATGCCGTTGTCGCGGATCGTGACCGTGTGAGTGCCGTCCGCGGTGGTGACGCAGCTGACCACAATCTCGCTCGCGTCGGCATGTTTAATCGCATTCAGCACTGCCTCACGCACAATCTGTAAGAGGTGCACCTGTTTTTGTGCGTCCAGCGCCAGCGATGAGAGACGGCAGTCGAGCACCAGCTTCGCGCGGGTCTGGCTTTGCAACCCGTCGAGAGACTCCTGTAGCGCGGCAGGAAGATTGGCGTGATTGAGCGTCAGGCGGAAGGTGGTGAGCAGCTCGCGTAGCTGATGCCAGGCGTTATTCAGCTCGCGGGAGAAGTCCGTGATGATAGCCTGCGCCGGGGCATTGTCGCCCGGCACGGCATGCTTCAGCAGCGTAAGCTGAATACGCAAATAGGAGAGCACCTGCGCCAGCGAATCATGCAGCTCGCGCGCGATGGTGGCGCGCTCCTCCATCAGCAGCAGCTGCTGATAATGTTTCTGCGCCTGATTGAAATAGAGCCCCCGGCCCAGCATCGTCGCCACGCTTTCCATGAGCGGCAGCGGAACATCCCCGGTCGCGCTTTGCCAGCGCAGTTCGCCGTACAGGGTGTCCTGCATTAACACCGGTAAATTGTGCATTTTCTCGCCCGGGGACTCCTGTCCTTCGTAAAGCTGCCAGTCGTCACTGGTGCGCAATTGCAGGTAATTCATCTGCGTATAGTCATGCACAATCTGCAAAATATGCCGGAAGCAGTGGCTGTCTATCTGCCCGGTATTCAACGCCTGTGAGCATTTGAACAGCATTTCGAGCTGCTGATGCGCTTCATTCAGGTGGCGGGTTTTTTCAGCAACGGAGCGCTCAAGTGAACGGTACAGGGTGTGTAATTCCGCCGACATATGGTTGAAGGCGCGGGAAAGCTGGCCCAGCTCGTTGGGAAGCGTAGTATCCGGCGCGGGAGTGTCGAATTGCCCCTGTTCGATACGCTCGCTCGCCGCCACCAGATTATTCAGCGGCAGCACAACCTGACGGCGGATGCGCCGCAGGGTCACCACCGCCAGCAGCAGGATGCCCAGGCCACCCGTCAGCGACATGAAAATCACCAGCTGAATTTTATGTTCGGTGTAGTGCTGTAGCGCCAGCACAAAGGAATCTATCCGGCCCACGAAATCCTCAATGTGGTTCTGATACCACCCGGTATCGCCGCTGGCGATGCGCGTGTCCATCTCCTGCCAGCCAAGGTGCAACTGCTGGTAACGCTGTTTGACGTCCTCTGGCACATACCAGCGGTTTAGCTTCTGCAACGCAGGCGCGCTCAGCGTTTTTTGCCAGACCGCGCGGTGCTCTGCCAGCGATGGGCCGGCGCGCTGCATTTCGTAGCCCAGGCGGTAGCTCTGCATACGCAGCGAACCGGCGATATTAATCGCCTCGGCGTCGCGCTGGCTGCTGGCGAGTGTAACCAGCGCAATGGCGCTGATCAGAACGGACAAGACAATCATCGAAAAGAAAGCCCGAGCCAGGCTTCCCGATACGGGGCGTTTAACGGTCACTCATCAGCTTCCTGAATTAAATTGATCTGCCACAGGTTCACTGGAAATAGTTCGCCTTCCTGGGCATTTGAACATTGCGTCGCCATGCCGCTGTGGGTAAATACGATAACAATAGAAAAAATAAGGTTATTGAACCAAAAACAGGTGTTGTTATGAATCGTTTTATTATGGCCAACGCTCAACAGTGTATCGGTTGTCGCGCCTGCGAAGTTGCCTGTGTGATGGCGCACAACGGGGAGCAGCACGCGCTGAGTGAGCGCCATTTTCATCCCCGCATTACGGTCCTTACCTCAGGATTGCGAAAAAGCCCCGTGACCTGCCACCACTGTGAAAACGCGCCCTGCGCGCAAAGCTGCCCGAACGGAGCCATCACGCAACACAGCGACAGCGTACAGGTCAATCAACAAAAATGCATTGGCTGTAAAGCCTGCGTGGTGGCCTGTCCGTTTGGCACGATGGACATGCTGATCGCCCCCCTGGAAAACGACAGCGTAAAGGCCTCGGCACACAAATGCGACCTCTGTCTGGAAAGGCCGCAAGGCCCGGCCTGCGTTGAAAACTGTCCGGCGGAGGTGCTTACGCTCGCCACCCCAGCCGTGCTGGATAAGCTGGTTAAGCAGCGCCGACAGCGCAGCGCAAGGCTGGACGCACTGCCGTGGCACAGCGAGGCGGTTCAGTCAGTCCCTTCGCAAACCAAATGGCAACAGATGCAAAACACCCCGGCGCGCGGTGAGCCGGATAAGCTCAGCCCCGACGCGCGCACGGGCCATTTTAACGAGATCTACCTGCCGTTTCGCCCGGAACAGGCGCAGCGCGAGGCATCCCGGTGCCTGAAATGTGGCGAGCACAGCATTTGCGAGTGGACCTGCCCGCTGCATAACCACATTCCGCAGTGGATTGAGCGGATCAGGGCGGGGGATATCGTCGGTGCGGCTGAGCTTTCTCACCAGACTAACTGTTTACCGGAAATTACCGGCCGCGTCTGCCCACAGGATCGATTATGTGAAGGCGCCTGCACCCTGCGGGATGCGTCAGGTGCAGTAACCATCGGGAATATCGAACGGTATATCTCGGATCGGGCGCTGGCGATGGGCTGGACGCCGGACGTCAGCCACGTTAAGCCGGTCGGTAAGCGCGTCGCCATCATCGGTGCCGGTCCGGTAGGGCTGGCCTGCGCCGACGTACTGGTGCGCAGCGGCGTCGGTGTGACGGTCTACGACCGCCATCCGGAAATCGGCGGATTGCTGACCTTTGGTATTCCGGCCTTCAAGCTGGATAAATCCCTGTTAGCGCGGCGCAGAGAGATATTCAGCGCGATGGGCATCCGCTTCGAGCTGAACTGCGAGGTGGGAAAAGACGTGTCGATGGCCCAACTGCAAAACGACTACGATGCCCTGTTCATCGGCGTAGGGACCTATCGTTCCATGAAAGCGGGTATCCCTCACGAAGACGCGCCGGGCGTGTACGACGCGCTGCCGTTTTTAGTGGCAAACACGCGGAACGTGATGGGCCTTGATCCTGCCGCAGACGAACCGTTTATCGACACACAGGGTTTAAACGTGGTGGTGCTCGGCGGGGGCGATACGGCGATGGACTGCGTGCGCACCGCGCTGCGGCATGGCGCGGCGAAAGTCACCTGCGCCTATCGGCGGGACGAGGCCAACATGCCGGGCTCAAAGAAAGAGGTTAAAAACGCGAAAGAAGAGGGCGCAGCGTTTGAATTTAATGTCCAGCCGGTTGAGCTCACGCTGGATACCGACGGGAAGGTTAACGGTATCCGGATGCTGCGCACCAGGCTGGGCGAGCCGGATGCGCAGGGGCGGCGTCGTCCAGTCCCGGTGGCGGGCAGTGAGTTTGTCATGCCAGCGGATGCGGTGATCATGGCGTTTGGTTTTAATCCGCACGCCATGCCGTGGCTTCAGGCGCAGGGCGTCGACACCGACGACTGGGGGCGCATCAGGGCCTCCGTGGAGAGCCGTTATCGCTACCAGACCTCGAATCCGCAGATTTTTGCTGGCGGTGATGCGGTACGCGGTGCGGATCTGGTGGTCACCGCGATGGCGGAAGGGCGTCATGCCGCGCAGGGGATCATGGACTGGCTTGGCGTGCCGCCGCGCAACATGCATTAATGCAGACGGGCGACAAAGCGGGCTTCACGGCGTAGTATAAACAGACTCATTTTGCCGTGGAGCCCGTATGTCCCTGAACATTACCGTTATTAAAGACAAAATCCTTTCTGAAAATTACTTTGTCCTGCGTAACATCACTTACGATCTCACCCGTAAGAACGGGGACGTCATTCGCCATAAACGCGAAGTCTACGACCGGGGCAATGGTGCAACCATCGTGCTGTATAACCGTGAAAAGCAAAGCGTGGTGCTGATCCGCCAGTTTCGCATCGCGACATGGGTCAATGGCAACGCGGACGGACGTCTGATTGAAACCTGTGCAGGTCTGCTTGATGACGATGAGCCGGAAGTGTGTATCCGCAAAGAAGCCATTGAGGAGACGGGTTTTGAAGTGGGTGCGGTGCAGAAAGTCTTTGAGCTGTTTATGTCCCCTGGCGGGGTTACCGAGCTGGTTCACTTCTTCATTGCGGAATATACCGATGCTCAGCGCACGCACCGGGGCGGCGGCGTGGACGATGAAGACATTGAAGTGCTGGAAATGCCTTTCGCTCAGGCTGTCGACATGGTGAAACGCGGCGAGATCCGCGACGGTAAAGCGGTGATCCTGTTGCAGTATCTGCAAACCAGCGGGCTGATGAATGCGGCGGCGGAAGCGCGATAAGTTGTATTTCAGATAAATCTATCCGATAAATCCGATTGAGCCAGCCCGCCCAGGGCACGAAGATACGCCCCAGATTGACCTATTCGTTTCCGGGGCTGTGCCGTTCATGCGCTACTGCGTTTATCTTCTCTTCTTCATTTGCGTGCTTCCCGCGCCTTTGGTGTGGGCTGCGCCTGCGCAGCAGTCTTTTTCAGACTGGCAGGTGACCTGCAATAACCAGAACTTCTGCGTAGCGCGCAATACCGGCGAGCATCGCGGTCTGGTCATGACGCTGAGCCGCAGTGCGGGGGCAAAAACGGACGCCAGCCTGCGCATCGATCTCGGCGGGCTTTCGGCGCCACCGGTGAAAGAGCCTGACATCGCCCCGCGCCTGCTGCTCGACAATGTGCCGCTTAAACTCACGTCGCAACACTGGCAGTTAGCCCCCTGGCATCTTAAAACAGACGATACGGCCACCATCACCACGTTTCTGAAAACCATTCAGGAAGGGCAGGCGCTGACCCTGCGCGGGGGGAAGCAGACAATTTCTCTGGCCGGTCTGAAAGCGGCGCTGCTGTTTATCGATGCCCAGCAAAAACGCGTCGGAAGTGAAACGGCGTGGATTAAAAAAGGGGATAGTCCACCGCTGAGCGTGCCGCCTGCGCCGGCATTAAAAAAGGTGGCGGTGGTGAACCCCACGCCAACGCCGCTGACGCATAACGAACTCAACGATCTGCTGGATTACGGTACCTGGCGCATGAACCACAGCCAGTGCTCTCTCGATCCGAACCGGCGTGAAGTGCGCGTGACCGCGCTGACCGATGACAAAGCGCTGATGATCATCAGCTGTGAGGCGGGGGCGTACAACACCGTCGACCTGGCGTGGCTGGTGTCGCGTAAAAAACCATTTTCGGCCAGGAGCGTGAGATTGCGCCTGCCGTTTACCCCTTCCAGCCAGAGTAGCGACATGGAGCTGATGAATGCCAGCTTCGACGAAAAAACGCGCGAGCTGACCACGCTGGCGCTGGGACGCGGGATTGGCGACTGTGGGATCCAGACCCGCTGGCGTTTTAACGGCCAGCGCTTCCGCCTGGTACGCTACGCGGAAGAGCCAAGCTGTGATAACTGGAATGGACCAGATGCCTGGCCCACGCTGTGGATCACAAGGTAGGGTTTTGCCGGGTGGCGCTGTCGCTTACCCGGCCTACTTTTTAGAACCGTAGGCCCGGTAAGGCGTAGCCGCCACCGGGCACGAGGGCATCACCGATCGCTCTTACGGAAAAAGTCGTTATACAGCATATACAAATGCGCCGCGCTCCAGGAGAAGTTAGGTGCGCCCTGCTGTGCTCCGGTCAGGGGGTTATAGTTCTCCTGAATCGGGCCGTCCGAGGTTAACCCTTTCGCATGCTTAAAGAAGGTTTCGGCGAGGGTTTGCGCCTGCTCACGATAGCCGTAACGTTCCATGCCTTTTAGTCCAAACCAGAACTGATCGACCCAGATCCGGCCGCGCCAGTATATGTCTGCGCCGAACGCCGGGTTTGTCAGCGCGGCGGTGCCGAGCGGTACCCAGGTATTGAACTCCTTCGGATCCAGCATCACCTTGACCACGGCATCCGCATGTTCCTGCGTCGCGGCACCGTTAAACAGCGGAGACCAGCCTTCCGGCCCTTTACCACGCTCGACGATAGGTTTGCCCGCACAGCCGTTCGCCAGCGGCTTATCCTCGATACGAAGGTCATAGTAAAACCCGCTTTTCGCATCGAACATGCAGGTGTTGATATAGGTTGCGAGCTTATCTGCCAGCTGGCGATAGTGGCTGGCCTCCTGCTCTTTACCCAGCAGGCTCGCCATCTGCGCCAGATAGTGATTGTCGCTGTACATATAGCTTGCCTGGTCAACGGACTCCTGTAATAAGGAATACCCTAACAGATCGCCTTTTTTACTCCTGTTTTCGGCAAATTTAACCGTCCAGTCGCTGCGTTTCCCGCCGTTTTCAACGTACTTATCCAGCTGCGCTTTATCGATAAATCCGAATACGGCGGCATCATCGCGCCCGGACTCCCACGAGGCGGCCACCTGCGCGGGGATCTCCAGGCTGTCGTACTGGCCGTTATCAATTATCCGTGCGTAGTTATTCAGGCCGGAAAGCGACTCTTCTTTATCACCTTTTTTCACCGTGAACAGCATCTCGCCGGTAGCGGTGTTATGGGCCTTATCACGCGTCGCACCGTACTCCGGCACGCCGTTGCCGTTATGATCGCGGTTACGCAGCCACCAGTCGTGATAGGCAACCAGTTTTGGATACATCTCGGCAAGCCAGGCTTTATCCTGCGTGGTGTTATACACCTCCATCACCGACCATGCCGCCAGGCTCGGCTTGGTGTTACGCTCGTTCCAGTTACCGCCGTCGCCGCCTCGTTCCGGGCTCAGGTTCCAGGCGATTAAATCCGGCACAAATCCGGTATCCTGCGGGCGCACCGGATCGTCGGGTTTGATCTGCCAGGAGAAGACCGCGCGGATGTTCTCTTTGGCGATCTCCGGGTTGAAATGCGCCATGGCAAATGCCTGTTTCCAGGTGTCCCACGGCCAGGTCTGGTTGCCGGAGAACCAGCGTCCGGTTACGGAGGGCGTCACCGTGTTAAAACGCACCGCGCCGCCTGGCGAACGCCAGTTACCGTTCAACGTCTCGATGGCTTTCACCGCCACGCGCGTTTGTTCTGGAGTCGCGTGCGGGTTGGTTAACCCTTGTTGTAAATACCTCTCCCAGCGCGCTTGCGAGGCGGCCATAAAGTAGGCCGGACGCGCCAGAATGTCGCGGATCTGCGGCTGTTCACGCGCGACGTCATCGGCGTTCAGCAGATGGGAGTAGGTAGTGTACAGCGTGGTGCTGCCGGAAATCTGTGCCCGGCTGGTAAAGCGATGTCCGTCAACGGTGGTCTCGGCAGGAAGAGAGCGGTGTAACTGATATTCGGAACTGCCGGAGGTGAGCAGATCCCAGGTGGAGCGTACCTTGCCGAAGGTCACCTTCAGGCCGTCGCGCGTGGCTACAATTTTACGCTGATAATCAGGATATGCGCTGTCGATGGTTTTATCCGAACGCGGCTTGCCCTCTTTGGCCTCCAGTTTTTCCAGCAGCTCGCCGTCCCACACCAGCTCCAGCGGCGTTTTGCTGGTAATACGGGTTTCAAGCAGCGAAGTACGCGCAGAAGCAAAGCGCAGCGTCATCACGATCTGAACATCCCTGGCGCTCAGTTTCTGCACCAACGCGCCAGGGAGGCTGTAGGCTTCAAGGGTGAAATCCACTTTTTTACCGTTCTGGTAAACGGACAGGCGATCAAAATTCGTCGCCATAAAGTTGATGTACTCTTCGGTGAGCAGCGCTACGCCGGGAAATCCGCCCTGGGTCTGCGGCCCGTCCGGCAGCAAATGCCCATGCCAGGCACCCATATCAAAAAAGGGATTAAACCGCTGGTGGTCGTCGTTGTCGAAATCCTGCATGAAGAGCGGCGCGCCGGTACGGTTGATGACGTTTTTGAAGTCAGTTGCGGTGGCGGCGTGAGCCGAAAAACTGAGCGCCAGCGCGCAGGCCAGCGGCGTGAGGACGTATTTCATGGTGGTAGATCCTTTTTACCAGTAGAAGTATTGCATCAGGAAGACCTGATCGCTCGGGTCGCCGGAGGCATTTTTCATATAGAAGCGGCTGTCGGCAGCGGTGGCAAAACGCCCGCCGCCGTACTCGTACCAAATCCCGAACTGCATAAACGAGGTAGTTTTTTCAGCCGCATCGTCCGGACGATGTTTCGCGTAGCTGTAAGCAGTGGAGAGATAAACGCCTTTCAGGGCTTCCACCATGGCGCTGACCATAAATCCGCTCTCAGTGCCGGAGACGTTCTGTCCATCTGCCCGTCCGGTATGATGCCACGCGCGTGCCGCCAGGTTGGGTGTCAAAACGCCTGTTAAAAAGAGCTGGCCTGTACCGTCGGTAATTTCAAGACCGTTCATCCAGGTGACATCTTTCAGGATGTCGTACTGAATATAGCCATTCGCCATTGCCGGATAGGTATATTTGTCGTCATAACGATCGTATTTGCCGAAGTGTAGCCAGGCCTTGCTTTCGTCATGGTGACCCGCTGGCGTGGCGGTGACGCTGTAGCGCAGGTTGCCGGAGAGGTTTTGCACCTTTAGTGCGTACAAGATGTCGCGGGTGTTGGGGATCACATAACCCAGATCCGGCGTAAAATCGCCCCACCATTGCAGGTCATCGAGAGACGAGTCCTGGCGCAGGCTGAGCATGATCTCGGTGCTGTTATCGGTTTTGTAACCGCCGTAGAAGCGGTTAATCCCACCTTCAAACCCGCCCCAGCTGTGATCGGGCACCCAAGCGTTGCCCTGATGATCCGCCTGTACGGTCCAGCCTTCGCCGTAAATCAGGCCGAACCAGTTCCCCTGTTTTATCTCCAGACCGCCCTCAATATAAGTGCCGTCGCTGTATTTATGTTTATCCTGACCTTCTAAATCCATATACCCACCGACGCCCATCTCGCCATAAAAACGAAATGACGGGGAGGTTATTGCCGGTGTTTTGGTATCGTCATGTTCAGCGGGCCGGGCATCTTCTGCGGCAATAGCAGGGCAGCAGAAAGAGAGGGCAGCGAGTGCCCAAAATGTTTTTTGTTTAATTTTCATAAACTCATCCCAATGAGATAAAATCCATGCCTTTTATTTCAGTTAATATTCGAGGCAGGTGATGCTTCAATTTTTTGTTGTTCTTTTGATAATCCGTTTACGTATTTGCTGTATTTCCACCAGGCAAATCCGAGGAATAAAACAATGCCACCGACGTTATAGAAAATAATCGTCAGAATATTGGCACCGGTAGGGAAAGTGGATGCCACAAAACCAATGGCGAAAATAACAATCAGCATCGACACTATGGTTATACCCGTGGTTCGTGAACCCATCCTGAAATCGCGCGGCAGGTGATCGAGCTTACGACGCAGGTTGAGGTAGGCCAGCATAATAAACAGCGGCGGTAACATTGAGGCTGCTGCGGTCATATTGATGACGGTGTTCATCAGCTCCTGCGCGGTACTGGAGCCCATGGTCGGGATAATCATCAGTGGGATCACAATCAAATACTGGATCCAGGCCGCCCGCGCCGGTACGCCGTTTTCGTTCAGCGCCACGGTTTTCGGACCAAAAATGCCGGTCGGGATCTCCGAGAAAAAGATTTTGACCGGCGTCGCCGTCCACATCAGCAGGGAGCCGAACATGGCGGTAAAGGAAACCAGACCGACGAAACGGTTCATCAACACTTCCGGCAGGCCAAACCACACCGCCAGACCGTGGAACACCTGCACCGAACCCCCGGTAAACTTCAACGCTTTGCTGCTGATAAAGACGTTGATCAGTACCGAGGAGATGGAGTACAGCACGCCGATAAAGATCCCCGCCAGGATGATCACTTTAACGAAAGATTTCGAACCGCCTTTCACATCGTTTACGTACACCGCGACGGATTCCGCGCCCCCGGCAGCCATAAATATCCAGGTGGTAATGCCGAGGAATGCCCAGTTAAAATGCGGGATCATCGCGTCGACGGTAATCGGATCAGCGGGCTGCACCCCACCCATTAGCGCCGCGCCCGCCAGCAGAATGTAAGAGAGCGTCAGCAGCAGCATCAGCGTGGAGGTTACAGACGTAATTGGCCCCAGCATCTTCGCCCCGTTGGTGGAGACCCACGTTGAGAAGGCGAACAGCACCATACTTAGCACCGTTGTGGCAAATGGTGTGAGAATGTACTCATAGCCAAGAAAGGCATAAGAGGCATAGGCAATGACGCGCGGTAATAACGAGGTGAAGAAGAATAAATTCACGAACCAGTATGTATAAGCGGTAATAAATGCCCAGCGCCCGCCGAGTGAACTTTTTACCCAGGCATAAACTCCAGCTTCTGAGTTTTTATTCAACGAGACAAACTCAGCGATAATTAAGCAGAACGGGATAAAATAGAACAGGGTTGCTAAAAAGAACATCGGCGCGGAGGCAAGTCCGAGTTCGATATTATTATTGATCACGTTGTTAAAACTAAACACGGCGGCAAAGGTCAGCGACAGCAGGCCGAATTTGCCGATGGTATTGCGTTTGGTGGTTTCAGACATAACGTTTCTCCGGGTAAGAGGCTAGCGGTGCTTCATTGGCACCGCTCGTTTTTTTATTTGTTATGGAAATAACCGTCTTCGATGGTCACATTGAGAATGACTTTTTTGACCGGCTCCTCGCTGATAAAGCGATACGCCTCATGGTTCTCACAAATTACGATCTGCCCCTCGCGCACCTGTTCGGTGGTACCCACGCCTTTCAGGTATTCTCGATCGGTCTCATCGCGGTAACACTCCACTGTCTGAAGCGCATCTTTGGCGGCATATTCAATTTTCTGCGCGCCCTGAAGGTAGTAATGCACCTCGAAATAGCGGCGATGCCCGACAAACAGCGCGTCGGTGCTGGCATCATTGGTCACACGGTAGGCCAGCGAATCGCCAATCGAATGGGCTACGCCGGGCGAGATATTATCGATATTGTTAATGGCTTCTGAGCAGCGCTGCCATTTGCGACCCGTACGGTAATGCTGTTGAAACTGTTCCAGGCTCTCAAGAACGATCATTTGTCTGCCTCGCTGTGCAAATCCATGGAGAAGAAACCGGTGCCGAATTGCTGGCGTGCCAGCGCCATCGAGGCGATGCGGCCGCCATTGAGCGGGAGCAATGTGAAGCCGTAGCGGAACGGACTGAACCAGACGCGCCAGCTCTCCAGTACCTCACTTCCCCAGGAATTGGAGCCTAAGCCCAGCACCTGGTGGTCAAGATTAAGCGTAATGTCATCGCAGCGGCGCAGTTCGTTGCAGTGCTGTGCGGCGTGAATGTTCTCAGCCGTGTAGTGCCAGGCGCTGAAGTGGAGAGGCTGTTGCGGTACGACCAGCACGCCGCTGCCATGACGATCCGCGAGGGAGGCCCAGCGCACCTGCTGACGGTTGCCGTTGTTTTGCGGGAACGGATAATTTTCAAACATCTTATCAACCGTGGTGTGCCACAGGTCGATGGTGCTGGCCTGCTGGCTGTCCGGATAGTTTTCACCCGGCCCTCGCCCGTAGTAGCTCACCTGATCGAAACCGCCGTTGATGCCAAGCGTAAAGCCGATGCACGGAATAATGTGTGGGTACTCGCCGTAGCGCTCACCGCATAGCTCAACGTTGATCTGCCCGTCGGCGGCGATGCGCCAGCGATAGGTACAGCGCATGCCAAAATCAAACACTGGCGGGGCAATCAGGGTACGGGTGGTGACGATGATCGCATCGTCATGCTGCTCAACCTCGAAACCGCGCAGGTGCTCCTGCATGATCTGGAAATGATACGGCTGCCACAGCCCTTCATACTCCTGCTTATGGTTATCAATCATGGGCTTGAAGAAGTTAATCTTCGGCTCACGGGTAAGGTATTCCTCACCGTTCACCTGCCAGGCGCTGAGTTTTCCCGATACTTTAGAGAAGCTCGCGCGGAAGTTATGCCCGGTCACGGTGCAGCTCAGGCGATCTTCCTCCAGACGCAGCGGAGTGGCACTGGTGTTGATAAACGGTGTCGGGCGTGCCGTGCGGCCTTTTAACGGGAACTGATACACCGCGATCTCGTGCCCGACCTCGCTGTAGCGCGTGGGACTGTTTTTGATAATACGTACAGTCAGAAATGCTTCGCGCTCGTCCAGTTCCGGCACGTGCAGGCTGACGCTGCGGGAGCTGTTGGGGGCCAACCCGGTGATGTTCAGTGGCTCGCTGTGCAGCGTTTCACCTTCCGCACGCACCTCCGTGAGCAGGGTGTAATCATCCAGGCTGGTGAACCATAAGCGGTTATCAACGTGCAGCTCACCGTTTTGCCAGCGCAGTTTGACCGGGGCGATCACCTGCTTGTACTCACGCAAACCTGGCCCGGGCGTTTGATCGGAGTAGATCAGCCCGTCGAGGCAGAAGTTGTAATTATTGGGGTAATCACCGAAGTCGCCGCCATAGGCGTACCAGATGTTGCCGCTGGCGTCTGTTTTCTGAATACCGTGGTCGCACCACTCCCAGACATAATGCCCCTGAATGCAGTCGTGGCGATCGAACACGTTCTGATACTCGGTCAACCCGCCGGGACCGTTGCCCATCGCATGGGCGTATTCGCAGATAATGCGCGGTTTGGCGTGCGGGTATTCGCCAAACAGATTCATCAGCGGTACGCGGGTATACATGGTGGAGATAATGTCCACCACCTCGGCGTCGCGATCTTCTTCGTAGTGAAGCAGGCGAGTATCATCCAGCGCTTTTGCCGCACGGGCCATCGCGCGGATGTTACAGCCGTAGCCGGACTCATTTCCGAGCGACCAGATGATGATCGACGGATGATTTTTCTGCGCGTGAATATGGCGTTCGATACGCTCAACGTAGACCGGCTCCCACACCGGATCGTCCGTAATGCGGCTCAGGTCGCCGACGTTGGCGAAGCCGTGAGATTCCACATCCGTTTCAGCCATCACAAACAGGCCGTACAGGTCGCAAAGCTCGTAAAAGCGCGGGTCGTTCGGGTAGTGGGCGGTACGTACCGAGTTGATATTGTGCTGCTTCATCAGGATCAGGTCGCGCTCCACGCGATCCATCCCCACCGCGCGGCCCCTCAGATGATCGTTGTCATGACGATTGACGCCGTGCAGCTTCAGATAACGGTTGTTAACGTAGAACAGGCCGTCTTTCACCTTGATATCCCGAAACCCGATGCGCTGCGGGATGATTTCCAGCGTCTGGCCATGGTTATCTTTTAAAGTCATGACCAGATGATAAAGATCCGGCGATTCAGCGGACCACTGGCGGGGATGCCTCACCTCAATGCTGAAGGCGGTTTCCGCACGCTCGCTGACGGTCAGGTTGTCGGTTGTTCCCTGGTGCAGCATTGTCCCGCCGTCGTACAGGGTATAATCCAGTTGAACACAGCCAGGGCGTGCAGCAAGGTTTTCCAGCTCAAGCTGACAGAAGAGGGTGGCGTCCCGGTATGCCTCGTCAAAGGTGGTTTTAACCGTGAAATCGCGGACATGCGTGAGTGATTTTCCCAGCAGGTAGACGTCGCGGAATATCCCCGCCGTCCACCACATGTCCTGATCCTCAATGTAGGTGGAATCTGCCCACTGCATAACCCGCACGCACAACAGGTTTTGCCCGCTGTGTACCGCATCGCTGATATCAAACTCGGCAGACAGTCGGCTGCCTTTGCTAAAGCCTATATAGCGGCCATTCACGTAGACTTCGAAATAGGTTTCGACGCCGTCAAACTTGATAAGGGTCTGTTTCTCTTGCCAGCTTTCAGAAAGCGTAAACCAGCGCTGGTATGCCCCGGTCGGGTTGTCTGACGGCACCCATGGTACGTCCACCGGGAAAGGAAAGCCTTCGTCGGTGTACTGCAACTGGCCGTGACCTTCCATCTGCCACATGCCCGGCACGGTAATATCGCCCCAGTTGGCCATGTATTCTGAGGTAAAGTTTTCCGGGACAAGCAGCGGGTTCGTGAAGAAGCGAAAGTTCCACTTTCCGCTTAGCGACAGAAAGTGGCTGCTGGCTTCACGCGCAAACGTGCGCGCCCGGGAAACGGTGTCATAAGAGAAGAAGTACGCACGCGGCGGGAGCCGGTTTTCATGCGTGAGTTGAATATTTTCCCAGCGATTCATGTGATCTCCCTGTAGGGGTAAAACATCATTGCTGGAGATTTTAGTAAATATATTACTAAATAAAATCAGTAAAACCGATTTGCTTTAACTCGATCACGAAATTAAAAAAGCCGGGCGTGCCCGGCGGGAGAGTTAACAGGTGGAAATCAGCGGGTGGTGCCGCGCAGCTTCAGTACGCTCGGGACAAAGACCTGAAGCGGTAGCGCGCGGCCATCGCGGGCCTTTTCCAGCAGCAGATTAACGCCCTGGCTGCCCATCATTTCAGAGTGAATGCGCACGGTGGAAAGAGGCGGGAAGGTAAAGCGGGCGGTTGGAATGTCGTTCACGCTGATCAGTGAAATATCTTCCGGGATCGCCAGCCCTTTTTCGTGGATGGCGCGTAACACCCCGATGGCGATGGAATCGGAGGCCACGAACAAGGCGGAAGGCCAGCACTGTTGTGCCAGCATGATTTTTGCCAGTTCATAACCGGACGAGCTGGAAAAACCGCCGCGCCAGATGTCCTGTTCCGATACCACCCCTTTCAGGAGCCCGTACTCCACGAAGGCGGCTTCCCGAATATCAGCCTTGCCTGGCTCATCTTCGCCGCCGATAAAGCCAATCCGCTTAACTCCCTGAGCAATAAAGAAATCCACGATCTGCTTGCTGATGCGCGAAAGGTCAATATCGACAGAATCGTACTCGCTGCCTGGCTCGTGAAAGTCGATAAAACAGACGTTGTCGGTCAACGACATTGCCGCACGTCGAAGCGCAGGGGAGGGTTTGCCTACAATCAACACCCCGGTGAGCTTTTTCAGCTCCGGCAGGGTGGCATTAGCGTAGCAGTTACTCAGTTCGACCCCCAGTTTTTCGCACTGCGTCTCAATGCCGTGGCGAATGGCAAGATAGTAAGGGTCGTTGATCTCCAGTTCCTGCTGGTAGCTGTAGAGCGCCAGAATATGTTGCTGACCGGCAGCGACAGACTGCATTTTACGGGAGGTCGTGCTTTTGTATTCCAGCTTCTCGGCAATCTCCAGAATGCGGTGTTTCGTCTCTTCTTTCACATTCAGCGTCGGGTCATCGTTTAAAACCCGGGATACCGTTGCCAGCGAGACGCCAGCTTCCGTCGCGATGTCTTTCAGCGTTGCCATGTTTGTCCTTATTCCCCACGAGATAGCTTATTGTAAAGGATGCGTTCGGACATGCATTAATTTTTAGTAAATAACATCCCTGTTGCCCTCGCCAGTTATCGTGCTAGTATTTAGTAAAATTTTACCAAGGAGGCAAAAGTGGAAACGGTAGCGTACGATAATTTTGCAAAGCTCGAGATCCGCGTGGGAAAGATTGTTGACGTTAAACGTCACGCCAATGCGGACAAGCTCTATATTGCGCAGATAGAGGTGGGAGGCAGAACGTTGCAAACCGTCACCAGCCTGGTGCCGTATTACCGGGAAGAGGAGCTGATGGGCAAAACGGTGGTGGTGTTGTGTAACCTGGCAAAGGCTAAAATGCGCGGTGAAACATCTGAATGCATGTTGCTCTGCGCGGAAACCGATGACGCCCGAGAAAGTGTGTTATTAACGCCGGAGCGGGTGATGGCGGCAGGGGTAAGAGTGGTGTGAAAAAGCCGGGTGGCGGCTACGCCTTACCCGGCCTACAAAGCCTCGAACCGCAGGCCGGGTAAACGACAGCGTCACCCGGCAAAAGCACTACAGCACGCTTAGCGCCTTCTCCACCACGTTCTCAACGGTAAAGCCGAAATATGGGAACAGCTTGTCGGCCGGGGCGGATTCACCGTAACCATGCATCCCGACAATTGCCCCTTTCAGGCCCACGTATTTGTACCAGTAGTCGGCAATGCCAGCTTCAACCGCCACGCGCGCCGCGACGTTTGAAGGCAGCACCGATTCGCGGTACGCCTCATCCTGAGCATCAAAGATATCCGTTGAAGGGAGGGAAACCACGCGCACCGCGTGACCCTCGGCGGTCAGTTTCTCCGCCGCTTTTATAGTGATTTCCACCTCGGAACCGGAGGCGATCAGGATCACGTCTGGCTTGCCGCCGCTGTCTTTCAGGATGTACCCGCCGCGGGCGATATTTTTCACCTGCTCCGGCGTGCGCTCGATCTGCGCCAGGTTCTGGCGCGACAGGATCAGCGCCGTGGGTCCGTTATGACGCTCTACGGCCAGCTTCCAGCCCACTGCCGCTTCCACCTGATCGCAAGGACGCCAGGTGCTGAAGTTTGGCGTTAAGCGCAGGCTCGCCAGCTGCTCTACCGCCTGGTGCGTCGGCCCATCTTCACCCAGCCCGATAGAGTCGTGGGTGTACACCATGATTTGCCGCGCCTTCATCAGGGCCGCCATACGCGCCGCGTTACGGGCATATTCGACAAACATCAGGAAGGTGGCGGTGTACGGCACGAAGCCGCCATGGTGGGCGATGCCGTTGGCAATGGCGGTCATCCCAAACTCGCGCACGCCGTAGTGGATGTAGTTCCCGGCAATGTCCTCCTTCAGGGATTTAGAGCCGGACCAGATGGTAAGGTTACTTGGCGCCAGATCCGCCGAGCCGCCCAGCAGTTCGGGCAGGATTGGGCCAATCGCGTTCAGGGTGTTTTGTGATGCCTTACGGGTGGCAATTTTCGCCGGGTTGGATTGCAGGTTCTCAATCAGCGCATGAGTTTTCTCTTCCCAGTCTTCCGGCAGGCCGCCGCTCATGCGGCGGGTAAACTCAGCCGCCAGCTCCGGATACGCTTTTTTGTAGGCGGCAAACTTCTCGTTCCAGGCCTGCTGCGCTTTTTCACCTGTTTCGCGAGCATCCCAGGCCTTGTAGATCTCTTTTGGGATCTCAAAGGCCGGGTGTTTCCAGCCCAGTTTCTGGCGGGTCAGCGCCACTTCCTCTTCACCCAGCGCCGCGCCGTGCGCCTCCTCTTTGCCCGCTTTGTTCGGCGAGCCGAAGCCGATGGTGGTGCGGCAGATGATCAGGGACGGTTTGTCCTTCACGCTCTGCGCTTCCTGAATCGCTTTTTTCACCGCCTCTGGATCGTGACCGTCGATCTCGTGCACCACGTGCCAGTGATAGGCTTCAAAGCGTTTCGCCGTATCGTCGGTAAACCAGCCCTCGGTTTCCCCGTCAATGGAGATACCGTTGTGATCGTAGAAGCCAATCAGCTTGCCCAGCCCCAGGGTGCCCGCCAGAGAACAGACCTCGTGAGAGATCCCCTCCATCAGACAGCCGTCGCCCATAAAGACATAGGTATAGTGATCGACAATCTCGTGGTCGGGCTGGTTGAACTGCGCGGCCAGCGTACGTTCGGCAATCGCCAGGCCAACCGCATTCGCCAGCCCCTGGCCCAGCGGGCCGGTAGTGGTTTCAACGCCCGGCGTATAGCCGATCTCCGGGTGGCCCGGCGTTTTGGAGTGCAGCTGGCGGAAGTTTTTTAATTCCTCAAGCGGCAGATCGTAGCCGGAAAGGTGCAGCAGGCTGTAGAGCAGCATCGAGGCGTGCCCGTTGGAAAGAATAAAACGGTCGCGGTCGTACCAGGTCGGATCGGTAGGGTTGTGCTTCAGGAAGTCGTTCCACAGCACTTCGGCGATATCAGCCATACCCATGGGGGCGCCAGGGTGGCCGGAAGTGGCTTTTTGTACGGCATCCATGCTAAGGGCGCGAATGGCGTTGGCGAGCTCTTTACGGGACATAGTTCACTCCGTGGCAAGGTTAAAGTTTGGCGGCGAGAAGATCTTCGAGTTTGCGCTGGTCGACGGCGAACTGACGGATGCCGTCTGCCAGTTTTTCCACGGCCATTGGATCCTGATTGTGCTCCCAGCGGAATTCCGCTTCGGTCATGGGTTTTGGTTTTGGCAGAACGGTAGAGGTTGGCACCAGCTTGCGGATCACCGTCTCTTCACTCTCCTGAAGCTTCTTCAGCAGGTCTGGGGAGATGGTCAGCCGGTCGCAGCCCGCGAGCGCGAGGATCTGCTCGGTGCGGCGGAAGCTGGCCCCCATCACGATGGTCTCGTAGCGGTGCTGCTTGTAATAATCGTAGATATTACGCACCGATTTCACGCCGGGATCTTCGTCCACCACATACGGATCCATCGGCTGTTTCGCCTGATACCAGTCGTAGATACGTCCGACAAACGGTGAAATCAGGAACACGCCCGCTTCGGCGCAGGCACGCGCCTGGGCGAAGGAGAACAGCAGCGTCAGGTTACAGTTGATCCCCTCTTTCTCCAGCACTTCCGCCGTGCGGATGCCTTCCCAGGTGGAGGCAAGCTTGATCAGGATGCGTGATTTATCGATCCCCTGCTCCTGGTAGAGTTCCACCAGGCGGCGAGCCTTGCTAATGCTCTTTTCCTGGTCGAATGAGAGGCGGGCATCCACTTCGGTGGAGACGCGTCCCGGTATGCTTTTAAGAATTTCCGCACCGATATTGACCGCCAGCTTGTCACTGGCTTCGGCGACCTGCTGCTCCTGCGTTTTACCGCGCTGTTTGCCGTAGGCAAGGGCGTCATCAATCAGATGACTAAAGTGCGCAAGACCGGCCGCCTTGAGCAGCAGCGAGGGGTTGGTGGTCGCGTCTTCCGGCTGGTAGTGACGAATCGATTCGATGTCGCCGCTGTCTGCAACCACGGTGGTAAATTGTTTGATGCCGTCTAGCTGGTTCATAATTACTCCTTGGAAATAAAAGAGTTAGTCGAGTGCGTCAGGTCACACTTCTGAGAAAATCATGATGGACTTAACAAAAAAGCATAGCAGACGGGGGAGGCATTGCTGTCTGAGACGGGTAACATGGCTGTTATAAATTGATAACAATTTTTATTCTGCAATGGTGAGAGTTTGGCAGCCTTCAAAGTTTAGGAGCCTGCCTGCGGCGATACTATGCGGCACACCAGGGTGTGCATAGGAACGTCAACATCACCCTTTTTGACCGAAACGTGAAAGGAATAACAAGATGGATGATCAGTTAAAACAAAGCGCTCTCGATTTTCACGAGTTTCCTGTTCCGGGTAAAATCCAGGTATCCCCGACCAAACCGCTGGCGACCCAGCGCGATCTGGCGCTGGCCTACTCGCCAGGCGTAGCTGCCCCGTGCCTTGAAATCGAAAAAGATCCGCTGGCAGCGTACAAATACACCGCCCGTGGCAACCTGGTGGCCGTTATCTCTAACGGTACGGCGGTACTGGGGTTAGGGAACATTGGCGCGCTGGCCGGTAAGCCGGTGATGGAAGGGAAGGGCGTTCTGTTTAAGAAATTTGCCGGTATCGACGTCTTTGATATCGAAGTGGACGAACTGGACCCGGATAAATTCATCAACGTGGTGGCGGCGCTGGAGCCGACCTTCGGCGGCATCAACCTGGAAGACATCAAAGCGCCGGAATGTTTCTATATCGAGCAGAAGCTGCGCGAGCGTATGAACATTCCCGTGTTCCATGACGACCAGCACGGCACGGCGATTATCAGTACCGCCGCCATTCTGAACGGCCTGCGCGTGGTCGAGAAAAACCTCTCCGACGTGCGCATGGTGGTCTCCGGCGCTGGCGCCGCGGCCATCGCCTGTATGAACCTGCTGGTGGCGCTGGGCATGCAGAAACACAACATCGTGGTCTGCGACTCCAAAGGCGTGATTTACAAAGACCGCGAGCCAAACATGGCGGAAACCAAGGCGGCCTATGCGGTGGAAGACGACGGCAAGCGCACGCTAGAAGACGTCATTGAAGGTGCCGACATTTTCCTCGGCTGTTCAGGCCCGAAAGTACTGACCCAGGAAATGGTGCAGAAGATGGCGCGCGCGCCAATGATCCTGGCCCTGGCGAACCCGGAGCCGGAAATTCTGCCGCCGCTGGCGAAGGCAGTGCGTGAAGACGCGATCATCTGTACCGGACGTTCGGACTACCCGAACCAGGTGAACAACGTGCTCTGCTTCCCGTTCATCTTCCGCGGTGCGCTGGACGTTGGCGCTACGGCAATCAACGAAGAGATGAAGCTTGCCGCCGTTCATGCTATCGCAGAGCTGGCGCACGCCGAGCAGAGCGAAGTGGTGGCCTCCGCCTACGGCGATCAGGATCTGAGCTTCGGCCCGGACTACATTATCCCTAAACCATTTGACCCGCGTCTGATCGTGAAGATCGCGCCAGCGGTGGCCAAAGCGGCGATGGACTCTGGCGTGGCGACGCGGCCGATTGAAGATTTCGATGCCTACGTCGATAAACTCACCGAGTTCGTCTACAAAACCAACCTGTTTATGAAGCCGATCTTCTCCCAGGCGCGCGCTGACGCGAAGCGCGTGGTGCTGGCGGAAGGGGAAGAGGCGCGCGTGCTGCACGCCACGCAGGAGCTGATCACCTTAGGGCTGGCGAAACCGATCCTGATTGGTCGTCCGAGCGTGATCGAGATGCGTATTCAGAAGCTGGGCCTGCAAATTAAGCCGGGCGTCGACTTTGAGATCGTCAATAACGAATCCGATCCGCGCTTCAAAGAGTACTGGAACGAATACTATTCGATTATGAAGCGTCGGGGGATCACCCAGGAGCAGGCGCAGCGGGCGGTGATCAGCAACACCACGGTGATCGGCGCGATCATGGTTCACCGCGGTGAGGCGGATGCGCTGATCTGCGGGACCATCGGCGAGTACCATGAGCATTTCAGCGTGGTGCAGGAGATCTTCGGCTATCGCGAGGGTGTTCATACTGCCGGCGCAATGAACGCGCTGCTGCTGCCAAGCGGTAACACCTTTATCGCCGATACCTACGTCAACGACGATCCTTCCCCGGACGAACTGGCGGAAATCACCGTGATGGCGGCGGAAACCGTGCGCCGCTTTGGTATCGAGCCGAAAGTGGCGCTGCTGTCGCATTCTAACTTCGGGTCATCCAAATCCGCGGCGGCGTGCAAAATGCGCCAGACGCTGGACCTGGTGCGCGAGCGTGCGCCGGAACTGATGATCGACGGCGAGATGCACGGCGACGCCGCGCTGGTGGAGAGCATTCGTAATGAACGTATGCCGGACAGCCCGCTGAAAGGCTCCGCGAACGTGCTGATTATGCCGAACGTAGAAGCGGCGCGTATCAGCTATAACCTGCTGCGCGTGTCGAGTTCTGAAGGGGTGACCGTAGGGCCAGTGCTGATGGGGGTGTCAAAACCGGTACATGTGTTAACGCCGATTGCCTCCGTGCGTCGTATCGTCAACATGGTGGCGCTGGCGGTGGTTGAGGCACAGACGCAGCCGCTGTAATTTTTACCCTCACCCTAACCCTCTCCCAAAGGGAGAGGGAATTTATACTCCCTCTCCCTTTGGGAGAGGGCAGGGGTGAGGGGGTTACACCCAGTCCCGAACCCGAATAAAATCACGCAAGGCAGCCTCCGGACTGCCTTCTTTGGGTTCAAAGCTGTATTCCCAGCGCACCAGCGGCGGCATCGACATCAGAATGGACTCCGTGCGCCCACCGGTTTGCAGGCCAAACAGCGTCCCGCGATCCCATACCAGGTTAAACTCCACGTAACGCCCGCGGCGGTACAGCTGGAACTCACGCTCGCGAACGCCGTAGTCGGTGTTTTTGCGGCGTTCGACAATCGGTAGATAGGCATCGGTAAAGCCTTCACCCACTGCGCGCATAAAGCTGAACGCGGTATCAAAATCCGGCGTGTTGAGATCGTCAAAGAACAGCCCGCCGATGCCGCGTTGCTCGTCGCGATGCTTCAGATAGAAATAATCATCGCACCACTTTTTGTATTTCGGGTAAACGTCTTCGCCAAACGGCAGGCAGAGGTCGCGCGCGGTGGTGTGCCAGTGCACGGCGTCCTCTTCGAAGCCATAGTAAGGCGTTAAGTCGAAACCGCCGCCAAACCACCAGACCGGATCGGCCCCCGGTTTTTCCGCGATGAAAAAGCGCACGTTGGCGTGGCTGGTTGGCACAAACGGGTTATGCGGATGCACCACCAGCGAGACGCCCATCGCCTCGAAGCTGCGGCCCGCCAGTTCATGCCGATGCGCCGTGGCGGACGCCGGCATTGCATCACCGTGGACGTGGGAGAAGTTGACCCCGGCCTGTTCAAAAATGCCACCGTTACGCAGCACGCGGCTGCGCCCGCCGCCGCCCGCTTCGCGCTGCCAGGTGTCTTCCTGGAATTCACCGCCGTCTGCGGCGGCCAGTTTCTGGCAAATCGCGTCCTGTAACTGCATCAGGAAAGTTTTGACCAGCTGTGCATTCGGTTTCATCAACGTTTCCTGGAGTGCGCTTTTTGATTATCGAACCAGTTGAAATAACTGATGACCCCGGAGGCGATAGCGTTCGCGATCTTCTGACGAAACGCCGTGGTGCCGAGTAAACGCTCCTCTTCCGGGTTGGTAATGAACGAGGTTTCAACCAGCACGGACGGAATGGACGGGGACTTCAGCACCACAAACGCGGCCTGCTCGGTGCTTTTACTGTGCAGACGGTGCACGGGCTTAATCCGTTTAAGGATATGCGAGCCGAGCGTCAGGCTGTTTTTGATGGTATCGGTCTGCACGAGATCAAACAGAACCTGCTGCAACAGATGGTCTTTGTCGGTGGCTTTTTTCCCGGCCACTTCATCCGCCCGGTTTTCGCGATCGGAGAGGTATTTCGCCATGGCGCTACTGGCGCCACGGTTGGAGAGGGCGAACACCGATGCGCCTGCGGCGGAAGGGTTTGTGAAGCCATCCGCGTGAATGGACATAAACAGGTCGGCGCCGTGCTTATGGGCAATTTCCACGCGATCGTACAGCGGGATAAACGTGTCGCCCGTGCGCGTCAGGCGGGCGTCAATGCCGTTGCTGCGTAAAATTGCGCGCACATTTTTTGCAATTGCCAGCACGACGTGTTTTTCTTTCGACCCGTTTCGGCCAATGGCGCCGGTGTCGATCCCGCCGTGGCCCGGATCGAGCATGACCAGACGCTTTGTGCCGGCTTTTTTGGTTTTCGGCTTGCTGTGTCCGTTACTGGTTTTAAGCGAGCTCTCTTCTTTTGCCTGAGCCTGCTTTGCGATGCCTGTTAACGTTAAGGCCGCCAGCCCCGCTTTGAGAACCTGACGACGCGATGTGAGTGCTTTTAATGGTTTGAATGTGCTCATGCGGCCTGAATTGTAAAAATTGGGGTCCTGGTGTTATATCGTATCGCGTTTTGCGTGACGACATTCCTTATTGAGAATTGTTTTACTTTTCATTTCAATACGTGACAAAGTGACATTATGCCAAATTTTGGCGAGTTTTTCCCCGGTTATTGGCTAAATGCCCTGTTCACGCCATAATCACTGTTTTTAAACCCGAAAAGGCGGTTAATACCATGGAGATACGCGTTTTTCGCCAGGAAGATTTCGAAGAGGTGATCACCCTTTGGGAGCGCTGCGATCTGCTGCGTCCGTGGAACGATCCGGAAATGGACATCGAACGGAAGGTGAACCACGACGTCAGTCTGTTTCTGGTCGCTGAGGTCAACGGCGAGGTGGTCGGGACGGTAATGGGCGGGTACGACGGCCACCGCGGGTCGGCCTACTATCTGGGCGTGCACCCGGAATATCGCGCGCGCGGCATCGCCAACGCGCTGCTTAACCGTCTGGAAAAGAAACTGATCGCCCGTGGCTGCCCGAAAATCCAGATTATGGTGCGGGAAGATAACGACGTGGTGCTGGGCATGTATGAACGTCTGGGCTACGAGCACGCGGATGTACTGACGCTGGGTAAGCGCCTGATCGAAGATGAAGAGTACTGAGTTCCACCCTGGCGACTATGATGTTCACGGTCGTCTGCGTCTGCCTTTTTTATTCTGGTGCGTTCTGCTGTTGCAGGCCCGCACCTGGGTGCTGTTCGTGATGGCTGGCGCGTCACGCGGGCAGGGCGATACGCTACTGAATCTCTTTTATCCCGATCACGATGCGTTCTGGCTGGGGTTACTGCCCGGTGTACCGGCGGTGCTGGCGTTCCTGTGCAGCGGTCGGCGGCAGTTCCTCCCGCGCATCTGGCGCGCGCTTCGCTGGCTGTTGATTCTGGCGCAGGTTGTGCTTCTGGCCTGGCAACCCGTACTCTGGCTGTACGGCGAGCCGCTTTCCGGTATCGGGATTGCGCTGGTGGTGGCGGATATTGTCGCGCTGCTGTGGCTGGTCACGAATCCCCGTTTACGCGCCTGTTTTACGCAAGAGTCAGATTAAAACGGCACTTTTTGCCGATACTGCACTCCAACAAGCGTTGATTTACTACGTAAGGACGTCTCAATGAAATCGCTGCGTTTACTTTTATGCGCTCTCCCGCTGGCGTTAACCGGCTGTTCCACGCTCTCATCCATCAACTGGTCTGCGGCCTATCCGTGGAACTGGTTTGGCTCTTCAACGGAAGTGACCGAGCAGGGCGTGGGCAAAATCACCGCCTCGACGGCGCTGGATCAGGATGCCATTCAGGAGGCCATCGGCAGTGATTATCGCCTGCGCAGCGGGATGAAAACCGAGAACGGCAACATCGTGCGCTATTTCGAAGCATTGAAAGACGACAAGGTGGCGATGGTCATCAACGGCGATAAAGGTACGGTCAACCGCATTGCGGTGATGGATGAAGAGATCCCGACCTCAGGTGGCGTGAAGGTAGGTACGCCGTTTGGCGAGCTCTACCAGAAAGCGTTTGGCCACTGCGCCAGTGTGCCGTCGGATGACAGCGTGGCGGTCGAGTGTAAGGCCGACGGCAGCCAGCACATTAGCTATGTATTCAGCGGCGCCTGGAACGGTCCGGAAGGGTTAATGCCGTCTGACGACACCCTGAAAAAGTGGAAAGTGAGCAAAATTATCTGGAAGCAGTAATTTGCGCCTGAGCAAGCCGCCTCGCTGAAATCCAGGTATAATAGCCGCCATCAATGCCACGCTGTCGTGGCATCTTTTTTTCAGGAGGAGCGATGTCTCAGGTTCAGAGTGGCATTTTGCCAGAACATTGCCGCGCGGCGATTTGGATTGAAGCCAACGTCAAAAGGGACGTGGATGCCCTGCGCGCGGCCAGCAAAATTTTCGTTGATAAACTGGCCACCTTTCAGGCCAAATTCCCCGAAGCCCATCTGGGCGCGGTGGTTGCCTTTGGCAATACCGTCTGGCGTCAGCTGAGCGGCGGCGAAGGCGCAGAAGAGCTGAAAGACTTTATTCCTTATGGCAAAGGTCTTGCGCCCGCCACCCAGTATGACGTCCTGATCCATATCCTCTCCCTGCGCCATGACGTGAATTTCTCCGTCGCTCAGGCAGCGATTGAGGCCTTTGGTGACAGCATCGACGTGCAGGAAGAGATCCACGGTTTCCGCTGGGTGGAAGAGCGCGATTTGAGCGGCTTCGTCGACGGCACCGAAAACCCGGCCGGGGAAGAGACGCGTCGCGAGGTGGCTGTAATCAAGGATGGCGTGGACGCGGGCGGCAGCTACGTGTTCGTCCAGCGCTGGGAGCATAACCTCAGGCAGCTCAACCGCATGAGCGTGCATGACCAGGAGATGATGATTGGCCGCACCAAAGACGCCAATGAAGAGATTGACGGCGATGCGCGTCCGGTCACGTCCCACCTGTCCCGCGTTGATCTTAAAGAAGACGGTAAGGGGCTGAAGATTGTTCGCCAGAGCCTGCCGTACGGCACCGCGAGCGGTACGCACGGCCTGTACTTCTGCGCTTACTGTGCGCGCCTTTACAACATCGAACAGCAGCTGCTGAGCATGTTTGGCGAAACCGACGGCAAGCGTGACGCCATGCTGCGCTTCACCCGTCCGGTGACCGGCGGCTACTACTTCGCGCCGTCCGTTGAGCGCCTGCTGGCGCTGTAAATCGCTCTCCATTCGCAGGCCGGGTAAGCGTTAGCGCCACCCGGCAATTTCTACCGCACCCTTATTCCCTTTTCTGCTTCTAAATCACCAAACGGTATATAAAACCGTTACTCCTTTAGACTCCGTTATAAATATTATGACTATAAGATAGTCATCACATTTATAAGGGTGCGCAATGGCCGTTACTGTACTGAAAAAAGGATCGCTGGCACTGGCAGGTTTACTGCTGGTGGCGCAGGCGCAGGCAACCGAGTTGCTGAACAGTTCTTATGATGTTTCGCGCGAGCTGTTTGCCGCCCTTAATCCCGCATTTGAACAGCAGTGGGCGAAAGAGAACAACGGCGACAAGCTGACCATCAAGCAGTCTCACGCCGGTTCATCCAAGCAGGCGCTGGCCATTTTGCAGGGGCTGAAAGCGGATGTGGTGACTTACAACCAGGTCACGGACGTGCAGATCCTGCACGACAAAGGCAAGCTGATCCCGGCGGACTGGCAGAGCCGCCTGCCGAACAACAGCTCACCGTTCTACTCCACCATGGGCTTCCTGGTGCGCAAGGGCAACCCGAAAAACATTCACGACTGGAATGATTTGGTGCGTTCTGACGTCAAGCTGATTTTCCCGAATCCGAAAACCTCCGGCAACGCGCGTTATACCTATCTGGCGGCGTGGGGCGCGGCGGACAAAGCTGACGGTAACGATAAAGCGAAAACCGAACAGTTTATGACCCAGTTCCTGAAAAACGTCGAAGTGTTTGATACCGGCGGCCGGGGCGCAACCACCACCTTCGCCGAGCGCGGGCTGGGCGACGTGCTGATCAGCTTTGAATCCGAAGTAAACAATATTCGTAAACAGTACGAAGCGCAGGGCTTCGAAGTGGTTATCCCGAAAACCAACATTCTGGCCGAGTTCCCGGTGGCCTGGGTGGATAAAAACGTCAAAGCCAACGGCACTGAGAAAGCGGCAAAAGCCTATCTCAACTATCTGTACAGCCCGCAGGCGCAGACGGTGATTACTGACTATTACTACCGCGTTAATAATCCGGACGTGATGGACAAGCTGAAAGACAAATTCCCGCAGACCGAGCTGTTCCGCGTGGAAGATCATTTCGGCGCCTGGCCTGAGGTGATGAAAACGCATTTTGCCAGCGGCGGTGAGTTAGACAAATTGCTGGCGGCGGGGCGTAAGTAATGTTTGCAGGATCAACAAGACGTGTGCTGCCGGGTTTTACCTTAAGCCTCGGGACCAGCCTGCTGTTCGTCTGTCTGATTTTATTGTTACCGCTCAGCGCTCTGGTGATGCAGCTCGCTGAGATGAGCTGGTCCCAGTACTGGGAAGTGGTCACCAACCCGCAGGTGGTGGCGGCCTACAAGGTCACGCTGCTGTCTGCGTTCGTGGCCTCGATTTTTAACGGCGTGTTTGGCCTGCTGATGGCGTGGATCTTAACCCGCTATCGCTTCCCGGGCCGCACGCTGCTCGACGCCCTGATGGATCTGCCGTTTGCCCTGCCGACGGCGGTGGCCGGTTTGACGCTGGCGTCGCTGTTCTCCGTGAACGGCTTTTACGGCGAATGGCTGGCGAAGTTTGATATCAAAGTAACCTATACCTGGATCGGTATCGCGGTGGCGATGGCCTTCACCAGCATCCCGTTTGTGGTGCGTACCGTACAGCCGGTGCTGGAAGAGTTAGGCCCCGAATACGAAGAGGCCGCGGAAACCCTGGGCGCCACGCGCTGGCAGAGTTTCCGTAAGGTTGTGCTGCCGGAACTTTCTCCGGCCTTGCTGGCGGGGGTATCGCTCTCCTTTACCCGCAGCCTCGGTGAATTTGGCGCGGTCATTTTTATCGCCGGGAACATCGCGTGGAAAACCGAAGTGACCTCGCTGATGATTTTTGTCCGTTTGCAGGAGTTTGATTATCCGGCCGCGAGCGCGATTGCCTCGGTGATCCTTGCCGCGTCGCTGCTGCTGCTGTTCTCGATTAACACTCTGCAAAGTCGCTTTGGTCGACGTGTGGTAGGTCACTGATGGCGGAAGTTACGCAATTGAAGCGCTATGACGCGCCCCGCATCAACTGGGGCAAATGGTTTCTGATTGGTACCGGCGTGCTGGTCTCCGCATTCATTCTCGTCGTGCCGATGGTGTACATCTTCGTGCAGGCCTTCAGCAAAGGGATTATGCCCGCGCTGCAAAACCTGGCCGATCCGGACATGCTCCACGCCATCTGGCTGACGGTGATGATTGCCCTGATCACCGTCCCGGTGAATCTGGTGTTTGGCGTATTGCTGGCCTGGCTGGTAACGCGCTTTAACTTCCCGGGGCGTCAGCTGCTGCTGACCCTGCTGGATATCCCGTTTGCGGTGTCTCCGGTGGTGGCGGGTCTGGTTTATCTGCTCTTCTACGGCTCCAATGGCCCGCTGGGCGGCTGGCTGGATGAACACGACCTGCAAATCATGTTCGCCTGGCCGGGGATGGTGCTGGTGACCGTCTTTGTCACCTGTCCGTTCGTGGTGCGCGAGCTGGTGCCGGTGATGCTCAGCCAGGGCAGCCATGAAGATGAAGCCGCGGTGCTGCTCGGCGCTTCCGGCTGGCAGATGTTCCGCCGCGTCACGCTGCCGAATATCCGCTGGGCACTGCTTTACGGCGTGGTGCTGACCAACGCCCGTGCGATCGGTGAGTTTGGCGCGGTGTCGGTGGTATCCGGCTCGATTCGCGGCGAAACCCTGTCGCTGCCGTTACAGATTGAATTACTGGAACAGGACTACAACACCGTCGGTTCCTTTACTGCCGCAGCGTTGCTGACGCTGATGGCGATTTTGACCCTGTTTTTGAAGAGTGTGGTGCAGTGGCGTTTAGAGAATCAGGAAAAACGTCAGCATCAGGAGGGAAATCATGAGCATTGAGATTGCCAATATTAAGAAGTCTTTTGGTCGCACCCAGGTGCTGAATGATATCTCGCTGGATATCCCTTCCGGACAAATGGTGGCGCTGCTGGGGCCGTCTGGCTCCGGTAAAACCACGCTGCTGCGTATTATCGCCGGGCTTGAACACCAGACCAGCGGACATATTCGCTTCCACGGTACGGACGTTAGCCGCCTGCACGCCCGCGACCGTAAAGTGGGCTTTGTATTTCAGCATTATGCGCTGTTCCGCCACATGACGGTATTCGACAACATCGCGTTTGGCCTGACCGTGCTGCCGCGTCGTGAACGTCCAGATGCCGCCGCCATCAAAGCGAAAGTGACCAAACTGCTGGAGATGGTGCAGCTTGCGCATCTGGCGGACCGCTTCCCGGCTCAACTTTCCGGCGGGCAGAAGCAGCGCGTGGCGCTGGCGCGTGCGTTAGCCGTTGAACCGCAAATCCTGCTGCTGGACGAACCGTTTGGCGCGCTGGATGCACAGGTGCGAAAAGAGCTGCGCCGCTGGCTGCGTCAGCTGCATGAGGAACTCCAGTTCACCAGCGTTTTCGTGACCCACGATCAGGAAGAGGCGATGGAAGTGGCCGATCGCGTGGTGGTAATGAGTCAGGGCAACATTGAGCAGGTTGACGAGCCAGAGCAGCTCTGGCGTGAACCGGCGACCCGCTTTGTGCTGGAGTTTATGGGGGAAGTAAACCGCCTTCAGGGCACCATTCGCGGCGGTCAGTTCCACGTTGGCGCGCACCGCTGGCCGCTGGGGTATACCTCCGCGCATCAGGGGCCGGTGGATCTGTTCCTGCGTCCGTGGGAAGTGGACGTCAGCCGCCGAACCAGCCTGGATTCACCGCTTCCGGTGCAGGTGCTGGAAGCTAGCCCTAAAGGGCACTACACCCAATTAGTGGTACAGCCCCTGGGCTGGTACACCGAGCCGTTGACCGTGGTTATGCGTGACGACGTGCCGCCGTACCGGGGGGAGCGCCTGTTTGTCGGGCTGCAACACGCGCGCATTTATCATGGCAACGAGCGCATTGAGACGCGCGAGGATATTGCTCTGGCGGAGTCAGCCTGATAGGTTATTAGTATGTTTATCGCCCGGTGGCGCTGCGCTGACCGGGCCTACAGTTATCACTGCGTCTTGTAGGCCGGGTAAGCTAAGCGCCACCCGGCTTTTTTATTGAGTAAAAATCGTGAATACACTCGAACACACCATCGGCAACACCCCTCTGGTCAAACTTCAGCGCATGGGGCCTGATAACGGCAGCGAAATCTGGGTCAAACTCGAAGGCAATAACCCGGCGGGGTCGGTAAAAGACCGGGCGGCGCTGTCGATGATTGTCCAGGCTGAAAAGCGCGGTGAAATTAAGCCCGGTGACGTGCTGATCGAAGCCACCAGCGGTAACACCGGTATCGCGCTGGCGATGATTGCCGCCCTGAAAGGCTACCGCATGAAGCTGCTGATGCCGGACAACATGAGCCAGGAGCGCCGCGCCGCCATGCGCGCCTATGGAGCGGAGCTGATTCTGGTGAGCAAAGAGCAGGGGATGGAAGGGGCGCGAGATTTAGCGTTAGCGATGGCGGAGCGCGGGGAAGGCAAGCTGCTCGACCAGTTCAACAACCCGGACAACCCGTACGCGCACTACACCACCACTGGCCCGGAAATCTGGCAGCAAACCGACGAGCGCATCACCCACTTTGTCTCCAGCATGGGGACCACGGGCACGATCACCGGTGTGTCACGCTTTCTGCGCGAACAGGAGAAGCCGGTGACGATTGTCGGCCTGCAACCGGAAGAGGGGAGCAGTATTCCGGGCATCCGCCGCTGGCCGGCGGAGTATATGCCGGGCATCTTTAATGCGCAGCTTGTGGACCAGGTGCTGGATATTCATCAGCGCGAGGCGGAAAATACCATGCGTGAGCTGGCCGTGCGTGAAGGTATCTTCTGCGGCGTCAGCTCTGGCGGTGCCGTAGCGGGCGCGATCCGGGTGGCCGAGTCCACGCCGGGAGCGGTGGTCGTAGCGATTATTTGCGATCGCGGCGACCGTTACCTGTCTACCGGCGTCTTTGGTGAAGAGAGTTATTCGCAGGGGGCGGGGATTTAAGCGTCATGGAGATGATTTTATTCCGGGATAACACCCGGGCGCAGCAAACCGATATTGTCGCCGTACAGTCGCAGGTGGTGTACGGCAGCGTGGGAAACAGCATCGCGGTGCCGAATATTCGCACCCACCGGCTGAACGTTACCGCCGTGCCAACGGTGCTGTTCAGCAATACGCCGCACTACGACACCTTCTACGGCGGGGTGATCCCGGACGAGTGGTTCAGCGGCTACCTTAAGGCGCTGGAAGAGCGCGAGATCCTGCGCGAGCTTAAAGCGGTCACCACCGGCTATATGGGCAGCGCCAGCCAGATCGCGCTGCTGGCGCAGTGGCTGAAGGCAATCAAAGTGCAACATCCCGATCTGCTGGTGCTGGTCGACCCGGTAATTGGGGATATCGATAGCGGGATGTACGTGAAGCCGGATATTCCTGAAGCCTACCGTGAGCATCTGCTCCCGCTGGCCCAGGGCATTACGCCCAACGTGTATGAACTGGAAGTGCTGAGCGGCAAACCGTGCCGTACGCCGGAGAGCGCCATTGCCGCCGCGCAGGGGCTGCTGTCCGACTCGCTGAAATGGGTAGCGATCACCAGTGCGCCAGTGTCTGACGATCCGCAGAATATCCACGTTGTGCTGGTGAGCGAAGAAGGTGTTACCGTAAGCGCGCACCCGCGCGTAGAGACGGATCTGAAAGGAACGGGCGATCTGTTCTGTTCGGAGCTGGTCAGCGGCATTGTGGGAGGGAAAACCGTTGCCGATGCCATTCGCATGGCGGGTGATCGGGTGACTGACGTTATGATCTATACGCAGTCGAAAGGCTATGACGAGCTTATCCTGCCGGCATAAACAAAAATGGCGCCCGAAGGCGCCATTTTTCTGTGCGGCAAGAATTACTTCTTGATGCGGATAACCGGGGTTTCACCCACGGTGACGCTGCCAGACAGTTTGATCAGTTCTTTGATTTCGTCCATGTTGGAGATAACAACCGGAGTCAGGGTAGACTTCGCTTTTTCTTCCAGCAGCGGCAGATCGAATTCAATTACCGGGTCGCCAACTTTAACACGCTGGCCTTCTTCTGCGATACGTTTGAAGCCTTCGCCTTTCAGTTCAACGGTGTCGATACCGAAGTGAACGAACAGTTCGATACCGCTATCGGATTCGATAGAGAACGCATGGTTGGTTTCAAAAATTTTACCGATGGTGCCGTCAACTGGAGCAACCATTTTGTTGCCAGTTGGTTTGATAGCAATGCCATCACCAACGATTTTCTCAGCAAACACTACATCCGGCACGTCTTCGATGTTGACGATCTCGCCGGAGAGCGGAGCAACAATCTCAATAGTTCCGGAGTCTTTCTTGTCATCAGAAACCAGAGATTTCAGTTTATCGAACAAACCCATGATCTTCTCCTAAGCAGTAAATTGGGCCGCATCTCGTGGATTAGCAGATTGTTTTTTCTTCAATGAACTTGTTAACCAGCGTCATTAACTCGTCCGTTGTCGGTTGAGCAAGAGCCTGCTCTGCTAACACCTTCGCATCTTCGAAGTTCGTGTTACGGATAATCTTCTTAATGCGCGGGATGGAAATGGCGCTCATAGAGAATTCGTCCAGACCCATACCCAGCAACAGAAGTGTAGCACGTTCGTCGCCTGCAAGCTCACCACACATGCCAGTCCATTTACCTTCTGCATGAGAAGCATCAATAACTTGCTTGATCAAATTCAGTACGGACGGTGACATTGGCTGGTAGAGATGTGAAATCATATCATTACCACGGTCAACTGCCAGGGTGTACTGCGTTAAATCATTGGTACCGATACTAAAGAAATCAACTTCTTTGGCTAAATGACGCGCAATGGTCGCGGCTGCCGGTGTTTCCACCATCACGCCGATCTCAATGGATTCGTCAAATGCTTTACCTTCGTCGCGCAGTTCCTGTTTGTAGATTTCGATCTCTTTCTTCAGTGCACGCACTTCTTCAACAGAGATGATCATCGGGAACATGATGCGCAGTTTACCGAAAGCGGAGGCACGCAGAATAGCGCGAACCTGGTCACGCAGGATCTCTTTGCGATCCATGGCGATACGCACGGCACGCCAGCCCAGGAACGGGTTCTCTTCTTTCGGGAAGTTCATGTACGGCAGCTCTTTGTCGCCACCGATGTCCATGGTACGGACGATTACAGCCTGCGAGCCGCACGCTTCCGCAACCGCTTTGTACGCTGCAAACTGCTCTTCTTCCGTTGGCAGAGCGTCGCGATCCATGAACAGGAATTCAGTACGATACAGACCTACACCTTCCGCGCCGTTGCGCTCAGCGCCGTCAACGTCACGTACGGTACCGATGTTAGCGCACACTTCAACCTGATGGCCGTCCAGCGTGATAGCTGGCAGATCTTTCAGTTTAGCGAGTTCCGCTTTCTCGGTAGCAACCTGCTCCTGAACGGAACGCAGCTGCTCGATCACATCGTTAGTTGGGTTGACGTAAACCACATTGTTTACGGCATCCAGAATCAGATAGTCGTCGTTTTTCACCTGGGAGGTAACGCTACCGGTACCCACAATGGCTGGCAGCTCCAGAGAACGCGCCATGATTGAGGTGTGGGAGGTACGTCCACCTGCATCAGTAATGAAACCCAGCACCTTGTTCAGGTTCAGCTGTGCGGTTTCAGACGGGGTCAGGTCAGCGGCAACCAGGATGACTTCGTCCTGAATCGCGCTCAGATCGATGATGGCCAGACCCAGGATGTTGCGCAGCAGGCGCTTACCGATGTCACGTACGTCAGCCGCACGTTCTTTCAGGTATTCATCGTCCAGCTCTTCCAGGGCAGATGCCTGACCTTCGATAACTTCATGCGCAGCCGCGTCGGCCGTCATGCCTTTATCTTTAATCAGGGCTATGATTTCCTGCTCCAGCTCCTCATCTTCGAGCAGCATAATGTGCCCTTCGAAGATGGCTTCTTTTTCTTCACCGAAAGTTTCGCCAGCTTTAGTTTTAATCGCTTCCAGTTGCGCAGATGCCTTGGCACGACCGCTCAGAAAACGTTCAACTTCCTGATCAACCTTGTCGGCAGAAATTTTTTTCCGGTCAATGACGATTTCGTCTTCTTTCAGCAGCAATGCTTTGCCGAAAGCGATACCCGGGGATGCTAAAATGCCTGAAATCATAACCCTACCTTACTTGTGACTGATATTGAAAAGAACCCGGTAAACTTACTCGAGTTCAGCCATCAGCTTAACCAGATGCTCAACTGCTTTCTGCTCGTCTTCACCTTCAGCGGAGATGGTAACAACGGTACCCTGAGTCAGGCCCAGAGTTTGCAGCTTGAACAGGCTTTTTGCGCTAGCGCTTTTGCCGTTGGAAGTCACAGTGATTTCAGAAGTGAAGCCTTTCGCTTCTTTAACAAACTGAGCAGCAGGGCGGGTGTGCAGACCGTTCGGAGCGGTAATGGTAACTTCTTGCTGGAACATTGTATTTCCCCAACTTATAGGTTTAGTGTTGTGGAACTAAAGTCTAGCCTGGCGACTTAACTTTAGCCTGTATAGTTAGCGCTGACGTTTCAATCGTCATTAAACATTATGCAGTGAAAGCAAGACTTGAACCAAATCATAAAATCGATTCAGCAGCGCTATTTCGTTCACCGATTAATTTCGCGCATCAAAATAATTGCTGGTTTAAATACCAGACCCAACGGGGTGAAGCAATGCCAGGAGGGGTAAAACTTTGAAGCAGGCCACAAAAAAGCACCTGAAAAGGTGCTTTTTTACGCGTTTTTAACATGCTGGCATCACTGTTGCAGTTCTTTCTCAGTGAAGAGATCGGCAAACAGTGCTGTGCTTAAGTAACGCTCACCCGAAGACGGTAGGATAACCACAATGTTCTTATTGGTAAAGGTTTCATCTTCCAGCAGTTTGAGGGCTGCCGCAACCGCCGCACCGGAAGAGATACCCGCCAGAATGCCTTCCTCATCCATCAGGCGACGCGCCGTGGAGATGGCTTCTTCATTGGTAATGGCGACCACTTTATCGATCAGCTTCAGATCCAGGTTGCCTGGAATAAAGCCAGCGCCGATACCCTGGATTTTGTGAGGGCCAGGTTTGATCTCTTCGCCTGCCAGCGCCTGAGCGATAACCGGTGAGTCGGTTGGCTCAACGGCAACGGTAATCAGATCTTTTTTACCTTTCGTGCCTTTAATATAGCGAGACACACCGGTCAGCGTACCGCCGGTGCCTACGCCGGAGATAAACACATCAACCTGACCGTCGGTATCTTCCCAGATTTCCGGGCCGGTGGTTTTCTCATGAATTTCCGGGTTGGCCGGGTTGCTGAACTGCTGGAGCAGCAGATATTTTGCCGGATCGCTGGCAACAATTTCTTCGGCCTTCTGAATCGCGCCCTTCATGCCTTTTGCGCCTTCGGTCAGGACCAGGTTCGCACCCAGCGCTTTCAGCAGCTTACGACGCTCAATGCTCATGGTTTCAGGCATAGTCAGCGTCAGCTTGTAGCCACGCGCCGCCGCAACATAGGCCAGAGCGATACCGGTATTGCCGCTGGTGGGTTCAACCAGCTCAACGCCAGGTTTCAGCACGCCACGCTTTTCAGCATCCCAAATCATATTCGCACCGATACGGCATTTAACGCTGAAACTTGGGTTACGAGATTCGACCTTCGCCAGAATGCGTCCATTACCGATACGGTTCAGTCGAACCAGGGGCGTATGACCGATAGTCAGCGAGTTGTCTTCATAAATCTTACTCATGGCCTGTCCTTAACTGTATGAAATTGGGATACCGACCCAGCATACCTGTTGAACAGGTATGGGGAAGTAAGGAAATCGCATATCTATATGCTGCAAGGAAATAATGGGGATCAGTATGGAATAAGGGGCGGCATAAGCCACCCCTCTTTTACACATTTTTGCATTACTTCCATAACGCGTGCTTAGCACGATAGCAGTCCACCCACATCGCCGTCGCGCCGCAAACGGCAACGGGCATGATGAACAAATTCAGGAAAGGGATCATGGTGAACAGGCTGGTCAGCGCGCCAAACTGCATGTTGGCAACCTTCTGAGTGCGCAGGGCAGTGCGCATCTCTTTAAACGGCACTTTGTGGTTATCGAACGGATAATCACAGTACTGGATAGCAAGCATCCAGGCGCTGAACAGGAACCACAGCACGGGCGCGACCGTCTGGCCAATCCCGGGTACAAAATAAAGAATAAGCAGCACAATCGCCCGCGGCAGGTACCAGGCGAACTTCTGCCATTCACGCTTCATGATGCGGGGGAGATCTTTCACGATCCCCAGTACGCCCGTGTCAGGTGGCGTCGCACCGGTAAGGCGCGCTTCCAGCTGTTCGGCCAGCAGACCGTTGAACGGCGCGGCTATCCAGTTTGCTATCGTCGAAAAGAAATAACCGAAAACCAGCAGCACGGAGATAACCGCAATCGGCCAGAGCAGGTAGTCTAGCCACTGTAACCAGTCCGGCACATAGCTCATCAGGGAAGGGATCCAGCTTTCCAGTCTGGTGAACAGCCACCAGAAGGCCCCGCCCATCAGAATAATGTTGATCAGTAACGGCAAAATAACGAAGCGTCGAATGCCCGGCAGGGAGACCAGTTTCCAGCCCTGAGAAAAGTACCAGACCCCGCTGCGTGGGGCAGAAGAAGATGTTGAAACCATACCAGGCTGTACTCCTTTTTACACAACCAGTGGAATTGCCCGCCTATATTATCCAGTTACGGGCCAATGACCAGTTCGGAAATGTTCGAAAAACCAGCAAAAAGCACGATTTAGTTCATCTTTATGCTGTGAATGCTCTGCATACACTTGCACTTGACGTAAACGGCAAATACTCTTAGTGAGTAAATGTTTGCCGTGGTGGCAAGGTGTTAGAACAACAGAGAATATAATGATGCAGGATTTGCGTCTGATATTAATCATTGTTGGCGCGATCGCCATAATCGCTTTACTGGTACATGGTTTCTGGACCAGCCGTAAAGAGCGTTCCTCTATGTTTCGCGATCGTCCACTGAAGCGCATGAAGTCCAGTCGTGACGACGATGACGTTGAAGACGACATCGACGGTCCTGACGACGACGGCGTGGGTGAAGTTCGTGTTCATCGGGTCAATACTGCGCCCGGCGCAGCGCATGGAGAGCATGAAGCCCCCCGCGCTCCGCAGCACCAGTATCAACCACCGTATGCTTCTGCCCAGCCGCGCCAGCCAGCGCCGCCGCCAGTTGAAGAACCTGTTCGTCATCCGCCGCAGCAGCCTGTGCAACAGCAGCCCGTTGCGCCACAGCCTGTACAGCCGCAACCTGTGCAACAGCCTGCACAGCCAGTGCATCAGCCACAGCCTGTTCAGCAGCCGCAGCCGGTACAACAACCGCAGCCGCAGCCTGAACCGCCTGCGCCACAGCCCGCTCCGCGCGTTGAGCCAGAGCCGGTCGCAGAGCCAGAACCGGTTGTTGAAAAGCCGCAGCGTAAAGAAGCAGTGATCATCATGAACGTGGCTGCTCATCATGGCACCCATCTGAACGGTGACGTGCTGCTTAACAGCATCCAACAGGCAGGCTTCAAGTTCGGCGACATGAATATTTTCCATCGCCACCTGAGTCCTGACGGTAGCGGTCCGGCGCTGTTTAGCCTGGCCAATATGGTCAATCCAGGCACGTTTGACCCGGAAATGACCGGTGATTTCGTCACGCCGGGGGTTACGATCTTTATGCAGGTGCCGTCCTACGGTGACGAGCTGCAAAACTTTAAGCTGATGCTACAGTCCGCTCAGCACATCGCCGACGAAGTGGGCGGTGTGGTGCTCGACGATCAGCGTCGAATGATGACGCCGCAGAAACTGCGCGAGTATCAGGACCGCATCCGCGAAGTTAAGGAAGCGAACGCGTAATCGTCGCGTTAACTTCACCTCCTCCTCAACCCCCGCCTGTCGGGGGTTTTTCTCATTGATGGTGCGATATGGACTCAATCGAACAACAACTTACTGAACTGCGAACCACGCTTCGCCATCATGAATATCTCTATCATGTTATGGACGCACCGGAAGTGCCGGATGCGGAATATGACCGCCTGATGCGTGAACTGCGCGAGCTGGAAGCGCAGCACCCCGAACTGATTACGCCCGATTCCCCAACGCAGCGCGTCGGCGCGGAACCGCTGGGCGCTTTCAGCCAGGTGCGACATGAAGTGCCGATGCTGTCGCTGGATAACGTGTTTGATGAAGAGAGTTTTCTGGCTTTCAACAAGCGTGTGCAGGATCGCCTGAAGAGCATCGACAATCTGAGCTGGTGCTGCGAGCTAAAGCTGGATGGTCTGGCCGTTAGCATTCTTTATGAGAACGGCGTGATGGTGCGTGCCGCAACGCGCGGCGACGGCACTACCGGGGAAGACATCACCACTAATGTGCGCACTATTCGTGCGATCCCGCTGAAACTGCGTGGCGATAACATTCCCGCCCGGCTGGAAGTGCGCGGGGAAGTGTTCCTTCCGCAGGCGGGCTTCGAGAAGATCAACGAAGAAGCGCGTCGTACCGGTGGGAAAGTGTTTGCAAACCCGCGTAACGCGGCGGCAGGTTCGCTGCGTCAGCTCGATCCACGAATCACCGCGAAGCGACCGCTTACTTTCTTCTGCTACGGCGTCGGGATCCTGGAAGGCGGTGACCTGCCAGATACTCACCTGGGTCGTTTAATGCAGTTCAAAGAGTGGGGGTTACCGGTTAGCAACCGCGTGCAGCTCTGCGACTCTCCGGAGGCGGTGCTGGCGTTCTATCACAAGGTTGAAGAAGATCGTCCCACGCTCGGGTTTGATATTGATGGCGTGGTGATCAAGGTTAACTCGCTGGCGTTGCAGGAACAGTTAGGATTTGTGGCCCGTGCGCCGCGCTGGGCGGTGGCCTTTAAGTTCCCGGCGCAGGAGCAGATGACCTTCGTTCGCGACGTGGAGTTTCAGGTAGGGCGTACGGGGGCGATTACGCCTGTGGCGCGTCTGGAGCCTGTGCAGGTGGCTGGCGTGCTGGTAAGTAACGCCACGCTGCATAACGCCGATGAAATTGCCCGCCTGGGCCTGCGCATTGGTGACAAAGTGGTGATTCGCCGCGCGGGCGACGTGATCCCACAGGTGGTTAACGTTGTTGAGTCTGAACGTCCTGCCGATACCCGTGCCATCGAGTTTCCAGCCCACTGTCCGGTATGTGGTTCGGACGTTGAGCGCGTGGAGGGGGAAGCGGTAACGCGCTGTACGGGCGGGTTAATCTGCGGCGCGCAGCGTAAAGAGTCCCTGAAGCACTTTGTCTCCCGCCGGGCGATGGACGTCGACGGAATGGGTGACAAGATTATCGACCAGTTAGTTGAGAAAGAGTACGTCCATACGCCAGCGGACCTCTTTACCCTGACGGCAGGTAAGCTGACCGGTCTTGATCGTATGGGGCCGAAATCTGCCCAGAACATCGTTAACGCGCTCGAGGCGGCCAAAAACACCACCTTTGCCCGTTTCCTTTACGCGCTTGGCATTCGTGAAGTCGGAGAGGCGACGGCGGCAGGGCTGGCGGCGTATTTCGGCACGCTGGACGCGCTGGAGAAAGCCACCATCGACGAGCTACAGAAAGTCCCTGATGTCGGCATTGTGGTCGCTACCCACGTTTTCAACTTCTTCGCCGAAGAGAGCAACCGTGAAGTGATCGGTAAATTACTGGAACAGGGCATTCACTGGCCTGCACCGGTAGTGGTTAATGCCGAAGAGATCGACAGCCCGTTTGCCGGTAAAACGGTAGTGCTGACCGGCAGCCTGAGCCAGCTCTCGCGCGATGACGCGAAAGCGCGCCTGGTGGCGCTGGGGGCAAAAGTGGCGGGCAGCGTATCGAAGAAAACCGACCTGGTAATTGCCGGGGAAGCGGCCGGTTCGAAGCTGGCAAAAGCGCAGGAGCTTGGCATCGAGGTAATCGACGAAGCGGAAATGATGCGCCTGTTAGGAGAGTGACGTGGAAAAAGAGCAGCTCGTTGAGATCGCCAATACGGAGATGCCGTTCGGTAAATATAAGGGTCGCAGGCTGATTGATTTACCGGAAGAGTATCTGCTGTGGTTTGCCCGTAAGGATGAGTTCCCCGCCGGGCGTCTGGGCGAGCTGATGGCTATCACGTTACTGATCAAAACAGAGGGGCTGACCCAGCTGGTTCAGCCCCTGAAACGTCCTTAAACTTTCGCGGCGCGGGTCTCTTCCTGCGCCAGCTTTTCAGTCTGCGCCTTGTAACGCCGCGCCAGTACCGCGCACACCATCAACTGGATCTGATGGAAAATCATCAGCGGCAACACCATCATCCCAATGACGGACGTCGGGAACAGAATATTGGCCATTGGGATCCCGTTGGCCAGGCTCTTTTTCGATCCGCAAAATACAATGGTGATTTCATCGGCCTTATTGAAGCCGCATTTGCGGGCCACAAAGACGTTAACCGCGATGACAATGGCCAGCAAAACGATGCTTACCAACACAATAAACAGCAGCGATCCAGCGCCCACCCTGTGCCAGATGCCGTTCACCACGGCTTCGCTGAAGGCCGTGTAAACCACCAGCAGAATTGAGCTTTGGTCCGTTTTCCCGATCCATTTTTTATGTTTTGCCACAAACGCCCCAATCCAGGGACGGGATAAGTGTCCGAGCACAAACGGCAGCAGCAGTTGCAGACAAATTTTACCCACCTGCTCCAGATTACCTTCCGCCCCGTGCATATTCATCAGCAGACCGACCAGCAGCGGTGAAACAAAGATCCCCAGCAGGCTGGAAGCGGAAGCAGAACAAACCGCCGCCGCGACGTTACCGCCCGCCAGCGAGGTAAAGGCAATAGCGGACTGCACGGTGGCCGGCAAAATGCACAGATAAAGGAAACCGGTATACAGCGCCGGATCGACATTCACCGGCGCCCACCAGGCGAACAGCACGCCCAAAACCGGGAAGAGGATGAAGGTGCTGCACATTACCCACAGGTGCAGTCGCCAGTGGCTACCGCCTGCAATAATGGCTTCCCGGGAGAGTTTGGCGCCATGCATAAAGAACAGCAGGGCAATGGCTGCCGTGGTCAGTCCTTCAATAACCGGAACGAAACTGCCCCGCGCCGGGAAGAACGAGGCCAGCAAGACGACACCAATCAGGGTCAGCGTAAACGGATCAAGGATACGAAAAAGTTTCATAATCACTCCTGAAAACAGATGCCGCTATTGTGCTTTCTTCCCTTTGAGAAATAAAATTGATTTATTGCATCCATTCATGAATTAAACAGATGAATTATTCGTTACGTCAGCTTCGCGTTTTCGTCACCGTCGCGCAGGCCCGCAGCTTTAGCCGGGCAGGGGAGATGATTGGCCTCAGCCAGTCGGCGGTGAGCCATAGCGTTAAGGAGCTTGAAACGCAAACGGGAGTGAAGCTGCTCGACCGCACGACGCGAGAAGTGGTACTCACCGAAGCGGGACAGCAGCTGGCAATGCGTCTGCAGAGGCTGCTGGATGAACTGAACAGTACGCTCAGGGATGTCGGCCGGCTCGGACAACAGCTTTCCGGCACCGTGAGAGTGGCGGCGAGCCAGACGATTTCGGCGCATCTTATTCCCCAGTGCATCGCTGAAAGTAATCACCGCTATCCGGATATCGATTTTGTTTTGCATGACAGGCCGCAGCAGTGGGTTCTGGAGAGTATCCGTCAGGGGGATGTGGATTTTGGCATCGTTATTGATCCCGGAGCGGTAAGCGACCTGGAATGTGAAGTGGTGCTCTCGGAGCCCTTTTTATTGCTCTGCCGCGATGATGATCCGCTGGCATCGCTGCCACACGTGGCCTGGCAGGCCTTGCAGGGGGCAAACCTGGTGTTACAGGATTATGCATCAGGCAGCCGTCCGCTGATAGATGCCGCACTGGCCGCGCAGGGCGTTAAGGCAACCATTGTGCAGGAGATTGGGCATCCTGCCACGCTCTTCCCGATGGTCGAAGCGGGGATTGGCATCAGCGTTCTGCCGGCGCTGGCGCTGCCACTGCCGCAGGGGAGTCGTTTAACGGTGAAGCGTTTCGTACCCTGTGTCGAACGCCAGCTGATGCTGGTACGCCGTAAAAACAGGTCACTTTCCGGCGCGGCGCATGCCTGCTGGGATGTGGTGCGTATGCAGGCCAGATGTTTGATGGAGGCCCGCACACGCGATCCACTCTTTAACGAAACCAATAATCAGATGTAGATATTAATCTGATGCTCCGCGGAGGGCTTGTTGATGCCTTCCGCCACGGCCTGGCCTTTTTCCTGTTTTGGCATCGCCTCTTCGGCCTGCTGACGCTGCAATTGCGCCAGCTGCGCCTGCAACATAGCCAGCTGAGATTCGAGTAATTCTTGCTGCTTTTGCTTCTCTTCTGCTGTGGCATCACCCATGGCCACTTCTTTGAGCTGCTGAGTGACTTTCGTTATCTGTTTGGTCAGACGGCTGATTTGGGAAGCAATGTCGTTTCCGCCGGAGCTGTTATCTACGCTGCCGATTTCCATCGCCGACAGAGAAACGGGCTTGAGAGTTGTCATAATGAGATCCTTTTCGCCATAAAACAGAGGTATCGGCAAAGAAGGCGTGAGCTTGAGTAAAACAAGCGGTCTGGCTGCAATGGGGATGTGCTATATCGCAGATAGCAAAAAAGCGCCTTTAGGGCGCTTTTTTACATTGGTGGGTCGTGCAGGATTCGAACCTGCGACCAATTGATTAAAAGTCAACTGCTCTACCAACTGAGCTAACGACCCGAAATGGTGGGCGATGACGGGCTCGAACCGCCGACCCCCTCCGTGTAAAGGAGATGCTCTACCAACTGAGCTAATCGCCCATTTCGGAACTGCTGCGATAAGGTGAGAATGGTGGGCGATGACGGGCTCGAACCGCCGACCCCCTCCGTGTAAAGGAGATGCTCTACCAACTGAGCTAATCGCCCAATCTCAATGCTTATCTACACTGCGAGTCTACCGAAGTAGATGGTGGGTGATGACGGGCTCGAACCGCCGACCCCCTCCGTGTAAAGGAGATGCTCTACCAACTGAGCTAATCACCCCCGCTGTGTGGAGTCGCATTATAGGGAGAGTTGAAAATGAGTCAACGCATTTTCTAAAGTTTTTATTCGTTCGTCGTAAAATTAGTCAAAACGATCGCAAAACGGACTGTGGCGCATGATTTATAAACAAAAACAGCAATCTCGAACCGGATAAAGTGATCGACATTGAGGAATCGGCCCACAGTGATAGAATATTGCCCATTGTTTTCTTCCCGGAATTTGCCGATTACCGGCATCTTTATAACGTAAGGCCATTTCATGAAAATCAAAACTCGCTTCGCGCCGAGCCCGACAGGCTATCTGCATGTCGGTGGTGCACGTACCGCTCTCTACTCCTGGCTTTTCGCACGTCACAACAACGGTGAGTTTGTGCTGCGTATTGAAGACACCGATCTGGAGCGCTCAACGCCGGAAGCAATTGAAGCCATTATGGATGGGATGAACTGGCTGAATCTGGCGTGGGACGAAGGCCCATACTTCCAGACCAAACGTTTTGACCGCTATAACGCCGTAATTGACGAGATGCTGGTGGCAGGCACGGCCTATAAGTGCTACTGCTCCAGGGAGCGTCTGGATGCGCTGCGTGAAGAGCAAATGGCAAAAGGCGAAAAACCGCGTTATGACGGTCGTTGCCGCCATGACCACAGCGAGCATGCTGCGGATGAGCCTTGCGTAGTGCGTTTTGCTAACCCACAGGATGGCTCTGTTATCTTTGATGACCAGATCCGTGGCCCGATCGAATTCAGCAACCAGGAGCTGGATGACCTTATCATTCGTCGTACTGACGGATCGCCAACCTATAATTTCTGCGTAGTTGTGGACGACTGGGATATGGAAATCACTCACGTGATCCGTGGTGAAGACCATATCAATAACACCCCGCGTCAGATCAACATTCTGAAAGCGCTGAACGCGCCTGTACCGGTGTATGCCCACGTATCAATGATCAACGGTGACGACGGTAAAAAGCTGTCCAAACGTCATGGCGCGGTGAGCGTGATGCAGTACCGTGATGACGGCTATCTGCCGGAAGCGCTGCTGAACTACCTGGTGCGTCTGGGCTGGGCTCATGGTGACCAGGAGATCTTCAGCCGCGAAGAGATGATCGAGCTGTTCTCTCTGAACTCTGTCAGCAAATCAGCCAGCGCGTTCAACACTGATAAACTGCTGTGGCTGAACCATCACTACATCAATACCATGCAGCCAGAATATGTGGCGACTTATCTGCAATGGCACATTGAACAGGCAAACATCGATACCCGTACGGGCCCTGAACTGGCGGATCTGGTGAAGCTGCTTGGCGAGCGTTGCAAAACGCTGAAAGAAATTGCTGAAAGCTGCCGTTACTTCTATGAAGAGTTTGACGCGTTCGACGCCGACGCGGCCAAGAAACACCTGCGTCCGGTTGCGCGTCAGCCGCTGGAAGTGGTGCGTGATAAACTCGAAGCCATTACCGAATGGACTGCGGAAAATGTTCACCACGCGATTCAGGCTACCGCTGATGAGCTGGAAATTGGCATGGGTAAAGTCGGTATGCCGCTGCGCGTTGCGGTGACGGGGGCAGGCCAGTCTCCGGCGCTGGACGTGACCGTTCATGCTATCGGCAAATCACGTAGCGTTGCGCGTATCAACAAAGCGCTGGGCTTTATTGCTGAGCGTGAAAGCCAGCAGTAATACTCGTGTAATACAAAAAACGGCAGGGTAACCTGCCGTTTTTTTATGCCTGTTATTCAGCAATACCAAGACGCGTGAGAAAACCCTGCAACCCTTCACGAGCGAGCAACTTGTGCAAACGTTCCTGTTCGACAGTCGTCATGTTTTCCAGCGAGTCGATAATTTGTGGAAGCAGGCTGGGTGAGGTTGCCACGCCGTAGTGGGAAGGGCTTTCCGCCACATGGTAAACAGCCCGACGGTTACGAATGGCGGGAAGACTAATGATGTGCTCCTTAACGTGCGCATCAATACATATCACCCTCGCTCTTCCGCCTTTTACACCGTTGATACCCTCCGTTTTCCATCCCTTCTGTCGTATCCAGCGATTAACGGTTTGTCGGGCTACGCCCAGACTGTCCGCCAGCTCTTCCGTGGTCATTTTGCTGCGTAATCTTTTCATATCAGCGTTGGTCGCGAATCCCTAAACGTTGTAACAAGCCGGTAATCCCTTCCCGCAGTAACAGCGATGTCATCTGCTTTTGCTCTTCCGGCGTCATTTCATTCGCCAGCGTCAGAAGCAGGGCATGAAGCGAGCCCTCGTGGTACGCCTTATCTGGCAGTTCCGGCGTCTCTGTTGCCCTGCGCGCGCTGCGAATAAAGTCGCGCACTTTTTCATTGACGTGTACCAGACGCGCTTTGCCACCCTGAACGCCTGGCTTTGGCGATGTAATCCAACCCTCTTTGCGTACCCATTTATTGATGGTCTGTCGGCTATAGCCAGTCAGCAGGGCTAACTCTTCTGGCGTCATTCGTTCCTTGATCATACAATTTCCTGAATATCTGTGGGGTTAATTAGTGGTTCATTTTATAGCACCGTTTTACGTGAAAACGTGACAAGCTTAACTCCTGGCTGCGAGCAGGCTCTCAAAGTGATTCATTTGCATGATTTTTCGGCGATTGAAAGGCGGAGGCTGAATTTGCCGTTGACACTCTGCGGCGGAATTCATATTATGCCGCCCGTCAACATGACAGCTTTACGACGGGGCTATAGCTCAGCTGGGAGAGCGCCTGCATGGCATGCAGGAGGTCAGCGGTTCGATCCCGCTTAGCTCCACCAAACTCTGAACCCAACAGAGTGCGGTAGGTAAAGTAACATGTGGGGCTATAGCTCAGCTGGGAGAGCGCTTGCATGGCATGCAAGAGGTCAGCGGTTCGATCCCGCTTAGCTCCACCAAAATTTAAACCCTCGTCGCAAGACGGGGGTTTTTTTATAGCTTGTAAAATATTTTAGACTGTTTTTGTTGCAATTAACGTCGTTTTCTACACCTCACCTCAATCCAAATCAATAAACAAGTCTATAAATAGACCTGAACTTGATTCATGTAATTAATAAACCTATTATCCATGCGGTCAATGAGACGATGGTAAAATAGATTATCCGGATTAATGAATAGAAAAATTTACAATAATGTAAAGATATTTATGATTGCCCTGGCGCTAAGCCTGATTGCGATTCCTTTTTCTCGTTATATCTCTCCACGGGCCATCGTCAGCGAAAATGATGTTTATCTGGCGTGGTTGCCCTTAAGTGCCATGCTCGCCATCGTGTTGTTATTTGGACGACGGGCAATCATTCCTTTGCTGTTAAGTTTTAGTATTACTAATATTTATAATCTTGATTTAGCACCACTACAATCTGCCGTATTATTATGTTGTCAGACGTTTACCGTCTTCGCCGCCTGTGGCGTCATCCGTCTGGTGCTGGGCAAGCGCTGGCGACACAGCATACCGAATAAGTACATTGGCATACGTATTTTCTGGCTCGGATTTATGGTGCCTGTGGGCATCAAATTATCGATGTATCTGGCGGGATATTTATTTGATTTCCCGGTGACAATCTCCTCCTATTTCGGCGAAGGCTCTGCAATTTATAACGTTATCGATATTCAGAGTCTGATTTGTGCCGCCCTGATTTTCACCATGATGTTCTATTATCCGTTAAGAATGATTATTAATCCTCGCTATGCCCGAACATTCTGGCGGCGAAGCGTGAAGCCCCTCTTTTGTCACAAAAAAGCGTTATTTATCGTTGTGTGGCTGATGCTGTTGATCTCGATGATCGCTATTTTATGCGCGCCTTTTGAGTCGCAGTTTATTGCGGGTTATTTGATGCCAATCGTTTTCATTCTTTTCACCTTGGGGATTGGTCGTCTGAACTATGCGCTCATCTCTTTATTCTGGGCGGCCTCGGCGCTCATGCTGTTGACCTATAATTATAATTTTCTTAATGGCGTTGAATCGGGCCACTCGCTCTCCTTTATCCTGTCGGTGCTAATCTCTTTCGCCATCTGCCTGCTTTACATGTCGCGGATCTATCAGAAAAGTGAATGGCTGAAACAGGGGTGGCAGGAGAGGGCGCTTACCGATCCGCTCACCGGTCTGCCTAACATTCGTGCGCTGGAAGTGTTTTTACAGCACCATCCCGAGGCCAAAGTCTGCTGCCTGCGCCTGGATAATCTCGAATTCCTGAGCCGTCACTACGGCATCCTCATGCGTGTACATTGTAAAAAGATGATAACCGCGTCGCTGCAACCGTTATTGCAAAAAGACGAGAAGCTCTTCCAGTTGCCGGGCAGTGAGCTGGTAGTGGTCTTGCTGGGTCCGGGCACGGCTGAACGTCTGCAATATATGGTTGATCATCTGAACAGCCGTAAGATTATCTGGAACAAGACTGAGCTCGACATCGAGTTTGGCGCCTCCTGGGGTGAAGTGCCGGATGGAGAAAGCCTGCATCACACGCTGGGTCAGCTGAGCTGGCTCTCCGAGCAGTCCTGTGCCGGGCACAACGTCCTGGCGTTAACCAACAGTCTGGATGATGTCTCCGGTCAGACGACGGACAGAGTGCTGATGCTGGCCCGCATAAAACGCGCCCTTGATATCGGTGGGCTTCACCTTTACGCCCAGCCAATCCATAACGCGCGTGGGGAAGGGTACTTTGAAATCCTCTCAAGGCTTGAAAGCGAGGGTGAGATCATCACGCCTGATCGCTTTATTCCGCTGATTGCTCAGTTTAACCTGAGCCACCGATTTGACCTGAACGTGGTGGAAAAATTGCTGATGTGGATGCGCAGCCATCCGTCCGAACGGGCCGGAACGCGGTTCTCCGTTAATCTGATGCCGCTTACGCTGATGCAAAATGAGATAGCGGCTGAGATCATCGCGCTTTTTGAACGCTACGCCATTGCGCCGCAAGATATCGTCATTGAGATCACCGAGGAACAGGCTTTCTCTGACTCGGGAAGCAGCATCAACAATATCCAGCAGCTGCGGGATTACGGCTTCCGGATTGCTATTGATGACTTTGGTACCGGCTATGCCAACTTTGAGCGCCTGAAGCGGCTGGAGGCCGATATCATTAAGATCGATGGCTGCTTCGTGAAAGATATCTGCACCGACAGCATGGATGCGATGATCGTGCAGTCCATTTGCAACATGGCCAAAACGAAATCGCTTTGTGTGGTGGCTGAATATGTGGAATCGGCTGAACAACGCGAGATGTTGCTGCGATTCGGCGTGGACTATTTGCAGGGCTATTTGATTGGTAAACCACTGCCCCTGACGGCGCTGGAGGCATAAAAAAAACCGGGAGCGATGGCTCCCGGTTTTTATTGCACGGTATGAATTACAGAACCAGTGCTGCAATAGAGGCAGACAGGACGCTCACCAGCGTTGAACCGTAAACCAGCTTCAGGCCAAAGCGAGAAACGACGTTACCTTGCTCTTCGTTCAGGCCTTTAATCGCACCAGCGATAATACCGATGGAAGAGAAGTTCGCGAAGGAGACCAGGAAGACGGACAGGATCCCTTCCGCACGAGGGGAGAGTGTGCTGGCAATCTTCTGGAGATCCATCATCGCCACGAACTCATTGGAAACCAGTTTCGTTGCCATGATACTGCCCACCTGCAACGCTTCGTGAGCGGGCACGCCCATCACCCAGGCAATCGGGTAGAAGATGTAGCCCAGAATACCCTGGAAGGAGATACCGAGTACGGCCGCAAACAGGGCGTTCAGCGCAGCGATCAGCGCGATAAAGCCAATCAGCATCGCGGCGACGATAATTGCAACCTTGAAACCCGCCAGAATGTATTCACCCAGCATTTCGAAGAAGCTCTGTCCCTCGTGCAGGTTTGACATCTGAATGTTCTCCTCGCTGGCATCCACGCGGTACGGGTTAATCAGCGAAAGCACGATAAAGGTGCTGAACATGTTCAGAACCAGCGCCGCAACTACGTATTTTGGTTCCAGCATGGTCATATACGCGCCCACGATAGACATGGAAACGGTAGACATTGCGGTTGCCGCCATGGTGTACATGCGGTTACGGGACATCTTGCCGAGAATATCTTTATACGCAATGAAGTTCTCAGACTGACCCAGGATCAGCGAGCTGACTGCGTTAAAGGATTCCAGTTTGCCCATGCCGTTAACTTTCGATAACAGGAAGCCGATCGCACGGATAACCACCGGCAGAACGCGGATGTGCTGAAGGATACCGATCAGGGCAGAGATGAAGACGATAGGGCAGAGCACCTTCAGGAAGAAGAAGGCCAGACCCTGATCGTTCATGCTGCCAAAGACGAAGTTTGTCCCTTCGTTGGCAAATCCGAGCAGTTTTTCGAACATTTCGGAGAAGCCTTTCACGAAGCCCAGGCCTACGTTGGAGTTCAGGAAGAACCACGCAAGTAAAACTTCAATGACCAGCAGTTGGACAACATAGCGAATACGAATTTTTTTGCGGTCTGTGCTGACCAGCAATGCAAGTGCAGTAACGACAACGAGTGCCAGGACAAAATGAAGGACGCGGTCCATATTTGCTCCAAATATGAGGCAGGTTTAATTTCCGTGCACATTCTATGTAACAAGCACAAAGAAAACGAGATCAAGCCCACACTATAGTTACATCCTGTGACGAGTCTCAAAAATAGTGATCAACAAGACATTTTTGTTATGTTAGGTAAATGAGTGAAAAGTTAAGTTTGTGTGCTACGCTTCACAAATGTCTGCGCATTTTCACATTCTGTGACCTTGCTCCACCTGCCTGTCTATCGTTCCTGACTATCAGAGAAATCATGTTAACCGTTACAAATGAACTTGATAATCATTCTCATTTTGATAGCATAAAACATAGCAAAGGCTATATTTCCAGAGGCAGAAATGACGAATAGTCGCGTAGAGAGTAGCAGCGGCAGAGCGGCACGCAAGCTGCGGTTCGCATTAATGGGACCGGCATTCATTGCCGCGATTGGCTACATCGATCCGGGTAATTTTGCGACCAACATTCAGGCCGGGGCCAGTTTCGGCTATAAACTGCTGTGGGTTGTGGTCTGGGCCAATCTGATGGCGATGCTGATTCAGATGCTCTCCGCGAAGCTGGGTATTGCTACCGGAAAAAACCTGGCGGAGCAAATCCGCGATCATTATCCACGTCCGGCAGTTTGGTTTTACTGGGTTCAGGCGGAAATTATCGCCATGGCCACCGATCTCGCCGAGTTTATCGGGGCGGCGATCGGCTTTAAGCTTATCCTGGGCGTCTCCCTGCTTCAGGGGGCCGTGCTGACCGGTATCGCCACTTTCCTGATTCTGATGCTCCAGCGGCGGGGACAAAAACCGCTGGAGAAAGTCATCGGCGGCCTGCTGCTGTTCGTCGCTGCCGCCTATATTGTTGAGCTGATTTTCTCCCAGCCGAATCTGGCGCAGCTGACGAAAGGGATGGTGATCCCGTCGTTACCCACTTCTGAAGCCGTTTTTCTGGCTGCGGGGGTGCTGGGGGCGACCATCATGCCGCACGTCATTTATCTGCACTCTTCATTAACCCAGAATCTGCATGGCGGGACGAGTAAAGAGCGCTACTCCGCCTCGAAATGGGATGTGACTATCGCGATGACCATTGCCGGATTTGTGAATCTGGCGATGATGGCGACCGCCGCCGCCGCGTTCCACTTTAACGGGCATACCGGGGTTGCCGATCTCGACCAGGCTTACCTGACGCTGGAGCCGTTGCTGAGTCATGCCGCTGCCACTATTTTTGGTTTAAGCCTGGTTGCTGCGGGTCTTTCATCTACGGTTGTGGGGACACTGGCCGGGCAGGTGGTGATGCAGGGGTTCGTACGTTTCCATATTCCGCTGTGGGTTCGCCGCTCGGTCACGATGCTGCCTTCCTTTGTTGTGATCCTGATGGGGCTGGATCCGACCCGCATTCTGGTGATGAGTCAGGTACTGCTAAGTTTCGGGATTGCGCTGGCGCTGGTGCCACTGCTGATCTTCACCAGTAATAAATCGCTGATGGGCGAACTGGTGAATTCGACGTGGGTGAAGCGCGCCGGGTGGGCCATTGTGGTCGTGGTGGTGGCGTTAAACTTGTGGTTGCTGATAGGCACAGCCGCAGGCCTGTAAAAGAAAAAGGAGCCGGAAGGCTCCTTTTTGTTGTTAATGGTGATGGCCGTGACCGTGGCCTCTGCCTTTTCCATGACCCCAGCCGCCACGGCGGTCGTCACGATCGTTCCAGCCTTCGCGGTAGCCGCGTTCGTAAGCCTTACGCTTATCCCAGCCACGGTGATAGCCGTTATCGTGTTTCCACCAGCGGTTTTGACGCCATTCATAATGGCGGTGCCAGTAGTCACGGTCGCGCCAGTAGCCACCGTCCCAGTATCTGCCGTAGTCATCACGATCGCCAATTTGTAATTTAATCGATGGCAACAGGGTGATTTCGCCCGCACTGGCGACCAGCGGGGCCGAAGCCAGTAATACCGCTGCAAGAATCAGTGACCTGAACATACTCTTCTCCTTCACGATCGGGGCCGCTGTGCGACCTGTTAACGCAATTTTACGAGTTGGTAAACATTCGTTTCATCGCCTCAACTCCTAAATCATGAACGAGAGCACTTTTTGCTAAAAGTGTTTTTAATCTGAACTGGACAGGATCGTATCTATCGTCTTCAGCTCTTCTGCCGTGAACCGACAATTCTCAAGCACGCCTGCTGCATCTTCAATTTGTCCGGTCTTGCTTGCGCCGATGAGCACGGATGTCACCGCATCGTGGCGCAGGATCCAGGCCAGTGCCATTTGCGATAGCTTTTGCCCCCGGTTTTCCGCCAGCGCATTCAGCTTGCGTACCTTTTCCAGCTTTTTGTCGGTGATCTGCTCCGGGTTAAGGAACTTACTGCCGCTTGCTGCGCGAGAATCCGCCGGGATACCGTTCAGATAGCGATCGGTCAACTGTCCGCCCGCCAGGGGGGAGAAGGGGATACATCCCACCCCTTTATGCTGCAACACGTCCAGCAACCCCTCTTCAGGCGCACGTTCAAACATGGAGTACTTCGGCTGGTGGATCAGACATGGCGTGCCCAGATCCTCCAGTATTTCAATCGCCTGCCTTGCCACTTCTGCCGGGTAGTTGGACAGACCGATGTACAGCGCCTTGCCCTGACGCACCACATGGTCAAGCGCTTTCATGGTTTCACGTAGCGGCGTTTGTGGATCCGGGCGGTGGTGATAGAAAATATCGACATACTCCAGCCCCATACGCCTGAGGCTCTGGTCCAGGCTGGCGATCAGATATTTACGTGAGCCCCAGTCGCCGTAAGGCCCGTCCCACATGGTGTAGCCCGCTTTGGTGGAGATGATTAGCTCATCGCGCCAGGGCAGGAAATCCTCCTGCAAAATGCGCCCGAAATTACGTTCGGCCGAACCAGGAGGCGGGCCGTAATTATTGGCAAGGTCAAAATGCGTAATACCCAAATCGAAAGCACGCTGTAAAAGTTGACGGCTGTTTTCGAGTAACGTCGCGTCGCCAAAATTATGCCAAAGCCCCAGCGAGATGGCGGGAAGCTTAAGGCCGCTTTGCCCACAGCGGCGATATTGCATTGTCTGATAACGATTTTTGTCAGGCTGATAACCCATTGGCGAGACCTCTGGCGCTGGAAAGAAACATCAGTGTATACGTTTACACTAACCTAAAGAAAATGAGCATAGCTCAGCTTTTTTCGTAAAGCATTCTTTCCAGACCCTGATTGTCGCCAATTCTGGACACGCTTCACGCTTATTTAATACTCAGAGTGAGGTCAACGTCAGAAGGACACTTATAATATGCGTACCCCCTATTGCGTCGCCGATTACCTGCTGGACCGACTAACAGATTGTGGTGCCGATCATCTGTTTGGCGTGCCAGGCGACTATAACCTGCAATTTCTCGATCACGTGATAGACAGCCCGGACATCTGCTGGGTGGGCTGTGCCAATGAACTGAACGCGTCTTACGCCGCAGACGGTTATGCCCGCTGTAAGGGCTTTGCCGCGCTCCTGACGACATTCGGCGTTGGGGAGTTAAGCGCCATGAACGGTGTGGCGGGCAGCTTTGCCGAACATGTTCCCGTCCTCCATATTGTGGGGGCCCCGGGTATGGCGGCGCAGCAGCGAGGAGAGTTATTGCACCATACGTTGGGCGACGGCGAGTTCCGCCATTTCTATCATATGAGCGAACCCATCACCGTTGCACAGGCGGTACTTACCGAACAAAACGCCTGCTATGAAATTGACAGAGTCCTGACCACTATGCTGCGGGAGCGCCGTCCGGGCTACCTGATGCTGCCCGCTGATGTGGCGAAAAAAGCCGCTACGCCCCCTGTAAGCGCTCTCACTGTTAACCCCGCACCGGCTGATTTAGCCTGCTTGCAGGCGTTCCGTGAGGCTGCCGAAAAGCGCTTGTCCACGAGCAAACGCACCGCGCTGTTAGCGGACTTCCTGGTACTCCGCCATGGTCTGCGCACGGCCCTTCAGACGTGGGTGAAAGAGGTGCCGATGGCACACGCCACCATGCTGATGGGCAAGGGCATTTTTGACGAACGACAGAGCGGTTTTTACGGCACCTACAGCGGATCGGCGAGCGCCGCGCCGGTCAAAGAGGCCATCGAGGGGGCTGATACGGTGCTGTGTATTGGCACGCGCTTTACCGATACGCTCACTGCCGGGTTTACCCACCAGCTGACGCCAGACCAGACGATAGAGGTTCAGCCACACGCGTCCCGCGTCGGCGACGTCTGGTTTACGGGTATCCCGATGAGGGAGGCCATTGAAACGCTGACAGCGCTGTGTAAAACCTATGTTCGTGATACGCGAGCGCCATTGGATCACAGCGGCTTTTCGTTCCCGACTATTGAAGGGGCGCTGACTCAGGAGAGCTTCTGGCGTACCCTGCAAACGTTTATCCGCCCCGGAGACATTATTCTGGCTGACCAGGGAACGTCTGCTTTCGGCGCTATCGATCTGCGTTTACCGGCGGACGTGAACTTTATCGTCCAGCCGCTGTGGGGATCGATTGGCTACACGCTGGCGGCGGCGTTTGGCGCGCAAACGGCGTGTCCGAACCGACGCGTGATTGTCCTGACGGGTGACGGCGCCGCGCAGTTGACCATTCAGGAGCTGGGATCGATGCTGCGCGACAAGCAGCGCCCGATTATTCTGGTGTTAAACAATGAAGGATACACGGTGGAAAGGGCCATCCACGGGCCGGAGCAGCGCTATAACGATATTGCCCTCTGGAACTGGACGCAGATCCCGCAGGCGCTGAGCCTGGCGCCTCAGGCAGAGTGCTGGCGCGTCAGCGAAGCGGAAGCGCTGGCGGAGGTGCTGGATAAAGTGGCACACCATGAGCGGCTTTCGCTGATTGAGGTGATGCTGCCGAAAGCCGATATTCCGCCGCTGCTGAGCGCGCTGACCAAAGCGCTGGAGGCGCGCAATAACGCCTGATTACCTGTCGTTTCGCCATGCCATCAGCATCGGTTTGCCCGCCAGCAGGAGCCAGGCGGGCAACATCACGATACAGAGCAGCGGCAGAAGCGTGGTATCCGGCACGACAACGGCCGCCATAAACAGGCTCAGCCACGCATCGCGCGTGACCACCAGTACCAGTCCCAGAATGGAGCAGGAGACGGTAATCGCCGCAGGGACAGCGTCAACGTGCTCATGCAGCATCAGCCCCAGCGCGACGCCAACAAATACCGCCGGGAAGATTCGACCTCCCCGGAAACCACAGGCCGCAGCGACCACCAGCGCCGCCAGTTTTACCAGCGCGAACAGCAGATAATCGGAGACGCTAAAGACCTGGCTGAAGGCCAGCTGCTGCATCTCGTCCAGACCCTTAAACAGCGTAACCGTTCCGCCGATGGCGCCTAAAACGCCCAGAATAAAACCCCCCATGCCCAGAATCAGCACCGGATGCTTCAGCCTGTGCATCAGGCGATGCAGACGAGGAAGACACCACACCGCGACCATCCCCAGCGCAATGGCGATGGCGACGACGACGGCACCGCTGAAAATATCGGTGAGTTGCATCTGGCCGTAGTGGGGGATGGAGAGTGAAAAATGGGGATGGAAAAACAGGCTGGTGGTGAGGGCTCCCGCAGCGGCGGCCATTAGCGGCGCGAAGAGTTTATCCCACAGCGGTACTTCATGATCACTGCTGAGGGTTTGCGAAAAAATGAGCGCAGCCGCGACCGGGGTGCCAAACAGCGCCCCGATGGTGCCTGCTGACGCCAGGATCGTCCAGTCCAGCGCGCCAACGCGCGGGAAAAGACGCGCCCCCAGAAAGACCGCCAGCGCGATATTAACCGCCATAATGGGATGTTCAGGCCCGAGGCTTACGCCGCCCGCAAGACCGATTATCAGCGCGATGATAAGCCCCGGCAGAGCAGAGGGAGAGACAGGCGCGCCAATCAAGGGTTCCAGTGCCGGGTCCGGCCCGGCATGGCCCGGGCTATAGCGGATCACCAGCCCTACGGCAATCCCGGTCAGGGTCAGCATCATCATGATCCAGCCCGGCGAGTCAATGCTGATGCCGAATTTTACCGGAAGCGCGGTCCATAAAATCGTTTGCAGCACCGCCGCCACTTTCATGACGACGATGAGCACCAGGCTCGACGCCACGCCAATAATCAGCGCCGGGACAGCCAATAACAGCATGGTTCTGGCTCGCGGATGGAGCATGATGATTTCCTTGTACAAAACGGCTTAACGTTACTTTGCACAATCAGCATTGTGGCAATAGTGCAAAAGGTGCTGAAACGGTAAAGTTATAATGTGACGAAGATCGATAATCCATGGGCAGTCACCTTCTGGTCGTTGTTGTTATCACGCCTTGAATTTACAGTGTCCCAAAGATTTATTCTGACTTTAGCGGAGCAGTAGAAGAATGACAAAGTATGCTTTGGTAGGTGATGTAGGCGGCACCAACGCGCGCCTTGCCCTGTGCGATGTGAACAGCGGTGAAATTTCTCAGGCGAAAACCTATTCAGGGCTGGATTACCCAAGCCTGGAAGCGGTGGTTCGCGTCTATCTGGACGAGCATAAAGTGAGCGTTGAAGACGGTTGTATCGCTATTGCCTGTCCGATCACCGGCGACTGGGTGGCGATGACCAACCACACGTGGGCCTTCTCAATTGCCGAAATGCGGAAAAACCTCGGCTTCTCGCACCTTGAAATTATCAACGACTTCACTGCGGTTTCCATGGCTATCCCAATGCTTAAACCAGAGCATCTGATTCAGTTCGGCGGTACGGCCCCGGTTGAAGGCAAACCGATTGCCGTTTACGGCGCAGGTACCGGCCTGGGGGTGGCGCACCTGGTCCACGTCGACAAACGCTGGGTCAGCCTGCCGGGCGAAGGCGGTCACGTGGATTTTGCGCCGAACAGCGAAGAAGAGGGCATTATTCTGGAGGAGCTACGCGCCGAGATTGGGCACGTGTCGGCCGAGCGGGTGCTTTCTGGCCCGGGCCTGGTGAACCTGTATCGGGCGATTGTAAAATCAGACGGTCGTCTGCCGGAAAATCTGCAACCTAAAGATGTGACCGAACGCGCGCTGGCCGACAGCTGTATTGACTGCCGCCGTGCTTTGTCGCTGTTCTGCGTCATCATGGGGCGTTTTGGCGGCAACCTGGCGCTGAACCTTGGCACCTTTGGCGGGGTCTATATTGCGGGCGGGATCGTGCCGCGCTTCCTCGATTTCTTTACCGCCTCCGGCTTCCGTGGCGGCTTCGAAGACAAAGGCCGCTTCAGGAGCTATGTCCAGGACATTCCTGTTTACCTGATTGTCCACGACAACCCAGGCTTACTGGGCTCCGGGGCGCATCTGCGTCAGGTACTGGGTCAGATCCTCTGATGCTCATTCCCCTCTCCTGCGGGAGAGGGAACGCGCTACAGGTGCATGAGCTGGCGGAACTCTTTCACTCTGCTGCGGCTTACCGGCACCTGAAAATCCAGATCCTTCAGCCGCAAAATATAGGTGTTATTAAACCAGGGTTCGATTTCGCGGATCTTGTTCAGGTTGACGCAGAACGAGCGGTGGCAGCGGAAGAAGTGAGCGGCCGGGAGTTTATTGCAGAATTCGGTGATGTTCATCGCCATGACGTAGGATTCACGCCGCGTATAGACAAACGTCATTTTTTCATGCGCTTCGGCATAGTAAATATCGTCGACAGGCGTGACGATGATCCGTTCGTCCTTCACCAGATTAATCGTGTCGTTTTCCCGCGCTACCGGGCTGGCACTGGCGGGTAATGCTTGCTGCTGCCACGCGGCTTCCAGCTTATGCAGCATGCTGATAATACGCGACTCCTGATACGGCTTGAGAATATAGTCAAACGCCTCAAGCTCGAAGGCCTCCACGGCATGCTCTTTCCACGCGGTGACAAACACAATAAACGGCTTGTGGGCGAACTGATTGATATTTTGCGCCAGCAGGACGCCGTCCAGCGACGGAATATTAATATCGAGGAATATCGCGTCGACCCGGTTATGCTGTAAAAATTTCAGCACGTCCAGACCATCCTCAAAACAGCCAACAATCTCCATCTGGCTGTGGGTTTTGATAAGCCAGCTCAACTCCTGTTGAGCCAGAAATTCATCTTCTACGATGATGACTTTCATCTGTTACTCCGGCCTACGGCAACAAGGATATCGGGGCATTCACGGGCGTTCGCTCATTCGGAACATAAAAGGCAATTTCGGTGCCCGGCTCAAGACGGTGAATATGCAGCCCGTCACCGTACAGCAGTTTGACCCGGTGATGCACATTCAGCAGTCCGATCTTGTTGCCCGGCATTTCGTTTGATTTGACGCGCTCGATGACTTTCGGATCGATGCCGTGCCCGGTATCGCGCACGGCGATGCGCACGCGGTTACCGCTTTCCGTCACGCTAATCGTTACTACGCCTTTGCCTTTACACGGCTGAATACCGTGAACAATGGCATTTTCCACCAGAGGCTGGATCAGCAGACTTGGGATCACGCAGTTGACCTCTTCATCAATATCGTAAATGACCGTCAGCTTATCGCCAAAGCGAGCCTGCTCGATCGCGATGTAATCCTTGATTTGATACAACTCTTTTTTGATGTCGATCTGCTCGTCGTCTTTTAGCTCAATGTTGTAGCGCAGATAGCGCGACAGATTAAAGATCAGCTGCCGCGCGGTGTCCGGATTAAGTCGGATGGAAGAGGAGATAGCGTTCAGCGCGTTAAACAGGAAATGGGGATTGATCTTGCTTTGCAGGGCGCGCAGCTCTGCCTTATTTGCCATCTCGCGCAGCTGCTCTGCACGCGAAACCTCAAGTTGGGTGGATATGATCTGCGACAGGCCAATCGCCATCTCCTGGAGCGAGGAGGTGATTTGGTGCGCATGGCAGTAGTAAATTTTCAGCGTCCCCGTGACCACGCCTTTTTCCCACAGCGGGATCACCAGCATTGAGTGGATCTCTGGCGTCCGGTGGGCTTCATCATTGTTTTTAATAATGATTTTTCCGTAGTTAATCGCCTGTCTGGTTGTCGGGCTGATGGTATCGTCGCTGTCGCGATAATTGTGCTCCCCGACGCCAACGTAAGCCAGCACGTGGTCAATATTGGTGATGGCGACCGCATCGGCGTGAATATCACGGCGGATAATATCGCAAACCTGACGTAAAGATTCGGCGTTAACGTGCCGGAAAAGCGGCAGCGTCTTGTTGGCGATATCCAGCGCCAGCTTGGCCTGACGCGCGGCGCTGGCCTCTTTTTCGCCCTCCACGCTTTGCACCAGCAGCACGATAAAACCGATACAGACGCTCCCGAGGATCATAGGAATACCGATCTTCGAGACGATATCCAGCCCCAGCGCAACGGTTGGCGCCCAGACGATGACCAGGATCATGGTCAGCGTTTCGCAGACCATCCCCGCGATAATCCCTGCACGCCAGTGCTGCTTTTTCGGGATTTTGCGGTTAATCCAGCCCGAGAGCAGCCCGGCAATAATGCTGGTGATAAAGCAGGGGACTGCCGTCACGCCGCCAATATCAATCAGGTATCGATGGGTGCCGGCGATGATGCCTGTGATAATCCCTACCCAGGGACCAAAGAGGATCCCGCCCGACATGACGGCGATGATGCGCACGTTCACCAGCGAGCCTTCTACCGGCACCCCGGACCAGGTGCTGAACAGGGCAAACATCGAAAAGATAAACGTGACGGCCAGCAGCTCTTTTGGCGAATGGGCAGATTTATGCAACAGTTCGCGGAACAAGCGGATGCGGATAAGGAAAAAGAGACAGATCAGCATTAATGCCGCGCGGTCGAACACCGCCAGGAGCATATTGAAGATTTCGTGCACGGTCAGGCCTGGGAAAACGGGAAAAATCTATGATAGAAAACATAGGGCCTGATGACCAGCTATCCATCAGATTTATCAAATGGGGAAAAACCATAATTCTCAAAGGGGATTGCTGGCTTTTGACTGAAAGCCGGTGCTTTTCCGTTTGGGGAGAAACGTCAGGTAACGATACTGAAAATATTGTGTTAAATCGTAGCGCTTAAAACTGCCTGTTCGCGATAAGAGTTCCGCTTTTCACTGCAATCACATTCCCGTTTTAGCGCAAAATATTGTTTTGCCGTTATCCTCTCGACAGCGTCTTTTTCTTCAGGTTATTTTCTAAGCACGCCACACGGGTGGCAGCGTCGCTCGGACGGTCCGGGCGCTAACGTGACTCTGAGGAATCTATGGCTGAATTCAGTCCTGAACGCCGTTTTACGCGTATCGATCGTCTCCCCCCTTATGTTTTCAATATCACTGCTGAACTGAAAATGGCTGCGCGTCGGCGCGGCGAAGACATTATCGATTTCAGTATGGGTAACCCTGACGGCCCAACGCCGCCGCATATCGTTGAGAAACTCTGCACGGTTGCGCAGCGTCCTGATACCCATGGGTATTCCACCTCACGCGGCATTCCACGCTTACGTCGGGCGATCTCCCGCTGGTATCAGGATCGTTATCAGGTCGATATCGATCCTGAAAGTGAAGCGATTGTGACCATTGGCTCCAAAGAGGGGCTGGCCCACCTGATGCTGGCGACGCTGGATCACGGCGATACCGTACTGGTGCCGAATCCGAGCTACCCGATTCACATCTATGGGGCGGTGATTGCCGGCGCGCAGGTGCGTTCTGTCCCGCTGGTGGAAGGCGTCGACTTCTTTAACGAGCTGGAACGGGCGATTCGTGAAAGCTATCCGAAGCCGAAAATGATGATCCTCGGTTTCCCGTCAAACCCAACAGCACAATGCGTTGAACTCGAATTCTTCGAGAAAGTGGTCGCGCTGGCTAAGCGTTACGACGTGCTGGTGGTACACGATCTCGCCTACGCCGATATCGTTTATGATGGCTGGAAAGCGCCGTCAATTATGCAGGTACCCGGTGCCCGCGATGTGGCGGTTGAGTTTTTCACCCTGTCGAAAAGCTACAACATGGCGGGCTGGCGAATTGGTTTTATGGTGGGAAACAAAACGCTGGTGAGCGCCCTGGCGCGTATTAAAAGCTACCATGACTATGGCACCTTTACGCCGTTACAGGTCGCGGCCATCGCGGCGCTGGAAGGGGATCAGCAATGCGTGCTCGATATTGCCGCTCAGTATAAACGCCGCCGTGATGTGCTGGTAAAAGGTCTTCATGAAGCAGGCTGGATGGTGGAAATGCCTAAAGCCTCTATGTACGTCTGGGCGAAAATCCCTGAGCCGTATGCGGCGATGGGTTCTCTGGAATTTGCCAAAAAACTGCTTCAGGACGCGAAGGTTTGCGTCTCTCCAGGCATTGGCTTTGGTGACTACGGTGACACGCACGTGCGTTTCGCGCTGATTGAAAACAGCGACCGTATCCGTCAGGCAGTGCGGGGCATTAAAAGCATGTTCCGCGCGGATGGCCTGCTTGCCGCGAAGAGCGTTGCGGAACAACCCGAGTCGTAACGGACACCAAAAAAAACAGGCGCCAACGGCGCCTGTTTTTTTGACTGCATTTTCTTAACTAGATCATCAGAGCAAACGTTCCGGCCCAAACTAAAACAATAACCGAAATGCCCATAAAGAAATATTTCACGTTTCATCGCTCCGCGTATCTTCCGGTACGCATTAAAAAAACAGAGTCCAACTGAGTATAGAGAGTTGAAATCATGCGAAAGGGGGAAATCGGAATTATCCCGTGACGTCGCTAACTTCAGCTCTGAATTCTGTGCTTTCCTGTCGCCAGACGGCGCTAATGTACGCCTAAATTTCAGGAGTGACAAGAGGCATTTTTTTGAATAATTTCCTACACTTACGGGTGTCGTGGAACGGCGACAGTTTGATTTCGGTACGCAATAAATGCCTGTTGAGCGACGGTCGAAAAAAGCCGTTACGCACTGCGATTACAGGTGTTTGAAAAGGTTAGTTTCTTAGCGAAACTAACCTTCGAAAGGGGTCAGATATAGAGTGAGGCTTCGCCCAAGGGACGGGTTTTAAAGCGGCGGTGCATCCACAGATACTGCTCAGGCGCACGCATAATCTCAAACTCAATCACCTTATTGATAAAGGTCGCGGCTTCACTCTCATCTTCAGGATAGTTCGCCATCTCTGGGGAGATATGCAGACGATAGCCTGACTTATCCGCTTTTCTGACCATGGTCACCGTCAACATCGCGGCGCCTGAGAGACGTGAAATCACAAAGGTACCGTTCGTCGTAGCGACATCTTTAACCGCAAAGAAAGGGGCAAAACTGCTGCCTTTAGGACCGTAGTCCTGGTCCGGGGCAAACCAGACGGCTTCCCCTTTTTTCAGGGCGCCAACCATACCGCGCAGATTGTTACGGCTGATCATCGCCTTATTTGAACGCATGCGGCCCCGCGTTTGTACCCATTCCATCAGCGCGCTGTTATGCGGGCGATAGGTTGCCATCATTGGCTGACAAAGACCCATAACGCGGCCGCCCAGCTCAAGCGACATAAAATGCACACCCACAACCATCACGCCGCGGTTTTGCATCTGGGCACGTTTCAGGTTATCCAGGCCTTCCACGTCAAACCATTTACGGACACGCTCGTCTGGCCAGAACCAGGCCATACCGGTTTCAAGCAGCGCCATACCGATAGATTTAAAGTTTTCCGCAATCAGCGTTTCGCGCTGCTGGGCATTGTAATGCGGAAAGCAAAGTTCGAGATTTTTTCGGGCAATGGATTCACGACGCTTAAGAAAGTAACGCGATGCGCTGCCGAGCTTAGAACCCAGGAAACGGATCACGGGATATGGAAGTTGAACCAGCAGCCAAAGCACGCCAAGGCCGAACCATGTAAACCAGTAGCGCGGGTGCAGAAACGCCCGCTGAAATTTGGATTGAGACAAAATAGTGGAACCTATGTGAAGCCTGTGAAGGTAGCGCAGACTTCGCGATACCACGTGCCATTGAGACCGTAGGACGAGGTCATGGTTGCAGGCTTTACCGTTCTTTACGACGTTGCCTGGCCATTGCTGACTTGGGTGGGCGGCATAATGTAGCACCGTTATACATTATGAGCTATCACTCGTTTTTGTTTAAAAAAGCGGCAATTGCGGAGTGGTTTGATTTTGCTATTGTTAAATCTGCGTTCCCGCATGTCTCCTGAAGGTGCAGACCATGGAAACCTACCTGCAAACGGTGAAAGAAGAGTGGGTGAAGCTGATTAATGAAACCGATCCCGATGTGCATCGGCTTGCGACTGAGCTTGCCAGGGATAATGCAATGCCACTGGTCGCTGAATTCTATCGTGTTGTGCTGGCAGATCCATCGGCAGCTGAATTCCTGACCACCGAACAGGTGGAGAGGCAGCTTCAGGAGGCGCTTCGTCGCTGGCTTATTGATGTGCTCTCATGCCGTGTGGAGCAGGTTGAAGAGCAGATGCGGGCGCAGCAGCGCGCGGCGGATGTTCATGCCCGTATTGGTATTTCGGTTGATTTAGTTGAAATGGGCTTCCGTGTTCTGAAAAAGCTGCTGTTACCTGTCATTACTACCAGCGCCCATTCGCCTGAGGTGAAGCTGCATATTTATCACTACGCGATAAACAGTATCGATCTGGCCATGGAAGTGATGTCGCGGGCCTATGTATTTAGCGAGAACAATGCGGCGAAAGAGGACGAAAATTATCGCATCTTTTCCTTAATGGAGAACGCAGAAGAGGAGAAGGAGAGACAGACCGCGGCGCTGCTGTCATGGGAAATGGTGCTTCTGTATAAGATCACGCTTAATTCCAGTATCGGCAACAGTCTGCCGCTGGGGCAGTCTGAATTTGGACTGTGGTTTAGCCATAAAGGTCGGCACTATTTCAGCGGCATCGCTGAGGCCGGTCATATCTCTCGTCTGATTCAGGAATTCGATGACCTTTTTAACGAGGTCCGTCTTACAGGGCAGGGTCTGAGTGATAAAGCGCAGCGGGATAAATTCTTGCAGCGAATGCGTAATACCCTCTCGCAAATCATCACGCTTTTGCGCGAACTGTTTGACGAAGTGTCGCGACACGAGGTGGGGGTTGATGTCCTGACCCGCCTGTTGAATCGCCGTTTCCTGCCAACCATCTTCAAACGCGAAATCCTGCACGCCACCCGGGCGGGAACAAAGCTCTCGACGCTGCTGATTGACGTCGACAAATTTAAACAAATCAACGATACCTGGGGGCACAATACCGGGGACGAGATCCTGCGAAAAGTCTCCGGCGCGTTCTACGACAACGTGCGAACCTGTGATTACGTTTTTCGCTACGGCGGCGATGAATTTCTGATTGTACTAACGGAAATCTCAGAGGTGGACGCGCTGCGAATTGCCGAGCGTATCCGCAGGCGGGTGGAAAAAATCAAGGTTAACTCCCCAACCGGCGATATTATCCCGCTCTCCCTCTCGATAGGCGTTGCGATGTTCAACGGGCATCCCGATTACGAGCGATTGATTCAGGCGGCGGATGAAGCCTTATACGGCGCGAAACGGCGTGGCCGAAACTGCGTGGAGCTTTGGAAGGGGGCGTAAGGAAAGACAGAAGTGTCCCCTGCAGGAATCGAACCTGCAACTAGCCCTTAGGAGGGGCTCGTTATATCCATTTAACTAAGGGGACGAAGCGGCAAGAGTATAGCGTTATTTACACTTTTCGTTAAGCGCATTGCCGCCTGACTGGTCAAAGAGTCACCGTTCACGCCGATTTTTCGGCAGTTTTATCCTTTTTTTCCTGAGCCTTAAGCTCGGCCTTACGCTTGTTGGACATGTCGTTACGGATTTGCGCATGGCTCAGCAGCGCAAAGATAAAGGTCCCGCCACAAATGTTGCCTGCGAGGGTAGGCAGGGCGAACGGCCAGAAAAAGTCGCTCCAGTGGAGTGTGCCGTTAAATACCAGATAAAGGATTTCAACAGTTCCGACAACAATGTGTGTGGTATCGGCGAGTGCGATAAGCCAGGTCATCAGGATAATTACCACGATTTTCGCGCTACCCGCTGACGGGAACATCCAGACCATAGTGGCGATGATCCACCCGGAAATTATGGCATTAGAGAACATTTCAACCGGCGTGTTTTTCATCACATCCATGCCAATTTTCACAAATGCGTCGCGGGTCGGTTCATCAAATATTGGCATATACTCGAACGCCCAGGCGGCTATGCCCGTACCGATCAGGTTCCCCAGCAGCACGACGCTCCACAGGCGCATCAGTAAACCGAAATTACCGAGGGTCGGATTTTGCATGACGGGCAGTACGGCAGTGACGGTATTCTCCGTAAAAAGCTGCTGTCGCGCCATAATGACGATAATAAAGCCGAACGTGTAGCCTAAATTTTCAAGCAAAAACCCGCCCGGTACGCCTTCCAGCTGAACGTGAAATATCCCTTTGGCGAGCAGAGAGGCACCCATCGACAGACCGGCTGCAATGGCTGACCACAGCAGGGCCATCGCGTCGCGCTCCATCTCTTTTTCCCCGTCCTGGCGAATATGCTCATGAATAGCCATGGCACGCGACGGCAGGCGATCTTCATCGACTTCTATCTCTTCTCCCCGGTCTTTCTCCTCGCTTTCAATCTCATGTTCCTCTTTGCTTTCACCAATTTTCTCTTCGCTAATGTCTTTCATAACAGCTCCTTCGGGGTAATTGCTCATTTAAGCGTAGCGGCTTTTAGCGCTTTCCCCGTGGGGATGCTCTTAAATTGCTGAAAATGGCAATAAAGGTGAGACATCTCTTTCAAAGCCAATATAAAATTGCCAGCGAAACGAATTCCGAAAGACAGGCTATGCTGAAATTAGCGTGATGACGCGAGCGGGTCGTCATTGTCCTCGTAGACATCGGTAAGCGTGCTGTTACAATCACTTGCACGTTTCAGGCGGAGCATCTCAGGCTCCGTCACAGATGGCATTCAACGATAGCCATATTGAACAGGGAGAAATTTATGAAGCTTCGGCTGTCGGCGCTTGCGCTGGGCGTAACAATGCTTGTGGGCTGCGCCAGCTCTGGCGAGCAAACGGGACGCTCCGATCCTCTCGAAGGATTTAACCGTTCAATGTACAGCTTTAACTATAATGTGCTGGATCCATATCTGGTTCGTCCGGTTGCCGTGGCATGGCGTGACTATGTTCCGCAGCCGGCGCGTAACGGGCTGAGCAACTTTACCAGTAACCTGGAAGAGCCAGCGGTTATGGTCAACTACTTCCTTCAGGGCGACCCGTATCAGGGGATGGTGCATTTCACCCGCTTCTTCCTGAACTCCCTGCTGGGTATGGGCGGCTTAATTGATGTCGCAGGCATGGCGAACCCGAAATTACAGCGTGAACAGCCGCACCGTTTCGGCAGCACGCTGGGTCACTATGGCGTAGGTTATGGTCCGTATGTGCACCTGCCATTCTACGGCAGCTTTACCGTGCGTGATGATGGCGGCGACATGGTGGATACGCTATATCCTGTACTGTCATGGCTCACCTGGCCGCTGTCGATTGGTAAATGGACCGTGGAAGGAATTGAAACGCGTGCGCAACTGCTGGATTCTGATGGTCTGCTGCGTCAGTCTTCCGATCCGTACATCATGGTCCGCGAGGCCTACTTCCAGAACCATGACTTTATTGCCAACGGCGGTAAGCTGAAGCCGGAAGATAATCCGAACGCGAAAGCCATCGAGAACGAATTAAAAGATATCGATTCGGAATAAATAAAAAAGGTGAGCAATGCTCACCTTTTTTAATCGTGTTGGGATTAGAACGCGTAGTTGAAGTTGGTACCAAACAGCCAGGCTTTACCTTCAGAGGAAAACTCGTACGGGCCTTCCTGGAAGGTCACCTTCTGGCCATGCATGTACGACACGCCCGCGTCGATAGAGGCATTCTCGTTGAACGCGTAGGTTGCCCCCGCACTCACCCAGAAACGGTCCTGATCCGGAATGGAGATAGAACGTTTATCGGCCGGTACCGGGCTGTCATCAAATGCCACGCCGGTACGGAACGTCCAGTTATCATCCATATAATAGGTCGTACCAAGCGCGATACGGTAAGCATCGTGGAAGCTTTCGTCTTTATAGAACAGCGTCTGGCCGTTGCTGCCGGTGGCTTTAAGCTCCTCGAACTGGCTCCAGCTGGTATACGCGAGGCTGTAGTGAATGGCCCACTGCGGCGCAACGCGGTTATAACCTGACACTTCCCACATTTCTGGCAGATGCAGCGACAGTGAGCCCGGTACGGTTTGATTCGAGGTACCCCATGGAATGGTGGTGCCCGCGCCTGGGACCATACCGTTGACTGGGCTCAGGATGCCGCTTTTGTAATCGCCATCGAAATCAATTTTCACTTCTGAGCGATAGGTCAGACCCCAGCGGTTGTTTTTATCCAGTTCATACAGGATACCGGCGTTCCAGCCGTAACCCCATTCATCACCTTTCAGGCTGGCAATTTTATTGCTGTTTTTCGGCAGTGCAGCAGTTTGCTCCCCGGAGTAACGCTCGATTTTTGCATCGGCGTAGACAGCATCAAAGCCCAGACCAAAGCTCCAGTTATCGTTCAGACGATATGCGCCGCTCAGGTTGAGGTTCAGGGTCGTCAGGTCGGTTTTACCGCCGTATTCCCCGGCCGGATAGTTGTTATTGAACTCCGTTGCCAGGCCATAGTTAGAGGTGACAGAGGCACCCCAACCAAACTGTTCATTGATTGGCGCAACAAAGTGCAGGTTAGGCACCCACGCGGTCGGCGCAATGTTATCCGCCTTCAGATCTGCGCCGGTGAACTGAGATTTGCCAGAAATGTTGACATCAGGATCGATGTAAACCGCACCGGCAGAGAAGGTAGGGCGATCAAACATCATGATCAGTGCCGGGTTACGACTCGCGTTGCCTGCGTCATCGGCAATCGCACCTTCCCCGGAATACGCACGGCCAAGGCCAGAGGAAGAAAATTCGTTTAACTGGAAGCCCGCTGACCAGGCGGACGTTGAGACGATTGCCACTGCAACTGCTAAAGCAGTTTGTTTGAACAGGGTTTTCTGGCTCATGACCATAACCTCATTGAGTTATTTTTATTCAATAATTGTTACATACCGTAACAGGAGCGCGAAGTGTAGGGTCTGAGGTATGACTTACAAATCAGACCAGTGGCGAGAGTATAGGTCTGACCAGCTGGGATGTTGCAAGTTTGTTTATTAATATTTTCAGATATGTTTCTTGAAACGAGATCTGGTTGGCAAAATTGTGACCAGTGCGATTCCTCTGAAAAGGGGAATTTTGTTTTAGATCATTTTTTAGTGTGATATTGCTCACTTATCCGATTTTGCGCCATTAACGGCTGGAGGGGGCTCGTCCGGGGGCGTAAAATAGACGCATCGTGTTTATCTCGCGCCCTGCGCGAATACAGAGGAAATTGAGCTATGAGTAAATGCAGTGCTGATGAAACCCCGTTTTGCTGCTGTATGGATGTTGGCACCATTATGGACAACACCGATTGCACCGCCTCTTACAGCCGCGTATTCCCTAACCGCGCTGAAGCGGAAGAGACGCTGGCCGCGCTGAGCCAGCGCGCGCGTGAAGTCGAATCTGATCCGTGTGAAATCAAATCCACCTTCACGGAAGTGGAAGGCGGCGTGCAGCTGGATATCGACTTTGTGTTCGCCTGCGAAGCAGAAACGCTGATCTTCCAGCTGGGCCTGCGTTAATACTTTTTGCACGGGCCTACGATCGTGTAGGCCGGGTAAGGCAACGCCGCAACCCGGCAACAAATCTCACAAATGCCTCTGCCATGCAGGGGCATTTTCTTTTTCTTCTCTGTGCCTTAGCTCGCAATTTTTCGCTTCCCCGATTGGCTCAATGTAAAAAAATAGTTAAGACTATTATCAGGTCAGACCACTTAATGTGTGCGCAAAATTTTTTTACAGGGGAGTGTTATGAGTCAGGCATTACCGCTTATCACCCGACACGGTGACCGCATTGCCATTGTCAGCGGGTTACGTACGCCGTTTGCGCGTCAGGCAACCGCGTTTCACGGTATACCGGCTGTCGATCTGGGAAAAATGGTGGTGGGGGAGATGCTGGCTCGCAGCGAGATCCCGCCAGAGGTTATTGAGCAACTGGTTTTCGGCCAGGTGGTGCAAATGCCGGAAGCGCCCAATATCGCACGTGAAATCGTGCTGGGCACCGGCATGAATGTTCACACCGACGCATACAGCGTCAGCCGCGCCTGCGCCACCAGTTTCCAGGCGGTGGCGAACGTGGCGGAAAGCCTGATGGCGGGGACCATTCGCGCGGGGATCGCCGGCGGCGCGGATTCCTCATCCGTGCTGCCCATCGGTGTTAGCAAACAGCTGGCCCGCATCCTCGTGGATGCCAACAAAGCCCGGACCACCGGTGCGAAGCTCAAACTCTTCTCGCGTTTACGTCTGCGCGACCTCATGCCCGTGCCACCTGCCGTTGCTGAATACTCCACCGGCCTGCGTATGGGCGACACTGCCGAGCAGATGGCAAAAACCTACGGTATTACCCGCGAACAGCAGGATGCACTGGCGCATCGCTCGCATCAGCTCGCTGCGAAGGCCTGGTCGGAAGGCAAACTTGCCGACGAGGTGATGACGGCTTACATCCCGCCTTTCCGCGAACCGCTGGTGGAAGATAACAATATCCGTGGCACCTCGACGCTGGAGGATTACGCAAAACTGCGCCCGGCGTTTGATCGTAAACATGGCACCGTTACGGCGGCCAACAGTACGCCACTGACGGACGGTGCCGCCGCCGTGGTCCTGATGACGGAATCCCGGGCGAAAGAGCTTGGCATAACACCGCTGGGCTATTTGCGTAGCTACGCCTTTACCGCCATTGATGTCTGGCAGGACATGCTGCTCGGTCCGGCCTGGTCCACGCCGCTGGCGCTGGAGCGTGCGGGGTTGACGCTGGCTGACTTAACCCTGATCGATATGCACGAAGCCTTTGCCGCACAAACCCTGGCAAACATTCAGCTGCTGGCAAGCGAGCGCTTCGCGCGCGATGTACTGGGCCGCGCCCACGCGACCGGCGAAGTGGATCAGAGTAAGTTTAACGTGCTTGGCGGATCCATCGCCTACGGCCATCCATTTGCGGCGACCGGCGCGAGAATGATAACTCAGACTTTGCACGAGCTGCGTCGCCGCGGCGGCGGTTTTGGTCTCGTTACCGCCTGTGCGGCGGGTGGCCTGGGTGCAGCAATGGTTCTGGAGGCTGAATAATGGAAACGACATCTGCATTTAATCTGGCTGTTCGCCTTGATAACGTGGCTGTTATCACCATTGATGTACCCGACGAAAAGATGAACACCCTGAAGGCCGAGTTCGGCGTTCAGGTGCGTGCGATGCTCAGACAGATCCGCGAAAACAAAGCGATACGTGGCCTGGTATTTATCTCGGCAAAGCCGGATAACTTTATTGCCGGGGCCGATATCAACATGATTGCCCGGGCGAAAAGCGCTCAGGAAGCAGAAGACCTGGCGCGTCAGGGGCAGCAGGTAATGGCGGAGATCCATGCGCTGTCGATACCCGTTGTCGCTGCGATCCACGGGGCCTGCCTGGGCGGTGGGCTTGAGCTGGCGCTGGCCTGTCACAGCCGCATTTGTACCGACGATGCGAAAACCGTACTCGGACTGCCGGAGGTACAGCTTGGATTGCTGCCCGGTTCAGGTGGCACGCAGCGCCTGCCGCGTCTCGTAGGCGTCAGTACGGCGCTGGAGATGATTTTAACCGGTAAACAGCTGCGCGCCCGTCAGGCGTTAAAGGCGGGTCTGGTTGATGAGGTCGTTCCGCACGCCATCTTGCTTGAAGCCGCTGTTGAGCGGGCGCTGAAAGGTCGTCAGGCGAAACGCCCTCTGCCGGTGCGCGAGCGTATCCTCGCCGGGCCGCTGGGGCGCACGCTGCTGTTCAATATGGTGGGTAAAAAAACCGAGCAAAAAACCAAAGGGAACTATCCGGCAGCGACGCGCATTCTGAAGGTGATTGAAACCGGTTTATCGCAGGGCAGCAGCAGCGGTTATGCTGCGGAAGCGAAAGCCTTTGGCGAGCTGGCGATGACGCCGCAGTCGCAGGCGCTGCGCGGCATTTTCTTTGCCAGCACGGAGGTTAAAAAAGATCCGGGCAGTGAAGCTGAACCGGCTCCGCTGCGCGCCGTTGGCGTTCTGGGTGGTGGGCTGATGGGCGGCGGCATCGCATTTGTCACCGCCAGCAAAGGCAAATTGCCCGTACGTATCAAAGATATCAACCCTAAGGGTATCAACCACGCGTTGCAGTACAGCTGGCAGAACCTTGATCGCAAAGTGAAGCGCCGCCATATCAAGGCCAGTGAGCGTGATAAAACCCTCTCGATGATCACTGGCGCCACCGACTACAGTGGGTTTGCACACCGCGATCTGGTGATTGAAGCCGTGTTCGAAGATCTCGCCCTTAAGCAGCAGATGGTGGCGGACGTTGAACAGCATTGCGCGCCGCACACTATTTTCGCGTCAAACACCTCGTCTTTGCCGATTGGCGACATCGCGGCGAAAGCCGTGCGCCCGGAGCAGGTGATAGGGCTGCACTATTTCAGCCCTGTAGAAAAAATGCCGCTGGTGGAGGTTATCCCGCATGCCACAACCAGCCCGCAAACTATTGCCACCGTGGTGAAACTGGCGAAAAAACAGGGCAAAACCCCGATTGTGGTCGCGGACAAAGCCGGCTTTTACGTCAACCGCATTCTGGCGCCGTACATTAACGAAGCGATGCGGTTGCTGACGGAAGGGGAGAAAATTGAGCACGTCGATGACGCCCTGGTGAAGTTTGGCTTCCCCGTCGGCCCAATCCAACTTTTGGATGAGGTAGGAATTGATACGGGGACTAAGATTATCCCTGTGCTGGAAGCGGCTTATGGCGATCGTTTTGCGCCGCCTGCAAACTTTGTTTCTGCAATTTTGAAGGACGATCGCAAAGGCAGAAAAAATGAACGCGGTTTCTATCTTTACGCCGCGAAAGGGCGTAAAAGCAAGAAACAGGTCGACCCTTCGGTTTATGCGCTTATTCCTGTCACGGGTCAGGGAAAACTGTCGGCGGTTCAGTGTGCTGAGCGCTGCGTGATGATGATGCTCAATGAAGCGGCGCGCTGCTTTGGTGAGCAGGTGATCAAAAGCGCGCGCGACGGCGATATCGGCGCCGTGTTTGGTATCGGTTTTCCGCCATTTCTTGGCGGTCCGTTCCGGTATATGGATACCCTCGGGGCGGGTGAAGTGGTTGCGATCCTGCAACGTCTGGCCTCGCAATATGGTCCACGGTTTACACCTTGTGACGAATTATTGCAGATGGCGGAACGGGGTCAGACATTCTGGCCCGCAAGGGAAACTGATTGCGTAAACTGAAGTCAAAGAAGGGTAAATCCTGAGGTGATGGAACCTGTTCTGGCGAAATTGTAAACAGAGATTGACTATACTTACGCCATTGAGGTAAAAAACAGCGTTTCATTCACCGAATGGATCAGGCACAATGCCCGGCCATCGGGTTTTCTACCTCAGAGCATTAATCGCGGGTAGTTAACGCCGGTGATTCTGGTTAACAAAAGCGGTGCAATATGCAAGTTTTTATCATGCGTCACGGCGACGCGGCACTCGATGCCGCCAGTGACTCAGTACGTCCTTTAACCGTCTGTGGCTGCGACGAATCCCGTCAGATGGCGACATGGCTTAAAGGTCAAAAAGTGGACATTGAACGCGTTCTGGTGAGTCCGTTCCTGCGGGCAGAACAGACGCTGGATGTGGTAGGGGAGTGTATGAACCTGCCATCCAGTGTGGATGTTCTCCCTGAACTCACGCCGTGTGGCGATGTTGGCCTTGTCAGTGCTTACCTTCAGGCGCTGTGCAATGAAGGTGTCGCTTCCGCACTGGTCATTTCCCACCTGCCGCTGGTCGGCTATCTGGTATCTGAGCTGTGCCCGGGCGAAACGCCACCGATGTTCACAACGTCCGCCATTGCCAACGTCACCCTCGACGAAACCGGCAAAGGGGTCTTTAACTGGCAAATGAGTCCGTGCAACCTGAAGATGGCAAAAGCCATCTGACGTGACGTGCGATATGGCGGGGTGCAGCGTGCCTCCCGCCATCCTGTCAGGGCAATTCTGGCGGCTGCCACTCCTCCACCTCAATCAATACCAGCAATGCGGCATCTCCGCCGTACTCTTTTGGCGCCTGATGAAAAGCCATCACGTGTGGATGCTGAGCCAGCCACAGCGGTGTCTGTTGCTTAAGAATATGTTTGCCGTGGCCGTGCATCACGCAGGCGCAAAAAACATGCTCGCGACGACATGCCGCGATCAACGCCCCCAGCTCCTGTTTCGCCTGCATCTGGGTCAACCCATGCAGATCGAGGAACAGCTCCGGCGAGTAATCTCCCCGGCGTAATTTTTTCAGTTCAAAATGGCTGACGTCTTCGCGCACGTATTTCACCGCACCCTGCGTATTTAGCAGCGGCTGAAACTCATCTGAAAAATAGTGGCTGTTATCGGCCTGCTCCTGGAGCAACCGTTTGACCGGTACCTCGCTGACTTTTTTACGCTGCGGGCGATGGACAATGGTGTCGTGCGTGATTTGACGCGTCCCGGTCATCAGCTGGCGGAAGAGAGCCTGATCCTCCTCGCTGAGCGATGTTTTCTTTTTCATTCGTCATTCTCATCTCGTATTTCCGATAGTGTACCCGACTAAACGCATTTTTTAACCTCAAGCGGTACGCGTCATTGCTGATTTATCGCCGTCTTCATGGCAAACTAGCCGCCGAAAATTATGCGAGCATGCCCTGGAGGAAAGAGTGGATAAAATTTTTGTCGATGAAGCAGTAAACGAGCTGCATACCATACAGGACATGTTGCGCTGGTCGGTTAGCCGCTTCAGCGCCGCCAATATCTGGTACGGACACGGTACCGACAACCCGTGGGATGAGGCCGTGCAGCTGGTGCTGCCGTCTCTCTACCTGCCGCTGGATATTCCGGAAGACATGCGCACCGCGCGCCTGACCTCCAGTGAAAAACACCGCATCGTTGAGCGCGTGATCCGTCGCGTAAACGAGCGCATTCCGGTGGCTTACCTGACCAACAAAGCCTGGTTCTGCGGCCACGAATTCTATGTTGATGAGCGCGTGCTGGTGCCGCGTTCGCCGATTGGCGAGCTGATCAACAACCATTTTGACGGCCTGATTAACCATCAGCCGCAGCACATTCTTGATATGTGCACCGGCAGCGGCTGCATCGCCATTGCCTGCGCGTACGCCTTCCCGGAAGCGGAAGTGGACGCCGTCGATATCTCCACCGACGCGCTGGCCGTCACCGAACACAACATTGAAGAGCACGGGCTGATTCATCACGTCACGCCTATCCGCTCTGACCTGTTCCGCGACCTGCCGACGCTGCAATACGACCTGATCGTCACCAATCCGCCGTACGTGGATGCAGAAGATATGTCCGACCTGCCGAACGAGTATCGTCACGAGCCGGAGCTGGGCCTGGCGTCAGGCTCTGACGGGCTGAAGCTGACCCGCCGCATCCTGGCCTGCGCGCCGGATTATCTGACCGACGACGGCGTTCTGATTTGTGAAGTAGGCAACAGCATGGTACATCTGATAGAGCAGTACCCGGATGTGCCGTTCACCTGGCTTGAGTTCGACAACGGCGGTGACGGCGTCTTTATGCTGACCAAGGCGCAACTGCTTGATGCACGCGAATACTTCAGCATTTACAAAGATTAATCCAGCGGGCTTCGGCCCGTTTCACAACGCTCAAACACAAACAACAACATCGGAGCCGTGATGGCAGGAAACAGTATTGGACAGGTATTCCGTGTGACCACCTTTGGCGAGTCACACGGTCTGGCACTGGGTTGTATCGTTGATGGCGTCCCGCCAGGCATCGAACTGACCGAAGCCGATTTACAGCATGACCTTGACCGTCGTCGTCCGGGTACCTCTCGCTACACCACGCAGCGTCGCGAGCCGGACCAGGTCAAAATTCTCTCCGGCGTATTTGAAGGCCGTACCACAGGAACCAGCATTGGCCTGCTGATTGAAAACACCGATCAGCGTTCTCAGGACTACGGCGCGATTAAGGACGTTTTCCGTCCTGGTCACGCCGACTATACCTACGAACAAAAATATGGCTTTCGCGACTATCGCGGCGGCGGACGTTCTTCCGCGCGTGAAACCGCGATGCGCGTGGCGGCAGGGGCAATTGCCAAAAAATATCTCCAGCAGAAATTCGGCATCGTTATCCGCGGCTGTCTGTCCCAGATGGGCGACATTCCGCTGGCAATCAAAGACTGGGATCAAGTAGAGCTCAACCCGTTCTTCTGCGCCGATGCCGACAAGCTGGACGCGCTGGATGAGCTGATGCGTGGCCTGAAAAAAGAGGGCGACTCCATTGGTGCGAAAGTCACCGTGGTGGCCGACGGCGTGCCGGCCGGCTGGGGCGAGCCGGTATTTGACCGCCTTGACGCCGATATCGCCCACGCGCTGATGAGCATCAACGCGGTGAAAGGCGTTGAAATCGGCGACGGTTTTGACGTGGTCAAGCTTCGCGGCAGCCAGAACCGCGACGAAATCACGAAGGCGGGTTTCCAGAGCAACCATGCGGGCGGCATTCTGGGTGGCATCAGCAGCGGGCAGCAAATTATTGCCAATATTGCGCTGAAGCCAACGTCCAGCATTACCGTCCCGGGCCACACGATTAACCGCGCTGGCGATGAAGTTGAGATGATCACCAAAGGGCGTCACGATCCGTGCGTGGGGATCCGCGCGGTGCCGATCGCAGAAGCGATGCTGGCGATCGTGCTGATGGATCACTTCCTGCGCCAGCGCGCGCAGAATGCGGATGTGACGACCACCATTCCACGCTGGTAACTATGAAAAAAACCGCAATCGCTCTGCTGGCGCTGCTGGCCAGTGGAGCAAGCCTGGCCGCTACGCCGTGGCAGAAAATCACCCACCCGGTAGCGGGGAGCGCGCAGTCCATTGGCGCTTTCTCCAACGGGTGTATCGTCGGCGCGCAGGAACTTCCGCTGCAATCGGATACCTATCAGGTGATGCGCACCGACCAGCGCCGTTATTTCGGCCATCCTGACCTGGTGCTGTTTATTCAGCGTCTTGGCAACCAGGTGCATAACCTGGGGCTGGGGACGATGCTGATTGGCGATATGGGGATGCCTGCCGGTGGTCGCTTCAACGGCGGTCACGCCAGCCACCAGACCGGACTGGATGTGGATATCTTCCTGCAATTGCCGAAAACGCGCTGGAGCTCAGCGCAGCTGCTGAAACCGCAGGCGCTGGATCTGGTCTCGGCCGACGGTAAACGGGTCGTCGCCTCGCGCTGGTCGCCGGAAATTTCCAGCATGATTAAGCTGGCGGCAGAGGATAACGACGTCACGCGGATCTTTGTTAATCCGGCCATCAAGCAGCAGCTTTGCCTGGATGCGGGAACGGATCGCGACTGGTTGCGTAAAGTGCGCCCTTGGTTCCAGCACCGGGCGCATATGCATGTTCGCCTGCGCTGTCCGGCGAACAGCCTGGAATGTGAAGATCAGCCGCTGCCACCGCCTGGCGATGGTTGTGGTTACGAACTGCAAAGCTGGTTTGAACCAGCCAAGCCTGGAACCTCTAAGCCTGAGAAGAAGACACCGCCTCCGTTGCCGCCTTCCTGCCAGGCGCTACTGGATGAGCATGTACTTTAATGGATAATTTCGTCGATCTATTCATGGTGTCACCGCTGCTGCTGGCGGTGCTCTTTTTTGTTGCGATGTTAGCCGGATTTATCGATGCCCTGGCGGGCGGCGGCGGGTTGCTCACCGTTCCGGCGCTGCTGGCGGCAGGCATGAGCCCTGCCCAGGCGCTTGCCACCAACAAACTCCAGGCATGCGGCGGTTCGCTCTCCTCGTCGCTCTATTTCATCCGGCGCAAAGTGGTGAATCTCGCCGATCAGAAGCTCAATATCCTGATGACGTTTATTGGCTCAACGGCGGGTGCGCTGCTGGTCCAGCACGTTCAGTCCGACATTCTGCGCCAGATCCTGCCGCTGCTGGTTATCTGTATCGGCCTCTATTTCCTGCTGATGCCAAAGCTCGGGGAAGAAGATCGACAGCGTCGTCTTCACGGCCTGCCGTTTGCGCTGATTGCCGGTGGCTGCGTCGGTTTTTACGATGGCTTCTTTGGCCCGGGGGCAGGTTCGTTTTATGCGCTGGCATTCGTGACGCTGGCCGGATTCAACCTCGCCAAATCCACCGCCCACGCCAAAGTCCTCAACGCGACCTCCAACGTTGGCGGTCTGCTGCTGTTTATCATTGGCGGCAAGGTTATATGGGCAACCGGGTTTGTGATGATGGCAGGGCAGTTTTTGGGCGCGCGCGCAGGCTCGCGTCTGGTATTAAGCAAAGGACAAAAGCTGATCCGCCCGATGATTGTTGTCGTCTCGGCGGTGATGAGCGCCAAACTTCTTTATGACAGCCATGGACAGGAGATCCTCACCTGGTTGGGGATGAACTAATGAACAGTACGCATAACTACGAACAGCTGATTGAGATCTTCGATAGCTGTTTCGCTGATGATTTTAATACCCGTCTGATTAAAGGCGACGACGAACCGATCTATCTTCCAGCTGATGACGAGGTTCCGTATAACCGCATCATCTTTGCCCACGGCTTTTACGCCAGCGGTTTGCACGAAATTTCGCACTGGTGTATCGCCGGGAAAGCGCGTCGCGAGCTGGTGGACTTTGGTTACTGGTACTGCCCGGACGGGCGCGACGCCGCCACCCAGGGGCAGTTCGAAGATGTGGAGTTGAAACCTCAGGCGCTCGAATGGCTGTTCTGCGTAGCGGCGGGTTTCCCGTTCAACGTAAGTTGTGACAACCTCGAAGGCGACTTCGAGCCAGACCGTATCGTCTTCCAGCGCCGCGTTCATGCGCAGGTGATGGAATATCTTGAGAAAGGCATCCCGGCACGTCCGGCACGCTTGATCGAGGCTTTACAGAATTATTACCACACGCCGGAGATCACGGCGGAATGCTTCCCTTGGCCGGAAGATCTTTAACAGAGGAAAGAAGATGATCGCAGAATTTGAATCACGCATTCTGGCGTTAATTGATGACATGGTGGAACACGCCAGTGATGATGAGCTGTTCGCCAGCGGTTATCTACGTGGTCACCTGACGCTGGCGGTAGCCGCGCTGGAAGCCGGGGACGATCACTCTGCCGACGCCGTTCACGCGGAAGTCACTCGCAGCCTGGAAAAAGCCATTCTGGCCGGGGAACTCTCTCCGCGCGACCAGTCTTTAGTGCTGGGCATGTGGGACAATTTGTTCCAGCAGGCGAAAGCGAAGTAAGTGTATCACCGCCCTCTCCCACAGGGAGAGGGCCGGGGTGAGGGCACCAGACCGCACCCTACTTGACCATTTTCCCCTTCAGCAATTTCCGCACCCACAGTCGGTTTGGATTCAGCCCCGCGAGCGTAACCCTGTCCAGCGGAACCGGCTCGTCGCTCATTTGCGCGGCTAACGCTTCAGCCAGCAGCGGCGCGGAGCATAATCCCCGCGAGCCTAAGCCACCCAGCATAAACAGCTCGGGGTGAACGGGCGCGCTTACCGCCGTTTCTTTGTTGTCAGCAAGATCCTGATAGACTTCAAGCGTGGCGTCATAGTCCGGCACGTTTCCCGCCATCGGCAGGTGATCGCGGGTCGCGCAGCGTACGCCGCAGCGAGCCTGACCCTCACTGACATCCACCTCTTTTGCCCACGACGCATCCGGGAAACAGTCGACCAGGCGCTGGCGGTTTTGCTGCTGATCCGCTTCGCTGTACTGCATATCTGTTTCACCGCGATGGTAGCTGGCGCCGATGCAGTGATGGCCGTTGGACGGATTTTGCGGCGTCAGGTAGCCGTCGTAACACAGCACCTGGCGTAGCTTGTTCAGCTCGGGCGCAGTCGGGATATGGCTCACCTGGCCGCCGACCGGATAAACCGGCAATGACGCTGTCTGGGTAAACTGGCTGATATGATGCCCGTTGGCCAGCACAACGCTGGCATGCTGCGCCTCTTTGCCGTCAGCGAAACGCAGTTTCCAGTGCGCAGTGCGGCTTAGCGATTGAACCTTATGGGCATAATGCACTGTCAACCCACGCGACTGCCCGAGGGCTACCGCCGCAGAAGTCAGTTCAGCCGGACACAGCCAGCCGCCGAGTGGATACTGAATGCCCCCGCAGCCGGTGTCGACGCCAGCGGTCTCAGCAACCTGCTGTGCCGTCACGGCATGGGCGATGGTTTCCGGCAGACCCAGCGACAGCATTTGTGTGATTTTCTGCTGGCTCTTCTCGTCCCAGCCGAGCTGCGTCACGCCGCACCAGTCGTGGTCGAACGCAACCGGCAGGCTATCGTAAAGGCGGCGTGCAAACGTAAACGCCGCCGGGAAGAACTGGAACAGTGCCGGATCGTGTGAACTTAATAAGGGATAAAGCGCGCCCTGACGGTTGCCTGATGCGCCCGTCGCCGGCGCCTCGTCAGCGCAGTAGAGCGTCACCTGCCAGCCACGGTGCAGCAGCGCCAGCGAGAGCAGGGCGCTGGCGATACCCCCGCCCACAATGGCGACCTCACGCGAGGTGCTGGCGCGACGGGCAAACCAGGGGGCCTGCGCCGGGATCGCCAGATCCTGTTCCATCACCCCGACCAGCATGTCGCGTTTGCGGCCAAAGCCTTTGGTTTTCCGCATGGTAAACCCCGCCTCCTGCAACCCACGACGGACAAAGCCCGCCGAGGTGAAGGTGGCAAGCGTTGCGCCCGGGCGCGCCAGACGTGCCATGGCGCTGAACAGGTGCGGGCTCCACATGTCCGGGTTTTTGGCGGGCGCAAAACCATCCAGGAACCAGGCGTCCACCTTCTGATTCATTGAGTCATCAAGCTTATCGGTCAGGTCGTTAATGTCGCCCAGCCACAGGTCGAGGGTGACGCGTCCGTCGTCCAGAATCAGACGATGACAGCCACCGATAGCCGGAGGCCACTGGGCCTGAAGCTGTTCCGCCCAGTGGGTAAGCTCCGGCCAGCGCTGATGGGCAAGCCGCAGATCGTGCGCGGTAAGCGGAAATTTTTCGAAACTGATGAAATGTAATCTTTGTAAGGTAGCCTCGGGGTGTGCAGCGCGAAACTGGTCGAACGCCTGCCAGAGGGTCAGAAAATTCAGCCCGGTGCCGAAACCGCTCTCCGCTACGACAAACAGGCTGCGCGGATGCTCAGGGAAGCGGGTGCTGAGATGATTTCCTTCGAGGAAGACATAGCGCGTCTCTTCCAGTCCGTTATCATTAGAAAAGTAGACGTCATCAAAATCTCGGGAAACAGGTGTACCCTCAGCGTTGAATTCGAGGTTGGCAGGTTGTATGGCGTTTTGTTTCACGTAAGTTACTCGTCCGACAGGCAGTGGCACGATCTTAGCGATGTGAGCCCATCGGTGCAAATTTCCACAGAAAATGGCTGATCGGACTTGTTCGGCGTACAAGTGTACGCTATTGTGCGACTCGAAACTTTTTATAGTGCGACTTACAGAGGTATTGAATGAAACGTGCAGTGATTACTGGCCTGGGCATCGTTTCCAGCATCGGTAATAACCAGCAGGAAGTCCTGGCATCTCTGCGTGAAGGACGCTCCGGGATCACTTTCTCTGAAGAGTTTAAAGATTCTGGAATGCGTAGCCACGTATGGGGTAACGTTAAACTGGACACCACCGGTTTAATTGACCGTAAAGTGGTTCGTTTCATGAACGATGCCTCTATCTACGCCTATCTTTCCATGCAGGAAGCGATCAAGGATTCTGGTCTGAGCGAAGACGCTTACCAGAACAACCCACGCGTGGGCCTGATTGCAGGCTCCGGCGGTTCCTCTAAAGCTCAGGTGTTCGGTGCTGACGCCATGCGCAGCCCGCGCGGCCTGAAAGCGGTCGGTCCATATGTTGTGACCAAAGCCATGGGGTCAGCGGTTTCCGCGTGCCTGGCAACGCCGTTCAAAATCCACGGTGTGAACTACTCCATCAGCTCTGCATGTGCGACCTCCGCACACTGTATCGGTAATGCGGTTGAGCAGATCCAGCTGGGCAAACAGGACATCGTATTTGCTGGCGGCGGCGAAGAGCTGGGCTGGGAAATGGCCTGTGAGTTCGACGCGATGGGCGCACTGTCCACCAAATACAACGAAACGCCAGACAAAGCGTCCCGTACTTATGACGCACACCGCGACGGTTTTGTTATCGCTGGCGGCGGCGGTATGGTTGTGGTTGAAGAGCTGGAACACGCGCTGGCGCGTGGCGCGCACATCTATGCTGAGATCGTGGGCTACGGCGCAACGTCTGACGGCGCTGACATGGTTGCTCCATCTGGTGAAGGCGCGGTGCGCTGCATGAAGATGGCGATGCACGGTGTTGATACTCCAATCGACTACCTGAACTCCCACGGCACCTCAACGCCGGTAGGCGACGTGAAAGAGCTGGGTGCGATCCGTGAAGTGTTCGGCGACAATAGCCCGGCTATCTCTGCAACCAAAGCCATGACCGGTCACTCTCTGGGAGCGGCGGGCGTGCAGGAAGCGATCTACTCTCTGCTGATGCTGGAAAACGGCTTTATCGCGCCAAGCATCAACATCGAAGAGATGGACGAGCAGGCGGCTGGCCTGAACATCGTGACCGAAACCACCGAACGTGAGCTGACGACCGTTATGTCCAACAGCTTCGGTTTCGGCGGCACCAACGCCACGCTGGTGATGCGTAAGCTGAAAGCGTAAGCGTTTGAAGGTATAGTAGAAGGGAGCCGCGCGGCTCCCTTTTTTTATGCCTGAACACGGAGTTATGCATGAAGGCTGTTACCCCTGAGAAGAGCGCTCCTTCCGGGAACCTTTCCCTTTTCCGCATCGCCTTTGCGGTGTTTCTGACCTATATGACCGTTGGCCTGCCGCTGCCGGTGATCCCCTTGTTCGTTCACCAGGAGCTGGGCTATGGCAACACCATGGTCGGTATTGCGGTGGGCATTCAGTTTTTAGCGACGGTATTAACCCGGGGCTACGCCGGTCGCCTGGCGGATCAGCACGGCGCAAAACGCTCGGCGTTGCAGGGCATGTTTGCCTGCGGGCTGGCGGGGGGAGCCTGGCTGCTGGCGGCGCTGTTGCCGATAGATGCAGCGTATAAATTCGCGCTGCTGGTGGCAGGGCGTCTGATCCTCGGCTTTGGCGAAAGCCAGCTGCTGACCGGCACCCTTACCTGGGGAATGGGGCTGGTGGGGCCTGCGCGTTCCGGAAAAGTGATGTCCTGGAACGGGATGGCGATTTACGGCGCGCTGGCGGCAGGCGCACCGCTGGGGCTGCTGATCCACAGCCAGTTTGGTTTTGCGGCGCTGGCAGGCACCACCATGGTATTGCCGCTGCTGGCGTGGGCGTTTAACGGTTCGGTGCGTAAGGTGCCCGCCCATAAAGGCGAGCGTCCTTCGCTGTGGAGCGTGGTGGGGCAAATCTGGCAGCCGGGGCTTGGGCTGGCGCTTCAGGGGGTGGGCTTCGCGGTTATTGGTACCTTTGTCTCCCTCTATTTCATGAGCCGCGGCTGGGCGATGGCGGGCTTTACGCTGACGGCCTTTGGCGGCGCGTTTGTATTGATGCGCGTGCTGTTTGGCTGGATGCCGGATCGCTTTGGCGGCGTGAAGGTGGCCGTGGCGTCACTTGTCATTGAGACCGTGGGTCTGGTACTGCTCTGGCAGGCGCCCTCTGCATCCGTTGCGCTGCTGGGTGCGGCGTTAACCGGCTGCGGCTGCTCGCTGATCTTCCCGGCGCTGGGCGTTGAAGTGGTGAAGCGCGTGGCTCCGCAGGTGCGCGGCACGGCGCTGGGCGGCTATGCGGCGTTTCAGGATATCTCATACGGCATCACCGGGCCGCTGGCGGGGGTGTTAGCCACCTCGTTTGGCTACCCGTCCGTCTTCCTGGCCGGTGCGGTGTCAGCGGTGGTGGGAATTGTGGTGACGCTGGTGGCGTTTCGCAGGTCGTAGTTTTTTGCCCGGTGGCGCTTCGCTTACCGGGCCTACAACCGCGCGAACCGTAGGCCGGGTAAGGCGAAGCCGCCACCCGGCAGTTTTAAGCAACCAGCCAGAAAATCGCCAGCGCAATCACCAACGCGATAAACATCAATCCCGGACGGGCAGAAAGCGTTTTGAACGTATCAACTACGGGGGCAAACAGCGGGTTGTAGATCGGCTGAATGTTTCTTACCTCCGGCACGCCGCCTTCCCGCTCGGCGCGGCGAACGAAGATCTGATTGAGCACATCCTGCACCTGCGCGGTGGTCAGCACCGTTTGCGGCGTAGCCTGCCAGCTCTGCTGAGCGTAATCCCGAATCATATCGAACTCGTGCGGTTCCAGCGGTTGTTTCAGCGCCGCCTGTACGCTGTGCAGGGTCGGGGCGCTCTGGGTGCTGAGCGTCTGACGCGCCTGGAGCCAGGTGACCAGATGGGTAAACTGTTTTGCCGGGATCATCTCGCCCGCTTTCACACCGGAAAGTTCCAGCATGGATTGCCAGATAAGCTTTGTGGGTTCGCCGCTAGCGGCAGCCAGCTTAGTGACCATCTGCTTGAGCGTATTATGCTCCGCAGGCTGCAATGGCCGCTCTGTAGACGGGCGCTGTTGCGGCTGCGGGATAGAAAGCTGATTGCTTTGCAGCAGGGTCAACACGGTTTTCAGCTGTTCTTGCGAAAGCTGGCTCAGGGCGGTATGACCGTACTGTTGACGGATAAAATCACTCACCGCCTGGCGATTATTCCCCTGGCCCAATAGCTCGGTCAGCTGCGAGATAATCTGGCGGGTAGTATGTTGCTGCTGTGCGCTTGTAAGACGCTGGTTCAGGTTTTGTTCGGCGGCAGGGAAATGGCGCGACTGTAGCGGCGCATCGTTTCTTACGCCCAAATCGTGCTTAACGCCGGCCCATACCTCTGCGTTTTGCTGTGAGGTTAACGCAATAAGACGCGTGATCAGACGCTCCAGTACGGTGCGTTGCTGCGTGGAGAGCGGTTGTTCGCCTGGCGTGTTGGGCGTTACGGGGCCTTCACCCGGAGGGCGCGGAGGCGTACCTGAAATGGGCTGCATCGTCAAAAATCCTTAAAGTCAAACTCTGCGTAACCGGGCGGAGATATATGCCCGGCGGCGAGATTATGGCACACTTGGCAGGTTTACTTCCTCTCAAACAGGTACTCAGACGTGAAAATCCTCGTTGATGAAAATATGCCTTACGCCCGTGAGCTGTTCAGCCGCCTGGGTGAGGTTAAGGCTGTCCCTGGTCGCCCGATTCCGGTCAGCGAACTGGACGATGCAGACGCCCTGATGGTGCGCTCGGTGACCAAAGTAAATGAGGCACTGCTCACCGGCAAAGGGGTTAAATTTGTCGGGACGGCAACGGCCGGGACCGATCATGTGGATGACCAGTGGCTTAAGCAGGCGGGGATTGGTTTTTCCGCGGCGCCAGGCTGTAACGCCATTGCCGTCGTGGAATATGTTTTCTCCTCGCTATTGATGCTGGCCGAGCGCGATGGTTTTGCGCTGAAAGACCGCACCGTCGGGATTGTGGGTGTGGGCAACGTGGGCGGACGTCTGCAAAAGCGTCTGGAAGCCTGGGGCATCCACACCCTGCTGTGCGATCCGCCGCGTAAGGATAACGGCGATGAAGGCGACTTCCGCACGCTGGATGAGCTGGTCGACGAGTGCGACGTCATCACCTTCCATACGCCGCTCTTTAAAGAGGGGCCGTACAAGACTCTGCACTTGGCCGACGAAAAGCTGATCCGCCGTCTGAAGGCTGGCACTATTCTGATAAATGCCTGCCGGGGACCGGTGGTGGATAACGCGGCGCTGCTGGCATGTCTCGACGAAGGACAAGAGCTTAGCGTCGTGCTGGACGTCTGGGAACCAGAGCCGGATCTCAACGTCGCCTTGCTGAATAAGGTGGACGTGGGTACCGCGCATATTGCGGGTTATACCCTTGAAGGCAAAGCGCGTGGCACAACCCAGGTGTTTGAGGCTTACAGCGCCTTTATCGGCCATCCGCAGCAGGTGGCGCTGGATACGCTGCTGCCCGCCCCGGAATTCGGCCGCATTACCCTTCATGGCCCGCTGGATGAGGCAACGCTGAAAAGACTGGTGCATTTGGTGTATGATGTGCGCCGCGATGACGCGCTGCTGCGTAAAGTGGCGGGTATTCCGGGTGAGTTTGACAAGCTGCGCAAAAATTACCTTGAGCGCCGCGAGTGGTCTTCCCTGTATGTCATGTGCGATGACGCGTCAGCGGCGGGGCTGCTGCATAAACTGGGATTTAACGCCGTTCACCACCCGGCACGTTAATGTCTTCTTAATGCTCCCTGTCGGATGCTCCGGCAGGGACGCTTTTTATTTCTGGAGTAAACCACCATGTCTGAAGGCTGGAACATTGCCATTTTGGGTGCCACTGGCGCCGTGGGCGAAGCCCTGCTTGAAACCCTTGCTGAGCGTCAGTTCCCGGTGGGTGAGATTTACGCACTGGCGCGTACCGACAGCGCAGGAGAACATCTGCGTTTCGGCGGCAAATCCGTGATGGTGCAGGATGCCGCCGCGTTTGACTGGACGCAGGCTCAGCTGGCGTTTTTTGCCGCAGGGGCGGAAGCCACGGCGTCTTACATTGAAGAAGCGACAAATTCAGGCTGTCTGGTGATCGACCTGAGCGGCCTGTTCTCCCTGGAGCCGGATGTGCCGCTGGTGGTGCCGGACGTCAACCCGTTTGTGCTGGCTGACTACCGCAACCGCAACATCATTGCAGTACCGAACAGTCTCACCAGCCAGTTGCTGACCGCGCTGAAGCCGCTGATCGACGACGGTGGCCTGTCGCGTATTTCCGTGACCAGCCTGCTTTCAGCCTCCGCTAACGGTAAAAAAGCCGTAGACGCACTGGCAGGGCAGAGCGCGAAGCTGCTGAACGGTATCCCGATCGACGAAGATGATTTCTTTGGCCGCCAGCTGGCGTTCAACATGCTGCCGCTGCTGCCGGATCGTGAAGGTTCGGTGCGGGAAGAGCGTCGTATCGTCGATGAAGCACGCAAAATTTTGCAGGATGACGGGCTGATGATCTCCGCGAATGTCGTGCAGTCTCCGGTCTTTTACGGCCACGCGCAGATGGTCGGGTTTGAAGCCCTGCGTCCGCTGGCGGCTGAAGAAGCCCGCGACGCGTTTGGCCGCGGTGAGGACATTGTCCTGTCCGAAGAGAGCGAATTCCCGACGCAGGTGGGCGACGCCACCGGCAGCGCGCATCTCTCTGTGGGCTGCGTGCGTAACGATTACGGTATGCCGGAGCAGGTGCAGTTCTGGTCCGTTGCCGACAACGTGCGTTTTGGCGGCGCGCTGATGGCGGTCAAAATCGCGGAAAAACTGGTGCAGGAGTATCTGTACTGATGTCAGATGTGGAACAAAAGCCGGTCCACAGAATTGCCCTCGGCATTGAATACGATGGCAGTAAATACTATGGCTGGCAGCGGCAGAATGAGGTGCGCAGCGTCCAGGAGAAGCTGGAGAAAGCGCTCTCTCAGGTGGCGAACGAACCGATAAGCGTCTTCTGTGCGGGCCGCACCGATGCCGGCGTTCACGGCACGGGGCAGGTGGTGCATTTTGACACCACCGCCGTGCGCAAAGACGCGGCCTGGACGCTGGGTGTAAATGCGAATTTGCCTGGTGACATTGCCGTGCGTTGGGTGAAAGCTGTGCCGGATGATTTTCACGCGCGTTTCAGCGCGACGGCGCGGCGCTACCGTTATGTCATCTATAACCAGCGCCTGCGCCCGGCGGTGTTAAGCCAGGGCGTGACGCATTTTTATGAACCGCTGGATGCAGAACGTATGCAGCGTGCGGCGCAGTGTCTGATTGGAGAGAATGATTTTACGTCGTTTCGTGCGGTGCAGTGTCAGTCCCGTACGCCGTGGCGTAACGTCATGCACATTAACGTCAGTCGTTATGGCGCGTATGTGGTGGTGGATATCAAAGCCAATGCCTTTGTACATCATATGGTGCGGAATATTGTAGGCAGCCTGATGGATGTGGGCGCCGGACACCAGCCGGAGAGCTGGATTGCAGAACTGCTGGCAGCGAAGGACAGAACGCTTGCGGCAGCAACGGCGAAAGCGGAAGGTCTGTATCTGGTTTCGGTGGATTATCCGGACCGGTTCGACCTGCCAAAACCGCCAATGGGCCCGCTGTTTTTAGCGGACTAAACAAAGGTGCAATTAGGGCTTAGACAATATGGACGTAATACGTTTTCTGATTGATTTCATCCTGCATATTGATGTTCACCTGGCGGAGCTGGTCGCGCAGTACGGCGTCTGGGTGTACGCCATTCTGTTCCTCATTCTGTTCTGTGAAACCGGCCTTGTGGTTACGCCGTTCCTGCCGGGAGATTCACTGCTGTTCGTGGCGGGCGCGTTATCCGCACTGCCAACGAATGACCTGAATGTCCATCTGATGGTGGTCCTGATGATCATCGCCGCGATTGTTGGTGATGCGGTCAACTACACCATCGGGCGGGTGTTTGGCGAGCGGTTGTTCAGTAATCCGGACTCGAAGATTTTCCGCCGCAGTTATTTAGATAAGACCCATGCGTTCTATGAGCGCCATGGCGGTAAGACCATTATCCTTGCCCGTTTTGTGCCTATTGTGCGTACATTTGCACCGTTTGTGGCGGGTATGGGTCACATGTCCTATCGTCATTTTGCCATGTACAACGTGGTGGGCGCGCTGCTGTGGGTGCTGCTGTTCACCTATGCAGGCTACCTGTTTGGCGATCTGCCGGTGGTTCAGGAAAACCTTAAGTTACTGATTGTAGCGATTATTGTGCTTTCCGTACTGCCTGGCGTCATCGAAATTATCCGTCACAAACGCGCGGCGGCAAAGCAAGCGAAGTAAATGCACGCTGGCGGTTCGACCACTTTTTTATCCAAAGTTTCGGGCTGTTATGTTTTAATGTGCAACATTCATGGTCTGTTGGAGGCAAAAATGGCATTATTCGCCTCTTACAGCAAAACTGGCATACGACCAGGTTCAGGCAGAAAGGTTATCAATGAGCTGGATTGAACGAATTAAAAGCAACATTACCCCAACGCGTAAAGCGAGCATTCCTGAAGGGGTATGGACGAAGTGTGATAGCTGCGGCCAGGTTCTGTATCGCGCAGAGCTGGAACGCAATCTTGAGGTGTGTCCGAAGTGTGACCACCATATGCGTATGTCGGCGCGCAACCGCCTGCATAGCCTGCTGGACGAAGGTTCTCTGGTAGAACTGGGCAGCGAACTGGAGCCAAAAGATGTGCTTAAGTTCCGCGACTCCAAAAAATACAAAGATCGTCTGGCCTCTGCACAGAAAGAGACCGGCGAGAAAGACGCGCTGATCGTTATGAAAGGCACCCTGCACGAGATGCCGGTGGTTGCCGCCGCGTTTGAGTTCTCCTTTATGGGCGGCTCAATGGGCTCTGTGGTTGGCGCGCGCTTCGTGCGTGCCGTTGAGCAGGCGCTGGAAGACAACTGCCCGCTGATCTGCTTCTCCGCCTCCGGTGGCGCACGTATGCAGGAAGCGCTGATGTCCCTGATGCAGATGGCGAAAACCTCTGCGGCGCTGGCGAAAATGCAGGAGCGCGGTCTGCCGTACATCTCGGTACTGACCGATCCAACCATGGGCGGCGTTTCTGCAAGCTTCGCGATGCTGGGCGACCTGAACATCGCTGAGCCAAAAGCGCTGATCGGCTTTGCGGGTCCTCGCGTTATCGAGCAGACCGTACGTGAGAAACTGCCGCCGGGCTTCCAGCGCAGTGAGTTCCTCATTGAGAAGGGCGCCATCGACATGATCGTCCGCCGTCCGGAAATGCGCCTGAAACTGGCAAGCGTCCTGGCGAAGCTGATGAATCTGCCGGCGCCGAACCCGGACGAGCCGCGCGAAGGCGTGGTGGTACCGGATCAGGAACCCGAGGCCTGATAACTGAAAAGGGCAGGGCCGAATGGCGCTGCCCTTTTGCTTTCTAAACCGTTAATGACAACCGGGCATCATGGAAAATAAAAGCATTCCTCAAGCCACGTCGCCCCTGGCCGCGTGGCTTTCTTATCTGGAAAACCTGCACAGTAAAACTATCGACATGGGCCTTGAGCGCGTAAGCCAGGTTGCCGCGCGTCTTGACGTGTTGAAACCCGCGCCTTTCGTATTTACCGTGGCCGGCACTAACGGTAAAGGCACCACCTGCCGCACGCTGGAATCTGTCCTGATGGCGGCGGGGTACAAGGTTGGCGTTTACAGCTCGCCGCATCTGGTGCGCTATACCGAGCGCGTGCGCGTGCAAAACACCGAGCTGGCGGAATCCGCCCATACGGCGTCGTTTGCCGCTATCGAAGCGGCGCGCGGCGAAACCTCATTAACCTATTTCGAATACGGCACCCTGTCGGCGCTGTGGCTGTTTAAGCAGGCGCAGCTGGACGTGGTGATCCTGGAAGTGGGGTTGGGCGGGCGTCTGGATGCCACCAATATGGTGGATGCGGATGTCGCCGTCGTCACCAGCATCGCGCTGGATCACACCGACTGGCTGGGCCCGGACCGCGAGAGCATTGGCCGTGAGAAGGCCGGTATTTTCCGGGCCAATAAGCCTGCCGTGGTAGGCGAACCGGACATGCCGCATACCATTGCTGAGGTAGCGAAAGAGAAGGGCGCTCGTCTGCTGCGTCGCGGCGTGGACTGGCAGTATGAGGTGCAGGACAAAGGCTGGCGCTTCAGCGATGCGCAGGGCGTGCTGGAGAGTCTGCCCCTTCCGCAGGTGCCACAGCCTAACGCGGCGACTGCGCTGGCAGCCCTGCGCGCCAGCGGATTAGCGGTAAGTGAGCAGGCGATCCGCGACGGCATTCAGAACGCACTGCTGCCGGGACGTTTTCAGATTGTAAGTGAGTCACCGCGTCTGATTCTGGATGTTGCACATAACCCGCATGCGGCGGCGTACCTCGCAGGACGTCTCAAATCGTTACCAAAAACCGGGCGCGTGCTGGCGGTTATCGGTATGCTTCATGATAAAGATATCGGCGGCACGCTGGCCTGCATGGAGAGTGTGGTCGATAGCTGGTATTGTGCTCCTCTGGAAGGGCCGCGCGGCGCGACTGCTGAGCAGTTGATGGAACATCTCGGCAAAGGCGAAATCTACAACAGTGTGGTTTCGGCCTGGCGTGCCGCGATGGCGGAGGCTAAACCAGAAGATACCGTGCTGGTGTGTGGGTCATTCCACACGGTGGCACATGTCATGGAAGTGATGGACGCGGGGAGAACCGGTGGCGAGTAAGTTTCAGAACCGTTTAACAGGAACCATTGTGCTGGTCGCGCTCGGGGTGATTATTCTCCCGGGACTGCTCGACGGGCAAAAAAAGCATTACCAGGATGAATTTGCGGCCATTCCGCTGGTACCCAAACCGGGCGATCGCGACGAGCCCGATATGCTGCCAGCGGCAACGCAGGCGCTGCCTGCCCAGCCGCCAGAAGGTGCAGCGGAAGAGGTGCGCGCAGGTGATGCAGCCGCGCCGTCTCTTGATCCGTCGCGTCTGGCCGCGAATAACAACGTTGAAATCGATCCTGTACCGGTAGAGCAACCCAAACCGGTTGAAAAACCGAAGCCGGTAGAGAAAACGCAGCCTAAACCGCAGCGTGACAAAGCCGACGAGCAGCTGGCTGCGGCAACGGAAACGCCGCCACCGGCCAAACAGACCCAGCAGGAGGCCGCCCCTACGGGTAAAGCCTATGTCGTTCAGCTCGGTGCGTTGAAAAATGCAGATAAGGTCAATGAGATCGTGAGTAAACTGCGCGGCGCGGGATACCGTGTTTATACTTCACCCACCACGCCAGTACAGGGTAAAATTACCCGTATCCTCGTGGGGCCGGATGCGTCTAAAGATAAGCTCAAAGGTTCGCTTGGCGAGCTGAAGCAAATCTCCGGCCTGAGCGGTGTGGTGATGAACTACAGCGCAAACTGATAGAAATTCCCCCCTCACCCTAAACCTCTCCCCAAAGGGGCGAGGGCCGGGGTGAGGGGGAGGCAGACGTTCACAGAAACGTCAACGGTGCGGTGGCGTTGAGCATTTTTTCAGCGCCTTTTTTATTTACGCGTGGGAAGGAAATCCCTACGCAAACGTTTTCTTTTTCTGTTAGAATTCGCCCCGAACTGGATGACAGGGCGTTTAATCGTGGGACACATATGGTCTGGATTGATTACGCCATCATTGCGGTGATTGGTTTTTCCTGTCTGGTTAGCCTGATCCGTGGCTTTGTTCGTGAAGCGTTATCGCTGGTAACCTGGGGTTGTGCTTTCTTTGTTGCCAGTCATTACTACACTTACCTGTCTGTCTGGTTCACGGGCTTTGAAGATGAACTGGTCCGAAACGGAATCGCCATCGCGGTGCTGTTTATCGCGACGCTGATTGTCGGCGCTATCGTCAATTACGTGATAGGTCAGCTGGTCGAGAAAACCGGTCTGTCAGGAACGGACAGGGTACTCGGCATCTGTTTCGGCGCGTTGCGAGGCGTGCTCATTGTGGCCGCGATCCTGTTCTTCCTGGATACCTTTACCGGGTTCTCCAAAAGTGAAGACTGGCAAAAATCGCAGCTCATTCCGGAGTTCAGCTTCATCATCAGATGGTTCTTTGACTATCTGCAAAGCTCGTCGAGTTTCTTGCCCAGGGCATAAACCCTGAGATGTGGCTTAACGAGGAAAAGACGAATGTGCGGTATTGTCGGTATCGCCGGTTTCATGCCGGTAAACCAGTCGATTTATGACGCGTTAACGGTGCTTCAGCACCGTGGGCAGGATGCTGCGGGTATCATCACCATTGATGCAAACAACTGCTTCCGTTTACGCAAGGCGAATGGCCTGGTAAACGATGTGTTTGAAGCCCGCCATATGCAGCGTCTGCAAGGTAATATGGGGATCGGTCACGTTCGTTATCCTACTGCTGGCAGTTCCAGCGCCTCTGAGGCTCAGCCTTTTTACGTTAACTCCCCGTATGGCATCACGCTTGCCCACAATGGCAATCTGACCAATGCCCACGAGCTGCGTAAAAAGCTGTTCGAAGAGAAACGTCGCCACATTAACACCACCTCTGATTCTGAAATCCTGCTCAATATCTTTGCCAGCGAACTGGATAACTTCCGCCATTATCCGCTGGAAGCAGACAACATTTTTGCCGCCGTTGCCGCGACTAACCGCCTGATCCGTGGCGCGTACGCTTGCGTGGCGATGATCATCGGTCACGGCATGGTGGCCTTCCGCGATCCAAATGGCATTCGCCCGCTGGTGCTCGGCAAACGTGACCTCGGCGATGGCCGTTCCGAGTACATGGTTGCCTCCGAAAGCGTGGCGCTGGACACTCTGGGCTTCGAATTCCTGCGTGATGTCGCGCCAGGCGAAGCGGTCTACATCACTGAGAAGGGCCAGCTGTTTACCCGTCAGTGCGCCGACAACCCGGTGAGCAACCCGTGCCTGTTCGAATACGTTTACTTCGCGCGTCCGGACTCGTTCATCGACAAGATTTCCGTTTACAGCGCGCGCGTCAACATGGGGACGAAGCTGGGCGAGAAGATTGCCCGCGAGTGGGACGATCTCGACATTGATGTCGTGATCCCAATCCCTGAAACCTCCTGTGATATCGCGCTGGAAATTGCCCGTATTCTGGACAAGCCGTACCGTCAGGGCTTCGTGAAAAACCGCTACGTGGGCCGCACCTTTATCATGCCGGGCCAGCAGCTGCGTCGTAAGTCCGTACGTCGTAAGCTGAACGCTAACCGTGCCGAGTTCCGCGACAAGAACGTGCTGCTGGTGGACGACTCCATTGTGCGCGGCACGACGTCTGAGCAGATCATCGAGATGGCGCGTGAGGCCGGGGCGAAGAAAGTGTATCTCGCCTCCGCAGCGCCGGAAATTCGCTTCCCGAACGTGTATGGCATTGATATGCCAACCGCTAACGAGCTGATTGCTCACGGTCGTGAAGTAGACGAAATTCGGCAGATCATCGGTGCCGACGGCCTGATTTTCCAGGATCTGAACGATCTGATCGACGCGGTGCGCGCCGAGAACCCGGATATTCAGCAGTTCGAATGCTCGGTATTCAATGGGATCTACGTAACGAAAGACGTTGACCAGCAGTATCTCGACTATCTGGATTCGCTGCGTAACGACGATGCGAAAGCCGTCCAGCTGCAAAACGATCTCGAAAGCTTAGAGATGCACAACGAAGGTTGATGCGTATGCAGGTGAGGGCGCTCGCCCTCACTTGCAACTCCCCGTAAAATCCTGCACAGTCTGCCCTGAAATCAGCAAGGGCGAAAATCATGAAACGACTCATTGTAGGGATCAGCGGTGCCAGCGGCGCGATTTATGGCGTCCGGCTTTTACAGGTGCTGCGTGACGTTGCAGGCGTAGAAACCCATCTGGTGATGAGCCAGGCGGCGCGTCAGACCCTCTCTCTTGAAACCGATCTCTCTCTGCGCGACGTTCAGGCCCTGGCTGACGTTGTCCACGATGCCCGCGATATCGCCGCCAGCGTCTCTTCGGGCTCGTTTAAAACGGCCGGCATGGTTATTTTGCCCTGTTCGATTAAAACCCTTTCCGGCATTGTAAACAGCTATACCGACACGCTGGTGACGCGTGCAGCGGATGTGGTGCTGAAAGAGCGTCGTCCTCTGGTGCTCTGCGTGCGGGAAACGCCGCTGCACCTGGGACATCTGCGTTTAATGACGCAAGCAGCCGAACTGGGGGCCGTGATTATGCCGCCGGTCCCCGCGTTCTATCATCGTCCGCAAACGCTGGACGATGTCATCAACCAGACCGTTAACCGCGTACTGGATCAGTTCGATATCGACCTGCCGGAAGATCTCTTTACCCGCTGGCAGGGGGCGTGAAGCTGTGCACAAACAAGGTGCATGAAAAGACAATTTGCCCTGTTTCAGGGCAAAACTGCAACCGCGATCATATCCTCGACATTTAATTCGCTTTTTCCCTTTTTCTCTTTCCGGTTCGTTCGGCAGACCTGCTATCTTTCACCATTAAGGCAGTATCGCAACGTTTTATTAACATATTTAACGTCGTAGTTTTAACCCGACGACAATGTGGCATAAGACCTGCAAGAACAGCCTGCAACACAACACACAACATAAACCATAATAAAATCACGGTTCTTGAGGGTAAATGTATGAAGAAGACGGTTCTGGCTCTGTCTTTGCTCGTGGGCTTGAGTGCAGCAGCAAGTAGCTATGCAGCGCTTCCACAGACAGTTCGTATCGGTACAGACGCAACCTACGCGCCATTCTCCTCCAAGGATGCGAAAGGCGACTTCGTGGGGTTTGATATCGATCTGGGAAATGAGATGTGCAAACGCATGGAAGTGAAATGCACATGGGTGGGCAGTGACTTTGACGCGCTGATCCCGTCGCTGAAAGCCAAGAAAATTGATGCCATTATCTCTTCTCTTTCCATCACGGAAAAACGTCAGCAGGAGATCGCCTTCTCTGAGAAGCTCTACGCTGCCGACTCACGTCTGATTGCCGCGAAAGGCTCGCCAATCCAGCCGACCATCGACTCGCTGAAAGGCAAACATGTTGGCGTGCTTCAGGGCTCGACCCAGGAAGGTTACGCCAATGCTAACTGGCGCGAGAAGGGCGTCGATGTTGTGGCTTACCAGAACCAGGATCTGATCTACTCTGACCTGGCGGCAGGCCGTCTGGATGCCGCGTTTCAGGATGAAGTCGCCGCGAGCGAAGGCTTCCTGAAACAGCCTGCGGGTAAAGAGTACGCCTTTGCCGGCCCGTCGGTAAAAGACAAAAAATACTTTGGCGACGGTACCGGTATTGGCCTGCGTAAGGATGATACCGAGCTGAAAGCCGCCTTCGACAAAGCGTTTAATGAGCTGCGTAAAGACGGTACCTACGACAAACTGGCGAAGAAATACTTCGATTTCAACGTCTACGGTGATTAATGCCTGAATAAGATGCACTGAAGTGGTGCATCTTAACGGGGTTATGTTCCAGTATGGTGCAACACATGCACCATACTGGATCGCTGTGTGCATAGTTAAGCATTTAAAATGCAAAAATTCCCGTTCAAAGGCATTAATCTTTGCCTGAATGAGGGGATTAATGGCACATTAACAACACCCCGTCGTCGTAAAAATCTCGTATTAAGACAGTTTGTTGAGGACAGATATGAAAAAACTGGTGTTGTCACTTTCTCTGGTACTGGCTTTTTCCAGCGCCACCGCGGCATTCGCAGCAATTCCGCAGAAAATTCGTATTGGAACTGACCCAACCTATGCACCTTTCGAATCGAAGAATGCGAAGGGGGAACTGGTCGGTTTTGACATCGATCTGGCTAACGAGCTGTGCAAACGCATTAAAGCGCAATGTACCTACGTTGAAAACCCGCTGGATGCGCTGATCCCGTCCCTGAAAGCGAAGAAAATTGACGTGATCATGTCCTCCCTGTCCATCACAGAGAAACGTCAGCAGGAGATTGCCTTTACGGACAAACTCTACGCGGCAGATTCCCGTCTGGTGGTGGCCAAATCCTCTGACATTCAGCCAACCCTTGAATCTCTGAAAGGCAAACGCGTGGGCGTGTTGCAGGGTACGACGCAGGAAACCTACGGCAACGAGCACTGGGCGCCAAAGGGGATTGAAATTGTCTCTTACCAGGGCCAGGAAAACATCTACGCAGACCTCACGGCAGGCCGTATTGACGCGGCATTCCAGGATGAAGTGGCGGCAAGCGAAGGCTTCCTGAAACAGCCTGTGGGTAAAGATTACAAGTTCGGCGGTCCGTCCATTAAGGACGAAAAACTCTTTGGCGTCGGTACCGGTATGGGCCTGCGTAAAGAAGACAACGAACTGCGTGAAGCCCTGAACAAAGCGTTCGCCGAGATGCGCGCGGACGGCACCTATGACAAGCTGGCTAAAAAGTACTTCGATTTTAATGTTTACGGCGGCTAATCGCCCCGTCTGATAACGTGCGGCCCCTCCCGTTGCGGGAGGGGAAAAGACACGGTTCCACCACTCACGAGACGACAGGGCACGCGGTATGCTGTACGGATTTTCTGGCGTTATTTTACAGGGCGCGCTTGTCACCCTTGAGCTGGCTATCAGCTCCGTGGTGCTGGCGGTGCTGATAGGCCTGGCGGGCGCGGGGGCAAAATTATCCGCCAACAGACCGCTGGCGCTGATATTTGAAGGCTATACCACGCTGATTCGCGGCGTGCCTGACCTGGTGCTGATGCTGCTGATCTTTTACGGCCTGCAAATCGCACTTAACGGCGTGACGGATGCCATCGGCATGGAGCAGATCGATATCGACCCGATGGTGGCCGGTATTATTACCCTTGGTTTTATCTACGGTGCCTATTTCACTGAGACTTTCCGCGGCGCTTACATGGCCGTGCCGAAAGGGCATATTGAAGCGGCAACCGCCTACGGTTTTACCTCCTCACAAACGTTTCGCCGGATCATGTTCCCGGCCATGATGCGCTACGCGCTGCCGGGCATCGGTAACAACTGGCAGGTTATTCTCAAGGCAACGGCGCTGGTCTCCCTGCTGGGTCTGGAAGATGTGGTGAAGGCCACGCAACTGGCAGGTAAAAGCACCTGGGAACCGTTCTATTTTGCGGTGGTTTGCGGCGTGATCTATCTGGTCTTTACGACCGTCTCCAATGGTGTGCTGCTTCTGCTCGAACGTCGCTACTCCGTGGGTGTGAAGAGGGCTGACCTGTGATTGAGATTATTCAGGAGTACTGGAAATCCCTGCTGTGGACGGATGGCTACCGCTTTACTGGCGTGGCCATCACGCTGTGGCTGCTGATCTCCTCGGTGGTAATGGGCGGCATTCTGGCGGTGTTTCTTGCCATTGGCCGCGTGTCGAACAATAAATTTATCCAGTTCCCTATCTGGCTGTTCACCTACGTGTTTCGCGGTACGCCGCTGTACGTGCAGCTGCTGGTGTTCTATTCCGGGATGTACACGCTGGAGATCGTGAAAGGCACCGAGATGCTGAACGCGTTCTTCCGCAGCGGTCTGAACTGTACGGTGCTGGCGCTGACCCTCAATACCTGCGCATATACCACCGAGATCTTCGCCGGGGCCATCCGTTCTGTGCCGCACGGTGAGATCGAGGCGGCGCGCGCGTACGGCTTCTCGTCCGTGAAGCTCTACCGCTGTATTATTCTGCCTTCGGCGCTGCGTATTGCGCTGCCGGCCTACAGCAACGAAGTGATTTTAATGCTGCATTCGACGGCACTGGCGTTTACCGCCACGGTACCTGATCTGTTAAAGATTGCCCGCGATATTAACTCTGCCACCTACCAGCCGTTTACGGCGTTTGGCATTGCGGCAGTGCTCTATTTGATCATTTCTTACGTCCTGATCAGTCTGTTCCGTAAGGCTGAAAAACGCTGGTTGCAGCATATAAAACCGTCGACGCACTGAGAATTTATGATGGCTGAGAACAAATTAAACGTAATTGATTTGCACAAGCGCTACGGCGAACATGAAGTGCTGAAAGGGGTGTCGCTGGAGGCTAACGCGGGCGACGTGATCAGTATTATCGGCTCATCAGGTTCGGGTAAAAGTACCTTCCTGCGCTGCATCAACTTCCTCGAAAAGCCGAGCGAAGGATCGATTGTGGTGAGCGGACAGAACATCAACATGGTCCGTGATAAAGACGGCCAGCTTAAAGTGGCGGATAAAAACCAGCTGCGCCTGCTGCGTACACGCCTGACGATGGTGTTCCAGCACTTCAACCTCTGGAGCCACATGACGGTGCTGGAGAACGTGATGGAAGCGCCGGTTCAGGTGCTCGGCTTAAGCAAGCAGGAAGCCCGCGAGCGTGCGGTCAAATACCTGGCGAAAGTGGGTATCGACGAGCGGCAGCAGATCAAATATCCGGTGCACCTGTCAGGGGGGCAGCAGCAGCGTGTTTCCATCGCCCGTGCGCTGGCGATGGAGCCGGAAGTGTTGCTGTTTGACGAACCGACTTCCGCGCTGGATCCTGAACTCGTTGGCGAAGTGCTGCGCATCATGCAAAAGCTGGCGGAAGAGGGCAAAACGATGGTGGTGGTGACGCACGAGATGGGCTTCGCCCGTAACGTTTCTAACCACGTTATCTTCCTGCATCAGGGGAAAATTGAAGAGCAGGGTCATCCGAATGAGGTGCTGGCGAACCCGCAAAGCCCGCGGTTGCAGCAGTTCCTGAAAGGCTCGTTGAAGTAGGTTTGGCCTTTCTCCCTCTCCCTGTGGGAGAGGGCCGGGGTGAGGGCATCAGGCCGCAGAGCCGCCCAATTGCCCGGTGGCGCTTCGCTTACCGGGCCTACAAAACCCGTAGGCCGGGCAAACGCAGTGCCGCCCGGCATTCAACACTCCAGCCGATACACCCAGTCGTCATACCGTACGCCGTTAATCTCGTACGCCTTCTCCAGCACCTGCGTGCGCACAAAACCCGCTTTCTCAAGGACCCGCACCGACCCAACGTTATCTGCCAGCACGTACGCGTTTATCGCCTTCACGCCCGTCTGGTTAAATGCATACTCGCACACCGCGTGCAGCGCCTCGCTGGCAATGCCTTTTCCCTGCGCGGCAGGCACAACCGTGTAGCCAATATCCGCCTCTTCACGGTTCGCCGCACTGATTTGCAGGCCGATATCCCCGAGCGGCGTAACGTCGTTATGCAGACGGACCACAAAGACATGCTCCGCCATCAGGCGCGCGGCAAATACGCGGCGCGTCTCTTTTTCCGGCGTGATAGCGGCCATATAGCGCATGATGGCGGGGTCTTCACGCAGAGAGCGGAAGAACGCCCAGTCAGAAGGTTCGAAAGGGGTGAGGTGAAGCCGGGTTGTGGTAATGGTTGCCATAGTTACGCCATCTCATCCAGACATGGCGTATAACTCTAACATATTCACTGCACCACATCCCCCAGCGCCTCTTCCAGGTCATACCAGCGGAACGTGAACCCGGCCGCTTCCAGCCGTTTTGGCAGCGCGCGTTGCCCGCCCAGCACCAGCACCGAAGACTCACCCATCAACAGACGAATCGCCGTTGCAGGCACGCGCAGCACCGCCGGGCGATGCAGGGCATGCCCCAGGGCATGAGCAAATTGTTCATTACGTACGGGGTAAGGCGATACCATGTTAAATGGCCCGCGCAGATCGTTATCTAGCAGCCAGAGAATGCCGTTGACCATATCCTCGATATGGATCCACGCCAGATACTGACGACCATTGCCGATGGGCCCGCCAAGCCCCATTTTAAACGGCGGCAGCATTTTACCGAGAATACCGCCCTTCGGCGCAAGTACCACGCCGGTGCGCAGCAGGCAGACGCGGGTACGATCGCTTTGCGCCGCGCAGGCGATGCGCTCCCACTGGGCGCAGAGTTTATGGGTAAACTCGTTGTGCGGCGGCTCCTCTTCGGTCACCACCACTTCACCGAGATCGCCATAGTAGCCTGTAGCAGAGCCGGAAATCAGCACCGAAGGCGGCGTCTCGCTGTTGCGAATCAGCTCAACCAGCCTTTCGGTCATGTTCCAGCGGCTGCTGCATAAACGCTGTTTTTGCTCTTCGGTCCAGCGTTTATCGGCGATAGGTTCGCCAGCAAGGTTGATGACGGCGTCAAAGCCGTTCAGATCCTGCCTTTCCGCCAGGCCTTTCCAGATCTCAACGCCGGCGCCCAGCACCTGGCGCGCTTTCTCCGGGCTGCGCGTGACCACGGTAATGTCGTGATGCAACGCCTGCAAACGTGGAATGAGATGGCGACCAATCAGGCCCGTACCGCCGGTGAGCAGGATCTTCATACAACCTCCAGGTTTACGCCTGGCGCTGCCAGCTTAACGTCATGGAGACGGAGTCGGCGTAGCGCAGGGCGTGAAGTTTATCGATCTCCACTTCAGCATAAGTGACCCAGTGGTGTTCGCGTGCGATGTCGAGCACATCCTGAGTTAATTTTTCCAGTAGCGCAAAACGGTTGTTCTCAACGTACTGGATGATGCTTTTGGTGATCGTGCGATAGTTCAGCGCGTCATTGATGTCCTCGCTGGCACGCGCCTTGTCTGCCGGGTAGTGGATCACTACATTCACCACGATATCCTGGCGATTCGCGATCTCCTCCTCTTTGATACCAATGAACGTGCGTAAGCGTAAGTTTTTTATACGAATAATAGCGTCATGCTGGGACATTGCAGGTCTTCTCCGTGTCAGTATTTTCACCTCATCATACATGAGGAAAACACCTGCACCCAACGGGGCGCAGGCTCAAATCTGATGGATTTTTTGCATGGCGCGTTCGGTGGCCGGGCGCGTCCGGATGCGCTCAAACCAGTTGTTCACTGCCGGATAAGTGGCCAGATCGATCCGGTGGCGTTCATGGGTGTTAATCCACGGCCAGCAGGCGATATCTGCAATGCTGTAATGCTCACCTCCCAGCCACGGTGATTTTTCCAGCCGACGGTTCAGGACCCCGTACAGGCGCTGGGTTTCGACCTGATATCGCTCAATGGCGTAAGGGATCGTCTGCGGCGCATAGGCGGTAAAGTGGTGATTCTGCCCCAGCATTGGCCCCAGGCCGCTCGACTGCCAGAATAACCATTGCAGCGTGTGATGACGCTCGCGCAATTCACCGCTCAGGAGCTTGCCGGTTTTCTCTGCCAGATAGAGCAAAATCTCTCCAGACTCAAACAGGCTTAACGGTTTGCCGCCGTCAGAAGGCAGGTTATCAATGATGGCCGGAATTTTATTGTTGGGCGATATGGCCAGAAAAACGGGGCGGAACTGGTCGCCTTTACTGATATCCACGCGAATGATCCGGTAGTCCACTTCGGCTTCTTCGAGAAAGAGGGTGATCTTATGGCCATTAGGGGTGGGGGCATAATAGAGATCTATCATTCTCAACTCCTGTCAGTGCGAATAGTGTTGCCATAAAAAATCAGTATAGGTGCTTGTTGTAAATCGTGAGTTTTCATCAAGTGACAGCGAGGCAAAGAGATTATATGTTGAGTGAAAACCGATCAGCCGATGAGGATGTTATGAGCCAGCCTGTAATAACGTTGTGGTCCGATGCGAACTTTTTTTCTCCTTATGTCATGAGCGTTTATGTGGCGCTGGCAGAAAAGGGGCTTACTTTTAGTCTGAAAACCGTCGACCTGGACAGCGGCGAACATCTGAAGCCCCAGTGGCAGGGCTACGCGCTCACTCGCCGAGTCCCTGTGCTGGAGATCGACGGTTTTGAGTTGAGTGAATCCTCGGCGATTGACGAGTATCTTGAGGAACGCTTTGCCCCGCCAGAGTGGGAACGCATCTATCCTCACGATCTGCAAAAGCGCGCCCGCGCTCGCCAGATCCAGGCATGGCTGCGTAGCGACCTGGTGCCGATTCGCACAGAACGCTCTACGGACGTGGTGTTCGCTGGCGTCAAAAAGCCCGCCCTCAGCGAGGAAGGCTTATCCAGCGCCCGGAAGCTGATCGAAACTGCCTCATCGCTGCTGGCGCAGGGTAACCCCAACCTGTTTGGCGAGTGGTGTATTGCCGACACCGATCTGGCGCTGATGCTCAATCGCTTGATCCTCAATGGCGATGACGTCCCACAGCTGCTGGTGGATTACGCCACATTCCAGTGGCAACGCGCGTCGGTACAGCGCTATCTGGCACTCTCTGCTAAGCGCGCGGGCTGATAAGACGGGGCGCTTGAGGTATGATAGGGGCAGTCTGAATTCCTGAGGAGTAACTGATGAAACTGATGTTTGCGTCGGATATTCATGGATCGCTGCCCGCGACCGAACGCGTGCTTTCTCTGTTCGCCCAAAGCGGAGCGCAATGGCTGGTGATCCTGGGCGACGTGTTAAACCACGGCCCACGCAATGCGTTGCCGGAAGGCTACGCTCCCGCGCAGGTGGCGGAAAAACTTAATCATTTTGCCTCGCGCATTATCGCCGTTCGCGGCAACTGTGACAGCGAAGTTGACCAGATGCTGCTGCATTTTCCCATCACCGCTCCCTGGCAACAGGTGTTGATGGAAAACAGCCGTTTGTTCCTGACCCACGGGCACCTGTTCGGCCCGGATAACCTGCCGTCACTCGCCGCTGGCGATGTCCTGGTTTATGGTCATACTCATATTCCGGTGGCGGAAAAACGCGGGGCGTTTTATCACTTTAATCCCGGGTCTGTCAGCATTCCTAAAGGCGGCAATCCGGCAAGCTACGGCATGTATGAAGACGGGACATTAAGCGTTATCGCACTTAATGATCAGCAAGTTATTGCGCAGATAGCGATTAATCCGTAAGTTACACCACAACTGCAAACGCGCCGAAAGAGCGCTTAGACGAGAAGGTTTCCCGATGGTGGAGCAGAATCATTTGGCAAGTACTGAGTGGGTTGACATTGTCAGCGAAGAGAATGAAGTGATCGCGCAGGCCAGCCGCGAACAAATGCGTGCGGAGCGTCTGCGTCACCGCGCGACGTACATCGTTGTTCATGACGGCATGGGCAAGATTCTGGTCCAGCGTCGCACCGACACCAAAGATTTTCTTCCTGGTATGCTGGATGCCACAGCGGGTGGCGTTGTGCAGGCCGATGAAGTATTGCTGGATTCCGCGCGTCGTGAAGCGGAAGAAGAGTTAGGTATCGCTGGCGTGCCGTTTGCCGAGCACGGGCAATTTTATTTCGAAGATGAACATTGTCGCGTCTGGGGCGGGCTGTTTAGCTGCGTTTCCCACGGACCTTTCGCCTTGCAGGAAGAGGAAGTGAGCGAAGTGTGCTGGATGACGCCGGAAGAGATCACCGCGCGTTGCGACGAGTTCACGCCAGATTCCCTTAAAGCACTGGCGCTGTGGATGACCCGCAACGCCAAAAACGAATCCGCTAAACCGGAAAATAAGGCGGAAAAAGAGGAAGAGGCTGAGTAAGCCTTAACAGCTTTCCCGCATACACAGGCTGGACGCGATGGGTTTATGATCGCGCCAGTCTCCGTCATTCAGACGTTCCAGTAACGCTTTCCCGGCTTCAATCCCAATCTTGCGATGCGGTACTGCCATCGTTGTCAGCGGCGGCTGACAGACGCGGCTGACGTCGCTGTCACCAAAGCCCACGACCGCTAAATCGTCCGGCACTTTGATGCGTCGACGCTGGCACTCATACAGCGCGCCGCAGGCCAGTTCATCTGATACGCACACCAGCGCATCCAGTTCCGGCCACGCCAGCAGGAACTCTGGCAGTTGTGCCGCGCCGGTGGAGAAGTTCGGCGGCATGGCGGCATTAATCACTCTGTTCGGCGACAGGTGGTGGCGCAGCATCGCCTTGTACCAACCCTGCAAATGCTGCTGAAAAATCCACTGCTCCTGGTTAGCGCACAGCAGGCCGATATTCTGGTAGCCACGCTGAATCACCATCTCGGTAAGTTCATACATGGCGGCGACGTTATCAATCCCGATATTCATATCAATCGGATCGGCACGCATTGCACCCATTTCCATCACCGGGATAGAGGCGTTTTTCAGCCAGTGGCGTACGGTATCGGAGTGCTCGACGCTGAGCAGTATCGCCGCGGCGATATTCGAGGCCAGCAGCGTTTCGAGCAGTTTCTCTTCCTGTTCAAGACGATGCTGAGATTCAGCCAGCATGATCTGATATCCGGCTGGCTGGAGCACCTGCTGTAGCCCGGCGAACATCTCGGAACAGCCAGCTTCGGAAAGATTGGGAACTACCATCGCGATCGTCCATGACGACGCCGATGCCAGTGCGCTGGCGGCAAGATTGGGCATATAACCCAGCTCCTGCACCGCGGCTTCAATTTTTTCACGCAGTTTATCGGAAACCTGTTCGGGCGTGCGGAGGGCACGGGAAACAGTCATCGTGCCTACGCCGGCAAGCTGTGCGACATCCGCGAGCGTTACTTTTCCGGTACTGCGCCGTTTTCGGGTTAAAGACATACATCTTCCTGCTGACAGGACGCGATTCAGTTTCATCCTTCATTTTACGTGACAGGCAGTATACGCCTTAAATCCCTTTTTTTGCTGTGATTTCGCACCATGATAGCAATTTGATAGCGCTATCACAGTTCTGCATGTTAGTCGTTGGTAGCGCTATCTTTGTGATCGCGATCGCAGTCATTGATTGATGGGTTGAATAGAGTTTGCCCATGTCTGGTCTTTAGCGGGAGTGAAAAATGCTCAAAAAGTGGATATATGATACAACCATCATCCTACAGGATAGCGTTGAAAGCTGGCCCCAGGCGCTGGAACTGTGCGCGAAACCGCTGCTGCATTTGCAGGTCATTGCGCCGGAATATGTCACGGCTATCATCGAGCAGCACCAGACGTTAGGTCCCTACTATGTGCTGGCTCCAGGGCTGGCAATGCCACATGCGCGACCGGAAGAAGGGGCGAAAGGACTTGGCCTGTCATTATTAAAACTAAAACAGGGCGTCTCTTTTGGTGCCGGTGAGTTTGACCCCGTCGATGTGATTGTGATGCTGGCGGCACCGGACAAGCATAGCCATATCGAAATGATCTCAGCCTTAGCGGAATTATTTTCCAGCGACGAAGATATGGCTGAATTACATCGGGCGAATACGCTGGAGGAGATAAAAACCGTTATCGATCGCTTCTGATTTAATTATTTAATCCGATTCATCTCAACATTACGCGTCAGCGTGATGGGGCGTACTCTACTCAAAAAAGGGGATAACAATGAAAATCATGGCTATTTGCGGCTCCGGCCTGGGCAGCAGTTTTATGGTCGAAATGAATATTAAAAAGGTGCTCAAAAAACTGGAAATTGAGGCCGAGGTTGAACACTCCGATCTCTCCTCGGCCACGCCGGGCGCGGCGGACCTGTTTGTAATGGCGAAAGACATTGCCGCCAGCGCCAGCGTGCCGGAAAGCCAGCTGGTGGTAATCAACAATATCATCGATATCAACGAACTCGAAGCGCAGCTGCGCGCCTGGTTCGAAAGACAATAATCCTGATAAGGCGAGGTGGATATGTTTATCCTTGAAACGCTGAATTTCGTTGTTGATATTTTAAAAGTCCCTTCAGTGCTGGTAGGTTTAATTGCTCTGATTGGTCTTGTGGCGCAGAAAAAAGCCTTTTCGGATGTGGTAAAAGGCACAATTAAAACCATTCTCGGCTTTATTGTACTGGGCGGCGGCGCAACTGTGCTGGTGGGCTCTTTAAATCCGCTCGGCGGTATGTTTGAGCACGCCTTTAATATTCAGGGCATTATTCCAAACAATGAAGCTATTGTATCGATTGCCCTGGAGAAATATGGCGCTTCCACCGCGCTCATTATGGCCTTCGGGATGGTGGCGAATATTATTGTTGCGCGCTTTACCCGCCTGAAATACATCTTCCTCACCGGGCATCACACCTTCTACATGGCATGCATGATCGGCGTGATCCTGACGGTTGCAGGCTTCGAGGGGGTCGGGCTGGTCTTTACCGGTTCGTTGATCCTCGGCCTGATTATGGCCTTCTTCCCGGCGATTGCGCAGCGCTATATGAAGCGTATTACCGGCAACGATGAGATCGCCTTCGGTCATTTCGGCACGCTGGGCTACGTGCTGTCCGGCTGGATTGGCAGCAAGGTCGGGAAAGGCTCGCGCTCCACCGAAGAGATGAACCTGCCGAAGAACCTTAGCTTCCTGCGTGACAGTTCAATCTCCATCTCCCTGACCATGATGATTATCTACCTGATCATGGCGGTGAGCGCCGGACGTGAGTACGTGGAGGCCACCTTCAGCGGCGGCCAGAACTACCTGGTGTACGCCATCATTATGGCCATCACCTTCGCGGCAGGCGTGTTCATCATCTTGCAGGGCGTGCGCCTGATTCTGGCGGAAATCGTCCCGGCCTTTACCGGCTTCTCGGAAAAACTGGTGCCCAATGCGCGGCCTGCGCTGGACTGCCCGGTAGTCTACCCGTATGCGCCAAACGCGGTGCTGATTGGCTTCCTGTTTAGCTTCCTCGGCGGGATTGTTGGGTTGTTCATCTGCGGTCAGTTTAGCTGGGTGCTGATCCTCCCGGGCGTTGTGCCGCACTTCTTCACCGGCGCAACGGCGGGCGTGTTCGGTAACGCCACCGGTGGACGCCGCGGGGCAATGATTGGCGCCTTTGCTAACGGCCTGCTGATCACCTTCCTGCCGGTCCTGCTGCTGCCTGTTCTGGGCGCAATTGGCTTTGCGAATACGACCTTCTCGGACGCTGATTTTGGTGCGGTCGGGATTGTGCTGGGCAACCTGGCACGCTTCCTGTCGCCGCTTGCCATCACCGGACTGGTTGTTGTGTTGTTCGCGCTGCTGGTGGCCTACAACGTCTTCGCTAAAAACAAACCTGCCAGCGGTAACGCGCAGGAAAACCCCGGAGCCAAATCATGAATGAGAATGAAATAACCGACCTGGCGCGTCAGATCCGCCTTGAGACGCTGAAATCCCTTACGCAGCTGGGTTTTGGTCACTACGGCGGCAGCATGTCAGTCGTTGAAACGCTGGCCGTTCTGTACGGCGCGGTGATGAAAATTGACCCGGCCGATCCGGACTGGCCAGAGCGCGATTACTTTGTGCTGTCGAAAGGCCATGCGGGGCCGGCGCTGTACAGCACGCTGGCGATTAAGGGCTACTTCCCGATTGAAGAGCTGAGCACGCTGAACCAGAACGGGACGCGTCTGCCAAGTCACCCGGATCGCCTGAAAACACGCGGCGTGGATGCCACCACCGGTTCACTGGGGCAGGGGATCTCCATCGCTGGCGGCATGGCGCTGTCGCACAAGCTGGCAGGAAGGCCAAACCGGGTGTTTTGCATCGTTGGCGACGGAGAACTGAATGAAGGGCAGTGCTGGGAAGCCTTCCAGTTTATCGCTCACCATCGACTGAACAACCTGACGGTATTCGTGGACTGGAACAAACAGCAGCTCGACGGCGAGCTGGACGAAATCATCAGCGCCTTCGACCTGGAAGGCAAATTCCGCGCCTTTGGTTTTGACGTGGTGACGGTGAAAGGGGATGACATTCCGGCGCTGCTGGAGGTGACCGAGCCGATCCCTGAGGCCGATGCGCGTCCGCGGGTGGTGATCCTCGACAGCATCAAAGGGCAGGGGGTGCCATATCTGGAACAGCTCAGCAACTCGCATCACCTGCGATTAACCGAGGAGAGCAAAGCGGCGCTTAACGAGACGATTCGCCAACTGGAGGCTTCACATGATTAAGGTTGCACCGACAGGACAGAAAGATGCCGTTGAGATGCGTAAGGTCTACGCGGGTTTTGTGGCAAAACAGATTGAGGCCGGGAGCGAGATCATTGCGCTCGAAGCGGATCTGATGAGTTCGATGGCGATGGACGGCGTAGCGCGTGATTATCCACAGCACGTTATCAACTGCGGCATTATGGAGGCCAACGTGATTGGGACGGCCGCCGGGCTGTCGCTCACCGGACGTAAGCCGTTCGTCCATACCTTTACCGCCTTTGCCAGCCGTCGCTGCTTCGACCAGCTGTTTATGTCCCTGGACTACCAGCGCAATAACGTGAAGGTGATTGCCTCGGATGCGGGCGTGACGGCCTGCCACAACGGCGGGACGCATATGTCTTTTGAGGATATGGGCATCGTGCGCGGTCTGGCGCATTCAGTGGTGCTGGAGGTGACCGATGCGGTGATGTTCGAAGATGTGCTGCGTCAGCTCATCGACCTGGAAGGCTTCTACTGGGTAAGAACCATCCGTAAACAGGCCCCGAGCGTGTATGCCCCGGGGTCAACCTTCACCATCGGCAAGGGCAACGTGCTGCGCGAGGGAACCGATATTACCCTGATTGCTAACGGCATTATGGTGGCGGAAGCGCTGGAGGCGGCGCGCCAGCTGGAGCAGGAGGGGGTAAGCGCAGCGGTCATCGACATGTTTACCCTGAAGCCTATCGATCGGATGCTGGTGAAAAACTATGCCGAGAAAACCGGGCGTATTGTGACCTGCGAAAACCACAGCATTCACAACGGGCTGGGGTCGGCGGTGGCGGAAGTGCTGGTGGAAACCTGTCCGGTGCCTATGCGGCGGGTGGGGGTGAAGGAACGATATGGTCAGGTGGGCACGCAGGACTTCTTGCAAAAGGAGTATGGCCTGACGGCACATGACATTGTGTCGGCGGCGCGAGAGTTGCTGTAATAAAAAAGGCGACCATTTGTGGTCGCCTTTTTGTTGCCCGGTGGCGCTCGCGCTTACCGGGCCTAAGGTCCTGTAGGCCGGATAAGCGAAGCGCCATCCGGCAAGACCTTACAATTACTGCTGCTGGGAAGACTGAATCGCGGTCAGCGCGATGGTGTAGACGATATCGTCAACCAGCGCACCACGGGACAGGTCGTTCACAGGTTTGCGCATGCCTTGCAGCATTGGCCCGATGGAGATCAGGTCTGCTGAACGCTGTACCGCTTTATAGGTGGTGTTACCGGTGTTCAGATCCGGGAAGATGAACACGGTAGCGCGACCTGCAACCGGCGAGTTCGGCGCTTTGGATTTCGCCACATCAGCCATTACCGCGGCATCGTACTGGAGCGGGCCGTCGATCATCAGATCCGGACGTTTTTCCTGTGCAATGCGGGTTGCTTCACGGACTTTCTCTACGTCACTACCTGCACCAGAGGTACCGGTGGAGTAGGAGAGCATCGCGACGCGCGGTTCGATACCGAAGGCCGTTGCGGAGTCCGCAGACTGGATAGCGATTTCTGCCAGCTGCTCTGCGGTTGGGTCCGGGTTGATCGCGCAGTCGCCGTAAACGTAAACCTGTTCAGGCAGCAGCATGAAGAACACGGAGGAGACCAGAGAGCTGCCCGGTGCGGTTTTGATCAGCTGCAACGGTGGACGGATGGTGTTCGCGGTGGTGTGAACCGCACCGGAAACCAGACCGTCAACTTCGTCCTGCTCCAGCATCAGCGTACCCAGCACCACGTTGTCTTCCAGCTGCTCACGCGCAACGGCTTCGGTCATGCCTTTGTTCTTACGCAGCTCAACCAGACGGGCAACGTAGCTTTCGCGGACCACGTCAGGATCAACGATTTCGATGCCCGCGCCGAGCTCAACGCCCTGAGACGCCGCAACGCGGTTGATCTCATCCGGGTTACCCAGCAGCACACAGGTCGCGATACCGCGCTCTGCACAGATGGCAGCCGCTTTAACGGTACGTGGTTCGTCGCCTTCTGGCAGAACCACGCGTTTGCCCGCTTTACGCGCCAGCTCGGTCAGCTGGTAACGGAAGGCTGGAGGAGACAGACGACGGCTGCGCTCGGAGGTCGCCGTCAGGGATTCGATCCAGTCTGCGTTGATGTAGCCCGCAACGTATTCCTGAACTTTCTCGATACGCTCGTGGTCATCAACCGGCACTTCGAGGTTGAAGCTTTGCAGGCTCAGGGAGGTCTGCCAGGTGTTGGTGTTCACCATGAAGACTGGCAGGCCAGTGGCGAACGCACGTTCGCACAGCTTGCTTACGCGTGGGTCCATCTCGTAGGCACCGGTCAGCAGGATCGCGCCGATCTCCACGCCGTTCATCGCGGCCAGACAGGCTGCAACCAGCACGTCCGGACGGTCTGCGGAGGTTACCAGCAGGGAACCTGCACGGAAGTGCTCCAGCATGTGTGGAATGCTACGTGCGCAGAAAGTTACGGACTTCACGCGGCGGGTGTTGATATCGCCTTCGTTGATCACGGTGGCGTTCAGGTGACGCGCCATATCAATTGCACGGGTGGCAATCAGATCGAAGCTCCATGGCACCGCGCCCAGAACAGGCAGCGGGCTGGAATCCTGCAACTTAGCCGGGTCAACTTTGATGACTTTCGCTTTGGAAGAGTCGTCAAAAATTTCGGACAGGTCAGGACGCGTACGGCCCTGCTCATCTACTGGCGCGTTCAGCTTGTTAACAATCACGCCGGTGATGCTGGTGTTTTTCGCACCGCCGAAGCTGCTGCGCGTCAGTTCGATACGCTCTTTCAGCTGCTCTGGGGTATCCGTGCCCTGAGACATCACGAAAACGATCTCTGCGTTCAGGGTTTTCGCGATTTCAAAGTTCAGAGACTGGGCAAACTGGTGTTTACGGGTCGGGACCAGGCCTTCAACCAGCACCACTTCCGCGTCCTGCGCGTTTGCGTGGTAGTTGGCAATGATCTCTTCCATCAGCACGTCTTTCTGGTTGCTGGAGAGCAGAGATTCAACGTGGCTCATCTTCAGCGGTTCAGCCGCTGGCAGATTGGAGTTCTTGCGAACGATGGTGGTGGTCTGGTCTGGCGCATCGCCACCGGCACGTGGCTGGGCGATAGGCTTAAAGACGCTCAGACGAACGCCTTTGCGTTCCATAGCGCGGATCACGCCGAGGCTGACGCTGGTCAGGCCGACGCTGGTTCCGGTAGGGATCAGCATAATAGTACGGGACACGGTTTATCCTCTTTCGTTACCGCCGCGTTGGGCGGGTTACAAAACAGCACCGCCAGCATTGCTGGCGGTGTGGAATCAGGCAGTCAGGCGGTGCGCGTCTTGCGCGATGACCAGCTCTTCGTTAGTTGGGATAACGATAGCAGGGCGGGTGCCTTCTTTGTTGATGAAGCCAGACTTGCCGAAGCGGGCAGCCAGGTTACGCTCATGATCAACTTCGAAGCCCAGAACGCCCAGTTTGCCCAGGGACAGTTCACGTACCATTGCCGCGTTCTCACCGATACCGCCGGTGAAGATAACAGCATCCAGACGGCCTTCCATCAGCGCGGTGTAAGAACCGATGTACTTCGCCAGACGGTGGCAATAAACGTCCATTGCACGTTTAGCGTCAGCTTTTTCTGCGTAGTTGTCTTCAACGTAACGGCAGTCGCTGGTGACCTCGGTCAGGCCCAGCAGGCCAGACTCTTTGGTCAGCATTTTGTTGATATCGTCAACGCTCATGCCCAGGGTGTCGTGCAGGTGGAAGATGATCGCCGGGTCGATATCACCGGAACGGGTACCCATCACCAGACCTTCCAGCGGGGTCAGACCCATAGAGGTGTCAACACACTTACCGTTGCGGATAGCGGAAACAGAACCACCGTTACCCAGGTGGCAGGTGATGATGTTGACTTCTTCAACCGGCTTGTTCAGCACTTTTGCGGCTTCCTGAGTCACATAGAAGTGGCTGGTGCCGTGGGCGCCGTAACGACGGACGCCGTGCTCTTTGTACAGGCTGTATGGCAGGGCATAGAGGTAAGACTCTTCCGGCATGGTCTGATGGAACGCGGTATCAAACACGGCCACGTTTTTGTCTTTCAGACTCGGGAAGGATTTCAGTGCTTCAGCGATACCGATCAGGTGAGCCGGGTTATGCAGCGGTGCGAAAGACGCAGAGTCTTTGATACCCTGGATCACGGAGTCGTCGATTACCACGGAACTGGTGTATTTTTCGCCGCCGTGGACGATACGGTGACCAATTGCGGTCAGCTGAGCAGACAGTTCTGGTTTTTGTGCCAGAATAGTGTTAACGATAAAGTTCAGCGCTTCACTGTGAGCGGCGCCTGCACCTAAAGCCGCTTCTTGTTTGCTGCCGTCCATCTTCCACTTGATACGTGCTTCAGGCAGATGGAAACATTCGGCCAAACCAGAGAGGTACTCGTCACCGTTGAGCGCATCGATGATGGCGAATTTCAGTGAGGAGCTACCGCAGTTCAGAACCAGTACTAACTTACTCGACATGGAAGTACCTATTATTGATACGTGGCTAAAAAACGTCAGTGAGTCTAAAAGCGTAACGCATGCTGACCCAGACATTTATGATTAACATCATGCCAAACAAACATTCTGGCAGGATGGAAGAAATACCTATGATTTTAAGCCATTTTGAACATTTTTCAGACAATGGCATAATATGCGATAATTTGACGAGTTAACGCTTATCGTCTACGGCCCTATCAGGCTGGCACAGGATACCCGATACGGGGTAGCGATGACAAAATATTTTGAACGTTGTCATAGCCTGTTGTGGTTTTGCACGAAAATTTTAATTTTTATATGTGAAGTTGAGGTACAGCCATGTCGACACCCGAAATCCCGTCCGTGAACTTTTTTAGTCTGTTTCGTCGGGGACAGCATTACGCAAAGACATGGCCGATGGAAAAGCGCCTCGCGCCCATGTTTATTGAAAATCGCACTATTCGCGCCACGCGCTATGCGATTCGCTTTATGCCCCCGATTGCCGTTTTTACCCTGTGCTGGCAGATAGCGTTAGGTGGACAGCTTGGCCCTGCCGTCGCGACGGCGCTTTTTGCTTTAAGCCTGCCGATGCAGGGGCTATGGTGGTTAGGCAAACGTTCCGTCACGCCACTTCCGCCTTCTGTTTTACACTGGTTTTATGAAGTGCGTGGAAAACTGGAGGAGGCGGGCCAGGCGCTGGCGCCGGTTGAAGGCAAGCCAGACTATCAGGCGCTGGCGGATACCCTCAAGCGTGCGTTTAAACAGCTTGATAAAACATTCCTCGATGACTTGTGATTGATCATCGAAACGACGACCAAAAGAAGGCACAGTAACAATCAGTTACCGTGTCTTTTTTTTACAGTGCAATGCGCTACAGGAGTCGAAAGATGGAAATGACCCATGCTCAACGTCTGATTTTGTCTAACCAGTACAAGATGATGACTATGCTTGATCCCGATAACGCTGCGCGCTACAGCCGCCTGCAAACCATTGTTGAACGTGGTTTTGGCTTGCAGATGCGCGAACTGGATCGCGAATTTGGCGAACTGAAAGAGGAAACCTGCCGTATCGTTATCGACATCATGGAGATGTACCATGCGCTGCATGTGTCCTGGACCAATCTGAAGGACCAGCAGACCATTGACGAGCGCCGCGTGACGTTCCTGGGCTTTGATGCCGCGACGGAAGCGCGCTATCTGAGCTATGTACGCTTTATGGTGAATACCGAAGGGCGTTACACCCATTTTGATGCGGGTACGCATGGCTTCAACGCCCAGACCCCGATGTGGGATAAGTATCAACGTATGCTGAGCGCGTGGCATGCCTGTCCGCGTCAGTACCATTTAAGCAGCAACGAAATTCAACAAATCATTAATGCCTGACGGAGGTGCGTGTGCAGTGTAAAGGTTTTCTGTTTGATCTGGACGGTACGCTGGTGGATTCGCTACCGGTGGTGGAGCGCTCGTGGTGCCACTGGGCCGACCGGCACGGCATCGACCATCAGGACGTACTGAATTTCATCCATGGCAAACAGGCCATTACCTCATTGCGGCACTTCCTTGCGGGACGTTCTGAGGAAGAGATTCAGGCGGAGTTCCGCTATCTTGAGCAGATTGAAGCTACCGATACCGAAGGCATCACCGCGCTGCCCGGTGCGCGTGAACTGCTTGAGCACCTGAATGAAGCGCAGATCCCGTGGGCTATCGTCACCTCCGGCTCGGTTCCCGTCGCGCATGCCCGTCATAAGGCGGCAGGTTTACCGACGCCGGACGTCTTCATTACCGCTGAGCGCGTGAAGCGCGGCAAGCCTGAACCGGATGCGTTCCTGCTCGGCGCTGAACTGCTTGGCCTTGCGCCAGCGGAGTGCGTGGTGGTGGAAGACGCGGCAGCAGGCGTGCTGGCCGGGCTGAACGCCGGAAGCCACGTCATTGCCGTTAACGTCCCGGCGGGTTCCCCCCGGCTGGAGGAGGCGGATTTCGTGCTTAACACCCTGACCGCCATCGACGTCTCGAAGGCGTCAGACGGAGTTGTAACCGTCTCGCTAAAAATGTAATCCCATGATATAGCCCCGCATTACCGGGGCTTTTTTATGGCAGAATTGCTTCTCCTCCACTGACAAGGACATGTTGTGAACGGTGAACTGATTTGGGTCCTGAGCCTGCTGTTAATCGCCATCATTCTTTTTGCCACGGGCAAGGTGCGCATGGATGCCGTCGCCCTGTTTGTGATTGTCGCATTCGTTCTGAGCGGTACCCTTTCCCTGCCGGAAGCCTTTTCCGGGTTTAGCGATCCCAACGTTATTTTGATTGCCGCCCTGTTTATTATTGGCGACGGGCTGGTACGCACCGGCGTGGCGACGATGATGGGGTCGTGGTTGGTTAAGGTGGCGGGCAGCAGCGAAACCAAAATGCTGATTTACCTGATGCTGACGGTCGCCGGGCTGGGCGCGTTTATGAGCTCTACGGGCGTCGTGGCCATCTTTATTCCGGTCGTGCTGAGCGTCTGCATGAGGATGCAGATCTCCCCGTCGCGGCTGATGATGCCGTTGAGCTTCGCCGGGCTCATCAGCGGCATGATGACGCTGGTCGCGACGCCGCCGAACCTCGTCGTGAACAGCGAACTGATCCGTGAGGGGCTTGAGGGGTTTAGCTTTTTCAGCGTTACGCCGATCGGGCTGGTGGTACTGGTGATGGGCATTATCTATATGCTATTGACCCGTTTTGCGCTGAAAGGGGAGAAGCAGGATAAAGCCAAAGAGGGCTGGAAGCGGCGCTCTTTCCGCGATCTGATTAAAGAGTATCGTCTGACCGGGCGTGCCCGACGTCTGGCTATCCGCCCGGGATCGCCCATGGTGGGGCAGCGGCTGGATGACCTTAAGCTACGCGAACGCTATGGCGCGAACGTCATCGGGGTTGAGCGCTGGCGCCGTTTTCGCCGGGTGATCGTTAACGTGAACGGGGTGTCAGAGTTTCGCGCGCGTGACGTCCTGCTGATTGATATGTCCACCGCGGACGTGGATCTGCGGGAGTTTTGTAGCGAGCAGCTGCTGGAGCCGATGGTCCTGCGCGGCGAGTATTTCTCTGACCAGGCGCTGGATGTGGGAATGGCCGAGGTGTCGCTGATCCCGGAATCGGAGTTATTGGGCAAAACCGTGCGTGAAATCGGCTTTCGTACCCGCTATGGCCTCAACGTGGTGGGCCTGAAGCGCGATGGCGTAGCCCTTGAAGGGGCGGTGGTGGATGAGCCGATCCTGCTGGGGGATATCTTCCTCGTGGTCGGCAACTGGAAACTGATTAGCCAGCTCGGGCAGAAAGGCCGCGATTTTGTGGTGCTGAATATGCCGATTGAAGAGAACGATGCATCACCGGCGCACAGCCAGGCGCCCCATGCGATTTTTTGCCTGGTATTGATGGTCGCGCTGATGCTGACGGACGAGATCCCTAACCCGGTGGCGGCGATAATCGCCTGTCTGTTAATGGGCAAATTCCGCTGTATTGACGCCGAAAGCGCTTACAAAGCGATTCACTGGCCGAGCATCATTCTCATCGTCGGGATGATGCCCTTCGCCCTGGCGCTACAGAAAACCGGCGGGGTGGATTTGATCGTGAAAGGCTTAATGGACGCGGGCGGGGGATATGGTCCGTACCTGATGATGGTTTGCCTGTTCGTCATGTGTGCCACCATCGGTTTGTTCATCTCCAATACCGCAACGGCGGTGCTGATGGCGCCCATTGCGCTGGCGATGGCAAAATCGATGGGCGTTTCGCCGTATCCGTTTGCGATGATGGTTGCGATGGCGGCGTCCGCGGCATTTATGACGCCGGTCTCTTCCCCGGTCAATACGCTGGTGATGGGGCCCGGGAATTATAGGTTCAGTGATTTCGTGAAGCTGGGTGTGCCGTTCACCGTGCTGGTGATGGTGGTGTGCGTGGTATTGATACCGGTCCTGTTTCCGTTCTGAGCATTTTGCCGGGTGGCGGCTACGCCTTACCCGGCCTACAACCCCGTAGACCCTGCAAGCGCAGCGCCGCGCCGCTGGGCGAAAATCAGAGTGGCGAATCCTGGCTAATCTCATCCAGCGACAAATGGAAGCTCGGCACAAACACGCGCATAAAGTAGTCCATCTCTTCGCTGCGACGGGATTCCAGCGTTTTTTCCAGACGCGTTTTTGCCAGTAAAAATTCGTTATTCCCGGCGGATAACTCTTCCAGACACTTCAGGTAGGCGCACAGCGCATCGGCCTGCTTAACCAGGGATTTCTCCTCTTCCGTATACTGATGCTCATCGATCAGCGGCCCGAAGATATCGCGCAGCTCTTCAGGCACCATGTCGATCAGCTTCTGCTGGGCAATCTTCTCAATGGCCTTATATTCCTGGGCAATCTGCGAGTTGAAATATTTCACCGGCGTAGGCAGATCCCCGGTCAGCACTTCCGATGCATCGTGATACATCGCCAGCAGGGCGATACGTTCGGCATTCACCTGCCCGTTGAATTTGCGGTTTTTAATCGCGGCCAGCGCGTGCGCGACCATGGCAACCTGCAAACTGTGCTCAGACACATTTTCAGTACGCACATTGCGCATCAGCGGCCAGCGGTTGATGAGTTTCAGGCGGGAGAGGTGGGCAAAGAAATGACTCTGACTCATAGGTTACCTTATGTCTTCACTGCGACAGACTTCATTGTGCGGGGAGGGGAGGGAAGATGCAAATTTGCGGATGGTGAAGCCGGGTAAGCGCAGCGCTACCCGGCGGAAAGCCAGCGTTACTGATGGTACCCGGAGAGGAAGCGCCCGAAGCGGCTGATGGCCATCTCGAGATCGTCTTCGCGCGGCAGCGTCACGATACGCACGTGGTCCGGCCACGGCCAGTTAAACGCCGTCCCCTGAACCAGCAGCACTTTTTCTTGTAGCAGGAAGTCGAGCACCATTTTCTGATCGTCGTGAATATTGAAGCGCTTCGCGTCGATTTTCGGGAACATATACAGCGCGCCGTTAGGCTTCACGCAGGAGACGCCCGGAATATCATTAATCAATTCCCATGCGCGGTTGCGCTGTTCATACAGGCGGCCGCCTGGAACGATAAACTCGCTGATGCTTTGATAGCCGCCGAGAGCTGTCTGGATCGCATGTTGCGCCGGTACGTTGGCGCACAGACGCATGGATGCCAGCATCTCCAGCCCTTCAATGTAGCCTTTCGCATGTTTTTTCGGACCGTTCAGTACCATCCAGCCCTGACGGAAACCGGCAACGCGGTAAGTTTTAGACAGTCCGTTAAAGGTGACCGTCAGCAGATCGGGCGCCAGCGCGGCGATAGAGTGGTGCTGCGCCGCGTCGTACAGGATCTTGTCGTAAATCTCGTCGGCAAAGATGATCAGGTTGTGCTGGCGGGCGATCTCGACGATCTCCATCAGCAGCTCTTTTGAATAGACCGCACCCGTCGGGTTATTCGGGTTAATGATCACGATACCCCGGGTGCGCGGGGTAATTTTGGCGCGAATATCATCCAGATCCGGGAACCAGTCAGAGGATTCGTCGCACAGGTAGTGCACCGCTTTACCGCTGGACAGGGACACCGCAGCCGTCCACAGCGGATAATCCGGGGCAGGAACCAGCATTTCATCGCCGCTGTTCAGGAGCGCCTGCATCGCCTGAACGATCAGCTCCGAGACACCGTTGCCAATGTAGATATCTTCAACGGTGACGTCGCGCATACCGCGAGCCTGATAGTGCTGCATGATGGCTTTACGGGCGGAATAAAGCCCTTTTGAATCGCAGTAGCCTTGTGCAGTGGGCAGGTTACGGATCACATCCACCAGGATCTCATCCGGCGCTTCAAAACCAAATGGCGCGGGGTTGCCGATGTTGAGTTTCAGAACCTTATTGCCTTCCTCTTCAAGGCGTTTTGCCTCTTTGAGTACCGGGCCACGGATGTCGTAACAGACGTTGTCGAGCTTGCTGGATTTTTCGATAGGGGACATGAACCTTTAACCTTTTCGCTATTATTGCAACTTCCTGCCGTGGAAGTGAGCACGGAACAATGTACTCCCACCGCGCTTCGTTTTGAAGGGCGCACAGAAGAAGATTTCGTCCAACCGGGCAATGCCGCGGTGATCGCTTACTCTAACGACGGAGTGATTTTGTGCCTGAATTTATCGTGATAAAGAGGGAGGTTGGGTTGTTTGTGCTAAAAATTTCATATAAAGATGAATATTATTCTGGGATAAATAAAAAGACGATTCGGGCTGATGCATTAGTCCCCCTGAGTGACCATTCGTAAAACCTGAATGCTGAGATACCGATTGCCATATTAGCAAAGCCAGGTTAAAAGTTACTCATGTGAAATTAATGTTAAGGGTTATTAATGAATGGCCTGAATCTAAATTAAACTTTATTTATTATTAACGACGAAAATGCAACTTTCGTTAATTTTAATAAAAAGAGTGTAGTTGCTTATCATTGGCGGTAAATCCTTAATATTGCAATAAGACTTATAAATATAGTGGATTTGGGTTAAGATGTGTTTCGGGAATGCAGCATAGCGATAGGCCTGTTACGTATATCGGATACTGCTTTCCTGTATTAATCGATTGTTATTGTTAAAATTATCTCTGGCTGATTGGGTAAGTCACATCTTGCTACGTTGCCAACGCTGCGATATAGATGGCAGAAAACATGTCTTACTCTTTATGGTATTAACATCGACCTGCAAACAACGAAATATCCTGGACGCAAGAGAATAAAAATAACGTCATGAAACGTGATTTCTGACTGGTGATATACCGCAGTACAATAACTATCTGTCAGGCAGTCTGCCGGGCCGGGATGCGAGGGAAACTCTTCAGAAGGAATTGCTTAACTGTTACACACAGCTTCAACCCGGGCAGCTCCGCACGAGCAACCTGAAAGTGAAAAGATATGATAAATGCAAATCGTCCGATAATGAATCTCGACCTCGATCTGCTGAGAACGTTTGTTGCGGTCGCCGATCTCAACACTTTTGCAGCAGCTGCTGCCGCCGTTTGCCGTACCCAGTCCGCCGTGAGTCAGCAAATGCAGCGGCTGGAACAACTGGTTGGTAAAGAGCTTTTTGCGCGTCATGGACGTAATAAGCTTTTAACAGAACATGGTATTCAGCTTCTGGGTTATGCCAGAAAGATACTGCGCTTTAATGATGAAGCCTGTATGTCATTAATGTTTAGCAACCTTCAGGGAGTGTTAACATTAGGGGCGTCAGATGAATCAGCAGATACCATTTTACCCTTCCTTCTCAACCGAATTAGCTCGGTTTATCCGAAGCTTGCCCTGGACGTTAGCGTTAAACGCAATGCTTTCATGGTTGAGATGCTGAAAGAAAACGAGGTTGACCTGGTGGTCACCACGCATCGACCTGGCCAGTTTGACAGCCTGACGCTGCGTACTTCTCCAACGCACTGGTACTGTGCCGCGGAGTATGTATTGCAGAAAGGTGAGCCGATACCCCTGGTCCTGCTGGACGATCCGAGTCCGTTCCGCGATATGGTGCTGGCTGCGCTCAACGAAGCCGGTATTCCATGGCGCCTGGCGTACGTGGCGTCAACCTTGCCCGCAGTGCGAGCGGCGGTGAAGGCCGGGCTTGGCGTAACGGCCCGTCCGGTGGAGATGATGAGCCCCGATCTGCGTGTGCTGGGTCAATCCGAGGGACTCCCGTCGTTGCCGGATACGGAGTACCTGCTGTGCCATAACGCCGCCAGCAACAACGAGCTGGCAAAAGTGGTGTTCGAGGCAATGGAAAACTACCACAATCCATGGCAGTACGCGCCTGTTACTCCCGAAGGAGGGGACGACTCCCTGATCGTGGAAGGGGATTTTGAGTGATCATTCCCTCAAAATTCTCGTAACAAAATGTAAGTGCAAAAAAGAGCCACTCGCATGATTTTTTCCTGCGAGTGGTTTTTTTTGCTATTCATAACCGTGAATGGAGCAGGGATAAAGCAAATACCGCTTATTTATCAATGCAGAAAATGTTTTTGGTTAATATGTAAACAATACCTGTTCTAACTTACCTCATACCCCGCCGATGTTAAAAAAACAGGAAATATGTTGCTGTTTTTTTGATTGAATTAACAAAAGCGTGTCTCAGATCAAGAAAATACTCCCATTTGGGGGGAGGAATCGTTGGCAAATCCTGTCAAAATAGGAGGGTTATTTTTTTTACTTCCAAAACGGACACGATTCAACAAGATGCATTTGACGGAAAGTCATGTACCCACCAGGGTTAAAGGGCACCAAATGTTAATGAGAATCGCACGTTGTAATTTAATGTGAAGAAACCTTTGTTAAAGTTGACAAAAGGTTATAGAAAGGAGTAAAAAACCCCATCATTTTGCTGTCTATGTCTCATTTCTGACAGTTAGTGTAAGGTTATTTTGTTCCTCCCCATGAATCGATGTGATGCCCATCTGCCAGCAAGAGCAGTGTCGTCGGTATCACTTTTGATGAGTAAGCAATGAGTATGTCAACATCCACAGAAGTCATCGCTCATCACTGGGCATTCGCAATCTTTCTTATTGTAGCCATTGGCCTGTGCTGCCTGATGTTAGTCGGCGGCTGGTTCCTGGGCGGTCGCGCCCGCGCAAGGCACAAAAACACACCTTTCGAATCAGGTATTGATTCAGTAGGTACCGCTCGCTTACGCCTGTCTGCCAAGTTCTACCTGGTAGCCATGTTCTTCGTCATTTTTGACGTGGAAGCGCTTTACCTCTTCGCGTGGTCTACCTCCATTCGCGAAAGTGGTTGGGTGGGCTTTGTCGAGGCCGCAATTTTCATTTTAGTGTTACTGGCCGGTCTGGTTTATCTGGTGCGTATTGGCGCGCTGGACTGGACACCTGTGCGTTCACGCCGTGAACACATCAATCCGGAAAACAGTATCTCTAATCGTCAGCAGTAACAGCGAGGCAATAAGATGGATTATACGCTCACCCGCATAGATCCTAACGGTGAGAATGACCGTTACCCCCTGCAAAAACAGGAGATCGTAACCGACCCCCTGGAGCAAGAAGTCAACAAAAGCGTGTACATGGGCAAGCTCGAACATGCCATGCACGACATGGTCAACTGGGGTCGTAAGAACTCCATCTGGCCATACAACTTTGGCCTTTCTTGCTGCTACGTTGAAATGGTGACGTCATTCACTGCGGTGCATGACGTTGCGCGTTTTGGGGCCGAGGTACTGCGTGCTTCTCCACGTCAGGCTGACCTGATGGTGGTGGCCGGGACCTGCTTTACCAAGATGGCACCGGTTATTCAGCGTCTTTATGACCAGATGCTGGAGCCAAAATGGGTTATCTCCATGGGCGCATGTGCAAACTCCGGCGGTATGTACGACATTTATTCCGTTGTGCAGGGCGTTGATAAGTTCATTCCGGTGGATGTGTACATCCCGGGCTGCCCGCCGCGTCCAGAGGCCTATATGCAGGCGCTGATGCTGCTCCAGGAGTCAATTGGTAAAGAACGCCGCCCGCTTTCATGGGTTGTTGGCGATCAGGGTGTCTATCGCGCGAACATGCAGTCTGAGCGCGAGCGTAAACGTGGTGAACGTATTGCCGTCACCAACCTGCGTACGCCTGACGAAATTTAATTTGCGCCTGTGGGCCTGGAGAACACCTTCGCATATCACTACTCAAATAGCGCGAAGCCAGGCTTAACAGTCACCACGGACCATTTGCAATGGTGAACAATATGACCGACTTAACCGCGCAAGAAGCCGCCTGGCAGACCCGGGATCATCTCGATGACCCCGTTATTGGCGAACTGCGCAACCGTTTTGGGCCGGATGCCTTTACTGTTCAGGCCACCCGCACCGGGGTACCCGTTGTTTGGGTGAAGCGTGAGCAATTACTGGAAGTTGTCGATTTCCTCAAGAAATTGCCAAAACCTTACGTCATGCTGTTTGACTTACACGGCATGGACGAACGTCTGAGAACGCACCGCCAGGGTCTCCCTGCTGCGGATTTTTCCGTTTTCTACCACCTGATCTCAATAGACCGCAACACGGATATCATGCTCAAGGTGGCATTGTCTGAAAACGACATGCATCTGCCGACGATCACCAAACTTTTCCCGAACGCCAACTGGTACGAGCGTGAAACCTGGGAAATGTTCGGCATGACCTTCGACGGTCACCCGCATCTGACGCGCATCATGATGCCGCAGACCTGGACCGGCCACCCGCTGCGTAAAGACTACCCGGCACGCGCCACCGAATTCGACCCGTTTGAGCTGACCAAAGCCAAGCAGGATCTGGAAATGGAAGCGCTGACCTTCAAGCCGGAAGACTGGGGCATGAAGCGCGGCACCGAAAACGAGGACTTCATGTTCCTCAACCTCGGTCCAAACCACCCCTCTGCGCACGGTGCGTTCCGTATTATCCTTCAGCTTGACGGCGAAGAAATTGTCGACTGCGTGCCTGACATCGGCTACCACCACCGTGGTGCCGAGAAGATGGGCGAGCGTCAGTCCTGGCACAGCTACATTCCGTACACCGACCGTATCGAATACCTCGGCGGCTGCGTGAACGAAATGCCATACGTGCTGGCCGTTGAGAAACTGGCAGGCATCACCGTCCCGGATCGCGTTAACGTGATTCGTGTGATGCTGTCTGAACTGTTCCGTATTAACAGCCACCTGCTGTACATCTCCACGTTCATTCAGGACGTCGGCGCGATGACGCCGGTCTTCTTCGCCTTTACCGACCGTCAGAAAATCTACGATCTGGTGGAAGCGATTACCGGTTTCCGTATGCACCCGGCCTGGTTCCGCATCGGCGGTGTGGCGCACGATCTGCCGCGCGGCTGGGACCGTCTGCTGCGTGAATTCCTCGACTGGATGCCAAAACGTCTGGCGTCTTACGAGAAAGCCGCGCTGCGTAACTCCATCCTGAAAGGCCGTTCCCAGGGCGTTGCTGCCTACGGCGCGAAAGAAGCGCTGGAGTGGGGAACCACAGGTGCAGGTCTGCGTGCGACGGGTATTGATTTCGACGTGCGTAAAGCCCGTCCTTACTCTGGTTACGAGAACTTCGACTTTGAAGTCCCGGTTGGCGGCGGCGTATCCGACTGCTACACCCGCGTGATGCTGAAAGTGGAAGAGCTGCGCCAGAGCCTGCGCATCCTTGAGCAGTGCCTCAATAACATGCCGGAAGGCCCGTTCAAGGCGGATCACCCGCTGACGACGCCGCCACCGAAAGAGCGCACGCTGCAACATATCGAAACCCTGATCACCCACTTCCTGCAAGTTTCCTGGGGCCCGGTCATGCCGGCACAGGAATCCTTCCAGATGATTGAAGCGACCAAGGGTATCAACAGCTACTACCTCACCAGCGACGGCAGCACCATGAGCTACCGCACCCGCGTGCGTACGCCAAGCTTCGCACACTTGCAGCAGATCCCGGCCGCCATTCGCGGCAGTCTGGTCTCCGACCTGATTGTGTATCTGGGTAGTATCGATTTTGTTATGTCAGATGTGGACCGCTAATTATGCACGAGAATCAACAACCACAAACCGAGGCTTTTGAGCTGAGTGAAGCAGAGCGTGCCGCCATTGAGCACGAGATGCACCACTACGAAGACCCGCGTGCGGCGTCCATTGAAGCGCTGAAAATCGTACAGAAACAGCGTGGTTGGGTGCCGGATGGGGCGATCTACGAGATCGCAAAAGTGCTGGGCATTCCGGCAAGTGACGTAGAAGGCGTAGCCACGTTCTACAGCCAGATCTTCCGTCAGCCGGTAGGCCGCCATGTGATCCGCTACTGTGACAGCGTGGTCTGCCACATCACCGGTTATCAGGGCATTCAGGCTGCGATTGAGAAGAAACTCAATATCAAGCCGGGCCAGACCACCTTCGACGGACGCTTTACTCTGCTGCCAACCTGCTGCCTGGGTAACTGCGACAAGGGGCCGACCATGATGATTGATGAGGACACTCACAGCCATCTGACGCCGGAAGCAATTCCTGACCTGCTGGAGCAGTACAAATGAAAACTGTAATTCGTACTGCTGAGACGCATCCGCTGACCTGGCGTCTGCGTGATGACAAACAGCCGGTCTGGCTCGACGAATATCAGAGCAAAAACGGCTATGCCGGCGCGCGTAAAGCCCTCGGCGGCATGGCGCCGGACGACATCGTTAACGCGGTGAAAGAGTCTGGCCTGAAAGGCCGCGGCGGCGCGGGCTTCTCCACCGGTCTGAAGTGGAGCCTGATGCCGAAAGATGAATCCATGAACATCCGTTACCTGCTGTGTAACGCCGATGAAATGGAGCCGGGTACCTATAAAGACCGCCTGCTGATGGAACAGCTGCCGCACCTGCTGGTGGAAGGCATGCTGATCTCCGCGTTCGCGCTGAAAGCGTACCGTGGCTATATCTTCCTGCGCGGTGAATACATCGAAGCGGCTGAAAACCTGCGTCGCGCGATTGCCGAAGCCACTGAAGCCGGTCTGCTGGGTAAAAACATCCTGGGCACCGGGTTTGACTTCGAGCTGTTCGTGCACACCGGTGCCGGACGTTACATCTGCGGTGAAGAAACCGCGCTGATTAACTCCCTGGAAGGCCGCCGCGCGAACCCGCGCTCCAAGCCACCGTTCCCGGCAAGCTCCGGCGTGTGGGGTAAACCGACCTGCGTCAACAACGTCGAAACCCTGTGCAACGTCCCGGCGATCCTCGCGAACGGCGTGGAGTGGTATCAGGGCATCTCCTCAAGCAAAGATGCCGGTACCAAGCTGATGGGCTTCTCCGGTCGCGTGAAGAACCCTGGCGTCTGGGAGCTGCCGTTCGGCACCACCGCACGCGAAATTCTTGAAGACTACGCCGGCGGCATGCGCGATGGCCTGAAATTCAAAGCCTGGCAGCCGGGTGGGGCAGGGACGGACTTCCTGACCGAAGCCCACCTTGACCTGCCAATGGAGTTCGAAAGCATTGGTAAAGCAGGCAGCCGTCTGGGTACCGCGCTGGCGATGGCCGTCGACCACGAGATCGGCATGGTATCCCTGGTGCGTAACCTGGAAGAGTTCTTCGCCCGCGAGTCCTGCGGCTGGTGTACACCGTGCCGTGATGGTCTGCCGTGGAGCGTGAAGATCCTGCGTGCTATCGAACGTGGCGAAGGCCAGCCTGGCGATATCGAGACACTTGAGCAACTGTGTCGATTCTTAGGGCCGGGTAAAACCTTCTGTGCCCACGCACCGGGCGCCGTCGAGCCGCTGCAAAGCGCGATTAAATATTTCCGCGACGAATTCGAAGCAGGCATCAAGCAGCCGTTCAGCAATACCCATTCGATCAATGGTATTCAGCCGAACCTGCTGAAAGCGCGCTGGTAAAAACAGAATTTTGATTAACGCTCGGTTTCGGCCGAGCCAACTGGAAGCATGCTAATGGCTACGATTCATGTAGACGGCAAAGAATACGAAGTCAACGGGGCGGACAACCTGCTGGAAGCTTGTCTGTCTCTTGGCCTCGATATTCCGTACTTTTGCTGGCATCCGGCGCTGGGCAGCGTCGGTGCTTGCCGCCAGTGTGCGGTGAAGCAATATCAAAACGCGGAAGACACGCGTGGTCGCCTGGTGATGTCCTGTATGACGCCAGCCGCCGAAGGCACCTTTATTTCGATTGATGACGAAGAAGCCAAACAGTTCCGTGAAAGCGTGGTGGAGTGGTTGATGACCAACCACCCGCACGACTGTCCGGTATGTGAGGAGGGCGGTAACTGCCACCTTCAGGATATGACCGTCATGACCGGTCACAGCTTCCGTCGCTATCGCTTTACCAAGCGTACTCACCGTAACCAGGATCTGGGGCCGTTCATCTCTCACGAAATGAACCGTTGCATCGCCTGCTACCGCTGCGTGCGTTACTACAAAGATTATGCAGACGGTCAGGATCTGGGCGTATATGGCGCGCATGACAACGTCTACTTCGGTCGTCCGGAAGACGGTACGCTGGAAAGCGAATTCTCTGGTAACCTGGTAGAAATCTGTCCGACTGGCGTATTCACGGATAAAACCCACTCTGAACGTTACAACCGTAAATGGGACATGCAGTTTGCGCCAAGCATCTGCCAGCAGTGCTCCCTCGGCTGTAACACCAGCCCGGGTGAACGTTACGGCGAACTGCGTCGTATCGAAAACCGTTACAACGGTACCGTTAACCACTACTTCCTCTGCGACCGCGGTCGTTTCGGCTATGGCTATGTGAACCTGAAAGACCGTCCGCGTCAGCCGGTTCAGCGCCGTGGCGACGACTTCATTACCCTCAACGCCGAGCAGGCGATGCAGGGCGCGGCAGATATTCTGCGTCAGTCGAAGAAAGTGATCGGCATCGGCTCCCCGCGCGCCAGCATCGAAAGCAACTTCGCGCTGCGCGAGCTGGTTGGGGCGGAAAACTTCTACACCGGTATCGCCCAGGGCGAGCAGGAACGTCTCCAGCTGGTGCTGAAAGTGCTGCGTGAAGGCGGCATTCATACGCCTGCGCTGCGCGAAATCGAATCCTATGATGCGGTTCTGGTGCTCGGTGAAGACCTGACGCAGACCGGCGCACGCGCGGCTCTGGCGGTTCGTCAGGCGGTGAAAGGCAAAGCACGTGAAATGGCAGCGGCGCAGAAAGTGGCTGACTGGCAGATTGCGGCCATCCTTAACATCGGCCAGCGCGCGAAGCATCCTCTGTTTGTGACTAACGTCGACAACACCCGTCTGGACGATATCGCCGCGTGGACCTACTGCGCGCCGGTTGAAGATCAGGCGCGCCTCGGCTTTGCCATTGCCCACGCGCTGGACAGCAACTCGCCTGCCGTTGAACTGGATCGCGACCTGCAAAACAAGGTCGACGTGATTGTTCAGGCGCTGGCGGGGGCGAAGAAACCGCTGATTATTTCCGGTACCAACGCCGGTAGCGCTGAAATCATTCAGGCCGCAGCGAACGTTGCCAAAGCCCTGAAGGGCCGCGGCGCTGACGTCGGTGTGACTATGATTGCCCGTGCGGTGAACAGCATCGGTCTGGGTATGATTGGCGGCGGCTCGCTGGAAGACGCGTTAAGCGAACTGGAATCCGGTGCCGCTGACGCCGTTGTGGTGCTGGAAAACGACCTGCATCGCCATGCTTCTGCCGCTCGCGTTGACGCCGCGCTCTCCAGAGCGCCGCTGGTGATGGTTATCGACCATCAGCGCACCGCGATCATGGACAAAGCGCACCTCGTGCTCTCTGCGGCAAGCTTCGCAGAAAGCGACGGGACGGTGATCAACAACGAAGGCCGCGCCCAGCGTTTCTTCCAGGTTTATGACCCGGCCTACTACGACAGCAAAACCGTGATGCTGGAAAGCTGGCGCTGGCTGCACTCTCTGCACAGCACCGTGCAGAGCCGTGAAGTGGACTGGACGCAGCTCGACCACGTTATTGACGCGGTTGTTGAGAAACTGCCTCAGCTGGCGGGCATTAAAGACGCCGCGCCTGACGCAAGCTTCCGCATTCGCGGCCAGAAACTGGCGCGTGAGCCGCACCGCTACAGCGGTCGTACCGCGATGCGCGCCAACATCAGCGTGCACGAACCGCGTCAGCCGCAGGATAAAGACACCATGTTTGCCTTCTCGATGGAAGGGAACAACCAGCCGTCTGCGCCGCGTTCGCAAATCCCGTTTGCATGGGCACCGGGCTGGAACTCCCCGCAGGCATGGAACAAGTTCCAGGCTGAAGTGGGCGGTCACCTGCGCCACGGCGATCCGGGCGTGCGTCTGATTGAAGCCTCCGAAACCGGTCTGGACTTCTTCACCACCGTTCCGGCGAGCTTCCAGGCGCAGGAAGGTCACTGGCGTATTGCACCGTACTACCATCTGTTCGGTAGCGACGAAATGTCCCAGCGTTCTCCGGTATTCCAGCAGCGTATGCCGCAGCCGTACATCAAGCTCAACCCGGCGGATGCCGCGAAGCTTGGCGTTAACGCGGGTGCGAACATTGCCTTTAGCTACGACGGCCAGACAATCAGCCTGCCGCTGATTATTTCTGAACGCCTGTCAGCAGGGCAGGTGGGTCTGCCGATGGGTATGCCTGGCATCGCGCCGGTCCTGGCGGGTGCGCATCTTGATAACCTTCAGGAGGCAAAAGCATGAGTTGGTTAACGCCGGATCTTATCGACATCCTGCTGAGCATTCTGAAAGCGGTTGTGATTCTGCTGGTGGTCGTCACCTGCGGCGCGTTCATGAGCTTTGGTGAACGTCGTTTGCTCGGTCTGTTCCAGAACCGTTACGGACCGAACCGCGTGGGCTGGGGTGGTTCACTCCAGCTGGTCGCGGACATGATCAAGATGTTCTTTAAAGAGGACTGGGTTCCGCGCTTCTCGGACCGCGTGATCTTTACGCTGGCGCCGATGATTGCCTTCACCTCGCTGCTGCTGGCGTTTGCTATCGTTCCTGTCAGCCCGACCTGGGTGGTGGCTGACCTGAACATCGGCATTCTGTTCTTCCTGATGATGGCAGGCCTCGCGGTTTACGCGGTGCTGTTCGCAGGCTGGTCCAGTAACAACAAATACTCGCTGCTGGGTGCGATGCGTGCTTCCGCGCAGACGCTGAGCTACGAAGTGTTCCTGGGGCTCTCCCTGATGGGCGTGGTGGCGCAGGCCGGTTCATTTAACATGACCGACATCGTCAACAACCAGGCCGACATCTGGAACGTTATCCCGCAGTTCTTTGGGTTTATTACCTTTGCCATCGCGGGCGTGGCGGTGTGTCACCGTCACCCGTTTGACCAGCCAGAAGCCGAACAGGAACTGGCCGACGGTTACCACATTGAATATTCCGGTATGAAGTTCGGTCTGTTCTTCGTGGGCGAGTACATCGGTATCGTCACCATTTCCGCGTTGATGGTAACGCTGTTCTTTGGTGGCTGGCATGGCCCGTTCTTACCGCCGTTCATCTGGTTCGCGCTGAAAACCGCGTTCTTCATGATGATGTTCATTTTGATTCGCGCAGCGTTACCGCGTCCGCGTTATGACCAGGTAATGTCCTTCGGCTGGAAAGTGTGCCTGCCGCTGACGCTCGTCAACTTGTTGGTAACGGCGGCTGTCATTCTCTGGCAGCAGCCATAAGGGGCTTTGAGATCATGACCTTAAAAGAATTATTGGTAGGTTTCGGCACCCAGGTACGCAGTATCTGGATGATCGGCCTGCATGCGTTTGCCAAACGCGAAACCCGGATGTACCCGGAAGAGCCGGTATATCTGCCGCCGCGCTACCGTGGACGTATCGTGCTGACGCGCGACCCGGACGGTTCCGAGCGTTGCGTTGCCTGTAACCTGTGTGCGGTAGCGTGTCCGGTGGGCTGTATCTCTCTGCAAAAAGCAGAGACGGTAGACGGCCGCTGGTACCCTGAGTTCTTCCGCATCAACTTCTCACGCTGCATTTTCTGCGGTCTGTGTGAAGAAGCGTGCCCAACCACGGCGATTCAGCTGACTCCAGACTTCGAGCTGGGTGAGTACAAGCGTCAGGATCTGGTGTACGAGAAAGAGGATCTGCTGATTTCCGGTCCGGGCAAATACCCGGAATATAACTTCTACCGGATGGCGGGTATGGCAATCGACGGCAAAGATAAAGGCGAAGCAGAGAACGAAGCTAAGCCTATCGACGTCAAGAGCCTGTTACCGTAAGGAGAGGGCAATGGAATTCGCTTTTTATATCTGTGGCCTTATCGCCATCCTGGCTACGCTGCGAGTGATCACGCACACCAATCCGGTGCATGCGCTGCTGTATTTAATCATTTCGCTGCTGGCTATTTCCGGGGTGTTCTTTGCGCTGGGCGCGCACTTCGCTGGTGCGCTGGAAATCATCGTCTACGCCGGGGCCATCATGGTGCTGTTTGTGTTCGTGGTGATGATGCTGAACCTGGGCGGCTCTGAAATTGAGCAGGAACGTCAGTGGTTAAAACCGCAGGTGTGGATTGGTCCGGCAATTTTGTCGGCCATCATGCTGGCGGTGATTGTTTACGCCATTCTGGGCGTCAACGACCAGGGTATCGACGGGACGCCAATCAGCGCGAAAGCCGTGGGTATCACCCTGTTTGGTCCGTACGTTCTGGCGGTTGAGCTGGCCTCAATGCTGCTGCTGGCGGGTCTGGTTGTGGCCTTCCACGTTGGCCGCGAAGAGCGTGTCGGCGAGGTGCTGAGCAACCGCACTGACGACCGCGCGAAAAGAAAAACGGAGGAACGCGCATGATCCCCTTAACACATGGACTGATCCTCGCTGCGATTTTATTCGTTCTGGGCTTAACCGGTCTGGTTATCCGCCGCAATCTGCTGTTTATGCTGATCGGTCTGGAAATCATGATCAACGCTTCCGCGCTGGCCTTTGTGGTCGCCGGTAGCTACTGGGGCCAGACCGATGGTCAGGTGATGTACATTCTCGCCATCAGCCTCGCGGCTGCTGAAGCGAGTATTGGCCTGGCGCTGTTGCTACAGCTCCATCGTCGCCGCCAGAACCTGAACATCGATTCAGTAAGTGAGTTGCGTGGATGAACATGCTTGCCTTAACCATTATTTTTCCGCTGATTGGCTTCGTGCTGCTGGCTTTTTCTCGCGGCCGCTGGTCTGAGAATCTGTCTGCCACCGTGGGCATTGGCTCTATCGGCCTGGCTGCGCTGGTCACAGCGTATGCGGGTATCGACTTCTTTAACAATGGACGTCAGGCCTACAGCGTACCGCTGTGGAACTGGATGTCGGTCGGTAACTTCAACATCGGTTTCAACCTGGTGCTGGATGGTCTGTCTCTGACCATGCTCTCCGTAGTTACCGGCGTCGGCTTCCTGATCCACATGTTCGCCTCCTGGTACATGCGCGGTGAAGAGGGATACTCCCGCTTCTTCGCCTACACCAACCTGTTTATCGCCAGCATGGTGGTTCTGGTGCTGGCCGATAACCTGCTGCTGATGTATCTGGGCTGGGAAGGCGTGGGTCTGTGTTCTTACCTGCTGATCGGTTTCTACTACACCGATCCGAAGAATGGCGCAGCGGCCATGAAAGCGTTCGTCGTGACCCGCGTGGGTGACGTGTTCCTCGCTTTCGCGCTGTTCATTCTTTACAACGAACTGGGCACGCTAAACTTCCGCGAAATGGTGGAACTGGCGCCGGCGCACTTCGAAGCAGGCAACAACATGCTGTGGTGGGCAACGCTGATGCTGCTGGGTGGCGCTGTGGGTAAATCCGCGCAGTTGCCGTTGCAGACATGGCTGGCCGACGCGATGGCGGGTCCAACCCCTGTCTCCGCGCTGATCCACGCCGCAACCATGGTTACCGCCGGTGTCTACCTGATTGCGCGTACCCATGGCCTGTTCCTGATGACCCCGGAAATTCTGCATCTGGTGGGTATCGTCGGTGCGGTTACGCTGGTGCTGGCTGGCTTTGCCGCGCTGGTGCAGACCGACATCAAACGCGTTCTCGCGTACTCCACCATGAGCCAGATTGGCTACATGTTCCTGGCGCTGGGCGTTCAGGCGTGGGACGCGGCCATTTTCCACCTGATGACGCACGCGTTCTTTAAAGCGCTGCTGTTCCTCTCATCCGGTTCGGTGATTCTGGCCTGCCACCACGAGCAGAACATCTTCAAAATGGGCGGACTGCGTAAGTCTATCCCGCTGGTGTATGTCTGCTTCCTGGTAGGCGGCGCGGCGCTGGCGGCACTGCCGCTGATCACCGCAGGCTTCTTCAGTAAGGACGAAATCCTGGCGGGCGCCATGGCGAATGGTCATATCAATCTGATGGTTGCGGGTCTGGTCGGTGCGTTTATGACCTCCCTGTACACCTTCCGTATGATTTTCATCGTCTTCCACGGTAAAGAACAAATTCACGCTCACGCAGGGAAGGGGATTACCCACCACCTGCCGCTGATTGTGCTGCTGGTCCTGTCCACCTTCGTTGGCGCGATGATTGTGCCACCGTTGCAGGGCGTACTGCCGGCGACAACCGAGCTTGAGCACGGTCGCGTTCTGACGCTTGAAATCACCTCCGGCGTAGTGGCTATCGCGGGCATCCTGATTGCCGCATGGCTGTGGCTGGGCAAACGCACGCTGGTGACTGCCGTTGCCAACAGCGCGCCGGGCCGTCTGCTGGGCACCTGGTGGTACAACGCATGGGGCTTCGACTGGCTGTACGACATGATCTTCGTGAAGCCGTTCCTGGGCATTGCGTGGCTGCTGAAGCGCGATCCACTGAACAGCCTGATGAATATCCCGGCGATCCTCTCTCGCTTTGCAGGTAAAGGCCTGCTGTTCAGCGAGAACGGTTATCTGCGCTGGTATGTGGCGTCCATGAGCATCGGTGCGGTTGTCATACTGGCGCTGCTGATGGTGTTGCGTTGATTTTGAGTTAGCGGGGATTGTCGGGTGGCGCTTCGCTTACCCGACCTACGGACCGTAGGCCCGGTAAGCGAAGCGCCACCGGGCAAAAGGCCCCGCACTCAAACGTGAATTTTGTCGAATTCGTTGAAAATCGGTCCCTGAGGGACTTTAACAAGGAATAAAAATCGCCATGTTACTACCCTGGCTAATATTAATTCCCTTCATCGGCGGCTTCCTGTGCTGGCAGACCGAACGCTTTGGCGTGAAGATGCCGCGCTGGATCGCGCTGATCACCATGGGATTGACGCTCGCGCTTGGTCTGCAACTCTGGTTGCAGGGTGGCTACTCACTGACCCAGTCCGCGGGCCTTCCGCAGTGGCAGTCTGAGTTCATTCTGCCGTGGATCCCACGTTTCGGTATTACGATCCACCTCGCGATTGACGGTCTGTCGCTGCTGATGGTGGTGCTGACTGGTCTGCTCGGCGTTCTGGCGGTACTCTGCTCCTGGCGAGAAATCGAAAAATATCAGGGCTTCTTCCACCTGAACCTGATGTGGATCCTGGGCGGCGTGATCGGCGTGTTCCTGGCCATCGACATGTTCCTGTTCTTCTTCTTCTGGGAGATGATGCTGGTGCCGATGTACTTCCTGATCGCGCTGTGGGGCCATAAGGCGTCCGACGGTAAAACGCGTATCACGGCGGCCACCAAGTTCTTCATCTATACCCAGGCGAGTGGTCTGGTGATGCTGATTGCCATCCTGGCGCTGGTATTTGTGCATTACAATGCGACCGGCGTCTGGACCTTCAACTACGAAGACCTGCTGAAGACCCCGATGTCTCACGGTGTGGAATACCTGCTGATGCTCGGCTTCTTCATCGCCTTCGCGGTGAAAATGCCGGTCGTACCGCTGCACGGCTGGCTGCCGGACGCGCACTCTCAGGCGCCAACGGCGGGTTCCGTTGACCTGGCGGGTATCTTGCTGAAAACGGCGGCCTACGGTCTGCTGCGTTTCTCCCTGCCGCTGTTCCCGAACGCCTCCGCAGAGTTCGCGCCGATTGCCATGTGGCTTGGCGTGATCGGTATCTTCTACGGTGCATGGATGGCCTTCACGCAGTACGACATCAAACGTCTGATTGCTTACACCTCCGTTTCCCACATGGGCTTCGTGCTGATTGCCATCTACACCGGCAGCCAGCTGGCGTACCAGGGGGCGGTGATCCAGATGATTGCGCACGGCCTGTCTGCTGCCGGTCTCTTCATCCTGTGTGGTCAGCTGTACGAACGTCTGCATACCCGCGACATGCGTATGATGGGCGGCCTGTGGGGCAAAATGAAATGGCTGCCGGCGCTCTCCATGTTCTTCGCGGTGGCGACTCTGGGTATGCCGGGTACCGGTAACTTCGTCGGCGAGTTTATGATCCTGTTCGGCAGCTTCAACGTGGTACCGACGATCACCGTCATCTCCACCTTTGGTCTGGTATTTGCCTCCGTGTACTCGCTGGCGATGCTGCACCGCGCTTACTTCGGTAAAGCGAAGAGTGAAATTGCTGCACAAGAACTGCCGGGGATGTCGCTGCGTGAGCTGTTCATCATCCTGCTGCTGGTCGTACTGCTGGTGCTGCTGGGCTTCTATCCGCAGCCGATTCTGGATACCTCGCACTCCGCGATGGGTAACATCCAGCAGTGGTTTGTTAATTCTGCTTCTACTACAAGGCCGTAATTCGCCATGACAATAACTCCACAACAACTGATCGCGCTGCTACCGCTGCTGATCGTCGGATTGACGGTGGTGGTTGTGATGCTCTCCATTGCGTGGCGACGCAATCACTTCCTGAATGCGACCCTGTCCGTTCTGGGTCTGAACGCTGCGTTAGTTTCCCTCTGGTTTGTTGGCCAGGCGGGAGCGATGGACGTCACGCCGCTGATGCGCGTTGACGGTTACGCCATGCTCTACACCGGTCTGGTGCTGCTGGCGAGCCTGGCAACCTGTACCTTTGCGTATCCGTGGCTCGAAGGTTACAACGACAACAAAGAAGAGTTTTACCTGCTGGTACTGATTGCCGCACTGGGCGGTATTCTGCTGGCGAACGCGAACCACCTGGCCGCGCTGTTCCTCGGTATTGAGCTGATCTCACTCCCGCTGTTCGGCCTGATTGGTTACGCTTTCCGCCAGAAGCGCTCTCTGGAAGCGGCAATCAAGTACACGATCCTGTCTGCTGCCGCGTCGTCGTTCCTGCTGTTTGGTATCGCGCTGCTGTACGCACAGACGGGTAATCTCTCCTTCATGGCGCTCGGTAAGAGCCTTGGCGACGGCATGATGCATGAGCCGCTGCTGCTGGCGGGTCTGGGCATGATGATTGTTGGCCTTGGCTTTAAACTTTCACTGGTTCCGTTCCACCTGTGGACGCCAGACGTATACCAGGGTGCCCCTGCACCGGTCTCGACCTTCCTGGCGACGGCGAGCAAAATCGCTATCTTCGGTGTGGTCATGCGTCTGTTCCTGTACGCCCCGGTGGGTGACAGCGAAGCGGTCCGCGTGGTGCTGGGCATTATCGCGTTCGTGTCCATCATCTTCGGTAACCTGATGGCGCTGAGCCAGACCAACATCAAGCGTCTGCTGGGCTACTCCTCTATCTCCCATCTGGGTTACCTGCTGGTGGCGCTGATTGCGCTGCAAAGCGGTGAGATGTCGATGGAAACTGTGGGCGTCTATCTGGCCGGTTACCTGTTTAGCAGCCTCGGCGCGTTCGGCGTGGTGAGCCTGATGTCCAGCCCGTACCGTGGCCCGGATGCGGATTCCCTGTTCTCCTACCGTGGTCTGTTCTGGCACCGTCCGATTCTGTCTGCGGTAATGACCGTGATGATGCTCTCTCTGGCGGGTATCCCGATGACGCTGGGCTTTATCGGTAAGTTCTACGTGCTGGCCGTCGGTGTGCAGGCGGGTCTGTGGTGGCTGACGGCGGGTGTCGTTATCGGCTCCGCGATTGGTCTCTACTACTACCTGCGCGTTGCCGTGAGCCTGTACCTGAGCGCGCCTCAGCAGCTCAACCGCGATGCGCCGTCCAACTGGCAGTACAGCGCCGGCGGTATCGTGGTGCTGATCTCCGCGCTGCTGGTGCTGATCTTCGGTATCTATCCGCAGCCGCTGATTGATATCGTGCAGCGCGCGATGCCGCTGATGTAAAAACAAAAAACCCGCCTCGGCGGGTTTTTTATTGTTTTCTCCCTCTCCCCGTGGGAGAGGGCCGGGGTGAGGGCACCAGCCCGCACAGAGTAAAACATGCCCAGCGGCGCTACGCTTGCAGGGCCTACGGGTCCTGTAGATCGGGTAAGCGTAGCGCCACCCGACTAAGCCAGCTGCTTGCGGCTAATCAACGGCCCTTCAATCTTCTTCATCGAGCGGTCCAGCACCTCTTCAATCACCGACGACAGCTCGTTCAGCTCAAACTTCGCCACATAGCCGTCCGCCTTCACTTTGCGAATATGATCTTCGTTCGCGTTGCCGGAAAGAGACGAGTGGATCACCACCGGAATATCTTTCAGTACCGGGTCGGTTTTGATTTTGCGCGTCAGCGTAAATCCGTCCATCTCCGGCATTTCGAGGTCGGTTAATACCAGGGCAATCTTATCGGTAACGGGAACGCCCTCGGCCTGTGCCTGCGCGGCCAGCTGAGTGATTTTCTCCCATGCGTCTTTGCCGGTGATATGCAGCTGGGCCGGGATCTCCATCGCCTGCAATCCCTTCTCCAGCATTGAGCGCGCTACTTTTGAATCTTCTGCAACAATCGCGACAGAGCCAGGGTTGATGTTGAATTTGGTGGTTTCCAGATGGGTGGCGTGCAGATCGTGGTTCGCCGGGGTGATGTCGTACAGGATCTGCTCCACGTCCAGCACCATCGCCAGATCGTTGGTATCGGTCTTCTCGTCCAGACAGGCAATGCTGGTGATGTAGCGACCGCTGACGGCGGTTTCCGCGGCGTGCACCTGCTTCCAGTCCAGACGCATGATGTTTTCCACCGATTCTACGGCAAACGCCTGCACGCTGCGGGCATATTCGGTGATCAGCAGGATGTTCAGCCCGGTGGCTGGTTTGCAGCCGGCGACGGCGGCCAGATCGATCACCGGGATCACCTGGTCACGAATGTTCACCATCCCCATCAGCGGAGACTTCATTCCCGCCGGTTTGGTGAAGGTCGGCATCGGCACAATTTCGCGCAATTTGAATACGTTGATGCCGAACAGCTCGGATTTATTTTCGTTCAGAGAGGTGCCAAGACGGAACAGCAACAGTTCAAAACGGTTGGACAGGGTCAGGTTTGCCCTGTCATCAATATCTTTCTGGAAATTATCCATTCTACCCTCAAGAGAAATGCTGGCCTTTTAATCGTTATCGGCACGCTGAGGGAAAAATGAAGGACTAAACGCTGACCTGAGCAAAATCTTCCGCCAGCTCGCATGCCGGAAATACTTCCCGGCACTCTGCCAGCAGGCTTTCAGCGCCGCGGACGTCATAGCGTGAGCTGACGTGAGTAACAATCAGTTTCCGGACGCCAGCCTCACGTGCCAGCTGCGCCGCCTGACGCGTAGAGCTGTGCCCCCGGCTGTTGGCTTTTTCTTCCATCGCCGCTTCCAGCGTCGCCTCATGCACCATCACATCTACACCTCTGGCAAGCCTGAGCGCCGAAGGGCAGGGGGCGGTATCCCCAAAAATAGCCAGTTTTTTGCCCGGCTGCGGTGGGGCGAGGTAATCCTGACCGTTGATGACGCGCCCGTCTTCCAGCGTGACGGTCTCGCCGTGCTTCAGACGCTGGAACAGCGGGCCTGGTTTCACCCCATCAGCCTGCAACGCGGCGGCGTTCAGCGCCCCGGGCTTGTCATGCTCCTCAACGCGATAGCCGTAGCATTCCACCGGATGGTTAAGCGGGTAAGCGCGCACCAGGTAATCTCCGTCATCGAACACCAGACCCTCGCCGATCTCTAACACCTCCAGCGGATAATCGGTCCACGAGCCGCTCAGGCGCAGCGTGGTTTCAACAAATTCCTGAATACCCGCGGGGCCATAAATGGTCAGCGGGTTAGCGTTACCGGCCATCGAACGGCTGCACAGCAGGCCCGGCAGGCCAAACAGATGGTCGCCGTGCAGATGGGTGATAAATATTTTATCCACTTTCCCCGGGTGGTATGAGGTATGCAGCAGCTGATGTTGCGTACCCTCGCCGCAGTCAAACAGCCACAGCCCACCCCGGGTAGGATGCTTAAGATCCAGCAGAATCGCCGTCACGTTTCGTGAGCGGGTTGGCACCCCGGCGGACGTACCCAGAAAAATCAGTTCCATAACGCAATCAGCCCTTTGCCGAATGGGAAGGGGTTTAGTATAACGTGATGAACACCAGGAAGGAGAAACACATGATCCAGTGGCAAGATCTACACCACAGCGAACTGACCGTGCATTCACTCTACGCCCTGCTCAAGCTGCGCTGCGAAGTCTTTGTGGTTGAACAAACCTGCCCGTATCAGGATATCGACGGCGATGACCTGATCGGCGAGAACCGGCACATCCTCGGCTGGCGCGATAACGAGCTGGTGGCGTATGCGAGGATTCTGAAAAGCGAAGAGGATTTTGACCCTGTCGTCATTGGCCGCGTCATTATCAGCGGCCGCGCGCGCGGTGAAAAGCTGGGCTATCAGCTGATGGAAAAAACGCTGGACGCATGCCAGAAACAGTGGCCGGACAAGGCGTTATACCTGGGCGCGCAGGCGCATTTGCAATCATTCTATGGCCATTTTGGTTTTACCCCGGTCACGGACATTTACGACGAAGACGGCATCCCACACATCGGCATGGCACGCGAAGCGAAACAGGCGCAATAGCAATACGTTGTCTATAGTTACCGGACTGGTGTACTAACATGGAGAAAAATATGTCATTTCAATCCTGGGATACCCGAGTCGACGACGACCTGACGCTGCTAAGCGAAACGCTGGAAGAAGTGCTGCGCTCTTCAGGCGATCCTGCCGATCAGAAGTACATTGAGCTCAAAGCCCGCGCCGAGCAGGCGCTGCATGACGTGAAAAACCGCGTCAGTAACGCATCCGACAATTACTACTACCGCGCCAAGCAGGCGGTTTATCGTGCTGACGATTATGTGCATGAAAAACCGTGGCAGGGCATTGGGGTCGGTGCGGCCGTAGGGCTGGTGCTGGGTCTGCTGTTAGCCCGTCGTTAAGCCGGTAAACCACTCCCTACACGTGGGTACTGCTATTTATCGTCAGTACCCCGTATAATATAAGGCTTTAACAGGGAGAGGTTCGCGTGCACTCGATTTTCCTCGCGCTGCAAAGCCTGCGTACTCAGCTTGCGCAAGCATTGCCAGCTACACCCGGTTTACGCCATTTCGATGTCTCTTTCCCGTTAAACGACGCCTTCGATCCGCTGGCCTGGCTCGGTGTGCAGCGATGCTATCCTCAGTTTTACTGGCAACAGCGCAGCGGTGATGAAGAACTTGCCGCGCTCGGAAGCCTCGCCCATTTCGATTCTCTGGCCTCGGCCTCGCGGTTTTTGCACACCCACGACGTAGCCAATGACACCCGTATCTGCGGCCTGAACGCCTTCAACCCGGCGCAGGGCAAGTTGTTTTTACCGCGCCTTCTCTGGCGACGGTCTGGCGGGGTCGCCACGCTGCGTCTGCAACTGTGGAGCGAAACGTCGCTGCGGGAAGATGCCCGTGAGGCGCTGAATTTTGTCGATAACCTGCGCGACGCCGCGCCGATCCGCCCGTTGTCCGTGCAGATTGTGCAGGAAACCCATCATCCGGAAAAACCGGAATGGCTGGCGTTGATTCGTCAGGCGACGGATACCCTTGCTCGCGGCGATTTTGAGAAAGTGGTCCTCGCACGTGCTACAGACGTGCATTGCCAGCAGTCCGTGAATGCCATCGCGCTGATGGCTGCCAGCCGCGCGCTAAACCTCAACTGTTATCATTTTTGTATGGTCTTTGACGCCAGCAACGCGTTCCTCGGCTCGACGCCCGAACGCCTGTGGCGGCGACGCGGCACGCTGCTGCGCACTGAAGCGCTGGCAGGCACCGTCGCCAGCCATTCTGACGATAAGCAGGCTCAGCGTCTGGGCGACTGGCTGATGAACGACGACAAAAATCAGCGGGAAAATATGCTGGTGGTGGAAGATATCTGCCAGCGTCTTCAGCACCATACCCGGACGCTGGAGATCCTGCCTGCGCAGGTGCTGCGTCTGCGCAAGGTGCAGCATTTACGTCGCTGTATCTGGACCGAACTTAAACAGCCTGACGACGAGCAGTGCCTGCATATTCTGCAACCGACGGCGGCGGTGGCCGGGCTGCCGCGACAGGCGGCGCGAGAATTTATTGCGAAAGTGGAGCCGTTTGACCGGGAGTGGTACGCCGGGTCGGCGGGCTATTTATCGCGCGATCAAAGCGAATTCTGTGTGGCATTACGCTCCGCCCGCGTTCACGACGCTGCGCTGCGTCTTTATGCGGGGGCGTGCATCGTCAGCGGCTCCGATCCGGAGCAGGAGTGGCAGGAGATCGAAAACAAGGCCGCCGGGCTGCGTTCCCTTCTCCTAAGGGATTAATACTGATTCGTGCAATCCCGATTCATATCAAAATTCTGACTTTTTCTATTATTTATACTGTGTCGCATTCTTGATACTGGACAATCTCATGTCAGTAAGTTCTTTTAACCGACGCTGGGCGGCGGTGATCCTTGAAGCCCTGACCCGTCATGGTGTCAGGCATGTGTGTATTGCCCCGGGCTCTCGCTCCACGCCGCTCACCCTTGCTGCCGCGGAAAACCGGGCTTTTATTCACCACACCCATTTTGATGAGCGGGGTCTGGGCCATCTGGCGCTCGGGCTGGCGAAAGTCAGCAAAGCGCCCGTGGCGGTGATAGTCACCTCCGGCACGGCGGTGGCGAACCTCTATCCGGCGCTGATAGAAGCGGGATTAACCGGCGAAAAGCTGATTTTACTCACTGCCGACCGTCCCCCGGAACTTATTGACTGCGGTGCTAATCAGGCGATTCGTCAGCCTGGCATTTTTGCCTCGCATCCTTCACAGACGGTCTCGTTGCCGCGCCCCACCCAGGATATTCCCGCCAGCTGGCTGGTCTCAACCCTCGACCACGCCATGAACGCACTGCGCAGCGGCGGGCTGCACATTAACTGCCCGTTTGCCGAGCCGCTGTACGGTGAAATGAACGATACTGGCCTCGTCTGGCAACAGCAGCTGGGAGACTGGTGGGAGAGTGAAAAACCCTGGCTGCGCGAGCAGACGCATCTGGAAAGCGCAAAACAGCGCGACTGGTTCTTCTGGCGCCAGAAGCGCGGCGTGGTGATTGCCGGGCGGATGAGTGCGGCGGAAGGCAAGCTGGCGGCGGAGTGGGCACAAACGCTTGGCTGGCCGCTGATTGGTGACGTGCTTTCCCAGACGGGCCAGCCGCTGCCCTGTGCCGACCTCTGGCTGGGTAACGCGAAAGCGGTTACCGAGCTGGCGCAGGCGCAGATTGTCGTCCAGCTGGGATCGAGCCTGACGGGGAAGCGTCTGCTCCAGTGGCAGGCCACCTGTACCCCAGAAGAGTACTGGCTGGTGGACCCGCTCGAAGGACGCCTTGACCCGGCGCACCATCGTGGCCGCCGCCTGGTGAGCGATATTGACAGCTGGCTGGAATTGCATCCGGCGGAAAAACGCAAACCCTGGGCGGTGGAGATCCCGGCGCTGTCACGTCAGGCGTGGGAACTCACCAAAACGCAGTGCGAGGCGTTCAGTGAAGCCGGGCTTGCGCACCGTATCCGCAAATATCTTCCCGAGCAGGGACAACTTTTTGTCGGTAACAGCCTGGTGGTGCGCCTGATTGACGCCTTTTCGCAGCTGCCGGCGGGTTATCCGGTGTACAGCAACCGGGGCGCGAGCGGCATTGACGGCCTGATCTCCACAGCCGCTGGCGTACAGCGGGCCAGCGCGAAATCCACGCTGGCGATTGTGGGGGATCTCTCAGCCCTCTACGATCTCAACGCGCTGGCGCTCCTGCGTCAGGCGTCGGCCCCGTTCGTGCTGATTGTTGTGAACAATAACGGCGGGCAGATTTTCTCGTTGCTGCCGACGCCGCAAAGCGAGCGTGAGCGCTTCTATCTGATGCCGCAAAACGTGCAGTTCGAACACGCCGCCGCCATGTTCAGCCTGAAGTACCATCGCCCGGAAAACTGGGACGCGCTGGAGACGGCGCTGAACACCGCCTGGCGGCAGCCTGGCGCGACGCTGATTGAGCTGGTGGTAAACGATGCTGACGGCGCGCAGAAGCTGCAACATCTGCTTGCGCAGGTGAGTCACCTGTGATCCTCGCAGGCTTCTCCCAGCCAGGAAAACCAGGCTACCCCTGGCTGGTTTTCCTGCACGGTTTTTCCGGCGACTGTCGCGAGTGGCAGGCTGTCGGGGCGTCGCTGCATGACTACCCCCGGCTCTACCTTGACCTGCCCGGGCACGGTGGTTCAGCGGATACGGGCGTGACGGGGTTTGCAGAGGTAAGTGAATTGCTCTCGCATACCCTTGTTAGTTACAACATACTAATATACTGGCTCGTGGGGTACTCCCTCGGCGGCCGCATTGCGATGTTCCATGCCTGCCAGCATCCTGCGGGGTTAGACGGGGTGATTGTGGAAGGTGGACACCCGGGCCTGCAAGACGCCGATGCGCGCCAGGCCCGGCTGATCTCTGACCGCCGCTGGGCGTCACGGTTTCGCAGTGAGCCGCTGGAGGCCGTCTTTGCCGACTGGTATCAACAGCCGGTCTTTGCCTCACTTACGGATGATCAGCGCAGGGCGCTGATCGCGCTGCGCAGCCGGAACAACGGCCCGAGGCTGGCAGAGATGCTGGAGGCCACCTCGCTTGCCGTTCAGCCTGATTTACGTCCCGCGCTCATCGCGCGTGATTTTTCTTTTGACTATCTCTATGGCGAACGTGACGGGAAGTTTGCAGCTATCGCCGCTGAACTTAACGCCACGCGTCATGCTATCCCTCACGCCGGACACAACGCCCACCGGGACAACCCGGACGCGGTTGCCGCGAGTCTGGCTCAGATACTGCGTTATCGAACAAAGGACACGCTATGATCTATCCTGATGAACACATGCTTTACGCGCCGGTTGAATGGCAGGACTGCTCCGAAGGCTACACCGACATTCGTTACCACAAATCCGCCGATGGTATCGCCAAAATTACTATCAACCGTCCACAGGTGCGCAACGCATTTCGTCCGCTGACCGTAAAAGAGATGATCCAGGCGCTGGCGGATGCCCGCTACGACGACACTATCGGCGTCATCATCCTCACCGGGGAAGGGGAGAAAGCCTTCTGCTCCGGCGGCGATCAGAAAGTCCGCGGTGACTACGGCGGATACCAGGATGATGCGGGCACGCACCACCTGAACGTGCTGGATTTCCAGCGCCAGATCCGCACCTGTCCAAAACCGGTGGTCGCGATGGTGGCAGGGTATTCCATCGGCGGCGGTCACGTGCTGCACATGATGTGTGACCTGACGATCGCGGCGGAAAATGCCATTTTCGGTCAGACTGGCCCGAAAGTCGGCTCTTTCGACGGCGGCTGGGGCGCGTCCTATATGGCGCGCATTGTCGGTCAGAAAAAAGCCCGCGAAATCTGGTTCCTGTGCCGTCAGTACAACGCCCAGGAAGCGCTGGATATGGGGCTGGTTAACACCGTGGTGCCGATCGCCGATCTGGAAAAAGAGACCGTGCGCTGGTGTCGCGAAATGCTGCAAAACAGCCCAATGGCGCTGCGCTGCCTGAAAGCGGCCCTCAACGCCGACTGTGACGGTCAGGCGGGCCTTCAGGAGCTGGCAGGTAACGCCACCATGCTGTTCTATATGACCGAAGAGGGTCAGGAAGGGCGCAACGCGTTCAACGAAAAACGCCAGCCGGACTTCAGCAAATACAAACGGAACCCGTAATGCGTTGCGCGCAGGTTTACCGCTGGCAGATACCGATGGACGCGGGCGTGGTGCTGCGTGAACGGCGGTTAAAAACCCGTGACGGCTTTTTCGTGCATCTCCGGCAGGGCGAGCGGGAAGGGTGGGGCGAAATCGCCCCGCTTCCGGGCTTTAGCCTGGAAACGCCGGACGAGGCGCAGGCTGCGCTGATGGCCTGGACGTACGAATGGCGTGAGGGAGCAGTTCCGGCGCTGCCGGACGTTCCTTCCGCCGCGTTCGGCATCAGCTGTGCGCTGGCAGAGCTGGACGGCAGTTTACCGGACGCGGCGAACTATTGCGCCGCGCCGCTCTGTACCGGCGATCCGGATGAACTTTTCGCGCTCCTTTCCGCGATGCCTGGCGAGAAGGTGGCGAAAATAAAGGTTGGCCTGTACGAAGCAGTGCGCGACGGAATGGTGGTTAACCTGTTACTGGAAGCCATTCCCGATCTACACCTGCGCCTGGACGCCAACCGCGCCTGGACGCCGCTCAGGGCGCAACAGTTTGCGAAGTACGTCAACCCGGCGTACCGCAGCCGCATCGCGTTTCTCGAAGAGCCGTGCAAAACGCGCGACGACTCGCGCGCCTTTGCCCGGGAAACCGGCATTGCCATTGCCTGGGATGAGAGCCTGCGCGAAGCCGATTTCGCGTTTGCCGCCGAGCCGGGCGTCAGGGCCGTGGTGATTAAGCCAACGCTGACCGGCAGCCTCGACAAGGTGCGCGAGCAGGTTGCGGCGGCCCATGCCGCAGGGCTGACGGCGGTGATCAGTTCATCCATCGAATCCAGCCTCGGCCTGACGCAGCTGGCGCGCATCGCTGCATGGTTAACGCCGGACACCGTTCCCGGTCTCGATACGCTAAACCTGATGCAGGCCCAGCTGATTCGTCAGTGGCCTGGCAGCACCTTGCCGTGCCTCGACGTCGGGGCGCTGGAGCCACTGCGATGAGTTTTACCGACTGGCCGTGGCGGTACTGGCGCACCCGGCGTGCCGATAAATCCGCGCTGCGTTTAGACGATATAACGCTCAGCTGGTCTCAGCTGGGCGAGCGTATCGATCGTCTCGCAGCCGGTTTTCAGTCTCAGGGCGTTACGGACGGTGACGGCGTCATGCTGCTCGCCCACAACCACCCGCAGACCCTGCTGGCCTGGCTGGCGCTGCTTCAGTGCGGCGCCCGCATTTTGCCGGTGAACCCTCAGCTTCCCCGTCCGCTGCTGGACGTCCTCCTGCCGCAGATGACCCTGCGTTTTGCGCTGGTGCTTAACGGTGAGTATGACGGTCTGCCCGGGCTGGTATTAAGAGAGGGCGAGGGGCAGGGCGGCGTGACGTGGCGGGCAGAACGGCTGGCCTCAATGACGCTCACCTCTGGCTCCACCGGCTTGCCGAAAGCGGCGGTGCACACCTGTGCCGCCCACCTTGCCAGCGCAAAGGGCGTGCTGGCGCTGATGCCTTACGGCGGTAGCGATGACTGGCTGCTCTCTCTGCCGCTGTTTCACGTCTCCGGTCAGGGGATTTTGTGGCGCTGGTTGCAGGGCGGAGGCCGTCTCACCGTGCGTGAAAAACAGCCGCTGGAGCAGGCGCTACAGGGCTGTACCCACGCCTCGCTGGTGCCAACGCAGCTGTGGCGGCTGCTTAATTCACACCATCCCGTCGCGCTGAAAGCCGTGCTGCTCGGCGGGGCGGAAATCCCCGTTGCGCTGACCGAACAGGCGCGCGAGCAGGGGATCCGTACGTACTGCGGTTACGGTCTGACCGAGTTCGCCTCCACCGTCTGCGCCAAAGAGGCCGACGGCGCGCCGGACGTGGGCAGCGCGCTGCCGGGCAGAGACGTTCAGGTGGTGAACGGTGAAGTCTGGCTCCGGGCGGAAAGCATGGCGGCGGGCTACTGGCGAGACGGCGCATTATTGCCTCTGGTCAATGAGCAGGGCTGGTTCGCCACCCGCGATCGCGGCGAGTGGCATGACGGACGCCTGACCATTCTGGGCCGAATGGACAATCTCTTTTTCAGCGGCGGAGAAGGGATCCAGCCCGAAGCGCTGGAGCGCGTTATCGCCACGCATCCGCAGGTAAGCCAGGCGTTTGTCGTTCCGCTGGATGATGCCGAGTATGGGCAACGTCCGGTGGCGGTAGTGGAATGCGAGCCGGGCACGGATATCACGCTGCTGCCGGAGTGGGTTCAGGGCAGGCTGGCGCGCTTTGAGCAGCCGGTACACTGGCTGGCGCTGCCGTCAGAACTGAAAAATGGCGGGATTAAAATCTCCCGCCAGGCGTTAAAGCAGTGGGTCAATGCCCTGTTGAGGGGCTAATCAACCGATATCCGGCTGCGGTTTGTGCTGGCGTCGGCGGACCCAGCGCAGCACCGGCGGCACGACAATCACCATAATCGCCATTGCCAGCAGGATCTTCGTCACGCTGCTCTCCCACAGGATCCCCATGTTGCCATTGCTGATGGAGAGGGCGCGGCGCAGGTTCTGCTCCAGCATTTCCCCCAGCACAAACCCTAAAATCAGCGGCGACATCGGGAAGTGCATCTTGCGCAGAATGTAGCCCAGCACGCCGAGCAGCACCATCAACACCAGGTCGAAGGTGGTGCTGTGCACCGCGTACACCCCAACCGCAGAGACGGCGGCGATGGCCGGGACCAGGAACCACAGGGGAATGGTCAGCATGCGGGTGAACAGGCCGATCAGCGGGATGTTCATTACCAGCAACATCACGTTGGCGATCAGCAGGGCGGCAATTAAACCCCAGACGATATCGGGCTGCTCGGTAAACATCGCCGGACCCGGGGTGATGTTATAGAGCGTCAGCGCGCCCATCATTACCGCCGTGGTGCCGGAGCCCGGCACGCCGAGGGTCAGCATCGGGATAAACGAGCCGCAGGCCGAGGCGTTATTCGCCGCCTCCGGCGCCGCCACGCCGCGGATATCGCCTTTGCCGAAGCTGTCGCTGTTACCGCTCAGCTTTTTCTCGGTCATGTAGGTGATGGCGCTGGCGATAGTCGCCCCCGCGCCGGGCAGAATGCCGACGAAGAAACCGATCACCGACGAACGCAGGGTGGCGCCAATACACTGCGCCCCCTCTTTGGCATTAAAGAGCATACGTCCGGTTTTACGCACCAGCGTCTGCCCGCTGCTGGTATGCTCCAGCATCAGTAAGATTTCTGAGACAGAGAACAGACCAATCACCACGACGATAAACTGCACGCCGTCGGAGAGATGAACGCTGTCGAAGGTAAAACGATAAACCCCGGTGTTGGCATCCACGCCGACGGTGGCCAGACTGAGGCCAATCAACGCAGACAAAAACGACTTCAGCGGATTCTGCGCCATCATGCTGCCGAGACAGGCGATGGCGAACACCATCAGGGCAAAATACTCGGCCGGACCAAACGCCAGCGACCACTGGGCCAGCGCCGGGGCGAAGAGGATGATGCCGCCAATGGCGATCATGGAGCCAAAGAACGAGCTGACGGCAGAAATAGAGAGCGCCACGCCGCCGCGCCCCTGCTGCGCCATCGGGTAGCCATCCAGCGCGGTCATAATGGCGGCGGCATCGCCGGGCACGTTAAGCAGAATCGAGGAAATACGCCCCCCGTATTCGCAGCCGATATAGACCGTCGCCAGCAGGATCAGCGCCGATTCCGCAGGCAGGTGTAGCGCAAAGGCCAGCGGCAGTAAAATCGCCACGCCGTTGATAGGGCCAAGGCCCGGCAGCAGGCCGACGATGGTCCCGACGAAACAGCCGATCAGGGCGATCACCAGGTTTTCCGGGGTCATCGCTACCGCGAACCCCTGAGAGAGATAGATCCAGGTATCCATAGCGTGCTCCGTTAGTTAAACCATGCGCCGAGCGGCAGGGTCACGTCCAGCAGGCGGTCGAAGGCGTACCAGAGTAAAATGCCCAGTACGACCCCGGAGATCCCCGCCGCAGGCAGCGAGGCGTTAAACAGTATGCCAATCACCATCGTCAGCAGGGCGGTGGCAATCGGGAAGCCGAGCCACTCAAAGCCCCACGCATACATCAGCAGGACAATTACCATTACCAGCAGACGTTGCAGCGTACGGCGTGGCGGCCACTCCACGGTATCCGGATGGCGCAGCAGCAGCGCCACCGAGCAGAGCAGCATCAGGCCGACTATGCCGACGGGGAAGGGGCGTGGCCCCACGGGTTCATAGCTGTATTCGCTGTGGATCTGCCAGGCGACGAACATGCCGCCAATGCAGAGCAGCAGCCATATCCCGGCAAAAATGCGATCGCTCATAGCGCCTCCGGTTATTTCGCCAGACCAAAGGCTTTCGCCTGTTCGCGGTAGTCATTCACCTGTTTTTTGACATACTCGTCCAGCTGCTTGCCGTTCAGGTTGAACTCAAACAGCCCGCGCAGATCGCGCTGTTTTTTGAACTCCTCGGTTTGCTGAAGTTTTGCGAAGGTATCCACCCACCACTGGTACTCGGCGTCGGTCACTTTTGGCCCGACGAAGAAGCCGCGGATGATCGGCCAGACCAGGTTATAACCCTGCTCTTTAGCGGTTGGGACGTCTGCCAGCTGGCCCGGCAGACGGTTTTCCGAGAAGACCGCCAGCACGCGGATCTTATCCCCGCTCAGGTAGGGCACCATTTCGCTGAGATCGCCCGATACCGCCTGGACGTGATTGCCCATCAGCGCCGTCACCGGCTCGCCGCCGCCTTCAAAGGCCACGTAACGCATCTTGTGCGGATCCACTTTGGCCTGCTGCGCCAGCAGCGCGGCTTTCATCCAGTCCTGGCTGCCGATAGAGGCGCCCGCGCCAATGACCACGCTGTTCGGATCTTTTTCCATGGCGGTCAGCAGATCTTTCAGGGATTTCCATGGGGAGTCCGCGCGCACGGCGATCATGCCGTAATCGGTGCCTACGGTGGCGAGCCAGCGCACGTCATTCACGTCATAACGACCAAATTTCCCCTGCGACAGGTTCAGCAACGAACCGCCGGAGAAGGCCACCACGGTGCCCGCTTCGGCAGGGCGCTGCGCGACGATGGCGTTATAGGCTACCGCGCCCACGCCGCCGGGCATGTAGGTGACGCGCATCGGTTTTTCAATGGCCTTCGTCTCCAGCAGGCTGACCTGAATCAGCTTGCAGGTCAGGTCGAAGCCGCCGCCGGGTTTGGCCGGGGCGATACATTCGGTACGGGATGGCGCGTCCTGCGCCTGGACGACAGAGGCACTCAACAGCAATACGCTTGCAGCAAGGGTAGAAAGTAATTGTTTTTTCATCGTTTATCCTCACGCCGGAGAACCGGGAGTACGGGTACGGGTGTATTTTTTCTGATTATGTGAACCACCTTGTAGCGGTTCCGTTGCGTGATTGTTAAAACAATAACCTTTCATTTCCCTTTCACTGCGACACCAACTTTACAGGATGTGATATGCGTCTCTTACTCGCGGAAGATAATCGTGAGCTGGCTCACTGGCTGGAAAAAGCGCTGGTACAAAACGGATTTGCCGTGGATTGCGTCAACGATGGACGGGCGGCCGATCATCTTTTGCAGGGAGAAAACTATGCCGTCGCGATCCTTGATATCGGCATGCCCGGCTTCGACGGGCTGGAGGTGGTGCATCGCCTGAGAAAGCGCGGGCAGACGCTGCCGGTGCTGTTTCTTACCGCCCGCAGCAACGTGGCAGACAGGGTGAAGGGGCTGAATGCCGGGGCGGATGACTACCTGCCGAAACCGTTCGAGCTGGAGGAGCTTGATGCCCGCCTGCGCGCGCTGCTGCGCCGCAGCGAAGGACGAACCCAGGAGCGCCAGCGGCTGGGAGAGCTGGAGTACGATGATGAAGGCTTTTTTCTGCTGCGCGATGAACCCCTTTCCCTCACGCCGCGCGAACTCTCTTTGCTGAAGGTGCTGATGCACCGCCGGACCCGTCCCGTCTCCCGGCAACAGCTTTTCGACCAGGTATTCAGCCTGAACGACGACGTCAGCCCCGAGAGCATCGATCTCTATATTCACCGCCTGCGTAAGAAGCTGACCGGCAGCGGGGTGCGGATCATTACCCTCCGGGGGCTGGGCTACGTGCTGGAGTGCGGCGATGAGGTGGGTTAAGCCGCAGTCGCTTTACCTGCAACTTTTGCTTTTTCTGGGTTTGCCGCTGCTGCTGTTATGGGGGCTGTCAGCCTTTAACAGCTACGTTAGCGCGTTACAGGCGGCGACGCAGGCCTATGACCGCACGCTGTTATCCTCGGCGCGCACGGTGTCAGAGCGGCTGGTGGTGCACAACGGCAAGCTCCAGGTGAACGTGCCCTGGGTCGTGCTGGACAGTTTCGAGCTGAACATGAACGATCGCCTCTATTACAAGGTCGTGGACCCCGACGGGCGGGTGATCTCCGGCTACGACGATCTGCCGAATATGCCTCCCTCCACGTCGCGCACTACACACTATCCGGCGCTGGCGTGGTTTTATCATACCGAGTATCGCGGGCAGGCGATCCGCGTGGCGAAGCTGCTCCAGCCGGTTAACGAGGACAGTGTGTTCGGGATGGCGGAGATCTACGTCGCCGAAACGTTGCAGTCGCGGCGCTATCTGGCCACTCAGCTGCTGTTTTCCTCGCTCGTGTCGCAGGGGCTGCTGGTGCTGCTGACGCTGGTCCTGACCGCGTGGCTGCTGCGTCGCGTGCTGCGCCCGATGCGGCAGCTCTCGTCCCTGATGGTGCGCCGTGAGCCGGGGCTGCTGGCTCCGCTGCCGGAGTTATTGCCCTGGTCGGAAACGCGGCTGCTGATTGTGGCATTTAACCGCTATATCGACAGGTTACGTGGCGTGCTTTCGCGGCAGGCGCGCTTTAACGCTGACGCCTCACACCAGCTCAAAACGCCGCTGGCGGTGCTGAAAACCCAGGTATCGGTTGCCCTGACGCGTAACGATCCGGCGCTGTGGCAGGAGAGCTTACGGGCGATGAACGTCACGCTGGATAACACCATCGTGCTGACGGAAAGGCTGTTGCAGCTTTCGGCGGTGAAGCGAAAAGAGCAGGGGGAGCGACAGTTTGCGCCTGTCGATCTGGTACAGGTGGTGCAAAACTGCTGCTTTTCCCGGCTGGCGCAGGCGCGCAGCAAGGGTATCGATCTCGGTTATGACGGCGTACAGCAGCCGGTAATGATTGAGGGGGATGACGTGTTGCTGGGCGAACTTTGCGCCAACCTGCTGGAGAACGCGATCAAATACACACCGGAGCAGGGCGTCGTGACGGTGTACCTGCGCACGGCTAACGATGCCGTTGAGCTGAGCGTGGAGGACAGCGGACCGGGCATTGCTGAAGACCAGATCTCCCAGGCCATGCTGCCGTTTCATCGGCTGGATAACGTGGGCGATGCCGCCGGGTCCGGCATTGGCCTGGCGCTGGCTAACGATATTGCCCGCCTGCACCGCAGCCATCTTCAGCTGATGCCCAGTGAAAATCTGGGTGGGCTGAGCGTGAAAATGCGCTTTCTGATGCAGGTATAAATGCCGATATTATCAAATCGTTACAAACTAATTGCCCGCCGCACGCGGAGTCCATTGATCACACAGGCAGTCAGGTTAAAATCTCGCGGTTTTTGGACATCTCTGAATAAATTGTGCGGGATCACGATAATGAAAAAAGTGGCATTAATGGGCTTAAGCGGCCTGATGTTTGTTTCAGCAGCGGCAAACGCAATTTCCTTCAACGGCTCGGCGGGACAAGATTATACCCATCTGGGCTTTGGTCTTGGCACGGATAGCGCAGGCCTGGCAATGACCGGCGGCTGGACGCACAACGACGACGATGGGGATGCGGCAAGCCTGGGCCTCGGCTTCAACGTGCCGTTGGGTCCCTTCCTGGCGACCGTCGGCGGTAAAGGCATTTACACCAACCCGAACGACGGCGACGAAGGCTACGCGGCGGCAGTGGGCGGCGGCTTGCAGTGGAAAATTGGCGACAGCTTTGGCCTGTTCGGTGAGTACTACTACTCCCCGGATTCCCTCTCCAGCGGTATCGACAGCTATCAGGAAGCTAATGCCGGCGCGCGCTGGACCATCATGCGTCCGATCACCATCGAAGCGGGCTATCGCTATCTGAACCTGGCCGGTAAAGACGGCAACCGCGACAACGCCCTGGCAGACGGTCCGTACGTCGGCGTGAGCGCCGGTTTCTAATCCTCTCGGCGCGGCGTTCAGTCGCGCCAGTTTCTCTCTTCCCCCGGTCTTCGATTGCGCTATAGTGTTTTGACCATTGAAATGGGAGAACACAATGATAAACGTGGAAATGTTATCCACTGGCGACGAAGTGCTGCATGGGCAAATCATTGATACCAATGCCGCCTGGCTCGCCGATCTCTTCTTTGAGCAAGGATTACCGTTAACGCGCCGCAACACCGTAGGTGACAATCTTGAGTCGCTGGTCAACGTTCTGCGCGAGCGCAGCGAACGCTGCGACGTGCTGATTGTGAACGGCGGGCTGGGACCCACCAGCGACGATCTCAGCGCGCTGGCCGCCGCCACGGCCAAAGGCGAAGGCCTGGTTCTGCACGAGGCGTGGCTGGCACAGATGGAGCGCTTTTTCTCCGGGCGTGGCCGCGTGATGGCCCCCAGCAACCGCAAGCAGGCTGAAATTCCCGCCAGCGCGGAACTGATTGATAACCCGGTCGGCACCGCCTGCGGGTTTGCCGTTCAGCTGAACCGCTGCCTGATGTTCTTCACCCCGGGCGTCCCGTCGGAATTTAAAGTGATGGTCGAGCAGCAGATCCTGCCGCGCCTGCGCGCGCGCTTTACGCTGCCTGAACCGCCGCTGTGCCTGCGTCTGACCACCTTTGGTCGCTCGGAAAGCGATCTGGCCCAGAGCCTCGATCACCTGCAACTGCCTCCCGGCGTGTCGATGGGCTATCGCTCCTCCATGCCGATTATTGAACTGAAGCTGACCGGACCGGCGTCAGAGAAAGCCGCCATGCTGGCGCTGTGGCCGGAAGTGCAGCGCGTCGCCGGGGAAAGCCTGATTTTCGAAGGAACGGAAGGGCTGCCGGCGCAGATCGCAGGGCATTTGCAGTCCCGCCAGCTGAGCGTGACGTTAAGCGAGCAGTTTACCGGTGGGCTTCTGGCGCTTCAGCTTACCCGGGCGGGTGCGCCGCTGCTGGCCAGTGAAGTGGTGCCGTTCCAGCAGGAGACGCTGGCGCAGACCGCGCGCTGGGCGTCCGAGCGCAGAGTGAAGCATTTCGCCGGGCTGGCGCTGTTTGTGGGCGGGCTGGATGAGGAGCATCTCAACTTTGCCCTTGCAACGCCGGAAGGGACGCACGCCCTGCGGGTCAGGATGAGCATTACCCGCCACAGCCTGGCCGTGCGTCAGGAGGTGTGCGCGATGATGGCACTGAACATGCTGCGCCGCTGGCTGAACGGGAAAGAGGTCGCCAGCGAGCACGGCTGGATCAACGTCGTCGAATCGCTGTTCGTGGAGTGAGAGTGTGCCGGGGCCGTGTCCCCGGCAACGGTTACGCCAGCGCTTTTGCCAGCAAGGTAATGGGATGTTCACAGCGTTTGCTGGTGGACATCTCGATCTGCCACTTGCAGGTTTCGCAGTCCGTCACCACGATATCTGCGCCGCTCTCTTCAATCTGCCGGAACAGCGGCGCGCCAATGGCCTGTGACGTTGGGTAGTTTTCACGCTTGAAGCCGTACGTGCCTGCGATGCCGCAGCAGCGTGAGTCCAGCACCGTCAGCTCCAGCCCGGGGATCAGCCGCAGCAGCTCAAGCGTATAGATCGACCAGCCCATCTTCTCCATATGACATGGCGTGTGATACACCACCTTCAGCGGCAATTTGCCCAGCGGTAACGTCTGCCCGCTGTCCAGTTTGCGCCAGAGAAAACGGGTCGCCAGCTCAATGTGCTCGCGCAGGCCGGTGTTATCCACCTCCAGCAGATGCGGATATTCATCGCGCAGCGTGAAGGTACAGGTTGACGACGTCGCCAGTACCGGTATCCCTTTGTCGACTATCGCCTCACGTAAAGAGGTGACGTTGCTGCTCGCCTGCTTGCGCGCTTTGTCGATGAAGCCGTTGGCAATCAGCGGAACGCCGCAGCACTTTTCTTTGCTCAGCAGCTGAACGCCCGTTCCCATGGCGTTCAGGACTTTCAGCAGGTCTTTCCCCAGCTGCGGATGGTTGTAGTTCACGTAGCAGCCGTGGAAGAAGGCAACCTGCTCAGAGAACTGCGCCTGTTCTGCCGCCACGGATTTAAACCAGCGGCGGAAGGTGCCGTGAGAATATTTCGGCAGACTGCGGTGATGGTCGATTTTGAGCGTCGCATCCAGCAGCCTGCGCACCGGCTTCAGGGCGGTGGCGGCATTGACGACCGGCGCGAAAGGCGTCGAGAGGCTACCCATCAGATCGGTGTGGCTCAGTATCGCGTCACGCAGCGTCGGTTTTTGCGTACTGTAGCGGGCGCGGGCGCGCTGGATGATATCGCCTATTTTCACGTCCGACGGGCAGGCAACTTCGCAGCGTTTGCAGTTGATGCAGTATTTCAGCGCCTCGTCGTAGAGCGCGCCATCCTTCAGGCGCAGACGCTCCCCGTCGGGACCGGCCTGTTTCGGGCCGGGATAGCGCGGATCGACGCCGCTGACCGGGCAAACCGTGGTGCAGACCGTGCATTTGATACAGCTTTCAAATCGGGTGTCGTTCATTGTGCTCCCTCCCTGCGCTGGAGAATCTGCTCCGCGACATGCAGCGCAGTGACGGCGCAGACGCCGCCACCGCAGCCCTGCGCCACGGGATCGTACCCGCCCAGAACCGAGCCGATGGCGTAAAGATTTTCAACCGGTTCCCCGCCCAGCCGCGGGCGCAGTTGGCTGTCGACGATCACGCCGAACTGCTGCCAGGGCTGCGGGGTGAAGAAATCGCTTTGATACCAGTCCGCGCGGGAAGCGCTTTGCCGGACGTCCAGACCGAGGATCGCCTCACGCACGCCATCCCGGCTGCTCAGCAGACCGTTACTGAAGAAACTGCCGCTTGCCAGCACCGTAAAGCGTGCGCGAAGCGGGATGTCGCCGTGGTTGCGGGTCCAGATTTCGCTTACCGCGCCCTCAGCCAGGGTGATTTTTTTCACCTCGTCGCCTGCCATCCAGACGCCACCCTGGGCAACAAACTGACGCTGAAGCTGGGTGTGCAGACGAATGCCGGGCACGGAAGGGGGGAGCGTCGGCAGTAAACCGAGCGTACAGGGCAGGCGCGCCGAGAGCCAGCGCCAGAGCCGGTTGTCCGTTAAGCCAAAACAGGCGGGCATAAACAGGGCGTCGCAGGTCTCGCCGAGCGGTTGAAGCGCCGCGTACAGCTGCGGCCAGTAACTTTCATTATCCAACAGGCGGGCAATGTTCACCGCACGAAACTCGCTGGGGTTTTCGCGCAGCACGTCGAGTTCGGGGAGATCAATCTCCGCCGTATCCACCTGAACACCCTGCTGTCTGAGAGACGCGGCGGCCAGATGCGGCTGGAAATCGAGGAAGCCGCTGATCCCCACCACCCGCACGCGCTCGGCAGCGATGGGGGCGACAGGCACCTCTTCCGGGCTAAGCCAGGCGGCGCGCAGGGTGCCGAGCGGCGTGACGCGCTGATGATTTTGCTCGGCGTCACCCTGCATGCGTGCGCCGCAGGTGGTGAGCAGGTGTTCGGTTTCGCAGGCAAAGCGGGCCATATTCTCTGCGCCCGTCAGGCGGTAGGGATGTTCAGGCGGCAGATCGGCGAAAGATAGCGCGCCCAGTAAATCCAGCGAGCCGGAAGAGAAGTGCAGGGCACTCTGACCGCGAGTGACAATGGCGCAGCGCAGACCCCGCTGCGTCAGTTTGAGGCCGCACAGCAGGCCCGCCAGTCCCCCACCCACAATCACGGTATCAAATTTCATGGTTGTGCTCCTTCTCCAGACCGCAAAGCCCCTGATAGACCCAGCGGGTAAACTCGCTTTCGCGCAGGGCATCGCCCCAGGCGACGGGCTGAATGCCTTTCCAGCGCTCGTTTAAAAAATCGCTGAGCTGGGCAAGCGACTGGGTTGACGTGGTGGCGTGAAAACGTTGCAGCAGCCCGGCGGCACGGCAGGCGCACAGCTCCCCCTGACAGGTGCCCATCCCGACGCGCGTGCGGCGGCGTAAATCGAGCAGGTTGTTCACCGTCAGATTTTCCACGGCATACTGCACCTCGCCTGCGGTCACGGCTTCGCATTCGCACACCAGGCTGCGGCTGAGTCGCCCTTCACCGAGCCAGGTTGGGGTGCGGTCGCCGTGGCGGTAAATCGCTGAACCGCGAAGCGGGGCAGGGAGTGAAATGATTTTGTGCAGCGTTTTTTCTGTCGATTGTTGCGAGCCGGGCAGAGCCTGTTCCGCCGTCACGCACGGTGCGGTGTTGCCGAGCTTACGGCAGATGGCATCGGTGGCCCACTGGGCCATCAGCCGATAGGTCATCAGCTTGCCGCCAGTAATGGTGATAAACCCGTCCATGCCGTCGCGTTCGGCGTGATCGAGCAGCACGATGCCGCGGCTGACGTTACGCCCGCTCGGATCGTTATCGCTGGCGACAAGGGGACGCACGCCCGCGTAGGCACGCAGAATACGCGTCTGCGCCATCACCGGGGCCAGCTTTTCCCCTTCGCGCAGCAGGATATCCACCTCTTCAGCGGTGACGCGGTTGTAATCAATTTCGCTGTAGTCCACATGCATTGAGGTCGTGCCGATTAACGAAATGGTGTCCCCCGGCACGAAGATATCGGCGTCAGACGGTTTACGGCAGCGGTTGATGACATGGTTATTGATGCGGTGGTCGAGGATCAGCAGCGAGCCTTTCGCCGGGAACATGCGCACCGACAGGTCCGCGTATTCCGCGATGCGCTGGCCCCAGATCCCCGCCGCGTTGACCACGACGGCGGCATACAGCTCGCGGTGTTCGTTGTACTGCGCATCAAACACGCGCACCCCGCGCACGGTATTACCTTCACGAATAAGCCCGGTGACGTGATGCCCGGTCAGGATCTGGGCGCCATGTTCCCGCGCGTCGAGCATATTGGCGGCGGTCAGGCGGAAAGGATCAACGGTTCCGTCCGGTACTTTTACCGCGCCCAGTAACGCCGGGTTTACCGAGGGTTCAAGACGGCGCGCCTGCGCAGGATCGATCGCCTCGGCCTGAATTCCTGCCGCCGTGCAGGCGGTGATAAAGGTTTGCTGAAAGCCGAGATCATCTTCGGGAAGGGTGATAAAAAGACCGTTGGTCGGTTCAACGCAGTGGCGGGCGATGCGCCTGAGGATCTGGTTTTCAGCGATACACTCGCGTGCTGACTCAGCGTCAGTGACCGCATAGCGGGCGCCGCTGTGCAACAGACCGTGATTACGTCCCGTCGCGCCGGTGGCGATATCGTGGCGTTCCAGAAGCGTGACGCTCAATCCCCGCAGGGCGCAGTCGCGTGCGATGCCGGCACCCGTCGCGCCACCGCCAATGATAATCACATCGCTGAAGCGTGGATCGTGAATTGTCATTGCCTTTCCTCTATGTTCGTTTTTTAGCATTTAGCCACATTGATCGTGTGGTTTGTTTGATTTCGAACATAAACGCGCGAAATTCGAAAGTGAAACGTGATTTCATGCGCTTTTTTGCGCATTCTGTCATATTTCTGTAACAATCTGTGCGTTGATTCACAGTAACATTCACCGTGATTTCTTAACATCGCCGCCTCTGTAGCCGGGCGCGAGATGCCCGGTCATTTTTTGAAAGGCCACGGAGGCTGTTATGCTCAGTATCTTTAAACCTGCGCCACATCGGGCGCGACTGCCAGAGGCAGAGATTGATCCTCTCTACCGCCGTCTGCGTTGGCAAATATTCCTCGGGATCTTCTTCGGGTATGCGGCGTACTATCTGGTACGTAAAAACTTCGCGCTCGCCATGCCGTACCTGGTGGAACAGGGCTTCTCTCGCGGCGATCTGGGATTTGCGCTGTCGGGGATCTCCATCGCGTACGGTTTTTCGAAGTTTATTATGGGGTCGGTGTCGGATCGTTCGAATCCGCGCGTGTTCCTGCCCGCCGGTCTGATCCTCGCGGCAGCGGTGATGCTGTTCATGGGCTTTGTGCCGTGGGCGACCTCCAGCATTGCCATCATGTTCGTGCTGCTGTTCCTCTGCGGCTGGTTCCAGGGGATGGGGTGGCCGCCATGCGGACGCACCATGGTTCACTGGTGGTCACAGAAAGAGCGTGGTGGAATTGTATCTGTGTGGAACTGCGCACATAACGTCGGGGGCGGGCTTCCGCCGCTGCTGTTCCTGCTGGGGATGGCCTGGTTCAACGACTGGCATGCCGCGCTCTATATGCCAGCCTTTGGCGCCATTCTGGTGGCGATTATCGCCTTCGCTCTGATGCGCGACACCCCACAGTCCTGCGGCCTGCCGCCGATTGAAGAGTACAAAAACGACTACCCGGATGATTACAGCGAGAAGCACGAAGAAGAGCTGACGGCAAAGCAGATCTTCATGAAGTATGTGCTGCCGAACAAGCTGCTGTGGTACATCGCGGTGGCGAACGTATTTGTCTACCTGCTGCGTTACGGCATTCTCGACTGGTCGCCAACCTACCTGAAAGAGGTGAAGCACTTCGCGCTGGATAAATCCTCCTGGGCCTATTTCCTGTATGAATACGCGGGCATTCCCGGCACGCTGATCTGTGGCTGGATGTCGGACAAAGTGTTTAAGGGCAACCGTGGGGCGACGGGCGTGTTCTTTATGACGCTGGTCACCATCGCGACGGTCGTTTACTGGCTAAACCCGCCGGGTAATCCGGGTGTGGATATGGCCTGTATGATCGTCATCGGCTTCCTGATTTATGGTCCGGTTATGCTGATTGGTCTGCATGCCCTGGAGCTGGCGCCGAAGAAAGCGGCAGGCACGGCGGCAGGCTTTACCGGTCTGTTTGGCTACCTCGGCGGTTCAGTGGCGGCAAGTGCCATCGTCGGTTACACCGTCGACTTCTTCGGCTGGGACGGCGGCTTTATGGTGATGATTGGCGGCAGCGTGCTGGCTGTTCTGCTGTTAGTTGTTGTGATGATTGGTGAAAAACGTCACCACGCCGAAGTGCTGGCGCGTCGTCAATAAGGAGCATTGCGATGAAATTAACTCAGTTAGCGACAGGCCTGCTGCTGGCGGGCCTGATGACAGGCTCCGCGCTGGCGGCGGATAAGATCGTGATCGCCCACCGTGGCGCCAGCGGTTATCTGCCGGAGCATACGCTGCCGGCAAAAGCGATGGCCTATGCCCAGGGCGCGGATTATCTGGAGCAGGATCTGGTGATGACGAAGGACGACCAGCTGGTCGTTCTGCATGACCACTATCTTGACCGCGTGACGGACGTGGCGGAACGTTTCCCGGATCGCGCCCGTAAAGATGGTCGCTACTACGCCATCGACTTCACGCTGGCGGAGATCCGCTCGCTGAAGTTTACCGAGGGCTTCGAGATTGAAAACGGTAAGAAGGTACAGGTCTATCCGGGACGTTTCCCGATGGGCAAGTCTGACTTCCGTATTCACACCTTCGAAGAGGAGATCGAGTTTGTTCAGGGGCTGAACCACTCGACAGGAAAAAATATCGGTATCTACCCGGAAATCAAAGCGCCGTGGTTCCACCATCAGGAAGGGAAGGACATTGCCGCGAAGACGCTGGAGGTACTGAAAATGTACGGCTACACCAGTAAGCAGGATAAGGTTTTCCTGCAATGTTTCGACGCCGCGGAACTGAAGCGCATCAAAACCGAGCTGGAGCCGAAAATGGGGATGGATCTCAATCTGGTGCAGCTGATTGCGTATACCGACTGGAATGAAACCCAGGAAAAACAGCCGGACGGGAAGTGGGTGAACTACAGCTATGACTGGATGTTTAAGCCGGGCGCGATGAAGCAGATTGCGCAGTACGCCGACGGCATCGGGCCGGATTACCACATGCTGGTGGCGGAAGGCTCAACGCCGGGTCACGTGAAGCTGACGGCGATGGTGAAAGAGGCGCATGCGAGCAAGATGCAGGTGCATCCGTATACCGTACGCGCAGACCAGCTGCCGGAGTATGCGACGGACGTGAATCAGCTTTACGACGTGCTGTATAACCAGGCGGATGTGGACGGGTTGTTTACGGATTTCCCGGATAAAGCGGTGAGCTTTTTGAAGGATAAACGCTGAAATTGCCGGGTGGCGGCTGCGCCTTACCCGGCCTACGAACTGCGGTTTTGTAGGTCGGGTCAGCGAAGCGCCACCCGACATAATTACATCTCGATCTCAATATCGCCTTTTGCCCGGCAGCAGCAGGGCAAAATCTCCCCTTCACTGATAAAGGCCAGCGGTTCGGTCAGCCAGTCTACCTGGCCTGCGACCAGACGGCAGCGGCAGGAGCCGCAGTAGCCTTCACGACACTGGTACTCTACTTCTACCTGATGCGCTTCAAGCGCCACCAGCAGAGAAGGGTGCTCTTCCTGGCACAACACCTCTGTACCAGAAAGGCTCAGCGTTACGCGGCTCATCAGAGCTGGAAATCGCTCAGGTCGTCGGTGTTGACTTCAGAATCAATCTGACCGACCAGATAAGAACTCACTTCCACTTCCTGCGGCGCAACCTGCACGTTATCGGACACCAGCCAGGTGTTGATCCACGGAATCGGGTTAGAGCGCGTCTGGAATGGCAGATCGAGACCCACAGCCTGCATGCGGATGTTAGTGATGTACTCCACGTACTGGCACAGAATGTCTTTGTTCAGGCCAATCATGGAGCCGTCGCGGAACAGGTAGTCTGCCCACTCTTTCTCCTGCTGGGCGGCCAGCACGAACAGATCGTAGCATTCCTGCTTGCACTCTTCGGCAATCGCAGCCATTTCCGGGTCGTCCGCGCCGCTGCGCAGCAGGTTCAGCATATGCTGGGTGCCGGTCAGGTGCAGGGCTTCGTCACGGGCGATCAGGCGGATAATTTTGGCGTTACCTTCCATCAGCTTGCGCTCGGCAAAAGCGAAGGAGCAGGCGAAGCTTACGTAGAAGCGGATTGCTTCCAGCGCGTTGACGCTCATCAGGCACAGGTACAGCTGCTTTTTCAGGGCCCGCAGGTTTACGGTAATGGTTTTGCCGTTCACGTTATGCGTGCCTTCGCCCAGCAGATGCCAGTAGCTGGTCATCTCGATCAGCTCGTCGTAGTAGTGCGCAATGCCTTCCGCGCGCTTCTGGATCTGCTCGTTGGTGACGATATCGTCAAAAACCACCGCCGGATCGTTCACGATGTTGCGGATGATGTGGGTGTAAGAGCGGGAGTGGATCGTCTCGGAGAACGCCCAGGTCTCTACCCAGGTTTCCAGCTCAGGAATCGAGATCAGCGGCAGCAGCGCCACGTTCGGACTACGGCCCTGAATGGAGTCCAGCAGCGTCTGGTACTTCAGGTTGCTGAGGAAGATGTGCTTTTCGTGTTCCGGCAGCGCCTGGAAATCGATACGGTCGCGGGAAACGTCAACTTCTTCCGGACGCCAGAAGAAGGAGAGTTGCTTTTCAATCAGCTTTTCGAAGATGTCATATTTTTGCTGATCGTAGCGTGCCACGTTGACCGGCTGGCCGAAGAACATCGGCTCTTTGAGCTGGTCGTTTTTCGTCTGTGAAAAGGTGGTATATGCCATTGCGGTGAGTCCTGTGGTGTTATTTCCCCTCACCCCGGCCCTCTCCCACAGGGAGAGGGGGAAAGAGTTCCCTCTCCCTGTGGGAGAGGGTTAGGGTGAGGGAATTTATTAGATCTTACATGCGCCGCTTTCGCAGCCATCGTCCTGAATTGACGGCACCAGGTCGTCCTGGGCGTCTTCCGCACCATCACGGGTGTTGTGATAGTACAGCGTTTTCACGCCAAATTTGTAGGCGGTGAGCAGGTCCTTCAGCAGTTGCTGCATCGGAACCTTGCCAGACGGGAAGCGCGTTGGGTCGTAGTTGGTATTGGCAGAGATCGACTGGTCGATAAACTTCTGCATGATACCCACCAGTTGCAGATAGCCGTCGTTGTTTGGCATTTCCCACAGCAGCTCGTAGTTGTCACCCAGCGTTTCGTAATCCGGCACCACCTGACGCAGCACGCCGTCTTTCGACGCTTTGATGCTGACGTGGCCGCGCGGTGGCTCAATACCGTTGGTGGCGTTGGAGATCTGCGAAGAGGTCTCGGACGGCATCAGGGCAGAGAGCGTGGAGTTACGCAGGCCGTGAGTTTTAATGGACTCGCGCAGGCCTTCCCAGTCGAGGTGCAGCGGCTCGCTGACGATCGCATCCAGGTCTTTTTTGTAGGTGTCGATCGGCAGAATGCCTTTCGCGTAGGTGGTTTCGTTGAACCACGGGCACGCGCCTTGCTCTTTCGCCAGCTCGTTAGAGGCTTTCATCAGGTAGTACTGGATCGCTTCGAACGTCTGGTGCGTCAGATTGTTGGCGCTGCCGTCGGAGTAACGCTTGCCGTTTTTCGCCAGCCAGTAGGCGAAGTTGATCACGCCGATACCTAAAGTGCGACGGCCCATTGCGCCGCGTTTTGCCGCCGGGATTGGGTAATCCTGGTAATCCAGCAGGGCGTCGAGCGCACGAACCGCCAGCACCGCCAGCTCTTCCAGCTCGTCCAGGCTCTTAATCGCACCCAGGTTGAACGCGGACAGCGTACAGAGCGCGATTTCACCGTTTTCGTCGTTCACGTCTTCCAGCGGTTTGGTCGGCAGGGCGATCTCCAGGCACAGGTTGGACTGGCGCACTGGTGCAACCACCGGATCGAACGGGCTGTGGGTGTTGCAGTGGTCAACGTTCTGGATGTAGATACGACCTGTAGAAGCACGTTCCTGCATCATCAGGGAGAACAGATCGACCGCTTTCACGCGCTGCTTGCGGATGCTGTCGTCTTTTTCATATTTGGTGTACAGACGCTCGAACTCGTCCTGATCGTCGAAGAACGCGTCGTACAGACCCGGGACGTCGGACGGGCTGAACAGGGTGATGTCTTCCCCTTTCAGCAGACGGGTGTACATCAGCTTGTTGATCTGCACGCCGTAGTCCATGTGGCGCACGCGGTTGCCTTCCACGCCGCGGTTGTTCTTCAGAACCAGCAGACTTTCCACTTCCAGGTGCCACATTGGGTAGAACAGGGTCGCTGCACCACCACGCACGCCGCCCTGAGAGCAGGATTTTACTGCCGTCTGGAAGTGCTTGTAGAACGGAATACAGCCGGTGTGGAACGCTTCACCGCCGCGGATCGGGCTGCCCAGCGCACGGATACGACCGGCGTTGATGCCGATACCGGCACGCTGGGAGACGTATTTCACGATGGCGCTGGAGGTCGCGTTGATGGAATCCAGGCTGTCACCACACTCGATCAGTACGCAGGAGCTGAACTGACGGGTAGGGGTACGCACGCCAGACATGATTGGCGTAGGCAGAGAAATCTTGAACGTAGAGACCGCATCGTAGAAACGCTTCACGTAGTCCAGACGGGTTTCACGCGGGTAATTAGAGAACAGGCAGGCGGCCACCAGAATATAGAGGAACTGGGCGCTCTCGTAGATTTCGCCCGTCACACGGTTCTGAACCAGGTATTTGCCTTCGAGCTGCTTCACCGCTGCGTAGGAGAAGTTCATGTCGCGCCAGTGATCGATAAACCCGTTCATCTGCTCGAACTCTTCTTCCGTATAGTCTTCCAGCAGATGCGTGTCGTATTTGCCCAGCTCGACCATTTTCACTACGTGATCGTAAAGCTTCGGCGGCTCGAACTGGCCGTAGGCTTTTTTACGCAGGTGGAAAATCGCCAGACGCGCAGCGAGGTACTGATAATCCGGTGCGTCGCGGGAGATCAGATCTGCCGCGGCTTTGATAATGGTTTCGTGGATATCAGACGTTTTGATGCCGTCGTAGAACTGAATGTGAGAACGCAGTTCAACCTGGGAGATAGATACGTTGTTCAGTCCTTCTGCTGCCCAGTCGAGAACTCGATGGATTTTGTCCAGATTGATACGCTCGGTGGTACCGTCGCGCTTTGTCACCAGCAGACTCTGATTCATGTGGGTTTTTACCTGTCCGTGAAATAAAAAAATATCCCCCGCTTATCCACAGAACCGTCTTGTGACTAACTCTGTGGATAAATACTACATATAGGGGTTTTGCGATAAGAAGAACGCTATATGGTGAGTATTCTAGTATCGAATCTTTTCAGCACAAGGGTTGATTTTGACGTTAAATTGAGGTTGTGAAAGGGTAAAAAAGGCTAAGTCCTCGTGCCGTAAGGCCTGGAAGAGATGTCAATAATTAAGAAAAAAAATTCAAAATTTGATCGAGTGCTGATTTCTTCAACGGGAGGTCAGAATTGCGCAACATGATGTCGCGCAATCATTATAAGAATAACGGATGACGTTAGTCGTTTTTGGCGGTTGTGTGCAACATATAGTTAACATCCACGCCCGGGGCAAGTTTGAATTTATCCGTCAGCGGATTGTAGTGCAGGCCCGTCATGTGCTGCTCCTTAAGCCATGTCTGGTCAACCCAGCCCAGCAGTTCGGCAGGCTTGATGAACTTCTTCACGTCGTGCGTCCCTTTCGGCACCATGCGCAGCACGTATTCCGCGCCTACCACGGCCATCAGCCAGGCTTTGCCGTTGCGGTTGATGGTCGAGAAGAAGACCTGTCCACCCGGTTTCACCAGTTTTGCACAGGCGCTGACCACAGACTGCGGATCGGGAACGTGCTCCAGCATCTCCATGCAGGTCACCACGTCATACTGGTGCGCATGTTTTGCCGCGTGCTCTTCCACGGTTTCCTGGACATATTCTACCTGTACGCCGGACTCCAGCGCATGAAGACGCGCAACCTGTAGAGGTTCGAAGCCCATGTCCAGACCGGTGACGGTGGCCCCTTCACGCGCCATACTTTCCGCCAGGATGCCGCCGCCGCAGCCGACGTCGAGCACTTTCTTACCGAACAGACCGCCGGAACGCTCCGCGATATAGCCCAGACGCAGCGGGTTAATACGATGCAGAGGTTTGAACTCACCTTCGAGATCCCACCAGCGGGACGCCACCGCTTCAAATTTGGCAATCTCTTCGTGGTCAACGTTGTGAGCCACCGGGGATTTTTCGGCATTCATGGGCGCTTTTACTCCTTATTTAGCAAGACAAATGAGTATATCAGGCAATCCCTGTGAATAAAGCGTATAGGTTTACCTGTATCACCGCGGCTGTGTTATAATTTGCGACCTTTGAATCCGGGATACAGTAGAGGGATAGCGGTTAGATGAGCGACCTTGCGAGAGAAATTACACCGGTTAACATCGAGGAAGAGCTGAAAAGCTCCTATCTGGACTATGCGATGTCGGTCATTGTTGGCCGTGCGCTGCCGGACGTCCGCGATGGCCTGAAGCCGGTACACCGTCGCGTACTATACGCCATGAACGTATTGGGCAATGACTGGAATAAAGCCTACAAAAAATCTGCCCGTGTCGTTGGTGACGTAATCGGTAAATACCATCCTCATGGTGATTCCGCGGTGTACGACACCATTGTCCGTATGGCGCAGCCCTTCTCGCTGCGTTACATGCTGGTAGATGGTCAGGGTAACTTTGGTTCTATCGACGGCGACTCCGCCGCGGCAATGCGTTATACGGAAATCCGTCTGGCGAAGATTGCCCATGAGCTGATGGCTGACCTGGAAAAAGAGACGGTTGATTTCGTTGATAACTACGACGGCACGGAAAAAATTCCTGACGTTATGCCAACGAAGATCCCAAACCTGCTGGTGAACGGTTCGTCCGGTATCGCCGTCGGTATGGCAACCAACATTCCACCGCACAATATCACGGAAGTGATCAACGGCTGCCTGGCCTACATTGACGATGAAGACATCAGCATTGAAGGGCTGATGGAACACATCCCGGGCCCGGACTTCCCGACGGCGGCAATCATCAATGGCCGTCGCGGTATTGAAGAAGCGTACCGCACCGGTCGCGGCAAGATTTACATCCGTGCCCGCGCCGAAGTGGAAGCGGACGCTAAAACCGGCCGTGAAACCATTATTGTTCACGAGATCCCGTATCAGGTGAACAAAGCGCGACTGATTGAAAAAATCGCCGAGCTGGTAAAAGAAAAACGCGTTGAAGGCATCAGCGCGCTGCGTGACGAGTCTGATAAAGACGGTATGCGCATCGTGATTGAAATCAAGCGCGACGCGGTGGGTGAAGTTGTGCTGAACAACCTTTACTCCCAGACTCAGCTTCAGGTCTCCTTCGGTATCAACATGGTTGCGCTGCACCATGGCCAGCCGAAGATCATGAACCTGAAAGAGATCCTGAGCGCGTTCGTGCGTCACCGCCGTGAAGTGGTGACCCGTCGTACCATCTTCGAACTGCGCAAAGCGCGCGACCGTGCCCATATCCTTGAAGCACTGGCCGTTGCGCTGGCGAACATCGACCCGATCATCGAGCTGATCCGCCGTGCGCCGACGCCGGCAGAAGCGAAGGCGTCGCTGGTTGCGCGTCCATGGGATCTGGGCAACGTGGCGGCAATGCTGGAACGTGCCGGTGATGACGCTGCGCGTCCTGAGTGGCTGGAACCGGAATTCGGCGTGCGTGACGGTCAGTACTACCTGACTGAACAGCAGGCCCAGGCGATTCTGGATCTGCGTTTGCAGAAACTGACCGGCCTTGAGCATGAAAAACTGCTGGACGAGTACAAAGAGCTGCTGGAGCAGATTGCCGAGCTGCTGCATATCCTGGGTAGCGCAGAACGCCTGATGGAAGTGATCCGTGAAGAGCTGGAGCTGGTTCGCGATCAGTTCGGCGACGAGCGTCGCACCGAAATCACAGCCAATAGCTCTGATATCAACATTGAAGATCTGATCAACCGCGAAGACGTGGTAGTGACGCTGTCTCACCAGGGCTACGTGAAGTATCAGCCGTTGACCGACTACGAAGCACAGCGTCGTGGCGGTAAAGGCAAATCTGCGGCGCGTATTAAAGAAGAAGACTTCATTGACCGTCTGCTGGTGGCCAACACCCACGATACGATCCTCTGCTTCTCCAGCCGGGGCCGTCTGTACTGGATGAAAGTCTATCAGCTGCCGGAAGCGAGCCGTGGCGCGCGGGGTCGTCCTATCGTCAACCTGCTGCCGCTGGAAGCGAACGAACGTATCACCGCTATTCTGCCGGTACGCGAGTACGAAGAGGGCGTGAACGTCTTTATGGCGACCGCGAGCGGTACCGTGAAGAAAACCGCGCTGACCGAGTTCAGCCGTCCACGTTCTGCCGGGATCATCGCGGTGAACCTGAACGAAGGCGATGAGCTGATCGGCGTGGATCTGACCTCCGGTTCTGATGAAGTCATGCTGTTCTCTGCCGCCGGTAAAGTGGTGCGCTTTAAAGAGAACGCCGTGCGCGCAATGGGTCGTACGGCGACCGGCGTGCGTGGTATCAAGCTGGCGGGTGAAGACAGCGTGGTTTCCCTGATCGTTCCTCGTGGCGAAGGCGCAATCCTGACCGTCACCCAGAACGGCTACGGTAAACGTACGGCGGAAAGCGAATACCCGACCAAGTCACGCGGCACGCAGGGCGTTATCTCCATCAAAGTGACCGAGCGCAACGGTTCCGTTGTTGGCGCGGTGCAGGTGGACGACGCGGACCAGATCATGATGATCACCGATGCCGGTACGCTGGTGCGTACCCGCGTGTCTGAGATCAGCGTGGTGGGTCGTAACACCCAGGGCGTAATCCTCATCCGCACTGCGGAAGATGAAAACGTTGTCGGCCTGCAACGCGTTGCTGAGCCGGTGGATGACGAAGAGCTCGACTCTATCGACGGCAGCGTTGCGGAAGGGGATGATGAAATCGCCCCGGAAGCGGACACCGATGATGAAGCAGCGGATGACGCTGACGAGTAACGTCTCCTGACGCATAAAGGGCCGGTTTCCGGCCCTTTTGTTTTGCGCAAGCAGACAAGTGAACGTTGCGACAAGCCGCGTTTACCGCTACCTTAACCACATTCTTTTTGACCCCGACGGCGGAGCCTCGCCCCTTTGAAATACCTCGTCTCCTTTCGTACCACGTTAAAAGTCTCTCGCTATCTGTTTCGGGCGCTTGCGCTACTGCTATGGTTGCTGGTGGCACTGCTCTCGGTGTTTTACATCGTTAACGCGTTACACCAGAAAGAAGCGGAGATCCGCCAGGAGTTTAACTTAAGCTCGGATCAGGCTCAGCGCTATATCCAGCGCACGTCTGACGTGATGAAAGAGCTTAAGTATATTGCTGAGAATCGACTCACGGCGGAGAACGGCATTCTTGCTATCCGCGGTCGGGATGAAAAAACCGAAGTACCTGATTTCGAACCGCTCTTCCCGGACTCCGATTGTTCCGCTATGGGCAAAGCCTGGCGTGGTTCACTGGAGTCCCTGTCATGGTTTATGCGCTACTGGCGCGATAACTTCTCGGCCGCCTACGACCTGAACCGCGTCTACCTGATTGGCAACGAAAATCTCTGCATGGCGGATTTCGGCCTGCGGGATATGCCCGTCGAACGCGAAGACGCGCTGAAAAGCCTGCATGAGCGTATAGTGAAATACCGCAATGCGCCTCAGGAAGAGCGCGGGAACAACATCTTCTGGATAAGCCAGGGGCCGCGCATGGGCGTCGGCTATTTCTATGCCCTGACTCCGGTTTACCTCGGAAACCGCCTGCAAGCGCTGCTGGGGATTGAACAAACCATCCGCATGGAAAACTTCTTCACGCCGGGCAGTCTGCCGATGGGCGTGACCATTCTGGATGAAAACGGCCATCCGCTCATCTCCCTTACCGGGCCTGAAAACCGCCTGAAGGTGGAACCCAGCTGGATGCAGGAGCGGTCATGGTTTGGCTATACCTCCGGGTTCCGCGAGCTGGTGCTGAAGAAAAGTTTACCGCCATCGTCGCTGAGCATTGTCTACTCGCTGCCGGTGGACAAGGTCCTGGAGCGCATTCGCATCCTGATCCTTAATGCCATTTTGCTGAACATCGCGGTAGGCGTCGCGCTGTTTATGCTGGCGAGAATGTATGAGCGGCGGATCTTTATTCCGGCAGAAGCGGATGCTCAGCGTCTGGAAGAGCATGAGCAGTTTAACCGTAAAATTGTCGCCTCGGCGCCGGTGGGGATCTGCATCCTGCGTACTCAGGACGGGACAAATATCCTCAGTAATGAGCTTGCCCATAACTACCTGAACATGCTCACGCATGAAGACCGCCAGCGGTTAACGCAGATCATCTGCGGTCAGCAGGTTAACTTTGTGGATGTGCTGACCAGCACCCACACCAACCTGCAAATCAGCTTCGTCCATTCTCGCTACCGCAATGAAAACGTGGCCATTTGCGTGCTGGTGGACGTCTCTGCGCGCGTGAAAATGGAAGAGTCATTGCAGGATATGGCGCAGGCGGCGGAGCAGGCCAGTCAGTCGAAATCGATGTTCCTCGCGACCGTCAGCCATGAGCTGCGAACGCCGCTGTACGGCATTATCGGTAACCTCGATCTGCTCCAGACCAAAGAGCTGCCGAAAGGCGTCGACCGGCTGGTGACGGCCATGAACAACTCGTCCAGCCTGCTGCTGAAAATCATCAGCGATATTCTCGATTTCTCTAAAATTGAATCCGAGCAGTTGAAAATAGAGCCGCGCGAGTTCTCCCCGCGCGAAGTGATGAACCATATCTGCGCTAACTACCTGCCGCTGGTGGTGCGTAAACAGCTTGGGCTGTACTGCTTTATCGAGCCGGATGTGCCGCTGACGCTGCATGGCGATCCGATGCGTCTGCAACAGGTCATCTCAAACCTGCTGAGCAACGCCATCAAATTCACCGATATCGGCTGTATTGTGCTGCACGTCTGTCGGGCAGGGGAGTACCTGACCATTCGCGTGCGCGACACGGGTGTTGGCATTCCGGCGAAAGAGGTCGTTCGCCTGTTCGATCCGTTCTTCCAGGTGGGAACCGGCGTCCAGCGTAATTTCCAGGGGACCGGGCTAGGTCTGGCGATTTGCGAGAAGCTTATCAGCATGATGGACGGGGATATCTCCGTCGATACAGAGCCAGGCATGGGCAGCCAGTTCACCATTCGTATTCCGCTCTATTCGGCGCACTATCCGGCGAAAACCACCGTCGACGGGCTGAGCGATAAGCACTGCTGGCTGGCGGTGCACAACGCCTCCTTACATGATTTCCTGACCTCGATGCTGACCAGCAGCGGCGTGCGGGTTTCACGCTACGAAGGCCAGATGCCGGACGCGGATGACATGCTGATCACCGACGTTGAGCCGGAGCAGGCGTGGGCGGGGCGGGGCGTAGTGATGTTCTGCCGCCGTCATATCGGTATTCCGCTTGAGCGTTCGCCTGGGGTATGGGTGCACAGCGTGGCGACACCGCACGAGCTGCTGGGCTTGCTGGCGCGTATTTACAGCGTGCAGCTTGAGGACAGCGACGGCGCCACCGTGCTGGCTTCCCCTGATGAGCTGGCGTCGGTGAACGACGATATGATGATTCTGGTCGTCGACGATCATCCGATTAACCGTCGTCTGCTCGCAGATCAGCTTGGCTCTCTGGGCTATCAGTGTAAAACGGCCAATGATGGCGTGGATGCCCTGAATGTCTTAAGTAAGAACCATATTGATATTGTGCTCAGCGATGTGAACATGCCTAACATGGACGGCTACCGTCTGACGCAGCGTATTCGACAGCTGGGGCTGACGCTGCCGGTGGTGGGGGTGACAGCCAACGCGCTGGCGGAGGAGAAGCAGCGCTGTCTGGAGTCGGGAATGGACAGCTGCCTGTCGAAGCCGGTCACGCTGGATGTACTGAAGCAGACGCTATCCGTGTATGCGGAGCGGGTACGAAAAGCGAGACAATAAAAAAGGCCCGAAAGGGCCTTTTTTATTTCTCCGGCGGCTGTAGGCCGGGTAAGCGCGAGCGCCACCCGGCGTAGACAGCGAAGATCAATCTTTGTCCGTTGCGCTCAGCGTCACGGAAGAGAGATAGTTCAGCAGGGCGATATCGTTATCCACACCCAGCTTCATCATCGCGGATTTTTTCTGGCTACTGATGGTTTTAATACTGCGGTTCAGCTTTTTGGCGATTTCAGTGACCAGGAAACCTTCAGCGAACAGACGCAGAACTTCACTCTCTTTAGGCGAGAGACGCTTGTCGCCATAGCCACCCGCACTGATTTTTTCAAGCAGGCGTGAGACGCTCTCAGGAGTGAATTTTTTCCCTTTCTGTAGCGCCGCCAGCGCTTTTGGCAGATCGGTAGGTGCGCCTTGTTTCAGCACAATCCCTTCAATATCGAGATCCAGAACGGCGCTCAAGATCGCCGGGTTATTGTTCATGGTCAGAACAATGATCGAAATGTCCGGGAAGTGGCGTTTAATGTATTTGATGAGCGTGATCCCATCACCGTACTTATCTCCAGGCATGGAGAGATCGGTAATGAGCACGTGCGCATCAAGTTTAGGCAGATTGTTAATGAGGGCTGTGGAATCTTCAAATTCACCGACTACATTCACCCACTCGATCTGTTCAAGTGATTTGCGAATACCGAACAGTACAATCGGATGGTCATCGGCAATAATTACGTTCATATTGTTCATGTATAAGGCTACCTTGCTACAGCAAGCTCTTGACGTAAGCGTCAATGTCGCTGATGTATTTTTCAATGCCAGAGGCATCTTTCTCACGAATTAGATGTTCCAGCGTTTCACATAACTGCTTGCCGGGAACCAGATTAAGCATGGCAAACACCCCTTTAAGCCGGTGTGCTGTCTGTGCCAGCGCTGCAAAATCCTGCGCAGCGGACTCAGTATACAACCGCTTAACATCATCTGGTACTGTATCAACGAAGAGCGAATAATATCCGCTGGCATGGAGTTCGGCATTTTCATCGCCGCCTAACGGTGACTCCAGGATCTCTTCCTGCGCCAGATTCTCTTCAATCAGTTGTAATACAGCTTCCTGCATTGCATTACTCATATTAAAGTTGACGCGCAGCTGCCCAGGGCCGATTTTCCGCACGCCTGGCTCATCATCGCTTAAAAGCAAGCCTGAGGCAGTAAGATTAGACGGATTATCAGTTAAAAATAGATCAAATTCTTGACTCGCGAGCCTTTCGTCCGGGGTAATGCAGGACGCCCCCCAGTTTTCCAGCTGACGAACGACGATATTACGGATCTCACTGGAGGTCACATCCACCATCACCACCACATCGTCCAGCAGACGCTCTTCATCCTCTTCCTGGGGATTCGCCGCCATTTTCACGTGTAAAGAGTAGCGGGTGCCGAGGGATTCGCGGGCCTTAATGTTCAGATGACCGCCCAGCTTACGCGCCAGCTGATCGCAAAGCCAGAAGGTGAGGGCATTCGCCTTACCGTAGTGGTCGCGCTGGGTATCGTTCAGGAACGGGAAGTGCAGGTTATCAATTTCGCTCACTGTGACGCCTTCGCCCGTATCCAGAATGCGGAACGTCAGACGATCGTCGGTGGACTCATCGGTGCTGACTTCAAGGGTGATCTTGCCGATCTGCGTCGTGGTGACGGCATACTGTATCAACATCATCAGGATGCGACGCAGGGCATCGCGATCGCCGTGACGTTCGTCGTTGGCCGGTAAATGGTTGTTGATCAGCAGCTGGAGTCCCTTGCGCTTGATCACCGGCAGGACTTCCGGCACCACCTCATCAATCAGGTCCTGGATGGAAAAGAGCGTAGGGGTGCCCTTCCAGATGTCATTCTCCAGCATGTTCGCAAGCTGGATTTCGTCCACCAGACGAACCAGGGAGTCGGCCTGGCTGCTGAGCTGTCGGCTTTCCGGCGTGCTCAGATCAGCAATCTGCGTGGCGAGTGACTTTAACGGTTGTTTAAAGGCATCGCCAATATTTTGCATAAACGCCGCGCGGCCATGTTGGTTTTTCTCGTACAGCCTTTGCGCCTGCTTGAGCTTTTTATTCACCAGCACTTCGCGATCCTGATCGCGAATGATGAAGATTTGCGTGCGCGAGGCGACCTGACTGCGGAACTGGCGGATCTCATACAGTTCATTATTAACGGTGGCCTGAATAACGCCCTGGTGCTGGTCCGCCATGGCCGTAATATTTTGCAGGTTAAGATGCGGCAGAAGGTGATCGGCAATTTTATTGCTCATTACCGTGCGGTTAGCCTCCTGGTCGTGAACGAGCACCCCAAGCGGTAGCACAGAAATAATCTCTTCATTCAGGGCACGAAGAATGCGCAACTCGTTGCTGGTCCCGGCTGATACCGACGTCGAGTCGCTCTGGCGGCCCGACTGGAAACGGAAGGTGCTGTAGCCAAACAGCGCCAGCGCCAGCAGGCCAATATTCAGCAACAGCGGCAGCAGAATGTTTTGCAGAGTATCAAGCATCAGGGTGCCAAAAGGCACCTGCCACACCAGACGCATACCGGTTGAGTTGAGCGATGAGGCAATCTCAATCTTTGAGCCATTAAAGGAGATCGCTACGCTGTCCGCGCCTTCTTTATCCGACGGCGTGCGCATATTTTGGGTGCTGTTGTCTGGCTCCAGACGGAAACTGTCCAGCGGCATATCCGGTGGGATGAGATCGTTAATCGGCAGGTCGAAGGCAACCACGGTCGCCAGATGGCCCGGCTGGTTAAAGGTGGTTCGCAGCGTAAAGTAGTGGCCATTCTGCCAGGCAAGACGGCGTAATGACGAGAAACTTTCTCGCTCGTCCAGCGCGTTGGCCTGTTGCAGCATTTCTGCCCGACGGGAATCCACAATACTGCCAACGGTGGTCTCTTTAAAGCCGGACGAGAGATCCTTAAGCGGCAGGGTCGAGATCAGGATCATGCTGTTGTCCTGACCGTTCAGGTAATACATTGACCACGGTACGGTCTCGGCGCCCCACAGGGTGTCCAGATAGGAGGAGATCCGCTGCGTCATCTCAAGCGTTGCGCTGTCGTGCGAGCCGAAAATCAGGGCTTCCGTCTTGCGCTGCGGTTTTTCAAGGTAATACACATCCTGCTTAAGGCGCGTTTCCTGCAACCCTTCGCCTGACGAGGTGGCAGGCGCGGCAGCGATATTGTCGTAGATTTGCCAGGTCGCATAGCGCCACGTATCAATGCGCTTATGCACCGCATGGGTGATATCGACGATTTGATAGCTTTTATCTTTAAGCCAGGTATTAACGGCGCTCTGAACCATCACCCCCATTGTGACTAACAGCACAACGATCAACAGAAGAAAGAAACGGGTGATGCTGCCCGGTAGAAGGGAGAATTTGCTCGGGGCGGTAGTTTCAGTCTGACTCATCGATGTGTTTAACCCGTAATGGCCGCGCGGTAATGGGATAGGGCAGTATAAAGGGTAATAACTGAATTTCCAGCGTCGTTAACGGTATGACCTTGACTTTTTATCCGGGTAACCGGCTTCAACGTCCCCGGATGAAAGGTGTACAAAACCCCGTGAAATGTATAAATACGCGATCGCACCGGCAGGAAAATAGCACGAATAAACAAGAAATTAATTTCAATAGCATAAAAAAGAATTCAGCGAAAGCCGGAATCTGGATTTAGTTAATAGTCGTTATCATTTCTGAGGGGTAGCACATAAAATGTAGGCTGACGTAAAGAAAGGTAAAAAAAAACCGAATGCGAAGCATCCGGTTCAATTAGGGATAAACAGACATTCAGAACTGAATGACGGTAATAAATAAAGTTAATGATGATAGCGAGAGTTATTTTAGTGGTGTTGAAGGGAATTTTTTTGTCATTCAGTGCTGTACCGTTTTTTAAGCTAATCACTTGTATTAAATAGAATATATTTTTGTTTTGATTATCCGTGCTATATTTTTAAACTATTTATGCTCTGTAAAAGTTCCTTCAAATTTACAAATTGAAACATGTTGATGGTAAAGTGAAACATCTTCAAAGTTTTCGTATCATATTCCTGTTGGATTATTCTGCATTTTTGAGGAGAATGAACTTGCCGACTGGTTAAGAGGGTTGATCAGTAAGCAGTGGTAAATAATAAGGCATATAACAGAGGGTTAATAAAATGAAAGTTAAAGTACTGTCCCTCCTGGTACCAGCTCTGCTGGTGGCAGGCGCAGCAAATGCGGCTGAAATTTATAACAAAGACGGCAACAAATTAGATCTGTACGGTAAAGTGGATGGTCTGCACTATTTCTCTGATGACGACAGTGCAGACGGCGACCAGACCTACATGCGTCTGGGCTTCAAAGGCGAAACTCAGGTTAACGACCAGCTGACCGGTTACGGCCAGTGGGAATACCAGATCCAGGGTAACTCTGGTGAGAACGAAAACAACTCATGGACGCGTGTGGCGTTCGCAGGTCTGAAATTCGCTGATGCGGGTTCATTCGACTACGGTCGTAACTACGGCGTTGTTTACGATGTGACTTCCTGGACCGACGTTCTGCCGGAATTCGGCGGCGATACCTACGGTTCTGACAACTTCATGCAGCAGCGTGGTAACGGCTTCGCGACCTACCGTAACCAGGACTTCTTCGGTCTGGTTGATGGTCTGAACTTCGCGTTGCAGTACCAGGGTAAAAACGGCAGCCCAAGCGGCGAAGGCCAGACCAACAACGGTCGTGAGGCACTGCGTCAGAACGGTGATGGCTACGGTGGCTCTCTGACCTACGATCTGGGCGAAGGCTTCGCACTCGGTACGGCGGTCACCAGCTCTAAACGTACTGATGACCAGAACGCCATGGCCTACGGTAACGGCGATCGCGCAGAGACCTACACCGGTGGTCTGAAATACGACGCGAACAACATCTACCTGGCTGCACAGTATACTCAGACTTACAACGCGACCCGTGCGGGCGACCTGGGCTGGGCTAACAAAGCGCAGAACTTCGAAGTGGTTGCGCAGTATCAGTTCGACTTCGGTCTGCGTCCATCCGTGGCGTACCTGCAATCTAAAGGTAAGGACCTGGAAAACGGCTACGGCGACCAGGATCTGCTGAAATATGTTGATGTTGGCGCGACTTACTACTTCAACAAAAACATGTCCACCTACGTTGATTACAAAATCAACCTGGTTGATGAGAACGACTTCACTCGCGCAGCAGGTATCGGTACTGACGATATCGTCGCGCTGGGTCTGGTTTACCAGTTCTAATTGCTCATACAGCGACAAAGGGGCCATCAGGCCCCTTTTTTCATGCTTTTTTAGGGTCTTACAAATACGCTGTTTTAGTGTACTCTTGCCGCCCTGGCATGAGGATAATAACCAATGGATATGACTTTTTTACGCGCCAGCGTTCTGGCGACTTTTTTACTCCTGACCGCGTGTGACTCTTCCACACAGCCCGCAAAAATCGACGCACCCGCCGCGACGGTGCTGGAAGGGAAAACCATGGGGACCTTCTGGCGCGTCAGCGTGATGGATATTGATAAATCCCGCGCTGAAGAATTACGCGGTAAAATTCAGGCGCAGCTGGATGCCGACGATCAGCTACTCTCTACCTATAAAAATGACTCAGCGCTGATGCGTTTCAATCGCTCCAGCAGCACCTCGCTGTGGCCGGTGAGCGAAGCGATGGCCGATATCGTCACGGAATCCATGCGCGTGGGCTACAAAACCAACGGCGCAATGGATGTGACCGTGGGGCCGCTGGTGAACCTGTGGGGATTTGGCCCCAACAAGCAGCCGGTGACTACACCCGATCAAGCCGCCATCGACGACGCCCGCGCCCGTACAGGGTTACAGCATCTGGCGGTGATCTCCCAGTACGGTCAGCAATACCTGCAAAAAGATATTCCCGACCTGTTTGTGGATCTCTCCACGGTAGGCGAGGGGTATGCTGCGGATCATCTCGCGGCCCTGATGGCGCAGGAAGGCATTCCGCGTTATCTGGTTTCCGTCGGGGGCGCGCTCGTCAGCCGGGGCATGAACGCCAGCGGCAGGCCGTGGCGAGTGGCCATCCAAAAACCAACCGATCAGCAGAACGCGGTGCAGGCGATTGTCGACATCAACGGGCACGGTATAAGCACCTCCGGAAGCTACCGCAACTATTACGAGCTGGATGGCAAACGTATCTCGCACGTGATTGATCCGCAAACCGGACGCCCGATTACCCACAACCTGGTGTCCGTGACGGTGATAGCCCCAACCGCGCTGGAAGCGGATGCCTGGGATACCGGATTGATGGTGCTCGGCACGGAGAAGGCCAAAGAGGTGGTGCGTCAGGAAGGGCTGGCCGTCTATATGATCACCAAAGAGGCTGACGGATTTAAAACCTGGAGTTCGCCGCAGTTCAATAGCTTCCTGGTGAGCGAAAAAAATTAAAAAGCAAGGTTGCGGGTTTTTGTTCGGTGGCGTTCAGGCAAGCTGAGCGTATGCTTGTAAGAGGAGCCGATGATGAAAAACACAACCCATCTTACCGATGAGGATCGCTGGCAGGCCGTACTGGCCCGCGATCCGCGTGCGGATAACCAGTTTGTCTTTGCCGTGCAGACGACCGGCATTTATTGTCGTCCGTCCTGCCGCGCCCGCCACGCGCTGCGTAAAAATGTCTGCTTTTATCCTGATGCTCACCAGGCCGCGCAGGCGGGTTTCCGCCCCTGTAAGCGCTGTAGGCCGGACCAGGTCGACCCTATGGCGCAGAAAAAGGCCAACATTGCGCTGGCCTGTCGACTGCTTGAACAGGATGCCGCGCTGAACCTGGAGGCACTGGCGCAGCAGGTTGCCATGAGTCCGTTCCATTTCCACCGCTTGTTTAAATCCGTCACCGGCATGACGCCGAAAGCATGGCAGCAGGCCGCGCGTGAACAACGCCTGCGCACCCTGCTTGCACAGGGCGGTAAAATCACCGACGCCGTACTGGCCGCTGGCTTTCCGGACGGCAGCAGCTACTACCGTAAAGCCAACGGCGCGCTGGGCATGACGGCAAAACAGTACCGCAACGGAGAGGCTGCGGTCCGCTATGCCATCAGTGACTGCTCGCTGGGCCGCTGTCTGGTGGCGGAAAGCGAGCGCGGGATCTGCGCAATACTGCTGGGTGATGACGACGCCGGGCTGACGGCTGAGCTGCTGTCACTGTTTCCGCTTGCCGTCCGTGAACCGATGGAAGGCGCGTTTGCCGGGCGTGTTCGGCAGGTTATTGCCTCTGTCGACAGCCGCGCGACGCCGCTGACGCTGCCGCTGGATATCCGTGGTACCGCCTTCCAGCAGCAGGTCTGGCAGGCGCTGCGGGATATCCCCTGCGGTGAAACGGCAAGCTATCAGCAGGTGGCGAAGGCCATTGGTAAACCCAATGCCGTACGTGCCGTGGCGGGGGCCTGCGGTGCCAACAAACTGGCGATAGTCATCCCCTGTCACCGCGTGGTGCGTAACGACGGTGCGCTGTCGGGTTATCGCTGGGGAGCAGCGCGTAAGATGCTATTGTTGAAACGTGAGGCGAACAACCCGGAGGGATAATGCTCGATCTTTTTGCTGATGCTGAACCCTGGCACGAGCCGCTCGCGCCGGGGGCGACGATCCTGAGACGCTTCGCGCTTTCCCGCGCGGCGGCGCTGTTCGACGGTATTATTGATGCCGTTTCCGCTTGTTCGCCATTTCGCCATATGGTTACGCCGGGCGGGTATACCATGTCCGTGGCGATGACCAACTGCGGCGAACTGGGATGGGCGACGAATGAGCGGGGCTATGTATATGCCGCGAACGATCCGCTGACGGATCAGCCGTGGCCGCCGATGCCTGAGGCGTTTCAGGCGCTGTGTCATGACGCCGCCGTGGCGGCCGGCTATCCTGATTTTCGACCCGATGCCTGTCTTATCAACCGCTATGCCGTTGGGGCAAAGCTCTCCTTGCATCAGGATAAGGACGAGCCGGACCTGCGCGCGCCGATCGTCTCGGTATCCCTTGGGCTGCCCGCTGTCTTTCAGTTTGGCGGCCTGCGGCGCAACGACCCGCTCAAACGGCTGATGCTGGAGCATGGTGATGTGGTGGTCTGGGGCGGTGAATCACGGCTTTTTTACCACGGTATTCAGCCGCTTAAACCTGGCGATCACCCGGTGGCGGGGGCATTTCGCTACAACCTCACGTTCCGTCAGGCGGCATACAGAGAATAAAAATAAGAATTATTCTTGATGTGTGTGAAAGGCAGTTTACACTGCTGGCTGATTTTTCTTGTCCGGATTGCTCTGCATGCAACTACTTCTTCTTGTCTGGCGGCAGTATCGCTGGCCTTTTATCGCGGTGATGGCGTTAAGCCTTGCCAGCGCGGCGCTGGGGATCGGCCTGATTGCCTTCATTAACGTGCGTTTGATCGAAATGGTCGACACGTCACTCTCCGTCCTGCCGGAATTTCTGGGTTTACTGCTGCTGCTGATGGCAGTCACGCTCGGGTCACAGCTGGCGCTGACCGCCCTCGGCCACCATTTCGTTTTCCGTCTGCGCAGTGAGTTCATCAAACGGATCCTTGATACTCAGGTGGAACGCATCGAGCAGCTGGGAAGTGCCTCTCTGCTGGCGGGGCTGACCAGCGATGTGCGCGCCATTACCATCGCCTTTGTGCGCCTGCCGGAGCTGGTGCAGGGGATCATCCTGACATTTGGCTCGGCAGCCTATCTCGCCTGGCTCTCCAGCAAAATGCTGGCGGTAACGGCGCTGTGGATTGTTATTACCATCTGGGGCGGGTTCCTGCTGGTATCACGCGTCTATAAGCACATGGCGGTGCTGCGCGAAACGGAAGACAAGCTCTATAACGATTATCAGACGGTGCTGGAAGGGCGCAAAGAGCTGACGCTGAACCGCGAGCGTGCCGAGCATATCTTCAACCATCTTTATATCCCGGATGCGCACGAATATCGTCATCACATTATCCGCGCCGATACGTTCCACCTGAGCGCCGTGAACTGGTCCAACATCATGATGCTGGGCGCGATTGGCCTGGTGTTCTGGATGGCGAACAGCCTGGGGTGGGCGGATACCAACGTGGCGGCAACCTACTCCCTGACGCTGCTGTTTTTACGCACGCCGCTGCTGTCGGCCGTTGGCGCACTGCCGACGCTGCTGAGCGCTCAGGTTGCCTTCAACAAGCTGAAGAAATTCGACCTTGCGCCGTTTAAGGCTGAGTTCCCGCGCCCGCAGGCCTTCCCGAACTGGCAAACGCTGGAGCTGCGTAACGTTACCTTCCGCTATCAGGATAACGCCTTCTCCGTAGGGCCGATAAACCTGACCATTCATCGCGGCGAACTGCTGTTCCTTATCGGCGGCAACGGCAGCGGCAAATCTACGCTGGCGATGCTGCTGACGGGCCTCTACCAGCCGCAGGCGGGTGAAATTTTGCTGGATGGTAAAGCGCTGAGCGCGGAGAAACCGGAGGACTACCGCAAGCTCTTCTCGGCGGTATTTACCGACGTCTGGCTGTTCGACCGGCTGCTGGGACCGGAAGGGCAGCAGGCGGATCCGGCGCTGGTGGAGAAGTGGCTTGCGCACCTGCAAATGTCGCACAAGCTGGAGCTACAGGATGGCAAAATCCTGAATCTGAAGCTGTCGAAAGGGCAGAAGAAGCGCGTGGCGCTGCTGCTGGCCCTGGCCGAGGAGCGTGACATCATCCTGCTGGATGAGTGGGCCGCCGATCAGGACCCGCACTTCCGTCGCGAGTTTTATCAGGTCCTGCTGCCGCTGATGCAGGCGATGGGAAAAACCATTTTTGCCATCAGCCATGACGATCACTACTTCATTCACGCCGACCGTCTGCTGGAGATGCGCGACGGCAAGCTGAGCGAGCTGACCGGCGATGAGCGCGATGCGGCGTCACGGGACGCGGTGGCGCGTACGGCCTGATTGCAATTGTGCCGGGTGGCGCCCGGCACACTAATTTTTCATATATGCCGTTTTTTTCTCCATCCCGACCCGCCGTTTATTCTTATTTACATATCCCCGCGCTATGCTTAACGCCAACTCATTTAATGGATTTATGATTGATGTCGGTATTAAAGAAAAACAGCGCCAGGCAGCGTGACCAGGAGCGTGCGCGGCTCATCTGGCTCCTGACGACCGATAAAGCGGTTACGTCAACGTTATTGGGTAAGCTAACCCTGGCTGAGCAATATGATGTCGGCACGCTGGCCGACGATATTGCTGAGGTAGGTGCGCTGGTTGCACATTTACCGCCCCCGGACCTGGCGGACACCCTGGAGGCATTGCCTTCCGAAGAGCGCCACGCCCTGTGGCGGCTGGTGCAGGATCACGAGCGCGGTCAGGTATTGCTTGAAGCCTCGGAAAACGTCTGGGATGACCTTATCGATGAGATGAGCGACCGGGACATCCTTGACGCCCTGCAAACGCTGGATATCGATGAGCAGATTTACCTCGTTCAGCATCTTCCGCGCAACCTGACCGGACGCCTGCTGGCTTCCCTGCCTGCTGAAGAGCGGGCGCGCGTGCGTCAGGTGATGCACTACGAGAAAAACAGCGTCGGCGCGATCATGGAGTTTGGCGTCATCACCGTGCGCCCGGACGTCACCCTGGGTACGGTGCAGCGCTATCTTCGTCGCCTGGGCAGTATGCCGGACAACACCGATAAACTGTTCGTCACCTCGCGGGATAAAACCCTGCTCGGGGAGCTGGAGCTGAAAACGATCCTGCTGAACAGCACCCAGCAGCGGGTGAGTGAGGTCATGGAAACCGAGCCGATGGTCTTCTCGCCGGAAGACGATGCCGAAAAAGCGGCGCGTACCTTCGAACGTGATGACCTGGTGAGCGCGGCGGTGGTGGATTCGGTGGGCAAGCTGATGGGGCGTCTGACCATCGATGAGATCGTTGACGTGGTCTATGAAGAGACCGATAACGACCTGCGTGCCCTTGGCGGGATCAGTGCCGAAGATGACGTTCATGCCTCCGTCGGCAAGGCCGTCAAAACGCGCTGGGCGTGGCTCGCCATCAATTTATGCACCGCGTTCGTGGCGTCCCGCGTTATTGACGGCTTCGAACATACCATTTCCCAGCTGGTGGCCCTGGCGTCGCTGATGCCGATTGTGGCGGGGATCGGCGGGAACACCGGTAACCAGACTATCACCATGATCGTTCGCGCCCTGGCGCTGGAAAACATACAGCCGGGTAATTTCTCGTGGCTGATTTTCAGGGAGATGGGCGTCGCGCTGATTAACGGCCTGGTCTGGGGCGGCATCATGGGCGGCATCACCTGGTGGCTGTATGATGATATGGCGCTGGGCGGGGTCATGATGCTGGCGATGGTGCTGAACCTGCTGGTGGCGGCGATGATGGGCGTGATTATCCCGTTGACCATGACCCGGCTGGGGCGCGACCCCGCGGTGGGGTCGAGCGTGATGATCACCGCCATTACCGATACCGGCGGTTTCTTTATTTTTCTTGGACTGGCGACGATTTTTCTTCTGTAGCCAGCGCTTTTTGCTTAAGTCGGGCAGGGAGGATGAACATCATCACAATCCCGCCCAGCACGCCAATCGCCAGGTTGCCGGTGAAAACCGTTGCCACAACCGTCACCAGCATCACGACGGTTTCAGCCACCGGCGCGTTTTTCAGCGTTCCGGGCTGAACGCTATGCCAGCTAAAGGTCTTGACGGCCACAATGGCCATAATTCCCGCCAGTACCGCCATCGGAATTTTGGCCATCACCTCGCTGAGCGCCGTAACCAGCACCAGCAATACGATGCCCGCCGCAAGGGTGGAGATACGGCTTCTGCCTTTCCCCATCTCCACGTTAACGATGGTCTGCCCAATCATCGCGCAGCCCGCAATGCCGCCGTAGAACCCGGCCATAATATTGCCCACGCCCAGCCCGATGCTCTCGCGGCGCTTACTGGAGGGGGTAGCGGTCAGCTCGTCCACCAGTTTTGCCGTCAACAAGGATTCCAGCAGGCCAACGAAAGCGATACTTAGCGCGCACGGCCAGATGATGCTCAGGGTTTCCAGATTGAGCGGCACCAGCAGTTGCGTAAAGCCCGGCAAACCGCCGCCCATGGAACCTTCATCCCCTACCGTCGGCAGGATTTGCCCGCTGGTGACGGTGAACAAAGTCAGCAGCACAATGGCAATCAGCGGGGAGGGCACGCTTTTGATATAGCGTGGCACCCACAGCACAATCAGCAGCGTCAGCACGAACAGGCCCACAATCAGCGGGCTTCGGCTCCAGAAATGGGGCACCTGGGCAAAGAAAATCAAAATGCCAAGGGCGTTAACAAACCCGGTCATCACCGACTGGGGAATAAAGCGCATCAGCCGCGCCATACCCAGCGCGCCGAACAGGATCTGAATCACGCCTGCCATCACCACTGCGGGCAGAATGTACTGTACGCCGTGTTGATGGACCATCGGCCCAATCACCAGCGCGACGGAACCTGCCGCCGCCGTCACCATGGCCGGACGCCCGCCGAGCAGGGAAAGGGCGAAACAGAGCACCACGGAGGCGATAAGGCTCACTTTCGGATCCACGCCCGCGACCACGGAAAACGAAATCACTTCCGGGATCAGCGCCAGCGCGGTAATCACACCGGCCAGGGTTTCGCGCATCAGACGGTGAGGCGAACGTAAAACAGTGGCGACATGGCCTTCTTGAGGTACAGACGAGTGGGGTAATGACATAACAATTCGCTGGTAGGGGCAGGCTTCCGTGCGCGCGATCACAAAGTGCAGCATGATAGCCAGGAAAATCGTCGGGTGCCAGCCTGTCTGCCAAATCCCTACAAACAATCCATCATTAAATTTCACAATTACAATAATTTCGTAACCTTTAAACAATATTTAAAAGTTGCTACCGTGCCACCGCAGCGTGTTTCACCTGTAATTTCCACGCATCAAGCACTATTCAACTAAGGCATAAATGATGAAAAAAATGACTGCCGTGCTCTTTTCTCTGGCCGTGGGGCTGAACGCCGTCTCGATGGCAGCGAAGGCTGACGCACCAAAAGAGCAGGAAACGGATGTCCTTTTAATTGGTGGCGGCATCATGAGCGCCACGCTGGGAACGTATCTTCAGGAATTAGAGCCGAACTGGTCCATGACCATGGTCGAGCGCCTCGATGGCGTGGCACAGGAAAGCTCTAACGGCTGGAACAACGCCGGGACGGGGCACTCGGCACTCATGGAACTGAACTATACGCCGCAGAAAAAGGACGGTTCCATTAGTATCGAGAAGGCGGTAGAGATCAACGAAGCGTTCCAGATCTCACGTCAGTTCTGGTCTCACCAGGTGAACAGCGGTGTGTTGCACAATCCGCACTCCTTCATCAACACCGTACCGCACATGAGCTTTGTGTGGGGCGATCAAAACGTCAACTTCCTGCGCGCGCGCTACGCTGCCCTGCAACAGAGCACGCTTTTCCGCGGGATGAAATACTCTGAAGATCACGCTCAAATCAAAGAGTGGGCGCCGCTGGTCATGGAAGGCCGCGATCCGAACCAGAAAGTAGCGGCGACCCGCACTGAAATTGGTACTGACGTTAACTACGGTGAAATCACCCGTCAGCTGGTGTCCTCTCTGAAGAAAAAAGAGAACTTTAACCTGCAACTCAGCTCCGAAGTGCGTGGTTTCAAGCGCAACGCGGATAACAGCTGGAGCGTGACCGTTGCCGATCTGAAAAACAACGAAGCCGAGCATGTGATTAAGGCGAAGTTCGTGTTTATCGGTGCGGGCGGCGCGGCGCTGAAACTGTTGCAGGAGTCCGGTATTCCGGAAGCGGACGACTACGCGGGCTTCCCCGTCGGCGGCCAGTTCCTGGTGTCGGAAAACCCGGAAGTGGTTAACCGTCATCTGGCTAAAGTGTACGGTCAGGCCTCTGTGGGCGCACCACCGATGTCCGTTCCGCATATCGACACCCGCATGCTGGACGGTAAGCGCGTAGTGCTGTTCGGGCCGTTTGCCACATTCTCCACCAAATTCCTGAAAAACGGTTCCCTGTGGGATCTGCTGAGCGCGACCACGACGTCAAACGTTAAGCCAATGATGGACGTGGGGCTGGATAACTTCGATCTGGTGAAATACCTGATTAGCCAGGTGATGCTCTCTGATGAAGAACGCTTCGAGGCGCTGAAAGAGTACTATCCGCAGGCGAAGAAAGAAGACTGGCGTCTGTGGCAGGCGGGTCAGCGCGTGCAGATTATCAAACGCGATCCGAAAGAGGGCGGCGTGCTGCGTCTGGGCACCGAAGTGGTAAGCGATAAGGATGGCACCATTGCCGCGCTGCTGGGGGCATCTCCGGGGGCGTCTACCGCTGCGCCAATCATGCTGCACCTGATGGAAAAAGTGTTTAAGGACAAAGTATCCAGTCCGGAATGGCAGGCGAAGCTGAAAACCATTATTCCATCCTACGGTACGAAGCTGAACGGTAACGTTGAAGCCACGGAACAAGAGCTGGAATACACCAGCCGTGTTCTGCAACTGCAATACGTCAAACCGCAGGCTGCGGATGCTGCGCCAAAGGCAGAGCTGAAGCCTCAGGCGGAAAGCAAGCCGGTAGCGGATGTCGCGCTGTAAGGTAAACGCAAAACGGTAACATCCGTTACCGTTTTTAGTGTTTTCTCCCTCTCCCGGTGGGAGAGGGTTGGGGTGAGGGCACCAGAACGCACCCTTTCCTGGTCGGGTAAGTGAGAGCGCCACCCGACTTATTATTAACGAACTACCGCTTGTCCTACCGTCTCATCCGCCTTCCATACGCGATATTTCACATCCACGTTTTCCGGCGTGTATACGACGATCGGCAGCTTGCTGTTATAGCGCAGCAGACTGTTATCACCCAGATACGCGGTAATAAATTTCTTCTCTTTCTTGCCGTCCGGGCACGCCATCATGGTGGAGACTGGCGAGGTTACTTTGTCGAAGACATAGTAGTCATAGCCCCAGCCTTCCAGCGTTTTGCTTTCCAGCTGGCCGCCCAGGCGATGCTGGTTGCAGTCCACTTCCAGCGTCTGGCCGATTAACAGCTCAACTTTGAAATTTGCTTCATCCTGCTGAGCCGGGAGCTGAATAACCTGGCGCTTCATCCCTTTGTCCGCTTGCGGATACGGAGCAACTTTTTCCAGCGGCTGCTCTTTCTGGGTTTCGCTGGCGAAAGCACTGGTGCTGGCGCACGCAGCGGCGATGAGGGCGATGGCAAATTTAGGTGCGTTTTTCACTGTCATTCCTTTTTGTTAAAACGATCCTGGAAAGACTAACATATAGCACGTGAATAGTTGGCGCAATTTACTCATATTTTCATTTTAAACGGAGTAATGCACTGCTTTTATGTTCATTTATTGGTGTTTAATGCTGTGTTGGAGTCGATGCGGCAATCGTGTTATTTTACGCGTTAATTATTGTTATTCATCTGTAAAGGGAGGGGAGATGGTAGGGGAAAAACTGAAGACACCTGAAGGCCGCAAGTTCCTGCTGGCGTTACTGGTTGTGTTTATGATTGCTGCTGCATGCGTGGGGCGAGCAACCATTGTCGGTGTGATTGAGCAGTACAACATCCCGCTCTCTGCCTGGACAACCAGCATGTTTGTCCTGCAATCGGCGATGATCTTTGTTTACAGCCTGGTGTTCACCGTCCTGCTGGCGATTCCGCTGGGGATTTTCTTTCTCGGTGGGCGTGAAAAACACTAAGCATTGCGCATGCGGAGACAGGCAATAAAAAACCAGCCATAAGCGGCTGGTTTTTTTGTGTAGTTTTGGTCGGCACGAGAGGATTTGAACCTCCGACCCCCGACACCCCATGACGGTGCGCTACCAGGCTGCGCTACGTGCCGACGCATAAAAAGAATACTACTCGATTCCTTTTTGAATGCAAGGGGCAAGCAACGCTAACTGATTCATAAATAATCAGTTAGCGATAAAGCGCTTCTCGTCTGTCAGCACCTGCAACAGCAAACTGAGCTGCGGCTTCTGGTCTTTCAGCTTCTCACCTCCGAGGTTATACGTCTGGTAATTGCCATTGCTGTTCAGCACCAGGGACAACGTTGGCGTGGTCACCACCAGCGTGTTTCCGCCAGCAGCCGTGACCCAGTTATGACGCCGCGTGGCGCTAAAGAGGTCTTGTCCCTGCGAGTACTCAATTGCCGGTGTGCTGACGTGCAGCAGCCGTTGCATTAACGTGGTCATGACGTCTTTATGGTCGGTGAGCATGTTGATGCGCTGCGCGGGAGTGCCCGGCCAGTGGATCACCAGGGGAACATGCAGGTTCGGACGCGACCACTCCATGCCCTTCGCCTCGTCGCCGAGCGGCACGCCATGCCCCGCCGTGATAATCACGACCGTATTATCCAGCTTGCCCGCGTCGCGCAGGGCGGTCAGCACGCGGCCGATCTGCGCATCGACATCGCCCGCCGCACGGCTATAGCGGCGCGCGAAGCCTTTCTGATTGCTGTCATCAAGCGTTGTGCCGTTAAACGCAACCCAGGAGAACCAGCGGTTATCTTCCTGCGCATAGCGCTTCAGCCAGTCTATCCACTGGTCAGCGGTCCGATCGTCAGACTGGCTCTGCGCGGCGGGCAGTGAGAAATCAGACAGCAGCGCCTGGCGGTACAGCGAGCTGTTGAAACCATCAGAGGCGAACAGCCCCAGCTGGTAGCCCTGCTGATTAAGCCCGGTAATCAATGCCGCCGGAATACGGGCCGACAGCACGCCGTCCATATAGCTCGGTGAAATGCCGTAGAACAGGCCGAAAATACCCGCGTCGGTCGAATTACCGGAGCTCATATGCTGAGTGAATACGATGTTGTTCTCAGCGAATTCAGCCAGCGCTGGCATCTGCTTCTCATAGCGGGAATAGTTCAGGCCATCGACGGTAATCAGCAGCACGTTCTGACCGCGGCCCATGTCGCGATATTTCAGATCGCTCAGGGGATACTGCACGCTGACCGCTTCCGGATTACCCTGTTCGACCAGACGACGCTGATACTCCTGCGCGTCCAGCAGGCCGTGTTTTTCGAGGAAACGACGCGCCGTCATCGGATAGGAGAGCGGCAGATTTGCGCGCTGCATGGTAATCGGGCGGTAGAAGTTCGCATCTGCCCAGATATACATCAGGTGCGAACCGATAAATGAGGCGAAAAAGAGCGCCGCGACGGGCTTCGCATAATGGCGGCGTCGGGTCAGACTGCGGAGTTTTTGCCAGCTCCACGTGGCGAACAGCATTTCGATCAGCAGGATAATCGGCACGCTGATAAACATCAGCTGCCAGTCGCGCGCGGTCTCGTTCTGATCCGGGTTAATCACCAGCTCCCAGACGACAGGATTCAGGTGCAGGTGGAAGCGAGTAAAGACTTCGCTGTCGATCAGCAACAGCGTCATGCCCGCCGTCGCAAGAATGGCGGACAGGAAGCGCATCAGCCGCTGCGACATGACGATAAACGTCAGTGGGAACAGGATCAGCAGATAGGTGGCGAAGACCAGAAAGCTAAAGTGACCAACAAGGCTCATCCACGAGTAGATGCGCCCGGTTAACGTGGTTGGCCAGTCCGCCACAAACAGATAACGGCAGCCGAGCACCATCGCCAACAGAATGTTGAACAGGGCAAACCAGTGCCCCCAGCTGACCATCTGGGAGACTTTTTCACGGTAGCGCTGACGATTCGTCACCATAAACTGTTGTTCGTTTCCCTTAGTGTGCCTGGTCGTCGCTAACGGAGGACTGCAAAGCCTGGGCGAAAGATTTGGCGATCGCCTGACGCTGAGCCGGAGCAACGCTGGTATTGATCAGGTTGGTAACCATATTTCCCAAAACCATCAGGGAGAGATCGGTTGGCGTTTTATGTTTTTCCAGTACGTTGACCAGCTCACTGAGCAATTGTTCAACGTGTTCGTCACTGTAGCGGGAATGTTGTGGCATAAATCAAAATCAGTTTGTTGAGAGAAGGGCGACATATTACCGTAGCAACAGCTTTTTTTCCCCTTTTTTATCTTCTGTTGCACACATGCGTTGGTGGTGGTTGAATACCGCCCGGTCTAAAAGGAGAGTTTATCATGAGTCTGGAAATCAACCAGATTGCCTTGCACCAGCTTATCAAGCGTGATGAGCAAACCCTTGAAGTGGTGCTGCGCGATTCGTTACTGGAACCAACGCCTACCGTTGTCGAGATGATGGCGGAGTTGCATCGCGTCTACAGCGCGAAAAATAAAGCCTATGGCTTGTTCAGCGAAGAGAGCGAACTGGCGGATAGCCTGCGCCTGCAACGTCAGGGCGAAGAGGATTTCCTGGCATTCAGCCGCGCTGCTACTGGCCGTCTGCGTGACGAGCTGGCGAAATATCCCTTCGCCGATGGCGGTATCGTCCTGTTCTGCCACTACCGCTATCTGGCGGTAGAGTATCTGCTGGTCACCGTGCTGAATAACTTAAGCAGTATGCGCGTGAACGAGCAGCTGGATATCAGCTCAACGCACTACCTGGATATCAACCATGCGGATATTGTGGCGCGTATCGATTTAACCGAATGGGAAACCAACCCGGAATCAACGCGCTATCTGACCTTCCTTAAAGGCCGCGTGGGCCGCAAAGTGGCGGATTTCTTTATGGACTTCCTCGGCGCCAGCGAAGGGCTGAATGCCAAAGCGCAGAACAAAGGTCTCCTCCAGGCGGTGGATGACTTTACGGCTGAGGCGCAGCTTGATAAATCTGAGCGTCAGACCGTGCGTCAGCAGGTTTACAGCTACTGCAACGAGCAGCTACAGGCTGGAGAAGAGATTGAGCTGGAGTCGCTGTCCAAAGAGCTGGCAGGCGTCAGCGAAGTCAGCTTCCAGGAATTTACTGCGGAAAAAGGCTATGAGCTGGAAGAGAGCTTCCCGGCGGATCGCAGTACGCTGCGTCAGCTGACGAAATTTGCCGGTAGCGGCGGTGGGTTAACCATTAACTTTGATGCCATGCTGCTCGGGGAACGTATCTTCTGGGACCCGGCCACCGACACGCTGACCATTAAAGGCACACCGCCGAATCTGCGCGACCAGCTTCAGCGTCGCACTTCAGGCGGTAAGTAACAGCCATAAAAAAACCCCGCAAACGCGGGGTTTTTCTCGACAGGTTTGCGATTACGCGCGAACGAAGTCGATGTGAGTCAGTTTTGGCTTGAACGCGTGACGCTGAACAGCCTGAACTTTCACTTTTTCTTCTTTACCGTCAACAACGATGGTCAGAACTTCGCTGTAGAATTCAGCTTTGTTCTGCATGTTCCATACTTTGTCGTGATCCAGTTCAATAGCAACTGGAGCAGCTTCGCCACCGTAAACGATAGCCGGGAACTTGTTTGCGGTACGCAGGCGGCGGCTCGCACCCTTACCCTGCACGTTACGTACTTCTGCTTCGATAGTGAACATTGATTTCTCTCTGTATTTAAAACCCTACTACAGGCGACCCAGCAGCAGGTGAGTGTTCTGCCTCACGGATGTGAAGCGGGCGGCATTTTATACTCAAATGGCTCGCGCATCAACGAAAAGTCCCGTTAACCGCGCAATTCGTTTGCCCGGCGAAAGCGTCCTTCATAGTCAAAGACCTTCTCACGCACCTGCCAGAACTGCCCTTTTTTACGGGCGACAACAAAATCAGGATGGCGCAGTAACGCCTGCTGGCGCACGATATCGGCCACGGTTATCCAGCGCAGCGGCACGCCAGGCGTGCGGGTATGCGGGCGGATAAAGAGCTGCTCGAACGCGGTGCGCTGGGCGGGCGTCTGGACCCGGAACCGCTCGCTGACGTCTGCGCCATCCTCGTCGTAGTAGGTAATTTTTAGCCACTCGCCTTTTTCATCCGCGCCGGGCTGTAAGGCCATGCCGGAACAGCGCAGCACCAGCGCATCTTTCAGCTTCAGCGCCGCTTTCAGCATGTCGTCCGGGTCGACCAGGACCATGTCGCACTCCCGACAGCGGCGGGCGGCAATGTCGTTTTCGGCATTGCACTGCGGGCAGTTTTTGAAGCGGAAGCGGAAATCACACTGTTCGCGATGGCCTTCATCGTCTTCAAACCAGCCCTGACAGCGGCGGCCAAAATGTTCGATCAGCGTGCCGTCGGCGGTGGTTTTCCCCCAGAAGGTGTTGGCAAACCCGCAGGCAGGGCAAAAAACCTGAACGGGCACGTTGTCGCTCTTGCCTTTTGGCGTGCCGACTTCCGGCGAATAGAGATCGTGCGGGTTACCGGCGTAATCAAGGATCAGACAGTCGGTTTTGCCCGGCGCCAGACGCAGCCCGCGGCCAACAATCTGCTGATACAGGCTGACGGATTCCGTCGGGCGAAGAATCGCAATCAGGTCGACGTGCGGGGCGTCAAAGCCGGTGGTTAGTACGGAGACATTCACCAGATAGCGGAACCGCTGAGCTTTGAAGTCCTCAATCAGGCTGTCGCGCTCCGGGCCGGGGGTTTCACCGGTAATTAACGCCGCGTCGTCGGCGGGCAGCAGCCCCGTAATTTCGCGCGCGTGTTCGACAGTGGCAGCAAAAATCATCACCCCTTTGCGCGTTTGTGCGAACTCTTCAATCTGGCTGATGATATGCGGCGTGATCCGCTTCTGTTTTTTCAGCTCATGGTTAAGATCTGCCTCGCTGAACAGCCCGTTGCTTTGCGCCTGTAAGCGGCTGAAATCGTACTGCACGACGGGCATATCCAGCCGCTCCGGCGGCGTCAGGTAGCCGTGCTTGATCATGTAGCGCAGCGGAAGCTCATAGATACAGTCGCGGAACAGGGCCTTTTCATCGCCACGCACCATGCCGTGATAATGAAACTGATAAATCCAGCCCTTGCCCAGACGAAACGGCGTGGCGGTGAGGCCAAGCAGACGGAGGTGAGGATTCACCTTTTTCAGATGAGTGAGGATTTGCTGATACTGGCTGTCGTCGTCATCGCTGATGCGGTGACACTCATCGACAATCAGCAGGGAAAACTCGCTGCGAAACAGTTCCAGGTTGCGCGCAACGGATTGTACGCTGCCAAACACCACTTTTCCGTGGCTCTCTTTGCGCTTCAGTCCGGCGGCAAAAATGTCGGCCTCCAGGCCGAGCGCGCAATATTTGGCGTGGTTTTGCGCCACCAGCTCTTTGACGTGCGCCAGCACCAGCACGCGTCCGCGGGCCAGGCGCGCCAGTTCGGCAATCACCAGGCTTTTACCGGCTCCGGTCGGGAGAACGATGGCGGCGGGCTCCCGATGCTTGCGAAACCAGGCGAGGGTGGCATCAACGGCTTCCTGCTGATAGGGGCGTAATGTGAACGTCATGGCTTCTCTATTCAGTTAACTCGCATATAGTATGCCACGAAACTTTTTCCCTTGAGTGGCGCAACCAGACCATTATACTGAACTGTTTCTGACTGCTTCTTTTTCGGACGCGTAGTCCGACTTCCAGCACCATTAAGGCTAAAAAGATTTCATGCGACTTGATAAGTTTATCGCTCAGCAACTCGGCGTAAGCCGCGCTATTGCCGGGCGTGAAATTCGCGCCAGCCGCGTAACCGTGGACGGCGACATTGTGAAAGACAGCGCTTTTAAACTCCAGCCTGAGCACCAGGTGGAGTATGACGGCAACCCGCTGACCCAGCAGAATGGCCCGCGCTACTTCATGCTCAACAAACCGGAAGGTTACGTCTGTTCAACGGACGATCCGGATCACCCGACGGTGCTCTACTTCCTCGACGAACCTGTGGCGCACAAGCTGCATGCGGCAGGGCGACTGGATATCGATACCACCGGCCTGGTGCTGATGACCGATGACGGCCAGTGGTCGCACCGCATCACCTCCCCGCGCCATCACTGCGAGAAAACCTATCGGGTGACGCTTGAGTCTCCGGTCTCGGATGACACGGCAGAGCAATTCGCGAAAGGCGTTCAGCTGCATAATGAGAAGGATCTGACCAAACCGGCGGTGCTGGAAATCCTCACCCCCACGGACGTCCGTCTGACCATCAGTGAAGGCCGCTACCACCAGGTGAAACGGATGTTTGCCGCCGTGGGCAACCACGTTGTGGGGCTGCATCGTGAACGTATTGGCGCGATTGAACTCGATCCAGACCTGGCGCCAGGGGAATATCGCCCGCTGACGGAAGAAGAGATTGCCAGCGTCGGGCTGCCTTCACGCTAAATTCAGGAGAACCCTGTGACCACCAGGCCACACTCGTCGTTTAAAATTGTATTTATCCTTGGCCTGCTGGCCATGCTGATGCCGCTGTCTATCGATATGTATCTGCCCGCGCTGCCGGTGATTTCCGCGCAGTTTGGCGTACCGGCAGGCAGCGCGCAGATGACGCTCAGCACCTACATTCTTGGTTTTGCCCTCGGTCAGCTCTTTTATGGCCCAATGGCCGACAGCCTGGGGCGTAAACCGGTTATCCTGGGCGGGACATTGATATTTGCCGCGGCGGCGGTGGCCTGCGCGCTGGCGCAGAGTATCGATCAGCTGATTGTGATGCGCTTCTTCCATGGCCTGGCGGCGGCTGCGGCAAGCGTGGTGATTAACGCGCTGATGCGCGACGTCTACCCGAAGGAAGAGTTCTCACGCATGATGTCGTTCGTCATGCTGGTCACGACAATTGCGCCGCTGGTCGCCCCCATGGTGGGCGGGGCGGTCCTGGTGTGGTTCAGCTGGCATGCGATTTTCTGGATCCTGGCGATTGCCGCGCTGCTGGCCTCGGTGATGATCTTCGTCTTTATCGATGAAACGCTGCCGGTCGAGCGACGTCAGAAGTTCCACATTCGCACCACGCTTGGCAACTTTGCCTCGCTGTTTCGCCATAAGCGTGTGCTCAGCTATATGCTGGCCAGCGGCTTCAGCTTTGCCGGAATGTTCTCGTTCCTGAGCGCGGGGCCGTTTGTGTACATCGAACTGAACCATGTGTCACCCCAGCATTTTGGTTACTACTTCGCGCTGAATATTGTGTTCCTGTTTGTGATGACCATTATCAACAGCCGCTTTGTCCGGCGGGTTGGGGCGCTGAATATGTTCCGAGCCGGGCTGTGGATCCAGTTCGTGATGGCTATCTGGCTGGTATTGAGCGCGTTGCTGGGCGTCGGTTTCTGGGCGCTGGTGGTGGGCGTGGCGGCGTTTGTCGGCTGCGTGTCGATGGTTTCATCCAACGCGATGGCGGTGATCCTCGACGAATTTCCGCATATGGCGGGCACCGCCTCGTCGCTGGCAGGAACGTTCCGTTTCGGAATTGGCGCGATAGTCGGGGCGCTGCTCTCGACGGCGACGTTTAATACCGCCTGGCCGATGCTGTGGGCGATTGCCCTCTGCGCGACCTGCTCCATACTCTTCTATCTTTACGCCAGCCGGCCGCGAAAGACGGCGCATAAATGACCACTTAAGGCCCGTGACGGGCCTTTTTGTTGACCCATATCAACCAACCCTCCGTTCGTTTACCCTGTGTTTGTTTCTTTTATGTAAAATCTATTTATGTAAAAAGTCACATCATTGTATTTAAAAAGGTTGAGTTAGATCGCAGAAACGGGTACATATAGCGCCGACGCGAGCCTGCAACGCCTATAAAATCCGCTAAACAGTGCAGGTTGGCGATGATGTGTTACTATAAATGTAAATAAATTGTGAAGTAAATTTGCTTCCGGGGATCTGAACGTGAATACATTACAACTCTCCATTGTCCATCGCTTGCCCCAGAGCTATCGCTGGTCGACGGGTTTTGCAGGTTCGAAAGTTGAACCGATTCCGCAAAGCGTTGCCGGGGAGGATAATTGTCTGGTGGCCCTCAAACTGCTCAGCCCGAGCGATGAAAATGCGTGGCCGGTCATGGAACGTCTCAGCCAGGCGCTGACGGACATCGAAGTGGACAGCTCCGTGCTGGAATGCGAAGGTGAGCCGTGCCTGTTTGTTAACAGCCAGGATGAGTTTGCCGCCACCTGTCGTCTGAAAAACTTCGGCGTGGCCATTGCCGAGCCGTTCTCCGGTCAATATCCTTTCTGAGTGCTAGTCAGCGGACAATAGCTGGCGCGTGTAATCCTGCGTCGGCGCGGTGAATACGCGCTGGCACTCTCCCTGCTCAACGACTTCTCCCTGCCGCAATACCACCACCTGATGGCAAAGCGCACGCACCACCTGTAAATCGTGGCTGATAAAGATATAGGCCAGCCGATGCTTTTCCTGTAGCCCCTTCAGCAGCGCCAGAATTTGCGCCTGCACGGTGCGGTCCAGGGAAGAGGTTGGCTCGTCCAGCACGATCAGCTCCGGTTTCAGGATCAGCGCGCGGGCAATCGCTATACGCTGGCGCTGTCCGCCGGAAAACTCAGCCGGATACCGGTGCCGGGTCTCGGGATCTAAACCCACTTCCGCCATCACCCGCATCACGTCGATTTCACGCTGTTGCGCCGTCATGGTCGGCTGGTGGACGCGCAGGCCCTCTTCAATAATCTGTAATACGCTCAGGCGCGGGTTAAGCGAAGAGTTTGGATCCTGAAATACCACCTGCATCCGCGGACGCACGGGAAGCATCATCCGGCGATTCAGGTTTTGCAGCGGCATGCCGTCAAAAACAATGCTTCCCTGAGAGGCGATCAGGCGCAGCAGCGCCAGGCCGGTGGTGCTTTTGCCTGAACCGGACTCGCCCACAAGCCCAAGCGATTCGCCCGGACGCAGAGCGAAGCTCATGTCTTTCAGAACATGATTGTGATCGACCACGCGACGCAAAATGCCTTTGCGGATCGGGAATGACACCGACAGCCCCTCAACCCTCAGCAACGGCGCGCTGTCAGCGTTAAGCGGAACCGGGTCGCCAGCGGGTTCGCTATCGAGCAGGCGCTGTGTATACGGGTGCTGAGGCGCGCTCAGCAGGGCGGATGCCCGGTTCTGTTCCACGCAGCGGCCGTTTTGCATCACGGCCACCGCGTCAGCGAGCTTTTTCACGATGCTCAGGTTGTGCGTAATAAACAGCAGGCTCATGTTCAGCTCGTCGCGCAGTTCGCGCAGCAGTTGCAGAATTTGTGCCTGTACCGTGACGTCCAGCGCGGTAGTAGGTTCATCGGCAATCAGCAGTTCGGGGCGCGTGAGCAGGGCCATTGCAATCATCACGCGCTGGCGCTCGCCGCCGGAAAGCTGGTGCGGGAAATCGTTCAGCCGTTTCGCCGCATTACGGATACCGGTGCGTTCAAGGCAGTCCAGAATTTCACCCCGCGCTGCCTCTTTACGCATTCCCCGATGAAGTGACAGCACTTCATAGAGCTGTTTTTCCAGGGTATGCAGTGGGTTGAGCGACACCATCGGCTCCTGAAAAATCATGGCGATGTTGTTGCCACGAATGCCGCGCAGGGTTTGCTCGTCAGCGTTCAGCAGCGATTGTCCATGGAACAGAATATCCCCCTGCGGATAGCTGACCGGCGGGGAAGGGAGCAGGCGCAGCACCGACAGCGCCGAAACGCTCTTACCGGAGCCGGATTCCCCGACCAGCGCCAGCGTCTCTCCGCGCTGGATCTGCAACGATAAATCCGTCACCACCGTGCGTGATTCGCCCTGTTTTGAAAACGCAATCGACAGATTCTCTATGCTCAGAAGAGGCCGGGTCATGTCATACCGCCTTGTTGGGATCGAAGGCATCGCGCACGGCTTCGCCAATAAAAATCAGCAGGGAAAGCAGCACCGCCACGGAGAGGAATGCGGCGATGCCCAGCCAGGGGGCCTGGAGATTGTTTTTGCCCTGCAACAGCAGTTCGCCAAGGGACGGTGAGCCCAGCGGCAAACCGAAACCAAGAAAATCAAGCGACGTCAGGGTGGTGATGGAGCTGCACAAAATAAACGGCAGGAAGGTAAGGGTCGCCACCACCGCATTGGGAAGCATGTGGCGGAAGATGATTGCGCCATCGCTCACGCCTAACGCCTGCGCGGCGCGAATATAGTCGTAATTCCGCGTACGCAGAAACTCCGCGCGTACCACGCCGACCAGCGCCATCCAGCCGAACAGGACGGTGATCCCGAGCAGCCACCAGAAGCCAGGCTGTACCACGCTGGACAGCAGGATAATCAGAAACAGCGTCGGCATACCGGACCAGACTTCAATCACGCGCTGTCCCCATAAATCTATTTTACCCCCGTAATAGCCCTGCACGGCGCCCGCCACAACGCCCATTACGCTGCTAAAGAGCGTCAGCAGCAGCCCAAACAGGAGCGAGATGCGGGTGCCATAGAGAATGCGCGCCAGCACATCGCCGCCGTTGGCGTCCGTTCCCAGCCAGTTTTGCGCGGAAGGCGGCGAAGGGAAGGGGGTGGACGTGGCGAAGTTAATACTGTTCGCGCCAAAACGAATCGGCGCCCAGATAGCCCAGCCGTGCTGCGCTATCTGTTCACGTAACCAGGGATCCTGGTACTCGGCTGGCGTCGCAAACGGGCCGCCAAAATCGCTTTCGCTGTAGGTAGTCAGCACCGGCACATACCAGCGGTCTTTGAAATGCACCAGCAGGGGTTTATCGTTGGCAATCAGTTCCGAACACATACTTAAGGCGAACAGGACGGCGAAGATCCACAGCGACCAGTAGCCGCGACGGTTGTGGCGAAAGCGCGCCCAGCGGGCCTGATTGACGGGGCTTAAACGCGACATCAGCGGCCCTCAAAATCGATACGGGGATCGACCAGCGTATAGCTGATATCGCTGATGATGTTCAGCAGCAGGCCGATCAGGGTGAAAATGTAGAGTGTGCCAAACATCACCGGATAATCACGGGAGACGGTGGCCTCATAGCCCAGCAGCCCTAATCCGTTGAGCGAGAACATCACCTCTATCAGCAGCGAGCCGGTAAAAAACATACTGATGAACGTGGCGGGGAAACCGGCAATCACCAGCAGCATGGCGTTACGAAAAACGTGCTTCCACATGATCTGCTTTTCACCGACGCCTTTGGCGCGCGCGGTGACGACGTACTGTTTGCGGATCTCATCAAGAAAGGCGTTTTTGGTCAGCATCGTAAGCGCCGCAAAACCGCCGATGACCGTCGCCAGCACCGGAAGCGTGATGTGCCAGAAGTAATCGGTGATTTTCTGATACCACGGCAGGGTGCTGAAATCCGCAGAGACCAGCCCGCGCAGCGGGAAGAGGTCGAAATAACTGCCGCCGGCGAAAAAGACAATCAGCAGCACGGCAAACAGAAACGCCGGGATAGCGTAGCCGATGATAATGAATGTGCTGCTCCAGATATCGAAACGGCTACCGTTGTAGACCGCTTTTCGGATCCCCAGCGGAATGGAGACCAGATAAATAATCAGCGTCCCCCACAGTCCGAGCGTGATGGAAACCGGCAGGCTTTGTTTGATCAGGGTTAACACCGAGGCGCTGCGAAACAGGCTGTCGCCAAAATCGAAACGGACATAATCCCAGAGCATCCTGAAATAACGCTCGTGCAGCGGCTTGTCAAAACCATAGCGATGGGTGATCTCGGCGATCACCTCCGGATCCAGTCCGCGACCGCCCCGGTAGTGGCTTTCGCTGATGTTGCCCACGCCCGTCCGGGCATGGCTGGCCCCCATTCCTTCACCGCCGCCGCCCGGCATGCCGCCAGCGTGACCAAATTCTATTGCCGCAATTGCCTGGTCCACCGGACCGCCGGGGGCGATCTGGACGATAAAAAAGTTAATGGTAATGATGGCCCACAGCGTCGGGATCACTAACAGCAGCCGGCGGATAAGATAAGCGCCCATCGTCACTCCTTAACGCCGCTCTGCGGGCAGTTTTGCGGCTTTATTCACGTCATACCACCAGGTGTCAAAGCCGAGGGTGTAGACCGGGCGAACGGCAGGCAGGGAGAATTTATCCCAGCGGGCCACGCGATCTTCGCCCATATACCACATCGGCAGCATGTAATAGTTCCAGGTTAAGACCCGATCGAGCGCGCGGCCAAGCGGCAGAAGCTTGTTCTTATCGCCCTGAGCGGCGACAATTTTTGCAATCAGCGCATCTATCACCGGGCTCTTTACGCCCGGGGCGTTGTAGGAGGAGTCGATATACCCCGATGCCCAGGAGATTTGCAGATCTGAACTCGGCCACGGCTGCGCGGCCCACAGGGTCTGCATCATGTCGTAATCGCGACTGCGCTTGCGGTTGGTTAACTGGGCCATATCGACCTGGCGGATATTCATGGTGACGCCAAGCCGGGCAAGGTTCTTCTTAAATGGCAGCACCCACTGATCGTTTGCGCCGGAGGCAATCAGCAGTTCGAAGCTGAGCGGTTTACCGGTTTGCACATTAACCCGTTGCCGATTTTTCAGCACCCAGCCAGCATCATCCAGCAGGTTGCTGGCTTTCAGCAGGTTGTCCCGGTCGAACCCGTTTCCGTCGGATTTGGGCGGTTCAAATACGCGGGTGAACACCTCCGGCGGGAGCTCCGCTTTCATTGGCGCCAGCAAAACCAGCTCGTCCGCGTGGGGATAATCACGGGCGGCATATTCAGTATTCTGGAAATAGCTGTTCGCCCGGCTGTAGGCTCCGTAAAACAGCGCTTTGTTCATCCATTCGAAATCAAACGCCAGGGTAATGGCTTCACGCACCCGACGATCGGAAAAAACCGGGCGCTGAATATTAAACGCCAGCCAGCGCGTGTCCTGCGCGGATTCGTTTTTGAGTTCGTCTTTAACGATATAGCCTTTCGCGAAATTTTTTCCGATATAGCGGGTCGCCCAATTTTTGGCGCTGTTCTCGACACGTAAATCAAACGCGCCCGCCTTAAATGCCTCGAAGGCCACGTTATCATCCAGGTAGTAGTCGTAGCGGATTGTATCAAAGTTCCAGCGGCCCCGGTTTACCGGCAGCGTGGCTGCCCAGTAATCTTTCACCCGGGAATAGATCACGTACTGGCCCATTCGCCAGTCGGTAATGCGATACGGCCCTCCGGCCAGCGGCGGGGTAGAGAGGGGATCGCTCAGCTTATGATTTTTCCAGAAGGATTCGGGCATGACGGGCAGGGAGAACAGGCTCAGCATATTCTCTTTGTTCGGCTCAGGGAGTTCGATTCGCACGGTCAGCGGGGCGATGGCTTTCACCGTGGTGCCCTTGTACACCAGACGAAACTGCGGCACGCCTTCGGTCATAAATTTATGAAAGGTGAATGCCACGTCACGGGCGCTAACCGGCGTACCGTCGTGAAAACGCGCCCGCGGATTAATCGCGATTTCTGCCCAGCTGAAATCATCGGCGTAACGCACGTTCTCGGCGACCAGGGGATAATAGCTGCCGGGCTCGTCGTCGGAGGTGACGAACAGCGTGTCATAGAGGGATTCGGTACGCGCTGCCGCCACGCCGCGCAGGGCAAAGCGGTTAAAGTTGTCAAACGTTCCCGTGGCGGAAAGCGTCACGTTTCCGCCTTTCGGGGCGGCGGGGTTAACGTAATCGTAGTGGTTAAAGTTAACCGCGTACTTCGGCTCGCCAATGACGGCAAAGGCCGTGCTCTCTTTGATGGTCTGCGCCTGGCTCGACAGGCTCACCAGCGCCAATAGCGTCAACACAACGCGCATAATCATAGTGCGGCGGATCCCTTTGTTCACAGGCTGGCTCGGTTGAACAGAATAATAAGGGACAGCGCCGTGATTGTGAAATTATTCCCCGAGCGTGATGTCGGGTTGCCACGTCCTGAACTGCTCCAGCGGCATTGGGCGGCCGATCCAGTAGCCCTGAAGATAGTTCACGCCATGCTCGCGCAGCCACGCCGCCTGCTCCGGCGTTTCAACACCCTCGGCAACGGTTAACATATTCAGGCGTTCTGCCAGCGTCAGCACCGCGTCAAGCACTGGCGAGGTGACGGTTTCAGTCCCGATGGCATTCACGAAGCCACGGTCAATTTTCAGGTAATCCATCGTGAAGCGTTCCAGATAGATCAGCGCGCTGTGGCCGGTGCCAAAATCATCGATGGCAATTTCAAAACCTTCTTCGTGCAGCCATTCGAACAGCTGATTAGCCTCGCGGTGGTTGATCATATCGCGCTCGGTTATTTCCAGCACAATCTGGAAGTGATCGGGTGGAAGGGCGGCGGCAAACGCGCGCATATCCTCTTTAAAGCTTTCCGCATGCAGATGCCCGGGCGCGATGTTGATCCCAAACTTGGCCCCAGGCGGGAGCACCGTTTGCAGGACAGGGGCATCGCGGATAATCAGGTCAAAAAGATGCAGCGTCAGCGGGACAATCAGCTTCTGCGCTTCAGCGAAATTAATAAAGGCATCCGGTGGAATTTCTCCCATCACCGGATGCTTCCAGCGCATCAGGACTTCCAGCCCGGTAATTTTGAGCGACTGCGCATCCACGACGGGTTGATAGACCACGTAAAACTGGTCGCGTTTGATGGCCGTTAGGATCTCTTTCCCCGGATTAAGACGGATAGTAAGAATATAGAAATTCAACAGGCCCGCCGCGATACCGCAGACCAGGCCGAAAAACAGGGCGTACAGCACTTCATCGGTCGTCCAGGCTTCCGCATAAACATGGATGGTCAGAGGCACATTTTTCAGCGTGGCGGTACGGACCGGGATATCAGGCAAATCACGCGCAGAGACCAGCGTTCCGGAATGGGTTGATAACGCATAATCGCCAATAATGATGGAAATACCGGCAAACTCATCCTGTCTTGAGGTGTAGAGGAGATAAGGAGTCAGGTTAAGATTAACGGAGGTAAATACACCGCCGTCCTTCACCAGTGGGTTGCGATACCAGATGGCAATCGCGGGCTTGTCCGGCATCATGGGGGTGCCCGGCAGGAGCGCCATATCAACCTGTTTATTGATGTGCAGTTCAGGAATAAGCGCTTCCAGAGGGACATTCATCGGGCCGGTGGCGGAAGAGCAGTAGGCGTTTTTATCCCTGACCAGCAAAAAGGCGCGCACGTTGATGCTAAAGGCCGCCCGGGAGGTCAGGGCGGCACTCACTTCCTCGCAGCTGTTCAGCGTGAGTGGCTGGAGCGTATCAATCGACATTTTGAGCTCATCGAAATAGCTCTCCATGTAGACGCTTAAATCGGTAATAAGGGTATCGAATCTGACGTCTCGCTTGTGGTAACTCCAGTAAAACTGTAATGCTCCCAGGAGCAGGGCAGTGAATAACCCCGTAAGGAAACTGAGAAACAGAATCTTGCGGTTGCTGGAGAAGTAGCGGGTAAACATAGATGTCGTGATTCCTGAAATGCCGCTGGATAGTTATCAGTGTAACGGGCAAAAAAAAACACTGCCGGAGCAGTGCTTTTTTTATCGTATCGCCAGCCAAGGGATAACCAACGATACGACAGCAATATTAACTACGGCTCAGAACGCGGCGAGCTTCGTTGTAGCGCTTCTTCCAGTAAGGTTCGTTCATGCTGGAAATCGTCACACCACTGCTGGTGGAAGCATGGACAAACTGATCGTTACCGATATAGATGCCAACGTGTCGACCGGTTGAACCCGCTCTGAACAGGACTAAATCGCCCGTGCGCAGTTTAGTGCGCGAAATGGATTTACCCATTTCCTGCTGTTCATAAGTAGAACGCGGAAGGTCTAACCCAAACTGCTCACGGAACGTACGCTGTACGAACGCGGAACAATCGATGCCTTTCTTGGTGCTGCCGCCCAGACGGTAACGCACGCCTTTCCAGTCAGCATACTGATCCATAATACGCGACTTAACGTCGAGATTACGTACCATATTTTCAAATTCATCCTGAGAGGCTTGCAGTGAAGAGGAATCTTCCATTCCCACAACACGCGTCTCAGGATGCATATTCTTCGCGGTGTTCGTCGTACTACATGCCGAAAGCAGAACCGCCACTGCAATCGCCGGGATCCCCCGCAAGATATATCTCAAGATTGGTTGAGATTTGACCATTTTGTTTGTTTTCCCTTGAAGTCCTTAACGAAAATATCGTTATAAAAATGCCAACCGTGACGAGACTAATAATCTGTTCACAATGAGACAATTCTTTATGGTGAAAACTGTGGCTCAACGCACAAAATTATTCACCATGATAATAATTATCTCAGTGGGGCAAAACGAGTTCGAGGTTAACCGATTGCACGGGGTATTGCGAGCAAAAAAGTCCGTTTTTTTATAAGAAAATGTGATACACAAAGTTACAGCGCGGAATTGCTCAAAATGCCGCCATTCATATCGGTAATCCCTGCAATTGCTTCATTTTTATCACGAATTGTATGACGGGATGATGACAGCGTTGAATGACGCCGAAAAGAAGTGACGCAGGGATCGAAAACGATCCCTGATGAATGGTGTTAATTTTCGTTATTTATTTGTTTCCGGCTTGTTTAAATTTGCCAGGAAGATAGCGATCAAAAATGCCTATTATGCGATCGCTCAGTGGGGTCATCAGCACCCACGGTAAACCAATTAACACCGCCGTGAGGGAGCCTACGGCGATATCTGTCAGCCAGTGAGCGCCAATCATCACCCGCGGGAATGCAAATACCACCACAATAACCAGGGCGATGGTGAAGGCTTTTTTACCAAAATAGCGCAGCATGAAGCCTGCAAAAATCAGCAGCATCATACCGTGGTCGCCCGGGAAACTGTCCTTCGAGGCATCTTTGGTTGGAATATGAAGCAGCTCGCTGACGCGGTTAATATTCGGGAAAAAGAGCGAAGGACTGGCGCGTTTAACCGGCATCAGATGCTGCGCCAGCTGGTTGATAATCACGGCTGTCAGCAGCATCACCAGGCCGATAATCAGAATACGGCGACGACCCGTTTTGTCTTCCTTCAGCCAGAAGGAGAGCATCAGACAGCCCATTGCCAGCAGCGAACAGCCGTCAAACGCGCGGTTGTTGGTGATCGCCACCAGCCACAGGAAGGCTTCACTCTTCGCCAGCGCCTGGTTAAAGAAGTGGAACAGCCCTGAATCCAGCGGGAACCAGAAACCGTGATCCGCCGGGATATACCAGGAGAAAAAGATCGCCAGGCCGGCAGCGTTGAGCAATAAAATAGCAGGAAGTCGAGTCGTCATAGTCTTCAGCAATGTGTGAAATCAGGGGCAACGTTAGCCGCCCAAACTTAAACGAAGCTTCAACAGGCTTGACTGGAGGGCATTCCAGTCGGTATTAACCGCACTAATTAACTCTATCCGGCTGTCGGGTGGCGCGACGTTCTGGGTTTCAATAAAGAAATCCTCGCCCTGACGGTTAATGCGCACCAGACCATCCGGAGTGCGCATGATCCCTTTTACCCGCTCAACCGGCGCGAGTCTCGCCCATTCCAGTATACCAATGGTGTCGAAAACCGTATCGGCATCGAAGATCCACCCGCAGGCCTGATGCCCCTGGCCGCTGTTCAGGTTGCGACGCCAGCGCTGATGCTCCGGCAGGCTCAGTGCAGCCAGGCCTTGCTTCGCGCCGTGGCTATGCGAATGCTCAGCGCTGGCAGGCAGTTGCGTCTGGTTGAGGCGGGGAAGGTCGAGCAGGGCGCCATCAATGTTGCCCTGGGTCGTCTGCACATACTGACGTCCACCGCCAGCCTGCTGCCACCAGGACTGGAACGCGGCCTGACTCTCAGCTGTCGCGCGATCGGATTTATTCGCCACGATAATATCTGCCGAGGCGAGCTGGTCGCGGAAATTGTCATTATTGATCGCTTTTTCATCCAGCAGCTGGCGGGGGTCGAGCAGGCAAAGCGTCGCACGCAGCTCAAGCCACGGCTCGTATACCGGGGCGGTCAGTAAATCAAGGATTTGCTTAGGATGCCCCAGCCCGGTGGGCTCAATCAGCAGACGGTCCGGCTTGCCCTGACGCAGCAGCGTATTCAGCCCGACCTGCATCGGCAGACCATTCACGCAGCACATACACCCGCCCGGGATCTCTTTCACCATCGCGCCGCTGTCGGCGAGCAACGCGCCGTCGATCCCCACTTCGCCAAATTCGTTGACCAGCACGGCCCACTTTTCCACCGGGTCTTTATTGGCCAGCAAATGCAGAATGGACGTAGTTTTACCGCTGCCGAGAAAACCGGTGATCAGGTTGGTTTTGGTCACGTGCGCTCCGATAAATAATTGTGATGTAGTAACAACTATCTATCATCCTGACGAAAAAATCGGGCATTGAGAAGAGGGAGGGCGAACGGAGCATAAAACCGTTCGCCTTAAACGCAATAATCGCTAAATTTTTAACGTTTCGATAACGGCCTGGCGCGCGCCGAGCCGGACGAGGCGCTGGTACGCGCTGGTGATTGCCTCGACAAAGACAGAGTTTTGCGGCAGGTCGTCGCCAAAGATTTCATTTAGCGTCAGCAGGGCGCTAACGCGTTCTGCGTCGCTGCTGGTAGCGACGATGGCCTGAAACTTGTCACTCAGCGGATCGCGTACGTCAATGGCGTTGCCCTGTTCGTCCGTACCGCTGACGTAGCGCATCCAGCCCGCCACCCCCAGCGCCAGTAATGGCCAGGCGGTGTTACGCTCAAGATGCATGCGGATCCCTTCCAGCATGCGCTGAGGCAGCTTCTGGCTGCCGTCCATGGCGATTTGCCATGTACGATGCTGTAGGGCCGGGTTGGCGAAGCGGTCAAGCAGGCTGTCAGCATAGGCTGTCAGATCAACGTTGGTGATGCGCAGCGTAGGGGCCTGCTCATTCAGCATCAGCCTGCGGGCCGCCTCGCGTAAACTGTCGTCCTGCATACATTCATTTATGTGCGCGTAGCCGGCAAGGTAGCCCAGATACGCGAGGAAGGAGTGACTGCCGTTCAGCATCCGCAGCTTCATCTGCTCCCAGGGCAGGACATCCTCAACCATCTGTACGCCTGCCACCTCCCACTCCGGACGCCCGGCGACAAAGTTATCTTCCACTACCCACTGAATGAACGGTTCACAGCTGATGGCGCAGGGATCTTCAACGCCAAGTTCCTGGGTGATTTCCGCGAGTGAGGCGTCGGTGGCGGCGGGCACGATTCGGTCGACCATGGTACCAGGGAAGCTCACGTGCGCCTCGATCCATGCGGCCAGCTCTGCGGAACGCTTTCCGGCCATGCCGAGAACGGCATTTTTCACCACGTGGCCGTTGTCGGGAATATTGTCGCAGGAGAGCACGGTAAACGCCGGCAGGCCCCGCTCGCGGCGGCGATGAAGCGCTTCAACCAGAATACCCGGCGCGGAATGCGGCTCAGACGGGTGCTCGAGATCGTGCAGGATGCGGCTGTTCCGCATATCCAGTTTTCCCGTCGCCGGATCGATGCAGTAGCCTTTTTCGGTAATGGTGAGGGAGACAATTGCCACCTGCGGTTCGCAGAATTTCTCAATAATGGCTGCCAGCGAGTCGAGTTTGGCGTTCAGGCACTCTTTTACCGCACCGATAATAATGGGCTGATTGCCTTCGGCACCTTTCTCCAGCACGGTAAACAGATGATCCTGCGCCCGGAGCTGGCCCATAAGGACATCGCCGCTAAAGAGGCTAATCTCACAAATTCCCCAGTCGCCTCCTTTGGCATTCAGTACCCGGTTTGTTAACAACGCCTGATGCGCCCGGTGGAACGCGCCAAAACCGAAATGGACGATGCGGGAGTGTAACTGCTCGCGATCGTAGCGGGGCTGCTGGACATGAGCAGGAAGCGCGGTGGAGGCAATAGTCTTCATGTAATACACACCTGAGTAACCATTAATTAACAATGCCAGTGTAAAGTTATATGACAACAAATTAAATTGGTAAGCCGTAAATATCCCTGTTATGTGAGTTTGATCAATCAATGCCGCGTGCTGTATTGACCACTTCGATTAAACATGTATGGTAGTCGTCATTGAAGTAACACATATTGGTATAACAACTTGAGAGGGTGGGGCAATGGAACAAACCTGGCGTTGGTACGGGCCGAACGATCCGGTTTCTCTTGATGATGTGCGTCAGGCTGGCGCAACGGGTGTGGTCACGGCGCTGCATCATATTCCGAACGGTCAGGTGTGGCCGGTGGAGGAAATCCAAAAGCGTCAGGCTCAGCTGGCAGAGAAGGGGTTAACCTGGTCTGTTGTGGAAAGTATTCCGGTTCACGAAGATATCAAAACCCACTCCGGTGAGTGTGATACCTGGATTGCGAATTATCAGCAGAGCATTCGTAACCTGGCAGCCTGTGGTATTGATACCGTCTGCTACAACTTTATGCCGATCCTGGACTGGACGCGTACCGACCTGGAATATGAAATGGCCGATGGTTCGAAGGCGCTGCGTTTCGATCAAATCGCTTTTGCGGCTTTCGAACTGCACATTCTGAAGCGTCCGGGGGCGGAAACAGACTACACCGCCGAAGAGCAGCAGCAGGCGCTGGCGTGGTTCAATGCCGCCGGTGAGTCGGACATTGAGAAGCTGGTTCGCAATATCATCGCGGGCCTGCCGGGGGCGGAAGAGGGTTATACCCTCGATCAGTTCCGCGCGCGCCTGGCGGAATATGGCGATATCGATAAAAACCAGCTGCGTGAAAACATGGCGCACTTCCTGCGCGCTATTGTGCCGGTGGCAGAAGAAGTCGGCGTGCGGCTGGCGGTTCATCCTGACGATCCACCGCGCCCTATCCTCGGCCTGCCGCGTATCGTGTCTACGATTGAAGATATGCAGTGGCTGAAAGAGACGGTGGACAGCATCTACAACGGCTTTACCATGTGTACGGGCTCGTATGGCGTGCGGGCGGATAACGATCTGGTGCGGATGATCGAAACCTTCGGCGATCGCATTCATTTCACCCACCTGCGTGCAACCTGCCGTGAAGAGAACCCGAAAACCTTCCACGAAGCAGCCCATCTTGGCGGCGACGTGAACATGGTTGCGGTGGTGGATGCCATTCTCTCTGAAGAGGTACGTCGTAAGCAGGCGGGGGATGTACGTCCTATCCCGTTCCGTCCGGATCACGGGCACCAGATGCTGGACGATCTGCGCAAGAAAACGAATCCAGGGTATTCGGCGATTGGCCGTCTGAAAGGGATGGCGGAAGTGCGCGGTATCGAGCTGGCGCTGAAAATGACGAAGTATCCTGAACTTCTTTAAGCCTGATCGCCCGGTGGCGCTACGCTTACCGGGCCTACGAAAAACCGGCTCTGAGGCCGGTTTTTGTGTTTTTGTAGGCCGGGTAAGGCGCAGCCGCCACCCGACAAACGCCGCAATCAGTCAGCACGACCCATATAGCGTTTTTCTTCGATATGGATACGGATTTTCTCGCCCGCTGACAGGTACTCTGGCACCTGTACGACCAGACCGGTAGTCAGGGTAGCCGGTTTGTTACGCGCACTTGCAGACGCGCCTTTGATGCCCGGTGCCGTTTCAACAATTTCCAGATCAACGGTCTGCGGCAGCTCCAGCGCCAGCAGCACGCCATCCCAGGTCAGCACCTGCATGTCCGGCATTCCACCTTCTGGAATAAACAGCAGCTCTTCTTCGATCTGATCTTTGGTGAAGATATACGGGGTGTAATCTTCTTTATCCATGAACACGTATTCGTTGCCGTCGATGTAAGAGAAATCAACGTAGCGACGGGTCAGGGTCACGGTATCAACGATATCGTCGCCTTTAAAACGTTCTTCCACTTTCAGGCCGGTGCGGACATCGGAGAAACGCATTTTGTACAGCGTTGCTGCGCCACGGGCGCTGGGTGCCTGAATGTCGATATCTTTCACAATCAGCAGTTTGCCGTTGTAATTCAGTACCATACCTTTCTTAATTTCGTTCGCTCTTGGCATTGCAGTAATCCTGTTTACGGGAGGTAAAAAATATCGCGCCAAATTACTCGCGCGGGGCCTTTCAGGCAAGCGGAATTCGTGGGTTTTGCTATCAATACATAAAAGGTGTTACTGTGCGCGCAATGCCCGACTGCGCGGGCATCTGCCACCAACAGAGAGCATGTATGGATTGTCGTTCCGACTGTGGCGCGTGCTGTACCGCACCGTCCATCTCAAGCCCCATTCCAGGCATGCCGGAGGGCAAGCCTGCCAATACCCGCTGCGTTCAGCTCTCTGACACTAACCTGTGCATGATCTTTGGCTCGCCCCTGCGCCCGAAGGTGTGCTCCGGGCTCCAGCCAACCGCCGAAATGTGCGGCAGTACGCGCCAGCAGGCCATCACTTATCTGCTTGAGCTGGAAGCGCTCACCGCGCCTTAAACGTCTTTGATTCGCGTCAGGCAGCTCAGCGTCAGGACGCACATCACCAGCGCAATCCAGAACACCGTATGATAGTTCCAGATTTCAGCCACAACGCCCGCCAGTGAGCCTGCAATAATCCAGCCCACGCGGGTGGTATTAGTATAAAGGGTGGTGGCAGAGCCTGCCTGACCCGGCATCAGATCCTGGAAGTAGAGCATGCCGATACCGGCCAGGATACCGATGTAAATGGCGTTCAGCAGCTGTAAAGCAAGAAGCAGGGCTGGCGTATGAACCGTCAGCATACCGACATAAAACAGCAGCCCGGCTACGGCGGCGACGCGCATCAAAAAGCGCTTGCCGAAGCGCTTCGCGTAATAGCCCGCAATCAGCATGGTGGGGATCTCAAGCCCCGCGGCGGTTCCCATCATGATCCCGGCCAGCTTCTCCGGCAGATGCAACTCATCAATAATAAACAGCGGCATATTAATGATATAGAGGCTGTTGGTTCCCCACATTAGCGTACAGATAATGAATAACAGCAGCGCGTCGCGCCGGTTACGTCGCGGAGCTTCCAGCGTACCGGTCGCCACTTTCGGCTCTTTGCGCATGGAGGGCAGAAAGAACCAGACCATTGCGCCGCATACCACGAAGGCCACGGCTGCGCTGAGGTACATCACCGTAAAGCCAAAACCCATCGCCAGCGCGTAGGCGAGCGGGGGGCCAATCACCCAGGCCAGCGACACCTGCGCGCGCAGTATCGAGCTGAACATCACCGCTTCTCGCCCGGTGCGGTCGGCATGCTCGCGGGCAAGGGCGAACATCTGCGGGTTGGCGGTCGAGCCGAAACTGCTCAGGAAGACGCCCACGAACAGCAGAATGAAGTAGTTACGGTTCCAGGCAAACAGCAGGCAGGCAAACACCCCGAGCAGGCAGCAAAAAACGATCAGGCTTTTGCGATCGCCTTTGCGGTCTGAACGCCCGGCTAGAAACTGGCTGACGAAAATGCCGATGATGGCGCTCCCGGTGAAGAAGAAGCCAACCATCGCCGGGCGGGCGTGAACTTCGTTGGTCAGAAACAGGCTCAGCGTAGGCGTTTGTAACGCACCGGCAATACCGGTGAGAAAAGCAACGATCAAAAACGCCGTTGACGTCAAATCAAAAGGCTTTGGTGAGGCGGCAGCGGGGGTGTTATGCATGTTCAGTCTTTGCGAGTAACAGAGAGAGGCGGAGTTTACGCCGCCTGTCATTAAATAAACAGAGGGCAAAATCAATATTGCCACAATAAATCAAAATAGCATTTCAGTTTATCGCCGTTTCGCTGAAGCGTGCTGAACCTGTTTGCTGAACATCAGCAAAAACCTCCCGACTGAAGAAGAAATGTGCTGCACTTCTAAATTCTGCAACAAGAAATGTAACTTTTCTTGCAACCTTTTGTAGAAAAGACAAGACTTCTTGAAACGTTTCAGCGCTATCTTGCCTGTCCTGACGAAGCAGGTTAGCGCCTATTTTCTCAGTTAAGCTGAAACGATTCAATTTCAGCAGGAGAGGAGAATCATGTTCCAGTTATCTGTTCAGGATATTCACCCGGGCGAACAGGCCGGGAATAAAGAAGAGGCTATTCGCCAGGTCGCCGCTGCGCTCGTGCAGGCTGGCAACGTGGCTGACGGCTACGTCAACGGCATGCTGGCGCGTGAACAGCAGACCTCCACCTTCCTCGGTAACGGTATTGCAATTCCGCACGGCACCACGGACACCCGCGATCAGGTGCTGAAAACCGGCGTGCAGGTCTTCCAGTTCCCGCAGGGCGTGCTGTGGGGCGAGGGTCAGGTGGCTTATGTGGCGATCGGCATCGCGGCCAGCGGTGACGAACACCTGGGCCTGCTGCGTCAGCTGACGCACGTGCTGAGTGATGATGCCGTCGCGGAACAGCTTAAATCCGCCACCACTGCTGAAGAGCTGCGTGCCCTGCTGATGGGCGAAAAACAGAGCGAAGCGCTGAAGCTGGATAATGAAACCCTGACGCTGGACGTCGTTGCGTCCGATTTGCTGACGCTCCAGGCGCTGAACGCGGCCCGCCTGAAAGAAGTGGGAGCGGCAGATACCACTTTTGTGACGTGCGCCATCAATGATAAGCCATTAAACCTGGGTCAGGGCATCTGGCTGAACGACAGTGCTGAAGGCAACTTGCGTAGCGCTATCGCGGTCAGCCGTGCTGCGGTTGCCTTTGAGACAGACGGCGAACGCGCCGCGATGTTGGTAACGGTCGCCATGGCGGACGATCAGCCGGTATCCGTGCTGAAGCGTCTGGGCGATCTGCTGCTGAACAATAAAGCTGAAAAACTGCTGAACGCAGACGCGGCGACGGTGCTGGCCCTGCTGACCAGCGACGATGCGCTGACGGATGACCTGCTGAGCGCAGAGTACGTGGTGCGTAACGAACACGGCCTGCATGCCCGTCCGGGCACCATGCTGGTGAATACCATTAAACAATTTGCAAGTGAGATCACCGTGACCAATCTGGACGGTTCGGGTAAACCAGCCAACGGGCGCAGTCTGATGAAAGTTGTCGCGCTGGGCGTGAAGAAAGGCCATCGTCTGCGCTTTACCGCGCAGGGTGCGGATGCTGAACAGGCGCTGAAAGCGATTGGCGACGCCATCGCGGCCGGTCTGGGGGAGGGCGCATAATGAGCAGACGTGTTGCGACCATTACGCTGAACCCGGCTTACGATCTGGTGGGTTTCTGCCCGGAAATTGAGCGTGGCGAAGTCAACCTGGTGCGGACGACCGGCCTGCATGCCGCAGGAAAAGGGATTAACGTGGCGAAGGTGCTGAAAGATCTCGGCATCGACGTCACCGTAGGCGGCTTCCTCGGTAAAGACAACCAGGATGGTTTTCAGCAGTTGTTCAGTGAACTGGGCATCGCTAACCGTTTTCAGGTTGTGCAGGGCCGTACCCGCATCAACGTTAAGCTGACCGAGAAAGACGGTGAAGTGACCGATCTGAACTTCTCCGGCTTCGAAGTGACCCCGGCTGACTGGGAGCGCTTTGTTGCCGATTCCCTGAGCTGGCTGGGCCAGTTTGACATGGTGTGCGTCAGCGGCAGTCTGCCGTCCGGCGTCAGCCCGGAAGCGTTCACCGACTGGATGACGCGCCTGCGCAGCCAGTGCCCGTGCATTATTTTCGACAGCAGCCGCGACGCGCTGGTCGCCGGTCTGAAAGCCTCGCCATGGCTGGTTAAACCTAACCGCCGCGAACTGGAGATCTGGGCGGGCCGTAAGCTGCCAGAATTAAAGGATGTGATTGACGCTGCCCATGCGCTGCGTGAGCAGGGTATCGCTCACGTGGTGATTTCGCTGGGTGCAGAAGGTGCCCTGTGGGTTAACGCCTCCGGGGAATGGATTGCCAAACCGCCTTCAATGGAGGTGGTCAGCACCGTGGGTGCCGGGGATTCGATGGTTGGCGGCCTGATCTACGGTCTGCTGATGCGCGAATCCAGTGAACATACCTTACGTCTTGCTACCGCCGTTGCGGCCCTGGCCGTGAGCCAGAGCAATGTCGGTATTACCGATCGTACCCAGTTAGCCGCGATGATGGCGCGCGTTGACTTAAAACCTTTTAACTAACAGCAGGAGAGGAATAATGAAAACGCTGCTGATCATTGACTCCGGTCTCGGACAGGCTCGTGCCTATATGGCGAAGACCCTGCTGGGCGCGGCGGCACAAAAAGCGCACCTGGATATCATTGATAACCCGGGTGATGCTGAAATGGCGATTGTTCTGGGCGACAAAATCCCCGCGGACAGCGCCCTGAACGGTAAAAAAGTGTGGCTGGGTGATATTAATCGCGCGGTGGCACACCCTGAACTGTTTCTGAGCGAAGCAAAAGGTCATGCGACGGTTTACAGCGCACCTGTTGAGGCGGCGCCGGTTGCCGCCGCTGGGCCGAAACGCATTGTTGCGGTAACGGCCTGCCCGACAGGTGTGGCGCACACCTTTATGGCGGCTGAAGCCATTGAAACCGAAGCGAAAAAACGTGGCTGGTGGGTGAAGGTTGAAACCCGCGGCTCTGTTGGTGCGGGCAATGCCATCACGCCTGAAGAGGTGGCGGAAGCCGATCTGGTGATTGTGGCGGCGGATATCGAAGTGGATCTGGCGAAGTTTGCCGGCAAGCCGATGTACCGTACCTCTACCGGCCTGGCGCTGAAGAAGACCGCGCAGGAGTTTGATAAGGCGCTGGCAGAAGCCAAACCGTATCAGGCAACCGGTGCGGCTAAAACTGCGACCGAAGGGAAAAAAGAGTCTGCGGGCGCGTATCGTCACCTGCTGACCGGCGTGTCCTACATGCTGCCGATGGTGGTGGCGGGCGGCCTGTGTATTGCGCTCTCCTTCGCCTTTGGTATCGAGGCGTTTAAAGAGCCGGGCACACTGGCGGCCGCGTTGATGCAGATTGGCGGCGGCTCCGCGTTTGCGTTGATGGTGCCGGTGCTGGCGGGCTTTATCGCCTTCTCCATTGCTGACCGTCCGGGTCTGACGCCGGGTCTTATCGGCGGTATGCTCGCCGTGAGCACCGGTTCTGGCTTTATCGGCGGTATCATTGCCGGTTTCCTCGCCGGTTATGTGGCGAAGCTGATCAGCTCGAAGCTGAAGCTACCGCAGAGTATGGAGGCGCTGAAACCTATCCTGATCATCCCGTTGATTTCCAGCCTGGTGGTCGGTCTGGCGATGATTTACCTGATTGGTAAGCCGGTCGCGGGCATTCTGGAAGGTCTGACCCACTGGCTGCAAACCATGGGGACGGCGAACGCGGTGCTGCTGGGCGCAATCCTCGGCGGTATGATGTGTACCGACATGGGTGGTCCGGTGAACAAAGCGGCATATGCGTTTGGCGTTGGCTTGCTGAGTACCCAGACCTACGCGCCGATGGCGGCGATCATGGCGGCCGGTATGGTGCCTCCGCTGGCGCTCGGTCTGGCGACGATTATTGCCCGCCGTAAGTTCGATAAAGCGCAGCAGGAAGGCGGTAAAGCGGCGCTGGTGCTGGGCCTGTGCTTCATCACCGAAGGCGCAATCCCGTTTGCGGCACGCGATCCAATGCGTGTTCTGCCGTGCTGTATCGTGGGTGGTGCGGTGACGGGGGCTATCTCCATGGCGGTAGGTGCGAAACTGATGGCGCCGCACGGCGGTCTGTTCGTCCTGCTGATCCCTGGCGCCATCACGCCGGTGCTGGGTTATCTGCTGGCGATTGTTGCCGGTACGCTGGTGGCAGGCCTGTCTTACGCGGTGCTGAAGCGCCCGGAAGCGGAAGTGGTCGCAAAAGCAGCCTAAAAGAGGTGTCGGGTGGCGGCTTCGCCTTACCCGACCTACAAAAAAAGCCGGGTGCGTAAGCAGCCCGGCTTTTTTTATGCCGCCTGTTCAGCGGTTTGCTGCGCCTTCAGCCAGGCAATCTCTTCCGCCCAGATATCCGGGTTAATGGTTTCGAGCACCATCGGAATGCCGTCGAAGCGGGCGTCCTGCATGATAAAGCGGAACGCATCATGGCCGATGTTGCCTTCGCCCAGGCTGTGGTGGCGGTCAACGCGGCTGCCGAACGCGCTTTTCGCATCGTTTAAGTGCATACCGCGAAGGTATTTAAAACCGACAATACGCTCGAACTCCTCGAAGGTATTTTTCGTGGCCTCGGTTGTGCGCAGGTCATAGCCGGCGGCAAAGGCGTGACAGGTATCGATGCACACCCCCACGCGGGATTTATCTTCCACGCCGTCGATGATCGCCGCCAGATGCTCAAACTTAAAGCCGAGGTTGCTGCCCTGACCGGCGGTATTCTCAATCACCGCCGTCACGCCCTGGGTTTTATCCAGCGTCATGTTGATGGACTCGGCGATGCGCGCCAGACAGGCGTCTTCGTCAATCTGCATCAGATGGCTGCCGGGATGGAAGTTCAGCAGCGTCAGCCCCAGCTGTTCACAGCGCTGAACCTCATCCAGGAACGCTTCGCGGGATTTTTCCAGCGCCTCGGCAACCGGGTGACCGAGGTTAATGAGGTAGCTGTCGTGGGGAAGGATTTGGCCAGGCCCATAGTGGTATTTCTCACAGGCGGCTTTGAAATCATCAATCACTTCAGCGGTGAGCGCTGCGGCGCGCCACTGGCGCTGGTTTTTGGTGAACAGGGCGAAAGCGGTCGCCTCGATTTCGGCGGCGCGAATGGCGGCATTCGCAAGGCCACCGGCAGCGCTGACGTGCGCTCCAACATATTTCATAAAAAGACTCCTGTTAACCCGAAATGCCTATGATAGCGGGTTAACAGGAGAAGGACGAGATGGTTTATGCCAACAGGCTGTGCACGGCGAAGTTAATCGCACCACCGCCAACGATTAGCCAGATGAACAGCACCAGCGCCATCAGCAGCGGTTTCGCGCCGGCTTTTTTCAGCGCGCTGACGTGTGTGGTGACGCCCAGCGCCGCCATCGCCATCGCCAGCAGGACCGTATCCAGCGTCACCAGCATATCCACCATCGCTTTTGGCAGCAGGTGGAAAGAGTTGAAGACAGCGACCACGATGAACAGGATCGCAAACCACGGAATGGTGATTTTGCTTTTCTCGCTGCCGCCTGACGGAGCAAGCTGTTTAACCCGCGCCGCGAGGAAAATCAGGAACGGGGCCAGCATCATCACGCGCAGCATTTTGGCGATGACCGCCGCGTTTTCCGCTTCCGGGTTAATGGCGTGACCTGCCGCCACCACCTGCGCCACTTCGTGCATGGTTGAGCCGATATAAATGCCGTAGGTTTCCGGACTAAACCAGTGCGCCACCAGCGGATACATGGCCGGATACAGGAAGATCGCCAGCGTACCGAAGATAACTACCGTCGCGACGGCAACCGTGACTTTACTGGCTTCGGCTTTAACGACGGGTTCTGTTGCCAGTACCGCCGCCGCGCCGCAGATGCTGCTACCCGCACCGATCAGCCAGCTGGTCTGTTTGTCCAGCCCAAAGATCTTCTGGCCGATAAAGCACGCCAGTAAAAAGGTGCTCGAAAGGGTCAGGACGTCAATGGCAATCCCGCTGACACCGACATCCGCAATCTGCGAAAAGGTGAGACGGAAGCCATAAAGGATGATCCCGAGACGTAATAAATGCTGCTTGGCGAAAATCACGCCGCCGTCGCAGGATTTCCAGATGTGTGGATAAACGGTGTTCCCGACCACCATGCCAAGCAGAATGGCCAGCGTCAGGGCGCTGAACCCTGCGCCGGCAACCGCCGGTATACTCCCGCCCCATAAAGCCACGCCGGTAACCACGGCGCTGAGCGCGAGACCCGGCACGAAGTGCCACACTGTACGATGATGTTGTAAGGTGATTTCTGACATAACCTTCTCCTTTGTCTGGCTAAAGGTTACGGCGCTCTGGCTTAAAAATAAAATTGATTATATATTTATAATCAATCTTTATAAGTGGTAAGCAACCATGCACATTACATTGCGTCAGCTGGAAGTTTTTGCCGAGGTGCTGAAAAGCGGCTCGACAACCCAGGCGTCACAAATGCTGGCGCTCTCGCAGTCCGCCGTTAGCGCGGCCTTGACCGATCTTGAAGGGCAACTGGGCGTTCAGCTTTTCGACAGGGTAGGAAAGCGGCTGGTGGTGAACGAACATGGCCGCCTGCTGTACCCGCGTGCCCTGGCCTTGCTGGAGCAGGCAACGGAGATCGAACAGCTGTTCCGCGAGGACAACGGCGCTATTCGCGTCTACGCCAGCAGCACGATCGGTAACTACATCCTGCCGGAAGTGATTGCCCGCTACCGCCGGGATTTTCCGACCCTGCCGCTGGAAATGAGCGTCGGCAACAGCCAGGACGTGATCAACGCGGTGATCGATTTCCGCGTGGACATCGGGCTTATCGAAGGGCCGTGCCACAACGTGGATATCATTGCGGAACCCTGGCTGGAGGATGAGCTGGTGGTGTTTGCCTCCCCGGCCTCTTCTTTACTCCAGGGCGAGGTGACGCTGGAGCGTCTGGCGCAGGCGCAGTGGATCCTGCGAGAGCAGGGCTCCGGCACGCGTGAGATTGTCGATTATCTGCTGCTGTCCCATCTGCCGCAGTTCCAGTTAGGGATGGAGTTAGGTAACTCCGAGGCGATTAAGCATGCGGTGCGTCATGGCCTGGGCATTAGCTGTCTTTCCCGACGGGTGATTGCCGAACAGCTGGAAACCGGCTCTCTGGTTGAGATCCCCGTTCCGCTGCCGAAGCTGGTGCGCACGCTGTGGTGCATCCATCATCGTCAGAAACACCTTTCCAGCTCGCTCCAGCGTTTTCTGCGCTACTGCGCCATTTAACGTTCCCCGGTGGCGCTTCGCTTACCGGGGCTATGTGCGCTTATCACCCCACATTTTTATGCTTTACTTATAATCCTGGCCGAGTCATGAAGCTCTCTTATAACTGAGCATTTCTGCCGGAAGCAACGCAGATCGTCTGCTACAATCGCGCCTCATTTATTGAATGGACAGCATTTTCACATGGTTTCAGAAACTAAAACCACAGAAGCGCCCGCGCTACGTCGCGCACTTAAGGCGCGTCACCTGACGATGATCGCCATTGGCGGCTCCATCGGTACGGGTCTTTTCGTTGCCTCTGGCGCAACAATTTCGGCAGCCGGCCCGGGTGGGGCACTATTCTCTTATATCCTGATTGGCCTGATGGTCTACTTCCTGATGACCAGCCTGGGTGAACTGGCGGCATACATGCCGGTGTCTGGTTCGTTTTCGACCTACGGACAAAAATACGTTGAGGAAGGCTTCGGCTTCGCGCTGGGCTGGAACTACTGGTACAACTGGGCGGTGACCATCGCCGTTGACCTCGTCGCCGCACAGCTGGTGATGACCTGGTGGTTCCCGGACACGCCAGGCTGGATCTGGAGCGCCCTGTTCCTGGCGGTCATCTTCCTGCTGAACTACATCTCCGTGCGCGGCTTTGGCGAAGCGGAATACTGGTTCTCTTTGATTAAAGTGGCAACCGTCATCATCTTTATCGTCGTCGGTGTGGCGATGATCGTTGGTATTTTCAAAGGGGCTGAACCGGCGGGCTGGAGTAACTGGACTATAGGCGATGCGCCGTTTGCCGGGGGCTTCTCGGCGATGATTGGCGTGGCGATGATTGTCGGCTTCTCCTTCCAGGGTACCGAGCTGATTGGTATCGCGGCCGGTGAATCCGAAAACCCGGAGAAGAACATTCCGCGCGCGGTGCGTCAGGTGTTCTGGCGTATCCTGCTGTTCTATGTGTTCGCGATCCTGATTATCAGCCTGATTATTCCGTATACCGACCCAAGCCTGCTGCGTAATGATGTGAAAGACATCAGCGTCAGCCCGTTCACGCTGGTCTTCCAGCACGCGGGCCTGCTCTCTGCCGCGGCGGTGATGAACGCGGTGATCCTGACGGCGGTACTGTCTGCGGGTAACTCCGGGATGTACGCCTCCACCCGCATGCTCTACACCCTGGCCTGCGACGGTAAAGCGCCGCGTATTTTCTCGAAACTGTCTCGCGGTGGCGTGCCGCGCAACGCGCTGTATGCGACCACGGTAATTGCGGGTCTCTGTTTCCTGACCTCCATGTTCGGCAATCAGACGGTCTACCTGTGGCTGCTTAACACCTCTGGTATGACGGGCTTCATTGCCTGGCTGGGCATTGCCATCAGCCACTACCGTTTCCGTCGCGGGTACGTCAAGCAGGGGCATGATCTGAATAATCTGCCGTACCGGTCAGGGTTCTTCCCGCTGGGGCCGATCTTCGCCTTCGTTCTGTGCCTGATCATTACCCTGGGTCAGAACTATGAGGCCTTCCTTGCGGACACCATTGACTGGGGCGCCGTCACGGCCACCTATATTGGCATTCCGCTGTTCCTGATCATCTGGTTTGGCTACAAACTGACGAAAGGAACACGCTTCGTTCGCTACAGTGAAATGGATTTCCCGGAACGATTTAAACAATAACCGCACTTCCTCTCTTTTAGCCCGCTCAGTTGAGCGGGCTTTTTTATGGGCAGATCAGAAGCTGTAGGTCATGCCGACGGTATAGCGACGGCCATCCAGCACGGTGTCATACGTATCGTAATCAATCTGCTTATCGAGCACGTTATACACACCGGCAGTAACCAGCAGGTTTTTGTTGGCGTTGTAGCGCATACCGACATCAACCTGAGTGTAGGACGGCGTACCCTGGGACATTGACGTGCGGCTCAGGTACTCAGACGTTTTACCGCGCAGGTTCAGACGGCTCCAGAATCCGACATCTGGCGTCGCCTGCCAGTCCAGGGTGGTGTTGAACATGTGTTTCGGCATTTTGTTCAGTGGCTTGCCGGAGAACTGGCCGCTCTTCTGCTCAGACTCCGTATAGGTGTAGTTTGCAGTCCAGTTCACATCGCGCGTGATTTTCCACCCGAAGGAGGACTCCACACCGCGCATGTTGGCTTTGTCCACGTTGACGCGATCGCTGACGAAATCATAGCTGTGATCGCCAATCGTACAGGCGGGATCGGCGCTGCTGTTACAACGGCGAACTTCCGTAATCTTGTCCTTGAAGTCGGTATTAAACAGCGTTACGCCGGCATTCAGGTTATCGTTGTTATCCCAGAGCAGGGCGAGCTCTTCGCTCAGGCTCTTCTCTGGTTTCAGATCCGGGTTGCCAACGATGATACCGTCAAGACGGCCGCCACCCGTTACCTGGCCCCAGCTGGCAGACGACTGACGCAGATCCGGCGCACGATAGCCAGCCGAAACCCCGCCTTTTAACGTCCACTGATCGGCCAGGTGCCATACGCCGTAACCGCGCGGCGTCCAGTTAGTACCGTAGTTTTGGTCTTTGTCCATACGCAGGCCGCCGGTCAACGTAAAGCTTTCCGTCATTGCCCATTCATCTTCGGCAAACAGGGCCCAGCTCCAGCGCGTCAGTTTGTTCAGGCCGTCAGCAGCTTCCAGCTGATTACCCTTGTCGCGCAGTTTCTCATAACGATACTGCCCGCCGAGGGTCAACGTATGATCGCCGAGGAAAATCTGGTTCTGGTTGTTGAAGGTGGTGTTATAGGAGCGCATTTTGCGACCTGGATTATTGGTCTCTTCCTGCTGGATATAGCTGGTGGTATTGAAGTCGTCGTAATACCCGCTGTGCGTTAAGGAGTAGGTCGTGTGTTCATAGCGCGAGTCGCTTTTGGTATTTGGCGTACAGGTTGTTCCCCGGCAGGTTTCAGCCGCTTTCGACATCCCCGGGGTGCTGTTTCTGTCCTGAAGCTCGCGAGCAAAGTCGAGGTCGAAATCGTTCTTCTCGTCCGGCGTGAAGTTCAGCGTAATGCCACCGTTACGCATTTTCTGCTCGTTATAGCCGTTCACGATTTTATCTTCTGCGCGGCGTGACAACAGCCCCGTCACTTTTGCGCCCAGCAGTCCGTCGATCAGGGGACCAGAAGCGTAGGCGTTGGTCTGGAAGATATCGCCGGAATCATTGTTTTCCTGGAAGGTTGCATCGCCATGCAACGAACCGGTCCAGACTTTAGTGTTCGAGACTTTTTTGGTAATGACGTTAATTACGCCACCCATAGCATCGGAGCCGTAAAGCGAGGACATCGGGCCGCGGATGACCTCGATGCGCTCAATGGACTCCAGCGGCGGCAGCCAGCCTTGTTCAATACCCGAGTTGTCGCTGTTGGGGCGGGTGCTTCGCGTACTGACGCGTTTGCCGTTCACCAGGAACAGGGTGTACTGAGAGGCCATGCCGCGAATACTGATATCACTGCTGCTCCCGCCGCCAGTGACGACAACGCCCGGGACGTCTCTCAGGGCATCGGTAACATCACGGTAGGCTTTATCTTCAATCTGCTGTTTTGAAATCACAGAGATGGAGGCGGGGGCATTCTGGATTTTTTGTTCAAAACCCGTCGCGGTGACGACAACGGTGTCCTGATCGGCTGCGTGAACGAAGGGGGAACATGTGGCAGCGCCAATGGCGACGGCCAGGAGCTTAATGCGCGGTATTGTCATTTGTACATTCCGTATAAAAATGAATAAAACTCCATCGGGATAACCCTGAGAACTGTATGTTTTTGTCTTGTAAGAACTCTTTGAGATGGAGAAGAGCCTGGAATTGTACAAAAGAATGTAGAATTGTAAACACAAATGATAATTGAAATCATTTGTGTTTGGGTGTCGGCGACAGAAATCAGGCTGGATTCAAGCGGATAGAAGTATGTAAAGAGGGGGAGGGGAAGACCCGGTAGGCAGGAGGCGCTACCGGGCAAAAGGCGGAACTTACCTGAACAGATGCTCCGCATGGAAGCGGAGATGATCCTCAATAAAGGACGCCATAAAGTAATAGCTGTGATCGTATCCCGGCTGTATGCGTAGCGTCAGCGGCCAGTCCTTCTGGCGCGCGGCTTCCGCCAGCAACGCAGGCTGTAACTGCCCGGCGAGGAACTGATCGGCATCACCCTGATCCACCAGCATCGGGATAGCGTCTTCTGGCTGGCTCGCCAGCATCAGCGCGCAGCTGTCCCATTCCTGCCATTTTTCTGCTTCTTCACCCAGATAGTGCGTAAAGGCTTTTTGCCCCCACGGCACCTGCGTTGGGTTCACAATCGGCGCAAATGCGGACACGCTGGTGTATTTCCCCGGATTTTTCAGCGCTATTATCAGCGCCCCGTGGCCCCCCATCGAATGTCCGCTTATCGCGCAGCGCTCGCTGACCGCGAACTGAGAGTGCACCAGGGCAGGCAGTTCATCGCGAATGTAGTCATACATGCGGTAATGGCTCGCCCACGGTTGTTCCGTGGCGTTGAGATAGAACCCGGCGCCTTTACCCAAATCGTATCCGGCATCGTCGGCCACGTCATCGCCACGCGGGCTGGTATCTGGCATCACCAGCGCAATGCCCAGTTCGGCGGCAATACGCTGGGCACCCGCTTTGGTGGTGAAGTTTTCGTCGTTGCAGGTCAGGCCTGAAAGCCAGTACAGCACCGGTGGATTGTCCGCAGGGGGCAGGAAAATGCTGAACGTCATAGCACAATTCAGCGTGGTGGAGTCGTGCCGCCAGCGCTGCTGTCGACCTTCAAAACAACGATGCTCTTCGAGCAGTTCCATGCAGGGCTCCTTAAAGGTAAGACGATTCATAAAACGCATAATACAGAGTTTTCATTGACCTGTGAGCAACTTTCACTTTCGCAGGACGGCGAGATGTTGCATCATAAATTTACTTTTCTTTAACAATTGGAGCGATCATGGCGCTGCGTATCGCGCTCAGCGGATTTGTGGTTCTGGTCGTGGCGATGGGGATAGGGCGCTTCGCCTTCACGCCTCAGGTGCCGCTGATGATAGCCGCCGGGCAACTCACGCTTACCAGCGCGGGGCTGGTGGCGGCAATGAACTATCTGGGCTATCTGGTGGGGGCATGGGATGCCATGCGCGCCCATCGCTTCGTTGAAACGCGTCTCTGGCTTGGCATCACCGGTGCGGTGGCGCTAACGCTGCTCTCCGCGGCGGCAGATAATGCCGTTGTTCACGGTCTGCTGCGCTTTGTGATCGGCTGCATGAGCGGCTGGTCGATGGTGCTGATTGCCGCCTGGACCAACGAGCGGCTGGGGCAACTGGGCAAACCGGGACTCAGTGCGGCCGTCTTTGCCGGACCCGGGGCCGGCATCGCCCTGAGCGGCCTGCTGGCGGTCTATATTCAGGCGAAATCCTTGTCCGCCGGGGCGGCATGGCAAATCTACGGCGTACTGGCGCTGGTGCTGATTGTGCTGGTGGCGCGCTACCTGCCGCGGTCCGGGCAGCTCCATCGGCCCGGTACCGCGCCTGAACCGCTGCTGCTGACCGCAGATCTCAAGCGTCTGGTCTGGAGCTACAGCCTGGCAGGGTTCGGCTATATCCTCCCGGCGACCTTTTTATCGCAAATGGCGGCGGTGCGTTTTCCCGGCAGCCTGTTTGCCCAGTTTGTCTGGCCGATATTTGGCGCCGCCTCGGTGGTGGGAATTGCGCTCAGCATTGCCCTGCGGCATACATCAAGCGCTAACCGCAGGCTGGCGATTGTTCTGTGGTTACAGGGGATTGGCGTGCTGGCGGCCTGGCTGCTGCCGGGCATAGGCGGCTTGCTGACGGGTGGGCTGCTGGTGGGCGGCGGGTTCCTCTGCGCCGTGCAGCTCTCTCTTTTGTACGGTCGCGAGCTGGCGCCAGACCACACGCGTTATATGGCGGGACTGCTCACCACCGGGTATGCCATTGGTCAGCTGGTGGGTCCGGTCACGTCGGCACTGTCGACCTGGCTCACACATCGGCTGGAACCTGCGCTGGGGCTGGCGGGGATCGCGCTGTTCGTTGGCGGAGCGTTAGTCTGGAACCGTCAGGCTGAAAGGCAACAGCAATTGCAATAATTATCGTCGTGAATACTGGATTATGTGCGTCGCCTCACGCACAATGAGCGCACACTTTTGCCACAACGAGGGCAAAAGACGCCACACCTGCAGGAGAAAAGAATGTCATCACTCAGTAAAGAAGCAGCCCTTGTCCATGAAGCGCTGGTTGCGCGCGGTCTTGAAACGCCACTGCGCCCGCCCGTGCAGGAGCTGGACAATGATACCCGCAAGAGTCTGATCGCCGGCCATATGACGGAGATCATGCAACTGCTGAATCTCGATCTGAGCGACGACAGCCTGATGGAGACGCCGCACCGCATCGCGAAGATGTACGTCGACGAAATTTTCTCCGGCCTGGATTACGCGAACTTCCCGAAAATCACCGTCATTGAAAATAAGATGAAGGTCGATGAGATGGTGACGGTACGCGATATCACGCTGACCAGCACCTGCGAGCATCACTTTGTGACCATCGATGGTAAAGCGACGGTGGCCTATATTCCAAAAGATACGGTCATTGGCCTGTCCAAGATCAACCGCATCGTGCAGTTCTTTGCCCAGCGTCCGCAGGTGCAGGAGCGTCTGACGCAGCAGATCCTGACCGCACTGCAAACTCTGTTGGGTACTAACAACGTGGCGGTGTCTATCGACGCGGTGCACTACTGCGTGAAAGCGCGCGGCGTGCGTGATGCAACCAGCGCAACCACCACCACTTCGCTGGGCGGCCTGTTCAAATCGAGCCAGAACACCCGCCAGGAGTTCCTGCGCGCCGTGCGTCACCACAACTAATCAGACAGGGCAGGGACCATGGAGCGAAACGTCACGCTCGATTTTGTTCGCGGCGTCGCCATTCTCGGTATCCTGCTGCTGAATATCAGCGCCTTCGGTCTGCCGAAGGCCGCCTATCTGAATCCTGCGTGGTATGGCGACATCACGCGCAGCGACGCCTGGACGTGGGCAATCCTCGATCTCTTTGCACAGGTTAAATTCCTGACCCTCTTTGCGCTTCTGTTTGGCGCGGGACTTCAGCTTCTCCTCAAACGCGGTACGCGCTGGATCCAGTCGCGTTTAACGCTGCTGGTTATCCTCGGTTTTATTCACGGGCTGCTGTTCTGGGACGGCGATATTCTGCTCGCGTATGGTCTGGTGGGGCTGATTTGCTGGCGGCTGATCCGCGACGCGCCCGGTGTGAAAAGCCTGTTTAATACCGGCGTGATGCTCTATGTCATGGGACTGGCCGTGTTATTGCTGCTTGGCATGATTGCCGATGCTTCCACCAGTCGTTCATGGATCCCGGGTGCGGCCAACCTGCAATATGAGCAGTTCTGGAAGCTGAAAGGCGGCATGGAAGCGATAGGCAACCGGGCCGATATGCTCGGCGATAATCTGCTGGCGCTGGGCGCGCAATACGGCTGGCAGCTGGCGGGGATGATGCTGATGGGCGCAGCCCTGATGCGCACCGGCTGGCTGAAAGGGGAATTTAGCCTGCGACACTATCGTCGTACGGGAGCAGGGCTGGTGCTGCTCGGCGTGATCATCAACCTCCCGGCGGTGATGATGCAGTGGCATCTTCAGTGGGATTACCGCTGGTGTGCGTTCCTGTTGCAGGTGCCGCGCGAACTGAGCGCGCCGTTCCAGACTATTGGCTATGCGGCGCTGATCTACGGCTTCTGGCCCCAGCTTTCCCGCCTGTGGATCGTCAGTGCGGTGGCCTGTGTTGGACGGATGGCGTTAAGCAATTACATCCTGCAAACGCTGATATGCACCACGCTTTTCTACCGATTCGGCCTGTTTATGAAATTCGACCGCCTGACGCTGCTGGCGTTTGTTATTCCGGTCTGGATTGTTAACGTGGTGTTTTCGGTTGTCTGGCTGCGTTTTTTCCGCCAGGGCCCGCTGGAATGGGCATGGCGACGGTTAACCGCCCGTGCTTCGGGCGTGTCATTGCGTAATACATCCAGATAACGATCTGGATCACAATCATTAACAAAACGGATGTAAGCGTTTTCATCTGTGTGAGCTTCTTCACGTAGTCTCCTCTCTCTCGCTGCCAGAATAGCCACCTTGCTAAACACAGGGGGTGTCTGTGAGTTGCTGCAATCCTTTAAAGGGTGGTGAATATGATCACCATTCGTGACGTCGCCCGCCAGGCGGGTGTTTCTGTTGCTACTGTCTCCCGCGTGCTGAACAACAGTGCGCTGGTCAGCCCTGAAACGCGTGAAACCGTAATGAAAGCCGTGACCCAGCTGGGGTACCGGCCAAACGCTAATGCCCAGGCGCTGGCGACGCAGGTCAGCGATACCATTGGCGTAGTGGTGATGGACGTGTCTGACGCCTTCTTCGGCGCGCTGGTCAAGGCGGTGGACGTCGTTGCCCAGCAGCACCAGAAATATGTGTTGATTGGCAACAGCTATCATGAGGCTGAAAAAGAGCGTTATGCCATTGAGGTACTGATCCGCCAGCGCTGTAACGCCCTGATTGTGCACTCTAAAGCCCTGAGCGATGAAGAGCTGGCCGGGTTTATGGAGCAAATCCCCGGCATGGTGCTGATCAATCGTATCGTCCCCGGCTACGCGCACCGCTGCGTCGGTCTGGATAACATCAGCGGCGCGATGATGGCGACGCGGATGCTCATCAGCAACGGCCATCAGCGCATTGGTTATCTGGCCTCCAGCCACGGTATTGAAGACGACATGATGCGCCGCGAGGGCTGGCAAAACGCCCTGAAAGAGCAGGGCATTGCGCCGCTGGAAAGCTGGGTAGGTACCGGTTCGCCGGACATGCAGGGCGGTGAAGCGGCAATGGTGGAACTGCTGGGGCGTAATCTTCAGCTGACGGCCGTGTTTGCCTATAACGACAGCATGGCGGCAGGTGCGCTTACCGCGCTGAAAGACAACGGCATTGCGGTGCCGCAGCATTTATCGCTGATCGGCTTTGACGATATCCCGATTGCCCGTTACACCGATCCGCAGCTGACAACGGTGCGTTACCCCATTGCGTCGATGGCGAAACTGGCGACAGAGCTGGCGTTACAGGGGGCGGCAGGGCTGTTAGATCCTGACGCAACGCATTGTTTTATGCCGACTTTAGTACGCCGCCATTCGGTCGCTATCCGACAAACTGTGGCTCCGATCACTAACTGATAACATCACGTGATGTAACCGTTTTCAATCTGTGAGTAAATTCACAGTATCTTAACAAGCCGCTGTCTATGATGTCAGCGTTTTAGGGGCTGAAACACAATGTAACGGTGATTATTCACTTTTACCGCTACCAGCATGCCTCAAACAACGAATAAAACGCATTTCTGGAGCGTTACCGAACACGGAAGCTGGACATTTTATAAGTGAACTTCGGCGATCAGTAACGTTTTATTAACTTCTGCCCGCCGACCGTTTTTCACAAGAACTACCCTGCATAAAAAAAACCGGAGATACCATGAATAAGAAGGTGTTGACTCTGTCTGCTGTCATGGCAAGCATGCTTTTTGGCGCAGCAGCGCACGCAGCGGATACCCGTATTGGCGTGACTATCTATAAATACGACGACAACTTCATGTCCGTTGTGCGTAAAGCAATTGAAAAAGATGCTAAATCAGCGCCAGACGTGCAGCTGCTGATGAATGACTCCCAGAATGACCAGTCCAAACAGAACGATCAGATTGACGTTCTTCTGGCAAAAGGCGTGAAAGCGCTGGCTATTAACCTGGTTGACCCGGCGGCGGCAGGCACGGTGATCGAGAAAGCGCGCGGCCAGAACGTGCCAATTGTCTTCTTCAACAAAGAACCTTCCCGTAAGGCGCTGGACAGCTACGACAAAGCGTATTACGTGGGTACCGACTCCAAAGAGTCCGGGATTATCCAGGGCGATCTGATTGCGAAACACTGGGCGGCGAACCCGAACTGGGATCTGAACAAAGATGGTCAGATTCAGTTCGTTCTGCTGAAAGGCGAACCGGGCCATCCGGATGCTGAAGCACGTACCACCTACGTTATTAAAGAGCTGAACGACAAGGGCCTGAAAACCCAGCAGCTGGCGTTAGACACCGCAATGTGGGACACCGCTCAGGCGAAAGATAAGATGGACGCGTGGCTCTCTGGTCCGAACGCCAACAAAATTGAAGTGGTCATCGCCAACAACGATGCGATGGCAATGGGTGCCGTTGAAGCCCTGAAAGCCCACAACAAGTCCGCCATTCCTGTGTTCGGTGTGGATGCCCTGCCAGAAGCGCTGGCGCTGGTGAAATCTGGCGCTATGGCCGGTACCGTGCTGAACGATGCCAACAACCAGGCGAAAGCCACCTTCGATCTGGCGAAAAACCTGGCCGACGGTAAAGGCGCCGCTGACGGGACTAACTGGAAAATTGACAACAAAATCGTTCGCGTTCCTTACGTGGGCGTAGACCAGTCCAACCTGGCTGAGTTTATCGGTAAATAAGTTATCTGCATTGTCTTCACTGGGCGCAATTCGTTGCGCCCTTTTATAACGCGATATGCGAGGCCAACAAGGTATAATTATGGTCAGCACAACTAATCAGTCGTCCGGTGAATACTTGTTGGAAATGACCGGTGTCAACAAGTCATTCCCCGGTGTTAAGGCGCTCGATAATGTTAATTTAAAAGTTCGTCCACACTCTATTCATGCGTTAATGGGTGAAAACGGTGCGGGTAAATCAACATTATTAAAATGCCTCTTTGGGATCTATCAAAAAGATTCTGGCAGCATTCTTTTTCAGGGAAAAGAGATCGACTTCCATTCAGCGAAAGAAGCGCTGGAGAACGGTATCTCGATGGTACACCAGGAATTAAACCTGGTTCTGCAACGTTCAGTTATGGATAATATGTGGTTGGGTCGTTATCCAACCAAAGGTGTCTTTGTCGATCAGGATAAAATGTATCGCGACACCAAAGCCATTTTTGATGAGCTGGATATTGATATCGACCCGCGCGCACGCGTCGGGACATTATCCGTTTCCCAGATGCAGATGATCGAAATTGCCAAAGCGTTCTCCTATGATGCGAAAATCGTGATCATGGATGAACCGACATCGTCATTAACGGAAAAAGAGGTTAACCACCTTTTTACCATTATTCGTAAGCTGAAAGATCGCGGCTGCGGCATTGTCTATATCTCACATAAAATGGAAGAGATCTTCCAGCTGTGCGATGAAATCACCATCCTGCGCGACGGCCAGTGGATCGCCACCCAGCCGCTGGAAGGGCTGGATATGGACAAGATCATCGCCATGATGGTTGGCCGTTCTCTGAACCAGCGTTTCCCGGATAAAGAAAACAAGCCAGGCGAAGTGATTCTGGAGGTGCGTAACCTGACCTCGCTGCGTCAGCCGTCTATCCGCGATGTCTCTTTCGATCTGCACAAGGGGGAGATCCTTGGCATCGCAGGGCTGGTGGGCGCTAAGCGCACCGATATCGTGGAAACCCTGTTTGGTATCCGTGAGAAAGCCGAAGGCACCATTACGCTGCACGGTAAGAAGATCAACAACCACAACGCCAACGAAGCCATTAATAATGGCTTTGCGCTGGTGACGGAAGAGCGTCGTTCCACCGGTATTTACGCTTATCTGGATATTAACTTTAACTCGTTAATTTCTAATATTCGCAATTATAAAAATAAAGTCGGGCTGCTGGATAATTCCCGCATGAAGAGCGATACCCAGTGGGTGATTGACTCCATGCGCGTGAAAACGCCGGGCCACCGCACGCAAATTGGCTCACTCTCGGGAGGGAACCAGCAGAAAGTCATTATTGGTCGCTGGCTATTAACCCAGCCTGAAATTCTGATGCTGGATGAACCTACGCGTGGTATCGACGTGGGTGCAAAATTTGAGATTTACCAGCTGATCGCCGAGCTGGCGAAAAAAGATAAAGGGATCATTATTATTTCTTCCGAAATGCCGGAATTGTTAGGGATCACAGACCGTATTCTGGTTATGAGCAATGGTCTCGTTGCCGGTATTGTTGAAACCAAAACGACAACGCAAAACGAAATTTTGCGTCTTGCGTCTTTGCACCTTTAAGATCAGGGGCTCCTCATGAGTGCGTTAAATAAAAAAAGTTTTCTCACTTATCTGAAAGAAGGCGGTATTTACGTTGTTCTTTTAGTCTTGCTGGCGATTATTATTTTCCAGGACCCTACGTTCTTAAGTCTGCTGAACTTGAGTAACATTCTGACCCAGTCTTCCGTACGTATTATTATCGCGCTTGGCGTGGCGGGACTTATCGTTACCCAGGGGACTGACCTTTCGGCAGGGCGCCAGGTGGGTCTGGCGGCGGTCATTGCGGCAACCCTGTTGCAGTCGATGGAAAACGCCAACAAGGTGTTCCCGGAGATGGCGACCATGCCGATTTTCGTGGTGATCCTGATCGTGTGCGCCATCGGCGCGGTAATTGGCCTGATTAACGGCATCATCATTGCTTACCTGAACGTGACGCCATTCATCACCACGCTTGGCACGATGATCATCGTTTATGGTATCAACTCCCTGTACTACGATTTCGTCGGCGCGTCTCCAATCTCTGGCTTCGACAGCGGCTTCTCGACCTTCACGCAGGGGTTTGTTGCGCTGGGCAGCTTCCGTCTCTCCTACATCACCTTCTATGCGCTGATTGCGGTGGCGTTCGTCTGGATCCTGTGGAACAAAACCCGCTTCGGTAAAAACATCTTTGCTATCGGCGGTAACCCTGAAGCGGCGAAAGTGTCCGGGGTCAACGTGGCTCTGAACCTGCTGATGATTTACGCCCTGTCCGGGGTCTTCTACGCCTTCGGCGGGATGCTGGAAGCGGGCCGTATCGGCTCTGCAACCAACAACCTCGGCTTTATGTACGAACTGGATGCGATTGCAGCCTGCGTGGTTGGCGGCGTCTCCTTCAGCGGCGGCGTGGGGACCGTGCTGGGCGTGGTGACCGGTGTGATCATCTTCACCGTTATCAACTACGGCCTGACCTACATCGGCGTGAACCCCTACTGGCAGTACATCATCAAGGGCGCCATCATCATCTTCGCGGTTGCGCTGGATTCACTGAAGTACGCGCGTAAGAAGTAAGATCTTCAGAATGAAAAGGCCCGCTCACGTAGCGGGCCTTTTTTTGCCTGGTGGCGCGACGCTTACCGGGCCTACAAAATCGCGATCGTAGGTCGGGTAAGGCGAAGCCGCCACCCGACAAAAGTTATTACTTCTTCTGAATTTCCAGCAACTGCTCTGGCGTTACCGCCGGATAACCCTGCGCATCCTCCGGCACTTCGTGCATCGTTGGGATCGGCACCAGCGGGCCTAAAAAGCGCGGTTCACGTTTGAACAGGTACAGGTCAGCCAGCGCACCAAAACGGGCGCCAAACTCACGTACGCGCACGCTCAGCATATCCTTTGGCGATGGCACCGCATAACACTGCGCCTGAATGCCCATATGCAGGGCGATAAACAGCGCCCGCTCGCAGTGGAAACGCTGGGTAATGATGATGAAATCATTGGTGTCGAACACCTTGCGGGTACGCACGATGGAATCAAGCGTGCGGAATCCGGCGTAGTCGAGCACGATATCGGCCGGGTCGACGCCTGCGGCAATCAGATCTTTGCGCATCGTCACCGGCTCGTTATAGCTTTGCAGCGCGTTATCGCCGCTCAGCAGCAGATAGTTCACCTTGCCGCTGTTATAGGCGTTCAGCGCGCCCTGAATACGATACCGGTAATACTGATTTATGACGCCAGTGCGGTAATACTTGGCGGTGCCAAGCACCACACCAACCTGACGGTAGGGGAGATCCTGTAGGTCATCAAAAATGTAGGGGGCTGTTTTCCAGCTCATCCAGCGGTCGAGGCCCAGCACGATCAACAGCAGTATGCCGACCAGGACAGACAGGCTGTAAAACACGCGCTTTAACATGCAGATGGCTCTTACCGATGATGAAATTTCCCTCAGGCTACTGTACCCGCCTGGTTAGCGCAAGAAACAGCGATTCAACTGAGGGGTTTTTCGTCAGACTGGCGGGCAACTCTGCCCGCCGAACAGATTATGCCAGCAGCACGCGGTCGATGGTTGAACAGCCCAGCGCTTTCAGCGTGGCTGCGGTCGCGTCCCACTGGATCAGCGGCGCATCGGCCTTTTCAGCCAGGATTGCGCGCTGAATATCCGGGTAGTCATACCCGTTCAGGCTAAGCAGGTTCAGGGCACCCTGGAGCGGAGGCAGCGTCGGGTTAAATGCGGCGTTCTCTGCATAGCTGCCGGTGAAGATGCGGCCGTCGCGGCACTGAAGGGCGACGCCGCTTGGAGATTTGCTGTAGGGCGTGTGGCTTTTATTGGCGGCGGCAATGGCCGCTTCGCTCAGCTCATCTCCCGAGAGCGCATAACCGTGGTCCTGCTCGTCCATCAGCAGGGTTTTGATCTCAAGATCTTTCGGGCCGAAAGCATCCGGCAGGTAATCACCCAGCGTATGCGGTGCGCGTCCCGGCAGGTTGATACGCAGTTCAAGACCGCTGTTCAGCTCATTCATAAACTGGCGGCAGTGGCCGCAAGGGGTATAGTTGACGGTGATGGCGCGCAGGGCTTTTTCGCCGCGCAGCCAGGCGTGACTGATGGCGCTCTGCTCCGCGTGGACGGTTTGCTGCATGGTCGCACCAAGAAACTCCATGTTTCCGCCGAAGTACCAGGTTCCGCTCACGCCGCGCGCAATTGCGCCTACGTTGAAATGGGAAAGGTCAGCGCGGGCGCAGGCAGCCGCCAGGGGCAGCAGGGCGAAAGCCAGCGCGTCTTCGTCCAGCCCCGTTGCCTGTTTAAGGGTCGTGACCTGATCTGCCGTCAGCAGGGCGGGGAAATGCGCATCCGCCAGAACCGGAGCCAGGGCTGATTGCAAATTCTCTGCAAGCTGAGAGAAAGCAGCTTGAAAACGTGGATGCATGACGTTGCCTCATCAAGGTTAATGGATCGGTAGTGTACGGAGCCGTACGGCCTTTATATGTGATCCAAATCTCATTATGTGTGCAACTTATGAAATGAAAATGAAATTTGCGCGACGCATCGCAAATTTTAGCCCATGACTGCCAGAATAATCGGGAAGATAAACGGCGCGACCAGGGAAGTGATAATCCCGCAGATCACCAGCGCCAGCGAGCTGAATGCCCCTTCCTGATAATCCAGTTCCGCGCAGCGTGCGGTGCCCAGCGCGTGCGAGGCGGTACCCATCGCCAGACCGCGTGCCGCTTTGGTCCGAATTTTCATGATATTCAGCAGCGTATGACCAAACACCGCGCCCAGGATACCGACGAAAATCACGCACACGGCGCTGATGGCCGGAATGCCCCCGATGCTGCCGCCCACGGCCATGGCAATCGGCGTGGTGACGGATTTAGGCAGGATAGAGGCGGCGATCTGCGGCGACGCGCCCATCAATAAGGCCACCGAGGTACCGGTGATCATCGCAACAAGGCTACCCACAAAGCAGATGGTAATGATGGATTTCCAGCGCGCGCGGATCTGATGCAGTTGCTCATATAAAGGAAACGCCAGCGCCACCACGGCAGGCTGCAACAAATCGTTGAGGATCTTGCTCCCGGCGAAGTAACGCTCATAAGGAATGCCGGTGAGCAGCAGAAAAGGAATAATCACCACCATGGCGACCAGCAGCGGGTTGAGCAACGGCATTTTGAAACGCACCGCAAGCTTACGCGCAGCAAAGAACACCACCAGGGTTAACGGCAGGGACCACCAGATATTCGCCATCATTTTTTTGTTTTCTCCCCGACGACCTTGCGTTCGCCATGCACAATGTGTGAACTCCAGCTGACGACCAGGAATACCACCAGCGTACTGATGGCGCAGGAGACCACAATCGGGCCGAACTGCGCTTTAAGCACATCGTAATACTGCATCACCCCAACGCCGATAGGCACAAAAAGCAGGGCCATATAGCGAATGAGAACGAAGCACCCCGGATTAACCCATTTCGCGGGCAGCACCTGTAATGCCAGTAGCACAAACAGGATCAGCATGCCGATAATGCTGCCGGGTATCGTAATCGGCAGCAGCGAAGCGATAAAAATGCCGGCGTACAGGCAGGCATAAATGAGGACGAAGGCGCGAAGGTATTGCCAGATAGTATTCAGTGATTTGCTCATGGTGAAAGTCCTTGCTGAGACGTATTCATCATACAATTAAACCTGAAAATGTGCCACGGATCACATCATGAATTTTGGGCATACCAGACATTCCGCAATGGAACGCCGGGCTTTCAACATACATAGAGAGCAGCTACTATAGCGCGTCTTTTTTCACAGGTACTCAGAATGCGTGTTTTACTGGCCCCGATGGAAGGTGTGCTCGACTCTCTCGTGCGCGAGCTGCTTACCGAGGTGAACGATTACGATCTCTGCGTGACGGAGTTTCTGCGCGTGGTCGATATGTTGCTGCCAGAAAAATCATTTTATCGTCTCTGCCCGGAACTGCATCGTCAGAGCCGCACTCCGTCCGGTACGCTGGTGCGCGTCCAGCTGCTCGGCCAGTATCCTGAGTGGCTGGCTGAAAACGCCGCCCGCGCGGTAGCGCTTGGTTCGTACGGCGTCGATCTTAACTGCGGCTGTCCGTCAAAGCTGGTCAACGGCAGCGGCGGGGGGGCGACGCTACTTAAAGATCCGGAGCTGATTTATCGCGGCGCAAAGGCCATGCGTGAGGCGGTTCCATCGCATCTGCCGGTGACGGTCAAAGTGCGTCTGGGATGGGACAGCGACGACAAGCAGTTTGAAATTGCTGACGCGGTGCAGCAGGCGGGCGCCACCGAGCTGGTGGTGCACGGGCGAACCAAAGAGGATGGTTATAAAGCCGAGCGCATTAACTGGCAGGCGATTGGCGAGATCCGCAAACGGCTTACGATCCCGGTGATTGCCAACGGCGAAATCTGGGATTACGAGAGCGCGCAGGCCTGCCTCAAAGAGACCGGCTGTAATGCCGTGATGATTGGCCGCGGTGCGCTGAACGTGCCGAACCTCAGCCGGGTGGTGAAATATAATGAGCCGCGGATGCCGTGGGCGGATGTGGTGAAACTACTGCAAAAATACACGCGGCTGGAAAAGCAGGGCGATACCGGCTTGTATCACGTCGCGCGCATTAAGCAGTGGCTGAGTTATTTGCGTAAAGAGTACGACGACGCGCTGGGATTATTTCAGGAGATCCGTACGCTACAGACGTCTGCGGATATTGCCCGGGTGATCCAGTCAAAATCCTGAGCGAAGTGTGAAGTGTTTGCCCGGCGTGGAGCCGGGCAACAGAATCAGAAAATCATCTTGAATACGCCGGTTACCACCAGCAGCCCTATCAGAAATATAATCAAAATAACCCACAATAATATTTTCATTCGCCTCTCCTGCGTATGTCTGTCGAAGTAAGTGTAGCAGTCAATTCATAATTAGCATGAATACATGAAATTAAATCATTGTCTTGGGGAATAAATTTCCGGATATGAAAATGTATAACAATATGCGGATTGCCACGCGTTACTAAAAAACGGAACGTTAGTAAGCGTAAGTTGCGCCTTTATTTTTTTGAGTTCATGGCGTAATGAAACGTTCTCTTACTTTATCTCTGAGTGCTCCTCTTGTTTTTATGCTGGCCGCCTGCGCGCCGGAACATGCCACGGTGTCTCCAGTAAAAACGCAAGCCGCCGCCGCAGCTGTAAATACCCAACTGCGTCATGCCGACTGGCCAAAAAGCGAATGGTGGAAAGACTTTAACGACCCCCAGCTCAACGCGCTGATCGACAAAGCGCTGGCGGATGCGCCGGATATGCAAATTGCCCGTCAGCGTATTACCCTGGCGGAAGCACAGGCGAAAGCCGCTGTCGCTGCTGAGGGTCCACAGCTGGATTTTTCCGCAGATGTTGAACGGCAAAAAATGTCGGCAGAGGGGCTGATGGGTCCATTTGCGCTGACCGATCCGGCGGCGGGGACAACCGGCCCCTGGTACACCAACGGCACCTTTGGTCTGACGGCGGGTTGGGATTTGGATTTATGGGGTAAAAACCGCGCCCAAATTGAGGCCCGCATCGGTCAGGTGAATGCGCAAAAAGCGGAGCTGGAGCAGACCCGCCAGCTGCTCGCCAGCAGCGTCGCGCGGCTGTACTGGGACTGGCAGACCGAGGCCGCGGTGGGTGACGTACTCGCGCAAATCAAACGGGAGCAGGAAAATATCATCGGTGCCGATCGTGAGCTTTATCAGCACGGCATTACCTCCTCGGTGGAAGGCGTTGAAACGGATATTAATGCCAGCAAAACCGATGAGCAGCTCGCTGACGTGCACGGCAAAATGAAGGTCATTGAGGCGCGTCTGAATGCGTTGACCCATACCCCTTCAGTCACGCTCGCCCGGCATGCCTTACCTGATGCAGAGGCGTCGCTGCCGTCAACGCTCGGTTATGAACTGCTGGCTCGGCGCCCGGATTTGCAGGAGGCGCACTGGTATATCGAAGCATCCATGAGCGAAGTGGATGCCGCCAGAGCCGCGTTCTACCCTGACATCAATTTGATGGCATTCTTGCAGCAGGATGCATTGCACCTGAGTGACCTGTTCCGCTCATCTGCGCAGCAAATGGGCGTAACCGCCGGGCTGACGCTGCCAATTTTTGACAGCGGTCGGTTGAATGCGAACCTGGATATCGCCCAGGCGCAAAACAACCTCTCCGTGGCGAACTACAACAAGGCCGTGGTAGATGCCGTAAACCAGGTTGCCCGGACGGCCAGCGAAGTGGAAACGCTGACCGCCAAAAATCAGCACCAGCAGCAGATCGAAAAAGATGCGGCGCGCGTCGTTGCGCTGGCACAGGCGCGTTTCAGCGCCGGGATCATTGCCGGCTCCCGAGTGAGTGAAGCAAAAATTCCGGCGCTCAAAGAGCGTATTACCGGGTTCATGCTGAAAGGTCAGTACGTGGATGCCACGCTCCAGCTCACCTCCGCGCTGGGTGGCGGATATCATCACGGCTAACATTGCGCATTATCTATACTTACCTCTTTGCAGATTATCAGGAGGTGAATATGACGCGAGTCGCAATTGTTACCGCATCGGATTCAGGAATTGGCAAAACGACGGCCCTGATGCTGGCCGAACGCGGGTTTGATGTCGGAGTAACCTGGCATTCAGATGAGAAAGGGGCGCTGGCAACCTGCCGTGAAATTGAAGCGCGCGGGCAGCGTGCCGAGGCCATTCATCTCGACTTAAGCAATTTGCCGGAAGGCGCAAAGGCCATTGAAACCCTGATTACGCGTTTCGGGCGGCTGGATGTGCTGGTTAACAATGCCGGGGCGATGAATAAAGCGCCATTTCTGGACCTGTCGTTTGACGACTGGCGGCACATATTCACCGTTGACGTGGACGGCGCGTTTCTCTGCTCGCAAATCGCGGCGCGTCAGATGGTGAAGCAGGGGGAAGGGGGGCGGATCGTGAATATCACCTCGGTGCATGAACATACGCCATTGCCGGACGCCAGCGCCTATACGGCGGCCAAACATGCGCTGGGCGGGTTAACAAAGTCGATGGCGCTGGAGTTGGTTAAACATAAGATTCTGGTGAACGCCGTTGCGCCCGGAGCGATCGCCACGCCGATGAATGATATGGACGACAGCGAAGTGAAAGAAGGCGCAATGCCGGAAATCCCGCTGGCACGGCCAGGGCATACCAAAGAAATTGCCAGCCTGGTGGCGTGGCTGTGTGACAGCGACGCCAGCTACACCACCGGGCAGTCGTTTATCGTCGACGGCGGTTTTATGCTGGCGAATCCGCAGTTTAAGCCTGCGGAATAAGCATTCCCCTCACCCCCAAGGGGAGAGGGTGTATAGCGTTTGGGGAGAGGGGTAGGGTGAGGGGCAGCAGGCCGAACTCACTCTTCATCCCGCCGCTTTTCGCGATGCTTGAGCCACAGCCGTACCACAATCACCACTGCAACAACCAGGATCAACCAGGCCCAGTGTTTAAGATGCTGATCGAGATTATGCAGCCACGGACCTATTACTTCGCCACCCACGTAGCCAAGCGTGGTGAAAATCAGCGCCCAGGCAATCGCCCCGAGAATGTTCAGCGGCAGGAAGATTTTCGGCGGTAAGCGGCTCGCGCCAATCAGTATTGGCCCGATGATGCGAAAGCCGTACATAAAGCGGGTACCAATCACAAACAGCCAGGGACGTCGCTGGATAAGCCGCTGAGCACGGCGAATTTTCTTTTGATGCTTAGCAAAACGTTGCAAAAGCGTTGGGCCAAAGCGCAGCCCCAGAAAGTAGAGCAGCTGATCGCCAATCATACCGCCCAACGCGACGGCGGCGACCACCAGCGAGAATTTCAGCAATCCCTGATGTGCGGCCACCCCGCCCAGCAGCGTGATGGTTTCGCCTTCCGCGACGCTGCCGATCACCAGCGCGGCGTATCCATATTGTTCAATAAGACCGTTGATATCCATTACGTAAACGTCATCTCCCTTACTGTGCCTGCGTTAATCATATACCCCATCCATCAACCGCGCGGCAATCAACGGAAATTTCCCACTGTACATAAAATAATCTAAAGCCTGCATTATACTTAAGCTATCGCTGACGGGCCGACAACAAGGGGGCGTTATGAACCATGTCTGGGGACTTTTCTCCCATCCCGATCGTGAAATGCAGGTGATCCGTAACGAGAACGAAACGGTCGCGCATCACTATACCCACCATGTCCTGCTGATGGCAGCGGTGCCGGTGGTCTGCGCGTTTATTGGTACTACGCAGATAGGCTGGAACTTTGGTGACGGCACCGTGGTTCAGCTTTCCTGGTTTACCGGACTGTACCTGGCCATTCTGTTTTATGGCCTGATGCTGGCCGGGGTGGCGGTGATGGGGCGGGTCATCCACTGGATGGCGCGCAACTATCCGCAGCGCCCGTCGCTGGCACACTGTATGGTCTTCGCCGGATACGTCGCGACCCCGCTGTTTTTAAGCGGTATTGTCGCGCTCTATCCACTGGTCTGGCTGTGCGCGCTGATCGGTACGGTTGCCCTCTTTTACACCGGTTATCTGCTGTATGTAGGGGTGCCAACCTTCCTCAATATCAATAAAGAAGAGGGCCTGAGCTTCTCCAGCTCTACGCTTGCCATCGGCGTACTGGTCCTTGAGGCGCTACTGGCCCTGACAGTTATTCTTTGGGGTTATGGATACCGTCTCTTTTAAGTTCCCTGCATTGCTGGCGTAAATGCCAGCAATGCAGCATCTGGTTATGATTCTCCGCTGGCGACAACGCACGGTGACCGCTATGATGCCGAAGCCAGCCTGTGTTTATCCGTTGACACAGGCGGTGTACGTCATAACGTGCGTGAATCATTATCAGAAGTCTCATCATGCTGAAATTACGAGTGTCACTCCTTAGTCTTGCGCTGCTGCTGGGCGTCTCCGCTACCGCGCCAGCCATCGCCAAAACGACCGCAGTCGCCACCACTGCTGCGCAACCCCAGATTGCGTCCGGCAGCGCGATGATCGTTGACCTGAATACCAACAAGGTGATCTACGCCAGTCATCCGGATCTGGTGCGCCCGATCGCTTCCATAACCAAAGTCATGACCGCGATGGTGGTGCTTGATGCACGACTGCCGCTGGACGAAAAGCTGAAGGTGGATATCAGCCACACGCCAGAGATGAAAGGGATCTACTCTCGCGTGCGTCTGAACAGTGAAATCAGCCGTAAAAATATGCTGCTGCTGGCGCTGATGTCCTCTGAGAACCGCGCGGCGGCAAGCCTTGCCCACCATTATCCTGGTGGTTACGACGCGTTTATCCGCGCGATGAACGCCAAAGCCAAAGCGCTGGGGATGAAAAATACCCATTTCGTAGAGCCAACCGGTCTGTCGATTCATAACGTCTCGACGGCGCGTGATTTAACCAAGCTGCTGATCGCCAGTAAGCAATACCCGCTGATCGGTCAGCTCAGTACCACGCGTGAGGAGATGGCGACATTCTCGAACCCGGCGTATACGCTGCCGTTCCGCAACACTAACCATCTGGTGTATCGCGATAACTGGAATATTCAGTTAACCAAGACCGGATTCACTAATGCGGCAGGGCACTGCCTGGTGATGCGCACCGTGTTTAACGGTAAGCCAGTGGCGCTGGTGGTGATGGATGCCTTCGGCAAATATACCCACTTTGCGGACGCCAGCCGCCTGCGCACCTGGATTGAAACCGGGAAAGTGCAGCCGGTGCCGGCTTCAGCGCTGGCGTATAAAAAGCAGAAAGCGGAACAGATGGCGACGGCGCAGAACGACTGAGCCGCCTGTCTGTGCCGGGTGGCGGCTTCGCCTTACCCGGCCTACGGCCCAAAAGCGGCCCCGATACGTAGGCCAAGCGAAGCGCCACCGGGCGAAAGCGCCTACTCCGGCAGCGTCCAGTCACCATCGTTGAGTGGACGCTGCATGATCAACGTATCCCGCCAGTCGCCCTTCTTATACCCCACGCTGCGCAGTTGACCGACAACCTCGAAGCCATGTTTTTTATGCAGCCGTAACGATCCCGCATTATTGTTTCCGTCACCAACCACGGCAATCATCTGCCGCCAGGGTCCTTGTTCACAACGGGCGATCAGTGCCTGGAGTAAGGCCGAGCCAAACCCGCGCCCGGTAGTGCTGGCATCCACATAGATGGATTCCTCAAGGGTGTACCGGTAGGCCTGGCGTGGACGATAAAACGTGGCGTAGCAGTAGCCGACAACAATGCCGCGATACAGCGCAACCAGCCACGGTAAACCGCTGTCGGTCACGCTCTTCATCCGCTGACGCATCTCATCGACGGTGGGAGGAACTTCCTCGAAGGACGCACGGCCATGAAGCACATGCCAGGCGTATATCGCCGAGATGGCATGCGCATCGTCAGGAAGGGCGTCGCGCACCTCGATTTCAGTTTCGGGGAAAATTTCTACAGCCGACATGTTCTGCCCGCTCCTTGTTTGGAAAGCCAGAGAAACGTTTCTCTGGCAACAGGCAGATACTCTAGTACGTTTGAGGAGGGCTTAACAATCTCTTAAATTTGGCTATAAGAGTTCATCAGAGGCTTGCGTATTGTGTTCCTCTGTTTCGGCACTCTCTTTCCAGTATTTCTTCCGCGTTGTCTTACCAATGCCCGGGTTCATACTGTTTGTAGGGTCATTTTTGCGATAAAAATGTTTAAGCGTCTCCGGCGCTTTGTACAGGTGTCCTACGTTGTGCTCGGCAGGATATTGCGCGCCACGCTCGTGCAGCAGCGCCAGCATCTGTTCTTTCAGCGCGTGTGCATCAACCCCTTTTTTGACGATGTAATCCTGATGGAAGACATAGCACATAAAGTGGCCGTAATAGAGCTTATGCACCAGCTTGCTGTCGATCTCCGGCGGCAGATGTTCAAACCACTCGGTATCGTTGCGACGCAGGGCGATATCCAGTGCCAGAATATCCTCCACCTCTTCGGAATGCACCGCCTGATAACGGATGGCAGCACCCGCCGCGGCGAAGCGGTGCAGGAAGGCTTTGCTGCCTTCTTCCGGCGTACAGGCAAAGAAATCCCCGTCGGCGGTTTTGAAGAATTCGGTGAGCCAGCTCTGCGCTTCGGCAATTCCGTCCCCGGCCATTTTCAGCAGCAGATGGTGCTCATACTTGTCGCGCCAGGTCTTCATCCGCTCCGGTAAATGCGCCGGGAAGACGTTACCCAGCTTCTGCATAAAGCGGTCGGTGAAGTGCGGTTTGAACAACGATACTTTCTCCAGCATCGCGTCGGTGCGGCCCTTCATAGTGAAGAAGAACGGCATTTTGTCGGTGCCGAGCTTGTCGATCATCAGGAAGGTATCTTTGCCGTAGCGCTCTGCGATGTCGTAAATGTCCCGGTGCATATACTCGCCTGCCACCGGCAGGTGAGTGAACTCGGCCAGAATATGACGACGGATCTCCGTCAGCACCTCCGGCTGATTGGTGCCGATGTAAAACACCTGCTGCTTTTTCTCTGCCGGGAAGGTATCGAGGCGCACCGCAAAAACGGCCAGCTTGCCCGCGCAGCCGGAGGATTCAAACAGGCGATCCGGATCGGCGTTATAGCGCGCCGGCGTATCGGCATTGATATCGCGCACGCGGGTGATGTAATCGTGGTCATGCGCGTGACGGCCATCGTGCTGAACGTCTTCGTCCTTCACGCGGTCATCGTCAAGTTTGCTGAGGATCTGTTCAGGCGTTACGCCCAGATCGATCCCCAGATGGTTAACCAGCGTCAGCTTGCCGTTTTCATCGATACGGGCGAACAGCGACATTTCCGTGTAAGCCGGGCCGCGCTGCACCAGCGAGCCGCCGGAGTTATTGCAGATCCCGCCGATCACCGAGGCGCCAATGCACGATGAGCCGATCACCGAGTGCGGTTCGCGTCCCAGCGGCTTAAGCGCTTTTTCCAGCGAGTAAAGCGTGGTGCCGGGGAAGGCGAGCACCTGTTCGCCCTTGTCCAGCAGGTGCAGTTTGTCGAGGCGCAGGGTGCTGATAATCACGATGTCACGATCGTAATCGTTGCCGTTCGGCGTGGAGCCTTCGGTCAGGCCGGTATTCGCAGCCTGCATTAAAATAATCTTGTCTGCCGCAACGCAGGCGCTGAGCACGCGCCACAGTTCGAGCAACGTACCGGGAAAGACTACCGCCAGCGCGTCGCCCTGGCCGGAGCGAAAGCCCTTCCGATAGCGGGCGGTTTTGGCCGGGTCGGTAAGCAGGTGAGAGTGACCAACCAGGCGAGACAGTTCGTTAATAAATGTAGTGTTATCGTCAGTTCGAACAGAAGACATCTTCCACTCCTTGTGGTGGGGCAAATTTCTCGCTGTAAAGCATAGCGCGATTAGCCGTTGAGCGGTCGGGTATTCATGAGAAAAATCAGAGAATAACCCTGCAAGGTTTTCAGGCTTTATGGCACACTGCGCTTTTCGCACGGTCTGACCGGGTGCTTCCCGCGGTTATTGATGAGAGAGAATAACAACATGAAATGGCTATGTTCTGTAGGTGTCGCCGTCAGCCTGGCGCTGCAACCTGCGCTGGCAGAGGATTTGTTTGGTAATCACCCGCTCACGCCCGAAGCCCGCGACGCCTTTGTCACGGATTTACTCAAAAAGATGACGGTCGATGAGAAAATCGGCCAGCTGCGCCTGATCAGCGTCGGTCCGGATAACCCGAAAGAAGCCATTCGCGAGATGATCAAAGACGGGCAGGTAGGGGCCATTTTTAACACCGTTACCCGCCAGGATATCCGCAAGATGCAGGATCAGGTGATGGAGCTGAGCCGCCTGAAAATTCCACTGTTCTTCGCTTATGACGTGGTGCACGGCCAGCGTACCGTCTTCCCGATTAGCCTCGGCTTAGCCTCCTCTTTTAATCTTGATGCGGTGAAAACCGTCGGGCGCGTTTCGGCATATGAAGCCGCAGACGACGGCCTGAATATGACCTGGGCGCCGATGGTTGACGTCTCCCGCGATCCGCGCTGGGGCCGCGCTTCGGAGGGCTTCGGTGAAGACACGTATTTAACCGCCACGATGGGCAAAACCATGGTGGAAGCGATGCAGGGCAAAAGCCCGGCAGATCGTTACTCGGTGATGACCAGCGTCAAGCACTTCGCCGCCTATGGCGCGGTGGAGGGCGGTAAAGAGTACAACACCGTCGACATGAGCCCACAGCGCCTGTTTAACGACTACATGCCGCCATACAAGGCAGGGCTGGACGCGGGGAGCGGCGCGGTGATGGTAGCGCTGAACTCTCTCAACGGCACGCCTGCCACCTCCGATTCGTGGCTGCTGAAAGACGTGTTGCGCGACCAGTGGGGCTTTAAGGGCATTACCGTCTCTGACCACGGCGCGATTAAAGAGCTGATTAAACACGGCACGGCGTCCGATCCGGAAGACGCGGTACGCGTGGCGCTCAAGTCCGGCATCAACATGAGCATGAGCGACGAGTACTACAGCAAATACCTGCCGGGGCTGGTGAAGAGCGGAAAAGTGACGATGGCAGAGCTGGACGACGCCGCTCGCCACGTGCTGAACGTGAAATATGACATGGGGCTGTTTAACGATCCTTACAGCCATCTGGGGCCGAAGGATTCAGACCCGGCGGACACCAACGCCGAAAGCCGTCTGCACCGTAAAGAAGCCCGGGAAGTAGCGCGCGAAAGCCTGGTGCTGCTGAAAAACCGTCTCGACACGCTGCCGCTGAAAAAATCCGGCACCATTGCCGTGGTCGGTCCGCTGGCCGACAGCAAGCGTGACGTCATGGGCAGCTGGTCCGCCGCAGGCGTGGCGGATCAGTCCGTTACCGTGCTGACCGGCATTAAGAGCGCCGTGGGTGATAATGCAAAAGTGGTTTACGCCAAAGGCGCGAACGTCACCAACGATAAAGACATCGTGACCTTCCTCAACCAGTATGAGGAAGCGGTGAAGGTGGATCCGCGCACGCCGAAAGAGATGATCGACGAAGCGGTGAACGCCGCGAAGCAGTCCGACGTGGTGGTCGCGGTGGTGGGTGAAGCGCAGGGGATGGCGCACGAAGCCTCCAGCCGGACCGACATCACTATCCCGCAAAGCCAGCGTGATCTGATCGCGGCCCTGAAAGCCACCGGCAAGCCGCTGGTGCTGGTGCTGATGAACGGGCGTCCGCTGGCGCTGGTGAAAGAAGATCAGCAGGCTGACGCCATTCTGGAAACCTGGTTCGCCGGTACCGAAGGCGGTAATGCCATTGCCGACGTGCTGTTTGGCGATTACAACCCGTCCGGCAAGCTGCCGATGTCCTTCCCGCGCTCCGTCGGGCAGATCCCGGTTTACTACAGCCACCTGAACACCGGTCGCCCGTACAACGCCGACAAGCCGAACAAGTACACGTCCCGTTACTTCGACGAAGCTAACGGCCCGCTCTATCCGTTTGGCTATGGCCTGAGCTACACCACCTTCAAGGTGTCTGACGTCAAAATGTCGGCGCCGACCCTGAAGCGTGACGGCAAAGTGACCGCCAGCGTGGAGGTGACCAACAGCGGCAAACGCGAAGGCGCGACGGTGATCCAGATGTACGTTCAGGACGTCACGGCCTCCATGAGCCGTCCGGTGAAACAGCTGCGCGGCTTCGAGAAGGTCAACCTGAAACCGGGCGAAACCAGAACGGTCAGCTTCCCGATTGACGTGAATGCGCTGAAGTTCTGGAATCAGCAGATGAAATACGATGCCGAGCCTGGCAAATTCAACGTCTTCATCGGCGTGGATTCCGCCCGCGTGAACAAAGCCGAATTCGAACTGCAATAATCTTACCTTCCTCCCCATCCCCCGTCTGGCGGGGGATGCCTCTCATCTTGTACGAAAAACGGTTAAATTCGCTGTTTTAAGCTACGCTTTTGTCTCAAGCCTATGAAAAAGGCCACAAAATAATGAGGAAAGCAGAATGACGATTATTAAGGGGATAACAGGATCGGCGGTGCTTCTGGCGGCGCTAAGCCTGCCGCTACAGGCCGCAGAGCCGGTTAAGGTGGGTTCCAAAATTGATACCGAGGGCGCGTTGCTCGGCAATATCATTTTGCAGGTACTCGAAAGCCACGGCGTGAAAACGGTCAATAAAGTACAGCTTGGCACCACACCTGTCGTACGCGGTGCCATCACGTCCGGCGAGCTGGATATCTACCCGGAATACACCGGCAACGGGGCATTCTTCTTCAAGGATGAAAACGATCCGGCCTGGAAAAATGCCAAAGCCGGGTACGAAAAAGTCAAAAAGCTGGACGCGGAAAAAAATAAGCTGGTCTGGCTTACGCCGGCACCGGCCAACAACACCTGGACCATCGCGGTGCGTAAAGATATTGCCGAGAAAGGCAAGCTCACCTCGCTTGACGATCTCAGCCGCTACCTGAAAGAGAAGGGCGAGTTTAAGCTCGCGGCCTCGGCAGAGTTTATCGAGCGCGCTGATGCCCTGCCAGCGTTTGAAAAAGCCTATGATTTCAAGCTCGATCAGGCACAGCTGCTCTCGCTGGCGGGCGGCGACACGGCGGTGACCATTAAGGCGGCGGCACAGCAAACCTCCGGCGTCAACGCGGCGATGGCCTACGGCACCGACGGCCCGGTCGCGGCGCTTGGTCTGCAAACCCTGACCGACCCGAAAGGCGTTCAGCCAATTTACGCCCCAACCCCGGTCGTGCGCGAGGCGGTGCTGAAAGCCTACCCGGATATTGCGGAATGGCTCAAACCGGTGTTTGAAAAACTGGATGCGAAAACGCTGCAACAGCTGAATGCCAGCATTGCCGTTGAGGGGCTGGATGCCAAAAAGGTGGCTGCCGACTTCCTGAAACAACAAGGGCTTGTGAAGTAACGGGACAAGGCTGTGCCAATAAAATGTCATAACCGCGTCCTGCTGCTGTTGGCCTGTGTGGCCATTGCAGCGGTCGCGTTACCCTTTGTAAATGTCGCGCCAAACCGTCTGGTGTCGGGCGAACCGCGCGCGCTCTGGCAGATCTGGTCATTTACGCCGCTACTGCTGGGCGCGGCGCTGGCGAGTACTGTAGCCTTAGCCTTCTGGCCAGGGCGAGCCGCCCTTTGGCTGACGCTTCTGCTCAGCGAAGCACTGTTTATCGTGCTGTTCTGGAGCGCGGGACAGGCAGCAACGCAGATGGCCTCGGTTGAAAGCCCGCTGGCGCGCACGTCGATTGGCAGCGGGCTGTGGCTGTGGCTGGCACTTTGTCTGCTGGTCTGTAGCGATGCCATTCGCCGTCTCACGCCGCTACCCGTCTGGCGCTGGCTGCTGAACGCGCAATTCTGGGTTATCCCTCTGCTGATCCTCTTCAGCGGCGATCTGAATCAACTCTCGCTGTTAAAAGAGTACGCCAACCGCCAGGAGGTGTTTGACAACGCGCTGGCGCAACATCTGACGATCCTGTTCGGGACGCTGATCCCGGCGCTGCTGCTGGGCGTGCCGCTGGGCATCGGGTGCTACCGGCATCCCAGCCGCCAGGGCGCCGTCTTTACCGTGCTCAACGTTATTCAGACCATCCCCTCCGTTGCCCTGTTTGGCCTGTTGATTGCCCCCCTGGCCGGTCTGGTGAAATCCTTCCCTGCGTTGGCCGCGGCAGGCATTGCCGGAACCGGGCTGACGCCTGCCCTTATCGCCCTTGTGCTGTATGCGCTGCTGCCGCTGGTGCGCGGCGTGGTGGCGGGGTTAAGCCAGGTTCCGCCTGACGTGCTGGAAAGCGCCCATGCGATGGGGATGAGTGCGCGCCAGTGTTTCTGGAAAATACAGCTGCCGCTTGCGCTTCCGCTGCTGGTTCGCAGCCTGCGGGTGGTGACGGTGCAAACCGTGGGGATGGCGGTGATTGCCGCGCTGATCGGGGCGGGCGGCTTTGGGGCACTGGTGTTCCAGGGGCTGCTGAGCAGCGCGCTGGATCTGGTGCTGCTGGGCGTTGTGCCCACGATTGCGCTGGCGGTCGTACTGGATGCATTGTTTGCCCTGTGGCTCGCGCTGCTCAGGAGAAGAGCCAATGATTGAATTTCATGATGTGAGTAAAACCTTTGCGGGCCGTCCGGCGGCAAGCCACCTCAATCTGCATTTTGCCGAGGGGGCGTTCTCGGTATTGATCGGGACGTCGGGGTCGGGAAAATCGACGACGCTGAAGATGATCAACCGGCTGGTGGAACATGACAGCGGGACGATTCGCTTTGCCGGAGAGGAGATCCGCAGCCTGCCGGTGCTGGAACTGCGGCGGCGTATGGGCTACGCCATTCAGTCCATCGGCCTGTTTCCCCACTGGACGGTGGCCCAGAACATTGCCACCGTGCTACAGCTGGAAAAATGGTCCCGGGGGAAGATCAATGAGCGTGTCGACGAGCTGATGGCGCTGCTGGGCCTGGACGCGTCGCTTCGCGACCGCTATCCGCACCAGCTTTCCGGCGGACAGCAGCAGCGGGTCGGGGTGGCGCGCGCGCTGGCCGCTAACCCGCAGGTGCTGCTGATGGATGAGCCCTTCGGCGCGCTGGATCCGGTCACCCGCGGCGCACTTCAGGCGGAGATGAGTCGCATCCACCGTATTCTAGGGCGCACCATCGTGCTGGTGACGCATGATATCGACGAAGCGCTGCGGCTGGCCGATCGTCTGATACTGATGGATCACGGCGAAGTCGTCCAGCAGGGTACGCCGCTTGAGCTGTTAACCTCGCCGGCGAATGATTTTGTGCGTGAATTTTTTGGCCGCAGCGAGCTGGGCGTCAGGCTGCTCTCGCTACGCACCGTCAGGGACTATCTGCGTCCGCAGGATGCGCAAATCGGTGGTGAACCGCTGCACGATGGGATGAGCCTGCGCGATGCCCTGTCGGCGTTTGTCGCCCGGCAGTGCGAGGTGTTACCCGTTGCGGACGGGCAGGGGACGCCATGTGGGACGATCCATTTTCGCGATCTGCTGGCGGGGGAGGTGACGCGTGAAGTGGGTCCGTGATCCGTTACTCTGGCTGACAGGGCTGTTTATCGCCTTACTCTACCTGATGCCGCACAGCGCGGCGCTGTTTAATGCGCTTATCCCCGGGCTGCCGCGCCCAGTATACCAGCAGGAGAGCTTTGTTAATCTCACCCTGGCGCACTTCTGGCTGGTGGCGGTGTCAAGCGTGATTGCCATCGTGCTGGGCACAGGCGCCGGGATTGCGGTGACGAGACCCGCGGGCAGGGAGTTTCGTCCGCTGGTGGAGACCATCGCCGCAACGGGGCAGACCTTCCCGCCGGTGGCCGTGCTGGCGATTGCCGTGCCGGCGATCGGTTTTGGGCAGGAGCCTGCCATCATTGCGCTGATTTTGTACGGCGTGTTGCCCATTCTGCAAGGGACGCTGGCGGGGATTGCGGCGGTGCCTGCATCGGTGCTGAGCGTAGCGGAAGGGATGGGGATGAGCGCCTGGCAGCGGCTGGTGAAGGTCGAACTGCCGCTGGCCGCACCGGTGATTATCGCCGGCGTGCGAACGTCCGTGATTATCAACATTGGTACGGCAACCATCGCCTCGACGGTCGGAGCCAATACGCTGGGAACGCCGATCATTATCGGGTTAAGCGGGTTTAATACGGCTTACATTATTCAGGGGGCGGTTCTGGTTGCGCTGGCGGCTATTGTGGTGGATCGCCTGTTTGAACGCCTGGCCGGATACCTCAGCCAACACCGCCGCGAACAATAAATGAATAACCTGCAAGCATAACGCCACCGATACCGCTGATGGCCATCAGTGCAAAGAGGGTAATTACGGCCAGTTTCGTTGCCTTCATCATGTGCTCCTGTTGTTAACGGAACAATTATACGGTGAAGCGCAGCTGTTAATGAACCATTAAATGCCGTTACGACGCATTTGGCCCCAGCGAGTAAACGGGATAACCATGTTCGCGCCATTCCGTCAGGAGCTGCTGCTGGGAAGCGGAGGGGACTTCGCCGCACCAGACCAGCAGCGTCTGTCCCTCAAACAGTTCCGGCCTGAGCTGGGCCAGGGAGTGGGCAAGCACGTCAACGCGCCAGCCCTGCTGGGTGGCAATCCAGGCTTCGAGCCACAGCCGGGTGGTATCGTGTACGTTCCAGCCGATCACCAGCGCATCTTTGCTGTTTTTATTCCGCGCTGAGGCAAGACAGACGGAAATATAGTTAATCAGCACGCCATCAAGCATGCTGAGCAGTGCCTGTAAGGTGGTTTGCTGACACTGAAGCCGACGCCGTAGGGGAATAAAAAGATGGGTGATCAGGGTTTGCGCCGGGTAGTCTCGACCCTGTTCTTTGATCCAGCCGCGCAGACGCTGCAAATTGCCACTCTGCAACAGCCTCAGCAGCGTTTCCTGCTGCTCGCGCCAGAGAAGCTGCGTATCTGGATCGTCCTGGCTCAGAAGCGATTTTACCTTGCCGACCTGTACGCCATTGTCGATCCAGCTTTTGATCTCGCGGATCCGGTCAATATCCGCATCGTTAAACAGGCGGTGCCCGCCGTCCGTTCTTTGCGGCTTAAGCAATCCATACCGTCGCTGCCACGCCCGTAGCGTAACGGGATTGATATCACACAGGAGTGCCACTTCACCTATTGTGTAAAGCGCCATTTTCGCCCCCAGGCTTGCGCGTCCCCAGCTTAACTGTAGACCCACTTTGCGGAACCAGGAAGATTTGATTCTTTTTTGTACAAATTATACGAAAGACAGGTTATCTCCGGCAAAAGGTGTGATGGCGGACACGATTTATCGCTTTTTTGGCACGTTTCAAAGAAAGTTAACCGCTATCAGTGTATGTTACGCGTTTTTAGAATGTGCGGTTTGTGAGTATGTACGAGTTTAATCTGGTGCTGCTGTTGCTTCAGCAGATGTGCGTGTTCCTTGTCATCGCCTGGTTGATGAGCAAAACGCGCCTGTTTATCCCGCTGATGCAGGTTACCGTCCGTCTGCCGCACAAATTCCTCTGCTACGTCGTATTTTCCATATTCTGCATTATGGGGACCTGGTTTGGTCTCCATATCGAAGATTCCATCGCCAATACGCGCGCCATCGGCGCGGTAATGGGCGGGCTGCTCGGAGGCCCGGTTGTCGGCGGTCTGGTGGGGTTAACCGGCGGCCTGCACCGCTATTCGATGGGCGGTATGACGGCGCTGAGCTGCATGATCTCCACCATCGTCGAAGGGCTGCTCGGTGGTCTCGTCCACAGCTATATGATTAAGCGCGGTCGCCCGGATAAAGTGTTCAGTCCCTTTACCGCAGGGGCGATTACCTTCGTGGCGGAAATGGCGCAGATGGCGATCATCCTGCTGATCGCGCGCCCGTTTGACGATGCGTTACATCTGGTCAGCAGCATTGCCGCACCGATGATGGTCACCAATACCGTAGGTGCGGCGCTGTTTATGCGCATTCTGCTCGACAAACGCGCCATGTTCGAAAAATACACCTCGGCATTTTCTGCCACCGCCTTAAAAGTTGCGGCGTCGACGGAAGGGATCCTGCGGCAGGGATTCAACGAGGAGAACAGTATGAAGGTGGCGCAGGTGCTGTATAAAGAGCTGGATATCGGAGCCGTGGCGATTACCGATCGCGAGAAGCTGCTGGCGTTTACCGGTACCGGCGACGACCACCATCTGCCGGGCAAACCGATCTCCTCGGCCTATACCCTGCGCGCTATTGAAACGGGTGAAGTGGTGTATGCCGACGGAAATGAAGTGCCGTACCGCTGTTCCCTGCATCCGCAGTGCAAACTCGGCTCTACGCTGGTCATTCCCCTGCGGGGTGAAAACCAGCGCGTCATGGGCACTATTAAGCTTTACGAAGCCAAAAACCGCCTGTTCAGCTCCATCAACCGCACGCTGGGGGAGGGGATCGCCCAGCTGCTTTCGGCGCAAATCCTGGCGGGGCATTATGAACGGCAAAAAGCGCTGCTGACGCAGTCAGAAATTAAGCTCCTGCACGCTCAGGTGAACCCGCATTTCCTGTTTAACGCGCTCAACACGCTGAAGGCGGTGATCCGCCGCGACAGCGATCAGGCCGCGCAGCTGGTGCAATTTCTCTCGACCTTTTTCCGCAAAAATCTGAAGCGACCCTCGGAGATCGTCACCCTCGCGGACGAGATTGAGCATGTAAACGCCTATCTGCAAATTGAAAAAGCGCGCTTCCAGTCACGTTTACAGGTGTCGTTATCCGTCCCGGACGATCTGGCGTATCAGCATCTTCCGGCCTTTACCCTGCAACCGATTGTAGAAAATGCCATTAAGCATGGGACGTCGCAGCTGCTGGGAAGTGGAGAGATTATGATTTCCGCTTCCCGTTTTAACCGCCATCTGGTGCTGGATATTGAAGACAACGCGGGGCTGTATGAAGCTTCCGCGTCAGGCGGTCTGGGCATGAGCCTGGTGGATAAACGCCTGCGCGCGCATTTTGGTAACGACTGCGGTATCACCGTCGCCTGTGAGCCAGACCGCTATACCCGAATTACTTTACGATTGCCGCTGGAGGAGAACGCATGTTAAGAGTGCTGATTGTCGATGATGAGCCGTTAGCACGGGAAAACCTGCGTGTTCTGTTGCAGGAGCAGAGTGATATCGAGATTGTGGGGGAATGTGCCAATGCGATTGAAGGCATCGGTGCGGTGCATAAACTGCGCCCGGACGTGCTGTTCCTCGATATTCAGATGCCGCGTATCAGCGGGCTGGAGATGGTCGGCATGCTCGACCCGGAGCACCGTCCCTATATCGTCTTTCTGACGGCCTTTGATGAGTACGCGGTAAAGGCGTTTGAAGAGCACGCATTTGATTATCTGCTGAAGCCGATTGAAGAGAAACGCCTTGAAAAGACCCTGACCCGCCTGCATCAGGAGCGTACCGTGCAGGACGTGACGCTGCTGCCGGAGCATCAGCAGCCCCTGAAGTTTATACCCTGTACCGGGCACAGCCGGATTTACCTCCTGCAAATGGACGACGTTGCCTTTGTCAGCAGCCGTCTGAGCGGGGTATACGTCACCAGCGCTGAAGGTAACGAAGGCTTTACCGAGCTGACCCTGCGCACGCTGGAGAGCCGCACGCCGCTAATCCGCTGCCATCGTCAGTATCTGGTGAACATGGCGCACCTGAAGGAGATCCGTCTGGAAGATAACGGCCAGGCCGAGCTGGTGTTACGTGCCGGGCAAACCGTTCCCGTCAGTCGTCGCTACCTGAAAAGTTTGAAAGAGGCGATAGGGCTGTAAAACTGGTACACTGCGCGCCATTGCATCATCGACATTCGAAGGCTCTATGCTAAGTAACGATATTCTTCGTAGCCTGCGCTACACCCTGAAAGCGAACAATAATGACATGGTGCGCATTCTTGCGCTCTCCGACATGGAATCCACGTCCGCCGGGTTCGACACCTGGATGACTAAAGAAGATGAAGAGGGTTTTGTTCGCTGCCCGGACATTATTCTGTCGGGCTTTCTGAATGGCCTGATCTACGACAAGCGCGGCAAAGATGAATCTGCGCCTGAGCTGGCGTTGGAGCGTCGGGTGAATAACAACACGGTGCTGAAAAAGCTGCGTATTGCTTTCTCCCTGAAAACTGACGACATTCTGGCGATCATGACCGAGCAGAAATTTCGCGTGTCGATGCCGGAAATCACCGCCATGATGCGCGCGCCGGATCATAAGAATTACCGCGAGTGTGGGGATCAGTTTCTGCGTTATTTCCTGCGTGGGTTGACGCAGCGGGTGCATAACCAGAAGGGGTGATTTTTAGCCGGGTGGCGCTTCGCCTGACCCGGCCTGCAAAACCTGTAGGCCCGTGCAAGCGTAGCGCCGCAGGGCAAAAAAAAGCCGGATTCTCATCCGGCTTTTTTGTTATTTCACCTGCTGACCCGGCTTCGCGCCTTCGTCAGGGCTTAACAGGAAGATATCTTTCCCGCCCGGGCCTGCGGCCATCACCATCCCCTCAGAGATGCCGAAGCGCATTTTGCGCGGCGCCAGGTTTGCCACCATCACGGTCTGACGACCAATCAGCACCTGCGGATCAGGATACGCGGAACGAATGCCGGAGAAGACGTTACGCTTCTCGCCGCCCAGATCCAGGGTCAGACGCAGCAGTTTGTCAGAACCTTCCACGAACTCCGCGTTTTCGATCAGCGCCACGCGCAGGTCGACTTTGGCGAAATCATCAAAGGTGATGGTTTCCTGAATCGGATCGTCCGCCAGCGGGCCGGTCACCGGTGCGGCAGCCGCTTTCACCTCTTCTTTGGATGCTTCCACCAGCGCGTCAACCTGCTTCATCTCGATGCGGTTATACAGCGCCTTGAAGGTGTTCACCTTGTGGCCGAGCAGCGGCTGCTGGATGGCATCCCAGGTCAGTTCGGTGTTCAGGAATGCTTCCGCGCGGGCTGCCAGCTGCGGCAGAACCGGCTTCAGCCAGGTCATCAGCACGCGGAACATGTTCAGACCCATGGTGCAGATCGCCTGCAAGTCGGCGTCGCGGCCTTCCTGTTTCGCCACCACCCACGGCGCCTGCTCGTCGACATAGCGGTTGGCCACGTCTGCCAGCGCCATGATTTCGCGAATGGCTTTACCGAATTCACGGCTTTCCCAGGCTTCGCCAACCGCAGCGGCGGCGTCGGTGAAGGTTTTATACAGCTCAGGATCGGCCAGTTCGGCAGAAAGCACGCCGTCAAAGCGTTTGGCGATAAAACCTGCGTTACGGGACGCCAGGTTCACCACCTTGTTGACGATGTCCGCGTTCACGCGCTGCACGAAATCTTCCAGATTCAGGTCGATATCGTCGATGCGGGAAGAGAGCTTCGCGGTGTAGTAGTAGCGCAGGCTGTCCGCGTCAAAGTGGTTTAGCCAGGTGCTGGCCTTAATAAACGTCCCGCGAGATTTAGACATCTTCGCGCCGTTCACCGTTACGTAGCCATGTACGAACAGGTTGGTCGGCTTGCGGAAGTTGCTGCCTTCCAGCATTGCTGGCCAGAACAGGCTGTGGAAGTAAACGATGTCTTTACCGATGAAGTGATACAGCTCGGCATCGGAATCTTTCTTCCAGTATTCGTCGAAGCTTACGGTGTCGCCGCGCTTGTCACACAGATTCTTGAACGACCCCATGTAGCCAATCGGCGCATCCAGCCAGACGTAAAAATATTTGCCCGGCGCGTTCGGGATTTCGAAACCAAAGTAGGGCGCATCGCGGGAGATATCCCACTGTTGCAGCCCGGATTCGAACCACTCCTGCATTTTGTTCGCGACCTGCTCCTGCAACGCACCGCTGCGGGTCCACGCCTTCAGCATTTCGCTGAACGACGGCAGGTCGAAGAAGAAGTGCTCGGAGTCACGCATCACCGGCGTCGCGCCGGAGACCACGGACTTCGGTTCGATAAGCTCGGTCGGGCTGTAGGTTGCGCCGCACACTTCGCAGTTATCGCCGTACTGGTCCGGGGATTTACATTTCGGACAGGTGCCTTTGACGAAACGGTCCGGCAGGAACATGCCTTTTTCCGGATCGTACAGCTGAGAGATGGTGCGGTTTTTAATGAAACCGTTCTCTTTCAGACGGGAGTAGATCAGCTCTGACAGCTCGCGGTTTTCGTCGCTGTGCGTGGAGTGATAGTTGTCATAGCTGATGTCAAAGCCAGCAAAATCGGTCTGATGCTCCTGACTCATTTCGGCGATCATCTGTTCCGGGGAAATGCCCAGCTGCTGCGCTTTCAGCATGATCGGCGTGCCGTGGGCATCGTCCGCACAGATGAAGTTCACCTCGTGGCCGCGCATTCGCTGGTAACGGACCCAGACATCAGCCTGGATATGCTCCAGCATGTGGCCGAGGTGGATTGAGCCGTTGGCGTACGGCAGGGCGCACGTTACCAGAATTTTTTTCGCGACTTGAGTCATAGTAGGCATTACTTCTTTTAACTGTGAAAAGGGTTTTCGATATTACCAAAAGGGGCATTATTAAGTAAGCACAAACCGCGGCCTTTCAGGTAAACTTGTTTGTCTAAGGTCTTATTCACAAGAACAAAGGAGTCGGGATGAGTTCTCAATCCCAGGCCAAATCACCGGAAGCCTTACGAGCAATGGTCGCCGGGACGCTGGCTAATTTTCAGCATCCAACCCTGAAGCACAATCTCACGACGCTGAAAGCGCTTCATCACGTCGCATGGCTGGACGATACGCTGCACATTGAGCTACAGATGCCGTTCGTCTGGACCAGCGCCTTTGATGCCCTGAAAGAGCAAACCAGCTCTGAGCTGCTGCGCATTACCGGCGCAAATGCAATTGACTGGAAGCTAAGCCACAGCATCGCCACGCTCAAGCGCGTGAAAAATCAGCCGGGCGTTCACGGCGTGAAGAACATCATCGCCGTCAGCTCGGGCAAGGGCGGGGTGGGTAAATCGTCGACCGCCGTGAACCTGGCGCTTGCGCTGGCGGCTGAAGGGGCGAAAGTCGGCATTCTGGATGCGGATATCTACGGCCCGTCCATTCCAAACATGCTGGGGGCGGAAAACCAGCGTCCAACTTCGCCGGACGGCACCCACATGGCGCCAATCGTGGCGCACGGTCTGGCGACCAACTCCATTGGTTACCTGGTCACGGACGATAACGCAATGGTCTGGCGTGGCCCGATGGCCAGCAAGGCGCTGCTGCAAATGTTGCAGGAGACAATGTGGCCTGACCTCGATTATCTGGTACTGGACATGCCGCCGGGCACAGGTGATATCCAGCTGACGCTGGCGCAGAACATTCCGGTTACCGGCGCCGTCGTGGTCACCACGCCGCAGGATATCGCGCTGATCGACGCCAAAAAAGGCATCGTCATGTTCGAGAAGGTGGAGGTGCCGGTACTGGGTATCGTCGAGAACATGAGCATGCATATTTGCAGCAACTGCGGGCACCATGAGCCTATCTTTGGTACCGGTGGCGCCGAAAAGCTGGCGGCGCAATACCACACGCAACTGCTGGGGCAACTGCCGCTGCATATCACACTGCGTGAAGATCTGGATAGCGGTAAGCCGACGGTGGTCAGCCGTCCGGATAGCGAATTCACGGAAATCTATCGTCAGCTGGCGGGGCGCGTTGCGGCGCAGCTTTACTGGCAGGGCGAAGTCATTCCGGGTGAAATCGCCTTCCGCGCGGTGTAACGCCTCTGCGCGTTAGTGCCGGGTGGCGGCTTCGCCTTACCCGGCCTACCTCGATTTTGTAGGTCAGGTAAGCGTAGCGCCACCTGACTTTACCCAAGCCGATAGTGCATCAAATAATACTCTCCGTCCGGAGAATCTCCCGTCGCCTCAATGTGCCAGCCGTGGCGCTGGTAAAACGCAACCGCCCGCTCATTCTTCACCAGACACTTGAGTGAACCCGTGCTGGTAAACGTCTTCTGCACGTGTTCAAGCAACACATGTCCGACGCCCAGGCTCTGATAGTTCGGATCGACAAACAGGTTGTGCAGAAAATTATCGTTCGTCGAGACTGAGGCAAAGCCAAGTCGGTGCCCATCCTGCTCCGCCACCCAAATCCCTTCGTCCAGGGTTGCCGCGTCAAAATCTTCAAGCTGCCACGCAGAACTGTCCATCCACGGCCAGGCTTCACGTCGGGCGTGAAGGAAGAGCGTGCGCAGGAAAGGGCGATCGCTCTCCTGCCACGGACGGATTAGGATCGTATCAGCGGTGATAGAAAATATCTCCGTTATAGGCTTTGTAGATTTTGCCATCGGCATCGCCAATCAGAACATAATTCTCACCCATGTAGGTCCAGTGTGTACCGGCATCGGGCGCGGGAAGGTTACGCAGCTGGTACTGTTTGATGGTGTACTCAGGCGTCTGATACTGCGCGGGCGCGGTGTCGCCGATTTTAAACTTCGTAAAATCGGCAATAAACTCTTGCTCTTCATAGGCCTTGATGCCGGAAGGCGCTGTCGATGTTTGCGGTGCAGCGTGCGCGGCCCCCGCCAGTGACAGTAATACACCCAGAAGCAACAATTTACGCTTAGCCATTTTTTCTCCAGTCATATCGTTACTGATACTTTTTGTGTGCAGATCCGCTAACGGATGGCAGACAGTTCATTTTAAGTATCCTCACAGGGTGAGTTTGCAAAAAATGTAACAAAAGTGCACGGTTTTGTGTAGTCGCAACCGTCATTAATTATTACTTCGACGAATAAATATGAGCTTATACAGATAACATAATTATTGGTTTATTAATTAATTCTGAAAAAACATTTTCAAGGCGAATTTACTAAGATTCAGGCATGCATTCAACAAATAGAACATTTAAGATTGCCTGAAACCCTCTTTCCGAATGCCTGATTAAGACAATGCAGGGCTGTAAAGTCTGCCCAAAGGAATGTCGTGTGGTTTTATAAATACTCTTTGTGTTTCTGTTAATTCATTGAATAACAGCAACTTGTGCTTGAGTGAAATGTTACTGTTTTATCCTGTATACGATAATCACTACTATAAAAGATATTATGTAATAAATGAAAAACACAACAGTTGTATCGATATTATTTTTAATTATTACCCCCTTATCTGGCTGCGTATTTTACCCTGGCCAGCATCTCGATCTCGCTGGGAAAAAGATAATTGCCGCAGAAGATGCAAATGATCGTCTTGAGAAACGGATTGATGTTTATCCTCTTACGCCTTCGTTAATTGAAAAATTGCGGCCATCGGTTTTGAAATCTCAGGCAAATCCTAATCTGGATGAGGGTCTTCCCTTGTTGTGGTGGCTGAAGGCATGATAATGGTGTATTTAATCGCCAGAGGTCACCGCCATGGATGAAAAGTCCCTCTACGCTCATATTCTCAACCTGTCCGATCCGTGGCAGGTAAAGTCCCTTTCTCTCGATGAAAATGCCGGTTCTGTTACTGTCACTATTGAGATCGCTGAAAACACCCGGCTAGCCTGTCCGACCTGCGGTAAATCCTGTTCTGTTCACGATCACCGTCATCGTAAATGGCGCCATCTTGATACCTGCCAGTTCACCACTATTGTTGAAGCCGATGTTCCACGAATTATGTGTCCGGAGCATGGCTGCCTGACGTTGCCTGTTCCGTGGGCTGGCCCCGGAAGCCGGTATACGTTGCTATTCGAATCGTTCGTTCTCTCATGGCTGAAAATCAGCACCGTTGATGCTGTCAGGAAGCAACTTAAGCTCAGTTGGAATGCGGTTGACGGCATTATGACCCGGGCAGTTAAGCGAGGTCTTGCCCGGATAAAAAAGCCATTATCCGCCCGTCATATGAATGTGGATGAGGTCGCCTTTAAAAAAGGACATCGTTACATAACGGTGATCTCCGATCGCGATGGTCGGGCGCTGGCCTTAACGGATGATCGCGGCACAGAGAGTCTTGCCGGCTATCTTCGCACGCTCACTGATGGGCAGTTGCTGGCTATCAAAACGCTCTCAATGGACATGAACGCGGGCTATATAAGAGCAGCGCGTATCCACTTACCCAGTGCGGTTGAGAAAATCGCCTTTGACCGCTTCCATGTGGCGAAGCAACTGGGCGAGGTAGTTGATAAAACCCGTCAGAATGAACATCCGCACCTCCCTGTTGAAAGCCGACACCAGGCAAAAGGAACCCGCTTCCTGTGGCAGTACAGCGATAAGTGGATGACCGAATCCCGGCAGGAAAAGCTGATGTGGCTGCGTGCACAGATGAAGCTGACGAGCCAGTGCTGGGCGCTGAAAGAGCTGGCAAAGGATATCTGGAACAGGCCATGGAGCGAGGAAAGACGGAGTGACTGGCAGAGATGGTTGGCGCTGGCGGCTAACAGTGACGTTCCCATGATGAAAAATGCCGCGAAAACGATAGGAAAAAGGCTGTACGGGATCCTGAATGCGATGCGACACAGTGTCTCAAACGGAAATGCGGAGGCACTTAACAGCAAGATCAGGCTGCTGAGGATAAAAGCCAGGGGATACCGAAACCGGGAGCGCTTTAAACTGGGGGTGATGTTCCACTACGGAAAGCTGAATATGGCGTTCTGAGCCTTCCCACCATGATCGGGGAAGACCCCTGGATGAACAGGTCAAAAACTGGGAATACCGTATCGGCGTTGGGGATATTCTAACCGTCACCGTCTGGGATCACCCTGAACTGACAACCCCGGCAGGGCAGTATCGTAGCGCCAGTGACACCGGTAACTGGGTCAATGCTGACGGCACGCTTTTCTATCCCTATGTCGGTAAATTGCCGGTGGCTGGCAAAACGGTCGCACGGGTACGCGAGGAGATCACGGCCCGGCTGAACAATGTTATTGAAAGCCCGCAGGTGGATGTCAGCGTCGCCTCTTTTCGCTCACAAAAAGCCTATGTGACGGGCGAGGTGGTGAAGTCAGGGCAGCAGGCTATTACCAATATCCCGTTAACGGTCATGGATGCCGTGAACGCCGCTGGGGGGCTCTCTGCCGACGCGGACTGGCGCAATGTCGTGCTGACGCATAATGGGAAGGACACGCGCCTCTCGCTATATGCGCTGATGCAGCATGGCGATCTCACGCAAAATAAGCTGCTCTATCCCGGCGATATTCTGTTTGTCCCCCGTAACGATGCGCTGAAAGTGTTCGTCATGGGCGAGGTCGTTAAACAGAGCACGCTGAAAATGGATCGCAGCGGCATGACCCTGGCCGAAGCGCTGGGCAATGCCGGTGGGCTGAACCAGAATATGGCCGATGCCACCGGAATTTTTGTCATTCGTTCGCTGCCGAAAAGCGAGCGTTCAGAAAAAATTGCCAACCTCTACCAGCTCAATGCTCAGGACGCATCAGCCATGGTGTTAGGCACCGAGTTTCAGCTTGAGCCCTATGACATTGTCTATGTCACCACTGCACCACTGTCCCGCTGGAATCGCGTGATATCACAGCTTGTTCCGACCATCAGCGGGGTGCATGACCTTACCGAAACGATTCGTTACATCAGATCGTGGCCGCAATAATGTTCAAATCAATACTCGTGGTTTGCACCGGAAATGTCTGCCGTTCTCCGATTGGGGAGCGGCTTTTGCGCCAGCACCTGCCCGACAGATATATCGCCTCGGCGGGCATATTCGGGCTTGAAGGGTGCCCGGCGGATGACAGCGCCCAGGACGTAGCCTGGCGGCATGGGATTTCCCTCGACGGTCATGTGGCGCGCAGGCTGACACGCAATTTGATGCAGGGATCCGATCTTATCCTGGTTATGGAGCCGGAACATCTTCGCTTCATTGCGGCCATGGCGCCGGAGATTCGAGGAAAGTCGCTGCTTTTTGGGCAATGGCTGGAGCCGCAGGAGATCCCCGATCCCTACCGTCAAAGCCGGGAAGCGTTTGAATATGTGTTTGGGCTATTGGGTAAAGCCAGTCAGGAATGGGCACGTCGTTTAGGTCAGAAAGGAATGAAGCATTAATGTCGTCTTACACAACAGACAATTATGGTGCAGCGGCACCCCAACAACATGAAGTCGATCTCGTTCGTTTGCTCGTCGAGATGATCGACCACCGCACGATGATTCTGTGCGTGACGTTCCTGTTCATCCTGTGCGCCGGTCTCTATGCCTGGATTGCGCCACCTGTTTATCAGGCGGATGCCATGGTGCAAATTGAAAACAAACAGGATAACAACCTGCTCAAAGGTTTGAGCCAGCTGGGCACCGATGTGTCGCAGGATGTTGCCCCTGAAATTTTACTGCTGAAATCCCGCATGATCCTCGGCGAGACCGTTGACAAATTAGCTCTGACACAGCAGGCAAAGCAGCGCGTTTTGCCTGTGGTGGGGCGTCTCTGGCAGCGTCTGCAAGGGCGTGAGCAGGGCAAAATCACGTTAGGCGAACTCCAGATCCCGCAGGTGGAAGGCAAAGCGCAAGAGCTCACGCTGACCGTACAGGAAGCGGGAAAATATCACCTGACGGGCGAAAACATTGAGGCCGACGGTCAGGTTGGGAAAACGCTGGTTACGCAAGGGATCGTTCTGCTGGTGACGTCGATTGAGGCTGAGCCAGGCACGCAATTTTCGCTTAAGTCGTTGACGCGGCTTGAGACGATCAACGCGCTGAAGAAGCGTCTCACGGTTGCAGAATCGGAGAAACAGAGCGGTATCGTTACCTTAACCCTGACGGGCGAAGACCCTGACAGCATCGCCCGGGTGCTGAATGCAATTGCTGAAAATTATCTCCAGCAAAATATCGCGCGCCAGGAGGCTCAGGATTCTCGTAGTCTGGATTTTTTACAGGAGCAGTTGCCGAAAATCAGCGCGGACCTTGATCAGGCAGAAGCGCGGCTGAATGCCTACCGGGCGCAGCGCGACTCGGTGGACCTGTCTCTGGAGGCAAAATCTGTCCTGGATCAGGTTGTTAACGTTGAGAATCAGCTAAATGAGCTGACGTTCCGGGAGGCAGAGATCTCCCAGCTCTTTAAAAAAAGTCACCCTACCTATCGTGCATTGCATGAAAAGAGACAGACCCTTGAGCGGGAACGGGAGCGTCTCAATAACCGTGTGTCAGCTATGCCCTCCACGCAGCAGGAGATTTTACGCCTGAGCCGTGATGTTGAGTCGGGTCGCACGATTTATTTACAGCTATTGACGCGCCAGCAGGAGCTGAATATTTCCCGCTCCAGCGCTGTCGGGAACGTGAGGATCATTGATGAGGCTGTTACGCTGCCGGACCCGATAAAGCCGCGTAAAGCGTTAATCATCGTTCTTGGCGCGCTGTTCGGGCTAATGCTCTCAATGGGGACCGTGCTGGTACGTCAGGCGTTCAAACGTGGGATCACGCTTTCCGAACAGCTGGAAGCGCAGGGGATGCCGGTTCTGGCTACGTTGCCACGTTCACAGTGGCTGTGGAGTAAAACGCAGTTGCGCAGAAAAAATCCGTTTTCTCGTCGCTGGAAACACAAAACCTCGGATGTGCCTTTCCTGCCCGTCGATCGCCCTGCTGATATGTTTGTTGAAGCGGTGCGCGGGCTGCGGACCAGTCTGCATTTCACCATGATGGAGGCTGAGAACCGCATTGTGATGATTTCTGGCCCCACGCAGGACTGCGGAAAAACGCTGGTGGCGACGAATCTGGCGGCCATCGCCGGGCAGAGCGGTCAGCGGGTGCTGTTTATTGATGCGGATATGCGCCAGGGCTATGTTCATAATATTTTTGGTCTGGAGAACCGCCACGGATTGTCCTGCCTGCTCGAAGGGAAACGCGACTTAGCGGAGGTCATTCAGCATGCTGAAAAAGGGGGAATTGACGTCATCACCTGCGGCCCGGAACCCCTGCGCCCGTTAGAATTGCTGTTAAGCGAACGATTCCTTTCCGTCATGTCCTGGGTTAACGAGCAATATGACATTGTCATCATTGATACTCCGCCGGTCCTGGCCGTCACCGATGCCGCGCTGGTCGCCAGAGCAGCCGGAACAACGCTAATGGTTGCCCGTTTCGATAAAACCAGCGTGAAAGAGATGGAGAATACCGTTAAACGGTTACAGCACGTTGGCGTGAAGGTCAGCGGCACAATCCTCAACGATATTGTTAAATCCGCAGCGCTGTATTACAGCTCGGGGTACAGCCAGTATGAATACGGCTATGCTTCGAGGAAAAAAGGGGAAAGGCGTTAGCGCGGGAAAAACAATCCCTCTCCCGGGTGGGAGAGGGATAAGCATTACTTCGCCATCACTTCCTGCGCGGTACGCTCAACCAGAGACAGCAGGATTTTTACGTCCTCCAGCGTCACGGTTGGGTTCAGCAGGGTCAGCTTCAGGCAGGTGATACCGTTATGCTCGGTCACACCGACGTTTGCACGGCCAGACTCCAGCAGCGCATCGCCAATTTTCTGGTTCAGCAGGGCAATACCGGCGTCATCCATCTGCGCCTGCGGACGGAATCGGAACAGCACGCTTGCCAGCTGGGGTTGCATCACCAGTTCCAGAGCAGACTGCTCTTTCACGTAAGCCGCAACCTGCTGTGCCAGCGTCACGCCGTGATCGATGATTGCCGCGTATTGCTCCTGACCCAGCGCTTCCAGGCTCATCCATAGTTTCAGCGCGTCGAAACGGCGCGTGGTTTGCAGAGATTTGGAGACCAGGTTAGGTACACCCGCTTCTTCATCGAACTCAGAGTTCAGATAGGCCGCCTGATAGCGCATCAGTTCATAGTGACGCGCTTCTTTCAGCAGGAACGCACCGCAGCTGATGGTCTGGAAGAACTGCTTGTGGAAGTCCAGGGTGACGGAATCCACCAGCTCGATACCGTCCAGGTAGTGACGATACTGCTCAGACATCAGCAGCGCGCCGCCCCAGGCCGCATCAACGTGCACCCAGATATTCTGTTTCGCAGCCAGCTCAGCAATAGCACGCAGCGGATCGATAGCACCCGCATCGGTCGTACCGGCCGTGGCCACAATCGCCAGGATCTGCTCGCCGTTCGCGTTGCACTGTTCGATTTTCGCCGCCAGATCGGTGAGATCCATGCGGGAGAATTCGTCAGTTTTCACCTGCACCACGGACTGGTAGCCCAGACCCATCAGCGCCATGTTTTTCTGCACGGAGAAGTGGGCATTTTCTGAACACAGCACGCGGATCTTACGCAGATCGCCTGTCAGACCGTCCTGCTGAACCGAGTGGCCCTGACGCGCAAAGAACGCGTCACGCGCCAGCATCAGCCCCATCAGGTTACTCTGGGTGCCGCCGCTGGTGAAGACGCCTGCGTCGCCAGCCTGATAACCCACGCGGGTACGCAGCCATTCGATCAGTTTGATCTCAATGATGGTTGCGGACGGGCTTTGATCCCAGGAGTCCATACTCTGGTTAGTGGCGTTGATCAGCACTTCCGCCGCCTGGCTAACCACCAGGCTTGGGCAGTGCAGGTGCGCCACGCACTGCGGGTGATGAACGGACAAACTGTCTTTCAGGAAGAACTCCACGGCGCGTTCGATCGCCGCTTCGTTGCCCAGCCCTTTCGGGGTGAAATCCAGCTTAATACGGTCGCGCAGCTCCGCGACCGTTTTGCCCTGGTACATCTCAGGCTGTTTCAGCCACTGCATCACAGCCTGAGTGCTTTGTTCAATCGCCTGCTGGTAAGCTTCAATGCTCTGCGCAGAGGAGAACAAAATTGGGTTTGAATCAGACATCGTATTCAACAACTCCGGTTACGCCGGGCTAACGCCCGCAGCAAGCAGTGCCTGCTCGAATTTATCCAGGAAGACTTTCAGCTCGTCATCGCTGATAAGCAGAGAAGGCAGCAGACGCAGAACGATACCGTTACGGCCGCCACGCTCCAGAATCAGGCCGGCTTCGAAGCATTTCTTCTGGATCAGTGCAGACAGCTCGCCATCGCCCGGGAAGCAACCCATGTGATCGGCGGCTTCATGTGGCTTAACGATTTCAATACCGATCATCATGCCCAGACCGCGAACGTGGCCGATCACCGGATAGCGTTTCGCCATCTCTTTCAGCTGGCCTTTCAGCCATTCGCCCTGTGCAGCTACTTTGCCCGCGATGTTCTGGTCTTTCAGGATCTTCAGCGTGGTCAGACCGGTAGCCATCGCCAGCTGGTTGCCGCGGAAAGTACCGGTATGGTGACCTGGCGCCCATGCATCGAACTGCTTTTTGATACCGAGCACGGCCAGCGGCAGACCGCCACCGACTGCTTTAGACATCACGATGATGTCTGGCTCAATGCCAGCGTGTTCGAAGGCAAAGAATTTACCGGTACGGGCAAAGCCAGCCTGGACTTCGTCGAGGATCAGCAGGATACCGTGTTCCTGAGTGACTTTACGGATGCGCTGCAACCACTCAACAGGCGCCGGGTTCACGCCACCTTCACCCTGAACGGCTTCGAGGATCACCGCGGCAGGTTTACGCACGCCGCTTTCGACGTCGTTAATCAGATTTTCGAAGTAGTAGGTCAGCGCCTTCACGCCCGCTTCACCACCGATACCCAGTGGGCAACGGTACTCGTGTGGGTAAGGCATGAACTGGACTTCTGGCATCATACCGTCAACCGCTTCTTTCGGAGACAGATTGCCGGTAACGGACAGTGCGCCGTGGGTCATACCGTGGTAACCACCAGAGAAACTGATGATACCGCTACGACCGGTCACTTTTTTCGCCAGCTTCAGCGCCGCTTCAACGGCGTCAGCCCCGGACGGGCCAGTGAATTGCAGGCAGTACTCTTTGCCCTGACCAGGCAACAGAGAGAGCAGGTATTCTGAAAACGCGTCTTTCAACGGCGTGGTCAGATCCAGGGTATGTAACGGCAAGCCGCTGGTAATGACATTTTGGATGCTTTTCAGCACATCAGGATGATTGTGTCCAAGCGCGAGGGTGCCTGCGCCTGCTAAACAGTCAAGGTATTCTTTATTATCTGCATCGGTGATCCACACGCCTTCTGCTTTCGTAATCGCTAAAGGCAATTTGCGCGGATAACTCCTGACGTTAGATTCAAATTCGGCCTGACGGGCCAGATAGGTTTCGTTGCTTTTGTGCGCATCTACGGTGTCAATACGGACTTTATCCGTCATCATATCACTCCTACAACCGCCGCTTCGTTATGAGCAACGATTGAATAAAAAGTTAAAAAACAGATGGGGCCTGAAAAAAACGCCGCCAATATAGAGCCTTTTGTCACCGGGCTCAATGGTTAATTTGCTTACTGTTTTGTGACACAGGGCACAGGGCAGGAAAGAACGCCGTTTGTATGGGGGGGATTGCACTTTATGCTAAATAAAAACAGCAGCTTACGTATGATTTATCCGCATTGTAAAATCAGACAAAAGAGTGTGACAAATCGTGCGATTATCAGGTGAAAAGGAGGCAGTGAGCCTCCTTAGGCTGTTTATTTCTGGCTAACGCGTAAAATACCGTGTTCGCGTCCCTTCGTTTTATTCCACGACGCGTCCGTAATACCGTTTACATCCAGGCTTAGCGATATCACAAAACCGTTACCATGGATCTCATAGAAATTCGCATTCAGGCGTTTAACGCTGGCTTTCTTGCCGTTAACGGTAGCGCTAAAAAAGCCGTTAGAAAGCGTGGCGTTAACCGTGTCCGACGAGAACGAGGCTTCACGCAGGGGATCGTGAATGGATGTCGCTGGTTCGTGTTGTGCCGCGTTTTCCGCTTTGGTTTTGCTGATATCGCAAGAGCCATCGCCAGCGCTAATTTGCGTGCATCCCGAACGCACTAATTGAGCGCGATAATGGGCGTTTATGGCGTGCGCCGGCGAGACACAACCTGCAAGCACGGTGGTACTTATAACGAACATCATTACTTTTTTCATTTTATCGCCTTAAAAACGACACAAATACCATGAGACATACATCACGCCGATCCAGATCCCGACCGAAATCAGCATCAGATACAGGGCTACCGAAATAAAAATATATTTAGACATCTTTTTGTATTAACAAAATGCCCATCCGCTAAAATGAGGCATTCTATTTTTCCCGATGATTATTTTACGCGTTAAAAGCCCATTCCAATCCCAACCGAAGCGCCCATATTATTCGCGGTATCATCTGAGAAGCTCACTTTCGCGATGACATGGGAATTAAAGTTAACGGACGCACCGACAGCAAGCGCGCTCTCGCCGTTGTAAGTCGCGCCGCCAGCAGAGAACATGACGCGTTGATTGGTTTGCACTTGTGGCAAACCCGCCATCGCCCCTGAAATACCGGCATTGGCCTGCTTCTTATTATTGTCCACTTCATCACGCAGAGATTTAAATTGCTGGCTGGTGTTAGTATTCATTGCCAGTAATGTCTGCCTGGTGGCTTGCAGATCCTGCGTGGCGGCGGTAACAGCCAGGCTATTTTTAGCGACCTTCGCCTGGGTAGCCGTATCCAGCTATCGTTGTGTTATGGTGGTTGTCACACCATCTTTACCGTTATGACCGTCTACACCGTCGCGCCCATTTCTTCCCGCAATGCCTTGTGCGCCAGTATCACCCTTTATCACCTTTCGCTCCATCTGTACCGTTGATGGGTTTAGGTGCATTTTCGAGAGCAGTAAGGCGGCTATCCTGAATATTATCGACGTGTTGAAGGTTGATAATGGCTGTGCCGTTAGTCGCCACACCCTGTAGGGCCGTCTCACTTTTCAGACTGGCGGTATCGGCAAGCGCGCCGGCAAGCAACGCTTTCTGATGTGCGTCGTTAGCCATTTTATCCACGACTAACACGCCTAATTTTGTGGACTGAAGGTCGTCATTAACCTGCGTTAAGCGGTTATCCGTTGCGATATCACGGTTAATGCTATCAGCGTTGTTTTGTGTAATCTGATCCTGATGGTCATTTACAATATTAGTGATTTGCTGATCGTCCCAAACCGTATTCGCGGCTTCAGCCAGGCTCGTTGTACCCGCTAAGACAACGCCCATTACAAAAATAGCAATAAAGGTTTTATTCATAGATTTCATTTGAAAAGCTCACATCATAAACTGTTGAAAAAATACTGAAGCTGAACAGATTTATTTTCGGGATTCAAAAACGGTTGAACGTTGTCTAAATATTATTTAGTAACGCGAGTAAACTATCAATTAAACGCAAACCAATGATTTTGATCTAAGTCATAAATATTATGAATAGTTCCGACGACGTAAAATCATGTTGCGGTTGTTATTAATGTAAGCATTAAGGTGAGAATAACGTAGTGAATGAGATGGTTAAATTAAGTGTTTGACAGGAATGAAATTATGCAAGATAAATGTTTACATTAATATACGGGTTTATTTCATACGAAAGAAGATGGGCTGTCTTATAAAAGTACTCCCGGTGCGTCATTATGGATAAAAATAAAATTTCTCAGCATAGCGAGTGAATAATATTTTTCATGAGTTCTTAACAAATCTGGCGGGATAATTAACTGAACAATAATGTATACATATCAAGGGTAGTTAATATCTTGTCGTTTATTGTTCGTTACAGGGGGTTAACGGACAGCCCAAAACCCCTTGCACCCGGGTTACCCCCCGGTTACACTACATGACTACGAATTGCCATTTCGTAAGTAACTGTTTTATAAGTAATTTGACTCGGGGTGCCCTTCTTTGTGAAGGCTGAGAAATACCCGTATTACCTGATCTGGATAATGCCAGCGTAGGGAAGTCAGATGCCTACCCGGTCATCGCTTCTTCACGCACGGCAGGAGCGAAATCATGCAGCCTGACCTGCTAGACTCACACGTTTTACATCAATTCCGAACCCGTTCCCCGCTCACGCACTGTATGACCAACGATGTCGTGCAGACCTTCACCGCCAACGTTTTGCTCGCGCTGGGTGCTTCCCCGGCAATGGTGATCGAAGCCGAGGAAGCGGAACAGTTTGCCGCGCTTGCCGATGCCCTGCTCATCAACGTGGGTACACTCACCGCGCCGCGCGCCCAGTCGATGCGTCGGGCTATTGAGAGCGCGGTAGCCGCGGGTACGCCCTGGGTTCTGGATCCGGTTGCGGTTGGCGCGCTGGCGTACCGCACCCGATTTTGCCAGCAAATATTGTCCCTTAAACCTGCGGCCATTCGTGGAAACGCCTCCGAAATCCTCGCCCTTGCCGGAATGAGTGCGGGCGGGCGCGGGGTTGATTCCACCGATACGGCGGCGAGCGCGTTGACCGCTGCGCAGACGCTCGCCCGTCAGACCCATGCCGTTGTGGTCGTCACAGGAGAAGTGGATCACATCACTGATGGTCAGCGAACCCGTACGGTCGCAGGCGGCGACCCGCTGATGACCCGCGTGGTGGGAACAGGCTGTGCGCTCTCGGCGGTCGTCGCCGCCTGCTGTTCGCTGCCTGGCGACAGGCTTGATAATGCGACGGCAGCCTGCGGCTTTATGAAGCGCGCAGGGTCAGCTGCACTGACTCACAGCCGGGGCCCCGGCAGCTTTTCCCCCGCGTTTCTGGATGCGCTTTACGCGCTGGAGGAGCTGGTATGACACGCATTAATGCCTTGACTATTGCGGGAACCGATCCCAGCGGCGGAGCGGGGATCCAGGCAGACCTGAAAACCTTCTCTGCGCTCGGCGCTTACGGATGCTCGGTTATCACCGCGCTGGTGGCGCAAAACACGCGCGGTGTACAGTCGGTATATCGTATTGAGCCGGATTTTGTCGCCGCACAGCTGGATTCGGTATTCAGCGATGTACGCATCGACACCACCAAAATCGGCATGCTTGCAGAGGCGGACATTGTTGAAGCGGTCGCTGAACGTCTCAAACGTTATCAGATAAAAAACGTGGTGCTCGATACCGTGATGCTGGCCAAAAGCGGCGATCCGTTGCTCTCCGCCTCTGCCGTCGACACCCTGCGTAAAAAGCTGCTGCCGCAGGTGGCGCTGATCACGCCAAACCTCCCTGAAGCCGCCGCGCTGCTGGATGCGTCACACGCGCAAAACGAACGTGAGATGAAAGAGCAGGGCAATGCGCTGCTGGCGATGGGATGCAGCGCGGTGCTGATGAAAGGCGGTCATCTTGATGATGCAGAAAGCCCGGACTGGCTCTTCACCCGCGATGGCGCTCAACGTTTCACCGCCCCGCGGGTACAGACCAAAAACACCCACGGCACGGGATGTACGCTCTCGGCGGCGCTGGCGGCGCTGCGTCCCCGAAACGCGAACTGGGCGGATACGGTGCAGGAGGCGAAGATCTGGCTCTCGTGCGCGCTGGCAAAAGCCGATTCTCTGGAAGTGGGTCACGGTATTGGGCCGGTTCACCATTTTCATGCATGGTGGTAAGCCGTATACTGGCATAAAACCTTATGCCAGAGAAAAACAGAGATGGAACAAGCGCATACCCGGTTAATTGCTCAACTCAAGGAACGAATTGCCGCACCGGACAACACGCCGTTGTACCTGAAATTTGCCGAAACGGTTAAAAACGCGGTACGCAGCGGCGTGCTCGCGCACGGTAATATTTTGCCGGGCGAGCGCGATCTGAGCCAGCTGGCCGGTGTGTCGCGCATTACGGTGCGTAAAGCGATGCAGGCGCTGGAAGAGGCCGGCGTCGTCACCCGCGCGCGTGGATACGGTACGCAAATCAACAATATCTTTGAATATTCGCTAAAAGAGGCGCGCGGGTTTTCTCAGCAGGTGGTGCTGCGGGGCAAAACGCCCAACACGCTGTGGGTTAATAAACGCGTCGTGAAATGTCCGGAGGAGATCGCCCGCCACCTTTCCCTTGCGCCGGACAGCGATGTATTTCTGCTTAAGCGCATCCGCTACGTGGATGACGATGCGGTATCAATAGAGGAGTCCTGGGTACCGGTAGGATTAATCCCCAATCCGGACGACATCGGCGTCTCGCTTTACGATTACTTCCGCAGCCAGAATATCTTTCCGCAGCGCACCCGTTCCCGCGTCAGCGCCCGGATGCCGGACAGCGAGTTTCAGGCGCATATCAAGATGGACGATAAGATACCGGTGCTGGTGATCAAGCAAGTCGCGCTCGATCAACAGCACCGGCCAATTGAGTACAGCATCAGCTACTGCCGCAGCGACCTATACGTCTTTGTGTGCGAGGAGTAGGGCCTCGCGCGTGGGGGCGCAGTCGCCACCGCGATGGCTGACTACCCAGGCGGCTACGGCATTGCCAAGCTGCACCGCCTCTGGCAGTGACCATCCCGCGGCCAGCCCGGCAAGGGTACCTCCCGCATGGCTGTCACCCGCGCCGATGGTATCGACCACGGTAGCAGGAAACGCCGGAACGTGTCCGGAAGCGTCACCGTCGTACCAGACCGCCCCGTCTTTATCATGGCGTACGATCAGCGCAGCGCCAAACCTCTGCTGCCACCGTGTGCCGAGCTCTTCCACGTTTACGCCAAGCCATTCGGCGGCAAGTTCCGCCTCCTGACGATTGAGCGAGACGATTGGTTTGCAGGCCATGATCCGCGCCATCAGCGGGTCGGGAATATCCGCGATGCGCGGACCGAAATCGATAAAGAGCGTCGCATCCTGAAGACTTTCCAGCCAGGCCGTCAGCAGCTCACCGCTGGGGGACGCCAGCTGGTAGCCGGACAAAGAGATCAGGCTCCCTGCCGGCACGCTTAACCCGTCCAGCCAGCGCTGCTGCCACTGGTTCTCCACGCCGCTAAACGACATAAAGGTCCGTTCACCGTCAGGCTCCACCAGCGCCAGGCACCAGCCGTTATCGCCCGTTTCCGCTTCCACGGCGCTGTGCAGATCCTGCTTCGCCATGGCGTTACGGATAATATCGGCCCACACGCCGTGGCCGACGGGAAGGGCGTTTTGCGCAGCAATGCCGAGCCGCTTCAGGGCGATGGCGATATTCAGCGCGCAGCCGCCAATATTCACTCCCTGTTGCTTCAGCTCGATATCACACCCGCGCCAGGGCAGGGCGTAGGCGTCGGCAATCACGTCGATGACCGCCGCGCCGAGTACCGTTACGGGGCGCGTGGCGTGAAGGGTTTCGAGACGGCGGGCAAAAGCACTCATACGCCCTCCCTTTGCTCCCGGAAGTGCAGCAGTTTTTCGCAGTAGTGGCCGAAATCGAGCCGGTTTACGGCATCAAGTTCGTTTTTGAGTGCCGGATCAATGGCCTGTACACCGTGCAGCGCGCCGCAGATGGCCGTTGCCATCGCGCCGATAGTGTCAGTATCACCGCCCAGGTTGGCGCATAACACCGCGCAGCGGTTCGGATCGGTACCCGCGAGTTCGACCATCGCAATCGCCGCCGGAACGGACTCAAGGGTGCTCGTGCCCGCGCCAATAAGCTGATAGATCTGCTCGCTGGCGGACTCGGTACCGTTGGCTTCGCGCACGGTTTTCAGGGCCAGCTCAATACGAGCGGAAAGCGATGCGCTGAAGGTGGTCGTGTTCGCCTCCTGCGCCGCACGGGCAATACCCGGCAGGGCATCGGCGATGTGATGCCAGCGTTCGCCGTCGATAGCGCGTGAAACCGCCCAGGCGATCACCACCGCACCGGCGATGGCGAGATCCGATTTATGGGTCGGGCTGGAGGCTAACGCAACCTGTTCCACAAAGTGCGCCAGACGCGTGGCTGGCAGGAGGCATCCCAGCGGGGAGGCGCGCATCGCCGCCCCGTTGGTGACGCCGTTGTTTTCCAGCTGGCTCACCGGCTTGCCGTCACGGATGGCGTTCAGGGCAATTTTGGAGGTCGGGCCGAGCACATTCTTATTGAACGCGTCAAAATCCAGCGCCCAGTCCAGAATATGCTTACCGATAACGTCAGGGTTAATTTCCCCGTCGCATTCGATAATCGCGTCGGCCAGGCACAGCGCCATCGACGTATCATCCGTAAATTCGGCCTGCTTAAAGTAACAGGCGGCATTATTCTCAGCCGGGCCGGGTAAGAAACGGTCGATCCAGCCGAAGTGCGCTTTCACCCGCTTGCGCGGCCACAGCTCCGACGGCATCCCCATCGCATCCCCTAACGCCTGCCCGTAAAGAGCACCGAGAATACGGTCTTGTTTCATTTAACTTCCCCTCGTGTCAGCGCGGTATCGCCATCAACCACCTCAATTGCGGTGATCTCTTTATCCGATTCGCGGAAAAACAGCATAAACAGCACGGCAATCACCACAATCATGATTGCACCAAACGTCCACATTCCGGCCCAGTTGAAGGTCAGCCCATTCACCGGCTCTTTATATGCGAACATTTTTTCCATCATCACGCCGCCGAGACGGTAACCCAGCAGGCTACCAAAGCCCTGACAGCACAGCGTGATCAAGCCCTGCGCCGCGTTGCGCATGTGCACGGGCGCTTTTTTATCCACGTAGATGTACGCGGTGACGTAATAGAAGTCATAGCTTACGCCGTGCAGCAGAATGCCGAGGAACAGCAGGGCGTAGGTGAAGTATTGCTCGGCGCCGCCGTAAACAAAGAAACCGTAGCGAATGGCGGCGGTGATCAGGCCCAGCAGCAAGACCTTCTTAATACCAAAGCGTTTGGTAAAGAATGGCAGAGCGAGCATGAAGAAGATTTCAGAGAACTGGCCGAGGGTCATCCAGCCGGTGGCGTTTTTCATCCCCACTTCGGTGAGATAGCCGTTGGCAAAGATATAGTAGAAGGCCAGCGGCATGGCAAACAGGAACGAGCAGAAGAAGAACACCAGGAAGTTTTTATCGCGCAGCAGGATCAGCGCATCCAGCCCCAGCATCACTTTGAAATCCAGCTTGCCGGTACTCTTCGGCGGGGTATTCGGCAGGAACAGCGCGAAGACGCCAAGCAGAAGGGAGCTGGCAGCGGTCATCAGCAGCGGGATATTGGTGTCAGAGATGTCGCTATAGCCCATCATCTGCGGCAGGAAGCCGCACGCCAGGCCGGAGGCAATCCAGCCGATGGTGCCCATCACGCGAATGCGCGGGAAATCAGCCTCCACGTCATCGACGTTCGCGAAGGCGATACTGTTGGTCAGCGCGATGGTCGGCATATAGGTCAGGGAGTAGGCCAGCAGCAGCGGGAAGAAGGTGCTGAACTGGGTTTGCTGTGCTGCGAAATACATCAGAATCGCGCCAGCGAACATCAGCACGGCCAGCACTTTCTGGGCGGCGAAGAAACGGTCCGTCAGCGAGCCGACCAGGATGGGAGAGAGGATCGCGGCAATCGCGGTACAGGCATACGACCAGCCAATTTCCCCGGCGGTAAACCCGCTCTTACTCAGCCATAGCCACAGCGGCACAAACCATGCGCCCCAGATAAACCATTCAACGAACATCATGAATGACAGTTGGACTTTCGTTTTCATTTTTTAATCCTGCATGTCAGAGGTACGCATGTAACATACCATGTGATAATACCTTTTAAATACCTTTAAGGCGATTGTTTGATCAGTGTAACAAAAATGTTGTACACGAAACGAGCCAGCAGATTGTGCTTAAAAAAGTTGCAAATGGTGGAAAATAGGTTAAGTCGGTACCAGGCTTAGTCTGCCTGCAAAAACGTGGGCTTGGATCACACGCTCCGACATCATGTCGGACTTACGGGAGCATCACTATGACTGATATTGCGCAACTGCTTGGCAAAGACGCCGACAGCCTTTTACAGCATCGTTGTATGACCATTCCAGCCGATCAGCTTTATCTGCCAGGCCATGATTACGTAGACCGCGTCATGGTCGACAACAACCGTCCGCCTGCCGTACTGCGAAACATGCAGACGCTTTACAATACCGGTCGTCTGGGCGGGACCGGGTATCTCTCCATTCTGCCCGTTGACCAGGGCGTAGAGCACTCGGCGGGAGCGTCGTTTGCTGCTAACCCGCTCTACTTTGACCCGAAAAACATTGTCGAGCTGGCGATTGAAGCGGGCTGTAACTGTGTGGCATCGACGTATGGCGTGCTGGCCTCCGTTTCCCGCCGCTATGCTCACCGCATTCCGTTCCTCGTCAAGCTGAATCACAACGAAACCCTGAGCTACCCAACCGAATACGACCAGACACTGTACGCCAGCGTCGAACAGGCTTTCAACATGGGTGCGGTAGCGGTCGGGGCGACTATCTATTTTGGCTCTGAGCAGTCGCGTCGGCAGATAGAAGAGATCTCTGCCGCGTTTGAGCGCGCGCACGAGCTGGGGATGGTGACCGTATTGTGGGCCTATCTGCGTAACAACGCGTTTAAGAAAGACGGCGTGGATTACCACGTATCAGCGGATCTGACCGGCCAGGCAAACCACCTGGCGGCAACCATCGGCGCGGACATCGTGAAACAGAAAATGGCCGAGAATAACGGCGGGTATAAAGCGGTGAACTTTGGCTATACCGACGACCGCGTCTACAGCAAGCTGACCAGCGACAACCCTATCGATCTGGTGCGCTACCAACTGGCTAACTGCTACATGGGCCGCGCCGGGCTGATTAACTCCGGCGGTGCAGCAGGCGGTGAAACCGATCTGACCGACGCGGTGCGCACGGCGGTGATTAACAAACGCGCCGGCGGAATGGGGCTGATCCTGGGCCGCAAAGCGTTTAAAAAATCCATGGCCGACGGCGTGAAGCTGATTAATGCGGTTCAGGATGTCTATCTGGACAATAAAGTGACGATTGCCTAATCGCACGCATCTTCCTGCCGGGATAAGCGTGACCCGGCAGGAAAGTTCTCTCGCTTACTCCTTCAGCGTTTCAGGATGAGGAGTATTCAGCAGACCCGCCATCCCTCTCTTGCTGCTATTTGCTTTTTCTAAGCCCGGCTGCGTGACGCGGATAAAGGCACACAGAACAAAAGCCAGCAGATAAAGCACCGTATAGGCGATGACCACGCCGAGCGTGCTGAACCAGGGCAGCAGCACCACGGCAATCGCCGGCGCAAGGAAGTTAGACAGACCGGCTGACAGGTTATACACCGAAATCGCCGCCCCCTTGTGCCGCGGCTCCAGCGCCGGGAACACCGCCGCCATCGGTACGAAGGCCGCCACAAAAATCCCCAGCGCGATGGCCGGGACCAGCGCCATGGCAAAGTTATGCCCGAAGTGCTGCGGAATGTAGTAAAACGCCAGGCTCGAGAGCGCCATCCCGATACAGCCAAACCAGCGCACCACCCGCATCCAGCCCATTTTTTCCGCCACCACGCCCCAGAAGACGTTCGAGAAGATGGTGGTGAAGAAGAATACCGCCCAGACCTGAAGCCACTCGGAGGTGGTGAAGCCCAGTTCGTCAACAAACATCATCGGCATGATGACGGCAAACCCGAACAGGGAAAGGGTGTTGATGATACGCACCATGCTGGAGAGCAGAATACTGCGGTTGGTGTAGAGCAGCGTCGCTGCACGGCCCAGCTCGGCGAATTTTTCCCGGGTGGAGAGAGTCTGCATATGCCGTGGCGTTTCCACCTTACGCATAGAGACCAGCGCAATGATCCCGCCGGTTACGCAAAACGCCAGTGCCAGCCACAGGGTGCCCATCTCCCCGATGTGCGGAATGGTAAAGCTCGGAATATAACTGCCCGCCACGCCAATACCTACGGAATAAACCGCCCAGTACCAGCCCAGCGCCGAGCTGGATTTATCGCTACGCACATTATGAATAATGACCACGATGAAGGCGTACAAAAATAACGGGTAGGCCAGACCGCGGATCCCATAGAACAGCAGAATTAATGCGTAATTTGCCTGACCCAGACCAAAAACGAGAAACAGGACGTGGAAAACGCACCACAGGACGAAGCCAATCAGCATGGTTTTTTGCGGGGTGATGATTTCAGCCACCACGCCGGAGATCCATGCGGAGATCGCCGCCGCGAGACCGTAGAGCGTGAAGGCGAAAGAGGCTTCAGCAGGCGTGAAGCCCAGTGATTTAATATAGTGCGACAGGAATGCCAGCTCGAAACCGTCACCCGTCATAAAGACCGCGATCGCCAGATATCCCCATAGCAGGTTCAGCGGCAATCCCAGCCACTGTTTATTTATTTCGGACATATTGACCTCGTTTGTAGCGTACAGGTAAGCCCACACCGGAAATATTCCGGCGTGAGTTTTCTTATTGTCTTTTTCTCTAAATATACTGACGTGTATTTATTCTCTGATTACTGTCGCAATCTGTTGTAACTGCTTATAAGCCTCGTATCGACGCAGATGAAGGGACTGAAAGTTCGCTTGCGGATAGAAATATTTATCCACGTGGGTAAATTGTTTCATGGCATCGGTCACTGAAGGCGCTATATTTCCCGCCACCGCGCCGAGAATGGCCGAACCCAGTAATACCGGTTCGCTGCATTGGGTCGCTAACACCGGCAGCCCGCAGGTATCTGCCAGCAGCTGGCGAACGAAAGGGTGCTGGCCCGCGCCGCCGCTGATAACGATATTTTCGGTCTGTACTCCGCATTCACGCTGGGCGTCAATGATTTGTCGCAAACCGTAACCGATACCACACAGACCGGCCACATACAGTGCCATCAGGTTATTGATATCGTTCTCCATGCCCAGCCCGCAGATCGTGGCCCGCGCATGGGGATCGGCAAAGGGCGCGCGGTTACCCAGAAATTCGGGTACCACGTGCAGTCCTGCTGCCAGGTTCACCGCCTCTGAGGCGGTGGCGAAGGTCTGTAAAAGCCGGTCCGCCAGGTAAACCGGCAGCGGCAGGTCTGACTCCTGTGCCAGCTGGCGCGCTTGCGGTGCGGCAGGATGGAAACTTAATAACCGATCGATAGCGGCACCCGCGGCGCTTTGTCCGCCCTCAATCAGCCACAGCCCAGGTACCATCGCGCTAAAATAAGGCCCCCAGACGCCGGGCACAAAAACGGCGCTCTCGGCGCTGGTCATGGTGCACGATGAGGTGCCAAAAACATACGCGAGATTGTTCAGCGCGCCGCCGCCAACGCCCAACGTCCCGATGCCGCCAGCGTGGGCATCAATTAACCCTACCGCCACCGGCGTGCCTGGCAGCAAGCCCATCTCACGCGCGGCCTGCTCCGTTAAGCCCTCGCCGCAAGGGGTGCCGGGGGCGGCAATATGCTGCCCTATGCGGACAAAATCTTCTCCGGCCAGCTCGTCCAGGCCAACGGTGCGGAAATAGTCCGGGTCCCAGCGATTCTCATGGGCCAGCCACGTCCATTTACAGGTTACGGTACAGATGGAACGGGTGACATCGCCGGTCGCGCGCCAGGTCAGGAAATCGGCCAAATCGAAAAATTGCCAGGCGCGATCGTAGACCTCACGATGGTTTTCTTTCAGCCACAGCAGCTTGGGCGTCTCCATTTCGGGCGATATTTTTCCGCCAACATAGTCCAGCACCGGATGATGGGTGGCGTTGATGCGCTCCGCCTGGTCTGTCGCACGGTGATCCATCCAGACGATGATATTGTTTTCCGCTTCACCGTCAGGGCTGACCGCCAGCGGTTCGCCGTCGTTGTCCAACACCACCAGCGAGCAGGTGGCGTCAAACCCGATGCCGGCAACGCTCTGCGGAGTCGTCCCGGAGCGCGCCAGCGCCTCGCGGATGCAGCGGCAAACGGCCTGCCAGATCTCGGCGCTGGACTGCTCCACGCGGCTTCCGCTGCGGTGCACGGTGGCAATTTTCTGCGTCGCGTGGGAAAGCAGCCTGCCGCTGAGATCGAAAATGCCTGCGCGAACGCTGCCGGAGCCGACGTCTACGCCGATAACGGTTTCTGGTGTACTCTTCATCCTTGCGGCCCTTAAAGATCGACGCTGTTAGGCAGAATCACCAGATCCCGGACGGTAACGTTCTTCGAACGGGTCACCATGAACAACACCGATTCTGCGACTTCAATCGGCTGCATCAGGCTGCCGTTTGCCAGCGCTTCATCCATTTTGGCCTGCGGCCAGTCGTCGAGCAGAGCCGTCACTACCGGCCCAGGCAGAACGGCTCCGACGCGTACGCCATGTTCCGCGACCTGACGACGGGTGGTATGCACGAACGCCTGAACGGCAAATTTGGACGCGGTGTAGATCGGCTCCCAGATAACCGGCACCACGCCCGCAATGGAGCTGGTGAAGATAATATCGCCTGACTTCTGCGCAATCATATGCGGCAGTACGGCGCGAACGCAGCGGAAGGCGGCGTTGATATTCAGGTTCAGTACGCGATCCCAGACGTCCGGGTCGCCTTCAGCAACCGGCCCGCCGATGTAGGCGCCTGCATTGGCGTGAAAAATATCCAGGCCGCCGGCGAGGTCGACAATGTCGCTCAGCATCGCGTCGACTTGCTCGGGTTTGAACAGATCGATTTGCAGGGCAAACGCGTTCTCGCCCAGCTCGGCGACAAGGCGCTGAAGCTTTTCGCCTTCCCGGTCGATTAACACCACCTTAGCGCCAGCGCCGAGCAGCGTTTTTGCACACTCCAGGCCAATACCTGAGGCGGCGCCAGTGATAGCAGCGACTTTGCCCTGAAGGGAACTATTCATGGAGGGGACAGAGTGATTCATTTTATAATCCTTTATGCAGAGATGATTTTTAGGGTGTGTCTGCTTTCGCGTGAAGAACGGGGGTTCTGACTGACGCGTGAAGCAAACTGCTCAATCGATGAAGCAGATCTAGCACTTGCTTATTTCTCCAGCAAGAGACATTCAAAATGAAGAGGCGATTTTGTGACGCGCGTTGAGAAAACGAAGAAAACGACCATTTACGATCTGGCGGAACTCACCGGCGTTTCTGCCAGCGCGGTGAGTGCTATTTTGAATGGCAACTGGAAGAAACGCCGCATCAGCGCCAGCCTGGCAGAGAAGGTAACCCGCATTGCACAAGAGCAGGGCTACGCGGTTAACCGTCAGGCAAGCCTGCTGCGCAGCAAGAAATCGAACGTTATCGGCATGATTGTGCCGAAATATGACAACCGCTATTTCGGCTCTATAGCGGAAAAATTCGAAGAGATGGCGCGTGCCAGAGGGCTGTTGCCGATTATTACCTGCACACGCCGACAGCCGGAACTCGAGCTGGATGCCGCCCGTGCCATGCTCTCCTGGCAGGTTGACTGGGTCATTGCCACGGGGGCGACACACCCGGAAAAAATTGCTGAACTCTGTCATCAGGCGGGCGTACCTACGCTAAATCTTGATCTGCCGGGTACCCTGGCGCCCTCTATCATTTCGGATAACTACGGCGGCGCGAAGATGCTGACAGAGCGGATCCTCGCCAGCAGCTTTAAACGGTTTGGTTCGCTGGCTCCGCTGACCTTCGTGGGCGGACGCCGGAGTGATAACAACACCGCAGAGCGCCTGCGCGGGTTCCTTGATGTCCATCAGGCCCATGGGCTGACCGTTCCGGAACAGCAGCTGCTGGTCACCGGGTACTCGTCATCGCGCGTGGAGGAGCAGCTCAGAGCCACCTTCCCGTCGCCATCGACGGCGCTAAAGGGGCTGTTTGTCAATTCGACCATTTCGCTGGAGGGGGTGGTACGTTGGCTGGCCCAATACGGGCAGACCGGCCAAAATCAGCCGCCGATGGGTTGTTTTGACTGGGACCCATTTGTCTCTCTGCTGGGACATGATATCGACATGGTGCGCCAGGACGTCCCGGCGATGCTGGAGAAGGTATTTGAAATTCTCGATTCCGGTGATACCTCGGTCAGGCGTATTGAGATCCCACCGGAACTGATTGGCAGCCAGAGCGTCACGGGCTAGCCCTGACGCGTCAGCAGCCAGCGCGCGGTCTGTTCATCCGTCACCAGACCGTTTACCCAGCCGCCTTTGAGGGCGGCAAGGATCGCCGGGCGTTTATCCTCGCCGCAGGCGGCCGCAATACGTGGACACTGGCTCTGGCGAATATCGTAGCTGGTAATAAAGCGATTAATCTGGCTGTCGATGACGTTGCCGTCGGCATCGATAAAGCGTCCGAGTATTTCGCCAACGCCACCGCGCTGGGTCAGCTCTTCCAGCTGTGCCTCATCGATAAACCCGTCTTTGAAGATAGGGCTCTGCCTGCCCAGCGCCCCGATGCCGACAAAAATCACATCGGCTGCATCCGCCACGGCGCAGACGTTACGGAACAGGCGGTTTGAGCACCACATCTCATGCTCCTCGCTGGACTGAGCATAGCGCGGCGCCGGCCACTGGTAATATTTTCCCTGAATTTTACGCGCCAGCAGCAACGGCACATCATCGTAATAGTTACATTGCCCGTGCTCGTTCATGGCGCTGATCAGGGCGACACAGCGGGTGTTGTGGCTGTCAAAATCGATACGCTTGATGGTTTTTTTTAGCGTCAGTCCGGAGCCAATTCCGACAACCGTGGGTTTATCACCTTGCAGGTAGCGGGCCATCAGCTGATAACAGCCAAACGTCACGCTATCCAGCGCGCTTTCATTGCGGTAGACGGGCACAATGTTGCAGTGGGTCAGGTGATATTTTTCCGCGAGAAGTTGCGCATAATCGAGGCAGTTAGCGACAGGGTGATGAAGCCCAATCGAGACAATGCCTTCCTCTTTCGCGGCGGCAATCAGCCGCTGCACCACCGGTCTTGATGTGCCGAGCTGGCTGGCAATTTCGCTTTGATTAAGCCCGGCGATGTAATACATCCATGCCGCCCGCACTTTTTGATCGAGCCTGATGTCATCTTCTTTGCTCACGTTTCCCTGCCTCAAGAGTGGGGTTGAGGGCGGTCAACACCCACAACAATTGTCTGTCATTCTGGCGGGTGCTCCGCGCTGAGGCAAGCGGTTTGCTCTTTATTGGTCATTTGTTATTTGAATGGTCATTTGTTCTTTTGTGATCTGTAGCTCTTATTTTAATCAAATGATCATCTACAGTTCAGCCATAACCTCACTGGAGAACAGAACAATGACCGAGAAATACACATGGCTACATATTGGGCTGGGGTCTTTTCATCGTGCGCATCAGGCGTGGTATCTGCACCGCCTGATTGCCGGCGGCGATACGCGCTGGCACATCGCTGCGGGCAACATACGCAACGATGCTGAACATGTGGTGCAGGCGCTGGCCGCGCAGAAGGGGCGATATGTACTGGAGACCGTCAGCCCGGAAGGCGAGAGAGACTATGAAGAGATCGCCTCGATTCAGACGCTGATCCCGTGGCAGGCGGATTTGCAGCCGCTGATTGCCGAAGGGGCGAACCCGCAGACTCGGGTCATCGCGTTTACCGTGACGGAGGGGGGCTACTATCTGGATACCAGCCACAGGCTGGATGTGGCCAATGCCGATCTGGCGAGCGATATTAAGGGCGGCTGTAAAACCATCTACGGGACAATTGCCCGCATCCTCGAAGCGCGTATGGCGAACGGAGCGGGTCCGGTAACCTTGCTTAACTGTGACAACGTGCGGCATAACGGCGAGCGCTTCCACGACGGATTGATTGAATTCTTAACCCTCAGCGGCAAACAGAGGGTCATCGACTGGCTGAGCGCTAATGCGACCTGTCCGAATACCATGGTGGATCGCATCACACCGCGTCCGGCGGCCGATCTCCCGGCGCGCATTAAGGCCCGGACGGGCATAGACGATAACGCCCCGGTTATGGGGGAACGCTTTATTCAGTGGGTGATTGAAGACAATTTCCGCGACGTTCGTCCCGCGCTGGAAACGGTGGGCGTGGAGCTGGTGGGATCCGTCATCCCTTATGAAGAGGCGAAGATCCGCATCCTCAATGCCTCCCATAGCTGTATCGCCTGGGCGGGTACTCTGGTCGGGCAGCAGTATATCCATGAAAGCACGCTGACAGAGTTTATCTACAAGATTGCCGACCGCTACGTGACGGAAGATGTCATTCCCTGCCTGGGAGATAATGGCATCGATCTGCCAGCCTACCGCGACGTAGTGCTTAAGCGTTTTACCAACCCCTGGATTCAGGACACCAACCAGCGCGTCGCGGCCGACGGGTTCTCGAAGATCCCGGCGATGATAGCCCCAACGCTGCGTGAATGTTACCAGCGCGGCGTACGTCCTGACGCTACCGCTATGCTGCCTGCGCTGTTCTACGTCTATATGGAGCAGTGGCATCACGGCAAGCTGCCATATGAATACCAGGACGGTATCCTCAACGCCTCTGCGGTACATGCGATGTTCGAATCGGACGATCCGATAGCCCGATATGCCAGCGATACCGCCCTGTTTGGCGATCTGACCGGCCGGGAAGATTTTGCCGCGCTTCTGCGTGAAAAAATCGCTGACGTCTACGCGCTGATTAAGTGAGAGGTGGGTATGTATCTGGGCATCGATCTTGGCACATCAGAAGTAAAGGCGCTGGTCATTGACGAAAACAACGGCGTTGTCGCCACCCATAGCGCGCCGCTGACGATACAGCGTCCGAAGCCGCACTGGTCTGAACAATCGCCGGAAGCCTGGTGGGAGGCAACCGAATACCTGATTGCCACCCTCCGGGAGAAGTGCGGCCACCACTGGCAGGCGATAAAAGCCATTGGCCTTTCCGGACAGATGCACGGTGCGGTACTGCTGGATGCCGCGGGTGAACCCCTGCGTCCGGCCATCCTGTGGAATGACACCCGCTGCGCGCAGGAGTGCGCAGAGCTGGAAGAGATGGCGCCCGAGCTGCACCAGGTGGCGGGGAACCTGGCAATGCCGGGGTTTACGGCACCAAAGCTGCTCTGGGTGCGCCGTCATGAGCCGCAGAACTTCAGCCGTCTCGCCACCGTGCTGCTGCCGAAGGATTATCTGCGCTTCAAAATGACCGGAAAAAAAATCTCTGATATGTCGGACTCGGCAGGGACGCTGTGGCTGGATGTGGGAAAACGAGACTGGTCGGATGCACTGCTGGAAAAATGTGGGCTGTCGCGTGCCGCCATGCCTGCGCTGGTGGAAGGGTGTGAGGTCTCGGCGCTACTCGAACCTGCGGTAGCGCAGCGGTGGGGTCTGAACCCCTCGGTTATCGTTGCCGGCGGCGGGGGAGATAACGCCGTCAGCGCGATAGGGGTTGGGGCCGTTTCGCCGGGCGATGCGTTTATTTCGCTGGGCACCTCCGGCGTGCTGTTTGTGGTCACAGATGCCTACCGTCCGGCACCCCAGTCTGCCGTGCACGCGTTCTGTCACGTGCTGCCAAACCTGTGGCATCAGATGAGCGTGATGTTAAGCGCCGCCAGTTGTCTACAGTGGTTTTGCCGTCTGGTGGGCGTCACGGAGCTGGCATTGCTTGAGGAGATCGCCCAGCTAAGCGATGCGGAGAAAGCGAGCGCGCCGATGTTCCTGCCGTACCTTTCCGGGGAACGTACGCCGCATAACGATCCCTGTGCACGGGGCATGTTCTGGGGGCTAACGCACTCCAGCCAGCGTGCGCTGATGGGGTATGCGGTGCTGGAAGGCGTCAGCTTCGGTATTGCCGATGGCCTTCGCGTGTTGCAGGAGAGCGGCACGCAGATTGAACAGTGCTCCCTCGTCGGCGGCGGGGCGCGGAGCCCCTTCTGGGCCCAGCTGCTGGCCGATATTCTGGCGATGCCGGTGGTGACGCATAAGGGCGGCGAAACCGGCGGTGCGCTGGGGGCTGCACGGCTGGCCTGTCTCGCAGCCGGTAAGCCGCTGGCTTCCGTGTGCGAAAAACCTGAAGTCTATAAAACCTGGCGCAGCGATCCGGCGCGCCACCGTGCGCTGATGACGCGTTACCAGCAGTTTAACGCGCTTTACCAAAACGACCTGAACTACCGAAACCCATAATTCTGTGGCAAAGACCCTCCGGCGATGCTGCCGGAGCGGTTCCCTGTACCCTAAAAACGAGGTCAATATGTCGTTAAATAACAAACAATGGCTGGGATTACCCCTGAGTCTGGTCTGGGGGTATATCGCTATCGCGGTCTTTATGACGGGCGATGGTTTCGAGCTGGCATTCCTGTCGCACTATATTAAGGCGCTGGGCTTCACGCCTGCTGAAGCCTCTTTCGCCTTCACGCTCTACGGTCTCGCGGCGGCGCTCTCCGCATGGATTTCCGGCGTGGTGGCTGAAATCATCACCCCGCAAAAAACCATGCTGATTGGCTTCGTCCTGTGGTGCGTTTTCCACGTCCTGTTTCTCGTTTTTGGTCTGGGTCAGGCAAATTACGCATTAATTCTGCTGTTCTACGGAATCCGCGGCCTGGCCTATCCGCTGTTCCTCTATGCCTTTATCGTCGCCATTGTGCATAACGTTCGCAGTGACAGTACCAGCGCGGCGCTGGGCTGGTTCTGGGCGGTTTACTCTATCGGCATCGGCGTGTTCGGCAGCTACATTCCGAGCTTTACCATTCCGCACATCGGGGAGATGGGCACCCTGTGGCTGGCACTGGCGTTTTGCGTAACCGGCGGGATCATTGCGCTGGTCTCTATGCGTAAGGTGGAAACGCCACGGCATATGCAGACTCTCTCCACCCGGGAAAAATTCGCCGAGCTGGGCCGTGCGGCGACGCTGCTCTACACCAACCGCAGTATTCTGCTCTCCAGCATGGTGCGTATCATCAACACCCTCTCCCTGTTCGGGTTTGCCGTCATCATGCCGATGATGTTTGTTGACGAACTGGGCTTCACCACCTCCGAGTGGCTTCAGGTCTGGGCGGTATTCTTCTTCACCACCATCTTCTCGAACGTCTTCTGGGGCGTGGTGGCGGAAAAAATGGGCTGGATGCGGGTGGTGCGCTGGTTTGGCTGTATCGGGATGGCGCTCTCGAGCCTGGCGTTTTACTACATTCCGCAGCACTTCGGGCATAACTTTGCCATGGCGCTGGTCCCGGCCATCGCGCTGGGGATTTTTGTGGCGGCCTTCGTACCGATGGCGGCGGTGTTCCCGGCGCTGGAGCCGCGGCACAAGGGGGCGGCGATTTCGGTGTATAACCTGTCAGCCGGTCTGTCAAACTTCCTTGCGCCGGCGATTGCCGTGGTGCTGCTGCCCTGGTTCAGCACGCTCGGCGTGGTCATTGCCTACACGGCGCTGTATGTCGTGGCCTTCATCCTGTGTCCGTTTATTCGGGTTGAACAGCCTGGGTTTGTTCGTCAGGAAACCTGTAAGGGTGAAACGGTCGGAATTTCGTAATTTATTCAGGCCTGACGGCAGCGTCGGGCCATTCACGGAGACGTATGATGGATGTTAAGGCGGTAATTTTTGACATGGATGGCGTCATCATTGACTCCGAAGGCCTGTGGCGTCAGGCGCAGAAAGCAGCTCTGGCAGGCTGGCGTGCTGAGGTCAGCGACGAAGAGTGTGAGTCACTGACGAAAGGCAAGCGGCTGGATGAGATTGCCCGGACCTGGTGCGAATACTGCAAACTTGAGGCCGATCCTGAAATGATTGAAGCGGCCATTCGTCTGCGCATCATCGAACTGATTGGCCGGGAAGGCAAAGCGATAGAGGGCATCTACGACGTGATGTCGTATTTTCGTGAGGCAGGTTACCGGATTGCACTTGCCACCTCTTCGTCGCATGAAATCGTGCATGCGGTGCTTAAGAAACTCAGGATGGGTCACTATTTTGAGGTCATTTGCAGCGCCGACGATGAACGCTACGGAAAACCGCACCCTGCCGTCTATCTCTCGGCGCTGCGAAAATTAGGCCTGACGGCCTCGCAGTGTATAGTGATTGAGGACAGCCAGAGCGGCTACCGTGCCGCCCTTAGTGCGGGGCTCAAAACCCTCATCGTCTCGCCAGCGTGCCATCATGCCAGCTTTAACAATGCCAGTGGCCGGTATGCGTCTATGCATGCGCTGCTGGAAACGCTTGCCGTTCCAGCCCCGGAAGCAGGTTAGTTGACTGATTTGTAAGCGCAGAAGTTTCCGCGGGTTGTTGCCGGTCAGCATATTCCTGCTTCTGCGCTTACCTTCAAATAACGTCTCCCGATCAACCTCACATTTCCCCGCGCTTTTGTGAAAATTGTCACGTCCGACCGTGCATATGCCCAAAAAATAGCCTCTCCTTAACGCGTTTTGTCCGAGGACGTGCTGATTTTTTATGCTTAAATTACATACTGAAACGCATTTTTAAAATCATAAAACCCCTTTGTCATTTTCTGCTTCTGGGCTTATCGCCGGACTTAAGGACCGATAATGAAAATTGAATCTGTAAACGTCACCGTTTTTCAGTACCCGACGCGTCGGGTCTCTGACGCCGCGGGGCATTCGCATCCTGGGCCGGAGAGCATGGCCAAAATGGCGATGTTGACCATCACGGCAGAAGAGGGCACCCGCGGATATTCGTTCGCGCCGCCGGAAGTGGTGCGCCCCTTTGTGGTCAATACCTTCTTTCGCAAAGTGCTGGTGGGGCAGGACGCATTCAACCGGGAACGCATCTGGCAGGATCTGGCGCACTGGCAGCGGGGAAGCGCGCATCAGCTGACCGAGCGTGCGCTGGGCTTCGTTGAACAGGCGCTGTGGGATCTGATTGGCCGTAAGCTCAACCTGCCGGTCTGGAAACTGCTTGGCGGCTATCGCGATAAGGTGCCGGCCTACGGCAGCACCATGTGCGGCGACGATCTGCCGGGCGGATTATCCACGCCGGAGGAGTACGCCAGCTTTGCCGAAAAGCTGGTAGCGCGCGGTTACAAGGCCATCAAGCTGCACACCTGGATGCCGCCGGTCTCTTTCGCCCCCAATCCAAAGATGGACGTCAAAGCCTGTGCCGCCGTGCGTGAAGCGGTTGGCCCGGACATTGACCTGATGATTGACGGCTACCACTGGTACAGCCGTACCGAGGCGCTGTACATCGGCAAAGCGCTGGAAAAGCTTGACTTCGCCTGGTTTGAAGAGCCGATGGAAGAGGAGAGCATGGCCTCCTACGCGTGGCTGGCGGAGAACCTCTCGATTCCGGTTATCGGGCCGGAAAGCCTGGGCGGAAAGCACCACAGCCGTGCTGACTGGATCAAAGCCGGGGCCTGCGACATCCTGCGCGCAGGGTCGAACGGCGTGGGCGGCATTTCCCCAACGCTGAAGGTGGCGAACCTGGCGGAATCTTTTGGCATGGACTGCGAAATACACGGCAACGGCGCGGCCAGCCTGGCGGTGATTGGCGCCATCAAAAACTGCCGCTGGTACGAGCGCGGCCTGCTGCACCCGTTCCTCGACTACGACCAACCGGCGGCGTACCTCAACAGCCTGGTGGACCCGATGGACGAAAACGGCATGGTCAGTCTGCCGACCCGCCCGGGACTGGGCGAAGACATTAATTTTGCATATATCGAAGCCAATACCGTCAGCCACGACTGACAGATAAAAACGTACCCTACAGGCGATATATACATGAAACGATCTCCCTTAGCCGGGGCGTGCTTGCTCGCGCTCTCGCTGATGATGGGGAGCGGTGCGGCGTACGCGAAAACGCCGCCCGACCAGCTCATCATCGGCATGAACATGAATAACCTGCTGACCCTCGATCCGGCGGCAATGACCGGTAACGAAGTGGTCGGCATTGTGGTCAATCTCTACGACTCGCTGGTGGAGCTGGACCCGAACGCGCTCACCAACGTCCTGGGATATTTCGCCGGACCGTAAAACCCTGACCTTTCACCTGCGTGACGACGTTAAATTCCACTCTGGCAACCCGCTGACGGCGGATGATGTGGTCTGGTCGATGCGCCGTCTGCTGCACCTCAACCTTGCCCAGGCCTCGGTGTGGAAGTCGTATGGATTTTCTAAGCAAAACATCGACAGCCAAATCAGCGCCCCCGATGCCTACACGGTGCAAATTGTTCTGCCTAAGCCTAACGATCCGCAGCTGGTGATCTACTCCCTCGGCGCGCTCGGCAACCTCGGCGTGCTCGACAGCAAAACGGTGCAGCAGCACGCGGTGAATAACGACTGGGGCAACCGCTGGCTTACCACCAACGAAGCGGGTTCCGGCCCGTTTATGCTGGAAACCTGGCAGGCGAAGGATGTGCTGCGCATGCAGCGCAACCCGCAATACTGGCGGGAAGAACCCAAAATGAGCCGGGTGGTGCTGCGTCATTTCCAGGAGTCACAAACCCTGCGCCTGATGATTGAGAAAGGCGACCTCGACGTTGCCAACAACATGGCGGTGGCGGACATTAACGCCCTGCGCAAAGACCCGCAGCTCACCGTCGAAGCCGTGCAGAAAGGCACGGTCTACTACGTGGCGATGAGCATGAAAGAGGTCCATTTTGCTAACCCGAAGGTGCGCGAAGCGGTGCGCTATCTGATTGACTATCAGGGCATCAACAGCGCGCTGATGCCGGGCTACGGCGTGCTGCACCAGCGCCCGATCAAGGCGGGTATGCCGTCCACGCTGCCGGACCCGGGCTATAGGCTCGATATCCCGCGCGCCAGAAAGCTGCTGGCGGAGGCGGGCTACCCGGACGGGTTTGACACCACCCTGCGGGTGCTGGCGGATCAGCCGTTCCTCAATATCGCCATCGCCGTGCAGTCGACGCTGATGCAGGCGGGCATCAACGCCAAAATCATCACCGGCACCGGGAACCAGATTTACGGCGCAATGCGCGAGCGCAAGTTCGACATGCTGGTGGGGCGCGGCGGTAGCGGCGTCGAACCCCATCCGCACTCCAGCCTGCGGGCGTTGGTCTATAACCCGGACAACAGCGATGAAGCCCGTCTGACCAACTTCCAGGGCTGGCGTACCAGCTTCTACGACAAGCCGCTCAACGAAATGATCGACAAGGCCCTGCTGGAGCGCGATCCGGAAAAACAGATCGCCGATTACCAGCAGATCCAGGTCCGCTACGACGCGCTGATCCCGGCGATGATCCCCCTGTCACAGATGGTCGATTCGGTGGTGGTGCGTAACGAGGTGAAGAACTTCCAGTCGCACCCGTCGGCCACCACCTTCCTGCGTGAGGTCTACAAAACCGGAGGTGACAAATGAGCGTGGCAATTCTCGCGCCCGGCTCACGGACCCGGCGCTTCTCAAAGCGGTTAACGCAGGTGGTGGTGACGCTGTTCGGCCTTCTGCTGCTGACCTTTTTCATCGGCCGCGTAATGCCCGTTGATCCGGTGCTGGCGATTGTCGGACCGGATGCCGACCACAGCACCTATCAGCAGGTCTATCACCAGCTGGGATTCGACCGGTCGCTGCTGGCTCAGTTCGGTATTTACCTCAATAACCTGCTGCACGGCGATCTGGGCAATGCCCTGCTGACGGGTAAACCGGTGACTGCCGATATTCTGCGCGTCTTCCCGGCGACGCTCGAGCTGGCGACGATGGCGATTATCGTCGGTGCGGGTCTGGGCATTCCGCTGGGCGTACTGGCGGCGGCGCGGCGCAACAGCGTTTCCGACTACGTGGTGCGCATCATCAGTCTGGCGGGTTATTCCACGCCGATTTTCTGGGTCGGGATGATGGGGCTGCTGCTGTTCTACGCCTGGCTTGGCTGGGTGGGAGGCGCGGGACGTCTGGATCTCGGACTGGAGGGGGTAGTCCCACGCCGCACCGGACTGATGACGGTGGATGCGCTGCTGGCCGGGAACGGCGCGGTGTTCTGGAACGCCATTAACCATCTGGTTTTGCCCGCGTCGCTGCTTGGCTTCCACTCGCTGGCCTATATCAGCCGCATGACCCGCAGCTTTATGCTGGCGCAGCTGTCGCAGGAGTTCATTATCACTGCCCGGGTGAAGGGCTTAACTGAACGTCAGGTGATCTGGAATCACGCGTTTCGCAACATTCTCGTGCAGCTCCTGACGGTAGTGGCGCTGGCCTACGGCTCGCTGCTGGAGGGGGCGGTGCTGATTGAAACCGTCTTCTCCTGGCCGGGCTTCGGTTCGTATCTCACCGGCAGCCTGCTGCTCGGGGATATGAACGCGGTCATGGGCTGCGTGCTGCTGGTGGGGGTCATCTTCGTGATGCTGAACCTGCTCTCCGACATGCTGTATCAACTCTTTGACCCGAGGACGAAATCATGACCGTTTCTCTGGATTCGCCGCTGGGGACCGGGCCATCCGAACGCCGCCAGCGTATCAGACGCACGCTGGGCCGCGCCGCGGGCTTCGTCGGCAAGATGGCGCGCAATCCGCTCACCGCCATCGGCGGCGGGATTATCCTGCTGCTGCTGATTGTGGCGGCGTTTGCCCCGCTGATCGCGCCGTACAACCCGCTGGTGCAGGACCTCAATAACGCGCTGGTCGCCCCGAACGCACTGCACTGGTTCGGCACCGACGAGTTTGGCCGGGACATCTTCAGCCGGCTGGTGTACGGCGCGCGCATCACGCTCTACATCGTGCTGCTGGTCTCCGTGACCGTTGGCCCGCTGGGGCTGCTGCTGGGCGTCACCGCAGGCTACTTCGGCGGCAGGGTGGACGCGGTGCTGATGCGCGTCACCGATATCTTTATCTCCTTCCCGAGCCTGGTGCTGGCGCTGGCGTTTGTCGCGGCGCTCGGGCCGGGGCTGGAGCACGTGGTGATTGCGATTACGCTCACCGCCTGGCCGCCGATTGCCCGTCTGGCGCGCGCCGAAACTCTCTCTCTGCGCCAGGCCGATTTTATCTCCGCCGTGCGGCTTCAGGGTGCTTCCCCGGTGCGCGTACTGTGGCGTCACATCGTCCCGCTGTGCCTGCCGTCAGTGATTATCCGCATCACCATGAACATGGCGGGGATCATTCTCACCGCCGCCGGGCTGGGCTTTCTTGGCCTTGGCGCACAGCCGCCGGAGCCGGAGTGGGGAGCGATGATCTCCAGCGGTCGTACCTACATGATGGAGTGCTGGTGGGTGGTGACTATTCCGGGGCTGGCGATCCTGATCAACAGTCTGGCGTTCAACTTCTTAGGAGATGGCCTGCGTGACATCCTCGATCCTCGTAGCGAATAACCCGATGCTCGACGTGCGCGATCTCCACGTCGATTTTATCAACGGCGGCGCGTTCACCCACGCGGTGCGCGGCGTCTCTTTCCAGCTCGGACGCGAAAAGCTGGCGATTGTCGGTGAATCCGGTTCCGGTAAATCCACCGTCGGGCGGGCGCTGCTACGCCTGCATCCGGCCAAAGCGCAGATCCGCGCCGCGCGGATGCAGTTTGGCGATGTCGATTTACAGGCCGTCAGCGAGGCGCAGATGCGCGGCATTCGCGGCAAGCGCATCTCGATGATCATGCAGGACCCGAAATACTCCCTTAACCCGGTGGTGTGCGTGGGCGACCAAATTGCCGAAGCCTGGCTGACCCATCATCCGGGGCGCAAGGCGGAAGCCAAAGCCAGAGTGCTGGAGATGCTCGACGTGGTGCGCATTCGCCAGCCGGAGCGGGTGTATCACCTCTGTCCGCACGAGATTTCCGGCGGGCAGGGACAACGCATCATGATCGCCATGATGCTGATCGCCGATCCCGAGCTGGTCATTGCCGACGAGCCGACTTCGGCGCTGGACGTGTCGGTGCGTTTGCAGGTGCTGGGGTTACTGGATGACCTGGTGCAGTCCCGCGGTCTGGGGCTGATCTTTATCAGCCACGACATCAACCTGGTGCGCAGCTTCTGCGACCGGGTGCTGGTGATGTACGCCGGACGGGTGGTGGAGTCGATTGCCGCGAAGGATCTGCACAACGCCAGGCATCCCTACACCCAGGGGCTCATCAGCGCGCTACCGGAAATCAACCATCGCCGACCGACGCTGCCGGTATTACAGCGTCAGGCCAGCTGGCTCACCGAGTAAGGAGCAGAGATGATCGAGATACAACACCTTAACCTGACGTTTGGCGAGGGCGAGAAGCGTAATCAGGTGCTGGACGATGTGAATATCAGCGTGAGGGACGGCGAGATTTACGGCCTGGTGGGGGAGTCCGGTTCGGGCAAAACCACGGTGCTGAAATGCCTTGCCGGGCTGTTTACCCACTGGGAGGGCGAGCTGGCGATTAACGGCAAGCGGCTGGAAAAACGTATCAGCCAGGAACGCTGCCGCCGGGTGCAGATGGTATTTCAGGATCCGTACGGCTCTTTGCATCCGCGTCACACCATCGGCGATATTCTGGAAGAGCCGCTGCACATTCACCGCATAAAAGATCGGGAGCGGCGCGTTCACGCCCTGCTGGATAAAGTTGGGCTTAGCCGGGCGTTTCGCGATCGCTATCCGCACCAGCTTTCCGGCGGGCAGCGCCAGCGCGTGGCGATTGCCAGGGCGCTGATTCTGGAGCCGCAGGTGCTGCTGCTGGATGAACCTACCTCGGCGCTGGACGTCTCGGTTCAGGCGGAAATCCTCAACCTGCTGGCGGAACTTCAGCGTGAGTCGAACCTGACCTACCTGATGGTCACCCACGATCTGGGCGTGATTGCCCATCTGTGTCAGAAGGTGGCGGTAATGCAGTATGGCAAAATCCTTGAAAGCCTGACGGTGGACGAACTGGTCGCCGGGCAGGCCAAAACCGACTATACGCGGATGCTGGTCAATGCCTCACAGCAGTATTCCCGCGAGATGGCGCGGGAGGTGGCGGTGTATTAGGTAGCCGGGTGGCGGCTACGCGATCGGTCCTGTAGGCCGGGTAAGGCGTAGCCGCCACCCGGCAAACTATCAGCGCAAGAGCTGACAATCCGGCGGTAATCGGCACTGTAACGCGCCCGGAACAACTTCGATGCGGAATTTCTCTCCGCTCAGCGGTTCGCCATCAAGGTTAAAGGTCATGCCGTGTGGGGCGATCACTTCAAACCACGCGGATTTCCCGGCGATGATATTGGGGCTCTCCTCTGGCTGCGTCAGCGTCGTAAACAGCGCGGGCAGCAGCCCGTCGCCAGTAAAAATGCGCAGCTGTAGCTGACCATCATTAATCAGGGCTTCCGGGCAAAGCTGCTGTCCGCCGCCTGCCTGACGTCCGTTGCCGATACCAATCACCAGCGCGTCGCCCTGCCAGTGGAAGTTCTCACCGTGGATTTCACAACTGTCGGGCTTGAGGGTGTCCATGCGCATCAGGCCGTGAATGAGGTACGAGACGCCGCCCAGCGCGGCTTTCAGCTTCTCCGGCGTTTCGCTGGTGATCCGCGTGCCGAAACCGCCCGTTGCCATGTTGATAAAACAGGTTCTTTCATTCACCTGCGCAATGTCGACGGCGGTCGCTTTCCCGAGGATAGCCAGTTGCAGCGCTTTGCCTAAATCCTCAGGTATGCCGGCGCTGGTGGCAAAATCATTGGCGGTACCGAGCGGTAAAATGCCCATCACCGGGCGATGTGCTGTGTTGAGGTCAATAAGCGCGCCAGCGATCTCGTTGATTGTTCCGTCGCCGCCGCCTGAAATGATGGTCTCAGCGCCTAACCTGATGCCTTCGTCGATATAGCGTGCCGCATCGCCTTTTTCGAAGGTCACCCGCACGTGAATACGCGCGCCATCTTCACGCAATTCGGTGATCGCCTGGCGCAACAGATCGTTGCCTGCACTTTTGCCATTGAGAATTAATAAACTGTCTGGATAGGATGCCATCCGGGTTGCTCCCTTTTTTAACTATAGAAAGAGTGTATCCCAGAGAAGGAAAAAGCGGGTAAGAACAGGATGAAAGGCAAAAAATAAGCCCGCGTAAGGGAGATTACGCAGGCTAAGGAGGTGGTTCCTGGTACAGCTAGCATTTATGGGTTATGTTTTTCAGCGGGGGGATAATACCCGTATTGAACGAAGCGGTATGTGATCCGATTCTAAGAATTATCCCAGCGTGAAAAAATCCCGTTGATTGACTATTTGCCGTGTGGATTTCGGGTATTTTCACCTTCAAAATTACGCATCAGCAGCGCAAACTCCAGCTCTACCTCTTCAGGAACCGGCAGCCAGACCACATGGCCGTCGCCAGGAGCGACCTCTATCGCCTCACCTTTTTTGTTTTCCAGGTGCTCCAGGCGGAAGTTCATGTTGCCCTGAGGCGTCATCAGCTCCAGGCTGTCGCCTTTAGTGAATTTGTTTTTTACGGCGACGGCGGCCAGCGGACCTTTACGTTCGCCGGTGAAGTCGCCTACAAACTGCTGGCGTTCGGAAATAGAGTAGCCATGCTCGTAGTTCTGGTAGTCGTCGTGGGTGTGACGACGCAGGAAACCTTCGGTATAGCCGCGATGCGCCAGACCTTCCAGCGTTTCCAGCAGGCTGGTGTCGAACGGTTTGCCGGCGGCGGCATCGTCGATGGCTTTGCGATACACCTGTGCGGTACGGGCGCAGTAGTAGTAAGACTTGGTGCGGCCTTCGATTTTCAGGGAGTGTACGCCCATCTGGGTTAAACGCTCGACGTGTGCGATGGCGCGCAGATCTTTGGAGTTCATGATGTAGGTGCCATGCTCGTCTTCGAAGGCGGTCATGTATTCGCCCGGACGTTTGGCTTCTTCGATCATAAACACGCTGTCGGTAGGCGCGCCGATACCCAGCGTTGGCTCAACGTTGGTGACCGGGATCGGCTCGTGTTTGTGCACGATATTGCCGATGTCATCTTCTTTGCCTTCCTGAACGTTATATTCCCAGCGGCAGGCGTTGGTGCAGGTGCCCTGGTTCGGGTCACGCTTGTTGATGTAGCCAGAGAGCAGGCAGCGGCCGGAGTAGGCCATGCACAGCGCGCCGTGAACGAAGATTTCGATCTCCATATCCGGCACCTGGGTGCGGATCTCTTCGATCTCTTCGAGGGACAGCTCGCGGGACAGAATGACGCGGGTCAGCCCCATCTGTTTCCAGAATTTCACCGTTGCCCAGTTGACGGCGTTAGCCTGCACCGAGAGGTGAATGTCCATCTCCGGGAAGTTCTCCCGAACCAGCATGATTAAACCCGGGTCCGACATGATCAGCGCGTCCGGCCCCATCTCCACGACCGGCTTCAGGTCGCGAATGAACGTTTTCAGCTTGGCGTTGTGCGGCGCGATGTTCACCACCACGTAGAATTTTTTGCCCAGGGCATGCGCTTCATTGATGCCGAGCTGAAGATTCTCGTGGTTGAATTCGTTGTTACGCACGCGCAGCGAGTAGCGCGGCTGGCCCGCGTAAACGGCGTCGGCACCATAGGCGAAAGCGTAACGCATATTTTGCAGCGTTCCCGCCGGGGAAAGGAGTTCCGGTTTAAACATGTTTGTTCTCGTTCTGATGACAGGTCAGATCCGCGTGCACCTGGTGCAGCGGTAAGGGGAGATCCCCCACTTTAAGGGCGGGCATTGTAGCGCTGCGGGGAAGAGAGGTAAAGCTTTGCCCCTCACTCTAACCCTCTCCCCTTTGGGGAGAGGGCAGGGTGAGGGAGGGTTATTCAGGCAATCCTGCACGCATCCGCTTCCCAGCGATAACCCACGCCGTACACCGCGCGAATAAACGACTGGTCGGCGTCCAGCGCCTCCAGCTTGCGGCGCAGGTTTTTGATGTGACTGTCGATGGTGCGGTCGGTCACCACGCGGTAATCGTCATACAGATGGTTGAGCAGCTGTTCGCGGGAAAACACTTTTCCCGGCTCGTGGGAGAGCGTTTTCAGCAGGCGGAACTCCGCTGGGGTAAGATCCAATAGTTTGCTGCGCCAGCTCGCCTGGAAGCGGCTTTCATCGACGATCAGCGGGCTTTGCGCATCCAGCACCTGCAATTCACGCTGCGGCTTACAGCGGCGGAGGATGGTTTTCACCCGAGCGACCACCTCCCGCGGGCTGTAAGGCTTGCAGATGTAATCGTCGGCGCCGATTTCGAGCCCCAGCAGACGGTCGATCTCTTCGATTTTGGCCGTCACCATCACGATGGGCACATCGGAGAAACGACGAATTTCCCGGCACAGGGTCAGGCCGTCGGTACCCGGCAGCATCAGATCCAGCAGGATCAGATCCGGCGGCGTCTGGCGCACGTAGGGCAGCACCTGGTCGCCGTGGCTGATAAGCGTTGGCGCGTAACTTGCGGCACGCAAATAGTCGATCAGCAGTTGTCCAAGTTTAGGCTCGTCTTCCACGATCAAAATACGCGGTGTGTTGTCGTCAATCGGTAACTCGGTCATGCTTCCCTCGATAAATCCCGTTCCAGAGGTAACTCTACTGTAATGCTAACCCCGCCAAAAGGCGAATGGGCGGCGCGGATGGTGCCGCCGTGGGCCTCAACAATGTTAACGCAAATCGCCAGCCCAAGGCCGGAACCGCCGCTGGCGCGGTTGCGTGAACCTTCGGTGCGATAGAAGCGCTCGAACAGTTTTTCCAGCTGCGCATCTTTCACGCCAGGGGCGGAGTCCGCAAAGGTCAGGGCAAAGCGCCCGTTTTCCTGCCTGCCGGAGATATGCAGCGCGCCGCCGCCGTCGGTGTAGCGGAGGCTGTTCTCCAGCAGATTATTGAACAGCTGCATCAGGCGATCTCTGTCGCCAAATACCACCGCGCTGTCCGGCAGCGAGAGGTTGATTTTCAGGTCACGGCTGGCGAAGCGCTCGCGGAATGCGCCGGTCACGACTTCAAGGATATTGATCACGTCGACTGGGGCTTTCTGGTAGGCCAGGGCGCCTTCGTCGGACATGGAAAGCTGATGCAGATCGTCCACCAGCTTGGTCAGCGTGCCGACTTCCGCCTGAAGCGAGGCCACGGACTCGGGGGTGAACTGCCGCACGCCGTCCTGAATCGCCTCCAGCTCGCCGCGCAGCACCGCCAGCGGGGTGCGCAACTCGTGCGAAATGTCGGCCATAAAATCGCGGCGCATCTGCTGGTTTTTTTCCAGCGTGCTGGCGAGCTGGTTGAAGTCCTGCGCCAGCTTGCCCAGTTCATCCTGGCTGCGGGTGTCCACGCGGGTCGAGAAATCACCCGCCGCCAGCTTGTGCGTGCCTTCCACCAGGCGCTTAACCGGCGCCAGCAGGCCGCGCGCCAGCGGGAAGGTGGCGAGCGCCGCAAGCAGGGTAGAAAGCGCGACAATCAGCCAGCTGGTCTGACGCTGCTGGCGGTCAAAGTTAATGTCGGTATTGCGCGTCAGCCGCTCGACCGGCGAGGCGATTACCCAGCCCACCGTGGCGCCGTTCGAGGTAATGGCGCGCTTTGTACCGTCCGGCGGTACCGGAGAGCGCGGGCCAACCAGCACGCGCATCTCCTGATCAATCACCCAGAACTGGGTGCGCCAGCCGTGCGGCGGCATGCCCGGCCCCGGGCGGTCGTCGTCATTATCGTGCTCCAGCGAACGCAGGATTTGAAACACAAAGCGATCGTTATTGCGCAGAAAACGCCAGTTACCGTGCAGGCTATACTGCTCGCCCAGCGCGTCGCTTAAGCCCTGTAGTCGCTGTTCGTTACCGTGCTTAATGTAGTCAATAAAGCCGCGCTCAAAGCTGACCCGCACCGCCCAGTGCATGGTAATCAGCAGAACGATACAGGTGGCGAAAATCGCCACAAAAAGCTTACCGGTGATCCCCGGACGCCAGAATTTCATGGTGCACTCCTTTTGCCGCGTCGGATCACGACGTTTTTGGTCGTGTCATTCGGTACTCTGGCAAAGATAAAAGCGGGCAGGGCGATAATTACCGCCATGCTGAGGTAAGTGTATAAAAAGACCTGATGCGCGACGGGGGTGTCGGCGCTGAGATGGTGCTGACCGTACATGCCGAGCAGCAATCCGGCGACCGTGACCCCCACGCTCATGGAGAGCTGCATGATCATCGACAGCAGGCTGTTACCACTGCTCGCCAGCTCGTCCGGCAGATCTTTTAGCGTCAGGGTGTTCATCGACGAGAAGCGCATGGAGTTGATGATCCCCTGGCAGAACAGCACCAGCGGCAGGATGTAGTACCAGCCCAGCAGCGCCACGGCCATAAACAGCAGGCAGACCAGCGCCAGCCCGATCGTGGCGGCCACCAGCACCCGGCGATAGCCGAAGCGGTTCACCACCTGCACCACAATACGCTTCATCCCCATGCTGCCGAGCACCATCGGGATCATCATCAGCCCGGCGTGGAACGGCGAGAAGCCCATCCCAATCTGTAAAAACACCGGCGTCATAAACGGCAACATGCCGCTGCCGATGCGTCCGGCAAAGCTGCCGAACAGACCAAGACGGTAGGTGGGATTCCTGAACAGATTCAGGCTGAACAGCGCGTTAGCGTTGCCTCTGGCATGCCACAGATACCAGAGAATCGCGGTGATCCCCAGCGCCACCAGCAGGGCGAGCGACAGGGAGGAGATCCCCAGCCCTTTTTGCCCGTCGAGGGCCAGGGTGAGCGTCGCCATGCCAGCCGCCAGCAGGATAAAGCCAACGAAATCAAAGCGCCGGGTCTGCATTTTATAGTTCGGCATCAGCGTCAGAGTGGCAATCGCGCCGATAATACCGACCGGCAGGTTGATCAGGAAGATCCAGTGCCAGGAGGCATACTCCACCAGAATACCGCCCAGCGCCGGGCCAAGCAGCGGGCCGACCTGACCGGGCAAGGTGACGAAGGTCATCGCCGCCATATACTGCGCGCGCGGAACAATTTTCATCACCGTTAACCGCCCGACGGGCACCATCATCGCGCCGCCGACGCCCTGTAGCACGCGCGCCATCACCAGCTGGTCGAGGGTATTGGCCTGGGCGCAAAACAGCGACCCGGTGGTAAACAGCACAATGGCGGTGAAGAAGATGTTTCTCACACCGACTTTATCCGCCAGCCAGCCGCTGGCGGGCAGCATCACGGCGACCGTCAGCACGTAGGCGACAATCACCATATGCATGTGCAGCGGGCTCTCCCCCAGGCTTTTCGCCATCGAGGGGAGGGCGGTGTTCACGATGGTCGTGTCCAGCGACTGCATAAAGAAGCCGAACGCGACGATCCACAATTGCCAGCGAACGTTACTGGGTAGGTCGGTCATTTACTCGGTCACCGTGGTTCTCTTTTTACGCGAAAAACGCAGCCGCAGTCGGTCAAAGAACAGATAGACTACCGGCGTGGTGTAGAGCGTCAGCAGCTGGCTCATCACCAGGCCGCCGACAATCGTGATCCCCAGCGGCTGGCGCAGTTCAGAGCCGTCACCGCCGGATATAACCAGCGGTAGCGCACCGAACAGCGCGGCCAGCGTGGTCATCATGATCGGGCGAAAACGCAGCAGACAGGCCTGGAATATCGCCTCGTCCGGCGTCAGGTTGCCGTTACGCTGGGCGTCCAGGGCAAAGTCGACCATCATAATCGCGTTTTTCTTCACAATACCTATTAATAGCATGATCCCGATGAGCGCGATTAGGCTGAACGGGGCACCGAACAGCTCCAGCGCCAGCAGCGCCCCCACGCCCGCAGAAGGCAGCGTGGAGAGAATGGTCAACGGGTGCACATAGCTTTCGTACAGCACGCCCAGCACGATATAAACCGTGGCAATAGCCGCCAGAATCAAAATGACCTGCGAGTTCATGGTGTCCTGGAACACCTGCGCCGTACCGGCAAAGCTGCCGCGCACGGAGGAGGGCACCCCGAGCTGGGTCATGGCGCGGTTGATGGCGTCGCTGGCCTCAGACAGCGACGAGCCGGTTGGCAGGTTAAACGACACGGTCGAGGCGGCGGAAAGCCCCTGGTGGTTCACCGACAGCGGCGCGTTCGACGGCTGCCAGCTGGCGAAGTACGACAGCGGGATCGCCTTGCCGTCATTATTGATCACAAACATCTTGTCCAGCGCGCTGATGTCCTGGGTGTAGCGCGGATCAACTTCCATCACCACCTTGTACTGGTTCATCGGCTGATAGATGGTGGAGACTTCACGCTGCCCGAAGGCGTTGTTAAGCAGGCTGTTGGCCGCTTCAACGTTAATGCCCAGGCGGGACATGGTTTCGCGATCGTAGGTGAGCGCCATCTCCGCGCCGTTATTCTGGCTGTCGGAGTTCACGTCCGCCAGCTGCGGCAGCGCGGCCAGCGCTTTACGGATCTTAGGCTCCCACTCGCGCAGGGCAGCTAAGTCATCTGAGAGCAGGGTATACTGATAGCTGGCGTTAGCCTGTCGTCCGCCGACGCGGATATCCTGAACGGCCATCAAAAACAGATTTGCCCCCGGCTCTTTGGCGAGCTTCAGCCGCAGGCGGTCAATGATCTGCTGCGCCGTTTCGTGACGTTCACCGCGCGGCTTAAGGGTAATAAACATCATCCCGCTGTTAACGCGCGAGCCGCCGGTAAAGCCGGTGACGTTATCCACGGCCGGATCTTCCCGGATGATTTTCATAAAGTCTTGCAGTTTGCCCCGCATCGCCTGGAACGAAATACTCTGGTCCGCCTGAATACCGCCCATCAGCACGCCGGTATCCTGCTCCGGGAAGAAGGTTTTCGGGATGGTGATATACATCCAGACGTTGAGCACAATGGTGCCCATCAGCACCAGCCCGACAAGACGCGTGTGGTTCAGCACCCATTTCAGCGATTTGCCATAGCCGGACTGCATTGCTATCAGGACGCGGCCAAAGCCTTTCCTGCGCGGCTGCGAGTGCGGTTGGCTGCGCTTTAGCATCCAGCCGCACATCATCGGCGTCAGCGTCAGCGAAATCACCAGGGAGATACCGATAGCGACGGAAAGCGTGACGGCAAATTCGCGCAGCAGTCGCCCCGGCAGACCGCCCATCAGCAGCAGCGGCAGGAACACCGCCACCAGCGACAGGCTCATGGACAGGACCGTGAAGCCCACTTCGCGCGTCCCCTGAAGCGCCGCCTGGAGCGGCTTCATGCCCGCTTCCAGATGGCGCGAGATATTCTCCAGCACCACGATGGCGTCATCCACTACAAACCCGGTGGCAATCGTCAGCGCCATCAGCGACAGGTTGTTAAGACTAAACCCACACAGGTACATGGCGGCAAAGGTGCCTATCAGCGATACCGGAACCGCCACCGCCGGGATCAGCGTGGCGCGCCCCGAGCGCAGGAACAGGAACACCACCAGGATCACCAGCGCGACGGAGATGATCAGCGTTTGCTCTACCTCCTCAAGCGAGGCGCGGATGGTAGGGGAGCGGTCCTGCGCAATCTGGAGGTCGATGGCCGCCGGAATCGTTTCCTGAAGCTCCGGCAGGCGCGCGCGGATGCTGTTCACCGTCTGGATGATGTTGGCTTCCGGCAGTTTGCGGATCATCAGCAAAATCGCCGGTTTGGCGTTAGTCATCCCGGCGTTACGCACGTCCTGCACCGAATCGGTGACGCTGGCGACGTCGCTCAGGCGCACCGCCGCACCGTTGTTGTAGTGAATAATCAACGGCTGATACTCGGCGGCGGTTTTCAGCTCGTCGTTGGTCTGGATCTGCCAGCGGTGGCTGTTGTCCTCAATCGCGCCCTGCGGCTTACGCACGTTGGCGTTGCTGATGGCGGAACGCACGTCGTCCAGCGATACGCCCTGGTTAAACAGCGCCTGCGGATTCAGCCCCACGCGCACGGCGGGCAGGGAGCTGCCGCCGACGTCCACGTCGCCCACGCCGTCAATCTGGGCGATGGTTTGCGCCAGCTGGGTGGAGGCAAAATCATACAGCTCGCCCTGGGAGTAGGTCTCTGACGTGAGCGTCAGGATCATGATCGGCGCGTCGGACGGGTTAGCCTTGCGGTAGGTTGGACGGCTCGGCATGCCGCTTGGCAGCAGGCTTTGGGCGGCGTTTATCGCGGCCTGCACGTCACGCGCCGCGCCGTTGATGTCCCGGTCGAAGTTAAATTCCAGAATGATGCGCGTGCTGCCCAGCGAACTGCTGGAGGTCATCTCGTTAACCCCGGCAATTCGCCCAAGCGAGCGCTCAAGCGGCGTCGCCACTGATGACGCCATGGTCTCCGGCGAGGCACCCGGCAGCGAGGCGCTGACCATGATCACCGGGAAATCGACCTGCGGCAGCGGGGCCACCGGCAGCAGCCGGAAGCCCAGCACGCCGCACAGGGTAATAGCGACGGAGAGTAAAATCGTCGCCACCGGACGGTAAATGAAGAGGGCGAAAAACTTCACTTACGCCTCCTCTTCACGTTTCGGGAAGCGGTTTTTCGTCCACAGGGCCAGACGGTCAAACAGCAGGTAGATAACCGGCGTGGTAAACAGCGTCAGCACCTGGCTCACCAGCAGGCCGCCCACCATCCCGATGCCCAGCGGACGGCGCAGTTCGGCCCCCACGCCGGTGCTCAGCATCAGCGGCAGCGCGCCCAGCAGGGCGGCGAGGGTGGTCATCAGGATCGGACGAAAACGCAGCAGACAGGCCTGGTAAATGGCCTCGCGCGGCGCCATACCCTGCTCGCGCTCGGCGGCCAGCGCAAAGTCGATCATCATGATGGCGTTTTTCTTCACAATGCCGATAAGCAGGATGATGCCGATGATCGCAATGACGTCCAGCTCGCTCCCCGCCAGCATCAGCGCCAGCAACGCCCCCACGCCCGCTGTCGGCAGGGTGGAGAGGATGGTGATCGGATGGATAAAGCTTTCATACAGCACGCCAAGCACGATATACATCGCCACCACCGCCGCGACAATCAGCCAGACGGTGCTGCCCAGCGCGGCCTGGAACGCCAGCGTACTGCCCTGGAACTGGGTCTGAATATCGGACGGGAAGCTGAGTTCTTTCTCCGCGCCCAGAATGGCCTCCACCGCTTCGCCCAGGGAATACCCGTCCGGCACGTTGAAGGAAATGGTGGTGGACGGGAACTGATCGAGATGGTTAATCGACAGTGGGGTGTGGCGCTCTTCCACGCTGGCAATGGCGCTGAGCGGCACAATCCCGCCGTCTTTGCTGGTCAGGCGCACCGTGTCCAGCGCGGCCAGCCCGGGCGTGTTTTCGGTGTTATGTTCCAGCACCACGCGATACTGGTTGGCCTGGGTATAGATGGTGGAGATCAGGCGCTGGCCAAAGGCGTTATACAGGGCGTTATCCACGTCGGACATGGTAATGCCCAGACGGCTGGCGGTGTCGCGGTTGACGTTCACGTACGCCGCCAGCCCTTTATCCTGCCAGTCGCTGCTGACGTCAGAAACCTGCGGCAGTGCTTTCAGCTTGTCCACCAGCTGCGGCACCCAGGTGCTCAGTGCCTCAAGCGAGGTGGCCTGGAGCGTAAACTGGTACTGCGTGCGGCTCACCTGCGTATCAATGGTTAAATCCTGGATCGGTTGCAGATACAGCTCAATGCCCGGCACGCGCGCCACCGCGCTTTGCAGGCGTTCAATCACCGCGTTAACGCGATCGTCGCGGTCATCGAGCGGTTTAAGGTTAATTTGCAGGCGCGCGCTGTTGAGCGACGGGTTGGTGCCGTCCACGCCCACGTAGGCAGTCAGGCTTTCCACGGCCGGATCTTTCATGATGATCTCAGACACCTGCTGCTGGCGCTGCGCCATGTTGGCGAAGGAGACCGTCTGCGGCGCCTGAAGCGTGCCCTGAATAATGCCGTTGTCCTGAATCGGGAAGAAGCCTTTCGGAATGAAAATCCATAGCATGACGCTGAGCGCCAGGGTGCCGAGCGCCACGCCGAGCGTTGCCCACGGATGGTTCAGCACTTTCGCCAGCACGCGGCCGTAGGCGGCGATAATGCGCTCGAACATCCGCTCGGAGGCGCGCGAGAAGCGGTTTTGCTTGCGCAGGGACTCGTGGCTCAGCATGCGGGCGCACATCATCGGCGTCAGCGTCAGCGACACCACGGCAGAGATCAGAATGGCGACCGCCAGCGTCACGGCAAACTCGCGGAACAGCCGCCCGACGATATCGCCCATAAACAGCAGCGGGATCAGCACCGCAATTAGCGAGAAGGTGAGCGAGATAATGGTAAAGCCGATCTCCCCCGCGCCCTTCAGCGCGGCGGCTAACGGCTTTTCACCTTTTTCGATATAGCGCGAGATGTTCTCGATTACCACGATGGCGTCGTCCACCACAAACCCGGTGGCGATGGTGAGCGCCATCAGCGTCAGGTTGTTAATCGAGAAGTCGAGGAACACCATCACCGCGAACGTTCCGACCAGCGAGAGCGGCACGGCGACGGCGGGAATGATGGTTGCCGGGACGTTGCGCAGGAACAGGTAGATGATCATCACCACCAGCGCAATCGCCAGCATCAGCTCGAACTGGGTGTCGGTCACTGACGCGCGAATATTCGTGGTGCGGTCAGAGAGCACTTTCACGCTGACCGATTTTGGCAGGCTTTCCACCAGCTGCGGCAGCATGGTGCGAATGCTGTCGGCGGTATCAATAATGTTCGCGCCCGGCTGGCGCTGAACGTTCATGACAATCGCCTGCTGCTTATTGGCCCACGCCCCGAGCCAGCTGTTTTCCGCGCCTTGTTCAACGGTTGCCACGTCGCCCAAACGGATCGGCGCGCCGTTCTGGTAGGCAATGATCAGCTGACGGTACTCATCGGCGGACTGCATCTGGTCGTTGGCGGAGAGCGTGACCGCGCGGGTCGGGCCGTCCAGCGAACCCTTCGCTGAGTTGACGTTGGCGCTGCTGATGGCGGTGCGAATGGTTTCGCTGGTTAACCCCAGCGCCGCAATGGCCTGGGCATTCAGTTTGACGCGCACGGCGGGGCGTTGACCGCCCGCCAGCGTCACCAGCCCCACGCCGGTCACCTGCGAAATCTTCTGCGCCACGCGGGTTTCAACCATGTCTTCCACCTGGGTCATCGGCATGGCGGAGGAGGTGACGGCAAGGGTCATGATCGGCGGATCCGCCGGGTTGACCTTGCTGTAAACAGGTGGATTCGGCAGGTCAGACGGCAGCAGGTTTGTGGCGGCGTTAATCGCGGCCTGCACCTCCTGCTCAGCGACGTCCAGCGACAGCGTGAGCTGGAACTGAAGCGTGACGACCGAAGCGCCACCGGAGCTCTGGGAGGACATTTGCTTCAGGCCAGACATCTGGCCAAACTGACGCTCCAGCGGGGCGGTGATGGCGGACGTCACCACATCCGGACTGGCGCCCGGATAGAGGGTGACAACCTGAATGGTCGGGTAGTCCACTTCCGGCAGCGCCGACACGGGCAGAAAACGGTAGCCAATGATCCCGGCCAGCAGGATCGCCACCATCAACAGGGTCGTCGCAACCGGACGTAAGATAAACAGGCGTGATGGCCCACCTGTAGAGCTCGGCGGCATCACCTGCATCAGGCTTTTGCTCCTGTATTCTGCGCTTCCACCACCTCGACCTGCGCCCCTTCGGTCAGACGGTCAATACCGTCGGTCACGACGCGGTCGCCAGCGGACAGCCCGGCGCTGATCACCACCGTCTGGCTGTCCTGGATGCCGGTTTTCACCAGGTGTTTGCTGACCTTGTTTTCGCTGTTCAGCACCCAGACAAAGTTGCCTTCACTGCCCATTTGCAGGGCCGCCGTCGGGATCACCACCGCGTTTTCTTCGGTCGCGACCAGCATTCGCGCGTTGACGAACTGATTCGGGAACAGGGCATCGTCCTGATTGTTGAAGCGTGCTTTTAGCTTAATGGTGCCGGTGGTGGTGTCGATCTGGTTATCCAGGCTCAACAGCGAACCTTCGCTCAGCTTCTGCTTGTTGGTGCGATCCCAGGCTTCAACCACCAGCGCTTTTCCGGCCTTCTGCGCCTGTATCACCGTCGCAATGTCGCTTTCCGGCAGGGTAAAGACGAGATCGATAGGATGCGTCTGGGTGATCACCACGATGCCCGTGGTGTCGCCGCTGGAGATTTGGTTGCCGATATCAACCTGTTTCAGGCCTACGCGACCGTCAATCGGCGCGGTGATCCGGCTCCAGTCGAGCTGGAGCTGGGCGCTGGCGACCGCGGCTTCGTCGGCCTTGATGGTGCCTTGAGATTCACTGACCAGAGACTGCTGGGTGTCCAGCTCCTGGCGCGACACGAGGTTGGTTTTTACCAGCTGCTGATAGCGGGTTAAATCGCGGCGGGCATTGGCGAGGGTAGCTTTGTCTTTCGCGAGCTGCCCCTGCGCCTGCGCCAGGGCCACCTTAAACTGGCTTGGATCGATTTCCGCCAGCAGATCGCCGGCTTTTACCTGCTGACCTTCCTGGAAATGGATGGCCATCAACTGACCGTCCACGCGGCTACGTACCGTCACGGTGTTGGCGGCGGTGATGGTTCCCAGCCCGGAGAGATAACGAGGCACCGCTTTATTCACCGCCGTTGCCGCCTGCACCGGTGCCAGCGCACCGCCGCGCATAGCGTGGCGCCCACCGCCCGTTGAGCGTTGTGAGGGGCTATTAGCGCCAGCAGGTGCCGTGGAGTTCGCGGACTGGCTGTGCCAGTACCAGGCGGCGGCCAGGACCACCACAATCAGACCAACGGCGATTGCCCAGCGGGATTTGTTACTGCCTTTCATCGTTATACGTTCTCATCCTGAAACTCTTTCGGGGAATGATACTAGTTTAGTCAGCTAACACAGCGGAAAAATGGAGGAAATATGGAAGACTGTCGGGAATTGTCTGAGTGTGGCGCAGCGGTTTTCACCCTCTCCCCGTGGGAGAGGGCCGGGGTGAGGGCACCAGACCGCACCAACGCTAGCTAAACACCACCTGCGCCCAGCGCGCCAGCCCTGCCGTAACGGAGCCAAAGTCATCGCCGCCGGCAATCGGGATCCCCGGCAGCTGTTCCGCCAGCGCTTTCTTGATCAGCGGCGAACGGGCGCTACCGCCAGTCAGGTAAATTACGTCCGGCTTCACTTTGCCGTTCTCAAGCGCCAGTCGCACCTGCTCCAGAATACGCTGAAGCGGCTGAGTGAGCGCCATTTCCAGCCCTTCCTGAGTGATAGCCGTAGCCAGATCGTCACTGATAAACGGCAGCGAAACCGCATGCTCTGGACGATCGGAAAGGGCAATTTTGCTCTCTTCGGCGGTGCGCACTACGCGGTAGCTCAGGCGCTGACGCCACACCTTATACAGAAGTGCGACCTTCTCTGCATCCTGCGCATCACGCACCAGATCGTTGAGGAAACGGCCATTCGCGGTGCTGTAAAAATCACTCTGGGCAGGGACGTCGTTGATGGCAATCGCGTTCCACCACGGCAGGATCGGCAGGGCGATGCCTTTCTCGGTTTGACCGCCCATGCCGAGCAGCGGCATCAGGCTCTTGAAGGCCAGGGCAATATCAAGATCGTTACCGCCCACGCGGCAGCCGCTGTGCCCCAGCAGACTATTTTCACGATCGCGACGGTGATGCCACTGGGGACCCATCAGCAGTAATGAACAGTCCGTCGTACCGCCGCCGATGTCCACCACCAGCACCCGTTTCTCTTCCGTCAGCGTGGCTTCAAAATCCAGCCCCGCCGCAACCGGCTCATACTGGAACACCACGTCACGGAAGCCTGCCCGGTGCGCTGCACGCTCAAGGATCCCCTGCGCCTGCTGGTTGGCTTCGTCGCCGCCCAGCCCCTGAAAGTTAATCGGACGGCCAATCACCGCCTGGGTGATGGCATCCGGCACCTGGGACTGCGCCTGATTGCGGATGTGCAGCATCATCGCGCAGACCAGATCTTCAAACATCGCCACCTGCTGCGGCTTCAGGCCGCTGGCGCCGAGGAAGGATTTCGGCGATTTAACGAAGTAGACCTCTTCCGGGTCTTCAATGTACTGCCCGAGGGAAGAGAGGCCGAACTGCACGCTGGACGGGGTAACGTCGATATCTTCCTCGCGGTTAAAGCTGACCGCACGGCGCAGCAGCGCCTGGGTCTCTGCCGCCGTGGCCGGAACCTGATGGTGGCGGAACAGCCACTCGCTCACCGCTTCACGCGTGGGCGCACAAAGCATTGACGGCAACAGCGTACTGCCGTTTTCCATTTTCAGGAGCTGCGGTTGTCCGTTTTGCATTATCGCAACCGAGCAGTTTGCGGTGCCGTAGTCGAATCCAATAAACACAATAAATCCCCATGCCGGTGAGAAGGGGCGAGACTTTAGCGAAATGTCTGCCAGGCGACAACAGGAATATGAAAGCAAGGCGCAAGGCGATCTTTCGGTTTATGCTGAGGTAAATACAAAAGGAGAGACGATGTACACCCTGAACTGGCAACCGCCCTACGACTGGTCGTGGATGTTTGGCTTTCTTGCCGCGCGTGCGGTCACGGGGGTTGAGACCGTTACGGAGGATTACTACGAGCGCAGTTTTGGCTATGCCGGGCACCAGGGCGTTTTCCGGGTTACGCCAGACAGCGCAACCCCTACGCTGGCGGTGTCGCTCAGCCCTGGCCTGATCCCGGTGGCGGATATCTGCCTCGACCGCATCTCCCGTCTGTTTGACCTCGATTGCGACCCGCTGCACATTGCGCAGACTCTCGGCGATCTCGGCGCGGCGCGGCCGGGCTTACGTTTGCCGGGCGCGATGGATGCATACGAGCAGGGCGTGCGCGCCATTCTCGGGCAACTGGTGAGCGTGGCGATGGCGGCAAAACTGGCGTCACGGGTGGTGGCGCTGTGCGGTGAACCCATTGAGGATGCGCCGGGCTATCTCTGCTTTCCTCCGCCAGAGGTGCTGGCCGCGGCAGATCCGCTGGCGTTGAAAGCCCTCGGGATGCCGCTCAGGCGTGCGGAGTCGTTGATTCATCTGGCGCAGTCGGTGGTGGACGGTGAATTCCCGCTATTCCCGCCTGCGAACGTTGAGGCCGGGATGAAGGCGCTACAGCAGCGCCCCGGCATCGGGCGCTGGACCGCGAATTATCTGGCCCTGCGCGGCTGGCAGGCGAAGGATGTTTTCCTGCCGGATGACTATCTGATTAAACAGCGCTTTGCCGGTATGACGCCCGCGCAGATCCGTCGCTATGCCGAGCGCTGGCAGCCGTGGCGCTCGTATGCGCTGTTACATATCTGGTACACCGACGGCTGGTCGCCGTCAGTTGATGGCGAAATAGCTGGTATTCAGCAGTAGATCGAGCGGCTGCGCTTCCCCGATGGTGTCGCCGTAAATGAAGTCAACGCCGATACCCGATAGCGTATCCATCATGATCGACTGATGGCATGGCCCGGCAATGGTTTTTATGCCCAGACGCTGGGCGTGGCCCTGAATGATTGTCACCATCATCTCATCCATCAGATTGCCGTGGACGTTGGTCACCACGTCTGCATCCAGCAGCAGATAATCAGCGGTATTGGCGCTGAGCTGGCTGAAGACGTTCATATCGCGTCCGACCCGGGTCAGCACCACGCGACAGCCAGCCTGACGAAGCTTTTGTAGGCCCTGCTGCACGTTTTCATCCGTATTGCTCAGCACATCAACGGCGATCGCCAGATGCAGCAGCCGCGCCGGCAGCGGACCTCTGGTGATCAGGTCGAGCAGCTCATCCACCAGCGTGACGCTGGCTAAACCCGCTTCTGAGAGCGGCAGCGCGACGCCCATTCCTTTGGCCGCCACCTGTGCGGCATAGGTACGGAAAAATTCGCTGAATATCCGTCGGTCCAGGGCGTGCAGCAGCTCCGGCTCCGCCAGCCCGGCGCGGAAGGCATGCTCTTCCAGCACTTCCCCCTGGCTGGTCCAAAGCCGCAAGGAAATCAGCCAAAAGCTGCTGCTCTCGGGAATGCGCGGCGAGGCGACGCTGCGGGCGATCATCAGCAGATGGTTATCTTTAATCATGTGCCACTGCTCATCCAGCGACATCATGCTGCGCGTGCTGTGGATCCGCTCCTGCTGGGGTTCGTAGACGGTGACCACGCCGCGCCCGCTGTTTTTCGAGGCGTAGCAGGCAATATCGGCCTGAGACATCACTTCCGCAGCCTGATAATTGGTGTCGTCAATCAGCGTAATCCCCGCGCTGGCGCCAATGCGGTGCAGGCGTCCTTCCCAGGAGAAATGATAGTTGTTGATGGCGTCGATCAACCGGCCCGCAATATAGCGTGCGCTTTCGACGTTGCAGTCCGGCAGCAGCAGGCCAAACTCGTCGCCGCCCAGACGCGCCAGCACGTCGCTGGAGCGCAGCATGGTCAGCATCAGCGAAGAGAGTTCGCGCAGGAGAGCGTCGCCCGCCGCGTGGCCTGCCGTATCGTTCACCGCCTTAAAACGGTCAAGATCGATAAAGACCAGCGCGTGACGCTGATGGGTCTCCTGTACCGTCTGCAACAGGCGCTTAAGATGGTTTTCAAAGCTGACGCGGTTCGCCAGGTGGGTAAGGGCGTCATGGGAAGCGCTGTAGCTCAGCTGGCGCAGCATTTTGCGCGACTCGGTGACGTCCTGAATCACCAGCACCGAGCCGATGGTGTGTCCTTCCAGAGTGCTGAGGGGGGTTATGCTGTAATGAATGTCGAAACTGCCGCCATTGCGGCAGTTAAGCACCACATCCTGTTCGATATCGGTACGGGACATATCGCCGCTGTGGATGTTTTCCATTAACGGACCGTTCTCGCCGAAGCTAATGTGCAGCACCTTCAGAATGGGCTGACCCAGCGCTTCGCTTTGCGACCAGCCGCTCATCTTCTCGGCGACCGGGTTCATAAAGGTGATGTTCATGTCGATGTCGGTACACAGCACCGCTTCGCCGATGGAGTCGAGGGTGATATGCAGGCGCTCTTTTTCCTGGAACAGCGCCTCGTTCAGCAGCTTCACCTCAGTCATATCCATGTTGATCCCTAACAGCCGCTCCACTTCACCCTGTTTGTTCAGCACCCGGTTCGCCAGCGAACGAATGTGGCGAATGCCATCCTTGACGCGAATGCGAAATTCCAGCTTGAAAGGTACCCTGGCCTGGAGTGACTCACGCAGGACCTGTTCGGCGTGCGTACGATCTTCAGGCACCATGGCCGCATGCCAGAGCTGCCAGGTGGGTTTAATGTGCGGGGGGATTTCGTAAAGCTCAAACATCCGTTTATCCCAGCTGATCACGTCCGGCTCCAGATCCCACTCCCAAATCCCGATGCCACCGGCTTCGTTAGCGAGAGTGATACGCTCCATCAGACGCTTATTCACCCACTCGGTCTGTTTCAGATCGTTGATGTCTTCAATCTGGGCAATAAAGTAGAGCGGCGTGCCGTCGGCATGGCGCACAACGGAGACGGCCAGCAGCGCCCACACCACCTCGCCGCTGCGGGTGTAGTAGCGTTTTTCGAGGGTGTAGGTGTTGATCTCGCCGTGAATCAGCTGTTGCAACTGCTCCAGGTCGGTATTTAAATCTTCCGGCCAGGTTAACTGCTGGAACGTGAGCGACTGAAGCTCAGACTGGCTGTAACCGAGGAAATTGCACAGAGCCTTGTTGGCCTGGAGCCACTGGCCCTCAATGCCCACCAGCGCCATACCAATCGCGGAATACTCCATCGCATTGCGAAAACGTTCTTCGCTTTCCGTAATATGTTTACGCTCGGCCCGGAAGGCATACATCACCATCGTCATAATGTTGGCGGGGAGCAGCATCATCAGGAAGGGGAGCCACGGCGCGTTGAAGGTGACGATCATGGTGGAGGGCGTCATGGAGAGCGGATTTCGCGCCATCATCAGGGACACCATCATGATGGTGAATAAAAATATCAGGAACGCTTCCATACGCGGCAGACGGACCGCGCTCCACATCAGTAGAACGATAATGCAGGTGAATGGCCACGGCAGCCAGGTGATTGCCGTCCAGCTAAGAACCAGCGTGACGACCAGGGTCACCAGCGTTTCCAGCAGCAGTTTCGGGTTGCGGTGGCGCAGCAGGTAATGCGGCTTAAACAGCAGACCTAACGGCACCAGCGCCAGTGCGCCAATGGCTTCTGAAAGTACCCAGACAAGGAAATTACGCAGCGGCTCCGCGCTCGGCACCAGAAAATGAACCAGAACGCCCCCCACCAGCGGCGGCACCAGGGCACTGCCGAGGGCAAGCCGGACCCAGTCGTTGAGGTTTTGCAGCGGATTATACCAGGGGAGCAGTTTACGCAGTAACAGCGCGCCAACCGTGGCCTCAATGATATTGATCGCCGTGTAGGTGATGTTGAGCGATGCCCATGAGAAGAGCATCCACGAGGCAAAGATATTGCCAAAGGAGCAGGCGAGCGCAATGCCGGGCCACATTTTTCCCGCGTGGCGGTAAAACGCCACCATCATAATTGAAGTCGGGAACCATAATGGCGCCAACAGCGTACCGAAGCGAGTCAGCTCGAGGGAAAATAAGGTGAAGATGAACGTGACCAGACCCAGACAGACAAGCCGCAGTAAAGGATGTGGGGTAGTAACCAAAACCCGCTGGTATTGTTTATTCATTACCGCTCTATCCAGGGACGCCATGTTGTCAGGAGCCAGGTCCGGACGCGTGAAATTAATAATTTGGTTTATGCTAGTACAAACATTTTACAATTCATATGCTGAGTGGTCAGATTTTGACTTCATAGACTTATAAAATAGTTACTCTGCGAAGAAGGGTGATGAAATGGCGAAAAACCGCGCGTAAAAATTTCGCTAAAGGCGTGAAACGGCGCTTTTCAGCCCGCCTCGCATAACCTGCGCATTCGACTGGTATCACGCCCCCGAAATCCCTATAATTGCCGCGTTTGACGCTCCGGCGTCGTCCTTCCTTACATCCAGGTTAATCAGGTCGCTAAATTTATGACTGATAAGTCTCATCAGTGCGTCATCATAGGCATCGCCGGCGCATCGGCTTCAGGTAAAAGTCTTATTGCCAGTACGCTTTATCGCGAACTGCGTGAACAAGTGGGTGATGAGCATATCGGTGTGATTCCCGAAGATAGCTATTACAAAGATCAATCCCATCTTTCGATGGAAGAGCGCGTAAAAACCAACTACGACCACCCCAGTGCGATGGATCACAGCCTGCTGTTCCAGCATCTGGAAGCGCTGAAGCGCGGCGAGGCGATTGAGCTGCCCGTCTACAGCTACGTGGAACATACCCGCACCCAGGAAACGATCCGTATCGAGCCCAAGAAGGTGATTATCCTTGAAGGGATTTTGCTGCTCACCGACGCCCGTCTGCGCGAATCTATGAACTTCTCGATTTTCGTCGACACTCCGCTGGATATCTGCCTGATGCGGCGTATTAAACGCGACGTTAACGAACGCGGCCGCTCCATGGACTCCGTGATGGCGCAATATCAGAAAACCGTTCGCCCGATGTTCCTGCAATTTATTGAACCTTCGAAACAATACGCCGATATTATCGTGCCTCGCGGCGGTAAAAACCGTATTGCCATTGATATCTTAAAAGCGAAAATCAGTCAGTTTTTTGAATAAGCCGTGTGAATTGTGTACCGTTCAGAGATAACCTGGTTTTGCCCTGACGCCGTAAGGCTTCAGGGCGCGATGCACGAAAGGAGAAAGTGCCATGCGTCTTTGTGACCGCGATATAGAAGCCTGGCTGGATGAAGGCCGCCTGTCTATCACCCCGCGTCCGCCGGTTGAGCGTATTAACGGCGTGACCGTCGATGTGCGTCTGGGGAATAAATTCCGCACCTTCAGCGGCCACACGGCACCGTTTATCGACCTCAGCGGGCCGAAAGACGAAGTCAGTGCGGCGCTGGATCGCGTCATGAGCGACGAAATCGTCATCGAAGAAGGAGAGGCGTTTTATCTCCATCCTGGCGAACTGGCGCTGGCGGTGACCTTTGAATCGGTCACGCTGCCTGCGGACCTGGTCGGCTGGCTTGACGGACGCTCTTCCCTGGCGCGTCTGGGCCTGATGGTGCACGTCACCGCGCACCGTATCGATCCGGGCTGGTCTGGCCGTATCGTGCTGGAGTTCTTTAACGCCGGTAAACTGCCGCTGGCGCTTCGCCCGGGAATGATGATTGGTGCGTTGAGCTTTGAACCGCTAACCGGCCCGGCAGACCGTCCTTATAACCGCCGTCAGGACGCAAAATATCGCGACCAGCAGGGTGCGGTTGCCAGTCGTATCGATAAAGACTGATCTGTGAGTTCACTGAGGAAGCCATGAGAAGAGTTCTGACAACGCTGATGATTTTGCTGGTGGTGCTGGTGGCTGGCCTTTCAGCGTTGGTGCTGCTGGTTAACCCGAATGACTTCCGGGCCTACATGGTGCGGCAGGTGGAAGCGCGCAGCGGGTATGAACTCAAGCTGGACGGGCCGCTGCGCTGGCACGTCTGGCCTCAGCTCAGCATTCTCTCCGGACGTATGTCCCTCACCGCGCCGGGTGCCGCGCAGCCGCTGGTCACGGCGGATAACATGCGTCTTGATGTCGCGCTCATCCCGCTGTTATCCCATCAGCTCCAGGTAGAACAGGTGATGCTGAAAGGGGCGGTGATTCAGCTTACGCCGCAAACCGAAGCCGTTCGTCAGGCGGATGCTCCGGTCGCACCGCGTGAAAACACCTTGCCTGACGTCCCGTCTGACACCGGCTGGTCGTTCGATATTGGTAATCTGAAAGTTGCCGACAGCGTGCTGGTTTTCCAGCATGAAGATGACGAACAGATCACCGTACGCAATATCAACCTCAGGATGGAGCAGGACGCCAACCATCACGCCACCATGGAGTTCTCCGGGCGGATCAACCGCAATCAGCGCGATCTCAACCTGTCGATGAACGCGAACGTGAACGCCTCTGATTATCCGCACCAGCTGACGGCGGACGTTCAGCAGCTTAACTGGCAGCTGACCGGCGCGGATTTACCCGCGAAGGGGATTGCCGGCCAGGGCACGATGCAGGCGGTGTGGCATGAAGAGCGCAAACAGCTCGAACTGAACGCGCTCAACCTCCAGGCCAACGACAGTGCCCTGAAGGGGCAGGCGAGCGTCACGCTTGATGAGAAACCTAAGTGGGTGCTGGATCTGCAATTCGACAAGCTGAACCTCGAGAACCTGCTTCCGCCCCAATCGGTGAACGCGACCGATGAGGGAGCCACACAGGTGGGGCAAAGCCAGGTCACGCAGTCGCGTCCGGTGATCTCCTCAAATCTCGATCAGCCTGACTACAACGGCCTGCGCGGATTTACCGCCGACATTCTGCTGAAAGCGAACAGCGTGCGCTGGCGTGGGATTGATTTTACTGACGTCAGCAGCCAGATGTTCAACCACAACGGCCTGCTGGTCATCTCCGAGCTCAGCGGAAAAATGGGAGCAGGGAACCTCTCCCTGCCGGGCTCGCTGGATGTACGCAAAGACGTTGCCAGCGCCGCGTTCCAGCCGCGTCTGGAAAACGTTGAGATTGGCACCATCCTGAAAGCCTTTAATTACCCGATTGCCCTCACGGGGCAGCTGTCGCTGGCAGGGGATTTCTCTGGTACGAAGATTGATGCGGACGCTTTCCGTCGTAGCTGGCAGGGGCAGGCGCACGTTGAGCTGAAAGATTCGCGCATGGAAGGGCTGAACTTCCAGCAGCTGGTGCAGCAGGCGGTAGAGCGCAGCAGCAGCGTGAAAGCGAATGAAAACTACGACAGCGCAACCCGTCTGGACAGCTTTACCAGCGAGCTTGCCCTCGACAACGGTCAGCTCTCGCTGGACGACATGCAGGGGACTTCGTCACTGCTGGCGCTGACCGGAACCGGCGCGCTGGATCTGGTGAAAGAGACGGCAGACACCCGCTTCAACGTCCGCGTGAAGGCTGGCTGGGAAGGCGAAGGCCAGCTTGTGGAGTTCCTGAAAGAGACGCCGATACCGCTGCGCGTGTACGGAAAATGGCAGGAGTTGAATTACAGTTTGCAGGTCGATCAGATCCTGCGGAAGCACCTTCAGGATGAAGCGAAACGTCGGCTGAATGACTGGGCGGACCGCAATAAAGAGTCTCAGTCAGGTAAGGACGTGAAAAAGCTGCTCGATAAGCTGTGATGCCTGTTGTGCCGGGTGGCGGCTTTGTCTTACCCGGCCTATAAAAGCCAGACACCGTAGGCCGGGTAAGCGAAGCGCCACCCGGCTTTTTTACACCTCAAAATCCATCTCATCTTCACCGCGCAGCGGTATCAGCTGCACCTTCTGCACGCGATGGCTCTCTACCTGCAAGGTTTTGATCATGTAATCCCCCACCTGGACCTCTTCGCCCGGCTGCGGAATACGTTGCAGATATTCCATCAGCAAACCGGCGATGGTGTGGTATTCGCGCTTCTCATCCAGCGGAAGCGGAACGAACTGCACCAGATCTTCGAGCGGCATATGGCCGTTGGCGGTCCAGCTGCCGTCGGCGTTTTTCTGAATATCGTGACGCGCATCGATCTCATCCACCTCATTAGGCAGATTACCAGCGATGGTTTCCATCACGTCGCTGAGCGTTACCAGCCCTTCCACAGAACCAAACTCATCAACGACAAACGCGAAGTGGGTACGAGCGTTGCGGAACTGCTCCAGCGCGGAGAGCAGCGGCAGCGCTTCCGGGAAGACCAGCGGCTGGCGCACCAGCGCCCGCAGGTTGAGCGGCTCGCCATGGAGCTGCTGTTGCAGGAGGTCAATCACGTGTACCACGCCCAGCAGCTCTTCTTCCTCTTCACCGCCGGTCACGACCACGCGGGTGTGCTGGTTTTTATCCAGCAGGGCGCGGATCTGCTCTTCCGGCGCCGTCAGGTCAATATGCTCAATGTCATGGCGGGAGGTCATGATACTGCTCACCGAGCGCTGGTTGAGGTTAAGCACGCGCTCTATCATCCGGCGTTCCTGCGGGTTGAAGATCTGCCCGTCGCTGTGGTCGGCAAGCATCGCCGCGGATTCAGCATCCAGCTCGGCATCCTCTTTTTTGCCGCTCAGCAGGCGCATCACCGTATCTGCGGTGCGCTGTCGTAATGTCTGGTTCGCGGAGAGAAAACGGCGACGGTTGAAAATGGCTAGCTGGTTGAGAAACTCAATCAGCACCGAGAAACCAATGGCGGCGTACAGATACCCTTTCGGGATATGGAAGCCAAAACCATCCGCCACCAGGCTAAAGCCAATCATCAGCAGGAAGCTCAGACAGAGGATGACGATAGTCGGGTGACTGTTCACAAAGCGCGTCAGGGCTTTGCTGGCGAGCACCATCAGGGTGATGGCGATGATCACGGCGGCCATCATCACCGCCAGATGGTCAACCATCCCGACGGCCGTGATCACGGAGTCGAGAGAAAAGACGGCATCCAGCACCACTATCTGCGCGACCACCGGCCAGAATTTTGCACCGCGTCGCTGGGTGGGGTTTTCACTGTCTTTTCCTTCCAGCCGCTCATTAAGCTCAACCGTGGCTTTGAACAGCAGGAACAATCCGCCGAAAAGCATGATCAGGTCGCGGGCGCTAAAGCTCAGACCCTGCACGCTGAATAAGGGTTTGGTCAGCGTCACCAGCCAGGAGATTGAGGCCAGTAACAGCAGACGCATCACCATGGCGAGCAGAAGACCCGTCACGCGGGCGCGGTCGCGTTGTGAAGGGGGTAATTTATCGGCAAGGATGGCGATAAACACCAGGTTATCAATGCCGAGCACTAATTCGATGACGACCAGCGTCACCAGCCCGGCCCAGATTGATGGATCGGCAATCCATTCCATAATAAATGCAATACCTTCTGTTATATGACTAATGTCACACTTCGATCATGGATAAAGCCGACGGAAATTGCAATGCCGGGGTGAGATTTCTCTTAATGCTACACTCTGGTAAACCCCATTTGCCGGGCGGTGTAAATAAGTTAATTGCGAAGATTTAATTACACAAGTCGATATTTAGGAAATATCGCAATAAATGGTCCGGCGATCTATTTTGTCAATATAAAGAAAATCCGAAAACCTTAAAACTTTGCTCTTAATATTAATCTTAAAAACGAATATTAGGACGGTTGTCTCCTTGCCTGCTATTAGGTTAGCTGCAACAATTCTTCCAGCATCAAATGTTAAATCTCCTTGTTGCTATTTTTGTTTCGGTCTTTGGTGAAGGTTATACATTATCAATCGCCCCTGTGAGGCGTTTGATATATTTCGCAAAAGGCCTTATCCAAGAGGGTGTCTAACCATAACGCATTGTTTAGTCAGTGGATTGGTAACTGAAAGCCAAGGGCGGTAGCGTGCCTGAAAGCGTGTGAATCAGCCTCAATTATTCTGTCAATAGCCAATGGATGAATAAGCTTTTTTTAGGACTGATGCCAGTTATATTGCTAAATGATTAACTGCATTCTGATTGTCACCACGACCCGCGCTTATTTTAATTGCACAGGATAATTACTCTGCCAAAGTGATAAATAATCAATGATGAAATCCAAAATGAAATTGATGCCATTATTGGTGTCTGTGACCTTGATGAGTGGTTGCACGGTCTTTCCCGGCAGCAATATGTCGACAATGGGCAAGGATGTGATTAAACAGCAGGATGCTGATTTTGATCTCGACAAAATGGTGAATGTGTATCCATTAACCCCACGTCTGGTGGAACAATTACGCCCACGTCCAAATGTTGCTCAGCCAAATATGTCTCTGGACCAGGAAATTGCCTCTTACCAGTATCGCGTGGGTCCGGGTGACGTCATTAACGTGACCGTCTGGGATCACCCTGAACTGACCACGCCTGCGGGCCAGTACCGCAGCTCAAGCGACACCGGTAACTGGGTACAGTCCGATGGCACCATGTTCTATCCCTACATTGGCAAAGTGCACGTCGCGGGCAAAACGCTTGCTGAGATCCGTAGTGATATTACCGGCCGCCTGGCGCAGTACATTGCTGACCCGCAGGTGGACGTTAATATCGCCGCGTTCCGATCCCAGAAAGCCTATATCTCTGGCCAGGTCAATAAATCCGGCCAGCAGGCGATCACCAACGTCCCGCTCACCGTTCTCGATGCGATCAATGCCGCAGGCGGCTTAACCGACGGCGCTGACTGGCGCAACGTGGTGCTGACCCACAACGGCAAAGAGCAGCGCATTTCGCTTCAGGCGCTGATGCAAAACGGTGACCTGACCCAGAACCGCCTCCTTTATCCGGGCGATATTCTGTACGTGCCGCGCAACGACGATCTGAAAGTGTTCGTGATGGGTGAAGTGAAGAAACAGAGCACCCTCAAGATGGACTTCAGCGGTATGACCCTGACCGAAGCGCTGGGCAATGCGGAAGGCATCGATCTGACCGCCTCCAACGCCAGCGGTATCTTCGTGATCCGTCCTATCAAAGGCGAAAACGCGAAGGGCAAGATTGCCAACATCTACCAGCTGGATATGTCCGACGCGACGTCCCTGGTCATGGCAACGTCGTTCCGTCTCCAGCCGTACGATGTGGTCTATGTCACCACCGCGCCGGTTGCCCGCTGGAACCGTCTGATCAACCAGTTGCTGCCTACCATCAGTGGCGTTCGCTACATGACGGATACGGCGAGCGACGTTCATAACTGGTAAGCCGCGATGTTTAACAAAATTCTGGTGGTGTGCGTGGGGAACATTTGCCGTTCCCCCACGGCTGAAAGGCTGTTGAAAAATTACCAGCCTGCGTTAACGGTCGACTCCGCAGGGCTGGGCGCGCTGGTCGGGAAAGGTGCCGACGAACGTGCCGCAAGCGTTGCCCTTGAGCATAACCTCTCACTCGACGGGCACGTTGCCCGTCAGGTCTCTGGCCGGATGTGCCGGGAATATGACCTGATCCTCGCGATGGAAAAACGCCACATTCACGCGCTGTGCGATATCGCACCGGAGATGCGCGGCAAGGTGATGCTGTTTGGTCACTGGGATGGTGAGCGCGAAATTCCCGATCCGTATCGCAAGAGCCGCGAGGCCTTTGAGGCGGTATACACCTTACTAGACCAGTCTGCCCGTCAGTGGGCGCAGGCACTGAAAGCTCAGCAGGGATAACAATGACAGAAAAAACAAGACCTTCTGCCGCCCCGACGTCGGGCAGTGATGAAATCGATATCGGTCGCCTGGTCGGGACCGTTATTGAAGCGAAATGGTGGGTGCTGGGTATTACCGCTATCTTTGCCGTGGCGGCGATCGTTTATACGCTGTTCGCGACGCCTATTTACAGCGCCGACGCGCTGGTGCAGATCGAACAAAATACCGGAAACTCGCTGGTTCAGGATATCGGCTCGGCGCTGGCCAACAAGCCGCCGGCATCGGAAGCCGAAATTCAGCTGATCCAGTCGCGCCTGGTACTGGGCAAAACGGTTCACGATCTGGGGCTGGATATCGCGGTCACCAAAAACACCTTCCCGGTATTTGGCGCAGGCTGGGATCGCCTGATGGGGCGCAGTAACGATACGGTAAAAGTGACCGACTTCGTGATCCCAAAAGGGGCAGGGGACCAAACCTTTACCCTGACCGTGCTGGGACCAAAACAGTATCAGCTGACCAGCGACGCGGGCTTCAGCGCACGCGGTGAGGTGGGGCAGATGCTGACTAAAGAGGGCGTCAGCATCAAGGTCAGCGCAATTCAGGCACATGAGGGCGGGGAGTTTACGGTCACCAAATTCTCGACGCTCGGGATGATCAACAACCTGCAAAACAACCTGACCGTCACCGAAAACGGCAAGGACACCGGCGTCCTGAGCATGACCTTCACCGGTGAAGACAAGGATCAAATTCGCGACATCCTCAATAGCATCACCCGCAACTATCTGGAGCAGAACGTTGAGCGTAAGTCAGCGGAAGCTGCAAAAAGCCTGGCGTTTCTCAGTAAACAGCTGCCGGAGGTGCGCGCCCGTCTGGATGACGCTGAGAACAAGCTGAACGCGTACCGTCAGGACAAGGATTCCGTCGATCTGCCGCTGGAGGCGAAATCGGTTCTCGACTCCATGGTGAATATTGATGCGCAGCTGAACGAGCTGACCTTCAAAGAGGCGGAGATTTCCAAGCTCTATACCAAACGTCACCCGGCGTACCGCACGCTGCTGGAGAAACGTCGTACCCTGGAAGAAGAGAAGGCGAAGCTGAATGACCGCGTGACCGCGATGCCGAAGACGCAGCAGGAAATTGTACGCCTGACGCGTGATGTGGAATCCGGCCAGCAGGTTTACATGCAGCTGCTGAACAAACAGCAGGAGCTGAAAATCACCGAAGCCAGCACCGTCGGCGACGTGCGTATCGTTGACCCGGCGATTACCCAGCCGGGCGTGCTGAAGCCGAAGAAAGCGCTGATTATCCTCGGCAGCATTATTCTCGGCCTGATGCTTTCCATTGTCGGCGTGCTGCTGCGCTCGCTGTTCAACCGCGGTATCGAAAGCCCGCAGGTGCTGGAAGAGAACGGGATCAGCGTGTACGCCAGCATCCCGCTTTCAGAGTGGCAGAAGTCCCGTGACAGCGTGAAAACCGTTAAGGGCGTCAAGCGTTACAAACAGAGCCAGCTGCTGGCCGTGGGTAACCCGACTGACCTGGCGATTGAAGCGGTGCGCAGCCTGCGTACCAGCCTCCACTTCGCCATGATGCAGGCCAAAAACAACGTCCTGATGATGACCGGTGTCAGCCCGTCAATCGGTAAAACCTTCGTCTGCGCCAACCTGGCGGCGGTGGTGAGCCAGACCAACAAGCGCGTGCTGTTGATCGACTGCGATATGCGTAAGGGCTACACCCATGAGCTGCTGGGGACCAACAACGTTAACGGTCTGTCGGAAATCCTGCTCGGTAAAGGGGAAATCAGCGAGAGCGCCAAGCCGACGTCGATTCCGAAATTTGACCTGATCCCGCGTGGCCAGGTGCCGCCGAACCCGTCTGAACTGCTGATGAGCGAGCGCTTCACGCAGCTGATTGAGTGGGCGAGCAAAAACTATGACCTGGTGCTGATCGATACCCCACCAATTCTGGCGGTCACCGACGCTGCCGTGGTAGGGCGTCATGCGGGCACCACGCTGATGGTCGCACGCTATGCGGTTAACACCCTGAAGGAAGTGGAAACCAGCCTGAGCCGCTTTGAGCAGAACGGTATTGAGGTGAAGGGGGTCATTCTGAACTCCATCTTCCGCCGCGCGACCGGGTATCAGGATTACGGCTACTACGAGTACGAATACAAGTCTGACAGTAAATAATAATCCCCCTCATCCTAACCCTCTCCCCAGGGGGGAGAGAGGACTGCATGGTGCAGCTTTTCTCCCTCTCCCTCCGGGAGAGGGTCGGGGTGAGGGATAAGGGGAAGACCATGACCACACAACGCCCTTTGATTTCTATCTATATGCCGACATGGAATCGTCAGCAGCTGGCGATCCGCGCGATTAAATCGGTCCTGCGTCAGGATTACGATAACTGGGAACTGATTATCGTGGATGACTGTTCCTCCTCTTACGAACAACTGCAAAAGTTTGTTGAAGACCTGAACGACCCGCGCGTGGTGTACACCCACAACGCCATCAACTCCGGGGCGTGTGCGGTGCGCAACCAGGCGATTATGCAGGCGAAAGGGCAGTATCTGACCGGTATCGACGACGATGACGAATGGACGCCAAACCGTCTGTCGATCTTCCTGTCGCACAAAGCGCAGCTGGTGACCCACGCGTTCCTGTATGCCAACGACTATGTCTGCCAGGGCGAGGTCTATTCGCAGCCGGCCAGCCTGCCGCTGTATCCGAAATCACCGTATTCCCGCCGCCTGTTCTACAAGCGCAACATTATCGGCAATCAGGTGTTTACCTGGGCATGGCGCTTTAAGGAGTGCCTGTTCGATACCGAGCTGAAGGCCGCGCAGGATTACGACATCTTCCTGCGGATGGTGGTGGAGTACGGCGAGCCGTGGAAGGTGGAAGAGGCCACGCAGATCCTGCACATCAATCACGGGGAGATGCAAATCACATCGTCGCCGAAGAAATTCTCGGGCTACTTCCATTTTTACCGCAAGCACAAGGACAAGTTTGACCGTGCCAGCCGGAAGTATCAGCTCTTCACCCTGTATCAGATCCGTAATAAGCGCATGAACTGGCGCACGCTGCTGACGCTGCTGTCGGTACGTAACGGCAAGCGTCTGGCTGACGGGCTTCGGGGGAAATAATGTTTCTGGAAGATTGTCGCGCTAACAGCTGGAGCCTGCGCCCGTGCTGCATGGTTCTGGCCTACCGTATTGCGCACTTTTGCTCGGTGTGGCGCAAAAAAAATGTGCTGAACAATATCTGGGCCGCGCCGGTGCTGGTGCTGTACCGCATCATCACCGAATGCTTTTTTGGCTATGAAATTCAGGCCGCTGCCACCATTGGCCGCCGCTTTACCATTCATCACGGCTATGCGGTGGTCATCAACAAGTTCGTCGTCGCGGGTGATGATTTCACCATTCGCCACGGGGTGACAATCGGCAACCGCGGGCCAGACAGCCTGGCCTGCCCGGTGATTGGCAATAACGTCGAGCTGGGCGCCAACGTGGTGATGATCGGGGACATTACCGTGGGCAATAACGTGACAATTGGCGCAGGCAGCGTGGTGCTGGACAGCATTCCGGACAACGCGCTGGTGGTGGGCGAGAAAGCCCGCGTGAAGGTGATTAAATGAACATTCTGCAATTTAACGTACGCCTCGCAGAGGGCGGGGCGGCAGGCGTAGCGCTGGATCTGCACCAGCGCGCGCTGCAAAAAGGACTCCAGTCGCGCTTTGTTTACGGTTACGGTAAAGGCGGCAAGAAAAGCGTCAGCCATGATAACTATCCGCAGGTGCTGAAGCAGACGCCACGTCTGACCTCCATCGCCAATATTGCGCTGTTCCGCCTGTTTAACCGCGACCTGTTCGGCAACCTGAATAATCTCTACCGCACCGTCACCCGCACTCGCGGCCCGGTTGTGCTGCACTTCCACGTGCTGCACAGCTACTGGCTGAATCTGGAGGAGGTGGTGGCGTTTTGTGGCAAGGTGAAGGCGCACAAGCCGGATACCCGATTTGTCTGGACGCTGCACGACCACTGGAGCGTGACCGGACGTTGCGCCTTTACCGACGGCTGCGAAGGCTGGAAAGATAACTGCCAGAAATGCCCTACGCTCAGCAACTACCCGCCTGTGAAGGTCGATCGCGCGCATCAGCTGGTTGAGGGTAAGCGTCAGCTGTTCCGCGATATGCTCTCGCTCGGCTGCACCTTTATCTCCCCAAGCCAGCACGTGGCGGACGCTTTTAATAGCCTGTACGGAGCAGGGCGCTGCCAGATCATTAACAACGGTATTGATGTGGCAACGGAAGCGATCCTGGCCGAACTGACGCCCGTAGCCGTTACCCCCGGTAGGCCGAAAATTGCGGTCGTCGCCCATGACCTGCGCTACGACGGCAAAACCAACCAGCAGCTGGTGCGCGACATGATGGCGCTCGGCGACAAAATTGAGCTGCATACCTTTGGCAAATTCTCGCCGTTTGATGGCGCTAACGTGGTGAACCACGGGTTTGAAACCGACAAGCGCAAACTGATGAGCGCGCTGAACGGTATGGACGCGCTGGTGTTCAGCTCCCGCGTGGACAACTACCCGCTGATCCTGTGCGAAGCGCTCTCCATCGGCGTACCGGTGATTGCCACCCACAGCGACGCCGCGCGGGAAGTGCTGGAGAAATCGGGCGGTAAAACCTTCAGTGAAAATGAGGTGCTGCCGCTGGTGCAGTTGTCGAAGGCCGATATCGCGCAGGCTGTTTTTGGCACGGACCTGGAATCGTTCCGCAACCGTAGCCGCAAAGCGTACAGTGGACAACAGATGCTGGAGGAGTATGTCTCGTTCTATCAGAATCTGTAGTTATCTGCTGCTGCCGCTGATCTACCTGCTGGTCAACGTTAAGATTGCCCAGCTCGGTGAAAGCTTCCCGATCACTATCGTCACCTTCCTGCCGGTTCTGCTGTTGCTTTACGTTGACAAGCTTAACCTCAAAAAGCTGATGATTTCACTGGGCATCGGGTTTGGTCTGACGGCGTTTAACTACATCTTTGGTCAGTCGCTGGACGCCAGCAAATATGTCACCTCCACCATGCTGTTTGTTTATATCGTTATCATTATTGGCATGGTGTGGAGTATTCGCTTTAAAACTATTTCTCCGCACAATTATAGGAAAATCCTCAGGTTCTTTTATATTGTCGTCGGGCTGATTGTTGTGCTTGCGGCAATGGAGATGGCGCAAATTATTCTCACAGGCGGCAGCAGCCTGATGGAAATAATTTCGAAATATCTTATATACAGTAACAGCTATGTACTGAACTTCATTAAGTTTGGTGGCAAGCGTACAACCGCGCTCTATTTTGAACCGGCGTTTTTTGCTCTGGCATTAATCTCAATTTGGCTCAGCATCAAACAGTTCGGTATCAAAACCCCCAAGACCGATGCTATGATTCTTGCAGGAATCGTTCTATCAGGGTCGTTCTCCGGGGTAATGACGTTTATTCTGTTTTACCTGCTGGAGTGGGCGTTCCAGTACCTGAACAAAGAGGCGATTAAGAAAAAACTGCCGCTGGCGATAATCTCTCTGACGGTATTTTTAGTGGGCGTAATATTTGCGTTTCCGTACATTTCTGAACGTCTGGGTGATTTGGGAACGGAAGGTTCGTCGTCCTATTATCGCATCATTGGTCCACTGGTGATGGTGGGTTATTCCTTAACCCATATTGATGGCGTAGTAAGATTCGGCTCACTTTACGAATATGTTGCATCATTCGGAATCTTTAACGGTGCGGATGTCGGTAAAACCATAGACAATGGTCTGTATCTGTTAATTATCTATTTTTCCTGGTTCGCCGTACTGTTGACACTGTGGTATCTGTTTAAAGTTTTCAAAATGATGATTAACGCGTTTGGTGATAACCAGAACTTTCGCGTGCAACTTTATCTGTTCACACCGGTGTCGTTGTTTTTTACCGGGTCAATATTTAGCCCGGAATATGCATTCTTAATTGTATGTCCGTTTATTTTGCGCAAAGCGCTGAATATTACGAGCGTATGACGAAATGAGGTGATTTATGTTTCTTAGCGTCATTACTGTCGCCTTTCGTAACTACGAAGGGGTGGTAAAAACCTGGCGCTCGCTGCGCAACCTGGCGCGCGATCCGAGCCTCACCTTTGAGTGGATCGTGGTCGATGGCGGCTCGAACGACGGCACGGCGGAGTTCCTGGAAAAACTCAACGGTGAGTTCAACTTACGTTACATCAGCGAGAAAGATAAAGGTATTTACGATGCCATGAATAAAGGCATCAACATGGCGCAGGGGCGTTACGCGATCTTCCTCAATTCCGGCGATGTGTTCCATGAAGATGTGGCGCTGTTTGCCCGTCAACTGGCGCGCCAGAAAGAAGATGCCATGTTTATTGGTGATGCGCTGCTTGATTTCGGCGAGGGGAAAAAAGTGCTGCGCGGCGCGAAACCAGTCTGGTATATCTACCACAGCCTGCCGGCCAGCCATCAGGCTATTTTCTTCCCAATGAGCGGCCTGAAAAAACAGCCTTACGATTTGCGCTATAAAGTGTCATCAGATTATGCCCTGGCCGCCAGCCTGTACAAATCTGGCTACCCGTTCCGTCGAATTAAAGGACTGGTATCTGAATTTTCAATGGGTGGCGTGTCAACCTCGAATAATCTGGAACTGTGCCAGGATGCCAAAAACGTGCAGCGTAAAATATTACGCGTGCCGGGGTTCTGGGCGGAATTATCTTATTTCTTACGTCTGAAAACGACGGGTAAAGCGAAAGCCTTATATAACAAAGCCTGAGATATAAGGAAACGTAATGCAGGAATTAAATGGATTCTCCGTGCCGAAAGGTTTTCGGGGCGGGAGCGGTATTAAAGTTCAACTGTGGTGGGCTGTACAGGCAACGTTATTTGCCTGGTCGCCGCAAATACTGTACCGCTGGCGCGCATTTTTACTGCGTCTGTTTGGCGCAAAAATAGGAAAAAACGTAGTCATTCGACCTTCGGTGAAAATTACTTATCCCTGGAAATTAACGCTTGGGGATTACGCCTGGGTTGGGGATGACGCGGTGTTATATACCCTTGGCGAGATTACGATTGGCGCAAATTCGGTGGTTTCACAGAAGTGTTATTTGTGCACCGGCAGCCACGTTTTTATGAGCCCGCATTTTGATATTACCGCTTCGCCAATTGTGATTGGTGAAAAATGCTGGCTGGCAACAGATGTCTTTGTTGCACCTGGTGTTTCTGTTGGCGATGGCACGGTAGTCGGTGCCCGCAGCAGCGTTTTTAAATCGCTTCCGGCAAATAAAATTTGCCGTGGCAACCCCGCAGTGGTGATACGCGAACGCGTTGAAACTGAAAAACTTTGATAAGTACAGAGGAATATAAACATGTCTAAAGTCGCTCTCATCACCGGCGTTACCGGACAAGATGGTTCTTACCTGGCAGAATTGCTGCTGGAAAAAGGGTATGAAGTTCACGGTATTAAGCGTCGTGCCTCTTCATTCAACACCGAGCGTGTCGATCACATTTACCAGGATCCGCATGCGGCAAACCCGAAATTCCATCTGCACTACGGCGACCTGACCGATACCTCCAACCTGACCCGCATCCTGCAAGAAGTACAGCCGGACGAAGTGTACAACCTGGGGGCAATGAGCCACGTTGCGGTTTCCTTCGAGTCCCCGGAGTACACCGCTGACGTGGATGCGATGGGTACGCTGCGTCTGCTGGAAGCGATTCGCTTCCTTGGTCTTGAGAAGAAAACCCGCTTCTACCAGGCATCTACCTCTGAGCTGTACGGTCTGGTGCAGGAAATTCCGCAGAAAGAGACCACGCCGTTCTACCCGCGTTCTCCGTACGCTGTGGCGAAACTGTACGCTTACTGGATCACCGTGAACTACCGTGAATCCTACGGCATGTACGCCTGTAACGGCATTCTGTTCAACCACGAATCTCCGCGTCGCGGCGAAACCTTCGTGACCCGCAAAATCACCCGCGCGATCGCCAACATCGCTCAGGGCCTGGAGTCTTGCCTGCACCTCGGCAACATGGATTCCCTGCGTGACTGGGGCCATGCGAAAGACTACGTGAAAATGCAGTGGATGATGTTGCAGCAGGAACAGCCAGAAGACTTCGTGATCGCGACCGGCGTGCAGTACTCCGTACGTCAGTTCGTTGAGATGGCTGCGGCACAGCTGGGCATTAAGCTGCGCTTCGAAGGCACCGGCGTGGAAGAGAAGGGTATCGTTGTTTCCGTGACCGGCCACGACGCACCGGGCGTGAAGCCAGGCGACGTGATTGTCCAGGTTGATCCGCGTTACTTCCGTCCTGCTGAAGTGGAAACCCTGCTGGGCGACCCAACCAAAGCGCACGAGAAACTGGGCTGGAAACCCGAAACCACCCTGCAAGAAATGGTATCCGAGATGGTGGCCAAAGATCTTGAAGCAGCGAAAAAACACTCCCTGCTCAAGTCTCATGGCTACGAGGTTGCCATCGCGCTGGAGTCCTGAGAATGACAAAACAACGTATTTTTGTCGCCGGTCATCGCGGAATGGTGGGTTCCGCGATTGTCCGCCAGCTGGAACAGCGCGGCGACGTTGAGGTGATTGTTCGCACCCGCGACGAGCTGAACCTGCTTGATAGCCTTGCGGTGCAGGACTTCTTCGCCAGCGAACGTATCGACCAGGTGTATCTGGCGGCGGCGAAGGTGGGCGGCATTGTCGCTAACAACACCTACCCGGCGGATTTCATCTACGAGAACATGATGATTGAGAGCAACATCATTCACGCGGCGCATCTGCACAACGTGAATAAGCTGCTGTTCCTCGGCTCATCCTGTATCTACCCGAAAATGGCGAAGCAGCCGATCGCCGAGAGCGAACTGTTGCAGGGCACGCTTGAAGCCACCAACGAGCCGTATGCGATTGCCAAAATTGCCGGGATCAAGCTGTGTGAATCCTACAACCGTCAGTATAACCGCGACTATCGCTCGGTGATGCCGACCAACCTGTACGGACCGCACGACAACTTCCACCCGAGCAATTCGCACGTGATCCCGGCGCTGCTGCGTCGTTTCCACGAGGCGACTGCCGAAAACGCCCCGGACGTGGTGGTGTGGGGCAGCGGTACGCCAATGCGTGAGTTCCTGCACGTGGACGACATGGCGGCGGCCAGCATTCACGTCATGGAGCTGGATCGCGAGGTGTGGCAGGAAAACACCGAGCCGATGCTGTCGCACATTAACGTCGGGACCGGCGTGGACTGCACCATTCGCGAGCTGGCGCAGACCATCGCGCAGGTGGTGGGCTACAAAGGACGCGTGGTGTTTGACGCCACCAAACCGGACGGCACGCCGCGCAAGCTGCTGGACGTGACCCGTCTGCATCAGCTGGGCTGGTATCACGAGGTCTCACTGGAGCAGGGGCTGGCCAGCACCTACCAGTGGTTCCTGGAAAACCAGCACCGCTTCCGGGGGTAATGATGTTTTTAAGTCAGGAAGATTTTGCCACGGTAGTGCGTTCCACTCCGCTGATCTCAATTGATTTGATCGTGGAGAACGAACGCGGCGAGTTCTTGCTGGGGAAACGAACCAATCGTCCTGCACAGGGCTTCTGGTTCGTGCCCGGCGGGCGCGTGCAGAAGGATGAGACGCTTACCGATGCGTTTGAGCGTCTCACTCTGGCGGAACTGGGCCTGCAACTGCCGATGGCAGCGGGCCAGTTTTACGGGGTCTGGCAGCACTTCTATGACGATAACTTTTCAGGCACCGGGTTCACCACGCACTACGTCGTGCTGGGGTTCCGCCTGAAGGTGAGTGAGGCAGACCTGCGTCTGCCTGATTCTCAGCATGACGATTACCGCTGGTTAACGCCAGAGGCGCTGCTGGCAAGCGACAACGTCCATGACAACAGTCGGGCGTACTTCCTTGCGGAACGTCAGGCCGAGGTGCCAGGTCTATGAAAATCCTCGTCTACGGAATTAACTACTCGCCGGAGCTTACCGGTATCGGGAAATACACCGGCGAGATGGTCGAGTGGATGGCGAGCCAGGGACATGACGTGCGGGTGATTACTGCCCCGCCGTATTACCCGGAGTGGAAGGTAGGCGAACGCTATTCCAGCTGGCGCTACCGCCGCGAAGAGGGCGCCGCGACCGTCTGGCGCTGCCCGCTCTACGTGCCGAAACAGCCCTCGACGCTGAAACGTTTAATTCATCTGGGCAGCTTTGCCCTGAGCAGTTTCTTCCCGCTGATGGCGCAGCGTCGCTGGAAGCCGGATCGCATCATCGGCGTGGTGCCGACGCTGTTCTGTACGCCAGGCATGCGCCTGCTGGGCAAACTCTCCGGCGCGCGCACCCTGCTGCACATTCAGGATTATGAAGTGGACGCCATGCTCGGGCTGGGGATGGCCGGGAAAGGCAAGGGCGGCAAGGTGGCGAAGCTCGCCAGCGCCTTTGAGCGCAGCGGCCTGCACAACGTGGATTACGTCTCGACCATTTCGCGCTCGATGATGAACAAGGCGCAGGAGAAGGGCGTCCCGGCGGAAAAAGTGATCTTCTTTCCGAACTGGTCCGAAGTGGCGCGCTTCCGCGATGTGACAGACCAGGATGCGCAGGCGTTACGCGCGCAGCTCGGGTTGCCTGCTGAGCAAAAAATCATTCTTTACTCAGGCAACATCGGCGAAAAACAGGGGCTGGAGAGCGTGATTGACGCCGCGCTTCAGCTGAGCGAACACCCGTGGATGTTCGTGATAGTCGGGCAGGGCGGCGGTAAAGCGCGACTGGAAAAAATGGCCAGCGAGCGCGGACTGACCAACATCCGCTTCTTCCCGCTTCAGTCTTATGACGCGCTGCCCGCGCTGCTGAAAATGGCGGATTGCCATCTGGTGGTGCAAAAACGCGGCGCGGCGGATGCGGTGCTGCCGTCCAAGCTGACCAACATTCTGGCAGTGGGCGGAAACGCGGTGATTACGGCAGAAGCCGCAACAGAATTAGGCCAGCTGTGCAACAGCTACCCGGGCATTGCCGTTTGCGTGGAGCCGGAATCGGTTCCTGCGCTGGTGACCGGAATTGAGCAGGCACTCGCCATGCCAAAAGAGAACACGGTGGCACGTGAATATGCCGAACGCACGCTCGAGAAAGAGAACGTGCTGAGCCAATTTATTGCAGATATACGGGGATAAATCATGAGTCAAACCACTTTGTATCCGGTCGTAATGGCGGGTGGATCCGGGAGCCGGTTGTGGCCACTGTCCCGCGTGCTTTATCCAAAACAATTCCTGTGCCTGAAAGGCGACCTCACCATGCTGCAAACGACGGTTAACCGTCTGCACGGCGTGGAGTGTGAAAGCCCGGTGGTGATCTGTAACGAACAGCACCGCTTTATCGTTGCCGAGCAGCTGCGCCAGCTGAACAAACTGACCGAAAATATCATTCTGGAGCCTGCCGGACGCAACACGGCGCCTGCCATTGCCCTCGCGGCGCTGGCGGCAAAACGCAGCAGCCCGGACTGCGACCCGCTGATGCTGGTGCTGGCGGCTGACCACGTCATCCAGCAGGAAGAGGCCTTCCGCGATGCGGTACGCGCCGCGATTCCTTACGCTGAGAACGGCAAGCTGGTGACCTTCGGCATCGTGCCGGATCTCCCGGAAACCGGCTATGGCTACATTCGCCGCGGCAGCGTTACGCCTGGTGAAGGCGACAGCGTGGCCTTTGACGTGGCGCAGTTTGTCGAAAAACCGAATCTGGAAACCGCGCAGGCGTACGTCGCCAGCGGGGAATACTACTGGAACAGCGGTATGTTCCTGTTCCGCGCCGGTCGCTACCTGGAAGAGCTGGAAAAATATCGCCCGGATATCTTACGCGCCTGCGAAAAAGCGATGGCGGTGGTGGATCCGGATCTCGATTTTATCCGCGTGGACGAAGAAGCCTTCCTCGCCTGTCCGGAAGAGTCCATTGACTATGCGGTGATGGAACGTACGGCAGATGCGGTAGTGGTACCGATGGATGCGGGCTGGAGCGACGTCGGCTCCTGGTCGTCATTGTGGGAGATTAGCGCGCATACCCCGGAGGGTAACGTCCATCACGGGGATGTGATCAGCCACAAAACGGAAAACAGCTACGTCTACGCCGAATCTGGCCTCGTCACTACGGTAGGGGTGAAGGATCTGGTGGTCGTGCAGACCAAAGACGCGGTGCTGATTGCCGACCGTAATGCCGTGCAGGACGTTAAAAAAGTGGTGGAGAAGATCAAGGCCGATGGCCGCCACGAACACCATATTCACCGTGAAGTTTACCGCCCGTGGGGCAAATATGACTCCATCGACGCTGGCGAGCGTTATCAGGTGAAACGCATCACCGTGAAGCCGGGAGAAGGGCTGTCGGTGCAGATGCACCATCACCGCGCCGAACACTGGGTGGTGGTGGCGGGGACCGCCAAAGTGACCATCGACGGTGAAGTGAAGCTGCTCGGTGAAAACGAGTCCATTTATATTCCGCTGGGCGCCACGCACTGTCTGGAAAACCCGGGGAAAATTCCGCTCGACTTAATTGAGGTGCGTTCCGGCTCCTATCTGGAAGAGGACGACATCATCCGCTTCCAGGATCGCTACGGGCGCGTGTAGCACTCCGCATCATGCCCGGTGGCGCAGCGCTTACCGGGCCTACGAATGACAAAAATAAATTTGGCCATTACATGGTCAGGGCCAACTGTTGCCTGAAAAAGGGGTCATCATGGAAAAATTAACCTGTTTTAAAGCCTACGATATTCGCGGCAAGCTGGGCGAAGAGCTGAACGAAGACATTGCGTGGCGCATCGGCCGCGCGTACGGCGAATACCTGAAACCAAAAACTATCGTGCTGGGCGGCGACGTGCGTCTGACAAGCGAATCCCTGAAGCTGGCGCTGGCGAAAGGGCTACAGGACGCGGGCGTCGACGTGCTGGACATTGGCCTTTCCGGTACCGAAGAGATCTATTTTGCCACCTTCCACCTGGGCGTGGACGGCGGTATCGAAGTGACGGCCAGCCATAACCCGATGGACTACAACGGCATGAAGCTGGTGCGCAAGGGCGCGCGTCCTATCAGCGGCGACACCGGCCTGCGTGACGTGCAGCGTCTGGCCGAGGCCAACGACTTCCCGCCGGTGAATGAAGCCAGACGCGGCAGCTATAAGCAGATTAACCTGCAAAAAGAGTACATCGACCACCTGCTGGGCTACATCAACGTGGCGAACCTCAAACCGCTGAAGCTGGTGATTAACTCCGGCAACGGCGCGGCAGGCCCGGTTGTCGATGCACTTGAAGCCCGCTTTAAGGCGCTGAACGTGCCGGTGACCTTCGTCAAAGTGCACAACACGCCTGACGGCAACTTCCCGAACGGTATTCCTAACCCGCTGCTGCCGGAGTGCCGCGACGACACCCGCAACGCGGTGATTGAGCACGGCGCCGATATGGGTATCGCCTTTGACGGCGATTTCGACCGCTGCTTCCTGTTCGACGAGAAAGGGCAGTTTATCGAAGGCTACTACATCGTTGGCCTGCTGGCGGAAGCGTTCCTCGAGAAAAACCCGGGGGCGAAGATCATTCACGATCCGCGTCTTTCCTGGAACACCGTCGACGTGGTGAAGGCCGCGGGCGGCGAGCCGGTGATGTCCAAAACTGGCCACGCGTTTATCAAAGAGCGTATGCGTGAGGAAGACGCCATCTACGGCGGCGAGATGAGCGCCCACCACTATTTCCGTGATTTTGCCTACTGCGACAGTGGGATGATCCCGTGGCTGCTGGTGACTGAGCTGCTGTGCCTGAAAGGGAAGAGCCTGGGCGAACTGGTGCGTGACCGCATGGCGGCGTTTCCGGCGAGCGGCGAGATCAACAGCAAACTGGCGCAGCCCGCTGAGGCCATTGCCCGCGTAGAGCACCACTTTGCCATTCATGCGCTGGAGATTGACCGTACCGACGGTATCAGCATGGCGTTCCCGCAGTGGCGCTTCAACCTGCGCTCCTCCAACACCGAGCCGGTAGTGCGCCTGAACGTGGAGTCCCGCGCCGATACCGCGCTGATGGAAGCCCGAACGAAGGACATTCTGGCGCTGTTGAATCAGTAAAAAGAAAACCTTACCCCTCACCCTAACCCTCTCCCCAAAGGGGAGAGGGTTAGGGTGAGGGGTAAGGTTTAGAACTAAAGGAACAACGATGACAAACCTAAAAAAGCGCGAACGAGCGAGAACGAATGCATCGTTAATCTCTATGGTGCAGCGTTTTTCTGATATCACCATCATGGTCGGCGGACTGTGGGCGGTGTGTTGGGTCAGCGGGCAGTCGTTCTTATACATGCACTTGCTGATGGCGTTGATTGCGCTGGTGGTGTTTCAGATGATCGGCGGCATGACCGATTTCTATCGTTCATGGCGCGGCGTCAAAATGACCACCGAACTGATGCTGCTGCTCCAGAACTGGACCTTAAGCCTGATTTTCAGCGCAGGCCTGGTGGCGTTCAGCCATGATTTTGATAACCGTCTTGTGACCTATCTCTGCTGGTATCTGTTAACCAGCATTGGCATGGTGGTCTGCCGCTCGCTGATCCGCTTTGGCGCGGGCTGGCTGCGCAACCGCGGGTATAACCGTCGCTTCGTTGCTGTAGCGGGCGACCTGCCGGTGGGACAGGTGTTGCTCGACAGCTTCCGCAAAGAGCCGTGGTTAGGTTTTGAAGTGGTCGGGATTTATCACGACGCGAAGCCCGGCGGCGTGCCGTCCGACTGGGCAGGTAACTACGAACAGCTTATTGACGATGCGAAAGCCGGCAAAATTCATAACGTCTACATCGCCATGCAGATGAAAGATGAATCCCGCATCAAGAAACTGATGCGCGAGCTGGCGGATACCACCTGCTCGGTGATCCTCATCCCGGATGTCTTCACCTTCAATATTCTCCACTCCCGTATTGAAGAGGTGAACGGGGTACCGGTTGTTCCACTGTACGACACGCCGCTGTCGGGGATTAACCGCGTGCTGAAGCGCGTTGAAGATATCGTCCTTTCGTCCCTGATCCTGCTGCTCATCTCCCCGGTGCTGTGCTGCATTGCGCTGGCGGTGAAGCTCAGCTCGCCGGGGCCGATCATCTTCCGTCAGACCCGCTACGGCATGGACGGTAAGCCGATCATGGTGTGGAAATTCCGCTCCATGAAGGTGATGGAGAACGACAAGGTGGTGACCCAGGCGACGCAGAACGATCCGCGCGTCACCCGCGTGGGCAACTTCCTGCGCCGTACCTCGCTCGATGAGCTGCCGCAGTTCATCAACGTGTTCACCGGCGGGATGTCCATCGTCGGGCCTCGTCCTCACGCCGTGGCCCATAACGAGCAGTACCGTACCCTGATTGAAGGCTACATGCTGCGCCATAAGGTGAAGCCTGGCATCACCGGCTGGGCGCAGATCAACGGCTGGCGCGGCGAGACCGACACGCTGGAAAAAATGGAAAAACGTATCGAGTTCGATCTGGAGTACATCCGCGAGTGGAGCCTCTGGTTCGATATCAAGATTGTTTTTCTGACCATTTTCAAAGGTTTCGTGAACAAAGCGGCGTACTAAGATGAGCTTACGAGAAAAAACCATCAGCGGCGCGAAATGGTCAGCCATGGCCACCATCGTCATCATTGGCCTCGGCCTGGTGCAGATGACGGTGCTGGCGCGCATTATCGATAATCACCAGTTTGGTCTGCTGACCGTCTCGCTGGTGATTATCGCCCTGGCCGATACGCTGTCGGACTTTGGTATCGCCAACTCCATTATCCAGCGCAAAGAGATCAGCCATCTGGAGCTGACCACGCTCTACTGGCTGAACGTCGGGCTGGGTATCTTCGTTTTTGTGCTGGTGTTCCTGCTGAGCGATGTGATCGCCGGCGTGCTGCATAACCCGGACCTGGCGCCGCTGATGCGCACCCTGTCGTTCGCTTTCGTGGTGATCCCGCACGGGCAGCAGTTCCGCGCGCTGATGCAGAAGGAGCTGGAGTTCAACAAAATCGGCATGATTGAAACCAGCGCCGTGCTGGCGGGCTTTACCTTCACCGTGGTCAGCGCCCATTTCTGGCCGCTGGCGATGACCGCCATCCTCGGCTACCTGGTTAACTCTGCCGTGCGCACGCTGCTGTTTGGCTTCTTTGGCCGTAAGATTTATCGCCCGGGGCTGCATTTTTCGCTGGCGTCTGTTTCATCCAACCTGCGCTTCGGCGCGTGGCTGACGGCAGACAGCATTATCAACTACGTGAATACTAACCTCTCCACGCTGGTGCTGGCGCGCATTCTGGGCGCGAGCGTCGCGGGTGGCTACAACCTGGCGTATAACGTCGCGGTTGTCCCGCCGATGAAGCTCAACCCTATCATTACCCGCGTGCTGTTCCCGGCGTTCGCCAAAATTCAGGACGATACCGAAAAGCTGCGCGTGAACTTTTACAAGCTGCTCTCCGTCGTGGGGATCATCAACTTCCCGGTCCTGCTGGGGCTGATGGTGGTCGCCAGCAATTTCGTACCGCTGGTGTTTGGCGAGAAGTGGAACAGCATCATCCCGATCCTGCAACTGCTGTGCGTCGTGGGGCTGCTGCGCTCGGTGGGGAACCCGATTGGTTCTCTGCTAATGGCGAAGGCGCGCGTGGATATCAGCTTCAAGTTCAACGTGTTTAAAACCTTCCTGTTTATTCCGGCAATTATTGTGGGCGGCCACATGGCGGGCGCCATTGGCGTGACGCTCGGCTTCCTGCTGGTGCAAATCGTCAATACCGTGCTGAGCTACTTTGTGATGATCAAACCGGTGCTGGGCTCCAGCTACCGTCAGTACATCCTCAGCCTGTGGCTGCCGTTCTATCTCTCCTTACCGACGCTTGCGGTGAGCTACGGCCTGGGCGTGGTGCTCAACGGGCATCTGCCGCTGGCGGCGCTGCTTGCGGTGCAGGTCGCGGCAGGCGCGCTGGCGTTCGCCGTGATGATTGTGCTGTCACGCAATGCGCTGGTGGTCGAGATGAAGCGCCAGTTTTGCCGTAACGAAAAAATGAAAACGCTGCTTCGCGCAGGCTAATTTTACGAGGCCATTATGAAATTACTTATTCTTGGCAACCATACCTGCGGCAACCGTGGCGACAGCGCCATCCTGCGCGGTTTACTGGATGCAATTAACACCCTTAAGCCTGAGACAGAAGTGGATGTGATGAGCCGTTATCCGGTCAGCTCATCCTGGTTACTGAACCGCCCGGTGATGGGCGACCCGCTCTACAGCCAGATGAAACAGCACAACAACGCCGCGGGCGTGATGGGGCGAGTGAAGAAAGTGCTGCGTCGCCGCTACCAGCATCAGGTGCTGCTTTCTCGCGTGACCGACACCGGCAAGCTGCGCAACATCGCCATCGCGCAGGGTTTTACCGATTTTGTTCGTCTGCTGTCCGGCTATGACGCCATTATTCAGGTGGGCGGTTCATTCTTCGTCGATCTCTACGGCGTGCCACAGTTTGAGCATGCACTCTGCACCTTCATGGCGAAAAAACCGCTGTTTATGATCGGCCACAGCGTCGGGCCATTCCAGGATCCGCAGTTTAACCAGCTGGCGAACTATGTCTTCGGCCACTGCGACGCGCTGATCCTGCGTGAATCGGTCAGCCTCGACATGATGAAACGCAGTGAAATCGACACCACCAAAGTGGAGCACGGTGTGGACACCGCCTGGCTGGTGGATCATCAGGATGACAGTTTCCAGGCCAGCTACGCGGTACAGCACTGGCTGGACGTGGCGGCAAAGCAGAAAACCGTCGCCATTACCCTGCGTGAACTTGCTCCGTTCGATAAACGCCTCGGCACGACCCAGGCGGCGTACGAGAAAGCCTTTGCCGACGTGGTGAACCGCGTGCTGGACAGCGGTTACCAGGTGCTGGCGCTTTCCACCTGTACCGGTATCGACAGCTACAACAAAGATGACCGTATGGTGGCGCTCAACCTGCGCAACCTGGTGAACGACCCGTCCCGCTATCACGTGGTGATGGACGAGCTGAACGACCTTGAGATGGGCAAGCTGCTCTCCGCCTGTGACCTGACCGTGGGCACGCGTCTGCACTCGGCCATTATCTCGATGAACTTCGGCACGCCAGCCATCGCCATTAACTACGAACACAAGTCCGCGGGCATTATGCAGCAGCTCGGTATGCCGGAAATGGCCGTCGATATTCGTCATCTGCTGGACGGATCTCTGGGGGCGATGGTGGGCGACACGCTCGGCCAGCTGCCTGCGATCAACGAACGTCTGGCGGTGGCGGTAAAAGCCGAACGCGAAAAAGGTATTGGCATGGTGAAATCCGTACTCGACCGCGTCCGGGAGGGGAAATGAAGGTTGGTTTCTTCTTACTGAAATTTCCGCTGTCGTCTGAAACCTTTGTGCTGAACCAAATCACCGCGTTTATCGATATGGGGTATGACGTGGAGATTATCGCCCTGCAAAAGGGCGATACGCAAAATACCCATGCGGCGTATACCCGGTATGGGCTGGAGGCGAAAACCCGCTGGTTGCAGGATGAACCCACCGGACGAATGAACAAACTGCGCCATCGCGCCAGCCAGACGCTGCGCGGCCTTCATCGCGCCTCGACGTGGCGGGCGCTGAATATGTCGCGCTATGGGGCGGAGGCCCGCAACCTGATCCTTTCCGCCATTTGCGGGCAAACGGCCCAGCCGTACCGGGCCGATGTCTTTATCGCCCACTTTGGCCCGGCGGGCGTCACTGCGGCAAAACTGCGTGAGCTGGGGGTGATTGACGGCAAAATCGCAACCATTTTCCACGGTATCGACATCTCCAGCCGGGAAGTACTGAACCACTACACGCCGGAATATCAGCAGCTGTTTCGCCGCGGCGACATGATGCTGCCGATAAGCAACCTGTGGGCCGGACGCCTGAAAACCATGGGGTGCCCGAGCGAGAAAATCACCGTTTCACGCATGGGCGTGGACATGGAACGCTTCACCCAGCGACCGGTCAAGGTGCCGGGCAAGCCGCTGCAAATTATCTCTGTTGCCCGCCTGACCGAAAAGAAAGGGCTACACGTAGCCATCGAAGCCTGTCGTCAGCTGAAGGCGCGCGGAGTGGACTTCCACTACCGCATCCTGGGTATCGGGCCGTGGGAGCGTCGCCTGCGCACGCTGATTGAACAGTATCAGCTGGAAGACGTGGTCGAGATGCCGGGCTTCAAGCCGAGCCACGAAGTGAAAGCCATGCTTGATGACGCGGATGTGTTCCTGCTGCCTTCCGTAACCGGCGCCGACGGCGATATGGAAGGTATTCCCGTGGCGCTGATGGAGGCGATGGCGGTCGGCATTCCGGTGGTCTCGACCCTGCACAGCGGGATCCCGGAGCTGATCACCTCTGAGCATTCCGGCTGGCTGGTCCCTGAAAACAATGCGCTGGCGCTGGCGGATCGTCTGGCCGCGTTCAGCGATATCGATCAGCAGACGCTGATCCCTGTGCTGCAAAATGCGCGGCAAAAAGTTGAAGCAGAATTCAATCAGCAGGTGATTAATCGCCAGTTAGCGAGCCTGCTGCAAACGCTGTAACGCTGAGGTTGTATGCTGAAAAAGATTACCCGACGCCGATTTGTCTCTTCTTTATCCGTCCTGGCTGCCATGCCACTGCTGTCGCCCCGCGCTGTGCGGGCGGCAACCGGGAAGACGGTTTCTGTCGATCGCTACAACAATAACGACTGGATCGCCGCCTTTAAGCAGGCATTTACCGAGGGCGATACCGTTGTTGTTCCCGCCGGGTTAACGTGTGAAAACATCAATACCGGCATTTTCATTCCTGATGGCAAAACCCTGCTGATCCGCGGTGCGCTGAAGGGCAACGGCCGCGGGCGGTTTGTGCTCCAGGAAGGCTGTAAGGTCATTGGGGAAGGAGAGGGGCGCACGCATAACATTACGCTGGACGTGCGTGGCTCCGACTGTGTCATTAAAGGGCTGGCGATGAGCGGCTTCGGCCCCGTCACCCAGATCTACATCGGCGGTAAAAAGCCGAGAGTGATGCGTAACCTGCTTATCGATCGCATTGCCGTGAGCCAGGCCAACTACGCCATTCTGCGCCAGGGTTTTCATAATCAGGTGGACGGTGCGCGCATAACCAACAGTAAATTCAGCCATTTGCAGGGTGACGCGATTGAGTGGAACGTGGCGATTAACGACCGCAATATCCTGATCTCTGACCACGTGATCGATAACATCAACTGCACAAACGGCAAGATCAACTGGGGGATAGGCATTGGGCTGGCTGGCAGCACGTACGACAATGACTATCCGGAACAGCAGACCGTTAAAAACTTCGTGGTGGCAAATATCACCGGCAGCAACTGTCGGCAGTTGGTCCATGTTGAAAACGGTAAACACTTTGTGATCCGTAATATCAAGGCCAGCAATATTACTCCCGACTTCAGTAAAAAGGCCGGAATTGATAACGCGACGGTAGCTATTTATGGCTGTGATAATTTCGTTATTGATAATATCGATATGGTGAACAGCGCCGGAATGTTAATCGGGTATGGCGTGATCAAGGGCGATTATCTGTCGATACCGCAAAACTTCAAACTTAACGATATTCGCCTGGATAACCGACAGCTTGCCTATAAGCTGCGCGGGATACAGATTTCTTCCGGCAATGCCACCTCGTTTGTTGCCATCACCAACGTCAACATGCAGCGGGCAACGCTTGAGCTGCACAACAAGCCACAGCACCTTTTCTTGCGTAATATCAACGTGATGCAGGAGTCAGCGACGGGACCAGCGCTTAAGATGAACTTCGACTTGCGCAAAGACGTGCGTGGGAAGTTTATGGCCAAAAACGAGACGCTGTTGTCGCTCGCGAACATAAAAGCGGTTAATGAAAAGGGGCAGAGTTCGGTGGATATTGATCGGGTCGATCAACACGTGGTGAATACGGAACGGTTGAATTTTGCGCTGCCGCACAGGTAATCCTACAGCCTATTTTGCGACTATTCCTGGTACGGAATCGCGATCTATTCAGATTACAACTACTGTAATTTGTGGTGGGGTGACCTAGGATTACTTCATATTTACGGCAAAACATGCTGGCGAAAACAGGTTTAAAAGCTATAATTCGTCAACCATTTTAAGGTGGAAGAAATAATGATTAATTTGAAAGCAGTCATACCGGTAGCGGGTTTGGGCATGCATATGTTGCCCGCCACAAAGGCCATTCCTAAAGAGATGCTGCCGATCGTTGACAAGCCGATGATTCAGTACATCGTCGACGAGATTGTTGCTGCGGGGATCAAAGAAATCGTTCTGGTGACGCACTCTTCGAAGAATGCCGTTGAGAACCACTTCGACACCTCTTATGAACTCGAAGCGCTGCTTGAGCAGCGCGTTAAGCGCCAGCTTCTGGCAGAAGTTCAGTCTATCTGTCCTCCTGGCGTGACCATCATGAACGTGCGTCAGGCGCAGCCGCTGGGCCTGGGCCACTCGATCCTGTGCGCGCGCCCGGTGGTGGGTGATAACCCGTTCATCGTCGTTCTGCCCGATATCATTATTGATACCGCCTCTGCCGATCCGCTGCGTTATAACCTGGCGGCAATGGTCGCGCGCTTCAACGAAACGGGCCGTAGCCAGGTGCTGGCGAAACGTATGAAGGGCGATCTCTCTGAGTACTCGGTTATTCAGACTAAAGAGCCGCTGGAGACGGAAGGGCAGGTGAGCCGGATTGTTGAGTTTATCGAGAAACCCGATCAGCCGCAGACCCTGGACTCCGACCTGATGGCGGTCGGTCGTTATGTGCTGAATGCGGATATCTGGGCTGAGCTGGAAAAAACCGAGCCTGGCGCCTGGGACCGTATCCAGCTGACCGATGCGATTGCTGAGCTGGCGAAGAAGCAGTCCGTTGATGCCATGCTGATGACCGGCGACAGCTATGACTGCGGTAAGAAAATGGGGTATATGCAGGCCTTTGTGAACTATGGCCTGCGTAACCTGAAGGAAGGGGCGAAGTTCAGAAGCCGGATTGAGAAGCTGCTGGCTAACGACTGATTTTATCTTTCTTGATTTGCGCAAGCGGCAGTCATCATTTGGGTATGTTGAAACATAACCAAAATGGTAGCTGCCGTTTTTTGTTATTAATTCTAATGATAACATGGATTTATCTGATTTAAATCTGGCCAGATTGGTAACGATTTGTGCTTGTTTCTAAGGTCATTTAGGACGACAATTAACGGCAGTTTTTGCAGTTGTCCAGCGCCAGTAGAGTTCGGTGTCGGACTTCAACAAATGGAACATTTCACCCTCGTTCAGTGCACTGGTAGCTGTTAAGCCAGGGGCGGTAGCGTGGGTAAAACCCATGCAGGGCTGGGTTACAATCTCTTCAATTGTAGCATTCAATAAGTTGATATTTTCTGGTGAAAAACATGTTTGATAATAAAACGATTCTGGTAACTGGCGGCACAGGTTCATTTGGCAATAAGTTCGTTCGCATGACGCTTGAAAAATATAATCCTAAAAAAATTATCATTTACTCGCGTGATGAAATGAAACAGTGGGAAATGGCAAAGCATTTCAAAGATGAAAGTCGCATCCGCTTTTTCATCGGTGATGTGCGCGATAAAGATCGTTTGTACCGCGCGTTAGATGGGGTTGATTTCGTGGTGCATGCAGCAGCAACAAAAATCGTTCCTACCGCAGAATACAACCCGTTTGAGTGTGTAAAAACCAACATCAATGGTGCGATGAATGTTATTGATGCATGTATTGATAAAGGTATTGAGCGTGTCGTTGCACTGTCTACTGACAAAGCAAGTAGCCCAGCAAACCTGTATGGTGCAACTAAACTGGCCTCCGATAAATTGTTTGTGGCAGGTAATTCCTACTCCGGTGCAACCAAGACTCGCTTCGCCGTTGTGCGTTATGGGAACGTCATGGGATCCCGTGGTTCAGTAATTCCATTCTTCCTGTCTATCAAAGACAAGGGCGAACTGCCAATTACCGATGACCGCATGACTCGTTTCATGATTACCCTGGAACAGGGTGTGGAACTGGTTTGGCACGCCTTCAATGACATGGAAGGTGGCGAAATCTATGTTAAAAAAATCCCATCAATGAAAGTAACTGATGTTGCAACGGCTGTTGCTCCTGACGCAACTCAGAAAGTGATCGGTATTCGTCCGGGTGAAAAATTGCATGAACAAATGATCAGTGCTGAAGATGCGCATTACACCTATGAATACCCTGAACACTTCAAAATCCTTCCTGCAATCCATAACTGGTGCGATTCTCCTGAACGTATAAAAGATGGTAAACGTGTACAAGAAGGGTTCGTTTACGAAAGCGACAGCAATACCGAGTGGATGAGCATTGAAGAACTGCGTCAATGGATTGATGATAATCGTGAAAAAGTAGGCAATATCTAATGAAATTTATCCCCTACGGACGGCAGGATATCTCAGAAGAAGATATCAGTGCAGTGGTGGACGTACTCAAGTCTGATTTCTTGACTCAGGGGCCATGTGTTCCACAGTTCGAGCAGGCCATTGCTGACTATGTTGGCGTTAAACACGCTGTTGCGGTTAATAGCGCAACGTCTGCACTTCATATTGCATGCTTAGCGCTGGGGTTGAAAAAAGGCGACTGGCTTTGGACTTCGCCTAATACCTTTGTGGCTTCGGCAAACTGTGCGCTTTATTGTGATGCCAATGTAAGCTTTGTTGATATTGATCCGCAAACTTACAACATGAGTGTTTCCGCTCTGGAAGCTAAACTCATTGCGGCTAAAGCAGAAGGCAAATTGCCTAAAATCGTGGTGCCAGTAGCGTTCGCGGGTCAATCATGTGATATGGAAGCGATCCATAAACTGTCTAAAGAGTATGGGTTCGCCATTATCGAAGATGCGTCGCATGCGATCGGTGGTAATTATCAGGGAGCTAAAATTGGCAACTCGCGTTTTGCCGACATTACCATTTTGAGCTTCCACCCGGTTAAGATCATCACAACTGCTGAAGGTGGTATGGCGCTGACAAACAACGATGCGCTGGCCGAGAGTATGCAACTTTTCCGCAGCCACGGGATTACCCGCGACAACGAGAAAATGACCAAACTATCGGAAGGTGGTTGGTACTATCAGCAGGTAGATCTCGGACTAAACTATCGCATGACCGAACTACAGGCTGCACTAGGTGTGAGTCAGTTAAAACGTATTGACGGTTTTGTGGCTCGACGTCATGAACTGGCAAAACGTTATCACGCGGCTTTTGACGGTGTTCCTGTTTCAATACCGCAGCAGTCAGAGAGTGGATACAGTGCTTTGCATCTTTACCCACTGACGGTGAACGATCCGGCGCAACGTAAACCACTGTTTGATTATCTGCGTGATAAAGGCATTGGGGTTAACGTCCACTATATCCCCGTTCATACTCAGCCTTATTATGAGCAGTTAGGTCATAAATCTGGTGATTATCCCGTCGCTGAAGACTATTACTCTCGCGCGCTAAGTATCCCTATGTACTCAACGCTGACAGATGAAGAGCAAGACTACGTTATTCAGTGCATTCGGGAGTTTTTTTAAATGAATGTGGCAATCATTCCTGCGCGTGGTGGCAGTAAGCGTATTCCACGAAAAAACATTAAAAAATTTTGTGGGAAACCAATGATTGCCTGGTCCATTGAAGCCGCTCAAAAGAGCGGCGTCTTTGACCGAATCATTGTCTCAACAGATGATGCGGAGATAGCTGAAGTTGCGCGTCAATATGGTGCAGAAGTGCCATTTATGCGCCCGGAAGAACTCTCAAATGATTATGCAGGTACTATTCCTGTGATTCGCCACGCTACTGATTGGCTCATTAGTCACGACTGCGTGGTTGATTATGTTTGCTGTATTTATGCTACAGCTCCTTTTATCCGCGCTGAAGATATTATTCAGGGATTAGGAACTCTCCAAAGCCAGCAAGGCGATTATGCTTTCACAGTTTCAAGGTTTCCTTATCCCATTCAACGAGCACTTAAAGTCAGTGATGAACAGCGTATAAGTATGTTTTCACCTGAGATGTTCCATGTCCGGTCACAGGATCTTGAAGAGTCGTGGCACGATGCCGGGCAATTTTATTGGGGGACATCCTCAGCCTGGTTGAACGAAAAGCCGATTTTTAGCGCAGATTCCTACTCGATTGAACTTCCGCGTGAACGTGTCCAGGATATTGATACTCCAGAAGACTGGCGCGTAGCTGAGTGGTTGTTTAAAGCCATGGAGTTTAAAAATGAACGTGTTTCTTCGGGCTGATTCATCGCTATCGATCGGTTCTGGTCATATTATCCGTTGTCTAAATCTTGCGAAAGTCTTAGAAAAAGCAGGAGCTCGTTGTTCATTTATATCAAAAGACCACCCTGGTAATATTCTGGATAAAATAAAACAGGAAGGTTTTCCTGTCGAAGTTATCGCAGCTGCCGATAAATCGAGTACTTACATCAGCGATGAAAAATCATGGCTTAATGGAAGTCAATACGATGATGCTGAGAAATTTATCGATTTAATAGTAGAAAACTGTTCTGATCCAGACATCATCATTGTCGATCACTATTCTCTTGATTACGAATGGGAAGCGATTGTGAAAGCACGTTTTCCTGATTCACATTTAGTGGTGATCGATGATCTCTGCAACCGGCCGCATTGTTGTGATTTACTGATTGATCAAACCTATATGCGCAGCGCCAGAGAATATGCCCAATTCAATAAAAGAGAAGGTAAAGTTCTCGCTGGCGCAAAATATGCGTTGCTAAACCCTGCATTTTCGCAATTAAGAAAACAATCAATTGTTCGTAAAGCCAACATTACTGCACCGAAAAAACTATTATTAACAATGGGTGGGGTGGATGCACATAATGTTGCTGGAAAAATGCTGGTATTCCTTGAGCAGTCAAACTTTAAAAACATAGAAAAAATCACTGTTGTATTGGGCTCTGCTTGTCCACACCGTTCTGAAATTATCTCTCTTGCGAATAAATCGAAATACGACGTCGACGTTCTCGTTAATGTGTCAAATATGGCAGAACTGATGCTGGAACACGATTTCGCAATCGGCGCTATGGGGGGAACGACGTGGGAACGATGTACTATGGGATTACCTGCGGTAAACGTAGTCATTGCGGATAATCAAAAAACCATCGCAAACAATCTGTCTAACGCTGGTGCGATTGTGCTATATGCGGATAATTTTAATGCTGCAGAGTTGAGCGAGGCTCTCAATCATTTGATCGCGCATTATCACGAGCAGCGCCTCCTTGCTATGAACATATGTGATGGACAGGGGCTTAACAGAGATATCCAGGAAATAGTAATAATGTCAGCCAAAGATGGCACTAATGTGACTCTGCGTCAGGCTACATTTGACGATATCGATTTTGTATATCAACTTCAATGTGAGCCGCAAACGCGCAAATATGCTCGTAATCCTGAAATTCCTGCATACGAGAATCACGTCGAATGGATGAAACGAAAGTTAAATGCCGACAATTCATTCTTTTACATTATTGAAAATGTAGGGGCATGTGGTGTCATTCGATTAGACCCTGTTGAGCATGCCTTTGCAAACTATGAAATATCGATTTTTCTGACATCTGCATGTCACGGTAAAGGCATTGCGAGTGCAGCTATCAAACGCGCCTTGATGTTGCATAAAGGTATAAGCATACTGGCAACGGTTTTACCAGAAAACCATACATCGCATCAGTTATTTGAGCGTATTGGATTTTATAAATTATCACCCTGCGAATATATCAGCGAGAAAAAATAATGAACGAATTTATTACCATTGATGGTCGTAAAATTGGTAAAGATCATCCTCCTTATATTATTGCTGAGCTTTCGGCGAACCATAATGGCGACATCAACCGTGCATTTAAGATTATGGAAGAAGCGAAAGCTGCAGGCGCAGATGCCATAAAATTACAAACATACCGTGCAGATACCATCACCATTGATTGTGATACTGAAGATTTTCAGATTCATGGCGGCCTATGGGATGGGCAAACGCTTTTTAATTTATACAAAGGGGCACAAATGCCCTGGGAATGGCATAAGCCTCTGTTTGACAAAGCTAAAGAACTCGGAATCACTATTTTCAGTAGTCCTTTCGATTATACAGCTGTAGATCTTCTGGAGGAACTCGGAGCCCCTGCCTATAAAATCGCTTCATTTGAAGCTATCGATCTGCCACTCATAAAATATGTTGCAAAAACAGGCAAGCCGATGATTATATCGACGGGAATGGCTGACGAGCAGGAGATTCAGGAGGCTATTACTGCAGCACGTGACGGTGGTTGTAAGGAACTTGTCGTTCTGCATTGCGTGAGTGGTTACCCGGCACCAGCAGAAGATTATAATCTGGCGACTATTCCAGATATGGCTGAGCGTTTTGGGGTCATTACTGGGCTGTCCGATCACACAATCGATAATACGACTGCAGTAGCATCAGTTGTCCTTGGTGCTAACGTTATTGAAAAACACGTTACACTGGATCGGAATGGTGGGGGGCCAGATGACAGTTTCTCGCTTGAACCTGCCGAGTTAATTGCCTTGTGTAGGGATGCAAAAATAGCGTGGAAAGCTTTAGGCTATGTAAATTATGAACGTAAAGAAAGTGAAAAAGGAAATGTTAAGTTCCGTCGTTCACTCTATATAGTTAAGGATGTCAAAAAAGGTGAAAAGCTAACGGCTGAAAACGTCAAAAGTATTCGTCCCGGATATGGGCTTGCGCCTAAAAATTATCATGATGTAATTGATAAATTTGCTACCCGGGATCTAAATAAAGGCACTCCACTTAAAAAAGAACATTTTAGTTAAAATATTAGCCAAGGAGGGCTAAGAGTTCTTAGGATTGTGTAATTTTGTTAAAAATAAAAGTTCCAACGTATTTATTTGATTTGTCATTAAGAATAGCTGCGCTTGGCGGCAAGTTTTTGTTAATGATGGCTATCGCTAGGTTCTTAACAGTTAAAGATGTCGGTGATTATGGATTATATGTCAGTATAATAGTTGTTTCACTTTATTTTGTTGGTTTGATTTCTTATATTTTTTCAACTCGAGAAATATTAGATCCTAAAGTAATTAAAAATATAGGTGAAATACTGTTTAATCAGTTTATTTTTTTTGCTTTTAGTTACTTATTGCTTGCTGCTATCTGGCCGGGGTTATTAACTTTATCCGCAATCACTGGAGTCGGTGGATTGTTGTTTGTCTTAACGATCACAGAACATCTTTCACAAGAGTGTTATCGCGTATTAATTATCAAAGAAGAATTACGATTGCTAATTTTATATTGTTTATTCGGTCAGGCATATGGTGTTATTTATGTGTGCCACTACTTTATTTTCATTTCATCAAATTAGAACAAATATTCTATATATGGTTAGTCTTTTCAGCAATATCCGTAGCTGTAGGAGTAATCTCTATTGTAAAATTCGAATCTGTTTCAATTTCTGATTTCAAGTTAGATGTCCAATGGTTAAAAAGAAGGGTAAGAAAACTTCATTCCTTTTTTTTCGGTACTCTATGTCTTCGAGTAATTAACTATTTAGATAAAGTCATTGCAGTTCACTTTATTAAGTCACCAAACTTAGGTGTATATGTCTTCTTTTTTGGAGTAGCGGCTGCCGTTCAAGCGATTATTGATGTATTGGTCGTGACAAGATACTACCCTTCACTTGTTAAAGCGATTCAAGCTAATAATTTAATCGAAGCAAAAAAAGCTTTTGTAAGATTCAAAAAAAGAAAATTTTCTTGTATAATTTTGGGCTTTACATACTATCTATTCCAGCCTGTTATTTAATGATCACATTAACAGGCAAAGTTGAATATGCTAATTATTTCCTGTGGTATATTTTAATAGTTATTGCAACATCAATTTTAAATGTGTCAATGCCTTATCACTATGTTTTATACTCCAAGAAGAAAGACACTTCAATTATCTGTATAAATGCGATTGCATTGCTATTATTTATAATTATTTCATTCTCCGGTGTTAAAATACTGCCTGATAGCGGTATGCTTGCGTATTAAATAGCCTTAATTGGTTCTAATCTATTTATCTTAATAATTAAGTATATTCTATTTGTGAAGGAGTTCAATGGTGAAGGGCGTCATCTTAATTAATAATGCAATTTTCTCCCCAGTATTTAAAAGGTTGGCGATTGAATTAATAAATAAAAATGTCGACATTACTATAATTACCGATAGCTATTTTTCCATTAGGAAATATAAACTTCATGAAGTGAAATGTGAAATTATTTGCTTCGAAGAATATACTAGAACAGGTAAAGATATTTCATTGCTAAGTCAGTATGATAAGTGGAATATACATTCTGATTATGATCGTGAGAACCATTTATCATTCAGTTTATTCTTCCGAGAGTAATTTTTGGGGGCGCGTTTCTAAGAATTTATATTGCTTTTTTGAAAGCATTTTCAGTAAACAAAGGTTTGACTTCGTTTTTTATGAAAATGTTTCAAATGGATTGGCATATACTGCGAATCAAGTTGCAGAAAAATACGGTGTGAAATATTTAGGCTTAACAGCGAGTCGTTTGCCAGGGCGATCCTTATTTTCATCTTTGGACGATCGCTTATCTAAAACAATATTAAAAACGATAGATACAATGCCTGAACTCAGCCAGGAGAAGCATGAAGAAATTAGTGAATATATTGCTAATATTCAGCATATCCAACCTGATTATATGAATAATAACGGGCTTTCTTCTGTTAATTTTGTGAGCAAAATTTTAAAGAAACGGGATTTTACTTTTATTACTGAAACTATAAGGCAAACCATTGTCGGTAAAAATGCTTGTTTGAAGTAGGAAACCCATTGCTGAAAAGTTTTCACATGAATTATAGAGAGGTAAAACGTTGGTTTTGCGTGAAAAGGATAAAAGATTTCTTCGATGTAATATTTTACATCGCAACCCTTTTATCTATATCCATTGCATTACCATCCCGAATCATCCACATCTATTCTTGCAAAATTTTACGATGAATATAACCTCATCCGCAATTTAACTTTCAGTTTACCACATGGGACATTTTTGGTTGTAAAAGATCATATTTCCGCGACTGGATATGAAGGTATTGAGTTCTATAAAAAAAAACCGAACTTCCTAACGTTAAACTTGCTAATCCGAAACTGAATTCTAAAGAATTAATAAATAAATCATTAGGTGTATTCACATTAACCAGTACGGTGGGTTATGAGGCTGTACTGATGAATAAACCAGTTGCCGTTTTCGGTGATCTTTATATGAGACATCCTCTTGTGCATCAGTGTAAAGGCTACGGTGATATCGTAAATGCTGTTAAACATATTGATGACAATCAGTCTGCAAATTATAATGAATACAACATTCGATTTGTCGGTGCTTATGACTCTCTTTGTTTTCCACTAACGATAAATTACACGAATTATCCAGGTGCTGAATTTGTTGAAAAAGTCAGCTCACAAATAATTCGCGCATTATAAAGGACCACTAAATGCTAATGTTGTGCTGGATATCTGTTTTCTTAAACAAGCTATATCTTTCATGGTTCGTATATACTTAATCTGATTGTCGTACTAGGTTATATAATTGTACTTTTTTACCTGTTAATTAAAAAAGAAGATTTCTTTATAATTGGCAGCTTCTTTTTATGGTCTATTTTAACAACAGCGATTAGTGGCTTGATTCTTGAAACCGGTGTTTTACGTACTCGGAGAAATATCTACGGTAATGGTGCAACGGCTATAAATGTTAGTTTGGCAGTAATAACCTTTTTGATTGCATCCAATTTTTTTATTTTCGTGAACGAGCGTATAGTTGTTAATTTAAATACCTCATTTGTAGTGAATGCTATTATAGAAAGGATATATCCAGTCTTAGTTCTTTTTGCTACCCTAGTCGTGATATTTTTCTTTATTAAATTTGGCAGGCCAAGCGACTACGGCCAGGACAGGTTTTACTACTGGAATAATGTTGCTCCATCTTGGGTATAATGTGCGATTGTTTGTGGAACAATCAGTATTTATTCTTGGCTGGATATATGCCAAAACTAAAAGTAAATTTACCCTTGGAATATTCCTTTTTGGCGTCATTTCGCAAGTTCTTGTTGGCGAAAAATTCACGGGAATTTTCCAAATGCTTCTTTTCTTCAGTGTATGTTTTCTCATTGCATCGAACAAAAAAATTAGCAAAAAATTATTTTCATTAAGAAGTATATTGTTATTTTCAGTCTTAGGTATTGCTTTTGTTACTTTAGTTTGGACTAGCTATTTCTCTCTTTCTGGAGATAGTTCGCTCGCATTTGAATCCCTGAAAACGCGTATTGCAGCGCAAAGTCAGCTTTGGTGGTCTCTAACAAATACTGCGAACTCAGCTGAAGTTGATGTGTCGAATATTTTTGGTAATTTTTTTGGCATCGGAGTTCAACCTGAAAATACGGGAATGTCATATCTCATGGGCTGGTTATGCCTCAACAATTATTCAATGTTTATCAAGAGGCAGGAATTGCTCTGACTATGGCATTCCCTGCAAATGTATTGCTGTTCTTTGGTCCAGTTTTGGCACTACTAGTATGTGCGATATTGGCGTTTTTCCTATCATTGGCCTTTTGGTTTACAGCATATACTTTAAGGAATAAAGACTATATCTTGCTGTTTATAGCAATGAAAGTTTTCAACATCGCTATTCAGTTCATATTGATGGGCAGGGTATACCTTTTGTTTTTGAATGGAAAATTATTCTTTTACTGCTGCCTTTAGTATTTGCCTTGGTTGCACATTCAAAAAATAGGGTTTCTAGAACCAATGTTTAATGTTTCTTTTATCATACCCGTCTATAATGTATCTGCTTATCTTAAAGATTTTTTTTCACCTTTCAAATTATGTACATTACCTTGTGAAATAATTTTCATTGATGATGGTTCGACTGATACGTCAGCTGAGATACTTAAGCAGTTTGCATTAGCTGATCCAAGAGTGATAGTTTTACATAAAGAAAATGGTGGAGTATCCACTGCAAGAAATTATGGTATTAGTCATGCTTCTGGTAAGTTTATTTCATGTCTAGACCCAGATGATTTGCTCTCACCCGCTTTTTTTAAATACTTAGAAGAATCCATTAAGAAGTTTAATGACGTTGATACAATTATTTACCGCTATGAGAAATTCCAAGATGGTATAGAACCTGAAATTTTAAATGCTGCTTCGATTTTTCTTCATTGGAACTTGTACCAAAAAAAGTGCTCTCTACAATCCATAATTATCCTTGGGTGAGAGTTGTTCGGCGAGAATTTTTTAATAATAATCTTTTTCCTGAGGGGATTATTTATGAGGATTCGGTAACGGTACCTTTGCTTAACGCTAGGACTGAAAATGTTTTAAAAATCAATGAAGTGCTTTACTATTACCGTGTAAGAAAAGATTCGTTGACGAATTATAATGTTCTAAGGAACATGGAATTAGTTACTGCACTTTCGCTTCTTGAAGAAAGGGTCAAGAAAATCAAAGAATATCGACCGCACCTATATTCTTGCGTTGCTCATTTATCAAGAAGTGCTTTGATTACGCTATACAAAACCTCCAAAACAAATAGTTCTTCGCATATGTTAAGGGAGAATCAAAAAATTATTTATACAAAATTCAATCAATATCCCCTTTCTTTAATATTACAATGCGATGCTAACCTACCAGATAAGATTTGCTTTGCACTATTGAAAATGAATAAGGTCGGTTTTTTCTGTTTCAAGATACTATACAACCGTATTAGTAAATAAAACGGCAATTGCATTGTCGTGCCTGATAATGATTATGTTAAAGGTAATAAATGAAAGTATTTGTGGTTTCTCATAAACCTTATGAATTTCCAACCACTCGAGAATATGTACCTCTTAAAGTTGGCATGTTAAGTGATGAAATATCTTCGAGTTACGAGCAAGACTGTGCTGGCGACAACATCGCCCATCTAAATTCATCATTCTGCGAACTCACCGCAGCCTATTGGATATGGAAGAACTCTCAGGAAGACATTGTCGGTCTCGCGCACTACCGTCAATATTTTGCATCATCAACTAGTAACCTGATGGTTAAGGAAGCGTATCGCCTCTCCTGAAGAGATGATGAATCTTCTGGAGAATGCTGATATTCTGGTTGCTAAACCACGTAATTATTATATTACAAGCATTAAAAGCCATTATATACATGCTCATCATGAATCGGACTACACTCAACTGCGAGATGAAATAGCGCGACAACAACCTGATTATCTCTCAGATTTTGATGATGTTATGGGGGGCACTAAGATCAGCCTGTACAATATGTTTGTCTGTAAAAAAGCATTGATAGATGAATATTTTGCCTGGCTCTTCCCACTATCTGTTGCGTCTGAACAAAAAATTGCTTATCAGAATTATGATGCGTACCAAAAACGCGTCTTTGGGTTTATGGCAGAAAGACTTTTCAATGTGTGGCTTCATCATCAGCGCAATCGACTGAGGATTAAATATATGCCGGTGGTCAATATTGATGGTGAGAACCTCCTTCTGAAGGGGATTGGATTATTAAAACGACATTTTTGGGGAACAAAATGACAGTCGCTATTGTTGGTGCAGGTATCTCTGGGGCCGTTATCGCCAGGCTGTTAGCTGAGCAAGGATATTATCCGTTGTTTTTGATAAGCGCTCGCATATTGCAGGAAACTGCCATTCTGAACGTGATCCGCAGACTAATGTCATGCTGCACGTCTATGGTCCGCATATCTTCCACACCAGATGATAAAGAAGTCTGGGACTTCGTAAATGCTTATTCAGAATTTATGCCTTACACAAACCGCGTAAAGGCTGTTTACAAGGGCAATGTCTATCTGCTGCCTGTTAACCTGCACACCATTAACCAGTTTTTCAATAAAACGCTACGTCCTGACGAAGCTCGGGCGTTTATTGAATCAAAAGCGGATAAATCAATTGTCGATCCGCAAAACTTCGAAGAACAAGCAATCAGCATGATTGGCCGTGAGCTCTACGAGGCGTTTTTCAAGGGATACACGCGCAAGCAATGGGGCGTTGAACCAACGGAATTGCCTGCCAGTATTTTGAAGCGTTTGCCGCTGCGCTTCAATTACAACGACAATTACTTTAATCATCAGTATCAGGGCATGCCTAAAGAAGGCTATACCGAGATGGTCGCAAAAATTCTCGACCATAAGCTGATTGAGGTCAGAACGGATACTGAGTTTTCTGCGGCAGAAAGCACTGCGTATGAACATGTGTTCTGGTCAGGAGCCCTGGATGGATACTTTAACTTCAGCGAAGGGCGGCTTGGCTATCGCACATTGGACTTTGAAAAATTCTCCGCAGAAGGCGACTATCAGGGTACAGCAGTGATCAACGATCGTGAAGAAGACGTACCTTATACTCGTATCACCGAGCATAAGCATTTTTCACCTTGGGAATCACACGAAAATACTACCTGCTATCGTGAGTTTAGCCGTTTTTGTACCGAAAACGATGTGCCTTATTACCCGATTCGTATGGTAAAAGAGAAAGAGTTATTAAACCGCTATCTTGACAAGGCCATGGCACTCCGTAATACAACTTTTGTTGGCCGTCTCGGTACCTATCGCTATCTTGATATGGATGTCACTATCCGCGAAGCTATTGATGTGGCAAAGAAGTCTGAATGCCAAAAAAATCAGGAGCCGATGCCTGTATTTAATAGAACCGCGATAAAGTCAGGTGTGGTCATGGATACGGATAATTTTTTGAATAAATATAACCCGTTGCTATGCAAATTTTTCTGGCGGCCTCGGATTTTATATTTTTTAACGTTTCACTCGCACTCTCAATTGGTTGTGTGTATTGGATTTTTAACGATCTCTATCGTTTTATTCCTGATAACCAACTTGAGATGCGTATCATTTCCCACATTATATTAAGTATAATTTGTGTGGGATGGTTCTGGGTTCGGTTGCGGCATTATTCCTATCGAAAACCATTTTGGTTTGAATTAAAGGAAATTATCCGTACTATTGTTATTTTTGCTGTCTTTGACCTGGCGCTTGTTGCCTTTTCTAAATGGCAGTTCTCACGATATGTGTGGGTTTTTTGCTGGACCTTTGCGTTAATCCTGCTTCCATTCTTTAGAGCCATGACGAAGCATCTTCTTAATCGTCTTGGTATCTGGAAGAAAAAAACCATCATCATGGGAAGCGGAAGCAATGCTGTTGAGGCTTACTTCGCGTTGCAGAGCGAAGAAATGCTCGGTTTCGATGTCGTGGCCTTCTATGATGAAGAGTCTTCGGAATCGATGCTCCAGGGACTGCCTGTTTTGCGTGACCCCGAAATTCTTTGGCAGATGAAGAAAACAGGGGACATTCATTTCATTGTCGCATTTGAAATGGAAAACAGCGATAAGACCCTAAACTGGTTGCGAGAACTGTCAAAGAAAGACTGTCGTTCCGTTACGGTGATACCTTCTTTACGAGGTTTACCGCTATATAACACCGATATGTCATTTATCTTTAGTCACGAAGTTATGCTTCTTCGAATCCATAATAATCTGGCGAAGAGGACGTCTCGTTTCCTGAAACGTACTTTCGATATTGTTTGTTCGTCACTTATCATCTTGGTTGCGTCACCTTTGCTTATTTATCTCTGGTATAAAGTGACACGTGATGGTGGCCCGGCAATCTATGGACATATGCGCGTCGGGCGACATGGTAAGCTTTTCCCATGTTATAAATTTCGCTCTATGGTCCTGAATTCTCAAGAGGTTTTGCAAAAGCTTCTTGATTCGGATCCGGCGGCCCGTGAAGAGTGGGATCGTGATTTCAAGCTAAAAAATGACCCTAGGATCACTTCGGTAGGTCGGTTTATTCGGAAAACTAGCCTTGATGAACTGCCTCAGTTATTCAACGTCCTTAAAGGGCAAATGAGTCTGGTTGGGCCGCGTCCTATTATTTCTGAAGAACTGCCTCGATATGATGATAATGTCGATTACTACCTGATGGCGAAACCTGGCATGACAGGTTTATGGCAGGTGAGTGGCCGTAATGATGTTGATTACGATACGCGGGTCTACTTTGACTCCTGGTATGTAAAAAACTGGTCGCTCTGGAATGATATCGCAATTCTGTTCAAAACTGTGAAGGTCGTTCTTCATCGTGATGGGGCATATTAATGCACCAATACGCGGGTTTTATATGGTTTAAGACCATTCTAAATAAGACATCTATTGCTACCTTCTGGACTCTAACCTGAGTTAACATGTTCTTCACTTTACCCGCCGGCTCCTTTACGGCGGGGTATCCACACCTGACAGGAGTATGTAATGTCCAAGCAACAGATCGGCGTTGTCGGTATGGCAGTGATGGGGCGCAACCTGGCGCTCAACATCGAAAGCCGTGGTTATACCGTCTCCGTTTTCAACCGCTCCCGTGATAAGACCGAAGAAGTCATCGCTGAGAATCCAGGCAAAAAACTGGTTCCTTTCTATACGGTTAAAGAGTTCGTTGAGTCTCTGGAAACACCTCGTCGTATCCTGTTAATGGTGAAAGCGGGCGCAGGTACCGATGCAGCTATCGATTCACTGAAACCGTATCTGGATAAAGGCGATATCATTATCGATGGCGGCAACACTTTCTTCCACGACACCATTCGTCGTAACCGTGAACTGTCTGCTGAAGGCTTCAACTTCATTGGTACCGGCGTATCCGGCGGTGAAGAGGGCGCTCTGAAAGGTCCATCCATCATGCCTGGCGGTCAGAAAGAAGCGTACGAACTGGTCGCGCCTATCCTGACAAAAATCGCAGCCGTAGCTGAAGACGGCGAGCCGTGCGTGACCTATATCGGTCCTGATGGCGCTGGTCATTACGTGAAAATGGTTCACAACGGCATTGAATATGGCGACATGCAGCTGATTGCTGAAGCCTACTCTCTGCTGAAGGGCGGCCTGAACCTCTCTAACGAGGAGCTCGCAGAGACCTTCACCGAGTGGAACAAAGGCGAGCTGAACAGCTACCTGATCGACATCACCAAAGATATCTTCACCAAGAAAGATGAAGAGGGTAAATACCTGGTTGATGTGATTCTGGATGAAGCTGCGAACAAAGGTACCGGTAAATGGACCAGCCAGAGCTCTCTGGATCTGGGTGAGCCATTGTCCCTGATCACCGAATCCGTATTTGCACGTTATATCTCTTCTCTGAAAGAACAGCGCGTAGCAGCATCTAAAGTGCTGTCTGGTCCGCAGGCTAAACCCGCTGGTGATAAAGCGGAGTTCGTTGAGAAAGTCCGTCGCGCGCTGTATCTAGGTAAAATCGTCTCTTACGCGCAGGGCTTCTCTCAGCTGCGCGCGGCATCTGACGAGAATAACTGGGATCTGAACTACGGTGAGATTGCGAAGATCTTCCGTGCCGGCTGTATCATTCGCGCTCAGTTCCTGCAAAAAATCACCGATGCCTATGCTGAGAATCCGGGTATCGCGAACCTTCTGCTGGCGCCGTACTTCAAACAAATTGCTGACGAATATCAGCAGGCGCTGCGTGATGTTGTTGCTTACGCGGTGCAGAATGGTATCCCGGTTCCGACCTTCTCCGCTGCGGTGGCATATTATGACAGTTATCGTGCTGCCGTTCTGCCAGCGAACCTGATTCAGGCACAGCGTGACTACTTCGGTGCGCATACCTATAAGCGTACGGATAAAGAAGGTGTGTTCCACACCGAATGGCTGGATTAATATACGGTTAGCCATGCCATCAAGCCCGGTAGCGATACCGGGCTTTTTTATCTTGCCCGATCCACCTACTGTTTAATGGAATAGATTGCGTGAAAATTCTAGTTACTGGCGGTGCCGGTTTTATCGGTTCCGCGGTTATCCGACATATTATTAGCAATACTCGGGATAGCGTTGTTAACGTTGATAAATTGACCTATGCCGGTAATCTGGAATCCTTGCGTGAAGTATGCGATAGCGAGCGCTATGTTTTTGAGCATGCCGATATATGTGATAAAGAGGCAATGGCGCGTATTTTTGCTACCCATCAGCCTGATGCGGTAATGCATCTGGCTGCCGAGAGCCATGTTGATCGTTCTATTACCGGTCCCGCTGCGTTTATTGAAACCAATATTGTTGGCACGTATATTCTGTTAGAAACAAGTCGTGCTTACTGGTCTTCACTGGATGAGGCAGCAAAATCCGCCTTCCGTTTCCATCACATTTCAACTGATGAGGTTTATGGCGATCTGCCTCATCCCGATGAACATTATGACTCCACCCCATTACCGCTGTTTACCGAGAAAACAGCGTACCAGCCAAGTAGCCCTTACTCAGCGTCAAAAGCGTCCAGCGACCATTTAGTTCGTGCCTGGATACGCACCTATGGTTTACCTGGGATTGTGACAAATTGTTCGAATAATTATGGCCCATACCACTTTCCTGAAAAGTTGATTCCTCTTGTTATCCTCAATGCGCTGGATAATAAACCATTGCCGATTTACGGAAAGGGCGATCAGATCCGTGACTGGTTATACGTTGAAGATCATGCTCGTGCACTGTATACGGTTCTGACCAGGGGTAAGCCGGGCGAAACCTATAATATTGGCGGCCATAACGAGAAGAAAAATATTGAAGTCGTTCAGACCATTTGTGATCTGCTCGATGACATGGTACCGAAAGAAACATCCTATCGCGCACAAATTACTTATGTCGCGGACCGACCAGGTCACGACAGACGTTATGCAATTGATGCTCATAAAATTAGCGACGAGCTCGGATGGTCTCCCCTGGAAACCTTTGAAAGCGGCATCCGTAAAACGGTTGAATGGTATTTGAATAACCAGGAATGGGTATCGAATGTGAAAAGCGGTGCCTATAAGAGCTGGATTGAGCAGAATTATGGGGAGCGTAAGTAAATGACGAAACGTAAAGGGATTATATTAGCTGGCGGATCGGGTACACGTCTTTATCCCGTGACAATGGCCGTAAGTAAGCAATTGTTGCCAATTTACGATAAGCCAATGATCTATTATCCGCTCTCTACGCTTATGCTGGCAGGTATACGGGATATTCTGATTATCAGCACGCCTCAGGACACTCCCCGTTTTGAACAACTGCTCGGGAACGGTAGCCAGTGGGGATTGCATATCCAGTACAAAGTGCAACCAAGTCCTGATGGACTGGCACAAGCTTTTATTCTGGGTGAAGAGTTTATCGGTGAGGATAATTGTGCGCTGGTATTAGGCGATAATATTTTCTACGGACACGATCTCCCCAGACTGCTTGAAGGCGCAGCAAGCCAGCAAGAGGGTGCGACCGTATTCGCCTATCATGTCAGCGACCCGGAACGCTATGGCGTCGTTGAGTTTGATAAAGACGGTACTGCAATTGGCCTTGAGGAGAAGCCTCAGCAACCCAAGAGTAATTACGCAATAACCGGTCTTTATTTTTACGACAACGATGTGATTGAGATGGCCAAAAGCTTAACGCCGTCCGAGCGAGGTGAACTCGAAATTACCGACATCAACCGCATCTATATGCAGCAGGGACGATTGTCTGTCGCGATGATGAGACGCGGTTATGCCTGGCTGGATACCGGAACGCATCAGAGTATGATCGAGGCAAGCAATTTTATCGCCACAATTGAAGAGCGACAGGGGCTAAAAGTTTCATGTCCTGAAGAGATTGCGTTCCGACGAGGTTTTATTGATGCCGAACAACTTCGGGTACTCGCTGAACCATTGAAAAAGACCGGGTATGGTCAGTATCTGCTGAATCTGACCAAGGGATTAGTCTGATTTGGATCCCTCTGTCATTTATCATTTTTAAGTGTCGCTAATTATTTTAGGCTGCATTAATGCTGGGCAGAAGGCACTTTACATTGCATTTTGAAGGTTTCGGATTCTAGATTTAGTCACTGGTCAGACAAGGCATGAACCTTGACAGCGAATTGGTATTAGCGATAAAAAACCACCAGTTAACTATTGTGGTGGGCTTCTGGATGCCACCCGAAACTCATACTGAAGAAGTCAAGTAAATGAAAATAACTATCTCCGGAACAGGCTATGTTGGTCTCTCAAACGGTATTCTGATTGCACAAAACCATGAAGTGGTTGCGCTGGACATCGTGCAGGCCAAAGTGGATATGCTCAATCAGAAGAAGTCGCCGATTGTTGATAAAGAGATTCAGGATTACCTTTCTAATAAGTCGCTGAACTTCCGAGCCACCACGGACAAAGAAGATGCTTACCGCGATGCGGATTTCGTCATCATTGCCACCCCAACCGACTACGATCCTAAAACCAACTACTTCAATACCTCAACCGTTGAAGCGGTGATCAAAGACGTTACGGCAATCAACCCGAACGCAGTGATGATCATCAAGTCGACAATTCCAGTGGGTTTCACCAAATCGATTAAAGAAGAGTTGGGTATTGATAATGTCTTCTTCTCGCCGGAATTCCTCCGCGAGGGCAGGGCGTTATACGATAACCTGCACCCATCCCGTATCGTGATTGGCGAGCGTTCCGAGCGCGCAGAGCGTTTTGCTGCGTTGCTTCAGGAAGGCGCAATCAAAAAAGATATTCCGGTCCTGTTCACCGATTCCACCGAGGCAGAGGCCATTAAGCTTTTCGCCAATACCTATCTGGCGATGCGTGTGGCTTACTTCAACGAACTTGACAGCTATGCCGAGAGCTTAGGTCTGAACACCCGTCAGATCATTGAGGGCGTGTGTCTTGATCCACGTATCGGTAACCATTACAACAACCCGTCCTTCGGTTACGGTGGCTACTGCCTGCCAAAAGATACCAAGCAGCTGCTGGCAAACTATCAGGCGGTGCCGAACAACCTGATTTCCGCCATTGTGGATGCCAACCGCACGCGTAAAGACTTCATCTCGGATTCCATTCTCGCGCGTCAGCCGAAAGTGGTGGGCGTGTATCGCCTGATCATGAAGAGCGGTTCCGATAACTTCCGCGCTTCTTCCATTCAGGGGATCATGAAGCGTATTAAGGCGAAGGGCGTGCAGGTCATTATTTATGAACCGGCGATGCAGGAAGATGAGTTCTTCCATTCGCGTGTGATCCGCGATCTGGATGCGTTTAAGAAAGAAGCGGATGTAATTATCTCCAACCGTATGGCGGAAGAGCTGGCGGACGTGAAAGATAAAGTCTATACCCGCGATTTGTTCGGCAGCGACTGATTAAAATCGTGATATAAAAAAACCCGGCAATCTGCCGGGTTTTTTGTTTTTAAACGTTATAGAAGTTGCGGTACCAGTCGACGAAGTTTTTCACGCCTTCTTTGACTGAGGTTTGTGGTTTAAACCCAATAACGTCATACAGCGCTTTGGTGTCCGCACTGGTCTCCAGCACGTCCCCCGGCTGGATCGGCATCATATTTTTCACCGCTTCCTTGCCCAGCGCCTCTTCAAGCGCGGTAATGTAATCCATCAGTTCGACAGGTGAACTGTTGCCGATGTTATACACGCGATACGGGGCAGAGCTGGTTGCTGGCGAACCGGTTTCAACCGTCCAGTCGGCATCGGCCTGAGGAATAACGTCCTGTAGGCGAATAATCGCCTCCGCAATATCATCGATATAGGTGAAGTCGCGCTTCATCTTGCCGTAGTTGTATACGTCGATGCTGTTGCCTTCAATCATGGCTTTGGTGAATTTGAACAGCGCCATGTCCGGTCGGCCCCATGGGCCATACACGGTAAAGAAGCGCAGGCCAGTGGTCGGCAGATTGTAAAGATGCGAATAGGTATGCGACATCAGCTCATTGGCTTTTTTGGTTGCGGCATACAGGGATACCGGATGGTCTACGGAGTCGTCAGTAGAAAACGGCATCTTACGGTTGAGGCCGTATACAGAGCTGGATGAAGCATACAGAAGATGCTGAACCTTGTTTTGGCGACAGCCTTCCAGCACGTTCAGGTGACCTACCAGGTTTGCATCAGCGTAGGCATGCGGGTTTTCCAGCGAGTAACGCACACCCGCCTGTGCGGCAAGATGGATCACGCGGTCAAATTTTTCATTGGCGAAGAGCGCAGCCATGCCCTCGCGGTCCGCTAAGTCCAGCTTGTGGAAGGTGAAACTCTCGGATTTGAGCAGTTCGAGGCGAGCGAGCTTGAGGTTAGGGTCATAGTAATCATTCAGATTATCAATCCCAACAACTTCATGCCCTGCATCAAGCAGGCGCTTGCTGACATGAGAACCGATAAAGCCCGCCGCGCCAGTTACCAGAAATTTCATAGCTTCCCTCATTCACAGTGTTCTTGTTGATGTCCCAGGACATCAGAATCCGTCTATGATAGCGCGTCGCACTTCACTTACATAACCCATCTTTCCGATATAACTCATCGGATTCTTATAGAAAAATCGCCAGCAACAGATACACTAAGGAAACAAGATTATTTTTGCCCTTTTTCATTTGTTAGGGATTGTATGACGCAAAACAACAATAACCTGGTCGCACGCAACAATGACCCGGAGCAAATTGATTTACTGGATTTAGCGCTACAGCTGTGGCGTGGTAAGTGGGTAATAGGGGCTTTTATTGCTGCTTTTATCGTTCTCGCGGCTGTATATCTTACAGCTGTAAAAGAAAAATGGACGTCATCCGCCATCATTGCTCAGCCTGATGCGGCACAGATCGCCACCTATTCCAATGCGTTGAATATCCTTTATGGTGGTGCAGCACCTTCAACGCTTGACATACAGAATCGTGCCATTGGACGTTTCAACTCTTCCTTCTCAGCATTAGCGCAGGCTCTTGAGAATCAGGATGCACCAGAGAAGCTGACTATTGAACCGACGGTTAAAGGACAATCTTTACCTTTAACAGTAAGCTATCAGAGTGATTCTGCTGAAGCAGCACAAAAGCAGTTGGCCCAATACATCCAGCAGGTCGACGAACAGACCGCAAAAGAATTAACGCTTGACCTCAGAGACAACCTCAAGCAGCAGATCACAACCCTGAACGACTCTCTTCTGAACCAGGAAAAAGTGGCTCAGGAACAAAAGGATCTGCGTATCAAGCAAATTTCTGAGGCGCTTAAGAACGCGGAAGCGGCGAAAATTAGCACACCGCAGCTCCAGCAAACGCAGGATGTTACTCAGGAAACCATGTTCCTGCTGGGCACCGTAGCGCTCAAATCAATGGTTGATAACGAGGCGTCCCGTCCATTGGTCTTCCCCACCTCTTACTATCAGACCAAAAAGAACTTACTGGACATTGAAAACCTCAATGTTAACCCAGACACAGTACACGTGTATCGTTACGTAATGAAACCAGATCTGCCAATCAAGCGTGACAGCCCTAAAAAGGCCATCACCCTCATCCTTGCCGTTCTCCTCGGCGGGATCATCGGTTCTGCTGTCGTCCTCGGCCGTAACGCGCTGAGAAACTACAAACCAAGATCCTGATTTACAGACAAAAAAAATGACCGGGTTTCCCCGGTCTTTTTTTATTTATGCCGTTTCCGCAAATTCTCAATCACCGTAGTTAAATCCAGCTCCTGATCCTGAAGCAGCACCAGCAGGTGATACATCAAATCCGACGCTTCGTTCGTCAGCTCCTCACGGTCATGCACGGTGGCCGCCAGCGCCGTTTCAACGCCTTCCTCACCCACTTTCTGCGCAATACGTTTGGTGCCGCTGGCGTACAGCTTCGCCGTGTACGAGCTCTCGGGATCCGCTGATTTACGCTCTGCCAGCAGCTGTTCCAGCTGATAGAGGAACAGCCACTGGTGGCTCGTCTCGCCGAAGCAGCTGCTGGTGCCTTTGTGACAGGTCGGCCCAATCGGGTTGACCAGCACCAGCAGGGTGTCGTTGTCGCAGTCTGGCGTAATGCTGACCACATTCAGGAAGTGACCCGAGGTTTCCCCTTTCGTCCACAGGCGCTGTTTGGTGCGCGAGAAAAACGTCACCTTGCCGCTGTCGAGCGTTTTTGCCAGTGCCTCCTGGTTCATGTATCCCAGCATCAGCACTTCGCCTGAAACGGCATGCTGTACAACCACCGGCAGTAATCCGTCAGTTTTTTCCCAGTCCAGCTGCGCCTGTTGTTGCTCTGTTAACATACCCTGATCTCCACGCCCTGGTCGGCCAGGTACGTTTTTAACTCACCAATATTGATAATCTGTTTGTGGAACACGGAAGCGGCCAGCGCGCCGTCTACGTTCGCATCGCTGAAGGCTTCAAGGAAGTGTTCCATGGTGCCCGCGCCGCCGGAGGCAATCAGCGGAACCTGGCACACCGCGCGCACTTTTTTCAGCTGCTCGAGGTCGTAACCGTTGCGTACGCCGTCCTGGTTCATCATGTTCAGCACGATTTCACCTGCACCGCGTTTTTGTACTTCCTGCACCCAGTCCAGCGTCTCCCATTGGGTGACGCGCGTGCGGCTTTCATCGCCAGTGTACTGGTTAACGTGATATTTGCCCGTCGCGGTATCAAACCAGGTGTCGATCCCCACGACAATGCACTGCACGCCAAAGCGGTCCGCCAGACGCGTAATCAGCTCCGGATCTGCAAGCGCAGGGGAGTTAATCGAAATTTTGTCCGCACCGAAAGAGAGAATTTTCGCCGCATCGTCAGCAGATTTAATCCCGCCCGCCACGCAGAAGGGAATATCAATCACCTCTGCCACGCGCGCCACCCAGCTTTTGTCCACCACGCGGCCATCGCTGGAGGCGGTGATATCGTAAAATACCAGTTCGTCTGCGCCTTCTTCGGCATAACGTTTTGCCAGCGGAACGATGTCGCCAATGATCTCGTGGTTGCGGAACTGCACGCCTTTTACAACCTGACCATCACGCACGTCCAGGCAGGGAATTATCCGTTTTGCCAGCATTGAATCGCCTCCTTAACCGTAAATTTGCCTTCCAGCAGCGCGCGACCCACAATCACGCCGCGTACACCGGTTCCGCGCAGAGCGGTGATATCCGCCAGGTCGCCGATACCGCCAGAGGACTGAAACGCCACCTGCGGATAACGCGCGCAAACCTCTTCATACAGCGAGACGTTAGAGCCTGCGAGCGTACCATCGCGTGAAATATCCGTGCACAGGACGTGCTTCAGCCCTACGGGGAGATACATCCCGACCAGCTCTTCCAGCGTTACGCCGGAGTTTTCCTGCCAGCCGCTGACCGCGACCTGCTTGTTACCCTGCGCGTCAATGCGCACATCCAGCGCCAGCACCAGCGCATCCGCACCGAAGCGGCGGAACCAGCCCTTGACACTCTCAGGATCTTTCACAGCGGTCGAACCGACTACCACGCGCGCCACGCCCGCGTCCAGTAAGGCGGCAACATCGGCTTCCGTACGCACGCCGCCGCCCACCTGCACCGGGACGTCCACGCCAGCCACCAGTGTTTTAAGCAGCGGGATCTGGCGTTTGGCCGGATCTTTCGCGCCGGTCAGATCGACCAGATGCAATACCTCAGCGCCCTCCGCGGCGTAAGCCTGTAACCGCGGCAGCGGATCGTTGCCGTAGTCGCGCTGCTGCCCGTAATCGCCCTGGTGGAGACGAACAACCGTGCCGTCAATTAAATCTAAAGCGGGAATTATCATCACATCTCCAGGAAATTTTTCAGCAGTTGCGCACCGGCGGCGCCGGAGCGTTCCGGGTGAAACTGCACGCCGTAAAAGTTATCTTTCTGCACGGCGGCGGTGAACGCCTCGCCGTAATTGCACTGGGCGATGGTGTAGGCATTCACGGGCATGGCGTAGCTGTGAACAAAATAGAAGTACGCGCCGTCTTCAATACCCTGGAACAGCCTGTTGCCCGCCTTCGGATAAACGCGGTTCCAGCCCATGTGCGGCAGCGGCAGGCCGTGGTCGGTCATTTTCGGCACGTCTTCTTCAATAATGCCCAGCAGATCAACGCCGTTGCTCTCTTCGCTGCGGCGGCCAAGCAGCTGCATGCCGAGGCAAATGCCCAGCACCGGCTGAGTACAGGCTTTGATGAGATCTACCAGCTCGCGCTCATGGATCTGATCCATCGCCGCCTGGGCGGTGCCAACGCCCGGCAGAAAGAGTTTATCCGCACGCAGCACCACGTCCGGGTCGCGGCTCACCACCGGCTCGTAGCCGTGGCGCATAATCGCCGACTGTACGGAGTTCAGATTGGCGCATCCGGTATCCAGAATCACCACGTTCATTACAGCACTCCTTTCGACGAGGGCAGGGCGTCACCTTCCACGCGGATCGCCTGGCGCAGGGTACGGCCAAAGGCTTTGAACAGGCTCTCGACGCGGTGGTGATCGTTTTTGCCTTTGGTTTTCAGGTGCAGCGTCAGGCCCATGGTGTAAGAAAGCGAGCGGAAGAAGTGTTCCACCATCTCGGTGCTGAGATCGCCCACGCGCTGGTAGGTAAAGTCGGCTTTGTATTCAAGGTGCGGACGCCCGGAGATATCCATCGCGCAGCGCGCCAGGCACTCGTCCATCGGCAGAACAAAGCCGAAGCGGTTGATACCGCGCTTGTCGCCGAGCGCCAGCTTCAGGGCTTCGCCCAGCGCCAGGCCGGTATCTTCCACGGTGTGGTGATCGTCGATATACAGGTCGCCCTTAACGGTGATCTCCATGCGGAAGCCGCCGTGAGTGGCGATTTGATCCAGCATGTGGTCAAAGAAACCGACGCCGGTGTGGATCTTGCTGCCGCCTTCGCGGTCCAGCCAGACCTTCACGTCGATCTGCGTCTCTTTGGTGTTGCGTTCAACGTGGGAATAGCGGTCGCGTCGGGTGAGCTGCTCGCCAATCATTGCCCAGTTTAGCGTGTCGCGGTTATAGCGCAGGCCCGCAATGCCCATGTTGTCCGCCAGCGTGATATCCGTGACGCGATCGCCGATCACATAGCTGTTGGCTTTATCCAGCGCCTCTTCCGCCAGATAACGTTCAACAAGCTTCACTTTTGGCTTGCGGCAGTCGCACTCGTCGGCAGGCATATGCGGGCAGATCAGCACTTCGTCGAAGGCGATGCCCTGCGAGGTCAGCACCTGCATCATCAGGTTGTGCGGGCCGTCAAAGTCTCCCTGCGGGAAGCTGTCGGTGCCCAGACCGTCCTGGTTGGTGATCATCACCAGCTTATAGCCTGCTTTCTGAAGCTTCAGCAGCACCGGGATCACATCGGGTTCAAAGGCCAGCTTGTCGAAACGATCGACCTGAAAATCGCTGGGTGGCTCCGAGATGATGGTGCCGTCACGATCGATAAAGAGATACTTCTGACTCATACTTTCTCCGCTTTCAGGGCGTCAATCACGCGCTGGCTCTCTGCACGGGTGCCGACGGTAATACGCAGGCAGCCGCTCAGGGTAGGTTGTTTATTCTGGTCTCGTAAGATAATGCCCTGATCCCACAACGATTTAAATATCGCGCTTGAGGCGGTGAAGCGCACCAGGATGTAGTTGGTTTCCGAGTCGAACACCTGCTCCACGCACGGAATCGTTTTAAGGGCATCGACAAGATACTGACGCTCTTCCAGGATCTGCGCCACACGCTCGCGCATCGCGCTGATGCCCTGCGGGGCCAGCGCCTGTGCCGCAATATCGGCAACCGGCGTTGAGAGCGGATACGGGGCAATCACTTTCAGCAGCAGGTCGATAACCGCTTTATTCGCCAGCGTAAATCCACAGCGAAGGCCGGCGAGGGCGAAGGCTTTGGAAAGGGTACGCAGCACAACGAGATGCGGATACTCCTCAAGCCAGCCTGCCAGCGTCGCCTGCGGGCAGAACTCAATATAGGCTTCATCAGCGACGACCAGGGCCTTGCCGCGCGTCATCTCCAGCAGGGTGCGGATATCCTGCGGATGAATAATCTGCCCGGTGGGGTTGTTCGGGCTACAGACAAATACCACCTTCACGCCGTCAAGGTTATCAGCGATGCCCTGCAAATCCAGCTGCCAGTTGTCGAGCGCCTGCACGTTGCGGCAGGCCACGCCAAAGGTTTCGGCGCTCACGCTGTACATCCCGTAGGTGGGCTGGCAGTACATCACCGCGTCTTTACCCGGCTCACAGAAGGCGCGGATCAGCAGCTCAATCCCTTCATCAGCCCCACGGCTGACCAGCACCTGCTCAGGCTTCACGCCTGCATACTGGGCATAGTTCTCGATCACCGCTTTCGGCTGACACTCCGGGTAGCGGTTCAGCGTCTGCTGCGAGAGCTCAAAGGCCACCGCCGTGGGATATTCGTTGGCATTCAGCCAGACGTCGCCGTTCCCGCCCAGACGACGCGCAGACTGATAGGGCGTCAGGCGACGGACATTTTCGCGGGCTAATTCTTCGATGTTCATGCTTGCTCCTTCAGGGCGGCAACGCGCAGCGTCACGGCATTTTTGTGGGCAGTCAGGCGCTCGGCGGCGGCCAGGGTTTCAATGGTCGACGCCAGCGAGGCAAATCCCTCGCGGGAGAGTTCCTGCACGGTCATGCGCTTCTGGAAATCCGCCAGCCCCAGGCTGGAGCAGGTTGAGGTATAGCCATACGTCGGCAGCACGTGGTTGGTGCCGGAGGCGTAATCCCCGGCGGATTCCGGTGACCAGTCCCCGAGGAACACTGAGCCTGCGCTGGTTATGCTGTCGACCAGATCGCGCGCGTTGCGGGTCTGAATAATCAGGTGCTCAGGACCGTACTGGTTGGAGATGGCGATGCACTGGTCAAGATCGCGGGCCACAATCAGGCGGCTGGCGGATAGCGCCTGACGCGCCGTTTCCGCACGCGGCAGGTCAGCCAGCTGACGCTCAACGGCGTCGCCCACGCGTTTTGCCATGTCGGCATCTGGCGTCAGTAAAATCACCTGCGAGTCAGGGCCGTGCTCGGCCTGCGAGAGCAGGTCAGAGGCCACGAAATCCGGTGTAGCGCCGCTGTCGGCAATCACCAGCACTTCAGACGGACCGGCAGGCATATCAATCGCCGCGCCGTCCAGACGCTGGCTGACCTGGCGCTTCGCCTCGGTCACGTAGGCATTGCCCGGGCCAAAGATTTTGTCGACCTTAGGAATGGATACTGTTCCGAACGCCAGGGCAGAAATCGCCTGCGCACCGCCCACTTTATAGATCGCCTGCACGCCGCACAGCTTCGCCGCGTACAGGATCTCATCGGCGATCGGTGGCGGAGAGCAGAGCACCACCTTCTGACAACCGGCAATACGTGCCGGGGTGGCCAGCATCAGGACGGTCGAAAACAGCGGGGCAGAGCCGCCAGGAATATAGAGGCCGACGGACGCCACCGGGCGCGTCACCTGCTGGCAGCGTACGCCGGGCAGGGTTTCCACATCCACCGCCTGCAATTTCTGCGCGGTGTGGAAGGTATCAATATTTTTCACCGCGACGGCCATCGCCTGTTTGATGTCATCACCCAGACGATTGCTGGCATCAATGATTTCCTGCTCGGTAACCTGTAACGCGTCGACCTCAGTTTTATCAAACTTCGCGCTGTACTCGCGCAGCGCATCGTCCCCGCGGGCTTTGACGGTATCGAGGATCTCCGCCACGGTGCGGGTGATGCTCTCCGAGGCAGAAATTGCCGGGCGCATCAGCAACTCGCGCTGTTGCGCGTCGCTACAGGTATTCCAGTCGATGATTGTGTTAAAGCTCATGGTCGTTACTCCATCATCTTCTCAATTGGCAGCACCAGAATGGAACTTGCGCCCAGCGCCTTCAGTTTTTCCATGGTTTCCCAGAACAGGGTTTCGCTGCTGACCATGTGCATCGCCACGCGCTGCTGGTCGCCCGCCAGCGGCAGAATGGTTGGACGCTCAGCGCCCGGCAGCAGGGCAATCACTTCGTCCAGGCGCTCGGTCGGCGCATGCATCATGATGTATTTGGATTCACGCGCCTGAATCACGCCCTGAATGCGGGTCAGCAGCTTGTCGATGAGCTGCTGTTTGGCGTCGGCCATCTCGCCGTCGCGCTGAATCAGGCAGGCTTTGGAGCGGTAGATCACCTCCACTTCGCGCAGGCCGTTCGCTTCGAGCGTGGCGCCGGTGGAGACGAGGTCACAGATGGCATCGGCCAGGCCCGCACGCGGCGCCACTTCAACGGAGCCGTTCAGCAGACAGGATTTAAACTGCACGCCTTTTTGATCGAGGTAACGCTTCAGCAGGTGAGGGTAAGAGGTGGCGATACGTTTGCCGTTCAGCGCGGCCGGGCCGTCCCAGGCTTCATCGACCGGCGTAGCCAGCGACAGGCGGCAGCCGCCAAAGTCCAGACGACGCAGGGTAAAGTAGCGCGGATCTTCGCCCTGCGCGCGGCGGGTTAATAACTCTTCTTCCAGTACGTTTTCGCCGATGATGCCGAGATCAACGACGCCATCCATCACCAGGCCCGGGATATCGTCATCACGTACGCGCAGAATGTCGATCGGCATATTTTCAGCCAGGGCGATCAGGCGCTGGGTGTGCAGGTTGATTTTAATCCCGCAGCGGGCCAGCAGTTCGCGTGAATCGTCGCTTAAACGGCCTGATTTTTGAATAGCTATGCGTAAACGTGAGTTATCTAACATTCTGTGTTCCTCGTTAACCTGTTTTAACCTGTCTGAATGCGGTCCAAAAAAAAGCCCCCGGAAGAAGATCTTCCGGGGGCTTTTTCATGCGTTCATGCACCACTGGAAGATCCAAACGTCTTCCAGCACACATCGCCTGAAAGACTAGTCAGGATGATGGTGATGATGGTGGTTTTTAAAAGGAACGCGTGTCATATAAATTCTCGTTGAATGCTTATGCATTTGATGTCTTTTAACCTAAACCAGTTGTACGCCATAAAGCAAGGGCTTTTTTTGATCATTAATTCATTTCATATTGATGGTATGAATTGTGCGTTCCACCAGGCTGGCGTAGCCTTATAACAGGCATCGTTAAGCGGAGAATGTAATGAAAAAGGTCGCGATTGTCGGGTTAGGATGGTTAGGAATGCCACTGGCGATGTCATTAGCCGCGAAAGGCTGGCAGGTGACAGGGAGTAAGACCACCCGAGATGGGGTTGAAGCGGCACGCATGTGCGGCATTGATGGTGTCGAGCTGCGTCTCGAACCCGAGCTTATCTGCGATACCGACGAGCTGGATGAACTGATGAATGTGGACGCGCTGGTCATTACCTTACCGGCGCGGCGCAGCGGCCCGGGTGAGTCTTTTTACTTGCAGGCGGTGCAGGAGATTGTCGACAGCGCCCTGGCGCACCATATCCCGCGTATCATTTTCACCAGCTCCACCTCCGTCTATGGCGATATCGACGGTACGGCGAAAGAAAACACCGAGCGCCGTCCGGTGACCGCCAGCGGCCGGGTACTGAAAGAGCTGGAAGACTGGCTGCACAATCTGCCTGGCACGCAGGTGGATATCTTACGTCTGGCCGGGTTGGTGGGGCCGGGGCGTCATCCGGGGCGCTTCTTTGCCGGTAAATCTGCGCCGGATGGCCAGCACGGGGTTAATCTTGTGCATCTTGAGGATGTTATCGGTGCAATTGAACTGCTTTTGCAGGCTCCGAAAGGGGGGCACATCTATAATATATGTGCGCCTTCGCATCCGCCGCGCAGTACCTTTTATCCGCTGATGGCGCGCCAGCTGGGCCTGGCGCCGCCGGTATTCAGCGAGGCGCAGGGGGAACGCAAAGGCAAAATTATTGATGGCAATCGTATTTGCCATGAACTGGGATTTGAATATCAGTATCCCGATCCGCTGGTTATGCCCATGGAATAATTGCGCCGGCGGAGACAATCGCACACCGCAAGGGGGCGAAGATGAAACCGCTGCTGGATGTTCTTGTTATTCTGGATGCGCTGGAAAAAGAGGGGAGCTTTGCCGCCGCCTCGGCGAAGCTCTATAAAACCCCTTCGGCTCTGAGCTACACCGTGCAAAAGCTCGAGAGCGATCTTAATATCCAAATCCTTGACCGCACCGGGCATCGCGCGCGTTTCACCCGTACAGGGCAGATGCTGCTGGAAAAAGGGCGTGACGTGCTGCATACGGTTCGCGAGCTGGAAAAACAGGCCGTCAAACCTCACCAGGGCTGGGAAAATGAACTGGTGATTGGGGTTGATGATACATTCCCTTTCTCCCTGCTTACCCCGCTTATTGAGGCGTTCTATCAGCGCCACAGCGTCACCCGGCTGGTTTTTATCAATGGCGTGCTGGGCGGTTCCTGGGAGGCCCTGACGCAGGGCAGGGCGGATATCATCGTTGGGGCGCTGCATGAGCCTCCCCAGTTGAGCGAATTTGGTTTTGCGCGGCTCGGTGTTCTGGAGCAGGTTTTTGCCGTTGCGCCTCATCACCCGCTGGCGAATGAACCGGAGCCTGTTACCCGACGCGTCATTAAAAACTATCGCGCCATTGTGGTTGGAGACAGCTCTCGCCCCGAATGCGGCATTTCATCGCAGCTGCTGGATGAGCAGGAGGCCATCACCGTTTTTGATTTTAAAACCAAGCTGGAGCTGCAAATAAGCGGCCTGGGGTGCGGTTACCTTCCCCGTTATTTAGCGCAGCGGTTTATTGACAGCGGAGCGCTGGTGGAGAAACAAGTTTTAGCGCAGAGCAGTAACGAATCGGTATGGGTGGGCTGGAATGAACAGACCGCCGGGCTTGCCAGTGCCTGGTGGCGAGACGAAATTTTAGCAAATAGTGCTATCGCCACAGTTTACGCTCAGGCAGATGATGGGAAATCAATCAGTTAGTAAAATTAATTTATGGGCAGGTTTCTCAATGTATTGCCTTTTGTATCTGGAATAGGGCAAAATGCCGCCGCTGCAAACAAATGAATAATCGACGATATAAAAGGCGTCGGTTATTTTTTTTTGCATGTACGAAACGAAACTAAAAACCAAGAGGCCGGGCTTCGTACCGGATAGATATTTACTAAAATCCGACAGTTGTTGTCGCTGAGGAAGAAAGAAATGGGGCAATTTTTCGCTTACGTGGCGGTTATCACCGTAAAGGAGAATAACTATGTCGCATAACGCAACTCCAAACACCTCTCGCGTGGAATTACGTAAAACGCTTACGTTGATTCCGGTTGTTATGATGGGCCTTGCCTATATGCAACCGATGACGCTGTTCGATACATTCGGTATCGTATCAGGCCTTACTGACGGTCACGTTGCAACGGCGTACGCCTTTGCGCTGGTCGCCATCCTCTTTACAGCGCTGAGCTACGGTAAACTGGTTCGCCGTTTCCCGTCCGCAGGCTCTGCGTACACCTATGCTCAGAAATCCATTAGCCCGGCGGTTGGCTTTATGGTGGGCTGGTCATCACTGCTGGACTACCTGTTCATGCCGATGATCAACATTCTGCTGGCAAAAATTTACTTCGAAGCGCTGGTGCCTTCCGTGCCGTCGTGGATCTTCGTTGTGGCGCTGGTGGCCTTTATGACCATCTCTAACCTGCGCAGCATCAAGACCGTGGCTAACTTCAACACCCTGATTGTGATCCTTCAGATGGGGATTGTTGCGGTTATCGTTGGGCTGATCATCTACGGCGTTTCCCACGGGGAAGGCGCAGGTACGCTGACCAGCACCCGTCCGTTCTGGTCTGAAGGCGCGCACGTAGTGCCGATGATCACCGGTGCGACTATCCTGTGCTTCTCGTTCCTGGGCTTCGACGGTATCTCTTCTCTGTCTGAAGAGACCAAAGACGCTGAGCGCGTGATCCCGAAAGCGATTTTCCTGACCGCGCTGATTGGCGGCCTGATCTTCATTGGTGCGTCTTACTTCTTACAGCTGTACTTCCCGGATATCTCTCGCTTTAAAGATCCGGATGCATCACAGCCTGAAATTATGCTGTACGTGGCGGGTAAAACCTTCCAGTGGGGCGTGCTGATCTTCTCCAGCGTCACCGTACTGGCTTCCGGTATGGCTGCGCACGCGGGCGTTTCTCGTCTGATGTACGTGATGGGCCGTGACGGTGTGTTCCCAACCCGCTTCTTCGGTTACGTGCATCCTAAATGGCGTACCCCGGCGTGGAACGTGCTGCTGGTGGGCGCTATTGCCCTGCTGGCGATTAAATTCGACCTGGTAACGGCCACGGCGCTGATTAACTTTGGTGCGCTGGTGGCGTTCACCTTCGTTAACCTCTCCGTGATTTCGCAGTTCTGGATCCGTGAGAAGCGCAACAAGACGCTGAAGGACCACATCAACTATCTGGTGCTGCCAGTGTGTGGTGCCCTGACGGTGGGCGCCCTGTGGATCAACCTGGAAGAGAGCTCAATGGTTCTGGGTCTGATCTGGGGTGCAATCGGTCTGATTTACCTGGCTTGCGTGACCAGAAGCTTCCGCAACCCGGTTCCTCAGTACGAAGACGTCGCGTAAGACTGTGTCGGGTGACGGCTATGCTCAACCCGACCTACAGTTTCGTAGGCCGGGTAAGCGTTAGCGCCACCCGGCAAAAAAAAGCCGGAGACATCGCCTCCGGCTTTTTTGTACCCGCTACTCAGACAATTTCTTGCGCATACTGGAACAGCGCTTTCAGCAGCGCCTGCTTCTCAGCATTCCCTTCATACTGACCGTAAAGCATCTCCAGCTCCTGGGCGTAGCTATTAAGAAACTCCGGCGTAAACACGTTGCGCCGATGCTGTAACCAGCGTTCCTGCTCTGCTTCATCCAGCGTGCCGGGATAGTTGCGCGCGCGATAATTAAACATCAGCTTCTCAATGCGCTTATCTGCGAAGGTGATATCCAGCGCGGGCAGGTTACGCGGGTCAGTTTGCAGCACGATATTCATCGCCGCGCGATCGGCGTCGCTGAAGAAGCCGTTATAAAGCTGCGCATCCACATTCTCAGACGGCACGAACGGCTCTGCTTCGGCAAAAATGGCGACGACTTTCTCGCGCACATGCGGGTTGTCGCGCAGCACTTTCAGGTTATCGAGGCAGTGCTGACGGTTAATCCCCAGCCGGTCGGCGTCTTCCGGGCGCAGCGTGTTGGCCTGCGCCAGCACCGGGCACTTATTGATGTGCACCAGTTTTACCGGTACGGCTGGCAGGTCACCCAGCGCCTCTTTCGGCGTATAGAGCCGTTCACGTAAGGTGTCGCTGTCGAGCTCAAGCAGCGGGGAGATATCTCCGGCGAGATCCACCATGATGACGGCGTTACGGTTGTCCGGATGCCAGGCAAGCGGCGCCACCCAGCTTGTATTCCCGCGCCACGCACCGAACATCCCTGAAATATGCACCAGCGGTTTCATCTGCGGCACGTCAATTAGCGTCATCAGCTTTTGCTTGCTGCGATGGCTCAACAGATACTCAAACAGGCGCGGCTGCGCGGTTTTTACAAGTTTCGCCATAGCGATGGTCGCGTAAACGTCTGCCATCGCGTCGTGGGCGTTGCTGTGCTCAATGCCGTTGGCCCGCGTCAGGTGCTCGAGCCTGAAGCTCGGCAAGCCGTCGTCGTTCTCCGGCCAGTTAATCCCCTCCGGGCGCAGCGCATAGCAGGCGCGCATGATATCCAGCAAATCCCAGCGTGAATTACGGTTCTGCCAGCTCCAGGCATACGGATCGTAGAAGTTGCGGTAGAAGATATTGCGCGTCACTTCATCGTCAAAACGGATGTTGTTATAACCCAACACGCAGGTATTGGGCACCGTGAACAGGTCGTGGATGCGACGGGCAAATTCTGCTTCGCTAACGCCTTTATCCCGCGCTTCCTGAGGCGTGATGCCCGTTACCATCACCGCGCCCGGCTGCGGCAGATAGTCATCGGCGGGCTTACAGTAAAACACCTCGGGTTCGCCAATGACGTTAAATTCGTCATCGGTTCGGATAGCCGCAAACTGCGCCGGTCGGTCCAGCGCCGGATGGGTGCCAAAGGTTTCGTAATCGTGGAAAAGGAAGGTAGGTTGTTTATCTGTGTCTGCCATTGTCTAATATTGTCCACAATAGTTAATTAACTGCCTGTTATCACTCGAAAAACAACCCTTTTCTCACCTGAGTTTGTCCACGAACGTTAAATATAGTTGTTTACTGTGTCTTGATGTCCATGTGATATTGCGTACCAGAAGTGTACCAAACCACTATTTCTGAGCGTACCAAATATTATTTATGGCTATCAGCGACACAAAACTGCGTACCATTCATGGTAAACCATATTCGGGCCCACAAGAAGTGGCTGATGCCGATGGCCTCAGCGTGCGCATTTCCCCGAAAGGGGTCATCCAGTTCCAGTACCGGTATCGCTGGCATGGTAAACCTAATCGACTTGGCATAGGCCGTTACCCGTCAGTATCGTTGAAGGATGCAAGGCAGATCACCTCTGACCTGAGGAACCTATATTTCTCAGGAGTGGATCCTCGTACCTACTTCGAAGAGAAGGCAGAGAACTCTATGACGGTTGCTCAGTGCCTGGACTACTGGTTCGACAATTACGTCATTACAACACTCAGAGAAAAGACCCAGGCACTATACCGATCAACGGTTATGAAGCGGATGCATGACGCTTTCCCGAATCGACCGGCATCCTCCATCAATGTGAAGCAGTGGGTAGATCTCCTCACAGAAGAGGAAAGGGATAATCCGCGCCGCGCGCGTCAGGTGCTCAGTCAGCTAAGATCGGCAATAAGCTGGTGCATGCGGCGTCAGGTGATAGATAGCTGCGCAATTATGAGCATCCAGCCAAGAGACTTTGGCTCTCGCGCTGCTGTTGGCTACCGCGTCCTGTCGTATAACGAGCTGGCTCAGATTTGGATGGCTATTGAAAGAAGCCGGGCGTCGACCTCAAACAAACTTCTCCACCAGATGCTGATGCTGTGGGGGGCGAGGCTCTCAGAACTGAGGCTGGCAACCAAGAACGAATTTGACCTGCTGGACAACGTCTGGACCGTGCCGAAAGAGCACAGCAAGATGGGCAACGTCATCCGCCGCCCTATTTTCGAACAGATTCAGCCTTTCCTCGAAAAGGCCATGACAACTTACAATGATGTGCTTTTCCCCGGGGAGGACATAAACGAACCGATCAGCATTGCTGCCGCCAACCGGTTCGTAAATCGAATAAGGGGAGGGATGGACCTTGGATACTGGCGAACCCACGACTTCAGGAGGACGCTGGTAACAAGGCTGTCTGAAATGGATGTCGAGCCCCATGTTACTGAGAGGATGCTCGGGCATGAACTTGGCGGGGTAATGGCGGTGTATAACAAACACGACTGGATTGAGGCTCAGCGCAAAGCGTATGAACTTCACGCTGATAAGCTGTTCTGGCACATCAGGAACATTTCTGGTTAACGCCACCATTTAGGATCCATCCATCAACAGCTTCCCGCAGATACGCTTTCGGGTGGGTCCTGACTGGCTTCGGAAACCCGTGCCGGTTAGTGTAGTTCCAGATTGTCTGTCGTGATGAAACCCCAAGCTTGCTCATCACTTCTTTTTCTGGAATCAGGCTGGTGTCGGTCATTATGATCTCCTTACGCCAATGTCTTATACATGCGCGGACCATCGATGGAGGACGCGCGTAATTCGTTTTCCGCGTGCACTGAATAATTTCCGTCATCCCAACGCACCCAGGCCTTCGGGTGATCTCCTTCCGGCTCCAGTTGGCTATCCACCACGCCTTGTATACCGCCGGTCTTCTTCTGGACTAATGCGCCCACATTAAAAGCAGCCATTGCACACCTTCCGGTTCGTGAAGAAATGAGATGAGAGCGCCCAGCGCCATAAGTGCGGCGATGAGCCAGATAACGGGATTACCTTGCATCTCTCACCTCTTTGTAAATGGCGTGAGTTTCGATGCAGGATTTGAAGGCCAGTGCGCCAGATAGGAAGTGATACCAACTTCCATCTGCATATAGCATCAGATATGCAGCGCAGAATGCAGTAATGCCAGGGCGGAGAATCAGCATAATTAGAAAGCCAATCCACTTCGGAAGAGTTATTTGCATGGTGAACTCCCAAAAAGAAGCCCGGCGCAGGAACCGGGCAAAAGGGATGACGTTGCAGTGCTTTCGCACCTAATAGCCAGCTCATAACTGGCTATCAGTTGCGTCATGGTTTGATGTGAAGACGCGGCTCACCGTCTTTCGGTTCCGGCCAGTGGCGGGTCATGTTCACCTTCAGCTTTTCTTCCAGCGCCTCGGTGATTTGCTCATCGGTGATACCGGCGCGCCGCTGCGCGTCCCATAGCAGGAACTGCATATCAGCCCATTCGCTGAGGTCGCCGGGATCGGCGGCAGCTTCCAGCGCCTCTTTCGAAAGGTGCTTCAGCGGTCCGATGGGGCCGACATTACCGAAGGTCTTTTCTGACCATTCAGCGTGGCGCCGCCGGATCAGGTTTCTGGTGAACTGTGATTTCTTCGATTCGTAAGGTTTCACGCTCTCTCCTCATGCCGCGCGCTGGGCGCGCAGCTTCTTCAGGTGCTCTGCTGTTTCGATTTCTTCGGCGATCCGCTCGGCCTGTGCTTTGGTCAGCGGCTCGAAATCCTGGTTAAAGCGGCCCATGCTGGCGATACAGGTGCGACCGTTGCGGATGTAGTGGATTACTTCGTGGGTAGAGCGGAGGATTTTGCAGGGCGCGCCGTGGGGATCGGCGTACCAGGTATTAGGCTGGATTATCCTGAACATTTGGACCACCTTTGACGAAAATCACCCAGTGGGTTTTATCTGACTTACCGGTGCGCTGCCAGATGACCGGCTTCTCGTCGGTAAGCGCCAGAATATTGCTTACCGGGATCTGCGTTTCGTTCCATTTGAAGATGAGCACACCGTGTGGCCACAACACCCTGAACGCTTCGGCAAAGCCTGCACGCAAATCATCGCGCCATGTTTCTTTGTTAAGCCGCCCATACTTTTTCCCCATCCATGCGTTATCACCGACACGCTCGAGGTGCGGCGGATCGAACACGACGACAGGGAAAGTGTTATTGGCAAAGGGGAGGGCGCGGAAATCAGCAATAAGGTCCGGACTAATTACCAGTTGGCGACCGTCACAAAGCTCATGTTGCTCTGCGCGGATGTCACTGAACACCGCGCGCTCGTCCTGCTTGTCGAACCAGAACATGCGCGACCCGCAGCACATATCTAAAATTGCCTGCTGCATTACAGCCCCCTCTGCTTATTCTTAAGCTCGATGACGCCCTGGCACTCAGCGCACGTCTGACAGCCGGGAACGGCAGCGCGGCGCGGCTCGGGAATTGGTTCGTCGCATTCTTCACAATGCTCAGCTGATACGGCATTACGGTCGATGCGGTGAGCTGGAGCCTCGCAAGGTCGTGTCGCCACCTAACCCTGATGTAAAGCAAACCGATAAGGATCCGCTGACAGATGATGATGACAGCGCAAACCAGAATCGGGACGCCAATCGTACCGCGCAATAAAGCTGACCCGACGCAATCATCGCGGCAGGTCAGTCGGATGTTCAACGTTATCGAAGATCGGTATCTGAACATTAAGCGCAGGCTGAAGGCACTCTTTGACCAAAGGCTGACAGGACAGCAGCGAGAGGCGAACGCACAGCGGTCATGGATGATGTGCAACAACGAAGGTGCAGAGCCTTCGCTGTATCAGGTCAATGCCGGTAAGTTCATCTATGACATGACAGCTGCTGAACTGGCCGACCTGCTCCAGGTGGTGCAGTCGATTCTGGATGATGAGCTTCTTGAAGGCGGCAGTCAGAACCTGTGGGCGATGGACTACGTCATTGCGGAATATGACCGCGGCACGCTAAACGCCTTCACCAACCTGTCGGTTCAGTCGCAGGTGTACGCCAGTCAGACGACGCTACAGCAGCTTTTAAGCAGCCCACGCTACCTGAACCAGATTGCGGCGGCCAGGCTGACAACGTTCAGTGACTGGAAGGTCATCAGCGACACCGCCCGCGGCGACCTGACAAACATCATCACCGATGCGGTAGCGCGCGGCGTGAATCCCCGCGAGACAGCCAGCGTAATCAGTAAGCGCCTCGATGTGTCCATGTCGAAAGCGAAAAACATCGCTCAGACCGAGCAGGTCGGCGCGCTGAGGCAGGCGCAGTGGAACGAAACGGACTGGGCCGCTGACCGGCTTGGGCTGAACACCGGCCTGCTGTGGCTGTCAGCGCTCAAGCCTACGACGCGCACCTGGCACGCCAGCCGTCACGGCAAGGTTTACACCACAGAAGAGGTACGCGACTTCTACGCAGAGAACGGCAATCGGTATAACTGCTATTGCGGCCAGATCCCGGCGCTGCTCAATGACGACGGCAGCATCTTCAACGAGGGGCTTGCGGATAAGCTGAAAAAAGAGCGCAAACAATGGACTACTAAGGAGGCTGAGTGAGCAACCCTATTCCGAGAGAAGCGCCGAGAGATATCAACCATGGCCGCCTGTTCACTGAATCGCAAATCAGAGCCGCTTTCGTGAAGTGGCGCGATGACTATAAGCACAACCCTGATGCTTATCAGGATGGCGACTCCACCGACGGAGAAGCTTGTGCTGATTACCTGATTCAGGTGATGACCGAAAACTCCCACTAACGAGGACCCAGCATGAAACGCAACCGCGTTAACGTGCTGACCGTCGTCAACTCCGCTTCAAACATCACAACTGAAACCATCGACGGCAAGCCACATATCGTGGTTCGCGGCATCACGCCTGTCGTGGACGATATCGTGATGAACCGGAAGTTGTACCCGGCAGCAGAAATCGAAAAGGCCTACAACACGCTCGAGCGTAACCCGATGCCGCTGGGCCACCCGAAAGTGGACGGCAAGCATGTGTCGGCGCGAGATGTCCGGGCGGTGAACGAGTACCACGTCGGTGCATGGCTACAGAACGTCAGCCACAAAGACGGCAAAGTGACGGGTGATATGTACGTTAACCGCCAGTACGCCGAATCCAGCGAGAAGGGTAAGCGCCTGATTAATCGCCTGGATGAGATGCTGGCCGGTACCAACTCCGACCCGATCCATATCTCCACCGGCCTGCTGTATTCCGGTATCGCCGCCAACGGCGAGTCGAAGGGCAAAAAGTACAACGAGATCGCCACCAACATGATGTTTGACCATGTGGCGGTGCTGCTTGATGAGCCCGGCGCCGGTACGCCGGAGGAGGGCGTGGGCATCTTCGTTAACGCCGAGGGTGATGAACTCGAAATCGAGGTCGTTAATCTCGAAGAGTCCGCTACCCCAGACCAGCAAGACCCCGCATTCAAAACATTTTTCAACCAGCTAAAGGCGTTTTTCGGCGCCAACAGCGATTCAACCCAGAAGGAAACAGACCCGATGAAAGAGCTCATCGTTAATGCGCTGAAGGCCAAAGGTAAATCGGTTGACGGTAAAACCGATGCCGAACTGATGGACGCATATAACCAGATGTTGGCAGAAAACTCCGACAGCAAAGAAGAAACGCCTGAAGAGAAGGCCGCACGTGAGAAGAAAGAAGCGGATGACAAGAAGGCTAAAGAGCAGGCCACGAACAGCGAAGAGATGCCAGTGTGGGCGCAGAAACTCGCCGATCGCGTGGATGTCGTTTTCAACAGCCTGAACGCTAATGCCGACAAAGAGAAAGGCGAAAAGCGCGCGGCTGTGAAGTTGGCGATGAACATGAGCGATGACGAAGTCGCAGACCTGGACGGTAAGGCGCTCGACGCTATGTATGCCAAGTGCCAGACATCTTTCGGCCTGAACGGTACGTTCCGCCAGGCTACCAACACCCAATCAGTCAGCGAAATGCCGGAGTAAAAAATGGCTAAAGACGGAAAGCATATCATCCACGCCGGCGGCGTGTTCCCTAATCCGCTGCTTAACCGTGAAGGCGCGGCCGCGGCATCTACTCCGCCGGGTACCATTGGCTTCTTCAGTGCAGCGGACAAGTTCACTGCCTCTGTGGATGGCAATGAGGCTGCAATTCTGTATGTGGCCAACAAAGACTATCTGCGCTGCCTGTCAGTGGACGACGCTATCCCTGCTGGCGAGCTTGTCGTAGGTATTCAGCCTCTGCCGGGCATGTTCCTCAACGTTCGTGCCGAAGCCGGCACCTACACCAAGGGACAGGCGCTCTCTATTGCAAACGGTCGAGTCAAGGTGGCTGCTGGCGATGAGTCAGTGCGCTGCTACGTCGAGGAAGACAAATCATACACAGCGGCGGCAGGCGATCTGCTTCGTGTCGTAATCAAATAAGGAGCGGATATGTTTGTATTCTCCAAGTCTATCGGTGAAAAGACCGGTAACCTCGCGGTAAATCAGGCGCAATGGCGCGCTCTTGAAATTGAGCGAAACGCCAGTGCTCAGGCAGCAGCGGATTTCTTGGCGCGCACTCAGTTCCGTGGCGATGCAGAAAACGCTCCTTATCTCGATGCGGTGAACGCAGCTGACGATATTCGTCGCCTGTATCGCGCTTTCGACACAACTGTTCTTCAGCAGTTCGAGCCGAATACCGAGTTCACTCTGCTGAACGATCTAATGCCGCTTTCTCGCTCCGTTCGAATCGAACAGTCTCGTTACGACTACGCTCGTACCGGTGGCCGCGGCTGGGCTCACACTTCCATGTCCGGACAGGTCGGCGCGGCACTCGATGCTCGTAGCTATTCCTTCGATGGCACCATGGTGCCTATCCACGACTCGGGCTTTAAGTTCGAATGGCGTGATCCAATCTTCAACAGCCCGCAGGCATTGCAGTCGCAGGCTGATGCGCAGCGTGGTTCGGTTGAAGGCGTTCAGCGTCGTTACGTTGACTACATCTTCAACGGCTTCCGCGACAAAGCTGGCAACTTCGCAGTGTTTGACGGTCTGACCTGGAAAGGGTTGCGTGACGATGAGCGCGTAGCGCAGATCGACCTTGGCGCTTCAGGCCTGAACATCGATTTTACCTCTGGCACAGCAACGTCTCAGGACATCCGCGCTGGCGCAATCGCACTGCGTGATCAGATGCGCCGCGTGAACAACCAGTATGCAGAGCAGACCTGGTACGTATCCGGTGAAATCATCTCCAACCTGGAACGCTATTTCTCCGACAACTTCCAGTCCGGAACGATCATGGATGAAATCCTGAAACTGACCGGTGTAGCGGCGATTAAAGAAGACAGCCAGCTCACAGGTAACGAAATCGTCATCGTTCCACTGAGTGCAGGCGTCATCGCTCCAATCGTCGGCCAGGCTATCGGTACCGTCGCATCTCCGCGTCCGGAGTACAACAGCGACTACATCTGGCGCACCTGGGGTGCAATGGGGTTGATGGTCAAGCAGGACATCAACAACAAATACTCCGTAATTCACGCATCAAGCTAAGGATAAATCATGGCACTGGTAGAAATCGTGGCAAGTAACCTGCACGCCGGTGCCAACCTCCGCAAACTGGAGGTTGGTTCCGTGGTAGAGGTAGACGATGAAACGGCAAAGCGCTGGATCAGCACTGGCAAGGCGAAGGAGACCGATAAGAAGAAAGGCGAGAAGCTTGCCTTCGAAGTGGCTACGCCGTCATCGCCGTCAGGCGATCTGTCTGTCCTGCAAAAGCAACTCGCCGACGCACTGGAGCAGAACCAAAAGCTAATCGCCGATGGTGAAGCTAAAGACAAGGCTCATGCCGACGCGCTGGCAGCAGAAACAAAACGCGCTGACGAAGCCGAAACCGCACTGGCAGAAGCAATCAAAAAGGCGAAATAACCATGGCTGACCCAATCACAGCGGCAGACGTGCAGGCGTTCCTCGGTGAATTGGGTTACTCCATCCCGGGTGCGCTGCTGGAGCCGATTCTCTGCGTGGTAAACAAGATCATCCCGTGCCTCGATGGCGCGGGGTATGACGAGTGCACCGCGAAGCTGATCCTGATGTATGCAGCCGCGCTCATGGCTACGTCTTCTGGCGCGCGCCGCATCAAGTCACAGGGTGCGCCTTCTGGCGCGTCCCGTTCGTTTGAATATGGCGACGACAGCATTACCTGGCTGCGAGACTCGCTGGCCCGGCTAGATACCAGCGGCTGCACCGATGAGTTGCCGATCAGCGCTGGTAATAGTGTCGGTCTGTTCATGGTGGTCGGAGGCTGCTGATGACGTACAAATCAGTTAACCAGGCAACAGGAGCCAGCAATGGCCTGGTTGCGGTTATCGACTCAATGACTGCTGCGCTCGACCGGCTGGTGGGTAAAGCGGCGTCGGCAGATGCTCAGATATCGGATCTGAACAGCACCGCTGAAATGTTTACCCGCCGCGCGCGCACCTGGTCATGGCTTGGGCTTGATGGCTGGGAGGCGCAAAACAAATCGCTGGCCGGGCTGAGTAATAAAGCCGCCATGCTGGTTGGCGACCTGGCCGCTGTTTCCAAAGCATCGCAGACCGCGGCTAACACAAAGCCGATCGAGATAAAAACCACGGCAACGACCACCGGGAGCAAGTCGAAAGGTGGAGCGTCAGCCGCTAAGAAAGAAGCGGATCAATACGCTAAAGCGCAGGAAACCGTTAACCAAAAACTGGACGAGCTGAGGCAGAAGGCCGAGCTGTCAGCTGGCAGTGTCGGGGAGCTGTCCAGGGCGCAGGCCGTGCTTAATGCGCAACAGTCTCTCGGCAACACAGCCACGCAGGAACAACTTCTGCTGGCCGGCCAACTGGCAGGTAAAGCTTGGGACAATGCCAACGCATTGCGTGAGCAGGCTAAGGCTGAACGGGAGCGCACAGAGGCAGCCAATAAGTTCAGCACCATCCAGGGAAAAACCAGTAAAACTGCCGGGCTGGATAGTCAGTATCAGAAAGACATTGCTGATATCCAGCTTTACGCCCAGCTTTACCCGCAGAAGATCGGGGAGGCTGAGGCAGCGCGTGCAGCTATCGAGCAGCAGTATCGTGATCAGCGTAACGCTGCGATGTGGGAAGAATGGGCGCAACAGAACGCGGCCACTCAGGCAGCGGCGGCGGCTTTCGACTCTCTCGGTTCTGTGGCAAGTAACGCGCTGACTGGCATTGTCACCGGAAGTATGTCAGCCAGCGATGCAATGCGCAGCATCGGGATGACCGTGCTGAACAGCGTGGTCAACTCGTTCGTTCAGATGGGCATTGAGTGGGTTAAGTCGGCCATTATGGGCCAGACGGCCACTACTGCGGCGGTTGCAGCATCCACCACCGCACAGGCAGCAGGCATCGCAACCACGACGGCGACTTCGACGGCAGCGGCAGCGGCTACTACGGCGGCATGGACTCCTGCGGCCATCATGTCCTCCGTGGCTTCATTCGGTGGCGCAGTAGCTATTGGCCTTGGCGCGATGGCTGGCATCCTGGCACTGTCAGGCAAACGCAAGAACGGCGGGCCTGTCTCGGCTGGGGGGATGTATCAGGTAGGCGAAGGCGGCATGCCGGAGATTTACCAGGCCAGTACCGGAAAGCAGTACATGATACCAGGCGACAATGGCAGGGTGATAAGCAACAAGGAGATGACTGCTGGCGGCGGAGGGGTAGTTATCAACATCCAGAACTACACGTCATCGTCCGTTGATGCACAGGCTGGCACTGATGCAAATGGTGGGCTTACCGTCGATGTCATTGTTGCAGACCTGAACAACGGCGGGCCAATCAGCAGCGGTATAACCAGTAACTTCAATGTTAAACGCACGCCAAGGGGGCAGGGCTGATGCCAATTATCGACTATCCCGACTGGCTGCCGCTGGCGCAGAAGGCCAGCAAAAACATGACTCTCGATACCGGGTTCCAGACCGATCAGCCAGCGGTCGGCCCGGCTATCTTCGAGAATCAAACCGACGACCTGAAAGTGACCTGGTCGCTGACGTGGATCTTCACTCTGGCCCAGGAACGCGCTTTCCAGCAGTGGCTACGCAGCCCGAACTATCTCAACCGGGGACTGAACTGGTTCCGTATGAATATCAATCTGGGCGGCAGTGGCCTCCAGTTGCAGGAGCTTCACTTCACGCAGATGCCGGTGCAAACCAGTATCGACGGCGGGGTGGTGACCTGGACGGGGACCGTTATTGCCAACCACCTGTACAACGCCGATGACGAGTTTGACGACATCATTGTTGAACTGCCGCCGCCGTGGGATTCGTGGCTGGATATCGTTGTCACGGGTTATCCGGACGGGCGCGATCCGGAATCACTACCGAGGGTGCCGTAATGCCGAGCTTCAGGGAGTATAAGCAGCAACGCCCGACGCGCGGACTGTACGACACAATCACGTTCTACCATCCATCCTTCGGCTATGTCCGCCTGGTCGATAAGCAGTTCTTCCCGAAGACGCTTGGCGGACAGACGTACACACCCGCCCGTTTTGAAATCGAAGAGAGCCAGCAGAGCGGTACGCCGGTGATCGACGCGACGGTGAAGTTAGGGCGGCTGTCGTCGGATATCAAAGCGCTGATGAAACAGTGGAAGGGTGCGGCCAGGCTGACTGCCATCACGGCCACGCGGCAGATATTCGACAGCGGCGATGTGTCGGTGCCGATTAAGTCGTGGCAGCTTTACGTCAAGACGGTCGATATCGATGCTGATGCCGCGTCTGTCACCCTGTCTGTGACCAACCCGCTCAATAATAATATTGGAAAATTATACGATCCCCGCGAATACACTGGACTCCAGTACCTATAAGGAATCCGCATGACTAAAGATGAATTTATCCGGCGGGTTATCGGCGTGCCGTGGTCTAACCGCGCCTGCTCCTTCGAAAAGACTGACTGCTGGGGATTGTGCGTGCTGTATTACCGTCACGTCCTCGGCATTGAGCTGCACCAGACGCCGGGCTACGAAGCCGGGGCTGACTTCTTCACCTGCTATCAGGGCGACGTCGTCTTCTGGCGCCAGGTCGATAAACCGATCGAAGGCGGGATATTCGTCGGGTACCGCGGCACGCAACCGGCACACGTTGGCCTGGTACTGAACCGGCAGGCGCTGCACTCGCGTGGAGAGAACGGAAGCGTGCGCATGGACTCGTTGCTGGTCATTCAGCGGGCATTCACCAAAGTGGAGTTTTTCGAATATGGCGCTGGTTGAGATATCGAATTTTCCAGGAACGCCTAAGCTGCGTTGCAGGGTGCCAAACGGCACCCTTTTTTATGACTGGCTGGCGGCCAATGACGCTACTTTCCACCGCGACCTGCTGATCGTCCGCAACGGCGTAAAGCTGGGTGACGATGATGAGCTGGCGTTTGAGTTGAGCGAGCTGGACCATATCCAGATATTCGACCAGCCAAAGGGCATTGTCGGCGACATCCTGAGCCCGATATTCAAAGTAGTTGGCCAGGTGTTTTCGTTCCTGGCGCCGAAGCCCGCTATAGCAAACAACGGCGGTAATACCGTCGACTCGCCCAACAATAGCCTGACCGGTCAGACAAATACCGCTCGCGTTTACAAGGCAAAGCCGGACATTTACGGGCAGATTCGTTCGTTCCCGGATCTGATTCAGGAGTCGGTATTCGAATACGTACACCAGACTTCCACAGACGGCGGCCTGAAGTACGTTACAGAGTGGATGTGCATCGGGATCGGCAAGTACGATTAGAGGAGCTGGACAGTCAGCTATGGACGGTCAACAGCATCAAACCAAACACAGATAACACGGTATCTCTGACCGTCGCGGAATACAGCGACGCCATCTACCAATAAGAACCGTCCCCGATCAACCAGACACGGCCACCGCGCCGGGTTTTTTTATGGAATCAATATGGCTACGCAACCTACCAATTTGCCTGTCCCCAGCGAATCACCACGCGATCTGAAGTTTAACGCGGGGAAAATTGACGAGTTCGTTACCTCGCTGGTTAATACCTATGTTGACCGGTTCGGAAACGAGCATTACACCATCGAAGGCCTGCGGTGGCTGGCGCAGCAGGCGATTGCTCAGTATGGGTGGATCCCAGTCGACTCGTTCCAGGATGGCGCAGACATCACTCTGCCAAATCAGGCCCTGCGTGATGAGGTTACAGGTGAATACTACCGCTGGGATGGGGCATTGCCTAAGCACGTAGACGCTGGGTCAACCCCGGATACCTCTGGTGGTGTGGGCCCCGGCAAATGGTTAAGCATAGGCGACTCTTTGCTAAGATCTGCACTTATTAACAAAGTCATTGATGGCAATAATAAAGCATACGGTACGCTTTACCGCACTTTGAAATATTTTGGTGCTGCAGGCGATGGGGTAACTGATGATACAGCAGCCTTGCTTGCTGCTGACGCGTACAGCATTTCATCAGGCGAGCCAATTCGAGTAACAAATGGCGTTTATAAAATACTTAATGCAAGTATTGGCGGACATTATATTTTCGATTCTGATGCATGGATTGTTAACGAAACGCTGGAAGCAACTGACAATTTATTAATTTCTAAATCATCTTTGAAATTACATGGATTAAATGCTCGTGTTGGCTGCATTGCCTGGCCTACAAGCGGGAATTATGGAAATGCGCTGCTGATTGGAGGTTATTATCAACCTTCTGATGATTCTGGACTAATAAATGATATCGAAATATATGACTTCACGATTGTAGGCACTACAACTGCATTTAGTGGCCAGGCAATGGAAGGTCTAGGGAACATTGATGGTGTTAAGGTTAAGCGCGGGAAGTGCATAGGGCAGGGTACCGGTATGCTTTTCCATTGGGGTGGTGATGTTGATTTGTCAAACCCACATACAGGTACTGTTACTTATAGCCATCACCCGCGAAATATTGAGGTTGAAGATGTTCAGTTCCTTAGCGCAGATGGTGTTACACCACGTGCTATTGGGCTTTACTTTAGCGCTTGCTATAACGTCAAGGCTAATAATATTTATGGTGAACGGTGTCCCGCGCTAATTAGCGCAAAACCTGGTGATGTTTACGATCAAGTGGCTGTTGCGCGCGATAAAGGAAAAGTCCATACAGGCATTGATATCCGAAACGTCTATTCAAGGCTTCCACCAGACAATGGAAGCGCAATGATCGCGATTACTGGAGTACCTGACACATACAGAACTTCATCAACTCGATTGTCATCCCTTGATCCTACAGCTCCTTCTGAAATCACCGCGGAAAATATTACTGTAGATCTCGGTACGGCAACATATACGAACCCAATGATTCTTGTCCGAGGGGCCAAAAATGTAAAAGGTTCATTTAATGATCTTGACCCGCCATTTCCGGACAGCTTTTGTATCTTAAGATTAACGATGCCCGCTGCCGCCGGTATTCTCTCGGAGAGTGATATCCCAGCGCACTATGCGGGTGATTTTCGATTGTAATGCGTGAACGCCGCTGCAAGGTTTCGCAGGGCTGTTTCACATCCGGTTTCGGCATGAACGCGATATAGTCTTCCTTCATCGTCTTCACGAACCGTTCGGCCATGCCATTGCTCTGCGGGCTGCTCACCGCTGTTGTACATGGCTCCAGATTCAGCTCTTTGGCGAACCTCCGCGTTTCATGCGCGGTATATGCTGAACCGTTGTCCGTCAGCCACTGCACCGCTGTGTCGGGCAGCCTGTCGCCGAAGCGCTTTTCCACCGACCTCAGCATCACATCCTGCACGGTCGAACTGTCATAGCCTCCCGTGCTTGCTGCCCAGTCTATGGCCTCACGGTCGCAGCAGTCCAGCGCGAACGTTACCCGCAGTTTTTCGCCGTTGTCGCAGCCGAACTCGAAGCCATCTGAACACCAGCGCATATCGCTTTCTGCCACCGCTATCTTGCCCTTATGTTCACGCTTCGGTCGCTCTGGTTTGTGATGCAACAACAACAGGTTATGCTCGCTCATTATCCTGTAAAGCCGTTTGGCATTCACAGGTGGCTGTCCCTCTGTGCGACGTTGCTTGCGCAGGATGCCCCACACGCGTCGATAACCATAACTCGGCATATCGCTGATAATGTTGAGGATAGCCGACAGTATTTCTGCGTCTGCTTCTTCATTACGCCGGTTACAGCGCCTGTCCTGCCAGTCGGCAGAACGGTTAATCCGCAGTGACAGTTGCGCACGCGACACGCCCATGGTCCGGCTGACCATGGCTATTCCCCGTCCTTTGGCAACAAGGGCGCGTGCGCTATCCATTTTCGCGACTGACCGTACTCCACGGCTTCTTTCAGGATCTCAACTTCCATCGTCTTCTTGCCCAGAAGGCGCTGAAGCTCCCGGACCTGCTTCAGAGCAGCAGTAAGCTCAGAAGCAGGAACGACTTCCTCTCCAGCCGCAACGGCGGTGAGGCTGCCTTCCTGATATTGCTTCTTCCACTTAAACAGCAGGCTGGGCTGGATACCATGCAGGCGGGCGACATGGGAGACGTTCATACCCGGCTCCATCGTCTGCTGGATAATGGCGATCTTCTCCTGAGGAGTTTTACGTTTACGGACTTCTTGCCCTAACAGGATCCCGGTCATCTCAAAATTGGTGTTAGTGTTAGACATATATTCAAGCCTATCTCTTATCTGGAGATACAGCTACTGTCTGGTGTTTCAGGGGGCTACATCATTTAATGTAGTAGGTGGTAAGTCAACTGCCACGCCATGGGCACTTATTGACTATACCGTTAAGTCCAACATTCGTTTTTCTGGATCGTGCCCTGGCGGGGTTCGTGGTAGAGGGTTTAGCTCTTCAATTTCAGAGCATGCGCAACACTGCGATGAATCAGTCACTTACTCTTCCTCCATGGTTGGCTTTAACCCACAAACATTTACCCAAACCGGAATTACGCTACAGTCCGCTGTTGCGGTAGGAAACACATCAGTCAGCGTTCAGGCAACAGCAGACTCCATAATTTTTTACGGTGCCATGCTTTACAGTGGATCCGCCTACATAGGCAAAGTGACCAGAACAACCTGGCTCACCGCCGGAGTGACAAATACCATTCCAGTGACTAGGTCAACTAGTGCCGTATCCTCTGGGTCAGCAATTACATCGTATCTGACCTCTGAAGGGCTGAAGGTAACCGGTACAATTTCAGGTTTTATGTACTGTGTACAGTCAACCAATACATGGGGTATTGATTTTTCAGTAAATGTCGAACGTGGGTATCGCGGTGGAATTCTTTGCGATGGACATACTGCCGTTCTGCTAAATTCTCAGGTTCTTACGATGGAGTTGGCTGGGAAGATGGTGCCGCAGTAAATGCAAATATCCAGGTGACGGCAACAACTGTAAGAAACGTTACCATCAACGGATGCAGGTTTGACGCTGACGAAACAAATCCTACCATCGACAACCATGTTCTGGTATCAACGACAGATCATGCCGGTATTATTATTTCAGAGAACACCGGTACAAATCCAAGCGCCGTTGCTTTCAGTATCAGTAACTCGACAGTTGCAGAAGCGTATTCCATGCAGCAGATATTTGGTAACCATATAAATGGATTACAGGCACCAGTGGCCACAGCGACAGGGATGTATGTTGGTGGTTATTTCCGCGGCGTGGTTAGAAATAACGCCGTGCCGACAACAGGGTACTGGAACGTTGGTGATAAAGTGGACAGGCCAACACTGACGTCCGGTGGGCAAGAGGGTTGGGTATGCTTAGCTGCAGGGGTTTCTGGTACATGGGAACGGATACGGGTCAGTATCCTAAAAACATTAAGCCCCGCAAGGGGCTTAATGCGCACATAAAGCAATGAAAGCTTATTTGCTGTCACACAAGTACGATGAATAATTATTCTCCAAATAATCATTCACTATTACTATGGCCTTTATTCCTAATCTTGAGCATTCATAATTATAGTTAACGCTATCCCTCATGGCTGATTGTTTTTTGTAATTAATCAATCCATAGGCACGCTCATTTCCTATTAAGCCATTTATAAATTGGACCCCAGTTGCGGCATAGATATTCATGGTGTAAAAGTTTGCATTCCCATCATTTGTTTTTATTATTTGATTTAAAACAACTGATTTCGGTATGAATATAGCCATTTCTTTACGTTGCAATCTATTATCTCGTTGTAATTGAGCAATGTATTCTTGTAAAGAATGCATGTTCCCACCTTCGGTTTTCTCTTGAGTTCTCAATAGTTTTGTTTTGGCATATCTATACTTGCTTACAACACTATTGAGATTAATTGTTGATACAGAGAATGCCGGTTGATAGACAAAAAATGAAAGAAATGAGATAAGCATGAAAGATGTAAAATATTTAAGCGCTGCTTCCTCTTTAGCTGAATTAGCCCATGTGAGGATATAAGAACAAAGCAGCAATGCCACTACCGAGTAAAGACCCTGGAAGAAATAGTATTTATCACTCCAGTTAAATGAGGTAAATGCTTGAGTTATTGCCAAAATAAAAACAAAAGAGCAACTAACTCCGAATAATAATCTAGTAAGAAATTCAGATTTTATGCAGATTCTCAGTGAAATTATAACCGAAATACAAGGAATAAAGAATTTCTCATAGCGTATGTCAGCCTTTAATAAATGCTGATATATTTCTGCTGGAGATAACATTTGCAGATTTAGTATTGCAGGTATGCCATATGAATAATTTATAAACTTTTGATAAAATACAATAAACAACAATAAAACACCTGCGTGTGCATAAAACTTAAAGCTTTTATAGTCTCTAATAAATGAAACTGCGAAAATAACTGCGATATAAGCCAGGCCTGTTGATATTTTCCCTAAGCATAATATGATGGAAATTGCTGTTATGAAGCTATATTTCTTTAATGATGGCGTACCTGCTGAGTATAGGAAGTTGAAAGTAAATCCTGCAGATAACACAAGAATGAAGCTAGGTAACCATAGTGCGTGAGAGTTAATTGCATGCCATGATGCAATTATAAACGGAGCAACAAAAAGAAAAGCGATCGATGATATTATAACATTTTTTGAATATTTATAGCAGAATATATAGATTGAACAAAGAAGGAATGCTGCTTTGACGTAGGACGTAAACCCATATGAGTCATATATAGGTAATCCTGACACAGTTAGAAGAAACGCATCAGCATAATGACTTAAAACGTGATATGCGGTTAGTTTATGACCATCTAATCCTATACTTGGGTATCCAAAATTGATTATACTTTGAATTATCGAAATATTGTAGGCGCTATCTTTATGCCAAATATTATGGGTATCAACATCAAAGATTGGGTTAAAGCTAAAATATTTATTCATATATGAGTCATAAAAACTCAATGCGTAAATCATAACAATAATGCTTATGGCTAATACTGGCCATATTTTACAGCGCATCGTGTCCTTTTCACTAACGCCCACTTCGAGTCTACAGTAAGTAATAAGCGCCAGAACAAATGCGGATATATATAAGACTGTAGAAATTAGAGGTAAATTGAATATTTTATAGCCAAAAAAGGCCGCAAGCACACCGCAAAAAACTGGCGAATAATATATAGAATCAACAAGTACTCTAGTTTTTAAGTTTTTCATTTTTCAAATCCTTTCGTTTTCTCAACGAAAAATTTTGGTCTGTTTTTTGACTCCATATAAATCTTTCCAATGTATTCTCCTATAACTCCTAGGCATAGCATTTGCACACCGCCAATAAATAATACGGCTAGTATAACGGATGCCCATCCGCTCACTGTATGCCCAAGGAAAGATTGAATAAGCGTATACACAACCCCAATAGATGATAGCGTAGATATCATAAATCCTAGCGCCGTCACAATTCTTAGGGTAATAGAGAATGAAGTAATCCCCTCAAGAGCCAATGCCAACATTCCTCTGAGAGGATATTTTGATTCACCCGCAGCCCTCTCGCTTCGAGAATAATAAACACTCTCGGAAGGATACCCAATCAGAGGTATAAGTCCTCTTATATAAAGATTTTGTTCTTTGTACTGAAGCAGTGAATGCAATGCTCTTTTGCTTAACAGTCTAAAATCAGCATGATTCTCTACTTGATTAACGCCAAGTTTCGTCATTATTTTGTAAAATGCTTCGGCTGTGAACTTCTTAAAGAAGCTATCTGATGTTCTGTCATTTCTTACTCCATAAACAATATCGTGCCCTGTAAGATATGAGTCAACCATCTTTTCAATAACTGCTGTGTCATCCTGTAAATCAGCATCAATGCTTACAGTAATATCAGAATCTATGCATGATGATAACCCAGCCATTAAAGCAGTCTGATGACCTTTATTGCGTGATAGCTTTACGCCTTTTACTAACTCATTATTGTTTGAAGCGTTTTGTATTAAGCTCCATGTGGCATCTTTGCTTCCATCATCCACGAATACAATATGGCTTCTGGTATTTATTTTGCCCTTTATCTTTCATTTCGACTATACGTCTGAGATAATTCATCAAGACAAAGATTAAAAACCTCTTGCTCGTTATAGCATGGCACAACTATTGAAAGAATTGGAGCGTTCATTATTTCATAACCCATAATTTATTAATAATAAAGCCAGCTACCGTGTAAAAAAACATCCCTGATAACTGAACAAGTTATAAATTTTTAACGCCAGCTATAATAGTTATTTTCTGATAGCGAAAATATTTATTACGTAACAAACTCCACAGCATGCTAGGAATTTGAGAAGTTTTGATATGGAAAGCTTTGATGAAAACGTGAATATCGTATTGAGGATAAAACTAAACAGGATACCAACAGCATAGCCCGAAAAATTTGCACTATAGAGTCCTACACCAAAGGCGGTAAGAGCAAGGATCACTGAAGCTGTTACCGCTGTGTTCATTCCGCCAACAAGGCAGTACCTGACGGCCTGGCTACGATAAATGGAAGAAAGGTTTATACTCATGAGTTGCGCATCTTTAACATGATAAAAATCAGTGAATTCTGAAAGGCCTGAAGTGTAGCACCAGACATAGACTTGATCGACCCTCATATTTGACGATACTGTATATATATGGGTCTTCCCCGATCATGGTGGGAAGGCTCAGAACGCCATATTCAGCTTTCCGTAGTGGAACATCACCCCCAGTTTAAAGCGCTCCCGGTTTCGGTATCCCCTGGCTTTTATCCTCAGCAGCCTGATCTTGCTGTTAAGTGCCTCCGCATTTCCGTTTGAGACACTGTGTCGCATCACATTCAGGATCCCGTACAGCCTTTTTCCTATCGTTTTCGCGGCATTTTTCATCATGGGAACGTCACTGTTAGCCGCCAGCGCCAACCATCTCTGCCAGTCACTCCGTCTTTCCTCGCTCCATCGCCTGTTCCAGATATCCTTTGCCAGCTCTTTCAGCGCCCAGCACTGGCTCGTCAGCTTCATCTGTGCACGCAGCCACATCAGCTTTTCCTGCCGGGATTCGGTCATCCACTTATCGCTGTACTGCCACAGGAAGCGGGTTCCTTTTGCCTGGTGTCGGCTTTCAACAGGGAGGTGCGGATGTTCATTCTGACGGGTTTTATCAACTACCTCGCCCAGTTGCTTCGCCACATGGAAGCGGTCAAAGGCGATTTTCTCAACCGCACTGGGTAAGTGGATACGCGCTGCTCTTATATAGCCCGCGTTCATGTCCATTGAGAGCGTTTTGATAGCCAGCAACTGCCCATCAGTGAGCGTGCGAAGATAGCCGGCAAGACTCTCTGTGCCGCGATCATCCGTTAAGGCCAGCGCCCGACCATCGCGATCGGAGATCACCGTTATGTAACGATGTCCTTTTTTAAAGGCGACCTCATCCACATTCATATGACGGGCGGATAATGGCTTTTTTATCCGGGCAAGACCTCGCTTAACTGCCCGGGTCATAATGCCGTCAACCGCATTCCAACTGAGCTTAAGTTGCTTCCTGACAGCATCAACGGTGCTGATTTTCAGCCATGAGAGAACGAACGATTCGAATAGCAACGTATACCGGCTTCCGGGGCCAGCCCACGGAACAGGCAACGTCAGGCAGCCATGCTCCGGACACATAATTCGTGGAACATCGGCTTCAACAATAGTGGTGAACTGGCAGGTATCAAGATGGCGCCATTTACGATGACGGTGATCGTGAACAGAACAGGATTTACCGCAGGTCGGACAGGCTAGCCGGGTGTTTTCAGCGATCTCAATAGTGACAGTAACAGAACCGGCATTTTCATCGAGAGAAAGGGACTTTACCTGCCACGGATCGGACAGGTTGAGAATATGAGCGTAGAGGGACTTTTCATCCATGGCGGTGACCTCTGGCGATTAAATACACCATTATCATGCCTTCAGCCACCACAACAAGGGAAGACCCATATATATACAGTTAATTTGTGGGGCCACTATGCAGCGCGCAGCAGACATAAAGACCGCCTTCGTTGCGGTCACTGAACCGCTTCTTCCTACATCTGCCAGCATTGTTGAAACGCAGGGTGGCTATGATGCCATTGAGAATGCGTCGGCATTTGAGCGCGGAGATACATTGCTCATCTGGTTTTGCGGCCGCCAGCAGCACGCATATTGGGCCGGTGAGGCGCTCATTACTGACGATGGCGAGGCCATAGAAGGCGATGCATTAGATGATGTTAGCCTGGTTGGCGTGGTCACGCATACCATTAGCCCTGTATGGGTTGACGACAATCCGGTGATGTGATGTTTGCCCTGGTAGATGTTAACTCGTTTTATGCGAGTTGCCGGAGACGGTATTTCGCCAGATCTGTGGGGCAAGCCTGTTGTTGTGCTATCCAACAACGACGGCTGCGTGATCGCCCGATCAGCTGAAGCCAAAAAGCTCGGCATTAAAATGGGCGATCCATACTTCAAGTGTAAGGACTACTTCAGGCAGCAGGGAGTGGTTTGCTTCAGCTCCAACTACGAGCTCTACGCCGACATGAGCAATAGGGTGATGACCACGCTGGAGGAAATGAGCCCTCGCGTCGAAATTTACAGCATCGACGAGGCCTTTTGTGACCTCACTGGCGTGCGTAACTGCCGCGTGCTGGAAGAGTTCGGTCATGAAATGAAAGACGCGGTGCGCAGAAACACTGGCCTGGCCGTAGGCGTAGGGATTGCCCAAACAAAGACCCTGGCCAAGCTCGCAAATCACGCGGCAAAGACATGGAAAGCCACTGGCGGGGTTGTTGACCTGTCGAACGTCGATCGCCAGCGAAAGCTCATGGCATTGCTACCCGTTGACGAAGTGTGGGGCGTGGGCCGCCGCATCAGCAAGAAGCTGGAAGCGATGGGCATCAAAACCGTGCTCGACCTGGCTGACACCCATATTGCCGTTATCCGTAAACACTTTAACGTCGTGCTGGAGAGAACGGTACGCGAGCTTCGCGGCGAGCCTTGTCTTGAACTGGAAGAGTTCGCGCCGGTGAAGCAGGAGATCGTCTGCAGTCGGTCATTCGGCGAACGCGTGACCGAATACGAACAGATGCGCCAGGCTATCTGCAGCTATACCGCGCCCGCGGTGCTGAAAAGCTACGCGGAGAGCATCAATACTGCCGGTACATATCTGCGTTCGTGAAGACATCTCCGTTTGCGCTGAACGAGCGGTACTACGGCAACAGCGCATCGGTAAAGCTGCTGACCCCGACGCAGGACAGCCGCGACATTATAACCGCCGCTACTCGGTGCCTGGATGTTATCTGGAAGGATGGGCACCGGTATCAGAAAGCGGGAATCATGCTCGGCGACTTCTTCAGCCAGGGTGTGGCTCAGCTAAACCTGTTCGACGAGAACGCGCCCGTGAAGACAGCGCGCAGCTGATGCAGGTACTTGACCGGTTAAATGCCAAAGGCGGTAAAGGCACGCTCTATTTTGCAGGTCAGGGAGTGCAGCAGCAGTGGCAGATGAAGCGCGAAATGCTATCGCCGCGGTATACGACGAGATACTCAGATCTGCTTGTGGTCAGGTGACGGGTTCGATTAACTCCGGGCCCTGGTTCTTCACATTACCTACGGCGCGCGTCACGCCGTGCCAGATAAACTTGTCGGCCGGCACGGCACCGTCGGCCGCTATTTCTTCAGCTTCTTTCCCTCCAACATCCTGCCGCATCCACTCCCGGGCAGCTTCAGGTGACAGAACCAGCGGCCGGCGGTAGTAGATATCCACCAGACCTTTATCAGCTGCAAGCGTCACTATCAGAAATCCTTCCGCTTCATCGCCGCGTTCAAACGGCGTGCTGCCGATCGCTGCCATGAATATCGGCTGACCGTCGGCTCGGTGAATGAAGTAGGGCTGTTTCTTGTCGCCTTCCTTTTTCCATTCAAACCAACCATCAGCGAAGCGAATCGCCCGACCATGCTGCCATAACGGTTTGAACATTCGACTCGTGGCCGCAGTTTCGACGCGCGCGTTAATCAGTGGCGGCTTATCCCACCACCCGGGCGCGTATGACCACAGGACAGGGTCGAGATGCAGTTGCTGGTCTCGTTCGCTCAGCAGCAGGACTTTTGTACCGGGCGCCACGTTGTACCGACCAATAGGCTCTGGGTCATATGCGATATCACGATCGGCTTCATCGGCCAGGTAAGAAAGAGAACTATTCTTCTCGGGTTTGGGCTTGTGCAAAACGTCCACACATAGAAACCTCCAGTCAGTAAGACTGAAAGTATAGGGCAGGGAGAAAAATCAGCATTCGAGACAAATTATTGGTTGTGTACCAAATTGCGTACCAAATAAAAGCGTTCTGAGGTTTGCGGCTTTAATGGCATTGGTTGCGTGGATGCTGCGCGTAATCGTGGAACAAAAAAGTCGGGCGCGCGGCAGAGTCAGACACCAGTAATCTCATCCTGTTAAAAATTGACGTCTCTATGGTAAACGATTGGGGTGAGCAGTCCGAATAAAAAGCACCGTCAGGCAAGAAATTTGCGAGATTTGTTCGAAAAAATCTGCGTGCTGTCACATTTTTTTGCAATTAAGGCAGGTAACGACATCAGAACTCCCGTAAAAAGGTCATCGATTTTTACTGACCTGAGGATATACCGTTGAAACGCCGTCTGTTTATTGCTGTTTCTTTACTCGCTTCGAGTATTTCATCCGCGCTGGCTGCCGAGCCGCTGGATTTTTCACCTCAGCCGCCTGCCATCCAGGCTGGCTCCTGGGTATTGATGGATTACACCACGGGTCAAATCTTAACGGCGGGCAACGAACATCAGCAGCGTAATCCGGCGAGCCTGACCAAACTGATGACGGGGTACGTTGTCGATCGTGCCATTGATAGCCACCGCATCACCCCCGATGACATTGTGACGGTCGGACGTGACGCCTGGGCAAAAGGCAATCCGGTCTTTGACGGTTCGTCGCTGATGTTTCTGAAGGAGGGCGATCGGGTTTCCGTGCGCGATCTCAGCCGCGGCCTGATTGTTGATTCCGGCAATGACGCCTGCGTGGCGCTGGCGGATCACGTGGCGGGCGGTCAGCCGCAGTTCGTCAGGATGATGAATGACTACGTTGAAAAGCTGAACCTGCGCGATACCCACTTCGAAACCGTACACGGGCTGGATGCACCGGGTCAGCACAGCTCCGCTTATGATCTCGCCGTGTTTTCCCGGGCCATCATTCACGGCGAGCCTGAGTTCTACCACATGTACAGCGAAAAGAGCCTGACCTGGAACGGCATCACCCAGCAGAACCGCAACGGCCTGCTGTGGGATAAGACCATGAACGTCGATAGCCTGAAAACGGGACACACCTCGGGCGCGGGCTTTAACCTGATTGCCTCCGCGGTGGACGGTCAGCGTCGACTGATTGCGGTGGTGATGGGGGCAGACAGCCCGAAAGGACGTGAAGATCAGGCGCGCAAGCTGCTGCACTGGGGACAGCAAAATTTTGATACGGTGCAGATCCTGCATAACGGTAAAAAAGTGGGAAGCGAGCGCATCTGGTACGGCGATAAAGAGCAGATCGCGCTGGGCACCGATCATGACTTCTGGCTGGCATTACCCAAATCGGAAGTGCCGAACATCAAGGCGAAATACGTGATGGATAAAAAAGAGCTGGAAGCGCCGATCGCCGCGCATCAGCGGGTAGGGGAGATCCAGCTGTACGATCGTGACAAGGTGGTAGCGCACTGGCCATTGGTTACGCTGGAAAGCGTTGAAAAGGGCGGCCTTTTCTCCCGTCTGGCGATTATCATGCATTAAACTCTGACCTTTTGGGCAGACTGGCAGTGTTGCGAGTCTGCTCACATAATAAACACTCCTGGTTTGCCGATAATCTCGATTCTGCTTTACAGTGTATGTATATGGGTCTTCCCTTGTTGTGGTGGCTGAAGGCATGATAATGGTGTATTTAATCGCCAGAGGTCACCGCCATGGATGAAAAGTCCCTCTACGCTCATATTCTCAACCTGTCCGATCCGTGGCAGGTAAAGTCCCTTTCTCTCGATGAAAATGCCGGTTCTGTTACTGTCACTATTGAGATCGCTGAAAACACCCGGCTAGCCTGTCCGTATTGCGGTAAATCCTGTTCTGTTCACGATCACCGTCATCGTAAATGGCGCCATCTTGATACCTGCCAGTTCACCACTATTGTTGAAGCCGATGTTCCACGAATTATGTGTCGGAGCATGGCTGCCTGACGTTGCCTGTTCCGTGGGCTGGCCCCGGAAGCCGGTATACGTTGCTATTCGAATCGTTCGTTCTCTCATGGCTGAAAATCAGCACCGTTGATGCTGTCAGGAAGCAACTTAAGCTCAGTTGGAATGCGGTTGACGGCATTATGACCCGGGCAGTTAAGCGAGGTCTTGCCCGGATAAAAAAGCCATTATCCGCCCGTCATATGAATGTGGATGAGGTCGCCTTTAAAAAAGGACATCGTTACATAACGGTGATCTCCGATCGCGATGGTCGGGCGCTGGCCTTAACGGATGATCGCGGCACAGAGAGTCTTGCCGGCTATCTTCGCACGCTCACTGATGGGCAGTTGCTGGCTATCAAAACGCTCTCAATGGACATGAACGCGGGCTATAAGAGCAGCGCGTATCCACTTACAGTGCGGTTGAGAAAATCGCCTTTGACCGCTTCCATGTGGCGAAGCAACTGGGCGAGGTAGTTGATAAAACCCGTCAGAATGAACATCCGCACCTCCCTGTTGAAAGCCGACACCAGGCAAAAGGAACCCGCTTCCTGTGGCAGTACAGCGATAAGTGGATGACCGAATCCCGGCAGGAAAAGCTGATGTGGCTGCGTGCACAGATGAAGCTGACGAGCCAGTGCTGGGCGCTGAAAGAGCTGGCAAAGGATATCTGGAACAGGCCATGGAGCGAGGAAAGACGGAGTGACTGGCAGAGATGGTTGGCGCTGGCGGCTAACAGTGACGTTCCCATGATGAAAAATGCCGCGAAAACGATAGGAAAAAGGCTGTACGGGATCCTGAATGCGATGCGACACAGTGTCTCAAACGGAAATGCGGAGGCACTTAACAGCAAAATCAGGCTGCTGAGGATAAAAGCCAGGGGATACCGAAACCGGGAGCGCTTTAAACTGGGGGTGATGTTCCACTACGGAAAGCTGAATATGGCGTTCTGAGCCTTCCCCACCATAATCGGGGAAGACCCATGTATATACAGTAATGAACGGAGGCAGCATGGACTACAGCATCAGGCAGCAACAGAAACGTACGATCGCTGGCTTTCATCTCGTGGGGCCGTGGGAAAAGACGGTCAAGCAGGGATTTGAACAGGTAATGTGGGTAGACGGGCGTCATATTCAGCCGCAGGAGTGGGTGGCCGTTTATTATGACAATCCGGATGACGTGCCGCAGAAAACCTGCACTCAGTTACCGCCGTAACGGTAACGGACGATTTCACTATTCCTGAAAACAGCGAAGGGGTGATGATGACCGAAATTGCTGCCGGAGAGTATGCTATTGCCGCCGCGCGCGTCGAAAATCATGATTTCGCCACTCCATGGTATCAGTTCTTCAACTCCCTGCTGGAAGACAACAAATTCCAGATTGCACCAAAACCCTGCTTCGAACGTTATCTTAACGATGGCAATGCTGACGGCTACTGGGATATTGAGATGTTTGTACCGGTAGAGCACAAAGTGGGATAATCCTGCGGAATGCAGGGTTTTTCAGCCGGGCGCGATCCACCCGGCTGAAAACGCCGTACAATTGTGGTTTGCCGTAGAGCTGGAGACGGGTGTGCGCCCCGACAAGTCATTAACCCCTTTTGAAATTCGGTTATACAAACATTATCGCGTGGTGCACGGTTGCCGCATTGCGCTGGCGTTTGTGTTGACCTTCGTACTGGTTCGTCTGCTGGATATCCCGGAAGGGACGTGGCCGCTGATCACGCTGGTGGTGGTGATGGGACCGATCTCGTTCTGGGGGAACGTGGTCCCGCGCGCTTTCGAACGCATAGGCGGCACCGTTTTAGGCTCAGCGCTTGGGCTTATCGCCCTGAAGCTGGAGCTGATTGCGTTTCCGGTCATGTTGCTGTGGTGCGCGGTGGCGATGTTTCTTTGTGGATGGCTGGCCCTCGGCAAGAAACCGTATCAGGCGCTGCTGATTGGCATTACGCTCGCGGTTGTGGTCGGCGCACCGGCGGGCGATATGACCACCGCATTGTGGCGAAGCGGGGATGTAATCCTCGGCTCGTTGCTCGCCATGCTGTTTACCGGCATCTGGCCGCAGCGCGCCTTCCTGCACTGGCGCATTCAGATGGCAAACTACGTCACGGCATTTAACCGGGTCTACCAGGCCGGGTTTTCGCCGAATCTGATTGAGCGCCCGCGTCTGGAAAAGCACCTGCAAAAAATCCTCAATGATGTGGTCAAAATGCGCGGGTTGATTACCCCGGCAAGCAAAGAAACCCATATCCAGAAAGCCATTTTTGAAGCTATTCAGACGGTCAGCCGTAATCTGGTCTGTATGCTTGAACTGCAGATCAATGCCCACTGGGCCTCACGCCCCAGCCATCTTCTGATGCTCAACGCGCATACGCTGAAAGAGACGCAGCAGATGACGCAACAAACCCTGCTGACCATCGCCCATGCGCTATATGAAGGTAACCCACAGCCGATACGGGCGAACAGCGAGCGGCTGAACGAAATCGTCGCCGAGCTTAAACAGCTGATGAATGAGCGCCAGGGAGACAATGTGGCGGAAACGCCCATCAGTGGTTATGTCTGGCTGAGTATGGAGCTGGCGCGACAGCTGGAGTTGTTATCGCAGCTGATTTGCCGGGCGCTGCGCAAATAAAAAGCGTATGTGATGCCTGCTGCTTCGATTCAGCAACAATTAGGGTTATGATGGTTTTAAACGATATCTCATTGTCATTCATCGCCACGCTCTGTAAAACGGTTGCTTTAACGAATCCGAATCTCACATTATCAGGGGTGTAAAAATGGAAACTACCAAGCCTTCGTTCCAGGATGTTCTGGAGTTCGTCCGCCTGTTCCGCCGCAAAAACAAGCTACAGCGCGAAATCCAGGACGTAGAGAAGAAGATCCGTGACAACCAGAAACGTGTCCTGCTGCTGGACAACCTGAGCGACTACATCAAGCCTGGCATCAGCGTTGAAGCTATTCAGGGCATCATCGCCAGCATGAAGAGCGATTATGAAGATCGCGTTGATGACTACATCATCAAAAACGCTGAGCTGTCCAAAGAGCGTCGCGACATCTCCAAGAAGCTGAAAGTGATGGGCGAAATCAAAAACGTCGACGCTAAAGGCGAGTAATCGCACACTCTGTTTGCCCGGTGACGCTGCGCTTACCGGGCCTACAGGACTGTTATCACGTAGGTCGGGTAAGGTGAAGCCGCCACCCGATAATTTCACGAACGCAAAAAAGCAAAAAGCCTGCTCTAAAAGCAGGCTTTTTAAATTTGGCTCCTCTGACTGGACTCGAACCAGTGACATAAGGGATTAACAGTGCGCCATTCTTTTGACTGAACTACAGAGGAATCGTTGTGGAGGCTTATCTTAGCGGCGAAAAAACTTTTGTCAAACCTGATCTCAGGCAAAAGCGTTTGTTTGATGATTCTGTCGTCATTTTGTTGTAAATCCAAACATAATTTTATGGAAAATACTTTGCAGGATACGCATTTCTGCCCCATCATTTGAAATGGAGTTTCAACTTTCTCGCTAAGGTCCATTTTGAACGTCACCGCACCCCTACGCCAGGCGATTATGCGCACGCCCTGGTATGCAAAACGTAAGAGTTATCGAGTTCTCTTCTGGCGTGAAATCACCCCCCTTGCCGTGCCTATTTTCCTGGAGAATACCTGCGTCCTGTTGATGGGCGTGTTGAGCACCTTTCTGGTGAGCTGGCTCGGTAAAGAAGCCATGGCCGGGGTAGGGCTGGCGGCAGCTGCCAATATGGTGGTGATGTCCTTCTTTGCCGCTATCGATCTCGGTACGACGGTGGTGGTGGCGTTTAGCCTGGGCAAGCTGAATCCGAAGCGTGCCCGCGAAGCGGCCAGACAGTCGCTGATGATCATGACCCTCTTTTCGATCATCCTTGCGGCGGTTATCCATTATTACGGCAAAGAAATTATCGACATTGTCGCGGGAAGGCAGCCAGCGAGGTGAAGGATCTGGCTCTCACCTACCTGGAAATGACGGTGCTGAGTTATCCGGCAGCTGCCATCGCGCTGATTGGTAGCGGTGCGCTTCGTGGAGCAGGAAATACCAAAATTCCGCTGCTGATCAACGGCGGCATGAACATCCTGAATATCATTATCAGCAGCGTTTTGATTTACGGCGTCTTTTCCTGGGAGGGGCTGGGCTTTGTCGGCGCGGGTTTAGGGCTAACCATTTCCCGCTATATTGGTGCGGCGGCGATAATTGGCGTACTGATGGCGGGAATTACGCCATCGCTGCGCCTGACGCTGAAAAGCTATTTCCGTCCGCTTAACTTCGCCATTATCTGGGAAGTGATGGGGATCGGGATTCCGGCCAGCATCGAATCCGTGTTGTTTAACGGTGGGAAACTGCTGACGCAGATGTTTGTTGCCGGGATGGGAACAGACGTCATCGCCGGCAACTTTATTGCCTTCTCCATCGCCTCACTCATTAACCTGCCGGGAAACGCGCTGGGGTCGGCGTCGACGATCATCACCGGCAGACGTCTCGGAAAAGGGCAGATAGGGCAGGCGGAACGGCAACTTCGGCACGTCTTCTGGCTTTCAACTATTGGACTGACGGCGATTGCGTGGGGAACTGCGCCTTTTGCCGGGCTGATGGCCTCGTTCTATACGCATGAAAATGACGTGAAAGAGGTCGTGAAGGTGCTCATTTGGCTCAACGCGGCGTTTATGCCAATTTGGGCCGCGTCCTGGGTACTTCCTGCCGGGCTGAAGAGGGCAAGGTGATTACCCGCTTGCGGTGACCTGCCGCTGCTGGCGGCTGGGGCTGTCGCGTTGTGGCGGGCTACACGCTGGGGGTAATGTTGGGTATGGGCGTTGTCGGCGTCTGGCTGGGGATGTTCCTTGACTGGGCCGTGCGCGGGGCGCTGTTCTACTGGCGCATGGTGAGCGGGCGCTGGCTGTGGAAATATCCGCGAAAAAAACCGGAGCAGGAGGTTTCGGAAACGGCAAGTGCCTGACAAATGTGCGAAGTGGAGAATAAATCGGCAAACGATTGAAAATCTGCATTCACCCTTTGACATCCTCAGGGCGCATCGATAATATGCGCCCGTTACGCCGTTCCTCTGTAGTTCAGTCGGTAGAACGGCGGACTGTTAATCCGTATGTCACTGGTTCGAGTCCAGTCAGAGGAGCCAAATTTGAAAAGCCTGTTTAAAGCAGGCTTTTTGCTTTTCGGCGTTCGTGAAATTGTCGGGTGGCGCTCCGCTTACCCGACCTACGGAATCCCAGGCCGGGTGAGTGGGTCCTTGTTATCAGCGGAACGGTGGCTCATTAAAGGTGCGCAGCTTGCGGGAATGCAGTTTGTCGCCCTCTGCACGCAGTAAATCGATGGCGCGAATACCAATCTGAAGATGCTCTGAGATCGCCCCTTCGTAAAAACGGTTCGCCTGGCCCGGCAGTTTGATCTCGCCGTGCAGCGGTTTATCGGACACGCACAGCAGCGTGCCGTAAGGGACGCGGAAGCGATAGCCCTGCGCGGCAATGGTGGCGCTTTCCATATCGATTGCGACCGCACGGCTGAGATTGAAACGCAGGGCGGAGGCGGAATAGCGCAGCTCCCAGTTACGATCGTCGGTGGTGACGACCGTACCGGTACGCAGGCGCTGCTTCACCTCTTCACCCGGCATGCCGCTCACCTCTTTGGTGGCGTCGTACAGGGCGCGCTGCACTTCAGCGATACTCGGGATAGGAATATCCGGCGGCAGAACCGCGTCAAGGACATGGTCGTCACGCAGATAAGCGTGGGCGAGGACGTAATCGCCAATCAGCTGACTTTCACGCAGGCCGCCGCAGTGGCCGATCATCAGCCAGACGTCCGGGCGCAGTACCGCCAGATGGTCGCAGATGGTTTTCGCATTCGACGGGCCAACGCCGATGTTAATCAGCGTAATGCCCTGACCGTCGGCGGTGATCAGGTGCCAGGCTGGCATCTGGTGCTTTTTCCACGCCAGATCGGAGATGGCCTCTTCCGGTGCTTCGGTTTCGGCAGTGATCCAGATCCCGCCCGCGCAGGAGAGGGCGATGTAAGGGCTGTCCGGGTCGAGGATCTGGCTACAGCCCCAGCGGACAAATTCGTCCACATAGCGGGTGTAATTGGTAAACAACACGAACGGCTGGAAATGTTCGGCTGGGGTGCCGGTGTAGTGGCGCAGGCGTGCCAGCGAGAAATCGACACGGCGGGCATCAAAGTGCGACAGCGGTGAAAACTCTGCCGGGTGATAGATCCCGTCCGCCGTCTCATCGCCAATCTGCGACAGCTCAGTGGTCGGGAAGTGGCGGGTCAGCCCCGCGCTCATGGAGCGATCCAGCGTCAGCGCTGAACCGTCTATCACGTACGGGTAAGGGATCTCGTGCAGGGACGGTTCAACGCTGATATGCGCGCCGTAATCCTGATACAGCAGGGTAAGCTGCTCTTCCAGGTAGGGGCGGAACAGCGCAGGTCGCGTGATGGTCGTGCTGTAACAGCCGGAGTGGGTGAAACGCGCATAGGCGCGGGTTTTCGGATTGCTGCTGGCGCTGCCGTCCCAGGTGACAGAGAGCGATGGATAAACAAAAAGGCCCTGGGTTCTGGCCTTTTCATCGGGAAGTTTCCCTGTTTCGATATAGTCACTGATGGCGCTGCGCAGTGCATTGACGGACTGTTCATACAGCGCGTCGAGTTTTTCCAGCGCCTGAGCCGGGGTCAGGCTGGAGCCCTTATTATTCATGTCTGTCTCCTTGTTCCACAGGTGTGCGGCTTTACCCGATAGTATGTCACACGCCTGTGAAACAAAAGTGAGGAGATCAGCTGTGCGCGGTTTCCTTCATCAACAGGGCGGTGGCGGCAGAAAGCAGGCAACCCGCCAGCAGATAAATCGCCACGCTATGCCAGTTACCGCCTGAGAACGTCACCAGCGCGGCGGCGATAAACGGCGTAAACCCGCCGCCGACCACGCTCGCCACCTGATATCCCACGCCCGCGCCGCTGTAACGGTAGCTTGCGCCAAACAGCTCGGTAAACATCGGCTGCTGCACGCAGACCACCATATCGTGAGCGATGTTCGCAAGCATGATCGCGAAGAAGACAATCCAGAAGACCGACTGTGCCTCCAGCGCCATAAAGAACGGCCAGGCGCTGAGTGTGCCGATCAGCGCCCCGGTGATATACACCCGTCGACGGCCAAAGCGATCCGCCAGCCAGGCGAAGCAGGGGATGGTCAGGCAGCTGATCCCGCCCACCACCAGGCCAATATTCAGGAACAATTCCCGCGGCAGGCCGAGGTTTTGCGTGGAGTAGTTCAGGGCAAAGGCGGTGACGATATACATCGTCAGCAGTTCGCACAGGCGCAGGGCAATGATTTTCAGAAAAGCGCCAGGGTGCTGCACCAGCGCTTCCATCACCGGCAGCCGTTTCTTCGCGACCGGTTTTTCGCGCTGCTGCCGTTCAAACTCAGCCGACTCTTCCATGCCGTTACGGATCCACAGGGCCACCACGACCAGCACAATGCTGAAGATAAACGGAATACGCCAGCCCCAGCTCAGGAACTGCTCGTCTGTCGTGAGCTGACTTATTAGCGACACCAGGCCCGTGGAGAGCAGCAGACCCACGCCATAACCCACCTGCACGCCGCTGCTGTAAAACGCTTTCTTGTTCTTCGGCGCGCTTTCCACGGACAGCAATGCCGCGCCGCCCCATTCACCACCGACGGCAAAGCCCTGAATAGCGCGCAGCGTCACCAGCAACACCGGGGCCCACCAGCCAATCGAGGCAAAGGAGGGCAAAATACCGATCAGCGCGGTGGCAATGCCCATCATCCAGACGGTGAGCATCAGCATACGTTTCCGGCCAAGGCGGTCACCGAAGTGGCCGAAAATTATCCCGCCCAGAGGACGAAACAGAAAACCGACGCCGAAGGTGGCAAATGCAGCAAGCGTGCCCATGGCGGGGCTGATCTGGGGAAAGAATTCACGGTTAAAGACCAGCGCAGCGGTAATACCGTAGAGCAGAAAGTCATACCAGTCGACGACGGCGCCTGCGAAGCTACCTAAAGCGGCGCGGCGGGCGCGGTTAAGCGAAGGTGTCTCCTCGTTGCGGCGAGCGGAGATAAGGGTGGAGTCCATAGTTGTCCTGTCTGTACTGATTTTTAATTATTGGTATAAGAAAAGGTCACTCACATCACGGCCGTCATATTGACGGAATGTATGAGACTACCGCGACAGGCGGCCTGAGAAAACGTTTTTATCTTTCCTGAAAGCGCAGAATAAATAAATTTCATCTTATCGGGCGACAACATAAATCAGCCTGTTTGGCTCCGGTTAGGGCTGAATGGTTTACAGTAATAACGATCGCTGCGTGACGTAAGCTGAGGGTATAACGATGCAACGCCTCTTTCCTGCACTGTGGGTAGTCCTGTTTTTAGTCGTATCTCCGCTGCATGCGGAGCCGAAAGTCTATGGCGAACAGCGTATTCACCGCTGGTGGGATGCAGTAACGGACGATATTGCGCAAACCTGGGAACAGCCGGATCGTTACGATCTCTACCTTCCGTTTCTGAGCTGGCATGCTCGATTCATGTATGACAAAGAGAAAACCGACAACTACAACGAAATGCCGTGGGGCGGGGGGCTGGGCGTGTCCCGCTACAACGACGAGGGCAACTGGAGCGCGCTCTTTGCCATGATGTTCAAAGATTCACATAACGAATGGCAGCCTGCGATGGGCTACGGCTGGGAGAAAGGCTGGTATCTGGATAACGCAAAAGATTTCCGTCTGGGGCTGGGGGCCGCTGCGGGGATCACGGCACGCGACGACTTTGCCAACTATGTCCCGCTGCCGTTTATCTTCCCGCTTTTCTCTGCCGGATATAAGCGCGTCACCGTCCAGTTCACCTATATTCCCGGGACCTACAACAACGGCAACGTGCTGTTTGCCTGGCTGCGCCTGGGCTTTTAGAGGGTGATCACTTTTTTGGCCACTGCGTTGGACAGGATCAGCAGCGAAAACAGGACCGACGTAACAAACGTAAGCACAATCAGAGCAAGTTTGGTGCTCAGGGACGTCACCGGAATGAGCGCGGTCAGCAGGTGAAACACCGAGTAGTGCATAATATAGACCCCGGTCATGGTTTTGCTAATGGCGGCCAGCACGGACTCTTTAAACTCCGCATTGCGGCGAAACCGCACGCCGTTGGCCGCAATCACCAGGGCAATAATCAGAATGTAGATTTGCGATCCGGTGAGGATAAAGGCGTTTCTGTCTGCTTTAAATAGCGCAAAAAAGAAGTGCCGCTCGTAAAACCACGTGAAGAGATAAATAAACGGTATGGCAATCACCGCTGCCCTGACCACATTTTTGCGGCCGATCCACGCCGCGATCTGCGGATCGCAAAAGAGCTGCCCCGTCAGATAAAACAGCAGCCACGTCCACAGGCGATACTGCGGCGACAATGAAAGGACATGGGCATCAGGATAGAGGGCTGACAGTAAATCGTACCCGTATGAGAAAAGCAGCAGGGCGGTAATTACCCCGCAAAAGAGCGTTCGTCGCTGGCTGAGCCACTCCACCACCGGGTGAAACGTGTAAATCACGATAAACGCGAACACGAACCAGGGCTGGATCAGATATCCGCGCTGATAGGGCTCCCACAGGTAGTAAATCGTTACCCAGAACAGAAAGACGATCACCAGGCTTTTGATCTTATCCAGCTGCCAGCGCGTGCCGTGTCGGGATTGCCCGTCCAGATACCCTGCAACCACAAAAAATAACGGCGTGGCGATGGTCGAAATGAAGGTTAAAAAACCGAGGATCCAGTGATAGTCATAATCGTAATGATCCCAGGTGTTGTAGATGGTGAAAAAGGTAACCGCCGTCATACACCCCAGCGTCTTGATGATATTCAGCCCTGTCGCATTCATTGTTGTTCAGCTTTGTCCTTACGATGGAAACACGCGTAAATTACGGGGAGTACCAGCAGCGTCAGGATTGTAGCAAACCCAAGCCCAAACATAATCACAACGGCCATGCTCTGGAAGAACACATCCAGCAGCAGAGGGGCGAGGCCGAGTACGGTCGTAAAGGCGGTGAGGAGGATGGGACGCAGGCGCGACGTGGCGGCGTAAACGATCGCACTGTGCTGATCCTGCTGCACTTTCTGCTGTTCTATCTCTTCCACCAGCACAATGCCGTTGCGGATCAGCATCCCGCTCAGGCTCAGCAGGCCAATCAACGCCATAAAGCCAAAAGGGATGCCGGTAATTAAAAACCCCGGCGTCACGCCTATCAGCGCCAGCGGCACGGTCAGCCAGATGGCGACGGCGTTTTTCACCGAACTGAACATCAGCACCGTGATCACAAACATCACCAGATAGCCGAGCGGCAGCGTGGTAAATAGCCCCTGCTGCGCTTCGCTGGAGTTCTCCGCGTCACCGCCCCACTCAATGCTGTAGCCGTGGGGCAGGGGCAGGGCATCAATTTGCGGCTTCACGCGGGCGAGAATATCGCCGGAGGTTTGCTGGCTTAGCGGGTCAGGGTCGGTCTGCACGGTCAGCACGCGGGAGCGGTCACGGCGCAGGATCAGCGGATCTTCCCACTCCAGCGCGAAGCCGCTGATGACGTTGCTCAGCGGAATATACTGCTGCCGGGTCTGGCTCCAGACCAGAACGTTATTCAGGTGATTGGCGTCCAGCCGCTCGCTTTCCGGCGGGCGCACCACCACGGGCAACAGGTCGCTGCCTTCTCTGTACAGTCCTGCCCGACTGCCGGAGAAATTCATCTCCAGTGCGTTATCGACGTCCTGCTTATCCACGCCAAGCTCACGTCCCAGCGCAGTGACGTACTGCGGGCGGAGCACTTTGCTGCGATTTTGCCAGTCGTTCCTGACGCTGTCCGTCGCCGGATCGCGCGTAAGGATGTTGTCTACCTGGCTGGCGATCAGACGCAGCCTGTCAGGATCGGGGCCTTTAATACGTATTTCAATGGCGCTGTCGCCGGAGGGGCCAAACATCACCCGCTTCGTGCTGGCGTTAACCTGCGGATAGTTCCGTGCGATGTACTCATCCACGTGGCGGGTCAGGGCGGGGATGTTACGCTGGTCGTCCATTCTCACCATAATTTGCGCATAGTTGCTGTACTGCCGCTGTCCGCTGTAGGTCAAAATAAATCGCATACTTCCCTGACCAATCGTCGAGACCGTAGTTTCCACGCCTGGCTGGCCGTTAATGGTTTTCTCGATATCACCGGTTATCTTCTCGGTCCAGTTAATGTCGGTACCGTAAGGGAGCCAGAGGTCGACAAAGAAAATTGGCGTACTGGAGGAGGGGAAGAAGTTCTGCCGCACCGAGCCAAAGCCCCAGATGGCGGCGGCCAGCAGTGCGGCCATCACTACCAGCGTTGGCGCTTTACGCCGTAACAGCGCGTTGAGCACACCCTGATAGATCCGATAGATGCGTTTGTCATAGGGATCCGTTTCGTCGGCCTTTGGCGGTGCAGCATCTCGTTTAAACAGCCACCACTTAATCAGCACTGGCGTAATGGTGAGGGCTGAGAACCAGCTCAGCATGAGCGAAATCAGCAGGACCTGAAACAGCGACTTACAGTATTCGCCGGTGGAATCCTGTGACAGCCCGACGGGCGCAAAGGCCAGGATGGCGATGACCGTTGCACCCAGCAGCGGCAGCGCAGAACGGCGAATAATGTCGCTAATGGCGTTCATCAGGGACGAGCCCTGCTGCCGGGCTACCAGTACCCCTTCGACAATAACAATGGCATTGTCGACCAGCATGCTGAGGGCGATGATCAGCGCACCCAGTGAAATGCGCTGTAGTTCAATACCCCAGAGATACATGATCAGCAGCGTGCCCAGCACGTTGAGGGCGAGGGAAAAGGCGATAATGATCCCGCTGCGTAAGCCCATAAAGATCAACAACACGCCGATGACAATCGCCAGCGCCATCAGGAAGTTAATGATAAATCCGTTAACGGAATGCCCGACCTCCGCCGCCTGATCGTAAAACAGGTCGATATGGATACCTGCCGGTTTCTCGGCTGACATCTGCTCTAGCTTCGCCTCCAGGGCATGTCCCACGTCGATCACGTTAACGCCGGGGATAAAGGAGACGCCCATGGTGACGGCTTTTCTGCCGTTGGCATGGTAGATGCTGGCAGGGGACGCATCCAGCCCGCGTGACAGGGTGGCAATATCCCGTAAGCGGGTAGCCGCCCCAACGCCGGGCGGGGTCACGATGAGATCGGCCAGCTCGTCAATACTTTCGAATTCACCGGTAGGATGCAGACGAATTGACTCGGTACCGGAGGGGATCTCTCCCGCGCTGGAGACCACGTTCAGCCTGCTGAGCTGGGCAGAAAGCTGGTTCAGCGTTATCCCGCGCGCGGCCATTTTGCTCAGAGAAATGTCCACGTTAATCTGCTGAGTGAGGGCTCCGCCGATGGCCACTTTGCCCACGCCTGGCACGAGGACCAACTCCCGGCGCAGCAGCTCGGCATACCGGACCAGTTCCGGATTGCTGAATTCATCTCCGGAAATGGCGAAGAAAAAGCCGAACACATCGCCAAAATCGTCATTCACAAACGGGGTCACTACGCCGGGGGGAAACTGTCTGGCGGCATCTCCCACCCGGCGACGCAGTTCATCCCAGATTTGCGGCAGTACATTTGAGTGGTAGCGCGAGGCTATATTGACCGTGATCTGCGACAGGCCGCTGGAGGAGATGGAGCTGACGTTATCCAGATAAGGTAACTGCTGAAGCGCATTTTCCAGCGGCAGGGTGACCTCTTCCTCAACCTGCTGCGCCGACGCGCCCGGATAATGGGTGATCACCACCGCCGTTTTGATGGTAAACGCCGGATCTTCCAGTCTGCCAATGTTCAACAGGGCAATAATGCCGCCTACGCCCAGCAGCAAAATCGTCAGCCAGACGCGAACCGGGTTGCTGATAAACTGACGAGAGATATCCATTACAGTCCCCGTTCACGCGTCCAGATACGTACCGGCTGGTTGGGATGTAGCTCCCCAACGCCTGCGGCCACCACGCGTTCACCGGCCTTAAGCCCACCGACGATGACGACCCCCTCAGCGCTGACTTGCCCCACGCTGACCTTACGATCTTCAAGGTGCAACGTATCGCCTTCGCCCGTCACCACCCAGACATGTGGCTCATTGCGCGGGCGGTTATCCGGGTTAAAGACCGCTTCAACCGGCACTACCAGCGCCTCACTGCCCACACCAGCCGGAAGGTTGGTTAAATTGATGGTGACCGTTCCGCTGACGCCGCCCACGACGGGAAAATCATCCGGGCGGGGCATGGTTAAAATCACCTGCCAGGTCAATGTGTTGCTGTCGCTACTGCCTGAGTGCTCTTTGTACACAGCGGTAAACTCGCGACCGGGCAGGGCGTTGATCCTCACTACCGGTTTGTACTGCGCATTGCGAATATCGAAGGTGTTAAACAGGTTCTCTGGAAGGCTGAACACCACGTCCAGCAGATGGGTACGGGTCAAAGTGACGACGGGCTGGCCGGCGGAGACGACCTGATGATTTCGCACATGGACGCTGGCCGCTGTCCCGCTAAAGGGGGCGACGAGCGTCATCTGGCTTAATTCTTCGCGCGCAATCTGTAGCGCGGCGTTTGCTGAATCGCGGTTGGCGCGCTGGACATCCATCTCGGCTTTCGACACGGCCTGGCGTCCCGCCAGGGTCTGGAAGCGGTCGAATTGCCGCTGAGCCAGGGTCGCCGCCGTTTGCCTGTCGTTCAGGCGCTGCCGGGCTTCACGGGCGTTGAGGCTGGCGAGTCGTTGCCCCTGTTTGACAATGGCACCCTGGCGAATGTCCAGGGTCTCAATCTGCCCGGCTCGTTTGAACGCGAGATCCGTGGCGTCGCCGGATTCAATACGGGCGGGAAACACGCGCTGCTGCGCGTTGCCGGCCTTGACCACCTCTGCGACTTTTACCATTTTCGGCAGGGGCGCGGCGCGGTCGGGTTTCGGATCGCACGCCGTCAGCAGCAATAAAACAGCAGGCAGAAGAGAGAGGTAGCGCTTCACAGTATTCCCCTGATAATAATTGTTTTATTTATTTCGTCATCAATGCTGGGGTGGCGCTATTCTGCCAGGGCCGAGACGACCACATAGGTAAATAGACCGATTGCTGTGCTGGCGATAATGGCGAGCGCAATAAACAAACCAAGGCGAATCAGGCTTAAACCGTACATGCATTCCTCCATGAGGTTGAAGGTGGCGCGGGATAAAGAGAATAAACGTGTTGCATGCCTGACTATGAGCATAGTCGGTGAATAAATAAATGTTAAATAACCATTATTAGTGGCGTGACATACTCAGGCGAAACAAGCGTTACGATGGTGTATCCCCTTTGAATAACATCCTGATATTCCTGTGCTACGTTTAATAGCATCCATTCCTTTTTTTCCGTAAAAGGCATTCACGCCTGTACCCATGGGTTTGATGCGATCTCTCCTGATTCACTCACTGTTGTGTTGGTTATAAAAAAGGATGCTTGATATGTATAAAACGATTCTGGTGCCGGTGGATGTATACGAAACAGCATTGTCTGATAAAGCGCTACAGCATGCCCAATTCCTGGCGCAAAGCGCATCGGGTAATGTCCATCTGCTGTACGTTATGCCAAAGTTCTCGGCGGAACTGACCCGCGGTTTTATTGCAGACGCGAGAAAGATGGATGAATATATGATTAATAATGCTAAAGAAAAACTGGCTGCGCTGGTAAAAAAAATCAACCTGCCGGAAGCAAATGTCCATCTACATGTTCGCAGCGGGAATATACGTGATGAGGTAATCAAACTGGCGGATGAGCTTAACGTCGGTGCGATTATTGTGGGATCGCGTAATCCAAATATTCAAACTCATTTATTAGGGTCAGAGGCGGCGAGTATCGTTCGTTACGCGCATGTTCCTGTTTTCGTTATTCGTTAATGTCATGAAAGCAAGGTGATTTCTGAAAAGAACCCGAGGAAGGAACGATGATAACAGAAAAGCCTCACCGTCCGTATTATCAACAAACCGTTGATGAAACCCTGACAAATATCCAATCCAGCCTCGACGGACTTAGCAGTACAGAAGCCACCGCCAGGCTGGAAAAATACGGTGAAAATGCCTTACCGCAAAAACCGGGTAAACCTGGCTGGCTGCGCTTTCTGGCCCATTTCAACGATGTCCTTATTTACGTCCTTCTGGCGGCGGCGCTGCTGAAGCTGATAATGGGACACTGGGTGGATATGTTTGTCATTCTTGGGGTAGCCATCATTAACGCCCTGATTGGCCATATTCAGGAGAGCAATGCGGAGAAATCGCTGCAAAGTATTCGCAATATGCTCTCCAGCGAGGCTGTGGTCATCCGGCAGGGCAACCATGAAACTATCCCGACGACAGCACTGGTGCCCGGAGATATCGTCGTGATACGCGCCGGGGATCGCATTCCTGCTGATCTTCGCGTGACAGAGGCGCACAATCTGCGGGTGGAAGAAGCTATTCTCACCGGCGAATCCACGGTAGTGGAGAAAAGCAGCGATGCGCTCCACGGGGAGTTGCCGTTAGGCGACCGTTACAACCTGCTTTATTCTGGCACCACCGTCAGCTCCGGCGGCGGAAAAGGGCTGGTGGTGGCGACCGGTGGGGAGACTGAACTCGGCCATATCAACCAGATGATGTCAGACATTGAAAAACACCGTACCCCGTTAATGGTGCAAATGGACAAGCTCGGCAAGACCATTTTTATCACTATTCTGGTGATGATGCTGGCGCTGTTCGTTTTCAGTCTTATCTTCCGTGATATGCCCGTATCAGAGTTGGTGCTGTCGCTGATTAGCCTTGCGGTGGCGGCGGTGCCGGAAGGATTACCGGCCATTATCTCGATCATCCTCTCGCTGGGCGTGCAGGCGATGGCGCGTCGCAAGGCGATTATTCGCAAGCTGCCTACCGTGGAAACGCTGGGGGCGATGACGGTTATCTGCTCGGATAAAACCGGCACGCTGACTATGAATGAGATGACGGTAAAAGCGGTGATTACCGCGGACACCACCTACCGCGTGGACGGAGACAGCTACGAGCCGGTGGGCGCGATTCACCCTGTTGACGATCCGACACCGGTCACCGTGACCCCGGGATCTGTGCTTGAGCGCTATCTGCGCACAGTCGATCTCTGTAATGACAGCCAGCTGATCAAAGATGAGCAGGGGCTGTGGAAAATCACCGGCGGTCCAACCGAAGGCGCGCTGAAGGTGCTGGCGGCCAAAATCCCGCTTCCGGCAATTGACGCCGAGTTGCGCAGTAAAATCCCATTTGATTCGCAATATAAATACATGTCCACCCTCTATCGCCTGGGCGACGAAGAGGTGATGTTAATCACCGGTGCGCCGGACGTCCTTTTCCGTCTTTGCCAGCACCAGCAGACCCAAAACGGGCTGGAGCCGTTCAACCTGCACTATTGGGAAGAGAAGATTGAAGAGTATGCGCGCGAAGGATTGCGCATGGTGGCTGCGGCCTGGAAACCGGCTGCCAGCGGGCAGCGCGAGCTGACGCATGCGGATCTGCAAGAAGGGGTCATACTGCTCGGCATTGCGGGCATGATGGATCCCCCGCGCCCGGAAGCCATTTCGGCCATTGCCGACTGCTTGCAGGCGGGCATTCGCGTGAAAATGATTACCGGGGATCATCCACAAACGGCGATGAGCATTGGACAGATGCTGGGTATTGGCAACGCGGCGAGCGCCATTACCGGGCGCGAGCTGGAGGCGATGGACGACCACCAGCTGAGCGAGGCGGCGCAAAAATACGATATCTTTGCCCGCACCAGCCCGGAAGATAAATTCCGCCTGGTGCAGGCGCTGCAAAGTAAGCAGGAAGTGGTCGGAATGACCGGGGACGGGGTGAACGATGCGCCGGCGCTGAAGCGGGCGGATGTCGGCATCGCGATGGGGATCAAAGGTACTGAAGTCACCAAAGAAGCCGCCGATATGGTGTTAACGGATGATAACTTTGCCACCATTGCCCGGGCGGTCCATGAAGGGCGTCGGGTCTACGACAACCTGAAAAAGACCATTTTGTTCGTTATCCCGAGCAACATCGCCCAGGCCTTGCTGATCATAATTGCCCTGCTGGCGGGAAACCTGATCCCATTAACACCGGTACTGATCCTGTGGATGAACATGGCAACCTCGGCAACGCTGTCGTTTGGCCTGGCGTTTGAAGCGGGTGAGAAGGACATCATGAACCGGCCGCCGCGTAAGTCTAACCTGCATGTGATGGACGGGTATGCCATCTGGCGAGTGGTGTTTGTCGGCCTGATGATTGCCATCAGCGCCTTTGTGCTGGAGGCCTGGCTGCAACCTCGCGGCTACTCGCCGGAGTTCATCCGCACCGTGTTGCTGCAAACGCTGGTCACCGCCCAGTGGTTTTACATGCTCAACTGCCGCGTCACCGACGGCTTCTCCCTGAGTAAAGGTCTGCTGGCTAACAAGGGGATATGGATCGTGAGCGGCGTACTTCTGGCTCTTCAGCTTCTGATCATCTATGCGCCGTTCATGCAAATGCTGTTCGGTACCGAAGCGCTACCGTTCCGCTACTGGATCATTACCTTCCTGATTGGGTTTGCGATGTTCATGATTGTTGAAGCAGAAAAAGTCCTTACCCGGAGATGGCGCACGACGAAAAGATGACTGAATGAGCAGGCTAAGCCTGCCCACCGGCAGGCTTTCTCTTTGACTGAGTACAGAACACTATGATTCGATTTGCCTCGTTCGTTTTTACGCTTGGTATTCTGGTTCCCGCTGCATCTGCTGTAACCTACCCCCTCCCTCCCGAGGGCAGCCGTCTGGTGGGGGCGCCGATCACCATCACCGTGCCTGAGGGCAATACTCTGCCGCTCGAAGCGTTTGCAGCGCAGCACGGACAGGGGTTGAGCAATATGCTGGAAGCCAACCCGGGGGTGGATCCGTTTTTACCGCGAGCCGGAACACAGCTGGTGGTACCCCAGCAGCTTATTCTGCCACCAACCGTGCGCGAGGGGATTGTGGTGAACGTCGCGGAAATGCGACTTTACTATTATCCACCCGGCAGCAACACGGTTGAGGTGCTGCCTATTGGCATCGGTCAGGCCGGGCGCGAAACGCCGCGTAACTGGGTAACCGCCGTTGAGCGCAAACAGGAAGGCCCAACCTGGTCACCCACGCCAAATACGCGACGCGCTTACGCGAAAGAGGGGAAAACGTTGCCCGCGTTCGTTCCCGCCGGGCCGGATAACCCGATGGGGCTGTATGCCCTCTATATCGGCAGGCTGTACGCGATCCACGGTACCAACTCAAATTTCGGCATTGGTCTGCGCGTCAGCCAGGGCTGCATTCGCCTGCGTAATAACGATATTAAATACCTGTTCGATAACGTTTCGGTGGGGACGCGGGTACAGCTTATCGATCAGCCCTTAAAGGTGACCACCGAGCCGGACGGTAGCCGTTGGGTAGAGGTTCACGAGCCGCTGTCACGCAATCGCGCGGAATTTGAATCGACAAATAAGGTGCCGCTGCCCATTTCAGCCGCACAAAGGACGCAGCTAATAAGTGAAGGGGCGGGCGCTGAGCTGGAACGGCGGTCGGGGATGCCGGTGAAGCTTGCTATGCCCGGTGGCGCTGCGCTTACCGGGCCTACAGGACCGTAGGTCGGGTAAGGCGAAGCCGCCACCCGACAATTTTACAGAACGCAGAATGTAGGTCGGGTAAGCGCAGCGCCACCCGACAAACTGACCGAACGCAGAAAAGCAAAAAGCCTGCTTTAAAAGCAGGCTTTTCAAATTTGGCTCCTCTGACTGGACTCGAACCAGTGACATACGGATTAACAGTCCGCCGTTCTACCGACTGAACTACAGAGGAATCGTGTGAACGGGGCGCATATTATCGACCTGCGTACGCCTTGTCAAAGGATGGATCGCCGACTTTGAACTGTTTGCTGACAAAACCAGCAAAGTGACGTTTTTGCCAACGGAATGCACCATTATTGTGCAGATATACCCCGAATGGGGCAGATCGGAAACCGTTGTCCCCGTCTTAAAACAGGCACCAGTGATTGGCTTTCCTTATTTTCAGCCGCTTAGCAGCGACATACACCCGCTGCAAAAAACTGGCATCCATATTGCAAAACCTGTTTAACAACACAGCCGTTACCGGCACGCTATTTTCGAACAGGGGGCAACATGAACTTAAGACGACTGAAATACTTCGTAAAAATCGTCGATATCGGCAGCCTGACCCAGGCGGCTGAAGTGCTGCATATCGCGCAGCCTGCGCTGAGCCAGCAGGTCGCGACTCTGGAAGGCGAAATGGACCAGCAACTGTTGATCCGCACCAAGCGCGGCGTAACGCCTACCGAAGCGGGAAAAATTTTATATACCCATGCCCGCACGATCCTGCGTCAGTGTGAACAGGCGCAGCTTGCCGTGCACAATGTGGGTCAGACCCTGAGTGGCCATGTCTCCATTGGCCTTGCGCCGGGAACGGCCGCATCGTCTGTCACCATGCCGCTGCTTCAGGCGGTGCGCGCGGAGCTACCGGAAGTGCTGGTTTATCTGCATGAGAACAGTGGTTCCGTGCTCAATGACAAACTGCTCAACGGTCAGCTGGATATGGCGGTGCTGTACGATCGCTCCCCGGTTGCCGGGATCACCAGCCAGCCGCTGCTGAAGGAAGATCTTTACCTGGTCGGTACCCGTGATTGTCCCGGTCAGAGCATTGATTTAACCGCTGTGGCAGAGATGAACCTGTTCCTGCCGCGCGACTACAGTGCCGTGCGCGTGCGCGTTGACGAAGCGTTCTCGCTGCGTCGTCTGACGGCCAAAATTATCGGCGAGATTGATTCTATTTCCACGCTGACTGCCGCCATTGCCAGCGGCATGGGTGTAACGGTTCTGCCCGAATCTGCCGCACGTTCACTGTGCAGCGCGGCGAACGGCTGGATGGCCCGCATCACCACGCCATCCATGAGCTTACCGCTGTCGTTGAATATGTCCGCGCGCGGCTCCCTGTCACCGCAGGCGCAGGCGGTGAAAGAGATCCTGATGTCTCTGGTCAGTAAGCCGTCGCTGGAAAATCGCGAGCTGCAACTCGTCAGCTGATATTCCAAATAAGCATAAGATGCTGGTTTTTATTATTTGTTCTCCAGCCCGGCTGACTCTAACAATAGCCTTATGTCAGATGCGCCGGAGTGAATTGTGAATTTCCAGCAACTTAAAATTATTCGTGAGGCGGCCAGGCGGGATTACAACCTGACCGAAGTCGCCAATATGCTTTACACCTCTCAGTCGGGCGTCAGCCGACATATCCGCGAGCTGGAGGAGGAGTTAGGCATTGAGATTTTTATCCGTCGCGGCAAGCGCCTGCTGGGTATGACCGAGCCAGGCAAGGCATTGCTGACCATCGCTGAGCGCATTCTCAACGAGGCCAGCAACGTTCGTCGGCTGGCGGATCTCTTTACCAACGACGCTTCCGGTGTGCTGACTATCGCCACCACCCATACACAGGCGCGTTACAGCCTTCCGACGGTTATCAAAGCATTTCGTGAGATCTTCCCGGACGTACGTCTCGAACTGATCCAGGGCACGCCGCAGGAAATTGAAGTGCTGCTGCATAACGGTGGGGCCGATATCGGTATCGCCAGTGAACGGCTGAGCAATGACCCGCTGCTGGTGGCGTTCCCGTGGTTCCGCTGGCACCACAGCCTGCTATTACCCGCCGAACACCCGCTGAACCAGGTTTCACCGTTGACGCTGGAAGAGATCGTCAAATGGCCGCTTATCACCTACCGGCAGGGCATTACCGGGCGTTCGCGCATAGATGAAGCGTTCAAGCGTAAAGGGCTCACGCCGGACGTGGTGCTGAGTGCGCAGGATTCCGACGTGATCAAAACCTACGTCGAGTTAGGGCTGGGGATTGGCCTGGTGGCCGAGCAGTCTGGCGGCGAATATGAGGCCGGAAATCTGGTGCGTCTGGATACGCGTCATCTGTTCGATGCGAACACCGTCTGGCTCGGTCTAAAGCGCGGACAGCTTCAGCGTAACTATGTGTGGCGTTTTATCGAGCTGTGCAATGCGGGGCTCTCCGTGGATGAGATCAAACGCCAGGTGATGGAGCCGGAAGAGGTGGCGATTGATTATCAGATTTAGTTTTTGCCCGGCGGCGCATTGTCTGCCGGGAACGGTAAGAGTGGCTCTAAGTCTTCCTGGGTGATGCGTGTACCGGGTTAAATAAAATAATGCCATCCATAAATGAATGGCAATATTATTTTATTTCTTAATGTCTAATTCCTTTTAGACATATTTAAAAAGTGTATCCGGCAGTTAAATAGTAGGCCCACCCCGTAGAGTCTATACGGGTGATCTGCCCTTTGCTATTATATGCTTTACTGCCTTCTTCAAATTGCCCACCATGATAGAAATAACGAAGGGTGGCGCCATAGCTCCAGTGAGAGTAAACTAAGCTGAGGATATGGGTAGAAACTATTGAATCATTAGTACGGGAGTAAAAGGGTTGCTCGCCACCTGATTCGTCTTTTAAGTCTGAGCCAAAATCAAAATTGGTGAAACCGACGTAATTTAGCTTCCCGCCAAACAGTGTAGTTAAAGGAATAGCATATTTTAATTTAAAGCGATATCCATCCCATTCGTTTTCGTTGGCGGCGTTATAATTATTCCCCTGGTATTTAGCGTAGATGTTTGCAGATAAAGTTATCGGTAATCCCGTATCAATATCCGTCCCAATTCCCATATACCAGGTACTTTGACGCTGTCCTTCGTTAGTACCCGCATCATAAATATAGTTGTGAGCAAAATACCATTCTTTAAATGGACCAACGCTCAGATCAAGTCCCGTTAATTTACCGATACTAAAACGTGGCTCTATTTCTGTAAAGAATGGCGAGCCATTGTCCCAAATACCAATGTCGTTGTCATTTCCCAAACCAAAAAATTTAGGTAAATCCGCATAGCCGTAAAAATCAAACCAATCCACATGTGCCCACGCACGGTATTCTGGATAGAGATCGGACCTTTTTTGTGGCCCAAAGCGAGTAGAGTTGCTGCCGACTATATTAATGCTTTGATGCCACCAGTCTGATAGATATTCATTATTACCAGAGTCCGCAAACGCAATGAAGGGGAGCATTATCAATGCGCCTGGTAAAAGATATTTCATTTTTTTCATGCGTGTATTTCCTTTAATGGGAGTATGTTGAAAAGCGAGTGGTATTTAAAATACATGTCAGTATTTAATCACTTCTTGTTTAATTCATTTTGCTGCGCTTACATCAGTCACCCTCATTTCATGATCGGGTTTAACTGGGCTATGCGCCTTCACATAATCAATAATTGAATCGGCAGAGGTAGTGCTGTTAATAGTTTTAATATTTTTCCCTTTTAAAAATGCTTCAAATCCATCGCCACCTGTCGCACAAAATGAGTGTGTAGCAACCCGATATATCCTGGTCGGATCTATGGGTTGATTATTGACAGTGAATTTAATGAGACGTTTGCCCAGCGGTTTTGTACTGTCATAGACAACATGAACGCTTTTTGATACTTGCAAAATACCATTGGTGAGATTAGTCGCATGGATCATTAAATCGGTGAGATCTTTTCCGGTAAGATCCATTTCAACCAGGTCATTATTAAACGGGAAGGTGGTAATAACATCGCCGTAGGTTAAATTTCCCTGTGGGAAATCAGCACGTATCCCTCCGCTGTTTTGTAATCCAACGACGGCATCCGGCACTTTTGCCATCATGGCATCAATTATCAAATTACCGACGGGTGATGATTCCCCATATGAACGCGTAAAGTGCGCCGTTGTCGAACCAATAACCTGGCCAGTGATTTTTTTCAGACTGGCATTCCACTCATCAATTTTAAGCTGAACTTTTGGATCAGGTTTATATTCATCAGCAAATACAGTGATTAATTCACCTTTGTAACGCACAATTTTCTTCGTCTGAGGGTTAAAATCCAATACTAATTTACCAATGTCAGTACCATAGGCATCCGTTGAAACAATGATAGTGTCATTAACTTTAATCGGTTCTGGCGTCCCTACATGGGCATGGCCTGTGATTAATACATCAATACCCTTAAATTTCTTCGCGGTATCGATATCAGCTTGTAGCATTCTGGCTACGTCTTTGTTTCCATAGCTTGACTGGCGCGCTGGCGTACCTTCATGAATAAGCAGCACGATGATATCCACTTTACCTTTTAAGGCATCAAGCCCTTTTTGAATATAAGGCTCTTCATCACGCGCCTCTGAACCAGCGTAAGCCTTAGCTGCAATCGTGTCATAAAATGCAAATTTCTGATGTACCCCGATTACGCCAATTTTGATGCCATCTTTTTCGACAACCGTCCAAGGGGTATTCCAGACGGGCTTTTCACTGTTGGTATAAAAAACATTACCTAACAAAATGGGGAAGTGTGCTCTTGATAACTGCTTAACCATGTTATCAACGCCATAGTCAAATTCGTGGTTTCCCACTGACACAGCATCAAAGGGCATGGTGTTCATGATATCAATAATGGCTTCGCCTTTGGTCAGGGTACTTATATAGGGCCCGGTAAAGTAATCACCTGCATCAAAGAAAAAAACATCTTTACTTATTTTCTTAGCATCATTGACGATGGTCGCTATATTCGCAAAACCTCCTACCAGACGTTCTTTGTCAACGGTGGGTAGTTTCCCAGGAGAGACATGAGCATGTAGATCGTTGGTATAGTAAATAGTTACATCTTTTGCATGAACTGAGGCGGTTAACGTTGCGAACCAACATAACGTAATCAGGCTCAGCTTTATATTTTTCTTCATAATCAATTCCCTTGAAAAAAATAATAGCTTGAAAAGGGTCCATGTAGAGGTATGAACCCTTAAACGTTTATTTTATTTCAATGCATTCATCACCAATGCGGCGCCAAAAGCCTGTATGGTAAGAACCTTTACTTTTTCACATCAGCAACGCGCATGCCGTTGAGCTGCTCATCCGTAATAGTGTTGCCCGCTTTGAAGTAATCGATCACGGCATTAGAAACGTAGTAACCGCCTGTTGTATTACGCGCTTTACCCTCGGTAAAGGTGGTAAAACCATCGCCGCCGTCAGCAAGGAAGCTCTGAGTGGCAATGTGGTAGACTGTCGCATCCTCAATCGGCTTGCCATTAAGGTTAAATACGACGACCCGCTGACCGATTGGTTTACTGCTGTCATACTTCACCTCCAGGCCTTTTGAAACCTGCAAGACGCCATTACTTAAACTTGCGGCATGTTCCATCAACGTGCGTAATTGTTTACCCGTAAGATCCATTGTGGCCAGCTCGTTAGGGAAGGGGAACGTACTGATGACGTCACCCATCGTAATTGCGCCCGACGGGATCTCATTGCGAATGCCGCCCGAGTTGGTCAAGGCTAGCTGAGTATTTTTACCCGCAGCCACCAGTAGAGCGTCCGCAGCCAGATTACCCAGTGGGGCTGATTCACCATACGCGCGCGTCAACTCAACCGGCGACTGCGCCACCGTTTGTTGAACTACTTTATCCAGTTTCTTATTCCAGCCGTCTATAACCTGTTTCGTTTGCGGATCGGGCTTCCACTCATCGGCGTAAATGGTTTTAAGCTCAAAATTTTTCATCGTAAACTGATGCGGCTTCGTGTAGTCCAGTACCAGTTTCCCCACATCAATGCCGCCGCTGTCGGTCGAGAGGATCAGCGTATTGCCAACTTTAATCGGTTCCGGCGTACCGACATGCGCATGTCCCGTAATCAGAATATCCAGACCTTTCACCTGGCTTGCAGTTTGAATATCTTTATCCAGTGCACGTCGTACGTCGGTCCCTCCCATACTGGACTGACGCGCCGGTGTACCTTCATGGACCAGCAATACGGTCAGGTCGACTTTGCCTTTCAGTTCATCCAGATAGCGCTGTAACCACTTAATTTCATCCCGCGCTTCAATGCCTACGCGCGTTGCCGCGGAGACGGTATCATTGAAGGCAAACACGCCGTGCAAACCAATGACGCCAATTTTCACGCCATCTTTTTCGACGATGGTATAAGGTTTATCCCAGAATAATTTGCTGCTGTTCTCATAGAATATGTTGCCCTGTACGACAGGGAATTTCGCCTGGCTTAGCTGTAATAATGTATTATCCCAGCCATGATCAAATTCATGATTTCCTATCGTTACAACATCAAACGACATGGTATTCATAATATCAATAATTGCTTTTCCCTTCGTTAAGCTACTAATATAAGGGCCAGTGAAATAGTCACCTGCATCAAAAAACCATGTCGCTTTACTTTTTGATTTTTCCTCTTTTACCAGAGTAGTGATATTCGCCCAGCCACCAATATCCCGTTTGCCGTCAGCAATCCATGGCACTTTATAAGGTTCTACATGAGCATGGAGATCATTGGTATAAAGGATGGTGACGTCCTTAGCGCAGGCCCAAAATGGTAACGTCGTCAGAATACCCGCAGCGATTAACTTTATCTTCATAAGTCGTTCCTTTCAGTCATATAAAGATTCGCTACTTTACGTTCTGAAAGGATTTTTTATGCGAACCTGCTCACACACTTATGCAAGAGTTATGCGGCAAAATCACCGACCCATTCAAATCGTTGGTGATTAATATTGATTCTGTTTACGATTAATACCTGTAAATCGTTTGGTTGCCGTAATTTAGGGCTGCCAGTCTCAGCATCTGAAGATTACAGTTGGCCAGACTACAGGCTGGGATATCCAGCATTGCACTGCCGGGCATGTGGGAGTTATCCCCCTCTGTTTAATGAACAACAATTTAATGAATGGCTTTTTTCTTGCTTAAGCGCCTATGCCTTAGAAAACGGTTATTTTTGCCCTGAATGTTATTGCCCGAAAACTATTTGTTATGGTTATAACCCACGGGGGACACAGCGCGTTCAGTGCCGCGCCTGCAAAAAAGTCTGGACACCCAAACAGCAAAAGCAAAGAAAAATAGTGTATCCAGAACGTATTGAAACTGTGTCACTGGTTGTACCGTTCCAGGGGAGAATTGCAGAACAGAAATTGTATGTCCTGATCAGTTTTGATGCCATTCGCGGTAATATTATTCATCTCTCCACTAATTTTACTGAGCATCAAAGTGGGGAAACATTACGTTATCACTGGAAGGGAAATATAGAGCCTGATTTGCATCACGCTGATATTGTAAAACGCGTTGATATGCGAGAGACACAGTTTCTGCGTCGGAGCCAGTTCGATGAAATACAGTATGGAAGCGCGGCTCTGAAATGTAACGCCAGAGGTTCGATTGTGCGCCCGGTGATAGCGGCTCACGGGCATTTTCGAATACTGAATCTCCTCTTTCCTGAGGTAAAGATGCATGTTATTTCACACGAATGCTTTCTTCGGGGAGCAGTCATTACCGCCTGGGCAAATTTGTTTCGCCTGGGGCAAGGTGAAATGTGGTTTATAGAAGAAGAAATCAACGATAATGATAGTGATATACCCTGGAATTTTCAGAGAACGTCACAGCATGGCTGGTGGCAAAGTCAGTGGCAGCTTTGGGAGCAGGGAAGAAACCGTAAGATGGTTTGCCCATTAACAGGGGGGGATAGCAGTAACGCTAAAAGGCTCTCTTTAACGGCCAGCAGGTGCTTTATCAACTGGCTATATAAACAAACGCATTTTAGTCGCAGCGCGCAACTATCCGCAGGGCGGGTGACGCAAATACTACTTTCCCTGGCGCAAGACTATAACGATAAATTTACATTAGCGCCTTCAGGTATGAATAATGGCTCAATCTTTTCGGCGATGAAGTCATGACCTGTGCGCTTCGTATATAGCATCAAGGGGTCATGGCTCGACATGACCCCCTATTAACATATGCAGTGATCAATTGCATCTGTTCCAGATTGTTACATCATTTGATTAATTTGCATAAATAGATGCCGCAGTGATGACGTCAGTAAGCTCCGTTTCATTAAATAATCTTGCACGGTAGGCCTCCCCTGGGTATTGAGGAGCGCCATCAGATAAAGAAATCACATCATAGATAGAGGCAACCATATTACCGTCTACGTCACTGATAAAGAATGAGCGCGCATGGCAGGTAAAAATAGTGAAATAATCACCATGATCAAACACGCCTCCCATAAAGTCGGTCCATTGGAGGATAGGCGTCGTTGGGAGTTCAACAGGCGCATGAATCTCAACAGCGGTGCCTGCTGCTAAGTCGACCGCATAGAACAGAATGCGGGCTGGATCTGTTTGATAGGGGTCCGACGTCGCTGCGTCATTTATCGGACGAATAACGGGGTTGCCATTTTCATCTACGCAAGATCGGTTATCGAACACTGATAAGACAAATTTTCCTGCGGTAGGATCGATACTGGCAGAAAAAGCACTATTATTCGTAATGCACACCGTATGGGCACCATTTTCAAAATGAGTAATACCCGAATTATCAATATGAATAGTCGCTTGTTTTGCCGGGAACTGAGGGTTGAAATTACCTGTGTCGATTGCCCACAAGATACTGCCATCAACGATAGAGATACCAAAAGTTGTACTCGTTGTGCGAGAATGGACAATAATGGCTTCTTCGTTATTTGGGCTGCTTGCAATCCATGTAAGAGAGTTAAAATGGACATCATTAGGCGTATTGTTATTCAGAATTTGAGAACCACTATATTCGCTGGTATAGTTTTTCGCCCAAATCATTTTCCCTGTCTGATCGTTAAATTTCAGAACCAGCGCATCTTGCGCCATCGTGTTGGTTAGTCGGTTAGGGCTATCGGTGCCAAACATATAAATGTCGCCCGCGGAGTCCCAGATTACATCATGAGTATTTGCATAGTGATTGCCATCAGCATCACGCATGTCGAATTCAAGGACGACATTGCCCATGATATCAATTTTGAAAAAGCTACGGCCGTACCACGCCATATCTTCGTCGCTGCCGGTATAGAGGTAGCCATTGTGGATCCGCAGCGGTTGGAGATGATAAACCGATAAGAAGTTAAAACGCAGGTCACCATTTTGGTCATAACCTCGGCCAGTGGATTCCATTAACCAACTGTTTCCCCATACAGAGGTAAATAGTGCAGGATCGGTTTGCTCAATATCGAGGTGGAAGATGACAGATGTATCATATTCCTGATCTTCTGTACTGATGATAAATGGCTGATTGAAAACTTCAGTACCCGTGTCATCCTTAAATACGACCTGCACACTGTTTGCATATTGCGCATAAAGACCAATAACAGGGATTTTAATGGTTTGAGTAACACCATAAATGAGATCCGATGTATAGGTAAAATCTACGCTGGTTGGACTGGTCGTCCTTTTTGTAACAGTGTAAGAATAACTTACCGGGGTATCTGAGGTAAAATAAAGGTATGCAGCGAGCTGGTTGTCGGCTGGTGCAAGTTCAGTTTTAATATAAGTAATTGTCATGATGGTATTCCTTTTATTTCATTCAATAAGATATATGGTTTTTTTGTCAGCGCAATTAAGCATCGCCTGTATAAATAACGAGTAAATAAACGCCTGACGGATAATTTTGTGCTGTGATAATTAAAAGCGATTTTGTATTCTCATTCTCCTATTATAAAATTTATGTAAAAAGAACATGGTTAATCATCCGGAAAATAACGATGCGCTGTATTCTCTGCGGAAATATACATGTCAAAAGTGTTAGGTTCTATTCAGGATACATCTTTCGTGATAGCTGAAAATGAACGCCATCCTTTATTTCCGTCCAGTTGCCACCCCACTCAATATCAACTGATAACTCCTTAGCGGCCTGAAAAACAGCCGTTGCAATTGTCTGATAATGTTTAAAATCCCATGAAACGGTACCGTTGATGACCGCGAATACATCGACGGCGTGCCCCGTTAAATGCCTGCTTTTAGACGTTAAGGATTTTCCTAATGCTAATAGCTCAAGCTGTCGTTTTTGGTTTCTTACCCCTTCAGAAATACCGAAGTCAACAGGCGATAATTTCAATGCTTTTCTCATCACCTCCGAAAGATCTTTATGTACTCCTTTAAGGTTCTTTTCAGTCTTTCTACTAAATTCATGATTTATCATTACTATCTCCAGAGATTTTCTTCCAGTAATAATTAAGAGCAACAACACCCATTGCACCTGATATACCGCTGACTGCAAGCGAAGTATGAAATACTGAACCAAGGCTTTGTGACATCAACCCAGCAAGTACACCGGTAAATCCTGATACAATAATTTGTGCTAACGCAGAAAATAAACTTCTTCCCGACTGGCCTGACTTAACGTCAAGGAGATATCTGACAAGTCCTCCCCACGCGCCAAATAATATTATGTAAAGCCAGCTAAAAAATGCATTTGATGATGGGTCTTTCCATGGCAAAGCAATTACCTCCATAGGGTATATAAGTAAAAAACTTTAGCTCTTGATGAGATTATTTTTCCTGGTCTAACGATTTGCTTTTGCTATGCGATAAATAATAAACGTTGAGCAATCCCGTTTTGTGATGAATATCACACGGAATGTAATTAATAGTTTTTGCCGATCGATATTTGATGAATGATAGTTATGTGTTATTAATATTAATGATTCTATTTATTAGTGGAATATATAACAGGGACAGGTGAGGAGGTGGGGGTAAACACTAAAACGGCAACGGGCGCCGTCCTGCATTTCTCATGCGCTGAAAAGCAAAAAGCCTGCTCTAAAAGCAGGCTTTTCAAATTTGGCTCCTCTGACTGGACTCGAACCAGTGACATACGGATTAACAGTCCGCCGTTCTACCGACTGAACTACAGAGGAATCGTGTGAACGAGGCGCATATTATCGACCTGCGTGCGCCTTGTCAAAGGGGAAAACATCGTTTTTGTTCGTTTGCCGAGAATTTCAGCAAACCGATGATTTAATAGCAAATTTGCTTTCAAATTGCACAGCATAATGCGCCGCCCGCAGGCGGCGCGCAGGATCAGAACAGAACGGAGTAGTTCAGGCCAAACGTACGTCCACGGCCTTTATAAGTATAAAGACCCGGTGAGCCATAGGTTGGGCTATACAGCCCCGGTGCGCGCTGGCCCCAGGCGGTGGTGTAGTCTTTGTCCAGCAGGTTTTCCACGCTGAAGCTGACTTTGCCCACCGGCAGGGCGTAGCTGCCCAGGAAATCAACGGTATTATAGCCATCAATCTTCTTACCGTCGGCGTCAGACACGTCGAAGGTTTGTGTGCTCTGCACGCGCAGGGCCCAGTCGCCCGGCGCCCAGTTAACCCATGCGCTGGCTTTAGACGGGCTGGCGCTGTCGACCGTCAGCTTCTCCCATTTCCCGTTTTCACGCGTTTCGGACTTGATGGCGTTAAAGTTCGCCCCGGTGCTCCAGTCGCTGTCGGTGAAGAAGTAGTCCACCTGGCCTTCAACCCCATAGATACGACGTTTATCGTCCTCCAGGTTGATGGTCATGTCGCTCTTGTTGATGGTGATGGTTTTATCCGAGAGCGAATAGTACGCCGCCACCTGGGTACGCAGGTTATCGCCGGTGAAGCGCCAGCCCAGCTCGTAAGCATTGACCTTAATACCGTCCAGCGTTGAGTCGTTCACGTTGACGCTGTTTTGCAGGCGATAGTGACCATCGACCAGCTGATAGGTGCCGGAGCCGTAGTACTTCGCCAGGTCCGGGATCTCGAAGCCCTGGGAGAAGTTAAACCACAGCTGCTGCTGTTCGGTAAGACGTCCAAGGATCCCGGCGTTAAACAGGAAGTTGTTGTAGTCGGTTTTCCCGCCCGGCACCGCGTCAGCGGAGGTCGCTTTGCCCGTGGCGATTGCCTGCTGCTGGGCGTAGCCGACAAAATCGTCCACCTTGTTTTCGGTGTACTGGTAACGCACGCCGCCGCTCAGGGTGATGGCGTCAATGTCATAGCTGGCTTGCAGGAACGGCGCGAGGTTGGTAATGCTGTAACCCGGATAACGGCCCACGTTGTAGGCATTGTCCAGCTCCATGCCGCCGCTCGCCGCCGCTTTGCTCAAGTCAAAGAACTGCTGGTTGGCATCGAACGTTTCGTGGTCGGCATCCACACCCCAGGTGAGGGTCAGGTCGTCCATCGGCTTGCTGTTCAGCGTCAGCTTGCCGCCGTAAAAATCGGTTTTCTGCTGGGACGCGCCAATGCTGGTCACCGCGCCTTTGCTCAGCGTCGGGAACGGGTAGTAGGTCAGGCTCTCGTCACGGTAGTAAATCTGCGCAACCAGATCCTGACCCCAGAAATCGGTGTTCGAGTATTGCAGGTTGATCAGGTGACGCTCTGTGCCCGGGATACGGTCAGAGTTCAGGTTGTCTTTGTTATAGGCTTTGGCATCGCCCGTGACCGCAGCGAAATTCTCCCCAAGGAACAGGCCGTGCTTGCCGTCGGATTCGCTCTTGTAGTACTGCGTGGTTAACTGGAGCTGCTGATGATCGTCGATGTTGATGGTGCCTGTCCCCATCACGTCGATACGGTCGGAATACTGCAAGCCGGTCTGGGTGTTATCGATAATCACCTCGTCGCCGTTGCCGTCATACCAGCCGCCGTAGCGCTGATAGGAGACCGACAGACGGCCAGAGGCGTTGTCATTGCCGCCGCTCACGGCTGCGGAGACGTTCTCATCATGGTCGTTATGGCTGTTAAACCCGCTTTTTGCCCCGGTCTGGAACTCCACTTCGGTCTCCGGCTGGCCTTTTTTGGTGACGATGTTCACCAGCCCGCCGGTACTGCCGCCGCCGTACAGCGAGGTGGCGCCGGAGATCACTTCGATACGGTCAATGTTGAACGGATCGATAGAGTCGAGCTGGCGGCTGTCGCTGCGGGAAGAGTTCAGACGTACGCCGTCCACCATCACCATCATGGAGCGACCGCGCAGGTTCATGCCGTAGTTGGTACGTCCCTGGCTGCTGACGTCCATGCCGGGGATCAGCTGGGCCAGCACGTCTTTAATCTCTTTCCCGCCCTGAACCTGCTGCTCAATTTCCGCCCGCTCAATAACCCAGGTGGTTTGCGCCATCTCTGCCACGCTGCGATGTGCCCGGCTGGCGGAGACCACAATATCTTCTTCCTTTTGTTCTTCCGCCCACGCAGAGGTAGAAAGCATGGCAAGCAAGCACGGATTTAAAACCCAAAGATGAGAACGTTTCATTGTTATGTTGATCCTGAATGTGTGTGTCAGTACTCGGTGGTCTTCATTAATGATTTAAAAACCTGGCTGCTCTCCGGGCTGGTGGTGCTCCGCCAGTGGATCACGCCGGGGGTGGTTGCCAGCTCAAACGGCTCGTCATCGTGAGCGCGATTCAAAATTCGCGCCGCGCGCCAGGCCATCAGGCTGAGCTGGGGTTCGGCAATACCGAGACGGTGCATCCCGGCATTGACGGCAAACAGGCGGTTGCTCTGCGGGCCGTCCCATTCAAGGGTGAAATCGTTGTTGATGCAGAAGGCTTCATTCTCATCCAGACGCAGTCGGGAAGAGAGCGGGGCGAGAAACGCGGGCTGCACGGCGCGGTAGCCGGTGGCGAAAATCACCACGTCGCTCTCCAGCTGTTCGCGCCCGCCGTCCAGGTGATGCTGGATGCTGAGGCGATGTCCGGTTTCCTGGCGCGTCAGCGCCGTCACCGAGCGGGACGGCATCAGGTGCGCCCAGGGTTTTTCGCGCAGCACTTCGAAGCGGTGATACATGGCGCGATAGATGGCCAGCAGCGACTCCGTGGTGATCCCGTCGGAGGTCATCTTCTGCTCCTGCAACATCTGACGTCGGGCGTCGTCACCAAGGGTCGAGAAGCTGTCCACGTACTCCGGCGTGAAATACTCATTGGCAAACGCGGCTTCATCCAGCGCGTTGTAGTTGTTGCGGCGCGACACCCAGTTGAGGCTCAGCGGCTGCCCCCACTCCCCACGGAAGATATTTAAAAACAGATCGGCACCGCTCTGGCCGCCGCCGACGACGGTGACGCGCTTGCCCGCTAAATCCGGCGTGCGCAGCATCATTTCGCTGGCGTGGAAGCAGGTGTCGTCCTGCGCGGTGACGCAGTCTGGGAGATTGATCTGCTTCCCAATCCCCACGCAGACGTGGCGCGCCAGGAAGCGATCCCGCTGGGTCACGACCTCAAACAGGCCGTTTTGCTCATCAAAGCTGACCTGCTGTACCTGCTGGCTGAAGGCCAGGTTAGTGAGGTTATCCGCCGCCCAGCACAGGTAGTCGGCAAACTCCTCGCGCGACACGGTGCGCTGCTCGGTGGTGAGGAAACGGTAGAACTTTTTGCGCTGTACCAGATAGTTCAGGAAGCTGTGGCGGTTGGTTGGCTCCACGGCGCTGACCAGATCCTTCAGGAAGCTGGTCTGCATATGGCAGTCCGGCACCATCATCCCCGGGTGCCAGGAGAAGTGCGGCTTGCGTTCAAGAAACAGCGAGCTAAAACCGTCCAGCCCCTCTGCCAGCGCGGCAATACTGAGGTTGAACGGACCGATACCAATGCCGATGAAATCATAGGTTTTCATTGCGCTGACTCCTGGGAGACCAGAAAAAGAGGGTTATCAAGATCGCAGACGTAGTTCGGCAGCATGCGGCTGCCGCCGTCGTGTTCAGAGAAGGTAAGTTTGACCGGGTTGAGGATCACGCGAATAATCTGCGGCTTAAACAGGTCGAATTTGGCGAAGCGCGCCGCAAGATCCGGATGGGCGGCCATATAGCGACGTAATACCAGCGCCAGGATCTGATAGAAGCGGGTTTCGCTCACGCCGCATTGCAGGGTGAGGCGGGATATAAAGCGCAGTACCGTGACAAAGTTGCCGGTTTGCAGGTCGTGGATGATGTAATCCGCGCTGAGGCGCGCCGTCACCGCTTTTACCTGCTCCGGCAGGCTCTGCATCTGCGGGAAATCTTCATCCACCAGGCGCATGTCGCCCTGGAAATCCTTCAGCAAAATGCGCTGCGGAACGTAATCTTTCATCACCAGCGTGACGTTCTGGCCGTGGGCGATGAGCGCCACCCCGTAGCGGCAGAGCAGGTGGTAGAAGGGGATCACCGTCGCCTCAAACAGCTTTTCCAGCCATGCGTCAGCGGTTAACCCCGAGCGTTTGATCCACGCGTCAATCAGCGGGCGCCCCTGGTTATCGGTTTCCATCAGCGCCGCCATCAGCACCGCCTGTTCGCCATCCTGTAAATAGCAGGATGGGTTCTCGCGCCAGATCACCCCCAGCATCTCCTGATAGCGGTACGGCGCCTCAGGCAATGCGGCATAACCCGGATGCGACAGATATCCGGCTGCGGGTTCGCCAAGCACCTGCGCCCCGGAGCGAATCAGCGTGGCATCGCTGGCGAACTGCTGCTGTAGCCAGCGCGAGGCCAGCGGACCGGCGGCGATATACTTGCCCGGAATACCGCGATAGCAGGAGGTGTTGTAGATGGTCAGCGGCAGCTTGATGTCATACGGCGCGCGACGGCTGGCGTTGGTCAGCGTGCGCAGGGACTGCTGCGCCAGATACTCATCGCCGAACTCACCCAGCTCCACCATCTCACCGCGCGCGAGCTGCGCCAGGAAATGAATGGCAATTTTTTGCTGCCACTGCCACGGGTGCAGCGGCACCGGCAGCCAGCTGTCGTCCAGATCCAGCTCCTGCCAGCGGGCGTTGAACCGTTCGCGCTCGGCATCATCCATGGCGCTGGCGAGCAGGGCGTTAATATCGCAATCGGCGTCGCTGCTCCAGACCAGACGCTCGCGCTGCACGGCGACCCAGTGCAGGCGGAAACGCCCGCGATATTCCGGCGCGTACAGGCGCAGGGCATCCAGCCCCCAGCCGCGGCGTCCCTTGTTGAAAATAAACTTCGGGTGACCGCGCATCAGGCACTGTAGTTCGTCCGGGTCGAGGTGGATCAGCGCATCGGCATCCAGCGTTTCACGTGCCTGCAACAGCTGCATGTCACCCCGCAGCGTGGCGTAGAGATCTTCCATGTGCTCCGCCGTTTGCGCGTCGCTCATCTCCAGCACGGTGGCCAGTTGCAGCAGCGCGTTTTCCGCTTCGACCGCCGCGCCGCTGGTGGTGGTCAGGGTATCAGGGTCAATATGCAGCCAGCCCCATATCCCACGCGTGGCGCGAAACTGCCAGCACGCGTTGCCCATACTGATGCGCCAGTTGTCCGCCGAAACCGGCTCGGCGCGCAGGGTGCGTTCATATTCCAGTTCGGCGAGGATCTTCGCCACCATCTCGCGGTTCACTTTCTGCCAGAGTGCGTTCACAGTTCCACCTCGTGGAAGAAGCGGTGACGCTCGCTCATGATCAGACGGGAGCGTTTGTGCGGGAAGTCGAACTCTTTCACCGTGTCGAAACCGGCGGACGCCAGATGGCGGAACAGACGCTGATTGTCGAAGCGCGGCTCGGCGACAATGCGCGTGGTGCGCGGTTCATCGAGATACAGATAGTGGCTCAGGCCACGCAGCCAGCTGCGGATGTATTGCGCGCCGCGCCAGTTTTCTTCACCCACCAGCATGTGCAGCCCGCGGTCAAAGGGCTGCCAGCGATAGTGGCGGCCAATGCGGTCTTCTGCCGCCCAGTAGAGTTCAAAATAGCCGAACGGCTGATCGTCAAAGCAGCCGATCACCGGATAGCAATAAGTCGAGTCGAGCTGGCGACGCAGGTAGTTCTCCTGCTCGGCCTGCGGACCGGCCATCTCCCAGAAGGCATTTACGCGCGGGTTGTTCATCCAGCGGGTAAAACGCTCGCCGTCCAACGCCACGTCCGCCACGCGGAAGCTCAGGGTGCGCTTAATCTGCGGATCGTAACGGCGGTACACCTCGCTCTGCGGGCGGTGAGGGCGCAGCGGGAAGTACAGCTGACGGCTTTCGTCAAACTGCATTCCGCCGCTCGCCTGCGGACGTTCGCCTTTCAGCCACAGCGGCAGCTGCCAGAAGTTTTCACGCGCCAGATAATCCCCGTGAACGAGGCTAAACAGCGCCTGCGCCTGAGGTTCATCCTGCCAGGCTGCCCACGGCAGGGTAATGCCGGTCAGGGCGGGCGCGGCAACAAACAGCTGGTCGAGGGCGTCCACCAGCCAGCCGTCCGGGAGCCCGGTCAGCCGCTCCAGCACCGCGCTGCCGTCGAGACCCAGCGTCAGCGGCAGGTTTTGTTCCGTGACCGTGCAGCGAAAGCCGTAGCCGGAATGGACGATATTCGCGTTTGCCATCACGCCTTCTCCTTATAAAACGGGTTGCTAAAGTCGAAATAGATCACCGCCGGATCGACGATGGTGTTTTCGTTGCGATCGTGCAGATAGCAGAAGAAGTTGCCTTTGCAGTTCCAGGTCGGGCTGTCGAGCACGTAATCGAGGCAGCGGGTCTGCTTCGCCGTCGTGCGCAGTTCGGCCAGCGCGTCACGCACGCGGGACATCAGGTTCTCTTCGCTGTCGAAACCGGCAGCGGCGAGCGCGGCGGTGACGGCAAGGGTAGAGTTCAGCAGCAGGTAATAAGGGAAGTAGCGCAGCAGCTGGCTCTCACCGAAGCGGTTTTCCACTTCGGTTTCACCTGCCTCTTTCAGCCACGCGTCGGCCCCTTCGGTCCAAGCGCTGCCCTGGCAGTCGCGGTAGATCAGCCCAACGGGGAAATCCTGCTGCATCTCAACGAGGATATTTTGCTGGTGCGCCAGCAGGACCAGACCGTAGTCCGCCTCGGCGCTGAACAGCGGAAGCAATACCCGGTCGCAGTAGGCGTCCAGCCAGCAGCGCGCGGCCTGGGCGAGCGGGAGATCCAGACGCTGGCTCAGACGACGCACCGCCGCGGCGAGCAGGCTGTCGCCGCCGTCCGGCGCGGCCTGGGTCAGGCTCACCAGCACGTTGGTTTGCGTTTCAGGGGTATCGAACAGCAGGTTGACGCGCAGGGCCATCAGGCTCTCTTCCTGAACGACGCCGTGCTCATCGCACAGCCCCGCCCAGCCGTCCTCCTGCATCACGCGCATGGTCGGGTAGCGCGCCTGAAGTTCCTGCCAGCGTGCCGTTTTCGCCAGGCGTGCCAGGCGCATGCCGCGCATAACCTCTTTCACCGACAGCGTGCGCACGGAGTTGGTCAGCCGCACGCTCAGGGAAAACTTAATCATGTCGCTGTTGGTTTCACTGTACAGCGAGCGGGAAGAGCTGGTGGGCAGCCATTGCGCACCGGCTTCGCCCAGATCGCGCAGGGCGCCTTTTTCTACCAGACGCTGGCACCAGTCCTGCTCCAGCAGATAGTCGGCCTGCCACGGGTGCATCGGCAGCATCCAGCAGGTGTCGGTGAAGTGACCGAGAAGGGCCGGCGCGCTCTGCGCTGCAAAGCGCAGCAGACGTTCCCGCAGGGAGACATTCAGGCTGTCGCCGGTAATCAGCTCATGCTCAACCGCAAACCAGCGCAGCGGGAAGCGGGAGGCGAAATCCGGCAGATAGCGACGCGCCTCGGCCTCGTTGAACGGCTCGTGCGACTTTGGAGCAGGATGAAAAGCATGGCCGACCAGCAGCGCCTGTTCCGCTTCGGCAAACGTCAGCGGCTTATCGCGCAGGTTTGCCCAGTTGTGGCGTAAATCAATGGCCTGCCAGGTGTGCGTATGGCTTTCCAGGACGCGCTGCTTAAAGCGAGCCAGCGTATCGGCATCCAGATCGCCTTTTATCGTCTCTTTTTGAAGAATGAAATCAATCAGTTGATGAAATGTGACCGTGTCACCGCCGTCGCTGTCGGCCTGAATCAGCGTTGCCGGAAAACGATACTGGTGATGCTGCGTGGGGGAGAAATAGCGTACCGGAACCCGAATGGCCTGGGTTGGGGAGAGCGGGATATGAATCTGTGATAACTCATCCGCACGGGTTGCGGGAAGATAATGCCAGTCCTTCGTTTCGCGCAGCAGCGCGTTCAAAAAACACTGGGCCGCAACATCTGTACCGGCGGAGCGGGGCAGAGTACGCATAGTTGTACCTCATTCCATGACTGATAATAATTCTCGTTATGATATTCATTCTGTTTACAGTGGCAACTATTTTTGCAATATTTGTTTTCATAAACTTCATAATTTCCACACATTTATTGACATTATCTTCACAATTTTATGCGCACCCGTACTGAGAATCTCACTGACGTTGTGACCCCTAAAGCTAACTGGCCCCTGGCACTGGGCGCCGGTTTATTAGGTATTGGGCAAAACGGTTTGCTGGTTATGCTGCCGCAGCTGGTCTCCCTGACTGGACTGTCGCTCTCCGTCTGGGCCGGGCTGCTGATGTTCGGCTCGATGCTCTTTTTACCCGCCTCGCCCTGGTGGGGACGCCAGAGCGAGCGGCACGGCTGTAAGGTCGTTATGCTGGCCTCGCTGGGAGGCTATCTGGCGAGCTTTGTCGTGATGGCGCTGGTGGTCTGGGCGATGGCGAACGGTGCGCTGAATGCCCTCTGGGGAATGGCGGGCCTGGTGCTGTCGCGCATGCTGTATGGCCTGACGGTATCAGGGCTGGTGCCTGCGGCTCAGACGTGGGCCATTCAACGCGCGGGGCTGGATAAAAGGATGGCGGCGCTGGCGACAATAAGCTCTGGCCTGAGCTGCGGGCGTCTGCTGGGACCGCCTCTGGCCGCGCTGATGCTCAGCGTCAGCCCGGTCGCACCGCTCTGGCTGATGGCGCTGGCGCCGTTTATCGCGCTGCTGCTGGTGCTGCGCGAAGCCGCCGATCCCCCGCTGCCGCCGGTGGCGCACCAGTCGACGCGGTTACAGGCCTCTATGCTGCCTTTCCTGGTGCTGGCACTGCTGCTGGCGGCGCTGGTCAGCCTGATGCAGCTTGGTTTATCGCCGCATCTTCACCCGTTATTTAATGGCGATGCCGTGCAAATCAGCCATCATGTCGCGCTGCTGCTGAGTCTGGCCGCGCTGGCGACCCTGGCGGCGCAGTTTCTGGTGGTACGCCCGCAGCATTTTACCCCGAGAGTGTTACTCTTGATTGCCGCGGTACTGATGGTGGCGGGTCTTGGGCTGATGTGTCTCGCCAGTTTAGCCCTGTTCTACGTGGGCATTGTCATCACCTCGCTGGGGGCCGCCATGGCCACGCCGGGATACCAGCTTTTGCTTAACGATCGGCTGACGACGGGCAAAGGCGCAGGGGTGATCGCCACCAGCCATACGCTGGGGTACGGGGCCAGCGCGCTGCTGGTACCCGTGGTGACGCGCTTTTACGGTGAGCAGTTTTTGATTACTGCCGCATGGGGAATGGCGCTGCTGTTTCTCGCGGTGAGCGTGTGGGTACGATCGACCGATCGTACCTCTGCTGAACATTAGTGGAACGGATGAGGGGAGGTGCTGGCTGCGTCCTCACTTTGCCGCAGACGCTGGAGCGGATCCTGCTGATAAAACTGGCAAAAACGCTGCCACAGCGCCGGGAAGCGCGGAGCGAAAAGCTCAGGTGCGCTAAAGAAATACTCGGACAGTACCGCAAAACACTCGGCGGGATCGGTCGCGGCATAGGCATCAATGCTGGCCGCGCTTTCACCCACCAGGTCTATCTCATCCTGAATGTTTTCCATCGCCGCGTGCAGGTCGTGCTCCCATCCCGCGACTTCACGCAGCGGGATCAGCGGCACGCCGCTGGCGCGATCGCCGTTGCGGGTATCCAGCTTATGCGCCACTTCGTGAATGATCAGGTTGAAGCCCGAGGCATCGAACGAGTCCTGAATATCCAGCCAGTTGAGGATGATTGGCCCTTGCTGCCAGCTTTGCCCGGACTGCACCATACGCTGGTTGTGCACCAGCCCGATGTCATCCTCCCACTCATCATCGACGATAAACGGCGCCGGGTAGATCAGCACTTCGTGGAAGCCATCCAGCCATTCGATACCCAGCTCCAGCACCGGCAAGCAGAAGAGCAGGGCGATGCGGGAATTTTTAAGCGGATCCAGTTCGAAGCCCTGTAGCGGTACCAGCCGTTTTTGCTGTAAAAAACGCTCGGCCAGCTGAATCAGCTTTGATTGCTCTTCAGGCAAGAGATTCGCCAGCACGGGGATCGCCAGAGCCTCATCCCAGGGCAGCGCCATATTTCGACCAGCGTCGTTCGTTTTCCAGGGCCACTTAATCATCGCTTTGCTCGTTACTCGCACGTGAACAAAATGGAAAGGTCAGGGGCTGTTAGCATGCCAACATACTCTGTTAAGCAGTATGACACTCCTCTTCGGCTGCATGCAGACTGGCAGCCTGTTTAAGAGGAATCCAGCCCGCATAAACTATCACTATGTGCCGTCAGGTTGATAGCGCTTTAGGGGTATCCCCTTCATTTTGTGAAGTATGTCGTGCCCGACTATGATAAATCTCTTCTTACCCTACCGTGCTTAAGGATCCCGTCAGTATGCCCGTCAATTTTGACCTCAACGATCTCTATGCCTTCCGCGCTTTACTGGAATATGGCAATTTCCGTCTTGCGGCGGAGTCTATCTGCCTTTCCCAGTCGGCGTTGAGTCGCAGAATTGAAAAGCTGGAGGCGGCACTGGGGACAAAACTGTTCGACAGAACCACCCGGCGCGTCACGCTGACCCTGTATGGACAGACCTTTGCCGACCGATGCGGACAGCTGCTTGCTGATGTGGAGTCCATGCTTTCGGATATCGATAAGGCCAGCGAGGAGCGTACGGGGCTAATCACCGTGGCGACGGTGCCGTCCGCCGCCTGTTACTTTATGCCGGATGTTATCCGCCGCTTTCAGTCCCGTTACCCCCGCGTGCGCATAAAACTGATCGACAGCAGCGCCGGAAATGTTATCGAGGCCGTCACCCGCGGACAGGCGGATTTTGGTATCTGCTTTGCCCGGAGTTTGCAGCCCGACATCGAGTTTGTCCCGCTGGTGGAGGATGTCTACGTGGCCGCCTGCCGGCGCGACAGCCCGCTTGCAAAAAGAAAAAGCCTGACGTGGCAGGCTTTTTATCAGCAGGATTATATCGGTCTGGATAAGACCTCCGGCAACCGCAATCTTCTCGACCAGCGGGTCGGGCATATTCGGCCTGAGCGCCCCAGCATCTGCGAAACGCGGCACGTGACGACCATGCTGGGGATGGTTGAAGCCGGGATCGGCATTGCGGCCGTTCCCGCCATGTCAATGCCCCGTGCAGAGCATTCGCTGCTGACGTCGGTACCTTTAACCGAGCCTGAGGTCAGGCGAACCGTGGGGCTGATCCGCCGCCGCGGGCGGATACAGTCCTATATTGCTGCCGAACTCGAAACGCTAATTACCGAGCAGTATCGCGAGGTGCACTGACGGGCGTTAAGCCCGTTGCCGTAATGACGCTGGCGGCCTGTGGCGAAGAGAGAAAGGCCAGCAGCGCTTTTCCCTGTTCGGGATGGTCAGCCTTCTGCGTTACGGCTCCGGCGAAACGGGTAATGTACTGCATGTCGTCAGGCAACTTACCCACAAACGTCACCCCCGGGACCGGCAGAAGCTCGCTCACCTGCTGAAAGCCGAGATCGTATTTCCCTTTTGCCACTTCAGACGCCACCGGGATGCGCTCAACCCGGTGCGCTTTATCGTGAACCTGGCCGTCGATGCCCAGCTTACGGAACAGCTGACTCTCTACATACCGGCCGCTGGCGCTGTCGGAATAAGCTATGGAGTGCGCCTTCAGCAGCGTTTGCCGCAGGGCAGGCACCGTACTGATATCCGGCACCGGCGCGCCCGCTTTGACGACCATCCCGACGGGCGAATCCGCCAGCTCCACGCGGGAGCCCGCCGCCGTCCTGCGATCCTGTTCCAGTTTCGCCAGCGCATCGCCCACCATAATCACCACGTCCGCTTTTTCGCCCCGGGCGAGCCGGGCCGGAATGGCCTGCGGCGTTTTGCCCATCGACGGGCCGGAGATCACAATGAGCCTGTCACCGCTTTGCGCTTCGTACTGCGGCGTCAGCTTCTCCAGCGCCGCTTTGAAGCCGCCAGAAATCATCACCGTCACATCCTGCGCAAGCGCGCCCGCGCTGAGGGTGGCGAAGGTCAGGGCGGCAATCATCGTTCTGAATGTAAGCATGAGGGATCACTCCTTAACGGCAGTTTGCAGGATTAACGTGCGACGACGATAGAGATAAAGCGTTGCCAGCAGGGCGCAAACGGCGGCAAAGCTCATCCAGTAGCCCGGAGAGGCTTTGTCGCCGGTGTACTCAATTAAGGCAGTCGAAATCACCGGCGTGAAACCGCCAAAGACCGCCGTTGCCAGGCTGTAAGCCAGTGAGAAGCCCGCCACGCGCACCTCTGCTGGCATGATCTCCGTCAGGGCCGGGATCATCGCGCCGTTATACAGGCCGTAGAGGAAAGAGAGCCACAGCAGCACGGTCAGCATCATTGAGAAGCTCGGGGCTGCGGCCAGCATCGTCAGCGCCGGATAGCTGGTCGCCAGCGCCAGCAGCGTCATGGCGATCAGCACCGGTTTACGCCCGAAGCGATCCGACAGCGCGCCGCCCACCGGAAGCCAGATGAAGTTGGACACCGCCACCAGCAGCGTGACCAGAAGACTGTCCGACGCGCTAAGCATCAGGACTTTTTTACCGAAGGTCGGCGCGTAAACGGTGATCAGGTAAAACGCGGTGGTGGTCATCGCCACCATCAGCATGCCCGCGACGACTACCGGCCAGTTGGCGAGCAGCGTTGTGAAGACCTGACGCATTGCCAGATGGTGGCGACGGGCGCTGAATTCCTCGGTCTCTTCGAGCTTGCGGCGCAGGAAAAAGATAAACGGCACAATCAGACAGCCAAACAGGAACGGAATACGCCACCCCCATTCGCGAATGGCACTCTCTTCCAGCACCACATTCAGGGCGAAGCCCATCGCCGCCGCGATCATAATGGCGACCTGCTGGCTACCCGACTGCCAGCTGGTGTAGAAACCCTTGCGGCCCGGCGTGGCGATCTCCGCCAGATAAACCGAAACTCCGCCCAGCTCGGCGCCTGCCGAAAAACCCTGCAACAGGCGGCCGGTCAGCACCAGCAGCGGCGCCCACAGGCCAATGCTCTGATAAGACGGGATCAGCACGATCAGGAACGTTCCGGCGGCCATAATCGACAGGGTGACGATCAGCCCTTTACGGCGACCCACTTTATCAATGTAAGCTCCCAGCACAATGGCTCCGATCGGACGCATCAGAAAGCCCGCGCCAAAGACGGCGAAGGTCATCATCAGTGACGCAAATTCACTGCTTGCCGGGAAAAAAGTATGGGCGATGTAGGTGGCATAAAAGCCGAACAGAAAGAAGTCGAATTGCTCAAGAAAGTTGCCCGACGTGACGCGGAAAATCGCGCCCGCTTTGGCACGAAGCGTTGCAGGTGAGGTTGAGGAAACCATGATTATCTCCAGTTTTATAGTGACGTTATGCTCGTCTGTTTCTGAAAACTGGATCAGGAAGTGGAAATTAATAAGCGCAAATAGCGCATGGACTGATGCGTGTGGTGCATTAATGACAAAGCGTTGACCAGTATTTACATATTCAACAATAACTTAACATTTCGGTGATCTTTTATTTACTCGATTTCGCTAAGTTGCTGATATATCGGTTTTGTGACATCGCGCAGGTGAGAAGCCAGGCGGGGCCTGGCTTGGGATTATCAGCGCAGCGCGTTCGCAATCGCGCTAAACATCAGCGACGCTTCCAGCGGCTGGGCGCTGAATGACGGCTCTGCCTGCGGCCAGGTGGACCACTGGACGATAACCAGATTTTCTTTCTGATTAACCATGATCATCTGACCAAAAATACCCAGCGCCCACAGGGAATCCTTCAGCGAATTTTCGACTTTCGGCTCCACGTGTGTGGCGGTGGCTGGTACTTCGTTGTTCCACCACTGGTAGCCGTATAACCCCTTCGGATGCGCGTCGGACACCGATCCTTTGGCCTGTGTCCAGGCTGAGGACTGTTTCACCCAGCCCTCGGGGAGGATCTGCTTCCCGTCCGGCAGCGTACCGTTATGCAGGATAAACTCCCCGAAACGCCCCCAGTCTTCCAGCGTGGCGTTGAACCCATGCGCACCCACGTCGTGCTGGCCTTTGCTGTAGGCATGCCACACGCCGTCGCTCGCCATGCCGTACGGCTGCCAGATGGTCTTCTCCAGATACGCCGCGAGCGTCATGCCGGTGGCGCGCTCAAGCACATCGCCTAACAGCCAGGCGCCACCCGAGGAATAGGACCAGTTTTCGCCCGCCGGGTGTTCACGGTGTAACCCCTTCACCAGGGTGCGCACGCAGTTGTAGGTGCCCGGCTTCGCTTCGCATTCGGTAAGCCGGGCGAAGTCAGATTGCGGGTTGGTGTAATCTTCGTTCCACGCCACGCCAGAGGTGTGGGTGATGAGCTGTTTTAGCGTTACGCCCTCCCAGGCGGTGCCTTTTAAGTCAGGTTCGTATTGGGTGACAAGGTCGTCCAGCGAGTGGATTTTCCCTTCTTTAATTGCAGCACCCACCAGCGCGGAGACCACCGATTTGCCCACGGAACGCGACGTCCAGAGCGTTGAGTCGGTATTGCCTTCACCCAGGTATTTATAGGCCACTTTGCCGTTTTTCAGCACCAGCATGCCGCTGACGTTCTGGCGTTTCAGGTAATCCTGAAGAGTGTAACTCTTACCCTTCACCTGATAGCGGGCATCGGTGAGCGGTTTTTCTGCGGGCAGCAGCGGCGTAGCGTTGCCGTGGCGGAACACATCCCCTGCGTAGTTGCGGTAGTCATTGCGAAAGCCCACCACGCGATCGGCCTGGTTCCAGGTGAGCATGGTATGCGCGTCCGGGAGTCTGGCATCGAAAGGCGCCGGACAGGTGGTGAGGTCGGTACCGTTGCAGGCCGCCATAACGGTGGGCGAGAGCAGGCTGCTGACAACCAGCGCCGCGAGCAGCGTGCGGTTTGTTTTGATTTTCATATTTATCTCGTTTGGCTCAGGAAGGACTTCAGTTTAAGAACCTGCGGCCTATAATAAAAAACGCGTTATGGGGGAAAATCCCCCGTAAAAATTGCGTGGAGAATGACGTGGCATCACTGATCTATTCCTTTGCCCAGCTTGAGGCGTTCACTGCCGTCGCTGAACACGGCAGCCTGATGAAGGCGGCCAGTAAACTCGGCAAAGATCGTACTACCCTGCGGGATCTGATCGATTTCCTTGAGGATGGGCTGGGCTATGCTCTGTTCCTGCGGGAGGGGCGCAGCCTGCGCCTGACGCCGGAGGGGGAGCAGCTTCAGCGGCAGGCGCACCTGCTGATGCGCCAGGTCAAAGCGTTTGAGGCGTTTGCCAGATCGGTACCGGACAGCGCGACGCAGGACATCGCCCTCGCTTACGATCCGTTCACCCCCAGAGCTTTTTTACAGGCGCTGATTGCCACACTGGCGACGAAAAAGATCCGCCTGAGCCTGACCAGCGCATCGCGAGATGAGGCGGAAGCGATGCTGGCAAACGGTCAGGCCGATCTGGGGATCTGCCAGGCGCGCAACCGCAGCGTGGGCAATGAGATGGAGTGGCGGGCGCTGGGGGCGATCGAAATGGATTTTTACGCCGCAACGGCGCTTTTTGCGGAGGTTGCGTCGCCGGTGTCGCTGCTCGATCTCTCTCTGGTGCCACAGGTGATTATGCATCCCGCGTCAGACGAGCCGGTTGCCCGTCGCCTGCAAATTTCAGGGCACACGCTTTTCACTAACGAACTGGAGATGCTGCGCGGCCTGCTGGAACAGGGCTGCGGCTGGGGGTTTTTACCGACCCATCTTCAGGCAACGCAGTGGAAAAATGTAAAAAGGCTGCCCACCGAAGTGGGCAGCCAGGGGATAAGCCAGACGATGGTCACTATCTGGAAGCCGGGCAGCGACAAGCGCGGGTTGATCAACGATACGCTGTCGCTGCTTCCGGCGTTATGGAAACGTTCAGCGCTGTGAGCACCCTTTGCACTGTTTATTCTGGATCTGCTGGAAGAAGTCGTTGCCTTTGTCATCCACCAGGATAAACGCCGGGAAGTTCTCCACTTCAATTTTCCAGATGGCTTCCATTCCCAGTTCAGGATACGCCACGCACTCCAGGCTCTTGATGCTGTTTTGCGCCAGCACCGCCGCCGGGCCGCCGATGCTGCCGAGGTAGAAGCCGCCGTGCTTATGGCAAGCGTCGGTGACCTGCTGGCTGCGGTTACCTTTGGCCAGCATGATCATGCTCGCGCCGTGGGATTGCAGTAGGTCCACGTAGGAGTCCATACGCCCGGCGGTGGTTGGGCCTAAGGAGCCAGACGCGTAACCTTCTGGCGTTTTCGCCGGGCCTGCGTAGTAAATCGGGTGATCTTTAACGTACTGTGGCAGTTCTTCCCCGTTGTCGAGCAGCTCTTTCAGCTTCGCGTGGGCGATGTCACGCGCCACGATGATGGTGCCGCTCAGCGACAGGCGGGTGGATACCGGGTGCGAGGAAAGCTGCGCCAGAATGTCGGGCATCGGCTTGTTCAGATCAATGCTTACCACGTCGCCTTCTCCCTGCTGGCGCAGGGATTCAGGAATATACTGGCCCGGATTGTGCTCCAGCTTCTCAATCCAGATCCCCTCGCGGTTAATCTTCGCCTTGATGTTGCGGTCAGCGGAGCAGGAGACCCCCATGCCGATCGGGCAGGAGGCGCCGTGGCGCGGCAGACGGATCACGCGAATATCGTGCGCGAAGTATTTCCCGCCGAACTGCGCGCCAAGGCCGAGGTTTTGCGCTTCCTGAAGCAGTTCCTGCTCAAGCTGGACGTCGCGGAACGCCTGGCCGTGCGCATTGCCTTCGGTTGGCAGGCCATCGTAGTAGCGCGCAGAGGCGAGCTTGACGGTTTTCAGCGTGGCTTCCGCTGAGGTGCCGCCGATAACGAAGGCGATATGGTAAGGCGGGCAGGCCGCGGTACCCAGAGTTCGCATCTTCTCAACCAGATAATTTTTCAGCTTCGCCGGGGTGATCAGCGCTTTGGTTTCCTGATACAGATAAGTTTTATTGGCGGAACCGCCGCCTTTCGCCATGCACAGGAATTTATACTCGTCACCATCAACGCTGTAGAGGTCGATCTGCGCGGGCAGGTTGGTGCCGGTGTTCACCTCTTTATACATATCCAGCGCCGCATTCTGCGAGTAGCGCAGGTTGTCTTCAATATAGGTGTTATACACGCCCTGACTCAGCGCCGCTTCGTCACCGCCGCCGGTCCAGACGCGCTGGCCTTTCTTACCCATAATGATTGCCGTACCGGTATCCTGACAGGTGGGCAGCACGCCTTTCGCCGCAATCTCGGAGTTGCGCAGGAATTGCAGGGCAACGTACTTATCGTTCTCGCTGGCTTCCGGGTCGCTCAGAATAGCCGCAACCTGCTTCTGGTGAGAGGTGCGCAGCATAAATGCCGCGTCGTGGAAGGCCTGCTGTGCCAGCAGGGTCAACGCCTCTGGCTCGACTTTCAGCACTTCCTGACCGTCGAACTCGGCAACGGAAACGTGCTCTTTGGTCAGCAGATAATATTCGGTGTCGTCATGCGCGAGGGGGAAGGGGTTCTGGTAGAAAAAGGGTTTGTTTGACATAGCTTGCTCCACAAAAATTTAACCGCCGGAGGAAATGTCCGGCGGTCAGGAATCAGAACATCATGGACATCCACGGGTAACCAATCAGCAGCAGAGCTGTCAGGAAGATGGCACCGAAGATGGTACCGAGGCGCCAGTAGTCTTTGGTTGGCAGGTAGCCGCTACCGTAGTAAATCGGGCTTGGACCGGTACCGTAGGGGGTAATGATCCCCATCACGCCCAGCGAGGTCACCATCAGCAGAACGAACACTTCCATATTCATGCCCGGAATGGTGGAGGCGATGGTCAGCATCGCAGGCAGCAGCGCCGTGGTGTGCGCGGTGGTGCTGGCGAACAGGTAGTGCAGCAGGTAGAAAGCCAGCAGCAGCACGATGGTGGCGACACCCGGAGAGATACCGCTCATCAGCAGGCCGCCTTCTTTACCCAGCCAGCTGATAAAACCGGTGGAGGAGAGGCCATCCGCCAGCGCCACCAGGGTGGCGAACCAGACGAAGGTATTCCACGCGGCTTTGTTACCGGTGATATCGTTCCACTCCAGCACGCCGGTCCACAGCATCAGGCCAACGATCAGCAGGGCAGCCATGGCCGGTTCAATCCACGCCGCGGCGAAGATCCACATCAGCAGCGCACAGCACACGAACACCAGCAGCAGGATCTCATTGCGCGACAGTTTGCCCAGTTTTTCCAGTTCACGGGTCGCCCACAGCGGTACTTCGTTGTTTACCTTCACTTCCGGCGGGTAGAACCAGTAGGCCAGCAGCGGCATGGTCAGGATCAGCAGGATGCCCAGCGGCAGGAAGGCGAGGAACCAGGTCCCCCAGGAGATATCAATTCCAACCGTGCTTTTTACCAGCGCCAGCGCCAGCAGGTTAGGTGCCAGAGCGGAAAGGAACATCGAGCTGGTGATACAGGCCGCGGTGATGGCTACCCACATCAGATACGAACCGATTTTGCGCGCGCTTGGGTCATTGGGTTTTGAACCGTACAGCGGCGGCAGGTTGGCGATGATCGGGTAGATGGTCCCGCCGCTGCGCGCGGTATTGGACGGGGTGAACGGGGCCAGCAGCAGGTCCGCAAACGTAATGGCGTAACCGAGCGTCAGGCTGCGACGGCCCAGGTACTTCACCAGAATCAGCGCCAGACGGCGGCCGAAGCGGGTTTTGTCGTAGCCTGCGGCGAACATAAAGGCACCGAAAATCAGCCAGACGGTGGAGTTACCAAACCCGCTGACCGCCCATTTAAAGGAGGCGCCCGCCAGCTTGAATTTTGGGTCAGCCAGCTGTTCCGGGCTAAAGAGTACCCACTGGCTGCACAGCGCAATCGCCACGACGCCGGTAAGACCGATCACGGCGCCCGGCAGCGGTTCGAAAATTAAGCCGACGATGACGCCGACAAAGATGGCGAAGTAGTGCCACGCATAAGGCGGCAGCCCTTCCGGAACGGGGACAAACAACAGCAGGACGGCAACAATGACGGGCAAAGCCATCATCAGCAGTCGTTTTGCTGTTCCATTTGATGCCAGATTCGCCGCAGGAGGCGTTACAGCAGTTTTTGTATTCATAGTTTCACGTCTTAAGTTGTCAAAAATTCGTCGCCCGGCGAAAACACAAATTCGATTGAAATATCCTTTTTGCTTTTTTTAGTTATTTAAGGTGCGGATTTGTGTTTTCACTAATAGCGATTTAACGCATTTTGGTTTGCGCTAAATAAAAATGATGATGTTTTTATATTGCTCTTTTGAATGCCATAACTATTGATCGCGATCAAAAAAACGGAACTGAATGGCTATTTTTATACTTTTTATAATAACCACTCTGGGTAGTGTGGTTATTCGCTGATTTTACGTATGTTATGTATCAAAACTATAACATTTAAATTTTGGTGTTTTTGTTTGTTGTTGTTTTATAAGGTTTTATATTGATCGTGGTGTATTGGTTTGACCTTTTATAATTTAACTTTTTTTAAATTCTTGTGAACGAGTGAAACATTCCCGCTAACACCAATGTGTTATTAATGTTATCGAAGGGATTAAATAATTTATTAACTAACGTAATGGCTTTAGAAACTAAAAAAAGCTTTATATTACTATCATGACATCGGCAAAAAACACGAAATAAAAAAATCATCCCGATAACGAATTCTTAATTTTTAAAGTTTGGAGTTTCTATTATGAGCACTAACGAACGTATTTTAAGCCCCTTCACATTACCGAATGGTACTGAACTGAAAAACCGTTTGTTAATGGCCCCGATGACAACCTGTACCGGTTATTACGATGGTACCGTGACCAGCGAGCTGGTGGAGTACTACCGCGCCCGCGCGGGCAGCATCGGCACCATCATCGTTGAGTGCTGTTTTGTTGACGATCTCGGCCTGGCGTTCCCGGGCGCAATTGGTATTGATAACGACGAGAAAATCGCCGGGCTGGCAAAAATCGCTGACGCCATCAAGTCCAAAGGCTCTAAAGCCCTGCTGCAAATCTACCACGGCGGCCGTATGGTCGACCCAAAACTGATTGGGGGTCGCACGCCAGTTGGCCCAAGCGCCGTTGCCGCGCCGCGTGACGGTGCCGCCACGCCGGTTGCCCTGACCGCGGAAGAGGTGGAAGGCATGATCGGCAAGTTCGGCGAAGCCGTGCGCCGCGCAATTCAGGCCGGGTTCGACGGCGTCGAAATCCACGGGGCGAATACCTATCTGATCCAGCAGTTCTTCTCCCCGAACTCTAACCAGCGCGACGACGAGTGGGGCGGCAGCCGCGAAAACCGCGCGAAATTCCCGCTGGCGGTGCTGGACATTACCCACAAGATGGTGCGCCAGTACGCGGACGACGCGTTTATCATTGGCTACCGTTTCTCTCCGGAAGAGCTTGAAGTCCCGGGCATTCGCTTCGAAGACACCCTGTATCTGCTGGAAAAACTGGCCGCGCGCGGGGTAGATTATCTCCACTTCTCCCTTGGTGCCGCCCTGCGTTCATCTATCGTCGATACTCAGGACCCGACGCCACTTATCGAAAAATACTGCGCCATGCGCTCTGACACGCTGGCGCAGGTACCGGTGATGGGCGTTGGCGGCGTGGTGAATGCCACGGATGTGAATGAAGCGCTGGATCACGGTTACGACCTGATTGCCGTTGGCCGCGCCACCATCGCCTATCCGGACTGGACCGATCGCATCGCGGCGGGCGAAAGCCTGGAGCTGTTTATGGACAGTACCCGACGCGAAGAACTGAGCATCCCGGAACCGCTGTGGCGCTTCTCGCTGGTGGAAGCGATGATCCGCGACATGAGCATGGGCGAATCTAAATTCAAACCGGGCACCTTTATTGAAAAAGTGCAGGACGATGCTAACGAGCTGGTGATTAACGTCAGCCTCGAAACCGACCGCATCGCCGATATCGAACTGGCCTCCGGCCCGAGTGAAGACGTCGAGTTTGTCACCAGCTTCGAAGAGATCCGTACCCGTATTCTGGATGCCAACACCCCGCACGTGGACGCGATTACGGGCGCGACCAGCCAGAGCGAGGCGGTGAAAAAAGCGGTCTCGAAGGCGATGCTGAAATCCAGCAAAGCGCTGGCGGCGGAAGAGGGCGCAGACCCGAATGAGACTAAAAGCGTGGATGTGGTGGTGGTCGGCAGCGGCGGCGCCGGTCTGGCAGCGGCGATTCAGGCGCATGACGAAGGCGCGAGCGTGCTGATCGTCGAGAAAATGCCCACCATCGGCGGGAACACCATTAAAGCCTCGGCCGGGATGAACGCGGCGGAGACCCGCTTCCAGCGCGTGAAAGGTATTCAGGACAGCAAAGAGCTGTTCTACCAGGAAAGTCTGAAAGGCGGTGGCAACAAGAACGACCCTGAACTGCTGCGTCGCTTTGTCGAGAACGCGCCCCAGGCTATCGAATGGCTGGCCACGCGCGGCATTATGCTGAACGACATTACCACCACCGGCGGGATGAGCATCGACCGTACGCACCGTCCGAAAGACGGTTCCGCAGTGGGCGGGTATCTGATCAGCGGCCTGGTGCGTAACGTCAACAAGCGCAACATCGAGGTGATGCTGGATACCTCCGTGAGCGACATCATTTTCGAAAATGGCGAAGTGACCGGCGTGCGTCTGACCACCGAAGAGAACGAAACCCTCACCGTGGCAACCAAAAGCGTGATTGTGGCAACGGGCGGCTTCAGCGCCAACAGCCAGATGGTGGTGAAATACCGTCCGGATCTGGCAGGGTTCGTTACCACCAACCACAAAGGGGCGACCGGAGGCGGTATCGCGCTGCTGGAGCGTATCGGTGCGGGCACCGTGGATATGGGCGAAATTCAGATCCACCCAACCGTTGAGCAGAAAACGTCGTATCTGATTTCCGAATCCATCCGCGGCGGCGGGGCGATTCTGGTAAACCAGCAGGGCAACCGCTTCTATAACGAAATGTCGACCCGCGACAAAGTCTCGGCGCAGATCATCGCGCTGCCGGAGAAATACGCTTACATCGTCTTTGACGAGCATGTTCGCGCCAAAAACAAAGCCGCGGATGAGTACATCGCAAAAGGGTTTGTTACCAGCGCCAGCTCGCCAAAAGCCCTGGCGGAAGCGCTGGGGATGGATCACCACCAGTTCCTGGCAACGCTGGAACGCTACAACGGCTTTGTGGAGAAACAGCACGACGATGATTTCGGTCGCACCACCGCGCTGCGTGCGCCAATCAACGAAGGGCCGTTCTACGCCATTCAGATTGCACCGGGCGTTCACCACACCATGGGCGGCGTGACCATTAACACAGAAACCTGCGTGCTGGACAGCAACCACAACGTATTGCCGGGAGCGTTTGCTGCGGGTGAGGTTGTCGGGGGCATCCATGGCGGTAACCGCATCGGCGGTAACGCGGTGGCAGATATCATTATTTTTGGTACGCTTGCAGGACATCAGGCGGCTATGCGTTCGAAAACACGGTAAGGCTCCTGTTTCCCCGGCGGCGCGGTGCCTGCCGGGGCTACATCTGAGGACTCATGAAATGCCTGATAGCCATCGCGTTTACAGCTACTCCGCCGTTCTGATGGGATCGCCCATCCTCCTGAAACTCTTTTCCCATGACGAAGCGCTTGCCTCTCGCGTGTTTCGCCTGATCAAACAGTACGAAGATCTGCTTACCGTTAACCGAGCGCACTCCCAGGTAATGGACATCAACCATGCGGCCGGTCAGCATCCGGTTGCCGTCAGTCGCCCGGTGTTCGAGCTGATCCGCTGCGCGAAAGCGGCCAGCCTGCTTAAAGACAGCGCCTTTAACCTGGCGATCGGCCCGCTGGTGAAATGCTGGAAAATTGGCTTTAAGGGGGACGCTGTACCGCCCGCGGACGAGATCGCCGCCTTGCTGGGCATCACGCATCCTGCGGACGTGGTGCTGGATGAAGCCAACAGCAGCGTGTTCCTTACTCGCCAGGGAATGGAGATCGATCTGGGGGCCATTGCTAAAGGCTATATCGCCGACAGGGTGCGGGATTACCTGCATAAAGAGGGCGTTGAACTTGGGCTGATCAACCTTGGCGGCAACGTCCAGACGTTAGGCTCGCCGGAGGGCGGCTGGCGCGTCGGCCTGAAAAAACCGTTCGCCGGTGACGCGCTGATTGGCGCAATGACGGTCGAAAACCGGTCGGTGGTGACGTCAGGCACCTATGAGCGCTACTTCGAGCTGAACGGCAAACGTTATCACCACATACTTGACCCACGCACCGGCTACCCGCTGGATAACGAACTGGACAGCGTGACGATTATTTCGCCAGACTCCCTCGACGGCGATATCTGGACCACGCTGATCTACGGCATGGGCGTGGAAAAGGGCTGCGCCGCGCTGCGTTCGCGCCCCGATATTGAAGCCATCTTTGTCACCAAAACAAAAGAAGTGGTGATCTCCTCGATGCACCACTTCCGTTTTACCCTTCTGGACGACAGCTACCGAATTACTGGCAGTACTGTTTGAGTAGGCCGACCTGTTCCGGCTGCAAACGGTAGCGATATACCGGCCGGCCGGTAGCGCCGTAGTGAATGCTGGTGAACAGGATATTAATTTGCGCCAGCCAGATCAGGTATTTGCGGCAGGAGACGCGGGAAATGTTGACCGCATTCGCCAGATCGTCGGTGGAAAATTCTATCTCCGGATGGCTGTCGATCCACTGGCAAATGGTGCGCAGCGTCTGCGGCGTCAGGCCTTTCGGTAATTTTTTGCTGTCGGCCAGCTCCGGCGCGCCGCCGTGGATCAGCCTGTCGACGTCGGCCTGTTCATAATACTGATGCGATCCCATCAGGCTGCGCTTTGCCTTCCAGCCGTTCAGCGCCTCTTCAAAACGCGGGAACTGGAACGGTTTAATCAGGTAATCCACCACGCCATAGTGCATTGAGGTCTGGATCGTTGCGGCGTCGGAGGCCGACGAGATCATGATGACGTCAATCGGGCGGCCCGACGCGCGGATGATGGGCAGCAGATCCAGCCCGTTATCCTGCTGCATATAGACATCCAGCAGCACCAGATCGATCGGCTGGCCTGGGTTGGCGATCAACGCCTCGGCCTGGTTGAGCGTGGAAGCGACGCCGCAGCAGCTAAAACCCTCAACGCGGTTAACATACAGACGGTTGAGGTCGGCTACCATGGCGTCATCATCGACAATTAACACATTTATCACGCGATATTCCTCTCGCTATCCCAGGGGATCTGAACAAAAAATTGGGTAAATACGCCAGGCTCCGACTCGACGGTAATATCTCCGCCCAGATTCTGGATCTGCTGACGCGCAAGGAACAGCCCAACGCCGCGGTTTTCACCTTTTGTGGAGTAGCCCTTTGTAAAAATAGCCTCCAGCCGCTCGGGATCAATGCCGGGACCGTCATCGCTGACCTCACCGCTCAGCCAGCCGTTCTGATAATGCAGCAGCAGGCCGATCTCGCCTTCCGGCTGGCCTTCCATCGCATCCAGGGCATTTTCGATTAAATTGCCCAGCACGGTGATCAGCACCGCAACCTGCTCTTCATTGGCGGTGTCAGGAAGCTGACTCTCCTCCGCCAGCGTCAGGGTCACTCCGGCCTCTTTAGCGCGGTTAATTTTACCCAGCAGGAAGCCCGCAATGACCGGCGATTTAACTTTGCGCTGTATTGCGCCGATATCCGTCTGATAATTTTGAGCGGTCTGGATGATGTACTCCTCCAGCTTATCGTAGCGCTTCATGTGCAGCAGGCCGAGGATCACGTGCAGCTTGTTCATAAACTCATGCGTATGGGAGCGCAGAGCATCAACGTAGCTGACCATGCCATCAATACGCTGCATTAACTGGCTGATTTCGGTCTTATCGCGGAACGTACTGATCGCCCCGATCACCTGATTCTGGCTTTTCACGGGGACCATGTTGCAGAGCAACAGCCGCCCGTTACAGCCGATCTCCTGATCCTGGCGGGCAATGCCGGTCCTGGATACTTCGCGCAGGCTGGCCAGCAGCGGTTCACTGCTGCTTTCGGAGTGCTGGCCTGAGGTCAGGAGTAATATTTCTCTGGCGGTGTGGTTAATCATCGTCACGCGCCCGTGCATATCCACGGCCATCACGCCTTCGCGCAGGGACTGCAACATGGCCTGGCGCTGCTCAAAGAGGGCTGAGATTTCGTAAGGCTCCAGCCCAAAGAGGATACGTTTCAGAACCCGGACCAGACCCCAGATCGCCACTGAGCTCATCAGAACGCTGAATAAGATGGTCCACACGGCGTTGAGCCGCCCGCGGGCAATCTGATCTTCAACTTTATTCAGCGAAATACCCACCACCACCACGCCGATCTGGTCGTGCTGGTCGTCATACACTGGCGTAAAGACGCGCAGCGCTTCCGCGAGCGCGCCGCGGTTAACGGAGACATTCTCTTTCCCTTCCAGGGCGGGCGTCAGATCGTCGCCAATAAAATGCAAACCTAACAGCGCTTCGTTTGGATGGGAATAGCGGATCCCACGCAGGTCGGTGACCACGGTAAACAGCAGGTCGTTGCGCTTCGTCACCGCCTCGGCAATCGGCTGGATGATGCCAGCCTGCGGCGATTCCATCAGGCCACGCTTGATCTCCGGGCTGTCGGCCAGCGTCCTGGCGATACCCAGCGCGGTATCTTTCACGTCATCGCGCGTGGCGCGGGTGATCTGCACAGAGTACAGCGCGAAGACCACCAGCAGCACCGAGCCGATAATCGCGCACACCATCAGTGTAACCAGCGTATTCAGCTTCATAGGGCGCTTGCGCGTCGGGGGGAAGGGCTGCAAATCGCTCATTAACACTCCGCGATGAATAAGAAAGGGCTAATTATCGCTGATGACGGGCGTTTCATAAAGCCATGTAAAGAGAGGCGTTTCGTGAGCCTCCTCTCAGGTGACCTATATAAAACACTTTATAGTGTGAGGGTACTCATAATAAGGAGGCATTTTATGAGCATTATGCTTACCGGTACGGCCAGGGAAAGACGGCACGCCAGCACGATGAACATCGACAGATTATCGACGCTGGATATGCTTAACGTCATACATCAGCATGACGCGCAAATCTCTTCTGCACTTACCCCTCACTTAAGTATGCTGGCCCGCGTGGTGGATAACGCGGCGGCGACGCTTAGTCACGGCGGACGTCTGGTGCTGACCGGCGCGGGCGCGTCCGGACGCGTGGCGGAGCAGGCGGCAGAAGCGTTTGCGCCGGGCAAACACCCCGTCATTGCGTTAACAGCAGGTGATAACGCCGGAAGCTACGCGAGCGGCGTTGCCGACCTTCAGACGATAGAATTTGGCGAGCATGACATGATGCTGGCGCTGTCCGTCAGCGGCAAAACCCCATGGGTATGGGGCGCGATGCGTCATGCGTGGTCTCTGGGCTCAACGGTTGCGCTCATTACGGAGGATGCGCAAAGTGAAGCGGCGCAGCTGGCGAGTATGGTCATTGCTCCCGATCTGGGCGCGGATGTGGTGGCCGGGTATACCAACGCTAAAGCAGGCATTGCGCAAAGCATGATCCTGCATATGATCACCACCGGTCTGGCGGTACGTTCCGGACGGGTGTACAGCAACCTGCGCGTTGATCTGGAGGCAAGCAACACCAGATGGGCCGAACGTCAAATTGCCATTGTGATGGAAGCAGGGGGATGTAACCGGGCGCAGGCGAAGGCCGCGCTGGAAAGCTGTAACCACCAGTGCAAAACGGCGGTACTGATGGTGCTGACGGGGCTGGATGCCTGGAAAGCGCATGAATTGCTGGCGCAGAATAACGGGTTTGTTCGCCTGGCCTTGCAGGAAGCGCCGTAATATTTCAGCGTCAAATAAAAAAAGCCCGCATCGCGGGCTTTAATATTGAGAGGGATTAGAACTGGTAGGTCATGCCTACGCCAACGATGTCATCGGTAGAAATACCGTTTGCTTCGTAGAAGCGTTCATCGTTGTCCAGCATGTTGATTTTGTAGTCAACATAGGTAGAGAAGTTCTTGTTGAAGCTGTAGGTCATGCCCACGTCGATGTAGTTAACCAGATCCATATCGCCTTTCTGACCCTGCGGGTTGCCGGCGTAGCCTGGATAAGTCATGTCCTTACCTTTAGAGTAAACCCATGCCAGGGATGGACGCAGACCGAAGTCGAACTGATATTGTGCCACTGCTTCGAAGTTCTGAGTCTTATCCGCAATACCATCATCGCCGTATGGGGTCATGTTGCGGGTTTCAGCGTACATCATTGCCAGATAGACGTTATTGGCATCGTATTTCGCGCCAATGGTCCATGCTTCGGCTGTTTCACCGCCAGCAAAGTGGGCGTTATTTCTACCCGCACCGACTTGTTCGTTAGTACGGTCAGAAGAAGAGTATGCAGCACCCAGGCTCAGACCAGACAGATCGCCAGAGAAGTCATAAGAGGTGGACATACCGAAGCCGTCGCCGTTCTGGAAACGAACATCATCATGGCCGTTTTTGGTGCCTTCCTGATTTTCGTTTGCGTTGCCACCTTCATTATTACCCTGGTATTGCAGCGCAAAGTTCAGGCCGTCGACCAGACCGAAGAAATCGTTATTACGATAGGTCGCCAGACCGTTAGCACGACCGTTCATGAAGTTATCGGTCCAGGTGTAAGAATCTCCACCAAATACCGGCAGCATATCGGTCCAGGCTTCTACGTCATACACGACGCCGTAATTACGGCCGTAATCAAATGAGCCGTAGTCGCCATATTTCAGGCCAGCGAATGCCAGACGGTTGAAAGATTTATCCCCTGCGCCTTCGGTGTCGTTAGCGTAGGTTTTATATTCCCACTGGCCATAGCCTGTCAGGTCGTTCGTGATCTGCGTTTCGCCTTTGAAACCCACCTGTACATAGGTTTCATCGCCGTCGTCGCCAGGGTTGTCGGAGAAGGTATGACGCGCATCAACCTTACCGTACAGGTCAACTTTGTTGCCATTCTTGTTATACATTTCCGCCGCATTTACTGCGCCAGCCATTAATAACGCGGGTACGAGAATTGCCAGAACTTTTCTTTTCATTATATATTCCCTTTAAATATAAATTGTCTGAATATATGTAATTACCCTCCGTAACTACATGGCTGATACTATTCTATGGATTATTATTTAGGTTAAAAAATAAATCTAATTAAAGTGGTAAAAATATTGCAAAATATTTCTTTTTATCTCTTTATTTTTCATATGAATTAATTCATTGAAAATATAGAGGGTAATTATTATTAAGTATTTCGTAATTCTATTTATAAAGGGTTTTAATTCGGGTGTATTATAATTCACTCACTTTTGAGCAACAGGACAGGATGATGGAACTTGCGCAGTGGCAACACCGTTTTGAGCGCTGGCTCGACGAAAATCATTTTACTGATGATACGGCGCACGATATCGCCCATTTTCGCCGCGTCTGGATGACGGCGCAGGGTATTATGGCTGACGAGGATAGCGATCCGCTGGTTGTGCTGACCGCATGCTACTTCCATGACATTGTCAGCCTGCCGAAAAATCACCCGGAACGTAGCCACTCCTCGCGGCTGGCAGCGGGAAAAACGCGCGAGATCCTGAGTCGCGATTTTCCTGATTTTCCGCCGGATCGTTATGCAGCCGTTGAGCATGCTATTGAAGCGCACAGCTTCAGTGCCGGTATCGCGCCGCAAAGCCTGGAGGCCAAAATTGTGCAGGATGCCGACCGGCTGGAGGCGTTAGGCGCTATCGGCCTGGCGCGCGTCTTTGCCGTCTCCGGTGCGCTGGGCGCCGCGCTGTTTGATGCCGACGACCCGTTCGCCGGAACACGAGAGTTGGATGATAAAGCCTTCGCGCTCGACCACTTTCAGACCAAACTCCTGCGCCTGCCTGACACCATGCAAACCGCGCGGGGGCGCGAACTTGCGCGTCACAATGCCGATTTTCTGATCCAGTTTATGGCGAAGCTGAGTGCCGAATTACAGGGCGATTACCTCGGAACCGACAGCCAGATATTGACCCATTTCCGTCGCAGTGTGCGATCCTGAACTGTGGTACTCTGTTTTCTGTCTTTATTGTCCGGTTAAGAGAATGCAGGAAAATCGATCAGTGACTGTGCCCGCGCCTGAGCGGGTTGAGAAATCAACGGCAGCCGTGCAGGCACTCCTGCGTCAGCTGCTGGAAATGTATGATGCTAAAACGCTGGCAAACCAGCTGGTGGCCCATGGCGAGAGCCACTGGAGCCCGGCGATACTCAAGCGGCTGCTGATAAGCGACAGGGCAGGGCACCGCCTGAGCGACGGTGAGTTCCGCTATCTGCAAAATTTGCTGCCGCGTCCTCCTGCTGCGCATCCAAATTATGCCTTTCGCTTTATCGATCTCTTTGCCGGTATCGGCGGCATTCGCCATGGCTTTGAAGCTATTGGCGGGCAGTGTGTATTCACCAGTGAATGGAACAAACATGCCGTCCGTACCTATAAAGCCAACTGGTATTGCGATCCCGACGCGCACCAGTTCAACGCGGATATTCGGGATGTCACGCTGAGCCACAAAACCGGCGTCAGCGATGAAGAGGCCGCCGAACACATTCGCAATACCATTCCGGCGCACGATGTGCTGCTGGCGGGCTTTCCGTGTCAGCCGTTCTCGCTGGCTGGCGTGTCGAAGAAGAACGCGCTGGGACGCGCACACGGCTTTGCCTGCGATACGCAGGGCACACTGTTCTTTGATGTTGCCCGGATCATTGATGCCCGCCGCCCGGCAATTTTTGTGCTGGAGAACGTCAAGAATTTAAAGAGTCATGACGGCGGCAAAACCTTCCGCATTATCATGCAAACGCTGGATGAACTGGGTTATGACGTGGCGGATGCAGAGGACATGGGGCCGGACGATCCGAAAATTATCGACGGCAAACACTTCCTGCCGCAGCACCGAGAACGCATCGTGCTGGTGGGCTTCCGCCGCGATCTCAATCTGAAAGGCGATTTTACGCTGCGTGATTTGCCCTCGCTGTATCCGGCGCGCCGCCCGACGGTGGCCGATCTGCTGGAGCCCGCCGTCGATGCGAAATTCATTCTGACCCCGGTGCTGTGGAAATACCTCTATCGCTATGCCAAAAAGCATCAGGCCAAAGGCAATGGCTTTGGGTTTGGCATGGTCAATCCGCTTAATCTTGACAGCGTGACGCGTACGCTGTCGGCGCGCTATTACAAAGATGGCGCGGAAATTCTTATCGATCGCGGCTGGGATAAGGCGCTGGGCGAAAAAGATTTTGACGATCCCCAGAACCAACAGCACCGACCGCGGCGCTTAACGCCGCGCGAGTGCGCCCGTTTAATGGGCTTTGAGACGCCGCAGGGCTACAGTTTTCGCATCCCGGTATCAGATACCCAGGCCTATCGTCAGTTTGGCAACTCGGTGGTGGTGCCAGCCTTTGCCGCGGTAGCTAAACTGCTGGCCTCACGCATCAGCAAGGCCGTTCAGCTTCGTCAGAGCGAGGCCGTCGATGGCGGACGTTCACAATAAGGCCACGCGCAGTAAAAACATGCGTGCCATCGGCACGCGTGATACCGCGATTGAAAAACGGATCGCGGGTCTTCTGACCGCCGCCGGGTTTGAATTCAGGGTTCAGGATGCCACGCTTGCCGGGCGTCCTGATTTCGTCATCGACGCGTACCAGTGCATCATCTTTACCCACGGCTGTTTCTGGCATCATCACGACTGCTATCTGTTTAAAGTCCCGGCGACACGCACCGACTTCTGGCTGGAGAAGATTGGCAGGAACGTCGAGCGTGATAAACGCGATGTTTCGCAGCTTTACGCTCAGGGCTGGCGGGTGCTGATTGTCTGGGAGTGCGCGCTGCGTGGAAGAATGAAGCTGAATGACGTGGAACTGACGGAGCGGCTGGAAGAGTGGATCTGCGGCGGCGGTCAGGCCGCGCAGATCGATACCCAGGGCATTCACCCGATCACGGTTTCTCCACCTCACACCTCGTGACAATCGGTTTCGCGGGCAGCAAATATTTACCCAGCGTGACCAGTACCACGGCAAAGACAATCACACCCAGCGCCAGCCATTCAATCGTCGACAGCACTTCGCCCGCAAAACCGGTACCCAGCAGCACGGCAACCACCGGGTTAACGTAGGCGTAGCTGGTGGCAACCGCCGGTGAGACGTTGCGAATCAGGTACATATAGGCGTTGATGGCGATAATGGAGCCAAACAGCGCCAGATACCCGACGGCCAGGAAACCTGAAAGGTCTGGCATCGCCGTCAGTTTTTCACCCGTCAACGCGGAGGCAATCAGCAGCACAATGCCTGCCGCGAGCATCTCAATCGCACCTGCCATCATCCCGGAGGGCAGCTCGATGCGTGAACCGTAGACCGAGCCGAAGGCCCAGCTCATGGAGCCGATCATGATCAGAACGGCAGCCCAGGGGTTCCCGCTCAGGTTACCGCCGCTGTTCAGCAGGATGATACCCACAAGCCCAATCGCGATGCCCAGCCATTCGAGCTTACGGGTGCGGATCCCGAAGAGGCGACTAAAGCAGAGCGTAAACAGCGGCACGGTTGCGACGACCACTGCGGCGATGCCCGACGGCACGTTCTGGTGTTCGGCGACGGTTACCGCGCCATTGCCCACCGCCAGCAGCAGCAGGCCAATCAGGGCGGCGTTAAGCAGGGGACGCCGCGGCGGTAGTCTGTGGCCGCGCAGCAATAAAAACGCCATCAGCAGCACGCCGGCCGTAAGGAAACGAATACCGGCCATCATCAGCGGGGGCCAGCTTTCCACGCCTACACGAATGACAAAATAGGTGGACCCCCAGATGATATACAGGGAAAAGAGTGCTCCAATGAGCGGTAATAAATGCCGGAAACGCATAGTCCCTCACGACGAAATAAAAAGTTCGCTCATAGTTAACGCCAAAACTATCAGCCTGGCGAGTGCTTTAATTGTGTTGTTGATGTGAAATTTTTGTTGACGCGAGGTGCCAGTTTCCGGGCGGTGAGTTTTGTTCCATACTATTCACTTAATTAGCAAAAAAAGAAGGAAAGAGATTTTGGCAGGAAGTAGCTTATTAACATTACTGGACGACATCGCCACCTTGCTGGATGACATTTCGGTTATGGGAAAACTGGCGGCGAAAAAAACCGCCGGGGTACTGGGAGATGATTTGTCGCTTAACGCGCAGCAGGTCAGCGGCGTGCGGGCGAACCGTGAGTTGCCGGTGGTGTGGGGCGTTGCGAAAGGGTCCTTTATTAACAAGGTGATCCTCGTTCCGCTGGCGCTGCTGATTAGCGCCTTCATACCCTGGGCCATTACGCCCCTGCTGATGATTGGCGGGGCGTTCCTGTGCTTCGAGGGTGCCGAAAAAGTGTTGCATATGTTCGCTGCACGCAAAGAGAAAGACACCCCTGAAATGCGCCAGCAGCGTCTGGAAGCGCTGGCCGCGCAGGATCCAAAAACGTTCGAGCGCGATAAGGTCAAAGGCGCAATCCGCACGGACTTCATCCTCTCGGCCGAGATTGTGGCGATTACGCTGGGGATCGTCTCAGAAGCCCCTCTGATGAACCAGGTGCTGATCCTGTCCGGCATTGCGATCCTCGTGACGATAGGGGTTTACGGCCTGGTCGGGCTGATCGTCAAGCTGGACGATATCGGCTTCTGGCTGGAAAAAAAATCCAGCGCAATTGCGCGCGGCATCGGGAAAAGCCTGTTGGTGCTGGCGCCGTGGCTGATGAAAACCTTGTCGGTGGTGGGAACCCTGGCGATGTTCCTGGTCGGCGGCGGCATTATCGTGCACGGTGTTGCTTCGCTGCATCACATGATTGAACATTTTGCGTCAGGCCAGGGAGCGGTAGTAGCTGCAATTCTGCCCACACTGCTTAATCTCGTACTGGGCTTTATCGTCGGTCTGATTGTGGTAGCCGTTGTTAAGCTGGTTGAAAAAGTACGCGGGAAATCGCATTAATTATTGCTGACCCCGGATGCAAAAAGACCATTCCTCGTCTAAATTGAAAACGTTTCACCCTGATACAGGAGGCAGGTATGGTCTTTTTGATCAGTGATGAAGTTAAGCCTAAAAATGGTGGTCCAGGCATGATCGTCACCGGGTATTCCAGCGGAATGGTGGAGTGTCGGTGGCATGATGGATACGGCATTAAGCGGGAGGCTTTTCGTGAAGACGAGCTTCAGCCTGCGAATAAAAGGCAAAAACGCGACAAGGCTTAATCACACAACGCCCGGCCTTGCCGGGCGTTTTTACTGGCAGAAGACTTATCATATCGGATGGTGAGCGACAATCAGGGAGTGTGTGTGCAGCACGATACCTTTGTTGTAAAACAATCTTTTTTGCAGTGGCTGCATAAGCGTAGCAATCCCCGTTTGATTGTTAACTTCTGTTTTATCGTTGTCCTGATCTTTTCCACCCTCCTGACCTGGCGCGAAGTTGTGGTACTGGAAGATGCTTATATCTCCAGCCAGCGTAACCATCTGGAAACGGTTGCCAGTGCGCTGGACAGACAGCTTCAGTTCAGCGTCGATAAGATATTGTTTTTTCGCCACAGCATGCGTGATGCGCTGGAAACGCCGCTGGCGTTTGGCGTGCTGCATGATGCGGTAAAGCGTTTTGCGCATTTGCGCACGTCCCCCAGCTGGCAAATTGCGGTTGATAAACAGCGCACGTTACCGATCAACGGTGTTTCGGATGCCTTCGTTGAAAAGACGACCCTTCTGAACCGTGATGATGAGTACCTTGATAATGAACTGTCCGCCGCGCTTGAAGTGGGGTATTTGCTGCGTCTGGCATCCAGCCCTTCCCGCAACGAAGAGCGCGTGATTTATGTCTCTCGCGCCGGATTCTTTCTGGAAACGGACACGCCGGGAAATTCCAGCGATATCGTGCAGCGCTATTACCATCTGGTCACTCAGCCCTGGTTTACCCAACAGTCCGAGCGTGAAAACCGTGCGCGTGCCGTGCGCTGGTTTATCTCGCCGCCTTCCACCTTTGTCGGCAAAAAGCCGCTGATCACCGCCAGCGTGCCGGTTTATTACAATCACGTCTGGTATGGCGTGGTGGCGATGGATTTCACCTTTGCCACCCTGCGTCGCCTGCTGGTGGAAGCCGTGGGCGATAACCCGGAAGGGGAATACCAACTGTATGACAGTCGGCTTACTCAGCTTGCAACGTCTGAATCACCTGCTGCGGACGTTAATCATTTTGACGCGCGCGAATTAGCGCAGATAGCGCACGCGATAGAATCGGATTCCGAAGGTGGCATTCGCCTGGGGAGTCGTTTTGTCAGCTGGGAGCGTCTCGACCATTTTGATGGCATCGTCCTGCGCGTGCACACCCTGGATGAAGGGGTGCGCGGTGATTTTGGCAGCATCAGCATTGTGCTGGCATTGCTTTGGGCGCTGTTCACCGCGATGCTGCTCATCTCATGGCTGGTGATCCGGCGCATGGTCAGTAATATGTATTCGATGCAGAACTCGCTGCAATGGCAGGCCTGGCACGACCCTCTGACCCGGCTGAATAATCGTGGGTCGCTGTTCGAGCAGGCGAAAATGCTGGCGAAGCAGTGTGAACAGCAGTCGCTGCCTTTCTCGGTCATTCAGATCGATCTTGATTGCTTCAAGAGCATCAATGATCGGTTCGGGCATCAGGCGGGTGATAAGGTGTTGTCCCATGCCGCGGGTCTGATTGCCAGCACCCTCCGGACTAAAGATATTGCCGGACGCGTCGGGGGCGAAGAGTTCTGTGTGGTGCTGCCGGGCATGACGCTTGAAGAGGCGGCGGAAGTCGCAGAGCAGATCCGCGAGCGTATCGACAGCAAAGAGATCCTGATTAAGAAAAGTACCACCTTGCGCGTAAGTGCGTCGTTTGGCGTCTCTGGCGCGCAGGAGAAGGGCAATTATCACTTCGAAAATCTGCAATCCACCGCCGATGCGCGTCTGTATGAGGCGAAACAGCGCGGGCGTAACCGGGTCATCTGGCAGGATCACGTCAAAAAGTAATCAAGCCCCTCGCACCAGCCGGTCGGCCCAGTGTGCTGAGTGTGATAAACCCGGGCGGGATCGTTGTTCTTAAGGCTGACGCCCTCCCGGTTGAAGCCTTTCACCACGACGGCAAAGCCTACGCTGTCCAGCAGCGGGGCATCATTCGGGCCGTCGCCCAGGCCCAGCGTCGTCGGTTCGGAACCCTCGTGCAGGCGATACTGGTCCACAAGCCAGTGAACCGCCGCGTCTTTGCCGCAGCAGGTGTCCAGGATATGCCAGAAGCGTGCTCCCTGGACAATCTTCAGCCCCTGCCGGGCGAGTTCGGCGGCAAAGCGTTCCATTTGTTCATCACTGTCACGCCAGATCAGCGTCACGGAAGCCTCGTGTTTACGCGCAAGCACTGAGCGGGGACGACTCAGCCCAGTCCATTCGGCGACCACGCGCTCATCTACGTCATCGAAGGTGGTGAATTTAAGATGCATCTCCTGGCGTACCCGGGCAATACACTGCCGGATATCGTCATGCTTCTTTTCTGAGATGAACCGTGCGGCGTTTTCCCACCGTACGTCAGGCTGGATCACCGCGCCGTTTTCCGCAATATAGGGCAACCCGCCAAGCCCCAGCTCCTGCTGGATGTCATCCATCTCGGACGCGGTTTTGCTGCTGCACAGAATGACCGGTACCTGTTCATCCATTAACTTTTCCAGCCAGGGGGCCGCAGGCTGCCAGTCGAGTGTGTGAAAATCCAACAGCGTGCCGTCGAGGTCGGTAAAAACAAGCAGAGTCTCCTCAAACGAAGGCATAACGTCTCCCGGGTGATGATTTCACCTAAGATAAATCTTAAAAAAAACAGGCATTGACGCGCCGTTGAAGTGGAAACGATCCCGACAAACCCACACGCGGCGCATGTTTATACTCATAACCAAAATTCACATGTATAAAATATAATATTCGCTAAGAGAATATATGCTTGTAAGACTATTCCGTTGGGGATAATGTCTTACCTGCATCAGATTTCCTGGTGTAACGAATTTACAAGTGCTTCTTGCATAAGCAAGTTTGATCCCGGTCATCCCCATGACCGGGATTTTTTTCGCCTTAGCGGTTCGTCTCCGAGACGCTAAAGTCATGGATATCCAGCTCGAATGCTTCAGCCAGTTCACGGTAGGTATGGTAATCCCTACCATTGACCACGACACGGTCGGAATTATCCTCCGCGCGATGAACTTCGGACTCACTGATTTCATTGATGGCGGCAAGCAGGGCATCGACATCCACTTCAACCTCACGCTTAATGGTGTCGCTGTACTCTTTGTCGGTCTTCATGGCGGGTTCCTCATTTAATCGTCTCAACAGTTAAGTATAGACCGCACACAAAAACGCCATTCGCGCCAGGTGGCGATGCCAGGCAATGCAATTTGTTCTACACTGGCTCAAAACCACAGGAGGAATGTATGAAGGTCAACGATCGGGTAACCGTCAAAACGGACGGTGGGCCGCGCCGCCCGGGCGTGGTGCTGGCTATAGAAGAGTTTAATGAAGGCACAATGTATCTGGTGTCGCTGGAAGATTACCCGCTCGGCATCTGGTTCTTCAACGAACTGGGGCACCCGGATGGGATCTTTGTGGAAACGGCGGAATAGGGCGGCGTCGGGGGCGTCTTCTCCCCGGCTCCGGCTACTGAAAAGCAAAATCTCTGGCCAGGCCAGAGATCAAGGTAGGGTACAACATGGCCGTGCAAATTAGCGCATATTAACGAAAATCCCATTCGTCACATTATCTGTCAGGCGTACGACATGGTATATGACTTGCTTATTATGCGTTTTAATTTTCCTTTTAATATTTCCTTTGTGTGACGATACTGTTTTTGCCTTGATATTCATCTGGTCTGAGATCTGAATTGTCCCTTGTCCAGCCATCCACATTCTTAGCATACTTGATTCAGTTCTGCTTAATGATAGGGTGGGTAAGTTAACCGCCCCTACATTCTTAACTTCTTTATTCAAATAATCGCCCAGGATATCATCAAGCGACTCTGGTTTAATCGATTTCGAACTGATTAATAAGTTTTTACGCACCAACAAATACTCATCGAAATGAATATTGGCGATCGCCATAAAAACAATAAACAGGGTCTTAGGATGCTGATTAATGATCTGCTTAATGTGCTGACTGTTAGCGGGGTCGTGAATGAAACAGTCCTCATTAATAAACACCACGCCGGGCTTGTGGGCGTCACAAGCGGCTGCGAGTTCTTCAACGGTGTGTGCATCGTTGATGTCTCTCTTTCTTACCCCTCTGCTTGCTAAGTACCCGGTTAACCCTAGCCGGGTGTAGCTGCATAAATCCATAATGATCGTTGACATGGCATACCCTCACTCAATGCGTAACGATAATTCACCACCTGCCTGAGAGCTCATAAACAGCCATACGGGATGGAAAAAATCTAATAAAACCTGTGAGCATGACAAAGACTTTCAGGCGAACTCACTATCCCGTAAAGTTACGTATAATTTGCCAGGAATCATCTTAAAGTAAAGTAAATATTAAGTATTGTGAGGTGGTTAGAAACATTTAAACCGCGTCAGATATATCCTGGTAGATGTTTTTCGAGATTATTTTTAGGAATATCCTCAGAAAGACATTGTAAACACTGCGGGTTATTATTTGCGTGGAAGTTCGCTGACAATATCCGCTAACAGATTGAATATCTCGCTGAATAAATGCTCGCAGAAGGGGGCGATAAGTGGCATCAATAATGACATTAATAAAAGGCCAACCGTCAAAGTCACCGGAAAGCCGATGACGAATACCGACAGCTGCGGAGCCATTCGGTTGAGTAAACCTAATGCGAGGTTAACGGTGAGCAGCAGGGTAATGATCGGCAGCGCCAGCATCAGCCCGTTGAGGAAGATCAGCCCGGCAGCCCGCACCAGCGCCAGAAACGCGTTGCTGTTTACCGGGTTGTCGCCAATCGGCAGCGTGTGGAAGGTGTCCACCAGCATCGAGATGAGCCACAGGTGGCCGTTGAACGAGAGAAACAACAGCATCGCCAGCAGGTCGATAATACGCGCCAGCACGGGCATATTCAGGTGGCTGCCCGGGTCAACGAACGTCGCGAAAGACAGGCCCATCTGCAAACCGATAAGTTCACCCGCCGTTCGTACCGCGGCGAAGGCGAGCTGCATCGTAAACCCGACCGCCACGCCAATCATCACCTGTTGCAGGGCAATCCAGATCGCATTCGGGGAAAAGATCGGGATATCCACCGCCGGCAGGGTAGGGGCAACGATAATCGTGATAACCATGCCCAGCCCAATTTTGACGCGTTTAGGCACCGACTTTTCACTGAGTATGGGGGCGGTGGAGATCAGCGCCATGATGCGCAGCATCGGCCAGAAATAGATCCCGAGCCACTGAACAAACTGATCGCTGGTGAAATGCAGCATCGTCCGTCAGCCGATGATGTAAGGCAGATTGGTGAACAGGTTGCGCATATAGTCCAGCAGCAAATTGAGCATCCATGGCCCGGCAACGATAATCGCCACGAAGACGGCAATGATCTTCGGGATGAACGACAGGGTCATTTCGTTAATCTGCGTGGCGGCCTGGAGAATACTGATAATCAGACCGGTGACCAGCGCAACCAGCAGCAGGGGCGCGGCGACGGCAATCGCGACTTTCATCGCCTCCGTGCCCATCATCATGACCGACTCAGGCGTCATTGCGCGCTCCTCAACTGTAGAAACTCTGCGCCAGCGAGCTGACCAGCAGCTGCCAGCCGTCGACCAGCACGAACAGCATGATCTTAAAGGGCAGGGCAATGGTTGCGGGCGGGACCATCATCATCCCGAGCGCCATCAGGACGCTGGCGATCACCAGGTCAATAATCAGGAACGGAATGAAAATGGTGAAGCCAATCTGGAACGCCGTTTTCAGCTCACTGGTCACATACGCCGGGAGCAGAATGCGCATCGGCACCGCTTCCGGCCCCTGTAACTCACCGGTGTTAGCGAGACGGGCAAACAGGGCCAGATCCGCTTCGCGCGTCTGGCGAAGCATAAATTCACGTAATGGCTGCGCGCCCTTTTCCAGGGCAACCTGCATGGAAATTTTATCTTCGCTGAACGGCTGGTAGGCCTCGGTGTAAATCTTGTCGATCACCGGCGACATAATGAAAAAGGTCAGGAACAGGGCTAAACCCAGCAGCACCTGATTGGGCGGCGCGGACGGCGTGCCGAGCGCGTTGCGCAGCAGGCCAAACACAATGATGATGCGGGTGAAGCTGGTCATCATTAGCAGGATCGCCGGGATAAAGGTCAGCGAGGTGATGAATACCAGCGTCTGCACGGACAGGGACCAGCTTTGTCCACCGTTCGCCAGCGGCGTGGAAACCAGCCCCGGCAGTTGCGCATACACAGAGGGCGCGAACAGGCCCAGGCCTGTCAGCGTAAGGAATAACAAACGGCGCATCAGGATCTCCCGGGACGCTTGAGCAAACTCTTCATTACGGACTGGAAATCCGCAGGGGCCTGGGCGTTAGCCTCCACCGTGACAGGCGCAGGGGGGAGCGTGTGAAGGACGTTAATGCTGGAGGCGGTCACGCCCAGCACCAGTCGTGCATCTTCCACCTCCACAATGACCACGCGCTCGCGCGGTCCTAGCGGGGTGCTGGCGCTAACCTTCAACCCGCGGGTACCGGCCGTTTTCCCCGCCAGACCGAAACGCTTTGCCAGCCAGGCGGCGATAAGGATAAAGGCAATAATACCGAACAGCGCGCCGCTCACCTGGAGCAGCGGTGAGCCGGGTACGGCGGAGGGCGCGGACAGTGTTGCCTGGGTTTTCATACTTAACGACTCAGACGACGCATGCGTTCGGAAGGGGTAATGATGTCGGTGATACGTACGCCGTATTTATCGGCCACCACCACTACTTCGCCCTGTGCAATCAGGTAGCCGTTGATCAGAATATCCAGCGGCTCACCCGCTAAACCGTCAAGCGCCACCACGGAACCCTGCGTCAGGCGCAGCAGCTCTTTAATGGTCATGCGGGTGCGACCCAGCTCAACGGTCAGCTTGACCGGAATGTCCATAATCAGGTCGATGTCCTGCAACGTGCCGCTGACGTCGCCGCCGCCTAACTGCTGAAAGACCGCGTCTGCCGCGCTTTTCGTCGGCGTCGTTTTCTGCTCGTTTAACGCGTCAGCCCACAGATCGTCCAGTGCTCCGCTGTTTTCATCGGACGGATTGTTCATGTCACTCATTTGGGCTGTTCCTCATTCAGCGAATTCAAAATCGGGTTGATCAAGTGCTCAACGCGTAACGCATACTGGCCGTTAATCGTGCCGTACTGGCTTGTCAGCACGGGTACGCCATCCACATGGGCAATAATGCGGTCAGGTTTATCTATCGGCAAAACGTCGCCGGGTTGTAATTTCAGGATCTGCGATAACCGCATGGAGATGTCGGCGAAGTTGGCTACCAGCTCCAGCTGTGAATGCTGCACCTGACGCACCAGGTTTTCACGCCAGTTCTGATCTTCGTGACGTGAGTTCTCCAGCGGCGGGTTCACCAGCAGTTCGCGCAGCGGTTCAATCATGCTGAACGGCAGGCAGATGTTGAACTCGCCCGTCAGGTTGCCGATCTCGACGTGGAACGGGGTGTTCACGACGATGTCATTCGGGGAGGTGGTGATGTTGGTAAACTTCACCTGCATCTCGGAACGCACGTACTCCACTTCCAGCGGGTTAATCGCTTTCCACGCGTCACTGTAGGATTCCAGCGCCAGCTTCAGCATGCGGTTAATCACGCGCTGTTCGGTATGGGTAAACTCGCGGCCTTCCACTTTGGTCGGGAAACGGCCATCGCCACCGAACAGGTTATCCACCGCGATGAACACCAGGCTTGGCGAGAACACAACCAGGCCGGTACCGCGCAGCGGTTTCAGATGGATCAGGTTAAGGTTGGTTGGCACCGGCAGGTTGCGGGCAAACTCATGATACGGCTGAATGCGGATCGCACCGACGGTAATATCCGGGCTACGACGCAGCAGGTTAAACAGCCCCATACGGAATTGACGTGCGAAACGTTCGTTGATGATCTCCAGCGCCTGTAAACGCTCGCGCACCACGCGACGCTGGGTATTGGGATCGTAGGGACGAATATTATCGTCGCCGGTCAGACCCGGCTTCGGTTCGTCACTTTTATCGCTGTCGCCGTTGAGCAGCGCATCGATTTCTGCCTGAGAAAGAATACTGTCGCCCATGTCGTTACCGCAGAATGAAGGCTGTATACAGAACGTCAGTGACTTCCTGCTTAGGTTGGCCGTTTACCAGCGGGGTCGCCAGCGTCTGTTTAATGGCATCGACCAGCTTTTGCTTGCCCACATCGGTGGCGAGCGCGGAGGCATCCTGACGAGAAAACAGCAGCAGCAGACGGCTACGCACTTCTGGCAGGTAGTCGTTCAGGCGTGCACGGGTCGCTTCATCTTTCAGACGCAGCGTAATACCCACGTAAAGCACGCGATCCGCATCGCCCAGGTTCACGGTGAACGTATCCAGCGGGTAGAAGACCGGCGCCGGTGGAGGCGGCGCTTCAGCTTTGGCGGCCGCGCTGGAGGGTTCCTGCTGCATACGCCAGTAACTGTAGCCTGCGGTGGCGCAGGCCGCGAGGGTAATCAACACCAGCAGCGGGATCCAGATGGAACGCTTGCTTTTTTTGGTGATAGCGGAGTCTGTCATCTGATACGAGCTTCCTGTTTCGGTACAGCTTAATACGGTGATTATCCCGTGTCCGGCTTAGGTCAAAGCGTGGAAAAGACGGGGATAATCACGTTACCTCTGGCGTTTAGGCAAAGATGTCTACGGCACGGCTGCCGCGCGCGGCGGATTGTAGGGCGGCAGGGGCAGGCAATAACTCTTCGCTCTCATCGTTAAACCCACCATGCTGGCCGGAACGCGAAGCGTGCTGTTGCTGCCCGGATGAGGACTGCTGTTGCCCGGCAAAGCCCTCGCTGCTGACGCTGCTTTGGGAAAGCTGAATGCCGTTTTCCGCAAGCTGCGTGCGCAGGATCGGCAGGGCCGCTTCCAGCGCCGCGCGGACGTGGCTGTGGGGCGAAACCATCTGCAACTGCGCCTGGTTGTCATCCAGCTTAAGCGAAATTTGCACCTGACCCAGATCCTCCGGGTGCAGACGCAGCTCTGCGGTCTGCTGTCCCTGCTTTGTGAACAGGGTGATGTGCTGGCTCAGATTCTGCTGCCATTCGTGCGTGCCCAGCGGCTGGCTTAACACCGGCGCTGTCGCAACGGTAGCGGCAGGCTGTGAAGGCGCCAGGTGACTGACGATCGGCGCCAGCGTCGCGGTTGGGCTGGCGGCAGACGACGCCGCGCTCGCTACGTCCTGCTTCTCTGCGACGGCGGCGACGGCTGGCGTAACGGCTGCCGTGGCGGGCAGCGATGTGTCGCTGTCCTGAACCGGCATTTTTTCCTGACCCGTTAACGCATGGCTAAGCGGCTGATGCTGGCCGTTGTCCGTCTGGGCTAGCGCAGAGGGGAGGGCGGCACGGGGGGCGATCTCCCCGGTGCTCGCAGGCTGCGTCGCTACCGGGATGGTGGTCTGCTGGTGCGGTAACATCGCCATCAGCGCGCTTAACCCGGCCAGCTCCTCTTCTTCAGTCGTGGTCTCGCTGTTTGTTTTCGCCTCCGGCTGGGTCAGCGCCTTCAGCGCATCCGTATTCGCGGCGGGTTTCAGGCCGGAGACGAGGCTTTGCAGGGAGACGGCGGTATCTTCACCAGTCAGGGTCTCCTGACGGGAGAGCAGTTCGGCGATTTTGGCCTGGAGCGTGGTATCACCGTTTTTTTCCTTTGCCGATGTCGACAGCTTGTTGCCCGCCGCTTTCAGATCCGCCAGCGTCAGCGGGGCATCTTTGCCTTTGCCGGTGGTCTCGGTCAGCGCGCCCGCCAGCAGAGAGAGAAAATCTTGCGCGCCCTCAGCGCCTTTCCCGGTCAGCGTGCCGCCGGACGGGTCGCTGTCGGTCATCAGCAGTTGTTGCAGTGTGATCATTCTGGTTTCCTCATTGATGCGCGCTGGGCAAACTCATCCATTTTTTTCTGATCCAGACGGTTTTCCGCCAGGGTCGAGGCTGCAATCTGCCGGTCCTGTAAGGTTTGCCAGGCCTGCAACCGCTGTTTTTTCTCGCGCCAGAAATTCAGCGCGGTATCGACTTTTTGCGTCCACTGGTTGAGCTGCTGGCGATGCTGCTCAATCGCCTTTTCCAGCGTCTGGATAAACTGCTGATAGTTAATCCAGCGCTGGCTACCAATGCCCTGCGTCATGTCGGTGTTAAGGTTGGTGCGATATTCATGCTGATAGTCGATTAACATCTTCAACTGTTCTTCAGCCTGCTGGCACCCGCGTCGCATTGCGCCAAGCTGCAATGCGGCATCATCAACTTCTTTTTCAGCCAGATCTTTCAGCGTTGATAACGCGCTGTTCTGCGCCATGACCTTCGCCCTCCACCTGTGTTACACCTGCGGGAAAATCAGCTCCAGTGCCTGGAGGGAATCTTCCCAGTCGGCGCGTTCAAAAATACCCTGTTGCAGAAATGCCTCCAGCTGCGGCCACAGGGCAATCGCTTTATCGAGCATCGGGTCGCTGCCTTTGGCGTACGCCCCGACGCTTACCAGATCGCGGTTGCGCTGGAAGCTGGAGAGCAGTTGTTTGAAGTTACGCACGCGGGCGTAGTGTTGCTCGGTGATCAGGGCCGTCATCGCACGGCTGATCGAGGCTTCAATATCAATTGCCGGGTAGTGCCCGGCTTCGGCCAGACGGCGCGACAGCACGATATGGCCGTCGAGGATCGCGCGCGCGGAGTCGGCAATCGGGTCCTGCTGGTCATCGCCTTCGGTCAGTACCGTATAGAACGCGGTGATGGAGCCTCCGCCGCTGATGCCGTTCCCCGCGCGCTCAACCAACGCCGGGAGCTTGGCGAAGACCGACGGCGGGTAGCCTTTGGTCGCGGGCGGCTCGCCGATGGCCAGCGCAATCTCACGCTGCGCCATCGCGTAGCGGGTCAGGGAGTCCATAATCAGCAGCACGTGCTGGCCCCGGTCGCGGAAATCTTCCGCAATACGCGTGGCGTAGGCGGCACCCTGCATACGCAGTAGCGGCGACACGTCCGCAGGCGCGGCGATCACCACCGAGCGGGCGCGGCCCTCCGCACCCAGAATGTTTTCGATGAAATCTTTGACTTCGCGACCACGCTCACCAATCAGGCCAACCACGATAACGTCCGCCTGGGTATAACGCGCCATCATGCCGAGCAGGACCGATTTACCCACGCCGGAGCCGGCAAACAGCCCCATACGCTGGCCGCGTCCCACGGTGAGCAGGGCGTTAATCGGCCGCACGCCGGTATCCAGTACGTGCTCGATTGGGGTGCGTTGCAGCGGGTTGAAGGGTTGGGTGATCAGCGCGCCGGTTTCGGTGGTATCAGGGGAGGGCAGGCCATCGAGCGGTTTGCCGCTTCCGTCCAGCACGCGGCCCAGCAGCGCCGGACCGAGCGGGAGCTGTTTGCCGCTTTGCAGGCCGTCACCGCTGATGTTTTTCGCGTAGACGCGGGCGCCGGGCAAAATCCCTTCCACTTCTTCAAGGGGCATCAGAAACAGGCGCTGACCGTTGAACCCGACCACTTCGCTTTCCACTTCACGCGTCTCCCCCCCGTCCTGACGCTCAATCACGCAGGTGGCGCCGAGCGGAAGTTGCAGCCCCGTGGCTTCCAGGACCAGACCGGTGGCGCGCGTCAGGCGTCCATAACGACGAACGGATGGCAGCTGCGCCATCTTCGTTTCAAAATTATCGAGCGTGTTAAGCCAGCGCGTAAGGCGAGCGGTCATCAGACGACTCCCGGTGCCGCCAGGCGGCACAGTTCCTGCCAGCGGGTCGCGACGCTGGCATCCAGATCGCCCTCATCCGCCGAGACCTTACAGCCTCCGTGATGGAGCGACGGATCGCCGCGCAGCCGCCAGCCGTGCAGGCTCAGCGTCGCGCCGAGGCTCTCTTCCACGCGCTGCAAATCATCAGGATGAACGCGCAGCTGCGGTTTGCCGCTGAACAGCGGCTCCTGCTGGAGCAGCCCCTGGATCTGCTTAATCAGCGCGGCGTTATCCACTACCGGCGTCTGGCCGATCACCTGACGGGCCGCCTCCAGCGCCATCTGCATCAGGCGCGAGGCAATCACGCTGTCGAGCGCATCCAGCGTGTGCTGAAACTCGCTCACCAGCTGCTGCATGCGGGCATGCAGCGGCGCCTGCTGCTGGCGCGCCTGCTCAATGCCCTGCTCTAAACCTTTCGCCAGCCCTTCCTGATAACCCTGTGCGTGCCCGGTCTGACGGCCTTCGTTCATCCCGGCGTTGAAGCCCTGCTCGTGCGCCTGCATTTGCATCTGGGCCAGCATCTGGGCGCGCTGTTCCTCTTCACTCAGCTCGGGGATGCCCGCCCCGGCGTCGCCCTCGTCGGACGACACAACGGCAGGGGTGAACTCTGCGGTGGGAGGGGAGAGGTCGTCAGGCGTCCAGCGCTTCCACGACAGTTCATCAGACATAGGTGTCGTCTCCGCTGCCAATCACCATCTCGCCGGTTTCTGCCAGACGACGAACAATAAGCAGGATCGCTTTCTGTTCGTTTTCCACCTGAGACAAACGCACCGGGCCACGGTTGGCCAGGTCGTCGCGCAGGATATCGGCCGCACGCTGGGACATGTTGCGCAGGAATTTCTCGCGCAGCGGCTGCTCGGCGCCTTTGAGGGCGATAAGCAGCGATTCGGAGTCCACCTCCTGAAGCAGGCGCTGGATGCTGCGATCGTCCACTTCGACCAGGTTTTCGAACAGGAACATCTCGTCGATAATTTTCTGCGCCAGCTCGCCGTCGAACTCGCGTACCGCCGTAATAACCGCCTCTTCCTGCTGCGTTTTCATCAGGTTGATGATTTCCGCTGCCGTTCTCACGCCACCCATTTTGCTGCGCTTGAGGTTCTGGCCGTCGAGCAGGTTGTTCAGCACTTCGGTCAGCTCCGCCAGCGCGGCTGGCTGGACGCCGCCGAAGGTGGCGATACGCAGCATCACGTCGTGGCGCAGGCGCTCGTCGAACAGCGCCAGAATATCGGCTGCCTGACCCCGTTTGAGGTGGACCAGAATGGTGGCGATAATCTGCGGGTGCTCGTCGCGAATAAGATCGGCGGCGCTTTGCGGCTCCATAAAGTTGAGCGTTTCGATCCCGCTGGCGGTGTCGCGCGTTTCGAGAATATCTTCCAGCAGGCTGGCGGCGCGCTCTTCGCCCAGCGCCTTAACCAGCACGGAGCGCAGGTATTCGTTGGCGTTGACGTTGAGCGCGGCAAACTGCTCGGCTTCCTGCTCAAACTCCGCCAGCACTTCTGTCAGCTGCTTGTTGGAGATCTGGCGCACGTTGGCCATCGCCGCGCTGAGGATCTGCACTTCTCGCTGGGAGAGGTGTTTAAACACTTCCGCCGCGCGATCTTCGCCAATGGTCATCAGCAGGATGACGCTCTTATCGGTGCCTGTAAGCGTATTACTCATGTTCGTTACCCATCCAACCGCGGATGACCAGCGCGACGACGCGCGGATCGTTATCTGACATTTCGCGAATGCGCTGGCTCATCACCTCTGCGCCCATACGCTGGTTAGCACGGCGCTGCTGCATCTGTTCATCTTTGCTGAGGCGCACTTCAACCGCTTCTTCCTCGTCCGGACGCGCGTTCTTCTGTTCCAGCGCGGCTTTCTCGGCTTCAGCACGGCGCTGTAGCTGAGGACGAACGCCCTTACGCCACAGCAGCCACGCGACAATCAGCACCAGCAGCCAGCGGCCTGCGGACATCAGCTGATCGAAGAACGCCTGCTGTTGCCAGAACGGCAGTTCGCCACCGGTCTCATCCACCGGGTTGAACGGTGAGTTCACAACGTTGAGGGTATCGCCACGTTTTTCAGAGAAGCCCATCGCTTCGCGGGTTAAATCTTCGATCTGCTTCATCTGCTCCGCTGTGAGCGGCAGCGGTTTACCGTCCGGCAGCGTTTTGTAGTTCACCACCACGGCAACAGAGAGACGCTGAATATCGCCCGTGTTCAGTTTGGTATGGCGGATAGTCCGGTCGACTTCGTAGTTGGTCGTTTCGTTACGGCTGCTGTTACGCGGGCCGGTACTGTTCGCGGTCGAGGTCGTCTGCTGATTCGTTTGCTGACTGTTCTGCGGGTTTGCCGGCGGGGTGGAGATTGGCGCGGCGTTGGCAGGCGCAGGCTGGTTAGAGAGCGCGCCCGGCACACCGCCAGGATACTGGCCGCCGACCTGTTCCGTCTCATTGATCTGACGCGAGCGTAACACGGCGCGGGAGGCATCCCCGTTCGGAGCGTACTGCTCTTCGGTCTGTTCTTTATTCGAGAAATCAATCTGCGCGGTGACCTGCGCGTGTACGTTGCTGCTGCCGACCACCGGGCCCAGAATCGCTTCGATGCGACGCTGGAGACGGCCTTCCACATCCGCGGCGTATTTCAGCTGAGCGTCGTTGAGATCGCGCCCGGCGGTGTTGGACTGCGTCAGCAGATGACCACTCTGATCCACCAGCGTAACGTTACCCGGCGGCAGGCCGGCCACCGCACTGGAGACCAGGTGCGTGACGGCGCTGATCTGCCCTTCATCCAGCGCACGGCCAGGTTCGAGGTTAACGGTCACAGAGGCCGAAGGGGACTTTTGTTCGCGGACAAACAGGGACGGCTTAGGCATCGCCAGGTGCACACGGGCACTTTTCACCGGGCCTAAGGTTTCAATCGTACGGGCCAGCTCCCCTTCCAGCGCGCGTTGGTAGTTAACCTGCTCGCTGAACTGACTGATGCCGAATTTTTCCTGATCCAGCAGCTCAAACCCAACCGCGCCGCCTTTTGGCAGCCCCTGCTGGGCGAGACGCAGGCGAAGCTCGTGCACTTTATCTGCCGGTACTTCAAGCGCACCACCGTTATCGGCAAAGCGATACGGGATGTTCATCTGGGTTAACTGGGTGACGATGGCACCGCCATCCTGGTCGGAAAGGTTGCTGTAGAGCGTGCGGTAATCCGGGCTTTTTGCCCATAAGACCATCGCGACAACGATCGCAATGGCGGCAGCGCCTGCCACAATCAACGGGATCTTAGGGTTGGCGCGAAGGCGGTTCATCCACTCGAGTGATTTATTCTGTGGCGCTGTCGATGCTGCTGTCGCACTCATTGCGCACCTCTTAAATCCTGGTGGTTTACGTTATTCGTGTAGAGAAACAAAACTGACTCCCGGGTCGGCAAACACGACAAAAGTTCCATACTGATGGCCCTGCCATTATTTGATGATTCGGGATTTTCTATGCGTCAAATAACCTGGTTTTTTAACGCTATTTACCGCCATTATCTTATTGACAAGCTGTTAGTCTTGACCTCGTAAAAAACCATCCAGGGGAGAGTCATGGCTATACAGGGCATTGAAGGGGTACTCAGTCAGTTACAGGCAACGGCGATGACCGCCCGTAATCAGAGCGTGGCTGACCAGCCGCCGGGCGTTAGCTTCGCCGGTCAACTGCATGCGGCGCTGGACCTGATCAGCGACAAGCAAAACGCGGCCCGTACCCAGGCTGAGAGATTTACCCTTGGCGAACCCGGCGTGGCGCTCAACGATGTGATGGCCGATCTGCAAAAAGCGTCGGTGTCATTGCAGATGGGGTTGCAGGTGCGTAACAAGCTGGTGTCGGCATACCAGGAAGTGATGGGCATGCAGGTTTAGGTTATCTAACCTAATGATATTTATAATTAATAACCGCCCGATCCCACTGCGTGGGGCATGGATGGGGCGAACTCACTCAATTTCTGGTTGAGGATGAGTACCTGATCCTGGTTATTTTCAGCCATCCAAGATCCGTACACCCGGTAGACCATTTGCGCGTCGGTGTGGCCCATTTGCTTCGCGATGAAGTTCGGGTTAGCACCGGCAGCCAACGACCAGCATGCATACGTGTGTCGGGACTGGTATGCTCTGCGATAGCGAATCCCGGCGCGCCGCATTGCTGCCTCCCATGACTGGTTGATCGACCCCACAGCGTAATGATGCCCGGCACGGCTGTTACGCGAAGCGATCTGCGGGTTGAACACGAACGTGCACGGATGCACATCGGTACGGCCATACTCGCGGAGTTTCACTTCAACCTGATACTGCTTACCCAGGCGTGTTAACTCGGCCTGGCTCTTCAGCACGTCGATCGCTGGCTGAATGAGGTTGATGATACGGTCCGTTCCGGCCTCTGTTTTCGGAAGGGTGAACTCCTTCGTTAACGTGTGGTTCCGGCGGATCATCATCGTACCCGCTTTCAGGTCGATATCTTCCCAGGCCAGCGACACAAGTTCTCCGTGGCGCACGCCGGTGTAGACGGCAAGAGACCACATGTTTTTCAGTTGCTGGTGGGCGCAGGCGTTAATCAACCTGACAAACTCATCGCGCGTCAGCGGGTCAGGCTCGCATCGTGACCGCTTAAGCATGGCGATCCCGGTGAACGGATTCACCCGTACATAACCGCTATCAGCGGCAAACTTAAACATCCCCCCCATGGTCTTCATGTAGTTGTTGACCGTTCTGACTGAGCGGCCCTTAACCGGCGTTTTCTGTCCGACTTTCAGCGTGTGATAACCGGTCAGCAATTCCTTCCTGATAAACAGCAGATCTTCCTGCGTTACCGCAGATACCAGCCTGTCCCCACCAATCCTAGGCACCATGTTGCGCGCTATAGATGCATAGCGTGACATCGCGTTGGTGCTGATCTCCATGCGCTTCAGATCCAGCCATTTATTTGCCAGTTCGAGAACGGTTATCTCCTTGCTCTCAACCCCAAATTTCTTCAGGTTCGGTGAGTCCGGGAACTGGGCGGCATAGTTGAAGTTGCCGGTCTTAATCGAAAAGCACACCGACGCCCGCAACTCGCCAGCTACTTTTCTGTTTTTTGGTGTATCCGGCACGCCGAGGCTTTCACGCACCCGGCTGCCTTTATAGATGAACCATATGCGGAGCGTACCGCCATGGTTCTCCACGCCTGTTGGGTATGCTGACTTAGCCATTATTCCCTCCTGACGTCCAAGAGCCCGCTAAGCATAAACGGATCTTCATTGGCGCGCACCCGGCTGTTTCTTTGACATGCTCTCCACCCACTGGTCGACAGCCTTTCGGTTGTACATGCATTCGCTGTTTTTCTTCGGCACGCCGTCCGGTGAGACGTGAAGGTATTCCCGTCCTACCATCCAGCATTTTTTGCGGGCCCGCTCGATAGTGCCCGGGCGAAGGCCGGTAATCTCGACGAGCTTTTCTTCGGTTACCCAGTCATTGGGCACGATTAAGGTCATTTCGCTCATGGGTGTCTCCAGGCAAAAAAAGAGCCCGGCGCGGGGCCGGGCAAAAGGGATGACGTTGCAGTGCTTTCGCACCCAATAGCCAGCTCATAACTGGCTATCAGTTGCGTCATGGTTTGATGTGGAGGCGCGGCTCGCCGTCTTTCGGCTCCGGCCACTGGCGAGCCATATTCACCTTTAGCTTTTCTTCCAGCGCCGCGGTGATTTGCTCATCGGTGATACCGGCGCGCCGCTGCGCGTCCCATAGCAGGAACTGCATATCAGCCCATTCACTTAGGTCGGCAGGATCGGCAGCAGCTTCCAGTGCCTCTTTCGAAAGGTGCTTCAGAGGTCCGATGGGACCGACATTGCCGAAGGTCTTTTCTGACCATTCAGCGTGGCGCCGCCGGATCAGGTTTCTGGTGAACTGCGATTTCTTCGATTCGTAAGGTTTCACGCTCTCTCCTCATGCCGCACGCTGGGCGCGCAGTTTCTTCAGGTGTTCTGCTGTTTCGATTTCTTCTGCGATCCGCTCAGCCTGTGCTTTGGTCAGCGGCTCGAATTCATGCTGAAAGCGACCTATGCTGGCGATGCAGGTGCGACCGTTGCGAATGTAGTGGATTACTTCGTGGGTAGCGCGGAGGATTTTGCATGGCTCACCGAACATGTCGGCGTACCAGGTATTAGGCTGGATTATCCTGAACATTGGGCACCACCTTAAATTCGATTACCCAGACCCAAGGGTTGACCTTCCAACTTTCATCGCCGTAAATAGATGTCCAGAGGCGAGCAAATACATCGCTTAGGCAGTCACCACTTTCCATATCAGCAATACAGCAACCTTCTTTCGATGCATCAGAATCGCTTATGCTGTTTAACCTCTCTACCCGCACCCCGGTTACCCGGCGGCGGTATTCAACCGTGCGAACATGAAGACGGACGAGTACAAAATGACGTACGAGGCCACGCTTCCTGGCGGCTACGACGGCGTACAGGTGTCCTACGTCCACCCGACCACGAACAATAAGACGTACATCAACTACCGCGTGCTGAACGGCGCCATCGTCGAGCAGGAAGCGGAAAACCCGAACAAGCTGGAGATAGTCGGCTTCCGTAACGAGTATCAGGCCCGGGAGCGCGCATTACGCGAAACCAAACGCCTGATCTACTCGCGCGTGAAGATGAACGCCAAAGTGTTTGAGGACGGCATTATCCAGGTCGGTAGCGTCATTCAGATGCCAGACATCTACGACAGCAACCAGCAGGGTGGTTACGTCACCGGCCGCTCCGGGAATGACTTCGATACCAGCGAGCCGATCACGTTTACCGGCTCGATGTATGTGCTGGTTACCGACAGCCTGGGTAACCCAAGTCTGCGCTATCCGGCCACCGCCCGTAGCGACACGAAGTACGGATTCACCGCGGCTATCCCCAACATTCAGCTCAATATCTGGAACGGAGACACTGTGCAGCTGCCGTCGCGCTATCTCATTGCGACAGTGGAAGAACTGGATAGCCAACTATGGAAGGTCAGCAGCATCAAGCCCAACACAGATAACACTGTATCTCTGACTGTCGCGGAGTATAGCGACGCCATTTACGAATAAGAACCGTCCCCGACCACCAAGACCCGGCCAACGTGCCGGGTTTTTTTCATGGAATATATATGACTACGCAACCTACCAATTTGCCTGTTCCAAGTGAATCTCCTCGCGATCTGAAGTTTAACGCGGGTAAAATTGACGAGTTCGTTACTTCGCTGGTAAACACCTATGTTGACCGGTTCGGGAATGAGCACTACACCATCGAAGGGCTGCGCTGGCTTGCGCAGCAGGCGATTGCTCAGTATGGGTGGATCCTTATCGACTCGTTCCAGGACGGTGCTGATATCACCCTGCCTAACCAGGCGCTGCGTGATGAAGACACCGGCGAATACTATCGCTGGGACGGCGCGCTGCCGAAGCATGTAGATGCTGGATCTACGCCAGAAACATCCGGCGGGGTTGGCGTGGGCGCGTGGGTAGGCATTGGTGATGCAAGCCTGCGAGCAATGCTTGCCACGTCGTCTGGTTCAGGGATGATAGGTAAAAATGGTGGTGGTACTGTTCAAGATTTTATCGACGAAACAGAAGAATATACTAATAGAGTAAGCTCCAAGAATGCATCAGATTATTACGTAGGAGCATTCTTTAATAACCAAACAGACAGAAAGGTAACTCTGTTTAAGAGTTACAATGGTTCTTGGTTGGAATCTATCAACACTACCTATCTGCTAACGGATAGCCACTGGTATCTTTCGTCAGCTCAAACGTCTTTGATGGACCTGACAACCGTCAGGGGTAACGATCCGGACATTTCTTTCTTTAATGGGAGATGGCATATTTGTATCACCTCTGGGCACCCAAACCCTCCAATTGGAGGCCCTCGTGATCTTATTGTTCTGACTAGTGACGATATGATTAATTGGACTCCTAAAGAAGTAAAAATGGGACCATCTCTTCTTTATGGACAGTCAGCAGTTCAGTTCGGCGGAACACTAACCAGTATTAATCAAATATGGGCACCATCACTATTTCAAGATAACAACGGTGATGTATGGATTGTTGCTACAGTGGGAATAAATCCCAATGCGCCAGATATAAATGGGACATCTGTAACGTGGGCGGCAGCAATCGGTTGTAAATGTAACGATCTGGAAAATCTTACTTTTGATTCTCCTCAATTGTTCCTACAAGATATTAGCGTGCAGCGTCTTGATCCACAAATGAATCAAGACTCAAATGGGCGATATCTGATAGCGATAAAAAATGAATACAACAAGCACATTGAAATATGGCGCTCTAATACAGCAGTAGGTGGGTACACCAAGATATCTGATCTTGATTTTGGTGGTACTGCAGTGGAAGCGCTGATCTTGACCCGCCATTTCCGGACAGCTTTTGTATCTTAAGTTAACGACGCCCGCTGCTGCTCGGTATTCTCTCGGAGAGTGATATCCCAGCGCACTATGCGGGTGATTTTCATTGTAATGCGTGAACGCCGCTGCAAGGTTTCGCAGGGCTGTTCTCACATCCGGTTTCGGCATGAACGCGATATAGTCTTCCTTCATCGTCTTCACGAACCGTTCGGCCATGCCATTGCTCTGCGGGCTGCTCACCGCTGTTGTACATGGCTCCAGATTCAGCTCTTTGGCGAACCTCCGCGTTTCATGCGCGGTATATGCTGAACCGTTGTCCGTCAGCCACTGCACCGCTGTGTCGGGCAGCTTGTCGCCGAAGCGCTTTTCCACCGACCTCAGCATCACATCCTGCACGGTCGAACTGTCATAGCCTCCCGTGCTTGCTGCCCAGTCTATGGCCTCACGGTCGCAGCAGTCCAGCGCGAACGTTACCCGCAGTTTTTCGCCGTTGTCGCAGCCGAACTCGAAGCCATCTGAACACCAGCGCATATCGCTTTCTGCCACCGCTATCTTGCCCTTATGTTCACGCTTCGGTCGCTCTGGTTTGTGATGCAACAACAACAGGTTATGCTCGCTCATTATCCTGTAAAGCCGTTTGGCATTCACAGGTGGCTGTCCCTCTGTGCGACGTTGCTTGCGCAGGATGCCCCACACGCGTCGATAACCATAACTCGGCATATCGCTGATAATGTTGAGGATAGCCGACAGTATTTCTGCGTCTGCTTCTTCATTACGCCGGTTACAGCGCCTGTCCTGCCAGTCGGCAGAACGGTTAATCCGCAGTGACAGTTGCGCACGCGACACGCCCATGGTCCGGCTGACCATGGCTATTCCCCGTCCTTTGGCAACAAGGGCGCGTGCGCTATCCATTTTCGCGACTGACCGTACTCCACGGCTTCTTTCAGGATCTCAACTTCCATCGTCTTCTTGCCCAGAAGGCGCTGAAGCTCCCGGACCTGCTTCAGAGCAGCAGTAAGCTCAGAAGCAGGAACGACTTCCTCTCCAGCCGCAACGGCGGTGAGGCTGCCTTCCTGATATTGCTTCTTCCACTTAAACAGCAGGCTGGGCTGGATACCATGCAGGCGGGCGACATGGGAGACATTCATACCCGGCTCCATCGTCTGCTGGATAATGGCGATCTTCTCCTGAGGAGTTTTACGTTTACGGACTTCTTGCCCTAACAGGATCCCGGTCATCTCAAAATTGGTGTTAGTGTTAGACATATATTCAAGCCTATCTCTTATCTGGAGATACAGCTACTGTCTGGTGTTTCAGGGGGCTACATCACTGCAGTGGAAGCGCCATGCCTTATGTATTCGAAAAAATACAATCAATGGTATCTATATGCCGATGCCTACAATACAAATGGTGAATATTACTTCGTTACAACAACTGATTTCTCTACATGGACATCTCCATCGCCAGTGAGAAGTTCAGAGGGAATCAGGCATGGAACGATGCTTAATCTTGCAACCCTGAAAGAAGGGCAGCAGGCGATTGCTTCCTACACACGAGCTGCAACGCTTCTCGGAAGATACATGGAGCAAAGCCCGTTAACATCAACTCGCGGTCAGTTCAGTACCACAGGGACCTCTAATTTAATACCAGAGAATGGGATGGTTTATAGGGTTCTTAGTGACGCGTACAGAAGATTCTTTATAGAAGATATTGGCACAACTGATTACTTTTATTTGGCATGTACAAGCGATAGCCCTGCAGCTGGGAATCGTAATAAGTGGGACATATCTCTCTGGGGGGATTCACTACATAGGATTTGGTGTAAATAATAATAAATTAGTTAAAGTTCTGTTCGATAAAAGGAACCGAACATACTTTATTGAAGGGGACGGTGAACGGCAGCCATCAACAAACACTATAGCATTTAATTCCATTGGTAATGGTTGGCCTACCGTGACGAATACTTGGGTGCCACAACATGGGGCAACGTACACAATCGCATCAGCCGCAGATAACACTGTCATTGCAGGAATAAACCAGCCAGCAAGAGACGGAATGTACTTTCATGTACTGATAACTAACGACACTTCGGGGCAAATTACATTTAAATCAGGAGGTTCAGGCATGGCGGTGGGGGGAACCGACAAGGTATTTACAGGTTCAGCAAACGGAAAACAGAGTTATAACGGTCAAAAAGATTGGGGGTGCTTGGAGAATACTAGTTTGATGTTAAAAGCGCCCGCTTGGGCGCTTAATTATATCAGTTGATTAAAATACTATCACAAGCGTCATTTAGACCTTTGTTTATGCGCAATTCCAATCGTGCAGACTTATCGTGCAATACAATTTTAACTTCTTTGCCTGGCTCTATATGTAATTTTCCATTTTCCTCTTTAGAGGCATAGGAAACATAAACACCATCTGCATTTTTACAAGCAGTACTTGTTGACTTGATAGTTATCATATCCCTTAACGGTATTAAACTGATTACGGTATCAAAATTTCTACCAGGATGAGTGTTTATGCCAAATTCGTTGCTTCTGGAAAACCATGCCGCTCCATCCCCAAGAGAGAAGCTGGATGTCATCAGCGATATGACTTTCTCATTATCATAATCACCTTGCCATTTTGGGTAATGCCTTGTGAACTTAGAAATAAATTCTTTGATTTCATTCACCGCAAATGGGGATGTTTTTTTGTAAATGATTCCTAGCGATCCGTTTGCAAGATTAAATCTGTTTATTTCTTCATAGTGAGATCCCAACCCGTTACCAGATAAAATCTCAGTGGCTGTTGTCTTAATTACTTCCTGACCATGAGGGAGGTGAGTATCTATAGGGGTAACAACAACCAAATATTCTGATAACAAAGAATCAATAGGCATTCCATCCCGCAAGTTCACTCTGTGGGGTTAATTTTATCCTGTTGTCGAGATCACCTTTTGCCATATACTTGAGCATGCTCTGATTAAGTACACCACCAGAACTGATAACCGACACATACTTCACATTACCTTTCAGAACTCTTTCTTTAAGATAGCTAACCATATCGAGATAATTAGGATAATTATCCAATTTAAGTTGGTATACTTTCTCAGGGAAGAATGTTCTTCCAAAACTATCAGAGAACGCCGAACGATAAATAGATACTGAAGTAATCAATATAGATAGAAATATCGTTATAGCAACAGTTTGCGCTTTCAGCTCTACATTTTTTATTTGGTTTATCAGTTTTGTGATCACCATTAATAGTGGAATTAACATCCATGTAACGAATGGTATTTCATGCTGATGGCCTGGCGATTGCGTGCGTACAAACAATATATAGCTTAAAACAAAAATAAAAGTAATGATAAATAATACTTTTCTTGATTGTTTAATCATTAAATATGAAATAAAAAAGCTAAGCAAACAACCGATAAATAAAAACAAACCAATGTGATCAATTGTTTTGTGGATGCTATCCAGAACTGGAAGTCCATAAGCTGAATAGACAGACGAATAGTCGGTTGTAATGGCTCTTATTGCTACATCTTTTTGAAAAAGAAAAACAAGCAGAATACTGACGGTACCTGCTATAGCATAGTTCACAATGAGGTTAATAAATGTATTTTTATAATTTACGGCTTTATTCCAAATTAACTCGGCTAAAGGAAGCGCTAAATATGTTGCAACAATCGTATAAGCGTACCATCGGCGCAATACAAATGGCAGCCACAAAAAGCAAACCGACAAGCAATGCTCGTTTTATATCGATTTTAAATGAGAGCGAGTGACGTTGGGTATAATAAATGCAATATAGCAATGGAATCATGGAAACAATATCAGGATACCCTCTGAGAATAGGCTTCCAATAGCCAACAAAACTTACTGACACTAATAAGCAAATTGCAAATGTTATAGGGTTATTTAATTTTATGGCGTCTTTTACAATTAGATAAACTAAGTAAGACACAGGAATTAGATAACAGATAGCTACCGCAGAGATATAAACAAATCTTGAACCACCGAATACATAGTAAACAGGGGCAATAATAGAAGATGCTAAAGGATTATAATCTTGGCTGTAGACTTCTTTATATGTTTTTGATAAATACAGTAATGGGTCGCTAAATAATAATGAACTGTAATCACTGTACATTTTCCAGTATGCCAGGAAATCAAATGAGTAGATGTCATTTTCAGTTGATGTGTAAAAGTACGACGTCAACAGGCATATGATTACCGCTACTGATAAGTATATTATTTTATTATATTGTTCAGCTCTCATTTACATATTCCCGTCATTTTCATTAAATCCAATTTTAGATTCAGTAAAAAATTTTGGCCTTTTTTTAGATTCCATATAAATCTTGCCGATATACTCACCTATCACTCCTAAGCATAGCATTTGCACGCCTCCAATAAATAAAACTGCCAATATCATAGAGGCCCAACCGCTCACCGTATGCCCAAGGAAATATTGAATTAGCGTATATACAACACCCACAGATGATAGTATTGATATAATAAAGCCTAGCGCCGTAACAATTCTTAGTGGTGTGACTGAGAATGAAGTGATTCCCTCAAGAGCCAATGCCAACATTTTCTTGATAGGATATTTTGATTCACCCGCAGCCCTCTCGCTTCGAGAATAATAAACACTCTCGGAAGGATACCCAATCAGAGGTATAAGTCCTCTTATAGAAAGATTTTGTTCTTTATACTGAAGCAGTGAATGCAATGCTCTTTTGCTTAATAGTCTAAAATCAGCATGATTCTCTACTTGATTAACGCCAAGTTTCGTCATTATTTTGTAAAATGCTTCGGCTGTGAACTTCTTAAAGAAGCTATCTGATGTTCTGTCATTTCTTACTCCATAAACAATATCGTGTCCTGTAAGATATGAGTCAACCATCTTTTCAATAACTGCTGTGTCATCCTGTAAATCAGCATCAATGCTTACAGTAATATCAGAGCCTATGCATGATGATAATCCAGCCATTAAAGCAGTCTGATGACCTTTATTTCGTGATAGCTTTACGCCTTTTACTAAATCATTATTGTTTGAAGCGTTTTGTATTAAGCTCCATGTGGCATCTTTGCTTCCATCATCCACGAATACAATATGGCTTCTGGTATTTATTTTACCTTTATCTTTCATTTCGACTATACGTCTAGATAATTCATCAAGACAAAGATTAAAAACCTCTTGCTCGTTATAGCATGGCACAACTATTGAAAGAATTGGAGCGCTCATTATTTCATAACCCATAATTTATTAATAATAAAGCCAGCGAGTGTATAAAAAAACATCCCTGTTAACTGAACGAGATATATATTTTCAACGCCAGCTAGAATAGATATTTTCATAGCAAAAATATTTATTACGTAACAAATTCCACAGCATGCCAGGAATTTGAGAAGTTTTGATAGCGAAAGCCTTGATGAAAACGTGAATATCGTATTGAGGATAAAACTAAACAGGATACCCACAACATAGCCCGAAAAATTTGCACTATAGAGTCCAACACCAAAGGCGGTAAGAGCAAGGATCACTGAAGCTGTACCGCGGTGTTCATTCCGCCAACAAGGCAGTACCTGACGGCCTGGCTACTATAAATGGAAGATAGATTTATACTCATGAGTTGCGCATCTTTAACGTGATTAAAATCAGTCAATTCGGAAAGGTCTGAAGTTTAGCACCACAACGAAACTTGATCGACTCTCATATTTGACGATACTGTATATAAATGGGTCTTCCCCGATCATGGTGGGAAGGCTCAGAACGCCATATTCAGCTTTCCGTAGTGGAACATCACCCCCAGTTTAAAGCGCTCCCGGTTTCGGTATCCCCTGGCTTTTATCCTCAGCAGCCTGATCTTGCTGTTAAGTGCCTCCGCATTTCCGTTTGAGACACTATCTGACATCGCATTTCGGTCACCTTTTTCCTATCGTTTTCGCGCACAGTTCATCATGGGAACGTCATGTTAGCCGCAGCAGGCCAACCATCTTCTGCCAGTCACTTCGTATTTATCGGTTCCATGGCCTGTATCCAGATATCTTTTGCCAGCTCTTTCAGCGCCCAGCACTGGCTCGTCAGCTTCATCTGTGCACGCAGCCACATCAGCTTTTCCTGCCGGGATTCGGTCATCCACTTATCGCTGTACTGCCACAGGAAGCGGGTTCCTTTTGCCTGGTGTCGGCTTTCAACAGGGAGGTGCGGATGTTCATTCTGACGGGTTTTATCAACTACCTCGCCCAGTTGCTTCGCCACATGGAAGCGGTCAAAGGCGATTTTCTCAACCGCACTGGGTAAGTGGATACGCGCTGCTCTTATATAGCCCGCGTTCATGTCCATTGAGAGCGTTTTGATAGCCAGCAACTGCCCATCAGTGAGCGTGCGAAGATAGCCGGCAAGACTCTCTGTGCCGCGATCATCCGTTAAGGCCAGCGCCCGACCATCGCGCGATCGGGAATCACCGTTATGTAACGATGTCCTTTTTTAAAGGCGACCTCATCCACATTCATATGACGGGCGGATAATGGCTTTTTTATCCGGGCAAGACCTCGCTTAACTGCCCGGGTCATAATGCCGTCAACCGCATTCCAACTGAGCTTAAGTTGCTTCCTGACAGCATCAACGGTGCTGATTTTCAGCCATGAGAGAACGAACGATTCGAATAGCAACGTATACCGGCTTCCGGGGCCAGCCCACGGAACAGGCAACGTCAGGCAGCCATGCTCCGGACACATAATTCGTGGAACATCGGCTTCAACAATAGTGGTGAACTGGCAGGTATCAAGATGGCGCCATTTACGATGACGGTGATCGTGAACAGAACAGGATTTACCGCAGGTCGGACAGGCTAGCCGGGTGTTTTCAGCGATCTCAATAGTGACAGTAACAGAACCGGCATTTTCATCGAGAGAAAGGGACTTTACCTGCCACGGATCAGAAGGTTGAGAATATGAGCGTAGAGGGACTTTTCATCCATGGCGGTGACCTCTGGCGATTAAATACACCATTATCATGCCTTCAGCCACCACAACAAGGGAAGACCCATATAAATACAGTTGTTTTGGGAGGTGGCCATGGAGGCAAAAGCTCAGCGATACAGGCTTGAACAGTTATGTGGTGTTAACCGTTACTCATGCCTGGTTGAAACGTCAGGCGGTTATGCGCTTTTTCAGCCTGATCTTGTGCCATCCAACGGAACACGCGTGCTGGTGCATGCGTTCGGACAGCTACAGTTCGCGGTCGTTATGGGCGGTGCGCTCATCACAGAAGACGGTGAAAGCATAGAAGGTGATGCTTTAGATGAAGTTGAAGTTATGGGTGTGGTGACCTTCTTTATAAATGGCGCTGCGGCGTTCACAGACGACAATCCGGTGATGTGATGTTTGCCCTAGTCGATGTGAACTCATTTTATGCCAGTTGCGAGACGGTATTCAGACCAGACCTGCGCGGGCGGCCTGTTGTCATTCTGTCGAATAATGACGGGTGCGTAATAGCGCGTAGCGCAGAAGCAAAGGCTGCCGGGATAGCGATGGGTGAGCCGTTCTTCAAGCAGAAGGAGTTGTTCCGGCGCGCAGGTGTTGTTTGCTTCAGCAGCAACTACGAGCTCTATGCAGACATGTCCAGCCGGGTAATGACCACACTGGAAGAAATGAGCCCGCGCGTGGAAATTTACAGCATAGACGAAGCATTCTGCGATCTGACCGGCGTAAGAAACTGCCGGGACCTGACTGAATTTGGGAAAGAGATCCGCGCGACTATTTTACAGCGGACGCATCTTACAGTCGGCGTCGGCGTAGCGCAGACCAAGACGCTGGCTAAGTTGGCTAACCATGCTGCGAAAAAATGGCAGCGACAGACGGGAGGCGTGGTCGATCTCTCAAACGTCGACCGACAGCGCAGGTTAATGGCACTGGTACCGGTAGAGGATGTCTGGGGTGTTGGCCGGCGCATCAGCAAGAAGCTGAACGCTATGGGCATCAAAACCGCACTGGACCTTTCAGAGCAGAGCACATGGATTATCCGAAAACACTTTAACGTTGTGCTGGAGCGAACCGTCCGGGAGCTGCGCGGCGAGCCATGCCTGGATCTGGAGGAGTTCGCCCCGGTGAAGCAGGAAATCGTATGCAGCCGATCGTTTGGCGAACGCATTACTGACTATGAGCAGATGCGGCAGGCTATTTGCAGCTACGCGGCCCGTGGTGCTGAGAAGCTTCGCGGCGAGCACCAGTATTGCCGGTTTATATCCGCCTTCGTTAAGACCTCTCCATTTGCCCTTAATGAGCCGTATTACGGAAACAGCGCATCGGTAAGGCTGCTCACACCAACTCAGGACAGCAGAGACATCATCAACGCCGCGGTAAAGTGTCTGGACAAAATCTGGAAGGACGGTCACCGGTACCAGAAAGCGGGTGTCATGCTGGGCGACTTCTTCAGTCAGGGCGTGGCCCAACTAAACCTGTTCGATGACAGTGCTCCCCGAGCTGGTAGTGAGAAGTTAATGGAAGTACTGGATCACCTGAATGCAAAGGACGGAAAGGGCACGCTCTATTTTGCCGGGCAGGGTATACAGCAGCAATGGCAGATGAAGCGTGAAATGCTTTCTCCGCGCTACACCACCCGTTTTTCAGATCTTCCAGTGGTTAAGTGACGGGCTCTATAAGTTCTGGCCCCTGATTCTTCACATTCCCCACGGCGCGCGTCACAGCGTGCCAGATAAATTTGTCTGCTGGAACAGCGCCGTCGGCTGCTATCTCTGCCGCTTCCTTCCCGCCTATATCCTGGCGCATCCACTCCCGGGCGGCTTCCGGTGACAAAACCAATGGCCGGCGGTCGTGAATGTCGACCAGACCTTTGTCGGCCGCAGACGTCACTATCAGGAAACCTTCTGCATCATCGCCACGCTCAAACGGTGTGCTGCCGATCGCTGCCATAAAAATCGGCTGGGCATCGGCGCGGTGAATGAAGTAGGGCTGTTTCTTGTCACCTTCCTTCTTCCATTCGAACCATCCATCCGCAAAACAGATCGCCCGGCCATGCTGCCAGAGAGGCTTGAACATTCTGCTGGTGGCTGCGGTTTCTACACGCGCGTTAATTAATGGCGGTTTGTCCCACCATCCAGGTGCGTAGCCCCAGAAAACCGGATCTAGGTGCAGCTGCTCGTCGCGTTCATTCAGCAACAGCACTTTGGTTCCGGGCGCCACGTTGTACCGGCCAATAGGTTCCGGGTCATATGCAATGTCGCGATCGCCTTCATCGGCAAGATATGCCAGATAGTCTTCACGGGTTTGTGCTTGTGCAAAACGTCCACACATAGAAACCTCCAGTCAGTCAGACTGAAAGTATAGGGCAGGGAGAAAAAGTAGCGCGCGCTGGTTAAGTCTTACAATCGGATCGGTGGGGATTATGCTGATGGTATGGGAAGGCGTAAAGCGGGGTGTTGAGAAACTGGAAGGAGCTACGCAAAGTTTAGCGGTGGGGCATGGGTGGGGCACAAAACAGCACTCGTTCTAAGGCGAACTTAGACGACTGATGTTTTCGACGACTATAACCATCTGTTATTTGGTGCGCTCTTGGACGATCTTTGTCGATTAATAAAAATGTATGCTCATGTGATGGGGATGCAGGTTTAATCAATACCTATCTTACGCTGGCAGCCTGATGGCTTTAATGCCACAATATTTTTTTCTTCGCATGCAGGAAAGATGATGAAAAAAGTAGCAATTGTGGCTGCGATGCTGACGTTAGCGGGATGTGTTCAGGTAGATAACTATCAGGAAGTGATTAAGCACCCGGTACCTTCGCAACTGGCAGGTTACTGGCAGTCGAAAGGGCCGCAGAGCGCGATGGTGAGCCCGGAAGCGATCGCCACGCTGGTGGTGACGCCAGAGGGGGATACGCTGGATTGCCGTCAGTGGCAGCGCGTTATCGCGGTGCCGGGTAAGATCATGCTGCGTTCAGATGATTATTACAACGTGACCCGTAAGCTGGATGTCTATCCGCTGGAGCGTGATGGGGCGGCGCTGGAGTATGACGGTATGGAACTGTACAAGGTTGACCGTCCAACGGTGGAATGCGCAGATTACCTGAGCAAGAATCCGCTGGAGAGTAAGCTTCCGTAGCGGTAAAAGCAAAACGGCAATCATATTGCCGTTTTTAGGGTTTGCTCCCTCTCCCGGTGGGAGAGGGTCGGGGTGAGGGCATCAGGCCGCACTTTCCCAGCACTACAGCGCGTCCTCAATCACCCAGACGCTGACGCTTCCCCCGTTACAGAAGAACGTCCCTTCGCCATCCGCCGCCGTGGTCACGGTTTCCTCGCGGTTGCCTAAAAAATCACGCCAGGTCTTATTGCCGTAATTTTCCCCGAGGCAGATGGTCTTCTCGCCGTCATCACCATTTGACAGCACCACCACACAGCCCGGGTGCTCCTCAGTCCCGCTGCGGCTGAACGCAATGCAGTTTGGATGGTCGAAAAAGAGCGTCTGCACGCCGTGGGCAAAACGCTGCCGGGCGAGGATCAGCTCGTGGAGCTGTTCAATCACCGGCATATCGATGTGATACGTCTCGCCATCCCCGCCGGTGTCGTCATAGCTGGCGCCAAAAAGATCCGGGTAGAATACGCTCGGCACGCCGTTTTCACGCAGCAGGATGAGCGCGTAGGCCAGCGGTTTGAACCAGGCTTCAACCGGGGCTTCCAGCGCCTGCAAGGGTTGGGTATCGTGGTTGGCTACCAGGGTCACGGCATGGAACGGATCGGCTTCCACCAGCGTACCGGTGAAAATCTGGCTCATATCGTAGTCGCGTCCCTGGCGTGAGGCTTCGTGAAATTTCATTTGCAGTGGCGCATCAAACAGCATGGTTTTACCGTCCACCTGATTGATGTAGTGCTGCAATTTATCCACTTCGTGAGACCAGTATTCCGCCACGATAAACAGCGGCTGCGGGGCCACCTCCTGGACGTGCTCAATCCACTCTTTATAGAACCAGGCCGGGATGTGTTTTACCGCGTCCAGGCGGAAGCCGTCGCAGTGGGTTTGCTCCATCACCCAGCGCGCCCAGTATTTGATCTCCTCCGTCACCGCATGGTTGCGAAAATCGATATTTTCACCCATCAGGTAATCGAAATTGCCCATCTCGTCGTCGACCTGATCGTTCCAGCCTTCGCCGGTGTAGTCGTTCACGATTTTGAAGATACCGTCCTCATTGGGGTTTTCAATGTGGTCGATACCGCTGAAGCATTTGTAATCCCAGATGAACTGCGAATACTGCCCGGCCCGAACGGGGAAGGTGTAGCGCGTCCAGGCTTCGCATTCGATGATCTCATCGCTGATTTGGGTGCGATCCTGAGCATCCACGCGCTGCACGCGGACGGGTTCCTTTTCATCGGCCCCCATTTTATGGTTGACCACCACGTCCAGAAGCACCGCAATCTGGTTGCTTTTTAAGGCGTTGATGGCCTCCAGCAGCTGGGCTTTATCGCCGTATTTGGTGGCGACGCTGCCTTTCTGGTCAAACTCACCGAGGTCGAAAAGGTCATAAGAGTCATACCCGACGGAATAGCCGCCGGATGCCCCCTTATATGCCGGCGGTAACCAGACCATATTGATGCCGATTTCGTTCAGGTTGGGGGCTAATGCCGTGACTTCTCGCCACAGTTCACCGCCGGTGGGGTAGTACCAGTGAAAACATTGTAAAAGTGTTGGGTTGCGCATGCACCATCTCCATGAGGTCGCGAAACTCAAGTATGGAGCAGGTTTGGCAGAAATGCCTGGCGAACGAAACGGTTAACGCTCGAACGCCAGTTAAATGGCTAATTAATATCGCTATTACTTTGCGGAACCAGGACATGACCGCCCTGGTTACCGTAGGTGGAGAGAACGGTTTTCTGGATGGAGGATTGCCCAACCAGCTTCGCCAGTTCATCCATTCTGGCTTGCAGCAACGTTTTTACCTGGCCTTCGTTGTCCAGGATCACCCGCAGCGTCGGGCGAAGCTGCTCCTGAATCTGCATCGAAGGCTCACTTTCCTGAGTGAGACGAGCCAGTGAGTGCACCGCATTAACATAGTCGGTTTCACAGATGATCAGATCATCCCATAGTCCCTGCCGGGCCAGTCGCAACATCAACTGGCTCTGCTCAAGGAGTTGCTGATAAAGGGCATAAAGTTGCGGTGCGTTACTCATTAGACGGCGTCCTGCATCAGTTGTGGCGTACCGGCAACCTCCTTCCACCCGTCAGCGATATTGCGCAGCAAGTTTTCCACCTCTTCGATGGCGCTGGCGTCGTTATTCACGTTGGCGTGCAGGAGGCGACGTACCATATAGGCATAAAGGGCAATCAGGTTTTGCGTAAGCTCATCACCGTTATTTTCCACCAGGCCAACCTTCAGCCCGTTTTCGATAATGTTGATGGCTTTTGAGAGCGCCAGCCCTTTTGCCGGGATATTACCGTCTGCCAGGAACAGACGCGCGCGTACCAGCGCGCTGAGGGCTCCATCAAATAGCATGATAACCAGCTGCTGCTGGCTGGCGCTCATCACCGCGCTTTCAACTTCTATCTTTGCGTAGGCTTGCGTGCCTTTTGCGCCGTACATGTTATCCCCCTCGGGTCTGATTAGCGTTTACTACTTGTTGCTGGACGTATTTTCGAACTGCTGCGTCAGGTAGCTGCTGGTGTTGTTCAGCGAGGTCATCAGTACGTCCAGCTGGGTAAACTGGGCTTTGTACTGCGCCACTCTCGCGTCAATACGTTCGCTCACGGCGTTATATTGATCCGTTAACTTGTTCAGCGTTTTGCTGACGCCATCTTTGGCCGCCTGGATAATGCCTTTACTGGAAAGCCAGTCAGTCAGATGGGTGGCCATGGTGGTAGTGATCCCGGTGGTTTTACCGTCACCCACAACCAAATCTTTCACGGCAGACGGGTTATCCGTCAGCGCTTTTTTCAGCTTGTCGCTGTCCAGCTCCAGCTTACCCGTACTTGGATCGGAGGTAATGCCGACCTGAGACAGCGTTTTATAGGCGGTTCCGCCGACGGAGTTGCCCAGCATGGTTTTCAGCTGCGTCTGGATAGTACGCAGCGTACTGTCTCCGAGCAGGGCACCGTTGCTGGAATCCTGCGCATCTGTACCCGCATCAACCGCCGTATATTTGGTTAATGATGCAAAGCTGTCCTGAAGGGTGTTGTAGGCATCCACCCAGGCTTTCATCGCCGTTTCCGCTTTCGATGTATCTTTAGCGATCGTCAGCGTCTGGTTACCGGTGGTGACATCGTTCAGGTTCAGGGTGATATCTTCCAGCGCATCGCTGATGGTGTTGCTGCTGTTTTCGATATCGACGTTATTCACCTTCAGCTTGGCGTTCTGCGCGGTGACACTTTCTGTCATGCCGTTGCTGGCGTCGGTGCTGGTGCCGTTGTAACCCATAAAGGATTGCAGGGCGCTGTCGCCGCTCACGCTGATGCTGACCGCGTTGTCCGCCCCGGTTTCGGTGGAGGTGATGGACAGACGGTACTGACCATTACCGACGTTAATAATACTGGCGGTCACGCCGGCGTCAGCTTTGTTAATCGCATCGCGAATGCCGGTCAGCGAGGAGTTTGCCGCGCTGATATCGACGGTCACCGGATCTTTACCGTTACCGGCGGTAAAGGTGATCTTGCTGTCAGCCGTGGCAATGGCCGTTTTGGTATCCGGCTGCGCGTTTTTGGTCGTCAGGGTTTGCGCCTGCGCCAGCTGCGACACGCTGATGGTGTATTTACCGGCAATCGCGCTGCCGGTGGTGGTGGCGCTGAATGCCGTGGTACTGCTCGACGTGCTGGTCGCTGTAAACAGATCGGCTTTATTCAGCGCGGTGTTGGCGGTCTGAAACGCTTCCAGTGAACTTTTCAACGTGCCGTAAGCGCTCAGCTTGGCGGTATACGATGTCTGTTGTTTGGAAATTGGCGTCAGCTGTGCTTTTTCGGCCGTGGTCAGACTATCCAGAATGTCTGCTAACTTAAGACCCGAACCAATCCCCAATGATGAAATACTTGCCATATTTATTCCTTAATCTATCGACACGTAGAACGAATAGTGGGGTTATCGGCCTTAATGGGGGAAAGTTTACGGTTAATTTCTTTTTTTTAATGGCGGGAATAACGGTAATAGAGAAGAGCTTTTCCGTGGCTAAAAAAATTAACGCGATCCTGAAAAAATATCTAAAGGTTGGTTTGGACCAGACGATAACACCTTTGACGGCGATGAAGCCGAAGGGTGGAAACCCAAATCTAACCAAACAGATTTGATGAACAACAGGAATCGAAATCATGGCACAAGTCATTAATACCAACAGCCTCTCGCTGATCACTCAGAACAACATCAACAAGAACCAGTCCGCTCTGTCTTCTTCTATCGAGCGTCTGTCTTCTGGTCTGCGTATCAACAGCGCGAAAGATGACGCTGCGGGCCAGGCTATCGCTAACCGCTTCACCTCTAACATCAAAGGTCTGACTCAGGCTGCACGTAACGCTAACGACGGTATCTCTCTGGCGCAGACCACTGAAGGCGCGCTGTCTGAAATCAACAACAACCTTCAGCGTGTTCGTGAACTGACCGTTCAGGCCTCTACTGGTACGAACTCTAAAACTGATTTGTCTTCAATCCAGGATGAAATTCAATCTCGACTGGATGAAATCGACCGTGTTTCAGGACAGACCCAATTTAACGGTGTCAATGTCTTGGCTAAAGACGGTTCTATGCAAATTCAGGTTGGTGCCAATGATGGGCAAAACATTACCATTGATCTGAAAAAAATCACAGCCTCAACTTTGGGTCTGACTGGTTTCGATGCCACCAAACTTGCTACAACCGTCAGTAATGGTACTAAGTTAAATGCTACTGTAGATTTTGCTTCCGCCACAGTTAGCAATACAGGGACTACGAATACTACAGCAACTGGTGATTCTTTAGTTCAAGATGATGCAGGTAATTATTTTGTTAAAGGCAGTGATGATAAGTATTACGCAGCAACGGTCGATTATATAGCAAATACCATCAAATTTAATGCAGATACAGCTGGCACGGTATCTGGTTCCGTATCTTCTGTTGCAGCAGCAACAGACACTGTAAGCGCAAAAATTGCTGTTGATACAACTACTTTAGGTGCAACTGAGTCACTGGTTTCATATAAAGATACGAGCGGCAATAACGCATATGCAGTTTATGATTCTGCTGCTAATACCTTTACTTCAGCGACCATTGACAGCACTGGTAAAGTGACTGCGGCTGCGGCTGCAAATACTGCGCTGAGCGATCTGAATTTGGATCCTTTAGATAAACTGGATGCTGCCATCTCTGATGTTGATAAATTCCGTTCTTCACTGGGTGCGGTACAGAACCGTCTGAGCTCTGCCGTAACCAACCTGAACAACACCACCACCAACCTGTCTGAAGCGCAGTCCCGTATTCAGGACGCCGACTATGCGACCGAAGTGTCCAACATGTCTAAAGCGCAGATCGTTCAGCAGGCCGGTAACTCCGTGCTGTCCAAAGCTAACCAGGTTCCTCAGCAGGTTCTGTCTCTGCTGCAAGGCTAATCGCCTGATTACGCTTAAACCCCGCTTCGGCGGGGTTTTTTCTGTCCGCATTTACGCGTAACCCCCCAAATAACCCCTCATTTCACCCACTATTCACCCGATTAAAACCCCTCCAGAATCGGATAATCATGCCGATAACTCAACTAACGCAGGGCTGTTTATCGTGAATTCACTCTATACCGCTGAAGGTGTAATGGATAAACACTCGCTGTGGCAGCGTTATGTTCCGCTGGTGCGTCACGAAGCATTGCGCCTCCAGGTGCGTTTGCCGGCGAGCGTGGAACTGGACGATCTGCTACAGGCGGGCGGTATCGGGTTATTGAATGCAGTTGACCGGTACGACGCTCTGCAAGGAACGGCATTTACGACTTACGCAGTGCAGCGTATTCGTGGTGCGATGCTGGACGAGCTACGCAGCCGCGACTGGGTGCCGCGCAGCGTTCGCCGCAACGCGCGCGAAGTGGCGCATGCGATGGGGCAGCTGGAACAGGAGCTGGGGCGCAACGCGACGGAAACCGAAGTAGCGGAGCGTCTGGGCATTCCTGTTGAAGAGTATCGCCAGATGTTGCTCGATACCAATAACAGCCAACTCTTCTCTTATGATGAGTGGCGCGAAGAGCATGGCGATAGCATCGAGCTGGTGACGGATGAACATCAGCAAGAAAACCCGTTACACCATTTACTGGAAGGGAATTTACGCCAGCGCGTGATGGAAGCGATCGAAGCTTTACCGGAACGTGAGCAACTGGTGTTAACCCTCTATTACCAGGAAGAGCTCAATCTCAAAGAGATTGGCGCCGTGCTGGAGGTGGGCGAGTCTCGGGTGAGCCAGCTGCACAGCCAGGCCATTAAACGCCTGCGCACAAAACTGGGTAAGTTATAGGTGAGTCATTCGCCTTGGAAATGCCGCACAACGTATTGACAACCAGGAGTTATCATGACGGTGCAGCAATCTAAAAGACGGCCTTTAAGCCGCTACCTGAAAGACTTTAAACACAGCCAGACGCATTGCGCCCACTGTAAAAAATTACTCGACCGCATCACGCTGGTTCGTCGCGGTGAAATCGTGAATAAGATTGCGATTTCCCGCCTCGACACGCTGATGGATGAAGCCGCCTGGCTTGAAGAGCAAAAAGAGTGGGTAGCGCTTTGCCGTTTCTGTGGCGATCTCCATTGCAAAGAGCAAAGCGACTTCTTCGATATTATCGGCTTCAAGCAATTCCTGTTTGAACAAACGGAGATGAGTCACGGCACCGTGCGTGAATACGTGGTTCGCCTGCGCCGCCTGGGTCAGCATTTGACCATGCAAAATATCTCCCGCGATTTGCTGACGACCGGATACCTGGATGAAAATCTGGAACCCTGGTTGCCCGCCACCAGTACCAATAATTACCGCATCGCGCTGCGAAAGTACGCGCAATATAAAGTCCAGATGCCGGGCGTCATAAAGCAGAAAGTCCGCGCCGGAACAACTTCTGATATATATTAAAAAAGAATAAGATGTAGCGCAGCCGCCTTTGACGTTGCAGGCGATTTCTCTACACTACTCAAAAATTCCACTGTATCGGGGTACTTATGAAATTAGCACTTCTGGGTCGTCAGGCGCTGATGGGGATGATGGCCGTTGCGCTGGTCGCGGGGATGAGCGTGAAAACGTTCGCGGCAGAGAATCTGCTCAACAAAGTTAAAGAGCGCGGCACGCTGCTGGTTGGGCTGGAAGGAACCTATCCTCCGTTCAGCTTCCAGGGCGACGACGGTAAACTGACCGGTTTTGAAGTGGAGTTTGCGCAGGAGCTGGCGAAACACCTCGGCGTTAAAGCCTCCCTGAAACCCACCAAATGGGACGGGATGCTGGCGTCACTGGATTCCAAACGTATTGACGTGGTGATTAACCAGGTAACCATTTCTGACGAGCGTAAGAAGAAGTATGACTTCTCCACGCCGTACACCGTGTCCGGTATTCAGGCGCTGGTGAAGAAAGGTAACGAAGGCAGTATCAAATCCGCAGCGGATCTGAAAGGTAAGAAAGTCGGCGTCGGTCTGGGCACCAACTACGAAGAGTGGCTGCGCCAGAACGTGCAGGGCGTGGACATCCGTACCTACGATGATGACCCGACGAAATACCAGGATCTACGCGTAGGCCGTATTGACGCCATTCTGGTTGACCGCCTGGCAGCGCTGGATCTGGTGAAGAAAACCAACAATACCCTGGCTGTCGCGGGTGATGCGTTCTCCCGTCAGGAGTCCGGCGTGGCGGTGCATAAAGGTAACGAGGATCTGCTGAAAGCCATCGACGGCGCCATTGCTGAGATGCAGAAAGACGGCAGCCTGAAGGCGCTTTCTGAGAAGTGGTTCGGCGCAGACGTGACGAAATAAGTCTCTGACTGACAAAAAAAGGCGCTTTTAAAAGCGCCTTTTTTATTTCTCGCGCGTCTGCGTGCATAATGAAATAACAATTGTTTGCGTGACCGGAGGAACCATGTCACTACAGAATTTAACGCGCTTTCCCCGTCTGGAATTTATCGGCGCACCCACGCCGCTGGAGTATCTGCCGCGATTTTCTGACTATCTGGGGCGCGATATATTCATTAAGCGTGACGATGTGACGCCCATGGCGATGGGCGGAAATAAGCTGCGCAAGCTGGAATTTCTCGCCGCCGATGCCCTGCGCGAAGGCGCGGACACGCTGATCACCGCCGGGGCAATTCAGTCTAACCACGTTCGCCAGACGGCGGCAGTGGCGGCGAAGCTGGGACTCCACTGCGTTGCCCTGCTGGAGAACCCGATCGGGACGCAGGCAGAGAATTACCTGACAAACGGTAACCGTCTGCTGCTGGATCTGTTCAACGTGCAGGTTGAAATGGTCGACGCGTTGACCGACCCGGCTGCACAGCTCGACGAGCTGGCGACGCGTCTGGAAGCGCAGGGTTTTCGTCCGTACGTGATCCCGGTTGGCGGCTCGAATGCGCTGGGTGCCCTCGGCTATGTTGAGAGCGCGTTGGAAATCGCTCAGCAGTGCGAAGGCGCGGTGAGTTTATCCTCGGTGGTGGTGGCGTCCGGCAGTGCGGGAACCCATGCCGGTTTAGCGGTCGGGCTTGAACAGCTGATGCCGGACGTCGAGCTGATTGGCGTGACGGTTTCCAGAAGCGTTGCGGACCAGAAGCCGAAAGTCTTCACCCTGCAACAGGCGGTGGCTGAACAGCTTGCGCTTCAGGCGAAGGCGGAGATATTGCTGTGGGATGACTATTTCGCGCCGGGCTATGGCACCCCCAATGATGAAGGGATGGAGGCCGTTAAGCTGCTGGCCCGTCTCGAAGGTATTCTGCTCGACCCGGTCTATACCGGCAAGGCAATGGCGGGCCTGATCGACGGCATCGCCCGCAAGCGCTTTAAGGATGAAGGACCCATTTTGTTTGTTCATACTGGCGGGGCGCCTGCGCTGTTTGCCTATCATCCTCATGTCTAAAAATCAGGTAGAAAAATAATAATGCAAGAAAGTATTCAACTGGTTATTGATTCGCTGCCGTTCTTGCTTAAGGGCGCGGTGTTTACTTTACAGCTCAGTATCGGCGGGATGTTCTTCGGGCTGGTGCTCGGGTTTGTGCTGGCACTGATGCGCATGTCGAACATCTGGCCGGTGCGGTGGCTGGCGCGGTTTTACATCTCCGTGTTCCGCGGAACGCCGCTTATCGCCCAGCTGTTTATGATTTACTACGGGCTGCCACAGTTTGGTATTGAGCTGGATCCGATCCCGGCGGCGATGATTGGCCTGTCGCTGAATACGGCGGCGTACACCTCTGAAACGCTGCGTGCGGCGATCTCCTCCATCGATAAAGGACAGTGGGAAGCGGCGGCCAGTATCGGGATGACCCCGTGGCAGACGCTGCGCCGGGCGATCCTGCCCCAGGCGGCGCGCGTGGCGCTGCCGCCGCTGAGCAACAGCTTTATCAGCCTGGTGAAAGACACCTCGCTTGCGGCGACCATTCAGGTGCCGGAGCTGTTCCGTCAGGCGCAGCTGATCACCTCGCGCACGCTGGAAGTGTTTACCATGTATCTGGCGGCCTCGCTGATTTACTGGGTGATGGCGACGGTGCTGTCCGCTCTGCAAAACTATTTTGAAAACCAGCTTAACCGCCAGGAGCGTGATCCAAAATGAGTGCAATTGACGTCAAAAACCTGGTGAAAAAATTCCACGGGCAAACGGTGCTGCATGGCATTGACCTTGAGGTTGACCAGGGCGAAGTGGTAGCAATTATCGGCCCGAGCGGGTCAGGCAAAACCACGCTGCTGCGCAGCATCAATTTACTGGAGCAGCCCGAAGGCGGGACGATCCGCGTGGGTGATATCACCATTGATACCGGGAAACCCATCAGCCAGCAAAAAGGGCTGATTCGCCGCCTGCGCCAGCATGTCGGCTTCGTGTTCCAGAGCTTTAATCTCTTTCCGCACCGCACGGTGCTGGAAAACATTATTGAAGGGCCGGTCATCGTCAAGGGTGAACCTAAGGAAGACGCGACGGTCCGCGCCCGCGAGCTACTGGCGAAGGTTGGGCTTGCAGGGAAGGAGACGAGCTATCCGCGTCGCTTATCTGGCGGGCAGCAGCAGCGTGTCGCCATTGCGCGCGCGCTGGCGATGCGCCCGGATGTGATCCTGTTTGACGAACCCACATCCGCGCTCGATCCTGAGCTGGTCGGGGAAGTACTGAACACGATCCGACGGCTGGCGCAGGAGAAACGCACGATGGTGATTGTGACGCATGAAATGAGCTTCGCTCGCGACGTTGCCGATCGGGCTATTTTCATGGATCAGGGGAGAATAGTTGAGCAGGGGCCGGCTAAAGCGCTGTTTGCCAATCCGCAGCAGCCCCGAACCCGTCAGTTCCTTGAAAAATTCTTAATGCAGTAGCATTTTAGCGTTCAATTTGCTCCAGATGCCGCTTCTGGAGCAAATTATCCTCCCTTAAACTCCGTTCTGTTGCTTTTTTATTCCGCCTGATGTGGATAAGCCATCGCCAAATTAAAGATAATCTGCCTGTGGCCGATATTTTATATAAATAATCATGCTTTATGTGTTAGGTTATATTCACCATAATAATGATTATCTTTATCAGAGGCTTCATTCAGTAAGTATGAGGGATATAGACTTTTTCACCTGGCGACGGGAATGCTTCCTCCGGTTTCAGGAAATGACCTGTGCCGAAGAGGTATATCAGGAACTTCAGCGACAAACGCAGGCGCTTGAATTCGATTATTATGCGCTTTGTGTTCGACACCCTGTGCCATTTACCCGCCCGCGAACCTCCGTCCATTCCAGTTATCCGCAACAATGGATGGCGCAATATCAGTCCGAGAATTATTTCGCCATTGACCCGGTGCTGAAGCCCGAGAATTTCATTCAGGGACATTTGCCCTGGACGGATGAATTATTCACGGATGCCCAGCAATTATGGGACGGCGCGCGGGACCACGGATTACGCAAGGGAATAACGCAGTGTCTGATGATGCCAAATCATGCGCTCGGTTTCCTCTCCGTGTCATGTACCAGCTTACAGGCACACTCGATATCCAGTGAAGAAGTTGAGCTGCGTTTACAAATGCTCGTCCAGATGGCGCTCACCACACTGTTACGCTTTGAACATGAGACGGTGATGCCGCCTGAAATGAAATTCAGCAAGCGTGAGCGGGAAATTCTGAAGTGGACCGCAGAAGGGAAGACGTCGGCAGAAATCGCCATCATTCTCTCCATCTCGGAAAATACCGTCAATTTCCATCAAAAGAATATGCAGAAGAAATTCAACGCACCGAATAAGATCCAGATAGCGTGTTATGCCGCGGCGACGGGGCTTATCTGACTGATATCACGTTCTGCGTGTCAGACGAGAAAACGGCTGAATGCTTTGCATCCAGCCGTTTTTGTTACTGGCGGTAGGCTTGTTTAATTTGCTTAACCGTATTGGCAAAAACAGCGGATTCCGCCTGGTCTTCCATCTGCGCGATCTGTTTTTCCATTTTAATGATCACACGACCAGCATCAGCCTGGCCCATCGCTTGTAGCATTAGCGTCAGCAGCGACTTCAGGCAGTTTACTTCCTGTGCCAGTTCCTGGTTATTCTCGGCAGTGGCAAATTCAGGTGTGCTCATTTATTTTCCTCATTATAAAACAGCGCATGAGCGCGACGATGAAAGTTAAGGCGGCGGAGTATACCACAAGCTACGGCAAAAAATGCAGTGGTTGTTTTTTATACTTATCGCGCAGTGATTATTGGGCGGCGCGGATTATGAAGGTACTCTGTCCAATATGTTAGCGACAATTAAATGTTTATCCCCGGTTCGCCATTCGTTAATTGTTGTTACAAAAAATCGCGCGCTCTTTTTCGTTTGAGTTAACAACTGTTTTAGTAACTTTTCGAATGTCGATGCTATAAAATAGAGGTAAAAGCCCAGCGGGCAAGGGTTTTCTTTCCACTTACTGTACAGCTTAATTTCCAAAAACGAGACAAGAATCGAATAGCCGATTTTTTAGCGTTTTAATCTTGCATGGAAAACCGTTAATATAAACCCAATTAGCAGTCAGTAGCGTTATCCCTATTCTGGAGACATTTCCTTTGATCAACGTCCTTCTTGTTGATGACCACGAACTGGTGCGCGCAGGGATACGACGCATTCTTGAAGATATAAAGGGTATTAAAGTTGCCGGCGAGGCGTGCTGTGGCGAAGATGCCGTTAAATGGTGTCGCGCTAACTCCGCAGACGTGGTGCTGATGGATATGAACATGCCCGGTATTGGCGGGCTTGAAGCCACGCGCAAAATCGCGCGCATGTTCGTTGATACCAAAGTTATCATGCTGACCGTCCATACCGAAAATCCGCTGCCTGCCAGGGTTATGCAGGCGGGTGCTGCCGGGTATCTCAGTAAAGGCGCCGCGCCGCAGGAAGTCGTCAATGCGATCCGCACCGTACACGCCGGGCAGCGCTACATCGCTTCTGATATTGCTCAACAGATGGCTCTGAGTCAGATTGAACCGGAAAAAACGGAATCTCCGTTTGCCAGTTTGTCTGAGCGCGAATTGCAGATTATGCTGATGATCACTAAAGGTCAGAAGGTGAATGAGATCTCAGAGCAACTGAATCTCAGCCCGAAAACGGTCAACAGCTATCGCTATCGAATGTTCAGTAAACTGAACATTCACGGTGATGTCGAACTGACTCACCTGGCCATTCGCCATGGTTTGTGCAATGCGGAGTCGTTAATAAGTCAGTGAGTGAAGCGTTCGATTCAAAAGCATTTCTGAAAACCGTCACCAGCCAGCCAGGCGTCTACCGTATGTACGATGCTGGCGGTACGGTTATCTATGTCGGTAAGGCGAAAGATCTGAAGAAACGCCTTTCCAGCTATTTCCGCAGCAACCTTGCTTCCCGTAAAACCGAAGCGCTGGTCGCACTTATACATAACATTGATGTCACCGTAACGCATACGGAAACGGAAGCGCTGCTCCTTGAGCACAACTATATTAAGTTGTATCAGCCGCGCTACAACGTTCTGCTGCGCGATGACAAATCCTATCCGTTTATCTTCCTGAGCGGCGACACGCACCCGCGGCTGGCGATGCATCGTGGCGCTAAGCATGCGAAAGGTGAATATTTCGGCCCGTTCCCGAACGGTTATGCCGTGCGGGAAACGCTGGCGCTTTTGCAAAAAATCTTTCCTGTTCGCCAGTGCGAAAATAGCGTTTATCGCAACCGCTCCCGGCCATGCCTGCAATATCAGATTGGCCGCTGCCTGGGGCCGTGCGTTGAAGGGCTGGTGAGCGAAGAAGAGTACGCGCAGCAGGTGGAATATGTCCGCCTGTTTTTAGCCGGGAAAGACGATCAGGTGCTGACGCAACTGATTGCCCGTATGGAAAAAGCCAGCGCGGCGCTGGAATTTGAGGAGGCCGCACGCATCCGCGACCAGATTCAGGCGGTGCGCAGGGTGACCGAGAAGCAGTTTGTTTCCAATACGGGCGACGACCTCGATGTTATCGGCGTAGCCTTTGACGCCGGTCTGGCCTGCGTTCATGTGCTTTTTATTCGTCAGGGCAAAGTGCTCGGCAGCCGCAGCTACTTCCCGAAAGTGCCGGGTGGCACTGAGCTGGGTGAAGTGGTGGAGACCTTCGTCGGCCAGTTTTATTTGCAGGGCAGCCAGATGCGTACGCTGCCCTCGGAGATCCTGCTCGACTTCACGCTCGATGATAAAACCCTGCTGGCGGAGTCGCTTTCAGAGCTGGCAGGCCGCCGGGTGAATGTTCAGACGAAACCGCGCGGCGATCGCGCGCGCTATCTGAAGCTGGCGCGAACCAATGCCGCCACGGCGCTGACCACTAAACTTTCCCAGCAGTCGACTGTCAGCCAGCGTTTAACCGCGCTTGCTACGCTGCTCAAGCTGCCGGAAGTGAAACGCATGGAATGCTTCGACATCAGCCATACGATGGGTGAGCAGACCGTGGCGTCGTGTGTGGTCTTTGATGCCAACGGTCCGCTGCGGGCAGAGTATCGTCGCTATAACATCACCGGCATTACACCTGGTGACGATTATGCCGCCATGAACCAGGTGCTGCGCCGTCGCTATGGTAAAGCGATTGAAGAGAGCAAAATTCCGGACGTTATCCTTATCGACGGCGGGAAAGGGCAGTTGGGGCAGGCGAAGGCGGTATTTGAATCGCTCGACGTGGAGTGGGATAAGAACCATCCGCTGCTGCTGGGGGTAGCGAAAGGGGCAGATCGTAAGGCTGGCCTGGAAACGCTGTTCTTTGAGCCGGAAGGCGAGGGCTTTAGCCTGCCGCCGGATTCCCCTGCGCTGCACGTGATCCAGCATATCCGCGATGAGTCGCACGATCACGCCATCAGTGGGCACCGTAAAAAACGGGCGAAAGTGAAAAATACCAGTACTCTTGAGACGATTGAAGGCGTCGGGCCAAAACGTCGCCAGATGCTGTTGAAGTATATGGGCGGATTGCAAGGATTACTCAACGCCAGTATGGAAGAAATTGCAAAAGTGCCGGGTATTTCGCAAGGGCTGGCAGAAAAGATCTACTACTCGTTGAAACATTGAGGGCTCTGTAGCAACATAGAGCTAAATTTTACTGACAACAGACAGTTACCGTCATCATGCGATTTAATATCCCTACGTTGCTCACTCTCTTTCGCGTTGTGCTCATTCCGTTCTTCGTCCTGGCATTTTACCTGCCGGTCGTCTGGGCGCCTTTTGCCTGTGCGCTTATTTTCCTGATCGCTGCCGTGACGGACTGGTTTGACGGTTATCTGGCGCGTCGCTGGAACCAGAGTACCCGCTTTGGCGCGTTCCTCGATCCGGTTGCGGATAAGGTGATGGTGGCAATCGCGATGGTGCTGGTGGCGGAACATTATCATACCTGGTGGGTAACGCTGCCTGCCGCGACCATGATTGGCCGTGAGATTATTATCTCTGCCCTGCGCGAGTGGATGGCGGAGCTGGGTAAACGCAGCAGCGTGGCGGTGTCCTGGATCGGTAAAGTTAAAACCACCGCACAGATGGCGGCGCTGGTATGGATGCTGTGGCGTCCGAATGCCTGGGTAGAGTGGGCCGGCATTGGTCTGCTGTGGGTTGCGGCGGTGCTGACGCTGTGGTCAATGCTGCAATATTTGAACGCTGCGCGCGGTGATTTGCTTGAACAGTGATCGTTTCGGCTTAATTTTCAGCAAACGATCCTGAGATGCAAAAAATAACGTTGACTCAAAACGTCATATCAGTAGAATGCAACGCATCGAACGGCGGCACAGTTAGCCGGACGATAATGAAATCAAGTGGTTAGGAAGTAGTTAAATAGTTACTTGATGACATGCGGGAATAGCTCAGTTGGTAGAGCACGACCTTGCCAAGGTCGGGGTCGCGAGTTCGAGTCTCGTTTCCCGCTCCAGATTAATGCATCGGCAGTTTGCGGGTGCAGGTCGAAAGACAACAGATTTAAGGCGCGTTAGCAAAGCGGTTATGTAGCGGATTGCAAATCCGTCTAGTCCGGTTCGACTCCGGAACGCGCCTCCACTTTCTTCCCTGGCCGGATGGTGGAATCGGTAGACACAAGGGATTTAAAATCCCTCGGCGTTCGCGCTGTGTGGGTTCAAGTCCCACTCCGGCTACCATGGGAAAAAGCAGAATAATCAAAGCAATAAGCAGTGTCGTGAAACCACCGAAAGGTGGTTTTTTTGTGCCTGCCATTCTGCTAATCAACAACCTTCATTTCTGACTCTCACGTAATAAAACAACGATCCTTTTCAACGGAATTAAACAGATACCCATTATGCTATCGTGTAGCGGGCGCGATTTGCAGTGTGAAGATTTGCAGGTTTGCGATCCTGATTCCCCATGCCATCACCTCATTTAAGGGACGCTATGTCTTTACCGCCATTGTATGCACTGCGTGCGTTTGAAGTTGCTGCGCGGTTGAACTCCTTCAGTAAAGCCGCTGAAACGCTCAATATTACACCGGGCGCGGTCAGCAGACATGTTCGTACCCTTGAACTGTGGTTCGACTGCGAGCTTTTCAAAAGGCAAGGTCCTCGGGTGGAGGTCACTGAAGCCGGGCGAGTGCTTGCCGGGCAGCTGAACGAAAGCTTCACGAGCATTGAATGGGCCTGCCGGGTATTTCGTAGTGAAAACCACCTGCTGCGGCTTAAAGCACCCAGTACCCTGACCATGAGATGGCTTCTCGACGTGCTGCGATCTTTTCGCAACAACCATGCAAAACCACAGGTTGAGATTGCCAGCGTCTGGATGGACATTGACACCGTTGATTTCAATCTTGAGCCCTACGATTGCGCCATTCTTCTCGGCAATGGGCGTTTTGGTGACACAACGGAAAGCCAACTGCTATTTCATGAATGGCTTATCCCGGTTTGTACTCCATCGCTTATCGAACCGGCCCGGCAGCGGCTTCCGCAATGCGATCTGATCCATCCTTCACCGGACAGACGTGACTGGCGGCGCTGGCTGCGAAGAACAGGATTGTTCCCGGGGCTCGATATGAGCAGCGGTATGGTGTTCGATACCCTTGAACAGGGAAGTATTGCCGCGCTGAACGGGCACGGCATCGCTATCGCCGAGCTGCATCTCACGCTTGATGCCCTGAAAAGTGGCCTGCTGGGCCTGCCTTTCAGGGAAGCTATCGCGACGGGGGATGGCTACTACCTCGTCTGGCCAAAAAATTCACTCAAAAGAGAGAGCATTCAGCATCTTCTGGCCTGGCTGCAAAACCATACCCCGGTCGTTCCGGCGCTGGATATCGATTATCTGGCATACGATGACAGTCGGATTTATTAATACCGTTATGAATAAGATATATTTGCCATCTTTTTATAACGTTCTGGCAAAGCGCTGTTCAGGTTGAGCACCTTATCCAGAATATAAAATGCTGGCGTGTTTTTCTGTTGCTCAGCGTCAATGATTGCCGCACGTAATAGCGTGGCGGCAGACGAAATCTTGTGAAAATAGTCCTTAGACTCGGGCGTCTGTAATTCACCAGAAGTGGCGTAACGCACGTCCGGCCAGCCAGAGAAGTTGAGCAGCGGGAGAGGGTTGCCTGCTTCGGGCTGACAGGATGAAAGCAACGCAGCTGCTTTTTGGGGATCGCGATAGGCAACTGAAAGCATATACGCGCGCTGCGAAAACGGTAACAGGGCGTCAGAATGATTTTTGGTGGAGATAAGCAGGGTCATAAAATTCGCTAAATCGCCATCTGATGGAATTTCAGATGGCGATATAATTTTCATTAACTGAAATAAAGCATCAAGTGTCATGTTTGCCCCGGTTCCTCTCATTATGACTATTCAGTTTGCGCCTGAATGTTTTAATTGGCCCACCGTCAGGGTAGGTCGAGAGGATAATATTGGAAGGCGTGCGTTTTTGAAAAACGATTAATAATCGCAATCACTGTGAGTTTTTCTCACTATAGCCTTTTCGTTTCACACGCCACCCAGATACGCCTTCCTCACCTCCGGATCCTTCAGCAACGCCTCGCCGCTGCCGCTTAACCGAATCTGCCCGTTAACCATCACATAGCCGCGGTCGGACAACTTCAGCGCGTGGTGCGCATTCTGCTCGACCAGAAAAATCGTCATTCCGTTACGGGCCAGTTCGCGCAGCGTCTGGAAAATCTGTTTAACCACGATTGGCGCGAGGCCGAGGCTGGGTTCATCCAGCAGCAGAAGTTTAGGACGGCTCATCAGCGCGCGGGCGATAGCCAGCATCTGCTGTTCACCGCCGGAGAGCGTCATCGCCCGCTGGTTACGTCGCTCCTTGAGGCGGGGGAAGAGGTCGAACATGCTTTGCATATCTTCCGCTGCATGCTGATTGCCGACGGGGATTGTCCCCATCAGCAGGTTCTCTTCTACAGACATATCCGGGAAAATGCGTCGTCCCTCAGGTGCCTGCGCGATGCCGCCGGTGGCAACATAGTGGGTGGATTTGTGGCTGATATCCTCGCCGCAGAAGAGGATCTGCCCGTTGCGGATCCGGGGCTGACCAAAGACAGACATCAGTAATGTTGACTTCCCCGCGCCGTTAGCGCCAATCAGGGCCACGGTTTCCCCTTTGTTAACCTCAAGCGAAACCTGCTTCAACGCCTGGATCACCCCGTAGAAAACATCCACATCCTGAAACTGAAGCATCGGTTCGCTCACAGATTTACCTCGCTTTCGTCGGTGCCCAGATACGCGGCAATCACTTTTTCATTGTGCTGGATCTCAGCTGGTTTACCTCTGGCAATCACATCGCCATGATCGAGCACAATGATGTCATCTGAAATGCCCATCACCATCCCCATATCATGCTCGATCAGCAAAACCGTGATGTCATGGTGGTCGCGCAGGAACCGGATGATCTCACTCAGCTTGTGCGTTTCCACCGGGTTCAGGCCGGCAGCAGGTTCATCGAGACAAATCATCTCCGGGCCGGTACACATGGCGCGGGCGATTTCGAGGCGTCGTTGCTGGCCATAGGACATTTCCCCGGCCAGACGGTTCGCGCAATCCACCAGATCCACCACCTCCAGCCAGTAAAACGCCCGGTCCAGCGCATCGTTCTCTGAGCGACGATACGCAGGGGTGTTCAGCACCCCCGCCAGCAGATTGCGGTTGACGCGCATGTGCTGTGCCACCAGCAGGTTTTCCACAACGGACATCTCGCGGAACAGGCGGATGTTCTGAAACGTGCGCGCAAGACCCGCGCGGTTCACCAGATGCGTGCCGCCAAACATCTTATAGAACAGGCGTTGACCAAGCTGCGCCGGGTTGAGCCAGTCGCCCGGCTGGAATTTCTGGCCGAGCACCTGAATGACATTGGTGGTTTTATTTCGTGCATTGAACAGAATGTTGCCGCCGGAGGCCCGGTAGAAACCGGTCAGGCAGTTAAAGACGGTCGTTTTTCCCGCGCCGTTAGGCCCAATGAGTGCGGTAATGGAGCCGCGCTGCACCTCAAGATTGACGTCGTTTAAGGCCTTGATCCCGCCGAAGTGCATCATCAGATGTTCTACACGTAAAATCGTTGCGTTCATGGCGCCACTCCTTTACGCACGGCAAATCCGCTGCGGTTGATGCGGATCAGACCGCGAGGACGCCAGATCATCATCACCACCATCAGCATGCCAAACAGCAGCACGCGATATTCCGCAAAGCTGCGCAGCAGTTCCGGCGTGACGGTCAGCACAAAGGCGGCCAGTACGACGCCGACGGTGGAGCCCATCCCGCCCAGGACCACAATGGCGAGGATCAGGGCCGATTCAAAAAAGGTGAAAGAGGTCGGGTTAACAAATCCCTGGTAGGTGGCAAAAAACACCCCGGCGATACCTGCCGTCGATGCGCCCAGGGTGAAGGCCGAGAGTTTGACCAGAACGTGATTCAGCCCCATTGAACGGCAGGCAATCTCATCCTCACGGAGCGCTTCCCACGCCCGTCCAATGGGCATTCGGGTCAGCCGGTGTTTAATGTACAGCACCAGCATGACTACCAGGAACAGCACCGCATAGATGAAGATAAACTTCAAGTTGGGGTTATAGGTCAGGCCGAAGAACTCGTGGAAGGGGACGCCGCCTTCTTTGGCGCGTCGGCCAAACTCCAGGCCAAAAAAGGTCGGGGCAGGGGCTGAAACGCCGTTAGGCCCGCCGGTGAAGGTGAGCCAGTTGTTCAGCACCAGGCGGATGATCTCGCCAAACCCGAGCGTGACGATGGCGAGATAATCCCCGTGCATGCGCAGCACCGGAAAGCCGAGCAGGGCGCCCGCGCCCGCGGCCATTAGCGCCGCCAGCGGCAGCATGCTCCAGAACCCAAGCCCCAGATACTGATACCCGAGCGCCAGCCCGTAAGCGCCGATGGCATAGAAGGCGACATAACCCAGATCCAGCAGCCCTGCCAGGCCAACAACAATGTTCAGTCCAAGACCGAGCAGGACGTAGATCAGTCCGAGAATGGCAACCGTCAGAACGTATTTAGTGGCCACAAACGGGAAGCAGATCGCCAGCGTGACAATCAGCGGAATGATCCAGCGCATGCGGCTTTTATACGCCGGCGGCCGGACATACACCCCCGCATTGTCGGATTCAAACCGTGCCTGTAAACGTCTTCCGGCCGCCGTAGCTGAAAAGGCGCTCAGTAAAAAGCGTCCCACCATCACCGTGCCTACAATCCACGCCAGCCGCTGGCCGTCAAAGGTAAAGCTGTAACCATCCAGTATCACGCCCGCAATCGGGCCGAAAATAATCAGGGCGATCATTCCGGAAAAAATCGAGTCCAGAATGCAGCGCTTCAGGGAAAAACCGTCAGAGGTCATCGCGTTGTTCCTTACACTTTAGCCACGACAGGGCGGCCCAGCAGCCCCTGAGGACGAAAGATCAGAATTAAGACCAGCAATCCAAACGAGAACACGTCTTTATAATCCGAGTTCACCATCCCGGAGAATTGCGCTTCTGCGACGCCCAGAATCAGCCCGCCAAGCATCGCACCGGGCAGAGAGCCGATGCCGCCCAGCACCGCCGCCGTAAAGGCCTTGATGCCGATAACAAACCCGACGTAAAAATCAAAGGTGCCGTAATTCATGGTGATTAGCACGCCCGCCAGCCCGGCCATGGCTGCGCCGATAACAAACACCAGCGAAATAATTCTGTCGGTGTTGATACCCAGGATGGAGGCCATCTTACGATCCTGCTGTACCGCACGGCACATGCGTCCTAAGCGGGTACGGTTGATAATCCAGGTCAGCACCAGCATGCCCGCGAACGAGGCGATGAGAATAAAGACTTTGGTATAGGTTATCTGGACAAACCCTTCGCCGAGGTGAAAACGCAGCACGCCATCAAGCATGGTGGGCACGCCCTGCTGGCGCGGGCCCTGGCTGAGCTGGACGTAGTTTTGCAGTATCAACGACATCCCGATGGCCGAAATCAGCGGTGCCAGACGCGTCGAGTTGCGCAGCGGCTTATAGGCGATGCGCTCAATCGTCCAGCCATAAACGCCGGTGATCACGATGGTGAAAACCAGCGTCCCCAGGATCAGCAGCGGAAAGGAGTGGAGTCCAAAAAACGCCAGCAGGGCCAGGCCAATGGCCGAGAGATAGGCGGAGATCATATACACTTCGCCGTGGGCGAAATTGATCATACCGATGATGCCGTACACCATGGTGTAGCCGATGGCGATAAGGCCGTAGACCGAACCCAGCGTTAAGCCATTAATTAATTGTTGCAGGAAGAATGTACTCATGGTCGCGCACCTGAATAAAGGGTTACGCCGACAGTCAGACCTGCCGGCGCTGAGCAGATTCCGTCCCGTTATGGCACTTCTTTATATTTGCCTTTGTCATCCCACTGATAGACCACGTAGTCAGAGACTTTGAGGTCACCTTTGCTGTCCCAGGCTTTTTTACCCATTACCGTGTCGACAGGGTTGGCCTTCAGCCACTCGCTGGCTTTTGCGGAATCCGTCCCTTTCGTGGCCTTGAATGCCGCCGCGATAGCCTGCACAGACGCGTAGGCGTAGAGGGTGTATCCTTCAGGTTCAAATTTACCGGTGCGGAATTTCTCGATGACGGCTTTTCCGTCCGGGATCAGGCGCGGATCTTTACCGAAGGTCATGTAAATACCGTTGGTGTATTGCGCCCCACCGGCGGCGGTGACCATCTCTTCATTGACGATACAGTCTCCCGAGAAGAACTTCGCCTGCACGCCCTGTTCACGCATCTGGCGAACCAGCGGGCCCGCTTCCGGGTGACAGCCTCCGAAGAACACCACGTCCGGTTTTTGTGCGCCAATTTTGGTCACCAGCGCGTTAAAGTCTTTCTCCCCGCGGGATAACCCTTCGTACATCACCTCCTTCACGCCGCGTTTCGCCAGCGCCGCCTTAGTGGCGTCCGCCAGCCCCTGGCCGTAGGTGTCTTTATCGTGGATGATGACCACCCGTTTGGCTTTCAGCTTATCAAGAATGAAATCGCTGGCGACCTGGCCCTGCTGGTCGTCACGTCCGCACATGCGAAATATATCGCTCATGCCACGTTCGGTAATAAGCGGGTTCGTTGAGCCGGGGGTGATGGAGAGGATCCCTGCATCGCTGTAGACCTCGGAGGCGGGCATGGTCGACGAGGAGCAGAAGTGGCCGACGACCGCTTTCACCTTATCCTGATCGACTAAGCGGTTGGCAACGGCGACGGCCTGTTTGGGCTCGCAGGCGTCGTCGCCCTGAACCAGTTTGATTTTCTCACCGTTGATCCCGCCGGCGGCGTTAATGTCTTCCGCCGCCTGCGTAGCGCCATGCCAGTATTGATCGCCGTAGGTTGCGTTCGGGCCTGTGAACGGCCCGGCCACGCCGATGACGATATCAGCCTGCGCGGAAAAGGCCGTCACCAGACAACCGGCCAGCACCAGGGAGAGGGGAGTTTTGGTAAATTTCAGCGACATTATTATGTTCCTTAGCAAAGAGGTTTTTGCACCAGGTATAAACCCGAACGCCTGATGGCATCGTAAATCCAAAAACAAGAGCGAGAACAAAATGCACTTTAGAAGCAATCTCATGCTTAATACGGCGAGGATCCCACGCACCGCGAAGCGCGCAGAACATTAAGCAAAAAGGTTGCCAGAATGGTTAATCCCTTGACCGGGTCACAACACGTTGAGTATAGAGCGCCGTTTTATGCGCCTTTGCGGGATGAGATGAATTTACAGCGGAGATCACATCTCCTTAACAACAAAGCCCATAAGTTGTGCAACGGTCACGATTTGCACGTTTTTGCAGCAATAAAGACCTAAACTTCAGATAGGCACGCGCGGCGATATATGTCAGGATCGTTTTTTTTATCAGGAGTATCAGCAATGGCTGAAGGCCCATTAAATGAAAGCGAGATGGCGTGGCTGGAAGAGACATTAATCTCTTACGGTCACGACGATGCATCCGTGATTGACGTGTCCGAACTGGACGGCATGCTTACCGCAGTACTTTCCGGTCCCGTTGTGGTGGAGCCCGACACCTGGCTGGTGGCGGTCTGGGGTGGTGAGAAATATATTCCGCGCTGGAAAAACGATCGTGAGATGAACCGTTTTATCGATCTCTGCTTTAAGCACATGAACGATATTGCCGAGCGTTTGAGCGAATACCCGGATCAGTTTGAACCGCTGTTTGGCTATAACGACGTTGACGGTCAGAGCTATACCGTGGTGGAAGAGTGGTGCTATGGCTACATGCGCGGCGTGGCGCTGACGGACTGGTCATCCCTGCCGGAAGCGCTGGAAGCGGACCTGGCGGTGATTGCCCTGCACGGGACGGAAGACAACAGCGAGAAGCTGGATGCGCTGACCGAAGAGGAGTACATGGCCAGCATCGAAAGCATTCAGCCTGCGGCGCTGCGTTTGTATAACTACTGGGTGGCTAACCCGCAGCAGCCGGAAGCGAAAAAGCCGATCGTGAACGGGTCGAAGGTGGGGCGTAACGATCCGTGCCCGTGCGGGAGTGGGAAGAAGTTTAAAAGCTGCTGCCTGCATTAAATCATTAATTACTGTAGCCTGAATGGGGCACGGGTGTTGAGTCCCCGCTAAAATCGGCGAACCGGAGACCAGATGACAAGGGCTGGACGCCATGGATGGCGGCCAGAGGCGAATCGAGACAGGATGTCGAGTTGAGCCGACCGCAGGCAGATGGTCGGGAAGTGAGCGCAGTGCGAAGCACCGATTTTCCGCGGGGCCGCGGGGATTGATAAGGGGGCCGCGGCGGCCCCCTTATCCCGTTCACATGCTGTGAAAAAATTATATTCTGTTGATCTTAAGGTGAACGGAACAGTACCTCAGGACCTGTATAAATAAGTTATCCCACTTCCGGCAGCATCCCCGCTGCAATCAAAATCTGCACCAGAATAATCACCACCCCACAACCAAACACCGCGCACAGCATTGGCGTACCGCCCGCTACGCGATACCCCTGCTGCGGATGTTGCTGGCGGCTCTTCCACGCCAGCAGGGAAGGCAGCAGCAGGGCCAGAATCGATAACGCCACGCCAGCATACCCCAGCGCCATCACAAACCCGCGCGGGTAAAAGAGCGCGAAGGTCAGCGGCGGCAGGAAGGTCATCGCCCCCGTCTGTAAGCGTCCCGCAGCGGTATTGCGACGCTGGAACAGATCCGCCATATAGTCAAACAGGCCAAGCGCCACGCCGAGGAAGGACGTTGCCAGCGCCAGGTCTGCAAACAGATGTACCGCCAGCTCTACGTGTGAAGAGGCCACCACGTTACGCAGGGCAACCAGGAATCCATTCAGACCAGAATGCTCTGCCATCAGGCCGATAAAGGTATTGGAATCAATACTGCCCAGCGTCACCAGCTGCCAGAACAGGTAAGCAATCAACGGAATGGCGCTGCCGATAACAAAGACGCGGCGCAGCTTGCGAATATCACCGTTCATATAGCTCACAATGCTCGGCACGCTGCCGTGAAAACCGAAGGAGGTGAAAATAACCGGGATGGCCGAAAGCGCCAGACCTTTCTCCAGCGGGAGGGAGAGCAGGTTAACCTTGTGCACATGCGGTGCCAGCAGCACCAGCATCACAATCAGGAAGAGAATTTTGGCGCTGAACAAAAAACGGTTAAACAGATCGACCAGCGATGTGCCCGCGCAAACTACGCCGCCACCGATCAGCGTAAAGACAATGGCGCCTGTTTCCGGTGAAAGCGACGCACCGAAGCCGTCATTGATACTTGACGCAATCAACTCCCCGGCGCCGCTGATGTAAGCGGCAGTCAGGGCGTACATCAGGAACATCATGCTGAAACCGGTGATCCACTGCCCGTAGCGTCCAAGATAGCGTGCAGCCAGGGAGCCTAAGCCAGTATCGGCAGGGACATGCTGATAAACCTCCAGCAATAATAGCGCGGTGTAACACATCAGGGCCCACAGACCGCCCAGCAGCACTACGGTAACCCCAAACCCGACGCTGGCGGCAGCCAACGGCATGGCCAACATTCCTGCGCCAATTGTCGTTCCGGCGACGATAAAAATACTTCCCAGAGTTCTGTTCTTCACGCTTTCCTCTACAACGCTTCCATACCGCGACTCATTCTGCGGCGCAGAGTAAGGGAAAAGCACCATCTCGTCAAATCATCGTTACATAGGGTGTAATAATTAATTTACAAAAAGAAAAGGGTAACCTGAGCCAGCGCAAAGCGTGCCGTGGAGGGAACGTTTAGTCTGCTTTTTATTTGCGAGAGGTAACCATGTCAATTCACGGACACGACGTGCTGAATATGATGATTGAGTCAGGTGAGCGCTATACGGAGGAGAGTCTGGTTGAGGCGATACATGCCCGCTTTGGCGAAGCGGCGCGTTTCCATACCTGTTCAGCTTCGGAGATGACGGCCGCGGAGCTTGTGGCGTTTCTGGCGGCGCGCGGAAAATTCATTCCGGCAGCAGACGGATTTTCCACTCACGAAAGTAAAATTTGCCGCCATTAAATAATGCGGTGCAGAAAACTCAGCACCGCTTTTCTGTTAATTCTGGGTATCGAGCGTCGACAGCTCTTTATCAATGAAGTACAGACCTTCCCCGGATTTACCTGCCAGAGATAATTTATCCAGCACGGATTTAAACAGCTTCTCTTCTTCGTGCTGTTCAGCCACATACCACTGAAGGAAATTAAAGGTTGGATAATCCTGGCTGGTCATGGCGGCATGAGCCAGTTCATTAATTTTCTGGGTGATCAGCTGTTCATGCTCATAGGTGGCGCGGAACAGTTCATCAAGAGAGCCGTATTCGGCAAAAGGCGATGCCACGTTATCAATGCGCGGCAGGCTGCCGGTGTCCGTCAGGTAATCAAACAGACGCTGCATGTGCGTCATCTCTTCCTGGGCATGACGACGCAGGAAGGCGGCCGCCCCTTCAAAGCTGTGATAGCTGCACCAGGCGCTCATCTGCTGATAAAGCAGGGAAGAAAAAAGCTCAAGATTCATTTGCGCATTGAGCTTGTCGATCATTTCAGTTTTTAACATGGTGCAGCTCCGGTTTATTAATTCTGGTTCACGATGAGCGACACTATAATTTGTTATTTAATTATTTGCAAAAAGTAAAATAAATATTTCTTTATTAAAAATACGAATGGGAATAAAACGCATTGCCGCCATTTATATTTATTAATGAGAATTGTTTTAGTTCTTATTAAATAAACTGCCAGCGTGACTGGCAGTAGCGGTTAATACCACGGATTCTGGCTGGAAGAGGTAACAGCATATCCCTGACATTTATACTGAATGGTCACAATTTCGTTCAGACAGAGTGAACCGCTGATCAGGGTGCAGGTTTTAATTGGCTGCCCGTAGGCTGACGCAGTGGCGTAGCCCATATGTTGACAGGCTTTGGTTGCCGTACCGTTATTAACATACTCATCAGACCAGGCGTTTTGCAGCATGGCCTGGCCATAGTCGAGGCGCACAATTCCGTTTGGGGCATCAGTACTGCTGACTTCTGCCTGACGGTTGATACTGCACCCGGCGAGCAACAGGATCGTTCCGGCTATGATTACACGTTTCATGGTTCACTCTGCGTGACGGGAAATACGCCATTGTAACCAACGCGATGGTACGCAATGGCTGGAATAGCCGGAGGATCTGCCCTCTCACTGTGCAACGAGCCGGGCCACCGCGCGAAATTGTGAGCGCATCTTTGTTTATTAAAACAAGTTTTCACTTAATTTGAAAGTGCGTTTGTTTGATAGTAAGGTTAAGTTGAAAAGGTATCCACAGCGGGATCGCCCGCCATGCATTCAGGAGAGACAAGATGAAAATTGCACTGATGATGGAAAACAGCCAGGCCGCTAAGAATCCCATCATCCTTAATGAGCTGAAAGCCGTTGCTGATGAGAAAGGTTTTCCGGTCTATAACGTCGGTATGAGTGATGAGAACGATCATCATCTCACCTATATTCACCTGGGCATCATGGCGAGCATTCTGCTTAACGCTAAAGCCGTTGATTTTGTTGTTACCGGCTGCGGTACCGGGCAGGGCGCGCTGATGTCCCTGAACATCCATCCGGGTGTGATTTGCGGTTACTGCATCGATCCTGCGGATGCTTTCCTGTTTGCGCAAATCAACAACGGTAACGCGCTTTCTCTGCCGTTTGCGAAGGGCTTCGGCTGGGGGGCAGAACTGAACGTACGCTTTATCTTTGAGAAAGCGTTTACCGGACGCAATGGCGAAGGCTATCCACCAGAGCGTAAAGAGCCGCAGGTGCGTAACGCCGGGATCCTGAACCAGGTGAAAGCGGCGGTGGTGAAAGAAAACTATCTGGATACCCTGCGAGCAATCGATCCTGAGCTGGTTAAAACCGCCGTATCAGGCCAGCGCTTCCAGCAGTGCTTCTTCGAGAACTGCCAGGACAAAGAGATTGAAGCCTTCGTGCGCGGTATTGTTGGCTGATTAACTTTGCCGGGCGGTGCGTTGCCTGCCCGGCAGATAGCGTTACTTTTTCGATGAGACCGCGCTGCCCGCATCTTTAGTCAGACGCAGCGTGTCAACCATTCCCACCAGGCAGATCAGCGCGATTGCCACAAATGCCAGCCGGAAGCTCATTCCCGGCATACCGGCAATCCCCATCGCCTCACTGACTTTTTCCCCGATACGAATACCAATCGCCCCGAGCGTGATCCCAAGCCCCACGGCAAGCTGCGTTGCGGTTGAAAACAGGGTATTGGCATAGCTCATCTGCGCCGATGGCACATTCGCAAAAGCCAACGTACTGATGGCTGTAAACTGAATCGAACGGAAAACGCCGCCCAGATAAAGGATCAGCATGATGAGCCACGCGGGCGTCTGCGGCGTAAGAAACGCGCAGGCCAGCAACGCCAGGACATTCAACGCACCGTTAATCAGCAACAGCCGCTTAAACCCCAGGCTGCGGATCAGCGGCGTCGTCGCCGGTTTAATGGTGAGATTGCCAACGAAAACCGCCAGCACCAGCAGGCCAGAATGGAACGCGTCCATGCCAAAGCCGACCTGGAACGTCAGCGGTAACAGGAACGGAACCGCGCTGATGGAGGCGCGAAACAGCGATCCGCCGTACAGGGTGACGCGAAACGTCGGCACCTGCATCGCATCGAGCCTGATCATCGGCCAGGTTGCCCGCTTAAAGTGACGCAGCGCCAGGCTTAAGGCGACGACACCGACGATAAACAGCGTGGCGGTTAATCCTGTTCGCAGAGGCTCTGCGCCCATCAACTCCATCGCATAAACCAGGCTCACCATGGCAAGGGTGGTGACAACAAAACCCGGTAAATCAAACGGTCGGCGCGTATCTTCATGCAGGTCTGGAATGATGCGCAGTGCCAGCAAAATGGCGATTATCCCCAGCGGCACGTTAATAAAGAAGATCCAGCGCCAGTCGGCATAACTGGTAATGAACCCACCCAGCGGCGGGCCGATGATCGGCGCGACCAGCGCAGGCCACGTCAGGGTGGCGATTGCCGTGATGAGCTGATGTTTTGGCGTGGTGCGCAATACTGCCAGGCGACCCACGGGCACCATCAGCGCGCCACCCATGCCCTGGAGGACGCGCATCGCGACGAACTGATCGAGCGTGGTGGACAGGCCGCACAATACCGAGGCCAGCGTGAAGATCGCCAGCGCGAGGGCAAACACTTTTCGCGCGCCGAAGCGGTCGGCGATCCAGCCGCTGGCGGGGATTAGCACGGCCAGGGTGATCAGATAGGCGCTGATGCCGATATTCAGATCCACCGCCTGTACGCCGAAGCTTTTTGCCATATCCGGCAGCGCGGTGGCAATCACCGTCCCGTCCAGAAACTCCATAAAGAAAGCACCGGCCACCAGCAGCGCCGCAGGCGATAATCCACGGCTCTCTTTGCCGGATACGTTTTCACTCATTCTCTTCCTGCCCGCTCAAAAAATTTTATAAACATTTACTGGAATTTATAAGCCTGTAACGTGCGGATTTATCATGGCTTTTTTTAACAAACCAGCAGCACTGGGGGTTTAATAACCGTGATGCAGGTCACAAAATGGTTGATTTTTGTGATGGTGGTCATATTATAAGCGTATTGACAATAACACCTGCATAACACATTACTGGAGCAACATAATGAAACTGCGCAAAATCCTGAAAAGCATGTGGGCAAACTACTGCACAACGTTTAAAGACGTCCCACCGGGTGCGATGTTCTGATAAAAAAACCTGCTTCGGCAGGTTTTTTTATGTCTGCGGACGACGAGAGGGAGATGGAAGGGCGTCTGTTTTGCTACTATGGCGGCCTTTGAATAAGGAGAACCCCATGTCACAAAACCTGAGCGCCGATCAGGAACTGGTATCTGACGTCGTCGCCTGCCAGCTGGTTATCAAACAAATCCTTGATGTAATTGACGTTATCGCGCCGGTAGAAGTGCGCGAAAAGATGTCGACCCAACTGAAAAACATCGATTTCACCAACCATCCTGCTGCGGCGGACCCGGTTACGCTCCGCGCGATCCAGAAAGCGATTGCGCTGATTGAACTCCGCTTCACACCGCAGGGCGAGTCTCACTAAAATAAACCGATGTTTTAAAATTAGAAACTCTTTTCTGCTTTTACGTCGAAGGGCGACAGAGCCTGTCGCCCGCAGAAGGATCAGAAGAACGTCTGCACCAGCAGATAGCTCACCACGCAGGCACAGCTGACGCCAATCAGCCCCGGCAGAATAAAGCTGTGGTTGATGATGAATTTACCGATGCGGGTGGTGCCGGAGCGATCGAACCCGATACAGGCCAGATCGCTCGGATAGGTGGGCAGCACAAAGTAGCCGTAGGATGCCGGGAAGAAGGCCACCAGCATTTTCGGATCGATGCCCAGCATCAACCCCATCGGGGCGACCGCGGTCAAGGCCGCAGCCTGGCTGTTGACCAGTTTTGATACCAGGAACAGCACGATGGCATACGTCCAGGGATGACTTTTCACCACCCCCTCCAGCGCCATTTTCAGCTCGTCGAGATGCGCCTGAAAAAAGGTATCGCTCATCCACGCCACGCCAAACACCGAGAAAATCGCGACCATCCCCGCCTTAAATACCGCCCCGTTTGAAATGGCCGACGCATTCACCTTGCAGGTCATCAGCATGATGGCCCCGGCGATCAGCATCATCATTTGAATGACAAGGTTCATCGACAGGGCCGTCATTTTCCCTTTGATCTCAAACGCCGGACGCAGCTCGGGCAGCGCACCCAGCAGGACCACTACGGCAATTCCGGCGAAGAAGATCCACGTGGACCAGTAGGCCTGTTTCGGGAAACGTTGATCCATCAACGTCTCCGTTCCTCCATAGATAAACTCCCGCTGTTTCGGATCTTTCAGCTTTTCCTGAAATTCAGGATCGTCTGCGAGGTTTTTCCCGCGACGCAAGCTCCACAGTGCCGCAATGGCGACGCCAGACAGTGAGGCCGGTACGGAGACCGCAAGAATTTCGAGGATCCCCCACGCGTGGCCGATACCGTGCTGCGCACCAAGAATCGAGACCAGCGAAACGACGGCCACGGAAACGGGGGAGGCGGTGATCGCCATCTGAGATGCCACCGAGGCCACCGCCATCGGCCGTTCCGGGCGTATGCCTTTTTTCAGGGCGATATCCGCGATAATGGGAAACATGGTGTAGACGACGTGCCCGGTCCCGCACAGGAAGGTCAACATCCAGGTGGTAAACGGTGCGAGAAGGGTGATGTGCTGGGGATGTTTACGCAGCAGGCGCTCTGCAAACTGCATCATTACATTCAGGCCACCGGCGGTCTGTAGCGTGGCCGCACAGCCGATGACGGCGAGGATCGTGAGCATCACGTCAACCGGCGGTTTACCGGGTTGCAGACCAAAGACAAAACTCAAAACAAACAGGCCGATGCCGCTTATCAGCCCCAGGCCCATCCCGCCGAAGCGGGTGCCTATCAGCAGGCAGAGGATAATGACAATAAACTCAATGGTGATCATGATGCTCCCTCGTTAATGAATGTAATTAAACAAATCATTACACGATGTATGGTTATTCATTGGGAGCAAGATCTGATTTGTTAAATGTCAGCAAAAGCAGGGAGTTGGTACCCACTCCCTGACGGGCTGAGGGATCCCCAGTAATTTGAAAGCAAAAGCGATAACGTTGCCTTCAGAATAACTGAAGGCTTTCAGCGATGCCTCGGTCCGGCTGTAAATCGCTGAGGCGTTTCCTGTAGGCCGGGGCGAGGCGCAGGGATGCGCCGAGAGGGCGGGCTTTACAGGGATGTTACCTCCGCCCGTCCCCGATAAGCCGGAAGGAATAAGCCGAAGGTACCGCGAAGCGGCGGTTTCCGCCGGAAGCCCGGGTCGCCAGGGTGGTGGCGACTGAGCCACCCTGGCACGTTCACCGGTTATGCCGTGACAGAGTAGCAAGGAACATAAAGTGAACGGAATGACCACCAGAGCCGTATGTTCCCCCTCACCCCAGCCCTCTCCCTCAAGGGAGAGGGGGCCGTCTGTGCAGGCATTATTTTGTGGGGAACTCTCAGCCCTGACGGGAGCGGGTGAAGGACTTAGTGGTGTTGCACGGTAGCAATGTCGAGAAGATGGCGGTCCGTCTGCTCCAGACAAATCCCCGCGCGTTTCGCGTTGCGGATTTCATCTGCGAGCGTCTTCAGCAGCATGCCATCCTGCTGCTGCTCTCTGTCCATATCACGTAAAAACTTGAGGGTAATGATGTCCCGTTGCGCTTTGGCTTCATCAGCCAGTTTGCTCAGCTTCGCACAGCGTTGCTCATACTCTTCGAGCGTTTTCTGAAACAGTTCTTCCAGAGAAGTGTAATTATCTTCAATCGTTTCAAGCTCTTTGACGGTAGGGTTTGCCCCGACAGCTTTCAAAAAATTAAAGACGCGCATCATGTGCGTGACGTTACTTTGCGCCTGAGTACGAAAGAAGGTGGCAGTGCCGTTGAGGCTTTTTCTGGAACACCACGCGCTCAAATGCAGATGCAGATTTGAAGCATAAAACTCCAGGTTCATCTGGGCATTCAGTTTTTGCATCATCGTTTGGGTAGTCATTCTCATATCCTTATTGACTGTGGGACTTGATGTCCGCTACTTAACCTGACCCGGCAGGTATTGAATTGAATGGCAGAAATAGATTTCTGCAAGGTAAAAAACTCGAAAATTCACTTCCTGTGTTCGATTAAAATAAGCATACGCTTCTCTTTGACTTAAGAAAACTCTTAATTGGGCTGTGTTTACCATACATTACAAATTTAAATATAGCCCAAAATAGAAAGAGGGTTAAGAGATTGGATTTAATATAACATGTTGATTTTAATGGGTGTGAAATTAATAACGCTCATTTTTATCGTTTCAGGAAACGTTCTTTGGCGGGAAATTCTGTAAAAGTGTTAAATCAGAAATAATATCTGCAAATATATCCTGTCGTATCAAATTTGAGCTAAATCAATTTTCACTCAATATACGGTTCTGTGATCGCGTCGCAAGATTGTGATCTGATAAAGAGTGAAAATGAAACACTGTTTTACATCGTTTAATTCGTTGAGGTTTATGATGGCTAACGTTGCGGTGCTGCTGGCACCCGGTTTTGAAGAAGCAGAAGCGATTATCACGATTGATATTCTGCGGCGTTTACAGATTGAGGTGGAGACGCTGGCCTGTGCGGCGTCCCGTGCGGTAGTGAGTTACCACAATATCCCCATGGTGGCTGACAGTACGTTAACGGAGCGCATTAATACGCTGTATGACGCGGTCGTGTTGCCCGGTGGGCCGCAGGGGAGCGTCAATCTTGCGGCTAACCAAGAGGTGATCCGCTTTGTTTCCGCCCATGACGAGCAGGGCAAACTCATCTGCCCGATCTGCTCTGCGGCCGCGCGGGTGCTGGGCGGTAACGGGCTACTGAAGGGGCGCCGCTACGTCTGTTCCGGCGACCTCTGGCAGAGCGTTGATGATGGAGTATATGTGGATGCGCCGGTCGTGGTAGATAATAACCTCATCAGCGGCAAGGGGCTGGGGCACGCTTTTGACTTTGCGCTGGCGCTCTCTGCTCGTCTGTTGGGTGACGACGCCCCCGTGCGCGATCATGCTGAACACATCTATTACCGCTGGTAATTTTTTCTGCCGGGCGCTAAGGCGTCCGGGTTACAGGGATTTCTTAGCTGACCTTATGGATAATCCTGCTTAACTCCTTTCCATTTGTAGGACAATTACGTCCTTTTTTATGTCATTTTTCGCTGAATTTATGTACGCAATTACTGTAATTCTGCGGTGTGATGTCGCTCTCTTATGGATGATTAATTTCCCGCTAAAACTATCTCCAGCAATAACGCTTATGACGAGGTAAGCGCTAATGCCTTGTTTTAAGTCCGATTAAATAAGTTGTTCGCCATTATTCCCTACAGATAAGAATGCTAAAGCTGGAGTTTACCATGCACAAATTTACTAAAGCGCTGGCGGCCATCGGCCTGGCTGCCGTTATGTCACAATCCGCTATCGCTGAAAATTTAAAGCTCGGTTTTCTGGTTAAACAGCCGGAAGAGCCGTGGTTCCAGACCGAATGGAAATTTGCTGATAAAGCCGGAAAAGATTTGGGATTTGAGGTAATTAAAATCGCCGTACCTGACGGTGAGAAAACGCTGAACGCCATTGATAGCCTGGCGGCCAGCGGCGCGAAAGGTTTCGTTATCTGTACGCCGGATCCAAAACTGGGGTCAGCGATTGCCGCGAAAGCGCGCGGTTACGACATGAAAGTGATTGCGGTGGACGATCAGTTCGTGAACGCCAAAGGTAAACCGATGGATACCGTTCCGCTGGTAATGATGGCGGCCACTAAAATCGGTGAGCGTCAGGGCCAGGAGCTCTACAAAGAGATGCTAAAACGCGGCTGGGATGTCAAAGAGACCGCCGTGATGGCCATTACCGCTGACGAGCTGGACACCGCCCGTCGTCGTACCACCGGGTCCATGGACGCCCTGAAAGCGGCTGGCTTCCCGGAAAAACAGATCTACAAAGTTCCGACCAAATCCAACGATATTCCGGGTGCCTTTGATGCGGCGAACTCCATGCTCGTCCAGCATCCGGAAGTGAAGCACTGGCTGGTGGTGGGGATGAACGACAACACCGTACTGGGCGGCGTGCGTGCAACGGAAGGCCAGGGCTTTAAAGCACCGGACGTGATCGGGATCGGCATCAACGGCGTTGACGCCGTTAGCGAACTGTCTAAAGCGCAGGCGACCGGCTTCTATGGCTCTCTGCTGCCAAGCCCGGATGTCCACGGTTATAAATCCAGCGAAATGCTCTACAACTGGGTGACTAAAGGGGTTGAGCCGCCGAAATTCACCGAAGTGACCGATGTGGTGCTGATCACCCGCGATAACTTCAAAGAGGAGCTGGCGAAAAAAGGACTGGGCGGTAAGTAATACGCTGTGATTGCGCCCCTCACTCACCGTGAGGGGCCAGACGTACACACTACAGGAATCACGGAGTCGTTATGCAACAGTCTGATCCGTATCTCTCTTTCCGCGGCATCGGTAAAACGTTCCCCGGTGTAAACGCGCTGACCGATATCAGCTTCGACTGCTATGCCGGCCAGGTTCACGCCCTGATGGGGGAGAATGGCGCGGGAAAATCCACGCTGCTAAAAATTCTCAGCGGCAACTACACGCCCACCACCGGCACGCTGGCTATTCGCGGCGACGAGGTGGCCTTTGCCGACACCACGGCAGCGTTAAATGCGGGCGTCGCCATCATCTATCAGGAGCTGCATCTCATTCCTGAAATGACCGTGGCGGAGAACATCTATCTGGGCCAGCTTCCGCATAAAAGCGGCGTGGTCAACCGCTCGCTGCTCAACTATGAAGCGGGCTTGCAGCTCAAGCACCTTGGGCTTGATGTCGATCCGCAAACGCCCCTTAAGTATCTCTCCATCGGCCAGTGGCAGATGGTGGAAATTGCCAAAGCGCTGGCGCGTAACGCCAAAATTATCGCTTTTGACGAGCCAACCAGCTCGCTCTCGGCGCGTGAAATAGAAAATCTCTTTCGCGTGATCCGCGAGCTGCGCAAAGAGGGCCGCATCATTCTGTACGTTTCTCACCGTATGGAAGAGATTTTTGCCTTAAGCGATGCCATAACCGTGTTTAAAGATGGCCGCTACGTGCGCACCTTCACCGATATGCAGCAGGTCAATCATGACCAACTGGTGCAGGCGATGGTCGGACGCGATCTCGGGGATATTTACCACTGGAAACCGCGCGAGTATGGCCCTGAGCGTCTGCGTCTGGATAACGTCAAAGCTCCGGGCGTGCGCACGCCCATTTCACTCTCGGTGCGCAGCGGCGAAATCGTCGGGCTGTTTGGCCTTGTGGGGGCAGGGCGCAGCGAGCTGATGAAAGGGCTGTTTGGCGGCACCCGAATAACCCAGGGCCAGGTTTTCGTCGACGGTAAAAAGGTCGATATTCAGAAGCCTGCGCAGGCGATTAACGCGGGGATTATGCTCTGCCCGGAGGATCGAAAGGCCGAGGGCATTATTCCGGTGCACTCGGTGCGCGACAACATCAACATCTCTGCCCGGCGCAAGTTCATCCGTGCGGGATGTCTGATTAACGACGGCTGGGAGGCGAGCAACGCGGATCACCATATCCGTTCGCTGAACATCAAAACCCCCGGGGCTGAACAGCTGATCATGAACCTGTCCGGCGGCAATCAGCAAAAAGCCATTCTGGGGCGCTGGCTGTCGGAAGATATGAAGGTCATTTTGCTGGATGAGCCAACGCGCGGTATCGACGTGGGGGCGAAACACGAAATCTATAACGTCATCTATGAACTGGCAAAACGCGGTGTGGCGGTCCTGTTCGCCTCCAGCGATCTGCCTGAGGTGCTGGGCGTCGCCGACCGCATTGTTGTGATGCGTGAAGGTGAAATTGCCGGTGAATTGCTGCATGAACAGGCGAATGAACAACAGGCGTTGAGTCTCGCCATGCCTAAAGTTAGCCAGGCTGTCGCCTGAGTAAGGAGTCAATGATGTCCTCTGTTACTACATCCGGAGCGCCGAAGTCGGCTTTCAGTTTTGGCCGCATCTGGGACCAGTACGGCATGCTGGTGGTCTTTGCTGCCCTGTTCGTCGCCTGCGCGATTTTTGTGCCGAATTTCGCCACGTTCATCAATATGAAGGGGCTGGGGCTGGCTATCTCCATGTCCGGCATGGTGGCCTGCGGAATGCTATTCTGCCTGGCCTCCGGCGATTTTGACCTGTCGGTTGCCTCGGTGATTGCCTGTGCAGGCGTCACCACTGCCGTGGTGATCAACATGACCGAAAGCCTGTGGATCGGCGTGCTGGCCGGGCTGCTGCTCGGCGTGCTGAGCGGCCTGGTGAACGGGTTTGTCATTGCGCGCCTGAAGATTAACGCCCTGATTACGACGCTGGCGACCATGCAAATCGTGCGCGGTCTGGCCTATATCATCTCCGACGGGAAAGCCGTGGGGATTGAAGACGAGCGCTTCTTCACGCTGGGCTATGCCAACTGGCTGGGTCTGCCTGCGCCAATCTGGCTGACGGTAGGCTGTTTGATCCTGTTCGGTTTCCTGCTTAACCGCACCACGTTTGGCCGTAACACGCTGGCGATTGGCGGCAATGAAGAGGCGGCGCGTCTGGCGGGTGTCCCGGTCGTACGGACCAAGATCATTATCTTCGTGCTTTCCGGGCTGGTATCGGCGGCGGCGGGGATTATTCTGGCGTCGCGTATGACCAGCGGCCAGCCAATGACCTCCATTGGTTATGAGCTGATCGTCATCTCAGCCTGCGTTTTAGGGGGCGTTTCCCTCAAGGGCGGCATCGGAAAAATCTCATATGTGGTGGCGGGGATCCTGATTCTGGGGACCGTGGAGAACGCCATGAACCTGCTTAATATTTCTCCGTTCTCTCAGTACGTCGTACGCGGCCTGATCCTGCTGGCAGCGGTGATCTTCGACCGTTACAAGCAAAAAGCGAAGCGTACCGTCTGATTTATTTTTAGCCATCAATATGCTCAACTATTAACCATAGTTGACCCCCTGACCGGCCCGCCAGTTTTGCTGACGGGCCGGTTGCCAAATGGCGAGCACCGTCACACTGTCTATACTTACATGGCTGTTTTGTTCACTGTAAGGAGGATTAGGGTGGCTGACTTGTTAACCGCACCGCCTGTACTGCCCGGAAAATTTGCTTTCTTTTTTGACCTCGACGGGACGCTCGCCGGGATTGAACCGCATCCGGATGACGTCGTTGTACCGGACACGGTGTTAGAGAATTTGCAGCAGCTCTCCCGACAGAACGAGGGGGCACTGGCATTGATTTCAGGGCGCTCAATGGCCGAGCTGGACGTGCTCGCCAGTCCTTATCACTTTCCGCTGGCCGGTGTGCACGGAGCGGAGCGCCGCGATATCCATGATCAACTGCATATAGTTTCACTCCCCGACACGCTGATTCAGGCGCTGCATACGCAACTCTCTTCGGCTCTGGAAATGCTTCCCGGTACGGAACTGGAAGCCAAAGGCATGGCCTTTGCGCTGCACTACCGTCAGGCGCCCCATCATGAGGCGGCGATCTTTGCGGTGGCAAGAAGCGTGGCGGAAGCCCATCCGGAGCTGGCGTTACAGCCGGGTAAATGTGTGGTCGAGATTAAACCGGCAGGAATTAATAAAGGCGCTGCCATTGCAGCGTTTATGGCGGAAGCGCCGTTCAAAGGGCGTACGCCAGTCTTTTTTGGGGATGACCTGACCGACGAGGCCGGGTTCAGGGTGGTAAACCAGGCCCAGGGCATGTCTGTCAAGGTTGGATCTGGTGAAACCATTGCCGGATGGCGGCTGGAAAATGTCGCCAGCGTCTGGCAGTGGATATCTGACGTCGCTAACCAGCAACAACAACAAATAGCGCAAAACAACGGGAGAAATCATTATGGGTCGCTTAGTCGTCGTCTCTAATCGCATCGCACCGCCGGATGATAAAAAAGCCAGTGCCGGTGGCCTGGCGGTCGGGGTATTAGGTGCCCTCAAAGCCGCGGGTGGTCTCTGGTTTGGCTGGAGCGGGGAAATCAGTAATGATGAGAAACCGCTAAAAAAGGTGTCACGGGGCAATATCACGTGGGCCTCCTTCGCCCTTAGCGAGAAGGACTACGATGAATATTATTCCGAGTTCTCAAACGCCGTGCTGTGGCCAGCGTTTCACTATCGTCTGGATCTGGTGAAATTCCAGCGTGAATCCTATGAAGGCTACATGCGCGTTAACGCGCTGCTGGCAGATAAACTGCTGCCGCTAATCGAAGAAGACGATATTTTATGGATCCACGATTACCATCTGCTGCCCTTCGCCAGGGAGCTGCGTAAACGGGGTGTGAAGAACCGGATCGGCTTCTTCCTGCATATTCCGTTCCCGACCCCGGAGATCTTTACGGCGCTACCGCAGCATGATGAAATTCTTGAAGCATTGTCTGATTACGACCTGCTCGGTTTCCAGACGGAAAATGACAGGCTGGCGTTCCTCGACAGCGTGTCGGGTAAAACCCGGCTGGTCACTCACGGCGGCAAATCTCACACCGCGTGGGGACGAAATTTCCATACCGAAGTCTACCCGATTGGTATTGAGCCAGACGAAATCGCCGAGCAGGCCTCTGGTCCGCTGCCGCCGAAGCTTGCCCAGCTCAAGGACGAACTCAAGCACGTTAAGAATATCTTTTCGGTTGAACGACTGGATTATTCCAAAGGGTTGCCGGAGCGATTCCTCGCTTATGAAACCCTGCTGGATAAATTCCCGCAGCATCACGGCAAGATCCGCTATACCCAGATAGCGCCGACCTCGCGCGGTGAGGTTCAGGCTTACCAGGATATTCGTCACCAGCTGGAGACCGAAGCAGGGCGCATCAACGGGCGCTATGGTCAGCTCGGCTGGACTCCACTTTTCTATCTGAATCAGCACTTTGAGCGCAAAATCCTGATGAAAGTGTTCCGCTATGCGGACGTCGGGCTGGTCACCCCGCTGCGCGACGGGATGAATCTGGTGGCAAAAGAGTATGTAGCAGCACAAGATCCTGCTGACCCGGGCGTGCTGGTGCTGTCCCAATTTGCCGGTGCGGCAAACGAGTTAACCTCGGCGCTGATTGTGAACCCTTACGATCGCGATGACGTGGCAAATGCCCTGAACCGCGCGTTAACCATGCCGCTTGCGGAACGTATTTCACGTCATTCAGAAATGATGGAGACCATCGTTAAGAATGATATCAACCGCTGGCAGGCGCGTTTTATTGACGATTTGCGCGCGATCCAGCCGCAAACTCAGGAAGGTGATCTGCAAAAAAAGATCGCGACCTTCCCTAAACTCGCCTGATTTTCTCCGGGGGCATTAATTGCCCCCGAGAGGCACCAGCAGGACATCCACCTGGCTTGACGAAACGATGGATTTTGCCGAGCATGCCGCCCGGGAAAAAAAGCTCTGGTTATGATTTCCGCAAATGACCAGGTCAACATTCTGTTTCTGACAAATGTCGAGAATATGTCCACTTAACTCGCCGGTGGCAATCACCGTCTGGTGGACAGGATATTTTGCCCGCTCAACCAGCTCGCGCAGAAATTGCTGCGTTTCCTCCTGAAGAACCTCACGAATATCTTCCAGCATTGGCGCTGCCAGTTGATTATACATTTCGGGTTCAGCAGCCAGGGTAATCAGACTTATGCGGGCATTATTCGGGCGGGCAATGGAAACGGCACGGGCGACGAGTTGATGACTTTCGGGGGAAACCGCAACAGAAACAAGAAGATGGGAGTAACTCATCACACACTCCTTTTATGTCAGAATGACACCTTTCTCAAGCTTTACCGCGAATCTGCCGCTTCTGCAAGAGGCACATGCGACAATAGTGTGAAGCTTATCATAATTATTCATTAATTATTCTTATAAGAAGAATAACGAAATGGGGACGCTAAATGAAAGTAATTAACAACTTAACGTAAATCACACATTTAGCCTTCCGTGCTGTTAAATCGCGTTAACCGATCGTCAACGCAAGCGTGATGGTTACCGATGGAAACTTGTTTCTCGAAAAGAAAACTTAAGCTGCTGTTTTTACTTAATTAACTCCGCCTCTTCTCTGGCGTTCGCGCCCGTTGTAACGCGAAAGGGCAGTGCTTCTTCGACGTAGCAATTTTCATACCCGATCCCCTCATCCCTCTGCATGAGTATTCGTTCCATAAGAATATAAATAAGCTTCACTTGCTCAATAAATAGTCAAATTACAAGTCGCGCTGATGGATTTATGGGTTACATTCGCGTAAATTATGTGACGTAGATCACATTTTTTTTAAATTCCAGGGGGGCTGCATTGTATGTGTCAAAACTGACGAGTAGAGTTTGCGTCGAATTAGGAAAAATCTTAGTTATTTGTAAGAAAAGATAAAATGTGTAACCGACATTTTGGCCATGTTAACCGGTCACGCGCTTTACGACGTACAAACCTAAATTCAACTATGCATTTGGCCTTTTCTTTTTATACCGGGTGATTTCCCGGCGACATCACGGGGTGCGGTCTTTCCGCATAAAAATAATAGTTGGTTATTCGGGATGGGAAAAATGCATACATCCGAGTTGCTAAAACATATTTATGACATCAATTTGTCGTATTTATTGCTCGCGCAGCGTTTGATTAGTCAGGACAAACCGTCAGCGATGTTTCGTCTGGGTGTTAACGAAGAGATGGCAACCATGCTGGGTGGATTAACCCTCCCGCAAATGGTCAAGCTGGCTGAAACCAATCAACTTGTCTGCCAGTTCCGTTTTGATAACCCGCAGACCATTACGCGTCTGACTCAGGAATCCCGCGTGGACGATCTGCAACAGATCCACACCGGTATTCTTCTCTCCACCCGCCTGCTCAACGAAATCAGCCAGCCTGATGACGTAGCCCGGAAGAAAAGGGCTTAACAATGAGCGAAAAAAGCATTGTTCAGGAAGCCCGTGATATCCAGCTGGCGATGGAACTCATCACGCTCGGTGCGCGTTTACAAATGCTGGAAAGCGAGACGCAGCTGAGCCGTGGTCGTCTGATCAAGCTGTACAAAGAATTGCGTGGTAGCCCGCCGCCAAAAGGTATGCTGCCGTTTTCGACTGACTGGTTCATGACCTGGGAGCAGAACATCCATGCTTCCATGTTCTGTAACGCCTGGCAGTACCTGCTTAAAACGGGCTTATGCAGCGGCGTTGATGCCGTGATCAAAGCCTACAAACTTTACCTTGAGCAATGCCCGCAGCAGGAAGAGGGACCCCTGCTGGCGCTGACCCGCGCCTGGACGCTGGTGCGTTTTGTTGAAAGCGGAATGCTTGAATTGTCCCGCTGCAACTGCTGTGACGGCAATTTCATTACCCACGCGCACCAGCCTGCGGGCAGCTTCGCCTGTAGTTTGTGCCAGCCTCCATCCCGAGCCGTAAAAAGACGTAAACTTTCCCGGGATGCTGCCGATATTATTCCACAACTGCTGGATGAACAGATCGAACACGCTGTTTAACCCGAACCTGTGGGCAAGATTCCAGCAGCGGTAAGCGATTACCGCTGCTTTTTTTTACCCTGCGTTCAGGTCATGCGCTCGAAATGAACGTCCTGCCATAGTCACTAGCGGAAGGATGATGTCGTGCTTATCTTATTAGGTTACCTGGTAGTTCTCGGTACAGTTTTCGGCGGTTACATGATGACCGGCGGGCACCTTGGAGCACTCTATCAACCGGCTGAACTTGTCATCATCGGCGGTGCAGGGGTAGGGGCTTTTATCGTTGGTAACAACGGCAAATCGATCAAGGGCACGCTGAAGGCGATTCCGCTGCTGTTTCGTCGCTCGAAATACACCAAAAGCATGTATATGGATCTGCTGGCGCTGCTCTATCGCCTGATGGCGAAGTCACGTCAGCAGGGGATGTTCTCGCTGGAGCGGGACATCGAAAACCCGAAAGAGAGCGAAATTTTCGCCAGCTACCCGCGTATTCTGGCCGACGCGATGATGCTCGATTTTATCGTCGATTACCTGCGACTGATCATCAGCGGCAACATGAACACCTTCGAAATTGAAGCCCTGATGGACGAAGAGATCGAAACCCACGAGAGCGAATCCGAAGTACCGGCCAACAGCCTGGCGCTGGTGGGCGACTCGCTTCCGGCGTTCGGCATCGTGGCGGCGGTCATGGGCGTTGTTCATGCCCTGGCCTCGGCGGATCGCCCGGCGGCTGAACTGGGGGCGCTGATTGCCCACGCGATGGTGGGGACGTTCCTCGGTATTTTACTGGCCTACGGCTTTATCTCCCCGCTGGCGAGCGTGCTGCGCCAGAAGAGCGCCGAAACCACCAAAATGATGCAGTGCGTGAAAATTACGCTGCTCTCAAACCTCAACGGCTATGCGCCACCGATTGCCGTCGAATTTGGTCGTAAGACGCTCTACTCCAGCGAACGTCCGTCGTTTATCGAACTGGAAGAGCACGTGCGCGCGGTGAAAAACCCTAACCAACAGACGACAACTGAGGACGCATGAAAAACCAGTCCCATCCGATCGTCATCGTAAAAAAGCGCAAGCATAAGGGGCACGGGCACGGTTCTCACGGCTCCTGGAAGATCGCGTACGCCGACTTTATGACCGCCATGATGGCCTTCTTTCTGGTGATGTGGCTAATCTCCATCTCCAGCCCGAAAGAGCTTATTCAGATTGCGGAATATTTCAGAACGCCGCTGGCGACGGCGGTTACCGGCGGGCCGCGCATTTCTAACAGCGACAGCCCGATCCCCGGCGGCGGTGACGATTACACTCAGCAGCAGGGTGAAGTGAAAAAACAGCCTAACATCGACGAGCTGAAAAAAAGGATGGAGCAGGCGCGTCTGAAAAAACTGCGCGGTGACCTGGATCAGCTGATTGAAGCAGACCCTAAGCTGCGCGCGCTGCGTCCGCATCTGAAAATTGACCTGGTGCAGGAAGGGCTGCGTATTCAGATCATCGACAGCCAGAACCGGCCGATGTTCAAAACCGGCAGCGCCGACGTGGAGCCTTACATGCGCGATATTCTGCGTGCGATTGCACCGGTGCTGAACGGTATTCCTAACCGCATTAGCCTGTCCGGACACACGGATGATTTCCCGTACGCCACGGGAGAGAAGGGCTACAGCAACTGGGAGCTTTCTGCCGATCGCGCCAACGCCTCGCGTCGCGAGCTGGTGGCGGGTGGGCTTGATGATGGCAAGGTCCTGCGCGTGGTCGGCATGGCTGCAACCATGCGCCTGACCGACCGCGGACCGGATGACGCCATCAACCGTCGTATCAGTCTTTTAGTGCTGAACCAGCAGGCGGAGCAGGCCATCCTGCATGAAAACGCCGAAAGTCAGAATGAGTCACTGGACGATTTAAAACAGCCTGGGGCCGTCCCTTCGGCTGCCGTTCCAACATCGCCACCAGCCAATCCGAGGTGATAGCGTGAGCATGGATATTACCGATTTTTACCAGACATTTTTTGATGAAGCCGACGAATTGTTGGCCGATATGGAGCAACATTTGCTGGATCTGGTGCCCGAGGCACCGGACTCAGAACAGCTCAATGCCATCTTCCGTGCGGCGCATTCCATTAAAGGCGGAGCCGGAACGTTTGGATTTACCATTTTGCAGGAAACCACCCATTTAATGGAAAACCTGCTGGATGAAGCACGACGCGGTGAGATGCAGCTCAATACCGACATTATCAACCTGTTTTTGGAAACGAAAGATATTATGCAGGAACAGCTCGACGCCTATAAAAGTTCGGCAGAGCCTGATGCCGCCAGCTTTGAATACATCTGCAACGCGCTGCGTCAGTTAGCGCTGGAAGCCAAAGGTGAGGCGTCTGCGCCCGCTGTCCCTGCGGCAAAACTGAGCGTTGTTGACGCCGTGGCCGAACCCGATACGGCGCCTGACGCGCCCGCAGGAAAACTGCGCGTGGTACTGTCACGTCTGAAAGAGAACGAGGTCAACCTGCTGGAAGAGGAGCTGGGGAACCTGGCGACGCTCAGCAACGTGGTGAAGGGCAAAGACAGCCTGGCCGCGACGCTCGACGGCGGGATCGGCCAGGATGACATCGTGGCGGTGCTCTGCTTCGTCATTGAAGCGGATCAGATTGCGTTTGAAACCGAGGCGGCGGCCGTTGAAGCGCCAGCTCCGGCAGAGAATACCCCTGCGGTAGTTGCCGCTGCCCCGGCCCTAAAAGCCGTGCCAAAAGAGACGGCTGCCCCGGCCCGCGGTGAAAAACCGGCGGCGCGTTCCAGCGAGTCCACGAGCATTCGCGTGGCGGTGGAGAAAGTGGATCAGCTGATCAACCTGGTGGGTGAACTGGTCATCACCCAGTCGATGCTGGCCCAGCGCTCCAACGAGCTGGACCCGGTGACCCATGGCGATCTCATCACCAGCATGGGCCAGTTACAACGTAACGCCCGCGATTTGCAGGAATCGGTGATGTCCATCCGCATGATGCCGATGGAATATGTCTTCAGCCGCTTCCCGCGCCTGGTGCGCGACCTGGCCGGCAAGCTCAACAAACAGATCGAACTCACGCTGATGGGCAGCTCCACCGAGCTGGACAAGAGCCTGATTGAACGCATTATCGATCCGTTAACGCACCTGGTGCGTAACAGCCTCGACCACGGCATCGAGCTGCCGGAAAACCGCGTAGCAGCTGGAAAATCGCCCGTGGGCAACCTGATCCTGTCAGCGGAACATCAGGGCGGCAACATCTGCATCGAAGTGACCGATGATGGCGCCGGCCTGAACCGCGAGCGCATTCTGGCGAAGGCGATTTCGCAGGGAATGGCGGTTAACGAAAACATGACCGACGAAGAAGTGGGCATGTTGATTTTTGCCCCGGGCTTCTCAACCGCAGAGCAGGTCACCGACGTTTCCGGCCGCGGCGTGGGCATGGACGTGGTGAAACGTAACATTCAGGAGATGGGCGGTCACGTTGAGATCCAGTCTAAGCAGGGCGCGGGCACCACGATTCGTATCCTGTTGCCGCTGACACTGGCCATTCTTGACGGCATGTCCGTTAAAGTGGCGGACGAAGTCTTTATTCTGCCGCTGAACGCGGTGATGGAGTCCCTCCAGCCGCGTGAAGAAGATCTGCATCCGCTGGCGGGCGGCGAGCGCGTGCTCGAAGTGCGCGGCGAGTACCTGCCGCTGGTGGAACTGTGGAAAGTGTTTGAAGTGGACGGGGCAAAAACCGAGGCCACGCAGGGTATCGTTGTGATCCTGCAAAGCGCCGGACGCCGCTACGCGCTGCTGGTCGATCAGCTGATTGGTCAGCATCAGGTGGTGGTTAAGAACCTGGAAAGTAACTACCGCAAAGTGCCGGGGATCTCTGCTGCCACCATCCTGGGTGATGGTAGCGTCGCGCTGATCGTCGATGTATCGGCACTTCAGGGATTAAATCGTGAACAACGTGTGGCGAACACAGCCGCCTGATTAAGTAAAAGGTAATAACATGACCGGTATGAGTAACGTAACGAAACTGGCGGGCGAGCCATCTGGACAGGAATTCCTGGTTTTCACTTTAGGGGATGAAGAGTACGGTATCGACATCCTGAAAGTGCAGGAAATTCGCGGTTACGACCAGGTAACGCGCATTGCGAACACGCCAGCGTTTATCAAGGGTGTGACCAACCTGCGCGGTGTGATTGTGCCTATCGTGGACCTGCGCGTGAAGTTTAGCCAGGGCGATGTGGAGTACAACGATAACACGGTGGTGATCGTCCTGAATCTGGGGCAGCGCGTGGTGGGGATCGTGGTGGATGGCGTGTCTGATGTGCTGTCGCTGACCGCCGATCAAATCCGTCCTGCGCCGGAGTTTGCGGTCACGCTGTCGACGGAATACCTGACGGGGCTGGGTGCGCTCGGCGAGCGTATGCTGATTCTGGTGAATATTGAGAAGCTGCTGAACAGCGAAGAGATGGCGCTGCTGGATATTGCGGCGAATCACGTGGCATAAAATAAAGCCGGGTGGCGCTGACGCTTACCCGGCCTACGTGTTCGAGCCATTCGTAGGCCGGGTAAGGCGAAGCCGCCACCCGGCTCTTTTGTAACCTTACGCCTCCTGCTCCACCAGCGCTGATTCCGCTTCCCGCGCCCCTTCATTCTGCGACAGCATCGCCGTCGCAATCCCGTTCCCCAGCACGTTAATGGCCGATCGTCCCATATCCAGGAAATGGTCAATCCCCATCAGCAGCAGGATCCCGGCCACCGGAATGTTAAAGCTCGGAATAGTTGCCGCCAGCACCACCAGCGACGAGCGCGGTACGCCCGCAATCCCTTTCGAGGCCAGCATCAACGTTAACATTAGCACCGTCACCTCGGTGAAACTCAGGTGAATGTTGTATGCCTGGGCGATAAACATCGAGGCGAACGAGCAGTACACCATGGAGCCGACCAGGTTAAACGAGTAGCCGATCGGCAGGACGAAAGAGGCGATATTACGTGAACAGCCGAAGCGCGCTAACTGCTCCAGCGTTTTCGGGTATGCCGCTTCTGAGCTGCTGGTGGTAAACGCGACCAGCACCGGATCTTTCAGCATCGCCACCAGACGGAAAATCTCTTTTTTCAGTACCATGTAACCTACCGCCAGCAATACCAGACAGGTCAGAAGGATCGCCACATAGTAACCGCCAATGAACGAGGCATAGTTCAGCAAAATGCCCAGACCCTGAGTGGCAATCACGGACGAAATCGCGGCAAAAATGGCCAGCGGCGCAACGTACATCACGTAGCCCGTCACTTTCAGCATAATGTGGGAGACCACATCCAGCGCCGCCACCAGCGGGGCGTTGAATTTTTGACCTAATGACGCGCCGCCAATGCCGAAGAACATCGAGAAGACCACAATTTGCAGGATCTCATTGTTCGCCATCGCGCCGGCAATGCTGGTTGGAATAGTGTGTGACAGGAAGGCTTTCAGCGACATCCCGCTAACGGCCAGGCCGGTATCAACCGTCTCTGTCGGAATGCTCAGGTTCAGACCGCTGCCGGGTTGTTCAAGGGTAACAATAAACAGCCCCACCAGAATGGAAAGTACGGATGAGCTGATAAACCACACCATCGCTTTACCCCCGACGCGCCCAATCGTCGACGTTTCACCCAGCTTCATAATGCCCACCGTCAGGGTGCTGAACACCAGCGGGGCAATCACCATCTTAATCAGCCGCAGGAAAATATCGGTCAGCAGGGTGATGTTCTCCGACCAGGCCTGTATCGCGTCGGGCGAAGCATACTCATGGATTGCCGCACCTGAAAGAATGCCCGCCAGCATGAAAATCACGATGAAGAGCGTGAGTTTGTTTGCACTTGCCACAAAAAGATCCTCTATGCGCTAAAAGAGTTTCCTGCGTCAATGCATACAAAATTTTTATTTAAGCGCAGGAAAATATTCGGGGCATAAATTGAAGTAAAGCTGCGTGAGTTACAACTTGTTTTTAATTTTTATGAAATTCGTTGTTTTTATGATGACGATATATTGTGACGCGGATCACGTTACAGGCGATATATCCTCAAATTAAGCAAATATAATGCCCGTTTTATTTTGCTAACTCTTTGTAATGTTTGTTAATAGTCTGTTAATTGGAGGGCGGGTGTCTCACCTTCGCTGAAAGTGGTTGAAGCGTGAACCATAAACTAAATTCTCAGTAACCGCGCCGGGGAATGTTTAAGCGGGGCTAACATACTGAACAGTATGAATAAAATAGGGTAAGCGGACCATTATTTCTTCTGGAGGGTGGTAAATGAAAAGAACACTTCTTTTTATCTGCGCGGGTACACTGCTGACGGCGGCGACTGTCGGTCAGGCGCTGGCAGTCACCAGTAGCGGTACTATCGGGGCGACGCTGACGCTGACGAACGGTTGTTTGATCAACGGCTCGCCAACGCAAAACGGCATTAACTTCGGGACACTCGATTTCGGGACCCATCCTGCGACATTCTCCACCCTGACAACCCAGTTAACCGGGGCCAGCGGCGGAAACACCTTTACCATTCAATGTACCACTGCCAGTTACACGGTGGCGATCACCGGCAACACCAACGCGACCGCACCCGGAACCGTTGTCGGCACCCCCGGCACACCCGCCCGCTATCTGGTGAATACCGCCAATGCGGCACAGGGCGTGGCATACAGCCTCTATAGCGACAGCGGGTACAACAACGTGATCGCTAATAACGCCGCGTTGCCCGTAGCTTCCACAGCGGGCGGGGTGAACAGCTATACCCTCTACGGGCGCATAACGGGCGGCGGCAATAGCGTAACGGTTGTACCGGGAACCTATACCGACACGATTAACGTCAGCGTCACCTACTGATTCAGCCATGAAGGCATTGTGTTTATGTCTGCGCGAAAGCGCAGAGGGCGTCGTGCACCCTTTTTTGGCCCTGCTCGTCGGGCTGATGATGATCTGCGACGCCGGGGCGGTGACCTCCCAGTCCTTCAGGGTGAGCGCGACGGTAGTACCAGGGTGCTCGGTGAGTACCGGTACGGGCGGGCGCTTTGGGACGCTGGATTTTGGAACCCGTAACGGCGTGGACAACACGCCGGTCAGCACCAGCTTTGTCGCCGACGGCGCGTTGTCCATCGCCTGCACGCCGGGCGTGGCGCTGAGCATGAGCATTGACGGCGGCCAGAATTACAGCTCGGTGCGACGGATGACGCGTTCAGGTGGGACCGAAGTTGTTGGTTACCGGCTTTACAGCAGCAGCTCTCTGGCGGCGAACAGCGAAATTGGGGTTAACCAGGCCATACCGATTACCTATACCAACAGCAATAACATCGCGCTGCCTCTTTTTGGCGTCGCGCTCCTGACGGGGTTTAGCCTGCCGGGAACATATTCAGATCAACTCACCGTGACCTTGTCATGGTAGGAAAGGGAGAACATCGATGAAGCCATTTTTCAGGCGATCAGGCCTGGTGGGTCTGTTGGGGGCAACGGCTCTGGCAGCGGGCCAGGCGCAGGCAGCGGCAACCATTCTTTTGTGGCCCATCGATCCGTGGCTTTCGGCAGAGGCCAGAGCAACTGAATTGTGGATCCAGAATCAGGGCAACAGCGCCACGACAATGCAGGTGCGTATTGTGCGCTGGAAGCAGGAGGGAGGATATGAGCGTTACACCGCCCAGCAGGATGTGGTCGCCAGCCCGCCGATCGTGACCATCGCCAAAGGCAGTAAACAGCTTATTCGCCTGATCAAGCAGGGGACAATCCCGTCGGGGGTTGAGCAGGCCTACCGCATTATTGTGGATGAAATTCCCCAGCCGGATGCCAAAGCGGAACCGTCCATGGGCCTCAAACTGCAAATGCGCTATTCCATTCCCTTATTTGTTTATGGGCAGGGGATCCCCACCCTCAACGAAGGGGCGCACCACGCGCTGGCGAATACTCAACAGCTGAGCTGGCGGGTCGTTCAGGAAGGGGGGAAACCCGCGCTTCAGGTCCGTAATCAGGGGGATGTGCACGTCCGGCTCAGCCAGGTTGCGGTTGAGCAGGGCGGGCAAAAACGCACGGTTGCCGAGGGGCTGCTGGGTTATGTGCTGCCAGGCAGCACCCGAAGCTGGCCGCTTCCGGCTGGGATTTATCAGCCGAACCGGATGAGCGCGCAAATTAATGCCAGGGATACGCAATGGCAATCGACGCCCGTCAACTGAAACCGGCGATGATGATCCTGCTTTGCGTCAGTACCAGCGCCTTTGCCGAAACCGGCGACGACAGTTTACCGCCGCCGCCGGATGCACGGACGATAAACGGCGAAGCAGTATTCCAGCTCGCCCTGGTGCTGAACCACTATGACACGGGTCTGGTGGTGCCGGTGACGCAGCGTGAGGGCGCCTGGTTTATTTCGGGCGCGGATTTGCTCCGCGCCGGGCTGCCGCCCGCGCATGTGCCAGCCGGAGAGGTGAATCTCTCGACGCTTACGTCGGTACGCGCAGAGTACGACAGCACGGCCCAGCGCCTGTTGCTGACGGTCCCCCGGGACTGGGTCGCGGCGCGGGTCACGCCTTTCAGTGAGCAGAGCACGCAAAGCAAACCGCACTATGGCCGCGGCGCGCTGCTCAATTACGACGTTTATACCAACCATTCCGAACACACGGGCGGCCAGGCGTCGGTCTGGCACGAGTTCCGCTATTTCAATGAGGATTATTCATTTTCATCGACGGGTTACGCCCGGCAGAATTTCACCGGTAACAGCGGACAGCAGGAAGGGTACGTGCGTTATGACTCTACGTTACTGATCACCAACGAAGAGGATGCCACCACCTGGTCCGCCGGGGACGTCATCAGCGATGCGCTGAGCTGGAGCACCAGCGTGCGCATGGGCGGGATCAGCTACGGGCGCGACTTCTCCCTGCGTCCGGATCTGGTGACCTGGCCGCTGCCGGCGTTTTCCGGCGAGGCGGCTGTCCCGACCTCGGTCGATCTCTTTATTAACGGCTACCGTTCCGGCTCCACCCGCCTTCAGCCGGGGCCGTTTACCCTCACCAATCTGCCGTATATCAACGGTGCCGGGGATGCGGTACTGGTTACCACTGATGCGCTGGGTCGTCAGGTGAGTACCACGCTGCCGTTTTATGTCAGCAGCGATCTGCTTAAGCAGGGGTTAAGCGACGGCGCCGTGACGCTGGGCAGCCTGCGGCGTAACTACGGTATTGAGAATTTTGACTATGGCCCGGCGGCGGGCAGCGGATCGTACCGCTACGGGGTGACCGACTGGCTGACGTTGGAGGGGCATGCGGAAGGGGCGGAGTCGCTGGCGCTTGGCGGCGCGGGCACGGTACTGAAGCTCGGGCGTTTTGGCGTGGTAAATACCTCGTGGACCCAAAGCCGCATGCGCGGCGATAGCGGCGGCCAGATAAACTGGGGCTATCAATACAACACCAGCGAGTTTAGCGTAGCGACCCAGCATACCCGACGTGATCGTGGTTTTGGCAATCTCGCCCTGTACGATCAGCCCACCGTTTATGATGAAAATGATAACCCCGTTGCCAGCCTGAGCCGCAATACCGACCAGTATTCCTTAACCTTTAACCTCGGCGGATACGGCAATATCGGCGCGGCGTGGATCGGCGTTGAGAGTTTTGACAGCCAGAAAACTGAGCTGCTCAACCTCTCCTGGAGCCGTAATATGTGGGGCTCAAGCAGTATTTATCTGGCTGCCAGCCGTGACCAGCAGCGGGGCGACTGGACGGTTGCGCTGTCGTTGCAGGTTCCCCTCGGCGAACGTGACAGCGCCGCCGTCACCTTTGAAAACACCCCTGACGCAGGCAGCACTCAACGCATTAACTACAACCACTCGATGCCTTCAGACGGCGGCTTTAGCTGGAACATGGCCTGGGCCAACCAGTCGCGGTCGAGTAACTATCAGCAGGCCACGCTCGGCTGGCGGAATAACAACGTGGAGCTACAGGGCGGCGGCTACGGTGAGAAGGGCATGATGACCTGGTGGGGCGAGGCGATGGGCTCTGTCGTGCTGATGGACGGTGAGCTGTTTGCGGCGAACAAAATCAACGATGCGTTTGTGGTGATCAGCACCGACGGTCATCCGGATGTTCCCGTCAGCTACGAAAACCAGCCGGTCGGAAAAACCAATAACAAAGGCTATCTGCTGGTGAGCGGCGTTTCCGCCTATTACCCGGCAAGTTACCGCATTGATACCCTGAACTTACCTGCGGATACCCGGCTGAAAGAGACCGAGCGTCGGGTGGCGATTCGTCGGCATAACGGTTATCTGGTGGATTTCCCGATGGAGCAGGAGCGGGTTGCCAGCGTGATCCTGCACGATGCGCAGGGCAATGCGATCCCGGTAGGAAGCCAGGTCAGACGCGCGTCCCGCAGCAGCGCGGTTGTCGGCTACGACGGCCTCGCCTGGCTGGAAAACCTCAACGACGTGAATCCGCTCGAGGTCATCACCCCGGAGGGTAAACGCTGTACGGCAACGCTGACCGTTGGCGCAAACCCTGAACATAAGCTGCAAACCTACGGTCCGCTGACCTGTCGGGAGGCGCCGTGAGACGCCTGTTAATCGCGCTCCTGCTGCTGTGCTCCGGCGGCAGCTGGGCGGCCTGTACCGTCAGTACGGTGAATGCCTCGTTTGGCAGCGTCACCTCGTTCGCACTCAGCGGCACCGGGGAAGTGGAAACGACGGGCACGCTGGTGGTGACCTGCGATACCGTTCTCAACCTGTTAACTAACGACTCGGTGACGCTGAATTACACCTCGGCATCCGTCTTCGCGAATAGCCGGGCGACCATGAAGCGTACGGACAACGCGGCTATTACCGATGTCATCCCTGCGCGGCTGTGCGGGGCGTCCGGCTGCGGCGGAAACAGTGAAATACAAATCAGCAAAGCCTATACCTGGAGCGGAAACACGCTGCTCGGGCTGCTGGGTTCAAGGCGCTACAACATTCCCCTTTATTTCCGGACCGTAATGGGGCAGAACGTCACCGCCGGGCCGTATCAGGTGTTGTTAACGTTCAGCATTAACTACAACGTGTGCGCCGTTGGCGCGGTCGGAGCGTGCCTGACCCCGCAAACCGGTACGGCAACCACCTCGATCCTCCTCAACATGACCGTCACCAACGATTGCAGCACCATGACCACGCCGGACGTGAATTTTAACAGCGCGCCGCTGGTGCAAAATTTTCCCACCGTTTCACAGTCGGTTGCCGTCACCTGCACCAAAGGCAGCACCTACACCATAGGCATTAATAATGGGGCAAATGCCCTGAACAACGTGCGTCGTATGGTCAGCGGCAGCAACTTCATGAGTTACGACATCTACAAAGAGGCGACCAGCAACCGCTGGGGTAGCAGCGGCAGCGAGCGCTGGGCCAGCGCCAGCTCATCGCAGGTCAGTACGGACGGGCTTTTACGTACCTACAACTACACCGCCAAAGTTCTGACCAGCCAGGCCACGCCGCCTGCCGGAACCTATACCGACACGCTGATTGTCGACGTCGCATTCTGACTCCCGCGCTTTTCCCTTTCGCAAATGTAAAGTTCCTGTGGCCTGTGCCGATAACACCGTTAATAAATCTATGAGAAGGTGTTGTATGTTGAACCGTATCCGCGTTGTCACAATGCTTATGATGGTGCTGGTCATTTTCGCACTTCTTCAGCTTACTTCTGGCGGCCTCTTTTTCTCGTCGTTAAAACAGAACCAGGACAGCTTCGCGGCCTCGAACGATTTGCGTATGCAGCAAAGCGAACTGACCACGACCTGGGATCTGATGTTGCAGACGCGTATCAACCTGAGCCGCTCGTCTGCCCGCATGATGATGGACCCAAATAACCAGCAGAGCAGCGCAAAAACGGAACTGCTGAAGAATGCGCGCGCCACGCTGGCAGACGCGGCGAAACATTACGACGCCTTCAAAAAAATCGCCCCTCAGCCGGCAATGGCGCAGGCGAGCGCGAACATAGATGAAAAATATCAGGCCTACTTCGCCGGCCTCACGGAGCTGGTGCAGTTCCTGGAGATGGGCAATATGGACGCCTATTTCGCGCAGCCGACCCAGGGAATGCAGAACGCCCTCGGCGCGGCACTCGGCGAGTACGCTAAAGCCAGCGGCGAGCTTTATCACTCCGCGTTCACGCAAAGCCAGAACGACTACCGTTTCGCGAAATGGCAGATGGCGGTTCTCGCCCTCGCGCTGGTCATCGTACTGGTGGCCGTGTGGTACGGCATTCGTCATATCCTGCTTAACCCGCTTGGCCGCGTCATTGCCCATATCCGTGATATTGGCCGGGGCGATCTCACGAAAACGCTGACCGTTTCTGGCCGCAATGAGATCACCGAGCTGGCAACCAGCGTCGACCATATGCAGCGTTCGCTGATTGATACCGTCGCCAACGTGCGCGAGGGGGCGGATGCCATCTATACCGGCACGAGTGAAATCGCGATGGGCAACAACGATCTCTCGTCCCGTACCGAACAGCAGGCATCCGCTCTGGAAGAGACGGCGGCCAGCATGGAGCAGCTCACCGCGACCGTGAAGCAGAATGCCGACAATGCCCGCCAGGCGTCGCAGCTTGCAGAAAGCGCGTCCGACACCGCCCAGCGCGGCGGTCGGGTGGTCGACGGCGTGGTGAAAACCATGCATGACATTGCCGACAGCTCGAAGAAAATCGCCGACATCATCAGCGTAATCGACGGTATCGCCTTCCAGACCAATATCCTGGCGCTGAACGCGGCCGTTGAAGCGGCGCGTGCGGGCGAGCAGGGGCGCGGGTTTGCCGTGGTCGCCGGCGAAGTGCGTAACCTCGCCAGCCGCAGCGCCAATGCGGCGAAAGAGATCAAAGCCCTGATTGAAGACTCTGTTTCACGCGTGGATACCGGCTCGGTGCTGGTGGAAAGTGCGGGTGAAACCATGAATGACATCGTGAATGCCGTGACGCGCGTGACGGACATCATGGGTGAAATCGCCTCTGCATCGGATGAGCAGAGTCGTGGTATTGACCAGGTCGCCCTGGCGGTATCGGAAATGGATCGTGTGACGCAGCAAAACGCCGCCCTGGTGCAGGAGTCCGCTGCCGCGGCCGCTGCGCTGGAGGACCAGGCGAGCCGCCTGAAAATGGCCGTCTCGGCGTTCCGTCTTACTTCAAAAACGACAAATACGGTCAGCTCGCGGTCGGCGTACAGCGAAGCAACCCCGGCGCCCGTGACAACACGTACGCGCGCAGCGGTGACCGGACAAGATGAAAACTGGGAAACATTTTGACTGACAATTAAACCGCGGCTGCTTGCCGCTTGATGGGAGCGTGGATGTTAAATCGTATTCGTATCTCGACCACACTGTTTTTGATTCTGATCCTGTGTGGGGTTTTGCAGGTTGGCAGTAACGGGTTGTCTTTCTGGGCGTTTCGCGATGGCTATCAGAATTTGCAGGAAGTTGAGACGAGTAATCAGCAGCGCTCCGCACTGGCACAAACGCGTGCCGTGCTGTTGCAGGCAAGCACTGCGCTGAACAAAGCAGGGACGTTAACCGCGCTGAGCTATCCGCCGGAGGATATTAAGGCGCTGATGGTCGTGGCCCGCAGCAGCCTGAAGCAGGCCGACGCGCAGTTTAAGGCCTTTACGGCGCAGGAGGCGGTCAGTGAGAAAGAGAAAGCGCTGAAAGTCGCCATGAAAAAGACCTTTGATGTGTGGTACGGCGATCTCGACCATCAGGCGACGTGGCTGGAGAACAACCAGCTTTCTGACTTCCTGACCGCGCCGGTGCAGGCGTCTCAGGCGGCGTTCGACGGCAGCTTTAACGCCTGGCAGCAGGATATTAACCAGTTTGTGGCGCGTGCCGGTGCGGACAGCCGTACCAGCTACCGCATGTCAGGGGCGATTTTCCTGACCATGGTGATCCTGGCCGCCCTGCTGACCGGCGGCTCGCTGTGGTGGTCGCGCAAAATGATCGTCCAGCCGCTGGCCATCGTCAGCAGCCACTTCGACAGTATGGCGAAGGGCGATCTGGCGCGTCCGGTGGCCGTGTATGGCAGGAATGAAATATCAGCGATTTTCGCCAGCCTGAAGGCGATGCAGGGGTCGCTGCGGGAAACGGTAAGCAACGTTCGCCAGGGCAGTTACGCCATGCATACCGGGATCTCCGAGATTGCGGCAGGCAATAACGATCTCTCATCCCGCACCGAACAGCAGGCGGCATCGCTGGCGCAGACGGCGGCCAGCATGGAGCAGCTGACCGCGACGGTAAGCCAGAACGCCGATAACGCGCGTCAGGCGTCCGACTTGTCAAAACAGGCGGCGATGACGGCGAAACGTGGGGGCGATCAGGCCTCTCACGTCGCCAGTACGATGCAGGAGATTGCCGCCAGCTCGCAGAAAATTGGCGACATTATCAGCGTCATCGACGGGATCGCGTTCCAGACCAATATTCTGGCGCTGAACGCGGCCGTTGAAGCGGCGCGTGCCGGGGAGCAGGGGCGCGGGTTCGCGGTAGTTGCCGGTGAAGTCCGAAACCTCGCCAGCCGCAGCGCCAATGCGGCGAAAGAGATCAAAGGGCTGATAGAAGAGTCGGTCTCCCGCGTTCAGCAGGGCTCCGCGCTGGTGGATACCGCCGCGCAGACCATGCACGAGATTGTCACCTCCGTGACGCGGGTTAACGACATTATGGGCGAGATTGCCTCGGCGTCTGATGAACAACGCCGTGGTATTGAGCAGGTGGCGCAGGCCGTTACACAGATGGATCAGGTTACGCAGCAGAACGCCTCACTGGTGGAAGAGGCGGCGGCGGCTACCGATCAGCTGGCAAACCAGGCGGATCACCTTACCGGGTTGGTCGCCGTATTTAATGTGAAAGAGCACGTTGAAGCAGTAACAGAAGTCGGACGGTCACAGGCCGTGCCCGTTGTATCCTGAATGTGATTAAGAAGGCGCTATGACATCACCCATGCCCTCAGGGCAAACGTCATTATTGTTGCAGATGACACAGCGCCTCGCGCTGTCCGACGCGCATTTTCGTCGGATATGTCAGTTAATCTACCAGCGTGCGGGGATCGTGCTTGCGGACCATAAGCGAGACATGGTCTACAACCGGCTGGTGCGGCGCTTGCGTACGCTGGGGCTGGATGATTTTGGCCGCTATCTGAGCATGCTCGAAGCGAACCAGAACAGCGCCGAATGGCAGGCATTTATCAACTCGTTAACCACCAACCTGACCGCGTTTTTCCGCGAGGCGCATCACTTCCCGGTGCTGGCGGAACACGCCCGTCGCCGTAGCGGAGAGTATCGCGTCTGGAGCGCGGCGGCCTCTACCGGGGAAGAGCCGTACTCGCTGGCCATCACCCTGGCGGACACCCTGGGCATGGCGCCGGGCCGCTGGAAAGTGTACGCCAGCGACATCGATACCGAAGTGCTGGAAAAAGCCCGTAACGGCGTTTATCGCCAGGATGAGCTTAAAACGCTGTCTCCTCAGCAGCTACAGCGTTACTTCATGCGCGGTACCGGCCCGCATGAAGGACTGGTGCGCGTACGCCAGGAGCTGGCGAACTGCGTGGAATTTGCTCCCGTTAATTTACTGGATAAGCAGTACAACGTGCCGGGGCCATTCGACGCCATTTTTTGCCGTAACGTGATGATCTATTTTGATAAAACGACGCAACAGGACATCCTGCGTCGCTTTGTTCCGTTGCTCAAGCCTGACGGTTTACTGTTTGCCGGGCACTCGGAAAACTTCAGCAACCTCGTGCGTGAGTTTAGCCTGCGTGGGCAAACGGTATATGCGCTGAGTAAGGAAAAAGCATGAGTAAAATCAGGGTATTGTCTGTCGATGATTCAGCGCTAATGCGTCAGATCATGACCGAAATCATCAATAGCCACAGCGATATGGAGATGGTGGCGACAGCGCCCGATCCGCTGGTCGCGCGGGATTTAATCAAAAAATATAACCCCGACGTGCTGACGCTGGATGTTGAAATGCCGCGCATGGATGGCATCGATTTCCTGGAAAAATTAATGCGCCTGCGCCCGATGCCGGTGGTGATGGTGTCATCTCTGACCCGTAAAGGTTCAGAAATCACCCTGCGCGCGCTGGAGCTGGGGGCGGTGGATTTTGTCACCAAGCCGCAGCTCGGCATTCGCGAGGGGATGCTGGCGTACAGCGAGATGATCGCCGAGAAGATCCGTACCGCGTCGCGCGCAAAACTCGCGGCCCACAAGCCGATGGCAGCTCCGGCAACCCTGAAGGCAGGGCCGTTACTCAGCTCGGAAAAGTTGCTGGTCATTGGGGCGTCAACCGGAGGAACAGAGGCAATTCGCCATGTACTCCAGCCATTGCCGCTCTCAAGCCCGGGTATCCTGATTACGCAACATATGCCGCCAGGGTTTACCCGTTCGTTTGCGGAGCGCCTGAATAAGCTGTGTCAGATCAGCGTGAAAGAGGCGGAAGATGGCGAGCGCGTGCTGCCGGGTCACGCCTATATCGCCCCGGGTGACAAGCACATGGAGCTGGCGCGCAGCGGGGCGAACTATCAAATCAAAATTCATGACGGGCCGCCGGTTAACCGGCACCGTCCGTCGGTGGATGTGCTGTTTCATTCGGTGGCGAAACATGCGGGGCGCAACGCCGTTGGGGTGATCCTGACGGGAATGGGCAACGACGGCGCCGCCGGAATGCTTGCGATGCACCAGGCTGGTGCCTGGACGATTGCGCAGAATGAAGCAAGTTGTGTGGTGTTCGGCATGCCGCGCGAGGCCATCAATATGGGTGGCGTAAGCGAAGTGGTCGATCTTAGCCAGGTAAGCCAGCAGATGCTGGCGAAAATCAGTGCCGGACAGGCAATACGTATTTGACTCAGGAGTATTATTTTATGGCGGATAAAGAGCTTAAGTTTTTGGTTGTGGATGACTTTTCCACCATGCGTCGCATTGTGCGCAACCTGCTGAAAGAGCTGGGCTTCAACAATGTTGAAGAAGCAGAAGACGGGGTGGATGCGCTGAACAAACTCCAGGCTGGCGGGTTTGGTTTTGTGATTTCCGACTGGAACATGCCGAACATGGACGGTCTCGAACTGCTGAAAACCATCCGCGCGGATGCGGGCATGGCCTCTTTGCCGGTGCTGATGGTGACCGCAGAAGCGAAGAAAGAGAACATTATTGCCGCTGCACAGGCGGGCGCAAGCGGCTACGTGGTGAAGCCATTCACCGCGGCGACTCTGGAAGAGAAGCTCGGGAAGATCTTCGAGAAACTCGGCATGTGAGGTGATGGATATGTTGCAACCTGCTATGAAACCCGTTGAAGAACATTCGCCGAGCGACATTATTGCCCGCATTGGTAGCCTGACCCGCATGCTGCGCGACAGCCTGCGTGAGCTGGGGCTGGACCAGGCTATCGCCGAAGCGGCGGAAGCCATCCCTGACGCGCGCGACCGTCTGGACTACGTCGTACAGATGACCGCGCAGGCGGCCGAGCGTGCGCTGAACAGCGTTGAAGCCTCGCAGCCGCACCAGGATGCGATGGAGAAGGGGGCGAAAGCGCTGAGCAAACGCTGGGATGAGTGGTTTGAGAACCCTATTGAGCTGGCGGATGCCCGCGAACTGGTAACGGATACCCGTCAGTACCTGGGTGACGTGCCGGGCCACACCAGCTTCACCAATGCCCAGCTGCTGGACATCATGATGGCACAGGATTTCCAGGACCTCACCGGCCAGGTGATCAAGCGCATGATGGATGTGATTCAGGAGATTGAACGTCAGCTGCTGATGGTACTGCTGGAGAACATACCGGAACCGGCTGCCCGTCCGAAACGCGAGAACGAAAGCCTGCTCAATGGTCCACAGCTTGACACCAGCAAAGCGGGCGTGGTGGCAAGCCAGGATCAGGTGGACGATCTGCTGGACAGTCTTGGTTTCTGATTGCGCGTTCTGCCTCAGGTCGTTAACGCGGCCTGAGGCAGCTCAGAATAAAAACAGCGAAAAGAGCCCGAATAAACGGGCTTTTCCCGCCATTGGATTTTCTCTGCGCTGGCATGATACCCGTGAATTAATGGGCTGCGAGCAGGCACAGTGGCAGAAGAGAACGACGACAAAACAGAAGCCCCCACACCCCACCGACTTGAAAAAGCCCGTGAGGATGGGCAGATCCCCCGATCCCGAGAGCTGACATCCCTGCTGATCCTGGTGGTGGGCGTCTGCATAATCTGGTGGGGCGGGGAGATGCTCGCCCGCAGACTGGCGGGAATGCTTTCTGCTGGCTTACGTTTTGATCACAGCATGGTCAATGACCCCAATCTGATCCTCATTCAGATCATCAACCTTGTGAAAAGCGCGATGCTCGCCTTGCTGCCGCTGATCGCGGGCGTGGTCATCGTGGCCCTGGTTTCGCCGGTCATGCTCGGTGGCCTGGTGTTCAGCGGAAAATCGCTGCAACCGAAATTCTCTAAGCTCAATCCGTTCCCCGGCATTGCGAAAATGTTTTCCGCGCAAACCGGGGCTGAGCTTCTTAAAGCGATCCTGAAATCGCTTCTTATGGGCAGTACCGCCGGGTTTTTTCTGTGGCACCACTGGCCGGAGATGATGCGCCTCATCAGCGAGTCCCCGATGACGGCGATGAAGAATGCCCTGAACCTGGTCGGGTTATGCTCGCTGCTGGTGGTACTCAGCATTATTCCGATGGTGGCGTTCGACGTTATCTTCCAGATCTATTCCCATATCAAAAAGCTGCGAATGTCGCGTCAGGACATCCGCGATGAATATAAACAGATGGAAGGCGACCCGCACGTTAAGGGCCGTATCCGCCAGATGCAGCGCGCCGCCGCGCGTCGGCGCATGATGGAAGATGTGCCGAAAGCCGACGTCATCGTCACCAACCCGACTCACTATTCCGTGGCGCTTCAGTACGACGAAAACAAAATGAGCGCGCCGAAAGTGGTGGCGAAAGGGGCCGGGCTGATTGCGCTGCGCATTCGTGAAATCGCCACGGAAAACCGTGTGCCGATCCTGGAAGCACCGCCGCTGGCTCGCGCGCTGTATCGCCACGCGGAAATTGGACAACAGATCCCGGGCCAGCTCTACGCCGCTGTCGCAGAGGTGCTGGCCTGGGTGTGGCAACTGAAACGCTGGCGTTTAGCGGGCGGTCAACGACCTGTAAAACCTGAGAACCTGCCGGTGCCTGAAGCACTGGATTTTTTGAACGAGAAGGACACTGATGGCTAATCTGGTGGCAATGTTGCGCCTGCCCGGCAACCTGAAATCGACGCAATGGCAGATCCTTGCCGGACCGATTCTGATCCTGCTAATTCTGTCGATGATGGTGCTGCCGTTACCGGCATTTATCCTCGACCTGCTTTTCACCTTCAACATTGCGTTGTCCATCATGGTGTTGCTGGTGGCGATGTTCACCCAGCGCACGCTGGAGTTCGCCGCGTTTCCAACGATCCTGCTGTTCACCACGCTGCTGCGCCTGGCGCTGAATGTTGCCTCCACGCGTATCATCCTGATGGAAGGGCACACCGGCGCGGCGGCGGCGGGCAAGGTGGTCGAAGCCTTCGGTCACTTCCTGGTGGGCGGCAACTTCGCCATCGGTATCGTGGTGTTCGTCATTCTGGTGATTATCAACTTCATGGTTATCACTAAAGGGGCGGGACGTATCGCTGAAGTGGGCGCGCGCTTCGTGCTCGACGGGATGCCGGGCAAGCAGATGGCCATCGACGCCGACCTGAATGCCGGGCTGATCGCGGAAGATGAAGCGAAAAAACGCCGTGCCGAAGTGACCCAGGAGGCAGATTTCTACGGCTCCATGGACGGTGCGAGTAAGTTTGTGCGCGGTGACGCCATCGCGGGCATTCTGATCATGGTGATTAACGTCGTCGGCGGCCTGCTCGTCGGCGTGCTGCAACACGGCATGGACATGGGCCACGCGGCGGAAAGCTATACGCTGCTGACCATTGGTGACGGTCTGGTGGCGCAGATCCCGGCGCTGGTGATCTCCACCGCGGCGGGCGTGATTGTGACTCGCGTCAGTACCGATCAGGACGTGGGCGAGCAGATGGTGGGGCAGCTCTTCAGCAACCCGCGCGTTATGCTGCTCTCCGCGGCGGTGCTGGGCCTGCTCGGTATGGTGCCGGGCATGCCAAACCTGGTATTCCTGCTGTTCACCGCTGCGCTGCTGGGGCTTGCCTGGTGGATGCGTGGCCGGGAAACGCAGCCTAAGGCAGAGCCTGCGCCGGTCAAAATGCCTGAGAACACCCAGGCGGTGGAAGCCACCTGGAACGACGTACAGCTCGAAGATTCGCTGGGGATGGAAGTGGGGTACCGCCTGATCCCGATGGTGGATTTCCAGCAGGATGGTGAGCTACTTGGCCGTATCCGCAGCATTCGTAAAAAATTCGCCCAGGATATGGGCTTCCTGCCGCCGGTGGTCCACATCCGGGACAATATGGATCTCCCGCCCGCGCGCTACCGCATCCTGATGAAAGGGGTGGAAATCGGCAGCGGTGATGCGTACCCCGGCCGCTGGCTGGCGATTAACCCGGGCACCGCCGCAGGCACGTTGCCGGGTGAGCAGACGACCGACCCGGCCTTTGGTCTGGCGGCAATCTGGATTGAGAGCGCCCTGAAAGAGCAGGCCCAGATTCAGGGTTACACGGTCGTTGAGGCCAGTACCGTGGTGGCGACGCACCTCAACCACCTGATTGGCCAGTTCTCTGCGGAACTGTTTGGTCGTCAGGAGGCGCAGCAGCTGCTCGACCGCGTAACGCAGGAGATGCCGAAGCTGACCGAAGATTTGGTGCCGGGCGTACTGACCTTAACCACCCTGCACAAAGTGCTGCAAAATCTGCTCGACGAGAAGGTGCCCATTCGCGATATGCGTACCATCCTTGAAACGCTGGCCGAACATGCGCCGCTGCAAAGCGATCCGCACGAATTGACGGCGGTGGTGCGCGTGGCGCTCGGACGCGCCATTACCCAGCAATGGTTCCCGGGAACCGGCGAAGTGCAGGTTATTGGCCTGGATACGCCGCTGGAACGTCTGCTGCTTCAGGCGTTGCAGGGCGGTGGCGGGCTGGAGCCGGGTCTGGCGGACAGATTACTGGCGCAAACCCAGGAGGCGCTGGCGCGTCAGGAGATGCTGGGCGCGCCGCCGGTGCTGCTGGTGAATCACGCGCTGCGCCCGCTGCTGTCGCGCTTCCTGCGCCGGAGCCTGAACCAGCTGGTGGTGCTGTCGAATATGGAGCTGTCCGATAACCGCAATATTCGCATGACGGCGACCATAGGAGGGAAATAATGCGTAAGTGGCTGTGGATCTTACTTTTCCCGCTGGCGGCGCAGGCCGCAGGCGAGGGGGCATGGCAGGCCAGCAGTATCGGCTTAACGCTCAACCATCGGGGGGAGTCGATCTCCTCCCGTCCGCTGTCCGCCTCTGAGCCCGTGTCCGGGCAGATGACGCTGGTGGTCTGGAATTACACCCTGACGGGACCCACACCGGCCGGGTTGCGGGTGCGGCTGTGCTCGCTGACCCGCTGCGCGGAAATCGAGGGTCAACGTGGCACCACCCAGGCCTTCAACGGGGTGTCTGCTCAGGAGCCTTTACGCTTTATCTGGGAAGTGCCAGGCGGTGGACGTCTGATCCCGGCGCTGAAGGTTCAGCGCAACGAGGTGCTCGTCAACTACCGCTAACTGCCCGCCTTTTCGCCAGTCTCCAGGCATTTCTGAAGGCTGGCTCGCAAAAATGACCTTCCCTTTTGATACAAAAGAAACGCTGTTTTATAAATCAGTGACACGCGTATTGACACTCTTTGCGTTTTTGCCATTCACCACTTTGTGATGGCAGAAACAGAAAGGTATCAACAGGTCGATACTTTTACTGTAGCCGTGTAAAAACTCCCGGACGAGGTTGCTTACAGGGAGTCTCCCAAAACTGATTAGGGTTGACGGCAATGAAAACACGTAAAATTGGACTCGCAAATTATTTTGCTTACGGGTCAGGGGACTTCCTCGGGGCGGGGACTACCGCCCTGACGGCCGCCTGGCTTTTGTATTTTTATACCACCTTCTGTGGACTCACACCGATTGAAGCAACCTTTATCTTCGCTGCCGCAAGGGTGCTGGATGCGGTTGTCAGCCCGTTAATGGGCTTTTTAACCGATAACTTTGGCACCACCTGGCTGGGCAAGCGTTTTGGCCGTCGTAAGTTCTTCATCCTGCTCGGTATTCCCTGCGTTTTCAGCTACTCGCTGATGTGGGTAGGGGACATGAGTTTCTGGTACTACCTGCTGACCTATCTGATCTTTGATATCGTCTACACCATGATCCTGGTGCCGTACGAAACGCTGGTGCCGGAGATGACGGACGATTTCAAACAGAAAACCAAATTCTCCGGGGCGCGAATCTCTATGGCGCAGATGTCCGCCATTCTGGCCTCCTTCCTGCCGGGGATCCTGCTCACGCATTTCGGCAAAGACAACGCGATCTCCTTCTTCTATGCAAGCCTGGTCTTCTCCGTACTCTGCGCGCTGATGCTTACTTTCGTCTGGTTCTTCACCTGGGAGCGTCCGCGGGAAGAGTGGTCTGAAGCGGCTCTGCGTGCCGAGGAAGAGAAGAAAAAGCTGACCCTGGGCCAGAGCCTGAACCGTCTTTTTGTCGAATTAAGTTCGACGCTGCGCATCAAGATTTTCCGCCAGCATCTGGGGATGTACCTTGGCGGCTACATCGCCCAGGACGTCTTTAATGCGGTGTTCACCTATTACGTGGTATTTGTGCTGATGCAGGAGGCGTCAATGGCGTCCAACCTGCTGGGCACGATGGCCATCTTCCAGTTCCTCGCCGTGATCGGCATGATCCCGCTGTGCATTCGCTTCGGACCTGCGCCGTCTTACCGCATGGTGGTCGTGCTGTTTGGTCTGGCCTCGCTCTCTTACGCGGTTCTTTATTACGCGGGCCTGAGCGACGTTTACGCTCTGCTGCTGCTGATCTCTGCGGTTGCCGGTCTTGGCCGCGGGGGGATCAACTACGTACCGTGGAATACCTACACCTACATTGCTGACGTGGACGAAGTGATCACCGGTCAGCGTCGCGAAGGGATCTTCGCGGGCATCATGACGCTGACCCGTAAAGCGTCTCAGGCCGGTGCGGTGATGCTGGTGGGGATCGTGATGCAGATGTCGGGCTTTGTCAGCGGGCAAAAAGTGCAACCTGCGGAAGTGAGCCACACCATTCTGATGATCCTGAGCGTTGGCACTATTCTGGTGCTGTTCTGCGGCTTCCTTGTCTCCCTGCGCTTCAAACTCAATTTGCAGACTCACAGCACCCTGCGTGAAGAGACCGCGAAAATGCGCGAGTCCGGCCATGCGATGCCAGAGGCGGTGACCCCGCAGGCCCGCGCTACCGTGGAGATGCTGGCCGGTATGCCGTATGAATCCCTTTGGGGCAACAACAACATCGGTTATCTGAATCGCAATAAGCCGGCGGCCCCTTCGCTGAAGGATCGCGCGGTACTGAATTCGACATACAACAGAGGTTAAGATGATGAAAGTTTGGCCTGTCAAACATAGCCCGTTACTGCGTCAGCCTGAGCGCTTCATCGCCAGGGATGAGCTGAAATCGCTGATTCAAAAGGTGACGCATAACCTGGTCAATATCCACGACAAAACGGGTGAGTTTTTGCTGCGGCTGGACGACGGGCGCGTGATCGACACCAAAGGCTGGGCCGGATGGGAATGGACCCACGGCGTCGGTTTATACGGTATCTGGCAGTATTACTGCCAGACCGGTGACGAAGGCATGCGCGAGATTATCGACAGCTGGTTTGCTGACCGTTTCGCTGAAGGCGCAACCACCAAAAACGTGAATACCATGTCGCCGTTCCTGACGCTGGCGTATCGCTACGAAGAGACCAAAAACCCGGCCTGGCTGCCGTGGCTGGAAAGTTGGGCGGAATGGGCGATGAATGAGATGCCGCGCACCGAACATGGCGGCATGCAGCACATCACCCTGGCGGAAGAGAACCATCAGCAGATGTGGGATGACACGCTGATGATGACGGTGCTGCCGCTGGCGAAAATCGGCAAGCTGCTGAACAAGCCGGAGTACGTCGAGGAGGCGATCTATCAGTTCCTGCTCCACGTACAGAATCTGATGGATCGGGAGACCGGGCTGTGGTTCCACGGCTGGAATTACGACGGCAATCACAACTTTGCCCGGGCCCGCTGGGCGCGCGGCAACAGCTGGCTGACCATCGTTATCCCGGATTTCCTCGAGCTGGTGGATCTGCCGGAAAACAACGCCGTTCGTCGCTATCTGGTGCAGGTACTGAACGCGCAGATCGCCGCACTGGCAAAATGTCAGGACGAGAGCGGATTGTGGCATACGCTGCTGGACGATCCTGATTCTTATCTGGAGGCGTCGGCCACGGCAGGGTTTGCTTACGGCATTCTGAAAGCCGTGCGCAAGCGTTATGTCGGCGCAGAGTACGCAGAGGTGGCGGAGAAAGCGATTCGCGGCATCGTGCAAAACATCTCGCCGGAAGGGGAGCTGCTGCAAACGTCCTTCGGGACGGGGATGGGGAGCGATCTGGCGTTTTACCGCCAGATACCGCTGACCTCGATGCCGTATGGCCAGGCAATGGCGATTCTGTGTCTGACGGAATATTTGCGGAAATATTTCTGATAATAAAAAACCCGGCGCTCGCCGGGTTTCTTTTTTACATACGTTCTACGGTTTCGATACCCAGGGTATCCAGACCGAGCTTCAGTGTCTTCGCCGTCAGCTGCGCCAGCTTCAGGCGGCTGTGACGCACCGCTTCGCTCTCGGCAGAGAGGATAGGGCAGTGTTCGTAGAAGCCAGAGAACAGACCGGCCAGATCGTACAGGTAAGCACACATAACGTGCGGCGTACCGTCACGCGCGACCACGGAGAGCGTCTCTTCGAACTGAAGCAGGCGGGCAGCCAGCTGTGCTTCACGATCTTCGGTAAGGGTCACCGTGGCATTCGCCAGCACGCTTTCGTCGATATTGGCTTTACGGAAGACGGAGAGTACGCGGGTATAAGCGTACTGCATATATGGCGCCGTGTTGCCTTCAAACGCCAGCATGTTGTCCCAGTCGAAGATATAGTCGGTGGTACGGTTCTTGGAGAGATCCGCGTATTTCACCGCGCCGATCCCAACCGCGTTAGCCAGTTTCTCCAGCTCGTCAGCAGGCATATCCGGGTTCTTCTCGGCCACCAGGCGACGCGCGCGTTCCAGCGCTTCATCCAGCAGATCGGAAAGCTTCACGGTGCCGCCCGCACGGGTTTTGAACGGCTTACCGTCTTTACCCAGCATCATGCCGAACATGTGATGTTCCAGCGGCACGGAATCCGGCACATAACCCGCTTTACGCACGATAGTCCACGCCTGCATCAGGTGCTGGTGCTGACGGGAGTCGATGTAATACAGCACGCGGTCCGCATGCAGGGTTTCGTAACGGTATTTCGCACAGGCGATGTCGGTGGTGGTGTAGAGATAGCCGCCATCCTTTTTCTGGACGATCACGCCCATCGGTTCGCCTTCCTTGTTTTTATACTCATCAAGGAACACCACCGTTGCGCCTTCGCTTTCCACCGCCAGATTTTTAGCTTTCAGGTCCGCCACAATGCCTGGCAGCATCGGGTTATATAGGCTTTCACCCATCACGTCGTCACGGGTCAGGGTCACGTTCAGACGGTTATAGGTTAGCTGATTCTGGGACATGGTAATGTCCACCAGCTTGCGCCACATCTCGAGGAAGTACGGGTCGCCGCCTTGAAGTTTCACCACGTAGCTGCGCGCGCGCTCGGCGAAGGCTTCATCTTCGTCATAGTGCTTTTTGGCTTCACGGTAGAAACCTTCCAGGTCTGCCAGCGCCATTTCGCCTGCGTTTTCCTGCTGCTGCTTTTCCAGATACGCGATCAGCATGCCGAACTGCGTGCCCCAGTCCCCTACGTGGTTAGCGCGGATCACCTTGTGACCAAGGAACTCGAGGGTACGCACCGCCGCATCACCGATGATGGTGGAGCGCAGGTGACCGACGTGCATCTCTTTCGCCACGTTTGGCGCGGAGTAGTCAACCACCACGGTCTGCGCTTCTGGCTGAGCCACGCCCAGACGGTCAGATTTCAGCGCCGCGTCAACGTGGCTTGCGAGGAATGCAGGCTCAAGGAAAATGTTGATAAAGCCTGGACCGGCGATTTCGGTTTTGCTGGCGATGCCGGTGAGATCCAGATGCGTCAGTACCTGCTCAGCGAGCTGTCGCGGCGGCATGCCCAGTTTTTTAGCCACTGCCATCACGCCATTAGCCTGATAGTCGCCAAACTGTACTTTCGCTGACTGACGAACCTGTGGTTCGCAATCCGCAGGCGCACCTGCGGCAATCAGTGCCTGACTGACTTTTTCTGAGAGAAGAGCCTGAATATTCACCTGGATACCTTACGTTTTTGATGCGGGTAAAAAACACCCACGCCAGTTTAAGAATTTAGGGCGGGAGTATACTGCAAATGCCTTCGGGCGTCAGCCCTGCGGGGGGCGAAGATCGCTCAGAATCCAGGCGAAGACGGTATGCATAATCATGCAGTCGAAAAAACCGTGATTCTGCGGTTGGTCGACAGAGGGCAACAGAGTAAATTAGCGGCTTTGCGACACGAAACGAGACTGACCTATGGCGAACTGGCATACCATTGACGAACTGCATGATATTTCCGCAGATTTACCGCGCTTCACTCAGGCGTTCACAGAACTTGCCACCCGTCTCGGGCTGGATATCGCGCCGCTTGAGGCCGATCACATCTCTTTGCGCTGCCACCAGAATGCCACCGCCGAACGCTGGCGGCGTGGCTTTGAGCAGTGCGGAGAACTGCTGTCGGAGAATATCATTAACGGTCGCCCGATCTGCCTGTTCAAACTTCACGCGCCGGTAACGGTGGCGCACTGGCAATTCACCGTTGTGGAACTGCCCTGGCCAGGAGAGAAGCGTTATCCGCACGAAGGCTGGGAGCATATCGAAATTGTTCTGCCTGGGGAGCCCGAGACGCTGAACGCCCGTGCGCTGGCGCTGCTTTCCGACGAGGGGTTAAGCCAGCCGGGTATTTTCGTCAAAACCAGCTCGCCAAAAGGGGAGCGCGAACGCTTACCGAACCCTACGCTTGCCGTAACGGACGGCAACGTGACGGTGAAATTCCATCCCTGGACTATCGAGCAGATCGTCGCCAGCGAAGCGTAAGCATTGTGAGCGTCGATCCAGACACCAATCGGGCAACGTGCCACGATGGTACGTTGAGTGAAATTTAAGGAGGATGACATGGCGCTGCTGGAAATTTGTTGTTACAGCGTGGAGTGTGCCGTCACTGCGCAACGGCAGGGGGCCGATCGCATCGAGCTTTGCGCGGCACCGAAAGAAGGAGGATTAACCCCGTCCTTTGGCGTGCTGAAATCAGCCCGTCAGGCCATCACTATTCCGGTGCACCCGATTATTCGCCCGCGCGGCGGTGATTTTTGTTATACGGCGGGTGAGTTCAGTGCCATGCTTGAGGATATCGCCCTCGTCCGTGATTCCGGTTTTCCGGGGCTGGTGATCGGTATGCTGGACGAAGACGGCAACATCGATCTTCCGCGTATGCGTCAGGTCATGCGCGCCGCCCGGGGGATGGCGGTCACTTTTCATCGTGCGTTCGATATGTGTCAGGATCCGATACAAGCCTTTGATACGCTGGCAGAACTGGGCGTGGCGCGCGTTCTGACGTCGGGCCAGCAGTCCTCGGCTGAAAAAGGACTGAAATTAATTACGGAACTAAAAGCATATTCCGGTGTTCCAATAATCATGGCGGGCGCAGGAGTACGCGCCAGCAATCTGGAACTGTTTTTAAACGCAGGGGTGGAAGAGCTGCACAGCTCGGCGGGTAAATGGATACCTTCACCCATGCGTTATCGCAATACAGGGTTGTCAATGTCGACGGATGCTGAAGCGGATGAGTACTCACGCTACGGTGTGGATGGAGAGTCGGTTGCGGTAATGAAATCGTTGATTGAACGTCATCACGTGTAGCAACGTACCGATTTTTACCGCGCATCATGTCGCCCAATATGATGCTTGCTTGTACCAGGCCCCTGCAACTTCAACAGGGGCCTTTTTTTCTCCTTCATATTTCAAGCCGCAGCCGCGTTGGCCGCCTCGCTCACCCCGGTCACTTACTGATGTAAGCTCCCGGGGATTCGCTGCGTTGCCGCCTTGCTGCAACTTGAACTATTTTGGAGAAAACGTGCGACGCGTAGGCCGGGTAAGGCGCAGCCGCCACCCGGCTAAAGGCTACGGCTTGGTCGCAATCAATACCGCACGCATCGGGGCCGGATAGCCTTCTATGGTTTTACTGTGATCGTCCGGGTCGAGGAATTGCTCCAGTGATTCGGTGATCATCCAGTCGGTGCGGCGCTGTTCCTCAACCGACGTCACGCACACATCGGCGATGCGTACATCGACAAATCCACATTTCTCCAGCCAGTTCTTCAGCGCCAGCGCGGAAGGGATGAAGTAAACGTTGCGCATCTGCGCATAGCGATCGCCCGGCACCAGAACGGCATGTTCATCGCCTTCGATGACCAGCGTTTCCAGCACCAGTTCGCCGCCGCTGACCAGCTGATCTTTCAACTGCCAGAGATGCTCCAGCGGGGAACGACGGTGGTACAGCACGCCCATCGAGAAAACGGTATCAAACGCTTTCAAGGCAGGGAGTTGCTCGATACCCAGCGGCAGCAGGTGCGCACGCTGGTCGTTACCCAGCAGCTTACGCACCGCTTCAAACTGGCACAGGAACAGCTGCATCGGATCGATACCGACGGCCAGATGCGCGCCTGCGCCGATCATGCGCCACATGTGATAGCCGCTACCGCAGCCCACGTCCAGAATGGTGCGCCCGGTCAGGTCGGATAAATGCGGCAGAACGCGATCCCACTTCCAGTCAGAGCGCCACTCGGTGTTGATATTTACACCGTACAGCGAGAACGGCCCTTTGCGCCACGGCATCAGGTTACGCATCAGCGTTTCGATGCGGTTGATCTGCCCGGCCGGGAGCGGCTCTTCGCTCTCCGCCGTCACGCTGTGCAGCAAATCCAGACGATGAGGCGTCAGTTCAGGCAGAAACTCCACGGCGTTGGACCACTGCTTCAACAGACCATGCTGCTGATCGCGCTGCCAGGTGGCAATTTGCGCAGGCAGGGTTTCCAGCCAGTGGGAAAGGTGGTTTTTGGCAATCAGCTGATAGAAATTACCGAACTCGATCATGCTGCGTCTCCGGCTTTAAGCGCCACCAGAGAACCAAAGTTAAAGCACTGGAACCACAGTTCGCTGTGTTCAAATCCGGCTTTGCGCAGGCGCGCTTTGTGGGTTTCTACGGAATCCGTCAGCATGACGTTTTCAAGCATGCTGCGCTTCTGGCTGATCTCCAGCTCGCTGTAGCCATTTGCACGCTTGAAATCATGGTGCATGTTGAACAGCAGTTCGCCCACGCTGGCGTCTTCAAAGCTGAATTTCTCAGACAACACCAGCGCGCCGCCCGGGTTCAGGCCCTGATAAATTTTATCCAGCAACCGCTGACGATCGTCCGGCACCAGGAACTGAAGGGTAAAGTTCAGAACCACCATCGAGGCGTTCTGGATGTCGATATCGCGGATATCGCCTTCTACCACCTCCACAGGCGTAGGGGCTTTATACGCGTCAATGTGGCGACGGCAGCGTTCAACCATGGCCGGTGAGTTATCGACAGCTACAATCTTGCAGCCTTCGTGATGAACGTTACGACGAATGGACAGCGTTGCCGCTCCCAGCGAACAGCCCAGGTCATAGACCTGCGTGCCGGGTTGAACAAAACGCTCCGCCAGCATGCCGATCATGGAGATAATATTGGAATAACCGGGAACAGAGCGCTGGATCATATCCGGGAAGACTTCGGCTACCCGTTCATCAAAGGTCCAGTCGCCCAGGCTGGCGATAGGCGCGGAAAAAAGCGTGTCGCGATCTGACATAACGTAAAAATCCGGGAAAAATAAAGGGGCATATTGTGCGCTAATGGAAGGAGAAAACCAACTCCCACGGCATATACCAAAGGTTAGCCAGCACCATCAGCAAAAGCGAGCACCAGGTCGCGCTCATGCCGGAACGACGCCAGCGGATCAGGCGGTGGTGAAAACCATAATAATGCATCAAACGCCCTGCTATCAGCAGTAGCCCACAGACGTGCACCATCCAGGTTTCTGCGCCATCCATCTCCATTAACAGCAGCAAAATTAACGCGACGGGAATGTACTCGACCGCGTTGCCGTGAATGCGGATTGCGCTTTGTAGCTCAGAAAATCCCCCGTCACCGTACGAGACGCGGTACTGCATTCTCAGGCGCACAACATCAAATGAAAACTTAATCAGCAGTAATGCACCTAACACCGCATACAGCGCGCTGACCATACTAACTCCCTGTTTTTGGCAGATGGCACGTCTCTATGATAGGGGGTGATTTCAGAAAAGAGAAGATTGTTGTGGGATGGACGGCGCGGGGCCAACCGACGGAACTGCCTGCTGCAAGGCCTGCCAGAGAGCATCGACCAGTTCAGGCGCCTGTGCGATATCCGGCGTATGTAAAAAAAGGTACGGCGTGGTGGTGTGCTCCCATTTCGCCAGCGTTTGCAGCCAGACGGCGAACATCTCCTCATTTTGCTGCATGTTATCGCTGCCGATAAACCGGACCATCGGGTTCTGTGCCGTTACGATCGCGTGGACGGGCACTTTAGGTTTTTTGCGCTGGGCATCAACAACGGCTTCGCTGTGCGGGATTGCGCTATGTACGGGGCGGCTGTCGAGGATCACGCGGTTGACCGATCGTTCATGCAGGCCGCGATTGAGCGCTTTCTCCGCGTCGCCCTTGGCAAAGAATTCCGGATGCCTTACTTCTACGCCGTAGGTGAAGCCATGCGGCAGGGCGTCGAGAAACTGCCAGAGGGCAGGCAGGTCGCGCGGGCCAAACGTGGCGGGAAGCTGGAGCCAGTACTGGCCAATACGGTTGGCCAGAGGCGACATCCGGGTGAAAAACTCGTGGGTTAAATCATCGCAGTTGCGCAGCGCGGCGTTGTGGGAGATGGTCGCCGGGAATTTAAAGCAAAAGCGGAAGTCGTCGCTGGTTTGCTCGCGCCAGCGTTCGACGATCTCCGCGCGGGGCAGAGCGTACAGCGTGGTATTGCCCTCCACGCAGTTAAAGTGTCGGGCATACTCTTCAAGGCTGGTAATACCCACGCGCACCCATTTCGGGTGCGACCACTGGGGCAGGCCCACGTACATCATAGCGCGCTGAGGATCTCATCCGTGCTGCGCACGCGACCGATACGCGGGAAGATATGGGTCATGCTGCCCTGGTGCTGATCCGCAGAGGCTGCGCTGCACGCATCTTCCGCGATCACCAGGTTAAAGCCCAGCTCCCAGGCGTTACGGGCGGTGGATTCCACACCGATGTTGGTGGAGATCCCGCACAGAATAATAGTGTCGATCCCGCGACGGCGCAGCTGGAGCTCCAGGTCGGTGCCGTAGAATGCGCCCCACTGGCGTTTGGTGACTTCTATATCGCTGTCGCGTTTACCGAGCGAGACAGGATATGTCCACCAGTTGTCCGGCAGCGCCTGCGCCGGGGCCTTGGCATCAACCGGCTGTTTTAACGCTTCGGCGAAATCAGCGGACCAGCCGACGCGCACCATAACAACAGGCGAGCCGCTGGCGCGGCATTTTTCTGCCAGGCGCGCAGCGCGGCTGACCACATCGTCAGCGGTGTGCGGACCACCGGCAAAAGGCAGAATGCCTTCCTGTAAATCAATGACCACAAGGGCGGTTTTGGTGGCATCAAGTGTAAACATCGTCACTCCCGTCAAATGATTGCTTTTCTACACCTTACGACGTGATGGCCTGTTATCGGTCGGATAATTTTGTTAATTTTTGTGAGAATAGGCAATAAGAGTTCAGCAAACGCGCGTCAGGCCGTGCTTCGCTCTTATCGTGCGGCAGAATTTCCAGTATAATAGCCGCCTTTTTTCATCCAGTTGTGACATACAGAAAGCTGCGACATCGTAGCCTGCGAGACAGGCGACAATCAGCCTGCGGCTAATTAAGGGATATCTCATGCGTACAGAATATTGCGGGCAGCTGCGTCAGTCCCACGTCGGGCAGCAGGTCACCCTGTGTGGTTGGGTCAATCGTCGTCGCGATCTTGGTAGCCTTATCTTTATTGATATGCGTGACCGCGAAGGTATCGTTCAGGTGTTCTTCGATCCGGATCGCGCTGATGCGTTGAAGCTGGCTTCTGAGCTGCGCAATGAGTTCTGCATTCAGGTGACGGGCACCGTGCGTGCGCGTGACGAGAAAAACGTCAACGCCGACATGGCGACCGGCGCTATCGAAGTGCTGGCGTCCGATCTGACGATCATCAACCGCGCGGAAGCGTTGCCGCTGGACTCCAACCACGTCAACACCGAAGAAGCGCGTCTGAAATACCGCTACCTGGATCTGCGTCGTCCGGAAATGGCTCAGCGCCTGAAAACCCGTGCGAAAATCACCAGCCTGGTGCGCCGTTTTATGGATGACCACGGTTTCCTTGATATCGAAACCCCGATGCTGACCAAAGCCACGCCGGAAGGCGCGCGCGACTACCTGGTGCCATCCCGCGTCCATAAAGGCAAATTCTACGCGCTGCCGCAGTCACCACAGCTTTTCAAACAGCTGCTGATGATGTCCGGCTTCGATCGCTACTATCAGATCGTGAAATGCTTCCGCGACGAAGACCTGCGCGCTGACCGTCAGCCAGAATTTACCCAGATCGATGTGGAAACCTCCTTCATGACCGCTGAGCAGGTGCGTGAGGTGATGGAAGCCCTGGTGCGTAGCCTGTGGAACGACGTGAAAGGCGTTGAGCTGGGCGATTTCCCTGTCATGACCTTCGCGGAAGCCGAGCGTCGCTACGGTTCCGACAAACCAGACCTGCGTAACCCGATGGAGCTGGTGGACGTGGCAGACCTGGTGAAAGCCGTTGAGTTCGCGGTCTTTGCTGGCCCGGCTAACGATCCGAAAGGCCGCGTGGCTGCCCTGCGCGTTCCGGGCGGTGCTGCCCTGAGCCGTAAGCAGATTGACGACTACGGCAACTTCATCAAGATCTACGGCGCGAAAGGTCTGGCCTATATTAAAGTAACCGAGCGTGCAAAAGGTCTGGAAGGCATCACCAGCCCGGTGGCGAAATTCCTGAATGCGGACATCGTGGAAGCGATCCTTGAGCGCACCGGCGCGCAGGACGGCGACATGATCTTCTTCGGTGCAGACAACAAGAAAGTGGTTGCGGATGCGATGGGCGCGCTGCGTCTGAAGCTTGGCAAAGATCTGAACCTGACCGACGAAAGCAAATGGGCGCCGCTGTGGGTGATCGACTTCCCGATGTTTGAAGATGACGGTGAAGGCGGCCTGACCGCGATGCACCACCCGTTCACCTCGCCAAAAGAGATGACGGCGGCAGAGCTGAAAGCGGCGCCGGAAGACGCGGTGGCAAACGCCTACGATATGGTCATCAACGGCTACGAAGTGGGCGGCGGTTCCGTGCGTATTCACAGCGGTGAAATGCAGCAGACCGTGTTCGGCATTCTGGGCATTAACGAGCAGGAGCAGCGCGAGAAGTTTGGCTTCCTGCTGGACGCCCTGAAGTACGGTACCCCTCCGCACGCGGGTCTGGCCTTCGGTCTTGACCGTCTGACCATGCTGCTGACCGGCACCGACAACATCCGTGATGTGATCGCCTTCCCGAAAACCACCGCAGCGGCGTGTCTGATGACTGAAGCGCCAAGCTTTGCCAACCCGGCCGCGCTGGCTGAGCTGGGCATTGAGGTGGTGAAGAAGGAAGAGAAAAACTGATATGGCATATAAGCGTCCCGTTTCGGTTCTGGTGGTCATTTATGCAGAAGACACGAAGCGGGTGCTGATGTTGCAGCGGCGCGACGATCCGGATTTCTGGCAGTCGGTTACCGGCAGCCTGGAAGAGGGGGAGACCGCGCCGCAGGCCGCCGCGCGTGAAGTAAAGGAAGAGGTCGCCATTGACGTTGCTCGCGAGCAACTGACCCTGAAGGACTGTCAGCGCACGGTGGAGTTTGAAATTTTTAGCCATTTACGTCATCGCTATGCACCGGGCATTGAGCGCAATACGGAATCGTGGTTCTGCCTTGCGCTTCCCCATGAGCGGGAGATCGTGTTCACGGAACACCTGACCTACCGCTGGGTGAATGCGGCGGATGCCGCCGCACTGACCAAGTCGTGGAGCAACCGGCAGGCGATTGAAGAATTTGTAATTAACGCTGCCTGAGAAGGCGCGATTTTTGGAGAACTTTTTATGGCAGGTCACAGTAAGTGGGCCAACACCAAACACCGCAAAGCGGCACAGGATGCCAAACGCGGTAAAATCTTTACCAAAATCATTCGTGAGCTGGTGACAGCGGCGCGTCTGGGCGGCGGCGATCCGGCTTCTAACCCACGTCTGCGCGCAGCGGTGGATAAAGCCCTGTCCAACAACATGACGCGTGACACCCTGAACCGTGCCATCGCACGTGGCGTGGGCGGTGATGAAGACGCGAACATGGAAACCATCATTTATGAAGGTTACGGTCCTGGCGGTACGGCGGTGATGGTTGAGTGTCTGTCCGACAACCGTAACCGTACCGTTGCGGAAGTGCGTCACGCGTTCACCAAAACCGGTGGTAACCTGGGCACTGACGGTTCTGTAGCGTACCTGTTCAGCAAAAAAGGCGTCATCTCCTTCGAGAAAGGCGACGAAGATGCGATCATGGAAGCGGCGCTGGAAGCCGGTGCGGAAGACGTGGTGACCTACGACGACGGCGCTATTGATGTTTACACCGCATGGGAAGAGATGGGTGCCGTGCGCGATGCGCTGGAAGCGGCTGGCCTGAAGGCGGATAACGCTGAAGTCTCCATGATCCCGTCTACCAAAGCGGACATGGATGCGGAAACCGCACCGAAACTGCTGCGTCTGATCGACATGCTCGAAGACTGCGACGACGTGCAGGAAGTGTATCACAACGGTGAAATCTCTGATGAGGTTGCAGCGACTCTCTGATGAGAGCCTGTAAACCGTTTACGGGAGACGCGTGATGTCGATTATTCTCGGGATTGACCCCGGCTCACGCGTCACCGGCTATGGCGTTATCCGTCAGGTGGGACGCCAGCTAACCTACCTCGGCAGCGGCTGTATTCGCACCAAAGTGGACGATCTGCCGTCGCGCCTGAAGCTCATCTATGCGGGCGTGTCGGAGATCATCACCCAGTTCCAGCCGGACTATTTCGCCATCGAGCAGGTCTTTATGGCGAAAAACGCTGACTCGGCGTTAAAGCTCGGTCAGGCGCGCGGCGTGGCGATTGTTGCCGCCGTGAACCAGGATCTGCCAGTGTTTGAGTACGCGGCCCGTCAGGTTAAGCAGACGGTGGTGGGCATTGGTAGCGCGGAGAAAAGCCAGGTGCAGCACATGGTGCGTACCCTGCTGAAGCTCCCTGCGAACCCGCAGGCCGACGCCGCGGATGCGCTGGCCATTGCGATTACCCACTGTCACGTCAGCCAGAATGCGATGCAAATGAGCGAGTCGCGGCTCAATCTGGCGCGAGGCAGGTTACGATAATGACAAATCAGGCTGGATGTTTATCCAGCCTTTTTTTATTATGTCGGCAGTTAATTTCTTCCAGAACGCAGGAGCGTCACGTGATAGGCAGACTCAGAGGCATCATCATTGAAAAACAACCCCCTTTAGTACTGCTGGAAGTGGGTGGCGTGGGCTATGAAGTCCATATGCCGATGACCTGCTTCTACGAACTGCCGGAGGCGGGCAAAGAGGCGGTTGTCTTTACCCAGTTTGTGGTGCGTGAAGACGCTCAGCTGCTGTACGGCTTCAATAACAAACAGGAACGCACCCTGTTCCGCGAATTGATTAAAACCAACGGCGTCGGGCCGAAGCTGGCCCTGGCGATTCTGTCCGGTATGTCAGCGCCACAGTTTGTGAACGCCGTTGAGCGTGAAGATCCGGCTGCGTTAATTAAACTTCCTGGCATCGGGAAGAAAACCGCCGAGCGCCTGATTGTCGAGATGAAGGACCGTTTCAAAGGTCTGCATGGCGATCTGTTCACGCCGGCAGCCGATCTGGTGCTGACTTCCCCGGGCGCGCCTGCATCGGATGATGATGCCGAGCAGGAAGCGGTTGCCGCGCTGGTGGCGCTGGGCTATAAACCTCAGGAGGCCAGCCGGATGGTAAGCAAAATTGCTAAACCGGATGCCAGCAGTGAAACTCTGATTCGTGAAGCGCTGCGCGCTGCATTGTGAGGTAAAGGATGATTGAAGCAGACCGCCTGGTATCGGCAGGCACTATTCAGCCAGATGACGTGGTGGATCGCGCGATCCGTCCCAAACTGCTGGATGAGTACATCGGCCAGCCGCAGGTTCGTTCTCAGATGGAGATTTTCATCCAGGCGGCAAAGCTGCGCGGCGATGCGCTCGATCACCTGCTGATTTTTGGGCCGCCGGGGTTAGGTAAAACCACCCTGGCGAATATCGTCGCCAATGAAATGGGCGTTAACCTGCGTACCACCTCCGGCCCGGTACTGGAGAAAGCAGGGGACCTGGCGGCGATGCTGACCAACCTCGAACCGCATGACGTGCTGTTTATCGATGAGATCCACCGTCTTTCACCGGTGGTGGAGGAAGTGCTCTATCCGGCAATGGAGGATTACCAACTGGATATCATGATCGGTGAAGGCCCGGCCGCGCGCTCGATCAAAATCGATCTGCCACCGTTTACCCTGATTGGCGCCACGACCCGCGCCGGCTCGCTGACCTCTCCACTACGCGACCGGTTTGGTATCGTGCAGCGTCTGGAGTTTTATCAGGTGCCCGACCTTCAGCATATTGTAGGGCGCAGCGCGCGCTACATGGGGCTGGATATGAGCGCAGAGGGGGCGTTTGAAGTGGCGAAGCGCTCCCGCGGTACGCCGCGTATCGCCAACCGCCTGCTGCGCCGGGTGCGTGACTTTGCCGAGGTGAAGCACGACGGCACTATATCGGCCGAGATCGCCGCCCAGGCGCTGGATATGCTGAATGTCGATGCCGAAGGTTTTGACTACATGGACCGTAAGCTGCTGCTGGCGGTGCTGGATAAGTTCTTTGGCGGGCCAGTAGGGCTGGATAACCTGGCGGCGGCAATTGGCGAAGAGCGTGAGACTATCGAGGACGTGCTGGAGCCGTATCTGATCCAGCAGGGCTTCTTACAGCGTACCCCACGTGGTCGTATGGCGACGGTGCGGGCGTGGAATCATTTCGGTATTACGCCGCCCGCGATGCCGTAAGCAGCGATAAATGGTAGCCCCGGTAAGCGAAGGGTATGAACCGGAAACATGGGTAACACTTTAGACCGGATACATGGGTAACAGTTATAACTGGCATAGAAGAGGAGACTCGCTATGCCCTGGACTGAGACCCGACCTATGCAACGCCTTGATTTTATCCGTGCCTGCCATGCAGGTACGGATTCTTTTTCAGCCCTCTGCCGTCTTTTCGGCATCAGCCGAAAAACCGGTTACAAATGGCTTCAGCGTTTTGACCCCTCTGACCTGTCATCTCTCTCTGACCGGTCGCGTGCTCCGCACTCCCACTCCCGGACCGTTCCTGATGATATCGCCGGGCAGCTTACGGCCCTGAGGCAGAAACACCCTGACTGGGGCCCCAAAAAACTGCGGATGTGGCTGCTCAATCATCACGTCGATTTTACCGTCCCTGCTGCCAGCACTATCGGCGATATCCTCAAGCGTGAAGGCCTGGTTCCCGATAAAAAGCGAAAACGCAGAACCCCGGGCAATCGCCAGCCCCTGACCATCATCAGTGAGAACAATCAGGTCTGGAGCGCTGATTTTAAAGGCAAGTTCAGGCTGCTGAGCCGGAAATACTGTCATCCCTTCACCCTGACCGACAATCACAGCCGGTATCTTCTAAGCTGCCGGGGAACGGACCGGGAGAGCGAGCCCTTCGTCAGGCAGTGCCTGACGGATGCGTTCCTGGAGTACGGTCTGCCGGAAGTCCTGAGAACGGATAATGGTCAGCCTTTCGCAGGAACAGGTATCGCCGGGTTAAGTCGCCTTGCCGTCTGGCTGATAAAGCTGGGCATCAGACCGGAACGAATCAGAAAGGGGCATCCGGAAGAAAACGGCCGTCATGAGCGAATGCATCGTTCGCTGAAAAGTGCAGTAAAACAGGGCAACACCTTTATGACGATGGAAGAACAACAGCGGTGGTTCAGTGACTACCGGGAAGAGTTTAACTACGAAAGGCCGCATGAAGCCCTGGCGGGTGCAACGCCCGGAACGGTCTGGCAGCCCTCAGGCCGGCACTGGGATGGCAGGGTTCCTGAATATGCTTATCCGGAAGGCGGTACGGTCTACAGGGTGAAATCAAGGGGGACACTCTATATGGGTAAAAAGGGGACGGTGTTCCTGAGTGAAGCGCTGACTGATGAGTACATCATGCTGGAAGAACAGGATGATGGCCTGGAGGCCATCATCTTTAACGGAATAACGCTTGCGTACTACGACCGAAAAACCCAGAGTGTGCTTCGGATAGACTGAAAAGTGTTACCTATGTTCCCGGTCTGATCTGTCACCTATGTATCCGGTCATACAGAAGCGCCACCGGGGACATGCTGACTACTGCGCGGTCTTTTTCATCATACTGAAAATAAACAACACCGCCGCGCACAATACCACCGACGGCCCCGCTGGCGTGTCATAAAACGCCGAGAAAGTTAACCCGCCCGTGACCGCGATCATTCCGATAATCACCGCGATACCGGCCATTTGCTCCGGCGTACGCGCAAAACGGCGCGCCGTGGCGGCAGGGATTATCAGCAGCGACGTGATGATCAGCGCGCCGACAAACTTCATCGCCACGCCGATGGTTAACGCCGTCACCAGCATCAATAGCAGCTTCACGCGCTGAAGCTTCACGCCGTCGACAAAGGCCAGATCCGGGCTGACGGTCATAGCCAGTAAATTTCGCCACTGCCACAGCAGGATCCCGAGCACCACTGCCACGCCAATGGCAATAGAAATCAGATCTTCGGGCGTGACGGCCAGCAGATCGCCGAACAGATAGGCCATCAGGTCCACGCGGATGTTTGACATCAGGCTCACTACCACCAGGCCCAGCGACAGGGCGCTGTGCGCCATAATGCCGAGCAGGGTATCAATTGCCAGATGAGGGCGTTTTTCCAGCCAGACCAGACCGGCAGCCAGCAGCAGCGTGACGACAATCACCGCATAAAACGGGTTCACGTCCAGTAACAAACCAAACGCCACACCCAGCAATGAAGCATGGGCCAGCGTATCGCCGAAATAGGACATTCTGCGCCAGACGACAAACGAGCCGAGTGGACCCGCGGCGCAGGCAAGCATAATCCCGGCCAGCCAGCCGGGCAGTAACAGTTCAATCATGAGTGTCCATTTCCCCGACGCAGGACGATTCGTCCCTGTAAATCATGGCGGTGATTGTGATTATGACGATAGATGCCCAGCTGCTCGGCGCCACGATGGCCAAACATAGAGATAAATTCCGGATGCATTGACACCACTTCCGGCGTGCCGGAACAACAAATGTGATGGTTCAGGCACAGCACTTCGTCGGTTTTGGCCATCACCAGATGCAGATCATGGGACACCATCAGCACCGCGCAGTTTAGCTCCCGACGGAGCTGGTCAATCAGATCGTACAGCGCAACCTGACCGTTAACGTCAACACCCTGCGTCGGCTCGTCCAGGACCAGCAGCTGAGGGCTGCTGAGCAGGGCGCGGGCAAGTAATACGCGCTGGGTTTCACCGCCCGACAGCTTTTGCAAGGGCGCCTCAACAAGATGTCCCGCCTGAACGCGTTTCAGCGCCGGGAGGATATCCGCTTTACGCGTACCGGGACGGAGGCGCAGGAAGCGGCTCACCGTCAGGGGCAGGGTGGCATCGAGGTGTAATTTTTGCGGCACATAGCCGATACGCAACTTGTCTTGGCGGACGATAACACCTGCGTCAGGGGCTACCAGGCCTAATACGACGCGTACCAGCGTCGACTTGCCTGCACCGTTAGGACCGAGCAGCGTGAGTATTTTGCCGGGCTTCAGATTCAGCGACACGTCAGAAAGGACGCGGCGCTGGCCGAATGAGACCGAAACATTTTCAAGAGAAACTAAAGTCGTCATGTCAATTTAAGCTTGCAGAAGTCATCGAATGTTATAATATCACATTCCACGCATTCATTACGATGATTAGTCGCATTATGTTACAGAAAAATACGCTTCTTTTCGCAGCTTTATCCGCTGCTCTTTGGGGTACAACAGCACAAGATGTTAACGCCGCCGTTGTCGCTTCGCTTAAACCGCTTGGGTTTATCGCCTCTGCCATCGCGGATGGGGTCACTGAGACCCAGGTTCTGCTGCCTGATGGTGCTTCCGAGCATGATTATTCCCTGCGTCCATCTGATGTAAAACGCTTACAGAACGCGGACTTAGTCGTCTGGATTGGTCCTGAGATGGAAGCGTTCATGCAGAAGTCAGCCAGACAGCTTCCCGCTGAGAAACAGGTGACGATTGCCGGGCTGTCCGGCGTGAAACCGTTACTCATGAAAGGCGCTGAGGACGAGGGTGACGAACACGACCACGACCATGCTCACGGCGAAAAAGGTGACGACCATCACCATCACGGCGAATACAACATGCATCTCTGGCTCTCCCCAGAGATAGCGCGGCTTACAGCGGTTGCAATCCACGACAAATTAGTGGAACTTATGCCGCAAAGTCGAATCAAACTCGACGCCAACCTGAAGGATTTTGAGGCTCAATTAGCCGCAACCGACAAACAGGTGGGTAACGAGCTCGCACCGCTTAAAGGAAAAGGGTACTTCGTTTTTCATGATGCCTACGGGTATTACGAGAAACATTACGGTCTGACCCCGCTGGGGCATTTTACCGTCAACCCTGAAATTCAGCCTGGTGCGCAGCGTTTACATGAAATCAGAACACAGTTGGTTGAGCAAAAAGCGACATGCGTTTTTGCTGAGCCACAGTTCAGGCCAGCGGTCGTAGAAGCCGTGGCCAGGGGAACATCCGTGCGCATGGGAACCCTTGACCCGCTAGGTACGAACATCCAGTTGAGCAAAGCGAGCTATTCGCAGTTCCTCAGCCAACTGGCAAATCAGTATGCGAGCTGCCTGAAAGGAGATTAACGAGGAAGTGAATACGTGCAACAGATAGCCCGCTCTGTCGCCCTGGCATTTAACAATCTGCCTCGACCCCACCGCGTTATGCTGGGGTCGCTTACAGTTCTCACGTTAGCGGTCGCCGTCTGGCGGCCCTATGTTTACCACCCGAGTTCCGCCCCCATCATCAAAACCATCGAACTGGAGAAGAGCGAGATCCGCTCTCTGCTGCCTGAGGCCAGCGAGCCTATCGATCAGGCCGCTCAGGAAGATGAAGCGATTCCCCAGGATGAGCTGGATGACAAGATCCAGAATGAAGCTGGCATTCATGAATATGTTGTTTCTACTGGCGATACGCTGAGCAGCGTCCTGAACCAGTACGGTATCGACATGGGCAACATCAGCCAGCTCGCCGCATCCGATAAAGAGCTGCGTAACCTGAAAATTGGTCAGCAGCTTTCCTGGACCCTAACGCCCGACGGCGATCTGCAACGTCTGACCTGGGAGATGTCCCGTCGCGAAACCCGCACCTACGATCGCACTGCAAACGGTTTCAAAATGACCAGCGAATTGCAGCAGGGCGACTGGGTTAACAGCGTCATGAAAGGAACCGTCGGCGGCAGCTTTGTTTCCAGCGCACGCGATGCCGGCCTGACCAGCGCTGAAATCAGCTCGGTGATCAAAGCCATGCAGTGGCAGATGGATTTCCGCAAACTGAAAAAAGGCGATCAGTTCTCTGTCCTGATGTCCCGCGAAATGCTGGATGGTAAGCGCGAGCAGAGCCAGCTGGTGGGCGTTCGTCTGCGTTCAGACGGCAAAGACTACTACGCTATTCGCGCGGAAGACGGTAAGTTCTATGACCGCAGCGGTACGGGTCTGGCAAAAGGCTTCCTGCGTTTCCCAACGGCGAAACAGTTCCGCGTCTCCTCCAACTTCAACCCGCGTCGTCTGAACCCGGTAACTGGCCGCGTAGCGCCGCACCGTGGCGTTGACTTCGCCATGCCGCAGGGCACGCCAGTGCTGGCGGTAGGGGATGGTGAAGTGGTCATGGCGAAACGCAGCGGTGCTGCTGGCTACTACGTTGCTATTCGTCACGGTCGTACGTACACCACCCGCTACATGCACTTGCGTAAACTGCTGGTCAAACCGGGCCAGAAAGTGAAACGTGGCGATCGCATCGCGCTGTCCGGTAACACCGGCCGGTCGACGGGGCCGCACCTGCACTACGAAGTGTGGATCAACCAGCAGGCGGTTAACCCGCTGACGGCAAAACTGCCGCGCACCGAAGGGCTGACCGGCAAAGATCGCAAAGATTACCTGGCGCAGGTGAAAGAGGTGATGCCGCAGCTGCGCTTCGACTAAGCTCTCCTGATTTAAAAAGCCGGCGTCAGTATGCGCCGGCTTTTTCTTTTGTGCGCGGGCGGCAGCCTCGCTACACTATCCGCATATATTTTTGCGTCACCAGACCCTGGAACCCGCATGGAAACCAAAAAAAACAATATTGAGTACATTCCCGAGTTTGAAAAATCTTTTCGCCACCCGCGTAACTGGGGCGCCTGGCTTGGCGTATACGCGTTTGCTGGCATGGCGTTGCTACCTGCTTCCCTCCGCGATCCGGTGCTCGGCAAAGTGGGGCGCCTGGCAGGGCGCTTAGGTAAAAGCGCACGCCGCCGCGCGCAAATAAATCTGTTGTACTGTTTTCCGGATAAAAGCGACGCCGAACGCGAAGCAATCATTGATGACATGTATACCACCGCGCCACAGGCCATGGCGATGATGGCGGAACTGGCGCTGAAAGGGCCGGAGAAGATCGTCGAACGCGTTGACTGGAAAGGGCTGGAGATCATCGACGAGATGCGTCGCAATGATGAAAAGGTGATTTTCCTGGTGCCGCACGGCTGGGGGGTAGACATTCCGGCGATGTTAATGGCGTCGCAGGGCCAGAAAATGGCGGCGATGTTCCATAATCAGGGAAACAAAATCTACGACTTCGTCTGGAATACCGTGCGCCGTCGCTTTGGCGGGCGTTTGCACGCCCGAAACGATGGCATTAAGCCTTTCATTCAGTCGGTACGTCAGGGTTACTGGGGCTACTATCTGCCCGATCAGGACCACGGCCCGGAACACAGCGAGTTTGTCGATTTCTTCGCAACCTATAAAGCCACGCTACCCGCGATTGGTCGCCTGATGAAAGTCTGCCGCGCTCGCGTGATCCCACTGTTCCCGGTTTATGACGGTAAAACGCATCGCCTGAGCATTGAGGTACGTCCGCCGATGGACGATCTGCTGACCGCAGACGATCACACCATCGCACGTCGCATGAATGAAGAGGTGGAGGTGCTGGTGGGGCCGCATAAGGAGCAATATACGTGGATCCTGAAGCTGCTCAAAACGCGCAAACCTGGCGAAACAGAGCCGTACAAGCGTAAAGAGCTTTTCCCGAAGAAATAGGAAACCTTCACCCCTCTCCCCTTAGGGGAGAGGGGATTGGAGCTTACTCTACGGTCAGTACGCGGGTGGTATTGGTTGAGCCGATGGTGCTCATCACGTCACCCTGCGTCACGATAACGATATCACCGGATACCAGATAACCTTTGTCGCGCAGCAGGTTCACGGCATCGTGCGCGGCGGCCACGCCGTCGTTGGTGCTGTCGAAGTATACTGGCGTCACGCCGCGATACAGCGCCGTCAGGTTCAGCGTACGCTCGTGACGGGACATGGCGAAGATCGGCAGACCGGAGCTGATACGGGACGTCATTAGCGCGGTACGGCCAGATTCGGTCATGGTGATGATCGCCGTGACCCCTTTCAGGTGGTTGGCTGCGTACATCGCAGACATCGCAATCGCTTCTTCCACGTTGTCGAACTGAATGTCCAGACGATGTTTAGAGACGTTAATGCTTGGGATCTTCTCTGCACCCAGGCACACGCGCGCCATGGCGGCCACGGTTTCTGCCGGATACTGACCTGCCGCGGTTTCCGCTGACAGCATCACCGCATCGGTACCATCCAGCACGGCGTTCGCCACGTCCATGACTTCCGCACGGGTTGGCATTGGGTTGGTGATCATGGATTCCATCATCTGGGTGGCGGTGATCACCGCGCGGTTCAGCTGACGCGCGCGACGGATCAGCGCTTTCTGGATACCGACCAGTTCAGGGTCGCCAATTTCCACGCCCAGGTCACCACGGGCAACCATCACCACGTCAGACGCCAGGATCACGTCGTCCATCGCGTCCTGATCGCAGACCGCTTCAGCGCGTTCCACTTTCGCAACGATTTTCGCATCGCAGCCTGCATCGCGCGCCAGGCGGCGAGCATAGTTCAGATCTTCGCCGCAGCGCGGGAAGGAGACGGCCAGATAATCCACGCCGATCTGCGCTGCGGTCACGATATCCGCTTTGTCTTTATCGGTCAGCGCTTCGGCAGACAGGCCACCGCCGAGTTTGTTGATGCCTTTGTTGTTGGAGAGCGGGCCGCCGACGGTCACTTCGGTGAATACCTTCATACCCTGAACTTCCAGCACTTTCAGCTGTACGCGTCCGTCGTCCAGCAGCAGGATGTCGCCAGGCACAACGTCAGCAGGCAGACCTTTGTAGTCGATACCCACTTTTTCCTTATCGCCTTCGCCTTTACTCAGGTTGGCATCCAGCAGGAATTTATCGCCGATGTTGAGGAAGACTTTGCCTTCTTTAAAGGTCGATACGCGGATTTTTGGACCTTGCAGGTCACCGAGGATAGCAACATGGCGGCCCAGTTTAGCTGCGATTTCACGCACTTTGTCGGCACGTAATTTATGGTCTTCTGGCGTACCGTGAGAGAAGTTCATGCGCACCACGTTGGCACCCGCGGCGATAATCTTTTCGAGGTTATTATCGCGGTCGGTGGCCGGGCCTAAGGTGGTGACGATCTTGGTTCTGCGAAGCCTTCTGGACATGTAATACTCCGTTGACTGAAACAACTTTGGTGTTGCGTGAACATAGAATCGGCCTTCATCTATCGCAAGGCAGTAGCGAGGGGACCGAATGCCGTAAATCGTACATCGTAGTTATTAGGGAACATCGCTCTTTATAAGCAATTCTTTATCAAAACGCGATTCTTTCAGGGCTTCCTTGACCCGCTTCAAGTTATCCCGGAATTTTGCGCCCCGGCGTAAGGTAAAACCGGTCGCCAGCACGTCGATGACCGTCAACTGCGCCAGGCGGGAGACCATCGGCATGTACATGTCGGTGTCCTCCGGTACGTCCAGGGTAATGGCGAGCGTCGCTTCCCGGGCCAGCGGCGTACCTGCCGTCGTCAGGGCGATGACCATCGCATCGTTGTCACGCGCGAGCTGCGCCAGCTCCACCTGGCTCTTGGTGCGGCCCGTATGGGAGATGAGTACCACGACATCATCTTCACTACAATTCATACAGCTCATGCGTTGCAGCACAATGTCATCGGAGTAAATCACCGGCACGTTAAAGCGAAAGAACTTATTCATGGCGTCATGCGCCACGGCGGCGGACGAGCCAAGGCCAAAGAAGGCAATCCGTTTGGCCTGCGTGAGAAGATCGACCGCGCGATTCACTGAACTCATGTCCAGAGACTGGCGAACGTGGTCGAGCGTGGCCATAGCCGATTCAAATATTTTTGCGGTGTAAGCATCAACGCTGTCGTCTTCATCTACATTGCGATTAACATACGGGGTGCCGTTTGCCAGACTTTGGGCCAGATGCAGTTTAAAATCAGGAAAGCCGCGCGTGTCCAGACTACGACAGAATCGATTGACCGTCGGTTCGCTGACGCCCGATTCCTGTGCCAGAGCGGCGATGCTTGAATGAATCGCCTGAGCGGGCGCGGCGAGAATAACTTCAGCCACTTTGCGCTCGGATTTGCTAAGGTGTTCCAGTTGAAACTGGATTTTTTCCAGCATGTTCATTGTTAACAAGACGCTCATGAGGGCATAAACGATTTCATAAAGAGATGAAATCTTGATTCGATTTAGCCGATATTACCCCCGGGACTCCCGAAAGGGTAATCGTCGACAAGAAATGTTGTTGTTTTTTTTCATTACTTGATCGACGTCGGGTTTTGCTCTGACCCTGTTGCGCAAAGAATCGACGTTTGTTGCGTCATCAGACGGGCGTAATGGCCCGGGCGACGAAAAATCACCGTATCGCACGCGACGTTAAGCGCTAATGGTTTCAGGAAACGCGTAAAAGCAGTACAGTGCATTGTAATAAAATTACAACGATACCTGGCAGAGTACCAGGCGATCTAACTGAGGAGAATGACATGGCGGTAACGCAAACAGCCCAGGCATGTGACCTGGTCATTTTCGGCGCGAAAGGCGATCTTGCACGCCGAAAATTGCTGCCTTCCCTGTATCAGCTCGAAAAAGCGGGCCAGATCCATCCCGATACCCGGATCCTTGGGGTAGGGCGCGCAGACTGGGATAAGGAGGCTTATACCAAAGTCGTGCGCGAGGCGCTCGAAACGTTCATGAAAGAGAAAATCGATGAAAGCCTTTGGGATAAGCTGAGCGGGCGTCTCGATTTCTGCAACCTGGACGTCAACGATGTAGGCGCCTTTACCCGTCTGGGTGAAATGCTTGACCAGGAAAATCGTGTCACTATTAACTATTTCGCCATGCCCCCAAGCACCTTCGGCGCCATCTGCAAAGGTCTGGGCGAAGCGAAGCTGAACGCCAAACCGGCGCGCGTGGTGATGGAGAAACCGCTGGGTACGTCGCTGGCGACCTCGCGTGAAATCAACGACCAGGTGGGCGAGTTCTTTGAGGAGTGTCAGGTTTACCGTATTGACCACTATCTGGGCAAAGAGACGGTATTGAACCTGCTGGCGCTGCGTTTTGCCAACTCCCTGTTTGTGAACAACTGGGACAACCGCACTATCGACCACGTGGAAATTACCGTGGCGGAAGAGGTGGGCATCGAAGGCCGTTGGGGCTACTTCGACCAGGCCGGCCAGATGCGGGACATGATCCAGAACCATCTGCTGCAAATTCTGTGCATGATTGCCATGTCTCCACCGTCAGATCTGACGGCCGACAGCATTCGTGACGCCAAAGTGAAAGTACTGAAATCACTGCGCCGTATTGACCGCTCCAACGTACGTGAGAAAACCGTGCGCGGCCAGTACACCGCAGGTTTTGCCCAGGGGAAAAAAGTTCCTGGCTATCTGGAAGAAGAGGGCGCGAACAAGTCCAGCAACACCGAGACGTTTGTGGCGATCCGCGTGGATATCGACGACTGGCGCTGGGCCGGTGTGCCGTTCTACCTGCGTACCGGTAAACGTCTGCCGGCAAAATGCTCCGAAGTGGTGGTCTACTTCAAAAATCCGGAACTGAACCTGTTCAAAGAATCCTGGCAGGAACTGCCGCAGAACAAACTGACCATCCGTCTGCAACCGGACGAGGGTGTGGATATTCAGATCCTCAACAAAGTGCCAGGCCTTGATCACAAACACAACCTGCAAACTACCAAGCTGGACCTGAGCTACTCTGAAACCTTCAACCAGACGCATCTCGCCGATGCTTACGAGCGTCTGCTGCTGGAAACCATGCGTGGTATCCAGGCGCTGTTCGTCCGCCGCGATGAAGTGGAAGAGGCGTGGAAGTGGGTCGACTCCATCACTGAAGCGTGGGCAGCCGATCAGGACGCGCCAAAACCGTATCAGGCGGGAACATGGGGACCTGTCGCCTCCGTTGCGATGATCACCCGGGATGGCCGCTCCTGGAACGAGTTTGAATAACCCCCCTCTCTAGCCCAAAGGTGTTATTTTACCGGTAACATGATCTAACACAGCAAGTGGCATAATTTTTATCTTTTAAGCTCCGCGTGGATTCACCCGCGGAGCTTTTTTTATTACACTCCCTTCAGACATTTTGCCCCTGCGCTCCGGATAACAGGCGTTTCAGCGTTGTTAACAACCGTCAGAAACTGTGTAAACTCCCGAGCCTGGACAGATAAATTAGAGGAGCTTTTATGAATCCGACATTGTTACGCGTAACACAGCGCATCGTTGAACGCTCGAAAGAGACCCGTGCTGCCTACCTTGCCCGCATCGAACAGGCGAAGAGTGAAACTGTCCATCGCTCTCAGCTGGCCTGCGGGAATCTGGCCCACGGCTTTGCGGCCTGCCAGCCTGGTGATAAAGACGCGCTGAAAAGCATGTTGCGTAACAATATCGCCATCATTACCTCCTATAACGACATGCTTTCAGCCCACCAGCCGTATGAGGTCTACCCGTCTATCATCCGCAATGCGCTGCACAGCGTGAACGCGGTGGGCCAGGTTGCAGGCGGCGTGCCGGCCATGTGTGATGGCGTAACCCAGGGCCAGGACGGTATGGAGCTGTCCCTGCTGAGCCGCGAAGTGATCGCCATGTCAGCGGCAGTGGGCCTCTCTCACAATATGTTTGATGGCGCGCTCTATCTGGGCGTGTGCGACAAAATCGTCCCGGGGCTGGTGATGGCCGCGCTGTCGTTTGGCCATCTGCCAGCGATTTTTGTGCCGTCAGGCCCGATGGCTAGCGGTCTGCCAAACAAGGAAAAAGTCCGTATCCGCCAGCTGTACGCCGAAGGAAAAGCGGACCGTCAGGCGCTGCTGGAAGCGGAAGCCGCGTCCTATCATGCGCCGGGCACCTGTACGTTCTACGGTACGGCCAACACCAACCAGATGGTGGTGGAGTTTATGGGGATGCAGCTGCCGGGCTCGTCGTTCATTCAGCCAGATGCGCCACTGCGTAAAGCGCTGACCGAAGCCGCAGCCCGTCAGGTGACGCGCCTGACCGGTAACGGCAACGAGTGGATGCCAATGGGCAAAATGGTGGATGAAAAAGTCATCGTAAACGGGATTGTCGCCCTGTTGGCGACCGGCGGTTCAACCAACCATACCATGCACCTTGTCGCGATGGCGCGCGCGGCGGGCATTCTGATCAACTGGGATGACTTCTCCGATATCTCCTCCGTGGTACCGCTGATGGCGCGTCTGTACCCGAACGGTCCGGCGGACATCAACCACTTCCAGGCCGCGGGCGGCGTGCCGGTGCTGATGCGCGAGCTGCTGAAAGGCGGCCTGCTGCATGAGGATGTCAACACGGTGGCGGGCTTTGGCCTGCATCGCTATACCCTTGAACCCTGGCTGAACAACGGTGAGCTGGACTGGCGCGAAGGGGCGAGCGACTCGCTCGATCCTCAGGTTATCGCAACCTTCGAACAGCCGTTCTCTCCTCACGGCGGCACCAAAGTGCTGAGCGGTAACCTTGGACGTGCCGTGATGAAAACCTCTGCCGTGCCGGAAGAGAATCAGGTTATCGAAGCCCCGGCGGTGGTGTTTGAAAGCCAGCACGACGTTTTACCTGCCTTTGACGCGGGTCTGCTTGATAAAGACTGTGTGGTCGTGGTGCGTCATCAGGGACCAAAAGCGAACGGGATGCCAGAATTACATAAACTTATGCCGCCGCTTGGTGTATTATTGGACCGCCGTTTCAAAATTGCACTGGTAACCGATGGACGCCTTTCAGGGGCATCCGGTAAAGTGCCTTCAGCGATTCATGTCACCCCGGAAGCCTACGACGGCGGCCTGCTGGCGAAAGTGCGTGATGGTGACATGATCCGCGTTAACGGTCAGACAGGCGAGTTAACCCTGCTGGTGGATGAAGCAGAGCTGGCGGCGCGTCAGCCACATATTCCTGACCTGAGCGCGTCACGCGTGGGTACCGGACGCGAAATGTTTGGTGCGTTGCGTGAGAAACTCTCCGGTGCGGAGCAGGGCGCAACCTGTATTACGTTTTAAGACGACTTGATTTTAACGATCTGGCGAGAGAAAACTCTGATGAAAAACTGGAAAACAAGTGCAGAAGCAATCCTGACCACTGGCCCTGTCGTGCCGGTTATTGTGGTAAACAAACTGGAGCACGCTGTCCCAATGGCGAAGGCACTGGTTGCGGGTGGCGTTCGCGTTCTGGAAGTGACCCTGCGTACCGCCTGTGCGATGGATGCGATCCGTGCTATCGCCAAAGAAGTGCCGGAAGCGATCATTGGTGCCGGTACGGTTCTGAATGCGCAGCAGCTGGCGGAAGTGACCGAAGCGGGCGCACAGTTTGCCATCAGCCCGGGGCTGACTGAGCCCCTGCTGAAAGCCGCAACCGAAGGTTCTATTCCGCTGATCCCGGGTATCAGCACCGTTTCTGAACTGATGCTGGGCATGGACTACGGCCTGAAAGAGTTCAAATTCTTCCCGGCTGAAGCGAACGGCGGCACCAAAGCGTTGCAGGCCATTGCGGGCCCATTCTCCCAGGTGCGTTTCTGCCCAACGGGCGGCATCTCTCCGGCCAACTACCGTGACTATCTGGCGCTGAAAAGCGTGCTGTGCATCGGCGGCTCCTGGCTGGTTCCGGCGGATGCGCTGGAAGCAGGCGACTGGGATCGCATCACTAAACTGGCTCGCGAAGCGGTAGAAGGCGCGAAACAGTAAGTTTGTTTGCCGGGTGGCGGCTGCGCCTAACCCGGCCAGCCAGACAGTTAAAACGGGCCTTTCGGCCCGTTTTTTTATCCTGCTACGCTGACGTTCGCAGCCGCTCTTTTTGCTCTCGCGACGGCTTCGTCCACATTTTCCCCGGTCGCTAATGCCACGCCCAGACGACGGCTTCCGTCGATCTCCGGTTTGCCGAACAGCCGGACCTGCAAGCCTGCGCCAACCGCACCTTCGACGTTATCAAAGGTGACATTCTGGCTGGTCAGCTGCGGCAGGATCACCGCCGAGGCTGCCGGGCCGTACTGACGGATGCCGCCAACCGGCAGGCCGAGGAAAGCGCGTACATGCAGCGCGAACTCGGAGAGATCCTGTGAAATCAGCGTAACCATCCCGGTATCGTGCGGACGAGGGGAGACTTCGCTGAAGATCACCTCGTCGCCGCAAACAAACAACTCCACGCCGAACAGGCCGTAGCCGCCCAGCGCCAGCACCGTCTTGCGGGCGATCTCCTGTGCGCGTGCCAGCGCCAGCGCGCTCATCTGCTGCGGCTGCCAGGATTCGCGATAATCGCCGTCTTCCTGCCGATGACCAATCGGGTCGCAGAAATAAACGCCATCCACGGCGCTGACGGTGAGCAGGGTAATTTCAAAATCAAACTTCACCACGCCTTCCACGATGACGCGCCCGGCCCCGGCACGGCCGCCCTGCTGGGCATAGTCCCAGGCGTTGTCCAGCGTGCTGCTGTCGCGGATAAAGCTCTGCCCTTTGCCGGAGGAGCTCATTACCGGCTTAATGATGCACGGGTAGCCAATCTCCTCTACGGCCTGGAGAAACGCAGCTTTATCCCCGGCAAAACGGTAGCTGGAGGTCGGGAGCTGTAATTCTTCTGCCGCCAGGCGACGAATGCCTTCCCGGTTCATGGTCAGTTTTGCCGCAGTGGCGCAGGGCACCACGCGCTGGCCTTCCTGTTCAAGGGCAATCAACATCTCAGTGGCAATGGCCTCAATTTCAGGTACCACGAAATCCGGTTTTTCGTCGGCAATTAACCCCCGCAGCGCATTACCGTCAAGCATATCGATGACGTGCGAGCGATGCGCGACGTGCATGGCGGGCGCATTCGCGTAACGGTCCACCGCAATCACTTCCACACCTAAACGCTGGCATTCAATGGCCACTTCTTTACCCAGTTCACCCGATCCCAACAGCATGACGCGCGTCGCGGCGGGACGCAGCGCGGTTCCTAAACGAGTCATAAAAATCCCCCTGAAAAAGATGCGGGCAGTATAAACGAAAACGTTTGCGTCTGTCTTGTATGGGGATAACCGGACAGCAGGGAAATTTGCGCTTCTTTAGTACTGACAGACATTTCCTGACACCCGCTCGCTTAGGCTGTGAAGGTTACGCACTGTTACGTGAGGAAAAATATGTCAGGCTGGATGAATCAACTGCAATCCCTGTTGGGACAAAAAGGCTCGTCGTCCGGCGAGCAGGGTCTGAGCAAGCTGCTGGTGCCGGGTGCGCTCGGCGGGCTGGCCGGTTTGCTGGTTGCCAATAAATCATCGCGGAAACTGCTTACCAAATACGGTACCGGCGCGCTGCTGGCGGGCGGAGGGGCTATTGCAGGCTCCGTCTTATGGAACAAATACAAAGACAAGGTGCGCAGCGCGCATCAGGATGAACCGCAGTACGGGAAGCAGGTATCGCCGTTAGATTTACGCACCGAGCGGTTGATCCTCGCCCTGGTCTTTGCGGCCAAGAGCGACGGGCATATTGATGCCAGTGAACGTGCCGCAATTGAACAGCAGATGCGGGAAGCGGGCGTTGAGGAGCAGGGCAGGGCGCTGGTGGCGCAGGCCATCGAACAGCCGCTTGATCCGCAGCGTCTGGCGCAAAGCGTGAAAAACGAAGAAGAGGCGCTGGAACTCTATTTTCTGAGCTGTGCCGCCATCGATATCGATCACTTTATGGAGCGCAGCTACCTGAACGCCCTGGGCGATGCGCTGAAGATCCCACAGGACGTTCGTGAGGGAATTGAGCAGGATATTCAGCAGCAGAAGCAGACCCTCGTGGGCTAGAAGGCCATGTTTCGCTTGCATCATACGCGTGTTTTGCCAACCTTATAGGATGTAAAACGAAAAAGTAAGAATGCCATGCTTCCAAAAGCCCGACGTACTCCTTATGCGATCACCACGCATGGCGATACGCGTATAGATAACTACTACTGGCTGCGGGACGATTCTCGTTCCCGGCCAGAAGTGCTGGACTATCTGCACGAGGAAAACGACTATGGCCGCCAGGTCATGGCCAGCCAGCAGGCGCTTCAGGATCAACTTCTGAAGGAAATGGTGCAGCGTATCCCCCAGCGTGATGTCTCTGCCCCGTGGTGCAAAAACGGTTATCGCTATCGCCATATTTATGAGCCGGGAAACGAATATCCCATCTACCAGCGCCAGTCTGTGCTGAGCGCCGAGTGGGATGAATGGGAGATCCTGCTGGATGCCAACAAACGTGCGGCCCACAGTGAGTTTTATACGCTGGGCGGCATGTCCATTTCCCCCGATAACGCCATTATGGCGCTGGCTGAGGATTACCTCTCCCGCCGCCAGTACGGTTTGCGTTTCCGCAATCTTGAAACGGGAAACTGGTATCCCGAAATGCTGGATAATGTCTCCCCCGATTTCGTCTGGGGTAACGATTCAGAAACGGTCTACTACGTTAAAAAGCATGTCTCAACGCTGCTGCCTTATCAGGTCTGGCGTCATACGGTGGGGACCGATTCCGCCGACGATGAACTGGTGTATGAGGAAAAAGACGAGACGTTCTATGTCAGCCTGCACAAAACGTCGTCTCGCCACTACGTGATCATTTTCCTCTCCAGCGCCACCACCTCAGAAGTGCTGCTGCTGGATGCAGAGCTGCCGGATGCGCAGCCTCTGTGCTTCCTGCCGCGCCGTAAAGATCATGAGTACAGCCTGGATCACTTCCAGCACAGCTTTTACCTGCGTTCGAACCGCGAGGGCAAAAACTTTGGCCTTTATAAAACCAAAGTGCGCGATGAACGCAAATGGGAAGTGTTAATTCCCGCGCGCGATCAGGTGATGCTGGAGGGGTTCACCCTGTTTACCGACTGGCTGGTGGTGGAAGAGCGTCAGCGCGGACTGACCAGTATCCGCCAAATCAACCGCAAAACCCGCGAAGTGGTGGGCATTGCGTTCGATGACCCGGCTTACGTAACGTGGATCGGCTTTAACCCGGAACCGGAATCGTCCCGCCTGCGGTACGGCTATTCGTCGATGACCACCCCGGATACGTTGTTTGAACTGGATATGGACACCGGGCAGCGTCAGGTGATTAAACAGGCTGAGGTCCGGGGTTTTGAGTCGGAAAATTATCGCAGTGAGCACCTGTGGGTGACCGCACGCGACGGCGTTGAAGTCCCAGTGTCGCTCGTCTATCACAAGGCGCACTTCAACAAAGGTAAAAACCCCATCCTCGTCTATGGCTATGGCTCCTATGGCTCCAGCATGGACGCCGATTTCAGCAGCAGCAGGCTGAGCCTGCTCGACCGCGGTTTTGTTTATGCGATTGCCCATATTCGCGGCGGCGGCGAGCTGGGTCAGCACTGGTATGAAGACGGAAAATTTCTCAAAAAGAAAAATACCTTTAATGACTACCTTGATGTTTGCGATGCGCTGATCGCGCAGGGTTATGGCGATCCGCAGCTCTGCTTTGGCATGGGGGGCAGCGCCGGGGGCATGCTAATGGGCGCCGTGATCAACCAGCGGCCTGAACTGTTTAAAGGGGTTATCGCCCAGGTGCCGTTTGTGGACGTGGTGACGACCATGCTGGATGAGTCCATTCCACTGACCACCGGGGAGTTTGAGGAGTGGGGGAACCCGCAGGATGAAACCTATTATCGCTACATGAAAGAGTACAGCCCGTACGATAACGTCGAGGCGAAAGCCTATCCGCATATGCTGGTGACCACCGGCCTGCACGATTCCCAGGTACAGTACTGGGAGCCCGCGAAATGGGTGGCGAAGTTGCGTGAGCTGAAAACTGACGATAATTTGCTGCTGCTGTGTACCGATATGGACTCGGGGCACGGAGGGAAATCAGGGCGATTTAAATCCTATGAGGGGGTGGCGCTGGAGTACGCCTTTTTGATTGGCCTGGCGCAGGATACGCTGCCAGGCCGGGCGGGGACTCAGGCTTCGCCTAAATAATGCTTCAGCGTCAGGCGCAGTTCCGGGCTCATTCTGTCGAGGTTGTTGTACAGCCAGCGCAGATAGCCCGGATCTTTGTCCGCCACTTCCGATACTGGCTTCCCGCGATATTTTCCGAACGTAAAGGTGGTCAGTAGCGCGGGGCGCCCGGTAATGGTCGCCATATCGTCTGGCGTCCAGCCGGAAGTATTCATGATATCAATCAGGAGCGCTGCGGTGATGTAGCAGTCGTAAAGAGCGCGGTGATGATGCAGCCCTTCCGGCGTCCGCACGCTGAGTTTACGCGACTTATACAGCGCCATATTGCTGTATTTGATCCCCGGCCACAGACGGCGCGCCAGCTTCATAGTGCAAATCCATTCGCCGGGCATCTCCGGCAGCACGCGGCGGTCAAAGCTGGCGTTATGGGCCACATACCACTGGCTACCGTGGTAAAGAGGGATGATCTCTTCAATCCACGGCTTATCCGCCACCATCGATTCCGTAATACGATGTATCGCCATCGCCTGCGCACTGATGGGACGATCCGGGCGCACCAGATGGCTCATGGGGTTGACTATCTTTCCGTCAATCACGTCGACAGAAGCGACTTCCACAATTCCACCCTGCAAATCACAGGTTTCGGTATCGATAACGCGCAGCATTGATCGCTCCTGATCCAAAATGCCTAGCCTAATGGAATGATATCGCCTTGCCAACCCTGTTGGCCTAAAGAACCGGTTAGCAGCAGTTCTCCCTTATCCGCACGTACGATCAGCTGACCTTTTTCATCCCATAACGCGCTACCGCCGCGCGCGTTCGCCATTAATACCGCGATGGCGTACTTGTGCGCGAAGCGTTGTAACGAACCGATGGATTGCCGCCAGCGATGCTCGCCCACGGCCAGGCTGCTGGTGAACAGCGTTGCCTCCGGGTCCAGTTCCGGGGCGTCAGCCTGGTTATCCACGATGGTTAACCGTTTATCGCCAGGAATAACACCCGCACCGTTGCCCTGCGGATAACGCCGGATGGTCGACAGGTTAGGGGTGAAAAGCGCGAGTCCTTTCTGGCGCTGGCCGTGTTGCTGGAGTGTAATACCGGCGGATCACCGTGATGAAACGTGACTGGGCGGCGTGAAGGAGGGGGGCAAGCTGCAAATCGTCAGGGGGTGGGGGTAAGGATGTTCCGCCTGGGCCGGTAAGCGAAAGCTCCGGAAAGACGATCAAATCGCACCCATGCCATGCAGCCTCGGCAATAAAGTGCAGGTGATGTTTTACGTGCTCATCAACACAGTTGTGCCGCGGGGCATACTGAGCCGCGGCAATATTCCATCGTGACATCGTGACTTCCTTATACACTAAGTCGCTGGGATTTTAAGATTACACCTAAATTTATCAGGGTTTTCTTATCCTGCCACATAACGCGTAAGGAAGTGTAACGAGACGTTAAGCTTATTTAACTTTAGGTTCGTACGGCAGGCGCGAGAGATTGACGGAGGCGAGGCGATGCGCAATGAGACGTTCGCGAAACCAGTCGCGCAGATGCGCGGGTTGTTCACGCTCTACCACTTCAGCCACGACGGGCATGTTGTAACGCTCTTTGAATGCGACCCCCGCGGCGGCGAGATCGACATTCACTTTGTCCATCTCGTCCTGAGGAAGGGCGGCCAGATTAACGTTCATTTCCTTCTCCTTTTTCTGCGGCGGCAACGTTACCGCGATTGTTCAACGATGACAAGGGAGCAAAGGATGTTCCTCGACTCGTTAATTATACAGAGTTATTCTTTAGCATTCAGGCATAACGAAAAGGAATGATTGTGATGCATTTTACCCCTTCCCGTGTCGCGTGCGCGCTGGTCTTTCTGCTCTCTTCAGCCATCACGCCCTCAGTTCTGGCCCATGCGCATCTTAAGCAGCAATCCCCGCAGGAAAATACCGTTGCGGTGGCGCCAGAGGTCATTACCCTGAACTTCTCGGAAGGCATTGAGCCTGCCTTCAGCGGCGTGGTGGTGACGGACGCACAGCAGCACAAGATCCAGACCGGCGCGGTGAAGCGTGACGAGAAGGATAACGCAAAGCTGATTGTTCCTCTTGAGAAACCGTTGACGTCCGGCACCTACACGGTGGACTGGCATGTGGTCTCCGTGGATGGCCACAAAACCAAAGGCAGCTATCACTTTAGCGTGAAATAGCATGCTGACCCTGAGCTACGTCGCGTTACGCTTTATCCATTTTGCTGCGCTGATGCTGCTTTTCGGCAACGCGCTTTACAGCGTCTGGTTTGCGCCGTCTTCGTTGCAGCGCCTCATGACCCGGCGTTTCCAGCGGCAGCAGAAACTCGCGGCCTTAATCAGCCTGATAGCGGCTCTGCTGATGTTTGGCCTGCAAAGTGGGTTGATGGGCAACGGCTGGGGCGATGTCATTCGTCCGGCGGTCTGGCGCAGCGTGCTGGGAACGCAATTTGGCGGCGTCTGGTTGTGGCAAATGGTGCTGGCCGCTGTGACGGCGGGCGCTGCATGGCTTACCCCGCAAAAAGGCTCACGGCTGTTACTGCTCGCGATGGGGCAGCTGGTGCTGCTGGCGGGCGTGGGACATGCCGCGATGAACGGTGGCGCACCGGGAGCGTTGCATCGTCTCAACCATGCGCTTCACCTGCTCTGCGCCGCGACCTGGGTGGGTGGTTTACTGCCGCTGCTGTTTTGTATGCGTCTGGCGAAAGGCCGCTGGCAGCCAGCCGCTATCTTTACCATGATGCGCTTCTCCCGCGTGGGGCATTACGCCGTGGCAGGCGTGCTGCTGACCGGGATAATCAATACGCTCTTTATTGTTGGCATAAACGTGCCGTGGCAGGCGCCTTATGTCCAGCTGTTGTTGTTCAAATGTACGCTGGTCATGATGATGGTGGCAATTGCGCTGGCGAATCGGTATTTTCTTGTGCCACGCTTTCGCCCGGAGGCCGGGCGGGAACAACAGATTTTTATCAGGATGACACAGGCAGAGGTGGTGCTGGGCGCGCTGGTACTGGCGGCCGTCAGCCTGTTCGCGACCTGGGAACCCTTCTGACAAGGTTAAATAACATATGAAAAAGACACTGCTTTCTCTTTTACTTCTCACCTGTGCCAGCAGTGCGTTAGCCGCGCCGCAGGTCATCACTGTCAGCCGGTTTGAAGTGGGTAAGGACAACTGGGCATTTAATCGTGAAGAAGTCATGCTTACCTGCCGTCCCGGTAACGCGCTGTATGTCATCAATCCCAGTACGCTCGTGCAGTATCCGTTAAATGACGTGGCGGAGCAGCAGGTTGCCAGCGGGAAAAGTAACGGACAGCCTGTCAGCGTGATCCAGGTAGATGACCCGGCAAACCCCGGGCAGAAGAAGAGTCTGGCACCGTTTATTGAGCGCGCTGAAAAGCTCTGCTAGCCGTCAGGTTTCCAGTAAAAAAAAAACCGCAGGTGCTTGTAAAAGCTCTGCGGTTTTTCACATTTAGTGATGTTCTGACGCTTTTTTTCAGACCACTTTTACTGTGGACTGGAAAACCTGACGTCGTCATCTATTCTTAAAGGGCAAGGCGATTGAGCCTGCATTAATGCCAACTTTTAGCGCACGGCTCTCTCCCAAGAGCCATTTCCCTGGACCGAATACAGGAATCGTATTCGGTCTCTTTTTATCTGCTTGAAAATAAACGATAAAATCCGGTTTTCGTCTCAGCAGAAGGTTCACTTCCTGTGCGCCTGCCTCAAACATACCACAACCCGGCAGGCGTAAGTCCAGTCCTTTTTGGCTGTTTTGTTAAATTTTTGTTTGTATTTTGCCTGAGACGACTGCGGGACCAATGCGCGCATGTACGGAAGCCGCAATATCATCAAGTAACGCAAAGCGGCGACGGTATTCGGCGCGTTTTTTGCTGGCAATCTCATCCAGTGCTTTACGCTCCATCTGAAGCGGCAACTGCCAGCAGAAGGGGGAGAGTTTCTTTCCGTTCAGGCCTTCCCAGAACTCGTCGTAGCTGGCGTGAAAATGACGGCCTTTGCTCAGACGGTAGCGCAGCGCGCGGAAAACATGGCCTTCATCGCTGACGGCAAAAATCGCGCTAATGTTCGAGCGTGAGGCAAGCTGGAAGATCACCTCCATCAGCACGCGTTTCGGGAAAAGCCCATGGCAGGCACGGGTAGCCTGCTTAATCACCTCCCGTGAAACATGACGACGTGGACCCTGAAGGCCGCCGATCACCAGCACCGTACGGCCGTTACTGCGTGCGACACAGAACGTCAGGCTGGCAAGCAGCGTATTGTCATTGTCGTGCAGCCAAAGCGTGCTTTCGCCTTCGCGTTCGGCCTTACCTGCGGACGAGGCGTGGACGGTATAGATTTCGCCGTTTTTTGCCTCGAACCGGACAACCGGCACCTCTTGCGGGCTGGTCAGCGCGTGGGCGAGGGCGATGTTTTTCAGACTATCAATCCACTGATAGTGGCTGACGATAGCATCGGCCCGATCGTTTGAGTTCAGGCCGCGCATCAGATACTGGCGGTGAGTTTTGCTCGGCAAGGTAATTTGAGAGGTGAGCAGCCTGTCGAAATCATCGCGCCCGGACAGGGCCTCCAGCATGCGATGGGTGGAGGACCAGAATAAAAGCGAGCGCAGTAGGAACTTTAACCGGTAATCACGTTTGTGCCAGATTGGGCCGGGAACGCGTTTTCCTCTCACCAGTTCAGAAATAATATTTGTGCGATGCGGATAAAAAACATCGTTTTGCAGGTGTATGTTTGACACGTGAAAATCCCTCTTTTTATTCCGCTCTATTTTAAAGGCCAGGGAATAAGGGATTAATAGCGCAGCGATCTTTATTTCCGGCTGGTTTATGGTTTGTTTGGATTCGCAAAATCCAACGCCAGCTCATGACATTTTCTGTGGCAGTTATACTTCTTACAGGAGGCGTTATGTATCAGAAAATAGAGGGAGAACACTGGCGTCATGTCTGGGTTGTCAGCGATATTCATGGTTGCTATCAGTGGCTTATGGATGAGCTGAAACGACGGCATTTTAATCCTGATACGGATCTGCTGATCTCGGTGGGGGATATTATCGATCGCGGGCCTGACAGCGTAAAATGTTTACAGCTGATGCAGGAAAACTGGTTTTATGCGGTACGCGGTAATCACGAGCAAATGGCGTTAGATGCGCTTGAAAATAATGATTTTAGTCTCTGGTCGATAAATGGCGGTAACTGGTTTACCGGGCTTAAGGACGCTCAACAAAAACAGGCGAAGGGTTTACTCGATGCGTGTCGGGACCTACCGCACATTATTGAAATAACCTGCAAAAACGGTCTGAACGTGATTGCTCATGCGGATTATCCCTCCGCCGAATATGGCTGGCATAAGCCGGTGGATGCCCAGCGCGTGCTGTGGGATCGCGACCGGCTAATGGGCTTTATGGTGGGCAAAGGGCAGGGCATTAGCGGTGCGGATCACTTCTGGTTTGGACATACGCCTGTGGACAAACGCTACGATTTTAACAATCTGCACTACATTGATACGGGGGCAGTATTCGGGGGCTTTCTGACGCTGGCGCAGCTTCAGTAATAAATAACCCGCCTTCGGGCGGGTTCTCTTTGGGTCAGGCAAGACGCAAGACCCAGGCATCGGTTTTACTGTCGTAATGCTCACGGTACAGAACGGAATGTTCCCCATCAAGGATCGCCGGGACGCTGGTATCTGCATCCCAGGCGTCCAGCTGCATGCACAAATCCGGATCGGATTTGCAGGGAATACTTAACGTTCGTTCGCCTTGTGATTCGCCGCGCAATTCAGCGTCGTCGATTTCAAAAGCGCCAATGCGTACGCTGGTTTTCGTCATAATGCTCTCCGGTTTGTTGCCCAAAATCTGGTATGACCAGTGCAGTCACCCATTTTTGATCCTAGACAAGGAGAGCGAAATCGCCAGTAAAAAAATGCGCTTTTTTTCAGGCGCTGCGGTTGTTACCGGTAAACAGGCGGCCATCGCGTACCAGTTCGCGCGGATAGCTGTTTTTCAGCCGCGAGCCGACTTTTTTCGCCAGCCCCAGCGGATAGCCCTGATACGTCACGATGACTTCATCCTGTGAAGGGCCGTCTTCCGGGTAAACGTCACGACCGCGATACCACTCTTCCGCTTCCTGATGCGTCAGGGCAAAGGTGTTCTCACTGCCGGCCAGCGCAATGACCGCTTCGTGCTGCCAGCGATAGCCTTTGTTGTGGATCTCCGCCAGGCGAATACCGAGGCGGGAGAAACGCACCTTACCAATCAGCGGTTCGATGTTGACCGGGAACAGCCACAGCTCTTTGTCACGCATCCAGAGGCGCAGGCTCTCATCCCAGTGCAGGCCGACTTTGCTCGCAGCCGCTTGCGCCTGTGCCGCCTCACGGCCTTTGACCGGCGTGAACGGGAAGTTGCCGACCTTAAACTTAGGGGCAGGCAAGGGAGCGACGGCGCGGGTTTTACGCAGACGGGCAACAAAGAAGCCTTCGCAATCGTAAATCTGCGGGAAGACATGCAGGAAGCCTTCAGGCGTGGCCGCATGACTGGCCGAGTCGAAGAGGGTGTCCAGCGGCAGAAACTCGACGGCATCCGCATAGCGTTGCTTGAGCCACAGGCAGACGTCCTCATTTTCATCGCGATTCAGCGTGCAGGTAGAGTAAACCAGCGTCCCGCCTGGGCGCAGGGCATGAAACGCGCTGTCGATCAGTTCGCGCTGCGTGGCGGCGATCTCCAGGTTGCTTTCAACGGACCAGTTTTTTAACGCATCAGGATCTTTACGCACCACGCCTTCGCCGGAGCATGGCGCGTCGAGCAGGATGGCATCAAAGGCTTCCGGCAGGGCAGCGCCAAACACGCGACCATCGAAGTGCGTTAACACGACGTTGTGGATCCCGCAGCGGCTGATATTGGCATGCAGGACTTTAACGCGGCTGGCGGAAAATTCGTTGGCGAGGATCGCGCCGCGGTTGTTCATCCGGGCGGCAATCTGCGTGGTTTTAGAGCCCGGCGCCGCCGCGACATCCATAACCCGCTCAGGCTGGTTCCCGTCGGCAAACAGCGCAGCAACCGGCAGCATGGAGCTGGCTTCCTGAATATAAAACAGCCCGCTCAGATGCTCGGCGGTGCTGCCGAGCGGCAGGCTCTCCTCGTCATCCCGTTCGATCCAGAAACCCTCTTCACACCACGGCACTGGCGTTAATTGCCAGCCGTAGGGGGAGACGAGATCCAGAAACGCCCCGACGCTGATTTTCAGCGTATTGACGCGAATACTCCGGCGCAAAGGGCGCTGGCAGGCGGCAACGAAATCGTCGAAAGAGAGATGAGCTGGAAGCGCCTCGCGCATCTGTGCGAGGAATTGTTCGGGAAGAAATACGGAGTTTTGAGCCACGGGCACACCACAGGGAAACATTCAGGTGCGCAGTGTAACATAAAGGCTCCGGCGCGTTGACACCGGAGCCTGCGAGATTAACGCGGCAGCGCCGTTCCCCATTCGCGCCACTCTTTCGGTTCACTTTCCAGCAGCAGGAAGTGTTTACCTGCCTGCGCCTTAGGCGCCAGAGGCGTGCCAGGCGGCGTCGCGAAGGCAATGCCGCCGCGAATGAACTGATTAAAGGTCCCCGTTTTGACCACGCCACCGGTCAGGCCGAAGTCCAGCGAGTAGCCTGAAGCGAGCCAGAACACCGAGTTGTTGCGCACCAGATGCTGATAACGCTGGCTGATGCGCAGGCCGACCATCACGCGATCGGACAGATTACCCAGCGTCAGGCTTGTTACTGTCCCTACTTCAATGCCGCGGAACAGGACCGGCGTACCGATGCCCAGCGAACCGGCTTCCGGCACTTCAACCACAATGCTCAAACCGTCCAGATAACGGGAGTCGGTGATGGTGGCCTCCTGCAACTCAAATTCACGACGCGCGTTGCCGCGACCCGGTTCAACGTTAATGTACGGCTGAAGTATGGTGTCGAGATGCTCAACCCCTGCGGCAGAAATTTGCGGCGTAACCACCGAGAAGCGCGAGCCTGCCCGGGCAAACGTCTGCACATATTCCGGATAAAGCACGGCGGTCGCCTGCACTTCGTTGCGTGCGGTGATCAGCGTCAGCTTCTGGACCTGCCCGATATCAATGCCGAGATAGCGGATGGGCATGCCTTCTGCCAGTTTACCGGCATCAAAGGTGTGCAGGGTAATCTGCCCCCCGACGGCGCGCGCCGCGGTTTCGGACGGGAAGAGGATCCGCTTGTCACCTTTACGCATGTTGCCGCCCGCGCCGCTCAGGTTATCGAAGCTGATCGCACCGCGCAGGGCACGGGAGAGAGGCGAGGCCTGTACTGTCAGCCCGCTGCCGTTGAGCTGCACTTTCGCGCCGCCTTCAGCCCAGAACACGCTGTTTGGCGTGAGCAGCTTGCGGTACTCCGGCTTGATATGCAGTTCGATATCAAACGCGTCCGCACGAGGACGAACGGTGATCACTTCCCCGACCTCAAACTTACGATAAAGCACGACGGAGCCTGCCTGGACATCCGGCAGCGTTTCCGCGCTTAAGGTCAGCGTGGTGGTCGGCAGGTCGCCGAGGCTGTTTTCAATGGCTTTGTCGAGATTGGCGAACAGCGGATAACTCTCGCGCAGCGCACCTTTGCTGCCCGGCAGAATGCGGATCCCGCCGTTAACCCACTCGCTGGCGCTGGCGCCGAGGAACTCAACCCCGTCCAGACCCACCTTCACGTCGACCCGGCTGTTAACCACAAATTTACTGTCGCCGTGGACCAGGTTGCCGTACTGCGGATCGATGGCGGCGGAGAAGGAGACCCCTTTTTCCGACAGCTTACGTTCGAGGACCTGGCCCACCTGCACACCGTGCAGGATCAGCGGTTGCCCGGCCTCGATACCGTAGCTTTCCGGCGCATTCAGCGTAACCGTCAACACGCCCGGTTTTTGCAGCAGGGCTTTATCCGCCGGCGCGATAACAAAGTTTTTGTTCGGCGCACCTTCGCCGGGGATCAGCTCAAAGGTGCTTCCCGTCAGCAGAGAACTGATGCTGGCGTCGCTGAGGGAGAGCTTCGGATTACGCAGTTCAATGCGCGTTTTTTCCCGCAGGAGATCCACCACGCTCGGATCCACCGTCATTTCGCCGGTAACGGAACCGCCCGCATTGAGGGTTAATTTTGTCAGTTGCCCGACCTCTAAACCCTGGTACATCAGCGGGGTCGAACCGGCTTTCAGGCCTTTGGCATCCGGCAGGGTCAGCTTGACGATGACACCGCGCTGGCTGTGCGCCAGGTCGGCGTACAGGCCAAAGGTATCTTCTGCGGCGGCAGGGCTGGAGTTAGCTGGTGAGTCAAAGGCGATAGCGCCATTCACCAGCGCCGCCAGGCTCTCAAGCTTCACTTTCGCACCGCTTAAGCTCAGGTCGGCATCGACGCCTGAGACGTTCCAGAAGCGGCTGCCTTTTTTCACCAGGTTGGTAAAACGGCGCTCGATGAGTACATCAATAGTCACGCCATCTTTGTTCGGGTTAATGGCGTAGTCGTAAACGCGGCCTACCGGAATTTTGCGGAAATAGACCAGAGAACCACTGTTCAGCGAGCCCAAATCCGGCGCGCGGAGATGGATCATCAAATCGCCGTTATTCAGCCGATATTTCGGCTGGGTATCCAGCGCAACAAAGTGATCCTGTGGCTCACCTTTGCCGGGCATCATGCCGATATAGTTACCGCCCACAAGCGCATCCAGTCCGGAAACGCCGGCCAGGGAGGCTTTAGGCGTGACCAGCCAGAACTGCGTTTCGGCACGCAGGGCATCCTGCATATCAGACTTAATGCTCGCCCGGACCTGGATTTTGTTCAGCCCTTTGCCAAGGGAAATATCCTGCACGGTACCCACTTCCACCCCCTGGAAGCGAACGGGGGTACGTCCGGCGACAATGCCGTCCGCAGACTGGAAATCAATCGTGATGGTACTTCCGCGATCTTCATAGCTCGTCCAGATAAGCCAGCCTGCGATCATCAGCGCGATGACAGGCAGCAACCAGAATGGCGAAATGCGGCGTTTTGTTTTAATTCTCGCTTCAGTCGGCGAAGCGGGCGTTTCCTGACTCATGTGCGTCCCAAAGTAAGCGGCTGTCCAGCCATTCCACTGCAAGAATAGTCAATATCACCGCAGAGCCGAAATAAAAAGCTGCGGGTCCCATGGTAAAAGCAAGTAACTGATCGCGATTGATGAGCGACATCATCAGCGAAATCACGAACAGATCCAACATCGACCAGCGACCAATCCAGGTCACAAATCGCAGAAGCAGGATGCGGGTGCGTAGTCCTTGTTCGCATTTAAAGTGAATGCTGATAAGCAGCGTAAACATCACCACCACTTTGGTAAAGGGCACCAGAATACTGGCGATGAAAACAATGGCGGCGACCCCCACGTTACTGTGCGCCAGAGAGATAATCCCCGAAAGGATAGTATCTTCCTGACGGGCGCCGTTCACATAAATTACGGAGATCGGCAGCATGTTGGCCGGGAATAAAAATACCAGGGAGGCGATTAGCGCCGCCCAGCACTTTTGCAGGCTGTTGTTGCGTCGCAATCTTAACGGAATGTGGCAGCGTGGGCACCTCCCGCGTTTATCCGGAAAACCGGTGTAATGGCAGCCCAGGCAGACGCGCAGGTTTTCATCAGGCCGGGTCGCGGGGCGCTGCGGGTAAAATCGCTCCCAAAGCTGTTCAACATTGAGATGAATCAGGGTCAAAATACTCAGCAGGACCAGTGAAATAAACGCGAAAAGTCCAATGCCGGGTTGTAAAAACGCATAATCCTGCACCTTGATGGAGGCCACGCCAATGCCTACCAGATAGATGTCCAGCATCACCCACTCCTTGAGCTTTTCCAGCATGAGCAGGACAGGGCGCAGGTTCATCCCCAGAATGTTGCCAAACCACAGGTAGGCAATTGCCGCGACCAGCACCAACGGCGCGCCAACGACGCAGAACAGCACCATGGCGGCCGTAAGCGGATCGCCCTGGCGCGTCATCTGCCAGATCCCCTGCAACACGTTAGCGTCAATACGCACGCCAAGCAGGTAGAGCTTTAACAGCGGCTCGGTCCAGGCGAAGGGCATCAGCAGTAGCATGGTGACCGCCATTGCTGCCAGACGCGTCAATGACCAGTCCCGGCCATCGCGGATTTTGGCATCGCAGCATGGACAAAAAGCACTTTGGTGCGATTTCATCTTCGGCAACATAAAAAGCGTATCGCACTGGGGACAACGCTGATAATGTGCACGGGGCAGAGCCTGGCTTACCGTACGGACAACGATCTTTCGTGTCGGCGTAATTTGGGGTGTTTTTAGGGCCATCAGTCGCACACAGATTAGTATTGTTGAAAGTTATAATAACTCATGAACGGATTCATCTTGAGCATGAGCGCATTTAATGCTTATTTTAATAGGCTATGCGGTAACTATGTAAGATAACTAAGTGGTTGAATAATGAACAAAACAGAATTCTACGCGGATCTGAATCGCGATTTTAAGGCATTAATGGCAGGGGAAACCAGTTTCTTAGCCACTCTGGCAAATACCAGTGCGTTACTGTTCGAACGCCTTTCTGACGTGAACTGGGCGGGCTTTTATCTGCTGGAAGGTGACACGCTGGTGCTGGGGCCTTTCCAGGGTAAACTCGCCTGCGTACGCATCCCGGTAGGTCGTGGCGTGTGCGGTACCGCAGTGGCGACCCGTCAGGTTCAGCGTGTCGAAGATGTTCATGCGTTTGACGGCCACATTGCCTGCGATGCCAGCAGCAATTCTGAAATCGTACTGCCGCTGGTGGTTAAAAATCAGATTATTGGCGTTCTGGATATCGACAGCACGGTCTTCAGCCGCTTTACTGCCGAGGATGAGCAGGGGCTGCGCGCGCTGGCCGCAAACCTGGAAAATGTTCTGGCAGAGACCGATTATCATAAATTCTTTGCGAGCGTCGCAGGATAATCAACGGATAACGTAGCATTTACTGATAGCGTCATTATAATGTCGCCTGTTCATGCCTGCGCTTGTTGGCAACGTCCGTTGTAATCAGGAAATTTCATGGAAAATCAACCTAAGTTGAATAGCAGTAAAGAAGTTATCGCATTTCTGGCCGAGCGTTTCCCGCAGTGCTTCAGCGCTGAAGGTGAAGCGCGTCCTCTGAAAGTCGGTATCTTTCAGGATCTGGTCGCGCGCGTTGAGGGGGAGATGAACCTCAGCAAAACGCAGCTTCGTTCTGCCTTGCGCCTTTATACCTCGAGCTGGCGTTACCTGTACGGTATCAAGTCGGGTGCGACCCGTGTCGACCTTGACGGCAACCCGTGCGGTGAGCTGGACGAGCAGCACGTAGAACATGCGCGTAAGCAGCTTGAAGAAGCCAAAGCTCGCGTGCAGGCACAGCGTGCGGAACAGCAGGCGAAAAAACGCGAAGCCGCAGCGGCAAACGGTCAGGAAGACGCCCCTCGTCGCGAGCGTAAACCGCGCCCGGCACCGCGTCGTACTGAAAATAACGATCGCAAACCGCGTGCTGACAAACCCGCAGCTAAAGCCCCACGTGCGCCGCGCGAAGAGCCGCGCCACACCCCAGTTTCTGACATCAATGCGCTGAGCGTAGGTCAGTCTCTGAAGGTGAAAGCGGGTAACAACGCGATGGACGCCACCGTACTGGAAATCACCAAAGATGGCGTTCGTGTACAGCTGACTTCTGGTATGTCAATGATTGTACGCGCAGAACACTTGTTGTTCTGAAACGGAGGCCGAGCCTGGCATGAACACTTTTTTTAAGCTCACCGCGCTGGCTGGCCTGTTTGCTATAACAGGCCATGCTTTCGCTGTGGACGATATTACGCGTGTTGATCAAATTCCGGTTCTCAAGGAAGAGACTCAGCACGCGACGGTGAGTGAGCGCGTGACGTCGCGCTTTACTCGTTCGCACTATCGTCAGTTCGATCTCGATCAGGCCTTTTCGGCCAAAATCTTTGACCGTTATCTGAACTTGCTGGATTACAGCCATAACGTACTGCTGGCCAGCGATGTCGAACAGTTCGCTAAACGCAAATCCGAAGTGGGTGATGAGCTGCGCTCCGGAAAGCTCGATCTGTTCTACGATCTGTACAACTTATCGCAAAAGCGCCGTTTTGAGCGTTATCAATACGCGCTGAAAGTGCTGGAACGTCCGATGGACTTCACCGGCAACGACACCTTTAATCTGGACCGCAGCAAAGCGCCATGGCCGAAAGACGAGGCTGAACTGAATGCGCTGTGGGACGGAAAAGTCAAATATGACGAACTGAGCCTCAAGCTTACAGGCAAAGACGAGAAAGAGATCCGTGAGACGTTAAATCGTCGATACAAATTCGCTATTCGTCGTCTGGCGCAGACCAACAGTGAAGATGTTTTCTCGCTGGCGATGACCGCGTTTGCGCATGAAATTGATCCGCACACTAATTATCTCTCTCCACGTAACACCGAACAGTTCAATACCGAAATGAGCCTGTCTCTGGAAGGTATCGGTGCTGTGCTTCAGATGGACGATGACTACACCGTAATCAACTCCATGGTGGCCGGTGGCCCTGCGTCGAAAAGCAAAGCGATCAGCGTAGGCGACCGTATTGTCGGTGTGGGTCAAACCGGAAAGAGCATGGTGGACGTGATTGGCTGGCGTCTTGATGACGTTGTTGCGCTGATCAAAGGGCCGAAGGGCAGCAAAGTTCGCCTGGAGATCTTGCCAGCCGGTAAGGGGACCAAAACCCGTATCGTTACTCTGACCCGTGAGCGTATCCGTCTGGAAGATCGCGCGGTGAAAATGTCGGTGAAAACCGTGGGTAAAGAGAAGGTTGGCGTTCTGGATATCCCTGGTTTCTACGTCGGCCTGACCGATGATGTGAAAGTGCAGCTCCAGAAGCTTGAAAAGCAGAATGTCAGCAGCGTGATCATTGACCTGCGCAGCAACGGCGGCGGGGCATTGACCGAGGCCGTCTCGCTTTCCGGGCTGTTTATCCCGTCTGGCCCGGTGGTACAGGTGCGCGATAACAACGGTAAAGTGCGTGAAGATGCCGATACCGATGGTGTGGTCTACTATAAGGGGCCGCTGGTGGTGCTGGTCGATCGCTTCAGCGCCTCTGCATCGGAAATCTTCGCTGCTGCCATGCAGGATTACGGCCGGGCATTAATCGTCGGCGAACCGACGTTTGGCAAGGGCACCGTTCAGCAGTACCGCTCTCTGAACCGTATTTACGACCAGATGCTGCGCCCTGAGTGGCCTGCGCTGGGCTCAGTACAGTACACTATTCAGAAGTTTTACCGCGTCAACGGCGGCAGTACGCAGCGCAAAGGCGTGACGCCGGATATCATGATGCCGACAGGTACCGAAGAGACGGAAACGGGCGAGAAGTTTGAAGATAACGCGCTGCCGTGGGATAGCATTGATGCCGCGACATTCGTGAAATCGGGTGATATGAAACAGTTCGGACCGGAACTGCTGAAAAATCACAACGATCGCATCGGGAAGGATCCGGAATTCCAGTACATCATGAAGGACATCGCGCGTTTCAACGCTTTGAAAGCGAAACGGAACATTGTGTCTCTGAACTATGCCCAGCGTGAGAAAGAGAACAATGAAGATGACGCGACACGTCTGGCGCGTATCAACGATCGCTTCAAACGTGAAGGCAAGCCTCTGCTCAAAAAACTGGACGATCTGCCTAAGGATTACCAGGAGCCCGATCCGTATCTGGACGAGACGGTGCATATCGCGCTTGATCTCGCGAAGCTGGAAAAAGAGAAACCCGCTCTGCAACCTGCTCCGACAAAATAATCCCCCAACAGGCACAAGAAATTGTGCCTGTTTCTTTATGTACCTCCTCCTTCCGTCAGGCGGATTTCCAATTGTGTAAAGTTGTGTCTTTCTGGTGACTTACGCCGTCTGGATGCTTGAAAATAGCCGTAATACCCATACGATGTGGGTAATCGCATAGTGCGTTTTGTTAAACTGAGGTTAAAAGAATATTATGATGCGAATCGCGCTCTTCCTGCTCACCAACCTGGCGGTGATGGTGGTATTCGGGCTGGTGCTAAGCCTGACGGGAATTCAGTCGAGCAGCGTTCAGGGTCTGTTGATTATGGCGCTGCTGTTTGGTTTCGGTGGCTCTTTCATTTCACTGCTGATGTCGAAGTGGATGGCATTGAAATCTGTGGGCGGTGAAGTTATTGAGCAACCGCGTAACGATATGGAGCAGTGGCTGATGAGCACGGTTGCTCAGCAGTCAAGACAGGCGGGCATTGCCATGCCGCAGGTAGCCATCTACCACGCGCCGGATATTAACGCGTTTGCTACCGGTGCGCGTCGTGACGCGTCCCTGGTGGCCGTCAGTACCGGTCTGCTGCAAAACATGAGTCGTGACGAAGCGGAAGCGGTTATTGCTCACGAGATCAGCCATATCGCCAATGGCGATATGGTCACCATGACCCTGATCCAGGGTGTGGTGAACACCTTCGTTATCTTTATTTCTCGTATTCTGGCACAGATTGCTGCCGGGTTTATGGGTGGCAACCGTGATGAGGGTGAAGAGAGCAACGGCAACCCGCTGATCTATTTTGCTGTTTCAATGGTGCTGGAGCTGGTGTTCGGTATCCTGGCAAGCATCATTACCATGTGGTTCTCCCGTCATCGTGAGTTCCACGCGGATGCCGGTTCCGCGAAACTGGTGGGTCGTGAAAAGATGATTGCTGCGCTGCAACGCCTTAAAACCAGCTACGAGCCGCAGGAAGCAAACAGCATGATGGCCTTCTGCATCAACGGCAAATCAAAGTCGCTGAGCGAGCTGTTTATGTCTCACCCGCCGCTGGATAAACGTATTGAAGCGCTGCGTAGCGGCGAATACCTGAAGTAACGTAATCGGGTTGAAAAGAACCGGGCTGGAGCCATTCTCCGCCCGGTTTTTTTATGCCTGCGCCTTTGGCTGGGTGACGCGAAGGCCGCTAATGACAGCCGCGAGGGTCGCCAGGGTCCCTGCGGTAATCAGCGCAACGTGTGTCGCATTCTGCCCGGAAAGGTTAAACATCAACGCCACCAGTGCGGCCCCGGTGCTTTGCCCTAACAGTCTTGCCGTGCCCAGCATCCCGCTGGCGCCACCGCTGCGATGACGTGGGGCAGAGGTGATAATCGTGTGGTTATTAGGGGACTGGAACAGACCAAAACCGGCCCCGCACAGGATCATGCGCCAGATAATATCCAGATCCCCCGGCGAGGCGGGCAGGAGCGCCAGCGAAAACAGTCCCACCGCCATGACAACCAGCCCAATCGCCCCCAGAAGCCCGGCATGGACGCGCTCAATAAGGTAACCGGCCAGCGGGGCCATCACCATGGTTGCCAGCGGCCAGGGCGTGAGCAGCAAGCCTGTCTCCACTTCTGAACGGCCAATCACGCTCTGCAAAAAGAACGGCAGCGCAACCAGCGCCAGCATCTGGGCGCAGAACGAGCAAATGGAGGTACAAATGGATAGCGAAAACAGCGGAATACGTAGCAAATCCACCGGAAGTAGCGGCACGGGCAGCGCCAGCTGACGTCGTACAAAGAAAAAGCCGATGATAAGCATGGCAACGATTTCTGCGGCAATGAGCGACAGAGACTGTCCCTGCGCAAATCCGCTCAGCGCGGTAATCAGCAGGCCAAAAGTCAGCGCGTTCATCACGGCGCTGGGCAGATCGAAACGTGGCATGGTACTTTTCGGACCATTTTCCGGAAGATAGCGCAGGGCGAAGAAGAACGCCACAATGCCCAGCGGCACGTTAATGGCAAACAGCCACTGCCACGAGGCAACGGACAGGATGGCGGCGGCAATCGTTGGGCCGGCGGCGGACGACACGGCCACAATAAAGGAGTTAATGCCCATGCCGCGCCCCAGGTGGCGTTGAGGATAAATAAGCCGTATCAGGGCCGTGTTCACGCTCATTAGCGCCGCGCCGCCAAAGCCCTGCGCGATACGCGCCAGCGTAAGGGTGTGCAGTGAATCTGAAAGGGCACAGAAGAGCGAGGTGAGGGTAAACACCACCAGCCCGCACTGGTAAACCCGGCGATAACCAAACATATCGCCCAGGAAAGAGAGTGACAGAAGGGAAATCACAATCGCTATCTGGTACGCGTTTACAATCCAGATGGAGCTTGCCGGCGAAGCATTAAGGTCTTTGGCAATCGTAGGAAGAGCCACGTTGGCAATCGCACCGTCAAGGACAGCCATCGAAATACCGATGACAATAGTGGCAATTGCCCCGTACCGCTGCGGTAAGGGCAGGCCATCAGAAACGTTTTTTTGCATGGGAAAAGAATGGCTCAACGTGAAATTATTTTCAGAGTAACTATTTTAGCATCGTTATTTCGGTTTTATGTCGCAGATTTGTAACGAAGTAAACCCAGATAGATTGCAGCACGCATAACACGAATTTATAATAAAAACCGGTTCTGATTTTTATAAAACACTCTCCATGAGGTGATAAATGGCAATCGCAGATTTGGATAAGCAGCCAGATTCTGTTTCTTCCGTGCTGAAGGTGTTTGGCATCTTGCAGGCGCTCGGAGAAGAGCGTGAAATTGGTATTACAGAGTTGTCGCAGCGTGTGATGATGTCGAAAAGCACCGTTTATCGCTTTTTGCAGACGATGAAATCATTGGGTTATGTCGCGCAGGAAGGAGAATCAGAAAAATATTCTCTGACCCTGAAACTGTTTGAACTGGGCGCCCGCGCCTTGCAGAACGTGGATCTGATCCGCAGCGCTGACATTCAGATGCGTGAACTTTCACGACTGACGAAAGAGACAATTCACCTCGGTGCGCTGGATGAAGACAGTATTGTTTACATCCACAAAATTGATTCCATGTACAACCTGCGCATGTATTCACGCATCGGTCGTCGTAACCCGCTGTACAGCACCGCAATTGGTAAAGTACTGCTGGCCTGGCGCGATCGCGAAGAAGTGAAGCAAATCCTTGACGGGGTGGAGTACAAACGCAGCACCGACCGCACGATTACCAGTACGGAAGAACTGCTGAGCGTGCTGGATAAAGTGCGTGAGCAGGGTTACGGGGAAGATAACGAAGAGCAGGAAGAGGGGCTGCGTTGCATCGGTGTGCCGGTGTTTGACCGCTTCGGCGTTGTCATTGCGGGCCTGAGCATTTCGTTCCCAACGCTGCGTTTCTCTGAAGAGCGTCTTCATGAATATGTGGCGATTCTGCATACCGCAGCGCGCAAAATTTCAGAGCAGATGGGCTATAACGATTATCCGTTCTGATCGACGCCACCAATAGAAACGCCGCACTTTTGCGGCGTTTCTGTAAGCGAAATTCAACGCGGATTAACCGTTATCAACCACAACAGATGATTTACGCAGCACAGGACAGTTGGTTAACCCGATGATCCCGCTGTCGGAATGGATGTACTGAGCCGTGCTTATCCCCTGGGCGGTAAGATATTTACACTGGATACCCAGACCCGCGGCATTTTCTTTGCTCCCCATTAATACGCCGTACCCACTTAATAACAGGCCGATCCAGACAATGGCCAGTACAATTACTGTACGAATAAGTAAACGCATCGTTGCCTCTTTTTTCTTTGTTGTCATAGAGTAAGCGTAACGGCTTTACGCAGTGAAACAAGTGCACGATTCCGAAAAGCGTCTGTTGAAGGTACAGTTAGCCCCTGTTTAAGATAACCGTGATAACCTGGCTGTATCAGGTCATAAGACGGAGTGTGGAGTGAAAAAAATACGCTGGGTAATTCTGATTATAGTGTTGATAGCATGCGTGGTGCTGTGGACGCAGACTATCAATGTGATGTGCGATCAGGATGTACAGTTCTTTAGCGGCATTTGTTCAATCAATAAGTTTATCCCCTGGTAGAGACCATTTTTACGCTGAGTGATGTCCTTACGCGGCGGCAGTGGTAAAATGGCGGTTTTTACTGAGGTGGTGAAATGGGTGAGTTACTGAATTCGGGGCTGCTGAGCATTGCATCCCTGGTAATGTCTTTGGTGGTGCTGGTCGTTGGGCTGGTGCTGTGGTTTTTCGTTAACCGCGCCAGCTCCCGCACAAACGAGCAGATTGAGCTGCTGGAAGCATTGCTCGATCAGCAGAAACGGCAGACTGCGCTGCTGCGTCGTTTGTGCGAAGCCAACGAGCCGGAGGAGAAAGCGGTACCGAAGGACGCTGTTGCTCAACAACAAGACGAGGAAGACTTCATTCGCCTGGTAGCTGAACGATAGTCTGCCCGGAGCGGGGAGGTGGCCTGACGTACGGCGTAAATCCCCTCCCTTATCAAATGCATCCCACAACATCCCGGCATTTAATTAAGCAGCAGTTAACTCATGTTTTAGCACACTGAAAACTGGCGAATATTTATCCTTATTTAACAAATTCAGTTTCGTTGAATAAATAGTGTGCTTTATCTTTACTGAAGTGTTTTATTTTTATCGAAACGTTTTGCTTGCCTTGTTTTGAGGCAGAGTCATAAAAATTTCATTATTTTGGTGCAGAATAACACTTATTAAATGGTGGTTTTTAATACAGTTAGCAAAATGTAATTAACATCGTATATTCCCTGACACATGTTGGTGCGTTGCAATGTTTTCAGCATAACTTTTCACAAAATGTTCTAACTCAGTCATTCCTTTAAAGAAATTCTGGGATTGGGATGGACGCTTTGAAATGATTGAGCTATGTTTAAAAAGTCTTTGATTACAGGGCGCGTCAACGCACCCTGCGGGCAGTGAGGTCAGGTGGCGCTTCATTTGACAATTCGCATAACTGTGCAGATTGTTATGGAGTAACGTCTGAATTTGTGCGGCGGATCGAGACACGTTTAAAAATGGCTTGCCATATTAAACGTTGTGTGTGATAACACGTTTTGGGTCAAACGAGGTACAGTTCTGTTTATGTGTGGCATTTTCAGTAAAGAAGTCCTGAGTAAACACGTTGTCGTTGAATACCGCTTCTCTGCCGAACCTTATATTAGTGCCTCAAGCAGTAATGTCTCAGTTTTATCTATGTCAAAGCCCGCGGGCTAAGAAAACACTCTAAGGAATTTTGCAAATGGCAAAGATTAAAGGTCAAGTTAAGTGGTTCAACGAGTCTAAAGGTTTTGGTTTCATTACTCCTGCTGACGGCAGCAAAGACGTGTTCGTACACTTCTCTGCAATCCAGGGTAACGGCTTCAAAACTCTGGCTGAAGGCCAGAACGTTGAGTTCGAAATTCAGGATGGCCAGAAAGGCCCAGCTGCGGTTAACGTAACTGCTATCTGATCGAATCACTGCTGACTGAAGCGCTCAGCGCTTCGATCTCAGACATAAGCCTCGCCGATGCGGGGCTTTTTTATTCGCTTATTTTTCAAAATATTACGTAATCCTCCTCTGTTATTATCTTGTTGCAAACCCGCGAGATTATTAGCATTGTTTTCCCGCCTTATTATCCGCTTTTCCCGTTAAATCAGGGCGTTGATTAACAGCCCTGGGGTTAAGGTGAAAAAAAAGACAATAACCACCACCGGAAATTTTACTCCGGCACGTTTTGCACTTCTGTGTCTCGCCATCTTTTGTAGCCTTGCGTTTCTGCTGGGCCGCGTAGCGTGGCTACAAATTATCAAACCGGATAATCTGGTGAAGCAGGAGGATATGCGCTCCCTGCGCGAAGTGGCGATAGACGCCCCGCGTGGGATGATTGTTGACCGTGAAGGGCGACCCCTTGCGGTGAGCGTACCCGTCCAGGCCGTCTGGGCCGATCCCAAAACAGTGCTGGAAAAAGGGGGGATCGGTTTTGACTCGCGCTGGCAGGCCCTGGCAAATGCCTTACACCTTTCTCTGAGCACGCTCGCATCGCGAATTAACAGTAACCCGCACGGGCGATTTATTTACCTGGCCCGTCAGGTTGATCCCGCCCAGGCAAAGTGGATCGATAAGCTACGTCTCCCCGGTATCAACCTTCGCGATGAGTCCCGCCGCTTTTATCCTGCCGGGCACGTGGCGGCGAACCTGATTGGCTTCACCAATATTGATGGTCAGGGCATTGAGGGCGTCGAGAAAAGCTTTAACACGCAGCTTACCGGGAAGGCAGGTGTGCGGCTGGTCAGGAAAGATCGCTACGGACATGTGGTGGAGAACCTTACTGAGGTGGCTCCCGTACCTGCACATAATATCCAGCTTAGTATCGATGAACGCCTGCAAACTATCACCGAAGACGCGCTGGATAATGCCGTAGCGTGGAACAAAGCCGAATCAGGCGCGTCGGTGCTGATTAATATCCAGACGGGCGAAATTCTGGCAATGGCGAGCTTCCCCGACTTCAACCCCAATAACCGGGAAGGGGCAACGCTGGATGATTTTCGCAATCGCGCGATCAGCGACACCTTTGAACCTGGCTCGACCGTTAAGCCTCTGGTGCTGATGACGGCGCTACAGCAGGGGCTGGTACAGCCTGACAGCGTCATAGACACGCATCCCTACACTATTGATGGCCATCGTATCCGCGATGTGGGCTACTACCCCGAGCTGACGATGACCGGGATCCTGCAAAAATCCAGTGATACGGGCGTGTCCCGTCTTTCGCTGGCGATGCCCGTGCAACGGTTACTGGATACCTATAAACACTTTGGTTTTGGCGAGAGTACCGGGCTTGGCTTAACGGGAGAAAGCGCAGGTTTACTGCCGCAGCGAAAATTCTGGAGCCAGTTAGACCGGGCGACCTTTGCCTTTGGGTATGGCCTGATGGTTACCCCCCTCCAGCTGGCGCATGTGTATGCCACCATCGGCAGCTATGGCATTGAACGGCCTCTGTCCATCACCCGAATCGACCCGCCGGTGATTGGCAAGCGGGTGATGCCCAAGGAAATTGTTCACGAGGTGGAGCACATGATGGAGAGCGTTGCGTTACCCGGCGGTGGCGGGGTCAAAGCGGCGGTGCGTAACTATCGCGTGGCGATAAAAACCGGGACGGCCAAAAAAATCGATGAACATGGTAAGTATGTGGATAAATACGTCGCCTATACCGCAGGCGTTGCGCCTGCCAGCGATCCCCGTTTCGCGCTGGTGGTGGTGATCAACGATCCGCAAAACGGTGCCTACTATGGCGGGGCCGTTTCTGCGCCCGTGTTCAGCGAAATTATGGGTAACGTCCTGCGCCTGGAAAATGTGAAGCCAGACGGGCTGCCGGCAGATTCTGACCATCTGATCGTGATGCGTCACCCAGCCGTTTATAACCCTGGCGAATAGCGGTACACTTCGCCTTTTGGTTTACGCCCTGGAGCTGTCATGTCTTTCAGTTGTCCCCTTTGCCACGCGCCGCTGACGCGCGCGGAGAAAACGTTTATCTGTCCACAGGGACATCAGTTTGACCGGGCGAAAGAGGGCTATGTAAATCTTCTGCCGGTACAACACAAGCGCTCCCGGGACCCGGGTGACAGCGCGGAGATGATGCAGGCGCGCCGGGCGTTTCTCGATGCCGGGCACTATCAACCGCTCAGGGATGCCGTTGTCGCCTTACTCCGTCAATATCTGACAGAAGGCGCATCCGCCATGCTGGATATCGGCTGCGGCGAAGGTTACTACACCGCCACGTTTGCTGACGTGGCGGCTGAGAAGGGTGCCGAAACTTACGGGCTGGACGTGTCGAAAGTGGCTATCCGTGCGGCAGCAAAACGCTACTCAGCGGTAACGTTCTGCGTGGCCTCCAGCCACCGCCTGCCGTTTGAGGAAGCGAGTATGGACGCCGTGGTGCGTATCTATGCGCCGTGCAAGGCAGAGGAGCTGGCGCGCGTCGTTAAGCCTGGCGGCTGGGTTATCACCGTCACGCCAGGGCCGCGTCATCTGCTGGAGTTAAAAGGGCTGATCTATGATGAAGTTCACCTGCATGCGCCGCACTCTGAACAGCTGGCGGGCTTTGCGTTAAAGCAGGCGCAGTCGGTAGCGTATGAAATGACGTTGCAGGGAAGTGAAGCCGTGGCGTTACTGCAAATGACGCCGTTTGCATGGCGGGCAAAACCAGAGGTGTGGGAAACGCTGGCAGCGCAGACAGAATTTCGCTGCCAGACGGATTTCAGCATCCATTGCTGGCAGCGCGAAGGTTAACCCGCGAAGTGTGCCCAAAGGATTTGGGCACCAATCCCGATCAACGCGATACCGCCCAGAATTTCGGCTCGTTTGCCTAACAGCGGGCCAATGAACCGACCCACCATCATCCCCAGCGTTGACATGATCAGCGTGGCGCAGCCAATCGCCAGCGCGGTGGCGATAATATTGACCTGCAAAAACGCCAGACCGACACCCACGGCCATTGCATCCAGGCTGGTTGCGATGGCGGTTGTCACCAGAAGCCAGAAGCCGTGGCGTTGCAGCGGCGCATCATCTTCATCGCCGTTACCACGAAAGCCTTCAATCACCATGCGTCCGCCGAGGAACACCAGCAGCACGAAAGCAATCCAGTGATTCCACTCCAGCACGAACTGGCTGGCGAGCATCCCCAGACCCCAGCCGATAAGCGGCGTCAGCGTTTCGATAGCACCAAAGATGAGACCGGTACGCAGGGCGTCGGAAAATTTAGGTTTATGGAGGGTGGCACCTTTACCAATAGAGGCGGCAAATGCGTCCATGGACATGCCAAAAGCCAGAAGGATCGTAGCGGAGATATTCATAAGAGCGTCCAGACCGGGGATATCCATATGACACATCACTGCCCCCAGTAAACAGCAGTTGATGTATCTATGGTCTCGCCTGATCGCTTTTGGCACAGTCAGTGTGCTGAAAACGATCCGTACGCGCCACGTTTTTCAACGAGTATGTTGACACGTACATTTCCCGCAGGCAGGAAATCGGCTACTCCCCAACGACGGGCGCAACCTTAACATATTTTGAGAATATAAAACAACAACGAAGATGGCTTTATATAGCCACTATATTGATAACGATTTTCATTTAGATTTATGCGTGAAAATATCGTTAACAAATATAAGGCAATTAACAGAGGAGATATAGCACCGGCTATATTGCTGGTTTAAGAATAATGCAATATATAGCCGATGCTATAATATTAACTCATTGAGTTTTAATGAGTAATTTGTAGATCTTTTCCAGGTCATCAATATTTTTGACCCGGATGAGCAGGCGGCGTTGTTCTAATTGCATCACCAGAACCCCGTCTTCGGATAAATTCATCTCTTTAATACGGTTATATTCTATCCAGACATTAGCGAAGAAGAATCCGTGTTTTTTAAAAATGAGTTTTGGCGAGCGGATCCAGAACAGGTAAATCGCCATTAATGCCAGCGCACATAATAACCATGTGGTTAATATTGCGCCGTGGCTGGTCACATTATTGTAAATCAGGATGACTACCAGACCGGCGAAGATAAACGCATCAATGCGCCCACGGCGTAATAGGGGAAGGGTCAGCAGCGTCTCGCCGTGGCGGCGAGGCATAATGAACTCGTCATAGATCGCGTAAGCCAGAAGGGCAACAATAAATAAAACCAGTACGGTGTCCGTGACAGTCATTCATCCTCCAGATAAAAAGACCGGGGGCAAGCCCCCGGTCGGTAACGCATTTTATTACAGACCCAGCAGGCCGACGGCGTAGCCCGCGATACCGATGACGAAGAAGCCAACGATGATCCACAGCGGGTTCACTTTCTTACGCAGCAGCCACATACAGGCGAAGGTTAGCAGCAGCGGTACCAGGCCCGGCATCAGCTGGTCCAGAATCGTCTGCACGGTGGTAACGCGCGTCTGACCATCCTGACCAGTGATCGTCGATACCACCAGCGGGATGTTCACGTGCGTCCACTTGTTAACCAGCGCCCCCATTACAAACAGGCCGAGGATTGACGCCCCCTCAGTCAGTTTTTGCAGGAAGCCGCCGCCCATATCCTTAACGATATCCACCCCTTTACGATAACCGTACGCCACGCCGTAGTAACGGGTCAGCAGACGCACCGCGTTGAACAGGATGAAGAACAGCAGAGGACCGAGCAAGCTGCCGCTCATGGCGATCCCGGCGCCCAGCGCCGCAAAGACCGGACGCACGGTACCCCAGAAGATCGGGTCGCCCACGCCTGCCAGCGGCCCCATCAGACCAACTTTGATACCGTTGATGGCACCATCGTCGATTTCAGCCCCGTTCGCACGCTGCTCTTCCATTGCCAGCGTCACGCCCAGAACAGGCGCCGCAACATAAGGATGGGTGTTGAAGAATTCCAGGTGACGCTTAATTGCCTGACGGCGTGCTTCGTTGTTTTCCGGATACAGGCGTTTGATGGCCGGCACCATGGAGAAGCAGAAGCCGAGCGCCTGCATACGTTCGAAGTTCCATGAACCCTGAAACAGGTTAGAACGGATGAACACGCCACGAATATCACCCGGAGTGAGTTTTTTCTCAGTGGTAGTTTTTGTCATATCAACCATTTCGCTCACCTGTTAGTCCAGTTCGTTATCGAGATCGTTGTTACCAGCAGCCTGCGCAGGGGCACCCGCGACACGGTTGTATTTCGGGCTGAGCTGGATATAAAGAATCGCCATCACCGCACCAATCACACCCAGCGCAACCAGGTTGAAGTTGGTGAACGCAGCGGTAACGAAGCCGAGGTAGAAGAATGGCATCAGGTAGCCCGCGCGCATCATGTTGATGACCATCGCATAACCGACCACCACGATCATACCCCCGGCGATATTCAGACCGCTGGTAACCACTTCAGGGATCGCATTCAGCATGCCCTGAACTTCGCTGGTACCGACAGAAATCGCCACGATAACCGCAGGGATTGCGATACGCATCGCTTGCAGGAACAGGGAAGAAACGTGGATCCAGGAGAGCGCGGTGAGGTTGCCGTTTTCGGCCGCCTTATCCGCCGCATGCTGGAAGGCAACGGTAATAGTACGGACGATAATGGTCAGCACCTGACCCGCTGCGGCCAGCGGGATGGCCAGCGCGATACCGGCACCAATACTCTGATGACCAGCGATAACCAGAACGGTTGAAATAATGGACGCCAGCGCGGCATCTGGCGCAACTGCCGCACCGATGTTCATCCAGCCGAGGGCGATCATTTCCAGGGTACCACCGATGATGATACCGGTTTTCATGTCACCGAGAACGGCGCCAATCAACGTACAGGCCACCAGAGGGCGGTGGAACTGAAATTCATCAAGTACGGACTCCATACCCGCAATACATGCGACGATGAACACCAGCACAATCTGAAGAGTAGTAATCTCCATTGCACTTCTCCTATTACATAAGCTCTATATGAAAAACCGGCCCGGGCTTATTTCCCCACTTTGCCGATCAAATCCATCATTTTCAGTTTCTGGTCCGTGGAAACCTTACGGGCTTCCAGTTCGATACCGCGTGCATTCAGTTTGTTGAAGGCCTCGATATCTTTCGCATCCACTGAAATCGCGTTGTTGACCTGCGTTTTGCCCTGACGGAATGCCATACCGCCAATGTTAACGGAGGTGATTTTCACGCCGCCTTCAACAATGCGTTCGACGTCTGTCGGGTTGGTGAAGAGAAGCATCACGCGCTCACCCGCATATTTCGGGTTGTTGTAAACGCGGATCATTTTGGCGACATCCACGACGTGCGCGGTGACGCCCGGCGGTGCAACCTGGGTAAGAAGGGTTTTACGGACAGTGTCGGCGGCCACTTCGTCACTGACCACGATGATGCGTTGTACGTTGGTCTCTTTGGTCCAGCGTGTTGCCACCTGGCCGTGGATCAGACGGTCATCAATACGCGCAAGGCCGATAACCATGTAATCGTTCGGACCCATTGGCTTCGCCGGTGCTGCCGCCCTTGGTGCAGCAGGGGCAGGGGCCGGTTTTTCAACCGGCTGCGCTTTCAGCGCCTTCACGCCTTCGCGACCGGTTTCCACCGCCAGTGCCACCAGTTCATCAAAACCTGGGTTGTCGTCACGCGCCATGAAGGTTTCCACCAACATCGGGATATTCACCCCGGCGACGACTTCATAATGCTCTTTATCGACGACAATGCGGCTGGCAGCGTTGAACGGGCTGCCGCCCCATGTATCCACGAGAAACAGCACGCCTTTGCTGGTATCCAGCTTCTCAAGCTGAGCAGTGTATTTTTCAATCAGCGTCTCGGCATTTTCACCGGGAACGAAATCGATCCAGCCGACGTTTTCCTGCTCGCCCAACAGCATTTCTGCCGTTTTGAGTAACTGCTCCGCAGCCCAACCATGTGTGCCTATGACAATAGCAATGGTCACTTGCTACCTCCTTTTATTATCATGTATACGTCTGCCAGGCAGGCGTACTGAGAATCGTATTGGCGAACCGAATCGATTCAGATAAGGGTTAGAGTTCAAAAAACTAAGACTTCCGCGAATTATTTTAGATAGTGAAAAAATAATTTATGTGATGAAGATCCGTAATTTAGCTACGCCTTACAGATTTTTCTTTAAGTTAATCCGCGTGTGTTACAGAAGTTTGCAAAGGAACGTAAATCTTTGCTAAAAACCAATTGTCTCTGATATGTTTAGCGTCCGTTTAATTATTCAGGAGTATAGGGCTACAGCCCACTATATGGACCGTCACCGACGTCAGTCATCTTCCAGGCCATTCCGCGCCTTATTCATCGGCGATCTTCGCCACGCATCGACTCTCATTCCCTTTGAAATGCCCGAAATTAGCGGGGCACCGTTTTGTCATTCCTTTAGCAGGAGCGTGTCATGGAATTCTTAATGGACCCGTCAATCTGGGTAGGCTTGCTTACGCTGGTCGTGCTGGAGATCGTTCTCGGTATTGATAACCTGGTGTTTATCGCCATCCTCGCGGATAAGCTGCCGCCGAAACAGCGTGATAAAGCCCGTCTGATCGGCCTCTCGCTGGCGCTGATCATGCGTCTGGGCTTGCTGTCTGTGATCTCGTGGATGGTTACCCTGACGAAGCCGCTGTTCACCGTCATGGATTTCACCTTCTCCGGCCGCGATTTAATCATGCTGGTGGGGGGACTGTTCCTGCTGTTCAAAGCCACAACAGAGCTGCATGAACGGCTGGAGAACCGGCAGCACGATGATGGTCACGGTAAGGGTTACGCCAGCTTCTGGGTGGTTGTTCTCCAGATTGTGGTGCTTGATGCGGTCTTCTCACTGGATGCGGTGATTACGGCGGTCGGCATGGTGAACCATCTGCCGGTGATGATGGCGGCGGTGGTGATTGCGATGGCGGTAATGCTGCTGGCGTCAAAACCGCTGACGCGTTTCGTCAACCAGCATCCGACGGTCGTTGTGCTGTGTCTGAGCTTCCTGCTGATGATTGGTCTGAGCCTGGTGGCAGAAGGGTTTGGCTTCCATATTCCGAAAGGCTACCTGTACGCCGCGATTGGCTTCTCGATTCTGATCGAGCTGTTTAACCAGATTGCGCGCCGTAACTTTATTAAGCAGCAGTCGAATCAGCCGCTGCGAGCCCGTACCGCAGATGCGATTCTGCGACTGATGGGCGGACGTCGTCAGGTCAACGTGCAGGCTGATAACGAGAACCGTAACCCGGTTCCGGTGCCTGAAGGCGCGTTTGTGGAAGAAGAACGCTACATGATCAACGGCGTGCTTTCGCTGGCTTCCCGCTCCCTGCGCGGCATTATGACGCCGCGCGGTGAGATCAGCTGGGTGGACGCCAACCTGAGCGTCGACGAAATTCGTCAGCAGCTGCTCTCCTCGCCACACAGCCTGTTCCCGGTCTGCCGGGGTGAGCTGGATGAGATTATCGGTGTGGTACGCGCGAAAGAGATGCTGGTGGCGCTGGAAGAGGGCGTTAACGTCGAGGCCGTAGCGGCCGCGTCGCCCGCTATCGTGGTGCCTGAAACGCTGGATCCGATCAACCTGCTGGGCGTATTGCGTCGTGCCCGCGGGAGCTTTGTTATCGTCACCAATGAATTTGGTGTGGTACAGGGCCTGGTGACGCCGCTGGACGTGCTGGAAGCCATTGCCGGTGAATTCCCTGATGCGGATGAAACCCCGGAAATCGTTGCCGACGGTGACGGCTGGCTGGTGAAAGGCACCACCGACCTGCACGCGCTCTCGCACACGCTGGGCGTCGAAAACGTGGTCAATGATGATGAAGACATTGCCACCGTCGCGGGGCTGGTGATTGCCGTTAACGGGCAGATCCCGCGTATCGGTGATGTGCTGGAGCTGCCGCCGCTGCAAATTACCATCGTCGAAGCCAACGACTATCGCGTTGATATGGTGCGTATTGTTAAAGAGCACTCTGCACACGACGAAGAAGAGTAACGCTATCTAGCGTAACGGCAGTAAGGGCACGATGTGTCCGTTGTGGCGGGCTGGCGGAGAGTGACTTTCCGCCAGCCATTTCGGAAACTCGCGCAGCGGCATTGGCCGCGCATACAAGTACCCCTGCAAAATATGTACGCTGTGACGGCGCAGGTAGCGTGACTGCTCCTCGGTTTCCACCCCTTCCGCAACCAGTTCAATATTCAGCCGCTGACCCAGCGCAATAATAATATCCGTTACCGTTGAGTTAACGGCGTCGGTGCCGATCGCGGTGGTGAAGGATTTATCAATTTTCAACACATCCGGATGCAGTTTTTCTAGCCATGAAAGTGAGCTGTTGCCGGTCCCAAAATCATCAATCGCAAGTTTCACCCCTTTGCGGTGCAGCTCCCGCACGATGCGGTAATCCACATCCAGCAACGCATCGCGTTCGGTTAACTCCACGATCAACTGTTGAACAGGGCTGGCGTTAAACCAGATGCGGTTGAGATCCTGGATCAGCGCAGCGCGGCGAAAATGGCTGGCGGCCACGTTAATGCCGATATGGAAATCGCGCGAGGCCGGGAAATAGCCTATCTGCCGCACCGTTTCGCTGATGACGTAGCGGGTAAGCGGAACAATCAGGTTATGTTCTTCGGCCAGAGGGATAAAGACATCGGGCGAAATCCATCCCTGACGCGGGTTGTTCCAGCGCAGGAGGATCTCGACGCCGACGCATTCCCGGGTGCGGGCATTCACCAGCGGCTGGCAGAAGAGCTCAAACTCCCTGGCCGCAATTCCCATATTGATTTCCCAGGTGAAACTGATGCGCCGCGCGGTGGCGAGCCAGGCGATATAGCCCATCAGTAAGCTGAGCATTAACGCCAGCGGCAGCTGGGTGGGCAGATTTTTTAACGCCATTTCGCCAGGCCCGGGGCCGCTCACCGTGACGCTGAAAGGGTAATGCTGTGACGATTGTTCCAGCAGGGAGGCGTTTTCATCGAAGGTCGGCGTAGTCGTCACCTGTTGCCCGTCGCGGAGGAAGTTATCTCCTACTCTCAGGACAACGTCGGTGATCTGCGGCCGCTGCGGCTCAAGAATCATTTTAGTGATGAGATCGATATTCACCACCTCCATCACCCCGTCGTTGCCGTCGCTCGCGAGGGGAGACCACTGAATCAGTACCGGGCTGCCTTTTACCAGCCACCGATCGGTCAGCAGCAACAGCCTGGATTCACTGACCGGCAGCTCCGGCACAAACTCACTGACGGGCACATTACGGCTGCCAAAGACGCTTGAGCAATACAGTATTCCGTCTTGAATGAGGGCGATGGAGCGTACGGTCTGGAGGAGCGCCGCCTGTTTTCGCAGGATCAGATTTGCTTCGGAACAGGGTATGCCAACCAGTGAAAGTAGCGTTTCCCGCTGGGCCTCTAACGAAAGAAGCACCTTATCAAGCGCACGCACGGTGTGGTGGGTAAAGTCGTGGATCCGATCCTGATTTATGTTGCGCTGTGAAATAAAGCGAATACCCAGCGTCAGGACGAGCGTAACGAGCGCAACCGTGACACAGACGATAACGCGTTTTCGGCGATAGTCTTTAATGATCGTTTGTGCAGTTTGCATGAACGGTCGCCTGTTAAGCACCGGCCGGAAAAGCCAGACGCAACAGTGACAGTGTAGTGGGGAATACGTGAAGCGACGAGACGAGAGGGGAAAATTCGCCCATCCGTTGCAGATGGGCGAAAGGAAGGCTTAGTCGCACTGCACCTTAATGGCCAGACCGCCGCGCGAGGTCTCACGGTACTTCGCGTTCATGTCCTTGCCGGTTTCGTACATAGTTTCAATAACCTTATCCAGCGACACGCGTGGCTCGCTGGTACGGCGCATCGCCATACGTGAGGCGTTGATCGCTTTGACGGAGGCGATGGCGTTACGCTCAATGCACGGCACCTGCACCTGGCCGGCAACCGGGTCACAGGTCAGACCGAGGTTGTGCTCCATACCGATTTCCGCCGCCACGCACACCTGCTCAGGGCTGGCGCCCAGCAGTTCCGCCAGACCCGCTGCTGCCATAGAGCAGGCCACGCCCACTTCACCCTGACAGCCTACTTCGGCACCAGAGATGGACGCATTCATTTTGTACAGCGCGCCGATAGCACCTGCCGCGAGGAAATAGCGGATATAGATGTCCGGCGTCACGGGCTCAATAAAGTGATCGTAATAGGCCAGCACCGCCGGAACGATACCGCACGCGCCGTTGGTTGGCGCCGTCACGACGCGACCACCCGCTGCGTTCTCTTCGTTAACCGCGAGGGCAAACATGTTCACCCAGTCGACCACGTTCATTGGGTCATTGGAGAACTTGTCGGTAGTGACCAGCATGCGGCGCAGAGCAGAGGCACGACGCGGTACGCGCAGTGGCCCAGGCAGAACACCCTCGGTGTTCATCCCGCGGTCAATACAGGCGCGCATGGTTTGCCACACGTTAGCAAAATAGTCTTCGATCTCTTTCTTGCTGTGCAGCGCCAGTTCGTTCTGCATCACCATGCCTGACAGGGACAGACCGGTCTCTTTGCAGTAGCCCAGCATCTCGGTGGCCGATTTAAACGGATAGGGCACATTGACGTCGCCCGCGCTCTCTTTACCAAAGTGTTCTTCGTCAACGATAAAGCCGCCGCCGATGGAGTAGTAAGTTTTGCTGTAGATCTCTTTTTCGCCACTCCAGGCGTGGATGGTCATGCCGTTTTCATGCAGCGGCAGGTTGTCGCTACGGAAACGCATCCCGTCATCCTGCGGGAAGTCCACTTCCTGCTGGCCGTTAGCCAGCAGCAAACGACCGCGCGTTTCCACGTCGCGGATAAATGCCGGAATGGCATCAATATCAACTGTGTCCGGCATATTGCCCGCCAGACCCATAATAATGGCGATATCGGTGTGGTGGCCTTTACCCGTTAATGACAGTGAACCGTAAACGTCTACGGCGATACGGGTAACGCTTTCCAGTAATCCTTTTTCGACCAGATCATCGACGAACTGTTTACCGGCCTTCATCGGCCCTACAGTGTGGGAAGAAGATGGACCAATCCCCACTTTGAACATGTCGAATATACTAATCACTTTCACACTCCTGACAGGGTTACTGGGGTTCCAGTAACGATGTTATAACTGCGCATAGTGTAAGAGGGAACACCAACCTCGGCTTAACTATTCACATGAATTAAACTAATGGTTAACGATGGTTTTGCTAATAGCGCGACGCCGATCGCAAACCTGCCAGAAAAGGGTGGAATGTAAAGTATAGTCAAGGCTTCAGGCCGATTTGCAGGGCCAGCTCACGAATGATGCCTGCCGTCATGCCCCAGACAAAATAATGCTGATACCACGACAGCCAGACCCGATGATCGTGTCCGCGGCGGTGAATATCCAGCGGGTGATAGCGACCCAGACGAAGGGCCTCTTCCAGCGGCATTTCGAATACCGCTGAAACTTCATCGACGCTGGCGTGATATTGAAGATCGGGCGGAATAATGCCAACGACCGGCGTGACCTGAAAACCGGTTACGCTATCCACTGGCGGCAGCACGCCGATCACCTCGACCGCCTCCGGGGGGATCGCCACTTCCTCATGCGCTTCGCGCAGTGCGGCGGCAATCAGGGATGCATCGGTGCTGTCCACCGCGCCGCCCGGGAACGCAACCTGACCGGCGTGTTTTCGCATATGCGGTGAGCGCTGGGTAAGCAACAGACCCGGCTGCTCACGACGCACGACCGGGATCAGCACCGCCGCCTGACGTTGATTCAGCGTGGCGCGGTTAACCTGGGGCCGCAGAAGCTGAAAGCGCGACAGAAAATCATCCAGCGTCAGGTTGTCTTTCCTCACCGTGAGTTCTCCAGTTGTTTCAGGATACGATTCACTTTATCAAAGGTTTCCTGATATTCCGCTTCCGCCTGGCTGTCGGCCACAATGCCACCGCCTGCGGAACAGTACAGGTTACCCTCGCAGGCCGTCAGGGTGCGAATAGTGATGCTGGTATCCATGGTGCCGCACAGACTCACATAGCCGATGCTGCCGCACCAGGCGTTGCGGCGATGCGGTTCCAGTTCGTCGATGATCTCCATCGCCCGGACCTTCGGCGCGCCGGTAATGGAGCCGCCCGGAAACGCGGCGCGGAGCAGATCGCAGGCGGTTCGCGAGGCCGGCAGACGTGCGGTGATGGTGCTGACCAGATGATGCACCGCCGGAAATGGCTCCACGACGAACAGCTCCGGCACGCGCACGCTGCCCGGCTCGGCGACGCGGCCAATATCATTGCGCATCAGATCGACAATCATCAGGTTTTCAGCGCGATCTTTCGGCGAGGCCGCCAGCGTCTCCGCCTGCTGACGGTCGGCGTCGGCATCCGCAAGGCGCGGCAGGGTGCCCTTTATCGGGCGGGTCTGAATCATACCGTCAGCCAGGTGAATAAAACGCTCAGGCGAAAGGCTGAGGATGGCGCCGTGTTCAAGGCGTAAAAATGCGCTGAACGGGGCCTTATTGCTGGCATTGAGGCGGGTAAACGCCTGCCATTCGTCTCCCTCGTATGCCGCCTGGAAACGCTGGGCGAGGTTGACCTGATAACAGTCGCCGCTGTGAAGATACGCCTGCACGCGGGAGAATTTTTCCGCGTATTCCTCCGCGCTCATGTTCGAGCGCCAGCCGGAGGTTAGCATAAAGCGTTCCGGGGCGGCGGGCCGTTGCGCCTCAAGCCAGGCCAGACGCGCCTGCACGTCCCGGTGGCTTAGCAGAGAAACCGTCTGCTTACGGTGATCTACGATCAGCGCCCAGTCATAGAGCCCCACCGCCATATCCGGCAGGGAAATATCCGCCTGCGCATGCTCGGGCAGCTTTTCGAAACGGCGACCCAGATCGTAACCAAACAGGCCCAGCGCGCCCCCCTGGAAAGGCAGATCCGGATCCGGTGTGGCAGATAAGCCCAGAGCATGGATCTCGTTCTGAAGCCGCATCAGCGGATCGTCCGTTGGCGACAGCGCATCGGTCGTCAGCGTTTTAACCGGGTCGGCCACCAGAATATCAAAGCGGCTGTAGGGGTGATCCGCATGCCCTGAGTGCAGCAGCATGGCAAAAGGAAGGTGGCTCAGACGGGCAAACCAGAACTCGGCGGCGTCTGCACGCCAGGGCAAGGTCATAACAGTGGGGAAGCGCATGTTCATGTATGGCATACTACCGGGCAGCGTGAAATAATTAGCGCGAATAATTTAGCAGGAGTTAACGATGTTTGCAGGTTTACCTTCTCTCAGCCATGACCAACAGCAGAAAGCCGTTGAACGTATTCAGGAGCTGATGTCCCAGGGGATGAGCAGCGGACAGGCAATTTCCCAGGTCGCGGAAGAACTTCGCGCCACCCATACCGGCGAGCGGATCGTGGCGCGCTTTGAGGATGAAGATGAAGAATAACCGGCTTACACTGCCGCGATAATCTTGATCTCAACCTTATATTCCGGTTTCATCAGCGTGGCCTGTACGGTGCAGCGTACAGGCGCGTGACCCGCCACCACCCACGCATCCCAGGCTTTATTCATCGCCGCGAAATCGTCTTTATTCGCCAGAAAAATCGTCGCATCCAGAATGCGGGATTTATCGCTGCCCTGTTTTTCCAGTACGGCGTCGATCTGCGCCAGGGTGTTGGCGGTCTGCTCGAAGGCGTCAGCGTCCAGATTGGCAGGGACGCCGGTGTAGTACAGCGTCTGGTTGTGGATCACCACGTCAGACCAGCGGGCTTCGGCATCAATGCGCGTAATTGTCATAAACGTATCCTCGTTATCTTTCGTCGTCAGGCGGCAAGACTGCCATAATGTTCCGCCGTCGTCACTATTTGGGGTGGCACCGGAGAGAAGGGGCTGACATAATCCCTGTGCAAAAATACAGTGAGAGAACACCGTGGCAGACGATTTTTCCCCAGAAGGTCAGTTAGCACAGGCTATTCCCGGCTTTAAACCGCGCGAACCCCAACGTCAGATGGCGCATGCCGTCGCGCACGCCATCGACAAGGCGCAGCCGCTGGTCGTGGAGGCCGGCACCGGTACGGGGAAAACGTATGCTTACCTCGCTCCTGCGCTGCGGGCGAAAAAAAAGGTGATCATCTCTACGGGATCAAAAGCGCTCCAGGATCAGCTCTACAGCCGCGATTTACCCACGGTGGCGAAAGCGCTGAAATACAAAGGGCGTCTGGCCTTGCTGAAAGGGCGTTCTAACTACCTGTGTCTGGAGCGTCTTGAACAGCAGGCGCTGGCGGGCGGCGACCTGCCGGTACAAACCCTGAGCGATGTGATCGTCCTGCGCGCCTGGGCCAACCAGACGGAGGAGGGGGACATCAGCACCTGCGCGAGCGTGCCGGAAGACTCCCCGGCCTGGCCGCTGGTGACCAGCACCAATGACAACTGCCTCGGCAGCGACTGCCCGCTGTATAAGGACTGTTTTGTGGTGAAAGCGCGTAAAACCGCGATGGACGCCGACGTGGTGGTGGTGAACCATCACCTGTTTCTTGCGGATATGGTGGTCAAAGACAGTGGTTTCGGCGAGCTGATCCCGGAGGCGGAGGTGATGATCTTCGATGAAGCCCATCAGCTACCGGACATCGCCAGCCAGTATTTTGGTCAGTCGCTCTCCAGCCGTCAGCTTCAGGATCTGGCGAAAGATATTACCATTGCCTATCGCACCGAACTCAAAGATACCCAGCAGTTGCAGAAGTGCGCGGACCGCCTGGCGCAATGCGCACAGGATTTCCGCTTACAGCTTGGCGAGCCGGGCTATCGCGGCAACCTGCGCGAACTGCTCGCAGACAAAAATATCCAGCGCGCGCTGCTGCTGCTCGATGATGCCCTTGAACTCTGTTACGACGTGGCGAAGCTGTCCCTCGGACGTTCAGCGCTGCTGGACGCCGCTTTCGAGCGCGCCACGCTCTACCGTGGGCGGCTGAAGCGGCTGAAAGAGATCAACCAGCCGGGCTATAGCTACTGGTACGAATGTACCTCGCGCCACTTCACCCTGGCGCTCACGCCGCTGACCGTTGCTGATAAATTCAAAGAGGTGATGGCGCAAAAGCCCGGCACCTGGGTCTTTACCTCGGCCACGCTGTCGGTCAATGACGATCTGCACCACTTTACCGAGCGCCTCGGCATTGAGCAGGCGGAATCCCTGCTTCTGCCGAGCCCGTTCGACTATGAGAAACAGGCGCTGCTGTGCGTGCCGCGCAATCTGCCGCTGCCTAACCAGCCGGGCGCGGCGCGCCATCTGGCGGCCATGCTGAAGCCGATGATTGAGGCCAACAACGGGCGCTGCTTTATGCTCTGCACCTCACACGCCATGATGCGCGATCTGGCCGAGCAGTTCCGCGCCACCATGACGCTACCGGTGCTGTTGCAGGGGGAAACCAGCAAAGGCCAGCTGCTCCAGCAGTTTGTCAGCGCCGGTAATGCCCTGCTGGTGGCGACCAGCAGCTTCTGGGAAGGGGTGGACGTGCGCGGCGATACGCTCTCGCTGGTGATTATCGATAAGCTGCCGTTCACATCGCCGGACGATCCGCTCCTGAAAGCGCGCATGGAGGATTGCCGTCTGCGCGGGGGCGATCCGTTCGACGACGTCCAGCTGCCGGACGCGGTCATCACGCTTAAACAGGGGGTAGGGCGACTGATCCGCGACGTCACCGACCGCGGGGTGCTGGTGATCTGCGACAACCGCCTGGTGATGCGTCCCTACGGCGCCACCTTCCTCGCCAGCCTGCCGCCCGCGCCGCGCACGCGGGATATTAAACGCGCGGTCCGCTTCCTGGCGAACCCGACGGCGGAGTAATTCTTCCCGGAGTGTGTTAAGATGCGCGCCATTTTGTGACTGACCATTGCGAGAGCGCGACGACTGATGCGAATTCTGGCTATTGATACCGCGACAGAGGCCTGTTCCGTTGCCCTGTGGAACAACGGTACGACTTTTGCTCATTTCGAAGAGTGCCCACGGGAACACACCCAACGTATTCTGCCCCTGGTAAAAACCATTTTAACCGAGGGCAACACCGCCCTGACTGACCTCGACGCGCTGGCCTACGGCCGTGGTCCGGGCAGCTTTACGGGCGTACGTATCGGGATTGGCATTGCGCAGGGGCTGGCGCTGGGCGCTGACCTGCCGATGATCGGCGTCTCAACGCTTGCGACCATGGCTCAGGGCGCCTGGCGCATGACCGGGGCCACCCGCGTGCTGGCTGCGATTGATGCCCGCATGGGGGAAGTCTACTGGGCGGAGTACACCCGTGACGAAAACGGCGTCTGGCACGGCGAAGAGACGGAAGCGGTGCTTAAACCTGAAGCCGTCACCGGGCGCCTGAAGCAGCTCTCCGGTGAGTGGGCGACGGTCGGAACCGGCTGGCCGGCATGGCCTGAGATGGCGAAGGACACCGGCCTTACGCTGGTGGACGGTAACATGCTCCTGCCCGCCGCAGAAGATATGCTGCCGATTGCCTGTCAGCTGCTTGCCGCAGGAAAAACCGTGGCGGTTGAACATGCTGAACCGGTTTATTTACGAAACACCGTCGCGTGGAAGAAACTTCCTGGCCGCGAGTGAATCTCAGTAACAGGAACTGAGAAAAAGGAGTCGCATCATGGCGGTTCAGACTAAAGTTGTACGCTTTCTTATGGCAGGCGCGGTTGCCATAGCACTGAGCGGGTGCGTCACCGTTCCTGATGCGATCAAGGGCACCAGCCCGACGCCACAGCAGGATCTGGTACGCGTGATGAATGCCCCGGAGCTGTATGTCGGGCAGGAAGCGCGGTTTGGCGGCAAGGTGGTTGAAGTGATAAACCAGCAGGGTAAAACCCGACTGGAGATTGCCACTGTCCCGCTGGACGACGGCGCGCGGCCTGTTCTGGGTGAAGCCTCGCGCGGGCGGATTTACGCTGACGTCAGCGGCTTCCTCGATCCGGTAGATTTCCGCGGGCAGCTGGTAACCGTCGTCGGGCCGATTACCGGTTCGGTGGCGGGGAAAATCGGCAATACGCCATACAAATTTATGACCATGCAGGTGAACGGCTACAAACGCTGGCGTATCGCCCAGCAGGTGGTGATGCCGCCACAGCCAATCGATCCGTGGATGTGGGGACCGCATCCGTATCGTTACGGCTACGGTGGCTGGGGTTGGTACAATCCAGGCCCTGCACAGGTTCAAACAATCGTAACTGAGTAACTTACTGTTATTGTTAGGAAAGAGACAGCGGCTCAGCCGCTGTCTCTGTTTTTTTACGGATAAAACGAAAAAAAAGAGTGACGCGCTTCGCAACCTGCAATCTGAACAATTAATAAACTGGTACGCTGAGTTAATATAATGTTAACAAACTGTTTATTATCGGGGCTGTGATGACGACGAACACTCATTTCAGAGGTGATGCATTGAAAAAGGTTTGGCTTAACCGTTATCCCGCGGATGTCCCTGCGGAGATCAATCCTGACCGTTATCAATCCCTGATTGAATTATTTGAACACTCGATACAGCGTTACGCTGACCAGCCTGCATTTGTGAATATGGGCGAAGTGATGACCTTCCGTAAGCTGGAAGAGCGCAGCCGGGCGTTTGCAGCCTATTTACAGGAAGGGTTGGGCTTGCAGAAAGGGGATCGCGTCGCGCTGATGATGCCAAACCTGCTGCAATACCCGGTGGCGCTGTTCGGGATCCTCAGGGCAGGGATGATCGTGGTTAACGTTAACCCGCTCTATACCCCGCGCGAGCTGGAACATCAGTTGAATGACAGCGGCGCGGCGGCGATTGTGATTGTCTCCAACTTTGCCCACACGCTGGAAAAAGTCGTTGAAAGAACCCAGGTTAAACACGTCATCCTGACGCGCATGGGCGACCAGCTCTCTACCGCGAAAGGTACGCTGGTCAACTTTGTCGTTAAATACGTTAAGCGGCTGGTGCCGAAATACCACCTGCCGGATGCCATCTCTTTCCGCCGCGCCCTGCATGCGGGCTACCGGATGCAGTACGTGAAGCCGGAGATCGTGTCTGAGGATCTGGCATTTCTGCAATACACGGGCGGTACCACCGGCGTGGCGAAAGGGGCGATGCTGACCCACCGAAATATGCTGGCGAACCTTGAGCAGGTTAATGCCACCTACGGGCCGCTGCTGCACCCGGGCAAGGAGCTGGTGATCACCGCGCTTCCGCTGTATCACATTTTTGCGCTGACCATGAACTGCCTGCTGTTTATTGAGCTTGGCGGTCAAAACGTATTGATCACCAACCCGCGCGACATTCCGGGGCTGGTCAAAGAGCTGGCGAAATACCCGTTCACCGCCATGACCGGCGTGAACACCCTGTTTAACGCGCTGCTTAACAATAAAGAGTTCCAGCAGCTCGATTTCTCCACGCTGCACCTCTCTGCGGGTGGCGGGATGCCGGTTCAGCAGGCGGTTGCCGAGCGCTGGGTGAAACTCACCGGGCAATATCTGCTGGAAGGCTATGGCCTGACGGAGTGCGCCCCGCTGGTCAGCGTTAACCCGCATGATATCGACTATCACAGCGGCAGTATCGGTCTGCCGGTCCCGTCGACGGAAGCAAAACTGGTGGATGATGAGGATAACGAAGTGCCTCACGGTGAGCCAGGGGAGCTGTGCGTCAGAGGGCCGCAGGTGATGCTGGGCTACTGGCAACGTCCGGATGCCACGGATGAGATCATCAAAGACGGCTGGCTGCACACGGGCGACATCGCGGTGATGGATGACGAAGGCTTCCTGCGCATCGTCGATCGCAAGAAAGATATGATCCTGGTGTCAGGGTTCAACGTCTATCCGAACGAAATCGAAGACGTGGTGATGCAGCACAGCGGCGTGCTGGAAGTGGCGGCGGTGGGCGTTCCTTCCGGCAGCAGCGGTGAAGCGGTGAAGATATTTGTGGTCAAGAAAGATCCTTCTCTGACCGAGGATGCGCTGATAACATTTTGTCGCCGTCAGCTGACCGGCTATAAAGTGCCGAAGCTGGTGGAATTCCGGGATGAGCTGCCGAAATCCAACGTCGGGAAGATATTACGACGAGAATTACGTGACGAAGCCCGTGCCAAAGTGGACAATAAGGCCTGAGCTTCACGTTAATCGCCCAGACGCCGGTTAATCCGGCGTTTTTTATGGGCGCAAACAAAAGAGAGTCCGATTTGAATTACCAGATGATCACTACCAACGACGAGCTGGCTTCGCTGTGCGAGGTGACGCGTGAATTTCCCGCTATCGCCCTGGATACGGAATTTGTCCGCACCCGAACGTACTATCCGCAGCTGGGTCTGATTCAGATGTATGACGGCAAACACGTGTCGTTGATTGACCCCCTCGGCATTACCGACTGGGCGCCAATGCGCGAGCTGTTGCTGGATACCGCCGTGACCAAATATCTGCACGCGGGCAGTGAAGATCTGGAAGTCTTTCTCAACACCTTTGGCATCATGCCGCAGCCGCTGATTGATACCCAGATCCTCGCGGCGTTCAGCGGTCGTCCGCTCTCCTGGGGTTTTGCGGCGATGGTGGAAGAGTACACCGGTCTGACGCTGGATAAGAGCGAATCGCGTACCGACTGGCTCGCGCGTCCGCTGACGGCGCGTCAGCTTGAATACGCCGCGGCAGACGTCTTTTATCTTCTTCCAATTGCCGGCCAGCTCATGAAAGAGGCTGAGGCGTCCGGTTGGCTGTCTGCCGCACTGGACGAGTGCCGCATGACGCAGCAGCGTCGCCAGGAAGTGGTTGATCCGAAAGAAGCCTGGCGTGACATCACCAACGCCTGGCAGCTGCGCACCCGTCAACTGGCCTGTCTGCAATTGCTGGCTGACTGGCGTCTGCGTAAAGCGCGTGAGCGCGATCTGGCGGTTAACTTCGTGGTGCGTGAAGAACACCTGTGGGCGGTGGCGCGCTATATGCCGGGTAGCCTTGGTGAACTGGACAGCATTGGCCTTTCCGGAAGTGAGATCCGTTTCCACGGTAAAACGCTGCTCGCGCTGGTAGAGAAAGCTCAGCAGCTGCCAGAGGACGCACTGCCAGAACCGCTGCTTAACCTGATGGATATGCCGGGCTACCGCAAGGCGTTCAAAGATATCAAAGCGCTGGTGCAGACGGTGGCGGGGGAAAGCAAACTGAGTGCCGAACTGCTGGCTTCACGTCGTCAGATTAACCAGCTGCTGAACTGGCACTGGAAGTTGAAACCGCAAAATGGTTTACCGGAACTGGTCGCCGGATGGCGGGGGGAACTGATGGCCGAACGCCTGAATATCCTGCTGGAAGGGTATCCGCGCTAAAGAATTGTAGCCCCGGTAAGCGCAGCGCCACCGGGGAAATTGCCGGGCGGCGCGATGCTTACCCGGCCTACAAAACCACAAACGGATTAACGCGACTCTTCCGCTTCCGGAAGCGTCACGTTCAGCTCCAGAATCGAAATATCCCCGTCTTTTTGCTCCAGCTGAACGGTGACCATTTCCGGGTCAATCTGCACGTATTTGCAGATCACTTCCAGAATGTCTTTGCGCAACTGCGGCAGGTAGTGCGGTTCGGCGTCGCTACGACGACGTTCCGCCACAATGATTTGCAGACGTTCTTTTGCGATGTTGGCGGTGCTTTTTTTCCGCGAGAGAAAAAAGTCCAGTAATGCCATAACTTATCCTCCGAACAGGCGTTTGAGGAAACCTTTCTTCTCTTCTTCAATGAAGCGGAAAGGACGTTCTTCTCCCAGCAGACGGTCAACGGTATCCGCATACGCTTTACCTGCGTCTGCCTGTGTATCCAGGATCACGGGCTCGCCCTGGTTAGAGGCGCGCAACACGGACTGATCTTCCGGGATCACGCCAACCAGTTTGATGCGCAGGATCTCCAGCACGTCTTCCATGCTCAGCATGTCACCTTTGTTCACCCGGCCCGGGTTGTAGCGGGTCAGCAGCAGGTGCTCTTTGATTGGCTCCTGGCCATTTTCCGCGCGACGGGATTTCGAGGCCAGAATGCCGAGAATACGGTCGGAGTCACGTACTGACGAGACTTCCGGGTTGGTGGTGATGATGGCTTCATCCGCGAAGTAGAGCGCCATCAAAGCCCCGGTTTCGATACCGGCCGGGGAGTCGCAGACCACGAAGTCGAACTCCATCTTTTTCAGATCGTCGAGCACCTTTTCCACGCCTTCGCGGGTCAGGGCGTCTTTATCACGGGTCTGGGACGCCGGAAGAATGTAGAGGTTCTCGGTACGCTTATCTTTAATCAGCGCCTGGTTAAGGGTGGCATCGCCCTGAATGACGTTCACGAAGTCATACACCACGCGACGCTCGCAACCCATGATCAGGTCCAGGTTACGCAGACCGATATCGAAGTCGATTACGACGGTTTTCTTTCCCTTCTGGGCCAAACCAGTAGCGATGGCCGCGCTGGAGGTGGTCTTGCCAACGCCTCCTTTACCCGAAGTCACAACAATAATGCGTGCCATAGAAATTCCTTGTTAAAAGGGATCAATTTAACGGTTGAACGGTCAAAGCGTTATCTGCCAGTTGCAGACGGGCCGCTTTGCCATAAAATTCGGCTGGGATTTTATCGCTCAGCCAATATTCACCTGCGATAGACACCAGTTCTGCCGTCAGGTGAGTACAAAAAATTTGTGCTTCTCGATCGCCGCTGGCACCCGCAAGCGCACGCCCACGCATCATACCGTAAACGTGAATATTGCCATCTGCAATCAGTTCAGCGCCCGCACTGACGTGGCTTGTAACAATCAGATCACAGTTTGGCGCATAAATGCGCTGACCGGAACGAACCGGCAGATCAATCAATCGCGTTTTTGTGACTGGGGCTACATTTTGCGCCGGAGGCGGGGGAGCGGGAACGGTTGCAGGCGTTGCACGTGGGGCTTTTTCTTTGCCCTCGTTCAACAAGGGCAAACCCGCGCGTTCAATTTCGGCTTTTAACTCTGCGTCTTTGCAGCCGCTAATGCCCACGATGCGCAACCCCGTGGAGGCGACGGCCTGCTGGAGCCGCTTCCAGTTAACCGGCCCCTCAAGGTCGCTTACATTGACGACAACAGGAGCATGCTTAAGGAAAGCGGGAGCCTGCGCGATTTTGTCTTCTAACGCCTGACGAATAACCTCGGGTTTTGCATCATGCAAATGAACCACTGATAAGGTGAAGCTACTGCCTTTAAGCTCGATGGGCGTATTTGACATCCTGGCCTTACTCAATTTGCTATTAACCGCAACACATCGCCGCGATATTCCGAAGAGTATCAGGCATGTTATAGTCAGGAGTATATTGAGGCAAGCAACCACCCGTTAATTCAGAGTAAAAACATGTTTTGTGTGATCTACAGAAGTACCAGCCGCGACCAGACCTACCTTTATGTCGAAAAGAAAGACGATTTTTCCCGCGTGCCTGAAGAATTAATGAAAAGCTTTGGCCGACCGCAGCTGGCGATGCTGCTGCCGCTGGACGGCCGTAAGAAGCTGGTGAACGCCGATCTGGAGAAAGTCAAAAAGGCGTTAACCGAGCAGGGCTATTATTTACAGCTTCCGCCGCCACCGGAGAATTTATTAAAACAGCATCTTGAGGTGAGCGGAAAGAAATAAGCCCGGGTCCTTCCGGGAACAACTCATCAACCGATTAGGGGTCGACCATGTATCAACATCATAACTGGCAAGGTGCATTACTGGATTATCCCGTCAGCAAAGTGGTCTGCGTGGGCAGCAACTATGCAAAACATATTCAGGAGATGGGCAGCGCCGTGCCGGAAGAGCCGGTTCTGTTTATTAAGCCAGAAACCGCACTGTGCGATATTCGCCAGCCGCTGGTTCTGCCGCAGGGACTGGGCTCGGTGCATCATGAAGTGGAGCTGGCGGTGCTGATCGGCGCGACGCTGCGCCAGGCAACTGAAGAGCATGTAGAGAAAGCGATTGCGGGTTACGGTGTCGCGCTCGACCTGACGCTGCGTGACGTCCAGGGCAAAATGAAGAAAGCGGGGCAGCCGTGGGAAAAAGCCAAGGGTTTTGATAATTCATGCCCGATTTCCGGTTTCGTTCCGGTGAGTGAATTTACCGACGATCCGCAGAACACGCCGCTCAGCCTGAAGGTCAACGGCGAGATCCGCCAGCAGGGAACAACCGCTGACATGATCCATAAGATCGTTCCGCTGATTGCCTACATGAGCCGCTTCTTCACCCTGAAACCTGGCGACGTGATCCTCACCGGCACTCCGGAAGGTGTGGGGCCGCTGCTTAGCGGCGACGAACTGGACGTCAGTTTTAACGGCCTGTCGCTGAAAACCCGCGTGCTGTAAAAGCACCTTGCCGCCTGAAAAGGGCGGCAAAACTTGCATCAACGTGCCAGACTCGTTATAAGGTGCGCTCTATTTTGACGTGTGGACATCCCGATGAACGACATTCCTTTCTGGCAAAGCAAAACTCTCGACGACATGACCGACGCGGAGTGGGAATCGTTGTGTGACGGCTGCGGGCAGTGCTGCCTGCATAAGCTGATGGATGAAGATTCAGACGAGATCTATTTCACCAACGTAGCCTGCAAGCAGTTAAACATCAAAACCTGCCAGTGCCGCAACTATGAGCGCCGTTTCGAATATGAGCCGGACTGCATCAAGTTAACCCGTGAAAATCTGCCGACCTTTGAGTGGCTGCCGCATACCTGCGCGTATCGCCTGCTGGCGGAAGGAAAGGATCTGCCCACATGGCATCCGCTGTTGACGGGGTCGAAAGCGGCGATGCACGGTGAACGTATTTCCGTGCGCCACATTGCGGTGAAAGAGTCCGAGGTGCGCGACTGGGAAGACCACATTATGAATCACCCTAATCGGTGATAATAAAAAACCCGCCGAGGCGGGTTTTTTATTGTGCGCAATTTTGTCGGGTGGCGCTGCGCTTACCCGACCAACAAAACTGACGTTGCCGTTTTGCTTTTACCTTCCAAAAAGATCGCGTTTCTTTGGTTTGAACGGCTGGGCAATCAGCACCAGCAGTGCCACCACAAAGTAGGCGACAAAAATGCCCACCAGCCACTGCGGCATCTCCAGCGTCAGGAACTCCCACTGGCGTACAGAGCAGTCACCGGAGGCCACAAACACCTGCGGCAGCCATTTATCCAGCGGCAGCCAGCTCGGGAAGCGGGCGGCAAAATCACAGGTCATAAACGGCGACGGGTGAAGCTGCATCTGGGTGTGCTCCCAGGCAAGCGCAATCCCTTTCCCGGCGCTGTATAGCCAGATGGCAATTGCCGCATAGCGTAACGGTGATTTAGGTGCAATCGCACCTACCAGACCCGCGCCCATAATGCCGAATAGCGCACAACGCTCATAAATACACAGTACGCAAGGTTTCAGCCCCATCACATGCTGAAACCACAGCGCGACCATTTCCAGCGCAAAGGCGGTCAGGGCCATCAACAACCACGCTCCGCGACCGCGTGAGCACTGGTTCAAAAATCGCAACATAATCATTTCCCTGGAACATGCTTAGACAGCGCAGTGTAAACGAATTTTAATGCGCCGCAAGTATACCTGCTTGCAATAACCATTGCGTACAGGGAACGAGAGTAATTTTGATGCACAGCAAACCAACCAGGGTAAGCACCAGCGTATACGGCAGCGCCATCCAGACCATTCTTCCATAAGAAAGTCGTATGAGTGGTGCCAGCGCCGAGGTCAGCAGGAAGAGGAATGCCGCCTGACCGTTCGGGGTTGCCACGGAGGGGAGGTTGGTTCCGGTGTTGATCGCCACCGCCAGCAGCTCGAACTGTTCACTGCTGACAATCCCTTGCTCCATCGCGGCTTTGGCCTCATTGATGTATACCGTCCCGACAAAGACGTTATCGGATATAGAGGACAACAGACCGTTAAACAAATAGAACAGCGTTAGCTGCGAATCTGGCGTAGCCTGAAGCACAAACGCGATGATCGGCGCGAACAGATGTTGGTCAATAATCACCGCCACGACCGCGAAAAACACCGCCAGCAGGGCGGTAAACGGCAGCGCTTCGGTAAAGGCTTTTCCGATAGCATGTTCGTCCGTAACGCCGCCCAGGCTGGTTGCAAGGATAATTACCGACAGGCCAATCAGCCCCACCTCGGCAAGGTGGAAGGCCAGCGCAGCGATAAGCCACACGCCGATGAAACCCTGTGCAATCAGGCGCAGCGTCTCCTGGCGCGTGCGTTGTTTGCGGCTCTGCTCGTCAAACTTATGCAGCTCCTGGCGGACCTGATCGGGCAACTTCGCGCCATACCCAAAGAGGTTGAATTTTTCGACCAGCACACAGGTGGCTAACCCGCAGACCAGCACGGGCACGCTGACGGGCGCCATGCGCAGGAAAAATTCGCCAAAATGCCACTCAGCCGCTTTGGCGATAATCAGGTTTTGCGGCTCCCCGACCATGGTCATCACGCCGCCCAGCGCCGTCCCCACGCCCGCATGCATCATCAGGCTGCGCAGAAACGCGCGGAACTGTTCCAGCACATCGCGGTTGTGCGCCTCAACGTGACTGTCGTCCTGCAAGTTATCGCCAGGACGAGACGAGGCCACCCGGTGGTAAATCCCGTAAAAGCCGACGGCGACGCTGATCACCACCGCAACGACCGTCAGCGCATCCAGGAAGGCAGAGAGGAAGGCCGCGGCGAGGCAAAACGCCAGCGAAAGCAGCGTTTTCGACGGAATGCTCAGCAGCAAACGGGTGAAGATAAACAGCAGAAGCTGCTTCATAAAGTAGATCCCCGCCACCATGAAGATCAGCAGCAGCAGGACTTCAAGATTCGACGCTATCTCGTTTTTAACATGCTCCGCGCTGGTCATTCCAATGACCACGGCTTCCAGCGCCAGCAGCCCGCCGGGCAACAGCGGATAGCACTTCAGCGCCATCGCCAGGGTAAAGATAAACTCGGCGACCAACATCCACCCGGCAACGAAGGGATCCAGCAAAAAGATAACGGGATTAACGACCAGGAATACCAGTAAAGTAAGTTTGTACCAGTCAGGTGACTGACCTAAAAAGTTGCGCCACAGCGCGCGCCCAAATGAAATTTCCACGACAGACGTCCTTTACCCGTCAAATAAGACAAGACATCAGTATACGCAAAAATGGCGGCAGAGCGGGGGATTAAGCCATTTGTAAATTTCATAAAAATGAAACGGCGATCCCTCTTTTCTGTCTCTGCTGCGCTATCTGCCTCTGCGCGCCTCTGGTATGATGAGTGCAATTTGCTAAAGCTGTGTAATGGAAATCTCACTATGGTCATTAAGGCGCAGAGCCCGGCGGGTTTCGCGGAAGAGTACATCATTGAAAGCATCTGGAATAATCGTTTCCCTGCGGGATCAATTCTACCTGCTGAACGCGAACTCTCTGAACTGATTGGCGTCACCCGTACCACGCTGCGAGAAGTGCTCCAGCGTCTGGCGCGCGATGGCTGGTTGACGATACAGCATGGCAAACCCACTAAGGTGAACAACTTCTGGGAAACGTCCGGGCTGAACATTCTGGAAACGCTGGCGCGTCTCGACCACGAAAGCGTACCGCAGCTGATTGATAATCTGCTTTCCGTGCGCACCAACATCGCCACCATTTTCATCCGCACCGCGTTTCGTCAGCATCCTGAAGATGCGCTGAAAGTGCTTGCCACCGCTAATGAGGTGGAAGACCACGCGGATGCCTTTGCGACCCTTGATTACAACGTGTTCCGCGGTCTGGCGTTTGCTTCCGGCAATCCGGTTTACGGTCTGATCCTGAATGGAATGAAAGGGTTATATACGCGCATTGGTCGTCACTACTTTGCTAACCCTGAAGCCCGCAGCCTGGCGCTCGGCTTCTACCATAAACTGAGCAAACTCTGCACCGAAGGGCTGCACGATCAGGTCTATGAAACGGTGCGTCGTTACGGCCACGACTCCGGTGAAATCTGGCACCGGATGCAGAAAACGCTGCCGGGTGATTTAGCGATTCAGAGCCGCTGAAATAAAAAACCTCTCGATTGAGAGGTTTTTTTTCGCCGGGTGGCGGCTTCGCCTGACCCGGCCTACAGGTCCCGTAGGCCCGGTAAGCGTAGCGCCACCGGGCAAAAAATCCCACTACAGCGTATTCAACCGCGCCGGACACCGGTCCAGCAGCTCCACGCTGCCATCTTCGTTCTGCTGCTCCAGCAACACGTCAAATCCCCACAGGCGATGCACATGCTTCAGCACTTCCTTACGCCCCTTATCCAGCGGCGCGCGGTTGTGCGGAATATAGCGCAACGTCAGGGAGCGGTCGCCGCGCAGATCCACGTTCCAGACCTGAATGTTCGGTTCAAGATTACTCAGGTTGTACTGGGATGACAGGCGCGAGCGGATCTCGCGATAACCCTCTTCGTTGTGGATCGCGGAGATCTCCAGGTAGTTGTTGCGGTCATCATCCAGTACGGTGAAGAAGCGGAAATCACGCATGATCTTCGGCGACATGAACTGGCTGATAAAGCTCTCATCCTTAAAATCACGCATCGCGAAGTGCAGCGTTTCCAGCCAGTCGGAACCGGCAATATCCGGGAACCAGTATTTGTCCTCTTCGGTGGGCGACTGACAAATACGCTTGATATCCTGGAACATGGCAAAGCCGAGCGCGTACGGGTTAATGCCGCTGTACCACGGGCTGTTATATGCCGGCTGGAATACCACGTTGGTGTGGCTGTGCAGAAACTCCATCATAAACCGCTCGGTGACTTTTCCTTCGTCGTACAGGTGGTTAAGAATGGTGTAGTGCCAGAAGGTCGCCCAGCCTTCGTTCATCACCTGGGTCTGCTTCTGCGGATAGAAATACTGGCTCACCTTGCGCACGATGCGCAGGATCTCACGCTGCCACGGCTCCAGCAGTGGGGCGTTTTTCTCCATAAAGTAGAGCAGGTTTTCCTGCGGCTCGGAAGGGTAGCGACGCGCCTCGGCGACGGTTTTCTCCTCTTCACGTTTCGGCAGGGTGCGCCACAGCATATTCACCTGGCTTTGCAGATACTCCTCGCGGCTCTTCTGCCGGGCTTTCTCTTCCTGCAATGAGATCTTCTGCGGACGCTTATAACGATCAACGCCGTAGTTCATCAGCGCGTGGCAGGAGTCCAGCAGCTTCTCCACCTCGTCCACGCCGTAGCGCTCTTCGCAGTCGGTAATGTATTTGCGGGCGAAGATCAGGTAATCGACGATGGAGCTGGCGTCCGTCCAGCTGCGGAACAGATAGTTATTTTTGAAGAACGAGTTATGTCCATAGCAGGCGTGCGCCATCACCAGCGCCTGCATGGTAATGGTGTTCTCCTCCATCAGATAGGCAATACAAGGGTTAGAGTTAATGACGATTTCATACGCCAGTCCCTGCTGCCCGTGCTTATACAGCCGCTCTGTCTCAATGAATTTTTTGCCAAACGACCAGTGCGGATAGTTAATTGGCATCCCGACGCTGGAGTAAGCGTCCATCATCTGTTCCGAGGTGATGACTTCAATCTGATGGGGATAGGTATCCAGACGATAGAGTTTGGCCACCCGGTCGATCTCCGCCAGGTAGACATCCAGCAACTCGAAGGTCCAGTCGGGTCCATCGCTCAGACGGGTGCTGTCCCTGGACATGGAATCTAGTGTAGCCATTAGCGCGCCCTCGTTGTTGGTCGCTCTCTCTGACTGGAGAGCCTCCTTTTAAGCATAGATCACCCCATTCAAATACGCGGGGCGCAGAAATTTTTTCTTTGCGATTTCGCGTTTTCGATACGGCAAATAAAGCGGTGCTCACAGAATTTTCTACTGGTTAAAAATAACGCGCAGCAGGAGATCCCAAATAAGCGCCATCCCCTGATACAGCGGGATATGTGAGTTGAGTCACCATAAAAAAGTCATATGTTGAATAATATTTTCAACTAGGTTATCAATCTGTAATTAGATGATTGTTCTTTTGCTCATAATGGAGTGGCTATGCGTGTTGTCATACTGGGAAGTGGTGTCGTTGGCGTGACCAGCGCCTGGTATTTGAGTCAGGCGGGACATGAGGTTACCGTTATCGATCGCGAATCCGGTCCGGCGCTGGAAACCAGTGCGGCGAATGCGGGGCAAATCTCTCCGGGCTACGCTGCGCCGTGGGCGGCCCCGGGCGTTCCGCTGAAGGCGATCAAATGGATGTTTCAGCGACATGCGCCCCTGGCGATCAGCCTTGACGGCACGCAGTTCCAGCTTAAGTGGATGTGGCAGATGCTGCGCAACTGCGACACCCGCCACTATATGGAAAACAAGGGGCGTATGGTGCGGCTGGCGGAATACAGCCGCGACTGCCTGAAGGCGCTGCGTGCCTCAACGGGCATCGAATATGAAGGGCGTCAGGGCGGCACGCTTCAGCTGTTCCGTACCGCGCAACAGTACGAAAACGCGACCCGCGATATCGCCGTGCTTGAAGATGCTGGCGTACCGTATCAGCTGCTGGAAGCCAGCCAGCTGGCGCAGGTGGAGCCAGCGCTTGCCGAGGTCGCGCACAAGCTGACGGGCGGTCTGCGTTTACCGAACGATGAAACCGGCGACTGCCAGCTTTTCACCCAGCGTCTGGCGCGCATGTGTGAGCAGGCCGGGGTGAAATTCCGCTTCAATACTTCTGTCGACAAACTGCTGTCGGAAGGGGAGAAGATTTACGGCGTGAAGTGTGGGGAAGAGGTAATTAAAGCCGATGCCTACGTGATGGCGTTTGGCTCCTACTCAACCGCGATGCTGAAAGGCATCCTGGATATCCCGGTCTATCCGCTGAAAGGCTACTCCCTGACCATCCCGGTGAAAGAGGACAGCGGCGCGCCGGTCTCGACCATTCTCGATGAAACCTACAAAATCGCCATCACCCGCTTCGATAACCGGATCCGCGTCGGCGGCATGGCGGAAATCGTGGGCTTCAATACCGAGCTGCTCAAACCGCGTCGTGAAACGCTGGAGATGGTCGTGGGCGATCTCTTCCCGCGCGGCGGCTTCATTGAGCAGGCGACGTTCTGGACCGGCCTGCGCCCAATGACCCCGGACGGCACGCCGATTGTGGGCCGTACGCCATATAAAAATCTGTGGACCAACACCGGCCACGGCACGCTTGGCTGGACCATGGCCTGCGGTTCGGGCCAGCTGCTGAGCGACCTGATCTCCGGACGGACGCCGGCAATTCCGTTTGACGATTTGAGCGCCGCACGCTATGAATCAGGGTTTACCCCATCGCGTCCACAACACCTGCACGGCGCGCATAATTAAGGAGTCGTCATGTCCCGTCCTATTCTGGCCCAGCTGGATTTGCAGGCGCTGAAGGATAACCTGCAAATTGTTCGCCGTGCTGCGCCGGGTTCTCGTGTCTGGTCGGTGGTGAAAGCCAACGCCTACGGTCATGGTATTGACCGTATCTGGAGTGCGCTCGGCGGCACCGATGGTTTTGCCTTGCTGAATCTGGAAGAGGCCATCCTGCTGCGCGAGCGCGGCTGGAAAGGACCGATCCTGCTGCTGGAAGGATTCTTTCATGCGCAGGATCTGCCTCTGCTGGATAAGTACCGCCTGACGACCAGCGTTCACAGTAACTGGCAGATCAAGGCCATCCAGGACGCGAAGCTGCATGCCCCGCTGGATATTTATCTCAAAGTGAACAGCGGGATGAACCGTCTGGGCTTCCAGCCTGAACGGGTGCATACGGTCTGGCAGCAGCTTCGTGCGCTGAAAAACGTCGGTGAGATGACGCTGATGGCGCACTTCGCCGATGCGGAAAAGCCGGACGGCATTGCCGATGCCATGGTCCGCATTGAGCAGGCGGCAGAAGGTCTGGACTGTCCGCGCTCGCTGTCGAACTCAGCGGCAACGCTCTGGCATCCCGAGGCGCACTACAACTGGGTACGTCCGGGGATCGTACTGTACGGCGCGTCACCCTCAGGTCAGTGGCAGGATATTGCCAACAGCGGCCTGAAGCCGGTGATGACGTTACGAAGCGAGATTATCGGCGTGCAAACCCTGAAAGCGGGCGATACGGTGGGCTATGGCAGCCGCTATCGGGCAGCAGGTGAACAGCGCATCGGTATCGTGGCGGGGGGCTATGCAGATGGTTATCCGCGCATCGCCCCGAGCGGCACGCCGGTGTGGGTCGATGGCGTGCGCACCGGCACGGTAGGTACCGTCTCCATGGACATGCTGGCCATCGATTTGACGCCGTGTCCCCAGGCGGGGATCGGGTCACCGGTTGAGCTGTGGGGCAACGAGGTTAAAATTGATGATGTGGCCGCTGCGGCGGGCACCGTCGGGTATGAGCTGATGTGCGCGCTGGCGCCAAGAGTGCCTGTTGTGACGGTGTAACATGTGTGTGTGTGCCGGGTGGCGGCTTCGCCTTACCCGGCCTACAAAAGCCCGAACGTAGGCCGGGTAAGCGTTAGCGCCACCCGGCAAAAAAGCAGCTACTCCGCCTCCTCCTCCATCGGCCTTACGCCGACTTTGCGCACCGCGTTATCTTCTTTCTCCGCTACCGTCCAGATCATCCCGGCAAACTCCACCTGGTCACCGACGACCGGCGCAGCTCCTAATAATTGCTGAATAATCTCACCCAGGGTTTGCTGGTTATCTCGATTCTCCAGTCCACCTTCCAGGCCATAAATCAGCGCCACATCCGCAAAGCGGGCGCTGGCTTCGAGGATAAAATCGCCGAAGAAACGCTGATCCAGCGCCACCGGGGGCGACTGGCTGAACAGCTTGCCGAGGGCCGGCAGGTCGCGCTCGCGGCCAATCACGCAGAGGATATCGTTCTCACGCAGCCGCGTGCTGCCGGTCGGGTGAAGCAGGGCGTTATCCCGGAACAGGGCGGCAATGCGCGTTTCAGCGGGCATATGCAGATCGCGCAGGGACGCGCCCACGCACCACTTATCGGCGCTTAGCTGGTAGACAAACTGTTCCCAGGGATTCTCAGGGTGAATATCCAGCCCCACGCGGGAGACCGGCCAGCCAATGGGCGGTACCACCACTTTGGCTTTTTTCGCCGCCCAGCCCAGCGACGTCCCCTGGAACAGCAGCGACACCAGCACCACGAAGAAGGCGACGTTGAAGAACAGGCGGGCGTTGTCCAGCCCGGCCATCATCGGGAACACTGCCAGAATAATTGGCACCGCGCCGCGCAGCCCCACCCAACTGATAAATATCCGCTCACGTAGGTTAAACCCGCGGAACGGCAGCAGCCCGGCAAACACCGACAGCGGACGGGCGAAGAAGATCATCCAGGCTGACAAAAGCAGCGCCGGTACGGCGATAGGCAGCAGGTCCGACGGCGTCACCAGCAGGCCCAGCACCAGGAACATGGCGATCTGCGCCAGCCAGGCCAGACCGTCGAAGTTCTGCAAGATGGCGTGACGGTTGCGAATCGGTCGGTTGCCCAACAGGAAACCGCAAAGGTAAACCGCCAGAATACCGCTGCCGTCCAGCGCGGTGGTGACGGCAAAGATCAGGATCCCACCGCTCAGGGCCAGCAGCGGGTAAAGGCCGGAAGGCAGCGTAATACGGTTAATCGTATGCTGTAACAGGTAACCGCCGCCGAGACCAATGATAATCCCGAGGCCAAACTGCTGGAGGATGTGCCAGGCGAACATCCAGCTCAGGCCGGTTTCGTGCTGCTGGATCATCTCAATCAGGGTAATGGTCAGGAACACCGCCATCGGATCGTTACTGCCGGATTCAATCTCAAGCGTGGAGCCAACGCGTTCGTTCAGCCCCTTGCCGCCGAGCAGTGAGAAAACCGCCGCCGCATCGGTAGAGCCGACAATCGCGCCAATCAGCAGGCCTTCCATTATATCGAGGTTAAACAGCCAGGCCGCCATCATGCCGGTCAGGCCGGAGGTGATCAGCACGCCGACGGTCGCCAGAGACAGCGCCGGGCCTAAGGCAACGCGAAACGAACTTGCCTGGGTGCGCATGCCGCCGTCCAGCAGAATCACCGCCAGCGCGAGGTTACTCACCATATAGGCGAAAGGGTAATTATCGAAGGGGATACCGCCGATACCGTCGATCCCGGCAAGCATGCCGATAGCCAGGAAAATGACAAGAATAGGTATGCCAAGACGCGATGAAAATGAACTTAATAAAATGCTAAAGGTTACCAGGATGGAACCCAGAATGAAAAGACTGATTATCGCTGTGGCACCCAATGTCGTCTTACTCCCACCTCAATGTGAACGTTGTTATTAAAACCCTAACATAATAACAACGTTAACTGCGTTTTATTGAGGGGGAATAACGGCTTTTTTATGCCTTTAAGACCGGATGACCGCTGATTGTTAACCGACTGCCTGAATTATCGTGTACAAGGTGCGCCTGGGCACCCAGCGGCAGGGTAACGGTTTGCTGCTCATGGCCGAAATCCAGACCGGCGATCACCGGGATATCCAGCCGGGAACGAATGAAATCAATCATCGTCTCCAGGGAATAGCCCGCATCGTAATCGTTAGGGGCTGAACCACTAAAACTGCCCAGCACAATGGCCGACTGCCGATCCAGGATCCCGGCGTGATACAGCTGCAACAGCATACGTTCGACGCGGAACGGGTGTTCGTTGATATCTTCCAGCACCAGTATGCCGTCCGCGATCTGCGGCAGCCACGGCGTTCCAATCAGCGACACCAGCATCGCGAGGTTGCCGCCCCACAGCTGTCCTTCACATTCCCAGTGCGGTCCATTGCCTTGCCACTCGACGGTGAACGTCGGGTTTTGCAGGGCGCGCCAGAAATGGTCCTGCGTAAACGCATCCAGCTCCGGCGCACCAAAGTTGCCGGCCAGCATCGGGCCGCTAAAGGTAATGACGTTATGCAACGCAAGCAGGCCGAGCTGGATCGCCGTGAAATCGCTGTGTCCGCAGATTAACAGCGGATCCTGCTGCTGGCGCGCGGCCAGCCCGGCCCAGTCGATGCTCTCCAGCAGCCGGCTTGCGCCATAGCCGCCGCGCACGGCCAGCACAATAGTGTTTTCACCTTCCAGCGTCGCCAGGCTGTTGATATCGCTCAGTCTCTGCGCCTCCGTACCGGCAAAACGCTGCATGCGGCGGGGGATAATTGTCTGATTTTCTACCTGATGGCCCATTTCCAGCAGGCGCTGAACGCCCCGCTGTGCCGCCTCCTGGTTGATGCAGTAGCCTGACGGTGCGATGAGATGAAACTGAGGCATGGCAATTCCTTGCTGAATGAGAATCTAATTGTCTATATCATGCCGCTTATACGCCGCCTGCTTCAAGGGGCGACGTACCGCGATGACCGGCTATAAGGATAGATGACGTGAAATTGAGATGGTTTGCTTTTTTGATTGTGCTGCTCGCTGGCTGTAGTTCAAAACATGATTATCAAAATCCCCCCTGGAACCCTGAAGTGCCGGTAAAGCGGGCCATGCAGTGGATGCCGATCAGCGAACAAGCCGGGAAGGCCTGGGGCGTGAGCCCGCGTCTGATCACGGCGATCATTGCCGTGGAGTCCGGCGGCAACCCGACGCTGGTGAGTAAATCGAATGCGGTGGGGCTGATGCAGTTAAAAGCCTCGACGGCGGGAAGAGAGGTCTATCGCTACATGGGCTGGAAGGGACAGCCATCCACCAGCGAGCTGAAAAACCCGGAACGTAATATCTCTATGGGAACCGCTTACCTGAGCATTCTCGAGCATGGCATTCTGAAGGGGATTGACGATCCGGAAGTGATGCAATATGCGCTGGTGGTGTCGTACGTTAACGGAGCCGGCGCGCTGCTCCGAACCTTCTCATCCGATCGCAAAGAGGCGATAGAAGAGATTAACGATATGGATAAAGATGAATTCTTCGAGCACGTGGTGAAGAATCATCCGTCAGCACAGGCTCCACGTTATATCTGGAAAGTACAGAAAGCGATGGACGCCATGTAACGCCTTTGTCGGGCGGCAGCATGCTGCCCGACGCCTTTCAGCGCACTTTGTTCGCGCGTTCCCGCGCTTCACGCTCCAGTGAGAAGATGATGCGCTGTAGTTCGCGTTCGGCGCCTGGCCCGACATTCAGAAAGCGAAAGCTCAGTCGCGGCGTGGTAATGGTTTCGTTTTTGCTGTCCACCACCTTACGCTCGCTGATGGCAATCAGCTGGGCGTCAAACCAGAAGCGTCCCCATCCGCCCATATCCAGCTCAATCTGACTAAAACGCATGCCTTCCACCAGTCCTTCCGGCTTCGGCGTATCCATTAACGCGCCCATCCCGCCCAGTGACAGGTCGAAGAGACGAAAGCGGATCTCTTTTTTGTCCGGCATTTTTGCCTTACAGAAATAGGCCGGGTGAAGCGGGGCGCTGATGCGAAAAAACTCGCGGCGTTGCACGAACCAGAGGTTAGCGGGCAGGGGAGCGATAAACGCAGGCAAACCCTGGTACGCGATCGTGGTCAGGCGGGGCAGTATAAACTCGACTTTAGCCCCCTGCGTTTCGGCCATCACCGAGAGGTTTTCTGCCTGGAGCGCGGCACGGTTTTCTTCGCTCTGGCTACCCAGATCCACGATCAGGTGTTCTGCCGTCACGTCCAGGATCTTACTGATAAACTGGCTGGTTGACCAGTTGATGCGCAGCGGCACCTCGCCCTTTTTCAGGTCGCGTAATACCCCTAATACAGCCAGCGGATTTTGTTTCAGGAACTGCTCACTGTAGCTACTCACGCCAGATGGCTCCTCGATAGATGACAGACTGTCTCTGGGTTATCGGCACGCTGGCATGAAACTTAATACAAACGATCTGTTTTTCTCCGCCGATATTGATTTGCTAATGGAAATGATAATAATTGGCGTTCCCAATAGCATCTAATAACAAGACGACACTATGAGCACCTCACGTTTTGCGTTATGCGCGTTGGCAGGCGCCGTCACGCTGGCATTGCAAACACAGGCTTTTGCAGAAGAACCCACCATCGTGGTGACCGGTACAGAGCAGGGCAGCGCGCTCCCTGCCTGGACCAACAGCGCCACGAAATCAGCCGTCGCGGAAAGTAAAACGCCCCAGGTGATCAACACCATCGCCGCTAAAGAGATTGAGCAGCGGCACGCCAGTTCGGTAAACGAGATCCTGCGCTATGCGCCGGGCGTTTCCACGGAGGTGCGCGGGAGCACCTCTTACATGAGCGAGTACAAAATCCGCGGGTTCAACGTCGAGCAGGAGTTCTACAACGGCCTGCAACTTCCCTATAACGTCACCGGGAACACTAAAGCGCGAATCGATCCGCTGCTGATTGAGAGCGTCGATATTCTGAAGGGGCCGTCATCCGTGCTGTATGGCGGCGGCTCCCCGGGCGGGCTGGTCAATATTCAGAGTAAAAAGCCACAGAAAGAGGCGAAAACAGAACTGGGCTTTAACACCGGAAACCGCAATCTGAAAGAGGGGTACCTGGATTCCACGGGGCAGATTGCGACCAGCGACTGGAACTATCGCCTGCTGGGTAAAGCGACAGAGAGTGACGAACAGGCGCGCACCACGCGCTATGAAAACTATCTGGTGGCCCCCTCCGTGACCTGGCAGCCGGATGACAAAACGCGCCTGACCATTGACGCGCTGGCGCAAAATACGCCGAGCCTGACGCCGTCTGATCCGATGCCGCTAAGCTATCTACGGTCTAAATACGCCGATCGTCGTGACTATGCCGGGGATGAGTGGAGCGGCTTTAAGCAGCGTCAGTGGATGCTGGGCTACAGCTTTGAACATGAGTTTGACAGTGGCTGGGGCTTTAGCCAGAAAGCGCGCTACTTTGACGTGGACACCCACCAGCGCAGCGCCTATTCAACCGGGACGGGCAGCGAGGTCTACCAGCTTAACCGCTTCGCCTATACCACGGATGAAGATTTACAGAGCTTCAACATTGATAACCAGGTCACCCGAACCGTCGCGCTGGGGGACTGGAAACATCATCTGCTGGTGGGCTTTGACTACCAGAAGCTGAACTCTCACTTCCATTATCGTTACGCCTCGTCCACACCGGGTATCGATATGCGTAATCCGGATCACTCGCAGATCGATAACGATGCGCTGGGGCTTGAAACCGCGCAGAAAAACCGTCTCAGCTATCAGCAGAATGGCTATTACCTCCAGGATCAGATTGCGTTTGGCGGGCTGAACGTGCTGGCCAGCCTGCGCTATGACGACTACCGTTCTGTCACCACCAACTATCTGCAAAACGGTGACAAAGCATGGGTATCGCAGGATCGCCTCACTAAGCGACTGGGCGCGCTTTATGCCTTCGACAATGGTCTCTCGCCGTTTATCAGCTATTCGGAAGGGTTCGCCCCGGTATCGCCGCAGGGCACGCTGACCGCGAAAGACGTTAAGCCCACCACCAGCAAGCAGGTGGAGGGTGGGGTGAAATACCTGCTGGCGGAATACGCAACCACCTTCACCGCCTCGGTGTTTAACATTCGTCAGAAAAATGTGGTGACCAGCGATCCGGGCTTCCTCAACTATCGCCAGACCGGGGAAGTGGAATCGAAAGGTGCGGAGCTTTCCGCTATGAGTCGTCCAACGGATAACCTGACGCTGATTGCCAACTATGCCTACACCCACGCCATCAATACCGAAGATGACAAGTACCAGGGCAAACGACCGACGCAGGTCCCTGAGAACGCCTTTAATCTGTGGGGAGATTACACCTTTGACAGCACGCCGCTGAGAGGGTTAACGCTGGGGGCAGGGGCACGCTACACCGGGCCGATGGAGATCTCGCCAGCCAACGACGCAGGCAAGCTGGGCGGTACGACGCAATACGATCTGGCGGCGTCTTACCGCATGGGCGAGCTGGCGCCATCGCTGGAGGGGCTGACGTTGAAAGCGAGCGCGCAGAACGTCACCAACAAAGAGACGCTCACCTGCTATGACGCGACCAACTGCTGGATAGGCCGCGACCGCACGTTCCAGGTCGGGGCGAGTTACAGCTTCTGAAAAAAGCCCGGTGGCGCTTCGCTACCGGGCCAATCTATTGCACGGAACCATCCCCTCGCCCCACCGGGGAGAGGGTCAGGGTGAGGGGCGCTACTGCGCCGCCTGTTTCGCAGGTGCAACATCATCGTTTGCCGCAGGCTGATTCTCCGGTACGCTGTCGCACGGCTTCTCTTTCGGACAGACCATGTCCAGCATCCTGAGCGTCACGCCGTTACTCCAGCCGAAACCGTCCTGCAACGGATACTCACCGCCGCCACCGCCGGTACCGGTCGAAGAGACATCGTACTTCTCAACCAGTTTCTTCTCGCGATCGTAGGTATGCTGAACGTTTTTCAGGAAACGCCAGGTTACGTCCATCGCCACTTTCTGCTGACCATAGTTCTGCAACCCTTCCACCGCTACCCACTGCAACGGCGCCCAGCCGTTCGGCGCATCCCACTGCTGCCCGCTGTTGATGGTGGTGGTAGAAATACCGCCCGGTTTCAGCAGGCGTGACGACGCGGCTGCGGCCACTTTATCCGCGCGATCCTGTGATGCGGCCTTCACATACAGCGGGAAGAGGGCTGCGGCCGTCAGCTGATTACGCACCTTCCCGGTTTTCAGATCGTAATCCGCATACCAGCCCTCTTTATCGTTCCACAGGTGGCTTTCCATGGCTTTCTGACGTGCGGAGGCCAGCGCGTCATATTTACTTGCACTGGCGTTATCGCCGTCTTCCTGACTGGCGCGGGCCAGCAGTTTTTCCATCTTAAACATCAGCGCATTCAGATCCACCGGTACGATGCTGGTGGTGCGGATGGTACCCAGCTTCTGTGGATCGTCCATCCAGCGGGAGCTGAAATCCCAGCCCGAAGCCGCGGCAGAGCGCAGATCGCGGTAAATTTCGGTGGCCGGACGGTTAGGGTTATTTTTGGCGGTGGTCACGTCATCCAGCCACGACTCAGGGCGCGGCGTGTCCCGATCGTCCCAGTAGCGGTTGAGGATCGAGCCGTCATCCAGCTTCACCACGCGTTTGTTCGCCTGACCAGGCTGGAGCCCATCAGCCCCCTCCATCCAGTAAGCGTACTCTTTCTCCATCTGCGGACGGTATTTCTTCAACGCGTCGCTGTCATGCGTGGCCAGCAATTCCACCATCAGCGAGAAGAAAGGCGGCTGAGAGCGGCTCAGGTAGTAGCTGCGGTTACCGTTAGGGATATGGCCCCAGGTATCAAGCTCGTAAGCGAAGTTGTCCACCATGTCGCCGATCTTATCCCAGTGGCCGCTCTCGGCCAGCCCCAGCATGGTGAAATAGCTGTCCCAGTAATAGACTTCGCGGAAGCGTCCTCCCGGCACGACATAGGGCTTTGGCAGGGGCAGGAGGGAATCCCATTTGTTCGCTTTGTCAGTGGTGCGGGTCAGTACAGGCCACAGATCGTCTATGTGTTCGCGCAGGCTCTGGCCTTCAGGGGGAACGTATTTCTCACCTTCCTTCGGCAGGATAAAGTTCATCTCTACGAAGTGGCGCAGGTCAAAACCGGACTGGGTATGCTGCATCCGGTAATCCGCCAGGATGGTTAGCGGGTCGCTTTTGGGAACGGCATCCGCGAAGGTTTTCTGATCCGGGAACAGTTTGGCGCTCTGTACTTCATTAAAGAGGGGGCCAAGGAGAATATCAGGTGAGCTTTGCTGGCTCGTTGGCTGGTCTTCAGCATAACCAAATGCGGTAACACCGAGTAGGGCGCCTGCCAACGTAAGGTGTAACAAGCCAGGGCGTAGCATTCGAGTTTTTATCATCGGTTCATCTCCATTCGTCGCTGGGCAGCGTCACCGCTGTCGTCAATCACCTGAAAACCTTAGACGAATATTGCCCGCTTCGCGTGTTAGATATCCCATTTTGCGCATTACCAGACAATTTACCGCCGCGCCCGGACGTGAGAAGCTCGCCGAAAACTATTTACTCGGGGAATGTTTTCTGGGGAATGATTTTAATTAAATATCCTGTCAGGGCACACTATGAATATTGACCAGACTTATGGGTTGCAACCTTTTTTAATTCTGTGAACGGGGTTGTGTTTCTTTATTACATTCCGCGAATAACTTTCCGTGAAGGTCACACAAAGTAAAAAACATAACCGACATAACAAAAAACATAATAGCCTGCCGAAAAACATTTAGACGAAATAGAGTGGCCCATCACTTCGGGTATTCACTTTTATTTCAGGATGGATTCTATGCAATTAAAAAAATGGTTGTCCTCGTGGGGGCATTCTGTTCTGGCTCTCTTTTTGCGGCACAAAGCGCGACGAGCGTAGATGAAAAACTGGCGCAACTGGAGGCGCAAATCGAGGCGTTGAAACAACAGCAGGCGGCCAGTCAGCAGGCTGCTCCCGTGGTCGTCCAGTCAGAAGAGCCCGTCAATAAAGACGCACCACCGAAGCTGACGCTTTCGGGCTTTGGAGATATAAAATTTTATGGCGATGTGGAATTTAATATGGATGCTGCCAGCAAAACCGGCAGTCTGACTTCTGTTAAGCAAAGTGCTAATAGCGACTGGGCGCCGGGAGATAAAGAACGGTGGGATATTAATGGTCGTATTTTGCTGGGGTTTGATGGTTATCGAAAAATGGATAACGGCCATTTTTCCGGATTTTCTGTACAACCACTGGGCGATTTAGCAGGGCAAATGTACCTTGATGATGCGGTATTTTTCTTTGGCGCAGAAAACGACTGGGAAATTAAAGTTGGACGTTTTGAAGCCTACGATATGTTCCCGCTCAACCAGGATACCTTTGTTGAATACTCAGGCAATACAGCGGACGATCTTTATAGCGACGGCTATGGTTACATTTATATGCTGAAAGAGGGGCGTGGCCGTACCGACAGCGGCGGTAACTTCCTGATGAGTAAAACGCTGGATAACTGGTATTTCGAGCTGAATACGCTGTTCAAAGACGGCAGCGATCTGTACGTCGACCAGCGCTACCATGGCGCGGAACTGGAAAATGATAAGAACGTCGCCTATGTCCGGCCAGTTATTTCGTGGCAGGACGGCCCGTTCTCAACGGCCGTCGCCATGGAAACCAATCTGGTCAACAATGCTTATGGCTATCGGGATGACGCGGGTCGTTGGGTCGATCAGTCTGACCGCACCGGTTACGGATTCACCATGACCTGGGATGGTCTGAAAGCCGATCCTGAGGATGGCATAGTCGTGAATCTCAACACAGCGTATCTTGACGCCGCAGACGAAACGGACTTCACCTCCGGCGTCAATGCCCTGTGGCGTAACGCTGAGCTGGGCTATATTTATGCGCATAACGAAATCGACGAATTTAACACTTCAACCTTTGACGCAGAGTGTGAGAATGATTGCTGGATCACCGATCCGGGTGAGTATGATATTCACACTGTCCATGCGTCGTACCTTATTCCCAACGTAATGAAGATGAAGAACTTTAACATTTACCTGGGCGCCTACGCTTCGTGGGTGAACGCGTCGCCGAAAAAGGGAAGCGATAAGAACGACGATCGTTATGGCGGTCGTGTGCGGTTTAAATATTATTTCTGAAGAGTGTCATGATGCCCCCCTGTTAGCAGGCAGAGGGGCCATTTTGCAGGCCGGGTATGCGCAAGCGTCACCCGGCAATACGATCGGCTACAACCCTTTCTTATCCATCAGCACCGCCAGATCCACCAGACGGTTCGAGAAGCCCCATTCGTTGTCATACCACGACAGGATCTTCACCATATTCCCGCCAATCACCAGCGTTGAAAGCCCGTCGATGATGGATGAGCGCGGGTCGCCCTGATAATCACGGGAGACCAGCGGTTCATCGCTGTAGCCCAGGATGCCTTTCAGCGGCCCGCTGGCGGCAGCCTGACGGAACGCGTCATTCACCTCTTCGGCGGTCACGTTGCGGCTCAGCGTCACCGTCAGATCGACAATCGACACCACCGGAACCGGCACGCGCAGAGAATACCCGGTGAGTTTACCGTCAAGCTCGGGGATCACTTTCCCGAGCGCTTTTGCCGCGCCGCTGGAGTAAGGCACAATGGATAATGCTGCCGCGCGCGCGCCGCGCAGATCTTTTTCCGGCTGGTCATGCAGCGCCTGGCTGTTGGTGTAGGCATGCGTGGTGTTCATCAGCCCGTGCTCAATGCCAAACTGCTGGTGCAGCACCTGCGCCGCTGGCGCCAGACCATTAGTGGTGCAACTCCCGTTGCTGACCACAAAATGCTGGGCCGGATCGTACAGCGTGTGGTTCACACCCATCACCACCGTCAGATCATCATTTTTAGCCGGGGCGGAAATAATGACGCGTTTTGCGCCGCCGCTCGTGATATGCACCGCCGCTTTTTCACGTTCGGTGAAGAAGCCGGTGGCTTCAATTACCACCTCAACGCCTGCGTCTTTCCACGCAATGTTTGCCGGGTCGCGTTCACTGAATACGGTGATGCGTTGCCCGTCAACCTGTAGCGCGCCGTCCGCCGCTTCCACAGGCACCGGCAGCGTGCCGAGCAGAGAGTCATATTTCAGCAGATGGGCGAGGGTTTTACTGTCCGTCAGATCGTTAATGGCCACAATCTGGAGATCCGGGTTGCCCAGCGCCGCGCGCAGGACATTACGTCCGATACGGCCGAAACCGTTAATACCGACCTTAACCATGATGCACTCCTTATCTGTGTTGTCTGGAGTTACTGTAGGCGTCAGGTCGTATGGCGTAAATGACAAAAAAGGATCATATTACGCCATTCTACGGCAGTGGAAGCGCTGGCGGTATTCGCCCGGGGTAAGATGAAGCTGCTTTTCAAAAACGCGGCGCAGGTTGATGCTGGTACCAAACCCGCTTTTTTCGGCAATGACCTCAAGCGGATCCTGGGTCTGCTCCAGAAGCTGTCGGGCGGCGGCCAGGCGCGCTTCGGTGACATAACGGGCCGGAGGCACGCCCACGTCACGCGTGAACACGCGGGTGAAATTGCGCGGGCTCATGGCGACCCGTTCGGCCAGCCTTTCGACGCACAAATCTGCGGTGAGGTTTTGCAGGATCCAGCTTTGCAGTTCGCTGACCGGTCCGCTCGCGCCGGACTGCTCCAGATTATAGCGGCTGAACTGTAGCTGACCGCCAGGCCGACGCAGGTACATCACCATATCCTGCGCCACATTGCGGGCGAGGGTGAAGCCGTAATCATCTTCCACCAGCGCCAGCGTCAGGTCAAACCCGGAGCTGACGCCGCCGGACGTCCAGACGGGGCCATCCTGAACATAGAGCGGGCCGCCCTCAACGTTGACCGCAGGATAGCGGGTTTTCAGGGTTTCCAGAAGCCGCCAGTGGGTCGTTGCCCGGCGCCCATCGAGCAGTCCGGCCTGTGCCAGCAGCAGGGCCCCGCCGCAGACAGAGGCGACGCGTCGCGCATGCGGCGCGGCAAGGTGCAGCCAGTCCACCACGGCGGTGCTCTCCTGCTCATTCATGCCGCGACCGGTAATGATGATCGTGTCCAGCGGCTCGCGCGGATCCAGCTCCGGCAGGCGATAGTCCGCCAGCAGGTTTAAGCCGGACTGGCCGTGGATCACCAGGTGAGGCTGGGTGGTGGCGATAATGATGCGGTAGCGGGGCTGCGCAAGGCCGTCCGGGTGCAGCCGGTTGGCCTGCATCAGAATGTCGGCGATACCGGCGGCCTCAAACAACATGCCACCATCGGGAACGATAATCAGGATCTTCTTCATGTCCTGAAAAGTACCTTTATCACAAAATAAGTCAAGCGGCAGGCGAACATTGTAGAAGAGACAAATGAGGCGTGCCGGGTGAAAGAGTAGAACGGCAGATGTTGGGAAGAAGTAAAATAAATATGTAGTAACGGTAAAACTTCTTGCGTGAGGTTCACTGTCAGCGCCGCTGAACCCCCCCAGTTTATGGGCTGCAAGGGAGCGCGCTGAACGATGAGAGAGCAAAAAGATGTAGCCGGGCTTAATTGTTTAGGTGCAAAAAATAACCCCAAAGGGGAATTTTGCTCAGGTTATTTCGGATCGCGAAATTAAATTTCTGCCATTTTCTTAGCCGCCATTTGTTTATGCGGGACGCTCGTGCACATTAAAAGTTATCTTCTGAATGCAACAATGAAAATATCCCAGATATATCCCGCAGCGCACAGAAAAAATGAAATTCTACTAATTATGGTAGTGGAGATAATAAAGGGTTACGTTAATGATAGTGGTTCTCTTTTTCCTGTTTAGCCATTAATTTTCATAGAGTTATGCTCGAAATCTGTCTAAGAAAAAGACGATTTTACCTAAGTGCGCATTTTTTATGAGATTAATCCTATAATGCATTGGGCGTATCATTAAACGCCATTAAGCAGGTGGGAAATATTGAATTGATGACAAGCTCATGTAAACTTGTCTACCGTTTGTCAAAATATGTCAGGAGCATGCTGGGCCCATTTCTGTCGGGTTCGTGCGGTAGCTATGCCTTAAAATAGTTACCTGCTGAAAATATTCCGACTATTTTAACAATAGCACCTAAGTCAAATTTTATCCCCTCTCTTCATCCTCTAAATATCGCTACGGAAAAGCATATGAAACTGCGCGTATTGTTATCACTTCTGTTTGTTATGGCGGTGGCGGGCTGTAAGGCGCCGCAGAAACCAGCGATCACCGATGATACGATTGTGACCAGCCAGGTGAATGGCATCACGCTGACGCACCGTCACGCTGTTACCCCTCCGGTGGAGTTCACTCAGGTGAATGAACCGTACCGTGCCATGTACCCGGCATCCCTGATGAGCCGTCCTGACTACGGCGGAAAAGTGATCCGTACGCTTGAGACCGGCAAAACTTACGTTGTGCTGGGGCAGGTTGAACATTTCTGGATGGCGCTAGCCGATGAAGGGAGTGAACAGCTGATTGGTTACGTGCCGATGCGTGCCGTGATCAAGGCTGACCAGTACGAAGCCACCGTGCGTAAACAGGCACTGCGCCCGAAAGCGCGTAAGAAAACCACCTGTGTTGATGTCGATGGCAACAGCAAAGCCTGCAAAGACAGCGCGAACGGTACCTGGATCCTGAACTAAACGGGTTTCACGAGCATATTTTTATGAATAATAAAAATTTTCATCGGATGTGGTTCCCTTTTTTTGCGTTGATTCTCGCGCTGATCGGTGGTTGTACGTCGTCTTCACACAGCGACCCCTCCCGCTACAATCTTCAGTTTCAGGCTCATCCTCAAATCAATGATTCTGCACCGCTTAAGGTCAGAGTGTTGCTGCTGAAATCCGATGCGGATTTCATGTCCAGTGACTTCTACTCCTTACAGAACAACGCGTCAGCCACGCTTGGCGCGAATCTGCTGAACAGCGATGTGTTCTTCCTGATGCCGGGCCAGCTTTCGAAAACCCTGAGCGGACAAAGCTCACCGGAAGCGCGCTATATCGGCGTGATGGCGGAATACCAGGCGCTGGACGGCAAAAAATGGCGCGTCTCACTTCCTTTGCCTGTTCCCGGCGAAAACGCGATTTACCAGTTCTGGAAATGGTCCGCAGATGAACTCCAGGCCAGCGTCTTTCTTGACGTAAATGGTATCCGGGTCATCAGCCAGTAACGCCCTTCATAACAGGAAAGAGATCATCATGACGAAAGCAGAAAAGGTCGTCTGGACCGAGGGCATGTTCCTGCGTCCCCACCATTTTCAGCGGACAGAAAGTTACCTCCTCAACCACGTTCGTGAGTGGGGGGCCTTGCAGCGATCGTATCTTTGGGGCTTTCTCGACCTTGAGCTGGATGAAGCGATGCTTCGCCAGGGCTGTATTGCCCTGAGCTACTGTAGCGGTTTGCTGCCTGACGGCACCTTTTTCCAGGTTCGCAGCGACCGCAACGGTCCGGCTCCGCTAAAAATCCCCGATAATCTCACCAATGAAAAGGTGGTGCTTGCGCTGCCGGTTCGTCGCGGTGGCCGTGAAGAGGTGATTTTCAGCGAGGAGCAGTCTTCTCTGGCGCGTTTTATTACCTTTGAACAAGAGGTGGAAGACGACAACGCCATGTCGGTTGGGGAGGCGACGGTCCAGTTTGGCCGCCTGCGTCTGACCCTGATGCTGGAGAAAGATCTGACGGCAGAATGGACCGCCATCGGCGTGGCGTACGTCACCGAAAAGCGCAACGACAACCACGTGCGGCTGGATAACAGCTACATTCCGCCAATGCTGAACGCCAATAACAGCCCGCAGCTGTACGGTATGATCAATGACCTGCACGGCTTGCTGGTGCAGCGTAGCCAGCAGATCGGCGGTCGACTGCGCCAGCCGGGGCGTTTCAATACGTCCGAGATGGTTGAGTTCACGCTTCTCTCGCTGATCAACCGCCACCTTGGCGACGTCTCACATTTAAAAACGCTGCCGTTGCTTCACCCTGAAGCGCTCTGGCGCAGCTGGCTGCCGTTTGCCACGGAGCTCGCCACCTGGACGCCGCAGCGTACCGCAGAGAGCATACTGCCGGTATACGACCATGACGATCTCGCCGTTTGCTTCAGCAAACTGATGCTGATGCTGCGTCAGGGGCTGTCGCTGGTCATGGAAGATCATGCCATCCAGCTGCCGTTGCACGAACGCTCCCACGGGCTGAACATCGCCACCGTGCCGGAGACCAGCATGGTCCGCGAATTTGGCTTCGTGCTGGCGGTAAAAGCCAATGTCCCCGGCGAACACCTGCAAACCCATTTCCCTGCCCAGATGAAGGTTGCGCCAGTGTCGAAAATTCGCGATCTGGTCCAGCTCCAGCTGCCGGGCATCATGCTTCGGGCAATGCCCGTCGCGCCGCCGCAGATCCCGTGGCATGCAGGCTACAGCTATTTCGAGCTCGAGAGGGGCAGCGAACTGTGGCACGAGATGGACAAGTCCGGGGCATTCGCGCTGCATCTCGCAGGGGAATTCCCGGGTCTCGATATGGAGTTCTGGGCCATCCGTAGCCCGACAGAATAATAAAGCGAGCGCTTAATATGCAGGAACGACAGGATACCGGCAGTGATGCCGTGTTTACCGGAGCCAGTGGGAACAATCAGCTGGTGGCGGCCGCCAATCCGCTGCTCAATGCGATTCCGCAAATCCGTCATTCGGTTTCCCACGACGATCAGGTCGGGCTGCGCCAGCGCCTGATTGACGAAATTCGCCGTTTCGAAGTGCGATGCCAGCAGGCGGGCTTACCGTATGAAGTGATTGTCGGCGCGCGCTACTGCCTCTGCACGGCGCTGGACGAAGCCGCCGCGCTGACCCCGTGGGGAAGCAGCGGCGTCTGGTCAAGCAATGGTCTGCTGGTGACGTTTCATAACGAAACCTGGGGCGGTGAGAAGTTTTTCCAGCTGCTGGCGCGTCTGTCGCAGAATCCGCGCGAACACATTCTGCTGCTGGAGATGATCAACTACTGTCTGCTGCTCGGCTTTGAAGGCCGCTACCGCGTCCTGGACAATGGCCGGACCCAGCTTGAAACCATCAAACAGCGCCTGTGGCAGATGATCCGTGGCGTGCGCGGCAGCTACCCGCCGCCGCTCTCGCCGCACCCGGAAGATCGCCCCGTACTGCGCAAGCTCTGGCGGCCGATGATCCCACTCTGGGCGTGCGTGGCGCTGGTCGGCTTTATCGCCTGCCTGTTCTATATCGTGCTGAACTGGCGTCTGGGTGATAACACCAGCCCGGTGCTGGCGAAAATTTACCAGTCCCAACTGCCGGAAACCACCATCCAGCAGCCTGCGCGTCAGCTGCCGGCGGTGCTGAACCTGCGCGGCTTCCTGAAACCAGAAATTGATGCCGGTCTGGTGGCCGTTAAGGATGAGGCGGATCGCAGCGTGGTGATCCTGAAAGGGGACGGACTCTTTGCCTCGGCCTCAACGGTGGTGCGCGATCGCTATGAGCCGGTCATCGATCGCATCGCCCAGGCGATGAATAACGTCAGCGGCAAAATTCTGGTGGTGGGGTACAGCGACAACGTGCCGATCCGCAGCGCACGCTTCGCCTCCAACTATGAACTCTCGCTTGAGCGCGCCCGTTCGGTGCAAAAACAGCTCCAGGGTAGCCTCTCACAGCCTGAGCGCGTCAAAGCCGAAGGGCGGGGTGAGATCAACCCGGTAGCGCCTAACACCACGCCTGAAAATCGCGCCCGTAACCGCCGCGTAGAGATTACGCTGCTGGTATCGCCTGACAATACCCAGGCCGAGCTGAACGGATTGCCGCAAGGAAACTAAGGATGCTGACAACTCTACTTTCTATACTGACCAATCGCATTCTGTGGAGCTTCCTGGGCGTAACGGCGCTCGCGGCGGTCATCTGGATGATTGGCCCGCTGTTGTCCATCGTGGATACCCGGCCCCTTGAATCAGAGCAGAACCGCGTCATCAGCATTGCGGTGGTCTACCTGATTTGGGCCCAGAGCCACATTCTGCCGCGGCTGTATAACGCCTGGCTGAACCGTAAGCTGATGGACAAGCTCAACGAAAATACCACCAGCCCGGAGGCGGCCGATCCGCAGAAACGTCTGAACAGCGAGGAGCAGATCCTTGCCGGGCGTTTCGATGAAGCCGCCCAGATGCTGAAAAAAGCCCACTTCAGCAAAGCGGGACATGGCGCGCAGTGGACGCAGCGCTTCAGCACACAGTACCTCTATCAGCTGCCGTGGTACGTCATTATTGGCGCGCCGGGTTCAGGTAAAACCACCGCGCTGGCCAACTCCGGGCTGCAATTCCCGCTGGCGGATCGCTTCGGTAAAACCGCGCTGCGCGGCATTGGCGGCACGCGCAACTGTGACTGGTGGTTTACCAACGAGGCGGTTCTGCTGGATACCGCGGGGCGCTACACCACTCAGGAGAGCGAGCAGGTTCAGGACGCCGGAGAGTGGCTGGAATTTATCAACCTGCTGCGTAAATACCGCCGTCGCCAGCCCATCAACGGCGTGATTATCACCATCAGCATTTCCGACCTGCTTTCGCAGTCCGCTGAGGCCTCGCGCCAGCAGGCGGTCAACCTGCGCCAGCGTCTCTCCGAGCTGCATGAACAGCTGGGTATTCGCTTCCCGGTGTATGTGATGGTGACCAAAGCGGACCTGCTTAAAGGCTTCCGCGCCTGGTTTGCGGATTACGACAAAGCCCAGCGCGACCAGATCTGGGGCTTTACGCTGCCGTGGGAGCACACCAAACACGCAGATTACGACCTGATGGGCAACTTCCAGCAGGAATTTTCCCTGCTGCAACAGCGTCTGGATGCTGGCCTTCCGGAAACCATGCTCAAAGAGCATGACGCCAAAACCCGTGCGGAAGCCTATCTCTTCCCGCAGGAGTTCGCCGCGCTGCGTCCGCTGCTGGCTGACTACCTGAGCACGGTCTTTGCTCGCTCAAACTTCGAAACCGAATTTTCGCCGCGTGGCATCTACTTTGCCAGCGGCACTCAGGAAGGGATGCCGTTTGACCGCGTGATGGGCGAGCTGAACCGCGCGCTCTCCTTACCTGAAGGGGGGGAAAGCACGCGCTGGGATTCGGTGAGCAAAGAGGCGCCGATCCCAGGCGCGAAGGGCCAAAGCTTCTTCATTAAAAACCTGCTGCAAAACGTGATTTTCCAGGAAGCGGGCATCGCCGGGGAAAACCGCTGGTGGGAACTGCGCAACCGCGCCGTGATGTGGTCCGGCTACGCGGCGCTGCTGGCCCTGCTGGTGATCCTGGGTGGCCTGTGGCTGACCAGCTACGCCAAAAATAAAGCCTATCTGGAAGAAGTGGACGCAAAAGTGCCGATGCTGGAGCAGCAGAGCAAGGCGCTGCAAAACCAGCCCCAGCGCGATCTGTTTGCGCTTCTGCCGCTGCTTAACAGCCTGGTGGATCTGCCGAAAAGCAATGCCTTCGACGTTAACGACCCGCCGGTTTCCCGCCGCATGGGGCTTTATCGCGGGGATGACGTCAGCGATGCCTCGCAGTCTCTGTACCAGAAGGCGCTGGATCAGATGCTGCTGCCCGCCGTGGCGATGCACATTACCACCTGGCTGCGCAACGACAACGGCAGCGACGTGGAGTACAGCTATGAGGCGCTGAAAGCCTATCAGATGCTCTACCAGCCGAAGCACTATGACGGCAAATTCCTGCACTCGTGGGTGATGCTCAACCTGCAACGCAACCTGCCGCAGAACGTGACGCAGGCGCAGCTTCAGGAGCTGGAATGGCACCTGACCCAGCTGCTGGAGCCAAAAATTCAGGCTTCACCGTATGCGCAGGATGAGGATCTGGTGGCACGTGAAAGGGCGCTTATCAACCAGCAGCCGCTCTCAACACGCGTATATGGCCGCCTGAAACGTCTGCTGGAGCATGATGAAAACCTGAAGCCGGTTTCGCTTTCAGATCTCGGCGGCCCGCAGAGCGAGCTGGTGTTTTCCCGTAAAAGCGGCAAGCCGGTGAGTGAGGGCGTACCGGGTCTGTATACGCCGGACGGCTACTGGAAGAGCTTCAACGACCAGATCGACAGTGTGACCACCGCCCTGCACGAGGACGATGCCTGGGTACTAGGAGCGACCACCGCTCAGGAAGATAAACAGCAGATCGACAACGCCGTGCGCCAGCTCTACATGCGCGACTTTATCGTCAACTGGGATCGCTTTCTCGCTGACATTCAGCTCAACAACAGCGCCGATCTTTCCCAGCGCATCAACACCGCGCGCCTGCTTTCAGGCACCAACTCGCCGCTGCGCCGTCTGGTGCTTAACCTGAGCAAGGTGCTGACCCTGTCGCGCACTGCGCCTGCGCCGGAAGATGCGCAGAAAGCGGAAGATCAAAGCAACCGCGCCACCCGCACGCTGGAAGCGCTGTTCAGCAACGGTGACAATGCCCCGACGCAGGGCGCGGTCGTGACGCAGGCGCCTGAGCAACTGGTGACCGACCACTATGCGCCGATGATTGAGCTGGCGCAGCCGCTGGAGAAGGGTGGCAAGACCATCGTCTTTGACGATTTTCTTAAGCAGGTTGACGAGCTTTATCGCTACCTGACCGCCGTTCAGGATGCGGCAAACAGCGGTATGCCCGCGCCGGGCGGCGATGCAATCAGCCGCCTGCAAGCCAGCGCGGGACGTCTGCCGGGCGGGCTGCAAACCATGTTCAGCAATATGGCCGTCGGCGCCAGCAGCGATACCCAGCGTCGCGATCTGGAGAACGTGCGTAAGCGCATTAACGTGGAAGTGGGTGGGTTCTGCCGTCAGGCGATTGCCGGGCGTTATCCACTGGTGCGCAGCGCCAGCACCGAGGTGACGCCGGACGATCTCGCCCGCATGTTCGCGCCGGGCACCGGACTGATGGACACCTTTTTCCGCGACAACCTGACCAACAAGATGGACACCACCCAGGCGAACTGGCGCTTTATGCCGGGCATCGACGGTAAAACGCTGCCGGGCAGCGAAGGGCTGTTGCGTCCGTTCCAGCAGGCGCAGTCTGTCCGCGATGCCTTCTTCGCCAACGGCGCGACCACGCCATCCTTCAGGGTGACGGTGCGCACCGTGCGGATGGACAACACCATTCTGAACCTGACGCTGGACGTGGACGGCCAGCTGCTGCGCTACAGCCACGGTCCGCAGGCGGTGCAGATCATGAACTGGCCGGGGCCGGGCGGGACGAACCAGGTGCGTATGCAGCTCGGTCTGACCAATGGCAGCACCGCAACGCTGGTAACTAACGGTTCCTGGGCGCTCAACCGCTTTTTCGACAAGGCGCGCACCAGCCCTGGCGCGGGTAGCCTGAGCCGTCAGGCGACCTTCAACGTCGACGGACATCAGGTCACGCTGGAGTTTGCCCCGAACAGCATCCGCAACCCGTTCCAGCTTCCCCGTTTCTCATGCCCATAACCGCAAGGACAGCCGTATGACGAATACCCCTGCGATGAACCGTTATAGCTGGTATGGCAAATTACCCAGCGCCGGAGATTTTTTGCAGCGTCGCTTTCCGGATACCCTGCAACGCCAGTGGTCGCACTGGTTCCAGGTCGGCCTGCTGGCCTGGCAACAGGAAGAGCAGCGCAGCGGCGAGCGCCCGTTTTCAAAAGCCCCGGTGTGGAACTTTGTCGTCCCGCCGATGCTCGGTAGCCAGATGATTCAGATGGGCTGCCTGCTGCCGGGCCGTGACAGCGTAGGCCGCCACTATCCGGTATGCCTGCAACTGAGCTTCACCCCCGCCGAATGGTCATCCCGCCTGCTCGGGCAGGCTGAAAGCTGGTACCAGCAGCTTGGCCGTCTGGGGCTGCACGCGGTGCGTAACAGCTATTCTGCCTCCCAGCTGGATGAAATGCTGATGACCATCCCGGCGCCCCAGCCGGTTGAGCCGCAAAAGCGTTCCGACATTCTCGACGTGATTGGCTATGACGACGATGGTCAGAGCACGCTGGGCTGGCCGCAGGCGGCAGAGTGTTTTGATCCGCTGCGCCAGACCAGCTACTGGTGGACAAACCGCTGCGACGGCTATCCGCTGTACACCCACGTCCACAGCGGAAACTTCACCGGGCAGCTCTTTACGCTGCTGTTCGATCCGGCAGGCGGCGCCCGTCCGGGCCGCCACGGTCTTTACCCGCCTATGTTTGAATAAGCAGGGATCTTATGAATATCGATGAATTTCTCGCGCCGATAAGCCCCGATAACCCCTGCGGTGAAAACCTGGAGTACGACGCTGATTTCCAGGCCATGGGTCAGGCCAGTCAGGGCAAAGCCGAGCAGCAGTTTGGCGACACCATCATTCCGGCAGAGCCTGCCGACTGGAACACGGTGGAAAAACTCGCCACCAGCCTGCTGGGTCGCACCAAAGATCTTCGCGTCATGCTGGCGTTAACCCATGCCTGGACGCGTCGTCGCGGGCTGGCAGGTTACGCCGACGGACTAGTGCTGGTGCAGGAAGCCCTGTCCCGTTACTGGGAGCAACTTTACCCTCTGCTGGAAGAGTATGGCGAAACCGATCCGTTCTACCGCATCAACGCCCTCGCCGGGCTGAGTGATAAATCTGACCTGACGGTCGCGGTGCGTAACGCCTCACTGCTCCGCTCAAACGGCGATGAGATTTCGCTCCGTGACGCCCAGGCGCTGCTTGACGGCAGTAAAACCGAGTGTCCGGATTATCCGGGCGGTCGTCCACGACTGATCGATGAGCTGGCCCGGGGCGATCAGCCCGGCACCGAAGCGGTAATCGTGATCAACGAACGCCTGCTGGCCATCCGCGAACTGCTTACCGGCTATCTCGGGGAAAGTGGCGTACCGGAGATGGAACAGCTGTTGAAAACCGTCGGACTGGTTTCCAGCGCCTGTCAGGTGACCGATATCAGCAAGCTGCTGCCGAACCGTGACGCGCAGGCTGAACAGCACGCCGAGCCGCAGCCGGTGGCCGCGTCGCCCGTTCAGCAGGTGACGGACTGGCGCAGCGTGCAGGTGACCAGCCGCGCCGACGCCCAGCTGATGCTGGAAAAAGCGAAACAGTATTTTGCGCAGTACGAACCCAGCCATCCCGCACCGCTGATGATTGAACGGGTGCAGCGGCTGTCTGAACTCAACTTTATGGACATTATTCGCGACCTGGCGCCAGACGGCGTTAACCAACTGGAAAACATCTTTGGACGCCGCGAATGACGCGTCCTGGCATTATGACGACAGGCATGGAGTCTGCCGTTTCACCTTCACCGCGCATCTTTGATGGAGAACATCATGGCAATGAGTAACAGTGGACAGAAATTCATCGCACGCAACCGTGCTCCCCGCGTGCAGATCGAGTACGACGTAGAGATCTACGGCGCAGAACGCAAAATTCAGCTGCCGTTTGTGATGGGCGTTATGGCCGATCTGGTTGGCAAGCCGGTGGAAAATCTGCCAGCCGTCGACGAGCGTAAGTTCCTGGAAATCGACATCGACAACTTCGACGAACGCATGAAGGCGCTGAAGCCGCGCGTGGCGTTCCAGGTGGATAACACCCTGACCGGCGAAGGTAAGCTCAACGTCGATCTGACCTTCGACAGCATGGACGACTTCCTGCCGGACGCGGTGGCCCGCAAAGTAGAGCCGCTGAACAAGCTGCTGGAAGCCCGTACCCAGCTCTCCAACCTGCTGACCTACATGGACGGTAAAAACGGTGCGGAAGAGCTGATCGCGAAAATTCTCCAGGATCCGACGCTGCTCAAATCCCTGAGCCAGTTGCCAAAAAATGACGAAAGTGCGAAAGGTAGCGAGGAATAATCGATGAGCAACCAGACTCAACAACACGATCAGCAGGCGGGCCAGGCGTTCAGCCAGGACGAGTTCAGCGCGCTGCTGAATAAAGAGTTCCGCCCGAAAACCGATCAGGCGCGCTCTGCCGTAGAAAGCGCGGTTAAAACCCTGGCGCAGCAGGCGCTGGAAAACACCGTAACCTTCTCAAACGATACCTACCGCACCATTCAGAACCTGATTGCCGGTATTGACGAGCAGCTTTCACAGCAGGTGAACCAGATTATTCACCACGAGGAGTTCCAGAAGCTGGAGAGCGCCTGGCGCGGGCTGAGCTACCTGGTGAACAATACCGAAACCGACGAGATGCTGAAGATCCGTTTTATGAGCATCTCCAAGCAGGAGCTGGGCCGCACCCTGAAGCGCTACAAGGGCGTGGGCTGGGACCAGAGCCCGATCTTCAAGAAAATCTACGAGCAGGAGTACGGCCAGTTCGGTGGCGAGCCGTTTGGCTGCATCGTGGGCGACTACTACTTCGACCACAGCCCGCAGGACGTTGAGCTGCTGGGCGAGATGGCGCGCATCGGCTCTGCGGCCCACTGTCCGTTCATCACCGGCACCGCGCCGGGCGTGATGCAGATGGAGTCCTGGCAGGAGCTGGCTAACCCGCGCGACCTGACCAAAATCTTCCAGAACACCGAATACGCTGCCTGGCGTTCACTGCGTGAATCCGAAGATGCCCGCTATCTGGGCCTGGTGATGCCGCGCTTCCTGTCGCGTCTGCCGTACGGCATTCGCACCAACCCGGTCGACAGCTTTGATTTTGAAGAGCAGACCGACAGCGCGAACCACAACAGCTACTCGTGGGCAAACGCTGCCTATGCGATGGCGGCCAACATCAACCGCTCCTTTAAAGAGTACGGCTGGTGCACCTCGATTCGCGGCGTGGAATCCGGCGGGGCGGTGGAAAACCTGCCGTGCCACACCTTCCCAAGCGATGACGGCGGCGTGGACATGAAGTGCCCGACCGAGATCGCCATCAGCGACCGTCGTGAAGCGGAACTGGCGAAAAACGGCTTTATGCCGCTGGTGCACCGCAAAAACTCCGACTTCGCCGCCTTCATCGGCGCGCAGTCCCTGCAAAAACCGGCCGAGTACCACGACCCGGATGCCACCGCTAACGCGCGCCTGGCCTCCCGTCTGCCGTACCTGTTCGCCTGCTGCCGTTTTGCTCACTACCTGAAGTGCATCGTGCGCGACAAAATCGGCTCCTTCCGCGAGCGCGAAGAGATGGAACGCTGGCTGAACGACTGGGTGATGAACTACGTGGACGGCGACCCGGCGAACTCCTCTCAGGAAACCAAGTCCCGCAAACCGCTGGCGGCTGCGGAAGTGCAGGTGCAGGAAATCGAAGACAACCCGGGCTACTACGCCGCGAAGTTCTTCCTGCGTCCACACTACCAGCTGGAAGGTCTGACCGTTTCCCTGCGTCTGGTATCTAAACTGCCGTCGCTGAAGACGAAGGACGCGTAATGATAATTGCCGCCGGGGGGCCATGCCCGGCGTTAGCTTTATAGTATGGAAATTTGAGAGGAAATATGACCGCGAGACCTTCGTTTGTTGCTGCCTGGGCGGCGGCAACACGTATTTACGATGCAAATGATTCTATCGGCAAAGTTAAGCAAGTTATCGGCGGCAAAGTTAAGCACAACTTCGAAATAGCGCCAGATGAGGGCGGGTGGTCAAATAGTTGTGCCGTACGGATGAGTTATGTTCTTAACTATACCGGGCATCCCGTTCCGCGTATTGCAAATCTCACGGTATCCGGTGCTGATAATAAATGGTACTTCTACCGCGTAAAGGATGTCATTGCCTGGTTGACGCGTCAGTGGGGTAAACCTGACATGATCGTGAGTTATCCTTCCTTACCCGTTGAGCAATTAGCCAACAAAAAGGGCGTCATTCTGTTTGAGGTACAGGGCTGGAGTGACGCCGCAGGTCATGCAACATTCTGGAATGGTTTAACCTGTTCGGATCACTGTTATTTCAATGCGCCGGAGACGAATTACACGACGACCAAAGCTAATTTTTGGGAGTTGCCATGAAAAAAATGATTGCTAGTCTACTGTTGCTCACCAGTTCCGCCTCTGTGTATGCAACTGACGATCCGGTGTCGTTTGTCAAAAAAATGCCTTATAAACAAGTTGTTAAAGACGTTGTTTTTTCTCGCTGCCTGGCACAAGTTGCAGATGATAAAAGCCAGTTTTCTCTGGATGCAGCCCGTAGCAGTAGCGCATTACTGGAATGGGTGCCTTTCGATATTGAAAATGGCAATGACAAAATTAATGCTCTTATTAATAAATATAAAGGTGCAACCAATGCCTTTCATTCTGAGAGAAAACCCGATGTAAAAGGCGTAACCTTAAACTGCCTGCGTCTTTATCATAGTGACGAACTTAATCAACTTGCTCCTCAATTAATCATCGGAAATCCTGACCGCACCTGGATTCAGGATAATCCACAATAGTATAAGACTTCACATTCTTTCCTTTCGTTCAGGGGGAATGTAAGACTGTCAAATGACACGGGTCGTTTGATATGAGGCAGAGGTAAAATATGGACGGTTTTATTCAGCCCCATGCTTTCCTGTTTGCCATATAAGGGCTTTTTCGAAAGCAATATTGTTCATCCACGAAGAGTAGATATTATGGCTATTGATATGTTTCTGAAGGTCGAGGGTGTTACGGGCGAATCTAAAGATTCTAACCACACCGGCTGGACTGATATTACCTCCTTCTCCTGGGGCGCGTCCCAGCCAGGTAATATGAGCGTTGGCGGTGGCGGCGGTGCCGGTAAAGTGAACTTTAACGATCTGCACGTTAACGCTCTGATCGACAAATCCACTACAGCAATCCTGAAACACTGCGCAAGCGGTAAACACCTGACCAAAGTTGAACTGTCCGTCTGCAAAGCGGGTGGTCAGCAGGTTGAATACACCCGCATCACCCTGGAAGACGTTCTCGTGACTTCCGTTCAGTACACGGGTGCAGACAACGGCGATACCGTTGGCGTGACCTATGCATTCCAGGCTGCGAAAGTGAAACAGCAGTACTGGGAGCAGACCACTGCCGGTGGTAAAGGTGCTGAAAGCAGCGCTGGCTGGAACATCAAAGAAAACAAAGAAGCGTAATTGCGCGCGTGACCGGGGAGTTTTCCCCGGTCATTATTTATAGAGACTTAATTTCGTTTGCAAAGGGATGTCAATATGAGCGTAAAATCAACGGTTGCTCCTGGTTATTGTGTTGTTCAGCAGGCTGGTACGTTAGATTTCCAGGCAAGACTACTGTTCAATAAACCAGACAGTGAAGCGGCACGTTATTTTATGCAAATGAACAGGGACACACGGTGGTTAAAACCCGGGCAAATATTGATCCTTAATGCTCCGGGTGCTGAAAATGCGGTTCAGCTAAAACAATTACAAAATGCAAAGCAAAAGGTTAATGGAGCATTGGCAGAACTGAATACAGATGAAGCTAATTTCTTTAACAAGCATTTTAGTACCATCGCAGCATTAACTAATTTTATGGATAAATCTCTCGGGGTGGTTGCTGATGCAGGTGAAAGGTACTTTAGCGAAATAGAAAAGAAATTAAAAGCTATCGAACTGGCTTATCAAAATCAATACAGAACGCAAGGCACATTGATCGGGCAGCAGTTTTTTGTTGAAAGGCAAAAACTTTTTTCTGAGCTGGACGTTTTATTAAATAAGCTGTCCAGACTAACGCTGAAACTGAAACCTTATGAAGAAATCAAGCACGCTTTAGGTTTATCAAGCAGGTCAATTGTCCACGAATGGAGTACTGCGGGTGTTGCCTCGATACGAGGGTATTCAACATATGTAGACAATGCTTCAAAAGCTGCCCGTTTTCTGAAAATGGGAGGATGGCTTGCTATCGGCTTCGCTGGTGCAAACACAACCAATGAAGTTTACGATGCCTGTACAGTAGGTAGAGAGCAGAGTTGTTCCAAAGTCGCCGTTAAGAAGTACAGTCAATTTGGCGCCAGTCTTGCGGGCGGGATTTATGGCGGAAAATATGGCGCCATGGCTGGGGCTGGCGTATGTGTTGCATTGGGCGTGGCAACAGGTGGTGTAGGGTTGCTCGCGTGTTCTGTGGTAGGCGCCGCTGCGGGTGGATACATTGGTGGCGAAGTTGCCGGTGGAGCAACTGAATATGTCATGGATAAGCTATGGTGAATTTAGAAAATATTCTTTTATTTCTGATTGTTGTTTTATTTTTACTTGTCGTAATTATGGACTTCATCAGTTCCCGTTATTTTAAAAAACACGAGGCCGAATATAATCAGCTTCTTTCAGAATATAGGCAAAAAGGCTACGATCTCGATCTGGTGACAAATTACGCATCATTTTTTGGTTCGCTGGCGAACTATCAAAAAATAATCTGGTTTGTTCGTCTTCGCAAAGGCGTGAAGATGAAATTTACCAAAGACAGAAATGTTCAGGACGATGCCTATAAATTCGTTCAGGCTTTACCGGAAGAGAGAATCGGCTGGATATTAAAACTGCATCGACGCTATAAAGCTCAGGCCTTACTTTTTACGCTATGGCTGCTTATCGGCATTATTTTCCTGAATGTAGTCAAATAGCTTTAATCAGCCCTTAACCCCCAAACCCCGCCGTTCTCACCCCCGAGAGCGGCAGCGTTTGAGCGCTAATCATACCAGCAGGAATACGCCATGCGATTCACGATTATTTCTACGAAACCCGGTCATCAGCCGCCGCAAAGCAGCTGTGATTTTTATGCCCCGGGCGGCACCATTGGGCGCGGTACGGATAACAATCTGGTGCTGCCGGACAATGACCGCACCATCTCGCGTTTGCAGGCCATCGTTCACGTCGACGCCAGTGGCGAATGCCGCGTCACGAACCGCGGCAGCGTTACCCGCGTGGTACTGAATGATATCCCGTTGGAGCGTGGGCGTCAGGTTGAGCTTCAGGATGGGGATATTCTCGGTATTGATGATTATCGCATTGAAGTCAGCGAACTCATTCATGACACCCAGCCCGTAAGCCGCATGGCGGCCAGCATGCAGCAGGCGCGCCCAGTGGCGACACCTGCACCAGCGCCGCAACCGAAACCGGCCAGCGCCGCGCCTCGTGGAAAAGCTGAACCTACGGCCGTGCCGTCGGAAATCTGGGACAGCCTGATGCAGGAGTTTTCCATCTCCGACAGCATCTCCAGCAACCGGGCAAAACCACAGCCCGCCGCATCCCACGATCCGTTCTCTCAGCCTGCGGCCCCGGAGCGGAATGCCGAAGATCCGCTGGCAATGTTTAACGACGCCGAACCGTCGCTTGAACGTAAAAACGTTGACCCGGACACGCTGTTTAGCGATGAAGCGTTGTTTAAAAAAGAGAGCATCTTTGACGATGTCACCCCTTCAACGCTGGTACAGCCGGACGAAAGCAAACCTGCCCAGCCAAAGGAAGAGGCGTCGGACGAACTCGATCCGTTAGCCCTGTTTGGCGGGTCGGCGAGCGCACCTGCCGCGCGTCATGATGACCCTCTCGGCCTGATGGGCGGCGCGCCGTTAACCCATCCGGATGAAATCGTGGCCGATAAGCCGGAGCCAAAGCCTGAACCGCAAGCCGCACAGGAAGAGGATGCGCTGGCCAGCTCACCGCTGTTCGATCCGGAACCGACTGAACCACAGGACGCGCCGCGCGCGGAAGAGGAGCCCGCGCGCCCCGATTACGCTGGCTTCACCATGCCAACGCCGCAGGCCGTGGCGCGCAGCAACGCGCAGGCGCCTAAAGGCCGCCTGCGTATCGACCCGGTTAAAAACGCTGCATCGCCTGCTGCCTCCGCGCAGACCGGCGAGCGGGGCGAGGTGCTTCAGGGCGAACTGCTGGAGGCGCTGCTGGAGGGCATGGGCCTGAGCGAAATGCAGCCGGTACCGCAATTCGACCGGGAAAATATGCGTCAGCTGGGGCAGATCCTGGGCATGTTCTCGCAGGGGACCGTGGCGCTGCTCTCCTCGCGCTCCATACTCAAGCGTGGGGTGAAAGCCGATATGACCATGGTGCTCGACGATGCGAACAACCCGTTCAAACTGTTGCCGACCGGGAAAACGGTGCTGATCCAGATGTTCGGCACGCCGATGCCGGGCTTTATGCCGCCGACCAAATCGGTGCGTGATGCGCTGATCGATCTCCAGGCGCACCAGCTGGGGATGATCTCCGGTATCCGCGCCATTATCGCCGCCATGCTGCAATCCTTTAACCCGGAACAACTGGAAGAGCAGGCGAAGCAGAACGGGATGACGTCACGCCTGGCGCTGCCGGGCAGCCGTAAAGCCGCGCTGTGGGATTATTTCGTTCGCAGCTATGGCGAGACGGCGGGCGAGATCGAGGACGACTTCCATACCCTGTTTGGCGAAGCCTTCCTCCATGCCTATGACATGGAGGTCAATCAGTACAAAGACTCACAAAGCGGATCGGAAGAAAAATGAATATCGCAACGGCTTCTCTCTCCCGCCAGGGGACGCGCGCCAGCAACCAGGATCAGACGGGAGAAACCATCGGGGAACGTTCAGCCTGCTTTGTCGTCTGTGACGGCATCGCGGGCCTGCCGGGCGGCGAGGTGGCCGCTGAGCTGGCCCGCAACAGCATTATTTCCCGCTTTGACGGCGACAAGCACCTGAATGCGCAGCATATTCGTGACTACGTCCAAACGGCGAACCGCACCATCCTCAGCGAACAACAGGCCGTGCAGGACTATCGCCGGATGGGCACCACGCTGGTCAGCCTGTTTATCGACAGGGATTACCGTCTGGCTTACTGGGCGCACGCCGGAGACAGCCGCCTGTACCTGTTTCGCCGCGGCTGGCTGTGGCATGTCACCACCGATCACAGCCTCGTCCAGCAGATGAAAGATGCCGGGCATCAGACCGACGATCTCAACAGCAACCTGCTGTATCTGGCGCTGGGTATTGAGAATGGCGGACCGGAAGCGAGCTACAGCGATGTCGTGCAGGTTGAGGACGGTGATGCCTTCCTGCTCTGCACCGACGGTTTTTGGCACGGCGTCAGCGAAGAGCAGATGAAGCAGTCGCTGCATATGGTCAATACGCCACAGGAGTGGCTGACCTTAATGAACCAAATCATTCAAAAGAATGCCGAACAGGAGGGCAATGCTCAGGATAACTATACCGCCGTGGCGGTGTGGATGGGCAACCCTCAGGACACCACTTTGCTGCATACGCTCTCTGACGCAGCACAATTTCTTCCCTGCGGAACTGATTAGACACACAAGGATTGATATGAAACTTTGGCTATCGGGTTTGGCTCTTCTGACGGTGGCGACCACCGCACAGGCTGAAAACTTCCGCATCGTGCAGTCTCCTGCGCAGAAGCTGGATATCTGGATCGACAACATTAAAGACAATACGCCGCAAAGCTGGTGTAAGGCGGACGTGGCGCTGCGTATCGTGGCGAACGGCAAGAAAGAGGTTTCGGTGCTGGAAAACTTCGTGCCGCGCCTTGGCTCGCTGCTGGAGCACCAGTGCAGCAAGCTGAATATCCTGAACTGGACGCTTAACGATCCGGAAGGCACGACGCTTGCCCGGGGCACAGCGGCTAAAGCGCAGGACTGGGCGCTGGTGGTGAAGCAGCAGGAAACGGCGGCGGCAACGACCACCACCTCAGGCGCGCTGCTGCCGCCTCACCAGAATCCGGAGACGCACACCGTGGCGGCAGATCGTACGCCATGGCAGGAGTTCACCCTTCAGGACGGTTGCCATCTGCGCACCTTCTGGGAGGGCGGTTCCTCCGCGCCAGCGCTGTTTATTCCGGATTCCGACACCACCCGCTGCGGCAACGGCAGCTGGCTCAGCGGCCACACCGTGGTGACGCAGAACCGTAACGGGACGCAGAAAGCGATTCCGGTCACCTACATTCACGGCTTCCCGGTGATGGGGCTGAACAACGCGGTCGATCCTGAAAAGGCGCTGATCACCTCCGTCAACAAAGAGCGCATGGTTTTCAGCACCCAGAACAGCGACCAGAGCTGGATGATCCTGCCGTACGACAGCACCCTGAACGGCTGGAAGAGCAACGGCACGGTGGCGGTGGAAATCACCCGTGAGATCGCCAGCGACGACGCCAGACTCCAGGCGCGTATCGCAGAGGTGAAGAAGATCTGGAGCGCATGGGTTGCACCGGGCGCGGAGCTGAACGTTGTTCTGATTGACACGCTGCGCCCGCAGCTGCGCGATCCGGCAGTGGGCGCCTGGCGCGCGGCGAATTAAGGAGGGGCTATGAATACGCTTTATCAACGTCTGGCGGGTGAGTCGATTAGCGACGCGCTGCTTCGCCTGGAAGCCGATATCAAAGCCCGTCCGGCGGATGCCGATCTCCGCGCCGCGTTTGTGCAGTTTCTGATCCTCAGCGGCAACTGGGCGCGCGCCCTGACGCAACTAAAGAGCTGGCTGGCGCTGAAGCCGCAGGCAAAACCGACCGTAACGCTGCTGGAGCAGGCCATTCAGGGTGAACAGCAGCGGGCGCGCGTGTTCGCGGGAGAGGTACGACCGGCAATGCCCGAGGCGCAGTGGCCGTGGCTGACGACGTTAGCCCAGGCGCTGACCGAAAGCGCAGGGCAAGCGCAAGCGCTGCGCCTGGCGGCACTCGAACAGGCCCCGGGAAGCCGCGGGCAGGTCACGCTGGAGAATGAAGAGAGCCACACCTTTGAATGGCTGATGGACGGCGATGCCCGTCTGGGGCCGGTGTGTGAAACCCTGGTCAATGGCCGTTATTTCTGGGTGCCGTTCTGCGCCATCGACGCGATCCGTTTTCAGGCTCCGGCCAGCGTGACCGATCTGGTGTGGCGTCATGCGCTGGTCCGCCTCACGGACGGCACCGAGCAGGTGTGTCAGATCCCGGCGCGTTATCCGTTTGCTGACGGGGCGCCAGACAGCGTTAAGCTGGGGCGCACCACCGAATGGCTCCCGCTGGACGATAACGGCGCCCTGTATGAAGGCATGGGACAGAAAGCCTGGCTGAGCGAGCAAAGCGAAAGCCCGCTGCTTACCCTGAGCCTGGTGACATTTACCTCGGATGGTGCGGATGAGTAATCCCGCTGGCGAAGGCGATCTGCTGCGCAGCGGCTGGCAGGCCCGCAGCAGGCAGGAGAAAGTGGGGGCGCGCGACAAAATGCAGCCCTCACTGCTGGATCGCCTGACGGATAACGATCCGGAAAAAAAACGCGAGTCCGCCAACAGCAATCTGATTACCCACGCCGCGCTGCGTCGTAACGTCCTGCGGGATTTACAGTGGTTGTTTAACACCATTAACCACGATGCCTCCAGCGATCTGAGCGGGCTGACGCAGGTGAGCCGTTCCGTCGTGAATTTTGGCGTGGCGCCGCTGGCGGGGAAAAGAATGTCCGATATTGAATGGCACGACATTCAGCGCAAGCTCACCGAAGCGATTATTAACTTTGAACCGCGGATCCTGCCGCAGGGGCTTCAGGTTCGCTGCGTGTCCGATACCTCCTCGTTAGATCTGCACAACGTTCTGTCTATCGAAATCAAAGGTCGCCTGTGGTGCGTGCCGTATCCGCTGGAATTTCTCTTTCGCACCGACGTCGATCTTGAGAACGGCCATTTTGAACTGAAGGATGCGGGGTAATTATGGAAAGCAAACTGCTCGAATATTACAACCGTGAACTGGCCTATCTGCGCGAGATGGGCGCAGAGTTCGCCGAGCGCTACCCGAAAGTGGCGGGGCGGCTCGGCATGCGCGGCATCGAAGTGGCGGACCCGTACATTGAGCGCCTGATGGAAGGTTTCGCCTTCCTGACCTCCCGCGTGCAGATGAAAATGGACGCCGAATTTCCGCGCTTTTCACAGCGTATGCTGGAGATGATTGCGCCAAATTATCTGGCGCCTACGCCGTCGATGGCGATCGCTGAAATTCAGCCCGACAGCAGCCGCGGCGACCTGAGCAAAGGCTTTATTGTGCCGCGCGGCACCATGATGGACAGCCTGGCGCTGAAAAAGACCGGCGTTACGTGCAGCTATACCACGGCGCACGAGGTGAACCTGCTGCCGTTAAAAATTGAGCGGATCGAGCTGGGCGGCGTTCCCGCCGATCTGCCGCTGGCTCAGCTCGGCCTGAGCCAGCGGGGGATCAGCAGCGCCTTACGGATCCGCATTGCCTGCGATGGCCCGCAGCATCTCGGGCACCTGGACTTTGACCGCCTGGAGTTCTTCTTAAGCGGCCCGGACATCGAGGCGCTGAAGCTGCTGGAGCTGGTGATGGAGCACCACGCGGGTATTGTCTGCCAGACGGTCAGCAAGCAGCCCCAGCGCCAGCTGCTGTCGTCTGACGCCCTGCGTCAGGAAGGCTTTAATGCGGACCAGGCGCTGCTCCCGGACGATCTGCGCAACTTCGACGGCTATCGCCTGTTGCAGGAGTACTTTGCGTTCCCGGCGCGTTTTCGTTTCATCAGCCTGAGCGGGCTGGGCAAGCTGATCCAGCGCTGCGAAGACGAAAAAGCGTTTGATATCTTCATTCTGCTCGACAAGAGCGACGATCAGCTGGAGCGCGTGGTGGATGCCAGCCACCTGGCGCTGCACTGCACGCCGGTGATCAACCTGTTCCCGAAAGTGGCGGCCCGGCAGAAGCTGAGCGAAAGCCAGCATGAATACCACCTGGTGGTGGATAACATCCGCCCGCTGGATTATGAAATTTATGCCGTGAAAAAAATTTATGCCAGCGCGGATGGTCAGCGGGACGACCAGACGTTTCGTCCTTTCTGGAGTACCTGGAGTGGCGACGCGGGCAACTACGGCGCCTATTTTTCCCTGCGCCGTGAGCAGCGCGTTCTCTCCGAACACGCGCTGCGCTATGGCACCCGCACGGGCTATATCGGCTCGGAGGTCTTCGTCTCGCTGGTGGATGCGCAGCACGCGCCGTGGCAGGAGAATTTGCGCTACATTTCCGCCGAGGTGCTGTGCACCAGCCGTGACCTGCCGCTGATGCTCCAGCAGGAGCTTGGGCAGTTTATTATGGCCGACTCCATGCCGGTGAAGGCGTTAACCCTGCGTAAAGGCCCGACGCCGCCGCGTCCGGCGCTGGCGGAAGGGTTCAGCACCTGGCGGCTCATCAGCCAGCTGCAAATGAACTACCTCAGCCTGATGGACAGCGAAAACGAAGAGGGCGCTGCCGCGCTGCGTCAGCTGTTAGGGCTGTACGCCAACCTGGCCGAGACGCCGGTTGCCCGTCAGGTGGATGGCGTTCGTCACTGCGTGCTGGAGCCGGTGCACCGTCGCGTGCCTGAACCCGGCCCGGTGGTGTTCGCCCGCGGGATCGGCATCACCCTGACGGTGGACGAACGCGCCTTTTCCGGCGCCAGCCCATGGCTTTTCGGCAGCGTGCTGGAACGCCTTTTTGCCCGCCTGGTCTCCATCAACAGTTTTACGGAGTTCACGCTCAAGAGCCAGCAGCGTGGTGAAATCGGCTACTGGGCGCCGCGCATGGGTAAAAGGGCGCTGGTATGAGTGAAGTTGCCCCTGCAACGCTGCGCGTGCATCGCCTGACGCCGCTGCCCGATGCGTTCTGGCGCGGGGTGCGCGAGACGCCGTGGCGCTATGATCTGTTCCAGCTGTTAAGACGCATTGATGCCCAGGGCGGTGAACGTTACCCGCTGGGGCGCGCGCCGCTGCCTAAATTTGAGCCGCTGCGTATTGGTCAGCAGCCTTCAATGGGCTTTGCGCCGTCAACGGTTGCTGAGGTCCGGCAGCGGGAAGAGAACGGACTGCATGACGTTTCCATACTGAGCTTCGGCCTGTTTGGTCCTAACGGCCCGCTGCCGGTGCACATAACTGAGTATGCCCGCGAGCGTATTCATCATCATCAGGATCACAGCCTCAGCGCGTTTGCCGACCTCTTTCACCACCGCCTGACGCTGCTGTTCTACCGCGCCTGGGCGGACGCGCAGCCTGCCGTTTCACTGGATCGCGACGACAACAGGCGCTTCGAAGGGTATCTGGCATCGCTGATTGGCATGGGGCAGCCTGCCCAGATGTCGAAAGGCAGTCTGAGCGCGCACGCCCGCTTTACTCACGCCGGGCACCTGACCCGCCACGGGCGGGATCCGGAAGGGCTGGAGAAGATCCTGCGCAACTATTTCAACGTGCCGGTCAGGCTGGTGGCCAACGTCCCGCAGTGGATGCCGCTCTCAACGCGGGAGCAGGCACAGCTGGGTGAGGGGCGTCGCCTGCCGCGCATGGGAGAGTCCGCTTTTCTCGGCATTGCGGTACGCGACGTGCAGCATAAATTCCGGCTCGAGATTGGCCCGTTGAGCGCAGACGACTACAACCGTTTTCTGCCGGGCGAAGGATGGGTGACCGAGCTGCGCGACTGGGTGCGACAGTACGCCGGGGTGGAATTTGAATGGGAAACACGGGTGATCCTGCGCGCCGATGCGGTGCAGGGCGCCACGCTCGGCAGCGCCGGGCGATTAGGGTACAACATCTGGCTCGGCCTTCAGCCTCATCCTGTTCCGCGTGGCGATCTGGTGTATCGCGCAGAGCGATAATCCTTCCGTATACCGAATCATTGTTAATGGAAACTAACATGTCAGAAATTAGCCGTGCCGTGCTTTTCGGCAAACTGGATACGCTGTTATTTACCTCTCTGGAAAGCGCTACTGCCTTCTGTAAGCTGCGCGGCAACCCGTACGTTGAGCTGGTGCACTGGCTGCATCAGCTGATGCAGCAGCAGGATGGCGATCTGCAACAGGTCATCCGTCACTTCGCCCTTGATGAACAGCAGCTGACGCGCGATATCGTGGCGGCGCTGGATGCCCTGCCGCGTGGCGCGAGTTCCGTGTCTGATCTTTCCGAGCATATCGACAGCGCCGTCGAGCGTGCCTGGGTCTACGGCTCGTTGAAGTTTGGCGTCAGCCGCATCCGCGGCGGCCATTTGCTGATCGGCATACTGAAAACGTGGAATCTGGCTAACGTGCTGAAAAGCATTTCGGCGCAGTTCACCCGTCTTAACGTCGAGGTGCTGATCGAGCAGTTCGACGCCATTTGCGCCAGCAGCAAAGAGAGCCAGCAGGCCGCCGCCGCTGCGGACGCGCCTGCCGGGGCAGTACCGGCTGCGCAGGGCACGCTGGCGCAGTATGGTCAGGATCTGACGGCGCGCGCCCGGGAAGGGAAAATCGACCCGGTGGTGGGGCGCGATGAAGAGATCCGCCAGATGGTCGATATTCTGATGCGTCGTCGCCAGAACAACCCCCTGCTGACCGGGGAAGCCGGCGTCGGGAAAACGGCGGTGGTGGAAGGGCTGGCGCTGCGTATCGCTGACGGCGACGTGCCGGAGCCGCTGCAAAACGTTCAGCTGTGGCTGCTGGATATCGGCATGCTTCAGGCCGGCGCGGGCATGAAAGGGGAATTTGAGGCGCGCCTCCAGGCGCTGATTAACGAGGTGCAGTCCAGCGCCACGCCAATTATTCTGTTTATCGATGAGATCCACACCCTGATTGGCGCTGGCGGTGAGCAGGGCACCGGCGATGCCGCTAACCTGCTCAAACCTGCCCTGGCACGCGGGCAACTGCGCACCATCGGCGCGACCACCTGGGCGGAATACAAAAAATACATTGAGAAAGATCCGGCGCTGACACGCCGTTTCCAGACCGTACAGGTTCACGAGCCGGACGAAGCCAAAGCCGTGCTGATGTTGCGCAGCACCGTGTCGCCGCTGGAAACTCATCATCAGGTTTTACTCCTCGACGAAGCGGTCAGCGCGGCGGTGAAACTGTCGCATCGCTATATTCCTGCGCGTCAGCTGCCGGATAAAGCGGTGGCGCTGCTGGACACCGCCTGCGCGCGCGTGGCCGTCAGCCAGAGCGCGCCGCCTGCCCAGCTGGAAGATTGTCTGCGTCACCTGGCGGCCCTGGACGTGGAGCTGGAGATTGCTGAACGCGAAGCGCGCGTGGGGGCGGGCGATCCGGCGCGTGTGGCGGCCTTAACCGCCGAACGTGACGCGTTCGAAACCCAGCGCGAAGCCCTGGCTCGTCGCTGGGAAGAAGAGCGCACGCGGGTGCAGGAGATTATCCGTCTGCGTGCCGCGCTGTTTGCGGCGGGTGATGAGGATACGGCTGAACTGCGCGGTCAGCTGGCAGAACAGCAGCAGGCGCTGAAGACCTTACAGGGTGACGAACCGCTGCTGTTTGCCGCGGTGGATGAGAACGTGGTGGCTGCGGTGGTCTCAGACTGGACCGGGATCCCGCTGGGCCGGATGGTGAAAAATGAGATCGACGCGGTGCTGAATCTGGCCGACACGCTGAACCAGCGGGTTATTGGTCAGCGTCACGGTCTGGATCTGATTGCCCGTCGGGTAAAAACCTCGCGGGCGAAGCTTGACGATCCGAACAAACCGGTCGGCGTATTCATGCTCTGCGGGCCATCCGGCGTGGGTAAAACCGAAACCGCGCTGGCGCTGGCGGAGTCCCTTTACGGCGGCGAGCAGAACGTTATTACCATCAACATGAGTGAATTCCAGGAAGCGCACACCGTTTCGACGTTAAAAGGTGCGCCTCCGGGCTATGTGGGCTATGGTGAAGGCGGCGTCTTAACCGAGGCCGTGCGCCGCCGTCCCTACAGCGTGGTGCTGCTGGACGAAATTGAAAAAGCGCACCCGGACGTGCACGAGATCTTCTTCCAGGTCTTCGACAAGGGCTGGATGGAGGACGGCGAAGGGCGTCACATTGATTTCCGTAACACCATTATTATTCTGACCTCTAACGTCGGCACCGACCTGATCGCAGCCATGTGCGCCGACCCGGAACTGATGCCGGAGCCTGACGCGTTAAGCGGCGCCCTGCGCCAGCCGCTGCTGGAGGTGTTCCCGCCTGCGCTGCTGGGCCGCCTGCTGGTGGTGCCGTATTACCCGCTGAGCGACGAGATGCTGGGGCAGATTGTGCGTCTTCAGCTCAGGCGCATTCAGCGTCGTCTGGAAGAGAATCACAACATTATTTCTGAATTTGACGACAGCGTGGTCGAACAGATTGTTCAGCGCTGTACCGAGGTTGAGTCGGGCGGGCGTATGGTGGATGCGATTCTGACCAATACGTTGCTGCCTCAGATGAGCCAGATTTTACTTACCGCCAGCCGCAGCGACGAGCAGTACCGACGTCTGCATGTCACCTGCGAGCAGGGCGAGTTCCACTGTCAGTTTGCCGCGTAATAATCATCAAGAGAACTGTAAAAGATGACGGATAATGATAACAATCGGACTGTCCCAAACGCGCTCCCGGTCGGGTACCGTTTCAATGAGTTTGAGATAAAAGAGGTGATTGGCGGCGGCGGATTCGGCATCGTCTATCGCGCCTGGGATCACCAGCTCGAACGCACTATCGCTATCAAAGAATTTATGCCTTCCTCCCTCGCCGTGCGCGGCGAGGATATGACGCTGGTGCTGCGCAGCGAGCGCTTTGGCAAAGCGTTTTCTGCCGGCCTGAACAGCTTCATCCAGGAAGCCCGCCTGCTGGCGCGCTTTAACCACCCGAACCTGCTGCACGTGCTGCGTTTCTGGGTGCAAAACGACACGGCCTATATGGGAACGCTGTTTTACAGCGGTACCACGCTGTCGCGTCTGCGCGAAGAGAAACCGGAGCTGATTAACGAGGCGTGGATCCGCCGCATGCTGCCAATGCTCTTCGGCGCCATCAAAACGATCCACGACGAGGGGTATCTGCACCGCGACATCTCGCTGGATAACATTCAGATTCAGGATAACGGCCTGCCGGTGCTGCTCGATTTCGGATCGGCGCGCCGCACCATCGGTAATCTCTCGGATGAGACGGAAACCATGCTGCGTCCGGGCTTCGCGCCTATCGAGCAGTATACCGACGACAATGAAAGCGAGCAGGGGCCGTGGACGGATATCTACGCGCTCGGCGCCGTATTGCGCACCCTCATCGTCGGCTCTCCGCCACCGGTCAGCGTGGTGCGTTCGATTCAGGACACCTGCAAACCGCTGGTGGAGCTGATGCCGCAGGGCTATTCCATCCCGCTGCTACAGGCCATCGACAAGGCGCTGGCGCTGCATATGGAAGACCGTCCGCAATCCATTGAGGAGTTTGCGGCGCTGATCGAGATGCCCGTCGCCGGTATCGACGAGGTGCTGACCGCGAAGAAGACCGGCACGATGCTGGTGCCGGTGGAAGAGGAGACATCTGCTTCCGCGCTGGACTGGCGACGTTACAAGCTTCCGGGGCTGGTGGCCGCGGGCGTGCTGGTTGGGGTGGTTGCCGGTGCGATGCTGTTCGGCGGCGGCAGCCAGGAAACGCCAGAGCAGACGGCGCAAACCCCTGCCGTGAGCCCTCCGGCTGAGACCTCCGCCCAGGCGGAAACCAGACCGGCCACGGCTGACGTGAGCGAGCCGGTAGCGTCACCTGCTACGGCGCAGCAGAGTGCGCCGCCTGTCGCCGCCAGCCCGGTCGCGCTGGTCTACATCCGCATGCTTGATGGCGAGACGCTGAAGGTGAACGGCGAGTCTAAAGCGCTGCGTCCGGGCAATAACGGTTACGCATCGCTGAAATTGCCTGTGGGCGAGACCCGCATTGAACTGGAAGGCAATGGAAGAACGCGTACCCAGACGCTGGATATTGCGAAGCCAGGCACCTGGCTGGTGAATCCGTAAGCCTGCGGGTAACAGGACGGAGCGAATGTATAACATCAAGTTTGTCTATCTGTTCCACGAGAACGTCTCGCCAGCGCTGTTTGCGAAAATAATCCGCCCGTCCGTTGCCGGACAGTGGATTATGTCGGTTCCCGACCATTCGCTGCGCTCGCTCTTCACGCGCTACGATCTGCTGCGCACGATCACCGGTGCGAATCCTTATCAGTCCGGGCGCGATACCCGCACGCTGATCGCGCAGGATTTAGAGATGGGCAGAGTGGTTGCCATTGACGAAAGTTTTCGTGACTGGTCATCAGTAACGGAAATTTTTTATATCAATGCCAAAGGGCAACTCCAGGCTGCCTCGCTGGTCGGCCTGGGCTGGTATCCGGTGAGTACGATTGTCGACCGCTACGAAACCATGGTGAGAACGTACGGATCTCGCCCTGCGCCAACGGTACTGCCAAAACAGGTGGTGAAATCTAAAACGGCACAGGTGCCGGATGAACCTACTCCGGGCAAGGACGGTAAAACCTATGCCGGGCGGCTTCAGAAGATGACCAAAGCAGAGCGCTGGCAGGCGCGTAAAGATCTGATTGCGAAGGGGAGCAATAGCCTTTATCCGGATGCCCAGATCGCCGCTAAGCGTCTGGCGGCGAATAATATCGCGGTGGAAAAAGCGAAGCTTGCGGAAAATATTTATAAGACCGTGAACCCGCTGGAAACCACACCGGGCGTGCCGGAGGGGTGGACGGATATCAGTAATGACGATGCGCTGTTAGGAAAGTTCGGGCTGAACAAATCAATGCTCTTTGACGATGATACGTCCCCCAATTTTCTGGCGCGCGTCTATCAACCGAAGCCGGAAGTGTTTGGTACAGATATGAACCCCACGCTGGTATTCAGAGGATCGCGCGAGCCTGGTTTCGCCTCTCTGTCTGAGAATGTCTCCTCTTTACTGACTAAGGGGGAGCTGGCGCCGGTGGTAAACGGGGCTGACTGGTCGAATAACTTCTCTCAGGGCATGGGTATGGCTTCAGATTATTATAAAAAGGCCGTGAGTATTGGTAAGGAGCTGGCAAGGTCAGGCCAGAATATTGATATTGCCGGTCATTCCCTTGGCGGTGGCCTCGCCTCTGCAACCTCCATGGGCAGCGGGAAAGCGGGGTGGACGTTTAACGCCGCTGGCCTGAATGCCGGAACCGTAGAAAAATACGGCGGTAAGATATTAGGCAGTACGGATAATATTCAGGCGTATCGGGTAGAAGGTGAACTGCTGACGAAGATTCAGGAAGTTAACCCCTGGGAAGATCTGAAAACGATGAAAGGGCATGTCCCTTCGTGGATCCTCAAAGAGGAAATCTCTGCGCTGAGCCCTAATGCTGCCGGAATACCCCATGATCTTCCCGGTGGAACCGGAAGCGCGCTGGACCGCCACGGGATTAATCAGGCTATTGATTGCATAGAGCAGCAGAAGGATGAGGATATTTCGATAATCGGGAGTCGATTGTGAAAAAACGGTTGATGGCTTTTGTCGCGTTATGTTTTTTATTCATGATTCAGGGGTGTAAGCAGGATATGGACCTTAATCCACAGGACTACTTCAGCGGTCAGCAGCTTGAACTGGCGAAAGCGATTGAAGAAGGCGATGTCGACGCGGTGAAGACGCTTGCACCAGACAGCGATCTTAATAAACCGGGAAAGCAGGATATGACCCTGCTTTTTTGGGCCATCGGCAACGCGATTAATGATAAAAAAACATCGCCCCATTTAAAGGTGATTACGTTGCTTGTTAAGGCCGGCGCAGATCCGCTCCAGCCTCGACCGCAGGGAAAAAGCAGCCCTGCCGAATTTGCCCTGAAGGGGGACAGCGCAGACTGGATCAACGCTATGCTGGACGGTGGCCTTTCGCCCAATGTGAAAGATAAGGTCTTCCACGAACCCATCATCTTCCAGTCGCTAAAAGCGAAAAATACAGAGACGCTGGAAGCCATGCTCGATAGCGGAGCTGACGTCAATGCAACCAATTCACTGGGTAAAACGCTGGTGTTTGATGCGCTGGATAACCAGGCTTACGATCATGTCTTGTTACTGCTCGATCGTGGAGCGGACCCGTCAGTTAAGGCTAAAAATGGCTGGTCAATGAGTAATGCGCTTGCGGACGCGCTGAGTGGACTTGATAGAGGCAGCGAGCAATACGAGAAGTTAAATGAAATAAAAGAGAAACTTATTCAGAAAGGGGGCGTGTGGCCACCTGCGCCGGTTAAGTGATTGCTCAACTTTCATGAAAGCCAGAGATAAGGTTTTTTCCGGAGTTTCCATTAGCCTGCACTCTTTGGATTTATAAAAACGAAAGTTCGTACCTCCAGACAAATCAACCCAGCATTGCATCAATCCAAAACCACCTCGTCGAAATTAGCTTTACGTTCATTAACGTTCCCAGCATAAACCATTACGGAATAAAGATTATGCTCAACCGAATTACCGTCCAGCTCCCGGTTGAGGGGCTGCTTTTCTGGAAACTCTCCGGCCGCGAGGCGATGTCCGAGTCGTTCGCGCTCACGCTGACCCTGCTCGGTACGGACGCGCGCATTGACCGCAGCAAGCTGCTGGGCCAGCCGGTCACGGTGACCATCCCCACGCAGAACCTGCTCACCCCCCGCTATATCAACGGCAAGGTGACGCGCGTGGCGGTGAGCGCCGTGGAGCTGACGGGCACCCGCTACGCGGTGTACCAGCTGACGGTGGAGCCGGACCTGTGGCCGATGAAGCGCGACCGTAACCTGCGTATCTTCCAGGGCCAGACGGTACCGCAGATTGTCAAAACCCTGCTGGGTGAGCATCAGGTTAACCTCGAAGACAAACTTACCGGCAGCTACCGGGTGTGGGACTACTGCGTGCAGTATCAGGAATCGAGCCTGGACTTTATCAGCCGCCTGATGGAGCTGGAGGGGATTGCGTACTACTTCAGCCACGAGGCGGACAAGCATACCCTGGTACTGACCGACGCCGCGACCCAGCACCAGCCGTTCAGCGGCTATGAGGTCATTCCTTACCATCAGACGCCGTCCGGCGGCAGTACGGATGAAGAGGGCATCAGCCAGTGGGCGCTGGAGGACAGCGTCACGCCGGGAATTTACAGCCTCGACGACTATGACTTCCGCAAGCCGAACGCGTGGCTGTTCCAGGCGCAGCAGAACCCGGCGTCCCCGAAACCGGGCAGCATCGACGTGTACGACTGGCCGGGCCGCTTTGTGGAGACAGGGCATGCGGAGTTCTACGCCCGAATCCGTCAGGAGCGCTGGCAGGTGGAGCATCAGCAGATTCAGGCGACGGCCACGGCGGCGGGCATTGCGCCGGGCCACATCTTTATCCTGACCAACGCGCCGTTCTTCAGTGACAACGGCGAGTATCTGGTGACGGCGGCGGGTTACCACTTCGAGGAGAACCGCTACGCGAGCGGTGAGGGGGAAACCATTCACCGCACCGATTTCACCGTTATCCCGGCGTCGGTGTCCTACCGTCCGGCGCAGAGCACGGCGTGGCCGCGCACCTACGGCCCGCAGACGGCGAAAGTCGTGGGACCGCAGGGGGAGAGTATCTGGACGGACAAATATGGCCGCGTGAAGGTGAAGTTCCACTGGGACCGTCTGGCGAAGGGCGATGACACCAGCTCCTGCTGGGTGCGCGTGTCGAGCGCCTGGGCGGGCCAGGGCTACGGCGGGGTGCAAATCCCGCGCGTCGGCGATGAGGTGGTGGTGGACTTTATCAACGGCGACCCGGACCGTCCGATTATCACTGGTCGCGTGTATAACGAAGCAAGCATGCCGCCGTGGGCGCTGCCGGCTGCCGCGACGCAGATGGGCTTTATGAGCCGCACGAAAGACGGTTCAGTCGACAATGCCAACGCCCTGCGCTTTGAGGACAAGGCGGGTGCAGAGCAGGTGTGGATCCAGGCCGAGCGTAACATGGACACCAGCGTTAAAAATGATGAAACGCACAGCGTCGGCGGCGCGCGCAGCCATTACGTGAAGAAAAATGAGCTGCATCGCGTGGAGGCTAATCAGATCCAGGCCGTGAAAGGCGGAACCGAGATCCTGACGGGTAAAGGCAAGCTGGATGCGGCGGTAGAGCAGTATGTTATTGCTTCCGGGACGAAGCTGCGGCTGGTCTCGGGCGAGAGTGCTATTGAGCTTAACGCTAACGGCAAAATTAACCTGATCGGCAAAGAGTTCAACTTCTTCGTTGAAGGGGACGGCTATATCACCACGGGCGGCAAGCTGCACCTGAATACGTCGGGCACCCAACCGGGCACAACGGCGCCGGGGTCAGGGCATAAAGGGGATATTGATGCGGCGGTGCAGGAGAAATTTACGCCCCCGGAAGAGTAACCGCTTTCTGTCTGCCGCCGGGTTGTCCGTGGCGGCACGTAAAACCCTTTAGCAATTTTAGACGCGAGTTCACCGATGAAATACACCCTCCAGGAAGGTTCCTTTACCCTTTTTCCTGCCGCCTGGCAGGACAACAGCATGAACATCATTCGCGATGACGAAAGCGGGCTGTCCGTGGTGGTCAGCCGCGGCGTTATCCCGGATGGCAGCGACTACGAACAAGAGTTTCACCGCCAGTGGGACGTGCTGCGTCCTCAGATGGGTGAGATCGCCCAGAGCGAATTTCAGCACGTAAAAGCCGGGTCTGCCGGCAACATTGATGGGGTTGAAGTTGAGACCACCTTTGACCGTAACGGCCAGCGCCTGTGGCAAAAACAGCTGGCCGTGCAGACGCCAGGCAAACCGGTACTGATGATTTTTACCCTCTCGGCCTTAAAAGCCTTTACGGAAGAGGACGAGGCGCGCTGGAGCGCACTGAAGCAGAGTCTGACGCTAAACGACAACCGGAATGTGTAAGGCATGAGCGATAACAACGCGGCCCGTAAGGGCGACGAGATTATTCACTCCAGCATTTTTGCTGATATTACCAGCATTGTGGCGGAAGGCGCTGCCTATGCGGTGATTGGCGCGGCGGTGGGCGCGGCAGCGACCGTTGCGGCCCCACTGCTGGGAGCCGCGGCAGCAGCAGCAGGCGTGGCGGCAATTGGCTCCAGCTGTCTGTTGAGCGGCATTATTGGTGGGGTTCTGGCGAACGTCGCCGGGATCACCGACGATATCAGCAACGCCGCTGAAGGGCTGGGTAACGCGCTTTTCCCGCCGTCGCCCGCGGGCAAAATCACCACCGGTTCGAGCAATGTTCTGACAAATAAACTTCCCGCTGCGCGCGCCGCCGGGACGTTAACGCCTGCCGATACCCCGTCCCCTGAGACGCAGTCGCCGGGCAGCTTTGCCGACTACGCGGGCATGCTGCTCTCCGCTGCCGGACAGTTCGGCAGCGAGATGTGGCAGCCCAGCGTCGCCTCTGCCGCCGCAGGGACCTCGCCACTGGAAGAAGACAAGGTGGCGTGTGATAAGCACTCCGGGCCGCAGTATCTGGCGGAAGGCTCGAAAAGCGTCTTCATCAACGGACAGCCTGCGGTGCGCGCAAAAGATCGCACCACCTGCGAGGGCACCGTTTCCGACGACGTCTCCCCGAACGTGATCATCGGCGGCGACACGCTCACGGTCCGCGATATCAAAAGCGGTAAAACGCCGGGTCTGGCGTTGGGGATGATTGCGCTCTCCCTGCTGCGCGGGCGTCCGGGCAAGATCCTGAAAAACATGCCCTGCGCGCTGGCTGCTGCCGGTGGCGGGATGCTGGCGGATATGGCCGTCAACGCCGTGTTCGGCTCCTCGCACCCGGTTCATGCCGCTACCGGCGTGAAGGTGCTGAATGACGACGACGAACTCGATTTCTCGCTGCCGGGGCGCTTTCCACTGCGCTGGCAGCGCAGCTACAACAGCCTGACCACCCGCGAAGGGCTGTTTGGTCTGGGCTGGGCTACCACCTTTGACAGCTATCTGACGCTGGAAGAAAACAACGCCACCTGGTTCGATGAAACCGGGCGCGAGCTGAGCTTCGAGCTGCCGCCGGTCGACCGCGCGTTTTACAGCATCAGCGAAGGCATTATCATCCGCCGCAATGAGAGCGGCGACGTGGCGATAGCCGACGATGACGGCGCGGTGTGGCGTCTGTATAAACCGACCCGCGCTAACCCCTCCATCCTGCGCCTGGTCTCCCTCAGCGACGAATACGGCAACGCGCTGCTGACTGAATGGGATGAGCACGGGCGGCTGGTCGGACTGCACGATGAGCCGCGGGCGATCGATGTCACCCTGCGCTATGACGATGAACGTTTCCCGCAGCGCGTTACCTCGGCGAGCCATTTTGACGGCAACCAGACATGGCCGCTGATGCAGTGGGGCTACGATGCGCGCGGCCAGCTGGCCAGCGCAACGGATGCCTCCGGCGTGGTTACCCGTGAATACCGTTATAACGATGATGGCCTGATGGTCTGGCACCGTCTGCCGGGCGGGCTGGAGAGCGAATACCGCTGGCAAAAATTCGACCACTGGCGCGTGGTGGAAAACCGCACCAGCACCGGCGACGGCTGTCGCTTTAGCTACGATTTAGCCGCCGGGCTGACGACCGTCGATCACTACGACGGTCAGACGCGAAAGCATTACTGGAACGCGCAAAACCTGATTGTTCGCTACGTTGACGAGCGCGGTGAGAACTGGCGCTACGAGTGGGATGACAACGAACTCCTCACGCGTCGCATCGATCCGCTGGGTAATGCCGTTACCTTCGTCTATGACGAGATGGGCAACCGGGTGCAGGAGATCGACGCCGACGGCAATACCCGCACCACCACCTGGCTGGAGCACCGTGCGCTTCCGGCGTCCATCATCGAAGCCGACGGTAGCGCCACCCGGTTCCGGTATGACGAACATCACGGGCTGAAACGCGTGGTGGATCCGATGGGGCAGACCTCGCTGCTGCGTCGGGACGAGTTTGGTCAGGTTGTGGAAGAAGTCGATGCCGCCGGGAACAGCCGTTACCAGGAGTACAACGAGGCCGGGCAGATGGTGCGTGCGACGGACTGTTCGGGCCGTGTGACACAATACCGTTATCATCCGCTGGGCTGGCTGGTGGCTGAGATAAGCGCCGACGGCGAAGAGACGCGTTACCGCTACGACGCCGCGGGGCGTCCGGTGCAGCTCGACCGACCAGAAGGCTGGACCGAGTCGCTCAAATGGAACGAACGTGGCCTGCCGGTGAAGCATGCGGGCGCCGACGGGAAAGAGAGCGAGTTCAGATACGACGAGGCAGGGCGCTTAACCGCCACCCGTAATACGCAGGGTGAAGAGGTGCGCCGCCGCTGGGACAGCCGCGGGCGTCTGATTGCCCTGGAAAACGAAAACGGCGAAGCGTATCAGTTCCGCTGGGGCGCAGACTCGCTGCTGCTGGAAGAGGTGGGGCTGGATGGCGTGGCCTCGCAGTATCGCTACGATGCCTGCGGGCGTACGATAGCGCGCACCTTTGCCGCCGGACATCCGGAGGCCATTACCCATTCCTTCGCCTGGAGCGCGAGCGGCCAGCTGGTCGCCCGCACCACGCCGGAGGGGCAGACCCGCTACCACTACACCCCGTCCGGCCTTCTGAGCCGGATTGGGCTGCATCCCGCGCTTTCAGCCGATGCCTGGAGCGCCGAGGCCGAGCAGGAGCTTGTGTTTGAGTATGACGCGCTCGGGCGCGTCACGCGCGAAACGGGCGAACACGGGGAGCTGGCGTGGGAGTATGACGCGCTGGGTAACCGCACCTCCGTCACGCTGCCCGATGGCCGGGAGCTGAAACAGTTCTACTACGGTAGCGGGCATCTGCTCAGCATTGCCCTTGATAAGCTGTCGGTCTCCGACTTTACCCGCGACGAACTCCACCGTGAAACCAGCCGTACGCAGGGGCTGCTGACCACCCGCAGCGAATACGACCGCCTTGGCCGACTGCATCGCCGGGACGTCTTTACCGGCAATGCCCAGCGCCCGTCGCCGCGCCGCTGGTCCCGCCGCTGGGATTACGACTATCGCAATAACCTGGTGCGGGAAGAGCGGGACGATAACCCGTTCAGCTGGTACCGCTGGCAGTACGACAGCGCCGGACGTCTGCTGGTTCAGGACGGCACGCTGCCCGGCCAGGAGCAGTGGCGCTGGGATGCTGCCGGTAACCCGCTCGAAGGCTCTGCTGAGAAGGTCACGCACAACCGTCTGACGCACCTCAACGGCATTCGCTGGCGCTATGACATCCACGGCCGCACCGTGGAGAAGGATAACGGCCAGACCCGCTGGCACTACCGCTACGACGGCGAGCACCGCCTGACGGAGGTCATCAGCCAGCCGCGGGACCGCAACAGGCCGCAGACGCAGGTCAGCTTCCGCTACGATCCGCTCGGGCGACGCATCAGCAAAACGCGACGCCAGATGCTGTTTGGGCAGCCAACCGGTAAGCCAGTCACCACCCGGTTTGTCTGGGAAGGGTTCCGGCTGTTGCAGGAGGTGCACGGGGATGTGCCGCTCACCTACGTCTACAGCGATCAGGACAGCTACGATCCGCTGGCGCGTATTGACGGCGTTGATGCCCCGGAGATCTTCTGGTTCCACTGCCAGCCCAACGGCACGCCGGAGCGGATGACGGATATCGAAGGGCAGGTACGCTGGGAAGGGGTGAGCAGCGCCTGGGGCAAGCTGCTGCGGGAAAGCGAGACGCAGGTATCAGGATATTCCCAGAACCTGCGTATGCAGGGGCAATACCTGGACCGTGAGACAGGGCTGCACTACAATCTGTTCCGGTATTATGACCCGGACTGCGGACGATTTACGCAGCAGGACCCGATAGGGCTGGCGGGAGGGATTAACCTTTACCAGTATGCGCCGAATGCGCTGGGGTGGGTAGATCCGTGGGGGTTGACTCCTGTCGATCTCATTCGTTACCGGCCACATGATTCTCTTTCTGCTCAAGGTGGAGCTAGAAGCTCTGCTATTTCTAGGGCATGGGTGCAAGAAAAAGCCTTATTGCAGGATGGTGGGGCTGGCACAAGAAATTGGACAGCGCAAGAGAGGGATTTAATTTTGAAGACTCCCAACAAGAGCCTAACCTCTGTGATGTCCCGGGCAGGCTATACCGGGCATCATATCAATTCGGTAGAAGGCAATGGTACACTTGGTTCCAAATGGCAAGGTGATCCGAGGAACATTGTATTCTTGAAAAATCATAACCATCCCGACAAGTTCAATGAGCATGTCCATGGTGATCAAGGACATAGAGGGAATACTAAGAACTCGACGCGTGGGCGCTTAATCGATAGAGAAAGAACATTAAAATCTAGACAACGATGTAAGCAATTATAGGTGGAAAGATGAACATAAAAAATGCAGTCCAAGATCTTGTGAACAAATTTAAAATGAATGAATTGAATATGGGAGAGATAGACTATACAGACGATGAAAATGAGACTTCTTTTCCCGTGAATTTAAATGGGGAGGTTGATTTTTTTTATCGTCATTTGATTTTAAATGACAGTCCAACATTTGATGGTACTTTTTATTTACAGATTATTGAACCTCAAGATCTCAACGAAATATTATCCGGTTGGCGAGTTCAAAATGATACGGCTTGGCGCGATGAATATATAATCTTTGCTGAAAGAAATGGTGACGTTCTTTTTTGTGACACCCAAAATCTAACATCTCCTGTTTATGGTAGCATTCAAAAACGAAACTTTATAATTTCTGGTTCCTTAGCTGACTTTTTGAATGCTTTTTGTTCTGCTATTGAGATGGAACAAAATAATTATGATGGTGATGCTACAGATGATGAATTTAATTTAAGAGAAGATTTTCTGGAAGATATCGATGTGATGCTTAAAACTAAACTAAAAGATGTTGAGGTTGAAGGGTTTAAGAAATTCTTTTTTGGTTAGTTTTTAAGTTTTTTAATAATAAAGATTTACTGTCTTAGATACCTCCTTGCTTCTAAAAGCATTTATTTCTTATTCCCCTTTTTATAGGTGAGGAGGTTTATTTGCTATTGCTAATGAATAAACACATGAATAATACTTACATCTCTTGTAGAAAAAGGAAACGAATTTCATGATAAAAAAATAAGCCGAGGCTTTAGAGCAATAACAAAATGTCCGGCAGGCTCTTCCTGAGCCGCAGATCGAATGGAAAATTGCCAACTGCAACTCTGCGTACATGTACAGTGCTTGCTTTGCTCTCAAGGAGAACGATGAGGCGAAAAAATGGGGGGAGAGGATACTTAATACACGTGGATCGGATATAGAGACAGCGCCGTTAATCGACCTCGGCATGGTTTTTTATGAGTTGAATCAATTTGATGAAGCGTACAAATATTTTAATGATTCTTATAGCTACGTCAAAGAACGAACGTTTCAAGACAGAGCTGAAAAATACCTTGAGTTCTATTTTCCTAAGAGTGCGCAAGTTCGTTTTTTTCATAAAAAACAAATCAAACTTTAAACAAGAAGTTCATCCCATCGCCATTTTTAACGATTTGATTTTTTGCTTTCTGCACGCAACTTCCCTTTTTCTTTACGTCATGCTCATTCTTTTAAGTGTAAAGTCTTTAGATATTAGACTCTGAGCCTTTAAAAGTCTTTTACCAGCTGTACGCAATAATGAAATTATGACAACTGCGATCGTCTGCTGGTAATCCACCTCGAACGACTTGCTGGAAAGGACACGCACAACCCCCTGACGCATGCTTAATCCGTTAAATCAAGGGGGATTGGCTCCTAAGCACGTTGATCCAACAACGCCAGGTAGATCGTATGTATTACCATCAGTATGGGCAGAATGGCTTGAAGAAGTAGCGATTCCAGGCTCCGGTAATGTAAAATAGGTTACTATATGAATATTAATAAAGATGATGATCTCCTTGTGATAGTAAAGAAAGAAGGAATATATTATTGGTTCGTGGCGTTCAAAGAAATGTGGATTTTAGATAGAATTAAATGGATAGAGGGTTTTGTGAAAAGTGGGGTGGAAATAAATCTACAGGATGTCCATAAGGAAAGATATGACATACCCGTAGTAAATGAAGAAAACGCGCAGATATTTATTGATGGGTTAATTAAAGATGGCTATTCATTCGATAAGGATGACATAGCTGATGAGTTTTTTAGTAGGCTTTCGCAAAAAACAACTTGGTGGGATATATATGATCTTATGCCGGATTTGCTTATAGATTTTGATAATAAAAGACTATATTCTGAGTATGTTGAAAGTATGCATTATCAAAAATATGTTCCTGATGGTTGGCAAGGTGAGCTTGTTGATTTCTGCGGTAATGGAACGTTACCTCAAGATGAAATGTTCTGGATAAAGAATGGAACAAATCATAGAAACGTTATCATTGCTGAAGGGTAAAAAAAATTTTCAGCATACCATTTTAGATTATGCAATTGTCTTACAACACGCGAGTTAGTTTTTGTGTTAACCGATAAAAAGCCATTATTAACCGTTGTAACCCTATTTGATGCTTAGGGCAAAAGCTTCTTTGCCTGCACTGCCACGAGGCACATTTTTCTATTACTTAAAAATCATCTGAACGAAGAAGGGGTTGTTGTCTTTAGCTATGTGGAAAACCAAAATGGCTGGCATGATTGGTTTTATTTAAATGGTATGAAGCGTAACGCGTTGTCTCGATCAGGCCCTGCTTATTATGATAAAATGCGATTCAAAACTTTTAACGATTCCCGCTCGCAAAAAAAAGGATTTAGAAGATATATTATTGTCGACCGGCAGACCTCTCCTAAGAAACGGTGGTGTCAGCCTCGCTAAGTATTAGAGTCTGGCCTTACTTGTTGAGTGATTAATCGAGGTGCCTTTTCAGACGTTAAAGCTTGCGACTACACAAATCATTTCTTTGGAGGTGAGCAAGAAGTCAGATCTCTAAGATATTTTTTTGACTCCCTAATAAAAAATGTACGTGAAAGCGTGGATTTTTCCCGTTCATAAAAATTAAACGTAAACAAGAAGTTCATCACATCGCCATCTTCAACAATGTAGTCTTTTCCTTATGCACGCATCTTGCCTCCTTCTTTCGCGCCTGGCTCTTCCTGACCCAGCTCTTCCATAAACTCTTCACGGTCGGCATCGTCCAGTTCAGTATTATCGGATTCAACCGTGGCGCAAACTACTAACACTAACGAACCCGCAGCGAATATGACCGTCTTGGCCGCCTGCATCGCCGGGATATAGTTACCGGTAATTTTCAGTGCTCTTGGTTGCACCGCTGGGATACTACCGGTAACCCGCTCGAAGGATCTGCTGAGAAGGTTACGCACAACCGGCTGACGCAGCTGAACGGCATTCGCTGGCGCTATGACGTCCACGGACGCACCGTGGAGAAAGATAACGGACAGACCCGCTGGCACTACCGCTACGACGGTGAGCACCGCCTGACGGAGGTGATCAGCCAGCCGCGGGACCGCAACAGGCCGCAGACGCAGGTCAGCTTCCGCTACGATCCGCTCGGGCGACGCATCAGCAAAACGCGCCGCCAGATGCTGGGCGGCCAGCCAACCGGCAAGCCGGTCACCACGCGGTTTGTCTGGGAAGGGTTCCGGCTGTTGCAGGAGGTGCACGGGGACGTGCCGCTGACCTACGTCTACAGCGATCAGAACAGCTACGACCCGCTGGCGCGCATTGACGGCGTTGATGCTCCGGAGATTTTCTGGTTCCACTGCCAGCCCAACGGCACGCCGGAGCGGATGACGGATAGCGAAGGGCAGGTGCGCTGGGAAGGGGTGAACAGCGCCTGGGGCAAGCTGCTGCGGGAAAGCGAGACGCAGGTATCAGGATATTCTCAGAACCTGCGGATGCAGGGGCAATACCAGGACCGTGAGACAGGGCTGCACTACAATCTGTTCCGGTATTACGACCCGGACTGCGGGCGGTTTACGCAGCAGGACCCGATAGGGCTGGCGGGGGGGATAAACCTTTACCAGTATGCGCCGAATGCGCTGGGTTGGGTGGATCCGTGGGGGTTGGCATTAAAGGGAGTCGACTTTACAGGAAGCCCAGATCTTTTCCCAATCAATGGAACAAAACAGAATATTGTATCTATTACAATGCAAGGAACTCGAGATAGAGATTTCACCGAGGCTTTCAAGGCAGCCGGTATTTCTAAAAGCGATGCAACTGGATATACATGGCATCATGTCGATGATTTTGACCCAGCCACAGGAAGGACAACAATGCAATTAGTAAAAACTTCTGCGCATGAAGCTACTTTCCCACATAAAGGCTCAGTCTCACAATTCGAGAAATATTTTGGTGTAAAATATGGTTCCCAAGAAGCCATTGCTGTTTCTCATTCTAAAGGCTGGTTGAAGGGGCGTGTCCCGAAAAAATTGCGTGCAAACTGTCATCAGTGAGGTATAACCTATGAACCATTTCAGTAACTGTGAAAAAAAGATTGGACGTGCAGATATTACTAAAACGGAAGAGAAATTATCTATTACTCTTCCGGATGATTTCGTTTCACATTATCTGCAATTTAATGGTGGCACTCCTGAGAAAAGTTGGTGGGACGGTGATGAAGATTTTGAGCCAGTAGAGGTGGCAGGGTTTAAACCGTTTGTTTATAATAGTCAGACAAATAATGACCCTAGATCTTTAATCGACGGTTGTTATATCAGCATGTTGGATAGGGAAGTGATTCCTAAAAACCTGCTTCCTTTCGCAAATGATTGGGGAGGGAATTTCTTCTGTCTAGATTTAGACAATTACTCAATAGTATATTTTGCTACAGATTCTTTTGATGAGGATTTGACTATGCAAGAGAATCACATAAAACTTCAAAGATATCTGACAAATTCATTTGCCAATTTTGTTAATGGATTAGTAGCAGAAGAAGATCTTTCTTAAAGAATATTTAAAAATTTAATCGATTTATTTACTTCGATTGCTGTTGTTTTGATATTCATATTTTTAATAAAGCTCTGTGACACAAACCATAGGGTTTTATTATAAAACAGCATGACAGGCTTGGTGGTATGAAAGCAGCTAGAATCCCATGTAGAATAAATCAGGTTAAAAAATGAAGATATCCCAGTTAGCAATACATAGGTTAAATAATATTAATTGGTTTGTTAATCTTGGTGTAGCAACGACACTCCCTGGTGTTATCCAGGCTCAGTCCCTTAGCTTATTTATAAAAGGCTTGAATAGCGATGAATGGGAAAGTGCCACCTTGGAGGCTGGTTATGAAATAACGGGCTATCTCGCAAAAAAACACACTAACAAATATCAATATTGGAACTCTTTGGTCAAAGAAGCTAAGAAAGTTGTGGAGAATGATATTATCCCAAAAATAATCTTCCCAGAGTCTGAGAAAGGATCAATGACTGAGAACTTAAAATGGGACCTTGTGAATTACTTGCTTGAAGATGCGTATAGTTCTTTACTACATGAGCCATTCGCTTTTGAAGGCTTAATTAATGTTTATGAAGCTGGGCATATGCCCTGTGGATGGTCAGGTACTTGGCCAGCGGGCAAACTAGTTATCTATTGATAGGACACGCGAAAAAAAATCCACGCCAAAGCGTGGATTTTTTTCATTCAAAACAAATCAAACGTTAAACAAAAAGTTCATCACGTCGCCATCTTTAACGATGTAATCTTTCCCTTCCGCACGCATCTTGCCTGCTTCTTTCGCGCCTTGCTCACCCTTGTAGGTTATGAAGTCTTCAAACGCGATAGTCTGCGCACGAATGAAGCCTTTCTCGAAGTCGGTGTGGATCTTACCGGCCGCCTGAGGCGCGGTCGCACCGACAGGGATGGTCCACGCACGCACTTCTTTTACACCAGCGGTGAAGTAGGTTTGCAGGTTCAGCAGCTCATAGCCCGCGCGGATCACGCGGTTCAGGCCCGGCTCTTCCAGACCCAGCTCGGCCATGAACTCTTCGCGGTCGTCGTCGTCCAGCTCTGCAATATCAGATTCAACGGCAGCGCAAACCGCTACCACTACAGAGCCTTCAGCCGCAGCGATTTCACGCACTTTGTCCAGATACGGGTTGTTCTCGAAACCGTCTTCGTTAACGTTGGCGATGTACATGGTAGGCTTCAGGGTCAGGAAGCTCAGGTATTTGATCGCCGCTTTGTCTTCGTCAGTCAGGTTTTTCAGCGCGCGCAGCATGCCCGCGTTTTCCAGCTGTGGCAGACATTTTTCCAGCGCAGCCAGTTCCGCTTTCGCGTCTTTGTCGCCGCCTTTGGCTTTCTTCTGCACGCGGTGAATGGCGCGCTCGCAGGTGTCGAGGTCAGAGAGGGCCAGCTCGGTGTTGATGACGTCGATGTCGTCAGCTGGATCCACTTTGTTGTTAACGTGGATAATGTTGTCGTTCTCGAAGCAGCGCACAACGTGGCCGATCGCTTCGGTTTCACGGATGTTGGTCAGGAACTGGTTGCCCAGGCCTTCACCTTTGGATGCGCCTTTTACCAGGCCCGCGATGTCCACGAACTCCATGGTGGTTGGCAGAATGCGCTGCGGCTTCACGATTTCCGCGAGCTGGTCCAGACGCGGATCGGGCATAGGAACAACACCGGTGTTCGGCTCGATGGTACAGAACGGGAAGTTCGCCGCTTCAATACCTGCTTTGGTGAGCGCGTTGAACAGGGTGGATTTGCCCACGTTTGGCAGACCGACGATACCGCATTTGAATCCCATTTCTAAATCACCTTAATATCTTGATAATCAATCCGTTAACGATAACCGATTGAAGAAAAGTAAATAACTACGCCTATTATACACGTAACCCGCGCGACGCGCGGTAAAAAAGCCCCAGGGCGCCGATTATTGCGCTTTGAAAGCGTGCAGTCGATTGGTGGCTTTCGTCAGGCCATCCTGAAGCCAAATCTCGGTGCAGCGGGCCGCTTCGTCCACCGCTTCGTCAATCAACTTCTGCTCAGAAACCGGGGGTTTACCCAGTACGAAACCAACAACTTTGTTTTTATCGCCCGGATGGCCGATTCCCACGCGCAAACGGTGGAAATTAGGGTTATTACCCAGTTTGCTGATGATGTCTTTCAGACCATTATGGCCGCCATGACCGCCGCCCAGTTTGAACTTCGCCACGCCTGGCGGCAGGTCCAGTTCGTCGTGGGCCACCAGGATCTCATCCGGATTGATGCGATAAAACGTTGCCATGGCCGCCACGGCTTTGCCGCTCAGGTTCATAAAGGTGGTTGGCACCAGCAACCGCACGTCAGCACCCGCAAGATTGATGCGTGAGGTATACCCGTAAAACTTGGGTTCTTCACGCAGGGGAGCGCGCAAACGCTCCGCCAGCAGATCAACATACCAGGCGCCGGCGTTATGGCGGGTAGCGGCATACTCTGCGCCCGGATTGGCGAGGCCGACAATCAGTTTAATCGTCACGATTTACTTCCTAATGGGTTCCAGATCTGGCGCGTAGTTTACTGTCTGGCGCGCCGCTTGACAAAGTTCTGCCTGCTGTACACCGAAATGCGAATAATTTCCTCTTTGAACAATTAGAATTTCAAGCTGTTCAATGTCTTATTTGTAAATTTTTGTCCGGGAGTTATCAGTAAATGTGATCATTCACGCAACTCATATAAGAGGCGTTGTCTATACTTTACACACAAGGAGAAGGGGCTTTTCCCCTGACAACCCAAAGTTCCGGAGGTGACATATGAAACGCAAAAACGCTTCAATGCTCGGTAACGTGCTAATGGGGTTGGGACTGTTCGTGATGGTCGCCGGTGTCGGTTATTCAATCTTAAACCAATTACCGCAGCTTGACCTCCCACAATACTTTGCGCATGGCGCGGTGCTGAGTATCTTCCTTGGTGCGGTATTGTGGCTCGCCGGGGCGCGCGTGAGCGGACATGAGGAAGTCTGCGATAAATACTGGTGGGTGCGCCATTACGATAAACGATGCCGCCGCGACCAGCGCAAGCATAGCTAGTGCCCCATAAAGAACACCGAAACGACTTCATCTGAAGTCGTTTTTTTTGCATGACGCATTGACCCTCACGTAACGTAAGGCTTCAGAGTAACGACACTGGCAGAACAAAAGGAGCCGTTATGTTGATACAGGTGGGTGAACTGGCGAAACGTGCCGGGATCACCGTGCGGACTTTGCATCACTACGAGCAAACAGGGCTGTTGTTACCTTCTGCCAGAAGCGCGGCAGGCTACCGGCTTTATAACCTGGCGGATGTGCAGCGTCTGCATATGATCCAGGCGCTGGCAAAAGCCGGACTGGAGCTTGCCGAAATCAGGGATTTTCTGGAACAGCGTTCGCTGTCATTAGCCGAATTACTCGACGGGCAAATCACTCTGCTGGACAAGCAACTGCGTAGCATCCATACGCTGCGCAACCGGCTGGTGGAATTGCGTACCGGGCTGACCGACGATGCGACGCCGGATCTGGAATCCTGGCTACAGACTCTGGAGTTAATGAATATGTACGATCGCTGGTTTAGCAAAGAAGAGTTGCAGCAACTACCGTTTGCGGTAGAGAAAGAGGCGCTGGCGGATATCTGGTCGGGTCTGGTGACGGAGGTTAAACACTTGCTGGAACAGAACGTCAGCGTCACGGACGCGCGGGCGACCGATTTGGCTTCACGGTGGATGGAACGCCTGGAGCAGGATACCGCAGGCAAACCGGAATTTTTGACCCGTCTGAACGAGATGCACAGCGTGGAGCCGCAGATGCAGGAGCAAACCGGCATTACGCCGGAGATAACTGATTACATCACGCGGGCGTTTGCCGAATCAAAGCTCAGCATCTGGGAGAAATATCTCACTGCCGAAGAGATGGCCTTTACCCGGGCGCACTACTTTGACCGGATGATGGAGTGGCCGCCGCTGGTGGCGAAGCTGCATCAGGCGCAGCAGGATAATCTCAGTCCCGCTTCTGACGATGCGCAAAAGCTGGCAGAAAAGTGGCTGGTTTTATTCCAGTCCTATGCAGGAACAAACCCGCAGACCCAGCAAAAATTTCGCCTCGCCATGCAGCAGGAGCCGCATCTGATGAAAGGCACGTGGATGACGCCTGCCGTGCTTGAATGGCTCCAGCAGGCGATCGGGGTGATGATGCAAAGACGAGTCTCTGCATCAGATGACTCACAGATCCGCTAACGCAGCTTCACGGTTAGGGTAGAAGGACAATCGGCCAGGGATCGGCTGCACGCCCGCGCGCGCCATGGTGCGCAGGGGCTGGAATTCAAGGTTACTTATCCGCAGCTCGCAGCCTTCCGGCAGGCGGGCAACAAAGCGCTGGAAGGCATCCAGACCGCCGGCATCCAGCACCGGGACGGCATCCCACTTCAGCACCACAATCCGTTTGCCCGCGATGCGGGATTCCAAATCGCTGAACAAACCTTCCGCTGCGGCGAAGAACAGCGGACCAATCACGCGCAGCACCAGCACATCGTCAGGCACCTCAACGTTAACCGGGGAGAGACGCGTCATCTGCGCGATGCGGCGCATAAACAGCAGCGAGGCCAGCACAATGCCGACGCTGATGGCGATAACCATATCGAACAGTACGGTCAACGACATGCAGATCAGCATCACGATAATGTCGTCTTTCGGCGCACGGCGCAGCAGGTTAACCACCTTATGCGCCTCACTCATGTTCCAGGCCACCATCAGCAGCAGCGCAGCCATGGCCGAGAGCGGAAGCCATGAAAGCAGCGGGGCAAGGATCAGCAGCGCCATGATCACCAGCAGGGAGTGAATGACCGCCGAAACCGGTGATGTCGCGCCCGCACGTACGTTCGCGGCGGAACGGGCAATCGCAGCCGTAGCGGTAATACCGCCGAAGAACGGTGCAACGATGTTCCCTAAGCCCTGGCCGACCAGCTCGCTGTTGGCTTTGTGCTTAGTGCCGGTCATGCCGTCGAGCACGACGGCGCAGAGCAGGGATTCAATCGCGCCCAGCATTGCCATGGAGAACGCGGCAGGCAGCAGAGCGCGAAGGGAATCCCAGCTTAGGGTGAAGCTTGAGCCCGGCATGTCCCACGGCAGAACCAGCTGCGGCAGCAACTGCGGAATGCCGCTGCCCTGTGAGCCGTCCGCCAGAACATAGTGGAACTGGGAGCCAATGGTGGCGACCTGTCCACCGAGCAGGTTGACAACGCCCATCACCGCGCAGCCCAGCAGCAGAGCGGGCAGATGCCCCGGGAGACGAATGCCTAAGCGAGGCCAGACGATAAGTGTGCCGAGGGTAACGATGCCAATGGCTGCATCGCCCAGGTTGGCCGTCGGCAACGCCATAAACAGCGCGCCCACTTTCTGTAAATAGTGCTCCGGAACATGGGCCATTTGCAGGCCGAGGAAATCCTTAATCTGCATGGTCCCGATGGTAATCCCAATCCCCGAGGTGAACCCCAGCGTTACGGAAAGGGGAATATATTCAATCAGGCGACCAAAGCGGGCCAGACCAAACAGAATTAAAAAGATGCCGGACATCAGGGTGGCAACCAGCAGGCCTGCCAGACCAAACTGTTGGGAAACCGGGTAGAGGATCACCACAAAGGCGGCAGTCGGGCCGGAGACGCTGAAGCGGGACCCGCCCGTCAGCGCAATCACAATCCCCGCAACGGCCGAGGTGTACAGCCCGTACTGCGGCGCGACGCCGCTACCAATCGCCAGCGCCATCGCCAGCGGGATGGCAATAATCCCGACGGTGATCCCGGCTATCAGGTCACGAACAAAGCGTGACGATGTGTATTTCTCTTTCCAGCAGGCGTCGATGAGGGCGCGAAAGGGCAGAACATGTGAGGAGGTTACGTTTTTCACAATTATCTATCATCCGTGTGCGCATCATCTGTCATGTGAATGGCAGGTGAAGGAGGCATAAGTCATACAAATAAATACTATAAACAAAAAAACCCGCCGTAGCGGGTTTTTTGGCCGTGTTCGATCAGTGTTCGAACATTGCAGAGATCGATTCTTCGTTGCTGATACGACGAATCGCTTCGGCCAGCATCCCGGACAGAGTCAACGTACGCACGTTTGGCAGCGCTTTGATCTCGTCGCTCAGTGGAATGGTATCGCAGACCACAACTTCGTCAATGACGGAGTTACGGAGGTTATTTACCGCATTGCCGGAGAAGATCGGGTGAGTGGCGTAAGCGAATACGCGTTTCGCACCACGCTCTTTCAGCGCTTCAGCGGCTTTACACAGCGTACCGCCGGTATCGATCATGTCGTCCACCAACACGCAGTCGCGGCCAGCCACGTCACCGATGATGTGCATCACCTGAGAAACGTTAGCGCGCGGACGGCGTTTGTCGATGATCGCCATGTCGGTATCGTTCAGCAGCTTCGCGATAGCACGCGCACGTACCACGCCGCCGATGTCCGGAGAAACCACAATCGGGTTGTCCAGATTCAGTTGCAGCATGTCTTCCAGCAGGATTGGGCTGCCGAATACGTTATCAACCGGCACGTCGAAGAAGCCCTGGATCTGCTCTGCGTGCAGGTCAACCGTCAGTACGCGGTCAACGCCGACGCTGGACAGGAAGTCAGCGACAACTTTAGCGGTGATTGGCACACGCGCGGAACGGACGCGACGGTCCTGACGTGCATAGCCAAAGTAAGGAATAACAGCAGTGATACGGCCAGCAGAAGCACGACGCAGCGCGTCGACCATAACAACCAATTCCATCAGGTTGTCATTCGTTGGAGCACAGGTGGACTGGATGATGAAAATATCACCACCGCGTACATTTTCGTTAATTTGTACGCTGACTTCGCCGTCGCTAAAGCGACCTACAGCGGCGTCGCCGAGGGAAGTGTACAGGCGGTTGGCAATACGTTGTGCTAGTTCCGGGGTGGCGTTACCAGCAAAAAGCTTCATATCAGGCACGAGAAGAACCTCAGGCATGCGTCCAGTGGTGGATAGCGTTCGCCGCAAACTGCGGGGCCTAAGCAAACGCTATCCAGGCGGTGTATTAAAGAGCGCGATGCAACGTCTGGAACAGGGTGACGTTGTCACCGAAACTCAGTCTGCGCCAGAATGGCCTGCTGTAGGGGGGAGGTGTTCATCCCGCGTGCTACAAAACCATGCAGCCAAACCGGCGCTTGCTCAAGCACCTGACGGGCGGCGGTTTCGGTGTCAAATTCAGCAAAGACACAGGCCCCTGTACCGGTCAGGCGCGACGGCGCGTATTCTAACAGCCAGGAAAGCACCGCATCAACCTCGCGAAAACGTTTTCTTGCGATATCCTCGCAATCGTTGCTGAATTCACAATTTAATAACGTTTTTATTGACCGTGCCGGGGTATTTCTTTTCAGGTCAGGATCTTTAAAGATGACCGGGGTAGGAATGCTCACGCCGGGGTGAACGATCAGATACCATTTTTCCGGCGGATCGACCGGCGTGAGGATTTCACCGACACCTTCAGCGAACGCCGCGTGGCCGCGCACAAACACCGGTACATCGGCGCCCAGCGTCAACCCTAACGCTGCCAGTTCGTCCGTCGTCAGACCGCAGCCCCAGAGGTGGTTAAGCGCCACCAGTACAGTCGCGGCGTTTGATGAGCCGCCGCCAAGACCGCCGCCCATCGGCAGGCGTTTGTCGATACGGATATCCGCACCGCTTCCCGCCGGCAGACGACCCGACGTCGACGCCGTTTTCATTAGCAGGCGGGCAGCGCGCACGATCAGGTTATCGTCATGCGCCACGCCGTCGACCGGCGTCAGCAGGCAAATCTGCCCATCCTGACGCGGTTCGATGGAGATGGTGTCGCCGTAATCGACAAACTGAAACAGGGTTTGCAGGGTGTGATAGCCGTCAGCGCGCTGCCCGGTAATGTAGAGAAACAGGTTCAGTTTTGCGGGAGAGGGCCAGTGGGTCATCATTTAACGATCCAGTTGTCCATTTTCAGCTTGATACGCTGGCTACCCTGCGTCAGCTCCATATTGGACGGCAGCGACGGTTGCGTCTTGCTGTCATACGCGCTGTACACCACTTTCCAGGTTTTACCGCCCTGGGTGTAGTTCACCTGGCTCAGACGGTATTGATCGTCGAGCGTATAGTCGGTCGCATCACCCGGCAGGCCAAGGATCCACTGGCGCAGACTATTGAGCGGAATCGGCATTCCGGTCAGCTTGCCAATCATCTCTTCGGCGTCGGTTGCCGTGTAGTGCTGGCCTTTGTTATCGGTGATCTGCGCTTCGCCAGGCTTCGCGTTAAGCTCCAGCTCGGTGCTGCCCAGCGGGTTCAGCAGCAGCAGGCGATAGTTGTCCTGACCCGTTTGCTGCCAGAAGAAGCGAGCGTAAACTTTTTGTTCGTCAGAGAGATAAGCAAATGCACCGCGGGTCTGGTACTGGCTTAATTTCAGCACGTCCTGCTGGTGCTGACGCCACTGCGGTGAGTCAGGGCTTTTGCCCGGGCCTTTCGGCTGATGAACGGAACAGGCGGTCAGAACCAGGGCCGCCAGAGGCAGCAGGCGAATCATTCGGGTCATAATGATGACAAATCCTTGAGATACGTTGCAGTTATAACTGTTAATGCTAGCGTTGAAGGGTGTCACCGTCTACGTTCAAATTATCTCAAAGCGTGGCGTAAGCTATTACTCCGAAAGGGGGCAGTCTCTTTTATTGATCTCGCGCATCCTGTATGATGCGTCCTGCTAACCTTATTAACGCTGGTACTACTCCCGCTCAACATGACCCTATTAGCACTCGGTATTAACCACAAAACGGCCCCGGTTTCACTGCGAGAACGCGTTACGTTTTCGCCGGATACGCTCGACCTGGCGCTGGACAGCCTGCTTGCACAGCCGATGGTGCAGGGTGGCGTGGTGCTGTCGACGTGCAACCGTACCGAGCTGTATTTGAGCGTAGAAGAGCAGGACAACCTGCACGAGGCGCTGATCCGCTGGTTATGCGACTACCACAACCTCAACGAAGAAGAACTGCGCAATAGCCTGTACTGGCATCAGGACAACGATGCGGTCAGCCATCTGATGCGCGTGGCCAGCGGTCTGGATTCGCTGGTGCTGGGCGAGCCGCAAATTCTTGGGCAGGTGAAAAAAGCCTTCGCGGATTCCCAGAAAGGGCATCTGAAAGCCAGCGAACTGGAACGAATGTTCCAGAAGTCATTCTCCGTGGCGAAGCGTGTGCGAACCGAAACCGACATTGGCGCCAGTGCGGTTTCGGTTGCTTTCGCGGCCTGTACCCTTGCCCGTCAAATTTTTGAATCCCTGTCGACCGTCACCGTAATGCTGGTGGGAGCGGGCGAAACCATCGAGCTGGTGGCGCGCCATCTTCGCGAACACAAGGTGAAGAAGATGATCATCGCCAACCGCACCCGCGAACGTGCGCAGGTGCTGGCAGATGAAGTGGGCGCTGAGGTGATTGCGCTGAGCGACATCGATGAACGTCTGAAAGAGGCGGACATTATTATCAGTTCTACCGCCAGCCCGCTGCCGATTATCGGGAAAGGGATGGTCGAGCGTGCGCTGAAATCCCGCCGCAATCAGCCGATGCTGCTGGTGGATATCGCCGTTCCGCGTGATGTCGAACCGGAAGTGGGCAAACTGGCGAACGCCTACCTGTACAGCGTGGATGACCTGCAAAGCATCATTTCGCACAACCTTGCCCAGCGTAAGGCGGCGGCTGTGCAGGCGGAAACCATCGTTGAACAGGAAACCAGCGAATTTATGGCCTGGCTGCGCGCGCAAAGCGTCAGCGAGACCATCCGCGAATACCGCGGTCAGGCGGAGCAGGTGCGTGATGACCTGACGGCCAAAGCGTTAGCGGCCCTTGAACAGGGCGGCGACGCGCAGGCGATTATGCAGGATCTGGCCTGGAAACTGACCAACCGCCTGATCCATGCCCCAACCAAATCTCTTCAGCAGGCTGCCCGTGACGGGGACGATGAACGCCTGACAATTCTGCGCAACAGCCTCGGGCTGGAATAGCGCCCTATACCCATTTTCTAAGACAAGGTGCATTTACGCCTATGAAGCCTTCTATCGTCGCTAAACTGGAAGCTCTGCACGAGCGCCATGAAGAAGTCCAGGCGCTGCTCGGCGATGCCGGGATCATTGCCGACCAGGAACGTTTTCGCGCGCTGTCGCGTGAATACGCGCAGTTAAGTGATGTTTCAAAATGCTTTACCGACTGGCGACAGGTCCAGGAAGATATCGAAACCGCGCAGATGATGCTCGACGATCCTGAGATGCGCGAGATGGCGCAGGAAGAGTTGCAGGACGCAAAAGCGCGTTCAGAAGAGATGGAGCAGCAGCTTCAGGTGCTTCTGCTGCCGAAAGATCCGGATGATGAACGTAACGCCTTTGTGGAAGTCCGCGCCGGTACCGGCGGCGACGAAGCGGCGCTGTTCGCCGGGGATCTGTTCCGTATGTACAGTCGTTATGCCGAATCCCGTCGCTGGCGCGTGGAGATCATGAGCGCCAACGAAGGCGAGCATGGCGGCTACAAAGAGGTTATCGCCAAGATCAGCGGCGACGGCGTGTACGGTCGACTGAAATTTGAATCCGGCGGTCACCGCGTGCAGCGCGTGCCTGCGACAGAATCTCAGGGACGCATTCATACGTCAGCCTGTACGGTGGCGGTGATGCCGGAGCTGCCGGAAGCGGAACTGCCGGATATCAACCCGGCGGATCTGCGCATCGACACCTTCCGCTCTTCAGGGGCAGGTGGTCAGCACGTTAACACCACCGACTCCGCTATCCGTATTACTCACCTGCCCACCGGGATTGTGGTTGAGTGTCAGGATGAACGTTCCCAGCACAAGAACAAGGCTAAAGCGTTATCCGTGCTGGGCGCCCGTATCCACGCGGCTGAAATGGCGAAACGCCAGCAGGCGGAAGCCTCTACCCGCCGTAACCTGCTGGGCAGCGGCGATCGTAGCGACCGTAACCGTACCTATAACTTCCCGCAGGGTCGCGTAACCGACCATCGCATCAACCTGACGCTCTACCGTCTGGATGAGGCGATGGAAGGCAAGCTCGATATGCTGATTGAGCCTATCGTGCAGGAATACCAGGCCGACCAGCTGGCGGCACTGTCCGAGCAGGATTAATGGATTTTCAGCGCTGGTTACGCCATGCCGCCAGTGAGCTTTCTGCAAGTGAAAGCCCGAAGCGCGACGCCGAAATTCTGCTTGAGCATGTGACGGGTAAAGCCCGCACGTATCTGCTGGCTTTCGGCGAAACCGCGCTGACCGCTGAACAGCAATCGCAGCTGGAGGCACTGCTTGCCCGCCGTAAAACCGGCGAGCCGGTGGCGCATCTGGTTGGCGAGCGCGAGTTCTGGTCACTTCCGCTGTACGTTTCAGCGGCCACGCTGATCCCGCGCCCGGACACCGAGTGTCTGGTGGAGCAGGCGCTGGCGCGGTTACCGGCGCAGCCGTGTCAGATCCTCGATCTCGGTACTGGCACCGGCGCGATTGCGCTGGCGCTTGCCAGCGAGCGACCGGACTGCACCGTGACGGCGGTAGACGTGATGCCTGATGCGGTCGCCCTCGCGCGGCGCAACGTTGAACGGCTGGGGCTGAACAATGTTTCCGTTCTGCAAAGCAGCTGGTTTGCCGCGCTTGAAAGCCGCATGTTTGAAATGGTTGCCAGCAATCCGCCCTACATCGACGAAGACGATCCGCATCTCGCGCAGGGCGACGTGCGTTTTGAACCGTTGACCGCGCTGGTCGCTGCGAATCAGGGACTTGCGGATCTCGATCACATTGTGACAACGTCACGACAACATTTGCTTCCCGGTGGCTGGCTGCTGGTGGAACATGGCTGGACGCAGGGAGAGGCGGTGCGAGCGCTGTTTACGCGTGCCGGATACGCTGCCGTGGAAACCTGCCGGGATTACGGCGGCAATGAACGTCTGACGCTGGGGCAGTGGTCATGAGCCTGTTTACGCTGCTGATCTCCGTTCACCTGGTTTCTGTTGCCCTGACCATTGGCTTTTTCATTGCCCGCTACTGGTGGCGCTACAGCAACAATCCGCTGATTAACGCCCGCTGGGTACGCATCGCCCCGCACTGTATCGACACGGTGCTGTTCCTTTCCGGAGCCGGGTTAATGTGGAAAACCGGCTATCTGCCATTTACTGATAAAGGCGCATGGCTGACTGAAAAGCTGTTTGGCGTTATCATCTACATCGTTTTGGGTTTTATCGCGCTTGGGCGTCATCGTCCGCGCAGCCAGCAGACAGGGTTTATCGCCTTTTTGCTGGGTCTGGTGGTGCTGTACATCATCATTAAACTCGCCACCACAAGAATACCGTTACTGGGGTAAGTCATGAGGTCCTTAGCCGATTTCGAATTTAACAAAGTGCCGCTCTGCGATGGTATGATCCTGATTTCAGAGATGATCCGCGACGATTTTACGTCACAGTACGTTTACGCTGAACTGGAGAATCTGGTCAGCCTGGCGCGCGAAGAGATCAATCAGGCACGTCCGCAGGACTGGCAATTAGAGAAGCTGATTGAGCTTTTCTACGGCGAATGGGGTTTCTGCGACACGCGAGGCGTGTACCGCCTGTCTGACGCACTGTGGCTGGACCAGGTGTTGAAAAATCGTCAGGGCAGCGCCGTCGCGTTGGGCGCCATTTTACTGTGGGTTGCGCACGAGCTGGATATTCCACTGGTGCCGGTCATTTTCCCGACGCAGATGATTTTGCGGGCGGAGTGGCTGGACGGTGAGATGTGGTTAATCAATCCGTTTAACGGCGACACGCTGGATGAGCATACGCTGGACGTCTGGCTGAAAGGCAACATCAGCCCGATAGCTGAGCTGTTCAATGAAGATCTCGATGAAGCCGATAACGCCGAAGTGATCCGCAAGCTCCTGGATACGCTGAAGTCTGCGCTGATGGAAGAGCGTCAGATGGAGCTGGCCCTGCGCGCAAGCGAAGTGCTGTTGCAGTTTAATCCGGAAGATCCGTACGAAATCCGCGACCGCGGCCTGATTTATGCGCAGCTCGACTGCGAGCACGTGGCGCTGAATGATTTGAATTATTTCGTCGAGCAATGTCCGGAAGACCCGATCAGCGAGATGATCCGCGCGCAGATTAACGCGATCGCGCATAAACACATTACACTGCATTAATCTTAATTCCGATTCACACCTGAATAAGGCGATCCTATGAAACAAAAAGTGGTTAGCATTGGTGATATCAACGTGGCAAACGACCTGCCGTTCGTGCTGTTTGGCGGTATGAACGTTCTGGAATCCCGCGATCTCGCTATGCGCATCTGCGAACACTACGTGACCGTGACCCAAAAGCTGGGCATCCCGTACGTGTTTAAAGCCTCTTTTGACAAAGCCAACCGCTCCTCCATTCACTCCTACCGTGGCCCGGGCCTGGAAGAGGGGATGAAGATTTTCCAGGAGCTGAAACAGACGTTTGGCGTGAAAGTGATCACCGACGTGCACGAAGCGTCTCAGGCACAGCCCGTGGCTGATGTGGTAGACGTGATTCAGCTTCCGGCGTTCCTCGCTCGCCAGACTGACCTGGTAGAAGCGATGGCGAAAACCGGTGCCGTGATTAACGTGAAAAAACCGCAGTTCGTGAGCCCTGGCCAGATGGGTAACATCGTCGACAAGTTTATCGAAGGCGGTAACGACCAGGTGATCCTCTGCGACCGTGGTTCAAACTTCGGTTATGACAACCTGGTTGTGGATATGCTGGGCTTCAGCGTGATGAAGAACGTCTCTAACCAGTCCCCGGTGATTTTCGACGTGACCCACTCCCTGCAATGCCGCGACCCGTTTGGCGCCGCGTCTGGCGGGCGTCGTGCGCAGGTGACCGAACTGGCGCGCGCCGGTATGGCAACCGGCCTGGCGGGTCTGTTCATTGAAGCGCACCCGGATCCGGCTAACGCGAAATGCGACGGTCCATCCGCGCTGCCGCTGGATAAGCTGGAGCCGTTCCTGAAACAGATCAAAGCGATTGACGATCTGGTGAAGAGCTTCGACGAGCTGGATACCAGCAACTAATAAAAAAACCCGCTTCGGCGGGTTTTTCTTTGCCCGGCGGCGCTACGCTTGCGCGGGCCTACGGGTTTCGTAGGCCGGGTAAGCGTAGCGCTACCCGGCAAAAAAATTACGCAAATATCGTCATCAGATACGCAATAAACAGCGCCATATGCGCCGCGCCGTTCAGCACATTGGTGCGGCCGGTGGAGAAGGATATCTGGCACAGCAGCAAGGATGCCACCATCACAATCATCTCTGGCGCACCCAGCGCAAACTGCAATTCATTTCCCGTCATAAAGGCAATCAACGTCACCACCGGAACGGTAAGGGAGATGGTCGCCAGAACGGAGCCGAAGAACAGATTCATCGCACGCTGCACCTGATTATTGAGCACCGCTTTCAGCGCTCCCAGGCCTTCTGGCGACAGGATCAACAGGGCCACCAGGAAACCGGTAAAGGCGACCGGCGCGTTCAGTTCAGTTAACAGCGCCTCCAGCGGGTTCGCATTCATCTTGGTGACCGCAATAACGGCAATCAGATGCACGATCAGCCAAACCGTATGCCACGCGCTGCTGTGCGCCGACGGCTTACCGTGATGCGGGTCATCGTCGTCGCCGTCGTCTTCATGCTCGTAAACAAACAGGCTCTGGTGCGTTTTGGTCTGGATCAGCAGGAACACGCCGTACATCGCCGCGGAAATCAGCGCCACCAGCAGCGCCTGGCCGGTGGTGAAATTTGCACCCGGCAGCGCCATCGGAAATACCAGCACAATAATCGCCAGCGGGAACAGGGCGATCAGGTACTGTTTAATGCCAAAGAGGTTCATGTACTGGGTGGCAAATTTGCGACCACCTAATAAAAGTGAAAAACCGACCAGGCCGCCGGTAACAATCATAATGATGGAGTAGAGCGTATCGCGCATTAGCGTTGGCGCGGCGTCGCCGGTGGCCATTAATGCGGAAATTAAACTGACTTCAAGAATCACAACCGAAAGGCTTAAAATTAATGACCCATACGGCTCTCCAAGACGGTGGGCTAACACATCCGCATGGCGTACCACGCTAAATGCACTGGTTAAAATACCCACCAGAGCCAGAATATTGATCCCCACAACCACTGGCAATGACTGACTGCTTCCCCAGAAGAGCAGCACAGCCAGTGCCAGAACCGGGAAAATGAGAGAGGTCTCCTTGTGGCGGGTTTTTACCGCCTCGTGTGTTGCTGTCATGTGTTTCTCCAACAATGCAGGTGCTTGTAATTATAGATAGATTTTAAAGGTATTAAATTAACAGAAATCTGTTAAATACCCTGTATTTTTTACTTAATTTTACCCTTTATTATAATTTTTATGTCTGAGGCTTATAATGCCTTATCTCTGTTAAATATTAGTTTAATAACAATGAATTACATTTTTATATTGTTCATTTCTTTCTGTCGAGTGGCACCCTCGCGTATCGTCGTCCACACTTATCTTTTAGCCAAAAGAGAGGTTAACGATGCCATACAAATCGAAAAGCGAATTACCGGATAACGTGCAAAACGTATTGCCTGCCCACGCCCAGGATATCTACAAAGAAGCCTTTAACAGCGCCTGGGATCAGTACAAAGATAAAGAAGATCGCCGGGACGATGCCAGCCGTGAAGAGACGGCGCATAAGGTGGCCTGGGCCGCCGTGAAAAATGACTATGAGAAAGGGGACGATGATAAATGGCACAAAAAGAAATAGCCGCCAAATAACACGCTGCCTCCATTTTGACATTTCAGGCGGTTGACCTGCCGCTGTATTGCATCTGGCCCGCGAATTGCTTATCGTTGCTCAACTGCTGTTAAAATGAACAGCACGGAATGCCGGGAAGGCGAATTACAGATGTCGCAAGGAAGCATGCAGTGGCGGAGGTGGAATGTGTTAACGCGTGATTTCTTGATGAAGGCAGATTGTAAGACGGCATTTGGTGCTATTGAGGAATCGCTTCTGTGGTCGGCTGAACAACGTGCGGCGTCGCTTGCGGCAACGCTGGCCTGCCGCCCGGATGATGGCCCGGTCTGGATCTTTGGTTACGGCTCGCTGATGTGGAACCCGGCGCTCGAATTTGTTGAATCAGCAACCGGAACGCTGCCTGGGTGGCACCGCGCCTTTTGTTTGCGCCTGACCGCCGGACGTGGCAGCGCCTGTCAGCCTGGCCGCATGCTTGCACTAAAAGAGGGCGGGCGCACCACGGGCGTGGCATACCGGCTGCCGGATACCACGCTGGAAGATGAGCTGACGCTGCTGTGGAAGCGCGAGATGATCACGGGCTGCTATATGCCCAGCTGGTGCAAGCTGGAACTGGATGACGGGCGCACCGTCAACGCGCTGGTGTTCATTATGGATCCGCGCCACCCGCTGTATGAAGCCGATACCCGAACCCAGGTGATTGCCCCGCTGATTGCCGCCGCCAGCGGACCGCTGGGCACTAACGCCCAGTACCTTTTCTCGCTCGATCAGGAGCTGACGCGTCTCGGTATGCAGGACGACTGTCTGAGTGAGCTGGTGGTGAAGGTGAAAGCGCTGCTGGAAGGGAACCCGCTCAGCAATACGCTGCGGCCGGGTTTTGCCTGATAATACGCCCGGCTGACCGGGCGTTTACGGTTATGCCGCCACGTAACTTACGGAATGTTCGAGCGACTGGCTGTGGCTGTCGATCAGCACATCCCAGGTGCCGGTGTAAGGCACCGTCAGCCAGGCCTTATCGTCCTGGACGGTAAGGATATCTGCCTGCGATTGCTTCTGTCCTTTTGTACTCATCAGATGGATGCGGCAACGCTCTGAGCAACGCACCACTACCGTATCCCCGCCAAACAGTTTCAGACTCGTTTTAACTCGTGCCATTTTATACCCCGTCGTTTTTGCCCATCCCGAGCGTGATGTTGTTCACAATTTACTCATTGCATAACACCAAAGGGGCAGGGGTGGGATGCTGATTTCGATCAAAAAATGGCGCAACGATTAAACAAAAATGACAAAATCCCTGAAACCTTTCAGCGGACGCGCGTTTACCCTGCTTAACGCGCGCCCGGGAAAAATTATATGCGGAAATGGCCAGCGGTCTCAGCAAGGTCGCCTGCCTGGCTTTGCAGCGCGCTGGCCGCCGCAGCAGACTGTACAACAAGTTCGGCGTTCTGCTGCACCATGCGATCCAGGTGAGTCACCGCGTGGTTAATCTCATGGATCCCTTTCATCTGCTCGCGGGTGGCAATGGATATTTCACGCATAATGCCTGACACGCTCCCGACGCTGGCGCGGATCTCATCCATGCTGTCGCCCGCAAGGTGCACAAACCGGGAGCCGGTTGCAACGCTTTCGGTGGTGGAATCAATAAGGGATTTGATCTCCTTCGCCGCCTGAGCACTGCGGCTGGCCAGGTTACGTACTTCCCCCGCAACGACCGCGAACCCACGGCCTTGCTCCCCGGCACGCGCCGCTTCCACCGAGGCGTTAAGCGCCAGAATATTGGTCTGGAAGGCGATGCCGTCAATGACGCTGGTGATATCGCCGATTTTCGCGGAAGCCAGTTCGATGGACTGCATGGTGCTGATGGCCTGAGCGACGACGTCGCCGCCGCGGGATGCGGCGGCAGAGGCCTTGCTCGCCTGTTCGTTCGCTTCTGCTGCCGACTCGTTTGACTGCGTAACGGAGGCCGTGATCTCTTCCACGGCGCTGGCGGTTTCGCGAAGGCTTGATGCCGCCTGCTCGGTACGCCCGGAAAGATCCTGATTACCTGCCGCAATCTCATGCGCTGCGTTTTTCACTGAGGCGCTGGCATCACGCAGCTGGACCATCACCACAGAAAGCTTATCGCTGAAGGCGTTAAACGCCTGCGCAATTTGCGCCACTTCATCGCCCCCCTTATCCGGCAGACGCTGCGACAGATCGTTAGTACCGTTGGCAATGCTGTTCATCGCGTCACGGATACCGGACAGCCGCTTAAGCAGGCGGGCAATCAGGAGGTGCATGAGGGCTCCGCTCAGCAGGGCGAGGATCGCCAGAGACAATGCAGATGCTTTTAGCAATGACCGCATCCCGGCGGTGGCATCGCCGTTATCGAGCGCCACAACCAGCAGCCAGTGCGTCCCCGGTACGGCGGTGGCCAGGAACGTTTTTTCGCGTCCGTTAAACGTTCCGTCAACCAGGTTGCCGCTTTTCAGGATGGCAAAATCGGTCCCTTTGATCGTCTCCGTAAAAGGCTTAAGCGTCAGCGCAGGATCGCTGCCGGCAATAACGGTGCCGTTGCTGTCCAGAAGCAGTCCGCTGCTGGCCGGGGTCGGGTGAATACCGCGCACGTTAGCTACCACGCTGTCCATCGCCACATCGCCCGCCACCACCGCTTTCAGGGCGCCTTGCTCTTTAACCGGTACCGCGAACGTCACCACCAGTTTCCCGGTGCCCGCGTCCACATAGGGTGCAGTCACTACCGGGCCATCAGCGCTGACGACCTGCTGATACCACGGGCGAAGGGTGGGATCGTAATCAGCGGGTACCCCGGTTGGGTCAGAAAATTTAGCCGTTTTGCTGGCATAACCCACGTAGACGTTGGTGAATCCACCCGCCAGCGCAAGCTGTTTAAACACCGGAACCGGATCGTCGCTGAGCGCGACTGGTTGCGCCGAGGTGATGACGGTCATTTTGCTGTTCACCCAGTCGGCAATCGCCATGTTGTGGCTGGCGCTGGTGCTGGTCAGAATATCGCGCTGCGACTGCTGATTATCCTGGCGCGTGACCTGAAAGTTAATAATGGTATTAAGAAGAAGGGCGACGACCAGACAGCCTGTCGTCGCGGCAATGATGCGGGCGCGAATGGATCTGAACATAAGTGTAATACCTGCTGTGTTGTTTCCATGCCTATCGGCAACGGTGCAGGTAAACTTGATGCTGAAACCGCGTCCATAAGAAAATAATATTTTTAGCGGGTTATTATTAAAAAGTTAATACTTTATCGGCGGAAAGCGTCCATTCAGCCAGCTCCACCAGCGTACCAATTTCCACGCCATCAATCAGCGGCAGCCCCGTAATGCCGCGCCCGTCGGTACAGGTTTTGCACAGTTTGACCGCAACGTTTTGCGCGGTCAGGATCTCCAGCATTTGTTGAATGTTGTAGCCCTCTGCGGGTTTCTGCCCCTTCAGCCCGGCCGTGACGGCATCGGACATCAAAAAGAGGCGCAGCTCCAGCTCACTCTCCTTATCGCGCAGCGCGATTGCCAGGCGCAGGCTGTTAAAAAGGGATTCACTGCCGTAGGCCGCACCGTTGGCGACGATCACAATCTTCTGCATGTTGACTCCTGTTCTTTGAAAAGGCACGAATATTGCTTCTCGTACCGAAGAATACGTATCGGGGAGAGAAACGATGACGATAGTGGCTGGCAGTTCCCCTGGCGCAACCGAATGGTTCCAGCGTGCGAGAATGTTGCGCGAGGAACAGCTCGGCAGACTGGCGCAGCTGGGCGCACTGGTGAACGGCATCAGTCGACTGGTGCATATGCTACAGTGCGAGCGCGGTGCGTCAAATGTCTGGCTCTGCTCGCAGGGCAAATTGTACGCGCCTGAATGCAAGGCCAGCAGGGCCCTGGTGGATGAAAACCTCGCCGCATTGCACCTTCAGTTTAACGAACCGCTGCCGGGCAGCGCCCTGTGCGAACGTATTGCCAGCGCACTGCACGGCCTTGAGACGCTAACGGCGCTGCGTGATGGCGTTACAGGCCAATGCGTCACCGCGCCGGAAGCGATGGAACACTACAGCCGCATACTGCGTCATTTGCTCAGTATCGTACCTCAACTCAGCGACAGCATTGACGATCCGCACATCGCGGGCCGATTTGTGGCCCTTTACAGCCTGATGCAGGGCAAAGAACTTGTGGGACAAGAGCGGGCGCTGGGGGCTATTGGTTTCACCCAGGGATTCTTTGACGATGAAACCCGCCAGCGGCTGGTGGATCGCATTGATGGCCAGCAGGCCTGCTTTGAGGTTTTTATCTCCCATTGCACTCCAGACGTGCAGGAGACGTTTATCCTCAACTGCCAGCCGGGTCTGGAGACTGAAAAGCTCAGGCGTGAAGCGTGCACCCGCCAGCCTCCGGCAGATAACGGCGATACCGCCCTCAAATGGTTTGCCCTGCAAACCGCGCGCCTTGAGCACCTGCGCACGCTGGAGGAGGTGGCAATTGCCGATCTGATGACGGCAGTTGAGGAGCGCCGCTATAGCGAAAACCTGCACGTAGACGATGAGCACGACGATATCCTGGCGCGATTTCCTGACAGACCGCTGCTGCCGCTGGTGCGCCAGCAGGCGCGTGAAATTGAGCAACTCTCCCGTCAGCTTGCTTCTCTGCGCGACACGCTGGAGGAGCGTAAGACCATTGACAAAGCCAAAAGCGTGCTGATGACGCACCAGAACATGAGCGAGGAGCAGGCGTGGACCGCCCTGCGCAAAATGGCGATGGATAAAAACCAACGCATGGTGGATATCGCCCGTGCGCTGCTGACGGTGAAAAATCTGTGGAAGATACCCCCTGGGGAGTAGTTGCACAGTCAGTGGGCATTTTATGCCTGATTGAGGTGCGTAATACAGCGCTCTTCTTGCAGAAACCCCGTAACGCCGGGGATGAAAAGCTGGCATTACCTTTGCATTAACAGATTAACCATTTTCGACGATGCGCCAACGGCGGTGCATGCGTCTTCAGGATAAAGGCGTCCAGCGGTGCTTCAGCACCGTCGGGCGCTTTTTTTTGCCTTTTTTCAGGAGCAATTATGGCGGATTTGTCGAGACGGCGGTTATTGCAGGCCAGCATGCTGGCGAGTGGTGCGATGCTGTTGCCGGGTGTCATGCAGGCCGCATGGGCGGCGGGGTCAGATAAGCCGGAGCAGGATACCGTGCGTATCGGGTTTATCCCCCTGACCGACTGCGCGCCCGTGGTTATCGCGGCCCTGAAGGGGTTCGATAAAAAACACGGCATTACTATTGTGCCGACCAAAGAGGCGAGCTGGGCGGCGGTGCGCGACAAGCTGGTGGCGGGCGAACTGGACGCCGCGCACATTCTTTACGGCCTGCTGTACGGTCTGGAGCTGGGTATCGCGGGCAAGCCGCAGCAGATGGCGAACCTGATGACCCTCAACCAGAACGGTCAGGCCATTACGCTCTCCAGCGATCTGGCGGAGAAGGGCGTACGTGACCTCGACGGGCTGAAAAAGCTGATTGCGCAGCAGGCGCCGGGAACCTACACCTTCGCGCATACCTTCCCGACGGGAACGCACGCCATGTGGCTCTACTACTGGCTGGCCAGCGCGGGGATTAACCCGTTTGACGACGTGCGCACCGTGGTGGTGCCGCCGCCGCAGATGGTGATGAACATGCGCATTGGCAACATGGTCGGGTTTTGCGTCGGCGAGCCGTGGAACGCGCGGGCGATTAACGACCGAATCGGGTTTACCGCCGCCACGTCGCAGTCCATCTGGGCCGATCACCCGGAAAAGATCCTCGGCACCCGACGCGACTGGGTGGCGAAAAATCCGCACACCGCACGGGCGCTGGTGAGCGCCGTGATGGAAGCCGCGCGCTGGATCGAGGCGTCAGCGGAAAACAAACGCGAAACCGCGCAGATCCTCTCGCGCCGCGCCTGGCTCAACTGCAAGGAACAGTATCTCACCGGACGTATGCTGGGCGAGTACGACAACGGGGTCGGTCAGCGCTGGCAGGATGCGCACCCGATCCGTTTCTTCAACGAGGGTGCCGTGAGCTACCCGTATCTCTCCGACGGCATGTGGTTCTTAACCCAGTTCCGCCGCTGGGGCTTGCTCAACGCCGCGCCAGATTACGCGGGCATTGCACAGCGCATTAACCAGACCGCGGTCTGGCAGGATGCCGCGACTGCCGTGGGCGGCATGTCCACACCGTCATCACCGTATCGCAGCAGCACCCTGATGGACGGCACCGTCTGGAACGGCACCGATCCGGAAGGGTACGCCAACCGCTTCGCCATTCACCGTAAAGGGGCCTGAGTATGCAGCATCTGCAAAATACAAAACCACAAGAGACGTCAGAGAGCGGGGAAGTGATTGTCCTGCCTCCGCTACAGGTTCGCCGTCGTACGCCAGCGTTTACGCGTCGGATGAATGATTTTTTACAGCGCGTCATCCCGGCGCTGCTCGGTCTCGGCCTGCTGGTGGTGCTCTGGCAGCTGGCGGCGATAAACAGTAAAGGCTTTCCGACGCCGCTCAGCACGCTCGATTCGGCCATGACCCTGTTTGCCGATCCGTTTTATCGCGACGGGCCAAACGATATGGGCATTGGCTGGAACGTGCTGGCGTCGTTGCAGCGCGTCGCCATCGGCTTCGGTCTGGCGGCGCTGGCGGGCATTCCGCTGGGCTTTTTGATTGGCCGCTTCACCTTTTTCTCGCGCATGTTCAACCCGCTGATCGCGCTCCTGCGTCCGGTCAGCCCGCTGGCCTGGCTGCCTATCGGCCTGCTGCTGTTCCAGAAAGCGGAGCCTGCATCGAGCTGGACCATTTTTATCTGCTCCATCTGGCCGATGGTGATCAACACCGCTGAAGGGGTACGCCGTATTCCGCAGGACTACCTCAACGTGGCCCGGGTGTTGCAACTCTCAGAGTGGACCATCATGCGCCGCATTCTTTTCCCCGCCGTGCTGCCTGCGGTGCTCACCGGGGTACGTCTTTCCATTGGCATTGCCTGGCTGGTGATTGTCGCCGCCGAGATGCTCACCGGAGGTTTAGGCATTGGATTCTGGATCTGGAATGAGTGGAACAACCTCAACGTCGAAAACATTCTCATCGCCATCGTCATCATTGGCGTGGTCGGGTTGCTGCTGGAGCAGGGGCTGATGCTGATCGCCCGTCGCTTTAGCTGGCAGGAAAAATAAGGAGTGAAGATGAAACCGTTAATTCAGGTCCAGGCCGTGAGCCAGCGTTTTTCCACCGCCAGCGGCGAGTTTCTGGCGCTGCAAAACGTCTCTTTTGATATCCACGAGGGCGAAACCGTCAGTCTGATTGGTCACTCCGGCTGCGGCAAGTCGACGCTGTTAAACCTGATCGCCGGGATCACGCTGCCGACGGAAGGCGGGCTGATTTGCGACAACCGCGAAATCGCCGGGCCGGGGCCCGAGCGCGCGGTGGTGTTCCAGAACCATTCGCTGCTGCCGTGGCTGACCTGCTTCGACAACGTGGCGCTGGCGGTGGATCAGGTCTTCCGTCACACCATGAGTAAGGCCGAGCGCAAAGCGTGGATTGAGCACAACCTCGACCGGGTGCAGATGGGCCACGCGCTGCATAAGCGCCCCGGGGAGATCTCCGGCGGTATGAAGCAGCGCGTCGGGATTGCCCGGGCGCTGGCAATGAAGCCGAAAGTGCTGCTGATGGATGAGCCGTTTGGCGCGCTCGATGCGCTGACGCGTGCCCATCTTCAGGACTCGGTGATGCAGATCCAGCAGGCGTTGAACACCACCATCGTGCTCATCACCCACGACGTGGACGAGGCGGTACTGCTCTCTGACCGCGTACTGATGATGACCAACGGCCCGGCGGCCACCGTGGGTGAGATCCTGCGCGTCGATCTGCCGCGCCCGCGCAACAGGGTGCAGCTGGCGGATGACAGCCGCTATCACCACATGCGCCAGCAGATCCTCCATTTCCTCTACGAAAAACAGCCGAAAGCGGCGTAATGAGGGGGCACGATGCGACTGGTCATTATCGGTAATGGTATGGCGGCAACCCGGCTGATTGCGTCGCTCACCGGGCGTGTTCCCGGTCGTTTCGCTGTCACCGTCATCGGTGACGAGCCTGAGCAGGCGTACAACCGCATCCAGCTTTCACCGGTGCTGGGTGGCGAAAAGCAGGCGGAGCACATCTGTCTGCACGATGAAGACTGGTACACGGCACGAGGCGTGACGGTGCTGCGAGGAGAAAAGGCGCTCGCAGTAGACGTCAACGCGCGTGAAGTGCATACCTCTGCTCGCACGCTGGGCTGGGATGCGCTGGTGTTTGCCACCGGGTCTACCCCTGTAGTGCCGCCGATCCGCGGCGGCGATGCACCGCATGTGTTCACCTTTCGCACCCTGGCAGAGACCCGCGCCATCCAGAATATCTCCGGGCCGGCGGTAGTGCTGGGCGGCGGCGTACTCGGCGTGGAGGCAGCGGCAGCGCTGGCGCGAAAAGGTGACAACGTCACGCTTATCCATCGCGGCACGTGGCTGATGGAACAGCAGCTGGATCAGCAGGCGGGACTGCTGCTTGACGAGGCGCTGGCGAAGCGGGGCGTACGCTGTGAACTCGCCTCCGGCATCACGGCCATCGCTGACGATGCCGTGACGTTGCTCGACGGACGCCGCATCGCCGCCACGCGCGTGGTGCTGGCTACGGGTGTACAGCCCAACGTCGCGCTGGCAAAAGCCAGCGGCATTCGCTGCGCGCGCGGCATCGTGGTGGATCAGCAGATGCAAACCTCCGTGCCGGATATCTACGCCATCGGCGAGTGCTGCGAAATTGACGGCCAGACGTTTGGCCTGGTCGCCCCCTGTCTGGCGCAGGCGGATATTCTTGCCGCGCGGCTGGCCGGGGAGGTCACCGCGCCGTTTACCCTGACCGACAACGGCGTGTGCCTTAAGGTAACCGGCGTGGCGCTGTTCAGCCTCGGACGCGCGTCGGCGCAGGCGGACGATGTGGTCTGGAGTTCATGGGACCCGCTGACCCGTCACTATCGACGTTTACTGATCCATCAGGGGGCGTTGGCTGGCGTGCTGCTGATGGGTGACTGCCGCAGCGCGGCAACCTTTACCGATTTACTGGCAACGGCTGCGCCCGCCCACGCGGACTGGCTGTTCGATCGTTTCACAACGCAACCGCAGGTTGCAGGACAGAACGCTATGACAAAACCTACTCTGGTGGTGGTTGGGCACGGTATGGTCGGCCATCATTTCCTCGAAGACTGCGTTAACCGCAATTTGCATCAGCAGTATCAGATTATTGTTTTTGGCGAAGAGCGCTATGCGGCCTATGACCGCGTGCATCTGTCGGAATATTTTGGCGGACGCAGCGCGGACTCGCTCTCGCTGGTGGCGGGGGAGTTCTTTGCCGATAACGGCATTGAGCTGCGCCTCTCGCAGCAGATCGTCGCTATCGATCGTGATGCACACGTAGTGCGTACCGCCAGTGGCCATGAGACTCACTGGGACAAGCTGGTGCTGGCGACCGGCTCGTACCCGTTCGTACCACCCGTTCCGGGCAACGATCTGCCGGGTTGTTTTGTCTACCGCACCCTCGACGATCTGGACAACATTGCGGCCCATGCGGCAGGCTCTCGCCGCGGTGTGGTGATTGGCGGCGGCCTGCTGGGGCTGGAGGCGGCGAATGCGCTTAAGCAGCTCGGGCTGGAAACCCACGTGGTGGAGTTTGCGCCTAACCTGATGGCGGTGCAGCTCGACAGCGACGGCGCGGCAATGCTGCGTAAGAAAATTGAGGCGCTGGGCGTAGGGGTACACATCAGTAAATCGACGACGGAGATTGCCACCGCAGACGACGGGCTGGTGCTGAGCTTTGCCGATGGTGAACAGCTGGAAACGGACATGGTGGTCTTCTCTGCCGGTATTCGGCCGCAGGACGCGCTGGCGCGCAGCAGCGGGCTGGCTGTCGGCGAGCGCGGCGGGATCTGCATTGACGACGGCTGCCGGACCTCCGATCCGGACGTGCTTGCCATCGGTGAATGCGCGCTGTGGGAGGGGAAAATCTTTGGCCTGGTGGCACCGGGCTACCAGATGGCGCGCGTGGCCGCCGCTGTGCTGGCGGGTGAGGAGAAGCGCTTCACCGGCGCGGATATGAGTACCAAACTCAAGTTGCTGGGCGTGGATGTGGCGTCGTTTGGCGATGCCCACGGGCGCACGCCGGGCGCGCTGAGCTACCAGTGGACGCACGGGCCGCAGCAAATCTACAAAAAGATTGTGGTCAGCCACGACAGCAAAACTCTGCTGGGTGGCGTGCTGGTGGGCGATGCCAGCGAATACGCCACGCTGGTGCAGATGATGCTCAACGGCATCAGCCTGCCAAAAGAGCCGGAAACGCTGATCTTACCCGTATCGTCAGGCAGCGCGCCGAAAGCGCTGGGCGTGGCGGCGCTGCCGGAAAGCGCGCAGATCTGTTCGTGTCATAACGTCAGCAAAGGGGATATCTGCCAGGCGGTAAGCGCGGGTGCGACGGATATCGGCGCCATTAAGCAGTGCACCAAAGCCGCGACCGGCTGCGGAGGCTGTAGCACGCTGGTGAAGCAGGTGATGGAGTTCCAGCTTGCAGAGCAGGGCGTGGAGGTGAAAAAGGATATCTGCGAACACTTCCCGTACTCGCGTCAGGAGATTTATCACCTGGTGCGCGTCAACCATATCCGCACCTTCGACCAGCTTATCAGCCGCTACGGTCAGGGACACGGGTGCGAGATCTGTAAGCCGCTGGTGGGATCGGTATTGGCTTCCTGCTGGAACGAGTATCTGCTGAAACCGGCGCATCTGCCGTTGCAGGACACCAACGACCGCTATTTCGCCAATATTCAGAAGGACGGAACCTACTCCATCGTCCCGCGCATGCCCGCCGGGGAAGTGACGGCTGATGGGCTGATCGCCATCGGCCAGATCGCGAAACGCTATAGCCTTTACAGCAAAATTACCGGCGGGCAGCGTATTGACCTGTTTGGCGCCACGCTCGAGCAGTTGCCGGAAATCTGGCAGGCGCTGGTGGAGGCCGGGTTTGAGACCGGACATGCTTACGGGAAATCCCTGCGCACGGTGAAATCCTGCGTCGGGTCGACCTGGTGTCGCTACGGCGTGCAGGATTCCACCGGCCTCGCGGTCAGGCTGGAGCACCGCTACAAGGGCCTGCGCGCGCCGCACAAAATCAAAATGGCGGTCTCCGGCTGTACCCGTGAGTGCGCAGAGGCGCAGAGCAAAGACGTGGGGGTGATTGCCACGGACAAAGGCTGGAACCTCTATCTGTGCGGCAACGGCGGGATGAAGCCGCGCCACGCGGATCTCTTCGCCAGCGATCTGGACGACGAAACGCTGATCCGCACCGTTGACCGTTTCCTGATGTTCTACATTCGCACGGCAGATCGTCTGCAACGCACCAGTACCTGGATGGATAACCTGGAAGGCGGCCTCGACTATCTGCGCGAGGTGATCCTCAACGACAGCCTGGGGATCGCCCACGAGCTGGAGCAGGAGATGGCCCGGGTGGTGGAGACCTACCAGTGCGAATGGCAAACCACCCTTAACGATCCTGACCGCCTGGCGCTGTTCCGCACCGCGGTGAACGTCCCCGCCGCGGAGGAGAACAAGCGCTGGCAGGAAATTTGTAATATCGACGAGATCCCGGAGCAGGCGGGCATTGGCGCGCATCTTGGGCGCAAACCGATTGCGCTGTTCCGCTTTGGCAAAACCGTTTATGCCCTCGACGATCGGGAGCCGGGCAGCCGCGCGAACGTGCTGTCACGCGGCATCCTCGGCGATGCGGCGGGGGAACCGGTGGTGATCTCGCCGCTCTACAAGCAACGTATTCGTCTGCGCGACGGGTGTCAGGCTGAGAGCGGGGCGCCTGCGGTGCGTGCCTGGCCGGTAAAAATTGAAAACGGCAAGGTGTGGGTTGGAAATGAAGAGCTGGTGATGCGCGCGGAGGTCTCATGACGGAAACCCGGACAACGTGCCCTTACTGCGGGGTGGGCTGCGGCGTGGTCGCCAGCGCAGACGGTGAAAAGGTGAGCATTCGGGGGGATGAAACTCATCCGGCGAATTTCGGTCGTCTGTGCGTAAAAGGATCTGCCCTTGGGGAAACCACGGGGCTACAGGGACGCCTGCTGCGCCCGGTTGTCGATGGCCGGGAGGTGGCATGGCCGCAGGCGCTGGGCGAAGCGGGCGAGCGGCTGCGGAACATCATCAACGAATGGGGGCCGCAGGCGGTGGCGTTTTATGCCTCCGGCCAGCTGTTGACCGAGGATTACTATGCCGCCAACAAGCTGATGAAAGGCTTTATCGGGGCGGCGAACATTGATACCAACTCGCGGCTGTGCATGTCATCGGCGGTGGTGGGCTACAAACGCGCCTTCGGTGAGGACGTGGTGCCGTGCAGCTATGAGGACGTGGAAAACAGCGATCTGGTGGTACTCGTTGGCTCGAACGCGGCCTGGACGCATCCGGTGCTGTATCAGCGGCTGGTGCTGGCAAAACACAACAATCCGCAGATGAAAGTGGTCGTGATCGATCCGCGTAAAACCGCCACCTGCGATATCGCCGATCTCCACCTCGCGCTCAGACCCGGCAGCGATGCCGGGCTCTTTGTGGGGTTGCTCAATCTGATTCAGGGGCGCGGCGAGTGGCCGATCCCTCGCGTGGCGGCGTTTTGCGATCTGCCTTCAGACGAGATTGGCACTTTCTACGACTGGTTTGTCACCGCGCCACGCGCGATCACGCTCTACACCATGGGGATCAACCAGTCCTCCAGCGGCAGCGACAAGTGCAACGCCATCATTAACGTGCATCTTGCCAGCGGAAAGTTCAACCGCCCTGGCTGCGGCCCGTTTTCGCTGACCGGACAGCCAAATGCCATGGGCGGGCGGGAAGTGGGGGGACTGGCGAACCAGCTGGCGGCGCACATGAACTTCGAGCCGGACGATCTCTCGCGCGTGGCGCGTTTCTGGGGAACGGAACGGCTGGCGCAGACCCCGGGCCTGATGGCGGTGGAACTGTTTGACGCCATTGCCCGCGGCGAGGTGAAGGCGGTGTGGATCATGGGCACCAACCCTGCCGTGTCACTTCCCGACAGCCACGCGGTGTGCCAGGCGCTGGCGGCCTGCCCGCTGGTCATGGTATCTGAGGTGATGCAGGAGACGGACACCAGCCGGTTTGCCCATATCCGTTTTCCCGCCCTGGGCTGGGGCGAGAAAAACGGCACGGTGACCAATTCAGAACGCCGTATCTCCCGCCAGCGCGCCTTTCTGCCTGCGCCGGGCGAGGCCAGACCGGACTGGTGGATCATCGCCCGGATCGCAGACCAGCTCGGTTATGGCGATGCCTTCGCCTGGGAACACCCTCAGGAGATATTTTGTGAACATGCGGCGCTAACGGCGTTTGAAAATAACGGCGAACGGGCGCTAAACCTGCGCGAACTGGCGTCGCTGTCGCGAGAGGCGTGGGACGAGCTGGCGCCTTATCAGTGGCATGCCGGTGATTTCCCGCAAAGAACGCTTGTTCCGGTTGACCCCTCCCCGCATGGGGCAGGCGTCGACGAATTGTACCCCTTGATACTGAATACCGGGCGGATCCGCGATCAGTGGCACACCATGACGCGCACGGGGTATGTTCCGCGTCTGATGCAGCATATCGATGAGCCTTTTGTTGAGATGAACGCAACCGATGCGGCGCGCGCCGGGCTGACTGACGGCCAGCTGGCGCGGGTAAGCTCCCCGCGCGGAGTGATGGTTGCCAGAGTACGTATCTCCACCGCGCAGCGTGCAGGCGAGCTGTTTGCGCCGATGCACTGGAACGCGCAATTTGCCCGGCAGGGTAAGGTCAATGCGCTGGTGGAAGGGCGGGTTGATGCCGGGTCCGGCCAGCCGGAGAGTAAACAAACCGCGGTGAGGATCATGCCCTGGCTACCCGCCTGGCAGGGTGAACTGTATGCCCGCGAGCTGCCAGCGCTGCCGCCGTCGGTCTGCTGGTGGCGTAAAGCCTCACGTCTGACGGTGGCGGGGGAGCAGCCGTTGCTGTCGTGGATCATGGCGTACGCCAGCGGTCGGGGCTGGCAGTTACAGGTGGCACAGACGGGAGAACGCAGCAGCGTGCTCGCCTGGCATCACGGTGAGCTGATGCTGGGCTACTGGGAGGGCCATACGCTGCCGGCGCTGGCGCATGCGTTTATTGAAGAAGCCTTTGCTGCTGCGCCCGTCCAACTTGCTGAACGCCATGCGCTGCTGCACGGGCAACGGCCGGACGAAGATGCCGATCCCGGGCGAATTATCTGTAGCTGCTTCAGCGTGGGTGAAAATACGATACGTAAGGCAATAGCCGGAGGCTGTGATTCTGCCCCAGCGCTGGGCGTGAAGCTGCGCTGCGGCACGAACTGTGGTTCCTGCGTGCCGGAGCTGAAAGCGCTGTTGGGATAATAGTGTAAGGGCGTCGGGTGGCGGCTTCGCACCGGTACGAATTTGTAGGTCGGGTAAGGCGAAGCCGCCACCCGACAAATCTTTTCAGGATATTCCTGAAATTTCTCTTAAGACTGGTTTTCAGGGCTTATGGCGTTAACATAATAAGTGTTTGTTCATAAACACAGGTTCTGATTGACGACGTTGAAGGCTGTATCGTCCCGCATCCGTTTTTTGCTGTTACTCCCCCTTTTTACGGCTGGAGCCGTTCATGGTGCGCCGAAATCCTTCGTGCAGCAGGCGCAAAATCCGTTTGATAACAACGGCGATAGTCTGCCGGATCTCGGCATGGCGCAACCGACCAGCGAAGGCGAAAAGCATCTGGCTGAAATGGCTAAGGCATTCGGTGAAGCCAGTATGACCGATAACGGCCTGACGGCCGGGCAGCAGGCGCGACAGTTCGCGTTTGGCAAGGTGCGGGATGCCGTGAGCGGGGAAGTCAACGAGCAGATTGAATCCTGGCTTTCACCCTGGGGAAACGCCAACGTCAATGTGCTGGTGGATGACGACGGCAACTTTAACGGCAGCAGCGGAAGCTGGTTTATCCCCTGGAACGACAACACCCGCTATCTGAGCTGGAGCCAGCTTGGGCTGACGCAGCAGACAGACGGGCTGGTGAGTAACGTCGGGGCAGGTCAGCGCTGGGTTGCCGGAAACTGGCTGCTGGGCTACAACACTTTTTACGACAACCTGCTGGAAGACAACCTGCAACGTGCCGGGCTGGGCGCAGAGGCGTGGGGTGAAAACCTGCGCCTGTCGGCCAATTACTACCAGCCGTTCGCTGGCTGGCAGCCGCGTTCCGACATCCGCGAGCAGCGCATGGCGCGCGGATACGACGTAACGGCCAAAGCCTGGCTTCCCTGGTTTCACCACCTGAACACCAGCGTCAGCTTTGAACAGTATTTTGGCGATAACGTCGATCTGTTTAACAGCGGTACGGGGTATCACAACCCGGTTGCGGTCAACCTGGGGCTGAACTATACCCCCGTACCGCTGGTCACCCTGACGGCTGCCCATAAGCAGGGGGAGAGCGGCGTTAGCCAGAATAACCTCGGGCTGAAGCTCAACTATCGTTTTGGCGTGCCGCTGGCGAAACAGCTTTCCGCCGGGGAAGTGGCGGCGACGCGCTCGCTGCGGGGCAGCCGCTATGATTCACCCGATCGCGATAATCTGCCCGTGATGGAATTCCGTCAGCGCAAAACCCTCTCGGTATATCTGGCCACGCCGCCGTGGGATCTTAAGCCAGGCGAAACGGTGATGCTGAAGCTGCAAATTCGCAGCACGCACGGTATCCGGCAGATCCACTGGCTGGGTGATACCCAGGCGCTCAGCCTGACCTCACCGGCAAACGGCAACAGCAGCGATGGCTGGAGTGTGATCATGCCTGCATGGGATGATTCGGAAGGGGCGAAAAATACATGGCGGCTTACGGCCGTGGTGGAAGATAAGGATGGGCAGCGTGTCTCCTCCAATGAGATCACGCTTTCCGTGGTGCAACCGCTCGTCGCAATGCCTGCCGACGATCCACGGTGGAAGTTGCTGCCGGATGAGTAAGTTAAAAAATGCGCTCCTGATGCACCCAGACGGCGGCTTCGACGCGGGATTTTAACTTCATTTTTTTCAGCATGTGTTTGACATGCACTTTGACCGTGCTCTCGGTGATGTCCAGACGGCGGGCGATCATTTTGTTCGGCAGCCCCTGGGCAATCAGCTTCAGAATGTCACGCTCGCGCGGGGTCAACTGGCTGACGTCACGATCAGACGTGGCGCGGTTCGCACGCAGGCTGGCGGCCAGTACCGGCGTTAACGCTTCACTCAGCACCATCTCGCCTGCGGCAGCCTGTTGCAGCGCCTTGAGCAGATCTTCCGGCTCCATATCTTTCAGCAGATAGCCGTCTGCCCCTCGCTTGAGGGCGGTGACCACGTCTTCTTCATGGTTTGAGACGCTGAAGACCACCACCCGGCCAGAGAGGGATTTCTCCCGCAGCTTGTCGAGGGTTTCCAGGCCATTCATGCCCGGCATGTTGAGATCGAGCAAGATCAAATCAGGATCGAGCGATTCGGCAAGTTCAATACCCTGTTCGCCGTTACTGGCTTCCCCGACGACGGTGATATCTGGCGCCATGCTGACAAGCTGTTTAACGCCAGTGCGCAGCATCGGATGATCGTCAATCAACAGGATAGATGCCGGTTCCTGATTAGTCATGGTTTTCTCCTTGAGCAGTTATGAGGGGCTTTTCGGGTATAAAGGTGACCACAACTTCGGTGCCACCTGACTCTCCCCGGCGAACCTGGCAATCACCGCGCAGGCTTTGCGCGCGGTCTCGCATAATAATTAAACCATAGTGGTTCGTTCGTTCGGCATTTTCCGGCACGCCGCGGCCGTTATCCTGAACCCTGAGCTTCACCTGATTATCCTGGCAGCTGACGGTGACCGTGACGGCCGTCGCCTCGGCATGCTTGAGCACGTTGCTCAGGGCTTCGCGGGCAATTTGCAGCAAGTGGATCGCCTGGTGAGAGGGGACAAAACGCGGTGGCAGCTGGTAATCCAGCTTCACCGGGAAGCCCAGCCGGGCGCTAAACTCCTGACAGCTGGATTCCAGCGCAGGGCGCAGCCCCGGCTCGGTGAGCTGCAAACGGAAGGTGGTCAGCAGCTCGCGAAGCTGAATCCACGAGGTGTTAAGCTCGTTGCGGATCTGGCTGAGCAGCTGTTTGCTGCTCTCGGGCATGCCTTCATCCTGCATTTGCAGGCAGCTCACCTGCATCTTCATGCAGGAGAGGGACTGGGCGATGGAGTCGTGCAGCTCGCGGGCGATGGTGGCACGCTCCTCCATCACGATCAGCTGCTGCTGTTTCTCCTGGTGGCGGTCGAGCGCCAGCGTGGCCGTGAGCTGCTCAACAAGCGTATCGACCAGTTGCTGCTGGTCGTGGCTCAGGTGACGTCCGGCGGGCAGGGTGGCCAGCAAAATACCGTACTGGGTATGGCTGTCCATCAGCCGCCACTTGAGGGTCGTGCCGCTGGTGGTAAGCGGCGGCAAGCCGCGCGGGCACAGATGACACCCTTTATCGTCGCAGGAGATATCCGACTGACAGGTAAATTCCTGATGATTTTCCTCATCTTCAACGTCGTAAACCCGTAGCTCAAGATCGTGGAGCAGAGTCAGGTTTTGCAGGCCGTTCAGTACCGGCGAGAGACGTTCGCAAAGCGGGACCTGCATATGCAGGCGACGGTTTGCCTGCCAGAGGAAAGAGAGGATCTCGTTTTTCTGCTCAAGCCCGGCGGTTTTCTCCTGGACGCGTTGTTCCAGTACCGCGTAGCTTTCTGATAGCTCTGCCGACATGGTGTTGAGCGCCTCGCCGAGCATCGCCATTTCGTTGCGCCCGCTGATGTGCGTGCGCTGGGTAAAATCGCGCTGTGTGACGGCGCGGGCCATCGCCAGGAGCTGTTTCCAGGGGTTAAGCAACCGCGCGCGCAGCCAGATAACCGTGAAAATCAGCAGCAAACCCATAAACAGCGCCATTGCGCGGTGAACCATCACCACACGGTCAATGCGTAACTCCGTGGTGCGATCGAACGAGGAGACAAGATGATCGATGCGTGATACAAACCCGGCGACATCCCGGGCGACCGTTTCCCGGTCTTCCGCCCGCTTTAATCCGGGCTCCAGTTGGGTATGCCAGTAGCCCTGAAGCGCCTTAAGCTGAGATTGCTGACCGTCACGGATGGCGGCTCTTTCCAGTTCAGGGCTGAATGCGGTACGCTCCATTTCGTCGATAAGCGGTTGGTCAGCCTGCGTCAGCGGCACCGACGCCAGCAGCCGGTAACTCTGCATACGTAGTGAGCCTGCCTCGTTGATGGCATGCGCGTTACCCTGTACACCCTGTACCAGCCAGCCAGAAATAGCCATGCCGGTCACGCCGATAGCGGTGGACAGCAGAACAATAAGCGCCAGCTGGTTAACCAGCGTCAGCGGAGATAAACATCTTTTTAACATAGAGTTGCCGGGCTCCTGACGTGACCTGATTGCAGGAATGGCGCTATTCTGGTGCATACCCTGGAGTATACCCATACCAATAAAGGATTACCTCTAAATTGCCAGAGGGGTAACGGTTAGTGGGTGGACGAAGCAGGGATGCGTCAGCACCGTGAAAAACCACACCTTTTTTACGTTTTGCATCTACTCATTAAGAGTGATGGCTTTTTTTTCGCCGCAAAACCTCCCACTTTTCCTTTGATTTATATCAACTTACCGCCGCCCTAAAGCCCTAATGTTTGCAGCATCATTCGAGAATCAGAGGTGTCTATGAGTCACTCTTCCGCTCCCGAAAGGGAAACTGGTGCCGTTATTACAGACTGGCGTCCAGAGGATCCGGCGTTCTGGCAACAGCGCGGCCACCGTGTAGCAAGTCGTAATCTGTGGATTTCCGTTCCATGTCTGTTACTGGCGTTTTGCGTCTGGATGTTGTTTAGTGCGGTTGCGGTTAACCTGCCAAAAGTGGGCTTTACCTTTACCACCGATCAGCTGTTTATGTTGACCGCGTTGCCGTCGCTTTCAGGCGCACTGCTGCGCGTTCCTTACGCGTTTATGGTGCCGGTCTTTGGCGGTCGTCGCTGGACGGCTTTCAGTACCGGGATCATGATCGTGCCGTGCGTGTGGCTCGGTTTTGCGGTGCAGGATACCTCCACACCGTTTAGCGTATTCGTGATTATCTCTCTGCTGTGCGGTTTTGCGGGGGCGAACTTTGCGTCCAGTATGGCAAACATCAGCTTCTTCTTCCCGAAAGCGAAGCAGGGTGGTGCGCTGGGCATTAACGGCGGCCTCGGTAATATGGGCGTGAGCGTGATGCAGCTGATTGCCCCGCTGGCGATCTCTGTCTCCATCTTTGCGGCCTTTGGCGGCGGCGGTGTGACGCAGCCCGACGGTTCCGTGCTGTTCCTGCAAAACGCCTCCTGGATTTGGGTACCGTTCCTGGTGGTCTTTACCCTGGCGGCGTGGTTCTTCATGAACGATCTGTCCGCGTCCAAAGCGTCACTGAGCGAGCAGCTGCCGGTGCTGAAGCGTGGCCACCTGTGGGTGATGGCGCTGCTGTATCTGGCGACCTTCGGCTCGTTCATCGGTTTCTCAGCAGGCTTTGCCATGCTGTCTAAAACCCAGTTCCCGGACGTGCAGATCCTTCAGTTTGCCTTCTTCGGTCCGTTTATCGGCGCGCTGGCACGTTCGCTGGGCGGGATGATCTCCGACCGTCTGGGGGGAACGCGCGTTACGCTGGTGAACTTTGTTGTGATGGCCATCTTCTGTGCGCTGCTGTTCCTGACGCTGCCTGCGGGTGGTGAGGGAGGTAACTTCTTTGCCTTCTTCGGCGTATTCATGGTGCTGTTCCTGACCGCCGGGCTGGGCAGTGCGTCTACTTTCCAGATGATCTCTGTCATCTTCCGCAAACTGACCATGGACCGCGTCAAAGCGCAGGGTGGGAGCGACGAGCAGGCAATGCGTGAAGCCGCCACCGATACCGCTGCGGCGCTTGGGTTTATCTCTGCGATTGGCGCGATTGGCGGCTTCTTTATTCCAAAAGCGTTCGGCATCTCACTGGATCTGACCGGCTCTCCGGCGGGTGCGATGAAAATATTCCTCGTCTTCTATATCGCCTGCGTGGTCATCACCTGGCTGGTATATGGCCGTAATACCAAGAAAAACAAGTAAGCTTGATTATCCGTTTGCGCGGCCTGAGTGCCGCGCTTTTTTTAAACACTGAATAGTTACAACATACTATCGACGTTACCCGTGATCACCCGCAGGTAACGCTGTGATCGCCATCGCTTTACAGGTGTGTCTACCCCTTAATACCTAAGATGTTAAATTTTGCCTCGACTATTGTACGATAAATAAAATATATCTATATAAATCATAAAGTTAAAAAATATTAACGGCTACCGCTTTGGTGGTATTTGATCTAATACCCCCCTTCAGAGACCCCCTTCGTCTTGATCGTTATCAATTCTCACCATCTTTCATAGCGTTACCTTCGCTGCAAATCAGCAATGTCGATTTAGAGAGCCACAGGCTCCACACAGGAGATACCCGATGAGCAAATTTTTGGACCGGTTTCGCTACTTCAAACAGAAGGGTGAAACTTTTGCCGATGGGCACGGCCAGGTTCTGGATACCAACCGGGACTGGGAAGATGGTTACCGTCAACGCTGGCAGCATGACAAAGTTGTCCGTTCTACCCACGGCGTAAACTGCACTGGCTCATGTAGCTGGAAGATTTTCGTTAAAAACGGTCTGGTGACCTGGGAAATGCAGCAGACCGATTATCCGCGTACCCGTCCGGATATGCCGAACCACGAGCCGCGCGGCTGCCCGCGTGGGGCCAGCTACTCCTGGTATCTCTACAGCGCCAACCGTCTGAAATACCCGCTGATGCGTAAACGCCTGATGAAAATGTGGCGTGAAGCGAAAGTGCAGCACAGCGATCCGGTTGATGCCTGGGCCTCCATTATTGAAAATGCCGACAAAGCGAAAAGCTTCAAGCAGGCGCGTGGTCGCGGTGGTTTCGTTCGTTCTTCCTGGAAAGAGGTGAACGAGCTGATTGCGGCTTCCAACGTCTACACCGTGAAAACCTACGGTCCTGACCGTGTGGCAGGCTTCTCGCCAATCCCGGCGATGTCGATGGTCTCTTACGCCTCCGGCGCGCGCTACCTGTCACTCATCGGTGGTACCTGCCTGAGCTTCTACGACTGGTACTGCGACCTGCCGCCAGCGTCACCACAGACCTGGGGTGAGCAGACCGACGTGCCGGAGTCCGCCGACTGGTATAACTCCAGCTACATCATCGCCTGGGGCTCTAACGTTCCGCAGACCCGTACCCCGGATGCGCACTTCTTTACCGAAGTACGTTACAAAGGGACCAAAACCGTCGCCGTGACCCCGGACTACGCCGAAATCGCCAAACTGTGCGACCTGTGGCTGGCGCCGAAACAGGGTACCGATGCCGCAATGGCGCTGGCGATGGGCCACGTCATGCTGCGTGAATTCCACCTCGACAAGCCAAGCCAGTATTTCACCGATTACGTGCGTCGCTACACCGACATGCCAATGCTGGTGATGCTCGAAGAGCGTGACGGCTATTACGCCGCAGGCCGTATGCTGCGTGCCGCGGATCTGGTGGACGCGCTGGGTCAGGAAAACAACCCGGAGTGGAAAACGGTCGCCTGCAACAGCAACGGCGAGCTGGTGGCGCCAAACGGTTCTATCGGCTTCCGCTGGGGCGAAAAAGGCAAATGGAACCTGGAGCAGCGTAACGGCACCACGGGTGAAGAGACGGAGCTGCGTCTCAGCATGCTGGGCAGCCAGGACGAGATCGCCGATGTCGGCTTCCCGTACTTTGGTGGTGAAGGTTCCGAGCACTTCAACAAGGTTGAGTTGCAAAACGTTCTGATGCACAAGCTACCGGTGAAGCGCCTGCAACTGGCAGACGGTTCTACTGCTCTGGTCACTACCGTCTACGATCTGACCATGGCGAACTACGGCCTGGAGCGCGGCCTGAACGACGAAAACTGCGCGACCAGCTATGATGACGTGAAGGCTTATACCCCAGCCTGGGCGGAGCAGATCACCGGTGTGCCACGCGCCCAGATCACCCGTATCGCCCGCGAATTTGCGGAAAACGCCGACAAAACCCACGGTCGCTCCATGATCATCGTCGGTGCCGGTCTGAACCACTGGTATCACCTCGATATGAACTATCGCGGCCTGATCAACATGCTGATCTTCTGCGGCTGCGTCGGGCAGAGCGGCGGCGGCTGGGCGCACTACGTGGGCCAGGAAAAACTGCGTCCGCAGACCGGCTGGCAACCGCTGGCGTTTGCCCTTGACTGGCAGCGTCCGGCTCGTCACATGAACAGCACCTCCTACTTCTATAACCACTCCAGCCAGTGGCGCTACGAGACGGTTACCGCCCAGGAACTGCTGTCGCCGATGGCGGATAAATCCCGCTACAGCGGCCACCTGATTGACTTCAACGTGCGCGCTGAGCGTATGGGCTGGCTGCCGTCTGCGCCGCAGCTGGGTACGAACCCGCTGCGTATTGCGGAAGCGGCGAAGCAGGCGGGCATGTCACCGGTGGACTACACCGTTAAATCCCTCAAAGACGGCTCAATCCGCTTCGCGGCAGAACAGCCGGAGAACGGTAAAAACCATCCGCGTAACCTGTTCATCTGGCGCTCTAACCTGCTGGGTTCTTCCGGTAAAGGCCACGAGTACATGCTGAAATACCTGCTCGGTACCGAAAACGGTATTCAGGGTAAAGATCTCGGCAAGCAGGGCGGCGTGAAGCCGGAAGAAGTGGAGTGGAAAGACAACGGTCTCGACGGAAAGTTGGATCTGGTGGTGACGCTGGACTTCCGTCTGTCCAGTACCTGCCTGTACTCCGACATCGTGCTGCCTACTGCCACCTGGTACGAAAAAGACGACATGAATACGTCGGATATGCATCCGTTTATTCATCCGCTGTCTGCGGCCGTTGACCCGGCGTGGGAATCAAAAAGCGACTGGGAAATTTACAAAGACATCGCGAAGAAATTCTCTGAAGTCTGTGTAGGGCACCTGGGCAAAGAGACCGACGTGGTGACGCTGCCAATCCAGCACGACTCCGCTGCCGAACTGGCTCAGCCGCTGGACGTGAAGGACTGGAAAAAAGGCGAGTGCGATCTGATCCCGGGCGTAACCGCGCCGCACATTATTCCGGTTGAACGTGATTACCCGGCAACTTACGAACGCTTTACCTCTATCGGCCCGCTGATGGAGAAGATCGGTAACGGCGGTAAAGGCATCGCCTGGAACACCCAGAGCGAAATGGATCTGCTGCGCAAGCTCAATTACACCAAAGCAGACGGCCCGGCGAAAGGCCAACCGATGCTGAACACGGCAATTGATGCGGCAGAGATGATCCTGACCCTGGCCCCGGAAACCAACGGCCACGTGGCGGTGAAAGCGTGGGCGGCCCTGAGCGAGTTTACCGGTCGTGACCACACGCACCTGGCGAAGAATAAAGAGGAAGAGAAAATCCGCTTCCGCGATATTCAGGCCCAGCCGCGCAAGATTATCTCCAGCCCGACCTGGTCTGGCCTCGAAGATGAACATGTGTCCTATAACGCCGGATACACCAATGTTCACGAGCTGATCCCATGGCGCACGCTTTCTGGCCGTCAGTCTCTGTATCAGGATCACCAGTGGATGCGTGACTTCGGTGAAAGCCTGCTGGTTTACCGTCCACCAATCGACACCCGCTCCGTGAAAGCGGTGATGGGCGCGAAATCGAACGGTAACCCTGAGAAGGCGCTGAACTTCCTGACGCCGCACCAGAAGTGGGGTATCCACTCCACCTACAGCGACAACCTGCTGATGCTGACGCTGTCGCGCGGGGGGCCAATCGTCTGGATGAGCGAAGCGGACGCCAAAGATCTGGGTATCGAAGATAACGACTGGATCGAAGTGTTCAACAGCAACGGCGCCCTGACGGCACGTGCGGTGGTGAGCCAGCGTGTACCGGCCGGGATGACCATGATGTACCACGCGCAGGAACGTATCGTTAACCTGCCGGGGTCTGAGATCACCGAGCAGCGCGGCGGTATTCACAACTCCGTGACCCGTATTACGCCGAAGCCGACCCACATGATCGGTGGTTATGCCCAGCTGGCCTACGGCTTTAACTACTACGGCACCGTAGGATCGAACCGCGATGAGTTCGTGGTGGTACGTAAGATGAAGAATATTAACTGGTTAGATGGCGAAGGTAATGACCAGGTACAGGAGAGCGTAAAATGAAAATTCGTTCACAAGTCGGCATGGTGCTGAATCTGGATAAATGCATCGGCTGTCATACCTGCTCAGTCACCTGTAAAAACGTCTGGACCAGCCGTGAAGGTATGGAGTACGCCTGGTTCAACAACGTGGAAAGTAAGCCGGGCACCGGCTTCCCGACCGACTGGGAAAACCAGGAGAAGTGGAAGGGCGGCTGGATCCGTAAAATCAACGGCAAACTGCAACCGCGCATGGGTAACCGTGCCATGTTGCTGGGAAAAATCTTCGCTAACCCGCATCTGCCGGGCATTGATGATTACTACGAGCCGTTTGATTACGACTACCAGAACCTGCACAACGCGCCGGAAAGCAAACACCAGCCGATCGCCCGTCCTCGCTCGCTGATCACCGGCCAGCGCATGGACAAAATTACCAGCGGTCCAAACTGGGAAGAGATTCTGGGCGGCGAGTTCGAAAAACGCGCCAAAGACCAGAACTTCGAGAACATGCAGAAGGCGATGTACGGCCAGTTCGAAAACACCTTCATGATGTACCTGCCGCGCCTGTGCGAACACTGCCTTAACCCGGCGTGCGTGGCGACCTGCCCAAGCGGCGCCATCTACAAGCGTGAAGAAGATGGCATTGTGCTGATCGACCAGGACAAGTGCCGCGGCTGGCGTATGTGCATCACCGGCTGCCCGTACAAAAAAATCTACTTCAACTGGAAGAGCGGTAAGTCTGAGAAGTGCATCTTCTGCTACCCGCGTATCGAAGCCGGTATGCCGACCGTCTGCTCAGAAAGCTGCGTAGGTCGTATCCGCTACCTCGGCGTGCTGCTGTACGACGCGGACGCGATTGAAAATGCCGCAAGCACCGAGAACGAGAAAGATCTGTATCAGCGTCAGCTGGACGTCTTCCTCGATCCAAACGATCCGAAGGTTATTGAGCAGGCGCTGAAAGACGGTATTCCGCAGAGCGTGATTGACGCCGCACAGCAGTCCCCGGTGTACAAAATGGCGATGGACTGGAAGCTGGCCCTGCCGCTGCACCCGGAATACCGCACGCTGCCGATGGTCTGGTACGTGCCGCCGCTGTCTCCGATTCAGTCTGCGGCGGACGCGGGTGAACTGGGCAGCAACGGCATTCTGCCGGACGTGGAAAGCCTGCGTATCCCGGTTCAGTATCTGGCCAACCTGCTCACCGCAGGGGATACCCAGCCGGTACTGCTGGCGCTGAAACGTATGCTGGCGATGCGTCACTTCAAACGTGCCGAAACCGTTGACGGCGTTAACGATACCCGCGCGCTGGAGGAGGTTGGTCTGACCGAAGCGCAGGCGCAGGAGATGTACCGCTATCTGGCAATCGCTAACTACGAAGATCGTTTCGTGGTGCCGAGCAGCCACCGTGAACTGGCTCGCGAGGCCTTCCCGGAGAAAAGTGGGTGTGGCTTTACCTTTGGCGACGGTTGCCACGGGTCAGACAGCAAATTCAACCTGTTCAACAGCCGCCGCATTGACGCGATGGATGTGACCAGCAAAACGGAGCCGCACCAATGATTGAACTCGTCATTGTTTCGCGTCTGCTCGAGTACCCTGATGCTGCGCTTGTGCAGCATCAACAGGAACTCTTTGATGCACTCGCGTCATCTGAAAACCTGGATAAAGTGGATGCCCAGAAGCTGGGCGTTTTCCTCCGCGATCTGCTGGCACGCGATCTTCTTGATGCGCAGGCGGACTACAGCCAGCTGTTTGACCGGGGCCGTGCCACGTCTCTGCTGCTGTTCGAACACGTTCACGGTGAATCCCGCGACCGTGGTCAGGCGATGGTGGATCTGATGGCCCAGTACGAGCAGCACGGTTTGCAACTCGACAGCCGCGAGCTGCCGGATCACCTGCCGCTGTATCTGGAATATCTGGCACAGTTGCCGAAAGAGGAAGCGCTGGGCGGGTTGCAGGACATTGCTCCTATTCTGGCGTTGCTCGGCGCGCGTCTCCAGCAACGTGAGAGCAGCTATGCAGTCCTGTTCGATCTGCTGGTGAAACTGGCTAACGCCTCGGTTGACAGTCAAAAAGTGGCGGAAAAAATTGCGGATGAAGCCCGTGACGATACCCCACAAGCACTGGATGCCGTCTGGGAAGAAGAGCAGGTGAAATTCTTTGCTGACCAGAGCTGTGGCGAATCTGAAATCTCCGCGCATCAGCGTCGTTTTGCCGGAGCGGTGGCTCCGCAATATTTGAATATCTCTAACGGAGGACAGCACTAATGCACTTCCTGAATATGTTCTTCTTTGACATTTACCCGTATATCGCGGGCACCGTGTTCCTGGTGGGAAGCTGGCTGCGTTATGACTATGGCCAGTACACCTGGCGTGCTGCCTCCAGCCAGATGCTGGATCGTAAAGGGATGAACCTGGCGTCAAACCTGTTCCACATCGGGATTTTGGGAATTTTCGCCGGCCACTTCCTGGGGATGCTGACCCCGCACTGGATGTACGAAGCGTGGCTGCCGATTGAAGTGAAGCAGAAGATGGCGATGATTGCCGGCGGCGCCTGTGGCGTGATGACCCTGGTGGGTGGTCTGCTGCTGCTGAAACGACGTCTGTTCAGCCCACGCGTGCGGGCTACCACGACCGGAGCGGACATCCTGATCCTCTCCCTGCTGATGGTGCAGTGTGCGCTTGGTCTGCTGACCATTCCATTCTCTGCGCAGCATATGGACGGCAGCGAGATGATGAAGCTGGTGGGATGGGCGCAGTCTGTCGTGACCTTCCGCGGGGGCGCTTCTGAGCATCTGGACGGCGTGGCGTTTATCTTCCGCGTTCACCTGGTGCTGGGTATGACCCTGTTTGTGCTGTTCCCATTCTCTCGCCTGGTGCACATCTGGAGTGCGCCGGTGGAGTACCTGACGCGCAAATATCAGGTTGTGCGTGCCCGTCGCTGATTCGCTGTATTAATACAACCCCGCATTTGCGGGGTTTTTTTTGTCCCCGATCCAGGGGGGCGTGCGGATGCCGGGTGGCGGCTGCGCCTTACCCGGCCTACAGACCCTATTCGTAGCCCCGGTAAGCGAAGCGCCACCGGGGAAAACAGGCAGGGAAGGATTACTCCCGGCATCGAGGAATATGGAGCATTGTGCTTGAGTGAGTGCTTAAGAATCTGGAAGTGATGGTGGTGGGGGAAGGATTCGAACCTTCGAAGTCGATGACGGCAGATTTACAGTCTGCTCCCTTTGGCCGCTCGGGAACCCCACCAGGGGTAATTCATATTTTGAGGTAAAGCTGGAGATGGTGGTGGGGGAAGGATTCGAACCTTCGAAGTCGATGACGGCAGATTTACAGTCTGCTCCCTTTGGCCGCTCGGGAACCCCACCACGGGGTAATGCTTTTAACTGGCCTGCTTCCTGTTGGAAGCGGGGCGCATCATATCAAATGAGACGCCCCTGTAAAGCATTCCTTTAGGAAAATGAAGCTGTTTGCCTGCTTTTTATTCGTAAAGGCGTAAAGCTAATCAATTCATTTTCCGAGGGATTAAAGAATAATCGTTCTGTTGCCGTACACAAAGACGCGCTGAGCAAGTACCTGATACAGCGCACGGCTCAGTACATTCTTCTCAACGTCACGGCCAGCACGCATCATATCTTCTGCTGTATAGGTGTGATCCACGTGAATCACGTCCTGCATGATGATTGGACCTTCGTCCAGATTGTCATTCACGTAGTGCGCGGTTGCGCCAATGATCTTCACCCCACGCTCGTATGCCTGGTGATACGGACGCGCGCCAATAAAGGCGGGCAGGAAGGAGTGGTGGATGTTGATAATCTTGTTCGGGAAGCGCGCCACGAAGGATGGCGTCAGCACGCGCATATATTTCGCCAGCACCACGTAGTCCGGGTTATGCGCTTCAATCGCAGCTGCCATCAGGTTGTCGTGCTCTTCACGGGTATGGCCTTCGTGACTGACCAGCTCAAACGGAATGTCAAAACGTTCAACCAGCGTACGCAGCGTCTCGTGGTTGCCAATGACGGCGGCAATTTCGACGTCCAGGCCACCGTAGTTGGCTTTCATCAGCAGATCGCCCAGGCAGTGTGCCTCTTTGGTGACCAGAATGACAATGCGGCGACGGCCCGCCGGGTTCAGCTCGCGCACCGAGCCTTCCGGCAGGGCGCTGTCCAGATCGGCAAGCAGGGTTGTGTCGTTGAAAATGCCTTCCAGTTCGGTACGCATAAAGAAGCGACCGGTACGGTGGTCAACGAACTCGTTGTTCTGCACGATATTCAGTTCATGCTTGTAGCAAATGTTGGTAATTCGTGCGATCAGCCCTTTTTGATCGGGACAGATAGTGCGCAGAACTTTACGTTGTAATGATTGCATCGCCGGGAAATCCTGTTTATGTATTTGCGAAGTCTGAGTTGTCAGGCATTACTGCCGCAACACTTTTTAAATTTTTTTCCTGAACCACAGGGGCAGGGATCGTTACGACCGAATTGCGGACGTGTGCCGTCAATATAATACCATTGCCCGCTGTCCTTTAAGAACCGTGAGCGTTCAATGATGGCGCCGGGCTTGTTTTGTTCGCTAAAGCGGGCGACAAAACTGACATAGCCCTCGTTGGCATCGCGGCCGGGAGCGGCTTCAAAGATGGTGAGGCCCAGCCAGACGGTGTTGGCAAATCCGGCTTCAATCTCTTGGCGAAAATCGGCAGCATGGCAGGACGGATGCCAGGTTTTAATCAGGTAGTCTGCGTTTTTGATCACAAAAGCAGTATACCGCGAGCGCATAAGGTGTGACGGCTCTGGTGCAACCTGCTCGCCAGAAAGATATCGCTGGCAACATAGGCTATACTCCAGAGCGCTACCACAGGGGCAGAGTTGAGACACGATTCTCTTCCTGGAACAAAAAATAAGGCGTTAAACGCTTAAGGTAGCAATATGTTAACTGAGCAGGTGCGTTGACGCTATGTCGGGAATCCAGGGGAAGTAAAACAGGGCTAATGAGAAAGGTAAAAATTGGACTGGCGTTGGGCTCAGGTGCAGCCCGGGGTTGGTCACATATTGGCGTTATCAATACCTTAAACCAGATGGGGATTGACGTTGATATTGTCGCAGGATGTTCTATCGGGTCGCTGGTCGGATCCGCGTACGCCTGCGGTAAGCTCCCGGAGCTTGAAAGCTGGGTGCGCTCCTTCAGTTACTGGGATGTGCTGCGCCTGATGGATCTCTCCTGGCAGCGTGGCGGCCTGCTGCGCGGCGAACGCGTGTTCAATCAGTTTCGTAAGATAATGCCCCTCGCTGACTTCAGCCACTGCCAAATGCCTTTCGGTGCCGTTGCAACCAACCTCAGTACGGGCAGGGAGTTATGGCTCACCGAAGGGGATATTCATCTCGCCGTTCGCGCATCCTGTAGCATGCCGGGGTTAATGGCGCCTGTGCCTCACAACGGCTACTGGCTCGTTGATGGGGGCGTAGTGAATCCTGTACCCATCTCTCTGACCCGCGCCATGGGGGCGGATATCGTTATTGCCGTGGATTTACAGCACGACGCACACCTTATGCAGCAAGATTTGATGCCAGTTAATCTTCAGAGCGATGATGCGGAAGAAGAGAAACTTGCCTGGCATGCGCGATTACGCGGCAGAATAGGGCGCCTGACCGCCCGTCGCGCGGTGACCGCGCCGAACGCCATTGAAATCATGACGACCTCTATTCAGATCCTTGAGAATCGCCTGAAGCGAAACCGTATGGCTGGCGATCCTCCGGATATTCTTATTCAACCCTATTGTCCACAAATTTCTACCCTTGATTTCCACCGGGCTGAGGCCGCCATAGCAGCGGGCTCGTTAGCCGTCGAAAAGAAAATAGATGAACTGTTGCCTTTTGTGCGTACAGCACGTTGAGCACTTTTTTGATTACTTCAGCAAAATCTGACAGGCGATAGTACCAATAGCATGCCACTATTGAGTAACTGTCAGCCAGGGGAGGAACCATGACACAGCCATTGGCCGGAAAACATATTTTGATAGTAGAAGACGAGCCCGTTTTCCGATCGCTACTGGATTCGTGGTTATCCTCACTGGGGGCAACCACGTCCCTTGCCGAAGATGGCGTCGAGGCACTGGAAAAAATGGCCAGCATGGCGCCTGATCTGATGATCTGCGACCTTGAGATGCCGCGCATGGACGGATTAATGCTGGTGGAAAACCTGCGTAATGAAGGTTATCAGACACCGATACTGGTGATCTCGGCCACCGAAAATATGGCGGATATTGCTAAGGCGTTGCGTTTAGGTGTGCAGGATATTCTGCTCAAACCGGTTAAAGATTTGAACCGTCTTCGTGAAACGGTGTTGGCCTGCCTGTATCCCAATATGTTTAATTCCCGGGTGGAAGAAGAAGAACGTCTTTTCCAGGACTGGGATGCTTTAGTCAGTAATCCGCTCGCGGCCGCGAAGCTGCTTCAGGAACTTCAGCCGCCGGTGCAGCAAAATATCTCTCATTGCAGAGTAAATTATCGCCAGCTGGTAGCGGCTGACCAGCCTGGACTGGTGCTGGATATTGCGCCGCTATCAGATTCTGACCTCGCTTTTTATTGCCTGGATGTTACCCGGGCGGGAGATAACGGCGTTCTGGCGGCCTTATTACTCCGTGCGCTGTTTAATGGATTGCTACAGGAACAATTATCCCATCAGGGGCAACGACTTCCTGAGTTAGGCAGTTTACTAAAACAGGTCAACCAACTTTTTCGCCAGGCCAATTTGCCGGGGCAGTTCCCGCTTCTGGTTGGCTATTATCACAGCGGGTTGAATAACCTTATTCTGGTCTCTGCGGGTTTAAATGCCACGCTGAATACTGGCGAACACCATATTCAGGTGAGCAACGGCGTGCCGTTGGGTACGCTGGGAAATACTTACCTTAATCAAATTAGCCATCGCTGCACCTCCTGGCAGTGCCAAATTTGGGGTGCCGGAGGGCGGTTACGCTTAATGTTGTCCACGGAGTAAGCAGTCAGATTTTATTTTTCAGATTGCTTTACCTGTGTTTTTGCTGGCAGTGCTACTATCGCTGCAAGTTTCATGCGTATTTGTCTTAATTGATCGGCAACGCGTTCTTTTCAGACCCGTATTAGTGGCTGAGACTGTATACTCAACGCGTTATTCAATGCATAAAAGTTCAAAACTTGAACAGTTCAGGAGAATTTCAATGGCTGCCCTTAATTCGAAAGTCAGAAAGGCCGTTATCCCGGTGGCGGGATTGGGTACCAGGATGTTGCCAGCGACGAAGGCAATCCCAAAAGAGATGCTGCCTCTGGTTGATAAGCCATTAATCCAGTATGTCGTGAATGAATGTATTGCAGCAGGTATCACCGAAATTGTGCTGGTGACGCATTCATCTAAAAACTCTATCGAAAACCATTTCGATACCAGTTTCGAACTCGAAGCAATGCTGGAAAAACGCGTTAAGCGCCAGCTGCTGAAGGAAGTGCAGTCTATTTGCCCTCCACACGTTACCATTATGCAGGTTCGTCAGGGCCTGGCGAAAGGCCTGGGGCACGCAGTATTGTGTGCACACCCGGTAGTGGGTGATGAGCCGGTCGCGGTTATTCTGCCTGACGTGATTCTTGATGAGTACGAGTCCGATCTTTCCCAGGAAAACCTGGCGGAAATGATTAAACGCTTCGACGAAACCGGCAGCAGCCAGATTATGGTTGAGCCAGTCGACGACGTGACCGCTTACGGCGTGGTTGACTGCAAAGGCGTTGACCTGCAACCTGGCGAAAGCGTACCGATGGTTGGCGTTGTTGAAAAACCTAAAGCGGACGTCGCGCCGTCTAACCTTGCTGTCGTTGGTCGTTACGTCCTGAGTGCTGAAATTTGGGCTCTGTTGGCGAAAACGCCTCCGGGTGCGGGCGATGAAATCCAGCTGACGGATGCTATCGATATGCTGATCGAGAAAGAGACCGTGGAAGCCTACCATATGAAAGGTAAGAGCCATGACTGCGGGAATAAGCTCGGTTATATGCAGGCATTCGTCGAATATGGTATTCGCCATAACAGCCTGGGTGAAGAATTTAAAGCCTGGCTCAAAGGTAGCGTGGGTATTAAGTAATAAACTCACAGCCCAGTGAACAAGACCGGTGGAGCGATGCCCACCGGTTTTTTTATGCCTGTCACTCTGTAATTGGTGGGGGATTGTCAAGGACGTTAAATAGTAAGCCTCGCAATATGACAGAATGTAAGGAGATGTTCGGGCGAATATTACAGGCATAAAAAATCCCGCACAGAGCGGGATTTTTCAGAATCTTTCCAGATTAATCCTTGATCAGGAAGTCATCCAGTTGTTTACCTTGTTCGTCCATTGCTTTCTTGATTACAGCAGGAGTACGACCCTGGCCGGTCCAGGTTTTCTCTTCGCCGTTCTCATCGAAGTAGCTATATTTAGCAGGACGTGCCGCGCGTTTTGCTTTGGTACCGGTTTTAGCCGCAGCCATGCTGTTCAGCAATTCGTTTGGATCGATACCATCGGCAATCAGCATTTCACGATACTGTTGCAGTTTACGTGTACGTTCTTCGATTTCAGCCGCAGCTGCGCTTTCTTCTTCACGACGTTCGTTAACTACAACTTCTAATTTTTCGAGCATTTCTTCAAGCGTCTCAAGGGTACATTCTCTTGCCTGCGCACGAAGAGTACGGATGTTGTTCAGAATTTTAAGTGCTTCGCTCATTGTAGTAATCTCAAACTTATAATGGGGGTGGGTTTGTTGTCCTAATAATAGAGCCTTAATTTCACTTGTGCAATAGGTGGGGATGTAAGGAATTCAAAAAATACAAAATAAACGACGCTATTATTAATTACGCTAACTTAAATTTCATTGTTTGTTGGGTCTGTGAGATATCGTTTCAAACGGCAAAAGCGCGTCATTTGCGTGTATGTTTTGTGACTTTTACCTCAGGAATTATAGTTGCGGTTGATAAATATCAGCCTTTTGTATTACCCCGAGTAAGCGCAGCGAAGACAAGAATAGTTAATAAATAGTGAATTTTAATGAACGAAGAAGACACTATAAAAAGAAGTGTTATCTCTGGTTGCGGACTCACCTTATTGTCAGTGTTTAATGCCTTTACTGCCTGTTTTAACGCATTATTTTGCGCCACTCGCGAAGGATTTACTGATGCATGGCAGGCTGGAGAGCGCAGCCCGCCGCTGATGACGGTACAAAATATGGTACAATGATCCATCGGGAATATTACACATTGATTAGGGTTCTTCGGCCAATGGCACAACTTTATTTCTACTATTCGGCAATGAATGCAGGGAAATCGACGGCGTTACTGCAATCCTCATACAATTATCAGGAGCGGGGGATGCGTACCGTTGTTTATACCGCCGAAATCGACGATCGCTTTGGGGCAGGGAAGGTTAGCTCAAGAATAGGGCTCTCGTCGCCTGCAAGGCTGTTTAACCCTGAAACGGACCTGCTGGAGGACATTCGTACCGAGCATGCCTCTAAGCCTGTCCATTGCGTGCTGGTAGATGAAAGCCAGTTCCTGACCCGAGAGCAGGTCCATGCACTTTCAGAGGTCGTTGATGAGCTGGATATTCCCGTTCTTTGCTATGGATTACGTACCGATTTTCGTGGGGAGTTATTTGCCGGCAGTCAGTATCTGCTCGCCTGGTCGGATAAGCTGGTTGAGCTGAAAACAATCTGCTTTTGTGGCCGCAAGGCAAGTATGGTTCTTCGCCTGGACCAGTCGGGTAAACCCTATGCTGATGGCGAGCAGGTGGTGATAGGAGGCAATGAACGTTATGTCTCGGTCTGCCGCAAGCATTATAAAGAGGCGCTGGCTGTAGGCTCGCTGACGGCGTTACAGGGCGACAATCGAAAATAATAAGAATGTTTTACGGATCCTCAGATATAAAAAAACCCGCCAGCGGCGGGTTTTTTTATCATACTGTCAATCAAGCATTTTTCTTCGCTTTCTTGTCAGCCTTTACAACTGCGGGGATTTCAACTTTTACGGCAGCGACATCGCTTTCAGTGAAGTTACGACCGTAATAAGTATCCAGCAGGATCTGTTTCAGTTCGGAAATCAGTGGGTAGCGCGGGTTAGCACCAGTGCACTGGTCATCGAATGCATCTTCAGACAGCTTATCTACGTGAGCGAGGAAGTCAGCTTCCTGAACGCCTGCTTCGCGGATAGATTTAGGAATACCCAGTTCAGCCTTCAGGCTCTCCAGCCATGCCAGCAGTTTCTCGATCTTCGCGGCAGTACGGTCGCCCGGTGCGCTCAGACCCAGGTGATCTGCGATTTCAGCATAACGACGGCGCGCCTGTGGGCGGTCGTACTGGCTGAATGCAGTCTGCTTGGTTGGGTTGTCGTTGGCGTTATAGCGGATAACGTTGCTGATCAACAGGGCGTTCGCCAGACCGTGAGGAATGTGGAACTGTGAACCCAGCTTGTGCGCCATGGAGTGACAGACACCCAGGAAGGCGTTAGCAAACGCAATGCCCGCGATGGTTGCCGCACTGTGTACACGTTCACGCGCAACAGGGTTTTTCGAACCTTCGTTGTAAGAAGCTGGCAGGTTTTCTTTCAGCAGTTTCAGCGCCTGCAAAGCCTGACCGTCAGAGAACTCAGAAGCCAGTACGGAAACGTAAGCTTCCAGAGCGTGAGTTACCGCATCCAGACCACCGAACGCACACAGTGATTTCGGCATTTCCATGACCAGGTTGGCGTCAACGATAGCCATATCTGGCGTCAGTGCGTAGTCAGCCAGCGGGTATTTCTGACCGGTTGCGTCATCAGTCACAACGGCAAATGGCGTCACTTCTGAACCAGTACCGGAAGTGGTGGTGACGGCGATCATTTTCGCTTTCACACCCATTTTCGGGAACTTGTAGATACGTTTACGGATATCCATAAAGCGCAGCGCCAGTTCTTCGAAGTGAGTTTCCGGATGTTCGTACATCACCCACATAATTTTCGCGGCGTCCATTGGGGAACCGCCACCCAGTGCGATGATCACATCAGGTTTGAAGGAGTTCGCCAGTTCAGCGCCTTTACGTACAACGCTCAGGGTTGGGTCAGCTTCAACTTCAAAGAAGACTTCAGTTTCGACGCCAGCCGCTTTCAGAACAGAGGTGATCTGGTCTGCATAGCCATTGTTGAACAGGAAACGGTCGGTCACGATGAGCGCACGTTTGTGGCCATCAGTAATTACTTCATCCAGCGCGATTGGCAGAGAGCCGCGGCGGAAGTAGATAGATTTCGGAAGTTTGTGCCACAACATGTTTTCAGCTCGCTTAGCAACGGTTTTCTTGTTGATCAGGTGTTTTGGACCAACGTTTTCAGAGATGGAGTTACCACCCCAGGAACCACAACCCAGAGTCAGGGAAGGTGCGAGTTTGAAGTTGTACAGGTCACCGATACCACCCTGAGAAGCAGGGGTGTTGATCAGGATACGTGCCGTCTTCATCTTCTGACCGAAGTAAGCAACACGCTCAGGCTGGTTATCCTGGTCGGTGTACAGGCAAGAGGTGTGGCCGATACCGCCCATCGCCACCAGCTTCTCTGCTTTATCTACCGCGTCATCGAAATCTTTCGCACGGTACATTGCCAGCGTCGGGGAGAGTTTCTCGTGAGCAAACGGCTCACTTTCATCAACGACTTTCACTTCACCAATCAGAATCTTGGTGGTAGCAGGGACGCTAAAGCCAGCGAGCTCAGCGATTTTATACGCAGGCTGACCTACGATAGCCGCGTTCAGCGCACCATTTTTCAGAATCACGTCCTGAACGGCTTTCAGTTCTTTACCTTGCAACAGGTAGCCGCCGTGGCTGGCGAAACGTTCACGAACGGCGTCGTATACCGAATCAACCACGACAACAGACTGTTCAGATGCACAGATAACGCCGTTATCGAAGGTTTTAGACATCAGCACAGAGGCAACAGCACGCTTGATATCAGCCGTTTCGTCGATCACCACAGGGGTATTACCTGCGCCTACGCCGATGGCTGGTTTACCGGAGCTGTACGCAGCTTTAACCATACCAGGACCACCGGTCGCCAGAATCAGGTTAATGTCCGGGTGATGCATCAGGGCGTTGGACAGTTCAACAGAAGGTTGGTCGATCCAGCCGATGAGATCTTTTGGCGCACCCGCCGCAATGGCAGCCTGAAGCACGATATCTGCTGCTTTGTTGGTGGCGTCCTTCGCACGTGGATGCGGGGAGAAAATGATTGCGTTACGTGTCTTCAGACTGATGAGAGATTTGAAGATGGCGGTAGAGGTTGGGTTAGTGGTTGGAACGATACCGCAAATGATGCCGATCGGTTCTGCGATGGTGATGGTGCCGAAAGTATCGTCTTCTGACAGCACACCGCAGGTTTTCTCATCTTTATAGGCGTTGTAGATATACTCTGAAGCAAAGTGGTTTTTGATCACTTTATCTTCAACGATACCCATGCCGGATTCGGCAACAGCCATTTTAGCGAGAGGGATTCGAGCATCAGCAGCAGCCAGAGCGGCCGCGCGGAAGATTTTATCAACCTGTTCTTGGGTGAAATTGGCATATTCACGCTGGGCTTTTTTTACGCGCTCGACGAGGGCGTTCAGTTCAGCGATATTGGTAACAGCCATAATGCTCTCCTGATAATGTTTAAACTCTTTTAGTAAACCAGCGTTCGATACGTCTGACAGTATAGTCAGAGCCGATCCCACTTGCGTAACACACAGTAAAACAAAGGATTACTCACTGTTCCAGCTCACTAATTTACTAAAAGAGCCTTACCTTAGCATCATACCTTTTTGATAGGTGATCTCCCTGGCGGCGTAACCAAGATTACTCACTTCTGAGTACGAAAATTATGATCGAGATCAATTTTGTCCTAAGCTGATACCTTTCAGCAGGGTTATTTTGTGCTAATTATTCTACTGTTAAATAATTAAGTAACTATTGGAAGCAGCGATATCATTGATTACACAAATGTTTAACATCATGAATTGATAACGTTTAAGAACAGATTTCTGGTGAAGTATGCGGCTAAAAAGCGTATCTTCAGCGCGGATTTATCATGACATGCAGTTTCTCCCTGGCCATGCTCAATTGCGGAGCTTAATGTGATTCAAACGCTCTTTGATTTCCCTACATATTTCAAGTTTTTTATCGGCTTGTTTGCTCTGGTTAACCCGGTAGGGATCATCCCTGTCTTCATTAGTATGACCAGCTATCAGACGGCTGCGGCACGAAATAAAACCAACCTGACGGCAAACCTGTCGGTGGCGATCATCCTACTTACCTCTCTTTATCTCGGGGACGCCATTCTTCAGGTCTTCGGCATCTCGATTGATTCGTTCCGTATAGCAGGCGGGATCCTGGTGGTGACGATTGCCATGTCGATGATCAGCGGCAAGCTGGGGGAGGATAAACAGAACAAGCAGGAAAAATCAGAGACAGCTATCCGCGAGAGCATCGGGGTCGTGCCACTGGCACTGCCGCTGATGGCGGGCCCGGGGGCGATCAGTTCCACTATTGTCTGGGGAACGCGCTACCACAGCCTGATGCACCTGATTGGCTTTTCCGTCGCTATTGCGCTGTTCGCGCTGTGCTGCTGGGGTGTATTTCGTATGGCGCCATGGCTGGTTCGCTTGCTGGGACAAACGGGCATCAACGTGATTACCCGTATCATGGGTCTGTTGTTAATGGCGTTGGGCATCGAATTTATCGTTACCGGTATTAAAAGTATATTCCCCGGGTTAGTACACTGACTTTCATTTGAAAGAGCGGAGCCAGCGGCTCCGTTTTTTTTACGTGATTATCTGCAAATCATATAAATAAAGTTGAAATAGGCGCCAGTCATAATAAGTTCTACTAATAATCCTCTTCTGTTGTTTTTCAAGGGGTTGTTTATTTTCATTTCCCCTTGCCGCGCATAAATCCCTCAAACCCTCTGTTATTTTACTCACATGATACTCTGGGGCTTGCTGACAGATAACCGAAATGATATTAGTAATTTCGACGCTGACTCAGACGAATGTGCTAAATAATAATCAATTGTTAAATTATCGTGAAAAATCGTTCAGCCAAGCTTTGTCGTCGCGTTTGTAGCAACAAAATTTCTTATCTGTATGAATTAAATCTCTTTTTGTTGATTTCGGCGTAAGCCAGGGTTGGCACCATAGTTATGCCAGCCATCGTAAAAGAGAAATGCTTAACAAATTTGCAAAATGTATTGGCGAGAGATGGCACCATTTGGTACTTTCCGGCCTTATATTTTGCAGCATTAAACAAGTTGATGAGAACTATTTTCATATAGCCCTCACATAAGATATCCAACGCATCTCTCTGACAGGGGAGAGGTGTAAAGAATCGACGCAAGACCGCCGTACGAGCGGTCAGTAATAATGAAGTCGGTGATAGCAAGAAGTAAAAAAAGAACCTGACAGTAGCAAAAAAAACTCCTGCGCTGTACAGGCCCCAACAGGGGATTACACAACTGGCGAAGGCCGGTCATTATAATGAGTGGAGTATCAACACAATGTCCATCATCACAAAAAAAAGTCTGGTAGCGGCGGGGATTTTAACTGCGCTAATCGCGGGCAACGCTGCAATGGCTGCGGACGTTCCTGCTGGTGTTCAGCTGGCTGAGAAGCAAACGCTGGTACGTAATAACGGTGCGGAAGTGCAGTCTCTTGATCCGCACAAAATTGAAGGTGTTCCAGAGTCTAACGTTAACCGCGATCTGTTTGAAGGTCTGCTGGTGACTGACGTAGACGGCCACCCGGCTCCGGGCGTGGCGGAAAAATGGGACAACAAAGATTTTAAAGTCTGGACCTTCCATCTGCGTAAAGATGCGAAATGGTCCGACGGTACGCCGGTTACCGCCGAAGATTTCGTCTATAGCTGGCAGCGTCTGGCGGATCCGAATACCGCCTCCCCGTATGCGAGTTACCTCCAGTATGGCCATATTGCCAATATCGATGACATCATCACGGGTAAAAAGCCAGTTACCGACCTGGGCGTAAAAGCCATCGATGCCAACACCTTTGAAGTGACGTTGAGCGAACCTGTTCCGTACTTCTATAAGCTGCTGGTTCACCCGTCCGTCTCCCCGGTACCAAAATCCGCAGTAGAAAAATTTGGTGAAAAATGGACGCAGCCTGCGAATATCGTGACCAACGGTGCATATAAGCTGAAGGACTGGGTCGTTAACGAACGTATGGTGCTGGAGCGTAACCCGCAGTATTGGGATAATGCGAAGACCGTTATCAATCAGGTCACCTACCTGCCAATCTCTTCTGAAGTGACGGACGTAAACCGCTACCGCAGCGGTGAAATCGACATGACCTATAACAATATGCCGATTGAACTGTTCCAGAAGCTGAAAAAAGAGATCCCGAAAGAAGTTCACGTCGATCCGTATCTGTGCACCTACTATTACGAAATTAACAACCAGAAAGCACCGTTCACCGACGTACGTGTTCGTACCGCACTGAAGCTGGCTCTGGATCGCGACATTATCGTGAATAAAGTGAAGAATCAGGGCGACCTGCCAGCTTACAGCTACACCCCGCCTTACACCGACGGTATGAAGCTGGTTGAACCTGAATGGTTCAAATGGTCCCAGGAAAAACGTAACGAAGAAGCGAAAAAACTGCTGGCTGAAGCTGGCTATACCGCCGACAAGCCGCTGACCTTTAGCCTGTTGTACAACACCTCCGATCTGCATAAAAAGCTGGCTATTGCCGTCGCGTCAATCTGGAAGAAAAACCTCGGCGTGAACGTGAAGCTGGAAAACCAGGAATGGAAAACCTTCCTCGATACGCGCCACCAGGGAACCTTTGACGTGGCACGTGCAGGATGGTGTGCGGACTATAACGAACCGACCTCATTCCTGAACACCATGCTGAGCGACAGTTCGAACAACACCGCACACTATAAGAGCCCGGCGTTTGATAAGCTGATTGGCGAAACCCTGAAGGTGGCAGATGACGCCCAGCGCGCCGATCTGTACGCAAAATCAGAACAACAGCTCGATAAAGACTCTGCGATCGTTCCGGTTTACTACTACGTTAACGCCCGCCTGGTGAAACCATGGGTAGGGGGTTATACCGGTAAAGACCCGTTGGATAATATTTCCGTTAAGAATCTTTATATTATCAAGCATTAATGGCAATACGTGGGGCGAGCGAGCTTGCCCCACTGTGTCTATTTTGTAACATTCATCAGGCACACGCCAGAAGGTACGGGCAATGTTGAAATTTATCCTGCGTCGCTGTCTTGAAGCGATTCCAACGTTATTTATTCTAATTACAATTTCCTTCTTCATGATGCGTCTTGCACCGGGCAGTCCTTTTACCGGTGAACGCACGCTTCCGCCAGAAGTTATGGCCAACATCGAAGCGAAATACCATTTAAACGATCCTATCACCACGCAGTACTTCAACTATCTGAAGCAGCTTGCACACGGTGATTTTGGTCCGTCATTTAAATATAAAGACTATTCCGTTAACGACCTGGTGGCGTCCAGCTTCCCGGTATCGGCTAAATTAGGGGCTGCTGCATTTATCCTGGCCGTTGTTCTCGGTGTCACTGCGGGCGTTATCGCTGCGCTAAAACAAAATACCCGATGGGATTACGCCGTAATGGGGGTCGCAATGACCGGTGTGGTTATCCCCAGCTTCGTTGTCGCGCCGTTGCTGGTCATGATATTCGCCATAACCCTGAAATGGCTTCCCGGGGGCGGCTGGAACGGCGGGGCGCTGAAGTTCATGATATTGCCGATGGTGGCATTATCTCTGGCCTACATCGCCAGCATCGCCCGTATTACCCGCGGTTCAATGATTGAAGTCCTGCACTCGAACTTCATCCGTACCGCCCGTGCGAAAGGGCTGCCGATGCGCCGGATTATTTTCCGTCATGCCCTCAAGCCTGCACTGTTACCGGTACTCTCCTATATGGGTCCGGCTTTTGTCGGCATTATCACGGGTTCAATGGTGATTGAAACCATTTATGGCCTGCCGGGCATCGGGCAGCTGTTTGTTAACGGGGCGCTTAACCGTGACTATTCGCTGGTGCTAAGCCTGACGATCCTCGTGGGCGCGCTGACCATTCTGTTTAATGCCGTTGTCGATGTGCTGTATGCCGTTATCGACCCGAAAATCCGTTACTAACTGGAGCACGCCATGATGTTGAGTAAGAAAAACAGCGAGGCGCTGGAAAACTTCAGTGAAAAGCTGGAGGTCGAAGGTCGTAGCCTTTGGCAGGACGCCCGCCGTCGTTTTATGCATAACCGTGCCGCCGTTGCCAGCCTAGTCGTGCTGGTGCTTATCGCGCTGTTCGTAACCCTGGCACCAATGCTCTCTCAGTTCACCTATTTCGATACGGATTGGGGCATGATGTCCAGCGCGCCGGATATGGAATCCGGGCACTATTTCGGCACCGACTCCTCCGGGCGTGATTTGCTGGTGCGTGTGGCGATTGGCGGCCGTATCTCCCTGATGGTTGGCATCGCGGCGGCGCTGGTGGCGGTGATCGTCGGCACGCTTTACGGCTCGCTTTCCGGTTACCTCGGCGGGAAAGTGGACTCCGTGATGATGCGTCTGCTAGAAATCCTGAACTCCTTCCCGTTCATGTTCTTCGTCATTCTGCTGGTGACCTTCTTTGGTCAAAATATCCTGCTAATCTTCGTGGCGATCGGGATGGTGTCCTGGCTGGATATGGCGCGTATTGTGCGCGGCCAGACGCTGAGCCTCAAACGTAAGGAGTTTATCGAAGCCGCACAGGTTGGCGGCGTTTCTACCGCCAATATTGTGGTGCGTCATATCGTTCCTAACGTGCTGGGCGTGGTGGTGGTGTACGCCTCCCTGCTGGTGCCAAGTATGATCCTGTTTGAATCTTTCCTGAGCTTCCTGGGATTAGGTACGCAGGAGCCGTTGAGTAGCTGGGGCGCTCTGTTAAGTGATGGCGCAAACTCCATGGAAGTGTCACCGTGGTTACTGCTGTATCCGGCGGGCTTCCTGGTCGTCACCCTGTTCTGTTTCAACTTTATCGGCGATGGCCTGCGTGATGCCCTCGACCCGAAAGACCGTTAAGGAGCGCCGTCATGACCATTATTGAAACGGCAACCGCGCCACAGGCGCAACAGCGGACCAGCGCACTGCTGGACGTTAAAGACCTCCGCGTGACGTTTAAAACCCCCGACGGTGATGTTACTGCCGTTAACGATCTCAACTTCGACCTGCGTGCCGGTGAAACGCTGGGCATTGTGGGCGAATCCGGTTCCGGTAAATCCCAGACCGCATTCGCGCTGATGGGCCTGCTGGCGTCAAACGGCGTGATCGGCGGTTCGGCGACGTTTAACGGGAAAGAGATCCTGAATTTGCCGGAACATGAGCTGAACAAGCTGCGCGCCGAGCAGATTTCAATGATTTTCCAGGATCCGATGACGTCCCTGAACCCCTATATGCGGGTGGGTGAACAGCTGATGGAAGTGCTGATGCTCCACAAGGGGCTGGGTAAAGCCGAAGCGTTTGAAGAGTCCGTCAAAATGCTGGATGCGGTGAAAATGCCTGAAGCACGCAAGCGCATGCGCATGTATCCGCACGAGTTCTCCGGCGGTATGCGCCAGCGCGTTATGATCGCGATGGCATTGCTTTGCCGGCCAAAACTGCTGATCGCTGATGAACCAACCACCGCCCTGGACGTGACCGTTCAGGCGCAGATCATGACGTTGCTGAACGAGCTGAAGCGCGAGTTCAACACCGCCATCATTATGATCACCCACGATTTAGGCGTCGTTGCCGGGATCTGCGACAAAGTGTTGGTCATGTATGCAGGCCGCACGATGGAATACGGTAATGCTCGCGATGTGTTCTACCAGCCAGCCCATCCGTACTCTATCGGGCTGCTGAATGCCGTTCCGCGTCTTGATGCGGAAGGGGAGTCGCTGCTGACTATCCCGGGCAACCCGCCAAACCTGCTGCGTCTGCCAAAAGGCTGCCCGTTCCAGCCGCGTTGTCCGCATGCGATGGAAATCTGTAACAGCGCACCGCCGCTGGAAGCGTTTGCCCCAGGCCGTCTGCGCGCCTGCTTTAAGCCGCTGGAGGAGCTGGTATGAACGCGATCGACGAAAAAAGAAATGTGCTGCTCGAAATCGCTGACCTGAAGGTCCATTTCGATATCAAAGACGGTAAACAGTGGTTCTGGCAGCCTGCCAAAACCCTGAAAGCGGTGGATGGCGTCACGCTACGCCTGTACGAAGGCGAGACCCTGGGCGTGGTAGGCGAATCCGGCTGCGGCAAATCGACGTTTGCGCGTGCGATCATCGGCCTGGTGAAGGCCACCGACGGGAAAGTGGCCTGGCTTGGCAAAGATCTGCTGGGGATGAAGCCGGATGAATGGCGCGACGTGCGCAGCGACATCCAGATGATTTTCCAGGATCCGCTGGCGTCCCTGAACCCGCGTATGACTATTGGCGAAATCATTGCTGAGCCGCTGCGCACCTATCATCCGAAGATGCCGCGCCAGGAAGTTCGCGATCGGGTGAAAGCGATGATGCTGAAGGTGGGTCTGCTGCCTAACCTCATCAACCGCTACCCACACGAGTTTTCCGGCGGTCAGTGCCAGCGTATCGGTATCGCACGCGCGTTGATCCTTGAACCAAAACTGATTATCTGTGATGAGCCGGTTTCGGCGCTGGACGTTTCCATCCAGGCCCAGGTGGTTAACCTGCTACAGAAACTGCAACGGGAAATGGGGCTGTCGCTGATCTTCATCGCCCACGATCTGGCGGTGGTAAAACACATTTCGGACCGTGTGCTGGTCATGTATCTGGGCCACGCCGTGGAGCTGGGCACGTATGATGAGGTGTACCACAATCCTCTGCACCCTTATACCAAAGCGCTGATGTCTGCGGTTCCCGTTCCGGACCCCGATCTGGAAAAAAATAAAACCATTCAGCTTCTGGAAGGTGAACTGCCTTCGCCAATCAACCCGCCTTCAGGCTGCGTATTCCGTACTCGATGCCCAATAGCCGGGCCGGAATGTGCAAAAACACGGCCAGTTCTGGAGGGCAGTTTCCGACATGCGGTTTCCTGCCTGAAAGTAGACCCGTTATAATCGCAAGGGCTGACATGATGTCAGCCCTTATTTTTCGAGGTTAATGTGTCGCGATTATTCACGTCGGCCCGTCAGCGGCTGTATCACCTTTTATTTGATCCTGAAACGGTTTCCGGTCGCCGCTTCGAAGGTCTGTGTGGTTTATTTGCGCTGATTAGCGTCATTATTATCTTTATCGAATCCGGCGCCGGAACGCAGTACCACATGACGTATGAGGAGTGGCACGTTTTCGTCTGGCTGGAATTGATTGTCACGCTGGTGTTTACCGCGGAATATGTGCTGAGAGTCATTAGCTGGCCAAATCCGGCGAAATACGTTTTCAGCTTCTGGGGATTTATTGATTTAGCCACCATCCTGCCGCTGTATGTCATGTGGCTGTGGCCTGAGATCAGCCTGAATTATGTGTTTGCCTGGCGCGCAATGCGGGCGATTCGTGTGTTACGAATTCTCAAACTGCTGCGCTTTATGCCGTCGCTGCGGGTTTTTTGGGTCGCCATTGTCAGCGCCCGCCACCAGCTGATTCTCTTCTATTCGTTTATTGCTATCGTGATGATCGTTTTTGGCTCCCTGATGTATTTAATCGAAGGGCCGAAATACGGGTTTACCACGCTTAATGCGTCTGTTTACTGGGCTATCGTCACGGTGACCACCGTGGGCTATGGCGATATTACCCCGCATACGCCGCTCGGACGTATTGTGGCATCGGTTCTTATCCTGATCGGCTATTCGGTGATAGCGATTCCGACGGGGCTAATTACCACCCATATGAGCAGCGCCTTCCAGAACAGCAAGCAGCAACGCAAATGTCCGAATTGTCAGCAGGGGAATCATGAACCCGGCGCGCGGTTTTGTCACCGCTGTGGAAATGCCTTACCGGATTAAATAAAAAAGGCTGCGCGGGCAGCCTTTTTTATTATTCGCGCCAGAGAATATGGCACAGTTTGTGATCTTTCTCGCGGCACAGCAGGACGCGGGCAAAGATGTCGTTAATTTCTCCGCCGTCTTCATCTGCCAGGCCAATCACCACCTCGGCGAAGAAGTCCGGGTTGAGATCAAAATCGACGTGTTCGGCCCAGTCTTCAGACGGATCGAACAGCTCAGCACCGCCACGCTCTTCGAATTGCAGGTTGAAAAGAATGACGTCAGCAGGGTCGAGATTATCGACCGCCAGCTCGAGAAAAATATCGTAGGCCTGTTCGAGCGTTTCGTCTTCGGTCAGGCGATTGTTCAGATCCATTTCCATGATGACTACCTGTTAAACATCGTTGGGCACGTTTTACAGCAACGGACTAAAGAAGTAAAACAGTCGTTCGGCAATTCGCTGCCAGAGCGGACGTTTCGCCCACAGTCTGGCGTCCAGCAGGCGTGAGCGGGAGATATAATCGTCCTGAACCGCTGCCAGATCGCCACCGAACCCGGCGTCATCAATGACCAGCGTAATTTCAAAATTCAGCCACAGACTGCGCATATCGAGGTTGACGGTACCCACCAGGCTCAGCTCTCCGTCCACCAGCACACTCTTGGTGTGTAACAGCCCGCCTTCGAACTGATAAATTTTAACGCCTGCGGCCAGCAGCTCACTAAAGAACGCGCGGCTTGCCCACCCGACCAGCAGCGAATCGTTCTTGCGCGGCATAATAATGCTCACATCCACTCCGCGCTGTGCCGCTGTACAGATGGCATGCAGAAGGTCGTCGCTGGGAACGAAATAGGGCGTGGTCATGATCAGATATTCCCGCGCGGAGTAGGCGGCGGTAAGCAGTGCCTGATGGATCAGATCTTCCGGGAAGCCAGGACCGGAGGCGATAGTGTGGATAGTGTGCCCGCTGGCTTCCTCAAACGGCATGATATTGCCATCCGGCGGCGGGGGAAGAATGCGTTTCCCGGTTTCAATTTCCCAGTCGCAGGAGTAGACGATGCCCATTGAGGTCGCGATCGGTCCCTCCATCCGCGCCATCAGATCGATCCATTGCCCCACGCCGGAATCCTGCTTGAAGAAGCGGGGGTCAACCATGTTCATGCTGCCGGTGTAGGCGATATAGTTATCGATCAGAACCATTTTCCGGTGCTGGCGGAGATCCATGCGGCGCAGAAAGACGCGGAAAAGATTCACTTTCAGCGCCTCGACCACCTCGATACCGGCGTTGCGCATCATGCCTGCCCACGGGCTACGGAAAAAGGCCACGCTGCCGGCGGAGTCCAGCATCAGGCGGCAGTGGATACCGCGACGTGCAGCGGCCATTAGCGATTCGGCGACCTGGTCCGCCATGCCGCCCGGCTGCCAGATATAAAACACCATCTCGATATTATGCCGGGCGAGCTGGATATCACGGATCAGCGCCTGCATCACATCATCAGAAGAGGTCATCAGTTGCAGCTGATTGCCTTTTACCCCAGCAATCCCCTGGCGGCGTTCGCACAGCTTGAACAGAGATGCGGCCACGCTACTGTTCTCTTCAGCGAAGATATGCTTGCAGGCTTTAAGGTCGGCAAGCCATTTCGCCGTGGAGGGCCACATGGCGCGGGCGCGTTCGGCGCGGCGTTTACCCAGATGAAGTTCACCGAAAGAGAGATAGGCGATGATGCCCACCAGCGGCAGAATGTAGATAATCAGAAGCCAGGCCATGGCGGAAGGTACCGCTCTGCGTTTCATCAGAATGCGCAACGTCACCCCGGCAATTAACAGCCAGTATCCTAAAATGACCAGCCAACTCACCACGGTGTAGAAGGTTGTCATAAATAAAAAATCCTTTTGAAAGCGTATTGTTATGAGTTTACGCATCAGGATTCATCTGGCAAATAAAAACGGCAGATAAAAGCGCTGGTTTGCCGCCTGCTTAGGCATATAATGGCATCTCTGTTAGAGAAAGAGTTGTAGACATGAAGCGCAGTAGAACTGAAGTTGGGCGCTGGCGCATGTTGCGACAGGTGAGTCGTCGTAAGGCTCGTTGGCTGGAAGCACAATCCCGCCGCAATATGCGTATCCACGCCATCAGAAAATGTGGCCTGAACAGACACCGTAACGCGCTGTTGTTCGCGGTCCAGGACATCTGAAAAGCATGAAGGGCACCGTAAAGGTGCCCATTAAATATCCAGGCTATCAATTTTTGCAGTCTATTCCCATCTGCTTTCCGCGATATACTAAGTCCCCATAACGTCATGATATTAAAAGATGAATCCTTATCTCTGGATTTTTATTGTACTTTTGGCGCTGGATGCGCTCAGGGAAGATTTAGGACTTTCGTCATTTTCCTCATTGGCAGATTATGTTTTCGCATGGGGAATACATTTTTATTAAAGGAAAAAAGGATGAACGGAAAAGTAATGGCAGCACTCTTTGGGATTGCGATATTAAGCGGTTGTGCCAGCAGCAAAACCTCACCCGAACGGCACGCGTTTTATTTCGTGTCGCATCAGTCCAGCTTTACTGGCGGCAATTACACCTCCAGCGTGCAGAAAAATTATCAGCTGAACGTGGCGCAGTTCCGCGAGCTTTATGCCCGGGGCAAAGCTGACCGCGCGGAAGGGCGGACTGAGGCTGAAGCCAGTGTATACGCGCAAAGCATTCGCGATCAGCTAAAAGAAAATGCGAAGTCGCAGGAATTGTTCGCAGGCAACGCGAAGGATAAATGGTCTTCGGACATGGACAGTAAAGACGCCCTATTATTTGGTAACGAACTGGCCGCGACTTATCTTGATGGCTATAACGGCGTACAATAGCGCAACTGATTCAGGGGATACCGTAATTACCGGTATCCCCGCTGTTTTTGAGCGAAAGGAGTGAGACGTGTTTGCGGAGTTTGGTGTACTGAATTTCTGGACCTATGTTGTCGGCGCATTTTTTATCGTGCTGGTTCCAGGACCGAACACCTTGTTTGTGCTGAAAACAGGGATTGGCCACGGCGTTAAGAAAGGCTATCTGGCAGCCACCGGTGTGTTTATTGGTGATGCCGTGCTGATGTTTCTGGCCTGGGCGGGCGTCGCCGCGTTGATCCAGACCACTCCGGTTTTATTTAATATTGTCCGCTATCTGGGCGCGTTTTATCTGCTGTGGCTGGGCGGAAAAATGCTCTGGTCCGTTATGACGCGTCAAAAAAATGCGCACGAAAGTAGCGCCGAACCGGCAAGCGCTATCCTTAAGCGTTCGCTGGTGCTGAGCCTGACGAACCCGAAAGCGATTCTCTTTTACGTGTCGTTCTTCGTGCAGTTCATTGATGTCAATGCGAAGAATACCGGCACGTCGTTCCTGATCCTCGCCACAACGCTTGAGCTGATCAGCTTCATGTACATGAGCTTCCTGATTTTCTCAGGCGCGTTTGTCACGCGTTACCTCAAAACCAAAAAGAAACTGGCGAAGCTGGGGAACGGGCTGATAGGTCTGCTGTTTGTCGGATTTGCGGCGAGGCTGGCGTCGCTGCACTGAATGAAGAAAAGGCTCCCGAGGGAGCCTTTCGTTTCAGAATACTTTTTTATACGGACGAACCGTGACTTTCTCGTACACGCCGGCTGCGACGTACGGGTCTGCTTCTGCCCAGGCCTGCGCGGCTTCCAGAGATTCAAACTCGGCAATCACCGTGGAGCCGGTAAAACCCGCCGCGCCCGGATCGTTGCTGTCAACGGCAGGCATCGGGCCTGCGGTCAGCAACCGACCTTCATCCTGTAGCAACTGTAAACGCGCCAGATGAGCAGGGCGAACGGAAAGACGTTTTTCCAGAGAATCAGGTACATCTTCAGCGTAAATCACGTAAAACACGGCAAAGCTCCTTAACCGGTAAAAGTGACAATTACGTTATGTGAAAGCACAAATGACTGCAATGTAAAGATAATAACAATGTTAAAACCCTGATCTGGATGCCCCTTTTTTGCCCTCATGTACGCTTAAATTGCGCCAGGACAAAGTGTCTTATTGAATATGATTGCTATTTGCATTTAAAATCGAGGTTCGGTTTTTTAACGTTGATGATTATGACTTCGATGACCCTTGATTTACCTCGCCGCTTTCCATGGCCGACGCTGCTTTCCGTCGTTATTCACGGTGCTGTCGTGGCGGGTCTGCTCTATACCTCGGTTCATCAGGTTATTGAAATGCCGGCGCCAGCGCAGCCAATTTCTGTGACCATGGTATCGCCTGCGGATCTTGAGCCGCCGCAGGTTGCGCCGCCGCCGCCACAGCCCGTTGTTGAACCCGAGCCGGAGCCAGAGCCAGAGCCGGTTCCTGAACCGCCGAAAGAAGCGCCGGTAGTGATCCATAAGCCGGAGCCGAAACCTAAGCCGAAGCCAAAACCCAAGCCGGTCAAAAAGGTGGAAGAGCGTCCGAAACGCGAAGTGCGTCCGGTTGAGCCACGCGCCACGCAGCCGGTTGAAAATGCCGCCCCGTCACGTCCGCTGATGAATAACACCACGACCGCGACAAAACCGACGGTAACGGCGCCCGCGGGCCCGCGCGCGCTGAGCCGTAACCAGCCGCAGTACCCGGCACGTGCCCAGGCGTTACGTATTGAAGGGCGTGTACGGGTGAAATTCGACGTTACGGCCGATGGACGTGTCGATAACGTGGAAATCCTGTCCGCACAGCCGGGGAATATGTTTGAACGCGAAGTTAAATCGGCCATGCGCAGGTGGCGCTATGAAGCCGGTAAACCCGGCAATGGGTTGATTGTGAACATTGTCTTCCGCCTGAACGGCGGGGCACAGATGGAATAAAAGAAGCCTCCGCAAGGAGGCTTTTTTTACCTGAGGATCAGCTCCGTGGGAGCTGGCGGGGCTTACCGTCGCTATCCACCGCCACATAGATGAATAATGCCTCCGTCGCCTTATAGCGCTGACCAATCGGCTCAGAAGAGACTTTTTTCACCCATACTTCAATGTTGATGGAGACAGACGTATTGCCGCGTTTTACGCAGCGTGCGTAACAGCACACCACGTCCCCCACCGCGACAGGGCGCAGGAAGGTCATGCCATCGACCCGGACTGTCACCACGCGCCCGTGTGCAATCTCTTTTGCCAGGATTGCACCGCCCATATCCATCTGCGACATCAACCAGCCACCAAAAATATCGCCATTGGCATTCGTATCCGCAGGCATTGCCAGTGTGCGTAAAACCAGTTCGCCCTGTGGGGCGTCATTTGTTGTCATTGTTTTAAACTCGTAACTGAAGACTTCAGGCGGGATGCTACTATGATTTCTGGCTGGAGAGAATAGGGTTAGCGCCCGCAGAGCAGGCGCCAGAGGGTCAGAAGGACAGAGTCACGCCGGCGTAATACGCACGGCCTGGTTCGTTATAGGTCGATGCACCGTCATTTTCTCGATAAATCTGCTTATCAAAGAGGTTGCTGATCCCGGCATTCAGTCGGAGATCTTTTGTCAGTTGATAGTTACTACCGATCCCAACGATGGAATAGGCGCCAATCTCTTTATCTGACATCGCATTCTGCTCTTTGCGGATTTCAGCATTTTCTCTTGGCTTCTGGCGGCCATACATCGTCCAGCTAAGGTTCGCTGAAAGTTTGCTGTTAACCTGCCAGTCGAGCATCGTGTTGACGGTATATTTTGGGATAATCGACAGAGGGTTGCCGGTGTCCTTACTTTCAGACTGAATCATATACGTCGCATTGGTGCGCCAGGTTAGCGTGTCGCGGATAACCGGGACGGTGAGGTTGCCTTCCAGCCCCTCAACAACAGCCTTTCCTCCGTTCTGCCACTGAAGGATATTTGCGCCGCTGCTTGTCTGGCCCAGCACGTCCGTTCCTGAAACAATCTTGTTTTTGTAATCGTTGCGGAACCAGGTTATGCCAGCCTCGTAGCCTTCCAGCGCAAAGGCCAGGCCAATCTCTTTGTTCACGCTGATTTCAGGATCCAGATCCGGATTACCTAACAGGTAACAGCTTCCTTCGGAAACGTTGTTCGGGCAGCCATTGCCGCGGGTGGAAAGCAGATAGCCTTCGCTGGATTGATACAGGTTTGGCGCTTTAAATACCCGAGCGATACCCGCTTTAACCTTGAACATGTCACCCAAATCCTGAGAGAGGTTCAGGCTAGGACTCCAGTTGCTGCCAAACTGATTGTGATAATCAAAGCGGAGCCCTGGGATCAGGTTGGTGCCCTGGCGCGCTTCAATATTGTCCTCAAGATAGATGCCAGTGAGGTCAGCGCTGTTTTTGCTGTTGCGCTCAGAAGCCGTACCGGGAACGCCGTTAATCACTTCTCCCGACACATTTGTCGCCTGCATTGAGGCCGGATCGTTCAGTTCATCACGGTTCCATTCTGCACCCACGGTTAGCGTCTGTTCGACCAGCCAGAAGAAAGGAATGTTCAGTTCACCCGTTGAACGGTATGACTCCAGCCGGCTGGTATCGTATTTATCGCTATTGATCATCCCCTCAACTTTGCCCGTAGAGCCTTCTTCCAGGCGGGTGTTGTTGGTCTTTTCATAATAAACACCGAACTTAGACTGACCCCAGTCCCAGATGCCGTTGTGCGTAATGCCATAGGACTGGCGGTACATTCGGTTCGTTTCGTGTCCATACAGGGACGACACCAGACCGTCAGGGCTGACGTTGCTGTTGCTGTATTGAGTATCACCCGCGTAGATATTGCCCTGGCGGCTGTAGCTGTAGTCGAAATCGATAATCTGCTGTGGCGTGAGTTTCCAGGAGAGCAGGGCATTAATGTCCTTGTTGCGCACGCCTTCACGTCCGGCGGCGTAAGAGCCGTTTTGCGCGGTGTTGATGTCCTGAGCATCTGCGTCAGTTTTGTTGATATTCCCGTACAGGCGCATCGTTAACGCATCGCCCGCAAGGGGGCCGCTCAGATCAAAATTAGCGCGTTTCGTCGCTCCCTCTTTATCATTTTCAGGCTGGTTAGTGTACAGGGAGAGCGAGCCGTGCCAGTCGTTAGTCGGGCGTTTGGTAATGATGTTGACGACGCCGCCGGCCGCCCCCGAACCATAGCGGGCGGCAGCAGGTCCCCGGAGCACTTCAATGCGCTCAACCATCTCTGGCGGAACCCAGTTGGTATCCCCGCGGGTGTCGCGCTCCCCGCGCCAGCTGTAGCGCACCGAGTTACGTGACGTCACCGGCACACCGTCAATCAGAATCAGCGTGTTCTCCGGCCCCATACCGCGGATGTCGATCTGGCGGTTGTTACCGCGGCTGCCTGTCGCGCTGTTTCCGGTGAGGTTAACCCCGGGCATTTTGCGAATAATTTCAGAAAGATCGTTAACCGGTGGATCCTTTTCTATGTCCTTTGCCGTGATGATGGAAACCCCCGGCTGTTGCTTCAGCGCCTCTTCAGCGGTGGCCTGAACAACCATTGTTTCACCATCGGCGAGAGGATCTTCCGCTGCGTGTGCGCTCTGGTATAACGTTGAAAGAATGGCGAGCGTAAGTGTAGCCGGGGCAAATCTTATTATGTTATTCATCAACTCATTTCCATTTGTTAAAAATGCGATGACGAATATTAATGATAGTCATTCTCATTACAATAAAGTGGCAGCAATCTCCATAAAATCTTCATGATTCAGACATTTTCGCAGGGAGGATGTAGAGAAAAGAGAAGGCGGGAAAAGAGGCCAGACCGCGTGGCGATCTGGCCAGAAGGATCAGTGCTTGTCATCCTGCGGCATGTGGCGATAAATATAAACGCCGCTGAGCAGGGTGAAGATAAGAGTCAGCGCCGTCAGGCCAAACACCTTGAAGTTGACCCAGATATTCTGCGGCAGCCAGAATGCGATATAGATATTCGCCAGACCACACAGAATAAAAAATAGTGCCCAGGCGATATTCAGACGCCCCCACACAGCCTGCGGCAGGGTCAGTTCTTTCCCCAGCATGCGCTGGATCAGCGGCTTCTTCATCACCCACTGGCTGATGAGGAGTGCGCCCGCAAACAGGCCGTAAATCACCGTGACCTTCCATTTGATAAATTCATCATTGTGGAAGAACAACGTCAGACCACCAAACACCGCCACCATCAGGAAGGTGATGAGCGCCATCTTTTCAACTTTGCGATAGCGAACCCAGCTGTAAATCAGCACCACAGCCGTTGCCACAATCAGCGCCAGCGTGCCGGCATAAATGTCGTACAGCTTATAAAAAGCGAAAAATACGATCAGCGGTAAAAAATCAAGAAACTGCTTCATTCTGCGATCCCAGTTACTGACGAATTAACATGTACAGGCGGAACAAATAGACCAGCAGCACGGCTGAAATCAGATTGCTCAGCGTATTGGCGACAACCGCTCCGACGTTTGGCGTTAACACCGCAAAATTCGGCGCAAACAGCAACAGCAGAGTTTTGGCCAGCAGCCAGCTGATAACGGCCGGGGCGACCAGTCGCATATTGGCCCATGCGAGCCTGATGCTGCTGCGCATGGCGGTGAAAATGCCCATTTTGTCCTGCACAACCATTACTGGCGCGAATGAAAGCACGATAGCCAGCAGCACGCCCGGAACGACAACCAACATTATCCCCATCTGGACCAGCAGCGTGGTCAGGAAGATGAGGATAAACAGTTTTGGCAGCACCGGAGCGCTGGCCCCGATTGCACGTAACGCGCTGACGCGTTGGCCGGCAGACACCAGCTGGATCATCAGCAACACGCCACCCGCCAGAATGGCGTTGCCAATCAGGCCCGAGAAGGTAGATGCCGCAGATGCGCGCAGTAAGATTTGCTGTTGCTCTGGCGTCATATTCTGCACAAGGTCAAACAACCCTGCGCTGCCTGCAAGATTTTCCCCCTGGCTCAGCGTGGCAATCTGTTCATCACTGGGTGAGAACGCATGACCCAGCACCACCGTAATAAAGGCGCACAACAACGCGATCAGCAAAAAGGTAATGAACTGATTGCGGAAAAAATTTCCCGTGTCACGGTAGACAGACTTCGCCGTGATAGACATGCACTCTCCTTGAGTATTGCAGGTGTTAATTAGCCGGCAATTGTACACCGGATAACACGCTGGTGGCAGCATCAAGGCTTGTATGGAAAAGCATATCTTTGTAAAGCGGCGGTAATCCATAGCGGGCGCGGGCGCGATTGCATGCCTCATTGACCTGCCCATCCTCTCCTGACATCGCGAAAGTGCGACACGGGCTGGGGCGATCCGCGTAAATGGAACAGCGGGTGGATACCCCAGGTTCACCTTCCAGTGCCACACAGCGGCTCTGTTTTTGGTTGGTGCCGCGCATACAGCGCAGAAAAGGGGTCAAGGGTTCAGTGAGATCAACCGGAACGGTGCCGCCGCCATCGCTGGCTTCAGCCCAGTAAAAAGAGACTCGAAAATACGCACAACAGGCTCCGCACGTCATGCACGGGTTATGATCACTCATGGCACACCTGCAAAAGTAGAACGCATCAAATCACATTGTGAGAGCGATAAATTATCCAGCCGCTACAGGAAGCGCAAGAGAGGGAAAACAGAAAATTTTGTAACCATGAAATGCCAAAAATTGACGCGGTAACAACTTATTGCTTTATGAGGCGTCACCAAAAATTAACCTAGATCAATGAATGTTAACTTACTGGTTTTAATGTGATCTGTGTTAGATCACTTATTACTCATATGTGAGTATATTCTCCTCCGCAATTAAAACCACAACGATGGAGCGGATATGAAAAAATTAGCGGTGGCAGCCCTTATCTTAAGCAGTCTCTCTGGCGGCGCGTACGCGCATGAAGCAGGCGAATTCTTTATTCGTGCCGGTTCGGCAACGGTGCGTCCAACGGAAGGGTCCGATAATGTACTGGGTATGGGCGGGTTTAACGTCAGCAATAACACCCAGTTAGGCCTGACGTTCACGTATATGGCAACGGATAACGTTGGCGTCGAGCTTTTAGCCGCCACGCCATTCCGTCACCGCGTCGGTTTAGGACCGACCGGGGACATTGCCACGGTGCACCATTTACCACCAACGCTGATGGCGCAGTGGTACTTCGGCGATTCCAGCAGCAAGGTGCGCCCATATATTGGTGCAGGCGTTAACTACACCACCTTCTTTGATGAGAAATTTAACGATACCGGTAAAGAGGCCGGGCTCTCCGATCTCAGCCTGAAAGACTCGTGGGGCATGGCGGGGCAGGTTGGTCTGGATTATCTGATTAACCGTGACTGGCTGATCAACGCCTCGGTCTGGTATATGGACATTGATACGGACGTGCGCTTTAAAGCGGGCGGCCAGCAGCAAAGTATCAATACCCGTCTGGATCCGTGGGTATTTATGTTCTCAGCCGGCTATCGTTTCTGACAGAAGATATATCCCCTGCCAGTCGGTGATTGCTGTATGGTGGTTGTTCCACACACCTGGCTGGAGGGGATATCCCCAACATCAAATTTGAGTGTCCGGTTTGTGCAGGTAAACAGTTTCAGTTCACGACGTTCAGCCCAGCACATAGCCTACCTCACGGTGCTATCTGTTCCGTTTGCGGAACACGTCTCACCATTCATTCATGCCTGCCGAAGCTCAGACGACGGCGATGGCCAAAGCCAGTAAACTAGAAAAGGCCTCAGAGAGGCCTTTTTCGATCGTGAAATCACTTCTGAATTAAATAACGAATGGTTGGTCCGTCCTGCTGGATATCCAGCACGGTATAGCCGTGATTTTTGGCATCAAGCGGAATGTTATTGATCGACTGGGGGCAATCGCTCACCACTTCCAGAATTTCGCCTTTCTTTAACTGCGGTAGCGCTTCAAGCGTGGCGACGGCCGGGTAAGGACAAGGTTCACCCACCATATCGAGACGATAATCAGGCACGATCTCTTTCATGCGGCATTCTCCTGAGTTTCAGTTTTGGCGGTGGCGCGTCGGAAAAAGCGCTTCTCTTGTGCAACAACCAGTAAGAAGGCGATGAGCAGCAGGGCGTAGGTCACCAGGAGTCCCCCGAGTGGACCAAAGGTTTTCAGCAGGTTGACCTTGTCCCAGTTTGTTGCCAGTACCGGCGAGACGTCATCCCAGTAGTAGGCCAGAATTGTAGAGCCAATCACGTTACCCAGACCCACCCACCAGTAATGCACCTGGCCTTCCACGGCGCGATACATCCAGCCGGTTTCACACCCGCCCGCCAGCACAATGCCAAAACCAAACAGCAGTCCGCCAATGACGGCATTTGGGCCCGCCCACATGATTTTCGGCTCCACGCCGAGCTGAACATAGCTGAAGATGCCAATTGCGCTCACGGCCATACCAGCAATGATCGCCTTCGCCATCATGGTGCGTCCGGTGATCCACATATCGCGAAATGCGGAGGTAAAGCAGATCTGTGCACGTTCAATCAGCAAACCAAAGCCGACGCCGAACAGCATGGCCAGGCCGAGTTTGGGCTGATTCATTGCCGTGCAAATCGCCCAGGCAACCATGGCAAAAAAGACCAGCATACCGAGGCGGAAGCGACGACGCGCCTGATCGGGTTTTTGCGTTAACGGAGAGGCAGCGCTAACTTTCGTCATTTTCACCGGAATGCGGAACAGCGGCAGCAGGGTGAATTTAGCACCGAAGTAGGAGCCGATGGCGGTGGCGGCGGCAAAGAACCAGGCATGCAGCGAGAACTGCGGAATACCGGTAAAGAACGCGGCCAGATTACAGCCCATCGCCAGGCGGGCGCCAAACCCGGCAATGATGCCGCCGACCACGGCCTGCATAATGCGGATGCGGCTTTTCGGCATGCGCAACTTAACGTTGTTGGCCCACAGCGCGGCCGCAAAACAGCCGCCGAACATGCCAATGATCATCATCCCGTCGATGCGGGTCAGCGGTGTGCCCTCAAGATGGATCAGTTTGAAGTAGCCCCACTCTTCGGCATGGACGCCTGCCAGCTGTAATAGCTGCCCACCCCAGCGGGTAAACTCGCCCGTAACAGCCCAGAAGGTGCCGGTAATACCGAAATAATAAGTAGAGAGAATGCCTGCCGCGATAACGGCCGGAACAGGTGACCAGAACTTAACCAGGTAAGTCTGTTTGAAGGAATGCCATGACATGAATAACCTCTGAACTCAGAAGGGTAACGCTAAAAAGAGCCCAGATCATACGCTTACGCGAAAGTTTGGAAAGTCATTCACACCGAAAATATCGACAGGATCAATTTTGACCTGCTTCTTTCAGGAAGAGAGAAGGGAAAACCGCCTGACGCCGGGGCCAGACGGTGTTAACGGTTACGCCTTGCGCGTGGCCGCTTTCATGGATGTGACGAATGCGTGTAACTCAGCCAGCATCTGCTCTGGCTTATCCACGTTCTTCTCGATAATTTTCACGATAGCCGAACCCGAAATGGCTCCGGCGGCTTTCGCGTCAATCGCCGCAGTAACCTGATCCGGTGAAGAAATGCCAAAGCCCTGAAGCGGCGGTGCAGCATGGTATTCTGCCAGCTTCTCCACCAGATGATGCAGCGGCAGCGCGGCTTTGTTTTCCGCACCGGTGACGCCCGCACGGGAGAGCAGGTAGGTGTAACCTCGTCCGTAAGAGGCAATCTGGCGCAACAGATCGTCATCGGCATTCGGTGGACAGATGAAAATCGGCGCGACGTTGTGGCGCATTGCCGCCTGACGGAATGGCGCAGACTCTTCAACGGGCACGTCAGCCACCAGCACGGAGTCAACGCCCACGCGGGCGCACTCTGCGTAAAACGCATCAATACCGCGGCTGAACACCAGGTTGGCGTACATCAGCAGGCCGATCGGAATGGTCGGGTGCTTCTGACGGATCGCCGCCAGCATTTCAAAGCACTGGCTCGGCGTCACGCCCGCGGCAAACGCGCGTAGCGTTGCGTTCTGAATGGTCGGGCCATCCGCCAGCGGATCGGAGAACGGAATACCGAGCTCCAGCGCGTCGGCACCGGCATCAATCAGGGTGTCGATAATCTTCAGCGACTGCTCCGGGCCGGGGTCGCCCAGCGTCACGAAGGGAACGAAGGCGCCTTCCTGGCGAGCTTTCAGTTGTGCAAATGCGTTGTCGTAGCGTTCCATCAGATTTCCCCTCGTGCTTTCAGAATATCGTGAACGGTGAAGATATCTTTGTCACCGCGCCCGGAAAGGTTTACCACCAGCAGCTGCTCTTTTTCCGGGTTTTCCTTCATCATTTTCAGCGCGTGCGCCAGCGCGTGGGAAGACTCCAGCGCCGGGATGATCCCTTCATTGCGGCACAGCGTTTTGAAGGCCTCCAGCGCTTCGTCATCGGTGATGGAGACATAATCCGCGCGGCCGGTGCTGTTCAGGAACGCGTGCTGCGGCCCTACGGACGGGAAATCCAGCCCGGCAGAGATTGAGTAAGACTCCTCAATCTGCCCTTCATCGGTCTGCATCATCGGGGCCTTCATGCCGAAGTAGATCCCCACGCGGCCATGCTTCAGCGGCGCACCATGCTCGCCCGTTTCAATGCCGTGGCCGGCAGGCTCAACGCCAATCAGCCCAACGCTGGTTTCGTCGATAAAATCGGCAAACATGCCGATGGCGTTAGATCCGCCGCCAACGCAGGCGATCACCGCATCCGGCAGGCGACCCTCTTTTTCGAGGATCTGCGCTTTAGTCTCTTCGCCGATCATGCGCTGGAATTCACGCACGATGGTCGGGAACGGGTGCGGGCCCGCGGCGGTACCGAGCATGTAGTGGGCGGTTTCGTAGCTGCCAGACCAGTCGCGAAGCGCTTCATTACAGGCATCTTTCAGCGTGGCAGAACCGCTGTGCACCGGGATCACTTCCGCCCCCATAAGACGCATACGGAACACGTTTGGCGACTGGCGCTCAACGTCCTTCGCCCCCATGTAAATGCGGCATTTCAGACCGAGCAGGGCGCTGGCGAGCGCTGAGGCCACACCGTGCTGTCCCGCGCCGGTTTCGGCGATGATTTCGGTTTTACCCATCCGCTTCGCGAGCAGCGCCTGGCCAAGCACCTGGTTAGTTTTATGCGCGCCACCGTGCAGCAGATCTTCACGCTTAAGATACAGCGTAGTTTTAGTGCCTTCGGTCAGGTTGCGGCACTTTGTCAGCGCCGTCGGACGACCGGCGTAGTTTTTCAGCAGGTCGGTAAACTCCGCCTGAAACGCCGGATCTTTCTGTGCGCTCACGAACGCTTCTTCCAGCTGGCGCAGCGCGGGCATCAGGATTTGTGGGACATACATCCCACCGAACTCACCAAAATACGGGTTAAGTAATGTCGTCATCTTCTCTTCCTTAATATGCACGCAGAGTTTTAAATACCGATGCCAGCTTGCTGGCGTCTTTAATGCCCGGTTGGGACTCTACGCCTGAATTGAAATCGAGGCCTGCGCAGCCGGTTTTGGCCGCTTCCACACAGTTATCGGGGCTTAATCCCCCCGCCAGCAGGACATTGTCCAGCACTTCGCCACGCAGCAGTGACCAGTCAAAACGCTGCCCCGTGCCGCCCTGGCCGTTGTCGAGCACGTATTTATCAACATGCTTCAGGTTACGCGCGGGCAGGGTGGCGCCAACGCTTTGCGCTTTCCAGATCTGAACCTGAGGCGCCAGAACATGTCGCAGAGCATCGATGTACGCCTGATCTTCATCGCCGTGCAGCTGGACCGCGCTCAGGGATAACGCGTCCGCTTTTGCCGCAACGTCGTTAATATCCGCATTGCGGAACACGCCCACGTAGCTCAGAGGCGCAGCCGCCATCACCTTGTGCGCCTGTTCCTCATTAACGGCGCGAGGAGAGGACTCAACAAAGATCAGACCACCATAGATCGCGCCCGCTTCATATGCGGCCTGCGCATCCTGTTCACGGGTCAGGCCGCAGACTTTGTTCTCACCCAACAGCACGCGGCGCACGGCCGCATTAAGATCGTCGTGTTCCATCATCGCGGAGCCGATCAGGAAACCGTTGGCAAAGTGGCTGAGTTCGCGCACCTGAGCGTAGCTGTTAATCCCGGATTCGCTGATCACCGTGACGCCCGCGCCCAGACGCGGCGCAAGCTGGCGCGTACGGTTGAGGTCAATCGACAGGTCGCGCAGGTCGCGGTTGTTAATGCCGACCACTTTGGCTTCCAGCGCGATGGCGCGCTCCAGCTCCTCTTCGTTGCTCACTTCGGTCAGCACGCCCATATTCAGGCTGTGCGCGACGGCGGAGAGCTGGCGATACTGCTCGTCATTCAGCACGGAGAGCATCAGCAGGCAGGCATCGGCCTGGTAAAAGCGCGCCAGCCAGATCTGATATGGGTCGATAATAAAGTCTTTGCACAGAATCGGCTGCGGCGCGATGCCGCTGACAACGGGCAGAAAATCAAAGCTGCCCTGAAAATATTTCTCATCCGTCAGCACAGAAATGGCAGACGCATGATGCTTGTAAATACCGGCAATACGCGCCGGGTCGAAATCGTCGCGGATCACGCCTTTGGACGGAGACGCTTTTTTACACTCCAGAATAAACGCAGTACGCGCGCCCTGGAGCGCATCATAAAAACGACGGCTGCTCGGAACGACGTCATTCTGAAAACTGGCGAGCGGCTGCTGTTGCTTACGGGCTTCCACCCAGATGGCCTTATCGGCGACGATTTTCGCTAAAACGGTCTGCATTATTTACCCTCTTGCCGCAAGTGCGGTAACGCGATCGTAAGCTGCACCGGAGCGCAGCACGTCCAGAACTTTTTGGGCGTTGGCTTTCAGATCTTCCTCGCCATGTAAACGCATCAGCATGGCTACGTTGGCCGCCACGGCGGCCTCATGGGCGGCCTCACCTTTACCTTGTAATAAGCGCGTGAGAATGTCACGGTTTTCTTCCGGCGTGCCGCCCGCCAGGGCGTCCTGATGGTACGGGGTCAACCCGAAGTCAGCGGCCTCAAGCTGATAGTTCAGCACTTCACCGTTATTCAGTTCCGCCACCAGCGTGGGCGCATGCAGGGATACTTCATCCATCCCGCCGCTGTGTACCACGGCGGCGCGTTGGTAACCGAGGACGCGCAGCGTCTCCGCAATCGGCAGGACCAGCTCCGGGCTGTAAACGCCAATCAGCGCCAGCGGCGGGTGCGCCGGGTTAATGAGTGGACCGAGCACGTTAAACAGCGTGCGGGTTTTGAGCTGCTGGCGAACCGGCATCGCGTGGCGGAAACCGGTGTGATACTTCGGCGCGAACAGGAAACAGACGCCCAGATCATCCAGCGCTTCACGGGAACGCTCGGCGTTCATGTCCAGGTTGATACCGAAAGCCGCCAGCAGGTCGGACGATCCGGAACGGCTGGACACGCTGCGGTTGCCGTGTTTCGCCACTTTCAGACCGCATGCCGCGGCCACAAAGGCGCTGGCAGTGGAAATATTGATACTGTTACTGCCGTCGCCACCGGTCCCGACAATATCGGCAAACGGATAGTCCGGGCGCGGGAACGGGGCGGCATTTTCCAGCAGCGCGGTTGCCGCACCGGCGATCTCCTGTGGGCTTTCGCCGCGTACCTTCATGCTCACCAGCGCAGCGGCCAGCTGCTCAGGCTTCAGCTCACCGCGCACGACGGCGGAGAACAGCTGGTGGCTCTCCTGCTGGCTCAGGGTCTGGGCCTGATACAGTTTTTCCAGAATCGGTTGCAGGGTGTTGGTCTGCTCCAGCTTTTGCAGCGCCCAGTCGAGCGTTTGCTCCAGCAGGCGCGCGCCGCTGGACGTCAGGATAGATTCCGGGTGGAACTGCATTCCGCAGACGCGATCCGCATCGTGACGCACCGCCATCACCATCCCTTCAAACGAGGCGTTAATGGTCAGCCCGGCCGGAATATTGCTGCCGACCAGCGAGTGGTAACGCGCTACCGGAAGCGGGTTCGGCAGCCCGGCAAACATCGCCTGACCGTCATGTTCAATACTTGACGCTTTACCATGCAGGATCTCCCCCGCCTGACCCACGTAGCCGCCGTAGGCTTCGACAATCGCCTGATGGCCGAGGCAGATGCCGATAATCGGCAGCTTGCCGCGCATACGGGTCAACAGCTCAGGCATACAGCCCGCTTCGCTCGGCGCGCCTGGTCCCGGGGAGAGCATCAGCACCGGGTTTTGCATGGTCGCCAGACGGTCAATCAACGTCTGGGCCGGAACGTGGTTGCGATAGATAACGACGTTATGACCATTCGCACGCAGCTGATCTGCCAGGTTGTAGGTAAAGGAGTCGATATTATCAAGCAGCAGAATGTCAGCCATCAGAAAATCTCCTGTGCATGGTGTGCGGTAGCAATAGCGCGCAGTACCGCGCGCGCTTTACTGCGGGTTTCGTCGGCTTCCGACTGCGGAACAGAATCCAGCACAATACCGGCCCCGGCCTGGACGGTAGCAATGCCGTCTTCAACGTAGGCGGAGCGGATCACGATGCAGGTATCGAGGTCACCGTGAGCGGTGAAATAGCCCACCGCACCACCGTAGCTGCCGCGACGGCGTCCTTCCGCTTCGGCGATCAGCTGCATGGCGCGGACTTTCGGCGCGCCGCTCAGGGTGCCCATGTTCATGCAGGCGCGGTAGGCGTGCAGAACGTCGAGGTCGTGGCGCAGTTCACCCACCACGCGGGAGACCAGGTGCATGACGAAGGAGTAGCGGTCGACTTTGGTCAGGTCCGCCACGTAGCGGCTGCCTGGCGTGCAAATGCGTGCCAGATCGTTACGCGCCAGGTCAACCAGCATCAGGTGTTCGGAGAGCTCTTTATGGTCGGTACGCATTTCCAGTTCGATGCGGCTGTCGAGATCGCGATCCAAGGAGCCATCGGCACGACGGCCGCGTGGACGGGTTCCCGCTATCGGGTAGATCTCAATCTGGCGGCTGGTGGCGTCGTACTTGAGGGAGCTTTCCGGCGACGCGCCAAACAGGGTGAAATCATTGTCCTGCATAAAGAACATGTACGGGCTTGGGTTGCTCTTTTTCAGCACATCGTAAGCCGCCAGCGGCGACGGGCAGGGCAGTGAAAAGCGACGGGACGGCACCACCTGGAAAATCTCCCCGGCACGAATCGCTTTTTGCATCTGACGCACCACTGCGCCGTACTGGTCGTCGGTCTGACTCACCTCGCAGGTCATCTTTTCAACACGCTGCACCGGGAGCGCGGGCGGTGCTTCTGACATCTGCTGTTGCAGTTGGGCGATGCGCTGCGCGAGGCGATTTTTCTCAGACTCAGACGGCGTGAAAAGGCTGGCCTGGATGCGGGTATATTTTTTCTGATGGTCGATCACCAGCAGGGTTTCGGCCAGGTAGAAACAGTAGTCCGGGCAGCGGTTTCCCTGCTCGGTTTCCGGTAAATTTTCAAAGCCAGCAACCAGGTCGTAAGCAAACAGCCCGCCAAAGAACATTGCTTCGCGCTCATCTTCCGGCACGGCCACCAGATTTTGCAGCAGGCGGAAGGCGTCAAAAACGGAGAGCGAGCAGAGGCGGGCGTCCTCATCCAGCAGCTGGCTTACCGGTGGGAAATGCAGAATTCGCAGGTCCGGATGACGCTCATTTTCAATGCCTGAAGGCAGCGCCGCATCCAGCAGCGGCAGGAGCGACGCGCCATTGTCAGACAACGCCCTGATAGTGACGGTGTCACCTAACGCGGTAATGCGCAGCGCGCTGTCAACCAGCAGCAGGCTTTTGAGGTCGTCCTTACTGTCGATATCAGCTGACTCCAGCAGCAGCGTCGCGGGACGTGCGCCGCACACCTGATGAAACAGCGCGGTAGGGTTATGGCGATAGGCCGCCTCGCAGGTCAGCAGTTCGAGATGAGGTTTGGCTGTTTGCATGTTGTTGTTCTCATATTCTGTTCAAAAAAAAGCCCGCTGGGTAGCGGGCCGGGTATCTGTTTGCATTTCGCAGACGCGTGACACTGCCCGAAGATCAGGAAGTACGCCACCAACCGTGCAGAGCGAAATGTGCTGTCATTTTCAGATACCTTTCTCGTGTGAACTTGCGTACTAGTTAACTAGTTCGATGGCGTGTTGTCAACCCCTGATTTCAGTATTTCACCGTTAGTCGGTATCATAGGGGCTTCGGATGTCTCCAACCTGTTATGGGAAGTGCTTTGAGCGATACCACCTACGCCGTAATTTATGATTTACATAGCCATACGCAGGCTTCAGATGGCCTGCTGACACCCGAAGCTCTGGTCCATCGCGCCGTTGAAATGCGTGTCGGCACGCTGGCAATAACCGATCACGATACCACTGACGGCATTCCCGCCGCGCGCGCCGAGATTGCCCGCAGCGGACTGGCGCTGGATCTGGTGGCCGGGGTTGAGATCTCGACGGTCTGGGAAAACCACGAAATTCATATCGTTGGCCTGAATATCGATACAGAACATCCGGCCATGCGTGCTTTTTTGCAAGAACAAAAAACACGCCGCAATCAACGCGCGGAGATGATTGGCGAACGTCTGGAAAAAGCGCATATTCCCGGTGCGCTGGAAGGCGCGCGAACGCTGGCGAACGGTGGGGCGGTGACGCGCGGCCATTTCGCCCGTTTTCTGGTGGACGCCGGTAAGGCGACGACCATGGCGAATGTCTTTAAAAAGTATCTGGCGCGCGGGAAAACCGGATACGTTCCCCCACAGTGGTGTACAATAAAACAAGCTATTGATGTGATTCATCATTCTGGCGGTAAGGCCGTGCTGGCCCATCCGGGGCGGTATAATCTTTCTGCTAAATGGCTGAAAAGACTGCTGGCACACTTTGCCGACTGCGGCGGTGAGGCGATGGAAGTTGCCCAGTGTCAGCAGGCACCCAATGAGCGTTTGCAGCTCGCGACCTACGCCCGTCAGTTTGGTCTGCTTGGGTCACAGGGTTCAGATTTCCATCAGCCCTGCGCGTGGATTGAACTGGGGCGCAAGCTCTGGTTACCCGCGGGCGTTGAGCCTGTCTGGCAGCTCTGGGAACAGCCACAGCAAATTGAAGAGAGGGAAGTATGAGTCAGTTTTTCTATATCCATCCGGATAACCCCCAGCCACGTCTGATTAATCAGGCCGTGGAGATCGTCCGCAAAGGCGGCGTTATTGTCTACCCAACCGATTCTGGCTACGCGCTGGGCTGTAAAATTGAGGATAAAGGGGCGATGGAGCGCATCTGTCGCATCCGCCAGCTGCCGGATGGCCACAACTTCACCCTGATGTGTCGCGATCTCTCTGAGCTGTCGACCTATGCTTATGTTGATAACGTGGCCTTTCGTCTGATTAAAAACAACACGCCGGGTAACTACACCTTCATTCTGAAGGGGACAAAAGAGGTGCCGCGTCGTCTGTTGCAGGAAAAACGTAAAACCATCGGCATGCGCGTGCCGTCGAACCCGATTGCCCAGGCGCTACTGGAAACCCTCGGCGAGCCGATGCTCTCCACATCGCTGATGCTGCCGGGCAGTGAGTTTACCGAGTCCGACCCGGAAGAGATCAAAGATCGTCTGGAGAAGGTGGTGGAGCTGATTATTCATGGCGGCTATCTTGGCCAGCAGCCGACCACCGTGGTGGATCTCACCGAAGACGCGCCAGAAGTGATTCGTGAAGGCGTGGGCGATGTTAAGCCTTTCTTGTAAGGGTGTAAGCAGATATACTACGCGGCCATCAAAGCAGGGCGCCGCCCTGTTTTTGACCTGATTCGACGCCTGTGAAGGCGACACCTGAGGAAGCTCAATGAGCGAGAAGTTACAGAAAGTGCTGGCGCGCGCCGGCCACGGTTCGCGCCGTGAAATCGAAGCCATTATTGAAGCAGGCCGCGTGAGTGTGGACGGTAAAATCGCCACGCTCGGTGACCGCGTTGAAATCGTACCGGGGCTGAAGATCCGCATTGACGGCCATCTTATCTCCGTGAAAGAGTCTGCTGAACAGATCTGCCGCGTACTGGCTTACTACAAGCCGGAAGGCGAACTGTGTACCCGCAACGACCCGGAAGGTCGCCCGACGGTGTTTGACCGTCTGCCAAAATTGCGTGGCGCCCGCTGGATTGCCGTAGGGCGTCTGGACGTGAACACCTGCGGCCTGCTGCTGTTCACCACCGATGGTGAACTGGCAAACCGTCTGATGCACCCGAGTCGTGAAGTGGAACGTGAATACGCCGTTCGTGTTTTCGGCCAGGTTGATGAGAACAAACTGCGCGACCTGTCGCGTGGTGTTCAGCTGGAGGACGGCCCTGCGGCGTTCAAAACCATCAAGTTTACCGGTGGTGAAGGCATTAACCAGTGGTACAACGTTACCCTGACAGAGGGACGTAACCGCGAGGTGCGTCGACTGTGGGAAGCGGTCGGTGTCCAGGTGAGTCGCTTGATTCGCGTCCGCTATGGCGACATTCTGCTGCCGAAAGGCCTGCCACGTGGCGGCTATACCGAACTGGATCTGACGCAAACCAACTACCTGCGCGATCTGGTTGGCCTGACGCCAGAAACCACGTCGAAAGTGGCGGTAGAGAAAGATCGTCGTCGCATGAAGGCGAATCAAATCCGCCGTGCGGTGAAACGTCATAGCCAGGTCAGCAGCAATCGCCGCTCTGGCAGCCGTAATAACAACGGTTAATTGAAAAGCCCGGTGAATATACCGGGCTTTTTTTTCAGTAATCAATCCCAATTTGCGCTTTGATACCCGCATCGAACGCATGCTTAACCGGACGCAGCTCGCTGACGGTATCGGCCAGCTCCAGAATGTCCCGATGACACCCGCGCCCCGTGACGATCGCCGTCTGGTGTGCAGGGCGGTTCGTGAGGGCCTCCAGCACGGCTTCCAGCGGCAGGTAGTCATACGCCACCATATAGGTGATCTCATCCAGCAACACCATGTTCAGCGACGGGTCTGAAAGCATTCTTTTGGCATGCTCCCAGACGGCGAGGCAGGCTGCGGTATCGGTTTCCCGGTTCTGGGTATCCCAGGTAAAACCGGTTGCCATTACCTGAAACTCAACGCCATGCGGCTCGAGCAGATTACGCTCGCCGTTGGGCCATTCACCCTTGATAAACTGGATCACGCCCACTTTCTGCCCATGCCCGACTGCGCGGGTGGCGGTCCCAAATGCGGCGGTGGTTTTGCCTTTGCCGTTGCCGGTGAACACGATTAGGATACCGCGCTCGTCCTGAGCGGCCGCCACGCGTGCATCAACCTGTTCTTTCAGACGCTGCTGGCGCTGCTGATGACGATCATCACTCATTGCGATATCCCCGGTTTGCGGCCTGGCTGGGCATCGAAGGTCAATCCGGTTTTGCGACGGCTGTCGTCACCCATCAGCCACAGGTAAAGGGGCATGATATCGGCCGGGGTTTTAAGCTTCTGCGGATCTTCTGTCGGGAAGGCGCTGGCGCGCATTTTGGTGCGCGTACCGCCTGGATTAATACAGTTAACCCGCAGGTGGCGGCTTTGGTACTCTTCGGCCAGCACCTGCATCATTCCTTCGGTGGCAAATTTTGAGACGGCGTAAGCCCCCCAGTTCGCACGCCCCTGACGCCCCACGCTGGAGGAGGTAAATACCAGCGAGCCGGAATCGGAGTTGAGTAATAAAGGAAGCAAGGCCTGGGTCAGGAAAAACGTCCCGTTGACGTTAACCTGCATCACCTGTTGCCAAATTTCCGGATCCTGTTCATCCATCGGGCGCACTTCGCCCAGTAACCCCGCGTTGTGCAGTACGCCGTCCAGACGCGGATAATGTGTGCTGATCCGCTGGGCAAGGGCCTGACATGACGCTGGCGTGCAGGTCAGCAGATCGAGCGTATACCAGGGCGTGGGGGTACCGCCGGCGTTTTCGATTTCACGGGCGACGGCCTTGAGCTTTTCTTCATTACGTCCCAGCAGAATAAGGCTCGCACCGTATTCAGAATAGGTCAGCGCCGCTTCGCGACCAATCCCGTCGCTGGCACCGGTAACCAGAATGATGCGGTTCTGTAGAAGGTTTTTTTGTGGCTGATAATGCACGGTGGCTCCTCAGGCGCATTGGGCGTGACTTGCACCTTTATTTATGACTTTTCGGCTTTATGCCCGAAACAGCGTCAGAATTCAATCAGTCTACAGGACAGAACGCTGGGAAATTAACAATTTGCAAAGATTTAAACCAGAAGCGGGGGATTCCTGAAGCCGCCTCGCAGAGGTAATGTCCAGAGCGAGACGCCTGCGCAGGGCTGTTGTACACTGGCGTGAAAGATTCGTGGTTAAATCAAGGTGGAACGCGTGGAATTACTTTTTCAGTATGGGTTGTTTTTGGCCAAAATCGCGACGGTGGTTATTGCTGTCGCGGTGATTGCCGTCCTGATTGTCAACCTGACGCAGCGTAAGCGTCAGCGTGGTGAGTTACGCATTACCCGCCTGAGCGAGCAGTATAATGAGATGCAGGAGGAGATGTCTCTGGCGCTGCTTGACGATCATCAACAGAAGCTGTGGCTAAAAGCCCAGAAGAAAAAACATAAGCAGGACGCCAAAGCCGCGAAGGCGAAAGCTAAGCTCGCCACGCCACAGGCTGACGCAAAACCGCGCGTCTATGTGCTCGATTTTAAAGGTAGCATGGATGCGCATGAAGTCTCCTCTCTGCGTGAAGAAGTGACGGCGGTGCTGGCCGTGGCGACAGCCCAGGATCAGGTGGTGGTACGCCTTGAAAGCCCGGGCGGCGTAGTGCATGGGTATGGACTGGCGGCTTCGCAGTTACAACGTCTGCGGGATAAACAGATCCCACTCACCGTTGCGGTAGATAAGGTCGCGGCGAGTGGCGGCTATATGATGGCGTGCGTGGCGGATAAAATCGTCGCGGCACCGTTCTCCATTATCGGCTCGATTGGGGTGGTCGCGCAGATCCCTAACTTCAATCGTTTCCTGAAAAATAAAGAGATCGACATCGAACTGCATACGGCGGGTCAGTACAAACGTACGCTGACGCTGCTCGGCGAAAATACCGAAGAGGGACGGCAGAAATTCCGGGAAGATCTGAACGAAACCCACCATCTGTTCAAAGATTTCGTGCACCGCATGCGCCCAACGCTGGACATTGAGCAGGTGGCTACGGGCGAACACTGGTACGGCACGCAGGCGCAGGAGAAAGGGCTGGTGGATGAAGTGGGTACCAGCGACGACCTCCTGCTCAACCTGATGGAAGGCCGTGAGCTGGTGGGGGTGCGCTTCACCCGACGTAAGCGCCTGCTCGACCGTTTTACCAATAGCGCGGCAGAAAGCGCGGATCGCCTGCTGCTACGCTGGTTGCAGCGCGGCCAAAAGCCGCTGCTGTAAAGAAAAACGCGAGGCAGATGCCTCGCGTTTTCGTTTTAATCGACCAGGTGGTACTTCTCTGAGAGGGTATGCGCCAGGTATTTAAACATGTTAAACACGGCGGTGCTTTTCGGGGTGGGTAGCCCTTGTTCATCAAGGAAGTATTCACCGCTGAACACCAGCACGCCATTACGTTGTTCCACGCCAGTCGCTTCAATTCCCGCCAGGGTGTCTTCATGGTCGCGAATGAGTTTGTTTGCTTCGATAAGCAATGAAGCTCGGTCAATGGGTTGGGTCGTATTCTGCATATTCCACTCCTTAAACAGTGACAATAGTCTACGCCTGGGTCGCTTCGGGGGCAAATTTTCCCTGTTATCCGAGGGGATAAGAAACAGGGGCTGGCTGGCGGGATTTGCTTTTGCATGCTAATAAAGTTGCGTAACGAATTTTATCAGGTACAGTGTGCGCTTTCGTCATTCTGGCAACAGAATTGCTTGACATTCGACCGGGAATTCGTCACGAATGAACTTTGATGTGAGAAAAATACCCGAAAACTCAATGACCTGGATGTCGCCATTCTGACGTTCGGTAACACATAGGGGTTGATATCCCCTGACGATGTCGCAATATCAATGGCTCGTCGTCAGCGGAAGGGAAATCAACGTGCGGCGTATTCCTGGAAGAATTAAATTAGGTAAAGGTGAATATGGGTAAAGCTCTCGTCATCGTTGAGTCCCCGGCAAAAGCCAAAACGATCAATAAATATCTGGGCAATGACTACGTGGTTAAGTCCAGCGTTGGTCACATTCGCGATTTGCCGACCAGTGGCTCAGCCAGCAAAAAGAGCGCAGACTCTACCTCCACCAAAGGGGCTAAAAAGCCTAAAAAGGATGAACGTAGCGCGCTTGTCAACCGCATGGGTGTTAACCCATGGCACAACTGGGATGCACATTACGAAGTGCTGCCAGGCAAAGAAAAAGTCGTTAACGAGCTGAAACAGCTTGCTGAAAAAGCAGACCACATTTATCTCGCAACCGACCTTGACCGCGAAGGGGAGGCCATTGCATGGCACCTGCGGGAAGTGATCGGGGGTGATGACAAACGCTACAGCCGTGTAGTGTTCAACGAAATTACAAAGAATGCGATTCGTCAGGCGTTTGAAAAGCCGGGTGAACTGAATATCGACCGTGTTAACGCTCAGCAGGCGCGTCGCTTTATGGACCGCGTTGTAGGCTACATGGTCTCGCCGTTGCTGTGGAAAAAGGTTGCTCGCGGCCTGTCTGCGGGGCGTGTGCAGTCTGTGGCTGTTCGTCTTGTTGTTGAGCGTGAACGCGAGATCAAAGCGTTCGTCCCGGAAGAGTTCTGGGAAGTGGATGCGAATGTCACCACGCCGGGCGGCGATGCGCTGCCGTTGCAGGTGAGCCATCACAACGATAAACCGTTCCGTCCTGAAAATCGCGATCAGACCATGGCCGCCGTGGCGCTGCTGGAAAAAGCGCGTTATCAGGTTCTGGATCGTGAAGATAAACCAACCAGCAGCAAGCCTGGCGCACCGTTTATCACGTCAACTCTCCAGCAGGCGGCGAGTACGCGTCTGGGCTACGGCGTGAAGAAAACCATGATGATGGCCCAGCGTTTGTATGAAGCGGGTTACATCACCTACATGCGTACTGACTCCACCAACCTGAGCCAGGACGCTGTCAACATGGTGCGTGGCTATATCGAGGACAACTTCGGTAAGAAATACCTGCCGGACAGTCCTAATCAGTACGCCAGCAAAGAGAATTCTCAGGAAGCGCACGAAGCGATTCGTCCTTCTGACGTTTCCGTTCTGGCAGAATCGCTGAAAGATATGGAAGCGGACGCCCAGAAGCTGTATCAGCTGATCTGGCGCCAGTTCGTCGCCTGCCAGATGACGCCAGCGAAATACGACTCCACCACGCTGACCGTCGGCGCGGGTGATTTCCGCCTGAAAGCGCGCGGCCGCATTCTGCGCTTCGACGGCTGGACAAAAGTGATGCCTGCGCTGCGTAAAGGCGATGAAGACAGAACGCTGCCTTCAGTCAACAAAGGTGACGAGCTGTCGCTGGTTGATCTGGTCCCGGCTCAGCACTTCACCAAGCCACCTGCGCGCTTCAGCGAAGCATCGCTGGTGAAAGAGCTGGAAAAACGCGGCATCGGTCGCCCGTCCACCTATGCGTCAATCATTTCGACCATTCAGGATCGTGGATACGTTCGCGTCGAGAACCGTCGTTTCTATGCTGAAAAAATGGGTGAGATTGTCACCGACCGTCTGGAAGCGAACTTCCGCGAGTTGATGAACTATGACTTCACCGCGCAGATGGAAGACAGCCTCGATGAGGTTGCCAGCCATAAGGCAGAGTGGAAGAAAGTTCTCGACAGCTTCTTCAGCGATTTTACCAATCAGCTTGAGAAAGCCGAGAAAGATCCTGAAGAGGGCGGCATGCTGCCTAACCAGATGGTGCTGACTAGCATCGACTGCCCAACCTGCGGCCGTAAAATGGGGATCCGTACCGCGACCACGGGCGTGTTCCTCGGTTGCTCTGGCTATGCGCTGTCGCCGAAAGAGCGTTGCAAAACCACCATCAACCTCGTGCCGGAGAACGAAGTTCTCAACGTGCTGGAAGGTGACGATGCGGAGACCAACGCACTGCGCGCCAAACGCCGCTGTAAGAAATGCGGCACGGCGATGGACAGCTACCTGATCGATCCAAAACGCAAACTGCACGTTTGTGGCAATAACCCGACCTGCGATGGTTATGAGATCGAAGAAGGTGAGTTCCGTATTAAGGGCTATGACGGTCCAATCGTTGAGTGTGAGAAATGTGGTTCCGAAATGCACCTGAAAATGGGACGCTTCGGTAAGTACATGGCATGCACCAACGACGACTGTAAAAACACGCGTAAGATCCTGCGTAACGGTGAAGTGGCGCCGCCGAAGGAAGATCCGGTTCCGCTTCCTGAGCTGCCGTGCGAGAAGTCAGACGCGTATTTCGTGCTGCGTGACGGTGCTGCCGGGGTATTCCTGGCGGCCAACACCTTCCCGAAATCGCGCGAAACCCGTGCGCCGCTGGTAGAAGAGCTGTACCGCTTCCGCGACCGTCTGCCGGAGAAACTGCGTTACCTGGCCGATGCGCCACAGCAGGATCCGGAAGGCAACAAAACCGTGGTGCGCTTCAGCCGTAAAACGAAGCAGCAGTACGTGGCGGCAGAGAAAGAGGGCAAAGCGACCGGATGGTCAGCCTTCTTTGTCGACGGGAAATGGGTTGAAGGCAAGAAATAATCTTCCCTTACCGTAACTTACCTGTAAAAGGGCCGTACTTCCGGCCCTTTTTTATTACGTAGTTATTATTTTTTGTTCCGTACTATACAGCCTGGCTATAAATGATATAGTGGTTATAGTTAACCCGTTTCTTATTATCAAATCGTCTTAAGCGAATGACGCATGCGCTAAATCGGATGGTCTGGCATGAAATTACAGCAGCTTCGCTATATCGTTGAGGTCGTCAATCATAACCTCAATGTCTCTTCCACCGCAGAAGGTCTTTATACCTCTCAGCCCGGCATCAGTAAGCAGGTGCGTATGCTGGAGGATGAGTTAGGTATTCAGATATTTGCCCGCAGCGGTAAGCACCTGACACAGGTCACCCCGGCAGGACAGGAAATCATACGCATCGCACGGGAAGTGCTCTCCAAAGTCGACGCCATTAAATCCGTCGCCGGGGAACATACCTGGCCGGATAAAGGCTCTCTGTATATTGCCACCACGCATACACAGGCGCGTTATGCGCTTCCCGGGGTGATCAAAGGCTTCATAGAACGCTATCCCCGCGTTTCCCTGCATATGCATCAGGGCTCACCGACGCAAATCGCAGAGGCCGTGTCTAAAGGCAATGCAGACTTCGCTATCGCGACGGAAGCGCTCCATCTGTACGATGATCTGGTCATGCTCCCGTGCTACCACTGGAACCGCTCTATTGTCGTGACCCCGGATCACCCGCTGGCGGGGAAGGGCGAAGTGACAATCGAAGAACTGGCGCAATACCCGCTGGTGACCTATACGTTCGGCTTTACGGGCCGGTCTGAACTGGACACCGCGTTTAACCGCGCCGGATTAACGCCACGGATTGTCTTTACGGCGACGGATGCGGACGTCATAAAAACGTATGTACGTCTGGGCCTGGGCGTTGGGGTTATTGCCAGCATGGCGGTGGATCCTGTCTCAGACCCGGATCTGGTGCGTCTGGATGCGCATGATATTTTCAGTCACAGCACCACCAAGATAGGTTTTCGTCGCAGCACGTTCCTGCGCAGCTATATGTATGATTTTATTCAACGCTTTGCGCCACATTTAACGCGCGATGTGGTGGATACAGCTGTGGCGTTACGCTCCAATGAAGACATCGAAGAGATGTTTAAAGACATTAAACTTCCCGCCAAATAATCACTCCCGGTATCTTTCTCTTGCGGAAAGATACCGTCATTCCGCTTTAAACCTGAATTAGAATTATCATCATCTACGCCCACTGTCATATATCGTCATAACCCATTTGATGACTATGGTTTTACTGTCGCAAATTTGCGACAAAAGTAGAAACTAATTTACAGCTGTGCAAATTATTCTTTTCAATTATTTATTTCTGGTCAAAAGATTGAATTTTCCCGGGCTCGGATACGTAAATTCACTGGCTTTTCGGCTAAAGTTTCTTTAGGATTTATCTCATCAGTTGATTACTTGTGCCAATTGTTTGGTCTCTAAATGATAAGCGATATCGATTGTATGAGGTTAGCAATGCCGTCAGGAAGTGAAGAACCGCAAAGGGATCCCGCGCTTAAGCGTAAAGCCTGGCTGGCGGTCTTTCTTGGCTCTGCCCTGTTCTGGGTGGTGGTTGCTCTTCTTGTCTGGAATTACTGGGGTTGATTATGGTCATGACGGTGCGTACAGAAGCGAGAAAAGAGATGTGTCAGCTTCGTGACAATGCTCACAAAGCCCGTAAGGCGCCAGCAACCAGCGTGCCAGCTTCCTGGAAACTGACGCCGCAGCAGCAGGCCTTTATTGATGTGTTCGCGGAAGACGAACCCAAAAAACAATAATTTTGATTTTTGCGTAATGATGCAAATAGTCTGAATATAGACCGTGCACTTTTGTACTCCTTAATAAATACACATCAGCAATATAGAACGAGGGCAGACCTCGCAACCTTAAATAATTAAAGACTGGTGTCCCTATGATGAATAACATGACAACCGTAAAATACTGGTCATGGCTCGGCGTATTCTCAGCGTCGATCCTCTTCTGGTGTCAGCTCCTCTGGCTGGCCCTGCACTAAATCGTAAAACCTCGCCACGGCGGGGTTTTTTGTTTTATCCCTCGCGTTGGACCATTCCTAAATTTATCAATTTGGGTTGTTATCAAAACGTTACGACATCTTTGTGTTATCTTTAATTACAGCCCTGATGATTGTCAGGACATCCCTGTTTTTAAGGAGGAGCTTATGTCGTTAACCCTACGCGAAGCCAGTAAGGACACATTACAGGCGGAAAATAAAACCTGGCGCTACTACAGCTTACCGCTGGCTGCCAGAACGCTTGGGGACATTTCGCGGTTACCCAAGTCGTTGAAAGTCTTACTGGAAAACCTCTTGCGCTGGCAGGATGGCGACTCGGTTACCGAGGAGGATATCCAGGCTCTGGCAGGGTGGCTGAAAAATGCTCATGCAGACAGAGAAATTGCCTATCGCCCGGCCAGAGTGCTGATGCAGGATTTCACCGGCGTGCCAGCGGTGGTGGATTTGGCAGCTATGCGTGAAGCCGTTAAGCGTCTCGGGGGCGATACAGCTAAGGTTAACCCCTTGTCCCCGGTAGACCTCGTCATTGACCACTCCGTCACCGTCGATCACTTTGGTGACGACGATGCTTTCGGCGAAAACGTCCGTCTGGAGATGGAACGTAACCATGAACGCTACGTATTTCTGAAATGGGGTCAGCAGGCGTTCAGCCGCTTCAGCGTTGTTCCACCGGGCACTGGCATTTGTCACCAGGTCAACCTGGAATATCTTGGCAAAGCCGTCTGGAGTGAATTGCAGGATAAAGAGTGGGTGGCTTACCCTGATACGCTGGTGGGCACCGACTCACACACCACCATGATTAACGGCCTTGGCGTTCTGGGCTGGGGCGTCGGTGGTATTGAAGCGGAAGCGGCCATGCTCGGCCAGCCGGTATCAATGCTCATTCCCGATGTGGTGGGCTTTAAGCTGACCGGTAAATTGTCCGAAGGCATTACCGCCACGGATCTGGTTCTGACGGTCACCCAGATGCTGCGTAAGCATGGCGTGGTGGGCAAATTCGTTGAATTTTATGGCGATGGTCTGGATTCACTGCCGCTGGCGGACCGGGCCACCATCGCCAACATGGCGCCGGAATATGGCGCGACTTGCGGCTTTTTCCCGATTGATAGCGTTACGCTGGAGTATATGCGCCTCAGTGGTCGCAGCGAGGAGCAGGTGGCTCTCGTTGAGGCCTACACCAAAGCGCAGGGCATGTGGCGTAACCCGGGTGACGAGCCGGTATTTACCAGTACGCTGGAGCTGGATATGGGCACAGTTGAGGCAAGCCTCGCAGGGCCAAAACGTCCGCAGGACCGCGTCGCCCTGAGCAACGTTCCGAAAGCCTTTGCCGCCAGCAATGAGCTGGAAGTTAACGCCGCACAAAAAGATCACCGTCCGGTGGACTATGTTCTGAACGGGCATCAGTATCAGCTCCCTGACGGCGCCGTGGTGATCGCCGCTATCACTTCCTGTACCAACACGTCCAACCCGAGTGTGTTAATGGCTGCCGGGCTGCTGGCAAAAAAAGCGGTAGAGCTGGGGCTCAAGCCACAGCCTTGGGTTAAAGCCTCCCTGGCGCCTGGTTCGAAAGTGGTATCCGATTACCTGGCACAGGCCAGACTCACGCCTTACCTCGACGAGCTGGGCTTTAACCTGGTGGGCTACGGCTGTACGACCTGCATCGGTAACTCTGGTCCACTGCCTGAACCTATTGAAATGGCGATCAAGCAGGGGGATTTGACCGTTGGCGCGGTACTTTCCGGTAACCGAAACTTTGAAGGGCGTATTCATCCGCTAGTGAAAACCAACTGGCTGGCCTCGCCGCCGCTGGTTGTAGCCTATGCGCTGGCCGGAAACATGAACATTAACCTGGCGACCGATCCGATTGGTCACGATAGCAAAAATGAACCGGTCTATCTGAAAGACATCTGGCCATCATCGCGCGAAATTGCGCGCGCGGTAGAGAAAGTTTCCACCGAGATGTTCCGCAAAGAGTATGCGGAAGTGTTCGAAGGCACAGCGGAATGGAAAGCGATCGACGTGGTGGGTTCCGATACCTATGACTGGCAGGATGATTCCACCTATATTCGCCTGTCGCCATTCTTCGACGAAATGCTGGCGGAGCCTGCACCGCTGAAAGATATTCACGGCGCGCGCATTCTGGCGATGCTGGGCGATTCCGTCACCACCGACCATATCTCCCCTGCGGGTAGCATCAAGGCGGACAGTCCGGCAGGTCGGTATCTGCAAAGTCGTGGCGTGGAACGTCGCGATTTCAACTCCTACGGTTCGCGCCGCGGTAACCACGAAGTGATGATGCGCGGGACCTTTGCCAACATCCGCATTCGCAATGAAATGGTCCCAGGCGTGGAAGGGGGTATGACGCGCCACCTGCCGGATACAGAGGTCATTTCAATTTATGACGCAGCCATGAAGTATCAGCAGCAGGGTACGCCGCTGGCCGTTATTGCCGGTAAAGAGTACGGCTCCGGTTCCAGTCGCGACTGGGCGGCAAAAGGTCCGCGTCTGCTCGGGGTTCGCGTGGTGATTGCCGAATCCTTTGAACGTATCCACCGCTCAAACCTGATCGGGATGGGGATCCTGCCGCTGGAGTTTCCGCAGGGCGTAACGCGTAAAACGCTGGGTTTGACCGGGGAAGAGCAGATTGATATCAGCGGTCTGCAAAATCTGCAACCGGGTAAAACCGTTCCGGTGAAGTTAACGCGCGCAGATGGAACGACAGAAGTGCTGGATTGCCGGTGTCGTATTGATACGGCAACAGAGCTGACCTATTATCAGAACGACGGCATTTTACATTATGTGATTCGTAAGATGTTGGACTGATAAAACTCGCCCGGCACATGTGCCGGGCCGTTTTGCGTTTACTCGCTCAGCAGATGCCCCATTTTGGCAGCTTTGGTATCGAGGTAGTGCGCGTTTTTCGGGTTGCGGCCGACAATCAGCGGTACGCGTTCCACGATATTGATGCCCGCTTCAGTGAGGATTTCCACTTTTTTCGGGTTATTGGTCAACAGACGCACTTCGTCCACGCCCAGCAGCTTGAACATATCCGCGCACAAGGTGAAATCGCGCTCGTCAGCAGCAAAGCCGAGCTGATGGTTCGCTTCGACGGTGTCGTAACCCTGATCCTGCAACGCGTAGGCGCGGATTTTATTCAGCAGGCCGATATTGCGTCCTTCCTGACGGTGATACAGCAGAACGCCACGTCCTTCCTCTGCGATATGAGAAAGGGCGGCTTCAAGCTGGAAACCGCAGTCGCAGCGCAGGCTGAACAGCGCGTCACCGGTCAGACACTCTGAATGAACGCGGGACAGCACCGGCGTTTGCCCCGAAATGTCGCCGAATACCAGGGCGACGTGATCTTGCCCGGTTGCCAGTTCTTCAAAACCCACCATCAGGAAATCGCCCCATGGGGTTGGCAGTTTGGCTTCTGCCACACGTTTAAGCTGCATGTGATTCTCCAGACCAGGCTGACACGTTTCGTGCCTTTGCCCCATTATGCTTTCTGTATCGGACTATTTTGCCACAAGCCCGGCAACTTCACCTAATCACCACCACGCTTTACAAACGTTAAACGCACAATCCGACATATCCACCAGAATGATGAAATTCAGTTATGATTGTGGTGCTTAGTGAAAAAGGAGAGGACATGCTTTCAATTGCCAGACGAACGGCCGCAGGAGCCGCCGTATTGCTCGTTATACCACTGGTCGTTTGGTTCTCCGGCTGGATGTGGCAGCCCGGACAAAACGAGACGTGGCTGAAAGCCTTATACTGGATAACCGAGACGGTCACCCAGCCGTGGGGGATTATTACGCACGTGTTGCTCTGTGGTTGGTTCCTGTGGTGCCTGCGCTTTCGCCTTCGCGCGGCGCTGGTACTGTTCGCTATTCTCGGCGGCGCCATACTTATCGGGCAGGGGGTGAAGTCGTGGGTCAAGGATCGCGTGCAGGAACCCCGTCCTTTCGTCGTCTGGCTGGAAAAAACGCATCATGTTCCGGTGGATGAGTTCTACAATTTAAAGCGTAAAGATCGCGGTGCGTTGGTAAAGGAGCAGCTTGCGGAACAGCAGGATATCCCGACCTTTTTACGCAAACACTGGCAAAAAGAGACCGGCTTTGCGTTTCCTTCCGGGCATACGATGTTTGCTGCCAGCTGGGCGCTACTTGGCGTGGGACTGCTGTGGCCGCGTCGGCGTACCCTCACGATTGCGATTTTGCTGGTCTGGGCGACAGGCGTAATGGGCAGCCGGATGCTGCTGGGGATGCACTGGCCGCGTGATTTGGTGGTGGCAACGCTGATCTCGTGGGTACTGGTGACGCTGGCGACCTGGCTTGCACAACGTTTTTGTGGACCATTGACGCCGCCGCCGGAAGAGAAGGAAGAAATAGCCGAAAGGGAGTCTGGCGGAACCTGAAGGTTGATATTCCGCATTTTGACCATAAATCCATGTAGGGCGCGTTACTTTTTCCATTTCGCGCCCGCCACTAAAATGGTAGCTTATAAGGCTGATTGCAGTGAGTTGAACACGCTTTATACGCTCGAACCACATAACGGGAAGTCATGTGAAATATTTACTCATTTTCTTACTGGTGTTGGCGATTTTTGTCATTTCAGTCACATTGGGCGCGCAAAACGATCAACAGGTAAGTTTTAACTATCTGCTGGCGCAGGGCGAGTACCGGGTGTCGAGCCTGCTGGCGGTGTTATTCGCGGCGGGTTTTGTCATCGGCTGGCTTGTATGCGGCCTGTTCTGGCTTAAGGTTCGTGTTTCTCTTGTTCGCGCTGAACGTAAAATTAAACGACTTGAACATCAACTTACGCCTGCGTCTGACATTCCGGCGAGCTCTGGTGTGCCGGTAGTCAAGGAATAATCGAATATGCTGGAGTTGTTGTTTCTGCTTTTGCCTGTCGCCGCAGCCTATGGCTGGTATATGGGCCGCAGAAGCGCGCAACAAACAAAACAGGATGAAGCAAACCGACTCTCCCGTGACTACGTAGCGGGGGTGAACTTCCTGCTGAGCAATCAGCAGGATAAAGCGGTGGATCTGTTCCTCGACATGCTCAAAGAGGATACCGGCACCGTAGAGGCGCATCTCACCCTGGGAAACCTGTTCCGTTCGCGCGGAGAGGTTGACCGTGCCATTCGTATCCACCAGACCCTGATGGAAAGCGCTTCGTTGACCTATGAGCAACGGTTGCTGGCCGTGCAGCAGCTTGGGCGGGATTACATGGCCGCGGGGCTTTACGATCGCGCCGAGGATATGTTCTCTCAGCTGGTGGATGAGACGGACTTCCGTATCGGTGCGCTACAGCAGCTTCTGCAAATCTACCAGGCCACCAGCGACTGGCAAAAAGCGATTGATACCGCCGAACGGCTGGTCAAACTCGGTAAAGACAAACAACGCGTCGAAATTGCCCACTTCTATTGCGAGCTGGCTCTCCAGCAGATGGGTAGCGATGACATGGATAAAGCCATGGCATTGTTAAAGAAAGGCGCTGCGGCCGATCGCAACAGCGCGCGCATCTCGATCATGATGGGGCGGGTCTTTATGGCTAACGGTGATTACGCCAAAGCCGTGGAGAGCCTGCTTCGCGTTATCGATCAGGACAAAGAGCTGGTCAGCGAAACGCTGGAAATGCTGCAAACCTGCTATCAGCAGTTAGGTAAGCAGGACGAGTGGGTTGCGTTTCTGCGTCGCTGCGTTGAAGAAAACACCGGTGCCACAGCCGAGCTGATGCTGTCCGACGTCGTTGAAGAGCACGAAGGGAGTGATACCGCCCAGGTATACATTACCCGTCAGTTGCAGCGTCATCCTACCATGCGGGTATTCCATAAGCTGATGGATTACCACCTTAATGACGCAGAAGAAGGGCGCGCTAAAGAGAGCCTGATGGTGCTGCGAGACATGGTAGGTGAACAGGTGCGGAGCAAACCGCGCTATCGTTGCCAGAAATGCGGCTTCACCGCCTATTCGCTTTACTGGCATTGCCCTTCCTGCCGGGCGTGGTCCACCATTAAGCCAATCCGAGGTCTGGACGGGCAGTGATTTTTTAAAACTCCGCATTTTAGTTACAACATACTAATTGTTGTGGTAATTTGGTCAGCACCGTGCGGTCTGAGGTTCGGCAGGAAAAGCATTCGATTCTGTTCATTTACCCCGAGGGCAGGTAGAATGCACGCCGTTTATCTGTTCCGCGCCGCTGCGCGCCCATAGACGAAAAGGGCTGGTCATGACGTCTGTTACATCCTCCACTTCCCGCGTAGTTACCGATTCTCCCGTAGTTGTTGCTCTGGATTACAATAACCGTGACGCCGCACTGGCCTTTGTTGATGGCATTGATCCCCGCGATTGCCGTCTGAAAGTAGGCAAAGAGATGTTTACGCTGTTCGGCCCGTCAATCGTCCGCGATCTGCACCAGCGTGGCTTCGACGTTTTCCTCGACCTGAAATTCCACGATATTCCGAATACCACTGCGCACGCCGTAGCTGCGGCGGCTGAACTGGGCGTGTGGATGGTTAACGTTCATGCATCCGGCGGGGCACGCATGATGACGGCTGCGCGCGAAGCGCTGGTGCCGTTTGGTAATGACGCTCCGCTTCTAATCGCCGTCACCGTGCTGACCAGTATGGATGAATCCGACCTGCACGATCTGGGTGTGACGTTGTCACCTGCCGAACACGCGGAGCGTCTGGCGCGCCTCACGCAACAGTGTGGTCTCGATGGCGTGGTCTGTTCGGCTCAGGAGGCGGTTCGCTTCAAATCTGTGCTAGGCCGCGACTTTAAACTGGTAACGCCAGGTATCCGTCCGGCAGGCACCGAGTCTGGGGATCAGCGACGCATCATGACGCCAGAGCAGGCGCTGAGCGCGGGTGTAGACTATATGGTGATTGGTCGCCCGGTGACGCAATCCGCTCATCCGGCAGAGACCCTGAAAGCGATTAATGCATCACTGAAAAAGGGGGCATAATGCGTGACGCCAACAGTCGTCTGGTCTATTCAACGGATACCGGGCGCATTGAAGAGCCAAAAGAGAAAGCTGAACGTCCAAAAGGCGATGGCATCGTGCGAATTCAGCGCCAGACCAGCGGCAGGAAAGGTAAAGGGGTTTGCCTTGTCACTGGCATTGATCTGGATGATGCAGACCTGGTAAAGCTCGCCGCTGAACTTAAAAAGAAGTGCGGATGCGGTGGGGCAGTAAAAGACGGCATTATTGAGATTCAGGGTGATAAACGGGATTTAATTAAAGCGCTGCTGGAAGCCAAAGGAATGAAAGTCAAACTGGCGGGCGGCTAAAATAAATGAGCCACGGACATTGCCGTGGCTCTTTTTTTTTACGTGCGTAAGTCAGACCTGAAAATACAAAATATATTATTATATCGGTGAGAGCCGTTATGGTGATTATTTGCCCACCTGGTGACCGATAACACCACCTACGGCAGCACCACCTAATGTACCCAGCGTACTACCATCCGTTAATACTGCACCACCAAGCGCACCAGCACCGGCACCAATCGCGGTATTACGGTCACGTTTAGACCAGTTAGAGCAAGCGCTCAGGGACATTGCTACAGTGATTGCCAGAACAGCGGCGGCTAATTTTTTGCTGGTAAAGGTCATAATACTTTCTCCTGAATTATCGATTCACGGAAAGGAATGCACTTTAAGTATAGACAATATCCATACTTAAATTCTGTTCCCGTGAAACCTGGTCGCGCAGGCGTTTCATCATCACGCAGGTGATAGTCACTTCCTGTTATATCGCTAATATTAATTTTACGTGTTTAGAACGGTTTCAACAGGTAAAAACTCTTAAAGGCAGGGTCAGAATACTCTCAGAGAAAGGTTTAAGTGCGCCCATTATTCGGGCGCAGCAGGATAATCAAGCCGTTTTTTTCACAATATCGACAGTCAGGCCGTCTTGTTCTAATTGCTGGCGATATTCATCGCGCAAACGCTCATCCGTAATCACACGGCTGAAGCGTGAAGCCGGACCCATCGTATAAGGGTGTACGGCGCCAAACTTAGAGCTGTCGGTCAGCACAATCGCTTCACACTCTTTGGCGAGTACGGCGTTAACCACGTCTGAACGCATCATATCGCGACCGGTAAAGCCGGTGTCGGGCTGCCAGCCGTCAATACCAATGAATGCCTTACTGAAGTGAACCTGCTGAACATATTGACGCGTTAATGGCCCCACCATGCTTTCGCTTTTCTTCTGGTAAATGCCGCCCAGCAGTATCACCTCGCACTGAGTTTCCTTCAACAGATGGGCGATATAGCTGCTTACGGTGATGATGGTAACGTCTTTTTGATCGGCGAGCGTGCGCGCCAGAAGGGCGTTACTGCTGCCATTTTCAATAAAGACGGTCTCACCGTTATTCACTAAGGATGCAGCAAACTCCGCCAGCTCCCGCTTGAGCGCATAATTGTTCATCATGCGGGTTTCGACGTCGTCGCTGTCCAGTGGAACGGCATATCCGTGCGCACGCCGCAGGTAGCTCTGTTTTTCCAGCAGATTCAGATCCTGACGAATGGTGACTTCAGAAACGCCGGTGGCTTTAGCGAGATCGACCACGCTTACGCGTCCCTGATCGATCACCATCTGCAAAATGATTTGTTGTCGGGAATTCATAGCATCCATTTAAAAGGCAAGGGCGGAAACGACGTGGCTACACTTCCCACGGGGCTTTAGGTTGAGTGGATTCTGGAGCGTTATCAGCGCCGTTCTCAGCCAGCAGTTCAGACTTGAGGATTTCAAGGTTACGGATAGCAGAGTGATAATCGCCTGCGACAAGAATATCCAGCACAGTATCAATACGCTGTGCCACGGCTGTTGCATCAATGTTAGACATAAGCTCACCCTGAAGCGAAAAGTTAATATTATCAATGATGCAGAAAATTGATTCAAAAGAGAAGGTAAAAAATGCAATAACCAAAGTTCATAAATGAAAGTGATAAATTTGGCCCCCGTATGCTGCGGGTTGTAGGGGTGGATTAGTCTAAAACTGCGCGCAACGCGCTTTTTTATAAGAGGAATTCGACTATGACAGTTATCAACCAGACAACCTGCACATTGTTTACTGATGCTGAACGATTCACTCAACTGGCGGCTTATTATGAGGCCGAACGGCGTACGGTGTGGATGATGTTACGTGCCACGCCACGGCCTTGCTTCAATCATGCGCTGATCGAGGAGATCATGAATCTCTCCTGGCTGGTTCGACAGTCCGGATTTGTCGTTGATTTTTGGGTCACCGGATCGCTGGTCCCCGACATCTACAATACCGGCGGTGATTTACAGTTCTTCGTTGAGTGCATCAAAAACAACCGACGCGAAGCGTTACGCGCCTATGCCCGGGCCTGTGTGGACTGCGTTCATGCTGCCTCGCGAGGGTTTGATACCGGTGCTGTCACGCTGGCTATGGTGGAAGGAAGCGCGTTAGGGGGCGGGTTTGAAGCCGCGCTGGCGCATCATTTCATTCTGGCCCAGCGCGATGCCCGATTAGGCTTTCCGGAAATCGCGTTCAATCTGTTCCCGGGCATGGGCGGCTATTCACTGGTGGCGCGTCGCGCCGGCATGAAAATGGCGGAGGCGCTGATCTACAAAGGTGAGACGCATACGGCGGAATGGTATGAGCAGTATGGTCTTGTGGATCTCTTATTCGAGCCGTTACAGAGCTATGTTTCGGTGCGGACGTTTATCGACACGCTACAGCCGAAGCTGAACGGCGTAAGGGCCATGCTGCGTGCGCGTACGCGCGTGCTGCCACTTCCGCGAAGCGAGCTGATGGACATTACCGAGGATTGGGTTGATGCCGCCTTCTGCCTTGAACCGAAGGATATCGCCTACATGGAGCGGCTGGTTATGCTGCAAAATCGCCATCAGGCGACGGGCTTACGCAAAGCCAGCTAACGGACATTTCTGGCCTGATAGCGCTTTAGCCATCGCTCGAATGCGGCAGCGGGCATGGGCTTAGCAAAAAGATAACCCTGCCGTTCGTTGACGCCATTCTTCGTCAGAAAGGCGTCTTCTTTTGCACTTTCCACCCCTTCAGCAATGACCTGCAAATTTAACGCCTGCGCCACGGCGACTATCGCACGCACCAGCGACTGTGAAATGGACTGCTTATGGATGTCCCGCACGAAAGCCTGGTCAAGCTTAATGGCATCGATAGGGAAGCGCGCCAGCTGCGACAGGGAAGAGTACCCCGTACCAAAGTCATCCAGGTGAATTTGCGCTCCCAGGCGGCTAAATTGCTGGATAACTGACAGGGCCAGCTCTTCATTTTCAATGAGACAGCTTTCGGTCAATTCCACGTCAATCGGGCAGTATTCAAAACTCAGGTCTTTCAGCGCCTGCTTCAGGTCGCTGAAGATGGTCTGGTCCGCCAGCTGACGGGCGGAGACGTTGACCGCGACGCGAAGGTTGATCCCCTTGTCGCGCCATTTTGCCACCTGGCGCACCACATCGAGCATAACCCAGCGGCCCAGGGGCACAATCAGCCCTGACTCCTCAGCATAGGAGATAAATTCCATCGGCGGGATCAGGCCACGCTCTGGAAACTGCCAGCGCACCAGCGCCTCCAGACTTCTGACTTCGCCGCGCCAGGTTATTTTGGGCTGGTAGTGGATTAACAGCTGATCGTTATCCAGCGCTTTACGCAGGTTGGTATCCAGCCACAGATATTCAAATACGCGCTGGTTCATCTCTGGCGAGAAGACGCAGAATTTGCCCCGGCCATTTTCTTTGGCGGTGTACATGGCGGTGTCGGCATTACGAATGACGCTTTCGCGATCGTTACCGTGCTGGGGCGCAAGCGCGATGCCCAGCGAGCAGCCGGTGTAAACCTCTATCAGCCCGATGCGGAAAGGCTGACGAAGTCGGGTCAGTATGCGCGATGCCATGGCTTCCAGCGCGCCCTGCGAGGTATCGGTGGCTAGCACGATAAACTCATCCCCACCCAGGCGCGCCAGGGTTTGTCCTTCGTCCAGGCAGCTCAGGATCGCCAGCGCAACGGCCTGTAGCAGCTGGTCGCCAAACATATGCCCATAGGCATCGTTCACTTTTTTAAAGTTATCCAGATCGAGATAAACCACGCCTACCTGGGTGTCACCCCGAGCGGTGATGGCATCAGAGATCAGCTCATGGATGGCGTTTCGGTTAGGCAAACCGGTAATCGTATCCGTATTGGCGAGTACGCGCAGGCGCTCCTGGGCCCGACGCTCTTCGGTTATGTCGGTACCTGAACAGATGAGGAAAATTTCATTTTTCCCGCTGCCGCTGTGAACAAATTTATTTCTGAAGAGAAACAGGCGCTGCCCTTTGCGGGTCTTGATCCAGCGTTCAACTTCGTACGAGCTGCCGTTACGAAAAAAACCGGTGATGTTGCGTTTGGAGGCCGCGGCTTCGCTACGGCTCATAAACAGTTTGAACACGTTTTGCCCGATAACTTCCTGTTCCTTCAGGCCCGTATATTCTTCACTTAAACGGTTGAAGCGCTGAATATTCCCGTTCTGGTCGAGGATCACAATCACGGAGTTAGCCTCGGACACTACCTGTTCGGCGAAGGAGAGCCCCTGCGCCAGGTCGCGCGCCACGGAAGGGGTATCGTTCCAGGCTGATGCCGTTCCTGCCCACTCATTTTTGTTAATTTTACGGCCGACAAGATGAACGGGAACGTCCACACCGTACAAGGGCAGGGTCATGGCAATGCTGGAGGTTATCACGGTGAGCTGGCGGATCAGCGCGGCCTGCTCATCATCCAGCGCCACCACCTGAATGATGTCAGCGCTTTCACTGGCAGCAAGATGCAGAGCATTGCTGTCTGCTGTCAGTCGCCACCAGGGGCTATGCGTACCCATGTAACGAAACAGCAAATTCTGCTCCAGATCGTCCATCACGTTTTCTCCCGCGGCTGCTGAGTAGCGCACAAATTATTCATTTGCAGTCGACAATGACGGCTCTCTTTTACTGTAGATAATTCTGGCGAAATGTGGCGATGGGAAACAGAAAAGTGTGAGAAAAAACGATGATTTTGCGGGAGATAATACAGAAGAGAACTCCCGGCCACCCCTTAACGGAACGGCCGGAAGTTTACGCGGTTATCAGGCGACAGGGCGCGCGATAATACTGCGGGTTTCCATGCGCACTTCAGCGATGGTGACATCAATCACGTCAGTGACCTTGTAAACCGTTTCGCCTTTAATTTGCACGGTCCCGTTTTCCTGGCTACAAACCAATTCGTCGCGAACGGCATGCAGGAACGGGGCAGGAATAAAGGCAACGGCGCCATTATCCACCAGACGAACGCGCATACCGCCGCGGCTGATGTCAATGATTTCAGCCGGGAAACGGGTGTCAGTCCCTGCCTTATCATTCAGGAAGCGCGCGTATAACCAGTCGCCGACATCACGCTCCGCCATACGGTTGAGACGGCGACGTTCTGCCATCTGCAACGTCGTATCATCCTGTGGGCGGGCAACAGATTCCCCTTTGATGATCGCTTTCAGCAGACGATGGTTAACCATATCGCCGTACTTACGGATCGGGGAGGTCCAGGTCGCGTAAGCCTCAAGGCCAAGGCCGAAGTGCGGGCCTGGCTCGGTGCTGATTTCCGCAAAGGACTGGAAGCGGCGAATACGGCTGTCAAGGAACCCTGAAGGCTGCGCGTCCAGCTCGCGGCGCAGTTTGCAGAAACCTTGCAGGGTCAGCACTTCCTCAGGATCGACGTGTACGTCATGGGTTTTCAGCAGGGCAGCCAGCGCTTCGGTGTTCGCTGGATCAAACCCGGTGTGCACGTTGTAAATGCCAAAGCCTAATTTGTCGCGCAGCACGCGGGCGGCACAAATGTTGGCGGATATCATCGCTTCTTCAACGATGCGGTTGGCAATACGGCGCGGCTCAGCGACAATATTCAGCACTTCACCTTTTTCACCCAGCACAAAACGGTAGTCCGGACGATCTTTGAAGACCAGCGCGTGAGTTTGACGCCATTCGCTGCGGCTCAGGCAGACGCGGTGCAGCAGACGAATTTGTGCGGCAATGTTGTCGGACTCAGGTTTCCAGCTACCCGTGTTCTCCAGCCAGTCGGACACGTCGTCATAGGCCAGCTTGGCTTTGGATTCGATGGTGGCGGCGAAGAATTCAATATCTTCTTCAATGGTACCATCAGCCGCAATGGTCATCCGACAGGCCAGCACCGGACGCACTTCATGCGCACGCAGCGAGCAAAGATCGTCGGAGAGTTCACGCGGCAGCATCGGAATGTTAAAGCCCGGCAGGTAGTTGGTGAACGAGCGCACTTTGGCCATCTCGTCCAGCTTGCTGCCTTCGACAATCCATGCGGTAGGGTCGGCAATGGCGACGGTCAGATGCAGTTTGCCATCGGCTGTATCTTCGGCATACAACGCATCGTCCATATCCTCGGTGCTGGCGCTGTCAATGGTGACAAAGTCCAGCGCCGTCAGATCGCGACGTTCCAGACCTTCGTCCTGCATTTCAGTCGCCACGCCCTCAGGCGCTTCTTTTTCGAGGTTGTGGCGCGCCAGCGTCACCCACCATGGGACGAAATGGTCGTCGCCGAAGGTAATGTATTGGGTAAGCTCGGCGTAAAAACCGCGATCGCCTTTTAAAGGATGACGGCGCATCTCAGCAACCGCCCAGTCACCCTCAACAAAATCATGCTCAACGCCACGCGCGGCGCGGCACGGAATAGCATCTTTCAGGAGAGGATGGTCCGGCACGACAGAAAGACGATCGTCTTTTTTATGCACTTTCCCGACAAAGCGGGTCAGGAAAGGTTCGATCAGTGCTTCCGGCTCGGCAGACTCTCGTTCCTTTTCGGTATGAATAACGGCCGAAATGCGGTCGCCATGCATCACTTTCTTCATCTGAGGAGGCGGAATGAAGTAGCTCTTCTGCCCGTCAACTTCAAGAAAGCCAAAGCCCTTTTCCGTGGCTTTTACGACCCCTTCTGCACGCGGCGTCTGGGAATGCAGTTGCTGTTTAAGCTGCGCTAGCAGCGGGTTGTCCTGAAACATAATGTTCTATTTTCGTAGCCATTGAGCGGCTGACAGTTTTACGCGAATCTCACTGCTACAGCAAGCGCTCTTTAGGTAAAGAGTATGGTTATTACTCTTTGCCGAGCGCCACGCGCAGACGGTCCAGCCAGCCATAAAATGCATCTCGGGTAAGCAGGTTGATGGCCTTCTCTGGCGAGAGACCTGACCCGGTCAGGGGCGTTAACTGGGCGGGGCTAAAGCGATCCGGAGAGGCGACAAGCAGCGCACGAGCGGCTGAGAGCATCGAAGACGCGGGACCTTCACTTCGCGGATGGTTAAGCAGAATTTCGCCCGTCAGATCAAGCAGCATCGGCTCATGACACAGCACAGGAGTAAGCGCTTCAAGCGCCGGTTCCGCCTGCCAGCGTGAGAGCGCCTCAAGCTGAAGCGCACTGGCATATTTTAGCTCAACCGGGGGTAGCGTGGCGGTCCATCTGCTGAAGCTGACCGGCAGCGTATGGGGCTGAATGTGATGCCCGGGCAGCCAGCGTACCGGATGGCCAAGCAATGCCTGAAATACCGCGACCACTCGCGCCTGAAAACCGACAAAGCCGATGATCTGGTTGATGAGCACAATGTCATACGTTGTGAGTCCAACCTCATCAAGCTGGTTTTGGGCTTTATCATCGATGACATCGGGTGAGCTGGCTAACTGGCGGGCATACTGGGTAATTTCTGCAAGGCGTCGATTGCTTTCCCGGGAGGAGTCCGGCCCCGGAAGAGGGGCGAGCAGAGCAGCGTAGTGGTTACAGAGCCGCTGAACGCCACACGCCTGGGCAACCGTTAATGCCGTGCTCAGCCTGTCGTAGGCGCTGAGCGTATGCAGACGGTTCACGGGAGTATCAAGTGGGAACAAAAGATGACAGAGGGTTCGGGCATGCGTAAGCCAACCAGCACAGCTTGCGAGAATGTCATCGGGCAGGGCTAGATCGAGCAAAAAACGGTCGTCGACGTTAGCGGCTTCGGGCACCAGCGGCAGAACGTCCGTCTGCGAATGATTCGACTGGGTTTCATGATACCAGTGGCCTTTGCCGGAAAAACGGCGTTGTTCCATGGGCGTTCCTTGATCTCAAAATGGCGATCAATATCCTGGCGTAAGGCGGATGAGGGGAAAAATATTGTTAGGTGATAACAAATAGCTGAACGGAATAACGAGGGGCGGGGCGGGAGGAAACTCTCTTCCCTGGCGGGAAGAGAGTGACAAGCTTATTTGATTTCCAGCTCGTTCATTGCAGCGATGTTGAAGCCGCCGTCAACGTGAACCACTTCGCCGGAGATGCCCGCGGAAAGGTCAGAGCACAGGAATGCCGCAGAGTTACCCACATCTTCGATGGTAACGGTACGACGAATCGGGGTAACCGCTTCGCAGTGTGCCAGCATTTTACGGAAATCTTTGATACCGGAAGCGGCCAGGGTACGGATTGGACCCGCAGAAATAGCGTTAACACGCACGCCTTCAGGACCCATCGCGTTCGCCATGTAGCGCACGTTGGCTTCCAGAGACGCTTTCGCCAGACCCATAACGTTGTAGTTAGGGATAGCACGTTCTGCGCCGAGGTAGGACAGAGTCAGCAGGGCTGCGCCCGGGTTCAGCATCGCGCGGCAGGATTTTGCCATTGCAACGAAGCTGTAGGAGCTGATGTCGTGGGCGATTTTGAAGCCATCACGGGTAACCGCGTTCACGTAGTCGCCGTCCAGCTGGTCGCCAGGAGCGAAGCCGATGGAGTGAACAAAACCGTCGAATTTCGGCCATGCTTTTGCCAGTTCAGCAAACATGCCATCAATGCTTTCGTCTTGTGCAACGTCACATTCCAGAACAATGCTGGAACCCAGCTGCGCGGCAAATTCTTCAACACGGCCTTTCAGCTTGTCGTTCTGGTAGGTGAACGCCAGCTCAGCGCCTTCGCGATGCATTGCCTGTGCGATGCCGTATGCGATGGACAGTTTGCTGGCAACGCCAGTCACCAGAATGCGCTTACCGGAAAGAAAACCCATAGCTTTAATCCTTATATTCATTGCTTATTTTGCCTTGTAATTCATAGCGTTACAGGCAGTATTTCAAAATCATTCGAAATTAGCTCGAAATTATAGCCCACTCACAGCCCCTTGTGTCACGATATTTCTCGCTCCTGCGCCGTGAATGGGCTCACGGAAGAGGTTGAACTGACTCTTCATCAGGCTGTTTCGTGTGTATCCCAGCAGTATATCACCGCACGCGGGGTTCGCCTCATCCAACCAGCGGGCACCGTGACGCCGCCCTCATGTTGATGTGTCCAGCGCCTTTTGCGCAAAATGATCCGTTTAGCCCTTTAAACGCTTTAAAATTGCGCGAGGGTTGATAACGGCTATGCCATTTTGCGTCTTTATCTGTGTGCGGTAAGAAGGAAGATGAAAAATATTACGTTGGCCGAAAAACTGATCATGCTGTCAGGTGCGGTGCTTTTCGCACTAATGATCGCGGTGAACTCCTTTTGCGTGAATGATAATCCTGGTTTCAGGGTGCCTATGACCACCTATTTGATCGTCATGATTGCGCTGTTCTTTCTGGATACCATTATCTTTATTTTTATCCAGATGCTGTATGCCTCCGACCGAACGCGTTTTTCATTATTCATTCTGAGCCTGGCATTTCTTAGTGGGCTGGTTTATTTTATTGAGACGATCATTGTTATTCAGCTTCCGGAGCATGCTGGTTTTACCCAGGCGGCAAAAACCAACGATACGGCGGTATTCTATTTTTTCCGGCAGCTGAGCTTTATCGTATTACTGGCGCTGGCGGTCCGTGTGGAGAAAATCACGATTCGATCTACGCTCAGATTCCGAAATAAGATCAGCATGACGTTAGCATTGTTGACGTCATTGGTTATATTTCCGATGCTGGCCCATTATCTCAGCAGCTACCATCCGGCCTGGACATTAACGATTGCAGCATACGAAGATGAACATCATTATCCTGTCTGGGATATCAGGTACGTAAATGTTCTAATCCTGCTCTGGTCGGCTTTACTTTGTTATATGATTTCAGTGACACGCCTGGCGTCCGGGATCTGGAACAGTATTATTGTGGTCTGCCTTTCCGCCATCGTTTACAATTTTTTCCTCTTACTGCTTGATACCTACAATCTGTCGCTCTGGTATATCAGCCGGGCAGTAGAGGTCCTCAGTAAATTATTTGTGATTTGTACCTTAATGTTCCATGTCTTTAACCTGTTGAAAATTTTTGGCGATCGGGTTGATCGCGATCCGCTTACTCAGATCTACAACCGTAAATATTTTTATGAGGCACTTCCGCGGGTCCGCTCGCTCAGGACAGAAAAGGGGGCCAGCATCATGATGCTGGACATCGACAACTTTAAGTCGATTAACGATAACTGGGGCCATCTTGTGGGGGATCGCGTGATTCTGGCGGTCGTGGATATTATCAAAGACAGCATTCGCGATAACGACATCTTTGCCCGACTGGGAGGCGAGGAATTTGGTCTTCTGCTGCCGGATACGGACAGTAGGCAGGCTATTGCCGTCGCGGAACGTATTCGCCAGAACGTTCAACAGCGCACCGGGCCGGGCTACCATTATGCTCTCCCTGTAAAGGTCACATTAAGTATCGGCGTGTGCTCAGCCATTAAGAATAACGTCAACAGCAATGATATTATGCGTGACGTGGACGAGGCGTTGTATGAGGCTAAGCACAACGGTAAAAACAGAATCGTTACCAGACAGGCTGAATGCAGCTGAGGTTACAGGATGGGGATGAAAACATCAAAATCGACACGCTCATCGCTGTACGCATTAATTTTCATCAGGTAAATACCGTCGCGCAACGTCAGGCGTTTATTTACCATCGCCTTAACAAAGCCAATCTTGTTAAACGCGCTGTAGCTTTCCCAGCTACCGCTAAAGGGCATTCTTGCGTATCTCCCACGCACAACGCGGGATTTTTTATTTGTCACCGTGTCGCTTTGTAAAGCGTACGATATTAATACCTCGACCAGATACGATCGGCTTTTGCCTAACTCGGGGCGGCGGGGCATCAGAATAATTTTATCGATATCATGGCGGTTTTCTGTCAGGAGCTTTTTGATTTTTTTAGTAATATCATGCACCGAGGTATCAAAAAGATGATCGTGCTCGATAATTTCATGCGTATAGACAAACGTTTCATCTAGAAAGCAGACCTCGAGCTCAGGCGTTTCCAGTTCGCTTAATAAAAAAGAGGGCTGTAAGATGTCAAAATTCCACCCTCTGGCACATCTGTACTCAGAGGGTGTCAGCCCCATCATTTTTTTAAAGGCTCTGGAGAATCCCTGGCTGCTCTGGTAATGGAATAAATACGCAATATCCGTCACCGGAATCGACGTCATTCTCAGCATAATGGCGGCACGGCTTAACCTCCGTCGGAGAATATACTCACCTAGAGAGAGCCGATACTTCTCTTTAAACCATGTTTCGATGCTTCTTCTGCTGTATCCAATATCTGCAACCAAATCATCAATGTGTAAAATAGTAAAGTTATTTTCTTCTACCCAGGAGAGAATATAGTTACTGATGCTGTCTTTCATTTGTGCGTCAGTGATAGTTTAACGGTAAATCAGTTTGCTGCCAGATGTTAATTCGCGGGCGTAGGGATCCTGGCGATAACCTTAATTTCGAAATCAAAACCCGCAAGCCAGTTAACGCCTATTGCTGTCCAGTTTGGGTAAGGAGCGTGCGGAAATGCCAGTTTTTTCGCCTCCATGATGACGGGAAACTGGTTTTCAGGATCGGTATGAAACGTCGTGACATCAATCAGATCGTCAAAAGTACATCCCGCGGCTGCCAGCGTCGCCCGTAAATTATCGAACGCCAACTGCACCTGAGCGGGGAAGTCGGGTTCAGGTGTGCCATCGCTGCGGCTGCCAACCTGACCGGAAACAAATAACAGATCGCCAGAGCGGATTGCAGCTGAATAGCCATGCTCTTCATAAAGGGCATGGCGATTAGCCGGGAAAACGGGGTCACGTGGATGCATGGCTTTTCCTTTTCTGTCAGGGGTATTGTTGTGGTTGCGCAGTAGAAGTAACATACGCGATGTATGTCAAAAATGTAAGCCACATACGCCGCGTATGTCAAATTATAATTACCGCTTAATGAAGGAAGTCCCATGGCTACGAAACGTCGCGCTGAAACGGCCCAGGAAAATCGCGAGAAAATGATTCGGGCGGCGCGAAAGGCGTTTGCTGAAAAAGGCTATGCCGCAGCGTCGATGGATGAACTCACGGCAAGCGTGGGGTTAACACGCGGCGCGCTATATCATAATTTCAACGACAAGAAGGGATTACTGGCGGCGGTGGTCGCGCAGATAGACAGCGAAATGGCAGCAAACGCAAAAGCGATTGCCGCCGCCGCCGAAGATGACTGGGAGAGACTGCTGGCGGAGGGCATCGCCTATATCAAAATGGCGCTCGTTCCGGAAGTTCAGCGTATCGTGCTTCTTGACGGCCCGGCTGTTCTGGGCGATCCGGCGCACTGGCCCAGCCAGAACAGCTGCCTTGAGTCGACCCGTCAGACCATCGAAAAAATGATGGAGTGCAACGTAATCAAAAAGATGGATGCCAGAGTCGCAGCCCATCTGCTGAATGGCGCTGCTCTGAATGCGGCTCTGCTGATTGCCGCGAGTGATGAACCGCAGAAGACTCTCCCGCATGCCATAGAGGTGTTTACTTTGCTGGCAAGCGGGTTACGCAGCGGCTAACGATCTTTACGCCACGCGTCCGCCGTCAACGCTTCACCAAAGTGTCCGGCAATCAGGCGTTTCGTCAGGTCATGGAGCGGGGAGGCCAGTACGTCAGCGGTACTGCCGCGCTCGACAACTTCTCCCTGGTGCATCACCAGCACCTGGTCGCTTATGTGCTTCATCATGCCCAGATGCTGAGTCACGTAAATATACGAGATCCCCTGCTTTTCCTGTAACTCCAGCATCAGGTTAATGAGCTGCGAACGCATCGACATATCCAGCGACGCCAGCGCTTCGTCGGCGATGATGACCTTCGGGCGCAGGATCAGCGCGCGGGCCAGACCGAGACGCTGTTTTTGGCCCGGGGCCAGCATGTGCGGGTAATAGCTGACATGGTCGGGCAGGAGGCCTACCAGACGCAGGGTTTCGACAATCCGTTTGCGACGCGCTTCCGGCTCCAGGTCGGTATTCAACCGCAGCGGGAAATCCAGGATCTGGGAAATACGCTGACGCGGGTTCAGGGACGTCGACGGATCCTGAAAAATGATCCGGATGCGCTGACTGCGAAAAGAGTAGTCCCCAAATTCCAGAGGATGATCGTCAATCAGTATTTCACCGCCGCTCGGCTCGACCATACCCGCGAGCATTTTTGCCAGGGTCGATTTGCCCGAGCCGTTTTCACCGATAATCGCCAGCGTCTGCTTTTCGCGCAGCGTAAAGCTCAGCGGTTTAACAGCCTCGACGGTCTGACGGTGAAACAGGCCGGTGCGATAGCGAAAGGTCTTACTCAGGTTACGTACTTCCAGTAAGGTTTCGACCATTTCACTCTCTCTCCATGTTCAGCGGGAAATGACAGGCAAACAGATGATTTTTCGGCCCTGTCAGGCGCGGTGTTTCGATGCATTTGCGCTGAGCATACGGGCAACGCGGACCCAGACGGCAGCCAATGGGCAGCGATTCCAGCAGCGGTATCGCGCCAGGCAGCGTATTCAGACGGCTTTTGTGCGGCATCGCGCTGCCAAAGTCCGGGATCGCCCTGATCAGCGCCTGCGTGTAGGGATGATGCGGCGTCGTCACCAGGTCTTCGCTTGGCGCGGTTTCTACCGTCTGGCCGCAATACATTACGTCAATTTTATCCGCCCACTTGCTCAGCATTTGCAGGTCGTGGCTGATCAACAAAATGGTGGTGTTGTTATTCTGGTTCAGACGCGTGAGCAGGCGGAAAATCTGGGCCTGGGTGGTTGGCTCCATCGCGTTCGTTGGTTCGTCCGCAATCAGCAGACGCGGCTGATTCGCCAGGGCGATGGCAATCATCACTTTCTGGCATTCACCGTCGGTCAGTTCGTAGGGGAAACTGCGCATCGCGTCTTTATGGTCTTTGATCCCGACACGGTGCAACAGCTCAATGGCACGGCGTTTACGCCAGCCGAAACGCTGCCACCAGCGGCCTTTATAGGTCCACCCGGGGATGTTCTGCATCAGCTGTTTCCCGACGCGCTCGGACGGATCGAGACAGGATTGCGGCTCCTGGAAAATCATCGAGACGTTATGGCCCACCAGTTTACGGCGTTCGCGCGGGGAGAGACGCAACAAATCGATGTCGTCGAAGCGCATACGATCGGCGGTCACCCGCCAGTTGTCCTTCGCCACGCCGCAAATGGCCTTGGCGATCAGACTTTTCCCCGAACCCGATTCGCCCACCAGCCCGCGGATTTCGCCCTCTGCGAGCGTAATACTGATGCGATCCACGGCCTTGACCCAGCCTTCGCCCGTTTTAATTTCGATCGTGAGGTTGCGGATATCGAGTAACGGCATTATTGCACCCCCGCATTGATTGCGCGGCGGATCCCGTCGCCCAGCAGGTTAACGAGCAGCACGCTCACCATGATGGCCGCGCCCGGCAGCATGACCGTCCACGGCGCAACGTAAATCAGCTCCAGCGCATCGCCAAGCATGGCGCCCCATTCCGGGGAGGGGAGCTGCGCGCCAAGGTCCAGGAAGCCCAGCGCTGCGATATCCAGAATCGCCATCGACAGGGCGCGGGTGATCTCCGTCACCAGCCCGGCGGCAATGTTAGGCAGCACGGCAAACCACAAAATATTAAACGTGGTGGCGCCATCCAGACGGGCGGCGACGACATACTCTTTCTCCAGCTCGTCGTGAACCAGGCTGTAAACCGAGCGCACCATGCGCGGTAGAATGGCCAGCCAGACGGCGAACATCGCATGGGTGAGGTGCGGCCCCGCGAAGGCCACGACGATAATCGCCAGCAGCAGCGAAGGAATAGAGAGCAGGGTATCAAGAATATGGTTAAGCACAGCCGACCGCAGCCCGTGGGTTGAGCCGGCAAAAATGCCCAGCGCCAGGCCGCAGATCGCGGCAGCCAGGGTGACCACGAACGCGCCGCCCACCGTCGGTGCGGCGCCGCTCAGCAAACGACTTAGCACGTCGCGTCCGAGATCGTCAGTCCCCAGGAAGAACGAAACCTCCCCGTAGCGCGACCACGACGGCGGTAAAAGCTGATAGCCAAGGAACTGCTGATCGATGCCATACGGTGCAAACCACGAACCCAAAACGCACAGCAACACGAGGCCAATGCAGCCGTAAAAGCCGATCATCGCCGTGGTGTCGCCGTAAAAATTACGCCACACTGTGCGTAGCGCACCGGGCGTGCGCTTTTCGCTGTAGACGTTATCGTAAGGCATACCATTCCTTATGCTTCAATGGGTTGGCCATGGCACCCAAAATATCGGAAATAACGTTAACAATAATGACCAGCGAGCCAATCACCATCACGCCGGCGGAGATCGCCGCATAATCCTGCTGGCGAATGGCATTGATCATCCAGCGCCCAAGGCCCGGCCAGCTGAAAACCATCTCGGTGATCATCGCCAGCGTCAGCATGGTTGAGAATTGCAGCCCAAGACGTGGGATTACGGGGGGCAACGCATTGTGCAGCACATGGCGACGTAAAATCGTCAGGCGAGACAGTCCGCGCGTGGCGGCGGCTTTCACATAGTTTTGATCGAAGACGTCGATAGTGCTGATGCGCATCAGGCGGATCACTTCGGTCGTCGGCGCGACGGCCAGCGTAAGCACCGGCAGCACCATGTGGCGCAGCGCACTCACGATCATTTCGTCGCGCCAGACTGAATCAGAAAGCCAGGCGTCAACGATGGCGAAGCCGCTCACCGTTTGCACGTTATACAGCAGGTCAAAACGGCCAGATACCGGCAGCCAGCCTAACGTCAGTGAGAAGAAGAGGGTAAGCAGCAGCGCCAGCCAGAAAACAGGGATGGAAAAGCCAATTAAGGCAAGCGCACTAATAAATTTATCCTGCCATTTATTACGATAAATTCCCGCCAGCATTCCCACCGGGATCCCCACCATGAGGGCAAAGCCAAAGGCGAGTATACACAGCTCCATGGTGGCCGGGAAAACCACTTTCAGCTGTTCGGAGATGAGCTGTCCGTTGATGCTGGACACGCCAAAATCCCAGTGCAGCAGGCCATTAAACCAGAACAGCCAGGCGTCCCAGAGAGATGAGCCCTGAAGCGGGGCGTGCGGCGTAAAGTAGCTCAGGCTAAAGCCGACAAAGGTCAGGAAGAACAGGGTCACCAGCAGTAACAGCAGCCGACGCAAGGTAAATATAATCATGGTTTTTTCACCTCTTGTTCTTTCTCACGGGTCACGCCCGCGAAGGAGGCGTTACCAAACGGGCTGAGTACCAGCCCTTTAATATCGTAACGGTAGGCCTGGAGGCGCAGGGAAGAGGCAAGCGGCAACACGGGAAGTTCTCTGGCCAGAATATTTTGCGCTTCATCGTAGGCCTCAATGCGTGAGGCAAGCTGTTGAGACGCCAACGCTTTTTGCAGCACGGCATCAAATTCCCGGTTACACCAGTGGGCGTAGTTGGTCTGGGAGTTGATTGCCGCACAGCTCAGCAGCGGACGGAAAAAGCTGTCCGGGTCGTTACTGTCGGTGGACCAGCCAGCCAGCGTTAAGTCGTGATTCATGTCCATCAGACGCGCCTCCTGGAAACGGCCTTCGACAGGCACGATGATCACCTTAACGCCCACCTGCGCCATATCAGCCTGCAACAGCTCAGCCGTTTTCAGCGGGCTGGGGTTCCACGCCTGAGAGCTGGTGGGCACCCACAGCTGTAGCGTCAGGTTTTCTGCCCCCAGCGCTTTAAGCTGTTCGCGCGCTTTCGCCGGATTATATTCCGTAATCTTCGCCTCGCCGTCATAGGCCCAGGAGGCGCGCGGAAGAATAGAGGCGGCGGTTTCCGCGGTACCGTAGTAAATCGACTGCATCAGACGCTGGTTGTTGATCGCTAACGCCAGCGCATGGCGCACGGCCGGATTATTCAGCGGCGGCTTATCGGTGTTAAACGCCAGATAAGCGATGTTCATGCCCGGGCGCAGGGTCAGGCGCAGGCGTGGGTCGTCGCGCAAAATGGTCAACTGGCTGGCCGCAGGCCAGGCAAGCACGTCGCACTCGCCGGTCAGCAGTTTGGAGAGTCGGCCTGTTCCACCTGAACCCAGATCAACAATAACCTGCGGCATCAGCGGCTTGCCGCGCCAGAAACGATCGTGTCGTTGCAGGCGAATGTATTGTCCGGCGCGGTACTCTGCTAACTGGAACGGACCGGTGCCTACAGGCTCACGATCGAGACGTTCCTGACGATCCTTTTTCGTCAGCTGATCCGCGTATTCGGCTGACATGACCGAGGCGTAGTGCGTCGCCAGATGCCAGAGGAAGGAGGCATCCGGGCGATTCAGACGAAACTCAACCGTACGGTTATCCAGTTTGCGAACGCTTTTGACCGAGTCCGCGAATTGCAGACTGTCGAAATAGGGGAAGTTCCCGCCATTAACGTTATGCCACGGATGATTGCGGTTGAATATGCGCTGGAAGGTGAAAACCACGTCATCCGCGTTGAGCTTACGGGTTGGGGTAAACCACGGGGTGTGCTGAAAAGCGACGTCATCGCGTAAACGGAAGCGGTATGTGGCGCCGTTATCCATCACTTCCCAGCTCTCGGCAAGTTCCGGGACCAGCCGATAGGTGTAAGGATCGACATCAAGCAGGCGATCGTAAAGCTGCGCGGCCAGCGTATCAACAATCAGGCCGCTCCCCGCCTTTTGCGGATTAAAGGTATCAACTTGCCCGCTGACGCAGTAGACGAAACCACTATCACGGATATCAGGGGGCACAGCGCGATCGGGCGCAGCAAAGGCCAGATTGCTGAACAGACCGAGTGCAAACAGGGACGATAAAACCAGGCGCATAGTTTTTAAGGTTTTTAGATTCGATCTGCAAAGTGTATCGCACTTACGCCTGCTTCGTAAAAATGTCTGGGGGTAAGTGCTGATAATGTCAGCGCATTTGATGTTTTTTGAGCAATGCCCTTAACTGATGGTAGGTCAGACCCAGCAGTTCAGCTGCCCGTTTCTGGTTATATTTCGCCTCTTTCAGGCTCTGCTCAAGCAGCTGTTGCTCCTGCTGATGCTGGAACTGGCGTAAATCGAGCGGCAACGCCGGAGCCTGCTGGCGCGTCGCCGGAGCAGGGAGCTGTTTATCCTCGCGCCGAAAAGGATCGAGAATAATGTTGTCCAGTTCGGTCTCGCTGCTGCCATGCCGGTAAACGGACCGTTCCACCACGTTTTTCAGTTCACGAATATTGCCCGGCCAGTAGTAACCGAGCAGGGTCCCGGTGGCCCGTTCGCTGAAGCCCGGAAAGAGAGGCAGACCCAGTTCCCGGCACATCTGAATGGCAAACTGATCGGCCAGCAGCATGATATCGCTGCGCCGCTCCCGCAGCGGCGGCAGCTGAACGACATCGAAAGCCAGCCTGTCCAGCAGGTCGGCGCGGAATTTGTCCTCAGCCACCATCGCGGGCAGGTCGGCGTTGGTGGCGCATACCAGGCGAACGTTGACCTGAAGCGGCTGACTGCCGCCAACGCGTTCCAGTTCACCGTACTCAATGACGCGCAGCAGCTTTTCCTGCACCAGCATCGGCGCGGTCGCCAGCTCGTCGAGAAAGAGCGTTCCGCCATCGGCGCGCTCAAAGCGTCCGGGATGGCGTTTTTGTGCGCCGGTAAAGGCGCCAGCTTCATGACCAAACAGCTCGGTGTCGAGCAGGTTTTCATTCAGCGCCGCGCAGTTAAGCGAAATAAAAGGGCCGTCCCAGCGGCCAGACAGAAAGTGCAGGCGGTTAGCGATAAGTTCTTTACCCGTTCCGCGCTCACCGATAATCAGCACCGGTTTATTCAGTGGCGCGAGGCGCGATACCTGTTCAAGCACTTCCAGGAAGCTGTTGGCCTCGCCAAGCAAATTATCTTTATATTCAGCCATGATGAAATTAACCACTCCTTAGTGATATTCACCAGGTGAGAATAGCCGCTGGCTGGATAAATATCAATCACACTCAGTAAAATCAATAAGATAAAAAGTTGGCATGGGATTTGTATTAACTACTCAGCAGGGCATCGCCCGATAACAGAACTATGAGGATTGAATTATGGGTATTTTTTCTCGTTTTGCCGACATCGTGAACGCCAACATCAACTCGCTGCTGGAGAAAGCGGAAGATCCGCAGAAGCTGGTGCGCCTGATGATTCAGGAGATGGAAGACACGCTGGTTGAAGTACGCTCCACCTCCGCCCGCGCGCTGGCAGAGAAAAAGCAGTTAACGCGTCGTATCGAGCAGGCAACTGCCCAGCTTAACGAATGGCAGGAAAAAGCGGAACTGGCGCTGCGTAAAGATAAAGAAGATCTGGCTCGCGCTGCGCTGATTGAGAAGCAGAAGCTGACCGACATGGTTGCCACGCTGGAACACGAAGTGACGCTGGTGGATGATACTCTGGCGCGTATGAAGAAAGAGATTGGTGAGCTTGAAAACAAACTCAGCGAAACCCGTGCACGTCAACAGGCGCTGGCGCTGCGCCACCAGGCTGCAAGCTCGTCCCGCGACGTGCGTCGCCAGCTGGACAGCGGCAAGCTGGATGAAGCGATGGCCCGTTTCGAATCGTTTGAACGTCGTATCGACCACATGGAAGCGGAAGCCGAGAGCCACAGCATCGGTAAACAGAAAACCCTCGATCAGCAGTTTGCTGACCTGAAGGCCGATGATGAAATTAGCGAGCAACTGGCTGCGCTGAAAGCCAAAATGAAACAAGACAACCAATAATAATTCCTGCGGCACCTGAGCGTGCCGCATCGTAAGACAAGGAGTACACATGAGCGCGCTTTTTCTGGCTATACCCCTGACCATTTTCGTGCTGTTTGTTCTGCCCATCTGGTTATGGCTGCACTACAGCAACCGCTCTTCACGCGGTGAGCTGTCGCAGAGTGAACAACAGCGGCTGGCGCAGCTCTCTGCCGAGGCAAATAAAATGCGCGAACGTATTCAGGCGCTGGAAGCGATCCTGGACGCGGAACACCCGAACTGGAGGGAACGGTAATGGCTGGACTGAATCTGAATAAAAAACTGTGGCGGATCCCACAGCAGGGCATGGTTCGGGGCGTTTGCGCCGGGCTGGCGCACTATCTGGATGTTCCGGTAAAACTGGTGCGTGTGGTCACTGTATTATCGATTTTCTTCGGCCTGGCCTTTATTACACTGGTGGCATACATCATTCTGTCGTTTGTACTCGATCCTATGCCGGAAGGTGAGCTGGATGCGGAGAACACGCCAACCAGCAGCGATCTCCTGAACGCGGTGGATGAACAGCTGAGCGCAGGGGAGAAGCGATTGCGCGAGATGGAACGTTATGTCACCTCCGATACCTTTACGCTGAGAAGTCGTTTTCGTCAGCTTTAAGAGAGAACTTACATGAAACAAAACTGGCAACAGGCCGGTCAAAAGGTAAAACCCGGCCTGAAAATCGCAGGTAAACTGGTTCTGATGACGGCGTTACGTTATGGCCCGGCCGGTGTGGCGGGTTGGGCGATCAAGTCTGTTGCCCGCAAGCCGGTCAGAATGTTGCTGGCGGTCGCTCTGGAGCCGCTGTTACAGAAGCTGGCAAAACGCGTTTCCCGGCGCTACCTGTCACGCTAGTTCCTCCCGCATAAGCCCTTTCTCGCCCAGAGAAGGGGCATGACTTTCCCTTCTGCGTTTCTTCTGCTTTTCTGCTTTCTTTGCGGCAGCTCACAATAATGCGTTGCGCTGCGCTGAGATTGCTGCTTTCTGCCCCCGGGTCCGTTGACAGATATTTTACATGGGAGTAGATTGCCAATCCGTGGGACCGATACCATGGAAAATAATGTGAACGCAAAAATTAAAAAACTTATCAATCATATTTACGGTGAATCATTTTCAGATGCAAACCTTGACGTGTTATTAACTAAGCTTGAAAGGGCGGCGGTTAATATTACGGAAAAGCGTAAGTCAGGCTGGGATGAAAAAGACGTTGTGCTGATTACCTATGCCGATCAGTTCTCCGCGAAAGGGGAGAAAGCGTTGCCGGTATTTACCCGGTTCTATAATGAATGGCTTTCTCGCACGTTTTCTCATGTCCATCTGTTACCGTTTTATCCGTGGTCGTCGGATGATGGATTTTCCGTTATTGATTATCACGAAGTTGCACCTGAAACCGGAACCTGGCGAGATATCGCGGAATTAAAACAGTCTGCCAGCTTAATGTTTGACTTCGTTTGCAACCATATGTCAGCGAAAAGCGAATGGTTTGCTAATTATCTGGCGCAGAAGCCGGGCTACGAAGATTTCTTTATTTCTGTCGATCCCGAAACCGATTTATCGGCGGTGACGCGTCCCCGCGCATTACCGCTGCTGACGCCGTTCACGCTTAATGATGGCAGCGTTCGTCATCTGTGGACCACATTCAGCGATGACCAGATCGATCTCAATTTCGCCTCGCCGCAGGTGCTGATTGCCATGGTTGACGTTCTGCTCCATTACCTCATGGAAGGCGCGCGTTATATCCGTCTGGATGCGGTCGGGTTTATGTGGAAGATCCCGGGAACCACCTGTATCCATCTGGAACAAACCCATTGCCTTATCCAGCTGTTCCGCGCCATTACGGACGCCGTGGCGCCTGGCACGGTGATCATCACTGAGACAAATGTTCCCCACAAAGACAATATCTCTTACTTCGGTGATGGTGAAAATGAAGCCCAGATGGTCTATCAGTTTTCCTTACCACCGCTGGTGCTGCACGCCGTTCATCGTCAGGATGTTAAAGCCCTGTGCCGGTGGGCGGGCTCGCTGGCGCTGCCTTCAACTTACACCACCTGGTTTAATTTCCTGGCTTCACATGATGGTATCGGATTGAACCCGTTACGCGGCATCCTTCCGGAATCAGAGATCCTTTCGCTGGTCGAAAAGCTTCAGCAGGAAGGCGCGCTGGTCAACTGGAAAAATAATCCTGACGGAACGCGAAGCCCCTATGAAATTAATGTCACCTATCTTGATGCGTTGAGTTTGCGAGACAGCTCAGATGATGAGCGCATTGCGCGGTTCATCCTGGCGCATGCTGTGTTGTTAAGTTTTCCTGGCGTACCGGCTGTATATATTCAAAGCATTCTTGGTTCGCGTAACGATTATGAAGGTGTCGAGCGTCTCGGATATAATCGCGCGATAAACAGGAAGAAATACACCGCAGGTCAGGTTGATCGGGAGCTTAATAATAAGAGTATTCGTTATCAAATTTATTCTCGTTTGAGTGAGCTTATTGCTATTCGTCGCGGCGAGCGTGCGTTCCATCCGGATAGTCAGGCTATTTTTGACGCAATCGGTGAACATATTCTTAAAATTGTTCGTGTTGCTGAAAATGGTGAGCGAATGACAGCATTATTTAATTTTAGCAATAAAATGCAGACCGTTTATGGACAAACGCTCTTTGGTAGGGAATTACTCTCAGGACAAGAAATTAGCGGTACGGAACTGACCCTCAATCCATGGCAGGTAATGTGGATTAAAGAAAACTAAAAAGGACCCTAAAATGAAAATGCCCAAAATTGTGCTGTTATCAGCACTGGTTTCGTGCGCCCTGTTATCAGGCTGTAAGGACGATAAAGCATCTCAGGTCACCATTGAGTTTATGCACTCGTCGGTAGAACAGGAGCGTCAGGCAGTTATTACGAAACTGATCGAAAAATTCGAGAAAGAAAACCAGACTATTACGGTGAAACAGGTCCCCGTTGAGGAAGATGCCTATAACACCAAGGTCATTACGTTGGCCCGTACCGGCGCGCTGCCGGAAGTGATTGAAGTCAGCCATGACTACGCCAAAGTCATGGATAAAGAGCAACTGCTGGACCGTGACGCGATCGGCAACGCGATTAACGCCGTCGGTGAAGATACCTTTTACGACGGTATTTTACGCGTTGTTCGCACCGAAGACGGCAAGGCATGGACGGGGGTGCCGGTTAGCGCGTGGCTGTCCGGCGTCTGGTATCACAAAGATGCGCTCGCGGCAGCGGGAATCGAAGAACCGCACAACTGGGAGCAACTGCTGAAAGCCAGTCAGGCGCTCAACGATCCGGCGAAAAAACATTACGGTATCGCGCTTCCAACCGCAGAAAGCGTCATGACGGAGCAGGCCTTCTCGCAGTTTGCTTTGTCAGGCGGAGCCAACGTCTTTGATGCAAACGGCAACGTGAAAATCGATACCCCTGAAATGTCGAAAGCGCTGGCGTTTTATCGGGCACTGGCCGCGAACACCATGCCGGGCTCCAATGATGTCATGGAGATCAAAGACGCCTTCATGAACGGCTCTGCGCCGATGGCCGTTTACTCCACCTATATCCTGCCCGCGGTCTACAAAGATGGCAATCCGGCCAACCTGGGGTTCGTGGTCCCGACGGAAAAATCATCAGCCGTGTACGGCATGATCACCTCGTTGACGATCACGACCGGCCAGACCGAAGAGGAAACGCAGGCGGCAGAAAAGTTTGTGACCTGGATGGAGCAGGCTCAAAACGCGTCTGACTGGGTGATGATGTCCCCTGGCGCGGCGCTGCCGGTGAACAAACTCGTGGTGGGCACTGAGAGCTGGAAAAACAACGACGTGATCAAAGCCTTTGGCCAACTGCCTTACGAGCTGATTGCGCAGTTCCCGAACGTCCAGGTATTTGGCGCCGTGGGCGATAAAAACTTTACCCGCATGGGAGACGTTACCGGCTCCGGCATTATCAGTTCCATGGTGCATAACGTGACGGTGGGACAAAAAGATCTCAATGCGACGTTAAGCAACAGCCAGAAGAAACTGACTGACCTGATATCACAACGATAGGAGCGCTTTGCGAAGGGAATTATGAAGACGTTGTTTTCTGGTCGTTCAGATATGCCTTTCGCCATGCTGCTGTTGGCCCCCAGCCTGATTTTGCTGGGGGGCCTGGTGGCCTGGCCAATGATTTCCAACATTGAAATCAGTTTTTTACGTTTACCGCTGAACCCGCGTATTGATGCGGTGTTTGTCGGCCTGGATAACTACATTCGCATTCTGGGCGATGCTGCGTTCTGGCACTCCCTGTGGATGACGTTCTGGTACACGGCGCTGGTCGTGCTCGGCAGCACCGGGCTGGGGCTGGCCGTAGCGATCTTCTTTAACCGTGAATTCCGCATGCGGAAAACGGCACGTTCACTGGTGATTCTGTCCTACGTGACGCCGTCTATTTCACTGGTATTTGCCTGGAAATATATGTTCAACAACGGCTACGGGATTGTGAACTACCTGGGCGTTGATCTGCTGCATCTCTACGATCAGGCGCCGCTGTGGTTCGATAATCCTGGCAGCAGTTTTGTCCTGGTTGTGCTGTTCGCCATCTGGCGTTACTTCCCGTACGCCTTTATCTCGTTCCTCGCGATTTTGCAGACCATTGATAAATCATTGTACGAAGCGGCAGAGATGGACGGAGCAAATGCCTGGCAGCGTTTTCGTATCGTGACGTTGCCCGCCATCATGCCGGTGCTGGCCACGGTGGTCACGCTGCGAACCATCTGGATGTTCTACATGTTTGCGGATGTGTATCTGCTCACCACCAAGGTCGACATTCTGGGCGTATATCTCTACAAAACCGCCTTTGCGTTCAATGACCTGGGTAAAGCAGCCGCCATTTCCGTTGTGCTGTTTGTGATCATCTTCGCGGTCATTCTGCTGACCAGAAAAAGGGTAAACCTCAATGGCAACAAATAAACGCGTTCTGGGCCGTATCGGTTTTTATCTGGGACTGGCGCTATTTCTGATTATCACGCTGTTTCCGTTTTTTGTGATGTTGATGACGTCGTTCAAAAGTGCGAAAGAGGCGATCTCGCTGCACCCGACCATTCTGCCGCAGGAGTGGACGCTACAGCACTACATCGACATCTTTAACCCGCTGATTTTCCCGTTTGTGGATTACTTCCGTAACAGTATGGTGGTGTCGCTGACCTCCTCGGTCATTGCGGTGTTTCTCGGCACGCTGGGCGCGTATGCGTTATCCAAACTGCGCTTTAAAGGGCGCACGACGATCAATGCGAGCTTCTACACCGTCTATATGTTCTCCGGGATCCTGCTGGTGGTGCCGCTGTTCAAAATCATCACCGCGCTCGGCATTTATGACACCGAACTGGCGCTGATCATCACCATGGTGACGCAGACGTTGCCTACCGCGGTCTTTATGCTGCGCAGCTATTTCGACACCATCCCGGACGAAATCGAAGAAGCCGCGATGATGGACGGCCTGAACCGCCTGCAAATCATCTTCCGCATCACCGTGCCGCTGGCGATCTCGGGTCTGGTGTCGGTCTTTGTCTACTGCTTCATGGTGGCGTGGAATGACTATCTGTTCGCCTCCATTTTCCTGTCCAGCGCCAGCAACTTCACGTTGCCGGTCGGGCTGAACACGCTCTTCAGTACGCCAGATTACATCTGGGGTCGCATGATGGCTGCATCGCTGGTAACGGCACTTCCGGTCGTCATTATGTATGCCCTGTCTGAACGTTTCATTAAAAGTGGTTTGACCGCCGGCGGCGTGAAGGGCTGAGGCGGCCGATTTTAACAAGGAGTCAGTCATGAAAAAATTAGTTGCGACAGCGCCTCGTGTAGCGGCGCTGGTGGAATACGAAGATCGTCCTGTTGCAGCACACGAGGTGAAGATTCGTGCCCGTTATGGCGCCCCGAAACACGGTACTGAAGTCGTGGATTTCCGCGCGGCAAGCCCGTTCATCGATGAAGAGTTCAACGCTGAGTGGCAGATGTTTACCCCGCGTGAAGAAGGTGCAGCGCGCGGTATCGAATTTGGTAAATTCCAGCTGGGGAACATGATCGTCGGCGACATCATCGAATGTGGTGCGGACGTGACGGAATACCAGATCGGCGACAGCGTCTGCTGCTACGGCCCGTTGCAGGAAACGGTCATCGTTAACGCGGTGAACAACTATAAGCTGCGCAAAATGCCGCAGGGCGCATCCTGGAAAAACGCCGTTTGTTACGATCCGGCGCAGTTCGCCATGAGCGGCGTGCGTGATGCTAACGTCCGCGTAGGGGATTTCGTCGTGGTTGTGGGGCTGGGCGCGATTGGCCAGATTGCGATTCAGCTGGCGAAAAAAGCCGGCGCGTCAGTGGTTATTGGTGTCGATCCTATCGAACACCGCTGTGAGATCGCCCGCCGTCACGGTGCAGACCACTGCCTGAACCCAATCGGTACCGATGTCGGTCTGGAAATTAAGAAACTGACCGGCAAGCAGGGCGCAGATGTGATCATCGAAACCAGCGGATTCGCAGATGCGCTGCAATCTGCGCTGCGCGGTCTCGCCTACGGCGGCACCATCTCCTATGTGGCTTTCGCCAAGCCGTTCGCGGCGGGCTTCAACCTTGGTCGCGAAGCACACTTCAATAACGCCAAAATTGTCTTCTCCCGCGCATGCAGTGAACCCAACCCGGATTATCCGCGCTGGAGCCGCAAGCGTATTGAAGAGACCTGCTGGGAATTGCTGATGAACGGTTATCTCAATTGCGAAGATCTGATCGACCCGGTCGTCACCTTCACCACCAGCCCGGAAAGCTATATGAAGTATGTCGATCAGCACCCGGAACTCAGTATCAAAATGGGCGTCACTTTTTAAGCTAAGGACAGCAAATCATGAAAATCGCAACACAAAACCAGGCCTTTTTCCCGACCGCTATCATGGAAAAATTCGAATACATCAAAGCGATGGGATTTGATGGCTACGAAATCGATGGCCGACTGCTGGTGGAAAATCTCGACGAAGTAAAAGCGGCTATCAAAGCCACCGGCCTGCCGGTCACGACGGCCTGTGGCGGATACGATGGCTGGATCGGGGATTTTATCGAAGAACGCCGCCTGAACGGTCTACAGCAGATTGAACGCATTCTGGAAGCGCTGGCAGAAGTGGGCGGCAAGGGGATTATCGTTCCGGCTGCGTGGGGGATGTTTACCTTCCGTCTGCCGCCAATGACTTCGCCACGTAGCCTGGACGGCGATCGCAAAGCGGTCAGCGCTTCCCTGCGCTGGCTGGATGAGGTGGCAGCGCGCACCGGTACTACCGTCTACCTGGAGCCGCTGAACCGCTATCAGGATCATATGATCAACACCCTGGCCGATGCGCGTCGTTATATCGAAGAGAACGGCCTGAAGCACGTGCAGATCATCGGTGATTTCTACCACATGAATATTGAAGAAGACTCCCTGACGGAAGCGCTGCATCACAACCGCGACCTGCTGGGTCATGTGCACATTGCTGATAACCACCGCTATCAGCCGGGCAGCGGCAGCCTCGATTTCGCCAGCCTGTTCGATCAGCTGCGTGCCGATAACTATCAGGGTTATGTCGTGTACGAGTGCCGGGTGCGTGCCGACGATCCGGCTCAGGCCTATAAGGACTCTCTCACTTACTTGCGTGAATGCTAAGGATGACGAGCGTGATGAGTGCTTCTACACCTTTGCCTCTGCGCGTCGCCATCATTGGCGCCGGGCAGGTTGCAGACAAAGTGCATGCCTCGTATTACGCCACGCGCAGTGATGTTCAAATGGTGGCTGTCATGGACAGCCGCCTTGAGCAGGCACAGGCGTTCGCGGAACGTTATGCTATTCCATCGGCATGGCAGGACGCTCACGAGATGTTGCAGGAAGTAAAACCGGATGTGGTGAGCGTCTGTTCGCCTAACCGGTTCCATTTTGAACATGTGATGGCGGCTCTCGAAGCAGGCTGTCATGTGATGTGTGAAAAGCCGCCGGCGATGACGCCGCACCAGGCGGATGAGATGCGTCTCGCGGCGCGCAAGGCCGGAAAAGTCCTCGCGTACGATTTTCACCATCGCTTTGCCCTGGATACCCAGCTCCTGCGCGATGCGGTTATGAACGGAACGCTCGGTGAAATTTACTTCACCTCCGCGCAGGCGCTGCGTCGCTGCGGTGTGCCGGGGTGGGGCGTGTTCACCAATAAATCGCTTCAGGGCGGCGGGCCGCTGATCGATATCGGCATTCATATGCTGGATGCCGCGATGTATGTGCTGGGCTTCCCGGCCGTGAAGCGGGTAACCGCGCACAGCTTCCGGAGACTGGGGAACCGGAAACACACCGGCCAGTTTGGCGAATGGGATCCTGCGCAGTTTACCGTGGAAGATGCCCTGTTTGGCACGATTGAGTTCTGCAACGGTGGCATTCTGCGTCTGGACACCTCTTTTGCGCTTAATATCCGCGAGCAGTCGATCATGAACGTCTCTTTCTGCGGTGAGAAGGCGGGTGCAACGCTGTTCCCGGCACACATTTATAACGACGAAGCCGGTGTTTTGCAGACGCTGACCCAGCGTGAAGAAGCTGACGATCGGAGACATCTGCGCAGTATGGACGCGTTTGTTCGCCACGTATTGGGCGAGCCGGTCATGATTGCCGATGCGGAGCAGGGGCTGGTGATCCAGCAATTAGTCGCGGCGTTATATGAAGCCGCGGAAACAGGGGAAAGCGTGACGTTATGCTGAACCAGTCTGTATTAACCGATCCGGGCTTTTGCCCGCATAGCCTGAATAAGTACGCGTCCATTATGGCCTGCGGCAATGGCTACATGGGCATTCGCGCCACGCATGAAGAAGATTACACCCAGCAGACCAGAGGCATGTATCTCGCCGGGCTGTATCATCGCGCGGGACGCAACGAAACCACTGAGCTGATCAATCTGCCGGATGTCACCGGGATTGATATTGAGCTGGACGGCGTCAATTTCACGCTCCTTTCAGGCGAAATTCTTGAGTGGCAACGCGAGCTGGCCTTTGCTAACGGCGAACTGCATCGTAACGTTGTCTGGCGTTCGCCGGACGGAAAACGCTATCGCCTCGAGAGCCGTCGTTTTGTTTCGCTGGACCAGTTGCCCTTAGTGGCAATGCAGCTCTCGATCACACCGCTTGACGGCGCCGCTCAGGCCGTGCTGAAAACCGGCATAGATGCGACACAAACGAACAGCGGCAGGCAGCATCTGGATGAAATCTCGGTCAGGGTCTTTGACCAGCACTACATGCAGGGTGTGTATGAAACGCAGGACCGGGCGTCTGAAGTTGTTGTTTCGGCGTTTTGTCAGCTCTCCGCTAAGAGCGACAGTTGTTTCACCGCCAAAAATCGTCGCCTCAGCGTTCATCATTCTCTGACTATCTCGCAAGGTGACACTGTCACGCTTGAAAAAATCGTCTGGCTGACGCATCGCTGCGATAAATCGCTCTCGCAGGAGTCTTTCGCCCGCAACGCGCTGGCCGATCTCAAAGTCTGCGCGGCAAGAGGCTACGATGCGTTGCTTGAGAGCTCAGCGTACGCCTGGGAAGCGGTCTGGCGTGATGCTCGGGTGGAAGTGACTTGTGCAGAACAGCAGGATCAGCTGGCGCTGGATTACGCCGTCTGGCATCTGACGACAATGACGCCTGCTCATGATGAGCGAAGCAGTATTGCGGCTAAAGGGCTGACGGGTGAGGGGTATAAGGGACACGTCTTCTGGGATACCGAAATTTTCCTGCTGCCGTTCCATCTGTTTACCCGTCCACAGATTGCCCGCAGTCTGCTGCGCTATCGCTGGCTCAATCTTTCGGGCGCGCGTGAAAAAGCACGCCGTAACGGTTGGCCGGGCGCGTTGTTCCCGTGGGAAAGCGCCGCCAGCGGACAGGAAGAGACGCCAGAATTCGCGGCCATTAACATCCGCACCGGGGTTCGCCAGAAGGTCGCCTCCGCACTCGCTGAACACCACATCGTGGCAGATATTGCCTGGGCCGTTGTCGCTTACTGGCAGGCAACACACGACGATGCCTTTATGCGCAATGAGGGCCTGACGCTGCTGATGGAAACCGCTTCGTTCTGGATGGGACGCGCGACGGAAATTAATGGTCGTCTTGAGATCCATGACGTAATTGGACCGGATGAATACACCGAGCATGTCAACAACAACGCCTACACCAACTATCTGGCCTGGCACAACGTTGCCTGCGCGCGTCAGTTTATGGCGATGTTTGGGCGTGAAGATGCGCGTTTTACGGAGAATGCCGGGACGTTTCTGGCGCGCCTGTGGCTGCCAGAGGCCGACGCAGAGGGTGTGATCCCGCAGGATGATACCTTCATGGCAAAACCTGCCATCGATCTGAGCCGCTATAAAGCCAAAGCGGGTAAGCAAACCATTCTGCTTGATTACTCTCGCGCGGAAGTGAACGAGATGCAGATCCTGAAGCAGGCCGACGTGGTGATGCTTAACTACCTGCTGCCGGAACGGTTTACGCCGCAGCAATGTGCCGCCAATCTGGCGTTCTACGAGCCACGCACGATCCATGATTCATCCCTGAGTAAAGCCATTCACGGCATTGTGCTCGCACGCTGCGGTGACACTGACGGGGCGTATGCCTTCTGGCGCGATGGTATCGCCATTGACCTGGGAGACGACCCGCACAGCAGCGATGATGGTATTCATGCCGCCGCCACCGGTGCGATCTGGTTGGGCGCCATTCAGGGATTTGCTGGCCTGCACATTAGCGAAGGGGAGCTGCATCTTGCGCCGAAGCTGCCTGTTCACTGGCAGAAACTCGCCTTCCCGCTGCGGTGGCGGGACGCAACAATGCACGTTACCTGTGAAGATGACCAGTTAACCATTGAAACCACCGCACCTGTCACGTTGACGCTGTGGGGTAAAACGCTGTACGTATCAGGGCGAAAGGTCTGTGAGCGTAAGGACTTTCTTGCATCTGTTAGTGGGACCGCTACCACGGAGGGGCGCCATGACGCTTAACGCTGTTGTATTCGATCTGGACGGGGTGATCACCGATACCGCGCATCTTCACTTTCTGGCCTGGCGCGCCGTGGCGGAGGAGATTGGTATCACCTTCGACGAAGTATTTAACGAACAGCTGAAGGGAATAAGCCGTATGGACTCCCTCCAGCGCATTCTGAAACATGGCGGGAAAGAGGGGATGTTCAGTGACGAGCAGCGCCTGGCGCTGGCGACGAAAAAAAACGCGCTTTACGTCCAGTCGCTGGCATCACTGACGCAGGATTCGCTGCTGCCGGGTATCCGCGACGTGCTGGCGGATATTCGCGCCGCGAAGGTCAAAATTGGCCTGGCATCCGTATCGCTTAATGCTCCTGGGATTTTGCACGCGTTGGGTATTCATCAGGCTTTTGATTTTTGCGCCGATGCTTCGCGCATTTGCCGCTCAAAGCCGGACCCGGAAATCTTCCTTGCGGCCTGTAAAGGACTGAACGTACGTCCTGAAGAGGCCATTGGTATCGAAGATGCCGCCGCAGGGGTAGATGCGATCAACGCCGCAGGCATGCTGTCGGTCGGGATTGGGCCTGGCCTGAACCATGCGGGATTACAACTTCATTCAACGCAGGAACTGACCTGGGAACGCCTCACGGCGTTCTGGGCATCCCGGGCGTATTGATAAGGAATTAATAATGGCTCAACTGTCTCTGAAACACATTCAGAAAATCTATGATAACCAGGTCCACGTGGTTAAGGATTTCAACCTCGAAATCGAAGACAAAGAATTTATTGTCTTCGTCGGTCCATCGGGCTGTGGGAAATCCACGACGCTGCGAATGATTGCCGGCCTTGAGGAGATCAGCGCGGGTGAACTGATTATTGACGGGGTTTGCATGAATGATGTTCCCGCCAAGTCCCGTGATATCGCGATGGTCTTCCAGAACTATGCGCTCTATCCGCATATGACGGTCTACGACAACATGGCGTTTGGCCTGAAAATGCAAAAAATTGCGCCCTCCGTCATTGAAGAACGCGTTACCTGGGCGGCACAGATCCTGGGCTTGCGCGACTATCTCCAGCGTAAACCTGGCGCGTTGTCCGGCGGTCAGCGCCAGCGCGTGGCGTTAGGCAGGGCGATAGTGCGCGAAGCGGGGGTCTTCCTGATGGATGAGCCTTTATCCAACCTCGATGCCAAACTTCGTGTGCAGATGCGCGCTGAAATCAGCAAGCTGCACCAGAAGCTTAATACCACCATGATTTACGTGACGCACGATCAGACGGAAGCCATGACGATGGCGACCCGCATCGTGATTTTAAAGGACGGCATCATTCAGCAGGTGGGCGCGCCGAAGCAGGTCTACAACGAGCCGGCGAATATGTTCGTTGCAGGGTTTATTGGTTCGCCTGCGATGAACTTCATTCGTGGCGCGATCGACGACCGCTACTTTGTGACGGAAACGCTGCGCCTGGAGATCCCGGAGGACAAGCTGGCCGTACTGAATGCGCAAGGTTACCAGCGTAAAGCGGTTGTCTTTGGGATCCGTCCGGAAGACATTCTCACCGCACAGCGAAGCGGTGAAAACATCACGGCGAAGATCAGCGTTGCTGAGCTGACCGGGGCTGAATTTATGCTTTATGCCACCGTGGGTGGGCATGAACTGGTTGTCCGTGCGGGAGCGGCAGATGATTACGTTGCCGGAGATAATATCGGCATCCAGTTCGATATGAATAAGTGCCATTTCTTCGATGCTGATACTGAAACAGCTATTAGATAAGAAAGGTATTCGCCGGAAATGAAAGTTTCCGGTTTTTTGTGTGTTAATTATAAAGGAATATTTTAATGAGTACTCTACTAAGAAGTGCTGCGCTCGTTCTGTGCGCAGGGGTGAGCTGCGCGCAAGCAACTGAATCAGCCAAACAGTGGGAATTTAATATTGGCGCCATGTATGAAATTGAAAACGTCGAAGGTCAGGCCGACGATAAAGATGGATTATATGAACCCTCCGTATGGTTTAATGCCACATGGGATGCATGGACCATTTCGCTGGCTATATATCAGGAAGGGCCGGTTGATTACAGTAGCATGACGCGCGGCACCTATTTCGATCGACCTGAAGTAGAATTACGCTATCGTTTTATCGGCACCGATGATTTTACGTTCGGCCTGACCGGTGGCTTCCGTAATTATGGCTATCACTTTAAGGATGAGCATGGTGCTAAAGACGGTAGTGCTAATATGCAGCGCTATAAAGTTCAGCCTGACTGGGATATTAAACTAACCGACGACTGGCGTTTTGGCGGCTGGTTTGCCATGTATCAGTTTGCCAACGATCTGGAAAAAACCGGCTATTCTGACAGCCGCGTCGAGACCGAAACCGGTTTTACCTGGACAATTAACGAAACGGTCTCGGCAAAAGTTAATTACTATTTAGAGCGCGGTTTTAATATGGACGGTTCACGTAATAACGGTGAATTCTCCACTCAGGAAATTCGCGCCTATCTGCCGATTTCATTGGGTCAGACGACGCTAACGCCTTATACCCGTCTGGGACTCGATCGCTGGTCAAACTGGGACTGGCAAGACGATCCTGAGCGTGAAGGACATGATTTCAACCGTTTGGGTATGCTGTACGCCTATGATTTTAACAATGGTTTATCCATGACGCTGGAATATGCCTACGAATGGGAAAACCATGACGAAGGGGAAAGTGACCGCTTCCACTATGCCGGTATCGGCGTGAATTACGCGTTTTGATAACACTTCACCAGGGGCGTTTGCCCCTGGTTTTTAGCGTAATGAAGCCGCATCTGAAAAATGCGTTTCAACCAATATCTTATGCGGGGCAGGTTTACCCGCTATGCACCTGAACAACACATCGCAGCTCTCTTCGCCCAGCTTTCTGGTGGGGATATCAAAGCCGCCAGGAGCAGGGGTTAAAATGAGAGATAGCATTGGGTCACTGTATCCTGCCATTGCGACCTGTTCCGGGATCGTCAGGTTTAGCGCATCCGCGGCACGATAAAGACTCAGCAATTTCATACTGTCTGTCGCAAAAACCGCATCGGGCGGGTTGTCTGAAGAGAGTAGCTGACAGGCCGCCTGAAGCGCGCTTTCATGGGTATACCCGCCATCAATAACCCAGTCCGGGTTAATCGCAATACTCTGCTTCTCAAGGCTCGATTTATAGCCCGCCAGGCGATCGATAGAAACGTGATAATCGAGCGGGGCATGCAGGCAGGCAATTTTAGTGCGACCATGTTTGATAAATGAGTCGGTTAATATGGCGCTGTCGCGGAAATTATCCGTGTCGACAGAATAGATATTCTGGTAATTGCCTTCCACTTTACCAATAACGACCACGGGCACGCCATATTCGTCCAGCGTCGCGAAAAAAGACTCGTTCGCCGGCGAGCTTAGCATGATGATCCCCTTGATCATCTTCTGCTTTATTTTACCTACGCATTTTTGCAGATCATCTTCGCTGCTTTTGGACGTTTGTAAAATAACATCAAAACCCTCTTCTTCTGCTTTTGCCGTAATGGCATGTAGTACATCAGAGAAAAACGGATTGCCTGCGGTGGTTTTGGTTGAACGGGTCGAAATAACCATAATGGCGTCGAAGCCAGAAGAGGTGAGTGCGCGGGCAAGTTTATTCGGTTGATAATTTAATTCTTCTATCGCCTTCAACACCTTTTCGCGCGCTTCAGGAGAAATATTCGTTTGTTTATTCAGAACGCGCGACACGGTTGATTTCGAAACGCCAGCAACGCGGGCAATATCATAGATGGTGGGTGACATACACCTTACTCACTCCAGACGGACAGCAATTGCGCCCATCTTACTGGAGAGAAAACGGCAATAGCAATAATTAAGAATTGATAATCAACGATCTGCCCCAATTTACTGTATTCTGAAGTGACTTTTTTCAGGGTTCCAGGCAATGAAGGACGGCGATGAAGCGACTTAAAAACGAATTCAATTCTCTGGTGAACCGTGGCGTTGATCGCCATCTGCGTCTTGCCGTGACGGGGCTGAGCCGCAGCGGTAAGACAGCATTCATTACGGCGATGGTCAATCAGCTGTTGAACCTGCATGCAGGGGCGCGCCTGCCACTGCTTAGCGCAGTGCGCGAGGAGCGGTTGCTTGGGGTGAAACGCGTACCGCAACGTGATTTTGGCATACCCCGTTTCACCTATGATGAAGGTCTGGCGCAGTTACACGGGGAGCCTCCCGCCTGGCCCACCCCGACGCGTGGCGTGAGCGAAATCCGTCTTGCGCTTCGTTTCCGCTCGAATGAATCCCTGATGCGTCACTTCAAAGAAACGTCCACGCTCTATCTCGAAATTGTGGATTACCCGGGAGAATGGCTGCTCGATTTACCGATGCTGGCGCAGGATTACCTGAGCTGGTCCCGACAGATGACCGGTCTGTTGCAGGGGCAGCGGGCAGAGTGGTCGACCAAATGGCGCCAGCTTTGCGAAGGACTGGATCCGCTGGCACCGGCGGATGAAAACCGTCTGGCCGTCATAGCCGAAGCCTGGACGGATTACCTGCATCAGTGCAAGCAGGAGGGGTTGCATTTTATTCAGCCGGGCCGCTTTGTTCTGCCGGGTGATTTAGCCGGTGCTCCCGCGCTACAGTTTTTCCCGTGGCCGGACGTTGACAGCATCGGTGAATCGAAACTGGCGCAGGCGGACAAGACCACCAACGCCGGTATGCTCCGCGAGCGATACAATTATTACTGTGAGAAGGTGGTTAAGGGCTTTTATAAAAATCACTTTTTACGCTTTGACCGCCAGATCGTGCTGGTGGACTGCCTGCAACCGCTCAACAGCGGGCCGCAGGCGTTCAATGATATGCGGCTGGCGCTGACGCAGCTGATGCAAAGCTTTCATTATGGCCAGCGTACGCTGTTTCGCCGTTTGTTCTCGCCGGTCATCGACAAGCTGCTGTTTGCCGCCACAAAAGCTGACCATGTGACGGTCGATCAGCACGCCAACATGGTATCCCTGCTGCAACAGCTGGTGCAGGATGCCTGGCAGAATGCGGCCTTCGAAGGGATCAGCATGGACTGTCTGGGGCTGGCGTCCGTACAAGCTACGCAGAGTGGGTTGATTGACCTGAATGGCGAGAAAATTCCGGCCCTGCGGGGCAACCGTCTCAGCGACGGTGCGCCGCTCACGGTCTATCCGGGGGAAGTTCCGGCGCGTCTGCCGGGCCAGGCTTTCTGGCAAAGCCAGGGTTTTCAGTTCGAAGCCTTCCGTCCGCAGAGTATGAACGTTGACCAGTCATTGCCGCATATCCGTCTGGATGCCGCGCTGGAGTTTTTAATTGGAGATAAATTGCGATGACGGAACCGTTAAAACCACGCATTGATTTTACCGGCCAGCTTGAGCAGTCCCCGCATGAGGCGTTTAAAACGGCGCAAACCTTCAGCGGGCCGCAGGCCGACAACTTTGCTCCCGTGCTGGCAGACGAACCGATGGTTGAAGAGGGGCAGGCGGAAGCGGTGGTTGATGCGGCACTGCGCCCGAAACGCAGCCTGTGGCGCAAGATGGTGACCGCCGGGTTAGCCCTTTTTGGTGTGAGCGTAATCGGTCAGGGCGTGCAGTGGGGCGTCAATGCCTGGCAAACGCAGGACTGGGTGGCGCTGGGGGGATGCGCCGCCGGGGCGTTGATTGTTGGTGCGGGCGTTGGCTCAGTCGTCACCGAGTGGCGTCGCCTCTGGCGTTTGCGTCAGCGTGCCCACGAACGCGATGAAGCGCGGGATCTGCTGCACGGTCACGGCACAGGAAAAGGGCGTGCTTTTTGTGAAAAGCTTGCGGCTCAGGCCGGGATTGATCACTCTCACCCGGCGCTTCAGCGCTGGTCTGCGGCGATCCACGAAACCCAGAATGACCAGGAAGTGGTCACGCTCTATGCCCACATTGTTCAGCCGGTGCTGGATGCGCAGGCTCGTCGTGAGATCAGCCGATCGGCGGCGGAATCTACCCTGATGATCGCCGTCAGTCCGCTGGCGATGGTGGACATGGCCTTTATCGCCTGGCGCAACCTGCGTCTGATCAACCGCATCGCCAGACTGTATGGCATCGAGCTTGGCTATTACAGCCGGCTGCGCCTGTTCAAACTGGTATTGCTGAATATCGCCTTCGCCGGGGCAAGCGAACTGGTACGGGAGGTCGGGATGGACTGGATGTCGCAGGATCTTGCGGCCCGTCTCTCTGCCCGGGCGGCGCAGGGGATTGGTGCCGGTCTGCTGACGGCACGCCTGGGCATCAAAGCGATGGAGGTTTGTCGTCCACTCCCCTGGATCGATGGCGATAAGCCGCGGCTGGGGGATTTCCGTCGCGAATTGATTGGCCAGCTTAAAGAGACGCTCAATAAAAAACCTGCTCAGTGAGGTTTTGTTTACTAATCGTGCGGGCTGTCAATATTTGTTGACAGCCACCTTCCCGAATACCGTGATCTGACATATCATTTTACTGTTATTGGCTTAAACGGTGAATTTCCCATGCGTCTGGAAGTCTTTTGTGAGGACCGTCTCGGTCTGACCCGCGAGTTACTCGATCTTCTTGTTTTACGTAGCATTGATTTACGTGGCATAGAGATCGACCCTGTCGGGCGAATTTACCTCAATTTTGCCGAAATTGAATTTAATACCTTCAGTAGCCTGATGGCGGAAATCCGCCGTATCGATGGCGTTACGGATGTACGCACCATCCCCTGGATGCCGTCCGAGCGGGAACATCTTGCGCTGAGCGCGCTGCTGGAAGCAATGCCGGAGCCGTTTCTCTCTCTCGATCTGAAAAATAAAGTCGAGCGCGTTAACCAGGCCAGCTGCCAGCTGTTTGCGCAGACTCAGGAAAAACTTATCGGGCACCACGCCACGCAACTGATTACCGGTTTTAATTTCCAGCGCTGGCTGGACAGCAACCCGCAAAATACCCATAGCGAGCATGTCGTTATCAACGGACAGAATTTCCTGATGGAGATCACGCCGGTCTACCTGAAAGGGGAAAATGCCGCGCGGGTGCTCACCGGCGCGGTGATCATGCTGCGCTCCACGGTGCGCATGGGACGCCAGTTACAGAGTCTTTCCAGCCAGGACGTCGGCGCATTCAGCCAGATTATTGCGGTGAGCCCGAAGATGCGTCATGTAATCGACCAGGCGCGCAAGCTGGCAAATCTTACGGCGCCGCTGCTGATTACCGGGGATACCGGTACGGGGAAAGATCTGCTGGCGCATGCTGTGCACATGGCCAGCCCGCGTGCGGCAAAACCGTATCTGGCGCTGAACTGCGCGTCTATTCCTGAAGATGCGGTGGAAAGTGAGCTGTTCGGGCATGCGCCGGAAGGTAAAAAAGGCTTCTTTGAACAGGCGAACGGCGGCTCGGTGCTGCTGGACGAGATTGGCGAAATGTCGCCACGCATGCAGGCGAAACTGCTGCGTTTTCTCAATGACGGCACGTTCCGCCGTGTGGGGGAAGATCATGAAGTGCACGTGGACGTGCGCGTCATCTGCGCCACCCAGAAAAACCTGGTGGAGCTGGTGCAGAAAGGGGTATTCCGCGAAGATCTCTACTATCGTCTCAACGTTCTGACGCTCAATATACCGCCGCTGCGTGATTGCCCGCAGGACATCATGCCGTTGACAGAACTGTTCGTGGCCCGTTTTGCCGACGAGCAGGGCGTGCCGCGTCCGAAGCTCTCTGCCGACCTGGGCACCGTGCTGACGCGTTACGGCTGGCCGGGCAATATTCGTCAGCTTAAAAATGCGGTCTATCGCGCATTAACTCAGCTTGAAGGGTATGAACTGCGCCCTCAGGATATTCTGTTGCCGGATTACGATGCCGGGACGGTCTCGGTAGGCGAAGAGGCAATGGAAGGCTCGCTGGATGACATCACCAGCCGTTTCGAGCGTTCGGTGTTAACGCAGCTTTATCGCAGCTATCCGAGCACGCGCAAGCTGGCTAAACGTCTTGGGGTGTCACATACCGCAATTGCGAATAAGCTGCGCGAGTATGGGTTAAATCAGAAGAAGGGTGACGAATAAATAAAAAAGCCTCTTTGCAGAGGCTTTTTTACGTTTAGGCTTTAAGCGCCTCAAGTGCAGCGGTGTAATCCGGTTCGGTAGTGATTTCGTTAACCAGCTCACTGAAAACAACGTTGTCGTTTTCGTCGATCACCAGCACCGCACGAGCAGCCAGACCTTTCAGCGCGCCTTCGGAAATGGCAACACCGTATTTTTCCAGGAAATCCGGGCTGCGCAGAGTGGAAAGGGTGATGACGTTGCTCAGGCCTTCAGCGCCGCAGAAGCGGGACTGGGCAAACGGCAGGTCAGCAGAAATGCACAGCACTACGGTGTTGTCCATTTCGGTCGCCAGCTGGTTGAATTTACGCACTGATGCAGCACAAACGCCAGTATCGATGCTTGGGAAAATGTTCAGGACTTTACGTTTGCCAGCAAACTGGCTCAGCGTGACGTCAGACAGATCTTTAGCCACCAGAGTAAAAGGCTGTGCTTTGCTGCCAGACTGTGGGATGGAACCTGCAACAGCAACCGGGTTGCCCTGGAAATGAACGAGTTGTGACATAGATATCTTCCTGTTTACAAATAGTTAACGTCGTGGCTAGTGTATGTCATCCGCAGTTAGCACGGCAAACCAATTTTCTGCCTTTCCGGCCTGCAAGGAGTTAGTGATGAGAAGCGTTAAGGTCTATGAAGAAGCCTGGCCATTGCACACCCCGTTTGTGATCTCGCGCGGCAGCCGTAATGAGGCCTGTGTGGTCGTGGTTGAATGTGAAGAGGACGGCGTAAAAGGCGTCGGGGAATGTACCCCTTATCCTCGCTACGGAGAAAGCCTGGCGTCAGTCATGGCGCAAATTATGACGGTGGTGCCCGAGTTGCAGGCGGGTCTGACGCGCGAGGCTCTTCAGCTTCGGTTGCCGGCCGGCGCGGCACGCAACGCGATTGACTGCGCACTCTGGAGTCTGGAAGCGGCGAAACAACAAAAACCGCTGCCTGCGCTGCTGGACGTTACGCTGCCGCAATCGATCGTCACCGCGCAAACGGTGGTCATCGGTGAACCAGAGCAAATGGCCGCCAGCGCTCAGGCGTTGTATGCCACCGGTGCAACATTATTAAAGGTGAAGCTCGACGATCGTCTGATTAGCGAACGCATGGTCGCCATTCGTGCGGCGGTGCCTGATGCCACTCTTATCGTCGATGCGAACGAATCATGGCATAGCGAAGGGCTGGCAGCCCGTTGTCAGCTGCTTGCCGATCTGGGCGTTGCCATGCTGGAGCAACCCCTCCCGGCAGAAGACGATGCCGCGCTGGCGAATTTTATTCATCCGCTTCCCGTCTGTGCAGATGAAAGCTGTCATACCCGTGAGAGCCTGTCAGCTCTCGAGGGACGCTACGAAATGGTGAACATTAAGCTGGATAAAACAGGTGGATTAACCGAAGCCCTGGCACTGGCACAAGATGCGCAGGCGCAAGGCTTTGCTCTGATGCTGGGCTGCATGTTGTGCACGTCAAGAGCGATCGGCGCTGCGCTCCCGCTGGTGAACAGCGTGCGTTTTGCCGATCTTGACGGCCCAACCTGGCTGGCGGTTGACGTATCACCCGCCCTGAATTTTACCTCCGGTGTACTTCATTTTTGAGGCTGCCAGCGCAGGAGATCTGTCATCGCCCGCAGGTATTTTTCGCTCGCTTCATCCGAGGAGATGGGCGGAAACTCTGCGGTGATACAGTGAAGGCTAAGGTCCGCGCACCAGCTGCCAAACGACCCGGGTGTTTCATAGCCAACGCTGCTCACCAGAGGTAGAGCAAACGCATCCGCCAGCCACTGCCCGAGCGCCGTATTACGAGGATCTTCAATACAGGCGAGGGGATCGTGGAAAGAGACAACCCAGGCCGGGTGGATCTTATGAATAAGCTGGCACAATGCCTGAGTCTCCGGTTCGGAACCGGGTTTGTCTCCCGTGAGCAGGACAACATCTCGCTCCTGCGCCGAACTGTTCCAGCGATACACCGTTTCACCGGCGCGCCAGTTTGCCGCCGGGAAGTTCCTGTTCAGGTCAACGCCGCGTGCATTCGCCCGTAATCCAAGCTGACAACCGTCCGGGTTGACGGTCAAAATCACATGATGACGTCGTAAATCGGGGGCCAGCGTACGTAGCGCGCACGAGAGCGTCACGACAGACGAGTTTTCATCGCCATGCGTGCCCGCAATGATTAAGCCGCTATTGCGATCGGCCTCGGGTGCCGGAAACCAGATCAGCGGCGCGCCTAAAAACGAGCGTCCATAATGTTCAGTCCCGGGCGGGAAGGCGCCGCGTTCCGTTCTTGGTCGGGTAGTTGCCATAGTAAACCCTGATGATAAAGTCACTTCTGGCAGTGTTGTGCAAAAGCCGCGCTTAATCAAATAGTTTCCGTGTGTGTGGAAAATTGCCTGACATCAACTTTCCGGAGGAAGCATTTGCATTTCTCCGTTTCGAAACAAATAATTACGCATCTGCCTGTTACCTGACATCATTAAGGGGATCGTATGAAGCATCCTGTTTCGCTTCTTTGTACTGCGCTGTGGCTGTGCGGGCTTTCTTCACTTTCATATGCCGCGGAGGTTCCCGAAGGAACGGTTCTGGCGCAAAAGCAGGAGCTGGTTCGACATATCAAAGATGAGCCCGCTTCGCTCGATCCGGCAAAAGCGGTGGGATTGCCAGAGATACAGGTGATCCGCGACCTCTATGAAGGGCTGGTGAATCAGAACGAAAAAGGGGAGTTAGTTCCCGGCGTGGCGACGCGCTGGCAGAGCAATGATAACCGCGTCTGGACATTCACGCTGCGGGATAACGCTAAGTGGTCCGACGGTACTCCAGTGACGGCACAAGATTTTGTCTATAGCTGGCGTCGTCTGGTTGATCCTAAAACAACGTCACCTTTCGCCTGGTTTGCGGCGCTGGCGGGCATTAACAATGCCCAGTCCATCATCGACGGCAAAGCTGCTCCGGATACGCTCGGCGTGACTGCGGTGGATGCTAAAACGCTGCGCGTGCAGCTGGACAAACCGCTGCCCTGGTTCAGCAATCTGACGGCTAACTTCGCGTTTTATCCTGTTCAAAAGGCCAATGTGGAAAGCGGTAAGGAATGGACGCGCCCTGGCGCGCTCATTGGCAACGGTGCGTATGTGCTGAAAGATCGCGTGGTGAATGAAAAACTGGTGGTTGAGCCAAATTCTCATTACTGGGATAACGCCAGGACGGTGCTTAAAAAAGTCACCTTTGTGCCAATCAATCAGGAGTCCTCAGCGACCAAACGCTATCTGGCGGGCGATATCGATATTACAGAATCGTTTCCGAAAAACATGTACCAGAAGCTGCTTAAAGATATTCCGGGTCAGGTATATACACCGCCACAGCTTGGGACCTATTACTACGCGTTTAACACGCAAAAAGGCCCAACCGCGGATGCCCGCGTACGTCTCGCGCTCAGCATGACTATCGACAGACGTATTATGGCGGAGAAAGTCCTGGGGACCGGTGAGAAACCGGCCTGGCATTTTACTCCCGATGTCACTGCGGGTTTTACGCCGGAAGCCTCGCCATTTGAGCAGATGACGCAGCAGGAGCTGAATGCGCAGGCGAAAACGTTGTTGCAGGCGGCAGGCTATGGCCCTCAGCGGCCGCTAAAATTAACGCTGCTGTACAACACGTCTGAAAACCATCAGAAAATTGCGATTGCCGTCGCATCCATGTGGAAGAAAAATCTGGGTGTTGACGTTAAGTTGCAGAATCAGGAGTGGAAAACCTACATCGACAGCCGCAATACCGGGAATTTTGACGTCATCCGTGCATCGTGGGTAGGGGACTACAATGAGCCGTCAACATTCCTGTCGCTGCTGACATCCTCCCATAGCGGGAATATCTCACGATTCAACGATCCTGCTTACGATAAGATTATTCATCAGGCGACGCTCGAAGCTACTGAAAAAGCGCGTAATGCCGACTACAACATGGCCGAGAAGATCCTCACCGAGAAAGCACCGATTGCCCCTATTTATCAGTACACCAATGGCCGTCTCATCAAGCCATGGGTTAAAGGTTATCCGATAAATAACCCAGAGGATGTTGCGTACAGCCGTACAATGTATATTGAAAAGCACTAAAAAGAGCTCAGGGCGCTACGTGATTATGGTTAACATCCATTAACCGCATAAGCGCCCGCTCTCAGGGTTGATTGTTTTACAGCCTGGTTATTTCCGAATATCCCCTTCATATCAGCCCATCACTCATTGTCATGATGAATATCTTCAGGGAGATTCTTCCTCCCGTTTATCGAAAAACGCGTAGTCATTTATTCGCCATTCCAGTAGCAGTGTAGTCATTACTTTTTTTAAGATTAAATTTGTCCGATACAGGATTTTTCATATTCAGGCCATTTATTGAATTAAAACCTTATTTCTCTGCACTGTTAAGGGACGCGTTAATAAATGCATTGATGTAAATCAATTATTCAACCTCATGGAACAATAAGTTCAATATTTCCAATCAAAGCAGTCATTTCTGCCAAATCAATGTGAATAAATAGTTAATTTTTACTGTGTGTCATGTATCTATGGCATTTATGAGTACAATAATTCAGTGGAATATTCTTAAGAAAAGTCTAATGGTAGATCTTTGATCTGATAAGTTGATTTTAAATGGGCTTTTGCTCTAGTATGGTTTTGTAAAGAAACGTCACTCACTTAACATTTATTTCTTTTAAAGAAAGGGACTGCTATGGCCGATTCATTCCAGAATGAGGTGCCCAAGGCACGCATAAACTTAAAGCTGGCTCTGCATACAGGTGGCGCGCAGAAGAAAATCGAACTGCCGCTTAAACTCCTCACCGTCGGTGATTTCAGTAATGGAAAAGAGAATCGCCCATTATCGGAAAGGGAGAAAATTAACGTCAATAAAAATAACTTCAACAGCGTACTTTCGGAATTTAACCCGGAAGTGAATCTGACGGTTCCTAACACAATGGCCGGGGATGGTTCGGAAGAAAGCATAAAACTGAATTTCTCCGATATTAAGGATTTCGAACCTGAACAGGTTGCCCGCCAGATCCCCCAGCTCCGCGCCATGCTGGCCATGCGTAATTTATTACGCGATCTCAAATCCAATCTCCTTGATAACGCCACTTTCAGAAAAGAACTCGAGAAAATTCTTAAAGACCCGGCGCTGTCTCAGGAATTACGCGACGAAATGAGTGCACTGGCCCCGAAATAAGCGGCATGTGTAATTTAATGGATTAACCGGGAATATGCTGATGTCTGTAAATACTGAAACCGCCTCCGCGCAGGGGCAGACCACCGTACTGGAAAAAGAGGGCGTTTACGCCTCCCTGTTTGAAAAAATCAACCTGACCCCGGCCTCCAGCCTGGGGGATATCAATGCGTTTCTGGATGACGCCGCGCTTTCTGACGCTCCGGCGGGTGAACGCCTGACGGCGGCGATGCAGGTGTTTATGGACTGCATCCGCAAATCCGGTCAGCCGGTGGAGAAGCTCGACAAAACGCTGATTGACCACCATATCGCTGAGCTGGATTTCCAGATTAGTCGTCAGCTGGATGCCGTAATGCATCACCAGGAGTTCCAGAAGGTGGAGTCCCTGTGGCGCGGCCTGAAGCAGCTGGTGGACAGCACCGACTACCGCCAGAACGTGAAAACCGAAATTCTGGATGTGTCGAAAGAAGATCTGCGTCAGGACTTTGAAGACGCGCCAGAACTTATCCAGAGCGGCCTCTACTGGCACACCTATACCGCCGAATATGACACCCCGGGCGGAGAGCCGATTGGTTCCGTGATTTCATCCTATGAATTTGACGCCAGCCCGCAGGATGTGGCGCTGCTGCGCAACATCTCTAAAGTGTCAGCTGCCGCACATATGCCGTTTATTGGCTCTGTCGGGCCGAAATTCTTCCTGAAAGACTCCATGGAAGAGGTGGCTGCAATTAAGGATATCGGCAACTACTTCGACCGCGCGGAATACATCAAGTGGAAATCGTTCCGCGACACCGACGACGCCCGCTACATCGGCCTCGTGATGCCGCGCGTGCTGGGGCGTCTGCCGTATGGCCCGGATATCAGGAAAGCGGACATAGGCAGTATGCAGGGGGTGATGAAGTCGTTTGAACCTTCTACGTTTGATGAGAAATTTGTCATCAGAAATGCGCTGACAAAAGAACCTATACCAGGTAAAGCGTACAAAATCACCATGCCAGATGGTTCTGTTGTTTCCGGTATTACAGATGCTTCTGGAGCAACGTCACTCAATTCTTCTGATGTTATCGATATGATTATCAGCTTAGTAAAGGCGAATTAAGATGAGATGGAATCAGTCAGACAGGAAAGTCCTTACAATTATAGCCATTATTGGTGTATTCCTGTATGCCATTTATAAAGGCTTACAGTTCCTGGCAGGAGCCAGTATGGGAGCCAGTTTTGGGGTGGGTCTGGGAGGAATGAGCGGTTCTCAGAAGGTAGAAGAGTCACGAAAAGTTGAAACAGATGCTCCTGCTCAAATTATTTATCGCATAGATAAAAATCGATACCTGACGCTGGAAAACTACATATCCTGTGATAGGGGTGGACAAGTATATTACAATGACTCTCAGAGGGGAATAAAAACACACCTGGGATGGGATAACGATTTTTATGATTTCTCATATCGCCGGGGAAATAATATTGCGGCTTATCAAGGCTCTATTATTAATGGGGCGGATAATGGTTATCTGGCATTCCCTGGCGCATCTACCAGACAATATTGTGGTAGTGGAAGGTCAGAAACAGGTTGCCCTGTGTTTTTCTTCTTTTCAGCAGATCATGGGAACACATTTATATATAAAATTGTAGCTATGGAATACAGCACCCCAGAACGTTTTAGTCAGCTTAAAGTAGTAGTGGCTAATGATGGTGTTTATCTAAGGGATGAGTCTAAAACGGAGGATAGCTATTCTCGCCCTACAGGTCTCAATGACCTTAGCTCAGTGAATAAATTAAGGTTTTCTGACGGCAATTTAATCAGTGTTTATGATGACTGGCAGAAAAAAATTGATGAGTTAGTGAAAGAAGAACTGATAAGAAAAAAAATGCCCTATGCAAACGAGTATGGACCTAGATTTCATATATTCGACTATCTCAGAACATTAACGCCACCGAAAACACATGAGGAAAGGAATTTAATGGCAAACGAATTGTCTGAAATCCAGATTAGGATTGAAGATGAAGTTTATAAAGATGGAATTAAATTTCCGAAGCCTTCAACGTCAAGTATTGATGTTAAATATCAATGTAATAAAAATATTAAAGCTAAAGCCATCACATATACTAATGAGTCAAATGGGAAAAAGGAGGTGGTGAAAAATGAACAATAATTATGAACCTGTTCGGGAACTTGAATGTAAGTTTGATGATAATGGGCATCCTTCCTGGCGTTCATTTCCCTCTCATAAAAATTGCCAAATCAGAGGTGGGTGTGATTTACCTCCACATTTGCCTGGAATTATTATTCTTGTACATGGTGTTAACTCGACAGGAGAATGGTTTTCAATTGCTGAGGACAAAATTTGTGAAGGCCTGAATAAGAGACTTGGATTAAAAGGGACTGATTATAAACTGGTGGCTAATAAATATTTTTCTGATGAAAAAATAGAGACTGAACCTCTTATAGAAAGAGATTTGCCTGCGCCTAAGAAGGAAACCTCTCCAGTCATTCGCTTTTACTGGGGGTATGCTTCACCTAAAGGTAATGAAGATAAATATGATATACCGTTAGCCAATAGGAAAGGCGTTGATTACCATCACTTAAAAAGGCAAGGCATGCCTCATGAAAATATTATTGCTCAGGGGCCATTTTTCTGGGGCGGCGGGCCATTCCAGAACGGTACAAATAATCTGCACTCTTTATGGAGTGAGACAGGGTTTAAAGAGAGAGTAGCAGGTATCAAAGTCCAGTGGTTTAATGAAGACAAAGATCGCCTGTTAACCAATGCGCCACCGCGAAAATACTACGCGCATGCTGCAAAACGCCTTGCAGACCTGGTTGACAGTATTCGTAATAAATATCCCAAAGATACAGTAACCATTATTTCTCACAGCCAGGGAACCATGGTTGCAATGGCTGCGGTAGCGATAGCCAGGAATGCACCTGATGCATTATTTGTACTTAATTCTCCTTATGCACTGGATCATAACGATCTTAATGGGGCGTCACTTCCGGCAGATGAATGCATTTCGCCAGAAGGGCGGCAGAATACGTTATCTGCCATCATTGATAAGGTGGCTTCCAGAAAAAATCATTTATCATCACTGGGCTATGAAGGGCTTTGTGTCGGACAGACGGCAGATAAAAAGAACTGGCGACCAGATGTCGCTCTTGCCAGTGAAAGTGGCAGCAGTCTTGCCGAACGAGATAACCACGGACGCACTTATATTTACTTCTGTCCTCATGATCGAGTTATGGGGTCACGTCCGCTACGCTCAATTGGCTGGCAGGGATTACCCAATAATTCTCAGGGGCAGCCTCATCCTCTGCTGAAAAAGCATCAGGGAAATTTATTTCAGCGCATGCTGGCTCGCAGTACTCCATGTGGCGAAGCGCCAAATCCCGCAACACCTTTTGCAAAATTGCCGGATGGTAAACCGTTCTGGGATGATAAAGGCGACAAGTATCAAAGCAGTAGTTTCACCTATCCAGATCCTCCGGAATGGCAAACGGTTTTTATTAATGCCGAAAAGGTACCTGAACCTATAGATGCTGCAAAATTAGCTAATTTTGATGTATCACGTGTTGGAGCTGAACACGATGACAGACAGATAGATGGCTGGGGGGGAAATTAATCCGGATAAAAATCTAAAAAACGACAATACCTATGACAATTACATCAATTTATACCCCAATCAGGATATTGTGATTGGATTTAAAAATGTGGGAACTGAATCTGAGCCCCGAATGGTGCCTGTGACCCGTAAGGAGACATTTGAAGAAAAGGATCTTCGTATAAGAACCTATGTTTCTCAGCCCACGGATCATATTACTCTTCCTATGCGTGCTGATTTCATGTCTCAGGTGGTGGCTTATGATTTACCGATTGGGTATTGCGATGCAACCTGGGATAAAGAATTTATGGCAGATTTACGGCGAAAAGCGGACTGGACGCAGGGAGAGGATCCTTATCTCTCCAGTGGAGAGCCAGACAAAGTACCTGAACCTGATTTAATTAGTCAGGACACTGTTGTTGATGAATTTTATAAAGAGCAAAGTAAGCTGCCAGCATATAGAGCTGTAAATAAAGCATAAACACACTTCGGTAGGTTGTTGTTCAGTGGGTTTGCTAAAATTCAACGCTATATAGTCAGTTGTTTTCTTCGAATTAAAGGATTAGCAAATGGGGAAATTTGTCGTCGTTTTAGGGGATGCCACTACGCATGGTGGCAAAGTCACATCAGCCTCATCCAGTTTCGATATATCCGGTAAAAATGCCGCACTTTTGAATGATACCGTCAGTTGCCCGGAACACGGTATGAATAAAATTATTGAATGCGATGTTTCTGCGTATGAAGAAAACGGGCGTGGAATTGTATTGCATGGCTGCAAGACGCAGTGTGGTTCGAGTGTCATCGCAAGTATGCCGGATATGGAGGTTGGCTGATGGGATGGTCTCTTCCGGAAGTGCCTGAAAAAGAGCAGGCACCATCCTGGTCACCGTGGAACTGTCTGTTGATTATTATTCTCGGACTTTTCACCGGGCTGCTTGTTGCTGTACTGAAATCTCCGGCGACAGGGTTACTTTCATTGAGCAGTGGGGCCTGGTTGCCACTGACGGCCTGGACATTTGCGGGCATTTCGGCAGCCATCGCGGTTTACACTTTCAGGCAGGAAATGCTGGCAGTTCGTGTCTGGAACTGGAATGAGTGGTGCCGGAACATGCGTCTGAAGTGGCGCTTACGTGCACAACAGCATCTTGTCATTCTCAGCCATGTTTTCATTACTGCCGATACGGGACTGTTAGATCGTCTCGCACATACGCAGGAAGAGGAAAGTGCAGACACATCGCCTCTCACAATGTTGCCAGACGAACCGCTTACACCCGGTATTTCACGTTTTGAGCAGCTGCTTCGTCATCTCATTGCTCAGATAATGCCCTCGATTCGGCGGCGATATTCTTCCGGCCCACTCCAGATTATTGTTCAGACCAACGGTAGCGACAAAGACCGTGAATCTCAGTCTTTCTATCGTATCTGGTCAGCAGGTTCCCCTCCCTGGAAAGCTGAGATTCATTTTCAGGACGTAGACTCATCCTTTGATGACTGGAATCAGTTTGTGGCGTCAACAAAGCGGCCCGTACTGGTACTGGCAATGCACTATCGTTTGCCCAATGATGTTCTGCCGGAATTTGCCAGCGCGTTATTTTTGATGCCACCATCGATGCTGAATCTGGGTGAGCAAAAAAATGCGTTACGGCTTTTCCGGGCGATGCCGCTCAACACCCGTATGCTTGCAACGGAACTCACTGAATTACGGGATATGGCCCTCACGTCTGCCAGCAAGAAACACCTTGTCTGGCACAGTGGGCTCACAGATGCGCCAAGACAGTCAGTGAGCAGGGTGCTGAATGATCTGTCGGTTCCTTTGTACGATAGCATTGGCACCGGCGGTGTCATTGACTATGACACCGCCAGTGTCCGGTATGGCGGTCTTGCTGGCTGGGCAATGACTGGCGCTGCGGCTGAGATGGCTGCTTATGGCCCCACCAGCCAGTGGCTTCTTCTCGAAGGTGAAGACGATGCCTGGGCTGTGTCGCTCGGAAACGCCGTTCCTGCAGTCGGGCATGATCATTTCGTGATTCAGCCTCCCTTTCCCGGGGGATCTGTTCTTATGGCATTACTGCTTAATGCTGGGCTGTACAGTCTGATGATCCGCTATTTCCCTTCAACTGCATTCTCCTGGGCAGGGATCTCTCTTCTTCTGCTTTCAATGATTGTGACATTGCCTGGGCTGGCCATTTTGCTGAGACGAATTACAGCCCGTCTTCAGCGCCCGGAATTTATCAGGGTTGCACGACACTCCGGAAAGGAATAACCGGCATGAAAAAGGTTTCAAAGCCACTGGGAGCAGGACTACTTATCGTGGCAGTTCTGCTGATGATACTCTTTATTTTTGCACAGACAGCGCAGTTACCGTCCGGTAGCGGTGACGATAATTTCTGGTATGTGCTGGCAGGTTGCATCATTCTGACCGCCACATTATGCACCCTGGTGTTCTTTAGGTTGTCCAGGCAACAAAATCCCTCTCCCGTTACGCCTGATGGTGAAAACAATCCCAACGAAGAAAGCGCGTCGGATCAATATGATTTTTCAGCACTGAGCAGGAATCTCAGAAGGCGGCACTCGTTCTTCTGGCGGCGTAAAGTCCGCCTGCTGCTGATCACCGGCGATGAAGCCGCGATTGAGCAACTGCTACCCGGCCTGCAACAGCAGCAGTGGCTTGAAAGCAACCGCACCGTGCTAATTTATGGCGGCAGCCTGGCATCGGAGCCTGACCGCGAAAAATACACCGCGCTGCGTAAGCTACGCCGTGGACGCCCGCTGGACGGGATTATCCGTGTACTGCCCGAGTCGCTTAATCTTACCCCACATATCAGCGATAGCGATTTACGCGGCCTGGAAAAAATCAGCGAACTGCTGCGTTATTCCGCTCCGGTCTGGCTGTGGCAACTGTGCAGCAGTCACTGGTCGCAGGGTACGCGTCCTGAGCAGGCGGTAGGTGCAAGCTTTCCACCACGCGCAAAAGAAGACGATGTAATCCGCCAGCTGGAACTGATGCTGCCGGCCCTGCGGGCGCAGGGGATGAGTCAGGTCGCGGAAAACAGCAGCCACGACTTCCTGCTGCGCCTGAGCCAGCACCTGAACGACGGTGCTATTGCCCGCTGGGCTCAGCAGTTGCAGCCATGGCTCTTTGTTTCTCAGCAGCGCGTCCCGCTACGTGGTCTGATGTTCAGCCTGTCGGAGAAGAAACCTGCCGGAATGTCAGCGGGAACAGCCGACGCTGAGAATTATGGATCACAGCGTCATGCCCTGACTCTGCCAGCAACCTGGCAGGGTATTGTTGACGACTGCACCCGCATACGTGGCCGTCGTGTCGGTATGCCCTGGGAACGAGCGCTGGCCTGGGCACTGATGGCCATCATCAGTGTCTGGGGGGTAGGGACGCTGCTGTCGTTTGCGGTCAACCGGTCACAAATCGTTTCTGTTGCACAGCAGGCTCATGCTCTGGTGGAGCACACTTCTGTATCGGATTACCAACTGACGGCCCTGCATGCTCTGCGTAATGATGCCGGTCGTCTGCTGCACCATATTCAGGACGGCGCGCCATGGTATCAGCGCTTTGGTCTGGACCATGATCAGCAGTTGCTTGACGCAATGCTGCCCTGGTACGGGGTGGCGAACAACCGTCTGATACGTGACCCGGCAAATGAAGCGCTTAAGCAGAAGCTCATTGCGCTGGTCAATTCGGCACCCAACAGCGACCAGCGGATACAGATGGCGAAACCGGGTTATGACCAGCTGAAAGCCTGGCTGATGATGTCCCGTCCGGATAAAGCTGATGGTGCATTTTACGCGCAAACCATGAAAACCGTGCATCCGACGCGTTTAGGCATCTCAGCTGGCCTGTGGCAAAGCCTGTCACCGGATTTGTGGGCTTTCTACATCAACGAACTGCCAGCGCAGTCACAGTGGAAAACCACACCGGATGAGCAACTGGTCAGCCAGAGCCGCCAGGTGCTGTTGCAGCAAATTGGACGGCGCAACGCGGAAAGTACGCTGTACGAGAACATGCTCAAATCCGTGCGTCGTAACTTCGCCGATGTGTCTCTGGAGGACATGACCGGCGGTACCGATGCCCGTCGCCTGTTTACCACTGATGAGGTGGTGCCGGGCATGTTCACCCGTCAGGCCTGGGAGGGAGGTATTCAGCAGGCCATCGAGAAAGCGGCAAACTCCCGCCGCGATGAAATTGACTGGGTGCTGAGCGACAGCCGGAAAGCCGTCTCCTCAGACCTGTCGCCGGAAGCACTGAAAGCACGTCTGACGGAACGCTACTTCACCGACTTTGCCGGTAGCTGGCTGAGCTTCCTCAACAGCCTGCAACTTAATTCGGCAAACAATATTGCTGACGTCACTGACCAGCTGACGCTGATGAGTGATGTTCGCCAGTCACCTCTGATTGCCCTGATGAACACCCTCGCCTGGCAGGGGCAGACCGGCCAGAAGAGTGAAGGCCTGTCGGACTCCATCATCAAATCGGCTAAAGACCTGGTAGGCGGGAAGGACAAACCGGTAATTGACCAGTCAGCCTCAGGCCCGCAGGGCCCACTGGATGAAACCTTTGGACCGTTGCTGACACTTATGGGTAAAAACAAAGGCAGCAACGTTATGTCGGCTGACAACTCACTGAGCCTGCAAACGTATCTTACCCGTATCACCCGTGTGCGTCTGCGTCTGCAACAGGTCGCCAGCGCCTCTGACCCTCAGGAAATGATGCAGAGCCTGGCGCAGACCGTGTTCCAGGGTAAAAGCGTGGATCTGACCGACACCCAGCAGTACGGCAGCCTGATTGCTGCAAGCCTGGGCGAAGAGTGGAGTGGTTTTGGCAGCACCATGTTTGTGCAGCCACTGACCCAGGCCTGGGAAACTGTGCTTCAGCCATCGGCAGCGAGCCTGAATGACAAATGGGGTCGCTCCGTGGTGGCGAACTGGCATACGGCATTTGACGGACGTTTCCCATTCGCGATCAGCAAGAGTGATTCCTCTCTGCCAATGCTGGCTGAGTTTGTGCGTAAGGACAGCGGACGCATTGAGCGCTTCCTGACCGCGGAACTCGGCGGTGTGCTGCATAAGGAGGGCAGCCAGTGGGTGCCAGATAAGGTTAATAGCCAGGGGCTGAGCTTTAATCCAGCCTTCCTGCGGGCGATTAATCAGCTCAGCCAGCTATCGGATATCTTATTTACCGACGGCAGTCAGGGCATCAGCTTTGAGCTACAGGCGCGTCCAGTACCGCAGGTGGTAGAAACGCAACTGACTATCGATGGACAAAAGCTGCACTACTTCAACCAGATGGCAGACTGGCAGAGCTTCCGCTGGCCTGGTGACACCTACAAGCCCGGAGCCATGCTGACATGGACCACCGTCAATGCGGGTGCACGTCTGTTTGGTGATTACAGCGGAACCTGGGGCTTTATTCGCTGGCTGGATGAAAGTAAGAGAGAGCAGCTTGACCGCAGTCAGTGGATGATGAGTTTTACCGCCCCGGATGGTCATACCCTACAGTGGGTACTGCGTTCACAACTGGGCAGTGGGCCGCTGGCGTTACTGGCACTCCGGGGTTTTACGCTGCCAGATCAAATATTCAGCGTCGACAGCGCGGCTATGGCGCAGGCGCTGATGACCAACACAGAAAACAGTGACATGGACGGAGTCGAATAATGGACGCTTTGCAGAATCTGGTTGTTGCCTGCCAGGCGGATTAAACCTTGCTACGACAGCAGGCGCAGTCACGTATGGAAAGCTGGCAGCGCTGGCTTACCCCTATCAGTGAGATTAATCCTACAGGAGAAGACCCGGGTTATGACGATGATTTCCAGCGTATCCGGGAGGAGGTCAATAAACTTTCCGGCATTGATACCGGGCTGATTTGCCAGCTGGCTGAAAAGGTGCTGATCACTGTGGCCAAAGATGTCCGGGTTGCTACTTACTATTGTTGGGCGCGCTTGCACCAGGACGGTGAAACCGGGTTTGCTGAAGGGCTTGAGTTACTGGCGGGATTACTAACCCAGTATGGAACACAGCTCCATCCTCAGCGCGAGCGAAGCCGTAAAGCCGACCTGCATCGTATTAACTTTTACCGTTTATGCCAGTTGCTGGAGAAGCGTAACCCGGGCAGGCCGCTGATGGGCTCGACCAGTCACCCGGGCGATGACCCGGTACGCTTTGCCCCGCATCCGGGCATGGGATTTCCGGCCAGTGAGCTGAAAGCCGTGGAGTATGATGAGGATGATGACAGCCGGCCACCACGTATCCGCACGACCTTTATGGGAATGTACGGTGTCGACTCACCCCTGCCGATGGCGTATCTCGATGACATCGCTCAGCGTCGGGAAGGGCATGACGCACTACAGGGTTTTCTGGATATTTTCAGCCATCGCATTCTGACGCAGTTTTACCGTATCTGGCGTAAATACTCTTATCCGGCCACCTTTGAACCCGGTGGTACGGACAGCATCTCGCAGTCACTGCTGGGCCTGGTGGGATTGGGTATTCCCGGCACAGCAGACCACATCGCCACACCGGTATCCCGTTTTCTGGCTCTGCTGGGTGTTCTACAGCAACCGGGCAAAACTCAGGAGGGAATGCAGGCGCTGGTGACGTTGCTGGCCCCGGATACCACCGTGAAGGTCAGCCCATACTGCCTGCGGCCGGTGGAAATGGGTCAGCCGCTGGGCTTTTACGGTGATGACGATTTTCTGCTGGACGGCAACACGCCACTGGGTGACGAAGCGATGGATGCGGGTAGCCAACTGCTGGTTGCGCTTACAACGGATAATGAACAGGAGGCACAGGGCTGGAAGCCGGACGGTCTGCTGTATCAGGACTTTCTGGTGATGCTTCGTGTCTGGCTCGGCTGGCGTTTTAAAGCAAAGATCACCCTGACCACACGGACCCGACTGCTGGCCGTTCCGCCGCTTGGCGAAGGCCCTTTCTGGCTCGGGATGAACGGCGTGCTGGGTGCTGATGAGGGGGAACTTAAAGACGATATCCCACCGACCTTTACGACGGAACTGGGCTATTACACTGGCCTGAAGCCGGCAATACCACAACAAGGAAACCGACGTGTTACGTACAAGTTTGATTAAATCCGCAGGCTGGTTGCCTGCACTGCTGGTGTTCAGCCTGACGGGGTGCGGGATGACGCAGGGTATCACCGATGGCACCAAATCGGCATTTAACGCCGTGTTCTACAAAAAAATTAAGATGCTGCACCTGGATTTCACGGCGCGTGAAGCGCTAAACACCGATTCCCGCGAAAGTAACTCACTCTCCGAGCCGGTGGTAGTTCGTGTCTATCAGCTGAAAGACCGTAAAATCTTCGATAAAACGGTTTACCAGCAACTACTGAACGATGGCGAAACTATTCTGAAAACCGACCTGATGGCGACCCGCGATGTGGTCGTAAAACCGGGCGGTGATACAAATCTTGATATGCCAATGGAAGAAGAAACGCAGTTTGTCGCGGTAGTCGGCCTGTTTCGTCACCCGGACCTGGTAAACAATACCTGGAAGCAGGTTCTAAAACGTGAAGATCTCGATCCGGATAAGCCGCGCATTCTGGAGGCCGGGAATAACCACCTGACGTTACAGCCATTGAAGGATGACTGATGCCTAAGGGACATAATACGCCATCGCTGTATGAAATGCTGAGCGGCAATTTCTCAGGTGGCCTGAGCCTCAACCAGGTCAGCGAACAGAATCAGGTGATTTTATCAGTACTCGATAACATGCAGCGCATCCTCAACTGCCGCGCCGGTACGCTGGCTCACTTGCCGGACTACGGCCTGCCGGATATGACAAAAATCCTCCAGGGAATGCCCGGGACCGCCCACCAGCTGATCACCACACTGTCGGCCGTGTTGCTGAAATATGAGCCGCGCCTGAGCCGGATTGAAGAACTCAATGGATCGTCAGATGTGCTGCGCAATCAGGTGATTGAGCTTCAGACACGAACACGTAATTTCCGTCTGGAAAATGAGTTCCAGACTGATAATGCATTAAAAAGCCGCGAATGGGCGGTGAATTCCTGAACGTATTCAGGACGATGCCTCACATAATTATTGCTTAACCCTCGGCGAAAGCTAGACTGACACCGAAAGAGATAAAACGGTGGAGGCGCTGTGGAGAGCATTAAAGGGTCTGAGGTTAACGTACCTGACGCAGTTTTTGCATGGGTGTTTGATGGACAAGGCGGCGCAAGGCCGCTTGAAGATCAGGATCACATCGACAGCGAACATCCATGCTGGCTGCACCTCAACTACACGCACCCGGACAGCGCCGAGTGGCTCGCGTCCACGCCGCTATTGCCCAACAACGTTCGGGATGCGCTGGCGGGAGAAAGTCTCAGACCCCGCGTCAGCCGGATGGGTGAGGGGACGCTAATTACGCTGCGTTGTATAAACGGCAGTACGGATGAGCGTCCGGATCAGCTGGTGGCAATGCGTGTTTATATGGATGAACGGCTGATTGTTTCCACCCGCCAGAGAAAAGTGCTGGCGCTGGATGACGTCATTAACGATCTGAAAGAGGGCACCGGACCTACGGATTGCGGCAGCTGGCTGGTGGATGTGTGTGATGCGCTGACCGATCATGCCAGCGAGTTTATAGAAGAACTTCACGATAAAATCATCGATCTGGAAGATAACCTGCTCGATCAGCAAATCCCCCCACGTGGTTTTCTGGCGCTGCTGCGTAAGCAGCTCATCGTGATGCGCCGCTATATGACCCCTCAGCGCGACGTTTATGCGCGGCTGGCCAGCGAACGCATGAGCTGGATGAACGACGATCAACGCCGCAGAATGCAGGATATCGCTGACCGGCTCGGACGTGGACTGGACGAGATTGACTCATGTATTGCCAGAACGGCAGTCATGGCGGATGAGATAGCCCAGGTGATGCAGGAGTCGTTAGCCAGGAGAACGTACACCATGTCGCTGATGGCGATGGTCTTTTTACCGAGTACCTTCCTGACGGGGTTGTTTGGCGTAAACCTCGGAGGGATCCCCGGCGGTGAATATCACTATGGCTTCACCACGTTTTGCGTCATGTTAGTGGTTTTGATTGGGGGTGTTGCATGGTGGTTGCATCGTAGTAAATGGCTGTAAATTTACGCTTTTCTGAGGCAGAGTCGGCTTCAAAACGACATTTTAATTGAGCGAAGTCAATAAACTCCGACCATGTTAGGTGCAATATTACTCCCGCAGGTGAATGCAACGTCAAGCGATGGGCGTTGCGCTCCATATTGTCTTACTTCCTTTTTTTGAATTACTGCATAGCACAATTGATTCGTACGACGCCGACTTCATAGTCGGCTTTTTTTTTGCCTCCTGTTTATCTGCGTCTACCCTTTAGGGGTCAGCACCCTAATCTGGAGGAAAAGATGAGTATGCTACTTGCCCTGCAACGCCTCAACACCTGGCAGTCCGATTCGGTGCCCACCGATCCGACGCCGATACCCGATCCTGTCCCACGTCCGCAGCCGATGCCGGATCCGCCGCCCGATGAAGAACCGATTAAATTGTCGCATCGTTAGCGCAGATCTGCGAGGATACGCGCCATCTGACTGCAATCATTACCACGAGAGTATATTGTGACCGCTTTTTCCACGCTGAACGTTCTGCCTGAAGCCCAACTGACTAACCTGAATGAGTTGGGCTATCTCACTATGACCCCTGTCCAGGCCGCCGCGTTGCCGGCTATCCTTGAAGGCCGTGACGTGCGCGTGCAGGCGAAAACCGGCAGTGGAAAAACGGCTGCATTTGGGCTAGGCCTGTTACAACACATTGATGCAACCCTGTTTCAGACCCAGTCCCTGATACTCTGCCCGACGCGCGAGCTGGCCGACCAGGTCGCGGGTGAGCTGCGTCGTCTGGCGCGTTTTTTGCCTAACACTAAAATTTTAACGATCTGCGGCGGGCAACCGTTCGGTGCGCAGCGCGATTCCCTTCAGCACGCGCCGCATATCATTGTGGCAACGCCGGGCCGTCTGCTCGATCACCTGCAAAAAGGCACCGTTTCACTCGATGCACTGCAAACGCTGGTGATGGATGAAGCTGACCGCATGCTGGATATGGGCTTCAGCGATGCGATTGACGAAGTGATCCGCTTTGCCCCAGCCACACGCCAGACGCTGCTCTTTTCTGCCACCTGGCCAGAGGCGATAGCGGCGATCAGCGGGCGCGTGCAGAAGAACCCGCTGACCATTGAAATCGATACTGTCGATGCGTTACCGGCGATTGAGCAGCAGTTCTTCGAGACATCGCAGCACGGCAAAATTCCACTGCTACAAAAATTGCTGAGCCAACACCAGCCAGCGTCCTGCGTGGTGTTCTGTAATACCAAAAAAGATTGTCAGGCGGTGTGCGATGCTCTGAATGATGCCGGACAGAGCGCATTATCGCTGCATGGCGATCTGGAACAGCGCGAGCGCGATCAGACGCTGGTGCGTTTCGCTAACGGCAGCGCTCGCGTGCTGGTTGCAACGGATGTGGCGGCCCGTGGCCTGGATATTAAATCGCTTGAGCTGGTGGTGAATTTCGAACTGGCATGGGATCCGGAAGTGCATGTCCACCGCATCGGGCGTACCGCGCGCGCAGGTAACAGTGGTCTCGCCATCAGCTTCTGCGCACCTGAAGAGGCGCAGCGCGCCAATATTCTTGCGGAAATGCTGCAACTAAAACTCAACTGGGTGAATGCCCCAGGTAATATCAGCATCGCTCCGCTGGCGGCGGAGATGGCCACCCTGTGCATCGACGGCGGTAAAAAGGCCAAAATGCGTCCCGGTGACGTTCTGGGGGCGTTAACTGGGGATATCGGTCTCGACGGGGCAGATATTGGCAAGATCACGGTCCATCCTGCGCATGTCTACGTAGCGGTTCGCCAGTCGGTTGCACATAAGGCCTGGAAACAGTTGCAGGGCGGGAAGATTAAAGGGAAGACCTGCCGCGTTCGACTGCTGAAATAAGCTTAAAACGCGTCTCAGAAATGATATCTGAGACGCTGCCAGGTTACTTGACTTCTACCACGTTCAGGCGCAGTTCATCGAATTGCGCATCCTCTTCCTCTGGCTGCCAGCCAGCAGGCTGCATCGGGATCTCTTCGCGGTCAAACGCCAGATCCCCGCCATTCACCACCTCTGAACCGTGGTTAATCCCTTTGAAATCGAACAGTTCAACGTCGGCGAGGTGCGAAGGCACCACGTTCTGCATGGCGCTGAACATGGTTTCGATGCGGCCCGGATAGCGTTTATCCCAGTCACGCAGCATGTCGCCAATGACCTGACGTTGCAGGTTCGGCTGTGAGCCGCACAGATTGCACGGAATGATAGGGAAGGCTTTGGCCTGGGAGAAACGCTCAATGTCTTTCTCGCGGCAGTAGGCGAGTGGGCGGATCACGATGTGTTTCCCGTCGTCGCTCATCAGCTTCGGTGGCATTCCCTTCATTTTGCCGCCATAGAACATATTCAGAAACAGCGTTTGCAGAATGTCGTCCCGGTGATGACCAAGCGCAATCTTGGTGGCGCCCAGTTCGGTTGCAGTGCGGTACAGAATGCCGCGACGCAAACGTGAGCAGAGCGAGCAGGTCGTTTTGCCCTCTGGGATCTTCTCTTTAACAATGCCGTAGGTATTCTCTTCTACGATTTTGTACTCAACGCCCAGGTTCTCAAGGTACTCCGGCAGGATATGCTCCGGGAAGCCCGGCTGTTTCTGATCGAGGTTAACCGCGACCAGGGAAAAGTTCACCGGTGCGCTTTGCTGTAGATTGCGCAGGATCTCCAGCATGGTGTAGCTGTCTTTACCGCCCGACAGGCAGACCATGATGCGATCGCCTTCTTCAATCATATTGAAGTCTGCAATGGCTTCGCCCACGTTACGGCGCAGTCGCTTTTGCAGTTTATTCAGGTTGTACTGTTCTTTCTTGTTAATTTCTTGATTTTGTTGCATCTATTCGTTACTCAGATCTCAAATGGGGCACAGGGTGAGGAAAACGATTTCAAAGCGTCAGCTTCGTGTTCATCTCTTCTATCCATGTAGCATAGATTTCATACACCATCTGCGCATGTACGTGCCCCATCTGGTTAGCGATAAAAGACGGGTTTGCGGCTACCGGTAAAAACCAGCATGCGAAAGTGTGTCGTGTATGGTACGGATTGCAGCGCCGAATGCCAGCACGATTTACAAATGAGCTCCACAGGAGAAGTTTGGTTAAGACTGAAGGGTTGTCTACACTTACAGCTTACGCAGTAAAAACGGAGGTGAAAATGACTGACCGTCCCGTTAATGGTGACCATCCTGATTATAATCCCAGCCCGGATAACCCGGACAAGGATGGAAAAAAACCGAAAGATGATCCTGGCTCAGCGCCTGAATCAGGCGATAAAGATCCAGAGTAATGACCTGCCGCCTTTTCAAAGGCGGTTTTAACACCCATTCGGCCTCTCTATGCGCACCGCTATTCATGTTGTCCTCTTCAACGTTGTCTGATAACCGCTCAGAACCCCTCCTGTTTTGCCTGGCGAACAGCTGAGATAAAGCACGGATCTCATTCCCGCGTACCAGCGCGTTTTACATTTCTCCTGCTACGCTTTTGAGGGGGACAAGGGAGCGCTTCTATGAAAAATAAAGACGAGCAGACAGGATTAGTTGGGCTGGCGATTGGTGCCGCCGTTATCGGGCTGGTTTCATCCCAGAAGATCATCAACCGTGAAAGTATTGTCGCTGAGCTGGTAAGGCTCGGCAGGCAGAAGGGGGATGGTGTCGAAGATGAGGTCTTTTTAAAAGCGGCTGAGTTAGTGAGAAAAGGAGTATAACGATGGCTGACATTCGTCATGCACAGTGTCATTGTGGGGCGGTGAAATTTACGGTTGAGCTGTCGGACGGCCTGAATACCGCTCGTCGATGTAGCTGCTCGTTTTGCAGGATGCGTGGGGCGGTAGTGGTTTCAGCGCCTTTGACGGGCATTAAGGTGACGCAGGGCGCGGACACGCTCACAGAGTACCGTTTCAACACCGGCACGGCGCGCCATTTCTTCTGTTCGATTTGCGGTATTTACACGTTCCACCAACGACGTTCCAATCCCAATGAATATGGTGTGAATGTCGCCTGTCTGGAAAATGTCACGCCATTCGACTTCCCGGAAGTGGCGGTAATGGATGGAGTAAATCACCCTATGGATGGCGACAGCGGGGTAATTGGTTATCTCTCTTTTCGCAAAGAACAGGCGAAACAGCGATAAAATTAGCCCGCAGATCGCTGCGGGCTAACGGGATTAGAACTGGTAAACCAGACCTAACGCTACGATGTCATCCGTACCGATGCCATTGTTTTTGTAGAACGAATCATCTTCATCCAGCAGGTTGATTTTATAATCAACATAGGTGGACATGTTTTTGTTGAAATAGTAGGTAGCACCGACGTCAGCGTATTTCACCAGATCTTTATCGTCCTGGCCATTGCCCAGGTCTTTACCTTTGGACTGTAAATAGGAAATAGCCGGACGCAGACCGAAATCGAACTGATATTGTGCGGTGACTTCGAAGTTCTGGGTTTTGTTTGCAATACCGCCGCCATCTTGGCTATCGGTTGAACCATAAGGGGTCATATTGCGGGTTTCGGAATACATTGCCGCCAGGTAAATATTGTTAGCGTCATATTTCAGGCCAGCAGTCCATGCATCCGCCTTATCGCCACCTGCATACTGAGATGCTGCGCCAGTGCCAGCACTAACCTGATCGTTGGTACGGTCAGATGACGTATATGCCGCGCCTGCGCTGAAGCCCATGCCAAAGTCATAGGTGGTGGAGATACCGAAGCCATCACCGTTTTGATTACGAATGTTGTTATCTGAACGGTTATTAGTGCCTTCCTGAGAGCAGCCATACTCGTCACAGTTGCTGCCTTCATTATTACCCTGATACTGCACCGCGAAGTTCAGACCCTGCACCAGACCAAAGAAGTCGGTGTTACGGTAGGTAGCCACGCCGTTTGCACGACCGGTCATAAAGTTATCGGCATAAGTATAAGAGTCGCCACCAAATTCTGGCAGCATATCGGTCCAGCCTTCAACGTCGTACAGGACGCCATAGTTACGGCCGTAATCGAAGGAGCCGTAATCGCCCACCTTCACACCCGCGAAGGCCAGACGCGTCCAGGACTGATTGTCAGAACCTTCGGTGTTGTTTGCCTGAATGTTGTATTCCCATTGTGCGAAGCCGGTCATCATGTCGTTGATTTGGGTTTCACCTTTGAAGCCCAGTCGCATATAGGTTTGATCGCCATCTTTAGACGCGTCGTCAGAGAAATAATGCAGACCATCTACTTTGCCATACAGATCCAGTTTATTGCCGTCTTTATTATAAATTTCAGCTGCGTGAGCGGCGCCAGCCATTAACAAAGCGGGGATCATCAGTGCCAGTACTTTTCTTTGCATTTTGATTATTCCTTTGCAGTTATTTTTTTATTACTTCGTGAACTTTCCGGGCTGGAAAGCTGTCCCATGCTAAATCACTCTGACGGCGGATGAATAAAATATAATTGTTACGGGTTAAGTAAAATCTAAACTAAATGATGCGGTAGAAATAACGATTGATGCCATGAATGAATTATTATAATCAATACAAAATAAAAATTATTAATTACGTGGAAAACAAGGTAACCTTCACGCCGTTATATGCCTTTAAGATTTTTTCATCCATAATTCACGTGAATATTGTTCAGAACATTGAGGCAATTTTCACCGATCTTCTGGATTCGCCCGGTGCACGTGCATCGGGCTTTTTTTGGCAAAAAAATGCCCGGACATGCCGGGCATACAGGTTATTCGCTGGTCGATTTTTCGGCTTTCCCCGCCAGTTGCGCCAGGAAGTCATACCGCTTCTGTAGATCCGCTGCCGCATCCTTCCATAGCTGCTCTGCCACTTCTGGCTGTTGAGCGTTCAGCCTGCGGAAACGCTGCTCCTGAAGTAAGGTTTCGGCAAGGGCGTCTGACGGCGGACGCGAATCCAGCGCCAGCGGCAATTTCCCTTCATCGGCACGGCGCGGGTCGAAGCGGTACAGTGGCCAGAAGCCGGTTGCGGTGAGCTGACGCATCTGGTCGTGGCTGAGCGCCAGATCGTAGCCATGCTCCTCACACGGACTGTAGGCGATAATCAGCGACGGCCCTGGATACGCTTCCGCTTCCTGAATGGCTTTCACCGTCTGGTTGAGCTGCGCCCCCAGCGAAATCTGCGCGACGTAGACGTGTCCATACATCATCATGCTGACGCCCAAATCTTTACGCGCCTTGCGCTTGCCGTGCTCACCAAATTTCGTGACCGCCCCCAATGGCGTTGCTTTCGAGGCCTGTCCGCCGGTGTTGGAATAGCACTGAGTATCAAGCACCAGAATATTGACGTTTTCGGTCAGGCTCAGGACATGATCAAGACCGCCGAAACCAATATCGTAGGCCCACCCGTCGCCGCCGATCAGCCAGACAGATTTTTCAACCAGCGCGTCAGCATCAGTCAGGAATTGTTCAGCTCCTTCAACACCCTTAAGCGCGTTGCGCAGTTCAGCAACCTGCGCGCGACGAACGTCAGGTGTGGCCTCCGCATGCAGGGCATCATTCAGTTCTGCCGGGATCTTATCGGCAAACTGTGCGAGCAGACGCATTACGCGGGCGCGGTGCTGATCGACCGTCAGACGGAATCCCAGACCAAATTCTGCGTTGTCCTCGAAAAGCGAGTTTGCCCACGCCGGGCCGCGACCGTTCGCGTCGGTGGTGTATGGCGTGGACGGCAGGTTACCCCCGTAGATCGACGAGCAGCCCGTCGCGTTGGCAATCAGCATTCGGTCACCGTAAAGCTGAGTGAGCAGTTTGATATACGGTGTTTCGCCGCAGCCGGAGCACGCCCCGGAGTACTCGAAGAGCGGGGTGATGAGCTGCGAGGTACGAATGTCAATGCGTTCCAGCTTGTTGCGATCGATTTCGGGCAGGTCGAGGAAGAAATCATAATTCACTTTCTCTTCTTCAACATGTTCAAGACGCGACATCATATTGATGGCTTTGATTGACGGGTCCTGACGATCTTTCGCCGGGCACACCTCGACGCACAGGTTACAGCCGGTACAGTCTTCCGGCGCCACCTGTAGGACATATTTCTGACCACGCATATCGCGGGATTTTACATCCAGCGAGTGCAAACTTTCCGGCGCGCCATCTAACGCTTCTGGCGACACCACTTTGGCGCGAATGGCCGAGTGCGGGCAGGCCGCCACGCAGTGGTTGCACTGGGTGCACAGCTCTTCTTTCCAGATGGGAATCGCTTCGGCAATGTTGCGTTTTTCCCAGCGGGTCGTGCCCATCGGCCAGGTGCCGTCAGGCGGAAGCGCAGAGACGGGAAGGGTGTCGCCCAGTCCGGCAAGCATCGCCGCCGTGACGGTTTTGACGAAATCCGGGGCGGCGTCAGACACCACGGGCGGCCGGTTCGGACTGCTGGCATTGACCGGCTGCAACGGCACCGCGAACAGCGATTCGCGGGCCAGCGCCAGCGCCTGCCAGTTGCGCTCAACCAGCTCCTGACCTTTGCTGCTGTAGCTTTTGGCGATCGCCCCCTGGAGTTCCATCAGCGCGCTGTCGCCCGGCAGAATATTAGTCAGGTGGAAGAACGCCATCTGCATAACCGTATTGATACGCGCCGCCAGGCCGCATTCGCGGGCGATCTTCGCGGCGTTAATGACATACAGGCGCGCCTGTTTCTGGTTAAGCACTGCCTGGACTTCCTGGGGCAGGCGTGCCCAGACCTCGTCGGCGCTGTAAGGGGTGTTGATCAGGAAAATACCGCCGGGCTTCAGGCGCTCGGCCATCTGATATTTATCAATGAACTGGAGCTGGTGACAGCCAACAAAATCTGCCTGAGAAATCAGGTATGCCGAGCGGATCGGGTGTTCGCTGACGCGCAGGTGGGAAACGGTCAGTCCGCCCGCTTTTTTGGAGTCGTAGACGAAATATCCTTGCGCATACCACGGCGTAGAGTTGCCGATAATTTTGATGTTGTTCTTGGTCGCCGAGACGCTGCCGTCGCTACCCAGACCGTAGAACAGCGCTTCCAGTTTCGCATTCGAGGGCAGGGTGTTTTCCGGCAAGGGGAGAGAAAGGTTAGTCACGTCATCATAAATGCCGACCGTAAAGCGCGGCTTCGGTTTTGCCTCGCGGAGTTCAGCAAATACCGCCAGGACGCACTCCGGTCCGAACTCTTTGGAAGACAATCCATAACGCCCGCCAATGACGCGCGGCAGCGTTTCGCGCTCACCGCGGTTAAACGCCTCAGCCAGAGCGGTCATCACATCCAGATAAAGTGGCTCAGCCTGTGCGCCAGGCTCTTTGGTGCGGTCCAGTACCGCCACTGCACGCGCGCTGTCCGGCAGGGCTACGAGCAGGTGTTTCGCTGAGAAGGGACGGTAGAGGCGAACTTTGAGCACGCCAACTTTTTCACCACGCGTCAATAGCTCATCAACCACCTCTTCACAGGTGCCAATGGCGGAGCCCATCAGGACGATCACGCGCTCGGCCTGCGGATGACCGTAATATTCAAACGGCTTATATTCGCGGCCCGTCGCAGCGGCAAAATCGTCCATCGCCTGTTCAACGTGCTCATAGACCGCGTTGTACCACGGGTTTGTCGCCTCGCGGGACTGGAAATAGGTATCCGGGTTCGCAGAGGTACCCCGGATCACCGGATGTTCCGGATTGAGGGCGCGAGCGCGATGCGCATCGATGTCAGCCTGCGGCAGCAGATTAAGAATAGTGTCGTCCGGTAGCGGAACGATTTTATTGATCTCGTGGGACGTACGGAAACCATCGAAGAAATGAATAAATGGCACTCGGCTTTTCAGCGTGGCGATATGCGAAATCAGCGCGAAGTCCTGCGCTTCCTGCACGCTGCTGGCGCAGAGCATAGCGCAGCCGGTCTGACGCACGGCCATCACATCTGAGTGGTCGCCAAAAATAGAGAGAGCGTGAGTGGCTACGGTGCGTGCGGCAACGTGCAACACAAACGGCGTTAATTGCCCTGCCAGCTTGTAAAGCGTGGGGATCATCAACAGCAGCCCCTGAGACGACGTGAACGAGGTCGACAGGGCACCGGTCTGCAACGCACCATGCACGGTGGCAATGGCACCGGCTTCGGACTGCATCTCTACAACCCGCGGGACATCGCCCCAGACGTTTTTTATCCCATTACCAGCCCAGGCGTCAGCCTGTTCAGCCATCGTGGAGCTGGGAGTGATGGGGTAGATGGCGATCACTTCGCTGGTACGAAACGCAACAGACGCGACTGCACCATTGCCGTCAATAGTTTGCATAGGACAACACCCTTACATTGCGCAAAAAGAGGGGCCTGAAAAACGACGACAGACCCTGAATATTATCTGTGTATTTTAGCAAAGCTCAGGTTTTACGATTTTCGCTTTTGTGTCCTTGGTATGCGCTGTATCAATGACTCGATGGCTACTCGCGTTAAAAAATTGCGAGAAATTGTAACCAGGGCGCATAAATACGCACATCCGCTCTCGACGATGCGGCGCGTGATGCCTATTATGCATAGGTTTCGCGTTAATTATGGGGAGGAAGGTATGCGTTCAGCATTTTGGGTCGGATGTGCCGCGTTACTGTTGTCGGCATGCAGCAATGAACCTGTACAGCAGGCGACAGCGGCACACGTTACGCCGGGTATGCGAGCGGCGATGTCCAGTTCAGGTCAGGCCAACTGCGCAATGATCGGCGGTTCACTCTCCGTTGCCCGTCAGCTCGACGGCTCCGCCATCGGCATGTGCGCATTGCCAAATGGCAAACGCTGTAGTGAGCAGTCGCTTGCCGTAGGTTCGTGCGGAAGTTACTGAGTTATTCGACTCGCTTAAACATCAATGTTTTATTGGCTGTCGCCAGCGTTAACTGGTCTTCGGTCAGGTCTACCTGTGCGCCTGTGCGTAGCATATCGGCGATGGTCTGATCCAGTTCATTTAGCTGCGGCTCGGTGCAGAGTTTCCGCGTCATTGCCAGCGTTTTGACCGTCAACTCTCCTTCGGACAGTTTCCCCTGGCCGTTGAAGCCGTTGCACATTGTGCCGGAGACGACAATGTTGTTAATCAGGCTGATATTGGGTTGCGCACTGAAGCGAATTTCAGGCTGCGTTTTCCCGCCTTTAACCGCTTTGCCATCCACATTTTCCAGAACGAAACGATGATTCTCTAGCTGTTCGGTCTGAACGGAGGCTTTACCAGGATTAACGCATCCAGCCAGTGCGAGGCTGATTAAACTTACTGCCGCGAGCTTTTTCATTTTTTTTCTCAAACTATCAATACCGTAAATATTTTTTCAGTGTAACCATACCCTCCTGGGTGTTAATGGGGTTTATCTGAAAGTGCGGGAAGGGACCGGGCGGCGGCGCACCCGGTCAGTGAGTTAGTGCGATTTAAATCCGGCTGCGGTCATCAGCATTTTAAAGAGCATACTTACGCAGGCCAGCGCCAGAACGCTGCCGCCCCAGATGATGGCAAGCCACATCAAACGTTTCCATACAGGTTGTTGCATCAGTGATAACCCTCCCCATGCTGTACTTTTCCGCGAAAAACGTAATAACTCCAGAAGGTGTAGACCAGAATCACGGGAATGATCAACAGTGCACCCACTAACATAAAGCCCTGGCTTTGGGCTGGCGCAGCGGCCTGCCACAGGGTAATGTCCGGCGGGATAATATGCGGCCAGATGCTGATCCCAAGCCCGCTAAAGCCAAGAAAAACCAGCCCTAAAGTCATAATAAACGGCAGAGTATGGCTCGCAGGATCATTCAGGCAGCGCCACTGGCACAGACTCAGGATCGCAACCAGCGCAGGAACGGGCAGCAGATAAAACAGATTCGGCAGCGTAAACCAGCGCGCAGCAATAGCTGGTTGGGCGAGAGGGGTCCAGATACTGATTACTGCAATGAATACCAGAAGCAGGAGCAGAAGCACTTTCGATACCTGACGCATCCGCTGTTGCAGGGCATTTTCGCTTTTCATTACCAGCCACGTTGAACCTAGCAGCGCGTAAGCCACTACAAGACCCGCACCGCAGAAAAAATTGAACGCGGTAAACCAGTCAAACGGACCACCGCTGTAAGCGCGACCAGTGACGCTGAACCCATGGATGACCGCGCCGACGGTGATGCCCTGGCTAAAGGTCGCCACAATTGATCCACCAATAAAGGCCTTATCCCAGAACGGGCGGTGCGCCGGAGTGGCCTTGAAGCGAAATTCGAAGGCGACGCCACGAAATATAAGCCCGATCAGCATTATTGTCAGTGCAATGGTTAGCGCGTCGATGATAACCGCATAGGCGAGAGGAAAGGCGCCAAACAGGGCCGCACCGCCAAGCACCAGCCAGGTTTCGTTGCCATCCCAGACGGGAGCCACGCTATTGACCATCACGTCGCGGTCTTCCGCATTCGGCGTTGCCGGAAACAGGATGCCTATCCCCAAATCAAAACCGTCCATCACGATATACATCAACGTGGCGAAAACGATAATCACGAACCAGATAATGGAAAGATCGATACCCATTACGGTTACTCCTTAAATTCAGTGGTGACGGCAGAAAGCGGACGAGCAGGGCGGCCATCGGATTCAGTCGCGAAGGATTCATGGGGCTGCGGCCCTTTTTTAATCAGACGCACCATATAGCTGTAACCCACGCCGAATACCGCGGTATAAACCACGAAGAAGGCCAGCAAACTGACGCTCATGTGCAGATCGCCATGCGCGGAAACCGCATCCTTTGTACGCTGTAGACCATAGACGACCCAGGGCTGGCGGCCGACCTCCGTTGTTACCCATCCGGCGAGGATCGCGATCAGCCCGGACGGCCCCATCAGCAGGGCAAACCACAGGAAGGAACGTGAGGTATAAAGGCGCTGTTTATAACGCAGCCAGATTGCCGTCACGCCCAGGAGCAGCATCAACATTCCCAGGCCGGCCATGATGCGGAAAGACCAGAAGACAATGGTGGCGTTCGGGCGATCTTCTTTTGGGAACTCCTTCAATGCCGGAACCTGTTTATCGAGACTGTGGGTCAGGATCAGGCTGCCGAGAGCGGGAATTTCCAGGCCAAAACGGGTCCGTTCCTGCTCCATATCCGGCCAGCCAAATAGCAGCAGTGGGGTAGGCTCACCCGGCGGATTCTCCCAGTGGCCTTCTATGGCGGCTATTTTCGCTGGCTGGTGTTTTAAGGTGTTAAGTCCGTGCATATCCCCCACCAGCGCCTGGACTGGGGCCACGATCAACGTCATCCACAACGCCATGGAAAACATGGTGCGAATAGCGGGCGTATTGTTTCCGCGCAGCAAATGCCAGGCCGCGGAAGCACCGACAAACAGCGCGCTGCTGAGAAATGCCGCTATTGACATGTGCAGCAGGCGGTAAGGGAAGGAGGGGTTAAACACCACGGCAAACCAGTCCACCGGAACGACCTGACCGTTGATGATTTCATACCCTTGCGGTGTCTGCATCCAGCTGTTTGACGAGAGGATCCAGAACGTAGACATGAGGGTCCCCAGTGCGACCATGCAGGTCGAAAAGAAGTGCAGCCCCGGCCCGACCTTATTCCAGCCAAACAACATTACCCCGAGGAACCCCGCCTCAAGGAAGAACGCGGTAAGCACTTCATAGGTCAGCAGGGGGCCGGTAATACTGCCCGCGAACTGCGAAAACCCACTCCAGTTAGTGCCAAACTGATAAGCCATCACCAGGCCAGAGACCACGCCCATCCCAAAGTTGACGGCGAAGATCTTCGACCAGAAATGGTACAGCGAGCGCCAGACGGGATTTTTTGTTTTCAACCACAGCCCTTCCAGCACGGCGAGATAGCTCGCCAGGCCAATGGTTATCGCCGGAAAAATAATATGAAAGGATACGGTAAAGGCGAACTGTATTCGCGCAAGATGAAACGCATCTGGACCAAACATGCACTGCCTCAATGTTAAACGGTGTACTGTTATGATAGAGAGGCGGCAAGTGAGATATCAGAAGCAGAAATCGATAATTTATCTATAACAGTTGTGGGAAAAGGTGAACTTTATCTGGCTGATATAGGTAACAAGGAAGAATAAAAAATTTCTTTTTATGATTTTTACGCATTAAACAGCTTGCTTTGTCGCCAGCAACATGCGTTAATGGATTTCTGGTTTTGAATCCAAATAAATATCTGACGTAGTTTTATAAAGCAGTTCTCATCACGTTGTGCCTCTCCGCAGCCTCTCTTGGGTCTTTATCTACATTCCGATTAGTTTTGTATCGAACCATTTATTGCCTGATCGGCTCATGAGTAATTTACGTTTTTACGTTTACAGGAGAATCCTATGACTTCTTATATCCATTTCCGCTGCCCATGCTGTCATGGCTCGCAGTACCGCACCTCAGCTTTTGATGTGTCTGACAAAAATCCGTTCGGCGCGAAATGCATTTTCTGCAAATCGTCGATGATCACGCTCGACCACCTGGCCGCAGCGCGTTCTGCTCAGAATCACATTACAGAGTACCGCAAGTAATCTGCCGCGTTTCCTATAACAGTTAGCAAAATCTTCTCTTTTTCTCCTGCTGATATACACTGTCAGCAATAAGGAGAATCTGATGAAAAAATACCAGCGTCTGGCGCAACAAATTATCTCGCAGATTGAGCTTGGCGTATGGTTGCCGGGCGATAAGCTGCCTTCTCTGCGAGAGCAGGTGGCAAGCAGCGGCATGAGTTTTATGACCGTGGGCCACGCGTATCAGATGCTGGAAAGTCAGGGGCGCATTGTTGCCAGACCGCAGTCAGGCTATTACGTTGCCGCCCGCCCGATCACACACCAGCCTGCACCGCCCGCGCAGGTGATGCGCGATGAAGTGGTCGACATCAACACCTATATTTTCGACGTGCTACAGGCCAGCCGCGACCCCTCCGTTGTCCCTTTTGCCTCGGCGTTTCCCGATCCGCGCCTTTTCCCGCTTCAGCAACTCAACCGATCGCTGGCTAACGTCAGCAAAACGGCTACCGCCATGAGCGTGATCGAAAACCTGCCGCCGGGTAACGTCGACTTACGTCATGCCATTGCCCGTCGCTACGCTCAGCAGGGAATGAATATCTCCCCGGATGAAATTGTGATCACCGCGGGCGCGCTTGAGGCGCTTAACCTCAGTTTGCAGGCTGTGACTGAACCAGGGGACTGGGTTATCGTTGAAAACCCCTGTTTTTATGGCGCACTCCAGGCGCTTGAACGTCTGAAACTGAAAGCGCTGTCGGTTGCCACTGACGTGCGTGAGGGCATCGATCTCAGTGCCCTTGAGCAGGCGTTAAATGATTATCCGGTGAAAGCCTGCTGGCTGATGACCAACAGTCAGAACCCGCTCGGCTTCACGCTGAGTGCAGAGAAGAAAGCTCAGCTGGTGGCCTTACTCACCCGGCATAACGTCACGCTGATTGAAGACGATGTTTACAGCGAACTCTACTTTGGCCGCGAAAAGCCGCTTCCGGCAAAGGCCTGGGATAAGCAGGATATGACGTTGCACTGCTCCTCATTCTCCAAGTGTCTGGTGGCCGGTTTCCGTATTGGCTGGGTGGCGGCGGGAAAACATGCGCGCCGTATTCAGCAGTTGCAGCTGATGAGTACGTTGTCCACCAGCTCTCCCATGCAACTGGCGCTGGTGGATTACCTGGCGACCAAACGTTACGACGCCCACCTTCGTCGCCTGCGACGCACGCTTGCTGAACGCAAACAGCAGGCCTGGCAATCGCTTTTGCGTCATATGCCTGCTGGTGTCAAAATCCATCACAACGACAGCGGCTATTTTTTATGGCTGGAACTACCTGAACAGCTGGATGCGGGGCGGTTGAGTGAGAAGGCGTTAACCCATCAAATTAGCATTGCGCCCGGCAAGATGTTTTCCACCTCCAATATCTGGACACCGTTTTTCCGTTTCAATACCTCATGGGGCTGGGGCGAGCGGGAAGAGCAGGCGGTCATCCAGCTGGCGGGGTTAATCCGCGAAATGATGCTGCACCCAGTCACACCTTGATGAAAATTCCTGAAGCGACATAACGCGCAGTCTACCTTTAGTAAGGGAGCGCGGATTGGTAACGTGACGTTGTCACGTACCGACCCGCCAGAACGTGTGCTGACAGCGAAAACAATGTCGATTTCAACAGGACGATGCTATGCAAAATCAATTGCTGATTAATGGTGAACTGGTGACCGGCGAAGGTGAGAAGCAGGCGGTTTACAATCCTGCCACGGGTGAAGTGCTGCTGGAGATGGCTGAAGCGTCGGCAGCACAGGTGGACGCTGCCGTCCAGGCGGCCGATCGCGCATTCACAGAGTGGGGACAAACGACGCCGAAAACGCGCGCCGAATGTCTGTTGAAACTGGCTGATGTGATAGAAGCCAACGCTGACGCGTTCGCAAAACTGGAGTCCCTTAACTGCGGGAAACCGCTGCACTGTGTCCAGGGGGACGAGATCCCGGCCGTGGTCGATGTGTTTCGCTTCTTTGCCGGGGCCGCCCGCTGCCTGAACGGGCTGGCTGCCGGAGAATATCTTGAAGGACATACCTCGATGATCCGCCGCGACCCGGTTGGCGTTGTCGCCTCTATTGCCCCCTGGAACTATCCTCTGATGATGGCGGCGTGGAAGCTGGCGCCCGCGCTGGCGGCGGGAAACTGTGTCGTCATCAAGCCGTCTGAAATCACCCCGTTGACGGCGCTGAAGCTGGCGGAACTGGCGAAAGATATCTTCCCGCCAGGTGTGCTGAACGTGCTGTTTGGTCGCGGAAAAACCGTAGGAGATCCGCTGACCGGCCACGAAAAAGTCCGTATGGTTTCTCTCACCGGCTCTATTGCTACCGGAGAACATATTATCGGGCATACCGCATCTTCAGTTAAACGTACCCATATGGAATTGGGCGGAAAAGCCCCGGTCATTGTCTTTGACGATGCAGATTTGGATGCCGTGGTTGAAGGCGTGCGTACGTTTGGTTTCTACAATGCTGGTCAGGATTGTACCGCAGCCTGTCGTATCTATGCCCAGAAGGGGATTTACCCCGCGCTGGTCGAAAAGCTGGGCGCAGCCGTTGCCAGCCTGAAAATGGGCGCGCCGGACGATGCGTCAACCGAGCTGGGACCGCTCAGCTCCGCAGCGCATCTTTCCCGCGTTTGCGCTGCCGTGGACGAAGCCAAAACCCTTGGACATATCCGCGTCGTCACCGGTGGCAGTAAAAGTGAGGGGGCAGGATATTACTTCCAGCCAACGCTGCTGGCCGGGGCGAAGCAGGAAGATGCGATCGTCCAGCGAGAAGTGTTTGGCCCGGTGGTCAGTGTGACAGAATTTGAGGATGAAGCGCAGGTGCTGAACTGGGCTAACGATTCGCAATACGGCCTGGCCTCGTCCGTCTGGACAAAAGACGTCGGACGCGCCCATCGCCTCAGCGCACGGTTGCAGTATGGCTGCACCTGGGTCAATACCCATTTTATGCTGGTGAGCGAAATGCCGCACGGCGGGATGAAGTTATCCGGTTATGGCAAAGATATGTCGGTCTACGGACTTGAGGATTACACGGTAGTCCGGCATGTAATGATCAAACACTAAACCTTCATGCCCGGCGCAGTGCCGGGCGATTCAGCTTACCAGCCACAGACCTCGTGTTCATTTTCCGTATCGTAGGCGCGAACGGTGTTCACCAGATCCTTCACGACATCTGCCGCGACGTCCGGGATCAACAGCTCCATTGGCGCTTCTGTTTCATAATCCACCGACACGCCGTTGCTGTTGTTGGTGACGGTCACGGTATAGGTAGCCTTACCCATTATTTACTCCTTATGCGTGTTGACCACTTTACCGATGCCCGCACCGCTGAGCGTGACGGCAGGATCCGCGAAAAAGTCGATATTAAAATAGGTGTCGTCGGTCAGTAGCTCAATGCGGTGCCATTTTTGGGGTGGGGAGATGCCAAAAGAACCGGCCTCAATAACCACTTCCAGATCGGGTTCGGTGGCGTCGCCATCGGCAAAGCCAAAGTAACGCACCGCACCCTGCATGACGGACAACCGACCGTACACGCCGGCTTTGGTGTTGTGATGGGTAAAAAGCGCTTTTGGGGCGGTCTCTTTATTCCAGAACGGCGTCGAGCGGGTATGAACAAAGTTTTCAGGAATACGTAACATCATAGTTTCCTTCATGTTGGCGGGTGCTTAAAGGGATTTAAGCACCTCAGGTTCAACAAAGAATTCAATATTGAACAGGGTGTCGTCGGTCATCACCTCAATGTGGTGCCATCTCTCTGGCGGGAAAACGCCGAAACGACCCGCTTCAATGACGAGCTCGCTGTCAGGCTCAGGTGTGAATTCATCAGCATAGCCCAGATAACGCACTGCGCCACGCATCACCGACAGGCGAGGGTAAACGCCCGGACGCGTGCCCGTATCCAGGTGACGTTTAAAAATACCGGCGGGGGCCGTTTCTTTGTTCCAGAAAGGCGTGGAACGGGTGTGAATGCAACTCTGCGGAATGCGTAGCATGTTTCCTCCCTTAAAAGCCTGCTGTTATTAAACTGCTTTCTGCGGGGATGGATTTATCAAAAAGTGCATTTAATATGCACCTTATCAATAATAACCGTTTTGCTTTACCCGGCGTTGTTACACAAGATACTCAGTTGTTATTATCCTTAGTATTTAAGTGGTTATGATGTAACGAAAAAACTTGATCTGTGTCAACATATGACGCATATTGCGTGCGGTTATTTTTCGGCTCAGGTAAACAGAATGACGTTGTATCAAAAGATGTTGGTGTTCTACGCAATCATGGCCTCCATCTGCGCATTAATCACCTGGTTCCTTTCTAAAGATCGTAAACGTATTCGCCTGTTGAGCGCATTCCTGGTGGGTTCCACCTGGCCGATGAGCTTTCCTGTTGCCCTGTTGATCTCTCTTTTCTGAAGCACGCTTCCAGAATCGGCATCCAGACATAGCATTCCATACATTGAGGCTGTATAAATATACAGTCTGTCCTACATGGAGTGCTTATGAACAGTTTCTATTCGCAGCAAGCAGGCTGCACTGTGCGCTGGCAGGATCTTCCCGGTTTCGGTGACCCGGTTGTGTTTATTCACGGGTTGGGCTGTGCATCGTCGTATGAATATCCTCGTATTGTCTGTGATACCCGTTTCGGGGGGCGCAGAGCCATTCTGATCGATCTTCCCGGTAGCGGTTACAGTGACAAACCTGACAACTACCGTTATCGCACGAGCGAACAGGCGCTGGTGGTTGTTGAACTGTTAAACCATCTCGGCCTGGATAGTCTATGGCTCTATGGTCATAGCATGTGGGGGAGTATCGCGATCGAGACGGCAACGTTGTTAACGTCGCGCGTTAAGGGCCTGATAGTGTCTGAACCCAATTTTCATGCGGGTGGCGGGATGTTCAGCCGAGCAATTGCGGCCCAAACGGAACAACATTTTCTGGCTCAGGGCTATGATGACATGCTTCGGGCGGAAACGTCGCCGTGGGCTGGAAGCCTTCAAAGCAATGCTCCCTGGGCCGTCTGGCGCGGCGCAACAAGCCTGGTCGAGGGCGTTAAACCTGACTGGGAACACCTGTTCTTGTCATTGCGCTGCCCGGTAATGTTAGTTTTTGGTGAGCGATCCTTGCCTGATGACGACTTTAATCGCCTGCAACAAAACGGCGTTGCTGTAAAAATTATCCCTGATGCGGGCCATTCAATGTCCTGGGAAAACCCGTCAGCGTTGGCTCAGGCTTTATCTGGATTCATACACGGCTCATGAATGGGCAGCCCGCATTGCTGCGGGCTGCAATGATTAAGACAGCAAGGCAGACAAGGCTTTCCGCGCAGCAGGCTGAACGTCATACGGGCACTGATAATCCACGTTCTCAATCGCGCGGGTGTAGAGCGCAACCAGCCAGTCATAAACATAGGCTGTCGCCGCGTGGACAGGCTGCTCGCCAAGCCGGGTAAGACGGGGTGAAGCGCTGCTCACAACGGGCGTCACAAAAATTGGCTGACCTTTGCGGATCCGGCTTGCAGGCCGTTCAGCGACGGGCGTCAGTTCATAGCCAAGCCAGCTAATGAAATTGCCTGTCGCGGCATGCAGCTGCGCGGCGCTGCTTTTATCTTTTTCTGCAATGCGTTGCAGTTGCAGCGGCAGATCCAGCCGGTAGCTGGTAACGATCAGCACATCCGCAATCTGCTGTAATACCTCTGCGTCCAGGCCCAGACGGGCAGCCGCCGCGTCGTTGCGACTCCACTGACGAAGATGGTTAACCCACACGTTATGGGCCAGCCGCGCCTTATCCTTGGTCTGCAACGCGCCTGGATTTTCCTGCGTCTCTTCCGCAAACAGATCGATAACATCGTTAAACAGGCCGTTGACCTGTTCCTCACGAGGCTGGTGAACGGTCAGCAGCGTCTCAAACGCGTTTAACGGCGGCAGAAGCCCCTCAAGCAATTCACCATGACGAGCGGCACTGCCTTGCAGCTTTCGGACCATTTTTTCGGCCTGTGCCCGCCCTGCGCCTGGTTCCTGGGTGAGAGGGGCGACATATGGGCGCATCAGCGTCGACAGTGACTCTTGTAACAGCCTTTTCAGCGCGCGGAGACGCTTCTGGCGCTGTGCCGGCAGGGTAGCCTGCGACAGCCACTCAATCACCCGCTGCATGCTGTGGGTATCGAGCGCCTGAAGCGTGCCCCAGCGCAGACCCGGCTGGCCCAGCAATTGCTGCACCGCTTCGTCCAGATTCTGCTTTGTGGTAAACCGCGCATCATGAGGGGTAATGGCCCAGACCAGCCCCGGCAATGCGGATTCTTCAACCGGCTGAGTCTCTTTGACCCAGTTTTGCAGGAGCCTTGCCGTTTTCGCGGTCTGCTGGTGGTGCGCCGTCGCATTGCAGATAACCAGGACATCCGGCTGAATGTGCTGACGATAATGCTCCAGCAACCACAGGCATTTTGCCTGCATCATCAGCGGCGTGTTTTCCTCAGAAATGGCAGGGATATCAATGACGTCAACGTTATCCAGCACGCAGTTCTCAACGGGCAGCACCACTTCGCGGGTCAGAGATGCCAGTACATCGACGGGCAGGCTAATGGCGTTAAGCAGCTCGCCGTTTTTTACCGGATGAAGCAGTGTTTCCTGTGCTTCCGGCAGGGTAAACGCCCCGTGCGTAAGGAAGCCTTCGCAGGGCAGACCAAAGCTGTCCACCAGCAGACTCAACGGCGCCGCAAGCGCGCTGGCATGGCTGGTTTGATGCAGCACCTGGGCGAATTTAAGCCACTGCTGGGTTAACTCCTGCTGCTCACCCCACAGCAGAGACCAGACGCTGGCGCGGGTGCTGAGATCAAGTGACGGAACCAGCAGGGCAAACTGGTGCCACAGGGCATCATCAATATGCTGCTTAGCGCCGGGTACTACGCTTTGCCAGAACCGGGCAATGGTCGCGACTTCCCGTGCCGTCATTCCCGGCACGCTCTGCGGTTGACGCAGTGCCCGCCACTTCTCAAGCCGGGCTTCAATCACCAATTTATCCACCGCGCGGATCTGCGGATCCAGCGTGGTGCGCGCGATGAACAGCTGCACCAGCTCGGCCTCCGTTACCAGGCGCAGGCGTAAGGGAAACGCGTCGTCTGCGACCTCGCGGGACGCTCTGCTGAAACGCACGGCCATGTTGGTCGGTGCATGCCCGGGGTTAATATGCGAGAAGTAATCAAACGTGCGTTGACCCGGCGTAACGTTCAGCCGTTCGTCCCCGCTGCCGCAAAGTGCAGCCAGCAGGTGCGCTTTCGCGGCCTGCGAGTGGCCATATAAGCCGATACTGCCCTGGCTGACAAGGGCGCGATCGAGCGCCTCTTCACGCGCGCTTACTGCGTTAAGGCGGGCAAGCAGGGCGTCGGCTTCGTTATCCAGCATCGGGGCGTGCTGTCGCGTCTCGTTGATCCACCCGATTAAGGCCTGAGTGGTGGCAGTCGTCGCAGTCATTTGAGGTATACGCTCCCGCTGTCGATCCAGTAGTGGCTGCCGCTGTGTCGGCGATCGGCCAGAGTATTCAGTTTAAAGGTCAGGGCATTCGGCGGCACTGGCGTGCCGTCCTGTAGCCAGGCATCACTCAGCTCGAAAGATTCCGGGCCTTCCTGCTTAGTGCCGCCACGCAGCTTCAGGCGCACGTTCAGTACGCCGTCGCCCGCAATGGCTTTCGCCAGTTCGGCTGAGTTGATGCTCAGGGTATAGAGCGGCGTCGCGGGCCAGCGGGCATTGGCCAGCTGCCGGAAGCCGAGCGTAACGTTGCCGCGCAGCGGGAAGTGCAGACGGGCGTCCAGTTTCGCGCCGGGTTTATCGAGGTCGATATCGTGATACCAGACGTTCTCGTCCCGCAGGGTATTGATCGTGTTATCCAGCACGCCCAGATAGCGCACCGTAGAGTACGCGCCGATATCCGCTGCTTTAAAGTTAAAGCGCGGCAGACGAAGATCCAGCGCCAGGCTACAGAGCATCGCTCCCACCGCAGCGGTGGATTTCGGGTTGCCGATCCGTCCCTGCTGGCTGAACGGATACCATTCATGAACCTGGTATTTATCCAGCCAGACGATGCGGTTGACGGGCACCGGTTGTAGGTGGCGAATCAAGGCCTGAACGCCTGGCAGACAGCCCGGCCGTCCCGTGATCAGCAGGATATCGCAGCTGTAATGAGAGATCGCCTCACATACCGCATGAAGCGGGGCGGCAAGCGTGAACTGACCCGCCAGCATGGCGTCCCGCATCTCCCGGAAGCTGACGTGCAGCGGTACGCTGAACAGATCAAAGTGTTCTGAGCCGGCAGGCAACGCATGGTCGATCGCCTGCTGGAGATAATTCATCACGTTGCGCGTCGGTTTTTGCGCAAGCAGATCGCCAAAGGTGGCATGCAGCCCGGCCAGCGGATCGTCAATATCGCTCGATTCCCACGCCGCCAGGATCGCGTGACCGATCGGCATAAAGAGCTGAAGCGCCGTCTGCTGGCGCAGGATCGCCTGAGTATCGATCCGCCCGGAGTCGCCGAACAGGGATGCCATCAGCTGGGAGGCATCGGCTATGCCGGATTTCTGAAGCTGGGTTTGCAGGGCGGGCAGAACGTAACGCTGGATCACGTCCAGCAGCGTATCATCGCCAGCTACCTTGAACCCTTCGCGGAACAGCAACTGCGGGGTGATTTTGACGTTATTCCCGGAACCATCATCTAACTGATAGTGCGTGATAGCCATATCCGTCGTGCCGCCGCCGATATCAATCGAGGCCACGCGCAGCGCACGCCCCGGCTGGACGCCAGGCTCAGGTGTGCGATCCGGACGGGCGAGGGAGGCGAAAAAGGCCTCGGTCTGGCCACCGAAATGGGAAATGGCTTCGTTATACAGCCACACCAGCTGGCCGCAGCTGGCCTCGTCCCACTCCATCTGGATCTCAGGGACCGGCACCACGCTTTTTTCCTGCTGTTTGCGGCTGGCAAAATCTTCATCCTGCGGGTGCCAGCCCATCGCTTTCCAGACGATGGCGATGGCTTCGAACATGCGGCGACGGAAAATCTCGCGCTCCTGTTTCGGCATTGCCGACGGCAGGGTGAGGATCAGCGTCCGCAGCTGGCGCGGAGAGGCCGGGAAGCCGAGCCGCAGGCGGGTGGCCACGCTGTTAATCTGGCCAAGCGCCTGAGCCAGCAGCTCGCAGAGCATGTGCGTCATCAGGGTGCTGCGGCTGTACTGCGGAGAGAACACCGGCAGGCGCTCATCCTGCGGCAGCGTAAAGAGCGGTTCCCCGTCGTCGTTCATCAGGTTCATTAGCGGAAACGCAGTTGCCAGCGGTTCGCGCTGGGTTTTGCTGTTCATCTGGCTAAAGCGCCAGTCCTGCACCACCGGCGTCTCGTCCCACAGATAGCGACGTGGGCTGGAGATGCCGCTGTTGCCTTCCGTGCCCAGACGCTGCATCGCCAGCTTACGCGCTTCATCACCCACGCGGACAATCGACGGCCAGACGAACGCATCCTCCCGGCCGCTTTCCACGGAGAAGTGCTGTTTGCCAAAACGCGCTTCAGAAAACTCAAGTCGGCTGGTAAACAGCGGCTCATTCAGGAACTGCGGCTCACTCAGAGATCGTACCTGAAGTTCAGCCGTCTGACGCAGGCCGTCGTTGGCATCACCATGATCTTCAATAATCACGCCGCAGGTATGGGTGTTGCCTACGTCAAGGATCAAATCGACAGGAATAGCAGGGGTGCTCAGGGTATGGGTGACAAACTTCACTTCCGGCACGGTGAGTTGTTCACCGAGCATGGAGAGCAGGTTGAGCCAGTGCGCCTGATATTCAAAGCTGCGCATGGCCTGATGCAGCTCGCGCTCGGAGCGTTTTTCAACCCCGTCGGCAAACTGCGTGAAGGCTTCGCGCAGCCAGCCGTCAATCCAGGTCTGGTCGAGGAAACTCTCAACCTCACTGTCGCGCCAGGCGAGCGCGAAACGCGTGCCGTTCAGGATATCGTTTTCAACCGGCGACAGGGCAGACGTCGCATGCTCTGCAATCTGGCTGTCGAGCGCGACGGTGACCCGGTGCGTATTGCCAGCTGCGTCGGGCGTGGAAAGCTTTCGTACCTGGACGCGCGCCCAGTTATCCGGGCCTTCAACAAACGTCCGCGGCGGGTTAAAGCGCAGGAAAGGGATCGGCAGCCAGACGCCGTCCAGCACGGTCAGGGAGTCATGCAGTGGAATGGTGCTTTCAGGCTTGACCACTTCCGGCTGCCCGCCATCGGTGGCAGGGAGCGTGTACCGGCCGTTAACCAGGTCAAAATCCAGACGCAGCAGCGGGCCATTTGCCGTTTTACGCACGAAACGCCCGTTGCTGGCGGTGTCCTGCGGAGTCAGGCCAAAATCGAGAAACTGCACGCCGCTGTTAGCAATCAGCGTCACGCTCTGTTTATAGTCGCAAAGATTAACCAGCATAGGATCAAACACCTGCTTTCTTGAACGTCAAAGGAACGACGGTGTTGGCATCGTAACGTGCGGTGCATTCCGCCACATCGCTGGCACCTGCCTTACAGGTCACTTCCGGCATCGGATAGCGTGAACCGTCGGTGCAACGCGCGTTTCCGCGCGTTTTGATCAACAGCTCGCCGTTGCTGTGTAATCCGGAAAAGACGTCTACCCGGCAGACAATGTTGTCGCCATGCACGACCCGGGCAAAACCTTTATTGTTCTGGATCTGGTAGCGCAGCGACGGCGGTTTGCCGGTGAGCGGATCCTGCACATCGAGAAACGCGCGCCAGGTGCCGTTCAGGAAGCGCGTTAACCCCGCTTTGACCTGGTTTGCCTCCATCACCATCGCATCTTTCGGTATCGCGGTAATGACCACCGGTTCGGCTGCCGGGGCAGGCGTTTTCACCTTCGGCTCTACCACTTCGGCCTGGTGCAGCGGGAGTTTCAGTTCAAGCGGCTCAACCGTCTTTATGGGGGCCGGAGCAATGGCGACGGGTACTGGCGCTGGTGTGGCAACAGGCGCTGCGATCGGGGCCTGTTTTGGCCAGAGCAGCGGGGTGGCGATGGCTGCAATAATGACGGCGGCAACCGGCAGCAACCACAGGGGGGAGCGACGTTTTTTCTGTATGGCCGCCGGTGCGGGCTCTGGCGGCGCGGCGTTCATGCGCACCGGCTCTGGCGTATACAGTTCATCGTCGGTGATACGGACTGTAGTCACAGGCGTGATAAGCGGCGCGTCGGCCTGCTCAAAGGTCACCACCGGGGCCGGTTCTGGCTCCGGTTCAGGTTCTGGCTCGTTAATCACCACTGGCTCAGGTTCAGGGACCAACGATTCGCGCAGGCAGTCCAGCACGTCGTCGCGCGCGTTTTCGTTAAGGTTGACGAAACCCCAGAAGCAGATCACCGGTTTGCCATCCACCAGGAAAACAAAGTTTTCACCGGGAAACTGAAAGGCTTTTGAGAGCAGAGAGCCAAACAGTTGCTGCGCCGTTTTCGGTGACTGAAGGCATTTTTTACTCAGCGACTCCACGCTGGTGAGCGTGTTTTCCAGATAGCGCAGGGCGCGATAACGATCATCTTCATCCGCCGCCTTCCAGCTGGAGACGGTTCCCTCAACCGGGGAGTACCAGTCAACGCGATCGCCGCCGTCGTTGACCTGGGGGATGGCCAGGCAATCAACGATAGCCTGTTGTTTGCGCAACCGAAGCGCTTCGCGGATTTGCAGCGCTGATTCAAAAACGGCCTGTCCGCCGCCGCCAACGGCCTGAAAATCATCCAGATTACCGCTGCGTAAAAGTGTTTTTGCCACGATTTGGTCCTGTAGACTTTTTCACGCCATTACTTTAGCGAATCAGGTAAGCAAGCAAACGGCTGAGGAGACGGCAAAAGGGACGATTTCTTGCGGCATTGATCGTGACGGTTGTGCTTGACGAATAATGGACCTTAAGGCAAATCGGTTTCTGCGGGCTGATGCTAAAACCAGCGAAATGTACGGCTTTAGAATAACCTGATAGTGATTCGTTATTTGTCAGGCCAAAACGTCTGTGCTGTTATTACTGTTCACTATAATAAAACCGAAAGGGTAATAACCATGTCTACAGGGAAAACTGTGCTCGCCCTCGCGCTGAGCGCGCTGCTACCGGCAAGCGCCGCATGGGCGGCAAACAAAGACACCATTATCTACTGCTCCGAGGCGTCGCCGGAGTCGTTTAACCCGCAGATCGCCAGCTCTGGGCCCTCATTTGTCGCCAGCTCGCAAACGCTGTATAACCGTCTGATTAACTTCGACCCGGTAAAAAACACGCCGGTGCCTTCTCTGGCCGAGTCGTGGACCATTTCGCCAGACGGCAAAACATACACGTTTACCCTGCGTAAAGGGGTAAAGTTCAACAGCAATAAATACTTCAAACCGACCCGTGATTTTAACGCTGATGACGTTATTTTCTCCGTTATGCGTCAGAAAGACCCTAAGCATCCCTATCACAATGTTTCCCAGGGTAATTACGAATACTTTAATGACGTGGGCCTCGACAAGCTCATTCAGGATGTGAAAAAGATCGACGATTATCACGTTCAGTTCACGCTGAGTGAACCCAACGCGGCGTTCCTGGCCGACTGGGGAATGGACTTCGCCTCGATCCTCTCTGCCGAGTACGCGGACGCGATGCTGAAAAAGGGTACGCCTGAAAATGTGGATACCTGGCCAATCGGCACCGGCCCGTATGTGCTTCAGCAGTACAAGGTGGATTCGCTGATCCGCTACGTCGCCAATCCGAACTACTGGGAGGGAGAGGTGCCGACCAAACACCTGATCTTCTCCATCACGCCAAATGTTGAGACGCGTCTGGCTAAGCTGCAAACGAACGAGTGTCAGATCATTCCTGCGCCGTCGCCGGTGCAGTTTGAAGCGATCAAGAAAAACAAAGACCTGACCCTGCACTCGGTGGATGCGCTGAACGTGGGGTACCTAGCGTTCAACACGGAGAAAAAACCGTTTGATAACGTGCTGGTGCGCCAGGCTCTGAATTACGCAACGGACAAAAAGGCCATTGTTAACGCGGTCTTTATGGGGTCTGGTACGGTCGCTAAATCGCCGATCCCGCCGAACATGCTCGGCTTTAACAAAGACCTGAAGGATTACGGCTACGATCCGGAAAAAGCGAAAGCGCTGCTGAAGCAGGCGGGTCTGGATAAGGGCGCGGAAGTGACCCTCTGGTCCATGCCGGTTCAGCGTCCGTACAACCCGAACTCGCGACGCATTGCGGAGATGATCCAGGCTGACTGGGCGAAAGTGGGCGTGAAGGCGAAAATCGTCTCATACGAGTGGGGGGAATATCTCTCCGGCATGCGTAAAGCCGAGCATGATTCCGCGCTGTTCGGCTGGATGTCTGATAACGGCGATCCGGACAACTTCGCCGATGTGCTGCTGGGTTGTAACAGCATCAAAACCGGATCTAACGCCGCGCGCTGGTGTGATAAGGGGTATGATGAGCTGGTGCAAAAGGCCAAACTGACCAGCAACCCGGACGAACGTGCGAAGCTGTATGGCCAGGCACAGGAGATTTTCTACCAGCAGGCACCGTGGATTGCGTTAGCTAACGGCAAAACGTTCTACGCGACCCGCAGCAACGTGACCGGGTACAGCGTGAGTCTGATGGGCAGTGACTTCTCGAAAGCGAAGCTGAACTGATCGTATTCTTGCAGGGTGGCGGCTATGCCTTACCCGGCCTACAGTTACCACCCGTAGGCCCGGTAAGCGTAGCGCCACCGGGCACGTGAAAAGGAGTGACAATGTCACATTTAAACGATGTTATCGCCCGCGTCGATGCCGCCATCGAAGAGAGCATAATTACCCACATGAACGAACTGCTGATCGAATTAAGCGACGATGCAGAGCTCAGCCGTGAAGATCGCTATACCCAGCAGCAGCGCCTGCGTACCGCGATTGCGCATCATGGTAAGCAGCATAAAGAAGAGGCGGAGGCGCGCCATGCCCACCTCACGCAGGGTGGGACTATCCTGTAAGGGTTAAAACTGGCGCCGTGCCACCAGCCAGGCGCCGACCACCAGCATCGCTGCGCCGCAGACCGGGCCAACCAGCGCCCTCAGGGGGACACCGTTGCTCTTGAGGATGTCCATCACCAGGCCGCCAATCAGCTGGCTTGCTACCAGCACGGCAATGGTCGTTGCCGCGCCCACATTTTGATACCCGCTAATACTGGCAAAGACAAAAAATGACCCCAGCAGGCCGGGGATCAACGTCCACCAGCGCACCGTCGACGCCAGTTCGCTAAACCCCGCCAGGCCATTTTTCACCAGCAAAATGCTGACAAACAGCACAATCCCCACCAGCGAGTTCAGCAGCATGGCGATAAGAATGGTGGAAGAGGATTGCGTAATGCGCACCATCAGGGTGTTTTGTACCACCAGCCCAATCCCGGCGGCCACCAGAAACGCTAACGTCAACGATTGATTCATGGCAGAGCATCCGGATCGCTGCGCTCATCGAGCTGGAGTTGCATAAAGGTTAAATCCAGCCAGCGACCGAATTTGGTTCCCACCTGCGGCATATTACCGGTGGTAACAAAGCCCAGGGTTTCGTGCAGATGAATCGACGCCTGGTTCTGCGCCTCGATACCGGCAACCATCACATGTTTACCAATCTGGCGGGCTTCCTTGATTAATTCCGTCATCAGCAGCCGACCGATGCCTTTGCCCTGATGATCGGGATGAACGTAAACCGAGTGCTCCACCGTATGGCGAAAACCGTCGAACGCTCGCCAGTCGCCAAATGAGGCGTATCCCGTCACAACACCTTCTTCTTCACTGACCAGCACCGGATAACCCAACAGCGTGCGCGCCTCAAACCATGCAATACGGTTATCGGTGTCGACAGTTGTATCGTTCCAGATGGCGGCGGTGTGCAGCACCGCATGGTTATAAATTTCACCGATAGCGGCACAATCTTCTTTGCAGGCATGACGAACGATCATGGTTAACCTCTGGCTGTGTTGTTTACTATAGTAGTACGATTCACTCACAATATTACACAGTTCTTGTGTTGCATCGCTACGACAAAATCCCTATTTTTTTGTCACCAAACTGCCCCGAAAAACCATCCGTACACTATAGTATGACGTCATGAACACAATGACAGACAATATGAATCAACGCATTAGCGCCCGCATACGCCTTGAACGCGAGTCGCGGGGCTGGTCATTAAGCGAACTGGCCGAACGGGCAGGTATTTCACGCGCCATGATCCATAAGATTGAACGGGGGGACAGTAGCCCAACGGCGACGCTGCTTGCCCGGTTATCCGGTGCCTTCGGTATTAGCATGTCTACGCTCATTGCGCGCGCGGAAATGCAGGAGGGCAAACTGTTACGTCTGGCGAACCAGCCCGTCTGGCGCGATCCGCAAACCCACTATTTACGTCGTCATGTGTCGCCGCGCAGCGATATGCCTATTGACCTCGTCCAGGTGGAACTGCCCGCGGGCAGCGATGTGCCGATGCCCGCCTCCTCTTATGCGCTGGCGCGACAGCTGATTTGGTTGCAGGCAGGTGAACTGGTCTTTCTGGAGGGGGACACCCGCCATGAAATGAAGGCCGGAGATTGTCTGGAACTCGGGCCGCCGAACGACTGCCGGTTTATTAACGAAACGGATGAGTCGTGCCTTTATCTGGTCGTGCGGCTTAATCAGTCCGGCTCATAATGCAAAGGCGATCCGCAGGATAACGTGCCAGACTTGAATGACATTTTCAGCTGTAAGGAGCGATGAATGAGTCAATCAACTACGCAAAACCGACGCTGGGTACTGGCTTCCCGTCCACACGGCGCACCGGTTGCCGAAAATTTCCGCCTGGAAGAGCAGCCGATCCCCACGCCCGCAGAGGGGCAGGTGTTATTACGCACCGTATGGCTCTCGCTTGATCCGTACATGCGGGGCCGTATGAGCGATGCCCCATCCTATTCACCTCCTGTCGAGATTGGCGCGGTGATGGTGGGCGGCACGGTAAGCCGCGTCGAGACCTCCCGCCATCCGGATTATAAAGAGGGTGAGTGGGTTCTGGGCTACAGCGGCTGGCAGGAGTATGAACTTTCCGACGGGAAAGGGCTGGTCAGGCTGGGCGAAAACCCGTCGCACCCTTCATGGGCACTCGGCGTGCTGGGAATGCCGGGCTTCACCGCGTATATGGGGCTGCTTGATATCGGCCAGCCTCAGGCGGGGGAAACGCTTGTCGTGGCGGCAGCCACGGGGCCGGTCGGCGCAACGGTGGGGCAGATCGGTAAAATCAAGGGGTGCCGGGTTATCGGCGTGGCCGGCGGGGAGGAGAAATGCCGCCATGCGGTCGACGTGCTCGGTTTCGACGCCTGTCTGGATCACCATGCGGATGATTTTTCCGAACAGCTGGCGAAAGCCTGCCCGCAGGGCATTGACGTGTATTATGAAAACGTCGGCGGTAAAGTCTTTGACGCCGTGCTGCCGCTCCTGAATACCTCCGCGCGCGTACCTGTTTGCGGACTGGTCAGCGGCTACAACGCGACCAACCTGCCGGATGGTCCGGATCGCTTGCCGCTGCTGATGGGGACCATCCTCAAAAAACGCATCCGCATGCAGGGCTTTATCATCGCTCAGGACTATGGTCATCGTATCGACGAGTTCCAGCAGGAAATGGGACGCTGGGTGAAGGAAGGCAAAATTCACTATCGCGAGCAGGTCACCGAAGGGCTGGACGCGGCGCCGGAGGCGCTGATTGGGCTGCTGGAAGGGAAAAACTTCGGCAAGGTCGTAATCCGCGTGGCGGCGGACTAAACAGAGCATCGGTTATGGCGGGCAAAGTCCGCCATAATTATTTGTGAAGATACGATATATTGTCTTTAATTAATCCATGAGCATTGCGCGCCATCGGCCCAGCTGAGCCAGAAGTGGTAAACGTAATATTAATTGAACAATTTTTATTTTAACGCGCGCCCTTCATACCAGGCATGACGATACAGGATATATCAAACCGGCGATGTTTTTTTAAACAGTCGCTGAAAATGGCATTTTGTTTTGGCTACGGGAATTAAACATGCTTGATTTGGAAAACCTGGAAAAAGCACAAAGAATCAGTCTGACGATGCAAGTTGAGAACAGTTTAAAGGGAGCGTTAATTACGGGCTCATTAAAACCTGGGGCTCGACTCATCACGAAAGAGATTGCGGATAAATTAGGCACCAGCATCACACCGGTGCGCGAAGCCCTGCTGCGCCTGGTGTCGGCAGGCGCATTACAGGCCACGCCTGCTCAGGCGTTTTTGGTGCCAGAGGTTACGCTGGAGCGTTATAACGAAATTAACGCCATTCGAAAACAGCTTGAGCCGATGGCCGTTGCGGCGGCGTGTCAGAATATGACCGAGACCAAACTGGATGCATTACGCGCGCTGTCAGATAACTTCAGCACCGCCATGCATCAGGGCGACGTGCAGAAGGCGATCCATGCCAACCGCGTGTTCCGGTTTACGCTTTATCAGTATGCCGAAATGCCGACCCTGAACTCGCTGATTGAGCAGCTCTGGGTACGGATTGGTCCGTGTATCAACTACCTGCACGAAGAGATGAAAGATATCCCTGCAACGACTTACCATTATGCCGATCTGCTTTCTGCGCTTGAGCAAAGGGACGTGACGGCCAGTCGGGAAGCGATCGACCGAGCCATTGATGAAGCTAATATCCTCCTGCAACGGCAATACTACAGTTAAGGATCGCACTGGCGCACTTATTTTTTTATTCGTTTTAAACTTCCCTGAGTATATTCCCGGCGCTTAAGGCTACCGGGAATGATGTTATTTTTTACCGGCAACGTGCGCTGCCGGAAAATGTTTTACTCAAAGCGATAAGAGACCGACAGGCCCACGCCATAGTTACGGCCAGGGGCGGGTTCGTAATAGCGATTGTAGCCAGCGTTAACAATCTCTGAACCGACGTACTCTTTATCAAACAGGTTATCGACGCGACCAAAGATGTCCATTCCCCATTTGCCGTAATTGAGTTTATACCCGGTATTCAGACCGACCACGGTATAAGAGGGCGCTTTGGCGGTATTGGTGTCGTTTGCCATCACGTCGCTCATGTAGCGGGCATCTGCCCCCGCGTACCAGCCTTCCTCAGGCTCCCAGCCAAACGACGCATACCCCATGTTACGGGCAATCCCCGGCATCCGGTTGCCGCTACAGTCTGCATTGCTACAGACGTTGGTACGGTAGGTCGCATCAAGATAGGTCCACGCCATTTTCAGCTTCCAGTTTTCGGCAAACTGCTGGTCGAGCGCAATTTCCACACCCTGACGGCGCGTTTTCCCCGCATTTTTGTAGGTAGTGCGACCATCTTTGTTTTCGTCCACCACGATCTCGTTGTCGGTATCCGTGCGGAACAGCGCCGCCGTCAGGATGCCATTGCCGATGCGGGTTTTGCTGCCAATCTCATAGGTGTTGTTGGTTGACGGTTGCAGATTAATATTGAGGCCGCCTTTGCCATCAGAACGGTAGGAGAGTTCGTTGATGGTCGGGGTCTCAAATCCCCGTCCCGCTGCGGCATACAGGTTCCAGGCGTCGGTCACGGCGTATTTCACCGCACCAGCCGGGAGCCATTTATGGTAGCTGGCGTCACCGCTGTCATCGCCGTTTTGCGGGGTAATGTAATGATCGTTGGAGTCAAACCAGACGGAGCTGTAACGCACGCCCGCCTCAACGGACAGCTTTTGCGTGAGCTGCCACTGAGTTTGCAGGTAGGGATCAAGGTTCCACATCAGGTTACGTTCGTCACGGCGTTTGTTACCCTTCACGCCAAAATCCGGCACGCCGTTGTTCATCACGAAGTTTTCATACCCGCGGCGATTTTCACTCATATTTTCGTAGTTAAGGCCGGTGGTAAACGTTACCGGCACCAGCAGCTCGCCGCGGTGGGTCCAGCGGGTATCAATACCCTGATAGTGGCGCTGCATATCAATTACGCCGCCCGAATGCGCAGGATTTTCAGTCTGCGTGGTATCCGGAATGGACTGGTACTGGGTCATTTCACGCTCACCGGCGTACATCATCACGCTGAGGTCGTCCTGTTCGCTCAGCTGGCGGTCGTAGCGGATCCCGGCCTGGGTCTGCTTAATGGTTTTACGCGTATTGTACTGATCGCCACGGGGTGACTGGCGCGGGTTGTTCTGCCACTCCTGATAACTCAGTCCGCCCGGATCGTTGGCTTTCATGTCCACGCTGTTAAAAATCAGCGTTAGCTTGCTGACATCATCAATGCGCACGCCCAGTTTCGCGTTGGCGAGGTTTTTCCGTGCGCCGCTGTGGTCACGATAGCCATGTGTGGTGAAACGGGTGGTGGATACCGCATAGTCCACATCCCCCGCCTGAGTCCCGTCGCCCACCGCACCGGTGGCCTTCATGCCGTAACGCCAGGTGCCGTAGCTGCCGTAATAGCTGCTGGCTTCAATTGTGGCTGGCTGTTGTCCGGTCTGGGTGTTGATGTTGATCACGCCGCCGGAGGCATTGCCGTACAGGGCAGAGAAGGGGCCGCGCAGCACGTCGACGCTCTCAATGCTGTTGAGGTCAATGTTTGACGTCTGCCCCTGGCCGTCGGGCATGGTTGCCGGAATGCCGTCCACGTACATGCGGATCCCGCGTACGCCGAAGGTCGAACGCGCGCCGAATCCGCGAACGGAAAGTTGCAGATCCTGAGCATAGTTCTGGCGGTTCTGGATTTGCAGGCCGGGTACGCTCCCAAGGGATTCAGAAAGGTTGATGCGCGGTGTGGCATGTCGCATATCCTCGCCGCTCACCACGCTGACTGCGGCCGGGGTGTCCAGTTCGGAGACGGTTTGCGGCGTGGCGCTGACGATCAGGGTCTGTTCATCCGCGGCCATCGCACTCAGCGGGCCAAAAATGACGGGAACGAAGAGCAGTGGTAGTGATGCCTTACGGGCAGTAATAATTTTCATGGAGTAAACCGGTTAAGAAAAATTCGAACCAAATCAACTGGAACCTGTGTATATATGTTAAATCCTTTGTAAATGTTATGAAAACTATAACCGCACATTTCGTGAATGTAAGGTTTTGAAGGAAAGAAATACTCCACATTCAACTCATTAATGATTACTATTCTCATTAAAATAACGGCAAAGCGATGACTTTGCCCACCGGAAGTGATGTCAGCGGTAAATCTCCTCATTTAAAAAGGAATTGTTATGTCTTTACGTCATCTGTGCTCGCCGCGCCTGCGTGGGTCTCTGCTGTTGGGCTCTTTACTGTTTGCCGGTACGTTCCAGGTTCATGCCGCTGAAGAGATGCTGCGCAAAGCGGTCGGCAAGGGCGCGTATGAAATGGCCGTCAGCCAGCAGGAAAACGCGCTGTGGGTTGCGACGTCACAAAGCCGCAAAACCGATAAGGGCGGCGTGGTCTATCGTCTGGATCCGGTCACGCTGGAAGTGACGCAGGCGATTCATAACGATCTCAAGCCGTTTGGCGCCACGATCGATAACGCCACCCAGACGCTGTGGTTCGGTAACACCGTCAACAGCGCCGTGACGGCGATTGACGCCAAAACGAGCGAGGTGAAAGGGCGCCTGGTGCTGGACGATCGCAAGCGTAGCGACACGGTGAAGCCGCTTCAGCCGCGCCAGCTGGTGGCCGATGACACGACCAATACGGTGTACATTACCGGTATCGGCAAGGAGAGCGTGATCTGGGTTGTTGATGGCGCAACGCTGAAGCTGAAGGACACCATCACCAACACCGGCACGTTCAGCACCGGTCTGGCCCTGGATGCGAAGGCAAAACGCCTGTATACCACCAATGCGGACGGCGAGCTGGTGACCATTGATACGGCAACCAACAAAATCCTCAGTCGTAAAAAAGTGCAGGATGACGGAAAAGAGCACTTCTACCTGAACCTGAGCCTGGACACTGCCGGCCAGCGTGCGTTTGTGACGGATTCAAAACAGCCAGAAGTGCTGGTGGTGAATCTGAAAGATGGCAGCGTGATGCAGAAAATCGCCGCGCCAGCATCGCTGGCCGTACTGTTTAACCCGGCGCGTAACGAAGCCTATGTGACGCACCGCGAGGCGGGCAAGGTGAGCGTGATTGACGCCAAAACCTACAAAGTGACCAGGACCTACGATACCCCGGTTTACCCGAACAGCCTGGCGCTGTCTGCGGACGGTAAAACGCTGTACGTAACGGTGAAACAGAAATCAACCCGTCAGCAGGAAGCGACCCAGCCTGACGATGTGATTCGTATCGCGCTGTGATGGTGGAATTGCCCGGTGGCGCTGCGCTTACCGGGCCTACAAAACCATGAGATGTAGGCCGGGTAAGGCGAAGCCGCCACCCGGCTTTTTTATTAACGCGAGGTTTCTTCTACCAGCGGTGCGTCGTGCTTTTCATCGTCGTGATGAAGCGGCGCGGTGCTGTGGATCTCGTGAACGCGCTTACGCACGCCGAACCAGCCAGCAATCAGCAGAACCGCCAGCAGTGGGATCGTCGCGATGGTGTAAGTACCGTTCGGGTAGTCAAACGCCATCAGTACCAGCACGCTGAACAGGAACAGCAGGGTGAGCCAGGAGGTCACCGGTGCGCCCGGCATCTTGAAGCACACATCAGCCGCTTTGCCTTCTTTGATCGCTTTGCGCAGACGCATCTGGCAGACCACAATAAAGGCCCAGGAGGCGATAATCCCCAGTGCAGCCACGTTCAGAACGATCTCAAATACGCGGGACGGCACCAGATAGTTCAGGAACACGCCAAAGACGTAAACCACCAGCGTGGCCAGAATCCCCGCATAAGGAACCTGCTGCCTGCTCATCTTCGACATAAACTTCGGCGCAGAGCCTCCCATCGACATGGAGCGCAGGATACGGCCCGTCGAATAGAGCCCGGAGTTCAGGCTGGAGAGCGCGGCGGTCAGTACCACGATGTTCATGATGCTGCCCACGTACGGCACGCCCAGCTTAGAGAAGAAGGTCACAAACGGGCTTTGCCCCGCCTGGTATGCATTCCACGGCAGCAGCAGCACCAGCAGCACCACGGAACCCACATAGAACAGACCGATACGCCAGATCACGCTGTTGATGGCTTTTGGCACCATCGTCTGCGGATCTTTACATTCGCCTGCCGCCGTACCGACCAGTTCGATGGAGGCAAAGGCGAACACCACCCCCTGCACCAGAACCAGCGCTGGCAGCAGGCCGTGCGGGAAGAAACCACCGTTATCGGTAATCAGGTGGAAGCCGGTTGCGTTACCGTCCAGTGGTTTACCGGTACCGAGGAATACGGTTCCGACCACCAGGAAGATCACAATGGCCAGCACCTTCACCAGTGCGAACCAGAACTCCATCTCGGCGAACCATTTCACGCCGATCATGTTCATGGTCCCGACAATTGCCAGCGCCCCAAGGGCGAACACCCACTGCGGCACATCGCCAAACGCGCCCCAGTAGTGCATGTACAGCGCAACGGCGGTGATATCGACGATACCGGTCATCGCCCAGTTAACGAAGTACATCCAGCCCGCGACATACGCGGCTTTTTCACCAAGAAACTCGCGGGCGTAAGAGACAAAGCTGCCGCTGGAAGGGCGGTGGAGTACCAGTTCGCCGAGGGCGCGAAGGATGAAGAAAGAGAAGATCCCGCACATCAGATAGACCAGGGCGAGAGCGGGGCCAGCCATTTGCAGACGTGAGCCTGCACCTAAAAACAGACCTGTACCGATAGCGCCGCCGATGGCGATCATCTGCACCTGACGGTTGCCCATCGCCTTGTGATAGCCCTCTTCATGAGAGTTCAACCAGCGACGTTTCGCAGCATGATGATCGGCTGCGCTTTTATTGCTTGTTTTCATTGAGTTACCTGTTTGCCTGTCTGAACCATTAACGTGATAGTCCTGCCTGGCAGAAGCCGAAACAAACGATTGCTTCTGCGCAGACACATGCCGCCTTTCCAGTCATTCTGTGTATGGATAAGGCAAAACATGGCGAGGCATCCTACCCGCAATTGTTAAGTGACGCAAAATATAACCGTGTCGAAAGTGATGCTCGTCGAAGGAAATCGTGTGGTCAGAGCAGACGGCGATCACAACGCGCTGAATCGTGACGTTTTTTTAGGCAAAAAGGTCTGCGAATGCTGATTTAATCATCAGGTTTACTTAATAGTTACTTATAGGTAGAGCTTATGAATGCCGCAGGGCTGCAATAAGTAATGCAAACGCGGTAGTGTGCTGGCGGCGGCTCGGATAGTACAGATGGTATCCCGTAAAAGCCGGGCACCAGGCTTCAAGCACACGCACTAACCGGCTCTCAGCAAGGGCGTCCTGAACCGCATCTTCCGGGACGTACGCCAGCCCCAGACCGTTTTCGGCGGCATCGATGCGTTGCGGCAGGCTGTTGAGGATCAGCTGGCCGTCAACCCGCACGCGCAGCTCACGTCCGTCCCGTTCAAATTCCCAGGCATATAATCCGCCGCGTGTGGGCAGGCGCATATTAATGCAGCGGTGCTGATCAAGCTGCTCCGGCGTTTCCGGTACGCCGAAACGTTGCAAATACTCTGCCGACCCGACGACCGCCATGCGCATGTCCGGCGCAATACGAACGGCAATCATATCTTTCGCCACCTGCTCACCCAGACGCACCCCCGCGTCAAAGCGGCCATCGACAATATCAGTCAGCCCATTGTCCACCGTGACTTCAACGTTGATATCAGGATACTGCGCCATAAAGGGTTTAAGCACAGGCCACAGCACCGCAGACATGGCGTGCTCCCCGGCGGTAAGGCGAATATTCCCGGCAGGTCTGTCGCGGGTATCACGCAGCGCGGTGAGTTCCTGCTCGATCTCCAGCAGATGGGGGCTTAAGCGCATGAAGAGTTGCTCGCCGGCCTCGGTAGGGGCCACGCTACGGGTGGTGCGGGTTAACAGACGGACTTCCAGCCTCGTTTCCAGATTGCGCATTGCGTGGCTGAGCGCCGACTGAGATACCCCAAGCTGCGCCGCGGCGCGGGTAAAGCTGCGCTCCCGGGCGACGACCATAAAGGAAAGCAGATCGTTGAAGTTGTCTTTTAACATGACGGTTTACTCGATTTATGAATTGAATTCATGGTTCCTTTCTGATTATGCACTCTAATGCTCCCCATGGCTTTACGCTACTGTTAACGCAACAGCAAACGAGGAGTTAATCATGAAAATTATCCGTAGCGGTTCGTTACCTTCCGTTCAGGGGCCAGAGGCCTGGTTTACCGGCTGCGTGCGCATTGACGCGCCTTTCCAGGCGACTGAACCGGCAAAAGTCGGCGGCGCGACCGTCACCTTTGAACCCGGCGCACGTACCGCCTGGCATACGCATCCTCTTGGACAAACGCTGATCGTGACGCAGGGGCGCGGCTGGTTACAGGAGTGGGGGAAAGAGGCGGAACCGCTGAATCAGGGTGATATCGCCTGGATCCCACCCGGCGTGAAGCACTGGCACGGCGCAAGTGCGCAGACGGCCATGACCCATATCGCCATCGCAGAAGCCGTCGACGGGAGTCCGGTGGCATGGCTGGAGAAGGTCACCGACGAGCAGTATCCGAACGAGTAGTCTGGCGTTTCGTAAACAAATTATTAACGTTATGATTCGATCCGTTTTCTTCAGCATGTGCAGGCGGAACGGTGAAAATCAATATCATAGGCACCAGCGGAAGTGGGAAAAGCACGTTTGGCAGGCGAATCGCGGAGGCGCTGGCTATCCCTTACATTGAAATGGACAGGCTTTACTGGCGAGCGAACTGGCAGGGAACACCGGATGATGAGTTTCTTGCAACCCTGGAAAAAGCGCTCGCCGCCTCGCCTGACTGGGTCCTGGACGGGAATTACAACCGCACACGCGACGTTAAGTGGCGCGACGTCGATCTGGTGGTGTGGATAGATCGTGGGTTTATCCGCACGCTCTGGCAGGCGGTGACGCGGGCCTCCAGACGCGCCTGGCACAAACAGGAGCTCTGGCCCGGCACGGGGAACCGCGAAAGCTTTCGTCGGTCATTCCTTAGCAAGGACTCTATTATCATCTGGACGATCAAAACCTGGCGCAGCAACCGCAAACGATATGAGGAGGATATGCAAAACCCGCAGTACGCACACATTCGCTTTCTCCGCATTACCCGACGGCAGGATGCGGAAAGACTCATTGCCTCGCTTAAATCACGCCGATGACAGACTCTCTATTGCCGTTTTCCGGCAATCCAAATGTAAATTAATTGTTTCTCAGAGGTGAAATCCGCCTTTAATAATGACGACATGTTAAGTCAAACGAGAACGCAACATGTCATGGCGAATCAGCATTCTGGATAAAAGCCCCGTCGCAGAACACGAAACAGCCGCCGATGCGCTGGCGCGAACCTTAGCACTGGCGCAGCAGGCAGAAACGCTGGGTTATCACCGCTTCTGGATTGCCGAACACCACAATACCCCGCAGCTTGCCAGCCCCTCGCCGGAGCTGCTGATTGCCTGGATCCTCGGGCAAACAAAGCGCATTCGCGTGGGCTCAGGCGGCGTCATGCTGCAACATTACAGCCCCTATAAAGTCGCCGAAAATTTTAACGTACTGGCTGCCATTGCGCCGGGCCGGGTTGATCTGGGCGTTGGCAAAGCGCCCGGCGGTCTGCCGCTCTCTACCCGCGCCTTGCAGCATGGCCTTAATCCGCAGGAAAAAGGCAGCTTTGCTGAACAACTGACGCAGCTCGATCGCTGGATCCGCCCTGAAAATCAGTCAGCGGAGGAGGACGTTCGCGCCACGCCGCTGCCGCCGGTGCCTGCCCGGGGGTTTCTGCTGGGCGCCAGCACAGAAAGCGCGCTGCTGGCGGCCTCCCTCGACTGGCATTTTGTCTTTGCCGCCCATCTGAACGGTGATCCTGAGCTGCTGCGCGAGGTCGTCACAGCCTGGCGTCAACACAGCGTCCGGGAGGTGATTGTGGCCGTGCAGGTCATTGTTGCCCCAACCCAGGCTGAGGCCGATGCGCTGGCGCAGAAGGTTGAAGTGTGGGGCGTGGAGCTGGCAAACGGACAGCGCGTCACCGTCGCCAGCGAAGAACAGGCCTACGCCTTTGCGCGGCAGGCGGGGAGTGAACCGGTGCGCATCGCGCGTCGGGCGCAGTCTCTGCTGGCCGGAACGGCGGCGTCGGTGCTTGAACAGCTCAACGCGTTGCATCAGCAGTGGGGGATTGACGAATTTATCATCGACACGCCGGTCGCTGATGGCGCAACGCGCGTACAGTCCCTGCGACTGCTGGCCGAGGCGCGTCTTAACAGGGAGGTTACCGTATGAGCTTTAGCGAACAACTGATTGCCTGGCGCCGTGAGCTGCACCAGAACCCTGAACTCTCTGGTCAGGAGGTCGAAACAACGGCGCGCCTGCGCGAGTGGCTGACGGCAGCCGGGATTGCCCCGCTGCCTTACGATCTCCAGACCGGGCTGGTTGCGGAGATCGGCACGGGCAACGCACTGGTTGCGCTGCGCGCCGATATCGACGCGTTACCCATCGACGAGCGCAGCGGGGTGCCGTTTAGCTCCCGGCGCGCCGGGGTGATGCATGCCTGCGGACACGACATTCACACCAGCGTGATCCTCGGCGCCGCGCTAAAGCTGAAAGAGCGGGAAGCCTCGCTCAACGGTCGCGTGCGGATCCTGTTCCAGCCAGCGGAAGAGAATTTCGGCGGAGCAAAAAGCATGGTGCGGGCCGGGGCGTTACGCGACGTACGCGCGATTTTCGGGATGCATAACGAGCCGTCACTGCCGGTCGGTGAGTTTGCCACGCGCGGCGGCCCGTTCTATGCCAACGTTGATCGCTTCGTTATTCACGTGACCGGCAAAGGCGCGCATGCCGCACGTCCCCATGAAGGCAACGACGCCATCGTGCTGGCAAGCCAGCTGGTAACCGCGCTGCAAAGCGTAGCCAGCCGTAACGTCAACACGCTGGATTCGGTTGTTCTGAGCGTGACGCGCATCGCCGGGGGGAATACCTGGAACGTGCTGCCGGAAAGCGTTGAGCTGGAGGGCACGCTGCGCACGCACCGCACGGAAGTGCAGCAGAACGTGAAAGCGCGCGTCGGTGAAATCGCCGCCGGATTTGCCAGCGCCTTTAGCGCGCAAATCAACATCACCTGGTACGCCGGGCCCACCGCGCTGGTGAACGATGAGCACTGGGCCGGGTTTGCCACCTCGGTCGCGCGCGAAGCGGGATATGAAACCCGGCATGCGGAACTGCACATGGGCGGGGAGGATTTCGCGGTCTATCTGCAAAACATACCCGGCGCGTTTGTCAGCATTGGCAGCAACAGTCCGTTTGGGTTACATCACCCGGCATTTAACCCGGACGAAGCATTAATCGAACCCGCTGCCCGCTATTTTGCTCAGCTCGCGGAAAAAGCCCTGCAACACGTTTAATTAATTTGAGGTGAATATGTCTGCACATCGTCAATTGCGGCTGGGGACCATTTTGCATGGTGCATCCGGAAATATGTCTGCCTGGCGCCACCCGGCGGCGGTCGCGGATGCCAGCATTAATTTTGATTTCGTTAAAGAAACGGCTTTAAAAGCAGAAGAGGGCAAGCTCGACTTTATATTTGTGGCCGACGGCCTTTATATTAACGAGAAATCCATTCCGCATTTTTTAAACCGCTTTGAGCCGCTGACGGTGTTGTCCGCGCTGGCGAGTATCACCTCGCGCCTGGGGCTGGTCGGCACGTTATCCACCTCCTACAGCGAGCCTTTCACCGTTGCACGCCAGTTCGCCAGCCTCGATCACCTGAGCAACGGACGCGCGGGCTGGAACGTGGTGACGTCACCGCTGGAAGGGTCAGCCAGGAACTTCTCCCGCGAAAAACACCCGGAGCATGCGCTGCGCTACCGCATTGCCGATGAGTATCTCGACGTGGTGAAGGGGCTGTGGGATTCCTGGGAAGGGGATGCCTTTATCCGCAATAAAGAGAGCGGACAGTTCTTTGATGCGTCGAAACTGCATACTCTTGATCACCACGGTGATTTCTTCCAGGTTTCCGGCCCGCTGAATATTGGCCGCACGCCGCAGGGACGTCCGATTGTCTTTCAGGCTGGTGCGTCCGACGACGGTAAAAAGCTGGCGGCAAAACACGCTGACGCCATCTTTACCCACCATGACACGCGGGAAGAAGCCCAGGCTTTTTACCGCGATGTTAAACAGCAGCTGGAAAGTCACGGCCGTCGCGCAGAGGATTTACATATATTCCAGGGCGTCAGCGTGATTGTTGGAAACGACGCCGATGACGTAGAAAACCAGTATCAAACTACGGCGGCACTGGTCTCCATTAATGATGCGCTGAATTACCTCGGACGTTATTTCGAGCATCACGACTTCAGCCAGTATCCCCTCGACGCGCCGTTCCCGGATATTGGCGATTTGGGCAAAAACAGCTTCCGCAGCACCACCGATGAAATCAAGCGTAACGCCCGTGAGCGCAACTTAACTCTGCGTCAGGTCGCGCTGGAAGCCGCATCGCCGCGCCCGCGTTTTTCCGGCACACCGGAGCAGGTGGCCGATGGTTTACAGGCCTGGTTCGAAGAGAAGGCGGCGGATGGCTTCATCATTCAGGGCGGCACGCCGGACACCTTCCCGCGCTTTGTCGACCAGGTGGTGCCCGTTTTACAGGCGCGCGGCCTGTTCCGCACCGACTATCCCGGCACCACGCTGCGCGAAAGTCTGGGCTTAGACGAGCCCAAAAATCAGTTCACACAACAATAAAAGAGAAAAATGCTATGCAGAAATCATCGCTTATTCTGGCGCTTGCGCTGGCCTTTACCCCTGCCGTCTGGGCAGAGAACGTCAATATTAACGGCACCGGCGTGAGCATTGAGGCCAATAAAACGCCGATCAATACCGCCAAAAACAGCGATGCGATCGCGCAACTGCCGAAAGACTATCGTTTTGCCGTGCCGGGGAAATTTACCGTGGCGGTGGCGGGACTGAATCAACCGCCACTGACGGTCTTTTCCGACGACAACAAAACTCTGCTGGGAAGTGAGGTCGACATCGCGCGTCTGGTAGCGGACAGCCTCGGACTGGAGCTGAACGTGGTGCCCACGTCCTGGGAGGACTGGCCGTTGGGGGTTGCCTCCGGGAAATACGACGCGGCTATCAGCAACATCACCGTCACTAAAGCGCGCAAAGAGAAGTTCGACTTCGCCACCTACCGCAAGGATTCACTTGGCTTCTACGTGAAATCCACCAGTCCGATCAACTCGCTTGTGAAGGCAGAGGATATCGCCGGGCTGCGCATCATCGTGGGTTCCGGCACCAACCAGGAGGCCATCCTGCTGGCATGGAACGAAGAGAACCTCAAAAAAGGGCTTAAACCCTTTACGCCGATCTACACCAAAGACGACGCGGCCCAAACGCTGGCGCTTCAGTCCGGACGCGCGGACGCCTACTTTGGCCCGAACGTGATCGGTGCCTGGAAAGCGGCGCTTAACGGTAAAACCAAACTGGTCGGCAGCGTCGACGGCGGCTGGCCGAAGGCGGCGCATATCGCGGTGACGCTGAAAAAAGGCAGCGGCCTGGTCGAGCCGGTTCAAACCGCGCTGAACGGCGCGATCAAGAACGGAGATTACGACAAAGTGCTGAACCGCTGGGGGGAAGGCGTGGAGCGTATCCCCAGTTCCGAAGTTAACCCGGCGGGTCTGGGCGATTAAGGAGGCGCTATGCGCGAACAATTTCGTGACGTTTCGCCGGAAGATGCCGATCTTCAGCCCATTATCGAGGGGCTTTTCGGTGAGTACGCCGCTCGTTACGGCGACTACTTTTCAAAGGATGCGGAAGTCGAGCTGACAGAGTGGTACCTGGCGCCGCAGGGGCTGTTTATCGTCCTGGAGCGCGATGGCGAGATCATCGCCACCGGTGCGTACAAGCCCTTCGACGAACATACCGCAGAGATCAAACGCATCTGGACGAATAAAACGCTGCGCCAGCAGGGACTGGCCGCGCGCGTGGTACAGGAGCTGGAGCGCCGGGCGGTGCTGGCGGGCTACAGCCGCATCTACCTGACCACGGGGTTTCGCCAGCCGGAGGCGGTGCGGCTCTATCTCAGTCAGGGGTATCAGCCGCAGTTCGATCTTAACCGCGATCCGGAAGAGTATAGCCAGCCGCCGTTCGACGGTCGGCTGCGTTTCACCAAGACGCTGATCCGCGAAGCGCTCAGCAAAACCGCATAAGGAGCGACGATGAGCAACGTTGAAACCATAAAAGTGGTCCCGGCACGTTATCCGCTGCGCGCTGCTGGCGCCGTGGTGGCGCTGTTTGTACTGGCGGTCGTGATCCAGTCCGTGGCCTTTAATCCGCGCTGGGAATGGGCGGTATTTGCCCGCTGGTTCTTCGACCCGGTGATCCTCGAAGGCGTCGGCCAGACGCTGCTGCTGACGTTAATAAGCACCGTACTGAGCGTGATTATTGGCGGCATGCTGGCGCTGGCGAGGCTCTCGTCATCATGGCTGTTGAGCAGCCTGGCGTGGGGGTACATCTGGCTGTTCCGTTCCCTGCCGCTGATCGTGGTGCTGATTATCCTCTATAACTTCTCCTATCTCTACGACACGCTCTCTCTCGGCGTGCCTTTTACCGGCATTACCTGGGGCAGCTTTGAAACCATCAATGTTCTCGGGCAGTTTTCTACCGCCATCGTGGGGCTGACGCTGGTGCAGAGCGCCTATACTGCGGAGATCATTCGCGGGGGTTTCCTTGGGGTCGACCACGGTCAGTATGAGGCGGCCGCTGCGCTAGGTCTGCCGGCATGGCGTCGCACGGTGCGCATAATTCTCCCGCAGGCGCTGCGCACCATCCTGCCGTCCGGGTTTAACGAAATCATCAGCCTCGCCAAAGGGACGGCGATGGTTTACGTGCTGGCGATGCCGGAACTGTTCTACACGATCCAGATGATCTACAACCGCACCCAGGAGGTGATCCCGCTGTTGATGGTGGGGGCCGTCTGGTATCTGGTGATCACCACCGTACTGTCTGCCATCCAGCATGTTATTGAGCGTGGACTCGCCCGCAGCGAGCGCCGCTCCGCCGTTAACCACAACCGGGCGGCCAGTCGCGCGCGTTCCGTCACCACTTCGCCAGCACAGGAGCCTGTTCATGCAAGCCTCTCCTGAAGGACATATTTCCATTACCGGCGTCAGTAAGTTTTTTGGCCGACATAAAGCGCTCGATAACGTCACGCTTGAGATCCCGCCGGGCTCCGTGACGGTGATCCTCGGCCCCTCAGGATCGGGAAAATCGACGCTGCTGCGCACCATTAACCATCTTGAGCGCGTAGACGAAGGCTTTATTCAGATTGACGGGGATTACATCGGCTATCGCCGTCAGGGTGACAAACTCTACGAGCTCAAAGAGAAAGAGATCCTCAAACAGCGCGTCAACGTTGGGTACGTGTTTCAGAACTTCAATCTTTTTCCGCATCTCACGGTGCTGGAAAACCTGATTGAAGCACCCATCGCGCATAAAAAGTTCAGTAAAAAAGAGGCTGTTGAAAACGCCTACAGCCTTCTGGATGTGGTAGGTCTGCGCGATAAAGCCGATGCCTGGTCGCGTCACCTCTCCGGCGGCCAACAGCAGCGTATCGCCATTGCCCGCGCGCTGGCGCTGCGCCCGCGCGTGATGCTGTTTGATGAACCCACCTCGGCGCTGGATCCGGAACTGGTTGGCGAAGTGCTGGACGTGATTAAAAAGCTCGTCCGTTCCGGCACTACGCTGGTGGTGGTCACCCATGAGATCGGCTTTGCCCGGGAAGTGGCGGACCAGGTGGTATTTATGGTCGACGGTAAAATTGTGGAGCAGGGCAGCAGCGACGACGTGTTAAACCGACCGTCGCATCCGCGAACGCGCCAGTTCCTCTCAAAAGTGCTGTAAGGAGCGCAGATGAAATATGGACTCCTGGCGGGGCTGGTCTTCACGACGGCGAGCTACGCCAGCATTGATTTAAAGGCCAACGAACAGCCGCTGCCGGTGACGGTTGATCAACAGGCAGTGGCGAAAATCCCGGCGAACTATAAATTTGTTGAGCCGGGTACCCTCACGGTGGCGATTTCAGCCCTGAATTCTCCGCCGCTGGCGCTGCTGGCCAGTGATAACAGCACCCGTATTGGCAGCGACCCGGATATCGCCCGGTTGCTGGCGGGCAGTCTGGGGCTGAAGCTGAAGCTGGTGCCAACGGCGTGGGAAGACTGGCCGCTGGGGATCACTTCCGGGCGTTATGACGTGGCGTTGGTGAATATCGCCGTCACCGAGCAACGTAAGGCGAAGTTCGATTTTGCGACCTATCGCGTCGATTCCCTCGCCTTCTCGGTGAAATCCACCAGCAACGTACAGTCGATCACCCGTGCGAAAGATCTGGCCGGTAAAAAGGTGATTGTCGGGTCAGGCACCAATCAGGAACGTATTCTGCTGGGCTGGAACGAAGAGAATAAAAAGGCCGGGCGCGAGCCTGCGTTGCCGGTTTATCTGACCGACGACGCCTCAGGCAATCTTTATATTCAGTCCGGCAGGGCGGATGTTTTCTTTGGACCGCAGTCCGTTTCGGCCTACAAAGCCGCGTTAACCGGCAAAACCCGCGTCGTGGGATTAGGGCCGAAGAAAGCCTATGTCGCCACCACAACCAAAAAAGGTAATGGGCTGGTGTATGCGTTGCAGGCTGCGCTGGACGGTGCGATTAAGCGCGGGGAGTATCAAAAGGTGCTGGCGCGCTGGGGGGAGGCGGGCGAAGCGGTGACGTCTTCTGACGTTAACCCGCCCGGGATAACCTACTAATGGTGCTCTACACTTAGGGTTTTCATCCCTGAGGGGGCAACATGATCAAACTCTATGGCGTACCCGGCTGGGGATCGGCAATCAGTGAAGTGATGCTGACTCTGGCAGACATCCCGTATCAGTTCGTCAACGTGGACGGGTTTGACCAGCCCGGCCCGCAGCGCGAATTGCTGTTGAAACTGAACCCGCTGTGCCAGGTGCCGACGCTGGAGCTGGAAAACGGGGCGATCGTGACGGAAACCGCGGCGATCGCCCTGATGGTGCTCGACAGACGTCCCGACCTCGCGCCGCCCGTAGGGCAGGCCGAGCGCCAGCAGTTTCAGCGCCTGCTCATCTGGTTTGTGGCGAACGTCTATCCCACCTTTACGTATGCAGATTACCCGGAACGCTGGGTGCCTGATGCCCCGGAACAGCTGAAGAAAAATTGCATTGAGTACCGAAAATCGCTCTATCTGTGGTTCGACAGCCAGCTCAGCGCCTCGCCGTTTGCGTTTGGCAAACAGCTGACGCTGCTTGACGTCTATATTGCCGTTGCGCGTACCTGGGGGCCACGTCATGAGTGGTTTGCCACTAACACGCCTAATATTACCGCCGTCGCGGATGCCGTCTGCGCGCTGCCGGAACTGCACAAGGTGCTAAAAGCTAACGATATAATCTGATAACGTGGAACGCTCACCTATAAAAGGAGCCCTGCCCATGCCACACGTTGATATCAAATGTTTTCCACGCGATCTGACTGACGAACAAAAAACGGCCCTGGCGGCGGATATCGCCGAAGCGATCGCCCGTCATCTGAACAGCAAAGATCGCTCAATCTCCGTGGCGCTTCAGGAGGTTCAGGAAGCTGACTGGAAGGCGCAGGTCTGGGATACCGAGATCGGCCCGAAACTGGATGAACTGATTAAGAAGCCCGGTTATTCGATGTAACTTGCCTGCCGGGTGGTGCAATATCACCCGGCGCTCCTCGCTTTTATTCCCTTTCGCAAAAATCGATAATAAAAACCATAACGATTCCGCTACAATTCATCCTTCCGAACAATATTCGTTAAATCAGCAGGTAAGCACTGCAACTGCACCAGATTAAGTACAAATTAGTAAAAGGATAATTTTTCCATGACAAAATTACCTCAGTTTTCACTCGCCTTTATTCATCCTCGTTACTGGCTCAGCTGGGCAGGCATTGCCGCGCTCTGGTGCACGGTTCAGCTTCCGTACCCGCTGCTGTTGAAAACAGGTCACGGACTTGGGCGTCTGGCTATGCGCCTGCTTCCACGCCGCGTGGAGATCGCCAGACGAAATCTTGAGCTTTGCTTTCCTGATATGAAAGAGGACGAGCGCGAGGGTTTACTTGAGCGTAATTTTGAATCGGTTGGAATGGGCGTCATCGAAACGGGGATAGCGTGGTTCTGGCCAGACTGGCGCGTACGGAAACACTTCAGCGTGACCGGCTACGAACATATGGAACATGCGCGGGCGCAAGGAAGGGGAGTGGTGCTCATTGGCATGCATTTTCTCACGCTGGAATTAGGCGCACGCATCTTTGGGATGCTCAACGCGGGTATTGGTGTGTATCGTCCCAACAATAATGCGTTGCTCGACTGGCTGCAAACGCGCGGTCGTCTGCGTTCCAATAAAACCATGCTTGACCGCTATGACCTGAAGGGCATGATCCGCGCGCTGAAGCAAAACGAGATCCTGTGGTATGCCCCGGACCACGACTATGGCAAAACGAATAGCGTGTTTGTGCCGTTTTTTGCCGTCCCGGACGCCGCGACAACTGCCGGGAGCTACATGCTGGTGAAAAGTGCCAGACCGGCCGTGATCCCGTTTGTACCGCGCAGAAAAGCAGACGGCACAGGGTATGAGCTGATTATTCTGGAAGATATTAGCGATACCTTGCAGGGAGGCGACAAAGCGTCGGTGGCCACGCAAATGAACAGAGCGATTGAGCGCGCCGTGATGATGGCGCCTGAGCAATATATGTGGCTGCATCGCCGGTTCAAAACCAGCCCTGAAGGCCAGCCGGACCGGTATAAATGCAAAAAACAGGTCGCGTCTACTGCAAGAACCTTTTCTGCCAGCGATATTTCGGACCGGTCGAGTATCCAGCAGTAGCCCGGCAGGGCGGATGCCAGTGCGCTCCGCCCTTTATAAATCCTGCCGCGCTGGATAGAATTACCGCATCCATATTGACGGGATGCCCCACATGACCGGAAGAGTCGATTATCATCTAGAAAAATACGTCCTCACCGAAGCCGGCGAGCCGGAACGTCTGACGCGCCAGTGGGCCGAGGTGATGCGCGAATGTCATGACCAGAAATCCGGGGCAGAAGAGCGGCTGCGTCTCGCGCTGCTGAACGTGGATTATGTGACCAGCTTTGAGCTTCCCTTCCGGTTACTTCTTACCCGTGCACCGCAGCTGATTGATAGCATCAGAAATGAGTTTCAGCTCAGTCAAAAAAATGTCCTGTTCAACGGGAAGCGGTTTGGCTGCGTCTACAGCCTTAAACAGGATTTGAACGGCATTCCGGATGAATTTACCTACCACCTGAAGACCCGTATTCAGCGGATCGATGCGTCCGGCGGTTCGGAAGTGCCTTATCGGCAAATCGCTCAGCAGGTGAAAGCCCCCCGCGAGCGCCTCCAGCTGGCGCTGGAACAGGGGCTTGCGGTCACCGCGCTTGACGGGCTTTTCTGGTTTGGCCTCCAGCGCATAGCCGCCGAGGTGCAGCGGTTAAGGAAGACCGGGATGAGAATAGTGACGTCCGATACGGAGGTGTTCGACACCCTTACCGGAACAACACGGCGCATTCCGGTTTATCGTCTTGAGGACGCTGCCGCTACTTAGCCTGGAGCAGGATCGCCAGCAGTCCAGGAAAGCGGGCGTCCAGATCCTCTCTTCTCAGTGAGATCATATTCTCGCGCCCCTGCGGGCGCTGCCAGATCACGCCGCTGTCGCGCAGCACGCGCCAGTGGTGAGTCATAGTAGATTTCACCACCTCTTCCGGGCGCAGCGCGTTACAGCTCAGTTCGCTGCCGTCGGCCAGCCTGCGGATAATCGCTAATCGCAGCGGGTTGCCGAGGGCGAACAGCACATTTTCCAACACTATTTGTTCAGGTTCCGGGTGGTTTGGGATCATCGTTTTCCTGCGTCTCGCGTGAGATTGAGCTATATCAACAATAGGTCAACCGTTAAAAAATAGTTCGATAATACTCGTACAATCGGACTATTATAACAAACGAACGAACACGCGACCATCCCGGTCGTCACAAACCAGTCATGAAGACTTAAGGAAATAACATGCCCCGACCCATTCCACTCGAACGTTATCGCAACATCGGTATCTCCGCGCATATCGATGCGGGCAAAACAACCACCACTGAGCGCATCCTGTTTTACACCGGGATGAGCCACAAGCTGGGTGAAGTACACGATGGCGCGGCAACCACCGACTGGATGGCGCAGGAGCAGGAGCGGGGGATCACCATTACGTCGGCGGCGGTGAGCTGTTTCTGGCCCGGTATGGACAGAGGCTTTGAACCGCACCGCATCAATATTATCGACACCCCCGGGCACGTGGATTTCACCATTGAGGTGGAACGTTCCATGCGTGTGCTCGACGGCGCGGTAATGGTCTATGACTCCGTCGGCGGCGTGCAGCCGCAGTCGGAGACCGTCTGGCGTCAGGCGAATAAATATCACGTCCCGCGCCTGGCATTCGTCAACAAAATGGACCGCCCGGGTGCGGATTTCTTCCGCGTGGTGCAGATGATGCAGGAGCGGCTGAAAGCCAATCCGGTCCCGATTGTGATCCCCGTGGGGGCAGAAGAACACTTCACCGGCGTGGTGGATCTCATCAGGATGCGCACTATTCTTTGGGATGATGCGACGCAGGGCATGGCGTTTAGCTATGCGCCAGTGCCTGACGATCTGCTGAGCACCGCCCAGGCGTGGCGAGAAAAAATGGTTTCGGCTGCGGCAGAAGCCAGCGATGAGCTTATGGATAAGTACCTTGAGACGGGCGAACTGGATGAAGCGGAAATCATCAAAGGGCTGCGGATCCGGACTATCTCCGGCGAAATACAGCCCATGCTGTGCGGCAGCGCCTTCAAGAACAAGGGCGTGCAGCGCATGCTCGACGCGGTGATTGAATTGATGCCGTCTCCACTGGACGTGCCCGCTATTGATGGGGTAGACGAAGACGGACAGCACGCCGAGCGCCACCCAAGCGATGATGAACCGTTCTCGGCGCTGGCCTTCAAGCTGATGAGCGATCCGTACGTCGGCCAGCTGACCTTTATCCGCGTCTATTCCGGCATACTGCGTAAAGGCGACGCGGTGTACAACCCGGTGAAGGGTAAGAAAGAACGTATCGGGCGCATCGTGCTGATGCATGCCAACGATCGCCATGAGGTGGACGAGCTGCGCGCAGGGGATATCGCGGCCTGTGTCGGGCTGAAAGACGTCACCACCGGTGACACGCTGACCGACCCGAATGCGGTGATCACCCTTGAACGGATGGAGTTCCCGGACCCGGTTATTTCACTGGCGATTGAGCCGAAAACCAAGGCCGATCAGGAGAAAATGGGGATCGCCCTACAGCGCCTGGCGGCGGAGGATCCGTCGTTTCGCCTGCACACGGACGAAGAGTCCGGACAGACCATCATCTCCGGGATGGGCGAGTTGCATCTGGAGATCATCGTTGACCGCATGAAGCGTGAATTTGGCGTTGAGGCGAACATTGGTCGTCCGCAGGTCACCTACCGTGAAACCCTGCGTAAAGCGGTGAAGGATATAGAAGGTAAATTTGTCCGACAGTCCGGCGGGAAAGGGCAGTACGGTCATGTGGTCCTGAGCCTTGAGCCGTTAGCCGCCGGGAGTGGTTTTGTGTTTGAAGATGCCACCAAAGGCGGGGTGGTGCCGCGGGAGTACATCCCGTCGGTGGAAAAAGGCTTGCGAGAAGCCATGAATACGGGAGTGCTGGCGGGCTATCCGGTGGTGGATGTGAAAGCGACCCTGACGTTTGGTTCCTACCATGACGTTGACTCCTCGGAGATGGCCTTCCGCATGGCGGCGATCCTCGGCTTCAAAGAGGGCGCACGGCGGGCGGATCCGGTTATTCTTGAGCCGGTCATGCACGTTGAGGTGGAAACGCCGGAAGAGTACGCCGGGAACATTATGGGCGATCTCTCCTCCCGTCGCGGCCTGGTGCAGGGGATGGCAGAGCAGTACGGCAGCCAGATTATTCGCGCTGACGTCCCGCTGGCTGAGATGTTTGGCTACGCCACCACGCTGCGCTCGATGTCCCAGGGTCGCGCGACGTATACGATGGAGTTCCATCATTTTGCGGAAGCTCCGCGGAATGTGGCGGATGAGATTATTGCGAAGCGTGTGAAGTAATAAAAAGCCCTCTTCCTCAGGAAGAGGGCTTTTCTTTTTTAAGGTGCGTTAATCCAGCGCCTTCACCATTTTCCCGCTCGCGACAAACGTACCCGCACCCAGATGATGCAGCGTATTCAGCTTATCCCCGTCAAACTGCCAGCGTCCGGCGACAAATGCGCGTTCATCCGCCGCGGCGGAAACCACTTCGCCAAACAGAGTGTCATATTTCTCGGCCGCAGAGGTTACAGGTAATAACCGGCACTCCATCCACGCCAGACATTTCTCTTCTATAACCGGCAGGCCAAGCTCAGGGCCATAAATAACCGGGATCCCGTAGCAGTTAAATTTATCCTCGTCGCGCCCGCTGACGCTGCCGACCGCCCAGGTCCAGTTGGCTGCCGCCACGCCGGGGATCACAATGCCGAATTTCCCGCTGCGTTCGATCAACTCCCGTGACCATGCGCTTTTGTCTACCACAATCGCGATACGCGGGGGTTCAAATTCCACCGGCATAGACCATGCGGCGGCCATGACGTTGCGACGATCGATGGTCTCATCCCGGCTGGTGATGAGCACGGTTGGACCGTGATTCAGAAGACGGCTGGCATGACGTAATTCAACAGGGCGAAAGTGGTTCATAGGATCTCCTCATGTACACGATGAGTATGACGAAAAAGCACTTTTGCGCATATGCATCAGGGAAAATAGTTTATAAACAGGGGATATCACATCCTGGAGCAAATCATGTCCCCATTTCTGAGTGCTTATTTTGCCCGCACGGGCTGGCAGCAGCCCGTACAGGTTGATATCGATACCCTGCGGGGGCTGCATTTACACCATAACTGCGCGATCCCTTTCGAAAATATCGATGTTGTTTTGCCGCGTGAAATCCATCTGGACGACGGGTGTCTGGTGGATAAACTGGTCACCGCGCGTCGGGGGGGGTATTGCTTCGAGCAAAACGGCCTGTTTGAGCGGGTGTTGCGCGAAGTCGGTTTTACGGTGCGCAGCGTGCTGGGGCGGGTTGTGCTGGCTAATCCGTCGCAGATGCCGCCACGCACGCACCGGTTGCTGCTGGTTGAGCTGAACGGCGAGCGCTGGATCGCCGATGTGGGATTTGGCGGACAAACGCTGACGGCGCCGATTCGTTTGATCGCTAACGAGGAGCAGGAAACCCCGCACGGGAGTTATCGTTTGCTGAGCGAGGGTAACGACTGGGTACTGCAATTCCGCCATCACGAGCACTGGCAGTCGATGTACCACTTCGACCTGGCGACCCAGTACTTCAACGATTACGTGATGGGAAACTTCTGGTCGGCGCACTGGCCGCAGTCCCATTTCCGTCATCACCTGCTGATGTGTCGCCACCTGCCGGACGGGGGCAAGCTGACGCTGACCAACTTTAATTTTACTCACTGGCAGAACGGGCATGTGGAGGAGCAGATCCATTTGCCGGATGCGGAGGCGCTGTATAAGCTGATGCAGGCGCGGTTTGGCCTGGGCGTTGATGACCCGAAGCACGGCTTTACCCTGGCCGAGCTGACGGCCGTGATGGCGGGGTTTGATACGCATCCACAGGCAGGGAAATAGCCCGGTGGCGGCTACGCCTTACCGGGCCTACGGGAGTGTGAGCGTAGGTCGGGTAAGGCGTAGCCGCCACCCGACAAAATCAACGGCGCGATCTCACCACCTGATAGCGACGGGTGAAGTACTCAAACGGCGCGCTCCACACGTGCACCAGACGGGTGAACGGGAAGATAAGGAAGATCGTCATCCCCAGCACCAGATGCACGCGGAAGATCGGTGCGACGCCGCTCAGCATTTCTGACGAGCCTCCCTTAAACGTCACGATCCCCTGCGCCCAGCCGACCAGCTTCATCATCTCGCTTCCGTCAGGATACTGGGCGGAGAAAGGAATGGTCGACAGCCCAAGGATGCACTGAAGCAGCAGGATACTCATGATGATAATATCCGGCGTGGTGGACGTGGCACGCACCCGCTGGTTGAACAAGCGGCGGTAAAGCAGCATCGACCCGCCAACCAGCGTCAATACGCCGCACACACCACCCGCCATCATCGCCAGCTGCTGCTTAACCGCGACGGGTAAAAACCAGGCGTACATCCAGTGCGGGGTTAACATGCCGAACAAATGCCCGAAGAAGATCCCCAGAATGCCAATATGAAACAGGTTAGAGCCCCAGTTCATACCGCGCTTGCTGAGCATCTGGCTCGACGAGGCGCGCCAGGTGTACTGCCCGTAGTCGTAGCGCAACCAGCTGCCAAGGAAAAACACGGTGGCGCAGATGTACGGATAAATGTCATAGAAAAACACGTTCAGGTAATGTGTCATTTTGGGCCTCCGGCGCTGACGTCCACGTACTGCGGCGCGACGTCCTGGCTAAAGCGTCGTTGATATTGCTGCATCGGCGAGCTGTCGCACGATGTGGCGTTGTCTTCGATAAACTTCACCTGTTCCTCTTCCCACACGGCGTCCAGCGCCTGACGGGTATCATCCCGTTTTTCACCAGACACCTGCTTCGCCACGCTGTCGCTGGAAAGCCGTGTACCGGCCATCGTCAGCAGGGCGTCAAACAGCTGGTAATGTGCCACCTCGCGCTGTTTCAGCCGGCCGCCAATCAGCGCCAGGATCGGCGCGACGTTTTGCAGCCCTTCACGCGCCTCGTCATCGCTGACGATACTGAGATATTCCAGATAGAGCGGCAGATAGTCCGGCAGCTCGCGGCAGTCCAGCTGGAGCCCGGCTTTCTCATACTGGCTCATCAGGTCGACCATCGCCTGACCGCGATCGCGGGACTCGGCGTGAACGTGTTCGAACAGCAGTAGCGAGGTTGCGCGCCCCCGCTCGAAGACTTCACACCATTCGGCCTGCTTATCCAGCAGCGTGGCGCTCAGGTGCTGCTGCGCAAACGGCAGCAGCATGGGCGCGTCCTGTTCCACCAGGGAAAGCGCTTCGTCACGGTTTTCCCACAGCAGCTCATCGGGATACTCAATGAGTAGCGCGATGATTTTGAGGATTTGCATTATTCTCCCTCCCCGTGTTCACGCACCTCGGTGATGTTGATCGCGTCGATGCGGCTGCTGTTGAAGAGGTTGAATTTGGTGTCGGAACCGTGGCAGCCGTCGCCAAAGGTGAAGCCGCAGCCGTTTTTCTCCGGGAAGGCGTCGCGCGCCATTTCGCGGTGGCTGGTCGGGATCACGAAGCGGTCTTCGTAGTTGGCAATCGCCAGGTAGCGATACATCTCTTCTACTTGTTCTTCCGTCAGGCCGACCTCTTCGATGGCGCGGGTGTCGGTCACGCCTTCCACGGTCTGGGAACGCTTGTAGTGGCGCATCGCCATCATGCGCTTCAGGGCACGCAGCACCGGACCGGTATCGCCCGCGCTGAGCATGTTTGCCAGGTACTGCACCGGAATGCGCAGGCTTTCGACAGCAGGCAGCACGCCGTCGCTCTGCGGCAAACCACCCGCGTCCGCGTAGGACTGAATCGGTGACAGCGGCGGCACATACCAGACCATCGGCAGGGTGCGGTATTCCGGATGCAGCGGCAGGGCAAGCTTCCAGTCCATCGCCATTTTGTAAACCGGGGAACGCTGTGCCGCGTCGATGACGTTCTGCGGAATACCCTGTTTCAGCGCTTCCTCAATCACCGCCGGATCGTTCGGGTTAAGGAACACGTCGCACTGGCGCTCGTACAGGTCGGTCTCATGCTCGGTGCTGGCGGCCTCCTCGATACGGTCCGCGTCATACAGCAGCACGCCAAGGTAGCGGATGCGCCCGACGCAGGTTTCCGAACAGACGGTCGGCTGACCGGACTCAATGCGCGGGTAGCAGAAGATGCACTTCTCTGACTTGCCGCTCTTCCAGTTGAAGTAGATTTTCTTGTACGGGCAGCCGCTGATGCACAGACGCCAGCCGCGGCATTTGTCCTGGTCAATCAGCACAATGCCGTCCTCTTCACGCTTGTAAATCGCACCGCTCGGGCAGGTGGCAACGCAACTGGGGTTCAGACAGTGCTCGCACAGACGCGGCAGGTACATCATGAAGGTGTTTTCAAACTGGCCGTACATCTCCTTCTGGATCTTCTGGAAATTGCGGTCGCGGGCGCGTTTTTCGAATTCGCCGCCCAGCAGCTCCTCCCAGTTGGGCCCCCATTTGATTTTATCCATTCGCTTGCCGTCGATCAGCGAACGTGGGCGGGCGGTAGGGAGGTGGTCTCCCTCCGGCGCACGATGCAGATCCTGATAATCGAAGGTGAAGGGTTCATAGTAATCGTCAATCTGCGGCAGGACGGGGTTAGCGAAAATCTTCGACAGCACGCCCATTTTTCCGCCGAGGCGCGGGGTCAGCTTGCCGTGAATACCGCGGATCCAGCCGCCTTGCCACTCATCCTGATCTTCCCAGTTTTTCGGATAGCCGATACCCGGTTTGGTTTCGACGTTATTAAACCACGCGTACTCCATCCCTTCGCGCCCGGTCCAGACGTTCTTACAGGTGACCGAGCAGGTGTGGCAGCCAATGCATTTATCGAGATTCAGAACCATGCCAACCTGTGAGCGTATTTTCATTTTTTCGCCTCCTGTACCTGATCCCGACCTTCGCCGTCCAGCCAGTTAATGTTTTTCATTTTACGGATCATGATGAACTCGTCGCGGTTCGAGCCGACGGTGCCGTAATAGTTGAAGCTGTACGCCAGCTGCGCGTAGCCACCGATCATGTGGGTTGGTTTCGGGCAGACACGGGTGACCGAGTTGTGGATCCCGCCGCGCCGTCCGGTCACTTCTGACCCCGGAATGTTCAGAATGCGCTCCTGAGCGTGGTACATCATGGTCATGCCCGGCGGCACGCGCTGGCTGACAACCGCGCGGGCGGTAAGGGCGCCGTTGGCGTTAAAGGCTTCGATCCAGTCGTTGTCCTCTATGCCCAGCTCGCGCGCATCGGTTTCGCTGATCCAGACGATTGGCCCCCCGCGCGACAGGGTCTGCATCAGCAGGTTTTCGCTGTAGGTGGAGTGAATGCCCCATTTCTGGTGCGGCGTCAGGAAGTTAAGCGCTTTTTCCGGGAATCCGTTCGGCGGGATTTCGCGCATATGGGTGACGCTGCGGGTGTCAATCGGTGGACGATAGGCCACCAGACTCTCCCCGAAGGCGCGCATCCAGGCATGATCCTGATACAGCTGCTGGCGGCCCGAAATCGTGCGCCACGGGATCAGCTCGTGAACGTTGGTATAGCCCGCGTTGTAGGAGACGTGCTCGCTCTCAAGGCCGGACCACGTCGGGCTGGAGATGATTTTGCGCGGCTGCGCCTGAATATCGCGGAAGCGGATTTTCTCATCTTCTTTGTTCAGCGCCAGATGGGTGTGATCGCGCCCGGTCAGTTCGCCGAGGGCTTCCCATGCTTTGACCGCGACCTGACCGTTAGTTTCTGGCGCAAGGGCGAGGATCACCTCTGAAGCGTCAATGGCGGTCTCGATGCGCGGACGACCTTTCGCCGGGCCGTCGGACTTGACGTAGTTGAGCTTGCCGAGGAAATCGACCTCGTTCTGGGTGTTCCACGATATGCCTTTTCCGCCGTTACCGAGCTTGTCCAGCAGCGGCCCAAGTGCCGTAAAGCGCTCGTAGGTTTCCGGATAGTTGCGCTCGACGACTGCAATGTTTGGCGCGGTTTTGCCGGGGATCAGATCGCATTCGCCTTTGCGCCAGTCCTGAATATCAAACGGCTGCGACAGTTCCCCCGGTGAATCATGCTGTAGCGGCTGTAGCACCACGTCAGTCTCGGTGCCGAGATGTCCGACGCACACTTCAGAGAACACTTTGGCGATGCCCTTGTAGATCTCCCAGTCGCTGCGGGACTCCCACGCCGGGTCAACGGCGGCGGAAAGCGGGTGAATAAACGGATGCATGTCCGAGGTATTCATATCGTCTTTTTCATACCAGGTGGCGGTGGGCAGGACGATATCCGAGAACAGGCAGGTGCTGGACATACGGAAATCGAGCGTCACCAGCAGATCCAGCTTGCCCTCAATGGCGGCGGTTTGCCATTCCACCTCTTCAGGTTTCACGTCGTCCGTTGAGCCTAAATCCTCACCCTGAATACCGCTCTCGGTGCCAAGCAGGTATTTCAGCATGTATTCATGGCCTTTCCCGGACGAGCCAAGCAGGTTAGAACGCCAGACAAACAGGTTGCGCGGGTGGTTCTTACCGTTATCCGGCTGTTCGCAGGCGAAGCGGATATCGCCCGATTTTAACGCCTGAACGGTGTAGTCCTGCGGCGACATGCCGGCGGCGTCCGCCCGGGCCTTAACGTGCAGCGGGTTGAGATTAAGCTGTGGAGCCGACGGCAGCCAGCCCATGCGCTCGGCGCGGACATTGAAATCAATCAGGTGACCGGTAAACTTCGATGCGTCTGCAAGGGGAGAAAGCAGTTCCTGTGCGGTGAGCTTCTCATAGCGCCACTGGCTGGCGTGGTTGTAGAAGTACGATGTGCTGTTCATCTGGCGCGGCGGACGGTTCCAGTCCAGCGCGAAGGCCAGCGGCAGCCAGCCGGTTTGCGGGCGCAGCTTTTCCTGGCCGACATAGTGCGACCAGCCGCCGCCGCTCTGCCCGACGCAGCCGCAGAAGACCAGCATGTTGATCATCCCGCGGTAGTTCATGTCCATGTGGTACCAGTGGTTCACACCGGCCCCGAGGATGATCATCGAACGACCGTGAGTTTTGTGCGCCGTGTCGGCAAATTCACGGGCGATTTTTTCTATCAGATAAGCGGGGACGCCGGTAATTTGTTCGCCCCAGGCCGGGGTGTAGGCTTTTATCTCGGCGTAGTTTGTCGCCGCGTTACTGTCTTCCAGACCGCGATCGAGGCCGTAGTTTGCCAGCACCAGATCGTACACGCTAACCACGCGTCTCTGGCTGCCGTCGGCCAGCGTCAGGGTTTTACTCGGTACGCGGCGCGTCAGCACCGGCTCCTGCTTCACGCTGCGGAAATGCGGATTCTCGTTGCCCCCGAAGTAAGGGAAGGCCACGTCTGCCACGCTGTCGTGGGTGATGAGCAGGGAAAGCGTCAGCTCGGTTTCCTGTCCCGCAGCCAGCGACTCCAGGTTCCATTTGCCTTTTTCACCCCAGCGGAAGCCGATGGAACCATTCGGCGCCACCAGATTTCCGGCCACGTCAAAGGCGATGGTTTTCCACTCCGGATTATTGGTTTCACCCAGCCCGTCGGCCAGATCCGACGCGCGCAGCATGCGGCCCGGCACCACGCGACCGTCAGCCTGTTCATCCAGCAGGACCAGCATCGGCATGTCGGTGTAGCGGCGGCAATAGTTGAGGAAGTACTCGCTCGGGTTATCGAGGTGGAACTCTTTAAGGATCACATGGCCCATCGCCATGGCAAGGGCGCTGTCGGTACCCTGTTTGGGGGCCAGCCACTGGTCGCTGAGCTTCGCCACCTCCGAGAAGTCCGGCGTAATGGCGACGGTCTTGGTGCCCTTGTAACGCACTTCGGTAAAGAAGTGGGCGTCCGGGGTGCGCGTCTGCGGCACGTTCGACCCCCAGGCAATGATATAGCTGGAGTTGTACCAGTCCGCGGATTCCGGCACGTCGGTCTGTTCGCCCCAGGTCATCGGCGACGCCGGTGGCAGATCGCAGTACCAGTCATAGAAGCTCAGGCAGGTGCCGCCGAGCAGGGAGAGATAGCGCGTACCGGCGGCATAAGAGACCATCGACATGGCCGGGATGGGGGAAAAACCGGCTACCCGATCCGGGCCGTAGTTTTTGATGGTCCAGACGTTGGCGGCAGCAATCAGCTGGTTAAGCTCTTTCCAGTTTGAGCGGATAAAACCGCCTTTTCCGCGCGCTTTCCTGTAGCTCTGCGCTTTCTGCGGATCGTTCTGGATGGCATCCCAGGCCAGCACCGGATCGGTATGCTGCGCCAGCGCCTCGCGCCAGAGTTCGATCAGCCTGCGGCGTACCAGCGGGTACTTGAGACGGTTGGCGCTGTAGAGATACCAGGAGTAGCTTGCGCCACGTGGGCAGCCGCGAGGTTCGTGGTTAGGCAGGTCAGGGCGGGTGCGCGGGTAGTCGGTCTGCTGGGTTTCCCAGGTCACCAGGCCATTTTTGACATAAATCTTCCAGCTACAGGAGCCGGTGCAGTTAACGCCGTGGGTGGATCGCACAATCTTGTCGAACTGCCAGCGCTGACGGTAGCTGTCCTCCCAGTCGCGGTTGGTGTGGTACACCTGCCCGTGCCCATCGGCGAAACTGTCGCCTTTTGTTTTGAAGTAACGGAAGCGGTCCAACAGTTTGCTCATGACATTTCTCCTGCTTCGATAGCATGGCCGGAGGGTGAGACATCACGCTCCGGCGAAGAGGTAGTTATTATTTTTGTGAGGATTTGCGGCCGTACACCAGCCAGGTGACGAGCACGCAGACGATGTAAAACACGAGGAAGACTTTCATGGCGCCCACCGGGGAACCGGTCATCGCCAGGGATGTGCCAAAGGCTTTGGGAATAAAGAACCCGCCTACCGCACCGATGGCAGAGATAAAGCCCAGCGCGGCAGCCGTTTCGGTCACCGCTTCATGCTGTGCCTGTTCGTCGCTCCCGCCCTGTTTTTTCACGCGGTCGAGGGTGATTTGGCGAAAGATAATCGCGATCATCTGGAAGGTCGAGCCGCTGCCCAGGCCTGCGGTGAGGAACAGGCCCATAAAGACCAGATAGAAGGCCATAAAACTGCCTGAACCAGACCCGGGGAGCGTCAGGAAAATCAGGGCGCTAAAGATGGCCATAAAAACGAAGTTGATCAGCGTCACCCGTACGCCGCCCAGCCTGTCTGAAATCATTCCGCCAGCCGAACGCGCCAGAGCGCCGATCAGCGGGCCAAAGAAGGCGAGGTGGAGGATATTTACGTCCGGAAACTGGGTTTTCGACAGCATAGCAAAGCCTGCCGAGAAACCGATAAACGAGCCGAAGGTTGCCAGATAAAGCAGGCTCAGCAGCCAGAGGTGAAAGCGCTTAAGCACCGGAAGCTGGCTGGCAATGGACGCTTTCGAGCTGGCGATGTCGTTCATGCCAAAAAACGCCGCAAGGGTAGCAAGAATCAGCAGCGGCGCCCAGATCCACGCCGCGTTCGCCAGCCACATCGTCGAGCCATCCTCCTGGGGGACGCCGTGAACGCCGAGGAAGGTAAACATCGGCAGAAAAATCACCAGCGGCGCAACCAGTTGCATCACGCTCACGCCCAGGTTACCCAGCCCGCCGTTAATGCCCAGCGCGCTGCCCTGTCTGGCTTTCGGGAAGAAGAAGCTGATGTTTCCCATGCTGGAAGCGAAGTTGGCGCCGGCAAAACCGCACAGCAGTGCGATGATGATAAAGACCCAGTAAGGCGTAGCGGTATTCTGGATGGCGATCCCAAGCCAGACACAGGGCACGACCAGGATCACGGTGCTCAACACGGTCCAGTAACGTCCGCCAAATATCGGCACCATAAAAGAGTAGGGGACACGCAATATCGCGCCGGAAAGAGAAGGTAATGCCGTTAGCATAAAAAGCTGATCGGTGCTGAAATTAAATCCGACCTTATTAAGGTTTACCGCAATAGCGCTAAACAACATCCAGACACAAAACGCGAGAAGCAAACACGCCACGGAAATCCACAGGTTTCTTCGTGCGATATGTTTCCCTTTATTCTCCCAAAATTGCGCGTTTTCCGGTTTCCAGTTACTCAACAGATGCTGATTACTCTTCTCGCTTTGATGTGACATATCACCCTCTTGCTTACCAAAATGGAGAGAAAAAAGAAGTAAAAACAGAAAGATACCTGTCGGCAGTTTGTAGAAATTATTGGATGTTATGGGATACATCTGAAAGGATAGATAAAAAAGCGAATCCCTGAGTTTGGAATGGGAATCAGGGTTCGCTTTATGTGTTACTAATTGTAACTATTTGCGGTAATTAATACCCCGATGGGAGTATTAAAACAATTCGAGGGAGATAAGTTTATCCAGATGCTTATTAAATGCCGCGTCGTCCATTTCAGGCATATTTAATACGTATATGCCATCCAGGCCACATACCAGACCAATTAAACGCCAGGCGATATTTTCCGGCTGGTCAGCAAGCGTAAAGGCGTTGGCCTCCGCCCCGGCGCGGATAATCGCGACCGTTTCCTGGTGCCACATCTCCATGGTCAAAACGTAGGCGCCTTTGATATCGCTATCCCGGCTGGCGAGAATTTGTGCCTCCCGCCACAGTCGAATGTAGGGCTCAAACCCGCCGTCATCGCTGCCGAGCATGGCATGCAGGCGCTCGCGCCAGCCGGCGTTTTCGCCAACGATTTCAGCATCCAGCAAATCGCGGATCAGCCGGACAAACGCCAGCGACTTAAGCTCGCCCGCCGACGCAAAGTGGTGATGCACCTGCCCGGTGGCGACGCCCGCTTCGGTAGCGATGCGGCGCACGGTCATCGCAGCGAATCCTTCGGTCAGCGCCACGCGCATCGCGGCCTGGAGGATCTCTTCCCGCCGCTCGTCCTTGCTCAGATAACGCATAATTTCTCACTCTCAATGGCAACGAAACGAGTGTAACAAAGAGCTGGACAAGTGTTCAACTTTACGTAGGATCGCATTCTGGACATGTGTCCAGTTTTTAACTGAAAAGGAAATTTATGTTTCGTCAGTGGTTAGCGTTAGTGATTATCGTGCTGGTGTATATCCCGGTGGCGATTGACGCGACGGTGCTGCACGTGGCGGCGCCAACATTGAGCATGACGCTGGGTGCCAGCGGCAACGAATTGCTGTGGATTATTGATATTTACTCGCTGGTGATGGCGGGAATGGTGCTGCCGATGGGCGCGCTGGGCGATCGCATAGGTTTTAAGCGCCTGCTGATGATCGGCAGCGTGCTGTTTGGCCTGTCATCGTTAGCGGCGGCTTTTGCGCCGTCCGCGGGCTGGCTGATTGCCGCCCGCGCGTCGCTGGCGATTGGCGCGGCGATGATCATTCCGGCTACGCTTGCAGGGATCCGCACCCTGTTTATTGACGTGCGGCACCGTAATATCCCCCTCGGCGTCTGGGCTGCCGTTGGGTCGGGCGGCGCGGCGTTTGGCCCGCTGATTGGCGGCATGCTGCTGGAGCACTTTTACTGGGGGTCGGTGTTCCTGATTAACGTGCCGATCGTGCTGATCGTGGTTTCGCTTGCTGCGCGCCTGGTGCCTGCTCAGCAGGGGCGGCCCGAGCAGCCGCTCAATATCAGCCATGCCATTATGCTGATTGTGGCGATTTTACTGCTGGTCTATAGCGCCAAAATCGCCCTGAAAGGGGTGCTGTCGCCGTGGATGGTGGCCTGTACGCTGCTTACCGGGGCGGTGATGCTGTTTATCTTCGTCCGTATCCAGCTGCGCGCGCGCGTGCCGATGATCGACATGCGTCTGTTTTGCCATCGCATTATTTTAAGCGGCGTGGTCATGGCGATGACCGCCATGATTGCGCTGGTGGGCTTTGAACTGCTGATGGCGCAGGAGTTGCAATTCGTGCATGGTTTTACGCCGTTTGAAGCAGGGATATTTATGCTGCCGGTGATGGTGGCGAGCGGATTTAGCGGGCCGATCGCGGGTGTGCTGGTTGGGCGTCTGGGGCTGCGCATTGTCGCGGCCGGAGGCATGGGGCTTAGCGCGGTCAGTTTTATCGGCCTGTCGACGCTCGATTTCAGCACCCAACAGTGGCAGGCGTGGAGCCTGATGGTGCTGCTGGGCTTCAGTGCCGCCAGCGCACTGCTGGCCTCGACGTCAGCGATCATGGCTGCCGCGCCGAAAGAGAAAGCGGCCGCCGCAGGCGCGATCGAAACCATGTCCTACGAGCTGGGTGCTGGTCTGGGGATCGCCATTTTCGGTCTGCTGTTAACCCGCAGCTTTTCGGCGTCTATTGTACTGCCGCAGGGGCTGAGCGCGTCGCTGACCGATAAAGCCTCGTCGTCCATCGGTGAAGCGATGAAGGTGGCGCAGGAGCTGTCGCCGTCGCTGGCCGAGCCGGTGATGAAGGCGGCGAAAACCGCGTTCATCACCTCGCACAGCGTGGCCCTGGGCAGTGCGGGAGGCATGCTGCTGATTCTGGCGGTCGGGATCTGGTTTAGTCTGGCGAAGGTCGGAGGGCAGCAGTAATAAAAAAGGCCAGCCGCGAGGGCTGGCCTTTTGAACTAACAGATCTTAGAACTGGTAGGTCAGACCTACAGCTACGATGTTGTCGGTAGCCACTTTGGCATCTTTGGTGAACTGGCTGTCATCCACGAGGTTGATTTTGTAATCAACATAGGTGGACATGTTTTTGTTGAAGTAGTAGCTCGCGCCAACGTCAACGTATTCAACCAGGTCCTGGTCGCCATAAGAACCGATGTCTTTACCTTTGGATTTCAGGTAAGCGATGGACGGACGCAGACCGAAGTCGAACTGGTACTGAGCCACAACTTCGAAGTTCTGCGCTTTGTTGGCAACGTGACCGTTACCGAACGCCGTCATGTTGCGGGTTTCAGAGTAGGTGGTTGCCAGGTAGATGTTGTTCGCATCGTACTTCAGGCCAGCAGCCCAGACTTCTGCGTTTTCGCCACCGGCGTTCAGGTTGCTTGCAGCACGAACCTGACGGTCGGTACGGTCAGATTTCGCGTAGGTCGCACCCACACCGAAGCCGTCGAATTCATAGGTAGAAGACAGACCCCAGCCGTCACCGTTGGATTCGGTGATATCGTCACGGTCGTTTTTACCCTGGTACTGAGCAGCCACGTTCAGGCCGTCAACCAGACCAAAGAAGTCGGTGTTACGGTAGGTTGCAACGCCAGTGGTACGGCCGGTCATGAAGCCGTCAGTCTGCGTCCAGGTATCGCCACCGAACTCTGGCAGAACGTCAGTCCACGCGCCGATGTCATAAGCCACACCGTAGTTACGACCGTAGTCGAAGGAACCGAATTCATCGAATTTCAGACCAGCGTACGCCAGACGGGTTTTGTTGCCGTCGGAACCTTGAGCTTCAGAGCGATTGCCCTTGAACTCATATTCCCACTGACCGTATCCGGTCAGCTGATCGTTGATCTGAGTTTCACCTTTGAAGCCCAGACGAACATACGTTTTGTCGCCGTCGCTACCAGCATCATCAGAAAAATAGTGCAGACCAGTAACTTTGCCGTACAGATCCAGTTTGTTACCGTCTTTGTTAAAAACTTCAGCCGCGTTAACAACGCCAGCTGCCAACATGGAAGTCACTGCCACTGCAACTAATTTAAGTTTCATCTTAAATAATCCTTATAATTTTATTTAGGTATTTCCTAAGCCACCTGAGCGATTTTTAAACGAGGCTTATCGTCAATGGCAGACTATTTTTAAAATTCCGTAGACTGCTTTCAATAATAAGTTTCAAAATATTAAAGATAATTTCAATTAGTGTGATCCTGATCGGATAAATTGCCCTTAAATCGGCCAGTCAGGTTAATATATAGACATAAAGTGATTATTAACAAATCAAGATAATATGGCCGTGAATAGTTGTCGGACGTTTTAGTTTTTTGGTGGGATTAAAAGGGTTTGGCAGGGAATGTCAAAGCATGTGGCAGGATAACCTTTTTTAAAACAGTTGATTATAAATTTCTCGGGAAACCAGAACCTGTTTTTTAAGAGAAATATTCAGAAATAAACTATTGCACTTTGTGCTATATAGCGCGGGAATATTGGCGCTGAATTAATTACCTGCGTTGTCAGTTTATGTCAATTTCCACAACAACTCTGGCTTTCTGACAGCACTCTATACAGAGATTTAATTACTCTCTAATGTTACGAATTATATTCAAGGGTGTGATCACATATTAAAATATTGTTAATATTTTGCCGGGCATATTCGGTACCCGGCAAAAATAAAAATGCTATTTGCGGGTGGCATACCAGCACAGTAACGATCCGGCGCACACCATCAATGCCCCTTGCCAGAATGAGAGTGAAAGCGGAGAACTCAGCAGAATAGCCGCCAGTGCGGCGGAAAGAACTGGCGTGAAATAAGAGACAGCCGCAAGCACCGTGACGTTACCGTGAAGAATACCGATATTCCAGGCGGCGTAGCCAAAGCCAAGCGCAACCCCACACATCAATAGCTTCACCACAACCGGGACGCTGAACACCATTTCGGGCTGATCGCTGACGGCATATTTGACCCACAGGCTCAGGGCGGTCAGCAGGACGAAAAGGGTAATGCCATTTTGCCCTTTGGCATACTTGCTGGTGACGGTGCAGTAGGCGGCCCAGATAAAAGCGCCAGCAAACGCCAGCCCATAACTTAGCGGACTGGAAACGACGTTCTGCATGATGTCATTCAGTTGCAGACCGTTTTCGCCACCTAAAACCCAGCACACACCCAACAGCGAGATGAGAAGCCCAGGGATCACCCACAGGGTGGTTTTTTGCCCGTTGAACAAAATCGCGAACGCAATCGTCAGGCTTGGCCACAGATAATTGACCATACCGACTTCAATCGCCTGTGAGCGCGTCGCGGCATACCCCAGCGACAGGGCCAGGCACATCTCATAACTGACAAACAGGATGCTGCCCGCAATGAGATAGCGCGTGGAAAAACGCCGAAGATCGGGAAAACCCACCGTCACCAGACACAACAGCCCGCTGACGGTGTAAATCATCGCCGCGCCGCCCACCGGGCCCAGTCCTTCACTGACGCTGCGGATGAGACCCACCATGGTGCTCCACAACAATATGGCCGCCAGGCCTGTCAGCGTTGCTCTTTTTCTGTCCATTACCCTGCCAGTCGTCTAAAAATCAAAGGGAAAACTTATAGCATCTATTTGCTACACCTGGCGAATTTTCAAAGAGCCTGTTAACCCGAAAGGATTAGCAAATCGTACCGGCAGTGACTATTAAGGGGGCGAAGTCTGACGACCTTGATTTGACGCAAAAAAAACAGGGGCTTTGCTGTTAGTTTGCGGCGCGAAGTCTTATCAGATAACGAGGACAGCAATGGACGTCAGCCGCAGACATTTTTTTAAAATCTGCGCGGGCGGTATGGCCGGAACAACAGCCGCAATGCTGGGATTCGCTCCCAAAATGGCGCTGGCTCAGGCACGCAACTATAAACTGCTGCGCGCGAAAGAGATCCGTAACACCTGCACATACTGCTCCGTGGGTTGTGGGCTATTAATGTATAGCCTGGGTGATGGCGCAAAGAACGCCAAAGAAGCGATTTATCATATTGAAGGGGACCCGGACCATCCGGTGAGCCGCGGGGCGCTTTGCCCGAAAGGGGCGGGGCTGCTGGACTACGTCCACAGTGAAAACCGTCTGCGCTACCCGGAATATCGTGCGCCGGGCTCTGACAATTGGCAGCGTATCTCCTGGGACGAAGCCTTCTCCCGAATTGCAAAACTGATGAAAGCGGATCGCGACGCCAACTTTATTGAGAAGAACGAGCAGGGCATCACGGTAAACCGCTGGACCTCCACCGGGATGCTGTGTGCCTCTGCGGCAAGTAATGAGACCGGCATGCTGACGCAAAAATTTGTGCGCTCCCTCGGCATGCTGGCGGTTGATAACCAGGCGCGCGTCTGACACGGACCAACGGTAGCAAGTCTTGCTCCAACATTTGGTCGCGGTGCGATGACCAACCACTGGGTTGATATCAAAAACGCTAACGTCGTGGTGGTAATGGGCGGTAACGCCGCTGAAGCCCATCCGGTGGGATTCCGCTGGGCGATGGAAGCGAAAAACAACAACGATGCGACGCTGATCGTCGTCGATCCGCGCTTTACGCGTACGGCATCGGTGGCTGATATCTATGCGCCGATCCGCTCCGGTACGGACATCACGTTCCTGTCCGGCGTGCTGTTGTACCTGATCGAAAATAACAAAATTAACGCGGAATACGTTAAGCATTACACCAATGCCGGCCTGCTGGTACGGGAAGATTTCGCCTTCGAAGATGGCCTCTTCAGCGGCTATGACGCCGGGAAACGTCAGTACGATAAATCGTCCTGGAACTATCAGTTCGACGAAAACGGCTACGCGAAACGAGATGAGACCCTGAGCGATCCGCGCTGCGTGTGGAACTTGCTGAAACAGCACGTTTCCCGCTATACGCCGGACGTGGTGGAAAACATCTGCGGTACGCCGAAAGCGGACTTCCTGAAAGTATGTGAAGTGCTGGCTTCCACCAGTGCCGCCGACAGAACCACTACATTCCTGTACGCGCTGGGCTGGACGCAGCATACCGTGGGCGCGCAGAACATCCGTACCATGGCGATGATCCAGCTGCTGCTCGGCAACATGGGGATGGCCGGTGGCGGCGTGAACGCCCTGCGCGGGCACTCTAACATTCAGGGCTTAACCGACCTCGGCCTGCTGTCGACCAGCCTGCCGGGTTACCTGACCCTGCCGTCCGAGAAGCAGACCGACTGGCAAAGCTGGCTTGACGCCAACACGCCAAAAGCGACGCGTCCGGACCAGGTGAACTACTGGAGTAACTATCCGAAGTTTGCCGTCAGTCTGATGAAATCGTTCTACGGCGACGCGGCGCAGAAAGAGAATGACTGGGGCTTTGAGTGGTTGCCGAAATGGGACCAGGCTTACGATGTCATCAAGTATTTCAACATGATGGATAAGGGCGACGTCACGGGTTACATCTGCCAGGGCTTTAACCCGGTAGCGTCATTCCCGGATAAAAACAAAGTCGTTCGCAGCCTGAGCAAGCTGAAGTACATGGTGGTTATCGATCCGCTGGTCACCGAAACGTCTACGTTCTGGCAGAACCACGGTGAATCAAACGATGTCGATCCGGCAGCGATTCAGACCGAGGTGTTCCGCCTGCCGTCGACCTGCTTTGCGGAAGAGGACGGTTCAATTGCCAACTCTGGCCGCTGGCTACAGTGGCACTGGAAAGGTCAGGATGCGCCGGGCGAAGCGCGTAATGACGGCGAAATTCTGGCCGGGATTTACCATCGTCTGCGCGAGATGTACCGCGCAGAAGGCGGCAAAGGCGCTGAGCCGCTGCTGAAGATGAGCTGGAACTACAAGCAGCCGGATCATCCTGAGTCCGAAGAGGTGGCAAAAGAGAACAACGGCGTGGCGCTGGCCGACCTGTACGATGCCAACGGCAATCTGGTGGCGAAGAAAGGACAGCTGCTCAATAGCTTCGCGCTGTTGCGTGACGACGGTACCACGGCCTCTTCCTGCTGGATCTACACCGGCAGCTGGACGGAGCAGGGTAACCAGATGGCCAATCGCGATAACGCCGATCCGTCAGGCCTGGGCAATACCCTGGGCTGGGCATGGGCGTGGCCGTTGAACCGCCGCGTACTGTACAACCGTGCCTCCGCAGACGTGAACGGTAAGCCGTGGGATCCGAAACGCATGCTGATCGAGTGGAACGGCACGAAGTGGACGGGGAACGATATCCCGGACTTCAACACCGCCGCGCCGGGCAGCAACACCGGGCCGTTTATCATGCAGCCGGAAGGGCTGGGACGTCTGTTTGCTATCGACAAACTGGCGGAAGGGCCGTTCCCGGAACACTACGAGCCGATGGAAACGCCGCTCGGCACTAACCCGCTGCACCCGAATGTGGTCTCCAGTCCGGTGGTACGCATCTATGAAGACGACGTGCTGCGTTTAGGTAAAAAGGACAAGTTCCCTTATGTCGGCACCACCTACCGCCTGACCGAGCATTTCCATACCTGGACCAAGCACGCGCGGCTTAACGCCATCGCGCAGCCGGAACAGTTTGTGGAGATAAGCGAAACGCTGGCGAAGGCGAAAGGCATTGCCAACGGCGATCGCGTGAAGGTCAGCAGCAAGCGCGGCTTTATTCGCGCGGTGGCGGTGGTCACCCGTCGTCTGCAAACGCTGAACGTGCATGGCCAGCAGGTGGAAACCGTCGGTATACCACTGCACTGGGGCTTTGAAGGGGTAGCGCAGAAAGGCTACATCGCCAATACCCTGACGCCAAACGTCGGCGATTCCAACTCGCAAACGCCGGAGTATAAAGCGTTTCTGGTCAACATCGAGAAAGCGTAAGGAGCGATTAAATGGCGATGGAAACACAAGACATTATTAAACGCTCCGCGACCAACCCGATAACGCCCGCGCCTCGTGCGCGGGATTACAAGGCAGAAGTCGCCAAGTTGATCGATGTCTCCTCCTGCGTGGGCTGTAAGGCCTGCCAGGTGGCCTGCTCGGAGTGGAACGATATTCGCGACGAGGTGGGGCACTGCGTTGGTGTCTATGACAATCCTGCTGATCTGAGCGCCAAGTCCTGGACGGTGATGCGCTTTAGCGAAACCGACCAGAATGGCAAGCTGGAGTGGCTGATCCGTAAAGACGGCTGTATGCACTGTGAAGATCCGGGCTGCCTGAAGGCATGCCCGTCTGCCGGGGCAATCATTCAGTACGCCAACGGGATCGTCGACTTCCAGCAGGATAACTGCATCGGCTGCGGTTACTGTATTGCAGGTTGTCCGTTTAATATCCCGCGCCTCAATAAAGAGGATAACCGGGTCTATAAATGCACGCTGTGCGTCGATCGCGTCAGCGTCGGCCAGGAGCCTGCCTGCGTGAAGACCTGTCCTACCGGGGCGATCCACTTCGGTACCAAAAAAGAGATGCTGGACGTGGCACAGCAGCGGGTGGATAAGCTCAAAGCGCGCGGCTATGACAAGGCCGGGATTTATAACCCGCAGGGTGTCGGCGGTACGCACGTCATGTATGTTCTGCACCACAATGACCAGCCGGAGCTGTATCACAATCTGCCGAAAGATCCGGCGATCGATACCTCAATCAACCTGTGGAAAGGGGCGCTTAAGCCGCTCTCAGCGGCGGGCTTTATCGCCACCTTTGCCGGGCTGATTTATCACTACATCGGTATCGGGCCGAATAAAGAGGTGGATGACGACGAGGAGGAGCATCATGAGTAAGTCGAAAATGATAGTGCGCACAAAATTTGTCGATCGCGCCTGTCACTGGACGGTGGTCATCTGCTTCTTCCTGGTGGCGGTATCCGGCATTTCGTTCTTTTTCCCGACGCTACAGTGGCTCACGGAAACCTTCGGGACACCGCAGATGGGGCGCATTCTGCATCCGTTCTTCGGCGTGCTGATTTTCGTGGTGCTGATGTTTATGTTCGTGCGTTTCGTTCATCACAACATCCCTGACAAGCAGGATATTCCCTGGATTAAAGGGATTGTTGAGGTTCTGAAAGGCAACGAGCATAAAGTCGCGAAGGTGGGCAAATACAACGCCGGGCAGAAGATGATGTTCTGGACCATCATGAGTATGATTTTCGTGCTGCTGGTGACCGGAGTGATTATCTGGCGTCCGTATTTTGCCCAATATTTCCCGATCCAGGTGGTGCGCTACGCACTGCTGATCCACGCGACCTCGGCCATTATTCTGATCCACGCCATCCTGATCCATATGTATATGGCCTTCTGGGTGAAAGGATCGATTAAAGGCATGATTGAAGGGAAGGTGAGCCGCCGCTGGGCGCAAAAACACCATCCGCGCTGGTATCGGGACGTCGAGCGTCTTGAAGCGCAAAAAGAGAGTTCGGAAGGGTTGAAGTAAACCTCGCGCCGTCGGCATTGTCCGGCGGCGCTGCACTTGCGCGGCTCTGAGCTACGTATTGGTAATTAACGCATCAATTCCTGCAAGAACACTACTTCTTGCACTGCGCAGATTACATACATAATTCTTATTATTAAGTTTCTTTGTCTCCACGTGTGTGATGTTGGCTGTATTAAGAAAATATGTCTGGAATTCAATGTTCACCAGTGGCGTTGCAGCGTTTGAATGTCCTCTTAAATGATTGTGATAGCTTAACGGTACAATAAGTCTCGTTGATAAGTCGTCATAAAAATCGTGCTGAATAATCATAAAATAGGGCTGGTATTCACGCGTTCTGTCTGATGGGTTGCGATAAACGTCAAACTGAAAACACATCAAAGCCCTCCAAAATAAGGGTCATCCGATAATAGCCCTGCTTTGGCCGTTAATTCATTCATCGCTTTAATAAATCCCTGATCCTGTTGATGCTGTCGCTTGTGCTCTGCTGTTGTAGAGAGTGGGCGAGGCTTTTTCCCCGTAAAAGGCTTTGTTGTAACACATCTTTCTGTGCGGTTCGGTTTCATGTTTTCTCCTTTGTTGGTGCGGTCATTATCAACCGCAGCCAACAAAAAACAATACTGTTTCCCCTGGTAATCTACATTATGCGAGCCGTCTTCCAGTAATATCAAAACCGCTCTGCAATATAGCGGAAGGGATATTTTGTAGGCTTCACTTTGCCGATCTTGCGTTTCGGTAAATCCACTTTGTCTACGTGAATTTCTTTATAGGGGATCTGGGAAAGCAGATGCGAAATAATATTCAGCCGCACCCGTTTTTTATCTTCTGAGCGCGCCACAAACCACGGCGCCCAGGCGGTGTCGGTCGCTTTAAACATCGCGTCGCGGGCGAGGGTATACTCATCCCACAGATTGAAAGATTTAATATCCATTGGAGACAGCTTCCAGATCTTGCGACCATCATTAATGCGATCGCGAAGGCGTCGCTCCTGCTCTTTTGGCGTTACTTCAAGCCAGTATTTCAACAAAATGATCCCGGCATCGACCATCGCTTTTTCCATCACCGGCGTTCCATCAAGAAATTTTTCGGCCTGCTCCTCGGTACAGAAACCCATGACTCTTTCCACGCCCGCACGGTTGTACCAGCTGCGGTCAAAAATAACGATTTCCCCGGCAGAGGGCAGATGGGGAACGTAACGCTGAAAATAGAGCTGACTTTTCTCTTTATCGGTGGGAGCCGGTAACGCAACAACGCGAAACACCCGAGGGCTGACGCGTTCGGTGATGGCTTTGATGACGCCGCCTTTACCGGCGCCGTCTCGTCCTTCAAAAACAATACAGACCTTTAACCCTTTGGCGACCACCCATTGCTGGAGCTTAACCAGTTCAACATGGAGGCGGCGAAGCTCTTGCTCGTACGCTTTGGTTTTGAGCGGCGCGTTTTTAACGACATCATCAACAACACGGGTTTTCTTCTTACTGACCATGGTGGGTCTCCCTTTGTATCCGGTCGCGGGATCGAGGCCGTACTAAGAGTGTAATCGGCCTGAATGAATGGATTAATGTGTCAGAAATCTGATTTGAACTGGTTCACCATACAAGTTTAATCAATAATGCACGCTGCATTTTTTTAACAGTGGTCGCGGTATGAAAAAGACAATTTTTTCGTTAGCACTGGGTACCTTTGGCCTGGGGATGGCTGAGTTTGGCATTATGGGCGTGCTGACCGAGCTGGCTCATGATACGGGCATTTCGATTCCCTCCGCCGGAAATATGATTTCGTTTTACGCTTTTGGCGTGGTGATCGGCGCGCCGATTGTGGCGCTGTTCTCCAGCAAATTTTCGCTGAAAACAACGCTGCTGTTTCTGGTGGCGATGTGCGTCGTCGGTAACGCGCTCTTTACCTTCTCTGACTCCTACGTGGGACTGGCGGCGGGGCGCTTAATCTCTGGTTTCCCGCATGGCGCGATTTTCGGAGTGGGGGCGATAATCCTGTCAAAAATCGCGCCGCCGGGTAAAGTGACGGTCGCTGTGGCCGGGATGATTGCCGGGATGACCGTTGCCAACCTGCTTGGCGTGCCGCTCGGGACGTGGCTGGGACATGAATTTAACTGGCGTTACACCTTCTTTTTGATTGCGGTCTTTGACGCGCTGGTGATCCTGTCTGTTCTGCTGTGGGTGCCTGACATTCACGACACGACAACCACCCGGCTGGCAGAACAATTCCACTTCCTGAAGAAACCGGAACCGTGGCTGATTTTTGCCGCTACGATGTTTGGCAATGCCGGGGTGTTTGCCTGGTTTAGCTTCGTGAAGCCGTTTATGGTCAACGTGTCAGGCTTTTCTGAGGGCGTCATGACCGCGATCATGATGCTGATGGGGCTGGGCATGGTGCTGGGAAATGTCTTCAGCGGCAAGCTGTCGTCACGCTTTAGCCCGCTGCGCATTGCTGCCACCACTGACCTGGTGATTGTGGCTTCGCTGCTGGCGTTGTTCGCCTTTGGCGAGCTTAAAACAGCTTCACTGGTCATGGGATTCATCTGCTGCGCCGGGCTGTTTGCGCTCTCTGCGCCGCTGCAAATTCTGCTGCTGCAAAATGCGAAAGGCGGCGAGATGCTGGGGGCCGCAGGCGGGCAAATGGCGTTTAACCTCGGCAGCGCAATTGGCGCCTATTTCGGTGGATTAATGATTACGCTCGGCTTGAGCTGGAGCTATGTCACGCTGCCAGCCGCGATTTTATCCTTCTCTGCGATGACCTCTCTGCTGATGTATGGTTATTTATGTGCCAAAAAGCGTCAGGCCAACGCAGGTGCGCTGGCCTGATTGCACACTTTGCCCGCTGGTCGCGGGCGCAGAAGGGGACTAAACGAATTTCGCCAGCGGGTCAGCGGCGGCAAAAGCGACCGCTTTGTCTGCTGCTGGCGGGTAAATCAGTTCGTTGGTGATGGCGACTTTGATCTTTTTGCCTTCCTCGCGCACGGATTTAACGCGCTGTTCCCAGCCCTCGGTGTATACCGCGCCCCAGCCACCTAAATCCAGACAGGTGACGTAGTTCACCTGACGGTAAGGGTACGGCTCCAGATTTAACAGGCTGGCCGCCGCGTTGTGTCCGGCGAATTTCCCCAGCTGGATCGCGTGCTGGCAGGTCATCAGCGCCGTGTTGCCCGCATCGTCCGTTTTGGCGTGCGCCATATCACCCGTCGCGTAAACCTCAGGATGCGCAGGAACCTGCAACGTGTCGTTGACGATCAGCCGACCCTGAGTATCGCGTTCCCCGTCAATTTGCAGGCTGAGGAGGTTAGCTTCTACCCCTGCCGTCCACACTACAGTGGCGCTGGCAATGCGCTCTCCGTTTTTCAGCGTTACGCCGCTGGCATCGATGGCTTCAATTTCACTGTTTAAACGCCATTCAACGCCGAGCACGTTGCTTGCTTCTTCAATTGTGTTACGCAGCGCCTCGCTATAACGCCCGCCGATGGTTGCACCTCTTTCAACTACGATTACTTTAGTCTTTGTATCAGCGCCGAAGCGAGTACGGAGTCGGGCAGGGAGTTCCGTTGCCAGTTCGATGCCGGTAAAGCCGCCGCCACACACGACCACGGTATTACGCTCCGGGGTGGAGGGGCGCGAAACCAGCGAATCAAGATGCTGCTCGAATAATCTGGCGGAGTCGAGTTGGTCGATATCAAAGGCGTATTCAGCCAGACCGGCAACAGGAGGACGTTTAGTCTGGCTACCGGTTGCGAGGATCAGACGTTCCCAGGCGACGTCAGCAATCGCGCCGTTTGAATCGCGATACAAAACGGTTTTAGACGAGGTATCAATACGTTGTGCTTCGCCCGCAATAAAGGCGATACCCAGCTCAGCAAACAGTTCGGTCAGCGGCGCGACCATCGTCGACACGTTCTCTTCATAAAAGCGTGGGCGAACGCGTAGCTCCGCAACAGGGGCCAGCACGGCAATGCTGAGGCTATTGTTACCCGCCAGAGCAGAAAGGCGCGCGGCGCTGACCGCAGCCCACATACCGGAAAACCCACTACCCACAATTAAAATCTGCTTTTTCATACTCGATCCTTTAGTGCGTCAGGCTGTATGTCTGACATAACTGCCACTATACTTGTCGGAGTTAACTGCGACAACTTCTTTCTGAGTTAAAAATCGTTATAATGCAGCGAACAATGACCCGGAGTGAGCCATGGCGTTTTACAGTTCTGGTGTGGAATATGGCATTCATAGCCTGATGTGTATGGTGGATGCAAAAGGCAATGAACGTGAGATGAGCGTCCGGGAGATGGCGGCCTTGCAGGGCGTGCCGTACGACTATCTTGGAAAAATCTTCACCCGTTTATCACGCGCGGGGCTGGTCATCAGCACCGAAGGCAAAGGGGGAGGCTTCCGGCTGGCGCGTCCGGCCGAGCTGATCAGCGTGCTGGACGTGGCGCATGCCATTGACGGCGAGAAGAATATGTTTGAGTGTCGGGAAGTGCGTCAGCGCCTGGCGGTGTTTGATGAAACGCCACCTGCCTGGGTCTGTGACGGCCCGTGTGGGGTGCGCTCGGTCATGGACAGCGCGCAGCAGCGGATGGAAGAGGAGTTAGGGCGCCATACCATCCTGGATCTGGCGCGGAAGATGTATCGAAAAGCGCCGGACACGTTCCAGATCGAGGTTCAGGAATGGATTTCCGATCGCCGTTCGTCCACATGAAAAGCCGGGCAGGGCAGAGCCGATACCCGGCCACCGCGGTTAAGAACGTAAATCAATCACCATACGGCCACGGATCTGGCCCTGTTCCATCTCTTTGAAGATGGCGTTGATATCTTCCAGTGGGCGCATTGTAACTTTCGGTTTCACCTTACCTTCAGCCGCAAACTGGAAGGCTTCGAGCAGATCCTGACGGGTACCCACCAGGGAACCCACTACCTGAATCCCATCCAGGACCAGACGTGGAATATCCAGGCTCATCGCTTCCGGCGGCAGGCCTACAGCCACCACGCGGCCTCCGGCGCGAACTGCGTCAACGGCAGAGTTGAAGGCCGCTTTCGCTACCGCCGTCACCACCGCCGCATGTGCACCGCCGGTTTTCTCCTGAATCACTTTTGCCGCATCTTCACTGCGGGAGTTCACGGTTAAGTCTGCGCCCATGCTGGCAGCGAGCTTCAACTGCTCGTCATTCACGTCAATGGCGATAACCTTCGCATTGAAGACATTTTTGGCGTATTGCAGCGCGAGGTTGCCCAGACCGCCCAGGCCATAGATCGCAATCCACTGGCCGGGTTTGATGTCAGAGACTTTTACCGCTTTGTAGGTGGTGACCCCGGCGCAGGTGATGCTGCTGGCCGCCGCAGAGTCCAGCCCGTCCGGGACTTTAACCGCGTAATCCGCGGTTACGATGCACTCTTCCGCCATGCCGCCGTCAACGGAGTAACCCGCGTTTTTCACGTCACGGCACAGCGTTTCGTTGCCGGTATTACAATATTCACAGTGGCCACAGCCTTCGAAGAACCACGCCACGCTTGCACGATCGCCTACTTTTAGCGACGTGACGCCCGGACCAATCTCTTTGACGATACCAATCCCTTCGTGGCCGAGGATCACCCCGGTTTTGTCGCCAAAATCGCCATTCTTAACATGGAGATCGGTATGGCAAACGCCACAGCACTCCATCTTCAGCAGCGCTTCACCATGTTTGAGCGCGCGTAAGGTTTTTTCTGTGACATTAACCTGATGATCCTGAGTGACAACAGCAGCCTTCATGTGTTTCTCCTTTCATGATGAGTATCTGCATAGCAGGTCTGATTACCCATTAAGGATTAATACTTTGGCGCTGTAATGCAAGGCAACCGCAACATAATGTCATTATTTGATGCATTTTCGGATTAAGAAAAGGCTGTACCCCTCATAAATTGGGGTGAAAAACACTGGCCCGGCGACGCCACCGCCGGGCTCAGATTTACAGTTGCGCTTCTATCACCTTAATCTCTTTTCGCCATTGCGCCTGTAACTGCGGTTTTTGGTGTTTTGGCTTACGCGCCAAATCCTCTTCCAGCAGCGTTTCCAGGGCAACCAGGCGTTCGAGCAGATCGTCAGACGCTGAAGAGGGTGCCTTCAATGCGTTATTCGATGCCTCAGGTACAACCGGAGCGGTGTCCTCACGCAGACGCTCAAACACCGCCTCCGCATCGTGCCATTCGCTCAGCCTGCCGTCCTCAATCAGCCAGAAGCGGTTACAGCTCTGGCTAATTAACTGACGATCGTGGCTCACCAGCAGCACTCCGCCTTCAAACTGTTGCAGCGTTTCCGCCAGCGCCTCTTTGCCTTCCATGTCCAGGTGGTTGGTCGGTTCATCCAGCATCAGCAGGCTATAACGGGCAAGCGTCAGGCCGACGAACAGCAGGCGCGAACGTTCCCCGCCGCTCAGCGTACTGACTTTTTGCCCGTGACGCGCCCACGGGAACCCGGCACTGATGAGCGCCATTTTACGGGTCTGCGGATCTGGCGCGAAAGGCTCCAGCGCATCAAGCAGCGCCGCATCATCTGGCAACTGGTGCAGCGTCTGGTCGTAGTAGCCGGGTGAGACGCCCGGATGACGCTTAAGCCGCTCGTCCGCGATCTCGTCGCGAAAATGTCGCCAGATAAGCTTCAGCAGCGACGATTTTCCGCAGCCGTTACGACCCACAATCGCCACGCGATCGCCGCTCTTCAGCCGCGCGCTGTCGAGAGTAAACAGGTCTGGCAGACCCGGCGCCGGGGGGACGCCTAGGTGAGTCATTTCCAGCAGGCGGTCGGCGCGAAGCGCGTCCCCGCGCAGGGTTAAGGTCCACGGGCTTCCCGCCGTCAGTTCCGTCTGGGTCTCTTTCAGGCGTTCGACCTGTTTTTCCATCTGCTTAGCCTTACGGGAGAGATCTTCGTTGTCATAGACCTTGCCCCAGGTCGCGAGACGCCGTGCGCTGGCCGTGACGCGGTCGATCTCTTTTTGCTCTGCCTTATGGCGCAACGCATCGCTTTCGTCTTTTGCATCGAGCGCCAGACGGGCGGCAGTGCAGGGAAGGGCAAAGGCGTGCAGCGTTTTATCGCGCAGGATCCAGCTGCCGTTGGTTACCGCGTCCAGCAGTTGCCTGTCGTGTGAGACCAGCACAAAGCTGCCGGACCAGTTTTGTAGAAACTGCTCCAGCCACAGCAGGGTCGGCAGGTCAAGGTGGTTGCTCGGTTCGTCCAGAAGCAGCAGATCCGGATCGCTTATCAACGCTCGTGCCAGCAGCAACCGCGTATGCTGGCCGCCGCTCAGCGTGGCGGAGGTTAACGCCGTTTCCTGCGTCGTGAAGCCCATTCCGGCCAGCAGCGACTCGGCTTTCCAGCGCAAACTGTCGCGCTCACCGATCGGCAGCTGCGCCAGCACCGCATCCAGCATGGTCAGGGGATCAAGAGTCTCCGGCAGATGTTGTTCCACGCGCGCCAGCAGGCAATGCCCCGCCAGTGAAACGGTTCCGGCAGCAGGGGACTGCGTTCCGTCGAGGATTTTCAGCAGCGTACTTTTTCCGCAGCCGTTATCACCCAGCAGGCCGATGCGATCGCCTTTTTTCAACGTAAAGGAGAGAGAGTCGAAGAGCGTGCCGAACGCCGTATCAACGCGTAAAGAATGTGCAGTGAGTAAAGTGCTCATTGTTGCTTACCCAGGAGTTACAGGCATGTTTATGCCTCGTCAAACATCGCTGACGATAACTCAGTAAGCCCGAGAGAAGGGATTTCAGGGGTTGGTGTCTTCGCTCAAGCGGAAGTTATCGCAGCACGATACCGATAACGCTTGAGCTGGTGCGATCACCAAATGTATGTGAAACATTGAAAATTTCACAGTACAGCATAATTGGCCTCCTTATATATTCAGTAGGTTAATGGATGAAGGGAGTGTAGCGGGGGAAAATGGGTTTGGCTAGTGGGAGGTGCCGTATATTCCCCTCACCCAGCCCTCTCCCCTTTGAGGAGAGGGCTGGGTGAGGGGCAATGCTTAAATAGAAGTACGACGATAGCTACGGTATTCCGGCATCCAGAAATTATCGTCAATCGCCTGCTGCAACGCATCGGCAGAGGTTTTCACCGCGACGCCTTGCTGCTGCGCCATTTTGCCTACCGCGAAGGCAATTGCGCGGGACACTTTATGAATGTCTTTCAGCTCCGGCAGTACCAGGCCTTCACCGTTATTCACCAGCGGTGAGTGACCTGCCAGCGTTTCGCTCGCGGACATCAGCATTTCGTCGGTGATGCGTGACGCGCCGGAGGCGATAACCCCCAGACCAATACCCGGGAAGATATAGGAGTTATTGCACTGTGCGATGGGATAGAGTTTGTCCTTCCACAGCACCGGATCAAACGGGCTGCCGGTCGCGACCAGTGCCTTACCTTCTGTCCAGGCGATGATATCCTGCGGCGTTGCCTCCACGCGTGAAGTCGGGTTAGACAGCGGCATCACGATAGGGCGTTCGCAGTGCTTGTGCATCTCGCGAATAATCTCTTCCGTGAAGAGGCCGGTCTGCCCGGATACGCCGATCAGAATGTCCGGCTTCACGTTGCGCACCACGTCAAGAAGCGAGAGCACTTCGTTATCCGTATCCCAGTTTTTCAGGTTTTCACGCTTCTGCACCAGTTTGGTCTGGAACGGGAGCAGGTTTGGCATACCGTCGGTCAGCAGGCCAAAACGGTCCACCATAAAGACGCGGGAGCGAGCCAGCTCTTCGCTTAAGCCTTCGCGCTGGGTCTGGGCAATAATTTGCTCGGCGATGCCGCAGCCCGCGGAGCCTGCACCCAGGAAGACAATTTTCTGATAGCTGAGCTGGCTGCCTGCCGCACGGCTCGCGGCAATCAGCGTCCCCACGGTCACTGCCGCAGTGCCCTGAATGTCATCGTTGAACGAGCAGATCTCATCGCGGTAGCGGTTCAGCAGCGGCATGGCGTTTTTCTGTGCGAAGTCTTCGAACTGCAACAGCACGTCCGGCCAGCGGTGCTTCACGGCCTGGATGAAATCATCAACAAACTGATAGTACTCGTCGTCGGTAATGCGCGGGTGACGCCAGCCCATGTACAGCGGATCGTTCAGCAGTTGCTGGTTGTTGGTCCCCACGTCCAGCACAACCGGCAGCGTGTAGGCCGGGCTGATCCCGCCGCAGGCGGTATACAGCGAGAGCTTACCGATGGGGATCCCCATCCCACCAATGCCCTGGTCGCCAAGGCCCAGAATACGTTCGCCATCGGTTACCACGATCACCTTGATGTTGTGATTAGGCACGTTTTGCAGAATGTCGTCCATGTTGTGACGGTTCTGATAGGAGATGAACACGCCGCGGGAACGTCGGTAGATCTCTGAGAAGCGTTCACACGCCGCGCCGACGGTTGGGGTGTAAATGACGGGCATCATCTCTTCGAGATGGTTCTGCACCAGGCGGTAGAAGAGGGTTTCGTTCGTGTCCTGGATATTACGCAGGTAGATGTGCTTATCGATTTCGGTTTTAAAGCCCTGATACTGGATCCAGGCGCGTTCCGCCTGTTCTTCAATGGTTTCAACCACTTCAGGCAGCAGACCCAGCAGGTTAAAGCTGCTGCGCTCTTCCATGCTAAAGGCGCTGCCTTTGTTCAGAAGGGGAAACTCCAGTAAAACCGGACCGGCGTAAGGAATATAAAGGGAACGATGTTTTTTCAGTTTGTTGTCCATGTCACTCACTCTTTTTAAGAAGATCCGTCCCTGACACTGCTGTTTGTCATCTTTCTGGCCTGTGCTACGGGGTGCGGTCGGGCGGTATTATAAAGGAGCTAAATATTAATTACCGCAACACATAAACAAAAACACCACCGGGGTAACCGATGGTGTTGTGGATTTCGTACTGGAACTTACTTGCGTGCCTGACGTTTCCTGCCGGTGGCGTGGGTCACTTGCGTTTCGCTCCCCTCTTCAATAACCACTTTGCGCTGGTTAGAGAGCTTGTAGTTCAGTCCCAGAATGTGGCGTGCCTGACGGTTCGATTTCATATTAACTCCTCAATCCCGTTGATAGTTTTAAGGACAAGTTTGCTCACGCAAACGAAATGTAACCCCTTAGGTTGCAGATCCAGCTTAGCAGGTTTTTACAAAGGTGCATTTTGCCCGCTGACCACATAGTTGATGGTTTGCTGGTAGATGTCACTGAGGATGTCATTGTCTGTGGCTTCCACCCACCTGGTCAGTTCCATCAAAATGTCATCTTCGGTAACAACACCGTGCTCCGCCTGGAGACCCTGCGCAATCGCGTTAACGAGTTCGGGTTGTGCTGCTGTGGTATGTGCCGGGTAATAAGTAAACATGCTGCCTCCGTGTCGTTGTCTGTTTAATGTTACGGCGTGCAAAATCGTAATTCGCATTCAGATTGGCAAATATTTTCGCCGTTGTGGTTCAGATTCGTCCTGGAAATAAAAATATCATCTCCCGTAGCACAGAAATAAAATTCAGGGTTTCCAGCGGCGTAAATTTGTCGTTTTTTCATAAGGCATGGGCGTTGGCCAGGAAATCAACTCTACAATGCTGCCCCAGGGGGTTTGCCCATAGCAGAAAGCATTACCTTCACCTTGCTCATCCGGAAACGTGAGCGGCTTTGGCGCGGTAAACATCTCCCCGCCGGCAGCGGTGAAAGCGGCTATCGCCTTATCAAAATCATCAACATAAACAGCAAAATGCTGGAGGCCAAAGTCGCTGGCGCGGGCGGGCATTCCCTGTTCAGGGCCATGCATTTCGAAAAGTTCTATGCCGGGTCCGTGGGGCATGACGAGCATGCGAATGGCGTGAATTTTTGTGCCGGGAAATAATTTTAAGGTGTGCTGCTGGGCGGGCTGATCAATATTATCGGTTTGCGCATCGACAGAATGATATAAAACCTGGGCGTCGAAAGCGCGTTCAAAAAATAGGGTGGCTTTTTCAATGTCGGGCACCGTAATACCGATATGGTCGATGCCCCTTACTGAAGATGGCATAGTTAACTCCTGCTATAAAAAATTTAAATATAGCAGGAGATAATCAGGCTATTACCACTTCATTTCGCCGGTATTCACTTTGGCACTCAGTTCCAGCGAACTGGCTTCCGCCAGATTCGGCCACTGTTTTTTCATTGTGTTGATGACGCCGGTTGACGCTTTATCTGCCGTGAGGGCCTGTTCAAACTGCTGTAGATAGCGACGGGTAAAGTCGATAGCGCCGGTACCTGCTGGCGGTGTCCCCAGGTAGTGGCCCGGAATAACGTGTTCGGGCTTAAGGGCTGCCATGCTATCCAGCGTCTGCTGCCACTGTTTGCGGTTTTCCGGCGTTTGGGTATCTGCCGTCCAGACGTGAATGCCCCATGAGACGCCCGTGCCGCCGAGGATGGTTTTTGCGGATGGGATCCAGACATACGCCGCATAGCTCTCAGGCTCTTCAATATTCACTCTCTCACCGTCAATCATAAAGGTGGTTGAGGCAAGCACTTGCGGCACGTAGAGCTGCGTCGGCGCGCCGTCTTTCATCTGTGGCCCCCAGAAGGCGAGCTTCGCGTCTTTTGTGGCCTTGATATGGTCCACCACCTGTTGCGTGGCGACAACTTTGGCATTAGGGAAGGCTTTCACCAGCGGTTGCAGGCCGAAATAGAAATCCGGATCGCCGGAAGTGATCACGATTTTGTTCAGCGTTTTACCGCTGTGGCGAATTTTTTCTACCAGCGCTTCGCCATCTTTCACGCTGAACTGGGCGTCAAACAGTACCGCCTCTTTCGGGCCAGACACCAGGGTGGAAGAAACGGCAAAAATGCCTTTTTCCTGCGGGTTGTACGTATCAACGGTCAACGGCGCGGCAAAGACGGCCGGAGTGAAAAGGGTTGTCAGCAAAGCAAGGCGGACGATGGTCATGGTCATCTCTCTGTTCTTCAGGAAAGTCTCTATTGTACGGATCTCTTCATTTGCCAGAATTCCTGAAACAGGAGATGCTTAGTTTCATAAATCGAGCAAATGGAGGTCAAAATGGATCGCGTTATTGCCGCCCAGGTGTACAACCGCATCTGTGAGCTGGGGAGTTTAAGCGCGGCGGCGCGGGCGCTGGGGATCTCCCGTCCGATGGTGAGCCGTTATCTGGAGCAGATGGAGAAGTGGGCCGGGGCGCGGCTGGTGAACCGCTCCACCCGCAAGCTGACGCTGACGGCGGCAGGAGAGAAGGTCCTGCAAAAGACGCGTACGCTCTCGCAAATTTCTCAGGAAATTGAAGATCAGTCAGTGAAGGATTTACCCTCAGGCACGCTTCGCGTCGCCTGCGCGCATTTTACCGCGATGCAGATTATCGCTCCGGTGCTGCCCGATCTGTTGCAGCGTTACCCTCAGCTGCGCATTGAGCTGGATGTTAACAACCATCCGGTAAGCCTGGTGGGCGAGCGAATTGACGTGGCGATCCGCATCACCGATAACCCCGAACCGGGCATGATCGCCCGCCGACTGGGAGAGTGTCGGTCCGTACTTTGCGCTTCGCCGCACTACCTTGCCAGCCAGGGCGTTCCAGAGCAGCTGGAGGACTTAGCCCGGCACAACTGCCTGCATTACAGCTTTTTTGCCGGTCAGTCGTGGCGTTTTTTGACGCCCGAAGGGGAGCCGATCACGACGGCGGTCAGCGGCAATCTCAGCGCCAGCATCTCGTCACTGCTGATGGAGGCGGCGATAAACCACTGTGGTATTGCCATGCTGCCCGAGCGCGAGGCCGACGCGGCGCTAAGGCAGGGCAGCCTGGTGCCAGTGCTCAGCGCCTTTACGCCAAAACCAATCGGTATTTTTGGTATTTATCAGTCGCGAGACTATCAGCCTGCGGCGCAGCGTGTGTTCCTCGACGCGCTGGCAAACCACCTTGCCACGCGCTCGGACTAATCTGTCTTCCCTGCAAAATGGATTATGCGTCCTATACTTATCCCTTTGTAAGCCAAAAGGAGAGCAAGAATGACGATTCATAAGCACGGTTCAGCACACTGGTCTGGCGACATCAAACGCGGCAAAGGGACGGTCTCAACAGAAAGTGGCGTCCTTAACCAGCAACCTTACGGCTTTAACACCCGCTTCGAGGGCGAAAAAGGGACCAACCCGGAAGAGCTGATTGGCGCAGCGCACGCGGCCTGTTTCTCTATGGCCCTGTCGCTAATGTTGGGCGAAGCGGGTTATACCGCCGACTCCATCGATACCACGGCGGATGTCTCGCTGGATAAAACCGACAGTGGTTTTGCCATCAGCAAAGTGGCGCTGCAAAGCAAGGTGACGGTACCGGGTATCGATCCGCAGCAGTTCGACGGCATTATTCAGAAAGCGAAGGCGGGTTGTCCGGTGTCGCAGCTGTTGAAAGCCGAAATCACGCTGGATTACAAACTGAACTGATATCTGGCCGGGCAAATGCCCGGCTAACCTTTCACCGCCGCAGGGAAGACCTCGGCAAGCCACGCAATAAACACTCTCAGGCGATGTGTTAAATGCCGACTCTGTGGATAGACCACGTGAAAAGGATACGCCTTAGGACGCCAGTCGCTCAGGATCTCTACCAGCGCGCCCGTTTCCAGATGCGCTCTCGCAGCATAGCCAAACGTCTGAATAATCCCTAAACCCGCCAGCGCCGCGGCCAGGTGTGCGTTGCTTTCATTGACTCCAAGATGGTGCGGAACGCTGATCTCCAGCGGTTCACCCCGATCGAGGAACCGAAACGGGAATGCGCGTCCGGTAACGGGGGAAAGGTAGCTAATCAGCTTATGGCCGTTGCGCAGCTCCTGCGGATAGGCAGGGATGCCGTGAGTCTTAAGATAGCCCGGCGTCGCGCAGGCTATCATCCGGGCGTCACCGATATGCCGGGCGATAAGCGAAGAGTCATCCAGCGGGCCGCCGCGGATCACGCAGTCTACGTTTCCACTGATTAAGTCTACCGGACGGTCGGCTACCCCCAGGTTGATGCGCAGGTCCGGGTAGCGCTGAAAAAAATCCGGCAGCAGGGGGATCAACACGTCCCGGGCGGTTGACCCCCCCACGTCGATACGCAAATGGCCTTTAGGCGTGCAGCACGATGCGCGAAAGGCGGTATCAATGTCCTCTATATCGATTAATACCCGCAGCGCTTTCTCGTAGTATTCCATGCCTTCTGCCGTCGTGACCACCCGGCGCGTAGTACGATGCAGCAGCCGTGTTTCCAGGTGCGCTTCAAGTGATTTTACCAGCTTACTCAGCGTAGCTATCGGCATGTTCAGGGAGTCTGCCGCTCGGGTAAAGCTTCCGGATTCAACCACCCGCGTAAAGGCGCGCATTGCCATTAGCTGATCCACACAGATCTCCTCTGATTATTTCCTGCTGTGAAAATTCATTTTCATTTTTGCCCGTTTATCACGAATCCCGCAAGATCTAAAGTCTGCCTGACGCGGGCAAACGCTCCTCTTTTACATCACAACAGAAGGTTATGAGTATGAATACAACGCTTGCAGGAAAAATCGCTCTGGTGACCGGCGGCAGCACCGGTATTGGTCTCGCAACGGCACAGGAGCTGGCGGCGCAGGGAGCGAAGGTCTATATCACCGGACGTCGTCAGGCCGAACTGGATGCTGCGCGGGCAGACATTGGCGCCGCGGCGGTAGCTATCCGCGCGGACGTCTCCAGAATGGCCGATCTGGATGCGGTTTACGCGCAGATTGCTAAAGAAGAAGGACGGCTCGATATTCTGTTCGCCAACGCCGGGGGCGGCGACATGCTGCCGCTGGGCGCCATCACCGAGGAGCAGTTTGACCGGATTTTTGCCACCAACGTGCGCGGCGTGCTGTTTACCGTCCAGAAAGCGCTGCCGCTGCTCTCCTCTGGTTCATCCATTATCCTCACCGGATCGACGGTTTCAATTAAGGGGACGGCGAATTTTAGCGTCTACAGCGCCAGTAAAGCCGCCGTGCGTAACTTTGCCCGCTCCTGGGCGCTGGACTTACAGGGCCGCGGGATACGCGTCAACGTCGTCAGCCCTGGCCCCGTGAAAACGCCCGGTCTTGGCGATCTGGTTCCCGAAGAACAGCGTCAGGGATTATACGATGCGCTGGCGGCCCAGGTGCCGCTGGGTCGCCTGGGCGCGCCGGGCGAAGTCGGAAAAGCCGTGGCGTTTCTGGCGTCCGATGCCGCCAGCTTTATAAACGCCACGGAGCTGTTTGTCGATGGCGGGATGGCGCAAATCTAGCGGTTACGCCAGCAGCGTACGCTTCGGTCTCCGGCTGCGGGCTGAAGCGGCTGCGGCCGTTCGCATCCTTCAGCTGCCAGCGGGCAGCGGTCGCGGAAGTAGCAGCCATCGGGCAGGCGGCGATTACCGGGGAGATCGGTTTTGCGTAATGCCAGATCTTCGTCCAGCGGTTCTCCGGTACGGGGAACGGAGTCAAGCAGCAGCTGCGTATACGGATGCCGTGGCTTGCCCAGCACCTGGTCCGCCGGACCCAGCTCCACGATCTGCCCCAGATACATTACCGCCACCCGGTCGCTCATGTGCCGGACCACCGAGACGTTGTGCGAGATCAGCACGTAGGTCAGATTTCGCTGCTGTTGCAGGGCAACCAGCAAATTGAGGATCTGCGCCTGGACGGAAATATCCAGCGCGCTGGTGGGTTCATCCAGCACGATGATGTCCGGATCCGAAGAGAGCGCCCGGGCAATAGCGATGCGCTGGCGCTGTCCACCCGAAAACGCATGCGGCAGGCGGTCAAGATATTCCGCCCGAATGCCCACCTGCTGCGCCAGCGTCTCAGCCAGCTGACGACGCTCCCGTTCGCTGCGGCGTTGCTGTATCCACACCGGCTCGGTAATGATGCGCCAGACGGGTAAACGCGGGTCGAGGGACGAGAGCGGGTCCTGAAATACCATCTGCATACCGCCTGCCGCATTCGCGCGCTGACAGGCACCGGTACTCGGTTTGAGCATGCCCATCAGCAGCTGCGCCAGCGTGCTCTTTCCACAGCCGGATTCCCCCACAACGCCCAGCGTTTCGCCGCGATGGATCCGGAGATCCATGCCGTTGAGGGCGTGTACCTGCTCCGTCACGCGCCCCAGCCAGTTTTTGCGCGCAGGAAAATTCACATGCACGCTATCCAGTTCCAGCAGTACCTCAGACATGGCGTCTCTCCTGTTGTGGGTACCAGCAGGCAGCCTGCTGGCCTTCTGCGCCCGTGGAAATTAAGCGCGGCGTTTCGCTGCATTTCGCCCCGGCAGCAAAACAGCGTTCGCGAAAGGCACATCCGCACGGGAGGTGGCTGAGGTTAGGCACCGTGCCGGGAATGGCCGGGAGGATCTCGCGCGGTTCACCATTTTCCGGGGCACACCGCAGCAGGCCAATCGAATAGGGGTGCACAGGATGGTGGATCAAGGTCTGCGTGCTGCCGCTTTCGATCACGCTGCCCGCGTACATAACGTACATCCGGTCACAAAGCTGCGATACCACCGCCATATCGTGACTGATAAACAGCACCGACGTCCCGCTGGCGCGCGCTTTGTGTTTCAGCAGACGCAGCACCTGACGCTGAACGGTCACGTCCAGCGCGGTGGTCGGCTCATCGGCAATGATCAGCTCCGGCTCGCAGGAGAAGGCAAGGGCGATCATCACCCGCTGGCGCATGCCGCCGGAAAGCTCAAACGGATAGCGATCCATCACCTGTGCCGCATCCGGGATTTGCATCTCGCCCAGCAGGGCGATCGCCTTCTGCTGCGCGTCGCGGCGGGAAAGCGACTGATGCTGGCGGATCACCTCCACCATCTGCCTGCCAATCCGGCGCGTGGGGTTGAGCGCCGTCATCGGCTCCTGAAAAATCATCGCCACCCTGGCGCCGCGCCACTGACGAAGCTGTTTTTCCGACGCGTTCAGGACATCTTCACCGAGCAGCGTGACCCGTCCATGGTGAATATGGTAACTGCCTTCCGGCAGCAGGCGCATCGCCAGCATCGCGGTAACCGATTTTCCCGAGCCAGATTCGCCCACCACGCCGACAATTTCACCCCGGCCAATCTCCAGCGAGACGTGGTTGAGCGCGTGGACGTCACCGCGAAAAATGGGGAAGCTCAGGTGCAAATCTTCAATTGATAATACGGAATCACTCATGACTGCTTCCCTCCTGATTTGGGATCCAGCAGGTCGCGAAGACCATCGCCAAACAGATTAAACCCAACTGCCGTGATCAGAATTGCCGCCCCCGGAAACGCGCAGTACCACCACTGGTCAAGCACGTAGTTACGCCCCACGGCCACCATCGCGCCCCATTCGGCGGTGGGTTGCTGCGCGCCTAATCCAATAAAGCCCAGCGTGGCGGCCATCAGAATGGCGCTGCCGATATCCAGCGATGCCTGAACGATCAGCGGCGGCAGGGCGTTACGCAGGATATGCCAGCTGATCAGGTGCCAGCGCGATGCGCCAAAGGTGCGGGCGGCCTGTACGTAGGTAAACTGGCGCACCACCAGCGTTTGCCCGCGTGCCAGCCGCACGTAAAACGGAATGCGTACAATCGCAATCGCCAGCATTGCGTTAAACAGGCTTGGGCCGAGCGCGGCGGCTAGCGCCATCGTCAGCACCAGCGAGGGGATGGAGAGCATAATGTCCATGATACGCATAATGATGGCGTCGCCGCGCCCGCCGAGTACGCCGGACAAACAGCCGAGCAGAGAACCGATGCCGCCCGCAATCACCACCACCGCCAGCCCCGCCGTGATGGACTGCTGGCTGCCCACCAGCACGCGACTGAACAGATCCCGGCCTACCTCATCGGTGCCAAACCAGTGCTGGGCTGAAGGCGCCTGCAATCGCGCGGTCAGATCCAGCGCGTTCGGATCGTGCGGGACTATCCACGGCGAGACCACCATCATCAGCAGCATCACGATCATAATCACCCCGCCGATCAGCGTGAGCGGGCTTTTGCGTAACATCCAGAACAGCTTTGCCCAGTTGATGCGCTGTTTGGCGGTGCTGACGGGGACGGGCGTTTCCTGAGTTAACATCATTCGGCACCTCCGCGCCCGATTCGCGGGTCGATCCACAGATACAGCAGATCCACCACCAGATTGACGAAGACATAGGCCAGCGATACCACGACCGCGAAGCCCATGACGGCAGGGAAGTCCAGCGCCTGAATGGAGGTCACCACCCAGGCTCCCATTCCCGGCCAGGCAAACACGGTTTCGGTAAGGACTGCCCCATACAGCAGATCGCCCAGCGCCAGCCCGAGCACGGTAATGGAGGGGATCATGGCGTTGGGTAAGGCGTAGCGCAGCACGATGTACCAGCCCGGCAACCCGCTCGCGCGGGCGGTACGAATATAATCCTCGCTCAGCTGCTCCAGCATCGCGGAACGCACCTGACGCGCCACAATACCCAGATGCACAAAGGCCAGGGTCAGGGAGGGTAGAATCAGGTGCTGTAGGGCGTTGAAAAACACCTCGCCGTTGCCTTCCAGCAGGGCGTCCAGCAGATAAAAGCCGGTAACGTGGGCAGGCGGATCGAGCCAGTCGTCCAGCCTGCCGCCGCCGGGCAGAATTTGCAGTTGCCCGTAGAACAGAACGATTACCCCCAGTCCCAGCCAGAAGGCAGGCGTCGAGATGCCCGTCATCGCCATCAGTCGCACCAGGTGATCCAGCCAGCGGTTACGGTACACCGCCGATAAAATGCCCAGCGGTACGCCAATCACCAGCGCCAGCAGCAAAGAGCAGAAGGCCAGCTCCAGCGTGGCGGGGAAAAAGGCTTTCAAATCTTCCGCAACGGGGCGACCGGTACGAATGGAGGTGCCCAGATCGCCGTGCGCCAGCGCCTCTACATAGCGGCCAAACTGAATATAGAGCGGTTGATCCAGCCCCAGCTGCTGGCGGATGCCCTGCACGATTTCATCGCTGGCGCGGTCACCGGCCAGCAGGCGGGCCGGATCGCCGGGGATCAGGTGTGAAATAATAAAAGTAATAATACAGACACCGGCCACCACCAGGATTAACCCCCAGCAGCGCTGGCGCACGATGCTCCAGAACGTCATACACTTCCCCCCGGCGTGGGCCGTTACTTACTCATGGTGGCGATGTTAAAGACCTGCTCAAGCATCGGATTAAAGGTGAAGCCTTTGACCTCTTTGTTCATCGCCAGCTGGTAGTTCTTCTGGAACAGATAAACGTAAGCCGCCTCGTCAATCACCACTTTCTGCGCCTGCTGGTAATCTTTGGTGCGTTCCGCCTGATCGGTGGTTTTCAGTGCCGCCTGCAACAATGCATCGACCTCTTTGTTCTCATAGAATGAGCGGTTACCCGGCAGCCCTTTTTTGTCCGATTCGAACCAGTAGTTCATGAACATGTACGGGTCAGCGAAGTCCGGGCTCCAGTTACCAATCGCAATGTCATAATCACCTTTGCCGACGCGGTCGCGCATGGTGGCGTTCGCCAGTTTCTCGAGCTTGACGTTAATCCCCAGCTTGCCCAGGCTCGCCTGCGTGGAGAGGGCGATAGGCTCCCAGTTCGGGTCGTTATCGGAGTAGAGGAACGTCAGGCTGGCCGGTTTATCGTTGACTTTCTCCAGCGCCGCTTTGGCCTTAGCCTCGTCAAAGCTGTACTGCATGGCGTTCGTATCGAAGCCCCACATGCCCTCCGGGATCGGGCCGCGCATCTGCTTGCCGTTCCCGCTGAGAATGCCTTTCACCATCCCCTGATAATCGGTGGCCCAGGAGACCGCGCGGCGCAAATCCACCTGATTCATCGGAGGCTTACTGTTGTTCAGATAGAGGTAGGTCACCCGCAGGGACGGGTATTCCGCCACGGCCACTTTGCCTTCCTGCTTCAGAGCGGCAAGCTGATCCACCGGCAGGGCGTCGGCGATATCCAGATCGCCACGGGAAAGTTGCAGGCGACGCGAGGCGCTTTCACCGATAATCTTCACCGAGACGCGCTTGAAGTGCGGCTTTTCACCCGGCCAGTGTGGGTTGGGCACCATCACCAGCTGCTGACCTTTCCGCCAGCTTTTCAGCATAAACGGTCCGGAACCCGCGGTGTTTTGCGCCAGGAAACCGCGCGCGTCGTCGGCGGCATTGGCTTTCAGCACCGCCGGGTTGACGATCGACGCGCCGTCATTGGCCAGCGTGTAGAGGAACGGGGCGAACGGCTGGCTGAGGGTGAATTTCACCGTATGTTCATCCACCGCGTCCACTTTCAAATCTTTCGGGAACGCTTCGGAAGGTCCCTGATTAATTTTCAGCAGACGTTCAAACGACAGCTTGACCGCTTCGGCGGTCACCGGCGTGCCGTCGGAGAATTTTGCATTATCTGCCAGGGTGAACGTCCACTCTTTCTGGTCGTCAGACGCCTTCCAGCCCGTCGACAGATCGCCTTCCACCTCCGTGGTGCCAGGCTTGTATTTCACCAGACGCTGGTACGAGGGGTAGGTCACCGTCCAGTCGTTGTTATCGATAGTGACCGCCGGATCCAGCGTTTGCGGATCGGCAGCTTTCCCAATCACCAGCATATCTTTTGGCACCGCCGCCAGCGCGAGAGGGGCGCTCAGGGCGAGCGTAGCGGCAATCAGGGTTGTAAGCAGCGTAGTTTTCATGGCCGGGCTCCAGAATTAGAGTGAGTATGTGGTCGGATAACAGGCGAACTGGTCATCTAACAGCGGGTAGCTGGCGGCGTTCGGCAGTTCGAAATGCCACCACTCGCTGCTGATGCCCACAAAACCGCCGCCGTACATCACGGCGTTCAGGAGCAGACGATTTCGCTGCGCCTCGGGCGGAACGGAAGGGTGCCAGGCATGAGAACGGTCGTGCATTTCGTCAAACCCGGCGCCCATATCCAGCACGTTGTCGTGTTCATCCATCAGCGTGACGTCAATGGCGGTGCCCCGGCTGTGGTTAGAGCCAATTGCGACATCCACCACGTATTCCGGATTGGGGCAGGCATCCCAGAGTTGCGACTGCGCCTGCTGGGGGCGGTAGGCGTCGTAAACCACCAGCTTCAGACCGGCCAGCGCGGCGATGCTGATCGCTTTCGCCAGCGCGGTGGCGGCATCCGTATGCAACAGGCACGCGGCGTGCTGGTAGATCGGGCGGCCAGTGATGTTATCGGCGGTCGCGTATTTCAGATCGATATGCAGCGTGGGAAAGGTTTTCGCCACATCAATCAGTTGACTCTCTTCAGGCATAGCTCCGCTCCTTTAGCGTTCAAATTGACCAAACTCTTGCTGTAGTTGTCGGTTGATTGCCAGACGTTCCGGCAGCGCATCGCCCAGCGCCTCCACAACGCCCGACAGCAGCAGGTTGAAGAGACAGCTCACCGGCGCCAGCGAATCCCAGAAATGGCCGGTATCGGTCTTCACCTGGAGTAAATCAATCGGATAATCCCGCGCCCACGGGCACCAGATATCGGTGATCAGCGCCATCGCCAGGCCTTTTTCGCTCGCCACGCGGCAGTACTGGCGGGCAATGGCGGAGTAGGCGCGGGTATCCGTCAGCACGATATACGGGTTCGCAAAGCCGGAGTTAAGCGACTCCACCCAGCTACCGGAGAGCCCTTCGGAATAGCTCACCCGCGGGCGCAGATACTCAAGATGGCTGAAGAACGCATTGGCGATCCCGCGCGTGGACTGGATCCCCAGCACGAAGACGGCGTCGGCATGGGTAAGTTGCTGGACCACCTGCCTGAACGTTTCGCTTTGCGCCAGCTGGTAGACATGGGCAATGGCGTCCACCTCCAGCGACAGGGAGTGCTGTAGGCGATCCGACAGCGGCTGTTGCTGCTTCCAGGAGTCGAGACGCTCGTTAATGCCCCAGGGCTGGTGGGGATCGCGCAGGCTTTTTTTGGCGTCGTCCAGGTTGCGATAGCCCAGCTTGCGCAGAAAGCGTCCGACGGTGATCCCGCTGGTGGCCGTGGCCAGCGCCACGCTCTCTGCCGTTTCAAAGGGGATCTGCCCGACGTGCGCCAGCATCCAGCTTGCCACCCGCTTTTCGCTCGGGGTGAGCTGGCTAAAGGTCGCTTCGATACGGCTCAACACCTCAGGTTTGGTCGTCATACCGCCTCGCTGTTAACTGGCTGTCAAAGGCCGGGATTCTGTTACCGGATTAACAATGCAGGACGCGTGCCATGTTCACATTGCGGCGAAAACGCGCTGTGCAGCAAAGTTAATGCAATATTTGTTTAACAGATGCTCAACATTTGTGCAGCGTAGTTCACTTTTGGTGCAGTGTCCGGCCTGAGCGGTATCTATTTGGTGAATACGTCAGCCTCTTCACATTTTTTGGTAAGATGAACGCTCTGTGGATAAGGGAGGGAGCCTAACATGGCGAATTTGCCCTGGCGGGTCAGCGTGCGCCTGATGGCTCTCGCAAAAAAAATAGCGATGGTCATCGGGATCATTGTGCTCGTGCTGCTGGCGGTGCGGGTTTATCTTTCGCAGCAGGGGCCGGCCCTGCATCACTGGCACACCTGGCGGGCTGACGAAATGTCCGTGCAGGAGATGGATAACGCGACCTTCGCAGCGTATGTCGCGCGGGAAAACGCCATCTTCACCGCTCTCGACGCTGAGGTGACGGCGAATGTCACACCCGCAGAGCGCACGCCGCTGAACCGTTATTACCGCCAGAGCCTGGTGTGGCCAGGACACTTTTCCCCGGATGCAAATCGGTCGTTCGTGCTGATGCCTGCCGGAAAGCCGCGCGGGTCGGTGGTATTGCTGCACGGTCTGACGGACTCGCCCTACAGCGTCAGGCATCTGGCAGAGAATTATCAACAGCACGGCTTTGTGGCCGTAGTGCCTCGTTTGCCCGGACACGGCACGGCGCCGGGTGCCCTGACAGACGTTGACTGGGAGGCGTGGCTGGCCGCATCGCGCCTTGCGGTTCGTGAAGCGACACGCCTGACGGGGAACGATCTCCCCCTGCATCTGGTGGGCTACTCCAACGGCGGGGCGCTGGCGATGAAATACGCCCTCGACGCTCTTGATGCGCCTGAACTGCGTAAACCTCAGCAGATCGTTTTGCTCTCACCGATGATTGGCGTCACGGCGTTTGCGCGCTTTGCCGGATTCGCCGGGCTACCGGCTATGTTACCGGCGTTTGCCAAAGCCGCGTGGCTCAACATTTCGCCGGAATATAATCCTTATAAATACAATTCGTTCCCGGTGAATGCAGCACGTCAGTCCTGGCTGCTTACCCAGGCGCTGCATGAGCAGATAAACCGCGATGTTCATGATCACAAACTGGCGCAGCTTCCGCCGGTACTGGCGTTTCAGTCGGTCATGGATTCAACGGTCAGTACCCGCGCCGTGGTTAGCGGGCTGTTTGACCAGCTTCCGGCAAACGGCAGCGAACTGGTGGTTTTTGATATCAACCAGGCCGGGAGTTTTCGTCCACTGTTCAGGCCATCATCCTGGACGGCGGTGGCTGACCTGCTGCCCAAGGCAAAAAGACGTTACAGTGTCACAATTGTGACCAATGCCAGCCCCGACAGGTTTGATATGGTGGCAAAGACGACGCCAGCGGGTAGCACCCGGGAAACGGTGATGCCGCTGTCGGTCGCGTATCCGCAGGAGGTTTATTCCCTGTCGCATGTTGCTATTCCGTTCCCGCCTGATGACGATCTGTATGGCCGCCATCCTGAGGTGAAAAACCACTACGGTATCAGCCTGGGGACGATAGCCCTGTGGGGAGAAACATCGGTTCTGAGTGTCGGCAAAGATGCGCTGATGCGCGTGACGTCGAATCCGTTCTACGATTATATGCAGACGCGGATCGACAGCCGTATCGGGGAGAATTAAGCCCGACGTGGAATAGATTAGGTCACACCGGGGAACTGTGTTAAATAGTACCGTTCAGGCGTATACCCCATACCGGACCCCGTTTCTGTGCTGACAACTCTTATTTATCGAAGCCAGCTGAGCTTAACCTGCACCTCCGCAGCGTTAAGCGCGCTGGTTGAACAGGCCAGGATCCGTAATACGGAGCAGGGCATCTCAGGCATTCTTCTCTCCCGTGGACGTGACGTTCTGCAAATTCTCGAAGGCACGGAACAGAGCGTCGTCGCGCTTTTTAACACCATCCGTGCGGATGACCGGCATACCGGCGTGGTGGAGCTGATGCGCGATTACGGCCCGCGCAGACGTTTCGAAGACGTGGGAATGCTGCTGTTTGACCTGGATGTTCAGACCCCGAAAGCGGTTCTGGCGTCGGTTCTGCATTACAGCAAGCTGGAAAGCTATCTGACTTCTGAGGATCGGGTCTTCAAATTTATTCAGACCTTTATCACCGGCAAAACCGCTATCCCACCCGCTTCGGACTATGAGCCTGATAAATGGACGCTTTCGCGAGAGCGCGCGCCGTTTGGTAAAGGGTTAGGTCTGCTGGCGGGACAGCCCTGCCAGTTTGCGCTGCAACCCATTGTCGAGCCGTCCGAAGGCAAAATCAGTTCTCTCGAAGCGCTTATACGCGGAAACGACGGCGGCAGCCCGGAGCATTTCTTCCGTAGTCTCGATCGTGAACAGATTTACGAAGTCGACCTGCAAACCAAAGCCTGGACCTTTGCGCTGGCGCAAAAGCTCGGCATCGGCAGCCACAAACTGGCGGTGAACCTGCTGCCAATGTCGCTGGTTAACGTGCCGGGCGCGGTAGAGTTCCTGGTAACGCAGATCAAAAAGCACAATCTACAGCCAGAGCAGGTGATCATTGAAGTCACTGAGAACGAGATGATCTCTGGCTTCAACCAGTTTAACAGCGCCATTAAACAGCTGCGCGCGGAAGGGGTTGGGCTGGCGATAGATGATTTTGGTTCCGGCTATGCTGGTCTTTCACTGCTCACCCGGTTTCAGCCGGATAAGCTCAAAATCGACAGAGAGATCGTCAGCGATATCCACCTGAGCGGGCCCAAGCAGGCGATTGTGAAGTCGATAATCAGCTGCTGCACCGATCTGGAGATTACGCTGGTCGCAGAAGGCATTGAGAAGATAGAAGAGTGGTGCTGGCTTGAATCCGCCGGTATTCGCCGCTTCCAGGGCTTTTTGTTCGCCCGCCCGCAGCTCAATGGCGTGGGTGATATTCTCTGGCCCCATCGGGTGGGTTAAGCAAATTTTCCCTCGCCATATTTCCCCGACACCCTGCCTGTGCTTAAATAGCTAAACCGGTTTAACACGATTTAGCTAAGAAGGTGATATGGAGACGATCTGGGTACTTGGCGATGCAGTGGTGGATCTGTTGCCCGACGGAGAGGGCAAACTGCTGCAATGTCCTGGCGGCGCACCGGCCAATGTCGCGGTAGGGGTTGCGCGTCTGGGCGGCAGAAGCGCCTTTATAGGCCGGGTGGGCGACGACCCCTTCGGGCGTTTTATGCAAAAAAAGCTTGCGTATGAGCAGGTTAATACAGAATGGCTGCGCCTGGACCCGCAGCATCGCACCTCCACGGTGGTGGTGGATCTCGATAACGACGGTGAACGTTCCTTTACCTTTATGGTTCGCCCGAGCGCTGATTTATTCCTCGACTCTGCCGATCTCCCGCCATTCCGCGCCGGGGAGTGGCTGCACGTCTGCTCTATCGCGCTCAGCGCCGAACCCAGCCGTTCCGCGACGTTTCAGGCGATGTCCGCTATCAGACTGGCGGGGGGATTCGTCAGCTTTGACCCCAATATCCGCGCCGATCTCTGGCACGATGAAGTCGAGCTGCGTCAGTGCCTTGAGCGGGCATTAGCCTGTGCAGATGTGGTGAAAATCTCGGTGGAAGAACTGGCGTTCTTAACCGGAAATGCGCAGGTCCATGAGGGGCTGGCGGCGCTGATGCGCACCTGTCCGGCCAGGCTGGTGCTGGTGACACAGGGAAAAGAGGGCGTCACCGCCTGGCAGAAAGGCGCGTTGACGCACTATCCTGCATCACCCGTGGAATGCATTGATACCACCGGCGCGGGGGATGCTTTCGTCGCCGGGCTGCTGTTCGGTCTGGCTCGTGATGGCCAGGCCCGTCTTTCAGAGGTCATCACGCTGGCGCAGCGCTGTGGGGCGCTGGCGACAACCGCAAAAGGGGCAATGACCGCGCTGCCTTATCATCACGAACTGTAATTCACCTCTCCAGGCCTCCGGTCGGCGGCCTGAATTGTCGCCTCGATCACACTTACTAAAACGGTTTAGCAAAAAACGTTGCCGATCCAAAATTCAACGGTTTAGTATCATCAGCCTAAACCGGTTTAGCAATTTAGCACTTTCACCGATAGTTATTAGGGATGCGACAAAATGTATAAAAAACGCAGACTTGCCGTGATGATAGGCATGCTGGCCGGGAGTACCTCTGTTTTTGCCCAGACGGATATGACACGTATCGAAGCGCGCCTGGCGGCGCTGGAGCAGCGTTTGCAGGAGGCGGAAACCCGCGCGCAGGTTGCTGAAAAGCGCGCAACGGCAGCGGAACAGAAAACACAGCAGCTGGTGGCTGCGCAGCAGGAAGCGCAAACCTCCACACAGGCGGTGGCGCAACGTACCACGGTGCTGGAAGAAAAAGCCGACCGGACAGGCGGTTTTGAATTTCACGGTTACGCCCGTTCCGGCCTGCTGATGAACGACGCGGCCTCCAGCAGCAAAAGCGGCCCTTATCTGACGCCCGCCGGGGAAACGGGCGGGGCCATCGGGCGTCTGGGGAACGAAGCGGATACCTACGTTGAGCTGAATGTTGAGCACAAACAGACGCTGGAGAATGGTGCGACGACGCGCTTTAAGGCGATGCTGGCCGACGGCCAGAAAACCTATAACGACTGGTCGGCAGACAGCAGCGACCTGAACATTCGTCAGGCCTTTGCCGAGCTGGGCAATTTGCCTGACTTTACCGGTGCGCTGAAGGGCAGTACCTTCTGGGCGGGTAAGCGTTTTGACCGCGACAACTTCGACATTCACTGGCTGGATTCCGACGTGGTGTTTCTCGCCGGGACCGGCGGCGGCGTCTACGACGTGAAGTGGAACGATACGCTGCGCAGTAACTTCTCCCTTTATGGCCGTAACTTCGGCAGCGAAGAGGAGATCGACAACAACGTTCAGAACTACATCCTCAGCATGAATCACTTCGCCGGGCCGGTGCAGATGATGGTCAGCGGCTTACGGGCAAAAGATAATGACGACCGTAAGGACAGCAACGGCGATCCGATTAAAACCGACGCGGCCAATAACGGGGTACATGCGCTGGTTGGTCTGCATAACGAGAGCTTCTACGGCCTGCGGGAAGGTTCCGCCAAAACGGCGCTGCTTTACGGCCACGGTCTGGGCGCCGAGGTGAAAAGCATTGGTTCAGACGGCGCGCTGCTGTCAGAAGCCGATACCTGGCGTTTTGCAAGTTACGGTGTCACGCCGCTGGGCGGTGGCTGGCACATTGCGCCCGCCGTGCTGGCGCAAAGCAGTAAGGACCGCTACGTGAAGGGCGACAGCTATGAGTGGGTCACGCTCAATACGCGTCTGATCAAAGAGGTGACCCAGAATTTCGCCCTCGCGTTCGAAGGCAGCTATCAGTACATGGATTTAAGCCCGGAAGGCTACAAGGATCGCAATGCGGTTAACGGTAGCTTCTACAAGCTGACCTTCGCCCCGACGTTAAAGGCGGGCAAAATTGGCGATTTCTTCAGCCGTCCGGAGCTGCGCCTGTTCGCCACCTGGATGGACTGGAGCAGCAAGCTGGATAACTACGCCAGCGATGACGCCTTTGGCAGCAGCGGCTTCAACGCGGGCGGGGAATGGAACTTTGGGGTGCAGATGGAAACCTGGTTTTAACCCTTCACGCTCCCGCATCGCGGGGGCGTTTCGAACACCATAAAAAGAGGTCAGGAAGAGGTATCTATGGATTTTAATCATATTGCGCGCGAGCTTATTCCGCTGCTCGGTGGCAAAGAGAACATTGCCAGCGCGGCACATTGCGCCACGCGCCTTCGTCTGGTGCTGGTCGATGATGCGCTTGCCGACCAGCAGGCTATCGGCAAGGTTGAAGGCGTGAAAGGCTGTTTTCGAAACGCCGGGCAGATGCAGGTGATCTTCGGCACCGGGGTGGTGAATAAGGTTTACGCCGCGTTTATTCAGGCGGCAGGGATTAGCGAGTCCAGTAAATCGGAAGCGGCGGATATTGCGGCCCGCAAGCTGAACCCGTTCCAGCGTATCGCGCGTCTGCTCTCCAACATCTTCGTGCCGATTATCCCGGCGATCGTGGCCTCGGGTCTGCTGATGGGCCTGCTGGGGATGGTTAAAACCTACGGCTGGGTTAATCCGGATAACGCGCTCTATATCATGCTGGATATGTGCAGCTCGGCGGCGTTTATTATTCTGCCGATCCTGATTGGCTTCACCGCCGCGCGGGAGTTTGGCGGCAACCCGTATCTGGGGGCAACGCTCGGCGGCATCCTGACTCATCCGGCGCTGACCAACGCCTGGGGCGTAGCATCCGGCTTCCACACCATGAACTTCTTCGGTCTTGAAATCGCCATGATTGGCTATCAGGGAACCGTCTTCCCGGTGCTGCTGGCGGTGTGGTTTATGAGCATTGTGGAAAAACAGCTGCGCCGGGCGATCCCGGATGCGTTAGATCTGATCCTGACGCCGTTCCTGACCGTCATTATCTCCGGCTTCATTGCGCTATTGATTATTGGCCCGGCGGGACGCGCGCTGGGCGACGGGATCTCCTTCATTCTTAGCACCCTGATTGCCCACGCGGGCTGGCTGGCCGGGCTGCTGTTTGGTGGGCTCTATTCGGTGATTGTCATTACCGGCATTCACCACAGCTTCCACGCCATTGAGGCCGGGCTGCTGGGTAATCCGTCGATTGGCGTTAACTTCCTGCTGCCGATCTGGGCGATGGCGAACGTGGCGCAGGGCGGGGCGTGTCTGGCGGTGTGGTTCAAAACCCGCGATGCCAAAATCAAAGCCATTACCTTACCGTCGGCGTTTTCCGCGATGCTGGGCATCACCGAAGCGGCAATTTTTGGCATCAACCTGCGTTTTGTGAAGCCGTTTATCGCGGCGCTGATCGGTGGTGCGGCGGGCGGTGCCTGGGTGGTGTCGGTGCATGTCTACATGACCGCCGTTGGCCTGACGGCGCTTCCCGGCATGGCGATTGTCCAGGCCAGCTCGCTGCTCAACTATATAATCGGCATGGTGATTGCCTTTGGCGTGGCGTTCACCGTCTCTCTGCTGCTGAAATATAAAACGGACTCTGAATAATGACCTTATCTTCCCGCTGGCCTGCCGTGTTGCAGGCCGTTATGCAAGGCCAGCCGCGTGCGCTGGCGGACAGCCACTATCCGCAGTGGCATCCCGCACCGGTGACAGGGCTGATGAACGATCCGAACGGGTTTATCTGGTTTGCCGGGCGCTACCATCTGTTTTATCAGTGGAACCCGCTGGGCTGCGATCATCGCTACAAGTGTTGGGGGCACTGGAGCTCAGCAGATCTGGTGCACTGGCAGCACGAGCCAATGGCGCTGATGCCTGACGAAGAGTATGACCGCAATGGCTGTTACTCCGGCAGCGCCGTGGATAACAACGGCGTGCTGACCCTGTGCTATACCGGCAACGTTAAGTTTGACGATGGCGGCCGCACCGCCTGGCAGTGTCTGGCGGTGCAAAATGACGATGGCACGTTTGCCAAACTGGGACCGGTGTTGCCCCTGCCGGACGGGTACACCGGGCACGTCCGCGATCCGAAAGTATGGTGGCATGACGGGCTGTGGTACATGGTGCTCGGCGCGCAGGATCGACAGCAGCGCGGCAAGGTGCTGCTGTTTACGTCAGCCGATTTACACATCTGGGCGTCCTGCGGCGAAATCGCCGGTCACGGCGTCAACGGACTCACGGACGCGGGCTATATGTGGGAGTGCCCGGATCTGTTTGAGCTTGATGGCACACACGTCTTGATCTGCTGCCCGCAGGGGCTGGCGCGCGAACCGCATCGCTATCTCAACACCTATCCGGCCGTCTGGATGAGTGGGGCATTTGATTATCAAACGCCTGCATTTGCGCACGGCGAGCTGCATGAGCTTGACGCCGGTTTCGAATTTTACGCGCCGCAAACCACGGTGGCAGAAGATGGCCGCCGCATCCTCATCGGCTGGATGGGCGTGCCGGACGGCGAAGAGATGCTCCAGCCTACGCGGGCGCACGGCTGGATCCACCAGATGACCTGTCCTCGCGAGCTGCGCTACCGCGACGGTAAGCTCTGGCAAACCCCGGTCCGTGAGCTGGAAACGCTGCGCGAGGATGAACATCTCTGGCAGGGACGCGCCAGTGATGCCCCGGTGCTGGCGAGAGCGCGTCTTGAGTTCGAACTGAGCGCATCGAGCGTGAACGTGGATTTTGCCGGCGCGTTGCGGCTGATTGTGGATGATGAGGGGATCCGTCTGGAACGCGCCAGTCTGAAAACCACAGACACGCTGACCCGCTACTGGCAGGGCAATGTTCATCATTTACGCGTGCTGTGCGACTGTTCCAGCGTCGAAATTTTCATCAATCACGGTGAAGGCGTCATGAGCAGCCGCTATTTTCCTGACCATCCGGCCCAGGTACGCTTCGAAGGTGCGTCCGATATCACATTACGCTACTGGTCGCTGCGCAGCTGCATGATAGAATAGAGGTTTTGGCAGCCGGATCTAAGTCGTTGTGAGAAAAACAAAACGCGTCACCATTAAAGATATCGCGGAGCTCGCGGGGGTATCAAAAGCCACCGCCAGCCTGGTTCTGAACGGCCGCAGCAAAGAGCTTCGGGTGGCGGAGGAGACACGCGAGCGTGTGCTGGCGATTGCCAAAGAACATCATTATCAGCCCAGCATTCACGCCCGTTCGCTGCGGGACAACCGCAGCCACACCATTGGTCTGGTGGTGCCGGAAATCACCAACTACGGGTTTGCCGTTTTTTCTCATGAGCTGGAGACCCTCTGCCGCGAGGCGGGTGTTCAGCTGCTGATCTCCTGTAGCGATGAAAATCCGGGCCAGGAGACGGTGGTGGTCAATAACATGGTGGCCCGTCAGGTGGACGGGCTGATTGTCGCCTCCAGCATGCTCAACGACGCCGACTATCAAAAGCTGAGCGAACAGTTGCCCGTTGTGCTTTTTGATCGTCATATGAACGACAGTTCTCTGCCGCTGGTTCTCACCGATTCAATTACCCCAACCGCCACACTGGTGGCCGACATCGCGCGCCAGCATCCGGATGAGTTCTACTTCCTCGGCGGCCAGCCGCGGCTTTCCCCGACGCGTGACCGTCTTGAAGGGTTTAAGCAGGGGCTGCGTGACGCTGGCGTCGAGTTACGTCCGGAGTGGATCATTCATGGTAATTACCATCCGAGCTCCGGCTACGAAATGTTTGCCGAGCTTTGCGCACGCCTGGGCCGCCCGCCAAAAGCCCTTTTTACCGCCGCCTGCGGTCTTCTGGAAGGGGTGTTGCGCTATATGGGGCAACATAATCTGCTGCAAAGCGATATGCGTCTGGCCAGCTTTGACGATCACTATCTCTATGATTCTTTGACCATTCCTGTCGATACCGTTCGTCAGGATAACCGCCAGCTCGCCTGGCACTGCTTTGATCTGATTGGCAAACTGATTGAAGGGGAAACGCCGGAGCCGATCCAGCGTAAGCTAGATGCCACCCTGCAACGGCGATACAAGACCGTGGAGTGACAGGGTAACGTCTGAGGGTGACATCAATAACTTTAATTAATTAAAGATTGGATTCAGCCGATAACCAAAGGGAAATTATATCCCTGAGGTGTGTTATGTCGTTGAAAAAATCATCCCTGATTATCCTGTTTTCCCTGCTTTTCTTCTTTGTGGCCAGCACTATCACCAGCGTTGGGCTCATCATTAAAAGTAATACTTCGCTGGATAATGTGAACAAAGAAATTCAGGTGGTTCTGTCCATTATTGATCCCATTAACCACAGCCGAACCCTGCGGGTCAGGGTTATGGAGTATGTGAAAATGGTGGAAGCGGGGGACGCTACCGATCTGTCTGCGAAACTGGCCTCGGTTAAAGAGGCGCTGACCAAAGCCGATAGTGCATTTTCGGCGTTTATGGCCTCGCCGCGTTTGCCGGACGAAGCCCCGCTGGTCACTGCCTACCAGGAGGCGTGGCAAAACTACCGTAACCAGGGACTGGCGCCTCTCATCGCCGCTGCCGCCGCTCACGATGTGTCGCGGTTCAACGCTCTTATTCCCGTGGTGTCTCGACTCGATCGCCAATATGAAATTGTGCTCGATCAGGTTCTCTCCGTTCACCAGAAGTACGCCAAAACGCTGAACGAGGATGCGAGCCATAATTTCGTGTCGGGTCTGGTTATTATCGCCTGCATTGCGGTGCTGTTCGTGGTGGTGATCTTCGCCGTCAGCCTGCTGATGAAACGCGTGGTCTTTGCGCCGGTGAACCTGGCGCGCGAGCACTGTCGCCAGATTGCGGCCGGGAAGCTGGACGTACCGGTACCGATCAAGCGTGATTCCGGGAATGAAATCAATCACCTGATGTCCTCGATGGAGCAGATGCGCCAGGCGCTGCTCTCCACCATTTCTCAGGTGCGCGATGCCAGCCACACTGTGACGCATGCGGCGCAGGAAATTGCCTCCGGCAATATCGACCTGGCCTCCCGTACCGAGCAACAGGCTTCGGCCCTGACCCAGACGGCCGCCAGCATGGAAGAGCTGAGCGCGACGGTGGCGAATAACACCGACAACGTTTTCCAGGCCGGTAAGCTGGTGCAGGATGCCGTGAAAAATGCCCATACCGGTGAAGCGGTAACCCGTGAAGTCATCGAAACGATGAATACTATCGCGTCCAATTCGAAGCGTATTGAGGACATCACCAGCGTCATCAACAGCATTGCTTTCCAGACTAATATTCTGGCGCTAAACGCGGCCGTTGAAGCGGCGCGTGCTGGCGCGCAGGGGCGAGGATTTGCCGTGGTAGCAAGTGAAGTGCGCACCCTGGCACAAAAAAGCGCGGTGGCGGCGAAAGATATCGAAAGCCTTATCGCCCAGTCTGTTTCCAGCGTGAAAAACGGTGCACAACTGGTGAATCGTTCGGGAGAGGTGATTGATTCTATTATCAGTTCTGTGAATAAAGTGCATACGCTGATGGAACAGATTTCGGTTGCCTCAGAAGAGCAGAGCCGCGGGATTGGTCAGGTTGGGCAGGCCGTAACGGAGATGGACGGTGTGACCCAGCAGAACGCGGCGCTGGTGCAGCAATCCGCCGCCGCCGCCGCCTCGCTGGAGGAGCAGGCGCAGCAGCTGTCCCAGAGTATCTCGAGCTTTAGTTTGCCTGCTACGGCGTGATGTTCAGAGAGGCTCCTGAGGGAGCCTTTTTAATGTCTGCATGTAGCCGCTGCACAATCTCCTTCAGCCATTACTGTTATCCGTACAAAGCCGCTATGACATAAATTTTATCTTTCCCCGGCAATATTTCTGTTCCTCATCCGTCTACCTCCTCAGAGACCATAATCATTCAACATAAACGAGGTACACATGAGAAATTTTGATATGCACGGAAAAGGTCACGGGCGTGGTTTGGGCCGCCATCGTATGGGTAAGGGTATCGTGATTGGCGCAGTCCTGTTCGTGGTGCTTGGCCTGCTGGTCATGTCCCTGTGGAACGCGTTGCTCCCGGCCATCCTGGGGGTTAAAGCCATTGGCTTCTGGCAGGCGCTGGGGATCCTGCTGCTGAGCCGCATTCTTTTCGGTGGGCTGGGTTTCCGTCCGGGCATGTTCGGTGCGCACCGCCGTATGCACGAACAATGGATGAATATGAGCCCCGAACAACGTGAGGCCTTCATTCAGCAGCGTCGGGCGGGATTTGGGCGCCACGGTCATTGCCGGTGGCACGATGGCCGGGATGAAAAGCGAGATGATAACGGTCCGAAAGCGCCGGAAGCCGAGTGAGCGATATGAAAGCCGGTGAGGCGGGGGAATCATTACTGATCTCGGCACTCAAAGCCTGCCGCGCGCGGCTAAAAGCCTTCATTCGCGGACGGACTGCGGTTCGTGATGATGTCGATGATATTCTTCAGGAAGTGACCTGGCAGTTGATGAAAGTGGAACAACCGGTCGAGAACGTCGCCGCCTGGCTGTTTCGCGCCGCACGAAATGAGATGATCGACCGGGCGCGAAAAAAGCACGAGGTTTCACTGCCGGGGTACCTGACAGCAGATGACGAAGACTTTCCGGAGCAGGAGATTGCAGAAACGTTATTCGGCGTACCGCAAACGCCGGAGGAAGAGTATCTCAACATGCTGCTATGGGAAGAGTTGGGGCAAGCCCTGTCGGAACTGCCGCCACCTCAGCGCGAGGTGTTTGAAAAAACGGAATTTGAGGGCTACAGCATGAAGATGCTGGCAGAGGAAACAGGCGACAGTGTGCAGGCGTTATTATCCCGCAAACACAAAGCCGTGCGATTTTTGCGTAGTCGCCTCAAGGATATTTATGAAGCGTTGACAGGGCAATAAACTTCGACCACTCTGAAAAACAATATCTTAGAGGGGGCGTTATGCTTCAACGGTTAGCAAAGAAAAAGGTGCTGTTACTCTCTGCTCTGATGGTTTCAGGGCTGGTCAGGGCAGAGGAGCCGCTTCCGGATGTGGTGAAGCACTTCAGTGAACAGCAGGACATCAAAATCATCAAGAAAATTGACGCCCCCGGCGGCGCGCCAGCGTGGCTGGGACAATATCAGGACATGGGCGTGACGCTCTTTCTGACCCCTGACGGAAAGCACGTCGTGTCTGGCTATCTGTATGATGAGAAGGGAACCAACCTCAGCGAAGCCTTTTTCCAGAAAGAGATCTACGCCCCGATGGGCCGCGAGATGTGGAAAAAGCTCAATGCCGCGCATCCCCTGAAAGAGGGCGCGGAGAGTGCCCCGCGTAAAGTCTTTGTCTTTGCCGACCCGTTCTGCCCGTACTGCAAGCAGTTCTGGGCTGAAGCGCAGCCGTGGGTGAAGGCTGGCAAGGTTCAGCTCAATACGCTGCTGGTTGCGTTTCTTAACCCGAACAGCGGGCGTAACGCCTCCGCGATCCTGAATGCGAAAGATCCGGTATCGGCCTGGAAAGCGTACGAGCTGTCCGGCGGGAAAAAGCTGCCGAAACCTGAAGCTGCGGCTTCCCGGGAAACCGTTGAGATCCTGCAAAATCACCAGACGCTAATGGACAGTCTCGGCGCGAATGCCACACCGGCTATTTATTACCTGAATGAGCAAAACGAACTGCAACAGGTCGTGGGTATGCCAGACGCAAAACAGCTTGAGGCGATGTTCGGGCAGAAGCCGTAAAAGAAAGGCAGAAACAGAACGTTTCTGCCTTTTTTCAGTCAACTACCCCAGCGTCCCCGGAGGTAATTTACCGCCTCCTGCGTCTGCGGCTGGTTAAGATAGTCTTCACGGAACAGGATGGTGCCCTTAACGTCTGGCAGTGAATCGTTGAGGTCGAGCTGTTTTTTCAGCTCCGGTACGCCGCCGTTCACCGTCCAGTCCGGTTCGTTTCTGGAAGGCGCGCCCACTTTGTAGAACGCGATCCCGATATACAGGCGGGTATGGGTCGGTTTCACCACGTCAGCCCACCATTTTGTCAGCACATCGTAACGTGCCGCGTCGCGGGCGAAGGGCCAGTAGATCTGCGGCGCAATGTAATCCAGTAAACCCTGCTGTACCCATTTGCGCGTGTCAGCGTAGGATTCATCATAGGCTGCGGCACCGCGCGTGTCCGAGCCTGCCGGGTCGAAGGAGCGATTGCGCCAGACCCCCGCCGGGCTAACGCCAAATTCGACCTCAGGTTTAGCCTGCTTGATCGCCCTTGAAACCTGCACAATCAACTGCTGCGTATTGTGTCGACGCCAGTCCGCTTTTGACGCAAATCCTTCGCCATAGCGCCTGAAGGTCCAGGCATCATTCAGGGTGGACCCCGGCGTCTCGGTGTAAAAATAGTCATCGAACTGAACGCCGTCGACAGGGTAGTGATTTACCACTTCCATCACCACCTGGGTTATCCATTCCCGCACGTCGGGAATGCCCGGGTCGAGAACAAAACGATCCCCCGAGGTGCGGATCCACTCCGGATGCTGGACGTACACGCTGGAAGGATGAAGCGACGAGGTGCGGTTAAGCGCGGCGATGGTCGACGGCTTCGTGTTGGTGGAAACGCGGTACGGGTTAAACCAGGCATGAACCTTCATCCCGCGCTTGTGCGCTTCATCCAGCATAAACTGAAGCGGATCGTAACCGGGATCTTCCCCGATAGTCCCCGTCAGGGTATCTGACCAGGGCAGTATTTTAGAGGCCCACAGCGCCGTACTGTCCGGTTTTACCTGAAAGAAGACGGTGTTGATCCCAAGTTTTTTCAGCTTATCGAGCTTGTCCGTCAGCGCCCGCTGTTGCTGGGCGATACGCTGGTCCGCGCTACGGCCATTCACCGATGACACGGGAGGCCAGTCGAGACGGGAGACGGTCGCCAGCCAGATCCCGCGCATGGGTTCGTTAGTCTGCTGTAGAGGTTTCGCCTGCGGCAGCGGGGTAACGAGTGATTTGGGTGGTTTGGAAGTGCAACTTACCAGTAAAAGCGCGCAGCCAAGCAGCGCGCCAGTCCGTTTTACGTGTCGCATCATTTGCGTGTTAGCTCCTGGGTGTCCGGCTATCCGTCCAGGGATTAAACGCCGGTTCGTCCTGTTCCCCGTTACCGTCATCGTGAAGAGAGTCGAGGTAGAGGGCTTCAACTTCCGCCCGCGCCCATGGGGTGCGGCGCAGGAACTTCAGACTCGATTTAACACTCGGGTCCTTGCGAAAACAGTTGATTTTGATTCGGTTGCCCAGTTCATTCCAGCCATATCGCGCAACCAGCGCGTTAACCTGCATTTCGAGCGTTACGCCATGCAAAGGATCGTTGGAAATATGTGCTGTCATAGGCGTCCGGTAGTCTCATTTTTTATGGGGATGTGATAAACGCTCAAAGGTTACAAGAAAGCAGGGGACGCGGCAATTTCAGCGTGAGGTTCTTCACCCGTGAAGGAGAGGGTTACCCAGTAATTTGAAAGAAAAAGCTATAACGTTACCTCAGAAAAACTGAGGGCTTTCAGCGATGCCCTAAGTGAACGGAATGACCACCAGCGCCGTATGTTCCCCCTCACCCCAGCCCTCTCCCTCAAGGGAGAGGGGGCCGTCTGTGCAGGCATTATTTTGTGGGAAACCCTCAGCCCGTGAAGGGTGAAGAAGATTTTCCGGTTAACGCTATTTTTTAAACAGTTCAGGCGCCCATGGCGTCGGGTCTACCTCCATAAAGGGCGCACGCTCAAAGCGGGACTTAAGCGCCCAGGGCACCGTACAGTCGAAAATCGTTTTGCAGGTGATCCCGTTGCCACGAATGGAGGGGCTGTAGTCCGGGGCCTGAGACGGATCGAGCTGGTGTCCGCGGATCCCCGGCAGATGGGTGATGCTGACATCGCCCTGCATACGGGTGGTCATCGCCCACAGGATGTCGTCGCTGTCGAAAATATCCACATCTTCGTCGACGAGAATAATGTTTTTAAGCTCGGAATAGGTGGCTAACGCGATGAGTGCCGCCTGACCCTGACGCCCTTCGTCAGAGGGCTGGCGTTTTTTCACCTGCAATACGCCAAGGAACTTGCCGCCGCCAGCGGTATGCGCATAGACGTTTTGCAGAAAACCGGGGATGGCTTCTTCGACCGCATTACGGATGCTGGCCTCCGTTGGCAAACCGGCCAGCGTGGTGTGCTCCTCGCCCGGTCCTACCAGGGTTTGCAGGATCGCCTGATGACGCATCGTGACGGCCTTCACTTTGATTACCGGTAAGGAGGGGTTAGCCTCCCCGCAGTAGCCGGGAAATTCCGGCATCGCGTGCCCGGTGTGGGTATGCTGATCTTCTTCTACACGCACGCCCGGCAGCAGTTCGCCTTCGATGATAATTTCCGCACGCGCTATCGCTTTTTCATTTACGGCCACACCCTGCACCAGCTCTACGGGGGTCTGAGGTAACGCGCCGGCGACACCCAGCTCGTTGTAGCCGAAGGGCGTGGTAGGGGCTTCGAAACAGGCGCCAATATAGATAGCGGGATCGAGACCCATATTGATCGTGACCGGCAACGGTTTGCCCGCCTCCTCGGCTTTCTTACGGAACACTTCAATATGGCGGCCTGCGGCAAGGAACATGGAGAGCTCATCGCGCTCCTGCACGCAGAGACGGTGAATAGTGACATCGGTCAGTGAGGCATCTTCCGGATCGCTTGCCAGCACCAGCCCCAGACAGAAGAACGGACCGGCATCTATCGGCGTGTTGGTCGGTGCCGGAAGCAATTTACGCAGATCGAAGTCCGGATCGTTGGCATAAAACACCTGTTCCTGACACGGCGCCTGTGCCGCTGGAACCACAACGGGAGCAATCGGATTTTTCACGGCCTGGCCGACATGTTTTGCCAGTTCAGAGGGCTCGCAGCCCAACAGGAGCGCCGCCCGCTCGCGGCTGGCGTGCATTCCGACCAGAATACGCGAGTCGGGATATCCCTTAATAGCGTTAAACATCATCGCCGGGCCAATGCGCGTCGGACGTTTTACCGTGCCGCCAGCACCAATATGCCGGTACACACCCGCCAGCTCCGCGTCAGGATCGACCGGATGGCTGGTTTCAAGGTATTGACCTTCATGGCGTTTGAGCAGTTCGATAGCACTTCTGAGATCGTTGATGTGTTTTTTCATATTTCCCTCCTCGGATGAAGGCTTCCATTCTTAACCGGAAGAAGAGGGCTATCAATTGCATCATTTATGCTATTTTAATAAGAATTTTATTATCAATAATAAAGGCATGGTATGCAGTTTCGACTGATGCGCAATTTTATCGTGGTGGCGGAAGAGCTTCACATGCATCGGGCGGCGGAGCGCCTTAACATGGCGCAGCCAGCGCTGAGCCAGCAGATAAAAACGCTTGAAGATCGTCTTGGGGTCTTGCTCTTTAGCCGGGCGAATCGTCGCCTGACGCTGACGCCAGCCGGTGAGGCATTTCTCAGTAAAGCCAGAGTCGCGATTTTAATGACCGATCAGGCGATTCTGGATGCCAGACAGACGGCCAGAGGGGAACAGGGCGTGCTGAATCTCGGATGTGTTTCAAGTGCGATATTCGACAGTAAGCTGCCCGCCGCGCTGCGGCTTTTACATGAGAAATGGCCCGCCATCAGCCTTTCCATGATGACGGGTAACGTGCAAACCCTTTATACCGGCGTGCAAAGCAACCAGCTGGATGTGGCCATTATTCGTGCCCCGTTACCGCTATTGCCTGACGATCTGCAAAGCCGTCCATTTACAACGGAAAAGGCCGTGCTGGCCTTACCTCGTCAACATAGCCTGGCGGGCTCCGCCGCGCTGACGCTTGCGTCGGTGAAAGAGGAGAAGTGGATCGCCCTGCGCGACCCGGAGGGGATGGGGCTGGAGCAATATTTCTATGATGCCTGCCACAGCGCGGGCATACAGCCTGACGTTGTGCAAAGTGCCACCGATGTCCCCACGGTGATAAGTCTCGTCTCGGCAGGGTTTGGCATCGCCATGCTGCCGGCTTCAGCGAAGGCGATATGCGTGCAAAACGTCGTCTTTGTGGATATTCTTGACCGACTCCGGGAGAGCGAGCTGACGCTGGTTTGCCACCGGATTATTCGCTCTGAGGTCCTGAAAAAATTGATGAGTATCCTCGATCACACCTGACGTCCGGCGGCCTGAAGAAGCTGTTCACGTAGCCAGCGGTTAGCCGGATCCTGGCTGTTTTTCGGGTGCCAGTACATACCGATGACGATCGGCGGCAGATCCAGCGGCGGCGGAAAAATATCAAGCGTTTGCGTGAACCGTAGCAACATGCGTCTGGGTAGGGTGCAGAGCAAATCGGTACCGGCAACAATCGCAGGCGCCATCGCATAGCTTTGCGTCGACATCACCACGTTACGCTGGTGGCCAAGCCCCGCCAGATGCTGATCGACAAAGCCTGCGAACGGGTCGCCCTCGGATGAAACCACCAGGTGGGAAAGGCTACAATAGCTTTCCAGATCCATCGGTCCCGTACCGCGCGGATGGCCTTTTCGCTGGGCGGTGGCATATTCATCGTCAAACAGCTTGCGTCTGACCCATGCATCGTGCGCCCCCGCGTTAACGCCGACATAAATATCCACATCGCCATTTTCCATCTGCGCTGGCAGCAGCGGGGTTTCCGGGAGCGCAAAACGCAGGCGGATGCCTGGTGCTGCGCTGCTAATCTGATTCTGCAACTCTGCCCCCAGCATCAGCGCCGGGTTCTCGTGCAGGGCAATCACAAAGGTGCGGGTGCTGTTATGCGCGTTGAACGTGGTGGGTTCAAGCATCGCCGATATACCCTGCAAAACCGTCGCGACCTGCGGCCTTAACGCCTCGGCGCGCGGCGTAGGTAACACCCCACGTCCGTGTGGGGAAGGGATAAACAGCGGCTCATCGAACAGGACGCGCAGGCGCGCAAGGCGGGCAGACATCGCCGGCTGGCTGATGCCCAGCCGCGCGGCCGCATGGGTGATATTCTGATCCCTGAGTAACGCATCCAGCGTCAGGATCAGGTCCATATCCATATCGGAGGAGGGCATCTTATTGTGCGTCATAGCTTGCTGCCGTTGTTCAACAGGGAAGGTTAGCCATTGCCAGAAAAGCAGTCACTGCATTACCTGGCTCCTGCATGCGGCTGATCATGACCAGATTTGCGGTCAACGCCTGAGCATTCAGGTTGCGGTAAATCAGTCCGGGTATTTGCACCTGTTGCAGGGGGGCGGGAACCAGCGCCAGACCGAGCCCGGCTGCGGCAAATGCCAGAACGCTTAGCGTACTGTTTGAACGATGTGCCACGCAAAAACCATCCCCGAGCTGCTGCGCCAGCAGCAAAGTCAGATTTTCATTGGCGTCATGCGCGTCGTACAGGACCAGGGGATGACCGGCGAGCATTTCAACGGAGAGGTGCGGATGGATGGCTAAGGGATGATCGTCACACATTGCGATTATCATCTCCCAGTTTCCGGTTTTCTGCACCCTGATCTGCGGATCGGCTGTCGTACTGTTATCCGGTGTATAACCGACATCAATATGCCCTGCGAGGATCGCAGCTACCTGTTTCTGGGGAGCGATTTCCTGAATGGTGACTTCTGCATCCGGATGGGTTTTACGGAAGCGACGTACATCGGTAATCATTTTGCCACTAAAAATGGCGTTCCCGGCAAAACCGACCCGTACACGCCCTGTCTCTCCCCGTATCGCACGCTGGACTGCCAGACGCGTGTGTTCCATCTGTTCCAGCATCAGTCTGGCTTCGCTGAGAAGAAGCGATCCGGCCTCAGTAAGTTCCACACGACGGCTGGTGCGGATAAACAGCGGACCGCCTAACTCGGTTTCAAGGGCTTTAATCTGCATGCTAAGCGCAGGCTGAACAATATTGAGTCGCTCAGCCGCGCGTCCAAAATGCTCTTCTTCTGCAACAGCCAAAAAATAGCGTAAGTGCCGGAGTTCCATTGCCACCCTGACTCATCATTAAAAATGATTGTTTAGTAAAATATATATATTTGAGTATAAACCGCTTCACGGCCAAACTGAACGCATCAACTCAAACAGGAATCAAACAATGCAAACTCACCAACTGCAAGACCGTCAGGATCTTAACGACCTCATGAATGGCTGGATGCACCGCGACCTGGGCGAATGGGAGCAGCTGCGTAATCTTTTTCATCCGGACGGCACAATCGAAATTACGTGGTTCGAAGGGCTCGTGAGCGATTTTGTCGAGGGTTCCATGCGTATGGGCGCTTCAGATTTGCGCACAAAACATATGATTGGCTCGCCCGCCGTCACTTTTAACGACCGCGGCGACAAAGCGATTCTCGAAACCAATGCGATGATCATCGCTGAAAATATAAAACTTAATATTGGATGCGAATGCCACAATCGTTTCTACGATCTGGCAGAAAAGAGAGAGGGCGTATGGAAGCTGTTCCATCGTCAGAGCATCTACGACATGGGTATTTTCACCTTTCCGCTGGGCCCGGTTGAGATTGATTCAAAAATTGCTGCCAACTATCCGCGGGAATATGCCGCGCTAGCTTATCTGCTGGAACAAAGCGGTTTTCCCCTCGGCCGCGTATTTGCCACGCGTGACAGTGAACTAGAAGCGAATATGAAAGCGAACGCAAAAAAATGGCTGGCTGTCTGACAGGTTGAGCGCAGGGCCGAACAGATTTCGCCGGCTGGTTAATACCCGGCCGCGGGGCCCTGGGCGTGAGATAGCGGTCCCAGGCTGACATATTTAGCCTGGGACGCAGAGACTCTCTTATTGCGCGTCCCGGTTGGTATAGGTCACCGGAACCCACGCGTAGCCTTCCCGCTCACCTTTCTTCACATACCCGATCCCGGGGAAAGGCAGATGTGGCGCCGCAATCAGATCTTTGTTTTTCACAAACTCAGCGAACGCTGCGTTGCGTACCCGGGCGGCTCCGTCCTGATCCTCATCGTAAGCAATCGTCACGTTGGGCTGTGGGAACTGAACCGCGGCAACGTGAATGATGTCGCCGACAAAGGTAATTTTTTCACCTTTGCTCTCCAGCGTGTAGAACGCGGACCCTGGGGTGTGGCCCGGGTGAACCGTACCACTGATGCCCGGCAGAAGCTGTTCCGTCCCGGAGAAAGTCTTCACTTTTCCGGCATCCAGATAGGGCTTTAAGGTCTTGTACGCGACGTCGAAGTAGTTCTGGTCATAGCCAGATTTTTTCTGGTTCTCGTCGTTAAAGAAGAAATCGATATCCGGTTTGCCGACATACACCTGTGCGCGGGTAAATACGCGCTGACCGTCTTTAACCAGGCCGCCAGCATGATCGGAGTGCGCATGGGTGATCAGGATATCGGTAATATCCTGCGGTTTAATGCCCTGCGTCGCCAGGCTCTCAATCAGCCGCCCGCCTTTGCCGGGGCCAAAGAGCTGACCGGAACCGGTATCCACCAGAATTTTGTGGCCGGGCATAGCGATATAGAACGCGTTAATCGATGCTTCCACCGGATTGGCCTGGAAGTTTTTGGCCAGTAACGCATCGGTATTTTCCGCCGACGTCCGGCGCAGTAAGGCGTGCAGGTCCTGCGGCACGCTGCCGTCCGTAAAGGCGGTGACAATCGTATCGCCAACCTGAACGCTGTAGCCGCCGGCCTGCTGTTTCACCACATGCTGCGGAACGCTGGCCACCGAGTGGATCGCGGGAAAGAATAAAACCGAACCGGTCAACAGGGTTGATAACGCAAGTTTTTTCACAGTAAACATGATGGGCTCCTCAATAGTAAATTCATCATAGTTCAACTGAGATTTTTGAGAACAGCAGGGAAGTGAATGTGACCTATCCATGAAATGGATAGGTCTGAGAGGATGCTTTACAGCACGCCGGTACCGCCGTCAGAGCACCATACTTGTCCAGAGGCGTATGAGCAGGTATCTGAGGCAAAAAGCACATACAGCGGTGCGATTTCAACCGGCTGGCCCGGTCGGCCCAGGGGCGTATCTTCCCCGAATTTCTGAACTTTGGACTGCGGCTGACCGCCGCTGGACTGAAGAGGCGTCCAGTATGGACCTGGCGCGACGGCATTCACCCGAATGCCACGCGGCCCCAGCTGCTGAGCCAGAGACTTGGTAAATGCCACGTTACAGGCTTTGGTCTGCGCATAGTCCACCAGGATCGCGCTCGGTTTAAACGCCTGAACGGAAGTGGTGTTGATGATCACGGCGCCTTCCTGCAAATGGCGCAGCGCAGCTTTAGTGATCCAGAAGGGGGCATAGACGTTGGTTTTAAACGTCGCGTCGAAATCTGCCGTGGTGAGATCGTCGATCGATTCGCAGTACTGCTGGCGTCCGGCGTTGTTCACCAGGATATCCAGGCCACCCAGTTCTGCGACGGCTTTTTCCACCAGCGTATCGCAGAACGATTCCACGCGAATATCGCCGGGAATGGCGACCGCTTTACGGCCTTCGGCCCGAATCAACGCAATGACCGATGCCGCATCGGACTCCTCTTCCGGCAGATAGCCAATAGCGACATCTGCACCTTCACGGGCATAGGCGATCGCTACCGCGCGACCAATTCCGGAATCACCGCCGGTAATCAGCGCTTTTTTTCCTGCCAGTTTTCCTGACCCGATATAACTTGTTTCACCATGATCCGGTATTGGCTTCATTTCCGATGCCAGCCCGGGGGCCCTTTGCGGTTGTTCAGCAAACGGTGGACGAGGGTAATGCAGCGTGTGATTATTTCCTGTAGACATACCGGCCTCCTTAATAGTGAATTCCAAGATTAGTCGTTAATTAAACGTAAGCGGGCAAAATTGACAAATTCAGACAAATCTATCTTCCGGGAGCGGATATAAAATATTTTCTCAAGCCAGCATGTAATACCAGAAAAGGGCGACCTCATCTTTTTCCGGCAGGGCATTGTAAAGATAGCGATCGTAACCGCCCAGAATAAATCCATAGTGACGATAAAACAGACAGGCAGGAACATTAACGTTTTGCGTCTCCAGCCGTAAGCCGGGCGCATTGAGGCTTCGCGCCCAGACGTGGGTGGCGGACATCAGCTTGTGCGCCGCGCCCGTACGGCGTTTTGTACGCTCCACGGCAATGTAATCCACCGAAATAAATTTATTCCAGTTGCAGGACGCGGTAATAAAACCGGCGATTTCACCCTCATCCGTTTCGGCGATAAGAAATATTGAATCCGGATTAACGCAATGATTTTCCAGCGTCTGGAGATCAAGTTCATAGGTTTTAAGATAAGGTTCGGTCAGCGCCTCGATATGCAAATCACCATTGAGAAATGGCTCTCTTGCAATCTCATCAACCTTGAAAGAAAAATCACAACATTCAAGGCGGGCGAGGTCTGTACTTAATCCTTTTCGAATATGCATAGTATTCCTTAAGTGGGAGTTATAAATAGATAATAGACGAAGCGGCATCCCCTGCTGGCATAACACTCTGTAGATCCTGGTCTAAGCTTGTATTTCGTTCCGCGTAAAAGGTGGTCATTCGAGGACAATGAATGGAATTCAGAACATGTCGCAGGCACTGGGGTGCTGAGTTTATTTCCGATGACGTTGTACGTTTTCGCGTCTGGGCAGAAGGGCAGAAAGATCTCACATTACGTTTAACCGATACCGACATTCCCATGGCGGCGGTGGGCGACGGTTGGTTTCAGATTGACGTGCCCGGCGTCAGGCACGGTACGACCTATCAGTTTGTTTTACAGGATGGAATGGCGGTGCCGGATCCGGCCTCACGCGCGCAGCAGGCTGACGTCAACGGCCCGTCGGTGGTGATCGACCCGCGTCGCAGCCTGCCCACTCAGCGGGAATGGCAAGGACGACCGTGGGAAGAGACGGTGATCTACGAGCTGCATATCGGCACCTTCACCGGGGAAGGAACCTTCAGGGCGGCCATCGACAAACTGCCTTATCTGGCCGGGCTGGGTATTACTCAACTGGAAGTGATGCCCGTGTCCCAGTTCGGGGGCGCGCGCGGATGGGGGTATGACGGCGTACTGCTGTATGCCCCGCACTCGGCTTATGGCACACCGGATGATTTTCATGCCTTCATTGATGCCGCCCACGCGCTCGGGCTTTCCGTGGTGCTGGATATCGTACTCAACCACTTTGGCCCGGAAGGTAATTACCTGCCGTTGCTCTCGCCAGCGTTTTTCCATCAGGATCGTATGACCCCGTGGGGCAACGGTATTGCCTATGAGGTTGAGGCCGTCCGGCAATACATCGCTGAGGCGCCGTTATTCTGGCTCTCGGAGTATCATCTTGACGGTCTGCGCTTCGACGCCATCGACCAGATCCATGACGACGCTGAGACCCATATTCTTCCCGAGATAGCGCAACGGATCCGCGACGCATTTCCGGATCGGCATATCCATCTGACCACCGAAGACAGTCGCAACGTGATTTTCCTGCATCCGCGCGATGAGCATGGTCAGACGCCGCTTTTCACCGCCGAATGGAATGATGATTTTCACAACGCCGCGCATGTCTTCGCGACCGGGGAATCACACGCCTATTATCAGGATTTTGCCTTTGAGCCGGAGAAAAAACTGGCGCGGGCGCTGGCAGAGGGCTTTGTCTACCAGGGGGAAATCTCGCTTCAGACCGGAAAATCGCGCGGGGTAGAGTGTCGCGAGCAACCTCCGCAGTTTTTTGTCGATTTTATTCAGAATCACGACCAGGTCGGCAACCGTGCCCAGGGGGAGAGGCTTATCTCTCTGGCAGGCGCGGATAAAACGCGTGTGCTGTTCGCGGCGCTGCTCATGTCGCCACATATTCCGCTGCTGTTTATGGGCGAGGAGTATGGCGAAACGCATCCGTTCCTCTTTTTCACCGACTTCCACGGCGACCTGGCGAAAGCCGTGCGGGAAGGGCGCGCGAAAGAGTTCACCGGCCATGCCGGGCACGATGAAACCGTACCGGACCCCAATGACGTAAATACCTTTATGCGGTCGAAGCTTGACTGGAACAAGGCAGACACGGAGGAAGGCAGGGCGTGGCTGCACGCTACGCGCGAACTGATTGCGCTGCGTCAGCGCTTTATCGTCCCGCTACTGAAACAGCGGGGTGCCGGGGAGGGTAACGTCCTGCAAACGGCGCTCGGCATGGTTGCCGTGAGCTGGCGTTTCCCATCCGGTACGCTGTCGCTGGCGCTGAATATCGGCAAAAAGCCGCTCGCCTTACCGAACCTGCCCGGAAAAACGATCTTTAGCTGGCCGGAGGCAGTCGATAACCTGCCGCCAAACAGCATTGTTGTTCGCTTAGCTGATGGAGAAGCAGCGCTATGATCCCTTCCTCTACTTACCGAATTCAGTTTCGCAACGGCATGACCTTCGATCGCGTGGTGGACCTGATTCCGTATATGAAAGACCTTGGAATTAGCCATCTTTACGCGTCGCCTGTTTTCACCGCAACCACGGATTCCCCCCACGGCTATGACGTGACCGACCCCAACGAAATCGACCCGGCGATTGGCGGGCGGGAAGGGTTTGACCGCATGGCGGCAGCGCTGAAACAGGCGGGGATGGGGCTGATTCTGGATATCGTTCCTAACCATATGTCGACCTCGCTGGAAAACCGCTGGTGGCGCGATGTTATAGAACAAGGCAGGCAGAGCCGCTATGCGGCGTATTTTGATATCGACTGGTCCCGACCGCTGACGTTGCCGTTTCTTGGCGACACCTTTGAAGCCGAGCTGGAGCGGGGGGCTATCACCTTAAAACGTGACAGTGTCACCAACAGCGCAGCGCTGGTTTACTATGATACCGCCTATCCGCTTAATCCCGGCACGTATGCCGAAGGCAAGAGCATCGCTGAGATCCACGAGGCGCAAAGCTGGCGGCTGATGTCCTGGCGGGAAGCGCCGAAACAGCTTTCATGGCGGCGCTTTTTTGAAATCACCGGGCTGGTCGGCGTGCGGGTAGAGGATGAGGCGGTCTTCGCAGACACGCACCGCCTGATCCTTGAGCTTGTTCACGACGGGGTTGTCGATGGCCTGCGCATTGACCATGTGGACGGGCTTGCCGATCCGCTGGGCTATTTGCAGCGCCTGCGTGCGGCGACCGGACCGGATTGCTACATCACGGTAGAGAAGATCCTCGCCAAAGGGGAACAGCTTCCTCCGGAGTGGCCGGTCTCGGGTACAACGGGCTATGAGTTTATTGCCTCTCTGGCGGAAGTGCTGGTGGATGATACCAACCTCTCTCGACTGGAGACGCTCTACGACGAGACGCTGGGTACGACCGTGGACAGGCAGGCGGAACTTCGCAAAGCCAAAGGGCTGATGACCGATCGTAATTTTGAAGGTGAATTTACCACGCTGCTCAAAATAGCCAGCGAGCTGGCCGGGCATAACGGCGCCGAAGTGGAGCATGAGGATATCCGCCATGCCCTGCGCGAGCTGCTTATCGCGTTTCCGGTGTATCGCACCTACGGCACCGGAGAGGGGCTGACGCCACCGGATGTGGCGCTGCTCAGTCGCGTGGTCGCCAGCGTCGACACCTCTGAACCCGCGCTCAGCCTGATCGTGCGCATTCTTACCGGCGATCTGCCGGAGGATGACCACGCGCTGGCCTCGCTTTTCCGCACCCGTTTTCAGCAACTGACCGGGCCGCTGATGGCGAAATCGGTAGAGGATACGCTGTTCTTTCGCCATAACCTGGAGCTGGCCCTGAACGAAGTCGGCGCCGACCCGACGCCGCGCGCGTTTTCACTTTCCCGTTTTCACCAGGAGATGCGCATTCGTCTTGCCCGCCAGCCCAATGCGCTGCTGGGAACCTCCACCCACGACACCAAACGCGGCGAGGATGCGCGAGCGCGACTATACACGCTGACGGAAGCGCCAGATCTGTGGGGGGAAAACCTGGCGCGCTGGCGCCAGATGAACCAGACGCAGGTCCGATTCCTCAACGACGGCACCGCGCCGAACGCCGCCGACACCTGGATGATCTTCCAGGCGCTGGCGGGCGTCTGGCCAGCCACGCTGTCGCCTGACGATCGAGATGGCCTTAAGTCACTGGAAGAGCGTTTCCTCGGCTTTATTGAGAAAGCCCTGCGCGAGGCCAAGCAGCGTACCGACTGGATCGACAGCAACGAAGGGTACGAGAGCGTGGTGCTGGACTACGTGCGCCATCTGCTCTCCCCGGATAACACCCTGTTCCTGCGTGATTTCAGTGCCGCACTCCAGCCGTTTATTCGGGCTGGGTTAATGAACAGCCTGAGCCAGACGGTGATCAAGCTGACTGCGCCAGGCGTACCGGACATCTACCAGGGCAGCGAAGGGCTTAACTTCAGCCTGGTCGACCCGGATAACCGCCGCGAACCGGATTTCACCGCGCTGGCGGAAAACCTCAGCGTAGCGGATGGAACCATTTTTAACGATGCGCAACGCTGGCGAGACGGCAGCGTGAAGCAGTACGTCACCGCCACGCTGTTACGGCTGCGGCCGCATTACCCCGCGCTTTTCCGCTACGGCGACTGGCTGCCGCTGAAGGTGACCGGCGAGCGGGAAGAGAATCTGATCGTTTATGCCCGCATAAAAGATGACGAGGCGCTGATCGTCGCCGTGCCGCGTCTGGTGTTTGACGTCACCGACAATGCGATGCTGTGGGCCAATACTACGGTGGCCATACCCCAGGAGCTGGCCGGGAAGCACTACCGGGATCTGTTTACCGGTGAGCGTCGCCTTCTGCCAGAGACGCTGGATTTAACGTCTGAAAAGGGATGTTTGTTGGTTCTGCTTACCTGCGAATAATCGAGGAGAACAAAAATGCCAAAGGATACAACGTTTGAAATTCGGGCCGGTCATGGCCAACAGTTGGGCGCAAATTATGACGGGAAAGGAGTGAATTTCGCCCTGTTTTCTGCCCATGCGGAGCGGGTGGAGCTGTGTTTGTTTGACCCATCGGGAAAAACAGAAATCACCCGCCTGGAACTGCCGGAATATACCCATGAGGTCTGGCACGGCTATGTGCCGGATCTGAAACCGGGGGCGCTGTATGGCTACCGTGTATATGGCCCTTACGATCCGGAGAACGGTCACCGGTTCAACCCCAATAAGCTGCTTATTGACCCCTATGCCCGTGAACTGGTGGGTGACATTGAGTGGAACGATGCCCACTTCGGCTATGAGCTGGGACACGACGAGCTGGATCTCAGCTTTGATACGCGAGACAGCGCGCCGTTTACGCCCAAATGCAAAGTCATCGACCCCAATGCCGTCGACTGGCAAGACTCCCGCCGACCCGATATCCCGTGGCCGCATACCGTGGTTTATGAGAGCCACGTAAAAGGCTTTACCCAGCTTAACCCGGCTATTCCGCCTGAACTGCGCGGTACGTTTGAGGGGATGGGGCATAAAGCGTCGGTGGAGTACATCAAAAGCCTCGGGATTACCTCGGTCGAGCTACTGCCGGTTCACTGGTTCCCTGACGATCAGCACCTGCTTGATCGCGGTCTGAAAAACTTCTGGGGCTATAACTCGCTCGGTTTCTTTGCGCCAGCGTCCCGCTATTACGGCCCGGCGGGGATCCAGGGTTTCCGCGACATGGTGCGTGCCTTTCATGACGCGGGCATCGAGGTGATCCTCGACGTGGTCTATAACCACACGGCGGAGGGCAACGAGCTGGGGCCAACCCTGTCGTTTAAGGGAATTGATAACTTCTGTTATTACCGCACCATGCCGGATCAGCACCGGTATTACATCAACGACACCGGCACCGGGAACACCGTTAATACTTCGCACCCGCGCGTATTGCAGATGGTCATGGACTCCCTGCGTTACTGGGCAGAATCGATGCAGATTGACGGTTTCCGCTTTGATCTCGGGACCATTCTCGGACGTGAGCCGGAGGGGTTTGATCCGCGCGGCGGCTTCTTCGATGCCGTGACCCAGGATCCGGTGCTGTCGAAGCTGAAGCTCATCGGTGAGCCGTGGGATATCGGCCCCGGCGGGTATCAAGTGGGGGGCTTCCCGCCAGGCTGGGGTGAGTGGAACGACAAATACCGCGATACGGTACGTGAATACTGGAAGGGGGATAACGTCTCTAACGATTTTGCCGCCCGTCTGTTAGGGTCCGGTGATTTGTACGATCTGCGCGGGCGTCGTCCGTGGGCCAGCGTCAATTTTATTACCGCGCATGACGGCTTCACGCTGAACGACCTGGTGTCGTACAACGAGAAACATAACGCCGATAACGGGGAAGATAATAACGACGGACATAACGATAATCGGTCGTATAACTATGGCGAAGAGGGGCCGACGGAGAACCCGGATATCATCGCCACCCGCGAGCGGCAAAAGCGCAACTTCCTCACCACGCTCTTCTTCTCGCACGGTACGCCGATGCTGCTGGCAGGCGATGAGTTTGGCCGGACGCAAAAGGGCAATAATAACGGCTATTGTCAGGACAGCGAGATCTCCTGGGTAAACTGGAAAGGACTCACTGAAAACGACGAGAAGCTGCGCGACTTTACCCGTCGGTTGATTGCCCTGCGCGCGACGCAGCCGCTGCTGCGACGTGAAAACTGGCGCGACGGGCTGGAGATCCGCTGGTTTAACGCCGGCGGCGGACCGCAGCAGTCGGAACAATGGGACGAGGGCTCCACCCTTGGTCTTGCCATCAGCCGCCCGGATCTTAAGCAGGAAGAGGGCGTCTGGCACGACGTGCTGATGCTGTTTAACCCGTTTGAAGGTACGGTGCCATTCCAGATCCCGCAGTTTGGCGAAGGGGGTTGGGTGCTGGAGCTTTCGACGGCGGATGAGGCCCCCACAGGGGAAATCATCACGGAATCCGTCGATTATGAACTGGCCGGGCGGAGTATGACGCTTTTCCGCCGTCCTTAAAGCGAGGCCGCCGCGCGTGCGGCGGTATCATACAGGGAGGAGATCGCGCGGAGTAACTGCGCGGTCTCGCCAATTGATGCTCCCGGAATGCCGCTTTCCGCATGAATGTTGATCAGGCAGGCCTCCCGCACCTCCCGGTACTTCATGCACAGCGCTTTTCCCTCCTCCGTGGTGGAGAAAAAAAGCTCTTTTCCGGCTTTCTCGCTGGTGACATATCCCGCCTTAACCAGCTTTTTCAGCGCATACGTCACCACGTGGGTATCTTCCACGTTCAGCACAAAGCATATGTCAGCCAGCTTTTTCTTGCGGTTGCGGTGATTCACGTGGTGCAGAAGCGAAACGTCAAAGGCCCCCATATCCGGTTCACCCGCTGCGGTCATGCAGCGCACCATCCATTTGTTAAACGCATTGCTGGTCATGATCAGCGCATATTCCAGCTCTGATAATTCAGCACACCGCTCTGAGACGAGATGCCGGGAGGAGACGATTCGCCCGTCCGCAATATCGTCGTGGTTTAACGCTGTCGTCTTTTTGTTTACTGTCATAACGATCCTTCCCCCGAAATGTAAACCCGTCGATAAAATAAGAACATTTTATTGATAAATTGTTTACATGTTTTTGACGTTCAGATATAGCTTTTTAGTGCAGGTTCTGTGGAGCCTGACGCAAAACACAACATCGCGCGCCGTAATGCACCGGCTTCGCTCTGCTGCGAAGTATAAAAAATAGCCGTCGGCGCGCAACGCTCACTTTGGATAGGGTAACGTTTATGGACAGTTCTACACTGTTGCCACTTATCGGGATTCCGGTGGTGGTTATTGGTTTTGCACTGCGTTTCAACCCGCTGCTGGTTGTCGTGGTGGCGGGGCTGGCGACGGGCCTGCTGGTTGGCATGGATTTCGGTATGCTGCTGGAAACCTTTGGCGAAAAGTTCGTGAATAGCCGATCGCTTGCCACCTTCATTCTGATCCTGCCGGTGATTGGCCTGCTGGAGTATTACGGGCTGAAAGAGCGCGCCCAGGCCTGGGTCGCGAAGATCGCCAGCGCCACCTCGGCGCGTATCCTGATGCTCTACTTTGTCGCCCGCGAAGGGACGGCTGCGCTGGGCCTGATGTCCCTTGGCGGCCACGCGCAAACGGTGCGTCCGCTGCTGGCGCCGATGGCGGAAGGGGCGGCCCTGAATGAATACGGCGAACTGCCGCAGACTATCCGCGACAAAATCAAAGCCCATGCCGCCGCGTGTGACAATATCGCGGTTTTCTTTGGGGAAGATATCTTTATCGCCTTTGGCGCGGTACTGCTGATTGATGCGTTCCTGAAAGAGAACGGGATCGAGGGGATCGAACCGCTGCATATCGGCCTGTGGGCCATTCCGACCGCTATTGCGGCACTGATCATCCATATGACGCGTCTGCTGCGCCTCGACGCCAGCATTCGTCGCGACGTGATGGCCTGGAAAGCAGAGCAGGGTACGCAGGAGATCGCACCATGATGACCCTCATCACCATTAACCGCGTGTATTACCTGATCGGCTTCGTCGTGATGCTGCTGGTTGTGATGACCCTTCGCGACCGCGCTAACCCGAAACGCTATACCACGGCGCTGTTCTGGTTTCTGTTCGGCGGGATCTTCCTGTTTGGCGATCTGATGGTGCAGGAGCTGGGTAAGTCGCTGGCGTATCGCATTATTGGCGGCGCCGTTATCGTGATTGCGCTGCTGGCCGGTTTCGGGCTGGTCGGGAAGGGGCACTATAAAATGTCCACCGAGGAGGAGCGTGTTGCCTCGTCGAACCGGCTGAAAAACTGGCTGTTTTTACCGGCACTGATGATCCCCGTGGTAACGGTCATCGGGACGCTGTTTCTGAAAGGCGTGTCGATTGGCGGCGTTTATCTGCTCGACCAGAAACAGCTTACGCTGGCGGCGCTGTGCGTGGCCTGCGTGGCGGCTATCCTTACCGGCTGGTGGCTGACAAAAGGTACGCCGCTGCATGCGGTGCGTCAGTCGCGTCGGCTGGTCGATACCATTGGCTGGGCGGTGATCCTGCCGCAGATGCTCGCCATGCTCGGCGGGGTGTTCGTGGTGGCGAATACCGGCGAATCGGTACAAAAGGTGGTCAGCCTGTTTGTGAACCCGGACAGCCGCTTCATGCTGGTGGTCATTTACTGCGTGGGGATGGCGCTGTTTACCATGATCATGGGTAATGCCTTCGCTGCCTTCCCGGTGTTAAGCGCCGGTATCGCTCTGCCATTCCTGATTAACGTCCATCACGGTAACCCGGCGCCGCTGCTGGCTATCGGTATGTACGCAGGCTATTGCGGCACGCTGATGACGCCGATGGCCGCCAACTTCAACATTGTGCCCGCCGCGCTGCTGGAGCTAAAAGACAAATATCAGGTTATCAAGATCCAGATCCCGACCGCGTTAACCCTGCTGGTGGTGAACGTGTTCTTAATGTATTTCCTCGTGTTTCGCTAAGGAGCTGCAATGGAATTAACGCAACATCAGGCTGACGCCTTCGCCAGAATGCCGTTGACCTATTTACGTCAGGAATACCCGAACCACATTATGCATCTGCTCAACGATGACGGCGACGTTCTGCCGCCTCGCGAGCTGCACCCGATCTTTTACGGCTGTTTTGACTGGCACTCTGCGGTGCACGGCTACTGGCTGCTGCTGCGCTGCCTGCGTCTCTGGCCCGAACTGCCGTGCCGGGAAGAGATCATCACTCTGTTCGAAGAACACCTGATCGACGAGAAGGTGGCGAAGGAGCTGGCCTATTTTACCGCGCCGTTCCGCGCGTCGTTTGAGCGGCCTTATGGCTACGGCTGGCTGCTGGCGCTGGCGCAGGAGCTGAAACAGTCGTCACTGCCACAGGCGGAGCGCTGGTACCAGACGCTGCAACCGTTAACGCGGGATATTCGCCAGCGGCTGGTGGATTACCTCAGCAAGCTCACCTATCCCATCCGCGTCGGAACACATTACAACACGGCGTTTGCGCTCGCGCTGGGGCTGGATTATGCCCGGGCGGTGACGGATGACGGGCTTGAACAGGCGATCCTGGACGCGGCGACGCGCTTTTATCATACGGACACGCAATATCCGGCGCATTATGAGCCGGGCGGCGACGAGTATATCTCCGGGGCGCTGACCGAGGCCCTGCTGATGAGTAAGGTGGTGGAGAATTTCCCGGCCTGGTTTGATGCGTTTCTGCCTGAAGTGGGTGCCGTTTCAGCGCTGATGAACCCGGCTGAGGTAAGCGACCGCACCGACCCGAAAATCGCACATCTGGACGGGCTTAACCTCAGCCGCGCGTGGTGTATGAAGCACATTGCCCGCGCTTTGCCGGAAAACCACCCGGCGCAACAGGCGTTACAGGATGCCGTTGCGCGCCATCTCTCGGCAAGCGTGGAGCATGTTGTCGGCAGTCACTACAGCGGCGGCCACTGGCTGGCGAGTTTTGCGCTGCTGGCGCTGGAGTAGCGCTTAGTTATATTTTTCGTGCTCATCCTGTTTCCGCAGGATGAGTGATTTTACGCAACCGGCTCGCGCTGACGACGACCGCTACCGCAGAAGCTGCGGCGGCGACCCACAGCGCAACATGAATTGACCTTTCATCTGCGGCCAGCAGAACGGCCACGGCGGCGGCGCCCAGACACTGCCCGAACGTGCGCATAATGGATAAAACACCGGATGCATAGCTCGCATGCTCACGAATAACGTTGGAAAGCATTTCCCGGTTATTAGGACTCTGAAAGCAGCCAAACCCCACTCCGCACACCAGACTCCGCAGGCAGATATCCCACACTGAAGGGCGGGCGGGTAATGTTGCCAGCAGGATCAAACCGACGACAAAAATCATCAGCCCCAGGGTGGATATCGCCGGGGCTGAAATCGTGTCTGCCCACCGGCCTGCATGCGGCGCAATCAGTACGATCCCTAGCGGCCACGGCGTAAACAGCAGGGCAGACAACACCGGGCTGTAGCCGTATTCGCTCTGAAACAGGAAGGGCAGCGCAATAAAGGTGATCCCCTGGCTGACAAAAGCAATCATCGACGTGAAGGCCGCGAGGGTAAAACGTTCATTTTTAAACATCATCGGCGGCAGTAAGGGGTTATCCGCGCGGCGGATCTGCCAGATAAACGCTATGCCGCTCAGCGCAGCGAGCATTGTCCAGCAAAGACTGCCAAGGTGATAAGTCGCGTCATGGAGGCTGTTCGCCGCCATGATCGTCGACCCCAACAGCAGCGCCGACAATATGGCGCCCGGGGTGTCGAAAGGCGCTTGCTTTCGAACCGCATCCCGCGGCAGCGCTTTGACCGCCAGCAGTAAGGCGAGGGTGCCGGGAACAACGTTTATCGCAAACAGCCATTGCCAGCTCAGGGTGTGAAGGATCGTCCCGCCCAATACCGGGCCGATAGCGGAGCTGGAGGCGATGAGCAGGGCGTGCAACCCCAGAATGCGGCCAAGCAATCGCCCGGGAAATACGGACCGCAGGATTGCGGGGGCAATACTCAGCGTCGCCGCGCCGCCGATCCCCTGAAGCACGCGCATACCGATAAGCACTTCGGGTGTATTCGCCAGCGCGCAACCCAGCGATGTCAGAGTAAAGGTCGTCAGACCTGCCAGAAATACGGGGCGATAACCCAGGCGGGCCGCAAGCGCCGCGAATATCGCCAGCGTCATCGCAGCCGCCAGCAGATACCCGTTGGCGAACCAGACGGCCATACTGGCAGGTACCTGCATCTCCTGAGCCATGGAGGGCAGGGCAATGTTGATCATGGTGCCATCAAACACGCCCATTAAGGTGGTGGTCATAATTGCGGCCATCACCCGTGCGCGCGCCGGGCCAGGCAGTCCTTCGTCGCCGGGTTGACTGGAAAAGAGCATCATCATGTTGTCCTCTGAGAAGCGTGTATGGATGACAAAACTATAAAGATGGCTTTTATAGGGCGGAAGGCGCACCATTTGCACTTTATCGTTGCACGAAACGCCTTATCTGAATGTACAGGAATGAGCGCTATGACCGATCCTGATTTTAATTTACTGATTGCACTCGACATATTGCTGAGCGAAGCGAGTGTCGCAGGTGCAGCACGTCGTCTGAACCTCAGCACATCGGCCATGAGCCGGACATTAAGCAGGTTACGCGACGTTACAGGCGACCCGATCCTGGTGCGCGCCGGACGTAACATGGTACTAACCCCGTGGGCCGAAGCGACCCGGGATCGCGCCAGGCGTGCAGTGCACGAGGCGAGGGCGGTATTGCAGCCCTCAACTGAAACGTTCAGTGCGCAAAGTCTGGCGCGCCTTTTTACCATCAGGGCAAACGATGGTTTTGTGGTGGCGTTTGGGCCTGCGCTTATAGCGGCTGTGGCCGACGCCGCGCCGGACGTCTGTATACGCTTTGCGCCTAAGCCGGAAAAAACGTCGCGCTATCTTCGGGAAGGGCTGGTTGATCTGGAGATTGGCGTCCAGAGCAATATGGGGCCTGAAATACGGCTGCAACGACTGTTTGAGGATCGGTTTGTGGGCGTCGTGCGTAAGGGACACCCGCTGGCTAAGCAGGCAGAAATAGGCGTGAAGGATTATGTCGCCTGGGGCCATGTGGTTGCGTCACCCGAGGGCGCGTTGCATGGATCCGTTGACGATGCGCTGGCCGAACTGGGGACAAAACGTAAAATCGCCAGCGTCGTACCGGGATTTCCGACGGCGCTCTCCGTGGCGCTGGAATCGGATCTTATCGCCATGATACCCGCGCTCTATTTACTCAATCAGCAGGTAACGGACCAGGTACATCTGTTCGAGCTGCCGTTCAAAAGCCGTCGTATTACGGTATCGCAGATGTGGCACCCAAGAATGGAACGCGACCCTGGTCACCGCTGGCTGAGAGAGCAAATTCTTGCGATATGCGGTGTGGAGAGGTCAGACATAATTTCGGGCTCTGTATAGCGATTGCTATACACACCGCTTATGCTATGCTTGTAAAGCAATTGCTATACAAGAGGTATACCTATGAAATCAGATGTTCAACTCAATCTCAGAGCCAAAGAATCCCAGCGGGCGCTTATCGATGCCGCCGCAGAGATCCTCCATAAATCACGCACGGACTTCATTCTGGAGATGGCCTGTCAGGCAGCCGAGAATGTGATCCTCGATCGACGTGTATTCAATTTTAACGATGAACAGTACGCAGAGTTCATTGACATGCTCGATGCCCCGGTCGCGGACGATCCGGCCATAGAAAAACTGCTGGCAAGGAAACCTCAGTGGGACGTGTAACAGCACCTGAGCCGTTATCCAGCGCCCATCAACTGGCGGAGTTCGTCAGTGGAGAGGCCGTGCTTGACGAATGGCTAAAACAAAGAGGTCTGAAAAACCAGGCGCTCGGCGCAGCCCGAACCTTTGTCGTTTGTAAAACGGGCACGAAGCAGGTCGCGGGATTTTACTCTCTGGCTACCGGCAGCGTTAACCATACGCAAGCGACAGGTAATCTGCGGCGTAACATGCCGGATCCCATTCCCGTGATTATTCTTGCCCGTCTGGCAGTTGATGTCTCGTTACGCGGAAACGGGTTGGGAGCCGATTTACTCCACGATGCGGTTTTACGCTGTTATCGGGTAGCTGAGAATATCGGGGTGCGGGCGATTATGGTTCATGCACTCACTGAGGAAGCCAAAGCGTTTTATATCCACCATGGTTTTAAAGCATCGCAGACTCAGGAACGGACACTGTTTCTCAGGCTTCCTCAGTAGCGATAGTCGGATCGCCGCACGTAGCGGCGGGATTTTAATGGAATGAATGTTTAGCGCGTCTGGCTGATAAGCTTGCGCCAGACTCTGTTATGCAAAGTAAATAGCAGCATCTTATAGAAAGCGGTAGAGAGGATACAGATACCGCTAAGCCCAAGCATGACAATACTTACCAGCGCCGCGGTCAGACTGACGCCCGGAGAAGAACTACCGCTCAGCGCGGCCAGCAGATAGGCTGCCGTTAATACCAGGCTTAGCACCGCCAGCGTAAGATGTAACCGCACGGCACGCATGCTACCTTTGCCAATCATAAACATCGTCACTCCGTTGATGCCAGCGAAGAGCAGGGCGATCAGCACGACCCACACGAATACGCGCTCTGCTGGCTGGCCGAGTGCGGCGAGTACGCCATACCCCAGCCACAGTTGTGGAATGGCGAAACTGACAATCACCCCGAGCGTACTGACCGCCGCCGGAATACCCATGGTATGTAGTCCCACAGGCTTAACCATATCTTCAGCCAACTGCGTCTTAAGCTGCTGCAACTGTGTCGGGGCGGCATTTTTTATGCTGGCGGACACCTCGTTACAATATTGCAGGCGACGGGTTAAAACTTTAAACATTTATATACTCAGCGTTTAGTTAGGTAAAAATGACTGCAGCACACCAACTACATAACGCCCTGACTGGACGGTATTTTGTGGGTTGCGGATAGTCCCTGTGAGTGAACTCCCCACAAAGGCCGATGCGTTGTTGACCGCACTCATTAACTCGCGCTGCAGTGATTTTTGTAACGATTCGCTGGGGAAACGTTTCGGATAAACACCTGCACGGATCGCGGCCTTTACGCCAGCACTGGAGATGCCTGGATTCTGCGCTTTAATAATCTCTTCCGTGATGCGCTTACGCTCGGCACGGCTCATGCTCTGGAACCAGGCGGTAACTTTACCTGAAGATGCCGCTTTCAACAGCTTGTACGTTTCTAAAGTACCTCGTAGCGCGGTTCCTGCCGCAGTCAGCGAAATGACATCCAGAACCGTTGTGGTGGCAACGTACCAGTCCTGGCTGTCGAGCCAGGCAACATCGGAACCATGGTCGTTATGGATAGCCAGCAGACGGCCCGCGCCAATCATGCATTGTGCTCCCGTAGCCAACGAGCCGGACAGGCTAATCGCCGCAATCACGCCGGATCCGCCAGCGGTAAAAGGCACAGCCGCACCGGCACCAAACGCCATGACAAGCGTAACAATCATCGCGCCACAGGCGAAACCGGTTGAAGTGATTTCAGTCGCAAGTGACGGCGTGGTTAACGTCGCCACCACGGCTTTTTCCGCACTGATTTCCTTAGCATCCGGAATTTTACTGATGACCACATGGCTGACGGTGCTCTGATTCACATCAGCAATGCGTCGTGACGGACGAACCAGCCAGCGTTGCTTGCCATCATCGAAAATGATGCCGACATTGTAAAAGTTACGTGTACAGTCGAGCTGCGCGGCTAGCTTTTTAAAGTCGATATCAGTACCGGCCTGTAGGCCAAGGCTTCGAGAGACATCATAAGAGGGAAGGGTGCTGTCAGGCGACTGCTGACCGGGTAGATTCATCAGAGAGCTCCTTCATCCCGTGAGGACTGTGAATTAGCAGGATAATTTATTGAAAAACTTATGATTCCAACCTTAAGACTTAGATAATAGCAGCGTTAACTCAGCGATCAAATCACAAACTCATTATCACCACAGGTAATTTAACATAATATACATTATGCGCACTAAAGGTATGGATACTCAATATTAATCTAAAACGTTATTGCCAGTCCGGGTCGCTTGAAGAATCGGAGCCCCCGGAAACGATTAAGAGATCATATTTTTAGTTCTCGCCAGCAGGAATGCCGTAACTGAGGTGGCGTCAGTGATTTTGCCGTCACGTATTAATTGAGCAAAGGCACTAATTTTAATTTTTTTCACCGTCAGGCCGTATTCTTCCTCCTCCAGTTGCTGGCCGGTAAATGTCAGCTCCGTGGCAAGGTAAATATGATAACCCTGAGCTGAATAACCCTGTGCGAGCTTTTGATAACCGACGTACTCCATTTTCCCGGCGCTTAACCCGGTTTCTTCTTTAAGCTCGCCTCTGGCAACGTCTTCAGGTGCAGCGTCGCGAGAACATTCCCAACTTCCCTGAGGGAGTTCTGTGGTTCTCTGGCCCAGAGGGTATCGGTATTGTTCAACCAGATAGATTTCATCATTCTCAACCGGAATGATGACCACGAAATCATCTTTTTCAATGACGGAATAAAGCCCCTCGCTCCCATCGGCTCTCAGAATCCGGTCTTCCTTTAGCGACATCCAGCGGTTACGATAAATCTGTCTCGATTCCAGTGTTTTTATCTCTTTCTTCACGGTAAGCCCCTGATTTCTTTGCTTGTAGCTCTCTAACAGTAACGTTAACGCCTTCACCGTGCAATACATCAACGCTCATAACTGTCGTTACGGTCTTGCGTGTTCTCCACGGCAGTCACCTGCACATCCTTAAAGCGCAACCCATCCACACCGGAAATTTTCCCGAACTCTGACGCGTCAATCAAAATTCCGTCCAGCGTTAACCCGGTCACAGGACGCTCCGGATACCCCTCAATGAAAAATGCCCGCGAGAAATATTTGTTGTCTGAGCGACGCGCCGTCATATTTTTAATCGTCAGTCCGCTGACCGCAGTAAGACCGGCTTCGCCCTCAACACCTTCAGCCAGCTTGCGCCAGTGTTCTGGTTTATCAGATAAATTTCCCCGGTCGCCATAGCTGTACTGCGGAAACCAGTTCAGCTGGATCAGCACCGGAAAACGCACGTCCGTAAGATGTAAATTTTGGACGGTGATATCACGGATAAATCCGCCCCGGTTGCGGGCCGACTTAATGCGAAACCCGACGCCCGTACCGTTAAACGCATTATCTTCTATCAGGACGCGTTCAATGCCGCCTGAGGTTTCGCTCCCCAGCGTGATCCCGGACCCCTTATTCAGCGTACAACCGCGAATCACGATATCCCGTGCTGTACGTGCTTTTTGCGCCGCTTCGCGTCCTCGTCCTGATTTTATGCAGATATTGTCGTCATTACAGGAAACAATGCAGCGTTCAACCCGCACCTGTTCACAGGAATCGATATCAATCCCGTCGGTGCTCGGCCCCGCAGAATTGCTGATTTGCACGCCCTCAACCGTGATATGGCGCGAATAACAAAGATGCATGTTCCAGAATCCGGACTCCCGACTGGTAAAATCACGCAGCAGAATGCTCTGGCTTTCAAAGACCAGAATATTGCGCGGGCGCTGACAGTCGTAATCAACCACCCAGCGCAATCCTCTGGCGCTGTAATCGTCGACCATGCCGCTGCGCTCGTCATCGCCCCAGAAGCGTTGCCACCAGATAACACCCTGCCCGTCTATTGTGCCTGTACCGGTAATACTGACGTTCTCACAATCGATGATATTAATAATGCCTGCCGGCCAGCGCATATCAATGCCGGCCACCCGGGTGTTTATCAATGGATAATCAGCCAGATCCTGGCTTCCAACGAGCTGTGCGCCAGCGTCCAGGCGAAGCGAAACACCGCTTTTCAGGAACAGTGCTCCGGTCAGAAAACGGCCTTGCGGAATAACAATGACATCGTTCTGTTGAGCGCTATTTATGGCCTGCTGAATGGCAGACGTTGACAGGCGTTGCGCGGTTGGGTCCGCGCCGCACGTCAGAATGGAGACCGCTTTCATGGCTTGTCCTTAAACAGATGAAAGCCTTAGTCTAGAAATCCGCGTGAAGGATAACCTTTGTCTGTTTGACAGCCACGCGGTCAGGCTGGCAAAAAAGCAGATATTTACTGGCTTGCGATCACCGCAACGCCCTTTTCTTTCAGAGCGCTCACCCAGCGTTCATCCGTTGTGTTTTCAACAACCAGCGTATTCACCAGCGACAGGTCGCCAATCACAAACGCCGAGGCCGTGTTGATCTTTTCCGGTGAGGCCAATACCACCGTTTCCGCCGCTCTGCCGGAAAATGCACGTTTGATGCACGCTTCTTCATAATCTCCGGTGGTCAGCCCGGCCTCAGGATGGACGCCAGTGACCCCCATGAAGAACAGATCCGCATGAATATTATTGATGCCTTCAATAGCGGCCGCGCCGACCGTGACGATGGAGTGTTTATACAAACGACCACCAATCAGGATCACCTCTATGCATGGATGGTCGACCAGCCCCAAAGCGATACCCGGGCTGTGCGTCACCACGGTTATCCGTAAATCGGGTGGTAAGAACGTAATAAGTTCGGAGGTGGTCGTCCCGCCATCAATGATCACCACCTGCCCCGGTGAAATGAGCTGCGCGCCTCGCCGTGCCACGCGTTTTTTTGCATCCATTTTAACGGACTGACGCTCGGCAAAAGGCGCAATCGCTGACGATGCTGGCAGTGCGCCGCCGTGAACACGCTGCAAACGCCCTTCTGCCGCCAGTTCACGTAAATCCCGGCGGATAGTGTCCTCAGACACCGAGAAAAAGAGGCTGAGCGCAGTAGACTGGACCTGACCTTCCGCCTCCAGTTTTTCCAGAATCAACTGTTTACGCTGGCTTGTGAGCATGAATTATTCCTGTTATTGCACGATGTGCCTTGTATTTGCACGATAGTGCTGTTTATGATGCTTACTCTACGAGAGGAGAGCCAAACGTGCAATCAAAACGTGCAGATATACGCATTATCAACAGCGAAACGTTGTCCGACAACTGGTATAACCTGAAAAAATATACTTTTGACCTCCAGCGCAGCGATGGCGACTGGCAGCGACAAGAGCGTGAAGTGTATGACCGGGGGAATGGCGCGACGATCCTGCTCTATAATCGCGACAGCAAAACCGTCATTCTGACGCGTCAGTTCCGTTTCCCGGTGTTTATAAATGGTCACGAAGAGGATCTCATTGAGGCGGCCGCCGGGTTGCTCGATAACCTTGACCCGGAAAGCCGGATTAAGGCCGAAGCGGAAGAAGAAACCGGGTATAAGGTGACGCGCGTAGAGAAAATTTTTGAGGCCTATATGAGCCCGGGCTCGGTTACCGAGAAACTCTACTTCTATCTGGCGGAATATCACCCGCAGGATCGGACCAGCGCGGGCGGAGGCGTTAAAGCAGAGGGAGAAGATATCGACGTACTGGAAATGACGCTGGACGACGCGCTTCGGGGCATTGAAAATGGGCAGATTGTCGACGGAAAAACCATCATGCTGCTCTATCACCTGGCCCTCAAAGGCATTTTATAATCTCACCATTAGCCAGATACCTGCCCCGGCGCAGGTATTTGCCTGTGCTATTCTTGCTGAACACCTCAACATGGAGATGCGAAAATGGCCGACTGGGATCCCTCTCTTTATCTACAGTACAGCGCAGAACGCACACGTCCCGCCGCTGAGTTACTCGCCCGGGTGCCGCTTGCTGACATAACCTCTGGCGTGGATTTGGGCTGCGGGCCAGGCAACAGCACCGCGCTGCTGAAACAGCGCTGGCCTTCTGCGCAGATCGCCGGCGTGGATAACTCCCCGGCCATGCTGGAGGAAGCCCGACAGGCCCTGCCAGACTGCCACTTTGTTGAGGCGGATATCCGGCACTACAAACCTGACCAGCCGCTCAGCCTGATCTACGCCAACGCCTCACTGCAATGGATCCCGGACCATTACCACCTTCTGCCACACCTGGTTTCGCTGCTCCAGTTAAACGGCGTGCTGGCGGTGCAAATGCCTGACAACTGGCTTGAGCCGACGCACGCCCTGATGCGTGAAGTTGCCTGGGAACAGGGCTACCCCGATCGTGGCCGCGAGCCATTGCCGGGTATCCATGCCTACTACGATATTCTGACGGAAGCGGGATGCGACGTGGATATCTGGCGCACCACTTACTTCCATCAGATGAGCTCTCATCAGGCGATTATTGACTGGGTCAGCGCGACGGGGTTACGGCCGTGGTTACAGGAACTCAACGAAAGCGAGCAGAAAAACTATCTGAAACGCTATCTTGAGCTGCTGAAAGAGCAGTATCCGCTTCAGGAGAACGGACAGATACTGCTGGCTTTTCCGCGCCTGTTTATGGTGGCTCAGCGGGTTCCGTAAGCCGGATCAGGAACGCGCTTCCTTGAGCAACTGCTGAATTACGGCCTCCTGCTTGTCGTAGTTCCCCTCGCCAAACGCGGTGTAACGCAGTTGCCCTTTCGCATCGAAATAGTAATGTGCTGGCCAGTACTGATTTCCGAACGCGCTCCAGATTTTGTAGTTATTATCCGTCACTACGCGGTACGGCAGCTGCCATTTGTTGACCGCGTTTTTCACCGATGATAACGGCTTTTCCCAGGGGTATTCCGGGGTGTGGACACCAATCACTACCAGACCTTCAGACTGATATTTCTTCGCCCAGTCACGCACATGCGGAAGCGTATGCTGGCAGTTGATACAGTCCCAGGTCCAGAAATCGATAAGCACAACTTTCCCCCGCAAGGCCTCAGACGTGACAGGGTCACCGTTTACCCAACCCGTACCGCCGCTTAATGACGGTAGCTGGCTGCCCGGCGTCGCGTCAGCGACCGGTTGCAGTTTCACCTGCGTGGAGGTGGGTTGCGCAAGGCTCAACAGGGCATTTTCCAGCTGGTCGGCAATACCGTTGGCACCTTTCAGGGCTGAGGTCATCCCGCTGGCGTTGAACGCAACGGCGGCTAACATCATCACTCCCGCTCCCTGACGCAAACGTGCCATCAATGCGGATTTGGCTCTCAGAGGGGTTATCAGCTTACGGCCCCCCGCGACAAGCAGCCCCAGCATCAACGCGCACCCGCTGCCGTAAGCGGCTAACAGCGCTCCGGTTGCGATGGCCGAGTGGCCCGCAATATTAATGCTGAAGATCGCCCCGAGAATCGGTCCGGCACAGGGGGACCACAGCAGCCCAACGGCCAGCCCTGCCAGAAAATCCGAAACCAGGCCGCGTCGCTGCATGCTGTGGGTGTTGAGAACGTTTCCCGCGCTGACCGCCGGGCGGGCAATGCGCTGAGCGAACTGCGGGAAGATCAGGGCCAGGGCGGCAATGCTCAGTACCAGCAGCGCAATCCAGCGACCGATAACGGTGGCGTCAGCGATCCACTCGCTGGCAACCGTTACTACCATCGCCACCAACATGAACATCACAATCATTCCCGCCAGAAGCGCCAGAATGTGTTTGCGCTGCCCCTGAAAGCCGGCGAATAGCAGAGGAATGACGGGAAGCGTGCACGGACTGAGCAGGCTAATCATGCCGCCTAAAAAAGCGATTATCAGAAACATAACGACCTCACGATACGGTTGCTGCGAAGGTGCAGTGAGGTTATTTCACCGTACGAATGTGTTCAGGCCGTGTGCGAAAAGCTGAATTTTGTCTGCCTGCGTATCGGCGCGGGGTGCAGATACACAGGCGTACAATTAACCGCGCGGAAGGGTTACGCTTACGGCCAGCCCGCCCTCCGCCCGGTTTGCAAGCTGCAATTTCCCGTCAAGCTGGGCGGTGAGCTGCGCGGCAATGGCGAGGCCTAACCCGGTGCCGCCCGTTTCCCGGTTGCGCGATGTTTCAACCCGGTAGAACGGTTGTAACACCGCCTCCAGTTCTGCCTCCGGGATGCCAGGGCCGTTATCCATAATGCGGATCGCGACCTGCCTTTCATCTTCATCAATCTCTATTACCGCGCTATCGCCAAACTTCAGCGCATTATCCAGCAGATTGGTCATTACCCTGCGCAATGCCTGGGGACGAGTGACGATCGGCAGACGCGCATTGCGTGCATGAAACTGCACGTTTTTACCAATGTCCTGATAATCACTGGCGATGCTGTTAACCCACGCATTCAGCTCCAGCTTCAGCGTGGTCTCTTCCAGAGATTCTGATGACCGGGCATAGGCAATCCCCTCCCGTACCAGGCGCGACATATTATCCAGGTCGCTCAGCAGCTTATCGCGGAGTTCGGGCTGATCCGCCATTTCGATCCGCAGCTTCATGCGCGTGATGGGCGTCTGGAGATCGTGAGAAATGGACGCCAGAATCTGCGCGCGTTCACGCAGATAGGTCTGTATCCGCGACTGCATCTCATTAAAAGCGTGCGCTGCCTGGCGCACCTCAACCGGACCTTTTTCAGTCATCGGAGAATGGGCCGCAGGATCGAGGGAATCAACCGCGCGCGTGAATTGCAGGAAGGGCCGGACAACCTGGCGCACGGCAACCCAGGAGCAGAGCGCGACAAGTAACAGCTGAAGAACCAGCACCACGGGCAACCAGCTGGCGACAGGCGGCATGCGCGGGATCAGATCGATGGTGAGCGGTGCGCCGTCGCGGAGCGTCAGATGGGCCTGAATATGGGAAATCGGCCCTGGCACCGCCGTAAACTGAAGCTGATATTGGGCTGAAAGCGTCTCTTTCAGGGTGCGAATCGCATCCCGCGAGCGCTTGTCCGTTGGCGCGGCGCCTGCCTCGCCGGGGCCAAGGATATAGCGATAATTACCGCGACTGAGCCGTTCCAGCCACTCTGCCCGCTCTTTGGCCGGAAGCCGGTCGAGAATAGCCACGCTGGTCGCCACGTCGTTCTCAAGATTGCCCAGCATAACCGAACGCGCGCTGCGCATTCGCTCAACCATGACCAGCGTCAGGCTGAGCGCGTTAGCCAGCAAGAGTCCAAGCAGCACAATGATCAGCAGCCGGGCCAGTAAGGTGCGGGGCCACAGGGTCATTCATTGGCCTCGACGATGGTCACCGGCATGGTAAAAACGTAGCCTTCGCTGCGAACGGTTTTAATGTAGGCGGGCGTGCGGGCATCTTCATTCAGACGCTGTCGCACGCGGCTCACCAGGAGATCAATCGAACGCTCAAACAGCTCAGCATCACGTCCCTGCGTCAGGTTCAGCAGCTGGTCGCGGGTCAGCACCCGTTGAGGATGATCGAGGAATACGCGCAAAAGGCGATATTCCGCCCCGCTGAGCGCCACAACCATACCCTCGTTATCAATCAGATGACGCGCCACGGTATCCAGCTGCCATTCCCCGAACACCACCAGGCGCCCTGCCTCGGTCACCTGAAGATTAGGCGGCATAGTACGAAAACGACGCAGGATAGCTTTGATACGCGCCAGCAGTTCGCGGGCCACAAACGGTTTCACCACGTAATCGTCGGCGCCCATCTCCAGCCCCAGGATGCGGTCCGTGTCCTCGTTGCGCGCGGTGAGCATCAGGATCGGCAGATCCTTATGCCTGCTGCTGCGCAGCTGTCGACACAGCGTCAGGCCATCATCGCCGGGCATCATCACGTCCAGCACCACCAGGTCGATATGCTGTTTGTCGAGCACTACGCGCATCTCTTTCCCGTTCGCCGCGCCAGAGGCATGGTAGCCGGATTTCACGAGGTAATCGACAATCAGCTCACGAATATCCCTGTCGTCATCGACGACAAGGATGTGATCAATATGCTCCACCGCAGGCTCCCTGATTAAGAGGTAACGGATTGAAAATAGCACATATCAGAGCTTATCCGCGTCGACAACCGCGTTAACAAAGTCCTGCGGATCTTCCTGCGGCGGGTTGTGGCCAACCGTTGCGCCGAAAGTACGGTGCTCATATTTTCCGGTGAACTTCCCCGCATAGGCTGCGGGTGCAGGATGTGGTGCCCCGTTGTTACCGCCCTCGATGGTGATGGTCGGCACCGTAATGTTCGGCAGCTTAGCCAGCTTTTGTTCGTAGGCGTGATATTTCTGCTCCCCCTTCTCCAGCCCCAGACGCCAGCGGTAATTACTGAGCGTGACGGCAACGTGGTCCGGGTTATCGAGGGATTTGGCGCTCGCATTGAAGGTGGCATCGCTGAATTTCCAGTCAGGCGAAGCCTGGGACCAGATCAACCGGGCAAAATCGTGCGTATTTTTAGCATAGCCTTCCGCACCGCGCGGCGTGGCGAAATAGAACTGATACCACCACTGAACCTCTGCCTTCGGCGGTAAAGGCTGTTTGCCAATCGCCTGGCTGCTGATCAGGTAGCCACTCACCGAGACCAGCGATTTCACGCGTTCCGGCCAGAGCGCCGCAACGATATCCGCCGTACGCGCCCCCCAGTCATAACCGGCAAACACCGCCTGTCTGATATTCAGGGCGTCCATCAGGTTGACGATGTCTTTTGCCATCGCCGCAGGCTGGCCGTTTCGCGGTGTTTTATCAGAAATAAAGCGCGTGGTGCCGTACCCGCGCAGGGACGGCACAATGACACGATACCCTTTCGCGGCCAGCGCGGGGGCCACTTCAGCGTAGCTGTGAATGTCGTACGGCCAGCCATGCAGCAGGATCACCGGTTGCCCCTCTTTCGGCCCGATATCGACATAACCGACGTTAAGATCGCCAGCGTTAATCTGTTTTACCTGGTTGAAGGCCGACGCGTAATCCTTGCCCATCGCTTCCGCCTGACAGGACATCACGGTGCCAAGCGAAACGGTCAGGGCGACGGCTGAGTATGCGAGTTTGTTAAACATGATGTTATCTCCGGGTGAGTTCAGTTGACGGAGATATAACACCATGCGTTTGTATAAAGGATGTGTGCGGATGCGGCTTTATTGCATACCTGTGTATGTATCACAGACGCAGATACAGTGTGATACAAACCCGGTTAAGGGGTGATTCGGTACCGGACGTAATCGTCGGCTTCACCATAGTGGTCATACAGCTTACGCGCCGGATTGTGCATGCGGGTTACCCAGTAGAGTTTTGACCACCCTTCCCGCTTACCCTCATCGATCAGGGCGTCGATAAGCGCTTTACCCGCCCCTGCGCCACGTTCGGCAGCGTCAACAAATAGATCTTCCAGATAGGGGTAAGTTTGGATATCGAAAATTATGTACGTTAAGGTTAATTTTTTGCCATCACGTCATTAGTATATTCACAAACAGACTCGCCATTATTGACTGTATGCTGGAGATTCAGCTCCGTTAAGTAGCCGTCTGCCAGATACAAAACCCGGTCTGCAGAGGCTATGGTTTCCGGGCGATGGGCTATCAGCAGAACAGGAAGCCCCAGTTGACGTAAGGTCTGGCTTATCCGGATTTCACTCTCAACATCAAGGTGGCTGGTCGCTTCATCCAGTAACAGGAATCCCGGTTTCTTGTACAACGCCCTTGCCAGCAGAATGCGTTGTTTTTGTCCTCCGGAAAGCCCTCCGCCGGTTTCACCAATCAGCGTCTGATACCCCATCGGCATTGCCATAACATCGCTGTCGATAAGTGCCAGTCTTGCGCACTGGATCATTCGTTCATAATTTCGGTCATCACTGAAAAAAATAATGTTATCTGCTACAGAACCTTTGAAAAGATGGTCATCCTGCAGTACGGTACCGATACGCTGACGAACCTGAAAATAATCCGGATGCGTATGCAATATGCCAAATGCCCTGATCCTGCCCTCATCAGGGATGTGGATCCCAAGGATAAGCTTCACCAGTGTCGTTTTCCCGCATCCGGATTTACCTGTAATAGCAACGACTTCTCCGGGATTGAGTGTCAGCGACACCCCGCCGATTATCGGATTTTCCCCTCCCTTTTGGCTGAAGATGATGTGCTCAAGTACTAGAGGAGCATGAGCATATTCATCCATCTCCCTGCGGGATACAGAAGGAATGTGCGAAGCGTTGTTATGCTCACGAAAAGGCTGTTGCTGAAGGCCTTCTGTCGGGGTCAGTACAATATCAGCCAGTCGTTCGTTGTAAACATCGAGCATACGCCAGGAAAAAAACTTATCAGTCAGGCTACTGATACTGGAAGAAAAACGCGTCTGATAGGATAAATAAGCAACCAGCATGCCGACGGTGAAGGTTCCATTCAATACCTCCCCGGCGCCTTTCCACAAAATGATTGCTGATACCACGCTGCCGGTAAGAGTGTGAGCAATGTCATAGCACATCAGCAGACGGCTCTGACGCAACTGCGTATTTCTGCGGGCAACGTTGAGATTCAGCCAGGCGGCCTCACGATGTGCCGTCACACCGTTAATTCTCAGGCTGAGGATCCCGTTGAGTGTTTCAAGAAAATGCCCGGACTCCTTGGCACCTGCATCCCAGGCATCTTCTGCCGACTGTCGAAGGGACGGATACCACAGTGCCCTCAACACACCATAGAAAATGGCTGCAAGTACGGCGATCAATGTCATTTCAGGACTGTACAGCAGCATCATGCAAAGCGCAGTCACCACGAGCAACACATCCAGAATACCTTCCAGCACTTGCGTAGTCAGCGCCTGCTGGATGGTATCTACCGCCTCAAAACGAGCATTAATACTCCCCTTACTGCGTGCATCAAACCAGGCCAGAGGAAGATGGACCTGATGATGGAAAACCCGTGCTGTCCACTGCATGTTAAAATTGACGGACAGTGTAATACTCGCCCGGTGAAGTCAGCGTGAAATTTTCCTTACCTGCCAGTTCGTCCTGCTGTTGCCTGATCACCTGCAACTGCCTGTCCATTTCAGCCTTCCGGCTTTCACCCTGAACGATGAGATGGTCAAGGTCGTCTTTAGCAGCCTCCATCGCGGTGTGCAGTTGCAGAAGCCCCTGACGCTGATCCTCAACGTTTTGCTGTGACGTTGAAACGTCAATCTGCTTCTGCTGGTATTCGATATCTGATACGTAATGCGTATCAGCAAGTTTCTTATAGCGCTCCATAACAGACACGGCCAGCGCAGCCTGATGCACGGCAAGTGACAGACGCTTTTCTGCACTTTTAACCTGAGGTTTCAGGGAAACTATTCGCTGTTGTATGGCATGCTGCTGCTGACTGTTGTCACGCAATTCCAGGGTCTGTTGAGAAGTCAGCATTGTAAACTGAGTTTGTAGGGAAAGTCTTATAGCAGCGAGTGTACCTGCCCCCTGTTCGTTGAAATGTTCACCGCTGATATGATAAAGAGTCTCACCGGCAATAATGTGTTGACCTTCTGAGGCGGTCAATTTGGTTACGTAGCCAGCATATTGAGGAGTGATTTTTACCAGCCCGGATGAGGGCATAACGATTCCGGAAAGGTGAGCCTTACGTGTATAGCTACCATAAAGAATAAAGAGTATCAGGCACAGAAATATGAATAACGTTGTGAGTGCGCTTACTGATAAACCGAATGACGCAGGTAAGACAATCTCACCATAATCAGAATCTGTTTGATGATTTAAAGCCTCTTCCCTGAAGATATTCATATCCCAAATACCCTTCAAAAATTTAACGACAAAACAAAAGCATTCATGCACGAATGAATTATAATAGGATAAAAAAGCCCTCTGCTTCTTATTCTAACTATTAATAGCAATATTGACACCAAAAAAAGAATGGATTGATCTAAAATGTTATAATACTGTCCATGCATCAGACAAAAAGACAATGAAGTCAATATACATGGGATAATATACTTTTTATTAAAAATTGAGTGGAAAACACCGAAGATACAGCCCCTGTATATAATCTCCTCATAATATGGGACTACGAAGGTGGCTATTATAAATGCTATAAAACTAATATGGGAAGGTCCATAATGATATAAATTATCCCTGTAAAGATAAACATTATACTGAACCAGCAAAATGACAAACAACACAACAATAGAAAATTTTATTGAAGTTAAATCTCTACTTGGGCGTAATTTAAAACCATCCAACTTCCTTAAGTAAAAAATATACAAGAAAAATGCAATTGAAAATTCCGCAATAAACAATAAGAAAAATGACACATCGAGAGTAAGATAGCGGAGGGTTATGGATGGCGATAACGTAATTATTATTGAGATAACAGACGCAATAAAAAGAACAATTACGTTTTTCTTACTATAAATGAATGGATAGACATGCCTAAAGATTATCATGTTCAACCTATTATTAATTCATATTTAATATAAGAATCAACAAATATGGCTATGATATCGTAATCATTTTTTGATATCATGCACTTTAACTTCAGTGAACATTTGTAATGATTCCATTCTGCAACACAACAATTTTTATCGGAGTGTACTTTATTTACTTTTAAACCTATTCATCAAGTTAACGCCCCATCGAGTTACTGCTATTAATACAATCAACGCAATAAGAAACCTTGATATAATCCCTGGCCGTGATACTTCGTCAAACTCAAGAACTTCAGCGTATTTCAAAAGGGTAAATGCGATAATGAAAAAAAATAAGTAAATTAGGAAATTTAAAAATTGTTTCATGCTTAACCCGATACTTGTGATTACATTAACTTTATCAAAAATAATAGCTCATCATGACTACTTCGAATAATCATTAAATATCGAAACACCTAGAATAACATTCAGTTATAATGAGCTTTTAAATTATTATCACACACAACTCAAATTACTTACCAACGGCATTGTCCGGGGCCGTTGTAATTATTACTTTTATCTTTACTACCACGATCTGAAAAACTATCTTTTGTGCACTGACCAGCTATAGCTCCACCAATTACCCCAGCGGTCATACCCACTGGCCCCCCAGGAGAGCCGGCGATTAGACCACCGATGATTCCTGCGCCGCATGAGTCAACGCCCTTGTAAATAGAGCCATTGTTTCCTTTTGAATTACCAGGTTTAGAGCTGGTGTTACGACTACCGGCACCTTCATAATTACCGCTTCCATTGCCGCCACTTACTAATGCTATCTCATTAAGGCTTAATGCTCTTATATTCGACATAAATCATCTCCATTTAATTTAGTTTTGCATTTTGTGCTAAAAAAATATCTTACATTACTTAATGTAAAGAAAGTGTATTTATGTAAGCAAATGTAAATAAACTATTGAACTTCGTAAACCGTAGCTCCATTTGGGAGCAGTTCAGCTCCTGCATGGGGCAGGCCTATAACACGAAATCGACCTGGAGGTACGGTAATGTTCAGGCATCTTTTCTGACGTCCAGCGCGCAATCACTTCTGCGTCGTAACAGATTTTACAGCCATGGCGCATCGCTTCGTTACGGACGTGCCAGAGTGTTTCGGCTTCTTCGGGCCTGGCTTTTCTTGGCATTACATACTCCTTTATGGATAAATCTGAATAACAAAAGCACGACCAACTGGAATGTGATATTGATGAAATATCAGAACCCAAACAAATGATAACGCTCAAATATGGAGATCACCGGATGACGATACCCACGCTTACGACAGAACGCTTATTACTTAAACCCCTTGTTGCCGCCGATGCCGTCCAGATCCAGCAACGCTATCCCCGCTGGGAGATTGTCCGCTATATGGTGGCTTCAGTCCCCTGGCCCTACCCGGAAAACGGTGCTGAAAACTACGTCAACAACGTTGCACTGCCCGACATGGACAAAGGGATTGCGTGGTTCTGGACGATTCGCCGTCGCGAAGCGCCTGACGAACTGATGGGGGTGATTTGCCTGTATGACGTGGAGGACAACAACCGGGGCTTCTGGCTTGCGCCGGAATTTCAGGACCAGGGATATATGCGGGAAGCGAGCATTGCGGCAACGGATTATTGGTTTAATACGCTCAATAAACCGGTGTTACGTGCGCCGAAAGCGGCGGCCAACAGCCGCTCCCGACGTATTTCAGACAGCAGCGGTATGCGGCTTATCAGGACGGAGAAGAAAGCCTACGTCAGCGGCCTGCTGGATTCGGAGCTGTGGGAAATCACCCGCGACGAATGGAATGCCCGTCAGGTCAGCTGATAATGCTTATCAGGCATCAGTCTTTCAGGGATATTCTCTTCATCGTTCATCTGCAACAGATCGCGCTCCATCATGTTGCAGATGGCGTCCAGCGGCAGATCGTTATCTTCCGTCCCAAACGGATCTTCCAGCTCTTCCGCCAGCGTATCCAGCGAGATAAAAGTGTAGGAAATCAGCGCAGAGACAAAGGGCGTCATGTAATGCAGATCAACTACCAGCGCAAACGGCAGCATGATGCAGAACAGATACACCGTCCGGTGCAGGATCAGCGTATAGGCAAACGGGACTGGCGTATTGGCGATACGCTCACAGCCAGCCAGCACGATGGACATATCATTCAGGCGGTTGTTGAGGCTGTGAAACAGGATGTCTGAAAGGTGCCCGCTACGCCGCCGTACGGCCAGCCACTCCCCCATGATCAGCAGGATACGGTTCGCTGGCGAGTTGGCGTCCATCACTTTGCGTAAATCGTCTGGAGCCAGATAGCGGGACAGCTGATCGGCATTGGTTTCTCTGCGCAGGGTCATACGCAGACAGTTAGCAAACGCGATTTGCAGGCGGACAAACTCTCCAAGATGTTTATCATCCGGCAAGGTGTTTTTTACCTCGCGAAACAGCGAGCGCGCCGCTATCATCAACTGCCCCCAAAGCAGACGCGCCTCAACGTAGCGCGAATAACAGGCGTTATTGCGAAATCCCAGGAAGATGGCGATAGCCACGCCCAGAATGCTGAACGGCGCGACGGTAAACCGGATACCCAGCGAGGTGTACCACGGCAGCATGACAATCACGGCGATGGAAAGCAGGAAGTTAAGCAGCAGTCGGGTATAAATTTTGGGAAGTACCGAACCATGCCAGACAAAAATCAGTTGCAGCCAGTGCTGTTGAGGACGAACAATCATAATCAGCTTCAGAAAAGTAAAGAGCGCGGCTATTAAACGTGATCCCCCTCACGGTTGCAAGCATGTTAATAGTTCATTGCATTTTCTGACCTGTTAAGCCTCAACCGCACGGTGCTGCATGTGCTTTTTAAAAAAAGAACGTATAGTATGTTGTAACTAAAAGTAGTCTGTAAAAAACCCGGCCAACGCCGGGCATTATGATTAGCAGAGCGGTTTTACCGCATCGCGCATGCCTTTGCTTAAAATTGCATCCAGATCCAGCACAACCTGGTCTACCAGTCCGTTCACCAGAGTGAGATCCTGTTCCCAGTGCTCGCTCACGCTTAACACTGACGATACCAGTTCACGGGTAGTGACCTGTTTGTCGTGATGTTGCGTCCACAACTGCTGGTAACGTTCAAGCCAGTGCGCATCGTCCTGCACCGGATAGCGCTCACCGTTGCGCTCGGCACGGTAAAATGCAATCAGCGCCGCCAGAGCAAAGGTCAGACGTGCTGGCAGTTTGCCGGTCGCCTTCTGCCCTGCCAGCAGTTGCGGCAGAATGCGGGTGCGGTACTTGGTCATCCCGTTCAGGGCAATCGACAGCAGCTGATGCTTAATGTACGGATTACGGAAACGCCCCGTTACGGCACTGGCGAAGGAGTGCAGCTCGTCGCGCGGCAGATCCAGGACCGGAATAATCTCCTCATATATAGCCTTCTCTACGAACGCGCAAATTTCCGCGTCGTTCATGGCTTCCCCTACCGTATCCAGGCCGGCCTGAAAAGCGACCGGAACCAGCGCCGTGTGCGCGCCGTTGAGGATCGCCACCTTACGCTCTTTATACGGCTTGATATCGTCAACAATCAGGACGTTGAGCGGGTATTTATCCAGGCGCAGTTCAGCTGCAAGTGATTTCGGCCCCTGAATAACAAACAGATAGAAATGTTCCGCCGTGTCGAGGAAGCTGTCGTGATAGCCCAGCCCGGCTTCCAGCTCTGCCACCTCATCACGCGGATAGCCGGTAACAATGCGGTCAACCAGCGTCGAACAGAAAGTGTTAGCATCATTCAGCCACGCAATGAATGCCGCCGGCAGCGCCCACTTCTGTGCATAGCGCAGCACCAGTTCACGCAGGGCATCGCCGTTGTAGTCGATGAGTTCGCAAGGAATGATAATCCAGCCTTTATCCGCTGCCCCGTTAAAGTGGGTAAAGCGCTCGAACAGCAGACGCGTCAGTTTGGCCGGATAGCTGACAGCTGGCGCATCGTCAAACTTATCCCCCGCGTGATAGCTGATCCCCGCCTCCGTGGTATTGGAGAAGACAAACCGCATGTCCGGGTTATGGGCGAGCTTCAGAAATTCATCGTACTGGCTGTAGACGCTGATTTCACGATTCACGGAACGAATAAGACGCGCATCGCTTACCGCTTCCCCCTGCTCATTCAGACCGCGAATAATCGTTGTATACAGACCATCCTGGGTGCTCAGGGACGGCGGAAAATCGCTCTGGATCGGCCGCACAATCACCACACCGGCATTGAGATTGGTATGCTCGTTTAAGAGGTCGATTTGCCAGTCAACGAACGCGCGCAGGAAGTTACCTTCGCCAAACTGGATGATACGTTCAGGATAGCGCGCACCGGGGAAATCACGACGGTTGAGTGTGTTCACAATGGAGGTCCTTTATGATTAGTCATACAGCCTGATAAGATTGGTGTGATAACTTATCAAAACTTCAGGACCATAACCCCTGTCTGGATCAACTCAGGATGCGATGGTGAAAAATAATCACAGAAATTTATAGAACACCGAGGTCGCCGTCATGTCCCCGTTCGGCATTAGGGCGTAGCGTGGGATCTCCCCCGCCTTTTGCCAGCCTGCTCTCTGGTAAAACGTCTCCGCGCCGCTGCCGGTTGAGGTATCAAGCACCAGTACCGTAAGCGCTTTTTCACGTGCAACCGCCTCCAGGGCTTCCATCAGCGCCATTGCCGCCCCTTTACGGCGCGCTTTCTCATGAACCAGCAGTTTCGCGACATCTGCACGGTGCGGCTGGTTTTCAGGCTGATTGGTGATCAGCTGGACCGTGCCAACCAGCCCCTGCTCCGCATCAAAACAGCCCAGGACGGTACGCTCGTCGCGCCTGACGCTGTCTGCGACGCCGACCCAGAAGGTTTGGGCTTTCCCGGCAGAAAAAGGCAGCACAAAGCTGACAGAGGCGCCGCCGTTGACACAGTTGACGAGAATATCGTTCAGGGCATCGATGTGGGTGAGGATGTCCTGCCGGGAGAGAGGTTTAATCAGCATGGGAGAGTTCATTGCGCGTCCTTAGGTTGAATCTCTCCACTTTGCTATTAACATTTTTGTAACGCAATAAGTGATGACATAGGATTTCGTTATGTCATTTCTCGCCGTGGTGTTGCCGCTTCATGGCGTACATTTGCGCATCCGCGTGTTTTAGCCATGCCTGCATATCGTTGCGGTGATGATCGAACTCGCTCAGCCCCCAGGAGAACTGTAACGACCAGGGATGTAGCTGACGCGCGTTATACTTTTCCGTTTGTTCCACGAGATACTGCATCGCGATCCAGGCGCCAGGCTCATCGGTATCCGCAAACAGCACCGCGAACTCATCTCCCCCGAAACGTACCAGCAGATCGGCCTCGCGGAACGAGGAACGCATCAGGGCGGCCATCGCTTTCAGAGCTTTGTCCCCCTCCTGATGTCCGAAGCGATCGTTGATGGTTTTGAAATGGTCCAGATCCAGCCAGCCAAGGGTTAAGGGTTCTGCCCGACGCTGCGAAACCGACAGTGCAAACTGCGCAAACTGGTTAAACCCGCGACGGTTAAACAGCCCCGTGAGTTCATCGGTTGTGGCCGCGCTAACGGCCGCAAATTCATCCTCTGCCAGCGCGCTGAGATCGCCCAGTACGGCGGCATCCGCCGCGGTAAACTCACGAGGCGCGTAATCAATGAGACACAACGATCCCACGCACGCCCCGTCACGTAAACGCAGCGGGAAACCGGCGTAAAAGCGCACGCCCGGATCTCCCACCACCTGCGGATTATCCGCAAAGCGTTCGTCCAGCAGCGTGTCACTCACCACCAGCGGCGCGTCACCCAGGATCGTATGACCACAAAACGAGAGATCGCGAGGCTGGGTGGCAGGTACCTGGCCGTCGGCAGACTTCACGATCGCGGCGTGGTCATCCACCAGCGTAATCATCGCCAGCGGCACCCTGAAAAAGCGTGTTGCCAGCCGCGTAAGACGATCAAACGCGGGGTAATTGTCGATCTCAAGCAGACCGGACTCGCGCAGAGCATTCATGCGCTCCGCTTCATTCACGGGAATTTGAGGTGCCTTCATAACGTCTCCTGACGCTGAGCATTAGTAAAAGCGTAGCTTAAACAGAGACATTGTCAGTTCAGGAGGCACGATTTACCTCTATGACCAGCCAATGATGGATTACGTTGACGATATACTGTTGTTGCTGCGCACTCAGCGGCACGCCCTGCGGGATAGCGTGCCACTTAGCCAGACAGCCCCGACAGCAGGTTGCCGTGGCATGCTGGGCGATAAAAACCGGATGGCCGCGCATTGGCGTCTGCTTACCGTCATTCACCGGGTGTGCAGGCGCCAGCCGCGCGGCGACAAAATCGGCGGCATGCTTATCGATAGTCTCCGCGCCCTTATCCCAGCAGTATTGCCGCTCTTTCGTCCCTAAATGAAATCGTGAACGGAACGTGGAGCGAGCCAGGCGCGCGAACAGAGGATCTAACGTGGACATCAGTATACGGACCGTCCAAGGCGTTTGGTCAGCTGTTCCAGCGCCGCCACGCCCGCCAGTGAATTTCCGGTCTCGTCCAGTTCCGGGCTCCAGACGGCAATCGCCATCTCGTGAGGGACAATCGCCACGACCCCACCGCCAACGCCGGATTTAGCCGGCAGCCCCACGCGCCAGGCAAACTCCCCGGCATTCTGATACATCCCGCTGGTTGCCATTAAGGCGTTGATCTGCCGGGCCTGCATCGGGGAGACAACGTCCTCGCCCAGATGCGGGGCATGGCCCTGATGCGCCAGAAACAGAAAAGTCTGCGCCAGTTCGACGCAGTTCATCTTCAGCGCGCAGTAATGAAAATAGTTTTGCAGCACCGTGGCGACGTCATTATGAAAGTTGCCGAAGGACTTCATCAGCCAGGCAATGGCGGCGTTACGTGCAGAGTGTTCAAATTCAGAGCGCGCTACCACCGGATCGTAGGCGATGTCCTGCACGCCGGAAAGCTGCCGCACAATCTGGAGCATCCGCTGGCGCGGCGCGCTCAGCCGGCTTTGCAGCATATCGCACACCACCAGCGCCCCGGCGTTAATAAACGGGTTACGCGGCTTACCCTGTTCGATTTCCAGCTGGAGAAGGGAGTTGAACGGCTGACCGGACGGATCTTTGCCCACCCGCTGCCAGATCTCCTGCTCGTCATACTGGCGCATGGCGGCAACGAGGCTAAGCACTTTTGAGATCGACTGAATCGAAAAGCGCTCAAGCGCGTCTCCCGCCTGAAAACGCTGACCGTCGACAGTACAAATGGCGATACCGAGCTTATTACCGCTGATCGAAGCCAGCGCGGGAATGTAATCGGCAACCTTACCCTGCCCCAGTAACGGACGAACCTGCGCCAGAATCTCGTCCAGCATCTCATTATGGATGACCGCAGCCACACTTTGCTCCTTGCCCTCAGGCTAAAACGGGCTGCGAGTATAACAGAGGCTGATACGTCACGTCAGGCAGGGAGACGAAAACGCGAGACGGCCTGCAACAAAAGATCGGACTGCTGATGCAGGCGCTCAGAGGCATTTGACGCTTCGCTAACCAGCATATCTGTCCGACGCGATACCTGATTCAGCGCCTGAAGCTGACGGGTCATCTGATGAATGCTGTCCCCCTGATTCAGGGTAGCCAGCGAAATATCATTCAGCAGGCTGCTCAGATTCGCCACCAGCCCGGTGACCTGTTGCAAATTCTCTTCCAGACGGTTTACCACCTGAGAACCTTCTTCAATGCCCTGTAGCGAGTGGTTAATCAGCGCCTGGATGGTTTGCGTAGAGTGACTGCTTTTTCTGGCCAACAGTCCCACTTCCCGGGCAACCACCGCAAATCCGCGCCCCTGCTCTCCTGCATGGGCGGCTTCAATGGCAGCATTGAGGGCCAGAATGTTGGTCTGAAACGCCACGCTGTCGATCATCGCGACGATCCCGCGCATCTCTGAGGATCGGTCGACGATCGTCTGCATCGAGCCATTCACCGCTGACATCATTTGCTCCCCACCAGCGGCAGCCTGTCGGGCTTCATCCGCGCGCGAGCGGGCGAGTTTAGCATAACCCGTGTTCCCCTCAACGTGGGTTTCGAGATCGGCGATGTGTGCGGTCACCTCCTCCAGCTCTTTGGCCTGTCGCGTAGACTGCTGATAAAGCTTCTGATTCCCCTGCGCAAGCGATCCGATATTTTCAACCATGGAGGTAGTGGCCTCGCTGACCTGGGTCACCAGTTGCTGGAGCCCGCGCTGCATGGCGGTAATACTGCCGCTGAGCTGGCTGATTTCACGGTTAAAGCGCACAACGTCAGGCGGCGTGCCTGACAAATCCCCTGCCGCAAGCTGGTTAATATGGATAATCAGACGGCGTAGCGGGGATATCACCCACTTCGCCATTCCGAACCAGACGGCAATGGCAATGGTCAGCAGCACCAGTGGCGCAAACAGGAACAGCCGTTGCAGACCTGAGAGTTGTTCCATGAGCGACTGACGCCCCTGTATCGTCTGCTTCTCACTCCGTTGCTGATAGCGTGCGAAATTGTCATTAAAATCGGTCTGAAACGCCTGGGCGGGTACGGCGAAAAAGAGGTCGATGCTGTTGGTTTTCACCAGCCCCTCCGCCTGCTCTCGGATGGCGTCGAAAAACAGCTGATAGCTGTTAACCAACCCCTCGTCTTTCGGCGGATTAAGCGCGAGCCAGGCCTGCCATGCCTGCTGTGACGCCGCCAGGGATTTTTGCGCCTCGTCCATCAGGCTATGCCAGCTTCCTTCCGAGCCGGTCTCCTTGTCCTGCATAAAGTACACGCCGGAGCGGTTGAGCAGATCGCTGGCCGCCAGCAGAGAAATACGGGCCTGATCCAGCCTGCTCTGCTGCTGCCAGGCCAGCTGATTGCGCTGTTCGTTACGCTGGGCTTCATTCAGGGAGGCGGTCAGCAGGAAGGAGGAAGAGAGTTGCAGGGCGGAGAAAAGGCCAATAATACAAAAGATGCCGGTCAGCAGGCCAAACTGACGAGGGATAAAGCGCGGCGCAAGACGACTAAAAATTTGCGTTAGGTTCATAATTTTCTTCTGTAACAATACGTTAGACGCGAGCGAGTCTACGAAACGAAAATGACAGAACCATTACGCAAAAATGACAGGAAACGTGAATTGCCGGGTAGCGGCCTGGCCTTACCCGGCAACAAGACTACACGCGATCCTTCCACACCGTCTGCACATTACAGAACTCATGCAGGCCGAAATGAGAAAGCTCTCGCCCGAAGCCGCTCTTCTTCACCCCGCCAAACGCGACGCGCGCATCGCTGGCGCTGTAGCCGTTGATAAAGATCCCGCCGCACTCCAGCTCGCGCGCAAAGGTTTCAGCCAGCGCATCGTTCTCGGTAAAGACCGTCGCCGATAAGCCAAAATCGCTGTCGTTAGCCAGCTGCAATGCGTGCGCCGCATCGTTCGCAATGGTAATTGCCGCCACCGGACCAAACAGCTCCTGACGAAAGGCCGTCATCTGTGGGGTGACGCCGCCGAGTACGGTTGGGGCATAATAGTTACCGGTCCCAGACATCTTCTCTCCGCCCAGCAGCAGGGTCGCCCCTTCCGCCAGCGTAGCCTGCACCTGCTGATGCAGTTCATCGCGAAGATCAAATCGCGCCATCGGGCCAATATAGTTATCTTCCTCATCCGGTGCGCCCATCTTCAGCGCCTTGACCGCGTCAACAAAGCGTTGGGTAAAGGCGTCCGCCACGCCCGCTTCCACAATAAAGCGTTTTGCCGCCGCACAAACCTGCCCGGTATTCTGATAACGTCCGGCCACCGCCGCGTTGACGGCCAGATCCAGATCGGCATCGTTCAGAACGATAAACGGATCGGAACCGCCCAGCTCCAGCACGCATTTCTTCAGCGCCGCGCCCGCCTGCGCGCCAATTGCCGCACCAGCCCGAACGCTGCCGGTTACGGTCACCGCCGCGATACGACGATCGTTAATCGCCTGGCTGACGCCATCATTCGTCGCGTTCACCCAGCCAAAGACCCCCTCCGGGAAACCGGCATCCGCGAATACCTTCCCGATCAGCTCCGCCGAGCCGAGCACATTAGGCGCATGTTTAAGCAGATAGCTGTTCCCTGCCAGCAGGATCGGCACCGCACCGCGCAGCACCTGCCAGAGCGGGAAGTTCCACGGCATCACCGCCAGAACGGGCCCAAGCGGACGGTACTCAATCACCGCATTTTCGACCTGGGTAGATTCCGGGTGCAGCATCGCCGGGCCGTGTTCAGCGTACCAGTCGCAAAGGCTGGCGGACTTAGCCACCTCCGCACGCGCCTGCATAATGGGCTTGCCCATCTCCCGGGAGATAGTCTGCGCCATCTCTTCCGCACGACTACGCAGCGCCGCACCCAGATCGCGAAGTTTTTGCGCCCGGTGCGCCACGCTTTCGCGTCGCCACTGACGAAAACCGGTATCCGCCTGCGCAATGGCACGCTCAACGTCATGGGACGTTGCCCACGGGTAAGCAGCCAGCGTTTCGCCGGTAGCCGGGTTGACAGAGTGGGCATGGGTAGCAGATGAATAGGTCATGATGTTCTCCACGTAATAACAGTTGATTGATTGTGGCCTACTCTGCTATTTCTTAAAAATGAATAATACTCACCACCTTATTCACAATACGAGAACGGTATGGACTTAACTCAGCTTGAGATGTTTAACGCCGTCGCACTGACCGGCAGCATTACCCAGGCGGCGCAGAAGGTACACCGGGTGCCGTCAAACCTCACCACCCGCATCCGACAGCTAGAAGCGGACCTCGGCGTGGAACTGTTTATTCGCGAGAATCAGCGCCTGCGGCTTTCCCCCGCCGGGCACAATTTTTTGCGCTACAGCAAGCAGATCCTGGCGCTGGTTGACGAAGCGCGAATGGTCGTCGCCGGGGATGAACCGCAGGGATTATTCTCGCTCGGCGCGCTGGAAAGTACCGCCGCCGTACGCATTCCGGAAAGTCTGGCGCGGTTTAACCAGCGCTATCCGCGCATTCAGTTTGCGTTGTCCACCGGACCTTCCGGTACGATGATTGACGGCGTGCTTGAGGGGACGCTCAGCGCCGCCTTTGTCGACGGGCCGCTCTCGCACCCGGAACTGGAAGGGATGCCGGTTTACCGGGAAGAGATGATGCTGGTCACCCCTGCGGGTCACGCGGAAGTGTCAAAAGCTACACAGGTGAGCGGCAGCGACGTGTATGCCTTTCGCGCCAACTGTTCTTACCGGCGTCATCTGGAGAGCTGGTTCCATGCCGACCGCGTCACGCCGGGAAGGATCCATGAGATGGAGTCCTATCACGGGATGCTCGCCTGCGTGATTGCCGGGGCAGGCATTGCGCTGATGCCCCGCTCCATGCTGGAGAGCATGCCGGGGCATCATCAGGTGGCGGCGTGGCCGCTGGCGGAAAACTGGCGCTGGCTCACCACCTGGCTGGTGTGGCGACGCGGGGCGATGACCCGCCAGCTCGAGGCTTTTATCGCGCTGTTCAACGAGCGTCAGCCACCAGCGCCCAGTTGTTAATGTTGAACGTAGTCCTGGAGTCGAAGGAAAATTTTCCCCTTCATATACAACGTGGCCTGCCCGCCAATCAGCACGCGGTCGCCTTTCAGCTCGCAGCGCAGATCCCCGCCGCGCAAGGAGACCTGGCGGGCCGACATCTGCGTTTTTCCGAGCTTTTCGCTCCAGTACGGGATCAGCATGCTGTGAGCTGATCCGGTCACCGGATCCTCCGGTACCCCTTCCCCCGGGCAGAAGAAGCGGCTGACGAAATCATACTCATCCCCCGGCGCCGTAACGCAGACCATTTTCCCGAGCGGGAGCATAGCCGCGATATCCGGCGTCAGCGCTTCCACCTGCCGCTGGCTGTCGAGCACCACCATGTAGTCACGCCCCACACGCACCTCGTTTGCCGCGTTAATGCCCAGCGCGCTGAACAGCACCGCGGGTGGAGTATCGGCAACCTCGGTTGACCACGCCGGGAAATTAAGCGTCAGCCAGTCGCCGCTGCGTTGTACCGTCAGTTCGCCGACAAAGCGCGTGGTGAAGGTGATTTCCGTATGCGGATAATCCAGGTATTCGAAAATAACGTGAGAAGCCGCGAGGGTTGCGTGGCCGCACAGGTTAATTTCATCCTGCGTGGTAAACCAGCGCAGTTCAAACCCGTTATCCGTTCGGACAAAGAACGCCGTCTCTGACTGATTATGCTGCTTCGCCATCTTCAGCAGCGTCTCATCCGGCAGCCACGCTTCCAGCGGACACACCGCCGCCGCATTGCCGCCGAACGCCCTGTCGCTGAAGGCATCTACCAGATAAAAATCAATTTCCTGCATCGTTGGTTCCTCTTAGATTTGTTCAGCGCAGAAATACTGTGCCCTTCAGATACAGTGCCGCCTGCCCGCCCATCCGCACGCGGTCGCCCTTGAGTTCGCAGCGTACGTCGCCACCACGGGCAGAAACCTGGCGGGCAAACATCTGTGTTTTGCCAAGCCGTTCACTCCAGTACGGGATCAGCATGGTGTGCGCGGAGCCGGTGACAGGATCTTCCGGCACGGCCACGCCTGGCGAGAAGAAACGGCTGACAAAGTCGTATTCCCCCTCGTCCCGGGCAGTGACGGCCACTTTATGCTCGCCCGGCGTCATGGTGGAGAAACCCGGATTAAGGGCTTCAACCTGCTCGCGGCTTTCCAGTACCAGCACCCAGGCGCGGCCTTTTCGCGCCTCGACGTAGTGGCTGATACCGAGTGCGGTGAGCATCTCCGGTGGCGGCGTCTGTGCCTGCGTCGGGCAGGCCGGGAAGTCCAGCGTCATCCAGTCACCTTCACGACTGACGGTCAGGCGACCAGAGGCGGTGTCAAAATGAAGGCGTGAGTCCGGATAATCCAATTCGTGAAACAGTACATACGCCGCGGCAAGCGTCGCGTGACCACAGAGATTAACCTCGGTGAGCGTGGTGAACCAGCGCAACTCGATCCCCCCTTTGGTACACACAAAAAACGCGGTTTCTGACTGGTTATGCTGTTGTGCCATTCGCAGTAACGTCTCATCCGGCAGCCACGCGTCGAGCGGGCACACCACCGCCGGGTTGCCGCCAAAGGAGGACGCGCTGAACGCATCTACCAGATAAAAATCAATCTCCTGCATCGTGTTACCGCCTGTTTTTGTTGTGTTGTTCTTTATCTTCGATGAAAACAACCCCGTTCGCTACCGCTGCATGAAGGTAAATTTTGTGATTCACATCACATAACGGTTGAGTTTTCGCCGTTTAAGGCTTTAAGATCGTCTCCTCATCTTTCAGGCAACGAATCCCAGATATCCCTATGACAACACACACGGTTTCCCGCAGAGTCGCGTGGCTACGCGTGGTCACGCTCGCCATCGCCGCGTTTATTTTCAACACCACGGAATTTGTTCCGGTTGGGCTGTTGTCCGACATCGCCGCCAGCTTCCATATGGAAACGGCACAGGTTGGCATTATGTTGACCATCTATGCATGGGTGGTGGCGCTGATGTCGCTGCCGTTTATGCTGCTGACCAGCCAGATGGAACGCCGTAAGCTGCTGATTGGGCTGTTTGTGGTGTTCATTGCCAGCCATGTGCTGTCATTTATGGCATGGAACTTTACCGTACTGGTCATCAGCCGCGTTGGCATCGTGTTTGCCCATGCCGTTTTCTGGTCGATCACCGCGTCCCTCGCCATTCGTCTGGCTCCGGCGGGAAAACGCGCCCAGGCGCTGAGCCTGATTGCCACCGGTACGGCGCTGGCGATGGTGTTAGGCCTGCCGATCGGGCGCATTGTGGGACAATACTTCGGCTGGCGCACCACCTTCTTTGCCATCGGCATGGGGGCGCTGATCACCCTGGTGTGTCTGATCAAACTGCTGCCAAAACTGCCCAGCGAACACTCCGGCTCGCTGAAAAGTCTGCCGCTGCTGATGCGTCGACCGGCGCTGATGAGCATCTATCTGCTGACCGTGATTGTGGTGACCGCCCATTACACGGCCTACAGCTATATTGAGCCGTTTGTTCAGGTTGTGGCGGGCTTTAGCGCTAACTTTGCCACCGTTCTGCTGCTGATCCTGGGCGGCGCGGGGATTATCGGCAGCATCCTGTTCGGGAAGCTGGGCAATAAGCACGCGTCTGCGCTGGTAAGCAGTGCGATTGGTCTGCTGCTGGCATGCCTGCTGTTACTGATGCCTGCGGCAGGCAGCGAGAGTCATCTGGCGATCCTCAGTCTGTTCTGGGGCGTGGCAATCATGATTATTGGTCTGGGAATGCAGGTCAAAGTGCTGGCGCTGGCCCCGGACGCCACGGACGTAGCGATGTCGCTCTTCTCCGGGATTTTTAATCTGGGGATTGGCGCCGGTGCGCTGGTGGGAAATCAGATCAGCCTGCATGTATCGATGTCGGCCATTGGTTATCTCGGGGCGATTCCGGCGCTGATCGCGCTGATCTGGTCGGTGCTTATCTTCCGTAAATGGCCGGTCGCGATGGAAGAACAGTCCAGTCACGGTTGACGTTTGTTATGCCGGGTGGCGGCTTCGCCTTACCCGGCCTACGTTATTACGGACTTGTAGGCCGGGTAAGGCGAAGCCGCCACCCGGCAACGTTCTCAATGATACGTCTTAACAATCTCCAGCACGCCGTTAATAATAAACTGCACGCCCATACAGACCAGCAGGAAACCCATCAGACGGGAGATAGCTTCAATCCCGCCCTTGCCCACCCAGCGCATAATCGCCCCGGAGCTGCGCAATGATCCCCAGACGATAATGGCGATAAGCGCAAAAATGATCGGCGGCGCAACGGTGATAACCCAGTGCGGGAATGTCGACCCATCACGCACCGTTGAGGCGGAACTGATGATCATCGCAATCGTCCCCGGCCCCGCCGTGCTCGGCATGGCTAACGGCACAAACGCGATGTTGGCGCTCGGTTCGCTTTCAAGCTCCTCCGATTTGCTTTTGGCTTCCGGGGATTCGTGCGCTTTATGCGCCGGGAACAGCATCCGGAAACCAATAAAGGCCACAATCAGCCCGCCAGCAATACGCAGACCGGGAATCGAAATACCAAAGGTATTCATCACCAGTTGCCCGGCGTAATAAGCCACCATCATTATGGCAAAGACATAGACAGAGGCCATCATCGACTGCTGATTGCGCTCTGCGCTGTTCATGTTCCCCGCCAGCCCCAGAAAAAGCGCCACCGTCGTTAACGGGTTCGCCAGCGGCAGCAACACCACCAGTCCAAGCCCCACTGCTTTAATCAAATCCAACATAATGCACCGCAGTCCTTATCCTTATTCAACATCGCAATTATAGGGGCAAATCCTCGTCCGGAGCCATCCGACAGCGTAACCATAATTGTCTCGCGTAATTGATAACCCCGGATTATCTGTATGATTTAAAAGCGTACAGAATAAGTTCCTGAAGCGTTTTAGCATTTCGTGGCATCGGCCGATTCATTCAGTTGACTTATACTTGCCTGAGCAATAATATCTGCCGTGACTAAACTACTTGCCAGGGCAACCATTGTGAAAAGCACCAGTGACCTCTTTAACGACATAATCCCACTGGGTCGTCTTATTCATATGGTTAACCAGAAAAAAGATCGCCTGCTCAATGACTATCTGTCACCGCTGGATATCACCGCAACACAGTTCAAAGTGCTGTGTTCCATTCGCTGCGAAGTGTGTATCACGCCGGTTGAGCTGAAAAAGGTGCTCTCTGTCGATCTGGGTGCGTTAACCCGCATGCTGGATCGTCTCGTCTGTAAAGGATGGATAGAACGAAGCCCTAACCCGAATGACAAACGTGGCGTACTGGTGAAACTGACCAGCGATGGCGCGGCCATGTGTGAGCAATGTCATCAATTAGTAGGACAAACACTGCACCAGGAACTGACAAAAAACTTATCGGCAGATGAAGTGGCAACGCTTGAGCTCTTACTCAAGAAAATCCTGCCGTAAACAGAAAAAGAGGTATGACGATGTCCAGACGCAATACTGACGCTATCACCATTCATAGCATTTTGGACTGGATCGAAGATAACCTGGAATCTCCACTCTCTCTTGAGAAAGTGTCTGAGCGTTCAGGTTACTCAAAATGGCACCTGCAACGGATGTTTAAAAAAGAGACCGGCCATTCATTAGGACAATATATTCGCAGCCGCAAGCTGACGGAGATTGCCCAAAAACTGAAAGAAAGCAATGAGCCGATCCTCTATCTGGCGGAACGCTACGGATTTGAATCGCAACAAACCCTGACGCGTACGTTCAAGAACTACTTTGACGTGCCGCCTCATAAGTACCGTATTACCAGTATGCCGGGTGAATCCCGTTATCTGTATCCGCTAAAACATTGCAGTTAATCATCGCCTGTTAAGACGTAACCGAGGAAATCATGAAATTTATCGCCTCCGCCGCCCTCACCTTGCTGGTGCTGGTTTCCGGCCAGAGCTTCGCGGAGCAAACCCCCAATGCGGGGCAGCAAAATAATCGTGACACCATAATTATGCCGTCCACGCAAAACCAGTCGCCCTGGGACTTCAATCACATGGGCGCTGGCAGCGACAAATCCGACGAATTAGGCGTGCCGTATTACAACCACGACCTGTAATTCGTTTTTGCCCCGCTAATGCGGGGCTTTTTTCTGCCTTAACCCCGCACCCGCGTTGCCCGACGCACCCGCAAGCCAAAGACGTTGATATACAGCCCGGCCATAATCAGCCCTGCGCCACACAGTTGCAGCGCGCTGAGCGTTTCATCCAGCAACAGTGCGGCGCTGGCAAGCCCGACCACCGGTACCAGCAGCGATAACGGCGCCACACGCCAGGTTTCATAGCGTCCGAGCAGCGATCCCCAGATACCATAGCCAATGATTGAGGCGACTAACGCCAGGTAGATCAGCGACAAAATGGTCGTCAGGTCGATCTCCACCAGGCTTTTCAACATCGCCTGCGGACCATCCAGAATAAACGACGCGGCCATAAACGGCACGATTGGGATCAATGCGCTCCAGACCACCAGCGATAAGACCGGCGGACGCGTCTCGTGCTGCATTATCAGTTTGTTAAAGATATTGCCGCACGCCCAGCTCAGCCCCGCCGCCAGGGTGAGCATAAAGCCCAGCAGCGCGACATGCTGACCGTTGAGGCTGCCTTCAATCAGCACCAGCACGCCAAAGACCGCAAGGCTAATGCCCGCCAGCTGCTTGCCCTGCAAGCGTTCGCCGAAGACAAATGCGCCGAGAATGATGGTAAAGAACGCCTGCACCTGAAGCACCAGCGAAGCCAGGCCCGCAGGCATACCGAATTTGATGGCGCAAAAAAGAAACGCAAACTGACCAAAGCTGATGGTAAGGCCGTAGCCCAGCAGCAGCTTGAGGGGAATTTTCGGGCGGGCAACGAACAGCAGCGCCGGGAAGGCCACCAGCAGGAAGCGCAGCCCCGCCAGCATCAGTGGAGGCATGTTGTGCAACCCCATTTTGATGACCACAAAATTGAGTCCCCACACCACGACAACCAGCAACGCTAACAGCCCGTCTTTCCGCGTCATTTTCCGCCCCTGAATTATTAAAATTTTGTAAACACTTCAAGGTAACAGAAAAAATAGCCCCGCGAGAAGATCATTAATTCTGGTACTGGAGAGAAGCACCTGTGGATAAATTGGGTGCTATACAAGCTGCCGATCCCATGATAATCCTGTAATAACACAACAAAAAAAGCATAAGCATTTGTCGGGCAGGAAAATGAAACCATCAATCAGGCGCTCAACCGCAGCGCTGCTGGCATCGTCATTGTTATTAACAATTGGCCGCGGGGCAACGCTGCCCTTTATGACCATATATCTCACACGCGTGTACGATATGAGCGTGGAGAATATTGGCTATGCCCTTACCGTGGCGTTGACCATCGGCGTGGTGTTTAGCCTGGGGTTTGGCATCCTGGCGGATAAGTTCGACAAAAAACGCTATATGCTGATCGCCATCGTGGCCTTTATCGCCGGGTTTGTGGCGATTCCGCTGGTGAATAACGTGACGCTGGTGGTGCTGTTCTTTGCCCTGATTAACTGCGCCTATTCCGTCTTCTCAACGGTGCTGAAAGCATGGTTTGCCGACGTGCTGACCTCCAGCGAAAAGGCGCGCGTTTTCTCACTCAACTACAGTTTCCTGAACATTGGCTGGACGATCGGGCCGCCGATCGGCACCCTGCTGGTGATGTACAGCCTGCAACTGCCGTTCTGGCTGGCCGCCTTCTGCGCCGCACTGCCGCTCGGGTTTATCCATTTCTTTGTGCAGAAAAGCATAGCCTCAGACAGCCCTGAGGAGAAAATGCCGTGGCAGCCCTCGGTGCTGCTGAAAGACCGGGCGCTGTTCTGGTACACGCTCTCCGGCCTGCTGGCGTCGTATGTGGGTGGATCGTTCGCCACCTGCATTTCCCAGTATGTCCTCGCCGCACATGCGGACAGTGATTTCGCAGAAAAGGTGGTGGCCGTTGTGCTGCCCGTCAACGCGGCGGTGGTCGTCACCCTGCAATACGCGCTTGGACGTAAGATCACCGCCAGCAATATCCGTCCGCTAATGACCGCCGCGACGCTTTTTTTCATCCTCGGGCTGGGCGGGTTTATGCTTTCCGGCGAGAACCTGATTTACTGGGGGATCGCGGCGGCGATTTTCACCCTGGGTGAAATTATTTATGCACCGGGTGAATACATGCTGATCGACAATATCGCCCCGCCGGGCATGAAGGCGAGCTATTTCTCCGCCCAGGCGCTGGGCTGGCTCGGCGCGGCGGCGAACCCGATGATCACCGGGCTCATCCTGACCCATCTGCCGCACTGGTCATTATTTATCATTATGATGGCCGCCATCATTGCGGCCTGGCTGATGATATTGCGCGGGATGCGCGTGAAAAGTGAAGATAGCGTGTCGGGTGGCGCTGCGCTTACCCGACCGACAAAACCCTAATCGTAAGCCGGGTAAGGCGAAGCCGTCACCCGGCAAAACCAACACCCTAGTGGTGCAACATCTCCTCCACCACCTGCTCTTTGTACATCTCATTCGGGTAGTAGGTCGGCCAGTTATCCATCTCTTTCAGCAGCGCCTCGTGGGAGGTGTTGCCCATAAAGATATGGAAGTGTGAAGAGGCTTTCGGCCCGATGATATGGTCGCTGAACTGCACAAACTTAGGCGCCTGGCTCGCGTTATCCTTGCATTCAAACAGGTAGCGCACGCCTTTTTTCCCCGACGCATAGGTCAGAATTTTGTAGCCGCTGTAGTCGTAGCGGCAACTGCTCACCGTTTTGCCTCGGTGGAATTCCATCACGTTGTTTTCAATGCCGATGGCGTCCACGTCCGTCGCGTACCCCTTGCGGTAGTAGGCCTTCACCTCGGCAGCGGATTTTTCTCCCTTCTGCGCTTTCTTTTCGAAAACCGGATCCAGCGAACCATCAAGCAGGAACGGATAAACGGACTGCCAGGTCCCGTCCCAGTCAGACAGCTTCCTGTCCCTGACGTCTTTATCCTCAAAGACGCCGTTTGCCGCCTTCTGTTCCGCCTCTGTCATCTGATGACCGTGCGAATGGGCAAAAAGCGAGCCGCTTACCAGCAGCGTTCCCAGAGTCAGCGCAATTTTTGCAAGTTGTGCAGCCACAGCAAAATCCTCATTCCGTTTTATAAGAATGAGGATGTTATATTATAACATTTCAGATCGCAACCAGCCCGCGAACGCCCTCCTGCTCCATGTTCTCCCCGCGCCCCTGCTGGACGATGCTGCCGCGCGACATCACCAGATAGCTGTCGGCCAGCTCTGCCGCAAAATCATAAAACTGCTCCACCAGCAGGATGGCCATATCCCCCCGGTTCGCCAGGCTGCGGATCACCTGCCCAATCTCTTTAATCACCGACGGCTGAATACCTTCCGTGGGTTCATCCAGAATCAGTAACCGTGGACGGCTCGCCAGCGCGCGACCTATCGCCAGCTGCTGCTGCTGACCACCGGAAAGATCGCCTCCGCGTCGGTGCTTCATCTCCTTCAGCACCGGGAAAAGCTGCCAAATCTCCTCCGGTACGCTCCTTGCGTTTCCCGCGGAGAAGCGTGACAGCCCCATCAGCAGGTTTTCTTCTACGGTCAGACGCGGAAAAATCTCCCGCCCCTGCGGAACATAGGCCACGCCGGACTGCACCCGCTGGTGCGGTTTACTGTGAGTGATGCTCTTTCCCTGCCAGACCACCTCCCCGCCTTTCACCGGGATCAGCCCCATCAGGCACCTCAGCAGCGTGGTTTTGCCCACCCCGTTGCGCCCCAGCAGGCAGGTAACTTCCCCGACGACCGCCTCAAAGCTCACCCCGCGCAGAATATGACTTCCGCCGTAGTACTGATTCAGTTCGCTAACCTGTAACATCACCTCTCCTTAACGTCCCAGATAGACGTCAATTACCTGTTCATTGGCCTGTACCTCGCGAAGCGAACCTTCCGCCAGTACCCGCCCCTGATGCAGCACCGTGACGTTGTCGGCGATGGTCTCGACGAAACCCATATCGTGCTCAACCACCATCAGCGAATGCTTGCCTGCCAGGGTTCGGAATAGCTCGGCAGTGTATTCCGTCTCTGCGTCGGTCATACCGGCAGCGGGTTCGTCCAGCAGTAACAGATGCGGGTCCTGCACCAGCAGCATGCCGATCTCCAGAAACTGCTTCTGTCCGTGGGAAAGCAGCCCGGCACGGCGATCGCGCTCGCTGCCAAGCCGCAGCAAAACCAGCATCTCATCAATGCGGTCGCGCTGCTCGCCGCTGAGCGTGGCCCGCAGGCTCGCCCAGACGGACCTGTCGGCTTTCATGGCGATTTCGAGGTTTTCCCCTACGGTCAGCGCTTCAAACACGGTCGGCTTCTGGAACTTACGGCCAATGCCCTGACGGGCGATGGCCGCCGGTTCCAGGGCAGTCAGATCGATGGACTGATCGTAAATAGCTTTCCCGCTTTTTGGCCGGGTTTTGCCGGTAATCACGTCCATCAGCGTGGTTTTACCGGCGCCATTAGGGCCAATGATGCAGCGCAATTCTCCGACGCCGATGTTCAGCGAGAGATCGGTCAACGCCTGAAAACCGTCGAAACTGACGTTAATGGCCTCGAGCTGCAACACCGGATCGGTCTGCTCGCGGTAACGGTCGCCCGGTAGCTGGCGGGTAAAGAGTCCTTCAGAGGGCTGCATTAATTCTCTCCCTTACGAAACAGACCGAACACGCCGCGCGGTAAAAACAGCGTCACGGCGATGAAAATCAGCCCCAGAAACAGCTGCCAGTACTCCGGCATCGCCACGGTGAAAAAGCTCTTCGCACCGTTGACCAGCGCCGCGCCAATCACCGGGCCCACCAAAGTGCCGCGTCCACCCAGCGCTACCCAGATGGCCGCTTCAATCGAGTTGGTCGGCGACATTTCACCCGGGTTGATAATGCCCACCTGCGGAACGTACAGCGCCCCCGCCAGGCCACACAGCACGGCGGAAAGCGTCCAGACCAGCAGCTTGAAACCGCGCGGATCGTAGCCGCAGAACGTGAGACGGTTTTCCGCATCGCGCACCGCCGTTAAAATGCGGCCAAATTTACTCTTCGCCAGCGCGTAGCCTGTGCCCAGGGCCAGAAGCAGCAGCACGACCGTTGCGAGAAACAGCGCGATCCGCGTGGTGGTCGCCGTGACGGAAAACCCGAGCAGCGTGGTAAAGCCGGTAAAGCCGTTATTGCCGCCAAAGCCGGTTTCGTTGCGAAAGAACAGCAGCATGCCCGCGTAGGTCAGCGCCTGGGTCATGATGGAGAAATAGACCCCTTTGATCTTCGAGCGAAAAGCAAACCAGCCGAAGACCAGCGCCAGCAGGCCGGGGATCGTCACAATTAACACCAGAGCCCAGGCAAAATGCTGCGTTCCCCACCAGAACCAGGGCAGCTCGCTCCACGAGAGAAACGACATAAACGCGGGCAGCCCGTCCCCGGCCGCCTGGCGCATCAGGTACATGCCCATCGCATAGCCGCCCAGGGCGAAGAATATGCCGTGCCCCAGTGAGAGCATACCGGCATAGCCCCAGACCAGATCGAGGGCCACGGCGACAACTGCGTAGCAGAGGATCTTGCCGATGAGCGTCAACATCCACGTAGAAACGGCCAGCGGATGCGTTGCGGGCAACAGCGCGAGAAAAGGCAGCACCAGCAGCGCCGCAACCAGCAGACTGCCGAAGATTTGCGTGGAGCGCGGTGCCCTGCGCGCCAGTGTTAAGGTCAATGGCTGGCTCATCAGTCTGTCACCCTCCCTTTAAGTGCGAATAACCCCTGCGGACGTTTCTGAATAAACAGAATGATCGCCACCAGAATCAGGATTTTGCCCAGCACGGCGCCCATCTGCGGTTCAAGAATTTTATTGAAGATCCCCAGACCAAAGGCCGCCGCGACGCTACCGGCCAGCTGGCCGACGCCGCCGAGCACCACCACCAGAAACGAATCAATGATGTATCCCTGGCCCAGCTCCGGTCCCACGTTCCCCAGTTGGGACAATGCCACGCCGCCCAGCCCGGCAATGCCGGACCCGAGGCCAAACGCCAGCATATCTACCCGTCCGGTGGGGACGCCGCAGCAGGCCGCCATGCTGCGGTTTTGCGTCACCGCCCGCACGTTCAGCCCCAGACGCGTTTTATTCAGAATGAGCCAGGTGAAGAACAGCACCATCAGCACAAACCCGAGCACCACAATGCGGTTCCACGGCAGCGTCAGGTTGGCGAAAACCTGCACCCCGCCGGACAGCCAGGCCGGGTTTGCGACCTCAAGGTTCTGGGCGCCAAAGGTCATGCGCACCAGCTGGATAAGCATCAGGCTGATCCCCCAGGTGGCGAGCAGGGTTTCCAGCGGGCGGCCATACAGATGGCGGATCACCGTGCGCTCCAGCACCATCCCGATACTTGCCGTCAGGCAAAACGCCACCGGCAGCGCCACCACCGGATAAAGCGCCAGCCACTGAGGCATCCACTGTGCCATCACCTGCTGCACCATCCAGGTGGCATACGCCCCGAGCATCAGCATTTCGCCGTGGGCCATGTTAATCACCCCCAGCAGACCATAGGTGATAGCCAGCCCGAGCGCGGCCAGCAAGAGTACCGACCCCAACGACAGGCCCATGAAGGCCTGCCCCAGCAGTTCGCCCCACATCAGCCGGTGCTGAATACGGTCCAGGCTCTCAGCGGCGGCGGCACGTACCCGTGCGTCCGGCTCGGTTTGCGCCCGGGTGAACGGCGTCAGCGTGGCCTGAACGTCCGGATCGTCAGACTGTCCCAACAGTTCAACCGCGTTGAAGCGTGTTTCCGCCTGCGGACTCGCCAGCTGAAGATTTGCCAGCGCCAGCCTCAGCGACTGTCGGGTGACGTCATCCGTTTCGCGGTTAGCCCGCTGTTTCAGAAACCCGAGCATATCCGGCTGGGCGTCACGCTGAAGTTGCCGCGCGGCATGACGCCTTTCGGTGACACTGTCACTAACAAGCTGATGCGTCGCCAGCGCCGTGACGGTTAACACGCGCAGCCGGTTGGTCAGCCGCACGGCTTTGGTCGTTCCTTCGGCGCTCTTTGCCGCGCCCAGGGCGACCATTTCGCCGTCGATGCGGGTAAAAGCCTTCTTCTGGCTGTCGGTGTAGAGGTTCTCCTGTTGCAGCGCCTTAAGCAGCGGCAAACGTGCAGGTTCCGGCGTGGCTGCCCAGTGGGTCAGCATGGCGGTTTGCTGGCTGCGGCTAGCGGCAACGAAATCATCGGCATCCGATGCCTGCACCATCCCTGGCAGCAGTCCGGTAAGCCACACAATCGCAATAATTATGCGCATGGCGTTCATGACGTCTCTCCCTGGTGGTGGCTTAGTTGCTGGCGGTTTTCATCGGCTGGTCAGGTTTTTTGTCATTCCCGGCGATAAACGGGCTCCACGGCTGAGCGCGTACCGGCTGTTCGGTTTGCCAGACGACATTGAACTGGCCGTTGCCTTCGATTTCACCAATCATGACGGGCTTATGCAGGTGGTGGTTGGTGGCATCCATGGTCAGCGTAAAGCCGGACGGCGCGTTGAACGACTGGCCCGCCATTGCCGAGCGCACTTTGTCCACGTCGGTTGTCCCCGCTTTTTCAACCGCCTGCGCCCACATATGCAGGCCGACATAGGTCGCTTCCATCGGATCGTTGGTGACGACGGTATCGGCATTCGGCAGCTTATGGGCTTTCGCGTAGGCTTTGTAGGCCGCGACAAAAGTCTGGTTGGTCGGGTTATCGACGGATTCAAAGTAGTTCCACGCCGCCAGGTTACCCACCAGCGGTTTGGTATCAATGCCGCGCAGTTCTTCCTCGCCCACCGAGAACGCCACCACCGGCACGTCCGTGGCTTTCAGCCCCTGGTTCGCCAGCTCTTTATAGAAAGGCACGTTGGAATCACCGTTGATGGTGGAGACCACCGCCGTTTTACCGCCCGCGGAGAATTTCTTGATACTGGCGACGATGGTCTGGTAATCGCTATGACCAAACGGGGTGTAGACCTCTTCAATATCTTTATCTTCCACGCCTTTCGAGTGCAGGAAGGCGCGCAGGATCTTGTTCGTGGTGCGCGGGTAAACGTAGTCCGTTCCCAGCAGGAAGAAGCGTTTCGCGCTGCCGCCGTCCTCGCTCATCAGGTACTCCACCGCCGGGATCGCCTGCTGGTTAGGCGCCGCGCCGGTATAGAAGACGTTAGGTGACATCTCTTCACCTTCATACTGCACCGGATAGAACAGCAAACCGTTCAGCTCCTCAAAAACCGGCAGAACTGATTTACGCGATACGGAGGTCCAGCAGCCAAACACCACGGCGACCTTATCCTGGCTCAGAAGCTGGCGGGCCTTTTCGGCAAACAGCGGCCAGTTGGATGCCGGGTCAACCACCACCGGCTCCAGCTTTTTCCCGAGCACGCCGCCTTTGGCGTTGATTTCGTCGATGGTCATCAGGGCGACATCTTTCAGGGGCGTTTCTGAAATGGCCATCGTGCCGGAGAGTGAGTGCATGATCCCGACTTTAATGGTCTCTGCGGCCTGGACGCCAAAACTGACCCCCATGGCGACCACGGAGGCGGACAAGGCGAACGCTTTTATAAAGGTACGACGGTGCATATTTTCACTCCTGAAAAAGAAAGCTGTGCGAAGACGTCCGTTACCGCCCGGACGCAGAAAAAGTAACGTCAGTTTCAGGAGAGCAAAAAGGGTGCCAGGTTGCAGAGGCAGGATTTAAACGGGTTCGAAGAGAGGATCTACGGGAAACGACTCAGAATGGTACAGCGCTGCACTGTAATAATGCAGCGCTGTGAACGATGTTACCAGACGTCGCTGGCGATTTGCGTCACCAGGCGAACTTTATCCCACTGCTGGGCTTCGCTCAGGCTGTTACCCTCTTCCGTGGAGGCAAATCCGCACTGTGGGCTGAGGCAAATCTGCTCTTTCGCCACGTAGCGCGCGGCCTCTTCCAGACGCACTTTCACCCCTTCCGGGTTCTCCAGTTCACCGTGCTTGGTGGTGATTAGCCCCAGAACCACCTGCTGTTTACCCGGGCGCACAAAACGCAGTGGCGCAAAGTCGCCGCTACGGTCGTTGTCGTACTCCAGGAAGAACGCGTCGACGTTCACCGTACCGAACAGCACCTCCGCCACCGGCTCATAGCCGCCTTCGGAAATCCAGGTTGAGCGGAAGTTGCCGCGGCAAACGTGTAGCCCAATGGTCAGATCGTCCGGTTTGCCCTCCAGCGCCTTATTCAGCACCCGGGCATAGGTTCGGGCAAGTTCGTCTGCATCATCACCGCGCTCGCGGATCTGCCGGCGCTGGTCTTCTGAACAAAGGTAGGCCCAGACGGTATCATCCAGTTGCAGATAGCGGCAGCCTGCATCGTAAAAGGCCCGAATGGCATCGCGCCAGGTGGTCGCCAGATCGTCAAAATAATCTTTCAGATCCGGGTAGACTGTGGCATCAATATCCTTGCGGCCACCGCGGAAGTGCAGCACGCTCGGGCTCGGAATAGTCATCTTCGGCTGTGCGTTACCGCTGATGCTTTTGAGGTAGCGGAAATCTTCCAGCATAGGATGATCGCCGAAGCCCAGTTTGCCCGTTACGCGCACGCCATGGGCTTTGGTCTGCACCCCGTTGAACTGAATGCCCTGCTGCGAATCATAACGCTCTACGCCCTGTAGCCCGTCAAAGAAGTCAAAGTGCCACCAGGCGCGGCGGAATTCACCGTCCGTTACCACATGCAGACCGCAGGCGCACTGCTGCTCGACAACATGGCGAATGGCCTCGTCCTCAACCGCGCGAAGCTGACCGGCATCGATCTCACCGCTGGCAAATTGCAGACGGGCCTGTTTAACAGAATCCGGGCGTAAAAAACTGCCGACTACATCGGCGCGGTACGGGGCATGGTGTCGCTGCATGGAAATCTCCTCTGTCTGTCGGCGTTAATTGCCCACAGTGATAATTCATCTCTTGAATCTTTAGACTTCTGGATGTCTAAACGTCCTGAAAAGATGTCATACCGGCTCGCCGCCGACAAACGAGAAAATTTCATCTGTGTTGAAATAAATTCATGTTCACAGGGCGGGTGATGAAGATCCTGCAAACGCGAACCGCTCATCTTCCCAGCCGGTGATGCCCCCGAGCATAATCTTGACCGGCAGACCCAGACGCGCCAGCTTCAGCGCCGCCCTGTCCGCCCCGTTGCAGTGCGGGCCTGCACAATAGACGACAAACAGCGTGCCCTCTGGCCACGCTTTCATCCGCTCGGCGGTGATCTGGCTCCAGGGTAAATGCAGCGCGCCGGGCAGATGCCGCCGGGCAAAATGTTCAGGTTTTCCGACAACGTGCAGCAGAACAAAGTCCTGCTCACCGCTGGATACCGCGTGATGGACATCGGCGCAGTCCGTCTCGACGCTCAGACGACGCAGGAAATGCCCCACGGCTTCCTGCGGCTCAGCAGCCGGAAATTCAGTAACATAGCTCATGAATCTTCCTCATTTGTGGTGTTTGTGTTAACACTACTTTATCCCTTAATTCAGCCCATGAATGCGTCCGCCTATGCCAGAAAACAGCAAAAAGATGACAAACTTAAGACATCCCTCGCCGCGCGCGGTCGTGCTGGCATATGACGGTTTATGTACCTTTGAGTTTGGCGTGGCGGTAGAAATCTTTGGCTTGCCGCGCCCGGAGATGGGCGATGACTGGTATCAGTTCGCCGTGGCGAGCGTGGATGACGGCGAACTTCGGGCAACGGGCGGGATCCGTATTCTGGCCGATGGCGATCTGGGTCTGCTGGAAACGGCGGATCTGGTTGTCGTACCCGGCTGGCGAGGGCTGGACGAACCCGTACCCGACGCGCTCTGCCAGGCGCTCCGCGCGGCGCATGCCCGCGGCTGCCAGCTACTCTCAATCTGTTCTGGCGTTTTCGTTCTGGCAGCCTCAGGCCTGCTTGACGGGCGGAAGGCAACCACCCACTGGCGCTACACGCAAGCTCTGAAAGCACGCTATCCCGCTATCACCGTGGTTGAGGATGTGCTGTACCAGGACGAAGGCGATATTCTCACTTCCGCAGGCAGCGCCGCGGGGATTGATCTGTGCCTGCACGTGGTGCGCCGGAATTACGGTATTGAAGCGGCAAACCGCGTGGCGCGTCGGCTGGTGATCCCGCCCCATCGGGACGGCTCGCAAACCCAGCAGCTTAGCCGACCGGTGGCTCAGTTGCGGGAGAGCCAGCGCCTGGGCCAGCTGTTTGATTATCTTCACCAGCATCTGGCCGTTTCCCATACCGTCGAATCGCTGGCCCTGCGGGTGGGTATGAGTCAGCGCACCTTTCTGCGCCGTTTCCAGGACGCGACCGGAACAACGCCCGCGCGCTGGTTATTAACTGCGCGATTGCAGCGGGCAAAAGATTATCTCGAAAACAGTCGGCTCAGCATCGACAATATTGCGGAACAAACCGGATTTGGACAAAGCGGCACGCTGCGCCACCATTTCCGGCAGCAATTTGCGCTTTCGCCCGCGCAATATCGCAAACAATTTTCACAGCCGGTACGATAAACGGGCAAAAAAAAACCGCCATAATCTGGCGGTAAATGCTTGCATGGATAGATTTGTATTTTGGTATCTACGCTCCGGTATTCCATACCGGGATGTGGATCATCTGCAATCTACCACTGTGAGCCTCAACGAAGCATAAACGAATCGATTAACCCGCTTTGGTATTAATTTGCAGATAACGCATCAGCCCCTGCTCTGCACTCTGGCGGGCATCATCATTAATCGCTTCGAGATAAAACGCACGAGAGACCCCATACGGCGCCTGCTCGGATGGATAAACGGCGAACTGGAAGGTTTTGCCCCTCGCCTTATTGGTACAGCCCAGCTCCCAGCGATCTTCACTTACCTGGGTGCTATTACATTCGACACGGCCGTAATCGCTGGTTAAATACGATCCGACACGGCTTTTTGCTGACTGAATATATTCTGGTTCTTCATTTGAATAGATGCTGGCCGCAGCACCCACCGCAACCACTACGCCCAGAAGTGATAGCACGATTATTTTTTTCATTTATTCGATCCAATCCTTAGCCAGAAAAATCTTATTGTAAATGATTTCCCAATAAATCTAGCTTCTCTTTGCATACCAGAAATGGGAGTTTACAACGGCGATATTGCTTTTAAGAATAGTCTTAAGTGAGTTTTATTGCGACCACAATTTTTGACAGTCTATTTTCTCAAATTTAAACAGTCGAATAATTACTCTATGAAATTATCCCTACGATGACCGTAGCGTATTTTCAGGGGATAAAGGATGTTCAGAAAAGAATTTTCGCTACTGCTGGTGATTAGCGCCCTGTTCTCAGGGCAGATTATGGCGGAGCACAAAGGGCATGAATTTGTGTATGTGAAAAACGCCGACCATCAGCTTCGTCATGAAGCTGACAGCGACGAGTTACGCAGCGCGGCTGAGGAGTCTGCGGAGGGGTTGCGCGAGCACCATGCCTGGCAGAAATCGCGCAAACCGGATACCCACTCTGCGGGTTAGCTGCCTTTACGCTTCGGCAGGGTCTTCATCAAATCGTCAGGGCTGACGGAGGCCACAATGCTTCCCGGCGGCGGCATTTTGAAGATGTGATTCTTCATCTTGCCGATAACGTGCATTTCACACGGACGGCAGTCAAACTTCAGCGTCAGCACTTCATCGCCATTCACCAGCTGCATCGGCGTCGCTTTCCAGCTTTTAATATTGCCTTTCGCCTGTTTCGGACAAAGGTTAAAGGCAAACCGCAGGCAGTGTTTGGTGATCATCACCGGCACATCGCCCTTCTCTTCATGCGCTTCATACGCGGCGTCAATCAGCTGCACGCCGTGACGATGGTAAAACGCACGCGCTTTGTGGTTGTAAACGTTCGCGAGGAACGAGAGATGCGTGTCCGGGTAGACCGGCGCAGGCACCGTTTCGGCCTTACGGCTGCCGCGCGGATAGTTTGCCAGCCGTGCTTCATCCAGCATCTCTGCCGTTTCACGGCGGAACTGGTTCAGCAGGCTGTTCGGCACGAACAGCGCGTCCGGCAGATTCACCTCAATATTGCGCGCGTAATAAATGGTCTGCCCCAGCTTCGCCACGCCATCCTTGAGGTTGCTAAGCGCTTTCTCCGCATTGTTCGCCACCTCGAACAGGCCGTCGAGCGAATGCGTCACGCTGATGCCGTCTTCGCAGGTCATGGTCAGGATCAGTTGCTCTTCCCAGCCACCCAGCGCGATATCCACCGCAATGCGGCGCTCGCTGGAGGTCTTGAGCAAGGCCTGCTGCCAGTTGTGATCCAGGTTACGGTTAAGCGCCGCATTAGGACGGGCTTTGTAGAGATCGGCAGGCATTTCGTTCGGCCAGACGCGATAGCGATTTTCGCCGGTTTTCTCCACCGTATTGGCACGGAAACCCACCACTTCACGTTTGATCATCACGTTGAGACCATCGCCATTCGCCAGCGGCTCTGTAACCTGAACGTCAAGATGATCTTTCGCCACTTTCAGCACTTCACCCACCGGCAGGCCGATAAACTTCGGTGAATCGAACGCGCCAATATCCCCTTTACGGGCATTCACGAAATAGTCCGTGCTGCCGCGGTGGAAGGTCTTGTCCGTCGACGGAATAAAGAAATGCTCTGTACGACCGGCGGACGCGCGCGCCAGGTCACCGCGATCGTCGATGATGGCATCCAGCATCTGACGATAATGGGCGGTGATATTTTTCACGTAGCTCATGTCCTTGTAGCGCCCTTCAATTTTGAAGGAGCGTACACCGGCATCGATCAGCGCGCCGAGGTTGGCCGTCTGATCGTTATCTTTCATCGACAGCAGGTGTTTTTCGAATGCCACCACGCGGCCCTGATCGTCTTTCAGGGTATACGGCAGACGGCAGGCCTGAGAGCAGTCGCCCCGGTTAGCGCTGCGCCCCGTCTGGGCGTGAGAGATATTACACTGCCCGGAATACGCCACACACAGCGCACCGTGGATAAAGAATTCAATGGTCGCGTCGGTCGCCTGGTGGATATCGCGGATCTGGTTCAGGTTCAGCTCGCGCGCCAGAACAATCTGCGTAAACCCGACGTCCGAAAGAAACTTCGCCTTCTCAACGGTGCGGATATCGCACTGGGTGCTGGCGTGCAGCTCAATCGGCGGGATATCCAGTTCCAGAACGCCCATATCCTGAACGATCAGGGCGTCAACGCCGGTCTGGTAGAGATCGGTAATAAGACGCTGCGCGGGCTCAAGCTCATCATCATGAAGAATGGTGTTCAGGGTCACGAACACCTTCGCCCCGAAACGGTGGGCGAACGGGACCAGCTCGGCAATGTCGCGCAGGCTGTTGCTGGCGTTATGACGGGCACCGAAGCCAGGGCCGCCAATGTAGACGGCATCTGCTCCGTGAAGAATGGCTTCACGGGCAATGGCGGCGTCGCGGGCCGGGCTTAGCAGTTCAAGATGATGGGAGTGCAGGCGCATACTTCGTCGTTATCCGTTATGGTCAAAATGGCGGCTATTGTAGTCAGAAGTCTGTGCCAGTGAAACCGTTTTGCGACGCTTTAGCGGGGATAATGGATCAGAGAGTGAAAATGCACCGTCCGGGCGCTGCTGTTGCGGTACGCGTGCGGTTTATCGCCGGCAAAACGCACGCCGGAATCAGCGTATAGCGTGCGCCAGACACCGTCAATCTGCATGTCCAGCTCACCGCTTATCACCACCACGTGCTCGATCACCCCGGCTTCGTGCGGCGTGGACTCACTCAGTGCGCCGGGCGACAGGGTGATGGAGAAATGGTCGAACTTAAGCTGTTCATCCCAGGGGAAAAGCGGTTTCACCACCATCGCCTGCTGCTGCGGATCGAACACCGCCTGCGGTTCGCTTTCTGGAGTGATAAACGCCGAAAAAGGTACGTTCAGCCCGGTGGCGATTTTCCACAAGGTAGAGACCGTCGGGCTGGACTCATTGCGTTCGATTTGCCCAAGCATCGCTTTCGACACGCCCGTCTCTTCCGCCAGTTTCGACAGGCTCCAGCCCCGCGCCTGACGCAGCGCTTTCAGTGTGGTTGCCAGGTGTTGAGTGATATCCATAGTTCCTCCCGTTGCGGCAAAGCATACCACTTGTACGCTATAGCGCACAGTGATACCTTATCCCGGACGTTATAACGCACAACGGAGTTTCCATGCGATCGACTGCCTCTCTCTTTCCTGCCGTGCTGGCCGGTTTTGTTGCCGTGCTGGTGGGCTATGCCAGCTCTGCCGCCATTATCTGGCAGGCGGCTGCGGCGGCTGGCGCCAGTACACAGCAAATCGCCGGATGGATGACCGCGCTGGGGCTCGGGATGGGGATCAGCACGCTGGCATTGTCGTGGTGGTATAAAGCCCCCGTGCTGACCGCCTGGTCGACTCCCGGCGCGGCGCTGCTCGCCACCAGCCTGCAAGGCGTGACGCTGGCGGAAACCAGCGGGGTATTTATATTCGCGAATGCGCTGATTCTGCTGTGCGGCGTCACCGGCCTGTTTGCCCGGTTGATGAAACTAATCCCGCACTCGCTTGCCGCCGCTATGCTGGCGGGCGTGCTGTTACAGTTTGGCCTGAAGGCATTCAGCAATCTTGAGGGACACATTTTTCTTTGCGGCAGTATGCTGGCCGCCTGGCTGGTGACCAAAGCCGTCGCGCCCCGCTACGCCATTGTCGCCACGCTGCTGGTGGGCGTGTTCGTGGCCTGGGCCGGAGGTGACGTTGTCACGGACAGGATGACGTTATCGGTCATCATGCCGGAATTCATTGCCCCTGCGTTCACCATCACCAGCCTGATCAGTATCGGCTTACCCTTCTTCCTGGTGACCATGGCGTCGCAGAATGCGCCCGGCTTCGCCACCATGCAGGCATCGGGCTATCCGCTGGCGGTCTCACCGCTGATCGTTGCCACCGGCGGGCTGGCGCTGCTGTTATCCCCCTTCGGCGTTTATTCTATATGCATCGCCGCCATCACTGCCGCCATCTGCCAGAGCCCGGACGCCCATCCGGATGCCAGTAAACGCTGGCTGGCCGCGGCGGCGGCAGGCGGGTTTTATCTGCTGGCGGGGGTGTTCGGCGGGTCGATTTCCGGGCTGATGGCCGCCCTGCCGCTGAGCGGCATCCAGACGCTGGCCGGGCTGGCCCTGCTCGGCACTATCAGCGGCAGCTTGTATCAGGCACTGAACCATGAAGCAGAGCGCGACGCGGCGATCGTTACCTTCCTGATGACCGCCAGCGGCGTCACGCTCCTGGGAATTGGCTCCGCCTTCTGGGGGCTGGTGCTGGGTGGGATCTGTTACGCCGTCTTCTCACGCCTTCGCCGCGCGTAGCTGTGACGGCGTGATGCCGGTCATACTGCGAAAACGGTTACTGAAATGGCTGGCGGAGTTAAATCCGCAGGCCAGCGCGATGTCGGTGAGCGGCGTGGTCGTGTGCTGCACCAGCGCTTTGGCCTTCTCCATGCGGCGCTGCATGACATACTGATGCGGCGCCAGCCCCATCGACTGGCGGAACATCCGCGCAAAGTGATACTCACTGAGTGCGGCCTGGCCCGCCAGTTCCGCCAGGGTTAAGGGTTGTGCCAGGTTTTCCTCGATAAAGGCCAGCACGTTGCGCAGTACAAACGGTGATAACCCGCCGGTCACTACCGGCAGCTTCCACTGTACGCTGGAATAGTGCTGGACCAAATGCGTCAGCAATAAGGTCGACGCGGTGCTCAGGGTGAGCTGATTGGCGTTTTGCTGCCAGTCGCAGCCGAGCAAAAACTGGCGATAAAGGGCGGTGATTTTCGGATCGCTGCCGAAGATTTTTTCCTCGAGCGTCAGCGATAGCGGTCGTTTATCCCAGATTTTCTCCCCCACGTCCCGCAGGTGTTCATCGGTGCAGTAGAGGTGCACAAACGACAGGTCGTCACGAATATCCCACGTGGATTCGCTCTCTTCCGGCATCAGACAAAAACGGTCCGGCCCGCCACCATTTTTCCAGCCACCCGGCGTTTTTTGATAGCTTTCATAGCCATCCGCCACGTACAGGCTAAGGGTGTGATGGTTGCTTTTCACCGTGATCGTGTCGTGCTTGTTGTACCACGCCGCCAGTTGAATGCCAGTATTGAGCGCGACGGTTTCCCGCAGCACTGCATTTTGTTGGCGTAACGTTTCAAAGGTGTCGTAAACGAGAGACATGGCCGTAAACAGGTGATTAATCAGACTGTCAGTCTAAGAAGTGTTGCAGCCTGTTACCAGCCATTGTGCGAGAAAAAAGCGCAAGAATTTGCAAGTCCGGCGCAAGGCGATGAAAGACGGCCCCCCCTTCTTTCGCCACACTGTTGTTTTTCGCGGTATGAGAAGAGAGACACCATGAACGCATTACTCTATGGGCTGGTCGTTGTGATCTGGGGCACGACCTGGATCGCCATTTTTTTACAACAGGGGCCGGTTGCAGCGCCGGTCTCCATTTTCTGGCGCTTCGCCGTGGCCAGCGCCACGATGATGATCGTCCTGGTCGCCCTTCGCCGCCTGCGCAGGCTGGCGCTGCGGGATCATCTCTATTGCATGCTTCAGGGCTGCTGCGTTTTCTGTTTCAACTTCTGGTGCTTTTACACCGCCGCCGCCCATATCAATACCGGCCTTGAGTCGGTGATTTTCTCGATGGCCGTGCTGTATAACGCCATCAACAGCTTTATCTTCTTCGGCCAGCGCCCACCCGCACGCTTCTGGACGGCGGCAGCGCTGGGGCTTATCGGGATCATTACCCTTTTCTGGAACGATCTGCTCGCCAGCGGCTGGAGCGCGTCGTTGCTTACGGGCATCGGGCTTTCCGCCCTCGGCACCTACGGCTTCTCGCTGGGGAATATGATCAGCATGCGTCATCAGCGAAACGGGCTGGAAACTATGACCACCAACGCCTGGGCGATGCTGTACGGCACCGTCGTGATGGGCCTTATCGCGCTCTTCAGGGGCGATAGCTTTATGCCGGAATGGACGGTGAGCTATATGGGGGCGCTGCTCTATCTTGCGCTGTTTGGCTCGGTGATTGCCTTCGGCGCCTACTTTACGCTGGTAGGCCGCATTGGTCCCGGTAAAGCCGCGTACAGCACCCTGCTGTTCCCGCTGGTGGCGCTCTCGATTTCAACGGTGTACGAGGGTTACGTGTGGCATCTCAACGGGATCGTCGGCCTGCTGTTGATACTGGGCGGGAATATGGTGATGTTTACGAAGCCAGAAACCTGGTTCCGCCGCCTGCGGACGGCATAAAAAAACGGCCTGCGAAAATGCAGGCCATTTTTTATTAATTTGCTGTCTGATGAACATCAAACATGGTGGCATCCGTCGCCATATCATCCACAACCTGCTTCAGGGTGCCGAAGCCCATTGGCGTATTCTCGTTCGCCAGCTCTTTCCCTTCACCCTTACGAACAACCTTAATCACTGGTTTGTTCGTGGCCGCATCGATTAACTCACCTTCGAAGAACAGATGCGTATCCATGGTACGATGGCCCGTTGCCATCTGCGTACCCGCAACCAGCAGCGCCACAGGCACCACTTCATAGAACTGCAAACCTTCTTTGTCTGAGCTCACACCCGTGATGGCGCCGCGGAAGATCAGGCTATGTTTGCCCGGCGTCGTCACAATCGGCTTACGCTGGCCAATCGCGGTTTTCAGTTTGGTATTGGTATAATTCAACAGCTCATCAAGCGTTTTTTGCCCAAGCTGAGTGGTCGGTTTTGGCGTCGGATAATAGGTTATCGGCGTCCAGATAATGCTGTCGTAATTCGCCTCATTATAGGACGGGTCAACCCAACGCAGGGTTGGCTTCCCGGTTGCAGATTTCATCTCCTGCAAGCCGGAGTAATCTTTTAAAAAGCCTGAATATTGATCGGGGGCTGCGACTTTTGACGCACAGCCGGAAAGGGCCAACAGACCAGAAAGCACTGCAACTTTAAAAAAAGTGTGAGTACGCATGATGGTATTCCATGTTATCTGCAAGTATGCACTTGAAGTTATAACAAAAAACCGGGCGATGTGTTGTGGCAAAAAATGACGAAGACAGCACAAATAGCGAAAAAACTGCCCGAACGAAACCGGGCAGTGAAAAATTACTCCTTAAGGTCCACTTGCCAGAACAGGTGCTTGCCGAAGGGATCGATTTCATAGCCCGTGACCTCTTTACGGACTGGCTCAAAAATCGTCGAGTGGGCAATCATTACCGCCGGCATTTGATCGTGCATCATCTGCTGCGCCTGCTTGTACAGCGCCACGCGTTTTTCGCGATCGGTTATCGATTTAGCTTCGGCAATCAGGTTATCAAACGACTTATAGCACCATTTGGCCGAGTTCGACCCGCCGTTGGCGGACGTACAGGTAAACAGCGGGCCGAAGAAGTTATCCGGATCGCCCGTCGCCGTTGTCCAGCCCATCAGTGCGGCCTGATGCTCCCCGCCCTTCACGCGCTTCAGGTATTCGCCCCATTCGTAGGTCACGATTTTGGTCTGCACGCCCACTTTCGCCCAGTCCGCCTGGATCATCTCCGCCATACGCTTCGCGTTCGGGTTATACGGCCGCTGCACAGGCATGGCCCACAGATCGATGTTTACGCCGTTGGCAAATCCCGCCTCCTTTAGCAGCGCTTTCGCTTTTTCTGGATCGTAATCGTAGTCTTTCAGCTCGCTGTCGGCACTCCAGACGCCAGGCGGCAGCAGGTTTTTCGCCGCCGTGCCGGTGCCGTGGAACACCGCCTCAATGATGGCGGGTTTGTTAATCGCCATCGCCAGCGCCTGGCGCACTTTTACGTTATCCAGCGGTGGCTTTTGCGTGTTAAACGCCAGGAAACCGGTATTCAGACCGGCCTTGCTCATCAGGTTGATGTCTTTGTTAGCCTTCATACGCGGCAGGTCCGCCGGGTTCGGGAACGGCATCACCTGGCACTCATTCTTCTCGACTTTGGCAAAACGCACCGAGGCGTCCGGCGTGATGGTGAACACCAGACGATCCAGCTTCGATTTTCCCTGCCAGTAGTCAGGGAAAGCGGTGAAGAGGATGCGGGAATCCTTCTGATATTGCGCCAGCTTAAACGGCCCGGTGCCAATCGGCTGCATATCGACCTTTTCTGGCGTGCCCGCTTTCAGCATGGCATCGGCATACTCCGCCGACAGAATGGAGGCAAAGTACCACGCCAGATCAGCGACAAACGGCGCTTCCGGATGCGCCAGGGTGAAGCGCACGGTGCGATCGTCAACTTTATCAATGGCGGTAATCAGGCTGCCGAACTCCAGACTTTCGAAGTTGGAATAACTGCCGTTGGAGACGTTATGGTAGGGATGATTCACATCCTTCTGGCGCATAAACGAAAAAATCACGTCGTCCGCGTTGAAGTCGCGCGTCGGCGTGAACAGCTTATTACTGTGGAATTTCACCCCCTTGCGCAGGTGGAAGGTATAGATCTTGCCATCGTCGCTTACCTCCCAGCTTTCCGCCAGGCTCGGCACCAGTTCGGTAGTGCCCGGTTTGAAATCGACCAGACGGTTATAAACCGGTACGGCGCTGGCGTCCACGCTGGTCCCCGACGTATAGAGCTGAGGATTGAAATTTTCCGGCGATCCTTCGGAGCAATACACCAGCGTTTTTGCCGCGACGGTGGAACTGACCGTCAGCGCAGCAAGCGCCAGCGTTATCATTGTGAATGTGCTTTTCATCATTTATTCCTGTCTTTTTAATTCGACGGCTAATTACTTCTTTTGCCATTTCATAAATAACATTAAAGTGATGGCGCAAACACATGAAAAATAAATACAGAAGGAAACACTATGGGCTCAGAACTCTCCAGACAATTAACCCAACGCTTTTTCCGCTATCTCGCCATCACCAGCCAGAGCGACCCGAAAGTCAAAACCCTGCCCTCCACCCCGGGCCAGCACGACATGGCGCGGGAGCTGGCGAAGGAGCTGAAAACGCTGGGGTTAGATGATATTGTGATAGATGAGTTCGCCACCGTTACCGCCGTGAAAAAAGGCAATGTTCCCGGCGCGCCGCGGATTGGTTTTATTACCCATATCGACACCGTCGACGTCGGTTTATCCCCGGATATTCATCCACAAATATTAACGTTTACGGGGGATGATCTCTGCCTGAATAAAGAGAAAGATATTTGGCTGCGCGTAAATGAGCACCCGGAAATTCTGGCTTATCCTGATGAGGAGATTATTTTCAGCGACGGAACCAGCGTATTAGGCGCAGATAATAAAGCGGCCGTCACCGTGGTCATGACGGTGCTGGAAAACCTCACCGCTGAACATAGGCATGGCGATATTGTGGTGGCGTTTGTACCCGATGAAGAGATTGGCCTGTGTGGCGCGAAAGCGCTGGATTTGAAGCGCTTCGACGTCGATTTTGCCTGGACCATCGACTGCTGCGAGCTGGGGGAGATTGTTTACGAGAACTTTAACGCGGCGGCGGCTGAAATTCGCTTTACCGGCGTCACGGCTCACCCGATGTCCGCCAAAGGGGTGCTGGTCAATCCGCTGCTGATGGCAACGGATTTCATCAGCCATTTCGATCGCCGGCAAACCCCGGAATGCACCGAGGGGCGCGAAGGTTATATCTGGTTTAACGGCATCCAGGCCGGGCAGAACGAAGCGATACTGAAAGCCAATATTCGTGATTTTGACAAAGATGGTTTCGCCGCCCGCAAGCAGCACATTGCCGATGTGGCGGCGCAAATAGCCGCGCAGCATCCCACGGCAAACGTGGAATACCGCATTGAGGATACCTACAGCAATATCAGCAATGCGATTGGCGAAGACCGCCGCGCGATCGACCTGATGTTCGAGGCGATGGAATCGCTCGGCATCACCCCAAAACCGATCCCCATGCGCGGTGGCACGGATGGAGCGGCCCTGTCAGCCAAAGGCCTGCTCACCCCGAACTTCTTCACCGGCGCCCATAACTTCCACTCGAAGTTTGAGTTTTTACCGCTGTCGTCGTTCGAGGCCTCCTGTCGCACGGCCCTGCAACTCTGTCTGCTGGCCGCGCGTTAAGCGGGCTTGCGTGCGAGCATGGTAGCGAAGCGCAGCTTGATACGGTTCCCGTTGGCATCGGTACGGTGGAGTTCCCCTACCTCTTCGTTGTACTTGATCAGCTCCCAGCCTTCGTAGTAGTTGCTCAGTTCACCGGTTTTGAAGGCAAACGGGAAGCCGACTGTGCACGGATAATCCTCCGTATCCATGGCAGCAACGATCAGGTTATAGCCGCCTGGTCTGGTGCAACGCTGCATATTGGCGTTAAGACCAGGGATGGTATTCGCTTCGAGGAACATCAACACGACGGTGGAAAGAATAAAGTCGTATTCGCCGTCAAAGGTCAGGTTGTTCAGATCCTTAATCGCCGTTTCCAGATTCGCGATCCCTTCCGCCGCCTTAATGCGCTCAATGTTATCGATGCTCATCGGGTTTTTATCCCACGCCGTCACGTCATAGCCGTTGGCAGCGAGGTAGAGGCTGTTGCGGCCATTTCCGCAACCCAGATCGAGCGTTTTACCGGGCTTAACAATGTCCGCGCTGAGCAGCACCTCTGAGTGCGTGCGGGTCAGCCCATATTTCTCAGTAAAGTAGTTTTCATCGACAGTCATTATTTTTCCTCAGATTGCATAAGCAGTGCCTTATCAGCGCGCACCAGAAGTTTGCCCTGCATCAGCAAGATAAAAGTACGGACCAGCAGCATCGCGATGATGACGTTGGTGAAAATAAACAGGGGAACCGCGAGGGCATGAAAGAGCCCTGACGGACTGCTCTGCCCCAGATGTAAACCGGTGGTCGCCAGCGCCGACACCCCGAACGAGAAGCTCCAGAACGACGCGTTGAACGGCTGCGACAGATACCACGGCATCAGACGCAGCATAAACAGGAGTTGCAACAGGCCATAGCCGAAAAGCATTTTGGCGAAGGTGTCCGCTTCGCCGCCGTTGACGCTAAACCAGGCGCTACAGGCCACCAGGGCAGGCGCAAGCTGGATCCCGAGCGAGGTACGAAGGGCAGCGGGCAGTTCGCCCGCGCTGCGCAGGCGTTGCAAAATGACCGGCTCCAGGCTCAGCCAGGAAAAGACCCCGGCACCAAGGAACACCAGCCCCGCGTCGTGGAAGCCTAGCGCACCGCAGGCCATCGCGCTGATAAAATTGTTCGCTACCGTCGGCAGATACAGTCCCGGCGTCGTGGCTTCTTCCGGATGCTTGCCGCGCCACAGCCCGGCGCTTTGCCAGGCGGCATACGCAAGCTGGATCACCACGCCCACGCTAAACAACCCCAGCGCCAGCGGGCGATACCACGGCACAAAGCCGATGGCCACCAGCAGCGTTGTGGCAGGAAACAGGCTGACAAAACTGCTCATTACCGGATGCCGCATCTCGGCCAGCACGCTATGTGGAAACCGTACCGCACGGGTAAGAAACGCCATGCTCAGAAGCAACCAGATCGCCACCGCCAGCGCCACCAGGATCTCGCCCGGCCAGCGCGTCACTGGCCAGATGGTGCTGGCATAACGCCAGGCGAACCCCATGCCTATGGTTCCCAGGACCATACCGAAATACCCGGCGGGCAAGTTAAGAACGCGTTGGTTTTGGTTATGCATTTTTTTTAAAGTTTAAAATGTATTTTAAATGCCATTTTAAGGGGTTTCCTGAGCGGACGCCAGCACTTCGAAAAACCAAAACTTTGCTACGTTTATTGAAAGGCTTTTCAGGGATAACACGATGACAAAATATCGGCTTAGCAATGAAACGCGTCTCTGGCGCTGGCAGGACGGATCAACGCCGTGCACAACGCCTCTCAGACAAATTATTGCCGTGAAGGATTTTAACGATGTGACCCGCGGGACTAAAGGCGGTTGGGTTGAGGATGAACACGCGCTCGCCCAGGATGGGGATTGCTGGGTTTACGATGAAAACAGCGTGGTGTTTGCCGGGGCCAGGATATCCGGTAACGCCCGCCTCACCCAACCCTGCATCGTAAGCCACCGCGCACACGTTGGCGGCAACGGCTGGCTTGACGCGGCAGAGGTGAGTCACGGGGCGGTAATAAGTGACAACGTCACCATTCAGCACTCCACCGTACGCGGGGAATGCCGTATCGCGGGTGATGCGCGGGTGCTGCATAACAGCCTGGTGATTGCAGCCAAAGGGCTGACACCCGACCGTGAGCAGATCCTGCAAATCTATGACAGAGCCACGGTCAGCCAGTCGCGTATTGTGCATCAGGCGCAAATCTACGGCGATGCCATGGTGACCTGGGCCTTTGTTGAGCACCGCGCCGAGGTGTTCGATCGCGCCATTATTGAGGGCAACGCGCTGAATAACGTCTGGGTGTGCGACTGCGCCAAAGTGTACGGCAACGCCCGTCTGCTGGCCGGTCTGGAGGATGATGCCATCCCGACCGTGCGGTACAGTTCACAGGTCGCGGAAAACGCCCTCGTCGAAGGCAACTGCGTCATTAAACACCACGTATTAATAGGCGGCGAGGCGTGGTTACGCGGCGGGCCGATCCTGATTGATGACAAAGTGGTCATTCAGGGGCGGGCGCGTATCAGCGGCGATGTCCTGATTGAGCATCAGGTGGAAATAACGGACGATGCGGTTATCGAGGCGCTGGAGGGTGAAAGCATTCACGTCCGGGGAGCCAAAGTGATCAACGGCGACACGCGGATCACCCGGACGCCGCTGCTGGGGGCGCTATAGCGGGAAGATTCTGGCGTACAGGTTCACGTCATCGTAGCGACCGTTGAGCATTTCCGCTTCCCGCAAACAACCTTCCAGCGTGAAACCGTTGCGCTGCGCCACCCGGTTACTGCTCTGGTTATCCACGCGACACTTGATCACAAAACGGCGGATCTCGCCGCGCTCAACGTAATAGCGCATAAACGCCTGGAGCGCCTGAGAAAGAATACCCTGCCCCTGATGTGCTTCGTCAAGCCAGTAGCCGATATACCCGGCCTTATTCGCAGGCTCGATCGCGTTGAAGGAGAGCACGCCTATCAGCTCGTCATTCATAAAAATCAGGAACATTTTGGCGTAACCGCGCTGGTGCAACATCTGGTTGCTCTGCACGTTGCGGCGCGTGTCCTCTTCGCTGCCGACATGCTGCGCCCAGTCAAAGGCGGTTTGCAGCCAGGTTTTGTTTTTGATTACGAGGTTATGCAGATCGGTGGTATAGCGCTCTTCGACGGCGCGAAGCTCGATTTCCTGGTTAACGGGGATGATTTCTGAAGACATGGTGCCTCTTAATTGCCGGGTGGCGCTAACGCTTACCCGGCCTACAAATGCGTCCGGAGCAGGCCGGGTCGCCACCCGGCACAAACCCATAAGGACTAGCGCATGATCCGGTCGTCAACGTAGTTACGTTTGTCCGGCGCGGGCGGGAAGTACTGGTAAAGCCAGGTCTCGCTGATGGCATCGCCCTGACAGCGCAGGAACAGGCGCATATCCACCGGCTCGGTGGAGTCAGAGGTTGGATACCAGTCAAACAGAATGCGATACCCGTCGAACGGTTCGACATAGAGTATCTCCACCTGCTTCGCTTCACCGCTGGACAGGGTGATCACCGGCTCAATGCCCTTCGGTGCGGCGGCCTTCAGATCGCCCCCGACGAAATCAATGGCAAAGCGACGGGCCCACACTTTCGGGTAATTTTCACCCGGCGCCCAGCCCTCCGGGAAGCCTCCCATACCGGTACGGGTGGCGTAGACGTTTGCCAGCGGGGAACGCACCGGCGGCTGCGCGCTCCAGTAGAGACGGTATTTGAAGTCCAGCTCATCACCCGCCTGCACCGGTTTCTCTGGCTGCCAGAAGCAGACCACGTTATCGAGCGTCTCGCCGGTTGTCGGGATCTCCATCAGGGCAATGGAACCTTTCCCCCAGTTGTTGCGCGGCTCGACCCACAGGCTTGGTCGCTTGTTATACCAGCCCATGACGTCCTGGTAATGAGAGAAGTCACGGTCAAGCTGCAACAAACCAAAGCCCTTCGGGTTTTTATCCAGGTAGGCGTTAAATTGCAGCTTTTGCGGGTTGTTCAGCGGCCGGCAGATCCACTCCCCGTTACCGCGCCACATCGCCAGGCGGTCTGAATCGTGGATCTGCGGATGAATGGTGTCGCACATGCGGCGTTCGTTGTTGCCGCAGCTAAACATGCTGGTCATTGGCGAGATGCCGAGCTGCTTGATGTCTTTGCGCGCATAGAGATGGTTTTCGACGTCCATGATCACCTGGCTCTTCTCACAGTGGATCACAAACTTATAGGCACCGGTAATGCTCGGGCTGTCCAGCAGCGCATAGACGGTAAAGGTGGTATCACCCGGCTTCACGGTTTCAAACCAGAAGGAGGTGAAATCCGGGAACTCTTCCGGGGTGTCGGTAAAGGTATCCACCGCCAGACCACGCGCAGAGAGGCCGTACTGGTAGGTATCATCCACCGCGCGGAAGTAGCTCGCGCCCAGGAACGAAACGATATCGCGTCGCGCCAGCTCCGGCGCTTTAAAGACGCGGAATCCGGCGAAGCCGAGGTCGCTCTGCCCTTCAAGCTGGCGGGTATCCACGCCCGTATCGCCGTAGCTGAACAGCTCAGGCCGGAAGTGGATCTCACGCGCCTGAGAGGTGGTTTGATCCAGCGAGAACATGCGCACGCGGCGGCGGAACCCCATCCCCATATGGAAGAACTGGGCGTCCAGCTGACGGCCTTCAATGTTATTCCACAGCGACTGCTTCTCATCGTAACGGATGGCGTTGTACGCCTGCGGCGTCATGGTGGCCAGCGTTTCCGGCAGCGGACGCGGCGCACCGCCCCACGGGGTTTTAGCCAGATCGTGCGCCATGGATTGCAGAACAGAGAAGTCAAAGCGACGGCTCTGACCGTCGGCAATGTCGGAGTCAGCAGCATACGCCGCCTGGGAAAACAGAGAAGCAAGGCCAGAAGTGCCGCTCAGGGCAGCCATTGCCAGGGAACCTTTGAGAAAACGTCTGCGATTCATGCCTGAGAAAACGTCCTTATGGTCGTGTGAATGAGTTTCGCGCGCAGCGAAATGACGGCAAGAAAGAACGCACAGCCTAAACAAAAACGGTTAAGAATCCAATTGTTGGCGGGTGATTATCTGAACAAACCGAGAAATATTTTCTGTCGACCAGAACGGCCTGAAAAAGGGGTAAAGTTATGTATAAAAGAGTCCCGGCTGGACATCAACAGCCGGGACCAACGAGGCGGTTATTTTACGCTGACATCGATACCCGGGAAGTACTTATCAGCCAGTTTAGCGATCGTGCCATCGGCACGTACTTTATCAATTGCGGCATCAAGCTGCTTTTTGGTGGCCTCATCCCCCTTACGCAGCCCAAAGCCGATCCCACTGCCGAGGATGGTGTCGTCCGACACCGGTTTGCCGATAAAGCCAAACCCTTTACCCTGCGGCTTACTGAGGAAACCTGCCTGCCCGGCCGCTGACATGACCAGCGAGGCATCGATGCGGCCATTCAGCAGATCTCCCCAGGCCATATTCTGATCTTTATAAGACACCACGGTGACACCGTGCTTTTCCCAGTGCTCTTTGGCGTAAGTTTCCTGAATTGAACCCTGAAGAACGCCGATGGTTTTGCCCTTCAGCCCTTCGGGGGTAGCCTCTACCGCAGAACCGGCTTTGCCCACCAGCTGGGAGGGAATGCGATAGATGGGCTGGGTGAAATCAATGCTTTTGCGACGCTGTTCGGTGATGTTCATCGCCGAGTTTATGGCGTCGAACTTTTTCGCCACCAGACCGGGGATCAACGCATCAAACGAGGTTTCAACCCAGCTGCACTTCAGCGCGGCGGCTTTACAGATGGCATTTCCCAGCTCTACGTCAAACCCTTCCAGCTCCCCTGACGCATTGCGGCTTTCAAACGGCGGATATTCCGCTTCCAGCCCGTATCGCAACTCGGTAGCGGCAAACGACGAGAATGAACACAACAGTCCCATGCCGACAACTAACGCGCGTAATTTCATCTCAAATTCCTTAACGTGGTGTAACCCGACAAAGGGCCTGGGCACCTGCCCGTAACGTCGCCTCATCTTTCGCAAAAGAGAGACGGATTAACTTATTGTCCGTGCCATCGGCATAAAACGCCGACAGCGGAATGGTGGCAACCCCGTACTCGACAATCAGCCTTTTCACCATCTCGCTGTCGCGCTCGTCGCTAAAGCCGCTGTAATCCGCCAGCAGGAAGAACGAACCGGCACTCGGTAGCAGCCTGAACGGTGAGTCGGCGAGCAAACTTTGCAGCAGATCGCGCTTGCGCTGATAAAACGCCGCCAGCGACAGCCAGGTTTGCGGATCGGTCATGTGTTCGGCAAACGCGTACTGCATCGGCGTATCGGCCGAGAACATTAAAAATTGATGGACTTTACATATCTCATCCATCAGCTCCGCGGGCGCCACACAATAACCCACGCGCCAGCCGGTGACGTGATAGGTTTTTCCGAAAGAAGAAATAATCACGCTGCGCTCCGCCAGCTGCGGGTGCGTCGCCATTCCGTGGTGCGGTTCGCCATCAAAAACGACGTGCTCGTACACTTCGTCAGACAAAATGATGATGTCGGTGTGGCGCGTCAGCGCTGCCAGCTGGTGCAGATCGGCGGCTGAAAACACCTGCCCGCTCGGGTTGTGCGGCGTATTGACGATGATCATCCGCGTGCGCGGGGTAATAGCCGCCCGTACTTCATCCCAGTTCACGGCAAAATCCGGTACCGTCAGCTTAATGGCGATCGGCATCGCCCCTTGCAGACGCACAATCGGCGCATAGCTGTCAAAGGAAGGCTCGAAATAGATCACCTCATCCCCAGGATGAACCAGCCCGCTGATGGCTGAGTAAAGCCCTTCGCTGGCGCTGGCGGTCACCAGTACCTCACTCGCCGGGTCATAGCGCGTGCCATAGAGCGTGGCAATTTTGTCCGCAATGCGCTCCCTGAGCGGTTGCAGCCCGGTCATGGAGGCGTACTGGTTATGCCCTGCCTCCATGGCGCGGGTCACGCCGGTGATAAGTTTTGGGTCGCAGGAAAAATTCGGCGCACCCTGAGAAAGGTTGATGGCGTTATGCCGGGCTGAAAGCTGGCCGATAACGGTAAAAATGGTGGTTCCCACATCGGGCAATTTGGATCGTGTCTGCACCGGCGTTTTCAAAGTCATCCTCTGTCCCTTCTCGTGGTGAATGCATAACTATTCAAACAACAACTTCATTGCCGGGACAATCGAATTGTTGTCATAATAGCCATGACAAAAACGCATAGCTAAGGTGAGATATGTCGCGTCGATCATTTCCGCTCAATGCCGTAGAGACGTTCATCGTGACCGCGCGTCACCTGAATCTTACCCATGCCGCCAGGGAGCTTTGTCTGACGCAGGGGGCGGTAAGCCGCAAAATCGCTTCGCTGGAAAGCTGGTTCGGCTTCCCGCTGTTCGAGCGCCATGCGCGCGGCCTGCGTCTCTCATCTCAGGGAAGCGCCCTGCTGCCGGAGCTGCAATCTGCGTTTGAGCACCTGCTGAACGTTGCTGAACAGGCGCGAACGCACCAGACCGTTATTCGTCTGAAAGCGCCTACCTGCGCGATGCGCTGGCTGGTGCCGCGTCTGCTACAGGTGGAGCGCGAACAGCCGGAACTCCAGATTGCGCTGACCACCACCACCGATCATAACGTCAATTTCAAAACCGAATCCTGTGACGCGGCGATTGTGTTTGGGACGCACATGAGCGCCGGCGATCTGCTGTTCGAAGAGGCCTTAACCCCGGTGATGAGCCCGCTACGGGCCGGTTCTGCGCTGGAAACTCTCACCTTCCTTCACCCCACGCGGGACAAAACGGACTGGACGCTGTGGCTGGCGAAACAGCCGGGTCCGCCGCCAGCTATGCTCAAAAATCAACACTTCGAAACCATGGATCTGGCCATTACCGCCGCCATTCAGGGGCTGGGCATCGCCATCGCGGATGAAACGCTGGTGGAGGAGGACGTGCGCGCCGGACGGCTGATGCGGCCTTTTGACACAAGCATAAAGACGGGGGCGAGCTACCGGCTGGTATTACGCGACGCACCCGGCCCGGAAAACGGACTGGATGCGTTTCGCGCCTGTCTGCTCAGTCGAGGCTGACGTGGTGTTTCATCACCCGTTTGAAGAGGCTCATACGGGCACGCATGAAGCGGTTTTCAAGCCGAAAACCTGCATGTTTATTCACACCGATACGTAACAGCACGTCTCGCCCTTTCCGGCAGGCGGGCCAGCGCGTGGGCCCTGTCAGGCTATCGCGTGCCCCCGCATCCCGGGCGAAGCTCACCCAGTAGTCCGCCACCTGAGCGGCGAAGGCCAGATCGCGTTCATTTACATACTGCCGCGAGGGTTCAACCTGTCCAAGGGTATCGAACACGTAGGGCACTTCGTTGCCGTGCCAGGCGCCGTTGATGTACGTCGCGTGCTCCGCTTCGGCCACATAATCAAACCAGTATCGCCAGCACAGGCCGCCCGCCCGCTGCTGCGCCTGCATCACCACGTATCCCATAGTGGTGAAGGCCATGTCGCGGCATACCTGCCTGCCAAGTTCCTCATCGCCCTTCACGCCAGGATAAAGCAGCTTAATCAGCCCCAGGCCAAAGCGCCGCTCGCGGCGAAGCTTCTGGATCTGCCCGGCCAGATCGACCCCGAACACCGACATCACGCTGGCTTCGTCGCTGTTTGACCCAATCATCACCGGTACAGGATGCTGGCGGGCCGCGAAAAAGACGTCGAGCATGGCCTCAGGCAAAACGCAATCCCCCACGATGGGCGCAGGGGCGATATTCAGCGGCGAGGTCAGCGGCCAGAACGCCTCAGGCGGGATCGCGCGAAGCTGTTCCGCGGTGGCATTGTGCAGGCCGAAATGGGCGGCAATCGCTTCGCCTTTATGCATGGCCTGCCCGCGTGGGGTGTCGGGCAGCGTGTACCCGCTTTGCACAATGGCTTTATGGAACAGTCCTCGCGCAAGCGGAGAGGCCATCAGCGACAGCACGCTGCGCGCGCCGGCCGACTCGCCAAATACGGTGATGTTCTCAGGATCGCCGCCGAACGCGGCGATGTTATCGCGCACCCATTCCAGGGCCTGGATCTGATCGAGCAGCGCAAAGTTATGCACCACGCGCTCTTCTTCCCCCTCCAGCGCCGGATGGGCAAAAAAGCCGAGGTGTCCGAGACGGTAATTGATCGTCACCACCACCGTGCCGCGCTTCGCCAGCGCCCTGCCGTTATACGGAGGCAGCCCGCCAGCGCCGAGGGTAAATCCTCCGCCGTGAAGCCAGACCATCACCGGAAGCGGATCGGCGCGTGCGACTGGCGACCAGACGTTAAGGTACAGGCAGTCTTCAGAGAACTGGCCGGGATCGCCGCCGCCCAGCTCCTGACAGCTTTCGCTGCTCTGCCAGCTGGAGGCGGAGAACGCCGTCGCCGGACGTACGCCGTCCCAGCGCGCGGGGGGACGCGGGGAGCGCCAGCGCCACGGGCCAACAGGGGGTGCCGCATAGGGAATGCCGCACCACACGTGAGTATCGCCTTCAGTAAAACCAATCAGTGCGCCCTGGCGCGTTTCAACCACAGGGGCGGAGGGATTTTCCATACCAACCTTCTTTTTCCATCACACCCTTGCAGAGTAACGGTTTCAGAGCAAACCGCAACGCTGTTTGCTGCGCGCTTCCGCCTCCTCGTAAAGCGAAAACTCGTCGTACACCGCACAGCCGAGCGCGGCTTCGAAGGCATTGCGGCTGGCATTGCCGTGGCTGCGCGCCTGCGTTTCATTGCCAAGATTCGACTGGAAGATCCCCGCCGCACTGACGGGCAGAAAATCCTCGTAGGTGATGGGCTGTGCCACAACCCAGCCCCGTTCGATCAGCGGCTGCGGATCGTCGCCGGGACGAAATGCGTGGCGATGCGCCTCACCTGTCGGGGTCAGACGGTAGCGGAAATAAGCCAGCCGCTGACGGCGCAGGAACATTTCGCTGTCCGGGAAGGCGCTGAAGATCTCGCGCAGGTGAAGCTGGTGGGTCAGGTTGTCTTTGCCGGTCCCGGCCTGATTTAACAGACTGTCGTACAGCTCGCGCCCTTTCGGCGTAAGGGCCACGCCGCGCTGCTCAATCTCACCGAAACGCGCGGTATGGGTGCCCTTGTGTTCTCCCGCGAAAAGCACCGGCTCCTCCAGCGCCTTAAAGCTGGTCTGGCGCAGGAGGATCGGCACCTCGCGGCGCGGCGGGCCTTCAATCAGAATTTTCGGCTCAATGCCGTACTTCGGCATTAGCTCCTGCACCCGGTCGATATCCAGCGTGCGCGGCGTGAGATGGTTTATATGACACCCCGGGAAACAGACCACGTCGGCAATCAGGCGATGTTCGTTGCTCAGCGCCAGATAGGTTTCCTGATCGACCGTCGCATGGCGATGCCAGCGGAAGGTTTCCAGGGCTTCCTGCACAAATTCGCGCGCCTGTGCCTCAGTAAAGTGTCCCTGCGCATCATGCAGGTCGATCAGTTCCAGGCAGCGCGGCGTAAAGATGTTGCGCCGGGAGAGGATCTCCGCCGCCCTTTCGCGCAGCGCAACGTTTTCAATCAGCTCCAGGCGCAGCAACGAGGTAAAAATGCGAAACGGATTACGGCAGAGCGCTGCATCGTCTGTCGGACGAAACGCCGTCGAGTGGACGGGCACGCCCGCCTGGGAGAGATCGTAATAGCTGACCGGATACATGCCCATAATGGCGAAGATCCGGCGCAGGGTGGAAAGCTCCTGCGCGGTGCCAACGCGGATCGCACCGTGACGTTCAACATTCAGGCGCGCCAGTTCGTCTGCGTTTGCCAGTTGTTCATGTAAAAGTGGGTTATTTTCCAGAACCGCCAGGTTAACGTCCGCCACCAGTTCCAGCAAGGTGCCGTACTGCGGAACTTCCTGCTGGTACATCGCCGACATAGCCTGCGAAAAGTGTTCCCGAATATCATCAGCCGTGATGGTGTTCGCCATGATGTCATGCCTCCAGTGAATACTACCTGGAGTGTAGAGAAGCCCGTTCCTTTCGTTGGGAAGAATTTACGAATTGTGATCCAGGCAGACCAGTGGTCAAAGCGTGGGCATTTTCGAAAAACGGTTGTAACTCAAATAGATCAAATGTTAAAAATATTTTGCTATCAGGTTATCAAATTCAAACATCTTAACTTGTCACCCGCGTCGCTCTGTTTTTAACATCGCCTATGGAAAAAAATGGTCTGTTCAGTCAGCGCATACGCTTGCGCCATTTGCATACTTTTGTGGCCGTCGCTCAACAGGGAACGCTGGGGCGAGCGGCTGAAACCCTTAACCTCAGTCAGCCTGCACTATCCAAAACGCTGAACGAACTGGAACAGCTTACCGGAACCCGCCTGTTCGATCGCGGCCGTCTGGGCGCTCAGCTTACTCTCGTGGGTGAACAGTTCCTGACGCATGCCGTTAAAGTTCTCGATGCCCTCAATACCGCCGGTCAGGCGCTCAACCGTAAAGAGGAGTCGGCCAGCGACATCGTGCGCGTGGGCGCGCTGCCAACGGCGGCGCTGGGTATACTGCCTGCGGCGATCGGCCAGTTCCACCGTCAGCAAAAGCACGCCACGCTTCAGGTCGCGACCATGAATAATACCATGCTGCTGGCGGGCCTGAAGTCAGGCGAGCTGGATCTGGGCATTGGGCGGATGTCCGATCCGGAACTGATGAGCGGCCTGAATTACGAGCTGCTGTTCCTGGAATCGCTCAAGCTGGTCGTGCGTCCGAATCATCCCCTGTTGCAGGACACCGTGACCCTGAGCCGCGTGATGGAGTGGCCGGTGGTAGTCTCACCAAAAGGAACCGTTCCGCGTCAGAATGCGGAGGCGTTGCTGCAAATGCAGGGCTGCACGCTGCCTTCCGGGTGTATTGAAACGCTTTCGGCGTCGCTGTCGCGCCAGCTTACGGTGGATTACGACTACGTGTGGTTTGTGCCGTCCGGCGCGGTGAAGGACGATCTGCGACGCGGTGTGCTTACGGCGCTGCCGGTAACATCGCCCGGCGCGGGAGAACCGATTGGGATCCTGACGCGGGTAGATGCCCCGCTCTCTGAAGGCGCCCAAACGCTGTTAAGCGCCATTCGTAAATCAATGCCTCTCTGACCCTAAACGCAGAACCCGCCGCGAGGGCGGGTCTGTCTTACTCAGAACGTTTCCCAGTTATCACCTGAGACGGCCGCCGCCGGGGTTAAAGGCGCGGGTTTCGCTGCGGTTGCAGCGGCTGTAGTCCGTCCTGCGCGCGCCCCGTTGAGACGAAACGCGCCAACGGCCTCCGTCAGACGTGCGCCCTGCTCTTCCAGCGAGGCCGCCGCCGCAGAAGCTTCTTCCACCAGCGAGGCATTCTGCTGCGTCACCTTGTCCATCTCGGAAATCGCCTGGCTCACCTGAACAATGCCGCGGCTCTGCTCATCGGACGCCGCGGCAATCTCCAGCATAATATCGGTGACGCGTTTAACCGCCTCGACAATCTCATTCATGGTATTGCCCGCCGCAACCACTTCCCCGGAACCCTGATCGATAAGCGACACCGATTCATTAATCAGGCTTTCAATCTCTTTCGCCGCATTCGCGCTGCGGCTTGCCAGGGTGCGGACTTCACTCGCCACGACCGCAAAGCCGCGTCCCTGTTCACCCGCACGCGCCGCCTCGACCGCCGCGTTGAGCGCCAGAATATTGGTCTGGAACGCGATACTGTTAATCACAGCGGTAATTTCAGAGATCTTCTTCGAGCTGGTGGAAATATTACCCATGGTTTTCACCACGCCGGAGACCATCTGCCCCCCGCGGCTGGCCTTACCGGAGGCATCTTCTGCCAGTTTACTCGCATGATGCGCGTTATCGGCGTTCTGTTTCACCGTCGCGGTGAGCTGCTCCATGCTGGCCGCCGTCTGTTCAATCGCCGCCGCCTGCTGCTCGGTACGGGAAGAGAGATCGGTGTTACCCGCGGAGATCTCGCTGGTTCCACGGTAGATCTCCTCCGCCCCTTGCCGCACGGTGCCCACGGTTGTCACCAGCGCGTGCTGCATCGTTTGCAGATCGCGCGTCAGGCGGCCAATTTCGCTGCGTCCGGTCGGTTCGTCCGGCATGGTCAAATCGCCTTTTGCGATATTTTCGATACGCGTAGCGGCTCGCTGGAGCGGGTTTATCACCGTACGGCGCAGCACCACAAAGGTGATCACCGCCAGCGCCAGCGCCAGGCCAAACGCGCCGAACATAAACATCAGCCCCAGCCGGGTGCGGGTGTGAGCCTGTGCCGTCAGCGCGTTGGCGCGTTCGGTGCGGATTTTTATCGCCTTCAGCAGCACCGCGTTATAGGCATCGTCCAGCGGACGCGCGGTCTCATTTTCGTGGTTAATAATGGCTTCAAACATGCCATTTTTGGCATATTTCAGCATCGGCTGCATACCGGCGATGTAGGCGTCATAGCGGGCTTTCAGATCGCCATCCAGCGCTTCATCAGCCGGGGTACGAACGGTGCGCTTCATATAGGCGGCAAATCCATCCTGCGACTGCCTGATGCGGATCTCAGCCTCAGCGATGTTTTGTTTCATCGCCTCCATCTCCGCGATACGGCTCGCCGCCCCCGCGTGGATCATGTTGATACGGGCGGTGCGTAAATGGTTGGAACTGTTTGACAGACCGGTGCGCACCTGGATTTCTGCCGTGACATCCTGCTGATCGTTATCGGCCTGGAGCAGGAAATAGCCTGCCAGACCTGAGCTCAATGCAAACAGGAGAATAATGCCACCGAGAATGGAGGAAAACAGCGGAACCAGCCGGATGTGATGCAAGAAACTCAGCTTAGGCTGCGCCTGCATCGATGTTGTGTTGTCCATGACCGTCGACTCTCTTATAGGTAAGATGCGTAATAACACGCCTGTAAAAGAGTCATCGGCACGCCAGGGAATTAAATTACGTCTAAAAGCGCCGGACAGGTCACACTTTAGAGAAGATCAGGGAAGAAATGCCAGCGGAAAAAACCGCTGGCAGAATAATCAGTTGTCGCCGAAATGGATAACGGTGCGAATGGATTTTCCTTCGTGCATCAGATCGAAGGCTTCGTTGATCTGCTCCAGCGGCAGGCGGTGCGTAATGAACGGATCAAGCTGAATTTTACCGACCATCGCATCTTCAACCATGCCCGGCAGCTGAGTACGGCCTTTCACGCCGCCAAATGCTGACCCGCGCCATACGCGCCCTGTCACCAGCTGGAAGGGACGGGTTTTGATCTCCTGACCCGCGCCGGCCACACCGATAATGATGCTCTCGCCCCAACCTTTGTGGCAGCACTCCAGCGCTGAGCGCATTACGTTGACGTTGCCGATACATTCGAAGCTAAAGTCCACGCCGCCGTCGGTCAGCTCAACGATCACGTCCTGAACCGGTTTGTCGTAGTCTTTCGGGTTGATAAAGTCGGTCGCCCCCATCTCACCTGCGAGCTTAAATTTCTCCGGGTTGGTATCCACAGCAATGATACGCCCAGCTTTCGCCTGTACCGCGCCCTGGATAACCGCCAGACCGATCCCGCCCAGGCCGAACACCGCCACGGTGTCCCCCTCTTTCACTTTCGCCGTGTTATGCACCGCGCCGATACCGGTGGTGACACCGCAGCCGAGCAGACAGACTTTATCCAGCGGGGCCTGCGGATTCACTTTCGCCAGTGAGATCTCGGCGCACACCGTGTATTCGCTGAAGGTGCTGGTACCCATGTAGTGATAAATGGGCTCGCCGTTATAGGAGAAACGGGTGGTGCCGTCCGGCATAAGTCCTTTGCCCTGCGTGGCGCGCACGGCCTGGCAGAGGTTAGTTTTGCCGGATTTGCAGAACTTACACTCGCCGCACTCTGCGGTGTAGAGCGGGATCACATGGTCGCCGGGCTTCAGGCTGGTGACGCCTTCACCCACTTCCACCACCACACCGCCCCCTTCGTGGCCGAGCACCGCCGGGAATATGCCTTCCGGATCGTCACCGGACAGGGTAAACGCATCGGTATGGCAAACGCCGGTGTGGGTAATTTTGATCAGCACTTCGCCTTTCTTCGGCGGAGCAACATCAATTTCAACGATTTTCAGCGGCTGGCCTGGGCCGAACGCGACAGCTGCGCGAGATTTCATGATGTCTTTCCCTTGTTGTGAGGTGTGTGGGTTTATTTTAGATAAGAGCGCAGTAAATGGCCGACTTCCGCCATCCGCACTGCCCGCTGATCCGGGGTGGTCTCCCCCGTCACCAGCTCATCTTTGAGGTGAATTTCGACCATTTCCCCCATCAGACCATTGGCAGCGCCGCGCACGGCGGCAATTTGCTGCAAAATGGCGAGACAGGGATCGCCCGATTCCAGGGCGCGTTCAAGGGCATCAACCTGGCCCCGAATGCGGCGGACGCGGGTCAGAATACGTTTTTTATCTTCGGGTGAATGCGGCATACGCCCTCCTGATACTATAGGGGGGTATTGTATCTGTTAATACGATTTTATGTAAACATGAAGTTTAGTGTGGGTTTTAAGTAGAGCCGTAGGTAATGTGAAAAATCAGCGTCTGGAGTTAATATTGGTGACTCGCTGATATACCAGAAGTGGGCAATCAGGTGCGTCATGAGCGAAAAGTAGATTGGATAAATCCATGGCAGACATGCACTGCTCCTTTAAAATTAACGTGTTGGTTGTTCTTGTTATTAAGTGTAATGCAGGTGTGGTACAGATGAAGTCATACAACGTCATTCTCCCTTAAAAATCCTACTTTTAAAGACTTGTGCAAGCACACTACCCCCCACTAAAGAATGTAGGTGTCATAAGAATACGAAAAAGAATAGACTAATACATGTTGGATATATTTATCTTTGATAACATTTAGCCTGTAGTAAACAAAATAAGTCGGGTGCAGCATGTTCGGACAGAAAACATTGCTGAAACTGGTTCGGATCCGGTTTATCTAATAGAATTTCTATACACTTTGATAAATATTACTATCACAATTGGGTTTTACATATTGAATTCGGATCACAACGCTTCATCATTAAGGAATGACTAAGTATGAAAAAAATTGTTCTCGCCTCTTTGGTTTTATCTTTTTCGTTAACAGCTATCGCTAATCAATTAAGCATTGATGACCAAATTAATAATGCTTGTGCTAAGGCCTTAAGCGGTGACAAAGAACCTTTGGGTAACTTCCCACCAGATAGTTTTGCTGCAACAGTCAGTCCGAAAGTTAAAGAAGCTTACAACGAAGTTTTAAAATCTCGATCTTCTATTGTAAACGACCTGAGTTTACAGAATGCAACCAGTTGCGCCAACCTGGTTAGAGATAAACTGAAATCAAAAGGTGAGTACAAAGAAGAAAAATAATTGCCAGGGTGGAGAAACAGCATTTTTTGTGGAACTGAACGCTTTCTCTATCAGAGTTCGTTCTTAAAAAAACATCGACAAGATAGTTCCGCAGCTGTGTTTTCCACCTCTCGCTGGTCCCTCAATACCCTAACATCCCGTTGCCTGAAGGCACCCTCCGTAATGACAGCGCCCGCCTAAACAGCACAGACGAGGCTGACGATATTTACGCTTTCGTCTCGTCGTGACCAACCCTATTTAGCTCAAAATGTTAAAAATCCGCACTTATATGGCACAATGTGAACAGAAATAACATTCTCGTCACCTAACATATTCGCTACAAACAAAATGGTGGTGTTAATGATTGTACTAAAGAGCTTTTTATTCTTCGTTGGCGCAGCGGCCGCTTGCGCACTTATCGTACTGTGTCTTTGGGTTGATATGCGGTTTGTCGGCCATGATATTCCGGAATTATCACTGACCGAAATTATGCAGGAAACGGTATTAGCGACTATTGTCTTTCTCCATTTTCGTCTGGCGAAAATGGACGAATCCATGCGTTACTGTAATATTCTGGTGGGCGGATTTTTCCTGACAATGCTAATTCGTGAACTGGACGCGCTTTTTGATCTCATTTCTCATGGGAGTTGGGTGTGGTTCGCGCTGATTACCGCTCTGCTGGCGTTAATTCGCCCCGTTATGCATTTTCGCGCTACCCTGGAACAGCTGGCAAAATATACCCAATCCCCCTGGTACGGCATTCTGTTGAGCGGCCTGCTGGCTGTACTGGTCTTCTCCCGCCTCTTTGGAATGCAGGTGCTGTGGCACGACATCCTGGAGCATGGCTATATGCGTGTCGTGAAAAACGCCGTGGAGGAAGGTTCGGAATCCTTCGGCTATATGCTGTGCCTGGCCGCATCTCTTGGCTATTACGTTACCTTTCGCACTCACGCACGGCAGAAACAGTCTCTTCGCGCTACGTAGAGAACGATGGCGAGGGAAATATTTATCAACGACATTTTTTGGACGTTATGGTGGTCATGTAAGAAAGACATGTCCTAAAAAGGGGCAATCTGCCGTCGAATTCAGCGAATTCTCGCTCACTCCTGCAATCAGCGTCTATTCTTAGACTACCAACAAAAGGAGGCTGGAATGTCTGATTTCGACACTGATAAAAATGCACAGTACGCTGGCGATAAAGCCAAAAACAAACTTGATGAATTATCCGGCTCTGCGCAGCAGCAGTTTGGTGAATTCGTTGATTCCCCTAAACACCAGGTGAAAGGTGCAGCGAAAAAATATGCTGCCCAGGCCAGTGATGCCGTCTCGGATGTCACTGAAGCCGTCAGAAACAATCCCTTAACGGGCTTAATCGCTGCGGGTGCGGTAGGTATCGTTCTGGGACTTCTGCTGGGACGTAAATAATTTCAGGCCCTTCGGGGCCTTTCCTTTTCCCCTCTTTCCTGCTCTTTCCCCCCCTATTGTTGATAGTTTTCCTGACAAAAACACGATCCATGTGAAAAGTTGTACAATTTTAATGTACAGATTTGATCGAATAGTATAAATTCAATGCCACTGATGTTACAAAATTGTTTGTTAACGGTGGAAAATTATGCGTCGCAACCATGCTCCCTCTACAGCAGAAAGCGCTATCACCTTGTATTTTAACAAGGATAACGTCCCGACAAAGCAGGAAACCCTTGGTGCCATCGTCAGTGAGATCATCAAAGAAAATGTACAACTGAGCAGAATGACAATCTGTACAAAGCTGTTGCGCAGAATTGAAGAGTCAACGTCTGACGTTGAGAAAGCGCACTATAACGGTCTGATAGCCCTCTTCTTCGAGCGTTAACCTGAACACTGTTTTTTTAACTTACTAAGTTAGTCATGCTGAGTGAGAATAGAGCTCCTGAATGCGATGACTAACCCCATGCTACAGCCTGATGCGTGTAGCAGAGTGAGATTGAAGCTATGCATAGAACTAAATTTGAACGACTTAAGGATGACCTTATCGGTGAGGCCGTATTATCCATACTGAAAGAGAACGGACCTATTACCTTTGTGTCTCTTGCTAATCGCCTGCGGGCGATGGCTAACGTTGAATCAAATGATGAACGTAAAAATGCATTGATTGCCGCTGAAGATGAAGTGCGCCAGCGTGTAACCGGCGTCTCGCACGACCGGGGAAGAGTGATGGGCGATTATGAAATTGGGCGCATGCGCTCTCTCTTTACTCACAACACGCTTCTGACCCCAGACAAGAAACACTAATTTTAACCGAAACGGTGACCACCATGAGTAAAGCGATTATGCAGCAGACGTATAATTTTGAAGCCCTGCACGATAAAGAACTGGCGGAACATTTTCTTAATGCTGGAAAGCATCTCAGTGGTGAGGTTGAAGTGTTGGGCTCGGCAATACGCTGTATTATGCTGACCGGTGACAATCTCTCAAATAAAGAGATTATCCTGCAACTGATTCACGCCCTCGAAATTACCGAGGAGCCCGAAGCCTGCGATGTCATTCGAAACACGCTTGAAATTGTTGTCGGTTTTACGCGCGATGATATCTGATAACAGATTATTGCCCTGGTGAGTGACTGTTTTTGCTGGTGGTCGAAGAGTTAAGTCTGTCGTACCACCAGTATAGTGAAGCCATTAACTAAATAGCCGTACCATTCGATCCAGCTCATCTTCTTTAACCGCCCGGGAAAGATAATATCCCTGGAAGCGCTTAACCCCTAATGCGACAAGTTTTTCAAATTTTTCTTCGCTATCGACGCCTTCCGCAACGCATTCCCTTCCCGTCATGTCGCTGTATATCTGTATCGCTTTAATAATGCTATTGTCATTGTCGTTAGCAACAAAGTGCTCAACTATATCACGGTCAAGCTTCAGTCCATCAACATTAATCTGTCGGATGGGTAACATAGCGTAATTTCTGGAAAAGCAATCATCCAGAAACAGCCGGCATCCCTCGGCGCGTAAACGCTGGAGAGTGACAGGAATATTTGGATCCTTTGTTACATCAATGGTTTCAGCTAATTCGAAGACAAGTTTCCCGGCCCACTGAGGTTTCAGTAACATTTCAACGGCTTTTTTCGCCATTCCCGGCAGCGCGTTCCCGGCAGCCAGTTGAGGAGGAATATTAACCGAAAAATAATATTTTCCATTGTATCTGTTGATACCTGATACGGCCGCGTGAATGACTAACGCCGTCAGCTTGAGCCAAATTTCGCCATTTTTTATCCCATCCAGAAATTGGCCTGGTTTCAGGACCTGACCGTTTTTATGCCAGCGCAGCAGAATTTCAAAGCCTACTCCTTTTTTATCGCCATCGGTAATAATTTGATAAGCCGCAAAGATTTCCCGCTTATGTAACGCCTGCAATATATTTATTTCTGCTTCCGAAAACCCCTGCGCTTTGTTCTTTACTGCACAGACCTCATCCCTTAAGACACGTGCATCGCTAAACCACACTCTGATAAGATATAATTTACTCAACCCCACTTTCCGATGGGTATAAATGGTTTTATCTGACAACCCTAACCTCGCTGACTGCTCTTTTATCGAAATACCCCGATAAAAATTCAGCAATACGGTTAACTCACGTTTTGTTAAACCATGCAGGCTTTCCTTACCTTCCTTCTCAGGTCCTTCACGCAATAAACGTGACGAATCGGCATGCACATCAGAAATACTCTCTACACAATTCATTACCTCTGAAATATTCGCCACCCTGATCCTCGACAACGATTTGGTATTATTAACGAGACTTTTCAGCGTGGCATAAAGCCATCTCTCTGGTATTGCACCATACAGGGTCACGCTACAAATAACCGGCAGTGCATTCAGAACCGAGACCAACCGTTTCAGGCTTTCAAGAAAGGCAGTCACGTCGCGACCAAGAAAAACAGAAATATCAGGCTGTTGATTTTGCATCATTTTTTGCACATCACCTGAGCAAACTTCATCATCTTCAAAATGGAGCCGCGTGACGTTTACGCCACGAGACTTGAGAAGCAGGCTATACCCCTCGAAGGTGAAACCGCAGGCTGAAATAACGAATCGTTGCTTGTAGCAAGTACCTTGCATAAAAGGTAAGTTTTGAGACATAACCTGCTCCTGAGAATGCAAACATCATTCCCAAATGTGATTAAAGCCAATATTCTTTGTCGCATTGAATAATTTTACCGCACCCCATTTGGTTAATAAACCGTTATCAATGTTATGCACGGGAACATCTTTGCGTTAATCAACCCACTCATCCATATGCAGCATAAATATTACTTTCTTTTCATATAACGACAGTAAATATGCACTTCACAAGGTATAATGAAAATTCCGAAAAAGAAGACCGGACACTTCATCTTATCGGCCCAGACAAAAAGAGAAAATGCTATGGATAATCACATTTCATCCAGGGCTTTGCTACATCGAAGGGATGTTATTAAAAACAACCCGCGATTTGGTGAAGCTATAACAGAGCACTACAGAATCAATGATGCCATTTATAAAAAACAACCCTTGTTCTACAAAACGATGCTTCAGGAATCACGCTTCAACATAATACTGTCAATGTGTTGTTTTGTTTTTGGTAATCAGGCTGAGTCAGTTTCAGAGATAAAGGCACTGTGTACCCGCTATAATATCGCCAGTCCTAACAGTGTTATCGCGATCATCACCATACTTAAGACCACCGGGCGAATTAAGACCTGGCGCTGTACCGAAGATCGCCGAAAAACAAAAATCGCGCCAACGGAAAAAGGACTGGATGAGCTGAAACGCTATATGTCCGGGGCATTTACGCCTGTCAGCATTCTTTATCCGACATTCAACATTAATGTTAACCTTCTGGATAATGACATTTTGAGGCACAACTTTTTCCGGCGCGCCGCAGAGTACCTTTTCCGCGGATTAACATTCAGGAAAGTGCTTCCGGAGGTGGGTTTATTTATTGATAAGGATGGTGGCCGAATGATTATGCTCTATCTCTATTTGCAGGCCATTAAAAACAAAACAGCACACGGTGCCATAATAGCGTATTCAGCCAGCACACTGGCAAAAGAATTTTTCGTCTCGCGTATCCACGTCAACCGCATTATCAAATCGGCGCAGGAGGCAGGTTATCTTAAAGATCGCGGCGATGGCCGAATGTCAATTTACCCGGCCTTTATCGAGCTGGTCGAAAATTATGCCGGATTATATTTTGCGTATGTCACACATTACATCAACGTGGTACCAAAAGAACGACGCCATGCTGTCAACATGACGCCTACACTCTGATCTGACGGGCGTTCGGTTTGCTGAACGCCTTTTTTATCGCTCGCGCAGCGCCTCTTTTGCCTTATTCAATGGTTTCAGCAGATAATCAATGACGGATTTACTGCCGGTTTTGATATCAACCGTGGCTATCATGCCCGGGAACACCGGAAATTCCTTGCCCTGCCTGTTGGTCAGATGGTTACTGTCCGTACGGATATAAACGCGATAATAATAAACATCCCGTTTAACCTCGTCCTGAAGGGTATCCGGGGAAATCATCGTCACCTCCCCTTCCAGCCCGCCGTAGATGGAGTAATCATAGGCGGTGATTTTCACCAGCGCTTTTTGCCCGGGATGGATAAACGCAACATCGCGCGGCGAGATTTTCGCTTCTATCACCATCTGGTCATCAAGCGGTACCAGGCTCATCAGTTTGCCGTTCGGCGGGATCACCCCGCCCACCGTCGTCACGTCAATGTCCTTCACGATGCCACGCACCGGCGCATTAAACGTTAAGCGGGTGAGTGAATCTTCGCGTCCTTTCATGACCGAACGCTGCGCTTCCATTTCCGCGTTCGCTTTTGCCAGTTCTTCGCGGGCGCGAACGTAGTACTGGTTTTTCATTTCGGTGATTTTGCTCTCCAGCTCATTTTTTTGACGTTCAAGGCGTAAGACTTCGACCTTACTGGCTGCCCCCTGCGTCACCAGCGGGCGCGTTAATGCCAGTTCACGCTGCACGAGATCCGCTCCCTGGCGTAAACCCGCCAGCCCTTTTTCCAGGCTTTCGCGACGTGACTGATAAAGCGCCGTTTCCTGTTTGACCAACTCAACGTCGTCATCCAGCTCTGCCGGGAATGTCAGCCCGGTGTCGTTCACCTCAGCATTCAGACGCGCGGCCGTCGCCATCGCAGCGTTTAATCGAGACTCGCTCTCCAGCACGCTGGACTCGGTTTTCGTCCGGTCCAGTTGGGCAAGCTGTTGACCACGCTCGACGATATCGCCCTCGCGCACCATCAGACTGTGAATAATCCCTCCTTCAAGGGACTGGATCACCTGCTCGTGGGAGGACGGGATCACCTTGCCGCTACCCGTCGTGACCTCATCCAGCTGGAACAGGCTGGCCCAGGTTATAAAGACCACCAGCAGGGCAAACAGCGACCATGCCACCAGCGACGAACGCGGCAGGCGGGGCTCCTTCAGCCGGCTGTTAAAGCGGGAGAAATCATTCATGCCACGCCCTCCGTTTTCAGTTTAACCGTGCGCTGCGGCGCCTGCTGCGGTGCCATTCCGTGCTGGCGTAAAATGGCATCACGAGGGCCATCCATCACCACTTTGCCGTTTTCCAGGACGATGATGCGGTCAACCAGGTCCAGAATCGGCAGACGATGCGTCGCCACCACCAGCGTCCGGCGCTTACCGAGCCACTGATGCAGATGCTGGATAAACTGCTTCTCGCTGACCTCATCCAGCCAGGCGGTGGGTTCATCCAGCAGCAGAATATTCGGCGAGGTGATCAACGCGCGCGCCAGCAGCAGCGCCTGACGTTGCCCGCCGGAAAGCCCCGTTCCGCCCTCATTGATGATGGTGTTCAGCCCCATTTTCTGCTTGCGCACAAACTCCAGCGCGCCGCTGTTGACCAGCGCCTGATGGATTTCCTCGTCTGTCGCCAGCGGATTACCCATCAGGATGTTGTCGCGTACGGAGCCGAAGAACAGCCGCGCCTGCTGGCTGAGCAACTGCATGTCGCGGCGCACGTCGGCCGGGTCAAGATGATTGAGAGCAATATCGTCCAGCAAAATGCTGCCCTGCTGTGGCTCCTGCATTCCCGCCAGCAGATGCAGCAAGGTGCTTTTCCCCGAACCATTCCGCCCGAGCACCGCCACGCGCTCCCCTGCGCGAATGCGCAGTTTGCTGATATTCAGCACGGTAAGCTTCTCTTCTTCATCGTAATAAAACCCGACGTCGTCCAGCCGATAATCACCGCGCAGATGGGCTTTATGCACTTTTTTGCCGTGCTGGGGATCGTCAATCGGGCGCTGCATCAGGTCATCCAGTCCCTTGCGGGCCACCTTTGCCGACTGCCAGCGGGAGAGCACGCCGGAAATCTGCGACAGGGGCGCAATGGTCCGGGACGCCAGAATCGAGGTGCCCACCAGCGCACCGGTGGTCATGTCGCCGCTGATAACCAGATAACACCCCACCAGCAGCACCACGGCGTAGACGATAGACTGCACCTCCTGAGTCCATGTCAGCAGCAGCCCCGTCAGCCAGCGCTGCTTCATGCCGACGCTCGCGGCAACGTCATTGGTGTTATTCCACTGGTTCTGGAACCTCTGCTCGGCGCGCATTAGCTTGATGTCCTCAAGCCCCTGCACCGCTTCCACCAGCGTGGCGTTACGAATCGCCGATTCACGCATCCCTTCGCTGGAGAGTTTTCCCAGCGGGCGCTGCACCAGCAGGCCGGGAATGAGCAGCAGCGGTACGGCCAGCAGCACCACCAGCACCAGCGGGCCGCCAATCATCCACAGAATGAAGACGAACAGCAGGAAGAACGGCAGATCGGAGATAGCGGCAATGGTGGTGGAAGTGATCAGCTCCCGCACCGACTCCAGCTCGCGGATCTGGGCGATAAACGACCCGGTCGATTTCGACCGTGCGCCGTTTTTAATCCTCAGGGCGTGGGCAAACACGCGCTCGGAAATACGCAGGTCGGCGCGTTTCCCTACCACGTCCGAAATATGCACCCGCAGCATGCGCATGATGAATTCAAACACGATGGCGATCATCACACCGCCAAACAGCACCCACAGCGTGGCCTCCGACTGGGACGGCACCACCCTGTCATACACCTGCATGGAAAAGACCATGCCGGAGAGCGCCAGCACGTTGGCGACCAGCGCCACCAGCATTATGTCGCTGTAACGACGCCAGTCTTTCAGCGCCAGCTGCCAGAACCAGTTTTTCTCATAGGGTTTGATGTAATCATCCACGCGCGCATCCGGCGTGGACTCCAGGGGACGCAGCACCATCAGCCCCTTTAACCGCGAACCGAGTTCGTCGCGCGTCAGCGTCGTCTCCAGGCCCCCGTCGCCGCTAAACTGCACGCTGACGTTCCCTTCGTTGTCCATACGGTTGATGACCGCAATTTGCCCGCCGGAGAACTCCGCCAGCAGCGGTAAACGCCACGGATCGAGCGCTACGGCTCCCGCCGCCACCCAACGCATCCCCAGCCCAAGCTGGCGCGCCATCTCCTCCAGCACCAGCTGGCGTGGAGACTGGCTTTCATGGTTAATCGTGACCCGAACATGCTCCGCCGAAAAATCCAGCCGATAATATTTCGCGATGATGAGCATGCCCTGCAACCAGGGTTCGTACTGTGGATGTGTCTTCATAATGCTACGTCCTGTTCAGGGCGATGATTTCGCACTGAAATGATACCTTTCCGGGATGATTAGAAATCGAACACTGTCTAAACGAGCCCGCAAAATAATCTTGTGAAATATAGGGTTATGGCTATTCGTGTAAAGAAACGCAAAAGGCCGCGAGGATCGCTCCCCGCGGCGTTGTTTTACGCAATTAACAGTTGATGATTGGCCAACAGCGTCGCCAGATCCGTCTGCACGCCGTTCAGCGTTACCAGCGTGGTGGGCGTGAACTGACCGCCCGTCCCGTCCAGGTCAACCTGGATCTCGGTGTTGCTGCCGTTTTGCACAACGCGGATGTAGTCGGCGATGTTGCCCGCGCTGCTGTCCAGCGTCGCCACGCCGTTCACGTAGCTCGCCGAGCCGGTGCCGGTATAGCCGCTGTCGGAAAGCAGGTCGCGCAGATCGATACGGTCCGTATCCGCCGTCCCTTCCCAGGTGCCGACGGTAAAGCCGTTCACCACATCGCTACCGTTGCCACCCGTCGCGTCAGACGCGTTGATCAGCTTATAGAGCAACGTATCGTGACCGCCGCTGCCGATGTTGAAGGTGTCGTTCCCGCCCCGGCCTTCGAACTGGTTATCACCGCTGTTGCCGGTGATCACGTCGTCATAGCCGGAGCCGTTAATCCCCTCAATATTCAACAACCGCGTGGTACCGAATCCGGTGTCCTGCGCCGTTGAGAGGCGCAAATCAACGGTTATCCCAGAGGTGGCATTACGATAATCCACCACGTCCATGCCGCCGGTATTGCTCCAGGTGTCGTAGTCGGAATGGGTATTCCAGCCGCCGGAGCCGTTATAGGTATAGGTCCCATCCTCTGCGATAAAGGTGTCGTTATACCCGGTACCGGTAATGGTTCCGCTGTGGCCGCCAGTGGCCGCTTCGGCGGTGAGAACATAACCCTCTTTGCCGTTGCCCGCGTCCAGGCCGGTCCAGGTGACGTTATCCGAGACGCCGTTGGTGATCTTCACGATCTCCGCCGAGTAGGTTTCGTTCGGATCCAGCCCGTAGAAACTCACCAGCGCAGAGGTATCGTTCGAGCCAATGCCGGACTGAGCGTTGATGATCTGCGAGGCCACCAGCACGCCCGCAGCGTTATACAGATTGACCGTATTGCCGTAGTACGCGTTGATGCCTTCGCTATCGACAATGTGCAGATGCATCGCGGTACCGTCAGCGATCTCCGCATTGTTCTGCACCAGCACCACCTTACCGTTCTGCTGAGACACCAGCAGATCCTGCGCACCGTCCCAGTTGTAGTCCACCGCGGCGACGCCGGTGACGTTGGCCAGCCCAGAAGCCAGCTGGCTTGAAGTCCAGGTTGAGCCGTAGCCGTTGTTGGTGAACAGGGTCGCCGTCTGTGAGCTGCCGTAGGTGCTGAGCTTGATGATGTCCATCTGCCCGTCACCGTTCCAGTCTACCGCCACCGACAGATAGCCCGCCGTGGCGTTAGAGGCTTCCACCGCGCTTTTGGTCGTGGAAAGCTGCCCGGTACCGTCGTTGTAGTAAATCACCCCGCCGTTGTTGTTGTAGCTGCTGCCGAGGTACAGATCCATGTAGCCATCGCCGTTAAAGTCCGCCCACGTCATGGAGGCCGCCGTGGTGGTATTCGAGGCGTTGGCCACAAACACGTTGGTCAGGTTCTGGCCAATGGAAAGCGTACCGTTCCCGTTGTTGTTAATCACGGTGAGCGAGTACGCCCCGCTGCGGTTGGTGTGCTGCACGATGTCCACGGTACCGTCGTTGTTCAGGTCGACGCCGGAGATTTCACGCCCGGAATCGAACTGGCCGTAGAATCCACCTTCCCCGCCGGTGCCGTCCGGCGACAGAACGCCGTTGGTATTCACCAGGTAGGTCAGGGAGTCCATACCGGCATCGCCGTACGCCAGATCAAGATAGCCATCGCCGGTTTTATCGTAGGCAATTACGCCGCCGTACCAGATGGTGGTTCCCATCGCCAGCTGGCTGGCAGTGTAGCTGCTGCCATCGTAGGTCCACATCACCTGCGTAGAGCCCGCGTAGGTGTTCTCCGTCGCAAAGATATCTTGCGTGCCGTTACGGTCAAAGTCAGCTGCCGTCTGGCTCACCACATAGTAGCTACGGGTGTTAGTTAACGTATTCCCGGCATAGGTTGAATCATCGCTGCTGGAATAAGACTGTCCATTAGCAATGATATTCCACAGCCCGCTGCTGTTCATGCCGAGAGTCATGGTTGAGTTGTTGCTGTTCCCCGCAGTGGTCGCCCAGTCGGTATTCACCGAGGTGGTATCGATCACCAGGCTACCGGTTGCCGTACCGGTGGTGTTACCGTTGCCCGCGCTACTCTTCACCTGCGCGGTTACGTCGTAACTCGCCACACTCAGGGCATCGCTGTCCGGGATCTGTAGATACCAGGTATTGTGATCCGGGTCGACGACCACCGCACCGCCGGTCTGGGAGGTGTAGGTTTTCCCGTTCACCGTCACCACCAGATATTCACCGTTCACCAGGTCTGCGGAGACCGTACCGCTGACAATCGGCGTGGTATCCGAGGTGGTCTGGGCAGTAATCGCCGCGGTGGTGGTCGGGATGCTGGTATCGACGTTCAGCACAAAGCCATCCGATTCCGTGTAGTTACCGGCTTTGTCGGTGACGCGCAGAATGTAGGTGTGATTCCCGTCGAGCAGGCCGTTGTCCTGATAGGACCAGCTTGCGCTGCCGTTCATCGTGACCTGACCCAGCAAGATCCCGTCCCGGTAAAGCTGCACGATTTCGCCATCTTCCGGAGCGCGGTTAAGCGTACCGTTGATCAGCGGCGAGGTATCGTCCGTCGCGACTGATGCGCCGTACGTGCCTGTACGTTCACCTTCCCCGTCGGTATAGCTGACCACCGTTCCCACCGTGTCAGGCGGCGTGGTATCAACCGTTACCACCTGCGAAGAGGTTGAGCCGACGTTGCCCGCCTGGTCGATGATCCGCACCTGGTAGGTGTAATCCCCGTCCGCCAGATCGCGGGTATCCGTATAGCTCCAGCGCTGGTTAGTGACGGTAGTGTCAATCCAGGTATTACCGCCGTCGAGGCTGATCTGTACGCGCTCGTCGCTGGCCAGCGCGCTGCCCAACGAGCCGTTGATCGTCAGCGAGGTGTCCATGGTGATGAAATCACTCCCGGACTGCCCGGTATCTTTGCTGATGCTGTCAATGGTGATGCCGTACTGCGGCGCCTGGGTATCCACCGTCACGTCCTGCGTGGTGGTGGCCCCAACGTTGCCCGCCTGATCGACAACCCGCACCTGATAGCGGTAGTCGCCGTCGGCCAGGGTGCGGGTGTCGTTATAACTCCACCGGGTGCCGCTTACCGTGGCGTAAACCCAGGTGGTGCCGCCATCCATGCTCACCTGCACATACTCACCCGCCCCGAGTTCGGCCCCGAGCGTCCCGTTGAGCGTGTACGAGGTCGAACTGGTCAGGAAGTCGTTATTGTCGAAGCCGGTATCGACGGTGATGTTATCCACGGTCACCGTAATCGCCGCATCCGGCGCGACCGTATCGACCGTCACCTGCTGATGAGCGCTGGCACCTACGTTGCCTGCCGCATCCACTACTCGAACGTAGTAGTCATAGGTCTGGTTACCCAGCGTGCGGCCGTCCACGTAGTACCAGCTGTTGCCAGTGACGATCACGTTCTGCCAGGTGACCCCGCCGTCGATGCTGATCTGGGCATATTCGCCGTCGGCCAGCGTTGCGCCGAGCGAGCCGTGCAGCGTCAGGGAGGTGTCATTGGTGATAAAGTCGCTGCTGCTCAGGCCGGTATCGTCGCTGATGCTGTCGATAGCGATCGTTTTGCTGGCGTCCGGCGCGACGGTATCAATGGTCACCACCTGGCTGGTAGTGGCGCTGATATTCCCCGCGTCGTCAATCACCCGCAGCTGATAGTTGTAGTCTCCGTCGGCCAGCGTGCGGCCGTCAACGTAGGTCCAGCTCAGGCCGCTGACGCTCACGTCAGTCCAGGTTGCGCCACCGTCGAGGCTGATCTGAGCGTGGTCACCGCTGCCCAGGGCCGCGCCGAGCGTCCCTTTCAGGCTGATCTGGTTGTCGCTGGTAATAAAGTCGCTGTCGGACAGGCCGGTATCCTGCGAGACGGAATCCACGGTAATGGTCGCCGCCGCAGGCTTCGTCAGATCGATTACCACGTCCTGGCTGTCCGTTGCCCCAACGTTGCCTGCATTGTCGATCACGCGCACCTGGTACTGGTACGTACCGTCGGTCAGGGTACGGCCATCGGTGTAGCGCCAGGTGGTGCCGGTGACGGTCAGGTCAATCCAGGTGGTACCGCCGTCAAGGCTGATCTGCGCCTTCTCGTTATTGCCGAGCTGCGCGGTCAGGGAACCATTCACCACTACCTGGCTGTCGTTGGTGATGAAGTCATTCGCGCTGAGGCCGGTATCGTTTTGCAGGGAATCAATGCTGATCCCCATCGACGGTGCGGTGAGATCCACGGTAACGGTATGGTTATCGCTGGCGCTGTTGCCGATGGCGTTGCTCACCTGCGCGTTAATCACGTACGAACCGCCGTCCGCCAGCGCGGTCACGTCTGCGCTGCCGACCGTATAGCTCCAGGTGCCGTCATTTTGAACGGTAGCCGTGTAGGTTTTACCGTTAAGCGTAATGGTCACCGTCTGGCCCGTTGGCGCATCGGTGGTGCCGCTGATAACCAGCGGCGTGCCGTGCTCGGCGGCGTTGACGATATCATCCTGCGCAAAGGTGTTAATGGCGATGGTCGGCACGTCGCCGTTCAGCGTCACGTCGTGCGTTGCGCTGCCCGGGTTACCTGCCTTATCGCTCACCGTAGCCGTAATGGTGTAATCCCCGTCGCTCAGTCCGAGGAAGTCGCGCCCCGGCACGAAGACGGACCAGGAGCCATTCGCCGCCACGGTCGCCTGATAGCTGTGGCCGTTGAAGGAGACGGTCACCGTCTGGCCCTGCTCCGCGGTGGTGGTCCCGCTGATGGTCTGTCCCGCCAGCTGCTCGGCGTTGTTGACGATATCGTCATCGGCCACGGTGCTGATGGTCACGGCTGGCGCGACGGTATCGACCGTTAAGGTATGCGTCGTCTGGCCGTTATTACCCGCCTTGTCGTTCACCGACGCGGTGACCGTAAGCGCGCCTTCGCTCAGGTTGGCAAGATCGGCGGCCGGGACGTCGAGCGTCCAGGTGCCGTCGTTTGCCACAAGCGCAGTGTAGGTTTTCCCGCCCAGCGTGACGGTCACCGTATGGCCTGCTTCCGCGCTGGAAGAGCCGTGTACGGTGAGCGGCTGTTGGGCTTCCGCCGCATTCAGCACATCGTCGCCCGACAACGTGTTCACGCTAATCACCGGCGCGGTGGTGTCCACGCTGATGGTGTGCGTCGCCGAGGCGCTGTTCCCGGCGCTGTCCTGCGCCGAAACAGAAACCTGGTAGCTCGCGCCGTCGGCCAGGGTGCCCACGTCGGCGGCCGGTACGGTGGTTGTCCAGGAGCCATCGCTCTGGATAGTGGCCGTATAGCTCTTACCATTCAGGGTGATAGTGACCTGCGTGCCGTTAGCAAACTGCGCGCTGGAGCCGTTGATGACCAGCGACGCCCCCGCTTCTGCCGCATTGATCACGTCATCGCCGCTGAGGGTGTTGACGGTCAGCGCGACCGATGCGGTATTTACCACCACGTCATGGGTCTGGGTGCTGCTGTTGCCCGCGCTGTCGGTGATTGTCGCGCTGAGGGTCACGGTGCCGTCGGTCAGGGCAGAAATGTCGCTGGCAGGAACGCCCACGCTCCATTTGCCACTGGCGTCAACGGTGGTGGTGTACTGGTTCGAACCTATCGTGATGACCAGCTTATCGCCGACGCTGGCGCCGGTTGCGGTGCCGCTGACGACCTGCGCCTGCCCGTGCTCAACGCTGTTGATGACGTCATCGCCCGCCACGACGTTAAAGCTGACGGTCGGCGGCGTGGTATCGAGCGTAATCGCTTTGCCCGCGCTGCCCGGGTTACCCGCGGCGTCACTCACGCTCACCTGCACGGTGTAGCCGTTATCCGCCAGAGTGGACAGATCGGCGGCCGGCACGTTAATGCTCCAGACGCCGCCCTGCTGAACCTGTGCGGTATAGCTGTTTCCACCGAGGTTAACGGTTACCGTCTGACCGACTTCAGCCGTGGTGGTGCCGGAAATGGCCACGCCCGCAGCCGCTTCGCTGCCGTTGATCACGTTGTCGCCGGCTACCGTGTCAATGGTCACGGTTGGCGCCGTGGCATCCACGCTGTACTCCCGGCCCGCAGACGCGCTGTTGCCGTTCACATTGGTCACGCTCACCTGCACGCTGGCGTCGCCGTCTTTCAGACCCGCAAGATCCGAGGAAGGCACGGTGGCCGTCCAGTTGCCGTCGGCATCGACTTTGGCGGTGTACGTCTTGCCGCCGAAGGTGACGGTAACGGTCTGGTTTTCCTCCACGTTCGAGGTGCTGCCGGACAGCACCAGATCCGCGCCTTTTTCTGCCGCGTTAATCACGTCGTCGGTGGCGATGGCATCAATGCTGATCGCCACGGCTGCCAGATCGACGGTGACGTCGTGGCTGATAGAGACCGGATTGCCCGCCGCGCTCTGGCCTGCAACGGTCACGGTAACCGTGCCCGCAGCCAGGGCCCCGACGTCTGCTGCCGGGATCGCCGCGCTCCAGGTACCGTCTGCCAGCACGGAGGCCGCATAGGTTTTGCCATTGACGGTTACGGTGAGCGTAGTGCCTGCCGCCAGTCCGTCGCTGGAGCCGGTGACAATCAGGTTCTGTCCATGCTCGATGCTGTTAATCACATCATCGCCCGCGACGGTATCCACGCGCAGGCCCGGCAGGCTGGCGTCGATAGTGATATCGCGCTCGCCCGTTCCCGTATTGCCATGGTCATTAGTGACGGTTGCTGACACCGTTAAATCGCCATTGCCCAGCGCGGTCAGGACGGATTCCGGCACGTTAACGGACCAGGTCAGATCGCTCTGCACCGTCGCGGTATAGGTGTTGCCGCCGATGTTCACCGTCACGGTGTTACCGATGTCCGCGTTCGCCACCTTACCGGTAATGGTCTGGCCTGCGGCCACTTCCGCCGCGTTGATGACGTTGTCCCCCGCCACGGTGTTGATGGTGACGGTTGGCAGCGCGGTATCGACAAGCAGGTTCGCCGTAGTGCTGATGCTGTTGCCCACGCCGTTGGTGGCCGTCGCGCTCAGGGTGTAGCTGGCTTCACCGAGGCCTGACAGATCCGCAGCCGGAACCGTCAGGCTCCAGGTGCCGTCTGCCGCAGTCGTCGCCGTGTAGTTTTTACCGTTCAGGGTCACGGTGACCACGGTGCCTTCCGCCAGGTTGGCGCTGGTGCCGCTGACGCTCAGATCCTGCCCTTTTTCTACCGCGTTCAGGACGTTGTCATCGCTGATGGCGTTGAAGCTGACCGACGGCAGACCGGTATCGACGGTCACATTATGCGTGCCGCTGCCGGTATTGCCCGCCGCGTCGGTGACTGACGCAGTGACGGTCACGCTGCCGTCGCTGAGGCCTGAAATCACATTCGCCGGAACGCCCACGCTCCAGTTACCCGCCGCATCCAGCACGGTGGTGTACGACTGGCCGCCGATGGTGACGGTGACGGTGTCGCCCGCCGCCGCGCCGGTCGCGGAGCCGCTGACGATCTGCGCCTGATTGTGTTCAGCCACGTTAATCACATCGTCACCTGCAACGGTGTGGATGGTCACCGCAGGTACGGTGACGTCCACCGTCAGGGTGTGGTCAACCGACGCCGGGTTACCCGCCTTGTCGCTGACTGAGGCGGTGACCGTCACGCTGCCGTCGGTTAATCCTGCCAGATCCGCCGCCGGAACGTTCAGCGTCCAGCTGCCGTTCGCGCTGACGGTTGTGGTGTAATCTTTGCCGTTCAGCGATACGGTCAGCGTCTGGCCTGCTTCGGCGGTACTGGTGCCGGAGATTGCCAGGTCTGACTGCGCTTCCGTGGCGTTCAGGATATCGTCGGTGGCAATCGTGTTGATGGTCACGGACGGCGCGGTAGCATCCACGCTGTACTCACGGCCCGCCGAGGCGCTGTTGCCGTTCACGTTGGTGACACTCACCTGCACGCTGGCGTCGCCATCCTTCAGGCCAGCCAGATCCGCTGACGGCACGGTGTAAGTCCAGTTGCCGCTGTCGTCCACGGTGGTGGTGTAGATCCTGCCGTTCAGACTGATGGTCACGGTCTGCCCGGCTTCCACGTTGGTGGTCACACCGGACAGCACCAGATCCGCGCCCTTCTCCGCCGCGTTAATCACGTCGTCGGTGGCAAGCGCATTGATGCTGATGGCAACGGTAGCCAGATCCACGGTCACGTCGTGGCTGATGGTGATCGGATTACCCGCCGCGCTGTCACCGGTAACGCTGATTTTCACGGTGCCTTCCGGCCACGCGCTCACGTCGGCGGACGGGATCGCCGCGCTCCACGTGCCGTCTGCCAGTACCGTTGCCGCGTAATCTTTACCGTTGACGGTAACCGTCAGCGCCGTGCCCGGCGCCAGCCCGTCGCTGGAGCCTGAAACAATCAGGTTCTGCGCGTGCTCGATGGTGTTGACCACGTCGTCACCCGCCACGGTATTCACGCGCAGGCCCGGCAGGTTAGCGTCGATAGCGATCTCGCGTTCGCCGGTGCCGGTGTTGCCGTGGCCGTTGGTGACGGTCGCCGTCACGCTCAGGCTGCCGTTGCCGAGTGCGGTCAGCACGTCAGACGGCACGTTGACGGACCAGGACAGATTATTCTGCACCGTTGCGGTGTAGCTGTGGCCGCCGATAGTCACGGTCACGGTGTTGCCCGCTTCGGCATTCGCCACGGTGCCGCTCAGTGTCTGGCCTGCCGCCACTTCCGCCGCGTTGATGACGTTGTCCCCCGCCACGGTGTTGATGGTAACGGTTGGCAGCGCGGTGTCGACAAGCAGGTTCGCAGAACTGCTCACGCTGTTGCCAACGCCGTTGGTGGCCGTCGCGTTCAGGGTGTAACTGGCCTGACCGAGACCGGCCAGATCCGCAGCCGGAACCGTCAGGCTCCAGGTGCCGTCTGCCGCAGTTGTCGCCGTGTAGTTTTTACCGTTCAGGGTCACGGTGACCACGGTGCCTTCCGCCAGGTTGGCGCTGGTGCCGCTGACGCTCAGATCCTGGCCTTTTTCAACGGCGTTCAGGACGTTGTCATCGCTGATGGCGTTGAAGCTGACCGACGGCAGACCGGTATCGACGGTCACATTATGCGTGCCGCTGCCGGTATTGCCCGCCGCGTCGGTGACTGACGCAGTGACGGTCACGCTGCCGTCGCTGAGGCCGGAAATGACACTGGCCGGGACGCCCACGCTCCAGTTACCCGCCGCATCCAGCACGGTGGTATAAGTCTGGCCGCCGATGGTGACGGTAACGGTATCGCCCGCCGCCGCGCCGGTGGCGGAGCCGCTGATAATCTGCGCCTGATTGTGTTCAGCCACGTTAATCACGTCGTCGCCTGCCACGGTGTGGATGGTCACTGCCGGAACGGTGACGTCCACCGTCAGGGTGTGGTCCACCGACGCCGGGTTACCCGCCTTGTCGCTGACGGCCGCGGTCACGGTGACGCTGCCGTCGGTTAATCCTGCAAGGTCAGCTGCCGGCACGTTCAGCGTCCAGCTGCCGTTCGCGCTGACGGTTGTGGTGTAATCTTTGCCGTTCAGCGATACGGTCACCGTCTGGCCTGCTTCGGCGGTACTGGTGCCGGAGATTGCCAGGTCGGACTGCGCTTCTGAGGCGTTCAGGATATCGTCGGTGGCAATCGTGTTGATGGTCACGGACGGCGCGGTAGCATCCACGCTGTACTCGCGTCCCGCAGACGCGCTGTTGCCGTTCACGTTGGTGACGCTGACCTGCACGCTGGCGTCGCCGTCTTTCAGACCGGTCATATCCGCAGACGGCACCGTGGCGGTCCATTTACCCTCAGCGTCCACCGTGGCGGTGTAGTTCTTGCCGCCGAAGGTGATGGTGATGATCTGGTTTTCTTCGACGTTCGAGGTGGTGCCGGAGAGCACCAGATCCGCACCCCTCTCGGCGGCGTTGATCACGTCATCGGAAGCGATGGCGTCAATGCTGATGGCGACGTTTGCCAGATCCACCGTCACATCATGGTTGATAGTCACCGGATTGCCCGCGCTGCTCTGGCCTTCAACGTTCACGGTGACCGTGCCTGCGGCAAGGGCACTCACGTCCGCAGAAGGGATCGCCGCGCTCCAGGTGCCGTCTGCCAGCACGGTAGCCGGATAGGTTTTACCGTTTACGGTGACGGTCAGCGCCGTACCCGCCGTCAGGCCGTCGCTTGAACCCGTGATAATCAGATTCTGCCCGTGTTCGATGCTGTTAATCACGTCATCGCCCGCTACGGTGTCCACGCGCAGGCCCGGCAGATTCGCGTCGATAGTGATATCGCGCTCGCCGCTGCCGCTGTTGCCCGCGCCGTTCGTGACGCTGGCGGTCACGGTCAGATCGCCATTGCCCAGCGCGGTGAGCACAGAATCCGGTACGCTGACGGACCAGGTGAGATTGTCCTGTACCGTTGCGGTGTAGCTGTGGCCGCCAACAGACACAGTCACGGTGTTGCCCGCTTCGGCATTCACCACTGTGCCGCTAATGGTCTGGCCGGTTGCCAGCTCCGCTGCGTTGATCACGTCGTCGCCCGCCACGGTGTTGATGATGACGCCAGGCAGCACGGATTCCACGTTCACGGGGTGCGAGGTGCTGGAGCTGTTGCCGACGCTGTCCGTCGCGGAGGCCGACACGGTGTAAAGCGCTTCACCCAGTTGCCCCACCTCGCTCGCCGGAACGGTTGTGGTCCATTGGCCATTGGTGTCCACCGTGGCGCTGTACGCTTTGCCGTTGAGCATCACGGTGACCACCGCGCCCGCTGCCAGCCCGGAAGCCGTACCTGTGATGGTCAGATCCTGCGTTTTCTCGCTGCTGTTGATCACATCGTCACCGGACACGGTGTCAATGGTCAGCACCGGCGCGGTGAGGTTGACTTCAACCTCGTGCGTTGTGCTGTTGCTGTTTCCGGCTTTATCGGTCAGCGCCGCGGTGATGGTGTAATCCCCGGCGGCCAGGGCACTCACGTCCGCCGCAGGCACGCCCACGCTCCACCTGCCGGAAGTGTCCAGGGTCGCGGTGTAATCTTTGTTATTGATGGTGACGGTCACCACGTCGCCCGCCGCCGCGCCGGTCACGGAACCGGTGACAATCAGCGCCTGCGCATGCTCGGCGCTGTTGATCACGTCGTCGTCGGAAACGGTGTTAATGGTCAGCTGTGGCACCGTGGTATCCACCAGCACATCGCGGTCCGCCGAGGCCGGGTTACCCGCCTTATCCGCGACGGCTGCCGTGATGGTGTAATCGCCGTCGGTAATCGCGCCGATATCCGCAGACGGTACGGTGACGCTCCAGCTGCCGTTCGCCTGTACGGTGGTGGTGTAGTCCACGCCGTTCAGCGTCACGGTCACGGTCTGGCCCGCTTCGGCGTTGGAGACACCGTTAACGACCAGATCCTGCTGCGCTTCGGCCGCGTTGATGATGTTGTTGTCGCTGACGATCTCGATGGACACCGTCGGCGCGGTGGCGTCCACGCTGTATTCGCGGCCCGCCGAGGCGCTGTTGCCGTTCACGTTGGTGACGCTGACCTGCACGCTGGCGTCGCCGTCTTTCAGTCCGCCCAAATCGGCAGACGGTACGGTCGCCGTCCAGTTGCCGCTGGCATCCACCGTCGCGGTGTACAACTTGCCGCCGAAGGTGATGGTAACGGTCTGGTTTTCTTCCACGTTGGTGGTCGAGCCAGACAGCACCAGGTCCGCGCCTTTCTCAGCCGCGTTGATTACGTCGTCCGAGGCAATCGGATTAATGCTGATGGCGACTGCCGCCAGATCCACTTTCACGTCGTGGCTGATGGAAACCGGGTTACCCGCCGCGCTCTGGCCGTCAACGGTCACAGTGATTGTGCCTGCGCTCAGCGCACCGACGTCCGCCGCCGGTATAGCCGCCGTCCAGGTGCCGTCCGCCAGCACGGTTGCCGCGTAGGTTTTGCCGTTGACGGTGACCGTCAGCGCCGATCCGCTCGCCAGCCCGTCGCTGGAGCCGGTGATAATCAGGTTTTGACCATGTTCGATGCTGTTGATCACATCGTCGCCTGCTACGGTATCCACGCGCAGGCCCGGCAGGCTGGCATCAATCGTGATGTCGCGTTCGCCGGTGCCGGTGTTGACGTGGCCGTTGGTCACGCTCGCTGTTACGGTGAGATCGCCGTTACCGATAGCGGTTAAGACGTCAGACGCCACGTTAACCGACCAGCTCAGGTCGTCCTGAACCGTCGCGGTATAGGTGTTGCCCCCGATACCGATCGTGACAGTGTCACCGCTCGCCGCGCCGCTCACTTTCCCGCTCAGGGTTTGACCGGAAGCCACTTCCGCCGCGTTAATCACGTCGTCGGTGGCAACCGCATTAATGGTGACCTGCGGCAGCGCGCTGTCGACCAGCACGCTATGGCTGGTATTCGCGCTATTACCCGCGGTATCGGTCACGCTGGCCGTCACGCTGTAGCTCGCTTCGCCCAGTACCGAGACGTTTGCCGCCGGAACGGTGACGCTCCAGTTACCGCTGGCATCGGTGGTGGCGGCGTAACTGATACCGTTCAGGGTTACGGTGATGCGGGTCCCGTCCGGCTGGTTGCTGGTGCCGGAGATCAACAGGTCCTGGCCTTTTTCGGTCGCGTTGATCACGTCGTCAACCGCCAGGGTATTGATGGCAATCACCGGCGCGGTCAGGGAGACGTCAAACGCGTGCGTCGCGCTGGTGCTGTTGCCCGCTTTATCGGTGAGTGTCGCGGAGATCGTCTGATCGCCGTTAGCCAGCGCGCCCACGTCCGTCGCCGGAACGCCCACGCTCCAGTTACCGGCAGCGTCCAGCATTGCGGTGTAGTCTTTGCCGTTCAGGGTCAGGGTAATCACATCGCCCGCCTGCGCGCCCGTCACCTTGCCGGAGACAATCAGCGCCTGGCCGTGCTCGGCAATATTAACAATGTCGTCGCCCGCCACAATGTTGAAGGTAATCTGCGGCACGGTAGTGTCGACCAGCACGGACGCCCCCGCACTGGCCGGGTTGCCCGCTTTATCGGACACGGTCACCGTGACCGCCGCGCTGCCGTCGGCGATCCCCGCCAGATCCGCCGCCGGTACGTCCAGCGTCCAGCTGCCGTTCGCCTGCACCTGGGCGGTGTACTGATTGCCGTTGAAGGTCACGGTGACCGTCTGGCCTGCTTCGGCAGTAGACGTCCCGCTCAGGGTCAGATCCTGCGCCGCCTCTGCCGCATTCAGCATGTTGTCGCCGCTGATGGTGTTGATGGTGACCGCTGGCGCGGCGGTATCGACGCTGAATGCCTGCGAGGAAGAGGCCGCGTTGCCGTTCACGTTGGTGACGCTGACCTGTACGCGGGCGTCGCCGTCCTTCAGGCCGCTTAGATCGGCAGCCGGTACGGTGCAGGTCCAGTCGCCGTTGGCATCGACCGTCGTGGTCCAGGTTTTACCCGCTAAGATAATGGTAACGGTCTGGCCCGCTTCAACGTTCGAGGAGGAGCCGGACAGCACCAGATCCTGGCCTTTTTCTGCCGCGTTAAGCACGTTGTCGTCCGTCACGCTGTTGATGCTTATCGCCACCGGGGCGAGATCGACATCCACAACGGTACCGATATTCACCGGGTTGCCGGAGGTATCCTGCGCGCTGGCGCTGATGGTGAGCGACCCGTCTGCCCACCGGGAGACGTCGGCGGCCGGAACCGCAGCCTGCCAGGTGCCATCCGCCAGTACCGAGGCGGAATAACTCTTGCCGTTGATGGTCACGGTGACGGTGCTACCCGCCGCCAGGTCGGTGCTGGTGCCGGAGATAACCAGGTTCTGCGCGTGTTCAATAACGTTAATGACGTCGTCACCGGCGACGGTATCAATGCGCAGGCCGGGCAGCTGGGCGTCAATGGTGACATCCAGGGAAGACGATCCGGTATTGCCGTGCGCGTTCGTTACGCTGGCCGATACGGTCAGGTCGCCGTTGCCGAGCGCGGTTAACTGACTCTGGGTTAACGGCAGGCTCCAGGTGAGATCGTCCTGTACGGTGGCCGTGTATGTCTGCCCGCCGAGGATAATCGTGACGGTATCGCCCGATGCCGCGTTAGAAACCTTTCCGGTCAGGGTTTGCCCTGCGGCCACTTCCGCCGCGTTGACGATATTGTCGCCCGCGAGGGTGTTGATGGTGACCACCGGCAGCGAGCTGTCCACCAGCACATCGTGCGTGGCAGCGGCGCTGTTGCCCACATTATCGGTGACGCTCGCCGTCACGGTGTAATTGGCTTCACCCAGCGCGCTCACCGCAGAGGCGGGGACGGTAACGCTCCAGTTGCCGCTGGCGTCGGTGGTGGCGGTGTAGTTGATACCGTTCAGATTAACGGTGATGGTGGTTCCTTCCGGCTGGTTGCTGGTACCGGAAAGCAGCAGATCTGCGCCCTTCTCTGCCGCATTGATCACGTCATCCGCGGCCAGCGTGTTAATACCGATAACGGGCGTCACAGTATTGACCACCACATCCACTGAACTGCTGCCGGTGTTGCCGGATTGGTCGGTCACGGAGACGTTAATGGTCCAGGTGCCGTCCGTCAGCCCCTGAACGACGGACGCAGGCAGGCCGAGGCTCCAGTTGCCTGCCGCATCCACCACGGTGGTGTAGTCCACGTTATTGATGGTGATGGTGACCAAATCGCCCGCCGCCGCGCCGGTGACGGAGCCGCTCAGGATCTGCGCCTGAGCATGGGCCAGCTGGTTAACGGTGTTGGTGTCGGTGACGAAATCGTTGATGGTCACCTGCGGCACGGTGGCATCCACCAGCCCAACGCGGTCCGCGCTGCTGCTGTTGCCCGCCACGTCACTGACGGTGGCCGTCACGGTGACATTGCCATCGGTCAGCGCGCCTACGTCGGCGGCAGGCACGTTCAGCTGCCAGCGACCGTCCGCCTGTACCGTGGTCTGGTAAGATTTACCATTCAGCGTCACGGTGACCGTCTGGCCCGCTTCAGCGGTTGTGCTGCCGCTGAGCACCAGATCCTGCTGCGCTTCTGCCGCATTAATGATGTTGTCATCGGTCAGGTTATCAAGCGTAATGGCTGGCGGCTGCGTATCGACGATCACCACGCGTGAGGCGTCCGCGCTGTTGCCGTTGACGTTAGTCACGCTGACGCTCACCTGCGCACGCCCGTCGATCAGCGTTTCCATCGCGCTCGCCGGAACGGTCAGGTGCCAGGAGCCGTCCTGCTGCACCTGTGCAGTAAAGGTTTGATCCGCGAATTTCACCACCACGGTCTGCCCGGCCTCCACGCCCTGCGTCTGACCAGAAAGCGTGACATCCGCGCCTTTTTCCGCCGCGTTGAGCATATCGTCAGTGGTTACGGTATCGATGGTGACGGCCACCGCATTCAGGTCAAGCTCGATCGGGTGTTCAGCCGCCACGGTGTTGCCCCAGGCATCTTCCGCGCTGACGCTGACGGTCATGCCTCCCGCCGTCCATGCCTGAAGGTCCGCCGCCGGCACGCCAATCTGCCAGTTGCCGCTGGCGTTAACCGTGGTGACGTATTCGACATTATTGATGGTAACGGTGATCTGTGTGCCTTCGGCCAGATGAGTGCTGGAGCCGGTTACGGCCAGATCGTGCTGCTGCTCGATGGCGTTAATCACGTCATCGCCAGAGATCGTGTTCACGCGCAGGCCCGGCAGTTCGGCGTTGATGTTGATATCACGTTCGCCGGTGCCGGTATTGCCGTGCGCATTGGTGACAGAGGCGCTGAAGGTTAAATCGCCGTCGCCAAACGCCTGGAGGTCGGCCGATGGGATTGTCACGCTCCATTTCAGGTCGCTGCCAACCGTTGCGGTGTAGCTCTTGCCGCCCACGGTGACAGAGACGGTATCGCCCGCCGCCGCGCCGGTGACGCGTCCACTGAGGGTTTGGTCAACCGCCGCTTCGGCGTTATTGACCAGGTTATCCCCGGCAAAGGTGTTGACGATCACCTGCGGCAGCACGGTGTCTACCAGCAGATTCGCCTCGGCGGAGCCGCTGTTACCCACGCTGTCGGTGCCGCTGACGCTGACGGTGTAAAGGGTATTCGCCAGATCCAGCACGTCGGAAACCGGCACCTGAACGGACCAGCGACCGTTCTCAACGGTGGCCTGATAGTTAACGTTGTTCAGCGTCACGGTGACAGCGCTGCCGTTCGGCAGATTACTGGTCCCGCTCAGGCTCAGGGGCTGCATGGCCTCCTGCGCGTTCAGGACGTTATCCTGGCTGATGGCGTCAATCGTGAATTCCGGCGGGTTGCCGCTCAGCGTCACGCCGTGCGTCGCGCTGCCGGTGTTGCCCGCGGCATCAGTGACGGAGACAGAAATCGTGTGGCTGCCCTCACCGAGCGCACCGATGACGGAGGCAGGCACGCCGACGCTCCAGCTGCCGTCGGCAAGCACCACACCGGTGAAGGTCTGTCCGCCAACGGTCACGGTGACTACGTCGCCCTCCGCCGCGCCGTTCGCCTGGCCGGAAATAATCTGCGCCTGCCCCTGCTCGCTGGTGTTCAGAATGTCGTCGCCCGCGACGGTGTTGATAGTGACCACTGGCGCTGCGGTATCGACCGTGAAATCGGCGGTGGTGGATGACCCGTTACCCGCTTTGTCGCTGACGTTTACCGTCAGGGTGTGCTCGCCGTTAGCCAGCGCCTGTACTTCACTGGCCGGAAGCGTAACGGACCAGCTGCCGTCGCTGCCCACGGTCGCCGTGTGATTTTTGCCGTTCAGCGTGACCGTCACAATCTGGCCCGCTTCCGCATCGGTTTTCCCGGTCAGCGTCAGCGGCTGATTATGTTCAGCCGCGTTGATGATGTTGTCCTGGGCGATCGTGTCGACAGAGATCACTGGCGAGGCGGTATCCACGCCAATCGTCTGGCTGCCGGACACGGTGTTGCCCGCCGCGTCTTTTCCGCTGACGTTGACCGTCCAGGTACCATCGCCCAGCGCCTGTGCGTCGGCAGCAGGGACCTTCACGCTCCATGCGCCGTTTGCCCCCACTTCTGCGGTATAGGTTTTACCGTTGAGCGTGACGGTAAGCGCCGTTCCCTGGGCCAGGTTTTTGCTGGTGCCGGACAGTGTAAAGCCAGCGGCCTGCTCGCTGGCGTTGATCACGTTATCGCCCGCCGTGGTGGCGAGCGTCACGCTGGTATCCGCTGTAGAAACGGTTACGGTAATACTGCCCGCAGAGGTCGTTTTACTGCCGTCGATCTGTACGACGGACCAGGTATGTTCCCCGTCCGCCTGGGTCGGGAGTGTTACCGTCCAGGTGCCGTCCTTCGCAACCATGGTGCTGGCGATGGTGCTGCCGTTGCCGTCTTTAACCTGAATGGTCGCGCCCGGCTGCCCGGTACCGCTGAAGGTGGGGGTGTTGTCATCCGTGACCGCTTTTGCACTCAGCACGCCCTGCTTGTCACCCGCGTTGTCCGTCAGCAAAAATGTCGGCGTGGCGCTTTCGACTTCTTTTGTATTATCAATAAGCCTGGTTTTGGTTTCGCCATCGCCGCCGTGTGCCAGCAGTGCGCCGATCGCACCGCCCCCTAACGCCGCACCGGCAATCCAACCCCACGGCGCATCGCTTAAGACGCTTCCCTGCTCCAGGAAAGGTTCAATGCTGCTAATGGGTGCAGCCTGGGCGGTTAATTCGATGGCGGCAACGCCTGATGCTTCCCCGGCATCGGCAAATGAAATATGCGTCAACGCCTGGTTATCGTTAAATACCAGCTCGGAATGATTATGGGTTTCCGTGTCTTCGACAAAATAATTATTGCAGCGGATCACGCTGCCATCTTTCATATAAATGAGGAGGTCATTCCCCTGGCGGACATAACGCACCACGTCCTGAGCAGAACCCTGAATTTCAATCACGCTCGGTGAGGAAATAGAGACCGAGAGATTCCCCTCTCCGGTTAATTTCGTCTTCTCTGCCGTTTTGCGAATGATGACATCAACAACTTTTGCGGTACTCATATTCTTCTCCTTGCAGGTGCGCGTATTCCTGTGGATATGTCCACCAGAGGGATGTAGCTATCCTTGGGAAAAATCACCCATTATTGTCTGACTTATTTCGCGCAGAAAGGCGCGCCTTTTTTTAACTTAAATCAGGTAATTTCGCGGCAGCGTTTTTCTCTATTCCGATAAGCGGCAAGAGATTATCCACCGCGGAGGCGTAATTAATCGCCGCACTCCAGCCATCGTATTCAGCCATTATTTTCGCTGAGGTGGCAGACCAGACATCCTGCTCCACGCTGAGCAGATCGTTAATGCTGCGCTTGCTCAGGGTATATTCATTTTTGTAGACATCGCGGGCGCGCAACGCATTTTCCAGCTGACGCTTCCCGGCTTCCATTCGTCCACGCGCCCCGGTCCAGTCGGCCTGTGCGACGGAGGCTTTTTGCAGGACATCAAAACGGGCCTGATCGACCTGGGACGATGCCATTGCCCTTGCGCCCTCGGCCTGACGGACGCGCGCCGAGACCGCGCCGCCCTGATAAAGCGGTGCGTCAATATTGAGCTGGATCTGATCATCCCAGTACGCGCGATTATCAGACTCATAGCGGGTGCGGCCCCCTTTCAGGCTTAAGGTCGGCCAGTGCTGAGACCTGGCGGTTTCTACGCCGTACTGGGCTGAACGCTCCATGTTCTGCGCGGCCATCACCGTTGGGATCAGTGAATAATCAATCCGATTGAGAGAATCCGGCTCCACGGCCAGACCTCCCGGAACCGGTGAATAGCGTTCAGCCTGTATGCCAGTTAATACCGCCAGCCGCGCGCGGGCGCTGTTCAGAGACGCATTATACTGCTCTACCGTCGCCTGCATCCCGGCGATACGGGTGCGGGTCTGAAGCTCATCAGAGGTGGAGCTTACGCCAGCATCGGCGCGGAGTTTTGCCAGTTGCTCAACGTTTTTAAGCGCCTGCACGTTCTCTTTTGCCGCCTGCAACAGATCGCTGTAGCGTTTTACTTCCACATAGCTGAGGGCCGTTTTTTCCGCGACGGCAGACATCGTGCTCATCAGCTGGTAGCGATAGCTGTCACGCTGAGCTGAAGACTGGCTGATGCTGTTATTGGTCTTGCCAAAATCGTACACCAGCTGCGTCAGGCTCAGGCCCCAGGCTGCGGAATTTCGCAACGAGCCGCTTGAATCGGTGGTCTGGCTGTGTCCCGTACTCCCGTTCAGGGCTATTTGTGGCATCCAGCCACTGCGCGCTTCGTCTATTTGTGCCTGGCCGATCCCCAGTTGCGCAGCCTGCTGGCTCACCGAGGGGTCGCGATCGAGAGCGAAAAGAATACTTTCTTTCATCGTCATTGCCGCAACGGGAGATATCCCCGCCTGGCCGTTATTTGCATTAGCCGCAGTCACCACCAGCGAAATTAAGGTCAGGGAGACAGATAATCTGAGCAACCTGTTATTGCATTTCATCTTCATAATATCCCCCGACTCCAGGTGATAGCCAAATAAATACCCAGGAAGAGGTACAAATAATCCTTCAGAAATCCCTTACTCCTTCTCGATTAATTTGGGTAATAGTTCCCCATACCCATTTCAATTGAGATGAGAGCCGTTCATTCTCTTTTTTTCTTTTAAGAATTTACTTAAATATTTATTGATTCGCAGCATAACAAAATGTGATATGAGCAACCACACCCGTAATGTTAATGCGGTGTTACAAATAAGAAAAAAGATGGGGTTTCTGGACAAAGCGTTATAAAAGGCCTTTCAGATGAAACAAATAAACCCCCTGTAATATAAAGAAAATTCTAAAATGTCCTGGTGTACATTTTTGCGTTAATTTCACCCCGAATCAGACACAAAGATTTTCAAAGAAATGTCAACTTAAGTAATACACCGAATAAAATTGAATTATTTTACTTTAAAAATAAAAACTCATAGATATATGCACTAATTTATAATTACAAATTAGTTAAACATTCTGGTTAGAGCCAATAATCCGGCAGCTTAAGCCAAATTTTCAAGTAAAACATAGCGATAACAACATACCTAAAAGATACATACATGTTTTTGATGACTGATTAATGCGATATCAATAATCACATCATTAAACTGTTTTTGGATAACATCCCGCACCTGTCGCGATTCCCTTTCCTACAAAATGCTGTAAACTGCAATTTATTGCGACATTTTGCAGGATACTGCCCCATGCATAAAACCGCCAGACAGAAATATGTGCTTGATATCATTACTGAGCAAGGCCAGGCCAGCATTACCGAGCTGGCAGAGCGATTGCAGGTTTCGGCGGACACCATCCGTCGCGATCTGACCGACCTGGAAAAACAGGGACTGGCACAAAAAAACCATGGCGGCGCCATCGCGCTGAATCTCTCGACGATGACCCGTGTAAGCAGGAATAGCTTGCTCCCTGAAATTAAGCAGCGGCTGGGTAAACAGGTTGCGCAATGCGTGCCTGCGGGCTCGACGCTTTTTCTGGACGCCGGAAGCACACTGCTGGCCGTTGCCTCTTTCCTTCAGGGGCCGCTGACCATCATCACCCCTTCTCTTGATATCGCCCAGCAGGTTAGCGATCGGGAAGATATTGACCTGATTCTGCTCGGTGGAAAGTGGGATCAGAAACAACGCCTGTTTGCCGGAAGCGCCACCCTTTCCCTGCTCTCTCGCTACCGGGCGGATATTGCCATCCTTGGCGCATGTGCCATCCATGCCGAACTCGGATTGAGCGCCAGTCAGGAGGCGGATGCCGAAGTGAAGCGTGCCATGCTGGCCGCAAGCCAGGCGCACTGGGTAGTCGCCGACCATCTAAAACTCAACCAGTGCGAACCGTATCTGGTGTCAGGGTTATCCGAGATTCATCAACTGTTTTTAGATCGTCCCTGGGCAGAGCTCGGGGACCATAGCGCCTTGCAGGTTATCGTTGGCGCGCATTAACGTGGAGAAGGTCATGAATAAAGTGAAGACAATGAATATTGCGCTGATCGGGTATGGTTTTGTAGGTAAGACGTTCCATGCCCCGCTGATCCAGTCCGTCGAAGGCCTGAAGCTGGCGGTGGTCTCATCCCGGGATGAAGAGAAAGTGAAACGCGATCTGCCGGACGTCCTCGTTGTTGCCACGCCGGAAGAGGCCATTCAGCACCCGGATATCGACCTGGTGGTTATCGCCTCCCCTAACGCGACCCATGCGCCGCTGGCCACCCTGGCGCTCAATGCCGGCAAGCATGTGGTAGTGGATAAGCCGTTTACGCTTGATATGCAGGAAGCGCGAGATCTGATTGCGCTTGCGCAAGAAAAACAGCGCCTGCTCTCGGTCTTCCATAACCGCCGCTGGGATAGCGATTTTCTCGGCATTAAGCAGGTGATTGAGCAAGGCCGTATCGGTAAGGTGAAACATTTTGAGTCGCATATCGATCGTTTCCGTCCGGAGGTTCGCGTGCGCTGGAGAGAGCAAAACGTGCCCGGCAGCGGCCTGTGGTTCGACTTAGGCCCGCATATGATTGACCAGACGCTACAGCTTTTTGGTCTGCCGCAGTCGGTACAGGGCAACATCGCCACCCTGCGTGACGGCGCGGAGATTAACGACTGGGCGCACGTGGTGCTGAATTATCCGGAACACAAAGTGGTCCTCCATTGCAGCATGCTGGTGGCGGGTGGCGTTGCCCGCTTTACCGTCCACGGCGATAAGGCCAGCGTGGTGAAAGCGCACATCGATCAGCAGGAAGCCCAGCTGCTGGCAGGCGTCGTTCCGGGTAGCGAAAGCTGGGGTGAAGACAGCGACGCTATGGTGCTGTTTAATGCCCAGGGTGAAGCCAGCGCTATCCCTGCGCCAAAAGGCGACCAGCGGCAGTACTATATAAACGTGCGCGATGCCCTGAACGGCAAGATTGACAACCCGGTCCATCCGGTGGAAGCCCTGGCGGTGATGGCGGTGCTGGAAGCGGCGGTAAAATCTTCGGAAACGGGTTCAACTCAGGAACTGGACTTAACGGCGCAGGAGCGCGCGCAACTGCAATAAGCCGCAAAAAAATGCCCTGCGGATTAGCAGGGCATTATCGGTTACTGACGCTTTTTCGGCATCATGCGCAGCAGCGTGTTGTCCTTCCAGAAGTAGTGATGCATCAGCGCGGCAAAGGCGTGCAAACCAATCACGAAGTACCCCAGATTCGCCAGCGTTACGTGCCACTCCTTTAGGGTATCCACCAGGTCAAAATTCCCCTCCGCGGCATGCGGCATAGTCAGGCCAAACGCAAACCAGTCATTTCCCCGGTTATACATCATCACCATGCCGATCAGCGGCAGCGCAATGAACAGCAGGTAGATTACCAGATGCCCGAGATGGGACAGCCCGGTGATCATCGCTTTTGGTTTCGGTTGAATAGGCGGAGCCGGGAATTTGAGGCGGATAAGCAGGCGCGCCACCATCAGCACCAGGATGCTGATCCCGCAGGAAACGTGGATCATATTAATAAGCGGACGATCGGTTCTTGGGAACCACCCTCTGAACTCCATGGCGCAATAGGCCATAATGACTAACAGAAAAACCAGCCAGTGAATGCTGATTTGCAGACCCGTATATTTTGTGCGCATGTTGTTTCCCGATAAAGAATCATTATCGCGCCAACATAACCACCTTTCCTGAAAATGTGAACCCCCTCGCATGGAGGGGGCTCCTGATTACGACTGCAAATAGACCACCTGCGTCTGCAAATACTCATTCAGACCGTGTTTGCCATCCGCCCCGCCGATACCGGATTTACGCCAGCCTGCATGGAAGCCCTGCATCGCTTCAAAGTTTTCGCGGTTAATGTAGGTCTCGCCGAACTTAAGCCCCTTAATGGCTTTCATCGCGACGTTCAGGTCCTGCGTATAAACAGACGAGGTTAAACCGTAGTCGCTGTCGTTGGCCATGTTCAGCGCCTCTTCCAGGGTGTCGAATGCCACCACTGGCAGCACCGGGCCAAAGGTCTCTTCGTGCATGATGGCCATATCCTGACGTACGTCCAGCAGCAGCGTTGGGGGATAAAAATACCCTTTGCCTTCTGCCGCTTTACCGCCAAGGACCACTTTAGCCCCCTCCTGCACCGCGCGCGCCACCTTCTGCTCCACGCGCTCCAGCGCGGCGGCGTTGATCAGCGGCCCCATGGCAATATCCGTTCGCTCAGCCGGATTGCCAAACTGGACGGCTTTCATTGCCTCGCCCAGACGATTCACAAAGCGGTCGTAGATCCCCTTCTGGACATAGACACGTTCCGCGCAGTTACACACCTGTCCGGTATTGATGACGCGTGAATCCACAATGGCCTTCACGGCCAGCTCGAGGTCGGCATCGTCCATCACGATGGCCGGGGCTTTACCGCCCAGCTCCAGCCCCACTTTGGTGATGTTTTTCGCCGCCGCAGCCATGATCTTTTCACCTGCCCCGACGCTGCCGGTCATGCTGACCATCGCCACTTTCGGGTTCCCGGCCAGCTCCTGTCCGACGGTTTCACCCCGGCCCAGCACAAGGTTAAAGACGCCTTTCGGCAGGCCAATCTCATCGACGATTTTGGCAAACGCAATGGCGTTGTTTGGGGTAAATTCGCTCGGCTTGATAACGATGGTGTTACCGGTGAGCAGCGCGGGAGCGAGCTTACGGGCAATCAGGAAGAAGGGGAAGTTCCACGGCAGAATGCCGGTGGTGACGCCCAGGGCACGCTTAAACACCAGAATATTTTCGCCCGGACGGTCGCTCTGAATGATTTCCCCTTCATAACGGCGCGCCCACTCGGCCATATAGTCGATATAGTCAGCGGTAAAGTTCACTTCCACTTCCGCCAGCTGCTGGATCTTGCCGCCTTCGGCCACAATCAGCGCGCTGATTTCACTGACGCGCTCGCGGATCCCGGCGGAAATTTTGCGTAGCCAGCTGGCGCGTTCAATAGCAGGCAGCGCCTCCCAGCCAGCCTGCGCGCGATCTGCCGCGTCAATGGCCTTGCGGGCGTCCTCGGCGCTGCCATCGGGAATACGGGAAATGACCTCTTCCGTGGCCGGATTGATCACGTCAATCCATGCATCACCCTGCCAGGCAACAAACTGTCCATCAATATACATAGGATGTTGTACGGGTACTGTCATAACCTGCTCCTGTAATCACACTGTTTTTAACAAGTAAACTTAATGTTAAAAACTATAATTACCGGGGCAATTGCCTACTCTATGAGTCTGTTTTTGTGAGATATCTCATAAAAGAAACGGGTCAGCCCGTTTCCAAAATCACAAATCGGCAACACAGGATGCCCGTTTGCGTAAAAGATGGCGCAAACGGGCAGAGCATCACAGCAGGGAACGGCTCACCAGCGCGTCGGTGAGAATGACGTCGTTTCGCAAGATCTGCCACGCGGCGTCCACGTCGGCAGGGATATCGACATGGGCAATGAAATCACGTCCCGCCGGACCGTAGCCGTTGATGTCATCCCTGAGTCGCGGAAATTCACCCAGCACCAGCGACAAGTAGCGCTCTACCGGCCATAACCCCTCGACCGGGCCGCTAAACACCAGACCGTCGTCGCTGTTTTGCAGCACGGGCGTCAGGCCGGGATGACTCACCCATGCGGGCGATGCGGCCTCGTCGCGGCAAACGCGGGCAAACGTAGCCATTGTGCGACGCTGCATTGTCGGGTCCTGCACCACCAGCACCCGGGCGGCGTTCAGTCCGGATTGTTTCATCAACGCCCGGCTGAAGCGGGCGTTTTCGCCACAGTTGGTCGACTGAGCCTCAACGTGAAGATGCTCGGCCGGAATGTTCCAGAATTCACGGGCGATGTCGGCCAGAATAGCCGCCTCAGCACGTCCGGTGGTGGGTATCCTGTTATAGCGGGGGTGTTTCGCAATCGCGGCGTAGAGGAAGGTCGTCGAGTGACCGATCCCGCCGCTGATGATCAGAGGAACACCCTGTTCAGCCGCGATTTTACAGGCAGCATCAATCGCGGGGATCACCGCATTACCCGCCAGAATCACCAGATCAACGGGCTGGTTGTCCTGATAGTCGTCCTGAGCAAGCCACGCCCCAACGGTATTCACGGCGTCGAGGGTTGTGCCAGGCAGACAGGGAAAAAGTGCCATTGTCATCGTTACCTCCTTACAGCATACAGAGCCTTCGATTATCCCCCTTTCTTCGCGTCATGCTATGGCATGAATGCTGAAAAAACGGGCCGGGATGTGCTCAAAAAGCACTCACATTTGATTAACATGAGAAAATCGTATTCACTTGAATTATGATTTGCGTCAGCCTTAGAATCATTAGCCCGCTCACAATTCAACTTTTTGAAAGGTAAACCCCGTTATGCGCCTGCCCCAACGCGACCCTTATGCTCCTCGCGAGTGGCAGCCACACGAGAAACCCGCCCTGCTGGGTTCCCCTTCCACCCCGGAACATCCAACGTCGAAACGAATCGCCTATGGCGTGGTCGGCCTGCTGGTGTGTCTGACCGGGGCGCTGGGTAACGCGGTCGTCACCGCCAATCTGCAAAATCTGCAAGGCACCTTTGGCGCCTGGTCGACTGAAATCGCCTGGTTGCCTGCCGTCTATGTCATGACCAACGTCTCCATCAACCTGCTGCTGGTAAAGTTTCGCCAGCAGTACGGTTTGCGCGCCTTTACGGAAGGCTTCCTGGTGCTGTATGTGCTGGTCACCTTTTTCCACCTGTTTGTGAACGATCTCAGCTCGGCGCTGATGGTACGTGCGGCACACGGGATGGTCGCCGCCGCGCTCAGCTCGCTCGGCATTTATTACCAGATCCAGGCCTGGCCCGCGAAGCACCGACTGAAGGCGCTGACCATCGGCATAACCGGGTCGTCGCTGGCGATCCCGCTGGCGCGGCTGTTCTCCACCGAGCTGTTACAGCTTGATGAGTGGCGCGGGCTGTACTTCTTCGAGCTGGGTCTGGCCCTGATCTCCCTGGCCTGCGTGATGGCGCTCAAGCTACCGCCGGGCGATCGGCGCAAAGTCTTCGAGAAGAAAGATTTCATCACCTTCTTTTTGCTTGCGCCCGGCATGGCGCTGCTGTGCGCGGTTCTGTCGTTAGGGCGTCTGGACTGGTGGTTTGAAGCGCCGTGGATCGGCTGGGCGCTGGCTCTCTCGCTGGTGCTGATTGTCTCCGCGATCGTGTTTGAACATAACCGCAACAACCCGCTGCTTAATACCCGTTGGCTCTCCAGCGGCAGCATCGTACGCCTGGGGCTGATCATGCTGCTGATCCGCATCGTACTGGCGGAGCAGAACACGGGCGTCATCGGCTGGCTGCAATATGTAGGCCTACAGAATGAACAGATGACCAATCTGGCGTGGGCAATTTTTGCCGGGATCGTCTGCGGTATCGTCACCAGCTGTCTGACGATCAAGCCCACTAAACTGGCCTGGCCGATTATCACCTCGCTGGCGCTGATGATCGTTGCCTCGCTGCTGGACAGCCAGTCCAACAACCTGACCCGGCCGGATCAGCTTATTTTCAGCCAGTTCCTGCTGGGCTTCGGCAGCGCGTTCTTCCTCGCGCCTGCGATGCTGGCCGCCATTGGCGGGGTGATCGCCGATCCGCGCAATCTGGTCAGCTTTTCCGTGATGTTTGGTATGAGTCAGAACCTTGGGGGGCTGCTGGGGTCCGCGATCCTCGGCACCTTCCAGACCTGGCGCGAGAAGTACCATTCCAGCCTGCTGGCTGACCAGCTCACTACCCTTAACCCGCTGGTGAACGAACGGATTCAGCTTTACACCCAGATGTACAAAAGCCTGATTGGCGACAGTTCCCTGCTGGGAACCCAGGCCATTACCCAGCTCCAGACGGTGACGGCGCTTGAGGCAAACATTCTGGCTTACAACGATACTTATCTCCTGACGGCGAGCATTGCCACTGCCACGCTGGTCTGGATTTTATGGCGCTTGCTACGCCTGCGCATCACCGCCCGTATGGCCCTTAAGAACGCCACTGGCAACAAGTAATGACTATTTATCAGGAGAAGTTATGAGTCAGCAGGATGCCGCCAAAGAGCAGGCCAACACCCGCAAAAATGTGCGCGTCGTTTCCATCTTCACCGCCGCGGCTATCGGCATTGTCGGGGTACTGGTGATCCTTTATGCCTGGCAGCTGCCCCCGTTCACGCGTCATGCCCAGTTTACCGATAACGCCTACGTGCGCGGCCAGACAACGTTCATCAGTCCCCAGGTAAACGGCTACATTACCGAGGTCCATGTTCAGGATTTCGCGCAGGTTAAAAAAGGCGAGCTGCTGTTGCAGATAGATGACCGCATCTATCGCCAGCGCGTCCATCAGGCCGAGGCGCAGCTGGCAATGAAAATTGCAGCCCTGAATAACAACCTGCAACAGCGCAAAAGCGCGGAAGCGGTGATTGCCAAAAACGAGGCGGCGCTGAAAAACGCCCGTGCCCAAAGTCTGAAAACCCAGGCGGATTTGAAACGCGTGAAAGAGCTGACCGCGGACGGCTCCCTCTCCATTCGCGAGCGCGATTCGGCGCTGGCCAGTGCCGCCCAGGGGAGCGCCGATATCGACCAGGCGAAAGCAACGCTTGAGATGTCGCGTCAGGATTTACAAACGGTCATCGTCAATCGCGGTTCGCTGGAAGCGGACGTTGAGAACGCGAAAGCCGCGCTGGAGCTGGCGCAGATCGATCTGCAAAACACCCGCATTGTCGCGCCGCGTGACGGTCAGCTCGGGCAGATTGCAGTGCGTCTGGGGGCGTACGTCACCGCCGGGACGCACCTTACCACGCTGGTCCCGCCGCAGCACTGGGTGATCGCCAATATCAAAGAGACGCAGCTGGCGAATTTACGCGTCGGACAGCCGGTGAAATTTACCGTCGATGCCTTAAACGATAAAGCCTATCAGGGCCGCGTGGAGAGCATATCCCCGGCCACAGGGGTCGAGTTCAGCGCTATCACCCCGGACAACGCCACGGGCAACTTTGTTAAAATCGCCCAGCGCATCCCGGTACGCATTGAGGTGCTCGGTGAGCCGGAGGCGTACCGGCTGCTGCGTCCTGGCATGTCGGTGCAGGTGACCATCGACACGCGGGAGGCGAAACAATGACGCTTCGCCCGATAGCCGGCCTGCTGATAATGACTATCCTGGCGGGATGCCAGTCGGTAGACGTTGAGCCCGCCAAATCGTCCCTGCACATACCGGCCCAGTGGCGCGCGACGTCGGGGCCAGCCAGCCCGACAGAGCAGCTCTGGTGGCGAAATTTTCACGACAGCAATCTGAATCGCTATGTGGATCAGGCGCTGAAGAATAACAGCGACGTGCTGATTGCCCGCGAGCGGATTAACGAGTACCAGGCCCGGGTGTACGCCGCTGACGGCAGCCTGTTCCCGTCGCTTGACGCGGGCGTGACCGGGACGCGCGCGCGCTCGCAGTCCGCCGCCACGGGGCTTCCGGTATACGGTACGTTGTACAAAGGCAGCCTGACCGCCAGCTACGACGTGGATATCTGGGGCGTAAACCGCAGCACCTCCCGTGCCGCTGGAGCGTCGCTGGAGGCACAAAAGGCGGCGGCTGCGGCGGCTGATCTTACCGTCGCATCATCGGTGGCCTCCGGGTACGTCACCCTGCTGTCGCTGGACGAACAGCTTCGCGTTACCCGGTCCACGCTGAAGTCGCGTGAAGAGGCGTTCAACCTCGCCAAGCGACAGTTTGAGACGGGATACAGCTCTCGCCTTGAGCTGATGCAATCGGATTCTGAGCTGCGCGCCACCCGCGCCCAGGTTCCACTGCTTCAGCACCAGATTGCGCAGCAGGAAAATGCGCTTAGCCTGCTGCTGGGCAGCAACCCGGGTGACGTTGCGCGCGGTGAAAGCTTTGATGCCCTGACGCCGCTGAAACTGCCCTTCCAGCTGCCGTCGACGCTACTGAACCGGCGCCCGGATATCGTCCAGGCTGAACGTCAGCTGATTGCGGCGGACGCGACGCTGGCGGCATCGCGCGCCAGCCTGCTGCCGTCGATCAACCTCACGGCCACGGGTTCGGTGCAGGATCGCACGCTGTCGGGATTGCTGGATAACCCGCTACAGCTCTGGAGCGTGGGCGGCAGTATTCTTGCGCCGCTGCTGAACCGTCAGGCGCTGAATGCGCAGGTAGATATCTCCCAGTCCCAGCGGAATCAGGCGCTGTATAGCTACGAAAAAACCGTGCGTAACGCGTTTGCTGAGGTGAATGACAGCCTTGATGCCATCACCCGCTATCAGGAACAGCTTACCGAGCTGCTGGCACAGCAGACGGTCGCGCAGGAGACGCTGCGGATTGCGCAAAACCGCTACCGCAACGGATACTCTTCTTATCTGGATGAGCTCGATGCGCAGCGCACGCTGTTCTCGGTGCAGACCAGCGTGGTACAGGTGAAAAACAACCTGCTGCTGGCGCAAATTGATTTGTATAAAGCGCTGGGCGGCGGCTGGAGCAGTGCCTGAAGACATGCCGGGTGGCGGCTACGCCTTACCGGGCAAGGGTTATACCCGGAGAAACGATAAAAAGCCGGGTGGCGGCTACGCCTTACCCGGCCTACATACTCTACATATTCTCCCGTAGGCCCGGTAAGCGCAGCGCCACCGGGCAAGGGTTATACCCGGAGAAATGATAAAAAGCCGGGTGGCGGCTACGCCTTACCCGGCCTACATGCTCTACATATTCTCCCGTAGGCCCGGTAAGCGCAGCGCCACCGGGCAACGGTTTTAGCCGGAAATCTGCTCCATCGCCTGCAAGATACGCTTATCCGAAATGGGATACGGCGTTCCCAGCTGCTGAGCGAAGAAGCTGACGCGCAGCTCCTCGATCATCCAGCGGATCTCCCGCACGTCGTCGTCATCGCGACGCGCCGGCGGCAGTTTGTTGAGCCACTGCTGCCACGCCTGCTGCACGTTTTCGACTTTCAGCATCTGCGCACGATCGCGATGCGGATCGACCGCCATTTTCTCCAGACGCTTCTCTATCGCCTGCAAATAACGCAGCGTATCGCCCAGACGCTTAAAGCCATTGCCGGTGACAAAGCCGCGATACACCAGCCCCGCCATCTGCGCCTTGACGTCCGACAGCCCCAGGGCCATGGTCATATCCACCCGCCCCTTCAGGCGCTTGTTGATATTGAACACGGCGGTAAGGATCTGCTCGACCTGTTTGGCAATCTCGACCACGGTGTCGTTCAGCTCCGCGCGCACCTTTTCATGAAGCTGAGCAAAGCCCTCTTCCGTCCAGACCGGACCGCCGGCCTCGTGGATCAGCTTATCCACACCGCAGGAGATGCAGTCGTCGATCAGGTCCAGCACCTTACCGTACGGGTTAAAGTAGAGCCCCAGCTTGGCTTTGTTCGGCAGCTTCTCGTGCAGATACTTAATCGGCGACGGGATGTTGAGCAGAAGCAGTCGACGCAGCCCGCGCCACATCATCTGCTGTTGCTCCTGCGGATTGTCAAAGAGCTTAATCGCCACGCTGTCGCGCTCATCCACCAGCGCGGGCCAGGCTTTCACCCTGTAGTTCCCGCGCTTCTGCTCGTAGCTTTCCGGGAGCTGACCAAAGCTCCAGATGTGCAGCCCGCTCTGCTCAATGCCGTCATCGGCCACCGCAGAGAGCGTCTCCTGGACTTTACCTTTCAGCGCCTCTTTCAGCTCCGTCAGAGAACGGCCTTCGAGCAGCTTTTTGTTTTTATCGTCCACCACGCGGAATGTGATTTTCAGGTGATCGGGCACCTGATCCCAGTTCCAGTCGTCGCGGTCGATGGTGGTTCCGGTCATGCGGCGGAACTCACGCTCCAGGGCGTCCAGCAGCGGCAGCTCCAGCGGCGTGACGCGGCCTAAAAACGCTTCGGCGTAGTTCGGCGCCGGCACAAAGTTACGCCGCACCGGTTTAGGCAGGGATTTGATTAACGCAATGACCAGCTCGCGGCGCAGGCCGGGGATCTGCCACTCAAACCCGCTCTCTTCCACCTGGTTTAACAGCGGCAGCGGAATGTGCACCGTCACACCATCGGCATCCGCGCCCGGCTCAAACTGATAGGTCAGACGCAGCTTGAGGTTGCCCTGATGCCAGAAGTTCGGGTAATCGAGTTTGCTGACCGACTCCGCGCCCTCTTTGATCAGCATGCTCTTTTCAAAGTTGAGCAGGTCCGGGGCCTCTTTGCTGGCTTTCTTCCACCAGCTGTCGAAATGGCGCGCCGAGATCACATCGTGACTGATGCGCTGATCGTAAAACTCAAACAGCGTCTCGTCGTCCACCAGAATGTCGCGACGGCGGGACTTGTGCTCAAGCTCTTCCACCTCGGCGCGCAGCTTCAGGTTTTCGCGGAAGAACGCATGACGCGTCTGCCAGTCGCCTTCCACCAGCGCGTGGCGGATAAACAGCTCGCGACTCAACGCCGGATCGATCTGGCTGTAGTTAACCTTACGCGCGGCCACCACCGGCAGGCCGTAGACGGTGACTTTTTCCGTCGCCATCACCGCGCCCTGCCCGCGCTCCCAGTGCGGCTCGCTGTATGAGCGTTTCAGCAGGTGCTGCGCCACTGGTTCAACCCACTCCGGATCGATACGCGCGGCGATACGCCCCCACAGACGGCTGGTTTCCACCAGCTCGGCGACCATGGTCCACTTCGGCGGCTTCTTAAACAAACCGGAGCCCGGGAAGATGGAGAAACGCGCGTTGCGTGCGCCGGTATATTCCTGCTTATCCGCATCCTTCATCCCGATATGAGACAGCAGGCCAGTCAACAGGGCGATATGAATTTCGCGGTACTCCGCCGGTTCACTGTTCACCGGGATACCCAGCTCTTTCACCACCTGGCGCAGCTGGGTGTAGATATCCTGCCACTCGCGTACGCGCAGATAATTGAGGAAATCCACCCGGCACTGACGGCGGAACTGGTTCGAGGAGAGCGCTTTTTGCTGCTCGCCAAGGTAGTTCCACAGGTTCACAAAGGCGAGGAAATCGGACTCTTTATCGTGGAAGCGACGGTGTTTTTCATCCGACGCCTGCTGCTTGTCCATCGGACGCTCGCGCGGATCCTGAATGGAGAGCGCCGAGGTGATGATCATCGCCTCGCGCACGCAGCCGTGTTTTTGCGCCTCCAGCACCATGCGCGCCAGACGCGGGTCGACCGGCAACTGGCTAAGCTGGCGGCCCAATGGCGTTAGCTTGTAGGCCGTCGCCTGTTCGTCGGTGGTGATGGCCCCCAGCTCTTCCAGCAGCCGCACCCCGTCCTGAATATTGCGCTTATCCGGCGCTTCCACAAACGGGAAGGCGGCGATATCGCCCAGCCCCAGCGCGGTCATTTGCAGGATAACGGATGCCAGGTTGGTCCGCAGGATCTCCGGATCGGTAAACTCCGGGCGCGACAGGAAATCGTCTTCCGAATAGAGACGAATACAGATCCCTTCCGACACGCGGCCGCAGCGGCCCTTACGCTGATTAGCCGACGCCTGCGAAACCGGCTCAATCGGCAGGCGCTGAACTTTGGTGCGGTAGCTGTAGCGGCTGATGCGCGCCGTACCCGGGTCGATCACGTATTTAATGCCCGGTACGGTCAGCGAAGTTTCGGCCACGTTGGTCGCCAGCACGATGCGGCGCCCGCTGTGCGGCTGGAACACGCGGTTCTGCTCGCTGTTCGACAGGCGCGCGTACAGCGGCAGGATCTCGGTATGGCGCAGATCGCGCTTGCTGAGCGCATCGGCGGTATCGCGGATCTCGCGCTCGCCGCTCATGAAGATCAGAATGTCGCCAGAACTCTCGTTGCCCAGCTCGTCGACGGCATCAAAGATGGCCTGAAGCTGGTCGCGCTCGGTATCGTCCGCCTCTTCCACAATCGGGCGATAGCGCACTTCCACCGGATATGTGCGTCCTGACACCTCGATAATCGGCGCATTGTTGAAATGTTTTGAGAAGCGCTCCGGGTCGATGGTCGCGGAGGTGATGATGATTTTCAGATCGGGACGCCGGGGCAGCAGCTCTTTCAGGTAGCCGAGCAGGAAGTCGATGTTCAGGCTGCGCTCGTGCGCTTCATCGATGATGATGGTGTCGTACTGCATCAGCAGACGATCCTGCTGGATTTCCGCCAGCAGGATACCGTCGGTCATCAGCTTAACCATGGTGTTATCGCTGACGTGGTCGCTGAATCGCACCTTGTAGCCGATGCAGCCGCCCGGCTCCGTTTGCAGCTCTTCCGCAATACGGTTCGCCACGGTGCGCGCCGCCAGACGACGCGGCTGGGTGTGACCGATCAGCCCTTTCACCCCGCGGCCCAGCTCCATGCAGATTTTCGGCAGCTGAGTGGTTTTACCTGAACCGGTTTCCCCCGCGACGATCACCACCTGGTGGTCGCGTACGGCCTCAAGAATGTCCTGTTTCTTCTGGCTGACGGGCAGATTTTCCGGATAGGTAATCTCCGGACGTGCGGCTTCACGCAGCACAACTTTCCCTGCCGCCTGTTCAATCTCGTTGGCCATCTCCTGGTAAATGGCCTGTTGCGCATCAGGATTTTTAACCTTCTTAACGCCGTGCAGACGGCGCGCAAACCGCTGTTTATCGCGCAGCATCAGCGAATCAAGCTTTTGCATCAGCATCGGGAAGGTCAATTTTTGGTGTTCTGTCATAGCGTTAACGGGCAGTGCACTGCCGGATAAAATCTCTTTTTAATGATTGGTATAGAGTACCACATCAGCGCTTTTCGCGCCTTATTCAAAAAATTCGAACATAGGCTTCGATATATTGCGCTATCCCTGTGGCAGGATTGTGAATAAAGTGTCAACAAGCAACGGGGCAACCCCCTCAATCAAATACAAAACAGGAATTTCCCATGAGCAAAGTATTAGTGTTGAAATCCAGTATTCTGGCAGGGTATTCACAGTCTGGTCAGCTGTCTGACTATTTCGTTGAACAGTGGCGTGAACAGCACAGCGCGGATGAAATCACCGTGCGTGACCTGGCGGCAAACCCAATTCCTGTGCTGGACGGCGAGCTGGTTGGCGCGCTGCGTCCGAGCGATGCGCCTCTTACCCCGCGTCAGCAGGAAGCCCTGGCGCTCTCCGACGAGCTGATTGCTGAGTTGCAGGCTCACGACGTTATCGTGATCAACGCCCCAATGTACAACTTCAACATTCCTACCCAGCTGAAGAACTACTTCGACCTGGTGGCGCGCGCTGGCGTAACCTTCCGTTACACCGAGAACGGCCCGGAAGGTCTGGTGAAAGGCAAGCGTGCGGTTGTACTGACCAGCCGCGGCGGTATTCACAAAGATACCCCTACCGACCTGGTCGCACCGTACCTGACGCTGTTCCTGGGCTTCATCGGCATTACCGACGTGAACTTCGTGTTCGCTGAAGGTATCGCTTACGGCCCGGAAGTGGCCACCAAAGCGCAGACCGACGCGAAAGCCGCTATCGACAGCCTGGTCGCTGCCTAAGTTTTCCCCCTCTCACCGCCCGGTGGGAGGGTTTTTCTTTTCCCCCGTATTTCGTTATCATCCGCACCCACTCTCCAGCCCGGCGGCCTGATGTCTGTCATTATCGATACGTTTATTGCACCACCCTGTCACGACGACATTGAGATCCTCTGGCAGGACGAGCATCTGCTGCTGATCAATAAACCTTCCGGTCTGCTCAGCCTGTCGGGGAAAAATCCGCAAAACCTCGATTCCGTCCACCACCGTCTTGTTCAAACCTTTCCCGGCTGCACGCTGGTGCATCGTCTTGATTTTGGCACTTCGGGTCTGATGGTCATTGCGCGTAACAAAGCGATCAACGCCGCGCTTTGCCACCAGTTCAGTCAGCGCGCCGTGAACAAGGTTTACACCGCCCTGCTGTGCGGACATGTGGAACAGGACGAAGGGACCGTGGATGCGCCGATTGCCAAAGATCCGGCGCTGTTTCCGCTGATGACGATCTGTGCCCGCACCGGTAAGCCCGCTCGCTCCCGCTATCGGGTGGTGGAACGTATTTACCAGGATACGACAATGCCGCTGACGCGGGTTGAGCTTACCCCGGAGACCGGGCGCACCCACCAGCTGCGCATTCACTGCCAGCAGTTAGGCCACCCTATTCTGGGGTGCGATCTGTATGGTGGTCTGGAATGGCCGGGGGCGGAAGAAACGCCCCGGCTGATGCTGCATGCAAGCGCTCTGAATTTTATTCATCCGCTGAGCGGCGAGACGATGAACGCCCGTCACGCCGCGCCGTTCTGAGCGGGGATTACCACATTAAATCGTCAGGGATTTTGAAGTCTGCGTACGGATCGTCTTCGTCCTGCTCTTCCTGACTCAGGGCGCTGTTTAGCACAATGCTGTCCGCATCGCGCTGGGCAATTTTATCCGCCACTACCGCCGGGATAATCGCGTAATCACAGTCGCCATTCGCGTTAATCACCAGTCGGGCAATCGCCAGACGGCCGTTGATCAGCTGGGTTTGCGTCTGCTTATCGACCTCGATTTTTTTGATCAGGTTGCCGTCGGTAAAGTTAAAGGTAATGCTGCCCTTCGCCACGGTGATGCGGTTCATCTCAATCAGCTGCTTCACCTGCGCCCTGAACTCTTTTGCCAGCACCGCCTGTTTTTGCTGTTCGCTCAGCTGTTTATCACGCTCCAGCTGGGCTTTCTTGTTCTCTTCAACAGCCTCTCTCGCCTCGCGAGCCTGGACGCGGGATTTTTTCGCCGTGCGCTGGACCTTCGCCATCTTTTTACTGCTGACTAAGCCCGCTTTCAGCATCTGCTCTTGTAGGGTGAGTTTTGTCATGTTCGTTTAAACCGGTTGGAAATGTCGGGGGATTATACCTGAATCGCGCAGTTCATGAAGAACCCTCATGTTGCAGTGAAATTAAGTCACTTCCCCTGCGCCAGTGGCTCAGGCATAAATTATGCATTGATAACGTTCCGGCAACATGAACTTAGGATGCATAACCAAATGAGTCAGGCTTTCACATTTACCCTTAAGCGCAGTTGCTTTGATGAAAATTATAACCCGTCAGAAAACACGCGTACCACCACCAACTTCGCCAACCTGGCGCGTGGCGAGAAGCGTCAGGAGAACCTGCGCAATACGCTGGTGATGATCAACAACCGCTTTAACGCGCTGGCGAGCTGGGATAACCCGAAAGCTGACCGCTATGCCGTCGAGCTGGAGATTATTTCTGTCGATATGAATATCGGCGGCGATTTTACTTTCCCGGCCATCGAAATTCTGCAAACGACGATCGTGGATAAAAAAACCCACGAGCGCATCGAAGGCATCGTCGGAAATAACTTCTCATCGTATGTTCGTGACTATGATTTCAGCGTCCTGCTGCTGGAGCATAATAAAAACCGGGCCCGTTTCTCTCTCCCCGAGAATTTTGGCGAGCTGCACGGCAATATCTTTAAAAGCTTCGTTCATTCTGCGGAATATCAGGCGAACTTTAAAAAAGCGCCGGTGATCTGCCTGAGCGTCTCCAGCAAAGACACCTATCGTCGTACCGGTAACCTCCACCCGGTGCTGGGCTATGAGTACCAGCCGGACGGCGAGTCGCTAACGGAACAGTACTTCGCGAAGATGGGCCTGAAGGTTCGCTATTTCATGCCGGAAAACAGCGTCGCGCCTTTTGCCTTCTTCTTCACCGGCGATTTACTGCGTGATTACACCAATCTGGAACTGATCGGCACCATCAGCACCATGGAGACGTTCCAGAAGATCTATCGACCAGAAATTTACAATGCCAATTCCGCTGCGGGACAGTGCTATCAGCCCGACCTGAATCAGCAGGATCACTCATTAACCAAAATCGTCTATGACCGTGAAGAGCGCAGCCGGCTGGCCATTGAACAGGGTAAATATACCGAAGAGCGGTTTATCAAACCCTATAAAACCCTTCTTGAGCAGTGGTCTCAACACTTCACGCTTTAATTTAATACGGATAAAAGGTTCTTTTATGAAAACATTGCTCCCGACATCAACGGCTGGCAGCCTGCCGAAACCCACCTGGCTTGCGCAGCCGGAAACGCTCTGGTCGCCGTGGAAACTCCAGGACGAGGAATTACTGGCAGGGAAACAGGATGCGCTGCGTTTGTCTCTGGATGAACAGATTCGCGCCGGGATTGATATCGTCAGCGACGGGGAACAAACCCGCCAGCATTTTGTCACCACCTTTATTGAACATCTCAGCGGCGTGGATTTTGAGAACCGTCAGACGGTGCGCATCCGTAACCGCTACGATGCGAGCGTGCCGACCGTGGTAGACGCGGTGGCGCGACAGAAGCCGGTGTTTGTTGACGACGCTAAATACCTGCGCCAGCTGACTGACAAGCCGATCAAGTGGGCGCTGCCCGGCCCGATGACCATGATCGACACGCTATACGATGCCCACTATAAAAGCCGCGAAAAGCTGGCCTGGGAGTTCGCTAAAATTCTCAATCAGGAGGCCCGCGAGCTGGAAGCGGCCGGCGTCGACATTATTCAGTTCGACGAACCTGCCTTTAACGTCTTTTTCGACGAGGTGAATGACTGGGGTATCGCCGCGCTGGAGCGCGCCATTGAAGGGCTGAAATGCGAAACCGCGGTACATATCTGTTACGGGTACGGCATCAAAGCCAATACGGACTGGAAAAAGACGCTCGGCTCCGAGTGGCGCCAGTATGAAGAGGCATTTCCAAAGTTACAGACCTCGAAGATCGGTATCATCTCGCTGGAGTGCCACAACTCGCGCGTGCCGATGGATCTGCTGGAGCTTATCCGCGGTAAAAAAGTGATGGTCGGGGCAATTGACGTCGCCACCCAGACCATCGAAACGCCGGAAGAGGTGGCCGATACGCTGCGCAAGGCGTTGCAGTTTGTTGATGCAGACAAGCTCTATCCGTCCACCAACTGCGGTATGGCCCCCCTTTCCCGCCAGGTCGCCAACGGTAAGCTGAAGGCGTTAAGCGCCGGGGCTGACATTATCCGTCGCGAGCTTGCCCGCTAACCTTCAGGTTTGCCAGTACAGTGGCGTACCGAATCGCTCAATATAGTAATCAATCACCGCCCTGACGTTCAGGGGCGGATGACGCGCGTTCGGGTAAATCGCCGCAATCGTCAGTGGCTCCGTATTAATTGAACACTCCATTTCCGGCAGCAGCGCCACCAGCTCACCGCTTTTGAGCCGTTCGCTCACCATCCAGTCCGGGAAAAGCACAACGCCCATGCCGCCCAGCGCCGCAATCAGGAGCGTTTCCGCGTTATTGGAAGTCATCAGCGGTACAATGGGATAGTGAACCCACGCCTCGCCCGGCTGCCGGATCAGCCAGCGGTTAGGCCCGGACGAACCGCGGTAAACCAGACAGTGGTGACGGCTGAGATCGTCCGGCCCCTCGGGCGCGCCATGTTTTTGCAGATAGTCCGGCGAGGCCGCCAGATGGTAGAACTGCTGCCCGAACACCCGGGCGTGAAACGAGGAGTCCGTCAGCGCGCCGATGCGGAAGATAACGTCCGCGGCGTCACGGTGCGGATCGATAAAATCGTCGGTGAGGGTCAGTTCAATGGAGAGACGAGGGTAACGCGCCAGAAGCCCCGGCAGGCCCGGCGCGATGTGCCTTTGTCCGAAAAAGACCGGGCCATTGATACGCAGCGTGCCCGACGGCTCGCGGGCGCGTTCATCCAGCTCGCGTCGCGCGTCCTCCATATTCCCGGCCATCGCACGGGCATAGCGCACAAAAAGATGCCCGCTCTCTGTGGGCATAATCGCCCGCGTGTTGCGGTAGAAAAGCTGTTGCCCGAGGGCGTCCTCAAGCTGGTGGATCACGCGTGAGACCTGCGACGCAGAAATCCCTTCCCGCCTCGCCACCACGGAAAAATTCTGCGTTTCATAAACGTCGATGAAGATCAGCAGCGCGCGAATGCTGATATGTCCGGCATCCATCATTAATGCATTTCCTGCAAAGGTGTTTCCTGCATTATGGCATTTTTCTCAATGATGTTCAGACGTAATCTTCTCCGCCTGGAAAAAGGAGAAAAAGCGTTATGCACATTATTTTAATTTTACTGGTGATTGCTGGTGGCATGGGGCTGTCCGTGGAAGCCGGGCTGCTGGGGCCGCTGGGCGCAGAGGTGGGCGACCTGTGGGCGGCGTTCAGCATATTCAGCGTGGGAACGGGGCTGACGTTTCTGCTGATGCTGTTTTTCAGCCCGCGCAACAGTCCCTCATTTTTTGCGCAGCCTTCATGGCACCTGTTGGGCGGCGTGCTCGGCCCGGTTTACGTCATCATTCTCACCATTGCCACGCCTGCGATCGGCATTGCCATGACGATGATCGGCATTCTGGCAGGCCAGGTTTTTAAAAGCCTGATTATTGACCACTATGGCCTGCTGGGTACTCCGCACCGCAGGATCGATACAAAACGCATTATTGCGCTGGGATTTATCATCGCCGCGCTCATTCTCGTGGCGCAGGGGTAACGTTATGACAGTAATTATGATTATTCTGGCGGTGATTGGCGGCGCAACGCTGAGCATTCAGGCTGCCATTAACGGGCAATTAGGCAGCAGCGTGGGGGTATTTAAAAGCGCGTTTCTGACGTTTTCCGTCGGCGCGCTGGTGACCGCCCTGCTGATCTTCTTTTTTGAGCCGAAACAGGCGGTCAGCCTGATGGATGTACCCAAATGGCAGCTTCTGGGGGCCCTGTGCGGCGTGCCCTATATCGTGATTATGGTGCTCGCAGTGCAGCGCATCGGGACCGCCGTTGCCACGGTAGCGGTTATCCTGGGCCAGCTGGCCATGAGCATGCTGATTGATAACTTTGGCTGGCTGAACAATGAAGCCATTCCGTTTTCAGTGAGCCGTTTCGGGGCCGTCGTCTGCCTGAGTATTGCGCTCTTCTTCATCTACTCAAGCAGTAAACCTCAGCCCGAAGAGGATTGACCGCCCTCTTTGCGGGTAAAGAACAGCGTCACCGTGGCGACGGTGACGCCAAATTTCTTCATCTCGGTTTTATTAAACAGACGGGTGCTGTCCTGCAAATACATCCAGTCATCAAAGTGCAGCAGCCAGGTTTTGCCGTCCGCCTTCACGTTCATGCTGTAGCGCCAGTTAAGGGCATTGCCCGCCGCCTGGCCTGTCGCGCCACCTTCTATGTCACCCGCCGTGCCTTCATAGCGATTCTGCCCAACGCGGCGGATATGCCAGACGCGCTGCTGCTTCTCGCCGTCATCGTAGACAAAATGTTCATTCAGGGTCAGCGTATCGCCGATAACATCCCCGGCGATCTCGACGTGAAAACGACGGATCTGCTTACCGCTGCGATCCTGCACCATCCCCCACGCCTCGGTTTTCCCCTGGAAGTAAGTAAAAATATCAAGCCGTGGCTGCTGCTGACGATACTCTGTCACCTCGGTGCTACATCCGGCCACCAGCATCGTCAGGGCAAGCGCCATTAACAGGAAACGTTTCATTGTGGTCCTCCGATTAACTGCTGACGCAGTTCAGGATACTCGCTCAGCCACGCTTCACTCTGCGGCTCCTGCTGCAAAATGCCCTGCGCCTGCCACTGGTCGCGGGTCGCCTCAACCAGGTCGTCACCATCGATGTCCCGGGCATAGGTGATAATCAGCGCATTATCGCCGTCTAACCCTGTATAGCTGCCGTCGGGCGTCAGAAGCTGAGAGGTATAAACGGTAAACGGCCCCCAGACGCTCGCCGATCAGGTAGGCCACCGGCCCGCCCAGGGTCGCCAGTACCGTCAGCAACCAGCCCGGCAAGGTGGTCGTGCGGGTCAGTTGCGTCCAGACGGTGGCAAACATTAGCCACAGCGCCACCATCCATAGCGGCATCAGGGACGCGCCCGTGAACGCAATCAGCCCCGTCAGCGCCCAGAGCGCGTCCAGTAGAGATCAAACCCGATGGCCAGCAGAAATACCTGCCCGTAGCGCTTCACACGCGTTCCGCAGTCAGCTGCACCACGCTGATGGTGCGGGCATTAAACCCGGCTTCACAGTAGCCGAGGTAGTACAGCCACATCCGGCGGAAACGGTCATCAAACCCGAGCTTTTCAATCTCCTGCCAGGCGTGAACGAACCGCTGACGCCAGTGCGCCAGCGTGCGGGCGTAGTCCGGCCCCATATCGAAGAGGTTACGCACCACAAAATCGGTATGGCGGGTCATGAGTTCATTCATGGCGGTGATGCTGGGCAAAAAGCCGCCGGGGAAGATGTAGCGCTGAATAAAATCGACGCTTTTGCTGTAGTCGCGATAGCGTTGATCCTGAATGGTGATGGCCTGAATCGCCATCCGCCCGCCTGGACGCAGACGCGCCTGGCAGGTGCGGAAAAATGTTGGCAGGTAGCGTTGACCGACGGCCTCAATCATCTCAACCGACACCAGCTTGTCGTAGACCCCGGTCAGATCGCGGTAGTCGCAGAGCAGCACCTCAACACGATCCTGCAACCCTGCCCGGGCGATGCGCGCGGTGGCCCAGTGGTACTGCTCCTGCGACAGCGTGGTGGTGGTCACCCGGCAGCCGTAATGACGGGCGGCATATTCCGCCATCGCCCCCCAGCCGGTGCCAATCTCCAGCAGATGATCGTTTGCCGTGAGCGCCAGCTGGTCGCACAGCCTCGCCATTTTCGCCTGCTGAGCCGCGGTCAGATCCTGCTCGTCCCCGCTAAACAGCGCGCTGGAGTACAGGAGATGTTCATCAAGGAAATGGGCGTAAAAGGCGTTGCCCAGATCGTAATGGGCGGCAATATTTTCCCGCGCCTGCGCGCGGGAGTTGCGCCGCATCCAGTGCCGCAGCCGCTCCACCGGTTTCCCGAGCAGGCGAAACCCTTTTTCCAGCTTTCCGAGGATTTGGCTATTGCGCGCAATCAGCTCCAGCAGCGGCGTCAGGTGGGGCGTCTCCCAGTCGCCATCCATCCACGCCTGTGCCGCGGCGAGGCTGCCCCCGGTTAAAATGCGCCAGTAGACGCCCGGAGCAAGTACTTGCACCTCAGCGTGAAGCGCGGCGGAAGCGTCGCCGAACTGGAACGTCTGCGCGCCTTCACGCAGCGTCAGCGAGCCACCGTGCAGGCCATTCAGCAGGCGGAAGAGCAACCATCGCGCGACGCGGACGTTGCGCGGGATATCGGGTTCAAGCGCAAAGACGGGATTGGTCATGAGCGTTCACTCCTGCTGAGGGGATGGTTATGCAGCGGTACGCGCTTCAGCCACAGCCTGAGCGCCTGCCAGTAAATGGCGAAAACGGTTTTGAGGGTCATCAACGGGATCCGCGCCAGCAGCGAACGCAGCGCCGTGCGCGTCAGCGGGACCCGGCGCAGCGTCAGGGTGGCATCAAACACCTTCGTCTCCTGATGGTTTTCGATATGCATGCGCAGCGTGCTGTCCGGGCTGTTGAAGCGCCAGTGGTAGATCATATCCATCGGATTAAAGGGCGAGACGTGAAACGCTTTCTCCGTCGGCGGGGCGTCCCGCCCCGCTACCGCGTAGTAATGTCGTTCATTCCACGGCGTGTTACGGACTTCGGCGAGAACCCAGCGCAGGGTGTCTTCCCCGTCATAGCAGTAGTAAAAATTGACCGGGTTGAAATGAAAACCGAAATAGCGCAGCTGAGTCAGTAGCATGACCCGCCCCGCCGGACGTTCGCCGGTCAGATTTTCCAGACGCTCAAGGACACGCGCTTTGAGCGGCGTGCCCAGCGGGTAATCCGCATCATAAAATGCCGCGGGCGCAACGCGGTTACGACGCACGCCGACAGAGGGCAGCGCGTCCAGCTCATCCAGATCGAGCCAGGCCATAAATACGCTGTAGGTAAAGTGGTGCGCTTTCGGCGCAAGCCGACGATGGCGCAATGTACCGTGGTAAAGGCAGCTGTTCATCTTAGTTGCCCTCCCCGGTCGCGATAGCGTTGACCACGTCCAACGCACTGCGTACGCCATCTTCGTGGAAGCCGTTGTACCAGTACGCACCGCAGAACCAGCTCCGCTGGCGACCGTTTATTTCGCCGCGCCGGGCCTGAGCTTGCCAGCTTTGCGGGTTAAAAAGCGGATGCTCATAGACAAAGCGGCGCAGCACAAACCGTTCCTCCACCGGCGTTTCCGGGTTGAGGGTGACGCAAAACAGCGGGCTACCCGGCGGCAGTCCCTGCAAGATATTCATGTTGTAGGTGACGCAGGCGCTGGCCTGATCCTGCTCGCTGAGGCGGTAGTTCCAGCTCGCCCACGCGCGTTCGCGCACCGGCAGCCAGCGCGGATCGCGGTGAAGCACCACCTCGTTACGCTGCCAGCCGATATCCCCCAGCACCTCGCGTTCAGCCTGCGTTGGGCTGGCGAGCATCGCCAGCGCCTGAGCGGAGTGGCAGGCGAAGATCACCTGATCAAAAGTGTCTGTTACGCCCTCACGCGCAATATCAACCCCACGATCGTGGCGAATAACCTGCTGCACCGGCGCGTTAAGGTGCAGCGTCAGGCGATCGCCGAGCGTATCCAGCATCGCGCGGATATACTCCCTGGAGCCGCCTGGCACCACGTACCACTGCGGACGATGGGTAATGTCCAGCAGACCGTGGTTTTCAAAAAAGCGTAAAAAGAGCGGCAGCGGAAAGCGTTTCATCTCCTGTAGCGACGACGACCAGATAGCCGCCCCCATGGGCAGGATGTAGTGGCGCGCAAAAAAGGGCGTAAAACGGTGCTGGCGCAGGAACGTTTCCAGCGTGGCGGAACCATCGACTTCGCCCCGGAGCGTCTGTTTCGCCAGCCGGTTAAAGCGCACGATCTCCTTCAGCAGCGTCCAGAAAGCCGGGTTGAGCAGATTACGTCGCTGGGCGAACAGCGACGTCAGCGTGTGCCCGTTGTACTCCAGCCCGCTCTGCGGGTTGTGCACCGAAAAGCTCATCTGCGTTTTTTGCCCGCAGATGCCCAGTTCGCTGAGCAACCCCATGAAGCGCGGATAGGTGCGGTCGTTGTAGACGATAAAACCGGTATCGATGGCAAAGCTGCCCTGCGGCGTATCGACATCCACCGTTGCGGTATGGCCGCCCGGCGTGGCCTGCGCCTCAAACAGCGTGACCTGATGATGTCCGGCGAGCCGCCAGGCACAGGTTAACCCGGCGATGCCGCTGCCGATAATTGCGATTTTCATGGTCGCACCATCCTGCGCAGCAGTGCGCGCTGAAGTACATCGGGCAGGCCGGAAAGCAGGCGCAGCGCCAGGCTGAACCCGGCGGGAAACGCGATGTGATCCTTCCCTTTTGCCAGACCGCGACGAATGGCGTGGACGGCGTCCCCCACGCTGACCCGGCCCGGCATCGGGAAATCGTTTTTGCGGGTCAGCGGCGTGTCGACAAAACCGGGTGAAACGACCGTGACGGCAATCCCTTTCGGTTCCCAGTCGAGGCGCAGCGTATCGGCGAACCAGGTTAACGCCGCCTTGGAGGCACCATACGCTTCGGCTCGCGGGAAGTGAAGCCAGTGCGCCATCGAACTGACCAGCACCACGCGGTTGCCGGATACCAGCTGCGGCTGCAACGCCGCAAGGCAGTTTACCGGCCCGATGAAATTGGTGGTCATGACCCGCGCCACCAGCTCGGCATCCACCTCGCCGCGGTCGAGATACTCGCAGGTTCCGGCGCAGAGAATCACCGTGTCGGCAGTACAGTCCGCCAGCGCCTGGCGACAGGCGTCCCTGTCTGTCATATCGAACAGGCGCACCGTAATGTTGGGGCTGTACTGATGCACGGCTGCCAGACGTTGCGCATCGCGCCCGCAGGCAATCACCCGGTAACCATCGTCGGCAAAAGATTTCGCCAGCCCCGCCCCGATGCCCGAGCTTGCGCCGGTGATCAGAACCGTTTTCATGATTTCACTCTTCGCTTCACGCCGCGCACGGCCCAACCGAGTATCGGGAGATGTTCGTAAATCATCTCTCCGGCATCGTAGTAATCCCGCTGGCGAACAATGCGATCGTCGCGCATGTCTACCACGGAGCAGCCCGGCAGTTGGCGCATTGCCCCCCCGGCGATACGCGGGTGCGACCAGTGCATCATCCAGGTGACAACAAAGCGATCGCTCTGCTGCAACGGTGCATCGACGGTAAAGCGACAGTGTTGAACGTTAGCCAGCAGATGGGTGAAATAGCGCTGAATCGCGAACACCCCGCTGTGTTCGCCAAAGGGATCGATAAGCGTGGCATCGGCGCGATAAATCCCCGCCAGCGCCGAAGGTGGCTGGGTATCCAGCGTGGCGTAGTAATCAACGAACCGACTGATGACGGACGGCAACGTGCTCATGGGTCACATCCTGGGTGTAAACAACGTAGCGGAATCGCATAATTTAAACTTACACAATTAACTTTATTTGTCCAAGTTTGCGCAGGTATATTTTTTATTCTTATTATTTTTCAGTTACATGGAATATCACCACGCACAACCATTTTGTGAAAAATATGAATTTCGCCGCCAGGCTGCCGTTTTTTTAGGGATAACCTTAAGGCAAAGGTGCCATTTATCTTCCAGACTTATCCTTTTAATTCATAAGGATGTCACGCGATGAAACATTTACTGATGACGCTCTTTTCCAGCCCGGAATCCTTGTTGCAGGTCATGAGTCACCAGGAAATTATCGAAGCCGTAGAGGATGGCGACCGCATCATCATCGATCAGGATGGAAACGCCTCGGTTAACTACAAAAGCCACGAAGTACGGCAGGACTTTCTGCGCCATGTCAACGCGCTGAAGAGGGCCTGAAATGGGAACGGCAATATTCATGGTATTGATGGTATGCGGGTACTGGTACACCAGCCGCGACCTCTCAACACGGTTTAAAATCAAGCGATCCTTTGGCTGGGACGTCTATTTTCTTGTTGCACTGTATGGCTGTATTTTTGTTCTTCAGGGGGTGATCGCCACCGGCCTGCTGTGGCTGCTGTTGTTCGCCCTCTCCGCCGCCGATAACACGTTCCATTTCACGTCAGCAAAATATGCCGACTGGCAAATTGATTTTATGAACTGGAGCTTCCTGGGGATTCAGGCCCCGGTGGTGGTGATGCTGACCTTCGCGATCCTGTTTTGTCTCTACCGCTCGAACTGGGCCGGAAGCGCGCGGCTGGACGGTGAGGGCCGGAAAAAATTGTACAAGCGGCTGGCGCAGTCGAGCGGGATTGAACAGCTGCTCTATCAGTGCATGGAGGAAGGTGAACTGGCGCACGTCACGCTGAAATCGCGGCGGATCTATATTGGCATGATCCATACCGCCACGCTGGAGTATGAAAAAACGGCCAATATCGTGCTTATTCCGATGCTGAGCGGCTACCGTGACGGGAAGAACATGCAGCTCTGTATCGAACATAACTACAGCAAATGGTATGCCGAGCATGACATTACGCTCGATTCGGAGCCCAAAAGCGCCATGGATTTTCGCAAAGTGATCATGCTGGATCAGATCGAGAGTATTTCGCTGTTCGATCCGGCAAGCGCCAGCGCGCTGGCGATGCGTGAATGAAAAAAATGGCGCCTTATCGTAATAAGGCGCCAGGATTAACCAGGATGAACGCTAAACTTATGGCGTGACAATATTGAACCAGAAGTCAAATGTGTCCATGTAGCTCAGCATCTCTTCCAGCTTCGCTCTGTCTCCGCTCATCTTGACGTCACCCTTGTCCATCGCCTGCTTGAGCGTCTCTTTCTTAAGGATGATGTCATTCAGCGTGGTGCGGTCCAGGGTGATGGTTGCGTCGGCATCCTTCGCCTGCGCGTTGGCGGTATGGTTCAGCACGCCGTTTTCCAGCTCCAGCTTGTATTTGCCGCCATCCTTACCGAGATCGATGTTAAAGACCGCTTTCGCGTTACCGGCCCGCACCCCGTTGATGTGCACGCCCAGGTAGTCGAAGAACATTTCCGGAGTCATCGCCCGCACGGTATCCGGGCTGGCGGTGTTCGGCGTCGGCAGCTTCTTCACGCCATTACGCAGTTCCTGCGCGCCGGTCAGGTAGAAGTTACGCCAGGTGCCCGCTTCCGCCTGGTAACCTAACTGCTCCAGCGCGTCGGCTTCCAGATTACGTGCCGTAGCGTTCTGCGGATCGGCGAAGACAATTTTGCTGGTCACCTGCGCCACCCAGCGGTAGTTGCCCTGCTGATAGTCAGCTTTGGCTTTCTGCATGATGGCATCGGCCCCTCCCATGTATTCCACAAACTTCTTAGCAGCCTGTTCAGGCGGCAGTTCGTCGAGGGTAGCCGGGTTGCCGTCGAACCATCCGAGATAAAACACGTAGGTGGCTTTTACGTCGTGGCTGACGGAACCGTAATAGCCGCGGCTCGCCCACTGTTTTTCCAGCGATTCCGGCAGTGTAAATTCAGCGGCGATCTCGTCGCGGGTCAGCCCCTTGTTTGCCATACGCAGGGTCTGGTCGTTGATGTAGCGGTACATATCGCGCTGGCCTTTCATTAGCTTGACGATATTCTCGTTGCCCCAGGTCGGCCAGTGGTGCTGCGCAATAATCACTTCCGCGTCCGCGCCCCAGCGCTCAATGGCGGCGTTGATGTACTTAGACCAGGCCAGCGGATCGCGGATTTTCGCGCCGCGCAGGGAGTAGGTGTTGTGCAGGGTATGAGTCACGTCCTCTGCGGCTTCGATCATTTTCTTCTCTTTGACATACCACAGCATTTCGGACGGGGCTTCTGAGCCCGGCGCCATCATAAAGTCGTAGGTCAGCCCGTCAATCACTTCCTGCTGGCCGGTATGGGTAATGTAGTTGGTCGGCGGGATCAGGGTCACCGTACCCGCAGAGGTGGTGGTGCCAAGACCCGCCCCCACCTGGCCTTTTGCATCCGGCTTCAGCAGGTTGCCGTACATATAGCTCGCACGGCGGCTCATCGCATTCCCGGCCATAATGTTTTCGGAAACCGCTTCTTTCATAAAGCCTTCCGGGGCGTAGATCTTCACTTTGCCGGACTTCACGTCGGCTTCGTCAACCACACCGCGCAGGCCGCCGTAGTGGTCGACGTGACTGTGGGTGATCACCACAGCGACGACCGGTTTCTTGCCGCGGTTTGCATAGTAGAGATCCAGCGCTTCTTTCGCCGGTTCAGCGCTTAACAGCGGGTCGATAACGGTGATGCCTTTATCACCTTCAATGATGGTCATATTGGAGAGATCAAGATTACGGATCTGATACACGCCGTCGGTGACCTTAAATAGCCCGCCAATGTTGATCAGCTGTGACTGACGCCACAGGCTCGGGTTTACCGTATCCGGGGCTTTTTCACCCTCTTTCACGAAATCATATTTCGCCGGGTTCCAGATAACGTTTCCCTGCTCGCCTTTAATCATGTTTTGCGGCAGCGGGGCGATAAAGCCTTTATGGGCGTTCTCAAAGTCGGTTTTATCGGCAAACGGTAATTTGTTATACAGGGCGTTATTTGCCTGCCGGGTTGTGGCAGTGGCATCCTGCGGCTGCACTTCCGCAAACGCGGAAAGCGACAGCGACGTCAACACACCGGCAAGCGCCAGATGTTTAGCAATTAGGGTTAATTTCATTGAATGGCCTCATAGATTAATTGCGCCGCCTGGATATTTACTGTTGGCGGATAATTTTAATGCGAACTCATTGACGACCATTCTAATCAGAATACTTTCTCATCATAGTCCCATATGGGACTGGTTATTTATCGGTTCGTAATCCGGGTGCTATTGCTGCTATACTCGTTACCACGGCAGACGTTGCGGGGAGAGGCTTAGCGTGAATTTCCAGGATATCCATACCTATTATCAGCAACTCAATATTGGGCAATTCTTTCCGCACATGCTTTGTAAAGGCGAGGCCTTAACCGTTGCCGCAAATAAAAAATTCACCGTCGAGCCTGGCTATATCTATTTTTGCACTGAAGGGTCGCTGACAATATTAATGCCTGATGATGGCCTAAATATTGGCAATACTATCGAGTATATGCCGATAGGGTTAATGGAAAGGTATTGTCCACTGGCGAAGTATGAATATCGCAGCAGTGCGAAGGTGAAGCTGGTGAGAATAGCCTGGGCCGACTTCGACCAGCTATTTTTCGAGGGCGGGTCTGAGCGCATGCAGGCGCTGGCCACCATACTGACCTACATGTCCATTTTCACCATCGACCTGCACAATGAACGCAGGCAGGTCACCAGCTACCAGACCATCAAACCGATGCTGTACCGCTATCTCTATCGGCAGGAGACCCACACGGGAGAGAATGAGGGCCTGGCGCTGTTTATCATTAAGCGCACTAACCTGTCACGCACGCATGTCTTTCGCGTGCTGGCAGATCTCAAAGCCGGGGGCTATATCACCATGAAGCGCGGAAAGCTGGTGTCGATTGACCGGCCCCTGCCGGAAGCGTATTAAGCTCATCTTAACGCCTTGAGCAACATGCGGGAACGAACGGCCTTATTTATCCCGGCCAGCCGACTTGGGCCGTAAATTCTCATCGAAGACCAGCCGTTTGCGTCCGGGCTCTTCTTCCCGCAGCGGCTCCACCTGATGCAGCGTCTGCTTACAGCGATCCACCAGTACCTGATACTCCCGCGTGCCCTGCTTTTTCCACTCTATTTCCTGCGCGCTTAACTCACGAATCGCTTTCGCCGGACTGCCAAGAATTAAGTGATTCGCAGGCATCTCCGCTTTGGCCTTCACAAACGCCGCCGCCCCGACGATGCTGTTTTCGCCGATCGTCGCCCCGTCCATCACGACCGCATTCATCCCCACCAGCGCATTACGGCGGATAATGCAGCCGTGCAGGATCGCGCTGTGGCCGATATGCCCGTCCTCTTCCACCACCGTGTCCTGCTCCGGAAAACCGTGCATCACGCAGTTATCCTGGATGTTCGCGCCGTCTTTCACCACGATCCGGCCAAAATCACCACGCAGGCTGGCGTTAGGGCCCACGTAAACACCTTTTCCGAGGATCACGTCGCCAATCAGCACCGCGGTCGGGTGAACATAGCTCTCTTCAGGCACGACCGGCGTCAGACCATCAATTTGATAAACAGGCATACCCTCTCCTTATGTGATATTCAGACCACCAAAACGCTGGTGATAAAGCGTGCCGGGAGCGGGCAGCTCGCCCACGGATGTTTCCCCCTTCTCACTGACAAACGCCAGGGCTCCCGCCGCCACGCGCTGGTAGATGTTAATACACAGCTGTCGCGCGCTCTGTCCCGCCCAGTGCGCAGGAAGTAACTCCTCCGGCAACAGCGGATCTTTCAGCACCACGCGACGATAAAAATGAATGAGTAACAGCTGGATCTGGAAGCAGCGTTCCGGGGTCAAATCCTCAGGCGGCGCCTCTTTCAGCAGTGGCAGCAGCGGACGGAACGAGTTGATAAACGTTTCGTACATCGCGTTTTGTTCGGTCAGCTGCCAGCACTCTTCCACGCGGGATCGTAGCGCCGCGCGTGACAAGGCCAGCGGCGAATGGGCTTCAAAGAAAATGACGTTTTCCGCCACGCCCGCGTCATGCAGCAGAGACTGCACGTCCGCCAGGTTCTGCGACGGCGAGGCCATCAGGCTCGGCGCCAGCGTGCCGAACCCTTGCCAGATGAGCTGTTTTTTCACGTCCGCGAGCGTGGTTTTATCCAGCCCCTCGGAAAGCAGCAGCAGCCATTTACCATCCCACGCCGGCAGTTCCGCACGGTAGATTTTATTTTCCGCGCGGCGGGTCAAACGCAGCCCCTTGTCGCTGAGACGGTAAAAGCTGCGGCGGCCAATGCGGGACACGTCCAGCCAGCCCTCCTTATTTAGGCGAAACAGCGCGGTGCGCACAAAGCGCTCCCCGAAACCCATCCCTTCCAGCAGGGCCGCCAGGCTGCCGAGCCAGATCTCTCCGCCGCGATGGGAAAGCGCATCGCCATACAGCGAGGAGATAAGCGACGTTCCGCTGACGGGAACAGAGCTGACTGCGTGCTGGATAAAGGCATCAAGTTTATTCATGTGATTCATTCTGTTGTTATTTTTTTCCTGGATGAATCATAGCACAGGGATGTGGGTTTTCCCCCTCACCCTGACCCTCTCCCCAATGGGGAGAGGGAAAAAGACCGCACCGAGCTGTCCCTTCTCCCCTCTGGGGAGAAGGTTAGGATGAGGGGTTAGGTGTTTTAACCGTTGGCTGCCACTTTACGCAAATCAAACACCCGGCAGGCTTTACCCTCGGAGCGCGGTATACTGCCGCAGTTCACGATCATCACGTCGGTCGAGATCCCCACCATCGATTTAATCCTATGACGCAGCTGATGGCAGACCTGACAGCGCTGTTCATGGGTCAGCGTTAAGCTGCTCTGTTTCAGCTCGACCTTCACCGAAAGTGAATCAAGATGCCCGCGGCGGTTCACCTCCAGCTGATAGTGCGGCGAAAGGTGTTCGAACTTAACGATCTCCTCTTCCAGCTGTGACGGGAAGACGTTAACCCCGCGAATGATGAGCATGTCGTCGCTGCGCCCGCTGATGCGATCCATCCGACGCATGGTGCGTGCGGTGCCCGGCAGCAGGCGCGTCAGGTCGCGGGTGCGGTAGCGGATCACCGGCAGCGCCTCTTTGGTCAGCGTGGTGAACAGCAGTTCGCCCTGCTCGCCGTCGGCCAGCGGCGTGCCGTCATTCGGGTTGACGATCTCCGGGAAGAAGTGATCTTCCCAGATGGTCGGGCCGTCGGCGGTTTCAAGACACTCCATCGCCACGCCCGGCCCCATCACCTCGGAGAGACCATAGATATCCAGCGCGGTAATGCCCAGCCGTTTTTCAATTTCGCGGCGCATCGCCTGCGTCCACGGCTCGGCGCCAAACACGCCGACGCGCAGGGAACAGGCGCTGGCATCGCCGCCCATCTGACGCTCCAGCTCTTCAATCAGGTTCAGGCAGTAAGACGGCGTCACCATGATCATATCCGGCTGGAAATCGCGGATCAGCTGCGCCTGCTTCTCCGTCTGGCCGCCGGACATCGGGATCACCGTCGCTCCCAGACGCTCGGCACCGTAGTGCGCCCCCAGCCCGCCGGTGAAGAGCCCGTAACCGTAAGCGACGTGAATTTTATCCTTCGCGCTGCCCCCGGCGGCGCGCAGGGAACGGGCGACGATATTGGCCCAGTTGTCGATATCATTCTGGGTATACCCCACCACGGTCGGCTTTCCGGTGGTGCCCGACGAAGCGTGGATGCGTACCACCTGTTCCATTGGCACCGCAAAGGTATCAAACGGGTAGTTGTCGCGCAGATCCTGCTTGGTGGTGCACGGGAATTTTTGCAGGTCCGCCAGCTCGGTGAAGTCGTCAGGGTGAACGCCCGCGGCATCAAACTTGCGTTTGTACATCGGAACATTGTTGTAGGCGTGGTGCAGCGTCCACTTCAGGCGCGCGGTCTGCAACGCCTGCAATTCATCAATGGACGCGGTTTCGATCGGATCAAGCTTTGTTGTATTTATCATCGCAGGGTACTCACATTATTGTTCGCTCAAACACGCTCAAGGATCATGCCAATGCCCTGACCCACACCGATGCACATCGTACACAGCGCGTAGCGCCCGCCGCGTCGGTGCAATTCATTGCTTGCGGCCAGCGCCAGTCTGGCACCGCTCATTCCCAGCGGATGACCTAGCGCGATCGCCCCGCCGTTCGGGTTGACATGCTCCGCGTCATCCGGCAAGCCCAGCTGACGCAGCACGCCCAGCGCCTGTGCGGCGAAGGCTTCATTAAGCTCAATGACGTCCATATCGGTGATACTGAGTCCGGCACGCTCCAGCACCTTGCGGGTGGCGGGCACCGGGCCTAATCCCATCAGGCGCGGCTCGACGCCCGCTGTCGCCATGGCCACAATGCGGGTGCGCGGGGTTAGCCCCTGGGAAAGCGCCATCGGCTCGCTGGCGATAATCAGCGCCGCCGCCCCGTCGTTGACGCCAGAGGCGTTCCCCGCCGTCACCACACCGTTCTTACGAAACGGGGCTTTCAGCGCGGCAAGCTGTTCCAGGGTGGTTTCGGCGCGCGGATGCTCGTCCACGCTCACTTCCGTTACCGCACCTTTTTTCCCGGCCACCTGTACCGGGATAATCTCCTGCGCCAGAACGCCATTCTGCTGCGCCCGCGCGGTGCGCTGCTGGCTGCGCAGGGCAAATGCGTCCTGATCGGCACGGCTTATATTTAACAATTCCGCTACATTCTCTGCCGTTTCCGGCATGCTGTCAGTTCCGTATTGCTGATGCATGAGCGGATTCACAAATCGCCAGCCGATGGTGGTGTCGAAGATCTCCGCCTGACGCTGAAACGCCGCCGTGGCTTTGCCCATCACGAACGGCGCACGGGACATGGATTCGACGCCACCGGCGATCAGCAGATCGCCATCCCCGGCCCTGATGGCGCGCGCCGCAAAGCCAATGGCATCCAGACCGGAGCCGCACAGGCGGTTAATGGTGGTGCCGGATACCATCTGCGGCAGCCCGGCCAGCAGCGCCGACATGCGCGCCACGTTGCGGTTATCCTCCCCGGCCTGATTCGCGCAGCCGAAGATCACGTCATCTATGCGCTCCAGATCGAGCTGCGGGTAACGCGCCAGCAGCGCACGCAGCGGCACGGCACCTAAGTCATCGGCGCGCACACTGGATAATCCTCCGCCGTAGCGACCAACCGGGGTACGCACCCCCTCACAAATAAATGCGTCACGCATCAGGCTTCTCCTGTCACACTGCCGCCGGTGCGGTGCGATTTCCCGCGAAAAAGCGCGACGGTTTTCTGGTGTTGGTTCTGAATTTCAATGTCGTAGACGCCGGTCAGTTTGCCCTGATGCTTCACCCGCGCGGTGGCGGTGAGCTTATCTCCGGCAAAGCCCGGACGCAGAAAATCGATGGCGCAGCCTGAGGCCACCGCCGCCAGCCCCTGACTGTTGCAGGCGTAGGCAAAGGCGGTATCGGCCAGCGAGAACAGCTGTCCGCCGTGACAGGTTTTATGCCCGTTGAGCATCTGCGGGGTGATGGTCATGGTCACCACCGCGTAGCCCTCGCCCATGTCGATAATGTCCATCCCCATCGCCTGCGCGCAGGCGTCCCGTTCGTACATCGCGCGGGCGTTATGCCAGGCGTTATGACTCATAGCTACTCTCCAGAAGCGCACGCTGGCGCAGCAGTGAACAGGGGCGATAGCGTTCCTCGCCGTAGTGACGTTGCAGGTTCTCCAGCAGCGTTAACAGACGCTGCCAGCCAAGGCGCTCGCCCCAGGCGATGGGCCCGCAGGGATAGTTGACCCCTAAGCGCATGGCGGTATCGATGTCTTGCTCGCTGGCGACCCCTTTTTGCAAAGTGTCCAGCGCTTCGTTGGCAATCATCGCTACCGTGCGCCAGACCAGCAGGCCGGGGTAATCGGCAATCTGTACCACCCGTTTCTCCTGGTGCTGCAACCAGTAAATGGCTTTCTGCGTGGCGGCGTGCGGGTTGCCGGGTGCGGCGGCTATCACGGCCACATCCCGCTCGATGCGGTCGACCACCACCACCGGGCAGCCGTGGCGCAGCGCCAGCGATTGCGCGGTTTCACCCTGCGTTTCGATTAGCAACAGATCGTCAATTTCCGTGACACCGTCACTTCTTCGCTGTACGCGCATCGGGCTGAAGCTGTCGCTGACCGGGGCGAGCCAGCTGACGGCGGGTTTCTCCTCCTGCCAGCGGTAAACCCCCTGCCCGCTTTTCTTGCCCAGACGCCCGGCCAGCACCAGCTCCTGCTGCACCAGCGACGGCAGAAAACGACGCTCCTGCCAGAAGGCGTTAAACACGGAGCAGGTCACGGCAAAGTTGACGTCCTGACCAATCATGTCCGTCAGCTCAAGCGGCCCCATCGGGAAGCCTCCGCCGTCTCGCAGAGCGGCGTCGATCACCTCGGGCGTTGCCACCTGCTCTTCCAGCGCGCGCCAGGCTTCCGAGTAGAACGGGCGCGCCACGCGGTTGACGATAAACCCCGGCGTGGACTGGCAGCGTACCGGCTGCTTTCCCCAGCTCAGCGCCAGCTCGCACAACGCATCGGCCACTTCCGGAGAGGTCGCCAGCCCGCTGACCACTTCCACCAGCTTCATCACCGGGGCAGGATTGAAGAAGTGCAGCCCGGCGACGCGTTCAGGGTGATTTATCTCCGCCGCAATCGCGGTAACGGAAATGGACGAGGTATTGCTGGCAAGCAGCGTCTGCGGCGGGCAGATCTCTGCCAGCTGGGTAAACAGCGCTTTTTTTACCTCAAGCCGCTCGGAGGCCGCCTCGATCACCAGATCGGCTTTCGCCAGAGCACTGATAGTCGTCACCGGCGTCAGGCGGGCGAGGATCTGTTCCCCGGCGTCGGCAGAGAGTTTTCCGCGCGCAACCCGTGAGGAGAGCCGCTGGCGAATGCCGTCGATGGCGCGGGAAATTGCCGCTGCGTCAATGTCGTACACCAGAACCGGATGACCGTGGCTGGCTGCCACTTCGGCAATCCCGGCGCCCATGGTGCCGCTGCCAATGACGGCGACCGTATGGATATTCACCATCTTATTTCCCCGTAAAGTTCGGCGCGCGTTTTGCCAGGAACGCGCTGACGCCTTCCCGATAGTCGTCGCTGCGTCCGGCAAGACGTTGATAGTCGCGCTCCAGATCAAGCTGGGCGTCGAGGGTGTTGGTTTCGGCGGCGTTGATCGCCTGCTTGATCAAGCCCAGGCCAAATGTCGGCTGCGAGGCAAAATGCAGCGCCATCTGCTGTGCGGTGGCGGAGAGCTGCTCGTCGTCCACCACCTGCCAGATCATTCCCCAGGCCTGTGCCTGCCCGGCGCTGAGCTTATCGCCCAGCAATGCCAGCCCCATGGCGCGGGCGCGTCCGGCCACGCGCGGCAGCAGCCAGGTGCCGCCGCAGTCCGGGACGAGGCCGAGCTTGCTGAAGGCCATCACAAAACTGGCGGAGCGCGCCGCAATCACCATGTCGCAGCCGAGGGCCAGCGTGGCCCCCGCCCCCGCCGCCACGCCGTTAACCGCGCAAATCACCGGCTTCGGCAGTTTTGCCAGGCGGCGCACCAGCGGGTTGTAAAAAGTCTCAACGGACATGCCCAGATCCGGCGCGGGGCCGTTCGGATCCACGTTACGGTCGTTAAGATCCTGCCCGGCGCAGAAACCGCGTCCTGCCCCGGTGATCAGCAGGCAGCGGATAGCGTCATCGCGCTCGGCCTGCTTCAGGCATTCGGAAAGCTGCTGGTGCATGACGTCGTTAAAGCTGTTCAGGCGCTCCGGGCGGTTCAGCGTAATGGTCATTACGCCCTGCTCAACATGGCTCAGAATAAATTCCACAATTAGCGTCCTTTAAAGTCTGGGGTGCGTTTTTGTAAAAAGGCGTTGATGCCTTCCCGGCGATCGTCGGTGGCCGCGAGCAGCGCAAACAGCTGACGCTCCTGCGCCAGCCCGGCCTGAAGCGGGACTTCCTGCGACTGGCGAAGCGCCTGCTTCGCCGCCTGTAGCGCCAGCGGCGAGTGGCGCGCCATCAGCGCCGCCTGCTTCAGGGCGTACTCCAGCGTCAGCGAGGCCGGGTAGACGTCGCTGACCAGCCCGGCGCTGTGCGCCTGAACCGCCGTGATGCTTTCGCCCGTCAGCACCATTTTGCTGGCCAGCGATTTACCCACGCTGCGGATCAGCCGCTGGGTGCCGCCTGCGCCCGGCATGATCCCGAGGGTGATTTCCGGCAGGCCAAAACGGGCGTTATCACCGGCAATCACCACATCGCAGAGCAGCGCCAGCTCACAACCTGCCCCCAGCGCGAAGCCGTTCACGGCGGCAATCAGCGGTTTGGTGAAGGCGTTGATCCGCGCCCACAGCTGCGGGCGGATATCGTTCAGGGTGGCGGGCAGGTCTTTCTCCGCCATTTCGTTGAGATCGGCCCCGGCGGCAAAGCAGCGTTCGTTGCCGTACACCACGCAGACGGCGATCTCAGCATTCGCGGCGGCGGCCTCAAGCTGCTCCGCGATTTGCGTGAGCAGTGCATTGTTGAGCGCGTTGCGCGCCGCCGGACGGTTTAGCGTCAGCTGCAACACGCGGCCATGACGGGTGACAATCAGTTCACTCATGCCATCCCCTTCGCATCAAAATCGACGATAACGTCGGCGGTTAAGGGCAGCGCCTGACAGCTCAGCACATAACCTGCGGCCAGCTCGTCCGGCTCCAGGCTGTAGTTGGTCGCCATATCGACTTTTCCGCGCAGCACTTTGCATTTGCAGGTGGCGCATACCCCGCCCTTGCAGGCGTAAGGCAGATCCGCCCCCTGACGCAGGGCCGCGTCAAGAATGCTTTCGTCGTCCGCCGTCAGGGTGATCTCCCTGTCGCGCCCGTCCTGACGGACGGTGACCTTCTGCCCGTCGGCCTGCACGCTGGCTGTCCGTTTAACGGCGGTACCCGGCGTGTTAAAGCGCTCAAGATGGATCGCTTTTTCCGGCATACCCAGCGCTTTTAGTGCCGCCTCAGCCTCGTCCATCATCGCCGACGGGCCGCAGATGAAGGCTTCATCGTACTGACGGAAATTCACCAGCGTTTTTGCCAGCGCCTGGAGCTTTTCCCCGTCAATGCGGCCATGGAGCAGATCGCTGTCGAGCGTCTCCTGGCTGAAGATGGCGATCAGCTGCAAACGCTGCGGGTATTTATCTTTCAGGTCCGCCAGCGCCCGGCGGAACATCATGCTCTGGCTGCTGCGGTTGCCGTAAATCAGGGTGAAGTGGCTGTGGGCTTCAGTGGCCAGCGTAGCGGACATAATCGCCAGCATTGGGGTGATCCCGGACCCGGCGGCAATCGCCAGATAGTGGCCTTCGCGTTCGGCCTGCGGCTGATAGCCAAACTGCCCCTGGGGCACCATCACCTCCAGCGCCATGCCCGGTTTGATCTCGTCCCGGGCATAGCGGGAAAAACGTCCGCCCTCGATGGCTTTGACCGCCACGCTGATCTCACCGCACGCGGTGCTCCGGCAGATGGAGTAGCAGCGGCGCAATTCATCCCCGCCAGGACTGGCTTTCAGGGTCAGATGCTGACCGGGACGGAAGCGGTACGCCTCCTGTAACGCCTGCGGCACCGCGAAGGTAATGGTCACCGCGTCGCGGGTTTCGGGTTCTACTTTTGCCACTGTTAATGAATGAAACGTTGTCATGGCAGCCTCAAATACATTTGAAATAGTCGAAGGGCTCACGGCAGGTATTGCAGCGATAGAGCGCTTTGCAGGCCGTAGAACCAAATTCACTGATAAGCGAGGTATCGGTGCTCGCACAGCGCGGGCAGCTCACCTCAGCGGGAACGTGGGCATGGCAGCTATGGCCGACAGGCGGGCTGATGCCATATTCACGCAGGCGCCTGCGGGCATCGTCGGTCATCCAGTCGGTGGTCCAGGCGGGCTCCAGTTGCAGCACAATATGTACCGGGCTAAAGCCGTTTCCGGTCAGGGTTTCGCGGATCGCCCCCAGCAGATGCTCCGTTGCCGGACAGCCCGAATAGGTTGGCGTGAAGCCGATGACCCAGCCTTCCCCCTGCGCCTTCACGCTGCGCACCATGCCTAAGTCGGTGATGGTCAGCACCGGCACTTCCGGGTCGGGGATCTGGCTTAACAGCGCCCAAATCTGCGGGATTTGTGCAGGCGCGATGTCGACGAGGCGTTGCATGGCGTCCTCCTTTACCACTGCTGGCCGGGGTAAACGCGCTGGAGATACTGCATCTCTGCCAGCATCGGTCCGAGGTGTTCGGTATGTAGCCCCTTCTTGCCGCCCGTGCGATACGCCACCTCTTCGGGCACGCGGAGGGTGGCTTCCGTCAGGCCAGCAAACACTTCGCGCTCCCACGGGTCCCGCAGGTCGCGCGGATCAACCGCCACGCCGTCATCCATCAGCGCCAGCTCGACGTCGTCTGCGTCGAACAGTTCAGCCGTAAAGCGCCACAGGCTATCCACCGCCTGCTGCATTTTTTGTGCGGAGGTTTCTGTTCCGTCCCCCAGCCGCACCAGCCAGCCGCGGCTAAAGCGCAGGTGATAGCGTGCCTCCTTAATGGCTTTTGCCGCGATGGCGGCAAGCTGACTGTCGCTGCTATGGATCAGCCGCTCGTAGAGCGCCACGTTCCACGCATCCATCAGATACTGACGGGCAATGGTGTCAGCGAAGCTGCCGTTTGGTTGTTCCACCAGCAGCAGATTGCGGAACTGACGCTCATCGCGGCCATAGGCCAGGATGTCTTCATCGCCCTTACCCTCCCGTTCAGCGGCGTAGGTCAGGAAATTGCGCGCCTGCCCGAGCAGATCAAGGCCGATATTGGCGAGCGCCAGGTCAATTTCCAGCTCCGGCGCGTGGCCGCACCAGGCGCCCAGACGCTGTGAGAGCACCAGACCGTTGTCGCCCAGACGCAGGGCATAAGCAGATACGTTGTTCATCCCCAACCTCACATATGCTCGATGCCATCAGGGATGGTGTAAAACGTCGGATGACGGTAGACCTTACTTTCCGCCGGATCGAAAAACTCCCCGCTCTCTTCCGGCTGGGAAGCGACGATTTCACTCGCCTTCACCACCCAGATGGAACAGCCTTCGCTGCGGCGGGTATAGGCATCGCGCGCGTTTTCCAGCGCCATGCGGTCGTCGGCAGCGTGAAGGCTGCCCACATGCCGGTGCGACAGCCCCTGCTTCGAACGGACAAAAACTTCGTATAACGGCCAGTAAACATTGCTCATGGTTGATTCCTCTTATGCGGCCTGGTGGGCGCGTTGTTTTTCCGCGTGGGCCAGAGCGGCTTCACGCACCCATGCGCCGTCGTCCCAGGCTTTACGTTTTGCGGCCAGACGTTCGTGGTTGCAGATCCCGCGCCCGGTGATCACCTCGTCAAATTCCTGCCAGTCGATTTCGCCGAAGCGGTAGTGGCCGCTCGCTTCATCGAAACGCAGGTCGGGGTCCGGCACGGTCATACCGAGCATCTCCACCTGAGGCACCGTGTTGTCCACGAAGCGCTGGCGAAGCTCATCGTTGCCAAAGCGTTTGATCTTCCAGGCCAGACTGCGGGCGCTGTTTGGGGAGTTGTCGTCGTTGGGTCCAAACATCATCAGCGCGGGCCACCAGAAACGGTTGATGGCGTCCTGCAACATCTGCCGCTGGGCTTCGCTGCCCTGCGCCAGCGCCATGCAGGCCTCAAAACCCTGACGCTGGTGGAAGCTCTCTTCTTTACAGATTTTCACCATCGCCCGGGCATACGGACCGTAAGACGTACGACACAGCGCCACCTGGTTCACAATGGCCGCCCCGTCCACCAGCCAGCCAATGACGCCGATATCGGCCCAGCTCAGGGTCGGATAGTTGAAGATGGAGGAGTATTTCATCTTGCCGTCGAGCATCTTTTGATAGATGTCCTCCCGGGCGCAGCCCAGCGTTTCCGCCGCGCTGTAGAGGTACAGGCCGTGTCCGGCTTCATCCTGCACCTTCGCCAGCAGAATGGCTTTCCGGCGCAGGGTCGGCGCGCGGGTGATCCAGTTTCCTTCCGGCAGCATGCCGACAATCTCAGAGTGGGCGTGCTGTCCAATCTGGCGGATCAGCGTCTTGCGGTAGGCATCCGGCATCCAGTCCTGCGGCTCGATGGCCGTCTCCTGTGCGATGCGTTGCTCAAAGCGTTGTTCTTGCGTCACATAACCACCTTTGTGATTCGTTAAATCACCATAAATAGCAAAATGGTGAATCATTTGGTTTCTTAAAAGTTACACAAAGGTTAAATATAACCCCAAGAAGCGTTTGTTTATTTTGTGACGACGCTCGCAAGCCTTTTCATGAAAGGCCGATAACGCAAGGCTTCTGGGTGGTCAGGTTAAGCAATACAGATCACAGCGTTAACAATTCATTAAAACTCAGCTTGATTTTTATGATTCACGATCAAACTATTTATAGTGAAATTACGAAACATCTGGAGAGAAGAAATGCAGCAGTTAGCCAGCTTCTTGTCCGGCACCTGGCAATCAGGCCGGGGCCGCGAGCGCACCATCACCCACGCCATCAGCGGGGAAACGCTATTTGAAGTCACCAGCGAAGGGCTGGATATGGCGGCCGCGCGCCGTTACGCCATTGAACACGGCGGAGAAGCGCTCCACGCAATGAGCTTTATCGAGCGCGCCGCCATGCTGAAGGCGGTGGCCAAACATCTGCTGAGCCAGAAGGATCGCTTTTATGCCCTGTCAGCTCAGACCGGCGCGACGAAGGCCGACAGCTGGGTGGATATTGAAGGCGGTATCGGCACCCTCTTCACCTACGCAAGCCTCGGCAGCCGTGAGCTGCCGGACGATACCCTGTGGCCGGAGGATGAACTGATCCCGCTGTCGAAGGAAGGCGGCTTTGCGGCACGTCACGTGTTAACGTCGAAATCCGGCGTGGCGGTGCATATCAACGCGTTCAACTTCCCGTGCTGGGGGATGCTGGAAAAGCTCGCGCCCACCTGGCTTGCCGGGATGCCCGCCATCATCAAGCCCGCCACCGCCACCGCGCAGGTGACTCAGGCGATGGTGAAAGCGATCGTCGAGAGCGGACTGGTGCCCGACGGCGCCATCAGCCTGATCTGCGGTGGCGCGGGCGATCTGCTGAACCAGCTCGACAGCCAGGACGTGGTGACGTTTACCGGATCGGCCAGCACCGGGCAGAGTCTGCGCGTCCACCCGAATATCGTCGCGCATTCCATTCCGTTTACCATGGAAGCAGATTCTCTCAACTGCTGCGTGCTGGGTGAGGACGTGACGCCGGAACACCCGGAGTTTGCGCTGTTTATCCGAGAAGTGGTGCGCGAGATGACTGCCAAAGCCGGGCAAAAATGTACCGCCATCCGCCGCATCATCGTGCCGGAAGCGCAGATTGACGCCGTCAGCCAGGCGCTGATTGCGCGGCTGGAGAAAGTGGTCGTCGGCGATCCGGCCCAGGAAGGGGTGAAGATGGGGGCCCTCGTCAACGGTGAGCAACGTGCTGACGTGCAGGAAAAAGTCGATCATCTCCTTGCCGCGGGCTGCCAGATCCGTCTGGGTGGTAAAGCCGATTTGCAGGCGGCTGGCGCATTCTTCCCGCCCACCCTGCTGTTCTGCCCGCAGCCGGACGAAACCCCGGCCGTCCACGCCACCGAAGCCTTTGGCCCCGTCGCAACCCTGATGCCCTGCCGTAACACCGAACACGCCATGCAGCTGGCGCGGGCGGGCGGCGGCAGCCTGGCGGGAACGCTGGTTACGGCAGATACCCGCGTGGCGCGGCAGTTTATTGCCGGGGCCGCGCGCGCCCACGGACGTATTCAGATCCTCAACCAGGAATCCTCGAAAGAATCTACCGGCCACGGTTCACCGCTGCCGCAGCTGGTGCACGGTGGTCCGGGACGTGCGGGCGGCGGCGAAGAGCTGGGCGGCCTGCGCGCGGTGAAGCACTATCTTCAGCGCACGGCCATTCAGGGCAGCCCGTCCATGCTCGCCGCGATCGGTAAACAGTGGGTCCGTGGCGCGGAGGTGCAGGAAGATCGCGTTCATCCGTTCCGTAAATACTTCGAGGAGTTACAGCCGGGCGACAGCCTGCTGACCCCGCGTCGTACCCTGACGGAAGCGGATATCGTGAATTTTGCCTGCCTGAGCGGGGATCATTTCTACGCTCATATGGACAAAATTGGCGCGGCGGAGTCGATTTTTGGCGAGCGCGTGGTACACGGTTATTTCCTGATTTCCGCCGCGGCGGGGCTGTTTGTCGATGCCGGGGTTGGGCCGGTTATTGCCAACTACGGCATGGAAAACCTGCGCTTTATCGAGCCGGTCAAGCCGGGTGATACCATTCAGGTGCGCCTGACCTGTAAACGTAAAACGCTGAAGAAACAGCGCACTGCCGAGGAAAAACCCACCGGCGTGGTGGAATGGGCGGTGGAGATCTTCAACCAGCACCAGCAGGCCGTGGCGCTCTACTCCATCCTGACGCTGGTGGCGCGCCAGCAGGGTGACTTTGAATCAAAGCAATAGCATTAACCTTGCTGCCTCAAGTGTTTGAGCGCATCAAAATCAGCGGAAGGTAAAACAGGGACTGGTTGGCTTTGATTAATCAAACCATCCAGTCTGCCTGGTTTGGATAAGTAACAACCGGAAACACTATGCAAATTGACCATGTAGTTAGCATGGTTATTATTTAGCACCGGGAATATTCCCGCATTAAATTACATGGATGATTAACAGACTATGGCAATTCCTGTTTACCTTTTCTTAACTGACGATGGTGGCGCAAAAATTACAGGCTCGGTGGATGTTCGTTACCGTGAGGGAAGCATTGAAGTCACCGGCTTTACACACAATCTTCGCCTCCCAACCGATCCATTGACCGGGAAAATTACCAGCAAACGTAACCATGCCCCAGTCGTATTTCAAAAAGAAATCGATTCCTCCTCCCCTTACCTGATGAAAGCCGTTGCGACTGGCCAAACCCTTAAAACGGCTGAGTTCAGGTGGTATCGCATTAATGACGCCGGGCAGGAAGTAGAATATTACAATATGCGTCTCGATAATATTCGCGTCGTTTCCGTCACGCCATTGATGCATGACATTAAAGACCCGATGAAAGAAAAACATAATCATCTTGAAGTCGTGGAGCTACGCTATGATAAAATAACATGGACATATTGCGATGGTAATATACAGTTTGCAGACTGTTGGGCTGAGCGTTAAATATGCGCACTCCTTCCTATTCAACACCCTATAATATTGCATCCTTTGCACCACCTGGCGTGGACGTGGTTAGCCACATGGTAATAGCGCGATTTCATGGTGGACCCTCATTAATGACCTACATATGGTTTTATCAAATGGTCAGAAACCATGGTCCCTGGGATTACAAACAAGGCCGTGCAGAGTATGCTAATTTTGGCAATTTTCATTACGGTGCCGTTGGTGCGGCAGCAGGCATTCCTGAGGGAATTTTGCTCCGGGGGGCAGGTACTGCACAGATTCTCGCCGGGACAAGCGATCCTGCCGAATTTGCAAAATTCCAGAACAATAATAATTACGGTGATGACCCAGTCGATCAGTTATGGATAAGGGCAGGAATAGATTATGCGCGACGTTCGGGTTTTTAACTGGCGAGCTGGAGTCATTATCTTTATTTTTCTTATATTCATTGCATACCCTTTCCGCGATCTGTTTACCGTGTATGAAAACTTGCAGGAAAAAATCAAGGTTAACGATCGTTTAACTCTTTACATCACCCAGGTTGAGACGGGCTCACTATCTAAAAACAGGTATCATATTTATCTCGTTGATGCGAAAAAAAGCCCGGAAGACTTCATGTCTAACATTAAAGATATCAATCCCGTCATGATCACCGATGACGATAAAGCTTCTGTGGCAATTAAAAATGGAGACATTTATCTTCGCGTTCGCGGTACGGTTTATTCGTTCACGACGGCAGGTTTCGATGTCCGCATGCATCTCGATAGCTCGCCTTACTGAAGCACACTTTATCTGTCACGGGGGTGTGATTTACCCCCGGTCTTTTTTTAACCTGGCAAGACTGACAAACAACCTGGCAGATGCAGGCAAACGCTTTTCGTGCGCGCCTGTCAGGATAAGGCTGACACAACTCAATAAACACAACAAGATGAGGTCTGCGATGGGAAGCAATTCTTCTTTTTCTGCCCGTAGAACGGCACTGGCCATGGCCGTTGCGCTCTGTTGCGCCTGGCAATCCCCTGTTTACGCTCACGGCAGCGAGGCGCATATGGTCCCGATGGACAAAACGCTTCAGGCGTTTGGCGCGGACGTGCAGTGGGATGATTACGCTCAGATGTTCACCATCGTCAAAGACGGTGCCTTTGTGAAGGTCAAACCCGGCGCAAACACCGCCATCGTTAACGGCAAACCGCTGACGCTCCAGGTGCCCGTGGTGATGAAGAACAATAAGGCGTTTATCCCGGAGACCTTTATCAACGATGTTTTTCAGTCCGGTCTTGATCAGACATTCCAGGTTGAAAAAAGCCCCCACCCGTTAAACGCGCTGACGGCTGATGAAATCAACCAGGCCGTAGCCATTGTGAAAGCCTCTGCGGATTTTAAACCCAATACCCGCTTTACCCAGATTGCGCTGGCGGAGCCAGAAAAGGCCAAAGTCTGGGACTTTGTGCTTAACGGCACGGCGGTGGATGCGCCCCGCCAGGCCAATATCATCATGCTTGATGGTAAACACATCATCGAAAGCCGGGTGGATCTGAAGGACAAAAAGATCCTCCGCTGGGAGCCGATCAAAGACGCGCACGGCATGGTGCTGCTGGATGACTTCAATACCGTGCAGCAGATCATCAATGAAAGCCCGGAGTTTGCCGCCGTGCTGAAAAAGCGCGGCATTACCGACCCGAAGAAAGTGATCACCACTCCGCTTACCGTCGGCTTTTTTGACGGCAAGGATGGGCTGAAACAGGAAGACCGCCTGCTGAAAGTGATCAGCTATCTCGACGTGGGCGACGGTAACTACTGGGCGCACCCGATCGAAAACCTGGTTGCGGTGGTGGATCTCGAGCAGAAGAAAATCCAGAAGATTGAGGAAGGCGCGGTCGTGCCGGTTCCGCTCACGCCGCGTCCTTATGATGGCCGCGACCGCGTTGAAACGGTGAAAAAACCGCTGGAAATTATCGAGCCGGAAGGCAAGAACTACACCATCACCGGGGATAGGGTGCACTGGCAGAACTGGGATTTTCATCTGAGCCTGGACTCACGCGTCGGCCCGATAATCTCCACCGTGACCTATAACGACAACGGCAAAAAGCGACAGGTGATGTATCAGGGATCGCTCGGCGGCATGATTGTGCCGTACGGCGACCCGGATATCGGCTGGTACTTTAAAGCCTACCTGGACTCCGGCGATTACGGCATGGGTACCCTGACCTCCCCGCTGGTGCGCGGCAAGGATGTTCCGTCTAACGCCGTGATGCTCAACGAAACCATCCCGGATTACACCGGCGCGCCAATGGAGATCCCCAGGGCGATCGCCATTTTCGAGCGTTACGCCGGGCCGGAATATAAGCATCAGGAGTTAGGTAAACCCAACGTCAGCACCGAACGCCGCGAGCTGGTGGTGCGCTGGGTCAGCACCGTGGGTAACTACGATTACATCTTCGACTGGGTATTCCACGAAAACGGCACCATCGGCATTGATGCAGGGGCTACGGGCATTGAAGCGGTGAAAGGCGTGCAAACGAAAACCATGCATGATGCCACCGCGAAGGATGACACCCGATACGGAACGCTGATCGACCATAATATTGTCGGTACCACCCACCAGCACATCTACAACTTCCGTCTGGATATGGACGTGGACGGCATCAACAATAAGCTGGTGGCCATGGATCCGGACGTCAAACCGAACACCGCTGGCGGACCGCGCACCAGCACCATGCAGGTTAATCAGTATGATATTGATACCGAAAAGCAGGCGGCACAGAAGTTTGACCCGGGCACCATCCGCCTGCTGAGCAATACCAGCAAAGAGAACCGCATGGGCAACCCGGTCTCGTATCAGATCATCCCTTACGCGGGCGGTACACACCCGGTAGCGTCCGGCGCGAAGTTTGCCCCGGACGAGTGGATTTATCACCGCCTGAGCTTTATGGATAAACAGCTGTGGGTGACGCGTTACCATCCCGACGAGATGTACCCGGAGGGAAAATACCCGAACCGTTCCACGCACGATACCGGCCTCGGCCAGTACAGCAAAGATAACGAGTCGCTGAACGACCAGGATAACGTCATCTGGATGACCACCGGCACCACCCATGTCGCCCGTGCCGAGGAGTGGCCGATAATGCCGACGGAATGGGTGCACACGTTACTCAAGCCGTGGAATTTCTTTGACGAGACGCCAACGCTCGGCAAGAAAAAAGAGCAGAAATAACCTACCGACCGGGCGTAATGCCCGGTTTTTCATCCGCTTACTTGCTGAATTACTCTCCCCGATTATAGTTATTGTTACCTCGCTTAATCCTTTTGCATTTCTTGACACACTTTCACCAGGATTCGAAGTCCCCACAAACAACGTCACAGTTTACTGAGAGGTTTTAGGATGAGAATCAATGAGATCGTCAGGAGTCTCGCGCTGGCGGGATGTTTTATTTCTGCCAGTTCCGCCTGGGCCGCAGAAGCACCTAAGGATGCCACCGCAGCAACGCAACAGGCCAACAACGCACTCTTCAACCAGCTTCCTTTCTCCGATAACACCGATTTTACCAACGCCCACAAAGGGTTTATTGCCCCGCTGCCTCAGGACATTATCAAAGGTGAGCAAGGCAACACCGTCTGGGATCCGCAGCAGTACGCTTTTATCAAAGAAGGCGATAAGGCGCCCGACTCGGTTAACCCGAGCTTATGGCGTCAGTCCCAGCTGATTAACATCAGCGGTCTGTTTGAAGTGACCGAAGGCGTCTACCAGATACGTAACCTCGACCTGTCAAACATGACCATTATTGAAGGTAAAGAAGGCATTACCGTGGTCGACCCGCTGGTGTCGGCGGAAACGGCCAAAGTCGGGATGGATCTTTACTATAAAAATCGCGGTAACAAGCCTGTTGTCGCCGTAATTTACACCCACAGCCACGTTGACCACTATGGCGGCGTGCGCGGCGTGGTGGATGAAGCAGATGTGAAGTCCGGTAAGGTGAAAATCTACGCGCCCGCCGGATTTATGGAGGCCGCCGTCGCGGAGAATATCATGGCGGGTAACGTCATGAGCCGCCGCGCCAGCTATATGTACGGCAACCTGCTGAAGCCGGATGCGAAGGGCCAGGTCGGCGCGGGTCTCGGCACCACCACCTCCGCCGGGACGGTGACCCTGATCGCCCCGACCAATATCATCGAGAAAGATGGTCAGAAAGAGGTGATCGACGGCCTGACCTATGATTTTATGCTCGCGCCGGGATCGGAAGCGCCTTCTGAGATGCTCTGGTATATCGAAGAGAAAAAGCTGATCGAGTCAGCGGAAGATGTCACCCATACCCTGCACAACACCTACTCCCTGCGCGGCGCGAAAATTCGTGAGCCGTTGCCATGGTCGAAATACATCAACCAGGCGATTGTACGCTGGGGTGATAAAGCCGAAATCATTATGGCGCAGCACCACTGGCCGACATGGGGCAACGACAACGTGGTTAACCTGCTGAAAAGCCAGCGCGACCTGTATCGCTACATCAACGACCAGACCCTGCGCATGGCGAACGAAGGGCTGACCCGTGACGAGATTGCCGCCAACTTCAAACTGCCAAACTCCCTGGCCAATACCTGGGCAAACCGTGGCTATTACGGTTCTGTCAGCCATGACGTTAAAGCGACCTACGTGCTCTATTTAGGCTGGTTTGACGGCAACCCGGCGACCCTGGACGAACTGCCGCCTGAAGAAGCCGCGAAGAAATTTGTGGACTATATGGGCGGTGCGGATGCCATCCTGAGCAAAGCGAAAACCGACTTTGACCAGGGGAACTACCGCTGGGTGGCTCAGGTGGTCAGCAAAGTGGTCTTTGCCGATCCAAATAATCAGGCCGCGCGAAACCTGGAAGCGGATGCGCTGGAGCAGCTGGGTTATCAGGCTGAATCAGGCCCGTGGCGTAACTTCTACCTGACCGGCGCCCAGGAGCTGCGTAACGGCGTGGTGAAAGGACCGACCCCGAACACCGCCAGCCCGGATACCGTGCGCGCGATGACGCCAGAAATGTTCTTTGACTATCTGGCGGTGCACATTAACGGTGAAAAAGCGGCGGATGCAAAATCGGTGTTTAACATCGACCTCGGCAGCGACGGCGGTAAATACAAGCTGGAACTGGAAAATGGCGTGCTGAACCACACGGCGAACGCCGAAGCGAAAGACGCTGACGCGACCGTGACCCTCAACCGCGATACGCTGAATAAAATCATCCTGAAAGAAGTGACGCTTAAACAGGCGCAGGATAACGGCGATATCAAAGTGACCGGCGATGCCGCAAAACTCGATGCCATGCTCGGTTACATGGATAAATTTGAATTCTGGTTTAACATTGTGACCCCGTAAAGGCAGCACTCGCGGGCGGACGTTCCGCCCGCTCAAGGAAAATTCTCTTCAATGGAAAAAAGACATCCAGCCACACCCGAACCCGCGATATGGCCTACCCGTAAATCAATGGTTGTTCACGGGCTGGCCGTGAACCTGCCGTGGCTCGCCTTTGTGAATGCCAGCTTTGCCCTTATGGTCCTGCTGCGCAATTCGCTGTTCGGCCATATCGATGCCCTCCTGCACATCAGCCCCCCTCTGCGGCAGATGATTGACGCCTCCATGCTGGGCGTGGTGATCCTTTCCGTGGCGCTGGTGATCATGGCCTGGCGCCACATCCGCGGCGTCAGCGCCGTTTTGTTTATGTGCAGCCTGCTGTGGTCGATAAGTTGTTACTGGTTTATCAACGTGTTACAGCTTCCTCATCCCTGGCCTATATTCGTGACCCTGCTGATGGCCGGTATGACCGCGCTCTATTTTCACCCGGTGGCACTGCTCTGCTTCACCGTTCCGCTATGGGTAAGCCTGCCCGTTGCCAGCATGCTGCTGAATCAGGAAATTAATTATCGCTTTGCCGGGCTGTGGGTGGTGTTCACGTTCATTCTCGTGTGCGGGCGCTATATCCTGTTGAGCTGGTTTGAAGAGGCGTGGCGTCGCAACCAGCAGAATCAGCGTTTAATTTCGCGGCTGGATGCGCTGGCCCATCAGGATCCACTGACGAAAACGGCCAACCGCCGGGCGATGGAGCTGGTGCTGGAAAATGCCGTAGAGCAAGGCAAACGCTTCGCGGTGCTGATGCTGGATGTCGATTACTTCAAACTGTATAACGACACCTACGGTCACCAGGCGGGAGATGCGTGTCTCGCGCGGGTGGCAGAGGTGCTGAACACCTCGGTGCGCACGCCAGAGGATGTGGTTTCGCGCTACGGTGGCGAGGAGTTTGTGGTGATCCTCTTTGACTGCGAAGAAAGCATTGCTGAGAAAGTCGCCGCGCGGATCCAGGCTGGCCTGCGCAACGCAGCCATTCCGCACGGCGCGTCGAAGGTGAGTGAATGTGTGACGGCGAGTATGGGCATTGCAGGCTATACCGCAGGGCTGGCCGGCCCGGAAATCATCGCCCGCGCCGATGCGGCGCTGTACAGGGCGAAGGAGGCCGGGCGGAATCGGTGGTCGCTGTAAGTTACGCCGGGTGGCGCTGCGCTTACCCGGCCTACAAAACCAACCTTTTCCTCGATCCCGTAGGCCGGGTAAGGCGTAGCCGCCACCCGGCGTTTTTTTTAATACCGCACACACACCGACTTAGTTTCACACCAGCCGTCCAGCCAGTCGGGGCGGAAATCATTGCCCGCGCAGATGCGGCGCTGTAAAGGGCTAAGGAGGCCGGGCGGGATCGGTGGTCGCTGTAAGTTACGCCGGGTGGCGCTGCGCTTACCCGGCCTACAAAACCAACCTTTTCCTCGATCCCGTAGGCCTGGTAAGGCGCAGCGCCACCCGGCGTTTTTTTAATACCGCACACACACCGACTTGGTTTCACACCAGCCGTCCAGCCAGTCGGGGCCGAAATCATCGCCCGCGCCGATGCGGCGCTGTACAGGGCGAAGGAGGCCGGGCGGGATCGATGGTCGCTGTAAGTTACGCCGGGTGGCGCTGCGCTTACCCGGCCTACAAAACCAACCTTTTCCTCGATCCCGTAGGCCGGGTAAGGCGTAGCCGCCACCCGGCGTTTTTTTAATACCGCACACACACCGACTTGGTTTCACACCAGCCGTCCAGCCAGTCGGGGCCGAAATCATTGCCCGCGCCGATGCGGCGCTGTACAGGGCGAAGGAGGCCGGGCGGAATCGGTGGTCGCTGTAAGTTACGCCGGGTGGCGCTGCGCTTACCCGGCCTACAAAACCAACCTTTTCCTCGATCCCGTAGGCCGGGTAAGGCGTAGCCGCCACCCGGCGTTTTTTTAATACCGCACACACACCGACTTGGTTTCACACCAGCCGTCCAGCCAGTCGGGGCCGAAATCATTGCCCGCGCCGATGCGGCGCTGTACAGGGCGAAGGAGGCCGGGCGGAATCGGTGGTCGCTGTAAGTTACGCCGGGTGGCGCTGCGCTTACCCGGCCTACAAAACCAACCTTTTTCTCGATCCCGTAGGCCGGGTAAGGCGTAGCCGCCACCCGGCGTTTTTTTAATACCGCACACACACCGACTTAGTTTCACACCAGCCGTCCAGCCAGTCGGGGCCGAAATCATTGCCCGCGCCGATGCGGCGCTGTACAGGGCGAAGGAGGCCGGGCGGAATCGGTGGTCGCTGTAAGTTACGCCGGGTGGCGCTGCGCTTACCCGGCCTACAAAACCAACCTTTTCCTCGATCCCGTAGGCCGGGTAAGGCGTAGCCGCCACCCGGCGTTTTTTTAATACCGCACACACACCGACTTGGTTTCACACCAGCCGTCCAGCCAGTCGGGGCGGAAATCATTGCCCGCGCCGATGCGGCGCTGTACAGGGCGAAGGAGGCCTGGCGGAATCGGTGGTCGCTGTAAGTTACGCCGGGTGGCGCTGCGCTTACCCGGCCTACAAAACCAACCTTTTTCTCGATCCCGTAGGCCGGGTAAGGCGTAGCCGCCACCCGGCGTTTTTTTAATACCGCACACACACCGACTTGGTTTCACACCAGCCGTCCAGCCAGTCGGGGCCGAAATCATTGCCCGCGCCGATGCGGCGCTGTACAGGGCTAAGGAGGCCGGGCGGGATCGGTGGTCGCTGTAAGTTACGCCGGGTGGCGCTGCGGTATGAACCGGAAACATGGGTAACACTTTAGACCGGATACATGGGTAACAGTTATAACTGGCATAGAAGAGGAGACTCGCTATGCCCTGGACTGAGACCCGACCTATGCAACGCCTTGATTTTATCCGTGCCTGCCATGCAGGTACGGATTCTTTTTCAGCCCTCTGCCGTCTCTTCGGCATCAGCCGAAAAACCGGTTACAAATGGCTTCATCGTTTTGACCCCTCTGACCTGTCATCTCTCTCTGACCGGTCGCGTGCTCCGCACTCCCACTCCCGTACAGTTCCTGATGATATCGCCGGGCAGCTTACGGCCCTGAGGCAGAAACACCCTGACTGGGGCCCCAAAAAACTGCGGATGTGGCTGCTCAATCATCACGTCGATTTTACCGTCCCCGCTGCCAGCACTATCGGCGATATCCTCAAGCGTGAAGGCCTGGTTCCGGATAAAAAGCGAAAACGCAGAACCCCGGGCAATCGCCAGCCCCTGACCATCATCAGTGAGAACAATCAGGTCTGGAGCGCTGATTTTAAAGGCAAGTTCAGGCTGCTGAGCCGGAAATACTGTCATCCCTTCACCCTGACCGACAATCACAGCCGGTATCTTCTGAGCTGCCGGGGAACGGACCGGGAGAGCGAGCCCTTCGTCAGGCAGTGCCTGACGGATGCGTTCCTGGAGTACGGTCTGCCGGAAGTCCTGAGAACGGATAATGGACAGCCTTTCGCAGGAACAGGTATCGCCGGGTTAAGTCGCCTTGCAGTCTGGCTGATAAAGCTGGGCATCAGACCGGAACGTATCAGAAAGGGGCATCCGGAAGAAAACGGCCGTCATGAGAGAATGCACCGTTCGCTGAAAAGTGCAGTAAAACAGGGCAACACCTTTATGACGATGGAAGAACAACAGCGGTGGTTCAGTGACTACCGGGAAGAGTTTAACTACGAAAGGCCGCATGAAGCCCTGGCGGGTGCAACGCCCGGAACGGTATGGCAGCCCTCAGGCCGACACTGGGATGGCAGGGTTCCTGAATATGCTTATCCGGAAGGAGGTACGGTCTACAGGGTGAAATCAAGGGGGACACTCTATATGGGGAAAAAGGGGACGGTGTTCCTGAGTGAAGCGCTGACTGATGAGTACATCATGCTGGAAGAACAGGATGATGGCCTTGAGGCCATCATCTTTAACGGAATAACGCTTGCGTACTACGACCGAAAAACCCAGAGTGTGCTCCGGATAGACTGAAAAGTGTTACCTATGTTCCCGGTCTGATCTGTCACCTATGTATCCGGTCATACACTGCGCTTACCCGGCCTACAAAACCAACCTTTTCCTCGATCCCGTAGGCCGGGTAAGGCGTAGCCGCCACCCGGCGTTTTTTTAATACCGCACACACACCGACTTGGTTTCACACCAGCCGTCCAGCCAGTCGGGGCCGAAATCGCGCCCGGTGCCGGACTGCTTCATGCCGCCGAACGGCAGGTTGGCGTCTATCAGCGTGTGGCTGTTCACCCACACGGTTCCGGCCTGTAACCTGTCGGTATACGCCAGCGCTTTACTGATGTTCTGCGTCCAGACGCTGGCCGTTAAGCCATATTCAGTGTCATTCGCCAGCTGAAGCGCCTCTTCCCCATCGGCCACACGAACCAGGTTCACCACCGGCCCGAAGACCTCTTCACGCGTCAGTCGCAGATGATTATCCGGGTTGACCACCAGCGTTGGCGAAACGTAATAGCCTTTGCCGTCTGGCCCCCGGTTCCCGGCGATCAGCTCCGCATTGTGCGCCTTCGCCTCATCCAGGAACGCCTGAACCTTATCGCAGTGGGCGCGCGACACCAGCGGGTTGATAAACGCCTCCGGCGACATGCCCGGCCCGACGCTGAGGGATTTCACGGCCTGTTCAAACCCGCTGACCAGCGTATCGAACAGCGGAGCCTCAATATAAATGCGCGAGCTGGCCGCGCAGACCTGCCCCTGGTTCAGGAAGCTGCCGGTCATCAGCCCTTCAATCACCCACGCCGGATCGGCATCTTTCAGCACGATGGCCGGGTTTTTGCCGCCCAGCTCCAGCGTCACGCCCGTTAGCGTGTCCGCCGCCGCGCGGGCAATCTGCTTGCCCGTCGCCGTCGAACCGGTAAAGCTCACTTTGGCAATGCGCGGGTGCGAGGTCAGCGCCGCGCCACAGACGGCGCCACTGCCGGTCACCACGTTGAACACACCCTCCGGGATCCCCGCCTCGCTCGCCAGTTCCGCCACCCGTAACAGGGTGAGCGGCGTGGTTTCCGACGGTTTGATCACGATGGAGCAACCTGCCGCCAGCGCGGGCATCACTTTCCACATGCCAATCATCAGCGGGAAGTTCCACGGCACAATCCCCGCCACGACTCCCACCGGCTCTTTACACGTCCACGCCTGATAACGCGCGCCCTGCGGCAGTGGAATCGAGAGATCGAGGGTTTTACCGGCAATTTTGGTGGTCAGCCCTGCCGTGTAGCGCATCCAGTTCAGGGTGCAGCCCACCTCGAAGGCGCGGGAAATGTTAATCGATTTCCCCTGCTCCAGGGTTTCGAGCTGTGCCAGCTCTTCGCCATGCTGTTCCACCAGATCCGCAAACCGCAGCAGGATGCGTTCCCGCTCTGCCGGCAGCCGTCCGGCCCAGCTTCGGGCGACAAAGGCGCGCCAGCCAGACATCACCGCACGATCGACATCATCGACGCTGGCATCGGCGGTAGAGGCAATAACCTCTCCGGTAGCCGGGTTGTAGACGTTCAGACGCTTTTCGCTATCGGATGCCGCCTGACGCCCTTCGATCCACAGGCCGTGCTGGCGATCTAAAAACTGCTGCACGCCCGGCAGGATGGCGACATGTGATTCGGACATAGAATACTCCTTCGTTATGCTTCGCAGGGTGTGTATGCAGTCTAAGAGGGGATTCGCATTCCTGCTTTTGTCTGTGTGACATTCGCTTTGCCAGCTGTGACAGGGTCCGCAAATCGTGATAATTCCCGCTTATATCGCTGTATCCGTTGAGTGTTCTTTCCTATAGTCAGCCTCGTAGCCCTGACAAAATGCAACATAAATGCAACAATGCGAAAACAGTGACGGTGCAGCGAGAACAACAATGGCGTGTGCAAGCGAACAGGACAATTTTCAGCAGTGGCTGGCGCAAATTAACCAGGTTTGTGGGCGCTTTGCGGCACGTCCGTTAGAGGGGGCGTTTCTCGGCGAGCTGGAAACCAGCTACACCCAAAGTCTGAAGCTGAGCACGGTGACCTCCGCAGGCGTTAACCTGTTTCGCACCCGTCAGGAGATCAAAAACGGCAACGACGCCTGGTTCTACACCGTGTTTCAGCTGGAAGGCAGCGCCGGAATCGAACAGGACGACCAGCGCGCGATGCTGAAAGCCGGGGATATCACGCTGATTGACGCCTCCCGCCCGTGCTCCATTTACTGGCAGGAGCGTTCCCGCCAGATTTCGCTGCTGCTCCCGCGACAAATCATTGAGCAACACGCGCGTTTTCAGGAAGTGAGATGCGCGCTGCCCCTCTCCCGCAGTCTGCCTACCGTACAGCTGAGCTACCGACTGCTACAGGAGAGCATGGGCAATGCCGATCTCAGCGCCAGTGAAAGCGAAGCGGCGCTTGAGGCGATGGTGTGTCTGCTGCGTCCGGCCTTCCAGCAGCGTGACGAGGTGCTGCCGCGCAAGGAGCGTCAGTTCCGCCACGTTCTGTCCCTGATTGATGATCATATTCAGTCGGAGGCGTTAAGACCGGAGTGGATAGCTTCAGAGAGCGGCATGTCCGTGCGTAGCTTGTACCGCATGTTTGCCGGGAAAGGGCTGGTGGTAGCGCAGTATATTAAGAACCGTCGCCTCGATTTATGCGCTCAGGCGCTGCGTTCCATCAGCGATGACGAAAAGCTGGCGGGGATTGGCTACAGCTGGGGTTTCACCGACCATAGCCATTTTTCCACCGCCTTTAAGCAGCGTTTCGGGGTTTCGCCGGGCGAATACCGCAGGCGTTATCGCTAGCTATTTTTTCAGCCACTTGCCGTTAATTCCCTTCACGTACTCACCCGGCTGCGCGCGGGCCACCAGCTTTTGTCCCGCCATTTTCGCCACCTCGTCGACGGGTAAATTATTACTGTCAGCCAGCTGCTGGTAACTTTCCGTGCGTGCGGCGTTGATACGGTTCACCAGCGCCAGGGTTTCAGCGTCGTGCTGAACGGGCGCAAGATAGCCGCTCAGGGTTTCCCCTACGCGCCCCTGGGCACGCGCATCGTTGAGCGTAAGCGTGGCGGCGTGAACGTTCATCCCCAGCGCCAGTAACATCAGAGCTAATCGTTTCATGACATCCTCAGAACAGATCGCTGCGGGATTTCAGCAGGGCTTCAACGTCTTTATCCACCTTGATATGGATTTCATGCTCGATTTTCACGTTCATGTTGATGGTGATCGGCTCTTTGGGCGCCGCCACTTCAATGCGCGGCGTGCAGCCTGACAGCAGCGCGACGACGGCCACGGTGAGTACACCAGCCCTCTTTTTCATTGTTGTTCCTCACTTTCCTTGCCTGTCGAACCGCGGAGAAGGGGTATCGCCGCATGTTGCTCAAACCATGTTTGCAGATTGTCCCCAAAGCGCAGGCTGCGCCAGAGGGTAAAAATGTTCTCTTCATGGGTGTAATTCAGGTTTACGAAACTGCTTTTACCTTCGACGCGGCTGGTGCCTTTGATGGCCGCCTGCATGGTTAACACACCCAGATTATCCACATTGAGTTTTGTCCACGACTGCGAAATTTCCATATAGCGGAGCCAGTTGATCGCCGCCCCGGCAACCATGTTGTCTTTCACAATGGCATCCGCCGTGTCCTGGTCGATGCGCAGCGTCATCGGCCCCGGGTTGGTCAGCCAGCCATCTTTAATGATCCATTTTTCATTGCCCAGCCAGAACGGCAGTGCGCCGCTCACCGGGCCGGACATGGCAAACTGCTTCGGATTCACCGCGCTTATCAGTTCGCTGGAGGAAATATTACCCACGCGCAGTAAAGCCGGATCGTGCTGCGGCATTCTCAACTGCTGCATGGTGATTTTCCCGCCGAGCGCTTCCACCTTCACGTTGGTGAGCAGGAGCGGGTTCGCTTCGGTCCAGGGATAATCGCCCTGGAGATCCGCGGTGATATTTCGGGCTGTGACCAGGTTTTTCACCTCGTCGATTCGTAACGTTACCGGCCCGCGCGTGCCCAGCGACCAGGTACCCTGGCTTAAGCGGAACGGAAGAACAAAATCCACGCCGTTGATCTCGTTATCCGGCATCCACGCGCTGCCCGCTTTCAGCACCCCGTGCCCCCCGGCCTCAAACCCCTGATCGGGGGCCGCGGAGAAAGCCACCTGCGCGTACATTTCGCCGCCGCGCAGGGTCATTTTCCAGTCTGGCGGGATCAGCGGCTGAAACACCGTAAGAGACTGTTTTGGCCACCAGGCCTGACCGCGAAGGCGTTCGCCGTCCCAGCGTCCATTCACCTGGACCGGGCCGATGTCGTCCGCATGCAGGTTCCCTTTAAACTGGAACACCGTCGGGTCTGTCCCGTCAACACTGAAGGTCAAAACGGACGGCGGCAGCACGCTTCCGCCTGAAAAGCTTGTTTGCCCGGCGTTAAGCGCGAGCGCGCCGCTAAAGGTGGGGTTATCCGGGTCCCGCGACCAGCGCACCGGGTGATCCAGCACCAGGCGCGGCTTGCTGACCAGCATCGTACCGTACTGCAATTTGTCGAACCCCGTGGAAAGATCGGTCAGTTCGATAACGTTGTCGCGCCACTCCCCGGTTCCCCGGACATCCCAGCGCGCGTTCATTGGCGTGAAATTCCCTTTACCCCAGTAGCGCCACTGCCACAAACCGTTGTCCGGTAAAAAGTCGTTAGCCTGGCCGTCCAGATGCAGCTCAAAATCGCCCATCTCGTTTTCATGCGCCCGCAGAATGGCTTGCAGGCGGCCGTCCACGCCCTTCTGCGTGAGCTTCACGCCCGCCAGCGGCCAGCGGATCTCATCGATATCCAGCGAGTCGATGATGCGCCCGCGCGAGCGCAATAAAGCGCCGGGTTCAAACGTAAGCTGCGGATCGTAAAGGCTGCCGGTCAGCATCGCCGGGAGCCTGGCATACAGGATCAGATCGTTTTGCTTGGCTTCCCCGCTCAGGTGCAGCGGCATAGCGCTGTTATCCATACTGAGCGAGCCGGGACCGATATTCAGCACCGCGTTGCCCTTACCCGCATCCCCCTGGGTCAGCACGTTGAGCCGCCCCGTGAAGGTGGCTTTCTCCAGCCCCTGCTGCCAGTTATCCACTTTCAGCCCGACGCGTCCGCTCATTGGCACGCCGGAGGCTAACCAGTTCCAGCGTCCGTCGCTGATGGTCAACTGCTGAGCGGTGATCTGCCACGGTAAATCGAGCAGCGGATCGGGGTTGTCCCGCGCCATGACCACCAGCTGGCCCTGATTGTCCTCCCAGTCCAGTTCGGCATCGACCAGCGAGGATAACTGTGGCACGTTAAAGGTCGCGACCGTATGCCCTTTCACCGGCACGCCGTCCGGCACCAGCGGCAGGGTAAATTCACCGACCAGCTTCACGGGCTGCGGCTGATCCGGCAGTTGCACATCGAACTGGCTGATGGAAAGGGTCTGGCCGCGTAACTGCCCCTTAATGCTCACCTGCTCGCCTTTATAGGTGATGTCCTGGCGGGCTGGCGTCAGTGAAGCATGCAGCTCACCCTCCCACTGCTGCCAGGGAAAAAGGGTAAAGCGATGGATGGTCAGCCAGGTGTTGGGCAGGATGGCCTGCCACTGCGCCAGCGTTTTCGGCGCCACCGTTGAGGGCGCTGACTGCGGTAATTTGCTCAGGCAGACAGAGTTAAGTGTAAGTGCGCCAATATCCAGATCCCAGCGGCTGGGATGTGACAGAGTCACGTTTTCCACGCGGGCAATTTCACACTCTTCTACCAGATAGCGGAGATCGGGGATGATCAGGGCGTGACGTGTGAGCCGTGGGCTTTTTTCAAACGCGATACGCGTTCCAACGGGGAGCCAGATCCCGGCGAGCGTGGGTACCCACTGGGCGAGCGTCATCAGCAGCGTCAGCGGCACAAGAAATAGCAGCAGTAATAGCGCGATTGCGGCTTTGTATTTACCCTTCATGGGCAGTTAATATCCTGATTTTGCGAAAAAAATAAGCCGTTCTTGCCGCTCATTGTCGCATGTTTAGCCAGTCAGTTGAAGGTAATGCCATTTTTAAGAGTAGATGCTCTACAATAATTCATAGAACTTATTGATTTCAATGAATTTTGAAAAATTGTAAGATAATTTTAAACATGCTAACGTGGTTCCAAAATCACTGGAGAAAGTCTTATGAAACTCGCGGTATATAGCACAAAGCAGTACGACAAAAAGTATCTGCAACATGTTAACGAGACGTACGGTTTCGATCTTGATTTTTTCGACTTTCTGCTAACTGAAAAGACGGCTAAAACCGCCCACGGCTGCGAAGGCGTGTGTATCTTCGTTAACGACGACGGTAGCCGACCGGTGCTGGAAGAGTTAAAAAAACAGGGCGTGAAATACATTGCCCTGCGCTGCGCGGGCTTTAACAACGTCGATCTCGATGCCGCCAAAGAGCTGGGTCTGAAGGTCGTTCGCGTCCCGGCCTATTCTCCGGAAGCCGTGGCAGAACATGCGGTCGGGATGATGATGTCGCTCAACCGTCGTATTCACCGTGCCTATCAGCGAACCCGTGATGCTAACTTCTCTCTGGAAGGGCTGACCGGCTTTACCATGTACGGTAAAACCGCAGGCGTCATCGGTACCGGCAAAATTGGCGTGGCCGCCCTTCGCATCCTGAAAGGATTTGGCATGCGCCTGCTGGCGTTTGATCCGTACCCAAGCGCCGCTGCGCTGGAGCTTGGCGTGGAGTATGTCGATCTTAAAACGCTCTTCTCGCAGTCTGACGTTATCTCCCTGCACTGTCCGCTGACCCCGGAGAACTATCATCTGCTTAACCAGTCGGCGTTCGATCAGATGAAAGACGGCGTGATGATCATCAATACCAGCCGCGGCGGGCTGATCGACTCTCAGGCGGCTATCGAAGCGTTGAAAACGCAAAAAATCGGCGCGTTGGGTATGGATGTGTACGAGAACGAACGCGATCTGTTCTTTGAGGATAAATCTAATGACGTGATCCAGGACGACGTGTTCCGTCGCCTGTCTGCCTGTCACAACGTGTTGTTCACAGGGCACCAGGCGTTCCTGACCGCCGAAGCGCTGATCAGCATTTCGGAAACCACGCTGGGGAATTTGCGTCAACTCGAAAAGGGCGAAGCGTGCCCGAACGCGATAGTGTAAGCCTGGTAAGCCGGGTGGCGGCTACGCCCTGCCCGGCCTGTGGATTGCGTTAATTGTAGGCCCGGTAAGCGCAGCGTCACCGGGCTTTTAGGCTTCAATCCTGCCACGCGCAGGATAGTCTTAGCTGACGTTTGCCGCTCTGTTTTATCCAGTAACCCGAAAACAGGTAATAATTTCGCTTAAATAAGTTTGATTTTTACCTCATACCCCTCGAGGCCTGTCATGGCTTCACGAGCGATAAACTCAATTTCAGACACTTCCTGCCCTGTTTTTTTACGTAACTCTGAAATTTTTTTGGTTATAAGCGCTGAAATTTCTTCTTCTGCCTTTTGCGTCAGTGCGTCAACGTTCATGTTTACCTCTTGCAACCGTTTACTGTTTCCATTCTCCAGCAGGCGACAGCTAACGATTAACTGCCTTTAACCATAACTGTATGTAAAGAGTAGACTATCTGTGTAACGTATGCTGCCGTCGCATTTAAATATGCATTTAGATTGCATTATTTAAACAAGGTGTTATTGTCCCAAAGCCTTAGAGCACAAAAAAGATAAATATAAGAAAAGCTTTGACTCACACTCGCCCCGCATCAGGGGCATTTTTTTGGCTGTTTGTAAGCAAAAACCCGCCATTAGCGGGTTTTTGTGTTATTCGAGAAAATTATTTAAAGACTTCTGCAACGGCCTGGAAGTTAGGGCCATGCTCGCGGGCAGCAATGATGACGTAGTATTTCCCGCCCTTCTCGTCTGCCAGTTTTGAGAGTTTTTGATGAAGATCTGAAGGTGAAGAAATTTGTCCACCTGAAGCCCCTACAGATACATTACCAAGGTATTCAAGCTTGAAGTGGTGCGCTTCATCCTTGGAAATCATATCTGCCGCAGACGCGCCGAAGCTTGCTACTGTTAAAGCCAATACACTCCCTAATAGTGCTTTTTTCATATCATTCCTCCTGTTGATGAATCTATATATTTAACATTAGCAGCAAATATGTAAATGATCCGTATCAATATTGTAGAAGGATTGAGCATCACGACCAGCCATTACTGACCTGAACAGCGGGTACAGCAGGTTCATCTACTATACTGACCTGTGCAGTCGTCATTTATCTGCCGGTTGCGCCTGAAGCAACCGAAACTTACCTGTACCATGACCATCAGGAGAACAATATGCACACGAGTAAAACCCTGAAAAGGCTGCTAGCCGTATCAGCAGTTGCAGCAATGTTCAGCACCGTTGGCGTACAAGCCCAGACAACCAGCGCCGCGCAAACTCAAACTGCGGGCCAGGCTCAACCGGACGCCAGACTCAGCTCCGGCGACGAGAAAGCATTGAAGGACATGGCGCAGGCCAATATCAACGAAGTTGCCGCCGCCAGGCTCGCCCTCGACAAGGCCCAAACCAGTGAAGTGAAAACATTCGCCCAGAAAATGGTCGACGATCACGGCGCCGCGCTGACCAAAGTCAAGACCGTTGCCCAGAAAAAGGGCGTGGAGCTGCCGACCGAACCAGACGCCGCGCATAAAGCCCTGAACTCAAGGCTGGAAAACCAGCGCGGTGACGCTTTTGACAAAATGTATATGGAATATGCTGGCGTGAAGGACCACGAGAAGGTGCTGTCGAAGCTTAAGAGCGACGCCAGTAAAATCGACGATCCGGATGTGAAGGCTCTGGCCAACGAGCACACTCCGGTCGTTGAGCAGCATCTGAAGTCCGCCGAGCAGATGTCAACGCGTGCTGGCGCATCAGCCGATAAATAACGCGTCGGTAAAACGACTACTGCAAAATAAAGTGGGGCCCGCAGGCCCCACGTTTATTTCCCCTTCCTGCTGAATTATTCCGGCAAGGCGTAGACCACCACCTGATCGCCCACCTGATCCTTCAGGATCGTATTCCCGCCTGCCACGAAGGCCACATACTGGCGACCTTTATATTCATAGACGGACGGGTTCGCTACCGCCGGAGCTTCGGCCTGATCGGACCACAGCTCTTCACCGCTCTCTACCGAGTAGGCACGCACTTTGGCATCCATTGAAGCACCGATGAAGATCACGCCGCCCGCCGTCACTGCCGGACCACCAATGGTAGGCGAACCCCAGCTTTCCGGCATGAAGAAGCCATACTGCTGGGAGGCGCCAACCGGACGACGCCATTTCACATCGCCCGTGTGCATGTCCAGCGCCACGATTTCACCAAACGGCGGTTGCCAGCACGGCATGCCCAGCCAGTTGCTCGCCACCAGCAGACGCATACCGTACGGGGCGCCTTCCTGTGGGGCAAAGCCGCTTTCGTTGCCGGAGTCTTTGTCTGCGTTATCGTAATCCTCACGGCTGTACAGCTTCACGTACTGGACGATATGCGAGGTGTTGACGATGGCGATCTGTTTTTGCGGATCGAACGCCACCCCACCCCACTGGACGCCGCCGGCGCTATCGGGATAGGTGAGCGTGCCTTCGCCTTTGGTGGTCGGCGGGGTATACATTCCTTCATAGGTCAGGTTATCCCACAGACGGGAGCACTGGCCGCCACCGACGATATCCGCCAGCTTCCAGATTTCCGGTTTTTTCGACTGGTCGAGCAGCGGCGCGGGTTTGGTCGGGAATGGCTGCGTGGGCGAGAGAACTTCGCCCTGGACCGAACCATCACCCTGCGGAACCGGACGTTCTTCGATTGGCCATACGTCCTCCCCCGTCAGGCGGTTAACCACAAACAGGAAACCCTGCTTGGTGGCCTGCACCAGCGCCGGGATCTGCTTGCCGTCTACGGTGATGTCCATCAGCGTCGGGGCGGAGTTGATATCGTAATCCCAGACGTCGTGGTGTACCCACTGACGTGACCAGACCACTTTACCGGTGTTGATGTCCAGGGCGGTGGTCGAGGTGCCAAGCGGAATAGCGTCTACGCGGTTGCCGCCCCAATAGTTGGGAGACGGCGATGAGACCGGGAGATAGACCAGCCCGTTAGCCTCGTCGGCGGACATGTGCGTCCAGACGTTGGCGGTACCGGTACGCTTGCGGATCTCTGCCGGGATCGCCTCAAAGGTCCACTCAAGCTTACCGGTCTGAGCGTTGACTGAAAATACGGTGCCCGGAGGGGCTTCGGCATAGGCCCAGTCCTTCCCGGCCCAGCCCACCAGCAGATGGTTGCCGACAACGGTTGGCGGTTGCAGGACAGAGAGCGGATACTTCGCGTTAACGGTGTTCCACTGGTTCAGATCCAGCACGCCGTTGTTCGCAAAGCCGCTGCACGGTTTGCCTGACTCGGCGTCCAGCGCAAAGAGCTTGCCGTCAACGGTGCCCATATAGACCATCTTCTGGCATGCCTCACCCGTCACCGGATTTTTGGCCTGCCAGTAGGAAACGCCGCGATTTTTCAGCACCGGCTGGGTCAGCGCCTTGCGCGACGATTTGGTGTCATAGTGCCACTTCTCTTTACCCGTCCCCGGATCCAGCGCAATCAGGCGATCGAATGGCGTGCCGATGTAGAGCGTATCGTTGGCGAAAATGGGCGTTGCGGACCAGACGGTAGCTGGCGTATCGCCTTTACCATCCGAGACGTCGCCGGTATGGAACTCCCAGACTTTCGTTAATTTCCCGACGTTATCCGCCGTAATTTGGGTCAGGGGACTGTATTTCTGCGCGTTAAGCTGGCCGTGGAAGCTGTCCCAGGTGGCGGTGCCGGGCACCAGCGGCGTCGCTGGCTGGCTGGCCGAGGCGACTTTCTTTCCATCACCGCTGCCGGTTGAGGCATCGTCGGTGGTTTTTGTGGTTCCGGGCGCCTGCTGATCGGCCGCATCAATGTTCAGTGATTCCTGTGTCCCCTGAGAGGCTTCAGCGGCCTTATCCTGCGCCTGTAGCGCGAGCGGAGCGACCAGCAGCGCCAGCGCCGTCATGCTGACTTTTATGAAGGGATAATGCTTATCGTTGTGCACGGGCGGCTCCTCAGCTTCTGACGGGATGGTTGTAACGAGCGGAATGGCTGCTCAGCATAATCAGACCAATCAGGCCGACCACCATGGCTGCCGTTATGATGTACTGGTGCAGCAGCGCGGCGGCGAAAGCAATACCCGCCAACACCACCAGGGTGACAATAATCAGAAAAACGCGCGCCCCGCGACGCGATGCCGCACGTAACATAAAGGTCAGGATCGCCAGCACTACGCTGGCAATGACCACGCCCAGTGCGCCAATGGTGCCAGTGACGCCGGTAAGCGGCGTCCACCAGGCATATAGCGCCACCGCGAAGGCTATTATCGCGGTCAGCAGCAGCAAAATGCTACCGACCCGCGAGGATTGAGAATGCAACATACCAGGAACCCCCCTCTAAAATGCAAAATTGACCATTATTAAGGCGTTTTCGTGAATGTATACCCCTGCTGCCCGCCGCTATTAAGGGAACGCGACGTGTGGAGCGGCGGCATATTTCACTAAACGTAACTGAGTATAGAAGAGGATTTTCTTATGGGGCGTTTAATACCAGGCATACGACGTCCTTAACCCCTTCGCCACCATAAAGAGAGCGTTATGTTACAAGACGGTTCGAAAGCTACGAGCGGGTTACACGATTGTCTACATTCTGTTTTTTAATTTCAGGCATAACGGGATAATTTCACGCCCAATAAAATAATTAAATAAGCCCCCCTTCAATATGATGGCGCCTTATGGTACTTAATAAAACAGGGTGTTTATTCTTTAATTAACAGACGTGCAGGCAGGGAAAGTCAGTCGTTATTTGTTCGTTAATTTAACAAATCCCTTTCTTAATTAACCGCCTGTTAAAGCATCGTCAAAGAATAACGATAGTTATTGCAGGCATACACATAAGGTTTTCGGTATGCAACATCAAACCCCTCCCACCCGTGACGTAATGGCACAGCGACGACTACAGACAGATAAAAACTAAATAAGTCGTCGCCCCTCTAACAACGCGGTAAAATATGATGAATAAAGCCACAACTCTCTCAGCTGATATTACAACACGCTCTAACTGGCACTGGCAGGATAATATCTGGACGCTGGGCCTTTATGGTACAGCCGTCGGAGCGGGAACACTGTTCCTTCCCGTGGAAATCGGCACCCGTGGTCCGGTTATTTTTCTGGTTATGCTCCTGCTGGGGCTGCCGTTATCCCTGATCCCCCATTTACTCCTTTGTCGTGTATATATGCGTAAAGAGAAGACTGAAAACGGCACGTTGCCGATCTTCGGCTCCTTCTTCAGCGGAAGGGGTGAAAAGCTGATCACCCTGTTCTATTGTGTGACCTTCTTCCCGGTAACCCTGGTTTACGGGGTGGCGCTGATTAATGCGCTGAGTAATTTACTGGTGGAGCATCTGCATATTACCGCCCTCAGCCGTGGGCCATTGTCGTTTATCGTGGTTGCTGCGCTGTATGTGGTGCTTAGCAAGGGCCGGGACAGAGTCGTGGCCATTATGAGCGCACTGGCGCTGCCGTTCGCGGCATCTGTACTGCTGATCGCCGTATCACTTATCCCGGGATGGCATCTGTCTAACCTGACCGATACGGCCGCTGAAATGAACGCCACGCCGCTGCCGGTAACGCTGAAAAATATCTGGCTGACGCTGCCGCTTATTACCTTCTCGTTTTGCTGTGCGCCTATGGTCTCCCCGCTGAGCTCTTACTACCGGGAGAGGAAAGCGGAGGGTGAGAAAAAGGCACTGTTCGTGATCCGTATCGCCTACTTAGCTATCTTCGCCAGTATCCTCTTTTTCGTGCTGAGCTGCGTGCTGGGGATCCCCCATGACAACTTTGTGCGAGCGAAGGCGGAAAACCTGAATGTGCTGTCGGTGATGAAGGGAAACGGTGATTTCAGCCTGATTTACCACATTGCCCCGCTCATCGCTATCATCGGTATGACGAAATCCTTCCTCGGCGTAGGTCTGTCGGTCGCACAAACGTTTGGTCAGTTGGCTGCCAGCGTATCCGGCAAAAAGGCCAACGCCAGCAAGCGGCTGGCCTCTCTGGCGCTGTTCCTGCTGACCTATGGCATTGTTTATGCCAATCCGGATGTGCTCAGCCTGATTGAAATGTTCTGCGGACCACTGATCGCGGTGATCCTGTTCCTTATCCCGGCGTACCTCATATACACCCGCCCCTCGCTGGCAGAGCTTCGCGGCGTGACGGTGTTTTTGGTCGTATTGGGGGGGCTGGCAACGCTGTCTGCATTGCTCTGGACAATGCTTTAGTCTGAACGCCGTTTGACTGTACCCATATGGGTCTTCCCTTGTTGTGGTGGCTGAAGGCATGATAATGGTGTATTTAATCGCCAGAGGTCACCGCCATGGATGAAAAGTCCCTCTACGCTCATATTCTCAACCTGTCCGATCCGTGGCAGGTAAAGTCCCTTTCTCTCGATGAAAATGCCGGTTCTGTTACTGTCACTATTGAGATCGCTGAAAACACCCGGCTAGCCTGTCCGACCTGCGGTAAATCCTGTTCTGTTCACGATCACCGTCATCGTAAATGGCGCCATCTTGATACCTGCCAGTTCACCACTATTGTTGAAGCCGATGTTCCACGAATTATGTGTCCGGAGCATGGCTGCCTGACGTTGCCTGTTCCGTGGGCTGGCCCCGGAAGCCGGTATACGTTGCTATTCGAATCGTTCGTTCTCTCATGGCTGAAAATCAGCACCGTTGATGCTGTCAGGAAGCAACTTAAGCTCAGTTGGAATGCGGTTGACGGCATTATGACCCGGGCAGTTAAGCGAGGTCTTGCCCGGATAAAAAAGCCATTATCCGCCCGTCATATGAATGTGGATGAGGTCGCCTTTAAAAAAGGACATCGTTACATAACGGTGATCTCCGATCGCGATGGTCGGGCGCTGGCCTTAACGGATGATCGCGGCACAGAGAGTCTTGCCGGCTATCTTCGCACGCTCACTGATGGGCAGTTGCTGGCTATCAAAACGCTCTCAATGGACATGAACGCGGGCTATATAAGAGCAGCGCGTATCCACTTACCCAGTGCGGTTGAGAAAATCGCCTTTGACCGCTTCCATGTGGCGAAGCAACTGGGCGAGGTAGTTGATAAAACCCGTCAGAATGAACATCCGCACCTCCCTGTTGAAAGCCGACACCAGGCAAAAGGAACCCGCTTCCTGTGGCAGTACAGCGATAAGTGGATGACCGAATCCCGGCAGGAAAAGCTGATGTGGCTGCGTGCACAGATGAAGCTGACGAGCCAGTGCTGGGCGCTGAAAGAGCTGGCAAAGGATATCTGGAACAGGCCATGGAGCGAGGAAAGACGGAGTGACTGGCAGAGATGGTTGGCGCTGGCGGCTAACAGTGACGTTCCCATGATGAAAAATGCCGCGAAAACGATAGGAAAAAGGCTGTACGGGATCCTGAATGCGATGCGACACAGTGTCTCAAACGGAAATGCGGAGGCACTTAACAGCAAGATCAGGCTGCTGAGGATAAAAGCCAGGGGATACCGAAACCGGGAGCGCTTTAAACTGGGGGTGATGTTCCACTACGGAAAGCTGAATATGGCGTTCTGAGCCTTCCCACCATGATCGGGGAAGACCCACCCATATACAGTAGTATTTTACGTTCAGGCTGAATCACATGCGTAATATCCATAAGGTAAACAATCATGTTTGTGGAACTGGTTTATGACAAGCGAAACGTACAGGGGCTGGAGGGAGCCAGGGAAATCATTCTGGCCGAACTGACAAAACGCGTGCACCGGATTTTTCCTGATGCCAGCGTGACGGTTAAGCCAATGCAAGCGAACGGCCTGAACAGCGACGCCAGCAAAAGCGACCGTGAAAAGCTCAACCGCATGCTTGAGGAGATGTTCGAAGAGTCGGACATGTGGTTAATACAAGAGTAACCGGGCGCAAAGCCCGGTTCTGGCTTCGGGAGATAAATAGCATATAACGTTAACTTTGCGTAATTTCTTCCGCTATCGCGACGTGCCGATTTACGCCTCCATGGTTCCCCCAGCATAATCCCACCGATCCGATTGTAAGACATATACAGCGCGCGCCACATTTTCTTCCTGCCCTGTACTTTCAGTCTGACTGACTGGAGGTTTCTGTGTGTGGCCTTTTATGAAGAATCCGGTTTGGGGTTATTCGAGGTAGCCCGCTGAAAAGGAAACGTGAGCAAGCTCATCCGCTATGAACGAGGAACGGACGATCTAAGGGGTGTTCATTTCCTGGCCATTCGTTTGCCAAGAGCAAAGCAGACCATTGGCAGGGGAAGCGTCACTACCAGCAGCATCCATAGCAAAGTATATACTGTGTCCACCCCGTCATTTTGCAGATTGGTATACAGCTTTACCGGTATACCCTGCGGGAAATAAGCAAAGATCATCACGATCCCGAACTCGCCTACCGCGCGAACCCAGGCGAGTGTTACGGCAGAAGCCAGCCCAGGCAATGCCAGGGGTAATGTAAGAAAACGAAAGCGGTTCCAGGGAGAAGCTCCCAACGTTTGTCCCGCTTCAAGAATATTTTTGGGAACAGTGGCAAACGCCGAACGCGACACCACGATAAAATAAGGCAAAGCGCCGTAAACCTGAGCCAGCACAAACGCCGCCGGATTATTTACCAGCGTAGCTCCCAACAGTGAAAGCCAGCGGCCAATCACTCCATAAGGCCCGAAAGCCGAAACCAGCAAAATCCCCATTGCCAGCGGTGGCGTCAGCAGAGGGATCATCACCAGCAGTTCACCGATCAATCGTTTTCGACCCGTGGCTTGTGACAGCCACCATGCCACCGGCATGCCGATAAGAATGATAATTCCGAGTGCCAGCACACCCAGTCCCATAGAGACGGCAATGGCGCTGTCGTCGCGCCAGGCCAGCTTCAGATGATGCCAGGGCGTGACGCTAATCAGCGTGATAAAGGGGATACTTAACAGCAGGATAGCGGGCAGAGATAACCACCCCGCCACCCAGCCCGGTTTTCTTAGCGGACGTATAAGCCGTCTCCTTTAGGTTCGGCGTAGCCAAACGCTTTGAACAATTTCTGCCCCTCGGCGCCTGCATGAACGATACGAACTTTTGTCCCTGTTCTACACCATTCGGCGCGTTTTTCAGCACCGCCGCATAGAACACCATTGGTTGAGTGTGCAGAATTTGATCCTGGCCTTTGCTGTCTTTAATGGTAAAACTGACGGTGTCATACCACTGTTTCGTCATCGCCGGGTTGCTGAGGTTTATTTCATCCGGCAGCGCGACATACGGCAAATGCGCTGAGCGAACTTCACTCTCGTATCCCGCTGCTGCATCCACCTGACCGCTTTCCAGACGCGCCAGCAGCCCTCCTTCCTGATGAGTCTGCTGTGGGTTTTGCAGCGAGCCTAAAATTTTATCGGTGATGCCCGGCATGTTGTAATACTTTTCCGCCAGCATCAGGCTAAACACAATATTCTGGCCTTTTGGGTCGACATAAGGATCGGTGCGGCCAAATAAAACATCTTTCTGCGTCAGCAGAGTCAGCCACGAGCCGTCTTTCTTTCTGTTGGCCTGTTCAAACTGCGCTGCATGTTTACCCTCAGGACTGTAAGCGACCACCATGCTGGTACTGGCGACAGGGACCGCCTCATCTATCAGCCCGGCGTCTTTGAGAATTTGCATCGGCCCCGGGGTGATGGAGACAAACACATCGGCCTCAATTTTGTGGCTTGCAAGCAGGCGTGCCAACCCGTATGCACCCTGGCCCTGCCCCTGATAGCCGTCGTTATTTGCTCTGGAAAAAGCCGGACCTAACCCCTGGTCCATTACTTTGCCCATGGAACCGGCATAAGTCACCCTGATATCCTTTGCCAGCGCCATGGATGGCATTTGCAGCAGCGCAACCGCCACCAGCACAACCTGCATTCGTTTCCTAGCCATAAACACCCTCTCGTTATGTATTCTTTTATATATCGAATTTTCCAGAAAAATCACCGCAATGACAACCTCCTCAAGCGCGCCGTTGATGCAAGGTTGAATAAAAGGAAATCGGTCTGGGTGGTGCATGGTCGACTTAGTCAGATGTTGTCATCCAATTGTGGGCAATAGTTCATGAAACATGCTGCGTAAACTCCTCGTGGCGTTGCGTAGAAGAATCTTGAACTCATTGTCATCAATGTCTTTTGCACAGTTGTAGCCCAACTCGCTATATAGTTAAATATATAGCGATTAAAATAACTTCTGAGGGTTGTATGAATTTGTATATGTTTTATGTCGGCGGAAATGCCGGTAAATCCAATATTGAGGTCCACGACATCCAGTTTGTGGCGGCACGTAAGCCCAATGATGCCTGGCCTGCACTGCGTGAAGCATGGTTTGGTGATAGTGATAAAATTCATATAGACGGCTATAGCCGTATCACGTGGGCCGACGGATACTCTGTCACGCTTTCCCCGGAGCCGCCCCAGTCTACGAAGAGATTATTTTTCGTCAATGCGGGTGGTTACAGGCCGGATACGCTTGCAGAACTGCACGAATATGATCTGTTCGTCGCCGAAAATGCCCGGCAGGCTAAGGAGAAAGCATTACTAACGCTACTTTGCGGTGTCGATCAACAACATAAGGATAATTTAAAAGAGGTTGATGATTGCCTGTTGCTTGAAAAGGTTGGAGGGTTGTTTATTCATCTGACACCCTGCGATACAGGGCATCGCGATCTTCCAGAGTGGCAGGGATATTTACCGATAGGCGCATGAAACTGCAAAAAGAGACGCATTGCTTCAGGATGAAACAGGTCCCCTTTTAGTATTGCTCAGGATGCCCCTCGAGTCTGAGGGCGTCCTGTTCATTGAATATTTACGCTTTTGCGTCTGGCTGTTTTACTGCATATCCAACATACGTCTTCTTTAACTGGCCCAATGTTTCCGGCACCAGGCTCGTCCCCCGTTCAAACCGGCACATTATTCATTACCAGGATGGCAATGGCATGGCGGCCATCGCCGTGTCGTTGCCGCTGGTGGGGCCGAAGCGCATTTCGGAACAGGTGATGGCCAGGATAGCGATAAGCTGATTAGATCAGAATGTGTAACTCATGCTTACCGAGACGCTACGCGGTTCGCCATAGACGGCAGAGTCATCAAGGTATGAGTAGTATTCGCGGTCGAACAGGTTACGAACGTTTGCCTGCACCGCCAGCTGTTTCGTCAGCTGATACTGCGCGAACAAGTCGACGAGCGGATAGCTGCCCTGATAGAGGCGCTGCGTCTCGCCGTCCGGACCGGTGACATCTTTGTACACCTGATTCTGCCAGTTCACGCCGCCGCCTACGGTCAGATCCGGAAGCGCCGGGACGCGGTAACGGCTGAACACCTTAAGCTGCGTCTGCGGCGCAAAGCTGTTGAAGCGGCCATCTGAATCACGGGCAACATAGCGGGTCGCGCTGAAGGTAAGCTGTAGATTGTCGGTAACGGCACCGTTCACCTCAAATTCCGCCCCTTTGCTCACTGCGCCTTTGGTTGCGCGATAAGCTTGTTCGCTGGATCCATTAACGAATACCCCGCTGATTTCCTCCCCCGCGTTCTCCTGTTCTATGCGGAATACGGCAACGTTGGTGGTCAGTCGACCGTCCATCCAGTCTGCCTTCAGGCCGGTTTCATAATTTTTACCGGTGATGGGAGAGAGCCATGCACCCTCTTTCGTGCGTTTGGTTTGCGGGGCAAAAATTGAGGTATAGCTGGCGTAAGCGGAAAGGCTGTCGTTGATGTCATACACCAGCCCGCCGTAAGGGGTGGTGTTGTATTTACGCATATCGCCGCTGCTGCCATCTGAGCTGTACTGGGTATAACGTGCGCCAACGATTAGCGACAACGGATCCGCCAGCGACAGGCGTGCCGCCGTATACGCCGATTTTTGCCGCACGATATCATCCGCATTTTGATACCAGTCGCCCCACTCCGGCTCGGCCACGCTGCCGTCCCAGCTGTTGTTGAAGATGCCAATCTGAGCACTGTCCATTGGCCCGTCTTTGCTGAAGGTAGCATTGTGCTGTCGGCTATAGTTGGCTCCGGCCATCAGCTGATGTTGACGCCCGAGAAGTTCAAAAGGCCCACTGGCGTAGGCATCAAAGGCGTCCAGAGTGCGCTTGCCGCGATCCTTACTACCCCAGCCTGATGCGCCTTCTCCGGTGGTGGCGTCCGGATTGCCCATCACATAAAGCAGGGTATCATTGAACGTTTGCTCGCCGTGGGTTCCATTGAAACGCACCGACCAGCCGTTATCCCAGTTGTGGGTGAGGTTAGCAAAAACTTTACGCGACTCAACGGAGTATCCCGTCCAGTCTGCCGAGGTATTGACGTTGCGATCGTAATGGGTACGGCTGCCGTTACTGTACAGGCTGGGTAATCCGCCCCAGGTCGGGTTGGCTGTGTTTGTTTGCTGATAGTCCCAGCCCAGCGAGGCCGTCGTGTGTTCCGTTACATCGCCTTCAATGACGCCATAGAGAAATTTCTTGCGCTTGCCATATCTGTCAAGCCAGCTGTCCTGATCCTGATAACCTGCCACGACGCGCCCACGCAGGCTGCCGTCGGAATTGAGGGGCGCGGAGATGTCGCCCACATAACGCTGTTTGTTCCAGCTTCCGTAACTTGCGCTGACGTTGCCCCTGAAGGTTTTACTGTCGGCACGTTTACGCACCATGTTCACCGTTGCTCCCGGATCGCCAGCGCCGGTCATCAGGCCGTTTGCGCCACGCACTATCTCTATACGATCATAAATGGCAGTATCTTCCTGCGCATCGCCAAAATTCCACGCGTCGCCCATTGATGTGGGGATCTCATCGTAGGCGAAATTGGTGATTTCAAAGCCGCGGGAAAAGTAGCTGGAACGCTCGCTATCAACCTGCTGCGACGAAACGCCGGTGGCATTGGTAAGTACCTGGTCAATGGTTTGCAGGTCTTGATCCTGCATACGCTGGCGCGTCACGACGCTGACTGACTGGGGGATATCGCGCGGGGTCAGCAGCATTTTGGTGCCTGAACGCGTGGTTTTTACCGCATAATCCTGCTGCGAGTCGGCGCTCCCGTTCCCGTCACCGTAGACAACCATCTCTTGTTCTTGCGTATTTTCATCCGCCTGTGCCGGGTGCATGACGGCGGACATTGCCAGCGCAAGCAGTGAAAGTGAGAAGGAAGCAGGAATTAACCCTGCGGGCGCTTTCGCGCGATTAGCCCTGCCTTTAAAAATCATCATGTTACCTGTCTGTTGTTGTCGTTATGTGCAAATCATTCACCCAAATAAGAATGGAAATGATAATTATTTGCTTTATTATGCATAGGTAATTTTGTAAGTTAAATGTAAATAAATGTATATTTATCAAAATCAGCGCGGCTCGCGCATGACAGGAACAAAAAATGAACACATTCCATTGGCTAAAAGGAAAGACATGGGGCTTAAGCATTCTTACCGCGGCGTTAACCCTGAGCGCAACGGCGTCAGCAGCCCTCCCGGGTTCGGCTGAGCTCAAGCAGCGCGAACTCGCTGACGGTCTGTATGAGATGGTTTACTCCCCAACGGCAAACGCGTTGTACGTTGCGAGCGCACAGAGTTTCAAAAACGTCAATGGCGGGGTGCTCTTTAAACTGGATCCCACAACGCTTGCCACGCAAGGTGAAACCCACACCGACCTGAAAAACTTCGGCATGGCAGCGGACGATAATGGCAAGGTCTACTACACCACCAACACCCTTGATGGCGGGGTATCGAAAGTGGACGTGCAAAGCGGCAAGGTGCTACAGCGCCTGATGTTTGAAGGCAAAGACAAGGATGGCGACCCGGTTGGTGCGCGTGAAATCCTCTTCCACAAGGGACAACTGTTTATCGGCGGCGTTGCCGACCCTGGGTTTATCTCCGTGGTTGATGCCAACACCATGACGCTAAAAGCCCGAATCGAAAATGCCGGGAAATGGGTGACGGGGATTATTTATTCGCCGCTGACAGACCGCCTTTATGCCGCCAATGGCGGCGGTGAAATTCTGGTGATTAACCCGGAGACGTATAAAATCGAACAGCGCTGGACGCCGGGAGATAAAAAAGCGTATTTGTTCCTGAATATGGCAGAAGATCCGGCCACCGGGCGCCTGTTCGTGACTGATGATTCAAAAGCCAAAACCACACTGGTATTTGATGAGCGCAGCGGGAAAGTTATCAAGCGTCTTAAAGGCGATGCGCTGGGAATTAAGTTTAACGCTGAGCGCAACGAAATTTTCATCACTCAGCGCGAATCCAGGAAGGTGTTGCAGCTTGACGCCGGGAGCTATGCTGTGAAAAACAGCTGGACGTTCACCAGCCATCCCAACAGTCTTCTGGTAACACCGGACGGTAAAACGTTATACGTAACCGTGAAGCAGGACTTCAATGACGACAACACGACGAAAGGCCCGGATAGTGTGGTTCGTATTTCATTAAATTAAACAATATACAGCCATCCTGTGAGGGATGGCTGACTTATAAAGGTGGACGCTGAAGCAGTATATTTAGTCCGGCCAACGGATAAAGCCGGGTTAAAGCGCCAGATGTTCTAAAGTCGCGGGGATCCTTACTGGGTAAAAGTAAAGGTGTAGCTACGTGAAGCTGGCCCCTATCCTCCTGCAAATTTCGCAGAATTAAGGATTCATTTTGGGAAAGAAAAAACCGGGCCTCGCGCCCGGTTCTGTTCCCACACTAAAAAGCCTTACGCACTCAATCCGCGATTCTCCAGCATCGGTTCGATCTTCGGATCGTGCCCGCGCCAGTTCCGGTAAAGTTCAGCTAAATCAGTGCTGTTGCCGCGGGACAAAATCGCCTCGCGGAATTTCTGTCCGTTTTCGCGCGTCAAACCGCCCTGTTCGACAAACCACTGATAGCCATCGTCCGCCAGCATCTGCGTCCAGAGATAGGCGTAATACCCCGCCGCGTAGCCGCCGCCGAAGATATGGGCGAAGCATATTATTCAATTAATATGTTTATTCAGTATAAACATATAGTTACACACCTATTTTCGCTACAATTTCGCCTGTTTAAACCATAAATGTAATCTCATAATATTCAGTAAGTTGCATATCATTTTGGGGAGGAACTCCCATCTGAAATGCATTCCTACTTGATAAAAATGAACAAATTTCGCACAAAAAAGTGAAGGATATATGATCTTTATGGCTGATCAGAACGAACAGTCTGGAGTCGATTGTCCGGTACAATTTCGCGCATGTGAAAAGATGTGTTTGGCTTTGGGGGAATGTTTTTTATAACTACACAAGGGGTTTTAAATCACGCGTGTTATCTATAACAATCAAATACATACATTTATTTTTCGCCATTAAATCATAATTTTTAGATTATATGAATCAACAACTTACGCGTATCAAAAAGCCATAATGGCGAAGGAAATTAAAGAAAAAATCATACGGTTGAACAATTTTCCTTGTATCATTTTTGGCAAATAATCATACATGTTTAATGGGGTGATTTTTGAGCAGTGAAGTTACTATGATAAAAGGACTTTGTCCGACATGTGGCGGGCAACGAAATTGCACTGTGCATGGACATCTCCTCGTTGCATGGGAAGATGATGTTCATCCTGTATACGGAACATATGATCATCACTTACTTCAATGTAACGGATGCTCTACCGTATTTTACCATTTGAATGAACACTTTAGTGAACATACTACTCATGACTACATAAATGGTGAAATCAAAGAGACGCCTATAGACATGATCACTACCTACCCAGCTTTTGATCACATACCAACTCCTTCATGGGTGCCAAAACTCGAATCAGTAGATTTTCAGCTATTTCAGATTTTCAACGAAATGTATTCTGCTTATAAGTCTGGCCATCTAATACTTGCTTCTATCGGACTTAGGACAATTTTTGACCGGACGACAGAAATCCTTCAAATTCATCCTGGTTTGTACCTTGACGAAAAAATAAAACAACTCAAGGGTGAAGGTTTTATTGGGGATACTGAAGCCAGTATTTTGTCGACTGTAGTTGATGCAGGTAATGCCGCGGCTCATCGAGGTTGGAGCCCTATGAAAAGGGAATTCGATGAATTGCTAAACTCGATCGAACAGTTTGTTCAACGAACAGTCTTAAGTGTTAAAACAACTACACATATCGTTGAGAGGATACCTCCTCGCGTGAAAAGACCAAAAAAATAACGCTCCGTCATGGGGTGTCGGGGGTCGGAGGTTCAAATCCTCTCGTGCCGACCAATAAATTCAATGAAACCAGCCTCTTGTGGCTGGTTTTTTTGTGCCTGAAATTTGTACGGGGAAGAGTTGGGGAATAATGGGGGAATAACTACCGATATTTTTGCCATTTTTTAACGGGAAAATGACGTGGGGTTCAACTCCCGCCAGCTCCACCAATCATGATTGGACAGTGATAGGACATCACTAGCAATAACAGGAAGTTAGCAGTCTCAGCAGGACACCGACCAGACGGTGAGGGGACAAAAAAGGATACGTAAAGGAGCCGCGGCTCCTAAGCGATAAAAAAGCCCGCTGATGCGGGTTTTTTTATGTCTCAACCATGCCACATCAAACAATTTCCCTGTCATTGCTTGTTGATCTTGACCCGCCATTTCCGGACAGCTTTTGTATCTTAAGTTAACGATGCCCGCTGCCGCCGGTATTCTCTCTAGAGTGATATCCCAGCGCACTATGCGGGTGATTTTCATTGTAATGCGTGAACGCCGCTGCAAGGTTTCGCAGGGCTGTTCTCACATCCGGTTTCGGCATGAACGCGATATAGTCTTCCTTCATCGTCTTCACGACCGTTTCCGGCGATGCCATTGCTCTGCGGGCTGCTCACCGCTGTTGTACATGGCTCCAGATTCAGCTCTTTGGCGAACCTCCGCGTTTCATGCGCGGTATATGCTGAACCGTTGTCCGTCAGCCACTGCACCGCTGTGTCGGGCAGCCTGTCGCCGAAGCGCTTTTCCACCGACCTCAGCATCACATCCTGCACGGTCGAACTGTCATAGCCTCCCGTGCTTGCTGCCCAGTCTATGGCCTCACGGTCGCAGCAGTCCAGCGCGAACGTTACCCGCAGTTTTTCGCCGTTGTCGCAGCCGAACTCGAAGCCATCTGAACACCAGCGCATATCGCTTTCTGCCACCGCTATCTTGCCCTTATGTTCACGCTTCGGTCGCTCTGGTTTGTGATGCAACAACAACAGGTTATGCTCGCTCATTATCCTGTAAAGCCGTTTGGCATTCACAGGTGGCTGTCCCTCTGTGCGACGTTGCTTGCGCAGGATGCCCCACACGCGTCGATAACCATAACTCGGCATATCGCTGATAATGTTGAGGATAGCCGACAGTATTTCTGCGTCTGCTTCTTCATTACGCCGGTTACAGCGCCTGTCCTGCCAGTCGGCAGAACGGTTAATCCGCAGTGACAGTTGCGCACGCGACACGCCCATGGTCCGGCTGACCATGGCTATTCCCCGTCCTTTTGGCAACAAGGGCGCGTGCGCTATCCATTTTCGCGACTGACCGTACTCCACGGCTTCTTTCAGGATCTCAACTTCCATCGTCTTCTTGCCCAGAAGGCGCTGAAGCTCCCGGACCTGCTTCAGAGCAGCAGTCAAGCAGGAACGACTTCCTCTCCAGCCGCAACGGCGGTGAGGCTGCCTTCCTGATATTGCTTCTTCCACTTAAACAGCAGGCTGGGCTGGATACCATGCAGGTGCGCGACACGGGGGACACATTCATACCCGGCTCCATCGTCTGCTGGATAATGGCGATCTTCTCCTGAGGAGTTTTACGTTTACGGACTTCTTGCCCTAACAGGATCCCGGTCATCTCAAAATTGGTGTTAGTGTTAGACATATATTCAAGCCTATCTCTTATCTGGAGATACAGCTACTGTCTGGTGTTTCAGGGGGCTACATCACCTGTCATTGCTTGTCCTGTTCAGCGTATGTGTCAGAACTCCATGTACTGTTACATCGTCCAGAGCCTCCCCCTCTATCGCATCGCCATCTTCGGTTATCAGAGCTGCACCATGCAGTTTCACGAACTGATTTCTGCCATCCATGGTACCAGCAGCGTGTCGCCATTTCCCGCTCTTATGGCAACGTTAATGACGGCCCACCCACACGACGTTTCTATCACCCGGCAGTTGCCGTCAATGCCACACACAGAATCGATAGTCAGTCGTTCTTCAACAAAGTCAGTAGCTGGCGAAACAAACCCCATCAGAAGACCCTCCCCATGTTACGTAAGATCCAGTAACGGTTTTCACTTTCGTCAGTAGTCTTATCAGCGAAGTCTGGCTGATAACTCTCAATCCACTGGTTTGCATCGGTCTGGGTAAAGTGCCAATTCTTTTCGCGCAACTTCGCGATGAAGCTGTCTGTTCTGAGATAGCGGTAACCCTTGGGATTTAGCTGTATGGCCTCAATGAATGCGGCCCGTATCTCATATTTACGCTGCATGAGTTGCACCCTCATTCAGTTATTGACTGTATGCATATGGGTCTTCCCTTGTTGTGGTGGCTGAAGGCATGATAATGGTGTATTTAATCGCCAGAGGTCACCGCCATGGATGAAAAGTCCCTCTACGCTCATATTCTCAACCTGTCCGATCCGTGGCAGGTAAAGTCCCTTTCTCTCGATGAAAATGCCGGTTCTGTTACTGTCACTATTGAGATCGCTGAAAACACCCGGCTAGCCTGTCCGACCTGCGGTAAATCCTGTTCTGTTCACGATCACCGTCATCGTAAATGGCGCCATCTTGATACCTGCCAGTTCACCACTATTGTTGAAGCCGATGTTCCACGAATTATGTGTCCGGAGCATGGCTGCCTGACGTTGCCTGTTCCGTGGGCTGGCCCCGGAAGCCGGTATACGTTGCTATTCGAATCGTTCGTTCTCTCATGGCTGAAAATCAGCACCGTTGATGCTGTCAGGAAGCAACTTAAGCTCAGTTGGAATGCGGTTGACGGCATTATGACCCGGGCAGTTAAGCGAGGAGTCTCGCCCGGATAAAAAAGCCATTATCCGCCCGTCATATGAATGTGGATGAGGTCGCCTTTAAAAAAGGACATCGTTACATAACGGTGATCTCCGATCGCGATGGTCGGGCGCTGGCCTTAACGGATGATCGCGGCACAGAGAGTCTTGCCGGCTATCTTCGCACGCTCACTGATGGGCAGTTGCTGGCTATCAAAACGCTCTCAATGGACATGAACGCGGGCTATATAAGAGCAGCGCGTATCCACTTACCCAGTGCGGTTGAGAAAATCGCCTTTGACCGCTTCCATGTGGCGAAGCAACTGGGCGAGGTAGTTGATAAAACCCGTCAGAATGAACATCCGCACCTCCCTGTTGAAAGCCGACACCAGGCAAAAGGAACCCGCTTCCTGTGGCAGTACAGCGATAAGTGGATGACCGAATCCCGGCAGGAAAAGCTGATGTGGCTGCGTGCACAGATGAAGCTGACGGAACCAGTGCTGGGCGCTGAAAGAGCTGGCAAAGGATATCTGGAACAGGCCATGGAGCGAGGAAAGACGGAGTGACTGGCAGAGATGGTTGGCGCTGGCGGCTAACAGTGACGTTCCCATGATGAAAAATGCCGCGAAAACGATAGGAAAAAGGCTGTACGGGATCCTGAATGCGATGAGACAGCGTCAAAAGACGAAATGCGGAGGCACTTAACAGCAAGATCAGGCTGCTGAGGAGAAAGCCAGGCAACTGAACCGGGAGCGCTTTAAACTGGGGGTGATGTTCCACTACGGAAAGCTGAATATGGCGTTCTGAGCCTTCCCACCATGATCGGGGAAGACCCATGCATATACAGTAGTATTTTTGAGACCACAGATCAAGCCAAGGCTATTTTCACGTTCTAAGGAAAAGTTATGTTTGTTGAACTCGTTTATGACAAAAGAAATTTTGATGGTTTGCCTGGTGCCAAAGACATCATTCATGGCGAATTAAGCAAAAGAGTGCACCGTATTTTTCCAGATGCAGAGGTTCGGGTTAAACCGATGATGACGCTGCCGGCAATCAATACTGATGCCAGCAAACATGAGAAAGAGCAGATCAGCAGGGTCGTGCAGGAGATGTTTGAAGAAGCTGATATGTGGCTCGAAGTTTAGTCTTCATTCGATGACCTTCAATACCAGCCACCTGCTTTCTGTTTGTAGGACACTCAGCAAAATCCTCAGGAAGCACGCCCCTGTAACTTAAAGACGGCGCAGGTGGTGGAACGGGTATACTTCAGGTTGAAGGGGAGAGGTCATCAATATCTAAATACTCTCCATTGCCCCCAGCGATTTTGTCAGATACACTCAAATACACTTTCTCATTCAACCATAAAAAATGACTTTAAAATATTATTTAAAATATTGCCTTTGGGGTTTAGTTGGCTGTGGTTATCTTGTTTACGTAATTTTAACAGACTTACGTGATGGGAAAATTTTCCCTGCTTACGCACCTTATATGCCTTACATTGCTTCCTACCTAGCCATAGGCGCAGTGATCCTCCCTTTTGCTTTTTATGTTTCAGAAAAATTAGCATTAAAGATAATGAAAAAGGAAACTTGGGACAATTATTTCGGTGCAGATAGCCCATCTTGGGGTGCGTTTATTTTTGTATATATGTTTTGCATATTATTATCAGCCCCATTATTCCTTCTTTATCCAGCAGTTAATAAAAATCGCGCAGGTAATTAAATACCAAGGTGAGCGCTCATACCTCTCGAGCCAAAATATGTTCGGTTCTTTTAGTCAAAGCATAACCATAGCATCAACACTGGTCCCTTCAGGGACCAGAATCACAGCACTTGTAGTGATAAAAGTTGCCGCAGACTGCCAGGCAACGTTACAGCCTGCGGCAAATAATTAATGGCCGTTATTCTGGTTGTGAATCAGGATTATCAATTGAGGCTGCCGACACTTTTGTTTTCCAGATGCTGTCCTCAGGCATATCAAGGCGCACATCGATCCAGCTGTTCAGCGGAACATCGATTGGAACGCCCTTCGTTTTCACCATTTCTCCATCTTCGCTTAAGATATATTTGCGCTTAAACAGGCGAATGGTCAGAATCCCATCATCCCCTTTCGCGGCTTCGACAATACCGAGCTCCCCCATCCCTCCCGGGTCCATCGGCGGTAGAAGTTGCCAGCCAGATGATGCAAGTCCAGCAGAGCCAGTCAACGTATAAACACCGACATCGATGCGGCTTACGACAATACCCTCAGCCTCTTCGTTCGCCGTGGCGCAACCACACCAGGAGAAACCGTCTTCGGCTACATCAGTTCGCTGATTTTCTTCCTGGGACTTCACAATACGCACGACAGGTGATGCAGCCTTAAGCGTGCCGTCACTGGCTTTGGTTGTGTTACCTGAGGTATAGAATTCAACCCATGACCCAAACGTTCCGTTTTGAATCGCTCGAAGAAATGCTCTGGTACCCGAATCTGTGGTGGCAAATTGGGTCCGGTAAAGAGCATTGTTTCCGGGCATCTGAATGACACCAAACCCTCCAGTCAACCCTCCCGGACTTCCCCAGTTAGTTCCAGAGGAACCGTAGAAGCCAACCGCGCCAGCTGATCCTATTGCAGTCTGGATATCTGGACAACAAACCGCCTGTTGCGGCCCGCCTGAACGTCCACGGTTGCTGTAAGGAACAGCACGCCGTCCGGGACCGAGCGTTTTGGCACGTCTTCAGCACGTTGCTCCAGCAACTCACTTTTGCGTTGCTCTATGCTGGCGCGGGGTAAATAAGGTCGGCCAAAGTCGGTATTGATAACCGTCTTCAGGGTTTCCTCACTGCGGGTGGTTTCATATTCCTGCTCTGCTGTCAGGAATTTGTAGATAAGCTGAGCCCAGGTCTGGTAAGCAGCTGCCGGGCCTTCCATCCAGAACGAAGCAATACGTGAGCGGCGACCATCACCCTGAATATTGCCGCTGCTGTCAATATGCTGGCCATCACGTAACCAGACGCCCTTCATGTTCAGGGCGCGCTTCATGTCCGGGGTGACCCGGCCTTTACATGCAGGGCACTGGAGGTATGCCGCTTCACTCGCCAGAACCGGATCATTGCTATCGCGGTAGCCAGCCATATTGTCCATTTCCGGCTGGAAGTATTCGCCGCAATGTGGGCAGGGCCAGTAAAGCCGGCGGCGATCGCCCCGGTTGTACAGCGATAAAATACCCGTGGTCGGCGGTGCTTCATGTGGCGTAGTCCGGCGCCATTTGGTATCCCTGATATCCCGGCCAGGAGAACTCTCCACCAGCGTCATGCCAGATGACATAAATGTGGTGGTTCGTTTTGAAGCCAGTGAGTAAGCGTCCCCTTCCCCGTCGATGTCCTCCGGGAAACGGTCATAATCCGTCAGCGCAACGCTTTTATAGTCGGAAGAGGACATGATATTTACTGATGGCCAGCCCAGTTTGAGATAGTTGCCGGCGCGGAAAGTCCGATCATAAACGTTGTTGTCATTACGCCGGGGGCTGAGTCGGGTTTTTACTTCTGGGCTGGAGCGGAAGGTACGATCAAGGCGTTTTTTGGAATGCTCGCGCGCCTTCTCTTCGGATACCTGAATAACGAGCATATCGGCGGGATCGCAAACGATATTGTAGACAATCCAGCCATCAATCAGGCCAATGGTTTTACCGGTTCGCGCCGGACCAACAAACACAACCGCATCATATTCGCGTGATGCCAGGCAGTTCATTGGCTCAATAACGTAAGGTGCCAGGTTCGGGTCCCACGGAACGGAGTTCCCCGCTCCCATTGGTACTCGCATGTAATCTTTCACCGCGTCGGCAACTAACATTCGACGTGGAGCGCGTAATATACCGGAAACATCACGACGAATGCCCCTGGCTGATGCCCGCTTTGCCATCAGTCCTCCTCCTGGTCGTCCTCCTCTTCTTCGGCATCCAGTACTTTCTGGGCCATCTGATCTCGTAAATCATCTATCACGCTCTGTACACGGCTAACTGCTGCGGGCGTAAGTGCGCAGTCGCGTTCAAGTACATCAGGAAGGGTTTCAAGCACCATGACAATGGCCTTTGCCATCAGAGAAAATTCACGAGCAACTTCATCTGCCGGGATGAGTTGCCCGGTTTCCTGCTCGAACTTTATCCGTTCATTCTCCGCTTTCCAGTGGGCCAGGCGGTCAGACGGAGTCATCTCTTCGAGCTCTCCTGAGACAGTCGGTACCATCAGTTCGGTGAGAATGTCTGTTATCTGGAACAGTTTTAATTTGGCGTTACTGCCTGGTGCCGGCTCAACATTTTTCAGCCTGGCGGCGACTGTCTGCCGGTGAACACCTGTTATTCCGGCCAGCTGATTTATGTTCAGCTTAAAAGAAGCGATTTCCTGGTCCATGATGGTGAACACTTTTTAAACGATTCGACATCTTTTGAAAATGGCCTCTAATTAAATCAAAGACCTGCATAAAATGATGATGATGACCCTAGATCGCAAAAACTATGCGTTTTCCGCGCACCGGCCGCCCCGTGGCAGGCCACCCCTCCGGGAGGACCCACAAATGATAATGGTTATCACTTGCGTCATTTCGCATTCAATCCAAGCCATTTAGACGTCTAAACGTCCATTCATTATCGATGTGAGATGACTGACCAGATAGCGCCTCCCGGCCTCATCGCGTTGCGGAGAGCCTTGCCCACTGCGTCATCCACTGCCTGTTGCAGGTCAGAGGCTGATGCTGCCTGAAGGGATGTGAACAGATCACTTTCACGTACAGCCTTGAGAACCAGTTCTTGCATCTCGTCGGTTAGCCGCGTCTTGGTGGCTGTGCCTGTCGCTGAAGCAATTGAACTGATTGGTTCAGCGGTGGCATTATTGCCATCAGCGGGATTAGATCCATCATGACTAATTGCCCCAGGGAAACCACCAAAAGCCAGACCACCATTGAAGGCCGTCTCTTCATTATTGCTGGCTGATTGAGCGGCTTCATTCACCTTAAAGCGGTCAGCCACAAACACGACCTTGCGCTGGTCACCTTCAATGCAGACGGCCATGCAAGCAACGTGCAGTTTGCCGCCGTGGTTCACGTTCATCTTTACGCTATAGTTGGCAGACACTGCGGCATCACCAATCATCGTATCGGTAATATGCACCTGACAGTGAATCGGCGTTCCGTTTATCAACTTTTCAAATGCTTTGCTGCTGCGAATCTCTTCACAAATTTCATCGAGCGCCTTTTGAGCGCATTCAAGCTCAACCCCGAGCGGGGAGTAGTATTCCTGCTTCACCGTCTCACCAAAGCGCGTATTGACCAGGTGCTTAATAGCAAACTCCTGCCCTTCAGCAGTCAGAAACGTAAAATGATTTACCTTCCCATAGGCTGTTGCTGTGTGTCGGGTTTCAGCCAACCCCAGCTCGCGAAGCTGTGCTGCACCAGATTTAGATGGCAGCTCGCCACTTTGCAGCGCACCACGGAAAAACAGCGCATACAAAACATCTGTCGCTCGGCCGGTTAAATTAATGATTTTCTCTGCCATGATTTTTTCCTTTTAGACGTGAGCCTGTCGCACGGCAAAGCCGCCGAAAGTTAACGGTTTGCCCAGGCTCACAGCTGAAAGACTTTCTTTGATGTGCGCGTGCGATGCGCATAAAAAAAACCCGCCGAAGCGGGTTTGGTCATTCCTTCTTACGATCGCTGGGTAAACTCTCGGCTCTCTTTCTCATCTTGTACTCTGTTTCTGACAAGAATTCGCTAGGATCATTATTAAACCCACAGCTCTCACAAATATAATCCGCAGTCCAACCGCCCCTTTGCTTATCCCTTACAACATCATTAGACCCACATTCTGGACAATATTTCATCATGCCTCCGAATCCACTCACCGATAATGAGGGTAACTTAGCATTATCACAGGCACTCATTGAATACCTGCTGTAATACCTATCCCTTCTAAGGGATATTCAGTACTTTATCCCTTGGAAGGGATATTCAGTACTTTATCCCTTGGAAGGGATAACCAATAACTCAACTTACGACGGAGTGGCGAAACGGTGTTAAAGACCGGAGTAAGTTATCGAGACGTGAGGCGTCAAGTTTTCTTTTTTAATAGTAAGCAGTTCAGATATTCGCTCCTGAATTTTTACATCACCATCTACATCTAAAAGCCACTCCTCCACAGCCCGGTAGACATCATTAACGAAGGTATCAATTTGCAGTTGAGTTCCATATTCGTCAGAATGCATATGAATATCGATGCCAGGAATTGGAGGTGTGAAATACCATTTGTTTTTCATCCCGTTGAGATTTCCAGCATGGAGACATGAACACCGCATCTTCCAACAATCTTGTGCCGTAAATCTTGGCCCAAAGTTGACCGGGAATTCTTTCAATTGCCTAGTTCTTTGCTCCTTTGTCATTTCAATATAAGGCAGTCCAGGAGTTCTCTGAGGTGGCTCTAGTTCCCATGGCGAAATCACACTATAAAGTTCGTAGAGATTTTCTGGCGCATAAATCTTTCTTAGGTATCGATTGAACCAACTCTTGTAAAATTTCCCTATCTCTCCATTAGCCATATCGGGAGTTTCTAACTTTGCACATATATCTGGCATTGCTAACGCCAGAAAAAGCGCTGCAAACCAGTTTTCATCCGTGACTGCTTTTCTCATTGATTCCAAGTACTGCTGCATATAGGGCCCATCCTCACGAAACCATTCAATGCTTCATTCTTCATGGAATAGATTTGCCAGCAATACTTAACGTACGCCACTTTGATGCATATCACATATGATTATGAGCACAGTTTTTTGACCACGCCTTGTTGTGCACCAGTATGTCTTTCTTCGTCTGGCGGTTCATAACGTCGATGTCGTGATCGGTCAGGTAGATTGGCTTTACCCAGTCACAGGCAGTATCAACCACCACCGGGACGCTTCCACGTGTCACGCAGCTCGCGATCAACATCGTCATCAGGCATACGGTTAACAGTCTGCTGTACATTGCTTGCCTCTTTCGTTGCTTCTACCCGGCGTTCGGCTACTGCTTCAGTCGCAGCGGCTTTCTCTTCGGTGTTTTGCTTCTGGAATTTTGCTTCTGTTTTAGTCGTTCCAGAGGCATGACCAAAACCGAAAGCTGCGGCGATGGCCCCAAGAACAGCAACAGCCATACCGATAATCATTTCAATACCCATGCTCACCTCACACCAGCACTGATTTTGCCAGGTTAAACAGCACACGGCGTTTATCCAGTCCGTTGTGACCGCCATTGATAAGCAGTGTCACGCGCTCAATATCGCCGGAATGAAGAAGGCAACCATGAGAGACATAGAACCATGCAGCGGAGCGTGCAGCGTACTCGTCACGCTCCAGTAACTCGGGCTGGGTGACAAGGTCCAGTTTCAGAGCCTGTCCACAACTGCGGTAATTGCTCAGACCGGTGATTTGCTTCAGGCCGCGACCGCGATATTTCCAGCCATCACCAGCAACCTGGTTGCCCAGGTTCTTTTTGCCCCACTCACCGCCATACACCAGATTGGCTATCGCCTTCTGATTTGCCGGTTGTGTTGCCGTTCTGCCGAGTGCGGCGGCCTGCTGGTTGGTAATGCGGTGGCTGCCGAAGTTGGGGACCAGGTTTTCCGCCGCATAGTTCAGGCTTTCCACCAGCCGGGTGTACCCGCCTGACTCATGCCCCATCTGAGCGATAAACATGGCCTGATCGAGCGGAGCTGTGATGCCGAACTCCTTCATTGCAGCATCGATACGCGCAAACCAGCGTGCAGCTAACCCGGCGCTTAACCCAGCCGCCTTTTGAAATTGTGATTGGTTCATTAGTGCCTCAGTGCATCAATAAGGCGCGCCACGTTTCCACGAGCCCAGAGCACGGCAGCGCAAATCAGGACGTTCACCAGCACCACAAACCAGTGTGATTCGTGATACAGGCCGAACAGGTAACGGAAAGGGACGCTGGCGTAAACCAGCACCGTGAAATAAGCCATCAGCGATATCAGTGGGCGATGTCTCGCGCCGCCGCGCTGGTAGAACATCAGGACAAGGACGATGACACCGCAAATAACGGCGTTCACCATTGCACTCGGATCACTTGTTACCATTGCTGGCCCCTCCTCCACGTAAGCGAGAGAGAATTCCGAACAGGCTACCCAAATCCTGACTATTAACGAACGTCAGCAGCTTAATGGCCACTGCCGCAACGATTACCGCCCCCAGAGCATCAAGTGGCCTGTCGCTATAACCCGTCCATTTTGAGATGTAAGAACCGAGCAGAGGCGCACCGATAACGCCAAAGATGAATGACGTGATGAAGTAGCCCACCAGCTTAAGACGACTGATGTTTACTGCCGTGGCTACGTAAAACACCGCGCCAGCAAACGCACCAAACACCACACCGTAATCAATGCCGGTAAAAATGCCGAACATACTGGCACCCATAAGACCACCAGCCGTTAACGTAGTGCCAGAAACAGGATCGGACATTTAGCCCCCTCTTATTGCCGTGAGTCCTCTCAGAACGAGGGGAAAGAACCGCAAGATTGCGGGTTGATTGGTTTTTTGTTTTTTGAGTAACGTGAAATACGTTTAAGATGAGTAACGAAGTAACAACCCTTATCACATTACAACAAGTTTCGCGGACCGCGATAAGTTTTTTTTCAATTGCAAATTGTGGTTCAAATCGTGGTTAAAGTTGAAAAAGAAGGAATTCTTAATGCGAAGATTGACATACCTTCCGCCATATTTTGTTAAAAGTTGTTATAAGAAAGATAATGTAACGCATTCTCAAACGCTTAAGATGGGAACGCTACAAGAGTATCGAGACACCATTGATCTGCAAGTTGCTGATGCCCGTGAAGGGCATTATTTTATGAGTTTAGAATTAGAACATGTTCATTTAAACAAAAATTTTTTGGCATACCTCATCAACAACCCAAATAACATCCTCAACGCGCATTTAGAAAGAAAAAGCATTGAGAAGAAAAGTTTTCTTTCAGAAAAAATGATTTACATGGAAATTTTAAATGTACAGTTTGAATGGACTCATAAGAATAGATTCATTTTTTGTTTATCCGGGCTTGATCACATCGAAGAATCAAATCGAATATTTAAATCATATGATGACAAATGGGTCATTACTAGAAATGACATCCAGAGGGCTATAAAATGCATAGGTGAGGATTTCTATGCTGATATTAAAAAAAGGATAATGAATGGAGAGGAAATTTTCGATGAGAACTTTGATATAGATGACCTTGGCATAAACGTTGAGTTAAAAGAAGTCATATACCGAGATCGCATTGGGAGGTTCAACAACCGTGATTTTTACATAGATCCAAAATTCATCTACTCAATACACAAAAACATACCATTCACAAAACCACGTACTTATTCGCATGAAAAAGAATTTAGACTACTGATAGACTTCTATACAAGCAAAGGAACCCTCACCCCTAAAGTAAAATATTTAATAATTACGGCACCAAGAACATCGAATATTATTAAGAAATAGAATAAACCCCAACATAATAAAGTTGGGGTTGCATGTTACCAATCCAAATCCAATTTGGCATCAATAATAGATAGGCAACCTTCTATAAACCCCTCTGCCATCTGGATCTCTATACGTATTAGCTTCTCATCTTTTTTTCGTGCTTTTGCTATCTTCCGCTTCGAGATGCCATAGAGATAGTGTGCAACTAAAAGTGAATGTTCATAAGGTTTTCTTTTTTGGAGCCGAGCCAAACACCCCTCAATAATCAAAGCGTCGTCGTCAGTGCAAGAAAGGCGGGACTTGCCTGTTTGAGGCAGAAGTCCTTTGAAGCCAGCTGCTATGGGTGAGTAATCTACTCCAGAACTATCGCTCGCAGCCCATCCGCCCCAACGATCTAAAACCATCTTGATATCACGCATATTTTCTCCACTGTTCATGCTAATACGCCGATTGCCAGCGCACGATCTAAAAACCGAAACAACAGCGTTAACTGGTCGCCGTGCTTCGCTTCAAATGCCACAGGATCAGCGTGCAACTCATCGTGATGCGCTCTGCACAGCGGTATCACAAACAGGTCGTGCGTTTTTGTTCCCATTCCACCCTGCCCGTGGCCTATCAGGTGATGGGGGTCGTCTGCCGGGTTGTTACAGCAACTGCACTGCTGTGACTTTACCCAGCGGGTGTACTTCTCATTCACCCAGCGGCGGCGCTTTGGCCTCAGCATAAAAGACTCTGGCGTTTCGGGGTCTACCTTCACTGCCACTATCTTCTTTGCTTTCTCCTGGAGGATTTCAGTTGCCGGTAATGTGGGAGTGATATCGCTTTCCCGCATTACCGAGCTGAACGATTCAGGCTTCATCCTGAGGGCTTTAGTCGCCACCGATTCAGGAATAAGGTCAGCAAGATCATTGCGTACCATCCACCAGCAGAACTCTGGAAGCGTCAGGGTGTGGTCAGAGTTAAAACCTAACTCAATATTCACCCTTTCGAGTATCCATTGTACCAGGTTCTGTCTGGCAATTCCTGCCAGCCTTTCAGTGGTTTGCTCACGTAATTGATTATCACAGCCCCAACAAAGGCGGATGCTGCCAGGGGCATGGCGCATGAGCGTGAAGTCACGTGCGTGCCAGTCGTTGATCTCCCACTGGCATTCAAATTTTCGTTCCAGCCAGCTATCAAGCCCATTCAGGCCACCAGCACGCTGAATAACCCTCTCATTTTCAAAAATAGCCTGCATACTGCCATCATCTGTCAGTGGTTGATGTGCTTCCGGGATAAGACCTGATGGCAAATGCTGGATTGCTTCTGATGGCGTCTCAATAACCACCCTTCCCTGACGAAACAGCCAGAGCAGTTCATTGCCAGGGCGGAACAGAACCACCCCGGACATTGGTGCAACTTCAGGTGTCAGTAATGCTCTCACTGTTACCTCAGGCTACGATGTCGATTATTTTAAGAAGCTCCGCAAACTTCGACTCAAAGAAATGAGGCTGAGTTTCTCGTGGGTTTGCAGGGCTGGTGATGTTCTTGCCATACATGCAGCCTTTGGCAGTAAGTGACCAGAACTTTTTAACACCATTCACACCAGAACGACTGTTTCGCTCTTTTTGTTCCACAATCCCAAAGTGGGACATCATGTGATAAACCTGATTGGCGGTGATGCGGATGTTTTTTGCTTTAAGCAAAGCGCTGAGTGATTGAGTAGGACGGCTGGATCCATCCTGCGCACCGGAAGGTGCATCGATGGCGTAATGCGGCATCAGATCTGGAAGACCCGCTACCTGCTGGAGTTTTTGATAAGCACCAAGTTTCGAAGAGTTGGAAAGGTTCAGGGTTCTGGCTGCGGATTCAAGCAGCAATATTCCCGCCTGAACTCTGTCTGAGGTTTGCATGTGTGAGGCGGCATTTTGAACCGCATCAAAAGTTCGTATTACTTTGAGGTTGAACGAGGGGCTATCCGATATGGAACAGGCTGCAGTTATTCAGGAGCTGCATAACGCCTTCAACCAGACCACCAGCGAGATAGCAAAACTGGTCAACAAGTCTGTGGCGACAGTAGAGAAACTGCTTCTCCTGAGCACGGCGAACCATGACGTTCAGCAGGAAGTTAAATCCGGTGCAGTGTCTGTCGATGTCGCGGTTGAGCGCGTTATGGAGTATGGCGAGCAGGCCGGAAAAGTTCTCCAGCACGATAAGGCTGTCGCGGCTGCTCAGGGAAAAACAAAAGTTACCCGCAGTTCTATCGCGCCTGAGCTCAGCGTAAAGAACGCTCGCCGTTTCGTTGAGTTGATGGCTCAGGCCTCGATCAGTTATGAAGGCGTCTTCACTCTTGAAGGTGCTGCTTTGGCCGAAGCGCTGGCCATTATGGACGAGCACAAAGCGATTGCAGAAGCGCGTGAAACGTACCGTCTTTCACAGCCAGTACCTGAAATAGAGGTGGTAGGAAAAACGCTTTACGTGAAACTGGAAGGGATTGAGATCGGCACCGCACAAATATATCGCGGTAAGAACGTCACCATCAATGGGATCGTCACCAGCCAGTCAAAGGCTGTGGCCCACTTCGTTAAGCAGCACAAACTGCAGCAGGAAAATAATCATGACAGCCAATAAACCAATGACCAGCGAACAGCTGGATGAACTGATGACTGTTGCAGTCAACATGCAGCGCGATAGTGAAAAAGCAGATGATCGCCCTTCCGCTATGTTCGCTTATGCAGTTCAGGTTGCTGTTCTGGAACTGCGTAAGGTTCGCAATGATGCTGCGGCGCTGGCTGAAGTGCGGGCTCAGGCTCGAAATGAAGGCATCAACTATGCCGCCAGTCGCCTCGCCGCTGCATTCAACCACGGTTTCGTGGATAAGCCGCTGGCTGAAGTATTCGACGTGGTGCGTATGATTCTGACTGCGAAAGAAGACCTTGCAAATGACCCTATTCCGGCTGCTGACGGATTATCTGGTGAGTACGCAGAAAAGTCTCTCGAAGAGTTCGCAGCCCAGCTTCGCAAAGGAGTGCAGTCATGAGCAAGGTAACTTTCGTTGTTGAGTTTGAGGATGGTAAAGAGCCAGCAGTAAACGCTGGTATGACAATCTTTGGCGGAAAGCTCGCGGCTGTCTCATGGAGCGATGCGCTGGAAGAAAAAGCATTCTCCGTGCATCAATGCCTTCCATCACCCAATGACACGGTTCTGCTTTTCGATTCAACCGGTGAGGGATGGCTGATTGGTTGGCGTTCAATGTGGATGACCTTCGGGCAGAAAGAGACTGGAAGTTGGCAATGGACTTTCCAGAACGGTGATATCAATATCGACGATGTTGTTATCACTCACTGGGCTCCAATGCCAGAAGAGCCGGAGGCCGCCCAATGAGCAACATCGACAAACACGCATTACGGTATTTAGCCACAGCGTTAGATGGCGACGATTGGCACGCTGAAGGAAACAGCGTTTACGGCGGTCGCTACGATGTTGGTGACAGCGTTTGCTATGACCTCGTCGCTAGCTGCGAATCAGTTGACGGGGAAAGTCCTCTCGCTGACTTCATCGCCGCAGCTAACCCCGCCGTCGTGCTGGAGCTGCTGGATGAGCTGGAATCCGCAGAGAAGCGGATTGCTGAGTTGGAAACAATCTGCGCCGAGTCTTATCAGGTGGTCAGTGCGCTAGCAGATGCCGCTGGTGTTTTTGAAACGTCTGAGGCTGTCAGTAAAGCGCTTGATAACCTTTCTCAGACAAAGCTGACTCACAGCGATGTACTGCCGTTCATTGTTGAAGTGAAGTCAGCCTCTGATACCGGTAAAGGAGAGTGAGCGTGGCTTTAACTCACGACGAACTTTGCCTGATAGCTTGTCGGTTCCTGCAAAACAATGGATTTAAGGTTGCCTTCCATGACCGATTCCGTGCATGGACGCCATATGGCGAGCAAGCTGACGCAATCGGATTTCGCAACGGTGCTAGCTGCCTGATTGAGGCCAAATGTTCTCGTTCTGACCTTCTGGCAGACCGTAAGAAACCGTTCCGGATTGAACCAGAGAAAGGCATGGGAGATTGGCGCTTTATGATTAGCGAGCCGGGAATTGTGAATGTTGAAGACCTTCCTTCCGGTTGGGGCTTGCTTCACGTAATCAAAGGTCGGGTTAAGAAGGTACACGGATGGCCAGGCAACGGACTTTTGGTTAACCGAGATAGCAAGCCGTTTAGGGCCAACAAACAGGCCGAATGCAATTACATGTTTAGCGCGCTCCGCAGAATGGATTTACGTGGCCACCTCAATGAAATTTATGACAGCGTGATAGTCAATAAACCAGAAGGAAGCGCTGCGGTGATTCCGGATGGTCTTCGCTTGGCTCTAAGCAACGCTGGAATAGCAGCTCCGGAGTCAGATGAAATGCTGGCTGCAACCCTTGAGAAGCACATTCAGGCACTGGTTACCTGGGTAAAAGAAAGAAAGCCTTTCCAGCCGGCAGCACCGCAGCAGGAGGTGAAGTGATGGACGTCAAAGCGAAGATTTTGCAGGTGATGCGTGCTCGCGCCGCCCAGGAAGAAAAGGTGCTAGGAGGTAGATACGCTTTCACAATGGCGACATGGAACCTCAGGTTAGCTATGGAAGCAGCATTTCCTGACGAGGAATGGAAGTCGGCAGAATTACGTAAGGTTCTTGCCGAGCTGGCACTGGAAGGTCAAGTATCCAAGGATACCTACCGTAGCCGGATTGGGCAGGCAGTATGGAAGCTTGAGGTGCGTGATGCCTAACCCATTCGACGTGTTGATGTTCGTTCTGCTGGCAATCGGAGCACTTCAGCAAATGGGATGGCTGACATGGTGAGCAAACTCAAACAGCGGCGCTTGCGCCGCCTTAAAGCAGATGCGGCCTGGTGGAAAGCTGAAACGCAGGACTGGAAGCAGGTAGCGATGGACAGCGCCGCAGAAGTTGATCGTCTGCGTAGCCAGGTGATTCATGTAGTGATGCCAATGATGGTGCCACCAGCAATAGTGGAAAACATGAAGGCCAGACGTGTCGATCATGTGATGTGCATTAAATGCAGTGACGGCGCTCGCGGCGGTTGCTCCGCTTGCGCTTACAACGTTCGATAGCCGGGTGCAGCCGGTAGCGGAGAGCTAACTATGGGGCAGCTTGTAAAAATAAGCGATTGGGCATCAGGTCCAAACGGTTTTAAAGAGCCAATCAGTCGAGTGGCTTTACATAAAATCGCCAAGACAAAACAGACCTATCCACCAGCAATTAAGCAGGGTCGTCGTTGGGTAGTGGATGAAGATGCTCGTTTTATCGGTATGGTCGGGAAAGTCGATGTTCCGTCTGGAATATCTGATACAGCCCGCCTGTTAATGGAGAAAGCATTAAATGGCTGCTCGCCCAAGAAAGCATAATATCAACGTACCCAACTTGTATTCCAAATTAGACAAGAGAACACAGAAAGTTTACTGGCAATACCGACACCCATTAACCGGTCAGTTTATCGGATTTGGTACCGATGCGGATGCAGCTAAGCTGGCCGCAACTGAATTAAATCGTCTTCTGGCACAGCAGGAAGCCGACGGATCAGCTCGCGCGTATCGTTTTCGTCGCCTTTCTGAGTGCGTTCCCAGCCCGCGCTGAACAACTTTTTACGGGTCTCGCGCAACGACAGCGCCGCCAGCGCGGGCTGTTGCGTGGTATTCAAAAGCGGGATCAGCCAGCGATCCGTCAGCCCTTTTTCTGCGGCAGCGTGAGCCGCGGCAGCCACCTCCTCCGCACTGAGCCCGTCAAGCTGGTGAACATCGTCCACCACCAGCCCTCCCGCCTTGTTCGCCGCCAGCAGGCGCTGGTTGAACTGGCTGGTCAGGGTGGCGGCTTCGGTATTCAGGGCTTTCAGCTCGGCTTTTTCATCGGCATTCAGACGCGCGCCAGCAAGAACAAAGTGCTGATACATCTCCTCCGTCAGTCGTCGGGATTCGGCATCCAGCGCCTCGCGATCCTGCCAGACGGCTTCCACGCGGGCGAAAAGCGTATCGTTTAGCCAGATATCGTTCGCCAGCCCGGCCAGTTCGGTGGAGAACTGCTCGTCCAGTGCCTGAAGATCATCGTTGGTGTGTGCGGACGTCATGGCGAAGAACACGCTGCTCACGCGTGACAGCATGGCCCCGCTCTTTTCCAGCGCCAGCACGGTATTGTCGAAGTCCGGCGCGGCGCGCTGCGCGATAATCGCGTCAATGTCTGCACGCTTCAGGCGCATTGCTTCATCAAATGCCGGACGATAATGGCTGTCGTTAATCGCATCAAAACGTGGCGCCTGATAAGGCAACAGGCTAATTTCAAAAAAAGGATTGTTGACCGACATCGTTTACTCCTGAGCACGGTATTTCTCCCCAGAGTAGGCCAGCCTGCGCCGGCCTGCAATGGCGTCATACAAATGTTGCCTTAACGACGTGCCGGAGAGCGTGCTATGTTAGTACAACACAAAAAGCGTTGAGGAACAGTGAGATGATTATTTTAGTTACCGGGGCGACAGCGGGTTTTGGTGAAAGCATCACGCGTCGCTTCGTCGCCAACGGACACAAAGTGATTGCAACAGGGCGCCGTCAGGAGCGTTTGCAGGAGCTAAAAGACGAGCTGGGTGACAGCATTCTGACCGCGCAGCTGGACGTGCGCAACCGCGCCGCCATCGAAGAGATGATTGCCAACCTGCCTGCCGAATGGCGTGAAATTGACGTGCTGGTCAATAACGCTGGCCTGGCACTGGGCATGGAGCCTGCCCACAAAGCCAGCGTGGAAGACTGGGAAAACATGATCGACACCAACAACAAAGGGCTGGTGTACATGACCCGCGCCGTGCTGCCGGGCATGGTTGAACGTAACCGTGGCCATATCATTAACATCGGTTCCACCGCCGGAAGCTGGCCTTACGCGGGCGGCAACGTCTATGGCGCGACCAAAGCCTTTGTCCGCCAGTTCAGCCTGAACCTGCGCACCGACCTGCACGGAACCGCGATCCGCGTGACCGATGTTGAACCGGGTCTGGTAGGCGGAACTGAATTCTCCAACGTGCGTTTCAAAGGCGACGACGCGAAAGCGGATAAAACCTATGAAAACGCGAATGCGCTGACGCCGGAAGATATCACCGAAACCGTCTGGTGGGTCGCGAATCTGCCGAAGCATGTCAACATCAATACGGTTGAGATGATGCCCGTCAGCCAGACCTATGCCGGACTCAGCGTGCATCGCGGTTAATTTACCCTGCCCGGCCTGCGGGCCGGGTATGTGATGGCAGGGAAAAGAATGGTAGTATGTTCAGGTTAACTCTCTGAGAAATCACAACCCATGGCCGCTGAATCGCAACTTAATCCTACCCAGCCCGTTAATCAGCAAATATATCGCATCTTACGCCGTGATATTGTTCGCTGCCTGATCCCACCGGGAACGCCACTCTCAGAAAAAGAGGTTTCGGTACGTTTTGACGTTTCCCGTCAGCCCGTACGTGAGGCGTTTATTAAGCTCGCAGAAAACGGCCTTATTCAGATCCGCCCTCAGCGCGGCAGCTATGTAAATAAAATTTCGCTTTCGCAGGTACGGAATGGCTGTTTTGTTCGCCAGGCCATCGAGTGCGCCGTGGTGCGTCGCGCCGCGTCGCTCATCAACGATAACCAGTGCTACCTGCTGGAGCAAAACCTGCATCAGCAACGAATCGCCATCGACCGCAAACAGTTAAACGACTTTTTCCAGCTGGACGACGAGTTCCACCAGAAACTGGCGCAGATCGCCGAGTGCCAGCTCGCGTGGGATACCGTCGAAAACATCAAAGCTACCATCGACCGCGTGCGCTACATGAGCCTCGACCATGTTTCTCCGCCAGAGATGTTGCTGCGCCAGCATCATGATATTTTCAGCGCGCTGGAAAAACGCGACGTGGAAGCCGTAGATAAAGCGATGACGCTTCACCTTCAGGAAATTAGTGAGTCAGTTCAGTTAATTCGCCAGGAAAACCGCGAGTGGTTCAGCGAAGAATAAAACCTCGCCGCCCCCTTTCGGTTGCGGCGAAGTAATTAGCGGACCACTAATACCGGAATAGTGGCGTAGCGCAGGATAGTTTCAGCATTCGAACCCAGCAGATGGGTTGTAATGCTCGGATTTTTTGATCCGATAACAATAACGTCGTATTTCCCCTCTTTGCTGAGCTTGATGATTTCATCGCGTACGTTGCCGAAGCGAACTTCACAGTCAATATTGTCCGGGGACATATCAAAGAGCCGTTTCAGCGCCTTCATCTTCTTATCAGACTCGGCGGTCATATACTCTTCGAACTTCTTAATATCGGCATTGAACCCCCGCAGTAACGAACGGCTGCTGTTAGGGAGAATGTTGACCAGGGTGATCGTCGCGCCTTCCGCCTTCGCGAGGTTGACCGCGTGGCGTACCGCTTTATCGCTCAAATCCATTTCAAACACATCAACAGGCATCAAAATTTTCTTATACATAAGCCTGACTCCTTTTCCGATGAAGGGTTATTTTCTGCCTCCAGAATGACATTGTGGATATAAACAAAGCCTAAACACTTGCACCCGGAAACTATCAATTAAGGAAAATAACTGTCCGCTTTGTAAAGTGGTGTCCTGAACCGTCAACGCCTGCATGAAATAAGAAAAAAGTGTGAGCTTGATCAAAAGCAAATAATTTCGTTAAAGAGAGGCGTATTAATAGTGCCCCGTGAACGGCAGCCGTTGAATTAGCGCCGTAACGGATAAGTACGAGAGGAGAAAATACCATGATGACATACGACCGTAACCGAAATGCAATCACCACTGGCAGCCGCGTCATGATTAGCGGCACAGGCCAGTTCGGCGTGATTAAAGCGATCCACAGCGACGGCCTTAATGCCGAGCAGGTGCGCCGTGGTAAAACGGTTGAAGTCGAGGGATGCGAAGGTAAGTTCGAACCGATTGAGCTGATTCGCCTGGGGATGCACTAAGCTGCGCCCCGACATGCCGCCGCGGACGGCGGCATGTCATCGCGTTAAAGCCGGGAGGCGTACTCAGCAACCGTGGCCTTCGCGCCTTTTTGCAGCAACGTTTGATAGGCCTGCATGACCGCAGCCACAAACACCGCGTCCTTCGGCAGCTCGTTACCGAAAATAGCCTCAATGCCCAACAGCGCGCTAACGCGGCTTTCGCCTTCAGCGCTACCGTTTACCGCCGCCTGAATCACCGCCAGCTGCGGATCGCTCACCTCAATCGCGTTACCCTGCTCATCCACACCGCCGACATAACGCATCCAGCCCGCCACACCCAAGGCCAGCAGCGGGAAGGGTTTCTGGTGGACAAGGTGCCAGCGAACGGAATCGAGCATCCGCTGCGGCAATTTCTGGCTACCGTCCATGGCGATTTGCCAGGTGCGGTGACGCAGGGCCGGATTGCTGTAACGTGCGATCAGCTGGTCGGCATAGTGAGCTAAATCCACCCCCTTCACTTTTAGCGTCGGCGCCTGCTCTTTCATCATCAGCGCATGCGCGGCTGCGCGATAATGTTCATCTTCCATGCAGTCGTTAATGTGCTGATAACCGGCCAGGTAGCCGAGATAGGCCAGGAACGAGTGGCTGCCGTTAAGCATACGCAGCTTCATCTCTTCAAACGGAATGACATCAGAAACCAGTTCCGCACCGGCCTTTTCCCACTGTGGACGTCCGGCGACGAAATTATCTTCTACCACCCACTGGCGGAACGGCTCGCAGGCGACACCTGCCGGATCGCGTACGCCGGTCAGCTGTTCAATTTTATCCAGCGTTTCAGCCGTGACGGCGGGCACAATACGGTCCACCATGGTTGACGGGAAGGTGACGTTCGCTTCAATCCAGTCGGCCAGTTCGCCATCAACAGCGCGCGCGTAGGCGCAGGTGACATTGCGCATCACGTGGCCGTTTTCCGGCATGTTATCGCATGACATCACGCTGAATGCTGGCAGCCCCGCCGCCTTACGCCGCGCCAGCGCTTCAACCACTACGCCTGGCGCAGATTTCGGCTGATGGGGGTTTTGCAGGTCGGCAACGATTAACGGATGATCGAACATCAGTTGTCCGGTTGCCGGGGAGTGGCAATACCCTTTCTCGGTGATGGTCAGGGAAACAATGGCGACCTGCGGATCGCACAGCGCCGCCAGCACGGTTTCAAGGCCGTCGACCTGCGCATGCAGCGCATTTTTGACGACGCCGACCACGCGCGCCGTCCACGCATCGGCAGACATCTCTGCTACGGTATAAAGATTATCCTGTGCCTTCAGATCGGCGATCTGCTGTTCGCCGCCAATCAGGTTAACTTCGCAGTAACCCCAGTCGCTGCCCTGTTCTGCGGCGAGTATATCGGTGTACACCGCCTGGTGCGCACGGTGAAACGCGCCAAACCCTAAATGAACAATGCGTGCCTTGAGGCTGTCGCGATCGTACTGAGGACGCGTTGCCTTCGCCTGTAATAAACGGTTTTCCATGATTGAGACTCGTTAATTATGAACGCTGAGATCCGCAGCCGCTCTGGTGACAGTGCGGCTGCGCCGGTTGACTAAACCAACTAGAATGGCAGTGTCATTACTTTATCCTGCCGATCACAATACTGGTTATGCTGCCATGAACATTGATTTACATTAACTTTCGGCCAAGTGGTGTGATATAAAAATCAAGTTGTGTGACATCTGGCAAAAGATATAAACCAGATCATACAGGGGTGCGCACCGTCTGCTCGCCGGACCGGACCGTCGGCTCACGCCACAACCTGTCGTAGGAATAGCCTGTTAAATCTTCCACGACCCGGCGAGCTTCGGCGGATACGCGTTGGGGAGAGCCGTTGGCTTTCAGGCGATCCAGCTCATCCACAAAGATTTTGTGCGTACGCTTGTTCAGGTTGAATGTCAGAGCCTGCCACAGGGCCAGGATAAGCAAGGCAGCAGTGCCGATGAACATCAGCATTGCGATGGTGTGGATGGCTTCGGTTGGCTGCGTCTGGCTCCCTTTTACAAATCCGCCGCTTTGTAACAGGAGACCCACAATAAAGGTGGCAATAGCGACCGTGGTTTTTCGGGAGAATGTCATTACCGCAGCAAACAGTCCCTCACGACGCTGACGGCTGACCATTTCATCGATATCTGGAATTAACGGGAACACGTTCCACGGTGTAAACTCAAGGACGCAGCGCCCCACCTGATACACCCCGGCCAGAATGACCAGCGTCGCGACGGTATTCAGCGCAGGGATCTGGTACACGGCAAAGAAGCCCCCCAAACAGAGCAACATCAGTGAATAGGCAAATACATATAGCTTTGATGGCCCATATCTGATGATCCCTATACCCGCAATTAACGTGACGGGCAGCCCCACAATACTCATCGACAGCAGCGTGCCTGCCAGTGAGGAAGAGACATTCAGACAGTACACGCAGAAAAATACAAATACCGTGTTGTAGACATCTTTGCCGGTAAACGACAGCAGATAGATGGCGAGATGTTTCCTGAAGGCCCGGATTTTCAGGGTGGAACCATACTCCTTAAAAAGTCGTCCAAAGGCAGCCAGCTTCTCTCCTGCTGTTTGTGGGCGTGTGTTTTTTTCCAACCCGGAGAGCATTTCCGGCGTCAACTCGCGTTCCCAGGTCACTTTCCACGAGATGAATACACATACCATAAACAGTACAGCAAAAATAACGCCGTTTATGAGGTAGGCATGGGCGCTGTTTTCCCCGAAATAGCCGATCAGTAATCCGGGAATAAATGTCGCCAGAAACGTCCCGGACGCTGAAAGAAACATGCGACAGGTAGAGAGTTTGGTCCGCTGGTTAAAGTCTTTTGTCATTTCTGACGGTAACGTTTCCCACGGGATCAGTACCATTGCAGCAATAATTTCAAATGCTAGATAGACGGCGAGATAAAAACCGTATGTCATGCCATCAAGCCACAGCAATGCATAGACCAGCATCAACGGTGCACCGATCAGCAAAAAGAAACGTCGGCGACCAAATTTTTTACCAAAATAGTTTTTGTAAAAATGGTCAGTGAAACTTCCCATAAACAAACTAACGATAGCATCGACAATGCGCGCTATAGCAACAATAGACGCCGCTTCAACCGGTGACAACCCAACAAATGTCGTATAGAAGAATAATAACCAGGCGCCGATAACGGTAAAGGCACCGCCGCCCATAATATCCGTTAGTCCGTAGCCGATACTAACCGGAATAGTAATTTTTTTTGCAGTACGAGACATGTTCCATCCCCACTCAGTGAGTAGAATTTAGAATCTGAAATAGTTTTCAGCATTATCATGGCAAATATTTTTAACCATCTTCGTTAGGATGGCGTTATTATCCGGAACTTCACCACGCTCCACCCAGCCACCAATGATATTGCACAAAATACGACGGAAATAATCGTGGCGAGTATACGAAACCAGACTACGGGAATCGGTTAACATACCGACAAAATTCATTAATAGCCCCTGATCCGCAAGGCTATGTAGCTGGTTTTCCATTCCGCGTTGAGTGTCGTTAAACCACCATCCGGAGCCAAACTGTATCGGCGATTTAACGCCCAATTCCGCAGTCTGAAAATTAGCGATAGTCGTCGCGACAATATCGTTATAGCTGGCGTTGAGGTTATATAAAATGGTTTTGGGCAAAGCTTCAGCCTGCGCCATTGCATCCAGGAGTTGGTTGAGATTGGCCGCAAGATTCGACTGATCGGTCAGCGAGTCAAAACCAGTATTACTACCCAAAGAACGGTACATGCGGGAATTATTATTGCGAATCGCACCGAAGTGTATCTGCATTGCCCAGTTATGCTGCCTGTAATTATGCGCCAGCATAATAAAAATGGCACTGTCAAGAATCGCATTATTACGGGCGTCCAGATTTTCACCCCGGCGCTTTCGGGCAAACACGGATTCAACCTGACTTTCATCTGCTGACTGAAAATGGATCTCCACGGGTCCGTGATCGGAAATTCGGCACCCCATTTCGTGGAACCAGGCAATACGCTGGCTCATTCCCTTAACAAAATCGCTGAATGTCTGGATTTTAGATCCTGTCGTCTCACCTAATCGATCGATAAAGTCGGCAAACTGTTCCGCGTTTTGCGCAAAAACATCGTCCGGACGAAAGGTCGGTAATACCTTAACGTTGAACGTCGCGTCATCACGCAATAATTGATGGTAGCGTAAATCATCAAGCGGAGCATCTGTCGTGCAAATAACTTCTACCCTGGAGCGTTTAATGAGTTCCCTCGGCGTAAAATCAGGCTGCTGCAATAGCAGATTACAGCGCTCCATTATTTCACACCAGTTATGCCTGCCCAGCGGTTCGTCACAGTTAAAATAGTGGTGAAGTTCTAAATGAGTCCAGTGATAGAGCGGATTTCCATAGCTCGCTTCGACCGTTTCAGCCCATGCCGCAAATTTATCCTCCGCCGGGGCATCGCCCGTAATGTATTTTTCGTCAATACCGTTGGCGCGCATGGCGCGCCATTTATAATGATCGCCAGCCAGCCAGAGTTCGGTAATATTATCGAGATTTTTATTCTCGAAGATATCTTTCGCGTCCAGGTGACAGTGATAATCAATAATTGGCAGCGCTTTCGCGACGTTACGATAAAGTTCAACACCTCTCGCATTGCCAATCATGAAGTTATCGTTAATAAAACTCATGACAGGGCTCCATATTTCCGCTGCTTCGCTGCGGTATCGCTCTGGCGCAGGGGTTCAGCTGCATCTTCCACCAGGCTCAAATCGCGGTCGCGCACTTCTGGCATCAGCAAAGCGGAGACCAGCCCAATCAGCGAGTACGCCACCAGCATCGCCACAATCGGCCACCAGGACCCGGTCATATTGCAGAAGATCCCCGCCAGCACCGGACCAAAGCCTACCGCCACGAGACCGCCCGCCTCTTTGGAGATCGCCATGCGGGTAAAGCGGTTTCGCGAACCAAACATCTCCGCCATGGTGATGTTTTCCAGCGCAAACAGCCCGAGCACCGCAAAGTTATGAATAACGATGATAGAGAGCATAATCACGCCCGGCGCGTAACTCTTATCGACGATAATCGACAGCATCGGGTAAGCCAGAATAATGGCTGAAATGTTAAGGATGATATATGGCAGACGGCGCCCCACTTTATCGGACAGCCAGCCCAGCAGCGGGATGGAGACGAAGCCAAGAATCGAGCTGATCATCAGCGCATCGGTTGGGATCGCCTTATCAAATAACAGCGTCTGGACCAAGTACCCGGCAAGGAAGGTCTGGATAAGCCCAGAGTTACCGGCCTGACCAAAGCGCAGCCCCGTCGCCAGCCAGAACGATTTGCTCTTAAACATCGCGCCGACCGAGGTATCCTGCACAGCAACCGGCGCAACGGCTTCGGCATCGTTTACCTTCTCAAACACCGGGCTCTCTTTAAGGTTCATACGCAGCCAGATGGCGAAGATCATCACCACCACGCTGGCGAGGAACGGCACGCGCCAGCCCCAGGCAATAAGTTCTTCACGATCGAGGGCAAAGAACATCACGGCCCAGATCGCCGTGGCGCTCAGCGTCCCGCAGTTGGTGCCCATGGCCACCAGCGAGGAGATGATGCCGCGTTTACCCTGCGGGGCGTATTCGGCCAGCATGGTGCCTGCGCCGGAGATTTCAGCCCCCGCGCCCAGCCCCTGAATAATACGCAGCGTCACCAGCAGCACCGGTGCGAAAATCCCGATCTGCGCGTAGGTTGGCAGGACGCCGATTAAGGTGGTGCAGATCCCCATCATGGTGATGGTGATAAACAGCACTTTTTTACGGCCAATTCTGTCGCCCATTCTGCCGAAGATAAATGCCCCGACAATACGCGCGATGTAGCCTGCGCCGTAGGTGCCCATCGCCAGGATCAGCGCCATGGCCGCGGACTGCTCAGGGAAGAAAATTTCATGAAACACCAGCGCGGCGCCAAGGGAGTAGAGCTGGAAATCCATAAACTCCAGGGCGGTGCCCAGCCAGCCAGATACGGCGGCTTTCACCAGATCTGACGTACTTCTTTGAGGTTGTGCTTGAGTCATAATGGCTATCTCTGCAAGGTAAGATGCGTACCACTGAGAGCCTGTCTTCGCAGGCTCTTAACCGCGTGAATTATTATTGGTCGAACGTGAGCAAGACTTTGCAGCACTGCCGCTGGTCTTTTTCAAACAGTTCGATGGCGTCTGTAACGTGGTGATAGTCAAATGTATGGGTGACCAGTTTTTCAGGGTCGATCAGCCCTTTTTCCAGCCAGTCAATGACCACCGGGAATTTGTTGGCATTCAGGCGCGAAGAGAAGATCGACAGCTCTTTGCCGGTGATCCCCTGCTGCACAATCTGGCTCGGGTCGCTGGAGAAGCCCATCAGCACGATGCGCGCCGCCGGAGACGCCAGCGTAATCGCTTCCTGTAAAATGGACGGATGACAGGCAGCATCGATGATTAACGTCGGCTTGATGCCTTTTTCATCCAGCGCGGTCTGTAAGGACTGCTCGCCGTTGTTGAAGACCCAGTCTGCGCCGCTGCGTTGCGCCATCTCCAGCCGCTCATCAATGCGATCCACCACGATGACCTGCTTCACCTTGTAAACGCCCTTCAGCGCCTGCACGGTGACCAGCCCCATCGGGCCTGCGCCGTAAATCAGCGCCACATCCTGTTCGGTGGGTTTCGCCTGCCCCGTCACGTTGGCAGCAATGGTGAATGGCTCAACCATCACCGCGTGGTGGTCAGGGATCGCATCCGGAATGCGCCAGGCATTTTTCGCCGGCACCACGGCGTATTCGCTGAAGCCGCCGTCACGGTGGACGCCCAGCACCACCAGCGAAGTACAAACGTTCGGTTTTCCAACGGAACACGGGTAGCAGTGCCCGCAGCTGATCACCGGATCAACCGAAACGCGCTGGCCCAGTCGGGTGCCCTCCACGCCTTCGCCAACCGCGTCTATTTCGCCAAAGAACTCGTGACCGATTACCCGCGGGTATTTCGCAAACGGGTTATGCCCGCGATAGATATGGCTGTCTGAACCGCAAATACCGGCGAGCTTAATTTTGACGCGGACGTCGCCTGCGCCCGGCAACGGGAGAGGACGCTCTTCAATCACCAGCACATCCGGCTGTTGGATCACTACGCTTTTCATCATTCGCTCCTCGTTTACCAGTTCCAGAGGGTGCCGTCTTCCAGACGAGCCACCGGCAGATAAGCCGGATCGTACGGGTATTTCGCCGCCAGCTTCTCATCAAACTCAATGCCCAGCCCTGGCTTGTCGCCCGGGTGCATATAGCCGTTATCGAAGCGCCAGCTGTGCGGGAACACTTCCAGCATCTGCTCCGAATACCCCATATACTCTTGCACGCCAAAGTTCGGTACCCACAGGTCAAAATGCAGCGCCGCGGCGTGGCAAATCGGCGACAGATCCGACGGGCCGTGTGAGCCGGTACGCACCTGATAAAGTGAGGCAAAGTCCGCAATGCGACGCATCCCGGTGATGCCGCCCGCATGGGTTATGGTGGCGCGGATATAGTCAATGAGCTGCTCTTCAATCAGCTGCTTGCAGTCCCAGATGCTGTTGAACACTTCCCCCACCGCAATTGGCGTGACGGTGTGCTGGCGGATCAGGCGGAAACACTCCTGGTTTTCAGCGGGAGTCGGATCTTCCATCCAGAACAGACGGTACTCTTCAATGCTTTTGCCGAATCGCGCCGCTTCGATGGGCGTCAGACGGTGGTGCATGTCGTGAAGGAGATGTTCATTGAAGCCGAACTGACTGCGCACTGCGTCGAACAGTTTCGGCGTGAAGTCGAGGTATTTTTCAGTGGACCACAGCTGCTCTTCCGGCCAGGCGCCCTTGGTCGCTGGCTCATACGCCAGCCCTTTTCCTTTTGCCATGCCGTAGGTGGTTTTCATTCCCGGCACGCCGCACTGCACGCGAATTGCCTTGAAGCCCATCTCTTTATGACGGGCATAATCTTCCAGCACGTCGTCAATGGTGTGCCCGGTGGTGTGACAATAAACCATCACCCCTTCCCGGGAGGCTCCGCCCAGAAGCTGATAGAGCGGCATGTTCGCGGCTTTCGCCTTAATGTCCCACAGCGCCATATCCACGGCAGAAATCGCTGACATGGTGACCGGACCACGACGCCAGTAAGCGCCTTTATACAAGAACTGCCAGATATCTTCGATGCGGTGCGCATCGCGGCCAATCAACTGAGGGCACAGGTGATCTTTCAGGTAGGAGGCAACGGAAAGTTCACGTCCGTTCAGCGTGGCATCACCCAGGCCGACAATGCCCTCATCGGTGGTGATTTTAAGGGTGACAAAGTTACGCCCCGGGCAGGTGACAAATACTTCAGCCCCGACAATCTTCATAATCCATTTCCTTACATCGCTCGTTGTGATGCAGGAAATTTACGCAACTACACTACTACCATACAAGTATAATGATCGTAAAATCAGCGGGCGATCACACTATAAGGACGCTTATGCGCGTCCCCAACCGGCCACGATGATCAACATGCCGCACAGGGCAATCAGCGCGCCTGCCCAGTCATACAGGCTTAGCCTGACGCCATCGACAACGCGCAGCCACAGCAGCGCGGTACAGACGTACACTCCGCCGTAGGCCGCATATACCCTCCCGCTGGCGGCCGGATGCAGGGTGAGCAGCCAGACAAAAAGGGCCAGGGACACACCCGCCGGGATCAGCAGCAGCGCGGAAGCGCCCCGCTTTAGCCAGAGCCACGGCAAAAAGCATCCGATGATTTCGCACAGCGCGGTCGCGAAAAAAAGCAGCGTCGTTTTGAACATTTTTCTCGTTTCGTGAGGATTGATTTAGACATCATACGCGATAATGTTCACATCGTTCCCATACCTGCCGCGCGGGTATGACACCCTTTCGGATTGGTGTAGAATCCAACGGGGTAATCCGATTGTCTGCACCCGTTTAAAGGAAACGCTATGGCTACATTAAGCAAACGCCTTTGTCTGACAGCCGTACTGGCGCTGTCATCGTTCGCCTTCGCCGCAACGGCATCAGCCGAAACCAGCAAACTCATCATTGAGTCTGGTGACAGCGCGCAAAGCCGTCAGAACGCCGCCATGGACAAAGAACAATGGAATGACACCCGCAGCCTGCGTCAGAAAGTGAATAAGCGTGTGGAAAAAGAGTGGGATAAAGAAGACGTCGCGTTTGATGCCCGCGACAAATGCCAGCAAAGTGCCAACGTCAACGCCTATTGGGAGCCTAACACCCTGCGCTGTCTGGATCGTCGCACTGGCCGCACGGTAGCACCGTAATGTCGACGCCGTGTGACGTTAAGCTCCGTCCGCTGGAGCGCGAAGATTTACGCTTTGTTCACCAGCTCGACAACAATGCCAGCGTGATGCGCTACTGGTTTGAAGAGCCTTATGAGGCGTTTGTCGAGCTGTCCGATCTCTACGACAAGCATATCCACGATCAGAGTGAACGCCGGTTTGTGGTGGAGTGCGAAGGTGAGAAAGCCGGGCTGGTTGAACTGGTTGAGATCAACCACGTTCACCGTCGGGCGGAATTTCAGATCATTATTTCACCGGAGCACCAGGGGAAAGGTCTTGCGTCGCGGGCGGCAAAGCTGGCGATGGATTACGGGTTTAACGTCCTGAATCTCTACAAGCTTTACCTTATCGTCGACAAAGAGAACGAAAAAGCGATTCATATCTACCGTAAGCTGGGCTTTATGGTGGAAGGTGAACTGATCCATGAGTTCTTTATTAACGGCGAATACCGTAACACCATCCGCATGTGCATTTTCCAGCATCAGCATCTGGCCGGGCATAAGTCCTCCTCCGCCAGCCTGCTTAAACCCACCGCGCAGTAACCTGCGCGGTTTTATTCTCAATAATATTCAATGCTGTTTTTGATGGTGTACTTGTGCTCAACGGCAGGTTTGACGCTGTCATCGGTGATCACCAGCTCACAGCTCACCGGGTTATTGTGGCGATCGTAATCACAGCTCTGCTTTACATTGCCCATCGGTTTATCGTTCAACAGGCTTACCGCCGTATAATCCATGCGCTTGCGCAGATCTTTCGACGGCACCGACTTGACCGATAAACGCTTGTCGCCGGAAACCGTAGTTTTACCCAGCGGGTAGCCGTCGGCGTCATACTGGTACTTCACTTCCATCTCTTTGCTGTGCGCGGCAACCACAAACCCGTTATCGTCGGTGTCCCACGTCAGGCCGGCAGACGGCAGTTCCGCCAGCTGACATTTCCCCTGCAACTTTACCTTCTGCTGCTGGGTTTCCGCATCGACGTAGTAGTTAGCATCCAGCACCAGCGCAACGCCCGTATTAGCGTCGAGATCGTGCAGTTCAAGCGTATCGAAACATCCTTCCGTTGACATCGTGCCGGTCACACGTTTAGAGACTTCACCCTTATCGTTGAACAGCGTCTGGGTAAAATCCTTCACCGGCCCGCGCAGAGGATCAAAGTCAAACTCGTTCGAAAAACTCGCCATCTCCGGCGTAAATGACAGCGGCGCGGTGTTGTTGTCGCATCCCACCAGTACCGTTGCCAGTAGCGTTATCGCTGCGTATTTATTCACATCATTTACCATTCAAAGAGAGATACAATCATATTAGCAAATACAGCAACTTACATAACAGCACTTCATTTGACTCTTTGCGCTGTATAAATCCGTCGTTTGCATTGACGAGACCTGCCAAAGTGGCTACTTTGGGCGCGGAAGATTCCACACTATTATAAAATTAGATTCTTAAATTTTCGGGTTAACATCATGATTTACGACTGTTTTTTATACTATGACGAAGATATGTTGCTCGACATCAGATTACATACTCTCGCTGATGTCGTTGACCGTTTTGTCATTGTAGAAGCAACACACTCTTTTACGGGCATACCGAGAGAATTGCATTTCGATATTACAAAGTTTGCCAAATTCAAAGACAAAATCATTTACGTGCCTTTTGACGCGCAGCCTATTTTAAACCGTGCGGATAATAACCAGGTTGATGCCTGGGCAAATGAAGCAGCGCTTCGCAACTCCATTATGAACGGGTTAAAAGACGCGGCTGACGACGATCTGATTCTGGTGTCAGACGTTGACGAAATCTTCTCTCCCGACACGGTCAGGGCCATTAATCCGCGCGCGCTCTGCACGACTATTCATCAAAACGTGTTCAACTATCAGTTTAATCTTCAGGTTCACAACACGGATGGTACGCCGAGAAAATGTACCTTGCCCCGCGCGACGTCCTATTACAACCTTAAGCATTTCTTCCACGGTGAGCCTGAATCTTTCAGAAACTGGAAGCGTGCGCGCAAAGATAAAAACTGGTCATGGTTTAAATGGAACTGGCTAAAAATCAATAATAAAATTGTGAAAGATGGCGGCTGGCATTTCTCATGGGTAATGACTCCAGAAAGAATTTCCGAAAAAATGTCTACCATTTCTCATACCGAATACGATCTGCCGGAATTTAATAACCCGGAACATATTATGAAGGTTATTACCAACGCCGAAGATATCTGGGGACGAGACCGAAAACTGGTCAGGCAAGAGGTATCAAAACGCACCCTGCCTTCTTATCTGGTAGACAATCAGCACCATTACTCGCAATTTATTTTATGACGCAGGCAGGGCTCCAGGACAATTCAGAAAGACAGGTCCAAAAACAAAAGCTTACCCTAACCCTGCTATGCTTACAGTCTACACAGTGAAAAGGAGCTACAGATGAAACGGTTACCCTGGATTACCGCCCTGCTGTTAATGAGTGCTTCACCCGCTCTTCTTGCGGCCCCGGACTCCTGCGAGCGCGTGAAAAGCGACATTCAGCAGAAGATTATCAACAACGGCGTACCGGAGTCTGGCTTTACCCTGAACATCGTCCCGAACGATCAGGCCGATCAGCCGGATGCGCAGGTCGTTGGGCATTGTGCCAACGATACTTTCAAAATTTTGTACACCCGCACCAGTAGCGGCAACTACCCGGTGAGCGGCGCAGGTACGCAAGAGAATGCGCCCGCTGAGCCGCAATGATTTTCCCACTCAATTCCCCTGATTTGACGAGGATTAATATTTAATACCTCTAAATAAGTAACACTCCCCCCATCATTAGCCCGGTTGTAGTCACGGGTGAAAATAATTATTAACAATGATGGGGTGAGTTATGTCCGAAGTTGAACATCACGGCGGTTTAAGCCGTCGAACTCTGGTTAAATCTACTGCCATAGGATCCCTGGCGCTTGCCGCCGGTGGGATCGCATTACCTTTTGGTCTGAAAAGCGCCGCCGCCGCTGTGCAGTCCGCTATTCAGCCCGCAGAAGATAAAGTCGTCTGGGGCGCCTGCTCGGTAAACTGCGGTAGCCGCTGCGCGCTGCGTCTGCACGTTCGCGATGACGAAGTCTACTGGGTTGAAACGGATAATACCGGCGAGGATATCTACGGCAACCATCAGGTTCGCGCCTGCCTGCGAGGCCGTTCAATTCGCCGTCGCATTAATCACCCAGACCGTCTGAATTATCCGATGAAACGCGTGGGCAAACGCGGAGAAGGCAAGTTTGAGCGTATCACCTGGGAAGAAGCGCTGGACACCATCGCCGCGAGCCTGAAAAGCGTGGTCGAAAAATACGGCAACGAAGCGGTCTACATTAACTACTCCTCCGGAATTGTAGGCGGCAACATCACCCGCTCCTCCCCTTATGCCTCGCTGGTCGCGCGCCTGATGAACTGCTACGGCGGCTTCCTCAGCCACTACGGCACCTACAGCACCGCGCAGATCGCCTGCGCAATGCCCTACACCTACGGCAGCAACGACGGCAACAGCACATCGGATATCGAAAACACCAAACTGGTCGTGATGTTCGGCAATAATCCGGCGGAAACGCGCATGAGCGGCGGCGGGATCACTTACTACCTCGAGCAGGCGCGCGAACGGTCAAACGCGCGGATGATCGTTATCGATCCACGCTATACCGACACTGCCGCAGGGCGTGAAGACGAGTGGATCCCAATTCGTCCGGGCACCGATGCCGCGCTGGTGGCTGGTATTGCGTGGGTGCTGATTAATGAAAATCTGGTCGATCAACCTTTCCTCGATAAATACTGCGTGGGTTATGACGAAAAAACCCTGCCGGAAGGCGCACCGGCTAATGGTCATTACAAAGCCTATATTCTCGGCCAGGGTGATGACAAAACCGCGAAAACGCCTGAGTGGGCGTCTCGAATAACGGGCATCCCTGCCGATCGCATCATTAAGCTGGCCCGTGAAATCGGTTCGGCGAAACCGGCCTACATTTGCCAGGGCTGGGGCCCGCAGCGTCAGGCTAACGGGGAGCAAACGTCCCGCGCCATCGCCATGCTGCCGATCCTGACCGGCAACGTCGGCATTAACGGCGGCAACAGCGGCGCGCGCGAATCGACCTACACCATCACCATCGAACGCATGCCGCTGCCGGAAAATCCGGTGAAAACGCAAATTTCCTGCTTCAGCTGGACGGATGCCATTGCCCGTGGACCGGAGATGACCGCCCTGCGCGACGGCGTACGCGGCAAAGATAAGCTCGATGTGCCGATCAAGTTCATCTGGAACTACGCGGGTAATACCATCATCAACCAGCATTACGATATCAACAAAACTCACGACATTTTGCAGGATGAGAACAAGTGCGAAACGATCGTCGTCATCGACAACTTTATGACCTCGTCCGCGAAGTATGCCGATATTGTTCTGCCGGACCTGATGACCGTCGAGCAGGAAGATATCATCCCCAACGATTACGCCGGCAACATGGGATACCTGATTTTTCTCCAGCCGGTTACCGCCCCGAAGTTCGAGCGCAAGCCCATCTACTGGATCATGAGTGAAGTGGCGAAACGCCTCGGACCGGATATCCATCAGAAATTCACCGAAGGCCGTACGCAGGAGCAGTGGCTGCGCTACCTGTACGCCAAAATGGTCGCCAAAGATCCGCTGCTGCCATCCTACGATGCGCTGAAAAAAATGGGTATTTATAAGCGCAAAGATCCTAACGGACATTTTGTGGCCTATAAAAAATTCCGTGACGATCCGGATGCCAATCCGCTGAAAACCCCGTCGGGCAAAATCGAGATCTACTCCAGCAAGCTGGCGGATATTGCGGCAACCTGGGAACTGCAAAAAGACGAAACCATCACCCCGCTGCCGGTCTATACCTCAACCTTTGAAGGCTGGGACGCGCCCGAGCGCAGCAAATTCCCGCTGCAACTGTTCGGTTTCCACTTTAAAGCCCGTACCCACTCCAGCTACGGCAACGTGGATGTGCTCCAGGCCGCCTGTCGCCAGGAGGTGTGGCTTAACCCTGTGGATGCGGAGCAACGTGGAATCAAAAACGGGGATATGGTGCGCGTCTTCAACGACCGCGGCGAAGTGCGTATTGCCGCGAAAGTCACCCCGCGCATCATGCCCGGCGTAAGCGCGATGGGCCAGGGCGCCTGGCATGACGCCAACATGAACGGCGATCGTGTCGATCACGGCTCCTGCATCAATACCCTGACCACACACCGCCCGTCACCGCTGGCGAAAGGCAACCCGCAGCACACGAACCTGGTGCAGATCGAGAAGGCATAAGGATTAACCGATGACTACCCAGTATGGATTTTTTATTGATTCCAGCCGCTGCACCGGGTGTAAAACCTGCGAGCTGGCCTGCAAGGATTACAAAGACCTGACCCCGGACGTCAGCTTCCGGCGTATTTATGAATATGCGGGCGGCGACTGGCAGGAGGACAACGGCGTCTGGCATCAGAATGTCTTCGCCTATTACCTGTCGATTGCCTGCAACCACTGCGAAGATCCGGCATGCACCAAGGTCTGCCCGAGCGGGGCAATGCACAAGCGCGACGACGGTTTTGTGGTGGTGGACGAGGATGTCTGCATCGGCTGTCGCTACTGCCACATGGCCTGCCCGTACGGCGCGCCGCAGTACAATGCCGCCAAAGGCCACATGACCAAGTGCGACGGCTGCCACAGCCGCGTGGCGGACGGTAAAAAGCCCATCTGCGTCGAATCCTGCCCGCTGCGCGCGCTGGACTTTGGCCCGATTGAGGAGCTGCGCAAAAAACACGGTCAGCTTGCTGCCGTCGCGCCGCTGCCGTCTGCGCACTTCACGAAGCCGAGTATTGTGATTAAACCTAACGCCAACAGCCGTCCGACGGGTGACACCACCGGCTACCTGGCAAACCCGAAGGAGGTGTGAGATGGGAAGTGGATGGCATGAATGGCCGCTGGTGATCTTCACCGTTTTCGGGCAGTGCGTGGCCGGCGCGTTAATCGTGATGGGCTTCGTCTGGCTTAAGGAAAATGATGACAAGGCCAGCATGCGCATCGTGCGCAGCCTGTTTTTTCTCTGGCTGGTAATGGGTATTGGGTTTATGGCCTCGGTACTGCATCTTGGCTCCCCGCTGCGTGCCTTCAACTCGCTTAACCGCGTGGGCGCGTCAGCGCTGAGTAATGAGATCGCGGCGGGTTCGATCTTCTTTGCCGTGGGCGGTTTCTGGTGGCTGGTGTCGGTTATCGGTAAAATGCCCCCAGCTTTGGGCAAAATCTGGCTGGTTGTCAGCCAGATCCTGGGCATCGTTTTTGTCTGGGCGATGACCCGGGTCTATCAGATTGAGACTGTCCCGACCTGGTATACGGGTTACACCACGCTGAGCTTCTTCCTGACGATGGTTCTGGCTGGTCCTCTGCTGGCCGCGCTGCTGCTGCGCGTCGCAAACGTGACATTCAAAGGTACTCTTGCTGCGTCAGTCAGCGTACTGGCACTTATCGTCTGCGTGGCGGTCGTCGTGTTGCAAAGCAATACGCTGGGGACTATACAGAGTTCCATCCAGCAGGCTAACGCCCTGCTTCCGGATTATGGTTCGCTTCAGGTATGGCGCATCGCGTTGCTGGCGGCGGGTTTAGGCTGCTGGATCTGCCCGCTGATTCGTCGTCAGGAGCCAAAAACGCTCGGCCTGTTTGCAGGTGTCGCGCTGGTGGCGCTGGGTGAACTGATTGGCCGTGGGCTATTTTATGGTCTGCATATGACCGCAGGGTTAGCAATTGCAGGTTAACACAGGTGCGCGGGGCTACCCGCGCGCAAGTAAGGAAAGTTGTAATGAATGACGTCTCACACCGCGAATCGTTCGCGTTCAGCGCCCGGGTACTGGGCGCGCTGTTTTATTTCGCTCCAGACAGCGAGCAGACCGCGCCGCTGGTGAGTGCCCTGACCGCAGGTGACTGGGTTCAGGACTGGCCGCTGGCGGAGGAAAATCTGCTGCCTGTCGCCAGTATGTTTAAGACCCCATCGGATGAAGCGTTGAAAGACGCCTGGCAGCGTCTGTTTATTGGCCCGTATGCCCTGCCCGCCCCCCCGTGGGGCTCGGTCTGGCTTGATCGCGAGTCCGTGCTGTTTGGCGATTCGACCCTCGCGTTGCGTCAGTGGATGCGTGAAAACCATATCGCCTTTGAGATGCAGCAGAATGAGCCCGAAGATCATTTCGGAACGTTGCTGATGCTGGCGGCATGGCTTGCCGAGAACGGTCGCGAAACAGAACGCGACCAGCTTCTTGCCTGGCATCTGCTGCCATGGAGCACGCGTTTCCTTAGCGTATTCGTTGAAAACGCGGCCCATCCGTTCTACACCGCGCTGGGTAAACTTGCCCAGCTGACGCTGGCGGAATGGCAGTCCACTTTGCTGATCCCGATTGTCGAAAAAACGCTGTACCGATAACAGCACCTGGCTTGTCCACCCGTTGTGCAGGCCAGGCTCGCACATTTTTGCTGCAACACAACGTCACAACTGCTATACTGTATATAATTACAGTATACGGGGGTGCACAATGGCTGTTGAAACAAAATTTGTTGTCGTAAGAAAAGGTGAAGAAAAAATGACATTTGCCAGTAAGAAAGAGGCTGACGCTCACGACAAGCTGCTCGATATGGCAGAAGCGTTTACCGACTGGCTGTTGCAAAGCGGAATGCAGATGGATGAAACGCAGGCGGAGAACCTTGGTCTTTATCTCGCCGAGCAGAAAGAGTCCGTGCAGCATATCCTGCGTACCAGCAAGCTTCCCGAGCTCAATGCTGAAACGGATAAAACAGCATCAGATGCGGACAGCAGTAAAAAAATCCGGGCCGTCAAAGCCGCCTGATCGTCAGAACGTCTCATCACCTGTCCTGCCGCCGCGGGCCGGAAACGGCTCGCGGCTTTATTAAGGTCGGCTGAACCTTATATTCATCAACCGTAACCCTGAAAATACGTCCTGTTATCTTGATTTGTCCGCCTCAACGTTTACGCTGATATTCAGCCTTTTTGCTTCCATGGTTATCATTGTTTTGGCCAGGTCCTTATCGCCCCCGTGCACTTTATCTATCAGATCCTGTACAAGGGTCATCATCAGGAAGTTTTTATTTGCAGGATAGAAATCTGTCGTAGTGATCCCGTTATCCTTCAGGCGCTGATGCGCCACCGTCTCTGTATCTGCGATTATTTCAGCTACTTTCTCATGCATGATCTCGATCTGCTCGAAAACAATGCGGTTAATCATTTCAATCTGTTCTGGCGTAAAATTCGGTTCCATTATTTCCCCTCGTCAGGCGTATGTTAAAAACACGTGAATCACACGTTGAGCGCCTCTGAATGGTGCGGTAAATTATCACACAACTCTTGTAACTCGTTGATCAGCCTGGCCACATGGAAACCGTCACAGACAGAATGATGGACCTGAACGGCGAAAGGCAACAAGACCTTTCCATCCTGGTTATAGTATTTTCCAAACGTGAACATGGGCGCAAAAAAATTCCGCATGTTAGCGACGTTGACGTTGAAACTGCTAAAGCTGACCCACGGAATATCCGATATGAAGAATATATTCTCCCGGGACTCTTCTTTAGGCCAGTAAGCAAGGATATTGCCATAGCGGGCAACATCTTCTGCATAAACGCGCTGAAAATGGTGAATATTTCCATCGTAATGACTCCATAACGATGAAAATGTCTCCGTTTCTTTATGGAAAAGGGTATAGCTTGGATGAACCTCATTCCATATTACAAGCTCATCATCCTTCATGGCCATACGGAATTCCGGATGCCGGTTTACGACGTCAGAAATAAGGGAAATAATCGCAGGATAAAATTTCCAGCCAACCTCTTTGATATGCTTTAGCAGCACGGTAATGTCCAGCTGAACCGTTTGGTTAAATGTAGATTGAGCAAAGCCCTGAAATACTTCAAAGTGTTCCTTTCTTGCCCAACGTGATAAGTCAACTACCGTATATTCTGGCATTATTTTTGTCATTTCAGAGCCTTAGTTGAGCTGCGCTATATAAAATAGTAGCGTATCACAAACGTAGGGGCTGTATAGACCGTAGCGAAGAGGCACCCTAAATTTTCAGCGTATCAATCACCGCTCTCAGCGCCGGGGATACGTTGCGGTGTGGATAATAGAGGTACAGTCCGTCCATCCGCAGGCTGTAGCGCTGTAAGACGCGTATAAGCGTGCCACGCTCCAGATCGTCAGCCACCAGCTCAACCGGGACATAGGCCAGCCCGAGTCCCAGCCGGGCCGCTTCGGCCTCCATGTAGCTGTCGGAAAAGGCCCATTGCCCCTCCGGGCGGTGAGTAACATGCTTCCCGTCCTGAACAAGCTCCCATTGATAGTGGTTACCGTCGGCAAACTGGTAGGCAATGCAGGGATGAGCATCCAGATCGGCGGGCGTCTGCGGGAAACCATAGCGCCGAAAATGCGCCGGAGCGGCAACCACAGCCATCTCCATATCGGGCGTGATGCGCACGGCAATCATTCCTTGTCCCACCTCCGGCCCAAGCCGGACGCCCGCGTCGAATCGCTCGGCAATGATATCCACGAACCGGCTCTCATTCATCAATTCCAGACGGATATCCGGGTAACGCTGTTTGAAGATAGCGAGCTTTGGCAGCAGGCATTTTTCGATGGCGTGCTGGCTGGCATTAATACGCACCGTGCCGGATGGCGTCTGGCGGTAATGCGCCAGTCTGGTCAGCCCGGTATCGAGCGCATCAAAGGCTGAACCAGCGGTCTGGTAAAGTTGCTCCCCGGCGTGGGTCAGCGACAGTTTGCGCGTTGTACGCACCAGAAGCCGAACGCCCAGCCGCTCTTCCAGCTCGCGAACCGATCGACTGATCCCGGATTGTGCCAGCCCGAGCCGTTGCGCGGCTGCCGTGAAGCTTCCCTCCCGCACCACCTGGATAAACAGATACAGCTCATTGTAGTTTTCCCGCTTCGCCATCATGCCTCATCAATTCATAACAATATGATATTAATCCTAGCAGCCTTTGGCCTCTAATCAGCACTATTTCTGCTAACTATAATGACCGCATTACAACAACACACGGTACCTCTTATGCAAACATTCACCCAAAAACTGTCCGTTGCGCTGCTGCTATGCGCATCATTAAGTGGAGTGACAACAATGAGTTATGCAGAAACACGAAATCCTGCCGCCCCCGTTTCGATGGTGACAACCTGGGATAAGACCTTCGCCGAGAGCAATAAAGTCGACCACCGCAAGGTGACGTTCGAGAACCGATACGGGATCACCCTGGTCGGCGATCTGTACATTCCCAGGAACAGCGGCGACCAGAAGCTGGCGGCGATTGCCGTCAGTGGACCGTTCGGTGCGGTAAAAGAACAATCCAGTGGTCTTTACGCCCAGACTCTGGCTGAACAGGGGTTCGTGACCCTGGCCTTCGACCCATCCTACACGGGTGAAAGCGGCGGCCAGCCGCGTAACGTTGCCTCCCCTGACATCAACACCGAAGACTTTAGCGCCGCAGTGGATTTCCTCGGATTACAGAAAGAAGTCGACCGTAACCGTATCGGCATTCTCGGGATCTGCGGCTGGGGTGGTATGGCGCTGAACGCGGCATCCATGGATACCCGCGTGAAGGCGGTCGCCACCAGCGTAATGTACGATATGAGCCGCGCGATGGGTCACGGCGTGGGCGACGGGAGAGATCGTTATTCAGCGGCCGATCGCCGGGCCGTGTTGCAGTATCTGAACGCGCAACGCTGGAAAGATGCTGAAAGCGGCACCTTCGCCCATGGCGGCCACGATATTTATGTCGATGAAAACGGTAAGGTAACGGCGGCCGGGCGTATTCTGCCGGAAGCATTGCCCGCCGATCCGCATCCGGTACTGAAAGAGTTCTATGATTACTACCGTATGCCGCGCGGCTTCCATGCCCGTTCCGTAAACTCCACCGGCGCATGGACCGCGACCATGCCGTTGTCCTTTATGAATATGCCGCTGCTGAGCTATGCCGGGGAGATCACCATCCCAACGCTGATTGTGACCGGTGAAAACGCGCACTCACGTTATTTTGCGGAAGATGCGTTTAAAGCTGTCGGCAGCAAACAGAAGGAACTGGTGATTGTTCCCGGTGCGAATCATGTTGATCTCTACGATAACGTCGCAGGGAAAATCCCGTTCGCGCAGTTCGGGCAGTTCTTCAAAACCAGTCTGAATTAATTCTCTTAGCCCCGGCAATCAGGGGCTTATCTTCTCTTCGCCGTGAATTACACCAATGTCCACACTGAATCAAACCTCATCCCGTGATGCTGAGCGTGCACACTGGGGCGGTATTTTTGCCATGACCCTGTGCGTTTTTGTCCTCATTGCCTCGGAATTTATGCCCGTCAGTCTGCTCACGCCCCTCGCCAGAGATTTAGGGGTGACAGAGGGGACGGCTGGCCAGGGGATCGCCCTCTCTGGTGCGCTGGCTGTCCTGACCAGCCTTTTTCTTTCCCGGCTTGCCGGGAATATGAATCGCAAACATCTTCTTTCAGGCATGACCGTCCTGATGGCGCTGTCAGGGATCATTATCGCCTTCGCCTCAAACGCTTTGATGTATATGGCAGGCCGGGCGCTGATCGGCATCGCCATCGGCGGTTTCTGGTCGATGTCTGCGGCCACCGCCATTCGGCTGGTGCCTCAGCATCAGGTCTCTCGTGCGCTGGCGATTTTTAACGGCGGCAACGCGCTGGCGACGGTGGTCGCCGCCCCGCTGGGCAGTTATCTCGGCTCGACCATTGGCTGGCGCGGCGCGTTTCTTTGCCTGGTTCCCGTGGCGATTGTGGCGTTCATCTGGCAATATTTTAGCCTGCCCAACATGGGCGGGAACCAGCGGCCGTCGCCACGTAAAAGCGTATTTCGCCTGCTCCACCAGCCTGCGGTTTCGGTGGGTCTGATGGCGTGCGGCCTGTTCTTCATGGGACAGTTTGCGTTATTTACCTATGTGCGCCCCTTCCTCGAAACCGTCACCCACGTCAGTCCTTCCGGCTTATCGCTGATCCTGCTCACTATCGGTATCGCAGGTTTCATCGGCACGCTGATCGTCGCGCTGGTCCTGAATGCCGCGTTTTACCTCACCTTAATGGCCATACCGCTGCTTATGGCGCTGATTGCAGGGGTATTAATGCTCACCGGGGACAGCCTGTGGATCGTGGCCCTGCTGTTAGGTTTCTGGGGAATGCTGGCAACTGCGGCCCCTACGGGCTGGTGGACGTGGATCGCCCGTACGTTACCGGAAGATGCCGAGGCTGGCGGCGGGCTAATGGTCGCGGTGATCCAACTCTCCATTGCGCTTGGCTCAACGGCGGGTGGCGTGGTGTTTGATACCTTTGGCTGGCAGAGCACCTTCGCTTTAAGCAGCATATTACTCCTGAGTGCAGGGGTGCTGACTTTTACGACGTCGCGCCATCGGAAATAAGGCTTTATATTAACAGGGTTGTTTTATTTAATTACAAAACCTCGCTCACCTCCCGTAGAAATAATAATTAAGCAATATCCTGGTCAGCCAGCGACATCGCTTTGTTAGCTTGAGCATTCAGGCAAAGCTCAAACCGGAGGTATTCTTTGCTGATTAAATTAAAGAAAGAACGAACGCATCAGGAGGATCGTCGTCTTGCCCTCTGGCTGGCGACCTCCGCGGGACTGCTGAATGCCATTGCGCTGGGCGCGTTCGGTTTTTTTCCCTCGCATATGACGGGCAATACCTCGCAGCTATCCAGCGAAGTTTCCTCCACCGATCTCAGCGATATTCTTTTCTTTGGTGCCATTATTCTTTCGTTTGTCTCAGGAGCCATCGCTGCGCGGATTATTGTTATCTGGGGGATTATCCATAACGTCAGGCTGGTATTCAGCCAGGTTCTGTTTGTTGAAGGGCTATTATTGGCCGGGGTATCCCTGTACGAAATGTATTTTCACTCCTTCGCCACGAATCAGGAGATTATTATTTTCCTGTGCGGGTTGATGGGAATTCATAATTCCACCTCCACTCAACTATCCGGCGGTCGGGTGAGATCCACGCACATCACCGGCACGCTGACCGATGCGGGCATTTCGCTGGCCTCCGTTATGGTCGCCATGCTGCGCCGGGATTACTCCAAAGATACGGCCGCGCAAAAGAGTCAGCTCAAAACCCATTTAACTACCCTTTTCTCCTTTATCAGCGGCGGGATCGCGGGGCTGATCCTGTTCAGAGAGTTTGGATTCCACGCGATGCTGGCGCTGGGCCTGTTGCTGGTAATCGTCGCCGCCTTCTCTATCGTCCGCATCTCGTGGCGCGTACGCAAGGTGCGCGCCGCGCTCAGTCGACAGGCATAATCAGCACGCTTTATGTGACGTTGTCACGTAAGGCGTACTTCTTTAAGACTATTCTGCCTGCCCACTGACAGCCCTTATGCCATAAGGCTTCACTCAGGTTGTCACTAATTTCATAGGGTTACTGATTTACCCCCTTCGCTGGAACCCTTCCGTTTCGCTTGCTATAGGTGAAGTACCCCTGCCGAAACATGGCATAACAACAGGCAACCGGTGGTTGCTATAACGCATGCGCACAGGGAGACACACCGCAATGCACCCATTACTTAAACGTTCGCTGCTTTTTGTCGGCGCGATTATCGTGGTTCTCGCTCTCCTCACCTGGGGAATAGGACTGGAAACGATTAAGGCGCGCCAGGTTGACCTGATTTACCTCGGGCAACAGCACCTGATTCTGGTCTTTTCATCCATGTTCTTTGCCCTGCTGGTGGGCATTCCAAGCGGTATTCTGCTGAGCCGTCCGGCCGCGCGTGGTATCGCCGAATATGTGATGCAAATCTTTAACGTGGGCAACACCCTGCCGCCGCTGGCCGTTCTGGCACTGGCGATGGTGGTGATTGGCATCGGTGATAAACCGGCCATTATCGCCCTCTTTCTGGCCTCTCTGCTGCCGATTGTGCGTAACACCTATGCCGGGCTGTGCTCTGTTCCCGCGTCGTTGCTGGAAGCGGCAAACGGTATCGGCATGACCAAATGGCAGCGCCTGCGTCAGGTTGAGATCCCTAACGCGTGGCCGGTGATGCTTTCTGGTATTCGCATTGCCACTGCGATTAACGTCGGTACCGCACCGCTGGCATTCCTGATTGGCGCCAGCAGCTACGGCGAGCTGATTTTCCCTGGGATCTATCTGAATGATTTTCCGACGCTGATCCTGGGCGCGGCGGCCACCGCCCTGTTCGCCCTGATTCTGGATACGCTGCTGGCGGCACTGGGCCGATTACTGAGCCCGCATCTCGCGCGATAATTATAACAAGGAGCTTCTATGAGACTGTTTTCCGGGCTGACGGCGCTATGCGCCGCCGCGCTCTTCACCAGCCAGGCGCTTGCCGCGCCGCTGATCCTGGCAACCAAGAGCTTTACCGAGCAGCACATTCTCTCGGCCATGACCGTGCAGTATCTGCAAAAGAAAGGGTTTCAGGTACAGCCTCAGACCAATATTGCAACGGTGATTTCCCGTAACGCGATGATCAACAAGCAGATTGATATGACCTGGGAGTATACCGGCACCTCGCTGATCATCTTCAACCACATCAACAAACGCATGTCGCCGCAGGAATCGTACGAGACGGTGAAACGCCTCGATGCGAAGCACGGTCTGGTGTGGCTTAAACCTGCCGATATGAACAATACCTATGCCTTTGCCATGCAGCGCAAGCGCGCCGAGGCTGAACATATCAATACCATGTCTGAGATGGTGGCAAAGATTGAGCAGATCCGTAAAACCGATCCGGATAACAACTGGCTGCTGGGCCTTGACCTGGAATTTGCCGGGCGCAGCGACGGGATGAAACCGTTGCAGGCAGCCTACAACATGGAGCTGGACCGCCCGCAGATCCGCCAGATGGATCCGGGCCTGGTCTATAACGCGGTGCGCGACGGGTTTGTCGATGCGGGGCTGATCTACACCACCGACGGGCGCGTAAAGGGCTTCGATCTTAAAGTGCTGGAAGATGATAGAGGCTTCTTCCCGAGTTACGCCGTGACGCCAGTTGTTCGAAAAGACACGCTGGAGGCTAATCCGGGGCTGGAGGAGGCGCTGAACACCCTATCAGCCCAGCTCAATAACGACGTTATCACCGAACTGAATAAGAAGGTGGATATCGACCATCAGTCACCGCAGCAGGTCGCCCGTGATTTCCTGCGTAGCAAACAGTTGCTGTAGGAGGCGCTATGGAGACGATTCACTATATTCTCGACAACTGGGACTATCTCTTAACCCTGACGCTGCAACACTTGTGGCTGGTGGCGCTCGCCGTGGGCCTGGCGATTATTATTGGCGTGCCGCTGGGCATTTTAATTGTCCGCCATAAATGGCTGGCAACGCCGGTGCTGGGGATTGCCACCATTGTGCTCACCATCCCGTCAATTGCGCTTTTCGGCCTGATGATCCCGCTCTTTTCGCTGATCGGTCAGGGCATTGGCGCCCTGCCCGCGATTACGGCAGTGTTCCTCTATTCGCTGCTGCCGATTGTGCGTAACACCCACACGGCGCTCGACAGCCTGCCGCCGGGCCTGCGTGAAGCGGGACGCGGCATCGGCATGACCTTCTGGCAGCGTCTGCGCTGGGTGGAAATCCCGATGGCGTTGCCGGTGATTTTTGGCGGCATCCGCACCGCCGTGGTGATGAACATCGGCGTCATGGCGATTGCCGCCGTGATCGGCGCGGGCGGGCTGGGCCTGCTGCTGCTTAACGGTATTGGCGGGAGTGATATTCGTATGTTGATTGCGGGCGCGCTGATGATTTGTCTTTTAGCGATTGTGCTCGACTGGTTGCTGCACCGTTTGCAGGTGGTACTGACTCCGAAGGGGATTCGATAATGATAAAACTGGAAAACCTCACCAAACAATTTTCACAGAAACACGGCCAGACGTTTAAGGCCGTCGACAACGTCAACCTGAACGTGCCTGAAGGGGAAATGTGCGTGCTGCTCGGCCCGTCCGGCTGCGGGAAAACCACTACCCTGAAGATGATCAACCGTCTCATTACGCCAAGCAGCGGGACGATCCTGATTAACGGCGAAGACACCAGCGGAATGGACACCGTGACCCTGCGTCGCAACATTGGCTACGTGATCCAGCAAATTGGCCTGTTCCCCAACATGACCATCGAAGAGAACATTACCGTCGTGCCGCGCATGCTGGGCTGGGATAAAGCGCGCTGTAAATCCCGTGCCGAAGAGCTGATGGATATGGTGGCAATGGATCCGCATAAATTCCTTCACCGCTATCCGCGCGAAATGTCCGGCGGTCAGCAGCAGCGTATCGGCGTCATCCGCGCGCTGGCAGCGGATCCTCCGGTCCTGCTGATGGATGAACCGTTCGGCGCGGTCGACCCGATTAACCGTGAGGTGATCCAGAACCAGTTCCTGGAGATGCAGCGCAAGCTGAAAAAGACCGTGATGCTGGTGAGCCACGATATTGACGAAGCGCTGAAGCTGGGCGACCGTATTGCCGTCTTCCGTCAGGGACGTATCGTGCAGTGCGCCAGCCCGGACGAGCTGCTGGCGAAACCCGCGAATGAGTTTGTTGGCTCGTTTGTTGGTCAGGACCGGACGTTGAAACGCCTGCTGCTGGTATCGGCGGGCGACGTCACCGACCAGCAGCCTACCATTACGGTACGCGAATCGACGCCGCTGCCGGAGGCCTTCGCCACCATGGATGACAACGATATTCGCGCCATTACCGTGGTTGATGAGCACGGCAAACCGCTCGGCTTTGTGAAGCGCCGCGAAGCGCGTAACGCCAGCGGCAGCTGCGGGGATATTCTGCATCCGTTCCGCATGACCGGTAAGGCCGAGGATAACCTGCGCGTGGTGCTTTCTCGCCTGTATGAGAGCAACACCAGCTGGATGCCGATTGTGGACGAGGACGGACGCTATAACGGCGAAATATCCCAGGATTATATTGCGGAGTATTTGAGCTCAGGGCGTACGCGCCGGGCGTTGAATATTCATAGCGAGAGTTAAGCATTCAGGCCGGGTACTGCCCGGCCTTTTTCCGCACGCATACCTTTTGCTAACCTCCCGATTTACCGCCACAATATTGTATCGTCCCCGTTAAATCACGACTTCATGCAACGTCTTCACGCTTACCCCGACATCCGCGCGATGTTTCGTCGTCTCCTGATTGCTACCGTCACCGGCGTGCTGGCGGCGCTGGCCGTTGCGGTGTTCCGCCACAGCATGTATCTGCTGGAGTGGCTATTTCTCAGCAACGAAAGCGGAAGTCTGGTGAACGCCGCAGCCGCGTTATCACCCTGGCGGCGGGCGCTGACGCCTGCGCTGGGTGGTCTGGCCGCGGGAATGCTACTGTGGGGATGGCAGCGCATGACGGCACAACGTCCCCACGCCCCCACCGATTATATGGAAGCGCTTGAGACGGGTGACGGCCAGTTTGATTACGGCGCCAGCCTGGTGAAATCCCTCGCGTCGTTGCTGGTGGTCGCCAGCGGCAGCGCCATCGGCCGTGAAGGCGCCATGATCCTGCTTGCTGCCCTCGCCGCCTCCTTTTTTGCACAACGTTGTACGCCGAAATCCGAATGGAAACTGTGGATCGCCTGCGGTGCCGCCGCCGGGATGGCCAGCGCCTATCATGCGCCGCTGGCGGGCAGCCTGTTTATCGCAGAGATCCTGTTTGGCACGCTGATGCTGGCCTCCCTCGGCCCGGTGGTGATTGCTGCTGTAGTGGCCCTGCTGACCACGCGCCTGTTAAGTCCCGGCGCGAATACGCTATATGATGTCCATCTCAGCGAGATGCTTACGGCGATGGATTATTTCCTGATCGTTGGCGTGGGTCTGCTGGCTGGCGTTTGCGGCCCGCTGCTGATGTGGCTGATGGCGGCCAGCCACAGGCTGTTTCTGCGTCTCAAACTTTCACCGCCGTGGCAGCTGGCGCTGGGTGGTCTGATCGTAGGGCTGCTGTCGCTGCTGACGCCGAAGGTATGGGGGAATGGCTATAGCGTGGTTCAGGCGTTTTTGCAGTCGCCGCCGCTGCTGTCGGTGATTGCTGGCGTCTTTATTTGCAAGCTGCTGGCGGTGCTGGCAAGCAGCGGGTCCGGCGCGCCGGGAGGCGTGTTCACGCCAACCTTGTTCGTCGGTATGGCAACGGGAATGCTGTTTGCGCAGATCTTTGCGCTGTGGTTTCCTGGCTCTGAGACGGCGATCCTGCTCGGACTGGCGGGTATGGCGACGCTGCTCGCCGCCACAACGCATGCGCCAATCATGTCGGCCTTGATGGTATGTGAGATGACCGGGCAGTATTTTTTACTTCCCGGTTTGCTGGTTGCCTGTGTTGTGGCGTCGGTATTGTCGAGAACGCTACGCCACGACTCGATCTACGGCCAGCATACCGCCGAAAGCCGAGAGATCGATGTAGTGCGCTAATTCGCGCTGCTCGGCGCGGGGCAGATAAGGCAGTTCGCCCACCAGCGGGCCAGGCAGCTTTTTGCTCAGCACATCGATGATTTCAGCGTAGTGCGCAAGACCCGGGTTAATACGGTTCGCCACCCAACCAATCAGCGGCAGGCCGTCATTAGCGATAGCCTGCGCCGTCAGCAAGGCATGGTTGATGCATCCTTCCTGAATGCCCACGACCATAATCACCGGCAACTGCTCCTGCACCACCCATTCGGAAAGGGGACGTAAATCGTTCATCAGGCTGCGCCAGCCGCCGGTCCCTTCAACGACAACGTGGTCAACCTTTTCACTCAGATTTGCCAGGCCATCAGAAAGCAGGCTGTAGTTGATAAGCCCACTGTGAGCGACGCTGCTTTCCTCTTCGCTTAAGGCGATAGGATTAACGGCATCATAAGGCAGTTCCAGAGACGAGACGCTTTGCAGAACCAGGGCATCCTTATTGCGCAGCCCTTCTGGCGTCTCTTTACTGCCTTTTGCAACCGGCTTGTATCCTGCAACGCGTTTACCGCTTGCCGCCAGGGCCTGAAGTAACGCGCGGGATACGACTGTCTTCCCGACAGACGTATCCGTACCAGTAATAAAGAAACGCTTAAGCATGACTCATTCCACCTCTTGGGTATGCTTCAAAATATAAACCAGGTAAATAATTCAGTGGGGAAAGTCTACGGGATGCGTGCGCTACCGGGCTTGAGATAGCGCAATTTTTCGTACATCTCTGGAAAAGAGTTAGCCCTGTAGCAAACGAATCAGTAACGAGCCGTTGTACATCGCATCTTTTACCAGCGCGGCGCCGGCCATCGTACCCTGGTTGGAAAATTGCGTACTTTCGACCACGATGTTTTTACTGTACGCGGGAAGCGCCTGCTGATTGATGCAGGAGGAAATCGCCGGAAAGAGGATATCCGCCGCCTGGCTGAGCGGGGAGCCGATCAGTATTTTTTGCGGGTTAAACAGGTTCACCATAATGGCCAGAATGCGCCCGACATTATTGCCCACGCCGGTAATAATGTCCTTCGCCAGCAGATCGCCCTGCCTTGCCGCAGCGCACAGTGCCTCGACGCTTAACGGTTGACCGTGCAGCGTGGAGCTCATCGACTGGCTGAGCCGCACCTGCGCCAGCTCCAGCACGCTTTCGACGCTGGCAATCGTCTCCAGACAGCCATGGTTACCGCAGTAGCAGCGTTTTCCGTACGGATCGACCTGCGTATGGCCGATCTCCACCAGGCTACTGCTGCCAGCATGCAACAGACGCCCGTCGGTGATCACACCTGCGCCAACGTTATGATCAATCACCACCTGAATTACGTCGCGTGCGCCCCGGGAGGCACCAAACAATGCCTCCGCCATCGTCCAGGCGCTGATATCATGCTGAATGTAGACCGGCACACCGGTGTGGTTTTCCAGCACGTCGCCCAGCGGCATCTCTTTGACGTTTTCATAAAACGGCATGCGGTGAACAATGCCATTTTCGGTATCAATAATTCCCGGCAGGGTGATCGCAATCGCCGTTAAACGTTCAAGACGCTGCTGGTGACGAATAAAGAACTGGTCGATGTGGGTCAGAATGGCATCGAGAAGTGGTTGCTCTGCATTAAGCGGGAGTTCCAGCCGGTCCTCCACCACCAGCTTGCTGCTGAGGTCGCGCAGCGCGAGGAAGATTTCCCCGCGGCTAATCCGCAGCGACAGGTAGTGCCAGGCTTCCGTTTCCACCACCAGCCCTACCGCCGGACGGCCACGGCTGCCCGGCTCCTGAATTTCTGTTTCCTGAACCAGATGGGCTTCCAGCATTTCGCGGACAATCTTGGTAATACTGGCGGGTGCCAGTTGTGCCAGGCGCGAAAGATCGATACGCGAAACCGGACCAAGCTGATCAATCAGGCGATAAACGGCACCCGCGTTGGTCTGCTTGATCTGATCGATATGCCCTGGCTGACTATCAGCAACCACCTCGTACTCCCTTATTTTCGAGCTTCGAAATAAACTGAGGGCTATGGTGAAGCACTTCAATGGCTGACGTCAAATTTTTACTTAGCCATGTGATTTACTGCACATTTTCGCCCACTTTTCCCTATAAATAATGCCCGCGAGAAGCGGTAATTAATTGTTCTTTGAAACGCTGTGCCGCATGGCTCTGTTCATGATGTTTAGACCACACCAGCCACATCTCTGAGACTGCATCCTGCTCGGCTATCTTCACCCAGCGCATTTCCGCCAGTTGTACCCGTTTAAATGAGGCCGGGAGAATCGACACGCCAAGCCCTGCGGCAACGAGACCAATGATCGTCATGGCTTCCCCCACCTCCTGCGCGATAGTCGGGACAAGGCCATATCGCCGCATCAGACCAAGAATATCGTCATACAACCCGGTACCCACCTGTGGGTCAAAAAAGACAAACGGCTCTTTCGCCAGTTCAGCCAGCGAGACGCTGTGCTGCGCGGCGAGCGGATGATCCCGGGGGATCATCGCCATCAGCGGTTCGCGGAGGATCACCTGCCACGCCAGGGTATCAGGCAACTGCGTGTTACGCATCAGCCCCAGGTCGAGCGATCCTTCGTTAAGCGGCGATATCTGCTCCCGGGTATTTATTTCGCGCGTCTGAATATGCACATCCGGAAAGTTACGGCGAAACGAGGATAGCGTTTGTGAAACAGCGCTGATAAAGGGGGCCGATGAGGTAAACCCGATGCGCAGCTCCCCCGTCTCCCCAAGATAAAGCCGTTCCGCTCTGGCGGCGGCGTCCTCCACCATACTCAGGATCTGCCGGCTATCGGCGAGAAACTGTTTTCCCGCCGCCGTCAGGCTCACGCTGCGGTTGGTTCGCGCCAGCAGACGCGCCCCGACCTGCTGCTCCAGGATCTGGATCTGCTGGCTTAGCGGTGGCTGAGAGATATTCAGCCTTGCCGCCGCACGACCAAAATGCAGCTCTTCGGCGACGGCGACAAAATAGCGCAGATGGCGCAGCTCGATATTCATATTTTTAAAGTATCATTTGAGATTATTAATATATTAGACAGAATATTTACATTTTCCTACCCTAATCTTGTGGTCATACCCGTCACCAGAAACCACGGGGATGTTTAAGCAAGGATTATGTGTGAGCCGTACAACGACCGTTGATATCGCGCCGGCCAGCGACATTGATGATTTACCCGCAGCACCGCAGCCGGTTCAGTTTATTAAACGTGGTACCCCCCAGTTTATGCGCGTCACGCTGGCGCTCTTCTCAGCGGGTCTCGCCACTTTTGCCCTGCTCTACTGCGTTCAGCCGATCCTGCCGGTCCTGTCGCATGAATTTGGCGTGTCGCCAGCCAGCAGCAGTATTTCGCTCTCCATTTCCACCGGGATGCTGGCGATCGGTCTGCTGTTCACTGGGCCACTTTCGGATGCCATCGGGCGTAAGCAGGTCATGGTAACGGCGTTAATGCTGGCCTCCGTGTGTACCTTGCTGTCCACCATGATGACCAGCTGGCACGGCATTCTGGTCATGCGCGCGCTGATTGGGTTATCCCTGAGCGGCGTTGCGGCGGTCGGGATGACCTATCTCAGCGAGGAGATCCACCCGAGCTTCGTGGCCTTCTCCATGGGGCTGTACATTAGCGGGAACTCTATCGGCGGGATGAGCGGACGCCTGCTCAGCGGTGTGTTTACTGATTTCTTTAACTGGCGCATTGCGCTGGCCGTTATCGGCTGCTTCGCCCTCGCTTCGGCGCTGATGTTCTGGAAAATCCTGCCGGAATCGCGCCATTTCCGCCCGACCTCCCTGCGTCCGAAAACGTTATTTATCAACTTTCGTCTGCACTGGCGCGATCAAGGGCTGCCCCGTTTGTTCCTGACCGGTTTCCTGCTGATGGGCTCGTTCGTGACGCTGTTCAACTACATTGGCTATCGTCTGATGCTTTCACCGTGGCATCTTAGCCAGGCATTGGTGGGTTTGCTCTCGGTGGCGTATCTCACCGGGACATGGAGTTCGCCAAAAGCGGGCGCCATGACCGCGCGCTTCGGCCGTGGTCCGGTGATGCTGGTTTCCACCGCCGTAATGCTGTTCGGACTGCTGATGACGCTTTTCTCTTCCCTGTGGCTGATTTTTGCCGGAATGCTGCTCTTCTCTGCGGGCTTCTTTGCCGCGCATTCCGTTGCCAGCAGCTGGATTGGCCCGCGCGCGCGCCGCGCCAAAGGTCAGGCTTCGTCACTGTATCTGTTCAGTTACTATCTTGGTTCCAGCATAGCCGGTACGCTCGGCGGGGTGTTCTGGCACAACTACGGCTGGAACGGCGTGGGCGGATTTATCGCGCTGATGCTGTGCGCTGCGCTGCTGGTGGGCGCGAGCCTGCATAAACGACTGCATTAACATTCAGCCCTCTTCGTGTTTAAATCGAGCCGATGCTAATTTTTGTCATCGGCTGATTCAGACACGAGGACTTCATGAAAAACAATAATTATCAACAACTCACCCGCACCTTCCAGCGCCTCTCCCGCTTCTCGCACCTCTCCTCCATCGCCAGCTGGGACATGTTCACCATGATGCCGCCAGGCGGCAGCGCCGCGCGCGGTGAAGCGCTGGCGGAGATGAGCGTCCTGCAACATCAGATCCTGACCGATAAAAAAGTGGGTGAATGGCTGGCGGCGGCGGCAGACGAAGATCTGAACGACGTTGAGCAAGCCAACCTGCGTGAAATGACACGCCACTACCAGCAGGCCACTTTACTGCCGGAATCGCTGGTGGAGGCCAAATCGCTGGCGGGCAGCAGGTGTGAACACGCGTGGCGCACTCAGCGTCCGGCCAACGACTGGCAGGGCTTTTCAGCCAACCTGAAAGAGGTGGTGAAACTCAGTCGTGAAGAGGCCCGCCTGCGCGCTGAGGCTAAAGGCTGCACGCCTTACGACGCGCTGCTGGATATCTTTGAACCCGACATGACCAGCGCTCGCCTGGATGTGCTGTTCGGCGATCTGAAGTCCTGGCTGCCGGAGCTGCTGGCAAAGGTTGTGGAAAAACAGGCTCAACGATCGTTCGTTCCGCCACAGGGTCCCTTCCCGACCGCCACGCAGCGCGAGCTGGGCCTGGAAGCGATGAAAATGCTTGGCTTCGATTTTAACGGCGGTCGTCTGGACGTTAGCGCCCACCCGTTCTGCGGCGGCGTGCCGGAAGATGTGCGTATCACCACGCGTTACGATGAAGATGAACTGCTCAGCGCGCTTTTCGGCGTGATCCACGAAACCGGACATGCCCGCTACGAGCAAAACCTTCCGCGAGCGTGGGCCGGCCAGCCCGTTGCGCTGGCGCGTTCTACGGCGATCCATGAATCCCAGAGCTTGTTCTTTGAAATGCAGCTGGGCCGCAGCGACGCTTTCCTGAAGCATCTGCTTCCGGCGGTTCATGCCCGTTTCGGTAGCCAGGCGGCATTCAGCGAAGAGAATTTTATTGCCTGGAACCAGCGCGTGAAGCCGGGCTACATCCGCGTTGATGCGGATGAAGTGAGCTATCCGGCGCATGTGGTGCTGCGCTATGAGATCGAGCGCGCGCTAATCAATGGCGAAATTGAAGTCGATGATATTCCCGCGTTATGGGATGAGAAAATGCAGGCCTGGCTTGGGTTATCCACCAAAGATAACTACCGCAACGGCTGTATGCAGGATATCCACTGGACCGACGGCGGTTTTGGCTACTTCCCGTCTTACACGCTGGGGGCAATGTATGCGGCACAGCTGTTCCATGCCGCCAAAACTGCGCTGCCCGGGTTGCAGGCATCCATTGCCGGGGGCGATTTCTCGGCGCTGTTTGACTGGCTGCGTCAGAATATCTGGCAGCACGGCAGCCGTTTCAGCACGTCGCAGCTCATCACCCAGGCCACGGGTGAAGATCTGAATATCCGCTACTTCCGCGAACACCTGACGTCCCGCTACCTGTAACCGAACGCGCCGGGGGTCCACCCTGGCGTTGTACATATGGTTACACGCCGATACCAATCACTCACGGAAACCCCGAATTTACAGGGATATAGTTATTTCAACGGCCCCGCAGTGGGGTTAAATGAGAAACCAAATTCGAGGGTATGAAAATGAAAAAAGTATTAGCTCTGGTTGTTGCCGCTGCTATGGGTCTGTCTTCCGCTGCATTCGCGGCTGAAACTACCGCCACCGCAGCGCCTGCGGCATCCACCGCTGCTCCGGCCAAAACGGTTCACCATAAAAAACATCACAAAGCGGCTAAACCAGCGGCAGAACAAAAAGCGCAGGCCGCGAAAAAGCACCATAAAAAAGCGGCAAAACCTGCGGTAGAGCAGAAAGCCCAGGCGGCTAAAAAACATCACAAAAAAGCGGCAAAACACGAAGCGGCTAAACCTGCTGCACAGCCAGCAGCGTAAGAGTACAAGCTTAACCGTGCCCTTCGGGGCACGTTGGTAAACCGGCGCTGAACGGGTTTGCGGTCAGCGCCGTTTTTTTATCCGGAGGGCGTATGCTGCGGCGCTATCGGTTTGAGTTCATTCTTATCCTGCTAATTTTATGCGCGCTCATCGCCAGCCACTTTTATCTTTCCTGAATGTAGCACGCTGATTTTACTCCCACTTTCTCGCCGTCGCGTCTATAGTATTTTCATAGGGTTCACTTTTAATAATCATAATTACCCCCACCAGAGTGTGATATGCGTAAATCTGTTGTGTTGTTACTGGGAACGTTTAGCCTTTTTGCTGGCTTTTCACATGCGGATGATGGCGACGATGACGCCATTAGCGCCAAAGAGGTAAAGACGCTGTTTTTTGGTCATGACGATCGTACGCGTGTCACCGATCCTACCGAATCGCCCTGGGATGCCATCGGGCAACTGGAAACCGCCAGCGGCAATTTATGTACCGCAACCCTCATTACGCCACGCCTTGCGCTGACGGCGGGTCATTGCCTGTTAATGCCGCCTGAAGGCAAACCGGATAAAGCGATCGCCCTGCGCTTTGTGTCGCAAAAAGGAATATGGCGCTACGAAATTCACGGTATTGAGGGGCGAGTGGATCCGTCGCTTGGCAAACGCCTGAAACCGGATGGCGATGGCTGGATTGTGCCGCCCGGGGCGGCCTCCTGGGATTTCGGGCTGATCGTTTTACGTTATCCGCCGTCCGGGATCACCCCGCTGCCGCTCTTTGATGGCGATAAGGCCGCGCTCACCGCCGCCCTGAAAGCCGCCGATCGAAAAGTGACGCAATCAGGTTATCCTGTTGATCACCTCGATTCGCTGTACACCCATACGGACTGCGTGGTGACGGGTTGGGCGCAAAACAGCGTACTGTCGCATCAGTGCGATACGCTACCGGGTGATAGCGGATCGCCCCTGATGTTAAAAACCGATAACGGCTGGCAGCTGATTGGCGTTCAGAGTTCTGCGCCAGCGGCGAAAGACCGCTGGCGCGCCGATAACCGGGCGTTGTCGGTGACCGGTTTTCGCGACCGGCTGGAAGCCCTGGCGCAGCAGTAGGTCACTCAGGCCAGTTTAATCATGATCATGCCGGCGAGCAGTAATACCAGCCCTATCCAGCCTTTATTGTTTAAACGCTGCCCGAACATAATCCAGCCTGCCGCCAGGGTGGCGGCAATACCGAAGCCCCCCCACAGCGCATAGGCCACGGACAGATCGATGCCTTTCACCGCCTGTGACAGGGCGCTAAACGCCCCCAGAACCGCGGCAATCGATAACAGGCCGTAGGCTTTACGACGAAAACCGTCGGAGAACTTCAGAAAGACGTTGGCAATAATTTCCAGAACGATGGCGAAAGCCAGCCAGGCCGCGTGGATCCATTCAAACTGCTGCATGGGTCTGCTCCTTCTGCTGTTTTGCCGGTTTGCGTGTACCCGATTTAATCAGCACGATACCTGCGACCAGGGTCGTCAGCCCGGCAATTTTCATTGTCGTCAGGGTTTCATCAAATAACATGACGCTAAACAGCGTAATCAATAAAATACCAATACCTTCCCACAATGCGTATGCCACGCCCAGCGCGATTTTTTTAACCGCAAAAGAGAGGAAAATATAGGAAAGCGTAATCATGACCAGCATCAAAATAAAACCGGTGCTGCCATCACTCACGCTTGCCCATTTCATCGACAAGGTGCCGGTAATTTCAGCGACGATCGCCAGAGCTAATAAAATCCAGTAAAACATGTTTTTTCTCCTGCTTGAGAATATAATCCATCGAGGCTCGCTGCGGACAGCAAACCAAAAAATTGGGAATTAAATCAGTTAGCTAAGCGCATAGCGCTAGCTCAGGCAGAAGACGTGACTATAGCGCGGAACGCCAGTGTTGCTCACCAGAAAGCAGGCAGAGGGAGGTTGAAAACAGAGCAGAGTTGTTTGAAAAATACGTCCTGAACAAATTGTCCATAAAATTACAATTATCCGCGGTGTTGCTTCTCGTCTTTGCGGATGAAAATTGTCCTCGGTAGTTGAACACGCCTGATTTGTATCATAAGCCAGGAATTTACTCAAAGCCTTTTCATTTCTTTACCCAGTCTGTTTGATTTTGGTTAGTTTTTTTAATCCGCTTTCCCCTCTATTATAAATAAAAAACTGTTCAGGAACGTCCATGGCCAAACCTATTATCACCCTCAACGGGCTTAAGATCGTCATCATGCTGGGCATGCTGATGATCATTCTGACCGGCGTTCGTTTTGCGGCCGATATCATCGTGCCTTTTATCCTGGCGCTTTTTATCGCGGTGATCCTCAATCCGCTGGTGCAGCGAATGGTGCGGCTGCGCATCCCGCGTGTGCTGGCGATAAGCCTGCTTATCAGTATTATTATCGTTGCGATGGTGCTGTTAGTCGCCTATCTGGGAACCTCCCTGAACGAGCTGGCGCGGACGCTACCGACATACCGCTCTTCCCTGGCGACCCCGCTGCTGCAAATTGAACCCTGGCTGCAACGCGCGGGTATCGAAGTCTCGGTTGAGGAACTGCTTAAATACATCGATCCGAATGCCGCCATGACGATTGTCACCAGCCTGCTGGCACAACTCTCCAACGCCATGACCTCGATTTTCCTGCTGTTCCTGACGGTTGTGTTTATGCTGCTGGAAGTTCCACAGCTGCCTGCAAAGCTCCAGCACATCATGGTGCGTCCGGTAGAGGGAATGGGCGCCATTCAGCGCGCGCTCGACAGCGTTTCACGCTATCTGGTGCTGAAAACGGCCATCAGCCTGGTGACGGGATTAGTGGTCTGGGGGATGCTCGCCGCGCTGGATGTGCGTTTTGCCTTTGTCTGGGGGCTGCTGGCCTTTGCGCTCAACTATATTCCTAACATCGGCTCCGTGCTGGCGGCGATCCCCCCTATCCTTCAGGTGCTGGTTTTCAGCGGTTTGTATGATGCCCTGATTCTGCTGGCAGGCTATCTGGTGATTAACCTTGTCTTCGGGAACATTCTCGAACCACGGATAATGGGACGCGGGCTGGGGCTTTCAACCCTTGTTGTGTTCCTGTCCCTGATTTTCTGGGGCTGGCTGCTCGGGCCTGTCGGCATGCTGCTCTCCGTTCCGCTGACAATTATTGTCAAAATTGGCCTGGAGCAGACCGCCGGTGGACAAAGTATCGCTGTACTGCTGAGCGACATGAGCCATAAGGCCGATTAATTGTCCATCGACAGCATGGGCTTACCCGTTCTTCCCGCTTCGCGATAGTTGCCCACTGCCCGCTGCCATTCCGACAGCGGGTAGAGGGTGACATCGCTGCACTGGCTGGCGCGCAGTTTAGGCCAGATGCGCCGAAACTCCGCCTGCCACGCCTCAGCGCTCAGCGCGTCCAGATAGTTACGAATGTGAAACCACGCCACGCGCGGCAACGGCCGCTGCTGCCGGAAGGTCTGCCCGGAGAGTAGCCCGTAGCAGACAAAGGTGCCGGTTTCGGGCATCACGCTCAGGATCGTCTCCGCCAGACTGCCGCCCGTGGCGTCGTACACCACCTCCGCTTGCGCGGCGGCAGCGTTGACGGCGGCCGTATCATGTTGCGCAATCGGGACGATCCCCATTTCAGCCAGACGTTGAGCGTGCACGGGCGAGCGATGGATCCCGTAAACCGCCTCTGCGCCCGCCTGGCGTGCCCATTGCCCGAGCAGAACGGCGCAGTCAGAACCGGCAGCGGTGAGCAGCACCGTTTTCCCGACCGGAGGATAGCGGTCCAGCATTATCTGTGCGGCAAGCGGGTTGATATACGCCCGCGCGGCAAGTAGCGAGTCGACGTCGTCCGGGACGGGAACCGCATACGCCGCCGGGCAGTCGACATAGCGCTGCCAGGTTCCCTGCCCCCGTAACGGCAGGACCCGCTTGCCCAGTAGCGCCGGATAAGCGGCGGGCGTTTCGGTCACTATTCCGACCCCTTCATAACCGGCTATCGCAGGCAGCGGCGTGCGATGGCGATATGCTCCGGTGATGGGGATGAGATCGGAGGCGTTCACCGGGGAAAAAAGCATGCGCACACGTATCTCTCCCGGCTGTCGCGGCGACAATGGTGTAGTTTCCGCTTGCAGTACCGATTCAGGCTCACCAAACCGGCGATACCAGAGAGCCAGATTAAGCATTGCGATCGCGCCATCCCATTTCCGGTGCGACATGTTTCAGGATGGACTCGATCACATGTGCGTTGTATTCCACGCCCAGCTGATTCGGCACGGTAAGTAACAGCGTATCCGCTTCCGCGATCGCTTCATCCTTTTTCAACTGTTCAATCAGCTTGTCTGGCTCTGCGGCATAGCTGCGTCCGAAAATGGCCCGCGTTTTCTCATCCAGATAGCCCACGCTGTCGCTTTCATTGCGGCTTGAACCGAAATACATCCGGTCGCGATCGTCCATCAGGGCAAAAATACTGCGGCTGACCGAAACGCGTGGCTGACGGGTATGCCCTGCCTCAGCCCAGGCCTGTCGGTAGGCACGGATCTGTTTTGCCTGCTGAATATGGAACGGCTCGCCGGTTTCATCATCTTTCAGCGTTGAGCTTTGCAGGTTCATCCCCAGTGTTGCCGCCCATACTGCCGTTGCATTAGAGCCAGCCCCCCACCAGATACGATCGCGTAAGCCTTCTGAATGCGGCTCCAGACGCAACAATCCCGGCGGGTTTGGGAACATCGGCTGTGGGTTAGGCTTCGCAAACCCTTCACCGCGTAATACATCAAGCAGTACCTCTGTGTGGCGGCGCGCCATATCAGATTCGTTTTCCCCTTCCTGCGGCACGTAACCAAAATAACGCCAGCCATCAATCACCTGCTCCGGGGAACCCCGGCTGATACCAAGCTGTAATCGCCCGCCGGAGATGAGATCTGCCGCGCCAGCATCTTCCGCCATATACAGCGGATTTTCATACCGCATGTCGATCACGCCCGTCCCGATTTCAATGCGTTTGGTTTTCGCGCCTATTGCCGCCAGCAAGGGGAATGGCGAACTGAGCTGGCGGGCAAAGTGATGCACACGGAAATAAGCCCCGTCCGCGCCCAGCTCTTCGGCGGCGACCGCCAGATCGATGGACTGTAGCAGCGTGTCAGCCGCGGTTCGCGTGCCGGACTGGGGTGACGGCGTCCAGTGACCAAACGACAAAAATCCGATCTTTTTCATAGTGGAGTATCCTGATAAAGCATTGCGTTATCCCTACTCTACGCATTAACGGATGAGAATAAATGGTGATTATTTAACGGAATGCTTCAAATAAACTGACAGAAATACGCAAATCGCACGCTGCCTTCCCGAAGAGGAGGCATTCTCCTGACATCTCATAATGGGATATAGTGTGAACTATTCTCTTTTTAACAGGTAACATCAGCAATGGCTCTGATCCCCAAAAACTACGCACGGCTGGAAAGCGGCTACCGTGAAAAAGCGCTAAAAATCTACCCCTGGGTTTGTGGACGCTGCTCGCGTGAGTTTGTTTATTCAAATCTTCGTGAACTCACGGTTCACCATATCGACCACGATCACACCAATAACCCGGAAGATGGCAGTAACTGGGAGCTGTTGTGCCTGTTTTGTCACGATCACGAACACTCAAAGTACACCGAAGCGGATCAGTATGGCACCACCGTTGTCGCGGGTGAGGATGCGCAAAAAGACGTGGGTGTCGCCACGTTTAACCCCTTTGCCGATCTCAAGGCGATGATGAACAAGAAGAAGTAATATCGACGGCTTCACTGCCCATACCTGTCGTATGGGCAGTCAGAAAGCCACATATGTTGTATTCCAGTCACAGGTTGAACAATGACACGGCTTTAATATCTGCCTCAGGGTTCACGCGTTTTACTGCCTCTAAAAACGCAGCGAAGTTTTGATTAAACACCGTCAGATTATTATAAAATTGCACCTGTTTTTCACGGGTTCCCTCAAGATAAGTCACAGACCAGATCCGCCTGTTATTTATCACTATCGAGCCTGGTTTAATTTTTATGATAGTCGCCAGCTCAATTTTACGGGTGCTGCTCTTTATAACCTCGTATAAATACTGCTCATCATAAAAGTAGGTTTTACCTGACGAGCCGCCAAACCAGACAGGATGGGTTGAGATTTTTTTCATTCCCCGGCTATCGGCAACGATGCGCGTTGGATGCCGAATACGCCTGACGAAAAAGCGTATCAGCATAATCAGTGCCACAAAAGACAGCACCACAAAAAGAACGTTAATGCTCTCCCGCATATTTCGTTACCTGACATGCATAGTTATAAGTGAAGAAGTATACCCAAATAGTCTGGTCGTGATAATTACCCTTCTACGCCCGTACGCCATGATGCCTTGTTACCCTTGATCTTTGCTATCAATATACAATACTGTATATAAATGGGTCTTCCCTTGTTGTGGTGGCTGAAGGCATGATAATGGTGTATTTAATCGCCAGAGGTCACCGCCATGGATGAAAAGTCCCTCTACGCTCATATTCTCAACCTGTCCGATCCGTGGCAGGTAAAGTCCCTTTCTCTCGATGAAAATGCCGGTTCTGTTACTGTCACTATTGAGATCGCTGAAAACACCCGGCTAGCCTGTCCGACCTGCGGTAAATCCTGTTCTGTTCACGATCACCGTCATCGTAAATGGCGCCATCTTGATACCTGCCAGTTCACCACTATTGTTGAAGCCGATGTTCCACGAATTATGTGTCCGGAGCATGGCTGCCTGACGTTGCCTGTTCCGTGGGCTGGCCCCGGAAGCCGGTATACGTTGCTATTCGAATCGTTCGTTCTCTCATGGCTGAAAATCAGCACCGTTGATGCTGTCAGGAAGCAACTTAAGCTCAGTTGGAATGCGGTTGACGGCATTATGACCCGGGCAGTTAAGCGAGGTCTTGCCCGGATAAAAAAGCCATTATCCGCCCGTCATATGAATGTGGATGAGGTCGCCTTTAAAAAAGGACATCGTTACATAACGGTGATCTCCGATCGCGATGGTCGGGCGCTGGCCTTAACGGATGATCGCGGCACAGAGAGTCTTGCCGGCTATCTTCGCACGCTCACTGATGGGCAGTTGCTGGCTATCAAAACGCTCTCAATGGACATGAACGCGGGCTATATAAGAGCAGCGCGTATCCACTTACCCAGTGCGGTTGAGAAAATCGCCTTTGACCGCTTCCATGTGGCGAAGCAACTGGGCGAGGTAGTTGATAAAACCCGTCAGAATGAACATCCGCACCTCCCTGTTGAAAGCCGACACCAGGCAAAAGGAACCCGCTTCCTGTGGCAGTACAGCGATAAGTGGATGACCGAATCCCGGCAGGAAAAGCTGATGTGGCTGCGTGCACAGATGAAGCTGACGAGCCAGTGCTGGGCGCTGAAAGAGCTGGCAAAGGATATCTGGAACAGGCCATGGAGCGAGGAAAGACGGAGTGACTGGCAGAGATGGTTGGCGCTGGCGGCTAACAGTGACGTTCCCATGATGAAAAATGCCGCGAAAACGATAGGAAAAAGGCTGTACGGGATCCTGAATGCGATGCGACACAGTGTCTCAAACGGAAATGCGGAGGCACTTAACAGCAAGATCAGGCTGCTGAGGATAAAAGCCAGGGGATACCGAAACCGGGAGCGCTTTAAACTGGGGGTGATGTTCCACTACGGAAAGCTGAATATGGCGTTCTGAGCCTTCCCACCATGATCGGGGAAGACCCATATAAATACAGTATTGATTAACGGTGATCATAATGCAGTTTTTCACCCCACCTGGCGATACCAGAGCGAGCTGACCATGTTTGCACTGTGTGATGTGAACGCTTTCTATGCTTCCTGTGAAACGGTTTTTCGCCCGGACCTGAAGGGACGACCGGTGGTCGTGTTATCCAATAACGATGGGTGCGTCATCTCTCGCTCCGCTGAAGCCAAACCCTTTGTGAAAATGGGTGAACCGTACTTCAAACAGAAAGATCTCTTCAGGCATCATGGCGTGGTTTGTTTCAGCAGTAATTATGAACTTTACGCGGATATGTCCAACCGGGTAATGAACACGCTTGAAGAGATGTCGCCTCGTAGCGAAATATACTCAATTGATGAGATCTTTTGCGATCTTACCGGCGTGCGTAATTGTCGCGATCTTTCCGACTTTGGGCATGAAATGAGAGCGACCGTACTGCAACGCACCCATCTGACCGTCGGAGTGGGCATCGCACCCACAAAGACGCTGGCGAAACTGGCAAATCACGCGGCGAAACGCTGGCAGCGCCAGACGGGAGGCGTTGTTGATTTATCCAATGTGGATCGTCAGAGAAAGCTGATGGCGGCGCTACCCGTCGAAGACGTTTGGGGTGTAGGACGTCGCATAGCGAAGAAGCTTGAGATGATGGGGATTAAGACCGTCCTGCAACTGGCAGACACCGATATCCGGTTCATAAGAAAACATTTCAATGTCGTGCTGGAGAGAACGGTGCGTGAATTACGGGGGGAACCGTGTCTTGAACTGGAAGAGTTTGCCCCGGTAAAGCAAGAAATCGTCTGTTCGCGCTCGTTTGGCGAACGCCTCACCGAATATGACGATGTACGCCAGGCCATCTGTAGTTATGCCGCCCGGGCAGCAGAAAAACTTCGCAATGAGCATCAGCATTGCCGCTTTATCTCCGTATTTGTTAAAACCTCGCCCTTCGCGCTTAACGAGCCATATTATGGCAATAGCGCGTCGGTAAAACTGCTCACCCCAACCCAGGATAGCCGGGATATTATCGGCGCATCAGTTCGTTGTCTGGATGCGGTCTGGAAGAACGGCCATCGGTACCAGAAAGCCGGAGTGATGCTGGGAGATTTTTATAGCCAGGGCGTCGCGCAACTTAATCTGTTTGACGACAACGCACCCAGGAAAAACAGCCAAAAGTTAATGGATGTATTAGACCATCTGAATGCTGAAAATGGCCGTGGCACGCTTTACTTCGCGGGACAGGGTATTCAGCAGCCGTGGCAGATGAAACGGGAAATGCTTTCACCCCGCTACACCACCCGCTTTGAGGATCTCCTCACTGTTAAGTGATATTAACAATTGCTGCTAAGTTGTAATTTTCCCCTTGCCGGACCGGACAAATCGGTTATCGTGCCAGGCAACTTTCGCAGCAATAAAAGACAGTGGGATGCGCTATGGCGATTTTTGATGGTCACAATGACCTGTTGCTTAATTTATGGCTTCACCATCGCCAGGATCCGGTAACGGCCTTCTTCTCCGGCATTGAGAACGGACACCTCGATTATCCGCGCATGCAGCAAGGCGGATTTTCCGGCGGGCTGTTCGCGCTGTTCGTGCCGCCGCAGGAGTATATCGCCCGCATGGCGCCACAATACGCCAGCGAGCCGTGGCAGCCGGTCGACATTCTCTGGCAGCAGCTGACGATCCTTAAGCAGCTTGTCGCCCACTCCGATGGCCGGGCGCGATTGTGCCTGAGCGCGGCGGATATCGAACGCTGCCGTCAGGATAAAGTGCTGGCGATGGTGGCGCATATTGAGGGCGCGGGCGGTTTTGACGGCGAGGGAGGCGATCTACAGGCTTTCTATGCCGCCGGGGTGCGCAGCATTGGGCCTTTCTGGAACATTGCTAACCGTTTTGGCACCGGCGTTAACGGGGCGTTTCCCGGCAGCCCGGACAGCGGCCCAGGGCTTACCGCTGAGGGTATCGCCCTCATTAAGCACGCTAACGCCCTGAACATGCTGATTGACGTTTCGCATATGAATGAAAAAGCGTTCTGGGATACCGCTCGTCATTCCTCTTCACCGCTGGTCGCCACCCATTCCAACGCCCATACGCTGTGCCCGCAACCGCGCAATCTGACCGATCGGCAGCTGCTGGCTATCCGCGACAGCGGCGGCGTGGCAGGCGTCAATTTCGGCAACGCGTTTCTGCGCGCCGACGGTAAACGCGATAGCGATACCCCGCTGAGTACGATTGTTCGCCATATCGACTATCTTATTAACATCATGGGTGACGATCATGTCGCGCTGGGCTCCGATTTTGACGGCATTACGTTGCCTGATGACTTACACGATGTGAGTGGTTTACCGCGGCTAATCAGCGCGTTGCGTGACAGCGGCTATGATCAATTTGTGCTGAATAAGCTGCTGTGGGGCAACTGGCAAAAGGTATTGCAAAATGTTTGGCAACAATAGGTTACGTTGTAAACATTAAGTTAATTCCTTACATCTTTCGGGTTGAGCTTTGCCCTCCTGTGACGCATTATTTGATGACCATCACAAAACTGGCACAAACAATGGCGTTAGTGCTGCATTTTTAAAGAGGAAAAAACGATGTGGAAGAAACCTGCTTTTATTGATTTACGTCTTGGCCTGGAAGTGACCCTGTACATTTCCAACCGCTAATCGCTCTGCCCGCCATCCGTGCGGGCATTTTTGTTTGACTACCTGGCCCATCTTCATGTTTATAAAAGTCCTCGGTTCCGCCGCTGGCGGTGGTTTCCCCCAGTGGAACTGTAACTGCGCCAACTGTCAGGGTTTGCGCGACGGTACCCTTCAGGCGACCCCTCGCACCCAGTCGTCGATCATCGTCAGCGATAACGGCAAAGAGTGGGTGCTGTGTAACGCCTCCCCCGATATCAGCCAGCAGATTGCCCATACGCCAGAACTGAATAAGAAAGAGGTTCTGCGCGGCACGCATATTGGCGGCATTATTCTCACCGATAGCCAGATTGACCACACCACCGGGCTGCTCAGCCTGCGCGAAGGGTGCCCGCATCAGGTATGGTGTACGCCGGAGGTGCATGAAGATCTTTCCAGCGGATTCCCGATTTTTACCATGCTCCGGCACTGGAACGGCGGCCTGATTCATCACCCGATCGCGCCGCTCACCGCCTTTAGCGTGGAAGCCTGCCCTGATTTGCAGTTTACCGCTGTCCCCATCGCCAGTAACGCACCGCCCTATTCGCCGTGGCGCGACCGCCCGCTGCCGGGGCATAACGTGGCGCTGTTTATCGAAAACCGCCGCAACGGTCAGACGCTGTTCTACGCACCGGGTCTCGGTGAACCCGATGACACCATCCTGCCGTGGCTTAAAAAAGCGGACTGTCTGCTGATTGACGGCACCGTCTGGCAGGACGATGAACTCCAGGCCACCGGCGTCGGGCGCAATACCGGCCGCGACATGGGCCATCTGGCGCTCGGCGATGAACACGGCATGATGGCGCTGCTGGCCTCGCTGCCGGCAAAGCGCAAGATTCTGATCCACATTAATAACACCAACCCGATCCTTAACGAGCAGTCGCCGCAGCGTCACGCCCTTGCGCAGCAGGGAATAGAAGTGAGCTGGGACGGGATGAACATCACGCTTCAGGACTAACTATGCACATTCGCGAAACGCTCTCGCCGCAAGAGTTTGAGCACGCCCTTCGGGCGAAAGGCGCCTACTATCATATTCACCATCCGTACCATATCGCGATGCATAACGGCGAGGCCAGCCGCGAGCAGATCCAGGGCTGGGTGGCGAACCGGTTTTACTACCAGACGACGATCCCGCTGAAAGACGCGGCAATTATGGCGAACTGCCCGGATCCGCACACGCGTCGCAAATGGGTGCAGCGGATCCTCGATCACGACGGTAGCAACGGTCATGACGGCGGTATCGAAGCCTGGCTACAGCTGGGCGAAGCCGTGGGGCTCAGCCGCGAGGACTTAATCAGCGAACGCCACGTGCTGCCCGGCGTCCGTTTCGCCGTCGACGCTTACGTTAACTTCGCCCGCCGCGCCAACTGGCAGGAGGCGGCATGCAGCTCGCTCACCGAACTGTTCGCCCCGCAAATCCATCAGTCGCGTCTCGACAGCTGGCCACAGCACTACCCGTGGATCAAAGAGGAAGGCTATTTTTATTTCCGCAGCCGCCTCAGCCAGGCCAGCCGCGACGTTGAACACGGCCTGGAGCTGGCGAAGCGTTACTGCGATAGCGCGGAAAAGCAGAATCGGATGCTGGAGATCCTTCAGTTCAAACTCGATATCCTGTGGTCGATGCTCGACGCGATGACCATGGCCTACGCGCTACAGCGTCCGCCTTATCACACGGTCACCGACAAAGCGGCCTGGCACACAACCCGACTGGTATAAGCATGCAAAAAAACTCCATCGTCGCCTTTCGTCGCGGCTATCGCCTGCAATGGGAAGCCGCTCAAGACAGCCATGTCATCCTCTATCCGGAAGGCATGGCTAAACTCAATGAGACCGCGGCCGCGATCCTCGAACTGGTCGATGGCCAACGCGACGCGGCGGCCATCATTGCCATACTCAACGAACGGTTCCCGGAAGCCGGCGGCGTGGATGACGACGTCGTAGAATTCCTGCAAATCGCTTATCAACAGAAGTGGATTATTTTCCGTGAGCCAGAATAAACCCGCCGTCAATCCACCGCTGTGGCTGCTGGCGGAGCTGACCTATCGCTGTCCGCTACAGTGTCCTTACTGCTCTAACCCGCTGGACTTTGCCCGGCAGGATCAGGAGCTGACCACCGAACAGTGGATTGAGGTTTTCCGCCAGGCGCGGGCGATGGGCAGCGTGCAGATAGGCTTTTCCGGCGGCGAACCGTTGACGCGTAAAGATCTGCCGGAGCTGATCCGCGCCGCCCGCGATCTCGGTTTTTATACCAACCTGATCACCTCGGGAATTGGCCTGACGGAAAGCAAGCTCGACGCGTTCAGCGAGGCCGGTCTGGACCATATCCAGATTAGCTTCCAGGCCAGCGATGAAGTGCTCAACGCTGCGCTGGCGGGGAATAAAAAAGCCTTCCAGCAGAAGCTGGCCATGGCCAGAGCGGTCAAAGCCCGCGATTACCCAATGGTGCTGAATTTCGTCCTGCACCGGCATAATATCGATCAGATCGATAAAATCATCGAGCTGTGCATCGAACTGGACGCCGACGACGTCGAACTTGCCACCTGCCAGTTCTACGGTTGGGCGTTCCTTAATCGTCAGGGGCTTCTGCCGACGCGGGAACAGATCGCCCGCGCGGAACGCGTGGTTGCCGAATATCGGCAAAAAATGGCCGCCAGCGGCAATCTGACCAACCTGCTGTTCGTCACCCCCGATTATTACGAAGAGCGGCCAAAAGGTTGTATGGGCGGCTGGGGGTCGATTTTCCTCAGCGTGACCCCGGAAGGCACGGCGCTGCCCTGCCACAGCGCGCGCCAGCTGCCGGTGGATTTCCCGTCGGTGCTTGAGCAGAGTCTGGAATCCATCTGGTATGACTCTTTCGGCTTCAACCGCTATCGCGGGTTTGACTGGATGCCAGAGCCGTGCCGCTCCTGCGATGAAAAGGAGAAGGACTTCGGCGGCTGCCGCTGCCAGGCCTTTATGCTCACCGGGAATGCTGATAACGCCGATCCGGTGTGCAGCAAATCGCCGCATCATCATAAAATCCTCGAGGCGCGCCGCGAAGCAGCCTGTAGTGATATGAAGATCGGTCAGCTTCAGTTCCGCAACCGTACCCGTTCTCAGCTTATCTATAAAACCCGGGAACTGTAACGATAATGACCACCCGCATCGTGGAACTGGCAGGCGGTTTGCGCGCAACGCTGGTGCATCAGCCGCAGGCGACACGCGCGGCGGCGCTGGCGCGCGTGAGTGCCGGAAGCCATCACGAACCACCGCGCTTCGCCGGTCTTGCGCATTTGCTTGAGCACCTGCTGTTCCGCGGTAGCCAGCGCTATCAGGGCGATGATCGACTCATGGCCTGGGTCCAGCGCCAGGGCGGCAGCGTCAATGCCACCACGCTGGCTCGCCACAGCGCTTTTTTCTTCGACGTTGCCGCCGATAACCTGTCCGACGGCGTCGCGCGGCTGCGGGATATGTTGCTGGCGCCGCTGCTTTCACCGCATGACATACAGCGCGAAGTGGCGGTCATTGATGCGGAAAACCGGCTCATCCAGCAACATGATTCCGCCAGGCGCGAAGCGGCGGCGCGCCACGCGATGGAAGAACCCGCGGTTTTTCGCCGTTTTCAGGTGGGTAGCAAGGAGTCTCTCGGGCAGGACCCGGTATCGCTGCAAACCGCGTTGCGCGACTTTCATCGTCGCTATTATGTGGCAGGACACCTGCAATTGTGGCTGCAAGGGCCGCAAACGCTGGATGTGCTGGCCGAGCTTGCCCATACGTTTGCGTCAGGTTTTGCGTCAGGAGGCATGCCTGAAACCGCTCCCCCGTTGCGTCTTAGCGCTGAAGCAGATTATCAGCTGGCGGTGACGGAGCGACCCGCACTGTGGCGTTGTCCGTTAATCCGAAAAAGTGACAACGTCACTTTATTTCGGGAGTTTTTACTGGACGACGCCCCCGGAAGCCTGATTGCCGGGCTACGGGCGCGCGGATTGGCAGAAGAAGTCGCCCTGAACTGGCTTTATCAGGATGACGATTACGGCTGGCTGGCGCTGACGGTTGATAGCGAACGGCCCGAGGACATTGACCCGCATATTACCCACTGGCTACGGGCGCTACAGCAAACGACGGATGAGCAGCAGCGGCATTATTATCGGCTGGCACAGCAGCGTTTCAGCGCCCTGCCGACGCTGGAGCAGCTGCGCCAGCGGGCATTTGGTTTTGCGCCCGGCGCGGCGCCCGTAGGTTTTTCCGCCTTCTGTGCTGACTTACTGGCGGCGCCAGTCTCGTATCTGGCCTGCAAAAAAATGGAAACCGCTGAAATTATTGCCAGCCAGGGTTTTGCCCTGCCGCTTAGCCATTGGCGTCGCCAGCCGGTTGCAGATGATAGCCCCATCGCGTTTTCCTTCTACCCGCAGACTGCCAGGTATGCTGCGCCAGCCCCGACGTCAGAAGCCGCTCCACTGCTGCATTTGTCGGCGCAGACACAACCGCCGACGCTGATCCTGCGCAGGCCTTTTTATTCGCGCGTGGACAGGTCACAGGGGGTGGCGATGGGCAAACAGTTACGCCCTCTTCTTGCTGAACTGCGCCATATCGACGGCAGCGGCGAGTGGCAAACGGTTGACGGTAGCTGGCAGCTCACCCTGCGGCTTCCTGACGCCATGGTGACGGCGGAACCCATCATCGGGGCGATAATCGATCGCCTCTCCCACCCCGCACCTGCTATTACGCCAGCGCCAGAAGGCATTGCCATCCGTGAGCTGCTTCAGCAATTGCCTGAACGTCTGGCATCGGACCCGCCACGGGACGGCTGGCTGGCGGCGTTAGTTGGCGGCAGCGCCGGACACGCGCACGGGTTAGCCCGGCAGCTTGGCCTGCTCCGGGTGCCGGTTAACGCTAAGCCGTTGCCGTTAAGCGGTTGTCCCGGCGGGATCGAACACATCCCGCACGCCAGCGCGGATTCGGCGCTGCTGGTGTTTATTCCCCTGCCGCCGGGCGCGTCGCTCGCCGCGCTGCGGCTGCTGGCGTTATGCTGCGAACCGCAATTTTTCCAGCGCCTGCGCGTGGAACAGCAGATTGGCTACGTGGTCAGCTGTCGTTATCAGCGTATTGCCGATCGCGATGGCCTGCTGCTGGCGTTACAGTCGCCTGACCGTTCTCCCGTGAACCTGTTGGGTTGCTGCAAACGATTTTTGCGTGAGCTGACGCCGTGCGATGAGGCAGCGTTCAGCGTGTTGCGACAGCAGCTGGCGACGCAGATCCGCTCACCGATGGATGCCAGCGCCACGGCAGTGGCCGCCCTGCGCCAGCGCTATGGTTTGCCGGTGTTAACGCCGCAGGCTATTGATGCCCTGCAACCTGACGAGATAGTCGCGCTATGGCGAGAGATGACTCGCCGTCGCCGACGCTGGCGGGTGCTTTTCACGGGCTGACCAGAACCACTGCTTTCTTCCTGTGCGTGGTTTTTAGTCAAAAAAAAGCCCCGTACTAAGACGGGGCCGGGCTGCTTATTTCGCTGTTATTTATCCAGCGCGTAGGCAATCACGTAGTCACCACGATCCGGCGACTGGCGTGCACCGCCGGCAGAGATCAGAATGTACTGTTTGCCGGTTTTCGGTGATACATAGCTGACAGGTCCGCCCTGGCTACCCACCGGGAGACGCGCTTTCCACACTTCTTCCCCCGTAGAAGAATCAAAGGCGCGCAGGTAGTAATCCTGGGTTCCCGCAATGAAGACCAGACCGCCCTGCGTGGCCAGCGTACCGCCCAGCGTCGGCATACCGACAGGCATCTGCATACGCATTTTTACCCCAAACGGACCGGTATCCTGAACGGTACCGACCGGCACCTGCCAGACGATTTTCTGCGTTTTCAGGTCAATGGCGGAGAGGGAACCAAACGGTGGTTTCTGGCACGGAATGCCCAGCGGTGACATGAAACGGTTTTTGTTGACCGAATACGGCGTTCCTTTCATCGGAACGGCGCCCATCCCGGCGTTCACGGCTTCACCGCCTGTGTTTGCCACCGCGCTCTGCGGATCTTGTTTAATCAGCTGGACCCACAGACCCAGACGCATGTCGTTGACGAAGATGTACTGGTTGTTCGGATCGGTGGACAGACTACCCCAGTTCATTCCCCCCAGCGAGCCCGGGAAGCTCAGGGAAATATCGGTTCCCGGCATCGTGTACAGACCGTCATAACGCATTGATTTGAAGCTGATACGGCAGGCCAGCTGGTCAAACGGCGTCGCCCCCCACATATCCGATTCTTTCAGGGTTTCCGCGCCAATCTGCGGCATTCCCACAGAACGCGGCTGCGTTGCCGGGTACTGTTCACGTGGAATATCCGCTGGTTTTACCGGAACCTCTTTCACTTCAGTGAGCGGTTTACCCGTCAGGCGATCAAGAACATAAATTTGCCCCGCTTTGGTGCCCACCACCACCGCGGGCTTGTTGCCCTCTTTCGTCGGGAAATCAACCAGGCTCGGCTGCATCGGGATATCGAAATCCCAGAGGTCGTTATGCACGGTCTGGTATACCCACTTCTCTTTCCCGGTAGTCGCATCCAGCGCGAGGATTGAGGTGGCGTATTTGTGATCTTCCGGAATACGGTCAGCGCCCCACAGGTCGACAGAGGAACTTCCCATCGGGATAAACACGGTATTCATCGACGCATCCCAGGACATAGGGGCCCAGGAGTTTGCAGAGCTACGTTTGTAGTGTTCGCCCGGCTTCAGAACATAGTTCGGATCCGGATTACGCGGGTCGAACGCCCAGCGCAGCTGGCCGGTGATCACGTCATAACCACGTATAACGCCTCCCGGCATATCGGTGCTGACGTTATCCGCAACGCGGCCGCCAACGACAACCGTCGTACCCGCCAGCGTCGGGGCCGACGTCAGCACGTAGGTGGGATCTGACGCGTCGCCCATCCCTTCATGCAGGTTAACGCTGCCGTTAGTGCCGAAGTCCGGGCAGAACTTGCCGTTATCGGCGTCTAACGCGATCAGCTTACCGTCGATGGTATTCATCAGGATACGGCGCTGGCATGCAGCGCCCGGTGCGACCTGCGCTGGCAGAACCGGCGTGGAGCCAGCTACCGTTGGCTGCGCCAGCGGTTTGGTGGCATCGAAGTACGCCAGACCACGACAGCGCATCCAGATTGCAGACTTGGCGTTGATTTCCGCTTTCCAGATCTCTTTCCCGCTATCGGCATCCACGGCGATCACGTTGTTATGCGGCGTACAGAGGAAGACACGATCGCCAACCTGTAGCGGCGTTTGCTGATCTTCTGCGCCATTGCCGTCCGGACTTTCCGGTACGTCACCGGTATGGTAGGTCCAGACCGGTTTCAGGTTTTTCACGTTGTCACGGGTTATCTGGTCCAGCGCCACAAAGCGACTACCGCCAGCCGTATTACCGTAGTGATCCCAGTTCTGCTGTTTCGCATCATCTTTTACCGGCACCAGCGGGCGTTTTTCACCGCTAAACGGCACGGTCGGATGGGGTTGAAACATCTGAACAAAGGTGACGCCCATGGCGATAATAAGGACCGCGCAGACCCCCACGGCCCCTTTTGCGCAGGACGGTTTTCCTTCACGTTTACGCAATGCAGGCCAGGTGGCGGCTGCCAGCACCATCAGCCCGGCGGGTACCATTAAACGGGAAACCAGCGGCCAGAAGTCGAGCCCGGCATCGAAAAATGCCCAAATCAGGGTGCCAAGAAACACCAGGGCAAACAGCCCCACGGCAGAGGACTTGCGGCGGAAGAACTGAATCGCAGAGAGCAGAGTGATAACCCCGGCGATGAGAAAATACCAACTCCCCCCCAGGGAAACCAGTTTAAAACCGCCGATGGCAAAAAAGAGCCCCGTTACAAGAAGTATCACACCCACCAGCAGGCACCACGGGCCTAACCAGCCGGATGGGCGGGGATTATTGTCTGACATAAAAATGAATCTCCTGATTACTTTATAACAGCAGGGTTTTATTGACTGCCACGATGCTAAAACCCTGCCTAACATCAATTGTTCGTGTGCGAATCATAAATTAAAATTATAATGTAGACAAAATGTATTCTGTCGGAAGAAAAGAAAACTCACTAAAGTGCAGGAACATAACAAAATAAAAAAATGGGATATCACTCTGTAATTCGCCAATACCAGAATATTTGACCAGTCAGTTCCGGCTTATGCGATGAATATCAGGTTTGCCGACAAGACAGCCCCGATAACGTAAGATTTTTGCATGATGAGAATTAACTTATTGCCTATTAATTAAGCTTCACAAACACGATCAGCTCGCGGATTTCACGATATACGTCACTACACCAAAGATATCGAGCGTATCGTCGCTGCCGACAATAATCGGTGAATAGGCGCTGTTCATGGGGTTGAGTTGAATATTGGGACGCAACTGGAGGCGCTTCACGGTAAATTCGCCCTCTACCGCCGCAATCACGATATCGCCATGCTCAGGCTTGCGGGAACTGTCCACCACCAGCAAATCACCGTTATTGATCCCCCCTTCTATCATCGAGTCACCGGCGGCTTTGACAAAGTAAGTGGAGCTGGGATGGGCGACTAATAACTCGTTTAAATCGATACGCCGCTCTACATAATCCGCTGCCGGGCTGGGGAAGCCGCACTGTACTAAGTCGCTGAAAAGTGGAATAGCAACGATTTCACGCAACTCTGCGGGTCTGAAAAAGATCATGATAAATACCTCATACTGTTTTTATATACAGTAGTTTTAACTGAGGTATCGATCAAGCCATGTCAGCGTAAGCGGCTGGCTACGCCTTAACCGCTTCGCTTATAGCCCCCTATAGCAATGAAGATTATTTGCTTTGTAAATTTTTACGTATGGGCAAGCTTAACGCGTCATAAAACATAACTATTAAATCACTTACCAATGACTTCTAAATACACAAAACACAACTTAGCTTCACTGCACAATCACTATCCATTGACTTTCTATTTAGACTGGCGCATATTTTACAGCACAAATTAACAAGACAATTTTTGGAGGACGTTTTCTATGCCCGCCCGTGATTATCCCGATAAGCGTGTTGCTCGCGGTGTCGCAAAGGAGGCCGAACTCAGGATGTTAAGCGCGCGCATCGATCCTGCGCTGATGGAGTACATCCGCATTACTGCGTATGAAACACGGAAAAGTAAGCAGGAAATCGTGGCGGAAGCATTAGCGCTTCACCGCCAAAGAAGTCAGATTGGATCATAAACAGCAAAAGCCCGAAAAATCCTCCGGGCTTTTGCTGCCATCGGGATTACCCCACCAGCGAATTTAACGTCTCCAGCGCCTCAGGCGGCAATACCAGATCGGCTGCCGCCAGGTTTTCACGCAGATGCGCCACCGACGAGGTTCCCGGGATCAAGAGGATATTTGGCGAGCGTTGCAGCAGCCATGCCAGCGCCACCTGCATCGGCGTCGCGCCCAGTGAATCCGCCACCGCCTGTAGTCCGGAAGATTGCAGTGGCGTGAAACCTCCCAGCGGGAAGAACGGCACCCAGGCAATCCCCTGCTGCGCCAGCGAATCGACCAGCGCATCGTCACCGCGATTCACAACGTTGTACATGTTCTGTACACACACCACGGAAACTATCTTCTGCGCTTCAGCGACTTGCAAAGCGGTGACGTTGCTCAGCCCAATATGGCGAACCAGCCCCTGCTGTTGCAGCTCCGCAAGGGTACTCAGCGGCGCGGCAATCGAGCCTTCCGCCGGTCCGTGGGTGCTAAACATGATCCGCAGGTTAACCACGTCCAGCACATCCCGCTTCAGGTTACGCAGGTTGTCATGCACCGCCTGCGTCAGCTCCTGCGCGGAAAACGCCGGCAGCCAGGAGGCATCCTCGCCGCGTCGGGCTCCGATCTTGGTCACAATCGTAAGGTCGTCCCGGTACGGATGAAGCGCCTCGCAGATAAGCTGGTTGGTCACATGAGGTCCGTAAAAATCGCTGGTATCAATGTGATTCACACCCGACGCCACCGCTTCACGCAGCACCGCCAGCGCCGCATTTTTGTCTTTTGGCGGACCAAAAACGCCAGGCCCGGCAAGCTGCATCGCGCCATAGCCAAATCGTTTAACCGTACGCGTTCCGAGCGTGAACGTTCCGCTTTTATCTATGCTGCTCATGCTGACCTTCCTCATAAAAAATGATCCGGATTTACAACAGGTTCCGCAACGAAACCATTAGTTAAGCAATAGTAAAATTAAAGTTTAAATTCGCTACGACGATAGTATTGATGTAACCCTGCCTCTTCTCTTACGGATGACCGCCATGCTGAAAAATCTGCACGTGATTACCGGTATTATCTTTGCCCTCACCATATTCTGTCTGCTGCAAGTTGTCACGGGAGGGTTGTTCTACTCTGCCGTTAACAACGATCGTCACAACTTTCAGAACTCCGGGTTACTCAATGCCCAACAGGAGAGCCTGAGCGACAGCGTTAACACGCTGGTGAAAACGCGCGTTACCGTCACCCGCGTGGCGATCCGCTACCTGAAAAACCAGCGCGATCCGGCCTCTCTCGCAGCAATCAACACGTTGTTGGGCACCGCGAACGGTTCGCTGACCAAAGCCGAAGACTATTACAAAAACTGGCAGGCGATTTCGCAGGTGAAGGGCCAGAATGCCGCGCTCACCGAAGAGATGCAGAAAGCCTGGAAGCAAATGCACGAGGTGATGCGCTTGTCCATTGAGTATCTGCGCGCCGATAACTATCAGGCCTATGGCGACCTGGACGCCCAGCAGGCGCAGGATGAGATGGAGGCGGTCTATACCCGCTGGCGCGCTGAAAACAACGTGCTGCTGAAAGCCGCCGCCGAAGAGAATCAGAGCAGCTTTACCCAGATGCAGTGGACGCTGGCGGCGATCTTCCTGACTGTGATCGCCGTGCTGGTGGTGATCTGGCAGGGTTTACAGCACCTGCTCCTGAAACCGCTCAACGCCATCATGAACCATATTCGCACCATCGCGAGCGGCGATCTGACGCAAAACGTCGCGATTACCGGGCGCAACGAGATGGGCCAGCTGGCTGCTGGTCTGCACGAGATGCAGCAGTCGCTGGTGAGCACCGTCAGCGCCGTGCGCGGCAGCACCGATTCTATCTACACGGGCGCAGGAGAAATTGCCGCCGGGAGTAACGACCTTTCCGCGCGAACCGAGCAGCAGGCAGCCTCGCTGGAAGAGACCGCCGCCAGCATGGAAGAGCTGACTGCCACGGTGAAACAGAACTCGGATAACGCCCGTCAGGCGACGCTGCTGGCGAAGAATGCGTCTGAAACCGCCGCACGCGGCGGTCAGGTGGTGGATAACGTGGTGCGTACCATGAATGACATTGCCGACAGTTCTCAGCAAATTGCGCATATCACCGGCGTTATCGATAGCATTGCCTTCCAGACCAACATTCTGGCGCTCAACGCGGCGGTTGAAGCCGCCCGTGCCGGGGAACAAGGTCGCGGCTTTGCGGTCGTGGCAGGTGAAGTACGGACGCTGGCCAGCCGCAGCGCGCAGGCGGCAAAAGAGATCAAAGGGCTTATCGAGAACTCTGTCAGCCGGGTGAATACCGGCTCGGAACAGGTGAGCGAGGCGGGTGCGACCATGAAAGAGATCGTCGCGGCCGTGACGCGCGTAACCGATATTATGGCTGAGATTTCCTCGGCGTCTGACGAGCAGAGCCGCGGTATAGAGCAGGTCAGCCTGGCGGTCTCGCAGATGGACAGCGTCACGCAGCAAAACGCCGCGCTGGTACAGGAGTCGGCAACGGCGGCGGCGGCGCTGGAAGATCAGTCTGAACAGCTGCGTCAGGCCGTGGCGGCATTCCGGCTGAACGCTCAGGCATCGCTGGCGGCTCGCCCTAAAAACGTGAAAACGCCCGTACTGCTGCGCCCGTCAGCGGCAGGCGCGAATACAGCTGACGCGAACTGGGAAACCTTCTGAGTGACAGGCGGGCATCTCGCCCGCCTTCCTGATTAGCGGCTGCGCTTGGCGTGGCGCTCCCAGTTATCTCGCTTCGCATCCTCTGACTTACGCAACGAGACATAGCATGCTCCGCTGCCGCCGTGATGCGGCTGCGCTTCGCAAAAGGCCTGTACTTCGTCGAACTCGGTCAGCCAGCGCGCAAGATAGCTGCGCACCACGTTAGGATGCGACTGCTGTTCACGCCCTTTACCATGCACGATGATCAGGTTGCGTAGCCCGTCACGTCCGGCCTGGCGAATAAAGGAATAGACCAGCTGGCGGCAGTGCTCCGCAGGCTGGCGTAACAGCGTTAAGCTGGCCTGACGGGAATATTTGCCGGAACGCAGCTTATCAAATACCCCCTGCTGTACCCCTTCGCGCTGGTACATGAGCGGCTCGGCAAGGGGCAACAGTTCCAGAAACCCCAGCGTCAGAAAGTTATCGAGCTGCTCAGTATCTATTTCCTGACGCGCCCGCGTGTTGCGGCTCTGCTGCCAGTGAATATCCGCGCAGCGTTTGAGCGGCTGGACATCCTCCATGGCGTCAAGAAAAAGGGATTTGTCGTCAGGGTTCATGGAAATCCTCCGGCTACATCTGAGTGATGTACTATACCTGCGCCCGTTGCGGGTCTCAATCATCCAGGCACGGGTTCAAATAATGGCTTAAGGAACAGATAATCGCAGACGCAATAAATTTAATCTAACCTTAACTTAAATTTCAGCCGTAATTAATTAAATAATTTACGTTAAAAAATCGTGAAATCAATCACTCAACGTCCTTCTCTTTTAAGAAAAAGCTGTTATAACTTAATAAACCTGCCCAACGGATAATGCATGTAGGATCCGCGAAAGGATGCACGACTGTGTGTACTGTGGAGTCTGTCTGATGTCGGGCAGACTCTATTTTTTTATTGTTGTTATTTTGATTAAATTAATTTCCTGGCTTCCCTTCGAAACTGCGTGATTAATGATTCGGCAAGCGGTGTCTGGCGAGAATCACGACGCTGAATTAAATAATATGCTGCTTTAGGCAGGGTTTCGACAACCGGCAGCATTATCAGACGGTGCGCCAGAAGCGGATCGCAGCCCAGCTCCTGCGGTAAAATGCTGATGAAATCGCTTTGTGCGACGAGGCTAATACAGGAGGAAAAGGTCTCACAGACAACGCCAATTCGCGGTATTTGAGAGCGATGGTTAAAAGTATCCTGCAACTGCTTATAATAACTTCCCCGGGGCGTAGGCATCGTCCAGTTATATTGCAGAAGCTCATTAATTGAGGTCGCCCCTGTCGCCGGATGCCCTGCCCGACAAAATACAGCAAAAGGCTTTTCGAACAGCTTTTCAAACGTAAATTCGTGATCGTATGGCCCCTGATAATAGGTATTGATGGTAAAGTCCAGCTCACCCTGACGTAATTCATTAATCATCGACACCAGCTGGCCTTCCATAATCCGGACGTTGACCTGAGGATGCTGCGCATGAAAACGCGTAATGACGGCCGGCATCAGGCTGCGTGAAATGCTGGCTCCCATCCCAATATTGATCTGCCCGGCAAGCTCGCCCTGTCGCTGGCGGATGTCATCCTGCGCTGCACGCAGCTCTTCCAGAATCAAATTAGCGCGGTGATAAAACCCTTCCCCGCACTCGGTCAGCGCGACGCCTTTACTCCGGCGCACAAACAGCTGGGCCGCCATACCCTCCTCCAGCTCTTTAATGGATTTGGTCAGCGCGGGCTGCGAAAGATTAAGCGTCCGGCTGGCGCCGCGAATGCTGCCCTGACGCGCCACTTCGACAAACGCCCTGATTTGATGAAATTTAATCTGAAATGACATAACGAGACCGATAACCGTTGTTTATCAGAGTAAAGAAACTGTCATCTACTTTAATGGAAACGGATGTGCGAGGGTAATTCCTGAACGGTTAAAACTGTGAAAAAACGATTAGTGATAAGTAAAAACTATCACAGCGTGAAGCAGTTCACATATTTTAATGATGACAGGAAAAGATATGAACGCACTGGCGCAGTACATTCAGACATTAGCTCCACAACTGAGCGCATGGCGTCGCGATTTCCACCATTTTGCGGAATCCGGCTGGGTAGAGTTTCGAACAGCTGCGAAAGTCGCGGAGATCCTCGACTCGCTGGGCTACGAACTGGCGATGGGGCGCGACGTGGTCGATGCCGAAAGCCGTATGGGACTGCCCGATGACGCCACCCTTTCGCGAGAGTTTGCCCGCTCCCGGGCGCAGGGTGCGCCGGAGAAATGGCTGGCGCCGTTTGAGGGCGGATTTACCGGCATTGTGGCGACCCTGAATACCGGACGTCCGGGCCCAACGCTGGCGTTTCGGGTAGACATGGATGCACTTGATTTAAGCGAAGCGCTTGACGAAAGTCATCGCCCCTTCCGCGACGGTTTTGCCTCCTGCAACCCGGGCATGATGCACGCCTGTGGCCACGACGGGCATACCACCATTGGTCTGGGGCTTGCGCAGGTGCTTAAGCAGCATGAAGCGCAGCTCAACGGCACCATCAAACTGATCTTCCAGCCTGCCGAAGAGGGTACGCGCGGCGCGCGGGCTATGGTCGCCGCAGGCGCGCTGGACGGCGTGGACTACTTTACCGCCATTCATATCGGGACCGGCGTGCCGAAAGGGACGGTGATCTGCGGCAGCGATAACTTCATGGCGACCACCAAATTTGACGTGCGCTTTACCGGGGTCGCCGCACACGCTGGCGGTAAACCAGAAGAGGGCCGTAACGCCCTGCTCGCGGCTGCCCAGGCCGCCATCGCGCTGCATGGCATCGCACCACACAGCGAAGGCGCGTCCCGGGTTAACGTCGGGGTCATGCAGGCGGGCAGCGGACGCAACGTGGTTCCGGCTGATGCGTTGCTTAAGGTTGAAACCCGCGGCGAAAGCGAGGCTATTAATCAGTATGTCTTTGAGCGCGCACAGGCGGTAATTACCGGCGCGGCGGCGCTCTACGGCGTAACAGCCGGGGTAAACCTGATGGGGGCGGCGACCTCCAGCGCCCCTTCCCCGGCCTGGGTCGATTATCTGCGCGAACAGGCAAGCCAGGTGCCCGGCGTGACTCATGCCATTGATAAGGTCAAAGCGCCTGCGGGCTCCGAAGATGCCACGCTAATGATGGCCCGCGTACAGCAGAACGGCGGCATGGCCTCGTATATGGTCTTCGGCACCGAGCTGAGCGCCGGACATCACAACGAAAAATTCGATTTTGATGAGCAGGTGATGAACGTTGCCATCGAAACGCTGGCGCGAACTGCGCTTAATTTCCCGTGGACGCGAGGTGTGTAATGCAGGAGAACTACGCTTTTATCGCCGATGCCATCGACACGCGATGTCAGACGTTTACCGATATTGCCGACGACATCTGGGATCATCCCGAAACGCGCTTCGAAGAGTTCTGGTCCGCCGAACGGCTCGCCAGTGCGCTGGAAGCCGAGGGCTTTGCCCTGACGCGGGAAGCCGGAGGCATTCCCAATGCCTTTATTGCCAGCTACGGCAGCGGCAAGCCCGTTATCGCCCTTCTGGGCGAATACGATGCCCTGGCCGGGCTAAGCCAGCAGGCGCACTGCGCGACGGCGCAATCCGCCACCCCGGGGGCGAACGGCCACGGCTGCGGGCATAACCTGTTAGGCACTGCTGCCTTCGCCGGGGCGGTGGCGGTGAAAAGCTGGCTGGAACAACACGGCGGCAGCGGAACGGTACGATTTTACGGCTGCCCCGGCGAGGAAGGCGGCTCCGGTAAAACCTTTATGGTACGTGAAGGGCTGTTTGACGACGTGGACGCTGCCGTGACATGGCACCCGGAGGCCTTTGCCGGGATGTTTAACGTCAGCACGCTGGCCAATCTTCAGGCCGCCTGGCGGTTTAAGGGGATCGCCGCTCATGCCGCAAACTCCCCACATCTGGGGCGCAGCGCGCTGGATGCCGTGACGCTGATGACCACCGGTACAAACTTCCTCAACGAACACATCATTGAAAAAGCGCGCGTTCATTACGCCATCACCGATACCGGCGGGATTTCGCCCAACGTGGTACAGGCCCAGGCCGAGGTGCTGTACCTGATCCGCGCCCCGGAGATGGCCGATGCGCAGCAGATCTACGCGCGCATCGAGAAAATCGCCCAGGGTGCGGCGATGATGACCGAAACCACCGTCGAGTGCCGCTTTGATAAAGCCTGCTCCAGCTATCTGCCGAACCGTACGCTCGAAGCGGCGATGTACCGCGCATTGCAGCATTATGGCACGCCGGCCTGGACGGAAGAGGAACGCGAATTTGCCCGTGAAATCCGCGCCACGCTCACGGCAAACGACCTGCAAAACAGCCTGAAAAACATTGCCGCAACGGGGGCCGAAGAGGGAAAAGCGTTTGCCCGACGCCATCAGGAGACGCTGCTGGTGGATGAAGTTGCCCCTTACGCCATCACCGATAACGTGCTGGCAGGCTCCACCGATGTGGGGGATGTCAGCTGGAAGATGCCTGTCGCACAGTGCTTTAGCCCCTGTTTTACCGTCGGCACCCCACTGCATACCTGGCAATTAGTGGCGCAGGGGCGTACCTCAATTGCCCATAAAGGCATGTTGCTGGCCGGAAAAGTGATGGGCGCGACCGCGCTGCATCTGCTTCAGGATGCCGACCTGTTGCGAAAATGCCGGGAAGAGTTCGAACAACACATAACAGAAAAACCGTACGAGTGTCCGATCCCGCAGGGCGTGACACCGTCACCTTTAAAATAAAAAAACACAACACAACAACACAACAACAGTCCCGAGGAACGCCCATGAGTATGTCTTCCATACCTTCGCATTCCCCATCCGGTAAGCTCTATGGCTGGGTTGAAAGGATCGGCAATAAAGTGCCGCACCCTTTCCTGCTTTTTATCTATTTAATTGTCATCCTGATGGTCGCGACGGCCGTGCTGTCCGCCTTTGAGGTGAGCGTGCGCAGCCCGGCCGACGGCAGTATGGTAGCAGTGAAAAACCTGCTCAGCGTTGAAGGGTTGCACTGGTTTTTGCCGAACGTGATTAAAAACTTCAGCGGTTTTGCGCCGCTGGGCGCCATCCTGGCGCTGGTGTTAGGCGCGGGACTGGCCGAACGCGTGGGTCTGCTGCCCGCGCTGATGGTGAAAATGGCCTCGCACGTCAGCGCGCGTTATGCCAGCTATATGGTGCTGTTTATTGCCTTCTTCAGCCATATCTCGTCCGACGCGGCGCTGGTGATCATGCCGCCGATGGGGGCGCTGATTTTCCTCGCCGTTGGCCGTCATCCTGTTGCGGGCCTGCTGTCGGCGATTGCGGGCGTCGGCTGTGGGTTTACCGCTAACCTGCTTATCGTGACCACCGATGTGCTGCTCTCCGGCATCAGTACGGAGGCAGCCAGCACCATCGATGCGACTATGCACGTCAGCGTGATCGACAACTGGTACTTTATGGCCAGTTCGGTGATTGTCCTGACGATTGTCGGGGGGCTGATTACCGATAAGATCATTGAGCCGCGCCTGGGTAAATGGGAAGGCCGGAGCGATGAAAAGCTGGAGACGCTGAGCAAAGAGCAGCAGTTCGGCCTGCGCGTAGCCGGGATCGTCTCGCTGGCGTTCATTGCGGTGGTGGCGCTGATGGTGGTGCCGGAAAATGGCGTGCTGCGCGATCCGATCAAACACACCGTACTGCCCTCGCCGTTTATTCAGGGCATTGTGCCGCTGATAATTCTCTTCTTCTTCGTCGTTTCGCTCGCGTTCGGCATCGCCACCGGCAAAATCCGCCGTCAGGGAGATCTGCCGCACCTGATGATCGAGCCGATGAAGGAGATGGCGGGTTTTATCGTGATGGTGTTCCCGCTGGCGCAGTTTGTCGCCATGTTTAACTGGAGCAATATGGGCAAGTTTATGGCCGTGAGCCTGACGGACGCGCTGGAGGCGGCGGGGTTGAGCGGTGTTCCGGCATTTGTCGGCCTGGCGCTGCTGTCGTCCCTGCTGTGCATGTTTATTGCCAGCGGGTCGGCCATCTGGTCGATTCTGGCGCCCATCTTTGTCCCCATGTTTATGATGCTCGGCTTCCATCCTGCGTTCGCCCAGATCCTTTTCCGTGTCGCCGATTCCTCGGTGATCCCGCTGGCGCCCGTGTCACCCTTCGTTCCGCTGTTTTTAGGCTTCCTGCAACGCTACAGACCGGAGGCTAAGCTGGGTACCTACTATTCGCTGGTTCTGCCCTATCCGCTTATCTTCTTAGGGGTATGGCTGGTGATGCTGGTGGCGTGGTATCTTGTCGGCCTGCCGATTGGACCGGGTGTTTACCCGAGGCTGAACTAAGGAGTACTGATGCTGAGATTACTCGAAGATAATATTGCGACGCCGCTGGGGCCGCTGTGGGTTATCGCGGATGAAGCGTTCAATCTGCGCGCGGTTGAATGGGAAGAGCACAGCGACCGGATGGTTGAGCTGCTCAACATCCATTATCGCGCCGAGGGTTACGAGCGTATTACTGCCCGTAATCCTGGCGGGCTGAGCGATAAACTGACGGCCTACTTCGAGGGCGATCTCAGCATTATTAATACCCTGCCAACCGCCACGGCGGGCACCCCTTTCCAGCGCGAGGTGTGGCAGGCGCTGCGTAATATTCCCTGCGGGCAGGTGATGCACTACGGTCAGTTGGCAGAACAGCTTGGCCGTGCCGGCGCGGCGCGCGCGGTCGGTGCGGCAAATGGCTCTAACCCCGTCAGCATTGTGGTGCCTTGCCATCGCGTGATCGGGCGCAACGGCACCCTCACCGGCTATGCCGGGGGCGTACAGCGCAAAGAGTGGCTGCTGCGTCACGAAGGGTATTTTCTGCTGTAATTCCCAGGCTTTTTGTGCTTAATTTTCTTCCTGTTAGGTTCATAATCCTTAATCATTCTGTGGAATTTCAAGGAGATGGCAACACGCTGCCGTCTCTTGTCTTTATTGGGGGTTTGCCAGACTTACGTCCTTACCAAAAAGATGTTAAAATTGACCAATATCAATTAAGGCTTGAGCAAACCTATGATCCCGGAAAAGCGAATTATACGACGCATTCAGTCTGGCGGTTGTGCTATCCATTGCCAGGATTGCAGCATCAGCCAGCTCTGTATCCCGTTTACTCTGAATGAGCACGAACTCGATCAGCTTGACAATATCATCGAGCGCAAAAAGCCTATTCAGAAAGGGCAGACGCTGTTTAAGGCGGGAGACGAACTGAAATCGCTCTATGCTATCCGTTCTGGCACTATCAAAAGCTACACCATTACCGAACAGGGCGACGAGCAGATCACCGGCTTCCATCTGGCAGGCGATTTAGTCGGCTTTGACGCCATCGGCAGTGGCCATCACCCGAGCTTTGCTCAGGCGCTGGAAACCTCTATGGTCTGCGAAATTCCGTTTGAGACGCTGGACGATCTGTCCGGTAAGATGCCGAACCTGCGTCAGCAGATGATGCGTCTGATGAGCGGTGAGATTAAAGGCGATCAGGATATGATCCTGCTGCTTTCCAAAAAGAATGCCGAAGAGCGTCTGGCCGCCTTTATCTATAACCTCTCCCGCCGTTTCGCGGAGCGTGGCTTCTCCCCGCGTGAATTCCGTCTGACCATGACGCGCGGTGATATTGGCAACTATCTGGGCCTGACCGTGGAAACCATCAGCCGTCTGCTGGGTCGCTTCCAGAAGAGCGGAATGCTGGCGGTTAAAGGTAAGTACATCACCATCGAAAACGGTGAAGCGCTGGCCATTCTGGCGGGTCACTCACGTAACGTGGCATAACTCTCCCGGATATCTTATGCCAGGTCGATAAATTTTCATGATTATTGATCTGGCAAAAACTTCCCCCCTGTTTCATTCAAGATATATAGGTTACTCTTTTACTTACAGACTGTGGTGACAGTAGTAAGGAGACCTGTATGGCAAAGTATCAAAACATGCTGGTGGCTATCGATCCTAACCAGGACGATCAGCCGGCATTACGACGTGCTGTGTATTTACATCAACGGATTGGTGGCAAAATTAAAGCCTTTTTGCCGATTTATGACTTCTCATACGAGATGACCACCCTTCTGTCGCCTGACGAGCGCACCGCTATGCGTCAGGGAGTGATCAGCCAGCGTACCGCGTGGATCCGCGAGCAGGCGAAATATTACCTGGAAGCGGGCGTACCGATTGATATCAAAGTGGTCTGGCACAACCGACCTTTCGAAGCCATTATTCAGGAAGTGGTGGCCGGTGGGCATGACCTGCTGCTGAAAATGGCGCACCAGCATGACAAACTGGAATCCGTGATTTTCACTCCAACCGACTGGCACCTGCTGCGCAAATGCCCTTGCCCGGTATGGATGGTGAAAGATCAGCCATGGCCTGAGGGCGGGAAAGCCGTCGTGGCGGTGAATCTGGCCAGCGAAGAGGATTATCACAATTCGCTGAACGAGAAGCTGGTGAAGGAAACCATCCAGCTTGCCGACCAGGTTAACCACACCGAAGTCCATCTGGTGGGCGCCTATCCGGTTACGCCAATCAATATCGCCATCGAGTTGCCTGAATTTGACCCGAGCGTGTATAACGACGCGATTCGCGGTCAGCATCTGCTGGCCATGAAAGCGCTGCGCCAGAAATTCAGTATCGATGAGAATATGACGCACGTAGAAAAAGGGTTACCGGAAGAGGTTATTCCGGATCTGGCGGAGCATTTGCAGGCCGGGATTGTGGTGCTGGGCACCATTGGCCGGACCGGTATCTCTGCCGCGTTCCTGGGAAATACCGCCGAGCAGGTGATTGACCACCTGCGCTGTGACCTTCTGGTCATCAAACCGGATCAGTATCAAACGCCGGTTGAACTGGACGATGAGGAAGACGATTGACCCCAAAATGAAAGCCCGCCGGTAACGGCGGGCTTTTTTATTACGCTTCGCTCAACCGCTGCGTCGGTGCCTCGTCGCCGGCATTCATCCAGGGCGCGTGCAGAACCATGCTCGGCAGCGCCAGCTTGATCTCCTGCTGGTTCAGCCCCTCCAGAATACGGATATTGATCTCCTGCTGAATATCCATGTACTTGTTGTAGTCCGCCGTATTAACGATATGGACCACCTCGAAGGTCAGGCGATCGCGATCGAAGCCCAGGAAATGGGCGCGGTCAAACTTCGTTTCCCCGACGTCGGTAATGATCTGTTTGACCATATCACCCACTGAACGCAGTTTGTCCGGCGCCGTGTCGCTGGCAACCCCGAAGGTAAAGACGATCCGGCGCGTTTGCATCCGTTTGTAGTTATGCAGCGTCTGTTGCAGCAGAATGGCGTTCCCGCAGACAATCTGCTCCCCGCTCAGGCTGCGGATACGGGTGGTTTTCAGGCCAATGTGCTCTACCGTCCCGGCGACATCGTTAAACACCACAAAATCGCCAATTTCGAACGGCTTATCAAAACCGATGGAAAGCGATGCAAACACGTCGCTCAGGATCGTTTGCACCGCGAGGGCGATTGCAATACCCCCTACCCCAAGGCTGGCAACCAGAGCAGTGATGTTGACGCCCGCGTTAGCAAGAATAGACAGCAGCATCACTGACCAGACTATGGCACGGAGGATAAGCCCCGTGATCACCAGCGTCACCGGGTTTTTATGGCTTCCCGGCGCCAGCATGACGTGACGAAGCCACGACACCACCCCCTGATCCATCCACAGCGCCACCTGGATAGCGAAGACCAGGAACCAGGCGTGGCTCACGGTACCAAAGAGATGATCCGGTAAGTCGACGAAACGCAGGCTGAATAACAGCGCCACGACAAAAAGCAGGACGCGGCTGGTGCGGTTAAGCATATCCGTCAGGATAAAACGCATCCGGTTGGTGGTGGGGTGCTTGTCGCCCCAGGTAGTGATCCCTTTCTTAACGAAGGCAATCAGACGCGTCAGCAGCCAGTACACCAGCAGAGTCACAAAAACCACCGTGGCGACGCCGATCCAGAAAGATGGCGTCATCATCAGCTCGATGATGTCGAAGCGGGACAAAAATCGCATTACACCTCCTCGTATTACACAAAGGGTAAAGTATAGACAGAGGAGAAAAGCTGGCCGCAGAAATAAGAAAACCGCCCCAGGGGGCGGTTTGTCAGGATGAAGCGCAATTACAGCGCTTTCAGGATCGCATCCACGCTGGCCTTGGCGTCGCCAAACAGCATGTGGGTGTTATCTTTAAAGAACAGCGGGTTCTGGACGCCAGCATAGCCGGTGTTCATAGAGCGTTTGAAGACAATGACGTTCTGCGCCTTCCACACTTCGAGAACAGGCATACCCGCAATCGGACTACGCGGGTCGTCCTGCGCTGCCGGGTTAACGGTGTCGTTGGCGCCAATCACCAGCACGGTGTCGGTGTCGGCGAAATCATCGTTGATCTCGTCCATTTCCAGCACAATGTCGTAAGGCACCTTCGCTTCCGCCAGCAGCACGTTCATGTGGCCTGGCAGACGCCCCGCCACCGGGTGAATACCAAAGCGGACCTTGATGCCGCGCGCGCGGAGTTTCTCGGTGATTTCCGCCACCGGGTACTGCGCCTGCGCCACCGCCATGCCATAGCCTGGGGTGATGATGACGGAATGCGAGTTTTTCAGCATCTCTGCGGTGTCTTCCGCGCTGATTTCACGGTGTTCACCCACTTCCTCATCAGAACCGGTTGATGAGCCGTCAGAACCGAAGCCACCCGCGATGACGCTGATAAACGAACGGTTCATCGCCTTACACATGATGTAAGACAGGATCGCACCGGAAGAACCGACCAGCGCACCGGTGACAATCAGCAGGTCGTTGCTCAGCATAAAGCCTGCCGCCGCCGCCGCCCAACCGGAGTAGGAGTTCAGCATGGAAACCACCACCGGCATATCTGCTCCGCCGATAGACGCCACCAGATGCCAGCCGAAGGCCAGCGCGATGATGGTCATCACCAGTAACGCCAGCACCTGCAAGCCTACGCTTTCGGTACGCACGAAGACCACCAGCAGCACAAAGGAAACGACCAGCGCCGCCAGGTTCAGCTTGTGGCGGTTAGGCAGCATCAGCGGTTTGGAAGAGATCTTCCCGCGCAGCTTGCCGAACGCCACAATCGACCCGGTGAAGGTCACCGCACCGATGAAGATGCCGAGGAACACTTCGGTCAGGTGGATGTTCACCAGAATCGGCTCCAGGCCCGGTTCGTGGTACAGGTAGCTGTTGAAGCCCACCAGCACCGCCGCCAGACCCACGAAGCTGTGCAGAATGGCAACCAGCTCCGGCATCTCGGTCATTTCAACGCGTTTCGCCAGACGAATACCAATCGCGCCGCCGATGATCATCGCCACCAGGATCCACGCCACGTTGCCGGTGTCCGGCCCAAAGATGGTGGCAATCAGCGCAATCGCCATCCCGGCGATACCAAAGTTATTTCCCTGCTGAGACGTTTCGTGTTTGGAAAGCCCCGCCAGACTGAAAATAAACAGGATTGCAGCAACAATGTATGCGGCTGTAACTAATCCTCCAGACATATGCTACCCCTTAGCCTTTACGAAACATTTTCAGCATGCGCTGAGTCACGGTGAAACCACCGAAAATATTGATACTGGCGATCAGCACCGCAATGAAGCTCAGGAAGCTGATCCAGCCGCCATGACCAATTTGCAGCAATGCCCCGACCACGATAATCCCGGAGATGGCATTGGTGACCGACATCAGCGGGGTATGCAGCGCATGAGAAACGTTCCACACGACGTAGTAACCCACCACGCAGGAGAGCGCGAAGACGGTGAAGTGGCCAAGGAACTCTTTTGGCGCGACATCCGCCAGCCAGCCAAACAGGATAATAACCAGCGCCATGATGGCGTATTTGCGCCACGGCGAGGCAGGTTTTGCTGGCTCCGCGGGCTCTGGCGCCGCTTTCGGCGCAGCCTGAGGTTGAGCGGAAACCTGAATCGGCGGTGCAGGCCAGGTGATTTCCCCTTCACGCACCACGGTAACGCCACGCACCACCACATCATCAAAATCAACGGTAATGTTGCCGTCTTTCTCTTTGCAGAGCAGCTTCAGCAGGTTAACGAGGTTCGTGCCGTACAGCTGAGAGGACTGGGTTGGCAGACGCCCTGGCAGGTCGGTATAACCGATCACCTTCACGCCGTTCGCGGTCGTCGTGACCTGGTTTGGCACGGTATACTCACAGTTACCGCCGTTTTGCGCCGCCAGATCGACAATAACGCTGCCCGGCTGCATGGAATCCACCATCTCACGGGTGATCAGCTTCGGCGCCGGTTTACCCGGAATAAGCGCGGTGGTGACAATGATGTCCACCTCTTTTGCCTGCGCCGCAAAGAGCGCCATTTCCGCCTTAATAAAGGCTTCAGACATGACCTTCGCGTAACCATCACCGCTGCCCGCTTCTTCCTTGAAGTCCAGCTCAAGGAATTCGGCGCCCATACTCTGCACCTGCTCCTTCACTTCCGGCCGGGTATCAAACGCGCGAACAATAGCGCCCAGGCTGTTTGCGGCCCCGATAGCGGCAAGACCTGCCACACCGGCACCAATCACCATCACCTTCGCGGGTGGTACTTTACCTGCCGCCGTAATCTGACCGGTAAAGAAGCGACCAAACTCATGTGCAGCTTCGACAATGGCGCGATAGCCGGCAATGTTCGCCATGGAGCTCAGCGCATCCAGAGACTGCGCGCGCGAAATACGCGGCACGGAGTCCATCGCCATCACGGTGACACCACGTGCTGCCAGCTTCTCCATCAGCTCCGGGTTTTGGGCTGGCCAGACAAAGCTCACAAGCGTAGTGCCCGCGTTCAGCAGTTCAATTTCACTCTCTTCCGGTGCGTTGACCTTCAGAATGATGGGTGATTGCCAGACCTCAGCACCGTCCACTACGTCCGCGCCAGCCTGAGTAAAGGCCTCGTCATCGAAACTCGCCAGTTTGCCCGCGCCGCTTTCAATCGCGACGGTAAAACCCAGTTTAAGCAGTTGCTCCACCGTTTTTGGTGTTGCCGCTACGCGGGTTTCATTGGCTAACCGTTCTTTTGGTACCCCAATACGCATAGTTTTCCCTTCCATCGGTTTTTGATGATGGTTTGTCGATAATTGCCCACGGTTTGTATCAATTTTCACCATCGAGATAACGACGGAGAATGATTAACCCCGGAAAATAAAACAGTAACAAACTTTCTATAACCTACTGAAAATAGCGCCCGTGATCTACCGCCAGAAAACACTATTTCTTACTTTATCTGTGAAAAATAAGCGATCGGGGTCACTGACAGAGATATTTACCTTAAATTCGCCTTCAGGACCGATAAATCGCGCAAGCGAAGCGGTAAAAACATGATATAGCGCCATAAAAGAACAACTTATTAACATTAAATTAACTTGTAAAAGTCATATGCTTAATCAGTTTTGCTTGTGAAGCGCCTGTTTTTTCCACATATCACAAAATGTTATCGAATCAGGTCCTTTGGTGAGCACAGGCTGTGAAAAATGCCGCAGACAGCGACGGGTGTTAAATGCCATAATCGGGACCGTCTCAAATTAACAACAACACCAGTACATGGTTTGCGCAAGGCGAAGGATTATTTTTATGAAGCTTAAGAACACACTCCTGGCGTCCGCACTTCTTTCCGCGACCGCCCTGTCTGCGAATGCCGCGACAGAGTTGACGCCGGAGCAAGCGGCAGCGTTAAAACCTTTTGACCATACGGTCATTGTGGGTCGCTATAACTCTATTGGCGATGCCGTCACCGCCGCATCAAAAGCCGCCGATAAAAACGGCGCTGCCTCGTTTTACGTTGTTGACCAGTCCGATCAGGGCAACAGCGGCAACCAGCGCGTGACGATTGCGCTGTACAAAGAGAACGCCCCAAAAGCAGATGAACAGAAAAACCGCGTGATTAACGGCATTGTTGAACTGCCGAAAGATCAGGCTGTTCAGCTGGAACCGTATGACACCGTGACCGTTCAGGGCTTCTACCGCAGCCAGCCTGAAGTTAACGATGCCATCACCAAAGCCGCGAGAGAAAAAGGCGCTTACGCGTTCTATATCGTGCGTCAGGTTGATGCCAACCAAGGCGGAAACCAGCGCATCACCGCCTTCATCTATAAGCAAGATGCGAAAAAACGCGTAGTACAAAGCCCGGATGCCATTCCAGCGGATTCAGATGCGGGACGTGCCGCGTTAGCGAAAGGCGGTGAAGAAGCGAAGAAAGTGGAAATTCCGGGCGTTGCAACCTCGGCGGCACCAAGCGCTGAAGTGGGTCGTTTCTTTGAAACCCAATCCACCAAAGGCGGTCGTTATACCGTTACGTTACCAGACGGCACGAAAATTGAAGAGCTGAACAAAGCCACTGCCGCGCAGATGGTTCCGTTCGACAGCATCAAGTTTACGGGCAACTATGGCAACATGACGGAAATCTCCTATCAGGTGGCGAAGCGTGCTGCGAAGAAAGGCGCGAAGTATTACCACATCACCCGCCAGTGGCAGGAACGTGGTAACAACCTGACCATCAGCGCCGATCTGTACAAGTAACAAAACGGTTTCATAAAGGCGGCGCAGTGCCGCCTTTTTTGTTACTTTTTTTCTGATTTCTGCCACACGTCATTGCATGCATCCTTCACACTCCGTAAAATCCCGCGCCTTAGCGTGATCCACCATTTTTATGCGCCTTAGCGAAATAATTATTCTGGATTTGGACTTTTCATAACAGGAAGCCAATGGAAAAGAAACTTGGCCTGAGTGCTTTAACTGCACTTGTATTGAGCTCAATGCTGGGCGCGGGCGTATTCAGTTTGCCGCAGAACATGGCGGCCGTCGCCAGCCCGGCCGCATTACTGATTGGCTGGGGCATTACCGGTGTCGGGATTTTGCTGCTGGCGTTCGCCATGCTGCTGCTGACCCGTATCCGACCGGATCTGGACGGCGGAATATTCACTTACGCCCGGGAAGGTTTCGGCGAGCTGATCGGCTTCTGCTCCGCCTGGGGTTACTGGCTGTGCGCGGTGATCGCCAACGTCTCCTATCTGGTTATCGTCTTCTCGGCGCTCAGCTTCTTTACCGACACGCCCGAACTGCGCCTGTTTGGCGACGGCAATACCTGGCAGTCCATCGTCGGCGCCTCGGTGCTGCTGTGGATAGTTCACTGGCTGATTTTGCGTGGCGTTCAGACCGCGGCCAGCATTAACCTGGTGGCGACGCTGGCCAAGCTGGTGCCGCTTGGCCTGTTCGTCGTGCTGGCCTTCCTCGCCTTCCGTCTCGATGTCTTTACGCTCGATTTCAGCGGCATTGCGCTGGGCGTACCCGTTTGGGAACAGGTGAAAAATACCATGCTGATCACCCTGTGGGTGTTCATCGGCGTTGAAGGTGCCGTCGTGGTCTCTGCCCGCGCGCGTAACAAGCGCGATGTGGGACGCGCCACGCTGCTGGCCGTACTGGCGGCGCTGGGCGTTTATCTGCTGGTGACGCTGCTGTCGCTCGGCGTGGTAGCTCGCCCTGAACTTGCGGAAATGCGTAACCCGTCCATGGCCGGGCTGATGGTGAAAATGTTGGGTCCCTGGGGGGACGTGATTATCGCGGCGGGTCTGATTGTTTCCGTTTGCGGCGCCTATCTGAGCTGGACCATTATGGCAGCGGAAGTCCCGTTCCTGGCCGCCACGCACAAAGCGTTCCCGCGCCTGTTTGCCCGTCAGAACAAAAACAGTGCGCCATCGGCCTCTCTGTGGCTCACCAACATCAGCGTGCAGGTCTGTCTGGTGCTGATCTGGCTCACAGGATCGGACTATAACACGCTGCTGACCATCGCCTCCGAGATGATTCTGGTACCCTATTTCTTAGTGGGCGCATATCTGTTAAAAATTGCGACCCGCCCGGCACACTATGCGGTAGGCGTCGGCGCCTGTATTTACGGTCTATGGTTGTTGTATGCTTCCGGACCGATGCATCTGCTGCTGTCCGTGGTGCTCTACGCGCCGGGACTGCTGGTGTTTATCTACGCTCGCCGTACACATCAGCTTGATAATGCCCTTAAGCGCCGCGAAATGGCATTGATAGGTTTGCTGTTAGTCGCTGCCGTACCGGCAACGTGGATGTTAATGGGATAGCGCCGCCTGTCCCATTGTTGAACTGAAAAGGAGATTACGATGGGACACACGCAGCAACGCCCAATATTGATCACTGGCGCAGGCCGTCGCATTGGCCTCGCCCTCGCCCATCACTTTCTCAATCTTCGCCATCCGGTTATCGTCAGTTACCGCACGGAATATCCCTCCATTGAAGGGCTACGAAATGCCGGAGCAGTCTGCATTCAGGCGGATTTCTCCACAGATGAAGGTATTCTCGCCTTCGCGGACAAAGTGAAGTCGACCACCCACGGACTGCGGGCGGTTATTCACAACGCCAGTACCTGGCTTCCCGAAAAAGCAGGACATTCACTCAGCGAAACGCTCGCCTGCATGATGCAGATCCACGTTAATGCGCCTTATCTGCTCAACCATGCCCTACAGGATTTACTGCGCGGACACGGCCATGCCGCAGGAGACATTATCCATTTCACCGATTACGTGGTGGAGCGAGGAAGCGACAAACACATCGCCTATGCGGCCAGCAAAGCCGCGCTGGATAATATGACCCGCTCTTTCGCACGCAAGCTGGCGCCCGAGGTAAAGGTCAACGCGATTGCTCCGGCGATGATTTTATTTAACGAAGGCGATGATGCCGAGTATCGTCAGCAGGCGCTCAACAAGTCGCTAATGAAAATTGCGCCCGGCGAGAAAGAGGTGATCGACCTGATCGATTATCTGCTGACCAGCTGTTACGTCACGGGCCGAACGTTTGCCGTGGACGGTGGCCGCCCCCTGCGCTAGTGAAAGCGGCTCCAGAAGAAGATGAGCACCCAGGCGCTGAGGCTCCAGCAGACCACCGCCCCGCCCAGCGCCATGGGCAGACGCAGAAAACCGGTGAAGTACCACAGCGACAGCAGGTAAATAAAATACGGGATGATCGACCACATCCCGAACACAATGGTGGCGCGCAGCGCCTCAATACCCCGCTCAGAGGCCACAATATAGTGCGCGATTAACGCAAAGGTGGGAAACAGCGGGATCAGCCCGGCAATGTAGTAGTTCTTCGTTTTAGCCAGCACCCCAATCAGCAGCACGACCAGCGCACCCAGCGCGGCTTTTATCACCAGCCCCATTCTTTTCCCTTAACAATCAAATAACATTCCCGTGCAGGATAACGGAACTCCGGCTAATTTTGAAAGATTAATGGAAGGTTAAGGTTGCGCGGTGTATGTTGACGTTTTTCGCGATGACAGACGTTGTATGAATAAGATTGTTTATGTTGAAGATGAACCCGAGGTGGGGCAATTAATCGCCGCTTATCTGGGTAAACATGATATGGAAGTGGTTGTCGAGGCTCGTGGCGATCGCGCTGAAGACGTCGTCAACCGCGAAAATCCGGATCTGGTGTTGCTGGACATCATGCTGCCCGGGAAAGATGGTATGACGCTCTGCCGGGATCTGCGCGCGAAATGGGACGGCCCGATCGTGCTGCTGACCTCTCTCGACAGCGATATGAATCATATTCTGTCGCTTGAGATGGGCGCAAACGACTACATCCTGAAAACCACGCCGCCGGCGGTTCTGCTAGCCCGTTTACGCCTCCATCTGCGTCAGCGTGCCAGCGCTGAGCGTGAAGCGCCTGCGCCCTCCTTAACGCCGCATAAAGCGATGCGTTTCGGCACACTTTCTATCGACCCGGTCAACCGACAGGTTATGCTTTCCGGGGAGCTGATTGCGCTCTCAACCGCAGATTTTGACCTGCTGTGGGAGCTGGCAACCCATGCCGGACAAATTATGGACCGGGATGCATTACTGAAAAATCTGCGCGGCGTAAGTTACGACGGAATGGATCGTAGCGTTGATGTGGCGATTTCACGACTGCGTAAAAAACTGTTGGATAACGCCACGGAACCTTACCGCATCAAAACCGTACGCAACAAGGGCTATCTGTTTGCACCGCACGCCTGGGAAACCTGAAAAAGGAGCAAACAGGAATATTCGAAAAATAACTGACGATGCATCGGAATTGTTATCGATATTCGTCGAAAGTTATCGATTATATGCATCGTCAGTTATGACATATCCCTTGGTCTGATTCCTCTCTCCAGTTCTATTTCGATGTGCATTTTTCGCGTAAACAAAAGTAGCGCTAATGTATTTGATTGCTATAGTACAATATATATTCAGCAGAGCAGGCACCATCATCGATCAAAAATCCGTCACTTAAATGCACATTAGGCTAAAAATGATCTTTACAATTGACTTAATCATTATCTTATCCTTATGAAAACAAAGGGGATAATGGCGAACATATAAATAATATCGATCTTTTTCAATAGCTTACGCGTTTGCAGAAATCTAATTCTCATGCTAAACCTTATACTCTCTCAATTATTTAATGAAAGAGGTATAGCAATGTCATGGAGAGTCATTAGCTCGGTAATTTGTCCTAACACGGGAATCGTTTATTCAAGCATCTTGGGACTCAAGTTCTTGAAACTCATCATTTGGTATGAAAGCGATGTCTATTTGTACCCCGGTGACAGGATATATCCGACAAAAAATGGCGTCTTCATAAATGGTGTTTTCAAGCCTATATCGATATACAACATATCACCTTACAACGAAATGTTGTGGAGTGAAATTAAAAACAAGATGGCCTGCCCATACAATCGAAACCAGCACGAGGAGATATGCACTTACGCGGTGCATTGCAACGCGCGGAAATGCCCGCATGGGTTTGCCACCAACCCACTGATTGTCAGCACAGGTAAATCCAGACATTAGCGAAAATCGGAAATATTGAGATCAAGATAATTAATATTTCTGCTGCACCGCCTTTGTCCGGATAAATCTCCGTGACTACAGCCCAAATGCTCCTGTGGGGACATTTGGGCTGTAGTCACGCCTGGCAACTCTGGCTTCTTGTACCAAATTAATTTTTATTGTGCAATTTTAAGCAAGCCATCCGGAAGGCTAAAATAAAAATTGCTAATTAACCCTGCCCGTGCATTAATGGTCTCGTTAGTCCGATCCAATAATAGTTGGACAAGTTGCATGACAATTCTCATAACCAGGCGCTATCGCTGATATCCCCTCCTTTTGAGTCCACACCTTAGCATTATATGTTTATTAGCTTTTATATCACTTCGGAAATGTTCAAATGGAGTCTTTATGTCATCAAAAATTTTAGGTCTGGTTAAGTGGTTTAAGGAAGATAAAGGCTTTGGTTTTATCTCCCCTGTAGATGGCAGCAAAGATGTTTTCGTGCATTTCTCTGCCCTTCAGGGAGAGAACTTCAAAACACTTTTTGAAGGTCAGAAAGTCGAATTTATCATCGTAAGCGGCGATAAAGGCCCTGCTGCTGCGAATGTAACGCTTTGCGATAAATAATATCAGCACACAGCCGCGTTGACGATGATGTTGCTTCTGGCTCGTGGACTGCACAAGCAGTCTACAATCCGATGCTAACTGCTTGTAAATCAGTAAAGTGTTATTGAGGTCAGGCGGCCGCGAAAAACATCGTCTCTTCCACTTCTTGTATGAGTATTTCTTCAGAGACGCTGAGAGGATTTAAACAAAGCGCTACAGTAGGGACAGACAAGCTGGGCCCCCTTTTGTATGCGAGTGAAACTGTGCTCTGACTCTTTAGCGCAGTTTGGACATGAACATTTGACTAAATAATTGCGACGAAGTTGCGAGTTTTTACGTCCCGACATAGGCTGCTCCTGAATGAAAAGGATTGCCACCATACACGTTAAGGCAGGATATTGCTTGCTTTTATTTCCCAAAGAGAGCAAAAAATGGAAAGGAGCCACGCTTCTGGAACATACTTACCTTACACAATCACAAAGAGATATAGAGTGATATATGAAAAAGGTGATCATTTTTTTTAATGCCAACCCCAGCAAAGTCATTATCGTGCTTAAGGGCATAACGTCTGTACGCCAGACATATCCGGATGGTGAAGAAATTAATCTTCAGATCATGACTGCAAGCTTTCCGTCGTTGACGGGAGATCATAATTCTATCTATGTTGCTTCAGACAGGGAACTTACCTCTCAGGAAATATCTGATGCTGCCAAACAATATTTATAATATTTTCTGTCACTAGTCCGGTTAACAACACAGCATTTATTTCACTCAGAATGAGAAAAATTACAATCCATCATTATTAATGCCTGCAAAATGCAGGCTTTTTTACGACATTGCCCTTTAAATTTAACTATTCCGCATAATCGTGCTGCTCACTTTGCTCCCTCTGTTTCCGAAGAAAGTGTATCATCAACCTTCTTCGTTCCTGTGGTGATATGGATGCCCACGCAGGGCTGACGAAGTAAAGCCGGGTTCTTAATTGATTGATTTAGCGGTGCTATCCAATGAAAAAGCTGTTTGTGCAGTTTTATCTCCTGCTGTTTGTCTGCTTTCTGGTGATGACCATGCTGGTCGGGCTGGTCTACAAATTCACCGCAGAGCGCGCGGGCAGGCAATCCCTGGACGATCTGATGAAAAGCTCGCTCTATCTGATGCGTAGCGAGCTGCGAGAAATTCCTCCTCATGACTGGGCGCGCACGTTAAAAGAGCTGGATCTGAATCTGTCGTTTGATTTGCGTATCGAACCCATGAAGGATTTTGACTTAGCGCCGCCTGCGATGCAGCGTCTGCGCGACGGAGACATCGTCGCACTGGACGAGAAATATACCTTCATTCAGCGTATTCCGCGCAGCCATTATGTTCTGGCCGTCGGGCCAGTGCCCTATCTCTATTACCTGCACCAGATGCGCCTGCTGGATCTCGCTCTGCTGGGCTTTATTGCCATTTCGCTCGCTTTACCTGTGTTCATCTGGATGCGACCGCACTGGCAGGACATGCTGAAACTGGAATCCGCCGCACAGCGTTTTGGGGAGGGTCATTTAACTGAACGCATACATTTCGACAGCGGTTCCAGTTTTGACCGGCTCGGTATTGCCTTCAACCAGATGGCCGATAACATCAACGCCCTGATTGCCAGCAAGAAGCAGCTGATCGATGGTATTGCGCATGAACTGCGCACTCCGCTGGTACGCCTGCGTTATCGCCTGGAGATGAGCGAGAACCTCACCGGGGCGGAATCGCAGGCGCTCAATCGGGATATTGGCCAGCTTGAAGCGCTGATTGAAGAGCTGCTGACCTATGCCCGCCTCGATCGGCCTCAGACGGAGTTGCACCTCAGTTCACCGGATCTCCCCGTCTGGCTACAGACGCATATTAACGATGTGCAGAGCGTTAACCCTCAGCGAAAACTGCTGACAGCCATTACCCCCGGCGCGTACGGCGCACTGGACATGCGCCTGATGGAACGCGTGCTGGATAATCTGATGAACAACGCCATGCGCTACAGCGAAACGACGCTGCGCATAGGTTTAGATTTGCAGGGAAGCCAGGCGATTCTGTGTGTGGAAGACGATGGCCCCGGCATTGAGCCGGCGGAGCGTGAAAAAGTTTTTGAGCCGTTTGTGCGCCTCGATCCCAGCCGCGACCGGGCTACCGGCGGCTGTGGTCTGGGGCTGGCTATTGTCCGTTCTATTGCCCAGGCGATGGGCGGTTCGGTTCGCTGCGAAGCGAGCGAGCTGGGTGGAGCCCGGTTCGTCTTTAGCTGGCCGATCTATCACAATCTTCCCCTTCCCGTACCTGCCTGACCTAAACCGCACGCTGGCCTGACCCGGCGTGTTATGCTATATCAGTAGTATGTTGTAACTAATTAAGGGCTGCCATGGCAACTTACGATCTCATCGAAAGGCTTAACACCACATTTCGGGAAATAGAGCAGGCGTTACTGACCCTCACGGGGCAACTTCAGGACTGCCGCCTGCTGGCCGCCCGCGTCTTTTCCCTGCCCGAGGTGGCGAAAGGCGCGGAGCACGACCCGCTGAACACCATTGAGGTGACGCAGCATATTGGCAAGGCGGCGCTGGAAATGACGTTGCAGCACTTTCGTCGCCTTTTCATCCAGCAGCAGTCCGAAAATCGCAGCAGTAAGGCCGCCGTTCGCCTGCCCGGCGTCATCTGCCTGCAAACGGATGCCGCAACGCGTGAAGGAATTGAGGCGCAGATTACGCATATCAATACGCTGAAAGCCGCGTTTGAGAAGATTGTAACCGTTGAGTCCGGGCTGGCGCCGGCTGCCCGTTTTGAATGGGTGCATCGCCAGCTTCCGGGGCTGATCACCCTGAATGCTTACCGCACGCTGACGGTACTGCGCCACCCCGCCACGCTGCGCTTCGGCTGGGCCAACAAGCACATCATTAAAAATTTCACGCGCGATGAGATCCTGGCTCAGCTGGAGAAAAGCCTGAAATCGCCGCGAACGGTCGCCCCGTGGTCGCGGGAACAGTGGATTGAACGGCTGGAGCAGGAGTACCACAGCATTGCCTCCCTGCCAGCTGATACCCGTCTTAAAATAAAGCGTCCGGTGAAGGTACAGCCTATCGCCCGCGTCTGGTACGCCGGACAACAAAAGCAGGTGCAATACGCCTGCCCGACGCCGCTGATTGCGCTCTACGATGCCGATCAGGGTGCGGTGGTGCCGGATATCGGGGAACTGCTGAATTACGATGCTGAAAACGTTCAGCATCGCTATAAACCCCAGGCGCAGCCGCTACAGCTGATTATTCCGCGGCTGCACCTGTATGTGGCGCAGTGATTATCTGAGGCTGCCCACCATCGCTTCCGGGCGGACCCAGGCATCAAACTCGGCGTCCGTCAGGTAGCCCAGCGCCAGCGCAGAGGCTTTCAGGGTAAGCCCCTCTTTGTGCGCTTTTTTAGCGATTTCGGCCGCTTTGTCATAACCAATATGGGTGTTCAGCGCCGTTACCAGCATCAGAGACTCATTCAGCAGCTGGCTGATTCGCTCGCGATTAGGCTCAATGCCCACCGCGCAGTGCTCGTTAAAGCTCTCCATGCCATCGGCCAGCAGACGAATCGATTGCAGTACGTTGTGGATCACCATCGGACGATAGACGTTAAGCTCGAAGTTACCCGACGCGCCGCCCATGTTAACCGCCACGTCATTACCCATCACCTGACAGCACAGCATGGTCATGGCTTCGCACTGGGTCGGGTTCACTTTACCCGGCATAATGGAGCTGCCCGGCTCGTTTTCCGGAATGCTGATTTCGCCGATGCCGCAGCGCGGGCCGGAGGCCAGCCAGCGCACGTCGTTGGCAATTTTCATCAGCGAGGCCGCCAGCCCTTTCAGCGCGCCATGGGTATGCACCAGCGCATCACAGGTCGCCAGCGCTTCGAATTTATTCGGAGCGGTAACAAACGGCTGCCCGGTGATCTTCGCCAGCTCTTCGGCCACGCGCACCGCGTACCCGGGATGGGTGTTTAAGCCAGTGCCCACCGCCGTCCCGCCGAGCGCCAGCTCCGCCAGATGCGGCAGGCTGTTGTCGATATGCTTAAGATTGTGCTCCAGCATTGCCACCCAGCCGGAGATCTCCTGACCAAGCGTCAGCGGCGTGGCGTCCTGAAGGTGCGTACGACCAATTTTAACGATGTCGCGGAAGGCCTGCGCTTTCTCGTTAAGCGTAGATTTAAGCACGTTGAGCTGCGGGATAAGCTGCTCGCGGATTGCGATGACGGCCGCCACGTGCATGGCCGTCGGGAACACGTCGTTGGAACTCTGGCTTTTGTTCACGTCATCGTTCGGGTGGACCTTGCGCTCCATGCCGCGCACGCCGCCAAGCAGCTCGCTTGCGCGGTTCGCCAGCACCTCGTTCATGTTCATGTTGCTCTGGGTGCCTGAGCCGGTCTGCCAGATGGCAAGGGGGAATTCGTCGGGATGTTTGCCCGCCAGCACTTCGTCGGCGGCATTGATGATGGCGGTGGCTTTATCGGCATCCAGCAGGCCCAGATCCTGATTGACTTTGGCGGCAGCGCGTTTGGTCAACGCCAGCGCCTGGATTAGCGAGACGGGCATTTTCTCTGTCGAAATGCGGAAATGCTCCAGCGAACGCTGGGTTTGTGCGCCCCATAGCTTGTCGGCCGGGACGTCGATGGCGCCCATGGAGTCTTTCTCGCGGCGATGCATTGTCATTACTTACTCCTTGATAACAAAGATGGGATTGCTCACATGCTTAAGAGATAAGTATTGATAACTTCTGAGAAACGTTATGGCTCTTTGTGCGCTCTTTTTGATGTCGGGTGGCGGCTGCGCCTTACCCGACCTACGAGAATGCAGGCCGGGTAAGCGTCAGCGCCACCCGGCAATTTACAGAATTACTTCACACACGCCGAACACTGGGAAGACTGGATCTGTTTGAAGAAGTCGTTACCTTTGTCATCCACGAGGATGAACGCCGGGAAGTCTTCCACTTCAATTTTCCAGATCGCTTCCATACCCAGTTCCGGGTACTCCACGCACTCCAGGCTCTTGATACTGCCCTGCGCCAGCACCGCTGCCGGGCCGCCTATGCTGCCGAGGTAGAAGCCGCCGTGCTTGTGGCACGCGTCCGTCACCTGCTGGCTGCGGTTGCCTTTCGCCAGCATGATCATGCTGCCGCCGTTGGCCTGCAACTGGTCGACGTAGGAGTCCATACGGCCCGCCGTGGTTGGGCCTAACGAGCCGGAAGCATATCCATCAGGCGTTTTTGCCGGGCCTGCGTAGTAGATCGGGTGATCTTTAATGTACTGCGGCAGCCCTTCGCCGTTGTCCAGGCGCTCTTTCAGCTTCGCATGGGCGATGTCGCGGCCCACGATAATCGTCCCGTTCAGGGAAAGGCGCGTTGAAACCGGATACTGCGAAAGCTGCGCGAGGATCTCTTTCATCGGACGATTCAGGTCCACGCGAACCGCTTCCCCCTCGCCCGCTTTACGCAGTTCTTCAGGAATATATTTGCCCGGGTTGTTCTCCAGCTTCTCGATCCAGATGCCGTCGCGGTTGATCTTCGCCTTGATGTTGCGATCCGCCGAGCATGAGACGCCCATGCCCACCGGACAGGAAGCACCGTGGCGCGGCAGGCGGATCACGCGAATGTCATGCGCGAAGTATTTGCCGCCAAACTGCGCGCCCAGGCCCAGATTCTGCGCTTCGGCCAGCAGTTCCTGCTCAAGCTGCACGTCCCGGAACGCCTGACCATGTTCGTTACCTTCCGTTGGCAGGCCATCGTAGTATTTGGTTGAGGCCAGCTTAACGGTTTTCAGGGTGCTTTCGGCAGACGTACCGCCAATCACAAACGCGATATGGTACGGCGGGCAGGCCGCGGTGCCGAGGGTGCGCATCTTCTCGACCAGATAATTCTTCAGCTTGCCCGGGGTAAGCAGCGCTTTGGTTTCCTGGTAAAGATAGGTTTTGTTGGCTGAACCGCCGCCTTTGGCGATGCAGAGGAATTTGTACTCGTCACCGTCGACGCTGTAGAGGTCAATCTGCGCAGGCAGGTTGGTGCCGGTGTTCACCTCTTTGTACATATCCAGCGCCGCGTTTTGCGAATAGCGCAGGTTGTCTTCGGTGTAGGTATTGTAAACGCCGCGCGCCAGCGCCGCTTCGTCACCGCCGCCGGTCCAGACGCGCTGGCCTTTTTTACCGGTGATAATCGCCGTGCCGGTGTCCTGGCAGGTCGGCAGAATGCCTTTCGCCGCGATATCAGAGTTACGCAGGAATTGCAGGGCAACGTACTTATCGTTCTCACTGGCTTCCGGGTCGCTCAGGATATCAGCAACCTGCTGCTGATGCGCCGGACGGAGCATAAAGGAAGCATCATGGAAGGCTTGCTGCGCCAGCAACGTCAGCGCCTGCGGGTCAACTTTGAGGATCTCCTGCCCTTCAAACTCAGAGACAGAAACGTAATCGCGGGTTAACAGGTAATACTCGGTCTGATCCTGACTGAGGGGGAAAGGATCCTGATAATGGAAGGGTTTATTCGACATTGTTCTCTCACTTACTGCTTCGGTCTGTTTATTCAGGGCAGATGTTCCGCTGCCCGGCTTAAAAGCGAGTCAGCTTATCCTACACAATTTTTTAACAAAAACTGAGACTAGTACGACTTTTTACATCCGCAGGTTACTTCCATTCGGTTTATTGCTTTAATACGCGGAGTTAATTCCACCTATGAATCAGGGCTTGATAATGCAAAAACTCATCAACTCAGTGCAAAACTACGCCTGGGGAAGTAAAACTGCGTTAACGGATCTCTACGGTATCGCCAACCCGGACAACCTGCCGATGGCAGAGCTGTGGATGGGCGCGCATCCGAAGAGCAGCTCAAAAATTGAAGATGCCAGCGGCCAGGTTCGCAGCCTGCGTGACGTCATCGACGCCGACAAAGCCGCACTGCTCGGCGATAAAGTGGCGAATCGTTTTGGTGAGCTGCCGTTTCTGTTCAAGGTATTGTGCGCCGACCAGCCGCTCTCCATTCAGGTTCACCCGAACAAAAAAGCCTCTGAGCTGGGCTTTGCCAAAGAAAATGCCGCCGGTATTCCGTTAGACGCCGCAGAGCGTAACTACAAAGATCCTAACCACAAGCCGGAACTGGTTTTCGCCCTTACCCCTTTCCTGGCGATGAATGCCTTCCGCGAGTTTTCCGAGATCATCTCCCTGCTGCAACCGGTCGCCGGGGCTCACAACGCGATCGCCCATTTCCTGGAAAACCCGAACGCAGAAGCCTTGAGCGAGCTGTTTGCCAGCCTGCTGAATATGCAGGGCGAGGAAAAATCCCACGCGCTGGCGGTGCTGAAAGCCGCGCTGAACAGCCAGCAGGGTGAGCCATGGGACACCATTCGCGTAATTTCCGCGTTTTATCCGGACGACAGCGGCCTCTTCTCTCCGCTGCTGCTGAACGTGGTGAAGCTCAACCCGGGCGAAGCGATGTTCCTGTTCGCTGAAACCCCGCACGCCTACCTGAACGGCGTGGCGCTGGAGGTGATGGCTAACTCCGATAACGTACTGCGCGCGGGCCTGACGCCAAAATACATCGACATCCCTGAGCTGGTTGCCAACGTGAAGTTCGTGGCGAAACCTGCTGCGGAGCTGCTTACGCAGCCGGTGAAAAACGGCGCAGAGCTGGACTTCCCGATTCCGGTTGACGATTTTGCCTTCTCGCTGCACGACCTCAGCGCAGACGAAACCGCCATTGCACAGGAGAGCGCAGCGATCCTGTTCTGTGTAGAAGGCGAAGCGACGTTGCATAAAGATAGCGAGCGTCTGGTGCTTAAACCGGGTGAATCCGCCTTTGTCGCGGCCAACGAGTCGCCTGTCCGGGTGAGCGGTACCGGTCGCCTGGCGCGTGTTTTTAATAAGCTTTAGGGACTTACTGAATTTTTTAACAACTCTTGCTAAGCTAGTAACAGGCGTTGTAACACCAGGCGGTTTTAACCGCCTGGTTTCATTTTAGGGATAATCGCAATGAAAAAATCGGTCGTAGCGGTAGGAGTGATTGTTGCTTTAGGCGTGATCTGGACGGGTGCTTCCTGGTATACCGGGAAACAGCTGGAAAGCCGTCTGGCAGAGATGATGACGCAGGCAAACAGCGAGATTAAGCGCAGCGCGCCTGAAGCAGGTCTGGAGCTGAGCTACCAGAACTACCAGCGTGGCGTGTTTACCAGCCATATGCAGGTGGTGGTGAAGCCGGTTGCGGGTAATCAGAACGCCTGGCTGAAACCGGGCCAGAGCGTGGTGCTGGATGAAGTGGTCAGCCACGGTCCGTTCCCGCTGGCGCAGTTGAAAAAGTTTAACCTGATCCCCTCCATGGCATCCGCCAGAACCGTACTGGTGAATAACGAGGTGACGAAGCCGATTTTCGATATGGCGAAAAATGAGTCGCCGTTTGAGATCAATACCCGCATCAGCTATGCCGGTGATACGCATTCCGACATCGACCTGAAAGCCCTGAATTACGAACAAGGCACTGACAAAGTCGCCTTCAGCGGCGGTAATTTCCAGCTTGATGCCGATCGCGACGGCAAGAATGTCTCCCTGACCGGCGATGCCGCCAGCGGCCTGGTGAATTCAGTCAATGAATATAACCAGAAGGTTCAGCTTACCTTCAACAACCTTAAAGCCAGCGGCAATAGCCGTATGACCGATTTTGATGAGCGTATCGGCGACCAGAAACTGAGCCTCGATAAGATCGCCATTGCGATCGAAGGCAAAGAGATGGCGGTGCTGGAAGGCATGGATCTGGACGGTAAGTCTGACGTCTCCAAAGACGGTAAAAGCATCAACACCCAGCTGGATTACAGCCTGAAAAGCCTGAAAGTACAGAATCAGGATCTGGGTACCGGTAAGCTGTCTCTGAAAATCGGCAACATTGACGGCCAGGCGTGGCATGAATTCAGTCAGAAATACAGTAAAGAGAGCCAGGCTCTGCTGACCGATGCCGCCCTGCAACAGAACCCGCAGGCGTACCAGCAGCAGGCGATGACGGTGCTGTTTAATAACCTGCCGATCCTGCTGAAGGGCGAGCCGGTGATTACCGTTGCGCCACTGAGCTGGAAAAACGGCAAAGGCGAAACCAACTTCAACCTGTCGCTGTTCCTGAAGGATCCGGCCGCTGCGACCGGCGAACCTCAGACCCTTGCCCAGGAAGTTGATCGCAGCGTGAAGTCGCTCGACAGCAAGCTGACTATCCCGATGGATATGGCGACCGAGTTCATGACGCAGATTGCGAAGCTGGAAGGTTATGGTGAAGATGATGCAGGCAAACTGGCAAACCAGCAGGTGAAAGGCCTGGCGGCGATGGGCCAGATGTTCCGCATCACGAAGGTGGAAGACAACACCATTTCCACCAGCCTGCAATATGCTAATGGCCAGGTGACGCTCAACGGCGACAAAATGCCGCTGGAAGAGTTTGTCGGTATGTTTGGTATGCCGACGCTGGGCATGCCGGCACCGGCTGAACCGGCAGCGCCGCCGGCAGTACCGCAGCAGTAAACGAAAACCCCTCGCATGAGGGGTTTTTTATTGCCGGGTGGCGCTGACGCTTACCCGGCCTCCGATCCTGAGTCGTTGCAGGCCCGTGCAAGCAAAGCGTTTACTTCACCGTCACTAACCGTGCAGCCACAATCTGATGCCCGGCCTGCACGTCCGTATTTTCAATGCGCTGCATGATCCTGTCTGCCAGGGTGTACCCCATTTCACGAGCCGGCGTCGTCGCCCAGACGATGGGGAGATCGTCTAACGCATTTTCACCGACATCCGCAAACGCCCCCAGCGCCACCTGATGGCCGAAGAACGTTTCTACCCCGCCCTCACCGCTCTGGCGTCCGGCGCGGATCAAACCGAACCACGCCCCCATCGCAATGACGTCGTTATAGCAAATCACCGCGCTGATCGTCGGGCTGTTGCGAAGCAGCGTGCCGATGGCTTCCGCGGCTTTTTTCTGGCTGGATTCACACTCCACCACCCATTCGCTGTGAAACGGCAGGCCGTATTTGATGAGCGTGGAGCAGTAACCGCCCACCCGCTCGGCACGCGTCAGGGACGAGCTTTTACCGCCGAGCCAGGCGATGCGCTGATGGCCGCGATGAATAAGATGCTCGGTCAGCATTTGCGCGGCCTGCATGTTATCTGGCCGAAGGGTATCGGCTTCGTCGAGATAGCTGGCGCGCGACGCAAACACCAGCGGTACGCCTTTCTGCGCCGCGCGCTCACACAATTCACTGCCCACGCCGGACGCGCCGGCCACGATCACCCCATCCACCCCTTGCGTCAGCAGCATATCCAGCCTGGAGAGCAGCTGCTCCGGTTCGCGCCCACCGTGGAGCAGGAAAACCATTCGCCCCTGCGCTTCAAGCGCCTCGGTAAGCCCGGCGGTCAGTTCTGCATAAAACGGCGACGCGAGGTCGCGAACGATCAGCCCTATCACCCCGCTTTGCCCACCGCGCAGCGCCGACGCCTGGCGATTACGCACAAAGCCTAACTGCTCAACGGCCTCGTTGACGCGCTGACCCGTTGCAGGAGAGATGCGCCCCTTCCCGCTCAATACCAGCGAAACGGTGCTGACGGAAACCCCCGCCGCCAGTGCGACATCGTTGATGGTGATCTTTTTCGCTACAGCCATGTGGTGGCGTGACTCCTTGATAATGAGATCGCTAAAACGTTTTATCAATACGTTATCTTTATACTACCAGTAAAAGCCTGAGAATGTGATTTAGCGCGCACTAAAGTTTGATAAAACGTTTTATCTTCTCGCCCCATCGAGGTCGTTAAATCTCTTTCTACCATTTAAGGAGTCGTTTTATGACGACGAAAGCAGCACAAAAAATATCGCTGTGGGAGTTTTTCCAGCAACTGGGTAAAACCTTTATGCTGCCCGTGGCGCTTCTCTCTTTTTGCGGGATCATGCTGGGGATCGGCAGCTCGTTAAGCAGCCACGACGTCATTACCCTGATCCCTTTCCTCGGAAATCCGGTACTTCAGGCGATCTTCATCTGGAGACTATTAAGTCTTTTAACGAAGTGGCTTGATGTTGGATTGATGTGCGGTAACTTCAGCTATGTTGCCGCGATACGATTTGTCATGTGCAATGAACTAACGTCGTTTCGCGGTAACTTTATGCCCCACCCATGCCCCATCACACCACCCTGTCATCCTGCATCACGCTGTTGATGAAGAACGTCACCCGCCCCATCACCTCAACCTCTTCCGCAGCCTCCCCCTCTATCGCTTCACCATCATCACAAATCAGCGCCCTGCCCATGACTCTGGCAAACTGAGTCCGTCCGCCGCTGAGGATTAGCAGAACCTGATTCTGTACCAGTCTGGTGCACGGCTCGATAACCGCAAAGCCAGACGAGGTTTCGAGGATGCGGCTGTCCATGCCGATCCCGCAGATAATTTCCGGAGATAAACGCGGTGCTACGAAATCAGCCGCCGGTGAAGGAAATCCCATCAGTGCACCCTCCCCATGCTACGCAGGATCCAGTACCTGTTGTCGCTACCGTCTTTCGTCTTGTCAGCGAAGCCTGGCTGATTGCGCTCTATCCATGCATTGGCGTCGGCTCGGGTGAAGTGCCAGTTAAAACCACGCAACTTTTCTATAAAGCTGTCTGTTCTCAGGTAGCGGTAGCCCTTTGGGTTAAGCTCTATGGCCGCAATAAAGGCGGCCTGAATATCTGAAATTCGGGGCATAATCTGCACTCCCTTTATTACTGTGTTTATATACAGTAGTTTCAAATGGAATGCAGATCAATTTGGGTTCGCCTATTAATTTTTAAGGCTGAATGTCTTCAGGCTGCTCTGTCAGTTCAAGAGAAGCTTCGGAAGCTCTTTTTTTCCAGATGCTATCCTCTGGCATATCGAGGCGAACGTCGATCCAGCTGTTGGCCGGAACATCCATAGGAGCCCCTTTTGTTTTGACGATCTCCCCTTCATCGCTCAGCATGTATTTGCGCTTAAACAGGCGAATGGTCAGAACCCCATCATCCCCTTTCGCAGCTTCAACAATACCGAGCTCACCCATCCCACCCGGATCCATCGGCGGCAGAAGTTGCCAGCCAGAAGATGCCAGACCGGCAGAGCCAGTCAGCGTATAAACACCGACATCGATGCGGCTTATATGAACCCCCTCGGCCTCCTCATTCGCCGTAGCGCAACCGCACCAGGAGAATCCGTCTTCGTCTACATCAGTTCGCTGGTTTTCTTCCTGAGACTTCACGATACGCACAACAGGTGATGCAGCCTTGAGCGTGCCGTCACTGGCTTTGGTTGTGTTACCTGAGGTATAGAATTCAACCCATGACCCAAACGTTCCGTTCTGAATCGCTCGAAGAAATGCTCTGGTACCCGAATCTGTGGTGGCAAATTGGGTCCTGTAAAGAGCATTGTTGCCTGGCATCTGAATGACACCAAACCCTCCTGTCAGCCCACCTGGACTTCCCCAGTTAGTTCCAGAGGAACCGTAGAAGCCAACCGGGCCAGCTGACCCTATTGCAGTCTGAATACCAACCTGAGAACCCAACCCAAACGCTTTGCCGGTTGTCATTACTCTGTCTGCGGTTGCGTCATTAATTGAAGTCTGCTCATCGCGTACTGCTGATGTTCCTAAACCAAGGTTTGTGCGAGCGTCTGCGGCGGTTTTCGCACCAGTGCCACCCTGGCCAACGCTGAGCGCGGTAGTCAGCCCGGAAAGGGCGGTGATGTCGCTGTTTGCCCCTTTCTTCGCCAGCGATTTCTGACCCGGTACCGTGACGGCCACGCCGTTAATCGTGATGGTGACGTCTGTCGTACCGTTCATCACATCAGCGAAGCCGCTCATGTAACGCTGGTACATAGTGAAGGTTTCAGCGATGTCCTGCGCCAGGCCATCCACGCTCAGGCTGTCGCTCAGCAAAATCGAATACTTCGTTCCCGCAGGGATTGCAGGGCTTGCCGCAGGTGTCACGGTGAGACTGGTTGCCCCACCGATAGCAGTAATCTGGAATACCTGCACAGGGCTGGTCATTGCAATAACGGTACAACCGTTACGAATAAGAGAACCAGCAGCAGTGAAGTTTGTGCCGGTACCTGTAAGGGTGTTTCCGCTGATGGCGATAGTGCCAGTGGTATAAATCATGTTTTCTCCAGGCAATAAAAAAACCCGCCGAAGCGGGGTTTGTTCAAAACTGAATGGGTTAGTGGCAGGTGGTGCTGGTGAACGTGTTGGCGCTCACCCATGACCAGTTAAAGGGATAACCGGCGCGGTACTGCGTCTGATTGTTTTGTTTACGGACTCCGTAGATCTGGACGCTGCTTTCCTGTCCGCCGACCAGGGCTGTTCCGGTGCATACGGGTTGCTGCTTCTCAATAACGCCAGCGCAACCGGAGAGCAATACCGCTACCGCCAGGCAAAGAATCATATTTTTCATAGTGGTTATATCCCAGGGCATTCATGAAGCTACACAATAACAATATGAATCAACGGGATATAATTGATTTGGTAGATCAATTACTCGAAATTGATCGTTCAAAACGATCAATCATAATTGGCGCAGTTAATGGCCATAATCACGTTCCTCAGATTCGAATACGTAACGTTCTGAAGGTTGCCGCCAGGGGTTGTCTGCGGCCTGGCGAATATCCGCGTATTGCTTCCCTCAAGTTTTGCCATGCTCTTGTATATGGCCGAGTAGGGCTGCGGTTGACCGCCAGCCGATACAACCCCGGTAATTAGTCCCAGCATGGCAGGCATGCAGGCCCACTTCCCCGCCAGAGTTGTATTGATGTTGTATCCTGAGCTGGCATCCACCCCGGCGGTACCGAAATGAGCGTGATGCGCCGTTGGGCCCTGTCTGAGAACTGATGTACTTGTCACCCTGACCGAGCCCCATAAGCGCCAGCAGATAGAGCTGAATCAACAGCGAGGTCGATGCAGGATAATATGCATCGAGACACTCCTGAATACTGTTGGCCTGGTCGACGAGAGCCTGAAGAACAAAATCGGGAATGGTAATTCCCTGGCTCTCCAGATACTCCTTCGCCTGTTCGAGAGTTACCATTATCGACTCCGTGAAATACCCCGCCGGAGCGGGGCATAAAAAAACCGCCTTAGCGGCGGCTGTTATTCAGCAGGGAAGAGCTTTTCAAGCTCGCCTTTCGGCAACAGCTCGCCAAGCTTTTCAGCACCCAGATTGCCTTTGTACTCAATACCCAGTTCGGTCAGCCGCGCCTGGATAACCTCTTTTCGGGATTTCACATCCGTGCCAGCCTCTGGTGTCGCCGGAGTTAGCGCAGCGTCAGAGAGTTTCATAACATGAGGCTTCAGCGCAGGATGCAGTTTCTCAATTTCAACCACATCACCGACCTTCACTCCATGCCACGCCCTGGTTACCTGGTATTTAGCCATGCTGTTCTCCTTATGCCAAATTCGCGCCGTACAGCACGCCAGAACGACCTTCGTCATCACGTTTAATCTGCAAACCTTCAGCAGACATGATCTGGAAGTTGTAGTTGCTCTGAGGCATAGGACGCGGCAGCGGAACAACACCAACGGCCATGCCAACAAGCGGGGAGATCACATCTTTGCGGCGCTCATAAGCCAGGAACTCATTACCGCTCAGCGCATAAGTCTGGCGGATGTCTTTCACCGGAATAAACTTGCGAATAGCATCCAGCACAGAACCGCTGATGATCGCGTTTGTACCGTCACCCACCTCAATAGTGTATGGCTTGGAGAGGTTCGCCATGATTTCAGGAGACAGCCACAAAACGTCATAGGCCGTAACCTGGTTGGCGCGGGCAGTCACACCAAATGCACCGGTTGGACCGAAGAATGCCAGCGCCTGCGCCGGGGTTGCAGTGGTCAGGTTGATGTTAGCGCCACCTGCGCCAGAGCCAAGGTTGATTTTGGCGGTGTTGCGGTGGTTGCGAAGGCCCTGTGCCGGGTAGTTCTGAACCTGAATGGTCGGATTACCATCCAGATAACCAGTTACTCGGCGTTTATGGAACTTACGGGTTTTTGCTGTCTGCGAATCCAGAACCAGATCAATGCCGACGGTGTTCAGTCCTGCGGCAAGACGCCAGTTAACACCGAAGCCAGCGGTATAAATCGGAACTGGGTCACCATCGCTACCGTAATCAGTGTGGTCAAAGGAATACGGCGCCTGACCGTCAAGACTCACAGAGACATCATCAGCAATATCGCCAATCGTGTTGTAAAGTTTGGCAGTCTTGCCGATCGGCAGAACGGTCTGCACAGCCATCAGGTCGTTGACAATTTCCATGCCGATCACCTGATCGCGAGACTGGACGGTTTCGCGGTCAATTTCAGCCCAGAACTCACGACCCAGCCCATCACCTGCCAGCGCATTGGCCGCCAGCGTTTCTGCATCCATCGCGCCACGGTACTGGTTAACCATGATGTTATGCGCGGTGTCCCAGATGTTGCGCTGCGCCCACAGAGAGTTCCAGTGAAGGCGCAGGCGGCTATTCGTGGCAAGCGTTTCTTTAGTGAAGTACATTCATATTCTCCTTTTACTCGCCGCCGCCAGTTGCCGGGGCTACAGTACCTACGCGGAAGCGCACGCGGATAAAGTCGGTAGCGCCGGCAGCGATGGTTGCATCGTCCTGGCTGTAGCCAAGAACGGTGTCGGTGTCAGAGTCGGCAATCGCCCCCTGACCATTTGCGCCCAACTTGATCGGGGTGTCTTTGGCGTAAGTTCCCGCAGGACACAGGATTGCCAGTTCTCGGCCTTCTTCCACGTAGTTACCAGATGTGGAGTGACCAGCAGGGATAGAGTCAGTAATACCAAGCCCTTCGCTGAATGCTGGGTCGAGAACATACAGGCGACCAACTGTTGCTGCGGCTACTGCAAACTCATCGTCACCGTTGATGGTAACGAAAGTTCCCGGCAATGACGCGGCTGCCACTTTACGGGTTTCGGTCTTGTACAGAGACTGACCGTCGATATTAACGCGACGATAACGTGCCATTAGTCTGGCTCCTTATTTGAAATATTCGTCAGGGTTCGGCGCACCGGTTTCTTTCTGCTGTTGCGCAGAGTTGGTGCCCAGCGGTGCGGATTCACCGATTGTTTTAAACATCGCATCCAGCGCTTCGCCTGAAAGAGCGTTAGCCACGACCTCGCCGTGTACCTTAGCTACAGCTTCACGCTTTGCTTTCTCTTCAGCGCGTGAGTTGGCGGTCAGGGTGTCTGCCAGTTGCTGATGGTTTGCCTGTAGCGCATCAACCTTTTCCGCGAGAGGCTTGATAGCCGCTTCAGTATTGGTCGCAACAGCCTGGCCGATCATGCTGCCGATTTGTTCCAGTTCTTCTTTGGTTAAAGGCATGTCGCCCTCCGTTTTGTGGTTTGGTGCAGGCTGTTCCTGCGGTGTGAATAGAGCTTTGAATTTGTTAGCGACGACTGCGACCCACGACTCCTGGCGCGCTACTGCGGTGCCGGTATCTTCGAAGGTGATTACGCCGCCCTCAGACTTGTAGCCAAACACCTCAGCGCTGCCGCCGTTGCGGATGATTACCGCTTGCGAGTCAGTGAAGTCAGCAACCCATGCATATTCATCCGCGCCAGCCGCAAACTTCGCTTTGGCTGCGCGATCGAGATGCTGTTCGCGCTCCCGGTAGGATTCGCCAACCAGCGCGCCCGAGTTAGCCTTGAGCGGTTGAGCCAGATCAGCGTTAACCATCAGGCCAACGCCCTGCTCAGGTGTCGCCGCGCCAACCTCATGCAGCAGAATGGCGTCATGGTCCATGCTGTGAATCTTCGCCACCCACTCGGCGCCCGTAGCTCTCTGTTGTTCGTTCGGCTCAAGCTGATCGAGGAACGCGGCCACGCTGGTATGAATCGGCGGAACGTCTTCACCGCGCTCAATGGCAGCGACGCGATCAAGTAGCTCCCTGCCACCTTCAGACTCGCTGGCGCGGGCCACATCAACCCACTTTTCGAGATAGATGCGATTACCGGACTTCTTAACATTGCGGTTCCACGCCCCAACGAATCCTGTGCACAGCCCTTCTGGAGAGAATGCAGACACGAACTGGCCGTTAACTTGAGGGTGCCCAAGCGGTGCCAGGGTACCCTCCAGCCCCTGATAGTGGGCGTCGATTTCTTCCGCTGTGTACAGCCCGCCATTCATTACGACGTTAGCCGGCAGCGTGTAGCTCGGCAGCACCAGGTGCTCACGCCCGTTGTACGTTTCGCGCCGGATTGACTGGCTGTTCACCTTCGTGGTGATGTTGACCTGCATAGGCATAGTTATTTCTCCGCCCAGGCGTAACCGCGCGCCTGCATCGATTTATATTCCTGTTTGAGTTTCGTGATGGTGTCCGGGTATTCCGGGTTCCCGTCCGCATCCACCAGTACCGACTGCTGGCTGCATTTGCAGTTGATGGAGTTGCCATCTTTGCTGTACCAGGCACGCACCTCTTCGTTGGTGTAGAGGTGGGCATGGCGCACTGCGTGGGTATGTCGGGTTGTCGGTGACAGAGCCGAGATGTGAACCAGCAGAGTTTTCAGGCCGAAGAGGTCATTCGCCTCCTGGTCTTCATCCCACTTGGCCCGGCGCAGCGCGGTAGTCACTTCTGTGCGCGCTATCCGGTTCGCCCGGCGCTTCTCGATGCCGGTCTGTTCTGTGAGGTTGCGGGCAATATCCAGCGGATTGAGCCCACGCCCCACCCCATCAGTCAGCACGCGCGCCATGTCGCGCTTAACGTCAGCGCTCAGCCCCTTCATTTCCTCAAACACTCGTGCATGCACCAGCGCCATACGTTGCTGGTACGGGTCGCTTGCGAGGATGGACGCCAGCGACTCACGCCCGGCTGAGTACACCGGGGATTGCTGGCTGAGGTTGTAGAACGACTGCCCGGTCCCTTTCTCCGAAGCCAGATCGATGTACTCGTAAAACCACAGGTCGTAATCACCACCTTCAAGCAGCACCTGATCAACCAGGTAACTGGCATCGTTCAGGATGATGGAGAGTAGCGTTGGGTTTAGCTGGTATTCGTATCTGGCGTTTACTGCGAGGGAGGAAGGTATTTTGTCGAGTGCTGATTTGTACGCTTTGCCAATCTTATTCATCCGCCTGGCGAAGTCTTTCATTGCCCGGCGTTCCAGCGCATCGGCCCCGGTCGGATCCTGATAGTTACGCGGCAGAATCGGTGGCTTCGTCTTCTTCGTCGCCATCCTCTTCTCCTAAAGGCTCTTCGTCGTCATTGTCATAGCCCGCAGCCGTGCGAATCTCTTCACGGGTGAACGCGGGTTCATCGCCGCTGCCCTGCATGGTCTGGTTAATCTCGCCCATGGTCTTGGCGTTAGTGAGCTTCTCAGTACCGGTCTGTTCGTTAAGGTCATCCCAGGTGACTGTCTTCTGGACCACTGCATCAATAACCTGTAGCTCAATGAGCTTGTCGCAGAAGTCCTCTATTTCGAAGGACAATTCCCCCCTGCGAGACTGACAGCGGGCATTGAAATATTTCTGGTCTTCAGTACTGGAGCGCTCGGCCTGTTGGTTTCCGACCAGGATTCGCGTCGGAATATCCACCCCGGCAGCAGCAGTTTGCAGGTTTACGTTGTACGTCGGCGAAGGGTCAGACACCGGTGAAACCAAGGATGTTACGCTTGCCCCCTGGAGAGAAAGCAGTACATCATTGCCGCGATTCATCTCGCGTGCAGCGTCGTTAAACTTATCCTGCAACTCATCTACTTTAACGCCGTACATAGATGCAATGCTGCCAAAGTCGATTTCCTTGTCGAAACTAAGTGCTAACTGGCGAGCGGCGTTCTTCAGGAATGACTCGCCGGATCCACCCTCTACCTTCTCCAGGCTCACAAAGGCGTTATAAGCTGGCTCAAGGAAGCCAATAGCATCGTCTGAGTAATCACCAAGGATGAAAACGCGATCGGGGTGGATATTGACGCGGCGACTTGAACCATTCGGCAAGCGTTCGGCGTACTGCCACATTTTCGGCTGACCGTAAGTCTTCGAGTTCAGCCCAGTGTCCCACTCGCTCACCGTTAGCGATCCGGCCCACGCCACGGAAACCTTCTGCAACCCGCGCCCTTTAGTAACCGGAAGGTTCCAGTCTTTTTCATCGCGGACGTGCAGAAGGATGCCTGCATAACGACCGACAAGGCGACGACGATCCGCCTCGGCAAATGAGCGCCAGAACCGGTTGTTGAATACCTGCTTTGACTTGTTTTCCCAGGCGGTTTCGTTTTCGCTCTCGTCGGCATCGTCACCCTCGATGATTTCCGGGTTAGTCTGCCAGCATTTGCCCACCAGCTTCTCAACGGCACCGTGAGCGATACCACCGCGACGGTACAGGGCATAAAGGTTTTCGTAGGTTACCTGCTCAGGGAAGCCATACTCGCACCATGCTGAATGGCGCTTGTTGTCCAGACCCATCGTTGGTGCCAACAGCCCCATACGGGCGCGCGCCATCCGCGCATCGTTCAACGCATGGTTGACGGCGAGAGTTAATTTGTCAGTCATGGTTTGTCCGTTTGGTTAGCGAAGGCGTTTCGGAATCATCATCCCCACAGGTTGCGATCCATTCAGTTCAGTCAGTGCGTAAACCATCGCATCGAGGCGGTCAGGTGATTTCTTCGCGGTGGCGGGGATGTATTCCATCAGCTGGTTCTCCAATACGTAGAGATTGCCGTGATTTGCCACTCGCCCCTGTTCGTAGAGCGCCGATATCGGCTCCGCGCGGGCATACTTACCTTTGCTGGCATGGACACGAATGATGCGACCCTTGAACCCGGCGTTGCGTAGTGTCTCCTCCGCCATATCTCCGCCCTGGTTCGTCTCAATAACTATCGCGTCAGCTTCGTGTTGCTCATAAGCCGATATGGCTTTCTTGGCCCATCCAGCAGGTGAAAATTTACCGCTGTAATCGCCATCCACAGAGAACTGCTTTTTATCACCAGCACCATATGAGCTGGCAGCGACAATACCTGTTTCATCGCTTTCGTCGCTGTTTGTTGCCTGCGGGTCAATGGCTACGACAGTGCGAACCTTATCGTGATGAATTTGCAGTTCGCGTGCCGCGCTGATCATCGCCTCTGTCCACAGAGCGCCTTCTGCATTAAACCTGCGAGGCTTTTGCATGTACTGGGCTTCTGCGGTGCGCCGGTGCGAGAACAGCGATACACGATGCGATTCATTATGCTTAAAAGGCCACAGCCAGCCGTCAGGTAAGCCATGGTCAATCGGTATAGCGTGTGAGTTTTCAGGGTACTGCGCTGCGTATGGCTGACTATTGTCGATAATCACCGGCAGATTCAGGTGATGCCATTTCTCACCACTACCGCCCCGCAGCAGATAGCCGCTCAGGTCGTGGTAGTGAATGCGCTGCATGATGACAATCATCGGCGTCGTCTCAATAGCCAGACGTGATTTGATTGTCTCGTTAAAGCGGTTGTTAACGCCGTCGCGGACGATCTCAGAGTAAGCGTCGTCCGGCTTAACCGGGTCATCGATAATCAGCGCGCCCTGCCAGCCCGGTTCCATATGGCCAGCACGAAAACCGGTAACCTGTCCAGCTGCTGACGACGCGTAAACGCCGCCGCCGTGCTCAGTCCACCACATGGCCTTGCTGTCAGCGTCATCGCGCAGCGCCATCGGCCACATGGATTGGTATGCCTGCGACTTAATCATGCCGCGCGCTGTGGATGAGTTCAGCAGCGCCAGGTTATGCGAATAGGACAGGTGCATGAAACGGGCCCGGCAGTTCAGCGCCAGCCCTCGTCCCATCATATTGATGGTCGCCAATTCCGTCTTCGTGTACCCAGGCGGGACGTTGATGATCAGGCGCTGAATCTCACCATCAATGACGCGATCCAGCGTTTGCTGAATCACCTTGTGGTGAGGCGCGACAATCATCTTGCCGCCGGTGCGCTGCTTAAAGAAGTATCGAGCGTAGTAAAGCCCGTCTTCTTCGCACTCAATCTTGCGGGCGTAAGCCTTTTGCTCAGCAGTCGTCATCCTCCAACATCTCCCGCCGGGCAGCCTTATACTCTTCTTTGGTCAGTGTAGCCATTTCGATTGGCCCACCGTTCTTGCCTGTATGCTCATGAGTGGCCTGCTCTTTGAAAGCCATCACATCTATGTGCTTCCCGAGCAATTCGAGGTTTTTGACTTTATCCGGCCACTTAATTTTCTTGAGAAGCCCGACCATCTCACGCTCCTCCCCACGGCCTTCAAACATCTCAGCCACATCGAAGCCGCTCAAATATCTTCGCCAGGATAAAGGCCACTCGCTTACTGGCTTCAGACTCATGTCGTCTTTGAGGATGTCGAGCACGTCCATCTGGTCTATCTCAACGAGACGATTTAGGACGTATGTCGCATTTATGCCAACCAGATCATTGCGTTGGGCTTTAAGTTCGGCAATTCTGGACTGGATGTCAGGTTTTGACAGGTTTTCGGACGCGGTGCGGTTAGCTGTCTTAGCGCTGTACCCCGCCCGAATAGCCGCTTGCGTGGCGTTTAAATCGATGAGGTACTCGCGACAAAACATCTCTTGCTTGTCGGTGAGTGCCATTTTAATACCTATGTGAGGTGCTGATGGGGAACGTGAAAATTTACGCTGGCTTGGTTAACGGCGACCTTATGCCAATCGTTGAGGATAGAACCTCTGAAGAAATCGTTACTGCCTTCACAGGCGATGACACTGGCGCACTGACCTGCTCCCCGTTGATTAGTACACCCCGATGTTAGTAATGTCTTCATAAGCCACATGAGGACATCCCCATGAAGAAGCGTTTTTCCGACGAACAGATCATCAGTATTCTCCGCGAAGCCGAAGCTGGGGTACCCGCCCGTGAACTCTGCCGCAAGCATGCCATTTCCGATGCCACGTTTTACATCTGGCGTAAGAAGTATGGCGGTATGGAGGTGCCTGAAGTTAAGCGCCTGAAGTCGCTTGAGGAAGAGAACGCCAGACTCAAGAAGCTGCTTGCCGAAGCCATGCTGGATAAAGAGGCGCTTCAGGTGGCTCTTGGGCGAAAGTACTGACGACAGACCAGAAGCGGGAAGCCGTGATGTTGATGTGTGATGCGACCGGTCTGTCGCAACGTCGTGCCTGCAGGCTTACAGGTTTATCCCTGTCGACCTGCCGCTATGAGGCTCACCGTCCGGCTGCTGATGCGCATTTATCAGGGCGCATCACTGAGCTGGCACTGGAGCGCAGGCGTTTTGGCTACCGTCGTATTTGGCAGTTGCTGCGCCGTGAAGGGCTTCATGTTAATCATAAGCGCGTGTACCGGCTTTATCACCTCAGTGGCCTGGGCGTAAAACGCAGAAGACGTCGTAAAGGGCTGGCAACAGAACGTCTGCCGCTGCTCCGTCCGGCGGCGCCCAATCTGACCTGGTCGATGGATTTCGTCATGGACGCACTTTCCACCGGTCGCAGGATCAAGTGTCTTACCTGCGTCGATGATTTCACAAAGGAATGCCTGACGGTCACTGTTGCCTTTGGGATTTCAGGCGTTCAGGTCACGCGTATTCTGGACAGCATTGCACTGTTTCGAGGCTATCCGGCGACGATAAGAACTGACCAGGGGCCGGAGTTCACTTGCCGTGCACTGGATCAATGGGCCTTTGAGCATGGTGTTGAGTTGCGCTTAATCCAGCCGGGCAAGCCAACGCAGAACGGATTTATTGAGAGCTTTAACGGACGATTTCGCGATGAATGTTTGAATGAGCACTGGTTCAGCGATATCGTTCATGCCAGGAAAATTATTAATGACTGGCGGCAGGATTATAACGAATGCCGCCCGCACTCCACGCTGAATTATCAGACACCGTCTGAATTTGCAGCGGGCTGGAGAAAGGGTCATTCTGAGAATGAAGATTCCGACGTTACTAACTGAGTGTTGTATCTAATCGTGGGGGCAGGTCAGGGGATATCCATTGTTTGTGGCAACAAAAACCGCCCTCAGGCGGCATGAACCTAAGAATCATTAAAACGAGTCAGCAAAAATCAGATTTTTTCCCATTTGTTGCATGATTTGCATAAAAGAATACTGGCGTTATTTTTAGCCTCTTCTTCCTTTCTTTTCTCTCTAGCCTTGAGAAATCCGAATAAAGCAATTCCAGTCGTCAGGATCGCCATGATTAACTTTAGAACTTGATCGGCTGAAATCACTCCGGACGTATGTTGTGTAAAGCGGTCAGTGTTGAGCTGCTTATTTAATTCACCCGCTTTACGAACTATTGTATCAGTGCTCCCACAATATGGGCATTTAAGATTAGTCATATTCTCCTCGATGTTTCATCTATCTTACATCTCAGCTAATTGACATTTCAAGATATAAAACCCGCTATTGCGAAGCTCTGGTTTCTTTTTGGCAGTTCGCCTGCCACGCTTTGTTATGAGCCAGGATGTCGCGTTTCGTCTGGCGGTCAAGAATATCAATGTCGTGATCAGTAAGGTAGATTGGCTTTACCCAGTCACAGGCTGTATCAACCACCACCGGGACGCTTCCACGTGTCACGCAGCTCGCGATCAACATCGTCATCAGGCATGCGGTTAACATTCTGCTGTACATTGCTGGCCTCTTTCGTTGCTTCTACCCGGCGTTCGGCTGCTGACTCAATGGCCGAGGCCTTTTCTTCTGTGCGTTGTTGGTCTGCTTTTTCTTCAGCCTGTTCACGCCCGCGAAAACGGCCCAGACCAAACGCACCAAGCACCATCAGGATCGCAACTCCGATTGCCGCCAGTACAGATTTGAGTGTCGTCATAGGCTCACCCGCTCGCGCATCCAGCCATAAACGAATGATTCGTTAGCCGGACGCTGTTCTGCTATCTCAAGATAACGCTGGCCCTGGCTACAGTTCAGTGCGCGAAGCAATACGATTTCTCCTTCTCCGCCTCGTTTCGCCAGGAAGGACTTCAGCGCGCTGATACTACGTGGGCCGATCTGCCCGTCGGCGATCAGATCCGGATAGAGCTGCTGCTGGTTATTGAAAACGTTCAGCCAGCGCTGGAACCATTTAACCTGCACCGATGGCCCCATGTTCACACCGGTATCGCAAAGTTCGGCGGCAATAGAAGGGGAAACTTCTGCCACCTGGTCAAAGCGCGGGCCATACCAGTAATCAGACTCAAGGATCGCCAGAGCCTGCTCACGTGTAAGGTTTCGCATATCCCCGGTATAACCATGCGCGCGGGCAGTTGCCTGAGTAATTCCCCAGTTCGTTGGTCCGCCCTTATCATTCGGGTGATCAACATAACCGCCCTCTTTGCCGAGGATGGTGTTAAAGATATCGTCTTTGGTCATGGCTATTCCGTAATGACGACCTTCGCCAGGTTCCCGCGCGCCAGCCACACCGCCATGCAGATGACGGAGTTAAGCAGCAGATCGCCGAGGTTAACCTGTACGTAATGGCCGAGCAGAATATTGAAGGCGTTGAATCCGGCGGCAAGGATGACCAGATAGGCCAGCACCGCGACACTCAGGCGATGACGCTTTCCCTCTTTCCGGAAAAACATCAGCCTGACCATGATTAACAGGCAAACTATGGCGTTTGCATCCATCAGAAGAAGCTGCCATGTCATTTATCTTCCTCCCCCAGCCCAGGCATCTTACCGCTTTTTGATTTGCGGAGAATACGCAGCAGGACTGCCACGGAAATGGAAGCAGTGACAATTGCACCGACAGCTGGCGATACCTCAATGCTGGCCGGTGGCTTCATCAGACTTAACGGCGTGTTGATGATTCCGGCCATGATTTTCGCCATGGGAACGGAGAAGAACACGCCACTGATAAACGATATCAGAGCAAAGATAGCCTGCTTCCAGAGTTGATGGGGATCTGAGGTCAGAACGTATAGCGCAGTTCCGGCGAGTGATCCGAGCATCACTGCTGGAGTCGCCTCCGGAAACAGCGTGGCAAAGGTTACACCGACTGATGACGATGTAAGACCAACGCCTACGATAGTGAAGGTCTCAGACATATTTATTCCGTGTGTAGTTGGTTCAGGCCCTCGGGACGATTTAACAACAAGGCATGTCGAGGATGGTTCCCGGAGCCTGAAAAAGAAAAAAGGCCGCCAATCGGCAGCCTAAAGTAATTTTAATGCCGGGGTTTTTATCCACGCCCGGCGCGTGGTTTCCCAGCTTTCCACAGGCAAAGGAAATTGCTAAATTGTTTATTCCACAGACAATTAGGGAATAACCATGGATGTAGGATTACTTATCGCGTCCCTTAAAAACGGGATCGGCGCGCTTTCTGCTGTGCAGAGTAACGAGGTCCTGCGCGAGCGCATCGCTTTCATTGGAGAGCAGATCGACGTACTTCAAAAAGCCCATGCTGCCACCATAGAAGAACTTGCCGAGGCGAAGGCCAAGTGCGTAGAACTTACGAAGGAAGTAGCGGCTTACCGGGCAAAGGATGAGTTTGTCGAGCACATGGGTGCGGCCTTTAGAAAAAATCCCTCGGGTGGGTATATCAGCGCGGTTTATTGTCCCAACTGTCTTAAACAAGTCGGTAGCGGGTTCGATGACTTTCCTTACCATTGCGGCTCCTGCGGCTGGACTTCACGATTTGAAGGAAGGGAAATTGCTAACGTGATGAAAACTCTTCCGTAGTACCAATGATAACTTTCACAACTCTGGAGAAGTATTTATGAGCAGCATGCTTGACCCACAGAATTACAACAAAGAAATGCGTGAGAAGAAGATTGACCTGATGCTCTCAGCCATGGGTCCAATGAATGAGAAGTCGGCATTTCTTTTGGCTTTAATGATCAAACACTCAGATGACCCAGCCGCAACAATTAGAGAGATCGGAGACTGTATCGAGGCGGTCTACGGCGCGGGTGAAAATACTGACACATCTCAGGGGTCAAATTTTAGCGAGATGAGGCTGATGTACCACAGTGCCATAAGCATCTATCATAAGATTAAAGACATTTAGCAAAGCAAACCCCGTGATGATGCGGGGTTTTTATTGGGGCAAACAAACGAAAAAGCCCCACGGGGTTAACCGCAGGGCTTTAAACGAAGGCATTAACCCATCGTTAGAACAAAATTAACACAGATTCGGGAAAAGTAAATAGCTCACGATAAAATAGCGAACAATTGTTTAGCCTTATCGTGTTATCGCTCTCAGCTGTGATTCGGCCCAAGCTTCTTCAACGTCGAATTTTGATATCAACTGGTCGTAAAAGGGCTTCACTGATTTTTTCCAGGTGTCCAGAGTAATGGCGGATGATATCTCGCAAATGGCCGCATATGCTTCAGTCGATGGGATACGCTCATATCCACGCCCGCTGCAACGCTTGCAGGAACCAAACACCGGCACGCCCTGCTTCTTCGTTTCCTTCTGGTTCAATGCTGTCCCGCGTCCCCGGCAGTCGTTACAGGCACAGCTGACAACCTTCTTACCGTTGCAGGTCGAGCACAGCACCCGTACCACCTCTTTCACCTGGCGCTTAACCTCGAAATCACCCGGCGACTGCTTCAGGTCTTTTGCCCACTGCGGCAGCCTCATGGTGTAGTGCGATTTCATCGTAAAAACGTCAGCCTCAATGAACCCCTGCCCCTTACAGCATTCGCATTGCTTCACGCTGGCGGCGCTGCGGGAATAATCCTCGAAGGCGAAGGCGGCGAGCTGGCGCATCACCAGCGGCTTAATCCCGGCGTCCAGCTTGCGCAGCGCAGCAACCTTGTCGCATATGGTCAGCGCGTAATCAGCCAGCAGCGCGATAGCCCTCTCCCGGTCGTTATTGCTGATCCCCATCTTTCCGAGAAATGCGCTATACCCCATGGCGGCGCGTTCCTGGGTCATCCCCATCGCCGCCATGATATCTGTGCCCGTGAGTGAATCCGATGCAGTGGCGCGCGGGGAGTCGCTGATCATCGTCGATTTGGCGAAGTGATATTTCACGGTGTTTTCAAGATTCACGCTGCGGCCCTCTCTGGCTGTTTGGTCTTAGTCTGGTTCTGGCTGTGCTTTGCTACTGGTTGCAGGCTGGCGCGCTTAACGCTTTCAGCCTGGTACCGGAGGAAGTCGGTGTGGTTCATGCGGCCACCTGCTGCTTAAGTTCTTTGAGCTTGGCGCGGTACTCATCGCGGATCCGGATGAAGTCTTCCCGGCGGTAGTTGGTCATTTCGTGAGGGCCATTGAGCCAGTCGACATACTCCTGCCCGTAACGAGCGACCAGGCCAGCTTCGTATTGCTGCGTGACCGTAGCCTCTTTGGCGGTGTACTTCCCAGCCCCGGCATTGCAGGATTTGCACTGCTTATGGGCGTTGCGCTCTTCAAAGCGCAGTTCAGGGTTAGCCCCGACCGTTTTGAAGTGGCCGCAGTCCCACTGGCCGCCGTGCAGATCCGGGGGATTGGTCTCGCCGCAGCTGATGCATGGCAAACCAGCATCACGCGCGCGGATGTAGGCGTTGAATGCCTGCTGAGCCTGCGCCTTGTAGTACCCGGCAGGCCGTAGCTCTGCCAGGCGTTCCTTGCGGCGTTTGCGCCCGGCCTTCTCTGCCTCTTTCTGCTCCTTAATGCGCTTGGCAGCGGCTTTCACCTTCTCCTTCTCGCGTTCTTCCATCGCGAGGATTGCGCCGTGCTCCGGGCAGCACCAGCGGATCCGGATGTCGTGGAATTTCGGCACGAAGTATTCACCGCATACTTTGCACTTACGGCGGGATGGTTTACGCATGATTCCTCCGTGCCGCGAGACGCAGCCATTTCTGATCCACCAGGCGGGCGGTGTAGCCCTTCAGTGTTGGGATGTCGGACGGGTTAACCGCGGCCTTACGCTTGCGGCGCGCCGGAACTCGGAAGATTTCGTTTGTGATGACGCGTGCGAGAGGATTACCCACGGGAATCCCTCCACTCTTGCGCCCAAGCGATGCGCTTACTGGATGCCTCGGAAAACTTCACGCCGCGGTCGGTTCCGAACCAGTAAATCGCCTCGATCACGTCGACCATGTAGCGCTTGCTGGATTTGGATGTGCGGACGCCGAAATAAACGCGGCCACCGTTGATGCCCGGCGCGGATTTCTGCTCCTGGTCCTGAGTCTGATTCACCAGAACGGTGATGAGGTCCTTCCATTCCTCGCGGGTCAGCTTTTCGCCGTGCCAGACAACCTGGTCAGACAGGTCCTTCAGCAGCGGCCACATAAGACGGTTTTGCTTATCGGTTCGCGTCTCTTCCCGGGCCTCGACCACCATCGGCGCGCGAGGGTTTACCGGCAGGGAGCGAATGTACGCGATGAGATTGTCTTTAACGGTGTCGTTAACGATGCAGTAGTGCTGTTTCATACGGCCTCCTTAACGGAAACCGCAGAATGCAGAAAATCGCAGGTGCCGTTAAGCATCTGTGACAGGGTGAGGAGTTCAGATTGTGGTCGCATTTAAGTCCCCTTAAATGCGCAGAAGTCACCGGAGTTGTTCAGGCTCCGATGACATGATTATGGCGGGTTGATTTCAGAAAATCAAAGGTTACTAAACCGTGGATGATTTCTTTGGGTGAAATTTCCGGATTGCAGCATCGACACGATCGCGAGATGGTAAAACATCAAATGCTATGTTGTAGAATTCACCATCATACGCTTGCTGTCTGACAACATTAAATTCTTTGAACTGAGTCATTGGGTAGACCACTGGTTCATTGGAATTGGTAGAACGCATTACAGCTTTTGTTACCACGCTTATTTTATCAAGACCCGCTTCATCGTGCTTGATATCCCCTTCATGACCCAAACCAAAAACCAAGTAATCTTCCATTTAATCTCCTTTAAAATTTTGTCATGCGTCTAATTCGACCTACTATTTCATTAAACTTTGTGAGATAAATATTTGTTCGCATTTAGCCATAAATGGCTCTCTTCCTGATATTTCATGGTATAGGGCATGATTTAGCATGATTCCCTTCATGCTCTCTTCACAGTCTTTCCTGCTGTAAAAGACATTCACCGGTTCTTTTTCGGTGTTCAAGTTCACCACTTCCAAAGAACAACCTGACATATTGCTGAGGCTGGCACAGGTGCTCAAAACCAGCACAAATAGTTCGTGCATAAATGACTCCCTAATTACTGTGCTGGTTATATTGCCCAAACTTTAGCAGAAATTACGACTATTTTTTAACGGCGGCGAGCATCGCCTTATAGAGATCCGGGAATCGAGGACTCTCCCAGGGCAACCCCATGGCCTTACACATCTGATAGGTCGGCTCAAATGGCACCATCACCCAACCATCCGGAATCACCGGAGAGTTGCCGCTCACAGCCTCCTGAAAGCGTTCAAGCTCCACGTACTCCTGGCATGACCAACCGCCATCAATGAAATCACAAGCTTCAACAGCGTCGAAAGTGAACGATGTTTCACCACCAGTTGGTGAGGTTAAGCCGTACAGGTCTGCTACCGGCTTAAATTGCGTGACTGGTATGGTACCTTCATTGGTGAGGGTACCATCTGCACCCTGAAGCATGGCGGCGCGGCAGGCGTCAAACACTGCATTGTTAAACTTCACACCTTCAAACAAGATTTTTCCATCATGCTCAAACCAGAACTCGGACTTCTCAGCATCCGGTAAGAGGCTTTTAAGCACGCCATCGGGCACACTCTCCGGCGCTGGCGGGGCGGTGTAGAGCGGTTCAACGCCTGAGCAGTTGGGCTTGTAATCATTTAATATCCAGTAACCGACATAAGTTGGTGTTTTCTGGAAGTGTCTCCAAGCCACAGGCTCCGCTTCGAGCGATGCCAGTGCGATACGCGCCAGCTCGTTCAGGATTGCCACATCAGCGTGACCGAGGGTGTAACCAGCTTTCAAATCGGCAACTGCTTGGACGGCATGTTTGTCGATGTTGCTCATTGGGCGGCTCCTTCTGTGCGATACATCATGATTGTCAGATCGCCTTTAGTCGCCAGGCGCACCGTTGTTCCTGGTTCGATGCTGGACAGGTCAAACGCATCGTAAAATTCGTTTACTGCCTTCTGTCTACGAGATAGCTTTCTACGCTTATCCCACTGCTTTAGCGCAATGGAGATAAACCACTGGCCTGTTTTGAACATGATGAATAACCACCCCATCAGAGCGAGGCCAGTGTTTAGAATGTCCAGAATGCTCATGACTGCACTCCTTTGCGAAGCTGGGCGGTGAAGTCACCGCAGATAGTTGCTGCTGCATCAAGCCCAATTTGTTCGTCCTGATAGCAATTAATAATTGCATTGCTAATTTTCAGGCAAACGTCATCGACCGCGCTGGCCCGCACTTCAGCCAGAAAAGCCTGGTACGCAGGAATCTGCATCACAGCCAGTGAACGAATCATTTTCTGCACTTCTGGCGGGCATTTCTCATAGTGCTCATCTGTGATGAACACTGCCTCGTTGTGAATGACTTCAACTGCACTCAGCTCCGCAGCCAGCGCCGCGCATCTGGCTTCAAGTGCGGCATAGTCTTCGTAATCGACCATATCGCCATCGACACTCTCTACCACGTCGCAATGGCACGAATGCTCATCACAGGCCACCCACTCATAACGTTTTACGCTCATACCCCTACCCTCCCCCAAACCATCAATACTCTCTTCATAGCCGCGCTGTTGCGGCATTCCTGGCAGATCACGTTTGTATCTGTCCGCTGAATTAACTTCGACTTGCCATGCTTCATGCCCGGTATCGTGTCAGGGGCGAAGCGCATGCCGTAACTGGTCAGGCTATACAGGCGCTGGCCATATTTTCCTTCGCAGCTGATCAGGCCGTCGGCCAGCAGAGTGCTAACCGTGCCGGATATCTTTTTGGTATCCATGCCTATAAGCGCTGCCAGCTTGGCGTTGTTCAGCCCTGGGTTGTTGCGCAGGGCTGCCAGAACCTGCTCACGGATTGTTATGGTCATGTCACACCATCCCGTTCGACTTGTTGCGGTTGTACTTCGCCAGCAGCAGCTGGATCGGCGTCGGACCATGCTCGGCAGCCGGTGCTGCAATTGCCCGGCGTACCGGCGGCACTGGCTTACCCTCGGTGACGCGCTTCTCCCACATGTCCAGCAGATCGCCCGCCTCGCGTGCCAGCTCACCATGCGTTAACTGGCGCTCTGTGCTGCGGTGGCGCAGTTCAACGCAGATGTGGTACATGACCGGTTGCGACCAGGGGAATTGCTCGCTGGAGGTGAATTCGAAAGAACGGTTTCGCCAGTCCCAGTACTCGGCGATCACCTGGTCAACGGTGATGCCCAGCACCCCGCCACTCTGTTTGCACCAGGCGACGAACTGGCCCGGCGACGGCAGGAATGGGCGCTCCTGGCGGCGGGCAATGCGCATACCGGCATCAACCTGAGCCATGGTGTGGATCCCGTTCTCCTGAAACGCCAGCAGCCACTGACGGCGGAATTCGTTCAGGTCGTCCTGACTGCGGAAGTTCGCCATGCTGGCCGGGAACGCGGCGCGCAGCTCGTTGAACAGCTTGTTGAATACCTGAGCCACCTGCTCGACCGGCGCGCGCTCCTGGTACTGCTCTGGCAGGTTATGGGCTATGCGGCTCATCTGCTCGCGATCGTGGTTACGCATCTGCTCTGCAAGAGATTTCATCGGATCACCCCATAGGCCCAGTCAGTGTTGTTGAAGTCCAGATCCTGCTTAGCGGCGCGCTGCTCGCCACCCGCATTGCGCTGCATTGTCAGTTTGTCCCACTGCTTACGCAGGCTTTCCGGGCTCAGGATGTTGGTCTGCCAGAAGTGGTGTTTGCTTGCCCAGTCGTACAGCGCGCAGATGTCCTGGTGCGACCGGTTGTCTATCTGGCGCATCAGGCGAACGGTGTTAGACCAGGAGGTCATGTCCGGGGCTTTGCAGGTTGGGTTAATCAGCCTCACCCTGGAGGAAATCCACTTAGCGATCTCGAGGTCTTCAGCCGATCCCCACTTCGCACCGGATGGCGTGTAGACCGCAGCTTCAGGATGAGCTGATAAAAATTTCTTCAGACGTGCGTCAGAGGATTCGTCAGAATTCTCGGACGAAGATCTTTTAATACTGTTCTTGTTCTTGTATTGGGTGTCTACCGTTTTCGGGAAGGTTATTCCTGATTTCGGGAAGGATTTTCCCGTTTTCGGGAATTTTCTTCCCGTTTCCGGTTTGTCTAAAATCCAGGCTGAAAGGTCAGTGTTTACACCGACGATTTTCATCATGCCCTGCTTCTGTGAAAAGATGATTTTGCGTTCTGCGAGAGACTTAAGCGCGTCAGATACATGCGTATCGCTCAGGCCCGTAAGCTCAGCAATAACCGTATTTGTCACGCGGTCCTGTTTCTTGTTCCAGCCGTAGGTAAGCCAGATCACCGCCTCAAAACATTGCCATTCCCGGCCTGACAGTCTCAGGCGAGGCTTAAGCTGTTGGATCTCGTTAGCGACCTTGGTATACCCGTTCGACAGGTCGGCCATACGACCTCCCGGTTGTTCGGTTTTATTTGGGAAATTGATTATTTCAGCGGTGTTTGACATACTTACTCCCGTTACTTGGCGTAACACAGTGTTTGGAAGGCCTTTGAAGTTACCGCTTCAAGGGCTTTTTCTTTTCTGGTGCCTCTCACATAACCCCCAGCATCGACGTGACCATCGCCATCAGCGGGCCTACCTGCTCCGGCATGAGGCGGAACAGCGACGCTATACCCTCGCTTACCTCTTTCAGCTTCTGATGCTCTGGAGCATCCAGCAGCACGGCCTGCTTAGCTTCGGCACACTCTTTCATCGCAGAGGCGATCAGCGACATCGTGTCATTCTGGGGTGCCAGGCGGTTGCGGTACTCCAGCGGCAGGACGGACATGATTGCCGGGGCCAGCTGGCGAATGTTGTTGGCGGCGTATTCGGTGTCGCCGTCGATCCAGCGGAATACCTTCTGCATCTGGCGGTGCGAGTCAGCGGGGATATCCAGACCGGTGCCGCCGGTAGCCCGCCACTCTTCCACAATGAGCGCTGCGACGAACTCACGGCTGCGGCAGTCAGCTGCCCAGGCGCGTACGGCTGCGCGGATCCCATCGATGTTTAACGCCGTGGAATCAGGTTCCCGGCGATTCTGGTAAATCATCGCCGTTGGCGAAAATTTGTTACCTTGTTGATACGCAAGTGAATGCATTGCTTTCCCTTTCGTGGTTAGGGCCGCCAATTAGGCGGCGTTGTTGCTGATTGGTGGAAAAACGTCATCAACGCTTACTGAAGCGCCATGCTTATTCAGAGCTGCAACAATCGCCCGGCACTGCTCAAGGCTTAAGCTGCGTTTATTTTTTTCGTAATGGCAAACCGCACCTGTCGACAGGTTCAGCTCTTCGGCAATCTGTCGCTGAGTCAAACCGATGTTTCTGCGGATTTTTCGGATATTGTTCATGTCGGGTCTCCTTTAAACAACTTAAATATACGTTTTGTATTCTTTGTTCGCAAGTAAAATATACGAATTGTGGCTCGCGCAAATATATACAACTTGTATCATTCGGGTATGACTATGAAATGGTACGACTTAGCTAAGACCCTGATGAAAAGTCAGGGCATCAATCAGGAACAGCTGGCGGAGCACCTCGGTATTACTAAAGGTGCGGTAAGTCATTGGCTGAACGCTCGGCGTGAGCCAAGCCTTTCCGAGATCGCAAAAATATTGCAGTTCCTTGGCAAAAAGAACTTCTCCGTAGGAGCTGGCGGTATGATCATTGACGACACGCTTAAGGGTGATGTGGAGTACGCTGGCCCCTACAATCCTGGTAACAAGTATCCAGTAATCAGCAGTGTCCAGGCTGGTTCATGGTGCGAAGCGGTTGAGCCATACACCCTAAAAGATATAGATCTGTGGCTTGAGTCGAATGCTCACATTCAGGGTGACGCGTTCTGGTTGCTCGTTGAGGGCGAGTCAATGACAGCCCCTACTGGCTTGAGCATACCTGAAGGAACCTATGTACTTTTCGACACAGGTAGAGATGCGGTAAATGGCAGTCTGGTAATAGCAAAGCTATCCGATTCGAACGAGGCAACATTTAAGAAGCTGGTGATCGATGGTGGGCAGAAGTACCTGAAGGGCCTTAACCCGCAATGGCCACTCGTGCCGATTAATGGTAACTGCCGGATTATTGGGGTTGCAGTAGAGACGAAGATGCGGCTGGTCTGATCGGCAAGGTGTTCTGGTCGACGCATAGCTGGTAAGCCAACTTTTCCCTGTGCATTTTATGCAAATTAATCTAATGAATTTGAAAAGATTTTTACCTATTTTGTTGGTTCAGGAGAACATAAGTGAGCGATAAACAAGAAGTTGCCTTAACACATATCAATGATGTACTGGAGTCCAAAAATTATATTGAAACTAATGCTGATGGGGTTGTAACCATCGGAACGGATAACAATGGCTACGAAGTTTTTAACTTCGTTTTTCTCAATAGCACCCCAGTCATCGGCCATATGAATGGCGAAATCGCAGTGGCAGGAATGCAACGCACTAAGGTTGCGTCCGTGACTTTAAGTAAACAGAAGGCCTTCGATTTCTATCAGTCCTTGAAAAGCATGTTCGAGGAATAAAAGCTGATGAATGCAGCTCAATCATCTTTGGATGAGGGAAAGCTAGTAATTGCTTACTCTGATAAGAATGGATCTACAGTAGGGCTGGAATTTTCTTCTGTAGCATCAAGCCAAGCAACGCTCTTGATGAAAGCTTGTTCTGTTGCTGCTTCAGATAAAGAAAAACGGATTGTCACATCGGTTGTGATGGATGATACTGAGATCATTCAAACAACAAGTGATGATGGAGGCGACGACATGGATAAGCGATTAGCAGTTCTTGAAGCTGAAGTTGCGCACATCAAGAGCAGCATGGCAGGAATTAAAGAGGATACCCGGAAAATATCTTCTGATTCTACTGACGCCAAAAGAGACACCGCTGTACTTTTACAGAAGAGCCTGGATTTTGATGCTTCACTATCTAAGAAACCATCGGTTGACTACTTTGAAGCTAAATTTTCCGCTTTGGAAACCAAGATAGCAGATGTAAAAGTATGGATGCTCGGGGTTCTCTTGGCCTCGCTTGCTATGCCAACTATATTTTTCCTATTAAACTTGTACCTTAAGAAAGGTCAGTAATTTAGCAAATCCGGCCACCGCGCCGGGTTTTTTATTGCCCCCCCATAAAGCTATCCGCCATTCTGCCGATAACTATTCAGCCTGAAGCTGATAACAATAACTATCGCAACACTACCTGCCCGCCCGTGCGGGCTTTTTTATTGCCCTTTCCGCACTATCTCATCCGCATCCCTGTTCACGCCCTTCCCTATCACGTTTCCTGTTTCCTTCCGGTACTGCTTCAGCTTGTCGATGATGTTTTGCTGGGTCATGGGTAAATCAGCCAGTGACAATTCCATCACCGCCCGCCCCATCGCCTGAATTTTCATGCTTATACGCTCTTCATCCAGAACCATGCACATCCCTCCTGCTGTTTTTTTAAGCGTAGCACTGGTATTTAAAAAAATAAATCACCTTAGAATACAATTTGTTATCACAAAACCACCCACCAATTATACATTTCGTATTGCATGATAAGAATACGTTTTGTATATTCAATCCATCGAAACGAAACATCGACAGCTGAGCGAAGTTAGCCAGCGGCGACCCATGGTACGCAAAATGGCCGTCTGTGCCGAACCATCATTATCAGTACCTCGAACGCATCATTGATGCAGTGCGCGGTGGGCTCGCAGAACTGGAGCGTGCCGCATGAACAGAGCCTCTCCAGTTGATTTGAGGAAAAGCCTCGAAATAGCCAACCATCTGGCGCACATCGGAATTCGCTTTGTGCCGATCCCGGTGGCGACCGAGGAAGAATTCCAGACGCTGGCCGCCGAGCTATCTCAACGGCTTGAGCAGATGGCAGTCGAAGCCGAGAAGAATGATGGAGGTGCAGCATGAAGGCACTAATCACCAGGTCGCTAAAGCGGCCTTTTTTGTTGCTGGCGTTCACCTTCAACCGAATTAACCGACTGTTCCGGGAGCATTGACCATGGCCGATATCATCGATACCGCAGCAGAGATTGAAGAGCTTCAGCGTAACGCTGCCCTTTCCGCTCACCGCATCGACCGTAACGCCGTATCAGCTGAGCGTTGTGAAGAATGCGACGAACTTATTCCCGAGCCTCGGCGCGCTGCCGTTCCCGGCTGCCAGACGTGCGCCAGTTGCCAGGGTGTTATCGAATTGAGGAATAAGCAGAGGGGGATGTGATGGATTACAGCAAGTTGAGCGACTTTGAAATTAACAAACGAGTTTCCATTTGCATTCATCCAGATATAAAAAATTGGAATTGTTATGACGTTTCTGGAAGGGCGTGTTTCGTAATAAACGAGGGCACACCAAAGCGCGTGCAATATGGTTTTTCATTTACAAGCGACCCGGCAGATGCATGGCCGATTATCACCGCAAATAAAATCAGCATTTACGCAATGAGCGAAGCGGACAAAAGAGGCGGTTGGGGGGCCGAGGCTTTTCATCCCAACGATGCATATAGCTTTAACGATAACCCACTTCGTGCCGCAATGATTGTCTTCCTCATGATGCAGGAGTCAGCCAATGTTCAGGATAATACAGCCTAATACCTGGTATGCCGATCCCCACGGCGCGCCCTGCAAAATCCTCCGCGCTACCCACGAAGTCATCCACTACATCCGCAACGGCCGCACCTGCATTGCCAGCATGGGCCGCTTTCAACACGAATTTGAACCGCTGACTAAAGCACAGGCTGAGCGGATCGCAGAAGAAATCGAAACAGCAGAACACCTGAAGAAGCTGCGCGCCCAGCGTGCGGCATGAGGAGAGAGCGTGAAACCTTACGAATCGAAGAAATCACAGTTCACCAGAAACCTGATCCGGCGGCGCCACGCTGAATGGTCAGAAAAGACCTTCGGTAATGTCGGCCCTATCGGACCGCTGAAACACCTTTCGAAAGAAGCGCTGGAAGCTGCCGCCGATCCTGGCGACCTCAGCGAATGGGCTGATTTGCAGTTCCTGCTATGGGACGCACAGCGGCGCGCCGGTATCACCGATGAGCAAATCACCGCGGCGCTGGAAGAAAAGCTGAAGGTGAATATGGCGCGCCAGTGGCCGGAACCGAAAGACGGGGAGCCGCGCCTCCACATCAAAGCATGACGCAACTGATAGCCAGTTATGAGCTGGCTATTGGGTGCGATGCACCGCCTCACATCCCTTGATGTTATTGCCGCCTACGGGCGGCTTCTTTTTGCCTGGAGAAAACCATGAGCGACATTATTCAGTTGGTACCGAATAAATGGGTCACAGAGGAACTTTTAACTGCGACAACCGGCATGTCAAAGCACATGATTCAGCATGCCCGCCGGTCTACCTGGATGGAGGGAAAGCATTATCGCCATGTTGCCCCTGATATGGCACCTAAGCAAAACAGCCCAATCATGTATAACCGCGATGAGATAAACCACTGGATCGAGCACCAAAGCCCAGCGAAACGCCGGAGAATATCTGCTTAAATGTCCTTTGGCACATCAAACGAGGAATGATTATGGCAGCATACCCAACAGGCGTAGAGGTTCATGGCGAATCGTTACGCATATGGTTCATATATCAGGGGAAGCGTGTCAGGGAAAATCTCGGCGTTCCTGACACGCCAAAAAACAGGAAAATGGCAGGCGAACTTCGGGCTTCAGTCTGCTTTGCGATAAAGACAGGCACATTCAATTATGCCTCGCAATTCCCTGATTCATCGAACGCAGAGAAATTCAGCACTGTCAGAAAGCAAATCTCACTACTTGAACTGAAATCGAAATGGCTTGGGCTTAAAGAGATGGAGCTTAGCCTCGGGACGTTGAGGCGTTACGATTGCCACCTCACAACCACTATCGAAACAATTGGTGAGCACAGGTATATCGGCAGCCTGAACACTGAAGATATCCTTAGTGCCAGGAAGGAGCTACTGAACGGCTGGCAGAAGACCAGACATGGCCTAAATCATCCACCCAAAAAGGGAAGAAGCGTTCCTACAGTCAATAGCTATATGGCATGCCTTGGCGGGATGCTGAGCTTTGCTTTCAAAAGTGGCTACCTGAAAACCGATCTGATGGCAGGTATTACCCCTCTCGCAAAAGAAAGACCCATTCCAGATCCTCTTACTTCTGATGAGTATCAGAGAGTGGTTGCGGCCTGCCCAACGCTACAGTTTCAGAATATGGTTATCTTTGCGGTAAATACAGGTGTCAGGCATGGCGAACTAAGCGCGTTATCCTGGGAGGATGTGGATACTGTCAACTGGACTGTTAAAGTGTCACGGAACTATTCCCTGAAGGGAAACTTCACCCTGCCAAAAACCAACGCCGGGATTCGAACAATACAGCTGACCCAGCCAGCAATTGATGCACTCAAGGCGCAAATGCCACTGACCAGAATGATGGCATCCCACAAGGTAAGCGTCAGCCTACGGGAATACAAAAAAAAGAGAACCGATGAATGCACCTTTATATTCTCGCCGTCCATTACTTCAGTGAACGGTAAGAAGACGATGTGCTACGTCCCCGGATCCATTAATTCAGCCTGGCGCACTGCCCTGCGTCGTGCAGGCGTCCGACAAAGACGGTCTTATGAAACCAGGAACACATATGCGTGCTGGGCACTGGTCGCCGGAGCGAACCCAAATTTCGTTGCGCACCAGATGGGCCATTCGTCAGCGCAAATGCTATTCACGGTTTACGGTAAATGGATGACCGAGAATAACCATGACCAGGTGGGCATTTTGAACGCATCATTTACTCAAAATGCCCCACTGATGCCCCATAGAAAAACCGCATAACCTTAACTATCTGATTTAACATATTAATATCACTTCAATCATGATTCATCTGGATGAGCAAGGTCGGCTCTTTTGCCTTTAGCTTCCTGCCGGTAATGTTCTGTATCGCCATTCCTCTGGGTCTGGCGCGCGAAAATAAAGGCGTGGCGGCGTTTGCGGGCTTCGTTGGCTATGCGGTCATGAACCTTGCGGTTAACTTCTGGCTGACTGCCAAAGGGATCCTGCCCACGACCGACGCGGCGGTACTGAAAGCCAATAACATTCAGAGCGTGATTGGTATTCAGTCCATCGATACCGGGATCCTTGGAGCCGTGATCGCGGGGGTGATTATCTGGATGCTGCACGAGCGCTTCCACAACATCCGCCTGCCCGATGCGCTGGCCTTCTTCGGCGGGACCCGCTTTGTGCCAATCATTACGCTGGTTGTGATGGGTCTGTTTGGTCTGATCATCCCTCTGATTTGGCCGATTTTTGCCATGGGGATCACCGGTATCGGCCGCATTATCAACGGCGCGGGTGATTTCGGCCCGATGATTTTCGGTACGGGTGAACGTCTGCTGCTGCCATTTGGTTTACAGCATATACTGGTTGCCCTGATCCGCTTTACCGAAGCCGGCGGTACCATGGACGTTTGCGGTCATTCCGTTAGCGGTGCGCTGACCATCTTCCAGGCCCAGCTGAGCTGCCCGACCACTCACGGCTTCTCTGAAAGTGCGACGCGTTTCCTCTCTCAGGGTAAAATGCCTGCCTTCCTCGGCGGCCTGCCGGGCGCAGCGCTGGCGATATACCACTGTGCCCGTCCGGAAAATCGTCATAAAATTAAAGGTCTGCTGATCTCCGGCGTTATTGCCTGCGTGGTGGGCGGTACGACAGAACCTATCGAGTTCCTGTTCCTGTTCGTAGCGCCGGTACTGTACCTCATCCACGCCGTACTGACGGGCCTGGGCTTTACCGTGATGGCTGTGCTCGGTGTGACCATCGGTAACACCGACGGTAACGTGATTGACTTCGTGGTCTTCGGTATCCTGCACGGCCTGTCCACCAAGTGGTATCTGGTGCCGGTTGTGGCCGCCATCTGGTTCGCGGTTTACTACGGGATCTTCCGCTTCGCCATCACCCACTTTAACCTGAAAACGCCTGGCCGCGATACCGATACGGCCACCAGCGTTGAACAGGCGGTAGCCGGTACCGTTGGGAAATCCGGATATAACACGCCGGCTATTCTGGCGGCGCTGGGCGGTGCGGATAACATTACCTCTCTGGATAACTGCATCACCCGCCTGCGTTTGTCGGTGGCGGACATGTCCAAAGTGGATACCAACGCACTTAAAGCTAACCGGGCTATTGGGGTGGTACAGTTAAATCAACACAATTTGCAGGTCGTCATTGGCCCGCAGGTACAGTCAGTGAAGGATGAGCTGGCAACCCTGATGCGAACCGTCGAAGCCTGATGCCTCGCCCCCCTCGTCATGAGGGGGTTTTACTTTACGGAGCACCGTCATGTTTGATTTTTCTACCGTCGTGGATCGACACGGCACCTGGTGTACCCAGTGGGATTATGTCGCTGACCGTTTTGGCGCTGCCGACCTGCTGCCCTTCACCATCTCTGATATGGATTTCGCCACCGCCCCCTGCATTACCGATGCGCTGCACCAGCGAATAAACCACGGGGTGTTTGGCTACAGTCGCTGGAAAAATGACGAATTTCTGGCCGCCGTGGCGCACTGGTTCCGGCAACGCTTTAACAGTCAGATTGATACCGAAACCGTGGTGTATGGGCCGTCGGTCATTTATATGGTCTCGGAGCTGATCCGCCTCTGGTCCTCGCCTGGCGACGGCGTGGTGGTCCATACCCCGGCTTACGATGCCTTTTATAAAGCCATCGAAGGCAACCAGCGTACCGTTGTTTCCGTGCCGATGCAGAAAACAGCGCATGGCTGGGAGGGCAATATGGCCGGGCTGGAAGCGGCGCTGTCAAAACCGGAAAACAAGGTGCTGCTGCTGTGTAGCCCGCAAAACCCGACCGGCAAAGTCTGGACGCGGGAAGAGCTGACCACAATGGCGGCCCTGTGTGAACGTTATGACGTAGCGGTGATCAGCGACGAAATTCATATGGACATGGTATGGGGCACGCATCGTCATACCCCGTGGAATGAGGTTGCGCGCGGTAAATGGGCGCTGCTGACCTCGGGTTCCAAAAGCTTCAACATTCCGGCGCTGACGGGTGCCTGGGGGCTTATCGCCGATGACGCCAGCCGTAGCGCCTATCTGAATGCATTAAAAGGTCGGGACGGACTCTCTTCCCCTTCCGTGCTGGCGCTGACCGCGCACATTGCTGCCTACCGACAGGGAGAACCCTGGCTGGACGCGCTGCGGACCTATCTCGAAGAAAACCTGCGCTACATTGCTGACGAACTGAATACTGCATTTCCGACACTCAACTGGCAACCGCCCGAGGCCACCTATCTGGCATGGATCGATCTCAGCCCGCTTGGCATTGATGACAATACGCTGCAAAACGTGCTGATTGATCAGCAAAAAGTGGCCATCATGCCGGGATATACCTATGGGGATGAAGGTAAAGGCTATGTGCGTCTGAACGCCGGCTGTCCGCGTAGTAAGCTTGAACAGGGCGTTCAACGCCTTATCGCCGGCATCAACACTCTGCTGTAAATCATTTGCGCAACGGAATATTCCCTTGCGCAAATAGCTTTTTACCCCGTTTTGTTTTTATAATATGGCGCACTTTAACCAGCAAAGAGTGCGACCATGATTGATACACGCCTGCCTTTAACTGATATTCACCGCCACCTCGACGGAAACATTCGTGCCCAAACCATTCTCGATCTTGGTCGCCAGTTCAATTTAACCCTCCCTGCCGAAACGCTTGAAACCCTGATCCCGCATGTTCAGGTCACGTCGAACGAACCGGATCTGGTGAGTTTTCTGAGCAAGCTCGACTGGGGCGTGAAGATGCTGGCCTCGGTCGATGCCTGTCGCCGTGTCGCCTTTGAAAACATCGAAGATGCCGCGCGTAACGGCCTGCACTATGTCGAACTGCGTTTCTCCCCGGGCTATATGGCGATGACCCACAACCTCCCCGTAGCGGGCGTGGTTGAAGCGGTCATTGAAGGCGTGCGTGAAGGCTGCAAAACCTTTGACGTTCAGGCGCGTTTGATCGGCATTATGAGCCGTACCTTCGGTGAAGCGGCCTGTCTTCAGGAGCTGGAAGCATTACTGGCGCATCGCGACCAGATCACCGCCATCGACCTGGCCGGTGACGAGCTGGGCTTCCCGGGCAGTCTGTTCCTGTCTCATTTCAACCGCGCACGTGATGCAGGATGGCATATTACCGTTCATGCGGGGGAAGCCGCGGGGCCGGAAAGCATCTGGCAGGCCATTCGTGAGCTGGGTGCGGAACGTATAGGTCATGGCGTGAAAGCCATTGAAGATCGCGCGCTGATGGATTTCCTCGCCGAACAACGTATTGGAATCGAATCCTGCCTGACCTCCAATATTCAGACCAGTACAGTGGCGTCGCTGGCGCAACACCCGCTGAAAACCTTCCTCGAACACGGGGTGCTGGCTTCGCTGAACACGGACGATCCGGCGGTTCAGGGCGTGGATATTATTCACGAATACAACATCGCCGCACCACAGGCCGGGCTGAGCCGCGAGCAGATCCGTCAGGCGCAAATCAACGGGCTGGAGATCGCCTTCCTGACGCCTGAAGAGAAACAGGCGCTGCGCGATAAAGTTGCTCAGTAGTCCTCTTTACTGCCGGGTGGCGCTGCGCTTACCCGGCCTACGAAAGCGTTTGGCACTTATGCCAGACAGAGCGTTGCGCGATGTTTGGCAGATTCGATCCCGAGCTCGATGAGCTCCATAATCTGGATTGCCTGGCTTGCGGGAACCGGATTTTCACCTGAACCGTTCAGCGCGTCACGAATGGCGGCGTAATACGCCGGATAGTTCCCCGGCAGGGTCAATACCGTCTCTTCAACCAGTACCTCCCCCTCCGCACGCGTCACCACCCCGTCGCGCATGTCGTAGCCCCAGTCCTCCTGCGGTAAGCGTTCGCCATTTTTGAGGCGCTCTTCCTGCGGATCCAGGCCGAACTTCACATAGCTGCCGCGCGCCCCGTGAATGATATAGCGCGCCGATTCCGCCGCCGCTAGCATTGTCCCGTGCAGCACAATGCGCCGCTGCGGATAACTCAAAATGGCATGGAAGTAGTCGGTGGTCTGCGCCCCCGGCCTGAGCTGCGCTAAATCGACCGTCATGCTCACGGGCAGACCAAACAGATGAACGGCCTGATCGAGAAGATGCGGCGCTAAGTCATACCAGATGCCGCTACCCGGTCCCGCCTGCTCGCGCCAGCGATCTCGCACCTGCGGACGATAACGATCGAAATGCGACTCAAAAAAGGCAATTTCGCCGAGCGTACCTTCGTTTATCAGCGCCTTAACCGTCAGGAAATCGCTGTCCCAGCGCCGATTGTGAAAGACCGATAATAACCGACCCAGACTTCGCGCCAGCGCATCCAGCTCGCGCGCCTGTGACAACGTCACGGTGAAGGGCTTATCGACAACAACATGTTTCCCTGCCTCCAGCGCCGCTTTCGCCAAGGGGAAATGAGTGTCGTTAGGAGTAGGAATGACAATAAGGTCAATATTAGGATCGTTAAACAGATGCTTAGGCTCCGTTACCACCGGCACGGCTGGCCAGTCGGCGCGGACCTTAGTCTCATCGCTGCTTGTGATAGCCGCCAGTTCCATTCCCGGCGTGCCGGCAACCAGCGGTGCATGAAAGGTTTTGCTTGCGTACCCGTAGCCAATAAGACCGACGCGGATGTTTTCACTCATCGTTTGCCCCCTCGCTGTGCGCTTATTTATCACTGGCCTTGTGCTTAACGCACAGATTAATAATGTGCCCTGTGAGTTAAAATAGCATCTCGCGACAGCGTTTTTTGTTACCTCGCATTAAAGTGTGTATAGGGGGCTGGGGAATCGTTCCCAAAGCGCTTGCTCTGGCGAAAAGGGCGCTGTAACATTTGTAATCTGTATTTATGGATAAATTACAAACACAAATTATGTCGTCAATAATTAATCGAATCATTGAATTAGCGGGATGGATTGTCCTTGGAGTTTCAGTCGTGTTGCTCGGCATTGCCAGCCATATCGATAACTACCAGCCGCCGGAGCCTGTTACTGTCGCACAACAAAAGTAAGCCGTGTCGTCATAAAGCGTGACACATTACGTCATGGTACGTATTGCCAGCCGTAATGAACGGGGTTACCCTTCTCTTCCAGGCATCTGCTGATGCCTGAATCTTCGCAAAGAAAACTCCTAATTTCGTCGCGTTACCCGAGTGGACAGTTTACGTCTTTATTAATCCGTTTATTATTCGAACGCATTACCTTTATGGGTATTACCCTTTTATATGGAAACTTATTAATATGACAGTTCAGGACTATTTATTAAAATTTCGCAAGATCAATTCCCTTGAAAGCCTGGAAAAACTGTTTGACCATCTGAACTACACGCTGTCGGATAATCAGGACATCATCAATATGTACCGCGCTGCTGACCATCGTCGCGCCGAACTGGTCTCTGGCGGTCGTCTGTTCAATGTGGGGGAAGTGCCTAAATCCGTATGGCGTTACGTTGTATAAGAAAGTAGCCTTCGGCGTGAAATGTTATATACTCTCCGCCCTGCAAATTTCTGTATAACATTTCGCGCAGACTATGGGAGAGCGTATGACCGCATTGCCTGGAGAGAGAATTGGGGGCTGGTTAATCGCCCCGCTGGCATGGCTGCTGGTGGCATTATTAAGCGCTTCGCTGGCGCTGTTGCTATACACCACCGCACTGGTTACGCCTCATGCTATCCAGACACTGATGTCCCAGAGTGCGCTCAATATTGCAACGTGGTTTGTGTCGTTCGTTTTCGCGATCGCGATGTGGTACTACACGCTGTGGCTGACTATCGCCTTCTTCAAACGCCGCAAAAACGTGCCAAAACATTACATTATCTGGCTGCTGGTCTCCGTGCTGCTGGCTGTCAAAGCATTCGCTTTCTCGCCAGTGTCTGACGCGCTGGCGGTTCGCCAGTTACTGTTTCCGCTACTGGCGACGGCGCTTCTGGTCCCTTATTTCAAGCGTTCGACGCGCGTTAAGAAGACCTTTGTCAACCCGTAATAACCTTACAGTTAACCTGTTGTGGCCTGTTGTCGTTTATCCGATAATAGGCGGCTATTTTATTTCAGGCTAAATAATGACCGATTACTTACTGCTCTTTGTCGGAACTGTGCTGGTTAATAACTTCGTACTGGTGAAGTTCCTTGGCCTGTGCCCGTTTATGGGCGTCTCCAAAAAGCTGGAGACGGCAATGGGCATGGGGCTGGCGACCACCTTCGTGATGACGATGGCCTCCATTTGCGCATGGCTGATTGATACCTGGATCCTGATCCCGCTCGACATGCTCTACCTGCGCACCTTGTCCTTTATTCTGGTCATTGCGGTTGTGGTGCAATTTACCGAGATGGTGGTGCGGAAAACCAGCCCTGCCCTGTATCGCCTGCTGGGCATTTTCCTGCCTCTCATCACCACCAACTGCGCGGTGCTGGGCGTGGCGCTGCTCAATATCAACCTTGGGCATAATTTCCTGCAATCGGCGCTGTACGGTTTTTCCGCGGCGGTCGGTTTCTCTTTTGTTATGGTCCTGTTCGCCTCGATTCGCGAGCGTCTGGCCGCGGCGGATATTCCCGCGCCGTTTCGCGGTAACGCCATCGCTCTGGTGACCGCAGGTTTAATGTCTCTGGCCTTTATGGGCTTTAGTGGTCTGGTGAAGTTGTAATGAGTGCTATCTGGATTGCCATCGCGTCCATCAGCGTACTGGGACTCGTCTTTGGCATCATTCTGGGTTATGCCTCCCGCCGGTTTGCGGTGGAGGACGATCCGGTGGTTGAAAAAATTGATGAACTTTTACCCCAGAGCCAGTGCGGGCAGTGCGGCTACCCTGGCTGCCGCCCTTACGCTGAGGCGGTGGGCGTGCAGGGCGAAAAGATCAACCGCTGCGCACCGGGTGGCGAAGCGGTCATGCTTAAAATAGCTGCCCTGCTGAACGTCGATCCCCAGCCTGTCGACGGCGATGAACAGGCCCAGGAGCCCGTTCGTGCCCTTGCTGTCATCGACGAAGCCAACTGCATTGGCTGCACCAAATGTATTCAGGCGTGTCCTGTTGACGCCATTGTGGGCGCAACGCGCGCGATGCACACCGTTGTGGCGGATCTGTGCACCGGCTGTAATCTCTGCGTGGCGCCCTGCCCGACGCAGTGTATAGAACTACGCCCGGTTGAAACGACTACTGAAAGCTGGAAGTGGGACCTTCAGACCATTCCGGTTCGCAATATTCCTGTGGAACAACATGCTTAAGTTATTTTCTGCCTTCAGAAAAGAGAAGATCTGGGATTTCGACGGCGGCATTCATCCGCCTGAGATGAAATCGCAGTCTAACGGCACGCCGCTGCGCCAGATCCCGCTGGCGACCCGTTACGTTATGCCCCTTAAACAGCATATCGGCGCGGAAGGTGAACTGTGCGTGAAAGAAGGCGATAGCGTTCTTCGCGGCCAGCCGCTGACCTTTGGTCGCGGACGGATGTTGCCGATACATGCCCCGACTTCCGGTAAGGTGGTGGCTGTTGCCCCCCATACCGTTGCCCATCCGTCGGCGTTGTCTGAGCTGAGCGTGATCATTGAAGCCGATGGTGAAGACCGCTGGATCGATCGTGACGGCTGGAGCGACTACCGTTCCCACAGCCGTGAAGCGCTGATTGAACGCATTCATCAGTTCGGCGTGGCGGGTCTGGGAGGCGCAGGCTTCCCGACCGGCGCTAAGCTTCACGGCGGCGGCGATAAAATCGAAACGCTGATCATCAACGCCGCCGAGTGCGAACCGTACATCACCGCCGATGACCGTCTGATGCAGGACTGTGCCGCGCAGGTGGTGGAAGGGATTCGCATTCTTGCGCATATTCTGCAACCCCGCGAAGTGCTGATCGGTATTGAGGACAATAAACCGCAGGCCATTTCGATGCTGCGTGCGGTACTGGCGGACAGCCACGATATCGCCCTGCGAGTGATCCCGACCAAATACCCGTCCGGCGGGGCAAAACAGCTGACGCAGATCCTGACCGGCAAACAGGTCCCCCACGGGGGCCGTTCGTCCGACATCGGCGTGCTGATGCAAAACGTGGGAACCGCCTACGCGGTGAAACGTGCGGTGATTGACGGCGAGCCATTGACCGAGCGCGTCGTCACGCTGACCGGTGAGTCCGTCTCCCGTCCCGGCAACGTCTGGGCGCGTCTGGGTACGCCGGTGCGTCATCTGCTGGAACAGGCTGGCTTCTGCCCGGGTAGCGATCAACTGGTCATTATGGGTGGCCCGCTGATGGGCTTTACCCTGCCGTGGCTGGATGTGCCGGTGGTGAAGATTACCAACTGCCTGCTCGCCCCTTCCCCAACGGAGATGGGCGAAACGCAGGAAGAGAAAGGCTGCATACGCTGTAGCGCCTGTGCGGACGCATGCCCGGCAGATTTACTGCCGCAGCAGTTGTACTGGTACAGCAAAGGCCAGCTGCACGATAAAGCCCAGGCGCATAACCTGGCTGACTGTATTGAATGCGGTGCCTGCGCCTGGGTCTGCCCAAGCAATATTCCGCTGGTGCAATACTTCCGTCAGGAGAAAGCTGAAATCTACGCCATCTCCATGGAAGAAAAACGTGCCGCTGAAGCGAAGGCCCGCTTTGAAGCGCGTCAGGCGCGACTGGAGCGCGAGAAACAAGCCCGTCAGGAACGCCATAAGCAGGCTGCCGTCCAGCCTGCGGCGAAAGATCAGGATGCCATTAACGCAGCCCTGGCCCGCGTGCGCGAGAAGAAAGCCACCGCCGCCCAGACGGTTGTGATCGCTCCGGGAGAAAGACCGGACAACAGCGAAGCGATTGCGGCCCGCGAAGCGCGTAAAGCCGAAGCTCGCGCGCGTCAGGCGGAGAAAGCGCAACACGCCAAACCGGAAGCCGACATCGACCCGCGTAAAGCGGCGGTGGAAGCGGCTATCGCCAGGGCAAAAGCCCGTAAGGCCGGTCAGCAGACAGTGGTGGTTGAACAGGAAGCGACGGATCCGCGCAAGGCGGCCGTTGAAGCCGCTATCGCCCGTGCCAAAGCACGAAAAGCGGCACAGGTTCAGCCTGCCGAAGAGAGTGAAGCGCCTGTCGACCCGCGTAAAGCCGCCGTTGAAGCGGCCATCGCCCGTGCCAAAGCACGAAAAGCGGCACAGCAGGACGAACGGCCTGCGGCCGCCAACGACGATCCACGCAAAGCCGCAGTCGCCGCCGCGATTGCGCGCGTTCAGGCAAAGAAAGCCGCGCAGCAAGCCGTTAACGAGGATTAAATGGTTTTCAGAATTGCAAGTTCCCCTTATACCCATAACCAGCGCCAGACATCGCGTATTATGATGCTGGTGTGCCTGGCCGCGCTGCCAGGTATTGCCGTACAGTGTGGGTTTTTCGGCTGGGGTACGCTTTTCCAGTTAGTTCTGGGTTGCGCCAGTGCCGTCGCAGCGGAAGCAGCGATCCTGAAGCTGCGCAAAATGGAAGTGACTCGCATCCTGAGCGATAACTCCGCCCTGTTGACCGGCCTGTTGCTGGCCATCAGCATTCCCCCGTTCGCTCCGTGGTGGATGGTGGTATTGGGAACGGTGTTTGCGGTGATCATCGCCAAGCAGCTGTACGGCGGGCTGGGCCATAACCCGTTTAACCCGGCGATGATTGGCTACGTGGTACTGCTGATCTCCTTCCCGGTACAGATGACCAGCTGGCTGCCGCCGCATGAGATCGCCGCCACCGTCCCCGGCTTTATGGATGCCCTGCACGTTATCTTTACCGGCCACACCGCGCTGGGCGCAGATATGAACGCGCTTCGCATGGGCGTGGACGGCATCAGCCAGGCCACCCCGCTCGATACCTTCAAAACCTCCCTGCGTGCCGGACACAGCGTGGAGCAGGTGATGAAATCGTCTATTTACAGCGGCGTACTGGCGGGTGCTGGCTGGCAGTGGGTCAATCTGGCCTATTTGTTGGGCGGCGCGTTCCTGCTGCAACAGAAGGCAATCCGCTGGCATATTCCGGTGAGTTTCCTGGTGACGCTGGCCGTCTGCTCGACGCTCGGCTGGGTCATCTCACCTGAGTCACTGGCCAGCCCGCAGCTCCATCTGCTCTCCGGCGCGACCATGCTCGGGGCATTCTTTATTCTGACCGATCCGGTCACCGCCTCTACCACCAACCGAGGACGTCTGATTTTCGGCGCGCTGGCGGGTTTGCTGGTCTGGCTTATTCGCAGCTTTGGCGGTTATCCGGACGGCGTGGCATTTGCCGTGCTGCTGGCTAACATCACCGTTCCGCTCATCGACTACTATACGCGGCCACGCGTGTACGGTCATCGCTAAGGGTCACGCCATGCTAAAAACAATGCAAAAACACGGCGTTACGCTGGCGATCTTCGCTGCCGCCCTCACCGGGCTGACCGCGCTGGTGAATGAACTGACGAAAACTACCATTGCAGAGCAGGCAATGAAGCAGCAAAAGACGCTGTTCGATCAGGTGATCCCATCCGACCTCTACGATAATGACCTGCAAAAAAGCTGCTTTGTCGTACAGGCTCCGCAGCTCGGTAAAGGACCCCATCGCGTTTATATTGCCCGCAAGGGCGATAATCCCGTGGGTGCCGTCATGGAAGCCACCGCGCCGGACGGTTACTCCGGTGCGATTCAGCTGCTGGTTGGCAGCGATTTTTCCGGCACCGTGCTGGGCACGCGCGTGACGGAACATCACGAAACGCCGGGTCTTGGCGACAAAATTGAAACACGCTTAAGCGACTGGATCTTACACTTCGCCGGTAAGATGATTCATGGCGAAGACGATCCTGCTTTCGCGGTGAAAAAAGATGGCGGCGAGTTTGACCAGTTCACGGGTGCCACGATTACCCCGCGCGCGGTGGTCAACGCCGTCAAGCGCGCCGGGCTGTATGCCGAAACGCTGCCCGCGCAGATCAATCATCTTTCCACCTGTGAGGAGTGACCATGAGCCAGGTTAAAGAGGTTATCGTCCAGGGTCTCTGGAAGAACAACTCCGCGCTGGTACAGCTGCTGGGGCTGTGTCCGCTGCTGGCGGTGACGTCTACCGCCACCAACGCGCTCGGGCTGGGGCTGGCGACCACGCTGGTGCTCACCCTGACTAACTTTTCCATTTCTGTTTTGCGCCGCTGGACGCCGTCGGAAATCCGTATTCCGATCTATGTCATGATTATTGCGTCGGTGGTCAGCGTGGTGCAAATGCTGATTAACGCCTACGCATTTGGCCTGTACCAGTCGCTCGGGATTTTCATTCCGCTTATCGTGACTAACTGTATTGTCGTAGGCCGCGCTGAAGCCTTCGCGGTGAAAAACAATCCGGCCATATCCGCGCTGGATGGGTTTTCCATCGGCATGGGCGCGACTGCCGCCATGTTCGTCCTCGGCTCTCTGCGTGAAATTTTGGGCAACGGTACGCTCTTCGACGGTGCGGACGCGCTGCTTGGCGGCTGGGCGAAGTCGCTGCGTATTGAGGTGTTCCATACGGACACCCCGTTCCTGCTGGCCATGCTGCCGCCTGGCGCCTTCATTGGCCTTGGGATGATGCTGGCGATAAAATACCTGATTGATGAAAAACGTAAACGCCGCGCCGCTGAGCGCAGCGTACAGGAAGGGATCCCCGAGAAAGCAGTATGAATAAAGAGAAACGCATTGCGATCCTGACGCGCCTGCGCGATGAGAATCCTCATCCTACGACAGAGCTGAACTTTAACTCGCCGTTTGAACTGTTGATCGCAGTGCTGCTCTCTGCACAGGCGACGGACGTGAGCGTCAACAAAGCCACGGCCCTGCTCTACCCTGTCGCCAATACGCCGCAGGCCATGCTGGAGCTGGGCGTTGAAGGTGTGAAATCCTATATCAAGACCATTGGCCTGTTTAACAGCAAGGCCGAAAACGTCATTAAGACCTGCCGGATCCTGCTGGAGCAGCACGGCGGTGACGTCCCGGAAGACCGCGCTGCGCTGGAAGCGTTGCCGGGCGTCGGGCGTAAAACGGCAAATGTGGTGCTGAACACGGCGTTTGGCTGGCCGACCATCGCCGTGGATACCCATATCTTTCGCGTCTCTAACCGTACCCGGTTCGCGCCGGGTAAAAACGTGGAAGAGGTGGAAGAGAAGCTTTTAAAAGTGGTCCCGGCGGAATTTAAGGTGGACTGCCACCACTGGCTGATCCTGCACGGACGGTATACCTGTATTGCTCGTAAGCCACGCTGCGGTTCCTGCATTATCGAAGATCTCTGCGAATACAAAGAAAAAGTCTATCCCTGAGCGTAAACCACCTTACTTCTTACCTGTTCAAGCCCTTAATATTAACAAGGGCTCTGATATCTTCCCGATTGACCATAAATTGCCCTCTCTTTCTCCTTAACGCATTGTCGATTCTTCGGTCATTTAACACTCAAACAGGTTAATAGTTTTTTCATCACCAAAAATTTCTATACATCTGTGATCGCGATCACTCTGATAACCTGATGTTGGATTTTTGTTGTTAAAACCCGCCCAACCCCTTTGTCAGACAAGATTTCATCGATCCCATACCGCACATAAGACCAGTCATTTTTCAGAATATGGGCTATATCACTGCCAATCACCCAAAATAGCAGAACATATCGCCATACAGCCGTTGGATAGGGTCGATTACAGTGAAAAAAACCATCAATTTTGAACGGATGAGATTTAACGCTGTATAACATTTGCATGAACCGATGATTATACCGCCAGAGTTATATGTAACAGATTATTACAAACGTATTGCCAGATGGGGCTGGATAGTGAACATTACCCGCCGTTTCCCCTCCCAATATAACTATAAAGCGGATGGACTACGGTCATCACGCTATGAACACCCCCGTTAATATGGGATGTAAAAAAAGAGGTATATGTGTCTACTGCAAACAATAAACCAACAGATGAGAGCGTAAGTCTTAACGCTTTCAAACAGCCTAAAGCGTTCTATCTCATTTTCTCTATCGAATTATGGGAGCGTTTTGGCTACTACGGCCTGCAAGGGATCATGGCGGTTTACCTGGTTAAACAACTGGGTATGTCTGAAGCCGATTCCATCACGCTGTTCTCTTCCTTCAGCGCCCTGGTGTATGGCCTGGTCGCTATCGGCGGCTGGTTAGGCGATAAAGTCCTCGGTACTAAACGAGTCATTATGCTGGGCGCCGTTGTTCTGGCGATTGGCTATGGGCTGGTTGCCTGGTCCGGGCACGATGCAGGTGTGGTTTACATGGGCATGGCTACCATCGCGGTAGGTAACGGCCTCTTCAAGGCGAACCCGTCTTCCCTGCTCTCTACCTGCTACAGCAAAGATGACCCACGTCTGGACGGTGCATTTACCATGTACTACATGTCCATCAACATCGGTTCCTTCTTCTCTATGCTGGCAACCCCATGGCTGGCCGCAAAATTCGGCTGGAGCGTAGCGTTTGCGCTGAGCTTCGTGGGTATGCTGATCACCGTTGTGAACTTCCTGTTCTGCCGTAGCTGGGTTAAAGACTACGGTTCAAAACCAGACTTCGAACCCGTGCACATGGGCAAACTGCTGGCAACCATCGTCGGCATCGTGATCCTGGCCGCTGTCGCCACCTGGCTGCTGCACAACCAGGGCGTTGCACGTGCCGTACTGGGCGTGGTTGCGCTGGGTATCGTGTTTATCTTCGCGAAAGAAGCCTTTGCGATGCAGGGTGCGGCACGTCGTAAGATGATTGTGGCGTTCATCCTGATGCTGGAAGCGATCATCTTCTTCGTTCTGTACAGCCAGATGCCAACGTCTCTGAACTTCTTCGCTATCCGCAACGTTGAGCACTCCATCCTTGGTATCGCGTTCGAGCCGGAGCAGTATCAGGCCCTGAACCCGTTCTGGATCATGATTGGTAGCCCGATTCTGGCCGCTATCTATAACAAGATGGGCGACCGTCTGCCTATGCCGCACAAGTTCGCTATCGGTATGGTGCTGTGCTCTGGCGCGTTCCTGGTGCTGCCGCTGGGGACGAAATTCGCGACCGACGCGGGTATCGTGTCTGTTAACTGGCTGATCCTGAGCTATGCGCTGCAATCCATCGGTGAACTGATGATCTCCGGTCTGGGCCTGGCGATGGTTGCGCAGCTGGTCCCTCAGCGTCTGATGGGCTTCATCATGGGTAGCTGGTTCCTGACCACCGCTGGCGCGGCTATCATCGCAGGTAAGATTGCGAACCTGATGGCGGTACCAGACAACGTTACCGACCCGCTGGTTTCCCTGAATGTCTACGGCACCGTGTTCATGCAAATTGGTATCGCGACCGCCGTGATTGCCGTGCTGATGCTGCTGACCGCACCTAAACTGAATCGTATGACCCAGGACGACGACAAATCCGCTAAAGCGATCAAAACCGCGAACGCGTAATGTCATCGGGAAACGACTGAACAGAAGCCGCTAATTGATTAGCGGCTTTTTTTTTATCCGAACGCGCACTAACATAGCTGGAACCTCAGCAAAAAGGAGTTACCGATGAAACTGTTCTATAAACCGGGCGCCTGCTCTCTTGCTTCCCATATTACGCTTCGCGAGAGCGGTAAAGATTTCACGCTGGACGGCGTTGACCTGATGAAAAAGCGTCTGGAAAACGGGGATGACTTTTTTGCGATTAACCCAAAAGGCCAGGTTCCGGCCCTGCTGCTGGATGATGGCACCCTGCTGACCGAAGGGGTGGCGATTATGCAATTCCTGGCGGACAACGTACCGGATCGTCAGCTCCTTGCCCCCACCGGCAGCATTGCGCGTTATAAAACGCTGGAGTGGCTGAACTATATTGCCACCGAACTGCACAAAGGCTTTACGCCCCTGTTCCGCCCGGACACGCCGGAAGAGTACAAACCTACCGTGCGCGCGCTGCTGGAGAAAAAGTTGCAGTACGTTAACGACGCGCTGAAAGACGACCAGTGGATCTGTGGCTCGCGTTTCACCATCGCCGATGCCTATCTGTTTACCGTTCTGCGCTGGGCGCGCGCGGTTAAGCTGAACATGGAAGGATTAGACCATGTCGCATCGTATATGACGCGCGTGGCGGAGCGTCCTGCGGTGGCAGCGGCGCTGAAAGCGGAAGGGTTGAATTAACCGAGCGGCCTGGATTGCCGGGTGGCGCTGACGCTTACCCGGCCTATAAATTCCGTAGGCCCGTGCAAGCGCAGCGCCGCCGGGCGTTTTCTAAAGCTGCGTTGCGCTAAAATAGTGCTCCGGCTTCGCGATGCGATCCTGCGCCGCGACGACCTGGAGCTCATATTCCTGCATCGTCTTCGTCGCAATCATGATTTCATAAACGGCTGCGGTGACGTGCTCCAGCGCATCGCGCAGGCTCGCGCCCTGCAATAGCTTCACCAGCAGCAAACCGCTGGTCACATCCCCGACCCCGACAGGCTGACGTGCACCGAAATCCACCAGCGGTCGACTGATATGCCAGGCTTCATCCTTCGTTACCAGCAGCATTTCAAAACGGTCCTGGCTCAACCCTGCGCGTGCCAGGTGTTTAACCAGCACAATCTCTGGCCCCTGGGCGATCAGCTCGCGAGAGGCGCTTACAGCCTCTTCTACGCTGTTGACCGGATGCTCGCACAGGATCTCAAGTTCAATCAGGTTGGGGGCAATAATATCGCTGGCGGGCAATGCATGACGGACATGAAACTCCGCAACGCCCGGCGCTACGATGCAGCCTTTTTCCGGATGTCCCATCACCGGATCGCAGAAATATTTCGCCGCTGGGTTTGCCGCTTTCACCTGGCGCACAATGCCGAGGATATGTTCCCCCTGCTCCGCCGAACCCAGATAGCCGCTCAGTACGGCATCGCAGCGTTTAAGCTGGTCGATATCCGCAATCCCCTGAACGATTTCCGTCAGATGCGACGGCGGCATTACGCAGCCGGTCCATTTACCGTACTGGGTGTGATTCGAGAACTGGACGGTATTGAGGGGCCAGACGTTAACGCCGAGGCGGCGCATCGGGAATTCCGCAGCGCTGTTGCCAGCATGTCCAAACACAACGTGGGACTGAATGGCGAGGATGTTCTTCATGTTGTACTTACCAAACCCTGTCAAAACAAAAGGGGCGTGGTTTCCCACGCCCCTGCATACTTTTAATTACTTCCAGCAGACCAGGCAGTAATTTTTCTTACCGCGACGCAGCAGCGTGTAGCGACCATAGAGACGGTCGTTCTCGGTAAAGGTGTATTCCGGATCGGCCTGTTTTTCGCCATTAATGGTGATCGCGTTAGAGGCGATGGTTTTACGCGCCTGACCGCGAGACGGCTGGAGCTCGGAGTCCACCAGCGCCTGCATCAGATCGGCGCCTTTTTCCATCTCAACCATCGGCACGCCATCCTGCGCCAGCTGTTCGAAATCCGCTTCGCTTAAATCGCTCAGGGTTCCGTTGAACAGGCTAGCCGTAATGCGCTTCGCCGCCGCCAGACCTTCTTCGCCGTGAACCAGTTTAGTCACTTCGTCCGCCAGCACGTACTGGGCGCGTGGTGCTTTACCGCTGTTCTTGTCTTCTTCTTCCAGCGCATTGATTTCTTCGATATCCATAAAGGTGAAGAACTTCAGGAAGCGATAAACGTCGGCATCCGCCGTGTTGATCCAGAACTGGTAGAACTTGTACGGGCTGGTTTTCTTCGGATCCAGCCATACCGCGCCGCCTTCGGTCTTACCGAACTTGGTACCGTCGGCTTTGGTGATCAACGGCACGGTCAGACCAAACACCTGATTCTGGTGGAGGCGACGGGTCAGATCGATACCGGAGGTGATGTTACCCCACTGGTCGGAACCGCCAATTTGCAGAGAGACGCCGTGCAGTTTGTTCAGGCAGGCGAAGTCATACCCCTGCAACAGGTTGTAGGAGAATTCGGTGAAAGAAATACCCTGATCGTCACGGTTAAGACGCTGCTTCACTGCTTCTTTGTTAATCATCTGGTTAACAGAGAAGTGTTTGCCGATGTCACGCAGGAACGTCAGCACGTTCATGCCACCAAACCAGTCGTAGTTGTTCGCCGCAATCGCAGAGTTGTCACCGCAGTCGAAATCCAGGAACGGTGCAACCTGTTTACGGATCTTATCCACCCACTCCTGCACGGTGTCTTCGGTATTCAGCTTACGCTCAGCGGCTTTGAAACTTGGGTCGCCAATCAGACCGGTCGCGCCGCCAACCAGTGCGACAGGCTTATGGCCGGCCATCTGGAAGCGTTTCAGGCATAACAATGGAACAAGATGCCCCAAATGCAAGCTGTCAGCGGTGGGATCGAAGCCGCAATAGAGCGCGATCGGGCCTTGCGCCAGTCGCTCTGCTAACGCTTCCTCGTCCGTCACCTGGGCCACGAGGCCCCGCTCTTGCAATTGTTTAATCAAGTTACTGCTTGCCATCAAATTCTCCATGTATAAACGACTGCACCTTTGCCGGTACACGACTTTTCGCCTGATGCGAAAGGACCATAGAATAAAGCGCCAGCGCGGTGTGCGCTAGCGCTTAAATCAACAAATTTTGGGGATTACGGGGCCAGTCTGTCGATTTTCCAGCCACCGTTGTCGCGCTGGTATAAAAAGCGGTCGTGGAGACGGTGTTCACCGCCCTGCCAGAACTCAATCTGTTCAATGGGGATGCGGAACCCGCCCCAGAAACTCGGCAGCGGTACTTCACCCTGCTGAAACTTCTGTTTGAGTTCGAGGAATTTACTCTCCAGCACGCCGCGGGCTGAGATTCGGCTGGACTGTTTAGAGACCCAGGCGCCGATCTGACTGTCGCGCGGGCGGCTGTGGAAATATTTTACCACTTCGAGCGTAGAGAGGCGCTCCGCCTTGCCGGTGACCATCACCTGGCGCTCCAGCATATGCCACGGGAAGAGCAGGCTAATACGCGGATTATTTTCCAGGTGATGCGCTTTACGACTGCCAAGGTTGGTGTAGAACACCAGCCCTTTCTCGTCATAATGCTTGAGAAGAACGATGCGTTGATACGGCTGACCATTTTCATCAACCGTGGCAACGACCATTGCCGTCGGGTCAGCCAGTTTCGCTTCGCAGGCCTGCTTCAGCCAGCGTTCAAAAAGCACCAGCGGTTCGGCGGGAAGATCCTGGCGGCGCAGACCGCCTTTGGTGTATTCACGGCGCAGATGCGCAATTTGCTGTAGTTCGTCGTTATCTGCCATGGCGTTAGCTGAAAGTGAGATTGGGTGGCGCTATTGTGCGCGCCCCCTTCAAAAATCTCAACGCTTCGGATTTTCAAGCTGACAATTGTTCAGCACAATGCGGTCACGCTTGTAGACGGTGGCGCTGTCGCCTTTCGACCAGAAGACGTAGATCCCGTCTGAGTAGCGCGCACCGGAGGCCGACATTCCCTGCTTCAGCGTTAACAACTTATTGTCATAAACAAAGCTGGCTTCCTGATGCGGGTTGTTCAGCTTCACCGTCAGCGGTTTTTCATCACAACGATATTCCAGCGTATCGGTTTGCATACGCTCAACGAACTGGTTATAGACGCTGCATCCGGTCATAAGAAAAGGTACAGCAATGAGAAGAAGTTTTTTCATGGGCAGATTCCGAAGACTATCCTGGTCCTGGAGGGCCTAACCGCCCTCCTGTTTTTCCCTATTTTACGGGTTACGCCTCCCGCTGAATTTCAGTTAACTCTGATTATGGCGCGGGTTTGCGGGGAAAATGGCCCCAAGGATGCTCGCCTCCCGCGCACCGGTTACGGAGGGTAAATTCCCCGGCAGACCGGCAACCGTACGCCAGGCAAGCCAGGCGAAGGCCAGCGCTTCCATATCGTCTCCGCTGATCCCGGCTTCATCAGTGGTCGTGACTTCGGTGCCCGGCAGCAAGGCGGCGAGGCGTGCCATCACCAGCGGGTTGCGGCTTCCGCCTCCGCATACCAGCAAGCGCTCACATCCGCCGCTCAGCAACACCTGTTCAGAAATCGACACCGCGGTGAGCTCCGTCAGCGTAGCCTGCACATCCTGAGGCGCAAGACCGGGGAAGCGCGCCAGCTGACGTTCAAGCCAGCCGTAGTTGAAATATTCCCGCCCCGTGCTTTTCGGCGCGGGCAGAGCAAAGAAAGGATCGCTTAACAGGGTTTGCAGCAAGGGAAGGATCACTTTCCCCTGGCTGGCCCACTGCGCGTCTTTGTCGTAGGCTTTACCGCTCTGACGCCAGATCCAGGCATCCATCAGCATATTACCGGGTCCGGTATCGTACCCCCGCACGGGCTGCCCGGGAATAAGCATCGACAGGTTGGCGATCCCGCCGATGTTCAGGACCATCCTGCGCTCTACCGGGTGCGCCAGCAGCGCCTGATGAAATGCCGGAACCAGCGGCGCCCCCTGCCCGCCGAGGGCCATGTCGCGACGACGGAAATCACCCACCACCGTCACGCCGGTTTTTGCCACAATCTGGTTGTTATCGCCAATTTGCATCGTGTGCGGCGCCTCGCCGACAGGTTCATGCCAGACGGTCTGCCCATGGCAACCTATTGCCACGATATCCCGCGGGTGGAGTCTTTCCTGCTGCATCAGGGCCAGTACCGCCTCAGCAAACAGCGCCCCCAGACGCACATCCAGTTGGCCCAGTTGGGAAAGCGTCAGCTGTTGTCCCTGGCAGATGTTCAGGATCTCTTCTTTTAACGAGACAGGAATAGGCCAGGTCAGGCTTGCCTGCTGCGCCACCATGTTTTCATCAATGGCGGCCAGAACGACATCCACACCGTCAAGACTGGTACCAGACATCACACCGATATAGCGACCCGATTTCATGCGCTTTCCTTACGTTACATGGGCTAAGTGCAAACACTCCATCATAAATAACGCGGCTTTGCTATGCGGTGATAATATTTTTTAACAATCTCAGACCTGTAGCACAGACGGTTTTTGTTTATGTCCCGTTAAGCCCTGCTGAAGTAAAATTTATCTATTCGGCATGCAAAGATATGAACTGTGGTCAGGAATGCCATATAATTTAGCCATAACGGATGCCCCAACCGGGCGTTTTTTGGTGAACAGGAGAGTCAAATGATTTTACGTGTACTGGGCGTTTCGCTGATTGGTTTAACACTGGCGGGTTGTGTGAATGACAGTTCACTCTCCGGCGACGTATATAGTGCTTCTGAAGCTAAACAGGTACAGAACGTGACATACGGTACTATCGTTAATGCCCGTCCTGTTCAGATTCAGGGTGGCGATGACACGAACGTGGTGGGCGCAATCGGTGGTGCTGTGCTGGGTGGTTTCCTGGGTAATACCATTGGCGGCGGCACCGGACGTTCTCTGGCTACCGCAGCGGGCGCAGTTGCAGGCGGCGTAGCGGGTCAGGGCGTTCAGGGCGCGATGAACAAAACTCAGGGCGTTGAGCTGGAAATCCGTAAAGACGATGGCAGCACCATTATGGTTGTGCAGAAACAGGGTAACACCCGCTTCTCTGCTGGCCAGCGTGTTGTACTGGCAAGCAACGGCAGCCAGGTTACCGTCTCCCCGCGCTAATATCCTGATGGATGTGGTCTGTTCAGACCGCATCCATTTAACAAAATCATCGTTTCCAACAATATATTTGCACAATACATTCACACGGTGAATTATTCATTTCATCTGTTCTTGTCCGTGCGCAAAGTATTTTTTATTTCCCTCACTTAGACTCTTCGCAATCTCTTTTCTTTTTTAATTTTTAAATTCTCTATGCTTGCGATCTGTCGATTTGTAAAGAACCGCTTTGTGGCCTTCGCGCTTGGATGCATTGTTATCATTGCCGTATTACAAGCTTTTTTTATAAAACTTGTTGAATGGGTTCCTTCGTTTTCACCTTTGTTTTTCCCTACGCTGACGATATTTCTTCTGGTGTTTCATCTGTTTATTGCCTGTTTTATGGCAATGAAATACTGGTGCGACAGAAGGCGATTATATCTTGTTCCCATCGCCCTGGCCTTTGCCGGCTCAGCGTTATTGATGGTGGGGACTCTGTCCAGCTTCCCGGCCTGGCTTGATCTCTATCAGTTCAACGTGGCGAACTATAATGACGCCATGATTTTCTATATGTTCCGCCACTTTTTAATGGCGGTGCTGATAATCATCTCGGCATTGCTGTATACCCTGCGTACGTCCGCTCTCTCACGAAGCACCCACATCGGTATCGTTGTCGGCGCCTCGCTCTTTACGGGCAGTATGCTTGGGCTGGCATTGTTCTATTCCAGCCATTCAACCCTGCTCACACTGGACCTGGTAGACAATGAAACCCGACAGTTTATGGTTCTCTGGAGTCAGGCGATTAATATCATTTTGATCGTCCTGTGGGTAGTAACGTTAATCACCCTGATGGCCATTACCCGCGTGAGGAATTTGTTTTGGGTCGGCGGCAATTTTTTATGCGTGTGTTATATCGTCACCCTGCTCATGCTATTGTTAGGCGGACACGCTGAAGATATTTCATGGTACCGGGCACGGTTATTCGAAACTGTCGCTACATTAATCATTATCTTCATCTTACTTTCCGATGTATTTAATTTGTATCGTGACTCGCATGTAAAATATCAGGAGTCTTATCAAAACTCGATCCGCGATCCCCTCACCCGTCTGTATAATCGTAGCTATTTCTATGATTCATTAAACCACGCGCTGAGTACAGCAACCCTGGCGCACCCGGTATCGGTGATCGTGAGCGATCTTGACCGTTTCAAACGCATTAACGACTGCTACGGCCATTTGCAGGGGGATAAGGTTTTACAGTTTGTCTCAAACCTGTTGACCGATTCCGTGCGACCGCAGGATATCGCAGCGCGGATCGGCGGCGAAGAATTTGTGCTCATGCTGACAAATACCCCTTCCGATCTTGCGCAACAGGTTGCCGAACGCATACGTCTCAAATTGAGCGGTTTCGACAACGTTAGCAGCGGCGGTTATCTCCCGGAACCGATTACTATCAGTATGGGGGTATTCACCGCCACCTCGCCGGAGACCAGCGCTGAAACCTGTGTGGAAAGCGCGGATAAAGCCATGTACGAGGCAAAAGAGACGGGCCGCAACCGGGTGGTGGTGTTCAGAACATGACAAAGGCCTTGCACCAGCAAGGCCTGTGAATAACGTCAGTCGCGCGACTGTAAATCGTGGATGTTTTGTTCAAGACGGGCGATGAGTCCGATCAGCATCTCCAGCTCAGCGGGGGAAATACCGGCCAGGATCTCCCCTCGCGTTTTACTGATGACGGTTTCCATCTCAGTGATAATCGGAGCCGCTTTTTCCGTCAATTTGATCCGCTTGGCGCGACGGTCGCTGGCGCAGGTTTGTCGGGAGATGAGTCCCTTCTCTTCCAGCTGGTCAAGGGTACGCACCAGAGACGGCTGCTCAATTCCAATCGCTTTTGCCAGTTGGATCTGTGACTGATCGGGCGGGAGCTGATGAATGTTATGCAGCGTAACCCAGTGCGTCTGCGTAAGTTCCAGAGGTTTCAGGCGATGGTCAATCAGAGCACGCCAGATGCGTACCAACCTTGCCAGATCAGAACCTAATGGCGATTCCAATTTCATCTCCTTATAATTAGCTTGCTAAGTGATTTTAGTGATTTTAGAATAGTTTGCAGTATTTGTATTGCCAAAACAAATGCAATCACGGTATTCATCATTCCTTAAAGGATGATTTACACTGAATGGTAATGCGCCATCGCATTGAAATCTGCCAATGTGGCCCTCATTCCACCGCAAAGGATCGCTGCTTGTGACGTTGTTTTCCTTCTCCGCAGGGTTGCCCCTCCAGGATTTGATTGTTGGCGCATCGGTCTACTTTCCGCCACTGTTTAAAGCCGTGATGGTCGGTTTTGTAATCTGGCTCATTGCGCATCGTCTGCTGCGCGACTGGATGTATTCTGGTGAAATCTGGCACCCGATGTTAATGGATCTCTCCCTGTTTACCCTCTCCGTCTGTCTTGGCCTTGCCGTGTTAACCGTGTGGTGAGAATAGCATTGAAAACGTTAAAATATTTTTCCACTCTTTTCGTTTTAGCGCTGGCGGTGATGGCCGGCTGGTGGCTCTGGAATTATTACATGCAGTCGCCCTGGACGCGTGACGGCAAGATCCGCGCGGAACAGGTCAGCATCACGCCACAGGTGTCCGGCAGTATCAGCGCGCTGCTGGTGAAGGACAACCAGTACGTTCATGCGGGCGATGTGCTATTCCGCATCGACGAGACCCCTTTCCACATTGCGGTGCTTAATGCCCAGGCGCAGCTCGCAAAAGCTCAATCAGATCTGGCAAAAGCCAATAACGAAGCCGAACGCCGCCGCCATCTGTCGAGAAATTACATCTCTGCGGAGGATCTCGATACCGCCAATATCAATGTAAAAGCCATGCAGGCCAGCCTGAAGGTTGCAGAGGCAACGCTGAAACAGGCCGAGTGGCAACTGACCCAGACCGTGGTCAAAGCCCCGGTGGATGGATGGATCACGAGCCTGTCTACCCGAGTGGGTGATTACGCCACCACAGGCCAGCCGGTCTTCGCCCTGGTCGATAGCCACTCTTTCTATGTTGTAGGTTATTTTGAAGAGACCAAGCTGCGCCATATCCGCGAGGGTGCGCCTGCCCGGATCACGCTTTACAGCGGCGCAGAAACGTTACAGGGTCACGTTAGCAGCATAGGTCGGGCAATATACGATCAGAGCGTGGAAACCGATTCTGGCCTGGTGCCTGACATCAAACCCAACGTCCCGTGGGTGCGCCTGGCTCAGCGGGTGCCTGTTCGCGTCGAGTTTGATCAACTGCCGAAAGACATTACCCTGGTCTCTGGCACAACCTGCACCGTCGCCATCGGATCGCGATGATGAACCTGGGGGCTTTCTCCTGGCGCAATACGCCGTGGATAAAAGCGACACGGCCGCAGTGGCGTTACGCGCTGCGCAACGGCATCGCCATGTGCCTTGCGCTTACGGTTGCCTATTATCTGAATCTGGATGAGCCTTACTGGGCGATGACCTCTGCGGCGGTCGTCAGCTTCCCTACCGTCGGGGGCGTTATCAGTAAAAGCCTCGGGCGAGTGGCGGGTAGCCTGCTGGGGGCAACCGCCGCACTGCTTCTTGCCGGCCATACCCTGAACGATCCCTGGCTATTTCTGTTAAGCATGTCGGCATGGCTGGGGCTGTGTACCTGGGCCTGCGCCCATTTTACCAATAACGTTGCCTATGCGTTTCAGCTGGCGGGTTACACCGCGGCCATTATCGCCTTTCCGGTCGTCAACGTGCTGGATACCACCGAGCTGTGGGATATCGCCCAGGCACGCGTGTGTGAAGTGATGGTCGGCATTCTGTGCGGGGGCGTCATGATGATGATCCTGCCCAGTACCTCAGATGGCACTACGCTTATCACCGCCCTTAAAACGATGCACGCACGTTTGCTGGAACATGCCAGCCTGCTCTGGCAGCCTGACAGCAGCGATGACATCCGCCTCGCGCACGAAAAGGTCATCGGCCAGATCCTGACCATGAACCTGTTGCGCATCCAGGCTTTCTGGAGCCACTACCGTTTTCGTCGCCAGAACACGCTTCTGAACTATTTACTGCACCAGCAATTGCGGATGACGAGCGCGATCTCGAGCCTTCGCCGGATGTTGCTGAACTGGCCTGCACCGCCAGCCCATACCCGGGAGATTATCGAGGCGCTGCTCGCCGCTCTTGCGCGTCCGGATGCCGATATCTATACCGTGGCCCGCATTATCGCGCCGCTCGCCCCAACGGATGAATATGACTACAGGCACCGTGCCTTCTGGCAGCGTCTGAACTATTTCTGCCGCCTGTATCTGCGTAGCAGCCGCTGGTTAAAAGCCGTCGAAAATGCCACCCCCGTCACCGAATTTTCCGTTCCCGGTAGTCCTGCTCTGGCACGCCATACCGACGCAATGGAGGCGCTGTGGAGCGGTTTTCGTACGTTTTGCGCGTTAACGGCCGTGGGCGCATGGGCCATCACCACCCAATGGGATGCGGGCAGTGCGGCCCTGACGCTTGCGGCAATCAGCTGCGTGCTCTATTCTGTCGCCGCTTCCCCCTTTAATTCCCTGACGCTTCTGCTGCGTACGCTGGTACTGCTGTCGCTATTCAGCTTCGTGGTGAAATTTGGTTTGATGGTGCAGATAACCGACCTCTGGCAATTTCTGCTGTTTCTCTTCCCGCTATTAACCACCATGCAGTTGCTCAAACTGCAAATGCCTAAACTGGCCGGTCTGTGGGGTCAGTTGATTGTTTTTATGGGCTCATTTATCTCTGTAACGAATCCACCGGTTTACGATTACGCTGATTTTCTCAACGACAACCTGGCGAAGATCCTCGGCGTGGGGCTGGCGTGGCTGGCTTTCGCTGTGCTACGCCCGGGCTCGGACGCGCGTAAAAGCCGCAGGCATATTCGGGAGTTGCGCAGGGGTTTTGTCGATCAGCTGAGCCGCAGGCCGCATCTGCGCGAAAGCGAGTATGAATCGCTGGTTTACCATCATGTCAGCCAGCTGAACAACAGCCAGGATTCACTCTCCCGTCGCTGGCTGCTGCGCTGGGGCGTGGTGCTGTTAAACTGTTCGCACGTGGTGTGGCAACTGCGCGCCTGGGAGACGCGTTCCGATCCGCTGTCGCAGGTCCGTGATAACTGTATTTCCATGCTCCGAGATGTGATGAGCGAGCGCGGGGTGCAGCAGCGCCCCCTGAGCGTCACGCTCGCCGAGCTTCAGCGTATTTGCGACGCGCTGGCGCACCATCATCAGCCTGCGGCCCGCGATCTGGCGTCCATTATCTGGCGGCTGCACTGCTCCCTGTCACAGCTTGAACAGGCGCCGCCACCCGGAACGATTGGCGATCAGATCACCCCGCAGGCATAGCGCGCCCCGCCGCCGCCAAGCGGTTTAGGCTGATCGGACATGTTATCGCCGCCCACGTGGACCATCAGCGCCTTGCCTTTGACCTCGTCAAGCTTTTTGAGTCGTGGCGCCACAACCGGATCGGTGGCTTTACCATCGTTATTTACCACCAGCACCGGCAGATCGCCGAGGTGCCCCATCCCTTCCGGGCCTTCATGCTTACCGGAGTTGTGCGGGTCGAGATGCCCCCCTGCGGCTTCCGCAGCTGTTGGTTTCCCCTCTTTCATTGCGGGTTGACAGCTGCCTTTGGCATGAACGTGAAAACCATGTTCGCCGGGTGGAAGAGCCTTGAGATCGGGAGCAAATTCCAGCCCTTTATCGGTTTCGGTGATTTTCACCGTCCCGATGGACTGGCCTACCCCCTGAGAAGTGACGAGATTCATTTCAACGTCCTCGCTGGCTGCCTGCGCACCTGCACAAACAACCAACGTGACCATTGCCAGAGCAAAACGCTTCATAAGACCTCCACGGGTTATTTTTTGCACCTTAAGTCTATACCAGCGGCGCAGATTTCACCGGAAAGTCAGGTTCAGGCGTGCTCAGGGTACGTCGTAGCCCAGCGCCGCCTTGCGGATGCGGAACCACTGCTGACGCGTCATATCCAGCTCCTCAGCCACAAGCGCAGCGCGGACGCGCTCAATTTTGCCGGAGCCAATAATTGGCAGCGGTTTAGACGGCAGGCGCAGGATCCAGGCGTAAACCACCTGCTCGATACTCTCCGCATTCAGTTCGCGCGCCACCGTTTCAAGCTCGTTACGCAGCGGCTGGAATGCCTCATCGTTAAACAGGCGGCCGCCTCCCAGACAGGACCATGCCATTGGACGGATGCGCAGCTGTTGCAGTTGGTCGAGCGTGCCATCCAGCAGCAGCGGCTGATGAACAGGCGAGATCTCCACCTGATTCGTCGCCAGCGTAAACGGCAGGCGAGACTGCAATAGCGCAAACTGTGCCGGGGTGAAGTTAGACACGCCAAAATGGCGCACTTTGCCGCTCTGGTGAAGCGTCAGGAAGGCTTCCGCGACCTCATCCGCATCCATCAACGGATCGGGTCGGTGGATCAGCAGCAGGTCGATACGATCGGTGGCCAGGTTAATCAGTGACTGCTCGGCGCTTTTAACGATATGCGCGCTGTCAGTGATGTAATGCCCAAGCGCATGCTCCGGTTTTGCTGTGGTGGCAATACCGCATTTGGTCACAATCTCCATACGTTCACGCAGCGCCGGCGCACGCTTCAGCGCTTCGCCAAAGGCAGCCTCGCACTGATAGCCGCCATAAATATCAGCGTGATCGACGGTGGTGATCCCGAGATCGAGATGCTCTTCTATAAAGTCCGCCAGCTGGACCGGAGACATATTCCAGTCCATAAGGCGCCAGTAGCCCATAACAAATCGGGAGAATTCCGGGCCCTGCGGGGCAAGGGTAATACGCTGAACCATAACATTTTCCTCAAGGAAGTCATGTCACCAGTATACGCAATTACCCTGCTAAAACAGTGAAGGTTGCTGAGGTTCTTCGCTTTCAACCGCTTTGTTTGCACGAATTTTACGCAGCAGACGCTGTCGACAGAGCCGTAAGACCTCCTGCTTTTGCGCGTCGCTGAAATTTTGCCAGTTAAAACGTTCATCGCGCGTGCGCATGCAGCCACGACAGTATCCTCGTTCATCTACCTGGCAAATACCCCGGCACGGGCTCTGGACAGGGAAAAACTCCAGTTGCTCTGCCACACCTACCTCCAGAACGTCATTATTCCCTACAGTGAAGACCCTAAATGGCTTACATGCAAGGATGACCCCCACATACAGGGCATTAAGGTTTCGCTAATCTTCCCTTCTTATACTCGCCGCATTGATATAACGAATGGTCTGGTCATCATGTGGTTCACTAAAAAGTTACACTGTAACGATATAAAATTTACTCTGGGCTGTGCACTTTTCTTCACCGTTCTGAATGCATTGTTTATCCAGCGCAGCTGGTCAATCATTGCGCCTGCACATCTGCACGATCTCCTGTTTGCTGCCAGCGTGCCGCTGGTGCTGTTCTGCGGCTGGGTGATTGTCTTCAGCCTGCTGAATATTCCCTTTGTTCGCAAGCCGCTCATGATTGTCCTGACCCTGGGATGCGCCGCCGCAACCTGGTTTATGTATACCTATGGCACGGTTATCGATCAGAACATGATTGTGAACGTGTTCGAAACTAATTCCCAGGAAGCGACTGCCCTGGTGACGCCGCAGATGATCCTGTGGCTGGTCGTTGCGGGTCTGGTTCCATCGATTATTTTAGCCCTGACGCGCATTCGCACCGGAAAATGGTGGTATGCCCTCCTGACGCGTGTCGCCGCTATGCTGGGTGCGCTGCTGGTGATCATCCTGGTCGCGGCGGTGTTTTATAAAGACTATGCTTCTCTGTTCCGCAATAACAAAAGCATCGTCAAAATGGTTACCCCGGCGAATTACGTGAGCGCCGTGGTGAAATACAGCAAAATGCGCTGGTTTGCCGGCGACCAGACGCTGGTCCGCATTGGCGAGGATGCTCATAAAGGCGCGCTGATTTCCAGCCAACGCAAGAAAACCGTGCTGATTGTGGTGGTGGGCGAAGCCTCCCGCGCCGCCAACTACTCGTTAAATGGTTACCCGCGTGAAACCAACCCCGAGCTGAAAAAGCAGGATGTCATCAACTTCCCCCAGGCCTCCTCCTGTGGCACGGAAACCGCCGTTTCCGTCCCCTGCATGTTCTCCGGCATGACGCGGAAAAAATATGACGCGGACCTCGCCCATCACCAGGAAGGTCTGCTCGATGTACTTAACCATGCCGGTTTCAATCTGCTGTGGCGCGACAACGACGGCGGGTGTAAAGGCGCCTGCGACCGCGTGCCGCACACGGACATGACCCAGTGGAAACTGGCTCAGTTCTGTAAGGACAAATCCTGTATCGACGACGTCAACCTCTACCGTCTGGACAACGTACTGGATGGAATAAAGCAGGATACGGTTCTGGTTATTCATCTGATGGGCAGCCACGGTCCGGCCTACTACAACCGTTATCCGGACAGCTTTCGCAAGTTCACCCCAACCTGCGATACCAATGAAATTCAGGATTGCGATCATCAGTCTCTGATCAATACCTATGACAACTCGATTTTGTATACCGACAGCGTGGTCAGCCGAACCATCGACGCGCTAAAAGCCCGGCAGGCCAGCATGAACACGGCGTTGATTTACCTCTCCGATCACGGTGAATCGCTGGGCGAAAGCGGAATTTACCTGCACGGTACGCCGTATATGCTGGCCCCGGAGCAGCAAACGCATATTCCGTTTATGTTCTGGCTCTCCCCGGATTATGCGAAAAACTTCGGCGTAAACACGGATTGCCTGCGTGACCATGCCGCAAAAGAGGCGGTTTCACAGGACAATTTATTCGCCACCGTTCTGGGCATGATGGACGTGAAATCAGCGGTTTATCAACCGCAGCTGGATATTCTGTCGCAATGTCGTCGCTAAGCGGGCTTGCATTAGACCGAACGGTCTATTAGAGTAAGGGCATGAGCAGACACACTGAACACGATACACGAGAACATTTGCTGGCTACCGGCGAGCGCCTTTGCATGCATCGCGGGTTTACCGGTATGGGGCTGAGCGAATTGTTAAAAACCGCTGAAGTACCTAAGGGATCGTTTTATCACTATTTTCGATCCAAAGAGGCGTTTGGCGTTGCCATGCTGGAGCGGCACTACGCCAGCTACCATCAGCGCCTGGCAACCCACTTCGCCAGCGGTGAAGGTGACTACCGGGATCGTGTTCTGAACTACTATCAGGAAACGCTGACGCAGTTCTGTCAGCAGGGCATCATCAGCGGCTGCCTGACGGTAAAACTGTCTGCCGAAGTGTGCGATCTCTCCGAAGATATGCGCACCGCAATGGATAAAGGGGCCAGCGGCGTTATTGCCCTGTTGGCTCAGGCGCTGGAGAGCGGGCGCAATGAAAAAACGCTCTCCTTCTCCGGCGATCCGCTCACGCAGGCACAGGTGCTCTATTCCCTCTGGTTAGGCGCCAACCTGCAAGCAAAAATGTCTCGCAGCGCCGTGCCGCTCGAAAGCGCGCTGGCGCATGTGAAAAACTGTATTACCGCGCCTGGCGTGTAGCCGGCGTTTTTATTTACCCTTTTACTAGTCGACTGGTCTACTCAGGAGCCGTTATGTCCGCTGAAAAGCTGTTTACCCCACTGAAAGTGGGTGCCGTTACTGCCCCAAATCGCGTGTTTATGGCCCCACTTACCCGTCTGCGCAGCATCGAGCCGGGCGATATCCCAACGCCATTGATGGGTGAGTATTACCGCCAGCGCGCCAGCGCGGGCCTGATTATCTCCGAAGCCACGCAGATTTCTGCTCAGGCAAAAGGCTACGCCGGTGCACCGGGTCTGCACAGCCCGGAACAGATCGCCGCGTGGAAAAAAATCACCGCAGGTGTTCATGCTGAAGATGGCCGTATTGCGGTTCAGCTGTGGCACACCGGTCGTATCTCACACAGCAGCATCCAGCCTGGCGGTCAGGCGCCGGTTTCTGCCTCTGCCCTGAACGCCAATACCCGCACTTCCCTACGCGATGAAAACGGTAATGCGATCCGCGTCGACACCACTACGCCACGCGCGCTGGAGCTGGACGAGATCCCGGGTATCGTGAATGATTTCCGTCAGGCCGTCGCCAACGCCCGTGAAGCGGGCTTCGACCTGGTTGAGCTGCACTCTGCGCACGGTTACCTGCTGCATCAGTTCCTGTCCCCGTCTTCCAACCAGCGTACCGACCAGTACGGCGGCAGCGTTGAAAACCGCGCGCGTCTGGTGCTTGAAGTGGTGGATGCTGTTTGTAATGAGTGGAGCGCAGACCGCATTGGTATTCGTGTCTCCCCGATCGGTACTTTCCAGAACGTCGACAACGGTCCGAACGAAGAAGCAGACGCGCTGTATCTGATTGAAGAGCTGGCGAAACGCGGTATCGCCTATCTGCACATGTCCGAGCCGGACTGGGCAGGTGGCAAGCCTTACAGTGAAGCCTTCCGTCAGAAAGTGCGCGAGCGCTTCCACGGCGTGATTATCGGGGCGGGTGCGTATACGGCAGAGAAAGCCGAGGATTTGATCGGTAAAGGCCTGATCGACGCAGTGGCCTTTGGCCGTGACTACATTGCTAACCCGGATCTGGTTGCCCGTTTGCAGAAGAAAGCCGAACTGAACCCGCAGCGCCCTGAAAGTTTCTATGGCGGCGGCGCGGAAGGTTATACCGACTACCCTTCACTGTAATCCCGCTTTGTACATTGATAGCGGCGACCTTTCGCCGCTATACTAAAACATCGTTTCTGTTCAAAAAGATGATCCATTCCACTGGTTAATGAGGAAATTATGCGCCTACTTCACACCATGCTGCGCGTTGGCGACCTGCAACGTTCCATCGATTTCTACACTAACGTTCTGGGCATGAAGCTGCTGCGCACCAGCGAAAATCCGGAATATAAATACTCCCTGGCGTTTGTCGGTTACGGCCCGGAATCTGATGAAGCGGTCATCGAGCTGACCTACAACTGGGGCGTGGACAGCTACGAGCTGGGTACAGCTTACGGCCACATCGCGCTGGAAGTGGATAACGCCGCCGAAGCCTGCGAACGTATCCGCAGCAATGGCGGTAACGTCACCCGTGAAGCCGGTCCGGTTAAAGGCGGTACCACCGTAATTGCGTTTGTGGAAGATCCGGACGGTTATAAAATCGAACTGATCGAAGCCAAAGACGCTGGTCGCGGCCTGGGCAATTGATCCCGCAGGGCGCACTTTGCGCCCGTTGTTTTGCTGCATCCCCTCTCAAAATTTGCCATAATGCGCACTGCTTTTTCCCCCTTGTAAGAGACCCTGATGTCCGATAACGCTCAATTTACCGGTCTGTGCGACCGTTTTCGTGGTTTTTATCCCGTTGTCATTGATGTTGAAACAGCCGGATTTAACGCTAAAACCGATGCGCTGCTTGAGATTGCCGCCATCACGCTGAAGATGGATGAACAGGGCTGGCTTGTACCGGACACCACGCTGCATTTCCACGTTGAACCCTTTGAAGGGGCAAACTTACAGCCAGAGGCGCTGGCCTTTAACGGTATCGATCCGACAAACCCGCTGCGCGGGGCGGTAAGCGAATACGAGGCGCTGCACGCCATTTTCAAAATGGTGCGCAAAGGCATGAAAGAGAATGACTGTAGCCGCGCCATCATGGTGGCCCACAATGCCACCTTTGATCACAGCTTCACTATGGCTGCCGCCGAGCGTGCCTCGCTCAAGCGTAATCCATTCCATCCGTTTGTGACCTTCGACACCGCCGCGCTGAGCGGCCTGGCGCTGGGGCAAACCGTGCTCTCTAAAGCCTGCATCACGGCGGGTATTGCGTTTGACGGCACCCAGGCACATTCCGCGTTATACGACACCGAGCGTACGGCGGAGCTGTTCTGTGAGATCGTCAACCGCTGGAAACGTCTCGGCGGCTGGCCGCTGCCGATGGGCGACGAGGCCGATCTTCAATCGTAGGTTGGGTAATCAGTAGCCCCACAGGACAAAAAAAAGCGACCAACATAATGTGGTCGCTTTTTTATATCCGCAGAAAACTTACTCTGCGTCCGGCTCTTCGGTTTTATACTTCGCCGCAGTCTCTTTGATCAGCTGTTGCAGTTCGCCGCGCTGATACATTTCAATCAGGATGTCGCATCCACCGACCAGTTCACCATCAACCCACAGCTGTGGGAAGGTCGGCCAGTTGGCGTATTTTGGCAGTTCAGCGCGAATGTCCGGGTTTTGCAGGATATCAACGTAAGCAAAACGCTCACCACAGGCGGACAGCGCCTGAACCGCTTGCGCGGAGAAGCCGCAGCTTGGCAGCTTCGGAGAACCTTTCATGTACAGGAGAATCGGGTTTTCAGCGATCTGGCGCTGAATTTTTTCAATAGTGGTGCTCATGTCTTGCTTCCTTTAACTTCTGTTACGGCATCAGTCTGACATTGTAGCGGGTCAGGCCGACATCGGAAAATAACATTTTTGTCACGTCTAATTATTTTATCGCTTATCGCATAAAGTTGCATTGCTAATGTCGTTTATCCCCAGACGGGGTGCGGTTTTGGTTAAGGAGCGAACAGGAGTGCGTCAGAATGGTGAATTTTTTTGCACTTGCTAACGAAACATAATTTTTGAATGAAAAATGCTATTAACTTCTTCTGAATTTATGGATTAGAATCGACAGGTTTTGTAAATCTCACGCGGGTATGCATTGTGGCCTGCATTTATCAGGGGACTGCCCAGTGGCGCGGATAACTAAAATCTCGATGACGCTCTGTGCTTTACTGTTTACCACACTCTCATTTACGCCAGCGGCGAACGCCTCTGAACAGGCGCGGCATTCTGCTGTACAAAAATCGCATCTGGCAAAAACCACAGAACGTAAGAAAAAAACCACCAGTAAAACAGTAAAGAAGAAAACCACCGCTCAGACCAAAAAGACCGCCTCCAGTAAATCCAAAACTCTCCGTTCCGGCACGCACAAAACCACCCGCACGACCGCCAGCCTGGTGAATGAAAAATGCATCGTGCGCAAAGGCCATAAAACGAGATGCGCAAAAGTGACGAAGCTGGCTGACGTGCATAAAGCGCGTATGCAGAAAGCGCAAAAAACGGCGATGAACAAACTGATGGGGCAAATAGGTAAACCGTATCGCTGGGGTGGCACCTCTCCGCGCACCGGTTTTGACTGTAGTGGGCTGGTTTATTATGCCTATAAAGATCTGGTGAAGTTTCGCATTCCACGCACCGCCAATGAGATGTACCATCTGCGCGACGCCGCGCCTGTAAACCGTGGCGAACTGCAAAATGGCGACCTGGTGTTCTTCCGCACCCAGGGACGCGGTACGGCCGATCACGTTGGGGTGTATGTGGGTAACGGTAAATTTATCCAGTCACCGCGCAGCGGTCAGGACATTCAGATCACCTCTCTCAGCGAAGATTATTGGGTGCGCCACTATGTGGGTGCGCGCCGCGTGATGACGCCAAAAACCATTCGCTAAACCCTGCCGTGCCGCCTCCATGGCAGGGTAAGTTCCTCTTTTGCATACCCTTTCAATTTGCTATTCTGTCCTTGTTGTCTGTAGGGTTATTGGCAACGTATAAAACTATAAGGAGAGAAGCAATGTCGTTCGAATTACCTGCACTACCGTATGCAAAAGACGCCCTGGCCCCGCACATTTCCGCGGAAACCCTGGAGTACCATTACGGCAAGCATCACCAGACCTATGTCACCAACCTGAACAATCTGATCAAGGGCACCGATTTTGAAGGCAAAACGCTGGAAGAGATCGTGCGCAGTTCAGACGGCGGCGTATTCAACAACGCCGCACAGGTGTGGAACCACACCTTCTACTGGCACTGCCTGGCCCCCAATGCAGGCGGAGAACCTACCGGTGAGCTGGCGGCAGCGATTAACGCCGCGTTCGGCAGTTTCGCGGATTTTAAAACGAAGTTTACTGACGCAGCCGTTAAAAACTTTGGCTCCGGCTGGACCTGGCTGGTCAAAGAGGCTGATGGCAAACTGGCTATCGTTTCCACCTCTAATGCGGGTACCCCTCTGACCACCAGCGCAACGCCGCTGATGACCGTGGACGTATGGGAACACGCCTATTACATTGATTACCGTAATGCGCGCCCGAACTACCTGGAACACTTCTGGGCACTGGTTAACTGGGAATTTGTTGCGAAGAACTTCGCTGCGTAAGAGACACGCAGAAGGGGCAGCCCTTCTGCGTATTTGTTTATTCCGCCGTACACACCGCTTCAGGCTGTTTACGACCAGACATCATCACCAGCAACAGACCGAGTGCGGCAATGATCGCCCCCATCACAGGCACAAAGCTGTAACCCAGACCGCCGGAGATCACCGCCCCACCCGCTGCGGCCCCCAGCGCATTGCCCAGGTTAAACGCACCGATATTCACGGACGAAGAGAGCCCCGGCGCTTCGTGCGCAACGCGCATTACGCGCATCTGCAACGGTGGCACCACGGCAAAGGTTGCGGCGCCCCACACCACCATGGCAATCGCGGCACCCACTTCGTTACGCGCCAGCCACGGGATCGCCACCATGATAACAATCAGCAGCGTTAAAAAACCTTTCAGCGTCCCGCTGACGGAGCGGTCGGCAAATTTCCCGCCGAGATAGTTGCCAATCGAGAACCCGACACCAATCAGCACCAGCATCGCGGTAACAAAGAGTGGCGTTGCGTGGGTAATGTCGTGCAGTACCGGGGAGATATAGGTGTAGAGCGTAAACATCGCTCCGGCCCCCAGTACCGTGGTGAGCAGCGCGGAAAGCACCTGGGGACGCATCAGCACCGCCAGCTCTTTACGTACTTCCGGACGTTCTCCCGCACTACCTTTCGGCAGAGAGAAGAACAGCGCAACCATCGCGACCACGCCCAGTCCGGCAGTTGCGAGGAAAGACATACGCCAGCCGATGACTTCTCCCAGCCAGGTGGCAGCGGGAACGCCGCCGATATTAGCGATGGTGAGGCCCATAAACATAGTGGCTACCGCGCTGGCCTGCTTATGTTTTGGCACCACGCTGGCGGCAACAACCGAGCCCAGTCCGAAGAAGGCGCCATGATTGAGGCTGGTCAAAATGCGCGAAAGCATCAGAGTGGTGTAATCCGGCGAAATCGCGGAAAACACATTTCCGAGAGTAAAAATTGCCATCAGGAAGATCAGCGCGTTGCGGCGAGCGCGGTGCGAAAGCAGCAGCGTCATCAGCGGCGCGCCCACCATCACGCCGATCGCGTAGGCGCTAATTAACATACCGGCCGCAGGGATAGAGACGTCCACACCCCGGGCGATAACAGGCAATAACCCCATCGGGGAGAATTCAGTGGTGCCAATCCCGAAGGCGCCAATCGCCAGGGCCAGCAGGGGGAAATTGATTTTCATGAATGAACTCCGGATACCGTGCCATAACCCGACACAGAGCTAAGAAGCCAAAAGCATGACATCAATCACAAAAAATGAGAAGTTAACATTTTGGCAAAAGATTTTTGCCGGAGAGAGAACAATAGCGGCAAGGGAGGGAGAAGGTTCTCCCTCCGCCAGAATCAGTGCAGCGCAGCGGTTAAACCACCGGCAACAATCAGAGCAAGAACAACAATGGTGGTAAACAGCGAAAACTTCAGATCGGTACTCATCAATTTTTCTCCTTTTATTCACCCTACGAAAAGTGAGCTTGCTCATTTTTACACAGTTCAGGTCAAAAATCTTCCAGGATTTAAACGGATATCCACTTTACCTCTTCCCCTTTTCATCAAGATAGGACAAAATTCCACGCTAAATTTATTAGCGTACCGGCCACTGACCCCCTCCTGACGTCCTGTGTCGTTTTCCCGGCGTGTCGCAACTCATGTTTGCGTAATAAGGGTGAGAGAAGGCAAACGTTTACCTTCAATTTATTCAGGAGCTTAGGATATGGTCTGGAGTGACATTTAATGGCAACAATTAAAGACGTAGCAAAACGCGCAAACGTTTCCACTACAACCGTATCACATGTTATTAACAAAACGCGTTTCGTCGCTGAAGAGACGCGTAATGCCGTCTGGGCGGCAATCAAAGAACTGCACTACTCGCCAAGTGCGGTCGCCCGCAGCCTGAAGGTTAATCACACCAAATCGATTGGCCTGCTGGCCACCAGCAGTGAAGCGGCCTACTTTGCTGAAATCATCGAAGCCGTTGAAAAAAACTGCTTCCAGAAAGGCTATACCCTGATTCTGGGCAACGCGTGGAACAACATTGAAAAACAGCGCGCTTACCTGTCAATGATGGCGCAAAAGCGCGTCGACGGCCTGCTGGTAATGTGTTCTGAATACCCTGAGTCGGTCCTTTCCATGCTGGAAGAGTATCGCCACATTCCAATGGTGGTCATGGACTGGGGCGAAGCGCGCGCAGACTTTACCGACTCCGTTATTGATAACGCCTTTGAAGGCGGCTACATGGCGGGGCGTTATCTGGTAGAACGCGGTCATCGTGAAATTGGCGTGATCCCGGGTCCTCTTGAGCGTAACACCGGGGCTGGCCGTCTGGCCGGTTTCATGAAAGCGATGGAAGAGGCGTTGATCACCGTGCCGGAAAACTGGATTGTTCAGGGCGACTTCGAGCCGGAGTCGGGCTATCGCGCGATGCAGCAGATCGTCTCCCAGCCGCATCGCCCTACTGCGGTGTTCTGCGGCGGCGACATCATGGCGATGGGCGCGCTCTGCGCGGCGGATGAACTCGGCCTGCGCGTCCCGCAGGATATCTCGGTGATCGGCTATGACAACGTGCGCAACGCCCGCTTCTTTACCCCGGCGCTGACCACCATTCACCAGCCGAAAGATTCGCTCGGTGAAACGGCCTTCAATATGCTGCTGGACAGGATCGTCAACAAGCGTGAACAGTCCCAGTCCATTGAAGTCCACCCGCGCCTGATTGAACGACGTTCCGTTGCGGACGGTCCGTTCCGCGACTATCGTCGTTAATCTCATTACGGGGCCAGCTATGCTGGTTCCCGCAACCACTCCCGGTTCAGCGTTTCGCTGTCGCCCAGATAATCCAGCAGCCAGGCCATGGCGGGCGAGACGTCGTTTTGCTGCCAGGTCAGACAGCACGCGGCATCCGGGAAGGGGTTTTCCAGCGTCAGAGCCACCCACTCTCCCGCGTCGATGCGCGGGCGCGCAAAATGCACCGGCACCATGCCAACGCACAGCCCCGCGCTCAGACAGGTGGCCGACGACTCCCAGTCCGGCGCGACCACGCGGCGCTGATTATCCAGCAGCCAGGTAATGCGCTTGGGCAGCGAGCGGGAGGTATCTTCCAGCACCAGCGAGGGCCAGTTGCGTAAGGTGTCATCGCTCAGCGGACCTTCCAGCGCCGCCAGCGGGTGATCGCGCGCGACCACGCAGGTCCAGCTCAGCATGCCCATGTCGCGAAACGCGTAGCGCCCCCCAACCGGGATCGCCTGGGTCGCACCAATCGCCATCTCCGCCCTGCCGTCCGCCAGCGCATCCCAGACGCCGTTGAACACTTCCTGCGAAACACGCAGTTCGACGTCGGAAAAATGACGATAGAAATCGACGATCATCTGCCGGGTCCGCTCCGGCTTAACGATGTTATCCACCGCAATAGCGAGATGCCCGCGCCAGCCGTTGGCGATCTGCTGGCACTGCTCACGGGTGATCTGCATTTTTTTGATAACAGACCGCCCTTCCTTCAAAAACCACGCTCCGGCAGGCGTGAGCTCCACGTCGCGATGGCGCCGCTCGAACAGCGGGACCGCCAGCCACGCTTCCAGCTGGCGCACCGTATAGCTGATAGCCGAGGGAACGCGATGCAGCTCCTGGGCGGCACCGGTAAAGCTGCCGTTACGCGCCACGGCATCAACCACTTCAAGGGAATAATCTGACCACATCTTTAGCCTGCAAATTTTTTGAACGCACCCGCCAAATATTAGCGTTTCACAAGCCGCTTTGCACTCCCTACACTCTGCGCCAACGTACACCTGCCTCCTCAGGAGAAAAAAGTGCAACCCAGGAAAGGATTTTTAGTCTGGCTCGGCGGCTTAAGCGTGCTGGGCTTTTTGGCAACCGATATGTATCTGCCCGCGTTCGCCGCGATGCAGGAAGATTTGCAAACCCCTGCCGCCGCCATCAGCGCCAGTTTAAGTTTGTTCCTCGCTGGCTTTGCTTTTGCGCAATTGCTGTGGGGGCCGCTCTCGGATCGTTTTGGCCGTAAGCCCGTCCTGTTGTTGGGGCTGGCGATTTTTGCCGTAGGCTGTCTGGGCATGCTGTGGGTCCGCGATGCCGCCTGGCTGCTGGCGCTGCGCTTTATTCAGGCGGTCGGCGTCTGCGCCGCAGCGGTGACCTGGCAGGCGCTGGTGACCGATTACTACCCCGCCTCGCGCACTAACCGCATATTCGCCACTATTATGCCGCTGGTCGGCCTGTCGCCGGCGCTTGCCCCGTTACTGGGCAGCTGGATCCTCGCGCATTTCGACTGGCAGGCTATTTTCGCCACGCTCTTTGCTATTACGCTGGTCCTGATGCTGCCTGCTTTCGGGCTTAAACCTGCGCATAAAAAAGAGACGCATCCGGACGCAAAGCCCATCACCTTTACCTCTTTACTGCGGTCGAAAGCCTATCGCGGTAACGTGCTGATTTATGCTGCCTGCTCTGCCAGCTTCTTTGCCTGGCTGACCGGTTCGCCGTTCATTCTGCATGACATGGGCTACAGCCCGGCGGCTATCGGCCTGAGCTATGTACCACAGACCATCGCCTTCCTGGTGGGTGGCTATGGCTGTCGCGCCGCGCTGCAAAAATGGGAAGGCCAACAGATGCTGCCCTGGCTGCTGGTGCTGTATGCACTAAGCGTGATTGCGACCTGGGCTGTCGGCTTTATACCCGGCGCCGGGCTTGCAGAAATTTTGATTCCGTTCTGCGTCATGGCGATCGCTAACGGGGCTATCTACCCTATCGTTGTAGCCCAGGCGTTGCGTCCATTCCCGCAGGCGACAGGCCGCGCTGCCGCGCTGCAAAATACCCTGCAACTTGGCCTGTGCTTCCTGGCAAGTCTCGTGGTCTCGGCGTTGATTGCAACCCCGCTGCTCACCACCACCAGCGTGATGCTGGTCACCGTTGCGCTGGCGGGATTGGGCTATCGCATGCAGTCCTCAGCCCATCGCGAGCAGAGTGAAAACGCGCAGACAGAAACGTCGCACGCCTGATTGCGTGGGAAACTATGTTAAAAACCAGTGATTAGGTTGCTAACAATTTTCTGTTGAATCACCAAATTTTGCGGCCTATACTGAATTTGGTTCGATTAAATACGATAAATATTAAGTGTTAACGGGAGCCGGAGCGCTCCCGTTTTACCATGGAAGGCATTTCGGCAAGGGTTATCTCCCTTCCTCTGTTCTACGTCGGATATTAGCCTCGCGGGCATTTACCGTGAGATTTCTCACAAACCAAAAAAGCGTCTACGCTGTTTTAAGGTTTTGATCACAGCAAGGTGATGGAGAAGCTATGAGTTCATCGTGTATAGAAGAAGTCAGCGTTCCGGACGATAACTGGTCCCGGATCGTCAGTGAACTGTTGGGACGTGCGGGCATTACGATTAATGGCTCATCCCCCTCCGATCCCCAGATTAAGCATCCCGATTTTTTCAAACGCGTCTTACAGGAGGGATCGTTAGGGCTGGGTGAAAGCTATATGGACGGCTGGTGGGAGTGTGAGCGGCTGGATATGTTCTTCTCCAGCGTATTACGCGCCGGTCTAGAAAAACAGCTCCCTCGTCATTTCAAAGATACTTTACGTATCGCCTCCGCCCGCCTGTTCAATCTGCAAAGTAAAAAACGGGCGTGGATCGTCGGTAAAGAGCATTACGACCTGGGCAACGATCTGTTCAGCCGTATGCTCGATCCTTTAATGCAGTACTCCTGCGGATACTGGAAAAAAGCGACGACCCTGGAAGAGGCGCAGCAGGACAAGCTGCAACTGATCTGCGATAAATTGCAGTTACAGCCCGGTATGCGTGTGCTGGACATCGGCTGTGGCTGGGGTGGTCTTGCCTGGTTTATGGCGAAAAATTACGGCGTCAGCGTAGTCGGCGTCACGATTTCCGCTGAACAGCAGAAGATGGCGCAGGAACGCTGTCTGGGTCTGGATGTTGATATTCGGCTTCAGGACTACCGCGACCTGAACGAGCAGTTCGATCGCATTGTTTCCGTAGGTATGTTCGAGCACGTGGGGCCGAAGAACTACAAGACCTACTTCGAGGTCGCCGATCGTAACCTGAAGCCTGAGGGAATTTTCCTGCTACACACCATCGGCTCTAAACGCACCGATAACAATGTGGATCCCTGGATCAACAAATATATCTTCCCGAATGGCTGTTTACCCTCTGTTCGCCAGATTGCGAACGCCAGCGAACCGCATTTTATTGTGGAAGACTGGCATAACTTCGGCGCAGATTACGACACCACCCTGATGGCCTGGCATGAACGTTTCCAGGCTGCATGGCCTGAAATCGCCGACAACTATTCGGAACGATTCAAACGGATGTTTAGCTATTATCTGAATGCCTGTGCGGGCGCGTTCCGTGCGCGGGATATACAGCTGTGGCAGGTGGTGTTTAGTCGTGGGATTGAGCACGGTTTGCGTGTGGCTCGCTGAAAAAATAACCCCGGTTAACCGGGGTTATTTTTTATTCTTCTTCCACGGTTTTTATTATCGCCGCCTCTTTCGCCGCCAGTACGCGCTCAACGGTATCCACGACCGCCTGGGTCTGGGGATCAATTTCGATATTTACGCGCTGCCCCAGTTTTTTTGCGCCAAGCGTAGTACGTTGCAGCGTTTCAGGAATTAAATGCACGCAAAAACGCGTTGGCGTCACTTCACCGACGGTCAGACTAATCCCATCGATGCCAATAAATCCTTTATAAAGGATGTATTTCATTAATGACGGATCCTGCACCTTAAACCAGATTTGACGGTTATTTTCCGAGGTCACGATTTTCGCCACTTCTGCGGTGGTCATAATATGGCCCGACATCAGATGCCCGCCAATCTCATCGCTGAATTTCGCCGCGCGTTCCACGTTGACGATATCTCCCACCACCAGCTCACCCAGGTTAGTGATACGCAGCGTCTCTTTCATTAAATCAAAGCTAATCTGGTTACCGTTAATTTCGGTCACCGTCAGGCAGCAGCCGTTATGCGCTATCGACGCCCCGGTTTCAATGCCGTCGAGCATATATTCAGGCAGCTCAACTACGTGAGTGCGGAAATTCGGTTTTTCATCAATGGACACCACTTTGGCAGTGCCCTGCACAATACCAGTAAACATGCTTACAGCTCCTGTTCATTCCGAACGGCGATGACACCGTATAATCCCACCACAATAACAGTTGAAAAAACAGGTTGCCAGTGATGCGCAATTTCTGGCGATTTTTTCACTAGATAATTAGTTAAACCCCGCTACAATAGCTGGCATCCCTCTGTTTTTTCTTCTTGCTGCCAGTAACGGCGGCCTTTTTAGTCTCTCAAATAACTACAATACAAAGGTGTTCACGTGCAGAAGTATATGATCGAAGCGCGTCAGTTATTGGCACTGGCCATACCGGTGATCGTCGCGCAGGTAGCCCAAACCGCAATGGGATTTGTGGATACGGTAATGGCCGGTGGTTACAGCGCCACCGATATGGCCGCCGTGGCGATCGGAACCTCAATCTGGCTTCCGGCCATTCTTTTTGGTCACGGCCTGCTGCTGGCGCTGACGCCCGTTATCGCGCAGCTTAACGGCTCCGGTCGACGCGACCGCGTGGCCCATCAGGTGCGCCAGGGCTTCTGGCTGGCCGGGGGTGTCTCCGTCCTGATTATGATCGTCCTGTGGAACGCCGGGTATATTATTCGCGCCATGCATAATATCGACCCGGCGCTGGCGGATAAGGCGGTCGGTTATCTGCGCGCCCTGCTCTGGGGCGCGCCCGGCTATCTGTTCTTCCAGGTGGCACGTAACCAGTGTGAAGGGCTGGCAAAAACCAAGCCGGGCATGGTGATGGGCTTTATCGGCTTGCTGGTGAACATTCCCGTGAACTATATCTTCATTTACGGTCATTTTGGCATGCCGGAACTCGGCGGCGTGGGCTGCGGCGTGGCAACGGCTGCGGTGTACTGGGTGATGTTCGGCTGTATGCTCACCTACATTAAACATGCGCGATCCATGCGTGACATTCGTAACGACACCTCGTTCAGCGCACCTGACTGGACGCTCATGACCCGTCTCATTCAGCTGGGGTTACCCATTGCGCTGGCGCTGTTCTTCGAAGTGACGCTGTTTGCCGTCGTCGCCCTGCTGGTCTCGCCGTTAGGGATTATTGATGTCGCAGGACACCAGATCGCCCTGAACTTCAGCTCTTTGATGTTCGTCCTGCCGATGTCCCTGGCTGCCGCGGTGACGATTCGCGTGGGCTTCCGTCTGGGGCAAGGCTCGACGCTGGACGCGCAAACGGCAGCCCGCACCGGCCTCGGCGTCGGCGTCTGCATGGCAGTCTGTACCGCGCTCTTTACCGTGCTGTTGCGTGAGCAAATTGCCCTGCTCTATAACGACAACCCGGAGGTAGTGACCCTGGCCTCGCATCTGATGCTGCTGGCGGCCATTTATCAGATCTCTGACTCCATCCAGGTGATTGGCAGCGGCGTGCTGCGTGGGTATAAAGATACGCGTTCCATCTTCTTTATCACCTTTATCGCTTACTGGGTGCTGGGTCTGCCGTGCGGGTACATTCTGGCGCTCACGGATCTGGTGGTGGATCGCATGGGGCCAGCCGGATTCTGGATGGGCTTTATCATCGGCTTAACGTCTGCGGCCATTATGATGATGCTGCGTATGCGCTTCCTGCAACGTCAGCCGTCTGCGGTAATTTTGCAGCGCGCTGCACGTTAATAACACAGTAGCCGCCGCCTGGCGGCTACTTTCTCTTCACTTTGCGCGGTAATGAAGCAATCGCGTGAAATCAGAGAGAAAAATGCATTTTCCCTCTTGCCACCTTGGGGCTGTGCCGCTAATATTCGTCCCCGTTGTCACCGACAACACAATGCGTTCATAGCTCAGTTGGTTAGAGCACCACCTTGACATGGTGGGGGTCGTTGGTTCGAGTCCAATTGAACGCACCATTCTGCGTCTGTAGCTCAGTTGGTTAGAGCACCACCTTGACATGGTGGGGGTCGATGGTTCGAGTCCATTCAGACGCACCAATCTGTTTTCTCGCACATTTCATTCCCGTTCAGCCTCATGCAGAGGCAGCAAACCTTTTAAGCACATCGAAAGTGACCTCCAGCCCGCGCGTACCGGGAAAAGCGGAATGGCATAAGCCCCATCAGGTTAGCAAAACGCCCGGCGTTTGCCGGGCGTGAAAACAACGTCAATCAATGATTACGGCTTATGTTCAATCGCCGGGTTGTTGTTGATGGCGATGCGCTGCGGTTTCTCTTCTTCCGGGATATCCTGGTGTAATTCAATCGCCAGCAAGCCGTTTTCCAGCGAAGCGCCGGTTACTTTCACATGCTCCGGCAGACTATAGCTGGCCCGGAAGTCGCTGCGGCTGATACCCCGATGGATCCACCCTTCTTCGCCGTTTTCGGTTTTCTCTTCTTCACGTTTACCGCTGATATTCAGCTGACCGCCAACGGTTTCAATTTCCAGTTCGCTCTCTTTCCAGCCCGGCACGCTCAGCGTCAGTTCATAGCGGTTATCACCCACCCGCCGGATATTGTAAGAAGGCGTGGAGGGCAACGGCGTACTGCCGGTTAGCTGGCTAAAAAGGCGATCGATACGGTTAAAACGGTCCGCAAACAGAGAGTCGGAGAGATCGTTCAACATGGGAAAAGCTCTCAGAGTCATCATGTACCTCCTGAACAGTAAAAAAGAATATTCAAAAAGTTCATGTCTTACGGGCAGGTATTCCTTACCCGCTTTCTATATGAGGTTACCGCACAATATTTCAACCTCAGGAGCTGCAAAATGTAGCTGGAACCTAAAAAACGCAACGGGCCGTTAAGCCCGTTATTCGTTACATCATCGCAGTTCTATCACTCTCGCCCGCTCAGCCTGCTTTCGGTAGTGGTCATATCGCTCCCGGAACCATGCCTGCTGTTCATAACTCATATTGCCGGTCACGGCATCGATATCAACTGGCTGGCCCAGGGCGTACATACGGGCAAAACTGCGTGCCAGAAAATCAAAATTCTTTAATGCGTTTATATCTTGTCGCTTCATTAGCATATCCCTCCAGTCATTGTGATTACTGTTCAAGGTCATATGCTTTTCTGATCTCAGTATCCGCCTGAAAAAGATCGTTTTTTGAGCGATGCGTGCGCATCCATCTGCCAGTGTTCACATTTCAGGAACGACAAAACTCTTCAGCCCTGGTCATGATTTTCCCTCCCTTTTATCACTCATGCAGAAAGCATAAACGCCAGCCATGCAGTAAGTTCGCCATGTAGCCGGAAGGTGCGAACGGCATGCTTTAATGCCATACGCGGTTACAGGTCGTCCAGCGCGTGCAGGTGGGTTACCACCTGCACGCGTCTTATCAGTTCGAATAACAGACAAAGAACGTTTACACTGGCGGATTAATACTGATTTCCTGAACAAATGGGTAAATGGGTGAATCCGGGCTTGTTGGCCATATAGAGAGGGGCGCATGTAGGTTGCCGCGGTTGTGTATCGAACTGCGCATTGTTTTCTACAACACGCTGCTCCTGGCCTTTCACGGCTATTCTCTTTTTCGTCTGCGCTTTCCTGGCGGAGGGGGAGGGTTTTACCTGCGGGGGCGGTTCGGAGGCACCATAACCTGAACAGAATCGCTTCGACTGGCTCAAACTTCCGTCATTGCAGACAAAACGACCATCCGATGTACAGTGTGCTATGCCACCTTTTGAGCCCGAGCAGGGCTGTCTACCACGGGCGGCATCAGCCTGCATGTTAAAAAGTACACTGACCGTAAGAAGGAGAATTCTCATTTTCATATCTGTATCCATGATTGACGTCATCATGCTCAGGGTATATCCCCTCAGCCATTAACCTTTTCGCCAGATAAAATGCAATGACTCGCGGCGAAGAAATCAACTATTAATATTTCAGTACCCGCTACAGCATAAGTGCTACAATAAACCCTTGAAAAGTAAATCTTTAATGTGCCTTTTCTGATCAGGGTAAAATAAATGTCTGGTCGTTCATGTTGTCATAACTGTTTTAACCTGAGTAATGACTAGATGGCGGCTCGTGCATCGAGGTATTGCTGTTGTTTCAGATGACGGATTAATACCCTGCCCTCGGGCATAAATTCTGTGCCGTAGCGCACCAGCCCCACCCCCTTCAGCTCCGCGTCAATGGCGTAGCGGAGTTCACCGGGCTGAATCTGTTCCTGCATCACCACGTTAATCCGGCTCAGGCGCGGCTCGTATTTCAGCAACACGGCCGACAGTGTGGTAATCAGCTGGTGGGCTGTCCCGGGCATTCCCTGGAGGATTTTTGTCATATCCGGCAGGCCGTAGTCCGGCAGGTGGGCCAGCGTACCGGCGCGGCAGTTGAGGATGCGCTGCATGTTATCGAGTACTGATAAAATCAGCTGGTTCTCCTCACTGACGCTGTGCAGGTCAAGCCCGCCGGCGAAGTTACCGTACAGCATGTCATACAGAGACGGACGCGGCATCATTCCCCCTCCAGCGGTTTCAGCGTCAGACGATTATTACTGACTTCGATAACCCGCGCCTTATCCGGGTCAAGGTCGTCACGGGTCAGGGTAATACGCCAGGTATCGTTTACCTGGTCCGGTGCCATAAACATCCCCGCCACCGCCACAACCTGCGCGCTCTCTTCCATCGGCATATCCAGGGTCACCGATTCGCCAGGGCGCAGGCGGATATCCTTTTCCGCCACAAGATCGGCTTTAATGGCCTGACTGTCACTGGCGAACAGCGACGGATAGTCAGTACTGTCAAACGCCTTACGCTCTTTAAGCTGGTAAATTCGCACCACCGTTGCCAGCGATGCCCCCTTCGCGTTGTTGTTCACCCCTTCGCGCGCCTGAATATCCAGGTGAAGGGTTTTCACCTCTCTGTAAAAAATGGACTTCGTGACGGCGACGGTGCCGTCCGTCACTTTCTGCGTCAGGCCGCAGCCGGTTAACAGGGTCGCCAGAGAGAGTGCCAGCGCTTTACCAGCGGTAATCGCCATCTTCATCGTTCTTCCTTCGCTGAATGTTTTCCCGGACGCTCTGAAAGCGTCCAAGGTGAATGGTGATAATGTCGTTTCTGTTCTGTTGCGCATTTAGGGGACGCAGCACCGCCGTGCGCCCGACCTGCGCGGTCTGTTCCGCATTGCAGGACAGCCGCGCATCCGGCAGTAAATGCCGGGCAACGCATAACTGCATACGTACATCCAGGTGCGCGCCCAGCCACACGTGCAGCAGCGCCATCAGGTCGGCGTGCAGGTCGCCGCCCGGCAGCCAGCCCCGGACCTCTTCCGGGTTGTCCGTGCTCAGGCGCAACAGCACCTGGCCGTTCACATCCGTGGCATGCGTGCCCATCACCGGACGGTGCTTCAGGCTGACCGGCTGGCATGTACTCATCGCAACCGGCTGCTTCAGCGGGATACGGCAGCGGTCGTGGTGATACACCGTTGCGCGGGTACGCGCTCACTGAGCGCGCGCACCACATCCTCACGCCGCTCATCATCCTGCGTGCGGTACTGGCCGGTGAAGCCCAGTTGCAGAGTGCGGTACAGGCAGGTCAGCACCGCCACATCCGGCGCAGGTTCGCGCAGGGCCGTACGGATACGCTCCCATAGCTCTTCCCCTGCATTCAGGGTACGGAAAAACCGCGCCTGAAGTGGGTCTTTTCGCCACTGGCGGTAACCGTCATCCTGTTTATCCCGGTTCAGCACGCTCTCATCCATCAGGGCGCAGTACGCATACAGCATATGGTCGCAGGACGTGGTGCTGAACCCGGCTTCGTTCAGCGATTCACGCGCGGCGTTCACCCACCGGCAGGCCCGTCGGTACAGCGCTTCGCCGTCCTTTACCTCCTGGCCGCTGCGCAACTGGCTGACCAACAGCCAGCCCGGATAAAACGTTTTGTTTATCAGGTCAATGTCGGCATCGTTCATGAGCGCAGCACCGCAAACAGTTCAAGTTTCACCTCACCGAGGGAGCCCGGCGTATAGAAGGTACAGTTCCCGGCTTCCAGCATGGCACGAGCAGCATCGGTGGACAGATCCAGCGCGAAATACTGATTTTCCAGGCGCAGCGGGATGGCCGCCGGAACGTGACTCAGCGGTTTAATCACCATCCCGCTCAGGGCGATATTCACCACCTCAGAGACATCATCGTGGCTGCCCGCCTTGCACAGTTGCGGGAAGCGCGTCTGAAGTTCGTGGTTTGGCATGGCGGAGCGTACGGAGAGATAGAAATCGGCCCCTTCACGCAGCCGCGCGTCGTGCAGCTTCCCGCGCCAGATTTCCCGGTCTTCGCCCTGTTTCAGTTCAATAGCGATCACGCGCGACGGCAGGCTGGCTTCAAGGAGACTATCAAGCAGGGTAAACAGCGGCGGGAACACCGTTTCCGGCGCGTCATGCCGATAGGGGGGAATGGCGTCCACATCATGTTCAAGTGAAAAGGTCAGCAGGCTGCCGGCAAGGCGGGCCAGCTCGCGGTACAGCAGTTCCGGATGGCGGGACGGCGCCTGGTGCAGCTCCGTCAGTACCGGCTCAACGCTGTTGAGGGCGTTCAGCAACCAGAACAGTGATACATCGGCCACCGCGAAGTCCGCCATCCGCTCGTTGCTTTCACGGCGCATTGCCATCAGGCGCTTACGCCGGGCCGCAAGGCGGTGCAGCAAATCACTCAGTTCGCTGAGCAGTAACGGGCTGGCAGACAAAGAGAGCAGCGGCGGAATAAAGCTCCGCTCCAGTACCCACTGCCCCTGCGCGTTTCGCATCAGTCTCGCCACCGGGCAGGTAAGCCAGGCGCTGTTTTCCTGCGTCGACAGCCGCAGCGTCAGAGCATGACGAAGTACCGTCAGTTCACTGCGCTCATGCCCGGCCAGTTCCTGCACCGTCACCCGTTCAGACTGCCAGCGGCGCGGACGGGCACTGTCCCGCCCGTCATCCAGATTACCGCCGTTGGCGCTGAGGAGTGGCAGACACAGCAGCACTTCAACTGCATCACTCCCCGCCGTTGATAAATCACATACCGGCGGCAGGTTATCCGCCAGATCTGTGTCCACCAGCGTACCATCCGCAAAGCGCACGCAAAGCCGGGTGGCATTCAGCCGTGAAAGGGCCAGCGCGCCTTCGTCGAACTCCGCGCACAGCACACCCCACGGGTGCGCCAGCGCCATCCGGGCCACAGTGTCGGCCACATGTGCATCCCAGCGGGCCTGCTGCTGGAACTGCTGCGGGGCCAGGAAGGCCCCGTCTTCCCATAACGGACGATAAATTTTCATCCCTGCTACCGCCTTACGCTTTCGCTTTCGGCATCTGGCTCACCAGAGACAGGTTCACATCCATGCCTTCCACCTGGAAGTGCGGTACCGCAAACAGCTTCACGCGGAAGAAACCCGGGTTGTCTTCGATATCTTCCACCACCACCTTCGCGTCACGCAGCGGATGAGATGCCTGCAACTCATCGCCCGGATCGGTCATTTCCGTCACCAGACTACGCACCCAGGTATTCAGCTCCAGCTCCAGCAGACGGCGGTCCTTGGTGGTGCCGATGTTCTCGCGCTGGATGAGCTTCAGATAGTGCGCAATACGCGACAGCAGGAAGATGTACGGCAGACGTGCGTTGATGCGGCTGTTGGCCGTGGCATCCGCAGTGTCATACAGTGCCGGTTTCTGCGTGGAGTTCGCCGAGAAGAAGCAGGCATAGTCGCGGTTTTTGTAATACGAGAGCGGGATAAAGCCGAGGTTGGCGAACTCAAACTCGCGGGTCTCCGGGATCATCACCTCAGACGGGATTTTCACCTGGTTGCCGGTACCCAGATCGTACAGATGAATAGGCAGGTCTTTCACCGCCCCGCCCGCCTGCGGGCCACGGATCTGCACGCACCAGCCGTTATTGATGAAGCTCTTCACCATGTTTGACGCGAAGGAGAACGACGCGCTGGTCCACAGGTATTTCTCGTGATCCGGGCCTTTCACCTGCTCAACGTAGTTAAAGCTGCGTACAGGTACGGTGTCCGGGCCATACGGCAGACGCCCCAGCACGCGCGGCATCACGAGGCCGATGTAGCGGGCGTCGTCGGTGTCGCGGAACGATTTCCACTTGATGTACTCCGCGCGGTCGAAGTAGTTGCCGATATCCTTAATTGCAGCCACCTCTTCCATGGAGTCTTTCAGGAAGAATTTCGGACCGACAGAGCCAATAAACGGCATATGTGCGGCAGCTGACACTTTAGAGATGTTGCGCAGCAGCGCCACATCCTGCGGGCTGGCGTCAAATTCATAGGATGAAATCACGGAGCCAATCGGCTCGCCGCCCGGGGTGTCGTATTCGGCGGTATAGGTGTGCCAGTAGAGGCCGCTCTGGATAAGTTCCGGCGCGTCTTCAAAGTCCTGACGCAGATCTTCTTTCGACACATCCAGAATTTCGGTTTTCACGTTCTGGCGGTAGTCGGTGCTGTCCACCAGCTGCTTCAGGCCACGCCACAGGGACTCCACCTTCTGGAACTCCTGGTGATGCATTACGGCATCCAGCTGACGGCTGATCTGGAAATCCAGCTCAGCGATATGGTGGTCAATCAGCGTTTTGTCGAGCTTCTCCACCGGCTGACCGGATTTGCGGATGCAGTCCATAAACACCTGCATCGCCGCCGTCAGGCGTTCACCCGCCGGAGCGTCAGAAAGCGCGGCGTCATCCAGAAACGCATTGATATCCCCCAGGCTGGAGGCCGGGGTCAGGTTGATTTTTTCAAACAGGGAGGCGTAAACGCCCTCTTTTTCCAGTACGGTGGTCTGCCCCTGCGCGGAGGCGGTTTCAGTATTCACAGACATCAGCATATTCCCGGTTAATCCATTAAATTACACATGCCGCTTATTTCGGGGCCAGTGCACTCATTTCGTCGCGTAATTCCTGAGACAGCGCCGGGTCTTTAAGAATTTTCTCGAGTTCTTTTCTGAAAGTGGCGTTATCAAGAAGATTGGATTTGAGATCGCGTAATAAATTACGCATGGCCAGCATGGCGCGGAGCTGGGGGATCTGGCGGGCAACCTGTTCAGGTTCGAAATCCTTAATATCGGAGAAATTCAGTTTTATGCTTTCTTCCGAACCATCCCCGGCCATTGTGTTAGGAACCGTCAGATTCACTTCCGGGTTAAATTCCGAAAGTACGCTGTTGAAGTTATTTTTATTGACGTTAATTTTCTCCCTTTCAGATAATGGGCGATTCTCTTTTCCATTACTGAAATCACCGACGGTGAGGAGTTTAAGCGGCAGTTCGGTTTTCTTCTGCGCGCCACCTGTATGCAGAGCCAGCTTTAAGTTTATGCGTGCCTTGGGCACCTCATTCTGGAATGAATCGGCCATAGCAGTTCCTTTCTTTAAAAGAAATAAATGTTAAGTGAGTGACGTTTCTTTACAAAACCATATTAGAGCAAAAGCCCATTCAAAATCAACTTATCAGATCAAAGATCTACCATTGGACTTTTCTTAAGAATTTTATGCCAGGCAGAGTAAAAAAAGAACGCCGCGTAGCGTCTGCCGAAACGCCCTCGCGACCCTGACAGAAAGGTTGTTTTAAAGGCTGGAAACCTTATTATTTTATTACTTTACAGAAGGAGTGGATTAGTCCAATGCTGGATTATTCCATCACTCACAGTTATAAAAATAAGGATAATATTGGCCCCACTATATATTTAAATACCCTATCTCTTTTTTAACCCCCATTACATACAGATAATCGTTAAACCTGGGACCAAACAGTCTTTCCTTTCAGAAATCAGGCAGAATCATATCTAATCAGCCAGGGTCAATTGCACTTAACTTTTCCATAAGTTCAGGAAGAGGGGCAACATCCCCTCTTCTAAACGTCTTAATTTCTCCCTTCATTGAATGACTTAGCCTTTCTCCTGCTACGCTTGTTTTATGGTTCAGAAACGCAGGAACGCTTTCGATGAAAAAAATCGCTATTATCGGCTCAGGCCCAACAGGGATTTACACCTTTTACTCACTTCTTAACAACGCAGCGCCGCTTTCGATCACCGTGTTCGAAAAGGCAGACCAACCCGGTGTCGGGATGCCCTACAGCGACGAGGATAATTCCCGGCTGATGCTGGCGAACATCGCCAGTATCGAAATTCCACCCATTTTTATTACCTACCTCGACTGGCTCAAACAGCAGAGTGCGGCCCATCTTGCCCGCTATAACGTCGACAGTGAGAAACTGCACGACCGGCAATTCCTGCCGCGTATTCTGTTGGGTGAATATTTTCACGATCGGTTTCTTGCCGTCGTTGCTGAGGCGAAAAAGTCGGGCTTTCATGTCGAGGTGCACCCCAACGCAGAAGTCACGGATATTAAGGCTGATGCAGACGGCGTGGCCCTTTCAGTGAACGATGCCCCTTTCTCAAGGCGGTTTGATCTTGCGGTAGTCGCCACCGGCCACGTCTGGCCTGATGAAGATGAAACCACCCGCGCATATTTCCCAAGCCCATGGTCAGGGCTGATGGACGCGGAGATCCGAGCCTGTGAGGTGGGGATCATGGGTACTTCCCTCAGCGGCCTGGACGCTGCAATGGCGGTTGTGATGCAGCATGGCCGGTTTAGCGGGGAGCAGTTCGTTGTCAATAAAGGCAGCGAAGGGCTAAAAATCACGCTGATGTCCCGCACGGGCGTTCTGCCGGAGGCCGACTTTTACTGCCCTATCCCTTATGAACCGCTGTCCGTGTTAACGGAGTCTGTGGCGGAAAGTGAAATCGCCAAAGGCCCGGACGGGCTGCTTGACCGCATCTTTGCGCTGATGGTGAAAGAGCTCGAGCTGGCCGATCCGCGCTGGTGCCAGGCGATATCGCTCGGTACGCTGAATGCCGACACGCTTCGTGATGTCTGGTTTGAGGATCGTAAAAAGCATGGTCCTTTCACCTGGGCCGAAGCGAATCTGAAAGAAGTGGAGCGCAACAAGCGCGAAAAACGCACCGTTGCCTGGCGCTATACCGTGCTTCGTCTGCATGAAGTGGTTCAGGCCATCGTCCCTTCACTCAGTGAGCATGACAGAGAGCGGTTTAAATCCGGGCTGGAGCGTGTGTTTATCGATAATTATGCCGCCATTCCACCGCAGTCTATCCGCCGTTTACTGGCGCTGCGCGAGGCAGGGATCATTAGCGTGGTCGCACTCGGTGATAATTACGACCTGGATATCGGCAGCGATCAGACCGTCATCACCACGGCAGAAAAGCGTTACCGCTTCGACGTGTTTATTGATGCGCGCGGGCAAAAGCCACTCAGAAACAAGGACATTCCCTTCCCCACCCTGCGTAAACAGCTTGCGGAAACCGGCGATGACGTCCCGGACGTGGGGGAAGACTATACGTTGCTGGCGCCTGCATCACTACGGGGGCGCATCGCTTTTGGGGCGATCCCCTGGCTGATGCACGATCATCCCTTTGTTCAGGGTTTGTCTGAGTGCGCTGAAATTGGTAAAGCGATGGCGAAAGCGGCTGGAAAACCTGCGTCGGGCGTGCGAAGGAAGTTACCATTCATGGAATTTTAACAGAGCTTCCCTGCCCTGCGGGGTCGGGTTACTCGAAGAAGACGTCCGGGTTTTCCGACAGCGACACGAACGATTTAGTGTTCTTGTCCAGGGCAAGGATTTTGCCGCTTTCGATGTCATATACCCAGCCGTGCAGGCGAATGGCGTTGTTGCGCAGGCCTACCGCCACCGACGGATGGGTCTTGATGTTGCTCAGCTGCGCAAAGACATTCTCCTGCACCATCGCATTCACCTTATCGATTGGCTTATCCCATGTTTTCTTCTCAACCACCGCTTTTGCCGCATCAGAATAGCGCAGCCAGTGGGAAACGGCCGGCATCGGCTCCAGATCGGCGTTGTCAGCAATCGCCTTCATTGCGCCGCAGTTGGAGTGGCCGCAAATAACGATATCGGTCACGCCCAGGGCAACAACAGCATATTCGATGGTCGCAGAGACACCGCCAGGCTCCGGCCCGAACGGAGGCACAATGTTGCCCGCGTTTCGAATGACAAAGAGCTGTCCTGGCTCCTGTTGCGTAACCAGTTCCGGAACCAGACGGCTGTCGGAGCAGGAGATGAACAGCGCTTTGGGATTCTGGCTGGACGCTAAACTACGAAAAAGCTCTTTACGTTGCGGGAAAATCTCTTTTTGAAAGCTGAGAAAACCTTCAATGATATGTTGCATAGCCATTTCTCTTTTATCTGTTTTAGTTTAGGTATGATCGCGATCACACTCGTAAAATTTAACCACCGCACCTTAGCGGAGACAAGCAATATATTTCTGGCCCGACCGCTGCACGATCTCATCCGCGTTCGCCGGGATGTTCTGCCCTTCAAAGGCCCCGTACAGGCGCTGGTACGTTTTCCCTGTCAGTCGACCAATCACCGACTCAACGGTGCGGGCAGGCAGCGGCAGCATATTCGGATAACTCCACATAAACGACACGGCGTCCTTACCGGGCGTAACCTGCAAAATATCACCGGCCAGCAGCACGCCGTCGCCTGACTGCCAGTGCAGCACCGTGCCGCCGGCAAAATGCCCGCCCAGCCGCAGCAGAGTCACCAAAGGCATAATCTCCAGGGCGTCCTCCTCCCAGAAGCGTATCGCCGGGCTGTCACGCATCACCCACTGCCGATCGCTGGCGTGCAGGTAGATCGGTGCGTTAAACGCCGCGGCCCACTCCTGCATGGTGGTGTAGTAATGCGGGTGCGAAATCGCGATCGCGCTGATCCCCCCGAGCGCGTCAACTAACGCTCTGGTCGCCGGGTCAAGATTGGCGATACAGTCCCACAGAACATTGCCCTGTGGCGTACGCAGCAGAAGCGCCCGCTGGTTGATGGCAAAAGCGGGAACGGTTTTGATGCTGAACAGCTGCGGCTCCAGCTGTTGCCATTTGTTGGTGTGCGTGGTCGTAAGGCTGTCGAAGTCCGTCCATGTCTGGCCCGTCACCGGGACATACTGGCGCTCATCGTCGCAAATCGGGCAGTTTTTGGGCTGTTCATCGTAAGCGGTACCGCAGGTTTTACAGAGTGTAATCATCGGCTTTCCTCAGCAATAAATCACTGAGTATGGCAGGGATTATCCATATGTGCTGAGGGGTGCCTGGCCCGCTTTTTTTGACTTATACTATGCCAGTATCAAAAACTGAATAACGCAGGTGGCACATGGAAATTGATCTCGATAACTTAGTCTTTAACGGGCTGGATGAAGCAGAAGAGCGCAACGCGGAACGTCTCGACGATGCGGATAAAAAAGCTCAGGCGATTGTCGCCGATGACGACTGCGGCGATGCCTGCAAGATCTGAAGAAAAAGCACCGGGCTCCCCGGTGCTTTTTTTTATGAATGCCTTTTGCTACCCGCTATCAGATCTCCGGCGTTTTGCTAAACCCGGTCAGCATCAGGATCAGGCTTTGGGGAGATGACCCCGTCTCAAACTGATAGTGATTTCCCTGACGATCGCCGCCGATATACCACGAAATGTCGGTTTTCCCTTCTGCCAGCGCCTTGCGCACCGCTTTATCCACGTCCACCATCCGGTATTCGCGGGATTGGTTCAGGTACACCACCGCATCCGAGCGATAGTTGCAGGACGGTCGTGACTGCCAGCTCACGGTGGCCGGTTCCCAGTCGTTACTCGCCGGATAGAAGAAGATTTGATCCGCGCCGTCAGTTTCCACTTTCCCGCCATAAATTCTCACGCGGTATTTAAACTTGGCAGGATCCTGTCCGACAGGCAGCGGAGGGATGTTGAACTTCACCAGCGACAATGTTTCGCTGTTTTTCGTGCGTCCACCGTTCTTCCAGTTATCCTGCACCAGTAAGACCTGGGGATCGGGCTGTGAAAGTGCCGGTTCCATGCTGCTGAGCCAGACGTTAGCCTTCGCTTTTGAATAACCATACGGCACGGTGGTGCCGCAATCCATTCCCCGGTTCATGCACAGGTCGGTCATAAATCGCGCGGCATCTTCCGTCCAGCCGTTCATGAAGTCAGCATGCGCCGTATACAGGCTCCCCCACCGCTCTTCACGCTCACTGCCATGCATGATGGGGTCGAGGGAAAGCTGGACTTTGCTGGTATCCAGAGAGCTAATTGTCGGAAGCACGTACGCAATATTCATGTTCACCGTCGGGATCTTCACCGGGAAGGCGGACGGACACTGTCCTTTCGTATCGTAGGTGGCGTTAGCCAGGCCGTGGGCGGGCTTCAGGTTGACCCCGTCCCAGCAGTTCGGGAACTGAATGCCGATATTAAACTGCACGGCATCCTTCGCCTTGCGTAAGCCGCAGACTTCCCCCGTTCTGGTGGTGTAGCCCTTGCCATTGGCGCATAAAAAGGTGATATGCGGATTTGGCGCGGTGCCATGATGATCGCCCGCCAGCAGCGACAGCCCCGGCGGAAACGGATGAAGCGGCCAGGCGTCAACGTTCGATGCCTGATAATAGGTTTTTTGATAGGCGGGTTTGACCACCGTTCCGTCCGGCAATTTTAGCGACGGAGCCCAGTAGGCCGAGCTGTCTGCTTTGTTATCGCAGGTGGTGTTTTCCTGGGTACGCAGAGATTCACGGCTGGAGTAAGCATCCGCGTGCACGTTACCAAAAAAATCGTGCAGCATAGCCTCATTGGGCATGCCGAACATCATAATGGCATCATCGCCGAGGGTGTGGGAATAACTGCATACAACATGCGTCTGTGGACCAGCGTGTACCGCCTGCATGGTAAGCAGAAGTGCGGAGGCAGAAAGCGCGGGGGTTAATACTGTCCGTTTCATTATTATCTCCATCTGTGAAAGGAGATAGTGGTAACAAAACGGCCATCATTTACCGAGGATTTGCCTGGGTATTTTTCCCTTCATCCTCGCTTTACAGACACCACGCACAGCTCATTCCAGTACATTTCGCGCGTCCGGCGCAGTTCAGCGTGACGTTTTATCATGGAACCACTCCGGGTCGATGTTGGCTACGTCCACGCCATACAGGCTGGCGACAGGCAGTATTGACTCAAGAACACGTTGCGCGCTGTTCTCCGCATTCACTGGTCGGGGCGCAAAAAACCGCCGTAACGTGCTTATCCATTTTTTCATCGTCATTACCCTTCTCGCTTAACCTGTCCTCAGTTAAACACCCAAATTGCGCCCGGGGGAAATATCAAAATCCACTGTCGATGTGCAGGATCTGCAAATAGCGCCCCGCCGTCTGCTCTCTTCTTTAACACCTTGTTCACTCATGCTTTTTTTCTCATAGCAAAGAACGATTTCTTATTTGGCGATAGCTTTCCCTTATGGGAGCGTAACGGGGTAAAACAAAAACAATGGGATGGCGTATGACTATGGCTGCAAAAATGAAAGGGTTTAAAAAACGGGCGCAGGTTCTGGGATTAGTGGCAGCCTGGGGCCTGGTTTCAGCGCAGGCGCAGGCCGATCGGCTGGCGGATATCAAGGCAGCAGGCGTGGTGAAAGTGGCCACGTTTGATGCCAATCCACCCTTTGGCTCGATTGATGCCAAAACGCATGAGATAGTGGGTTACGACGTGGACTTCGCCAAAGCGCTGGCGAAATCGCTTGGCGTAAAGCTTGAACTGGTCGCCACCAATCCGGCTAACCGTATACCGCTGCTACAGTCCGGAAAAGCGGATCTCATCGTGGCGGATATCACGATCACTCCGGAACGCGCACAGGTCATTGATTTCTCGACGCCTTACTTTGTCACCGGCCAGCAGTTCCTGGTTCCGGCAAAATCACCGGACAAGCTTGATGACTATAGCCGGGCACGCATTGGCGCCGTAAAAGGTACGACGGGTGAACAGGCGCTGCACCAGCGTTTTCCGCAGTCCCGCGTCCTCTCTTATGATGATATTCCGCTGGCGCTGACGGCACTGCGCAATGGCAACGTGCAGGCCATTACCCAGGACAGCACCATTCTGGCCGGTCTGCTGGCGCAGGCGCCGGATAAAGCCGACTTCAAAATCCTGCCCGACCTGCTCAGTAAAGAAGAGATTGGCGTGGGGGTGAAAAAGGGTGAAACGGCGCTGCTGAAAGCCGTTAACGATGAGCTGGTAACCCTGGAGAAAAACGGCCAGGCGGCAAAAATCTATGACGTCTGGTTCGGTCCAGGCACCCCAGCTCCACAGCCTCGTAACTTTAAAATAGAAGCCCGGTAATATGCTCTCAGGTTTATTTTCACGCTCCGCGGCCAATGCCGCGGATTTTTCACGTCTGGAACAGGCCAGCGTTGAGTTTCGCCATGTGGACAAACGCTACGGCGACCATCCGGTTTTAACCGACATTAACCTCACCATCATGCCGGGTGAAGTGGTTGCCATTCTCGGCCCTTCGGGTTCCGGAAAATCGACCCTGATTCGGCTTATCAACCAGCTTGAGAGCCTGAGCGGCGGGGAGATTCTGATCGACCACAAGCCGACCGGACAGCTTTCCGGCAGCAGGCTACGTCAGTTACGCAGCCGCGTCGGGTTTGTGTTCCAGCAGTTCAATCTCTATGCCCACCTTACCGCCAGTCAGAACATCACCCTGGCACTGGAGCACGTTCACGGCTGGAAACCCCTGCCCGCCCAGGAGCGCGCGCTGGCGCTGCTGGAGAAGGTCGGCATGCTGGAGAAGGCGCACCGCTTCCCCGCTGAACTTTCCGGCGGACAGCAGCAGCGCGTGGCGATTGCCCGTGCTCTGGCCTCGTCGCCGCAAATCATTCTCTTTGACGAGCCGACGTCGGCACTCGACCCGGAAATGATTGGCGAAGTGCTGTTTGTGATGAAAACCCTCGCCCACAGCGGGATCACTATGATTGTCGTTACCCATGAGATGCAGTTCGCCCGGGAAATTGCCGATCGAATCGTCTTTATCGACGGCGGAAAAATTCTGGAAACCGCGCCCCCGGCGCAATTTTTCAATCAACCGTCGCATCCCCGTGCGAGGCGTTTCCTGCAAAAAGTGCTGGATCCGCTGCATCAGGAGCAACTGTAATGCCCGCTCTGGACTGGCAGGGGGTGCTGGCCGGACAGCCCCTGCACTGGATCCTCTCCGGATTTCTCACCACTCTGTGGGTGACGCTGACGGGGATTATGCTGGCCAGCCTGCTCGCCTTGTTCTTTATGCTTTTGCGGCTTTCCGGAGGACGTTTCGGGACATTGATCGTCAGCTGCTGGGTATCGCTGTTTCGCAATACGCCGCTGCTGGTACAGCTGCTGTTCTGGTATTTCGCCGCCTGGAACGGGTTGCCGCAGGGGCTGCGTGAAGCGGTGAACGCAGACCACAGCTGGTCCATTTTACCCGGTGACGTCTGGTGGTTTACGCCCGAGTTTTTATGCTCCGCCTGGGGGTTAGGCGTCTTTACCTCGGCGTTTTTAATTGAAGAAGTGGAATCGGGGCTGCGTTCCGTACCTGCCGGGCAACGGGAGGCGGCGCTCGCTCAGGGATTTTCCTCATGGCGTCTGTTTCGCTACATTCTTCTGCCACAGGGGCTCGCTAACGCGTGGCAGCCCGTCGTCGGCCAGTACCTTAACCTGATGAAGCTCTCCTCGCTCGCGAGCGGGATTGGCTTCGCCGAACTGACCTACCAGGTCCGCCAGATAGAAAGTTACAACGCCCATGCACTGGAAGCCTTCACCGTCGGTACGGTGCTCTACTTGCTTACCGGGATGGTGGCGGGAAGCGTGCTGGTGCGCCTCGGCCCCCATTCATGGAGGAAATATCATGATCCCCGGATTTAACGTTATTGTCGAAAACCTGGATTATCTGCTTTGGGGACGTGCGGCTGCGGGAGAACCCGGCGGCGTACTGCTCTCACTGCTGATGGCCGCAGGCGCCGCCGCGCTTGCCCTGCCCGGCGGGATTGTGCTGGCTTGCGTCGCCTGGCGCTATCCCGGCGTGGTGCGCAGTGCGCTGTTTGCGTGGGCAGAGTTGATTCGCGGGATCCCCCTGATCTTCGTGATATTCTGGATGTGGTATCTGCTGCCACTGATAACCGGCAGGGATCTCCCGGGCGCGACGACCGTCACGCTGGCGCTGGCCTGGTTTACCGCGGCTGCGGTGATGCATTCGGTGTTAGCCGGACTGAGAGCCCTGCCGTCGGGCCAGAATGAGGCCGCGCTTTCTCAAGGGTTCAGTACGCAGCAAACGCTGTGGCGCGTGCTGCTGCCGCAGGCGCTGAGAAATATTCTGCCGTCGCTGGTGGGGATTTTTATCAGCCTGCTGAAGGATACGTCGCTGGCGTTTATCGTGAACGTTCCTGAACTGACCACGGTGGCGGGACAGATCAACAACCGGGTGCAAATTTACCCGGCGGCCATTTTTATCTTCACGGGTGTGATCTATTACCTGCTCTGCTGCTCGCTTGAGCTGCTCGCGAAGCGCTGGCGAGTTAGCCGGCCAGCGCTTTAACCACCGTTTCCATCGCTTTGGTGGTCAACTCACTGCGCTTAACGCGCTGGTTCGCCAGCGCGGTACGCAGAACGCCCGCAATGACAATATGTTTCGGCTCCTGCCCTAAATCACGCATTTCGAGAACGACCTTGCCTACCACCCGACACATCTCCTGGTAAAGCGCTTCGTCTTTGGTCACATTGCCCATTGCCATCACTCCGTTGCCCTAAACCGTCAGCTTAAATCATTCGTCGGCTGGATACAAAAAAGAAGCCCGGCGTGTAGTTCGCCGGGCTTCGTCTGGAAAATCAGGAGATTAGTTGTTTACCGGGATGACTGCGCCTTTGTATTTGGTGCGGATCCAGTCCTGAATCTCTTTGGAGTGCAGCACGTTCACCAGCGCGACGATATCCTTCTTCTTCTCGTCACCGCGATGAACGGTAATGATGTTGGCGTACGGGTTATTCTCACCGCTTTCAACCGCAATTGGATCGTGCACCGGATCCAGACCGGCATCAATTGCGTAGTTGGCGTTGATCACCACCGCAGCACCTTCGTCGTTGTTGTACATCTGCGGCAGCAGAGATGCCTCAACGTTAGGGGTGAATTGCAGCTTTTTCGGGTTCTCCACGATATCGCTGATGCGCGCGGTCACTTTATCGATGCCTGGCTTCAGCTTGATCACGCCCTCTTTTTCGAAGATGGAGAGAATACGCCCTTCCTCGGAAACCGCATCACGCATGATGATTTTGCCGCCTTCCGGCAGATCCTTCAGCGATTTGTATTTTTTCGAATAGATACCGATCGGCTCAATGTGGATTGCGCCCGCACTGACAAAGTCATAATCCTTATCGCCCGCATGATCTTTCAGGACGCTGTTCAGGTAAGGGATGTGCTGGAAATAGTTGGCGTCAATGTCATGCCCCGCCAGCGCCGTGTTTGGCAGAATGTAGTCCTGGAATGGTTTAATCTCCAGATCGATCCCCTGCTTCGCCAGAATCGGCTTAGCCTGCTCCAGAATTTCCGCGTGCGGGGTGTTGGACGCCCCCACGGTGAGCGTGTCCGCCCAGGAGGCAAAGCTCAGGGCACTCAGGGTTGCGGCGGCGATCAGTGTCAGTGTCTTTTTCATGATGTGGTTCCTGTGTGTATTTATTAGCGTTTATCTAACAGTGAAGTAATGGCATCGCCGCAGAACTGGATAATGAACACGATGATCAGAATGGTCACCGTTGCCACCAGCGTGACGTCACCATGGTTGCGCTGGAATCCTTCCAGATAAGCCAGATTTCCCAAACCGCCGGCACCTATCACCCCTGCCATTGCGCTGTAGCTCACCAGCGCAATCAGCGTCACCGTCATACCTGAAACCAGTGCGGGTGAAGATTCCGGCAATAAAACCCGAAACACTAACGTGCTCAGCCGCGCGCCCATCGAACGCGTGGCCTCAATGACTCCTTTGTCTACTTCTCGCAAGGCAATCTCGACCAGACGGGCGTAGAACGGCGCCGCGCCCACAATCAGGGCGGGCAGCGCAGCGTTAGCGCCGAGAATGGTCCCCACAACGGTCTTGGTGAACGGGATCAGCAGAACGATGAGAATGATGAACGGAATCGAGCGGAACACGTTCACCACAATCGACATCACGCTGTAGACCGTGCGGTTGTGGAATAACCCGCCGCGGGCGGTTAAAAACAGCGCCAGACCGAGCGCGATCCCCAGGACAAACGTCGCCACGCCGGAAAGCGCGGTCATGTAAAGCGTCTCCTGGGTTGCAGCCCAAAGCTGATCCCACTTCAGGTGCGGAAAGAGTTCTTCAGCCATGCTTGATTACCTCGCCTTCAATATCGCTTTGCTTCAGGTCGGCGAGGATATTGTTCAGTTGTTCGTCCGATGCCACCACGTGCACCCAGAGCTGCCCGAAAACACCGTGGGCGGTTTGCGTCATTTTGCCGTGCAGGATGTTAAACGGTAGGCCGTAGCGCAGGGTCAGTTCACCGACGATCGGCCTGTGCGTGCTGTGCCCGGTGAAGGTCAGCCTGATCACCGTGCCTTCCAGATCGTTTGCCAGTTCGGTATTGAAGGTCTCTTCCTCCGCGTACTGGCTCACCTGGCGGACAAACTGCCGGGTGATCGGCTGCTGCGGATGCGTAAACACGCTCAGCACGTCCCCCTCTTCCACCACCTTGCCGTTTTCCATCACCGCCACGCGGTCGCAGATTTTGCGCACCACGTGCATCTCATGCGTAATGAGTACGATGGTCAGGTTAAAGCGACGGTTAATGTCCAGGAGCAGATCGAGGATCTGATCGGTGGTCTGCGGATCCAGCGCCGAGGTGGCTTCGTCACACAGCAGTACGTCCGGATGATTGGCCAGCGCGCGGGCAATGCCCACACGTTGTTTTTGCCCGCCGCTCAGCTGGGATGGGTAGGCATTCTCGCGCCCCTTCAGGCCGACCAGCTCCACCAGCTCGGCAACGCGAGCCTGAATTTGCGCTTTTGGCACACCGGCAATTTGCATTGAAAAGGCGATGTTTTCCTTCACCGTGCGCGACCAAAGCAGATTAAAGTGCTGGAACACCATGCTGATTTTCAGGCGTGCCTGACGCAGCGCTTCTCCCTTCGCGGCGGAGATATCCTGACCGTTAATGGTGACGCTGCCGGCGCTGGGCTTTTCCAGACCGTTCAGCAGACGGATCAGCGTACTTTTCCCGGCCCCGCTGTAACCGATGATCCCGTAAATCTGTCCCTGCTCTATCGTCAGGTTGACGTTATCTACGGCTGTCAGCGCCTGTTTCCCGTTGTCAAAAACCTTCGAAATATTGCTGAGTACAATCATTCTTATTCGTTATCCGTTTCGCATATAGCGGTTTAGCAGTATGGATGTCCAAAAGATAGTAAACAGCCGTTATCAGCTTTTAAATGACCAAAAAAGAATTTCTTATAATGCTCAGGAATAAGCAGCGAACTGGCGGGTGAAAAGCATTTAGATGAATATCAGCAATAATTATCTGCCATTTGCATATCAGGTCTTACTCACCCGACGAAATCGGCTAATTTTGCAGCACTTTATGCGGATATAGCCATCCTCACATCCGGACAACTTTACGTCTTGCTGTCTTTCCATCTGAAAACACAAGGATTATTCCTTTCCGTTCTAAAACTCAGTGAAAGGTTCTTTATTGAGAAAATTTCATGGTTCTATCATCCGGTCATCACCTCTTCACAGGACATGACCATGACGCTTTACCACTCCGTCACCGAACTGATTGGCCGTACGCCGCTCATCCAGCTGCACAAGCTGGACACCGGCCCCTGCTCGCTGTTTCTGAAGCTGGAAAACCAGAATCCCGGCGGCTCGATTAAAGACCGCGTCGCGTTGTCGATGATTAATGAAGCCGAGCGTACGGGCCAGCTACGGCCCGGCGGCACCATTATTGAAGCCACGGCGGGGAACACCGGCCTGGGGCTGGCGTTGATTGCGGCGCAGAAGGGCTACTCGCTGATCCTGGTGGTGCCGGACAAAATGAGCCGCGAGAAGATTTTCCACCTGCGCGCGTTAGGGGCGCAGGTCGTGCTGACCCGTTCAGATGTGAATAAAGGGCATCCGGCCTACTACCAGGATTATGCCCGGCGGCTGGCGAACGAACTGCCAGGCGCGTTTTATATTGATCAGTTCAATAACGCGGCCAATCCGCTAGCGCACCGCACCACTACCGCACCGGAACTGTTTGAACAGCTTGACGGCCAGATCGATGCCATCGTCGTCGGCGTGGGGTCCGGCGGTACGCTGGGTGGCTTACAGGCGTGGTTTGCAGAACATTCGCCGCAGACGGAATTTGTGCTTGCCGATCCGGCCGGGTCGGTGCTGGCGGACCAGGTTGAAAACGGACGCCATCACGATGCCGGATCGTGGCTGGTTGAGGGGATTGGCGAAGACTTTATCCCTCCGCTGGCGCACATCGAAGGGGTTAACCGCGCCTGGCGCATTACCGATCGCGAGGCGTTCACCACCGCCCGCGATCTGCTAAAAACGGAAGGGATCCTGGCAGGCTCCTCCACCGGCACGCTGCTGGCGGCGGCGCTGAAATATTGCCAGGCGCAGACTACGCCAAAACGTGTGGTCACCTTCGCCTGCGACAGCGGCAATAAATACCTCTCGAAGATGTTCAACGACGACTGGATGCGCCAGCAGGGGCTGATTTCGCGTCCGCAGGCAGGCGATCTCTCGGACTATATTGCCCTGCGCCACGATGAAGGCGCGACGGTGACTGCCGCCCCGGACGACACGCTTTCCACCGTGCTGGCCCGCATGCGCCTGTACGACATCTCCCAGCTGCCGGTGCTCGATAACGACAAGGTCGTCGGCATCATCGACGAGTGGGACCTGCTGCGACACATCGGGGGAGATGCCGATCGCTTCTCTCTCCCCGTGACGGCGGCCATGACGCGTCAGGTCGAATATCTGGATAAGCAGGCCCCGGAGAGCGCCCTGTACGCCATCTTTGACCGTGGCCTGGTGGCGATTATTTATGACGAAGATCGCTTTCTGGGTCTGATCACACGCAGTGATGTACTCACCGCCTGGCGTAACCGCCTGACAAAATAAAAGGAGCAAAAGATGAAAAACCTGGCCACCCTCAGCGTTCACAGCGGTGAGTATCACGACCCGCACGGCGCCGTGATGCCGCCAATTTACGCCACGTCGACGTTTGCGCAACCGGCACCGGGTGAACATACCGGCTACGAATACTCCCGGAGCGGCAATCCAACCCGCCACGCGCTGGAGACCGCCATCGCCAAACTGGAAGGCGGCACGCGCGGGTACGCTTTCGCGTCAGGGCTGGCAGCCATTTCCACCGTGCTCGAACTGCTGGATAAAGACAGCCATATCGTCGCCATTGACGACGTGTATGGCGGTACGTATCGCCTGATCGAAAACGTGCGCAAGCGCAGCACCGGGTTACAGGTGAGCTGGATTAAGCCGGACGATGTAGCCGGGCTTGAGGCCGCCATTCGCCCGGACACGCGCATGATCTGGGTGGAAACGCCAACGAACCCGCTGCTGAAACTGGCCGACCTGGAGGCCATCGCGGACATTGCCCGGCGCCATAATGCAATCAGCGTGGCGGATAATACCTTCGCCTCCCCGGTCATTCACCGGCCGCTGGAGGCGGGGTTCGACATAGTGGTCCACTCCGCCACTAAATATCTCAACGGTCATTCAGACGTGGTTGCCGGGCTGGCTGTTGTCGGGGCAAATAAGGATCTCGCGGAGCGTCTGGGCTATCTGCAAAACGCGGTTGGCGGCGTTCTGGATCCGTTCAGCAGCTTCCTGACGCTGCGGGGGATTCGCACCCTCTCACTGCGCGTTGAGAAGCACAGCGCCAACGCGCTGGCGATTGCGCAATGGCTGGAGCAGCATCCGCAGGTAGACCGCGTGTTCTATCCCGGGCTGGCGTCACATCCCCAGTATGCACTGGCCCGCAGACAAATGGCGCTGGCGGGCGGCATGATCTCCGTTGTGATTAAAGGCGATGCGCAACGCGCGACAGAGGTGATCCGTCATCTTACGCTCTTTACCCTGGCGGAAAGTCTGGGCGGTGTGGAGAGTCTGGTGAGCCAGCCCTACAGCATGACCCACGCCTCCATACCACTGGCGCAGCGTCTTGCAAACGGCATTGTGCCGCAGCTTATCCGCCTGTCGGTGGGGATTGAGGATGCGAAGGATCTGATCGCCGACCTTCAGCAGGCGCTGGAAAAGTGAGCAAAAAACGGCGGGCGTTGCGCCTGCCGTCATAAGATGACATTAGACCTTAACGCCTTGATAACAAACTTATGTGAATCTGCACAGATTGTTTTGAAACGCTGTTTCCATTTTCCTTTTTACTGTAAATCAGCGTATAATGCGCGCCAAATCCCTGGTGAATGGTTTCAGCGCTTGGAATACAAAAAACAACGTACAACTTCTCCTCTCCTTCGTTGGGCTGGCACTCAGGCACACTTTCTTCTGCACGCTCATTTGATGTCACCTATTCTTAGTGCGTGTCATATACTCTTTCGCAACACAGGTTTGACTCCGCGGCGGTGCGCCCCCGGAGCGAGATTTCCATATCCTTCCCAACTTAAAGACTAAGACTGTCATGAAAAAGACGAAAATTGTTTGTACTATCGGCCCGAAAACCGAATCCGAAGAGATGCTGAGCAAAATGCTGGATGCCGGCATGAACGTGATGCGTCTGAACTTCTCCCACGGCGACTATGCTGAACACGGTCAGCGTATCCAGAACTTGCGCAACGTGATGAGCAAGACCGGGAAAAAAGCGGCAATCCTGCTCGACACCAAAGGTCCTGAAATCCGCACCATCAAACTGGAAGGCGGTAACGACGTTTCCCTGAAAGCGGGCCAGACCTTCACCTTCACCACCGACAAATCCGTTGTAGGTAATAACGAAATCGTTGCCGTGACCTACGAAGGCTTCACCAGCGATCTGTCCGTTGGCAACACCGTGCTGGTGGATGACGGCCTGATCGGCATGGAAGTGACCGCGATCGAAGGCAACAAGGTTATCTGTAAAGTGCTGAACAACGGCGATCTGGGCGAAAACAAAGGCGTTAACCTGCCGGGTGTGTCCATTGCGCTGCCTGCGCTGGCTGAAAAAGACAAACAAGACCTGATCTTCGGCTGCGAACAAGGCGTGGACTTCGTTGCTGCCTCCTTTATCCGTAAACGTTCTGATGTGGTTGAGATCCGTGAGCACCTGAAAGCGCACGGCGGCGAGAACATCCAGATCATCTCCAAGATCGAAAACCAGGAAGGCCTGAACAACTTCGACGAAATCCTCGAAGCGTCTGACGGTATCATGGTTGCGCGTGGCGACCTGGGCGTTGAAATCCCGGTTGAAGAAGTGATCTTCGCGCAGAAGATGATGATCGAGAAATGTGTTCGCGCGCGTAAAGTGGTTATCACCGCAACGCAGATGCTGGACTCCATGATCAAAAACCCACGCCCTACCCGCGCTGAAGCAGGCGACGTAGCAAACGCCATCCTTGACGGTACCGATGCCGTTATGCTGTCTGGCGAATCTGCAAAAGGGAAATACCCTCTGGAAGCGGTCGGCATCATGGCGACCATCTGTGAGCGTACCGACCGCGTGATGAAAAGCCGTCTGGATTACAACAACGACAGCCGTAAACTGCGCATCACCGAAGCCGTGTGCCGTGGTGCGGTAGAAACCGCTGAGAAACTGGAAGCCCCACTGATTGTCGTGGCGACCCAGGGTGGTAAATCTGCGCGTGCCGTGCGTAAATACTTCCCGGATGCGACCATTCTGGCGCTGACCACCAACGAAACTACCGCGCGTCAGCTGGTGCTGAGCAAAGGCGTGATCCCACACCTGGTGAAAGAGATTGCCTCTACCGATGATTTCTATCGTCTGGGTAAAGAAGTGGCTCTGGAACTGGTTGATTGTGGCCTGGCCCAGAAAGGCGACGTGGTGGTTATGGTTTCTGGCGCGCTGGTTCCAAGCGGCACCACCAACACTGCATCTGTCCACGTGCTGTAATATTTCACGAACAAATTATTGTTTTGTTAAAAAGCGTCCTTCGGGGCGCTTTTTTTATTCCCGCCTTTAACCAGAACTATTCAAAAAGCAAATCGGGTTTTTCTATTTAATCGCGATTTATCTAAGATGAATCCGATGAAAAATGCCTTTTTTAACATAGCTTTTTCGTCAAAATTGCCGATTTCGTTGCTTCTTTGAGCGAACGATCAAAAATAGGCGTAATCCCATCAAAAAAATATTCTCAACCCAAAAAACTTTGTGTAATACTTGTAACGCTACATGGAGATTAACTCAATCTAGAGGGTATTAATAATGAATCGTACTAAACTGGTACTGGGCGCGGTAATCCTGGGTTCTACTCTGCTGGCAGGTTGCTCCAGCAACGCTAAAATCGATCAGCTGTCTTCTGACGTTCAGACTCTGAACGCTAAAGTTGACCAGCTGAGCAACGACGTGAACGCAATGCGTTCCGACGTTCAGGCTGCTAAAGACGACGCAGCTCGCGCTAACCAGCGTCTGGACAACCAGGCTACTAAATACCGTAAGTAATAGTACCTGTTAATAAAATGGCGCACATTGTGCGCCATTTTTTTTGCCTTCGTCAAACCTCTACTGAAGCGCTTTCTCTCCCTCGCCTTCCGCCACCGCCGCTGAGACACGACTGTTCTGCACCGACAGGACAGAATTGCTGGCTGACGAACCATTGCCTGCTGAAACGGCCACCGGGATCCCCGCTCTGCGCGCCAGGGCTTTATCGATAAGCGTTTTATCGCTACCTGATTCCGCTGCAAAGGCGGTAAACGCCGCCGAGTGCGTGAACGGCACCGTCTGTGGGTTTTCACCCTCAGCCTGCGCCAGCGGCCTGTGCACTTCGATATAACGTTTGCCGTCCGGCTCGACGGAGAACTTCACCGGCTCATTGATGATCTGCACCCGCGTGCCGACGCGCACTTGCTCAAACAACGCTTTGATATCCGGCGCGTTCATCCGCATACAGCCCGAGCTGACCCGCAGCCCTACGCTGTCCGGCGCGCTGGTGCCGTGAATAAGATATTCCCCATTCCCGATGCCCAGACGCAGCGCAAAGCGCCCCAGCGGGTTATTTGGCCCTGCGGGTACCACAGGCGGCAGTTTAATGCCCTGGGCCAGTGAGCGCGCTCTGATGCCCGCTGTGGGGGTCCAGGTAGGGTTAGGGATTTTCTGACTCACACGGGTGGTGCTGACCGGTGTTTCCAGCCCAAGCTGACCAATACCCAGCGGATAGACCTGCACGATATTTTCGCCTGGCGGATAGAAGTAAAGACGCAGCTCCGCCAGATTCACCACAATGCCCTCGCGCTCGGTGTCCGGCAGTAGCATCTGGGAAGGGATGGTAATGACCGTTCCTGGCGCAGGGTTCACCGGTGCAATGGTATTATTGGTTTCAAGGATGAGCTGTGCGGCGGTATTAAAGCGACGAGCGATAGACTGAAGTTTATTGTCACCTTCCTGAATGGTGTATGTCTGGTTTTGCCCAATCAGGCGGCTGCCTGCGGGCGGTAAAGGATAATCAACCGCCCTGGCTGAATTAACAGCACTGAGCGAACCAAGGAGTAATAGAGTTATTAGAGACGCGCGCTTCATGCTGAGATTCCTTATTCACTGACCAAACGTCAGAAAGCTGAAAAACCAGCGAGGTGGAAACCACCCCGCGAAACAGAATGAATGCTGTTCTGTCAGTTTAGCTAAGGATTGCGGCTTTGGCGCGTATGGCGCGGATCATCGCTTCCAGCCCCTGGGATCGGGACGGGGTGAGGTGTTGAGTTAAGGCCATTTTTTCAAACCACGGGCGAACGTCAAAGGCGACAATATCCTGCGCCGACATCTGGTGATAAAGAATAAATACGACGGCAATAAGCCCCTTCACAATGGCGGCATCGCTGTCACCCTGTAATTCAATTACGCCTTCATCCGTCTGCTGCATCAGGATCCAGACCTGGCTCTGGCAGCCCTGAATGATGTTGTCCGGGTTATGCGCCTCTTCGCTGAGCGGCGGCAGGCGCTGGCCCAGCTCGATAATATAAAGGTATTTCTCTTCCCAGTTCGCGCAACGCCCAAAGTTGCGCAGCAATTTATCTCTGTCCGGCAAATCTGCCATCTCTCGCCTCTCCGTTAGCCAAGCAGCTGGTGAATACGTTTTAGTCCCGCCACCAGTCTGTCGACCTCTTCCGTTGTGTTGTACATCACCAGCGATGCGCGGCACATAGCCGGTACCTGATAATACGCCATCAGCGGCATCGCGCAGTGATGCCCGGTACGTACGGCGACGCCGTAATTATCAAGGAAACTGCCCACATCATAGGCGTGATGCTTGCCGAGGTTGAAGGCTATCACACCCAGACGGTCAGCAGGGCCATATAAGGTCAGTTCCGGGACGCTGGCCAGCTCCTGCAAGGCATAATGCATCAGCTGCTGTTCGTACTCCTGAATCGCCGCCAGCCCCGTTTCAGAGACGTAGCTAATGGCCGCGCCCAGCCCGATGATCCCGCCCGTGTTGGGCGTACCCGCCTCGAAGCGCCAGGGCGCACAGGCGTAGGTTGTGCCGTCCGTCAGGCTGACGGTGGCGATCATTGACCCGCCCCCTTCCCACGGCGGCATGGCCTGGAGAATGTCCTCTTTCACATACAACACGCCGATGCCCGTCGGGCCATACAGCTTGTGCCCGGAGAAGACGTAGAAATCGCAGTCCAGAGCCTGAACGTCAACCGCATGGTGCATCACCGCCTGGGCGCCATCAATCAACACTTTCGCACCAACCTGATGGGCTTTGTCGACGATCAGCGCCACCGGATTTTCCGTCCCCAGCACGTTTGAAACGTGGGTCACCGCCACCAGCCGCGTTCTGTCGTCCAGCAGGGCGTCCAGCTTTTCCAGCTGGAGCGTGCCGTCTTCATTCAGGGGGATCACCCGCAGTTGCGCCCCCACACGCTCACAGAGCATCTGCCAGGGCACGATGTTGGCGTGGTGCTCCATCTGGGTGATGATGATGTTATCCCCCGCGTGCACCTGCGCATTGCCCCAGCTGTTAGCCACCAGGTTGATCCCTTCGGTGGTGCCACGCACAAACACCAGCTCTTCCGGCGAACGCGCGTTGAGGAAGGCCGCAACCTGCGTGCGCACGTTTTCCATGCGCTGGGTCGCCTCGGCGCTCAGGGTGTGGATCCCGCGATGTACCGCCGCATAACCGTGGCGATAAAACTCGGCTTCCGCATCCACCACCTGATTTGGTTTTTGCGCGCTGGCCGCACTGTCGAGATAGGCCAGCGGCAGACCGTTCACTTCACGGGTCAGTACCGGAAAATCTGCCCGGACTTTCTCTACGGGAAATGTCATGCTTCGCCTCCAGGCAGACGCTGACCGATACGGGCCAGCACCTGCTGTTTAAGTCCGCCATCGGGCAGCGCTTCCGTCAGCTCAGCCGCAAAGGCGTAAATAATCATCTTTTGCGCGGCCTGCTGGTCTATCCCGCGCGAGCGCAGGTAGAACATCTGCTCATCGTCAATACGCCCGACCGTCGCGCCGTGGCTGCATTTCACGTCGTCCGCATAAATTTCCAGCTGTGGTTTGGTGTCCACCTCTGCCAGACGTCCCAGCAAAAGGTTGTTGTTGGTCATCTGCCCGTCAGTTTTGATGGCGTGCTGCGCCACGTTTATCAGGCCGTTAAACACCGCACGTCCTTTGTCGCTGACGATGGTTTTGTGCAGCTGACGGCTGTTGCAGTAGCCTTTGTTATGCTCAAGCCAGGTGCGCGTGTCGCACACTTCTGACTTCACCGGCATCGCCAGGCTGTTAATACGCAGCGTAGTGTTCTCACCGTTCAGCTGGGTGCTGGTGTTGTGGCGCAGCACCGCGCCGCCAAGCAGGAAGCTGTGGCTGTACGCCGCGGCATCCTGGCCCAGCAGAATATCGTTGTGGGCGAAGTGGTGACTGAGCGGATTTTCAAACGCCAGCTTGATGTGGTGCAGCTGGGCATTGGCCGCCACGTTCATCGTCAGACGCGAACCGGTGAAATGACGGGTGTCGTTAAGACTAACGTAATGCTCGATCACCGTCGCCTCTGCCCCTTCTGCCAGCTCAAGATGGTGGCGATAGTGGGCGGTGTTAATCTCATCACCCTCAACGCCCTGGGTGATATGCATCAGCAGCAGCGGCTTAGCCGGACGCTGATTACGCTTAACGCGAATATGGGTGACAGATTGCGACAGGCTCTCTGTCAGGTGCAGGAAGACTTCAGGCTGAACGGGCGCGTTCAGCGACTGACGTTCATCGTTAATGACGATATCGAACCCGCTCTCCTGCACGCTGTCGCTCAGCTCCGCACGGAACAGACCGTCGACAAACACCAGACGCACGGCATCCACGCTCAGCGCCAGCATGTCGCGCTGATCGGGGCTGACCTGCGCCAGACGGGTGACAAACTCGCCGTTCAGCAGGCCATCCAGCGGGGTATATTTCCAGTTCTCATGTTTACGCGTCGGTAAACCGAGACGCAGCATCTGCTGGAGATGGTGCTGAGCCTGTTCAGAGCGCGCTCCACCCTGCGCTTCAAACAGCCGGTGCCACTGCTGAAGTGCATTACTGCTGTTCGGTAAGCCAGCCATAACCCTGCTCCTCCAGTTGTTTAACCAGCGTAAAGTCACCGGATTTCACAATGCGTCCCTGGTAAAGCACGTGGACATAGTCCGGTTTGATGTAATCCAGAATTCGCTGATAGTGAGTCACGATGATAAATGAGCGGTTGCCGTCACGCAGGGAGTTCACCCCGTCGGCAACGATCTTCAGGGCATCGATATCCAGCCCTGAATCGGTCTCATCGAGAATGCACAGCGCCGGTTCCAGAACCGCCATTTGCAGAATATCGTTACGTTTCTTCTCACCGCCGGAGAAACCCACGTTTACCGAGCGGGTCAGCAGATCTTCCGGCATTTTCAGCAGCTTGATCTTCTCTTCCATCAGATCCTGGAAGTCAAAGCGATCCAGCGCCTCAAGGCCGCGATACTTGCGCACCGCGTTCAGCGCGGTTTGCAGGAAGAACTGGTTGCTGACGCCCGGAATTTCCACCGGATACTGGAAGGCCATAAAGATGCCCTCGCCGGCACGCTCTTCCGGCGACATCTCCAGCAGATCTTTGCCGTTAAACTCAACGGAGCCGCTGGTAACTTCATAATCTTCGCGTCCTGCCAGCGTCGCTGAAAGCGTACTTTTCCCGGAGCCGTTTGGCCCCATGATGGCGTGAACTTCACCCGGTTTGACGTCAAAATTGAGGCCACGCAGGATCTCTTTCTCTTCCACGCTAACCTGTAAATCTTTAATGCTTAACATGTGCTTTCCTTAACCGACGCTGTGTTCAAGACTAATGGCGAGGAGTTTCTGGGCTTCAACGGCAAATTCCAGCGGCAGTTCAGAGAACACGTCCTTACAGAAGCCGTTAACGATCATTGAAATCGCATCTTCTTCACTGATCCCGCGTTGCAGGCAGTAGAAAAGCTGATCTTCACCAATGCGTGACGTAGTTGCCTCATGCTCAAGCTGGGCGCTGTTATTGCGGCATTCGACATACGGGAAGGTATGCGCCCCGCAGTCCGCGCCAATCAGCATGGAGTCACACTGGGTGAAGTTACGCGCGTTGGTAGCCGTCGGCATGATTTTCACCAGCCCGCGATAGCTGTTCTGGCTGTGACCGGCAGAGATCCCTTTGGAGATGATGGTCGATTTGGTGTTTTTACCGATGTGGATCATCTTGGTGCCGGTATCGGCCTGCTGATGACCGCTAGTCAGCGCCACGGAGTAAAACTCACCGATGGAGTTGTCGCCGCGCAGAATACAGCTCGGGTATTTCCAGGTAATGGCGGAGCCGGTTTCTGACTGCGTCCAGGACATTTTGCTGTTTTCGCCTTCGCACAGCGCGCGTTTGGTGACGAAGTTCAGAATACCACCGGTGTTGCCGTCGCCCGGGAACCAGTTCTGTACCGTAGAGTACTTCACTTCCGCATCTTTATGGATGATCACCTCTACCACCGCCGCGTGCAGCTGGTAGCTGTCGCGCACAGGAGCGGAGCACCCTTCGATGTAGCTAACGTAGCTGCCTTCATCGGCCACCAGGATGGTGCGTTCAAACTGGCCGGTTTTTTCCGCGTTGATGCGGAAATAGGTCGAGAGCTCCATCGGGCAGCGCACGCCTTTCGGCACGTAGATAAAGGTGCCGTCTGACGCCACCGCCGCATTCAGTGCCGCGAAGAAGTTATCGTTACTCGGCACCACGGTACCGATGTACTTTTTCACCAGCTCCGGGTGATCGTGAATGGCTTCACCAAAGGAACAGAAAATGATCCCCTGCTCCGCCAGTTTTTCACGGTAGGTGGTTGCCACCGAGACGGAGTCAAAAATGGCGTCTACCGCCACCTCTTTGCCTTCGCGCACGGGCACGCCGAGCTGATTAAACGCCTCTTCCACCTCTTTACTCAGGAAGCTGTTCTCCGCGCCGGTTTGCTGAACGGCACCAGGTTGCGAGGCGCAGGTGTCATCACAGCTGCCGCAGGAGGGCGCGGAGTAGTAGCTATAGTCCTGATAGTTCAGCTTATCGTAATGCGCTTTCAGCCAGTGGGGTTCTTCCATCTCCAGCCACGCGCGGAATGCGCTCAGGCGAAACTCCAGCATCCACTCCGGCTCGTTACGTTTCGCCGAAATGGCGCGCACGACCTCTTCGTTGATGCCTTTCGCCAGCTCATCGGTTTGCAGCTGCGTGAAGAAACCCTCTTTATAGTTGAGGTGTCCGCCGCTCCAGGTGTTTACATCACTCGTTGCTTCAGTATTACGAGACATAGTACCGCCTATACCCCAAAGCTTTCGCCGCAGCCGCATTCGTTCTGGGCTTTCGGGTTATGAAATTTGAATAACTGGTTTAAACCTTCCCGAACGTAGTCGACTTCGGTTCCATCGATAAACGGCATCGCCTGTAGCGCGACGTATAACTTTGCACCGTCGGTTTCAAAGACCAGATCGTCCTTTTCAGGTTCGGTTACGGTGTCCAGCACGTAGCCAAATCCCGCGCAGCCAGTCTGCTTAACGCCTAAGCGTACGCCGAGGATGTCGGGATTTTTTGCCACCAGCTCATGAATATGCGCCGCCGCCGCGGGCGTCAGCGTTAAGCCACGCCAGGCAAAATCGGCCGGATTGAAGGTTTCTGAATGCAGTTCCATAGGTCCACCTCATCTGATAAGCCACCAGGGCATAACATCATGTTAGTGATAACGATTATCACTTCAACCCCCTGCGAGCAGGGGCTTTGGGCTAAACCGCCCTTTTTGGCTACTTTCATTAAGCATAGACCCTGTGACGGGATGCGGATGGGATGGTTAGATTTGTTCAATGCATTGATAAATAATGCATTTCATAAGAAAGGCGGTAAGGTGACGGGCAATGATAAAAATTGTATTGGAAATACCTATTTTTAAGATAGCCAAAGTACGCGCAGGCACCATATACATTTTTTACGTATGCCTCCCCCTTAAGCCAGGTTCTTTTTAATCCTTTTTTGCCTTACCTGGGCGCGCATAAAGACGTTTGATGGATAAGTTAACCATTATTTATCAGTCTGATAGTGGTTAAATTCCGATCATGATTAATTACATAAACTCATCCCTTTTCGACGTAATGTTTCCCTTGTTAACCATTTATTCAATAAGGGATTAAATTATGTGGAGTACCTATAAAGCCGCAGTTCATGCTCGCCAGCATGCAGGTCAGTATAGCCAGAAAAGATGTGCAGAATTTTCTTTAATAGCAATACCGGCAAGTAAAGACAGCATATGCAATTTACAGGCATGACTGACATGAAAAAAATAATTCTGGCGATCCTGCTTCTGCCCACTCTCGCATCCGCTGCACAGAAGTTCCCCCCTGAGGTATCCGCTGCCCTTCAGTTTAATAAGTGGTACATCTCGCAAATTATTATCGGGAAAGAGCCCCTGAAAAACTATGAAGCGCTGAGGCCATATGTAACCCGCGAAACTATCAGCGAACTCAAAGCCATGGATAAGCTGGATCCAGATGAATATGACGTGCCTGACGTCGATATGTTCATCAAGGCTCAGGGATATGAAGATGACTGGGGCATCGTCAGTGCGCGGGCGCTGGATTACGATGCCGCCTGTATGCAGGTTTATATCTCATTCGGCAAAAAGCGGGATCACACCGTGATTGACTGCATGGTCAAGGAAGATGGCGTGTGGAAAGTTGAATCCGTGGCCAGTATGAATATTTCAGACAACCTGATGATGGAATAAACCGACGATATGACAGGGGTACTGATGCTATGCATCTTCGCGGATACCCCTGTCGTATCGCCAGAAGGCAAAATCCCGCACTGGCGGTTTACCGTTGGCCCCCTTAACATCAGTGATGGAACGAAACGGCGAAACCCTGTTCACGCCAGTGGTCGAGCTGCTCCTGTTGACGAGGCGTAGGCGCTTTACCGGTCCAGACGAAGATTTTTTGCCCGGGGAAGAGTTCAGGACGTGGAGAATCAATCGGCTCAGCCAGCACGTCGATATGCCAGCCTTTGTAGGCAAGACGGGCCGCTTCCAGCCACAAATGCGTACGGTCGTCGCACTCCCACCCAATCAGCAGCGCATCCTTACCTGCTTTTTTTCGCGACTCACCCAGGCTTGCAACGGCAAACTCAATCAGGACACCGTCCAGCAGGCTCGCCATGTGACGCACCGTATTCTGGTCCTGGTTCATTCGCTGCCGCACAGGGGTGATGATGTTATCTATCAGAACATCCATCGCATGGTCACGGCGGAACTCGCCGATTTTGGCGCGCAGTTTTGCCGGACTGGCATAGCGCAGAACGGTTAACATCTCTTCCTGAAAAGATGCCCAGTTCCCCTGAGTCATTACTTCTGTATTTTCAAGAAGCGCTTTTACTTTACCGACCGAAACACCCGTTTTCATCAGGCGTTTGATCTCTTCGATACGCAGGATATCTTCATCGTCAAACTGACGATGACCCCCTTCGCTTCGCTGCGGCTTCAACAATCCATAACGGCGCTGCCAGGCACGCAGCGTAACGGGGTTGATACCGCATCGTTCGGCCACTTCGCCGATACTGTAATAGGCCATTAACTCCCTCACGCACAATACTTCCATACCTAACCAAACCAACCTTATCAGATTGTACAAATCATTTGTATAACTAACTCCTCGTTCTGAGACAAGTGAATGGCTCAACGAACCACTCACTCGTTAATGTATTGTTGTATAAATTTAGCCGTACGTACAGGTCACTTTTAAGAGTTACGTACAGGTTTTTATAAATCGTACTTTTTCTCGGGCCAGGCAATCGCCGGTATGCCCCCCAGGCGCGGGCTGGCGAAAAGGTGTCCCTGGAACTGAGAAATCCCGGCAGATTCCAGCCACATCCACTCTTCAGCCAACTCTACGCCTACCGCACAGAACAGAATTTCCAGGGAGGCGCAGCATTTAATAATTGACTGAATGATCGCCTGACGCGGGCCGCTCTTGTGCACGTTGGCAATCAAATCACGGTTGATCTTGATTCTGTCCGGCTGAAACTGGGCCAGCAGTTGCAGACCGGCGAATCCCGCGCCAAAGTGATCGATGGCCACGCTGATCCCGGCGCTTTTAAGCTGTCTGACCGCGCTGGTGAACTCTTCGAAGCGCGAGATCGCCTCGCTCTCGGTGAACTCGACCACAATTTGCTCCGGCACAAAACCGTTCGCCTCAATTGCCGTCAGTAAAAAATCGACGGCGCCAGGAACATTGACCAGCGTCATCGGCAGCAGATTAATGGACAACGTTTGAGTCTGTAGGCCCAGTGCGCTGGCCATCGACAAAGCCACCTGTTTACTCTTCAGATCCGATTCGTACAGCGCCTCACGCGACAGGTTGGCAAAATAGCTTTCCGGGGACTCACCGGACGGCGTGCGGATCAGGGCTTCCCAGGAAACTACCTGCTGCATAAACGGATCGACGATAGGTTGAAATGCGAAACTACAGTCCGCGCCCTTTGCCACTACTGTCGGCTGGGAGGATAACGGCGTATTTTCGGTGACAAACTCCCAGGCGTCAGCCGGAGGCAGCTCAAAGTAGTTGGCTTTTTCAGTGGCCTCAACGAAGGTGCGGAAAAATTGCAGGGCGCGATCGTTATAGGTCAGCTGATAGCGCGTTGTGCCTTTATCGAGTACCTGTTGCAGCACTTCGTCGGTATCGTACTGACGAAGGTCAAAGAGCTCCATACCCACGTTGCCAAAACGTCTTGAAGGCCCGTGATCGCTTAACAATTCGACCACGTTGTGATGCCGTGGGTCACGGCAGATGAGCTCATAGATCTCCTTAACGTTATCAGCGGGCCCTTCAAGTAACTGAAAAAAGTGTGTGCCGTTAAACAGCAAAATCCCCGTCACATCGAACTGGCGATTTCTACAATTTGCAGCAGCGACCATGTCTTCCAGCGCTTTCACTGGAACGTCCTCGCAGATATGACTGCGGTAAATGATGGTTGTGAGCATGCTAATCCTGAAGATTGAGGGGGTGACCACGAAAACACGTGGGGAAAACTCTGTTATAGCACATTAATTGCCCAACAAATAATTTACATCTCAACGATTTACACGGCTTTTTTGCGTCATTTACGGGCTTGTACAACTCTGCGACGCCGCTTCGGATTGTACAATATATCTTGTGAATACCGCAGTAAATCGTATAAGAATAAGCAACTGATAAATAATGATTTTATAAAATATATTATAAAATGTTTAAAAAATTGTACATTTTAAATGTACAGATTTGAAAATTATGTATACCTTAAATGTAACGTTACTGATTACGAAAATTTACAGGAGCGAAACATGCAGCAGAACGGACACCTCGCAGACTCGGCAACAGCGATTGCGCAGTATTTCGAAAAAGCCGCGCTTCCAACCCAACAGGAAACATTGGGTCAGGTTGTTGTTGAAATCCTTAGCGACGGGCGAAATCTGAATCGCAAATCGCTCTGCACAAAACTGTTGAGTCGCCTTGAAAAGGCCAATGGCCCGGAAGAGGAACATCATTATCACATGCTTCTTGGCCTGCTCTTCGAACGTTAATGTCATGAACAGCAGTGATGCGGACAGACTAATCGACAAGCTTATTGGAGAAGCCGCTCTTTCACTTTTGAAGGAGCGCGGTCCGGTGACGACCGAGGGATTGGTTCAGCGTCTGCGTAACATGCAAGCATATGAAACGGATCCCCAGCGGCGGGAGACATTAGCGCGAGTTATAGCTGAAATCAGCTCTGGCACGGTCGCTTTTAAAGGTCGCAGAACCGCACAAGGACGAATACAGAGAGAGGGATCTCTCAAAAATAACCGAGACAATGTAGTGCCGTTATTTGGAAATGGAAAACCGTCCGATCCTAAAAAGATACATTGACTACAACTTTACAGCTACGGTGAGAACAAATGAGACAAAATATTCAGCTTCAACCCGAATACCACTCCGCCTTTTTAGATAGCGCGTTGTCGGAGTATTTCCGTCACGCAGGCGATCGCTTTGCTGAAGAGTCTGCCATTTTTTCGACTGCGGTTCGTTGTGTTCTTGCTTCCGAAGGTCATTTGACCAACAAAGCGATCATTCTCTGGCTAATCCAGACGCTGGAATCCACCGACGATGTCGTTAAGGCGGATGTGATCCGCAAGACGCTGGAAATTGTCGTCGGTTACACCATGGACGATCTTTAACGCCTCCCCCATCCCTACGGATAGCGTGTCATCGTCAATTCTGACGAACAGACTGACGATGACACACCCTCTCTCCTCTAACGCCCTGTTAATCAAGAACGCTGAATGTGGCATGGATCCTGCTTAGTCCGCTAAGGGACTGGGCTTTCCAGTAAACATTGCTTCATTTCTTAACAGGTCTGTTATTGATGAAAAAAATCGCCAGCGTCTGCCCCTACTGCGGTGCAGGCTGCAAACTAAACCTCGTCGTTAAAAATAACCGGATTATCCGTGCCGAAGCCGCTGATGGCGTAACCAATCAGGGCACGCTTTGCCTGAAAGGGTTCTACGGCTGGGACTTTCTTAACGACACACGGCTGCTTACCCCCCGTCTGACGCAGCCCATGATCCGCTACAGCAAAGGCGAGGCCTTTACCCCTGTTACCTGGGAAGAGGCCATTCGCTATACCGCTCACAGGCTTAAAAGCATCAAAGAACAGTATGGCCCTCGGTCCATTATGACTACGGGTTCCTCACGGGGAACGGGCAATGAGACCAAATATGTGATGCAAAAATTTGCCCGAGCGGTGCTGAATACTAACAACGTCGACTGCTGCGCCCGCGTCTGTCACGGTCCGTCCGTTGCCGGTTTACAGGAGACCCTCGGCAACGGCGCCATGAGCAATTCCATTAACGATATTGAAAACTCAAAATGCCTGCTGGTATTCGGCTATAACTGCGCCGACTCTCACCCCATCGTCGCCCGACGCGTGCTTAAAGCACGTGAAAATGGCGCTAAAATCATCGTCTGCGATCCGCGTCATATTGAAACGGCACGCATTGCCGATCTTCATCTTCAGCTAAAAAATGGCAGTAACATGGCGCTGGTCAATGCCTTTGGCTATGTCCTGCTGGAAGAGGAACTGTACGACAAAAACTACGTTGCCCGCTTTACCGAAGGGCTTGAGGCGTACCGGCTGACGGTAAAAGATTACGCACCCGAGCAGGTTGAACATCTGACGGGGATCCGCGCGCGGGATGTTCGTCAGGCAATGCGCATGTTCGCAGCGGCGCCTTCAGCAACGGTGATGTGGGGGATGGGCGTCACGCAGTTTGGTCAGGCGGTCGATGTGGTGAAAGGTCTCTCCAGCCTGGCGCTGCTGACCGGCAACCTGGGCCGCCCTGCCGTCGGCGTGGGTCCGGTTCGCGGGCAAAATAACGTTCAGGGTGCCTGCGATATGGGCGTTCTGCCCAATATGTTCCCCGGCTACCAGGACGTCACTGACCCGGCGGTCAGACTGAAATTTGCCGATGCGTGGAAAATCAATGTCAACCGGATGGACGATCGCGTCGGGACGCGTATCACCGAAGTGCCACATCTCGCGCTGGAAGGAAAGATCAAAGCGTATTACATCATGGGGGAAGATCCGCTTCAGACAGAAGCCGATCTGGGACTGGTCCGCCGCGGCTTTGAGGCGCTCGATTTTGTGGTGGTTCAGGACATCTTTATGACCAAAACGGCAGAGGTGGCTGACGTGCTGCTCCCTGCCACCTCATGGGGAGAGCACGCCGGCGTGTTCACCTGTGCCGATCGCGGCTTCCAGCGTTTCGGCAAAGCCATTGAGGCCAGCGGCAACGTGAAGCGCGACTGGGAGATCATCAGCCTGCTGGCCACGGAGATGGGTTATCCCATGCATTACGAGGATAACCAGCAGATCTGGGACGAAATGCGCGAGCTGTGCCCCCTCTTCTACGGCGTGACCTACGAAAAAATGGGCGAGATGGGCCATGTGCAGTGGCCTTGCCCATCCCTCAATCATCCCGGCACCCCCTACCTGTACAAGGATAACCAGTTCGACACCCCTACTGGCAAAGGACAGCTATTTGCCGCCCCCTGGCGCGCCCCGGCGGAGACACCGGATGCGGATTACCCGCTGGTACTGTGCACGGTGCGCGAAGTGGGTCACTACTCCTGTCGCTCAATGACCGGGAACTGCGCGGCGCTGCAAAGCCTGGCCGACGAGCCGGGCCGGGTGCAAATGAACCCGGCCGATGCGGATGAACGGGGGATTGCCGAGGGCCAGCTGGTCTGGGTACGTTCACGCCGGGGTAAAGTGATCACCCGCGCCAGCATCAGCGAGCGCATCAATGCGGGAGCAATCTATATGACCTACCAGTGGTGGATTGGCGCCTGTAATGAGCTGACGCAGGATAATCTCGACCCGATATCCAGAACGCCGGAAACGAAGTATTGCGCCGTGCAGCTGGAGGCGATCGAGGACCAGCGCTGGGCGGAGGATTTTGCGGCTTCCGCATACCAGACCATGAAGACGCGGTTGATCGCTGCGGTTAACGTTTAAATGCATTGCCGGGTGGCGGCTATCGCTGCCCGGCCCGCTATCCGCTGCTGTTTTACGTTATCTGTTGTGCATAATTATTTTCCAGGTAATCGCGAAGCAGGTTCGGACGGCTCTTTTTCTCCATCAGCCTTCTCAATAGTACGATCAGCTCGTAATCGCTTCGCAGATTAAATTTCTGCATCATCATATATTTATGGGTAAAGACCGTTTTTTCGCTCATCTTCAACGCGTTCGCGGTCTGCACCACCGACAGCCCCCGGTAAAAATTGACCATAATACGAATCTGTTGCCGGGATAAACCTTTATGCTGGCAGTCGAAACAGGTCTTTTTATTCAACGTGTAACCTGGTAATTGCGTCCTGAACCACGCGATAAACAGAACGCCGCTAATACGGTCAAGCGACGCCCGGCGCGGGAGAAAAATGATGTCCTGAAAGCAGGAAGGCAGCGCCGAAAAGCGCAGCTCATCGTCGACGAGACCTATCACAATTCCTTTTTGCCGGGCCAGTAACTCCGGAAAACAGGTCAGCGTTTCCCCCTGACATAATGAAAGAACAATAATATCGGCCTGGCTGACGTTTTCATTGGTCAACGCCAGCTGAAATGTAATGGAGCGATGAAAGTTATGCTTAAAAAAAATCGTCGAAAAAGCTCTGTAGCCCAGCCTGAAAAAACAGATCCGTTTCCTGAATCAGAATATTTAACATAGTTCACACCAACGTCTTTAAAAAAGGCTTATCACCGGCATTTAGTTGTACTGCATCGTCATCACCACAACCGCACTGATGCTCCCCGGCGTGGCGCCTCCCGGCATAGATTTTACCGAGGCCAGCATAGCCATTGTCGCGGTTCTGTCCGCGGCAATGGTCTGGGTCATACTGGTGCCTGTTCCTTTAAGCGCGCCGGTTTGGGCATCGCGCATGGCTATCGCCACATGCGTGGCCGAACCGCTGTTCATAAAATAGTCCGCACCCGCCTCGGGATCGGGGCTGCCGGTGAAAGCGACGGTCACACTCTGCGTTCCGGTTGGGCACTGGGTAAACAGCAGACTGAAAGGCACCGGATCCGATGTTGAGCCCGGCGTCGCCATATTGGTTGCCTGAATATTGCCCAGGTTGACATCAAGGCTGTTGCTGCCGCCATTAAATATGCACGGCGACGCAACGATATTTCCCGTCACACCGATGTTGACGCTATCAGCGGAGCATACCTTCCCGCTGAGTAAGGCAAGTAACAGCAGTGTCCTGCATCTTATTTTCATCTTCTTACCTGCTACTGGTAGGTCACATTAAGGGTGGCGGAGGCATTCGCTGAACCTGACTCCACGCGGGTTAACGTCTGGTAATACCGGGCCGTTAATGGCAACGTCTCTTGCCCCCCGGCAGACTGCCGCAAGAATAGTCGGCTGTTCATCACCAGCGGTGCACCGTTATAGATAAGCTGCACCCCCACCCCTTTCGCAGTGCCGGCATTTCCCTGCCCGGTTAAGGCCATCACGCTGGTATTGGCGCTGTCCGGGTTCTGTATTCCACTGAGCGAGACCGTAATATTGGTTCCGGCGGCGCAGGTCAGGCCCAGGTTTTGCGTGTTCTGTGCTCCCGCTGGCGTGGTGCCCACCGTGGAGCCGAACGCCGAGGCGGGAATATCCCCTATCGGAAACGTCAGCTGGGCCGTATTCACCGTGCACGCCAGCGCATTGATGGTGCCGGAGGTGAGCTGCGTGGTCAGACCGTCACGGTAGAGGCCATCGCTTCCCTGAAGCGTCACGACACCGATCGTCCCGGGGGTTAATGCCCCCGATGAGACCGGCCCCGTCACCACCAGCTCAATCCTCCCGCCGTACCAGTCCACATAGGAGGTCTGCGCATTGTACGAGAACGTATTGCTCGGGTTTTCAAAATAGCCGTTGGAAGAAAAGCGTATCCCTATCCCGCTGACGTTCGTGTTGTAAACATGGTTGCCGTAGCTGCTCAACGTGGCGCCGTTGTAGCGCAGGCTAAATCCCAGCATCAGCGGATTAGTACACCCGGTAAGATAGGAGCCTGTGGCTGACGCCGCGCCAGAAAATACCACCGTGCCGACAGGCGCATCGCGCTGCACGTTGATCGTCCCCACGGACAGGGTGGAAAGCTGCGGGGTGATGGTGGTGCAGGTACCGGCACGAGCCATATTTGCCGCCGCGAGCAAACAGAGCAGCAGCATCGCGTTAAGACATTTCATGTTAGCGTTCCTGACGGCAGGTGGCGCGCATATCAGCGATCCTACCGTACGTTGAGTGATTCGGCAGCGTGAAATCAGCGCGGCATTGCTGACTGGATTGACTTCCCCATGTAGCGACTAACGTTCCCTGCTCGCGCATCCCGGTTAAATAGACCTGACCGCGATCGCCGACAATAAAACTGCCGCTGTCATCACCCACAAGGGTGACCACCGCCCCAAACGGAACGGCGCGGTCGTTGTCGGTCAAGGTCATCAGCACCCGGTGTCCTGACTTCGGCAGATAATCGGCTCTCACCACCGCTCCCCGCGTCGGCGTCACCGTGCGGGTGTTGATCTCCAGCTCGACATCGTCCGGCATCGTTTCCGGGTCGAGGGTGAGATCGTTTTTCCGGTAGACAGAAAGGTTGCTCACGACCGTATATCCGCGAAAATCTGTCCGTACACCGGGCTGATTGCGGATATCCACGTCGTGGGCGCCAGGGGCTTTGATTAAGACGCTGGTCTCCCCCAGCGGCTGGGAAAGCGTGATGCCATCAGCATGGGCGAGAATGCCGCCTTGCAGCCCGTAATTCAGGCGTTCACTGTTTTTGTCATAACCATAACCTGCCGTGACTTCGCCATAGGCGCCTTTGTAGTCCGCGTTAACATTGCCGGTATAGCCCACACCCTCTGTTCCGTATCCCTGCTGTACGTTCCAGTTCAGGGCACGGTTCTCGAGCGCTACCCCGTTCAGGCCGACGTTATGCGTCGTCCCGTTATTCCCGCTGGCGTTCATGCCATAGTTAGCCCATGTCTGCGGCAAAAATTTATCCAGCGGAATGCTGACGTTGAACGCCAGAAGCTGGTCATGGTCAGCGTTTTTTTGGCTGTCGCGGGTTTCTGACGCTGAGCGGACATTTTTGCTGTAAGTCCATGTCAGGCCATAGCTGATGTTATGCCAGTAGTTGCTATAGCCGACGCTCCACGAAGCCATCGACTTACCGTCATTCCAGTAATCTTCCCGCGCCGCACTGAGGGTAAGCGCGCCCAGGTTGTCCCCCAGCGTCTGGCTCATCGTCAGCTCGGCACGGTTACGTCGCCTGTCCTGAAGCGCGCTGCTGTCGCCGTACGAATCGAGGACGTCCTGCATCCCGTAATAGCCGCGGGTCGAGTAGCGATACCCGGCAATCGAAAAGTTGGTCCCGGTATTGATAAAATTCTTGCTGTATCGGGCCCGCCACGACTGACCGTTTGTTTTCGCGGCATGCTCCGGCGTTGACCAGCCCTGAGTGACGTCTGCGGATACAGCCCCGAGATCGCCCATATTCTTGCCCACCCCCAGAGCCGCCGACTGGTACTTATCTGCCCCCTGGACGCCGCCATAGAGCGTAATACCGTGAGGGAGGCCGTAAATTCCGGTCAATTGCCCGAAGGGGGTTTTCTCCACGCTACGGTTATACGAGCGATACTGCCCGGCGGTAAGGCCATATTTCAGGCGCCCCTCCCGTTGCAGGACCGGCAGCGAAGCGTACGGCAGGGTGAAATGTTGCTCACTACCATCAGCTTCGACGATCGTGACATCAAGGTCTCCCGCGCCGCCGGTGGGATACATATCCGCGATCTCAAACGCGCCCGGTGCCACATAGCTTTGGTAGATTTGATAGCCATTCTGACGCACCACGACCTGCGCGTTAGTCCGCGCAATACCGCGCACCACCGGCGCATAGCCTTTCAGGGAATCCGGCAGCATATCGTCGTCGGACGCCAGCTGGACGCCGCGAAACGGCATGCTGTCAAAGACATCGGCAGGCGCGGAACTGTCTCCGAGCGTAAGCTGGGCTTGCAGGGGAATAATCGCGCGCTGCATCAAGGTATAGACGTTGTCCCACTTATCCTGGCCGGACGCATCGCGGGACCAGGTGGTGTAGTTGCGTAACCGCCAGGGACCGACGTTGATCCCCGGCCGCAGGTTTGCATACTGGCTGTCGCTGCGGGTGCCTGCCCCGCTTCTTGCCCGGCTGTTTGCCCCGCTCAGGCTGTAGTTGAGCATGACCGCGGTAATGCCTTCATCCCACATATCCGGCGGAACGTAACCTCTCGCTGGCAGGTCTATAGCCGCCTGTGGAATGCTAATCGCCAGACGCTGGGCGCCAAACTGGAAATCCGCGCTGGCCTGTGGGATCGCCCTGAGATCGGCGCATTCACCTTCCCCGGCGGCAAGCTGTGGGAAAAGCGCCGTTTTCACGCCCCACGCTTTTAACTGCCCGATACTCAGGCAAGGCTGCAACGTTTCACTGCCGTTAGCATCCTTCACTGCCATAAAACGAATATCCCGCGTTTCCAGCAGCCGATCGTCAAGAATAATATCAACGTGGTATGTCCCGGGCGCCTGCGAGCCGGATTCAAAGGCAGATAAATCCGCTTTTCCCATTCCGGGATTATCCAGCTCTACCAGTTCCGTATTAAACGTCTCACTGGCATACAGTATGGGAGAGACACCAGCAAGCGCGAGGGCAATAAATATTGCCAGGCGCGCAGGCTGCATTGCATTCAATGCCGTTGTCATGACGAACACCTGATTAACGCGTAAGGATCACAAACTGGCCCGGTGTAATTCGCCAGGGCTGCCATAATCGTTAATGACTTTAAACGTCAGCGTATTGCCACTGGTTCCGTTCGGTAACGGAAAACGGGCTGTGCCTGAAGGCATCACGTACGTGACATCGTCAAGTTTCTTATTACCCAACGTAATTTCATTGAAATTGATAACGTACGGCGTAGGGTTATTAACCTGAAGGGTATTTCCCGCACGACGCCAGGTTAATTTATTGGCTTGCTCCTCGGGGGTAGACGCACGAAGAGTCTCTGGTCGATAAATTAATTTGATGCGCGTTTTGACGGCAATTTGCAGCGAGTTCATCTGCTTTGAGGCTGAAGGAATAGCTTTAATGTTCAGCCAGAATAAACTCTCCTGCCCCTGAGGCAGTGAGCCGGTCATGACAATACGCTCAAGGTTTTTTTGCCCGCCGTCCAGCCGATACAGTGGTGGCGTAATAATAAAAGGCGCTTTACCCGATTGTTCATCCTGAACATCTATCCACGACTGGATTAAATAAGGAACGTTATCAGGATTAGTAATACCTATTGACGCCTCTTTTTTAGTCCCATCAAAAATAATACGGGTGCCGCCAATAATTACTCCTGCACTGACGGATGTTAACGTCAGCGGTAACAGCGCCATAGCCAGGCCCGTTGTCGTGATAAAACGCATTTTTTTTTACCTCATAAAACAAGGGGCCGGGCGGCCCCCTGCTGATTACTGCAATGACTTAGTTGTATACCACTGAGAAGTTTGCGACCGAGTTAGCCGGGCCCGCGGTCACGGATGCCGCGGTGGAGATATACTGCGCGTAGAAGTTCAGCGTATTATCAGCCGTACTGCTGAGCGGGTAAATATAGCTGTTGCTGCCGTGCAGCGGCAGATCGGCTTTATCTGCCGTCATCAGGTTAATCGCCACCCCGGTGGCCGCCCCCGCCACAGACGTATCAATCGCCAGCAGGCTGGCGTTGGTTAAATCCGGCGTGCCGTCAAAACGGACTTTTGCATTGGTGACCGTTACCGGACAGTTTTTCAAAATAATATTGAATTGCGTCGCAGCCGTTCTCGCCCCGGTTGTCGGGAATTCCGTTTTATAATAATCGCCTAATACCACCACCTGATTCTGGGATGCCACATCAACGTCGCAGGCGGAATCCAGAATATTCCCGTTAAAATTAACGGTACCGGCCGCTGCGAATGCATTGGTCATGGTGAGTACAGAACCTGCCGCTAACATTGCCATCATCAATTTTGTATTCATAATTTTATATCCCGTATTACTTTATTTATTACCGACATTCAGTTGCAGAAACAAAAGCCCTTCCGACGAGTCAAAATTTATACAACTCTTTTTCCGCATACAATCAATTTTGAGGTCTAGCTGTAGACCCTCTTTTAACAATTACAAAACATATTCACTCGGAAACACCTTAAGAATAATGGCCAAAGTCTACTTTTAGACCTGAATAAAAAAGGTTTCAATTTCAATTAATTAAGACTCAAAAAAAAGCGAGTCTATAATTAGACTCGCCGCAAACATTCCCTGATCTGCTGGTTTTTAAGATAATTCTTTATGCCGATCAAAAAATGATCGCATCAGTCAGTGTGGTTTCACATGAATACCCGTTTCGCGCCTGAGTCAGATATTGATAAGTCAACAGTGCTCGGCGCTAAGCCTTTTAAGCACATTGAAAAAATAATCGATAATGTTTTGCCGCATGCGGAGAGAAGCATTATTGCCAGAGGAGAAATTATCCATTATTGCTCCGGCGATACCCGTCAATGCTTTTTACTGTTGCATGGCAGCGTGGCGTTGCACCGTCGCGGGGACGGTATCGTCTTAAATTCTGAATCCGCGCCATTTATACTCGGCGTGAGCAGCCAGTTATCGTCTGAACACCTGTACGTCAGAGCGCTGGAAACCTCAGAGGTGGCCAGCGTTTCGCTGGCGTGTTTCAATCATGTTGTCGCACAACAGAATTTATGGGAGCACTTCTCAAACCTGCTGATCTATACCGCATCGCGCGTCTACGAACATTGTGCCCAGATATCGCAAATGTCGGCTTATGACATTATCCGCTTTCAACTGGTTGAGTTGATGCAGGAGCCGGAAGCCATAAGACAAAACATTACCGCCGCGGCCTATATCAAAAGCCGCACCTATCTTTCACGCAGCGGCATTATGCGGATCCTCGCGGATGATGTAGCCCCCTGAAACACCAGACAGTAGCTGTATCTCCAGATAAGAGATAGGCTTGAATATATGTCTAACACTAACACCAATTTTGAGATGACCGGGATCCTGTTAGGGCAAGAAGTCCGTAAACGTAAAACTCCTCAGGAGAAGATCGCCATTATCCAGCAGACGATGGAGCCGGGTATGAATGTCTCCCATGTCGCCCGCCTGCATGGTATCCAGCCCAGCCTGCTGTTTAAGTGGAAGAAGCAATATCAGGAAGGCAGCCTCACCGCCGTTGCGGCTGGAGAGGAAGTCGTTCCTGCTTCTGAGCTTACTGCTGCTCTGAAGCAGGTCCGGGAGCTTCAGCGCCTTCTGGGCAAGAAGACGATGGAAGTTGAGATCCTGAAAGAAGCCGTGGAGTACGGTCAGTCGCGAAAATGGATAGCGCACGCGCCCTTGTTGCCAAAGGACGGGGAATAGCCATGGTCAGCCGGACCATGGGCGTGTCGCGTGCGCAACTGTCACTGCGGATTAACCGTTCTGCCGACTGGCAGGACAGGCGCTGTAACCGGCGTAATGAAGAAGCAGACGCAGAAATACTGTCGGCTATCCTCAACATTATCAGCGATATGCCGAGTTATGGTTATCGACGCGTGTGGGGCATCCTGCGCAAGCAACGTCGCACAGAGGGACAGCCACCTGTGAATGCCAAACGGCTTTACAGGATAATGAGCGAGCATAACCTGTTGTTGTTGCATCACAAACCAGAGCGACCGAAGCGTGAACATAAGGGCAAGATAGCGGTGGCAGAAAGCGATATGCGCTGGTGTTCAGATGGCTTCGAGTTCGGCTGCGACAACGGCGAAAAACTGCGGGTAACGTTCGCGCTGGACTGCTGCGACCGTGAGGCCATAGACTGGGCAGCAAGCACGGGAGGCTATGACAGTTCGACCGTGCAGGATGTGATGCTGAGGTCGGTGGAAAAGCGCTTCGGCGACAGGCTGCCCGACACAGCGGTGCAGTGGCTGACGGACAACGGTTCAGCATATACCGCGCATGAAACGCGGAGGTTCGCCAAAGAGCTGAATCTGGAGCCATGTACAACAGCGGTGAGCAGCCCGCAGAGCAATGGCATGGCCGAACGGTTCGTGAAGACGATGAAGGAAGACTATATCGCGTTCATGCCGAAACCGGATGTGAGAACAGCCCTGCGAAACCTTGCAGCGGCGTTCACGCATTACAATGAAAATCACCCGCATAGTGCGCTGGGATATCACTCTCCGAGAGAATACCGGCGGCAGCGGGCATCGTTAACTTAAGATACAAAAGCTGTCCGGAAATGGCGGGTCAAGATCAGCGGATCCTCGCGGAGTTGCGGACGGGGAAATACATCACCATGGAGCGTGGCGTACTAGTAGAGATCCATCACTTACCCCGTAAGTACTGAGGCTGTATTTATCTCTGGAGAAGGTGGAAAAGAAGAGCGACACTATAGAGAGTACAGTCTCTTTCCAGGTTAACGCTATGTCTTCTGACAAACCATCGCATCGCGGCTCTCCCTATGCTCAGGAACTGATTTCTCATTTACAGCCGCACTGCGCCACGCATAAAACCGATCCCGGCGAGCAACTTGATCTCGAGGTTGACGGGCAGAGCATGTGTTATTTAATTCTTGATGGCACGGTCGCCATATACAGAAGAAGCGACGACATGATGCTTTCAACGGCGCGCAGTCCCGCCCTGTTTGGCCTCGCTAACCTGACGGACATTTATTTTAATGACTACCTCCGAACGGTAACGCCTTGCCTGATTGGTGTGCTCACGACCGATCGGGTGGCTCAAATTATCAAAGAGAAGGCGCTGTGGGGGCTACTTTCTAATCATCTGATGTTTGTCTATAACCGCCTCTATCACAACGTCATGCCGAAAGGCGCACCAACCGCGTACGAGATGATTCGCCAGCAGCTCGTGCTGCTGATGCAGGAAGATGACAGCTACCGACGCAGCGTGACGGCGGAAAGGTATATCAGGGATAAAACCCATCTTTCCCGCAGTGGCGTAATGCGGATCCTGGCTGATCAGAAAACGGGAGGGTTCATCGAAATGGAAGAAGGCCGGCTGATTAAAATTAACAAACTGCCTGCCAGATACTGAATGTCAGACACAAAAAAGGCCGCGCTTGCGGCCTTTTCTTCACTGCTTAATGGACGTGAACGCCCAACCGCCAGGCAAAGTAGATCTCTTCTTTCAGTTCGTTTGAAGAGAGCGCCAGCAAATCCGTAAATTCCAGCTCAAGCTGTTTCAGCTTTTTCAGGTACTGGGCGGGAGACAGATTGCTTTTATCGCGACGTAAATATTCAATTGCCAGCTGTGTTGGGGTTATTTCAGTATCCATGATGTCCTCGCTTATGTTCAAAACGTGACCAGTATATCACAATCAGGCGGCTAATTTTTGACCAAAAACAAGACATCCGGAAACTTTACACAACGGCCGTCGTCAGCCTGGATGAACAACACAGGCGATCCTGCTCGTCCAGAATATCAATCTGCCACACCTGATGACGGCTTCCGGCATGCAGCGCCCGGCAGACGCCGCGCACGCGCCCGCTGCGAACGGAGCGGATGTGGTTGGCATTGACCTCCAGACCCACCACCTTCTGCTCTCCTTCCGTACACAGGTAGCCCGCCACCGACCCCAGCGTTTCGGCCAGCACGACGGACGCGCCGCCGTGCAACAGGCCAAACGGTTGATGAGTACGGTTGTCTACCGGCATCGTCGCTTCCAGTTCGTTGTCGCCAATGCGCGTGAACTGGATATCCAGCAAACCGACCATGTTCTCCGCGCCCATGGCATTTAAGGCCTCCAGCGTGACCGCACGTTTCCAGATCATCCGATAATCTCCAGTAAAGCCTGCAATGGATGGCGGACGCCGTTACCTTCCACCCGTTTCACCTGGCTGCGGCAGGAGTAGCCCGTCGCCAGACAGCGGTTGCGTGGCAGGCGCTGCATCGCCTGATGCCATGACAGCTCGTAAATGCCGAGCGAATTAGCGTGGTTTTTGACTTCATGGCCGTAGGTTCCGGCCATACCGCAGCAGCCCACGTTAACGCTTTCCAGCTTCGCGCCAAACCGGGCAAAGATAGAAGCCCACTGGGCAGGCGCCGTCGGCAGCGCCGTCACTTCGGTGCAGTGCCCAAACAGATACCAGGCTTCTCCACTCACCTCCTGAGTGGGCGTTTGCGTCAGCACCGCAGGCAGCCACTCGTGCACCAGTAAGACCTGAAAATCACCGCGCTTATCGCCGAGCGTCTGCTTATATTCATCCCGGTAACAGAGCACCAGCGCCGGATCGACGCCCACCATCGGCATGCCGAGCTGCGCCACGCGATTCAGGAAATCTGAAGTTTTCTGCGCGGTTTTCGCAAAGCGGGTGAGGAAACCTTTTATGTGCTGCGCCTTGCCGTTCGGGGAGAACGGCAGCACCACCGGCTGGTAGCCGATTTTCTCGGCCAGTCGGACAAAATCGGCCACCACCTGCGCATCGTAATAGCTGGTAAACGGATCCTGCACTACCAGCACCACCTTCGCTTTCTGCTCAGGGCTTAATGCTTCCAGTTGTTCCAGGGTCATGTTCGCCGAGCGGTGCCCCACCAGCCGACGCTGGAGTGATGGCACCGACAGCAGCGGCAGATCCACCATGCCGATATGTTTTTCTGACAGTTTGCGCACCAGCGGCTGGTTGATAAAGAAGTTAAAGGTTTTTGGCGCACGGGCCATCAGCGGCGCGTAACTCTCCACCGTCGCCACCAGATGATCGCGCATCGGGCGCAGATAACGCGTGTGGTACAGCTGGAGGAAGCGGGAACGGAATTCCGGTACGTCAATTTTAATCGGGCACTGGGTTGAACACGCCTTGCACGCCAGGCAGCCGGACATCGCCTCTTTCACCTCATGCGAGAAATCGTATTCACCTTTGTTCGCATGCCAGCTGTTGCGGGTGCGTTCGATAAGCCCGCGCAGGCTGGCGCGTTTTTCCGGCAGTTCCTGTTCCAGCTTGAGCGGGTCAACGCCGCGGTCGGCCAGCAGGCGCAGCCATTCGCGCACCAGCGTGGCACGCCCTTTCGGGGAATGAATGCGGTTGCTGGTGATTTTCATCGACGGACACATCGGGCTTTTCACATCGAAGTTGAAGCATAGCCCGTTGCCGTTGCACTCCATCGCGCCGCGCCATGAAGCGCGTACCGCAATCGGAATTTGTCGTTCATAGGTACCGCGCTTGACGGCGTCCACCTGCAACATCGGCGCATCAATGCCCTCCGGCGGGCAGATTTTTCCCGGGTTAAGGCGGTTATCGGGATCAAAAGCGGCTTTTACCTTACGCAGCTCGGCGTAAAGTTGTTCGCCAAAAAACGCCGGGCTGTACTCGGCGCGGAATCCTTTGCCGTGCTCGCCCCATAACAAGCCGCCGTATTTGGCCGTGAGGGCCACGACCTCGTCGGAGATCTCCTTCATCAGGATCTCCTGCTGCGGGTCGCACATGTCCAGCGCCGGGCGCACGTGCAGCACACCCGCGTCCACGTGCCCGAACATGCCATAGCTCAGACCATGGCTGTCGAGCAGCGCGCGAAACTCCACAATATAATCAGCAAGGTGCTCCGGCGGCACGCAGGTATCTTCCGCAAACGGAATCGGCTTCGCCGCCCCTTTCGCGTTGCCGAGCAGCCCCACCGCTTTTTTACGCATCGCGTAGATTCGCTCGATGCCGGAGAGATCGTTACACAGCTGCCAGCCAATGACGCCGCCTTCCCCTTGGGCAATCAGCTCGTCCAGACGCTGGCAGAGTGTGCTCACCTGGCTCTCAATCAGCTCTGCGTCATCCCCGGCGAACTCGACGATGTTCAGGCCGAGCATCTCTTTATCCGGCACGTCGGTAATCAGTTCGCTCACCGAATGCCAGACGATATCTTCCCGGGCCAGGTTCAGAACTTTTGAATCGACGGTTTCCACCGACAGCGCCCGCGCCTCCACCATAAACGGTGCATTACGCAGCGCGGAGTCAAAGGAGTTGTATTTGACATTCACCAGACGGCGCACCTTTGGCAACCGGGTGATATCCAGACGCGCTTCGGTGATGAAGGCCAGCGTCCCTTCTGACCCGGTCAGTACGCGGGTAAGATCGAACTGGCTCAGATCGTCATTAAAGACATGGCGCAGATCGTAGCCCGTCAGGAAGCGGTTAAGCTTCGGGAATTTGTTGAGGATCAGTTCGCGATTTTCGCGGCAGCGCTCCAGCACGGTACGATAAATCCGTCCGCTGGTGGTGCTCTCTTTTGCCAGCGTTTCGGCCAGCTCGATCGGCATCGGTTGGGTATCGAGGATATCGCCCCCCAGCAGCACCGCCCGCACACCCATAACGTGATCGGAGGTTTTGCCGTAGACCAGCGAGCCCTGCCCCGAGGCATCGGTGTTGATCATCCCGCCAATGGTCGCGCGGTTACTGGTGGAAAGCTCTGGCGCAAAAAAATAGCCGTAAGGTTTCAAAAACTGATTCAGCTGATCTTTGATCACCCCCGCTTCCACTCGCACCCACCCCTCTTCCGGGTTGATCTCAATGATGCGGTTCATATAGCGGGACATATCAATGATGATGCCCTGGTTCAGCGCCTGCCCGTTGGTACCCGTCCCGCCGCCGCGTGGGGTAAAGACCAGGGTGCTGAAACGCTCCTGCGACGCCAGACGGGCGATGAGCGCCACATCGGCGGTAGAGCGCGGGAAAACGACGGCATCGGGAAGAAGCTGGTAAATACTGTTATCGGTCGCCATCGTCAGCCTGTCGGCATAATCGGTGGCGGTGTCACCTGTAAAACCCTGTTGCTCCAGTGCCTGCAAAAAATTAAGCACCAGCTGAACGACGCCCGGTGCCTGAGAAATCTGTGGGATCATTGCTGTCGACCCTAATGAGAATAGTGTGAAATCGTTTGCGTTGTGTCTGGAAAGTTTTATCACATTTTTTTCTTATGTGCTTCGTAGAATTACGGGCAAAATCCGCCTGTCAAAAATCGCTGAAATCACTAATGATTAGAGAGATGCGGTTTATATTCCCATCAGCCTTGCTGGTGTTCATTTAAGGAAAGTTTCGTTTATGGTCAATCTTCGTCAGCCCAGGGATGTCGCGCAGATACTGCTGTCGGTGCTGTTCTTAGCCATTATGATTATTGCGTGTCTGTGGATTGTTCGTCCTTTCGTGCTCGGATTTGCCTGGGCCGCGACCGTCGTCGTCGCAACCTGGCCTTTACTCTTACGTTTGCAGAAACTGCTGTTTGGTCGCCGCGGCCTGGCCGTGCTGGTGATGACGCTGCTGTTGTTCCTGCTGTTTATTATTCCCATTGCACTGCTGGTTAACAGCCTGGTTGACAGTAGCGGCCCGGTTATTCGCGCGGTCACCAGCGGTGATATGACGCTGCCGGATCTCGCGTGGCTGAACAGTATTCCTGTTGTGGGCGCAAAACTGTACAGCGGCTGGCACAGCCTGCTGGAGATGGGCGGTAGCGCCCTGATGGCCAAAGTGCGTCCGTACATCGGCACAACCACCACCTGGTTTGTGGGGCAGGCTGCGCACATTGGTCGCTTCATGATGCACTGTACGTTGATGCTGGTCTTCAGCGCCCTGCTGTACTGGCGCGGCGAGCAGGTTGCGCTGGGGGTGCGTCATTTCGCCACCCGACTGGCAGGTAAACGCGGCGATGCGGCCGTGCTGCTGGCAGCCCAGGCCGTCCGCGCGGTGGCGCTCGGCGTGGTGGTCACAGCGCTGGTGCAGGCTGTACTTGGCGGAATCGGGCTGGCGATTTCCGGCGTACCTTATGCCACCATTTTCACCGTCGTCATGCTGATGACCTGTCTGGCTCAGCTCGGTCCGCTGCTGGTGCTGGTTCCCTGCATTATCTGGCTTTACTGGACGGGGGACACGACCTGGGGCACGGTGCTACTGGTCTGGAGTTGCGTGGTGGGCACCATGGATAACGTGATCCGTCCCCTCCTCATCCGCATGGGCGCTGACCTGCCGCTGATTCTGATCCTGTCCGGGGTGATCGGGGGGTTAATTGCCTTCGGCATGATTGGCCTGTTCATCGGTCCGGTGCTGCTTGCGGTAACCTGGCGTCTCTTCTCCGCCTGGGTGCATGAAGTGCCGCCGCCGGGAACCGACCCTGACGTCATCTTAAGCGAACTTGAAGAACTGGAAGATAAGAACGCGCAGTAAGAACGTAGGCCGGGTGGCGCTAACGCTTACCCGGCCTACACTCTCCACAGCAATACTTAAACGTTGCTAAACTATTTATTCTCTGTGCACTGGTCAGACCCGCCTTTTCCTGCCTAAGACCGTCATTCTCTTCAAGAAATCTTTACCTGCCTTTAACTATTGAGACGAATCCGATCGACTCAAAATCCTGGCATGCCTACTATTAAGACACGGTTATAAATCAACACCTTGATTTATAAGCATGGAAATCCCCTGAGTGAAACAACGAATTGCTGTGTGTAGTCTTTGCCCATCTCCCACGATGGGCTTTTTTTTATCCTTTTTACGCCCGTGTAATGTCACAGCGGCTGAGCATGCGCCATTCCCCCGCCAGCTCCTGCGTCTCCCCGGTTACCAGCACGTTCACCACCTCGCGTATATCCGCCGAGGACGCGCCAACCTGTAGCTCAAATTCCCCTGGCTCGACAATCCGCTTCCCGTCCCGGCGGGTGAAATTAAACATCTCCACCGGCAGGGTAAAGGTCAGCGTGGCGGTTTCTCCCGGTGAAAGCGTAACGCGCAGGAACGCTTTCAGCTCCTGAAGCGGACGCACCTGCGTGGCGACCTTATCGCGTACGTACACCTGTACCACTTCGCTGCCGCTGCGCTCGCCGGTGTTGGTGATATCGACGCTTAACGCCACCTCTCCGTCGATCGGGACGCGGCTTTCCGCCAGGCGGGCCGCGCCCCAGCGAAACTGCGTCCAGCCGAGACCGTAACCGAACGGGTAAAGTGCGCCGAAATGGAACGCAAACGGCGTGCCGCCGCTTTTCAGCTTGTGGTTATAGTAGTACGGCATCGCCCCGGCGTTTTTCGGCACGCTCACTACCAGCCTGCCCTGCGGCTCCGCGCGGCCGGTTAAGACATCGGCAATCGCCCAGCCCCCTTCCTGCCCCGGCGCCCAGGCCATCATCAGCGCGGCCACCTTCTCTTCCAGCCCCTGAAGGTTATAAGGACGCCCACCCGTCATGACGACAATCACCGGCTTACCGGTTGCCACCAGCGCCTCCAGCAGCTGTTGCTGCACGCCCGGCAGATCCAGCGAATCGGTATCCGAACCTTCCCCCACGGTGCCGCTCTGGAATAGTCCGGCGAGGTCGCCCACGCAGGCCACCACCACGTGACTCTCTTTTGCCGCGCTCACGGCGTCGGGGATCAGATCCGTGCGTTGTGAAACCGGCGATTGCTGCATCGGTTTACCGCCGCTGTCGCCCGGGAACACCGGCGCGCCCGCCATCCGTTTTTCGATAATGTGGCACCCTTTGGCGTAACGTATCTGCGATGCACCAAGGTACTGTTCCAGCGCCGCGCGCGGGGTGGTCACCTGCGAAGTCTCTTCAACCATATCGCTGATAATCAGGTGAACCGGGAAGCTGTAGCCGCTCAGTAACGCCAGTGGATCGTCCGCCGTCGGCCCCACTACCGCTACACGGGGTTTTCCGCCGAGGGGCAAAATGCCGTTATTTTCCAGCAGCGTGATCGATTTTGTTGCCACCTCGCGCGCCACCTGCCGGGTCGCCTCATTCTGCAAATCGATACCGTCTTCGTCGGCGTACGGTTTTTCAAACAGCCCGAGACGGAATTTTTCACTGAGCACGCGCGCCACAATCTCATCCACTTTCGCCATTGAGATGAGCCCACGCTCTACCGCTTCAGCCAGATGACGCGCGCAGTCATCCTTCGGCAATTCCACGTCCAGCCCGGCGTTAAACGCCAGCGCCGCCGATTGTGCTGGATCGTGAGAAATCCCGTGGTGCTGGTGCAGCAGGCTGACGCCGCCGTAATCCGCCACGATAATGCCGTCGAAGCCCCACTGTTCACGCAGCACGGTGGTGAGCAGAAAATGGTCGCTGTGCCCTGGCTGATTATCAATGTCGTGATAGGCTGGCATCACCGAACCGGCGTTGGCCAGCTTTACCGCCATCTCAAACGGCAGCAGGAAGGTATCGTTAAGCTCGCTGAAACCGAGATGGACCGGCGCATGATTGCGCGCCCCTTCGCTGAAGGAGTGGCCGACGTAATGTTTCAGGGTCGCCAGCAGATCGCGCTTATCGCCCTGCAACCCCTTCACGTACGCCGTCGCCATCACCCCTACCAGCCACGGATCTTCCCCAAAGGTCTCTTCCGTCCGTCCCCAGCGCACATCGCGCGAGACATCCAGCACCGGGGCCAGCCCCTGCTGGCACCCGACGGATCGGGCCTCTTTGCCAATCTGCTCCGCCGCCCGCTGCACCAGCGCCGGGTCCCAGGTAGAACCGTAGTTCAGCGACGACGGGAACAGCGTTGCATCTTTGCACAGCAGCCCTACCAGACATTCTTCATGAAACAGCGCCGGAATGCCGAGCCGGGTCTCCTCCATCATCATGCGTTGCAGGCGGTTGGCGGCACGCACGCCGGTTTTTGCATCAACAATGTGCGTGCCGAGCGGGCGGGTGATCTGCCCGACGCCCAGCTTCAGCCTTTCGCTGAGGGACGCCTGTTCACTCACGCCGGCGAATTCATCGCTCAGATCGCTGCGTTCGCGGTGGTTGCCGTGTTCATCAAGGATCAGCCAGTATGCGTGCATCTGGGCAAATTTCTCTTCCGGCGTCATACGCGCCAGTAAATCAGCGACACGCTCGTGTACGGAACGTCCCGCGTCCTTGTAGATCGCAGTCATGGTTTACTCCTGTAGTGCGGATTGGGTTGCCGGGCTGAGCTGCCCCGTATCGTTTCGACTATCGCGTTTGCTGGCCAGCTCGCGGGCGATGCTGTCCACCAGCCGGCTGTTAAGTTTGTAGATGGCAAGGAGCGCCACCATGCAGAGGAACAGCGCGCAGGGGATCAGGGTGAACAGGGCATTGATGGTTGCGAGAACGTGAGGCGCCTGGTTTGCCTGACCCGGCGCGTAATCCACCATGCCAAGCACCCAACCGACCACCGCCCCACCCAGCGCCAGCCCAAACTTGATGGCAAACAGGGCGGTAGAAAAGACCAGCCCGTCCAGGCGGCGGCCGCTACGGTGTTCTTCGTAGTCCACCACATCGGAGAACATGGTCCATTGCAGCGGCGTGGTCAGGTTCTGAATAAAACTAAATACAATATTCAGACCGAATATCAGCCACACCTGCGAAGGCGGAATGAAGAAAATCAGCGCGCCAAAAATAACGAAAGAAATAATGGTCCACTGATAGGCACGCACCCGGTCAAATTTGCCCAGCAGGCGTTCAGATAATAATGCGCCGCTTAAGGAGGCCACCATGCCGGAAACAATAAAGGCAAAAACCAGTTCCGGACGTAACAGAACATAGTTAACGTAATACATGGTCGCAGAGCCACGCGTCACGACGGCGGTTAACAGTAAAATATTAAACAGAAAAACAATTCGCCACTGGCTATTGGCGGCCAGCAGTTTTAAATCCGTCAGCATCGAGCCGGAGGTGTCATTGCGCGGCGAGTAACGCTCCCGGGTCATAAAGAAGCAGCAGAAGAATAAAACAATACCCAGCAGCCCCATCAGGCTCATGGCATAGAAATAGCCTTTTTGCACATTCCCCTGGCCTAATAATGAGACCAGCGGCAGCGCGATGACCGTTACAATCAACCCGCCGATAAACGACAGGCCAAAGCGCCAGGATTGCAGCGAGTGGCGTTCGCGCGGGTCGAGCGTCAGCGCGCCAGGCATGGCACAGTAAGGGACGTTAATCGCGGAATAGATCAGACTCAGGATGGCATAGGTTACGCAGGCATAGACAATTTTTGCCATCGCCCCGGCATCCGGTACGTAGAAGGTAATCAGGCAGCTCACGCCAAACGGAATGGCAAACCAGAGCAGCCAGGGACGAAAACGACCGTGGCGGGTCTGAGTGCGGTCCACCAGCGCGCCAATGCACGGGTCGACAAACGCATCGACCACGCGCACCACTAAAAACATGGTGCCCATAATGGCCGCAGGCAAACCGAATACGTCCGTATAGAAATAAGCGAGAAATAACGTTGCCGTTTGCCAGACCAGCGCGCTGGCCATATCGCCGAGGCCATAACCTATTTTATCTTTGGTACGTAATACAGAGGAGATTGTCATTGTTATTTGCCTTTTTATCAGGTTAAAACGTATTTCAACCAGTCGCGCATCATCCCGACGGATGTACGCGGTAAGGCTCAAGTATTAGCAACGCCCTGCCCGCTAACAATTGTCTAAATTAACAGATAAATTATGATATTTGGTTTTTTTGCTTTATTTGTGATGGTGAGCATATTCGCAGGAAAATAAAAAAGGCGAGGACAGATATCCTCGCCTTTTTCAGGTTGTGCAGGTTTTACTTGTTCAGCTCTGCCAGGCTCAGCCAGGTCTGCACCACGGTGTCCGGGTTCAGGGAGAGGCTATCAATCCCCTCATCCATCAGCCAGGCCGCAAAGTCTTCATGGTCAGAAGGACCCTGGCCGCAAATCCCGACATATTTACCCTGTTTCTTCGCCGCGCGGATGGCCATGGAGAGCAGCGCTTTCACCGCCTCGTTACGCTCATCGAACAGCTCAGAGACGACGCCGGAGTCGCGGTCCAGGCCGAGCGCCAGCTGCGTCATGTCATTCGAGCCTATGGAGAAGCCGTCGAAGTGCTCCAGGAACTGCTCGGCCAGCAGGGCGTTGGACGGAATTTCACACATCATGATGATCTTCAGCCCGTTCTCGCCGCGCTTCAGCCCCTGACGCGCCAGCTCATCCACCACCGCTTTCGCCTGATCCACGGTACGGACGAACGGGATCATGATTTCCACGTTGGTCAGCCCCATGTCATTGCGCACGCGTTTTACCGCCTCGCACTCCAGCGCGAAGCAGTCGCGGAAGCTTTCCGACACGTAGCGTCCGGCGCCGCGGAAGCCCAGCATCGGGTTCTCTTCTTCCGGCTCGTAGCGTTCGCCGCCCACCAGGTTGGCGTATTCGTTGGACTTAAAGTCCGACAGACGCACGATCACGCGTTTCGGGTAGAAGGCCGCGCCGAGCGTGGCGATCCCTTCCGTCAGACGACCCACATAGAACTCTCTCGGCGAGTCGTAACCCTTCATCATCTCGCGGATTTCGTTTTGCAGTTTTGCGTCCTGGTCGTTGAACTCCAGCAGCGCACGCGGGTGCACCCCGATCATACGGTTAATAATAAATTCCAGACGCGCCAGGCCCACGCCTTCGTTCGGCAGGCAGGCGAAGTCAAACGCGCGGTCCGGGTTACCGACGTTCATCATGATCTTCAGCGGCAGGTCCGGCATGGTATCCACGCTGGAGCTTTTCACGCTGAAGTCGAGGATATCGGCATACACGTACCCGGTATCGCCTTCAGCGCAGGAGACCGTCACCTTCTGGTCGTCCTTCATGCGCTCGGTCGCGTCACCGCAGCCGACTACCGCTGGGATCCCCAGCTCACGGGCGATAATAGCCGCGTGACAGGTACGGCCGCCGCGGTTGGTGACGATGGCAGCCGCTTTTTTCATGATCGGTTCCCAGTCCGGGTCGGTCATATCGGTCACCAGCACGTCGCCAGGCTGAATGCGGTTCATCTCGCTGATGTCGTGGATCACTTTCACCGGACCGGCACCGATGCGGTGACCAATTGCGCGGCCTTCCGCGACAATTTTGCCCTGCGCGTGCAGGGTGTAGCGCTCCATGACCTGACCACGTGAACGGACGGTTTCCGGACGCGCCTGCACGATAAACAGCTTGCCGGTGTGTCCGTCTTTCGCCCACTCGATGTCCATTGGACGGCCATAGTGTTTTTCAATCTGCACCGCCTGCTTCGCCAGCTCTTCCACTTCGGCGTCGGTCAGTGAGAAGCGATCCCGTTGCTCCTGTGGCACATCTTCAATGGTGACCTGCTTGCCATGCTCTTGCGTCGGAGCATAGATCATGCGGATTTTTTTCGAGCCCATGGTGCGACGTACCACTGCCGGACGGTTAGCCGCCAGCGTAGGCTTGTGAACGTAGAATTCGTCAGGGTTTACCGCCCCCTGCACCACCATCTCGCCCAGACCCCACGCGGAGGTGATAAACACCACCTGGTCGAAGCCGGATTCAGTGTCGATAGAGAACATCACGCCGGAAGAGCCTACGTCCGAGCGCACCATGCGCTGCACGCCGGCGGAAAGCGCGACGCCGCGATGGTCGTAGCCCTGGTGCACGCGATAGGAGATGGCGCGGTCGTTGAAGAGGGAGGCGAAGACGTGCTTCACCGCCACCAGCACCGCGTCATAGCCCTGAACGTTCAGGAACGTTTCCTGCTGCCCGGCGAAAGAGGCATCCGGCATATCTTCTGCGGTTGCAGAAGAACGCACGGCAAAGGAGGCCTGCGCGTCGTCAGCGGAGAGCTGGTTGTAGGCGTCGTGAATGGCTTTTTCCAGTTCCGGCTGGAAAGGTGTGTCGATAATCCACTGGCGGATTTGCGCGCCGGCTTTGGCAAGCTCGGTGACATCATCAATATCCGTTTTATCCAGCAGGTCGTAAATGCGCTGGTTTACACCGCTCTGGTCTAAAAACAGGTTAAACGCATCGGCGGTTGTGGCAAACCCGTTAGGTACGGAGACACCCATACCGGACAGATTTGTAATCATTTCACCCAGGGAGGCATTTTTGCCCCCAACTCTGTCTACATCATTCATGCCGAGTTGGTTATACCAAAGCACCAGCGGTGACGAGCCATTGTTGGACATCGAAACAATCCTTTTGTGATATTTGATCGGAGTAAGAAACACCTGACTACGTATTTATACTGGCATATTTATTTCCGCTAAAAAAACGGTGAATCGTGTAAGCAATTTAAATTTTCAACTTTTCGGACAGTTTCCCGGCACTCGCTAACCCGATGATTCCTATAGATTCCGGCAAAAACCATAGAAATAAAGCCGCTATTCGAAAAATGAAATCCACTTTTCAGGAAAATCAAAAACACCATTTCATTTTAAATTCAGATAAGTTCTTTGCTGTGAAATTAACTTTTTTAATTTATGCTTTCAGGCAATTACGTACGCTATTCAGGGTGGATAAAATGGATAATGCTGTCGATCGCCACGTTTTTTATATTTCTGATGGGACGGCGATAACCGCCGAGGTGCTGGGACACGCGGTGATGTCGCAGTTTCCGGTATCGATAAACAGCATCACGTTGCCGTTCGTGGAAAATGAGAGCCGGGCCAAAGCGGTCAAGGACCAGATCGACGCCATTTACCAGCAGACCGGCGTTCGTCCGCTGGTGTTCTATTCCATTGTGATCCCTGAGATCCGCAACATCATTTTGCAAAGCGAGGGCTTCTGTCAGGACATCGTGCAGGCGCTGGTTGCTCCCTTGCAAAGCGAGCTGAAGCTCGACCCGACGCCGATCGCCCACCGTACCCACGGGCTGAACCCCGGTAACCTGACCAAATACGATGCGCGTATTGCCGCCATTGACTACACCCTGGCGCACGACGACGGGATCTCGCTACGCAATCTCGACCAGGCGCAGGTGATTTTGCTCGGCGTGTCGCGCTGCGGTAAAACCCCCACCAGCCTTTACCTGGCCATGCAGTTTGGCATTCGTGCCGCCAACTACCCCTTTATTGCCGATGATATGGATAACCTGGTGCTGCCCGCCGCGCTCAAGCCGCTCCAGCATAAGCTGTTTGGGCTGACCATCAACCCGGAACGACTGGCAGCGATCCGCGAAGAACGTCGCGAGAACAGCCGCTACGCCTCGATGCGCCAGTGCCGAATGGAAGTCTCCGAAGTCGAAGCGCTGTACCGGAAAAATCAAATTCCCTGGCTGAACAGTACCAACTATTCAGTAGAAGAAATTGCCACCAAAATCCTCGATATCATGGGGCTGAATCGCCGCATGTACTAATATGCTAGTACATTAATCCAGTTTCAGTTATTATCACGCCATCTTCGGGGCGACGTGCCCCGAACTTGAAATCAGCAGGGATTGGTTTAAGGTGATGCCCATCACTTCCCGGTAGTCTGCCGATGAAGCAAAAAATTTCTGAGACATTCCATGAACAAAACCGACGAACTGCGCACCGCGCGCATTGATAGCCTGGTCACACCGGCTGAACTGGCCCTGCTGCATCCCGTATCCGCCGAGGTGGCGGACCATGTGACGGCCTCCCGTCGCCGCATCGAAAAAATTCTCAATGGTGAAGACAAACGTCTTCTGGTGGTGATTGGCCCCTGCTCCATCCACGACCTCGACGCGGCAATGGATTATGCACAACGCCTTCAGACGCTGCGCGGCACGTATCAGGATCGCCTGGAGATCGTGATGCGTACCTACTTTGAAAAGCCGCGTACCGTCGTGGGCTGGAAAGGATTGATTTCCGATCCCGATCTGAACGGTAGCTACCGGGTGAATCACGGTATTACGCTGGCGCGCAAGCTGCTGTTACAGGTTAACGAGCTGGGCGTGCCAACTGCCACCGAATTTCTGGATATGGTGACCGGACAGTTTATTGCCGACCTCATTAGCTGGGGCGCGATTGGCGCACGTACCACCGAAAGCCAGATCCACCGTGAAATGGCGTCGGCGCTTTCCTGCCCGGTGGGCTTCAAAAACGGAACGGACGGCAATACCCGAATTGCCGTAGATGCCATCCGCGCGTCACGCGCCAGCCATATGTTCCTCTCCCCGGATAAAAACGGCCAGATGACCATCTACCAGACCAGCGGCAACCCGTTCGGACATATCATTATGCGTGGCGGTAAAAAACCGAATTACCATGCAGAAGATATTGCCGCCGCCTGCGAAACGCTGGCGGAATTTGACCTGCCGGAGCATCTGGTGGTGGATTTCAGCCACGGCAACTGTCAGAAACAGCACCGCCGCCAGCTGGACGTCTGCGAGGAAGTTTGCCAGCAGATCCGCAGCGGCTCGACCGCCATTGCAGGAATTATGGCGGAGAGTTTTATCAAAGAAGGCACGCAGAAAATCGTCGCCGGACAGCAAATGGTCTACGGCCAGTCAATCACCGACCCGTGCCTGAGCTGGGAAGACAGCGAGCTGCTGCTGGAGAAGCTGGCTTCAGCCGTGGACACACGCTTTTAAAATCCTGCCGGGTGACGCTGCGCTTACCCGGCCTACGGTACGTGCCCTTCTCCCTCTCCCCGTGGGAGAGGGTCGGGGTGAGGGCATCAGACCGCCCCTCTCCCCCAAATTTGATCCCGTCACACAATTTTCACAAAAACGCTTGCCGTGAATTTGCAGTTTATTGATGATGATTATCATTGTTACATTGATTGTTATTTATAAACATTATGTCACCTACCGATAACAGCGCGGCAACGCCAACAAAAACACACACAGCACCGTCCACTGCTCCCACCGATCGCCGAATCGACAGCAAAAGCCTGTTGGGTGAGGAGGGACGGGTCATTATCGAGCATGACGGCCAGCACTACCTGCTGCGCCAGACCAATGCCGGAAAACTGATCCTGACTAAATAAACCAGACAACACATTCGCCAGCCACCCAGGTGATCCCCAGGCAGCCAGCGCTTTTCAATTCTTATGGAGAGTTGCTATGCCACACCTGCAATCCGCGTCTTTACGCCCGTCTCTTCTGGCGCTGGCGATTGTCAGCACCCTGCCGGGCGTTACGTTTGCCGCCGCAGACGAGATCACCGTCACCGCCACCGGCAATGCCCGCAGCGCCTTTGAAGCCCCCATGATGGTGAGCGTGATTGACGCCACCGCGCCGGAAAACCAGACCGCCAGCTCCGCCGCCGACCTGCTGCGCAAGGTGCCCGGTCTGACGCTGGATGGCACCGGGCGCACCAACGGTCAGGACGTTAACCTCCGGGGCTATGACCGCCGTGGCGTGCTGATACTGGTGGATGGCGTGCGCCAGGGCACTGATACCGGACACCTGAACAGCACGTTCCTCGATCCGGCGCTGATCAAACGTATTGAAGTAGTACGTGGTCCTTCCGCCTTGCTGTACGGCAGCGGCGCGCTGGGCGGCGTAATTTCGTATGACACCGTCGACGCCAACGATCTGCTGGATGCAGGTAAAAACAGCGGCTATCGCGTATTTGCTACCGGTGCAACGGGCGATCACAGCATCGGGATGGGTGCCAGCGCCTATGGCCGCACCGATACCCTGGACGGTCTGGTCTCCTGGTCCAGCCGCGATCGCGGCGACATTCGCCAGAGTGACGGCGCGAGGGCGCCAAACGACGAATCCATCAACAATATGCTGGCGAAAGGCAGCTGGAAAATCGATCCGGCGCAGACGCTGAGCGGCTCTCTGCGCTACTACAACAACGACGCGCAGGAGCCGAAAAATCCGCAGACCACGGATGCCAGCAGCAGTAACCCGATGACCGATCGTTCCACCATTCAGCGCGATGCCCAGCTTGGCTACCGCATTGCGCCAGCCGGAAACGACTGGCTGAACGCCGATGCGAAAATTTACTGGTCCGAAGCGCGGATCAACGCCCAGAACGTCGACGCCAGCGGCGAGTTCCGTAAGCAGACTACCAAAGGCGGCAAAGTGGAAAACCGCACCCGCCTGTTCAGCGACTCCTTCGCCTCGCACCTGCTGACCTACGGCGGGGAATACTATCGTCAGGAGCAACACCCTGGCGGCGCGACCACCGGCTTCCCGGACGCGAAAATCGACTTCAGCTCCGGCTGGTTGCAGGATGAGATCACTCTGCGCGACCTGCCGGTAACGCTTCTCGGCGGGACGCGTTACGACAACTACCGCGGCAGCAGCGACGGTTACGACGACGTGGATGCGGATAAGTGGTCATCACGCGCCGGGTTAACCGTGAGTCCAGCCGACTGGCTGATGCTGTTCGGCTCTTACGCCCAGGCCTTCCGCGCGCCAACGATGGGCGAGATGTATAACGACTCGAAGCACTTCTCTATCGGCAGCTTCTACACCAACTACTGGGTGCCGAACCCGAACCTGCGTCCGGAAACTAACGAAACCCAGGAGTTCGGTTTTGGGCTACGTTTTGACGATCTGCTGCTCGCCAACGACGCGCTGGAGTTCAAAGCCAGCTACTTCGACACCAAAGCGAAAGATTACATCTCCACTACCGTCGATTTTGCGGCGGCCACCACCATGTCCTATAACGTACCAAATGCCAAAATCTGGGGCTGGGACATGATGGCGACCTACGCGACCAGTCTGTTCAACCTGGACGTGGCCTACAACCGCACGCGCGGGAAAGATACCGACACGGGCGAATACATCTCCAGCATCAACCCGGACACCGTCACCAGCAAGCTGGATATCCCCGTGGCGCAAAGCGGCTTCTCCGTGGGCTGGATCGGCACCTTCGTCGAACGTTCAACGCACATCAGCAGCAGCTACAGCGAGCAGCCTGGCTACGCAGTGAATGATTTCTACGTCAGCTATAAAGGTCAGCAGCAGTTTAAAGGCATCACCACCACCCTCGTGCTGGGGAACGCCTTCGACAAAGCCTACTGGTCACCACAAGGCATCCCGCAGGATGGCCGCAACGGCAAGATCTTCGTCAGTTATCAATGGTAATTCCCTTCGGGGCAACGATTCAGAAGGATAAGATTATGGGTCACTACACACGCTGGCTTGAGCTTAAAGAAGAACATCCGGGTAAGTACGCCCGTGATATCGCCGGATTAATGCACATCAGCGAAGCAGAGCTGGCATTTGCGCGCGTTGGACACGACGCCTGGCGGCTGCGCGGTGAAATCCGTGAGATTCTGGCAGCGCTGGAGTCGGTGGGGGAAACCAAATGCATCTGCCGTAACGAATACGCCGTTCACGAGCAGGTCGGGGCGTTTACTCACCAGCACCTCGGCGGCCACGCCGGGCTGGTGCTGAATCCGCGCGCGCTGGATCTGCGTTTGTTCCTCAACCAGTGGGCGAGCGCGTTTCACATAAGTGAAACGACCTCCCGCGGCGAACGTCAGAGCATTCAGTTCTTCGATCATCAGGGCGACGCTTTACTGAAGGTCTACACCACGGATCACACCGACGTTGCCGCCTGGGGCGACGTGCTGACCCGTTTTATCATTGCCGATAACCCCACTCTGGCACTGAAGGCTGTCGATGCCCCTGCGCATTCCGACGGTGCTGATGCAGGATCGGTGGAGAAAGAGTGGCGCGCCATGACCGATGTGCATCAGTTCTTTAGCTTACTGAAGCGCCATAACCTGAGCCGCCAGCAGGCGTTTCGTCTGGTGAGTGACGATCTGGCCTGTAAGGTGGATAACAGCGCGCTGGCACAGCTGCTGGAGACGGCGCGACAGGACGGAAACGAAATCATGATCTTCGTCGGCAACCGCGGCTGCGTGCAGATCTTCACCGGTGTGGTGGAAAAACTGACGCCCATGAAGGGCTGGCTGAACATCTTCAACCCAACCTTTACCCTGCATCTGCTGGAGGAGACTATCGCCGAGACGTGGGTAACGCGCAAGCCTACGGCGGACGGACACGTTACCAGCCTGGAGCTGTTTGCTGCGGACGGAACTCAGATCGCCCAGCTCTACGGGCAGCGTACCGAAGGCGAGCCTGAGCAGAGCCAGTGGCGCCGCCAGATTGACGCCCTGACGCCAGAAGGACTGGCCGCATGAAAAACTGGTTCGCCCTGCTCTGCGCCCTGCCGCTGGTCGCCGTCGCCGCGCCGGAGAGAATTGTCGCCCTCGGCGGCGACGTGACGGAGATCGTCTACGCCCTCGGCGCGGAGTCTTCTCTGGTTGCGCGCGACAGTACCAGCCAGTGGCCGCAGGCGACAAACGCGCTGCCTGACGTGGGGTATCTTCGCCAGCTGAATGCGGAGGGGATTTTGTCCGTACGCCCGACGCTGGTGCTGGCAAGCGACCAGGCGCAGCCCTCTCTGGCGCTGAAACAGGTTGAACAGAGCCACGTCCGGGTGGTTACCGTTCCCGGCACGCCTGACCTGCGCGCGATTGACGAAAAAGTACGGGTGATAGCTCAGGCGACGCATCATGAGGCGCAAGGGGAAACCCTGCGCAACTCGCTGCGTCAGGCGCTGGCGGCACTGCCCTCAACACCGCTCAACAAGCGGGTGCTGTTTATCCTCAGCCACGGCGGAATGACCGCAATGGCGGCCGGGCAACAGACCGGCGCGGATGCGGCAATACGCGCCGCCGGGTTGCAGAACGCCATGCAGGGCTTTACCCGCTATCAGCCGCTTTCCCAGGAGGGGGTGATGGCCAGCCAGCCGGATCTGGTGGTGATTTCGCAGGACGGTCTTAACGCGCTGGGCGGCGAAGAAAATCTGTGGAAACTGCCCGGCCTGGCGCAAACGCCAGCGGGACGAAGCAAGCAGATGCTGGCTATTGATGATATGGCCCTGCTGGGCTTCAGCGTCCGCACGCCGAAAACCATACAACAGCTGCGTGCCAGAGCGGAGCAACTGCCCTGATGTCCCGGCGCATCACGTTATCGTTATGGCTTCTGGCGGGGTTGCTTACCGTCATGACGTTCATGGCCACCGGTTTTGGGGCGTTACGCCTGCCGGTGAACGTGCTGTGGAGCGGCAGCGATGAGACACTACGCCAGATCTGGCTTACCATCCGTCTGCCCCGCGTACTGCTGGCGCTGGTGATTGGCGGATCGCTGGCGCTCGCCGGCTGCGTCATGCAGGGGCTGTTCCGCAATCCACTGGCCGACCCGGGCCTGCTCGGGATCAGCAGCGGTGCGGCGCTGGCCGTCGCCCTGTGGGTGGTGCTCCCGCTCTCGCTGCCTGCGCTGGTGATGCTTTACGCCCCTATGCTGGCGGCATTTCTTGGGGCGCTGGCAGCCACTGGCGTGATCTTCCTGCTCAGCAAGCAGCGTGACCCCTCTCTGTCACGTCTGTTGCTGGTGGGTATCGCCATCAATGCCCTGTGCGGTGCGGCAGTGGGTGTGCTTTCGTGGGTCAGCAATGACGCCCAGCTGCGTCAGCTTTCACTCTGGGGAATGGGAAGTCTTGGTCAGGCACAGTGGTCAACGCTGCTCGCCGTGACCTCGCTGATGGTGCCTGCCGTTCTGGCGATCTGGCGTTGTGCCAGCGCATTAAATTTACTGCAACTGGGTGAAGAGGAAGCGCATTACCTTGGCGTGGACGTTACCCTTGTACAGCGAATTTTACTGTTATGCAGCGCCCTGCTGGTCGCTGCGGCTGTCGCCGTCAGCGGCGTGATTGGCTTTGTCGGACTCGTGGTGCCGCACCTGATGCGCATGTGGCTGGGCGCCGATCACCGGGCAACCCTCCCCGGCACGGTACTCGCGGGCGCATTACTGCTGCTGGTGGCGGATACGGTCGCGCGCACCCTGGTCGCTCCGGCAGAAATGCCGGTCGGCCTGCTCACCAGTATCCTTGGTGCTCCCTGGTTCTTATGGCTCATTTTTCGTCGTGGAGAACAGCATGGCTGAACGTTATACGGCTGAAAATCTTACTTTTACCCGATCTGGCCGCACGCTGACAGATAACGTTTCGCTGTCACTGTCGCAGGGAGAGCTGGTTACATTGATCGGCCCCAACGGCGCGGGGAAATCCACGCTGCTGCGGCTGCTGACCGGCTACCTGAAACCCGACAGCGGCGGCTGTTCGCTGGCGGGAAAAGCGCTGGATGAATGGCATCCGCAGACGCTGTCCCGCTATCGGGCAGTGATGCGCCAGCAGTCTCAGCCTGGATTTGACTGGCAGGTGGAGGAGATCGTTGGCATGGGGCGTGCGCCCTGGACGCGTCACCCGGAACCGTCGATTGTGCGTGAGGTGTTGCAGCTGACCGGTTGCCTGCCGCTGGCCGACAGGCGTTACCATGCCCTCTCCGGCGGCGAACAGCAGCGCGTCCAGCTCGCCCGCGCGCTGGCGCAGCTGTGGCGTGACGGAACGCCGCGCGGCTGGCTGTTTCTCGACGAACCCACTTCAGCGCTGGATCTCTACCACCAGCAGCATCTGCTGCGCCTGTTGAAATCGCTGACCCGTCAGGGCCATCTTCACGCCTGCGTGGTGCTGCACGATCTCAATCTTGCCGCATTATGGTCGGACCGGATCCTGCTGTTACACAACGGCAGGATTGTTTCTCAGGGCATACCGGAGACGGTTTTGCAGGCCGACGCGCTGGCACACTGGTACGGTGCGCAGGTGCACGTCGGCAGACATCCGGCGCACGCCGCACCGCAGGTTTTTCTCGCCCCTTAGCTTGAGCAGCTCACTTCCAGCCGCTTGCCCCAGTCCGGCGGGCGGCTGACATAGTCATCCTCCCGGTCGGCAAACGGCGTGCGCAGGGCGATATGCAGCCGATGCAGCTCGGTATAATCCCCCTGCTCTGCCTGCTCAATGGCCCGCTGCGCCAGCCAGTTGCGCAACACCATCGCCGGGTTAACCGCCTTCATCCGCGCCTGGCGGGTATCGTCATCAATCTGTTCCTGCTGTAAACGCGTCCGGTAAACGGCAAACCAGTCATCAAACGCCTGACGATCGATGAACTCGTCGCGCAGCGGTGACGCGGCGCTCTGCTGCGCGGTCTGGCTCAGCATACGGAAGGTTCGGGTATAGTCGCTGCCTTCACGCGCCATGATGGCAAACAGCCCATTCAACAGCGCGTTATCGCCTTTTTCCTGCGTCTTCAGCCCCAGCTTGTTGCGCATTAACACACCATATTCCCGCAGCAGGACCTCCTGATAGCTGTCCAGCGCATCGTTCAGGGCATCGACATTGATAAACGGCGACAGGCTTTGCGCAAGCCGCTGAAGGTTCCACAGCCCCACCGCAGGCTGGTTGTCGAAACGGTAACGCCCCTGATAGTCCGAATGGTTACAGATGTAACCCGGCTGATAGTCATCAAGGAAGCCGTACGGTCCGTAGTCAAACGTCAGCCCTAACAGGGACATGTTGTCGGTATTCATCACCCCGTGGGCAAAGCCGACGGCCTGCCAGCGGGCAATCATTGCGGCAGTGCGCGCGACAATATCACGGAACCAGAGAACATAGCGGTCCGGCTCGTTTTGCAGGTGCGGCCAGTGACGGCGAAGGGCGTAATCGGCAAGCTGGCGGACCTTATCCGGCTCGCGGCGATAGTAGAAGTGTTCAAAATGACCGAAACGCAGATGGCTTTCCGCCACGCGGACCAGCATCGCTCCCTGCTCCATCGTTTCACGGGCCACCGGCGTGTCGCTGGTGACAATGGACAGCGCGCGTGAGGTGGGGATCCCCAGGGCATGCATCGCCTCGGAAGCCAGACCTTCACGGATGGTTGAACGCAGCACCGCGCGGCCATCTCCCATGCGTGAGTACGGGGTTAGCCCTGCCCCTTTCAGGTGCCAGTCGAGCGTTTCGCCATTCGGCAGAAGTTGTTCACCCAGCAGGATGCCGCGGCCATCGCCGAGCTGTCCCGCCCAGACGCCAAACTGATGTCCGCTGTAGACCTGAGCCAGCGGCTTCATGCCCGGGAGCAGCGTTTCGCCGCCCCAGACGCCGGCGCCTTTTTCTGGCTGAAAAAGCGTCGAAGGGATGCCCAGCGAATCCGCTAATGCATCGTTATGCCAGATAAGACGCGCGTTCTGTAATGGCGTTGGCTTAAGCGCGGTGTAAAAGCCGGGTAATTCATCGTGCCAGTGAGCAGTAAAAGACAGGGTCATAAGTCCTCCTGCTTTAAGTGTAGAGGGTTTCCCTGGACGTAAACACGGGCGAAGAAAGGGGTTATTGCTGAACGAGAGTCGTGACCCGCTCTGCCGGGACGGCAGGCCACAGGCTTCCCTGCATTGCACCGAAATTGAAGGGCAGCACGCGTTGTAAGATGCCGTGATCGTCAATTCCCGAGACCATGACCGACTGACAATGCGGCGCGATCTGCCAGAGAATGGCGCGCATAAAAGGCTCAAACGAGAGTGCCGACGCGCGCTGCTGGATAAAGTTTTTATCCAGAATCACCCGTTTGAACAGACCATCATAAACCGGTTTAAGGGAAGATGCCCCTGCACCAAAGTTAGCCAGTACTAAGGGGAAATGGATCGCCATTCTTGCCAGACAGGGATCGTCTTTCCCGTTATTTAAACCTGGATAGTTCTCATTAACAGTAAACTCAAGAAACGGATAACGCTCGAGGATTGAAACAGCGTTCTCATTAGTTAATAAAAACTCAACAATTGCAGGTGTAATATTGATCCATGCAATTAACTGATGCTGAATAAAAAATAGCTTACAGGTATCGAGTAATTGCAGTTTCTCCTGAAACAGCGCTAATTCATCTTCCTGAGAAAGATGTGGGATAACCAGTTCAGTCGGGATCCGTACGTCCGCACCCACGCCAGTAAAGTTAACCAAAATCTCTAAACCTTTAAGCAAACCTGCACTATCACGCGCCGGAAGGAGTAAAAGTTCAGACTGGTAAGCATTATCTAGCGTAATAATCATCGCGCTTGTCCTGCATTAAAGATGAGAGAGAACATCCTGGAGCAATTGCAGGCACAATTCCACTGTCTTGATTTTAATAAGATTAATTTCATTCTTTCCGTATTAATTTTCAGATTTTTCCCTGAATCTAAATTAATTTTATCCTGGTTATTGAATAATAGCCAGTTTTAGATAAAACAGGCACATGCGGACATAAATAATTGGGCAAAAAATTTAACTTTAATCAACCCGCAAGAAAAGCCTGACGTCTATTTTCACCGCCAGGCCCTCCGCACTGCATTTTTATGCAGCGGTTAAATACGTCTGGCCTGCCAGAAATTTTTACGCCAGTAAACATTATCCAGAGAGGAGCGCATCACGCCACGGCTGGTCGAGGCATGAATGAACTGATTATCGGTATCATAGATGCCGACATGAAGGCCGCTTTCACCGGAGCCCGTTTTAAAAAAGACCAGATCGCCGGGCAGGAGCTCGTCTTTATCAATTTCAGTGCCGATTTTCGCCTGCATACGCGTTTCACGCGGAAGCTGGAGGTCAAATTTATCGCGGAAGGTCATCAGCACGAATCCCGAGCAATCCACCCCGCCCCGGCTCATGCCGCCGTAGCGATAAGGTGTGCCGCGCCAGTTGCTGAGCTGATCGTTCAGGCTGGCAATGACCGTAATGGAATCGGAAAGCCGTGGGTTGGGCGGAGGTGCACGATGGCTGCTGCATCCTGCAAGAAAGAGCGCCGCAACAAGGAGAAACCAGAATCGCATTTCAGACGAATCCTCTGCTTTTTTTGTTCTTTCGGTAATTTAGCGTGCATCTATGCAGCTGTGCAAGAAAGGTTATTCCTGCGCCGTGGAAATGAGCATCTTGTGGCCTTCAATATCCAGCCTCCGGAACGACATGTGGTAAGCGCTCGCAAGATTGGCGGCCGTCAGCACGCTGTCGCGCGTTCCGCTGGCAATCAGCTTGCCACGCGCCAGCAACCACACCCGATGCGCGTGGCGCAACGTATGGTTTAAATCATGGCTGCTCATCACAATGGCAATCCCCTTGCGACACAGCGCGCTGAGCAGGGTATCCAGCGCTGCCTGTTGGGCAACGTCCAGCCCACTCATCGGCTCGTCCAGCAGCAGCAACCGCCCGTGAGGATTTCCCGCCGGATGGATCTGAAGGATAACGGCCGCCAGACGCACGCGCTGCCACTCGCCGCCGGAAAGCTGATTTGCCTGCCGGGTAAGCTTGTCGTCTAACCCGAGTGCCGCAGCAACCTCGTTGAGCAATCCCACCTGATTTTTGTCAGGCAGATGCAGCGTCAGGTAGTGCCAGACGGGCATCGCAAAGGGCGGAACCTGCTGCTGAACCAGATAGCTTCGACGGGAGGCAAGTGTAGCGGGTAGCCAGTCGACGAGCGATTGCCCGAGAAAGGTAATCTTTCCTTCCCCGGTGGTCAGCCCCGCCATGCACGCCAGTAGCGTGCTTTTTCCGGCGCCGTTTGGCCCAACCAGGTGAAGGATTTCACCTGCGTTGACTTCGGCGGTAACAGGCTCAAGACGCCCCTTGCCGGCAACGTCCGTGAGCTGCATCAGCAGCGTCATTATTTTGCCAGCGCCAGCTTAATTGATTCCATCACGATAGGATCTTCAGGCGTCATGTCAGGCGAAAAACGCTGCACGACCTGACCGTCACGGCCAATCAGGAATTTTTCGAAGTTCCACAGAATATCATCCGGATAGAGCGGCGCGCGGCCTTTACTTGCCATACGCTCATAGAAACCACTCTCTTCAGGCGCAACGGCGGTCGGCGCCGCGGCCACCAGTTTGGCATACAGCGGATGACGATTTTCCCCGTTCACATCAATTTTGCTGAACATCGGGAACGTCACGCCATAGGTTGTGCTGCAAAAGGTCTTAATCTCCTCTTCGCTGCCCGGCTCCTGGCCCAGGAACTGGTTGCACGGGAAGCCGAGTACGGTAAAGCCGTCTTTTTCCCAGGCTTTATGAATGTTTTCCAGCTGTTCATACTGCGGCGTAAGGCCACATTTCGACGCCACGTTCACGATGAGCAGCACCTTGCCCTTGTAGCCTTCCAGCGTGGTTTTCTCGCCGTCAATGGTCGTCACTTCGGTATTCAGAATATCAGACTGCATAGCATTCCCTCAGGTTGACTTACAGGTTGTGTTTTAACGTCCAGCTTTTAATAGTAGCCAGATAAAGACCGGCGCGCCCAGCGTTGCGGTCACCACGCCTATGGGCAACTCAGCGGCCGTCAGGGCGAGCCGGGCGATGATATCGGCAACCAGCAGCGTTGCCGCCCCGGCAACCGCCGAGGCCGGGAGCAGGGTTCGGTGGTCCGTAATGCCGCACAGGCGCAGCATATGCGGGATCACCAGCCCAATAAAGCCAATCGCCCCCGCCAGCGCCACGCTTACGCCTACCATCCAGCCAATGGCGATAACCAGCACGTTGCGCCAGAATCCAATCGGCATCCCGAGCTGGCGAGCAGACGTTTCGCCCAGCGCGAGAATATTAAGAGGCTGCGCCTGGAACGCCGTCCACAGGATGACCGGGATCAGGAGCACCATCAGCCACCCCTGACGCCAGTCAACACCCCCAAATCCCCCCATCATCCAGTACATTAGCTGGCGCAGATCGAAGGAGGTGGAGAAGTAGACGGCCCAGGTCATCAGCGCACTACAGATGATCCCCAACGCTACCCCGGCAAGCAGCAGCCGACTGGTGGATAAGTGGCGGCGGGCAAAGCGCAGAAGGATAAGGGTTATCAACAGCGCGCCAAGGATGGCGCTGAGGCTAATCCCCCAGCCGGAGAGCTCGCCTCCCCCCAGCATCACGGCGGCGATAAGCCCGACGCCTGCGCCATTCGAGACCCCGAGAAGCCCGGGTTCCGCCAGAGGGTTTTCAAATAATGCCTGCATGATCGTGCCGCACAGCGCCAGCGCAGCGCCGACTAAAAGGACAGCCAACGTCCGCGGCAGGCGGATCTGCCAGACAAAGAGCTGTCCTTCAGGCGTAAACCAGCTTTCCGGCCCCAGCCACCGATCGCCCGCACACAGGCTGACGGTGGTGGCGACAATCAACAGCACCCCGAGCAGACACAGGCGGCGAAGATCGGAGCGGTGCTGGCGGCGGGCAAGATCAAGCATAGACGATAGGTTATCCGGTTGAGATATCATTGATTTTACGGCGGGTTTAGCAAATAGCGCAAAGAAAAAAGGCCGCGTGAGCGGCCTTTTTAGTTAGTTCATATTACTCTGCTTTGGGCGTTGCGTTTTCGACACGGCTTTTTAACTTCTGTCCGGGTCTGAAGGTCACCACGCGGCGGGCTGTAATGGGAATATCTTCCCCCGTCTTCGGGTTACGGCCCGGACGTTGGTTTTTGTCTCGCAAATCAAAATTGCCAAAACCGGAGAGTTTAACCTGCTCACCATTTTCCAGAGCACGACGGATCTCTTCGAAAAACAGCTCTACCAGCTCTTTGGCATCCCGTTTGCTAAGCCCAAGCTTATCAAACAGATATTCTGACATTTCAGCTTTTGTAAGCGCCATAGGTTCAATCCCTCAATGATGCCTGGAATCGCTCTTTTAATGCCTCTACACATTTGGCGACGGTAGCGGCAATCTCCTCTTCTTCGAGTGTACGGCTGGTATCCTGAAGGATAAGGCTAATAGCGAGGCTCTTGAAACCTTCTGCTACGCCCTTGCCGCGGTACACGTCAAATAAGTTTACGCCAACTACCTGATTTACGCCAACTTTCTTACATTCGGCCAAAATATCTGCTGCGGGCACATTTTCAGCGACCACAACCGCGATATCACGGCGGTTTGCCGGGAAGCGGGAGACGTCCTGCGCCTGAGGAATGACGCGGTCTGCAACCGGGTTCCACTCCAGTTCGAATACGATGGTACGGCCATTCAGATCCAGCTTACGTTCCAGTTCCGGGTGAACAACCCCAATGAAACCAACACGTTTGCCGTCTAAATAGATCGCCGCACTCTGACCCGGATGCAGGGCTGGAATCGCTTCTGCGCGGAATTCAATTTCGGATAATTTACCGGTCAGATCGAGAATCGCTTCCAGATCGCCCTTCATATCGTAGAAATCAACCGTCCCTTTTGCCAGGTCCCAGTGCTCTTCAAAGCGGTTACCGCTGATGGCGCCGGCCAGCATGAGATCCTGACGGATGCCTAAATTCGCCTGAGTATCCGGTACAAAGCGCAAACCGCTTTCGAAAATACGCACGCGGTTTTGCTGACGGTTCTGGTTATAAACGATAGTACCCAGCAGCCCCGTCCACAGGGACAGACGCATCGCTGACATCTCGCTGGAAATCGGGCTTGGCAGGATCAGCGCTTCCTGACCCGGGTGGATCAGCTGTTGCAGCTTAGGATCAACGAAGCTGTAGGTGATCACTTCCTGGTAGCCTTTGTCGTTCAGCATGGTTTTCACACGCTTCAAAGACAGATCGGCCTCGCGATGGCTGCCCATCACCAGACCCGCCTGCACCGGCTCGTCAGGGATGTTGTTGTAGCCGTAAACGCGGGCCACTTCTTCCACCAGATCTTCCTCGATCTCCATGTCAAAACGCCAGGACGGCGCAACGGCTTTCCACTCGTCCTGACCCTCAGTAACTTCGCAGCCCAGACGCGTCAGAATGTCGGTCACCTGCGCATCGGCAACGTGGTGACCAATCAGACGATCCAGTTTGCTGCGGCGCAGGGTAATGGTCGCACGCTTCGGCAGCGTCGCTTCGTTGGTCACATCGATAACCGGACCCGCTTCGCCGCCGGAGATGTCGATCAGCAGGCGAGTCGCACGCTCCATCGCTTTGTATTGCAGCGCAGGATCCACGCCACGCTCGTAGCGGTGAGAAGCATCAGTGTGCAGACCGTGACGGCGTGCGCGGCCGGTGATGGAGAGCGGGCTGAAGAACGCGCATTCCAGCAGGACGTTTTGCGTCTCGTCGTTGACGCCAGAGTGCTCGCCGCCGAAGATCCCGCCCATCGCCAGCGCTTTGTTGTGATCGGCAATCACCAGGGTGTCAGCGTTCAGTTTCGCTTCGCTGCCGTCCAGCAGAACCAGGGTTTCGCCCTCTTTCGCCATGCGCACGACGATCCCACCTTCGATACGATCTTTATCAAAGGCGTGCATTGGCTGGCCCAGCTCCAGCAGAACATAGTTGGTGACGTCGACGACCGCATCGATAGAACGGATACCGCAGCGACGCAGTTTCTCTTTCATCCACAGCGGGGTTGGCGCTTTAACGTTAATACCTTTCACCACACGACCGAGGTAGCGTGGGCAGGCCTCAGGCGCGTCTACCTGTATCGGCAGCACGTCACTGATGGTTGCCTCAACCGGAGCGATCTCCGGCACGTTCAGTTCAGTCTGGTTGAGCACGGCCACGTCGCGGGCCACACCGATGATGCCTAAACAGTCAGCACGGTTTGGCGTTACGCTGATTTCGATGGTGTTGTCATCAAGCTTCAGGTATTCGCGGATATCCGTACCAACTGGCGCATCCTGCGGCAGTTCAATAATGCCGGAGTGATCGTCGGAAATACCCAGTTCGGAGAAGGAGCACAGCATGCCTTCAGACGGCTCACCGCGCAGCTTAGCCGCTTTGATTTTGAAATCGCCCGGCAGCACCGCACCGACGGTCGCCACGGCCACTTTCAGGCCCTGACGGCAGTTTGGCGCACCGCAGACGATATCCAGCAGACGGTCACCGCCCACATTGACTTTTGTTACGCGCAGTTTGTCAGCGTTAGGGTGCTGACCGCATTCAACCACTTCGCCCACGACCACGCCGGTGAAGGCGCCAGAAACCGGCTCTACACCGTCAACTTCCAGACCCGCCATGGTGATCTGGTTGGAAAGCGCGTCGCTGTCCAGCGTGGTGTTCACCCATTCGCGTAACCACAGTTCACTGAATTTCATTGTTCTGTCCTGCCCTTATTTAAACTGTTTGAGGAAACGCAGATCGTTTTCGAAGAACGCACGTAAATCGGTTACGCCGTAGCGCAGCATGGTCAGACGCTCCATACCCATACCGAACGCAAAGCCGGAATACACTTCCGGATCGATACCCACGTTGCGCAGCACGTTTGGATGCACCATGCCGCAGCCCAGCACTTCCAGCCATTTGCCGTTTTTACCCATCACGTCAACTTCCGCAGACGGTTCGGTGAACGGGAAGTAGGACGGGCGGAAGCGAACCTGCAAATCTTCCTCAAAGAAGTTGTTCAGGAAATCGTGCAGCGTGCCTTTCAGGTTGGTAAAGCTGATGTTTTTATCAACAATCAGACCTTCCATCTGGTGGAACATTGGGGTGTGGGTCTGATCGTAGTCGTTACGGTATACGCGACCCGGCGCGATGATGCGGATTGGCGGCTCCTGCTCCTTCATGGTACGGATCTGAACGCCGGAAGTCTGAGTACGCAGCAGACGGGTAGCGTCAAACCAGAAAGTGTCGTGGTCAGCACGTGCCGGATGATGGCCAGGAATGTTCAGGGCATCGAAGTTGTGGTAATCATCTTCAATTTCCGGGCCAGTCGCCACGGTAAAGCCGAGCTCACCGAAGAAACTTTCAATACGATCGATAGTACGAGTCACCGGATGCAGACCGCCGTTTTCAATACGACGACCCGGCAGAGAAACGTCAATCGTTTCTGCCGCCAGACGCGCATTCAGTACTGCGCTTTCCAGCTCGGCTTTACGCGCGTTCAGCGCCTGCTGTACCTGCTCTTTGGCTTCGTTAATCACTGCACCGGCTGCCGGGCGCTCCTCTGCTGGCAGTTCACGCAGGGTAGTCATCTGAAGGGTCAAATGCCCTTTCTTGCCCAGATATTCGACGCGGACATTGTCTAACGCGGCAACATCTGAGGCCTGGTTAATGGCGGCCGTTGCACTGGCAACCAGCTCTGCGAGATGTGACATGGTTTTCCTCATTATGTCGGTGCAGACACCGAATTGTTGGACGTATTCTCTTAACTTCAGGCACAAAAAAAGCCTCCATCGGGAGGCTTATCTGGCGCTGTTTTTCGTTTCATCTTTCACGCGCTAGCCTCCTGAAGTCAGGTGCTAAAGTAAAAGAAGAAGCGGAAAATAGCAGCATTCATGCTTGCGTTACCTTGTAGGGTAAAAACCGTTAGACCTTATTGAAAAGCCTGCACGGATAAATGTCAATCTTCTGATGGTGTTAAATGAAAAGAGGAGGCAAAGCCCCCTCTCTCAACTGGCTTATGCCAGTGCTGCTTTCGCTTTTTCGACCAGAGCGGTGAACGCTACTTTGTCGAATACTGCGATGTCAGCCAGGATCTTACGGTCGATTTCAACAGAGGCTTTTTTCAGGCCGTTGATGAATTTGCTGTAAGAAATACCGTTCTGACGTGCTGCTGCGTTGATACGCGCAATCCACAGTTGACGGAACTGACGCTTACGCTGACGACGGTCACGGTAAGCGTACTGACCTGCTTTGATAACAGCCTGGAAGGCAACGCGGTATACGCGTGAACGCGCACCGTAGTAGCCTTTAGCTTGTTTCAAAATTTTCTTGTGACGTGCACGTGCAATTACACCACGTTTTACGCGAGCCATGTGTGCTCTCCTGTATCTATTCTAAGTTAAAAAAGTTAAACGTTAACGACTTATGCGTACGGCAGGCACGCGATGACCAGGCCCAGATCGCCTTTAGAAACCATGGCTTTTGGACGCAGGTGACGTTTACGCTTGGTAGCTTTCTTAGTCAGAATGTGACGCAGGTTAGCGTGCTTGTGCTTAAAACCACCTTTACCGGTTTTTTTGAAGCGCTTAGCAGCACCGCGTACGGTCTTAATTTTTGGCATTTTAATAACTTCCACTTCGCATTGTTAAATAAACGAAACATAGGCGAACAAAACCTATGGGGCCCGAAGGCTCCACAGATTTTGCTGCTTGAAGGCCTTACTGTTTCTTCTTAGGAGCGAGCACCATGATCATCTGGCGGCCTTCGATCTTCGTAGGGAAGGATTCGACTACTGCCAGTTCACTCAGATCGTCACGGACGCGGTTAAGCACTTCCATACCAATCTGTTGGTGGGCCATCTCACGACCGCGGAAACGCAGCGTGATCTTGGCCTTATCGCCATCTTCCAGAAAGCGAATCAGGCTGCGGAGTTTTACCTGATAATCGCCATCGTCGGTACCAGGACGGAATTTAATTTCCTTAACCTGGATAACTTTTTGCTTCTTCTTCTGTTCCTTAGAAGACTTACTCTTTTCATAAAGGAACTTGCCGTAGTCCATGATACGACAAACTGGCGGTTCGGCGTTAGGGCTGATTTCAACTAAATCTACTCCAGCTTCTTCAGCCTTTTCGATCGCTTCTCTCAGACTCACAATCCCCAGCTGCTCGCCTTCCAGACCTGTTAAGCGAACTTCCTGGGCGCGAATCTCGCCATTGATACGATTCGGACGTGCCGTTTGAACTCGTTTTCCGCCTTTAATACCTTATTCCTCCAGTTGTTGAAGACTGCGGCTGCGAATCTCTTGTTGCAGCTTCTCAATCACTTCACTTACGTCCAGGCTCCCCAGGTCTTTACCACGGCGGGTGCGAACGGCAACTTTGCCTGCTTCCACCTCTTTATCACCACAGACCAACATATACGGGACACGACGTAAAGTGTGCTCGCGGATTTTAAAGCCAATCTTCTCATTTCTCAAGTCTGCTTTTACGCGAATGCCCGCATTTTGTAGTTTCTGCGTCAATTCTTTAACGTAATCCGCCTGAGAATCGGTAATGTTCATCACCACTACCTGCACTGGCGCAAGCCAGGTTGGGAAGAAGCCCGCGAACTCTTCGGTCAGGATGCCGATGAAGCGCTCCAGTGAACCGAGAATCGCACGGTGAATCATAACCGGCACCTGACGCTCGTTGTCTTCGCCAACATAAGAGGCGCTTAAACGCTGCGGCAGGGAGAAGTCCAGCTGTACCGTTCCGCACTGCCATGCGCGATCGAGGCAGTCATACAGGGTAAATTCAATTTTCGGACCGTAGAATGCGCCCTCGCCCAGCTGGTATTCGAACGGAATACCGTTCTCTTCCAGCGCGACGGCGAGATCCGCCTCTGCGCGATCCCATGTCTCATCGCTGCCGATACGTTTTTCCGGACGCGTTGAGAGTTTGACCACGATCTTCTCGAAGCCAAAGGTGCTGTACATATCGTAGACCATACGAATACAGGCGTTAACTTCTTCACGGACCTGATCTTCAGTACAGAAGATATGCGCATCATCCTGAGTAAAGCCACGAACACGCATCAGACCGTGCAGCGCACCTGATGGCTCGTTACGGTGGCAGCTACCGAATTCCGCCATACGCAGCGGCAGATCGCGGTAGGATTTCAGACCCTGGTTGAAGATCTGAACGTGGCCCGGGCAGTTCATTGGCTTGATGCAGTATTCACGGTTCTCAGACGAAGTGGTGAACATCGCATCTTTGTAGTTGTCCCAGTGGCCGGTTTTTTCCCACAGCACACGGTCCATCATGAACGGGCCTTTCACTTCCTGGTACTGGTACTCTTTCAGCTTGGAGCGCACGAACGTTTCCAGTTCACGGAAGATAGTCCAGCCGTCGTTATGCCAGAACACCATCCCCGGCGCTTCTTCCTGCATATGATACAGGTCAAGCTGCTTACCGATTTTACGGTGGTCACGCTTAGCCGCCTCTTCCAGGCGTTGCAGGTACGCGTTCAGGGCCTTCTTATCGGCCCACGCGGTACCATAAATACGCTGCAACATTTTGTTGTTGCTGTCGCCACGCCAGTAAGCGCCTGCGATTTTCATCAGTTTGAAGTGATGACAGAAGCGCATGTTCGGCACGTGCGGTCCACGGCACATGTCGACGTATTCCTGGTGATGGTACAAGCCAGGCTTGTCATCATGAGCGATGTTTTCATCAAGAATCGAGACTTTGTAGCTCTCGCCGCGCTTCACGAAGGTTTCACGCGCTTCGTGCCAGCTGACTTTCTTCTTAATGACGTCATAGTTGGTTTCGGCGAGCTCGTGCATTCGTTTCTCGAGCGCGTCGATATCTTCCTGAGTCAGGGTGTGGTCAAGGTCAACGTCGTAGTAGAAACCGTTGTCGATAACCGGGCCGATCGCCATTTTGGTGTTTGGCCACAGCTGCTTAATAGCATGGCCTAACAGGTGCGCACAGGAGTGACGAATGATCTCCAGACCTTCTTCGTCTTTCGCGGTGATGATCGCAAGCGTTGCATCGCTTTCAATCAGATCGGACGCGTCTACCAGCTCACCGTTTACGCGACCTGCGATGGTTGCTTTTGCAAGTCCAGGACCGATATCCAGGGCAACATCCATTGGGCTAACAGCATGGTCGAAATGGCGTTGGCTGCCATCAGGAAGAGTAATTACAGGCATTTTATATCCTTATTTGCAGTGATGCCCCACACATAAGAGCATATACAAAGAAAATAATCGTGATTAAACAGTAGATTACGAAACCATCTGACCAACAATCGTCAAATTGGTTCGTCATCATGCACCTGCCGATTCAGATAAATGCGAATTTACGGCAAGCAGGGTAATGGTAACACTATTGAAAGGGCGAATGCACCTTCTGCGACCGTTTGAACCGTTCATCCTTTTGTCTGCATTCATGAACTTTTGCTGACGGAGGCTCGCAATCCGAAAGTGCTGAGCTATTCTTGACTTGGTCCTTAAACATCGAAGGGGTATCACATGAATGTATCCAGCAGAACCGTTGTGATATTGAATCTACTTTCCGCTGCTTGCCTGGTATTGATTCTGTCTGACAGATTCCATTGGTTTTAAGCCGAACCGGTGTTCCGGCATAACCTATTGTCCAGGGTTGAGCGCTTTCTGGCGCAGATTTTGGTAGACTAAGGGTATCAACTGACAAGGATTAGGTTATGCCAACAAAAAGATTTGCCGTGAAGCACTGGAAAATGGTCGTGGTGTTAATTGCTATTTGCGGCGCGATGTTGCTGCTGCGCTGGGCCGCAATGATCTGGGGCTAATATTTTGTCAGCGAAAACGTGCCATGAATTTACTGAATAAATCTTAACTATCTTTACGATAATTTATGGTCCAAAACCGGTACGTCATAATCCGGTTTTCGACAGGCTGTGACAGCGTATATATTCCGTCACACGTGGCAGTTGAAATATCAGGACCACTCACCCGCCACCAGCTTGTGTACATCAAATGCATCATTCATTGACTGGCCGGTAGACTGAGAGCCAGGGGCAATGTTGGAGCCTGCTTCTACATCCGAGGCTTTAGCGATCCCGATTGGGCTGTTAACGTCACTGGCAGGTTGCGTCATATTATCAGCAGCAAATACGCCAAATGAAAGTGCGGAAAGCACCATCGCTGCTGTAGCGGTTTTGATTTTTTTCATAATTTTATTCTCATACTTATTTAATGCGATATGCCTGAGGCGAGTTTTTCGCCTGTGCCGTAAGTGTAGATCTGGATCACATTCTTGCCTAGTCAAATTATTTATCAATTCGTGTCAAATAAACTGAATAAGCCCTGGTCGGCTAATTATGGAGAAATTATGAAGATGAAACCAGACCCATTATTTTAAAACGCCGTTTAATATAAATAAGCACAGTTTCAGAAAATAAAAAACGGGCCGAGAATAATCCCGGCCCGACGATATTACATTTTATAACCTAAAGAAATCGTGGTTCGGCGATCGGTATGTTCCGGCGCAGAATCAGGTGGGGATGAGTTCCAGGTTACGTTGTACGCCACCTTGAGTCCAAAGTGTTCGTTGATGGCCACATTCAACGCACTTTCTGAGTTCAGCGTTGTATCTTCAGCACCAAACACCGACACACCCTGGGTGAATTTTGCGTTGTCCGTCATCTGCCATGCATAGGTGCCCGATGCATAACCCAGCGGCTGGGTTTCATCTTCGCCGTTGGTGTACTCGTCGTAACGGACACCCGGACCGAATTCAAAACGCAGGCTGTGCACCGGCCCATTGAGGAACTGACGACCATAACCCGCAGTCACGACATCACGCTGGCGATAGCCGTTGTAGCGGTCAGTCAGCCAACTCGCCTGCCCGAACAGGTAGTCATAATCGGTCATGTTGTATCGGCTACGTCCGCCTACCGCGTATTTCTCCGATGAGCGTTGATCGTTAGCAGAGGTGTTGCTGGCATTTCCCCACAGCGACCAGGCCGTGGTGTTGCCGTACCAGGTCAGGGTGCTGTCTGCGGTCAGGGAGGAGCTTTTCGTATTACCGGATTGCGCCAGATACCCGGCATTCACGTTACCTTCAAAGGGTTTTTTGGCAGTGGAGGGATCGTCCATGACAGTAAAAACGGTATCATCGGCGGTTGCATTCAGTGACGCAAATACGCCACCCGCCAGCATCAGTGCTGCGGGTACTGTCTTCAAAAGCTTCATTTTATTTAAGGAGTCCGTACAACATAAAAAGAGACCGTCACGGTCTCGGAAACTTTCTTGCGGATCAATGACAAGGCGACCATAGAAAGGTAACAAATTATAAAAAGCCGCAAATAACATAGCAATATTTTCTTCTTTCATTTTTTGAATAAGAACGATCCCAAAACGTGTTTTATTTTATATGCCCGGCGCAGGTTATTTGTCAGCATTCATATTTAAAATCATACTGTTATTTACGTTGCCTTCCTGCCAAACGGTGCCAGGCTTAAAAGAACCCATGATAAAAGGAGGTCATGATGGCTTCGATTTATACGCTGACACTCTCCCCTTCCCTCGACTCCGCGACCATGACGCCGCAAATCTACCCGGAAGGTAAGCTGCGCTGTAGCGCGCCGGTGTTTGAGCCGGGCGGCGGCGGCATCAACGTGGCGCGCGCTATTACCCATCTCGGCGGAAAAGCCACCGCCATCTTCCCCGCTGGCGGCGCCACGGGAGAGCATCTGGTTGCGTTGCTGGCAGATGAACAGGTGGCCGTAGACACCGTCGATGCTAAAGACTGGACCCGGCAGAACCTGCATGTCCATGTTGAATCCAGCGGCGAGCAATATCGTTTTGTGATGCCGGGGGCGAAATTAAGCGATGATGAGTTTCGTCAACTGGAAGAGAAAGTGCTGACCATTGAAAGCGGCTCATTACTGGTGATCAGCGGTAGCCTGCCGCCGGGCGTCAAAACAGAAAAACTGACGGCGCTGGTTCAGGCGGCGCTCCAGCGCGGCATCCGCTGCATTGTCGATAGCTCGGGCGAAGCCCTGAAGGCGGCGTTAGAACCCGGACAACTTGAACTCGTTAAACCTAACCAGAAAGAGCTCAGTGCCCTGGTTAATCGAGAACTCAGCCAGCCTGATGACGTTCGTACTGCCGCAGAAGAGCTGGTACGTACGGGCAAAGCGCATCGCGTTGTGGTCTCTCTCGGTCCTCAGGGTGCGCTGGCCGTCGACAAGACGGGCTTTGTACAGGTTGTGCCACCGCCGATGAAAAGCCAGAGCACCGTGGGTGCCGGTGACAGTATGGTTGGCGCGATGGTGCTGAAGCTAGCGCAGGGCGCTTCGCTTCTGGAGATGGCACGCTATGGCGTCGCGGCAGGGAGTGCAGCCACCATAAACCAGGGAACGCGTCTGTGTTCGCTTGCGGATACCCAGAAAATTGTCGATTACCTGGCGAGAAGCTGAACCTGCTTCCCCTTCCCATGGAGGGGGAAGTCGCTAAACAGGGCATATCGACTATGCTAAGAAAACTTTCAGGATAACAACGAGGTGAATTATGAGCAGTGGTGATATCACCCGCTACGTCGTAACCGTGAATATTCATGAGGCGTCGCTGACCGAACTGAATGAACTCAACAACGCGTTCACGCGCGCCAATTTTCTGCTCACGCTGACGGACGATGAGGGCAATATTCACGATCTCGGCTCACTGGCATTTGGCCTGATAAGCCCGCTGAGTCAGGAAGAGGTGAAGGCGCTGGCCAGTAGTCTGGTGGAAAGCGTGACTGACAAAGCCACGGAAATTGATGTGGATAGCTGGGAAAACTGGCATAAAAAAGAACAATAAGTGCCCTGTACAAAATTAAACCGCTCAGTTGTGCGTTAGTTCCTGTTTTTTTATAGCCGTTTTGCGCTAACTTTATGATCTGGCAGACAACATGGGAGAGACATCATGTGGCAGGCTATCAGTCATCTTTTAAGTGAGCAGCTGGGTGAAGGTGAAATTGAACTGCGTAACGAACTGCCAGGCGGAGAGATCCATGCCGCATGGCATTTACGTTACGCCGGGCGCGATCTTTTCGTTAAATGTGATGAGCGTGAATTGCTCCCCATTTTTACTGCCGAAGCCGATCAGCTTGAGCTGTTATCGCGCAGTAAAACAGTCACCGTTCCGCAGGTTTTAGCCGTCGGTAGCGATCGTGACTATAGCTTTCTGGTGATGAACTATCTCCCCGCGCGCCCTCTGGATGCGCACAACGCCTTTATTCTCGGGCAACAGATCGCCCGTTTGCACCAGTGGAGCGATCAACCTCAGTTCGGGCTCGATTTTGATAACGATCTCTCCACTACCCCACAGCCAAACGCATGGCAGCGCCGCTGGTCGACCTTTTTCGCCGAGCAGCGCATCGGCTGGCAGCTGGAGCTGGCCGCTGAAAAGGGATTAGCGTTCGGCAACATCGACGCGATTGTTGAACACATTCAGCAGCGTCTGGCTTCGCATCAGCCTCAGGCTTCCCTTCTGCACGGAGATTTATGGTCAAACAACTGTGCACTTGGGCCTGATGGTCCCTATATATTTGACCCGGCCTGCTATTGGGGCGACAGAGAATGTGACCTCGCAATGCTGCCGTTGCACCCTGAACAGCCGCCGCAAATTTATGATGGCTATCAGTCTGTTTCGCCGTTACCTGCGGGTTTCCTTGATCGTCAGCCGGTTTATCAGCTGTACACCTTGATAAACCGGGCTATTTTGTTTGGCGGGAGTCATCTGGTGAATGCCCAGCGGGCGCTGGACCGCATTCTGGCGGCATAGCGGGAGGGGGCGGCTTCACGCCCCTTCCCTTAGGATTTACAGGAAGCCAAGCAGCGTAAAGAAGAAATACCCGGCCACAATGATAATGACCGGCAGGATGTAGAGCGGGAAAAACTGCACAAAAATGGTATGCCGCGGAACGACAATGCGCGATTCGATCTGCTCGCGGCTCATCCCGTCAGGGCCTTTCGCCTTCTCAAGGATCAGCTGGTCTTCCACCCCTTCGCGCAAAAAGCGGGTCTGGCGACTCATGCGCGCGCCGGAGGCCTGCAACGCCATCGCGATAAATATCAACGCATAGATTATCCAGAAACCGACATTCAGCTGGTGGTGAAAATCCGGCGTGGGCGAGTTGAACCAGAAGACGTTCAGGAACGGGGTGTTAAACCGCATCATCTCAATCATGACGTGCGCAAAATCAAGCATGACGGCATTGATGCCCGGCTGTTTTTCGCTGTGATCGTACATAAATTTGAGTACGGAGATCAGCGTTGAAATCAGGGCGGGAATGAAAATAACCCAACCAGCAATACGTTTTAAGACCGCGATGCGTCCAGCTTGTTGATACGTCATTAGTTCCTCTTCATAAAGACGCGTTATTTGTGCCTAAGTCTACCTGCTGTCGGTCATTTTCGCCCGCTCTTTGAATGCAATATGCTAAATTGCTTGTGCTTAGCACCGTTTGTCTTACCCCCAAGATAAGGAGATGTTGTAATGTCGACCCCGCGCCAGATACTTGCCGCTATTTTTGACATGGATGGATTGCTGATTGATTCCGAACCCCTGTGGGATCGGGCTGAACTGGACGTGATGGCCAGCCTCGGCGTCGATATCAGTCGTCGTAACGAGCTTCCCGATACCCTGGGGCTGCGCATCGATATGGTGGTTGACCTCTGGTATGCCCACCAGCCATGGGTTGGCCCGGATCGCGACGAAGTAACGGCGCGCATTATCAACCGCGCTATCTCCCTCGTAGAAGAGTATAAGCCGCTGTTGCCGGGCGTACGCGACGCTATCGCCCTGTGCAAGGCGCAAGGGCTGAAAGTGGGGCTGGCCTCCGCCTCACCGCTGCATATGCTGGAAAAAGTGCTGACGATGTTCGGGCTGCGCGACAGCTTCGACGCGCTGGCCTCGGCCGAAAAGCTTCCTTACAGCAAGCCACATCCGCAGGTATATATGGACTGCGCCGCGAAACTGGGGCTGGATCCACTTACCTGTGTGGCGCTGGAAGATTCGGTTAACGGCATGGTGGCGTCCAAAGCCGCACGTATGCGCTCCATCGTTGTGCCGGCTGAAGAAGGCCGACACGATCCCCGTTTTGCCCTCGCAGACGTCAGGCTGACGTCTCTTGAAGAATTGACTGCCCGCCATCTGCGCGGGGAGTAACGCTCTTTCAGGCAGCTTCGGCTGCCTGCCCCGCCAAATCAAAACAACGTTTTACTTTATTTGCTTTTCTCATTCCAGACTCCTATTCTTACGTGCAGAATGACAATAACCTGACTTCTGAGGCGCGTATGATACTGGATGCTTTTACTCTGGCAGGAAAAGTGGCGATGGTGACCGGGTGCGATACCGGTCTGGGGCAAGGTATGGCCATTGCCCTCGCCCAGGCAGGATGCGATATCGTGGGGGTTAACCGCAAGGTTCCTGACGAAACGGCAGCGCGCGTTACGTCGCTGGGACGACGCTTTATCGCGATTCGCACCGATCTTGGCAAGCAGGAGAGTATTCAGAGCGTGGTGGATACCGCAGTCGCTGAGATGGGCCGCATCGATATTCTGGTTAACAATGCCGGCACCATCCGCCGTGCCGATGCGCTGGAATTTAGCGAGAAGGACTGGGACGAGGTCATCGATCTCAATCTGAAATCGGTCTTTTTCCTCTCTCAGGCAGTGGCGAAACAGTTTATCGCGCAGGGTCAGGGCGGCAAGATTATTAACATTGCCTCCATGCTCTCCTTCCAGGGCGGCATCCGGGTGCCCTCCTATACGGCGTCCAAAAGCGGCGTGCTGGGCCTCACCCGCCTGCTGGCGAACGAATGGGCAACGCTGGGCATTAATGTGAATGCTATTGCGCCGGGTTATATGGCGACCAATAACACCCGGCAGCTTCGCGATGATGAGCAGCGCAGCCAGGCGATCCTCGACCGTATTCCGGCGGGTCGCTGGGGTCTGCCGGAGGATTTACAGGGTCCGGTGGTGTTCCTGGCCTCATCGGCCTCTGATTACGTTAACGGCCATACCCTCGCCGTAGACGGTGGCTGGCTGGCGCGCTAACCGCGCGTTTGTGACAAAGAGTTACACCGTCACCTCTTTCACACACTGTATAAAAACCCTATACTGTATGAATCGACAGTTTACCGGGTTTTATCATGACGGCGGAAGGCCACCTGCTTTTTTCACTTGCCTGTGCAGTGTTTGCCAAAAACGCTGAACTGACCCCTGTGCTGGCACAGGGGGACTGGTGGCATATTGTCCCTTCCGCCGTGCTGACCTGCCTGCTGCCGGACATAGATCATCCAAAGTCATTCCTTGGCCAGCGGCTGAAGTGGATTTCAAAACCCATCGCCAGAGCCTTTGGTCATCGCGGGTTTACCCACAGCCTGCTGGCCGTATTCGGCCTGCTTACACTCTTCTATTTGAAGGTTCCGGAGAGCTGGATCGTCCCGGCGGATGCCATTCAGGGCATGGTGCTCGGCTACTTAAGCCATATCCTCGCCGATATGCTGACGCCAGCGGGCGTACCGCTGCTCTGGCCCTGCCGCTGGCGTTTCCGTCTGCCAATCCTCGTGCCGCAAAAAGGCAACCAGCTGGAGCGCGTTCTGTGTATGGCGCTGTTTGCGTATGCCGTGTGGATGCCGCAGACATTGCCCGAAAATGGTGCAGTGCGCTGGTCATCGCAAATGATCAACTCGCTACAATTTCAGTTCAATCGTTTTATTAATCACCAGATTGAACATTAAACCGACAATATAATCACTTTTGTCATAAACCATTCCATATGGATATAAGCGCGACATCACACTTCTGATAACCTTGCGCCAACAGGTTCGGTAAAAACCGACCGTATAATAAATCAGGAGAACGGGGATGAATTTTCCACTCATCGCGAACATTGTTGTGTTCGTCGTATTGCTATTGCTTCTCGCCCAGGCTCGCCACAAACAGTGGAGCCTGGCGAAAAAGGTACTGGTCGGTCTGGTCATGGGCGTGGTGTTTGGCCTGGCCTTACACGCCATTTACGGCTCCGATAGCCCGGTACTGAAAGATTCCATTCAGTGGTTCAACATTGTCGGTAACGGCTATGTACAGCTGCTGCAAATGATCGTTATGCCGCTGGTATTCGCCTCTATTCTGAGCGCCGTAGCCCGCCTGCATAATGCCTCTCAACTGGGTAAAATCAGTTTCCTGACCATTGGTACCCTGCTCTTCACCACGCTGATTGCGGCGCTGGTGGGTGTGCTGGTAACCAATCTGTTTGGCCTGACTGCTGAAGGTCTGGTGCAGGGTAGCGCTGAAACCGCGCGTCTGACGGCGATTGAGACCAACTACGTGGGTAAAGTGGCCGATCTGACCGTTCCGCAGATGGTGCTCTCCTTCATTCCGAAGAACCCGTTCGCTGACCTGACCGGTGCAAGCCCAACCTCCATTATCAGCGTGGTGATCTTCGCGGCATTCCTGGGCGTGGCTGCGCTCAAGCTGCTGAAGGACGATTCGCCGAAAGGCGAGCGCGTTCTGACAGCCATCGATACCCTGCAAAGCTGGGTGATGAAGCTGGTGCGTCTGGTCATGCAGCTGACGCCGTACGGTGTCCTGGCGCTGATGACCAAAGTCGTGGCAGGCTCTAACCTGCAAGACATCATCAAGCTTGGCAGCTTTGTGATCGCCTCTTATCTGGGGCTGGGCATTATGTTTGTGGTGCACGGTATCCTGCTGGGCGTGAACGGCGTTAGCCCGCTGAAATATTTCCGCAAAGTCTGGCCGGTGCTGACCTTCGCCTTCACCAGCCGTTCCAGCGCGGCATCTATCCCGCTGAACGTGGAAGCACAGACCCGTCGTCTGGGCGTACCGGAGTCTATCGCCAGCTTCTCGGCCTCCTTTGGCGCCACCATCGGGCAGAACGGCTGTGCGGGTCTCTACCCGGCGATGCTGGCCGTGATGGTTGCCCCAACCGTGGGGATTAACCCGCTGGATCCGGTCTGGATTGCGACGCTGGTGGGTATCGTGACCATTAGCTCCGCCGGTGTTGCGGGCGTGGGCGGCGGCGCGACCTTCGCTGCGCTGATCGTTCTGCCTGCGCTGGGACTGCCGGTGACGCTGGTTGCCCTGCTGATCTCTGTTGAACCGCTGATCGATATGGGGCGTACCGCCCTGAACGTGAGTGGCTCAATGACCGCCGGTACCCTGACCAGCCAGTGGCTGAAGCAGACCGACAAAACGATTCTCGACAGTGAAGAAGATGCGGAACTGGCCCATCGTTAATCACGGCTGAAATAAAAAAACCGCCTGCGGGCGGTTTTTTTATGGCTGTTATTCTTCAACCTCTTCATCCTGGCGGGTCTGCACAGCCCATCGCTGCGCCGATTCCGGCACCGTAAACGCAGGGGAGCGACGGAAGTGCTCGCCAATCAGCACGAAGGCAACGTATTTACCCCGTAACATCCAGACATCGCGAAAACCATCCACTTTCAGGGCATGGTCAGGCGGCGCGGGTTCAACGCGGGGCACATAGCTAATAACCTGGCGGTTTTGTTGACGAAGAGGTTTCATAAGCGACGGGTTCACTAAAGCAAATTCTTAAAGCAGGAAATTTCTATCATAGCCGATTCTCCCCCCACCCGTCGCGCCTGACGTGAGGCAGATGGCTCCTTTCGCTAATCACTTATCTGAAAACGCTTAGTTCGCCTGCTAATTCATCACATTGTTCTATCCTTAATAGGGTTTTCAGGAACGAACAAAGGAGAATCGTGCAATGTCGAACAATGATAAACCACATCAAGCCCCTATTCATGGCACCGAAGAATCTCAACCGGGAATGGACTCACTCGCCCCTGCGGATGGCTCTCATAAACCGTCGCCGGGCCTGTCCGCGCCGGGCGAGCAACCTACTGCACCGGGAAGCGTGAAGTCGCCCGATACGGATAACGAGAAGTTAAAATCTCTCGACCCGCACCGCAAAGGGGGTGAAGGCTATGCGCTGACCACCAATCAGGGCGTGCGTATCGCCGATGACCAGAACTCCCTGCGCGCCGGAACGCGCGGCCCGACGCTGCTGGAAGATTTCATCCTGCGGGAAAAAATCACCCATTTCGACCATGAGCGTATTCCTGAGCGTATCGTTCACGCTCGCGGCTCCGCGGCGCACGGCTATTTCCAGCCGTACAAGAGCCTGAAGGCGATCACGAAGGCGGATTTCCTTTCCGATCCGAACAAAATCACACCGGTATTTGTGCGCTTCTCTACCGTACAGGGCGGCGCGGGTTCGGCCGATACGGTGCGTGATATCCGCGGCTTCGCCACCAAATTCTATACCGAAGAGGGCATTTTCGACCTCGTCGGGAATAACACCCCGGTTTTCTTCATTCAGGATGCGCATAAGTTCCCTGACTTTGTCCATGCGGTAAAACCAGAGCCACACTGGGCCATACCGCAGGGACAAAGTGCGCATGACACCTTCTGGGACTACGTCTCCCTGCAACCGGAAACCCTTCACAACGTGATGTGGGCGATGTCTGACCGGGGGATCCCACGCAGCTATCGCACCATGGAAGGGTTTGGTATTCATACCTTCCGTCTGATTAACGCTGAAGGTAAAGCGACGTTTGTGCGTTTCCACTGGAAACCGGTCGCGGGGAAAGCATCCCTGGTGTGGGATGAAGCACAGAAGCTGACCGGGCGCGATCCTGACTTCCACCGTCGCGAACTGTGGGAATCCATTGAAGCCGGTGATTTCCCGGAATACGAGCTGGGATTACAGCTGATCCCGGAAGAGGACGAGTTCAGATTCGACTTCGACCTGCTCGACCCAACCAAGCTTATTCCTGAAGAGCTGGTGCCGGTTCAGCTGGTGGGCAAAATGGTGCTTAACCGCAACCCGGATAACTTCTTCGCGGAGAATGAGCAGGCTGCGTTCCACCCGGGCCATATTGTGCCGGGGCTGGATTTCACCAACGATCCGCTGCTACAGGGCCGTCTGTTCTCTTACACCGATACGCAGATCAGCCGTCTCGGTGGACCGAACTTCCACGAAATTCCTATCAACCGTCCGACCTGCCCGTACCATAACTTCCAGCGTGACGGGATGCATCGCCAGGATATCGATACCAACCCGGCGAACTACGAGCCAAACTCCATTAACGATAACTGGCCGCGTGAAACCCCGCCGGGGCCAAAACGTGGCGGATTTGAGTCGTATCAGGAGCGCGTGGACGGAACAAAAATTCGCGAGCGCAGCCCGTCATTCGGCGAATATTACGCTCAGCCTCGCCTGTTCTGGAACAGCCAGACCCCGATTGAACAGCAGCACATTATCGGCGGTTTCAGCTTTGAGCTGAGCAAAGTGGTGCGTACCTACATTCGCGAGCGCGTGGTCGACCATCTGGCGCATATTGATATCCAGCTTGCTCAGGGCGTGGCGAATAATCTCGGCATCACGCTGACTGACGAGCAATGCCATGCCGCACCGCCAAAAGACGTGAACGGGCTGAAGAAGGATCCGTCCCTGAGCCTGTACGCGGTACCTGGCGGGTCAATTAAAGGCCGCGTAGTGGCTATCCTGCTGAATGATAAACCGCGCGCCAGCGACGTGCTGGGGATCATGAAGGCGCTCAAAACCCAGGGCGTACATGCCAAACTGCTTTACTCCCGCATGGGTGAAGTGACAGCCGACGATGGCTCTGTCCTGCCAATTGCCGCGACCTTCGCCGGGGCACCGTCGCTGACGGTTGACGCGGTGATTATGCCGTGCGGCGACGTTGAGAGCCTGCTCGGTAACGGTGATGCCGCCTATTATCTGCTGGAAGCCTATAAGCACCTGAAGCCAATCGCCCTGGCAGGCGATGCGCGGAAGTTTAAATCTCTGCTGAAGGTACCGGATCAAGGGGAAGAAGGCATTGTCGAAGGTGATAACATTGACGATGCGTTTATGACCCGGTTGTTTGACCTGCTTGCCGCGCACCGTGTGTGGTCGCGCAGCAGCAAGACCGACCAGATACCGGCGTAAAAAAAAGCCGGGTGGCGCTGCGCTTACCCGGCCTACATTTCGATTGCTTTTGTAGGCCCGGTAAGGCGAAGCCGCCACCGGGCTTTAACTCAAAGATCCCTGAACGTCCCCAGACGATACCCACGCTCGGCAATCGCGTACTTCAACGACGCCGACGTCAGCACATCCAGTTCTGCCAGACGCGGCCAGCAGTAGGCGCTCTTACGTACGATGTTATCGACAAACGCCGGGTGCGCCATTACCTCAAGCGAGCGCTCCCCTTTTGCGGCGGAGTCATCCAGCACCTTCAGGAACAGCGCTTCGTCGATCTCGTCGCCATAAAATGCGCTGCTGAACGCCTCCGTTGACGTCACCGCGACGTCCGGCAGCCCGCGCACCTCACGATCCACGCGCATCGCCACGCCTCTACGTTGCGCAAACTCTGCCACAAGCGGGAAAATCGCCGGGATCATATGCACATGATGATGGCTGTCAATATGGGTAGGCTCGCGGCCAAACACATCCACAAAGCGGTTAAACTGGCAATCCAGCTCGCGGGCAATCTCATCGAGCGGCAGAGCGTCCTGCTCGGCCATTTCCCAAATCCATTTCCCCAGCTGGCCGTCGCGCGTCAGGCCCGGCATTGGCGAAAGGGGCAACCCAAGCGTCAGCACAAAGTGCATGCCCACGCCCAGCTCGGGCAGCTCACGGCTTAACTGCGCCGCATGTTCCACCGCCTCACCGTTGATGAGCGCTGTTGTAGAGGTCACGACGCCCCGGCGACAGGCTTCAATAATGCCGTAGTTCTGCCCTTTTGACAGGCCAAAATCATCGGCATTGACGATCAGCAGGTTTTCCATCGCGCCTCCTCTTAACGGTGTGTGAGTTTCAGTTTCTCAACCGTTGCAGCAAAGTTTGGCAGCCATTTTTCATGCGCCAGGATCATCTCACTCGCGAGTTTTTCAGCGTCACGGTCAGAATGCACCAGCGGGCTGAGGTTCAGCGCCAGCAGCACGTCATTCAGTTCGCCGCTCAGGGCCGCATTGCTCGCCGCCACTTCAAAGCCTTTGATGGTGTGAATCAGGCCCATCACCTTATCATCGAAGTGGGTAATGCGGGGATGCGGTTTTGCACCCTCGCGCCCAAGAATGCAGGTCATCTCAACGGCCCAGTCTGCCGGGATATTGTCGATGTGCCCATGATGGGGAACGTTCACATAGTGCTCGGCCTGCTTGTCATTGTAAATGGCGTTAATCACTTCACACGCGGCATCCGAATAGTATGCCCCGCCGCGCTGCTCCAGCTCTTTCGGTTTGACGTTCAGGTTCGGATCTCTATACAAATCAAAAAGCTGCTTCTCTACTTTCTGTACAACCTGAGCGCGTGCGCCACCTTTGTAGTATTCGCCCATTTCAATGGCCAGCATCTCTTTCTGCTTAAAGTAGTAGAGCAGATACGAGCACGGCAGCAGATTCAGGGAGCGGATCAGCCCTTCGCTGAACGGCAGATCGAAAATGTTTTTCACCGAGGCCGCGGTCAGGCGACCAGAGGCGACGCCGTCGAGCAGTTCCGCAAAGCGCGATTGCCCGTTCACTATCACATCTTTGATAAAGACCATGTGATTCAGGCCGAACAGATCAATGGAGAGATCATCGTTATCGCTCAGTTCCAGTACATCGCGGATGAACATCTTCATGCCAATCGGAATATTGCAGACGCCGATAAAGCGTTTGAAACCGGTGTGGCGATAGACTGCCTCGGTGACCATCCCGGCCGGGTTGGTAAAGTTGATCACCCAGGCGTTCGGGCAGATCTCCTCCACGTCTTTAATGATGTCAAAAATGACCGGAATAGTACGCAGGCCTTTAAACAGGCCACCTGCCCCGTTGGTTTCCTGGCCCAGATAACCGTGGCTCAGCGGAATGCGCTCGTCCAGCTCACGCGCCTTCAGCTGGCCGACGCGCAGCTGCGTGGTCACGAAGTCAGCATCTTTCAGTGCCAGGCGGCGATCCAGCGTTTTATGCACGGTTAAGGGCACGCCCGCTTTTTCAACCATGCGTTTGCACAGTTCAAAAATAATATTCAGCTTCTCCTGACCTTCTTCAACATCCACCAGCCATAATTCGCTGACCGGTAATTCATGATACCGTTTCAGGAAACCTTCAAGTAATTCCGGGGTATAGCTGCTGCCGCCACCAATGGTTACGACTTTTAATTTCTGTTGCATAATATCTCCCTTAGCGTATCAGGTTAATCGCCTGCAAGGTATAGCGTACTCTTCCCGCTATTTGGGCAAGCCATTACGTCACTGTTCCTGGCGGATAAACCGCCGAAAGTTAATTAATTACCGTTAAATTTTTGCGGTAACTGTTCGGTGTGAATGAAGTCAATTTTTTAAAGGTTTTAATAAACAGGCTGGGGCTGCTGTAACCCGATTCGTAAGCGATATCGGTGACAGAGTAGTTAGTAATTTCCAGCTGTTTTTTGGCAAAGTTAATGCGGATTTCATTAATGATTTGCACAGGCGTTTTACGGTAATAACGCTGCGTGGCGCGCGTCAAATATTCCTGCGATTTACCCGACAGCGCCACCATATTCTCCAGGGCGTTATCGCTGAACTGTCCTTTATCGTGCATCAGCTCCACGGTACTGCGCAGCCACTGAGGAATATCATCCACCACCTGCTGTTCTTCACGGTGATGGCGGAGGCGATTCATGACGTAGAACGTCACGGTTTCAATAAATTCATCAAATTCATTGTCGCGGAAATTCAGCGAGGCGATAACCGTTTCAATCCAGGTCATAAACTCATTTTTAACGCGATACACCTGTGACGCCACAAAGCAGAACGGCACCAGCGGCAGATAGTGCTTCTCGAAGAAACGCCTGCTCACCCCTACGTTCAGAATGCGTGTCGCACCAAACTCATAAAAGCTCTGGTGATAAGATCCCATTGGCAGGAAGACGAAATCGCCACGCTCAAGCAGGACGCGCTTACCGTTGATCTCCTGATAGTAGCGGCCGGTCAGAACAATCGTGAACTCGTAGTAGTCATGCTGGTGCAGACCGCTGGCGCTCTCCGTTTTGTTGTAAATCACCACGTGAAAATTTTTGCCATTAAACAGCTGTTGCTCATGTGCGGTTTTGATTTCCATCGTGCTGACCTCCTGCTACTTCAACTGACTTATTGCATCTTCTCGTGAAGCTCGATGAGCTCCGCGACCAGCTCGCGTGCCAGCATGGAGGTCATCAGATGATCCTGCGCATGTACCAGCACCAGACTCACTTTCATCTTCCCTTCGCCCTGGTCGCTTTCGATGAGCTTCGTCTGCACCAGATGCGCTTCGTTTAACGCTGTACGGGACTGCTCCATCATGGTTTTCGCGGCAACGAAGTCGCCCTGCTTAGCCTGCTTAAGCGCCGCATACGCCAGGCTGCGTGCCTGCCCGGAGTTGATGATGAGGCCCATCACCACCTCTTCCAGATCGTTCTCTGCGGTTTCTTCGGCAACGATACTCTCTAAATCTAACATCTTTAAGCTCCTTTCCGCTGGCGCGAGTTGCCCCGCGCCGTGCAATTTTAGAATTTCAGTGCGAGGGCGATATCCTCTTCGCTCTCTTCTTCATCGATAACCGTTGCGGCCTTGTTCGCAATCGCCACGAACGGCATGTAGAGCAGGGTTGCAATCCCGAGGTTGAATATCGCCAGCAGGAAGGCCGCCACGCTACCGTTGGTGTTGAAGAACGCGCCCAGACCAGCCGGCATCGTCCACGGCGCAATGTTGGTCACCGGCGGGATAATGCCCAGGTAGTACGCCGTCAGCGTAATCGCGGCCAGCAGCGGCTGAACCAGGATGAAGGGAATGAACATCACCGGGTTCATGATAATTGGCAGACCAAACAGGATCGGCTCGTTAATCTGGAAGATGCCTGACGGCAGGGCCAGCTTCGCAACCTGACGATGGTCGGCGCGGCGAGAGACAATAAAGACCGCGATGATCAGACCCAACGTCGCCCCGGTACCGCCCAGGAAGATATAGGAGTCAAGCATCGGCTTCGCCCACACATGGAAGGTTTTACCGGCCGCCAGCGCCGCATCGACGGAGCCGTACTGCTGGTAAAGCGCGACGTTTTCCAGTGCCCATGGGGTCATAATACCGCTGTCCAGCGCCGCCAGTGCCAGTGAACCATGCACGCCGAAGAACCACAGCAGGGAGGTAAAGATGACATACGCCCAACCGACCACGCTACCCATCGACGCCAGCGGCGTTGAGATAGAGTCCATAATGATCTGGTGGAAGTTTGTGCCCCAGTGAGAGAGCGCCCAGGCAATAATCCCCATGATGGAGAGAATAATGAAGCCCGGAATCAACGCGGAAAATGAACGAGAAACGGAGGCCGGAACGCTATCCGGCAAGCGGATAACCCAGTTACGGCGAATAATGAAGGTGAACATTTCGGCCACCACCAGCCCGATAATAATACCGGAAATGATGTTTGCCCCACCCAGCCAGTTGGCGCCAACGGCGTAAGCGTCACCCACGCTGTACGGTGTGACGGTCATGAACGCGGCAATGGACAGTAAGCCTGCCGCCAGCGGATCCACTTTACGCTCTTCCGCCAGCGCCATTCCGATAAAGAAAGGCGCCATTAGCGACATAATACCCAACGTACCGTTGTATACGTTGCCGCCAATGGCTTTTAAACCATTAAGGGTTTCAATAGTTGAAGCATCTAACCTAATTCCTAATGAATAAAAAAAGGAACCTTCTCCAAAGCTCAGAAAAACGTTGTTAATTAAAACGAACATTGCCCCGGCTAATGTCAACGGCATTAATTTAATAAAGCCGTTCTTAATGGCATTAACGTGAGGCTGCTTTCCTATTTTAACAGCAAAAGGAAGGAGTACCTTTTCAAGTGAAGCGATGACTTTACTCATAGGAAAATACCCTTAAATGCCGCAACGACCGTTACGGCGTATTGTGTGTGAAATAACTCTTTGACGGGAAAAATAAAAAATTAATTAGCAGCTTTTTTAATCGCCGCAACGGCAGCTTTTAATACACCTAAACCATCAATCTTGCCGTATAAAACGGAATCGATCACTTCGACCGGCTTATTGGGTAGCAGACGCTGAATCTCTGGCAGCATATAAGCGATTTGCGGCCCGAGTAAAATAACGTCTGCTGTCTGGCCCTTCTCGCCCGCCAGCGTTTCCGGAAACGCCTCAATCACCACAGGGACTTCATATTTTTCGGCCTGCGCGCGCATTTTGGAAACCAGCAGCGAAGTGGACATGCCCGCAGAGCAAAACAGATAGATATGTTTCTTTTCCATGATAACTTCCCTCTTGTTTGGCTACCCGCCGTCTCGCTATCACTCGACTCGCTATCCTGGCTGACGGGCAGTGTGCTGAACATTGTTTGTCGTTGAAGTGAGTATACGCAATGGTACAGGGAGGGGATAATTCTGGATAGACTGAAATTGTCTCTCATTGACCTGGCTTGTTGACTACCTTCACATTTCAGGCAAATAATTCGCGCCAAGAAATAAGATTTACGTATGCATAAAAAAACCGGCCTCCAGGCCGGTTTGTTAACGCTCTCAGGCAAGCATGCTTACTGTGCCTTAGGTGCCTGTGGGTCGGTGTCGTATTCGGCACAGGTCTGGTAACCAGAATTGATCACGTGACCTGTATCATCCAGGGCGACAAAGTAGGTCTCTGCCTTACCATCACGTTGACCCAGAATGTAGGTCTGGCAGGTACCACGCGCGTGGATCATCGTGACTTCTGAAGAAGGTTTACCGGCAATGGCTGCAACCTGGGAACGCGTCATGCCTTTTTTGACGTCTTTTACCACTGGCTGTGTGAACTGATCTTTGGTGCGATCGTAAGCTGTACACCCTGCCAGCATAGTCAGTACCGCCGCTGCGCTTAAAATTCCTGCTACGTTCTTGTTCATATTCCGTCCTCTTGTTTATCAGCGTGTTAACTAAGCATGGGATAAAAATTACTATTGTTCAACTTTGCGAGTTACGCCAGACGAATTTCGGAAAATTCTAATAAAACAACGGTAAGCTGCTAAATCGCTGTAAAACAGTACACTCAAAACTGTGATCCTTGTCGTTTCCCCGACAAAGGGTTAGTTTTAACAGATCACACTTTCTGTTTGGTTCTGCATAGGGAGGGCGTAATGGCTCTGCAACAAGAAATTATTCAGGCGCTGGGCGCGAAACCTGCGATTGATGCCAATGAAGAGATCCGTCGTAGCGTTGATTTTTTGAAAGCTTACCTGTCTGCACACCCTTTCCTGAAGACGCTGGTGCTGGGCATCAGCGGCGGTCAGGATTCCACTCTGGCCGGTAAGCTGAGCCAGATGGCCATCTCCGAGCTGCGTGACGAGACCGGTGACACCGCGCTGCAATTTATTGCCGTACGTCTGCCGTATGGCGTGCAGGCCGACGAGCAGGACTGTCAGGATGCGATTGCGTTTATTCAGCCGGACCGTGTTCTTACCGTAAACATCAAAGGTTCGGTACTGGCCAGCGAGCAGGCCCTGCGTGAAGCCGGTATTGAACTGAGCGATTTTGTCCGCGGCAACGAGAAAGCCCGTGAGCGCATGAAAGCGCAGTACAGTATCGCAGGGATGACCAAAGGGGTCGTCGTCGGCACTGACCACGCCGCGGAAGCCATCACCGGCTTCTTCACCAAATACGGCGATGGCGGCACGGATATCAACCCCCTCTTCCGCCTGAACAAGCGTCAGGGCAAGCAACTGCTGGCGGCGTTGGGCTGCCCGGAGCACCTGTATAAGAAGGCGCCAACGGCGGACCTGGAGGACGATCGCCCTTCCCTGCCGGATGAAGCGGCGCTGGGCGTTACGTATGACAACATCGATGATTATCTGGAAGGCAAAACGCTCGACGAAGGTACCGCTAAAATTATCGAAGGCTGGTATCTGAAAACCGAGCATAAGCGCCGTCCGCCCATTACGGTGTTTGATGATTTCTGGAAAAAGTAAAAGCAAAACGGTAACTCCGCTTTGCAGGCCGGGTAAGGCGTAGCCGCCACCCGGCTCTTTTTTAACCACCAAACACCTGCTACACTGTATGCCTGAACAGTATATGGAGCAGTATGTGAGCAGGCGTCAATCCGCCCCGCGTCTTGAGTTCGAAGCGGCGGCTATCTACGAATATCCCGAGCATCTTCGCCCCTGGCTTGAGGCACTGCCTAAACAGCCTGGCGTCTATTTCTTCCACGGCGACAGCGACACCATGCCGCTCTATATCGGCAAAAGCGTGAATATCCGCAGCCGGGTGATGTCGCACCTGCGTACGCCGGATGAAGCATCGATGCTCAGGCAGTCCCGGCGGATCACCTGGATCGAGACGGCAGGCGAACTGGGCGCGCTTCTGCTCGAAGCCCGGCTCATCAAGGAACAGCAGCCGCTGTTTAACAAACGCCTGCGCCGCAACCGCCAGCTGTGTTCCTTGCAGATTAACGCAGGAAAACCGCAGGTCGTTTATGCCCGGGAAGTGGATTTTTCGCATGAACCCAATCTTTACGGTCTGTTTGCCAACAAACGTGCCGCACTGCAAACCCTGCAATCCCTGGCTGATGAATTACAGCTTTGTTACGGCCTGTTAGGACTGGAAGCCACCACCCGTGGTCGCGCCTGTTTCCGCTCAGCGCTGAAACGCTGCGCCGGGGCGTGCTGTGGAAAAGAGAGCGTTGAAGAACATCATGCCCGGTTTATGGCTGGCCTTGCCTCTATCAGCGTTAACTGCTGGCCGTGGGAAGGCGCGGTGGCGCTGAAAGAAACCCGCGATGGGATGACGCACTATCACATCATCCGCAACTGGCTCTGGCTTGGCGCCGTTGAAAATCTGGATGACGCTACCGCTCTGCTGCGCACCCCTGCCGGTTTCGATCAGGATGGTTACAAAATTCTCTGCAAGCCACTGTTAACCGGAAAATATGAGATCATCGTCCTCAATGACCCGGCAGCCAGGTAATTTCACTGAACAGCAGCGACCCCTTCGTTTCCAGTAAACGGAGGGTATGACTGCCCGCTTCCCAGCTGGCGCCCTGATCGGCGGTCAGTAATTTGTCGCCCAGTTGCCAGGCGCCGCTTAATACGAATGCCACCCCACCGCGTGATGCGAAGGTAGTGAACGTCCGGGTAGCAACGCGCACCTTTGCCTGGCAGCAATCCCGTCGGGTCATGATGTTGAAGTCCATCGACATCTGCCCCTCTGTGAGCACGGCTTTCACCGCCAGATCGCCCGCAAATCGGTAAGGCTGATGATGCTTCAGGGTATGACAAAACGCCCTGCCTGCATCCAGGGTCACCTCGCCGCCCTCCAGCAGCGTAATCACCCGGTCAACGCCCGGGAACGCGGAAAATTCGCCGTTACTGGCGATGGAGGCAATACTGGCCCGCCAGAAAAAATCCCGCGTCGCGGGAGGAAAACAGCAAATCTCACGCGTCTCACCCGCACCATTACGCCAGAGACTGACCGGCATTTTACGGATATCAAAGAATTCCATGACCACTCCTGAAGGACGCACCGTGCGCCAGGGCATTTTCACAGACGTATTATCGGCAGCAGTCAGGCCAGACCTTAGGCATGGGATAAAAGAAAAACCGCCGGTCCTGTCCACAGCGTTTTCGCTTTTGTAGACAGGAGCCCGGCGGTCTTAAGAGAGTGAACCGATTATTCGGTTGGTGCAGGCATTTTACCTTCCGGCGCTGCACGTTCTGTCAGACGCTTCTCAAAATTGGCATTAAATTGCTTTTTCTGTTCCGGCGTCAGAATGTTGTAAATCTTGTTCTGGGTTTCCATGTGGGCCAGCATGCGCGCTTTATGCTGCTCGGCCATTTTGTCGATCTGCGCTTCCGCTTTTGCTTTATCGAAGCTGTCGCTGGCAATGATGTCATGCATTGCGCGGCGCTCTTCCAGCGGAGGACGTTTCATCTGGTCACGCTGGCTTTTCATGATGTCGCGGATCTGCTGCTTCTGCGCATCGGTGAGGTTCAGATCTTTAAACATCATCATCTCATGGTGCATACCCGGCTTGCCTTTATGATGCATCATCATTTTGCCTTCCGTCGGCGCGGCGGTAGTGGTCGCGGTATCGGCGGCGAACGCCATGCTGGTAGCGCCCAGAGCCAGGGTAGAGGCAACAAACAGTGCAGTTAATTTACGCATAATGTCTTTCCTTACTTTCAGTTATTCTTCGGCGCTATGCCGTGTTGACGAGATTAACTTTACGGGGTTTATCGTCAATTAGTCAGAGCAACGGTAAAACAATGAAAGTGTAAAAAACAACTTTTCGCCAATTGTGGAGAAATTAAGGAAAAAGCGTGGAGAGATGAAACAAAAATATTCAACAGGATGATTTTAAAGAGATTATGGAGAAGTATAGCGAAGTGCCGTTTAATAATAAAGCAATTCTCCAGGAATATTCCGCAAACAATACCAGAGCGCTTTTAACGCTAAGAAATTTATTCTTCATTTCCCCTCCGGTCTGCGCGAGGGGAGACGATCAGGGCATTTTTTCCAGCATCAGGCCTGCTCGCAAACCAAACGCGACCGACGGATTAGGAAATAAAACATATTCCGTGGATTTCTGTACCGCATAGCGCGTCTCACCATCTTCCGCCAGCAGGACGCCCTGGCGAAACGGCGTAAAGTTCAGCGTATGGGGCGCCATATGTAGCTGGAAAGCCTCGCTTTGACGCGTGATCTGCTGCACGACCCGATAGCGCACAACGGGTTCCCGGGAGGGTTCCGGCGCAACCCCGGCGAGCAACGCCCGAAGCGCCTGATACGTAGGGGCAAAACGCGTCAGGTCGTTTTGCCCGAACGGCAGCGCTTTTCCCAGCTCCAGGGTGCAGGATAACGCGCCAACATTCTCGCAGGTGAAGTGGGTAAACGTGCCGCCTGGCGTCTGGTGGAAAACCAGCGCCTCCAGCCCCGCGTCGCCAAGCCAGGTCAGAAACGCCTCATCCCACGGCTGATGACGCTGCGGTAACACGCCAAAACGCACGTGGTACGAGGCGCGAATGGCCGTATGCAGATCGAGGTGCCAGCGCGTTTCCCCCGCCCCGGCAAAAAACGTCGTGACCACCTTCTCCAGCCATTGCGCGCGTGTCGTCTCATCACTCTGTGGAAACTGCGCCCAGCGACCACCAAACATGCGGTTGATGTCGCTCACGAGATACCGTTTATTTTGCGCCAGCGCAGGCGGATTTCCCAGCACCACCAGCAGACGGCAGTGCAGCGTGATCTCTGCGCGAAACAGCGCGCGCAGCAAAAGATCGACAATCTCCACGGGCGCGGTTTCGTTTCCGTGAATGCCGGTCGAAAGCAGCAGCGACAGGTCATATTCCCCCATCGGCGTCATTTCAAGCACGCCCTGCCCCAGCCATCGCCAGTGGAACGAGGGGCCTTCCCCCTCTTGCCGCTCCGGTGTCTCTTCGGCCAGCGTCAGCGCCAGTAAGTTTTCCATATCATCTCCTTAGCGCTGGAACGGATAAACCGATCCCAGTTGCAGGATGGTCGATAATGCATCCAGCGCCTCGCGGCCTTCGCGCAGCAGCTGCGGATCAACCAGATCGGCCTGAACCAGACGGTCGCGATAATAGCGGTCCACCCAGTCATTGAGAGTATTGAACAGCGTGTCGTTCATCATCACCGCCGGATTCACGGCCTGCATCTCCTCCGGCGTTAACACCACGCGCAGTCGCAGGCACGCCGGTCCCCCGCCATTGGCCATACTTTCCCGCAGATCAAACACGCGCAGTTCATCAATCGGGTTATCCGCCTGCACCAGTTCGCTGAGATAGCGCCAGACGCCCTGATGGTTGCGGGACTCCTGCGGCAGCACCAGCATCATGCTGCCATCATCCCGGCTCAGCAGCTGGCTGTTGAACAGATACGTTTCGACCGCATCCTGTACGCTTACCGCCTGCGTGGGCACCTGAATCGGCATAAATCCCGGCACGCGTTCGCGCAGCGTGGCCAGCAACTTTTCCTGATGGGCAAACGCCTGCTCGTGGCAGAACAGCACCTGACGGTTGGAAACGGCAATGACGTCGTTATGAAACACGCCCTGGTCGATCACCTGCGGATTTTGCTGGGCAAAAATCACCTGAGAAGGATTAACCTGGTTCAGCCGCGCAACCGCCTGGCTTGCGGCTAAAGTTTGTCTCGCCGGATAACGAACCGGCGCGGCGTGGCCGCCCTCTTCCCGTCCATAGATAAACAGCTGCAAACCCGGCTCGCCATAGTCGCCGCCCAGACGGTTGTGGTTTGCCGCCCCTTCATCGCCAAACATCGCGACCTGCGGCAGCGCCGAATGCACCTCGAAATGCGCTTCATGATTAAAAATGGCGCGCAGCACGCGCCCGGTGGTCTCCGCTTCGCTGGCGCGGTGGAATTTGTTGTTCAGGTTAGCAACGGTCAGATGCACTTTGCCGTCCAGCGTATCCGCCGACGGCGCAACGGTGGCGGCATTCGCCACCCACATCGAGGAGGCTGAACTGGCCGCCGAAAGCAGGTGTGGCGTCTGCGTGCCTGCTTTTTCCACCACCTGTTCATCCGTACCGCTGAACCCCAGCTGGCGCAGCACGGCCACGTTTGGTCGCTCCTGAGGCGGGATCACCGCCTGCGGGAAACCGGCATCGGACAGCGCCTTCATTTTCAACAGACCCTGCTTCGCCGCCAGCTTCGGGTTCGAGACCTGGAAACGGTGCTTCGTCGAGGCTTCATTACCGAACGACAGCCCGGCATAGTGGTGCGTCAGCCCCACGAGGCCGTCAAAGTTAACCTCACGCGCTTTCATGGGCGTCACCCTCTGTAAAATCCAGCCCCGGATTCAGCGTCTCCGGCAGCGTCAGCGCCGGGGTTTCCAGGCTTGCCATCGGCCACGCGCAGTAATCGGCGGCATACCAGGCGCTGGCGCGATGGTTGCCCGACGCCCCTACGCCACCAAACGGCGCGGTGCTCGCCGCACCGGTCAGCGGTTTGTTCCAGTTCACGATCCCGGCGCGCGCTTCCAGCAGCAGCTGTTCGAATTTCTCGCGATGCGGCGATATCAGGCCGCTCGACAGGCCGTAGCGGGTGTTGTTGGCCATCTCGATCGCCGACTCAAAATCGTCATAGCGCCAGACGCACAGCAGCGGGCCAAAGACCTCTTCATCCGGCACGTTGCTCGTCGCACTCATCTCAATAATCCCCGGCGTCAGCAGCGACGTGCCCGGCTGAACCAGCTTCGGCTCCAGCAGGGTTTTCGCCCCGCGCGCCACGTGCTCCTGCCACGCTTTCAGCACGTTCAGCGCCGCCTGCGCGGAGATCAGCCCGCCGATAAACGGCTGCGGCTCGGCATCCCATTTCGCGGGAACCAGACGCGCGCTCACCTCCACCAGACGCTTCAGGAACGCATCCCCCTGCGCGCCGCGTTTAACCAGCAGGCGGCGGGCGCAGGTGCAGCGCTGTCCGGCGGTAATGAACGCCGACTGAATGGTCAGATGGACCGCGGCATCGATATCATCCGGATCTTCCACAATCAGCGGGTTGTTGCCGCCCATCTCCAGCGCCAGAATTTTTTCCGGCTGCCCCGCCAGCTGACGATGCAGCTGATACCCCGTTCCGGCACTGCCGGTGAACAGCAAACCGTCAATGTCGCTCAGCGCACTCAGCGCCTGACCTGTTTCACGCCCGCCCTGCACCAGATTCAGCACCCCCGGCGGCAGCCCCGCCTGCTCCCAGAGTTTTATGACTGCTTCTCCGGTTAAGGGGGTTAACTCACTCGGCTTGAAGATGACGGTATTCCCCGCCAGAAGCGCAGGCACAATGTGCCCGTTCGGCAGATGTCCGGGGAAGTTATACGGGCCAAACACCGCCAGCACCCCGTGCGGACGGTGGCGCAGCGTGGCGGCGCCGTCTGGCATCTCGGTATGCTGCTCGCCGGTGCGGGTATGGTACGCCTTCACCGATATCGCGATTTTGTTGATCATCGCCGTGACTTCGGTTGTTGCCTCCCAGCGCGGCTTGCTGGTTTCGCAGGCAATGATGCGGGTCAGCTCGGCTTTATTGGCCTCCAGCAGCGCAGCAAATTTCTCAACCAGCGCCTGGCGCTCGGAGAATGGCCGTTTCGCCCATGCCGGAAACGCGCGGCGTGCAGCCTGGCAGGCCTGCTCAACCTGCCCGGCGCTGGCGTCGTTCCCCGACCAGAGCACCTCCTGGCCGACCGGGTTAGTTTTTGTCCGCGCGTCACCTTCGCCCGTTACCCAGTCACCGTTAATCCATAGAGTCATGCTGTTTTCTCCTCAGGGCAGAGCCGCACCAGGCGAACCGTGTCGCCAGCGTTACATTTCAGGGCATCCAGTTGCGCAGCCGTCAGTACCAGACGCTCGCATGTTGGGTTGGTTCGCACCAGCATGGCGCGGAAGTTGGTGTAATTCTCGTTAGAGACCAGGCAGGCTGGCCACTCGCCCGGCGCGGGCTGGCCTTCTGAAACCTCAACCAGGCGGCTTTTACGGATGGCGCGAACGCGGTCAATGTCGCATTCCAGCGTCGGGCCGCCGTCGAAGATGTCGACGTAGTTACGGTAGCGAAATCCCTCTTTCTCCAGCACTGCGCGGGCCGGGGCGGTTTGCGGGTGAACTTCGCCGATCACCGCCTGCGCTTCAGGCGTTAAGAAATGGGTATAAATAGGATGCTTCGGCATCAGCTCGGCGATAAACGCTTTCTGACCGGTACCGCACAGGTAATCCGCCCGGCTAAATTCCATGGAGAAGAAGCGTTCGCCCAGACTCTCCCAGAACGGCGAGTAGCCCGTCTCATCAATCACGCCGCGCATCTCCGCGACCACTTTTTCGTTGAAGCGGTCGCGAAAGGCGGCCATAAACATAAAGCGCGATTTGGAGAGCAGATAACCGTTGCCCTCTTTGCGCCAGTCCGGATCGAGAAACAGGGTGCAGAGTTCGCTGGCGCCGGTATGGTCATTACAGAGGAAGAGCGTCGGCAGCGCGTTGTAAACGTTCAGCTCTTTCGAGGCGTGGACCATCGTGCCGACGCGGTAGTTGTACCACGGATCGTTAAGCCCGACGGCCACCTCGATGGCGCAAATCCCCGCCACGGTTCCCGTGCCGGTATCTTCCAGCACGAACACATAGCCCTGTTCGCTTTTTGGCAACGTTCCCTGCCAGGTTTGCAGGGCGCGCTCAATGCGCGCCGACAGCGTTTTTTCATCGGCAGGCAGCGAGGTTAGCCCGCCCCCTGTCTTACCGGCAAGCTGCATAAGCCCGGCGAGATCGCCGTGCGCAACGGGACGGATGACCATCATGATGACACCCCGGACTTCACCTGTTCGCAGGCCAGCGCAAAACGATCTAACCCGGTTCTGACCTCTTCCTCGCTGACGATCAGCGCAGGGGCAAACCGCACCACGTTAGCACCGGCAATCAGCACCATTACGCCCTGCTTTGCCGCTTCCTGTGAAATCAGCTTCGCTTTGCCGGCAAACTCAGGGGCAAGCTCACAGCCTATTAACAGCCCCAGACCGCGGATCTCTTTGAACAAGCCGGTCTGGTTATTGATGGCAGTAAGGCGCTCAACAAACCACTGGTGACGCTGCTTCACGCCGTTCAGCACCTCAGGGGTGTTGATGATATCCAGCACCTGTCCGGCGACAGCGGTTGCCAGCGGGTTGCCGCCGTATGTGGTGCCATGGGTGCCCACGGTCATCACGCTGGCGAATTTATCGGTGGTCAGCATCGCCCCCACCGGGAAACCGCCGCCGAGCGCTTTGGCTGTTGAGAGCACATCCGGGGCCACGCCATAGTGCATGTAGGCGTACAGCTCACCCGTGCGGCCCACGCCGGTCTGGACTTCGTCAAAAATCAGGACCGCGTTATGCCGATCGCACAGCTCGCGCAGCCCTTGCAGGAACGCTTTCTGGGCGGGCATGACGCCGCCTTCCCCCTGCATGGGCTCGACAATCACCGCACAGGTGGTGTCGTCAATCAGCTCGCTGGCAGAGTGTAAATCGTTATACGCCGCATGCCGGATATCCGGCGGCAGCGGCGCAAAATCCTGAGAATATGAGGGCTGACCACCCGCGCTGACGGTAAACAGCGTTCGGCCATGGAAGGCATTTTTAAAGGCTACGATGCCGCTTTTGTGCGCGCCGAATTTATCGTGCGCATATTTTCGCGCCAGCTTCAGCGCCGCTTCGTTCGCTTCCGCGCCGGAATTACAGAAAAAGACTTTTTCTGCGAAAGTGGCGTCGATCAGCTTCTTCGCCAGACGCAATGCCGGTTCGTTGGTATAACCGTTGCCGGTATGCCAGAATTTCGCCGCCTGGTCATTCAGCGCCTGCCGCAGCGCCGGATTTGCATGCCCCAACGCATTTACCGCAATCCCACCCGCAAAGTCGATATACTCTTTGCCCTGCTGATCCCACAGGCGAGAGCCTTCCCCACGTACCGGAATAAAAGCCGCCGGAGCGTATACCGGCATCATCCATTCATCGAAATTTTCACGCGTAACTGACAGAGACATAGCGACCTCATCCGGTAAATAAAAGGTTGTTTAAATGTTAAATAATTGAGTGTTTGCACTGTGAATGTAGATTGCAGCGTTCGTGCCAGCCAGCGATAAAAATGCATAAACGGGTTGAGGTAACAGAATATCAATGAGTTACAATATGGAGTTATTCACTGTTAATGCATAAATAGTGAATATTTTTACGAAAAGCGGCGCTTTGCCGCATGAAAACAAGAAAGAGTATGCAGAGGCCAAATATAATTCTGGAATTGTGATCGCTCGCGAAATTTATCGGTCCTTTATGCCCTGTTCGAGGGCAAAACGCGCCGAAATGGTGCAAATATTGCACCGTCGGCATTATCTGTCGCAGTAATTGGGCGAAGCGGATAACAGACGACGTAAATTCTGCTACCATCCTTGCACTATTCACCTTGCATTGGCAGCGACTATGAAATTTGTCTCTTTTAATATCAACGGCCTGCGTGCCCGCCCTCACCAGCTTGAAGCGATTGTTGAGCAACATCAGCCAGATGTGATCGGCTTGCAGGAGACAAAAGTTCACGACGATATGTTCCCGCTCGAAGAGGTAGCGAAGCTGGGCTATAACGTTTTTTACCACGGTCAGAAAGGCCACTACGGCGTTGCGCTGCTGACCAAAGATACGCCGGTGTCGGTGCGTCGTGGCTTCCCGGGTGACGATGAAGAGGCGCAACGCCGCATCATCATGGCGGAAATTCCTTCCGCGCTCGGCAATGTGACCGTCATCAACGGCTATTTCCCGCAGGGTGAAAGCCGCGATCATGAAACCAAATTCCCGGCCAAAGCGAAGTTTTATCAGGATCTGCAAAACTACCTGACAACCGAACTCAAAAAAGAAAACCCGGTGCTGATCATGGGCGACATGAATATCAGCCCGACGGATCTGGATATCGGTATTGGCGAAGAGAACCGTAAGCGCTGGCTGCGCACCGGCAAATGCTCTTTCCTGCCGGAGGAGCGCGAGTGGATGGAGCGCCTGCTGGGTTGGGGGCTGGTGGATACTTTCCGCACGGCTAACCCGGAAACGCAGGACCGCTTCTCGTGGTTTGACTATCGCTCTAAAGGCTTCGATGACAACCGGGGCCTGCGTATTGATCTGCTGCTGGCGAGCGCCCCCCTGGCCGAACGCTGCATCGAAACCGGTATCGACTATGATATCCGCAGCATGGAAAAGCCATCCGACCATGCGCCGGTATGGGCAACGTTCAAGCTGTAAACTTCAGTGAATATTAAAAAAATCAGTCTTCTGTGCGCCCTTCTGGGCGCATTTGTTTTGACCATTGTTTTGCTTCCTCCAGGCATGCTCTCCCTCGACACGCTAAAAATGCACCAGCAAACGTTGCTCGATCGTGTGGAGCAGGCGCCCCTTCAGAGCGCGCTGATCTATTTTGCGGTTTACGTTCTGCTCTCCGCGCTGTCGATCCCCGGAGCCGCGCTTCTGACGCTGCTCGGCGGGGCGCTTTTCAGCCTGTGGGAGGCGACGCTGTTGGTGTCATTTGCCTCGACGCTCGGCGCCACGCTTGCCATGCTCGTCAGCCGTTATCTGCTGCGTGACTGGGTGCAGCGGCGCTTTGACGCACAGATGAGCACGATCGATGCGGGGATGGATCGCGACGGCGCGCGCTACCTTTTTGCCCTGCGCCTGATGCCGTTGTTCCCGTTCTTTCTGGTCAATTTGCTGATGGGGCTAACCCGTCTCAGGGTGCGTCACTACTGGTGGGTCAGCCAGCTTGCAATGCTGCCTGCCACCGTCATTTATCTGAACGCCGGACGCGAGCTGGGGAAACTCACCTCGCTGCGCGATATTCTGTCGCCGGGACTGCTGTTCGCCTTTACACTGTTAGGGTTATTACCGCTGGTCACTCGCTGGCTGTTTTCCCGTTACATCCCTTCGATTAAAAAGTGAGGCATTATGCGCCGGGTGCGTTTTTGCGCGTTTCTGACGAGTCTGCTGCTGGCAACCTCTGCCTTCGCCGCAGAGAGCTGGCAATCCATTCAGCAACAGGCCACCGGGCAGACCGTCTGGTTTAACGCCTGGGGCGGTGACGAGGCCGTTAACCGCTACCTCGACTGGGTAAGCGGCGAGATGAAAACGCACTACGCCATCAACCTGAAGATCGTTCATCTGGCCGATGCCGCCGACGCGGTGAAGCGGATCCAGACGGAACATGCCGCAGGACGCAGCAGTAACGGGTCGGTGGATCTGCTCTGGGTAAACGGGGAAAACTTCCGCAACCTGAAAGCGGCAAACCTGCTGCTCACCGGCTGGGCGAAAACCCTGCCCAACTGGCGCTACGTCGATACCCGTAAACCGGTAACGGAAGATTTTGCCATCCCGACCGATGGGGCAGAATCCCCGTGGGGCGGCGCGCAATTAACCTTTATCGCCCGTAAAGCGAGTACGCCGACACCACCGTCAGATCCCCACGCGCTGCTGGTATACGCCCGACAGCACCCTGGCAAGGTGAGCTATCCGCGACCGCCGGATTTTACCGGCACGGCGTTTCTTGAGCAGCTACTGCTGGCGCTGACCGCCCATCCGGAGGCGTTAAAAAACGCGCCGGACAGTACCTTTGCGCAGGTCACCGCGCCGCTGTGGGATTACCTTGATACGCTGCACCCCCTGCTGTGGCGCGAAGGGAACGATTTTCCTCCGTCGCCTGCGCGCATGGATACGCTGCTGGCCAGCGGCAGTCTGAACCTGTCGCTCACCTTTAACCCCGCCCATGCGATGCAAAAGGTGGCGAGCGGTGAACTGCCTGCCGACAGCTACAGTTTCGGCTTTCTCAAAGGCATGATCGGCAACGTCCATTTTGTCGCTATCCCGGCAAACGCCAGCGCGAGCGCAGGCGCGAAAGTGGTGGCGAATTTCCTGCTGTCACCGCAGGCGCAGATCCGCAAAGCTAATCCTGCCGTCTGGGGTGACCCGAGCGTGCTGGATGGCGAAAAACTGCCTGCGAAAGCGGCAAAACAGCTTCGCGCCTTTACCCCCTCAGGCACGCCTGATGTACTTCCCGAACCTCACGCCGCCTGGGTTAACGCCCTGGAGCAGGAATGGCTTCGCCGCTACGGGACCCGCTAAGCGGGCTGGTCTGGGCGGCAATGGCGGTCATCTATCTGCCCCTGCTTCCCGCCAGCGGCATGCTGCTGGCCCCGGCGTTTTCACTCAGTAACTGGGCGACGCTGTTTGCCGACCCGCAGCTGCCGCGGGCGCTGGCCGCCACGCTGGTTTCCACGCTTATCGCGACGCTGGGCTCACTGTTTATCGCCCTGATCCTGCTTGCGCTTCTCTGGCCGGGTGAAGGCTGGCAGCGCCTGAGCACCCGTCTGCCGTGGCTGTTAGCCGTGCCGCACGTCGCCTTCGCCACCAGCGCGCTGCTGCTGTTTGCGGAAGGAGGGCAGTTTTACCGGATCTGTACAGTCTGTTCGCCGCAGCTTGACCGCTACGGTATCGGGCTTGGCCTGACGCTTGCGGTCAAAGAGAGCGCGTTCGTTCTGTGGGCAATTTACGCCGCGCTGCCTGAAAAGCGCCTCGCACAGCAGAAAATTGTCCTGCATACCTTCGGCTACGGACGCATGCAGGCGCTCAACTGGCTCGTCCTCCCGGCCATTGCCCCCGCGCTGGGCGCTGTCATGCTGGCGGTGCTGGCCTGGTCGCTTTCCGTGGTGGATGTGGCGATCGTGCTCGGGCCGGGCAACCCGCCGACGCTGGCGGTGCTGGCCTGGCAGTGGCTCACCCAGGGCGATGCACAACAGCAAACAAAGGGAACGCTGCTGTGTCTGGTGTTGCTCCTGCTGCTGGCGGCGCTTGCCGCGGTGGGATACGGCTTCTGGACGGCATGGCGGCGCGCCCAGCGTGACCCCTCCGGAGTTCGTCGCGCTTCGCATACTGCGCTGCCCGCACGGACGCTGGGCGGGTTACTGCCGCTGTGCGGCGTCCTCTGTGCGCTGGTTCTGCTGATGCTGGCACGCCGGGACGACATCGGCCCCGTCAGCGACAGCCTTTCACTGGGACTGCTGTCCAGCCTGACAGCGCTGGCCATCCTCATGCTCTGGCTTGAGTGGGGACCCCAGCGCGGCGCGGTGTGGGTCTGGCTGCCGCTCGCCCTCCCGGCGCTGCCCCTCGTGTCCGGGCAATATGCCGTGGCGCTGTGGCTGGGCATCGACGGCCAGTACGCTGCGGTGCTCTGGAGCCATATGCTCTGGGTTCTCCCGTGGATGCTCCTGGTGCTGCAACCGGCCTGGCGCAGGCTCGATCCCCGGCTTATCCTCACCGCCAGAACGCTGGGCTGGCGACAGACGAAAATTTTCTGGTTGGTGAAATGCCCCCTGATGATTCGTCCGGCCCTGCTGGCCTTTGCCACCGGCTTTTCCGTGAGCATGGCCCAGTACATGCCGACCCTCTGGCTGGGAGCGGGACGTTTCACCACCCTGACGACGGAGGCGGTCGCCCTCAGCAGCGGCGGCAGCATTCCGATCCTCGCCAGCCGGGCGCTGGGTCTGTTGCTGTTGAGCAGCAGCGTATTTGCCCTTGCCGCGCTGCTCTCCCGGCTCGTGGGCCGTCACAGACAAGGATTACGTTAATGCTGAACGTGAAAAATCTCACCATTGCGCCACTCTTCCGTGAGGTCAACTTCCGCGTCCCGGCGGGGGAGATTGTCACGCTGATGGGGCCCTCCGGGAGCGGGAAATCGACCCTTTTCGCCTGGATGGTGGGGGCGTTATCCGCTGATTTTAAGGCGCACGGCGAGCTGTGGCTGAACGATCGCCGCTGCGATATGCTCCCCGTGGAAACGCGCGGGATCGGCATTCTGTTTCAGGATGCCCTGCTGTTTGACGCCTTCAGCGTGGGGCAAAACCTGATGCTGGCGCTGCCGGCGCACATCGTCGGGCGCGCCCGCCGCAACGCGGTAGAACAGGCCCTGGACACTGCCGGGCTGGCAAACCACTACGCCAGCGATCCGGCGACCCTGTCCGGCGGCGAGCGCGCCCGGGTCAGCCTGTTGCGCGCTCTTCTCGCCCAGCCGCAGGCATTGCTGCTCGACGAGCCGTTCAGTCGACTGGATAAAACGCTGCGCGCCTCATTCCGGGCGTGGGTATTCGAAGTTACTCGCCAGCGCAGGATCCCGGTGGTGCTGGTCACGCATGATGAGGACGATATTCCGCCCGGCGGCGAGGTGATTGAGATTTCTCGCTGGCAATAATGTGCTAACGCAATGTTTTTGGCTTCAGGAGAGACGACAATGCCCCCCTCTTTTAATGACGTCAGGTTTTTCGATGAAACGTGTTTCTCAACTGACCGCGCTGGCCCTGCTCTGCGGCCTCGCCTCACTCTCCTCCACGGCGGCTGATATGCCCCACTCCCTCACGCTGGACCAGCTCCAGGCGCAAAACGGCGCGGTAATTGATACGCGCGTCAGTGCGTTCTATAACGGCTGGCCGCAGACCCTGAGCGGAACGTCCGGGCATGAACCCGCCGCGCTTAATCTCTCTGCCAGCTGGCTTGGGGCAATGAGCGATGAACAGCTCAGCGGCTGGGCAAAACAACATCGGCTTACGCCAGACATGCCGGTCGCGCTCTATGGCAACGATGATGACAACCAGACCGTCAAAGCGCGGCTGGAGAAAGCGGGCTTTACCCACGTCTCCACCCTGAGCGATGCCCTGCAACAATCCGACCGTCTGCAACGTCTGGCGCATTTCGAACAGCTGGTTTATCCGCAGTGGATCCGCCAGTTGCAGCAGGGCAAACCCGTTACCGCCGCACCAGCCGGAGAATGGAAGGTGATCGAGGCTGGCTGGGGTGCGCCGAAGCTTTATCTCCTGAGCCACATTCCCGGTGCGGGCTATATCGACACCAATGAAGTGGAAAGCGAACCGCTGTGGAATAAGGTCTCTGACGAAAAGCTGAAAGCGACGCTGGCGAAGCACGGGATCCGTCACGATACCACCGTCATTCTGTACGGTCGCGACGTGTATGCCGCCGCGCGCGTGGCGCAGATCATGCTCTACGCGGGCGTGAAGGATGTGCGAATTCTGGATGGCGGCTGGAAGGCGTGGTCCGACGCCAGCCTGCCCGTTGAGCGCGGAACGCCTGCAAAGGTCAAGCCAGCCCCTGATTTTGGCGCGCCGATCCCGGGCCAGCCCCGGCTGATGGTGGATTTGGAGCAGGCCCGGGGAATGCTGCACCGTCAGGACGCCTCGCTGGTGAGCATTCGTTCCTGGCCAGAGTTTATCGGTGAAACCAGCGGCTACAGCTATATCAAGCCAAAAGGTGAAATTGCCGGTGCGCGCTGGGGCCATGCGGGCAGCGACGCGACCCACATGGAAGATTTCCACAATCCGGATGGCACCATGCGCAGCGCCGATGATATTGCCGCCATGTGGAAAACGTGGAATATCCTGCCGGAGCAGCACGTTGCGTTTTACTGTGGTACCGGCTGGCGCGCGTCTGAAGCCTTTATGTATGCCCGCGCCATGGGCTGGCAGAACGTTGCCGTCTACGACGGCGGCTGGTACGAATGGAGCAGCCATCCGCAGAACCCGGTCTCCACCGGGGAGCGCGGACCGGAGAGCGCACGCTAGCGGGGAAGTGATTTCAGCGTGATATAACCGCTCCAGATGCGCGTTGTGGTGGTCAGCCAGCACAACGCGCCAAACGTCCAGGCAAACAGCGCGAAATGCGCCGGAAACAGGCAGCACAGCGCAAACAGCGCGATGGTCTCCGTTCCTTCCCTTAATCCCCCAATGTAATAAAGCGACTTGTGCGCATAGCCGGGGTTGTCGATATCATGCTTCCCCGCCAGCGCGGCAAAGGCAAGAAAACTGCTGCCCGTCCCCATAAAAGCGAACAGCAGCCAGGCGGCGGCGATCGCGTTATCAGCCGGAGCGGCCAGCGCAAAGCCAAACGGCACCAGGGCATAAAACAGGAAGTCGAGGGCGATATCAAGAAACCCTCCCGCATCCGTCAGGCCACGGCGACGCGCCAGCGCGCCGTCCAGCCCGTCCAGCAGCCGGTTCAGCACTATGGCGACCAGCGCCGCCGGATACCAGCCCAGCGCCAGAAACGGTAACGCCAGCACGCCAATCGCAAACCCGGCGAGCGTTAAGCCATCAGGCGTGATAAACGGTTTATCCAGCGCGGCGGCCAGCTGATTTAACCCGGGTTTCAGTCGGGGGTGCAGATGTTTATCCAGCATGCGGTTTACCTTTAAACGTGGCGCACAGCCCCTGAGCCGGAATATCCAGCGCGGCGTTAAAGCGGGCGGAAAGATTCTGAAAGGCAATCAGAGCCGTCATTTCGGTGATGGTCTCTTCCGTAAAGTGGCGCTTCAGCAGACTTTTGATATTTTCATCCACCTGAGGTGGCGTGGCGGTGACCGCTTCCGCATAGGCCAGCGCCGCGCGCTCCTCTTCGCTGAACAGGGTGGAATTTTGCCAGTCGCTGACGGCCTGCACTTTATCCAGCGCCCCGCTCCGCTCGGCCAGACGCAGGCTGTTGGCATCAATACAAAATGCGCAGTGGCAGATCTGCGAGATCCGCGTCGTTAGCAGCGATCGCAGAACCGGGGTCAATCGCGCATTGCGCCGCTCCAGATAGCCGACAAACAGCGCCACCAGCCAGAAAAGACGCGGCATACGCCCCCACCAGCGCGTGGGGTTCAGCACCGCGCCGAAGTGTTTTTTCTGCATGGCGGCGATGGGGCTGAGGCTGACGGGAAGGGTTTCCATGGGCGCAACCCAGGCGGATGTCTCTTTCACCTGATTCTCCTGATGACTGGACTCTTTGGAAGGGCACGATAATATGTCGTTTTTCACTATTAATTATTGACGAACATGCTGAAAACACTCGATGTGGTTGCGGCCATCCTCGAAAAAGGGGGCAAGATTTTGCTGGCGCAGCGTCCCGAACATGCCGATCAGCCAGGAATGTGGGAATTTGCGGGCGGGAAGGTTGAAGCCGGTGAGACCCAGCCGGAAGCGCTGATCCGCGAACTGCGTGAAGAGCTCGGCATTGAGGCCGTGCCCGCGCGGTATGTGGCAAGCCACCAGCGGGAGGTGTCGCAGCGGCTGATTCACCTCCACGCCTGGCATGTGCCTGAATTTAGCGGTCAGCTGAAGGCGCATTATCACTCGGCGCTGGTATGGTGCACGCCAGAAGACGCGTTCACGTATGCTTTAGCCCCGGCGGATATACCGCTGCTGGAAGCGTTTATTCTTTTACGCGACGCCAGACCAGCGGATTTGTACTGAGGGTGCGTTCATCACGCTGGCACTGCAACAGCACGCCATCTGCCCTGACTACTGCGCCTTCGGAATAGTTTTGATCCTGATAGATACAGCACTGATTACACGGCTGCGTACGCTGGCCGCCAGCGCTAAAAACCTCTGGCGGCACGTTGACCTCGACATCCGGGCGAATGCGGTCAGCCTGTGCCCCGGCGGACACCATCAAACATAACGCGGCCATTGCGTAACGGTTCATAGACTTTATTTCCTTTGCATCATTTATATCTATAACGGTCGATCCGGACGGGATCTTTAATTTATCTCGTCATCGCTTTTGGTTATGACGCGCGCCCTGTCATTAATTTCCCTTGCGGCATAAATTTCTGCTTGCCTCTCAAAGCGGTGCGGGTGGTATAGTCAAAAAAACGACACAAAACATCTACGCCACACGCATAAATTATTATAAGAGGTTCTTATATCTATGGATCAGACACGCTCTCTGGAAAGCTTTCTTGCCCATGTTCAGCAGCGCGACCCGCACCAAAGCGAGTTTGCCCAGGCCGTTCGTGAAGTCATGACCACCCTGTGGCCCTTCCTTGAGGAAAATCCGCGTTACCGTCAGATGGCGCTGCTTGAACGTCTGGTAGAGCCGGAGCGCGTCATCCAGTTCCGCGTGGCGTGGGTGGACGACCGCAATCAGGTGCAGGTCAACCGCGCGTGGCGCGTGCAGTTTAACTCCGCCATTGGGCCGTTTAAGGGCGGGATGCGCTTCCACCCCTCGGTGAACCTGTCGATTCTGAAATTCCTCGGCTTCGAGCAGACCTTTAAAAATGCGCTCACTACCCTGCCGATGGGCGGCGGTAAAGGCGGGAGTGATTTCGATCCGAAAGGCAAGAGCGAAGGCGAAGTGATGCGCTTCTGCCAGGCGCTGGTCACTGAGCTTTATCGCCACCTTGGGCCGGACACCGACGTTCCTGCCGGGGATATCGGCGTGGGGGGGCGTGAAGTAGGCTTTATGGCCGGGATGATGAAAAAGCTCTCCAACAACAGCGCCTGCGTCTTTACCGGCAAAGGTCTGTCGTTTGGCGGTAGCCTGATTCGCCCCGAAGCGACGGGTTATGGTCTGGTCTATTTCACCGAAGCGATGCTTAAGCGTCACGGGCTGAGCTTCGAGGGGATGCGCGTGGCGGTCTCCGGCTCCGGTAACGTGGCGCAGTACGCTATCGAGGAAGCGATGGCGTTTGGCGCGCGCGTGGTGACCGCCTCCGACTCCAGCGGCACCGTGGTGGATGAAGCTGGCTTTACAGCAGAAAAACTGGCGCGTCTGTGCGAAATCAAGGCCAGCCGTGACGGTCGGGTAGCGGATTATGCCCGTGAATTTGGCCTGACCTATCTGGAAGGTAAACAGCCGTGGGGCGTGCCGGTGGATATCGCCCTGCCGTGCGCGACGCAAAACGAACTGGACGTGGATGCCGCCCGGACGCTGATTAGCAATGGCGTGAAAGCGGTAGCGGAAGGGGCAAATATGCCCACCACTATTGAAGCGACCGACCTGTTCCTGGACGCGGGCGTGCTGTTTGCGCCAGGCAAGGCGGCGAACGCTGGCGGCGTGGCAACATCCGGTCTGGAAATGGCGCAAAACGCCGCGAGAATGGGCTGGAAGGCAGAGAAAGTGGATGCCCGTCTGCACCACATCATGCTCGATATTCATCACGCCTGCGTGGAGTACGGCGGCGAGGCTTCGCAAACTAACTACGTGCGCGGGGCGAATATCGCCGGGTTCGTGAAGGTGGCCGATGCGATGAACGGACAGGGTGTGATTTAGTTTCGCTGCATTCTCGCCCTTGTAGGCCCGGTAAGCGCTGGCGTTACCGGGTCATTACTCAAGCCGGTTAATAAGTTCACGGCTGCGCTCTATCATGTTGAGTGAGTGCCTGTCATTGCGCTGTAGCAGTCCGACAAATAACAAATCTGTTATACAATTTTGGGCAGTTCGGGAAGAGATCGATGAGCTGCGCCATTCATCTTCGTTCGATACCGTCTCCAGAATATAATCAGCCCTCTCCCGCAAAGGATTATTTGCCAGTGATGTTATAGCTATGATCTTCGCGCCTTTCTCTTTTGCCGCTTCTGCGGCGATCAATATCTCCTTTTTCTTACCTGAGTAAGACAAGGAAATTTGTATATCATCTTTATTCAAAGCCTGAGCAACAGATATTTGCACATGTGTGTCAATCTCACATGTTACACGATAGCCAATTTTTAATAATTTAAAAGCGAGATCTTTTGCAGCCAGCGCAGAGCCTCCGAGACCAACAATTTGTATATGCCTCGCCTTATCTATTATTCCTATTATCTTTTCCAGTTTTACAAAATCCATATTTACTGTCGTTTCTCTTAATGCATGAACTTTTTCTGCAATTAACTTATCAGCTATTACATTTAAAGGGTCAGAACTATGAATAGTACTGTGAAGGCTATAATCAGCTTTTGCACTTTTTTCTCTGCTGTATTCTTCTATCAGCATCAATTTTAGATCGGCGAAGCCGTGAGCACCGAGTTTTTTGGCAAACTTTGAAATAGATGATTGGGCGACACACAATGCTAGCGCGATTGAGTGGGAAGAACATCCTTTGAAAGCATCAAGATGATTGATGATGTATAGAGCAATTTTCTTCTCTGTATCAGTATAATTATTATAATCCATTCTTATTTTTTTCAAATAACTCATAAATCACCCCTATAACATCTAAAAAAGCAATGTATTCTCTCTTAAAGATAAATACAACACATAACGATCAAAACCTCGAATATAAATTTTGACAGTCATCACAAACATTTAAAAGGAATTTATGATTCCATTTAAAATGAATTTAAAACGATCAACAATTCCCGCGAACAAACATCATACCACTCTACTAAGAATAGGATTTATTTATGAGAAATGGACTGAAACATTTATCCTGGTTATTAATTACACTTGCTTCTTCAGGCCATGCAGCCGTCATTTATCAGGCTAACGATGGCTCTAACATTGACCTTTACGGGCGCCTTGGTTTTAACGTATCAGATAAAAAAACAGGTGACGTTTCAGGCGATTTTGATGGTCGAATTGGTTTCTCGGCACGCCAGATGATTGATGACAAATTTGCCGTGATTGGTTTTACACAATACCAGGTGAATGCAGCCGAATACGCAAACAATATCAAAGCGGAGGACCCAGACGATTTGACCGCACGATATGTCTGGGCAGGCGTTGACTTCGCCGAGTACGGTAAAATCACAGCAGGACGCGTTTCATCCGGCCTGATTATGTTTACAGACATTGGTGATGTATTTGCCTCGTCAGACGTTGCTATGGCCCGCCAGGCAAATTTTATCGATCCCACCGCTGTTCAGGTTTTCCGCCAGGATGGCACCATACAGTACCAGAATACGTTAGGAAATCTTGACGTATCCAGTGCGTGGATTATTGGCAATAATTCATCTGACCTTGATTACGGCATAAATACTGCTCTGCGTTATACACTCGATCTCGGCTTTGCGGGCAAGCTTCAGCCTGTTATCGCCGTGCAGCAATCGCAGGCCAGCCATGATGAGACCTCTGCGCAATCCGATGATGATGCTGATAAATACCAGATGTGGGGAGTAGGTACTCGTTATTATTTGGGTGATTTTATGTTTGGTCTACTCTATTCCGAAGATACTGTTGAGTATCTTGATGGCCGTCCGGACAGCACTGATAAAGATTACGAAGCAACAATTGTCTGGTCGCTGACGCCTGAATGGTGGCTCCGGACTGGCTATCGTCATTTAGAAAATCATGACGGTGACGGACTTAAGCTTCGAGATGCGACCTTTGAAGTTCAGTACAAAGCCACCGCAAAAAGCTCAGTTTATGCCTCGTATTCCTGGCGCAATGGTGAAGCCGGCACCAACAGGGTTACTGGCGACAACGTTTCTTTTGGTGGTAGCGACCCGGCAGATGACTATTTCCACCTCGGATTACGCTATGAATTTTAAATGCTAATCAGGCACTCTACGTCGCCTTATATAAGGGTATAGCGTTTACTCTTATTTACAGGGGTTATCTATGAAAGCATTACTATTATTATTTTTTATGTCGAGCTTTGCATGCGCCAGAGTCACACTTGACTTGGGTGAAAACATTGTTGTTCTGGCCGCTAAAGATTCGAAGCTATCTCTCTTTTCAAAGAGTCTGACTCTACCAGACGGCGAGCAAAAGCTTGTTATTAAATTCGATAGTTCCGTCAATCCGGAATCCGTCAATCAAGGTAAAGGGCGAATGACCTCAGCACCTTATATATTTACATTTAACTATAGCGGCAGAGAAAAACTCATACTTACCACCCCGAAGGTCATCGATGAAAAGGAGGTTATAGACCAGGCTCGCAATCCACAATTTATGCTGAGGGCCAATGATACTACCATCCCCTTTACCATGGAAAAAGTTTTCCCAGAGAGCATTAACATTTTTTCTGATTTCAGGTCATTCCTCGCTGAGGATAAAAATCAAATCGACGGTATAAAACAAGACAGCACAGATAACCTTGATCAGGTTAAATCGGCCTATCTTGGCTTACCTGATAAACAGAAACTCTCATTCATGAAATGGTTGTTAAATAATTAAGAGATTAATATGAATTTAGATTTGAGCAAGATGGTGACTGAAAACGCTAATCCAGCATCTATGGAAATTGACCGACTAAGCACAGTTGAAATGTGCAGGGTGATCAATGCGGAGGATCAAAAAGTGGCCCTCGCGGTAGAAAAGTGTTTACCTGATATTGCAGCCGCTGTGGAGTTAATCGCTAAAGCCGTCGCAAAGGGCGGTCGCTTAATCTATGTTGGCGCAGGCACCTCCGGACGATTAGGGATCCTTGATGCCAGTGAATGTCCGCCAACCTATGGCGTAAAAAGCGAACTGGTGCAGGGAATTATTGCCGGTGGTCATACTGCAATCCTGAAAGCCGTAGAGGGGGCTGAAGATAACCGCCAGGCGGCAATTCACGACCTGACCGCTATTGACCTCTCTGTGGCTGATACTGTCGTGGGTATTGCTGCAAGTGGACGTACGCCATATGTCGTGTCCGCGCTAGCGCACGCACGCAATGTAATAGGTTGCAATGTTATTTCCATAGCATGTAACCCCGGCAGTGAAATTGCTGAATACGCCAGTGTTGCCATAACGCCTGTTGTAGGCTCAGAAGTGATAACGGGATCCTCGCGTATGAAAGCCGGGACCGCGCAAAAGCTGATCCTAAACATGCTTTCAACCTGTTTAATGATAAAAATGGGAAAAGTGTATGGCAATTTGATGGTTGATGTTGTCGCTTCTAACCGAAAGCTCTTTGAACGGCAAATTAAGATCGTTACCGATGCTACTGCCTGCTCACGGCGCGATGCAGAAAATGCGTTGAAGCAATCACACCGAAACTGTAAATCAGCCATTGTAATGATTTTGAGTCAGTGTTCCGCCGATGACGCCCAAGCGTTGCTGTCGAAAAACGGGGGTTATATACGGGCGGCCATTTCTAAGGAAGCGAAATAATGTCTAAACATATTAGCACCGATCTACTCGCGAAAATTATTGTTCTGGCAGGTGGCAAAAACAACATTCTGCATTGTGGCAATTGCATGACCCGCTTGCGTCTGAAAGTGGCGGATACAACGTTAATAGCACACCATGTGAAAGAACAACTCTCAGAGAGTATCAGTGGTGTTGTTATAAACGGCAACGAAGTGCAGGTCATTTTTGGCGTTGGTAAAGCGCAGAGAGCGGCAGATAGCATGAATAATCTGCTAGACAAAAAAGATTTGCATGCAATAGCCGATGAAAACAAAAGTCAGCTCAAGAGTAAGCAGCAATCATCTTTGCAACAATTCCTGGCAAACTTTGCCACTATCTTTACTCCCCTGATTCCGGGCTTTATCGCGTCAGGTTTGATGCTCGGTATCGCCACGTTGTTAGGGACGTTAATGCATATTGCGCCAGAAGCTAAAGGAACACTCCCTGATGCGCTAAATTTCTTGAAAATTTTTAGTAAAGGACTCTTCACCTTTCTTGTGATTTTAGTGGGATACAATGCGCAAAAGGCATTCGGCGGTACTGGCGTAAACGGTGCAATCATCGCGGCACTGTTTATTCTGGGTTATAACCCGTCAGCCACAGTAGGCTATTATTCCGGACTACAGGATTTTTTTGGTCTCACTATCGACCCGCGCGGAAATATCATCGGCGTGCTGCTGGCAGCATGGGCCGGAGCGAAGATCGAGCGCGTTATAAGAAACGTTATTCCCGATGAGCTGGACATGATTTTAACGTCGATGCTGACACTCATTTTCACCGCTGTATTGACATATATTGTGATCATGCCCATTGGTGTCTGGCTGTTTCAGGGGATGTCCTGGCTGTTTATACACCTTAACAGTAATCCGTTGGGCTGCGCTGTACTGGCAGGCGTTTTCCTGATTGCTGTGGTATTTGGCGTTCATCAGGGATTTATTCCTGTTTATCTCGCGTTAATGGACTCTCAGGGGTTTAATTCTCTTTTCCCCATCCTCTCAATGGCTGGAGCTGGACAAGTAGGTGCCGCGCTGGCGTTATACTGGAAAGCAGACGTTTCTTCCACGCTGCGTACACAAATTCGGGGAGCAATCATCCCTGGTATATTGGGTGTCGGTGAGCCGCTTATTTATGGCGTTACCCTACCACGGATGAAGCCTTTTATTACGGCCTGTATAGGCGGCGCAGCAGGCGGGTTATTCATTGGAACTATTGCATGGTTAGGGCTCCCGGTCGGCCTGAACAGCGCGTTCGGGCCATCTGGCCTGGTAGCTTTGCCGCTTATGACCTCAGCAAAAGGTATATTTCCAGCTATTGCAGTTTATGGTGTAGGTATAGTGATTTCCTGGGTATGCGGTTTTATTATAACCCTTCTTTTTGGTTGCAAGAATGTGGATTTACATTGAGGGATCAACCATGAAACGACATGCTTTTTTTGCCTCTTTACTTGCTTTATCGGCTTCTGTTTTTGCGAACAACTATCCGGTTCTGACGAATGCACAACCGGAAAGCGTGGGCTTTAATATCGATAAACTGAAAAAACTGGATAGCTGGATTCAGGATCAGATCAACGCCGGGTATCCGGGTATGAACGTCGTCGTGATAAAAGACAATCATATCGTCTTTCAAAAAGCCTGGGGTTATGCAAAAAAATACGACGACTCCCATTTGATGGGTAATCCGCTACGCGCGACAACAGAGACAATGTACGATCTGGCTTCCAACACAAAAATGTACGCCACGAATTTCGCGCTTCAGAAGTTGGTTTACGAAGGCAAAATTAATGTCAACGATCGGGTCACGAAATACATACCCGGATTCACAGATCAACTCACAGAGAAGATTAAAGGAAAAGATGCCCTGCGAATTATTGATATTTTGCATCATACCGCCGGCTTCCCGGCCGATCCGCAATATCCAAACAAGCGTGTTGCAGGCAGCCTCTACTCTCAGGATAAACAGACCACGCTGGAGATGATTAAGCGAACGCCGCTTGATTATTCGCCAGGTACAAAACATGTCTACAGCGACGTCGATTACATGATCCTCGGATTTATCATCGAGTCCGTTACCGCAATGCCGCTTGATGTGTATGTTGAGAAACATATTTACCAGCCGCTCGGCCTGAAGCACACGGTGTTTAACCCTCTGTTAAAAGGCTTTAAGCAACAGCAAATTGCCGCCACCGAACTTAACGGTAACACCCGGGATGGTGTAATCAGTTTTCCGAATATTCGAACCACTACCCTCTGGGGCCAGGTTCATGATGAAAAGGCATGGTATTCCATGGAGGGCGTTTCAGGTCACGCAGGTCTGTTCTCAAATACACATGATATTGCCGTGCTGATGCAGACCATGCTTAACGGGGGGCATTATGGCAACGTAACGTTATTTGATCAGAGTACAGTAGATGAGTTTACCCGTAGCTCGGCAGCAGATGTCACCTTTGGACTGGGCTGGAGGGTTAACGGTAATTCCTCTATGACCCCAACCTTTGGCGTACTGGCAAGCCTTCAAACCTATGGGCATACGGGCTGGACAGGCACGCTCACCGCCATTGATCCCGTAAAACGTATGGCGATTGTCATTCTGGGCAACCGACCACATTCCCCCGTCGCTGATCCTAAAATGAATCCGAATGTTTTTGTCAGCGGGACCTTACCTGCGGCAACATATGGATGGATTGTCGATCAGATCTATGGCGCACTGAACGAGTAAACGCCACCCTTCTTGCCGGGTGGCGGCTTCGCCTTACCCGGCCTACGGTTTAAGCGGTTGTATTTTTGGCTGCGCTTTTCTTCTTTTTGAACGGTTTCTTCGCCCCGCCGCCCGGGGCGACCATTCCCCGGAATCGCTTCACTGGCGTACTGCGCGCCTGGTCAATCAGCTGATAAAGCGTCCCTACCAGCGGCTGCATAAAGTCCTGATAACGGCATTGCTTTTCGCTGATCTGCGTCAGCACCGACTCCCAGTGCGCGGTCATGTCCGGCCTGGCGGCCAGCTCCGGCAGCGAATGAATTAGCGCCCGGCCCGGTTCTGTTGAATGGATGTAACGTCCCTTTTTCTCCAGGAAGCCGCGCTTAAAGAGCAGTTCGATGATCCCCGCGCGGGTCGCTTCCGTGCCCAGACCGTCGGTGGCGCGCAGGATCTTCTTCAGATCTTTATCCTGCACAAAGCGGGCGATGCCGGTCATGGCCGACAGCAGCGTCGCGTCGGTGAAATGGCGCGGCGGCTGGGTTTGTCGTTCAACCACTTCGCCCTTCTCGCACAGCAGTTCGTCGCCTTTGGCCACGACCGGCAGCGGCGTGCCGTCGTTCTCTTCGTCACGTTCTTTGTTGCCGAGCAGCGTGCGCCAGCCCGCTTCCGCGAGGAAACGCGCTTTGGCTATAAATTTGCCTTTGGCAATCTCCAGTTCAATAACGCACTTGCGGAACACCGCGTCCGGGCAGAACTGCATCAGATACTGACGTGCGATCAGGTTATAGACCTTTGCTTCGTTGTCGGTCAGGTTGACGTTGCTGGTGCGCGCCGTCGGGATTATCGCGTGGTGAGCATCGACTTTTTTATCGTCCCAGCAGCGGTTATGGGTATCCGGGTTTACCGCCGGTTGCGGCAACAGATCAGGCGCATGGACGCCAATGGCATTCATCACCGAGTGGCGTCCGGCGAAGTGTTCTTCCGGCAGATAGCGGCTGTCCGAACGCGGATAGGTGATCAGCTTGTGGGTTTCGTAGAGCTTCTGGCAGATATCGAGCACGTTCTGTGCGCTAAGACCAAAGCGCTTAGCCGCCTCAATCTGCAACGCCGAAAGGGAGAACGGCAGCGGTGCGGGCTCCGTTTCCCGTTTGTCGTTATAGCTGGTGACGATTGCGGGCTGGCCGGTAATGCGGTTGACCACGTGCTCCGCCAGCGGGCGATGCAGCAGCCGTCCCTCTTCGTCCTGATATGACTCACAGGCATCGCTTGGCTGCCAGACGGCGGTAAAGCGTTCGTCTTTCGGCGTGACGATATGCGCTTTGACTTCGAAGAAGTCTTTGGCGACGAAATTTTCGATCTCTTCGTCGCGACGCACCACCAGCCCCAGCACCGGTGTCTGGACACGACCGACGGAGAGTACGCCCTGATAACCCGCGTTGCGCCCGAGAATGGTGTAGGCGCGGGTCATGTTGATCCCGTACAGCCAGTCCGCACGGGCACGCGCCAGCGCGGAGACACACAGGGGAATAAATTCGCTGTTGGCGCGCAGGCGTGAAATGGCCCGCTCTACCGCCTGAGGGTTGAGGTCGTTGATCAGGCAGCGCTGCACCTGCTGGCGCTTTTCCGGCGCCAGCTCCAGGTAGTCCAGCACTTCATCGACCAGCAGTTGCCCTTCCCTGTCCGGGTCACCCGCGTGGACCACTTCCGTCGCCTCATGCAGGAAGCGCTTAATGACGTTGAGCTGTTTGGTGACGGAAGGACGCGGTTGGAGACGCCATTTTTCCGGCACAATCGGTAGATCGTTGAGATTCCAGCGGGCGTAGCGGCTGTCGTAGACATCCGGCTGCGCCTGTTCAAGCAGGTGACCGATACACCAGGTGACCACCTGCCCGTTACCGCATTCGATAAAGCCGTCGCCTTTGCGATGCGGCCTGGGCAGCACATCGGCGATGGCACGCGCCAGACTCGGCTTTTCGGCAATAAACAACCGCATCGAATTAACGGATCTCAATCATCGGTCGACCACCGCGGGCGGTCACCAGCTCACCAATGGCCGTCAGGGTGATGCCAAACTCGGCAGCCGTCGCCTGAACGTCAGCTTCAGCTTCCGGCGTCACCGCCAGCAGCAGGCCGCCGGAGGTTTGCGGATCGCACAGCAGGTTACGCCACGCTTCCGGCATTTCGCCCATTAAATGGCCGTAGCTGGCGAAGTTGCGCTGCGTCCCGCCCGGCACTGCGCCCTGAGCAATGTACTCTTCCACGCCCGGCAGCTTAGGCACATCCTGATACCAGACCTGCGCCTGCACGCCCGCGCCCTGACAGACTTCAGAGAGGTGCCCCAGCAGACCAAAACCGGTCACGTCGGTCATGGCCTTCACGCCGTCGATATTGGCGAATGCCGCACCGGCGAGGTTCATCTGGCACATCACTTCCGTTGCCAGACCGATATGCTCGGGCTTCAGCAGGGATTTCTTCTCGGCAGTGGTCAGTACGCCAATGCCCAGCGGCTTGGTGAGGAACAATTTGCAGCCCGGTTGCGCCGTGCTGTTGCGCTTCACGCGCTCGGTCGGCACCACGCCGGTGACGGCCAGGCCGAAGATCGGCTCCGGCGCATCGATAGAGTGACCACCGGCCAGGGCAATACCCGCCTGCTGGCAGGCAAAGCGTCCGCCTTCGATCACGTCGCGGGCAATCTCCGGCGGGAGGGTGTTAATCGGCCAGCCCAGAATGGCGATCGCCATAATCGGTTTACCGCCCATCGCAAAGATATCGCTGATGGCGTTGGTGGCCGCAATGCGCCCGAAGTCGAACGGGTTGTCGACAATCGGCATAAAGAAGTCAGTAGTGCTGATAATGCTGGTGCCGTTACCCAGGTCATAAACCGCTGCATCGTCACGCGTTTCGTTACCGACAAGCAGGTTCGGGTCGACAAACTTCGCCTGTTCACTGTGCAGGATGGTCTCCAGCACTTTCGGGGAAATTTTACAACCGCAACCGGCTCCGTGGCTGTATTGCGTTAAACGAATGGTTTGCTCGCTCATGGACGTCTCCTGTCATCTCAATCGCGCTATGGTAGCGCTCATTCCATAAAGAGGTAAGTATGACTGTCTGAATTCTGCGGCGGATGCTCAGAATCCAGACAGTTTAGCGCGGGTGATTAAAAACGGCTGACGAAAGGTGTGGTGTCCGGCACGCTAATGGTGCTGGAGGCTTTAAGCTGCGGGGTGCCGAGATAGAGGAAGCCGACAATTTTATCATGTTCGCCGCAGGAGAAACCTTCCCGCACGGCGGCGCTCCCGGTCAGCGGCCCGGTACGCCAGATGCCGTTAAAGCCCTGCGCGACGGCGGCCATCTGCATTGCCATTACCGCGCAACCGGCAGACATCTCCTGCTCCCAGACCGGCACTTTATGATCGGCCTGACATTTTGCGACTACCGCGATGATCATCGGCGCACGGAACGGCGCGTTGCGGGCTTTATCAATCCCCTTCTCATCCTGGCCTGCGGCAACAGCCCCCTGCTCCAGCAGCTGGCTGAAGCGGTCGCGCCCTTCGCCTTCAATAATAAAGAAGTGCCACGGCTGCAATGTGCCATGGTCCGGCGCACGCATTCCGGCACGCAGAATGTTTTCCAGCTGCTCGCCGACGGGTGCCGGTTCGGCCAGGCGGGAAGCGCTACGACGGTTAACAAGCAGTTCAAGTGCGTCCATTGGTTAACTCCTTTCATGAAATTTACTCACAAAATTAACACGACAGCAGAATTTGTTACAGCGCGGCAGGCGATTCCTGCTGACAAGTGGCGGTTGGGTCATTACGATAACCGCACATTACCGTCCCGTGGCGACGGAAACAGTCCTTTTCTGGTTAGGGAGAATACATGCGAACCCTTTGGCGAATCTTTGCCGGTTTCTTTAAATGGACGTGGCGACTGCTCAACTTCGTCCGCAACCTGGTGATGAACATCTTCTTCATCTTCCTGGTCCTGGTATGCGCAGGTATCTGGATGCATATCAGCAACGCAAACCAGTCGCAGCATTCGACGCGCGGCGCGCTGTTACTCGATATCACCGGGGTGATTGTTGATAAGCCATCGACCAGCAACCGTCTGGGCGTGATTGGCCGCCAGCTGTTCGGCGCAACGTCAGACCGTCTTCAGGAAAACTCCCTGTTTGATATTGTCGACACCATTCGTCAGGCCAAAGACGATCGTAACATTACCGGTATCGTGCTGGACCTGAAAGATTTTGCCGGGGCCGATCAGCCGTCAATGCAGTACATCGGCAAAGCGCTGCGCGAATTCCGCGACAGCGGTAAACCGGTTATTGCCATTGGCGACAGCTACACCCAGGGACAATATTATCTGGCGAGCTTTGCCAATAAGATCTGGCTTTCGCCACAGGGCACGGTCGTTCTGCATGGCTTCGCCACTAACGGTCTGTACTACAAATCGCTGCTCGACAAGCTGAAGGTCACCACCCACGTCTTCCGCGTCGGGACCTATAAATCCGCCGTGGAGCCGTTTATCCGCGATGATATGTCCCCTGCCGCCCGTGAAGCGGACAGCCGCTGGATTGGCGAGCTGTGGCAGAACTACCTCGGCACCATTGCCGCTAACCGTCAGATTACCGCTGAGCAGGTCTTCCCGGGCGCGCGCGGCGTGCTGGACGGCCTGCGCAAGGTGGACGGCGATACAGCGAAATACGCGCTTGATAACAAACTGGTCGATCAGCTGGGTTCCAGCGCTGAAATTGAAAAAGCGCTGACCAAACAGTTCGGCTGGAGTAAAGAGGATAAAAACTACAGCGCCATCAGCATGTATGACTACGCCGCGAAAAAGCCGGACGACAGTGGTGACAGCATCGCCGTGGTGTTTGCTAACGGGGCCATTATGGATGGCGAAGAAACGCCGGGGAACGTCGGCGGGGACACCACCGCGTCGCAGATCCGCGATGCGCGCCTGGATCCGAAAGTGAAGGCGATTGTCCTGCGGGTGAACAGCCCTGGAGGCAGCGTCAGCGCCTCTGAAGTGATCCGTGCTGAACTGGCCGCCGCGCGCGCCGCGGGCAAGCCGGTAGTGGTCTCGATGGGCGGCATGGCGGCTTCCGGGGGCTACTGGATCTCGACGCCAGCCAACTACATTGTGGCTAACCCAAGCACGCTGACCGGCTCGATTGGCATCTTCGGCGTGATCAACACCGTAGAGAACAGCCTGGATTATCTCGGCGTCCACACCGACGGCGTCTCCACCTCGCCGCTGGCGGACGTGTCCGTTACCAAATCCCTGCCGCCTGAGGTGTCTGAGATGATGCAGCTCAGCATTGAGAGTGGCTATAAACGTTTCATCACGCTGGTTGCGGACTCCCGTAAAAAGACGCCCGATCAGATTGACCAGATCGCTCAGGGCCACGTCTGGACCGGCCAGGACGCGAAGAGCAACGGCCTGGTAGACAGTCTGGGTGACTTCGACGACGCCGTGAAGAAAGCAGCGGAGCTGGCGAAGCTCAAGCAGTGGCACGTGGACTATTATCAGGACGAACCAACGTTCTTCGATATGGTCGTGGACAGCATGTCCGGCTCCGTTCGTGCCATGCTGCCGGACGCGCTTCAGGCTTATCTGCCGGCGCCGGTGGCGACCGCGGCGAAAGCCATGAAAGCGGAGAGCGACAAGCTCGCAGCCTTTAATGATCCACAAAGCCGCTACGCGTTTTGCCTGACCTGTGCGAACGTGCGTTAAAAACCGTCCCCTCTTCCCGTGAAGAGGGGATTTTTTCTTTTGAAGAACAAGAACTCATTACCATGCAGAAGAAATCAATTTATGTCGCCTATACCGGCGGCACCATCGGTATGCAGCGCTCAGAAAATGGCTATATCCCGGTTTCCGGCCACTTACAGCGCCAGCTGGCGCTGATGCCTGAATTCCACCGTCCGGAAATGCCGGACTTTACCATCCACGAATATGAGCCGCTGATGGACTCCTCCGACATGACGCCGGAAGACTGGCAGCATATTGCGGACGATATTAAAGCTCATTACGACCAGTACGACGGCTTCGTGATCCTGCACGGCACCGACACCATGGCGTTCACCGCCTCGGCGCTCTCCTTCATGCTGGAGAACCTGAGCAAGCCCGTCATCGTGACCGGCTCGCAGATCCCGCTGGCGGAACTGCGTTCAGACGGGCAGATCAACCTGCTTAACTCCCTGTACGTGGCCGCTAATTACCCGATCAACGAGGTAACGCTGTTCTTCAACAACCGGCTGTACCGCGGGAACCGTACCACTAAAGCACACGCCGATGGCTTTGACGCTTTTGCCTCACCTAACCTGCAACCGCTGCTGGAAGCGGGGATCCATATCCGTCGTCTGGGCACGCCGCCCGCGCCAAATACCGCAGGCGAGCTGATCGTTCACCCCATCACCCCGCAGCCGATCGGCGTGGTGACGATTTATCCGGGTATTTCCGCTGACGTGGTGCGCAACTTCCTGCGCCAGCCGGTGAAGGCGCTGATCCTGCGCTCCTATGGTGTGGGTAACGCCCCGCAGAACGGTGAATTCCTGAAAGAGCTTCAGGAGGCGAGCGATCGCGGGATTGTGGTGGTCAACCTCACCCAGTGTATGTCCGGCAAAGTCAATATGGGCGGCTACGCCACCGGTAATGCCCTGGCGCACGCTGGCGTGATCAGTGGTTTCGATATGACCGTTGAGGCAACGCTGACTAAACTTCACTATTTACTGAGTCAGGATCTGGATATTGATTCCATTCGCCGCGCCATGATGCAAAACCTGCGCGGTGAACTGACGCCGGACGAATAAGGAGGTCCCATGAAGCAACGCGCCCTGTTACTGGTCGATTTGCAAAATGATTTCTGTGCGGGCGGTGCGCTGGCCGTTGCCGAAGGCGACAGCACCGTAGACGTCGCGAATTCGCTGATTGAGTGGTGTAAAGCTCGTGGTGAAGCGGTGGTGGCGAGTCAGGACTGGCATCCGGCAAACCACGGCAGCTTTGCCAGCCAGCACAACGTTGAGCCTTACAGCCAGGGCGAACTGGACGGGCTGGCGCAAACCTTCTGGCCCGATCACTGCGTGCAGCAGACGGAAGGCGCTGAGCTGCATCCGCTGCTGAACCAGAAGGCCATCGACGCGGTGTTCCACAAAGGTGAAAACCCAACCATCGACAGCTACAGCGCGTTCTTTGATAACGGTCATCGTCAGAAGACGGCGCTGGACGCGTGGTTGCGCCACCATGAGATCACCGAGCTGATTGTGCTGGGCCTGGCGACGGATTACTGCGTGAAGTTCACCGTGCTGGATGCGCTCCAGTTGGGCTATACCGTGAATGTCATCACCGACGGCTGTCGCGGGGTGAATATTCAGCCGCATGACAGCGCTCAGGCGTTTATGGATATGGCCGCAGAAGGCGCAACGCTGTATACGCTGGCTGACTGGATGGAGACGCAGGCGTAAGCTTTTTAGCCGGGTGACGGCTTAGCCTTACCCGGCCTACTTTCTCTGGTTTTGTAGACCGGGTAAGCGTCAGCGCCACCCGGCATTTCTTCCCCAATCCCCATAAAGTGAACTCCCTCGCATCACAAGCGAAACGGCGATGCTATTCTCTTCAGGCTGTTTTTTCGCCACGCCTTTTCTGTGGCGTGGTTATTTTTATTCAGTCAAAGAGGAAATTATATGAAACGTTTGCCCTTGCTGGCAGCATTACCCTTGCTTTGCGCGTCACTGGCTTCCGCCGCGCCCCTGATGTCCGTGGGTTACTTCAATGGGGGTGGCGATGTTACCGCCGGACCGGGTGGCGATATTAATAAACTCGACGTCCGCCAGATCACCCACCTCAACTACTCGTTTGGTCTGGTCTATAACAACGAGAAAGACGAAACCAACGCCGCGCTGAAAGATCCGGCAAAACTGCATCAAATCTGGTTATCACCTAAGGTGGCATCCGATCTGGCGTTACTTCCTCAGCTTCGTAAACAAAACCCGAACCTGAAAGTCCTGCTTTCCGTTGGCGGCTGGGGCGCGCGTGGTTTTTCTGGCGCAGCGGCAACCAAAGAGAGTCGCGCGGTATTTATTCGCTCCGCGCAGGAGATCGTCAGTAAATACGGCCTGGACGGGATCGACCTGGACTGGGAATATCCGGTCAACGGCGCGTGGGGACTGGTCGAGAGCACCCCTGCCGACCGGGATAATTTCACCGCGCTGTTAAAAGAGATGCGTGACGCGTTTGGTAAGAAAAAGCTGGTCACGATTGCGGTGGGCGCGAATGCGGAAAGTCCGAAAAGCTGGGTGGATGTGAAAGCCATTGCCCCCCTGCTCGATTACATCAACCTGATGACCTACGACATGGCGTACGGTACTCAGTATTTTAACGCGAATCTGTATGACTCCAGCGCCTGGCCAACGGTGGCTGCCGCAGACAAGTACAGCGTCGATTTTGTGGTGAATAACTATCTGGCCGCCGGGCTGAAGCCGCAGCAGATGAACCTCGGAATTGGTTTCTATGGGCGCGTGCCGAAGCGCGCCGTTGAACCGGGTATCGACTGGAGCAAATCGGACGCGCAGAACAATCCGGTGACGCAGCCCTACTTCGGGCCGCAGGAACTGGGCCTGTTCAAATCGCTTGGCTATGATCTGACCAAAGATACCTATGTGAAATACAACGATATCGTCCGCAAGCTGCTGAACGATCCGCAGAAACGCTTTACCGAGCACTGGGACGAACAGGCGAAGGTGCCGTGGCTGTCGGTGAAATCCGCCGACGGGAAGGCGCTGTTTGCGATTTCCTATGAGAACCCGCGCTCCGTGGCGATCAAAGCGGATTACATTAAGGAGAAAGGTCTGGCTGGCGCCATGTTCTGGGAGTACGGTGCTGACGACGAAAACCAGCTCGCGAAACAGCTGGCGGAGTCGCTTGGGATCCCGCACTAAGATGTAGTGTGCCGGGTGGCGCTAGCGCTTACCCGGCCTACATGGGAGCTTTATTTGAAGGTCGCAATCGGCTTCGGCGCGATGCCGAACTCTTCTTTCAGCTCGCGCTTGCTTTTCATCACCATCTGACCGTTAGTGTCGATGGTCATGTGCTGGGCGTCGGTATTGTGACGCGCCTGCCACAGCATCACCAGCTGCAAACTGTTCTCTTTTTGCTCAGGTGTGAGCGCCACACCGTCCGGCCATTTTCCCAGCTCAACGGCCGTTACCAGACGCTGATAAACCTCCGGGGTCATACCTGCAATCATGTCATCAATATTCATGATCTCTCCCTTTCAAAGGAATAATTTGCTGAATCGTTTTTTCAACCCTTGGTATGGTCGCCGTTTTCATCATCGGTAAAGCTCATGGAAGCCGAATTTACACAGAAACGCTCCCCCGTCGGCTGCGGGCCATCCGGGAAGACATGCCCGAGATGGGCGTCACAGTTCCCGCAGCGAATTTCGGTGCGCACCATGCCGTGCGAGGTGTCCGTCAGGTAGCGGATCGCATCATCGCTGACAGGCTCGTAAAAGCTCGGCCAGCCGCAGCCAGAATCGTACTTCGTCTGGGAGTTAAACAGCGGTGCATCACACACCAGGCAGTGGTAGACGCCTTCCCGTTTATTGTGCAGCAAACGCCCGGAAAACGGCGGTTCTGTGCCGTGATTTTGCGTCACGTAAAACTGCATCTCTGTAAGGTTTTTTTTCAAATCGTCGGGGTTACGTTGGTTCGACATATGCTTACATCTCGCTGTTGAAACAGACATCTTTTAACCCAGATTCTAACAAAACATTAACACCCGCGCGTGCACTTTTGTTCTAAACTTATGTGTCGCGAAAAGGCGGTCAGGCAATTGTGATCAATTTCACATTTTAATCCTGCGAGGCCTTTAAAATTCCGGGCGCAGCCCCCATGTGGTTGCTAGCTCAAAGGGAAAGTGAGGCGAGTCAGTCGCACAAACGTTAGTCACAGGATTGATTTGTCGCAATGATTGACACGATTCCGCTTGACGCTGCGTAAGGTTTTTGTAATTTTACAGGCAACCTTTTATTCACTAACAAATAGCTGGTGGAATATATGACTATCAAAGTAGGTATCAACGGTTTTGGCCGTATCGGCCGTATTGTTTTCCGTGCTGCTCAGAAACGTTCTGACATCGAAATCGTTGGTATCAACGATCTCCTGGACGCTGAATACATGGCGTACATGCTGAAGTACGACTCAACTCACGGTCGTTTCGACGGCACCGTTGAAGTGAAAGACGGCCACCTGGTTGTTAATGGCAAAACCATCCGCGTTACTGCTGAGAAAGACCCAGCTAACCTGAAATGGAACGAAATCGGTGTTGACGTTGTAGCTGAAGCTACCGGTATCTTCCTGACCGACGAAACTGCACGTAAACACATCACTGCGGGTGCGAAGAAAGTTGTTCTGACTGGTCCTTCCAAAGACAACACCCCAATGTTCGTTCGCGGTGCAAACTTCGAAACTTACGCTGGCCAGGACATCGTTTCCAACGCATCCTGCACCACCAACTGCCTGGCACCGCTGGCTAAAGTTATCAACGACAACTTCGGCATCATCGAAGGTCTGATGACTACCGTTCACGCAACCACCGCTACTCAGAAAACCGTTGATGGCCCGTCTCACAAAGACTGGCGCGGCGGCCGTGGCGCGGCTCAGAACATCATCCCATCTTCTACCGGTGCTGCTAAAGCAGTAGGTAAAGTACTGCCAGAACTGAATGGCAAACTGACTGGTATGGCGTTCCGCGTTCCAACTCCTAACGTATCCGTTGTTGACCTGACCGTTCGTCTGGAAAAAGCTGCTTCTTATGAAGAAATTAAGAAAGCAATCAAAGCTGCTTCCGAAGGCCCAATGAAAGGCGTTCTGGGTTACACCGAAGACGACGTTGTATCTACCGATTTCAACGGCGAAGTGTGCACTTCCGTGTTCGATGCTAAAGCAGGTATCGCACTGAACGACAACTTCGTGAAACTGGTTTCCTGGTACGACAACGAAACTGGCTACTCTAACAAAGTACTGGACCTGATCGCTCACATCTCCAAATAAGTTGAGATGAGTGCTTGATCCTAAAAGGCGACTTCGGTCGCCTTTTTTATTGTTTTTAGACAGAGGATTGCTTAATGATTAATAAAATTTTTGCACTTCCGGTAGTCGAACAACTTACCCCTGTGCTCTCCCGCCGTCAGATCGACGGTGCTGATATCATCGTCGTTGATCATCCGCGCGTTAAAGCCTCCGTAGCGCTCAATGGTGCCCACCTGCTCTCCTGGAAACCAGAAGGTGAAGAAGAAGGCCTGTGGCTGAGCGAGGCCACCTCGTTCAAAAAAGGGGCGGCGATCCGCGGCGGCGTACCGATCTGCTGGCCATGGTTTGGCCCGTCAGCGCAGCAGGGTTTACCCTCACACGGTTTCGCCCGTAACCAGCAGTGGACGCTGAAAGCCCACAACGAAGATGAAAACGGTGCGGTGTTGACCTTTGAACTCCAGGCGAATGATGAAACGCGTGCCCTGTGGCCACACGAGTTCACCCTGTATGCCCGCTTCAAGCTGGGTAAAACCTGCGAGATTGAACTGGAAGCGCACGGCGAATTTGAAACAACGTCCGCCCTGCACACCTATTTCAACGTAGGCGACATTCAGGCCGTTAAGGTGAGCGGACTTGGCGATACCTTTATCGACAAAGTGGATAACGCGAAAGAAGGCAAGCTGGACGACGGCGTGCAGACTTTCCCGGATCGTACCGACCGCGTGTATCTGCACCCGGAAGCCTGTAGCGTCCTCCACGACAGCGCGCTGAACCGCGGTATTGATGTGGTTCATCACCACCACAGCAACGTGGTGGGCTGGAACCCGGGCCCTGCCCTTTCCGTCAGCATGGCGGATATCCCGGATGACGGTTACAAGACCTTCGTGTGTGTGGAAACCGCGTGCGTGACCGCGCCGCAGAAAACCAGCGAAGAAAAACCGTCCCGCTTAGGCCAGACGATCAAGATTGTGAAGCGCTAATATTGTTCAGGCATCATAAAAAAACAAACGGGGCGCTAGCGCCCCGTTTTAATGCATCACGTTCTGGTCAGAACTTGTAGGTCACACCCACGGAGAAGATGCCAGACCAGGACTTGTCGACCATCGGGCTGTCTTTCACTTCATCGCTCAGACGAATGTAACGGCCAGTACCGTACACATTCCAGTCACCGAGGAAGTTATACGAGGCGGTGAGTTCCAGGTACGGATCCCAGCCATCATCCGCGCTGTAGCTCTTCAGACCACTGCGGCGAGACTCCGCTTTAGACACGCCATAGTAGTAGTCGTTGTAATTCTCGCTGCTGTACTGCACACCGATACCCGGCGTCAGCGTCACTGCGCCGTTGGTATAGCGATAAAGCCACGCCAGATCCCAGATGAAGCCGTTGCTGTTGTCCAGGGTATCGCCCGCCAGCGCAGTGCGCAGGAAGCCATACTCGGTATTATGGACGTAAGAAAGCCCCGCCATCAGTGAGCTTCTGCGTTTGTCCAGCTGACGAAGCGCATTGCTGTCGCTGTCGCCTGGTTTAAAGTGCGTTGGATCGTAATAGGCCATGATGGAGAGCTTATCGGCCGTATCGTTCCACAGATAGTAGCCACCGCCCAACCCACGGAACCAGAAGTTATCGCCTTCATAGGTGACAACGGGGACAGGATAAACGTCGCGGTCATACTGCTTGTACGGGCTGTTAATCACGCCAGCACCCGCGCCAACAGTCCACTGGCTCTCAGCCTGTACGGTGCTCGCTGCGGTAGCGGCAAGGATGCCCAATGCCAGAAGTTTGAGTTTGGTCACAATCCATTCTTTCCTGTAGTCAAATAATCAGCGGGTGAAGTGTAACCGCCATTCCCGTACATCCCAAAATTTTTTGCGCGCTAATCCGTTTGATTAACCCGTTATTTTTCATTTTTCAGATGACATCCCGCTTTCATTTATGTGACCGATAAATGAAAAACCCGCTTTTCGCTTATAACCGCAGTGGAAATTTTTGGATGAGTTATTGATATGTCATTGAAAGTAGATTTTATCCGTATGCAAGTTTTGCAATTGCCATCTACGCTTTAATTTAAGAAGAGGTTTTGCTGAACACCCTGCGGTTCATAGCCTTCGACCTGGCACACAGGTTGCTGCTCTGGCAGTGAGGTGCGAAAAATTCTCTTCCGGGAGCCTCCACTACTCATACGAACGGCTCTTATCCTGTGCTAAAAAACGAAAGGACGGCATGCCATGAATATATTCGATCACTATCGCCAGCGCTACGAAGCTGCCAAGGACGAAGAGTTCACACTGCAGGAGTTTCTTACCATTTGTCGGCAAGATCGCAGTGCCTATGCCAATGCGGCAGAACGGCTATTGATGGCTATTGGTGAGCCAAACATGGTTGATACTGCCCTGGAGCCACGGCTTTCCCGTCTATTTTCGAATCGGGTGGTCGCCCGATACCCGGCGTTTGAAGAGTTCTATGGCATGGAAGACGCCATTGAGCAGATCGTCTCCTACCTGAAGCATGCCGCTCAGGGGCTGGAAGAGAAGAAACAGATCCTTTACCTGCTGGGTCCTGTCGGTGGGGGTAAATCCTCCCTGGCTGAACGGCTGAAAGCGCTGATGCAGCGCGTGCCGATCTATGTGCTGAGCGCCAACGGCGAACGCAGCCCGGTCAATGACCATCCGCTGTGCCTGTTTAATCCGCAAGAGGATGCGCAAATTCTGGAAAAAGAGTTTGGCATTCCGCATCGCTATCTCGGTACGATCATGTCGCCGTGGGCGGCAAAACGTCTGCACGAGTTTGGCGGGGACATCACCAAGTTCCGCGTCGTGAAAGTGTGGCCGTCTATCCTCGAGCAGATCGCCATCGCTAAAACTGAACCCGGTGACGAGAACAACCAGGATATCTCGGCGCTGGTGGGTAAAGTCGATATCCGTAAGCTGGAGCATCACGCGCAAAACGACCCGGATGCCTACGGTTATTCCGGTGCGCTGTGCCGCGCCAACCAGGGGATTATGGAATTTGTCGAGATGTTTAAAGCACCGATCAAAGTGCTGCATCCGCTACTGACCGCCACCCAGGAAGGGAACTACAACGGGACAGAAGGTATTTCCGCCCTGCCGTTTAACGGGATTATCCTTGCCCACTCTAACGAATCTGAATGGGTGACCTTCCGTAACAACAAAAACAATGAGGCGTTCCTTGACCGTGTGTACATCGTCAAAGTGCCTTATTGCCTGCGGATCTCCGAGGAGATCAAGATTTACGAAAAACTGCTCAACCACAGTGAGCTGGTTCATGCCCCTTGCGCACCGGGAACGCTGGAAACACTGTCGCGCTTCTCGATCCTGTCGCGCCTGAAAGAGCCGGAAAATTCCAGCATCTACTCAAAAATGCGCGTGTATGACGGTGAAAGCCTGAAGGATACCGACCCGAAAGCGAAATCGTACCAGGAATACCGCGATTACGCCGGGGTCGATGAAGGGATGAACGGTTTGTCGACGCGTTTCGCGTTTAAGATCCTCTCCCGCGTCTTTAACTTCGACCACGCGGAGGTGGCCGCCAACCCGGTACATCTGTTCTACGTGCTGGAACAGCAAATTGAACGTGAACAGTTCCCACAGGAGCAGGCTGAACGCTACCTGGAGTTCCTGAAAGGCTACCTGATCCCGAAATACGCCGAGTTTATCGGCAAAGAGATCCAGACCGCCTACCTGGAATCCTATTCCGAATACGGCCAGAACATCTTTGACCGGTACGTCACCTACGCTGACTTCTGGATCCAGGATCAGGAGTATCGCGACCCGGATACCGGCCAGCTGTTTGACCGTGAATCCCTGAACGCGGAACTTGAAAAAATCGAGAAACCAGCCGGGATCAGCAATCCGAAAGACTTCCGAAACGAGATTGTGAACTTCGTGCTGCGCGCCAGAGCGCATAACAACGGCCGCAATCCGAACTGGACCAGCTACGAAAAACTGCGCACGGTTATAGAGAAGAAAATGTTCTCTAACACGGAAGAGCTGTTGCCGGTCATCTCGTTCAACGCCAAAACCTCAACCGACGAGCAGAAAAAGCACGACGATTTTGTCGACCGTATGATGGAAAAAGGCTATACCCGCAAACAGGTCCGCCTGCTCTGTGAATGGTATCTGCGCGTGCGTAAATCGTCTTAAAACAAGTGCCCGGTAACGCGCTTACCGGGCCAACAAAATGTCCGGTACTTACGGACGCTGCAAGTTGGCAAATGCAGTACGGGGGATATATGACCTGGTTTATTGACCGGCGTCTTAACGGCAAAAACAAGAGCACGGTGAATCGCCAGCGCTTCTTGCGCCGTTATAAAGCGCAAATTAAACAGTCGATCTCCGAGGCCATCAACAAACGCTCGGTGACCGACGTCGACAGCGGCGAATCCGTCTCCATCCCTAACGATGACATCAGCGAACCGATGTTTCATCAGGGGCGTGGCGGCCTTCGCCATCGCGTGCACCCAGGTAATGACCACTTCGTCCAGAATGACAGAATCGAGCGGCCCCAAGGCGGAGGCGGCGGTTCTGGCAGCGGTCAGGGGCAGGCCAGCCAGGACGGTGAAGGCCAGGACGAGTTCGTCTTTCAAATTTCAAAAGACGAATATCTCGACCTGCTGTTTGAGGATCTGGCCCTGCCGAATCTGAGAAAGAATCAGCACCGTCAGCTCAACGAATACAAAACCCATCGCGCGGGTTATACCGCAAACGGGGTGCCCGCCAACATCAGCGTGGTGCGTTCACTGCAAAACTCACTGGCGCGACGCACGGCGATGACGGCAGGCAAACGGCGCGAACTGCGCGAGCTGGAAACCAGCCTGAAAGTGGTGGAAAACACGGAACCCGCACAACTGCTGGAAGAGGAGCGCCTGCGTAAAGAGATCGCCGAACTGAGGGCGAAGATCGACCGGGTGCCGTTTATCGACACGTTCGACCTGCGCTACAAGAACTACGAAAAACGGCCGGAGCCTTCCAGCCAGGCAGTAATGTTCTGCCTGATGGACGTGTCAGGTTCAATGGATCAGGCCACCAAGGATATGGCTAAGCGTTTTTATATTCTGCTCTATCTGTTCCTGAGCAGAACGTATAAGAACGTGGAGGTGGTCTACATCCGCCATCACACTCAGGCGAAAGAGGTGGATGAACATGAGTTCTTCTACTCGCAGGAGACCGGCGGCACCATCGTGTCGAGCGCCCTGAAGCTGATGGACGAGGTGGTGAAGGAGCGCTACGATCCGGCGCAGTGGAATATCTACGCCGCGCAGGCATCGGATGGCGATAACTGGGCGGATGACTCGCCGCTGTGTCATGAAATTCTGGCGAAGAAGATCCTGCCGGTGGTGCGTTACTACAGCTACATTGAAATTACCCGTCGCGCCCACCAGACGCTGTGGCGTGAGTATGAGCATCTGCAAGCGATGTTCGATAACTTTGCGATGCAGCACATTCGTGACCAGGATGACATCTACCCGGTCTTCCGGGAACTGTTCCAGAAGCAGAGTTCTACAACATCCAATTAAATGTTATTAATCAGCCAGTTAACCATGTTTTTCTGGCTGATTTTATTGCATTTCCATCCTTAATTTTCACTATATTTTTCATTCGCTTAGCTTTTATTTTGGGGAATGCGATTTTGAAGAAGTGATTACGCAAAACTTCCTGTGAGCTTTAGGATGGCCATCATGCGATAGAGGAAAAATCCTATCGTGCCGACCAAAACTACACAAAAAAACCAGCCGCTTATGGCTGGTTATTCTTCAGTGAAGCATGGGGAAATCATCTATATTGCAGGGCAATCATCATCTAATGCACGATTGATGAAGAATGTCACCCTACCCAGCACTTCCACTTCTTCAAGCGCTGCTCCCTCAATCGCTTCACCATCATCCGTAATGAGCGCCTTGCCCATGAGTTTTGCAAATTGTGTGTGGCCGTCGCACAAAATTAACAACACATCTCCAGGCGTCTTTTTCGTTGCTGGCTCTATGACCGCAAACCCCATATCAGTTTCGAGCACCCTACTATCCGCCCCGATGTTGCACAGGATTGCTGGAGAAAGTTGACGCTCAACATAATCAGCAGCTGGTGATGCGAATCCCATCAGTGCACCCTCCCCATGTTACGCAAGATCCAGTAACGGTTTTCGCTACCGTCTGTCGTTTTATCAGCGAAACCAGGTTGGTTGCGCTCTATCCACTTGTTTGCATCGTCACGGGTAAAGTGCCAGTTAAAACCACGCAACTTTTGTATGAAGCGGTCTGTTCTCAGGTAGCGGTAGCCCTTTGGGTTAAGCTCTATGGCCGCAATAAAGGCGGCTTGAATATCTGAATTTCGGGGCATAATCTGCACTCCCTTTATTACTGTGTTTATATACAGTAGTTTTAAATGGAATGCAGATCAATTTGGGTTCGCCTATTAATTTTTAAGGCTGAATGACTGTTGGCTGCTCTGTCAGTTCCAGAGAAGCTTCAGAAGATCTTGTATTCCAAATGCTATCATCAGGCATGTCGAGGCGTACATCGATCCAACTGTTAGCCGGCACGTCCATCGGTTCCCCTTTGGTTTTGATGATCTCACCGTCATCGCTCAGCATGTATTTGCGCTTAAACAGGCGGATTGTCAGCTCGCCATTGCCGGCTTGCTCTGCCTCAACCACACCCAGCTCTCCCATGCCGCCAGGGTCCATCGGAGGCAGTAACTGCCATCCTTCAGATGCGAGTCCTGCCGAACCGGTGAGTTCGTAAACCCCTATGTCAAGACGAGAAATGGATACCCCCTCTGCCTCGGCGTTCGCCGTGCCGCAGCCACACCACGTAAAACCATCATCTGCCACATCAGTGCGCTGGTTTACTTCCTGAGACTGAACAATACGGGCTACTGGCGATGCCGCCTTTAAGGTTCCATCACTGGCTTTTGTTGTGTTCCCGGTTGAATAAAACTCTACCCAGGCATCAAAAATATTATTTTGAGTTGCCCTCATAAACATACGTTTGCCTGAGTTGGTCAAGGCCAGTTGTGTGCGGTACGCAGCGTTGCTACCCGGCATTTGTATCACACCAAAACCAACAGACAGACCACCTGGCGTTCCCCAGTTATCACCAGTTGAACCATAAAAACCTATTGGTCCAGCGCTTCCTATAGCTGTGTTAATACCTGTTAATGAACCAATCCCAAATGCTTTCCCTGTCATCATGACTCTGTCAGGAGCTGCATCTGTCATCGAAACTTGCTCATCCCTCGCAGCCGATGTTCCTAAACCGAGGTATGTGCGAGCGTCAGCGGCATTCGTTGCTCCGGTCCCGCCCTGGTTGACAGGAACAGCTCCGTTCGTTTTTGTGGCAACCGTATTAACCATGTACTGCCATGACGGACCGGTGAATGAAGAACCGTCCGGGAGCGTAACGGTTATATTTCCCGACGCACTGAATAACCGCTGCCAGTTCTGTTTGTCATAGTTCAGGCCGCGCAGGGCTTCTGCGCTTTGTGCCACCAGCGCAGCAGTAACAAGGTTCATCGCAACGCGCGGCACGGCATACCATGCAGCGCCGCCCTGCGTCGGTCCGGTATAGTTGCTGACCAGCGTCAGGGAAGTATTGCTGTTCACCGTTTTGATGGCGAGCGTATAAGGAATGCCACCAACCGTCACAACAATAAAATCGCCGACGGCCAGCTCGGTGGTAAAAGCGGTACCGCTGCCGGTTACCGCGGCTGAATTATTTGTCAGAGTCAGAGTTCCTGCGGACATAGTTGCTCCTTTGAAGCAATAAAAAACCCCGCCGGAGCGAGGTTCAGTAAGTTAGAAGTCGTCAAACGTACATATCGGGAATGACCGGGAGTGAAATAGGCGTAACCCCGGCGTTCGCCAACTGCCTGTCTGCCCAGCCGACATACACTCCCCTTCCGACCCTGAGGGTCCCGTTCTGCATGACCAGTCCATAGTGGTAGTGATAAATACGACCACCGCCGAAGCTGGGCACCCTGAGACCAAAGCGGCCAACCGGAACATATCCGCCACCGGGGACGGTCTGCGCTGATGTGGATGGCACAAAATTAGTGCCGAGATAAACAAATGGCCTTCTCGCCGTTGAGAACGTGCACTGGCCTGCCGCGTTATAGATATTGAATCCGGGATTCGCGGCCACGGGCGTAACGCCACCCGCAAAAATAATCACATCAACTGTGCCGCTCATGGGCTGGTCTTCCGTGTTTGATCCATCATTCAGAAACAGCAGCCGGTTTCCGTCATAGTCCAGGGTGTAAGGGCTGTTCCACTTACAGCAGACCAGGTATTTACTGCGATCAAATCCTGCAATGGTCGGCGTGACCCAGCCGGACGTACCGACAGTTACCCTGGCTTTATAGATGCAGTACCCGACCCTTGACGCCGTTGTGATCGCCGTAAAGTCGGTGCTGTTCTGAACGAGAAGGCCAACGTTTGAGTTCTGGCTTACGGGCAGGATCTGCCACAGCGTGCCGGAGAACGCCACGCGCTGCGGATTGGGAAATCCGGGGTTTGAATTCCCGCTCCAGTTCTGCGTGACGTTCGCGCCGGAGATAGTGACGCTGTCCAGCTTGAATATCCCCTCGTCGCTGATTACCGTCTGGGTCGGTATGAAAATGACATTCGACCCGGCCACGTAACCCTCAACTGTCGCAGTATTCACGTTACCGATACCGCCGGATATCGCCCCGCCATATGTAGGGCAACGTAATCCGGCGGTAATTTCCATCGGTTTACCGCCATCATTGAGATCGATTAAAAGTCCTGAAGGCATAAATCACCATGAACCAACGACGATACGGCCACCGCCGGGGATATTGACGGTAATACCGTTATTGTTGATAACGACCGTGTTATTGGTCCCGTTGAACGCAAAGTTACCGCTGTCTGCGTAGAGCTTGCCGTGGAATTCACAGTCGCCGTTCTTGTCGATGTTCCAGCCCTGAACTCCGGCTGCGAAGTTTGTCGAGCGGATATAACTGCCGATTTTCGCATTGGTGATACTGCCGTCCTGGATCATCGCGTCACGGATAAAGACCTGTCCGTTATAGACAAAGAAGGCGGCCTCATAGTTGCCGGGATCGCTTCCTGAGTAGATGCCGAACTGGTCAGCAGCGAATACAACCGTGGATTTGTAAGAACCACCTGAAGGCTCAATGGACATACCAAAGCCGGTGTTGTACTTCACGCCGTTACGGATAATGCCAAGGTTCAGGGTATATGAAGCCTTGCCTGTACCGTTGCTCGTCACCTCGGCGTTCATTTTCTGGTTAACCGCCGTCGTCAGGTCTCCAACCTCTGCCTGAACATACGTATCGAGGGAAGCGATAGCTTTCGTGTTATCACTGATGGCCGTTTGCTGTTCGAGGATTTGCGAGTTAACGCTTTCGAACTGAGACTTAACACTGGTGGTGAGCTGGGCTAACGCCTTGTCTACCGTGGCGATCGTTGTCCTGACCGTCATGATTTCGGCATTTACTTCCCCCAGTTGCTGAAACTGGCGCTCCACCGTGCCGTTATTCGCCAGTGCGTTTTGCAGAATACCTTCAAGGTTGGTATCAACGCCCTTCTCCACGTTTTTCATGGCGTCAGAATTCCTGACAGACTCGTCAATGACGTCAATCAGGCCCGAAGTATCGGTCTGGCACAGCGCGGCCACTTCAACAAACGCAGACGTACCAAACGCGTTGATCGTGCGGACATACCAGTAATAGGTGTGCCCGTTCTTCAGATTATGGCTGCTCCAGGTGGTGCCGATCCCGGCACGCGTTGCCCTGCCTTCAACCGTTGACGTGCTGGTATTCGGTAGCCTGGTTTCGCCGGACGTCCAGAAATCAAACTGCGTTGATACGTTCGTCACTGCTGCCAGGCGCGGGTATAGCGTGATGGCAAAATAGCTTTGCTCAATATCTACCCTTGACGGCGCTGGCGGTGCCTGAATGCTGAATTCAAGATATGCCTCCGGCGACTCTGCCCCCATCTGGTTTACCGCAGTGACGTGGGCCGTGTAGGTAGACTGAACAAGTCCTGTCAGGCGGGTAAAGGAACCCGGAACCTGAACAGAGAGCACCGTCTGACCCGCCTTGCGGATCACAACCTTGTTGTAAACAAACTGGCCGATGTTCTGCCAGGACAGCACGCCCTGAACCACCTGCCCAATCTCCTCGACGGTGTATTTCAGGTTCTGCGGCTGCGCCACCCCACCAGATGGCAGCTGCGTGAACGGCGGCCGCTCAATTGGCTTGCCTATTGCATCACCCCAGACATCAGCAGTCTCCTGTTTCAGGGTGATCTGCACCCCGTTCTGCACACCGAACCGCCAGTCGGTCACGCGCATTTCGACATTAATGATTCCGAGCGACGGGAAATTCACCTTCACGTACATGCCGGGACGGTAGCGATAGCCGCTCAGGTTCAGTGTGAGATTCATCGTTCGTGAAATGCGGGTGCGCTTCAGTTTGATGTCTGCCAGGCGCTGAGCCTGAAACTCACTGGTGACAAAGCGAAGTTTCAGATCCTGTGAAATCTCAACGCCATCTTCAGCAACCCATTCGCTGACAGACACCGCCGGGAAATCAGCCTCAGCGTAGGTCTGCTTAGGATCGATAAAGGTACCGTTAATGGTGTTGACGCGCTCAGACTGCGATACTTCCGGCATGATTTCGATATCGCCGGCCAGCTGACTTTCGGTGATCACTTCGGTTGCAGGGCCATAATACGCACCAACCAGAATGCCGTGCTTACCCGCAATGTACGTTGGCTCGCCAGCTCCGGCAGCCAGCATCGCTTCAAGAATGCTGGCTTTGTTTTCGTTCAGGTCGAACTCACCGTTTAAGGTGTAACGTTTTTCCGTGGTTCCGTCGCCGTTCGTTACCGTCTCGTCGCAAATGTTGGCGGCTTCCTGAAACTGATCCCAGTTGATATCCGCATCCGGCACCTTCAGGTAATTGCGGTAATAGTCCAGCACGCAGAGCGCAAGGTTGTTGCTGTATTCAGTGCGGCCGGTGCGCGGGTCATAGACCTTGCGCCCCGTTTTCTCGACCTTGATGTTAGGAATGCCTGAGGGGAATTTTTCAGCGTTAAACTTCAGCGACACGCGTAGCCAGGAAATGCCCTTGCCGATCATGTCCTCTTTCCAGGACGGGCAGTTCTGAAGCATAAACGGATCGGCGGTCTGGCGGTCGTTATGTACTTCGTAGGTGGCGTTATCAGGGTACGAACCAATATCGTCATCACCGAGATAGATGGTTCCCACACCGGAGAGAGGGTGTCCCGCCAGGGTGATCGCAAGATGAAGCCATTCGCCATCAGTCTGATCGCCCTTTTCCTCTTCAGAGAAGAAAAGCGTACCTGCTGATACCGTCCTGCCATATACCACCGTTTTCGGGCTGGCAGCCGCGCGCAGGACCTGCTTTCTTTCGGAGGTATCACGATAAGCACCAATAGAGGGCTTCTTCGTCAGCATCTGCGTTGCCACCTGTGCAGCAATCGTGATCGCCATTGCAACGGCATAAGCGCCATTAGCAGCGGCTGCACCAGCGGCAACGGTGGCGATAATCGGAATAGCAGCAGGCATCAGCGAACCCTCCAGGCGCTCAGTGGCTTAATCCTCAGGCAAACCAGCCCTTCCTCCCCCGGCACCCACACGGCGCCGCCGTAAACCACCCCGGCGCACCGGGTACCAGCATTCTCGACAACCGCGATATCTCCGCGCTGGGCCATCTTCACAGGTACCTCGTCGAGGTACTTCGCCAGAACTTTCTCCAGCGAGCCACCACCGCGCAGCAACGCTTTTTTCGCACCCGTTTCGCTGTCATACGTCCCGCGCCAGCCGTCGGCAAAATTATCCCCGGTCATCGCTTCAGCGCAGTCGGCTGCGAACAGGCAGCAGTCATGTTCGCCCCATAAAAAAGGCCGCTTTTCAGCGGCCCTTATCACGGCGATTAATCTGTTATGCCAGTCTGGATGCTTCATGCTTCCTCACGAATAGGTAAATCCTGGCGCATCTTTTTTGCTGCCCCAGTAAATTGAACGTTCTGCCATCTGTGCGACGTAACGAAAAATGCGATCGCCTGGCTGGGAGGCCTGATGCGATTCGTCGGTATAGCGGTCAGGGAACGGTCGCTGCCAGTCTTCAAAAATGTTACTGACGGTGTATTGCAGGGCGTTGGTTTCCCCCGACGTCGCGCCGGTACCGGATACCCGCCCCTTAAAAATCAGGTCAGCAACCTGAACAACGCCGTTGTCGTCCATAGCCACCAGATACAGTTCCGCCGGTTTCCCCACACAGCGCTCGTTAAGCGTTTTGGCAAACAGGGACATGTCCAGGCCGGAAAGCGTCATCCTGAGCTGCGTCGGGCTCGTCGTGTTGGTTTCATTGACATCATCAATGGCGCCCATCGTTCCCATGCCGTAATAGACATATCCGCCCAGCACCAGCGTGCCGGTGCCGGAATGGACGTAAGCGGTCCCGGATTCAAACTGGACACTGGCCGCCAGCACCGCGGTAACCCTGTCACGGGAGAGCCAGGTGATCATCGAATCTGAAAAAGGGGAATACAGCATTAAAACGCCTCCTCAAATTCCAGTGTGTAGCTGGTAAACACTCCAGGAACGCGGTTACCAGCACCCTGCTGGTTATCTTTCAGCTTAAAAATACCGTAGGGGTTAGCCACCTCAATTTTGCCGTTAACCGGCGGCGAGTTACGCAGCATCGGCGCAATCGGAATGATTGCGGTACCAGTTGAAGTGCTGGTCACATCAGCAGTGACCATCTTCAGCTCGTCGTTCACGGTAAGGTAATCCCCGGTACGCAGCACGAGCTTGCCGGGTGTCCAGCCTTTGCTGCTGAGCTGGGTACCCGTCTGGTTGGCATCCTGCACCACCGGATTTCCGGCTGGCGTTCTCCCCTCGCGTCCCCAGTCGCGAATTTTTACCCTGCCGTATTCACCATCGAGATCGGCCACCAGCGCATCGATACGCCGGGATTTATCGTCGGTAAGGTTGTTAAACGTCAGGGAGCAGATCCAGCGGGTGCCGGGGAAACGAACGGTCTGTGAGGCACCGTTAAAGGGAGAGCGAAATGTTTTGGTGTTACTTTCCGGTCGCCACGTCAGGGACGACGGGCATACATCAGCAGGCCATTCAAGCGCAGCCATACTTATTCACTCCTTATTAAACGCCAAGCAGTCGCCTGCCCTGCCCGTTGGTCTGGAAATCACTCAGCATGTCCTGCCGCGCCTTCTTCGCGCCGTCTCTGGCCCCTTTAGCGGCAGCCTCCTCCATCGCCTGCTTAAGCGCGGCATCGCCATTACCGGAAATGGAGAAATGCTGCTGAATGGTCTGTTGAATACTATTCCCTCCCGCGCTAACGGAGGAGACAGCATCATCTACCATTCGCACGCCGAGAGAGCCGTCTGCGGTTCTGGTTAGCGGCATGATCGCCTCTGGCCCAGCTTCACCCATCAAGCCAGCACCTTTAGCGAAGGCGAACATCGTAGGGCTGTTCACAATACCATTGCGGAATTTGCTCAGATCAGGGGAATCATAAACCCCGCCTTTTGCGTTCAGGGTTAAACCAGAAGCAGCTGAATCGTAGGCGCCAGATGGCGTACTGCCACCAGAAGACGCGCCGCCAAACATCCCGCCAAGCGAGCCGAGAAGCCCACTATCACCGGCAGACTTGAGGCTATTCACCAAGATAGCCCTAAGCAGAACCTTTTGGAGTTCGCTCAGCACGCTGTTAGCCCAGTCCGCCCAGTCCGCTTTACTCCCGTTGAGTGCATCCGCCATGTTGTCAACCAACCCATCCAGGGTGTTGCCCACAAGACCCGATACCTGACTGTAATAATCGCTGGAAGTGTCAATCCAGTTAGCCAGCCCATCCTGTGCACCAGCGAGCCAGTCGCCCTGAATTTTGTCCAGCTCCTCATAATGGGAACGATATTTTTCAAGCCGTACCGCAAGTGCCTTATCGAGTTCCTGGTTATAGCGGTCATATTCGGTAGAGGTCTTAATGTCTCCACTCTGGAATCTGCGTTGCAGGTCTTCGCGCTTCTCGTTAAATTCACGCTCAATATCGAGTTGCTCACGCATTCGTTCGCGTGCTTTATCCCCTAACCCGGCGCCGATAACATCCGCATCGAGGGAGCTTGCAGCGTTAGCATTTTCGCGCTGAAGGTTCGCAACATATTCGGCGAGCCTGATATTTTCCTCATTGGCCTTTTTAACTGAATTGAGGCGATCAACCTCAGTTGCGAGCTGCTCCAGGCGAGTCTTCTGAGTTTCATTAAGTCCAGCCAGTTTGCCGTCCGCAATATCAAACTGAAGCTTTTGTTGTTCTGTGACTTCTGCGCTTTTCTTTCCGGTGGTATCGATCAGAGCAATTTGACGAAGATAACTTGTCTCCATCGATTTAAACGAAGATTCAAGCTTTTTAAGGGTTGAATCAGGCTTCGTTTTACCGTTTGTTTCGTCTTTATCAAGCGCGTAGCCCCCACCTACTGTTGCAGGTTGAATTGGCAGTTTTGCTGGGCTACCAGCAACTAATTGACCCTTTAATTTTATTAAATCTTCTAACTCTTTTTTTGCATTTGCCAGAGTAATATTTGAATCGAGTACACTACCAATAATACTTTCAGTTTCAGGAAAGTTGCCTGCATCAATGTTTTTTTGGAGCCAGTCAATTCGTTCTTTTACCTGATCAAGATTTTTTAGGTCAATATTACCACCGATGGCGGCTATCCTATTACCTGTGCTTGCTGCTAATTGTCCAGCCGCAGCAGCTGATTTTACCAACCATCCGGTAAGCTCTGCCACCTCAGACACTAAGTTAGTGATACCCTGAAGAACCTTTGGATCTGTTAAAACTTTCCTTAATTGATCAAGTGAGTCTGTAAGAGGAGATAGGTCTACTTTGGCGAGTCCAGCTGAAATTTCTAATTTTAACCCTCGAACCTGTGCTTCAATATCCTCGAATATCTGATTCACTTTAACGAGATCGTCTATTGATGCAGGGTCTGGGGCAACTCCGAAATCTTTAGCGAGAATTAAAAACTGCTTAAGCTTCTCATTGTTATTATCAAACAGAGGAAGAAGTTTCGAAAGGTCATTGCCAAGGCTTTCAAGTACTGTTGTTTTTTCAGCGTTTGTGCTGATTTTACCAAGCGACTCACCAATCGCCAGAAGTTGTTTGTCTGGACTTACTTTGGATAATTTTTCAGCGGATAATCCAAGAGCATTCAGGGCATCAACGGCCTCACCTGACTTATTCAGGACCGCATCGCCGATTTTGTCACCAATATCTTTGAAGATATCGGCCATTTGATCGCCCGACACACCGGCCTTTTCGGCAGCGAACTGCCACGATAACAACTCTTGAGTGGAAATATTTAGTGATTTAGCCCAACGGTCTGTCTCTGCTATTTGTTTCGAGGTAGATTTTAGAAGCTGAAAACCAGCAACACCAACAGCGCCAGCTAAAGCAACTGTTGCTGACCCAATGGAGGCAAAAGCTTTGGTAGTTTCAGCGGCATCCTTCTGAACTTGCTTAGCCCACTGCTGAGAGGCTCTTTCTGCTTTATCCATGCCAGAAACAAAACCGCCAACCTTGGCAACAAGATCGAGTGTAAGGGTCCCGAGTGATTTCCCAGCCATAATTAACTCCAGAAATAAAAAAGCCCGCATTGCGGGCTGATTTTCATATGTTTGCTTTTAGACTTCGCTCAAGCTCGCTCTTGAAGTTTTTCCCAAGAGGGGGAGGCATTTCCCCTGCAATACGCTCAATAAGAGGCATGTTCATGAAAGTAATTTCTGATACCGATTTACCAGAGTGTTTTTCAAGCAGGAAGATTGAAAAATTGCGGACTTCCTCTAAATTAATACTACCGTCACCCTTAATGAAATCATCTTTGTTTATGGTTGATAGGTCATAGACTTTGTAATTATTTCTAGGCATATTTGTCTTTGTTTTATTTGCAAGCAATATTCCACCAATAAACAAAACCGCTGCAACAATTAAATAATTCTGCCGCTCGGCCATCAGGCCAATGTTGTTGACGCGTGAACCATCTCCGACAGGAACGCTTACATCCATGAGTAATGCAAAGACGCCTAACGCAACACCACCTAACGATAACAACCATCCTAAGTTTCTCATGTTTACTTCCCCTTTGAAGTTCAAGTTACAGTTTAACATGAGAAATTGATGTATCACCCCCAGGTACGCATAGCATCTTCAAGTTTGATCGGCTCGTTTGCAGCCTCCCGTTCCACAGCGGCAATGTGAGGCGCAAAATCAGCAATGCTGAAGGCAGGGGTGTTTTTGGTACGGTTTACGTTTGCCAGCACAGAAGAAACCAGTGCCGCACCCCACTCCGTTCGCATCATCAGGTTCAGATTGCCGTACTTCTGCCGGTACTGCACCCACTGCTGGAACTCGCGGAAGCTGAGGCGTTCTTTTGCCTCAGCGATAGTGCGGCCACCTATCCCGTTAAGGACTAGTTCGCACCAGATTTCGTCTTCTGCGCTGAGTCCGTCTTTCCCAGATCGTTAACTTCCTGAATAGCCAGCAGCAGCGCCACCGTCAGGCCACCATCCAGCGCGCCACGGTCTGGATCGGCCTCGCCGGTAACATCGGCAACCGTAAACACCTGATGCCCATTTTCATCGCAAATTGACGCTGCGATACGCCCAGCAACCCCATCAATACGGCCCAGACCAGCAAGCACATCTGATGTGGCAGTGTGATAACCAAGAGGACGGATATAAGTTGTGGCTGTATGTTCCTTACCATCCTGTGATTTCCAGGTAATCTCTTTTTCAACCGGGCGGCCGGTAAACGCTCCCGTTTCTTTCAGTGTGTCGAGTGTCAGTTTCATTTATCTTTCCCGATAATGTTTGTTGATACGCGGGGGATCGCCCCCGCCAGTGATCAGCTGCCAGACTGCTCTTTCGGAATCCATGCACCCTGCCCGGAACGCTGGATAGTGGCAGAAGTCTGCACGACCGTGTTTCCCTGAAAGTCGAACGGGAAGTCGGAAACGTATCCCTTGAATACGTACCAGGTTCGATCGGGAGGAAGCACCAGGCCATCTACAGCACCCGGACCAGTTCCCGCTGTCGGCTCTGATTCTCCATCAGACCAGCCGATAGCAAACGTTACGTCGCTCTGGTCATTTGACTCTGCCATGTTGCTGAGCATCAGGTGGCTGGCGTTAGTTGGATCTGCGTTAAGCGTGGCCGTTGCCTGCCCCGGTGTACGCAATCCCTTTTTATATTTTCGGGTGTTACGTTCGCTCAGGCAGGTGTCATCAATCTGATCTGCCGGGCTTCCACCTGGTGAAAATGCAGTGATGCATTCAATTTCGCTCACGACACCATTCGCGAGCACGTACAACTGTGTGCCTTGAGTCACTACTGACATAGTTATCTCCGGGTATAAAAAAACCGGCGGCGCCGGTGTGTTATGGAAGGTTGTTTTATCGTTTGACGAGCCAGTCGACGTCGAAGGAATAACGGTACTTCATGGTACTGGGTTCCAGTTCCTGCGTACCCCACCTGGTGATTATTGCGCTGCCTTCGATCACATCACGAAGCGCCCGCGCAACCGTGATGACTTCTGTATCTGTGTCGGCGTAAACGTCAATCTGAACAGAAAAGCGGTCTATATCGGGGCGCTGCTTCAGGTAGTTTTGTGGATCACCGTCAATGTTCTGCCAGACCGCATAGGGATAGACAACTTCATCAAAATGCTTGCCGAAGGGGTACAGCCTTACGGGAGATTCTCCCAGCAGGGAGCGAACCTCCTGGCTGGCTGCACAAACTTTAAAAACAGGCGCTATCATGCTTTGGTCCCCTTTTTCACGGCCTGCCTGATCGCACGATCGATAGCTTTTTCCATTTCTTCCGCAAAAACGTTAATGACAGGGCCATCGATACCGTTCATCGCGGGGCGGATGATAGGTCGTGCTGCTGCATGCTCTGTTCCGAATTCAAGCATTCGCCAGTACCAGGTATCGCCGCCGGGATTTCCTTTGTCGCCTGCTGTTTTGTAAGTCCCACCGGCTCGCCCCTTTCTGACGTTGGCTTTTGTCTGGGCATACTGTCGCGCACCGCCCATAACGCCAACGCGGAAAGTCAGGTTACCCGTTCTCCGTAATTCACGACTACCAAAGCTGGCAACGATATTTTTATAGATGGCCTCTTTGGTCAGTGGGTCATCAACCCGGGCAGCATTACTCCGGGCACGGTCCCTGATTAAATTCGCGGCTTTACGAAGCGCAAATCGTCCCGCTTTGTTACGGGTGACGTCCGATACTGCCTCCATTTTCCCAAGCAGGGAATCAAGCCCGGTAAGACTTACTTCAACACCATCAGCCATCGTTTACCCCTTCTGAGCAGGGAAGCGTGAGATATTCGCGGCCACTTTTCGGATCAGGAAGCACGCCCTCGATGTTATATATCCCGCCGCGAAACAGGATGCGATTCATCCGGGTAATTCCCGGTCGAAAGCGAATTGTGATACGGGTAGTGATTTCCCCCTGCGATGCCTGGGCTGCAATAAACTCGCGAGCCGACAAAGGGGAGACTTCGGCCCATACGGTAGCCACATCCCGCCAGGTTTTATTTACAGCTCCAGTCTCTGGGTTCTGAACCATCACCGGCTCCTGGATTGTTACCCGGTGACGTAGTTTCCCGGCCTGCATTCTACCCCCTGGCTTTTTGGCTGAGATACTGAGGTTTAAAATCGTTAAGTGACGTAATTTCAACCCCATCATCTTCAGCCAGTGACTGGATAATGACATCGCATAACGCCATATTGGATTCAGCCAGCCGGTTTATCGCGTCCGTCTGCTCCCTCTGCGCTTCTGTCTGTTCGCGTAGAGCTGTTATCAGCTCGTTTACCTGTTGCTCGTTCATATGCAATTTTCGCCCATTTTTTTATCCACTCGCGCCGTTCGGCGCACCCTGAGCAAGCCATGTGCACCACCTAGATAATTGTCGGTAACCGGAGATCGTAAATCAGCATCGTCACTGAAAAGGGAAGCTCACCCTGTTTGAGTTTCTCTTCCTCTTCTCCGTTTCGGTTTCGATCGAGATACCCCAGGAGAACGAGTAAAGCTGTTTGCATGCGTTTCAGTGGCTCACCCTCTATAAGCTTCCCGCTATTATCAACAACCCTGTCACGACTTCCCTGGATGTATGAGAGAAGCGCTGCACTGCCAGACTGAATCTTTAGAGTCAGATCAGCATCACCGGCATCATCATCTATCCGCAAATGTTCTCTGGCCTGTTCCAGTGTCACAAGTTCAATCACGTTTTATCCCTCCCGTCGCGGCCACGCTTGGCAGCCAGGGTCCAGCCTTTCGAACCTGCCTCACCCGGCTTGTCCTGGGTCTGCTCGTCGCAGTGCCAGAGCGAACCGCCCCATGTAACTGTGTCGCCAGGCAGATATTCCTGACCGGATTTGAATACGCCCTGATAAATCATTACAGGCACGTCAAAGGATTTAGTTTCACTGGTGCCACTGGTGCGGTTAACCGTCAGGGTGAAGGTACGCTGCTCAGAATGCTGTATATCAATGCCCGACACGCCATCAACAAGACACTCCCATCCTCGCATGCCATGGGTTTTCTCGTAAGCGCGCCACAGGCCGCCGTTATGCGTTGCATAGCTGCCACGCGGATAGCTTTTCTCTTCATAAATAAAGGGGAGAACTTCAAGCGTCAGCGCGTCCCGGCCATCTGCGCCATCCTTACCCGGTTCAGCGGCTGGCATTGCGGATACCGCATCGCTTACGGCCTGCTCAACGAGCTGCTTAAGCATGGAAGGGTCAAAATCCTTACCATCCTTCGGCGTAGGAATTTCTGCCACGGCATTCCTGACCATCTCCTGAATCATCGGCTGGACGTCTTCAGGCGTGACGCTTTTACCGTCGCGCGGTGCCGGGATTGCAGCTACCGCATCGCTGACCATGGCGGCAATATCCGGCAATCCTGGTGCTGTCGGTGCAGGTAAATGAGCGATGGCCGCCTTTACCATGCTCTCAATGTCGGGATCGGGCGCATTGCTGATTTCTTCAACCTGCTTTGCGAGCCTCGATAGCTTTTCTTCATATTCTTCTCGCTGCGCCTGAAGGTTTTTGCTGAAACTGTCACGCATTTCAGCGAGAACCTGACCAAATTCCTCGCCCAGCACCTTTATCAGGGATAGTTCGCGCTCATTCATTTTGTAAGAAATCCTCTGATCATGGCTTTGGCTGCCGACTGCTCAGCATCGGTTAAAGCCTTTCCTTCATTCGATGAGGCTGAAGGTTGGGACAAACTGCTTTTACCAAACGGATCATCCGAAGCATCACGGCGCGCCAGCGCCTCAAGGCTGAAGTTCTGCTGTTGAAGGTAAAGAGAGTCCCCTCCAGCCAGGGGAGGCAGGTTCTCACTTTTCCTCGCTTCGTTTGGTGTGAGGATAGTATTTTTCACCCCTTCCCCCAGGGATTTGATACGGCGTTCACTGTCCATACGCAGCAGCGCATTAACATCAAACTCAGTCCCTGTATCACCCTCAAGTTCAAACGCTTCATCCAGCAGCAATTCGATGGACTCAATCAGGGACTGAAGACACTGTGAGTAATACTGCTGATCCTGCGCCTCGATGTTGTCATGCGTTGGCAGTTCACCAATGCCAACCTTATAAGCAGGCACGTGAAATACTGAACAGACAATCTGCGCGGTCATGCGAAGCTGTTCGACAGTTTGCGCATCAGCAGCTGAGACCGTCCGGGGAACATATTTCGCACCATTGCTCAGAATGGCGGTTTTACCCGCATTTTCCCCGGTATAACCAGTGTCCCAGTTTTCTTTGATCTTCCTGGCGTTCTCTTCCGTAATCGAGCCCGGAACCTCGATAACACCGCTGGGTTTCCCGCCATTGCGGAAAAAGTACGCTGAGCTTTCCTGAATATGGTGACCCTGCATTGCAGCCAGACCAGCAGCATAAATCGGGGAAAGACCAATAAGGGGGTGGAACAGACAGTTGAACCGATCATGAATAACCTCTCGTGCCGGTACTGTCACAGATGATTCAATACCGGCCATGTTATCCGGATTGATCTGGTAGAAGACAGAGCCATCATCAGCTACCAGCGGCGTAACCTTGTTCCAGTCCAGCAGCCTCAGCTCGGTTATCTCACCGCGATTGTTCCGGATCTTGAGCGCAACGGTATTACCTTCGCACAGCTTGGAATTCAGCCAGTGCTCAAAGAACTGGATGCGGTTCTGAAAGGCATTTGGCCTGGAATACAGCGCGGCTATCTTTCCGGTTTTAATTTCCCTCCGAACGCCATTTGAATCCTGTTTCATCAGGCGCGGAGGCATTTTAGCGATGTCACTTGCGATCAGAGATATGCAGGAAAACACAGCATAATAGGAGAGAACCGTTTTGGGCTTAATTTCCATATTCTGCTGCCAGGCCCCGGCGTAGGGTTCGTGGACATAACTGAACATCGGCGCCCAGCCCCCGCGGTTGACAACAGGCTGCTGTAGATTTTTGACTTGCCCCTCTTTTCTTCGGAAAGGATTCCACATTAGCCGTTCTCCGCTTTACGCTTATTCTTCCTCACCCTGGTAGTTACCTCGGTGAAATATTCAGCCTTGCCAAGCAGCACCAGCACCCTTGCGCACCGTTCGTCCACGGTCTTTACGTCTCCCGTAACAGAGTCATGTGTGCGTTGCAGATATCTGATTTTTGCCATGCAATATGGCGGGGTTTCCCCCGCCCTCCTTTCGCGTTAGCTTCCCTGGTTAGAGCCGTAGTTCACACCAGAAATAACCGCCACCGCTGCCGTGCGGCGACGCTTCCAGTTGATCCAGCGCTCGGCACGGATAGCTACGCTGTTCGTCTGGAACATGGAAACCAGCTCCGTTCCGGTTGTGCTGACGCTGTCGCCTGTAGGATCGCTTTCCATTTCCAGAGAGGCTTCACGTGACATATCCACTGCCACACCACCGTCGTCAGCCAGATAAATATCCGGCGCGTTCAGCAGGGTAAGATTGCTTCCGGCGTACTGCGAAACGATAGCCGGAAGCCCCTGGAATGTGCCGCCAAGCAGGGTCATTTCCGGATACATTTTCTGACCCAGAGCATTTTTCTTCATGGACAGTGCCAGCGCGTTGGTGCTGGACATGATCCACACGCCGCCAGTTGGCTGGAGGTTATTGGAGACAAACTGAGCGAATGCCGCTTCAGCATCTGCATCCGGATCGCCGGTTGATGGAACAGCCACAATACCGTTGGTAATTGAGGCCGGAGAGACGTTAGCAACTTCAGCTTTCGCCGGGTTAATGAAGTCCGTATCCAGGCGTGCAATGACCGCTTCTGCCAGCGCATTACGCACCAGTGCATCAGCTGCCGGATTGGAGAACCGGATCAGCTCATCGGTCAGCACCGCAATGGCTGCGACTTTGGCGAAGCTGAACGTGATGGACTCAAAGTCGAATTTGGTCAGCGGCTTGGCCTTACCCTGACCTACCCAGTTTGCAGATCCGCCGGAAGTTTGTGCCGGAATGCGAATGTTGAACGGGACCTGACGCAGGGCAGGAATACCACCCTGACCGAAACGACCGATAATGGTCTGCGGGCGGAGGAATTCAACAAAATCATTTGCATATTCCTGATACTCCACCAGCGCGCCAGCCCACTGAGGATCGGTCGTTGTGCCAGCACCAACAGCGGCTTTCAGCACATGATGAAGTTTCGCATCATCCGGGTACTGCTTACGTGCAATTTCCAGCGCTTCAGAACGGCTGCCGTTTGCCGCCGCCAGTGCCTTGGCAAAACGGGCAAAGGCGATACCTTTCTCCAGATTTTGCTCAACGCGAATGATCCCCGGTGCGTTTGTCTTCACGGTGGTGAATTCGCCACCAGCAGCTTTAGATACCGGTTTTGCAGTCGATGCCAGATTGCTTTCCATGTCGCGCAGTCGTTTGAGGTGCGCATCAACTGATTTAATTTCTGCGGATGTGTTGTCGTAGCTCTCTTCTTCTTCAGCGTCCAGGGTGCGTCCCTCTTCAGCCGCCTTTGACATCACTTCATCAAGTGATGCGGCCAGCGCTGCACGCTTCGCTTCAAAGCTCTTGATTTGTTCTGCGATATTCATCGAAATGTTTCCTTTTTTGGTTTTGGGTGCTGTAGCGCCAGCGGTTTTAGAGGTTTTCACTACCGGTTTCTCATTGCCTGACGCGGCGAGAAACTGGCGATCGAAAGATTTAACGGTCTGGATGGAGCATTCGGCATTGGCCGGAATGGTCACCGCCGAGACCTCAAGCAGGTCCCAAGACAAAAAGCGAATACCGCCTTCATCCAGGAAGGAATACTCAATTGGGCGGAACCCAATCGACAGGCCGCGTACCAGCCCCGCCTTAATCGAAGCCCACGCTTCATCAAGACGTGCGATTAACTGGGATGGCATGTCAGGGGTTGGTTTCACGAGCTTTGCTGTGATCTGCAACCCCTCTTTCACCATTTTTGGCGTGCAGGTGCCAATAGGCTGAGAGCGGTCGTGCTGCCAGAGGAACGGCGTATCGCTGCGGAATTTCGCCCCCTCCGGCTCCATAATGTCACCGTCACGATCGGGAGACGGTGTTGAGGCGATGCCGGTGATAATCCGCTCATCCTCATTTACCGACTTCACCGTCATGAGGGTGCAGGCGCGTTTAAGCGTCATTTGCTGGCCTCCAGAAATGAAAAAACCCGCATGTGCGGGCCATTAACTGACGTGTGTGTTAAACGAAAAATACCTGGTAGTCTTTTTTGACCGGTTCGGGGTTAAGAGCCATTAACGTAACGGCGTTGAATGTGGCCATAAGAGGGTCAATTTTCCCCTTCCCGCTGGCCTGTTTGGTGATGAGTATGGCGTTACCTTTCGGCTCTACACGGGCGTTGCCTACGCACCATGCCATCAGAAGCTGACCACCATGAAGCAGAACACCCTCAGCCAGCTTTCGCTCGGTAGTCTTAATGGCGCCGCCGAGTTTCCAGCCCTGGCTGACCCCGGTTACAGCCTCATCAGGAATGCCTGCCTCACTGAGCGCATCAAGAATTTGCCCGACCTCAGAGGGGTCAATCCCAATTTTGTCCAGCAGTTCTGCTTCATAAATCCGGCTGACGTACTCTGCAACTTGCTCAACATCCTCACCTACACGCTTAACGATCGTCAGGTCACCGGCCTTCTCAAAATCCTTTAATTTTGAAATTTCGCTCTTTCGCCTTTCCAGGGCGATGGAATGCGCCCATGCATGACACCAGCATAACCATTCGCGAGTCTGGCGATCGCGCCCGATAACGGCCAGGCCAAGAAGGTCATCGAGACCACCGCCATCAATACCAACTGTGACCACCTCAGAGCGGCGCAGAATATCGTCAAAAGTGACGCGCCTTGCCTGTTGCTCCCAGAAATCCGCCCCAGCCCATCTGTCAGCGCGCAGGGCGAGACCGATTTCAACGTTGGCGTGCTTGGACATAAAGCCACGGAAGTCTTCTTCCCCGGCCTCTTTCGCTTTGTTGTACTCGCGGTAAAGAAACTGCTCGTCAACGGAGTAACCCAGGTTGGGGTTAACCATAGCGAGGTTGTCCAGAAGAAGATGCTCTCCGCTGGCAACCATTTCCGGTGGATGCTCAAATATCACCGGAAGAAAATGCGGGTCGTGAATTTTTCCGTCGCGAACGTCACGGGCGTACTGTAACTTTTTCTTAAACACGCCAGCTGGCGGTTCGTTGGACTGCGTGGTTGTGTACATCACAAAGCCTTCAGGTCGTGATGCCATGCCACCGACTGCCTCACGCAGCATATCTTCGGAGTTATGTTGCTTACCAAAAAGCCACAACTCGTCAATGAGCGTGCCGACAGATTTAATCCCCGATACGGTGTTGGGGTCGGCGGCCACCACTTTCAGCGTCGTGTCTGTTCCCCTGTGGGTGATGGTCCTGATGTGTGTCTGCACCTGACAGAGGTCATCCAGATCCTCATCCCGCTTTACCATGTCGCGCGCCGGGTTAAAGGCGTTTGTCGCCACCTCTACGGTCGGGGCGATGATGGTATACCCGGCAGCCTGTCGCCAGTTGAGAAGCAACGCAGTCATCATGATCCCGGCGGCCAGCGTAGACTTGGAGTTTTTTTTGGGGATCAGTACAAACACTTCTGTAATGTGTCTGCGGCCGGTTTCGGCATCATAGGAGCCGAACAGCGCCGCAACGAGATCGAAAACCCACTGTGCGCAGGATTCACCGAACGTTGGCGATCCTGGAGCATCAACGATTTTCAGTTGCCTGAAAACGTTCAGGGCTATTTCAGCCTGCTCCGGGTAAATCGGTGCAGGAATAATAGACTGTCCTTTCTTCAGGCGATCCGCCCAGTCAGGGCAGGCAGTTGTCCACTCCGGCATCATGTATTCCCGCGATTGTTAACCACCAGTTTCGGCGGCTGCTGAATTGCGAACTTATTGGCCGCTTTTTTGGCAGCCTCAGCTTTTGCATCCTTCTTACCGCCCTCACCTTTCTTCTGATGCATATAAGGCAGCATGGCCTTTGCAGCATCTTTCCTGGTTTCGATTTCGTAACCAACGTTGTTCATAACCGATTTCAGGAAGTCGAGAGGGTCTTCATACTCACCGGCGGACAATGCCGCAGGAGGTCGTTTTTCTTCAGGCGTGTTTACTGCTGGGGTATAAACATTTCTGCGATACGCAGGTTCGTCATCCACCTCAACTTTTTCTCGTTTTTTTCGCTCAATAAACGCGATGACCTCCGGGTCTTTAGCAAGCTGCGACCCCTTGGAACGCGCGGATTTTTCAGAATATCCCGCCTTTATTGCCGCATCCTTCTGAGACATCCCGGACATCAGCGCGAGAGCATATTTCCGCTTCTGCGCTGTTAACATGTTTACACCCTCCAGAGGGGGATTTTTTCTGCGAATGAGAGGGGGCGAGGTGTCCAGGGCGATCGATGTTTATTCTGGATGATACCCCCCCGGGGTTGGCTGGACTCAAAGCCCTACAAATCCTGATGCCTGATCGCCTTCAGACACCTCATGCTTCAGGGCCTGCTCATCAGGCTGACCGGTGGCAACTTCACGTGCAGACTTACCTGCGTGACATTCAGTGCAGAGCGTCCACAGGTTGCGCTCCGAGTTATCGCCTCCGAACTGAAGCGCGATACGGTGGTCGAGTTCACTGTCAGTCAAATCAACAACCCGATTACACATACAGCAGCGACCATTGTCACGCGCATAGATACGGCGCTTCAAACTTACCCTTGCACTTCCACTTATGCGGCGCTGCTCACCGTAAATCGGCTTTATGCGTCGCGTATCAATGGCTTTCAGGCGTGGCTTTAACGTTGTTAGCTTAGACATGCAACCTCCACGCCCGGCGGCGTTCTGTTCGTGGCGCTGAGTCAGAGTGACGCTCTACAGGTTCACCATCTGCATGGTCCACCAGCGAGTAACACGGATAAACCACCGCGCCGCCATAGGCATCCCCGACTGCATAGTCGGCTGGCTTACTGCTGTCCCATCGAGAAAGGACTCGTTCAATATGCTGAGGAGGTACGCTATAGCAAACCCCGTGTATCAGTCGCGGCAAAGTGATGAAGTCTGTGCGAGTCTTATCAGCAACTATCAGCCGTTCGGCTATATGCATTTGATACTGTGGCGGGCGGCCGGTACCGAGATAAAAGCTCACTAGCGCCTCGGGAAAACGAGCAAGCCACTCATCCATCAATTCAGTAAAACTAGCAACAGGAAGCGCATCGTCCTCACACACCACTACCCGGCAGGGTTGGCAGGCAGCCCATTCAAGCGCACGGCGATGATTCCAGTTAGCGCCGTGGTTACCGTCATCAATAAGCAGATGAGCATCCAGCAACGCTGCAAGACGTTGAGCTTGCTCTAAGCGAGTATGATGAGCGCAAACTACGAATTTCATGTGTAAGCCTCTGTCGGTGCGTGGGTGTGAACTCGTTTTCTGGCAGCGATAATTTCTTTTTCTGCGTCAGAAAGATTTTTAAACCATTTTTGCCACACCACTTCGCCACAGTTGAACAGAGTGGCCCGCCACATATTTCCGTCCTTATATACACCTCTCACACCTGATTCGGCTCTCCCGGCAAGTGAAAGATTTTGCATATTCTGAGAGCGAGTAGCCAACCTAAGATGATTTACATTCACACATGCTCTATTGCGGCAAATGTGGTCAATCTCCATTCCGTCAGGTATTCGGCCTTTTTCTCTTTCCCAGGCATATCGGTGGGCTGAAATGATGCGGCCTTCCGATTTTAGTTGTGGGTATCCTTTGCTGTTTTTTGCACCGGTCCACAGTAAGCACTCACCTGATATCTCGGTACTAAATTCAAATCTCACCTCAGGTGAGGCAAACCTGTCTTTCCCGGCGAGAGGATCGCCAAATTTCCTCATCCGAATGTAGTGTTTGTTGCATAGGTTGCGCGCTAAAACTTTATTGCAGCATCCGGAAACATTGCAGAATCTAGTCATAGATAATTTCCTTCGCCCATAAAAAAAGCCGCACGATGGCGGCTACTGTCTGAATATCAGGGTGTTACTTCTCATTAACCCTGGGTAAGGTAAGCATTCAGCCCGTCAGTGGTGGGACACTGGCGCACACATGCGCAGAGGGATGGCTGATTACCTCTCAAGAAGGAAAGGAAATGAGTGGATATAGCGTTTCAGAACAGTTTGAACGGATTGATGACGTTTTACGCAAAAATTACGCGCTGACAGAACTTCTTGCTCAGACATTCAGCGCATTTGTTGTTGGCTCAAACAACAAAGAAGTTATTGCAAACTTTATTAAATCAACTTCTGTTAGTGATCCATCGATGGTTGAGGCTCACACTCATGCAAAGGAAGCTTTACTGAAGATTCTTGACTCCGTAAAAACAAATTAATTTTTCAATCCTTGCAGAAGATATAAATATCTTACCGGTAGGCAGGCTGAAAAATTCATGGTTGCGGCAACTAGAATTGTTGCCGCTTTTACCCTTAGTTAGTGTTTTGCTTACCATAACTTCCTCTCTTACTTATGTTTGAACCATGCTAATTCTTTACCGATACCGTTGGTTTTGAATACCGTGTGAACCAGAGGACCGGTGACCAGCCTGTCAGCAAATGACTGCGCGACAATACCGAACGCCAGCATGTCACCTATCCCGGCGCCAGCCTGTTCTTTCTTCCAGAAACGATAACTCTCGATCCGGTAGTAAAGACGGATGATGCCGTGAGCGAACGCCATTACATCAGCGCGGGTACCACCCAGCAGCCCAGCGTTTAGCATCACATCGTTGCGGTGCTCTTCAATGAACTCCTGATAGATGCGCTCCGGATGATTCTGCTTTGCCCAGGTATCGGCGTAGGTCTTTGGTTCTGAGCCTACGTATACCTTCCCTGCTCCCATTTCTCCCCACGGCGCGCGTAGCATTTCGACATCGGTACCATCAGTACACCAGACGAACCGGTATTCAGGGTGATCACGTAGGTGCTGCCAGATATGCAACCAGCGACGAAAGTAGACATTCATCTTCACGTCAGGAACGCGACATAGCTCAACATCTGCCGGGGCTGCATGCAGCTCATCCACCAGCGCTATGCGGCCACAATTCCGAAGTGATGAGGCCCATTTAGCCAGCATGTCAGGCGAGGCCGCCATTTTCGTGCCGCGCTGCGGGTCAGGCTGACTGGTGAGCAGCGTTGTGATAACTACATCGCGCTGCTGGCGGTATTCAACGTAACCAGTAAACCCGGCATCACGCCGTTCGTTGTGGATCTTCACGTTACGTCCCACCAGCGCCTGTCGGTCGGGACGCGGTACCGAACGCTCTACGGCTTCATGCTCATCGAGAGAATGGATCAGCTTTTCTGAACCGACCACATCACCGTAAGCCCATGTCGTCAGGCCAGCATTATGGATGCGCAGGGCGAGGTCGCTGTGTTCGTACATGCCGCGACCGTAAACCGGATCGAAACCGCCAACCTTCTCGATAGCGCTACGGTGGTAATACAGCATCACGCCGCGCTGCCCGGTGTAAGCGATGTGCTTATCATCCCGGTACAAAACCGCTATATCGTTCAGCTTATTCATCCCTGCCAGATCGAGAAACTGATAAGCCAGATGTGGCTCGGGTGATTCGATGTAAGGCAAGTGCCAGTTATCGGCGATCGGATAAGCATCGTCATCCCATAAAAAGATATGCTCACACCCGGCGTCCATTAGCGCGGTTAAACTGGCGTTCTTCGATGCAACAATGCCGAGTGATGTTTCATGGCGAAGCAACTGCACGCAGTCAGGCACTACTGCGGCAGGTTTAGAGCCATCGTCGATAACCACCACCAGCGCACCGATGGGAAGATGTTTGGTGTGCTGCTCAATGGCGCGCTTTAAAACGTCTGGCCGGTTGTGGGTAGTAATGGCAATGCCAATCCGTGACGCTGAAGCGCAGGCAGGCACAAACGGGACACCATCAATTGTCACCTGCATCATTTATTCCTCTATAATTTTCACCTTGCTTTGTATAAAGTCTTATTTCTCAAAAAACGAAAACAATACTCAGATAACTTTTAGGAGTTCTACATGCGACAGCAAGGTTCTGTTGGAAGAAGACTTGAAGCTGCATTTGCAGCATATAACCGGAAAGACTACGAGACTTGCTTGATACATTTATTCCCAGCACTTGATAAAACGGCTAAAAAGAGACGACCGAAGGCAAAAGTGGGTGAAAGAATCTGTAAGTATATTGAAGAAGATGAAGATCTTCTTTCTTACATAGCTATGGATGGTTGCATACTTCGCAACATCCATATAGGTGATATGACTGTACCTAAAGCTATTTATTTATATGGCAGATGTCCTATAGCCCATGAAGGTGAGTTAGACCCTCGACTCAAGATTACCGAAAGAAGAGAATTATTGTTTGGTAGTAACTGGGTTTTCCCAACTAGCTACATTTTTGCTCTTATGGTTTCTGTTCTTTTAGCCCCTGAAAATGCTGATGAGTTTTTTATACAAAATATGGAACTAAATTTCAGTCAAAAATCCTTCAGCGCAAACGAGAACTGGGGATGTGCGGTTAGCGTGCGTGAATCAATCGGCCTGACTAAACGCAATAATAGTTAGCCATGACTTTGAGTATAAATACTCGTTCATCCTCTGGAGGGTAAATACTCTCCTTGTTTGCTACAGGAGATAGCCATTATTAAGCCCACCAACAGGTGAGCTTTGTAATGGCTAGCAATCTTCGTCTGGCTTTGCCACTGCGCGACACGCAAACATGCAGGCCTTTTGCATTTCAGTTTTAGCCATTGCTGCCCAGCGTGGGTCTGCTCCTGTCTCTTTGGAGGTTTCCAGGAGATTAAGAAAATGTCGACTTACATCTTTCAGGCGATTCATCACCTCAATATCCCCTGGTGTTAAGGTGCGATAACCTTTTACGGTACTGCCGTCCTGCGGTTTTGCTTCACTCATAGAGTTCTCTTCTCGGTTGGTTTCTGGCAGTTCTTCTGCCACGCTTTGTTATGTGCCAGGATGTCGCGCTTCGTCTGCTTATCAAGTACATCCCAGTCGTGATCCGTACCATAGATGGGTTTAACCCAGTCGCAAGCAGTGTCCACTACCTCAACCCTTACGGGTCCAGTTGTCCCGCAGCTCGCGATCAACATCGTCGCCAGGCATATGGTTAACAGTCTGCTGTACATTGCTGGCCTCTTTCGTTGCTTCTACCCTGCGTTCGGCTGCTGCGACCGTTGCCGCTGCGTTATCTTCAGTGCGCTGCTGGTCGGCTTTCGCTTCCGCTTTGCTGGTGCCGCGAATATGGCCCAGGCCAAAAGCGCCTGCAATGGCGGAAATGACCAGTGCGGCCAGCCCGATTATCGTTTCGATACCCACATTCACCTCACACCAGAACGGATTTCGCCAGGTTAAACAGCGCGCGGCGTTTATCCAGCCCGTTTCTGCCGCCATTGATAAGAAGCGTCACGCGTTCCACGTCGCCGGAATGAAGCAGGCAACCGCGGGATGCATAGAACCATGCGGCTGAGCGCGCGGCGTATTCATCTTGTTCAAGCAGCTCCGGGTGGGTAACAAGGTCCAGTTTCAACGCGTGGCCACAACTGCGATAGTTGCTCAGGCCGGTAACCTGTTTCAGCCCTCGACCGCGATATTTCCATCCATCACCGGCAACCTGATTGCCAAGGTGTTCTTTTCCCCACTCTCCACCGTATACCAGATTGGCGATCGCTTTCTGGTTTGCCGGTTGCGTTGCAGTTCTGCCAAGTGCGTAGGCCTGCTGTTGCGTGATGCGGTGGCTGCCGAACGTAGGTACCAGGTTTTCTGCCGCGTAATTCAAGTTCTCCACCAGCCGGGTAAATCTGGTGCTTTCATGCCCCATCTGGGCAATAAACATGGCCTGATCAAGCGGTGCGGTGATGCCGTGCTCCTTCATAGCGGCGTCGATATGCGGAAACCAGCGCACAGCTAACCCGGCGCTGATACCAGCCGCCTTCTGAAATTGTGATTGGTTCATTAGTGCCTCAGTGCATCAACCAGGCGCGCCATGTTTCCCCGTGCCCAGAGAAGAGCAGCGCAAATCAGGACGTTCACCAGCACCACAAACCAGTGTGATTCGTGATACAGGCCGAACAGGTAACGGAAAGGGACGCTGGCATAAACCAGCACCGTGAAATAAGCCATCAGCGATATCAGAGGACGATGTCTCGCCCCGCCGCGCTGGTAGAACATGAGGGCAAGAACGATCACCCCGCAGATGATGGCATTCGCCATTGCACTCGGATCACTTGTTACCATTGCTGGTCCCTCCTCCACGTAAACGAGAGAGAATTCCAAACAGGCTACCCAAATCCTGACTGTTGACGAACGTCAGCAGCTTAATCGCAATAGCGGCTACGATTACCGCGCCCAGCGCATCAAGTGGCCTGTCGCTATACCCCGTCCACTTTGAAAAGTAAGAACCGAGGAGAGGCGCACCCAGAACGCCAAAAATGAATGATGTGATGAAATAACCCACCAGCTTCAGGCGGCTGATATTAACCGCCGTAGCGACATAGAACACTGCACCAGCGAATGCGCCAAACACCACACCATAATCAATGCCGGTTGCCAGGCCGAACATGCTGGCCCCCATCAGACCACCAGCCGCTACCGTAGTGCCAGAAACAGGATCGGACATTTAGCCCCCTCTTATTGCCGTGAGTCCTCTCAGAACGAGGGGAAACAAAAAAGGCCGCCCGTAGGCAGCCCTTAAAATAAAAAACCCGCAGCAGTGGCGGGTTTATGTTTTGATTTGTTGCTCAGTACGCTTTACTGTCCCGAGCCTAGCACAATTTAAGCACTTTCTTGCTCACTCCGCAACTTAAATTTGTCGCTATTTGTGCCGAATGCGTCACAAAGTGGTGCGTAAAGGATCGATTCTGCAAGACTGACCCATGTATCAATGCGACGGCGGCACGTGATGAGGGTCCAGTCGGGGTGTTTTGAATTAAGCTCTTTAGCCATCTGGAGTTTGCTCTTGCGCAGACGATGACGATCAACAATCACGCCATACAACCCTCGGTATTCTTCATTCATAAGCACTGCGGCAATAACGCCGTCAATCTTTAGCCCCTCCTCGTCTGAGCAGAACGCCAGGCCAGTTTTGTTTTTACTGTCGAGAATTTCACGCAGGTATGCTTCCAGCTCGGGTTTGGTTATGCCGGATTTCTTCATGCGGCGCAGCGCATCGTTGATGGCGGATTTGGTTATTTTCCCGGATGCCAGAAGCTGGTTAAACATGTTTCCGCCCGAGCCACCACCGATATAAGACCAGCGGCCCCACATGCGGAGCTTTCCCTGTACCCAGATACTTTCGAGAGTGCGAAGGCGAACCAACTCGCCGGATTTGCCTACTTCTGAAGGATTGATCATTTGCGTCTCCACTTACGCCAGTACGCCTATTGCCAGCGCACGATCTAAAAACCGAAACAGCAGCGTTAACTGGTCGCCGTATTTCGCTTCAAATGCCACGGGATCAGCGTGTAACTCGTCGTGATGCGCTCTGCACAGCGGTATCACAAACAGGTCATGCGCTTTGGTACCCATTCCACCCTGCCCGTGGCCTATCAGGTGGTGGGGGTCATCTGCCGGGTTATTGCAGCAACTGCACTGCTGCGACTTCACCCAGCGGGTGTATTTCTCGTTTTCCCAGCGTCGGCGCTTTGGCCTCAGCATGAAAGATTCCGGCGTTTCAGGATCGACCTTCACCGCCACTATCTTTTTTGCCTTCTCCTGAAAGATTTGCGTAGCCGGTAATGACGGGACAATGTCGCTTTCCCTCATCACCGAACTATGCTGTTCTGGCTTGATTCTGAGTGCTTTACTCGCCACCGATTCAGGAACAAGGTCAGCCAGATCATTACGTACCATCCACCAGCAGAACTCAGGAAGCGAAAGAGTGTGGTCAGGGCTGAAACCTAAATCAATATTTACCCTTTCCAGCAGCCATTTTACCAGGTTCTGCATGGCAATTCCTGCCAGTCTTTCAGTAGTTTGCTCACGTAAATGGTTATCACACGACCAGCAAAGACGAATGCTCCCCGGAGCGTGGCGCATTACCGTAAAGTCACTGGCATGCCAGTCAGTGTGAGGCCACTGGCATTCAAATTTTCTCTCCAGCCAGGCATCAAGGCTACTCAATCCACCAGCTCGCTGAATGACCCTCTCGTTAACGAAAATAGCCTGCATGTTGGCATCGTCAGTCAGGGGCTGGTGGGCTTCAGGGATTAATCCAGATGGCAGATGCTGGATGGCTTCGGATGGTGGCTCAATAACTACCCTTCCCTGACGGAATAGCCAGAGCAGTTCATTACCAGGGCGGAACAGAACCACCCCGGACATCGGCGCAATTTCAGGCGTCAGTATGGCTCTCACCCAATTCCCCCCATTGTTGGTTGATGCCTGGTTATCGATATTTCTACCCTTCCGCCATGCACTTTCGGCCCCCACTCCACCAGCATTCTCTGCACCTGGCTGTCATCCTCCCAAATGCCAGCATGCGTAAGCGCATCAAACAGAGCCTTGTTGTAGTTGTCGATGTCGCGGCGGCGGGCATCTGGCGGAAAGAGAAGGATCTCCACCGCAGCTGGTGATGATGATGGTTTTGGTAAGCAACGCAGTTGCTCAATGATCGCTGCACATGCCGCGCTCTGGTATGCCCTGCCCTTCTCGCTGATAAGATGGCGGCCTTTTAACGGTCCCTTGTTTGGGGCTCGCCAGTAAGTGTTTACGCTCGGTGGGAACGGGAGCACCAGTTTCATAACGTCACTCCCTGTTTTTTCAGCCATTCAACAGCGTTATCTCTGGCCTTATCTCCACCGGATAGCAGGTCTTTGATGATCGTCACTGGATCTGTATCCCATTCCATTTTGACGACGGTAATGCCCCTGGCTGCGCCAGGAGCAACAGTGATGTAACCCTTTTTCTTAAGTGACTTCACGTGCGCAACAGCAGCGTTCGGTGATGCGCAGCCAATTAATCCGGCAAGCTCCAGCATCGTAGGTGGGAAGCCTGCCTTTTCGATATGAACCTTGATGGCTTCGAACACTTCATTCTGACGCGGCGTTAATTCGATCATGACTCGACTCCATAACGCCCGTTCAGGCGTCCGATTACGCTGTTAAACATCACCAGGCTTACGCCCATCGGTTTAACCTTCTCGTGGTACTCCTTCAGGATCGGAGGCACTACGACATTCCAGCTTGGCTTTGGCTTCTGCTTCAGGGCTTTTTTGATGGCATCGTTGCATTGACGGGCTACATCACGCACAGCGTTTTCCTGCTCGGTTGATAGCTTCTTCACACAACCTCCAAGTAAGCCCGGATGAATTCAGCCGCAGCCTGTGCGTTTATGGCGTTACCGTAGCCTTTGAGTCTGCCGACGCGGTTGCTGCTTGCCACTCTTGCCACCCCGGACTCGACTCGTCCCAGGCGCGCGGCAGCCCCATCAACCAGCGGGAATGTGCCGGGTTCAACTGGACGCCATTTGCCATCTCGACATAAGAGCCAGTCCGCATCTCGCCAAAAACCGTTAACCTCAAGGGGCCGCATGTGTACGCCTGGCGCGGCAACTGGTCCAGTCGCTCCTTCCCGTCCCGCAGAGCTGTCATCCCTGACGAGTCCTTCCAGTCGCGGGACGTTGGTGTTACCCAACCGGTTAATGCTGCTGCCATGGAGAACGGCATCCCGCCCTGAGCATATCGTTTCTCCCTCATCGCAGATTCGGTGGTTGGAGTAGGCCATCCCGTTAAGGTGACTGCCGTCTGAATGTTCATCCCACCCATTCGCCGGGACGTCCCTGCGCCGGTCGTCGATCTGGCTGTGGGCGTGGGCCACCCAGTAGGCCCGCTCTCGGATGTGCGGAGCACCGATGCCCGCTGCCGCAAACGGCACAAGCCCGAAGGCGTATCCCATTCCTTCCAGGTCAGCTTGTACAAGGTCGAACCATGTGTTTGCGTTACCGCTTGCAACCTGTTCGCCAAAGACATGCTGAGGTCTGCGCTCGCTGATGAGGTGGAAGAAGTGGGGCCAAAGGTGCCGCTCGTCAGCAAACCCATCTCCTTTGCCTGCCGCGCTGAAAGGCTGGCACGGGCAGGAGCCTGTCCAGACTGGTTTATCGTCAGGCCATCCGGCGAGCCGCAGGGAATGAGACCATACGCCAATTCCGGCGAAGAAGTGGCACTGCGTGAATCCTCGCAGATCGTCAGGTGTGACATCTTCAATACTCCTTTCATCAACTTCGCCCGGTGCGATATGACCGCCAGCGATCAGGTTACGCAGCCACTGAGCTGCATAGGGATCAATTTCGTTGTAATAAGCCGAGGATTTCATGCTGCACGCTCCTTGAATTTGCCCATTGGAACGGCAACTGCCGGTAAAAGCTCAACAGCTGGTGATTCAGATTGATTTCCCCAGTGGTCCCAGCCAGGCGCACCGCAACGGCTGAATAGTTCGATGCGCGGAACGTCACCATAAAGTTTTTCCAGACGGAAACGCGCCTCTGCTGGCTTCTGGCTGTGCTCACCGAGTGGACTGTAGATAACCTGCTTGATGCTGGCGCACTTGCGTTCCAGTCCATTTCCCCTGGTGGCGATCAACAGGTCTTCGGTATTGGCTCGGGTGTAGTTCCCGCCGTTCATGCGTGTCTGTGCGTTCAGCAGGTCGAGGAAGTCGTAAAAATCCTCCACACGGCCTGCCTGAAGTGCTTTGTTGATATGCTTCTCTGCCAGTGGATTGAACTTAACCCAGGTAAAGCCCTTCATCGTGCAGACCTTAAAGCCCCACGCTTCAGCCAGTTCGATAGCTTCACGGGTGTGGGTTCCGGTAAACCACATAGCCAGAACTGCATCATCGGTAGCCAGGTCCCAAACCGCGAGGCGCTTCATGTCGATAAGCTTCATCGTGCCGTAATGGTTGGTTGCAGCGCCATTGCTGATGGTGTTCCCGTATTCCCACGCAGGGTCGGCATAAATCAGTGAATATTTCATCAGACATTCCTCGCTCGGCCAGCCAGACACCATGCATCAGAGGGTGCTTTCACTTTCGGCGCCATGCTCAGGCAACGCTGACGCTCAATCAGTATCTTCATCCGCTGCTCTTCGTTCTTGGAGCGATTGAAGGCATCCATCAGAACGGTGGCCGCGCGCAGGTAGAGCCCTTTTTCAAAAAGGCCATGAGCCTTATCCATCAACGTGTTTACAGCTGGATTCAGCGCTTCTTCCTGTTCTGATGCAACTGGTGTATCTGCCCGGTTAATTTTTAGTGCAGAACGCCCCTCGCTAACGTCACCACCCGGTGCTTTGGCAAAATACTGGTAGCACTTGCCGTTATGCTGGCGGGTTGCGCGATTTAGTTTGACCAGATGGCATACACCGCGCTGTACAGCATGAAGGCGGTATTGAGGCATTGAAGCTGCGATCTGTTTGTTAGTTAACCCAGGATTTTCAGCGATGAAAATTTGAATATCTTTCAGAAGGCTCATGAGTTCGCTCCTCTGAAGCCCGCCGGGACTTTGCTGTAGTCGGTATTCTGGAAGCTGGATTTGAAGATTCCATCCTCACGCTCCCACTTCCCGTTAACACGCGCTGGCCTTCCAGCATTCGCCCAGTTGGTAGCGGACTTCAGGTAAGCTGGAAACTTCGTTGGCTGGAAAAGTGTCTGCGGGCGCAGGTAGGCCGCCATTGTTAAATCGTCGCTCCACTTGGCGTTGCAGTAGTCCACCACCAGCGACAGCTCTTCAACGGTGAAGCCCTCCCTGATGCGGGCGCGAATGTTTTGCAGCGAGGTTGTTGAAACCTGATAACGCGAACTGGTCACCTGGTTCAGATGGGTTAAAACATGTTTAGCCTGATCGGTGATCAACACATCACGGTCTGGTTGCGGCGAAACCGGACAAATAGGTTTATTAGTCTGCTTGTTTAACTCTGTATTAAAGTCTGTATAGAGATAGGATTCCGTACTTTCGCGGCTCCCAAGATTCCTGTTATTCGCGGATTGAGAAACGCAGCTTCGCGGTTTTGATTCCGCATCTTCACGTTTTCCATTCCGTACTTTTGCGGAATCGTTATTTTCTGGAAAGATTAATGAGATTAGAGCATCGCCGTCGATGCGATAATGCTTGGTTGGCGTACCATTGACCTTTCGAGAACAGGTCTCGATCACGCCAGGCAGATACTTGTTTACCAGCTTTTTAACCAGCCGCTCTGTCTGGTCTTCAGTTAATTCGCCCGCCTCAGCTCCAAGCTCCTTGTGAGTTTTATAGAACCAACCGTCTTCATCCCCAAATGCTGACCAGAAAACGAGGTTATTAAGAACTGCTGCCAGCGCATGAGCCTGCTGGTCTTCTTTAAAGAACAGCAGGTACGGCCTGGGAAGAACAATGACGTTCTTCTGGCCTGACATTGACTGGACGATGTCAAAGATTCTGCTCATGGTCGTCCTTTAACTCTGTAAATTTACGCTGGAATTGCTCAAGAGGGCTGAAGCACTCATGATCGTACCCTTCGCGAAGGTATATAACGCGTCGAGTCTCGGGCTCCCATCTGATGACGTGGACGGTGATGCCTCTGTGGTCTCTGAATCGCCGGTCAACTTCAGCCATTCCTCACGCCCCTTCTCGTTCATCAGTGCAAATGCCTCTACCATCGCGTTCACAGGCTGGTAGTTGTTCTCATGCGCCTGGTTGTTTAATCTCTCCACATAGCCGAACGGGGAATCTTTCCCTACCAGTGGAAGGCATCTGAATTGCTTCGCTGGTCTCAATCGGTTTAAACTGTTCATGCGTTAGTTTCTCCACTGAATACGACACGCCACGACGCCCGGAGCTGCACACTCGCGGGCGTCACTTTTTTTGGCTTTTCTTACGGCTAAACAGCGCGACAATCGCGCGGATCTCTTCTTCACGCGCTGCCAGATGACGGCGGTGATATTCGTTGATTTCTTCAGCTTCATGACGTTCGATTACTCCATCTTCGAGAGCTCTCTGGATCACGGTATCAACACGTCCACGCGCTGCTGACGTTCTCATGGCACGATCAAACAGGTCGACACGATCAAGGTCTTCAAGTTGAGGAACGTCCACCAGCAGCGCGCCACGGCGACGGGCAAAGTAATCCGCCAGGAGGGACGTATTCGAGATGTCTTCCATGGCCTCCAGCTCGTTCACTTCGAAGAACCGGCAACCATTCTTCTCATACAGGTTGTTGTTGAACTGCGTTACTGACATGCCAAGAGCACCGGCCATAGCTTCACGGCCTCCTGGGTACGCTTTGCACATCGCTTTAACTACTTCTTTCAGACTTGGCTCTACCATGTTGTTTTTCCTTTGGTAGTTACGAAATGCTGATTGCTGGGTTACGGTGTTACTGCAACGTCAGGATCAGCAGGTTTGTTTTTGTTAGGGAATGGTCGTACTTCCTCGGCTTCAATTTTCCCGTCTTCATTAACCAGGATGTTTACCCTGCGATTACGCTTGAGGGCTTTACTGATGGCACTTTGGTATACCCCAAGAGCTTCAGCTGTTTTGGCCTGACCGTTTTCCAAAACATATTCAGATAGCGGAATAATCTTCATTGGTTTTCCTCGTGGTTTGCACATAAGGAGTATCACTGTTAGTGATAAATATGTCAACACTAGCGGTGATTGGTGATTATGCCGTGCGGTGATAAATTATGAGAATGAAAAAGAAACCATTGACCGCCGAACAAATTGCCGATGCCAACAGGCTGAAAGCTATCTTTGAGTCAAAGAAAAAAGCGCTGGGGCTCTCACAGGAGCTTTTGGCTGAACAAATGGGTATGGGACAAAGTGGTGTCGCTCAGCTACTGAATGGCACAAATGCTATCAACGCTACCCATGCTGCACAGTTCGCTAAAATTCTCGGAGTAAAAGTCGATGATTTCAGCCCATCCCTTGCAGCTGAGATATCAGCTATGTTTGAGGCGATTGCGAACGGAAGGAATCATTCCTCTGTGTATGAGTACCCGCTATTAACCGAAGTACAGGCTGGCTCATTTTGCCCGGTTAATACATACACAGAACGAGACGCGAAGGAATGGGTTTCAACGACTGTTAAAGCCAGTGATTCTGCCTTTTGGCTTGAGGTATCAGGTCATTCGATGACTGCCCCGCCAGGAGTAAAACCGAGTTTTCCTGAGGGAATGCTTATACTCATAGATCCAGAACAGGATGTTGAGCCTGGTGATTTCTGTGTTGCAGGTATCTTCAACGATTCAGAGGTCACTTTTAAAAAATATGTTCGAGAAGATGGGAAGCCATGGCTTGAACCTCTAAACCCCAGCCCTCGCTATCAGGCCATTGAATGTAATGAGAATTGCAGGATAATAGGCAAAGTTGTTAAGGCCCAATGGCCTGAAAATATCTTCGAATAAGGAGCCATCCGGCTCCTTTTTTTTGCATCTTTTTTCACCTTAACAATCATAAAGTTAACACTACTGATGATATTTTTATCACTACAGGTGTTGACCATTTAATTACTATTGGTGATACTCAATATGCGCCGGGGTGATGATGTTTAAGACCATCGGTAGGTTAGCAGTACGGTATATGGCACATGTGCCGCAGCGGTCCGGGGATTCCTTCAAGTATCCAGATCCAGCGGGTAGCCGGAATGTGCAAGCCAGTTGTGTACGACAGCCAGAGACGTTTCACCAGCGTGGCGATCAGGTGTGACACCTCGGAAAAGACGAGGAAATCTGGCTTAACTGAATTTAAAAGAAGAGATTGGAAATGGATGAAAAAAATTTTGTTGCGTCAGTTATTACTGGTGAGCAGCTTCTGGTCTTAAGTTCTCAAATTCTCGTTGTCTTGAAAAGTGAGCTTTTATCCAGAGGACTTAAGCCCACTCCAAGTAACTTACGTGTAGTGATGGAGATTATTGATAAGTCTCTGCCTAACTCACTCAGCGAGTTTTTTGTCGAGTAGTGCTTCGTACTTATTGTAAATTTTCTCAATTGCTTCGATTGGGTCATGGTCTGCGTTCATACCCTTCCCCGATGCGATTTGTGCAGAACGATAAGCACTGTGAGTGTCTACCGCGAGACGCATTAAATAGATAACTTTTTCTTCTTTAGTCATTTGCATTCCCTTTTCTTGGCTGTGTGAGAACTCCAAGAATACCACTGAGCCTGACGTGGTGAAAAGACAGGCAATGTTTTGTTTGCTGTGTGTAGTCTTAGCGGTCGGCAGTTGTGAATATCCTTAATGTCGACCGCCCCTTTTCACAACTGAAAGCGCGTTTAGCCGGTTCCTTGAGAGGCCTCAGTCGTTAATTCAACCTCAGGAGAACGCGCTCCCAATTGTGGAGAAGCTAACTGGCGGTGGCAGCCGCCCGTTTCACTAAGTGCCCTGGGTGGGTGCTTACTAAAACGAACCCACTCTATTTTTTGTCGCCAGCCGGCGAGGGCTTCGTGCAACCAAAATTCAGCGCTGTGCAGAGCGCTCATAACACGGAGAAACTATACATGGCGAACACACAGAATGTCACCGAGTTACAACCACGTATGACCAGAGAGCAGCTTATTGACGCAGCTCGCAAGGCCGCACCTCTCCTTCCTGTCGCTTATGGTTGGATGGTTAACGAACTGGCTACGCGTCTTGATGTTACCAGCGTCGCGCTTTGTGAAGCGATGGCGCAGCGGAAGGAACTGGCCGAACAGAACGCCATCCTGCGTGAGGATGTTGCCAGTTGGGCCAAAGAGTGCGACCGCATCGAAGAGCGCCACACCAAAACGCCTACCAACATGCACCTGCTGGAAGCTCAGCGAGAATTGCGTGAGCTGTCACCCATCGTCATTTCCCAAAATAACGAGGTGGCTCTCTGATGGCTAACTCATTCAAGCAAATGACCCGTGACGGGACCATCAAGCGCACCGATACTGGGATGTTCATCAGCCTTGACCAAATCCATGTGCGGGAAGGTTTCAACAAACGCGAAGATGATGAGCGTACCCGCCAGGCAGATGATGACCTCTTCAACTTTCTGATGAATGGTGGCTCCGTTCCCCCGCTGGAGGTTATCGCCCGTGATGAAGGTGGAGTGTGGGTTGTTGAAGGCCACCGTCGGCGTCGCTGCTATGCGCGCTGTGCAGAAGCTGGTAAGCCAGTAGACCGCATCCATATCATGCCGTTCAACGGTAACGATGTTCAGCGCCTGGCGCGCATCATGACCAGTAACAACCAGCTCCCGCTATCTGATATGGAACAGGCAGCTGTTATTCAGGAGCTTCATAACGCCTTCAACCAGACCACCAGCGAGATTGCAAAACTGGTCAACAAATCTGTCCCTACTGTCGAAAAACTTCTGCTTCTTAGCACAGCCAATCACGACGTTCAGAAAGAAGTTAAGTCCGGAGCCGTGTCTGTAGATGTGGCCGTAGACCGAGTAAAAGAGTTTGGCGAAAAGGCCGGTGAGGTGCTTCAGAAGGATAAAGCTTCTGCTGCTGCCAAAGGTAAGAAGAAAGTTACCCGCAGCGTTATAGCGCCAGAAATTAGCGTTAAAAAAGCGCGTCGCCTTGTAGAGCTGATCAGCTTGGCGGGTATAAGCGACACAGGTGTTATCTATCTCGAAGGATTGGTCCATGCAGAAGTCGTGGAGATTATCGACGAGCACAAAGCTATCGCCGTTCAGCGTCATGGAGAAGCATCATGAGCACACTTACCAAAGAATGGCTCCATCAGACAATCGCTGATCTCGAAGAAGAGCGCGATGCAACCCCCGGCGCCGTAAACGAAGATGCGGCCAAGGCGCTCGCTGCCATGAAGTTAGCGCTGGCATCGCTCGAAGCGGAGGCTGTGGCTGAGGTCTGCGAGGGATTTACCCTGAGATACATCGGTCACGGACCTGCTCCCAAGTCCGGGGTGCATATCGGAGACAGGCTTTACACCGCCCCGCCAGCGTCGGTATCTGTGCCTGACGAGATGGATGGTCATGGAGGTGTTTGCTGCGAGGTTTCGTACGCCGATGGTTGGAACGCCTGCCGCGCCGCCATGCTTCAGGAGATAAGCAATGAGCAATAACAACCTAACAAACGAGCGCCTGAGCGCACTGATCCGTGTCGCTAGGGATTCTCTTGAATTGTATGAAATGGAGCTTCCTGTCATTGATGATGTAATGCTAGCGCTGGCAGAACTACAGCAACGCCGCGCCGCCATGCTTCAGGGTTCCGAACCTGTAACGACGACTAACAAGTTGCCAGAAGAAACCGGTTCATCTTTGCAATTGCGTAATCTCATCCGTCAGCGCCATGCTGAGTGGTCACAGGCCACGTTCGGTGATGTTGGTCCTGTCGGCCCGCTCAAGCATCTGTCGAAAGAGGCACTCGAAGCAGCAGAGGAACCTGATGATCTCAGTGAGTGGGCTGACATGCAGTTCTTGTTATGGGATGCACAGCGCCGCGCCGGTATCAGCGATGGTGAAATTACAGCAGCGATGGAAGAAAAGCTGAAGGTGAATATGGCGCGCCAGTGGCCAGAGACGAAAGACGGCGAGCCGCGACTGCATATCAAAGCAGCACCGCAGCAGGAGGTGAAGTGATGCCTAACCCATTCGATTTTGTGATGTTCGTGCTGCTGGCAATCGGCGCACTTCAGCAAATGGGGTGGCTGCCATGGTGAGCAAACTCAAACAGCGGCGCCTGCGCCGTCTTAAATCCGATGTTGCCTGGTGGAAAGGTGAAGCATCGGACCTGTACGCCAGAGTCATGGAGCAGGCAGACGAAATAGCCGAACTCCGCAGGCTGGTTATCCGCGTTCCGATGCCAGTAATTATTTCAAAGGAGATGGCCAACCAGCTTTATAACAACGAAACGAAAAGATGTCGTACCTGCAATGATGGCCTCCGTGGTGGGTGCTCATCATGCATTTTCTATAAAAGATAGCCGGGTGCAGCCGGTAAAGTGGAGAGAAACGCATGGGGCAGTTAGTAACACTTCATGAGTGGGCATCTGGTCCTAATGGATTCAAATATCCATTAAGCAACTCAGCATTAAACAAAATAGCAAAGACCAAACAGACTTATCCGCCAGCCTTAAAGCAAGGTCGACGCTGGGTTATAGATGAAGATGCTCGTTTTGTTGGCATGGTTGGCAGTGTTGATATTTCGTCATCATTATCAGACAAGGCCCGCCAGTTAGTGGAGAAAGCAATAAATGGCAGCTCGCCCCAGAAAACATAATGTCAAAATACCCAACCTTTACTGTAAGTTAGATAAGCGTACTTCAAAAATTTATTGGCAATATCGCCACCCTGTAACAGGTTCATTTATTGGATTCGGAACAGATGATGAAGCGGCAAAAGCTGCTGCAATCGAGATGAACCGTATAACCGCAGAACAAGAAACTCAGCAATCTTATGCTCTGATTGATATGGCAATGAAGAGCTCAGGGAAAAAGGATCAAGGTATACGTGTTTCTGAGTGGATTAAAAAATACATCGAAATTCAGATGGAAAGGTTGCGTGACGGTGAGATAAAAAAACCTACTGTAAAATCCAGACGATTATGTTCTCAGATTCTCGCAGATAGAGTGCCAAATCTTCGCCTGAAGGATGTTGATACAAGACTCATTGCAAAAATTATTGATGAATATAAGGCAGAGGGAAAGCACAGAATGGGCCAACTGATAAGAAGCGTACTAAACGACGTGTTCAAAGAGGCGCAGCATGCTGGCGAGGTTGACCCTGGCTACAACCCAGCCTTAGCTGTAAAAAATCCAATAGCCAAAGTGAAACGAAGCAGACTTAGCATTGAACAATGGAAATTGATTTTTGAAAGCGCAGGTTCTTTGCCGCCTTGCGCTCAAAATTCTATGCTTTTGGCTTTAGTCACCGGGCAAAGGATAGGTGACATAGTCGAGATGAAGTTTAGTGACATTTGGGATAATCACCTTCATGTTACCCAAAATAAAACCGGAATGAAGTTAGCTATCCCCTTAAATTTAAGGTGCGATGCAATCGGGTTGACTCTGGCTGATGTTATTAGTAAGTGTCGCGATAGAGTAGTGAGCCCTTATCTGATCCACCATGTTAAGCATCACGCTTACGGTAAAGCGGGATCTCACGTTCCCGAAAAAACAATATCAAGATATTTTAAGGAGGCAAGAGATAAAGCAAATATTACCTGGCCTAAGGATTGCACTGCCCTCCCACCGTTTCATGAACAGCGCTCTCTTTCATCAAGAACATACAAAGCTCAGGGTATAGATGTCAAAACTCTTTTAGGGCATAAAACCGAAGCAATGAGCGTAATGTATGGAGATGACCGTGGTCTAGAATGGAAAAAAGTTGTGATTTAAACAGGGAGTTTTGGGGAATTATTTTGGGGATGTTTTGGGGAAAGAGTTTTACGAATTAAATTCAGTCACTTAGATTTTAGCGAATTGCTCCAGAAACAGTCGTCCACCAGCAACGCATGACCCAACAGCCAGCGCACCCGCTGGCTGTTTTCTTTCAGCCCTCTCCGTCCCGTGCTAATGTAGCAAGCTACGTATTGGCAAATCACAGGTGAAATCGTTATGTCTGATGACGTGATCGGGACGACGCCCCATCAGCGGCTAATCAGCTTATTAACCGAGCAGGAGGCGCGCTTTCGCGTGGTGGCGCATGAGGCCGTTGGGAAATGCGAAGCGGTCAGTGAAATTCGCGGGACCGATCTCCGGCAGGGTGCAAAAGCACTGGTCTGCAAGGTAAAAGGCAACGGTGTTAAGAAACATATTCTGGCAATCCTCGCCGCCGATCGGCAGGCCGATCTGAGCCTTCTGGCCAGTCATTTCGGTGGGCTAAAGGCCTCTCTCGCCAGTCCGGCTGAAGTGGATGCGCTTACCGGCTGCGTCTTCGGCGCCATTCCCCCCTTCAGCTTTCATCCGGATCTGACGCTGGTCGCCGATCCGCTGCTGTTTGAGCGCTTCGATGAGATCGCCTTTAACGCCGGCCTGCTGGAAAAGTCGGTGATTATGGACACCCAGGACTATCTGCGTATCGCCCGTCCTGAACTGGTGACGTTCCGTAAACAATAAATACTGCGGCTGGCTAACGGTCAGCCGTTTTCCAGCAGCAGCACGGAAGCAATCAAAATAATCGCGATAATAAAAAACGATGAGGAGATAATCAGCGTTTCGACAAACATAGGATCGTTCATGATGCCCTCTGCTTTGCCCGTTTGCCTCTTTTTTACCCCCGCACAATGACAGTTAAATGACAATGACGCGTCCGTGAAATGACTATTTTTTCGCTGAAACGATTCGCTGTTGACTATCCTCCCCCGTATAAAGTCACTGTTTAAATACTTTATTTGTTACCGGTATCACGAAAAGAAATTTACGTAACCCCGATGCCAGATCTCGCAATTGTTAACCTTTTCATCATGGTTAACCCTGTTTACGGAGCACCTCAAAAATAAACCTTACACTGGCAAGGTGAATACAATGACCGAAATAATTACCCGTAAAGAAAAGATCAGTTATGGGTTAGGCGATATGGCGAGCCATATTGGGCTGGATAACGTCATTATTTTTCTGACGTTTTACTATACGGACGTGGTGGGGCTACCTGCCGCATTCGTGGGCACCATGTTTCTTCTGGCGAGAACCGCCGATGCCATAATAGACCCGGCGATGGGCTATATCGCAGACAGGACGCGCACGCGCTGGGGCAAATTCCGCCCCTGGATGCTGTGGCTGGCGCTGCCCTTTGGCGCAAGTTGTCTGCTGACCTACGCCGTTCCGGCGTCGCTCGATCTGCACGGTAAAATGATTTTCGCCACCGTCAGCTATACCCTGATGATGCTGATGTATACCGCAATCAATATTCCCTATTGCTCCATGGGCGCGGTGATCACGCCCGACAACGATGCGCGAATTTCCCTCCAGTCCTATCGTTTTTTCCTGGCCACGCTGGGTGGCGCGCTGTCGACATTCTTTATGATGCCGCTGGCAGAGTTTTTAGGCGGCGATGATAAATTACTGGGCTACCGCTGGGCGATGGCCATTATGGCGACCATCGCGGTCATCATGTTCTGGATCTGCTTCGCCAATACGCGTGAACGTATTAAGGCTCCCGCTACCCACAATAATTATCTTGCGGAACTGCGGGATTTATTACGAAACGACCAATGGCGGGTTGTCGCCGTCCTGGTATTAACCAACATTGGTTTTGGCGTTATTCGCCTTGGCGCAATGATGTATTTCGTCACTTATTATCTCGGTAGCGCAAGCTATTTTATGTGGATGCTCGGGGCGCATATTCTCGGGAAAGCCGCAGGCAGTGCGCTGGCCAAACGTCTGACGCAGAACGTCAGCAAAGTGCAGATGTTTGGATACTGTTCCGTACTGGCGGGGGTACTCAGCATCGCCCTGTTCTTTGCGCCTAAGTCAGTGCTTATTCTGGTGCCCATGACGTTTATCGTCTCCACCCTTTACCAGGCCACCACCACGCTGATGTGGGTAATGATGGCGGACGTCGCCGATTACGGCGAATGGAAACAGGGGAAACGCATGGACGGCGTGATCTTCTCCACCTTCCTCGCCGTACTCAAGCTGGGAATGGCGATCAGCGGCGCGATTGTTGGCTGGACGCTGGGCTTAAGCGGCTATGTCGCCAACGCCCCGGAACAGACCACCACGGCCATGTACTGCATCATCGCCCTCTTCACCGTCGTGCCTGGCGTCTTGTCACTCTGCGCGTTTGCCACGCTGCGCTGGTACAAGCTCGACGACAGCACAATGCAATCCATCCATCTTGCCAAACACCCTGTTTAGAAGGACGCGTTTTCCATGAGTGAGCTGATCCAACATTCCAACAGTATCGAATGGCGTTTTGAACGCCAGACCCTGCGTATTGAACCGTGGGGTGAAAACAGCCTGCGCGTCAGGGCCACCTGCTCCCCGGCTTTTGATGACGCCTTACAGGCACTGTTGCCCGCCGCCCCTTGCCAGGCTGAGATTGTCGCCGAAGCGGAAAGCCTGACGCTGCGCAACGGCAATATTACCGCGACGCTGAATCTTAAAGGTCAGCTGGCCTTCTACAATCAGCGCGGCGAACTGCTGCTGGAAGAGATGTGGCGCCAGCGTTCAACGGTGGGTATCGGTGCCAGCGAGAAGAGCCAGGATAAATATGTCAGCGCCCTGAAGCTGGATGGCCGCGAATTTAAGCCGCTAATGGGGGGGAAATATCAGCTCACCGTCCGGTTTGAATCGCGTCCGGATGAACGCATCTATGGCATGGGTCAGTATCAACAGCCGTGGCTGGATCTGAAAGGCTGTACGCTGGAACTGGCGCAGCGCAACTCCCAGGCCAGCGTGCCCTTTATGCAGTCCAGCCTTGGCTATGGCCTGCTTTGGAACAACCCGGCGATTGGTGAAGCCAGCTTTGCAAAAAATCAGACGGAATGGCGCGCCCGCGTGACGGGAGAAATGGACTACTGGATCACCGCCGCTGATACGGTGGCGGATATCACCCGCCAGTATGTGAAAGCCACCGGTACTCCGCCCTCCGCCCCGGCGTTTATCAGCGGGCTGTGGCAGTGCAAATTACGCTACCGCACCCAGCAGGAGGTGCTGGAGGTTGCGCGGGAGTATCGCCGCCGTAATCTGCCGCTGTCGGTGATGGTCATCGACTTTTTCCACTGGCCGAATCAGGGCACCTGGTGCTTCGACCCCGTAGACTGGCCCGATCCTGAAGGGATGGTCGACGAGCTGCGCGAAATGGGTATTGCGCTGATGGTGTCGGTGTGGCCAACGGTAGAGGCGCGCAGCCCTCTCTACCCGCTGATGAAAGCCAAAGGCTGGCTGGTCAGCAGTGAACGTGGCGTGCAGGTCAACCTCGATTTTATGGGCAATACCACCTTCTTTGATGCGACCCATCCTGAGGCGCGGAAATTCGTCTGGGATACGGTGAAGAAAAATTACTACGACATGGGCATTAAGCTGTTCTGGCTGGACGAAGCGGAGCCGGAATACCGCGCCTATGATTTTGACAACTATCGCTACCACGCCGGTCCGGTGCTGGAAGTGGGCAATCGCTACCCGCGTGACTTTGCGCAGGGCTTTTTCGATGGGCTCCAGGCAAATGGTGAAACCGACATTGTTAACCTGGTACGCTGTGCCTGGGCAGGCAGCCAGCGCTTCGGCGTGCTGGCGTGGTCGGGTGATGTCCACTCCTCGTTCCATGCTTTTCGCAATCAACTCGCCGCGGGACTGAATATGGGGCTGGCGGGGATCCCATGGTGGACAACCGATATCGGTGGCTTCCAGGGAGGGAACGTTAACGACCCGGCGTTCCACGAATTGCTGATCCGTTGGTTCCAGTGGGCGGTGTTTACACCGGTTCTGCGCATGCACGGCTATCGCGAACCGCAGATCCAGCCCCCGGAGCGCTACCGTGACGGCATTCCTCAGTGTAACAGCGGTTCGCCTAATGAGCTGTGGAGTTACGGAGAAGAGAATTACGCCATCATGCAGCACTGGCTTACCGTGCGCGAAACCCTGCGCCCCTATATTGACGCGTTGTACCAGCAGGCTCATCTGCACGGAGACCCTCTCATGCGTCCGCTGTTCTGGCACTATCCGCAGGATAAGCAGAGCTGGACGTGTGAAGATCAGTATCTGTTTGGCGAAGATCTTCTGGTGGCGCCGGTTATGCAGGCCGGTCAGCGTGAGCGCGATGTCTGGCTGCCGACGGGCAATAGCTGGATCGCTCTCAACGGTGAGCGCTACGCCGGTGGGGAGCATATCCGGGTGCCTGCGGCGCTGGAAACCATCCCGGTGTTTATCCGCGAAGGAAGTCCACTTATCCAGCAGCTGGTGGACTGACGTCAGGCAAGTGACCAAAAATAGACAATTTTTTCAGTAAAGCCTGCCTGCCGTCGCGTTTGCGCGTAAAGTAAGCAGGCTTACTATTTTTGGCAAGGATCCCGTCATGTTCGACCCTACTCTGCTCATACTTCTGGCCCTGGCTGCTCTGGGTTTTGTCAGCCACAACACCACCGTCGCGATTTCCATTCTGGTCCTGATCATCGTTCGCGTCACACCATTGAATACCTTCTTCCCGTGGATAGAAAAACAGGGGCTTACCATCGGGATCATTATTTTGACCATCGGCGTGATGGCCCCGATTGCCAGCGGAACGCTACCGGCCTCAACGCTGCTGCACTCCTTTGTAAACTGGAAATCGCTGGTGGCGATTGCGGTGGGCGTTTTTGTCTCATGGCTTGGCGGGCGCGGCGTGACGCTGATGAGCAGCCAGCCTTCACTGGTGGCCGGGCTGCTGGTGGGCACCGTGTTAGGCGTGGCGCTGTTTCGTGGCGTGCCGGTTGGCCCGCTGATTGCTGCCGGACTGGTTTCGCTGTTTATCGGGAAGTCGTAGTCAGGCTGGCGATATAGCGGGCGGGCGTCTGTCCCAGTCCTTTCTTAAACATGGTGATGAAGGCGGTGGTGGAGTCATACCCCAGCGCCTGCGCCGCCTGCTGAACCGACTTTCCGCCGATCAAAAACTGCAATGCGACAATCAGCTGGAGCTGGTGCCGCCAGCGGCGAAAGCTCAAGCCAGTCTCTTTCACCACCAGCCGCGCCAGATTGCGTTCGCTCATGGCAAAGTGGCTGGCCCACTGCGCCAGCGTCTGCCAGGCGGCAGGTTCGTTTGCCATGGTCTCACTCATCAGGCGAATTTTTGGATGCGGAGATACCGGCAGCTGTAGATGCTCCTGCGGTTGCAGGGGCAGTTCATCAAACAGGACGTCAACCAGCCTTCCGGTAGCGGGAAGAGGCAGTTCCTCCCGTGACCTGTCCGCAAGCGCCAGCACCAGCTCCCGAACCAGGGGCGATATTTTCAGCGTACAGGTACGCGTCGGCAATTCGAGCGCACCGGGTTCAATAAACAGCAGACAGAGCTGCGCGCCGGGCGTCGCCTTGTTGCTGTGCGGCGTTTGTCCCGGGATCCACACCGCATACTGGGGCGGCACCATCAGCATCGCGTTCTCCACTTCACAGGTGATCGCTCCCCCCAGCGCCATAATCAGCTGCCCTTTGCGGTGCTGATGCAGCGGAATATATTGTTCCTGTGCCACCACGCGGATGCGAAAGGCCACCGCCGCGTCGTGCTGGCTATCGGGATCGTAGCCATCGAGCCCCAGTCCGTACATAAAGTTGTCCGATATTAGCGATAAACTGTCATTTTAGCCTGATTTCAACCACGACTTAAATCGGTATGGTATGCGCTCGCCTGAACGTAAGAGACAATAATGACTACTGCTATTCAACCTTCCGGGAAACAGGGTGCGCTGCTGATTGCAGGCATCCTGATGATTGCCACGACGCTGCGCGTCACCTTTACCGGTGTCGCCCCCCTGCTCGATACCATCCGACAGGACTATGGTTTAAGCACGGCGCAAACCGGCCTGCTCACGACGCTGCCTCTGCTGGCCTTCGCCTTTATCTCTCCCCTTGCCGCAGGCGTCGCCCGGCGCCTGGGCATGGAGCGCAACCTTTTTATCGCTCTGCTGCTGATTTGCATCGGGATTGGCGTACGTTCGCTGCCGTCGGCCTCGCTGCTGTTTATCGGTACGGCGATCGTGGGCTGTGGGATTGCGCTGGGCAATGTCCTGTTACCTGGCTTAATCAAACGTGATTTTCCGGGCCAGGTCGCAAAACTGACGGGGGCTTATTCGCTGACGATGGGAGCCGCTGCTGCCGCAGGGTCGGCGCTGATCGTCCCGCTGTCGCTGGGGAGTGGTGGCTGGCACGGGGCGCTGTTGATGCTGATGTTCTTCCCGCTGGTGGCGCTGCTGCTGTGGTTACCGCAATGGCGCCAGAAGCCGGCCGCCACCCTGACCGGAGCGGGCGCGTTGCACAATCGGGCTATCTGGCGCTCGGCGCTCGCCTGGCAGGTGACGCTTTTTCTGGGCATTAACTCGCTGATTTACTACGTCATTATCGGCTGGTTACCCGCGATTTTGCTTAGCCATGGCTACAGCGAAACGCAGGCTGGCTCCATGCACGGGCTTCTCCAGCTGGCAACCGCGGTTCCCGGTCTCGCCATTCCGCTGATCCTGCACCGTCTTAACGATCAGCGTGGCATTGCCGGGCTAGTCGCCCTGATGTGCGCCGTCAGCGCGGCCGGGTTCTGGTTCGCGCCGGGGCTGGCCGTCGTCTGGACGCTGGTGTTTGGGTTTGGATCCGGCGCCACCATGATCCTCGGCCTGACGTTTATCGGGCTGCGCGCCAGCTCGGCCCATCAGGCCGCGGCGCTCTCCGGCATGGCACAGTCGATTGGCTATCTTCTGGCGGCCTGTGGCCCACCGCTGATGGGGAAAATTCACGATACCGCCGGAGACTGGCGCATTCCGCTGCTCGCCTGCGCGCTGGCCGCGGTGGTGATGGCGTTATGCGGTATGCTTGCCGGGCGTGACCGGGAGATCACACCCCGCTGACATTCAAGGCAGACCCGGAGGTCTGCTTTTTTTAACCCTGCGCCGCCCGCATCATGGCCTGTACCAGCACGACCGGGCGCCCTTGTAGCGCGGCCCGCTCATGCTGGAACAGGGTGAGGACAAAGAAAGGATGGGTTACCAGCTCTGCCGCGCGGATCTCGCCCTGCTCGTCCCAGCCCGTTACGCGCATGTCGCCCCGCTCAAGCTGGTCGGCAAACTCAGGTGAGACGCCGTAATTGCAGTGATACCCCTCCTGAATTTCCGGCTTGCCATACGCTTTAGCAATCAGCGTGTTATTTCGCAGCTCGATCGCGTCGGTTTTTTCCACCAGCGAGCAGGTCAGCGGCGCAATTACCATCCTTCCCTCGGTGTCGGTTTCGGCATGGCCTGCATCGTGCCAGCCCAGTACATTACGCGCATACTCAATCAGCGCATGCTGGAACCCGCCGCAGGTGCCGAGAAAGGGGATGCTGTTCTCACGCGCGTAACGGGCCGCAATAAACGCCGCCTCGGTGTTTTTATACGGGCTTGCCGGTACCAGCCAGATGGCATCGTACCCGACCAGGTCTTCGGGGCTGGTCAGCTCAGGCGTGGCGAGCCAGTCATAATCAGCGGTGAGCTCCAGAACCGCAGCGGCGTCGTCAATCGCCAGCGGGATCGCCTGGTGCGCAATAACATCGGGATTGTAATCACCAACCAGCGCAATGCGCAGCGTCGTTTTAACCGGGGAGAGTTCCATCAGAGATTCCTTATGCCGGAGGATTTTCAGATAACATAAGGAACCTCAGACTACCGATCTTTTGCAATTATCACAATACCTTAAATTGGGTGGATAAAAGCCGGGTGCTATAGTGTTCTTGCAGAACGTCGTAAGGAAATGAGGAGGACCCATGATTCAATGTAAACGCGTGTATGAGCAGGCGACCTCAAAAGACGGTTACCGGATCCTGGTCGACAGACTCTGGCCGCGAGGGATAAAAAAGACCGACCTCGCCTGTGACGAGTGGTGTAAAGCGCTAACGCCGTCCAGCGAACTGCGAAAAGCTTTTCACAGTGAAACGATAGATTTCACCGCGTTCAGTGAAGCCTATCGTAAAGAGCTGGCGCAGCATCCGGATGAAGGCAAACGCCTGGCGGCTCTCGCCAAACAGCAGACCGTGACGCTACTCTATGGGGCGAAAAATACGGAGCAGAATCACGCGCAGGTACTGGCGGACTGGCTGCGTAAACTGTGATTAACCGATCGCCAGCTCATCCACGTTGTGTGGCATCTCGTCGGGAGTAAGCGGCATCAGATGTTCCGGGCGAACAAACGCAAAACCGTGCTGATTATCAAAGGCGTAAACATCACCGGTGACCAGCCACAGCGCACGCGCTGACGTGGCGGGTAATTGCGTCATGACGCCGTTAACCGGGTTCACAAAACGCTGGCCCGGCTGACAAAGTCCAAACAGCTCGACGGATTTACCGATATTTCGACGGCCTGCCGCCGTACGCGCACCCACGATCATCGCCATGCTGCCCGGTTTTAACTGAAACATACTTCTTCTCGCAAAAGTACTGCCAGAAACTGGCTAAGAATAATCCTAAAGAGAAGTGTATCGCAGTTTTATTGCCGTTGTCATCTGGTCGGTTGCGGGTGATCGCGGCGGTAGAGATCCCATTCATCGATCACTTCCCCGCCGGGCAATTTGCACTCGGTACGTACGCCCTGCGGGCTTTGAACAGGGATTTGCTCTCCCCCTTTCTCCAGACAGTACACTGACGCCGGGTTTGCCATACCAATAGCGTGCGGCGGTTGAGGCGCATCAGGAGGGGTTGTCTTTGTTGAGCAGGCGGCCAGCGGTAAAACCAGCGCCAGGAGAAGATATTTCATTATCATGATCCTTCAGGGTGTAAAAATGTCAGAGTAACGGGTCATCGCCGTTTTCTCCATGATTTCTCCATTAAACCTGCACGATTCCCCCTTATAGTGATGCCTGTTCTCACACTGACCAGAGAACATCATTCCGTAATCAAGATGTTTTGCCCCGATCTCAACATCGGGGCTTTTTTTAGTCTTCCCCTCATCTGCCTTCAGAAGAATCTATAAAATTAATCCTGTTCATGTTTTACTATGACCGGAGTCTATATTTTCAGCATAACATGCAGATACAGAGGTCTTCTGCATGGGAGTCATCCTGCCTCATGTCAGATATCATTCTTGCCCGTGTTTCAGAAACCCTCTCCACTGAGCAATCTCTCGACAGTCTGGTGCGTCAGCTACTGGAAATGCTGGAAATTGTGACGGATATGGAATCAACCTACCTGACGAAAGTCGATATCAATGCGCGTTTGCAGCACATTTTATATGCCCGTAACAGCAAGCAAATGCAGATCCCGGAAGGGTTCAGCGTGCCCTGGGACGAAACACTGTGTAAGCGCGCCATCGACAGCGACACGTTGTTCAGTAACGAGGTGCCCGACCGCTGGCCGGAGTGTGAAGCGGCCAAAGCACTGGGCATTACAACCTATATGAGCGTGCCGGTTCACTTGGCTGACGGTTCTCTGTATGGCACGCTTTGCGCTGCCAGCACCGCACAGAAACAGTTCAGCGAGCGTGGCGAGCAGGTGATCAGACTCTTTGCCGGTTTAATTGGTCAGTACATTCAGAAAGAGTCGCTTGTGCTTCAGCTTCGCGAAGCAAATGCGGCGCTCATTGCTCACTCTTACACCGACGCCCTCACCGGCCTGCCGAATCGTCGCGCCATTTTTGAAAACCTTACCACCCTGTTCTCACTGGCGCGCCATCTTAACCGCAACGTCATGATGGCTTTTATTGACCTCGATGATTTCAAGCGAATCAATGACCAGTACGGGCATGAGGCGGGCGATCGCTTCCTCGTACAGGTCGGCAAGCGGCTGACTCACGAGCAAACGCAGGATGAGATTATTGGCCGGCTCGGCGGCGATGAATTTCTGGTTGCCAGCCTGAGTCACAGCGATGATGGCGACGCCAGTACAGAGGTCAACGCAATCAAAACCCGCCTCAATGGTCTTATTGCGGGCGAATACGGGTTAGGCAATGCCACTATTCTTTATCCCGGCGCAAGCCTTGGCGTCGTTATTGTTGATCCTCACAGCACGGATGAAGATAGCGCCCTGCGCACCGCAGACCTCGCGATGTATCAGGATAAAAAAGGAAAAAGCAAAACAGGCTTTGTCGCGTTAGATTAAAACCGTACACTCTACGGCCTTATACAAACTCAAACAGGTGATGGCATGAGAATAGGGATCCTCTTTCCGGTGGTTATTTTTATCACAGCGGTGGTGTTTTTAGGCTGGTTTTTCCTTGGCGGTTACGCCGCGCCGGGGGCTTAAATGAGAAAAACGACCATCATCATGTTGATTGTCGCCATCGTGGCCGTCGCCGGTACGCAGTTAGGCTGGTGGTAACGCCCAAAGTAAAAAGGCCGCCGTCAGGCAGCCTTTTTTAACACAGGTCAGATTTAGCTTTTGATTTTTCTGTAGATAAACAGAACAACCAGCGCGCCAATCACCGCGACGACAAAGCTGCCGAAGTTGAAGCCATCAACTCTGCCAAAGCCGAACAGGGTACTGATCCAGCCACCGACGACTGCACCCACAATCCCCAGAATGATCGTGACGATGAAACCGCCGCCATCTTTGCCCGGCATAATCCACTTCGCCAGGATCCCCGCAATCAGCCCAAAGATAATCCAGGATAAAATTCCCATAGCTTTCCTCTCTGTATGGTTTTTGTCATTAAATCAACGACACAGAAAAGGATAGCACAGGATCTGAGAAAGGAAATTTGTGATAAGAATCACACGGTTCGTTTGATTAAAATATGAGCAGTAAAAAAATGCCGTTCCACACTCATCGTGGGGTTGCATCTTTTACTGAGAAAGATTATCTTTCTCATTACTGAATAGTTGAGCAAATCACTCAGGTATTCAGTACGACATTGCTCACATTGCTTCCAGTATTTCTTGCCCACTCTTGAGTGGGCTTTTTTTTGCCCGAACCCACCAAAATCTGGCGTTTCTTCAGTGGAGGTGAAACGCTATTCTCTGTGGCTACTGAACAACAAAAACGTTGATAACATGAACGTATCAAGCAAGTTTGTCATCTGCCTTAATCTTGTTTCTGCCAGTACGTTACTGCTACTGCTCTCAACACGGTTTGAGTGGTTCTGAGATGAAAGGAGCCTGGCATGGTGGCTTTCATTTCGATTTCGTGCAGCCTCAACTCTCGTACTTGTAGCTTTTATGACCTGTGTTAAGATCCCTGCACCTCAGGACGTGGTGGGACAACAGGAAAATGAAGAAGGCCATTGCCGTTGCTATCATCTCAACCTTTATGGTCGTCCTGTCGCTGTATGCGGTTAACGCCATTATCGCTGAGCAGCAAAAGAACCGGCAGAGGGAGATCTCCCACACGCTCTTAAGCTATTCTGAAGAGTTAACGCAAAATATCGCCAGTACGCTTAAAAATACCTCCGCGCAGGGATGCGATAGCGCCAGTCTGAACGTCTACCGAAAATTAAAGATGCGAAGTCTCTATTTCGCCGATGTGGGGTTTATTGAAAAGGGGAAAATCACCTGCACCGCGTTTTGGGGCAAGCTGGCAAATCCCATCGCCCTTCCCTCTGAGCTGCACAATACCCAGAACGGATTCAGCCTGGCGCAGTTTTCGCAGAAAGATTTCTTTGTCGGCAATGCGACAATCTATAACCACCTTATTATCTTCACCTCCCGTTCAGCCTACGATAAATTTGCCCCCGTTACCGCCAACTATTCGCTTCGTTCTTCCACTAAAGATTTCGGCCGCACCTTTTTCACCGTTACGCCGCCATCAGAAAACTTCAGCCGCTTACAGTCTCTGTTATTTACGCTGGCTGTGACAGAGTGCAGTACACGCTGGGATTTGTGCGTTACCGTCACACACCATGATGCCGGACTGGCTTCGCTCTCCCACGTAGTGATGGTGCTTCTGTGCTTGTTTTTATACTTTATCTGGGTATCCCTGACGCTGTTTTCTCTTCGACTTTATGAAGACCGACGTTCTCTGGAACGAACGCTGGTCAAAGCGGTAAAAGCGAATACCATCAGCGTTCATTTTCAGCCTGTTATTCGGGTTGCTGATAAGAAAATCGTCGGGGTTGAAGTGTTATCAAGATGGCAGGATAACAATCACAAAGAGGTTTCTCCTGAGCTGTTTATCCCGTTAATTAAAAAAATTGGCCTGTATAACGTTTATTATCAGAACATGATAAAGAAATCCCTGGCGGAAATTGCCGCGCTGGCCGCTGAACATCAGTTAATGATTTCACTGAACGTTGGCCGGACGGAAATTGAAGACGGCAAATTCCTGGCGGTATTACGTCATGAATGCTCAGAGAACGCGATTCCCTTATCGTTAATCAAAGTTGAGTTATCCGAAAATGGCGTTTCCACCGCGGCCATCCTTGAAGAGTTTTGTGAGGAGCTTAAATCGGCAGGCGTCAAAATTTCAATAGACGATTTTGGTGTGCAAAACTCTAATCTGGCCAGGCTATCAAATCTCAAATATGACGAAATCAAGGTGGATAAGTCGTTAGTGGACGGCATCAGCGAGCACTATAAACAGGATATCCTGGTGATCTTCAGCGACGCGCTAGCTAAACTGCACAAAACCCTTGTTTTTGAAGGGGTTGAAAGCGAAACGCAATATCAGTTCATCGCGCAGAGATACCCCGATGCCCTCGTACAAGGCTGGTACTTTTCGAAGTCGCTAACCCGGCACGACCTCGCCAGGCTGCTGGCAGACTCAGCGCGATGACGCGTTATTCATTGCCCCACTGATTCAGGAAGTTCGCAATATCGTCAATGCGCGCTTCGTCTATCTCCGCCTGGACAGCCATCTCCCGCTGCGCCTCTTCACTGATTTCCTCATTGTTGTATAAGCGAGTGAGCAGCAGCTGGAAATAGTGTGCCAGCGGCGTACGCTCTGCCTCTTCTACCGGTTTCGCCGTTTCAGTCGCATACTCGTCGACGATGTCATAATACTTGAGCGGGATATCATGGGTCATAGCGTTGTTTCCGTCTTGTGTGCATAAAAAACGGGAACCCTCAGGCTCCCGTTGTCATTTAACCCAGCGAGTGGATTACATGTTCGCGATAATCGCGTCGCCAAACTCTGAGCATTTCAGCAGTTTAGCGCCTTCCATCAGACGTTCAAAGTCATAGGTGACGGTTTTCGCGTTAATCGCGCCTTCCATACCCTTAACGATCAGGTCTGCGGCTTCGAACCATTCCATATGACGCAGCATCATCTCTGCGGACAGAATGATAGAGCCTGGGTTGACTTTGTCCTGGCCTGCGTATTTAGGTGCAGTACCGTGAGTTGCTTCGAACAGGGCGCACTCGTCACCGATGTTCGCGCCCGGGGCGATACCGATACCACCCACTTGCGCGGCCAGCGCATCGGAGATGTAGTCACCATTCAGGTTCATACAGGCGATCACGTCATACTCAGCAGGTCGCAGCAGGATCTGTTGCAGGAACGCATCGGCAATCACATCTTTAATGATGATCTCTTTACCGGTGTTCGGGTTCTTAATTTTCTGCCATGGGCCGCCGTCGATCAGTTCACCGCCGAACTCTTCGGTCGCCAGCTGGTAGCCCCAGTCTTTGAACGCGCCTTCGGTGAACTTCATGATGTTGCCTTTGTGAACCAGGGTCACAGAGTCACGATCGTTGGTGATAGCGTATTCGATGGCGGCACGCACCAGACGCTTGGTCCCTTCTTCGGAGCATGGCTTGATGCCGATGCCGCAATGCTCAGGGAAGCGAATTTTCTTCACGCCCATCTCTTCGCGCAGGAATTTAATCACTTTTTCTGCATCAGCAGAGTCCGCTTTCCATTCGATACCGGCGTAGATGTCTTCTGAGTTTTCACGGAAGATAACCATGTCGGTCAGTTCCGGGTGCTTAACCGGGCTTGGGGTGCCCTGGTAGTAACGCACCGGACGCAGACACACATATAGATCCAGTTCCTGACGCAGCGCCACGTTCAGGGAGCGAATGCCGCCGCCAACTGGCGTGGTCAGAGGGCCTTTGATAGCAACGCGATAGTCGCGGATCAGGTCCAGCGTTTCGGCTGGCAGCCAGACGTCCTGGCCATAAACTTGAGTCGATTTTTCACCGGTGTAAATTTCCATCCAGGAAATTTTACGCTCGCCTTTGTAGGCTTTCTCAACAGCGGCATCAACCACTTTCAGCATTGCCGGGGTAACGTCTACGCCGATACCGTCGCCTTCAATGAACGGGATAATCGGGTTGTGAGGAACGTTAATCTTGCCGTTTTGCAGGGTGATCTTTTTACCTTCCGCCGGAACAACTACTTTGCTTTCCATTAACCTCTCCTTCGAGCGCTTCTGGTTGTTACTGATCTTATGTTAATAAATTGTAATGAGCCTTCCGATAGTACCTGATTGTCCGACGCCATGAAAGGTCTTCGTTATTAGGCTATAATGCGGCAATTGATAACGCCTGAAAATACCATGACGAAAACTTCTTTTAGAAAACACCGGGTTGAGCGATTCAGCTCACGACAAGCCACCAGAAGAACGCCAGAACCCCAGCCAACGCGGGTCATACTGTTCAATAAACCCTACGATGTATTGCCACAGTTTACCGACGAGGCCGGGCGCAGCACGCTGAAGGACTTTATTCCCGTTCAGGGAGTGTACGCGGCGGGACGTCTGGATCGTGACAGCGAAGGGTTGCTGGTGCTCACCAATGACGGCGTGCTCCAGGCCAGGCTCACTCAGCCGGGCAAGCGTACCGGGAAAATTTACTTTGTGCAGGTTGAAGGCGAGCCGGACGACGCGTCGCTGGCAAAACTGCGTAACGGCGTAACGCTGAACGACGGTCCCACCCTGCCGGCTGGTATTGAGCGCGTGAATGAACCCGAGTGGCTATGGCCGCGCAACCCGCCGATTCGTGAGCGGAAATCCATTCCCACCAGCTGGCTTAAAATCACCCTTTATGAAGGCCGCAACCGACAGGTCAGGCGCATGACTGCGCATGTGGGCTTCCCTACCCTGCGACTCATTCGCTATGCCATGGGCAGCTACACGCTGGACTCGCTGGCAAACGGGGAATGGCGGGATGTTACCCCTAAGGAGATCTGATGTTTAAACCTCATGTTACGGTCGCCTGCGTGGTCCATGCGCAGGGGAAATTCCTGGTGGTGGAAGAGACCATCAACGGCAAAGCGCTGTGGAACCAGCCTGCCGGGCATCTTGAAGCCAATGAAACCTTACGCCAGGCGGCAGCCCGTGAGCTGTGGGAGGAGACGGGTATCCGCGCCGAACCGCAGCATTTTATCCGTATGCATCAGTGGATAGCGCCTGACCAGACGCCTTTCCTGCGCTTCTTATTCGCCGTTGAACTTAACGAAACGTGCGCCACTGAACCGCACGACGACGATATCGATCGCTGCCTGTGGGTGACTGCCGAGGAGATCCTGAACGCGCCAAACCTGCGTTCGCCGCTGGTGGCGGAAAGCATCCGCTGCTGGCAGTCTGCGGCGCGCCTGCCGCTGGATATCATTGCAGAGTTTAACTGGCCGTTTACAGAGGGTGTCAATGGTGGGGGGGCGTGATAGAATACGCCGCCTTGAAGTTCAATGTCGTGAGTATTCCATGTCAGATAACAGCCAGAAAAAAGTAATCGTCGGCATGTCCGGCGGTGTCGATTCCTCCGTTTCCGCCTACCTGTTGCAGCAACAGGGCTATAAGGTGGAGGGCCTGTTCATGAAGAACTGGGAGGAAGACGATGGCGAGGAATACTGCACTGCCGCTGCGGATCTCGCCGATGCGCAGGCCGTGTGCGATAAGCTCGGCATCGAACTGCACACCGTTAACTTTGCCGCAGAATACTGGGACAACGTTTTTGAACTCTTCCTCGAAGAGTACAAAGCGGGCCGCACGCCAAACCCGGATATCCTGTGCAACAAAGAGATCAAATTCAAAGCCTTCCTGGAATTCGCCGCGGAAGACCTGGGCGCAGACTACATTGCGACCGGCCACTACGTGCGTCGCGCGGATGTGAATGGCAAAAGCCAGCTGCTGCGCGGCCTGGACGGCAACAAAGATCAGAGCTACTTCCTCTATACGCTGAGCCACGAACAGATTGCCCAGAGCCTGTTCCCGGTCGGCGAGCTGGAAAAGCCGGAAGTGCGTAAGATTGCTGAAGATCTGGATCTGATCACCGCGAAGAAAAAAGACTCCACCGGTATTTGTTTTATCGGCGAGCGTAAATTCCGCGAGTTCCTGGGGCGCTACCTGCCTGCACAGCCGGGCAAAATCGTCACCGTTGACGGCGATGAGATTGGTCAGCACCAGGGGCTGATGTACCACACTCTCGGCCAGCGTAAAGGTCTGGGTATCGGCGGCACCAAAGAGGGCAGCGAAGATCCGTGGTACGTGGTCGACAAAGACGTCGAAAACAATATTCTGGTTGTGGCTCAGGGTCACGACCACCCGCGCCTGATGTCCGTTGGACTGATCGCGCAACAGCTGCACTGGGTCGATCGCGAGCCGCTGAAAGGCACGCTACGCTGCACAGTGAAAACGCGCTACCGCCAGACGGACATCCCTTGCACCGTAACCGCACTGGATGACGATCGCATTGACGTGCGTTTCGACGAGCCGGTTTCCGCCGTTACCCCTGGCCAGTCTGCTGTTTTCTACAGCGGCGAAATTTGCCTCGGCGGTGGGATCATTGAACAGCGCCTGCCGCTGCCTGCTGTTTAAACCGTTTGCACACATAAAGGAGACCGTGTGGCGAAGAACTATTATGACATCACCCTGGCGCTGGCGGGAATTTGCCAGTCAGCCCGTCTGGTGCAACAGCTGGCGCATCAGGGTCATTGCGACGCTGATGCCCTGCACGTTTCACTCAACAGCGTTATCGATCTTAACCCAGGCTCCACGCTGGGCGTCTTTGGCGGCAGTGAAACCAATCTTCGTCTCGGTCTTGAAACTCTGCTCGGCGTGCTCAACGCCAGCAACCGTCAGGGGTTGAACGCGGAACTGACCCGCTACACCTTAAGCCTGATGGTGCTGGAACGTAAGCTTAATGCGGCAAAAGGCGCAATGAATACCCTGGGCGACCGCATCGCCGGGCTACAGCGCCAGCTCGACCACTTTGACCTCCAGTCTGAGACCCTGCTCAGCGCGATGGCCGGTATCTACGTTGACGTGATTAGCCCGCTCGGCCCGCGTATTCAGGTCACCGGTTCGCCTGCCGTATTGCAAAGCCCACAGGTACAGGCGAAGGTACGCGCTTCGCTGCTGGCAGGCATCCGTGCCGCCGTGCTGTGGCAACAGGTCGGCGGTGGCCGCCTACAGTTAATGTTTTCTCGTCATCGCCTGACGACTCAGGCAAAACAAATTCTTGCTCATTGTTAACCTCCCGGAGTTGCGAATTATGGAATTATCCTCACTGACCGCCGTATCCCCTGTCGATGGACGCTACGGCGATAAAGTCAGCGCGCTGCGCGGGATCTTCAGCGAATATGGCCTGCTGAAGTTCCGTGTTCAGGTTGAAGTACGCTGGCTGCAAAAGCTGGCCGCCCAGACAGCAATCAAGGAAGTTCCTGCTTTTGACGCAAAGGCAAACGATTACCTTGATAAAATCGTTGCTGAGTTCAGCGAAGAAGATGCCGCGCGCATTAAAACCATCGAACGCACCACCAACCACGACGTGAAAGCGGTTGAATACTTCCTGAAAGAGAAAGTGGCAAGCGTCCCTGCCCTGCACGCGGTATCTGAATTTATTCACTTCGCCTGTACGTCTGAAGATATTAACAACCTGTCTCACGCGCTGATGCTCTCTACCGCGCGGAAAGAGGTAGTACTCCCTTACTGGCGTAAAATCATTGATGCGGTGAAAGCGCTGTCCGTGGAATACCGCGACATTCCGCTGCTGTCCCGTACTCACGGCCAGCCAGCAACCCCATCCACCATGGGTAAAGAGATGGCGAACGTGGCGTACCGCATGGAACGCCAGTATCGTCAGCTGGAGCAGGTTGAGATCCTCGGCAAAATCAACGGCGCGGTGGGTAACTACAACGCCCACATCGCCGCGTACCCGGAAGTGGACTGGCACCAGTTCAGCGAAGAGTTTGTGACCTCTCTGGGGATCCAGTGGAACCCGTACACCACCCAAATTGAGCCGCACGACTACATCGCCGAGCTGTTTGACTGCATTGCGCGCTTCAACACCATCCTGATCGACTTCGATCGTGATGTATGGGGTTACATCGCCCTGAACCACTTCAAGCAGAAGACCATCGCCGGGGAAATCGGTTCGTCCACCATGCCGCACAAAGTGAACCCAATCGACTTCGAAAACTCCGAAGGTAACCTGGGTCTGGCGAATGCCGTGTTGCAGCATATGGCGAGCAAGCTGCCGGTCTCCCGCTGGCAGCGCGACCTGACTGACTCCACGGTGCTGCGTAACCTGGGCGTAGGTATTGGCTACGCGCTGATCGCCTACCAGTCCACCCTGAAAGGTGTGAGCAAACTGGAAGTTAACCGCGACCGTCTGCTGGACGAGCTGGATCACAACTGGGAAGTGCTGGCGGAGCCGATTCAGACCGTGATGCGTCGTTACGGCATCGAAAAACCGTACGAGAAACTCAAAGAGCTGACCCGCGGTAAACGTGTTGATGCTGAAGGTATGAAACAGTTTATCGACGGTCTGGCGCTGCCAGAAGAAGAAAAAGCGCGCCTGAAAGAGATGACCCCGGCAAACTATATTGGCCGTGCCATCGCTATGGTTGACGAGCTGAAGTAATCGCCCTTCCCCCTTTCCACCTGGAAAGGGGGCTGCTTTACATCATCGAGCCGACATTTCACGTCACATTATCTGTTTTGCCGGGATTAGAGCCTGCCGTCAGGCTGAATGTTATTTTTTGCCGTGAAATAACTTTCCGGAATATACCGTTTTAAGCCGAACGGGCACAGTTTGAACTGGCACGGGGTTTCAGCCGTGCACGGGCGATCCATCTCCTGTCGGTTGCCTGGACACGCGTTTTTCTGTTTGAACCCCATCCAGCCTATTGATGTAAAGGGCATTGCCTGCGCTATCCATACTCTACGCCGCCGATCGTTAATCAGGATCCCCTGGTTTGAAGTGGTGATGATTTCACCTGTACGAACGTAATAATCTCCCTTTAACCACAGGATATAATTCAGGCCATACTGTGTTTCAACTTTGCAAAAGATGGTTCCGCTTTCCGGGCTCGCAATAGTCTCAACAACCTTCCATTCCATAAAGTCCTCTTTACTCGCTATATTGCTGTTTTGTTGTGTAAAAATGCTGCTTTTCTGGCACATCTTATGCAAATCTAATTTCGCACCATAAAATAAGCGTAGACAAAGCCAGGCATAGTGAGAACATCCTTACAAAAAAAAGGGCAATATTTACAAAACTGGCGTGCCCGTGCTGTCCAAAAAGCGACTCGCCTTCAACAGTTCATAAACGGATGGCTGTTTTATCGGGATTGCGAAAGCTTGCGAAAACAAGTCAGTTTATATTACCCGCGCCTGCTGGGGGCGCATGAGGCTTACGTGAGTTGGGTGGGTGATATGAACCAGGCTCAGGTCAACATACTTAATAATCAGGTGCCTGGCGTAATGCCTCCCTGTGTTCGGGAGCATGAAAAAAATCATTTAATTTCATTGCGCTGGTGTCAACCTGAATAATCAGCGTTAAACTATTCATACCATTTATAAAGGGAGAAGTGATGATGCGCGTACTGGTTGTTGAGGATAACGCATTGCTACGTCATCACCTGAAAGTTCAACTTCAGGAGATGGGTCATCAGGTGGATGATGCTGAAGACGCAAAAGAGGCGGATTATTATCTCAATGAACACCTGCCGGACATCGCCATTGTCGATTTAGGGCTGCCGGATGAAGACGGATTGTCCCTTATCCGCCGCTGGCGTAGCCATGACGTTTCCCTGCCGGTGCTGGTGCTGACTGCCCGCGAAGGCTGGCAGGACAAGGTTGAAGTCCTGAGCGCTGGCGCGGATGACTACGTGACCAAACCCTTCCATATTGAAGAAGTCGCCGCGCGTATGCAGGCGCTGCTGCGCCGCAACAGCGGGCTGGCGTCACAGGTTATCTCTCTGCCGCCGTTCCAGGTGGACCTCTCTCGCCGCGAATTTTCTATTAATGATGAAGTGATCAAGCTGACCGCATTCGAATACACCATCATGGAAACGCTGATCCGTAACAACGGTAAAGTGGTGAGCAAAGATTCCCTTATGCTTCAGCTCTATCCGGATGCCGAGCTGCGCGAAAGCCACACCATTGACGTACTGATGGGTCGCCTGCGTAAAAAAATTCAGGCGCAGTACCCGCATGACGTGATCACCACCGTGCGTGGTCAGGGCTACCTGTTCGAATTACGCTAAATGAAAGGGATATTGCGCCACATTTTACCCCTTTCGCTGCGGGTTCGCTTTTTGCTGGCAACCGCCGCCGTCGTGCTGGTGCTGTCGCTCTCTTACGGGATGGTGGCGTTGGTCGGTTATAGCGTGAGCTTCGATAAAACCACCTTCCGCCTGCTTCGCGGCGAAAGTAACCTGTTTTATACCCTGGCGAAGTGGGAGAACAACCGAATCACCGTCGAGATGCCGGAAAACCTGAATCAGCAGAGCCCGACGCTGGCGCTGATCTATGATGAAAAAGGGAAATTGCTTTGGGCCCAGCGCGATGTCCCGTGGTTGAAAAAGCGCATCCGTCCGGAATGGCTGAAAACCAACGGTTTTCATGAAATAGAAGCCGACCTCAACTCCACCAGCAGCCTGCTGCGTGACGATCGCGCCTTACAGATCAAGCTTAATGAGATCCGTGCCGAAGATGACGACACGGAGATGACCCACTCTGTGGCCATCAACCTTTACCCCGCCACCCTGAACATGCCGCAGTTAACCATTGTGGTGATCGATACCATACCGGTTGAGCTGAAACGCTCGTATATGGTCTGGAACTGGTTTGTGTATGTTCTGGCTGCCAACCTGCTGCTGGTGATCCCTCTCCTGTGGGTTGCTGCGTGGTGGAGCCTCCGCCCGATTGAATCCCTTGCCAAAGAGGTGCGCGAGCTGGAGGAACATCACCGCGAGAAGCTAAACCCGGAGACCACGCGTGAGCTGACCAGCCTGGTGCGCAACCTCAACCGCCTGCTGAAAAGCGAACGTGAACGCTACGACAAGTATCGCACGACGCTCACCGACCTTACGCACAGCCTGAAAACCCCGCTGGCCGTGATGCAGAGTACCCTGCGTTCCATGCGCAGTTCGAAAATGAGCGTGGATGACGCCGAGCCGGTGATGCTGGAACAAATCAGCCGTATTTCACAGCAGATCGGCTATTACCTGCACCGCGCGAGCATGCGTTCCGGAAGCGCCCTGTTGAGCCGTGAACTGCACCCGGTAGCCCCGCTGCTGGATAACCTCACCTCTGCGCTGAACAAGGTGTACCAGCGTAAAGGGGTCAACATCAGTCTGGATATCTCACCGGAAATTAGCTTTGTCGGTGAGAAAAATGACTTTATGGAAGTGATGGGAAACCTGCTCGATAACGCCTGCAAATATTGTCTGGAGTTTGTCGAGGTGTCCGCGCGGGTAACGGATAACGAACTGCATATTATCGTTGAGGATGATGGTCCTGGCATTCCCCGTAATAAACGCGAAGTGGTGTTCGATCGCGGCCAGCGCGCCGATACGCTGCGGCCAGGCCAGGGCGTCGGATTATCCGTCGCCAGGGAAATCGTCGATCAGTACGAGGGCAAGATTGAAACCGGAGAAAGTTTGCTGGGCGGTGCCCGTATGGAAGTCATTTTTGGCCGCCAGCATCCCGTATCGAACGATAGTTGACCCGAAATGTGAAAAATACGCGGATCTCGCAGTCAGGGGGCGGTGCTTCCGTTATAATCCGTCTCAGTAAGAGCCTGCGGAATACAAAAATATGGATTATCAATTAACGCTTAACTGGCCCGAATTTATTGAACGTTACTGGCAAAAACGCCCGGTCGTTCTTAAACGCGGGATCAGCAATTTTATCGACCCTATTTCTCCTGACGAACTCGCTGGTCTGGCGATGGAAAACGAGGTAGACAGCCGTCTGGTGAGCCACCAGGACGGGAAATGGCAGGTCAGCCACGGTCCCTTTGAAAGCTACGATGACCTGGGCGAAAACAACTGGTCTTTACTGGTGCAGGCGGTCAACAACTGGCACGAACCCACCGCAGCCTTAATGCGTCCCTTCCGCGCCCTGCCAGACTGGCGAATGGACGATCTGATGATCTCCTTCTCCGTTCCCGGTGGCGGCGTGGGTCCGCATCTGGATCAGTACGACGTGTTTATCATTCAGGGTACCGGTCGCCGTCGCTGGCGCGTGGGCGAAAAAGTGCCAATGAAGCAGCACTGCCCGCACCCGGATCTGCTTCAGGTTGATCCGTTTGAAGGGATCATTGATGAAGAGCTGGAACCAGGTGACATTCTTTATATCCCACCGGGCTTCCCGCATGAAGGTTATTCCCTGGAAAACTCGCTGAACTATTCGGTTGGTTTCCGCGCGCCAAGCGGGCGCGAGATGATCAGCGGATTTGCTGACTATGTTTTACAGCGTGAGCTGGGCAGCTACCGTTACAGCGATCCGGACGTTCCGGCGCGTGAGCACCCGGCGGATATTCTGCCAGAGGAGCTGGATAAGCTGCGCGGGATGATGCTGGATCTGATCAACGAACCGGAGCACTTCAGACAGTGGTTTGGCGAGTTTATCAGCCAGTCGCGTCACGAACTGGACGTCGCACCGCCAGAGCCGCCGTATCAGGCAGCTGAAATTTATGATGCGCTCCAGCAGGGCGATAAGCTGGTTCGTCTGGGCGGATTACGCATACTACGCATTGGCGAAGAGGTATTCGTCAACGGCGAGCGCCTGGACTCTCCGCATCGCCCGGCGCTGGAAGCGATTGCCAGCCATATGGTGCTGACTGCGGATACCTTTGGCGACGCACTGGACGATCCCTCCTTCCTCGCCATGCTGGCCGCGCTGGTGAACAGCGGGTACTGGTTTTTTGAGGACTGAGCCGCTTTAATGCCCGGTGACGCTGCGCTTACCGGGCCTACGATCGAAATGTAGGCCGGGTAAGGCGTAGCCGCCACCCGGCATAAAACATTACCGCTTCGCGGTTAACTCCGCTATCCGCACGATCACCTGCACCGCTTTCTCCATCCCTTCCAGCGTCACGAACTCATGCTTGCCGTGGTAGTTATATCCACCGGTAAACAGGTTCGGGCACGGCAGGCCCATAAACGACAGCTGTGAACCATCGGTACCGCCACGGATCGGTTTCATCACCGGCTCGATGTCACAATCGCGCATCGCCTGCTGGGCGATATCAAGAATATGCGGATGCTCCATCACCTTATCGCGCATATTGTAATAGCTGTCTTCGATGATGAGTTCAATATAGCAATCCGGATGCAGCCCCTTGCCGACCTTTTTCGCGATCTCCATCATCTTACGTTTGCGCGCTTCAAAGGCTTTGCGGTCGAAATCGCGGACAATATAGTGCATCTGCGCGCTGTCCACGGTCCCCTTGATGCTGGTCAGATGATAAAAACCCTCATACCCTTCCGTCATCTCCGGGCTCTCTTCGGCGGGCACTTCCGCATGAATACGCGCAGCCAGCGACAGCGCATTCACCATCACCCCTTTCGCAGACCCCGGGTGCACGTTATTCCCGACGATTTTGATCGTTACCGATGCCGCGTTAAAGTTTTCATACTCCAGTTCACCCACGCCGCCACCGTCGACGGTGTAGGCCCACTGCGCGTTAAACGCCTCAACGTCAAAGTGTTTTGCGCCTTTTCCAACCTCTTCATCCGGCGTGAAGGCCACGCGGATATCGCCATGTGGGATATTTTTGCCCTTCAGCACCGCCAGCGCCGTCATGATCTCGGCGATGCCCGCTTTGTCATCGGCCCCCAGCAAGGTTTTGCCGTCAGTGGTGATTAACGTCTGCCCCAGCAGCTGATGCAGTACCGGGAACATCACCGGCGACAGCACTTCGTCGCCAATGCCCAGCGCAATATCACCGCCGCGGTAGTTTTCAACAATCTGCGGGTTTACGTGTTTACCGCTAAAATCAGGTGAGGTATCGACATGAGAAATAAAGCCAATTGCCGGGATATCGCCGTCAATATTCGCCGGCAGCGTTCCCATCACGGTCCCTTTTTCGCTGAGCGTGACATCAACCAGCCCCATGGCCTCCAGCTGCTCTTTCAGCAGATTTAGCAGCTTCCACTGGCCTTCGGTGCTTGGCACCTGTCGGACCCCCGGCTTAGATTGGGTATCCAGCGAAACGTAATGTAAGAAACGCTCAAGTAGTTTATCCATGCAGTCACCCTCACTTTTTGTGACAACATTATCATTAAGCAGCAAAACGCAAATATTGCGTCAGGTCACTTTTATCCCGCAAACGAGAACTTTTTACGTTTATATCGTTGTGCGTTAATAAATGTAGCTTATGAATAAGTGAGAAGGATTGGCGATTCAATGGGTTTGCCGTAGAATGTCCGCCCTCATTACGAGTCACCAAGGTGGTTACACACAAACCCCGCTTCAGTCTGCTGCCTGAGGCGTCTATATGGGACAGCGCGAAAATTGAATACACAACCCCGTTCCCTTTCACCGCTGGTGCAACTGGAACGAATTCGTAAAAGTTTCGATGGCAAAGATGTCATTTCCGACCTTAATCTGACCATCAATGACGGTGAGTTTCTCACGCTGCTCGGCCCCTCCGGCTGCGGCAAAACCACCGTCCTGCGCCTTATCGCCGGGCTGGAAAGCGTCGATAACGGCCATATCCATCTTGAGAACCAGGACATAACCCAGGTTCCAGCCGAAGATCGCCACGTCAATACCGTCTTTCAGAGCTATGCCCTGTTCCCGCACATGACCGTGTTTGAGAACGTGGCGTTTGGCCTGCGGATGCAAAAAACACCGGCCAGCGAGATCCCACCTCGGGTTACCGAAGCCCTGCGCATGGTACAGCTGGAGGCGTTCGCCCAGCGCAAGCCGCATCAACTTTCCGGTGGTCAGCAGCAGCGTGTGGCCATTGCCCGCGCCGTGGTCAACAAACCTCGCCTGCTCCTGCTGGATGAATCCCTCTCTGCGCTGGACTACAAGCTGCGCAAGCAGATGCAGAACGAGCTGAAAGCGCTTCAGCGTAAGCTCGGCATCACGTTCGTGTTTGTCACGCACGATCAGGAAGAAGCCCTGACCATGTCAGACCGTATCGTGGTGATGCGCGACGGCAAGATTGAGCAGGATGGCACCCCGCGTGAAATTTACGAAGAGCCGAAAAACCTGTTCGTCGCCAGCTTTATTGGCGAAATCAATATCTTTAACGCCACGGTGATCGAGCGTCTGGACGAGCAGCGCGTTCGCGCGAACGTGGAAGGCCGCGAATGCAATATTACCGTCAACTTTGCCGTCGAGAAGGGTCAAAAGCTCAACGTCCTGCTGCGCCCGGAAGATCTCCGCGTTGATGAGATCCACGACACGGCTGACGTCGAAGGTCTGATCGGTTACGTTCGCGAACGCAACTACAAAGGGATGACCCTCGAATCCGTTGTGGAACGGGAAAACGGCAAAATGGTGATGGTCAGCGAGTTCTTTAACGAGGACGATCCGGACTTCGACCACTCGCTGGATCAGAAAATGGTCATCAACTGGGTAGAAAGCTGGGAGGTTGTACTGGCTGATGAAGAACACAAGTAAGTTCCAGAATGTGGTGATTGCCACGATCGTCGGTTGGCTTGTGTTGTTTGTCTTTCTTCCCAACCTGATGATCATCGTGACCAGCTTCCTGACCCGCGACGACGCGAACTTCGTGACGATGGTCTTTACGCTGGACAACTACGCGCGCCTGCTCGATCCGCTCTATTTTGACGTGCTGCTGCACTCGCTCAATATGGCGCTGATTGCCACCCTCGCCTGTCTGGTGCTGGGGTATCCATTCGCCTGGTTCCTGGCCCGCCTGCCGCAAAAAGTGCGGCCGCTGCTGCTGTTTTTACTGATTGTACCCTTCTGGACCAACTCGTTAATCCGCATCTACGGGCTGAAAATCTTTCTCAGCACCAAAGGTTATCTGAACGAGTTCCTGCTGTGGCTGGGGGTGATCGAGACGCCGATCCGCATCATGTTCACCCCGGGCGCGGTAATTGTCGGCCTGGTCTATATCCTGCTGCCGTTTATGGTGATGCCGCTCTACTCCAGCATTGAAAAGCTCGATAAGCCGCTGCTGGAAGCGGCGAAAGACCTGGGCGCCAGTAAGTTACAAACCTTTGTCCGCATCATTATTCCGCTGACCATGCCGGGTATTATCGCCGGCTGTCTGCTGGTCATGCTGCCTGCGATGGGCCTGTTCTACGTATCGGACCTGATGGGCGGGGCGAAAAACCTGCTGATCGGTAACGTGATTAAGAGCCAGTTCCTGAATATCCGCGACTGGCCGTTCGGCTCGGCCACCAGCATAACGCTGACGGTGGTGATGGGGCTGATGCTGCTGGTTTACTGGCGTGCATCACGCCTGCTGAATAAGAAGGTGGAGCTGGAATGATCGGTCGACTGCTTCGCGGCGGTTTTATGACCGCCATTTATGCGTATCTCTATATTCCGATAATCATTTTGATCGTGAACTCTTTTAACAGCTCACGCTTCGGGATCAACTGGCAAGGGTTTACCACCAAATGGTATGGCCTGCTGATGAACAATGACAGCCTGCTACAGGCCGCTCAGCACTCGCTGACGATGGCGGTATTTTCTGCCACCTTCGCGACGCTGATTGGCTCACTGACCGCCGTGGCGCTGTACCGCTACCGTTTTCGCGGTAAGCCGTTCGTCAGTGGCATGCTGTTTGTGGTGATGATGTCCCCGGATATCGTGATGGCCATTTCACTGCTGGTGCTGTTTATGCTGCTGGGCGTCCAGCTCGGTTTCTGGTCGCTGCTGTTCTCGCATATCACCTTCTGTCTGCCGTTTGTGGTGGTAACCGTCTACGCGCGTCTGAAAGGGTTCGACGTACGCATGCTGGAAGCGGCGAAAGATCTGGGTGCGAGCGAGATGACCATTCTGCGCAAAATCATTCTGCCGCTGGCGATGCCCGCCGTGGCAGCAGGATGGCTGCTCAGTTTTACCCTGTCGATGGACGACGTGGTCGTGTCCTCCTTCGTCACCGGGCCGAGCTATGAAATTCTGCCGTTGAAGATCTACTCAATGGTTAAAGTCGGTGTTTCACCCGAAGTGAACGCGCTGGCGACTATTCTGTTGGTGTTATCGCTGGTTCTGGTAATTGCCAGCCAGGTTATTGCTCGTGATAAAACAAAATCTCAGGGGACACAGAAATGAAAAAAATGCTTGCCGCTGCGGCACTGGTGCTCGGAATGGGCGCCGCGCATGCTGATGACAGCAAAACGCTCTATTTCTACAACTGGACCGAGTATGTGCCGCCGGGCCTGCTGGAGCAGTTCACCAAAGAGACGGGCATCAAGGTGATCTATTCGACCTACGAGTCGAATGAAACCATGTACGCCAAGCTCAAAACCTATAAAGATGGCGCGTATGACCTGGTGGTGCCGTCGACCTATTTCGTCGACAAGATGCGCAAAGAAGGCATGATCCAGAAGATCGACAAAACGAAGCTAACCAATTTTTCAAACCTCGATCCTGAGATGCTAAACAAGCCGTTCGACCCGAACAACGACTACTCCATTCCGTACATCTGGGGCGCGACGGCAATTGGCGTCAACAGCGATGCCATTGATCCAAAAACGGTTTCATCCTGGGCTGACCTGTGGAAGCCGGAATACAAAAGCAGCCTGCTGTTATCCGACGATGCGCGCGAAGTGTTCCAGGTTGCGCTGCGTAAACTCGGCTATTCCGGTAACACCACCGATCCGAAAGAGATCGAAGCGGCGTATAACGAACTGAAAAAGCTGATGCCAAACGTGGCGGCGTTCAACTCGGATAACCCGGCTAACCCGTATATGGAAGGTGAAGTGAATCTGGGTATGGTCTGGAACGGCTCTGCGTTTGTGGCGCGTCAGGCCGGGACGCCGCTGGAGGTGGTCTGGCCGAAGGAGGGCGGCATCTTCTGGATGGACAGCCTCGCGATCCCGGCGAATGCGAAAAACGTCGAGGGCGCCCTGAAGCTGATCAATTTCCTGCTGCGCCCGGATGTGGCAAAAGAGGTGGCGGAAACCATCGGCTACCCGACGCCAAACCTGGCCGCGCGGAAGCTGTTAAGCCCTGAAGTGGCAAATGATAAATCGCTTTATCCGGACGCTGAAACCATCAGCAAAGGGGAATGGCAGAACGACGTCGGTGACGCGAGCCGCCTGTATGAAGAGTATTATCAGAAGCTAAAAGCAGGCCGTTAATGCACAACGGGCGACGCAATGTCGCCCGTTACTCTTACAGCCCCTTCAGGAGTTTATCCACAAAGGCTGGCACCACCTCGCTCGCCAGACCGTAATGTTTCTCTTCAAACTCGCTCCCGACCTGGCTTGGCTCCAGATTAAGCTCCACCGTATGGGCACCTTGCAGTCGCGCTTCGTGAACAAATCCTGCCGCCGGATAGACATGTCCCGAAGTGCCAATGGCGATAAAGACGTCCGCCATAGCCAGGGCGCTGTAGATCTCATCCATTCCCAGCGGCATTTCGCCAAACCAGACCACATGCGGACGCAGACGCGAAGGGAACTGACAGCAGTGGCAGCGGTCTTCATCCAGCACGTCCTCTTTCCAGTCCAGCACCTGACCACTCCATGCGCACCGCACCTTGAGCAGTTCGCCGTGCATGTGAATGATGTTGTGGTTTCCGGCCCTTTCGTGAAGATTGTCGATGTTCTGCGTGACCAGCAGAAAACGATCCCCCAGCGCTTCCTCCAGCTTTGCCAGCGCCAGGTGCGCCGCATTCGGCGCAATCTCCGGCTGCTGAAGCTGGCGACGGCGGGCGTTGTAGAACGCCTGCACCAGCGCCGGGTCGCGGGCGAAACCTTCCGGCGTCGCCACATCTTCAACTCGGTGTTCTTCCCACAGTCCGTCCGCCGCGCGGAAGGTCTGAATACCGGATTCGGCGGAGATCCCCGCCCCGGTCAACACCACCACTCTGGGTTTATCCATCGCTTCTGGCATCATCCTGTCTCTGAAAAAGATCCGCTGACGCAGGCGTTCACGTAAGCGGCGTTTATTTTTGCGAAAACGGCTGAGTCGACCCTGGCGACGCGACAGCATAATAACCTCGTAAACTAATCGGTGAGATGAAGGAATGCGGCTCCGCGCATGCCTCCTGCGTCCCCGTGTCGCGCACGCTCAATGCGCGGCACGCGGGCGACCGGCAATAAATGTCGGGGCAGACGCCCGGACAACTGTTCCGTAATCGCAGTGAAATTTGACAGCCCTCCCCCGATCACCAGCAGATCCGGGTCGACGATGGTCAGGATATTCCCCAGGCACACGGCCAGCAGGTCGAGATAGCGTTCAACGTGCTCTCGCGCCTGCGCATCCCCTTGTTCCCACAGGGTAATGATTTGGGGGGCGTCATGTTTCTGATGATAGAAGTGTTCATAAAGCCATGCAAACCCACGGCCTGAAAGGTAACTCTCAATACAGCCGTGCTGACCACAACCGCAGCGGATCAACGGGAAATCACGTCCGACAACATCCAGCGCATCCACCGACAGACGGATATGACCAAATTCGCCGGTAATGTAGCTGCGCCCGGTAATGGGCTTACCGTTAATGATTATCCCGCCCCCCACACCGGTTCCGAGGATCAACCCCATCACCAGCGGATAGCGACGAAACTCGTCGTCCCAGGCCTCTGAGAGAGCAAAACAGTTGGCATCGTTGTCTAAGCGCACGTCGCGCTCAAGGAGAGCAGAGAGATCGGCACGCAGCGGTTTGCCGCTGGCGGCAGGAACGTTGGCGGCATACAGCGTGCCATCGTCGGTTTCGGGCATACCCGGAATACCAATGCCGACGCTGCCTATGACGCCAAAGCGTTCATCCGCTTGCGCCACCAGCGCGGCAATGGCGGTTAAAAATTCATCGTAGCTTTCGCGCGGCGTGGGTACGCGGGTTTCCCATTGTAGCTTAAGGTCTTTATCGAACACGCCGAGCGCAATCTTGGTGCCGCCAATATCAAATCCGTAATACATGATGCATTCCTCTGTTTGATTCAGCGGCCAAAAGACCGCTAAACCATGACGAAATTACTGGCCACTTAATACCCTCGCCGGATCAATTCGGCTTGCGCGACGCGCCGGATACCAGCTTGCCAGCAGACTCAGTAAAAGTGCTGTAACCAGCACATAAATAACGTCCAGCCAGTGCAGTTCAGACGGCAGGAAGTCAATAAAATAGATATCGCCTGACAGGAACTGATGGCCAATAAGCGCTTCAATCCCGTTGATAATCGGCGTCAGCTGAAGGGAAACCACCACGCCGATCGCCACGCCGCAGAGGCTGCCAAACAGCCCCGCCAGCAAACCGTACCAGACGAAGATCGCGCGAATAAGACCGTCTTTCGCCCCTAAGGTACGCAGCACGGCGATGTCGCCGCTCTTATCCTTAACGGCCATGACCAGCGTCGAGACGATATTAAAACACGCCACCCCAATCACCAGCACCATCGCCAGATACATAATCGCGCGGATCATCTGGATATCACGGTACATATACCCGTAAGTGCCGATCCAGCTTTTGATGTAGACATAGTTATTGGTCACGCTGCCAGCGTCACGCACCAGTTTATTGGCGTTGAAGACGTCGTTAACCTTAATGGCAATGCCCGTCACGCTGTCGCTCATATCCAGATACTGGCGCGCATCTTCCAGCGGCACCATCGCGAAGCTGTGGTCGAGCTGGCCGCTCAGTTGCAAAATACCGGTGACGTGCAGACGTACGCGCTTAGGCTGCTGCAATTTGTGATCAGCGCTGGCGTTCGGGATCATGATCGAGACCCAGTCGCCCTGCTTCACCTTCAGCGCATCGGCAACGCCTTTGCCCATGATGATCTGCTGCTCGCCAGCCTTAAAGTTTGCCCATGCGCCATTTTGCACATAGCGCGGCAGCGCGCTCAGACGCTCTTCCTGACGAGGATTTACCCCTTTCACCTGAATGGCGCGCAGGTTTACCCCGCTCTCTACCAGCCCGGTAAAGTTGATGTAAGGTGCAGCCGCCGCAATGCCGGGCACCTTTTCCACTTTGTTAAGGGCATCACGCCAGCTGGACCACGGCTGGTTAACCGGCTCGATTTCACCGTGGGGGACAACGGCCAGAATGCGGTTATTCAGTTCACGCTCAAAGCCGTTCATGGCGCTTAAGCCCACGATCAACACCGCCACGCCCAGGGCGATACCGATGGTGGAGATCACGGAGATAAGGGATACCATCCCGCTCCGGCGACGACCGCGGCTAAAGCGTAACCCGATGAGTAACGATAACGGTGAAGCCATTACTCCGCTCCCATCAGCGTCAGTTCAGCATTCAGACGACCGTCGCGCATTTCCAGCTGACGCCCCATCCGCTTAGCCAGTTGTAAATCGTGGGTGACCACCAGAAACGCGGTTCCCTGCGCGGCGTTCAGTTCGCCGAGAAGCTGGAAAATGCTGTCTGCGTTACGCGCATCGAGGTTACCTGTCGGTTCATCCGCCAGCACCAGGCGCGGGTTGTTGACCAGCGCACGGGCGATGGCCACACGCTGACGCTCACCGCCGGAAAGCTCAGACGGACGGTGATTTCCGCGATGACCCAGCCCTACCGCTTTTAGCATGTCGCTGGCGCGGGCATTAATTTCCGCGGGTTTCTTTTTACCAATCAGCAGCGGCATTGCGACGTTTTCCAGCGCCGTAAAGTCCGGCAGCAGATGGTGGAACTGATAGATAAAGCCCAGCTCGCGGTTACGCAGCTCGGCTTTCGCCGTAGACGACATTTTACTCAGCGGCTGCCCGGAGAAGATCACATCGCCTTCGGTTGGCGTGTCCAGCCCGCCAAGCAGGTGCAGCAACGTACTTTTACCGGAGCCAGAGCTACCGACAATCGCCATCATCTCGCCTTCGCCCACGCTAAAACTCACATTGTGCAACACGTCGGTCTGCACAGTGCCTTCCTGATAGCGTTTGGACAGGTTGTCGCACTGCAACAGGATCTTATTCATAACGTAAAGCCTCAGCGGGTTGAGTGGCGGCAGCCCGCCAGGAAGGATAAAGCGTAGAAAGCAGCGCAATGGCCATCGCGGCCAGCGCAATACCGACCACCTGGAGCGGCTCGATTGCCACCGGCAGCGACGCGCCATCAAGCAGCGCGCCGATAATCGGCATGAGATTGTTGAGCTGGCTCGCGAGCAGCGCCCCCAGCGCCGCGCCGAGCAGCGCGCCGATGATGCCAGCGCTCGCGCCCTGGACCATAAATACCGCCATGATCTGGCGCGGAGTCAGCCCCTGAGTTTGCAGAATGGCGACTTCGCCTTGCTTCTCCATCACCATCAGCCCGAGCGAGGTGATGATATTAAACGCGGCAACGGCCACGATCAGGCTCAGCAGCAGCCCCATCATGTTTTTCTCCATGCGCACGGCCTGGAACAGTTCGCCCTTCCGGTCGCGCCAGTCCTGCCATTTCGTCCCTTCCGGTAGCGTCTGCTGGCTAAGGGTATCCACCTTCAGCGGCGCATCAAGCCACAGACGCCAGCCGGTGATATTTCCCGCCGGGTAGCGCATCAGACGCGAGGCGTCCTGAATGTTAACCAGCATCTGGTAACCATCAACTTCGCTGTTCGCCGCAAACGTGCCAATCACGTTGAACAGGCGCTGGCTTGGCAGACGCCCCATCGGCGTAAACTGACTGGCTGACGGCACCATCACACGCAGCTGATCGCCACGGTTGACCCCGAGCTGCCCGGCAAGCTGCTCGCCGAGGATGACGTTGTATTTACCCGCTTCCAGGTCGGTTTGTTTCACATTGACCAGGAACGGCGTCAGCGGATCTTTTTGCGCCGGATCGATACCCAGCATCACCCCGACCGCCACGCTACGGGCGCTTTGCAGCACCACATCGCCCGTCGTGAGCGGCGCAACGCGCGTGACACCCTGTAACTTCACCGCGCTTTCCGGCAGCTGTTGCGGATTAACGGAACCCTGAGTGGAAGAGAGAACGGCCTGCGGCATCAGCCCCAGGATATTGTTTTGCAGCTCGCGCTCGAAGCCGTTCATGACGGAAAGCACCGTCACCAGTGCCATCACGCCAAGCGTAATGCCAATAGTCGAAAGCCAGGAGACAAAGCGACCGAAGCGGTCCGCGGCGCGCCCACGCATGTAACGTAAGCCTATAAAGAGTGCGACAGGTTGATACATGAAATCCGTCTGTTTGCTGATAGCAGACCCACGAGTATATAAGCGAATCCGCTAAGCGTAAATGACTGAAACCGTAAGATTCGGTAATCATTTTTCCGAAAAATTCAGATAAATCATCATGCTACTGACTGAACTTCCGCCAGACAGCCTCCACCTTTTCCGAAAATCGTCCTGATACAGACTGTTACCCGTTACATCAGGGTTTCATTTTACAACAATCGTCCTTTCGTTTATGGCAACAAGGTCGTCACGCACAATGAAACAAAAAGCATTATGGATTAACCAGATAAAAGGTCTGTGCATCTGCCTGGTGGTGATTTACCACTCGGTGATCACCTTTTATCCTCACCTGGACGAGCTACAGCATCCGTTATCGGGCCTGCTCGCCAAATGCTGGGTCTACTTTAATCTTTACCTTGCCCCGTTCCGTATGCCGGTGTTTTTCTTTATCTCCGGCTATTTGATCCGTCGATATATTGACGAGGTGAACTGGCGCACCAGTCTCGACAAGCGGATCTGGAGCATTGTCTGGGTTTTGGCCCTGTGGGGCGTCCTGCAATGGCAGGCGCTGACTCATCTGAATGCCTGGCTCGCCCCCGAGCGAGAGCTGGCGACAGCATCCAATGCGGCCTACGCCGATTCCGTTTCAGGGTTTGTACGGGGAATGCTCACGGCCAGCACCAGCCTATGGTATTTGTACGCCTTAGTGGTCTACTTTACGCTCTGTAAGCTGCTGAGCCGCTGGAAACTGCCGATGCTGGGGCTTCTGGCGCTGGCAAGCATCGCCATCAACTTCCTGCCGTTACCGTGGTGGGGAATGAACAGCGTGGTGCGCAACATGGTCTACTACAGCCTCGGCGCATGGTACGGCGCGCAGTTGATGGCGTGGATGAAAGGGATGAGTTTGCGCCGCAGCTGGCTGATCCTCATCGCCTCTGGTGCGGTGTCTGTGGTGCTGTGGTTCGCTAACGTCCCTCTGCCGCTCTCTCTGCTGTCAATCGTAGTTATCATGAAGCTCTTTTACAGCTTCGAGCAGCGTTATGCCGTTCATCCCAATAACCTGCTGAACGTCATCGGTTCAAACACCATCGCGATTTATACCACCCACCGCATTTTAATTGAGGCGTTTAGCCTGCTCCTGATCCGCGAAATGAATGCGGCGTACTGGCCGATCTGGGCGGAGTTAACGCTGATTCTGGTCTACCCGTTTATCAGCCTGCTCGTCTGCACGCTGGTTGGGCTGGGGGCACGTAAGCTCTCGACCGCCCTCTTTGGCGATCTTTTCTTCTCCCCTCCCGCGCGGCTTTCGCCACAGACTGCTACCCGTTAATCTCCTCGGCCCCCATCCGGGGGCACTTTCCCTCTTGTGCGGTTACGATTTGCTTATGTAAAACGATCGAGGATAATAAAGACATTGCGTATCAGTGATATGCCCCAATACTGTTGGTATATCCCCAAGAGACTCTGACATAGCCATGCCTGAACACTATCGTTACTCCTTGCCTGTCAAAGCGGGCGACCAGCGCCAGCTGGGCGAACTCACGGGCGCGGCCTGCGCCACCCTGGTGGCGGAAATTGCTGAGCGGCATCCAGGGCCGGTGGTGCTGGTTGCCCCGGACATGCAAAACGCCCTGCGCCTGCACGACGAAATTCGTCAGTTCACCGACAGTCTGGTATTCAGCCTGGCCGACTGGGAAACGCTTCCCTACGACAGTTTTTCTCCGCACCAGGAGATCATCTCTTCGCGCCTGTCGACGCTGTATCAGCTTCCCACCATGCAGCGCGGCGTGTTGATTGTACCGGTGAATACCCTGATGCAGCGCGTCTGTCCGCACAGCTATTTGCACGGCCATGCGCTGGTGATGAAAAAAGGCCAGCGCCTGTCGCGCGATGCCCTGCGCGTGCAGCTGGACGGAGCCGGCTATCGACATGTCGACCAGGTGATGGAGCACGGCGAATATGCGACGCGCGGTGCGCTGCTGGATCTCTATCCGATGGGCAGCGATCGGCCATATCGTCTGGATTTCTTTGATGATGAGATCGACAGCCTGCGCGTGTTCGACGCTGACACCCAGCGCACGCTGGAGGAAGTGGACTCCATTAACCTACTGCCCGCCCATGAGTTCCCGACGGATAAAACCGCCATCGAGCTGTTCCGCAGCCAGTGGCGCGACAGGTTCGACGTGAAGCGCGATGCCGAACATATCTACCAGCAAGTCAGCAAGGGCACCCTTCCGGCCGGGATCGAGTACTGGCAGCCCCTGTTCTTTAACGAACCGCTGCCGGCGCTGTTCAGCTACTTCCCGGCGAATACGCTGATTGTTAACACCGGGGATATCGACGCCAGTGCCAGCCGCTTTGAAAGCGAAACGCGCGCCCGCTTTGAAAACCGGGGCGTTGACCCGATGCGTCCGCTGCTGCCGCCGGAAATGCTGTGGCTACGTACCGACGAGCTCAACGCCGAGCTGAAACGCTGGCCGCGCATGCAGCTCAAAACCGACGCGCTTGCCGAGAAGGCGGCGAACACCAATCTCGCGTTCCGGACGCTGCCTGATCTGGCCGTCCAGGCGCAGCAGAAATCCCCGCTTGATAATCTGCGCAAGTTTCTTGAGTCCTTCACCGGGCCGGTGGTCTTCTCCGTTGAAAGTGAGGGTCGCCGTGAAGCGCTGGGCGAACTGCTGGGACGGATCAAAGTTGCGCCGAAGCGCATTCTTCGCCTGAGCGAAGCGACCGGAAATGGCCGTTACCTGATGATCGGTGCCGCCGAGCACGGATTCATTGATACGCTCAATAACCTGGCGTTGATTTGTGAAAGCGACCTGCTGGGCGAGCGCGTCGCGCGCCGTCGTCAGGACAGCCGTCGCACCATCAACCCGGACACCCTGATCCGTAACCTGGCCGAACTGCACCCCGGTCAGCCGATCGTTCACCTGGAACACGGGGTGGGTCGCTATCAGGGGATGACCACCCTCGAAGCAGGCGGCATCAAAGGTGAATACCTGATGCTGACCTACGCCAACGACGCCAAACTGTACGTGCCGGTGTCGTCCCTGCACCTGATCAGTCGCTACGCCGGGGGCGCGGAAGACAACGCGCCGCTGCATAAGCTGGGCGGCGATGCCTGGGCGCGCGCGCGCCAGAAGGCGGCGGAAAAAGTACGCGACGTGGCCGCCGAGCTGCTGGATATTTACGCCCAGCGTGCGGCCAAAGAGGGCTATGCGTTTAAGCATGATAAAGAGCAGTATCAGCTGTTCTGCGACAGCTTCCCGTTTGAAACTACGCCGGATCAGGCCCAGGCCATTAACGCCGTGCTGAGCGACATGTGCCAGCCGCTGGCCATGGACCGCCTGGTCTGCGGTGACGTGGGCTTCGGCAAAACCGAAGTGGCGATGCGTGCCGCCTTCCTGGCGGTGGAAAACAACAAGCAGGTGGCGGTGCTGGTGCCGACTACCCTCCTCGCCCAGCAGCACATCGACAACTTCCGCGACCGCTTCGCCAACTGGCCGGTGCGCATTGAGATGCTGTCGCGTTTTCGCAGCGCCAAAGAGCAGACGCAAATCCTGGAACAGGCAAGCGAAGGCAAAATCGATATTCTGATCGGCACTCACAAGCTGCTGCAAAGCGACGTGAAGTGGAAAGATCTGGGGCTGCTGATCGTGGATGAAGAGCACCGCTTCGGGGTGCGCCATAAAGAGCGCATCAAAGCGATGCGCGCCGACGTCGACATTCTGACCCTGACCGCAACGCCGATCCCGCGCACCCTGAACATGGCGATGAGCGGCATGCGCGATCTGTCGATTATCGCCACCCCACCGGCGCGCCGTCTGGCGGTGAAAACCTTTGTTCGCGAGTACGACAATCTGGTGGTGCGCGAGGCGATCCTGCGCGAAGTGCTGCGCGGCGGCCAGGTGTATTACCTGTATAACGACGTTGAAAATATTCAGAAAGCCGCCGACAGGCTGGCAGAGCTGGTACCGGAAGCGCGCATCGCGATCGGTCACGGACAGATGCGCGAGCGCGAGCTGGAGCGGGTGATGAACGATTTCCACCACCAGCGTTTCAACGTGCTGGTGTGTACCACCATCATTGAGACCGGGATCGACATTCCAACGGCGAACACCATCATTATCGAACGTGCGGATCACTTCGGCCTGGCCCAGCTGCACCAGCTGCGCGGGCGCGTCGGGCGCTCGCACCATCAGGCCTACGCCTGGCTGCTGACGCCGCATCCGAAGGCGATGACCACCGACGCGCAAAAGCGTCTGGAAGCTATCGCCTCGCTGGAAGATCTGGGTGCTGGCTTTGCGCTGGCGACCCACGACCTGGAGATCCGCGGCGCCGGTGAGCTGCTGGGTGAAGACCAGAGCGGCTCCATGGAAACCATCGGTTTCTCGCTGTATATGGAGCTGCTGGAAAATGCCGTCGACGCGCTTAAAGCCGGACGTGAACCGTCTCTGGAAGATCTCACCAGCCAGCAGACCGAAGTGGAACTGCGCATGCCTTCTCTGCTGCCGGATGATTTTATTCCTGACGTGAATACCCGTCTGTCGTTCTACAAACGCATTGCCAGCGCGAAAAGCGAAGGCGAGCTGGAAGAGATCAAAGTCGAACTGATTGACCGTTTTGGGATATTGCCCGATGCGGCGCGCAACCTGCTGGATATTGCCCGCCTGCGTCAGCAGGCGCAGAAGCTGGGCATTCGCAAGCTTGAAGGCAATGAGAAAGGCGGCGTCATTGAGTTTGCCGAGAAGAACCACGTCGATCCGATGTGGCTGATTGGCCTCCTGCAAAAACAGCCGCAGCATTTCCGTCTTGATGGCCCGACGCGTCTGAAATTCACTCAGGATCTGACGGAACGTAAAACCCGCATGGACTGGGTGCGTAACTTTATGCGTCAGCTGGAAGAGAACGCCATCGCATAACGGTATCCCCCGCCAGCGCCCGGCTGGCGGGGGGACAATTTACAAACTCTTTGCACTTCGCCCGAACTTCCCGACTATACATTCGCCATAATTATCATTAACGCCTTAAAAAACAATAACCTTATCATTTGTATGGATTATGATAATGATGATTTCTTCGCGTTTTACCCGCTGGTTAACTCTGTTTGCGCTGGCCGCGACGGTTGCCGTCGCGCTCCCTGCTCGCGCAAATACCTGGCCTCTTCCGCCTGCCGGCAGCAACGTCGTAGGTGAAAACCGCTTTCACGTGGTTGAAAACGATGGCGGTTCGCTGGAAGCGATTGCCAAAAAATATAACGTCGGGTTCCTGGCGCTGTTGCAGGCCAACCCGGGCGTAGATCCATACGTGCCCCGGGCAGGCAGCGTACTGACGATTCCGCTGCAAACCATCCTGCCGGACGCGCCGCGTCAGGGCATTGTGATTAACCTCGCCGAGCTGCGTCTGTATTACTACCCGCCGGGCAAGAACGAAGTGACCGTCTACCCTATCGGTATTGGTCAGTTGGGGGGCGATACGCTCACGCCTACCATGGTCACCACCGTCTCTGATAAGCGCGCTAATCCAACCTGGACCCCGACGGCAAACATTCGCGCCCGTTATAAAGCTCAAGGTATCGACCTGCCTGCCGTGGTGCCTGCTGGCCCGGATAATCCGATGGGGCACCATGCGATTCGCCTGGCGGCATACGGTGGGGTTTATCTTCTGCACGGAACGAATGCGGATTTCGGGATCGGGATGCGCGTCAGCTCCGGCTGCATTCGCCTGCGCGATGACGATATCAAAACGCTCTACCGCGTGATCGCCCCTGGCACGAAAGTGAATATCATTAATACGCCGATTAAAGTGTCTGAAGAGCCGGGTGGCGTCCGTCTGGTTGAGATCCACCAGCCGCTATCGAAAAACATCAATGACGATCCGCAGACGCTGCCGATTAATCTGAATGCCTCGATGGTGAGCTTTAAAACGAATGCCAATACCGATGGCGCGGTGATGGAGCGGGCGATGGAAGCGCGCTCGGGGATGCCAACCGATGTCACGCGGCATCATGAGGTTGCTCAGCAATCAATGTAAAGCAGTAATAACGACAAACGCCCTGCATCAGCAGGGCGTTTTTTATTGCAGTGGCATAACGGAGGGTTGCGTTACGCTTATTTGTAGATAACAGCGGTACCGTGCAGGGTGTTAGGACCGGTCACAGAGGTGATGCGGAATGATTTCGCACCCATTTCGTCAGCTTTTTGTGCCAGCTGATCTTCCAGAGAGCCCAGATTAGTCCCGGCAGTGGCAGAGATGGTACCGACTTTCTGCTGGTCTGCTGGCGTGGATTGCACTTCAACAGCAGCGAAGCTTGCGAAAGAGAGTGAACTCAGAACGGCGGCAGCGATGAGGGTTTTAACGTTTTTCATGATTTTATACCTTTAGGCAGATGATGTAGTGGTCGTTAGTTATTTAGTTAACGATCGATAGGTAAATGATAGATGTGATCCAGGTCACACGTCAACCCATTTTTATAATGGTCGTTAAATTAATTTCATTTGCCTTATATTTCATAAAGATAAAATTAAATTATTTTTCAGAAATCACCGCTGGTCGTTGCAGACGTTTATTTTTATAATGACTATTCAACAAAACAACAGAGGACCAACGGCACATGACAACCGATGTCACGCGTTGCGCGAAGAAAAGCCGTGGCCGACCAAAAGTGTTCGACAGGGATGCGGCGCTCGATAAGGCCATGACGCTCTTCTGGCAGCATGGGTATGAAGCCACGTCGCTTTCCGATCTCGTGGAAGCAACGGGCGCGAAAGCCCCTACCCTGTACGCAGAGTTCACCAACAAAGAAGGCTTATTCCGGGCCGTTCTGGACAGATACATCGCGCGCTTCGCGGCAAAACATGAAGCCCAGCTGTTCTGCGAAGAAAAAACGGTTGAGCAGGCATTGCAGGATTATTTCACGGCAATCGCGACCTGCTATACCAGCAAGGACACGCCTGCGGGCTGTTTTATGATCAACACCTCCGCGACCCTCGCGGCATCGTCTAAAGAGATTGCCAACACGGTCAAATCGCGACATGCGATGCAGGAGGAGACGCTCAGCACGTTTCTGGCTCAGCGTCAGCAGCGCGGCGAAATACCGGCGCATTGCCGTCCGCAGGAGCTTTCCCAGTATCTGAGCTGTATTTTACAGGGGATGTCCATCAGCGCCCGTGAAGGCGCGACGCTGGAAAAATTGCAGGGGATTACGCAAACAACGCTGCGCCTGTGGCCTGAACTTCTTAAACTCTGACGCAAAAAAAAAGCTCCTCAGCCTGAGCGCATGAGGAGCTAAGTTCAGAGAACATCTTTTTTACACTTTGTTATTCAGTATCAGCTGACCGTTGCTGTCGAGAGGGATCTGCGTGCCAGGATCTTTATCCATGCGGATTTTGCCCTGCTGATCGCCAATTTTGTAGGTTACGTCGTAGCCCAACATTTTTTCAGACTTGTCATACACGGTTTTACAGCGCTGCTGCGTTGTGGTGTAGGTATCATTTTCCTGCATCGCGCCCTGTACCTGGTTACCGGCATAACCGCCACCCAGCGCACCAACCACCGTCGCGACATCCTTACCACGGCCGCCACCAAACTGATGACCAATCACCCCACCAGCAACCGCGCCCAGCACGGAGCCAGCGATACGGTTTTCATCCTGAACCGGACGACGGTGGGTGACAGAAACATTACGGCACTCCTGACGAGGCGTCTTGACCGTCTCTTTGATCGGTGTAGCGGAAACCACCTGCGCATACTGCGGGCCACGATCAAGTACGTTCAGACTGGCAACGGCAGCCACACCTAACGCAGCTGCGACGCCAATCCCTATACCCGCCAACATTGATTTATTCACGGGACTTCCTCCTTTGTTGCAATTGGTAGCAATTTTGCAGCGCAATAAACGCTTCGCCAATAAGATAAAGGATCAAAATCAGGGCTGTTAACCGGGACAACGTGGGTTTAAGAGAACTCTTAAGCGTCAGGAGGGAAATGCACAGCATGATGTGCTAAGAATTCCCTCCGGAGGGCCCGGAGGGAGAGAGAAATTAGTGCAGCTTCAGGCGTGGACGGATCACGCGGTTGATGCGGCCAACCAGCATCATCAGGCCGGTTTTGAAGTAGCCGTGCAGCGCAATCTGGTGCATACGGTACAGAGAAATGTACACGAAGCGGGCGATGCGCCCTTCCACCATCATGGAGCCGCGCATCAGGTTACCCATCAGGCTGCCCACGGTGGAGAAGTTTGAGAGCGACACCAGAGAGCCGTGGTCTTTGTAGACATAGGCTTTCATCGGTTTGCCTTTCATCTGCGCCAGGATGTTATGCAGCACGAGGCTTGCCATCTGGTGCGCGGCCTGGGCGCGAGGCGGTACAAATCCGCCTTCCGGACGTGCGCAGGAGGCACAGTCGCCAATGGCGAAGATGTCCGGATCGCGCGTGGTTTGCAGCGTCGGCTCTGTCACCAGCTGGTTAATGCGGTTCGTCTCCAGCCCACCGATATCTTTCATGAAATCAGGCGCTTTGATCCCCGCAGCCCAAACCATCAGGTCGGCCTGGATATATTCGCCGTCTTTGGTATGCAGGCCGCCCTCATCCGCGCTGGTCACCATGGTCTGGGTCAGCACGCGCACGCCAAGTTTGGTCAGCTCGTTGTGCGCCGCGCCGGAAATACGCGGCGGCAGCGCAGGCAGAATACGTTCACCTGCTTCCACCAGCGTCACATTCAGCGCTTCGTTAGTCAGCCCTTTGTAGCCGTAGCTGTGCAGCTGTTTGACCGCATTGTGCAACTCCGCCGATAATTCAACGCCCGTTGCGCCGCCGCCCACGATAGCAATGTTGACCTTGCCGTTAGCACCCATGTTGTTGGTGTACTTCAGGAACAGGTTAAGCATCTCCTGATGGAAACGACGCGCCTGATGCGGGTTATCCAGGAAGATGCAGTGCTCTTTTACGCCTGGGGTGTTGAAATCATTGGAGGTACTGCCCAGGGCCATCACCAGCGTGTCATAGGCCAGCTTGCGCTCAGGAACCAGCAACTCGCCTTTATCATCACGCAGCTCAGCCAGCGTGATGGTTTTGTTTTCACGATTGATATCCACCACCGAACCCAGCTGGAACTGGAAGTGGTGGTTACGCGCATGCGCCAGATAGCTCAGCGCATCCACGCCCTCATCCAGCGACCCGGTCGCCACTTCGTGCAGTAACGGCTTCCACAGATGACTGTGGTTACGATCCACCAGCGTGATTTTGGCTTTCTTACCGCGACCCAGCTTCTTACCCAGCTGTGTCGCGAGCTCCAGTCCGCCAGCACCACCGCCGACAATCACTATCTTTTTCAATGGCGTAGTCAACGTGACCCCCTCAAATTATTAACCAATTGTTAATTAAAAGTTATATAAATAACCCTTAATTAACAACAGGTTACTGCGCTGAAACCATTCAGATTCATTGAGAATAGCACGTCAGGCGCATTGGTCATACCAAAATTGATATGTATCAAGTTTTGATGGTTTAAAAGTAGACAACTCTGACAAAAAAGAGGCCCGGTACGCTTTCACGTACCGGGCCTTTATCAGGTTCAGGGAGATCAGCCCAGCGTTTTAAAGGCTTTAATACGCTGCAAGTGCGGGGAAATGTTTTTGAACTTGTGGGTCTGCTCTTCGTCCCAGACAATTTCGTAGTAATGGTGCAGAAGCTCGGCGGCGCGGGAGCTGTTCAGCGCTTCATCGTTGCGGGAGAGGATCACCAGACACCGATCGCGGTTCTTTTCACGGAAATTGCTCACGCATTTAGTTGCGATGTCGGCGTACTCCTCCGGGCGATCGATTTTGCCTTCCATGTTTTCGTTCGGAAAGAGGTTAGGATTAAAAATGACCTGACGGATATCGCACAAAAAACCGATGCGCTCTGCCCAGTATCCTCCTAACCCCACGCCGCAGATCAGCGGGCGATCGTCGATATTGAGCTGCAACATTTTATCCACTTCTTTAAGCAGATGCTGCATGTCATGCTTCGGATGACGTGTGCTGTAACTGATCAGCCGGACATCCGGATCGATAAACTGCAATTGCAGCACTTTCTCATGATTACCAGGACTGTTTGAGTCAAAACCGTGTAAATAAATGATCATCGTCTCACCACGCTACGCCTTCCGGGATGAATTAAAGGGCTGCTTTATGTGCCTGCCAGCGCTCGTTCAGGGCTTCAAGCCGGGCGTTTACCGTTTTCCAGCGCGCCGAGTCCATCAGCTCCTGACGACTAAATGAACCTTTATGATACAATTGTGTAACACGTTCAGCATTGATCGGCGACAGGTTATCCAGCACGCTCACCGCCCCTTTACGATTATTGCAGACGAGGATCATATCGCAACCCGCATCCAGCGAAGCCTGCCCACGTTCGGCATAGCTTCCCATGATCGCCGCCCCTTCCATGGATAAATCGTCAGAGAAAATTACGCCATTGAAGCCTAATTCCTGACGCAGCACGGTTTTCAGCCAGTGCGGAGAGCCGCTGGCCGGACGCGGATCGACCTCACTGTAGATGACGTGCGCAGGCATGATGGCATCCAGCTTGTTATCAGCGATCAGCGAGCGGAAAACCGACATGTCTTTAGCGCGAATGTCTGCTTCCGGGCGCGGATCGCGCGGGGTTTCTTTATGGGAATCCGCCGTCACCGCCCCGTGGCCCGGGAAATGTTTGCCGGTGGTTTTCATGCCCGCAGCATGCATACCGTCAATAAAGCGCGTCGCCATTGCCAGCGCAATACGCGGATCGTCATGATACGAACGCTCACCAATTGCCGCGCTAATGTGTCCTACGTCCAGCACCGGGGCGAAGCTGATGTCGATATCCATGGCGATCATCTCGCTGGCCATCAGCCAGCCGGCGTCCTGCGCCAGTTGACCGCCCTCTTCGATCCCCAGCAGCGCAGCAAAAGATTGCGCGGCGGGTAAACGGGTAAACCCTTCGCGGAAACGCTGCACACGCCCACCTTCCTGGTCTACGGCCACCACCAGGTGATTGCGCGACGCCGCACGGATCTGGCGAACCAGCTCACGCAACTGCTCCGGATCATGATAATTGCGGGTGAAAAGAATCAGCCCCCCTACCAGCGGATGCGCCAGAATTTCGCGCTCTTCCGCATCCAGCTCAAACCCTTCGACATCCAACATTACTGGACCCACACCTACCTCTCTTATCCTTTCGTTTGTAACTGACGCCAGGCATCATTTGCCAGCGCAATAAATTGTTTGTCATCTGTCTGCTGAAGGCGCATTTCAAACCATCCCGCCATCAGCATCAACACCCACGGACGCCAGCGCGCGACCTGCCGCGCAAGGGTGAGCGCATTGATGTTGGCGTTTCGGGCATAGGCGGTTATCAGCTGCTCGCGCGACGCCTCATCAGGCATCCAGACCGCAGCGAGTTCGAGCGCCACGTCACCGTCTCCGGCATATTCCCAGTCGATAAGTTTCTCGCCTGCCGTGGTATGAACGATATTACCCGCGTGGACATCCATATGCAGCGGCGCCAGACGTAACGCCTGCGGCTCTCCCGCTCTGCGTAGCCGCTTAAGCTGCGCCAGCCAGTAGGGCGTGCGTCGTCCAGGCGCAGCCTGCTGCCAGTAGTGATCCAGCAAAGGAAGTAACGTTACCCGCCAGCCCAGACGCGGCTGGCGATGCAGATGATACAGCATGGCTGCAAGCGCAGGCGTATCGGGAAGCTCGCTTTTGATCTCACCCGCAATAAACGCCACCGCCATCCAGTCTCTGATAAAGAGATGAGGTTGTGGCGCAAGGTCGGCGGGCAGGCGCTTCAGGGCGCGGAACTGGCGATGAAAATGGGAGGCAGGCGCGGCGGCATCGTGATGCTGACGTAAAACCAGCCGATGGTCGCCACGCTCAATAATGCAACTCGCGCCGCCAAGCCCGGCGGGGGCTTGCGGCGCGATAACACGGTACTGAGGGAAATAACGCGTCAGGACGTCATGACGCGTGCGCTTATTGTTGCGTAACGGCACCTTTACCTGACCAGATAATTTCGCCGGTCTGAACCAGCATTAACTGCATCTGCAACGACGGCGTGTTCACGTTGCCTGTCGCGTTAGAATAAAGGACATACTGCGCGCCAACGTTGCGGGCAATACCCATCGCTTTACTGCGCGAACCCAGGCTGTCCTGAGGCGACAGACCAAGCTGCTGCTTGGCGACCGCGAGCTGCTGAGCTGAGACCAGCGTAAATTTACCGTTGTTTGCCAGCGCGTTGCGCAGGGTTTCCGTCGCTTCTCCCGCATTCAGGGAACCGTTTGTACGGTTGTTCACGCTATCCACCAGCAGCACGCTGCCGGGCGTAACGCCCTGTGCCTGCAACATTTTGCCCACCATCGGCTGCATTGCGCCGTTCCAGTCATAGTGGCGTACTCGCGGCGCAGGCTGTGCGGTGTCGTCCGGATGTTCGATCGGGCCAGGCTGCGCCGGAATGGTCGGTACAGACGGCACGGTTGGAACAGGCTGCGCTGGCGTTGTTGGCTGTTCCGTTCCCGGCTTCGCCTGATCTACCGGTGCTGGTTCTTCCGTTCGCGTCACACAACCCGCCAGAAAGAGTGCAAAAGCACTCAGGAGCGCATAACGGCTCATTGTTTTAATCAAGGTTCACTCCTTACAAATAAAGATAAAGTCTCACCTTATGTGCACCCAGATAGCTGGCGCTGCCGTAGAGCGTGACTGACGATCTTGCCGGGATGGTCACGCTGCGCGGCGCCTCAAGCGGGTGCATCTCAAGACCTCTCACGTCATACCAGTAGAAGCGATAATGCACCGTCACTGGCTCTTGCCTTTCGTTATAGAGCGTAGAGGAGGCTGAAGACTGGATTTCGCTTATGGTCAGCGAAGGCTTCTCCGCCGTGATGCCCGCAGCAAGCACTGAGGACTCCATCACCAGCGTCTGTTCTTCACTGACCGGGATGGCGGGACGCGCGCTGCACCCAACCATTACCAGCGTCACGATCAGCGCTGCAATACGCCCAGTTAACATATTAAAGACCTTTATGTGCCAGCATCGGTCCCAGTGGACGTCCACCCAGCAGATGCATATGAATATGATAGACTTCCTGGCCGCCATGGCGATTACAGTTCATGATCAGACGGTATCCGTCTTCAGCAATCCCTTCCTGCTCTGCGATTTTCGCGGCTACCGTAAGCATACGGCCCAGCGCCACTTCATGCTCGGTTTTAACGTCATTAACGGTCGGGATCAGAATATTGGGAATAATAAGGATGTGCGTCGGCGCCTGGGGAGAAATGTCGCGGAAAGCCGTGACCAGTTCATCCTGATAGACAATATCCGATGGAATTTCGCGGCGGATAATTTTACTGAAAATCGTTTCTTCAGCCATGACCTTTTCCTTTTAAGTTTAATCTGGCGTCGTGCGTCCGTTGTTAACACACATTGTCTGATTTACTGCGTGACACAAGACAAGAGTATGAGCGAGTTTCTCCTGTCCTTTCAACCTTCTCCCGTGATTTCTTTCCTGATTGTCCGCCATCTGGCTGAAGAGGCATCGCTTTAGGACATTTCTTTTCTGAAACCTTATTTCAGTTCATCCCGAAACATCTGTTTACAGCGTTAATCACAATGCGTATATTTCGCATTTGCATTTTCATGCGCATTTTTAACATAGAAAACGACGTCAGCCCGTGTTAGCGGGACTGTCGCGAATTACCTTCACCATTCACTAAGGGTTTGATGATGTCTTTCATTAATCACACCAGGGATGGGCAACATCAGCCTGCCGCAACACCTTCGTTGCTGGCCGCCTGCATTGCTATGGCATTGACGCCAACCGCCGCTTTCGCTGCTTCAACCACCGAAGATACCGTCGTCGTAGACGGGGGTTTTGACAACACACAGGATCTTTCTGCCAGCCAGGATCAGGATTACAGCGTAAAAACCACCACCACCGGCACCAAACTGTTGCTGGTTCCCCGCGACATCCCACAGTCCGTCAGCGTTATCAGCCAGCAACGTATGGCTGACCAGAATCTGCAATCCATCGGACAGGTGCTGACGAATACCACGGGCATTACGGCCCAGGTGCAGGACAGCGACCGTACCGTGTTTTACTCACGCGGCTTTTTCGTCAGCAACTACGCCTATGACGACCTGCCGACGTCCATCAGTGAAGTGTGGAACTTTGGTGATACCGCCGCGGATACCGCGATTTATGACCGCATCGAAGTGGTTCGCGGCGCCACCGGCCTGATGTCCGGCACGGGCAACCCGGCGGCGTACGTTAATATGGTGCGTAAGCACGCGGACAGCCCGGAATTTAAAGGTAACGTCTCCGCCAGTTACGGCAGCTGGGACAAGCAGCGCTACGTGCTGGATCTCCAGGCGCCGCTGGTAGAGTCAGGTAAGGTACGGGGCCGTCTGATTACGGGTTATCAGGACAACGACAGCTTCGTGGATAACTACCACTACCGGAAGAAATTCCTCTACGGCGTGATGGACGCGGATGTCACCGACAGCACCACCCTCTCGGTAGGGTATGAGTATCAGGAAAGCCATACCGCCGACCCGACCTGGGGCGGGCTGCCGACCTGGTACAGCGACGGAAGTAAGACCCACTACAATCGTAGCCAGACCGTCGCACCTGACTGGGCTTATTCAGATAAAGACAGCACCCGCATCTTCGCTAACCTGACTCAGCGTTTCGATAATGGCAGGGAAGCGCACATCAACGGTATGCACGCTGAAACCAACTTCGACTCCAAACTGATGTATATGTCCGGCTATCCGGATAAAGAGACCGGTGCGGGCCTGGTGGGTTACGGCGGCTGGAACCGTGGGGAACGTAAACAGGATGCGGTTGACGCCTTCCTGCGCGGCGGCTTCGATCTCTTTGGCCGTCAGCACGAAATGATGTTCGGCGGCAGCTTCAGCCGTCAGCGTAACCATTACGACAACTCCATGCCGGATGCGGTATACGGCATGGTTGATGTCGGCAACTTTAAGAACTGGAACGGGAACATCGCCGATCCCCAGTGGACGCCGTGGAAACTCTACAGCAAGGATGATATTCGCCAGTCTTCAGCCTATTCGTCGGCTCGTTTCTCGCTGGCCGATCCGCTGCACCTGATCCTGGGCGCGCGCTACACCCAATATAACATTCGTTATAACCCGGCAGGATCGCCGAATACCCGTCTGGAAAGCACCAAAGATGATGTCACGCCGTACGCCGGCCTGGTGTATGACATCAATGAGGACTGGTCGACCTACGTCAGCTATACCTCTATCTTCCAGCCGCAGGATAAGCGCGATGCCAGCGGACGTTATCTTGACCCTACCACGGGTAAAAGCTACGAAGCTGGGGTGAAGGCGGACTGGTTTAATACCCGCCTCACCACCTCGCTGGCGATTTTCCGCATTGAGCAGGATAACGTCGCCAGCAACACCTATACCTACATGCCGAGCGGTGAGTCGATCTATGAATCGCTGGACGGGGTGGTCAGCAAAGGGGTCGAGTTCGAGCTCAATGGTGCCCTGACCGATAACTGGCAGCTGACCTTCGGCGCGACGCGTTACATCGCAGAAGATAAGAATGGCAACGCCGTCAGCTCCGATCAGCCGCGCACAACCATGAAGCTCTTCACCCGCTATCAGTTGCCAATGCTGCCGGAACTGACCGTGGGCGGTGGCGTAAACTGGCAGAACAAAGTGTGGACGGACGTGGAAGGCGGCCCGGCAGGACGTTCCCGCGCGGAGCAAGGCAGCTATGGGCTGGTGAACCTGTTCAGCCGTTATCAGGTCACCAAAGATTTTGCGGTGCAGGCTAACGTCAACAACCTGTTCGACAAAGAGTATTACGATTACGTCGGCTCTTATGTAGTGTATGGCGCGCCGCTGAACGTCTCGGTGAGCGCGAGCTACGATTTCTGAGTGACAGAAGCCCGGTGGCGCTGCGCTTACCGGGCCTACCCATCACGTAGGCCGGGTAAGACGCAGCCTCCACCCGGCACCGCAAGCAGCAGTAATAAAAAAGGCAGCCATTCGGCTGCCTTAGTCTCCCCAGGTCACAGCTTAGTTGTTGCGGATGTACTCATCCATTTCGGTTTTCAGGTTATCGGATTTCGTACCGAAGATTGCCTGAACACCAGAACCTGCAACAACGACGCCCGCTGCGCCCAGTTTTTTCAGACCCGGCTGGTCTACTTTCGCAACGTCGGCAACGCTCACACGCAGACGAGTGATACACGCGTCCAGGTTAGTGATGTTCTCTTTACCGCCGAAAGCAGCTACCAGAGCAGGCGCCATTTCGCTGGTCACACCGGCTTTGCTGTCTTCCGTTGCATCTTCACGACCCGGCGTTTTCAGGTCCAGTGCTTTGATCAGCACGCGGAAGACGGTGTAGTACACCACTGCGTAGCCCGCACCCACAATTGGGAACAGCCACAGCTTGCTGCTGTTACCGGACAGAACGATGAAGTCGATCAGACCGTGAGAGAAGGACGTACCGTCACGCATACCCAGCAGGATGCAGATTGGGAATGCCAGACCTGCCAGTACCGCGTGGATGATGTACAGGATCGGCGCAACGAACATGAAGGAGAACTCGATCGGCTCGGTGATACCGGTCAGGAACGAGGTCAGCGCTGCGGAGATCATGATACCGCCCACTTTTGCACGGTTCTCTGGTTTAGCAGAGTGCCAGATCGCAATTGCGGCGGCCGGCAGACCGTACATTTTGAACAGGAAGCCACCAGACAGTTTACCTGCCGTTGGGTCACCCGCCATGTAGCGTGGGATGTCGCCGTGGAACACCTGGCCTGCTGCGTTGGTGTATTCACCAATCTGCATCTGGAATGGAACGTTCCAGATGTGGTGCAGACCAAATGGTACCAGGCAGCGCTCAATGAAGCCGTAGATACCGAACGCCACAACCGGGTTCTGGTAAGCCGCCCACTGAGAGAAGGTCTGGATTGCCGTACCGATTGGTGGCCAGATGAAAGACAGAACCACACCGGTGAAAATCGCGGCCAGACCAGAAATGATCGGCACAAAACGTTTACCCGCGAAGAAGCCCAGATACTCAGGCAGCTTGATGCGATAGAAGCGGTTAAACATATACGCTGCAATCGCACCGGAGATGATACCACCGAGAACACCGGTGTCCGCCAGATGCTTAGCGGCAATCTCTTCAGCAGGTAAATGCAGTACCAGCGGCGCAACCACAGCCATGGTTTTCACCATGATGCCGTAAGCAACAACGGACGCCAGCGCGGATACACCGTCGTTATTGGTGAAGCCCAGAGCAACACCGATAGCGAAGATCAGCGGCATGTTAGCAAAAACAGAACCGCCTGCTTCGGCCATCACGTGGGAAACTACGGCTGGCAGCCAGCTGAAGTTTGCAGAACCGACACCCAGCAGGATACCTGCGATAGGCAGTACGGATACTGGCAGCATCAGCGATTTACCGACCTTTTGCAGGTTAGCAAATGCATTCTTAAACATAATTGAGAGTGCTCCTGAGTATTTGTGCTTTTTTTACGTTTTCACGCATTGGCCCGGGGGGAGTACCGCGCCGTGGACAGGACATCTAAGCGCCCTTTATTTATTACACAGAGTAAAATAATTCCCTCTGAGTTTGTTTGACGGCTATCACGTTTCAGTTCAAGACGGCCAAAAAACTTGCAGATATTTACATAAAGCATGTCTGGATGTGTCTAAAAACGCCATCACCGCCCCAAATGAGGCGGTGAACTTTACTCGTTTTACTTATTAATTACGAGCCTAAAAATAACAGGCGTATCAGACAGATTGCAGGTGGGCGGGGTCGATATGGAACAGACTAGCGAAGTTTTCCGTTGTCACGCGAGCCAGCTCTTCAATACTGACACCTTTCAGAACGGCCATATACTCAGCGACATCCCGGGTCATCGCTGGCTGATTTTCTTTGCCGCGATGAGGCACCGGTGCCAGGTACGGGGAATCGGTTTCCACCAGAATACGATCCAGCGGAACATATCGCGCCGCATCACGCAGTTGCTCAGCATTCCGGAACGTTACAATCCCCGAGAACGAGATATAAAAGCCTAAATCAAGCAGCTTACCCGCCGTTTCTCTGTCTTCAGTGAAACAGTGTAGTACGCCACCGCAATCCGTCACCTTTTCTTCCCGCAGGATCGCCAGCGTGTCGGCGCGCGCATCGCGGGTATGAACGATAACAGGCTTATTCAGTTCACGGCCAATACGGATGTGGTTGCGGAAGGATTCCTGCTGGCGAGGTTTCGTTTCCGGGGTGTAGAAATAGTCCAGGCCGGTCTCGCCCATCGCCACTACGCCCTCTTCTGCGGCAAGACGGCGTAAATCCTCAATATTGTACGCTTCATCCTGATTCAGCGGATGCACGCCGCAGGAGAAGACGACATTATCGCGCTCGCCTACCAGTTCACGCATGGAGCGGTAACCCGGCAACGTGGTCGCCACGGCCAGGCAAAATTTCACATCGCGCGCGGCGGCTTTCGCCAGCACGTCGTCCACATTTTTATGCAGGGACTGATAATCCAGGCCATCGAGATGGCAGTGTGAGTCGACTAAAAACATAATGTCTCTCTCAGAGGTGGGAAACCGGCGGTATGACGCCTGGTTGCAGGTAGTGTTCGATACGCAGTAACTGGTCGGTCAGTAAAAGCTCGCGATTGAGACCGGTTACCGTCAAAAGTTGTTCACGACTCTGGCAGATATCATGAAGGATAGCGTGCAGCGACTGCCCTGACAGGCGATTCGCCAGCGTGGTGACCAGCGCCCACACGTCAGGGTTAGTCAGAAGCGTCGCCCCCTGCTGGATTTTGAGCGCATCCAGCAGCAGTGCGGCCAGCCAGTGCAGCCGTTCCGGTGCCTGATCGCTGTTCAGCGCTGGCAGCACGCTCAGCCAGTCATGGCTGTCGAGGGCTGATTCAACCGCACGACATAGCGTTTCACGCTGGGACCACACTTCCGGCTGCAATAAGGCCAGCGCAGCCGCAGGCGCACCGCTGCACAGGCGCAACGCCGAGCGCGCCGCATCTTGTGACACCGTCACTTCTCGCTCAAGCCAGGCGAGCGCCCAGGATTCCTGAGGGACAGCGAGGTGGTGAAGAAGGCAGCGACTGCGCAGCGTCGCCAGCAAGCGTTCCGGCTCGCGGCAGGAGAGGAAAAACCAGGTATTCTCTGGCGGCTCTTCCAGGGTTTTTAACAGGGCGTTGGCTGCGGCTTCCGTGAGTAGCGCGGCGTCTTTCAGCCACACCACTTTCGCCCCCCCCAGACGCGCATATTCGTACAGTTTCTCACTGACCTCACGCACCGCGTCGATACCGAGCGTATTTTTGCCCTTCTCGGGTTCGAGGGTGTAATAGTCAGGATGCGTGCCCGCCTGCATAAGCTGGCAACCCCGGCATTTACCGCAGCTTTTATGTCCTTCCGGCTGTTGGCACATCAGAAAGCGGGTGATGGCGTAAATCAACGCATCATCACCCATTCCCGGCAGCGCCTGGATCAGTAACGCATGATGCCCCCGACCAACCTGATAGCTGCCGATCAGCTGTTCAAAGTGTGGGCGCAACCATGGATACCATTTCATGCCTGCTGCTCCTGTAGCCACTGCGTAACGGTCTGCTGAATATCACGCGTAACGTCTTCAAGGGATTGCGTCGCATCGATGGTACGAATGGTCTTGTCCTGCCCGGCCAGTTCCAGATAACGCGCACGGGTGCGGTTAAAGAAATCAAAAGACTCCTGTTCAATGCGGTCCAGTTCGCCGCGGGCACGGGCGCGCTTCAGGCCCACCTCAGGAGTTACGTCCAGATACAGCGTCAGGTCAGGACGGAAATCGCCCAGAACCGCGTCGCGAAGCGTAGCCAGCATGGCCTGATCGATACCCCGGCCCCCGCCCTGATACGCCTGGGTTGAGAGATCGTGGCGATCGCCAATCACCCATTTCCCTTCTGCCAGAGCGGGTTTGATCACCGTCTCCACCAGCTGAACGCGCGCAGCATAGAACATCAGCACTTCCGCTTTGTCGGTAATAACTTCATCGCCAACGGATTTGATATCCAGAACCAGGCTGCGCAGTTTTTCCGCCAGCTGCGTACCGCCCGGCTCGCGGGTAAAGACCATGTCGGCAACGCCAAGCGACGTAAGCGTATCCACCACCACGTTACGGGCAGTTGTTTTGCCCGCCCCTTCGAGTCCCTCAATGACAATGTATTTACTGCGCATTTTTTTCCTTAAGTGCCTTCAGATAGTCCTGAACGGAGCGATTGTGGCTGGCCAGGTTGGTATTAAACGTATGCCCCCCTTTTCCGTCAGCCACAAAATAGAGATACGGCGTTTTGGCCGGGTGCGCGGCGGCCTTCAACGATGCTTCACTCGGCGTCGCGATCGGTCCAGGCGGCAGGCCGCTAATCACGTAGGTATTATACGCCGTTGGCGTCTCCAGATCTTTTCTGGAAATCCTGCCGTTGTAGTTTTCGCCCATGCCGTAGATGACGGTAGGATCGGTTTGCAAACGCATGCCTATGCGCAGACGGTTAATAAACACCGAGGCAACCTGGTCACGTTCGGCAGCAACGGCCGTCTCTTTCTCGATGATCGAGGCCATCGTCATGAACTGGTTTTGATCTTTATAAGGCAGGCCCTCTGCTCGCCCTTTCCAGGCAGCATCTACCGCCGCGACCATTTTGTTGTGCGCGCGCTTCAGAATGGCCACATCCGTCGTGCCTGCCGTATACATCCACGTATCGGGCCAGAACCAGCCTTCCACCCACTCGGGATGTTGGAATTTTAAGGCGTCTGCCACGGTCTGGTAGCGGTCATCTTTCAGCGTATGCTTAATGTATGGCGCGTCCCGCAGCTGCCTGAGGTAATCGCTCAGACGCATACCTTCCACAAAACGCAGCGGGAACTGGGCTTCTTTACCACTCTCCAGCAGTTGCAGCATCTCGCGCACGGTCATGCCAGGGGTAAAGCGATAGGTGCCGGCCTTGAAATGGGACAGGTCCGGTTCAATACGCAGCAGCCACTGGAATACGCGTGGGCGATTGATAATTTTGTCGTCATACAGCTGCTGACCAAGCGCCTGCCGCCCGGTCCCCGCTTTCAGGGTAAAAATCGTCTCGTCTTTTATCAGGATCTGACTCTCCGCCAGCTGACGGACTTTCCACACTCCCGCTCCGCCAGCGATACCGAACGCAACGATAAGAAGGAGGACAAAGCGTAACATTTTCTTCATGACTACCTGGTTTGCTCACATAACGGGGCCAGAAACTGGAACAGCTCGCGGGATGACCAGCATTTGCGGCCATAAGCGCGAACGGGGACAACGGGCATCAGCGCATTGCAGATTACGACTTCATCGGCGGACAGCAGCGCCTCTTCCTTAGCGTTGACTTCGACAACGCGAAAGCCTGCGCGTGCCAGCTGGTGCAGACAAAACTGCCGCATAATGCCGTTGACGCCGGCCTGCTCCAGCGAAGGCGTGAACACGTCACTGCCCTTCCGCCAGAGTAAATTAGCCGCACAGCATTCCGTAATGTACCCTTCGCTGTCAAGAACCAGCGCCTCCCCGGCCTCCGTCTGCTCAAGATGAGTACGAATAAGCACCTGTTCAAGGCGGTTGAGATGTTTTATGCCAGCGAGCATCGGGTTTCGCCCCAGACGTACCGGACTTAACGCCAGGGCTACGCCCTCTTCACGCCAGTGCGCATAATGGGAAGGATAATCTGAAACGGAAAGGACCCGCGTAGGATGCAGACAGGCAGAACCGCTATAGCCCCGGCCACCGCTCCCGCGGCTAATAATGACTTTCAGGACGCCGCTTGCTTTATCTGACGCCAGCCGACGCATTTCACTTTCAAGAATGTCCCACTGCGAGAAGGGGATCAGTAATGCTTCGCAGGCTTTTTGTAAACGAAGGATATGGGCCCCGAGCAGACACACGCCACCGTCGAGAATACGCGCAGTCGTGAAACAGCCATCGCCAAACTGGGTCGCCCTGTCGCTTGCCGGCAGCGTTTCTTGCTCAAGGCCATTAATTAAAAACATGGTGGCTCCTTATGCGTGGAGGCTCAGTCTGGCAGGATGTGGACAGCCGGACAAGGGGATTTCGCCTAATAAAAAAGGCCCGGCAAGCGGACCTTTTTTTATCGTCAGCGACCAACCAGACTCAGACCTTTTTGAAGATCAGAGAGCCGTTAGTCCCACCGAAGCCGAAGGAGTTACACAGGGTATACTCCATACCGCTAACCTGGCGCGCTTCGTGAGGAACGAAGTCCAGATCGCAACCTTCATCTGGATTATCCAGGTTGATGGTTGGCGGTACAGCCTGATCGCGCAGCGCGAGAATAGAGTAGATTGACTCTACTGCCCCCGCAGCACCCAGCAGGTGACCGGTCATGGATTTCGTGGAGCTTACCATTACGCGGCCAGCAGATTCGCCGAAGATAGACTTAACAGCCTGCGCTTCTGCTTTATCGCCCGCAGGGGTAGACGTCCCATGGGCGTTAACGTAGCCAATCTGTGCCGGCGTAATGCCCGCATCGCGGATGGCGTTTTCCATCGCCAGCGCAGCGCCTGCGCCGTTCTCTGGAGGAGACGTCATGTGATAAGCATCGCTGCTCATGCCAAAGCCAACAACTTCAGCATAAATTTTCGCGCCACGTTTTTTCGCGTGTTCGTACTCTTCCAGTACGATCATGCCTGCACCGTCACCCAGTACGAAACCGTCACGGTCTTTATCCCACGGACGGCTCGCCGCCTGCGGATTATCGTTTCGGGTAGAGAGCGCACGCGCTGCACCGAAGCCACCGACGCCCAGCGGGGTACTGGCTTTTTCAGCGCCGCCCGCAACCATAGCATCTGCATCGCCGTACGCAATGATACGCGCGGCCTGGCCGATGTTATGCACGCCAGACGTACAGGCTGTCGCGATTGAGATGCTTGGGCCACGCAGGCCGAACATAATGGTCAAGTGACCTGCCACCATGTTGACAATCGTAGACGGAACGAAGAACGGGCTGATTTTACGCGGGCCGCCATTCATCAGAGATGTATGGTTTTCTTCAATCAGACCAAGACCGCCAATCCCGGAGCCGATAGCGGCGCCGATACGGGTCGCGTTCTCTTCCGTAATCTCAAGGCCAGAATCCTGCATGGCCTGAACGCCAGCGACAATTCCATATTGAATGAAGGCATCCATCTTGCGCTGTTCTTTGCGCGAGATGATCTCTTCACAGTTAAAATCCTTTACTAAGCCAGCAAATTTCGTTGCATAGGCGCTAGTATCGAAATGGTCGATTAGGCTGATGCCGCTCTGACCGGCAAGGAGAGCTTTCCAGGTGGACTCTACGGTATTGCCGACAGGAGACAACATGCCAAGTCCGGTCACAACTACACGACGCTTAGACACGCTTGTCCTCCAGGGAGGGATAAAAAAAGAGATTCGTGGGACAACAAAAGATAAAACTCAGGCGGTCGAATGACCGCCTGGAGATGTTCACTTACGCCTGGTGACCGTTGATGTAATCAATGGCAGCCTGAACGGTGGTGATTTTCTCAGCTTCTTCGTCCGGAATCTCAGTATCAAACTCTTCTTCCAGAGCCATTACCAGCTCAACGGTGTCAAGAGAATCTGCGCCCAGGTCTTCAACAAAGGAAGCGGAGTTCACAACTTCTTCCTGCTTAACGCCCAGCTGTTCGCCGATAATTTTCTTAACGCGTTCTTCGATAGTGCTCATACTCTTAAATTTCCTATCAAAACTCGCTTTCGCGATGGTTTTCGTAGTGTATAAAATGTTGAAAAATTTGCAACTAAATCCCGGCAGGTCTTACCACGATTTTACGTTATTTTGAGGCCATTTGCCCAAATAACGCAAATATTTTCGATCGTGATTAAACCATGTACATCCCGCCGTTGACGTGGAGGGTTTCACCAGTGATGTAACCCGCTTCGTCAGAGGCTAAAAATGCAACCGCGCTGGCGATTTCTTTAGGGTCGCCAAGACGACCCGCCGGAACTGCCGCCAGCGTACCCGCACGCTGCTCATCAGTCAGCGCACGCGTCATGTCCGTTTCAATAAAGCCCGGAGCAACAACGTTTACAGTAATTCCGCGGGACGCGACTTCACGCGCCAGCGACTTACTGAAACCGATCAGACCTGCTTTCGCCGCAGCGTAGTTAGCCTGACCAGCATTTCCCATGGTACCAACCACAGAACCTACAGTGATAATACGACCATGACGCTTTTTCATCATAGCGCGCATTACCGCTTTTGACAGACGGAATACAGATGACAGGTTGGTTTCGATAATATCGTTCCACTCGTCGTCTTTCATTCGCATCAGCAGGTTGTCGCGAGTGATCCCGGCATTATTGACCAGAATATCCACTTCGCCAAACTCTGCGCGAATATTTTCCAGAACAGATTCGATAGATGCTGGTTCAGTCACATTCAGTACCAGACCTTTACCGTTCGCACCCAGATAGTCGCTGATGGCCTGTGCGCCATTCTCACTGGTCGCAGTCCCGATCACCGTCGCGCCGCGCGCAACCAGTGTTTCAGCAATAGCGCGCCCAATACCGCGGCTTGCGCCGGTCACCAGGGCAATTTTTCCTTCAAAACTCATGGTATTCCTCTTTTATTGCGAGAGTGCCGCTTTCATGGCTTCCGGCTCGTTAATCGCCGAGGCAGTCAGGGTGTCTACAATACGTTTTGTCAGACCGGTAAGTACCTTACCTGGACCAACTTCATACAGATGTTCAACGCCCTGAGACGACATAAATTCAACGGTTTTAGTCCACTGAACCGGGCTGTAGAGCTGGCGAACCAGCGCGTTACGGATAGCCTCCGGCGCGGTTTCGCACTGCACATCGACGTTATTCACAACGGAAATCGTCGGTGCGTTAAAGGTCATTTTTTCCAGCTCAACCGCCAGCTTATCGGCAGCGGGCTTCATCAGCGCGCAGTGAGACGGCACGCTCACCGGCAGGGGCAGTGCACGTTTTGCGCCCGCAGCTTTACAGGCAGCGCCTGCACGCTCAACCGCTTCTTTATGACCCGCGATAACCACCTGGCCTGGCGAGTTAAAGTTTACCGGAGAAACGACCTGACCTTCAGCAGATTCTTCACAGGCTTTAGCGATAGAAGCATCATCCAGACCGATGATGGCAGACATGCCGCCCGTGCCCTCTGGCACCGCTTCCTGCATGAATTTACCACGCAATTCAACCAGGCGTACCGCGTCAGCGAAGGCAATCACCCCTGCGCAGACCAGCGCAGAGTATTCACCCAGGCTATGACCCGCCATCAGCGTCGGCGCTTTGCCGCCCTGCTGCTGCCATACGCGCCACAATGCGACGGAGGCTGCCAGCAGTGCCGGTTGAGTCTGCCAGGTTTTGTTCAGCTCTTCAGCGGGGCCCTGTTGGGTCAGCGCCCACAGATCATAACCCAGCGCGTCAGAGGCTTCACGGAAAGTCTCTTCAATAACCGGATAGTTTGCTGCCATTTCAGACAACATCCCAACAGTTTGCGAGCCCTGTCCCGGGAACACAAAAGCAAATTGTGTCATTTTTTAATCCTTATCCTAGAAACGAACCAGCGCGGAACCCCAGGTGAACCCGCCACCAAAGGCTTCAAGCAAGACCAGTTGGCCCCGTTTAATTCGTCCATCGCGTACCGCTTCGTCAAATGCGCACGGTACCGATGCCGCAGAGGTGTTGCCGTGGCGATCAAGCGTCACCACAACGTTATCCATAGACATGCCCAGCTTCTTCGCCGTCGCGCTGATGATACGCAGGTTCGCCTGATGCGGCACCAGCCAGTCGAGTGCGGTGCGTTCAAGGTTATTGGCTTCCAGCGTCTCATCGACAATATGCGCAAGCTCAGTCACCGCCACCTTGAATACTTCATTACCTGCCATGGTGAGGTAAATGGAGTTATCAGGATTAACGCGATCGGCGTTAGGCAGCGTTAACAGCTCGCCGTAGCGGCCATCGGCATGCAAGTGCGTGGAGATGATGCCCGGCTCTTCGGACTGCCCCAGCAGCACCGCGCCCGCGCCATCGCCAAAAATAATGATCGTGCCGCGATCGGTTGGATCGCAGGTACGCGCCAGAACATCAGCGCCGATCACCAGCGCATATTTTACGGCGCCCGATTTTACATACTGATCGGCGATGCTCAGCGCATAGGTGAAACCCGCGCACGCTGCTGCAACATCAAATGCCGGACAGCCTTTGATGCCGAGCATGTTCTGCACCTGGCACGCTGCGCTTGGGAAGGCATGCGTGGCAGAGGTTGTCGCCACCACAATAAGCCCGATCTGTTCTTTATCAATGCCAGCCATCTCAAGCGCTCGCTGAGCGGCTTCGTAGCCCATGGTGGACACAGTTTCGTCTGGCGCGGCGATACGACGTTCACGGATACCTGTGCGCGTGACAATCCACTCGTCAGACGTATCTACCATTTTTTCAAGATCGGCGTTGGTACGCACTTGTTTTGGCAGGTAGCTGCCGGTACCTAAAATCTTCGTATACATGTACGCTCAGTCACTTTTAGCTAATACAGATCCCAGGCGAGCGGCAATCCTCTGAGGGACTTGACGCTGCACCGCCTGCACTGCCTGTTCAATCGCGACGGTAAATGCTCGCTGATTGGCGGCGCCATGACTCTTAATCACGATGCCGCGCAATCCTAACAGACAGGCGCCATTATACTGGTCGGGGTTGAGGTGACTGAATCGCCGCGTCAGGCTTTTTTGTAACCAACGCTTTAATAAAATCAGCCACCAGGACCTTTTTTTACCTTCTCCCTGCGATTTCAGCAGAGAAAGGAACATTCGTACGACCCCTTCCATGGTCTTCAACGTCACGTTTCCGGTGAAGCCATCACACACTAATACATCCGTTTTGCCCGTCAGCAACTCATTGGCTTCGAGATAACCAATATAGTTGATGGAGGGGACCTGTTTGAGTATTTCCGCAGCGTCGCGGATACTGTCCAGGCCTTTAGTCTCTTCTTCACCAATATTCAGTAAAGCAACGCGGGGATTGTTAATCCCGACCACGTCTTCAGCCAGCACCGACCCCATAACGGCAAACTGAGCCAGCATTGTACTATCACAATCCACGTTAGCGCCCAGATCCAGCACCACCGTTTTGCCCTTCTGCTGATGCGGTAATACCGTCACCAGCGCCGGACGCTCAATGCCCTCAATCGGCTTGAGCAATAATTTCGACAGCCCCATCAGCGCGCCAGTATTTCCCGCGCTGACGCAAGCCTGCGCTCGCCCTTCTTTCACCAGCTCCAGCGCCATTCGCATAGAGCTGCCACGGCTATTACGAATAGCCTGCGATGGCCGGGCATCACTGGCAATAACTGACTGCGCAGGAATAATCTGCAGACGCGAACGTTGTTCAAAGTCAGCTTTTGCAAGTAATGGCGTGATTGTGTCGGGATTACCGACTAAAAGAAGTGTGAGTTGCGAATTAGAATTCAGTGCCTGCAATGCTGCAGGCACTGTCACGGTAGGGCCAAAATCTCCCCCCATGACATCTAACGCCAGGGTTAGACGTGTCAAGGTATCGTCGCAGCCTGGTTCGGTAAACTCCCCGTTTGCACGGGGAAGTTCCTCACTAAGCCTAATCACGCTGACGCGTGATTACTTAGTGATAACCTTGCGGCCGCGGTAGAAACCGTCAGCGGTGATGTGGTGACGCAGGTGTTTCTCACCAGAAGTCTTGTCTACAGACAGGCTGGTAACTGCGGTCAGTGCGTCATGGGAACGACGCATGCCACGTTTGGAACGGGTTGGTTTATTCTGTTGTACGGCCATGGACCTTACTCCTCAATTACTTACGCTTTAAGCTGGCTAATACGGCAAATGGGTTTGGTTTTTGCGCTTCATCAGGCAGTTCCCCAAAGACCATGTCCGCCTCGGACACTTCACAGTGTTCAGAATCATGCACCGGAACGACTGGCAGGGAGAGGATGACTTCATCTTCAACCAGCGCCAGAAGATCGATTTCACCGAATTCGTTAACCTCAATCGGCTCATACGCTTCCGGGAGTGCTTCAGCCTGTTCGTCAGAACGAACCGGACTAAAACAATACGTTGTGTGAACATGCTGTACAAACGGTTTCCCGCAACGCTGACATTCGAGCGTTACCGTCACCTTTGCATCACCGGTTAACACGGCGAGGCGCTGGTTGTCGATAGCGAACGACATGGAGCATTCTACATCACTGTCCACACTGACTACAGATTCGGCAATACGCTCAGCCTGATCGGAAGAATAGATTCCTTCGTAATCGAGGCGTTTTTGAGCCGTACGAACCGGATCAAGAGTCAGGGGTAATTTTACCTTTTGCATAGGGCGCGCATATTAACTTTGTAACGTCATAGAGTCAAAGAAAAAGGCAACCAGAGCTGCCTTTTGCCAATTATTCGCACACATTGCGGCCTGTAGTTTAAAATGGCTGGCATCGATACGCTATATCTGGTGATAAAAATATGCCAAATCTCGTCCTTGCTTCCACTTCACCTTATCGCCGAATGCTGCTGGAAAAGCTCGGGATCCCGTTTGAATGCGCTGCGCCGGAAGTGGATGAGACACCACAGCCGGGCGAGTCACCGCGTCATCTGGTGACCCGTCTCGCGAAAGAGAAAGCACAGTCGCTGGCCGTCCGTTACCCCGCTCATCTGATTATAGGCTCCGATCAGGTTTGTGTGCTGGACGGCGAAATCACCGGCAAACCGCATACGGAAGAAAACGCCTGCCAGCAGCTTTTGCGTGCGCGGGGCAGTATAGTGACCTTTTATACGGGCCTGGCGCTTTATAATTCTGCCTCCGGTCATCTGCAAACCGAATGCGAGCCGTTTGATGTGCACTTCCGTCATCTTAGCGAGCAGGAGATTATGGATTATGTGCGTCGGGAACGTCCGCTAAACTGTGCAGGGAGCTTTAAAAGTGAAGGACTAGGGATTGCGTTGTTCGACAAGCTCGATGGCCGCGATCCCAACACGCTGGTGGGGTTGCCGCTGATTGCACTGTGCCAGATGTTAAGGCGAGAAGAGTGTAATCCGCTGACGATGTGACCGTTGCGGCCTGATGCTCACAGGGAGAGGGAGAAAAACATGTTGGCCGGGTAAGCGCAGCGCCACCCGGCACAAAATCAGCCGCGCAGAACTTTCAGACAGCGTTTGAGCTGCTCATCCAGCGGCGCTTCAATACGGATAACTTCGCCGGTATTAGGATGGGTAAATTTCAGCGCTGCCGCGTGCAGGAACAGACGCGACAGCCCTGTTCCCGCCAGCTGCTTATCAAATTCGCGATCGCCATAGCGGTCATCAAACGCAATCGGATGGCCCGCAAACTGGGTATGGACGCGAATCTGGTGGGTACGCCCCGTCACCGGACTACAGCGCACCAGCGTGGCGAATTCGTAGCGCTCTTCAACTTTAAAGCGCGTCTCAGACGGTTTCCCTTCCTGATTAACACGAACAATGCGCTCGCCGCTTTGCAGAATATTTTTCAGCAGCGGCGCCTGCACCACTTTCACGTGGGACTGCCACTGGCCGCGAACCAGCGCCAGGTAATCTTTCTGCATCCCTTTTTCACGAAGTTGCTCGTGCAAAGAACGCAGCGCAGAACGTTTTTTCGCCACCAGCAGCACGCCAGAGGTATCGCGGTCAAGACGGTGAACCAGTTCGAGGAAACGCGCTTCCGGGCGCAGCGCGCGTAACCCTTCAATCACGCCGAAGCTCAGACCGCTCCCCCCGTGTACCGCCGTTCCGGACGGTTTATTCAGCACCAGAATGTGGTCGTCCTCATAAAGGATAACGTCGCTCAGGGCCGCGACTTTTTGCAGCTTCGGAGAAACGACCTCTTCTTCACGCTCTGCAACACGTACCGGTGGAATCCGGACTTCATCGCCCGCCTCGAGCTTATACTCTGGCTTCACGCGTTTTTTGTTCACCCGCACCTCGCCCTTACGCAAGATGCGATAAATCATACTTTTTGGCACGCCCTTCAACTGGGTGCGCAAAAAATTATCGATACGTTGCCCCGCCTCGTCGTCGGCGATGGCAACCATTTTTACGGCTGGAGTCTCTGTTTTCATGGTTGGCGATTCTAAATAGCGTCAGACATTAGCGCCACTCATTTTTCTATGCTTATATTTACTTTTATCCGGACCACTCCCCTTTCGCGCAATCGATTTGGTGGTTATTAAACCAATCACCCCGTTGAAGTGAAGAAACTGTGAGTAACCGGGTGATAATTGGTAAAAGTCATCTTGCTATAACCCGGCGAGCAGTGGAATAATGAATCCGTTTTCCGCGTTAAATCCGGGTTTTGTAAGGATGTCGACGGAATGACCAATTTTGTCTGACCGATCATCCACGCAGCAATGGCGTAAGACGTATTGATCTTTCAGGCAGTTAGCGGGCTGCGGGTTGCAGTACTTCCCGGTATAAGGATTGTTCTCTGGAGAGTTTTCCCAGGCAATTCCCCTGATAATTGCGCTGTGTTTCCGTATGAAACACAGGCAACCGACACTCTGCGCCTCTTAAGCGAGCGACAACCGTGAGGTTGGCGACGTGAATAGACACGAGGCCATCGGTTCATACCCCGGAAAGCGTCACCTTGCCCGCAGCTTTGTCGTCAATGTAAGAATAACGAGTAAGTTACGATGAAAAGAATGTTAATCAACGCAACTCAGCAAGAAGAGTTGCGTGTCGCCCTTGTGGATGGGCAGCGCCTGTACGATCTGGATATCGAAAGTCCTGGACACGAACAGAAAAAAGCGAACATTTACAAAGGCAAAATCACCCGCATTGAACCAAGCCTTGAAGCTGCATTTGTCGATTACGGTGCTGAGCGTCACGGTTTCCTTCCTCTCAAAGAAATCGCCCGCGAATATTTTCCTGCAAACTACAACTCCCATGGCCGTCCGAACATTAAAGATGTTCTGCGTGAAGGTCAGGAAGTTATCGTCCAGATCGATAAAGAAGAGCGTGGCAACAAAGGCGCCGCACTGACCACCTTTATCAGCCTGGCAGGAAGCTATCTGGTATTGATGCCAAACAACCCGCGTGCGGGTGGCATCTCTCGCCGTATCGAAGGCGATGACCGTACCGAGCTGAAAGAAGCGCTGGCAAGTCTCGAGCTGCCAGACGGCATGGGCCTTATCGTGCGCACCGCAGGCGTCGGCAAATCTGCCGAAGCGTTGCAGTGGGACCTGAGCTTCCGTCTGAAGCACTGGGAAGCCATCAAGAAAGCGGCTGAGAGCCGTCCTGCTCCGTTCCTGATCCACCAGGAAAGCAACGTTATTGTGCGTGCCTTCCGTGATTATCTACGTCAGGACATCGGTGAAATTCTTATTGATAACCCGAAAGTGCTTGAGCTGGCTCGCCAGCACATCGCCGCGCTGGGTCGCCCGGATTTCACCAGCAAAATTAAACTGTACACCGGTGAAATCCCGCTGTTCAGCCACTATCAGATTGAATCCCAGATCGAGTCTGCCTTCCAGCGTGAAGTGCGTCTGCCGTCCGGCGGTTCTATCGTAATTGATACCACCGAAGCGCTGACCGCTATCGACATCAACTCCGCGCGTGCAACCCGTGGCGGCGACATCGAAGAGACCGCCTTCAACACCAACCTTGAAGCCGCTGATGAAATCGCCCGCCAGCTCCGCCTGCGCGACCTGGGTGGTCTGATTGTTATCGACTTCATCGACATGACCCCGGTTCGCCATCAGCGTGCGGTTGAAAACCGTTTGCGTGAAGCGGTGCGCCAGGATCGCGCACGTATCCAGATTAGCCATATCTCGCGCTTCGGCCTGCTGGAAATGTCCCGTCAGCGTCTGAGCCCGTCACTCGGCGAGTCCAGCCATCACGTCTGCCCGCGCTGTTCCGGTACGGGTACCGTGCGTGACAATGAATCGCTCTCCCTCTCTATTCTGCGTCTGATTGAAGAAGAAGCGCTGAAAGAGAACACCAAAGAGGTTCACGCCATCGTTCCGGTGCCGATTGCCTCCTACCTGCTGAACGAAAAACGTGCAGCGGTAAGCGCAATCGAAGCGCGTCAGGGCGGTGTTCGCTGCATCATCGTGCCAAACGACGAGATGCAAACCCCGCACTATCACGTGCTGCGCGTGCGTAAAGGCGAAGAGACAAGCACCCTCAGCTACCTGCTGCCGAAGCTGCATGAAGAAGAAATGGCGCTGCCATCGGATGAAGAGCCTGCCGAGCGTAAACTGCCTGAGCAGCCTGCATTAGCAACCTTCATCATGCCGGAAGCCCCGCCGGAAGCGACGCTGGAAAAACCAGCGGCAAAACCTGCCGTGCAAAAGGCGGCCCCTGCCGCGCCAAAAGCGCAGCCTGAGCAGCCGGGTCTCCTCAGCCGCATCTTCGGCGCGTTGAAAAAAATGTTTGCTGGCGAAGAAGTTCAGCCTGAGCAGCCGAAAGAAGCGCCAAAAGAAGCGAAACCAGAGCGTCAGCAGGACCGTCGTAAGCGTCAGAACAATCGTCGCGATCGTAATGACCGCAACGACCGTAGCGATCGTAACGAGCGCCGTGATAATCGTTCCGAGAACAACGAAGGTCGTGAACAACGCGAGGACAACCGTCGCAACCGTCGCGAGAAGCAACAGCAGAACGTTGAAGATCGTGAGATTCGCCAGCAGGCGGGCGATGAGTCCGAGAAGAGCAAACAGCGTGACGAGCAGCAACCTCGCCGCGAGCGTAACCGTCGTCGTAACGACGAGAAACGCCAGGCCCAGCAGGAAGTCAAAAACCTGAACCGCGAAGCGCCTGTTGAACAGCAGGACACGGAGCAGGAAGAGCGTACTCAGGTTATGCCGCGTCGTAAGCAGCGTCAGCTGACCCAGAAAGTACGTGTGGGTGCTGTTCAGACGGAAGAAAACGACGTTATCGCGGTTGAAGCAGCAGAAAGCACAACGGGTACCCAGGTTGCAAAAGTTGACCTGCCAGCCGTAGTGGAAAATCAGGTTGAGCAGGACGAAAGCAGCGAAAACCGTGACAACGCAGGTATGCCGCGTCGCTCCCGTCGTTCTCCGCGTCACCTACGCGTGAGCGGCCAGCGTCGTCGTCGCTACCGTGACGAGCGTTACCCGACTCAGTCGCCAATGCCGCTGACTGTGGCGTGCGCCTCACCTGAGATGGCATCCGGTAAAGTCTGGATCCGTTATCCGGTTGCTCGCCCGGAGCAGGCTGTTGAAGAACAGGCTGTGACCGAAGAGGTGATTGCACCGGTAGCAGCGGTGGAAGACGTCGTGACTGAAGCGGCAACCGTGGTTGAACCGCAAGTTGTTGACACGGTGGCACCGCAGGCTGTGGAAGTGGAAACGACCCATCCTGAAGTCATTGCTGCGCCGGTTGATGCCGCTCCGCAGATCATTGCCGAAGAAGATACCGTGGTGGCTGAAGAAGTCGCGGAGGAAGCTGAGCCGGTCTCCGCAGCAGAAGAACCCGCAGACGTTACCGTCGAAACGGTGACGGAAGAGGTTGTTCAGGACGTCGAGATTCAGGTTGAGCCTGTTGTCGAAGAGGTCAAAGAGGCTGAAGTGAAATCCGATCCGGTTGAGGTCGTTGCCGCTCCAGCGCCTGCTCACGTTGCTACCGCGCCGATGACTCGCGCCCCGGCACCTGAGTATGTACCTGAAGCGCCACGCCATAGCGACTGGGTTCGTCCGGCATTCAACTTCGAAGGCAAAGGTGCTGCCGGTGGTCACAGTGCAACGCACATGGCTACTGCGCCAGCTACTCGTCCTCAGCCTGTTGAATAACGCACGCTAAGACTGAAAGCCGACCTACGGGTCGGCTTTTTTATGGCTGTTGCAGGGGCTTTCTCATTCCGGTGACCTCCGGCATTATCTTCCGCATCAGCTCCAGAAAACGCCGCAAGCGCGCCGGATAATAACGAGACCAGGGGTAAACCAGATGTACCGGTAACGCTGCCGGCTGCCACTCTGGCAGTAGATGCACCAGTCTTCCTTCCTGAATATCATCCTGTACTGTCCAGCTGGATACCACCGCCACGCCCAGCCCGGTGAGTGCCGTATTGCGCGCCACATACAGGCTGTCGGTACTCAGGCGTGGCGTAATGGTAACCCGCGCCGGGGCAGATGATGCATCGTGGAAAAGCTCCACATGGCGTTGATAAAAAGAGCTGATGGCAATCCAGGGAAGCTGCTGCAAATCTTCCGGCGTTTTAACCGCGGGATAACGGGCCAGTAATTCCGGTGAAGCCACCACCGAGCGCGGCACTTCAGCCAGCAGCACGGACACGGTCGCCGGATCGATTTCCACACCCACCCGAATAGCACAGTCAAGGTTGTCGCCGAGGAAATCAACCGAGCGATCGTTGAGCATCCACTCAACAGAAAGCTGGGGATAGCGCTGTAAAAATTCGGTTAACGGTTTCAGAAGCTGATCCTGGCCAAACGCGTGCGGGGCGCGCACCCTCAGCACCCCAACCGGTTCATCTTCCGTCTGCCCTACCTCGTCTTCCAGCGCCAGCCAGCTGTCAATCACCCGTCGGGCATGCTGATAGCAGCGTTCGCCGTCATCGGTCAGCCGGGTCGTATGGGTTGTGCGCAACATCAGGCGTACTCCCAGCATGGTCTCAAGCGACTGCAACCGTCTGCTCACCGTGGCCTGGGTTGTTGCCAGCTGACGTGCCGCCGCAGAAAGAGACCCCGCCTCCACAATGCGAACAAACGTTCGCATCAGTTCTACCCGATCTATACGCTCAGACCTTTTCATACCATTTTTACCCATACGCCACACGTATAAGCGTTTTACCACCGCGCCCGCTACCGTCGCAAGGCGTACTGATAAAAAATAGCCGCACACGACGAATGAGGAACATCTTATGAACACAACCACCACCCGGGCCGTAAGCCGCTGGGTAATCTTAATGCTGGCGCTCGGTGCGGGCTTTAGCGTGGCATCCATCTATTATGCCCAGCCTCTTCTGCCGCTGATGGGCTCAGACCTGCATCTGAGCATCGAAGGCATGGGCATGGTCCCGACGCTCACCCAGGCGGGTTATGCCCTGGGCATCCTGTTTCTGCTCCCGCTCGGCGATCGTCATGACCGCAGAACGCTGATCCTGATAAAAAGTGCGGCTCTGGCGCTGTTCCTGCTGGGTTGTAGCCTGACCGGACAACTGCACTCCCTGCTGCTCACCAGCCTGCTGATTGGCATGGCCGCCACCATGGCGCAGGATATTGTCCCGGCCGCAGCGATCCTCGCGCCGGAAGGTAAACAGGGAAAAACGGTCGGCACGGTGATGACCGGCCTGCTGCTGGGGATTTTGCTCTCCAGAACCGTGAGCGGCGTGGTGGGTGAGGCCTTTGGCTGGCGGGTGATGTATCAGCTGGCTGCTGCAAGCATTGCCTTTGTCGGCGCGGTGATGTGGGCCGTACTCCCACGTTTTGCTATTCACTCCACGCTGAGCTATCCCGCGCTGATGCGTTCCATGGAGCACCTGTGGCGTCGTTACCCGGCACTGCGTCGCGCGGCGCTGGCTCAGGGTTTTCTGTCGATTGCCTTTAGCGCATTCTGGTCAACGCTGGCGGTCATGCTGCTGGAACGGTATCACCTTGGCAGCGCCGTAGCGGGTGGATTTGGTATTGCCGGAGCCGCTGGCGCGCTGGCCGCACCGCTGGCGGGTGGTCTTGCCGATAAGCTGGGCGCAGGTAAAGTGACCCAGCTGGGTGCCGCGCTGGTGACCCTCTCGTTTGCCCTGATGTTCATGATGCCGGCACTGGGTGTACACGGTCAGTTGATCCTGATTGCCCTCTCCGCGGTCGGTTTCGATCTCGGCTTGCAGTCCAGCCTCGTGGCCCACCAGAACCTGGTCTACAGCCTTGAGCCGCAGGCCCGCGGACGCCTGAACGCCCTGCTGTTTACCGTCATTTTCATCGGAATGGCGCTGGGCTCGGCATTAGGCAGCAATATCTATACGCTGGCAGGCTGGTCTGGCGTGGTGGCTCTGGCAACCCTGTGTGGTGCCATTGCGCTGGCTATCAGAGTGATTGAAAGCGCCCGGGTGCTGTCCGCACAGGCAGAACGTGTGTAAAAAAAATGCCCAACCCGGACGGGTTGGGCAGTCAAAACATGCCCAGTTTCAAGACATGTCAAACAGGTCAGAGTCTTATTTGTTCATCTGGAACAAAGACATACCCTGCATATCGCTAAAGGCTTTATACGAGGCCTGCAACGCCGCCTGCTGCATGGTGTAGGACGAAATCACCGAGTTCCAGTCCACGTCAACCAGGTTACTCATCTGCTGCGTCTGACCCAGCGCGCGGTCTTCACCCAGAGCGTCCAGCTTGCCCAGCTCATCCAGCTTGATGCCGAGGTCGGCGCGCACGGTCAGCACGTTGTTGAGGGAGTTGCTCAGGCCACGGTTGGCTTTATCAATAGCCGCCGTAAACGCCTCGGCTTTCTTTTCGTCCTCCCCAATCGGCGTATTCAACGCTTCAATTGCGGAGTCGAGGATCTTGAACAAATTCGTTTCCGGCGCACTACCATCTGGCTCTGGCTTGGCATTGCTGGTGAAGCTATCGAAAACTTCAGTGCCCGTATGGCTAATTTGCATCGTGCGCGCGGAGTCAACCTGCTGGCTGATTGGCGTTCCGCCGCCCTTATAATCACCCGTCGCCTGGTCGAAAGCCGCCGCTTCGGTCTTGTAACCGGAAAAAATATAGCGACCGTTACCGTCCGTGCTGTTAGCCAGGTTCATGAGCTGATCGCGAATACCTTGCAGGTTCGTGGCCAGCGAAGCGCGGTCATCGTCACTTAACGTACCGTTGCCCGCATTGACAATCTTTTCCTGAGCAGCCTGGATGGCGGTTGTCACTTGCGATAACACGTTCTCTTCCAGCGAGACTTTCGTCGTAGCGAAGGAGCGTGCCAGCGCATACTGGCTGTTTTGCGTTTGAGCCTGAGAGAGCACAACGGCCTGCGAGGCGGCAATCGGATCGTCAGACGGACGGTTGATACGCTTCCCCGTAGACATCTGCTCGCCGTAGCTGAGCCAGAGACTTTGGGAGTTCGTCACGCCGCGCATGCTTTGCTCATACATCATTTGAGTACTAATACGCATTTTTTATGCCTCAGCCTTAGCGGATATTGATCAATGCATCAAACAGCGTGCTCGCCGTTTGCAGCACCTGCGCATTCGCCAGATAGTACTGCTGATAGCGTTGCAGGTTGCCATACTCTTCATCCAGGTTAACCCCGGAGATTGACTGCTGTTGTTTGGTCAGCTGCGTCACCACGTTAACTTTGGTTTCGCTGCTGGTTTTCAGCGACGCCGTGGTGCTGCCCACCGTACTGACCAGCGCGGCATAAGCATCGTTAAAGGTTTTGTTCCCTCCCACCAATTTGGCGCTCTGTAAATCCAGCAGCTTCTGGCCATTGGTATTGTCGCTTTCACCGCTTCCTTTCGCGGAGGCCATCGCCAGTTTGGATTCGTCGCTGATCGCTACGTCCATATTCACAATGACGTCATTCACCGGTTTGACGATGAAACTGTCTTTATTATCGGCTGAGCCGCTAATCTTAACGTTGAGACCATCAAACGACAGATTACCGCTGGCGTCAGGCTTGGCCGTGAAGCTGGTGTTGTCCGACAGACGCGTGATTGTCCAGTCAGTACCGTTGTACTCGACTTTATAGTTTGTCGCCTGGACCTTTGTACTGTCCGTCATCGTGGCCGTAACGGACGCGCTTCCGGTGTTTTTACCGTTACTCAGCACTGCCGGCGAGCCAAAATCAAACAGCTTGCCGCCTGCATCCCCGTTGGCATCAAAGCCAGCCTGGTGCTGGGTATTCATGGCATCCGCAAACGCCAGCGCCATCTGGTTAAGGGTGTTTCGCGCCTGATCCAGATCCTGAGAACGGAACGTTAACAGCCCCCCAAGCGACCCCGTGGTGATCTGTTTTTCTGAGATCTCCACGTTGCCCGCTGCGGTATCCACATACGCAATTGTTGTACGCGCTGGGTCCGCACTGGATTTCACCGCCGCCAGCTGGCTGGCGTTGCTGCCCTGTACCAGGGTGTAACCGTTGGCGATAGAGATGTTGTAGGTGCCGCTGTCCTGTACGGTGACGTCCACACTGACAATCTTGTTCAGTTCACTCACCAGCTGATCGCGCTGATCGAGCAGTTCATTCGGGGATGCGCCCGCACCGACGCCAGTCAGCCGGGAGATCTGATCGTTAAGATTGGCAATCTGTTTCGCGTAGTTATTGATCTGATCGACGCTGGTAGAAATCGCCGTATTGACCTGCGCATCCTGATCGCGGAGATATTGATCGTTGGTTTTAAACTGGTTTACCAGACCATCCGCCTTCCCGAGTACCGTCTGGCGAGCAGCCGGATCTTCTGCGTTACTCACCAGCGTTTGCAGGCTTTTAAAGAAATCCTGGAGGTTGGCAGAAAGCGAGTTCGTGGTATCAGAAAGCACGTCGTCAATTTTTGACATCTGCTGGTAGCGCGTGGTCAGCCCACTGCTCTGGTTCTGCGCCGCGCGCAGCTGGTTGGTGATAAACGCATCATATTCACGCTGAACACCGGAGACATAGACCCCGTTACCCACCCAGCCACCGCCGGTCAGGGTGCTGTTTGATGCCCCCAGAATGGTGGTCTGGCGGGTATAACCTGCCACGTTGTAGCTTGAAATATTATTACTGACGGTATTGAGTGCCGACTGCGCAGCACTGAGGCCACTCATGGCGCTGTTAATCAAACTGGACATGGGGGTTCCTTTTATACGTTCAGACACGAGTCCTGATGAAGGTTATCGGCAACCTCCACCGGGACTTGAGAACTTTCAGAACAGATTTTCGAGATCTGTGCTATACGCTTTGCTGACCTTCTCAGACATGGATTTCAGCTGCTGGATCATGCTGGTCAGCTTGCGCGCATAGTTTGGATCGGTCGCGTAGCCAGCATTCTGCAATGCCTGAGCGCCCTGCTCTGGCGTGGCGGCCTGGGTCACGGCGGTGTAGCGCGGATTCCGGCTCAGCAGCCCGACATAATCCGACAACGCTTCCAGATACGAGCTGTAGACGCGGAATTTGGCTTTCACCTTCACTGCCGCACCGTTCTCATATTCGGTGGTGGTGATTTCCGTGGTCGGCCCTTTCCAGCTGGAGGTGGCCTTCACGCCAAAGATGTTGAAGCTCGGCTCACCGTTCTCCCTGCGGATCTGACGTTGCCCCCAGCCCGACTCCAGCGCCGCCTGCGCCAGAATCAGATGGTGCGGCACGCCGCTCTCTTCACTGGCAAGACGCGCCGGGAGGGAGAGCTGCGCCAGGAAGTCTTTGCTGTCGCCGGAGAGCGGCTCGTCACGCGTTTCTGCCGGTTTCGGCATCGCCTTACGCACCATCTGCGTCAGCGCCTGATTTTGATAACTGGTCACCTTTTCCAGATCAAACTTCAGCGGCACCTGCGGCGGGGCCTCTTCAGGCGGGAGCCCCTGAGCGGCTGCGGTCTGCTTCACAATCATATCCGCCAGGCCGAGCCCCTTTCCGGCGGTCATTTGCTGGGCAATCTGCTGATCGTACATGCTGGTGTAAAGCCGCGTGGAATCACTGCTGAACATGCCATCTTTCGGCAGGGTTTCACGCATGCTTTTCAACATCATCTGTACGAACATGCCTTCCACCTGACGGGCAACCGGGCGGATATTCGCCGCCGGATCCTTGCCCGCTTTGGTTTTCAGCTCGTTGAGCGACTGGGCATCCCAGGCGGCACTGGTCAACAGTTTGCTATCGGTCAGCATTTAGATGATTTCCAGTCTGGCGCGCAGGCAGCCTGCACTTTGCATGGATTGCAGAATGGACATCAGATCCATTGGCGTTGCACCCAGCGCATTCAGAGCACGCACCACGCTGTTCAGGTTGGCGCTGGAGCGCACGCTCTGCAACGAACCGCCGCTCTGCCGTAAATCAATCTGCGTTTGCGGGGTCACTACCGTCTGACCGCCGCCAAACGGGGTATCCGGCTGGCTGACGTTGGCCGAGCGGTTAACCGTGACGGAGAGATTGCCCTGCGCAACGGCGCAGCTGTCCAGCGTCACTTCGCGGTTCATCACCACCGAGCCGGTACGGGAGTTGATAATGACTTTCGCATCCTGCACCGGCACGTTCACTTCCATATTCTGGATATCGGCCAGCAACCGCACCTGGTTGCTGCTGCCGGTTGACGTGCGGATCTGCACGGTACGGGCATCCAGCGCGGTGGCGCTGCCGTAGCCCCGGCTGCGGTTGATGGTGTCAGCGATCTGCTGCGCCATCGTGAAGTCTTCGTTATTCAGTTGCAGGTTAATGGTGTTGCCGGTGCCGAACTGGGTCGGCAGCTCACGTTCGATGATCGCGCCGTTGGTAATACGTCCCCCGTTCAGCTGGTTCACCTGCACGCTGCTGCCGCCCGCCGACGCGCCTGCTCCGCCAACCAGAATGTTGCCCTGCGCCAGAGCATACACCTGGCTGTCGACGCCTTTCAGCGGCGTCATCAGCAACGTACCGCCGCGCAGGCTTTTGGCGTTACCCATCGACGAGACAACCACGTCGATGGTCTGCCCCTGACGCGCAAAGGCCGGATAAGACGCGGTCACCATCACGGCCGCCACGTTTTTCAGCTGCATGTTGGTCCCGGCCGGTACGGTAATACCGAGCTGCGAGAGCATATTGTTCAGGCTCTGGGTGGTGAACGGCGTCTGGGTCGTCTGGTCACCCGTCCCATCCAGCCCCACCACCAGGCCGTAGCCAATCAGCGAGTTTTCGCGCACGCCCTGCACGCTGGTGAGATCGCGTATGCGATCGGCCTGCGCAACGGTAGCGACCAGCGACAGCGCCACGGCGAAGAGAAATTTATACATAGGTCACCTCGCTTACATCGGCGATAAGTTAAGGAAGAAGCGTTGCAGCCAGCCCATATTTTGCGCTTCGTTGATGTAGCCGTTGCCGACGTACTCAATGCGCGCATCCGCCACCTGAGTGGACGGTACGGTGTTGGTGCCGCTGATGGTGCGAGGGTTAACCACACCGGAGAAGCGAATGAATTCCGTACCCTGGTTAATGGCGATCTGTTTTTCGCCCACCACGTGCAGGTTGCCGTTCACCAGAACCTGATCAACCGTAACCGTCAGCGTTCCGCTGAAGGTATTGCTGGCGTTCGCACCACCTTTACCGTTAAAGGTGTTGCCGCCGGAGGCTTCCACATCCGCACGGGCGTTGCCGAACAGCCCTTGCAGATAGCGCGGCACGGTGTCGAAGCCAAAATTGGTTTTGCCGTCGCGGCTGGCGTTCGCCGACGAGCTCTTACTCGCACTGACGTTTTCCTGCAACACAATGGTCAGCGTATCGCCAACGTTACGCGGACGACGGTCTTCAAACAGCGGCTGATAACCGTAGTTAATCGGCTGCGCGGTCTGGAAAATAGAGCCGTTCACCACCGGCGCGGGGCCGGGAACGGGTTGGGCGGTAGTCGCACCCTGTACCAATGGTTTAGACGGGATCCAGGCACACCCGCTGAGGGTGACGGCCAGAACAGTCAGGATCGGATAACGAAACGCCGCGTTTTTTTGCATTGCCTTCATCTTCGAAAACAGGGAGCCGGTGCGACGTTTACCGCACCGGGCTACACCTTAGAGTTGCGTCAGTTTTTGCAGCATCTGGTCGGTCGTCGACACTGCTTTACTGTTAATTTCATAGGCGCGCTGGACCTGGATCATATTCACCAGCTCTTCCGCCACGTTAACGTTCGAGGTTTCCACATACCCCTGATACAGCAGCCCCGCCCCGTTCAGGCCCGGGGTACTTTCATTTGGCGTGCCGGAAGACTGCGTTTCGGTGTAGAGGTTCTCGCCGATGCTTTCCAGTCCGGTATCGTTCATGAAGGTGGTCAGGTTGAGCTGTCCAACCTGGACCGGCGCGGCCTGACCTTGCTGAGTGACGCTGACGATACCGTCACGACCAATGGTGATACTCAGCGCGTTCGCCGGTATGGTGATCGCAGGCTGAACCTGGAAACCGCCCGCCGTCACCAGCTGACCATTCTGATCCACCTGGAACGAACCATCGCGGGTATAGGCGGAGGTCCCGTCAGGCAGCTGCACCTGGAAGAAACCCTGACCTTTAATGGCAACGTCTTTACTGTTGTTGGTCTGGGACAGGTTGCCCTGGCTGTGCAGACGCTCGGTGGCGACCGGGCGCACGCCGGTACCAATTTGCAGACCGGACGGCAGCGTGGTTTGCTCAGAAGACTGCGCCCCTGGCTGACGAATCGTTTGATAAAGCAAATCTTCGAAAACCGCACGCTGGCGCTTGAAACCATTGGTGCTGACGTTTGCCAGGTTGTTGGCAATCACATCCATATTGGTTTGCTGTGCGTCCAGACCGGTTTTCGCGATCCATAAAGAACTGATCATAGGGAGTCCTGTTAACTCATAGCCAGAAGTTGGTTAGCCTTGCCTGCGTTTTCATCGACGCTGCTGATGATTTTCATCTGCATTTCGAAGCGGCGGGCGCTGGCGATCATGTCGGTCATGGCTTCCACCGGTTTGACGTTACTGCCTTCCAGCACGCCGGACATCACGCGGATGGTCGGGTCGGCCTGTAACGTGGCGCCACGCGTGGCCTGCGCCGCCTGGGTCAGACGGAACATCCCGTCATCGCCACGCTGCACTTCGTTGCCTTCGGCTTTCACCAGCTTCAGACGACCGACAGGCGCAACGGTGTTCGCCGGGTCACCCGGGTTTAACGCCGAGATCGTCCCGTCTGCCGCAATGGTCAGCTCTGACCCTTCCGGCACCGTCAACGGACCGGCTTCGCCCATAACCGGATGCCCCTGAATCGTCAGCTGCCCGGTGGCGCTCACCTGGATATTACCGTTGCGGGTATACCCTTCCCCGCCGTCAGCCGTTTGCACCGCCAGCCAGCCGTCCTGCTGAAGGGCAACGTCCAGCGGACGCGCGGTGTAATCCATCTGACCTGGCGTCATGTCGGCGCCCGGCGTGGAGGCGGTGACCAGCGTACGCGTGGGCAATGACAGCCCTTCTACCGGCACCGCACGCAGCGCGTTGAGCTGCGCACGAAAACCTGGCGTGGAAGCGTTCGCAAGGTTGCTGGCGGTAACAGCTTGCTGATTGAGCGTCTGGCTTGCTGCGCCCATCGCTGTATATATTGCGTGATCCATTGCGCTTTCCCGTCAGCTGCTTAACGCAGGTTAACCAGCGTGTTGAGGATCTGATCCTGGGTTTTGATGGTCTGCGCGTTGGACTGGTAGTTACGTTGCGCGACGATCATGTTCACCAGCTCTTTACTCAGATCGACGTTGGAGGCTTCCAGCGCACCGTTAGTCAGCGTGCCGAAGTTACCGGAACCCGCGGTTCCCAGCAGGGCAACCCCGGAAGACTGCGTGGCAGACCAGACGTTATCCCCTTCGGATTTCAGGCCTTCGTTGTTGGCGAAGTTTGCCAGCACGATCTGGCCCAGCACCTGGGTCTGTTCGTTCGAATAGTTACCGACAACGGTACCGTCATCGTTGATCTGGTAGCTCACCAGATCGCCCGGCTTATAGCCGTTCTGGCTCGTCGCCACGATGTTGTTCGCACCGGTGTTTTGCTGCATGGAGTTGGCGAAACTCATGTCAAACGTGGCTGGCGTCGCGCCCGGAACGGTGCCCGTTGTGATCTTGATATCATCGCCACCCGTCAGCACACCACTCTCGTTAAAGGTCAGCGTGGTTGCCAGTTTCGCTGCATCTCCCGCTACGCTGCCGTCCTGCGAATACACTTTCCAGGAGTTAGCTGGCGTCTCGTTTTTGACATAAAACAGGTTCATGTTGTGCGCATTACCCTGGCTGTCAAACACCGTCACGGTGCCTTTCTTGTTGTAAGAGTCAGGGTTGGACGGATCGAAGGCGACGGTTGGCGCGGTATCGGTGGAGTTCAGGTTGATCTGCTGAGAGGCCGTGGTGGTGGACTTCGCCGCCATCAGCGTCGTTGGGATGGAGATCGCCTGCGGATTCGCACCGGTTTGCACCGTAGGCGGCGTGCCGGCAACCGGATAACCGGTTAACTGAAGCCCCTGCATGTTCACCAGGTTACGGTTTTCATCCAGCTTGAACTGGCCGTTGCGGCTGTAGAACACGGAACCGTTGGCATCCACCATACGGAAGAAACCGTTCTGGCTGATGGCGACGTCCAGACCGCGACCGGTGTTGGTGGTCGTCCCGTCGGTGAAGTCCTGGGTGATACCCGCAACCTTCACGCCCAGGCCCACTTTAGAGCCTGCAAACATATCTGCAAAAGACGCAGAACCGGATTTAAAACCATAGGTCGCGGAGTTGGCGATGTTGTTGCCAATGACGTCCAGGTTGGTGGCCGCAGCATTCAGGCCGCTGACCGCTTGAGAAAAGGCCATGACTTACTCCTGATAAGTATTAAGGCTTAGATAATCTGCCGAACTTCGTCGAGTGTGGTGGTACCGGAGGTACCCAAATCCAGTTTGTTGCCATCGCTACCCTTGATGACGCCCTGAACCAGGGCAAACTGTAGCGGCTGAGCCACCAGCTGAGTGGTGCCGTTGCTGGCGCTAATCGCAACCTGATACGAGCCGTTAGGCGCTTTAGTGCCGTCGGTCAGGCTGCCATCCCAGGTAAAGGTATGAACGCCCGCTTTAAGCTCGCCAATCTCAATCGTGCGCACCACGTTGCCGCTGGCGTCTTTGATTGTGGCGGTGACTTTGTCGGCCGGCTGCTGCAACTCAACGCCAAACGGCGTCGTGGTGGTGGTGGACGTGCCATCGGTAGTGCTGGTGCCCGCCAGAATCGTGGTCCCCGGAATCATCACCCCGTGACCGATCAGGTTGGCGGCCTGCAAGGACTGGCTGTTATCGATTTGACCGGAGACCGAGCCGAGCGTGGTGTTCAGTTTCTCAATGCCGCTGACGGTACTGATCTGCGCAAGCTGCGTGGTCAGTTCGTTGTTCTGCATCGGATTGGTCGGGTCCTGATTTTTCAGCTGCGCCACCAGCAGGGTCAGAAAACTGCTCTGTAAATCGGAGGCATTGCTCCCGGTGAGAGAGCTGGAACCGGTCGCACTGCTGGTGCTGTTGACGCCGGTATTTGTCGGGTCATTCACGTTTACGGCGATGGACATGCGTGTCTCCTTTACTGGCCGAGAGTGAGTGTTTTGAGCATCATGCTCTTCACGGTATTAAGCACTTCGACGTTTGCCTGGTAGCTACGCGACGCGGACATGGAGTTCACCATCTCCCCGACCACATCCACGTTCGGCATTTTCACGTAGCCGCTGGCATCCGCGAGCGGGTTGCCTGGCTCGTAAACCAGCTTGTCGGGTGCCTGGCTCTCAACCACGTCCGCCACTTTTACGCCGCCCGTTGCCGCACCCGGTGCAGCATCAACCTGGAAGACAACCTGTTTAGCGCGATACGGTTGCCCGTCAGGGCCGGTCACGCTGTCGGCGTTGGCCAGGTTACTGGCGGCCACGTTCAGTCGTTTGGACTGCGCCGTTAATGCCGAACCGGCGATATCAAAAATATTCAGCAAGGCCATTTACTAATTGCCCCCCTGTAGGACGGTCATCATGCCTTTAATTTGCCCGCCGAGTAGCGTCAGACCTGTCTGGTATTGCAGGCTGTTATCGGCAAACTGTGTGCGCTCCCGGTCCATGTCGACGGTATTGCCATCAAGTGAGGGCTGATCGGGAATACGGTAAAGCAGGTCGGTCGTTGGCGCGGTCATCGCCTGAGCGGGAATATGACGTGAGGATGTCAGGGCCAGTGAGACACCCGTTCCTTCGGCACGTCCACGCTCCATCACTTTTTTGAGTTCACTGGAAAAATCAATATCGCGCGCCTGATACCCGGGGGTATCCGCGTTGGCGATATTGGCGGCTAAAATCTCCTGCCGCTGGGCGCGTAAATTGAGCGCATCCTGCTGAAAACGTAACGCGGCGTCGAGTTTATCGAGCATGTCTCCTCCGCTGATGAGAAAATTTCAGTTCACAGCTTAAATCTCACCCCGTCTCCCCTATCGACGGAATAAGCGCAAAATGCGTCGCTATTTGTTGCGTTGATGGAAAACCACTGCGGGTAGAATTTGCTAAATTCTGGACATGGTGGAACGTGCGATGCGGACTTTTAAACGTGGCCTGGCGGCGACCCTACTGCTTTTAAGCCCTCTGGTGCAGGCTGAGGGGTTAGAGGACCAGCTCAATGCATTCTTTGCGCAGAAGCTGGCCGGTTTCAGCGATGACGTACGCGTGACCGTGCGCACCCCGCCTAACCTTTATCCTTCCTGCGAAGCCCCGTCATTTAGCGTGACCGGCAGCACCCGCTTATGGGGCAACGTGAACGTGCTGGCGCGTTGCGCCAATGAAAAACGCTACTTACAGGTTGCGGTTCAGGCGACGGGCAATTATGTTGTCGCCGCCGTTCCCATTCCCCGGGGCAGCCTGCTGCAACCTGACAGCGTAACGCTGAAGCGAGGCCGTCTGGATCAGCTTCCACCGCGGACGATGCTGGATATCAACCAGGCTCAGGAGGCGGTCAGCCTGCGCGATGTCGCTCCTGGACAGGCGATACAGCTATCCATGCTGCGCCAGGCGTGGCGGGTGAAAGCGGGACAACAGGTGATGGTGGTCGCCAATGGCGAAGGCTTTAGTATCAACAGTGAAGGAAAAGCGCTGAATAATGCCGCAGTGGCGCAAAATGCCCGGGTCAGAATGTCCTCAGGCCAGGTGGTCAGCGGCACGGTCGGTCCTGATGGGAATATTCTGATTAACCTGTAATCTTTTTAAAGATTTCGCGGCGACTGCCGATAAATATTCAACAAATGATGATGTCAGGCGCAAACGCCGCGAACCCTCGATGAGGACAACACTATGAGCATTGATCGTACATCAGCCCTGAAGCCGGTTAGCACTGTACAACCTCGCGAAACGAATGAGGCTGCCCCGCAAAAAACGCGTCTGGAAAAAACGTCGACGGCTAACAGCACCAGCGTCACGCTGAGCGATGCGCAGTCGAAGCTGATGCAGCCAGGCAGCAGCGATATCAATATGGAACGTGTTGAAGCGCTGAAAACGGCTATCCGTAACGGCGAACTGAAAATGGATACCAGCAAAATCGCTGATGCGCTGATTCAGGACGCACAGAGTTTCCTCCAGAGTAACTAACCGTATGAGTCGACTGTCAGAAATACTGGATCAGATGACGGTGGTCCTGAACGACCTGAAAACGGTGATGGATGCAGAACAGCACCACCTCTCTTCTGGTCAAATCAACGGCAGCGCGTTGCAACGCATAACTGAAGATAAAAGCTCGCTGCTGGCGACCCTGGATTATCTGGAAAAACAGCGACGCGCTGAGCAAGACGCGAAACGCAGCGCCAATGATGAGATCAACGAACGCTGGCAGACCATTACAGAAAAAACCCAGCATCTTCGCGATCTCAACCAGCATAACGGCTGGCTGCTGGAAGGACAGATTATCCGTAATCAGCAGGCGCTTGAAGTGTTAAAGCCCTATAAAGAGCCGGGGCTGTACGGTGCGGATGGTCAGACGGCCACGGCACGTATCACGGGTGGGAAAAAGATTTCGATTTGACGCAGTAGCGGCACGTCATGAAGCGGGGAGCACCTTCTGGTGAACTCCCCTTTTGGCGTTTATACCGTGCGGCGGGTGAACTCTTTCACTTTGAAGCCAAGCACCGCCAGCGTGGCAAAGTACGCCACCACACCGACCACCACCACGGCCATCAGACGCATCAGGCGGTAAGGCATGGTGCCCTGCGCCCACTCAGGCATGACATACAACATGCCAACCAGCGCGGCCGCCATCACCACTACCGCAATCGCCAGACGCAGCAGGAAGCTTGCCCAGCCCGGCTGCGGTGTGAAGATATCCTGCTTGCGCAGCTGCCAGTACAGCAGCCCGGCGTTCAGACAGGCCGCCAGACCAATCGACAATGACAGCCCCGCGTGTTTCAGCGGTCCAATAAACGCCAGGTTCATCAGCTGCGTCATGATCAGCGTCACAATGGCAATCTTAACCGGCGTTTTGATGTCCTGACGTGAATAGAAACCGGGCGCAAGCACCTTCACGACAATCAGCCCCATCAGCCCCACCGAGTAGGCTACGAGCGCACGCTGGGTCATAGCGGCATCAAAGGCGGTGAACTTTCCATACTGGAACAACGACACCGTCAGCGGTTTCGCCAGGATCCCCAGCGCCACCGCGCTTGGCAGCGCCAGCAGAAAACAGAGACGCAGGCCCCAGTCCATCAGGCGGCAGTATTCATCGTGGTTGCCGCTGGCGAAACTTTTCGACAGCGACGGCAGCAGAATAGTCCCCAGCGCCACGCCCAGCACCCCGGATGGAAACTCCATCAGACGATCGGCGTAGTACATCCAGGACACCGAGCCCGACACCAGGAAAGAGGCGAAGATGGTATTGATGATCAGAGAGATCTGGCTAACGGACACGCCGAGTATCGCCGGTCCCATCTGTTTGATAACGCGCATTGCGCCCGCATCTTTGAAATTAATGCGCGGCAGAACCAGCATGCCGATCTTTTTCAGGTGCGGAAGCTGGTAAGCAAGCTGTAACACGCCGCCGACGGTCACGGCCCAGGCCAGCGCCAGCACCGGTGGGTTAAAATGCGGCGCGGCGAACAGCGCAAAGCCAATCATGCTGACGTTGAGGAACGTGGGGGCAAAGGCCGGAACGGAGAAGCGGTTCCAGGTATTCAGGATGGCACCCACCAGCGACGCCAGCGAAATCAGCAGAATATAGGGGAAGGTTATACGCAGCAGTTGGGTGGTCAGGGTAAATTTATCCGCTGTGTCAGCAAAACCCGGCGCCGTCACCATGATCACCCAGGGCGCTGCCAGCATCCCCAGGACGGTCACGATCGCCAGCGCCAGCGTCAGTAATCCGGAAACGTAGGCCACAAAGACGCGGGTGGCATCTTCGCCCTGTTTGCTTTTATATTCTGCGAGGATCGGAACAAATGCCTGTGAAAAGGCCCCTTCGGCAAAAATACGGCGCAGCAGGTTTGGCAGCTTAAAAGCGACGAAAAAGGCGTCAGTCGCCATCCCGGCGCCAAAAACCCTTGCCACAATGGCATCGCGCGCAAAGCCAAGCACGCGGGAAAACATGGTCATCGAGCTGACGGCCGCCAGCGATTTTAATAAGTTCATTAACGTGAAGTTCCACAACCCTACGGATTTCCAGGACGGGCAAGCGTTAGCGCCACCCGGCAAAGCCAACAAGCGGCGCTTAGTCTAACCGGATTTCAACGAATTACTATCGGCAGATGTTACAACGCGTTATTCCGACATGGCTTCGCGCCAGAGTCGTTCCACAATGCGCTGCGCCAGAATAGCCTGCTCCCCGGACGTTTCAGGAACCGTCTGATTCTGCACGCAGGTGATGAAGTGACGCGCGCAGCCCACGAAGCCACGCTGCTCCAGGGTGCTTTGCCAGCCGGGAACCGGTAACGCGACCACGCCATTGCCCTTCTCTTCCCGCCACTCTCGCATATCGGTGACGTCATACAGCGCGCCATCCGTAACGGCCTGCACGGACTCGCGCTGGCTGCCCGCCCGACGATGCATGCTGGTCGTCACCTGCAAATGCTCAACGGCAAAATGATGTTCGGCGTAAACCATCTCACCCTGCTCGTTAGTCAGCAGCGTGCCGCTTTGCAGCTGGGCTTTTCCGTTACTCAGCCAAAGGGCCGTATCCACGACGTGGAGATAATCATCCAGCAGCGTGAAGTGCAGATCGTTCGGCCCCACGCTGTCGGTACGGTGCTTATCCATACGCAGGGAGGCGAACGAGCCGGACTGCGCTTTAAGCTGCTGATAGAGCGGCGCAAAACGGCGGTTGAAGCCGACCATCAGCGTCAGCTTTTTACGCGCGGCCAGCTCAATCAGTCGCTCAGCATCCTGTACATTTTCCGCCAGGGGTTTATCCACGCAGACGTGAACGCCTGCGTTAAGCAACTCGCTCACCACCTGGTAGTGCGTCGCGGTTGAGGTATGCACAAATACCGCATCACATTCACGGGCTAAATCCTGTAGCGAACCGGCATAAGGGATGCGCCAGGTTTTGCAGATGCGCTCTGCTTTCTCGCGGGTGGGCGACCACGCCCCTTGCAGCGTCCAGTCGGACGCGGCGCCTAAAACGGGCAGCCAGGCTTTTTGCGCGATCCCTCCCAGCCCCACAACACCAATGCGTAATGTTGTCACGATTAATCTCCCAGATGTGCGAGTAACGCATCCAGACGCTGCTTCAGCCCGGCAACCTCGTCTTCCAGGGCCGCCACGCGCGCGTTCAGGCTGTCGTTTGATGCTGGCGTGTCGGATTCTACGGCCAGCGCAGAGGGCTCAACGTCGCCGCTAAAAAGGTGCATGTAGCGGCTTTCACGCTTGCCCGGCTCGCGTGGCAGACGCACCACGTAAGGACCGTCCTCGCGTGAGGCTAATCGCTCCAGCGTCTGTTCAACGTCCTGCATATCCTGAAACTCATGCATGCGGGAGGCGCGCGTGCGCAGTTCACCCGGCGTCTGCGCCCCGCGCAGCAGCAGCGTGGTGATCACTGCCACTTCCGCGGCACTGAGTTTTAAATCGCCAAATTCGGAATTACAAAAGCGCTGTTCATATTTAGTGACGCGATTACCGAAGCCGCTGACGGTGCGCAGGTAGTGGCGCTTCACCAGCTCATCAAGGATATCCTGCACCTCGTGCTCGCCAAGGTTCATCACCGGCTCACGGTTCGTCTTCTGGTTGCAGGCCATCGTGACGGAATTCACGGACAGAGGATACTGTTCCGGCGTGGTGACCTGCTTTTCCAGAAGGCAGCCGACCACGCGCGCTTCGGCGCCATTTAACTGATATTTCATTTTTTCTCCTTAACGACCCGCGGTCCACTCCTGGGTGGTGAGCGCGGTGAGCACATGGTCCCGCCACTCGCCGTCAATCAGCAGATAATCTTTGGCATAGCCCTCTTTCTCAAACCCCAGGCGGGCCAGCAGATCGCCGCTGCGCTTATTGTGCGGCATGTAGTTGGCCATAATGCGATGGATATGTTGCGTGCGCTGCATGTAGCGAATCGCCGCCGTCAGCGCCTCAAACATGAGCCCCTGCCCCTGCCATTTCTGACCGATGGAATACCCGAGGTAACAGGCGTGAAACGACCCGCGTACCACGTTTGAAAAATTGGCAATGCCAACGATCTCTTTCTCTTCCGGATCGAGAAGCGCGAAATAAAACGCACTTCCCTGTTTATGAAATTCTGCAATCATACTGAGGCGCGCCTGCCAGCCAGAGGGGTAGCAGTGGCTCTCGTCCCGAACGGGTTCCCAGGGTTTTAAAAACTGGCGATTCTCGGCGTAATAATCCGCCAGACGCCAGGCATCACGCTCATGCACCAGACGAACGACCAGCCTGTCCGTCGTCAGACGCACTTTTGGCACATTACTGCGATAGCCAAACATCGTTACCACTCCTTCCCGTCGCTTCTGCTCTGCCTGTTAGCTTTACTATACCTGCGCCTGTGCCTTCTGTGAAAACAGTGACATACCATTTTGATCGTTTTTCACATTTTTCGATGAGAACTCTCTATCAAAGCACCTTTTTGATAAAAAAATATTGTCGCCAGCGGGTATGGGAAAAAGCCCGGCGACACCGCAGAATGTTAGCGTGCTCACCTTTTATTTTCCCTGGAGGGAAAATGTCCCGCGTATCACAGGCCAGGAGCCTGGGTAAATATTTCCTGCTCGTCGATAACATGCTGGTCGTGCTCGGCTTTTTTGTCGTTTTTCCGCTTATATCGATTCGTTTTGTCGATCAAATGGGCTGGGCGGCATTGATGGTCGGGATCGCGCTGGGTCTACGCCAGTTTGTACAACAGGGTCTGGGCGTGTTTGGCGGCGCAATAGCCGACCGCTTCGGCGCGAAACCGATGATCGTTACCGGCATGCTGTTACGTGCGGCGGGATTCGCCACCATGGCAATCGCTCATGAACCCTGGCTGCTGTGGTTCTCCTGTTTCCTTTCCGGGATTGGCGGCACCCTTTTCGACCCACCGCGTACCGCGCTGGTGGTTAAGCTTATCCGTCCGCAACACCGGGGGCGCTTCTTCTCCATTTTGATGATGCAGGACAGCGCTGGCGCGGTGGTGGGCGCCCTGCTGGGAAGCTGGCTGCTGCAATACGATTTCCGCCTGGTCTGCGCCACCGGCGCGGTGTTGTTTATTCTCTGCGCGCTGTTTAACGGTCTGTTTCTGCCCGCGTGGAAGCTGTCGACGGTGAAGGCGCCTGTGCGGGAAGGGCTTGACCGCGTGCTGAGCGATAAACGCTTCGTCACCTATGTGTTAACCCTGACCGGCTACTACATGCTCGCCGTGCAGGTCATGCTGATGCTGCCCATTATGGTTAACGATATTGCCGGCACGCCGGCAGCGGTGAAATGGATGTATGCCATTGAGGCCTGCCTCTCTCTGACGCTGCTCTATCCGATTGCCCGCTGGAGCGAGCGCCGTTTCCGGCTTGAGCACCGTCTGATGGCCGGGCTGTTGCTGATGACGCTGAGCATGATGCCCATCGGCCTGGTGAGTTCGCTTCAGCAACTGTTTATGCTCATCTGCACCTTCTATATTGGTTCAATCATTGCCGAGCCAGCCCGTGAAACGCTGAGCGCGTCACTTGCCGACGCCCGGGCCCGAGGCAGCTACATGGGCTTCAGCCGTCTCGGGCTGGCGCTTGGCGGCGCACTGGGTTACACCGGTGGCGGCTGGCTGTTTGATGCCGGAAAAGCGCTCCATCAGCCGGAGCTGCCGTGGGTCATGCTCGGCATGGTCGGCTTTATGACGCTGATTGCCCTCTGGTGGCAGTTCAGTGATAAACGCAGCACCCGCGGGATGCTGGAGCCTGGCGCCTGACCCTCTTTCACTATCAGTTTTTTCTGCTGGTTTCTGTTGGATCACCCTGACATACTGGCGTATCAGGACAGATGCGCCGATTTTATGTTGAGGAACGCCATGAAAAAGATCGTTATTGCCGCTGCGTTAATTGTCAGTGGTCTGCTGGTGGGATGTAACCAGCTTACGCAGTACACCGTCAGTGAGCAGGAAATTAATCAGGCGCTGGAAAAACATAATAACTTTTCAAAAGATATCGGCGTGCCCGGCCTTGCGGATGCGCATATCGTCCTGACGAATCTCGCCAGCCAGATTGGGCGCGAGGAGCCTAACAAAGTCACCCTTTCCGGCGATGCCAGCCTCGATATGACCTCGCTCTTCGGCAATCAGAAAGCGGATATCAAGCTGAAGCTCAAGGCGCTGCCGGTCTTGAATAAAGAGAAAGGGGCCATTTTCCTGCATGAGATGGAAATCGTCGATGCAGTTGTGACGCCGGAAAAAATGAAACCGGTGCTGCAAACGCTGATGCCGTATCTCAACCAGTCGTTGCAGAACTACTTTAACCAACAGCCTGCCTATGTTCTGAGCGAAGACAAGAGCAAAGGCGAATCCCTGGCGAAAAAATATGCCAAAGGGATAGAGGTGAAACCGGGTGAAATCATCATCCCTTTCACCGACTAAACACTCCGGGCGCTCAGGCGCCCGTTTTTTTTAACGGAATAGTGTGCAAACGAAAACGTTTCCGCTTATGATTTGTGTCCGGCAAAAACAGCCCTCTTATGACTGATCTCTTTCAAGCCGGAGCTTCCATGACTGTACAATCCCAGGTTCTCAAAATCCGCCGCCCAGACGACTGGCATATCCATCTTCGTGATGGCGACATGCTGAAAACCGTCGTGCCGTATACCAGCGAAATTTATGGCCGTGCGATTGTTATGCCTAACCTGGTTCCGCCAGTCACTACCGTCGAGGCCGCGATTGCCTATCGCCAGCGTATCCTTGACGCCGTTCCGGCCGGACACGATTTTACCCCATTGATGACCTGCTACCTGACGGACTCGCTGGATCCGAATGAAGTTGAGCGCGGGTTTAACGAAGGTGTATTCACCGCCGCGAAGCTCTACCCGGCGAATGCCACCACCAACTCCAGCCATGGGGTGACCAGTATTGATGCCATCATGCCTGTTCTGGAGCGTATGCAAAAACTGGGCATGCCGCTGCTGGTGCACGGGGAAGTGACCCACGCTGACATTGATATTTTCGATCGCGAAGCACGTTTTATCGAAACGGTCATGGAGCCGCTGCGCCAGCGTCTTCCGGGGCTGAAAGTGGTGTTTGAACACATTACGACTAAAGATGCCGCAGAGTATGTCCGGGATGGAAACGAGCTGATTGCCGCCACCATCACCCCGCAGCACCTGATGTTTAACCGTAACCACATGCTGGTGGGCGGCGTTCGCCCACATCTGTATTGTCTGCCAATCCTCAAGCGCAACATCCACCAGCAGGCGCTACGTGAGCTGGTCGCCAGCGGCTTCCCGCGCGCGTTCCTCGGCACGGATTCCGCCCCGCATGCCCGTCACCGTAAAGAGGCGAGCTGCGGCTGTGCAGGCTGCTTTAACGCCCCGACCGCCCTGGCAAGTTACGCAACCGTGTTTGAAGAGATGAATGCGTTAGACCATTTCGAAGCCTTCTGCTCCCTTAACGGCCCGCGTTTCTACGGTCTGCCGGTTAATGACACGTTCATTGAGCTGGAGCGCAAAGAAAGCCAGGTTGAAGCGTCGATTGCGCTCACCGACGATACGCTGATCCCCTTCCTGGCCGGTGAAACCGTAAACTGGACGGTAAAACGCTAAAAAAATCGCGCCCCCTGTTGTCAAAGCGACAATATAACTGTATAAATAAACAGTATATTACACAGGGGGCATTTATGCGTATCGAAGTCACCATTGCCAAATCCACCGTCCTGCCTGCTGGCGCACTCGACGCTCTGGCGGGTGAACTATCCCGACGTATTAGCAGCACTTTTCCTGAAAACGATGGCGCCGTAACGGTACGTTATGCGACAGCAAACCATCTTTCCGTCATCGGCGGCGCGAAGGAAGACAAAGAACGCATCAGCGAAATTTTGCAGGAAACATGGGAAAGCGCCGACGACTGGTTCATCACTGATTAAAATTTGCTCCCTCATTGTGTTTTTTTGCCGGGTCGCCCCGGCTTTTTTTCGTTTCGTCTCCTGAAAGTTCAAAATATTTCAGCATCTTCTTAGAAAATCGTGAACAAGATGGCGTTTTATTGTTCGAACAATCCTAAAAAGCATAAAAATGTGTTGCTACCCGTTTATTTTTTCCTTCTGAACCCTTATTAATTGATATACTGAAATTGCTTTCAGAAAAACATGCATTGAACCTCAAAGTCGTTGTCTTCTAACACGCATTAAGGGGGTTATAATGGAAAAGAATAGTGAAGTCATCCAGACCCATCCGCTTGTTGGCTGGGATATCAGCACCGTAGACAGCTACGATGCGCTGATGCTGCGTTTGCACTACCAGACCCCAAATCAGCAAAACCGTGATGAAGCGGAAGTTGGACAGACGCTGTGGCTTACAACAGACGTCGCCCGTCAGTTTATCTCTATTTTAGAAGCAGGCATCGCAAAAATAGAATCTGGCGACTATCAGGAAAATGAGTATAAACGGCATTGACCTTATGCCCCTTTTCACTCAACAGGCACCCTCGCGGTGCCTTATTTATTTCGCTCTTGTATAAGCCCACTTAGTTAATTACTCTGCTAACAAAGCGTTAGTAAAGAGAAGCCTATGAAATACGATTTAATCATTATCGGAAGCGGCTCCGTAGGATCTGCCGCCGGTTATTACGCCACGCAGGCGGGTCTGAAAGTGCTGATGATTGACGCCCACCTTCCCCCCCACTCTGAAGGAAGCCATCACGGCGATACCCGTCTGATCCGTCACGCTTACGGCGAAGGTGAACGTTATGTACCGCTGGTGCTTCGGGCTCAGACGCTGTGGGATGAGCTGGCCACACTCACCGAAGATCGCATTTTTGAGCGCACCGGGGTCGTTAACCTGGGGCCAGCCAGCTCCACGTTTCTGGCGACCGTCGAGGAGAGCGCGAAAGCCTACCGCCTGGACGTCGAGCGTCTGGATGCAAACGGCATCATGGCGCGCTGGCCGGAAATTTCTGTCCCTGACGACTACATTGGGTTGTTTGAAGCCAACTCTGGCGTGCTGCACAGCGAAACGGCCATTAAGACCTGGATTGATCTCGCCGCCAAAGCGGGCTGCGCACAGTTGTTCAACTGTCCGGTCACGGGCATCACCCACCATGCAGAGGGTTCAACCGTCACCACCTCTGAAGGTGAATATACCGCCACGCGTCTGCTGGTGAGTGCGGGAACGTGGGTGACGAAACTGCTGCCGGACCTACCCATCCAGCCGGTGCGAAAAGTCTTCTCCTGGTTCCAGTCTGACGGGCGTTACAGCAGCCAGAACAAATTCCCGGCGTTTACAGGCGAGTTACCCAATGGCGACCAGTTCTACGGTTTCCCCTCGGAAAAAGACGCGCTCAAGATTGGCAAACATAACGGCGGACAGGTAATTTCCTCTGCGGAAGAACGCAAGCCTTACGGTGCTTATCCGCAGGATGGTTCCGAAGCCTTCACGTTCCTGCGTAATATCCTGCCGGGCATAGGCGGGTTGCTTTACGGCGCAGCGTGCACCTACGACAACACCCCGGATGAAGATTTTATCATCGACACCCTTCCGGGACACGATAACACCCTGCTCGTAACCGGACTCAGCGGTCACGGGTTTAAATTTGCCTCTGTGTTAGGTGAAATCGCCGCCCAGTTTGCGCAGGGGATCGCGCCTTCGTTTGATCTCAAGCCCTTCGCGCTCTCGCGCTTTGATCGATAATACCTCTACAGGCTCCGAATAACCGGGGCCTGTTTAGCGATAGAGGCATGATGCGCAGACTGGTGAATTACTTTATCAATAACATCCGCGAGCATTTTATGCTCTACATTGTTCTTTGGTCGCTGCTGGCGATCATTGACGTTATCTATATTGTATTCTTCTGAAAATTCTCGCTGACGTTTATTGACACTCCTTTAAATTTATTTAACTTATATTTTTTAAAAAACGTCACCTCAAATTTATTGAACGAAGCGATTGAAATACATTGCGGAAACACATTCAAATTCGCTGAAATAAATTAAATAAAAAACATTATTCATTTTTTTCAGTTGCATTATTTATTTAACCCGTCCATTTTTATTGCTCAGTCATTTGAGAACGGAAATTCATATGCAATGGCGTAACTCCTCCCGTCGCTACGGAATAATATCCATGTGTTTACACTGGCTATTTGCACTTGCCGTCTATGCCATGTTTGGTCTCGGCCTCTGGATGGTGACATTAAGCTATTATGACGGTTGGTATCATCAGGCCCCCGAATTGCACAAAAGCATTGGGGTTCTGCTGATGATGGGTCTGGTTTTTCGCGTGATCTGGCGACATATCTCTCCGCCCCCTCCAGCGCCCAAAAGCCATGGCCGCCTTACCCGCATAAGCGCTGTTGGCGCACATATCGCACTCTATGCCCTGCTGTTCGCCATTCTGATCAGCGGCTATCTCATTTCGACCGCAGACGGTAAACCGATCAGCGTGTTTGGGCTTTTTGACGTCCCAGCCACGCTGGCTGACGCCGGTTCACAGGCTGACACCGCAGGTGTGGTTCATCTGTGGCTGGCATGGAGCGTGGTGATCCTGTCTGTCCTGCATGGCCTTGCGGCCCTGAAACATCACTTTATTGATAAAGACGATACGCTGAAGCGCATGCTTGGCCGTTCGTCAGTTGACTCTGGAGCATAAAATGAAAAAACGCCTGTTGGGTATCGCATTAGGTTCGCTGCTATTTACCACCGGTTCGGCCATTGCCGCTGACTATAAAATTGATAAGGAGGGCCAGCATGCCTTTGTCAATTTCCGTATTCAGCATCTGGGTTACAGCTGGTTATATGGCACATTCAATGATTTCGATGGCACATTTACTTTCGACGAGAAAAACCCTGCTGCCGATAAAGTGAACGTCACCATTAATACCAACAGCGTCGACACTAATCACGCCGAGCGTGATAAACATCTGCGCAGCGCTGAATTTCTGAACGTGGGCAAATTCCCGCAAGCTACTTTCGCGTCGACAGAGGTGAAGAAAGACGGTGATAAGCTCGCTATTACCGGTAATCTGACGCTGAACGGCGTAACAAAACCGGTCACACTGGATGCCAAATTAATTGGACAGGGCGACGATCCGTGGGGTGGCAAACGTGCTGGCTTTGAAGCCGCAGGCAAAATTCATCTGAAAGATTTTAATATCACCACGGATTTAGGCCCGGCATCGCAGGATGTTGAGTTGATTATTTCGGTGGAAGGCGTTCAGCAGAAGTCATAAAACAGGCCCGGCAGGCTTTCGCGCCGCCGGGCAGTGTTTTACTCCGGGTCCGGAATACCCAGTTTGGTATTCAGTCGGCCCCGGGATTTATTAAAGATCTTATTCCCGTTCTCGCGTCCGGCACGGCGACGACGTTGCTCTTCTTCAGGCAAGATACTCTCTTCACTGCACAGCTCGCTACAGCAGCCATTAAACTTCTCGGCACATGCAGGGCACTGAATAAACAGCAGATGACATCCGTCGTTTTTGCAGTTGGTATGCGTATCGCACGGCGTACCGCACTGGTGGCAGTGCGCGATCACGTCCTCTGAAATTCGCTCGCCCATACGCTCGTCAAACACAAAGTTCTTACCGATAAAACGCACCGGTAAACCCTGCTCACGGGCGCGACGGGCATACTCAATGATCCCACCCTCAATGTGCCAGACTTTATTAAACCCGTTGTGCTTCATCCAGGCGCTGGCTTTTTCACAGCGGATCCCCCCGGTGCAGTACATAACGATCTTTTTGTCTTTATGCTCCTGCATCATCTCAACGGCTTTTGGCAGTTGCTCGCGGAAGGTGTCGGCAGGAATTTCCATCGCATTCTCGAAGTGCCCCACTTCATATTCGTAGTGGTTACGCATATCAATGAACACCGCATCCGGATCGTCGAGCATCGCGTTCACTTCAGCGGCCTTCAGGTACTCCCCCACATTAGCGGCATTGAAGCTCGGATCGTCAATGCCATCCGCCACAATACGCTCGCGCACCTTCATGCGCAGCACCCAGAATGATTTACCGTCATCATCCAGCGCAATGTTCAGGCGTAAGCCGTTAAGCGCCGGATCAAACCCGTAAAGGAGGTCGCGGAAGGCGCTGACCTTGCTTTCCGGCACGCTGATCTGCGCGTTAATCCCCTCACGCGCCAGATAGACGCGACCAAACACGTTCAGGGCGGTAAAAGCCTGGTAAAGCGCATCGCGGGTCGCCTGGGGATCATCGATGGTGAAATACTTATAGAAAGAGATCGTTGTGCGCGGTTCGGTTTCGGCCAACATACGCGCTTTCAACATCTCATTCGAAACGCGGTTGTGTAACACTGGCATGGTGTACAAGTCCTGCAATCGTTGAGAAATAAAAATCGGTCGGCATGATATAGCAAACAAAGACAATTTACATCCACACAATTTACGCTACATTTCAGTCAACCTGATTAATCAGACTTAACATTTGCATATTCTTTCATGTTTCGATGACAGACATTTTGGCTATGCCTTAAAAAATGAGACAATATCCTTTCAGGACGTTAGAACACAGGACAGACATGACCCAGTTACCGAAATTTACTGCCGCGCTTTTGCATCCCCGCTATTGGTTAACATGGTCAGGCATTGGCTTGTTGTGGCTAATTGTACAGCTGCCTTATCCCGTCATTTTCCGCATGGGTAAAGGACTGGGCCGCATTGCTCAGCAGTTTATGAAGCGTCGCGCCAGGATCGCGTATCGTAACCTTGAGCTTTGTTTTCCTCAGATGAGTGAATCTGAGCGCCACGACATGGTGATTAAAAACTTCGAATCTGTCGGCATGGGGCTGATGGAGACCGGTATGGCCTGGTTCTGGTCGGATAAACGCATGGCGCGCTGGACGGAAGTGGCCGGGACCGGCATGGAGCCGGTGCATACTCTTCAGGCCAACCAGACTGGCGTCCTGCTGATTGGCGTTCATTTCCTGACGCTCGAAATTGGCGCGCGCATGTTCGGCATGCAGGCGCCGGGTATAGGCGTTTATCGTCCTAACGATAATCCGGTGATCGATTTGATCCAGACCAACGGACGCATGCGCTCCAATAAAAGCATGATCGATCGCAAAGACCTGAAAGGGATGATCCGCGCCCTGAAAGCAGGTGAAGTGGTCTGGTATGCCCCGGATCATGACTATGGCCCGCAATCCAGCGTGTTTGTCCCGTTCTTTGCGGTGGAAGATGCAGCGACGACCACCGGGACCTGGATGCTGGCGCGGATGTCCAAAGCGGCTATCGTGCCGTTTGTGCCGCGCCGTAAACCAGACGGTTCAGGCTATCAGCTCATCATGCTGGAGCCGGAACTCGCGCCACCGCTGATTGATGCAGAAACCACCGCCCGCTGGATGAACGGCGTTGTCGAGAAATGCATTATGCTCGCGCCGGAGCAGTACATGTGGCTGCATCGCCGCTTTAAAACCCGGCCTCAGGGCGTCCCTTCCCGGTATTAACCTGCGTGCGGCCTTCCGGGCCGCATGTTGTTTTAGCTTTAAAAGCTCCCCGTCATTGCGGCAATCATACCCCGGGCGCATAATTAGCAGGCTTATTACCTCACTGTTCACGGTGCCCTGCACCTCATTATGCGGATAGTTATGTCCCCCACAGATGCTCCCATAAACTGGAAACGTAACCTGACGGTTGCGTGGCTGGGTTGTTTTCTTACTGGCGCCGCCTTTAGCCTGGTGATGCCCTTCCTGCCCCTCTACGTTGAACAGCTCGGCGTCACCGGACATAGCGCCCTGAATATGTGGTCCGGCCTGGTGTTCAGCATTACGTTCCTGTTCTCCGCCATTGCGTCGCCTTTCTGGGGTGGGCTGGCGGATCGCAAAGGCCGCAAAATTATGCTGCTGCGCTCCGCGCTCGGCATGGCGATCATTATGCTGCTGATGGGGGTGGCGCAGAATGTCTGGCAGTTCCTGATACTACGCGCGCTTCTGGGCCTGCTCGGGGGATTTATCCCTAACGCCAACGCCCTGATCGCCACCCAAATCCCGCGCCAGAAAAGCGGCTGGGCGTTGGGCACGCTATCCACTGGCGGCGTAAGCGGCGCACTGCTGGGCCCACTGGCGGGCGGGCTGCTGGCCGACCACTACGGACTGCGGCCGGTATTCTTCATTACCGCCAGCGTGCTGTTCCTCTGCTTCCTGGTGACGCTTATCTGTATCCGCGAGAATTTCACGCCCGTGGCCAAAAAAGAGATGCTGCACGCCCGGGATGTGCTGGCCTCGCTGAAAAACCCAAAGCTGGTGCTGAGCCTGTTTGTAACCACCATGATTATCCAGGTGGCCACCGGTTCAATCGCGCCTATACTGACGCTCTACGTACGCGACCTGGCGGGAAACGTCAGTAATATCGCCTTTATCAGCGGCCTAATCGCCTCTGTTCCCGGCGTGGCGGCGCTACTGAGCGCGCCGAGGCTCGGCAAGCTGGGAGACCGTATCGGCCCGGAAAAGATCCTGATCTGCGCCCTGATCGTCTCCGTCCTGCTGCTGATCCCCATGGCGTTGGTGCAGTCTCCGTGGCAGCTCGGCGTCCTGCGCTTCCTGCTGGGGGCTGCGGATGGTGCGCTACTCCCGGCTGTACAGACGCTGCTGGTCTATAACTCCACCAACCAGATAGCCGGTCGTATTTTCAGTTATAACCAGTCGTTTCGCGATCTGGGTAACGTCACCGGACCGCTGGTCGGCGCGGGGATTTCGGCCAGCTTCGGTTTCCGGGCGGTCTTTATCGTGACGGCAGGCGTCGTGCTGTTCAACGCCGTTTATTCGTGGCTCAGCTTATCCCGGGCGCTTCGCCCGGCGCGAATAAGACCACATCGTGACGGCTAATTTTCGCATTCATACTTGCAAAATCACATAATCAGCTATTCTTTCCCTGAATACCTTCACGAAAAACAGGGAGACACCAATGACCATGTACGCCACGCTGGAAGAAGCAATTGATGCCGCTCGCGAAGAGTTCCTCGCCGATAATCCCGGCGTTGAGGAAGAAGATGCTGACGTGCAACAACTCAATATCCAAAAATACGTCCTACAGGACGGCGATATTATGTGGCAGGCCGAATTCTTTGCTGATGAAGGTGAAGATGGTGAATGTCTGCCGATACTCAGTGGTGAAGGTGCGCAGGCGGTATTCGACGGCGACTATGACGAAATTGAGTTACGTCAGGAGTGGCTGGAAGAAAATACGCTGCACGAATGGGACGAAGGTGAGTTTCAGCTCGAACCGCCGCTGGATACCGAAGAGGGTCAGGCCGCAGCGGACGAATGGGACGAGCGATAAGTCACCGCTACTCGTAGGGGCCGTGGCTGGCATCGATGGGCAGCAGTAGCGTGTCGAAAATCAGAGAAAACGGCAGATCGAGCACGGTGAGATAGCGCCATGCGGAATCACGGACATCCCACTGTACGCCGGGGTAGTACTGATTCCCGTGGCCCTGCCCGGGGATGGTGCGGCTGATAATGCTGCCGCAACCGCTGAGCAGGCATGCCATCATGACGACAATGATTACTTTCATTTCTGACCTCTAAAAAAATACCGGCGATTAAGCCGGTATTTTATTTGGCGGGTGGCGCTTCGCTTACCCGCCCTACTTAACAACTTACTTCGCCTTCAGGGCCAGCGGATTGAGCTTCACGTCCTTGTAGTAGTTCACCCACGAAGAGTATCTCTCCGGAGAGGACCACACGCGGTAGTGAAGCCGTGCCATCGTCACCGGATCGCTCAACAACACCAGACGACGGTCGCGGTTAAGCTTTTCTGGCGTCTCGTTCAGCGCCTGCTCAACGTGGCGATCGCGGGCGATCTCCAGCACCTGGCTGGCGCGGTGACGCGCCGTCGCCATCGCGGTTGCCAGCGCGTTGAATGACGGGTTAAACACGGCATGCATAAAGCCATCATCCAGCGTGCGTTTGCGGTTCTGCTCCAGATAGGTATCGGTATCCACCAGCACCTGCGGCGGAGAATACTCTTCCGGGATCAGGAACAGCTTCCAGCGTTTGGTACGCAGGCCCACCGTGGAACGGCTGGAGATCACCGATACAAACGGCGACAGGATCAGCGAGAACACAATCGGCGCAAGCCAGAACAGGAAACGCAGATCCAGCCAGGCCATACCAACGGCCCACACCAGGCCCAGCAGCAGCTGAGAGCCGTGGCGCATAAAGGCTTCACTCCACGGCGTAGAGTCATCGTCACGCTGCGGTGAATTCCACACCACTTCCCATCCCAGGAACGCGCTCACCACAAACACCGTATGGAACAGCATACGCACCGGCGCCAGCAGGACCGAGAACAGCACTTCCAGCAGCAGTGAAAGGGTCACGCGGCAGAAACCACCGTACTCCTTCGAACCTTTGCACCAGATCAGAATGATACTGAGCAGCTTAGGCAGGAACAGCAGCACCATGGTCGACGCGAACAGCGCGATCGCAAGCTCCGGACGCCACTGCGGCCACACCGGGAACAGCTGGCGCGGTTGCAGGAAATACTGCGGCTCCGTCAGGGCATGCACAACCTGCAACGCGGTTGAGAGCGCCAGGAACATAAACCACAGCGGCGCAGACAGATAGGACATAACGCCCGTCAGGAACACCGCACGGTGAACAGGGTGCATCCCTTTCACCAGGAACAGGCGGAAGTTCATCAGGTTACCGTGACACCAGCGGCGGTCGCGTTTGAGCTCATCCAGCAGGTTCGGCGGCAGCTCTTCATACGAGCCAGGCAGATCGTAGGCAATCCAGACGCCCCACCCTGCGCGACGCATCAGCGCAGCTTCCACAAAGTCATGCGACAGAATGGACCCGGCAAACGACCCTTCACCCGGCAGCGGCGCCAGGGCGCAGTGCTCGATGAATGGCTTCACGCGGATAATGGCGTTGTGGCCCCAGTAGTGGGATTCACCCAACTGCCAGAAGTGCAGACCGGCAGTAAACAGCGGCCCGTAGACGCGGGTCGCAAACTGCTGGCAGCGCGCATACAGCGTGTCCATACCGGACGCTTTTGGCGAGGACTGAATAATTCCCGCGTTCGGGTTGGCTTCCATCAGACGGACCAGCCCGCTCAGGCAGTCGCCGCTCATCACGGAGTCTGCATCCAGTACCACCATGTAGCTGTACTGGTTACCCCAGCGACGACAGAAGTCATCGATGTTTCCGCTCTTACGCTTAACACGCCGACGACGACGACGGTAGAAGATCTGCCCTTCGCCCTGCACCTCGGCAATCAGCTCCATCCAGGCTTTTTGCTCCGCCACGCAGATATCCGGATTGTAGCTGTCGCTCAGGATATAGACGTCGAAATGCGCCGCGTTACCGGTCGCCTTCACGGACTCCCAGGTAGCACGCAGCCCGGCGAATACGCGGTCAACGTCTTCGTTACAGATAGGCATGATCAGCGCGGTACGGTGCTCAGGATTGAGGGGCTCATCCCCGACCGTCGACGCGGAAATGCTGTATTTGTCACGCCCCATCAGCAGTTGCAGGAAGCCCATCAGCGCCGTCCAGAACCCGGCAGAGACCCAACAGAACAGCACCGCGAACAGCAGAAGAATGCCGCTCTGTAAAATATACGGCAGCAGCTGCATGAAGGAGACCCAGATATCCTGGCCAATCATGTCAGCAGGGTTAATCAACGCCCAGCCCTGGTACGGCAGAATGGTTTTCATGTACCAGGTGGCGACAACCGTCTGCGCCAGCGTCAGCAGCAGCAGAATGTAACGACGAATCGTTCCCACGGTACGCCATTTCTGCTCGGATGCCTGCTGTTCTTTGGTCAGACGTGACAGATAGCGCGGCGTCACGTCACGCCCACGCAGGCGATCCCAGAAGCGGCCCACCGGGTTGGTGCGCCACGGATCGGGGAACATGGAGGAACGCGTGGCCTTCGGCATCGCCTGTAGCTGGTCACGCCCTTCGTCATCCTTGATTAGCTGCCCTTCTGCCAGCGAGTCCGGCCATGCCTGCTCCAGACGTGCCTTCACTGACCCCAGCGGCGTATCATCATCACGGGAAAAGTGACGATGTTCACCATCCAGCGCGGTGTGAACCGCGCGGATGTCGCTCGCAGGGAGTGCCGCTTTTTCAATGTCCGTCAGCGGCATGGCATCAATATATTCAGATGTATTATTCATTGGCAGGTAGCTGATAGCTCCAGGTTTCACTCAGCGGCTTATCGTTACTGACCAGCGCGGCGCGCATTTCAGTGGTCTGTTTCGGATCTTTCACCTTCACGCGCAGGGTCAAACGCCACCCTTTGGTGACCGGGTTGTAACGCACGGCGTTCTCAACGATTTCACCGTTATCGCCAATGCTGGCCTGTGCCGTCACGGCAGTATCCGGGGCCAGTTTTTTCATATCCTGCCCGGTGAAGTCCACGATAAATGCCAGCGTGCCATCCGGCTGACGAATCAGGTTGGACTGCTTCACGTCACCCGTCGAACGACGCGTCTGCATTACATACGCGTTATCCGGTGCGTGCAGTTTGTCTTCGTCACGGCTGAAGGTGATCGCATACTTGAAGTTCATCTCTTTACCGGCTTCCGGCAGCTGATCCGGTGTCCAGTACGCCACAATGTTATCGTTGGTTTCATCGTTAGTTGGAATTTCAACCAGCTCAACCTTGCCTTTACCCCAGTCGCCTTTCGGCGTAACCCAGGCGCTTGGACGCAGATCGTAGCGGTCATCCAGATCTTCAAAGCGGGAGAACTGACGGCCACGTTGCAGCAGACCAAAGCCCTGCGGGTTTTCCATCGCAAAGCTGCTGACGGCGAGGTGTTTCGGGTTGTTCAGCGGACGCCAGATCCACTCGCCGTTACCCGCATGAATGGAGAGGCCATTGGAATCATGCAGTTCAGGACGGAAATTGGTCGCCGGAGAGGGCTGGTTCGGCCCGAACAGGAACATGCTGGTCAGCGGCGCGACGCCCAGTTTGCCCACTTTATCGCGCAGGTAAACTTTAGACTGTACGTCAACCACCGTGTCACGCCCTGGCATGATCACGAAGCGATAAGCGCCTGTCGCACGAGGGGAGTCCAGCAGCGCATAAATTGTCAGACGTTTGTCGGTTGGTTTTGGACGTTCGATCCAGAACTCGCGAAAACGTGGAAATTCTTCACCTGATGGCAGCGCGGTATCAATTGCCAGACCGCGCGCAGAAAGCCCGTACACCTGCCCCGCGCCAATCACGCGGAAGTAGCTGGCGCCAAGCATGCTGACGATTTCGTCGTTTTTATCTTTGCTGTTAATCGGATAAAGCACCTTGAAGCCTGCGAAGCCGAGGTCTTTTACCGTGTCTTTATCGTGTTGCACATCGCCAAAATTGAAATAATCCGGGCTGTACTTGATTTTGCGTACCGCGGTCGCCGTCACTTCGTTGATGGCAACCGGCGTGTCGAAGTACATACCCTGGTGGTAAAATTCAAGCTTGAACGGGGTTTTAATATTGTTCCAGTACGCTTTATCGTGATTGAACTGGATCTGCTGATAGTCCGCGTATTTCATGTCGCGGAAAACGGAGGGCAGGTTACTTTTTGGCGCTTCGTAGCTCTTGCCCGCCATCGATTTAGCCTGTTTTGCGACATCATCGATGTTAAAGGCCAGTGCAGATGAGGTATACAGTGACAACAGCACTGCTACACCCAACCAACGCATTTTCATCATTTGTGGTTTATGTTTCATAATAAGTAAGCACTTCCCCCTTTGTGTGCTTATATCGATCCGATCCATTTTAATGGAAACTCAGGCAATCCGACAACATTATCACTGCTTTGTTCAGCTCGCTGGCTCATGGATTAAGCAAATGAAAGAACCCGCTTTTCACTTTGCGTGCTTATCCTGGAGACAGGGTGTCGGTCTTGGTGTAGGGTTGGCTCCGAATGTAACCATTATGAGCCTTAGGGATAAGGCGAAAAGTCTGAGAATGCGCAAAGTTATATGAGCACAACCCCTGTACAACGTGAATATTTCCTCGACTCGATCCGCGCATGGCTCATGCTATTGGGGATCCCTTTTCATATTTCACTGATCTATTCCAGCCACACCTGGCACGTGAACAGCCAGATGCCCTCCTGGTGGCTGACGCTGTTTAATGATTTTATCCATGCCTTCCGCATGCAGGTGTTTTTTGTCATTTCCGGTTATTTCTCTTACATGCTCTTCTTGCGCTATCCCCTCAAACGATGGTGGAAAGTGCGCGTGGAGCGCGTGGGCATACCGATGTTGACGGCCATTCCGCTGCTGACGCTGCCGCAGTTCATCATGTTGCAGCATGTTAAAGGCAAGGCGGAAAACTGGCCGAATCTCTCCTTCTATGAGAAATACAATACCCTGGTCTGGGAGCTGATTTCCCACCTCTGGTTCCTGCTGGTACTGGTGGTGCTAACCACGGTGAGTTTGTTGATCTTCAGCCAGCTGCGCCAGCGCGCGAGCACCGCATCCTCGACCTTCTTCGCCAACATCACCCTGGGCAAGCTGTCTCTGCTGTTTCTTGCGCTGGGGGTCGCGTATGCCGCCGTCAGGCGTACCCTGCTCATTGTCTACCCTCCCATTCTGAGCGATGGGCTGTTTAATTTCGTGGTGATGCAGACCCTGTTCTACATTCCCTTCTTCCTGATTGGGGCGCTGGCATTTATTCATCCCCGGCTTAAAGCGCTGTTTACCACCCCCTCCCCCTGGTGTGCGGTGGGTGCTGCGCTGGCCTTTGCCGCCTATCTTCTCAATCAGCGCTATGGCAGCGGGGACGCGTGGATGTATGAGACAGAGAGCGTGATAACGATGCTGATGGGCCTGTGGATGGTTAACGTGGTGTTCGCCCTTGGCCATCGTCTGCTGAATTTTAAATCCAGTCGCGTCACCTATTTCGTTAATGCTTCGCTGTTTATCTACCTGGTTCACCATCCGCTGACGCTGTTTTTCGGGGCGTACATAACGCCGCATATCGCCTCGAATGCGCTGGGCTTCTTCACCGGCCTGGTCTTTGTGGTTGGCATTGCCATCGTGTTGTATGAAATCCATCTGCGGATCCCGCTTTTGCGTTTCCTGTTCTCAGGCAAACCTCAGGTTAAAGCGGGATAACAAAACGGCGCCTCCAGGGCGCCGTTTTTGCACTTCAGACATCAAAATGCCTGGCTGCGCGCGGTCAAAATCCGCTGATACAGGTCGGCGGTGTGCTCATCGAAACAGACAAAAATGACTTTTTCCGGCATGGGTTTGAGGGAAAGGTAGTGATAAACGGTATTCACGGCGATTGTAGCTGCCGCTTCCTTTGGATAACCGTACACGCCGGTGCTAATGGCGGGGAACGCCATGGTCTTATACCCGTTATCCGCCGCAAGCCGCAGGCAGTTCCGATACGCCTGCTCCAGAATCTCAGCCTCATGGCGGTCGCCACCGTGCCAGACGGGTCCAACGGTATGGATCACCGCTTTGGCCGGGAGATCGCCTGCAAGCGTAATAACAGCATGCCCCGGCGGGCACTCTCCCTGCTGCTGACGCACGGTTTTGCATGCTTCAAGGAGTTGAGGGCCTGCGGCCCGGTGAATGGCACCGTCCACCCCGCCCCCACCCATCAGGGAGGAATTGGCTGCGTTGACGATCACGTCAACGTGTACCGTCGTGATATCGCCATGAATAACGTCGATTTGCGGTCTCATAAACACCCTCTGCAACCCGCCTTTTTCATCAGTGTATCGCAGAGGGAGAAGGAGAAAAACTGCCGTGAAAAAAACGTCGGTTATCGGTAATCGACCTGAACGACCGCAAGCGTTTTCTGTTCATTCAGGTATTTCATGCTGACAGCGGCCAGAGCTGAATGAGGATGATGGCCCCGGAGCGCCTCGTCATAACTGATGGTATGCGTTTTCATACGGTTATTTTCCGGACAGGAGATCGCAAACTGCTGATGCCGGGGCGTGACTTCGCACGGGTCAGCGACCACCGCGCCACGAAAATGAATCACCCCACCATTTTCTATAGTTGCTGAATAAGCCGGAGATAAAAAAGAGGACAGGATCAGTCCCAGACCAGAAATAATACACGCTGCGGATTTGAACATTATTTGTACTCCTCAATGAAATTCGTCCTTGAGGGGTAAAAACGCTCCGTTATGACGTATCAATTTAAGCAACCCGATGACTGGGTTCTTGATATCAGCATAGCTTACCTGTGCAGCGCCGCCACTTTATTAAATCATTGATTTCATGAATTATTAAAGCGTACTTACCGGTGCGTTCCACTGCTGTGATAAATGAAGCGATTTTCCATCGGAAACGGTGACGATTATTTTTACCGCATCCCCTGAACGAATATTTAAACTGATTCGCGTTAAATCAATCGGCTGATTAGCGGGTATAAAAAGAGTATTTTTCTGCCGCGATGTACTTTGTCCCGCTTGCCCCTGTCGGACAGATAACACCTCAACCTGACATTCGCAGGCGTCTGCCAGCGTGACCTGAGGAATAATGGTTGTCATATTTGCCTGCTGTGAGGTGCTGAACGTTATCTGGCTGGCAAGCGCGGCAAGGAGAATGAAGGTGCTCATGAGATCCTCCCGAAAAAAAACAGGGCACATGCCCTGTTTTTTGGTACAGAAATGAATCAGTACTGATGTGCGGTCGCGTTGTTGCCAAAGCCAACCTGGTGCACAGTCACCGTTGAGCCGGACGCTGTCTGGTCTACCGCCGCGCCGTTGCCGCCGCCGAACTGTTTCACGTTGATAACAGAGTCTTTGCTATTCCACTGGTCGATGGTGGCGCTGTTACCAAAGCCTTTTTGCAGCAGATCGATAGAACTGTCATCAGAGCCCTGACCAACATCTGCGCCGTTACCGCCACCGTGCTGGGTAATGGTCAATTCAGAATCTCGGGCGTCCGTCTGCAAAGCAAGCGCGGAGTTACCGCCGCCGTACTGGTAAATGCTCAGGGTTGAGTCAGGGCCGTTATTGCCGCCACCCCAGCCACCACCGTGGCCGCCGCCAAATTGTGGTACCGCACCTGCGAAAGCACTGCCAGAAACTACGATTGCTGCAATAACTGCCACTTTGAAAAGTTTCATGGTAAACCCCCATCGGATTGATTAAGGCGTCACACATCGCTAGCGTTGAATAACGCGAATAGCCATTTGCGACTGTCTCTGTACTACAACTGCTGTTTTCTGCGTACCATACTGCGTTATATTCGCCCTGTTACCCGAGCCTTTCTGGATAATCATGGCGGTGTTGCCAAAAGCGCCCTGCTTAATACTCGCATCGTTGCCGTTACCGGTCTGATCGATATAAGCAAGGTTATACGTCCCTGACTGATCAACATGCGCGCGGTTATTCCCGCCCACCTGGGAAATAATGGACAGCAATTTAGAACCGCCCTGGCGTACATCAGCATTATTACCTGAGCCCTGTTGACCAATAATGGCTGCCTGATTGTATGAAGCTTTACTTAATTCATTTATCGCAAAATTATATTCAGAACTGGCTAAATCTGAATCACCTGCGATTACAAACCCAGGCGCACCCAGTAATGTAAACATCATAAACAACATTTTGTTTTTCATGCTGTCACCCTGGACCTGGCTATAAAATAGGTATGTCTTTACCCGTTAACGCGATTCGTTTTGTTAACGCCGCGTTACGGAAAAGAGTATGTCTGCCGAAACATATTTAATATCTCACCCGTGTGCCTTATTTTTATATGCTCATTCACTTCAAAGTCGTAAATCTCGCCTGAAACGACGCGACACACCACTAATGCAGAAATAAATTCTTGTCTGAGCGTCTGGACAACAGCGAGACAGGCTGTCCAACCTGTACCGGCTTCTACAGACAAACATGGCAATGTCTTTTGCCAGTGCGTGACACGAAGCAAGTTTTCTTAAGAAAAATTTCCAGCTTAGAGAAGTCTTAACTTTTTAGCTGAGTTCATACTTTTTACCGGCTGGATTACAATAATTAAAAGCCCAATAATTCAATTCGTTATAATATATTGTATGACTTTCAAAATCTGTGCACGTTTATACACCTGTACAACTTCCCCCTTATCTTAAAATCTATTCACCCTGCAAAATACACAACTTAATATCGAATTTTACATTCTGTTACATGATTAACACTTGCTTTAAAGTTTGCAATAGCTAGATTGAAAACAGCAGTACGTTATTTGTTTTTAATTTTACCGCCTCCTTTGGAGGAAGGTTTTTTAACTACACACAGCAGTGCCACACCTGTCAGTACTTCTGGTGCCCTTTTCAATAATACGAGGGCAGCTGCCGGGTGTCATAAATAACGTGGGGTTTCATCATGTTTAATGAAGTCCATAGCTTACCCGGTCATACATTATTGTTGATCACAAAACCTTCCTTACAAGCGACAGCGTTATTGCAGCATTTAAAACAATGCCTCTCGCTTAACGGGAAACTGCATAATATTCAACGTTCTTTTGATGATATCGCTCCTGGCAGCATCATTCTTCTCGATATGATGGAAGCGGATAAAAAACTGGTCCATTACTGGCAGGATAATTTAAGCAGGAAAAACAATAATATCCGCGTATTGTTATTAAATACGCCTGATGAGTATCCTTTCCGCGATATTGAGAGCTGGCCGCATATTAACGGCGTGTTTTACGTCACTGAAGAAGAAAACCGTGTCGTGGAGGGTTTGCAGGGCATATTGCGGGGGGAGTGTTATTTCTCGCAAAAACTGGCCAGCTACCTCATTACCCACTCCGGAAATTATCGCTATAACAGTTCAGAATCTGCACTTCTGACGCACCGTGAGAAAGAGATCCTGAACAAACTGCGTATTGGTGCTTCAAATATTGAAATCGCCCGTTCGTTATTTATCAGCGAAAATACGGTTAAGACGCATCTTTATAATCTTTTCAAAAAGATAGCTGTTAAAAATCGCACGCAGGCGGTGTCGTGGGCAAACGATAACCTCAGGCGTTAATAGCATGAAACGCACCCTAAGTTGGATTGCCGCCGCAGGCATTATGCTTGCTGCCGGAAACCTTCAGGCTGTTGAGGTGGAAGTTCCCGGACTGTTGACCGATCACACCGTCACCTCTGTCGGACACGATTTTTATCGTGCCTTCAGCGATAAGTGGGAAAGCGATTATCCGGGTAACTTAACCATCAACGAACGGCCCAGTGCGCGGTGGGGAAGCTGGATCACAATAACCGCTAATCAGGACGTTATTTACCAGACTTTTTTATTCCCAACGAAAAGAGACTTCGATCAGAACGTCGCTTTCGCGCTGGCACAAACAGAAGAAGCTATTAACCGCCTACAGTTAGACAAAGCCCTTTTGAGCACAGGCGATTTAGCAAAAGATGAGTTCTAGCAACGACACCTATTTCGGAGGCTGTAATGCGTCTCGCACACACAGTGATTTCGTTAATGCTCATTGCGCCGTTGAGCTGGGCCGGAAATATGACATTCCAGTTCCGCAACCCTAATTTTGGCGGCAACCCGAATAACGGAGCCTTTATGCTTAACCAGGCTCAGGCTCAAAACTCCTATAAAGACCCCAGCTATGACGATGATTTCGGTATCGAGACCCCGTCGGCCCTGGATAATTTCACTCAGGCCATCCAGTCGCAAATATTAGGTGGCTTATTAACCAACATTAATACCGGAAAACCCGGACGGATGGTCACTAACGACTTTATCGTCGATATTGCCAATAAAGACGGACAGCTTCAGTTAAATGTGACAGACCGAAAAACCGGTAAAACGTCGACAATCCAGGTTTCCGGTTTGCAGACCAGTTCAACTGATTTCTAAACAACCCCAAAATAAGGACAATTATTATGCAGCGCTTTTTTATTTTAGTTGCAGTGTGCTTATTAAGCGGTTGTTTAACTGCCCCGCCAAAAGAAGCCGCTAAACCCACCCTAATGCCTCGTGCCCAGAGCTACCGGGATCTGACACATCTGCCGGTCCCTACCGGGAAGATATTCGTCTCGGTCTATAACATTCAGGATGAGACGGGCCAGTTCAAACCGTATCCGGCCAGTAACTTCTCGACGGCCGTACCGCAGAGCGCCACCGCGATGCTGGTCACCGCCCTGAAAGATTCTCGCTGGTTTATCCCGCTGGAACGTCAGGGGCTGCAAAACCTGCTTAACGAACGAAAAATCATTCGTGCCGCGCAGGAGAATGGTACCGTTGGCGTCAATAACCGCATGCCGCTACAGTCTCTCACCGCAGCCAATATCATGGTGGAAGGCTCGATTATCGGCTACGAAAGTAACGTGAAATCGGGCGGCGCGGGTGCGCGTTACTTTGGCATCGGGGCCGACACGCAGTATCAGCTGGATCAGATTGCCGTCAACCTGCGCGTGGTTAACGTCAGCACGGGTGAGATATTATCCTCCGTGACCACCAGCAAAACGATTCTCTCTTATGAAGTGCAGGCCGGGGTGTTCCGCTTTATCGATTACCAGCGTCTGCTGGAGGGTGAAATTGGCTATACCTCTAACGAGCCGGTCATGCTGTGTCTAATGTCGGCCATCGAAACCGGCGTGATTTTCCTGATTAATGACGGTATCGATCGCGGCTTGTGGGATCTTCAGAATAAAAGTGACGTGAGTAATGCGGTGCTGGTGAAATACCGTGAGATGTCGGTGCCGCCGGAGTCATAATCGGCGGCGCATAAAAAAGGCGAGATTTCCGTCTCGCCTTTTTTTATTTACTTACCGCAGGAACGCTCTGGCTCTTCTCGCGTCGGGCCGCAAGCCAGAGGCCGCTGTTCTTCATGGCGTAGCCAAACAGTAACCCCAGCATGAGCGAAGGGACCACCAGCTTCCAGTCCCCCTGCCCCGCAAAGGTCGCGCAGGCACCCATGAACGTGCCGGGCACAAAGGACAACAGCAGATGTTTTGCCTGAACGCACATCAGGAAGGCCACAATGCCGGTGATGGCGTACCCCAGGATTTCCACATGCGGCGCCAGCGCGCTGCCTTTCATAATGACCAGCGCCCAAATCACACCGCTCATCAGAGTACAGCCGGAGATGAAGAGCCCTTTGAGACCACCCTGCGGGCAGGCGAAATAGGCCGTGCAGCCAAGAAAACCAGCCCAGCTCAACAAGCCGAGAGAGACGGCCACCCAACCCCAGAGGCCGGAGAGGATGCCAGTCGTGATTGCAATACAAAGTAGTATGTTCATGGTGCGCATCTTAGCAGATGCGCACCATAGAAATGAGATCAGAAGCACATTACGTGCAAGTTGAAATGTATCGTTGCAGGATTTTTGTGATTCAAATCACTCTTCGTTCTCTTCTTCCAGCTCGTCCCACATGGCAGCGATGGCGTCACGCGTCAGCGGAGCCAGCGCTCTCCAGAACGGCGAGGTGGCATGGGCTTCAACTTTACCCAGGAAGGTGCCAACCCACGGAAGCAAATACGTTTCGAACAGGGTTTCAATCGCCTCGTTCTCATCATCACCTGCATTATCTTCAATCCAGGAGGCCGCCAGCAGCAGGGTACCGATATGATCGGCAGGCATATCCGTCAGCGGCATGCCGCGTTCTGAAAGAAACGCCCGAACTTCCGCTTCGGTCGCACCTTCCTGCCAGGCAGAACGATACGGCGACACGCGACACTCTTCCCCCACAAACAGCGCGTTGTAATCCGTTGAAATCTGCTGCATATCGCAGCTTTTTTGCAAGCGTTCCAGCAACTCATCCTGTTCCAGCGGCCAGCTCTGCGCCAGTTTACCTTCACGAATCAGGGTAAACAGCGGAACCAGCAGCGGATCCTGCGGCTGGCGGTAATATAAGGTGCCCAGCACGCGGCAAAGGATGGAAAACTCATTCATGTTTTATTCCGTTATTAATTAAAGATCGGCAAATTCATCAATCGGTGCCATGCCGCGCGACTCAAGGAAGTCGAGCATACGACGCGGCGTGACGTTCAGGATCTGTTCTTCCGGGAAATTCACGTCCCGCAATATTTTCAGGCACTCGCTGAAATCACCCAGCGTGAAGGCCGTGTGTGAATCAGAGCCCAGCGCCACCATGCCGCCCGCGTCACGCACGGCCGCCGCCACTTCGCGGCAGTTGGCTTCACTGCCCTTACGCGAGTGAACAAAGGAGGAGTTGTTAATCTCCAGCGCCACGCGGTGCTTCGCTGCCGCCTGCGCCACGGCCTGAATATCAATCGGGTATTTCGGATTTCCCGGGTGGCTGATAATGTGCACGTTGCCGCTGGCAATAGTGGCAATCATCGCTGCGGTGTTGGTCTCTTTATCCTGGGGCGCAAAGACCGGCTCGTGGAAGCCGGCGAGGATCAGATCTAACGAGGTCAGCATCGGGCCGGTGCAGTCAATCTCACCGTCAGTATTTTTGATGTTCGCTTCGATGCCGCGCAGTATCCCGATACCGTCCACCAGGCGTGGCCAGATACGCATATTCACAAAATGCCAGTAGTGCGGCGCATCCGCCATATCCGGACCGTGATCGGTTATCGCAAACAGTTTAATGCCCTTCAGCTTCGCCTGAGCGATATAATCATGGAGGTTACTGTAAGCGTGGGTACTGGCGACGGTGTGCATATGCAGGTCAACGGGATACATCTTTCTCTCCTCTGCGGTTTTTCCAAAGGATAGCAGTTATCAGCGGCGAATATTAGCAAAAACCCGGCGAACGCCGGGTTTCTCTCAGTAGCCTCGCTGTCTGTCGACCTGTCCGGTCACCGCGTTGCCCTTCTCTATTTCGCTGATGGTATGCGAGATGTACGCCACGGCCTCCGCCGGTCGCGTCACGGCCGCAATATGGGGCGTCATCGCCACGCGCGGATGTGCCCAGAGCGGGCTGTCTGTCGGCAGCGGTTCGCGGCTATAGACATCCAGCATTGCGCCTTTCAGTTTACCGCTATCCAGCGCTTTCAGCAGATCGTCTTCCACAACGTGTACCCCGCGCGCCAGGTTCATTAAGTAGCTGTCTTCTGCCAACTGGTTGAGGAGCGTGCCATTGATAATGCCGACCGTTTCCGCCGTATTCGGCAGCAGGTTAATGAGGACGCGAGTCCCTTTCAGGAACGCCGGGAGTTCGTCCGTTCCGGCAAAGCTCTCGACGCCTGGATAATCCTTACGGCTCCGGCTCCAGCAGCGCAGTGGGAAGCCCCACGGCGCGAGCGCTTCGGCGACTTTCGAACCCAGTACACCCGCGCCGAGGATGCCGATGGTGAAATCTTCATGCTGATAATCCGGAAGCGGTTCCCAGTGGGATTGCTGTTTAAACGCCTGATAATCGTCGAAGCGGCGGAACCAGTGCAGCACCTGGCTCACGGCATATTCCTGCATCTGCTGCCCCATACCGGTATCTTCCAGACGAAACAGGGGAATATCCTCCGGCAGCATTTCAGGGTGTGCCTTCAGCTTACTGAGAATGGAATCCACACCCGCACCAAGAGCAAACACCGCCTTCAAACGGCGTCCCTGAAGCATTTCGACCGGGGGATGCCAGACCAGCGCGTAGTCGGCATGTTCATTATCGCCCTGTTTCCATTCGCGAACGCGTGCGCTAGGCAGTGCCGCCGTGAGCGCGTTAATCCAGTAAGCCGTATCAAAAGTGGGGTGATAGAAGATAATATCCATAGTCATTGCCTTTTATTGCGCTGTTTTATTTTCATTTTCAACTGGCTTGCCAGCATAACAAATTTATCGCTAAACCGCGTTGCTGATAAAAGAGGCGCATTTCGCACATTTCGGAATCAGGTTGCCTGAAGTTTGTCTAAACACGCTAAATTACTGAAAAAGTGGGTTGACGGCAGTACGGCTTTTCCTTACATTAGCGCCCGTCCCGACATCAACGGGATGACAATATGGTGAGGTGTCCGAGTGGCTGAAGGAGCACGCCTGGAAAGTGTGTATACGGCAACGTATCGGGGGTTCGAATCCCCCCCTCACCGCCATATTTGAAGAAGAGCTCGCATGAAAATGCGGGCTTTTTTTTCGCATGTTGCACGCCTTTGGGGGGATGAGAACCCCCGACCGGGGTTCGACAACTGGCGCAGCCAGTTGGACAGACTGAGAGCGTAGCGAACAGGCTGCCCGAAGGGCGAGCGAAGCGAGTCAATCCCCCCCTCACCGCCATATTCAAGACAAGAGCTCGTACGAAAGTACGGGCTTTTTTCTTTTATATTCTCCGTAAGGAGATTCGCTCCCTGCGTTCTTTATGTCGGGTGGCGCTACGCTTACCCGACCTACAAAAAGCTAGTCTTCAACCATCTTTGCATACTCTTCGGTGAGAAAATCCACCAGCGTCCTGACCGATGGCAGCAGGCCGCGCCGGGATGGATACACCGCGTGGATCACTTCCCGTCTGGGTTCCCAGGCATTCAGCACCCGAACAAGTTCACCTGAAGCCAGCTGATCCTTCACCATCAAAATGGGCAGCTGTACCACGCCCACGCCCGCCATCGCCGCCTCCCGCAGCGCCAGCATGTCGGTAGTCACCAGGCGCGGCGTGAAGTGAATTTCTGCCTTTGCGCCCTCCGGCCCGCTCAATTCCCACTTATGCAGGTGCTTGCCCGCCCCCATACTTAACCCCGGCCACTCGCTGAGTTCAGAGGGCATCGCCGGGTTGCCCATCCGTTCAATCAGTGCCGGCCCGGCAACCAGACAGTGCCCCCTGTCCGCCAGCACCCTTAATACCAGATCGCTGTCATCAAACGGGCGCGGACGAACGCGGATCGCCACATCCACCCCCTCCGCCACCAGATCGACCCGGCGGTTGGTGGCTTCGAGCTGGAGGTTGATCCCTGGATAGCGCGCCATAAACCGCGCCAGCATGGGCCCCACGTGAACGTGCAGCAAGGTGACAGGACAGGTGAGCCTGACCATACCGCGCGGCTCAGCCTGTAAAGCAGCCACCGCCTCCTCCGCAGCTTCAGCTTCCACCAGCATGGCTTTACAGTGCTGATAGAACGTCTGCCCCACCTCCGTCACCGCAAACTGCCGCGTGGTACGTTGGATCAACCGAACGCCCAGGCGTTCTTCCAGCTGCGCAATCCGACGGCTCAGTTTCGACTTAGGCTGATCGAGCGCCCGACCCACCGCCGCAAAGCCACCATGCTCCACCACCTTCACAAACCATACGAAATCATTGAGATCCTGCATACGCCTCTATTGTTCCATTTAAGGAACAGTGAATGTCATTTTTGCTATCTACCGGGATATTAACCCTGAATATAAGCTAATTCCATCAACAGGACATCAGGAGTTAATCATGAAAAACGTAACAGGCGTGTATACCGCACCTCGTCCGCACTGGGTCGGTGACGGTTTTCCGGTTCGTTCGATGTTTTCTTACCAGACGCACGGAGAGCCCTTGAGCCCGTTCCTGCTGCTGGACTACGCCGGACCGCATACCTTCCCGGGGGACGGCGCGAAACGCGGCGTGGGCGAGCACCCTCATCGCGGTTTTGAAACGGTGACCATCGTCTACTCAGGCGAAGTGGAGCACCGTGATTCCACCGGCAGAGGCGGCGTTATTGGCCCAGGCGACGTGCAGTGGATGACGGCAGGCGCAGGCATTTTGCACGAGGAGTTCCACTCCAGCGCGTTTTCGCAGAAAGGCGGTGAACTGAAAATGATGCAGCTGTGGGTCAACCTGCCCGCCAAAGACAAAATGGCGACGCCTGGCTACCAGAGCATCACTCAGTCGGATATCCCGGTGGTCACCCTGCCGGATAACAGCGGAACATTGCGCGTGATTGCTGGCCGTTTTGGAGAGGTAACCGGCCCGGCGCATACCTTCTCACCGCTGAACGTGTGGGATCTCGCGCTGCGCCAGGGTAGCCATCTGACGTTCAATCAGCCCGAAGGCTGGAGCACGGCGCTGGTTGTCGTTGAAGGCAGCGTGACGGTGAACGGCACCACGCCTGCCGGTGAGGCGCAACTGGTCGTGCTGAGTCAGAGCGGTGACAAACTGCATCTCGAAGCCAGCAGCGATTCCAAAGTGCTGCTGATGGCCGGGGAGCCGCTGAATGAACCCATCGTGGGCTATGGCCCGTTTGTGATGAACAGTAAAACCGAAATTGCCGAGGCTATTCGCGATTTCAACTCCGGCCGCTTTGGCCAAATCTAAACGTAATAAGGAGCGCATTATGTCTACCCCTGCAAACTTCAACGGTGCACGTCCCGTTATTGACGTAAACGATGCCGTTATGCTGCTTATCGATCACCAGAGCGGGCTGTTCCAGACCGTAGGAGACATGCCAATGCCTGAGCTGCGCGCCCGTGCAGCAGCGCTGGCAAAAATCGCCTCGCTGGCGAAGATCCCGGTGATCACCACGGCGTCGGTTCCACAGGGACCGAACGGCCCGCTTATCCCGGAGATCCACGCCAACGCGCCGCACGCACAGTATGTGGCACGCAAGGGTGAGATCAACGCCTGGGATAACCCGGAGTTCGTGGCGGCGGTGAAAGCCACCGGGCGCAAAACGCTGATTATCGCGGGGACGATCACCAGCGTCTGCATGGCCTTCCCGTCCATCAGCGCGGTGGCGGACGGATATAAAGTGTTTGCGGTGATTGATGCCTCCGGCACCTACAGCAAAATGGCGCAGGAGATCACCCTGGCGCGCGTAGTGCAGGCAGGCGTGGTGCCGATGGACACGGCTGCTGTTGCTTCCGAAATTCAGCGCACGTGGAACCGTGAAGATGCGGGTGAATGGGCTGAGGTGTACACACACATCTTCCCGGCCTACCAGCTGCTGATCGAAAGCTACAGCAAAGCGCAGGACGTGGTGAAAAATAGCGAAGTGCTCGATTCGCAGCGTTAATCCTGCGCGCTGCGACATAAGCTGATTAAGGCTTAACCGAACAAGCACGAATGCTGAAAATCTGCTTGACCGTTTTAGCGCAACTCCCTATAGTAGCGCCCCGTTGCCCCCCAAGCGGTCAGGCAGCAAAACAATATGGTGAGGTGTCCGAGTGGCTGAAGGAGCACGCCTGGAAAGTGTGTATACGGCAACGTATCGGGGGTTCGAATCCCCCCCTCACCGCCATATTTGAAGAAGAGCTCGCATGAAAATGCGGGCTTTTTTTTCGCATGTCGCACGCCTTTGGGGGGGATGAGAACCCCCGACCGGGGTTCGACAACTGGCGCAGCCAGTTGGACAGACTGAGAGCGAAGCGAGTCAATCCCCCCGGTGCGACAGGAGCTGCCTCACCTACAAAAAAAGAAAGCCCGTACAAAAGCACGGGCCTGTCTCAACCATTCCTCAGCTATTCAACTTCCCTACCGACTCCTTTCCTTCAGGAGATGAAACCTGCTCAGGCTGAGCACCCGCTTCATCCTTACGCTCCTCCAGCCAGTAATCCGCATTTTTAATCCCCAGCCGAACCGGGTCAAAGTGTGGATCCAACCCCTGTGCATTCTGGATTTCATAATCCTTCAGGCTGGCAAACGCTTTTTTATGCAACAGAACGATGGCAATAATGTTGAGCCATGCCATCAGCCCTACGCCGATATCCCCTAATCCCCAGGCCAGATCCGCGGTGCGTACCGTGCCATATACCGTCGAAGCCATCAGACACAGCTTGAGCAGGAACGTCAGCCACGGGCGGTGAATCTTACGGTTGATGTAGGCGATATTCGTTTCAGCGATGTAGTAGTAAGCAATGATCGTGGTGAAGGCAAAGAAGAACAGCGCGATGGCAACAAAATAATTACCGAAGCCCGGCATCATACTTTCCATTGCCGTCTGGACATATCCCGGTCCTGCGGCCACGCCCGCTATTCCGGTATAGAGCGCTGCGCCGTCGACGCCCTGCACGTTATACAGCCCGGTGATCAACAGCATAAACCCGGTCGCGGAGCAGACAAACAGCGTGTCGATGTACACGGAGAACGCCTGAACCAGCCCCTGTTTCACCGGATGGCTTACGGCCGCCGCCGAGGAGGCATGTGGCCCGGTACCCTGCGCCGCCTCGTTGGAATAGACGCCACGCTTCACGCCCCACATGATGGCCTGGCCCAGAATAGCGCCAAACCCAGCTTCAAGGCCAAAAGCACTTTTCCAGATCAGCAATATAACTGAAGGAAGCTGATCAATATTGATAGCGATAATCACGCACGCCACAATAATATAGCCGAGCGCCATAAACGGAACCACCATACTGCTAAAGCTGGCAATCCTTTTTACGCCACCAAAAATAATAAAACTCAACAGCACAGCAAGTAACGCCGCCGTGACATTTGGGCTCAGACCAAAGGCAATATCCAGGCTCGCACCAATAGAGTTTGCCTGCACACCTGGCAGTAATAATCCGCAGGAGAAAATCGTTACGATGGCAAATAACCATGCGTACCACTTCACGCCTAACCCTTTCTCAATATAAAAGGCAGGACCACCACGATATTCGCCGTTAATTTTCTCTTTATAAACCTGACCTAACGTGGATTCGACAAAAGCAGAGCTTGCCCCCAAAAATGCCACGATCCACATCCAGAAAAGCGCACCGGGTCCACCAAAGGTAATGGCGGTCGCTACACCGGCAATATTCCCTGTCCCCACGCGGCCCGCCAGCGTCATCGTCAGCGCCTGAAACGACGACACGCCTGCCTCGGTAGGACGCCCCTGAAACATCAGGGTAATCATAAGTTTTATATGCCGTAATTGCAGAAAGCGACTACGCAGCGAGAAATAGAGGCCGACACCCAGACATAAAAATATTAACGCCGGGCTCCAGATAACACCATTAATTGCACTAACCAGTTCGTTCATGTATGACCCTTAGCGTGATGTTCCAGAGGAAACGATCCCCTGGCGAGTTTCTTTTTAGAATTTTGTCTGAACAAGTACGAAACATAGATAATTACCCAAAAGACACCAACTTAATTTTTACTGCTTAGTCATGTTCTGTGACAACATTCACGTTTAATTTTAAACCAATAATTAGCATGATCATTATATTCATAGATATTTTGTGGGTATTATAAATACATATCACATTTCCGTGACCTGTATAAAAAGCGTTCGCAGCAAATTAACAGTAATATTATTATTACCGCAAAACGGGGCGTAAATCCTGTTGAATGCTATAGGAAATAAATATGATTTAAAAAAGCCACGCGTGCAGAGGGAATAAAGGAAGCTTCCCGGCATAACGCCGGGAAGAAATGACTTAAAATGTGAAATGATCTTAGTCGGAGTACACTTCCAGCGTTCGTTGGCACAGCGCTGAGCGGACGCAGTCCTCTTTTGTGAAGCGGACCACCCCTATCATTTCATCTTCCTCAAAACGTGACATGGCATCGCTCAGGCCGGACTTCACGCCCGACGGCAGGTCACACTGGGTAATATCGCCGTTGACGATAACCGTCACGTTCTCCCCGAGGCGCGTTAAAAACATCTTCATTTGCGCAGCGGTCACGTTCTGAGCCTCGTCAAGAATAACGACCGCATTTTCAAATGTACGTCCGCGCATATAGGCGAACGGCGCGATTTCCACCTTGCCAATCTCTGGTCGCAGGCAGTACTGCATAAAGGAAGCGCCCAACCGCTTCACCAGCACGTCATAGACGGGCCTGAAGTACGGGGCAAACTTCTCGGAAATATCGCCGGGCAGGAAGCCCAGATCTTCATCCGCTTGCAGTACCGGACGGGTAACGATGATCCTTTCCACGTCCTTATGAATCAGCGCCTCCGCCGCTTTGGCGGCGCTGATCCAGGTTTTCCCGCATCCGGCTTCCCCGGTTGCAAAGATGAGCTGTTTACTCTCGATAGCATTCAGGTAGTGCGCCTGAGCTTCATTCCGCGCCACAATTGGCGATGCATCGCGGCTGTCCCGCGCCATGCCAATGGATTCTACGCCGCTCATCTGCACAAGCGAGGTGACCGATTCTTCTTCACGCTGCTTATGGCTACGTGAATCCCGTCTCAGCACACGTTTTGCTTCACGACGAGCTTTGATCACTGCTTTCTGTCTTCCCATGGATAGCACCTTGAGTTGTTGGTATTCATCACACGCGCCAGCATCGGCACGATTATGCGCACGAACATCAGAGGGTTGGCTTCCTTGTAAGCCATTGCTTGCATTACCGGATGACGATATACAACGGCTACGCGCACCGTTATGCACGTCGGTAGAAAAAGGTTCTTGAGGTGAAGGAGAGAATTTGGTGGTGAAGAAATCGCTGCCGGAGTCTGAGCCTCCGCGCCGGGTACTGCGGTTGATGTGTTTACCTTGTCCAGTACAGGACGCAACCATTCGCGATCTCCATAGTGAGTTAGCATCACTGCCGGGAACTACCGCTGTCTTCTCTTAAGTACATCAGGAATTATCATAAATGCAACATTTATTTTACCTGAATGCAACTTTTAGGACTGCCCCTACATGGAAAATCAGTCTTATATAGAAATATTACAGAAATATAACAATAAGATAGTCCTTCGAAAAAATAATGTCCCCGCGAACTGTCGCAGGGACGATTATCAGGCTTCTATCAGACCCTGAGCGAGCCAGGCGTTCGCGTCACGCGCGCCGGGCAGGGCAAAGAAATAGCCGCCGCCGATGGGCTTAATATATTCCTCCAGCGCTTCGCCGTTAAGCCGCTTCTGCACGGTGAGGAATCCCTTCTCCAGATCGTGCTGATAGCAGACAAACAGCAGTCCCATATCAAGCTGACCGGAGTTGGTCACCCCCAGCGAGTAGCTGTAGCCCCTGCGCATCATCAGGCTGGATTGCGTCTCTTTGGTGCGAGGATTGGCGAGGCGAATATGGCTGTCCAGCGCGATGACATCCCCGTTCGGATCGCGGGCGTAGTCGGGTTCATCGTGCTCGTGCTTCATGCCGAGCGGTGCGCCGGTTTGCTTATCGCGACCGAAGATAGTTTGCTGCTCTTTCAGCGGCGTGCGGTCCCAGAACTCCACGTGGAACTGAATGATACGCACCGCCTGATAGGTGCCTCCGACCGCCCAGGCCGGTTCGCCCTGATCCGCCGTCACCCATACCACGTTCTTCATCAACGCGGTATTGCTGCTGTCCGGGTTGGCGGTGCCGTCTTTGAAGCCCAGCAGGTTGACCGGCGTCTCTTTCCCTTTACTGCGCGCGGCGTGGTCAGAGATAAAACCTTCCCGCTTCCAGCGCACGCTCAGCAGATCCGGGGTGTGCTTGATAATATCGCGCAGGGCATGGATCACCGTATCCTGGGTATTAGCGCAGATCTGCAACAGCAGATCGCCGTGGCACAGCGCCGCGTCGAGAGAATCATTCGGGAATCGCGTCATTTTTTGCAGCGCTTTCGGCTTCTGCTTCGCCAGTCCGTAGCGATCATCAAACAGCGATTCCCCCACCGACACGGTGATGGTCAGATTATCGGGAGCGATAAACGCGCCGAGGATGCCGGAATCCATCGGCGGCAGGCGCGGATTCGGTGTTTCCGGTGCGGGACCGCCGGCGGTGAGGAAGGCAATACGCGTGGTCAACAGCCTGAACAGACGCTCAAGGTCGGCTTTATCACTCGCCAGCGAATCGAAAGCCACCAGCATCATCGAGGCCTGCTGCGGCGTCAGGATCCCCGCCTGGTGCTCACCATAAAACGGCTGCGTTTCCATACGCGCATCCGGGGAGAGCGTGCCAGGGGCGCTTTGCGGTTTTGCCGCATGCGCCACCGGACAGCCTCCCGCCAGGGCAAACGCGCCGCCCAGCGCCCCTACCCCTTTTAACAACCGACGTCGGGAAGGTTCCGCCACGTCGTATTCGTCATGCTTGTTCATCGCTTAATCCAGACCCAGTACGCCACGCAGCAGGGAGAGATCTTCCGCCAGGGTGGTTATCGGGCCTTTCAGCGCGTTACGGTCAGCATCGGTCAGCTTGTCGTAGGTTTCGAACCCGTCTTTGGTGCGGTATTTCGCCAGGATAGCGTCAACTTTCTTAAAGTTGGCATCCACTTTCGCCAGCAGCTCGCCGTTCTCTTTTTGCAGCTGAGGCCGCAGCAGCTCGACAATTTTCTGTGCGCCGTCGACGTTCGCCTGGAAGTCCCACAGGTCGGTGTGGCTGTAACGATCTTCTTCACCGCTGATTTTGCTGGCGGCCACTTCTTCAATCAGGCCCGCTGCGCCACCCACCACTTTCGACGGTGGGAATGCCAGCTCGCTGATGCGTTTTTGCAGCTCCAGCACGTCGCTGTTGAGCTGCTCGGCGTATTTCTCCATCCCACTGGTGGAGTTATCGCCAAACAGGGCTTTTTCCAGACGGTGGAAGCCGGTGAATTTCGGATCGGCGGCCTTCTGCTCGTAGTCGTCTTCACGGGCGTCAATGCTGCCATCGAGGTCAGAGAACAGTTCGGCAATCGGCTCAATGCGCTCGTAGTGCTGACGGGTAGGCGCATACAGGGATTTCGCTTTTTCGATGTCGCCCGCTTTCACCGCGTCGGTAAAGGCTTTGGTGCCTGCCACCAGGTCCGCTGTCTCTTTGGTGACGTAGGCTTTATAGGCGGTAATGGCGTCGCCGAGGCTCAGCAGCGCCGTGCCTTTGGCCGCGTCCGCCGTCGCTGCGCCTTTGACGATCAGCTTACCTTTCGGGTTAGTCAGCAGGCCGCAGGTCATGTCATATTCCCCGGGCTGAAGATTTGCGGTCATCTTCTGGCTGAAGCCCGGCGCGATATTCTCGCGCTCTTCCACCACCATCACGCCTTTCAGAATTTCCCACTCCAGCGCCTTCTGGCTGTGGTTCTGAATAATAAACTGCGTTTTACCGCTGTTAACCGTGATGGTCATCGGCTCGCACTGTTTATCGTTGACGGTGACTTTTACCTGCGGAATATCTGCCGCCTGAGCGGTGAAGGCAGACACGAACAGCGCGGCAATGCCTGCGCATAACGCACTACGACGGAACTGAATGGCCATGACTCTTCCCTTTAAAAGTATGTTGTAACTAAAACAGCACTTACGGCGCTACGCGCGACGCCTGCGAGCCGGTACGCGGCGGCATAGCGAACAGGATCAGCGCCGGAACCAGATAGATAAAGTACATCGCCACTTCGCTGACGCTCGGCGTTTCCTGGTAGCCGAAGATCCCTTCGAGCAGGGTACCGGTCAGTGAATGGGTCGACAGGACGTTGCTGAGATCGAACGCCACCTCCTGGAAGTGGTTCCACAGACCCGCTTCGTGGAAGGCGCGGATCGCCCCTGCCGCCAGCCCTGCGGCCACCAGCAGAATAAACAGGCTGGTCCACTTGAAGAACGCGCCCAGGTTAAGACGAATGCCGCCCCAGTAGAGCAGGAAGCCAAGCACAACCGCCGTGGCCAGCCCGAGCACCGCGCCCAGCGGCGGCCAGATGCCCACGTCCTGCTGAAAAGCCGCGAGCAGGAAGAACACAGACTCCAGGCCTTCACGCGCCACGGCGAAAAAGACCATCATGATCAGCGCCCAGCCGTGGTGGTTGCCTTTTTGCAGGGCGTTATCCACCGCCTGCTCAAGCTGTACCTTCACGTTACGGGAGACCTTGCGCATCCAGAACACCATCCAGGTGAGGATCACCACCGCAATCACGGCGACGATCCCTTCAAACAGCTCCTGCTCTTTCTGCGGGAACTCCCCGGTGGTTTCGTTGATGAGGATACCGAGGCCCAGGCAGAGCGCCGCAGCAAGGAAAACCCCAACCCACATCACGCCAATCCAGCGTCCGCGCTGGGTACGCTTCAGATAACTGGCGATAAGGCTAACAATCAGGGCCGCTTCAAGGCCTTCACGTAACATAATGAGAAAAGGAACAAACATGCCGACACCTTAAATGTTTATCGCGGTCAACTGATGCAAAGAAAAGTAAATTCTTGTGATAGTGATTATCATTACGGCAACAAGAAAAACAAGCGAAATGTGTTGCGTTTTGATGACCAGATGTAAACGCATTGCGGAGTAATAATTGCCTGAGTAACCGTTACCTTTATAAGGTATAACGAAAATGCCCATTTACGGTTAACCGGGGCTGTGGCTAAATGTCCGCCTCGAAAACCAACTGAAAATAAGCCATGTTTAAAATTGTCCATTTCCTGCTGGCGCTGGTGATTATTCTTGCGCTCGCCTGGCTGGTGAGTTTCGACCGCCGAAAAATTCGTATTCGTTTCGTTTTACAGCTGATCGTGATCGAAATCGCGCTGGCGTTCTTTTTCCTCCACGCAGAAAGCGGCCTGTTTATTATTAAATACGTTTCCGGTTTCTTTGAGTCGCTGCTTAAATTCGCTGCCGAAGGGACGAATTTTGTCTTTGGCGGGATGGGTGAAAAAGGGCTGGCGTTCATTTTCCTTGGCGTGCTCTGCCCCATTATTTTTATCTCGGCGCTGATTGGTATTCTTCAGCACTGGCGTATTCTGCCGATCTTTATTCGGGTGATCGGGACGCTGCTGTCAAAACTGAACGGCATGGGCAAGCTGGAATCCTTTAACGCGGTGAGTTCGCTGATCCTCGGTCAGTCGGAAAACTTCATTGCCTACAAAGGCGTGCTGGGCGATCTCTCCTCGCGTCGTCTGTTTACGATGGCTGCCACGGCCATGTCGACGGTTTCGCTGTCGATTGTCGGGGCCTATATGACTATGCTCGACGCCAGGTTTGTCGTCGCGGCGCTGATCCTGAACATGTTCAGCACCTTTATTATTCTTTCGGTCATTAACCCGGCCCGCCCGGAAGCGGAGCCGGATATCAGGCTGGAAAAACTGCACGAATCCCAGAGCTTCTTTGAAATGCTGGGCGAGTATATTCTGGCCGGTTTTAAGGTGGCGATGATTATTCTGGCGATGCTGATTGGCTTTATCGCCCTTATTAGCGCCATTAACGCCCTCTTCTCCGGCATATTTGGCATGAGCTTCCAGCAGATTCTGGGTTATGTGTTTTATCCGCTGGCGTGGCTTATTGGTATTCCGCTGAGCGATGCCTTAAGCGCGGGGAGCATTATGGCAACTAAACTGGTGGCGAATGAATTTGTGGCGATGATCGAGCTGCAAAAAATAGCCCATCAAATGTCACCGCGCGGGCTGGGGATTTTGTCCGTGTTCCTGGTATCGTTCGCTAACTTCGCTTCCATTGGCATTGTGGCGGGAGCAATAAAAGGTCTGAATGAGCAACAGGGTAACGTGGTGTCGCGGTTTGGTTTACGCCTTGTATACGGGGCAACGCTGGTAAGCCTGCTGTCGGCGAGCTTTGCGGGGTTGGTGCTGTAAGTTTTGTGCCCGGCGGCGCTTCGCTTGCACGGGCCTACGATACAACAACGGCGGGTTATCCCGCCGTTTTCATTAAAACTGCACGCACACCGGCTGGTCGACCCGCATCACCGACTCCTGCGCGAAGCGTGATTTATAAATTTCGCGCAACGCTTCGATGTTCTTCTCGCTCTGCGCATCTTTACCGTGGATCAGCATCAATGCCTTGCTCGGCTCGCGCGCCACTTTTCCATCATTCCCCAGCCACTGACCGCGCGCATCAAATACCGTTAAACCATCGCGAAAGCGTGGCGTCACGTCCTGGTCGACAAACTGCTGCCATTCGTTGCCTGTGATTTGCGCCCCGGCAGGACGGTTTAAGCCGAAATAAAGCGTGGTCTGCTGCATCTGATTTTCTGCTTTGCAGGTTTCCACCGCCGCGTGCTGTGCGGGTGCGCTACAGCCCGCCAGCATCACGAATGCTGCCACCATTAACCCTGTTTTAATTCTCATTGATGAAGACTCACATAGGTGAAAGGACTATCCCCTCTCCCCACCGGGGAGAGGGTTAGGGTGGGGGGTAAATTACTCAGCCTGGAGCTTAGACGGCGGCGCTGAGTGATAGTGCGCGTCCGCCTCCGCAAAGCGTTTCTGCATAGACGCAGACGGCGCTTTACCCAGCAGGCTAAACACCACGATACCGAGGCTGCCGAAGATGAAGCCCGGAATGATTTCGTACAGGCCCAGCCACGCGAACTGTTTCCAGACGATAACGGTTACCGCACCGATAATCATCCCCGCCAGCGCGCCGTTGCGGGTCATGCGTGACCACAGTACAGAGAACAGCACCACCGGACCAAATGCCGCACCGAAGCCCGCCCAGGCGTAGCTCACCAGCCCCAGGACGCGGTTTTCCGGGTTTGCCGCCAGCGCAATCGCCACCAGCGCAACCACCAGCACCATAAAGCGCCCTACCCACACCAGCTCTTTCTGGCTCGCGCCCTTACGCAGGAACGCTTTGTAGAGGTCTTCGGTGATGGCGCTGGAGCACACCAGCAGCTGACAGCTCAGGGTGGACATCACCGCCGCGAGGATCGCGGAGAGCAGAATACCGGCAATCCACGGGTTGAACAGGATCTGCGCCAGCTCGATGAACACGCGCTCGGCGTTCTGGTTCACCGCGCCCGCCTGCGCCGGGTTGTTGTTGAAGTACGCGATACCGAAGAAGCCGACCGCACACGCCCCCGCCAGACACAGGATCATCCACGTCATGCTGATGCGACGCGCGTGAACGATGGTGTGGTGAGAATCCGCCGCCATGAAGCGCGCCAGAATGTGCGGCTGGCCGAAGTAGCCCAGGCCCCAGCCCATCAGAGAGACAATGGCGACGAAGTTCAGCCCTTTCAGCATATCGACGTTTTCGATGCTCTTCTGCTTGATCACTTCCAGCGATTCGCCAAAGCCGCCGACGGTGAAAATGACAATCACCGGAGTCAGGATCAGGGCGAAGATCATCAGGCTCGCCTGCACGGTATCGGTCCAGCTTACCGCCAGGAATCCGCCCACGAAGGTATAGAGGATGGTTGCTGCGGCGCCGGCCCACAGGGCGGTTTCATAGCTCATGCCGAAGGTGCTTTCGAACAGGCGCGCGCCCGCCACGATGCCGGAGGCACAGTAGATGGTGAAGAACAGCAGGATCACCACCGCGGAGATAATGCGCAGGATACGGCTGTTATCTTCAAAGCGTCCGGTGAAGTAGTCCGGCAGCGTCAGGGCGTTGTTGTTGGCTTCGGTGTGCACGCGCAGACGGCCTGCCACCAGCTTCCAGTTGATCCACGCGCCAACGGTCAGGCCGATGGCGATCCAGCTTTCGGAGATACCGGAGATGAAAATCGCGCCCGGCAGCCCCATCAGCAGCCAGCCGCTCATGTCGGAAGCGCCCGCAGAGAGTGCGGTGACCATCGGGCCTAAGCTGCGCCCGCCGAGGATGTAGTCGTCAAAGTTTTTCGTTGAACGCCATGCCAAAAACCCTATCAGGATCATGCCAAAAATATAAACGAGAAATGTCACCAGCATCGGTGTGCTAATAGCCATTCAAATTCTCCAAAATGTCGAGCGACAACCGTCCGGGTTGCCTTGTTATGTCATCACCGGAACGTAGTGATGTGTGTATGTGTTTCCGTTGGGCGCGCTATCCTGCCGTATACGCATCCCACTGACAAACGATTTAACACTGCATTTACATGAATTTCATCCCTGGTTTTATACGTCTTTCCTATAGGTTGCACTCGCTCACGCTTTTACGGGTTGCACCTTTAAAAAGTGTTAAGCACCGCATAAAAACTGGGCTCAGAAACCGCCGCACGTTCTTTTTCACAGCTAACTAATCGTTAACAATCCATTCATTTTCCAGCTTGCAGACCAGGTCACATTTAACACGGTTGCACAAAGTTGCAACATGGTGGATATTTCACGCTATCAACAGAACGCTATTACAGAACAACAGGAGTTTTGGCATGGGGATGACCACCATGGGGGTTAAGCTGGATGACGCTACCCGCGAACGGATTAAAACCGCTGCGACCCGCATCGACCGCACACCGCACTGGTTAATCAAGCAGGCGATTTTTAACTATCTGGAAAGACTGGAGAGTGAAGAAGGTCTGCCGGAGCTGCCTGCTCTGCTGGCGGGCGCAGCGAACGAAAGCGAAGAGGCCGCGACGGCCATTGAAGAGAACCACCAGCCGTTCCTGGAATTTGCCGAGCAGATCCTGCCGCAGTCCGTCAGCCGCGCCGCCATTACCGGCGCCTACCGCCGTGCCGAAACCGACGCCGTGCCGATGCTGCTGGAGCAGGCGCGCCTGCCGGAAGCCGTTGCCGCTCAGGCGCACAGCCTCGCGTATCAGCTCGCCGACAAGCTGCGTAACCAGAAAACCGCCAGCGGACGCGCCGGTATGGTGCAGGGTCTGTTGCAGGAGTTCTCCCTCTCCTCGCAGGAAGGCGTGGCGCTGATGTGTCTGGCGGAAGCGCTGCTGCGTATTCCGGATAAAGCCACCCGCGATGCCCTGATCCGCGACAAAATCAGTAACGGCAACTGGCACTCCCACATTGGCCGCAGCCCGTCCCTGTTCGTCAACGCCGCCACCTGGGGTCTGCTGTTTACCGGCAAGCTGGTCTCCACCCATAACGAAGCCAACCTGTCACGCTCTCTGAACCGCATTATCGGCAAGAGCGGCGAGCCGCTGATCCGCAAGGGCGTGGACATGGCGATGCGCCTGATGGGCGAGCAGTTCGTCACCGGGGAAACCATTGCCGAAGCGCTGGCGAACGCCCGTAAGCTGGAAGATAAAGGCTTCCGCTACTCCTACGACATGCTGGGTGAAGCGGCGCTGACCGCCGCCGACGCGCAGGCCTACATGGTCTCTTACCAGCAGGCGATCCACGCCATCGGTAAAGCGTCCAACGGTCGCGGTATTTATGAAGGTCCGGGCATCTCTATCAAGCTTTCCGCCCTGCACCCGCGCTACAGCCGTGCGCAGTACGACCGGGTGATGGAAGAACTCTACCCGCGCCTGAAGTCCCTGACCCTGCTGGCGCGCCAGTATGACATCGGCATCAACATCGACGCCGAAGAGGCGGACCGTCTGGAGATCTCCCTCGACCTGCTGGAAAAACTGTGCTTCGAGCCGGAGCTGGCGGGCTGGAACGGGATTGGTTTCGTTATCCAGGCCTACCAGAAACGCTGTCCGTTCGTCATTGACTACCTGATTGATCTGGCCAGCCGCAGCCGTCGCCGCCTGATGATCCGTCTGGTGAAGGGCGCCTACTGGGACAGCGAAATCAAACGCGCCCAGATGGAAGGTCTGGAAGGTTATCCGGTCTATACCCGCAAGGTCTATACCGACGTCTCTTACCTCGCCTGCGCGAAAAAACTGCTCGGCGTGCCGAACCTGATTTATCCTCAGTTCGCCACCCACAACGCCCACACCCTGGCGGCGATCTACAGCCTGGCCGGGCAAAACTACTATCCGGGCCAGTACGAGTTCCAGTGCCTGCACGGCATGGGTGAACCGCTGTACGAGCAAGTGACCGGTAAAGTGGCCGACGGCATGCTGAACCGTCCGTGCCGAATCTATGCCCCGGTAGGTACCCACGAAACCCTGCTGGCCTACCTGGTGCGTCGTCTGCTGGAGAACGGGGCGAACACCTCCTTTGTTAACCGCATCGCCGATACCACCCTGCCGCTGGACGAGCTGGTGGCCGATCCGGTACAGGCCGTTGAGAAGATGGCGGCGCAGGAAGGCCAGATTGGTCTGCCGCATCCGAAGATTGCCCTGCCGCGCGAGCTGTATGGTGCAGGTCGCGTCAACTCGGCGGGTCTGGATCTCGCCAACGAACACCGTCTGGCGTCGCTCTCTTCTGCCCTGCTAAACAGCGCATTGCATAAGTGGCAGGCCAGGCCGATCCTTGAGCAGTCCGTTGAGGACGGTGAAATGCAGCCGGTGATCAACCCGGCAGAGCCGAAGGATATCGTCGGCTACGTGCGCGAAGCCACGGAAACGGAAGTGGAGCAGGCCCTGGAGAGCGCGGTGAACAACGCGCCAATCTGGTTTGCCACCCCGCCGCAGGAGCGTGCCGCCATTCTGGAACGCGCGGCGGTGCTGATGGAAGATCAGATGCAGCAGCTTATCGGCATTCTGGTGCGTGAAGCGGGTAAAACCTTCAGCAACGCCATCGCCGAAGTGCGCGAGGCGGTCGACTTCCTGCACTACTACGCCGGTCAGGTGCGCGATGATTTCGACAACGAAACCCACCGTCCGCTCGGCCCGGTGGTGTGTATCAGCCCGTGGAACTTCCCGCTGGCGATCTTCACCGGCCAGATTGCCGCGGCGCTGGCCGCAGGCAACAGCGTGCTGGCGAAACCGGCAGAGCAGACCCCGCTGATTGCCGCCCAGGGCATTAACATTCTGCTGGAAGCGGGCGTACCGGCGGGCGTGGTGCAGCTGCTGCCAGGGCGCGGTGAAACGGTCGGGGCCAAACTGACCTCCGATAACCGCGTACGCGGCGTGATGTTTACCGGTTCTACCGAAGTGGCCTCCCTGCTACAACGCAACATCGCCACCCGTCTGGATGCGCAGGGCCGTCCTACCCCGCTGATCGCTGAAACCGGCGGCATGAACGCCATGATCGTGGACTCCTCCGCGCTCACCGAGCAGGTCGTCGTTGACGTGCTGGCCTCTGCCTTCGACAGCGCGGGCCAACGCTGTTCCGCCCTGCGCGTACTGTGCTTACAGGATGACGTGGCTGACCACACGCTGAAGATGCTGCGCGGTGCGATGGCGGAATGCCGCATGGGCAACCCGGGCCGTCTCACCACCGACATCGGGCCGGTCATCGACGCGGAAGCCAAAGCCAACATTGAAAACCACATTCAGACCATGCGTGCCAAAGGCCGTCCGGTGTTCCAGGCGGTGCGCGAGAACAGCGAAGATGCCCGCGAGTGGCAGACCGGCACCTTCGTGCCGCCAACGCTGATTGAGCTGGCAAGCTTCGACGAGCTGAAAAAAGAGGTCTTCGGTCCGGTACTGCACGTGGTGCGCTACAACCGTAACAACCTCAACGAGCTGATCGATCAGATCAACGCCTCGGGTTACGGCCTGACGCTTGGCGTGCATACCCGTATCGACGAAACCATTGCCCAGGTGACCGGCAATGCTAAAGTCGGCAACCTGTACGTCAACCGCAACATGGTTGGCGCGGTCGTGGGCGTGCAGCCGTTCGGCGGTGAAGGTCTCTCCGGCACCGGCCCGAAAGCGGGCGGTCCGCTCTATCTGTACCGCCTGCTGGCAAACCGTCCGGAAAATGCGCTGGGCGTGACGCTGGCGCGTCAGGACGCGGAATATCCGGTGGATGCGCAGGTGAAAGCCGTGCTGACCCAGCCGCTGGACGCGCTGATTAAGTGGGCTGAAAATCGTCCCGAGCTGCATGCGATTGCACAGCAGTACGGCGAACTGGCGCAGGCGGGAACACAGCGTCTGCTGCCGGGTCCAACCGGTGAGCGCAACACCTGGACGCTGATGCCGCGCGAGCGTGTGCTGTGCGTGGCGGATAACGAGGAGGATGCGCTGGTGCAGCTGGCAGCCGCAACGGCAACGCGCTGTGAGGTGCTGTGGCCGGAAGATGCCCTGCATCGCGACCTCGCCAAACAGTTGCCAAAAGCGGTCTCGGCCCGCATTCGCTTTGCGAAGGCCGATGCCCTGCTGACCCAGCCGTTTGACGCGGTGATCTACCACGGTGATTCCGACCAGCTGCGCGAACTGTGCGAGCAGGTTGCGGCCCGCAGCGGCGCGATTGTCTCGGTGCAGGGCTTCGCCCGCGGGGAGACCAACCTGCTGCTGGAGCGTCTGTACGTTGAGCGCTCGCTCAGCGTCAACACCGCGGCGGCGGGCGGTAACGCCAGCCTGATGACAATCGGTTAATCGTGTAAACTCTCCCCGGTGACGCTACGCTTACCGGGGCTACAAAATAGCCCAGGCCGGATAAGCGCAGCGCATCCGGCTTTTTTACACGGAGGGAATGATGAAAAGAATATTTCTCGCAGGCGCAGCACTGCTGCTCAGCGCCAGTGCGCTGGCCGACGAGTGCGACAAAGCGACCACCCAGACAGAACTCAGTGCCTGTGCGGCAGAGCAGTACCAGGCTGCGGATAAAAAGCTCAACCAGACGTACCAGGCCGCCATCAAACGCGCGGCAGCCCCTCAGCGCGACCTGCTGAAAAAGGCGCAGCAGGCGTGGATCGCCCTGCGTGACGCAGACTGTAAATTGATGGGTTCAGGAACCGAAGGTGGCACTATTCAGCCGATGATTATCAACCAGTGCCTGACGGAGAAAACAGCGGAGCGCGAAGCCTTTCTGGCCTCGTTGATGCAGTGTGAAGAGGGCAATTTAAGCTGCCCTTTCCAACCGGCTGATTAGCGCACACGGATCCCTTCGATAATCATCCGCTGCACGTTATCCAGCGTACTCTGGAAAAACGCCTCGTCCTGGAGCGTTTTACCGGTCACCGCCTCGACCTGGGCCGCGAAGTCAGCGTAGTGCTGGGTTGAGGCCCAAATCATGAAGATCAGATGATGCGGATCGACGGGCGCCAGTTTTCCGCTGGCGACCCATCCGGCAATAATGGCCGATTTATCGTCCACCAGCTGTTTTAGATCTCCCGTCAGCTCCGCCTGCAACAGCGGCGCGCCCTGCAACATCTCCAGGCAGAACAGCCTTGATGCCTGCGGGTAATCACGCGATACCTCCAGCTTCAGGCGTATGTACTCCTCTATCGCCACCAGCGGGGCCAGCTCTTCGCGAAACGCCTTTAGAGGTGCCAGCCAGATATCGAGGATCTGCTGCATCACCGCGATATAGAGCGCCTCTTTTGACGGGTAGTAGTAGAGCAGATTGGTTTTGGACACCCCGGCCTGCTCCGCCACCTGCTCAAGGCGCGTACCGTGAATACCAAACTGCGAAAATGTCTCCAGCGCAGCGCTGAGGATCGCCTGTTTCTTGGCGCTCACCGCCTGCGAACGTTTTCCGGGTGTTTTCACTGCGCCTTGTGTCATTTTCGCTCTCCATTTTCTGTCCTGCGCTCAGCATAGCAAAACCCCCGTCTCGCCACGACCTTCTGCACCCTCAGCGCGCATGAGTGCCTGTTTTCTGTGCAATGATTTTGACCATCCAGTCCACATTTTCGCTGTTAATTTTAACAACCATCATTTAACACATTAATAACAAAGTGATTTTCAAAACTGGCACTGCCTTTGCAAAAACATCGTGACACCTGCGACGTAATGAAGAGAGGTTCGTGATGAAAATTGGCGTATTTGTACCGATCGGCAACAACGGCTGGCTTATCTCGACCACTGCCCCGCAATACATGCCGACCTTTGAGCTGAATAAAGCCATCGTGCAGAAAGCGGAGCACTACCACTTCGACTTTGCGCTCTCGATGATCAAGCTGCGCGGTTTCGGCGGTAAGACCGAATTCTGGGACCACAACCTGGAGTCTTTCACCCTGATGGCGGGCCTGGCGGCGGTAACCTCGCGCATCCAGATTTACGCCACCGCCGCCACCCTTACCCTTCCCCCGGCAATCGTGGCGCGGATGGCCTCCACCATCGACTCCATCTCCGGCGGGCGCTTTGGCGTTAACCTGGTCACCGGCTGGCAAAAGCCGGAGTACGAGCAGATGGGGATCTGGCCGGGGGACGATTACTTCTCCCGTCGTTACGACTACCTGACTGAATATGTGCGGGTGCTGCGCGATCTATGGGGCACCGGCAAAAGCGATTTCAAAGGCGACTTCTTTACCATGAACGACTGCCGCGTCAGCCCGCAGCCGTCGGTGCCGATGAAGGTGATATGCGCCGGACAGAGCGACGCGGGAATGGAATTCTCGGCGAAATACGCCGACTTCAACTTCTGCTTCGGCAAAGGCGTTAACACCCCGGCCGCCTTCGCGCCCACCGCGGCACGCATGAAAGCGGCCGCCGACAAAACCGGGCGCGACGTGGGTTCCTACGTGCTGTTTATGGTGATTGCCGACGAAACCGACGACGCCGCGCGCGCCAAATGGGAACGATACAAGGACGGCGCGGATGACGAAGCGCTGAGCTGGCTTACCGAGCAGAGCCAGAAGGATACCCGCTCCGGCGCGGACACCAACGTTCGCCAGATGGCCGACCCGACGTCTGCCGTCAATATCAACATGGGCACCCTGGTTGGCTCGTATGCCAGCGTCGCCAGAATGCTCGACGAAGTGGCTGCCGTGCCCGGCGCCGAAGGCGTGCTGCTGACCTTCGATAATTTTCTCACCGGCGTGGAAACTTTCGGCGAGCGCATTCAGCCGCTGATGCAGTGCCGCGCCCACATCCCTGCCGTGACGAAGGAGGTGGCGTAATGACGACCCTCAACGCTCGCCCGGAAGCCATTACCTTTGACGCGCAGCGCAGCGCGCTGATCGTGGTGGATATGCAAAACGCCTATGCCAGTAAAGGCGGGTATCTGGATCTGGCCGGGTTTGACGTCTCCACCACGCAGCCGGTGATTGAGAACATCAAAACCGCCGTGAGCGCCGCGCGTGCTGCGGGCATGCTGATCGTCTGGTTCCAGAACGGCTGGGACGACCAGTACGTCGAGGCTGGCGGTCCCGGCTCACCCAACTTTCACAAATCCAACGCCCTGAAAACCATGCGTCAACGGCCCGAACTCCAGGGCACGCTGCTGGCGAAAGGCGGCTGGGATTATCAGCTGGTGGATGAGCTGGTACCGGAACCCGGCGATATCGTGCTGCCGAAACCGCGCTACAGCGGCTTTTTCAATACCCCGCTCGACAGCCTGCTGCGCAGCCGGGGCATTCGCCATCTGGTGTTCACCGGCATCGCCACCAACGTGTGCGTGGAGTCGACCCTGCGCGACGGCTTTTTCCTCGAGTATTTTGGGGTGGTGCTGGAGGATGCCACCCATCAGGCCGGGCCGGATTTTGCCCAGAAAGCCGCCCTGTTCAATATCGAAACCTTTTTTGGCTGGGTCAGTAACGTCAATGATTTCTGCGACGCGCTGGATCCCCCGCTCGCCCGCATCGCCTGAGGAGAACCGCTATGCCGAAATCCGTGATTATTCCGCCGGGCACCAGCACCCCGATTGCCCCGTTTGCCCCCGGCACTCTCGCCGACGGCGTGGTGTATGTCTCGGGCACGCTGCCGTTTGATAAAGACAACAACGTGGTGTTTATCGATGACCCAAAGGCGCAAACCCGCCACGTGCTGGAGACGATCAAAACCGTGATCGAAACGGCGGGTGGGACGATGGAGGACGTGACCTTCAACAGCATCTTTATCACCGACTGGAAAAACTACGCCGCGATTAACGAAATCTACGCGGAGTTTTTCCCCGGCGATAAACCGGCGCGGTTTTGCATCCAGTGCGGGCTGGTAAAGCCCGAAGCGCTGGTTGAAATTGCCACCGTTGCGCACATCGCGAAGTGAGGCGGCCATGAAACTGTCCATTTCACCGCCCCCCTTTGCGGGCGCGCCCGTGGTGGTACTGATTGCCGGGCTCGGCGGCAGCGGCAGCTACTGGCTGCCCCAGCTCGCCGTGCTGGGGCAGGAGTATCAGGTGGTGTGCTACGACCAGCGGGGCACGGGGAACAACCCGGATACCCTGCCGGAAAACTACACCCTCGCACACATGGCCGACGAGCTTGCGCTGGCGTTAGCCGGGGCCGGGATCGCCCGTTACTGCGTAGTCGGCCACGCGCTGGGGGCGCTGGTCGGCCTGCGGCTGGCCATCGATAAGCCCGACGCCCTCACCGCGCTGGTCTGCGTCAACGGCTGGCTGACCCTCAATGCCCATACCCGCCGCTGTTTTGACGTTCGCGAACGTCTGCTGCATGCGGGCGGCGCGCAGGCGTGGGTAGAGGCACAGCCGTTGTTCCTCTACCCGGCAGACTGGATGGCCGCCCGCGCCCCGCGGCTGGAGGCCGAGCACGCGCTGGCGCTGGCCCATTTTCAGGGCAAAGCCAATCTGCTGCGCAGGCTGCATGCCCTGAAACAGGCCGATTTCAGCCGCCACGCTGCACGCGTTCGCTGCCCCGTACAGATTATCTGCTCCACCGACGATCTGCTGGTGCCGTCCGTCTGCTCCGCTGAACTGCACGCCGCCCTCCCGCACGCCCGCAAAACGGTCATGCGCCAGGGCGGGCATGCCTGCAATGTGACCGCGCCGGACATCTTTAACACTCTGCTGCTGAACGGGCTTGCCAGCCTGCTGCACAGCCCAGAACCCGCTTTGTAAGGAGCTTGAATGAGCGAAGCCATCACGCCCGCCGCGCTGGAAACGCTGTTTACCGGCGCACGTACCCATAACGGCTGGCTGGATATACCGGTCAGTGACGAGACGCTGCGCGAGATTTATGACCTGATGAAATGGGGGCCGACGTCCGCCAACTGCTCCCCGGCGCGCATTGTGTTTGTGCGAAGCCCGGAAGGAAAAGAGAAGCTGCGCCCGGCGCTCACCAGCGGCAACCTGGAGAAAACGCTCACGGCCCCGGTCACGGCGATTGTCGCCTGGGACAGCGAGTTTTATGAGCGCCTGCCTGAACTGTTCCCGCACGGCGATGCCAGAAGCTGGTTTACCGCAAGCCCCGCGCTGGCGGAAGAGACCGCCTTTCGCAACAGTTCGATGCAGGCCGCGTACCTGATTTTCGCCTGTCGCGCGCTCGGGCTGGACACCGGGCCGATGTCGGGTTTTGACCGGGAAAAAGTGGACGCGGCCTATTTCACGGGCACGCTGCTCAAAAGCAATCTGCTGATTAACATCGGCTATGGCGATACGACCAAACTGTACGGACGCCTGCCGCGTCTGGCCTTTGACGATGCCTGCGGGCTGGCGTAAGGAGCGAACGTGATGACACCGGATAAACAAACCTTTCGCGACGCTATGGCCTGCGTCGGCGCAGCGGTCAATATCATCACCACCGACGGCCCGGCGGGAAAAGCGGGCTTCACCGCCAGCGCGGTATGCAGCGTAACCGATTCCCCGCCCACTCTGCTGGTTTGCCTCAACCGTGGCGCGTCCGTCTGGTCGACGTTTAGCGAAAACCGCACCCTGTGCGTTAACACACTGAGTGCCGGACAGGAGCCATTATCCAACCTGTTTGGCGGTAAAACGCCGATGGCGGAACGCTTTGCCGCCGCTCGCTGGCAAACGGGCGACACGGGCTGCCCGCGTCTGGAGGACGCGCTCGCCTCGTTCGACTGCCGTATCAGCCAGGTGGTCAGCGTCGGTACTCACGACATTCTGTTCTGCGACATTGTATCCATCGTACGCCACCCGGCGCCGCAAGGGCTGGTGTGGTTTGACCGCGGCTATCACGCACTTATGCGACCCGCCTGTTAATCCGCATTCAGGAGACAGATCATGTTCGGACTTCCCCACTGGCAGTTGAAATCGACCTCCACAGAAGCAGGCGTGGTCGCGCCGGATGAAAGGCTCCCGCTCGGGCAGACCATGGTGATGGGCGTGCAGCATGCGGTCGCGATGTTTGGGGCGACGGTGCTGATGCCCATGCTGATGGGGCTGGATCCTAACCTCGCCATTTTGATGTCGGGTATGGGTACCCTGCTGTTCTTTTTTGTCACCGGCGGGCGTGTGCCCAGCTATCTGGGCTCCAGCGCCGCCTTCGTTGGGGTGGTCATTGCAGCGACCGGGTTTAACGGTCAGGGTATTAACCCCAACCTGAGCGTGGCCCTCGGCGGCATTATCGCCTGTGGGCTGGTCTACACCCTGACCGGTCTGGTGGTGATGAAAGTCGGCACGCGCTGGATCGAGCGGATGATGCCCCCCGTCGTCACCGGGGCGGTGGTGATGGCGATAGGCCTGAACCTCGCGCCGATTGCGGTGAAGAGCGTTTCCGGCTCACCATTTGAAAGCTGGATGGCGGTGATAACGGTGCTGTGCATCGGCGTGGTGGCGGTCTTTACGCGCGGCATGATCCAACGGCTGCTGATCCTGGTCGGGCTGATTGCGGCCTGTCTGGTCTACGCGCTGCTGGCGAACGTGTTCGGTCTCGGCAAACCGGTTGATTTCACACTGATTCACCAGGCCGCCTGGTTCGGCCTGCCGCAGATGACCTCACCCACCTTTAACGCTCAGGCGATGATGCTCATCGCGCCTGTCGCGGTGATTCTGGTGGCTGAAAACCTGGGCCACCTGAAAGCCGTAGCGGGAATGACCGGGCGCAATATGGATCCGTATATAGGGCGGGCGTTTGTGGGAGACGGTCTGGCGACCATGCTCTCCGGCTCGGTCGGCGGCAGCGGCGTGACGACCTACGCGGAAAACATCGGCGTGATGGCTGTGACCAAAGTCTACTCGACGCTGGTCTTCGTGGCGGCGGCGGTGATGGCGATGCTGCTCGGCTTTTCCCCGAAATTCGGCGCATTGATCCACACCATCCCGGCCCCCGTGATTGGCGGCGCCTCGATTGTGGTATTTGGTCTGATTGCCGTGGCAGGGGCACGTATCTGGGTGCAGAATCATGTTGATCTGAGCCAGAACGGTAACCTGATCATGGTGGCGGTAACGCTGGTGTTGGGGGCGGGTGATTTCGCCCTGACGCTGGGCGGATTTACGGTGGGCGGGATTGGCACGGCGACCTTCGGCGCGATCCTGCTCAATGCCCTGCTGAGCCGCCGGAAAAGGGATGTACCGCAAGGAAAAGCCATCACCCCCTCCACCTGAAATACGTGCCGCTTTCTTGCCGGGTGACGCTACGCTTACCCGGCCTACAATTGGCAAGTAGGCCCGCGCAAGCGAAGCGCCGCCGGGCTAAACGGGCAGGCTGCGCGTTATTAGCTATCTGCCCCTTGTTCAGCGCTCAATCCGGCAGTCGCCTTACGTCGTTTTTTTAACTTCAACTCGCTCACCAGCACCCCGGCGATAATAAACGCCGCGCCCACCAGCGCCAGCAGGGGCAGACGTTCCCCGGCGAGTCGCCCGAAAATACCCGCCCATACCGGTTCACCGGTATAAATGACCGTCGCCCGAGTTGGGGATACGCTGCGCTGCGCCCAGTTCATGGTGACCTGGATAATGGCGCTGAAAATGCCCAGCCCCAGCGCCACGACGATAAGCCCGGTAGACATCGGCGGGACGGACTCCCCTGCCGGCACCATCGTCGCGAACGCCACCAGCGACGCGGTGGTAAGCTGCACCACCGTCACCCGCTTGACGTCCACTTTTCCTGCCCAGGCGCTAATCAGGATAATTTCTGCCGCAATGGCGACGGCCCCCACCAGAGTGATGATCTCCCCCGGCCCCAGCGCCAGCAGATTATTTTCCGGCCCGGCTAATAAAATAAGGCCGATGAACGCCAGCACGATGCCAATGCACGACATCAAGCCCGGCATTCTGCCGAGGCACAACCACTGCAACAGCGGCACCAGCGGTACGTACATGGCGGTGATGAAGGCGGATTTACTGCTGGAGATAGACTGGAGCCCCCACGTTTGCAGGCTGTAGCCCATGGCAATCGCCACACCAATGGCGACACCCGCCTTAAGCTCTCTCAGGGTCAACCCGCGCAGGGTTTTCAGCGAAATAAGCGCCACGGCAATCGCCGCGGTTGCAAAGCGCAGCCCTACAAAGAAAAACGGATCGCTCATCGTGACCGCGTACTGAACGGCAAGAAAGGTTCCGCCCCAGAACATGGTGATCAAAATCAGGATCGCTTCCTGAGGCTTAATGGAGAAGGTAAAACGGGAAACGGACATGGGACACCAGCACGAAGAATTAATCCTGTAGTGTGCGATGCCTTTGATGACAGTTCAATGTAGCTGACATAAAAAAACCGCCGGGAAACCCGGCGGCAGGGCGTTAACCCGGCGTACTACTTATTGCTGCCGTGGCTATTTTTACCCCCTTTTTTACCAGCCTCTGATGCGCGCTGAGGGTCGTTTTTGAAGTTGCCCCCGCTAGACTGGCCACCTTTACGACCTGCTTCTGATGCTCTTTCACGGTCTTCAGCGAAATTACCTGAACCACCACGATGGTTTGCCATCTCTAACCTCCAGAGTGTGAAACATTAGACATCATATTGCATTCAGTAAAAGAGGATTCTTTCACCTCGCGGCTCAAGGGCAGTGCCTTTATCTGTGCCGCGTGAAACTAAGCTTAGTGTAATGCGGCTATCCGGCAAGCGAGAGGTAATATTCTGCAACATGATCTCAGCCTTTCGTATGAAATATCGGGGAAGTTATTCATAAGCCATTCTTATATTTTGAAAAATCCGCGCCGCGAAAGTTGTTTCATTTTGCTACAAGGCGCGTAACCAAAAGATATTGTTATATATCAAAGAAATGCCGTTCATTTTTGCAGTCTGGCTGTGATGTCATATCTTTAAAGGAACGCAGCGATCCGCTGTAAGAAAAACCAACGAGGAGTGATGCAAAATGGCAAAAGTTCTGGTGCTCTATTATTCCATGTATGGACACATTGAAACCATGGCTCACGCAGTAGCAGAAGGCGCAAACAGAGTAGACGGCGTTGAGGTCGTGGTTAAACGCGTACCGGAAACCATGCAGGCGGAAGCCTTCGCCAAAGCCGGGGGGAAAACACAAAACGCCCCGGTCGCCACCCCGCAGGAGCTCGCGGACTATGATGCCATTATCTTCGGCACCCCGACCCGCTTCGGCAATATGTCCGGCCAGATGCGCACCTTCCTCGACCAGACGGGCGGGCTCTGGGCCTCCGGCGCGTTATACGGCAAGCTGGCCAGCGTGTTCAGCTCTACCGGCACGGGCGGCGGCCAGGAGCAGACGATCACCTCCACCTGGACTACTCTTGCCCATCATGGGATGGTGATTGTGCCGATTGGCTACGGCGCGCAGGAACTGTTCGATGTTTCCCAGGTTCGTGGCGGGACACCGTATGGTGCGACCACCATTGCCGGTGGCGATGGTTCACGTCAGCCAAGCGATGAAGAACTTTCAATCGCCCGCTATCAGGGTGAATACGTCGCGGGTCTTGCCAAAAAACTGAACGGCTAACCCAACAGGAGGACAAGTATGCCAACTCAAGAATCCAAAGCTCACCACGTGGGCGAATGGGCAAGTTTACGCAATACCTCTCCGGAGATTGCCGAAGCCATCTTTGAAGTCGCCAATTATGACGAAAAGCTGGCTGAGCAGATTTGGGAAGAAGGCAACGATGAAGTGCTGGTTCGCGCCTTCGAAAAAACCGACAAAGACTCGCTGTTCTGGGGCGAGCAAACCATCGAACGTAAAAACGTCTGAACGTTCCCCCCGCCCACGCGGGGGGTTATCTTCTATTTCGCCGCGTTGTTCATCACCGCATTGAATTTATCGACAGGACAGAAGCCGTTGCCATCCACCGGACAGCCCTTCAGCTCCAGCGTCACGCGCTGCGCAGGGGATTGCAGCGACAGTACGCTGGCGTTACGCAACTGCTCTGAACTCTGGTAAACATACTCAATTTTCATCAGCTCCTGATTAGTGTTTTTGTCATGCCAGCGCTGGAAGACAATTTTACCGCCAATCGGGGTTCGTTCCTGCTGGTCGTGCAGCTGATAAGGCCTGAAGTCCAGCGCGGTCAGCAGCGAGGCGATGTTAGAGTCGTGCCCCACCAGCAGGGTGATTTTTGGCGCTTTTGCCTGGTCGGTCACCAGCGCTTTATCAATGTACTTCACCAGCGGTTTAGCCACGTTCTGCGCCACCTCCGTCGACGTAAACAGCGAGTCCTGATAGCCGTTTTTCAGCTTCGACAGTACGCGCCACTGCTGATCGGTTTTGATTTCCCCCCAGGCCACCTGGTCTGTCGGGAAGCCTTCGTAATACTGAAGCGTGAACGCATCCACCAGCGAGTTACCCACCTTCAGCGGCCCGGAGACGCCCGGCTCTTTTTCATAATCGGCGCTGAACGTATCTTTCGCCTCCGTCAGGGAGCAGACTTTTTTCTCCTTGCAGGACGGCGAGTCGCTGTAGTTTGTCAGCTGTTCCAGCAGTTTGTAGCTTTCATCCAGCTGCATTTTCTGCCGTTCCGTCTCCATCGCTTTCAGCGCTTTCTCACGAAACTCAGGGGAGTTATCGGTAATGACCGGATTGAAGGTGGGGTCCATGGTGCCCATTTTTTCCTGGTGATGCACAGGAACATCGCACCCCGGGAACGCGCCGGTGATAAAGAACTGCGCGGTCGCCACGGTGCGCTGGAGGCTGTTGGCGTAGGCATAGACGGCATCCGCTGGCGGGCATTCACCCGTCTTCACCATCCCCTGCTCTGCCAGCCACTCGCGCATATAGTGACCCATATACACTTCCAGTACGCCGCCTTTGGTGGTGAGCTGTCCACCCGGGACGTCCCACTCCGGCCACTGCTTCGGCGTGGACTGCTCCAGCACGCTGCCGTTATTGGCAAGCGGCGCGCGCAGGTTGTGGCGGCTCATGATGAGCACCTGTTCCAGCTGATAGCCGTCCGGCGTGTCCTGCGCCTGTGCGCCAAAGGTCACGGAAAGGGTACCTGCCACGGCAACTGCGAGTAGTGCTTTTCTCATCCCTAATTCCTCACACGTTTTTAATGTCGCCCTGAGTGTGACAGATCCGTGACAGGTTTTTCGGGAAGCATTTCTCAAACTGATGATTAACGTGCTTACGGCGTGTGCCGATGAGTTTTATAAAAAAACCATACCCCACCGGAGAATTCGCTGTGAAACGTACCCGCCTTGAAGAGAGCACCTGCCCCGTCGCCCGTTCGCTGGATATTATCGGCGACTGGTGGTCGCTGCTGATTGTTCGCGACGCGCGCTACGGGGTCGCAGTCGATATTCTGGTGGCCTATCTCACCGATGAAGCGGGGATCCGCGCTACGTAAAACAGTAGCCTAACGCTGAAGCTGGTCGCCGTATTCGCTCATCCAGGCGGCCAGCGGCGAGAGTGCGTCCTGAAGGGTTAGCCCCAGCTCGGTGATCTGATACTCCACGCGCGGCGGGATCTCCGGGTAGACCGTTCGCGTCACCAGACCGCGCTGCTCAAACAGGCGCAGCTGCTTCGTCAGCTCTTTCTGGGTGATGGGGGCAGCGGCACGCAGCAGATCGCCAAAGCGAACGGGCGTATTGAACACAATCAGGCGATAGAGAATGGGGATCGCCCACTTACCGGAAATCAGATTCACAAACTGCGTCATCGGGCAGGTATACGCCTCAGATTTTTTTTCGCAGCACGCTTCCAGCAGCTCTGCCATTTCACACCTCTTGCCTCGTTAGTATCCATTTGGTACCTGGTTTCCTTTCGATACTAACGTTTCTATAGTGCTTTCTCCAGAGACATTTCAGGAGAAGAACATGGGTCGTTTAACCGATAAGTATACGTTGATTACCGGCGGCACCAGCGTTATCGGTCTCGCCACCGCGCAGGCGTTTATCGCCGAAGGGGCGCGCGTCGCCGTGACCGGACGCAACCCGGATACCCTCGCCGAAGCAGAGCGCATTCTGGGCGATAAGGCCTGGGTGATCCCAACCGACGCAGGCGATATTTCGTCGCAAAAAGCGCTGGCGGAGACCCTCACCGCCCGCTGGCCACGCCTGGATGCGGTCTTTCTCAACGCCGGTGACGTAACGCACGCGCCGCTGGAAGCCTGGCAGGAAGAGGCCTGGGACCGTCTGATGAACATCAACCTGAAGGGACCGTTCTTTTTAATTCAGGCGCTGCTGCCGCTGCTGAATAACCCATCCTCGGTGATCCTCTGCGGCTCCGTGAGCGCGCGCATCGGCCTGCCCACCAGCAGCGCGTATGCCGCGAGCAAGGCCGCCCTGCTGTCGCTGGCGCGTACACTGTCGGCGGAGCTGCTGCCGCGCGGGATCCGCGTCAACGGTCTGAGTCCCGGTCCGGTGGAAACCCCGGCGTTTACAAAAACGGGCTTAAGCGACGAGGCGCTTAACGCGATGATGGCAGAGGTCATTAAGCTGGTGCCGCTGGGCAGAATGGGCTCGACGACCGAGCTGGCAAAAGCCGCACTCTATCTGGCCTCCGACGAGTCGAGCTACACGGTGGGAACGGAACTGCTGGTGGACGGCGGAATGGGGAGCCTGTAATTCAAAAGGCGCTGATGCCGGTGACCGCGCCGACATACAGCGCCGCCCACGCACAGGCGGAAAGCAGGCTGACGGCGTAGACCTTGACGGCGTTCAGCCTGAGCATCCCGGCCGCCAGCGGGACGATGTAACGCAACACCGCCAGGAAGCGCGACGTAAAAAGCACGATGACCCCGTTCTTTTGCAGCTGATGCTGGACCCGCAGGAACTTATTGGCATGCTTTGAGGTGAAGCGCGTGACCATCCTGGTATGCCCCATCAGTTGGCCGATATGGTAATTCAGCACCGAACCCGCCGTTGCCCCCATCACCACGGCGAGCCACGTCAGCGCAGGATGCATGCTCCCCTGGCTGACGGTAATGCCCGCCAGCAGCATCACCGACGCAGGCGGCAGCACGGAGGAGATCAGCACCGTCGATTTGCTCAGCGCCATCACGAATAACAGCACAAACAGATGTGCCGGATATAGCGCAAAATGATTCAGCAGGTTATCAAACCATGTCATTTTCCCCTCCCCCGTTAATAATTTAATTGTCCATTTAAAATGAATAACCTTAAATAAACCCTCAACATTTTATTAATAAGATTTACCTAAACCGTTCTTAAACATTATTTAATTTTCTGAGCACTAAATTTAAACAGGCGTATTATCCCTCTCGTTTTACAACGATCTCGTTATGGCGAGGCTCCTGTACAAATACACGTTATCGCTCTGGTGGGTTCGAGAGAACCGGCACAGGGTAAAACAGGCACTGTCGAATCAAGGCTTTGTCAGTATAACTTCCCTTGTGGGATACGGTGTACAGTGCTGAACCCAGGACGTGGGGATCTCCTTTCCGACATGCCCTGTCTTGCTCGCCCCTGAGAGATTTTAATATTCAAAGGGAATTTACTATGTCTTACGCTATTCACAACCAAAACCTGGTTTTTAATGACAGCGCCATCGCGCAATATATGAATACCGATTTTATCGTTATCGATATTTCATTATGCGTAGCTCTGGCACGCGAGCAGTTCTTTGAAAAATTAAAAGATGATGATATTCCGTCGCATATTTTTATCGAAGATAACGGTCGCCTCGCAGGTTTAATCGCCGTACGCAAATTATTGCAGGCCACGGATACCGTGCAGCCTGTTAAGGGGTTGATGATATCGGATTTTATTCAGCTCAAACCGGAAGATGAGCGGGCGGATGTCGCCGGGCTGCTGGCGCACGCGGGTGCGGATGTGGTGCCTGTGGTGACCCACGGCAAGCTGGTGGGCTGCCTTACCGAGCGTGAAATCGCCCATCTGCTCGAAGATGACGTTACTGAAGATGCCCAGCTTCAGGGGGCGACGCTGCCGCTGGAGAAGCCCTATCTGGAAACCAGCGCCTTCAGCCTGTGGAAGAAACGCTCCGTCTGGCTGCTGCTGCTGTTTGTTGCGGAAGCGTATACCAGTTCGGTGATCCAGCATTTTGAAGAGGCGCTGGAATCTGCCATCGCGCTGGCGTTCTTTATTCCGCTGCTGATTGGCACCGGCGGAAACAGCGGGACGCAGATCACCTCGACGCTGGTGCGCGCCATGGCGCTGGGTGAAGTCCACCTTCGCGATGTGGGTCGCGTGCTGCGCAAAGAGATCAGCACCTCGTTAATGATTGCCGCCACGCTGGGTCTGGCGGGCTGCGTTCGCGCCTGGATGATGGGTATTGGGATGGAAATCACGCTCATCGTCAGCCTGACGCTGGTCTGCATTACGCTGTGGAGCGCCATCGTCTCGTCGGTGATCCCGATGGTACTGAAACGCTGCAAAATCGATCCGGCGGTGGTCTCCGCACCGTTTATCGCCACGCTAATCGACGGGACCGGGCTGATTATCTACTTCAAAATCGCGCAGTATACGCTGGGGCTGGAATAACGAAAAAACCCTGCGATATTGCTATCGCAGGGTTTTCGAATTTGGCGGAAGCGTAGAGATTCGAACTCTAGAACCCTTTCGGGTCGCCGGTTTTCAAGACCGGTGCCTTCAACCGCTCGGCCACGCTTCCAAAGTGAGGCGCACTATAAACATCTCTGAGCATGATGTAAAGCACGAAATTGCATAACATTACACGTCTTCCGTCCTCCCCTTCCGTCCCGCTGATTTCTTCGCCATCGACTGGCTAAAATGTAAACATTTATTTTTACATTCATAACGTTTATTAGATTCGCGGGTGATCATTTAGACTCTTTTTCGCACAACACCCATTAACCGTAGATCACTGCGATAAGAGATTAGCCATGACTTTATTTAACGACGATTATGAATTTTTTATTTATCAGTGATAACTATTACCTTTGCCATGGTGTATCAAGCTCCCTGACATCAACCCATTTGATTCGCGATGACGCGGATATTCACGATCTTGATGGGGTCGATCAGGCGATGGATTTTATCATTGCGATTGAACAGGATAAGTTACGCAATAAAACCATTCGGCAGGTCAAAAAAGTTAAGCGTGATTACATTGTCCTGATGCATGAGATAGAAGCCAACCGCGCAGTGAGAATCGATAATATTATCTATTCGTCGATGCATTTTACTGCTCACCCTTTTCAGCAGCTGATGCGCTTTTACCGGGCGCTCAGAACACACTCCTTTACGCGACGCGAATATGACGTGCTGAAGCTGTTTCATTTGGAAAACCATGAGATCGCGAAAAAGCTGCAACTGTCACAAAAAACGACCAGCACCTACCGCGTGAGGATCCTCGAGAAATTAAATATGCGCTCAAAAAACATTCTGGCGATGACCCGTGTAAAATCGGCGATCGTCGATTAAAAGCTGTAACATTTTGCCTTGCCACGGAAAAACCGGGCCGTCACGTTTCGCCCTGAGGGGGTTTGGCTGGCGCGGTATACCAGTTCTCTTTGGCAACCATTACGCTGCCCTCTGGCTGCATAACAAAATTCGGGGACATGATCTGCACGTTAAATTCGTTAAACACATCCTGTATCTGGCTATGCAGTTCATTGCGGGCAACCGCGAGGGACTGTTCGGGCAGCAGACGGACCTGCAATTCGTAAGCGATATACCAGTCCATTAGCCCTAACTGGCGTACCAGCGGCGGCTCGGAAAGGTCAATCCCTTTTGCCCGTTTCGCGGCCAGCTCCAGCATGGCATGCACCTGACGCCATGGGGTGTCATAACCGATCGTGACGCTGACCGTCAGATTGAGGCTGCCATCGGGCTGTAGCGCGCTCAGATTGGTGATCTTACCGCTCACCACCACCGCGTTGGGCACGGTAACGACATAATTTTCCCGGGTAATAATTTTGGTCGCCAGCATGCCAATTTCACTGACCTTGCCTTCGTTATCCGCCACCCGAATGACATCGCCTTTGCGCAGTGCGCGGGAGTAAATCAGGACCAGACCGCTCATGGCATGGTTCATCACCCCTGCCGAGCCCAGCGTTAACATCAGGCCAAAGAAGACGCTAATACCTTTAAACGCCAGCGAGTTTGCACCGGGAAGAAACGGCCAGGCGGCGGAGAGAGCAAATAGCCAGACGGCAACGGAAATGAGCTTACGGGTAGCCCCCACGGTTTCCGGATGTACGCCGGGAAGTTGCAGACGACCAGCCTCCACCTGATTGAGCACCATCCTGAGAAGCTTCAGAATAAAAGCGGTAATGAGGAAAATGATCAGCACAATCGTCAGCCCCGGCAAGGCCGAGACAATCGCCAGGGCGATTTGCTGCACCACGCGAAGCGTCCAGTCTCCCAGCGACGTGCCCCACACCCGCGTCCACGGAAACAGACTGAATGCCCAGCTCAGCCAGACGTAAAAGCCGATCAACCCCAGCAGGAACATCAGCAAGGCGTAAAGCCGAATCTCAATTGCGCCAATGTACCGCCGCCAGCTTTGCGGCACCCGGCTGCGATTCTCCACAATACGCCGACGGTAGACGCGCCGGAACCAGCGCCAGGATCGCCACGCGCCGTAGCAGAGCAGCAACAGCGCCAGCAGGCCAGCGGCTGTTTTTACCGTCGACAGCGCCAGCCAGCCGGTATCGTATTGATCGCGCAGCGCCATCCTTTGCGCTTCCATGCGCGCCAGCACGCGCTGTGCGGCCTGATTGAGGGTAAGATCGTCCCCTTCGTCCAAATCCCCTTCCGTCAGCAGCATCACAGGTTTCCCGTTCATCACTATCAGCCGTCCCTGCTGGTTATAGCGGGTCACGGGGACGATGCTGAGCGGCTCACGCACATCCGCCTCGGTAAAATTGCGCAGGGTGTTGCGGATGCGTAAAACGCGTTCTTCCGGCGTGGTCAGGCCAAATTTCGCCTGGAGCATGACGATGGGCTGATGGAAGATGTAGACCGTTCGGGCGCGCTCCTGCTCCGTAGGCGCCTGGCGGGGCTCTGCGGCATACGATGAGAAGGCGCTCAGGGCGGCAAAACAGAACGCAAACGCGAGCAGGATCTTTTTCATCCTTACTACCCCAGGTCAGAAATCTTGTTATTTTTCAGGCAACCCGCGAATGCCAGGTGGGTATGTTGAGAATAGTCCAGCCTTTCGTTTCTGCAACGAGCGACGGTGAGCGTGTTGCTCTCAGTCACAATATATGTATTATGTTATAACATAACAATTTCGGATTGCGTTCTATGTTACTTAAAAATGGGTTATTTCTGGCTTCACTGCTCTCCATGGCGCCTGCCGCTTTCGCCGCAACCACCTGGCCCCTCACGATTGAAAATTGCGGCGTTAAGCAGACCTTTACGCAGGCTCCTCAGCGCGTCGTGACCGTGGGTCAGCATGAAACAGAATTACTGCTCGCACTGGGGCTGGAGAAAACGATCGCCGCGACGTCAGTCTGGTTCGGCAAGCTCCCGGCCCCGCTGGAGGATGCCGGGAAAAACCTCCCCAGGCTTGCGGATAATTCCCCCTCCTTTGAGGCCGTGGTAGGGCAGAAACCTGAACTCGTTCTCGCACAGTATCACTGGCACATTGGTCCGCAGGGAGAAGTGGGAACCCGTGAGCAGTTTGCGTCGCTGGGGATTAATACGTGGATCTCCCCTGCCGACTGCACGGATAAAACGGTAACGGAAACCTCAAACGCAGACGGAGCACGTAGCGCGCCGTTTTCACTGGCGGAAATTACACGGGAAGTGACAGATCTGGCGAGGATTTTTGATGTTTCCGCGCGAGGTGAGCAGCTCAATCGTGCGCTGGCGGAGCGTATTAAAAAGGCCCAGGCGCGCGCCTCCGCGAAACCGCTTAGCGTTGTATTCTGGTTCTCCAGCAGCCGTCTGAATGGCGATCCCTGGGTGGCCGGGAATTACGGCGCGCCTGGCTGGATCAGCCGCACGCTGGGGGTGAAGAACATTATTGACTCTCACGACGAATGGCCCGCTGTAACGTGGGAACATATAGCCCGATCGCAGCCGGACGTGATTGTTATCGCCGGGATGTCCCGCAGGCTCTACCCTGCCGATGACGTTGAGGTAAAAAAAGCGTTCTTGCGCAGTGACCCGGTGACAAAGAACATGCCTGCGGTCAGGAACAACCACATCATCGTGGTGCCAGCGATGTCGTTAAACCCTTCATTGCGTAACGTCGATGCGGTTGAGCTTATCAGCGATCGGCTGGCTTCTTTCCGGGATGAACAATGAGTCATTTCGCTTTTGACCGCCGCCAGCAGGGTTTACTGGCAGCAGGTGCCATGGCGCTGCCGCTGATGCTGGTCTTTGCCGCCAGTATCGGTGATATGCCGGTGTCGTATGCCAGTACCGGGAAAGCGATCCTCAACGGACTGGGTTTGACCTCTTATGCGTTGCCGCAAACGGAGGAAGGTATCGTCTGGCAATATCGCATGAGCCGGGCAGTAATGGCCGCGTGCAACGGCGGCGGCCTGGCGTTGTGCGGGCTGGTGTTACAGTCGATCCTGCGTAACCCTCTGGCTGAGCCTTATCTGCTGGGGATTTCCGCGGGCGCATCGCTGGGGGCCGTCTGCGTGATGCTTCTCGGCATCGGGGGGAGCGTGATTGGCGTAAGCAGCGGTGCGTTTGTCGGTTCGTGCGCCGCCTTTGCGCTCATCATGGTGATTACGAACGGGATGAGTGAAAGCCCGTCGCGCATTTTGCTGGCTGGCATTGCGGGCACCCAGCTCTTCAACGCCATGACCGCGTACGTCGTCAGTACGTCCGCCAATGCCGAGCAGTCCCGTAGCGTCATGTTCTGGCTGCTGGGAAGTCTGAGCGGCGTGCGCTGGCCTGACGCGCTGCTGGCGCTGGCCGTTACGCTTGCGGGTTTACTGGTGGTATTGCTCTTTTCACGGGCGCTGGACACCTTCACCTTCGGGGATGAGGTCTCCACCACGCTGGGGATCCCGGTTACCGCCGTGCGTATTGTCTCATTGCTGACCTGTGCCATTGTTACCGCAACGCTGGTGAGCGCCACGGGCGCAGTGGGGTTTGTCGGGCTGGTCATTCCCCATGTAACGCGCATGCTATGTGGGCCGGGCCATCGTCTATCTATCCCGCTGACGTTTCTTATCGGCGCCCACTTTATGATCCTCGCCGATATCGTCTCACGCACGCTGATTGTGCACCAGGTTCTGCCCATCGGGGTGGTGACTGCGCTGGTGGGCGCCCCCGTCTTTGTGGCGTTGCTTTATCAAAACCGAAAGGAGCATCCATGAATATTACCGTGGCCGGGTTAACCGTAACCCGACAAGCGCAGACGGTGCTTAAGGATATCGATCTCGACCTGCCATCCGGGCAGATTATCGGCCTGTTAGGGCCAAACGGCTCAGGCAAGTCGACGCTGCTGCGCTGTCTCGCCGGGCTGTTTCCACGACTCAGCGAACGCGTGGCGCTTAATGGCACAACGCTTGGCATGATGCCGCTGAAAAAACGCGCGCAGCACATGGCGTTTGTCCCGCAACATGCTGAGGTCGACGGAGAACTGACCGTTGAGGACATTGTCAGACTGGGGCGTACGCCCTACCGGAAAACATTCCAGAGAACCTCGCGCGACGATGAGGCTGCGGTTGAGCAGGCGATTGGCCTGATGCAGTTATGCCGCTTACGCCAGCGGCGATGGCACTCTTTGTCTGGCGGAGAGCGCCAGCGAAGCCAGATAGCCCGCGCGCTGGCCCAGCAGCCGCAGGTGCTGTTGCTCGATGAACCGACAAACCACCTGGACATTCAGCACCAGCTGGAGCTGATGCGGCTCGTTTCACAGCTGCCTCTTACGGTGGTGGTTGCACTGCACGATCTCAATCTTGCGGCCAATTATTGCCAGCGTCTGATCCTCCTGAAGGCCGGGCAGATCGCCGCCACGGGCGCGCCCGAAGCGGTTCTGACGCCGGCAAACATCGAGGACACCTGGTGCGTAAAAGCTCAGGTCTGCAAGGCCGACGCCGGGATCACGATAAGCTACAACATGGTGGCATGACGGAAGACTGGCGCAAAAACAAAAACCCCTGCGATATTGCTATCGCAGGGGTTTCGAATTTGGCGGAAGCGTAGAGATTCGAACTCTAGAACCCTTTCGGGTCGCCGGTTTTCAAGACCGGTGCCTTCAACCGCTCGGCCACGCTTCCTAAGTGAGGCGAACTATAAACACCTCACCGCGCGCTGTAAAGAGTGTGCGCATTCGTTCGCTTTAAAAATAGCCAAAATGCGTTTAATCGGTTGAATAGACGACAGATTGGCCGTTTTGTCAGCATAATATCCACCGCGGATCGTTAGTGCTTTTTGATGTACATATCTTTGGTGTAGTAGTACCCGAGCTTGTCTGGCGTGAAGCCCCCTACCCACGGTTTCACCAGGTGCGTGCGCACGTAATGATAGACCGGGATCGCCGGTACATCCCGTCCCAGCAGATCTTCTGCCTGCTGGTAGAATTTACCGCGCTCCTCCGCCGTTTTCGATTTCGCCGCGTTCACCAGTGCCCGATCGTAGTCCGGATTGCTGTACTGAGTGGTGTTTTGGCTATCCCCGGTACGGAAGTTGTTCAGGAAGGTTGCCGCATCGTCGTAATCGGCAATCCAGGCGTAGCGTACCGCGTCAAAGTTATGGGTGTGCATGGTATCAAGCATGGTTTTCCACTCCTGATTTTGCAGCTTCGCCTCCACGCCGAGGTTCTTCTTCCACATTGAGCTGGCGGCAATGGCAATACGCTGGTGCGATTCCGAGGTGTTATAGAGGAGATTAAAGCTGAGCGGATGGCTGTCGTTAAATCCGGCTTCGGCCAGCAGCTTTTTCGCCTCGGCAATGCGTTTATCCATCGGCCAGCTGGCGTAATCCGGGTTCTGGAGCTTGACGCCGCCAATATCCGGCTGGCTGATCAGCCATGCCGGGCGCTGGCCCTGCCCTAATACTTTCCCGGCAATGATGTCTTTATCCAGCGCCAGGTTCAGCGCCTTGCGCACGCGGGCGTCGTTGAACGGCGGCCGGGTGGTGTTGAACTGATAATAATAGGTGGCAAGCTGCGGTGAAACGTCCAGCTCGCTCCCCAGCGTTTTCTTCAGCTGAGCAAACTGGTTGATCGGCACCGTGTAAACAATGTCGATTTCGCCCGCTTTGTAGCGGTTGACGTCAGCAGCTTCAGAGGAAATGGGCAGATAGGTCACCTTGTTGATGACGGTATATTCGTTATCCCAATATTTCGGGTTACGCACCGCCACAATGCGTTCGTTAACCACCCACTGTGACAGTTTATAGGCCCCGCTGCTGACGAAGTGCTCCGGTTTGGTCCACTTATCACCGAAACGGCCTACCAGGACTTTATCAATTGGCACCAGAGACGGGTGAGCCAGCATCGCCAGGAAAGCGGCGTTAGGTTGCGTGAGCGTAACTTCCAGCGTGGTGTCATTGATGGCTTTCACCCCCAGCGACTCGGGCGCTTTTTTGCCTTCTGCGATATCAGTGCCGTTGACGATACGCATACTACCGGGATAGCTGGCATACGGAGAGGCGGTTTTCGGGTCGACCAGCCGCTGCCAGCTCCAGACAATATCTTCCGCGGTGATGGGGGTTCCATCGCTCCAGGTAATGCCCGGACGCAGATGGAACGTCCAGACGGTGTTGTCTTTATTTTCCCATTTCTCCGCCAGGCGCGGCTGGATTTCACCTGCCGGAGAGACGCTGACCAGCCCGTCGAATAAATCGCTGATAATATTGAATTCGACATCGCTTTCGACTTTATGCGGGTCGAGCGAGGCGGGTTCACTGCCGTTGTTCCTGACCAGTTCCTGCTTATCTGCCAGCTGGGTTCCTGCCGGCACGTTAGCCGCCCAGGTTGCCGTGCTGGCGCACAGGATCCCTGCGGTTAACAAAGAGAGTGTAAAGTGCGTGCGTGTTTGTGGTTTCATTTCCTTCGCCTTATTGTCTGTTTTTATGACGATCCGGAAATAACTCTTAGCGGCCTTAGGGAAATAACGCAATATTTTTCAGTGACCTATAAGAGGTTGATCTGAATACGCCCTACAAACCGCACTTCATTCTGAGTACAAAGGCTTTGCCAGAATAAAAAACCAGTATAATCCCTAAGGGGCTGAGTAAAGATGGGTAAAACCACTTTGCGTCTGCCGCGCCGTTTCCTATTCTTTGCGCTAATTACATCTGTCATAAGAGAGTGACTCATGGATCGTATAATTACTTCTTCACGCGACCGCACATCGCTACTCAGCACCCATAAGGTGCTGCGCAATACCTATTTCATGCTCAGCCTGACGCTGGCGTTTTCGGCGATCACCGCGACGGCCAGCACCGTACTGATGCTGCCTTCTCCGGGCCTGATCCTCACGCTGGTAGGTATGTACGGTCTGATGTTCCTGACCTACAAAACCGCGGATAAACCGGTGGGGATTCTCTCCGCGTTCGCCTTTACCGGCTTCCTGGGCTACATTCTGGGGCCAATCCTGAATGCCTATCTGTCTGCCGGAATGGGCGACGTAATTGGTATGGCGCTGGGCGGTACCGCGCTGGTGTTCTTCTGCTGCTCGGCCTACGTGCTGACCACCCGTAAGGACATGTCCTTCCTTGGCGGTATGCTGATGGCAGGTATCGTGATTGTGCTGGTCGGTATGCTGGCGAACATCTTCCTGCAATTGCCTGCGCTGCATCTGGCAATCAGCGCGGTGTTTATCCTGATTTCATCCGGCGCAATCCTGTATGAAACCAGCAACATCATTCACGGCGGTGAGACGAACTATATCCGCGCCACCGTGAGCCTGTATGTGTCGCTGTACAACATTTTTGTCAGCCTGCTGAGCATCCTGGGCTTCGCCAGCCGCGATTAACTCACCGTGCTGTGAACAGGGCCCCGCTTATGCGGGGCTTTGTTTTTTTGGTAGACTGAGGCGGTTTTTGACTAACGCGTGAATGAATATGTTGAGTTTTGAAGGCAAAGAGATCGAAACCGATAACGACGGTTATCTGAAAGAGAGCAGCCAGTGGAGCGAAGCGCTGGCGGAGAAAATTGCGGAAAACGAAGGAATTACCCTCTCCCCGGAACACTGGGAAGTGGTGCGCTTCGTGCGAGAATTTTACCTTGAATTCAACACCTCGCCGGCTATCCGCATGCTGGTCAAAGCCATGGCGAATAAATTTGGCGAAGAGAAAGGCAACAGCCGTTATCTGTATCGCCTGTTTCCGAAAGGCCCGGCTAAACAGGCGACAAAAATCGCCGGCCTGCCAAAGCCGGTAAAATGCATTTAATAGCGAATACTGAAGTCAGCGTATTCCCGGCCGGGTTGATGCGGTTCCGTTAGCACCTTATCAACCCGCGCGCTGCGCGGTCCGCCCGCTTTCAGCCACGCCACCAGCTTCTCTACCCGATCCGCCTCACCGCAGGCCACAACCTCCACGCTGCCATCATCCATGTTACGCGCATACCCCGTCAGCCCGAGCTGAAGGGCTTCGCGCTGGGTGCTGTAGCGGAATCCGACGCCCTGTACAAGGCCATGGACCCAGGCAATGGTGCAAACATTTGACATCATCCTTCTCCTTATCCGACTGGCGCGTTGCATTTCCTCACTGAAGTCGGGAAAATGGCGGCCATTTCATTGGAATCGACAGAATAGCAAATTATGAGTGTACGTTTAGTGTTAGCCAAAGGGCGCGAGAAGTCATTACTGCGCCGTCATCCCTGGGTCTTTTCCGGCGCGGTTGCCCGCATGGAAGGTAAAGCCAGCCTCGGTGAAACCATCGATATTGTTGACCATCAGGGGAAATGGTTAGCACGCGGCGCATACTCGCCAGCATCTCAGATCCGCGCGCGCGTCTGGACGTTCGATAAAGACGAAACCATCGATATCGACTTCTTTGTCCGTCGTCTGCAACAGGCGCAGCAGTGGCGCGAGTGGCTGGCAAAGCGTGACGGGCTGGACAGCTATCGTCTGATTGCCGGAGAGTCCGACGGGCTGCCGGGCGTGACCATTGACCGCTTCGGCAATTTCCTGGTGTTGCAGCTGCTGAGCGCCGGGGCGGAATACCAGCGTGCCGCGCTGATTAGCGCCTTGCAAACCCTGTTCCCGGAATGTGCCATTTACGACCGCAGCGACGTGGCGGTACGTAAAAAAGAGGGCATGGAGCTGACGCAAGGCCCGGTCACCGGCGAACTGCCGCCTGCCCTGCTGCCTATCGAAGAACATGGCATGAAGCTGCTGGTGGATATCCAGGGCGGCCATAAGACCGGTTATTACCTCGACCAGCGTGACAGCCGTCTGGCAACGCGCCAGTACGTTGCCGATAAACGCGTGCTGAACTGCTTCTCTTATACCGGCGGCTTTGCGGTCTCTGCCCTGATGGGCGGCTGTGCTCAGGTAGTGAGCGTCGACACCTCACAGGAAGCGCTGGACGTGGCGAAGCAGAACGTTGAGCTGAATAAGCTGGATCTGAGCAAAGCGGAGTTTGTGCGCGACGACGTATTCAAACTGCTGCGTAAATACCGCGACCAGGGCGAGAAATTTGACGTCATCGTGATGGACCCGCCGAAGTTTGTGGAAAACAAAAGCCAGCTGATGGGCGCCTGCCGTGGCTATAAAGACATCAACATGCTGGCGATCCAGCTGCTGAACCCGGGCGGCGTGCTGCTGACGTTCTCCTGCTCTGGCCTGATGACGACAGATTTATTCCAAAAAATCATCGCCGATGCCGCAATAGATGCGGGTCGTGATGTACAATTTATAGAGCAGTTCCGTCAGGCCGCCGATCACCCGGTGATCGCTACCTACCCGGAAGGGCTGTATCTGAAAGGGTTTGCCTGTCGCGTCATGTAACTTGAAAAGAGAAATATTGCCCGCACATAGTGTGTATGTAATGTTTCCCGGGAGGTGACTATGATTGCCAGCAAATTCGGTATCGGCCAGCAGGTCCGCCACACCTTGCTTGGATATTTGGGTGTGGTCGTGGATATCGACCCGGAGTATTCCCTTGATGAACCGTCAGCAGACGATCTGGCCGTTGACGCAGAGCTTCGCGCCGCGCCCTGGTATCATGTGGTTATGGAGGGCGACGATGGTCAGCCTGTCCATACCTATCTTGCCGAAGCGCAGCTGAGTGGTGAACTACAGGATGAGCATCCGGAACAACCCACTATGGACGAGCTTGCTCAGACCATCCGCAAACAGTTACAGGCACCAAGACTGCGCAACTGAAGGTGTAAAAAAGCCCGTCAAACGGGCTTTTTTTATTTTGCCAGCCCCAGACGGGGAATATCGATTGCCGGACAGCGATCCATCACCACCTTCAGCCCGGCATCGCGCGCCAGCACGGCCGCCTGCTCATTAATCACGCCCAGCTGCATCCACAGCGTTTTCGCGCCGATGGCAATCGCCTCCTGCGCCACGCCCCAGGCCGCCTCTGAATTGCGAAAAACGTCCACCATATCCACCTTTTCCGGCACGTCCGCGAGCGTCGCATAGCCCTGCTGGCCCAGCAGCGTTTTCCCCGCCACCTTCGGCGAGACCGGGATCACGTGATAACCCTGATCCAGAAGGTATTTCATGACCCGATAGCTTGGGCGATCCGGTTTATCGCTCGCGCCGACCAGCGCAATAGTGCGCGTGGACGTCAGAATCTCGACAATGTCGTTCTCTTTCATGCTCTTCCTCCTGGCTTTTTTCAAAGTGTACGTCAAAGCGGACATCTCAACCACGCATCCCATACAGAAGTATGAGGGCAAAACGGCAGAATATGTCTATATGTTAGTAAACGTGTTTGTCGAAAACTTTTGATACATTCTTACCGGGTAGTTTGTCTACAGGAGTCTGCTATGAAAACCGGCATTGCCTGGGCTGTGGTTGCGTTAATCATGCCGGTTTGTGTTTTCGCAACCACCCTCAGACTCTCAACCGACATTGACCTGCTGGTGCTGGACGGGAAAAAAGTCTCCAGCTCCCTGCTGCGGGGTGCAGACAGTATCGAGCTGGATAACGGCCCTCATCAGGTGGTTTTTCGGGTGGAAAAAACCATTCGCCTCGCCGACAACGAACAGCAGGTGTACATTTCGCCTCCGCTGGTGGTCAGCTTTAATACCCAGCGTATCAGCCAGGTCAATTTTCGTCTCCCGCGCCTTGAGACAGAAAAGGAGTCACTGGCATTTGATGCCTCGCCGCGCATTGAACTGGTGGACGGGGACTCCATGCCCATCCCGGTAAAACTGGATATTCTGGCGCTGACAAAAAGGCCAAAGGGAACAGACTATGAAGCGGACACCGAGACCTACAACAGGGCCAGCAGGCGCGCCTCGCTGCCCCAGTTCGCCACCATGATGGCGGATGACAGTACCCTGCTTTCGGGCGTATCGGAGCTGGATGTACTCCCCCCTCAGTCGCAGACCCTTACTGAGCAACGCCTCAAGTTCTGGTTCCAGAATGCCGATCCGGACACGCGCGCCCGTTTTCTGCAATGGGCGAAGCAACAACCTTCGTCGTAAGCCACATTTTTTCGTCCTTTCTCTTGCAGCATCAGCCAGTTCCCGTCATCGTGTAGCGAGGTAACCTCACGGATAAGATTATGGAACTGACAACACGCACACTTCCGGCGCGCAAGCACATTGCTCTGGTTGCGCACGATCACTGTAAACAAATGCTGCTTAACTGGGTTCGTCGCCATCAGCCTCTTTTACAGCATCATGCCCTTTCTGCCACGGGAACAACCGGCAACCTGATCCACCGCGAAACCGGTCTGGAAGTGAATGCCATGCTGAGCGGCCCGATGGGGGGTGACCAGCAGGTAGGTGCTCAGATTTCAGAAGGTAAAATTGACGTTCTGATTTTCTTCTGGGATCCGCTGAACGCGGTTCCGCATGATCCGGACGTTAAAGCGCTGCTGCGTCTGGCGACGGTGTGGAACATTCCGGTAGCCACCAATCTTTCAACGGCAGATTTCATCATTGAATCGCCGCAGTTTAACGGTCCGGTGGAGATTTTGATCCCGGATTATCAGCGTTATCTTGCGGAGAGACTGAAGTAGTTTTTTGCCCGGTGGCGCTGCGCTTACCGGGCCTACAGAATTTGCCCGGCGCGTTACGGCTTTCTCGCCACCGGCACGTCAATACTTTTCAAAATATCGACAAACACCGACGGCTCCTCTTTGTTGAACAAGAGCCACACGCGATGGCGCGCGCGGGTTATCGCCACGTACAGTAAACGCCGCTCCTCTGCATCCGGGAAATCTTCCGGAACAGGTAATAACGCCTCTTCCATCACGGATTCCCGCGCCGGTGCAGGGAAACCGTCGCTCCCCTCTTTTAGCCCCACCACAATCACGTAGTCGGCCTGCTGCCCTTTACTGGCGTGAATGGTCATAAAATCGAGCTGAAGTTTTGGCCAGCGCGTCGCCGCTTTTTCCAGCGCCGTCGGCTTGAGGTGGTGATAACGCGCCAGCACCAGAATCCGTTCATCCGGTTTCGCATAGCCACTCAGTTTATCCAGCAGCGGTTCCAGCTGATCGTCCGCCAGCAGCGTGACGGCCTTTTTATCCCCCGACGTCAGGCTGTTAAGCGGTTTCGACAGCTGATGCGGGTTCTGCTGAATAAAACGGTTGGCTATTTCGCCAATCCGCGCGTTGAAGCGGTAGGTGGTGTCCAGATCGCTGCGATCGCCTTCCCCAAAATAGTGGTGGAAGGCCGTCGTGAGGGATAGTTGCGCCCCGCTGAAACGGTAGATAGCCTGCCAGTCATCGCCCACGGCAAACAGCGACGTGTGTTTATTCTGCGCCCACAGCGCCGAAAGCAGCGCAGCGCGCTGCGGCGAGATATCCTGAAACTCATCCACCAGAATGTGTTTCCACGGGCTGACGAAGCGCCCTTTCTCCAGAATGATGATGGCCTGATGGATCAGCCCCGAAAAATCGACCGCGTTTTCGTCTTTCAGCGCGGTTTTCCACGCTTTCAGCATCGGCGCCATCAGCTTAACCCGTTTAGAAAACACAGCGCGGATCGACTCCGGTGCGCTTTCTATCATCTCCGCCTGAGAGCCGCCGTGCATGCGCATCAGGCTTACCCACCGGTCGAGACGAGAGCCCAGCCGGCGCGCCAGCTTTTCATCCTGCCAGAAGCTGCCCTCCGGCACCTCCCAGCTGAGTTCCTCTTCAAGCCACTGACGCCAGCCTTTCGCCTGCGCCTTTTTTTCACTGCACTGCTGACGCCATGCCTTGATAAACAGCGCCTGGCGAGCCTGAGCGTCGTTCTCCAGCTTGCTGACAACAGGAACTTTTTTGCTGCCCTGTTGAATGATGTGTAAAGCGAGGGAGTGGAACGTGCGCGCCGAGATATCCTGGGTATGCAAACGCGCCTGAATGCGCTCATCCATCTCCTGCGCAGCCTTGCGACCAAAGGCCAGCAGCAAAATCTGGTCTGCAACCGCCTCGCCCGTTGTCAGAAGCCAACCCGCGCGCGCCACCAGCACCGACGTTTTGCCGCTCCCGGCACCTGCCAGCACCAATAAAGACTGTTCGCCATTCACCACGGCGCGCGCCTGGGCAGGATTGAGGGGCGATGACTCCACTGTACTGAAGAAGTCGGCATATTGCGTAAGCATCGCCTCAGTCCAGGCCTGGTTATGCGCCAGACGGCTTTTCTCGATATCGCTCAGCCAGGCCTGGCACTTCCGCCACGCGTCGCGGCAGTTCTCAAATTCCTCAAGCCGCGCCACCGGTAAAGGCAATGCCGTCAGCGCCTGGGCGATTTTTTGCTGAAGCCCGGCGGTTTGCTGGCGCGTCAGCCACTTCTGCTGCGTATTGCTTAGCGCGATATCGTCCAGCACCTGTTGCAGAACCTGTGCGGCAATCACGCTCATCTCCTGGCTCCACTGCTGCCAGCGCGTGTTCAGATGATGGTGGAAGCGTTGGGTTTCCGCCCACTCGGTCCCGTGGAGTCGCACCACTTTGTCTGCCGGCAGGACGAACTCCAGCTCCCCCCATACCAGCCCTCGTTTACAATGAATGGCCAGTAGCTGATTAAACGGAATAAGGTATTCGTGGCGTTCACCGGAGACTTTCACTCCTGCATTGAGCAGGACAATCTTGTCGTAAGGGTGCTGCGCCAGGCGTTTGCCCATTGAAGTTGCTTTCAGTTCCATATCCTGCCGGATCCACGAGGTCATAATTTGTCAGACAGTTTAACTGCCAGTTTTAAGGTGCTCCAGCCCAAAAAAACGTTACAATCACCGGGCGTTAATCATATCGAAGGAAATGAGGGTTTATGCGTACCGTTCTGAATGTGTTGAATTTTGTCCTTGGCGGTTTTGCCACCACCCTTTCCTGGCTTTTTGCCACCCTGGTGAGCATCGTGCTCATCTTCACCCTTCCGCTGACGCGCTCCTGCTGGGAAATCACCAAACTGTCCCTCGTTCCTTATGGAAATGAAGCCGTACACGTGGATGAGCTGGAGCCGGAAAGAAAAAATGCCCTGATGAATACCGGCGGCACGCTGCTGAATATTTTATGGCTGATCTTCTTTGGCTGGTGGTTGTGTCTGATGCATATCTTCGCCGGTATCGCCCAGTGCATCACGATTATAGGCATTCCGGTTGGCATCGCTAATTTCAAAATTGCTACCATCGCCCTGTGGCCGGTAGGACGCCGTGTTGTCCCGGTCGAAGTCGCGCAAGCCGCGCGTGAAGCCAACGCCCGTCGCCGTTTTCAGTAATAAGGACTGGCCGCACTCATGCTAAGCCCCCTGCTTCGTCGCTATACGTGGAACAGTAACTGGCTGTATAACGTCAGGATCTTTATCGCCCTCTGCGGCACCGTCGCTCTGCCGTGGTGGCTAAATGACGTGAAGCTCACCATCCCCCTCACGCTTGGGGTGGTGGCCGGTGCGCTGGCGGATCTCGACGACCGCCTGGCCGGTCGTTTGCGTAATCTGGTCATCACGCTGGTCTGCTTCTTTATTGCTTCCGCCTCCGTTGAGCTGCTTTTCCCCTGGCCCTGGCTGTTTGCCTTAGGGCTGACGGTGTCTACCAGCGGCTTCATTTTGCTCGGCGGCCTCGGGCAACGCTACGCCACTATCGCGTTTGGCGCCCTGCTGATTGCCATTTACACCATGCTGGGCGTCTCTCTTTACGATCAGTGGTATCAGCAGCCGGTCCTGCTGCTGTTGGGCGCTATCTGGTATAACCTGCTGACCTTAACCGGACATCTTATTTTTCCGGTTCGTGCCTTACAGGACAACATTGCCCGCAGTTACGAACAGCTGGCCCACTATCTGGAGCTGAAATCCCGGCTGTTTGATCCGGATATTGAAGAGGACAGCCAGGCGCCCCTGTACGATCTGGCGCTGGCAAATGGCCAGCTGGTCGCCACGCTAAATCAGACCAAAGCGTCTCTGCTCACCCGTCTGCGCGGCGATCGCGGTCAGCGCGGTACCCGGCGCACACTGCACTACTACTTTGTCGCCCAGGATATTCACGAGCGCGCCAGCTTCTCGCATGTGCAGTACGCTGACCTGCGCGAGAAATTCCGCTACAGCGACGTGATGTTCCGTTTCCAGCGCCTGCTGTCAATGCAGTCTCAGGCCTGCCAGCAACTTGCGCGCTCAATACTGCTGCGCACGCCCTATCAGCACGATCCTCGCTTTGAACGCGCATTCAGTCATCTGGATGCGGCCCTCGATCGCGTTCAGGCCAGTGGGACATCGCCGGAACAGTTCAAAGCCCTGGGATTCTTGCTCAACAACCTGAGAGCCATCGATGCTCAGCTCGCCACCATTGAGTCTGAACAGGCGATGGCAATGCCGGGCAATGACGCCGACAACCAGCTTGCCGACGACAGTCTCAACGGTTTCAGCGATATGTGGCTGCGCCTGAGCCGTCATTTTACGCCGGAATCCGCCCTCTTTCGCCATGCGGTAAGGATGTCGCTGGTTCTGTGCGTCGGCTATGCATTTATCCAGATAACAGGGTTGCACCACGGTTACTGGATCCTGCTGACCAGCCTGTTTGTCTGCCAGCCGAACTATAACGCTACCCGCCATCGGCTCGCGCTGCGTATTGTCGGGACATTAGTCGGGGTCGCCATCGGGCTGCCGGTGCTCTACTTTGTGCCATCCGTAGAAGGGCAACTGATCCTGATCGTGATTACCGGTGTACTGTTTTTCGCCTTCCGCAATGTGCAGTACGCCCACGCCACGATGTTCATCACGCTGCTGGTGCTGCTCTGCTTCAATCTGCTGGGTGAAGGCTTTGAAGTGGCCCTCCCCCGCGTGATCGACACGCTAATCGGCTGCGCCATTGCCTGGGCGGCGGTGAGCTTTATCTGGCCGGACTGGCGTTTTCGTAACTTACCGCGCGTGTCCGACAGAGCAATGAACGCCAACTGCCGCTATCTGGATGCTATTCTTGAGCAATACCATCAGGGTCGCGATAACCGTCTGGCCTATCGGATTGCCCGTCGCGATGCGCATAACACGGACGCAGAGCTGGCTTCCGTTGTCTCGAATATGTCAACTGAGCCGCGCGCCACGGCAGAAATCCGGGAGACAGCCTTCCGCCTGCTGTGTCTGAACCACACGTTCACCAGCTATATCTCTACCCTTGGCGCCCACCGTGAGAAACTGACAAATCCGGGCATCCTGGCGCTGCTGGACGACGCCGTTTGCTACGTTGATGATGCGCTTCATCATCAACCTGCGGATGAGCCACGGGTTCACCAGGCACTGGATGAACTGGTGCAACGTATCGCACACCTTGATCCTGGCACCGACAACAAAGCTCCGCTGGTCCTACAGCAAATTGGCCTGCTTATCGCTTTGCTGCCGGAAATTTGTCGGCTGCGACAGAAGATCGCTACCTGGCGGAATGATGGCCCTGCGACTCAGGCAGCGCATTAAACCACTCCATAAGCTCCCGGCGAATATCCGCCGGGAGTGCCGCTTCATGTAACCCTTCGATGGCGCCTTCAAGCGCGAACAATACCCGGATACTCAGCGCTTTATTCTTAGAGCGCATTTTCAGCCAGCTCGTCTTCGCCCCCAACTGTCGTAGCGTCTCTTCATTGGTAATGCCCGCCTCCATAAGCAGGACCTCAATCTGAAAGGTCAGGTTCGGCAGATCCTTAAGCCGATTACGCTGATGGCGCTGGTAGCGCTCTTTCCTGGCGGCATCGAGCGCAAACGAGGAGAGCTGAAGCAGCTTTTCCCTGTTTTGCCACAGACCTTCATCCACACGGTAGTAATTAAGCAGCACTGGCCGTCCTCGTTTCATCAGTGTCAGAAAAGAGGAGGCGTTTTTTACACAGTATTTTGCACTTTGCTCACAGGCGCGAAGGTACAGCTCGCCGTCAGACACCATCGCGAACACCGCTTCATCCACGGCCAGGGTATAACCGCCAAACAGGGCGCGATGATGAATTTCGCCCAGCGGAGAGAGGTATTCTTGAGATTGATAAATCCGATCATAAGATATCTTTTTCATGATAATTCCATTAAAAATCATACAGTAAACACGATATTTCTTACTAACGGATCCGTTAGCAGGAAAATAGGCAACTTATTGCCGTTGGGCAAGATGATTTTTTCAGGTTCACCAGGAATGGATGAAATTTGCGAGTCGCTTTCCGAAAATGAGGTTGATCTTTATGCACACAGGGGTTACTGTATATCCATACAGTAACTACAGGGCTGGAATGAATATGTACACTTCAGGCTATGCAAATCACTTAACACCTTCCACTTCTGCCGCAGGCAATGCTGCGCAGAATTCTATCGGGCGTGTATCGACAGGGCTTATCAGTGAAGTGGTTTACCGTGAAGACCAGCCGCTGTTAACACAACTCTTACTCCTGCCGCTTTTGCAGCAGCTCGGGCAACAGTCTCGCTGGCAGCTCTGGCTGACGCCACAGCAAAAATTAAGTCGTGAATGGGTTCAGTCGGCTGGCCTGCCGTTAGCGAAGGTGATGCAGATTAATCAACTCTCCCCTTGCGATACGGTCGAGTCGATGGTCCGGGCATTACGTACCGGGAACTATAGCGTCGTGATTGGGTGGTTGCCTGAGGATCTGTCGCAAGAGGAACATTTGCGTCTGTCTGAAGCGGCTGAAGAAGGTAATGCGATGGGTTTCATCATGCGGCCGGTTCGTGGAGATTCCTATCGCAGAGGACAACATCCCGGGCTAAAAATTCACTCAAATGTGTACCATTGAGTCATTTTAAGAGTTTTCCTGGAATTTTTTTCGACCACGGTATGCAAAAAAAGTTCAACGCGTCAAAACTGCGGCAAGGCTTGTCTGACGCGGTTCTCGTTAATTTTACTGCACAAAATTCGTTCAAAAATTGTTAAATATTAGGTATACGGAACTTTTTTTTTCATATGCCTGACGGACTTCACACTTGTAAGTTTTCAGCTACGTTGTAGACTTTACATCGCCAGGGGTGCTCGGCCTAAGCCGAAGATATCGGTAGGTTTATATTTGACCACGCCCCCCGGTGAAGGATTTAACCGTGATTCCTCCGATGGAGATATTCATGGCAAATTTTGGATGATAACGAGGCGCAAAAAATGAAAAAGACAGCTATCGCGATTGCAGTGGCACTGGCTGGCTTCGCTACCGTAGCGCAGGCCGCTCCGAAAGATAATACCTGGTATGCAGGTGGTAAACTGGGCTGGTCTCAGTTCCATGACACCGGTTGGTACAACAGCAGCCTGAACAACGATGGCCCTACTCACGAGAGCCAGCTGGGTGCAGGTGCGTTCGGTGGCTATCAGGTTAACCCGTATGTTGGCTTTGAAATGGGTTACGACTGGTTAGGTCGTATGCCTTACAAAGGCGACAACGTAAATGGCGCTTTCAAAGCTCAAGGCGTACAGCTGACCGCTAAACTGGGTTACCCAGTAACTGACGATCTGGACGTGTACACCCGTCTGGGCGGCATGGTATGGCGTGCAGACTCCAGCAACAGCATCGCTGGTGACGACCACGACACTGGTGTTTCCCCAGTATTCGCTGGTGGTGTTGAGTGGGCAATGACCCGTGACATCGCTACCCGTCTGGAATACCAGTGGGTTAACAACATCGGTGACGGTGCTACCGTTGGCGTTCGTCCAGACAACGGCATGCTGAGCGTTGGTGTTTCTTACCGTTTCGGTCAGCAGGAAGATGCGCCAGTCGTAGCTCCAGCTCCGGCTCCAGCTCCAGAAGTACAGACCAAGCACTTCACTCTGAAGTCTGACGTTCTGTTCAACTTCAACAAAGCTACCCTGAAACCAGAAGGTCAGCAGGCACTGGATCAGCTGTACACCCAGCTGAGCAACCTGGATCCTAAAGACGGTTCTGTAGTGGTTCTGGGCTTCACCGACCGTATCGGTTCTGACGCTTACAACCAGGGTCTGTCTGAGAAACGTGCTCAGTCTGTAGTTGATTACCTGGTATCTAAAGGTATCCCAGCTAACAAGATCTCCCCACGTGGTATGGGCGAATCTAACCCAGTTACCGGTTCTACCTGTGACAACGTGAAACCACGCGCTGCACTGATCGACTGCCTGGCACCAGATCGTCGCGTAGAGATCGAAGTTAAAGGTATCAAAGACGTTGTAACTCAGCCTGCGGCATAAGTTATCGTCTTATAAAAAAACCCCGCGATGCGGGGTTTTTTATTATCTGAAGAAAAGTAAAAAGCTTATTTTTTACCTAACAGTGCCTGTAGATCGTTCTTCAGCGTCGACATCTGGCTGGCATACTTCTCTTTGTGCTCGGCATCTTCAATCAGCTGCACCACCGTTTCCGACAGGGTTTTCCCGCGCCGCTGCGCAAGCCCGGCCAGACGCTGCCAGACCATGAACTCCAGGTCGATGGATTTCTTACGGGTGTGCTGATGCTCGGCATTGAAATGCCGTTTACGACGAGCACGGATAGTTTGCTTCATCCGGTTTAACAAGGCCGGATTAATGTGTTTCTCAATCCAGCCGTTGACCTGTACCGGTTCGTTTTCGAGGGTCAGCAACATATCCACAGCTTCTTGTGCCGCGCTGGCTTCGATGTAGCAGGTGATCAGCTCCCCTTCACGGTGCTTTTTGACCAGGTACTTCCATTTCCAGCCGCTTTCGAGGTTTTCCAGTTGTTGATATTTCATTGCGATCTCAGTGTTACCGTGTAACTCTGTTCAGAATATCAGTTTTTTGGCAATCTGCTGAAAAGAAATCATATCCTGTGAAACGCCGCAGGCGATCCGCATGACGAAAACCCGAATCCTGATTGGGCAGAGTGCGCCGCTTACGGTATACTCCACGGTTTTACTTCTGACTAAAAAACATCAACTTTGACCATTACGAAACTTGCATGGCGTGACCTGGTTCCGGATACCGAGAGCTATCAGGAGCTGTTTGCACAGCCAGACCTCACAAAAGAACACGAATTCATACTTAGCGATACACAACCGCGTTTGCATTACGCGCTGGAGCAGATGTCATCCCCATGGGCTACATCTCCTTTCATGCTGCTCAAAGCCCCGGAAGAAGCCGAGTATCTGACGCTTCTCGGTGATGCCATGCGCCAGTTGCATCCAAAAACGAATGCCGTTTTTGGTGGTCAGTATCATATTGCCGGACGTGACGTGACCTTCGAACCTGCCACGCAGGCAGACGGACAATTCGCTGCAAAAGGCGAAGTGATCACCGCCAACTGGGTGGAAGCAGAACAGCTGTTCGGCTGCCTTCGTCAGTTCAATGGCGATGTGTCACTGCAACCCGGTCTGGTACACCGCGCGAACGGTGGTGTGTTGCTCATCTCCCTTCGCACCCTGCTCGCACAGCCTCTGCTGTGGATGCGCCTGAAAACGGTGGTGATGCAGCAACGTTTTGACTGGATAGGCTACGACGATTCACGTCCGCTGCCTGTTTCCATTCCGTCTATGCCGCTGTCGCTGACCGTCGTGCTGACGGGTGACCGTGAATCTCTGGCTGATTTCCAGGAAATGGAGCCAGAACTCGCGGAGCAGGCGGTTTACAGTGAATTTGAAGACAATATTCAGATCGCCGATGCCGATGACATGGCGCAGTGGTGTCAGTGGGTTATGGCCGTGGCGGAACGTTTCGCGCTGCCCTCGCCTGCCGAGGATGCGTGGCCGGGCTTAATCCGCGAGGCCGTACGCTACACTGGCGATCAGGAAACCCTGCCGCTCTGCCCGCTCTGGATCGGTAAACAGCTGCGTGAAGTGGGCGTTATCAGCGGCAACGGTCCGTTTACCGGCGAGCAGCTTAGCCAGATGCTGGCCCAGCGTGAATGGCGTGAAGGTTATCTTGCTGACCGTATGCAGGATGAAATTCTGCTGGAACAGATTCTGGTGGAGACCGAAGGCGAACGTATCGGGCAAATCAACGCCTTGTCCGTCATCGAGTTCCCCGGACATCCGCGCGCCTTTGGCGAGCCTTCCCGTATCAGCTGTGTCGTGCACATTGGTGACGGCGAATTTACCGATATCGAACGCAAGGCCGAACTGGGCGGAAACATTCATGCCAAAGGCATGATGATCATGCAGGCATTCCTGATGTCTGAACTTCAGCTGGAGCAGCAGATCCCCTTCTCTGCCTCGTTGACCTTTGAGCAGTCCTACAGTGAAGTCGACGGCGACAGCGCCTCGATGGCAGAGCTGTGCGCCGTGATCAGCGCGCTTGCAGACGTACCGATTAATCAGAATATTGCGATTACCGGTTCCGTGGATCAGTTTGGTCGTGCTCAACCGGTGGGTGGACTGAATGAGAAAATCGAAGGCTTCTTCGCTATCTGCCAGCAGCGCGGTTTAAACGGCAAACAGGGCGTGATTATTCCGGCGCCTAACGCTCGCCATTTGAGCCTGAGCCAGGCGATTCTGGATGCGGTAGAGCAGGAACAATTCGCCGTCTGGGCCATCGAAGGAGTTGAGGATGCACTACCATTACTGACAAACCTGGTCTGGGACGGCGAAGGCCAGACAACCCTGATGCAGACCATTCAGGAACGTATAGCTCAGGCGACACAGCAGGATGCTCGTCATCGTTATCCGTGGCCGTTACGCTGGTTAAGTTGGTTTAGTGCTAACTGATCGGACTTGTTCAGCGTACACGTGTTAGCTATCCTGCGTCCTTCACTAAAATAAGGCTTACTGAGAACATGGTAGATAAACGCGAATCCTATACTAAAGAAGACCTTCTTGCCTCTGGTCGCGGTGAACTGTTTGGTGCGAAAGGCCCGCAGTTACCGGCCCCAAATATGCTGATGATGGACCGTGTCGTGAAAATGACCGAAACCGGCGGCAACTTTGATAAGGGTTACGTAGAAGCAGAACTCGATATCAACCCGGACCTGTGGTTCTTCGGTTGCCACTTTATTGGCGATCCGGTAATGCCTGGCTGCCTGGGCCTCGATGCCATGTGGCAGCTGGTTGGCTTCTATCTGGGCTGGCTTGGCGGTGAAGGTAAAGGCCGTGCGCTGGGCGTAGGCGAAGTGAAATTCACCGGTCAGGTTCTGCCTACCGCGAAGAAAGTCACCTACCGTATCCATTTCAAACGCATCGTTAACCGCCGCCTGATTATGGGCCTGGCGGACGGTGAAGTGCTGGTAGATGGTCGTCTTATCTATACTGCGAACGACCTGAAAGTGGGTCTGTTCCAGGATACCTCCGCTTTCTGATAACGGCATTTAGCCCCTTCCAGAAAGGCGAAACCTCCGCATTGCGGAGGTTTCTTTTTAAAGAGACGGTATCAAGCAAGTACTGCCCTGTCTCCGATGGCTTCTCGCCAGCCCCCTAGCCATTGGGACCTTTGATTCAGGGCCTGATAGGGACACATTTCTTTTGAACGTCCGGCGATGCCAGCCTGATAACCACGTTGATGAGCCCTTTCCAGGCGATCTCGTTTCTGTCTCTTCATGCCTCGTTTCCCTCATTCTTTTGTCTGGTGGAAAGAAAACAGTGATTGCAATATGTGCAAGCACAGTTAACGAATACCCCGAATCGGCGTCAGCGTCAACGTTCAAAATTCATACGGGTGTCATATTTGTGAGCTACATGGAAGATCGTTTGTACAAAAAATGTGACGCGGGACAAGTAACAAACTGAACATAAAACGAAAAAAAAGCCGCAATCAGCAAGAAGCTGAGTGCGGCTTTCGTCGATGAATTTTACTTATGGCAGCCGGGAAATCTCTCTTGCGATAGCAGCCGACTCCTGTGCCCACCCCTGCGCAAGCACTTTCACCATTTCGTCATAGCCATCTTTCTGCTGCTTCAGTTCCAGATGGAAAGGACGCTTAATCAGCTGGCCCTGATGATTCAAGAGCCACTCCCCGCTGATAACAACCGCACCATCATAGCGGCCATGGAATCCCGTCACGTTAACATTCAGGGTATCCTGATCGCTTCCCAGAGGCTGCGAGGCGACTACCCAACCAGGGAGCTGGCTGCTCAGATTCGCCACCAGCGTATTGCGTAGCTGCTGATCCAGCGGGCTGGCCCACAGGTTATTGTTGGCGATAACGTACTGCACATCGCTGGTCTGGTAGACCACCCCGTTGCCCGCCAGATAATCTGGCACGGCAACCTGTTCAACCCACAGCAGACGGCTGCCCTGCGAGCTGCTACTCTGCGCACCGGATTGCGCGCTTAACGGCAACTGGTAGTAGCTTTTGTTATCGCTTCCAGAGCTACAGGCCGTTAATACCAGTGCGCCTGCGATGATTAGCCATTTTTTCATTGTTTCGCCCTCTTAGGCTCAGGATCCTTTTTGTCTTTCGCTTCAAACACCAGCGCGTTGCTCTTTTCATTGAGCGTTTTCAGAACGGGCTGTAGCTCGCGTAAAACCTGATCAAGACGTTGCATATCCGCCACCATCTTGTTGTAAGCCGCTGAGCCCGGCTGGAAGCCCTGCATACTGCGATTCAGTTCGCGCAACGTTTTCTGCATATCCTGCGGCAGCTGCTGCATGGACTGGTTGGCGGTGATCTTGTTGATATTATCCAGCGTGGTTTGCAGACGTTGCATCGTCGCCTGGCTCTGATGCAGTGATCCCGTCGCGGCCTCAAGCATTGGATTCAGCGGCAGATTGTTGATCTTATCCAGTGTTTCCATCAGGCGCTGTTGGATCTGCGCCAGGCCACTGCTGACCGTAGGAATGATTTTGTAGCCGCCAAATTCACGGATCCCCGTCATTGGTGGCGCTTTTGGATAGAAGTCCATATCGACATATAACGCCCCTGTGACCAGGTTGCCAGTTTTCAGCGAGCCGCGCAGACCGCGATTCATCAGATCGCTGATATGCTCCCCAATATCCTGGTCCTCGCCTATCTGGTTAATCAAACGCTCAGGCTCAATGCGGATCAGCACCGGAATACGATAATCATCATCAAGCATCTGCTTGAGTCCCGGAACAAAGTAAGGCACTTGTCCCACGGTCCCCAGACGGATACCGCGGAACTCAACTGGCGCCCCAGGCTGCAAGCCGCGTACAGAGTCCTTAAAGAACATCAGGTAGTCGATGTGATCGGTATAGAGCGCATCCTGAATGCTTTTTTGATCGTCAAACAGCCTGAAGGCGGTTTTCTCCGCCACCGGTTGTCCCAGATCGATACCTTCCGGCACATCAAAACTGACGCCCCCACCAAACAGCGTGGTGAGTGAACCCATCTCAACGCGCATCCCCGCAGAGGTCAGATCCACCGCGATCCCGCTGTCTTTCCAGAAGCGAACGTTGCTGGTCACCAGGCGATCATTAGGCGCATTGATAAAAAGCTGATAGCTGATGGTCCGTTTTTGCGGATCGAAGGTGCTTGTTTCAACCGAACCGACGCGATATCCACGGAACAGTACCGGATCGCCCGGCGAGAGCTGGCCCGCTTTTTTGCTGTCCAGAATAACGCGGATCCCTTTTGCATCCGGTGGCGCAAGCGGCGGTGAATCCAGCAGCTGATAGTTTGCTGGCTGGGCGCCTTTGTTGCCGGGCTGGAGTTCGATGTAGGCCCCTGACAATAGCGTCCCTAAGCCGCTGATCCCTTCTCTTCCGACCTGCGGTTTCACTACCCAAAAAACAGAATCTTCATGGAGCAGTTTTTCCATGCCGGCATTCAGGCGGGCCTTGATTTCAACATGGGTTAAATCATCCGTCAGGGTCGCGCTTTCCACGACACCCACATCCACGCTGCGGCTCTTGATGGTGGTTTTTCCGCCCTCAATCCCCTCTGCATTGGTGGTAATTAGCGTGACTTCCGGTCCCTGATGGCTGTAATGATAAAACAGGATCCATGCACCGATCAGCGCGGTCACGATGGGGAAAATCCACACCGGCGACCAGTTTCTGACCTTCTGCACTTTAGCCTCTCCACTCTTATTTTCCATGCTCTTACTCTTCCTCATGGCTTGAATCGGGCTCACGATCCCACGATAAACGAGGGTCGAAGGTCATGGCCGCAAACATGGTCATAATGACGACCAACGCAAACATCAGCGCCCCCATAGCGGGATAAATACTCATCAGCCCCCCCATACGCACCAGCGCTGAGAGAACCGCAATCACGAACACGTCAATCATCGACCAGCGGCCAACAAATTCCACGACCTCATAAATCAGATGCATACGCTCGCTGTCTCGCTTACCGTGCCCTTTTGCATCCCAGCAAAGCCAGGCAATGGCAATCATCTTTAAGGTCGGAACCATAATACTGGCGAGGAATATGACGCCTGCTACAGGGTAAGACCCCTCGCTCCACAGCAAAATCACCCCGGCCAGTATGGTCGAGGGCATTCTGTCGCCGAGCAGATCGGTGATCATGATCGGCAAGATATTGGCGGGCAGATAGAGCATGACAGAGGTCACCAGCAGCGCCATGGTCCATTGCAGGCTATTTTTACGCCGGACGTGACCTTTTGTTTCACAGCGCGGGCACACCTCGACATCCGCGGGCAGCACGGCGGTGCAGCACGAGCAGGAGCGAAGCCCCTGACGGATACCCGGTACGCCCACCTTTACCGTCTGCGAGAGCGTAGGCGCCGGGGCAATATCGTCCCAGGCCCAGCGTCGGTCCACGCACTGGAACGCGCGCAGTTGTAGCACGCAGTACAGACACCACGGAATAAAGCTGCTGCCAATCCCCACATCGCCGTAGGCCATCAGCTTCACGAAACTGACCAGGATACCCGCGAGAAAAATTTCCGCCATCCCCCAGCTTTTCAACTGGAACAGGATCCGCGCGAGTTTGATTTTAAGGACAGTGGGCATCCTGACGCGGTTGACCAGCAGCAGAATGACGACCAGGCAAAAAGCCGGGACGATCTGCACGAAAAGAAGAAAGAAGGTGCCAAGGCTGGCGTAATCTTCCGAGAACATCACGCCTGGTATTTCCAGTAAATCCACCTGGCTGGTCATCCCGCCCACTTTCATATAGATGAAAGGGAAGAGATTGGAGAGCAGTAACATGAATAAGGCTGCCAGCGCATAAGCCGTAGGACGCTGCCTTGGCGCGTCCCACTCGGTCGTCAGCGTAGCGCCGCAGCGCGGGCAGGCAGCCTTATGTCCGTGACCAAGCTCTGGCAACGCCACGAGCATATCGCATTGCGAGCATAATATATGCCGATCGGCATGGTGCTGGTCACACATAGATTATCCCTGTTTATGCGCCGTTTTTCAGAGACTCAAGGTACTCCCAGCGCTCAAATGCCTCTTCCAGCGCCTGTTCAGCCTGGGAGAGTTCAGCCAATACTTTCTGAGTATAGTCGTGAGGCTGCGTAAAGAATGACGCATCAGCGACCTGGATTTGCAGTGCTTCCAGTGCAGCTTCCAGCTCTTCCAGACGCTGCGGCAGCCCTTCCAGCTCGCGCTGCAAGTTATAACTCATTTTAGCAGGAGACTTTTTGACAGTTTCTGCCTTTGCAACAACAGGTTCAGCGACATTTTTGGTCTTCGCCTGTTTTTGCGCCAGCGACTGCGATTGCTGTCCACGCGCGTCATGATAGCCGCCCACATATTGCCCGATGCGCCCTTTGCCTTCGAAGATCCAGCACTCGGTCACGGTGTTATCGACAAACTGACGATCGTGGCTGACCAGCATTACGGTTCCCTGATAACCATCAATCAACTCTTCCAGCAGTTCCAGCGTTTCGACATCCAGATCGTTAGTCGGTTCATCGAGAATCAATAAGTTACTGGGTTTCAGGAACAGACGCGCCAGCAAAAGACGGTTACGCTCTCCCCCGGACAGCGCGCGCACCGGCGTCATAGCGCGTTTCGGGTGGAACAGGAAGTCCTGAAGGTAGCCCAGCACGTGACGCGGCTTGCCATTAACCATGACCTCCTGTTTACCCTCGGCGAGGTTATCCATCACCGTACGGTCTGGATCCAGCTCGGCGCGGTGCTGGTCGAAGTACGCCACTTCCAGTTTGGTACCGCAGTGGATACGACCGCTGTCGGCCTGGAGCTGACCGAGCATCAGTTTCAGCAGTGTGGTTTTACCGCACCCGTTCGGGCCGATCAGCGCAATTTTGTCGCCGCGCTGAACCTGAGCGGAGAAACCGTTCACCAGCACTTTGCCGTCAACCGAATAATTCACGTTCTCCATTTCGAAGACAATCTTGCCCGAGCGGGACGCCTCTTCCACCTGCATTTTGGCGCTACCCATGACTTCGCGGCGTTCGCTACGTTCGCGGCGCATCGCCTTCAGGGCGCGAACGCGGCCTTCGTTACGGGTACGACGCGCTTTAATGCCCTGACGGATCCATACCTCTTCCTGGGCCAGCTTGCGGTCGAACTCGGCGTTTTGCAGCTCTTCCACGCGCAGGTTTTCTTCTTTCTCCAGCAGATAGGTATCGTAATCGCCCGGATAGGTCACCAGCTTGCCGCGATCGAGATCGACAATGCGCGTGGCCATGTTGCGGATGAACGAACGGTCGTGGGAGATGAAGATAATGGTACCGTTAAAGGTTTTCAGGAACCCTTCCAGCCAGTCAATCGCTTCGATATCCAGGTGGTTCGTCGGTTCGTCCAGGAGCAGCACCTTAGGCCCGCTCACCAGGGCACGACCCAGCGCCGCTTTACGCAGCCAGCCGCCGGAGAGCGCCGACAGCTCCATATCCGCTTCCAGGCCAAGCTGGGCCAGCACTTCGTTAATGCGGTTTTCCAGCTGCCACAGACCGTGGTGATCGAGCATCTCCTGCACTTTTGCCAGCTCGTTGAGATTCTTGTCGCTCGGGTCCGTCATCACCAGATGCGAAATCTCGTGATAACGCTTGAGGTATTCCGCCTGCTCTGAAATCCCTTCGGCCACAAAATCGTACACGCTGCCGGTGACGTTACGCGGCGGATCCTGTTGCAGACGAGAGACGATCAGATCCTGCTCGTAAACAATACGGCCGTCATCCAGCCCCTGCTCACGGTTGAGGATTTTCATCAGCGTCGATTTACCTGCGCCGTTACGGCCCACCAGACAGACGCGCTCGTTATCTTCGATATGCAGCTCTGCATTATCGAGAAGCGGTGAGTCGCTGAAAGAGAGCCACGCGCCGTGCATACTAATTAAAGACATTTATTTTTCCTTTCAGACCGCGGAGATCAGCCAGCAGTTGTGGATTTGACGGTTACGGGCAAAGTCCTGAGACAGCGTTTTTTGGCTGATTTCTTGTGCTTTCAGTCCCAGTTCGGCCAGGCCGTCGTGATCCATGCGGAATCCGCGCTTGTTATTCGAGAACATAATGGTGCCGCCTTTACGCAGCAGACGCTTCAGGTCGGTCATCAGGCGCAGGTGATCGCGTTGAACATCAAAGCTATCCTCCATACGCTTGGAGTTAGAGAAGGTCGGCGGATCGATAAAGATCAGGTCAAACTGCTCGTCGGTATCGCGCAGCCAGCCCAGCACGTCGGCCTGTAACAGGCGATGCTGACGGCCGGTTAAGCCGTTAAGACGCAGGTTGCGCTCTGCCCACTCCAGATAAGTCCGGGACATATCTACCGTGGTGGTGCTACGCGCGCCGCCAAGCCCCGCATGAACGCTGGCGCTGCCGGTATAGGAGAACAGGTTCAGGAAGTCTTTCCCCTTGCTCATCTGGCCCAGCATGCGGCGGGCGATACGGTGATCGAGGAACAGGCCGGTATCAAGGTAGTCGGTCAGGTTAACCCACAGGCGCGCGTTATATTCGCCCACTTCGATGAAGTCACCCTTCTCGCCCATCTTCTGATACTGGTTTTTGCCTTTCTGACGCTCACGTGTTTTCAGCACCAGCTTGTTTGGCGAAATGCCGAGTACGGCGATGGTGGCCGCAATCACATCCAGCATACGCTGACGCGCTTTTTGCGCATCGATAGTTTTCGGCGGGGCGTATTCCTGAACCACCACCCAGTCCGCATAGCGGTCAACCGCCACGTTGTACTCGGGCAGGTCAGCGTCGTACAGGCGATAACATTCGATGCCTTCTTGCTTCGCCCACTTCTCAAATTTCTTCAGGTTTTTGCGCAGGCGGTTGGCGTAATCTTCCGCCACGCCTGACGGTTTGCTATCCGCCGCTACCTCTGCCAGATGGTAGTTTTTCTGCACGCAGTCCAGCGGGCCGTTTTTCGCTTTGAACTGGCGATCGGCACGCAATTGCAGGCAGCTCAGCAGCTCCGGCGAGGCGCTAAACAGGGAGAGGTTCCAGCCGCCGAAATGCGCTTTCATGTTGCGGCCCAGCAGGCTGTGCAGTGCAATCAGCGCCGGCTCGCTGTCCAGACGCTCACCATACGGCGGGTTGCTGATCACCGTACCGTACGGGCCTTTTGGCAGAGGATTGGTCAGATTCGCCACGTCCTTCACCTCGAAGGTCACCAGCTCGCCGATACCGGCACGACGGGCGTTGCTGCGCGCGCGTTCAATCACCCGTGCGTCGCTGTCCGAACCGTAAAAGTGAGAGGTGTACTCCGCCAGCCCTTTACGGGCGCGGGTCTGCGCATCGTCTTTGACCTCTTTCCAGATGGCTTCATCGTGCTGCGCCCAGCCTTTGAAGCCCCAGTGGCCGCGGTGCAGCCCAGGCGCACGGTCGGTGGCCAGCATCGCGGCTTCAATCAGCAGCGTACCGGAACCGCACATCGGATCGAGCAGCGGCGTACCTGGCTGCCATCCGGAGCGCATCACGATAGCGGCAGCCAGCGTTTCTTTGATCGGCGCCATCCCGGTGCGATCGCGATAGCCGCGCAGATGCAGGCCTGCGCCACTCAGATCCAGGGAAATACTGGCCGTATCGCCGTTCAGCCAGACGTTGATACGCAGATCCGGGTTTTCACGGTCAACGTTCGGACGTTCTTTATTGCGACGCGTGAAGCAGTCCACAATGGCATCCTTAACGCGCAGGGCACCGTACTGGCTGTTGCGGATCTCATCGTTGACGCCGTTGAAATGCACCGCAAAGGTGGCGTCCGGGGTGAAGATCTCTGTCCAGTCGATCATCTGTACGCCGGTGTAGAGATCAAGATCGCTGTAGACCTTGCACTCTTTCATCGGCAGCATGATGCGCGACGCCAGACGGCTCCACATCAGGCTCTGGTAAATAAGCCGCGTGTCGCCCTCAAAATGGACACCACCCTGAACCACCCGGCACTCTTTCGCGCCCAGGGCTTCCAGTTCAGTTTTTAACAGCTCTTCCAGCCCACGGGCCGTACTGGCAAACAGAGAATTCATATCGTCACTTTTACTCATAGAAAATTGTCGCGCATTATAGCTAATATGGCGTGTATGTCATAAAGTTGAAGGCTTATTTTCTTTAGCGGGAGTGTGCAGTGGCGACGTTATCCAGGCTTTTTATTCATCCGGTGAAATCGATGCGCGGTATCGGCGTGACTCACGCGCTGGCCGATATGAGCGGATTCGCCTTCGATCGTATTTTTATGGTCACCGAGCCTGACGGTACGTTTATCACCGCACGTCAGTTCCCGCAGATGGTTCGCTTTACCCCTTCCCCGCTTCATGACGGGCTGCATTTGACCGCGCCAGACGGTTCAAGCGTCGTGATCCGCTTTGCTGATTTTGCGCCGGTTGATGCGCCAACGGAAGTGTGGGGCAATCATTTTACCGCGCGTATCGCGCCGGATAACATTAACCAGTGGCTGAGCGGCTTTTTCTCCCGTGACGTTCAGCTGCGCTGGGTTGGGCCTGCGCTGACCCGTCGCGTGAAGCGCCACGATGCGGTTCCTCTCTCCTTCGCGGATGGTTTTCCCTTCCTTCTGACCAGCGAGGCCTCGCTGCGTGATTTACAAAACCGTTGCAAAGCCAGCGTGCAGATGGAGCAATTTCGCCCGAATCTGGTGGTGACCGGAGCGAATGCCTGGGATGAAGATACCTGGAAAGTGATCCGCATCGGCAGCGTTATTTTTGATGTCGTGAAGCCGTGCAGCCGCTGTATTTTTACCACTGTCAGCCCGGAGAAAGGCCAGAAACACCCTTCCGGCGAACCGCTGAAAACCTTGCAGTCATTTCGTACCGCGCAGGATAACGGCGATGTCGACTTCGGCCAGAACCTGATCCCCCGCTCCAGCGGCGTGATCCGCGTGGGCGACGAGGTCGAAATTCTCACCCGCGGGCCTGCCAGGGTGTACGGCGCAGGTCAGGAAGAAGAGATGGTTGACGTTGTCACCAACGTCGCTTCCGCGGTGGATATTCACTGGGAAGGCAAAGTTATCCGTGGTAACAATCAGCAGGTGCTACTGGAACAGCTGGAGCAGGCAGGTATCCGCGTACCGTATTCCTGTCGCGCGGGGATTTGCGGATGCTGTCGCATTAAACTGGTCGATGGTGAAGTAAGTGCCCTGAAGAAATCTGCGATTGGCAGTGACGGCACGATCCTGTGCTGTAGCTGTGTCCCGAAAACATCCGTACAGCTGGAAGCTTAAACTGCCTGTTCAAGGCTGAAGGAATCAACGCGCAGCTGTGGCTTCAGCCTGTCATTCATCACTTTGATGGCATCACCTAACTGCATAACTCGCCCGGCAATGGTCACGCCGGGTTGGGCCAGCAAACAGAGCGCAGCGTTTTCACCGGGTTCAACCACCAGCAAATTCACCTCTTCTTCGGTATCGCTCAGATTGACGCTCGCCGCATCGCCGATAGCCGGGGTCCAGCACATGCCGTGGGCGAGAAAATGCCAGCTTTTCGGCATTTGCGGTTTCAGGAAACGGATCGCCACCAGCGCATTTAGTACCAGTTCAGCGCGCTGTTCTTTGGAGAGATCGAACTCGCGGCATTTTTCTTCAAAAGAGAAATAGAGTGCAGCGTCGTCAACGCAAAAGCCTGAGGGAGCAAACGCGTCTGGCGTTAACATTCGGCGCGCAAAACGAGAGCGAAACAACATGCCATTGGCTAAGTCGAGCATCATACGGTCATGCTCGTCACAAAAATACCAGCGCCAGTTATCGTCAGGTTTAATTCGCATGTTTCTCTCCCGTCCCCTAAACGTCCTGTACTAAAAATGTCCTGTTTGCCGCTTCGCTTATAACACTAGTAATAAAAGACTATAATGTTTAAATAAGCAACAATGACGGAATATAAAACAACCAGGGCTGGAAATAAAGCCCTGGTTGTCTGATTAAGAGAAAAGATTAGATATGCGTGACGATTTCTTTAATCAGCGGCGGCCCTTTAAAAATAAAGCCGGAATAAATTTGCACCAGCGATGCACCTGCCGCCATCTTCTCACGTGCAGCGATGACAGAGTCAATGCCACCCACGCCAATAATCGGCAGCTGACCTTTTAATTCTGCGGAGAGTGCGCGAATAATTTCGGTGCTTTTTAATTGTACCGGACGGCCACTTAATCCACCCGCTTCGTCACAGTTTTTCATTCCCTGAACGAGAGAGCGATCGAGTGTTGTATTGGTTGCAATCACACCATCAATATTATGGCGAACTAAACTGTCGGCAACCTGGATCAATTCTTCTGCCGAAAGATCCGGGGCGATCTTAACCGCGACCGGAACATATTTATGGTGGATCGCCTGTAGCGCCGTTTGTTTATTTTTAATGGCGCCAAGAAGATCGTCGAGCGCTTCGCCATATTGTAATGAACGCAGCCCTGGGGTGTTAGGCGAAGATATATTCACCGCAATATAACCGGCATAGGCATAGACTTTTTCCATACAAATCAGATAGTCATCTTTACCCTGCTCGACCGGCGTGTCTTTATTTTTGCCAATATTAATACCCAGCACGCCATCAAAATGGGCTTTCTTAACGTTCTCAACCAGATGATCGACGCCAAGGTTATTAAAGCCCATGCGGTTGATCAGCCCCTCGGCTTCAACCAGGCGAAACAGACGTGGCTTGTCATTTCCCGGCTGCGGACGCGGCGTCACCGTCCCGATTTCGATCGAGCCAAAGCCCATCGCGCCGAGTGCATCAATGCATTCGCCATTTTTGTCCAGACCGGCCGCCAGGCCCAGTGGATTTTTGAAAGTCAGGCCCATGCACTGAACTGGTTTTTCCGGCACGTTTTGACGCACCAGCGCGGCCAGAGGCGTTCCTGTAATACGGCGTAACTGCTGAAATGTAAATTCATGAGCGCGCTCAGGATCGAGCTGGAAAAGGGCTTTACGAACGAAGGGGTAGTACATGAACTCTCCTGGATTCCCGGTGTGCAAACCGGGAGGGGATTATGTGCGATTCCGCCCGGAAAGGGAATTGACCTGTGGCAAAAAAAGCCACGTAAAACGCAATCGTTTACTTATCGGTTCGCTTCTTATGCATTTTTCTGCATTCATCCTGAGGATAAATCATTTAGTGGAATAACCACGCAATGTCACACTCCTGAAAATTGTTATGAATGTTAGATAAAAGCAAACAATTAGTTATAAGGAGCAACCATGCGCGTCATTACCCTGGCCGGAAGCCCCCGCTTCCCCTCTCGCTCCAGCGCACTGCTGGAATACGCTCGCGAAAAGCTTAATGCTCTGGATGTCGAAGTGTGTCACTGGAATTTGCACAATTTCGCGCCTGAAGATCTGCTCTACGCCCGTTTCGACAGCCCGGCGCTGAAAACCCTGATCGAACAACTTAAGAGTGCTGACGGGCTGGTCGTCGCGACACCGATTTATAAAGCCTCTTTTTCCGGCGCACTGAAAACGCTGCTCGATCTGCTGCCCGAACGCGCGCTGGACGGTAAGGTCGTCCTGCCGCTGGCCACAGGCGGTACGGTAGCTCATTTACTGGCGGTGGATTATGCCCTCAAGCCGGTTCTGAACGCGCTGAAAGCGCAGGAGATCCTGCATGGCGTCTTCGCTGACGACTCACAGGTAATCGACTACCAGCATAAACCCCATTTCACGCCGAATCTGCAAACCCGCCTCGACAGTGCGCTCGAAACCTTCTGGCACGCCCTGAACCGTCGGGATCGCCACGCGGCAGCATTTCATCAATCACAAGGAGTGGCGCATGTTTAAAACAGTTACCCGTATCGGGCTGGCAGGTCTGCTGGCAGTGGCGTCGCTGGCTCAGGCGGCGGAGAAAGCGCCGGAGAGCCTGCGTATCGGTTATCAGAAAGGCAGCGTCAGCATGGTGTTGGCGAAAAGCCATGCGTTGCTTGAGAAGCGTTTCCCGGAGACCAAATTCTCATGGGTCGAGTTCCCTGCCGGACCACAGATGCTGGAGGCGCTGAACGTCGGGAGTATTGATTTAGGTAGCACCGGCGATATCCCGCCAATCTTTGCGCAGGCTGCCGGGGCGGATCTGGTTTACGTTGGCGTTGAGCCCGCCAAGCCGAAGGCAGAGGTTATTTTGGTGCCGGAAAACAGTGAGATCAAAAGCGTCGCCGACCTCAAAGGCCGTAAGGTTGCTTTCCAGAAAGGTTCAAGCTCGCACAACCTGCTGCTGCGCGCGTTGCAGGAGGCCGGCCTTAAATTCACCGATATCCAGCCCGTTTACCTGACGCCTGCCGATGCGCGCGCGGCGTTTCAGCAAAAAAATGTTGATGCCTGGGCTATCTGGGATCCGTACTACTCCGCCGCACTGTTGCAGGGCGGTGTGCGGGTGCTGAAAGACGGCACCACCCTGAAGCAGACCGGTTCGTTCTACCTGGCGGCACGTCCTTACGCTGAGAAAAATGGCGCATTTATTCAGCAGGTGCTGGATACCTTCTCTCAGGCCGATGCGCTGACCCAAAGCCAGCGTCAGCAGAGCATCACGCTGCTGGCAAAAACCATGGGCCTGCCTGAACCGGTGATCGCCACTTATCTTGACCACCGTCCTCCCACCACCATAGCACCGGTTGACGCCCACGTTGCCGCTCTCCAGCAGCAAACGGCAGACCTCTTTTATCAAAACCGCCTGGTTCCAAAGCAGGTGAATATTCGCGAACGCATCTGGCAACCCGCTGTCATTGAAGGAAAAAAATCATGAGTCTGAATCTTTTCTGGTTTTTACCCACCCACGGTGATGGACACTATCTTGGCACAGAAGAAGGCGCCCGCCCGGTCGATCACGGCTATCTACAGCAGATCGCCCAGGCGGCAGACCGCATCGGTTTTACCGGGGTACTGATCCCGACGGGCCGCTCGTGTGAGGATGCGTGGCTGGTTGCCGCGTCAATGATCCCCGTCACCCAGCGCCTGAAATTCCTGGTAGCCTTGCGCCCGAGCGTGGTGTCGCCAACCGTCGCGGCGCGTCAGGCGGCAACGCTGGACAGGCTTTCCAACGGCCGTGCGCTGTTCAACCTGGTGACGGGCAGCGATCCGCAGGAGCTGGCGGGAGATGGCGTCTTTCTCGATCATACCGAGCGCTATGAAGCCTCCGCAGAGTTCACCCGCGTCTGGCGACGTCTGCTGGAAGGGGAAACCGTCACCTTCGAAGGGAAACATATCCACGTTCGCGATGCGCAGCTCTACTTCCCGCCGGTACAGCAGCCGCGCCCTCCTCTCTATTTCGGCGGATCGTCGGACGTGGCGCAGGAGCTGGCGGCTGAGCAGGTCGATCTCTATCTGACCTGGGGCGAGCCACCGGAGCTGGTGAAAGATAAAATTGCTCAGGTACGCGCTAAAGCCGCAGAACATGGCCGTACGGTACGCTTCGGCATTCGCCTGCACGTGATCGTCCGTGAAACCAACGACGAGGCCTGGCAAGCCGCCGACCGTCTGATCGCTCATCTGAACGACGACACTATCGCCAAAGCACAGGCGGCGTTTGCCAAAACCGACTCCGTGGGCCAGCACCGGATGGCTTCCCTGCACAACGGCAAGCGTGAAAATCTTGAGATTAGCCCGAACCTGTGGGCCGGGGTAGGTCTGGTGCGCGGCGGCGCCGGCACGGCACTGGTCGGCGACGGTCCAACCGTAGCGGCACGCATTAATGAATACGCGGCGCTGGGGATCGACAGCTTTATCCTGTCTGGCTACCCACATCTGGAGGAGGCGTACAAGGTGGGTGAACTGCTGTTCCCGCATCTGGATGTCGCTATCCCGGAAATTCCGCAGCCACGTCAGCTTCAGTTGCAGGGCGAAGCCGTGGCGAACGCGTTTATCCCGAGAAAAGTCGCGCAAAGCTAAGGAGCCACCATGTCTGCAACCGCACAAAAATGGCTGCTGCGCGCCGCGCCGTGGTTTCTGCCCGTCGGCATTGTCCTCGTCTGGCAACTGGCGTCTTCAACTGGCTGGCTGTCGAGCCGCATTTTGCCCTCTCCGGAGGGCGTTGTGGAAGCGTTCTGGTCGCTAAGCGCCAGCGGTGAGCTGTGGCAACATCTTGCCATCAGCTCCTGGCGCGCGGTAATTGGCTTTTCGATAGGCGGAAGCATCGGCCTGACGCTGGGGCTGATCAGCGGCCTGTCACGCTGGGGTGAGCGGCTGCTGGATACCTCCGTTCAGATGCTGCGCAACGTGCCGCATCTGGCGCTTATTCCGCTGGTTATCCTGTGGTTTGGCATTGATGAGAGCGCCAAAATTTTCCTCGTGGCGCTGGGAACGTTATTCCCGATTTATATCAATACCTGGCATGGGATCCGTAATATCGATCGCGGTCTGGTGGAGATGGCCCGCAGCTATGGCCTGTCAGGTTTTGCCCTGTTTACCCATGTGATCCTGCCGGGCGCCCTGCCCTCCATTATGGTTGGGGTGCGTTTTGCGCTCGGCCTGATGTGGCTAACCCTGATCGTGGCGGAAACCATTTCGGCTAACTCCGGCATTGGTTATCTGGCGATGAACGCCCGCGAGTTCCTGCAAACGGACGTGGTGGTGGTTGCCATTATCCTTTATGCCCTGCTCGGCAAACTTGCGGACGTCAGCGCCCAGTGGCTGGAACGTAGCTGGCTGCGCTGGAACCCGGCCTACACCGCTCAGGAGGCGAAAGCATGAATACTGCACGACTGAACCAGGGAACACCGTTACTGCTGAACGGCGTGACCAAACGCTACGGCGACAACACCATTCTGAATGCACTGGATCTGCATATTCCTGCCGGACAGTTCGTGGCCGTTGTCGGCCGCAGCGGTGGCGGCAAGAGTACCCTGCTGCGTCTTTTAGCCGGGCTGGAAGCGCCAAACAGCGGTGACATTCTGGCAGGCACTACGCCGCTGGCCACGATTCAGGATGATACGCGCATGATGTTTCAGGACGCGCGTCTGCTGCCGTGGAAAACGGTGATGGATAACGTCGGGCTGGGCCTGAAGGGCAGCTGGCGGGAGGACGCCCGGCAGGCACTCGCAGCGGTAGGGCTGGAGAATCGCGCGGGAGAGTGGCCTGCGGCCCTGTCGGGTGGACAAAAGCAGCGCGTAGCGCTGGCACGCGCGCTGATTCACCGTCCCGGCCTGTTGCTGCTCGATGAACCGCTCGGCGCGCTTGATGCCCTGACGCGGATCGAGATGCAGGATCTGATTGAAACCCTCTGGCAGACGCACGGCTTTACGGTACTGCTGGTGACGCATGATGTCAGTGAAGCCGTGGCAATGGCAGACAGGGTGCTGTTAATAGAAGAGGGCAAAATTGGTCTGGATCTGACGGTAGATATTCCACGTCCTCGCCGCGTGGGATCGGCCAGACTGGCGGAGCTGGAAGCCGAAGTACTGGATCGGGTGATGAAACGTGGGGAAGCGGAGATTCAGCGGATAAAGGCTAATGCCTGATGCCCTCACCCCGGCCCTCTCCCTGTGGGAGAGGGAGAAAACCGATGCCCCGCGCCCCACGTAGGCCCGGTAAGCGTAGCGCCACCGGGCTTTTTTACATCAGGCCAGCGCCTTAGCAATCTTCTCGTACAGATCGCCAGACAGATTTTCCAGCCCTTTCAGCTGCTCAAGCGCGGCGCGCATTTTCGCCTGACGCTGCGCATCGTAACGTTTCAGGCGGATCAGCGGCTCAATCAGACGAGACGCCACCTGCGGGTTACGGCTGTTAAGCTCGGTCAGCATTTCAACCATGAACTGATAACCGCTGCCGTCTTCGGCATGGAACGCGGCCGGGTTGCTGCTGGCGAAGGCACCAATCAGAGAGCGGACGCGGTTCGGGTTGCTCATGGTGAACGAACGGTGCTTCAGCAGGCTGCGTACTTTGCTGAGTACATCGGCTGCCGGGCTGGTGGCCTGAAGGATGAACCACTTGTCCATCACCAGACCATCCTGATGCCACTTGTCGTCGTACTCCTGCATCAGCGCATCGCGGCACGGTAGCTCGGCGGCAACGCTTGCGGCCAGCGCGGCCAGGGCATCCGTCATGTTATCGGCTTCGTGGTACTGCTTGCTGACCAGCGTGTTCGCCAGCTCTGCCTCACCAAACGCCAGATAGCGCAGGCAGGTATTGCGCAGGGAACGTTTACCGATATCCGCATGTTCCACCCGATACCCGTCCAGCTTGTTGGCGTTGTAAATGGCGAGGAACTCATCTGCCAGTTCGGTCGCCAGCGTGCGGGTCAGCGCTTCACGCACGGCGACGATGGCAATCGGGTCGATGATGTCAAACAGCTCGGCGATTTCAGTCGCAGACGGCAGCGTCAAAATTTCAGCCGCCAGCGCCGGGTCAATGTTCTCATCCAGCAGGATGGCACGGAACGCGTCTGCCACATGAACCGGCAGCGTCAGCGGCTGGCCCTGCTGGTAACGGTTGACGTTCAGCTTGATGTAGGTCGCCAGCAGGCTTTGTGCCGCATCCCAGCGCGAGAAATCGTTGCGCGCGTGACGCATCAGGTACGTCAGCTGCTGATCGCTCCACTTATATTCGAGTTTCACCGGCGCGGAGAATTCGCACAGCAGGGCAGGAACGGGCTGGAAATAGACGTTATCGAAGATAAAGGTCTGCTCTGCCTGGGTCACGTTCAGCACGTTATGCACCGGGTGGCCGCCCTTCTGTAACGGGATCACGTTGCCTTCGTTGTCGTATAGCTCAACGCTGAACGGAATGTGCAGCGGATGTTTCTCTTCCTGCTCGGCCGTTGGCGGCGTGCGCTGGCTGATGGTCAGCGTGTACTGCTCGGTTTCCGGGTTGTAGTCGTCTTTGACCGTCACGATCGGCGTACCGGCCTGGCTGTACCAGCGGCGGAAATGAGACAAATCGACGTTAGAGGCGTCCTCCATCGCCTGGACGAAATCGTCGCAGGTGGCCGCACTGCCGTCGTGACGCTCAAAGTAAAGCTGCATCCCTTTCTGGAAATTCTCTTCGCCCAGCAGGGTGTGGATCATACGGATAATTTCAGCGCCTTTTTCATACACCGTCAGGGTGTAGAAGTTATTCATCTCAATGACTTTATCCGGGCGGATCGGGTGCGCCATTGGGCTGGCATCTTCTGCAAATTGCAGACCACGCATGGTGCGCACGTTGTTGATGCGGTTCACCGCCCGCGATCCCAGATCGGAGCTGAACTCCTGATCGCGGAAGACGGTTAAGCCCTCTTTCAGGCTCAGCTGGAACCAGTCGCGACAGGTGACGCGGTTCCCGGTCCAGTTATGGAAATATTCGTGGCCGATAACGCGTTCGATATCGAGGTAATCTTTATCCGTGGCGGTATCGGTACGCGCCAGCACGTATTTAGAGTTAAAGATGTTAAGACCTTTATTCTCCATCGCGCCCATGTTGAAGAAATCGACCGCAACGATCATATAGATGTCGAGGTCATATTCGAGGCCAAAGCGCGTTTCATCCCACTTCATGGAGTTGATGAGGGAGGTCATTGCCCACGGTGCGCGGTCAAGGTTGCCACGGTCCACGAACAGCTCCAGCGCGACTTCACGGCCAGAGCGCGTTTTAAAGGTGTCGCGCAGGACATCGAAATCTCCCGCCACCAGCGCAAACAGATAGCAGGGTTTCGGGAACGGATCCTGCCACTGTACCCAGTGACGGCCATTCTCCAGTTCCCCTTCACCAATCCGGTTGCCGTTGGAAAGCAGGTACGGGTACAGCGTTTTGTCGGCAATAATTTTGGTGGTAAAGCGCGCCAGGACGTCCGGGCGATCCAGATACCAGGTAATGTGGCGGAAACCTTCGGCTTCACACTGGGTACACAGGGCTACGCCTGACTGGTAAAGTCCTTCCAGCGCGGTATTGGCGGCAGGGCTAATTTCATTCACGATGCGCAGGGTAAAGCGTTCCGGCAGGTTGTCGATGACCAGCTGGTTGCCTTCTTCTTTATAGTCTGACCAGGCTTCATCGTTAATATGCAGGGAAACCAGCGTCAGGTCTTCACCATCCAGACGCAGCGGCACGGCTGTCGCGCTCTGGCGCGTCACCTGGCTTACCGCCGTCACCACGGTTTTTGTGGCATCCAGGTCGAAAGTCAGATCGATATCGCTTATCAGGTATTCCGGCGCACGATAGTCGTGGCGGTATTTAGCTTGTGGCTGTTGTGTCATAGAAAACCTTATGCATCGTTTGTCGAGTAACGATTCAATATATTCCTGTTGTGTAAAACGCGCTATGCAGAATGTTCATCTTTTCAGGCACAACGCCCTTTTTAGCTACATTTTTATAACACGGGGCACGAAATGCTCTCGACCATAAAGTGTGCTTATGTTGTGATCGGGGTTCAATAAATCACTAAACAGGGTATACTCCGGAGTTGTTTATTGTACTAAACGCTCCCGTGAGAGGATGCTACAGCGCACCTATGACTCAATTCGCTTCTCCGGTTCTGCATACGTTGCTGGATACCGACGCGTACAAGCTGCATATGCAGCAAGCCGTGTTTCACCACTATCATGATGTCCATGTTGCGGCGGAATTTCGCTGCCGGGGTGACGACTTGCTGGGTATCTACGCAGATTCCATTCGTGAACAGGTCGAGGCCATGCAGCATCTGGCGCTCACCGATGACGAATATCAGTGGCTTTCAGGCCTGCCTTTCTTTAAAGCGGATTATCTGAACTGGCTGCGTGAGTTCCGCTATAACCCGGAACAGGTCACCGTCACCAATGATAACGGCAAGCTGGACATTCGTCTGACCGGCCCGTGGCGTGAGGTGATCATGTGGGAAGTGCCGCTTCTGGCCGTGATCAGCGAGCTGGCCCACCGCTATCGCTCCCCTGAAACCGGTGTGACGCAGGCGGTTGCCGCTCTGGAGAATAAACTCGTTGAGTTTTCCAGACTGACCGAAGGGCTGGATATGTCCCGATTCCGTCTGATGGACTTTGGCACGCGCCGCCGCTTCTCTCGCGAGGTTCAGGAAGCCATTGTCAGACGTCTGCAACAGGAGCCGTGGTTCGTTGGCACCAGTAACTACGATCTGGCACGTCGCCTTGATTTAACGCCTATGGGCACCCAGGCGCACGAATGGTTCCAGGCGCACCAGCAGATCAGCCCTGACCTTGCCAACAGCCAGCGAGCCGCCCTCGCCGCGTGGCTAGAGGAATACCCGGATCGGCTGGGTATTGCCCTTACCGACTGCATTACCATGGACGCGTTCCTGCGCGACTTTGGCCCTGAGTTTGCCGAACGCTACCAGGGTTTGCGCCATGATTCCGGGGACCCGGTTGAATGGGGTGAGAAAGCCATCGCCCATTACGAAAAACTGGGCATCGACCCCATGAGTAAGGTGCTGGTCTTCTCCGATAACCTTGACCTGGCGAAAGCCGTCGACCTTTATCGCCATTTCTCATCGCGGGTGAACCTGAGTTTCGGGATTGGTACGCGGTTAACCTGTGATATTCCTCAGGTGAAACCGCTGAACATCGTCATAAAACTGGTGGAATGTAACGGTAAGCCGGTCGCGAAGCTCTCCGACAGTCCGGGCAAAACCATCTGCCATGACAAAGCGTTTGTCCGCGCATTACGTAAAGCCTTCGATCTGCCTCAGGTTAAAAAAGCCAGCTAACGGCTTCGGGGGAGCCTTCATGGCTCCCCTTCTCTTATTAATTTCTTATTTCTTCTCTTAAGACGGTGAAATTTACTTGTCTGATAGCGGATGGCAGGTAACATAGATATCCCCCCTATAAGGGCGGACAAGTGTTTATTTTTTCCGACTATTAACAGAGAGAATATTATGAGCGTTGTGCCTGTAGCCGACGTACTCCAGGGCCGTGTCGCCGTTGACCAGGAGGTCACCGTGCGCGGATGGGTGCGTACTCGCCGAGATTCTAAAGCTGGCATCTCCTTCCTCGCCGTCTATGACGGTTCCTGCTTTGATCCTGTACAGGCCGTCATTAATAATTCTCTGCCCAATTACAATGATGACGTTCTGCACCTGACAACCGGCTGTTCCGTGATCGTCACCGGTGTTGTGGTGGCCTCTCCGGGCCAGGGTCAGAGCTACGAAATTCAGGCGACCTCGGTGGAAGTGACCGGCTGGGTTGAAGATCCGGACACCTACCCGATGGCTGCGAAGCGTCACAGCATCGAATATCTGCGTGAAGTCGCGCACCTGCGTCCGCGCACCAACCTGATTGGTGCGGTTGCCCGCGTGCGTCATACGCTGGCGCAGGCGCTGCATCGTTTCTTTGACGAGCAGGGTTACTTCTGGGTTTCTACTCCGCTGATCACGGCTTCCGATACCGAAGGCGCAGGTGAAATGTTCCGCGTTTCAACGCTGGATATGGAAAACCTGCCGCGTACGCCGGAAGGTAAAGTCGATTACGACAAAGACTTCTTTGGTAAAGAAGCCTTCCTGACGGTTTCCGGCCAGCTCAACGGTGAAACCTACGCCTGTGCGCTGTCTAAGATCTACACCTTCGGCCCAACCTTCCGTGCGGAAAACTCCAACACCAGCCGTCACCTGGCGGAATTCTGGATGCTGGAGCCGGAAGTGGCCTTTGCCGATCTAAATGACGCGGCAGCCCTGGCAGAAGCGATGCTGAAATACGTGTTTAAAGCCGTTCTCGAAGAGCGTGCAGACGACATGAAATTCTTCGCTGAGCGTGTCGATAACGACGCCATCGCCCGTCTTGAGCGCTTCGTCTCCGCAGACTTCGCGCAGGTGGATTACACCGACGCGGTCGCTATCCTGGAAAAATGCGGCGAGAAATTCGAAAACCCGGTTTACTGGGGCGTGGATCTCTCCTCCGAGCACGAACGTTATCTGGCAGAGAAGCACTTTAAAGCACCGGTTGTGGTAAAAAACTATCCGAAAGACATTAAGGCGTTCTATATGCGCCTTAACGAAGACGGTAAAACCGTTGCCGCGATGGATGTCCTCGCGCCGGGCATCGGTGAGATCATCGGTGGCTCCCAGCGTGAAGAGCGCCTGGATGTGCTGGACGCGCGTATGCAGGAGATGGGCCTTAACCCGGCGGACTACAGCTGGTATCGCGATCTCCGTCGCTACGGCACCGTTCCACACTCCGGCTTTGGCCTGGGCTTCGAACGTCTGATTGCTTACGTAACAGGTGTTCAGAACGTACGTGATGTGATTCCGTTCCCACGCACACCGCGTAACGCAAGTTTCTAACCGACCAAATCATTAATGGCCAGCAAATGCTGGCCATTATTTTATCCTGCAATGTCAGTTTTCGTCAGTCAGAAGTAAGCGTCTTTAAACCACAACCCCGCTATTATCTCTACCTGTTACGTTTTGTTTCCACGAAATATCCTGAGACAAAAAAATAACCCCATTCTTATTGCGCTTAAAACAATTCTTACGCATTAGCATAAAAAACAATCAATTTCACAGCCATCTGGATGGCTTTTGTCGATCATAAGAAAAAATGAGCCGTTTAACTTCTGTTTATACGAAAGGCCTTTAGCTAAATTAAACATAAGGAAATCATATATATAAGAATAAAGCGGATGTTTAATTCGCCAGGCGGCACTGAAATTTGAGGTGCTTCACAAAGTTCCCAAAAATACATATTTAGTTACACATATTTTCTTTTGGTAACTGAATCTTGAAGATTGTAGCACTTTCAGTGTAGCGAAACGGTTCTATGAATGGAAAGATGCCTGTCAGACACATAAAGACACCTAACTCTCATCAATAGTTCCGGAAATATTTATTGACAGAATTTATTGGCGGCAGTGGCGAGTGTCATAAAAAAACCAATGAGGGTAATAAATAATGATGAAGCGCAATATCCTGGCAGTGGTAGTCCCTGCCCTGCTGGTAGCCGGTGCAGCAAACGCTGCTGAAATCTATAACAAAGACGGCAACAAATTAGATCTTTACGGGAAAGCAGTTGGCCTGCATTACTTCTCTGATTACGCGGGCAACGATGGCGACAACACTTACGCGCGTCTGGGCTTCAAAGGTGAAACTCAGATCAACGATCAGCTGACTGGCTACGGTCAGTGGGAATACAACTTCCAGGGTAACAACTCTGAAGGTGGCGATGCACAGAACGGCAACAAAACCCGTCTGGCATTCGCAGGTCTGAAATTTGGTGACGCAGGCTCCTTCGACTACGGTCGTAACTACGGTCTGGTCTATGACGCAATCGGCATCACCGATATGCTGCCTGAGTTCGGCGGCGACACCGGCGCGAGCGATAACTTCTTCGCAGGCCGTACGGGTGGTCTGGCGACTTACCGTAACAGCAACTTCTTCGGCCTGGTTGACGGTCTGAACTTTGGTGTTCAGTACCTGGGCAAAAATGAACGTGATGATGCAGTACGTTCCAACGGTGACGGCTGGGCAACCTCTCTGAGCTATGATTTCGACGGTTTCGGCATTGTGGGTGCTTATGGTGCAGCTGACCGTACCAACAACCAGCAGACGCTGGAATGGGGTAAAGGTGACAAAGCTGAACAGTGGGCAACCGGCCTGAAATATGACGCGAACAACATCTACCTGGCAGCTATTTATGGCGAGATGCGTAACGCAGCGCGTCTGGGCAGCCGTGGTTTCGCTAACAAGTCTCAGGACTTCTCTGTCGTCGCTCAGTACCAGTTCGACTTCGGTCTGCGTCCATCCATCGCTTACTACAAATCTAAAGCGAAAGACGTAGAAGGTATCGGTGACGAAGACTACATCAACTACATCGACGTTGGTGCGACATACTACTTCAACAAAAACATGTCTACCTATGTTGACTATCAGATCAACCAGCTGAAAGACGACAACAAGCTGGGCATCAACAACGACGATATCGTGGCTCTGGGTCTGGTTTACCAGTTCTAATCAGCACACCTCGTTGTTATATGCTTAATGAACAGGGCTTCGGCCCTGTTTTTTTATTCCTGAGAGAAAATAATAGCGACTTTTGAAAAGCCGCACGCTTTTCGTCGCAAACGGTTGGCATTTTGTAAATCTACCGTTAACCTGATAGCGGATTTCACTTCTGTAATCACAATGGAACTTCGTCATGTTTGAGAACATTACTGCCGCTCCTGCCGACCCAATTCTGGGCCTGGCCGATCTGTTTCGTGCCGACGACCGCCCTGGCAAAATCAACCTGGGTATTGGTGTATATAAAGATGAAACCGGCAAAACTCCGGTACTGACCAGCGTCAAAAAAGCTGAGCAGTATCTGCTGGAAAACGAAACCACCAAAAACTACCTCGGTATTGATGGTATCCCTGAATTTGGTCGCTGCACCCAGGAGCTGCTGTTCGGCAAAGGCAGCACCATTGTGAGCGAAAAACGCGCCCGCACGGCGCAGACCCCAGGCGGTACCGGCGCACTGCGCGTGGCGGCAGATTTCCTGGCGAAAAACACCTCTGTGAAGCGTGTGTGGGTAAGCAATCCAAGCTGGCCGAACCACAAGAGCGTTTTTAATTCTGCGGGTCTGGAAGTGCGTGAATACGCCTACTACGACGCGGCAAACCACGCGCTGGATTTCGACGGTCTACTGGCCAGCCTGAGCGAAGCCCAGGCGGGCGATGTGGTGCTGTTCCACGGCTGCTGCCATAACCCAACCGGTATCGATCCTACGCTTGAGCAGTGGGAACAGCTGGCTAAGCTGTCCGTTGAAAAAGGCTGGCTGCCGCTGTTCGACTTCGCTTACCAGGGCTTTGCCCGTGGTCTGGAAGAAGATGCAGAAGGTCTGCGCGCATTCGCCGCCGTGCATCAGGAGCTGATTGTCGCAAGCTCCTATTCCAAGAACTTTGGTCTGTATAACGAGCGTGTCGGCGCCTGTACGCTGGTGGCTGCTGACGAAGCAACCGTCGATCGCGCATTCAGCCAGATGAAGTCCGTGATCCGCGCTAACTACTCTAACCCACCGGCACACGGTGCGTCTGTGGTCGCGACGATCCTGAGCAACGATGCGCTGCGCGCAATCTGGGAACAAGAGCTGAACGATATGCGTCAGCGCATTCAGCGCATGCGTCTGCTGTTTGTGAACACGCTGGCTGAGAAAGGCGCTGACCGTGACTTCAGCTTCATCATCAAGCAGAACGGCATGTTCTCCTTCAGCGGCCTGACCAAAGAGCAGGTGCTGCGCCTGCGTGAAGAGTTTGGCGTGTATGCCGTTGCCTCTGGCCGCGTGAACGTTGCAGGTATGACGCCTGACAACATGGCGCCGCTGTGCGAAGCCATTGTCGCGGTGCTGTAACCTGCACCCATAAAAAAAGCCTGCATCGCGCAGGCTTTTTTATTTTACCGGGTTTACCAGACAGGCATTTCATCCTGAAGGAACGGGTTATGCAACCGCTCATCGCCCAGCGTCGACATTGGTCCGTGTCCAGGGATAAACGTCACATCATCACCTAACGGCAATAACTTCTGCTTAATCGACTGAATCAGTTGACCGTGATCGCCGCGTGGGAAATCGCTGCGTCCTACGCCCCCTTTGAAAATCACGTCACCGGAAATCAGCAGGCGCGACACGTCATCAAAGAAGACGATATGGCCGGGCGTATGCCCTGGGCAATGCAACACCTGTAAAGTTACATTCCCTACGTTAACGCGATCGCCTTCGTTCAGCCAGCGGTCCGGTGTCAGTGGCTGACACTCATCCAGACCAAACATGCGGCTTTGGGCAGGCAGCCCCTGAAGCCAGAACTCATCTTCTTTTTCCGGGCCGATAATCGGCACACCGTAGTGTTCAGCCAGTTCTGCCGCTGCACCCACATGGTCGAGATGGCCATGGGTGAGTAAAATCTGCATCAGCGTTACACCGCTGGCAGCGACTTCCTGCTTGATTGTCCCGGCGTCTCCACCGGGATCGACAAGCGCGGCCAGTTTAGTTTGTTCACACCAGATCAATGAACAGTTCTGTGAGAACGCGGTAACCGGAATAATACGATAGTTCATACTGCTCCTGTGTTTCGTTATTACCAGTGCCGAACCGGCCCGGTATCAATATGCACAAAGTTGCTACGTGGGTAGTATCCTACACCACCTGCGCGCATAGATAACGCCGCTTTGCGAATATTGGCTAACGAAACGCCTTCAATATGGAAATCCATCGCCTGCCCTTTAGTGTGATAGCTTTTTTTCGCTACCCCACGGCTGTGGGCGCGCAGTTCATTGTTGGTATCCAGAGAGCGATAGCCAGAAATGAGTTGCACCGGCCTTTTGGTCCCCAGCAGTCCCTGCAAGCGGTAAAGCTGATCGAATAATCCAGGGTCGATGGCTTTGATTTTATTCGCGCGGAAATCACGGAAAAAATGGTTGAGTCTTGCTAATTCATCCTGAATATAGCCTCTGCCATCGAAAAATTCCGCTTTAAGCGTCTCACCAGTATGCAGATTGTTGAGCGTTAAAATACGCGGACGAGGTGTCGAGAGGGTGGCAAATGCTGGCGTCGGAAGGATGGCTGCTGCGCCCAGCGCAACGCCACCTAACGCCAGCAATTTGCGACGATTAGCGTCAAATTTGTCCATGATAATCAGGTCTACAGGTAAAAGAAATTGTCAATATGCTTAGCGCACGAAGGGCACCATAACTGGCAAAGCCTGCTACGTCAAGGCGCCCAACCCCAGTGAATACGCGGCTTGCAGCCAGATCGCCTCATATTCACCATAACTTACGACAATCATTTTTACCGAACTACTTCATTTACCTGATTAATTGTTCCGCTTTTGGCAAAATTTGTGCGCCGGATCGCGCTGTCAGATCATAATTGTAAATATCTGTACGATACTGGGTGCGTCCGTCCGCGCCTACAAACGCCGTCAGATAGTAAAGATTGACCGGAATATTGTGGCGGATATTGACGTAACGCGTATCCCCCTGCTTCAGGGCATCTGATATCCGCGTATCGTTCCAGCCTGCATCCTGCAACAGCATATTCGCCAGCTCCGAGGCCTTATTCACGCGAACGCAGCCCGAGCTGAGCGCGCGAGCGTCTTTCTGGAACAGATTATGGTTCGGGGTATCATGCAGGTAGATAGCGTCCGAACTTGGCATATTGAATTTGTAACGTCCCAGCGAGTTATGTGCGCCCGGTGCCTGCTGGAAACGGAACGGCAGGTTCGAAGGCGTAATCGTTGACCAGTCGACCATCCAGGGATCAATCGCTTCTTTGCTGTTCCAGCCCCGCATCACCGTATAGTTGTGTCGCTCCAGATAACCCGGGTCATTCCATACCTTAGGCAGGATATCTTTGCGCGCCAGCGTCGGCGGCACGTTCCACGGCGGGTTAACCACCACGTTATTCAGCGCGCTGCTCATCATTGGCGTTTTTCGGTCAGGTCGGCCGACAATCACGCGGGACGCCAGCACTTCGCTACCGTCCTGATAGTAGACCAGGGAGTACGCCGGAATGTTGACCATAATGCCGGTGGATAACGTGCCCGGCAGCAAGCGCAAGCGCTGGATATTCAACGCCAGCACCCCTGCCCGCTGGGCCGGAGAGACGTTCAGCCAGTCGCGAGTAGATGGACCAATCACGCCGTCAGCGCCAAGCCCCTGCGCGGCCTGGAACTGCTTCACTGCGGCGACCAGCTCGCGATCGTAAGCGGCGGGCTTATTGCTCAACGCAACGGCCGTTTTCTCTTTTACCGGCGCCGACGGGCTGACGACCGCATTTTGCGTCTCGTCACCGGGCAGCGCAATTTTAGGGCCGCTGTCGAGAATGCCGGAGCGTTTCATAATTTCGCGGATCGCAGGCACATCGCTGCTCCACTGCCCCGGACGCAGCGTTGTGGTGCCACGCAGCTGAGGCCACGGGCGGGAATCCGCGACCAGCTCAAGAAGCGACTGATGCATCGTGGCATATTGCGGATGGGCAGGCGCAAGGCTTGCGATAAAGCGCGGCAGTTCGCCGTTATCCAGCGACAGCTGCCACTGATTAATGACGGACAGCGCAGGCGTCGCCAGCTTGTACGGTTTACTGCTGTATAACCAGCGGTTGCCGTTCACCGAAATCCCCGCCACAAACTGTAAGTAGCCCATCATGGCATCAGACAGCACCACGTCACGCGCCTGTCCGGAAACGGCAGGGTCGGTCAGGAGCTCAACCCAGGTCGTGAACTGCGGCTGAAAGCCTGCAATCGCCACTTCAGCCAGCTGCTGCTGGAAGGCTCGTACCGCCTCGCGATTTTCCCACATCGGTTTCATATCACGCGCAGCGTAAAGCAGCGTGAGCTGGTTAATATAAGCGGGAGTATAGCCCGAGGGCAGGCCGGTCATAAGCTGCTGGCGTAATGATTCAGTATCGATGCCTTCCGGCAGCGGTTTAATGCCGGCCATGATGGCCGTCGCCGGAGACTGATCCAGCGGTTGTGACAGCGACGTCGGCTGCGCGCCCATCGTCGCGTAGCTGTCAGTCGGTACAATTTCAGGCTCATCGGCCTGAGCGGTAAACAGTGGAGCAAACATCACTGTCAGGCACAAACTCAGCGCAGACAGCTGACGACCACGATTTTTCTTAAGCAACATCCCTTGCCCCCTGTTTTTCACGACATGCCCATTATTCTGGAGCTTTCCTTCAGTATAGAAAGGCATACTCGCTGCTGCCTTACCTTATGTAAAGAAGTTTAAAGATAACGCAGCCCTGAACACAAGTTAAGTGAATAAAAAAAGCGGCGCATGAGCGCCGCTATTTGTCGCACCCCGGGTTAAGAGGCGTCAGCCGTGCCCGGTAATGACTCCGGTGGCTGCGGGGCGAAACCACGCAGGCCCACGACGTGTACGTGTTCACTGTTCTGGAACACCTTACGCACCAGCTTATAGGTTGTCCCTTTTTCCGGACTGATGTTTTCCGGCGCCGCGATGATGAGCTGCATATCGAGTCGCTCGCAAAGCTCAAACAGCGTGGCGATGGAGCGGGCGTCGAGACGCGCGGCTTCATCGAGGAACAGCAGACGGCATGGCGAGATGTCTTTGCCGCGCAGACGACGCGCTTCATCTTCCCAGCTCTGCACCACCATCACCAGAATCGACATACCGGTACCGATGGCTTCACCGGTAGAGAGCGCACCGGATTCCGCGCGCAGCCAGCCGTCTGAGCCACGGTTAACCTCAACTTCCATTTCCAGATAGTTGCGGTAGTCCAGCAGCTCCTCGCCGATGGTTTGCGGCGTACGCTGGCCCATGTCAATCTGCGGATTCAGACGCTGATATAGCTTCGCCAGCGCTTCGGAGAAGGTCAGGCGGTTACTGTTGAACAGATCCTGATGCTGTTCGTGCTGTTCAGACAACACGTCCAGCAGCGTGGAGTGCGCCTCACGCACGTTCACGTTCAGCCGCACGCTGTTGACCTGGCCAAACGACACGCTTTGCAGGCCCTGGTTCAGCTGACGGATACGGTTCTGCTCGCGCTGAATGGTTTTACGAATAATATTCGCCACGCTGCGGGAGCTGATTGCCAGCTTCTGCTCGCGGGAGGTCAGCTCCTCCGTCAAACGGCCCAGCTCGATCTCCATCTGTTCGATCGCTTCCACCGGATCGTCGGTACGGATGATGTCCTGACGAATACGCTCGCGTAAGTGCTGATAAACCGCCACGAAGAACTGAATTTTTCGCTCAGGACGCTTCGGATCTTCGGACATACGCAGCACGTCGCGCAGGTGTTCGTTATCCGCCACCGCCAGACGCAGCGCGCCCAGCGCCTTATCCGACATAGAGCGCAGTTCATCGGCTGACAGGTACGCCAGCTCGCGACGATGCAGACGACGTTCCACGTTGTTATCTTTCACCATGCGCATCACCGCGCACCACCCCGCCTTCGCGGTCACAACCTGTTCACGCATCTCGTGATAGTCACGCTCCAGCTTGCGCAGGCGTCGCGTCAGGTTGTCCATCTCTGCTTCACAGAAGGTCAGCGCTTTTTCCAGCTGATTACGACGCGCGCGGTTGTTACTGAGCTGAGCATGCAGCTCATCGCGGCGAATACGCGCCCGCTCTTCTGCACCGCTGTCGGCGCGCACGCCGATGTCCTGCAACTCTTTATGCAGATCGTTTAACAGCTCTTTCTTGGTGTCGAAGGAGCTTTTCAGCGAGGCCATGACCTGGCTGTACTGGCTCAGCTGTGCGGCGTGAGTACGCATCGCTTCACGGGCGCGCGTACGCTCTGCTTCGGCCTGCTCAAGACGCTCGCGCAGCTTTTCATTAAGATCACTGTTCCCGCTCAGCATTTCTGCTGAATCGGAGTAGCCGAAGTGTGCGCGACGTTGCACCACTTCCGTCAGGGCAAACGCCTGCTGACGCGCTTCGCGCTGCACCTGCTGTGACCAGGCGTAATCTTCTTTTAACTGCTCAAACTGTTCCGGGTCGCTCTGGAGAACGGAAACCATCGGCTCCAGTTTTGCCAGCTGATTGCCGTGCTGCTGCACAAAGCGCGCCGCTTCCTGCGCTTCGTCCAGACGTTCCTGAATTTCGTCTACGCGGTCGGCGAGCGTATCGTCCGCCAGCAGGTTCAGGCGCGGCAGGATGCGGTTAAGGGCCGCAACGCCCTCTTTCGCCTGCTCGAACTGCACGCGGCTTTGCTGGTTGTCATTTTCATGACTGGCAAGCGCACGCTCCAGCTCACCACGGCGGGTGTTGAGCTTGCGGATTTCAGCTTCCGGATCGGGCTCAAAGGCAACGCCCAGGTGGCTGCCGATAAAGCGGCTGAACGCCTGATGCAGACGCTGCGTTTTTTGAACATCAAACGACAGGGTTGCAAAACGTTCAGAAAGCGTTTCGCGCTCAGCGTGCAGGCTTTCAATACGGTTTTCACGCGCGGCGCGGCCAAACAGCGGCAGTTCCGGGAAGCGCGAATAGCGCCACTGGCGATCGGCGATTTTCACCACCACCGCTTTTTCCAGCTCGTCGACGCTGAATACGCTGTCATCAAACGACTGCGGATCCCCTTCGATGAGGTAGAGATCTTCCGGGCAGTCTTCCAGCCCTGCAAGCTGGTCCGAAATCAGCGACAGATCCGGCACCACAATCGCGTTACGGGATGGACCGTACAGCGCGGAGAAGTACGGCGCATCGTCCAGGCCGACATCGTCGTAAATTTCAGACAGCAGCACGCCGCCGAAACGCTCGGCTAAGGCATTCAGGCGCGGATCTTCTGAGCCGCCAGGCTGGCTTAAACGCTCAATCTCTTCATCGACGTCACGCTTGCGCGCACCCACTTCGTCACGCTCAACAATCGCTTCACGCTCGCGCTCCAGCAGCTGTTGCATGTATTCGGTGACGTCCTGGCTGGAGGAAAACTCCTGGCCACACTGTTCGCTGAGCTGGTTCAGGCTGCTTTGTGCAGCCAGCCAGATCGGCGCACGCTGTAAGAGCGTCTTCGAACGCGACTGAAGCTGTTCCAGCTCCTGACGCAGCGTCATGCGCTGTTCGCTGGCGTTCGATACGGTATCCGACAGGGCCGCAATACGCGCTTCCAGCTCCTGGTGCAGGGCCTCAAGCTCGTCGAAATCGTAATTTTTACCCTGACGCTTGCAGAATTCCGCCAGCAGACGCTCGGCTTCCTGCTGTTCACGCAGACGCTGTTCCAGCTCGTTCAGGCGCATGCGCAGCGGCTGCACCTGTTCGGCCAGATGGCGTTGATTGACGCCGTCGCGCAGCAGCTCACGGGCAACGTCCCACGCTTCGTTACGCGCCAGCGGACCGTTGATCGCCACCACCAGCTGGTACGCCTGCTCAAACTGGCTATGCGCCGTTTGCGCCACGCTCATTTTCTGATCAAGAGAAAGCAGTTTCTCAGTGGCTTCCTGCTCTTTGGCCTGGAAGGTATCCAGCCATTCGTCAGCGCTTTCCGGGGTCAGGTCCGGCAGATGGCACAGCTCTTTGGCACGCTGCAACGCCTGCAACGCCTGGTTGTACTGAATCGCACGCGTCTGCTGCACATCCAGCGCCTGCTGGTAATCAGCAAGCTGGCTTTTCAGCTCATCCACTTCCAGCTCGGCGGCTTCCGCGCGGGCTTCGTTCTCTTCCTGCAATTCGGCAGCTTCGGCCACCACTTCATTTTGCTCTTCAAGACGAATTTGCAGCTCATCCAGATCGGCTTCATAGCGCTCGATTTTTTCCTGCTGACGCAGCGCGGTCTGCACCAGGTTCAGGTGATCGCTGGCCGCCTGGTAATCGGCTTCCAGATCCCCTTCCGCACCGTTGTGCTCGCCCAGTTCGCGCGCCATTTCGACATGCTTATACTGCTCAGCCACCAGCTGTTTGCGGGAGGTAAACAGCTCGCGGCGATACTCCAGCGCCTGGTCGAGATGAATACGGCGCTCGTTGGCGTGGCGCATATAGTCCGCCGCCACGTAGTTGGTGGCTTCGCTGATCAGGTGCTTAAACAGGTCGCGGTCAGACTGTGTGACGCGAATCGCTTCCAGCGTCATGCGGTTTTCACGCAGCGCGGCTTCCATATCCTGGAAGGCCTTACGCACGCCGCTGTTTTCCGGCAGCAGGTAGTCGCGCAGGGAGCGAGTAATGGCGCTGGAGATACCGCCGTACAGGGAGGCTTCAATCAGACGGTAGTATTTACTACGATCTGACGCGCTGCGCAGACGACGGGCTACCACACCGAGATCGAACATCAGAGAGTGGTAGTCGGTAATAGAGTTAAACTGCTTAAACTGCACGCCTTCGATAGCTTCCAGCTTGTCTTTCAGCTCCTGGAGCGTGAGGACGCGCGCCTGACGTTCATTCAGGGTTTCCGTCAGCAGCGCGGTCGGCTGTACGGAGGTTGGTAGTCCCTGGATCGCAAACGGTTTGATATCTACTTTACGGTCGCGGCCAGCAACCTGTTGCAGACGCACGCCTACAACCACGCGCTGATGGCGGGAGTTGATGACGTCCAGCACTGAATAACAGACGCCCGCTTTCAGCTTACCGTGCAGACCTTTATCACGAGAGCCGCTCGTGGCGCCCGCTTCAGTGGTGTTACGGAAGTGCAGCAGGGTCAGGTCAGGGATCAGCGCCGTCACGAAGGCCGCCATGGTGGTGGATTTACCCGCCCCGTTACCGCCGGAGAGCGTTGTCACCAGCTCATCCAGATCGAAGGTTCGGGCAAAGAAGCCGTTCCAGTTGATCAGCGTTAGTGAGCGAAATTTACCGCGTTCAATCATTACTCTTCCTCCCCGCTATCCGGCTGATTCTCTTCGTGCTCGTCATTGAGCTGCAAATGGTTTTCCACCGGCATCGCTTCACCGTCACGGATCATGCGCAGCTGCGCTTCACGCGCATCGTCACCCGCACGCACATCGGCGCCAAAACGGAAGACCGATTCGGTAATACGGAACTTGCTGCTGTCGTGACCCATGAACCAGACCATTCCCAGACGGCGCAGACGGTTCAGGGAAGAGCGAACTTTTTCCTGTAATTTCTGACGGTCCAGATCGGACCCCGTTGAGCGGTTATTCACCAGCTTGAGCAGCTTGCTTTCATCCGCCAGCGACAGCAGCTCATCGTAAAGCTCCTGCTGGGTGAAGATCCCTTCATTCGCCAGACGTTCCGGGCTGAGATAGAGGTAGCAGAGAATTTTGCCGACCATCATATCCAGTTCGGAAAGCACCGAGCGCGGAATAAGCGTGGTAGAGCGCGGACGCAGGTAGAAAAAACCTTCCGGCGCGCGGATCAGCTCAACGTTATAGCGAGCGTAAAATTCTTCCAGGTACTCCTGAAAGTCCATCAAAAAGGCGTGATTATCCAGCTCGTCAAGGCCAATGTGACGACCGGCACGCAGCTGGCTATCCAGCGCCGGAAACAACGGATTCGCCAGCGCCTGTGCCAGCTTAACTGGCATCACGTGTTCAATATTTGTCAATGACATGCGCCTGTACCTTGGCTCCGTAATCGTTAATCGGCTGCCACTTCGGCGGCAGTCCGGTGAAATCGGCTTGTGCGATGCCCAGGCGCACCGCCTGGTCTACAACAATGCGGGCAACATCGAAGTGGCGCGCGCGCGGATACTGCGCCAGATAGTCGCGTACCACGAGGCCAAGATCCAGCGGTGCTTGTCTGGTTTTGTAGACAGCGAGCTGTTCTTCGATCATCGCCGCAAGCTGCTCGCGAATTTCGTTAAATTCTTCGTATTCCAGATCCGGCGGCAGTTCACCGGTGACCTCTTCATCACGCAGCGCCATCTCTTCGTCGCGCATATCCAGCAGACGATCGGCGTTGGCGTAGGTCAGCGCCCACGGCGCATCGAAGTAGGTCTGTACCGACTGGCGCAGACGCTGAGCAAAGACGCGATTCTTATCCATATCGATGGCGGTACGGATAAATTTATGCACGTGGCGGTCGTAACCGATCCACAGGTCGATTGACTGCTGGCCCCAGCTGATAATGCGGTCAAGCTTGCTCTGCAAATCAAACACCAGACGGTCGATAAAATGCAAATCGTCGTGCGCCATCGTCGCGTCCTGGATGCGCAGCAGATTGGCCTGTAGCTTATCTCCCGCCGCCTCCAGCGTATCCTGCAACTCACGCAGCGTACCCGACGTTTCTGACAGCAAGAGTTCACAGCTGGAGATGGCCGCACGCCAGTCTTTATTAAGCAGTTGAGCGATATCGTCTTTCACCTGCTGCTGCTGTTCGTCCATCAGACGTTGAGTCAGATCGATACTGTCGAAAATCTCGGCGACCGAGTATTTCAGCGGCGCGTAAACGTTGCGATGCCAGTGGAATTCATCACCGTTTTCATCAGCCGCGTCGGCGGCACGCTTCAGCTCACCTGCAACAATAGAGAGCTGCATGGAGAGACGCAGCGTGGAAAATTCGCGCTGGCGGATGTAATAGTCGGTAATGCCAATGCCCAGTGGCGTAAGACGATAGATGGCGTTTCCTTCCGCCTGCTCGCTGGTAAAGCGGTTCAGCAGACGTTGACGCACCATATCATTGATTGCGTTGTTGGCACGCACGCTAATGGTTTCGCTGGTTTGCTCAAACGCATCACTGACGTGGCGGAACGCATCCACCAGTTCGCCTTCACTCATTTCGCCATCCAGGCGTTCGCCGTTTAGCGTCGCAACCGCCAGCAGGAATGAGAGTCTGTCTACCGGCAGCGAGATGGAGAAATCGTTTTTCCTGGCCCAGGCAACCAGTTCGGGGACTGTCTGGGAAAATTCACTCATAGATTATCCTTGCATCTGCGGCTTGCGCGCGGTGACATGTATATAGCGGCCAAGGCTCAGATAAGGCTCCTGGCGGCAGTACCGCGTCTCTATTTCTGTTAAGGCGTCTAAACAGTCATCCTGTTTTTGTTTATCACGCAGATAATCATGAAACACCCTCACGCCGGTTTTGCCGGTAATTTCCCAACCGATCTCCTCCAGCCAGCCATAGACCTGCTGCGGTTCACGGGGGAAATCCGGTGAAAGCGTGCGTCGTTTCTTTTTATACATGCCCTGTTGTACATAGCCAAAATTGCCGACCAGCACGTTTCGCATTAGCAGGCCGTTGGCATTGTAAAACATCAGCGATAACGCACCGCCCGGGCGCAACATCGACCACAGCGTTTTTAACATCGCTTGTGGTTCGGCGATCCATTCGAGCACAGCATGAAACAATATCAGATCAACCTGCGTTTCCAAATGCTGCGGAATGTCCTGAGCGGCGCAATGTATAAAATGCATGTTGTCGCTCACACCTTTCTCTTCTGCCGCTCGCCCTGCGCGCGCAACCATCTCGGCAGAAAGATCGCAAAGCGTGACGTGATGTCCCCGCTGCGCCATCAGAATTGCAGTCTGACCTTCCCCACCGCCAGCATCCAGCACGCACAACGGTCGGTCACCGAATTCAGCCAGCAGCTTGTCCAGATCCTGCCAGAGGATCGTCTGACGAAGCTGACCTTTGGTGGTGCCATAAATGTTGCGCGAAAACTTTTCCGCGATGTCATCAAAATTGCGATCCCGCATTGGGAGGGTTCCACTCACTACAAAACCGCTATTTTGTCACACCCGCGCGGAGAATGAACCACTCTGGTGTAATATCACCGACAATCGCCTGCTGTATGGTTAAAAAAGGAACCAAAAAGGATGCTTTTTACCCTAAAAAAATATATCGGAGGCATGATGCTTCCCCTTCCCCTGCTGTTGCTTCTCATCGCGCTGGGGCTGGCATTAATATGGTTTAGCCGCTTTCAGAAAAGCGGTAAATCCCTCGTTACCGTGGGCTGGCTGGCGCTGCTGTTACTCAGCCTGCAACCGGTCGCTGACGGTTTATTACGTCCGATTGAAAACACCTACCCGACATGGCAGGGAAATCAGAAGGTGGGCTATATCGTGGTGCTGGGCGGCGGGTATACCTGGGATCCGAACTGGGCGCCCAGCTCGAACCTGATCAACAACAGCCTGCCGCGCCTGAACGAGGGGATCCGCCTGTGGCTGGCCAATCCGGGATCGAAGATGATCTTCACGGGCGCTGCGGCAAAAACCAACCCGGTCAGTACCGCTGAAGCAGGAGCAAGAGTGGCTGAATCGCTTGGCGTACCACGTTCCGCCATCATCACGCTGGATAGCCCAAAAGATACCGAAGAAGAGGCGGCGGCGGTGAAACAGGCCATCGGTGATGTTCCGTTCCTGCTGGTGACCTCTGCTTCACACCTGCCGCGCGCAATGATTTTCTTTGAGAAGCAGGGCCTGCATCCGCTTCCTGCTCCGGCAAACCAGATGGCTATTGACGCCCCGCTCAATCCGTGGGAACGGATAATCCCGTCCCCGGTATGGCTGATGCACAGCGATCGCGTCGGCTACGAGACGCTTGGCCGCCTCTGGCAGTGGCTCAAAGGTTCGTCAGGCAAGCCAGGGCAGGAGTGATTTTGCGGCCAGATCGAAACTGGCGCGATTAAAGCGCCCGGTGTTGACCAGCTGCGCCACCTCATCCCAGAGAAGATAGAGCCAGCGTCGCCAGAGAAAGGCCTCCGCAACAGGGGCGCGCTGAAGATAGTGCCAGAGCAAATCTTCCGCCGCCCCGCCCTCGCTCAGCCTGAACAGTTCGTACTCGCGCGGCGCCCAGAGCATGATCCCCGGCCCGACCATCGCCAGCAGCTGGTCGCTGCGCGAGTCTTTAAGCATACTGCGCAGCGTGAAATTGCCGTGAACCAGCACGCAGTTGTCGTTAAAACCCTCAAACAGCGTCGGCAGACACTCCCGGGTGCGGAATAAAATACGTTTGTCCTGCATCGTTAAACCGGTGTTGTTGAACTGGTTCAGCGTGCCCCACAGCACTTCAACACGCTGGCGATACCACAGCGGCCACAGGTTTTCCTGCGTGCTGTCCACCGCGCCAACAAGACCCCGGCTGTCCTGCCGATGCCAGGCAAGCAGAGCCTCGACAATCTGATCTTTCAGCTGTTCCCAGCGCTCCGGTGTACGCGTCGGGGCTTCAACAGAAACCCCGCGTAAACGTTCGATAAGCAGAACATCCGGGCCGGGATGCTCCTCATGGGTCATCACGCCGTAGACCGTCGGCATGCGGACAGTCCCTTCCCGCGCCAGCATCGACATTTTCCAGGCCAGCTGTCTGGCGACGCCCGGCGAGGTAAAACTTCTGGCCATCAGCGGCATGGGGTTTCCCTGACTGTCGTACAACGACCAGAGTGCGGTGTCGGCCTTTTCATTCACGCATTCCACCCGGCTTAGCTTTTCGCCAAGGAGATGGCTGAGTTCAGCACGCAGCTGTTCCATATGAGATTACCCCCATTAAGACTACTGCTTTTATAATGAGCGCGCGAAACCCGGATGTCACCCGGTAGAGATCAATAATGAAAAAGAAAAGGAAAATAGCCAGGCGGGAGAGCATCCCCCCAGACGAGGGGATGCCAGCGAATCAACGCATTTCGACGCGTACGCGCTCGAGATCTTCAGGGGTATCCACGCCGGTGCCTGGGATTTCCTGGGCAACCGCAACGTGAATTTTCTCGCCGTACCACAGCACGCGAAGCTGTTCGAGCATTTCAATATGCTCCAGCGGGCTTGGTGCCCAGGCGACGTAGCGACGAATAAAGCCGGCGCGGTAGCCGTAAATACCGATGTGGCGCAGGAAGGTTTCGCCGATTGTCTCTTTCGATTGCGCGAAACGATCGCGATCCCACGGAATGGTGGCGCGGGAGAAATAGAGCGCGTAGCCCTCTGCGTCCATGACCACTTTCACCGCATTCGGATTGAACGCCTCTTCAGCGTGGTGAATCGGCACCGCGAGGGTCGCCATCCCGACCTGACGCTGAGCCAGGTTGTCGGCCACCTGACGGATAATCGCCGCCGGGATCATCGGCTCATCGCCCTGCACGTTCACAATCACCGTCTCGTCGCTGAAACCGCATTTTTCGACGACTTCCGCAAGGCGCTCGGTGCCTGACTGATGATCGGCACGGGTCATGCACACTTCCCCACCCGCGGCCTCAACCGCGCGCGCAACATCCGGGTGATCGGTGGCGACGATGACGCGTCCGGCGCCCGATTCGCGTGCCCGTTCAAGGACATGCACAATCATCGGTTTGCCATTGATATCCACCAGCGGTTTACCTGGCAGGCGCGTTGAAGCATAACGCGCAGGGATAATGACAACAAAACTCATGGTTTGATCTCTTCTGCCACCAGGGAACGGGCTTCATTTTCCAGCAGGACCGGAATACCGTCACGCAGCGGGAACGCCAGGCTGTCCAGTTTGCAAATCAGCTCTTGTTTATCCTGGCTGTAATACAGTTTGCCGTTGCACACCGGGCAGGCAATAATTTCAAGTAAACGGTGATCCATAGTTCCTCCGTATGGGTAATCGCTAAAGCTTATCACATTCCCTTTTCAGGGAGTGCCTGTTTCCCAGCCACCTCGACAGGTCGTAAACAGCCCCGCAGGCACGCGACCGAGTACAATTTCATGCGCCCCCTGCCAGCGGGCAAATTCACTGAGCGCAGTCGTTAACCCTTTCTCCAGGCCAGCCATCACCTTTATGCCCTCTTCAAGCCAGAGCGCGATAATTTCAAGCATGCCGGTTTTACGGTGCATTTTAGCGTCCATGCGCCCGACTAGCTGGCCTTTGTGCAGCAGCGGCAAAACAAAATAACCATACTGCCGTCTGGGCGCCGGAGTGTAGCATTCCAGACGGTAGCTGAAATTAAACAACTGCCCGGCCCGCTTTCTGTCCCAGACAACGGGGTCGAACGGCGACAGCACGGCACTGTGGGTCGCCTGGAGTTTGCCCTCCTGCGCCTGCGCCAGCAGAGGGAACAAATCCGCATGCAACCACATTTCACCTAACGACTCTACCGAGACCGGCATGACGCGCTGTTCGCGCTGCCACGATTCCAGCAGTGGTTTTAGCTGCGGCTGACGCAGACGATAATAATCCGCCAGCCACTGTGGACGGAAGATGCCAAGGCTGCGGGCGCTATTCCCGAGCATGATTGCTTCGGCAGCGTCCTGAGACAGCAGGTCACGCGTATCGTCCCAGTGAGGCATAACGCGGTGTGTGAGGTCATAGACGCGCTGAAAGTTGCGACGCTCGACCACCATCACTTTGCCCGACGTAAACAGCCCTTCAAGATGGCGTTTGTGCGGTTTCCACTCCCACCATCCGCTTGCGCCTTTTCGCGGGTGTTCAAAATCCGCGGAGCGTACCGGCCCGTTTTCCTGAATATGGGCAATCAGTTGCTCTATTTCATCCGCGTGTTCCACCATCCACTCCTGACGGTATTTCCAGCCCATTTTGTCCGGGGCGAGCATGCGGTGACGCACCAGGGCAAAATCGCTTCGTGGGAGAAAACAGGCTTCATGCGCCCAGTATTCCATCAGTTCGCCCTGACTTAGCGCATTATCCAGCCACTGCGGAGGATAGTTTCCCAGGCGGCTAAACAGGACCAGATACGGGCTACGCGCCACGATGTTAATGGTGTCGATTTGCAGCAACGACATGCGTTGCACGGTAGAGAGGATATCAGCTGGCTGCGCGCGGCGGCGGGGCTTTTTCAGAAGCCCCTGGGCGGCAAGATGCAGGTTTCGTGCGGCTGCAAGTGAGAATTGCGGTAGAGACATGCGTTTTCCTGTTAGTCAAAGCGCCACCGGAACCGCGTAGAAGTTACTGCACTAACGCGAGCAGTTCCTTGAGCAAATGTTCCGGCTGTTCGCCGCTGAGTTCAGCGTCAACCGGCAGATACCACCAGTTTTCTTTCGCAAAGGCCCGGCATTTTACCGCGTCTTTTTCCGTCATGATCAGCGTCTGTCCCGGCGCTGCCAGCCTTTCAACCTCTTCGGCAACTAACGCTTGGTGATCGGCGAGCGGCACCCGTTTATCAAGCTTTGCGCCGCACTGCTCCAGCGTTGCGAAGAAACGCGGCGGATGACCTATACCGGCCATCGCAACCAGATGTTCCAGTTGCGCGACGTCTTTACGCACGCCGGTCAACATATTCACGGCCTGTCCGGGACGAAGATGCATCGGGATTTCGCCCGCTCTGGCTTCACCACCGTTTACAATCACAGCATCGACGCTCTTCAGGCGCGACGCACGCTCACGCATTGGACCGGCTGGCAGCCACCAGCCGTTGCCAAAACGCCGCACGCCGTCAATGACCACGATCTCTTTGTCACGCGCCAGCGCGTAATGCTGCAAACCATCATCGGTAATAACGATTTGTACGTCATGCTCCGCAAGCAGTGCCTTCACGGCATCACTGCGCACCGGCGATACCGCAACCGGCGCGCCGGTACGCTGGTAAATCAGTACCGGCTCATCACCGGCTTCAGCGGTTGTCGTAGCTGGGCTCAGCACCAGTGGATACTGCGCCGCTTTACCACCGTAACCGCGTGAGACAACTCCCGGGCGGATACCGCGTTTATGGAGCTGTTCTACCAGCCAGATCACCACCGGGGTTTTGCCGTTTCCACCCGCCGTCAGGTTGCCGACCACCACCACCGGTACCGGTGCGCGCCAGGCGCGCTTGATCCCGAGGCGGTAAAGCAGACGAATAGCACCGCTCACCAGGCCATACAGCCAGGAGAGCGGGAGAAGCAGCACCCACAGAGGGGATTCCCCCGACCAGATGCGTGCAATCATTGACCGAACTGCATTTTATGAAGCTGCGCGTAAACACCACGCTGTTCCAGCAGGTCCGCATGGCTGCCGCGTTCAACGATCACGCCATCTTCCACCACCACGATTTCGTCAGCCTGTTCGATGGTCGACAGGCGGTGCGCGATAACCAGCGAGGTACGGTTTTTCTGTAATTCATCCAGAGCAGACTGAATAGCGCGTTCAGATTCCGTATCCAGTGCGGACGTTGCTTCATCGAGGATCAGAATCGGGCTGTTGCGCAGCAGCGCGCGGGCAATCGCGATACGCTGACGCTGACCACCTGAGAGCAGCACCCCGTTTTCGCCAATGATCGTATCCAGACCGTTATCCATTTTGTTAATGAAGTCCATCGCATAGGCCATACGCGCCGCATTCTCAATCTCTTCACGGCTGTACTCTTCGGTACGGGCATACGCAATGTTGTTCGCCACCGTATCGTTGAACAGATGCACGTTCTGCGAGACCAGCGCGACCTGGTTACGCAGCGACTGGAGGGTATATTCCCGCAGGTCGTGACCATCAAGCAGGATCTCGCCCTGGTCGATATCGTAGAAACGGGTAATCAGGCTGGCAATGGTCGACTTGCCCGAACCGGAACGACCGACCAGCGCAACGGTTTTACCCGCCGGGATGGACAGGCTGATATCACGCAGCGCCGGCACTTCACGGCCTGGATAGGTAAAGGTGACGTTACGGAATTCCAGGTCGCCTTTAGCGCGCTCGATCTCGCGTGTACCTTCATCTTTTTCCTGTTCGGAATCGAGGATGCTGAATAGCGTCTGACAGGCTGCCATCCCGCGCTGGAACTGGGCGTTGACGTTAGTCAGCGATTTCAGCGGACGCATTAGCGCAATCATGGATGAGAACACCACCGTAATGGTACCCGCAGTCAGGGTTTCCATGACGCTCGGGAAACTGGCGGCATACAAGACGAAGGCCAGGGCCAGAGAGGCAATCAGCTGAATGATCGGATCGGAAATCGACGAGGCCGATACCATTTTCATTCCTTGCAGGCGCATTCTGTTGCTGACCTTGTCAAAGCGTTTGGTTTCGACTTCCTGACCGCCGAAAATCAACACTTCCTTATGGCCTTTCAGCATCTGCTCGGCGCTGGTAGTCACCTGCCCCATCGTATTCTGCATATTTTTACTGATGTTGCGAAAACGCTTTGATACCACGCGGATCGCGATGGAGACAATCGGCGCCAGCACAATAAGGATCAGCGACAGTTGCCAGCTGTAATAGAACATCATCGCGAACAGGCCGATGATGGATGCGCCTTCACGCACAACGGTAATCAGTGCGCTGGAAGAGGACGAGGCCACTTGCTCCGAATCGTAGGTAATACGCGACAGCAGGGTACCGGTTGACTGTTTGTCAAAGAATGAGACTGGCATCCCCATCATATGGCTGAATAACCGACGGCGCATGGTCATCACCACTTTACCGGATACCCAGGAGATGCAGTAGCTGGATACATAGCTGGAGATTCCGCGTAAGATCATCAGCCCAATAACCACCAGCGGCATCCATAGCAGCACTGAACGATCCGTTTTACCAAAACCGTCATCCAGTAACGGTTTGAGAAGCGATAACATAAACGTATCGCTGGCTGCGTTGAGGATTAACGCTACGCCCGCCACGATCAAGCCTGTTTTGAAAGGAGCAATCATCGGCCAGAGCCGGCGGAACGTTTGCCACGTGGAGAGATCTTTGTCGTTATGCATTCAAAAAACCAGCATTTGTTGAAATAGCCGCATATTCTACCCGTTATCTACGGGCGCGCCAAACCACTGATGATACCAACGCGGTAAATAGTGTTCGCGTAAGCGACGAATTTGCCGACTATGGTGCGAAAAGGTCACAGATATCTGCCCGGACTGCGGGGTATCAAGCCAGAGATATCCCTCCGTTCGATAGCGCCGGACCACTTTAATAGAAGGGAAACGCCACGCGTTATAGCGGGCCATCGAGGCCAGCGAAACCTGCCCCTCTACGCGCTGTAGCAACAGTGTTGAAGATGACGTGTTACTTCCATGATGCGGCACCTGAATCAGTGTAGACGCAAGCTGACGCCAGCGGTGGCTCAGCATTGCCAGTTCTGCCTGCGCTTCAATGTCTCCGGTCAGTAAAACGCTCTGTTCGCCGTCATCGATTTTTACCACGCAGGAGCGGTTGTTACCTTTCGCCGAGGTGTTTTCGGGTGGCCAGTGCACGGAGAACGTTAAACCCTGCCACTGCCATCGCTGTCCTCGAAAGCACGGAAGATGTCCGGACCAGGATAAGGGGCTCCTGATCCACATTGCGGGCCAGGCATCTTTTAGCGATGCCAGTCCCCCCGCGTGGTCGAGATGTTCATGGCTCAGGATCACCCCTTCCGGTCTCAGATGATGCCAGCGTAGCCAGGGGATAATCAGCTGTTGCGCACTGTCCCCACCGGGCCATGCCAGCCCGGTGTCATACAGAATGGCCTTGCCGTGACGCTCAATGACCATCGCCAGCCCCTGCCCTACATCCAGCATATGCAGGGACCAGCTGTCTGTTTTAACCCTGTGCCAGAGGGGAAAGGCCAGCACCACGCTGCCTGCCAGACAGACTGCGGGTGCTGCGCTGAAGGCCCTGAATCGCCAGCCAATGACCAGCAGCCACGGCAGTAACGTCAGGTATTGCCAGCGTTCATCAACGTCCTGCCAGCCATTCGGTAAACGCATCAATAGCCAGAAAAGCCCTGCCAGAGATTTATCAGTAGCCAGCCAGACAATACTTTCCAGCGCAGCGACCGGAAACAGATGCAGAAACATGCCGAGCAGGATCAGCGGAACTGAGATAAACGTGACCAGAGGAACGGCAAACAGGTTCGCCACCAGCGAGGAGAGGCTGAAACCATGGAAAATCAGGACCTGAAGCGGCAACAGAAGCAGCAGCATTCCAACCTGCAAATACAACAGCGTAACCAGCGGCCGCAGGCACCGGCCACGTTGCCAGTGCGGGAGAGGCAACCACTGATACCAAAAAATAAGCGCGGCGACCGCAAACGCTGACAACGCCAGGCTTTGTGACAGTACCGCCAGTGGGTCGAAAATCAGGATCGCCGCCACGCAGGTAAGCCATACCTGCCAGGGCGACCACTGGTGACCGCTCATTTTTAATGCAGCCAGTACCACAAGCGCGATAACCGTGCGCAGCGCGGGCGGCTGCAAGCCCGTTAGCCATGCGTAAAACGCGGCAAAAATCAGCCCTGCCAGCAAGGGGATTTGCCAGATAATCCAGCGGCCCGGCAGGAAGAACTGGATGCCCCGCGCCAGAAACCAGATGACAGAAGCGGCCAGCGCAATATGTAATCCCGAGATTGCCATCAGATGCATCGTTCCGGTATCACGCATCAGGTTTTTTATCTCCCGCGAGACCGACAGCCGCTCCCCCATCCCCAGCCCCAGGATCACGGGTCCCCACTGATATGCTGAAAGAGTATTCTGTAGTGATGTCAGGTATTGCGCACGCAGACTACAGCCTTCGTCAACGAGCGCCGCATGGGTAAACCGTCCACTCAGCGTCTGGTGTCGGGCAAAGGCATTTTTCTGTGAATCATAGCCGCCATCGTTGAGTTCTCCGTGTACCGCCCTGAGCCGCAGGGTCATTGCCCAGCGTTGACCCACGCAGACGTTTTGCGGCAAATAGTTGCCATACAGCGCCACGCCCATGGCAGCCCACACGCGTTCTCCATTGAGGCTGACAATCCTTCCCTGATGCATCGTTGCGCCGTCCGTTGCGGTAATGACCACCTCGGTCTGCTGCGGTGCTTGCGTTAAATAGTTCATCTGCCACACGCTTTCCTGAGCGGCCAGGATCCCCCAGCACATAAAAAGCAATGCGAGGCCTGAAAACCTGAGCCATTTTCTCTGCTGTACGGATAACGCAATTCCTGCGGCAATCAGCAACCAGACAATATGCAAATCTGGCAAAACGGGTAACCAATAGAGCGGGATTATGGCCAGAATGGCGCACATACTGATAACGTGGATCCCCATCTTCACCTCCATGTTTCAGGTGATTATGCGGCGGGATTGATGCGTCGTCAGACAGAAAAAACGTGATTTACAGCGGGCGCTGCAACGTTTTTAAGCGTTTACAGCAAAGAGAAAATTTAAATGCGGCGCGTATTCAGAAATGCAGGGGCGGGATACAAAAAAAGCACCCTAAGGTGCTTTCTTTAAACTCAGTTTAACCCTGATGATTAAACTCAGTTACCGTAAATATTGGCGCGATCGCGCAGTTCTTTACCCGGCTTAAAGTGCGGAACATACTTTCCTTCCAGCTCCACTTTATCACCAGTCTTCGGGTTACGCCCGGTACGTGGTGCACGATAGTGCAGAGAAAAACTACCGAAACCGCGGATTTCAATGCGCTCGCCCTGGGCAAGAGTGGTAGCCATATGCTCCAGCATCTCTTTAACGGCATCTTCCACAGCCTTGGCAGGGATATGCGGTTGCTGACTGGCAAGTCTTTCAATCAATTCTGACTTGGTCATGATTCCTCCGGTTCCTTTCAAACCCATTAGCTGAACAGCTTATTAAACAAGGGCGGCCGTAGCCGCCCTTTGTTATTGATTACAGGACGAATCCTGCAATCTGTCAAGTCTGCTCTCCATCCTTCGCGCTGTAAATGCGTTACAGCTCAAATGATGGTGCGAACCTGAACTTACTCGCCTTTAGCTGCTTTGAAAGCTTCAGCCATTGCGTTGTTAGAGAAGTTTGCATCTTCCTGTTTGTTCACAGTTGCGATTGCATCTTTCTCATCAGCTTCGTCTTTAGCACGAACAGACAGGCTGATTGCACGGTTCTTACGGTCAACACCGGTGAACTTAGCTTCAACGTCGTCACCAACGCTCAGAACCAGAGTTGCATCTTCAACGCGGTCACGTGAAGCTTCGGAAGCGCGCAGGTAACCTTCAACGCCGTCAGCCAGTTCTACGGTTGCGCCTTTAGCGTCAACAGCAGTCACTTTACCGTTTACGATTGCGCCTTTCTTGTTCAGTGCAACCCAGTTGTTGAACGGATCTTCTGCGAGCTGTTTAACACCCAGGGAGATACGCTCACGCTCTGCGTCAACTTGCAGAACAACTGCTGCGATTTCGTCGCCTTTTTTGTATTCACGAACTGCTTCTTCGCCTGCAACGTTCCAGGAGATGTCAGACAGGTGAACCAGGCCATCGATGCCGCCGTCCAGGCCGATGAAGATACCGAAGTCAGTGATAGACTTGATTTTACCTTCAACACGGTCGCCCTTGTTGTGGGTTTCCGCGAACTGCTGCCATGGGTTGTTTTTGCATTGCTTCAGGCCCAGGGAGATACGACGACGTTCTTCGTCGATATCCAGAACCATCACTTCCACTACATCACCAACGTTAACAACTTTGGATGGGTGGATGTTTTTGTTGGTCCAGTCCATTTCGGAAACGTGCACCAGACCTTCAACGCCTTCTTCGATTTCAACGAAGCAGCCGTAGTCAGTCAGGTTGGTAACGCGACCAGTCAGTTTAGTACCTTCTGGGTAACGCTTAGCGATAGCTACCCATGGATCTTCGCCCAGCTGTTTCAGGCCGAGGGATACACGAGTACGCTCGCGGTCGAACTTCAGCACTTTAACAGTGATTTCGTCGCCCACGTTCACGATTTCGCTTGGGTGCTTAACGCGTTTCCACGCCATGTCGGTGATGTGCAGCAGGCCATCAACGCCGCCCAGGTCAACGAATGCGCCGTAGTCAGTGAGGTTCTTAACGATACCTTTGACTTCCATGCCTTCCTGCAGGTTTTCCAGCAGCTGATCGCGTTCTGCGCTGTTTTCGGATTCGATAACGGCACGACGGGAAACAACAACGTTGTTACGCTTCTGGTCCAGCTTGATTACTTTGAACTCAAGCTCTTTGCCTTCGAGGTGCAGGGTGTCACGGACTGGACGAACGTCTACCAGAGAACCTGGCAGGAACGCACGAATACCATTCAGCTCAACAGTGAAGCCACCTTTAACTTTGCCGTTGATAACACCGACCACAGTTTCAGCTTCTTCGTAAGCTTTTTCCAGCGTGATCCATGCTTCGTGACGTTTAGCTTTCTCACGAGACAGCAGGGTTTCGCCGAAGCCGTCTTCTACTGCGTCCAGAGCAACGTCAACTTCGTCACCAACCTGGATTTCCAGCTCGCCCTGGGCGTTTTTGAACTGCTCAGCCGGGATGGCAGACTCAGATTTCAGACCGGCGTCAACCAGTACAACGTCTTTGTCGATAGCAACAACAACGCCACGAACGATGGAACCCGGACGGGTTTCGATTTCTTTTAAGGATTCTTCAAACAGTTGAGCAAAAGATTCAGTCATGTTTAATCTTCAGGTTAATATTAACGTCCACCTGGCTCCGTGCCGGATGGGGTTGTTTCACATACCCGCCGTCAATCCATTGCAGCGGGGGTACTGCTAAATCGGTCGCGATTACGCGAGTGCCAGTTTTTGGCGCGCATATTGTAGCGCTTTTTCAATCACTTGCTCAATAGTTAAACTGGTTGAATCCAGCACTAATGCGTCTTGCGCGGGAACAAGTGGTGCGACGGCGCGGTTACGATCGCGGTCATCGCGCTCTTTTATCTCGGATAAAAGGCGATCAAAGTTAACACTAAACCCCTTTTCCTGCAACTGAAGCATGCGGCGTTGAGCACGTTCTTCTGAAGAGGCGTCAAGGAAAATTTTCACTGGCGCATCGGGGAATACCACGGTTCCCATGTCGCGGCCGTCGGCGATCAGCCCCGGCGCTTCACGGAAACCGCGCTGGCGACGTAACAGCGCTTCACGAACGCGTGGGAAAGCCGCCACCTGAGAGGCCGCATTGGCCACTTCTTGCGTACGGATTTCACCGCTGACATCTTCCCCTTCCAGGATCACTTCAAGGTTGCCATCGGTCGAGACAAAGCGCACATCCAGATGCGCAGCCAGCGGTACCAGCGCTTCTTCAGACGCAACATCCACATGATGATGCAGCGCAGCCAGCGCCAGCACGCGATAGATTGCTCCCGAATCTAAAAGATGCCATTGCAATGCTTCCGCCATCGCTTTGCACAGAGTACCTTTCCCTGCGCCACTTGGCCCATCAATGGTGATTACCGGGGCAATTGCCGTCATCTTTTTCTCCTTAATTAAGGCATACCGTTTACATGAACGCCGCGCATTATACGCGCCAACGTGCGCAACTGTTACCTTTGCGTGCAAATTACGGAATGATTGAAGCAGAGTGTAGAAGAAATGAAAGAGGATGAGTGTCAGAAAGCGTAAGGAAATGCCGCATCAGGTGATGCGGCATACGATCATCAGGCCAGGGTGCTAATGCGCGCCAGCTGTTCGAAGTAGTCCGGGAACGTTTTTGCCGTACACTTCGGATCAAGGATAGTGACTGGCGTATCTGACAACGCCACCAGCGAGAAACACATCGCCATGCGGTGATCGTTGTAGGTGCCAATTTCTGCAAATTGCAGTTTTGCCGGCGGCGTGACGCGAATGTAGTCTTCGCCCTCTTCTACCTCGGCCCCCACTTTACGCAGCTCGGTTGCCATCGCGAACAGGCGGTCCGTCTCTTTCACACGCCAGTTGTAAATGTTTCGCAGCGTGGTGGTGCCTTTCGCAAACAGCGCAGCGGTGGCAATGGTCATCGCCGCATCCGGAATATGGTTCATATCCATATCGATGGCGTTCAGCTCACCGTGGGTACAAGAGATGAAGTCATCGCCCCAGGTCACCACCGCGCCCATTTTTTCCAGCACGTCAGCAAAACGGATATCGCCCTGTACGCTGTTGCGGCCAATGCCCGTCACTTTTACCGTACCGCCTTTAATCGCGCCTGCGGCAAGGAAATAGGAGGCGGATGAAGCATCGCCTTCAACCAGGTAGTGGCCCGGCGACTGGTACTGCTGCGCTCCGCGCACCACGAAACGCTGATAAGACTGGTTTTCCACCTCAACGCCAAAGGTGTTCATCAGGTGCAGGGTGATATCAATGTACGGCTTAGAAACCAGGTCGCCTTTAATGCTGATGACGGTGTCCTGTGGTGCCAGCGGTGCGGTCATCAGCAGCGCGGTCAGGAACTGGCTGGAAACGCTACCGTCAACCTCAACATTGCCGCCAGTGAATCCCCCGCGCAGACGCAGGGGCGGGTAATTTTCCTGCTCAAGATAATCAATCTGCGCGCCGCCCTGACGCAGGGCATCCACCAGATGGCCGATCGGACGCTCTTTCATTCGCGGCTCACCGGTCAGCACAATATCGTTACTCCCCAGACACAGCGCTGCGGCCAGAGGACGCATCGCGGTACCGGCGTTACCCAGGAAAAGCTCCAGCGCTTCAGCAGAATGTAACGCGCCGCCGTTACCGGTGACTTCACAACGGGTACGATCGTCAGACAGCGCGTACTGAACGCCCAACGCTTTCAGTGCATTGAGCATATGGCGCACGTCATCGCTGTCCAGCAGATTAGTGAGGACGGTGGTGCCGTTTGCCAGAGCTGCCAGCAGCAGAGCGCGGTTCGAGACACTTTTTGAACCAGGCAGATTAATGGTGCCATCTACCCGCGCGATAGGTTGTAACGTCAGGGATTCCATGAAACTCAACTCTCAACTCAACATAATAAAAACCCCGCAGGAACGCTGCGGGGGTGAAAAACAGCCAATTAACCGTGACGACGTTCGAAGTCGATCATGAAATCAGTCAGGGCTTTAACGCCCTCCAGCGGCATGGCGTTATAGATAGAGGCGCGCATTCCGCCTACCACACGGTGGCCTTTCAGCGCATGCAGACCCGCCGCGAAGGACTCTTCCAGGAACACGTTATCCAGGTTGCTGTCCGCAAGCTGGAACGGCACGTTCATGCGCGAACGGTTAGTTTTGGCGACATCGTTACGGTAGAAATCGCTCTTGTCGATCACGCCGTACAGCAGTTCAGCCTTTTGCTGATTGATCTTATCCATCTGCGCCACACCGCCTTTTTGCTTCAGCCATTTGAAGACCAGGCCGGAGAGATACCAGGCAAACGTTGGTGGGGTGTTGAACATGGAATCGTTGTCGTTCAGGACGGTGTAATCCAGAATTGACGGGCAAGACTTATGGGCTTTCCCCAGCAGGTCTTCACGCACAATAACGATAGTCAGACCCGCAGGACCGATGTTTTTCTGGGCACCCGCGTAGATGACGCCGTAGCGGCTGACATCCAGCGGGGTGGACAGAATGGTTGAAGAGAGATCCGCCGTCACAATGACATTTTCGCCAAAGTCTGGCTCTTCGTGAATGGCAATACCGTCGATGGTTTCGTTCGGGCAGTAGTGAAGATACGCGGCGTTGTCAGAAAGCTGCCACTCACTCATCGGCTTCACGGCGCGCAGACCGTCAACGGTCACTTTGGCATCGATGACATTCGGCGTGCAATATTTGTGCGCTTCTTTTACCGCACTGGCCGCCCAGTAGCCGGCATCAACGTAATCAGCGGTGGTTTTGTCGCCCAGTAGATTGAGCGGGATACCCGCAAACTGGCCGCGTCCACCGCCGTGACAGAACAATACTTTGTAGTTCGAGGGAATGTTCAGCAGATCGCGAAAATCCTTTTCTGCTTCTTCCGCCACCTGAATAAACGCTTTACCCCGGTGGCTGACTTCCATCACCGACGTACCCAGACCGTTCCAGTCACACAGCTCCTGTTGAGCCTGTTTGAGCACGTCTGCCGGTAACATTGCCGGACCTGAACTGAAATTAAAGACTTGAGCCATTTCCCCTCACCACGCTAAAAGCCATAAGTTATAACTGTGGATATCGGTTTTATCATTCAGTGACACGCGCCGCAATGTCTAAAACTGATGGCCGAAGAAATGTGCCCCTCGTCACACAATACAATCTGCCGTACCGTTGTCACAAAACCGACAAAATCGCTGTCAGGTGTTACGTTTAGCCCGGCTAACCTTCGTCCATTCTGGATTCGTACAGCGGGGGCATAATTGATGTTCGCCCGCCTGCATAACCACGACATGACTACATTTTATGCAGGCGTACTCGCCCGCTTCAGGTACAGTTTTGTATCGCTCGATGAGCATATCCGGCAGGATGCACAGGCCGGGCTTCACCTCATCGTCGGAATAGTAATAGACGCTGATTTGACCATTCGTTTCCATAATCGCCAGACGCACCTGCCCCAGTTGCTCAACGCTGCTCAAACGGAGTTCCATAAAGAACTCAAACTCCGTCATATTGGCGCTTTGCACATTCTCCCAGGCCAGTTGACCATCTTCGACAATCACCACCGGCTTCCCTTCGAGCAGATCTTCCAGTTTCTCACTTTTCGACATCAGCCACATGACCAGCCGGTACAGCAGTGCAAGCGTCACGAAGACGATAAAGACCGGCACCATCGGCACATCGTCATAAAAGGCAACGTCCCCTGCCGCCGACCCCAGCGTCAGGATGATCAGCACTTCAAACAGCGACATCTGCCGCACGCCGCGACGTCCGGTGATTTTCAGAAACAGGAAAACGAGTACAAAGGTGTACAGGCTGCGCAGCGCTACTTCGCCTAAAAACTCAGGAGGGACTTTATCAAACGCCATCCGCTGGAGATCGAAAGCTTTCATTTTTTTATGCCTTAACAGTAGGTTACTGCTTATAAGCATAGTCCAGCCATTTATTTTCGCCGGAGATAGCACCCGTCACGCAAAACCCGTATCATTGCGCGCTTTACGTACGATAAAAGTGAACGCCATGACTCAAACGTTTATCCCCGGCAAAGACGCCGCTCTGGAAGACTCCATCGCTCGCTTCCAGCAGAAACTGACCGACCTGGGCTTTAATATCGAAGAAGCCTCCTGGCTGAATCCGGTGCCTCACGTCTGGTCCGTGCATATTCGCGACAAAGACTGTGCGCTGTGCTTTACCAACGGTAAAGGCGCGACCAAAAAAGCGGCGCTGGCCTCTGCACTGGGTGAGTATTTTGAACGTCTGTCCACCAACTACTTCTTCGCCGACTTCTGGCTGGGCGAAACTATTGCCAACGGTCCGTTCGTTCACTATCCGAACGAAAAATGGTTCCCGCTGACCGAAAACGATGAACTGCCGGAAGGCATTCTCGATGCCCGCCTGCGCGCGTTCTACGATCCGGAAAACGAACTGACCGGCAGCATGTTGATCGACCTGCAATCCGGCAATGAGGATCGTGGGATCTGCGCCCTGCCGTTCACCCGTCAGTCTGACGAGCAGACCGTTTATATCCCGATGAACATCGTCGGCAACCTGTATGTGTCTAACGGCATGTCTGCCGGTAATACCCGCAACGAAGCGCGCGTGCAGGGATTGTCTGAAGTTTTCGAGCGTCATATCAAAAACCGCATTATTGCTGAATCCATCAGCCTGCCGGAGATCCCGGCTGACGTGCTGGCGCGCTACCCGGGCGTGGTGGAATCCATCGCCAAACTGGAAGCAGAAGGTTTCCCAATCTTTGCTTATGACGGCTCTCTGGGCGGCAAATATCCGGTTATCTGCGTGGTACTGTTCAACCCGGCAAATGGCACCTGCTTCGCCTCCTTCGGCGCGCACCCGGACTTCGGCGTGGCGCTGGAGCGTACCGTAACCGAACTGCTGCAAGGTCGTAGCCTGAAAGATCTCGATGTCTTTACTCCGCCAACCTTTGATGACGAAGAAGTCGCCGAGCACACCAACCTCGAAACACACTTCATCGACTCCAGCGGTTTGATCTCCTGGGATATGTTCAAACAGGACGCGGACTATCCGTTCGTGGACTGGAGCTTTGCCGGTACGACGGAAGAAGAGTTCGCCACCCTGATGGCGATCTTTAACGCGGAAGATCAGGAAGTCTACATTGCCGACTATGAACACCTCGGTGTTTACGCGTGCCGTATTATTGTGCCAGGTATGTCGGACATTTATCCGGCAGAAGATTTATGGCTGGCGAACAACAGCATGGGCGCACATCTGCGTGAAACCCTGCTGGCCCTGCCAGGCAGCGAGTGGGATAAAGAAGATTATCTGAACCTGATCGCCCAGCTGGACGAAGAAGGACACGATGATTTCACCCGCGTGCGCGAACTGCTGGGTCTGGCGACCGGAAAAGATAACGGCTGGTATACCCTGCGCATCGGCGAGCTGAAAGCGATGCTGGCGCTGGCGGGCGGCGATCTGGATCAGGCTTTGGCCTGGACCGAGTGGACGATGGAGTTTAACCAGTCCGTCTTCTCCGCCGAGCGCACTAACTATTACCGTTGCCTGCAAACGCTGCTCCTGCTTTCTCAGGAAGACGACCGCGAGCCATTGCAGTATCTGAACGCCTTTGTACGTATGTACGGTGCGGATGCCGTTGAAGCTGCCAGCGCGGCGCTGAGCGGTGAAGAACCATTCTACGGCCTGCAAGCGGTTGACAGCGATCTGAAAGCCTTCCCGGCGCATCAGTCACTGCTGAATGCGTATGAAAAATTGCAGAAGGCAAAAGCCGCTTACTGGTCAAAATAAGCGCATATAACATTAATGGCTGTAGGCGTATTCAATCGCCTGAGCTATATTACGGGGCAATTTCATTGCCCTTTTTTTTTATTTTTCCGCAATGACGTTTAATTGTAATAATTAAGTTAACCACGGGTAAATATAAAAACGCTTACCTGAGCTTTACTGTTACTAATTATAATAAATACTCCATTTTAATTAACTGTTCCACGGGAGGCTGAAGGAAAAAATTCAACTCTTTTCATAACTTTTAAAATTTATTTTTATACGGATAATCAAATACTTACTCCGCTTTTGCTGTAAAACCATACACACTGCGGGCCTATAAGCCAGGCGAGATATGATCTATATCAATTTCTCTTCTATAATGCTTTGTTAGTATCTCGTCGCCGACTTAATAAAGAGAGAGTTAGTGTGAAAGCTGACAACCCTTTTGATCTATTACTCCCCGCTGCGATGGCGAAAGTTGCCGAAGAAGCGGGTGTCTACAAAGCCACGAAACATCCGATGACGACGTTCTTTCTGGCCATTACGGCTGGGGTGTTCATCTCCATCGCTTTCGTCTTCTATATCACAGCCACCACCGGCACTGCCGGGATGCCTTTCGGCATAGCGAAACTGATTGGTGGTATTTGCTTCTCACTGGGCCTGATTCTCTGCGTCATCTGCGGCGCCGACCTCTTCACCTCAACGGTGCTGATTGTGGTGGCAAAAGCCAGCGGAAGAATTACCTGGGGTCAACTGGGGCGCAACTGGCTCAACGTTTACGTTGGCAACCTGATTGGCTGTCTGCTCTTTGTTCTGTTGATGTGGCTCTCTGGCGAGTATATGACCGCCAACGGCGGCTGGGGGCTTAACGTCCTGCAAACCGCCGACCACAAAATGCACCATACATTTATCGAAGCTGTTGCTCTCGGCATCCTCGCAAACCTGATGGTCTGCCTGGCGGTCTGGATGAGCTACTCTGGTCGTAGCCTGATGGATAAAGCCATGATTATGGTTCTGCCGGTTGCGATGTTTGTTGCCAGCGGCTTTGAGCACAGTATTGCGAATATGTTCATGATCCCGATGGGGATTGTTATCCGCAACTTTGCAAGCCCGGAGTTCTGGACTGCTGTAGGTTCAACCCCGGAAAGTTTTTCACACCTGACTATTATGAACTTCATTACTGATAACCTGATCCCCGTCACTATCGGGAACATTATCGGTGGGGGTCTGTTAGTTGGGTTGACATACTGGGTCATTTACCTGCGTGGCGGCGATCATCATTAATGGTTGTCTCAGGCAGTAAATAAAAAATCCACTTAAGAAGGTAGGTGTTACATGTCCGAGCTTAATGAAAAGTTAGCCACAGCCTGGGAAGGTTTTACGAAAGGTGACTGGCAGAATGAAGTCAACGTCCGTGACTTCATTCAGAAAAACTATACCCCGTATGAAGGTGACGAATCCTTCCTGGCTGGTGCGACTGACGCAACCACCAAGCTGTGGGACAGCGTAATGGAAGGCGTTAAACTGGAAAACCGCACTCACGCGCCAGTTGATTTTGACACCTCCGTTGCTTCTACCATCACTTCTCACGATGCTGGCTACATCAACAAAGCCCTTGAGAAAATCGTTGGTCTGCAAACTGAAGCACCACTGAAACGCGCAATCATCCCGTTCGGTGGTATCAAAATGGTTGAAGGTTCCTGCAAAGCGTATAACCGCGAGCTGGACCCAATGCTGAAAAAAATCTTCACCGAATACCGTAAAACCCATAACCAGGGCGTATTCGATGTTTACACCAAAGACATTCTGAACTGCCGTAAATCTGGCGTTCTGACCGGTCTGCCAGATGCCTATGGCCGTGGCCGTATCATCGGTGACTACCGTCGCGTTGCGCTGTACGGTATCGACTTCCTGATGAAAGACAAATACGCACAGTTCGTCTCTCTCCAGTCTGACCTGGAAAACGGCGTAAACCTGGAAGCGACTATCCGTCTGCGTGAAGAGATCGCTGAACAGCACCGTGCGCTGGGTCAGATCAAAGAGATGGCGGCTAAATACGGCTGCGATATCTCTGGTCCTGCAACCAACGCTCAGGAAGCTATCCAGTGGACCTACTTCGGCTACCTGGCCGCTGTTAAGTCTCAGAACGGTGCAGCAATGTCCTTCGGCCGCGTATCCACCTTCCTGGATGCGTACATCGAACGTGACCTGAAAGCAGGCAAAATCACCGAACAAGACGCTCAGGAAATGATTGACCACCTGGTCATGAAACTGCGTATGGTTCGCTTCCTGCGTACCCCAGAATATGATGAGCTGTTCTCTGGTGACCCAATCTGGGCAACCGAATCTATCGGCGGTATGGGCGTAGACGGCCGTACTCTGGTAACCAAAAACAGCTTCCGCTTCCTGAACACCCTGTACACCATGGGTCCTTCTCCGGAGCCGAACATCACCGTTCTGTGGTCTGAAAAACTGCCTCTGAACTTCAAGAAATTCGCCGCTAAAGTGTCCATCGACACCTCTTCTCTGCAATATGAGAACGATGACCTGATGCGTCCTGACTTCAACAACGATGACTACGCTATCGCTTGCTGCGTAAGTCCAATGGTTGTTGGTAAGCAAATGCAGTTCTTCGGTGCGCGTGCAAACCTGGCGAAAACCATGCTGTACGCAATCAACGGCGGCGTTGATGAAAAACTGAAAATGCAGGTTGGTCCTAAGTCTGAACCGATCAAAGGCGACGTGCTGAACTATGACGAAGTCATGGACCGCATGGACCACTTCATGGACTGGCTGGCTAAACAGTACGTGACCGCGCTGAACGTTATCCACTACATGCACGACAAGTACAGCTACGAAGCCTCTCTGATGGCGCTGCACGACCGTGACGTCGTTCGCACCATGGCGTGTGGTATCGCAGGTCTGTCCGTTGCGGCTGACTCCCTGTCTGCAATCAAATATGCGAAAGTTAAACCAATTCGTGACGAAGATGGTCTGGCTATCGACTTCGAAATCGAAGGCGAATATCCGCAGTTTGGTAACAACGACGCTCGCGTTGATGACATGGCGGTTGACCTGGTAGAACGTTTCATGAAGAAAATTCAGAAACTCACTACCTATCGTAACGCTATCCCGACTCAGTCTGTTCTGACCATCACCTCTAACGTTGTGTATGGTAAGAAAACCGGTAACACCCCAGACGGTCGTCGTGCTGGCGCGCCATTCGGCCCAGGTGCTAACCCAATGCACGGTCGTGACCAGAAAGGTGCGGTTGCCTCTCTGACCTCCGTTGCTAAACTGCCGTTTGCTTACGCGAAAGATGGTATCTCTTACACCTTCTCTATCGTGCCAAACGCGCTGGGTAAAGACGACGAAGTGCGTAAAACTAACCTGGCGGGTCTGATGGATGGTTACTTCCACCACGAAGCGTCCATCGAAGGTGGTCAGCACCTGAACGTGAACGTGATGAACCGTGAAATGCTGCTCGACGCGATGGAACATCCTGAGAAATATCCTCAGCTGACCATCCGCGTATCTGGCTACGCAGTACGTTTTAACTCCCTGACGAAAGAACAGCAGCAGGACGTTATTACCCGTACTTTCACTCAGTCCATGTAAGTGGAATTGACTGAAATCACGCGTTAAAAAGCGTACAATAAAGGCTCCACGCAAGTGGGGCCTTTTTAACACCCTCGCTTCATCAGTCTCTTTTGTCCGCTATCTATACTTAATGGATAACAGCCAAAACAGACTCGACATAGCCTTTGAGCTGTGCATCTACATAGGCCCCCGGATGGGCCAAATTCGGAGATATCACCGCAATGTCAATTATTGGTCGCATTCACTCCTTTGAATCCTGTGGCACCGTCGATGGCCCGGGGATCCGCTTTATCACTTTCTTCCAGGGCTGCCTGATGCGCTGCCTGTACTGCCATAACCGTGACACCTGGGACACCCATGGCGGTAAAGAAGTCACCGTTGAAGATCTGATGAAAGAGGTGGTGACCTATCGCCACTTCATGAACGCGTCCGGCGGTGGCGTGACGGCATCCGGCGGTGAAGCCATTCTTCAGGCTGAGTTTGTGCGCGACTGGTTCCGCGCCTGCCACAAAGAAGGCATTCATACCTGCCTCGACACCAACGGCTTTGTGCGCCGTTACGATCCGGTTATTGATGAACTGCTTGAAGTGACCGATCTGGTCATGCTCGATCTCAAGCAGATGAACGATGAGATCCACCAGAATCTGGTTGGCGTTTCAAACCACCGTACCCTGGAATTTGCCAAATACATTGCCAACAAAGGCGTCAAGACCTGGATCCGCTACGTGGTGGTGCCGGGCTGGTCAGATGATGATGACTCTGCACATCGTCTGGGTGAATTTACCCGGGATATGGGTAACGTGGAGAAAATTGAACTCCTGCCCTATCACGAGCTGGGTAAACATAAATGGGTGGCGATGGGTGAAGAGTACAAACTCGATGGCGTGAAGCCGCCGAAAAAAGAGACGATGGAGCGCGTCAAAGGTATTCTTGAGCAGTATGGCCACAAGGTCATGTATTAACGAAAAGGCCCGGTGAAAACCGGGCCTTTTTATATTCTATTTAAAGACGCCATTAATAACGGAAGTCACAATCGCCGTACTCAGCGCAATTAAGACCAGGTCGTCACCTACTACGCGCCATTCATAGCCCGGATAGGAAGGAAGCTGACCCAGCATATCGGCTGGCACGGTTTTCTTCGCAATGCCCGGAGGCAGTGGCTTACCGCGCGCCAGGTTTTTCGCAATTCCCGGAGGCAGAGAGTCGTAGCCCGTTAAGCCGTAATTCAGTGCCAGATGGCGGGCATGATCGAAGCTCACGCGAGCATCCACATCATTACCGACATCTTTGCTGTTTTTAAAGCTCTTATCCGATTTCCCAGGGTTATCCTGACCGTTATTGTGTTTATTACCATGGTTACCAGCGTTCCCGTTACCATGATTGCCGCTATTACCTTGTCCGCCACCGTTTCCGTGACCACCACCATTCCCGTTTCCAGGATTAGCCATGGCCGGAGCCGTTGCAAACGTTAAAGCCAACACTACGGCAAGTGCGGTAGTGGAAAAACGACGAGTAGACATGATTGCTGCCTTTTAGTGGTAAACTCATTTGAATTATCGCCAGGCAGTAAAAACTCACAATAAGTAAAAGTCTTATATGTGACAGGGACAAAAAAGCCTGTCATCGACAGGCTTTTAATAAGTCATGCATGGGCCACTGGCGTTGGATGTTCGCCCATTTTGCGCAGCAGCATTAACAGATAAATAAACGACACGCTGGCGATCATAATAAACAGCAGATTGTCAGAATAATTTTGCATGAGCATAGCGGTAAACGTCGGACCCAGTAAACTGCCGATGGTGTAACTCAGCAACAAAGCCTGGTTCATTGCAACCAGCTGGTGATGCTCAACTTTCTCACAGGCCCAGGCCATCGCGACCGGATAGAGCGTAAAGCCCGCAGCTCCCAGAATGAACAGCGCAGGCGCCATTGCGGCGTTGCTGAGCATGGCGAGACAGCCCATGATGACCACGAAAACCTGGACGCGCAGCACCAGCAGACGACCAAAGCGGTCCGCCAGGCGGCCAATCGGCCACTGGCCGACAATCCCCGCGCTGACCATCACCGCCATCCAGAAACCGATCCCGGAATCACTGACGCCCTGATGGTTAAGATAGAGCGGCATCAGGCCATAGAGCGAGCCCAGCACAATCCCGGAAATAATGCAGCCGTTAACCCCCAGACGCGCCTGGCGCAGTCTCAGCATCGGCCAGACGTGGGTAGCTTCCTGATGCTCGCTGTTTTGATTCACAATGCGGGTAAAGAGCAGCGGCAGGATCGCCGCCAGAACCATGCCCGTCACCCACGGCAGCACGCTCATCAGGTCTGTTGGCAGTTTGCTGACCATCAGCTGTCCCAGAACGGTACCGACGTAGTAAACCATCATATAGGCCGCCAGAAGACGCCCGCGATTACGGGACGTTCCGCTGCACATTAGCGCACTTTCAACCACCACCCAGATCATGGCGCAGCCGACGCCCGCAATAAAGCGCCAGACCATCCAGCTCCAGAAGCCGACCATGAGGCCTAAACCGGCGCAGCCGACGGCAAAGATCAGCGACGCCAGATAATAACTGCGGTTAAAACCAAAGCGCTTAATAAGGCTGCCCGTTAATAAGGTGCCCAGCAGATTGCCCGTAAAAAAGGACGAGCTAACCATACCCACCTGCCAGGTCGGTAAGTTTTCATGGGCGAGCCATAGCGGGACGAGTGTGTTTAACACCGCGATCGCCAGGGTCAGCAAAAGCAGGCCACAGAGCAACAAAAGCACCGGGCGGGTATAGGTGGTCATGGATTAAAAACCGTGAGGAAGTTCAGATTTCGTGCGCATCATGCCACTGGCAAAAACAAAGTCAATCCACCGGTTCAGGCGTCACGCACGTTATGCGCCTTGTCGATTTAAAAAACTCATCCTGCTAATGCAAAGCCTGCTACTGATATTAATTATCTATTTGTTTTTATTTATTTCCGGGAATTTTTACAACGAAACATCAGTCGAAAAATTTCATGAATGAAAAAAGAAAAGCCGGGCGCTATGTCCCGGCTTTTTATAACAAAATCTAAAAATTAGCTGGCGATAGCCATACCGACCGTCATATGCAGACCGTAAAATACGCCGCGACCAATTAACTCCCCTGCCAGCACCAGCACAAAGGCCAGGGACAGTAACGGCAGCGCAGGCGAGTAACCTTTAAGCTGAGGGGCAATCCAGCACACCAGCGCCGCCGTCAGCAGCACCACACGCCAGGCCATCAGCGAACCGTAATCCGGCACCAACGCCGAAGCCTGCTGGATAGAGCTGTGAATGGTCGCCAGCTCCGCTCCCTGCATGAGCGCGACAACGGTACTGATTACCAGCGCCAGCAGCGAGACCGCGGGCAGCAGGCGCATCGCCCAACCATTAATGCCAGCCACACGCAGCAGCAGATAACCCAGCAGCGGCCCGCCAATAAACATGGTCAGGAAGAAGCTCATCGGCGTCCAGACGCTGTACCAGGTCGGAACGGTATCGATGGTGTTGTACACCCGGACCATCATCCAGACGAAGACAACGCCCAGTACCATGGTGACGATGAGCCACAACGCGCGTAACCCTGACGGCAGCTTTTTCACCGCTGCCAGTAACCACCCCAGCCCGCCAACGGCAAAGAAGATTGCCCCGCTGGCAATCTCGTTACTCAGCGAAGAGGCACCTACGCGGTTCAGGGAGTTGAACGCGCGCATCGGTGAGCCCAGGTGCAGCGTAGAGGCGATAAACCCAATGCCCATCAACACCCACAGGCCAAACATGCTTAACACCAAACGCTGCTGCTGTTCAGCATTGAGGTTCCCTTTTAACAGCGCCAGCGCAAGGACGATAAACCCGCCCGCCACGCACTGCCCAAAGACCGTGAAGATCATTAGCGGCCATTCATGCCATCCACTTCCCATCTCACACCTCCTTCGGGTTTGCCAGGTAGCCGGTGGTGTCACCCGTCGGACGGCTGTTGGCGTTAGGTTTAATCACAATACTCGGCTTCGTGAAGTGCGCAGACGGCAGCGGCGCGACGGCAGCAAGCTGACCGTGTTTTTTGCGCAGCTCTTCAATCGGGCCAAAGTCCAGCGCGCGCAGCGGGCAGGATTCGACGCAGATGGGCTTTTTGCCGTCCGCCACGCGGCTATGGCAGCCGTCGCACTTGGTCATGTGGCCTTTGGCGGCATTGTACTGCGGCGCGCCGTACGGGCAGGCCATGTGGCAGTAGCGACAGCCGATGCAGACATCCTCGTCCACCACCACAAAACCGTCGTCGCGCTTGTGCATTGCCCCGCTCGGGCAGACCTTGGTGCAGGCCGGATCTTCGCAGTGGTTGCAGGCAATCGACAGGTAATAGGCGAAGACATCCTGATGCCAGACGCCGTTGTCCTCCTGCCAGTCGCCGCCCGCGTATTCATAAATACGACGGAAGCTAACGTCCGGGGTCAGATCTTTGTAATCCTTGCAGGCCAGCTCGCAGGTTTTGCACCCGGTGCAGCGGCTGGAATCAATAAAAAATCCATACTGGGTTGTCATCGGTTACTCCTTACGCCTTTTCAACCTGAACGAGGTTTGTGTGGGATGGGTTGCCCTTCGCCAGCGGCGACGGACGCTGCGTAGTGAGAACGTTGATGCAGCCCGCCTGATCGATACGGTTCGCATCCGGGTTATACCAGGCCCCTTCCCCCAGCGCGACAACGCCAGGCATCATACGCGGAGTCACTTTAGCTTCGATATGCACTTCGCCACGTCCGTTGAAGATACGTACGCGATCGCCATTACTGATGCCGCGCGCTTTCGCATCCATCGGGTTGATCCACATCTCCTGTCGGCAGGCCGCTTTCAGTACGTCAACGTTGCCGTAGGTGGAGTGAACACGCGCTTTGTAGTGGAAACCGGTCAACTGAAGCGGGAATTTCGCCGTCAGCGGATCGTTGTAGTTTTCGAAGCCTGGCGTATAAATCGGCAGCGGATCGATAACGTCCCCTTCCGGCAATTCCCACGTTGCGGCAATTTTTGCCAGCTCTTCGGAGTAGATCTCGATTTTGCCCGACGGCGTGGTCAGCGGATTGGCCTGCGGATCGTCGCGGAAGGCTTTATACGCCACGTGATGCCCTTCGGGATCGCGCTGCTTGTACATGCCCTGCTTGCGGAAGGTATCGAAGTCCGGCAGGTCAGGAATGGCTTTGCGTGAGAGCTCGTGCAGATGGCGCATCCACCCTTCCTGAGTACGTCCTTCAGTGAACTGCTGCTCAACGCCAAGACGTTTCGCCAGCTCGGAAGTCATCTCATAAATGGTTTTGCACTCGAAGCGCGGTTTGATGGCCTGGTCAGTGAAGATCACATAGGACATGTTGCCGCAGGAGGCGTCCAGCGCGAAATCCATCTGCTCAGACGCAGTGCAGTCTGGGAGCAGAATATCGGCATACTTGGCCGATGAGGTCATGTGGCAGTCGATCACCACAATCATTTCGCACTTCTTGTCGTCCTGCAAAATTTCATGGGTGCGGTTGATTTCAGAGTGCTGGTTGATCAGGCAGTTACCGGCGTAGTTCCAGATCATTTTGATCGGCACGTCCAGCTTATCTTTGCCCCGAACACCGTCACGCAGCGCGGTCATTTCCGGGCCGCGCTCGATCGCGTCCGTCCACATAAACATGGAGATGCTGGTCTGAACCGGATTATCCAGCGTTGGCATACGTTCAAACGGGACTTCATACGAGCCTTCACGCGCCCCGCTATTACCGCCGTGAATACCAACGTTGCCAGTCAGAATCGAGAGCATAGAAATAGCGCGGGTGGCAATTTCGCCGTTCGCGTGGCGCTGTGGTCCCCATCCCTGGCTGATATAAGCCGGTTTGGCTGAACCAATTTCACGGGCCAGCTGAACAATACGCTCGACTGGAATGCCGGTAATGGTGGATGCCCACTCAGGGGTTTTCGCTACCCCGTCGCTGCCCTGACCAAGAATGTACGCTTTGTAATGCCCGTTAGCCGGTGCGCTGGCTGGCAGGGTCTTCTCGTCATAACCAACGCAGTATTTATCAAGGAACGGCTGATCGACGAGGTTTTCAGTGATCATCACATACGCCAGCGCATTGACCAGCGCCGCATCGGTACCAGGGCGAATAGGGATCCACTCGTCTTCACGTCCCGCGCCGGTATCGGTATAGCGCGGATCGACGATGATCATACGTGCGTTGGATTTGGCGCGCGCCTGCTCAAGATAATAGGTTACCCCACCGCCGCTCATCCGGGTTTCGCTTGGGTTGTTACCGAACAACACCACCAGTTTACTGTTTTCGATATCCGACGGGCTGTTACCGTCTGCCCAGCCGCCGTAGGTGTAGTTCAGCCCCGCAGCAATCTGTGCGGAAGAGTAGTCGCCGTAATGATTGAGATAGCCGCCGCAGCAGTTCATCAGGCGCGCCACCAACGTTTTACCCGGCGGCCAGGAGCGGGTCATGGTACCGCCCAGCGTGCCGGTGCCGTAGTTGAGGTAGATGGATTCGTTGCCATACTCTTTGATCAGGCGCTGCATGTTAGTCGCGATAATATCGTAGGCTTCGTCCCAGCTAATACGCTCGAACTTCCCTTCCCCACGCTTACCGACGCGCTTCATTGGGTATTTCAGACGATCCGGGTTATAAACGCGACGGCGCATTGAACGGCCACGCAGACAGGCACGAACCTGATGTAACCCTTCGTAGTTATCATCGCCGGTATTGTCTGTTTCGACATATTTGATTTCACCGTCCACAACATGCATACGCAGAGGACAACGGCTACCACAGTTAACGGTACAGGCACTCCACACCACTTTTTCCGGGGCTGAAGCGGGAGACAGAGCCTCCGCCGCCGACGCCAGACGGGTAAAAGGGAGCGTAAAGGCGCTGCTGGCAACCGCCAGACCGCCTATTGCCGTGGTTTTCATCAACCCACGGCGAGTGACCTCGGCAGCCATTAACGCTTCAGGCGCTTTGATTTTCATAAAGACTCACTTTGGTTGCTCACAAAGAAATAAAGGGCGGCATACACCGCTATATAGTTTTATGTATAACGATATTTTTGGTTATCAGTGTTTTATGCTGACTTTCGTTCGGAGGAGTATTACTACTTTAGAGGGAGGGGTTATTGCTTCGTATCAAATCAGAGGCATAAAAAAAGCGCCCTGAGGCGCTTTTTTGTCTTAGAGCAAATAATTAGCCGATGAACTGCTGGCCTTTCATGTAAGGGCGCAGCACTTCAGGGATCTCAATGCGTCCGTCAGCCTGCTGGTAGTTTTCCAGCACAGCAACCAGCGTACGGCCTACTGCCAGACCGGAACCGTTCAGGGTATGAACCAGACGGGTTTTCTTGTCAGATTTGCTGCGGCAACGCGCCTGCATACGACGCGCCTGGAAATCCCAGACGTTGGAGCAGGAGGAGATTTCACGGTAGGTGTTCTGCGCAGGCACCCAGACTTCAAGGTCGAAGGTTTTGCAGGCACCGAAGCCCATGTCGCCGGTGCACAGCGCCATACGGCGGTACGGCAGGCCCAGCAGCTCCAGCACTTTCTCAGCATGACCGGTCATCTCTTCCAGCGCGTCCATAGACTCTTCCGGACGAACGATCTGCACCATCTCAACTTTATCGAACTGGTGCATTCGGATCAGACCGCGCGTATCGCGACCGTAAGAACCGGCTTCAGAACGGAAACATGGAGAGTGTGCGGTCAGTTTGATTGGCAGATCGTCTTCGTCGATGATCTCATCACGCACGAGGTTGGTCAGCGGCACTTCCGCGGTTGGGATCAGCGCGTAGTTGCTGCTGTCAGCTTCTTCGTCCAGCGGACGGGTGTGGAACAGATCGCCGGCAAATTTCGGCAGCTGGCCTGTACCGTACAGCGTATCGTGGTTAACCAGATACGGAACGTAGGTTTCGCTGTAGCCATGCTGCTCGGTGTGCAGATCCAGCATAAACTGCGCCAGCGCACGGTGCAGATGGGCAATCTGACCTTTCATTACCACGAAGCGAGAACCGGTCAGCTTAACCGCAGCCGCAAAGTCCAGGCCCGCGTGCATTTCGCCCAGCGTGACGTGATCGCGCACCTCAAAGTCAAACTCGCGAGGCGTGCCCCAGCGTTTCACTTCAACGTTGTCGTTTTCGTCTTTGCCGACAGGCACGCTGTCGTCAGGAATGTTCGGGATCGCCAGAGCGATATCACGAATTTCAGCCTGAAGAACATCCAGTTCAGCTTTCGCCTGATCCAGCTCTTCACCCAGTTTGTTCACTTCCAGGCGTAATGGCTCAATATCTTCCCCGCGCGCTTTCGCCTGGCCAATGGATTTCGATCGAGAATTACGCTCTGCTTGCAGATTTTCAGTTTGTACCTGCAAAACTTTACGACGCTCTTCAAGAGCGCGCAGCTTATCTACATCCAGCTTAAAGCCCCGGCGTGCCAGTTTTTCAGCGACTGCGTCTGGCTCATTACGCAGCAGATTGGGATCGAGCATGCTTATCCTGTGCTTATCGAATTAAAAAAGGAAAAAGTGACCACAGCCTGCGGCCACAGAGATATATTGCCAACATTACCGCAACGATTGAACTAACGGTAGCGTTTTATAGGGCTATTTTGATCCTGTCCGGCAAGCCAGGCGAGCTTTTCGCCAATCTTACCCTCAAGACCTCTGTTTGTGGGGTGATAATAGCGGGTTTGTGCCATCTCCTGCGGGAAATACTCCTCGCCGGCGGCGTAGGCATTGGGTTCATCATGGGCGTAGCGATACTCCTGCCCATACCCCATCTCTTTCATCAATTTAGTTGGCGCATTGCGCAGATGAACCGGCACATCGTAGTCCGGACGTTCACGTGCATCTGACATCGCCGCTTTGAAGGCGGTATACACCGCGTTACTTTTCGGCGCGCAGGCCAGATAGACAATTGCCTGCGCAATGGCACGCTCACCTTCTGCGGGTCCGACGCGGGTAAAGCAGTCCCAGGCGGAAATAGCAACCTGCATGGCGCGTGGATCGGCATTACCGACATCTTCCGACGCAATGGCCAGGCAGCGACGCGCGACATATAACGGATCGCCACCGGCGGTAATGATACGCGCGTACCAGTAGAGCGCCGCATCCGGGGCGCTGCCGCGCACGGACTTATGTAACGCAGAGATCAGGTCGTAAAAACGATCGCCTTTATTATCGAAGCGCGCGCTGCGTTCACCGGCTATTTCGGTGAGCAATTCAGGTTTCAGTACGCGCTTGCCGGCATCATCCACTTCGGCCATATCGGCCATCATTTCCAGCGTATTCAGTGCACGACGCGCATCGCCGTTGACCAGTTCAGCGATCGCACGACGCGTATCGTCCGGCAGAACGATATCCTGTCCGCCGTAACCCCGCGCTTTGTCCTCCATCGCCTGGGTCAGAACCTTTTCGATATCCTCTGTAGTCAGGGATTTAAGCAGGTAAACGCGGGCGCGGGAAAGGAGCGCAGAGTTCAGCTCAAACGACGGGTTTTCCGTGGTTGCGCCGATGAAGAAAATCGTGCCGTCTTCAATGTGCGGCAGAAACGCATCCTGTTGGCTCTTGTTGAAGCGGTGGACTTCATCGACAAACAGAATGGTGCGGCGCCCGGCATTACGGTTTTGCCGCGCGCGCTCGATCGCCTCACGAATCTCCTTCACGCCGGAGGTAACCGCCGAGATGCGCTCAACGTCCGCGTTAGCATAGCGGGCGATCACTTCAGCGAGGGTTGTTTTGCCGGTGCCGGGTGGCCCCCAGAGGATCATGGAGTGCAGATGCCCCGCCTCTATGGCGCGCGGCAAGGGTTTCCCCGCAGCCAGCAGGTGTTGCTGGCCGATGTACTGCGCTAAATTTTCTGGCCGCATACGGGCGGCCAGAGGTTGAAACGCATTATCTGAAAAATCGAGCGACAGGTTGCTCACTCATGCCTCTTACTTATTACGTTGGTCGTCCACCGTTACGCCCTGCGGTGGGGTAAAGGTGAATTTCGAAGCATCTACGGCGCCGTTTTGCTGAGACTTGAGCTGATAGCTACTGCGCTGATCGTCCTGCTCAACCGCACCGAACTGATTAATGGTACCGTTGCTGCTCACGTTAATGGTGAACTGCTTCAGGTTACCGTTGCTGCCTTTTGGTGTCAGGACGAACTCATCACCGTTTTGTTTAATGTTGTACTGCTGCCAGTCGCTGGACTGGTTACGGGCAATGAGCATAAACGGCGTATTGCTGGTCGCGTCTTTCAGCCAGGTGGCGGTCGCCTGCTCAACAAACGGGTTGTAGAACCATAAGGTTTTCCCGTCGGACACCAGCACGCTTTCATCCGGCTGGGTCATGTGCCAGTTGAAGAGATTCGGGCGTTTCACCCACAAATCCCCCTGACCTTCCTGCACCGCGTTGCCACTGCCGTCAGTCACTTTTTGCGTGAAGCTGGCGTGGAAGCTGCTCACTTTATCCAGTCGGCTTTTAAGGTCGCTGGCTGCATCAGCCCAGACGCTGCTGGCAACAAAACTGGAGAGTAATGCACAGGCGATGGCGATTTTTTTCATTGTTATTCCTTAAAATACGTCTTCCCGATATGGGGGTTCCGTTTCTATTCTGGACCTGCCCGAAGGCAGGCGACAGAAGAATATGCTTAATTTTTGCTGATTTACCCTTCTTTGCAATCGCTGAAGGTTAATCAAACGGCGGTGGCGCCAGCACCTCACGGTTACCGTTATGCCCCTGTTCGCTCACAATACCCTGGGCTTCCATCTGCTCGATAATACGCGCCGCGCGGTTGTAGCCAATACGGAACTGGCGCTGGACGCCGGAGATGGACGCCTTACGTTTTTCGGTAACGAAATTAACCGCCTGGTCAAATAACGGATCCAGCTCTTCGCCGCCGTCAAAACCACCGCCGCCACCTTCGCTTTCACTGTCGGAGGTGATGCCGTCAACGTATTGCGGCCGACCGCGCGCTTTCCAGTCCTGCACCACCGCATGCACTTCCTGGTCGCGAACAAACGCACCGTGTACGCGCACCGGCGAGGTGGAGTTCGGGCCGGAATAGAGCATATCACCCATACCCAGCAGCGACTCTGCACCGCCCTGGTCAAGGATAGTACGCGAGTCAATTTTACTCGACACGGTAAACGCGATACGGGTCGGGATGTTTGCCTTAATAAGTCCGGTGATAACGTCTACGGACGGACGCTGCGTTGCCAGCACCAGGTGGATGCCCGCCGCACGCGCTTTCTGTGCCAGACGCGCAATCAGCTCTTCCACTTTCTTGCCAACGGTCATCATCAGGTCGGCGAACTCATCCACCAGCACCACGATGTAAGGCAGTTTTTCCAGCACCGGATGCTGGGTATCCATGCTGTCCCCCGGCTTCCAGTATGGGTCCGGAATCGGACGGCCCATACGTGCCGCCTCAGCGATTTTCTCGTTATAACCGGCCAGGTTACGCACGCCCAGCGCAGACATCAGCTTGTAGCGACGCTCCATTTCATTGACGCTCCAGCGCAATGCGTTGGCGGCGTCCTTCATGTCGGTCACTACTTCCGTTAACAGGTGCGGAATGCCTTCGTAGACGGACAGTTCAAGCATTTTCGGGTCGATCATGATGAAACGCACATCTTCAGGCTGCGCTTTGTAGAGCATACTGAGGATCATGGCGTTCACCCCGACCGATTTACCGGAGCCGGTGGTACCCGCAACCAGCAGGTGCGGCATCTTCGCGAGATCGGCAACCACCGGATCGCCAGCGATATCTTTACCCAACACCACGGTCAGAGGGGACGGGTTGTCGCGGAATTTGGTGTTATCCAGAACTTCACGCAGATAAACGGTCTGGCGTTTCTTGTTTGGCAGCTCAAGGCCAACGTAAGGCTTACCTGGGATCACTTCCACCACGCGTACCGCCACGGTCGACAGAGAACGCGCCAGGTCACGGGAGAGGTTAGAAATACGCGCCGCTTTTACGCCTGGCGCCAGATTCAGTTCGAAACGGGTGATCACCGGGCCAGGTGAGTAGTTCACCACGTCCGCTTTAATACGGAAGTCAGCCAGACGCGCTTCCACCAGACGGGCCATCTGCTCAAGAGCAAAAGTATCCACCGGTTCGACTTCCGCTGGCGGCGGCGTTAACAGATCCAGCGACGGCAACGGCGTACTTGGTCGTTGCAGCGGACGGCTGTCTCCGTTACGCATCAGCAGCGGGTGAATCAGGCTTTCCTGCGGCTGTGGTGCTGGCTGCTGGAACTGCGGCTGCGGCGGTTGGGCCGACGGTGTATGCGGCTGCGCATAAGCCTGCGGCGCTGGCTGTTGTGGCTGCGCATTAACCTGCGGCGCTGGCGCCTGACGCACCGGTTCCGCTTCTGGCATCACGCTCGGCGTGAACAGCGGTTCGCTCGGACCGTCATCCACCAGATCTTTCATCGGTGAAAATTCAAAATCCGAGAGCGAGAACGGGTTTGCCCCCGAAGGCTGCTCACCGGAATAACGTTGCTGTTGCGTGGCCGCAAACTGACGCGCTAATTCCGCTTCGGCAGCATCATCTTCATCCTGCTGAGAATGAACATCGTGTTGGTACTCATTCCCGTAGCGTTGAGTCTGCTGGGCGGCAAACTGACGCGCCAGCTCATCCTGATGCAGTTCGTCGGCATCATCTTCGTAGTCGGACTCACGGGCTTTCTCTTCCGCCATACGCTGGGAAGGCAGTTTAATGCCATAAGAGGCCAGCTCCCGGCGCGTCGGTACGCGCACGCGATTAGGACGCGGCAATTGTGGACCAATGCCCTCTTTTACCTGAGGACGCGGCGCACCATCGGTTACCGGGCTGAATAGCGGAGCGGACGCGGCAGCGGCTGCCGTTGCCTGCTTCACGGTTTCCGCTCTCGACGCAACGGCTGGCGCTGGGTCTACAGGTGCAACGCTCGCAGAAGGCGCTTTTACAACAGGCTCCTGCACCGGCTCAGGCACGGGCTGATACCAGGCGGCAAGCTGCTCGCGCTCTCGGGCACGGCGCTCTTCCACCTCTTCAAAATAGTACAATGGCGGACGGGATGGCTTCGCTTCCTCCACCATTTCGGGTTCAGACACCGGCGCAACGTATGGCTGTTCAGGCTCAGCAGGTTCGGGCGTATAGGCCTGATACGGCTGTTGCGGCTCGCTGGCAGGCTCAGGCGGCTGATACGGTTGCTGCCACTGTTCCTGCTGCACAGGAATATAGCTTTCAGGCTCCGGCGCAATGGTCGGTTCAGGCGTATGGACGCCTGGCGCAGTCTGCCAGTCCACCTGCGGTTGCTGGATCGCGGACTCCGGTGCCGGAACAGGCGAGGACGGCATCACGGCTTCAACAGGCGCAACATGGGCCTGCGCAGCCGTCGTTGCGGCAGCAGCAGCGGCTACCGGTTCAGTCACGGAATGACCATGCAACAGCGGATCGTATTCATCATACTCACCCGGCGTAGCTCGATGACCAGAGAACAACACATCATCAGGATCGACGGCCGCGCCGCGATACTCAATCTGCTCCTCTTCATCCATACGTTTGCCGGAGAAAAGCGCGGCATCCGTTTTACGGCCTAACGGGTTAGCAAATTTTTCAGCAACGCGCTGGCGGCGCGCCAGAGCACCGCGCAGAATACGGGCACGGCGGGATTCACGACGCTGCACGGATGCCTCGTCTTCCTCTTCGTACTCATCTTCATATTCATCTTCATCGACCCACGTATCATCACGACGGGTGCGATTGCTGGCAAACGTCAGCAGAGTCAGAATAAAGCTGCCGATTTTTTCGGCAATGCTCACCCAGGACCAGCCGGTAAACAGCGTCAGGCCCGCTGCCCAGATACAAAGCAGCGCCAGCGTGCCGCCGCTGCTGTGAAGCATCGGTTGCAGCGCGGAGCTCAACAGGCTGCCAATCACCCCGCCGGAGGCGAAGTACCAGATGTCATCGGCGTTGATCGCCGCCAGTCCGCAGGAGGTGAGGATCAGCGCCAGGGCGCCAATCAGGCGCAGCGAAACGGCAAAATAATCGATGTAGTCGTCGTTCTGTCGATGACGCCAGGCAAACCAGCATCCGCCAATAATGATGACGGGAAGGGTATAGGCCATCACACCGAAAATGAAGAAGAGCGTGTCCGCAAGCCAGGCACCGGGAACACCACCTAAATTATGGATAGGCTCATGCCATGCGGTTTGCGACCAGCTGGGGTCTGAGGGGTTGAAACTGAGTAAGGCAGCCATCAGCCAGACGGCAAAAAGGGCAATAACAATCAGTAACGCCTCAAGGAGACGACGTCCGCTGCTTAGCTTAGATAATGTGACTTCTTTGTCTTCAGTGTATTCCTGGCTCAAGAAAGGCTCTCCAGGTATCAGGCATGTCCTGCCTGTGTGCTAAAACGGACAACAGCGCCGGGACTTCCCGGCACTGTTGCTGTATGGATTAACAGGAGTGTAATCAAACTACACTGATTTTGCACCTGTTCCGTGTTAGCGCGTCTTAATAACCAGACGATTGCTCTGTTTGACCTCTTCCATCACCACATAAGTACGGGTGTCGTTCACGCCTGGCAGACGCAGCAGGGTTTCCCCCAGCAGCTTACGGTAGGCGGACATATCAGGCACACGGGTTTTCAACAGGTAGTCAAAATCACCGGAAACCAGATGACACTCTTGAATTTCTTCAAGTTTTTGTACAGCGGCGTTAAATTGCTCAAACACATCTGGTGCACCACGATTCAGAGTAATCTCAACAAATACCAGAAGTGAGGCATCCAGATAATGCGGGTTCAGCAGAGCCGTATAGCCCTGAATAAAACCCTGTCTTTCCAGTCGACGCACACGCTCAAGGCACGGCGTCGGGGAAAGTCCCACACGTTTTGAAAGCTCGACGTTGGAAATACGCCCATCCTTTTGCAATTCATTAAGAATGTTACGATCGATACGGTCGAGATCTTTGCCAGGGCGCTTCTTGCTATCTACCATTATTATTGTCTCTCTGTATTCCTTCCCTACTCCTGCCTGGACCCTGTGCACATCACTGTTCAGAGCCTGGACCCGTTATTCATCACATCGCCTGGTTATGTATTAGACGCGATGTAGATTCGGGTTCTGCGGTAAGAAGACCGTTGCCCGAAAGCAGTCACAGACATCACGTATGGCGTCTGTCCACACCATGCGTAGATTTCACTGACCCGGTAAAAATGGCATTTCCGTGCATGTCTATGCGGCATGCAGTTCGTGCGTCTTTTTTTCTTCCTTGAATGTTTTCGCAAAAGCGCAGGGGATTGTCAAAGCAAAACATCGATTTTTAGTACAACATGCCGGATATTCATTACGGAGGGGTATTAATCCTCATTTTATTGCCTTATAAACGCGCGGTTTTCAGTAGCAGAAGTGATGTGACCGCCTCTGACCCATAGGGCGCGTCTATTGCATATATCGGAAGCAAAACTCTCCTGCTCTTTTTTTACGGCAACAAATTCCCTACAATCCAGCCCATTGCCTGCCAACAACAATGGGGATCTCATGGGCACGACCAAACACAGTAAGCTGCTAATCCTTGGTTCTGGACCTGCGGGATATACCGCAGCGGTCTATGCTGCACGCGCTAACCTGCAACCGGTACTGATCACCGGGATGGAAAAAGGCGGTCAGCTGACCACCACCACGGAAGTGGAAAACTGGCCTGGCGACCCGAACGACCTGACCGGGCCGCTGCTGATGGAGCGCATGCACGAGCATGCCGCCAAATTCGAAACCGAAATCCTGTTCGACCACATCAATAAAGTGGATTTGCAGAACCGTCCGTTCCGCCTGACGGGTGACAGCGGCGAATACACCTGCGATGCGCTGATCATCGCCACCGGCGCCTCTGCCCGCTATCTCGGCCTGCCGTCTGAAGAAGCGTTCAAAGGCCGCGGCGTGTCAGCCTGCGCGACCTGCGACGGTTTCTTCTATCGCAACCAGAAAGTTGCGGTTATCGGCGGCGGCAACACCGCTGTGGAAGAAGCGCTGTATCTGGCAAATATTGCCTCAGAAGTACACCTGATTCACCGTCGCGACACCTTCCGCGCGGAGAAGATCCTGATTAAACGCCTGATGGACAAAGTGGCGAGCGGCAACATTGTGCTGCATACCAACCGTACGCTGGAAGAAGTGACTGGCGATCAGATGGGCGTGGCGGGACTGCGTATCCGTGATACCCAGAACACCGATAACGTCGAAACGCTGGAAGTGGCAGGCCTGTTTGTGGCAATCGGTCACAGCCCGAACACGGCTATCTTTGAAGGCCAGCTGGAGCTGGAGAACGGCTACATCAAAGTGCAGTCTGGCATTCACGGCAACGCCACCCAGACCAGCGTTCCGGGTGTCTTCGCAGCTGGCGACGTGATGGACCATATTTATCGTCAGGCGATCACCTCTGCGGGCACCGGTTGTATGGCCGCGCTGGACGCAGAACGCTACCTGGACGGGCTGGCTGAACAAGGCAAATAATCTTTACAAGTCAGTAACAAACGTAAATAAAGGCGGCCACTGGTCGCCTTTATTTTTGCTCGCGTGTAACATGCAGAGGTCTAATTTCTTATAACGTCACCTGCAAAGTACGCAATGGAAAAAACCCGTCAACAAGAGTTAACCCGCTGGCTGAAACAGCAAAGCGTTCTGTCCCGCCGCTGGCTTATGATTTCCCGCGTTTTGGGATTCATCAGCGGTCTGTTGATTGTTGCCCAGGCATGGCTGCTGGCCCGCATTCTCAACCATATGATCATGGAGAACATCCCGCGCGAAGCGCTGCTGTTGCCGTTTATCGTTCTGGTGCTGGTTTTCGTTCTGCGTGCGTGGGTGGTCTGGCTGCGCGAGCGGGTTGGGTTCCACGCCGGGCAGCACATCCGCTATGAGATTCGCCGCAAGGTACTCGATCGGCTTTCGGAAGCCGGACCTGCGTGGATCCAGGGTAAGCCAGCCGGCAGCTGGGCGACGCTGATCCTTGAGCAAATCGACGATATGCACGATTACTACGCGCGTTATCTTCCCCAGATGGCGCTGGCGGTGTTTGTGCCCCTGATGATTGTTATCGCCATCTTCCCTGTTAACTGGGTGGCGGCGTTGATCCTGCTAGGCACCGCCCCGCTCATCCCGCTGTTTATGGCGATGGTCGGCATGGGCGCGGCAGATGCTAACCGTCGTAACTTCCTGGCGCTGGGTCGGTTGAGCGGTCATTTCCTGGACCGTCTGCGCGGAATGGAAACCCTGCGGATCTTCGGTCGTGGTGAAGCGGAAACCGAAAACATTCGCCTGGCGTCGCAGGATTTCCGTCAGCGCACCATGGAAGTGTTGCGCATGGCCTTTCTCTCTTCTGGCGTGCTCGAATTTTTCACCTCCCTGTCGATTGCGCTGGTGGCGGTTTACTTTGGCTTCTCCTACCTCGGCGCGCTGGACTTTGGCCACTACGGTACGGCGGTCACGCTTTCCGCCGGGTTCCTGGCGCTGATCCTGGCCCCGGAATTTTTCCAGCCGCTTCGCGATCTCGGCACCTTTTACCATGCCAAAGCGCAGGCGGTGGGTGCTGCCGACAGCCTGAAAACCTTCATGGAAACGCCGCTGGCGAATCCGGAGCGTGGTGAGGTAACGCTGAATACGAACGATCCGGTGACCATTGAAGCACAGGATTTTTCTGTTCTGTCGCCTGAAGGCAAAGTGCTGGCCGGTCCGCTGAACTTTACCCTGCCTGCCGGGCAACGTGTGGTGCTGGTGGGTACCAGCGGCTCAGGTAAAAGCTCATTGTTGAATGCGCTGTCAGGTTTTATGGCGTACACCGGATCGCTGCGTATCAACAAAACGGAGCTGCGCGAGCTCGATCCGGATGCCTGGCGTAAACAGCTGAGCTGGGTGGGGCAAAACCCTCAGCTGCCAGCTCCGACGCTGCGCGAGAATGTGCTGCTGGCACGCCCGGATGCGCGTGAAGATGAGCTGCAATCGGTCCTCGACCGCGCCTGGGTCAGCGAGTTTCTGCCGCTGCTTGCGCAGGGTGTCGATACCGTCATTGGCGATCAGTCTGCCGGGCTGTCAGTTGGCCAGGCACAGCGCGTCGCGGTCGCCCGTGCGCTGCTGAATCCCTCTTCGCTAATGCTGCTGGACGAACCTGCGGCCAGCCTGGACGCTCACAGCGAGCAGCGCGTGATGGATGCGCTTAACGCAGCCTCACGCCAGCAAACCACCCTGATGGTGACTCACCAGCTGGAAGGTATTGCCGACTGGGATCAGATCTGGGTGATGGAAAACGGACACATTGTTGAACAAGGCGATTACGCCGCGCTTGTTGCCGCGCAGGGGCCGTTTGCGACCCTGCTGGCGAACCGTCAGGAGGATATCTGATGCGCGCCCTGCTTCCGTATCTTGCACTGTATAAACGCCACAAATGGATGCTGACGCTCGGGATCGTGCTGGCGATCGTTACTCTGCTGGCCAGCATCGGTCTGCTTACGCTTTCCGGCTGGTTCCTCTCCGCGTCTGCGGCCGCAGGCTTTGCCGGGCTGTACAGCTTTAACTACATGCTGCCTGCCGCCGGGGTGCGCGGCACGGCGATTACGCGAACTGCCGGACGCTACTTCGAACGTCTGGTCAGCCACGACGCGACCTTCCGCGTGCTGCAACACCTGCGTATTTACACCTTCAGCAAACTGCTGCCCCTCTCCCCTGCCGGGCTGGCACGTTTTCGACAGGGCGAATTACTCAACCGCGTGGTCGCAGATGTGGATACGCTGGATCACCTCTATCTGCGCGTCATTTCACCTATGGTGGGCGCGTTTGTAGTGATTGTCGTGGTCACGCTGGGGTTGAGTTTCCTGGATGTTCCCATCGCACTGACGCTCGGCGGCATCATGCTGATGACGCTGATTATTCTGCCGCCCCTGTTTTATCGTGCAGGTAAAACCACCGGGGAAAACCTGACGCGCCTGCGAGGGGAATATCGCCAGCAGCTCACCGCCTGGTTGCAGGGACAGGCCGAGCTCACCCTTTTTGGTGCCAGCAAACGGTACCGCGCCCGCATGGAAAATACGGAGCTGAACTGGCATGAAGCCCAGCGGCGCCAGTCTGAACTGACCGCGTTCTCCCAGGCGCTGATGATGTTAATTGGTGGGATTGCCGTTATCGCCATGCTCTGGATGACCTCCGGTGGCGTGGGCGGTAACGCGCAGCCTGGCCCGCTGATTGCGCTGTTTGTTTTCTGTGCCCTGGCAGCCTTTGAAGCCTTAGCCCCGGTCACGGGCGCCTTTCAGCATCTCGGCCAGGTGATTGCCTCTGCGCTGCGCATTACGGATATTGCCGAGCAGGAGCCGGAAGTGAAGTTCAGCGCGGGTCAAACCGCTGTGCCAGAGCAGGTCGCGCTGACGCTCAGCAATGTCACTTTCGCCTACGACAAGCAGGCGCAAAACGCGCTGGAAGACATCACCCTTTCTGTTGATGCCGGGCAGCGCATTGCGATCCTTGGCCGTACGGGATGTGGGAAATCGACACTTCTGCAACTTCTCACGCGCGCGTGGGACCCACAGCAGGGCGAGATTCGGTTTAACGACGTTCCGCTGTCTGGTTTTAGCGAAGCGGCCTTGCGTAAAACGGTCAGCGTCGTGCCCCAGCGGGTGCATCTGTTCAGCGCTACGCTGCGCGATAATCTTCTTCTGGCGGCACCAGACGCCTCCGACGATACGCTGCGGGCAATGCTGGAGCAGGTTGGGCTGCACAAGCTGCTTGAAGACGACGGGTTGAACAGCTGGCTGGGTGAAGGGGGTCGACAGCTTTCCGGCGGCGAACTGCGTCGTCTGGCCATTGCGCGTGCGCTGCTGCACGATGCGCCGCTGATGCTGCTGGATGAACCGACAGAAGGACTGGATGCCACGACAGAGAGCCAAATCCTTGATTTACTGGCGGATGTGATGAAAGGTAAAACCGTGCTGATGGTCACGCACCGTCTGCGCGGGCTGGTGAATTTCGATCAGATAATTGTGATGGACAACGGACACATAATTGAGCAAGGTAGTCACGCAGAGCTGCTGGCAAAACAAGGTCGCTACTACCAGTTTAAACAGCGCCTGTAGACTATATTTGTAGCGTCCTCTCTCGCGTACTGGAGTTCTGTTGTCATGCGCCTGGTGCAGCTTTCTCGCCATAATATTGCGTTCCCTTCTCCGGAGGGGGCGCTGCGTGAACCTAACGGCTTGCTGGCTCTGGGCGGCGATCTCAGCCCGGCACGGCTCTTAATGGCTTACCAGCGCGGCATCTTTCCGTGGTTTTCTCCTGGCGACCCGATCTTATGGTGGTCTCCCGACCCGCGAGCCGTGCTGTGGCCTGGGCAGTTTCACCTGAGTCGCAGCATGAAGCGTTTTCATGCAAAATCACCCTTTCGCGTCACGCTTAATCACGCCTTCGGCCAGGTTATCGAAGGCTGCGCTGAAGATCGTCATGAAGGCACCTGGATAACCCGCGATATCATTATCGCCTACCACCAGCTTCATGAGCTGGGCTACGCCCACTCTATCGAAGTATGGAAAGAGGATAACCTCGTCGGCGGAATGTACGGCGTGGCGCAGGGCACGCTGTTCTGTGGCGAGTCGATGTTCTCCCGCGCCACGAATGCATCAAAAACCGCGCTGCTGGTGTTTAGCGAGGAATTTGCCCGACGTGGCGGACGGCTGATGGATTGTCAGGTGCTGAATGAGCACACCGCCTCGCTCGGCGCCGTTGAAATCACCCGCCGACACTATATCGAACACCTTGAACAGTGCCGAAAAGAGACCCTTCCACGCGATTTTTGGGTTCCCAGAGCGCTCTTTATGCCCAATGCCTAAATGTTTTCCGCATATTTTTTATGAGGGTGTTATAATTATGCCGCAGAGTAGCTTCTGCCTGTTGCCCCGCCGCCGTTTGGGACCCTCGCTTCAGATAACGTCCTGACGTTTATCCTGTCGTCTCCCCTTTACGAATGCGCTTTCTGTTCGGTTGTACCGTGACGCTTGGGCAATACGCTGAGACTGTTTTGCTGCGTTTTAAACGCGCAATTCTTTACTTAATTGAGGAATTTCGGCATTATCTTGCCGGTTCAAAACTTGGTAGTGATACCCCAGAGGATTAGATGGCCAAAGAAGACAATATTGAAATGCAGGGTACCGTACTTGATACGTTGCCTAATACCATGTTTCGCGTAGAACTGGAAAACGGTCACGTGGTAACTGCGCACATCTCCGGTAAAATGCGCAAAAACTATATCCGCATTTTGACGGGCGACAAAGTGACTGTTGAACTGACCCCGTACGACCTGAGCAAAGGCCGCATTGTCTTCCGTAGTCGCTAATTGTTTTCGCCTGTAATGGCAGATGAATATTAAATAAGGCCGGGATATTCCCGGCCTTATTTTTTTGTTAGTACAGTCGATTATTTGAACGATTGGTTGGGTTTTGTTTCGGGTTTTGTGTTGGTTGTACTGACCTGCTCCCCGTTGATTAGTACACCCCGATGTTAGTAATGTCTTCATAAGCCACATGAGGACATCCCCATGAAGAAGCGTTTTTCCGACGAACAGATCATCAGTATTCTCCGCGAAGCCGAAGCTGGGGTACCCGCCCGTGAACTCTGCCGCAAGCATGCCATTTCCGATGCCACGTTTTACATCTGGCGTAAGAAGTATGGCGGTATGGAGGTGCCTGAAGTTAAGCGCCTGAAGTCGCTTGAGGAAGAGAACGCCAGACTCAAGAAGCTGCTTGCCGAAGCCATGCTGGATAAAGAGGCGCTTCAGGTGGCTCTTGGGCGAAAGTACTGACGACAGACCAGAAGCGGGAAGCCGTGATGTTGATGTGTGATGCGACCGGTCTGTCGCAACGTCGTGCCTGCAGGCTTACAGGTTTATCCCTGTCGACCTGCCGCTATGAGGCTCACCGTCCGGCTGCTGATGCGCATTTATCAGGGCGCATCACTGAGCTGGCACTGGAGCGCAGGCGTTTTGGCTACCGTCGTATTTGGCAGTTGCTGCGCCGTGAAGGGCTTCATGTTAATCATAAGCGCGTGTACCGGCTTTATCACCTCAGTGGCCTGGGCGTAAAACGCAGAAGACGTCGTAAAGGGCTGGCAACAGAACGTCTGCCGCTGCTCCGTCCGGCGGCGCCCAATCTGACCTGGTCGATGGATTTCGTCATGGACGCACTTTCCACCGGTCGCAGGATCAAGTGTCTTACCTGCGTCGATGATTTCACAAAGGAATGCCTGACGGTCACTGTTGCCTTTGGGATTTCAGGCGTTCAGGTCACGCGTATTCTGGACAGCATTGCACTGTTTCGAGGCTATCCGGCGACGATAAGAACTGACCAGGGGCCGGAGTTCACTTGCCGTGCACTGGATCAATGGGCCTTTGAGCATGGTGTTGAGTTGCGCTTAATCCAGCCGGGCAAGCCAACGCAGAACGGATTTATTGAGAGCTTTAACGGACGATTTCGCGATGAATGTTTGAATGAGCACTGGTTCAGCGATATCGTTCATGCCAGGAAAATTATTAATGACTGGCGGCAGGATTATAACGAATGCCGCCCGCACTCCACGCTGAATTATCAGACACCGTCTGAATTTGCAGCGGGCTGGAGAAAGGGTCATTCTGAGAATGAAGATTCCGACGTTACTAACTGAGTGTTGTATCTAATCGTGGGGGCAGGTCAGTACGGTGGTGCACACAATAAATCACACAGCCTTACACTCGATGATTTCTAAGCTGCCTGTACGGCAGTGCACTAAAGCCGTCAACGTTTTGGTAATCCACGGAATTTCTAAGCTACCTGTACGGCAGTGCACGAAACCACTTACACCGTGCCAGGCTGGTGCCATTTCTAAGCTGCCTGTGCGGCAGTGCACCTGGCACTTCACCCGAGCCTACGCCAATGCATTTTCTAAGCTGCCTGTACGGCAGTGAACTATTAAGCGCGACGGAGCATGACCCGGCGAACTTTCTAAGCTGCCTGTACGGCAGTGAACGTGCCGTCATCCAAAAAGCACTTCCCGAATATTTTCTAAGCTGCCTGTACGGCAGTGAACCGTGCGGGTGATCATTTTTGCTGACTGCTGAATTTCTAAGCTGCCTGTACGGCAGTACACAGCAACACCGATAATTCTGCAATTACCATTGATTTTCTAAGCTGCCTGTACGGCAGTACACTTCATACGATCCGCTTTCCCACTGGCTCTTCACTTTCTAAGCTGCCTGTACGGCAGTACACGCTGAGATTATGGCGGCAGCGGATCACATAGGTTTCTAAGCTGCCTGTACGGCAGTACACCAGCAATCAACTCAAGGTGCCAACTTCTCACCTTTCTAAGCTGCCTGTACGGCAGTACACTGTGAGTCTCTGCTGCCTGTACTTCATGAGACTTTCTAAGCTGCCTGTACGGCAGTACACGACTACACGTTCGACGACGAGAACGACTCTTTTTTCTAAGCTGCCTGTACGGCAGTACACGTAACCGAGCCCTATGCTGGCAGCAACAATCATTTCTAAGCTGCCTGTACGGCAGTACACTATCACAGGTGTTAGCTGCCACCGCCGAGGCGTTTCTAAGCTGCCTGTACGGCAGTACACATCGACGTCTTTGCAATGAGCAACCTGCTGATTTTCTAAGCTGCCTGTACGGCAGTACACATCAAAGAGCGCTTGGGCCGCTCGCCGGGCAATTTCTAAGCTGCCTGTACGGCAGTACACTGACGCGCGCGATGTACTTCAGCCATGCCTGATTTCTAAGCTGCCTGTACGGCAGTACACCGTAAAAACCTTCAACTACACCGCGCACCTGTTTTCTAAGCTGCCTGTACGGCAGTACACCCTCGCTGACCTGCCTGACTTCCTGCGTCTGGTTTCTAAGCTGCCTGTACGGCAGTACACACCGTCCGCGTGATTGAGTTCGCAATAGTGGCTTTCTAAGCTGCCTGTACGGCAGTACACCGCCTCAGCTTCAGCGACCCGCCAACGGGCGGTTTCTAAGCTGCCTGTACGGCAGTACACCGCCAGGAGTGACGCCTTAACCTCTGGCGTCATTTCTAAGCTGCCTGTACGGCAGTACACGCTGGGGAATTGGTAGATAGCTGGATTCACCATTTCTAAGCTGCCTGTACGGCAGTACACGTATATGTCGGACCGCGACGGCTCGGTTCGTCTTTTCTAAGCTGCCTGTACGGCAGTACACTCGCAAAAAGCCAGATAACACGGCTTGTTGACTTTCTAAGCTGCCTGTACGGCAGTACACTGAAATAATACCTCTCCACCATCATGATTTTCATACAAAAAAAGCTAAAATCCCTGCTCAAACCCTTTTTTGCGCTCCAGGATATTTAACCGAAAAATCAATACATTACATTCTGGGCAAAAATTAGGGTCAACTCCCATCCTTCTTTTACCCCACCCTGAACAAAAAACACCCGTTCCATAACCCCTGACAAATGGCTATACTTACTCATGACAAATGACATCATCCAGGAGGTATCATGAGAACATGGGTTCCTGCGCAAAGGCCGGCTGATAACACGCTGTGGCGCTACGCCGGTTTACCTGCAAGTAGAGGCATGCGGTTGATTGAATATCTCAATCAAGGATTACCCGTCAGCGTCCTCGACAATATTCACGAGTGGACGGACATGTCGAAAGCGGAGATTTTACGCGTTACGGGAATCAACGAGCGTAACGTTGCCCGCCGCAAAAGTACGGGCCGGACGCTGACGCCCGACGAGAGCGAACGTGTGGCGCGTTTCGTTCGGGTACTGGATGCGGCTGTCGATTATTTCGGCAGTAAAGAAGAGGCATGGAACTGGCTGCAGTTACCGGTACGTGGGCTTGGCAATGTTGCACCTGTCGATCTGATTGCCACGGAAACCGGTGCGCTGGAAGTTACCGATTTGATTGGTCGACTGGAGCACGGAGTGTTCGCATGATTTTTTATCGTCTGGTGACAGGACGTTTTGCCAGCGAAGCATGGAGTGGAAGTGGTGCAAACCAGTATGGCGGACGCTGGAATCATAAAGGCCATCCTGCCGTGTATGTCTCCACCTCCATCTCGCTGGCTTCACTGGAAATTCTGGTGCATGTCAGAAAAGACACCGTGCTGAACCAGTACCAGCTTTTCAGCATTAATATCCCGGATGATCAGATTGATTACCTGGATAAAGCGTGGCTGCCCGAGGACTGGCAGGAAAATCCGGCGCCCGTATCAACGATGGATCTGGGTACCGGTTGGTTGCAGGCTAACAGCGCTCTCGCACTCATCTTACCCTCCTGCATCATTCCCTATGAAAACAACGCCATACTTAATCCATTGCATCCGGCATTCCACAAAGCACTCAATTCTGTTGAATTAATGCCTTTTAATTTTGATACCCGTCTCGCAGAAAAAACCGCACCCTGAAAGCTGATGCGGCTGTGATTTATCAGAACCAGGGAACTGTCGCTGTCGCGCTGAGTCCGTAGGTTGAAAACATGCCAACCACCGGTGCGGAAAGCAACTCACCATGACGGATAAAAAGCCTGAAAGACTGGCCCGTCGAGAGGCTACGTAAATTGAGCCAGGGTAAATCGGTCCTCGCTTCCTCCATTGTGCGTATCCTTTGCTGCGCCTCTTCTTCGGTTATCCAACCTTTTTTTACCGAACGACGCATAAGCCGCGGCGCGCTGCTTTTCACCAGGACACGGGATACGCATCGCCAGTGATATACCTCTGGCACGGCTTTAATTGCCGAGCACAGACAGTAATCGCTCAGACCTTTTCGCCATGCCAGCGATTCGAGTTCGCTTAACGCCTGGTGTTCGCCGTGCAGGCGTAACACCGCGCCGGGCTTAATACCGTGCGCAGGGAAGCTAACGCCAATATCCCCTTTCGCGCTGCATCCGCAACCCTGACCACTGTTTTTCAATTTGTTGTAATCGAATAAACTGAAAGTGTTTTGCCGCCTGCAAGCGCTTTTCTTCGTCAAACCAGAAGGAGACCCAGTTCTGTAAATATCCCGTCGAGCGATATTCACTCTGCGGGCATAGCCAGGAGACATCAATATCCACTTCATTCGCGGAATAAAGTGGCGTGCCATCCGTGCCACAAAAACCGACCATTACTCCCGCTCGCGCGAACTCCCGCATCGCCATTTGCGTAACGGATGTTCCCATTCCCAACATTACCGCCGTCGTATTAGCGATGGGAATATTCCAGTAAAAAGACTCTTTACCTTCCTGAGTGACATATTCAACGCGTCCACCATTTACCTGAATACGACATTTCTCCAGGTAATAGATATTGGCACGTTTTGAATGAAGAATGGTTTTTAAGTCGGATGGGGTAATGCTGTTCGCTGGCATAGCAAGTGCTTTTTATTTCAATGTGTTGAATGCGGGGTATGTTAGCGGAGATAAGATGAAGACAAATGTGACGCGTATCAAATGAATAATAATTATCGGAGTGTCGAGATAAAAAATCTCTGACATATTTAATGTATTATTTTTATGAATAATATATGTGAGGGAATATGGTTGTCGGATGAATGAGTATTGAGTTTATTAAAAATACAACGAGGATTGTGGTGATGATTGTGGATTTTAAAATAGTTGGAGTGAATGTTTGGGGAGTATGCAGCCTGTACGGCGGTGAACGTGCTCAGTAACTAACATCCAGCAAGACAAATTTTCTAAGCTGCCTGTACGGCAGTGAACGCCAGCGGGCATGGAACATGTTAAGCGTTCGTTTTCTAAGCTGCCTGTACGGCAGTGAACATGCCGGTTTCGGTCAGGTTGCCGTGGCCAACTATCTAAGCTGCCTGCACGGCAGTGAACATCGCGTATCCAGCCAGGCGAGTATGGTTTTCTTTCTAAGCTGCCTGCACGGCAGTGAACAAATTCATCAGTCAGAGCTGCTACGTTTTCGATTTCTAAGCTGCCTGCACGGCAGTGAACAATTCATCAGTCAGAGCTGCTACATTTTCGATTTTCTAAGCTGCCTGCACGGCAGTGAACGGGAGAAAAGAGAGGCTGCCTGGTAACGACGATTTCTAAGCTGCCTGCACGGCAGTGAACCCGATACGGACCTGACGCAGCTTCATGCCCTTTTTCTAAGCTGCCTGCACGGCAGTGAACCCAGCTCACAAAGCGCCAGGAAAAGTTAAAACTTTCTAAGCTGCCTGTACGGCAGTGAACTCCCACGCCAGCAGTTGAACGATGAATCCAGTTTTCTAAGCTGCCTGTACGGCAGTGAACCAGTTCTCGCATGGCGTTCTGGAGCTTTTGCATTTCTAAGCTGCCTGTACGGCAGTGAACCATTGGCCAGCGCCTGTAATATCTCGGCATAATTTCTAAGCTGCCTGTACGGCAGTGAACTGGAAGAAATCTTCGCCATCTTATTGTTCGAAAAGAAAATAATCAACATATCTACCTCAAACCCTTTTTTCTGCGGCCTTTATTCGCACAATAAAAATCAATAACTTAAAGAACTACTCGAAAAAAGGGTTTCGCCATACCGCGCCGGAGTCCCTTCCCCGACGCACGAGACTAAACTTAATTAATGATATGAACTACAGGCTTTCCACATTCAGGTGCAGCCACATCTGCCGCCATCGAATGTGTAATGTCATGCAGCAATCCTGTCAGATGGGGCAGCATCTCGCGGTCAAAATGCGACACCAGCAGCACGTGGTTTAATGCCCGGCAGTAATCGCATTTGGTTTCGGTATCCTCCAGAAGCCACTCTTTTTCCTTCAGCCGTTCCGTCTCGTCGTCAAATTCAACCACCCGGAAATCACTCATTGATTCTGCGAGTTCGGTTTTGACTACGTCCAGATAAGCACCGAGACAACGGCAAACGGGCTGCGTTTGCGGGAGCGAATTACAGTCCAGCAGGATTTCCGTGAGCAGATTACAGCGCTCGACGAGGGTTGGGAGATCGGGATTGAGAGAAAGTTCGCTATAGAACTGGGAGAAATTGATTTCTGTATTCATTGGGTAATTCCTTCACACACATGAATTTACCACCGCAGGAAACGCCAGATTCGCTGGCGGCGGACGAAAAGGAATTGGCGTACCAGTGTGTGCACCTGGCGCTTCAAAAGAAGCTTCCGATTCGCCCGCCAGATGCAGAATTATACCCTTTTCCTTAGGGCGAACGAAGCCTACAGCAATACTGCTGGTCACACACTTTCAGGACGCCAATCCCGACACCTGATTTTGCAGGTGCGCCGCCATTTTATGCCTGTGAATTTATCCAGCAATAAGCCTCGAAAGAAACTGGAAAGCGCCTCGCAAAATTTCGTTGCGGTCTGATGCCCTCACCCTGACCCTCTCCCACAGGGAGAGGGAGAAAAGCGGACACAAAAAAGCCGGGTTAAAAACCCGGCTTTTACACTAAAGAAAATCAGTGAGCCGCTTCCGGCTTGTGCTTCGCCGCACTCTGGAAATCGTACGTCAGTTCGTTCTTCGCCTGATCCAGCCCCACCGTTACCTGGCCGCCGTCCACCAGCGAGCCAAACAGCAGCTCGTTTGCCAGCGGTTTCTTCAGGTTGTCCTGAATCACGCGCGCCATCGGACGGGCGCCCATCGCACGGTCGTAGCCTTTCTCAGCCAGCCAGTTGCGGGCCTCCTGGCTCACTTCCAGCGACACGCCTTTCTGATCCAGCTGAACCTGCAACTCGACGATGAACTTGTCCACCACCTGATGAATCACCTCGGTAGACAGATGATCGAACCAGATAATGTTGTCCAGACGGTTACGGAACTCCGGCGTGAAGATCTTCTTGATCTCTTCCATCGCATCGGTGCTGTTATCCTGGTGGATCAGGCCGATGGATTTACGCTCGGTTTCCCGCACGCCCGCGTTGGTGGTCATCACCAGCACCACGTTGCGGAAATCGGCCTTGCGCCCGTTGTTATCGGTCAGCGTCCCGTTGTCCATCACCTGCAACAGGATGTTGAACACGTCCGGATGCGCTTTCTCGATTTCATCGAGCAGCAGTACCGCGTGCGGATGCTTGATAACCGCGTCCGTAAGCAGGCCGCCCTGGTCAAAGCCCACGTATCCCGGAGGCGCACCAATCAAACGGCTGACGGTGTGACGCTCCATATACTCGGACATATCAAAGCGCAGCAGTTCAATGCCCAGCGCTTTGGAAAGCTGAACCGTCACCTCGGTTTTACCCACCCCGGTCGGGCCGGCGAACAGGAAGGAACCAACCGGCTTGTGGTCATGCCCCAGGCCAGCACGGGCCATCTTGATCGCTTCGGTTAAGGCCTCAATGGCTTTATCCTGACCAAAGACCAGCATTTTCAGGCGATTGCCGAGGGTGCGCAGCGTATCACGGTCGCTCTGAGAAACGCTCTTCTCAGGAATACGCGCGATGCGGGCCACCACGGACTCGATATCCGCCACGTTCACAGTTTTCTTACGCTTGCTGGCTGGCATCAGGCGTGCACGCGCACCCGCCTCATCAATCACGTCGATCGCTTTATCCGGCAGATGACGATCGTTGATGTATTTCACCGCCAGTTCCACCGCCGCACGGACCGCTTTCGCGGTGTAACGCACGTCGTGGTGTGCTTCGTACTTGGTTTTCAGGCCGTTGATGATCTGCACCGTTTCGTCAACCGACGGCTCGGTAACGTCGATTTTCTGGAAACGACGCGCCAGCGCACGATCCTTTTCAAAGATGTTGCTGAACTCCTGGTACGTCGTGGAGCCCATCACGCGGATCTTGCCGCTGGAGAGCAGCGGTTTGATCAGGTTAGCGGCATCCACCTGGCCACCGGAGGCCGCACCTGCGCCGATGATGGTGTGGATCTCATCGATAAACAGGATGCTGTTGGTGTCCTGCTCCAGCTGTTTTAACAGCGCTTTGAAACGTTTTTCGAAATCACCGCGGTATTTGGTGCCCGCCAGCAGCGAGCCAATATCCAGCGAGTAGATGGTGCAGTCGGCAATCACTTCCGGCACGTCGCCCTGCACAATGCGCCAGGCCAGCCCTTCGGCAATCGCGGTTTTACCCACGCCAGATTCCCCCACCAGCAGCGGGTTGTTCTTACGGCGACGGCACAGCACCTGGATGGCACGCTCCAGCTCTTTGTCGCGGCCAATCAGCGGGTCGATACCGCCAACGCGAGCAAGCTGGTTAAGGTTGGTGGTGAAGTTTTCCATACGATCCTCCCCGCCTGCTTGCTCTTCATTGCTGTTGATCTGTCCGCTGGGATCCGATGCCTGGTTAGGCTCGTCTTTTCGCGTTCCGTGAGAGATGAAGTTGACCACGTCGAGCCGGCTGACTTCGTGTTTACGCAGCAGGTAGGCCGCCTGGGACTCCTGCTCGCTGAAGATGGCGACCAGGACATTGGCGCCAGTCACTTCGCTACGTCCGGAAGACTGGACGTGGAAAACCGCGCGCTGCAACACGCGCTGGAAGCTGAGCGTCGGCTGCGTGTCGCGCTCTTCTTCACTGGCTGGCAGCACCGGTGTAGTTTGTTCGATGAAGGCTTCGAGTTCCTGACGTAGCGCCACCAGATCCACGGAGCAGGCTTCCAGCGCTTCGCGGGCAGATGGGTTGCTAAGCAGTGCGAGCAGCAGGTGCTCGACGGTCATAAACTCATGTCGGTGCTCACGCGCTCTGGCGAAAGCCATGTTTAAACTGAGTTCCAGTTCTTGATTGAGCATAGGCACCTCCCCCAATTTTATGCCTTATCAGGCCTTTTCCAGCGTACACAGCAACGGATGCTCGTTCTCCCTTGCATAGTCGTTCACCATCGCTACTTTGGTTTCCGCAACCTCGGCAGTAAAGATGCCGCAGATCGCTTTGCCACGATAATGAACGGTAAGCATCAGTTGCGTTGCACGTTCAACATCATAAGAAAAGAACTTTTGTAGCACGTCAATAACAAATTCCATCGGCGTGTAATCATCGTTCATTAACATAACTTTATACATAGATGGCGGTTTTAGCGCGTCGCGCACTTTATCTTCCGCCAGCTGGTCAAAATCCAGCCAATCGTTGGTCTTACCCATTATGCATAACCACTTTGAATCTACCTCAGATGTTAGATAACAATCATCTATTACTGTCATCCGCGATGTCTGTCACAAACTGTTGCAATAGCGTTAACTGCCTCAAATTTTGGTTGATTATTGTCCCAACTCCAGCGCCAAACGCTTGACGGCTTCTTCCGTTTCTCTAAATTGTACAAGCGTGAGTTGGCGAGGTTTTGAACAGCCCCCACTCCACCACCGGTTCATTCCATCTTAATTTATAAGATTTACGAAGGATGTCGAAGCATGGAAATGGGTACTGTTAAGTGGTTCAACAACGCCAAGGGGTTTGGCTTCATTTGCCCCGAAGGCGGCGGCGAGGATATCTTCGCTCACTATTCCACCATTCAGATGGATGGTTACAGGACGCTCAAAGCCGGGCAGTCCGTCCGGTTCGATGTACACCAGGGGCCAAAAGGCAATCACGCCAGTCTTATCGTGCCCGTTGAAGCAGAAACGGTTGCATAGCTCTCTGATTCATTGTGTACACCCCGCAGGCAAAATGCCAGCCCGATCGGCTGGCATTTTTATTTTCGGGTTATTCCCGCGTTATTCCCGCGCCAGCGCATCCACCGGATCCAGCCGCGCCGCGTTTCGTGCCGGCAGCCAGCCAAACAAAATGCCGGTAAAGGTGGAGCACAAAAACGCGGTGAGGATCGCCATCGGTGAGAAGCCAATCTCCCACCCCGGTAAAAAGAGCTGGAGCGCAAAGGCGATCATCATCGAAAGGGCAATGCCCATCGCGCCGCCCACCAGACACACCAGCACCGCTTCAATCAAAAATTGCTGGAGCACATCGCTGGCTCTGGCCCCGACCGCCATGCGAATGCCGATCTCTCTCGTACGTTCGGTCACCGACACCAGCATAATGTTCATCACCCCTATCCCGCCGACGACCAGCGAAATCACCGCCACCAGCGTCAGGAACAGCTGAAGAGTACGTGTGGTCTTTTCGGCCGTTTTCAAGAGGCCGTCCATGTTCCAGGTGAAGAAATCCTTTTTCCCGTGGCGCAACGTTAACAGCCGCTCGAGCTGCTGTTCCGCCAGCGCGCTGTCGTAGCCCTCTTTCACTCGCACGGTAATGGAGTTGAGCCAGGACTGTCCCATAATGCGCCCGGAAATGGTGCTGTACGGCAGCCAGACGCGCAGGATCTTGCTGCTGCCAAACATGGACTGTTTCTCTTCCGCCACACCAATCACCGTGGCGGGCATGTTACCCACCAGGATCACTTCCCCCACCACACGGGTTTTATTGGGGAAAAGCTGTCTGCGCGAGTTAGCGTCTAACACCACCACCTGCGCCCTGCCCGCCAGCTGTTCCGCGTTGAAGGTCGCCCCTTCGCTGAAGGTCATGCCGTAGACGTTGAAGTAATCTCCGCTGACGCCGTTAGCGCTGGCCGCCACGTCGATGTTGCCGTAGCGCAGACGCAGGTTTTGCGACACGGCAGGCGTGGCGGAGTTCACCCACGGCTGCTTCTGAATAGCCGCCAGATCGTCGTATTTCAGCGCCTGCTGATACTGCGGCTCGTCGTCGCCAAAATCTTTGCCGGGGTAAACGTCGATGGTGTTAGTCCCGATGGCGCGAATATCCGCCAGCACCAGCTGTTTCGCCGCATCGCCCACCACCACAATCGACACCACCGAGGCAATACCGATAATGATGCCGAGCATGGTCAGCAGGGTGCGCATTTTGTTGGCCGCCATCGCCAGCCAGGCCATGGTCAGCGCTTCACGAAAGCCGCTGGAGAACTGTCCCCAGCCGGTGGACGCAGGTAAGGCTTCTTTCGGCGCCGCCGCTCTGGACTGACGTGGCGGCGGGTTGCTGACCAGCTCGCCGTCGTGGATCTCAATGATGCGTTCCGCCTGCGCTGCCACCTGCGGATCGTGGGTGACAATAATCACCGTATGCCCCTGATCGCGCAGCTGATGCAGGATCGCCATCACCTCTTCACCGGAATGGCTGTCGAGCGCACCGGTTGGCTCATCAGCGAGGATCACCTGTCCGCCGTTCATCAGCGCGCGGGCAATACTCACGCGCTGCTGCTGACCGCCTGAAAGCTGCGAAGGCTGATAATCAACACGCTCCGCCAGCCCAAGACGCGTTAACAGCGCCTTCGCGCGTTCAAGGCGTTTTTTGCGCTCGACGCCCGCATACACCGCCGGCACCTCCACATTCTGCGCCGCGCTCAGGTGTGAAAGCAGATGGTAACGCTGAAAAATAAAGCCAAAATGCTCGCGACGCAGCTTCGCCAGCGCGTCGCCGTCCAGGGTGGAAACATCCGTCCCGGCCACGCGATAAGTGCCGCTGGTGGGCTTATCCAGACAGCCAAGAATGTTCATCAGCGTTGATTTACCCGAGCCCGACGCCCCGACAATCGCCACCATTTCACCGGCTTCAACGCGCAGGGAGATGCCCTTCAGCACCTCCACCGGCCCGTCGCCGGACGGATAGCTGCGACGAATGTCATTCAGCTCAAGCAGCGCCGTCATTGCGCGGCTCCGGGCAGGGTTTCGCTGGTGACCACTTCCTCACCCTCTTCCAGCCCTTTTACCACCACCACATCGGTGTCGTTACGCGCGCCAATCACCACTTCCCGCTCGCGGGTTTCGCCGTTGCGCAGCACTTTCACCTTGTAGCGATTGTCCCCGGCGGATTCACCCAGCGCGGAGAGCGGAACCGTCAGCACGTTTTTCACGCCGGTCAGCTGGATATGCACCTGGGCGGTCATGTCCAGACGCAGCACGCCCTGCGGGTTTGGCACCTCGAAACGCGCATAGTAGAAGATGGCGTCGTTAACCTTCTCCGGCGTCGGCAGGATATCTTTCAGCACCCCTTCATAGCGGGTTTGCGGATCGCCCAGCACCGTAAACCAGGCTTTCTGCCCCGGCTTAAGGTGAATGACGTCCGCTTCGGATACCTGGGCTTTCACCAGCATGGTGCTCATATCCGCCAGGGTCAGGATGTTCGGCGCCTGCTGCGCGGCGATGACCGTCTGGCCTTGCAGGGTGGTTATCTGCGTCACTTCCCCGGCCATTGGCGCAACGATTTGCGTGTAATCGAGGTTGGTTTTCGCCGTATCCAGCGAGGCCTGATTCCGTTTGATTTGCGCATCGATGGTGCCAATCTGCGCCTGCTTCACCGCCAGCTCCGTGGCGGCTGTGTCCAGATCCTGTTTCGAGATAGCCTGCGTTTTCGCCAGCGCCTGCTGGCGCGTCAGGGTGACCTGAGCGAGATTACGCTCCGCCTGAGCCTGCGCGCGCTGCGCGCGCAGCTCCATCAGCGTCGCTTCCACTTCGCGGATTTGGTTTTGCGCCTGCTCAGGATCGATCACGCCCAGCAGCTGGCCTTTTTTAACCTTATCGCCAATCTCAACTGACAGGGTTTTAAGCTGACCGCTGACCTGCGCGCCCACGTCAACCTTACGCAGGGCATCCAGTTTCCCCGTCGCCAGCACGTTTTGTTGCAGCTCGCCCGGACGAACAATCAGCGTTTGATACTGTGGTACCGGCGCGTTCAGTACCTTCCATAACCAGAATCCGCCCGCTAACACCACTACCGCCAGCAGCAGAAACAGCTTTCTGCGTTTTCCCTTCAGGTTCATAAATATTCCAAATAATTGTTCTGGCTATCATCACCGTTGATTTTATCTAAACCACTCCTCAACGAAACCCCCGATCCCCGTAATCGTCGGGAATTGTTTACCCGATGTTGATAAAGCGCCTGCTGAAATAGCGATATTCCACCAGAAGCAGGATCTAACATGTCTTCCATCGTCGATACACCTTATTCAACGCTGCCCCAGCCTAAATCGGGCTGGCAACTGTTTAAAAGCCTGGCATCGGGTTCCCTCACGCCGGGGCTGGCGTGGCAAAATCCGGCCTATCGACGTAAGTTTATGTTGCGCTCGCTGGCAACGCCGTTCACCACTGCGCGCCTGCTCGGAAACCTTGCAAAACAGCCCCGTCTGATGCAGATCCTGCGCGTGCAGCCCGGCCTGCCGTGCCGCCTGCACCGGCCGTGGCTGACCGTCAATATGGGCCGTCAGAGTACGCTGGACGCATTGAACGATCACTATGAGATGATGAGCCGCCATCTTCCGGCGTCGCTGCTGAACGGTTACCTCTCCAGCCAGGGCATTATGCTGGTGACGTTAACGGGCAAAGAGGAGCAGCAGTTTAGCGTTCGCCTGAGCGCGGATGCGTTTCTGGACAAAGAAGGGGAAGCGACCCTCACTTTTTGCGACCACCAGAACACGGTGCTGGCCGAGCTGACCTTTACGCTGTGCACATACCAGGGCAAGCCAACGCTCTTCATCGGCGGAATGCAGGGGGCGAAAGCGCATGTCCCGCACGAGCACATTCAGCTGGCGACCAAAGCCTGTCACGGACTGTTCCCAAAACGTCTGCTGGTTGAAGCGGTCATGACGCTGGCAGGCGCCTTCCCGGTCGAGCAGATCCTCGCGGTGAGTAACGCCACCCACATCTACCGCAGCTGGCGCTATCGCAAGAAAAAAGAGGGAAAATTGCTGGCTGACTATGACAGCTTCTGGCGCTCCCTTGGCGGACAGCAGCAGGATAACGGCAACTTTGCCCTGCCACTGACCATGCCACGCAAACCGATGGAAGAAATTGCGAGTAAAAAACGGTCCGAATACCGCCGCCGCTATGCCCTGCTTGATAGCCTGATCCAACAGGTTTCGCAGGCGACTGCCCGTTAATCGGCCCTCCCGCGAGCCAGCCAGAGGACGCGGGAGAACATTTTACGCAGCAGCGTGGGCACCGACTCCACGCCTCGCCTGCCCGCTTCCGTCGCAACTTCAATGGCCAAATCCGGTTTTGACGACCGATGGATAGCTTTGGCAATCACCCGGCGCATATTCATGGGCACATCTACCGGGATCATCGCCACACGGTGAAAGACGTCGTCAAATCCCTGGCGGTACATAAAGTGCTCCATGTCCATCGCAGGCAGCGCGGTCAGATGTTCCCGCTCCTCTTCACGATCGTTATTGAGCAGGCTGCGCACGGTCGCCGCATATTTTTTACCCGCCTCATCGCCATCCACCAGTACGTGCCACTCTATCCCCATCCGGCGCGCAAATTTGATCAGCGGTTTTAAGCCAGACTGAGCAAATTCGATCACTTTGATCCCTTCGGCGTCAAAGTGGTGTCCGCACTGGCGAGCCAGCTCGTTTATCACCCAGGTTTCCGTTTCCCCTTCCACCAGCAACCAGCAGCGGGCAAACAGGGAAGAGGCACGGTTAAAACGGATATGAAACGCAATTCGTCGGCCATCTTCGGCATTTAACCCGCCGGGCCCGAGCCGGTAAGCGGTGACCCGCGACGATTCACGCACCAGGCGGCAGACATACTCCACCGGCGTCAGAGAGAGCAGCTCTCCGGAATTCGTGGTGGTGACTCGCTGCAACGGCAGCAAATTAAGAAGATGCCACGCCACGGAAAGCATAATCGGGTGCAGCCGCGTTTCCGGATCTTCCACCAGCAGCAGCGGGCGCGCGTCCCGATCCAGGCGCACCGTCCCTTTCGCCTGTAAAAGCGTGGAGAATAATCCCAGCAGGATCACCCGATGCGTGCGCCCGCCGGGGCGGTCGATCATGCGGTTGATAATATCGAGATAGCGCCAGCTTCGTTGTTCATCGTGCGAGCGGCGACGCATCAGACGGTGGCGCGCCTGCCCCGTTCCCTGCTCGGAGAAATAGTGCTCCAGCAGTTGCACCATGGCAGACAGTCCCTGACGGATCTGGCCGTCGGTGAGGTTCTGCGGCCGTGAGACCAGTTCACGGGCGAGGAAATCCAGTTCGCGGGCGGTCACCTCCACCTCGGGCATATTCGGCACGGTGCCGTTACGGATCCGCCGCATAAAGCGCGCGTCTCGTAAGCGCAGCACGGGGGAGAGGCGGATAAGATGGCGGGCAAGCTCGTCAATATTATCGAGCGGGATCGGATTTCCCTTCTCATCAAGAAATTCACGCAGGGTTAACACCCCGTCGTTTTGCGCCATTTCGCCCTCAAGGCGATAGAAAATACGCTGGAAACCATCTTCACAGGGCACCCAGCAGGGCGACATAGGGCGAAAACGACGCACGCGATGGCGACCGGGCTCGGATTCGCGGAAGGTCAGAATGATATGCAGGTGTTTCTCGCGTCCGTTGACATCCCCTGGCGGAAACCAGAAGTCATCATGAACGAAGTGGTACAAGTTCTCTTCGGGCGAAAGCAGCAGCGTCAGGGCATCCAGCAGGCTGGATTTACCCCAGGCATTTTCGCCTATCAGGACGTTGTTCTGTTCCAGTTGCAGCGACAGGCGGTTAATCCCGCGAAACCCGACAATCTCCACACGTTCGAGTAGCATACATCCCCCGCAATTCGGCCACTTTTTCCTTCAAGTTATCAGCAGTATAGCGGCAGGCTGTGGGTCACGACAGCAGAATATACGCCCCCTTAATTATTGGGCTATGCTCTTATTACCTCCGATCTGAACAAGGATTGACATCACATTGCCTTAAATCAAATTTAGTGAATTTATTTGAGTGGCGAAGGGATGTTGATGGTTTCAAAATACTGGCTCTTTGAGTCGTCATCCCTTTATGGCGATATAACCCGCGCGCAGGAATGGGCGCGGACGTTTATTATTGAGGTGGTTATGTTCAGAAAATTAGCGGCAGAATGCTTTGGTACATTCTGGCTGGTGTTTGGTGGCTGCGGTAGCGCAGTACTGGCAGCCGCATTTCCGGAATTAGGTATTGGCTTTGTCGGCGTCGCGCTGGCATTCGGTTTAACTGTATTAACCATGGCATTCGCCGTGGGGCATATTTCCGGCGGTCATTTCAACCCGGCCGTCACATTAGGATTATGGGCGGGCGGACGTTTCCCGGCGAAAGATATTATTGGCTATATTATTGCCCAGGTTATTGGCGGTATTATTGCCGCGGCGGTGCTGTACGTAATTGCCAGCGGAAAAGCCGGGTTTGACGCCGCGGCCAGCGGATTTGCGTCGAACGGCTTCGGCGAACACTCTCCAGGCGGCTACTCGATGCTGTCTGCCATCGTGATTGAAATTGTGCTCACCGCAGGCTTCCTGTTGGTGATCCACGGCGCAACGGACAAATACGCGCCTGCGGGCTTTGCCCCCATCGCTATTGGTCTGGCGTTGACGCTGATCCACCTCATCTCCATTCCGGTGACCAACACCTCCGTTAACCCGGCGCGCAGCACCGCGGTGGCTATTTTCCAGGGCGGCTGGGCGCTTGAACAGCTGTGGCTGTTCTGGGTGATGCCTATTATCGGCGGTATTCTGGGCGGCGTGCTGTATCGCACCCTGCTGGAAAAACGCGATTAATTAAGTGCGGTCTGTAATGTCGGGTGGCGCTAAAGCTTACCCGACCTACGTTAGTGTGCACTTTGTAGGCCGGGTAAGGCGCAGCCGCCACCCGGCTTTTTTTGTAGCTTTACCTCACAGCCTTTATTGGGTAGTGTCTCTGGCGCTTAACTGATACTCAAAAGGACCGGCTGTTCATGTTCTCAGGACTCCTCATCATTCTTCTGCCCCTGATTGTGGGCTACCTTATTCCGCTGCGTCATGAATCGGCCTTAAAGCTTATTAATCGTTTTCTCAGCTGGATTGTTTACGTCATTCTGTTCTTTATGGGGATCAGCCTGGCCTTCCTGGATAATCTGGCGACGAACTTGCTTTCCATCCTGCATTATTCTGCGGTTACGGTAGTGGTTATTCTGCTGTGCAATATTGCTGCGCTGTTCTGGCTGGAACGCACTATTCCCTGGAAAAATCACCACCATCAGGAAAAGCTTCCCTCCCGTATTGCGATGGCGCTGGAATCATTAAAACTATGCGGCGTGGTGGTTCTCGGTTTTTTACTGGGGCTGACCGGCTGGGCATTTTTACAGCACGCAACGGAAGCCAGCGAATATACGCTTATTTTCCTGCTCTTCCTGATTGGTATTCAGCTGCGAAATAATGGCATGACGCTGAAACAGATTGTCCTTAACCGCCGGGGCATGATGGTTGCCGTTATCGTTGTGGCCAGCTCACTGGCGGGGGGAGTGATTAACGCCTTTATTCTCGATCTGCCGCTGAAAACCAGCCTGGCGATGGCGTCCGGTTTCGGCTGGTATTCGCTCTCCGGTATTCTGCTGACCGAATCGTTTGGTCCGGTGATTGGCAGCGCCGCCTTCTTTAACGATCTGGCGCGCGAGCTGATAGCCATCATGCTGATCCCCGGCCTGGTACGCCGCAGCCGCTCTACCGCGCTGGGCCTGTGCGGGGCCACCTCAATGGACTTTACCCTGCCGGTGTTACAGCGCTCGGGAGGACTGGAGATGGTTCCTGCCGCCATCGTACACGGCTTTATTCTGAGCCTGCTGGTCCCCATTCTGATGGCGTTCTTCTCAGCCTGATACTGCTTTGGCGGTAGTGAACCTGCCGCCAAAATTGCGCTAAATCAATAACCCTCCACTTAGTATAAGAAAGCACTTTTCTCTGCTGTGGCACAGGCATAACCTTAAACATGTATCTCAAATATAACTTTAACAGGTGTGATTATGTTTTGTGTGCAATGTGAACAAACCATCCGTACCCCGGCAGGCAACGGCTGCTCTTACGCGCAGGGTATGTGCGGCAAAACCGCAGAAACGTCCGATCTCCAGGATCTGCTGATTGCGGCGCTGCAAGGCTTGTCCGCCTGGGCTTTCAAAGCCCGTGAATATGGCATTGTTGATCACTATGTCGACAGCTTTGCGCCGCGCGCATTTTTCTCCACGCTGACCAACGTTAACTTCGATTCTCCACGCATTGTGGGCTATGCCCGCGAAGCTATTGCCCTGCGTGAAGCCCTGAAAGCGCAGTGCCTGAATGCCGACGCCAGCGCCCGCGTGGACAACCCGATGGCGGAGCTACAGCTGGTGAGCGACGACCTGGGCGAGCTACAGCGTCAGGCCGCAGAATTTACTCCCAATAAAGACAAAGCGGCGATTGGCGAAAACATCCTCGGCCTGCGCCTGCTGTGCCTGTACGGTCTGAAAGGTGCTGCGGCCTATATGGAACACGCGCACGTACTCGGCCAGTACGACAACGCTATTTACGCCCAGTACCACAAAATCATGGCCTGGCTGGGCACCTGGCCTTCCGATATGAACGCCCTGCTGGAATGCTCGATGGAAATCGGCCAGATGAACTTCAAAGTGATGAGCATTCTGGATGCCGGTGAAACCAGCACCTACGGCCACCCAACGCCAACGCAGGTCAACGTCAAAGCGACCGAAGGCAAATGCATCCTGATCTCCGGTCATGACCTGAAAGATCTCTACAACCTGCTGAAGCAGACCGAAGGCACCGGCGTTAACGTTTATACCCACGGCGAAATGCTGCCCGCGCACGGCTACCCGGAGCTGCGTAAATTTAAGCATCTGATCGGTAACTACGGCAGCGGCTGGCAGAACCAGCAGGTGGAGTTTGCCCGCTTCCCTGGCCCAATCGTCATGACCTCTAACTGCATCATCGACCCGACCGTCGGCGCGTATGACGACCGTATCTGGACCCGCAGCATCGTCGGCTGGCCGGGCGTGAGCCACCTTGAAGGCGACGATTTCGGTCCGGTTATCGCTCAGGCGCAGCAGATGGCAGGCTTCCCGTACAGCGAAATTCCGCACCTCATCACCGTCGGTTTTGGTCGTGAAACCCTGCTGGGTGCGGCGGATTCCCTGATTGACCTCGTCAGCCGTGAAAAACTGCGTCACATCTTCCTGATCGGCGGCTGTGACGGCGCGCGCGGGGAACGTAACTACTTCACCGATTTCGCCACCCGCGTACCGGAAGACTGTCTGATCCTGACCCTGGCCTGCGGTAAGTACCGTTTCAACAAGCTGGACTTCGGCAACATCGAAGGTCTGCCGCGCCTGGTGGATGCGGGTCAGTGTAACGATGCATATTCAGCCATCATTCTGGCGGTCACGTTGGCAGAGAAACTGGGCTGCGGCGTGAACGATCTGCCGCTGTCGCTGGTGCTCTCCTGGTTCGAGCAGAAAGCGATCGTTATCCTGTTGACCCTGCTCTCTCTCGGCGTGACCAACATCGTCACCGGGCCGACCGCGCCAGGCTTCCTGACGCCGGACCTGCTGGCCATCCTGAACGAGAAATTTGGTCTACGTTCTGTGACCAACGTTGAAGATGATATGAAGCAACTGCTGAGCGCGTAAGGAGTAACTCATGACCATGCCAACCTCACAATGTCCGTGGCGGATGCAGGTTCATCACATCCATCAGGAGACGCCGGATGTGTGGACGCTGTCGCTGCTGTGCCATGACTATTATCCGTACCGCGCGGGCCAGTATGCGCTGGTGAGCGTGCGTAATTCGGCGGATACTCTGCGCGCCTACACGATCTCCTCCACGCCGGGCGTGAGCGAGTACATTACGCTCACCGTTCGTCGTATTGATGACGGCGCAGGATCCGAGTGGCTGACCCGGGACGTGAAGCGCGGGGATTACATCTGGCTGTCTGATGCGCAGGGCGAGTTTACCTGTGACGACAAGACAGAAGATAAATTCCTGCTGCTGGCGGCGGGCTGTGGCGTGACGCCGATTATGTCGATGCGTCGCTGGCTGGCGAAATACCGACCTCAGGCCGACGTGCAGGTGATTTTCAGCGTTCGTTCCCCGGAAGATGTGATTTTTGCCGAAGAATGGCGCAACTATCCGGTGACGCTGGTGGCTGAGCACAACGCGACGCACGGTTTTGTCGCGGGGCGCCTGAGCCGCGAGCTGCTGCAAAGCGTGCCGGATATTGCGAACCGCATCGTGATGACCTGCGGCCCGGCGCCGTACATGGAGATCGTGGAGAAAGAAGTGAAAGCGCTCGGCGTGACCCGCTTCTTCAAAGAGCAGTTCTTCACGCCTGTAGCGGAAGCGGCGACCAGCGGGATGAAGTTCACGAAGCTGCAACCGGCGCAGACCTTCTTTGGCCGCGTGGGCACCACGCTGCTTGAAGCGCTGGAAAGCAACAACGTACCGGTGGCGGCGGCCTGTCGCGCCGGGGTGTGCGGATGTTGCAAGACCAAAGTGGTTTCCGGTGAGTACACGGTCACCAGCACCATGACGCTGACCGACGCAGAAATCGCAGAAGGCTATGTGCTGGCATGTTCGTGCCATCCGCAAGGCGATCTTGTGCTCGCATAATCTTTCGCGGTTCACCTGTAGGCCCGGTAAGCATCAACGCCACCGGGCTTTTTGCCCATGCAGGCCAGCGCATTTGCCTTTGGAACCCTGTAGGCCCGGTAAGCGTCAGCGCCACCGGGCTTTTTGCCCATGCAGGCCAGCGCATTTGCCTTTGGAACCTCTGTAGGCCCGGTAAGCGTCAGCGCCACCGGGCTTTTTGCCGGGTGGCACTACGTTTACCCGGCCTACATTGTGCCTACGGCCTGTACGGCAGTGAACCGTGGCTAAAGGCATGAGCAAATCAGGCAAGATTTCTAAGCTGCCTGCCCGGCAGTGAACTGAAGCAATCTACATCTATCCCTTTGTCTGATAAACCAATACCTCAAAAACTCCCTCCAACCCCTTTTTTATTCCCCTTCAGCCTAACCATATAAAATCAACAACTTATGCACCATCAGGAAAAAAGGGTCTGCAAACCCGCTTCCTCCCGCCCCAACCTCAGCCCGCTGGCGGCGCGTCGCGCAGAAAAACCACCTGTACTTAAGGAATACTGAGCAGGCAATACAGCGACTTTCTTCTAAGCTTGTAAGCGATATCACAAAAAGGAGACGGACAACCATGAAACAAACTGTGGCTGCATACATAGCGAAAACCCTTGAGCAGGCTGGCGTAAAGCGTATCTGGGGCGTCACTGGCGATTCTCTGAACGGACTCAGCGATAGCCTTAACAAGATGAAAACTATTGAGTGGATGCCCACCCGCCATGAAGAAGTCGCCGCCTTTGCCGCCGGTGCCGAAGCGCAGCTTACGGGTGAACTCGCCGTCTGTGCAGGTTCCTGCGGACCGGGAAACCTGCACCTCATCAACGGTCTGTTCGACTGTCACCGCAACCATGTTCCGGTGCTGGCGATTGCGGCTCACATTCCGTCATCTGAAATCGGTAGCGGCTATTTTCAGGAGACGCATCCGCAGGAGCTGTTCCGTGAATGCAGCCACTATTGCGAGCTGGTCTCATCGCCGGAGCAGATCCCACAGGTGCTGGCGATAGCCATGCGTAAGGCGATCCTGAATCGCGGGGTTTCGGTGGTTGTGCTGCCGGGGGACGTGGCGCTGAAGGCCGCACCTGAAACCGCCACCACCCACTGGTACTCTGCGCCACAGCCAACCATTACCCCTGCCGAAGAAGAGCTGAAAAAGCTGGCACAGCTGCTGCGATACTCCAGCAATATCGCCCTGATGTGCGGCAGCGGCTGCGCCGGCGCGCATAAAGAGCTGGTGGAATTTGCCGGCAAGCTGAAGGCCCCAGTGGTGCACGCCCTGCGCGGGAAAGAGCACGTTGAATACGATAACCCGTACGATGTCGGCATGACCGGGCTGATCGGTTTTTCCAGCGGCTTCCACACCATGATGAACGCCGATACGCTGATCCTGCTCGGCACCCAGTTCCCGTACCGCGCGTTCTACCCGACGGATGCCAAAATTATCCAGATCGACATTAATCCCGGCAGCATCGGCGCGCACAGCAAGGTGGATATGGCGCTTATCGGCGATATCAAATCCACTCTCGCCGCCCTGCTGCCGCTGCTGGAAGAAAAAACAGACCGCAAATTCCTCGATAAAGCCCTGAGCGACTATCGCGATGCGCGCAAGGGGCTGGACGATCTCGCCAAACCGAGCGAAAAAGCCATTCATCCACAGTATCTGGCGCAGCAGATCAGCCACTTCGCCGACGACGATGCCATCTTCACCTGCGACGTAGGAACGCCCACCGTCTGGGCCGCGCGCTATCTGAAAATGAACGGCAAACGTCGCCTGCTTGGGTCGTTCAACCATGGCTCAATGGCCAACGCCATGCCGCAGGCGCTGGGTGCAAAGGCGACGGCACCGGAACGTCAGGTGGTGGCGATGTGCGGCGACGGCGGGTTCAGTATGCTGATGGGGGATTTCCTGTCGGTGGCGCAGATGAAGCTTCCGCTCAAAATCGTGGTCTTTAACAACAGCGTTCTGGGCTTCGTGGCGATGGAGATGAAGGCCGGAGGCTACCTCACGGACGGCACCGAACTGCACGACACCAACTTCGCCCGCATCGCCGAAGCCTGCGGTATCACCGGTATTAGGGTGGAGAAAGCCTCAGAGGTGGACGACGCCCTGCAACGCGCCTTCGCCATCGACGGCCCGGTGCTGGTGGATGTGGTGGTCGCCAAAGAAGAGCTGGCGATCCCGCCTCAAATCAAGCTGGAACAGGCCAAAGGTTTTAGCCTCTACATGCTGCGCGCCATCATCAGCGGGCGCGGTGACGAAGTGATCGAACTAGCAAAAACCAACTGGCTCAGGTAAAACATTTCACAAGACCTCTTAAATTAAAGGGATGTGAAATGATTGATTTACGTAGTGATACCGTTACCCGTCCGGGCCGCGCCATGCTCGAAGAGATGATGGCCGCCCCGGTCGGGGACGACGTCTACGGCGATGACCCGACGGTCAACGAACTCCAGCGCTATGCGGCAGAGCTGAGCGGTAAAGAGGCTGCCCTGTTCCTGCCCACCGGCACGCAGGCTAACCTGGTGGCGCTGCTCAGCCACTGCGAGCGCGGCGAGGAGTATATCGTCGGCCAGGGGGCGCATAACTACCTGTACGAAGCCGGCGGTGCGGCGGTGCTTGGCAGCATCCAGCCGCAGCCGATCGATGCCGCACCCGACGGTACGCTGCCGCTGGACAAAGTCGCGGCGAAAATCAAAGCCGACGATATTCACTTCGCCCGCACTAAACTGCTGAGCCTCGAAAACACCCATAACGGTAAAGTCCTGCCGCGCGAATACCTGAAAGCGGCATGGGACTTTACCCGCGAGCGTAAGCTCGGCCTGCACGTTGACGGCGCACGTATCTTCAACGCCGTGGTGGAGTACGGCTGCGAGCTGAAAGCGATCACCCAATATTGCGACTCGTTCACCATTTGCCTCTCTAAAGGGCTGGGTACGCCGGTAGGTTCCCTGCTGGTTGGCAGCGCGGACTACATCAGGCGCGCCAACCGCTGGCGCAAAATGACCGGCGGCGGGATGCGTCAGGCGGGTATTCTGGCGGCTGCCGGACTGTACGCCCTGAAAAATAACGTGTCACGCCTGAAAGACGATCACGACAATGCGGCGTGGATGGCAGCGCAGCTGCGTGAAATCGGCGCTGATGTCATGCGTCACGACACTAACATGCTGTTTGTCCGCGTCGGCGATGAGCATGCTGCCGCGCTGGGCGACTTTATGAAAGCCCGAGGCGTGCTGATTAACGCCTCCCCGGTCGTACGGCTGGTGATGCACCTTGACGTTAACCGCGAGCAGCTGACCGAGGTGGTGGAACACTGGCAGGCATTTTTACAGCGTTAAGGAGCATACCGTGCCGCAACGTATTCTGGTGCTCGGCGCCAGCGGGTATATCGGTCAGCATCTGACCACTGCGTTAAGCCAGCAGGGGCACCAGGTGCTGGCAGCGGCACGTAACACGGAACGCCTGCAAAAGCTACATTTGCCTGGCGTGACGTGTCACAACGTTGACCTTAGCTGGCCGAAAGCGCTTCCTGCGCTGCTGGAAGGGGTCGATACGCTTTACTACCTTGTCCACAGCATGGGCGAAGGCGGCGATTTTATCGCCCACGAGCGTCAGGTGGCGATGAACGTTCGTGATGCGCTGCTGCAAACGCCGGTGAAGCAGGTGATTTTTTTAAGCTCGCTCCAGGCGCCTGAGCACGAGCAGTCAGACCATCTGCGCGCCCGACAGCTGACGGCAGAAACGCTGCGGAGCGCCCGTATCCCCGTTACCGAACTGCGGGCAGGGATCATCGTCGGCGCGGGGTCCGCCGCGTTCGAAGTGATGCGCGATATGGTCTACAACCTGCCCGTGCTGACGCCGCCGCGCTGGGTACGCTCGCGCACCACGCCCATTGCGCTGGAGAATTTACTCCACTATCTGGTGGCATTGCTGGATCACCCGGCGGAGCAGCATCGCGTGCTGGAGGCGGCAGGTCCGGAAGTGCTGAGCTATCAGGCGCAGTTCGAACATTTTATGCGGGTGAGTGGCCGCCACCGCTGGCTGATCCCCATCCCCTTCCCGACCCGCTGGATATCGGTGTGGTTTTTGAATGTGATCACCTCCGTGCCGCCGACGACCGCCAAAGCGCTTATCCAGGGGTTGAAGCACGATCTGCTGGCGGACGATCTCGCGCTGCGCGCCTTAATTCCCCAGGAACTCATCCGCTTTGACGACGCGGTGCGCAACACGCTGAAAGAGGAAGAGAAGCTGGTGAACTCCAGCGACTGGGGTTATGACGCGCAGGCGTTTGCCCGCTGGCGGCCCGAGTACGGCTATTATCCGAAACAGGCGGGCTGTACGGTAAAAACCACGGCCAGCCTGGCAGCGCTGTGGGAAGTTGTGAACCAGATCGGCGGCAAAGAGCGCTATTTCTTCGGCAATATTCTGTGGCAAACGCGCGGCGCGCTGGATCTGCTGGTCGGTCACCGGCTGGCAAAAGGCCGCCCTGCCCATCCCTGGCTGAAGGTGGGCGATACCGTCGACAGCTGGAAAGTGATTATTGTTGAGCCGGAAAAACAGCTGGCGCTGCTGTTTGGCATGAAGGCGCCGGGGCTGGGGCGGCTCTGCTTCACCCTCAAGGACAACGGCGACCATCGTGAACTGGACGTTCGGGCATGGTGGCATCCTCACGGAATGCCGGGTCTGTTTTACTGGTTGCTGATGATCCCGGCACACCTGTTTATCTTCCGCGGAATGGCGAAACGGATTGCGCAACTGGCAGAAGAAAAGCGGGAAAATAACTAAATAAAACTCTTAATCTTTCACCTTTCCCATTGCAACACATCGTAATTCACGAAAGAATGCGCACGAAATTCTTTTCAACACAGTGGATTGTTATGAAGGTACTGGTTACCGGGGCGACCAGCGGCTTAGGCCGAAATGCGGTCGAGTTTCTGCGCAACAAAGGCATCAGCGTGAGGGCCACCGGTCGCAATGAGGCGATGGGTAAGCTCCTGCAAAAAATGGGCGCTGAATTTGTCCATGCCGATCTGACGGAGCTGGTCTCCTCTCAGGCCAAGGTGATGCTCGCCGGTATCGATACGCTGTGGCACTGCTCCAGTTTTACCTCTCCGTGGGGTACCCAGGAAGCCTTTGATCTCGCCAACGTGCGCGCCACGCGTCGTCTGGGCGAATGGGCCGTCGCCTGGGGCGTGCGTAACTTTATTCATATCTCCTCCCCGTCGCTCTATTTCGACTATCACCACCATCGTGATATTCAGGAAGATTTCCGCCCGGCGCGCTTCGCCTGTGAGTTTGCCCGCAGCAAAGCGGCGGGCGAAGAGGTGATCGACCTGCTGGCCCAGTCAAACCCGCACACCCGCTTTACCGTGCTGCGTCCGCAGAGCCTGTTTGGGCCGCACGACAAAGTCTTTATCCCGCGACTGGCCCAGATGATGCACCACTACGGCAGCGTGCTGTTACCGCGCGGCGGCGATGCGCTGGTGGACATGACCTATTACGAAAATGCCGTTCACGCCATGTGGCTGGCGAGCCAGCCGGAATGCGATAAGCTGGTGTCGGGCCGCGCGTACAACATCACCAACGGCGAACCCTGTACCCTGCGCAGCATTGTGCAAAGGCTGATTGACGAGTTAAAGATCGACTGCCGGATCCGTTCCGTTCCCTACCCGATGCTGGACATGATTGCCCGCAGCATGGAGCGTTTTGGCAGTAAATCGGCGAAAGAGCCTGCACTGACGCATTACGGTGTGTCGAAGCTCAACTTTGATTTTACGCTGGATATTTCGCGGGCGGAGAACGAGCTGGGGTATAAACCGATTGTATCGCTGGATGAAGGGATAGTGCGTACGGCGGCGTGGTTACGGGATCACGGGAAGTTGCACCGGTAAGCGTTCCAGCCTCATGTAGGCCGGGTAAGCGCAGCGCCACCCGGCAAAAAACAGAGAGTGCGGACTGATGCCCTCACCCCGGCCCTCTCCCACAGGGAGAGGGTGCAGACACTAAAACGGCAACCCTGGGGGTTGCCGTTTGCTGTTTATAATGCCGTCCAGGCTTCAGCCCATGCCAGACCTGCGCCAGGTTCATAGTACGTCGGCGCATTGTTACACCAGCCGCTGTACGGGAACGGTTTGCACTGGAACAGTTTACCGTGGTTGTTCACGATATCACCGGCGTTGTACTTGCTGTTCGCGCTCCATGCCGGGTAAGACGTATCTTCTCCGGATGGCGTTGCCGCTTTCGCTTTCACGTTCAGCAGGTAAGACGTGGTGCTGCTTAGTTCGCCATCGCTGACGGTCAGGCTCACTTCATACTGCTGCGCCGTCGCAGACTCTGGCGCGGTAAAGGTCACAACCGCTTTGTCCTGACCGGTAACAGTCTGACCATCCTGGGAACGCCAGGTATACGTCAGCGTGTTACCATCTGGATCGGTAGAGCCTTCGGCGCTCAGAGAAACCTGCGCACCCGCTTCCACTGCACCGATCGGACCGGCAATCTGCGCAACCGGCGCGTGGTTCACCACAACCGGCGTTTCATCCGGCGTTGGGGTTGGTGCCGGCGTTTCATCGTCGGATGGCGTCGGTGTTGGCGTGACCGGCGTTTCGTCCGGGGTCTCGGAAGAACCCTCGTCGTTAACAATTTTCACGTTAAAGAAGTGCTGCACGCACTTGCTGTAGTCACCGTCTTTAAATGCGCTGAACGGGGTCTGGTAACCCACCAGCTGGCAAGAGTAGGTTTTGCCGTCCGGAGTATCCGCGCTCCATCCCCAGTCCTGTTCCCAGTAAATCTTCAGGGCGCCTGCGCCACCTTCGTCGAACTGCTTCATGTTGGCGCAACCCAACACTTCGTTCGCCGGAACAGGCACTTTCAGGTAGTTCGCGAACTCTTTGTAGTACTTGATACGGTTTTGAGACTGCGCAATTTCAGTCGGGCCGCCGCACTCAACGCCGCCGTTGATGATCTGGGTGGTCACACCAAAGCCCGGAACCAGACCGTTGGCTTTATCGTGATCGTTCGGCTGCCATGTACCGTCGATCACCTGCAACATGCTTGGTTTTGGCGGCTGCGGATAGGCGAAGAAGAAGATCGCACTCGCCAGGTTCAGCCAGGTGTCCGCCACCAGCTCAGGTTTGTCGAGCAGCGTACGCACGTCGCCGTACATCGCTTCAGAGAATGGGCCGTAGTTGTAATTGTAGGACAACTGTTTCGCACCACGACCGAAGTAGCTCAGGAAATCGCCGTCTTTATCTTTACCGCAAGGCCAGGTCTGCCCCTGCCAGACGTCCGGGTTACATTCGCCGTTATAACCGCCCTTCTGCCCTTCGCTCCAGCCCATTTCACGTACGTGGACCAGCGCCTGACGCCATTCGGCTTCCGGACGCCAGCTTTCGTGGCCGCCGGTCTCCTGGGCAAAGTGGGCAAACATGGTGGCCAGCTCTTTGCGGCAGATGGCGTCGCTGTCACGACCGTCATTGTAGGTCTTACACAGCGCCGGGAATTTACCCACGGCTTTCAGGAAGTTGCTGTAGGTATAGGCCTGCGCGCGCAGCGGGAAGAGATATTCCCAGTCGCTGGCTTTCACAATCCCTTCAACGCGTTTAACGTTGTCCGGGTTCGCCGCCCGGCCTGGCTCAATCAATTCAACCTGCGCGTTATCCAGCGTCTGGATGGTCTCTTTAACCGAAGCCATCAGCGGGAAGTCCGTCAGTTCCTTCTCTTTCTTCGCCAGATCGCTGGCTTTGATGGTGTACGGCTCACTGCTGGTCTCCTTCAGGTTAGCAGCCTGAGCCATGAGTGGCGCCACGCAGGCTCCCGCAATGAGTACACTCAGTAACGTCCTTTTGTTCATTTCAGTTTTCCTGTTCGTTTAAAATTAAATGTTATAATCCCGGCTTAGGTATTACTCCGTTAATACATAAACCACATTCAGCTGTTTTCACTTTTCGAAGAACACCTTCAGGAATTCTTCAAAAATAAAAAACGTTAATAACGTGCTGCTAATTTGAGTTGCTGATATTTGGCCCAGACCTTATGGGCATATTTCATCCTCTGCGGATAATTTTCTTTTTTCAGTCCGGCGTTATACGCGCCAACGGCTTCCCAGTTATAGCCATACACCCTGATCATCCCGGCGAGGATATAAGCCCCGACCATGATCGAAGTACATGGCTCCGTGATTAACCGGTATTCGTCGATTCCTCTGCTTTCCAGCGCGGTAAAATGCGAACTGTTGATTTGCATCAGCCCGACATCCCGCGTGCCATCGCGGTTTTGCCCAACCGCATACGGGTTCATTCCGGATTCCACATTCGCTATCGCGTACAGTAAATAAGGGTCGACATGATAATAATGCGCCGCTTTATTCCAACAGTTTGCCAGAGCGCTTTGGCTTATTATCAATAACAACAAAATCAACTTTTTCATTTTTACCTGCTGACAGTTTCGGTTATTTCTCCTTACCAACATCCTGTAAAATGAATTTTGAATCACTCCCCCTCTAAAAGGGGGAGTCATTAATGGGTTAGATTATTTGCAGTCTGTTGATGCGCCTTCTTTTACCCATACGTCGCTGTTGGCTGGATTATCACCACGGGTCCACCATTTCGCACGGTAAACGTTTCCTTCATAGGTGGTGGTGTCGCCGCCGTTGTAGACCAGGTCAGAACGCCAGTTCATCTTCACGTTGCTCACCAGCTCCCATGCATCCACACCGAAGCCAGGCTGATTGCCCTGAGTCCAGTACTTCGCTTTCCACACCAGATGGTCGAAGCTTACGGTATCGCCACCGTTGTAGATTTTGCTGGATTCCCATGCCGCATATTTGCTGGCGTTAGCATCCACAGGCGCATCGCAGCTCCCTTTGTCAGACGGTGGAGTCACATCATCAGCCGGCGGGGTAACGTCATCCGCCGGGTTAGTGTCTTCGTCATCTGGCACAGGTGCAGGCGCCGCTTTCGGATTCACGGTGACCTGGACGTTAGACTGCACGCTGGTCTTACCGTCGCTCACCACCACGCTCAGGGTGTAGGTAGACGTCGAGCTCACTTCCGGCGCAGTGATGTTCACGTTCGCGGAGTCAGTCCCGGTAGCGTGCATATCTGCTGGTACACTCCAGGCGTAGGTCAACGCATCTCCGTCTGGATCCGCGGCCTGGGCATGCAGCGCATAGGTTTCACCTGATTCAAGCGTGATCGCTTCCATTGGGTTTAAAACCGGTGCCTGGTTAGCTTTCGGCGCCTTGTTCACCACCTGGACATCAATCGCGTTGCTCAGGCCTTTTGCATCGGTCACCGTCAGGCGGAACACCATGGTCTGGTCGGACGTCGCGGCGGCAACGTTAAAGGTCGCTTTCGCTTTGGTGCTGTTGGTGATGGTGACCGACGGACCAGAGACCTGAGTCCATTTGTAGGTAATCGCATCGCCATCAGGATCGCTTGAAGCAGAGCCATCGAGCGTGACGGTTACCGGGCCAGACACGTTCTGATCGGCAGAGGACGCGATTGGCGCGTGGTTGGTGACCTCCGGATCAACCGGCGTAGCGTCGCCGCCCAGCAGGCTTTCGTTCATCGCGTTCAGGATGTCACCGGTGTCAGAGTCGATAGACCATGCGAACAGGCCACCCAGTTTATTCGCCAGAACATACTTACCTTTCGCCGTGGTTGAACGCGCATCTTCATACGTGATCAGGTCGCCGGTAGTTTTGTTGAAGACGTAAGGGGCTTCCGCATCAGCGTCGTAGCCGTATTCCCAGCCTGGTTTGCCTTTGTATTCGTTAACGATCTGACGATAGTCAACCACACCGGGTTCCCAGGTCCCTTTCACCATACCTGTAGCGGTGCCGGTGAAAGGATTGTTACCGGTGTAGCCATGCACGCCGGTCCAGCCGCGGCCATACATTCCCGCACCCACCACGATCTTGCCTGGTTGTACGCCCTGGGAAAGCAGCGCGTTAACGCCATTTTCAGTGGTGTAGTCAGTGTCCGGACGCCATGCTGGCGCGCGCAGCGCCGCCTGGTGGCCGAGAACGGTGTTGCTCCAGCCGCCGTAGAAGTCATAGCTCATCAGGAAGATGTGGTCGAGGTACTGCTGAGCGGCAGTGTAATCCACGTCTTCGATCTTATCGCGGCCTGCACCGATGGCGCTGGTCAGTTCATAGGTACGGCCCGTCTGTGCAGAGAGCTCGTTCAGCATGGTGCGCAGGTCATGCATCAGCGCGGTATAGGTCGCTTTATCCTGCTGCGGATTGCCCAGGTTTTCGCTCACACCGCCGCCGCCAGGGAATTCCCAGTCGATATCCACGCCGTCAAAGAATTTCCAGGTCTGGAGGAACTCTTTCACAGAAGAGACAAAGCGTGCGCGGATAGCCGGGTCACCCATGTGGAAGAAGGGATCGGAGAGCGTCCAGCCGCCGATAGATGGCAGCACTTTCAGGTCCGGATGCGCTTTTTTCAGCGCCATCAGCTGGCCAAAGTTACCTTTATACGGGTCGTCCCAGCCGGAGACGCCAGCCTGTGGTTTTTGCAGCGCAGCCCATGGGTCGTGGATCGCCACGGTATAGTCAGGTCGGCCCTTACAGTCGTTCTGGAGCACGCGGAAGCTGTTGCCGCCTTCAATGGTTTTCAGGCCGTCGTTGATGCCGTCACCGCCACAGATTGGAATGAAGCCGTAAAGAATGTGGTTGAGGTTTGCCGCAGGGATCTTATCAACCGGGAAGTTACGGTCATAAACGCCCCACTCCGGGAAGTAGGCCGCAACCACTTTATCGGTATGCTTCGCAAACGCTTTGTTATTCTCTTTGAGAGACGTATTCAGCGGCAGCAGGTGGCTACCGTCGGTGTCTGCCACAATAATCAGCTTGCTGGCGCTTTTCGCACAGCCGCTGGCGTTACAGACTTCAACCTGCTCCTGATAACGCCCGCCTTTTTTCACTTTAAACGTTGCAGAGCCCGTCGCGCCGGCTGCGCCGGTCCATACGGTTTGTCCGTCCAGCAGAACTTTCGCTGAAGTTGGCGCATCACCACTCCAGACGTTCCACTCAACTTTTACATCCACGCCATCGTTATGCACTTTGACAAGATTGTTATAATCCTGGGCTGCCTGATCCACTTCCACCAGGGCAAATTTGTCATTGCCATAGCCGATCGTCGGTGCCCCTGGCGCTGCTGCAAATGCGGAGCTGGTTGCCGCCGCAATAAAGAGCGCCAGATATTTTGGCTTCATAAATTTCATTTTTATTTCCTGATAAATTTATTCGTAACGTAATAACCCATGTCTTCCGTGAGATCATGGATGCGTTTCGCGTAATGCGTATTTAACCAACGTGAGTGCCGTGAACAAAAAATTGTTGCTGCGTTGTATTCCTCCATTAAAAGATACAAGCTGAAATTCCGTGTAGCTTATATCTCTTACGATACACTGAGCGTAAAGGGTCGTCCTTCCCTTCCTCCATCAAAAAGATTTATAAAAAATCTTGACCTGTATATTTAAAATGTGAAAGCAAATTGCTGGCTCATAAATACCCCTATTCCAGCAAAGGCGAGATAAGGACCAAAAGAAATAGTGAGGTTATTTTTATTTAAATTATTTACGGCGAAATAACCGACAATACCGCTTAACGCTGCCGCCAGTTCAATGGAGGGCAACACCTGCCAGCCGCACCAGGCGCCCAGCGCCGCCAGTAGCTTAAAATCCCCGTAACCCAGACCTTCTCGTCCCGTGATCAGACGAAAAGCCCAGTAGAGCAGCCAGAGCGACAGATAGCCCGCCACCGCGCCGAACAGCGCATCGCGTAGCGGCAACGTGTGGTCAAACGCATGGAGCACTAACCCCGCCCACAGCAGCGGCTGGGTCAGGCAGTCCGGAAGCAGCTGATGCTGCCAGTCGATCATGGCCAGCGGCAGTAAAAAAGCCGCCAGTAACCACAAAGAGAACAGCGCCTGAACGTCCGGCATGCACCAGGCCGTGATGCCAAAAAACAAGGCGGAGATCAGTTCGACCAGAAAGAGTCGCAGCGGGATCGCGCTGCCGCACTGGTGGCAGCGTCCCCGTAATAACAGCCAGCTGAGCAGCGGGATGTTTTCCCACGCGGCAAGTGCGTGCTGGCACACCGGACAGTTCGAGGCCGGAAAGAGCAGATTGCCACTCCCCTCCTCATCCATCACCATCCCCGGTACGCGTTCGGCGACAACGCCAAGAAAACTGCCCACAATGCCGCCCAGGATCGCACTCATTATCGGGAACCCTACCGGAAAGGCGTCCCGCATCAGCGAAAAGGTATTCATGCGTTTTTTGACCAGGTGAGCTGCACCTGCGCTTTCACGTCGCTGAGGTGGTCCACCGGCGTGAGGTTTATTTTTTGCAGTCTCACGCCGGAGGTCTGATTAATTTCACGCAGCCAGCTTCTTAATTCATACACATTCACCCGATTCAACACGAACGATAAAGTTTGCCCCTCCTGGCGCATATCCGTCAGTGAAAGGTTAATTTCATGGGCGCTGTTCTCGACCACCGTACGCGGATTATTCGTTTTGACTATCTGGACCTGAAGATGATTTTTATCAATTTCACTGCGCATCCAGTTAAGGGTTTCTTTTTGTCTTTTAAGCGTCGACTTACTATTTTGAATCATATTATCCAGGGGGATCACTCCCGTGTAATACACCACTGCCCCCACAATGGCAACGGCACATATTTTTAAAATAATTTTTTCCCGGGTGCTATAATTCTGATAGCGTGACTTCAGCTGCGCGATTCGCTCTTTCATTTATGTTTCCCTGCGATCATGGCGGTATACGGTTCGGTTGTTGAAACAGGCTGTAAGGTAAAATCAAAATTCTCACTGGTCTGGTTAACAAACGCCTGCAACGCGGGCTGGTTTTGCGCGCTGACGCTCAGCGTCAGGGTGTTTTGCTGCGCATCGTATTCCAGCAGCTCGATCTCCATCGCAAGGACTGACTGCCGGGCGTTCTCCAGCTCATCAAGCTGAAGAAAGAATCCCTTGCTCTGTTTTTTCAGGCTTTGACCAAAGTGATATTTGATATTGGTCTGCTGGCGCATGCTGGGGAAATGGTGCTGATAAACCTGGACGATCTCCTCCTGCACCCGATTTTCCTGCTGCACCAGCATCCAGGCCATTGCAATGCGTGGCCCCAGCAGCAGAGCAACAGACAGCACACCCGCCGCCACCATCGCGGCTTTCATACTTTTCGCCGCCCGCCCATTACCGGCCTTAAGGCTGAATTCACCGTGAAGCAGGTTAACGCGGCAGGTTTGCCACTGCGGCTGAATCAGTGCCAGCGGATGCTGCCAGGCATGCTGCACGTCAACGTGCACCTTCGCAGGCGCATCGCCGTAACACCACACTTCCCCGACCCCGGCTTTCTGCATTAACAGCGGCAGCAGGGTTGCCTCCATTTCACCCGCCACATGGGGCGATAAACGCAGCCAGTAGCTATCATCCTGTGCGACCAGCGTGCTGCCCCCTGCCGTCACGGGCAAGAGCCAGGCATCAGGCAGGGCCTGAATCACGTTTAATCCGGCCTCCTGACAGCGGGTTAATGCCGCGCGCAGGCGGTCGGCGTCAATGGCCACGGCGTCGACGTCGGCGCCTTTTTTGTGGAGTACCGTCCAGTGGAGGTTGTCCACGTCGCCAATCAGCGTCTCTTCCGCCATCCACGAGAAGGCCATCGCCTGAGAAGCCACCTTTTTCGGCAGCGTAAAATGGCGGAAAATCATGTCGCTGGCGGGCAACAGGAGACAAACGCGCGTAGCCAGGGGGTGTTCGGCCAGCATCTCCAGGCTGTCGACCACCTCAACGCGCTCGCTGCCGGACTCACACCACATTATTTTCCCGCCCTCGCGGCTGTCGGGACGAACAAAAAGTACCTGTTTCATAACGTTCTACTTTTCTTATTCAATCATTCGGTAACGACGCTGCCACGTCACGATCTCACCGGCTTCGTTATTCACCTGAAGCTGGCTGACCACGCGAAGCGTTAATTCATCGGTATTGCCGGTGTAATTCACGCGGAAGTACCGGCTGTTTATAGAAAATTGATCCGCCACCTGCGGGAGATCGTCTTTTAACTGCGGGAAGGCCTGCTCCAGCGCTTTGCTGAACGCTTCCATATTTTCCCAGCCCGATTCCGGACGCGCATCCAACAGGCGAACGGCGTCATCCCGCGTCAGTTTTCCCGGGAACATGGCCGCCAGCACGGCGGCCTGTTCCGGTTGCAGAGTGTTGACATCGACCTTGCTGACAGTGTCCGGCAGCGCGCATAGCAGCTTGCTCACCTTCGGATACGCCGTAACAGGGAACGCCGGCAGCAGTTTGATTTCTGCGATGCTGCGCATCATCTGATTTGCCGGTTGCCGCGCGGGCACGACGCCAGCCCACGCATCGCTTTCGGCCCCCTCCTTCGCCGTGGTGCTGTCACCATCGAGATAATCCACCAGCTGGAAATAGACCGCCTCCGCCGTGCCCGGGCTGAGGCCGCTTTCCGTCAGGAGTTGTTCAACAATCCGCTCTTTACGCGATTTTTCCGCCACCCCGGGAGCGCTTTGCCCCTGGGGTGCGATGTCGGCGGTCAACAGGTTATTGACGTTAAAGCAGTCCTGCGCATCTTCCACCTGGCTCACGACCGTATAGTCCTCACCCTGCGTCTCCAGCGGCTGATGCCAGTCGCCGTCCAGGGCCAGCGGCTTGCTCTCGCCGCTGGCGTCGGTCTGTAACCGGTCCTTCACCACTTTTTCCTGGGTTTGCATCGCCCAGCGCAGCTGCTGCTGGCTTACCTGATAATGCGTTTTCTGCAAATTACGGCAGAACTGCTGGCTGATTTTGGCGGCCAGCGCCGACATCATCACCAGCAAAATCAGCACCACCAGCAGGGCGACGCCCTGTTGTTGACGGATCCGTTTCATGGTCTGGTCTCCGGCGAAGGCGCTGGCGCTGCGGCAGCGGCCACCTCCGGCATATCACCCGGTGTAGTGAACACCCAGCGCCAGGTATCCCCGTTTTCCATCGTCAACGTAACCTCCACGCCGTCCGGCAGATGGGCGGCGTCGTGCCAGGCGGTCAGCCAGCCCTGACGATAAAACCGCCACTGCAATGATTTTACGCCGCTGACAATCGGCACCTCGTCAGGCTTAACGTCCGCCGGGCCGTCAATGACCGGCCAGACGTCGCGATACAAACGCCCCTCTTCCAGCCGCCAGCGCACGCGCTCCAGCTGGACCGTTCCGCTCACGCCATTCAGGGTGGTCAGTTCAAGAGCATCGCCCTCCTGACGAAACAGCTCCGGCTCATTACGCGGGGCGCGCGCCTGAAGCTGGAAAAAATCACGCTCCATCAGACTCCAGGCGCGCTGAAGCTGGTTGAGCTTTGCGGCGCTGGCATCGGTGGCCGAGCTGGTACGCATCGCGCCGTCCAGAATTTGCCAGGCCAGGGTGCTGATCACCGCGAAGATAGTCAGCGCAATCATGATCTCCAGCAGGGTAAATCCGCGCTGGCGTCGCGTTTTCTTCACTTGCTCTCTCCCGGCGGAATGATGCGCAGGGAGATAACCGGCTGGCTCTCATCGCTTTCCGCATATACGCGTAGGGTATTCGCCCAGACGTTGTCGGCGGTTTTCACCCGCTGCTTACGCCAGTTCCAGCTGCGCCCGCCCATGATTTCCGTCCCCTGCTGTTCAGCATCCGGGAAGTCAGTTCTGGTGAGCTGTGCCTCCGCCAGCTGGTTTTCCGCCACCCAACTGGCCTGCAAGGTATCGGCCAGGCCATGGGTAAAACGCACGTTCAGGGAGACCGAGTTCATCAGTGCCAGCGCGGCGGTGGAGAAAATCACCAGAGCGACCATCACCTCCAGCAGCGTCATCCCCTTTTGCTTTTTGTTGCCGTTAGCCATCGTTTTCTACCGATACCGGCGCCGCACCGTGCGACACCACGCGGAAATGGTGCTGTTTGTCGTAACTTTGCAGCGTCAGCGTAAAGCGGCTGATTTCACCGTCCGGTAAAAAGATCACCTGCGGCTCGGAGGTCACCGTCGCGGCCAGACGCTGCGGCGAAAGCGACACATGCATCTCTTCCGGAAAATCACCTTTGGTGTTAATGCGTCCGGCAGATAATGGCATCCAGTGACGCTCGCCTTTTTTATCGGCGATCGTCACCAGCTGATATTTATCGGTGGCGATCACCAGCCCAACAATATTTCCGTCCATCACCGCACGGTCTGAACCATAATCAACGAGCGCTTTTAATTGCTGGCCAAATATATCCGCGCCGCTGCGCGAAGGAATGGTGGACACCACCATCATGGCGCAACTGGCAAATATCACCAGCGCCAGAATAATTTCCAGCAACGTAAAGCCGCGTTGATTTTTCATTATTTCTCTTTCTTATCGAGAGACCAGTTGGTAATGTCATCGGCGGTATTGGCTTCGCCGTCCGGACCGGCTGAGAAGACGTCCACCGCGCCGTGTTCACCCGGGCTCACCAGAAGATAATCATTGCCCCAGGGGTCCTGCGGCAGGCGACGGATATAGCCGTCCGTGCGGTAGCCGTTCGGGATTGGCGCGATTTCAGGTTTGGTCACCAGCGCCTGCAAACCCTGCTCTGTGGTCGGGTAGCGGTGGTTATCCAGCTTGTACATATCCAGCGAGCCTTCGAGCGCGACAATATCGCTGGTTGCTTTTTGCGTATCGGCTTTTTCCTTATTGCCCATTAAATTTGGCACCACCATACTCGCCAGTACGCCGAGAATAACAATGACCACCATTAATTCGAGCAATGTAAAGCCCGCCTGGCGAGCCAGGTTTTTACGTTTTAAAGCCATGATTTAACCTACCATATTATTAAGTTGCAGAAGCGGTTGTAATATTGACAGAACGATGAATAAAACAATCGTCGCCATGGATACCACCAGCGCCGGTTCAAAGACCGACAGCGTTAATGTAATTCGATGTTGTAAGGCCGATTCCTGATTTTCCGCCGCGCGATCCATTAAATTACCTAATTCCCCGCTCTCTTCACCGGAGGCAATCATATACAGCATGGTGGGCGGGAATAATTTCGCCTGTTCCAGCGCCGCATACAGCGACGCCCCCTGGCGCACGGTGTCGGCGGCCTGTTCCAGCACCTGCCGGGCATAGCGGTTTTCAATACCGTCCATCGCGATATACATTCCCTCCAGCAGCGGCACGCTACTGGCCTGCAAAATGCTCAGGGTACGGATATAGCGGGCACTGTTGATGGCGCAGACCAGCTTTTTAATCGGCGAGCCGTTCACCAGCCAGCTGTGCCAGCGAAAACGGTTTTTGGCATTCCTCAGCCAGGTTTTGAAGCCGATAAAGCCGCCGCCCAGAATGCCCACAATATAAATGCCCCAGGCTTGCAGGAAATCACTTACCGCAATCAGCGTCCGGGTGGTGATCGGCAGCTGCTGCTTCATGTGGGTAAACTGCTCGATCACCTGCGGCACCACCGCCACCAGCAGGATGCTGATGACCGCGATGGCGACCACGGTGAGGGTTATCGGGTAGACCATTGCCTGCGTCAGCTTGCTTTTCATCTTCTGGCGCTGCTCGTTGTACTCCGCCAGCTTTTCCAGCACGTCGCCCAGGTGACCGGTTTTCTCCCCGGCCATCACCAGCGTGCAGTAAAGCTTGTCGAAGGTGCGCGGAAACTGGCTGAAGGCATCGAACAGGGTGTGGCCTTCCACCACCTTCTCGCGGATCTCCACCACCATCGCCGCCAGCTTTTTGTCTTCCGTCTGCTTCGAGATCGCTTTCAGCGCGCTCTCCAGCGGCAGCGCGGCGTTGACCAGCGTCGAAAGCTGACGGGTAAACATCGACAGCACCGGGGTGGAGAGCTTCGCCCCGGTTTTCGCTTTCCCGCCCGCCGCCTCGCGGGTTTCGGTGATGCTGACGGGCATCAGCTTTTGCTCGCGAAGCCACTGGCGAACCTGCTTCTGCCCCTCGGCCTGTAACGTCCCGCGCTGGGTTTTCCCCGCGGCATCCGTTGCCGTCCAGGCGTAGAAAGCCATTACGCATCCCCCCCACGTTCGGCGGTGACGCGCATGACCTCTTCCAGAGACGTCACGCCGCCGATCACCTTCAGCAGCCCGTTTTCACGCAGGCTGTAGGCATGCTTAAAAAGCTGCGTTTCGAGGGACATTTCGTCCTTATCTTCATGGATGGCGCGGCGCATGGCGCTGTCCACCACCAGGAATTCATGGATACCGGCGCGGCCCTGATAGCCGCTCTGGCGGCAGTGTTCGCACCCCACCGCGCGGTAAATCGCGTCTGGCGGCGCGGCCATAAAGCTGAACAGCGCTTTTTCATTGGCGTCCAGCGGACTGGTGGTCCGGCAGTGCGTACACAGCCGACGCACCAGACGCTGGGCAATGACACCGAGCAGCGATGAACCGATTAAGAAGGACTCCAGCCCCATATCCCGCAGACGGGTTATCGCCCCTGCGGCACTGTTGGTGTGCAGCGTCGACATCACCAGGTGACCGGTCAGCGACGCCTGCACCGCAATCTGGGCGGTCTCACCGTCGCGAATTTCCCCGATCATCACCACGTCCGGGTCCTGACGCAGAATGGCGCGCAGCCCGCGGGCAAAGGTCATGTCCACGCGCGGGTTAACCTGCGTCTGCCCCACCCCTTCCAGCTCGTACTCAATCGGGTCTTCCACGGTCAGAATGTTGCGTTCGTGGCCGTTCAGCGCCGAAAGAATGGCGTACAGCGTGGTACTTTTACCGGAACCCGTCGGGCCGGTAACGAGGATGATCCCGTGCGGGCGGTCGATCAGCCCTTTCAGCTTCTCCAGCTCTTCATCAATCAGCCCCAGCTTGTTGATGTCGGGCTTGAGATTGCTTTTATCGAGCAGGCGCATCACCACGCGCTCGCCGTACTGGGACGGAATGGTCGAGACGCGCACGTCGATGGCCTTGCGACCGATGCGCAGGGAGATACGGCCATCCTGCGGGAGGCGTTTCTCGGCGATGTCGAGTTTCGACATGACCTTGATACGCGACACCAGCAGCGGGGCGAGCTTACGCGCCGGTTGCAGCACCGGGCGCAGCACGCCGTCAACGCGAAAGCGTATGCTCAGGGTGCGCTCGAAGGTTTCGATATGAATATCCGACGCGCCGTCCTTCACCGCCTCGCCGAGAATGGCGTTGATCAGGCGGATCACCGGCGAGTTTTCATCGTTATCGAGCAGATCTTCGTTATCCGGGATCTCCTCGGTTAACGCCATCAGATCGATATCCGCGTCCATGTCGTCCACCAGCTGCTGCGACACGCCGCTGCTCTGCTGCCAGATTTTGGCCAGCATCTCGTCAAACGCTTCCGGCGCCAGGGTAACCGGGACAAACGCGCGTCCCAGCACCCGACGCACCTCCAGCAGCGCTAACGCCGGGGTGTCCTCACGGATATAGACGTCATTGTTGTAAAGCAGAACGCCGTTTTCTTTTGCGTAGTTGCTGCTACACAGGGTTTTAGTCAGTTCGTCCACGTTTCCCCTCCGCCTTACTCTTTAAACGGATTGCGTGCCGCGTGGGTTTTCACGGGTGCAGTGCTGGCGGCAGGAAACGCTGGCAGTACGGCGTTGTCGCTCGGCTCGACAATACCGAGCTTTTTCTCTTCCACGCGCTGCATCTGGCGCACCCGGATCTGGTCGTATTTCTCTTTCGAGGCTGCGCTGTAGTTGTCGTCGTCACGCAGGACGGTGGTATGAATAAACACCATCAGGTTGCGTTTGGAAGTATCCTGCGAGGTGTAGCGGAACAGCTGCCCGACCAGCGGGATATCGCCGAGCAGCGGCACTTTGGAGACCGACTGTTTGGTCACATTTTCCATCAGACCGCCGAGCACCACCGTCTGGCCACTGTGGACCATCACTTCGTTATTGATCGTGCGCGTGTTGAAGGTTGGGCCGAGGCTGGAATCTTCCGTTGCGCTGTTGTCGACGCTGGATACTTCCTGCTCAATCTTCAGGTGGATCATGTCGCCATCGTTGATTTGCGGCACAATCTTCAGCTTGGTCCCCACGGTTTTACGCTCAACCGAGTTAAAGACGTTGTCGCCGCTGGTGGTTTGCGAACCGGAAAGCACCGGCACATCCTGACCGACGTTGAACGACGCTTCTTTATTATCCAGTGTGACCACGCTTGGCGTGGAGAGGATGTCGTTTTTACCGTCGGTGGAGAGCGCGGTCACCAGCGCACCGAAATCACCGTTAAAGAAGCCGGTCGCAAGGCCCGTGAAGCTCGCCCCTTTCATGGTGCCATTTTTAATCTGGCTGATTGGCAGGCCGGTAGCGCCAAACTGCACGCCGCCGTGCTTGCTCGTCCACTGCACGCCAAGATCCAGGCCGTTGCCGTCCTGCACTTCGGCAATGATCGCTTCCACCAGCACCTGCGGACGGCGAATATCCAGCTTGTCGATCACCTTCTCCAGGGAGTTCATCACGTTAGGCTGCGCGGTGATCACCAGGGAGTTGGTCGACTCGTCGGCGGTAATGTTCAGGTCTGTTGAGGCGCTCGCGGTTTTCGCTTTGGCCGCGCCCGGCTTGTCTTTCAGCTGCTCGCCAATCCCCGTCAGCACCGGTACCACTTTGGTGGCGCTGGCATATTTGAGGTAGAAGACGCGGGTGTTCCCCTCGTTATTCTGCTCGCGATCCAGCTGATGGATAAGGGAACGGGTACGCGCGCGCGCATCTTCCGAGCCGCTGATCACCAGGCTATTGGTTTCGTCATCCGCCACCACCTTGGTCGCCAGCTGCGGCGCATTCTGCCCCTTCTGCTCTTCGTTGTTGAGGTTATTCAACATATCCGAAAGCTCTTTGGCAGAGGCAAAGCGCAGCGGGATGATTTCGCGGCGCTGAATACCGTCTTTATCGACGCGCTGAACCAGATCCACCAGGCGGTTCACCACCGAGGCTTTACCGGTTAACAGCAGGACGTTGGACGGCTCAAAGTGGACCACATTCCCGATGCCGGTGGCATCGTTGAGCTGACGCAGCAGCGGGGCCAGCTCGCGAACGGGTACGTTTTCCATACGCACCACGCGGGTGATAATCTCGTCACCTTTGCCCGGGTTCTTGCTGTCTGCCAGCGGCGCACCGGCGGTACGCGCTACGCTTGAGCGCACCACTTTGACCATGCCGTTGTCCATCGGGATCACCGACAGGCCGTAGAGATCCAGCACGCTCAGGAAGAACTGGTAATACTCATCCTCCGTCAGCACGTTGTAGGTTCTGACCGAGACGGTTCCCTGGACGGACGGATCGACCAGAATAGTTTTGTTGAGATTGCGACCTACCGTATCGATAAACTCGCGAATATCAGTATTTTTAAAACTTGCGCTAAAGTTAGCTGCAAGCAGCGAACTGGAATATAACGACAATGCGGTCAGCGCCACGCACGCCCAGGGAAATTTTTTCATGTCTGCACACTTATTAATTGTTTAGAACATTAACCCGAATATTTTCAAGGTGAGCGTGACGTCGTACGATGACCTCCGCTTCTTTCATTTTCGACCAGTTGGCAATAATGCTTTTCGCTTTTGCTTCATCGGTCATATCGACAGAGTTAACCTGAATCGCCACATCGCCTTTTTCCAGACCTGACTGACTGTAAAAGGCGGAGGCATTCCTTGGGTTTATCCTGTAGCCTTCCAGTCGGCCTTTTTCAATGATGGGTTTTAACACCAGATAATCATCAAGATGCACACTCTCTGCGCCAGCATCTTTCGTCGATTTTGTAACCGGGCCGCTCTCCACGCCCCCCTTAAAATAGTCCGGTTTATTTAACGCCAGTACCTGCGTAGCACCTTCATAATTAACCACCACATTATCTTTGTTTATTTCCTGAATAAATGCGTCGTTAAACCCGGCGAGCGGTTCACCCTCGCGGTAGCTTCGCTGGCCGCCCGGGGTTTTGATGACAACGAAGGAGAGCCAGGCGTCATCACTGCGCACAATGCCTTCAATCTCCGCCGCCAGCGGGGGTTTTGCCGCAGCCGATAAATTCTCCTGACGGACGGCAGCCGTAAAAAGCGTGAAGGGTTTGTCTTCGCGCGTTTTTTTCAGCGGCTGTAGGTCAGAATTAGCAAACTTATTCATAACTTTTTTATAATCTTTAAAGGTGAGATAGCCTTGCTGGCCACAAAAAATGAGCAGCAAAAACATAATACAAGGCGTTATCCACCGTGACAGAAATGAGAACCTCATTTTTTATCCGGCCTATAGCAAAGCAAAAATAAGCAGCGTCATACTGCGCCAATATGGAGGAAAATAGTAATAAGCTGTTGCAAACGCGACCACTGACTTCGCCACCAACTTTCATAAAGAAAAATATTGACCGTATAAATTCCAGATGTTAGGCGCAGCCGGCTGGATATTTTTACTCTGTCTGCAAATTGACCGCTCAGGGGCATTACCTTACTTTCTGCTGCTGTTGCTATTCCTAATCAGAGACGGTAAGTCGTTATGTATCAGAGCCACTTTAATTTTAAAAATCCGCCATTCAGGACAATCACCCGTTTATCCGGTGATTTTCTGGTGCCTTATCATCAGGACGTGTTCAACCTGCTGAAAGAGAAAACCCAGCTGGCGGGAATTATCGGGCTTTTTTGCGACGACGCTCCGCTTCTGGGTCAGTTCATCGACGCGCTGAAAGCCAGCAACCATACCGTTCTTGCCATCAACGCGTTTCCCAAACTGAGTGCCAGTAGCCTGCTGTACAAACTCAACCCGGGAACGAAAGCGATTAAAGATCGCATGCAGGCGGTGGATGCCGTCCTGCGCCAGTGGCAGGAGGGGAAAGCGAAATCCAGAGTAGTGACGATCGCCCATGCCGAAGCCATGAAGGAGAGCTGCCGTGAAGTCCTGGGAACGCTGCTCACGCGCGCCCAGGAGCTGAACTTCCGGCTCGCCGTGGTACTGACGGGCAATGCGGATCAGGAGATCCTGCTAAAGCAACCTGAACTGCGCGAATATACGCACACGCATCATGCCCTGCGCCCCCTGACCTGCCGCGAATACCTGAGCTATGTACAGGCCCAGTGCGAAGAACACGGCTGCGAAAACTCGCCGTTGCCGCCTGCCCGCGTGCGCAAAATGCACACGCTAACCAAAGGCAACATCAGCAAACTGAACGCGCTGGCGCACCTGTCAATGCTCGCCGCCTGGACGGAACGCGCGGCCCAGGTCAGCCCACGTCATTTACGTCTGGCGGCGGGAGAGATCCTGCCCGCCCAAAAACACGGTAAGCGCCTGGCGACCGTGGGGCTGTTTGCGTCCGTGCTGTTTGCCGCCTGCGGCTGGTATTTGACCTCATCGATCGGCGCACGCCTGCCGATCCAGCTGCCGGTGCCCGTCAGCTGGAAACAGCAATCGCTAAAAGTCGAAGCGCCCGTAGTGCCGGTTATCGACAACGAAATAGTTAATCAGCCGGATGCGATGCATCAGTTGTATCTCATGTGGGGGTATGACGCCTCGGCCGAAGATGCGCTGTGCCAGAACGCCGCCAAAGTGAACCTGATGTGTAAACAGGGGAACGCGTCGCCGGAGACGCTGGCGCAGGAAGGGTATCCGTGGGTCAGTGAACTGAAAACCAGCGGCCATCTTAACTATGCGGTGGTCGCCAGGGTCGGGGACACGTCCATTGACCTGTTAATGAATAACCGGACCTGGCAGGTGAGCCGCAGCTGGTTTAACCGGCACGCGACCGGCAACTTCACCCAGCTGCACCGCCTGACACCGGAAGGTAAAGACGCGATCGGCGCGGCCAGCGACAGCAAAGATATGGCCTGGCTGGATCAGCAATTAAGCCTGGCGCTGAGCCAGCCTGAAACGCATGCCCGGATCTGGACCACAGAGATGATGAAACGCACCCGCGAGTTCCAGCAAAAAATGCATCTGCACGTGGATGGTATCCCCGGTGAAGATACGCTGATGCAGCTGATGCGCGTGACCAACAGCACGCCGGGCGTACTGATTCAGACCACCCGCACCACCCCGGACGCGAAAATGCAGGAGAAGAAAGCCTAATGTCGACCATCTGTCTTGCGGCCCAGCGCAGCTATACAACCGGGGAAGCGGTCTGGTTTTCGTACCGTCTCCCCAGCCTGAAAAACGTATTCGGCAAAACAGCGTTATGGCTGGTCGGGCTTTGCGTCATGCTGGTTGTCGGCCTGTATATGCACGTCTACTGGAACCTGCACCACCCGGCGCCTGAACCGGTCAACGCCAGCGTTGCGAAACCGGAAACGCAGCTTTCGGATATGCATTACGTGTACGTGAGTAAACCGTTCCCGCATCCGCAGCCTAAAGCTGCGCCAGTGCCAGTTGATGTTCCATCGATGCAGGATCTGCCGATCAACAGTGATGATGGCGACTGGCAGCAGGCGCCCGACGGCGCGGTGCCACACGACGCCTCGCGGGATACCTTACCCGGGACCGAAGCGCATGAGCACGATAACGCTCCCGCCAGCACGGGCAGTGAAGAGTCATCATTAACGGAATTATTTAAGCAGGCGCTAAAAGAGCAGGAGCAGGATTATTCTCAAGGAAAAATTCCCGCGCCGCCGGTTGACGAAACGCAGGATAATTCACAAGCCAGTGTAAAAAACAGTGGAAATAGCCGTTCTCCTTTCAGTGAAAAAGGAGACGGCGGGAGCAGGTATTAATATTTTTCAGGCAGTGCGGTAAGGTTAAGCAGTCGACCTTTTTCCACCACAATATATTGACCCTTTTTCAGATCGGAGAGGATTTTAATAATAGTGCTACGTGCCAGGTTAGTGTATTCCTGAATGTAATCATAAACGTTAATATCACGCTGTTGTTGAACAATCAGGTCGTTAATCTCATATAAAAATTCGCGGACAACGGAATACGCACTGCGGGCAACCAGAACATCATCACGTTTGCTCAGCATGCAGATGTACCAGGAAAGGACTTTGGTCAGTTCTGGCCACAGATTTTTTTCGGACATCAGCTGGGCGAAGACCTCTTTCTTGATCGAGCGAACAACCGTATTCGTCCGAACAAGGCCGTACATATGGGTGGCGTTGTAATACATTGACGACAGGCCGAAAATGCATTGCCCGGTGACGGTGAACATGCACAGTTCGTCAGATTCACGTCGAAATTCGACTTCACCGCTAACGATAATATGAATATAGCCGGAATCAGAAGTGGAAATTTTCTGCCATTTTTTTAACGTTCTTTCTTCAACGCCTGAGGTTGCAGAAATGATCTTTTCCATTTCATGTTGCGGACGTAATTTTTTTCCATAGATGCTTAACATTGTTATACCCGATTTAAGATGTGATTTTTAAAAAGAATGGCCACGGTGTTGTTACCGAGCCATAAATATTTTTCCTGATGAAAACGTCAAGAATAAACAAAAAAAGAGTGAAGCTTTTTATTAATTCGCCAAATTACTTAGCGCGCTATGTGTCCATCTTAAATCCGGATAATTTTAAGTCAATTAACTAAAAATGAAATGAGTTTGTACTTAGGATTAATCTGATAGGAACTTACGAAAATATACTCATTCGGGGGTAGTCCGAAGGTTTACCCCTGCCCGTATTTCTCTAAAAGTGCTTCGGCAATCGCCATGGTTTCCACATCCGCTACGCCATTCCATAACTGCGGACGGAAATGCATCTGGAAAACCATGATGATGCGTTTTTGCTGTTCGGGCGTACTGTTTTCTGGCACTTCGTAACCGTAGCGCGCCAGCAAATCGAGCAGTGCTGCGGTATCAACCTGCTGATAATGCGGTCGCCCGTTGATATAAAAATCTACGCGCGCCGGATCAGGCCAGGCTCCGATACCCTGCTGCGCCAGTTCGCGCCACGGAAACAGTGGCCCAGGATCGTCTTTACGCTGCGGGGCGATATCCGAGTGTGCCACCACGTTCTGCGGTTTAATGTCGTAGCGGGCGATGATGTCTCTGGCAAGCGGGATCAGCGCCGCAATTTGCCCCGGTTCGAAGGGGGTAAAGGTTTTCACGTCACCGGTTTTCCGCCAGCCGCGGTTTTCCAGCTCAATGCCGACGGAGGTATCATTTATGCGGTTGGTGCCACGCCAGAAGCTGATGCCCGCATGCCAGGCCAGTTCGCTCTCCGGGACCAGCTGCCAGATACGCGGTTTGCCCTGCGGAGCTGGCGGCTTTGCGGGGATGAGATAGTGAGAGCTGACGTTTTTATCGGTCAGGGTCGCAAGCGAGGTGTCGAAATCATCGGCGGTGTAGTGAATAACCAGCACCTTTATACGCGGGTAGGCCGCCTGCGCCTGATGGCGCGTATCCAGCTCGTAGGCGCCTTTATCAACAATGCCCTCTTCCGAGGCGCATCCTGCCAGCAACATCGCCAGCAGGAGGGTTGAGAGCGAACGCTTCATCGACGGGTCTTCACCGCCGTGCCGCTTATGCTCACCATTAGCATGCTGGCATCTTTCCCGACCGTTTCGTAGTCGATATCAATGCCCACCACCGCATCCGCGCCCAGCGCTTTGGCCTGCTCGCCCAGCTCCTTAAACGCAATCTCGCGCGCCTTACGCAGCTCTTTCTCGTACGCGCCGGAACGACCCCCGACGATATCCCGAATGCCGGCAAAGAAATCGCGGAAAATGTTTGCGCCCAGAATCGCCTCACCGGTGACCACGCCGCAGTACTCGGTAATCGGTTGACCTTCCAGGGTTGGCGTTGTTGAAAATTGCATACTTTCTCTCCTTCTTTAGCGTTCAATGCGTTAGCGACAGCATTATCGGTTCGTTACGCTATGATTGAAAGGATAGTTAATAAATAAGGAAATCAACATGCGCTACTCTGCTTTAACGCTTTTAGTGCCATGCGCGCTGGTGCTCAGCGCCTGCACAACGCCGGTCACGCCAGCCTTTAAGGATATCGGAACCCGCAGCGGCCCTTGTATTGAGGGTGGCCCGGATGCCGTGGCGCAACAATTTTATGATTACCGTATTCAGCATCGCGGTAATGACCTGACCGCCCTGCGCCCGTACCTGAGCGATAATCTGGCGAAACTGCTCACCGACGCTTCGCGCGATCCGCAGCACAACGCCCTGCTGTCATCCGATCCGTTCTCCAGCCGCGCCACGCTGCCGGACAGCGCCGACGTCGCCAGCGCGTCCACCATACCGAATACCGACGCACGCAATATTCCCCTGCGCGTGAAGCTCACCCAGGGGACGCAAACCTGGCAGGATGAGGTGCTGATGATCCGTGAAGGCCAGTGCTGGGCAATAGACGATGTGCGCTACATTGGCGGCAGCGTTCATGCCCCGGCGGGCACCCTTCGCCAGTCGATCGAGAACCGCTAACGCCTCCGTTCAATAAACGTTAACCCCGTAAAATGTCCGGCATTTCCTGCGGAATGCCGACATTTATACTCGCCCCCCTTTCCCGTCGCTATTTTGTGCTATGTTTAAGAGGAAACACGGGTTATATTTAACTTTTAACGCAGAAATATTGCATAACTATTCTGTCAACGGTACTATCTGCGGCCTCAATTGCTATAGATTGCCTGGATGAGTAAAGACTGCCCCGATGAGTATTAAACTAAACGGCATTAACTGCTTCTACGGCGCACACCAGGCGCTGTTCGACATTACGCTGAGTTGCCCGGAGGGCGAAACGCTGGTTTTGCTCGGCCCAAGCGGCGCGGGAAAAAGCTCCCTTCTGCGTGTTCTTAATCTGCTTGAAATGCCCCGTTCGGGGACGCTGGCCATCGCCGGTAACCATTTTGACTTCGCGAAAACCCCGTCTGATAAAGCGATTCGTGAACTGCGTCAAAACGTGGGCATGGTTTTCCAGCAATACAATCTCTGGCCGCATCTGACGGTGGTGCAAAACCTGATTGAAGCCCCGTGCCGCGTGCTTGGCTTAAGCAAAGACCAGGCGATGGCGCGTGCGGAAAAGCTGCTGGAACGTCTGCGTCTGAAACCGTACAGCGACCGGTATCCTTTACACCTCTCTGGTGGTCAGCAACAGCGTGTGGCGATCGCCCGTGCGCTGATGATGGAGCCGGCGGTGCTGCTGTTTGACGAGCCAACCGCGGCGCTGGACCCGGAAATTACCGCCCAGATCGTGAGCATTATTCGTGAGCTGGCGGAAACCAACATTACCCAGGTCATCGTGACCCACGAGGTGGAAGTGGCGCGCAAAACCGCCAGCCGCGTGGTTTATATGGAAAACGGGTATATCGTTGAGCAGGGTGACGCGAGCTGCTTCACTAACCCGCAAACCGATGCCTTCAAAAACTATTTATCTCACTGATGTGTTAGGGAAATTATAATGAAAAAAGTATTGATTGCCGCGCTGCTTGCTAGCGTCAGCCTTTCCGCTACCGCAGCCCAGACCATCCGTTTCGCCACTGAAGCGTCCTACCCTCCGTTTGAATCCATTGATGCGAACAACAAGATTGTTGGCTTCGACGTGGACCTGGCAAACGCCCTGTGTAAAGAGATCGACGCGACCTGTACCTTCAGCAACCAGGCGTTCGACAGCCTGATCCCAAGCCTGAAGTTCCGCCGTATCGACGCCGTAATGGCCGGAATGGACATCACTCCGGAGCGTGAAAAGCAGGTTCTGTTCACCACCCCTTACTATGACAACTCGGCCCTGTTCATCGGTCAGAAAGGTAAATACGCCTCCGTTGACCTGCTGAAAGGCAAGAAAGTCGGCGTGCAGAACGGCACCACGCACCAGAAATTCATCATGGATAAGCATCCGGAAATCACCACCGTGCCGTATGACAGCTACCAGAATGCGAAGCTGGACCTGCAAAACGGTCGTATCGATGCGGTGTTCGGGGACACGGCTGTCGTGACCGATTGGCTGAAAGCGAACGACAAGCTGGCCGCCGTGGGTGACAAGGTGACCGATAAAGACTACTTCGGTACAGGTCTGGGTATTGCCGTACGTCAGGGCAATACCGAGTTGCAGCAGAAATTCAACGCTGCGCTGGAAAAAGTGAAGAAAGACGGCACCTACGAAACCATCTACAAAAAATGGTTCCAGAAGTAATTCCTGATGAATGAAATTTTTCCTTTAGCAAGCGCCGCCGGGATGACCGTCGGCCTTGCCGTTTGTGCACTGATTATCGGCCTCGTACTGGCGATGTTCTTTGCGGTGTGGGAGTCCGTTAAGTGGCGCCCTGTCGCATGGCTCGGTTCAGCGCTGGTGACTGTGCTGCGTGGACTGCCGGAAATTCTGGTGGTCCTGTTTATCTATTTCGGCTCCTCACAGCTGCTGTTAACGCTGTCGGACGGCTTCACGATTAATCTCGGCTTTGCGCAGATCCCGGTGCAGATGCAGATTGAGAACTTCGACGTCAGCCCGTTCCTGTGCGGCGTGATTGCGCTCTCCCTGCTCTATTCGGCCTATGCGTCACAAACGCTGCGCGGCGCGCTGAAAGCGGTACCGCAGGGTCAATGGGAATCCGGCCAGGCGCTGGGTCTGTCGAAAGCGGCGATCTTCTTCCGCCTGGTGATGCCGCAGATGTGGCGTCATGCCCTGCCAGGGCTGGGTAACCAGTGGCTGGTACTGCTGAAAGATACCGCGCTGGTGAGCCTGATCAGCGTGAACGATTTGATGTTGCAAACCAAAAGTATCGCCACCCGTACGCAGGAGCCGTTTACCTGGTACATCGTCGCGGCGGCTATCTACCTGGTGATCACGTTGCTGAGCCAGTACGTTCTGAAGCGTATTGATCTGCGCGCAACGCGTTTTGAACGGAGACCAGGCTGATGCTGGATTATTTACCCGAACTGATGAAAGGGCTGCACACCAGCCTGACGCTGACCGTCGCGTCTATCATCGTGGCGCTGATCCTGGCGCTGATCTTCACCATCGTCCTGACGCTGAAAACGCCGGTGCTGGTGTGGATTGTACGTGGCTACATTACGCTCTTCACCGGAACGCCGCTGCTGGTGCAGATCTTCCTGATTTACTACGGCCCGGGCCAGTTCCCGTCGTTACAGGAATATCCGGTTATCTGGCATCTGCTCTCTGAGCCATGGCTGTGCGCCCTGATTGCCCTCTCCCTGAACAGCGCGGCCTATACCACGCAGCTGTTCTACGGCGCCATTCGCGCGATCCCGGAAGGCCAGTGGCAGTCCTGCGGGGCGCTGGGCATGAGCAAGAAGGATACGCTGGCGATCCTGCTGCCTTATGCCTTTAAGCGCGCCCTCTCTTCCTATTCCAACGAAGTCGTGCTGGTGTTCAAAAGTACCTCTCTGGCCTACACCATCACCCTGATGGAAGTGATGGGCCACGGACAGCTGCTGTACGGACGCACCTACGACGTGATGGTGTTCGGTGCGGCGGGTCTGGTCTATCTGGTGGTCAACGGTCTGCTGACCCTGATGATGCGTCTTATCGAGCGTAAGGCGCTGGCGTTTGAGCGCAAAAATTAATCGACTTAATGCATAAAGCTGTTTTCGTAGTGCGGGTAACCTGATGGGTTACCCGCATTTTTTTATGCATTAAATAATATTTAATCATATTTATTGCATATAAATTCATTGAGTGGCATTGTACATCCATGCCGCAGACACGGCGCATAATGACAAGATTGACAGACGGGAGCATTACAATGAAAAAGTTAGTTCTGGCCGCATTCCTCGCAACCTTCGCCGCTGGCGCATCCGCCGCCGATAAAATCAATTTCGGCGTTTCTGCCACCTATCCGCCGTTTGAATCGCTGGATGCCGGCAACCAGATCGTCGGCTTCGACATCGACCTGGCGAAAGCGCTGTGCAAGCAGATGCAGGCCGACTGCACCTTTACTAACCACGCATTTGACAGCCTGATCCCGTCCCTGAAATTTAAAAAGTACGACGCGGTGATCTCCGGCATGGACATCACGCCAGAGCGCAGCAAGCAGGTCGCGTTCACCGACCCGTACTACGCGAACTCTGCGGTGGTGATTGCGAAGAAAGGGGCTTATAAATCTTTCGACGAGCTGAAAGGCAAACGCATCGGCATGGAGAACGGCACCACGCACCAGAAATACCTCCAGGACAAGCATCCTGAAGTGAAAACCGTGGCCTACGACAGCTACCAGAACGCCATTATCGACCTGAAAAATGGCCGTATTGATGGCGTATTTGGCGACACCGCGGTCGTGAATGAGTGGCTGAAAACCAACCCGCAGCTGGGTACAGCGACGGAGAAAGTGACCGATCCGCAGTATTTCGGCACTGGCCTCGGTATTGCCGTGCGTCCGGATAACAAGGCTCTGCTTGAGAAACTGAACGGCGCGCTGAAAGCGATCAAAGCTGACGGCACATACCAGAAAATCAGCGAGCAGTGGTTCCCGCAATAACCTTTTTTGCCGGGTGACCTGGCCTACGGGGGTGGTCTGTAGGCCGGGTAAGGCGAAGCCGCCACCCGGCAATTTCTTAAAGCGGCACAAAGAACCTGAACCGCGCCCCGCTCACGGACTCCATCAGCCTGATCCCCCCGCCGTGCAGCTCCAGCATTCTTTTCACGATTAACAGCCCTAACCCGCCCCGGTGCTCCCGCGAGGCCTGTGGATTTAACGCTGACGGACGCTGGAACAGATCGTCCCGTAATGCGGCATCAACACCCGTTCCGCTGTCGGCCACTTCAACCTGTAACCGGTCGTTCTCCTGCCACACCGCCAGACGAATGTCTCCACCTGCTGGGGTATGGCGTATCGCATTATCCAGCAGATTCGTCACCACCCGTTCAATCATGGAAACATCGGCCAACACCTGCGGCAGCGGACCCGGGACGTCAATGTGCAGATTTAACTCACGCGTGCGGGCAGCGAGTTCAAACTTTTGCGCCACGTCGGAAATCAGTTCAGCCATGGCAAAACGCTCGCGCTGGGGCTTGATGCCGCCGTGCTCAAGACGCGCCAGCTCGAACAGCTGCTGCGACAGATGGCGTACCTTTTGCCCCTGACGCAGCGCGGTAGCGAGGTACTGCTGATGCTCCTGCGGCGACAGCGTTGCGGATTTCAGCGACAGCGTTTCCAGATAACCCAGCAGCGACGTCAGCGGGGTGCGTAAGTCGTGCGAAATGTTGGCGATAAACTCCCGGCGCTGGCGGTCGCTGTCGGCCAGCCGATCCCACTGAGAGGTGATTTTGCGCGCCAGCTCGATAAAGGTATTGCGCAGGATCGCCACTTCATCCTGGCCGGCAGGCTCAAGCGGCTGGGCCGCCAGCTGCTTAATCGCGCTGATGCTGTCCTGCTCCAGCCCGGCCACGTCCAGCGTGAGCTCTTTAACCGGGCGCGTCACCCAGTACCAGAGCAGCACCCCCGCCAGCAGACCAAACAGCGCCACCAGCAGCATCGACCACAGCGCCGTACTCCAGAGCGCTTTGTGCCAGGCCATCTCCGCCAGCGCGTTGGACTCCTCCCCCTGCAAAATAATGTACAGATACCCCTTCAGCTCACCGTCCTGCCGCAGCGGGGTGGCGCTGAAGACTTTCTTATTCTGGCTTCGGGGATCGTCGCCAAACACCGGCATCACCGTCCCGCTGAGGAAATTCTGTATCGGCGCGAGGTCAATTTTTTGCCGCTGAATGTGCCCCGGCGGGGCGGCATCGGCCAGGATATCGCCATCTGGCGAGACAACATACAGCTCGACGCTCGGATTAAAGGTCATCAGCCGGTCGAACAGCGGTTTTAAGGCGCTGCGATCCACCCTGCCCTGCGCATCCAGAATCGCTTCCCGCTGCACAATCTGCTGCGCCAGCCCGCCGGAGAGCCGCTGCACCATCGCATTGCCGTACTGCATGCTACTGTAGAGCTGCACCGCACAGGCGACGGTGGCGCAGAGCAGCAGTAACGCCGTAAACAGCAGCGTCAGGCGCTGGCTCAGGCTAAAGCGACGCATCATGATTCTGCTCCGCAAATTTGTAGCCTTTGCCCCAGACGGTGCGAACGATCTCCGGCTCGGCGGCATCTTTCTCTATTTTAATGCGCAGGCGGTTAATGTGGGTATTGACGGTGTGTTCGTAGCCTTCGTGCTGATACCCCCATACCTGCTCCAGCAGTGCCAGCCGCGAAAAGACCTCTCCGGGATGGCGGGCAAAGAAATAGAGCAGTTCAAATTCGCGCGGGGTGAGATCGACGTGTTGGCCGTTAAGGCGCACGGTGCGCGCCAGCGGATCGATAGTCAGTCCGTGCGCCTGAATAATGCCGTCCGTCTGCGCCTGGCCCATCGCCTGCTGACGGCGAAACAGCGCCTTAATGCGGGCAATCAGCTCCTGCACCGAGAAAGGTTTTGCCAGATAATCATCCGCCCCGGTTTCCAGGCCGGTAATACGGTCAGTTTCACTGCTGCGGGCGCTAATGATGATAATGGGCAGGTAGCGGGTCATCTGGCGGATACGGCGGCAAATCTCCAGACCATCGACATTCGGCAGCATCAGATCGAGGATCACCGCGTCCCACGGCTGTGTTTCAAGACGCTGTAAGGCGTTGCCCCCGTCGGGCTCGTGGGTAATGGCGTAGCCTTCATCTTCCAGATTAAGACGCAGGAGTGCCGCGATATCGTGGTCATCTTCTACCAGCAGGATCTGCTTCATGGGTAAGCCTTCAATCATTTGTTATGACGTAAGCTTACCTGATTTCGAGCGGGGGAAGAGTTCACATTTTGTTGAACATTGTGCGGGGTTTATGCCGGGTGGCGGCTTCGCCTTACCCGGCCTGCGCTTTGGTTAACAACGTGAGCTGACAGGCTATTTTGCCGACCAGTTGAAAGCGCCACGCTGGCTTAAAACAGAGACGGGAGTCGCATTACTGGGTTGAGCAAACAAAGCCGGGTGGCGGCTACGCCTTACCCGGCCTACTCCGGATCGTAGGCCCGGTAAGCGCAGCGCCACCGGGCGATGTTGAGGATTAGCGCGTTTTCACCAACAACGTCAGCACTTCATAATGGGCGGTATGGGGGAACATATCGAAAAGCTGAACGCGCGCAATGCGGTAGCCCGGCAGGCTGGCGATATCCTTCGCCATGGTCTGCGCGTTACAGCTGGAGTAGACAATGTACTCCGGCGCCATCTGGCTCAGGTAGTCGCAGAGCGCCTGGCCGATACCCCGGCGCGGCGGGTTCACCAGCACCAGCTCCGGCACGTTGCCCTGTCCGGTGGCGAACCGGGTCGAGTCCAGCGCCTGGAAGTGCAGATTCGTCAGCCCCAGCTCTGCGGCGGACTGCTTCGCGCAGGCAATCGCTTCGGCGGAGATCTCAATTCCGGTGAGCTGCATGTCTGGCGTGGCACAGTGCAGGCCAAAGCCGCCGACGCCGCAGAACAGATCCCACATGTGATGAACCTGTAACGCACGCACCCAGTCGCGCGCGGTGGCGTACAGCGCGCTGGCGACGGTGGGGTTAGTCTGGAAGAAGCTTTGCGGACGGATCCACAGCGGCACGCCGTTGAAGTTTTCAGCCAGCGCATGCTGTTCGGTGAAGAAAATCTCTTTCTCCCCTTCCATGATCGCCATATGCACCGGCTGAATATTCGCGGTGATAACCTTGAGCTGCGGAAGCTGTTCCTGCAACCCCGGAAGCGCCGCGCGCAGCTGCTCCAGCTTGTTTTCCGAACGCAGCACAAAGCGCAGCATCATCCCGCCGTCGATCTGGCTTTCGGTCAGCAAAAGGTATTTCAGCTCGCCGCGCCTGCGGGCAACGTTATAGGGCGTTAACCCCGCCCGGGCGATAAACGGTTTCAGCGCGCTAAACACCGGCTCAAACGAGGCGGGATATAGCGGGCAGTCGGTTAAATCTTCCGGCGTGCCGTCGCGGTGCAGCATCCCCAGCAGCGGCTTTTCAACGCTGCCGCTGACCACCATTTTGGCTTTATTGCGAAAGCCCTGTTCCGGGCCACTGACGGGTGCGCACCACTCGCCCACCGCATGTGCTGTCAGCAGCTGTTGCAGGTCGGCCATTTTGGCGGTGAGTTGTTGAGAGACCGGCTGTTCTATCCACTGACAGGAGCGGCAGCGTCCGGCGTCATAGAGTGCGCACTGCATATGAAAACCTTAAGAAACACGAGGGCTGCGATTATACACATTATTGCAGGCGGAAGAACCGCCGACTGGAAGCCGGGAGATAAAGCAGGCAGAGCACCAGCATATCCGGCAGTTTTTGCATCACCAGTGAATGGAAAATCTCGCGTCGCGACTCACCGGGTATGCTGAACAGCTCCGGATAGCCATAGCCCAGCGAGGCGGCCCACAGGTAGCCTGCGGCGGTGATCTGCGTAAGCAGATACACCCAGCGCGCCCAGTTACGTCCTTTCACCAGCGAGAACGCACAGTAGATCTCAATAAACACCAGCATCAGGCTGCTGAGAAACACCAGCGTCAGATTCCACGTCTGCGCGCTGCGGTGAATAAATTCCCCCATTCCGCGCGGACCCAGCGTGTTCATTATCATCAGCACATCCAGGCAGCGGATCATAATAATGGCGAGCGCCGCCACCTGCACCAGTGCAGGGACGTTCGGACGAGCGTGCGAATGACGTGTTTTTTGTAAGAATCCCAATGTTTTTACTTCCCTGAAAAACAGTGCCGCGTCATACGCGGCACATCACTGGAAATAGTAATTCCTTCAGCCGCGTCTTGCACGCTGGATATCGCGCACACGCTGTTTTTCCGCGCGCGCCATCAAATACCAGGCGATAAATCCGACAATTCCGACCACGCCAAGGATGATGGACGCCAGGGCGTTGATCTCCGGATTCACCCCCATCCGCACGCTGGAGAAGACCAGCATCGGCAGCGTCGTCGCGCCCGGCCCCGACACAAAGCTGGCGATAACCAGATCGTCGAGCGAGAGCGTGAACGCCAGCAGCCAGCCGGAGATCACCGCCGGCATAATCATCGGCAGCGTGATGATGAAAAAGACCTTCAGCGGCGTTGCGCCGAGATCCATCGCCGCCTCTTCAATGGAGCGATCCAGCTCGCGCAGCCGCGAGGAGATCACCACCGCCACATACGCCGTACAGAAGGTGACATGTGCCAGCCAGATGGTGAGCATCCCGCGATCCGCTGGCCAGCCGATGGCGTGCGCCAGCGCGACAAACAGCAGCAGTAGCGACAGGCCGGTGATGACGTCCGGCATAACCAGCGGGGCGGTGATCATAAACGCGAAACCATTCGCCCCGCGGAAACGGCCAAAGCGCACCATCACCAGCGCGGCGATAGTGCCCAGCACGCAGGCCATCGTCGCCGCCAGCGCCGCAATGGTCAGGCTCAGCCCCACCGCGCTCATCATCGCATCATCGTGGAACAGCTCGCTGTACCAGCGCGTGGACCAGCCCGCCCAGACGGTGACCAGCTTAGAGCTGTTGAACGAGTAGATCACCAGCATCAGCATCGGCGCATACAGGAAGGTAAAGCCGATAATCAGGATCGCAATTCGCCACGGGGAGCGTACTACCGGTAAGTTGTTCATCCGTGGTCTCCCATCTGTTTCTGCTGATGTTTGTGGAACCACATGATCGGCACGATCAGCAGCAGTAACATGACGATCGCCACCGCCGAGGCCACCGGCCAGTCGCGGTTATTGAAAAACTCCTGCCACAGCACGCGGCCAATCATGATGCTGTCCGGGCCACCGAGCAGTTCCGGGATCACAAACTCCCCGACCGCCGGGATAAATACCAGCATCGATCCGGCGATGATCCCGCCTTTGGTGAGCGGCACAATGACGCTGAAGAAAGTCTTCAACGGGCGTGCGCCGAGATCCAGCGAGGCTTCCACCAGCGAGTAATCGATTCGCGTCAGCGCCGTATAGATTGGCAGCACCATAAACGGCAGATAGGCATAGACAATCCCGATATACACCGCAAGGTTGGTGTGCAGGATCGTCAGCGGCTGGTCGATGACCCCAAGCCACAGCAGGAAGTTATTCAGTATGCCGTTATTCTTCAGGATCCCCATCCACGCGTACACGCGGATCAGGAACGACGTCCACGACGGTAAAATGACCAACAGCAGTAAAATATTTCGCGTCGACGGCTTGCTGTGCGCCACTGCCCACGCCAGCGGGTAGCCCATCAACAAGCAGCAAATCGTAGAAATAGCCGCAACCTGTAACGACTGCAAATAGGCTTCGAAATAGAGCGGATCGTCGGTCAGTTGCAGGAAATTACCGAGGTTTAAGGTCAGCGTCAGCTGCCCGTCGGCCCACTCCCACAGATCGGTATACGGTGGGATCGCCCGCGCCATCTCCGCCAGGCTGATCTTAAAGACGATCAGGAACGGCAGCAGAAACAGCAGGATCAGCCAGATATAGGGCATGGCGATGACCAGCTTGCGGCCATGCGCCATCTGCATGCGCGCCAGCCAGAGCGCGAAACCGCCCGGTTTTTTGACGCGGGCTGGAGGTTCAAGTGTGCTCATGACCGCTCCTTATACCGTCAGGACTACGCAACTGTCCGCATCCCAGCAGAGGCTCACTTCGTCGCCCCAGGTTGGCTGCCCCTTGCGATACCGGTGTTCGTTCTGTAACTGGGCGCTGAGCATCTGGCCGCTTTTCAGGCGCACATGGTAAATCGACAGATCGCCGAGATAGGCAATGTGCACCACTTCGCCCACGGCAAAGTTATAGCCATCGGCGGGCGGCTCATCGTAAAGCATGATTTTTTCCGGGCGCAGGGCAACGTAAACCGGCACGTTGTCCACCACGGAGTTATCAGAATCAACCTTCAGCGGGTGCACCAGCCCCGGCGATTCAATCACCAGACCGTCGTCCTGGCGTTCCTTCAGTAGCCCTTCGAAGACGTTTACCGAGCCGATGAACTCCGCGCTGTAGCGGGTTGTCGGGTGTTCATAGATCTCTTCCGGCTCGCCGATCTGCACGAACTTACCGCGATTCATGATCGCAATGCGCCCGGCCATGGTCATCGCCTCTTCCTGGTCATGAGTCACCATCACGCAGGTCACCCCCACGCGCTCGAGGATATCCACCACTTCCAGCTGCATCCGGTCGCGCAGCTTTTTATCCAGCGCGCCCATCGGCTCGTCGAGCAGTAATAATTTTGGACGCTTCGCCAGACTTCTTGCCAGCGCCACGCGCTGACGCTGGCCGCCGGAAAGCTGATGCGGCTTACGCTTCGCAAACTCCTGCATATGCACCAGGCTCAGCATCTCTGCCACGCGCGCGGTGATTTCGGCTTTCGGCAGTTTGTCCTGCTTCAGGCCGAAGGCGATGTTCTGCTCAACGGTCATGTGCGGGAACAGGGCATAGGACTGGAACATCATGTTTATGGGCCGCTGGTACGGCGGCACGCTGGAGAGGTCTACCCCATCCAGCACGATCTGCCCGGCGGTAGGCTGTTCAAAGCCTGCCAGCATACGCAGCAGTGTGGATTTGCCGCAGCCCGATGCGCCGAGTAAAGCAAAAATTTCACCTTTGTAGATCGTCAGGCTGACATCGTCCACGGCATGCTGGCCGTCGAAGGATTTGGTGAGGTTACGAATTTCAAGAAGCGGGGTCAGCGCTTTACGGACTTTCGCCTGCGGGCGGGGGATCGCGTCATTCACGGGGTGTTCTCCGGCATAGATCAACACTGGTGCAAACGCACCGTCAGGGTGCGCATCGCCGGGCGGCGCTAACGCTTGCCCGGCCTACGGGATTTGTCGGCCCGGTAAGCGACAGCGCCACCGGGCAACGATATCAAACGCCGTTACTTACCGCTTTTCACCTTGGTCCACGCGCGGGTACGCACACGGTCAATTTTCGGTTCCTGCACTTTCAGGGTGAAGAGCTTGGCAAACACATCGGCTGGCGGATAGATCGCCGGATTATTGCGGATTTCTTCGCTCACCAGCGGCACGGAGGCCTTGTTACCGTTGGCGTAGTAGACATGGTCGCTGATGTGGGCAATCACCTCCGGACGCATCAGGTAGTTGAGGAATTGATACGCTTCCTCTTTATTTTTCGCATCAGCCGGCATCGCGAAGACGTCGAAGAACGCCAGCGCCCCCTCCTTCGGAATGAAGTAGGAAACATTCACGCCGTTTTTGGCCTCTTTCGCGCGGTTCGCCGCCTGCCAGACATCGCCCGCCCAGCCGATGGCCACGCAGATATCCCCGTTAGCCAGGTCGTTGATGTACTGAGAGGAGTGGAAGTAGCGAATATTCGGACGCAGCTTCAGTAGCAGGTCGGTTGCCGGACCGGTGTAGTCGTCGGCCTTGCTGCTGTTAGGATCTTTGCCGAGATAGTTAAGCACGGTGGCGAAAATCTCTTCCGGCGCATCGAGGAAAGAGACGCCGCAGCTTTTCAGCTTCTCGAGGTTTTCCGGCTTCAGCACCACGTCCCAGCTGTCCAGCTTGACGTCCGGGCCCAGCGCCGCTTTGACTTTATCCACGTTATAGCCAATACCGGTTGTCGCCCACAGGTAAGGCATCGCGTATTTATTCTCCGGATCGTGCTTCGCCACCAGCTTCAGCACGTCCGGATCGAGGTTCTTCCAGTTCGGTAATTTGCTCTTGTCCAGCGGCTGGAAGACACCGGCGGTCAGCTGACGCTCCAGGAAGCTTGCCGACGGCACCACCAGATCGAAACCGGTGCTGCCCGCCATCAGTTTGCCTTCCAGCACTTCGTTGGAATCGAATACGTCGTAGACAACCTTAATGCCGGTCTCTTTTTCAAAATTCGCGACGGTGTCCGGCGCAATATAGTCAGACCAGTTATAGACGTGCAGCGTTTTTTGTTCCGCAGCGAGCGTGCCGGCAGAGACGGCCATCAGAGCACCCGCAACCAGACCCGATAACCATTTTTTATTCAAAGCGATCATATTGTTATTCCTTCTGAAAGTTCGTTAACAAACGAACCAAAACTGTGCAGCCTGAAGATATGCAATAATCATGCATAGTTTGTCGCTCTGCCCGAAATAAAATACCCCCCTCTTCCCGGCAGGTTCCGCTCGCTTTTCTAAGCACCGCAAGAATAACTGTAGCCCGTGTCTCCGGCTATAGCCCAGACGAAAAAACGCCTTTTATCAATTTTTTATGCAGATTATGTCTACGTGATAAGCCGAAACGGCCGGAGAGGAGGTGAAAAACTCTTTAAAGAAAGGTTAAAAGCAGCAGAAAAAACGGTGTTATGCAGCCGCTCTGGCAGCGACTGCGCAAAAGTCAGACAGGCTTAGTGGAGAAAATTGGGAGATGCATCATTATTCTCGGCATCATCTTCCGCGCTATACAGCAGGTGATGTGCGTTGGCTTCCATCATTACCATGGAAATTTGCTCTTCGCTCAGGCGCATAAACCAGGCGAACTGCTTGAAGGAGAGCCCCGCGCCGGAGAATAAAGACTGGCAAACCACCAGCTTTGGCAGATTATCATCCTGTATGTCGAGAAACGCTTTCACCGTCAAAGAACTGGCGTTGATCGCTGACAGATCAGACGCCAGCGCCAGCAGCGCAGAAGGCTTTACTTCAGCCAGCGCCGAGAACAGGATCACGTCGTTAATCAGATCGATTTTGGCATCGAAAATGCCATCGAAATTTTGCATGTGAGGCAGATGCAGCGCCTGGCAGGAGTCGCATTCGAAGAAAGTAATACCGGCATCATCGAGCCATTGACGTAACGTATCCAGTGTAGGTACGACCTGTAAATCCATCGCTGTGCAGCCTCTTAAATAAAAACGTTGTCCAGATTACGCAAAAAGCGCGCGCCGATCCATTTAACCGCCCGTTTTCAGGCAAAATCCCGGCGTCGCATGGCGTTCAATCCATGCGATCATTTTACCTGCAATATCGACGCCTGTGGTTTTTTCCACCCCTTCCAGCCCCGGCGAGGCGTTGACTTCCATCACCAGCGGCCCGCGCCCGGCACGCAGCAGATCGACCCCCGCCACGTCCAGGCCCAGCGTCTGCGCTGCTTTCACCGCAATCTCGCGCTCGCGCTCGCTAATAAGGGCCACCCGCGCGATACCGCCGCGGTGCAGGTTAGAGCGGAAGTCGCCCTCTTTTGCCTGCCGCTCTATGGCGGCCACCACCTCATCGCCCACCACAAAGCAGCGGATGTCGCACCCGTTGGCCTCTTTAATATACTCCTGCACCAGAATATGGGCATTCAGACCGCGAAACGCGTCGATCACGCTTTCCGCCGCCTGACGCGTCTCCGCCAGTACCACCCCAATACCCTGCGTACCTTCCACCAGCTTAATGACCAGTGGCGCACCGCCCACCATGTCGATTAAATCGCTGGTGTCGTCCGGGGAGTGGGCAATCCCGGTGACGGGCAGATCGATCCCCTGGCGCGCCAGCAGTTGCAGCGAGCGCAGCTTATCGCGGGCGCGGGAGATCGCCACGGACTCGTTGAGCGGATAGCTTCCCAGCATTTCAAACTGGCGCAGCGCAGCCGTACCGTAATAGGTGATCTGGGAGCCAATGCGGGGAATTACCGCATCAAAATGCGGGAGTTTGCGGCCTTTGTAATGAATCGACGATGCCGCAGGGTCGATGTTCATATAGCAGGACATCGGATCGAGGATCTCAATCTGATGTCCGCGTTTCGCCGCCGCTTCTCGCAGGCGTTTACATGAATAGAGCGTTCCATCCCGGGACAATATGGCAATTTTCACCCTGCACCTCTCTAAAGACATGGTAAAAGCCTGCCTATCATACACGAGGCGCAGGAGGAATGGACTACCGCGTTGCCCAGCCCTGTTTGTGCAGGTAATCAAGAATGAACGGGCGGTTCTCCTTGATGATGGTGCGACGAATATGGTCGCTCCAGGTGTCGCGGCGGTTGTTGCTGTCGCGCGTCAGATAGTAGTTCGCCAGCTCTTCATCGTATTGATGCAGAACGTCTTGGTCGACCGGCTGGTAGTGGTTTTCATGCACCAGCATCGCAGCAGGAATGCGCGGCTTCAGATCCGGGTTATCCGCCGGCCAGCCGAGGCACAGACCAAACAGCGGCAGCACGTGTTTCGGCAGCTTCAGCAGTTCCGTCACGCTTTCGATGTTGTTACGCAGCCCGCCAATATAGACGCCGCCAAGCCCCAGCGATTCCGCCGCCGTGAACGCGTTTTGCGCCATCAGCGCCGTATCCACCACGCCCAGCAGCAGCTGTTCCGCCAGCCCCAGCTCGGCCTCGGGGCAGATTTGCAGATGACGGTTAAAATCGGCGCAGAACACCCAGAACTCAGCCGCCTGGGCAACGTGCTTTTGTCCGCCCGTCAGCGTTACCAGCTGCTCACGCATCGCCGGATCGGTGATGCGGATAATGGAGCTGCACTGCAAAAAGCTGGAGCTGGAGGTGCCTCTTGCGCTGTCGATGATCGCTTCCCGCTGCGCCTGGGTAATCGGCTCATCGGTGAAATGGCGAATGGAACGGTGGGAACGAAGCAGGTCAATGGTTGGCGTCATTTTGTCTCTCTTTGTGTTGCGTAAAACGTATGGCAGCCAGTATAGGCAATGATCCACCTGATGTAATTGGCGAAACATAGCCTGACTGTATCAAAGTGACAGGTGAAACCTTCTTTCCATGACGGCAGGTTATCGTGCACTATAGGCGCCATTCGCCGTCAGGCTTGTTTTTTGAGGAGAGAGAAATGTTTGCAGTAATTTTTGGTCGTCCAGGATGCCCTTACTGTGTACGCGCGAAAGAGCTGGCAGAGAAACTGACTGAAGAACGTGATGATTTCAACTTCCGTTACGTGGATATCCACGCGGAAGGCATCACTAAAGCCGATCTGGAAAAAACCGTGGGTAAACCGGTTGAAACCGTGCCGCAGATCTTCCTCGATCAGAAACACATCGGCGGCTGCACCGATTTTGAGGCCTACGCCAAAGAACACCTGGGCCTGTTTGCGGCTCAGTAATGCGAAGACGCCCTCACCCTGAGGGCGTTTTTATTTACGGTGCTTCCGCTGTTGCAGCAGGCTGCGCGTAAATAAGAAACAGAGCGCGCCCAGCGCACACCAGAAAACGCCACTCAGTAGCCACGCCACTTCCTGCCAGACGCTTCTCGACGAGAGAAACAGCACGCGCATCAGAAGCAGGCAGAGCGGGGCCGCAAGCATTGCCCCAATAAGCGGCATCACCACCTCGCCTTTACGCGAGAGAAAACCAGCGACTACCCCCGGCAGGATGAAGAACAACAGGCCCAGCTCGGGATGACCGGACGCTCTGAAGGCGCCTTTCACGTTAAAAGCGAGCGACATGCAAACGACCGTAAACAGCAAAAAACAGCTGATTACGCCAGCCCAGTTTCGTTTAAAGTTCAAACTATCCTCCTGACTTATCTCTATCAAATACAAAAATCGTCCGGTGGACGCCCAGTCAGATAAAGCAATGCGGCAATCCTTGCCAAAGCACGCACAGAAGTCGTGCGATAATAGGTGGCTGTCGGTAGCTATTACGATTAAACTAACCGACTGCTAGTGTTTAGGGTATTTATCAGGAAGCAGGGAGATGCAAAGTGATTCCCTGACTCTGAAAACAGTAGCCCAAATAGTCCTTTCATTCAACAACTTACTGGTAAACAAGAAGTTAGCCTCCGTGAATATAAACGTCGCAGACTTGTTAAATGGGAATTACATCCTGTTATTATTTGTGGTACTGGCGCTGGGCCTTTGTCTGGGTAAATTACGCCTGGGTTCAGTTCAACTTGGTAATTCCATTGGCGTTTTAGTCGTCTCCCTGTTATTAGGTCAACAACATTTCAGTATTAACACGGACGCGCTTAACTTAGGTTTCATGCTGTTTATTTTTTGCGTAGGCGTGGAAGCCGGTCCGAACTTTTTTTCCATTTTCTTCCGAGACGGCAAAAATTACCTGATGCTGGCGCTGGTGATGGTCGGCAGCGCCCTGCTGATTGCGTTAGGGCTGGGCAAACTGTTTGGCTGGGACATCGGCTTAACGGCCGGTATGCTGGCAGGCTCGATGACCTCCACGCCGGTGCTTGTTGGCGCGGGGGATACGCTTCGTCATTCTGGCATGGCAGGCACGCAGCTTTCCTCCGCGCTGGACAACCTGAGCCTGGGCTATGCCCTGACCTATCTGATTGGTCTGGTGAGCCTGATTGTTGGCGCGCGCTATCTGCCAAAACTTCAGCATCAGGATCTCCAGACCAGCGCCCAGACCATCGCCCGCGAGCGCGGCCTGGACACGGACTCCAAACGTAAAGTTTACCTGCCGGTGATCCGCGCCTACCGCGTCGGGCCGGAGCTGGTTGCCTGGACCGACGGGAAAAACCTGCGCGAGCTGGGGATCTACCGTCAGACCGGCTGCTACATCGAACGTATCCGTCGTAACGGCATTCTGGCAAACCCGGACGGTGACGCGGTGCTCCAGATGGGCGATGACATCGCCCTTGTTGGCTACCCGGACGCCCACGCGCGTCTCGATCCGAGCTTCCGCAACGGGAAAGAGGTGTTTGACCGCGACCTGCTGGATATGCGTATCGTCACCGAAGAGATTGTGGTGAAAAACCACAACGCCGTGGGCCGCCGTCTGGCACAGCTGAAGCTGACCGACCACGGTTGTTTCCTCAACCGCGTGATCCGCAGCCAGATTGAAATGCCTATCGACGATAACGTGGTGCTCAATAAAGGCGATGTGTTGCAGGTCAGCGGCGATGCCCGACGTGTTAAAACCGTTGCCGACCGTATCGGCTTTATCTCGATCCACAGCCAGGTGACGGACCTGTTAGCCTTCTGCGCCTTCTTCATTGTCGGCCTGATGATCGGGATGATAACCTTCCAGTTCAGCAACTTTAGCTTCGGCATTGGTAACGCAGCCGGTCTGCTGTTCGCCGGGATCATGCTGGGCTTCCTGCGAGCGAACCATCCCACCTTCGGCTATATCCCTCAGGGGGCGCTGAACATGGTGAAAGAGTTCGGTCTGATGGTCTTTATGGCGGGTGTCGGCTTAAGCGCCGGGAGCGGCATTGGCAACGGCCTGGGCGCGGTCGGCTGGCAAATGTTGGTTTCCGGGCTTATCGTCAGCCTGGTACCGGTGGTGATCTGTTTCCTGTTCGGCGCCTACGTGCTGCGCATGAACCGCGCCCTGCTCTTCGGCGCGATGATGGGCGCGCGCACCTGCGCACCGGCGATGGAGATCATCAGCGACACTGCGCGCAGCAATATCCCGGCGCTGGGCTATGCAGGCACGTACGCAATCGCCAACGTGCTGCTGACGCTGGCGGGTACGCTGATCATCATTATCTGGCCAGGACTCGGATAAATCTCAAGTTTGCGTGTGGCTGAAAAAATTTTCGTTACGCGCAGAACTTTTTACGCAGGGTGCAGTCATAACTAGTGCCACTGCTTTTCTTTGATGTCCCCAATTTGTGGAGCCCATCAACCCCGCCGTTTTGGTTCAAGGTTGATGGGTTTTTTGTTGCCTGAATTTTATTAACATTAAAATCAATAGGTTATATTGCATCATCAAGCCCAGTGGCGGCAAAATGGCGACAAAAAAATACATGTATCACCATCTTTCGTTATCCCACCTCTTAACATGCTCAGTGGACGCTTTACAAAAACCATCAAGATCAGGAAATAAGGTTAACTGTCGCACATCAAATGTTTCTGAAAGGATGCGCAAGAACATCAGTTTCATTTCAACCGTTATTGCTAATGGCTAATAAAATCGTCCTGGCAGTGTGGGAACTTTCGTAAGTCATTTCTATTACTTGGTTAAAATTTACTTGGTCAATTTCCTAAAAACAGATTCATTGGGTTTAACATGATCAGGTTTGAATTTTCATCTCATCTGCGGGCATATGCTACGGCGAATAAATGTAAATGATGGAATTAACAGAGATGGACTTTTCAGCAGCAGTATTTGGATTAAAGATGACGACCATGCCGAAGATAAAATCCAACGGTGACAAGAAGGGTTGGTATGTATGGCTATAAATGGAACAATGACGCTAAATGGTGCTGACTACGCCCCATTTAATTTATATGGGGTTGGCATCTTTATGGCGCATTCCGGTCAGGGAACTTACCGTAATCAAGGAACTTGTGGCGCAATACAAGGTGCAGGCCCAATTCCCCCAGGTAAATATTGGATTGTTGATCGAGGCTCAGGAGGTTTCTTATCCTCATTAAAAGCTCATGTTCAGGACCAATGGAACAAAATAAGATCCGGTGCGGAATTTGGCCGTGATGAGTGGTTTGCTTTATATAAGGATGATTGGGGAATCGACGATGGAGCATGGGTTGATCACGTCTATCGCGGGCTGTTCAGACTCCATCCCGGTACAGTGTCAGAAGGGTGTATAACAATCGCTCATAACTCCGATTATGCATTAATCCGTAACGCTCTTATGAACACAGAGCTTATTCAGGTTCCATGTATGCGTTCACTTATGGCTCGCGGCTGTATTGAGGTTGTTGACGGTGGATATAGCTACACTTGCCCGTAAATGGGGATCAAGACTGCTTAAGGCCGTCTGGTTTGTGTTAATTAGCTTTCCGCTAGGACGCACGCTGGGTCCTTCAACAGATTATATTAATCATAATGTTGCAACTGCTATTTGCGGCTTCATCTATGGTGATGTGAATGCGGAAACAATGTACGAAACATATATAAACACCGATATTTTAATCCTGTTTACTCTCACAACGGTTTTCTATCTCTTAACAATGAAGTTATTCAATAAAATAAGGAAAAAATAATATGCCAATCCCTCCCTATATGTGGCTCAAAGACGACGGCGGCGCAGATATCAAAGGCTCAGTAGATGTTCAGGACCGCGAAGGAAGCATTGAGATAATCGGTTTAAGTCACGGTATCAATCTTCCGGTTAACAGCGCAAATGGAGCGATTACCGGTACACGACAGCACTCTTCTATGAGGATCGAAAAGGAGGTGGATAGTTCTACCCCATATCTTTATAAAGCTGCCGCCACTGGCCAGGCGCTAAAAAGCGCAGAAATTAAGTTCTATCATATTAACGATGCCGGTCAGGAAGTGTGCTATTACACAGTCTTCATGGAGAACGTGAAGGTGACTGGGGTTAACTGTAGCGTACCTAATATGAAAATCGCGGCCAACGATAAAATTAACCACGTCGAAAGCGTCAGCTTGCAGTATGAGAAGATCACCTGGCGCATTGTTGATGGGAACATCCAGCACAGTGACGCCTGGAACGAACGCACTACGGCGTAAAATAAAAGTACTTCTTTAAGGGCATTTATTTGCCCTTATTGCCCTTCCCTCACTCGCCACAAACATATATGATTTAATGTATATGACAAAAACCACGCAGGATCGCCAGATGCTTCACCCCGTTCAGCTCTTCAAAACCCTCTCCGACGAAACGCGCCTCTCCATCGTCATGCTTCTGCGTGAAGCGGGCGAGCTGTGCGTCTGCGATCTCTGCTCCGCTACCAACGAGCCGCAGCCGAAAGTCTCCCGCCACATGGCCTTACTGCGCGAGGCCGGGCTGGCCATCGACCGTCGCGAGGGTAAGTGGATCTACTACCGTCTCTCTCCCAACATGCCTGCATGGGCGGCAACCGTTATCGACACCAGCTGGAACTGCCTGCGGGAAGAGACGCGTATGAAGCTGAAAAACCGACTTCCGGGCTCGTGCTGACCAAAACATATTCACAATAACAGATATAATGGAGTAAAAGATGTTTCTGGCAGGAGCGATTTTTTTATTCACACTGGTGCTGGTCATCTGGCAACCCAGAGGGCTCAGCATCGGCTGGAGCGCGACCATTGGCGCCGCGCTGGCGCTGATGAGCGGCGTTATCCACATTAACGATATCCCTGTGGTGTGGAATATCGTCTGGAATGCGACGGCAACGTTTATCGCGGTTATCGTTATCAGCCTGCTGCTGGATGAGTCCGGCTTTTTCGAGTGGGCCGCGCTGCACGTTGCCCGCTGGGGAAACGGTCGCGGGCGATTGCTGTTTACCTGGATCGTGCTGCTGGGCGCAGCCGTGGCGGCGCTGTTTGCCAATGACGGCGCGGCGCTGATCCTCACCCCTATCGTCATCGCTATGCTGCTGGCGCTGGGGTTCAGCAAGCAGGCTACGCTGGCGTTCGTGATGGCGGCGGGATTTATCGCCGATACCGCCAGCCTGCCGCTGATTGTCTCCAACCTGGTCAACATTGTGTCGGCGGACTTCTTTAAGCTGGGCTTCAGCGAATACGCCTCGGTGATGATCCCGGTTGATATCGCTGCGATTGCCGCAACGCTGGTGATGCTGCATCTGTTCTTCCGAAAAGAAATTCCCCCCGAATATGACCAGGCAAAACTCCGCGAGCCCGCACGGGCCATTCACGACCTGCCAACGTTCAGAACGGGCTGGATCGTGCTGCTGCTACTGCTTGTCGGTTTCTTTGTGCTTGAACCTCTGGGTATCCCGGTCAGCGCTATCGCAACAACTGGCGCGCTGATTTTGTTTGCCGTTGCTAAACGCGGGCACGCCATTAACACTGGAAAAGTGCTGCGCGGCGCGCCGTGGCAAATTGTTATCTTCTCGCTGGGGATGTATCTGGTGGTGTATGGCCTGCGCAACGCCGGGCTGACGGAGTCTCTTTCAGGCGTTCTTGATCACTTAGCCGGATACGGACTCTGGGTCACCACGCTGGGAACCGGATTTATCACCGCCTTCCTGTCATCCATAATGAACAATATGCCAACGGTGCTGATTGGCGCGCTCTCCATTGAGTGTAGTGCTGCAACAGGGTTGGTTAAAGAGGCGATGATTTACGCTAACGTGATTGGCTGCGATTTGGGGCCGAAAATTACCCCCATAGGAAGTCTGGCTACCCTGCTCTGGCTCCATGTGCTGGCACAGAAAAACATGACTGTTACCTGGGGCTACTACTTCAGGACGGGCATCATAATGACCCTGCCGGTTCTCTTTGTGACGCTCGCCGCACTCGCGCTACGTCTCTCCTTCACACCATAATGAGTCACTGATATGAGCCACATCACCATTTATCACAACCCTGCCTGCGGCACGTCGCGCAATACGCTGGAGATGATCCGCAACAGCGGTACGGAACCAGAGATTGTCCTCTATCTGGAAAACCCGCCGTCACGCGATCAACTGACCAGGCTGATTGCAGACATGGGGATTTCCGTGTGCGATCTGCTGCGCAAAAACGTCGAGCCTTATGAGCAACTGGGCCTTGCCGGGGGAAATTTCACCGATGACCAGCTTATCGATTTCATGCTGCAATACCCCATCCTGATTAACCGTCCGATTGTGGTGACACCGCTGGGCACCCGTCTGTGCCGTCCTTCTGAAGTCGTTCTCGACATCCTTCCGGACGCGCAAAAAGGGGCATTTACAAAGGAAGATGGCGAAGTCGTCGTTGACGCCAGCGGGAAAAAAATCTCCCGACAATAAGCGTAGCCGGGGCGAGTGCTATCAGACGGTATCCTCGCCTGCAATCCGCCCCACCATCACCCGGATCTCCTCCCGGGTTAACGGCGTCCGATCGGTCACAAAATGCAGCGTCATCCCCTCGATAAACGCATCCAGCGCGCGGGCGGTGGCCGGATCAAACCACTGCTCCAGCGTAGCCTGGCTCATCTTCATCCAGTCCTGCATCACCGTTTTCAGCGCGGCGCTGCGGTGCATAAACGCGTACAGCTGATACATCAGCGCCATATTGTGTGGCGTGGTCACGGCTGAACTGTGGATCAGCGTGGTAATGGCCTCGCACGCCCTCTCGCGCCCCGTAACCCCCGCGAAGAAATCCCGGTACTGCTGAGACATCTGCTGCGTAAACCACGTGAATGCCTCCTCCAGAAGCGACTCCATCCCGTCGAAATAGTAGGTCATCGACCCCAGCGGCACGCCTGCGCAGGTGGCAATTTTGCGGTGCGTGACGGCATGAATACCGTGCTCAGCAATGGTGTCCAGCGTCGCCTGGAGTATCTTCTCGCGGCGGTTAGGGTCGTTCGGTGGTCTGCTCATAAAATCCTCATCCGGTTTATGTACAAATGTACACAAAGTTGCTAGTGTTGTCGCTATTGTTGTACTTCTGGTGCTGATCCCAATGACGCTAACTTCTCCTCGCAAAGCCCTGCATCTGCGCATGTGGGCGTTATTTATGTTCTTCTTCATCCCCGGGCTGCTGATGGCTTCCTGGGCAACGCGCACCCCGGCAATCCGCGATACGCTATCCGTTTCGACGGCGGAGATGGGGATCGTGCTGTTTGGCCTGTCGATTGGCTCGATGAGCGGCATCCTCTGCTCGGCCTGGCTGGTGAAACGCTTTGGCACGCGCGCGGTGATCCGCACCACCATGTGCTGCGCCGTGGTGGGAATGCTCGGTCTGAGCGTGGCGCTGTGGTTCGCCTCGCCGCTGATGTTTGCCCTTGGGCTGATGGTATTTGGCGGCAGCTTTGGTGCGGCGGAAGTGGCCATTAACGTCGAGGGGGCCGCCGTTGAACAGGCGATGAACAAAACGGTGCTGCCGATGATGCATGGCTTTTACAGCCTCGGCACGCTGGCGGGCGCGGGCATAGGGATGGCGCTGACGGCGCTAGGCATTGCGGCCAATGTGCACATTTTACTCGCGGCGCTGGTCTGTATTATCCCGATCCTCACCGGCATCAGGGCTATTCCCGCTGGCACAGGACAAAATGCCTCGGACGAACAGAAGTCTGCGGCAAAAGGGTTGCCCTTCTATCGCGATTTCCAGCTGATGCTGATTGGCGTGGTGGTACTGGCGATGGCGTTTGCTGAAGGCTCCGCCAACGACTGGCTACCGTTGCTGATGGTAGACGGGCACGGATTTAGCCCCACCTCCGGCTCGCTGATTTACGCCGGGTTCACGCTCGGCATGACCGTCGGACGCTTTACCGGGGGCTGGTTTATCGACCGTTACAGCCGCGTGGCTGTCGTCCGTGCCAGCGCCCTGCTGGGTGGGCTGGGCATCGCGATGATTATCTTTGTGAATGTGGACTGGATTGCCGGCGTGTCGGTGATCCTGTGGGGACTGGGCGCCTCCCTTGGCTTCCCGCTGACCATTTCCGCTGCCAGCGATACCGGCCCCGACGCGCCGACGCGCGTGAGCGTCGTGGCGACCACGGGCTACCTCGCTTTCCTGGTGGGCCCGCCGCTGCTTGGATTCCTCGGTGAGCACTACGGGTTACGCAGCGCGATGCTGGTGGTATTAGGGTTAGTCATTATTGCCGCCCTGGTGGCGCGAGCGGTGGCAAAACCGGAAGCAGAAACAACGTCAATGGAGAAGGGATATGAGCGTTAAACTGATTGCAGTCGACATGGATGGCTCCTTCCTGAGCGATGCGAAAACCTATAACCGCGCGCGTTTTCTGGCGCAGTACGCGCGCATGAAAGCGCAAGGCATCCGTTTTGTGGTCGCCAGCGGAAACCAGTACTACCAGCTGATCTCATTTTTCCCGGAGATCGCCCATGAAATTGCCTTCGTTGCCGAAAACGGCGGCTGGGTGGTGGATGCGGGCGAAGACGTGTTTAACGGCGAACTGTCGAAAGAGCATTTTCTGACCGTCGCCACCCTGTTAAACGACGTGCCCGGCATTGAGATAATTGCCTGCGGAAAAAACAGCGCCTACACGCTGAAAACGTATAACGACCTCTTCAAAGAGATTGCTGCGAAATACTATCACCGCCTTGAAAGCGTCAGCAGCTTTGACAACCTCAACGATATTTTCTTCAAATTCGGGCTAAACGTCTCTGACGACGAAATTCCGCGCATTCAGGCGCTGCTGCATGAGAAGCTTGGCGACATCATGGTGCCGGTGACCACGGGACACGGCAGTATCGACCTGATTATCCCCGGCGTACACAAAGCTAACGGCCTGCGGATCCTGCAAGCGCGCTGGGGCATTGAGGACAGTGAAGTGGTGGCCTTTGGCGACAGCGGTAACGACGTGGAGATGTTGCGCCAGGCTGGGTTTGGCTTCGCGATGGCCAATGCCAGACCGCATATTAAAGCGGTGGCCCGCTATGAAGCGCCGAACAATAATGACGAAGGGGTGCTGGACGTAATTGATAGGGTGCTGGATGGGAGGGCGCCGTTTAATTGATTCCGTGCGCTCTGGTGCCCTCACCCTAACCCTCTCCCACAGGGAGAGGGGACTGTCCCGAGCTCGCCCACGGGGGAGAGGGAATAAGGATTACGGTTGCAGGGCGTTTCCGACGCGTTTGTCCTTCAGGAACACCACCATCAGCCCTACCCACAGCACACCGTTTGCGAGATTGAACAGGCTGAACAGTCCGTTACCGCCGAAAGCATAGGCATGCTTGCTCACCTCAATACCGACGGTGAAAATCAGCATTTGCAGCATCCCCATCGCGGCAGACACCGTGCCTTTACTCATTTCACTGGCGAACAGCGTCAGGCGCACAAGGCCGGCATTCGCCACGCCAATACCAAACGCATAAACGCTCAGCCCCGCCGTCATCCACAGGTACGCATGAGACGAGACTATGGTCGCCACCGCCGCGATAATCAGCCCTGCCGCTATGGGCCAGCCACCCATAATAATCAGCGAACGCACGGTACGGCGCGACGTCAGACGCGCCAGCACCAGGTTACCGATAATCAGCGCACCAAAAATCGGCACCTGTAACAGGCCATACTCATAGCTGCTAAGCTGTTCGCCGCTGATGATAATGACCGGCGACTGGGCAATCCACGCCAGCAGCGGCAGGCTGACAAAGCCCGTCGCCAGCGCGCCCGCGACAAAACGGCCGTTTTGCAGCACCGCCTTATAGTCACGCCCCAGCTCTTTAAGCGAGAGCTTTTCGCCCAGGCGGGTGGCGGTCTCCGGCATCGCACGGTGCAGCCCAAAGAAAGAGATGGCCGCAAGCGCGGCAAAGAGGACGAACATCCCTTCCCACGGCGCAACGTGGACCCATGCGGCTCCCACCAGCGGCCCCAGAAGCGGCGCAATCAGCGCCACGTTCGCCATCAGCGCGGTTATTTTGATACATACCGCCTCCTCAAACGACTCCTGAATAGCGGCGTAGCCCACGGCGCCAATAAAGCAAAGGCTCACGCCCTGAAGGAAACGCAGCAGCGTGAATTGCTCAATGTTCTGCGCCAGCAGCGTGGCGAGACAGGTGACGATAAACCACACCACGCCCGTCAGCATCACCGGGCGGCGGCCAATACGATCCGACAGCGGCCCTAAAAGCCACTGTAAAAACATGCCGCCCGCCAGATAGGCGGTCATGGATGTAGGTACCCACTCAATACCTGCGTTGTACTGCTCAACCACAGCCAGCATGCCTGGCTGGATCATGTCGTTGCCGATGTAGGTAGAGAATTCGTAAAGCACCAGACATAGAGGAAAAAGTAACGCCTGACGACCGAGACGATTACCGGAAGAAGAACGGTTTATCATGCAATCTCTTTAGTATGAAAAAATCGCGATGAGTGTAATGAATTGCCGCTGTCTGAGATAGCATAATCACGTGAAAACACAGAAATAAAGCACTTATCGTTGTTGTTTAAGGTTTCCTTAAGTTGCCCTCCCTATGATAGTGCTATTTCACGTTATTGACCGAAACTATGACACACGCCGTCAGCCCTTCAGAATTATCTAAGTTACCGACAAATAAGACAAAACGCCTTTACCGTTTGCCTGCCCGCTTTTATGGTTATCAGCTTTTCGGGCTGATCGTCCTTGCGCTGCTTTTTACCTGGCTTTCGCGCGATGAATCGCTTGACCGATGGATAACCGGCTTCTGGTATGACGCGGCGACGCACCATTTCCCGCTACAGCAAAACCCGCTGCTGGATCTGCTGAACCATCGGCTGGCGAAATATGTGGCCATTGCGCTGGCTGCCGCATCGCTGATTTACGGCGCTTACAAACGCAATGCCCGGCTGGTGACGGCCGCGCTTCTGATGGGGCTGGGGGCGCTGGTAGTTGGGGTGCTGAAAAGCATAAGCCACCACAGCTGTCCGTGGGATCTGGTTGAGTATGGCGGCAAAGCCGTCTCGTATCCCCTGTTCAGCGCCGTTCCGGCAGACAGCGGACCAGGACGCTGCTTTCCCGGCGGCCACGCCTCAAGCGGGTTTATGGTGATGGGGTTGTTTTTTGCCTTCTGGCGTGAACGTCCGCGCCTGGCCTGGACCTTTATCGCGTTAGGCGTTGTTATGGGGCTGCTGATGGGATTCGGGCAGGTCATGCGCGGCGCGCATTTTTTCTCTCACAACCTGTGGGCCGGGTGGTGGGTCTGGTTTTCCCAGGTGCTGGTTTACGGGCTGGTTTCCACCTGGTTTGCTAAAGAGTAACGAGATTATGTTAGAAAATCTGAACTACGAACTGTTTTACCTGCTCAACGCCACGCCAGCATCACCGGAATGGATGATCGATCTCGCCACCTTCATTGCGAAAGATGTGATCAGCATTGTACCGGCGCTGGCGGTGATCCTCTGGTTATGGGGACCTCGTACACAGGTCACCGCCCAGCGCCATCTGGTGATCAAAATGGCGATGGCGATCGGCGTGAGCGTGCTGGCAAGCTACGTGCTGGGCCACGCCTTCCCGCACGATCGTCCGTTTGTCGAGCACGTCGGCTACAACTTCCTGCACCATGCGCCGGATGACTCGTTCCCGAGCGATCACGGCACGGTGATCTTCACCTTTGCGCTGGCCTTCCTGTTCTGGCATCGCCTGTGGTCCGGCATGGTGCTGATGGGCGTGGCGGTCGCTATCGCCTGGTCCCGCGTCTACCTGGGCGTACATTGGCCGCTGGATATGGTCGGCGGTTTCCTGGTGGGGCTGATGGGCTGCGTCAGCGCAGCCATCCTGTGGAGCCTCTTTGGTCCGGCGCTTTATCGTGGATTATCACAGGCCTATCGCGTTCTGTTTGCCCTTCCGATCCGCAAAGGCTGGATACGTGACTAACCCCGGTCCGTCAGGTTACACTTGAGCCCCCGCCCTGCGGGGGCTCACTTTTTTAGCCCGAGGATCTATGGAAACACGTCGCGATGACCGCATTGCTCAGCTGCTTCAGGCGCTGAAGCGCAGCGATAAGCTGCATCTTAAGGAAGCCGCTACCCTGCTTGGCGTGTCTGAAATGACCATTCGTCGCGATCTGAACAGCGACAGCGCCCCCGTTGTGCTGCTTGGCGGGTATATTGTTCTGGAGCCGCGTAGCGCCAGCCATTATCTGTTAAGCGATCAAAAAACACGCCTGGTGGAAGAGAAGCGCAAAGCCGCACGGCTCGCCGCCTCGCTGGTGCAGCCGCATCAAACGCTGTTTTTTGACTGCGGTACGACAACCCCGTGGATCATCGAGGCCATCGACAGCACCGTTCCCTTTACCGCCGTCTGTTATTCGCTAAACACCTTCCTGGCCTTGCAGGAGAAACCGGCGTGCCGGGTGATTTTGTGCGGCGGCGAGTTTCATGCCAGCAACGCCATCTTCAAACCGCTGAATATTCAGGACACGCTGAGCAATGTATGTCCGGATATCGCCTTTTACTCTGCGGCGGGTGTGAATGTGAAACAGGGGGCAACCTGTTTTAATCTTGAAGAGTTACCGGTGAAACAGTGGGCGCTCAACGCCGCACAGCAGCATGTGCTGGTGGTTGATCACAGTAAATTTGGCAAGGTTCGTCCGGCAAGGATGGGGGAACTGTCGCGCTTTGACGCCATCGTCAGTGATTGCCGCCCGGATGACGAGCTGGTGTCGTATGCAAAGGCGCAGCAGGTGAAGTTGATGTATTGAGGTTGTGCCGGGTGGCGGCTTCGCCTTACCCGGCCTACAACGGCTCAAACGAAGGCCGGGTAAGCGCAGCGCCACCCGGCAAAAACCTAGCTAAACCAGCTGCCAAACCAGCCGTGGAACTTCATTAACACAAAGTCCCACATCCGGCTGAAGAAGCCGCCCTCTTCCACCGCTTCCATCACCACCAGCGGACGCTGCTCAATGGATTTGCCGTTAAGCTGGAAATCTATCGTCCCGACCACCTGGCCTTTTTTCAACGGCGCGGTCAGCTGTGGCTCGGTCAGGGTATAGCTGGCTTTCAGGTTTTTCAGCTGACCGCGTGGAATGGTGACGGACCCCGCTTCACCTGCCCCCAGGTTCACTTCACTTTTATCCCCAAACCAGACGCGCTGGCTGACGAAGGTGGCGTCCGGCTTAATCGGCGTGACGGTTTCAAAGAAGCGGAAACCCCAGGTCAGCAGTTTTTCGGATTCATTAAAACGAATGCGGTCGGTTTTCGTCCCCAGCACCACCGAGATCAGGCGCATGTCGCCCTGCGTCGCAGAAGCCACCAGGTTGTATCCGGCCCCGGCGGTCGTCCCCGTTTTCATGCCGTCCACGTTAACGTTACTGCTCCAGAGCAGACGATTACGGTTAGGCTGGCGGATATTGTTGAAGGTAAACTCTTTCTCTTTATGGATGGCGTACTCATCCGGCACGTCATGGATCAGCGCTTTGCCCAGCAGCGCCATATCGCGCGCGGTACTGAACTGACCGGGCGCATCCAGGCCGTGAACGGTTTTAAAGGTGGTGTTGGTCAGACCCAGTTTTTGCGCGTAGCCATTCATCAACCCAATGAATGAGTCCTGACTGCCTGCGACGTAATCGGCCAGCGCAATACAGGCATCATTTCCCGACTGAATAATGACCCCTTTATTCAGATCGGAAACGGAGACCTGATCGCCGGGCTTCAGGAACATGACGGACGAGCCGCGCAGCGCCGGGTTACCCGTCGCCCAGGCATCTTTGCCGACGGTGACCATGTCATCCAGCTTGATCTTGCCCGCTTTCAACGCCTGGCCGACAACATAGCTGGTCATAATTTTCGTCAGGCTCGCCGGGTCGAGTTTTTCGTCGGCGTTACCTTCCGCCAGCACTTTCCCGCTGGCGTAATCCATCAGGATCCAGGCGCGCGCATCGACAGGCGGCGCTTCGGGCGCCGTCTGTTCCGCCGCATGGAGCGTTGGGGCAAAAAGGAAAAGCAGCGCCGAGCCTGCCGCCAGGCTGCGCAGAGAAGAAGTTTTTTGCGTCATAAATGCCACCCGAGTGTCCATTCTAAAAATCACGTCACAATCACCGTGTCGCAAGAAGCGATGAGTAATAGCGCACTACAGCGTTCAAAGAAACCTGTTCCAGGTAAAGTTTTTAAAGTTTATGCAATAACATTCAGATACGCTTTGATTGCGGCGTTTTTTTTAGCATCTGTTGCGTAATTGTTAGGTTTATCTCACCATGGCGAAAAGCTGACTCGGATTCACATCTCATCGGGAGTAAATATGATTACGCTGTGGGGCAGGAACAATTCGACCAACGTGAAGAAAGTGCTCTGGACGCTGGAGGAGCTGGATTTACCGTTCAATCAAATCATGGCTGGCATGGCGTTCGGGGTGAATAAAGACGCCGACTATCTGGCGATGAACCCAAACGGACTGGTGCCGTTGCTGCGCGATGACGAGACAGACGCCACGCTGTGGGAGTCCAACACCATCGTGCGTTATCTCGCCGCGCAGTACGGCCAGGGTCGCCTGTGGGTGGAAAATCCGGCCCGGCGCGCGCAGGGCGAAAAATGGATGGACTGGGCAAACCAGACGCTTTCCCCCACGCACCGGGTGATCCTGATGGGGCTGATCCGCACGCCGGAAGCCGAACGTGATTATCCCGCCATTCATGCCGCCCAGGACGCCTGCGAATCCCTGTTCGCGATGATGGACGACGAACTGGCGAAGCACGCCTGGTTCTCCGGCGACACCTTCGGCGTGGGCGATATCGCCGTCGCCCCCTTCGTCTGGAACCTCACTAACATGGGTCTTAGCTGGAGCCCGCGCCCTCACCTGGAGCGCTGGATCCAGCAGCTTAGCGAGCGCCCGGCGTATCGCAACGTGGTGATGATCCCGGTGACCTGATTACGACCTGGACGGGCTGACTTTCAGCAGTTGCCCGTCCGTCTCGTCAGTCAGCACGTACAGATAGCCATCCGGCCCGACGCGCACATCGCGAATACGCTGATCTTTATCGCCCAGAATGCGTCCGTCCTCCGTCACGCTATTGCCCTTCACGCTCAGCACGATGACGTCTTTCTCCTTCAGCGCGCCGATAAACAGCTTGTTTTTCCACTGTGGGAAGACGTCGCTGTTGTAGAACGCCATGCCGCTGACGGCGGGCGATACTTTCCAGACAAACAACGGCTTTTCGGTGCCCTCAACGTGCTCGCCTTTCGCTTCCGGGATTTTCAGGCCGCTGTAATTGATCCCGTGCGTCGCCAGGGGCCAGCCGTAGTTTTTGCCCTTCTCAGGAATGTTAATCTCATCCCCACCGCGTGGTCCGTGTTCGTTGAGCCACAGCGTGTCACTCCACGGATTCATCGCCATCCCCTGCGGGTTGCGAATGCCATAGGACCAGATTTCCGGGCGCGCACCGGCGGTGTTCACAAACGGATTATCCGGCGGCACTTTTCCGTCCTCCGTCAGGCGCACCACCTTGCCCTGAAGCTTGTCCAGCTCCTGCGCCGTCGGGCGCTGGTTGTTTTCACCCAGGCCAATAAAGAGATAGCCTTTGCCGTCGAACACCAGCCGTCCGCCAAAGTGGTTGCCGGTAGAGAGCTTCGGCATCTGTCGGAACACCACCTGGAAGCCCTCAATGCGCGAAATGTCATCGCTCAACCGCCCGTAGCCCACGGCGGTACCCGCTTTGCCATCATTACCTGCCTCGGCGAAGCTGAGCCAGACCCGCCGTGACTGTGCAAAATCCGGGGCCAGCGCGACGTCCAGCAGTCCGCCCTGGCCGCTCGCCCACACTTTCGGCACGCCGACAATCGGATCGGAGAGCCCTTTTCCTGCCTGCCAGTGCTTAAGCTGCCCGTCTTTGAGCGTGATGAGCAGCCCCTTGTTATCTGGCAAAAACGCCAGCGACCAGGGGTGATCCAGTTTTGTCTGTAGCACGTCGACCTTAACCGTCTCAGGTGCTGCAAGCAGTGAAAGCGGGAATAACAAGACTGGAAGGAAAATCAGCGAGGATCGAGGCATAACGCACTCCTTTATCGACATATGGCTTAAAGATTAGCCACTGTTCCCGGGTGCGTTACCACTTTTACAAAAGCTTAATCAGAAGGGGGAGTTGCCTCCCCCGGGTTCAGTGCCGGGCAAGCGTTTCCGGCTTGTTCAGACACATGATGCAAAGCGCGAGCGTGGTCAGGCAGTTTTCAAGCTTCTCCGCGTTAACGGCAATAAAATTCGGGCAGTCGTGACGTCCGTTCATCAAACAGACCCCGGCGATGGAGAGCACCTCGGCGGCGCGGCGCAACGCCACTAATTCGCTTTCAGCGTAGTGCGCTTTCAGGATGGGTGCTTTTTCACGCATGAAATTGCAAAGTTCAAAGAAGTTATCACGCAGATTTTCGCTTTCGCTGACTGACATATACCCTTTCGCCTTGCGGAGTTGCAGATATGCGGCCAGGTCGATTCGGGCGTTGATCAGCTTGTTAAGCAGATCGCGTTTCAGTCTGTCAACGGACATGCTATTTCCTCCCCTGTCAGCCATGTTACCTTATTAAGGATAAGGTCATTTTTTGTACAATGTAATGCCTGAGATCAATAAACGATAACTGATTAACATTCTTTACAATGTTACAACGATTGCCCGCCTCAACTGCGCCATCAAGAGTGTATAAATCCCCCGCGATACGCTGTAAAATCCCGCCCTGATAACTCCATAATTGATGAATTTTTAACCTATGAGCAATGTTACGCACCCGCCGAAAATCGGCTTTGTCTCCCTCGGCTGCCCGAAGAACCTGGTGGACTCCGAACGCATCCTGACTGAACTTCGCACTGAAGGCTATGACGTGGTGCCAAGCTACGACAACGCCGACATGGTGATCGTCAACACCTGCGGGTTCATCGACAGCGCGGTCCAGGAGTCACTGGAAGCCATTGGTGAAGCACTGACGGAAAACGGCAAAGTGATTGTCACCGGCTGCCTGGGCGCGAAGGTGGATCAGATCCGCGAAGTGCACCCGAAAGTGCTGGAGATCACCGGCCCGCACAGCTACGAGCAGGTGCTGGAACATGTTCATCACTACGTCCCCAAACCAAAGCACAACCCGTTCCTGAGCCTGGTGCCGGAACAGGGCGTGAAGCTGACGCCGCGCCACTACGCCTACCTGAAAATTTCCGAAGGCTGCAACCACCGCTGTACCTTCTGCATCATACCGTCGATGCGTGGCGATCTGGTGAGCCGTCCGATTGGCGAGGTGCTGGCAGAAGCCAAACGCCTGGCCGACGCGGGCGTGAAGGAGCTGCTGGTCATCTCCCAGGACACCTCCGCCTACGGTGTGGACGTCAAACACCGCTCCGGTTTCCACAACGGCGAGCCGGTGAAAACCAGCATGGTCGGCCTGTGCGAGCAGCTGGCTAAGCTCGGGATCTGGACGCGCCTGCACTACGTCTATCCTTACCCGCACGTTGACGATGTGATCCCGCTGATGGCGGAAGGCAAAATCCTGCCGTATCTGGATATCCCGCTACAGCACGCCAGCCCGCGTATTCTGAAGCTGATGAAACGTCCTGGCTCCGTGGATCGCCAACTGGCGCGCATCAAGCAGTGGCGTGAGATCTGCCCGGATCTGACCCTGCGCTCCACCTTTATTGTCGGCTTCCCGGGTGAAACCGAAGAAGATTTCCAGATGCTGCTCGACTTCCTGAAAGAGGCGCGTCTGGATCGCGTCGGCTGCTTCAAGTACAGCCCGGTTGAAGGCGCAACCGCCAACGAGCTGGCGGACCAGGTGCCGGAAGAGGTAAAAGAGGAGCGCTGGAACCGCTTTATGCAGCTGCAACAGCAGATCTCGGCTGAACGCTTGCAGGAGAAAGTGGGCCGCGAAATTCTGGTGATTATCGACGAAGTGGACGAAGAAGGCGCGATTGGCCGCAGCATGGCGGATGCGCCTGAAATCGACGGCGCGGTGTACCTGAACGGCGAAACACAGGTTAAGCCGGGTGATATTATTCGCGTGAAGGTTGAAAACGCGGATGAGTATGACCTGTGGGGTAGCCGGGTTTAAACACCCTGCTTCCCTTTTGTAGGCCGGGTAAGGCGTAGCCGCCACCCGGCACATTTCACTGCACTACCCCTTAATCCTCGGATCCAGCGCGTCGCGCAGCCCATCCCCCAGCAGGTTAAACGCCAGCACGGTCAGGAAAATCGCCAGGCTCGGGAAGATCGCCACGTGTGGCGCAATCACCATATCCGCCCGCGCCTCGTTCAGCATCGCCCCCCACTCCGGCGTCGGCGGCTGTGCCCCTAACCCCAGAAACGACAGGCTGGCCGCCGAGATAATCGACACGCCTATGCGCATGGTGAAATAGACCACGATAGACGAGACCGTTCCCGGCAGAATATGGCTGAACAGGATGGTGGCATCGCTGGCTCCCATGCTGCGCGCCGACTCGATAAAGGTCTGCTGCTTCAGCACCAGCGTGTTGCCACGTACCAGACGCGCGAAAGCGGGAATCGAGAATACCGCCACGGCGATAATGACGTTCGCCATGCCGCTGCCCATCACCGCCACCACGGCAATCGCCAGCAGAATACCGGGAAAGGCAAACAGCACGTCGCAGATACGCATGATGATGCGGTCCCACCAGCCTTCGTAGTACCCGGCCACCAGCCCCAGCACGGTGCCAATTGCTGCGCCCATCAGCACCGCGAAGACCCCGGCCGCCAGTGAGATCTGCGCCCCTACCAGCACGCGGCTGAATATATCGCGCCCGAGCGAGTCCACGCCAAACCAGTGCATCATCGACGGACCATCGTTCAGCCGGTCGTAGTCGAAGTAGTTTTCCGCATCAAACGGGGCTATCCAGGGGGCGATAATCGCCACCAGGATCAGCAGTAACACAAACAACCCCGCGACCATAGCGACGGGCTGACGACGGAATCGACGCCAGAACTCAACCCACGGGGTGCGAATATGGTCCGGCCTGATCCCCGGCATAGCGTTTAAAATGGCCTGGCGACGCCAGTTCAGTAATCGCATCTTACTTATACCTGATGGCCGGGTTAATGGCGGCGTAAAGCACATCCACCACTAAGTTGATAAGAATAAACTCCAGCGAGAAAAGCAGGACTTCAGCCTGAATAACCGGATAGTCACGCATATCGACCGAGTCGACCAGCAGGCGCCCCAGCCCCGGCCAGTTAAAGACCTTCTCAACCACGATAGAGCCCCCCAGCAGGAAGCCGAACTGTAGCCCCATCATCGTGACCACCGGGATCATCGCATTACGAAAACCATGCTTCAGAATGACCCATTTCTCACTCACCCCTTTTGCCCGCGCGGTGCGAATGTAATCTTCGCTCAGCACGTCGACAAACGAGGCGCGGGTAAACCGGGCCATAACCGCCGCAACGGCCGCGCCTAGCGTCATAGAGGGCAGAATGTAGTGCTTCCAGGTGTCGGCCCCGACGGTCGGCAACCAGCCCAGCTCGACGGAGAAAATCTGCATCAGCAGCATGCCCAGCGCAAACGCCGGGAAAGAGATGCCGGTGACCGCCAGCGCCATACCGAGCTTATCCGGCCAGCGGTTGCGCCAGACGGCGGCGACAATCCCCGCGCCCAGGCCAAAGACAACCGCCCAGCTCATACTGGCAATCGTTAACCAGAAGGTAGGCATAAAGCGGCTGGCAATCTCCTCCGACACCGGACGACGCGACACCATTGAGATGCCGAAATCGCCCTGAAGGACATTGCCAATGTAACGCAGAAATTGCCTGTACAGCGGCTGATCAAGACCGAGCTGTTTACGCACCAGTTCAATAACCGTCGCATCCGCTTCCGGTCCGGCAATCAAACGCGCCGGATCGCCGGGCAGCATATGGACAAACAAAAACACCAGCACGGCCACAATCAGCAGCGTCGGGATAAGCCCCAGCAGGCGTTTACACACATAATTCAGCATGAGTTTTATTTCAAATCCGCGTCATCAAAGCTAAAGCCCGTATCCGGCATGATGTAAAAACCGGTCAGCGCTTTGTTGTGGGCTGAGACCAGTTTTTCCACCACCAGCGGCACCCACGGCGACTCTTTCCAGATAATGTCCTGCGCCTCTTTGTACAGGCGTGCTTTCTCTTCCGGTTTGGTGGTTTTTAGGGCATCGGCCAGATCTTTATCCACCTGCGGATTACTGTAGAACGCGGTATTGAACAGCGTTGGCGGCCAGTTCTGGGAAGCAAAAAGCGGCGACAGGGACCAGTCCGCTTCTCCGGTTGAAGCCGTCCAGCCGGTGTAGAACATCCGCACGCCGCTCTCTTTCTGTCCTTTGCCTTCCACTTCCGCCGCTCGCTGTCCGGCATCCATCGCCGTAACCCTGGCTTTAATGCCCACCTGAGCCAGCTGCTGCTGGGTAAATTGCAGCACCTTCTGCGCGGTACTGTGGTTATGCGACGACCACAGCGTAGTGCTAAAGCCGTTCGGATAGCCCGCCTCTTTCAGCAGTTCCCGCGCTTTCGCCGGATCGTAAGGCCACGGCTGATAGCTTTGCGCGTACTCAATGGTTGGCGGCATCACGCCCGTCGCCGGGGTGGCGTAGCCGGCAAAGGCCACCTTCACCAGCGCCTGGCGGTTAATGGCGTAGTTGATGGCTTCACGCACCTTCGGGTTATCAAACGGTTTCTGCGTGACGTTCATGCTGATGTAGCGCTGCATAATCGACGGGCTGGCCACCAGTTCCAGCTTGCTGTTTTTCGCCAGCAGCGCAGCCTGTTCGTACGGGATCGGGAAGGCAAACTGCGCTTCGCCGGTTTGCAGCATTGCGGCGCGGGTGTTGTTGTCCACTACCGGCCGCCAGGTGATGGTATCCAGCTTCGGCAGCCCCTGCTGCCAGTATCCGGCGAATTTTTTAACCTTCACAAAATCGGTCTGGTTCCAGGTGAGCAGTTCGTACGGTCCGGTCCCCACCGGGTGGAATCCAATCTCTTTGCCGTATTTTTTCAGGGCGGCGGGGGAAATCATCGCCGTCGCGGGATGCGCCAGGATATTGATAAACGCCGAGAACGGCTCTTTGAGGGTGATCTTCACCGTTGCCGGATCAACCACCTCGGTTTGGGCGATATTTTTATACAGGTTGTAGCGTTTAAGACCGTTTTCCGGATTGCTGGCACGATCCAGGTTGACCTTAACCGCCTCGGCGTTGAAGTCGGTGCCATCCTGGAACTTCACGCCGGTACGGAGCTTAACGGTATAGACCAGCCCGTCGTCCGACACGGTATAGCCTTCCGCCAGCACGTTTTTCAGCTTCATTTCGCGGTCCAGGCCGAACAGCCCCTGGTAGAAGGATTTTGCCACCGCCTGAGAAAGAGTGTCGTTGGCATCATACGGATCCAGGGTCGTGAAGTTAGACCCCACAGCCACCACCACATCTTTCGCCGCGAACGCGGGGGCGGCGGCCAGCGCAGCCGTCACGCTCGCGGCCAGCAGCCATTTACGAGCAACAAAAGGAACCATTGTGTTCTCCTGCCTGTTGTAAGTTATAACCGCGAGAATGCATTGCCCTGACGCGGTGGTGCGACAAAATGACCGGGTCCCACCTCACGCAGCGCCACGCGCTCCAGGGTTTCGCCCCGTTTACGAATATTGCTCGGCATTTCGTCCTGCAACAGCACGCGCTGGGCGTGACGATGCTCAGGATCGGCAACCGGTACGGCAGCCATCAGCTTGCGGGTGTAAGGGTGCTGCGGGTTTTCAAACACCGCCCGACGTGGGCCGATTTCAACAATTTGCCCCATGTACATCACCGCCACGCGATGGCTGATCCGCTCCACCACCGCCATATCGTGGGAGATAAACAGAAACGCAATGCCCAAATCCCGCTGTAAATCGAGCAGGAGATTGATGATTTGCGCGCGGATAGAGACATCCAGCGCTGACACGGACTCATCCGCAATCACCACTTTCGGATTGAGGGCCAATGCCCGCGCAATGCAGATACGCTGTCGCTGACCGCCAGAAAATTCGTGCGGATAACGCCAGGCATGCTCCGGCTTCAGGCCCACGCGCTCCAGCAGCCATGCGACGCGGCGCTGCGCGGCTTCACCGTCGAGCAGGTTATGCACCCGCAGCGGCTCCATAATCGAGTACCCCACCGTATGGCGCGGATCGAGCGACGCATAAGGATCCTGGAATATAAACTGAATATCCCGGCGCACCGCCTGCAATTTACTGTTAGGGAGCGTGTCGATGCGCTCACCGTTGAAGGTGATGCTCCCCTCCTGCGACGCCACCAGCCTGAGCAGCGCCCGCCCGGTGGTGGATTTACCGCAGCCGGACTCCCCCACCAGCGCCAGCGTTTCGCCCGGCCAGAGATCAAAACTGACGTTTTCAACCGCATGCACTTCGCGCTTCACGCGATTGAGGATCCCGCTACGCAGCGGGAAACGGGTCACCAGGTCACGCACTTCGAGGATTGGCCTGCCGGGAACCACCGTATCCTGCTCGGTTTCGTCTTCCTGCTGGCCCTGTTCGGTCTGTGAGAACAGCGGAAAACGGCGCGGAAAATCACTGCCATTCATGGCCCCCAGACGCGGGACCGCCGCCAGCAGCGCTTTGGTATAAGGATGCACCGGCGCATGAAAGACCTGCTCCACCGTGCCGGTTTCCACGGCATTGCCCTGATGCATAACCAGCACCCGATCGGCAATATCCGCCACCACCCCCATATCGTGGGTGATGAAAATCACCCCCATCTCCATCTCCTGCTGCAACACCTTAATCAGTTGCAGGATCTGGGCCTGAATGGTGACATCCAGCGCCGTGGTGGGTTCGTCCGCAATGAGCACCGCCGGACGGCACGACAGCGCCATCGCAATCATCACCCGCTGGCGCATGCCGCCGGAAAGCTGATGCGGATAGCGGGACAAAATCGCGTGCGCCTCAGGGATACGCACCAGCTCCAGCATCCGTTTTGCTTCGTTGAGCGCCTCATCACCGCTCAGTCCCTGATGCAGGCGGATAGATTCGGCAATCTGCTCGCCCACCGGAAAAACCGGGTTCAGGGAGGTCATCGGCTCCTGAAAAATCATCGCAATATCTGCCCCGCGCACCCCCTGCATCTGGGACGCACTCAGCTCGTTGAGATCGATAACCTGACGGTTGCGACGGCGCAACAGCATCCGCTCGCTGGTGACCTGCCCGCCCGTCTGCTCAAGCAGACGCATCAGCGCCAGCGCGGTAACGGATTTACCGGAACCTGATTCGCCAACAATCGCCAGCGTCTCGCCGCGCCTGAGCGAAAACGATAAATTCTGTACTGCGGGGATGAACTGCCGCTCTTCCTGAAACGCAATATTCAGTTGGTGGACAGCCAGCACTTCGCAGTTGTCCAGCTCTTCACGGTGCGGCACGCAATGCCCCCTTATTCACGATAAATGCCTGTGCTGGGCGCATCGCCGGCATACCCCCACGCCCGGTACATCCCTTCACTGTTGAACGGCAGAGCCACGTTGCCCTCCCGATCCACCGCAATTAAGCCGCCAATCCCGCCCAGCGCCGGCAGTTTCTCCATCACTACCCGCTCGCAGGCCTCACTCAGGCTTAATCCGCCGTAATCCATTAGCGCGGTAATGTCGTAGGCCGCCAGCGCGCGGATAAACACTTCGCCGGTGCCGGTGCATGACACCGCCGCGGTGGCGTTATTGGCGTAACACCCGGCCCCCGGCAGCGGGCTGTCGCCGACGCGACCGGGAAGTTTGTTGGTCATACCGCCTGTCGACGTCGCGGCGGCGAGATTACCGGCTTTATCCAGCGCCACCGCGCCTACCGTGCCCATTTTGCTGCGTTCATCGAGCGGCGCGGCATGGTCCAGCTGCGTCATCCCCGCTGTACGGGCCTCCAGCAGTTGCCGGTAACGCTCCTCGGTGGAAAAAAGATCGGGCGAGACCGTGTCCATCCCGTGCTCGACGGCAAATTTTTCCGCCCCCGCCCCGGCCAGCAGCACATGCGGGCTTTGTTCCATCACCAGACGCGCGGCCAGCACCGGATTACGCAGACGGCTGACGCCTGCTACCGCGCCCGCCTTCAGGGTGACGCCGTCCATCACGCAGGCATCCAGCTCGTGCGTTTCATCGCGCGTAAAGACCGAGCCAATACCGGCATTAAACAGCGGGCACTCCTCCAGCAGACGTACTGCTTCGGTCACCACGTCCAGCGCGCTGTCGCCCGCTTCCAGCATCCGCTGGCCTGTTTCCACAATGGCGTTCAGCGCATCAATATAACGCTTCTCCTGCTCGGGACTGAGCTGTGCACGGGTGATTGCCCCGGCACCGCCATGAATTGCGATAACCGCTTTACTCATTTCGCATCACCCATCAGCCTGGCTGGCTGCTTTTTCTATAAATATCATTATCGTCGACGAATCTTCAGATGATTTTTGAATATAGAAAGACGCAACTGTGATGTAAAGCGTACACCCATCGGGTCATACAGTTAGCCGCACTTTTCTGCCATAATGAGCGCTTTCGTTGTTACTCCGCAGGAGCCCACCATGGATTTTACCGCCGGACTGATGCCGCTTGAGACGGCACTCTCGCAGATGCTTGATCGTATTACTCCACTGCACGACGTTGAGACACTGCCGCTTGTGCGCTGTTTTGGCCGTATTGCCGCGCGCGATATCGTCTCGCCGCTGAACGTGCCGGGGTTTGATAACGCGGCGATGGACGGCTATGCCGTACGTCTGGCGGATCTGCAAACGGGTCAGCCGCTGCCGGTGGCAGGTAAAGCGTTTGCCGGGCAGCCGTTTATCGGTGAGTGGCCAGCGGGCACCTGCGTGCGCATTATGACCGGGGCACCGGTGCCAAAGGGCTGTGAAGCCGTGGTGATGCAGGAAGAGACCGAACAAACGGACGACGGCGTGCGCTTTACCGCCAGCGTCAAAGCGGGACAGAATATCCGCCACATCGGGGAAGACATTACCCTGGGCGCAACGGTCTTTGCCGCCGGGCAAAAGCTGACGGTCGCCGAACTGCCGGTGCTGGCATCGCTTGGCATCGCGGAGATTGACGTGGTCCGCAAAGTGCGCGTGGCGGTGTTCTCCACGGGAGATGAGCTACAGCTTCCGGGTCAGCCGCTGAACGAGGGGCAGATTTACGACACCAACCGTCTGGCGGTGCACCTGATGCTTGAGCAGCTGGGCTGTGAGGTGATTAACCTCGGTATCATTCCTGACGATCCGCAAAAACTGCGCGCGGCGTTTATCGACGCTGACGCCTCTGCCGACGTGGTGATCAGCTCCGGCGGCGTATCGGTTGGCGAAGCGGATTACACCAAAACCCTGCTTGAAGAGCTGGGCGAAATCGCCTTCTGGAAGCTGGCGATTAAACCGGGCAAACCGTTCGCGTTTGGCAAACTTCCGCACAGCTGGTTCTGTGGCCTGCCGGGTAACCCGGTCTCTGCCGCGCTGACCTTCTACCAGCTGGTGATCCCGCTGCTGGCGAAGCTTTCAGGCAACAATGCCAGCCCGCTTCCGGAGCGTGTGCGCGTGCGGGCGGCAACGCGCCTCAAAAAATCACCGGGCCGTCTCGATTTCCAGCGCGGCATTCTGGCGCGCAACGCCGACGGCGAGCTGGAGGTGAGCACCACCGGGCATCAGGGTTCGCACATCTTTAGCTCCTTCAGTCAGGGTAACTGCTTTATCGTGCTGGAGCGCGATCGCGGCCACGTTGAGGCGGGCGAATGGGTTGAAGTGGAACGCTTTAACCACCTGTTCGGAGGCTGACATGACGGTGGAACTGAGCGACCCGGAGATGATGCGCTATAACCGCCAGATCGTGCTGCGCGGGTTTGATTTCGAGGGCCAGGAAGCGCTCAAGGCGGCCAGCGTGCTGGTTGTGGGTCTTGGCGGGCTGGGCTGCGCGGCAGCGCAATATCTGGCTGCGGCGGGCGTCGGCAGCATGACGCTGCTGGACTTCGATACCGTGTCGGTGTCCAACCTGCAACGCCAGACGCTGCACAGCGACGCGACGGTCGGTCAGCCTAAAGTGGAATCAGCACGCACGGCGCTGGCGCGCATTAACCCCAACGTTCAGTTCACCCTGATTGACGCGATGCTGGATGACGACGCGCTGTTTGCGCAGATTGCACGGCATGACCTGGTGCTGGACTGCACCGATAACGTCGCCATTCGCAACCAGCTCAATGCGGGCTGCTTTGCCCGTAAAACGCCGCTGATTTCCGGCGCGGCCATCCGCATGGAGGGGCAAATCAGCGTCTTCACCTACGCTGAAGGAGAGCCCTGCTACCGCTGCCTGAGCCGTCTGTTTGGCGAGAATGCGCTGACCTGCGTCGAGGCGGGCGTGATGGCGCCACTGGTTGGCGTTATCGGTTCCTTGCAGGCGATGGAGGCGATCAAAGTGCTGGCGCACTACGGCACGCCCGCAGCGGGTAAAATCGTGATGTATGACGCGATGACCTGCCAGTTCCGCGAGATGAAGCTGATGCGTAACCCGGGGTGTGAGGTGTGCAGCAAATAAAAAAGTCGGGTGGCGGCTTTGCCTTACCCGACCTACAACGGCTCGAACGGCGCCACCCGGCAACAGCGATGCAAACGTAGGCCGGGTAAGCGTTAGCGCCACCCGGCAACCGCATCAGACAGACGTCCGTCCAAACGCCCCCTGCCAGTCCTGCTCAAACTTCACAATTGCCGCATCCACGGCCGGAGAGGTAATAAACTGCTGCGCCACGTCCAGCGGCAGCGTGATGGATTCGCACCCTGCCAGCAGGCAGTCCAGCGCCTGGCGCGGGGTTTTAAAGCTCGCCGCCAGCACTTTTGACTGCGGGGCATGCAGGGTCAGCAACTGTTGCAGTTCGACCACCGTCTGGATCCCATCCCCGCCCTGCGCGTCCACGCGGTTCACATAAGGAGCCACATACTCAGCCCCCGCCAGTGCGGAGAGCATCCCCTGTGCTGCGCCGTACACCGCCGTACCCAGCGTCGGGATCCCTTCTGCTTTCAGCATTTTGATCGCCGCCAGCCCTTCAGCGGTCACGGGCACTTTCACCACCAGGTCATTGATTATCGCGCGCAGCTTACGTGCGTCTTCCACCATTCCCTCGGCGGTCTTCGCCATCACCTGAGCGAACAGCCGGCCCTTGCCGCCCAGCGCGTCGTGCAGCGCGGGCAGCAGCTCTTCCAGAGGCGTTTTACCCGCCGCCACAATGCTTGGGTTAGTGGTCACGCCCGCCAGCGGGAAGATACGCGCCAGCTTTTTGACTGCCGCAACGTCAGATGTGTCGAGATAAAGTTCCATGATGTCACCCTCAAAATTAGCCTGCACTTACCCTATCACAGCAAAACCTGCTCAGGAATTGACCCATATCAAGATAACTTTCATTCGAAAGTAATTTAATCTTCATATGTAATTCGAGGGCAAGAAAATGATCTTCAATATACAGCGTTACTCCACCCACGACGGTCCCGGTATTCGAACCGTGGTATTCCTGAAAGGCTGCTCGCTGGGCTGTCGCTGGTGTCAGAACCCGGAAAGCCGCTCCCGCACGCGGGACGTCCTGTTTGATGCCCGTCTGTGCCTGGACGGCTGTGACCTGTGTCAGCAGGCCGCGCCGGGGTGTGTTGAACGCGCGCTGAACGGGCTGGTCATTCATCGTGAGAAGCTTAACGACGAGACGCTCACTGCCCTCACCGACTGCTGCCCGACCCAGGCGCTTACCGTCTGCGGTGAAGAGAAGCAGGTGGAGGAGATTATGGCCGCCGTGCTGCGCGACAAGCCCTTCTACGACCGCAGCGGCGGCGGGATCACCCTCTCCGGCGGCGAGCCGTTCATGAACCCGGCGCTGGCACATGCCCTGTTTAAAGCCAGCCATGAACAAGGCATTCATACCGCCGTTGAAACCTGCCTTCACGTACCATGGCATTATATCGAGCCGTCACTGCCGTATGTCGATCTATTCCTGGCGGACCTGAAACATGTGGACAGTGACGTATTTAAACAGTGGACCGATGGCTCAGCCAAACGGATCCTGGACAACCTGAAGCGCCTGGCCGCCGCCGGGAAAAAAATCACCATTCGCGTGCCGCTGATCCAGGGCTTTAACGCCGATGAAGCGTCGGTTACCGCCATTACCAATTTCGCCGCCGACGAACTCGGCGTTCACGATATTCATTTTCTGCCGTATCACACGCTGGGCATGAACAAATACACCCTGCTCGGCCAACCCTACTCTGCCCCTGACAAACCGCTGGATAACCCTGCCCTGCTGGACTTCGCGCAGCAGTATGCCTGCCAGAAAGGGTTAACCGCGACCTTACGAGGATAAACTTATGACCACCCTGAATCTCAACACCCTCAGCGAGCGCATCAAGGCGCACAAAACGGCGCTGGTGCATATCGTTAAGCCGCCGGTCTGTACCGAGCGCGCGCAGCATTACACCGAAATGTATCAGCAGCACATGGACAAGCCGATCCCGGTACGTCGCGCCCTGGCGCTGGCGCATCACCTGGCCGAGCGTACCATCTGGATCAAGCATGACGAGCTGATTATCGGTAACCAGGCCAGCGAAGTGCGCGCCGCGCCGATCTTCCCGGAATATACCGTCTCCTGGATTGAGAAAGAGATTGACGATCTGGCGGACCGTCCGGGTGCGGGCTTCGCGGTCAGCGAAGAGAACAAGCACGTCCTGCATGCGATCTGCCCGTGGTGGCGCGGCCAGACGGTGCAGGATCGCTGCTACGGTATGTTTACCGACGAGCAGAAAGGCCTGCTGGAAACCGGCATTATCAAAGCGGAAGGCAATATGACCTCCGGTGACGCACACCTGGCAGTGAATTTCCCGCTGGTGCTGGAGAAAGGGCTTGACGGCCTGCGCGCGAAAGTGGCCGAGCGCCGGTCGCGCATCAACCTGACGGTGCTGGACGATCTGCACGGCGATCAGTTCCTGAAAGCCATTGATATCGTGCTGGAAGCCGTAAGCCTGCACATCAAACGCTTTGCCGACCTGGCGCGTAAAATGGCCGCGACAGAAACCCGCGACAGCCGCCGCGACGAGCTGCTGGCCATGGCGGAAAACTGCGACATCATCGCCCACCAACCGCCAAAAACCTTCTGGCAGGCGCTACAGCTGTGCTACTTCATTCAGCTGATCCTGCAAATTGAGTCCAACGGTCACTCCGTCTCCTTTGCCCGTATGGACCAGTACCTTTACCCGTACTACCGCCGCGACGTGGAGCTGGACCAGAGTCTGGATCGCGAGCACGCCATTGAGCTGCTGCACAGCTGCTGGCTGAAGCTGCTGGAAGTGAACAAAATCCGCTCCGGCTCGCACTCCAAAGCCTCTGCGGGCAGCCCGCTGTATCAGAACGTCACCATCGGCGGCCAGAAGCTGGTCAACGGTGAGCCGATGGACGCGGTCAACCCGCTCTCTTACGCGATTCTGGAGTCCTGTGGTCGCCTGCGCTCCACCCAGCCAAACCTGAGCGTGCGCTACCACGCGGGGATGAGCAACGACTTCCTCGACGCCTGCGTGCAGGTGATCCGCTGCGGCTTCGGGATGCCGGCGTTTAACAACGATGAAATCGTGATCCCGGAATTTATCAAGCTCGGCGTGGAACGAGAGGACGCGTATGACTATGCGGCTATTGGCTGCATCGAAACCGCCGTCGGCGGCAAGTGGGGCTATCGCTGCACCGGCATGAGCTTTATCAACTTCGCCCGCGTGATGCTGGCGGCGCTGGAAGGCGGTCGCGACGCCACCAGCGGCCAGGTGTTCCTGCCGCAGGAAAAAGCGCTTTCTGCCGGTAACTTCGGGAATTTTGATGAGGTCATGGCGGCGTGGGATAACCAGATCCGCTACTACACCCGCAAATCCATTGAGATCGAGTACGTGGTGGACACCATGCTGGAAGAGAACGTCCACGATATTCTCTGCTCGGCGCTGGTGGACGACTGTATCGAACGCGCGAAAAGCATTAAGCAGGGCGGCGCGAAGTATGACTGGGTTTCCGGCCTACAGGTGGGGATCGCCAACCTTGGCAACAGCCTGGCAGCGGTGAAGAAGCTGGTGTTTGACCAGGGCGTTATCGGTCAGCAACAGCTGGCGGCGGCGCTGGCGGATGACTTCGAGGGGCTGACCCACGAGCAGCTGCGCCAGCGCCTGATCAACGGCGCGCCGAAGTACGGCAACGACGACGACAGCGTGGACCTGCTGCTGACCCGTGCTTATCAGACCTACATTGAAGAGCTGAAGCAGTATCACAACCCACGCTACGGCCGCGGCCCGATTGGGGGTAACTACTACGCGGGCACGTCGTCTATCTCCGCAAACGTGCCGTTTGGCGCAGCAACCATGGCGACGCCGGACGGCCGTAAAGCCCACACCCCGCTGGCGGAAGGGGCAAGCCCGGCCTCCGGTACCGACCACCTCGGCCCGACGGCGGTGATTGGCTCCGTGGGTAAACTGCCGACGGAAGCGATTCTCGGCGGCGTGCTGCTAAACCAGAAGCTGAACCCGTCGACGCTGGAAAACGACAGCGATCGCCAGAAGCTGATGGTGCTGCTGCGCACCTTCTTCGAGGTGCATAAAGGCTGGCACATTCAGTACAACATCGTCTCCCGCGAAACGCTGCTGGAAGCGAAGAAACACCCGGATCAGTATCGTGACCTGGTGGTGCGCGTCGCGGGTTACTCGGCGTTCTTCACCGCCCTGTCGCCGGATGCGCAGGACGATATTATCGCCCGTACTGAGCATACGCTGTAACGGTTTATCCCCTCTCCCTTGAGGGAGAGGGTTAGGGTGAGGGGGAAATGCGCACGCTGATGCCCTCACCCCGGCCCTCTCCCACGGGGAGAGGGAGAAAACACTAAAAACGGCAACTTCGGTTGCCGTTTTGCTTTGACTTTCGAATGAAATTAAATTTGTGCTCTCCGTCACCTTGTTATTAGAATGTTTCAAACGCAGTGACCCAGGAGCACAGTATGACCGTAAAAGTTATCGTCACCGATATGGACGGAACTTTCCTTGATGATGCCAAGCAGTACGATCGTGACCGCTTCCAGGCACAGTTTGAGCAGCTTAAAGCCCGCGACATTGAATTTGTTGTCGCCAGCGGCAACCAGTATTACCAGCTCATCTCCTTCTTCCCGGAGCTGAAAGATCAGATCTCCTTCGTCGCGGAAAACGGCGCGCTGGTCTTCGATCACGGCGAACAGATTTTCCACGGCGAACTGACGCGTCATGAGTCGCAGATCGTCATTGGCGAGTTGCTGAAAGACAAAGGGCTGAACTTTGTGGCCTGCGGGCTGGAGAGCGCGTACGTCAGCGATAAAGCACCAGAAGCGTTCGTGAAGCTGATGTCGAAACACTACCATCGCTTAAAACCCATCAGCGATTACCGCGAAATTGACGACGTGCTGTTTAAATTCTCCCTGAACCTGCCGGACAGCGATATCCCGAATCTGGTTGATAAACTGCATGTCTCCCTGGACGGCATCATGAAGCCGGTCACCAGCGGCTTCGGTTTTGTCGATTTGATTATCCCCGGCCTGCACAAGGCCAACGGCATCAGCCGCCTGCTTAAACGCTGGAAAGTCTCACCTCAGGCGTGCGTCGGCATTGGCGACAGCGGCAACGATGCGGAAATGCTGAAGCTGGTAAAATACTCCTTTGCGATGGGCAACGCGGCGGACAGCATTAAAGAGGTCAGCCGTTACACTACCGACGATAACAACCATCAGGGCGCGCTGAATGTGATTCAGTCCGTGCTCGACGCGCACTCCCCGTTCGACGCCTGATCCCCCTACCTGCCGGAGCCTCGCTCCGGCCTCTCACTCTTTTCCCATCCTGTGGCACCCGTCAAGGTTTTAAACTTGCATTAACTTTTTTTTAACTTAAAGTATCACTTGTAGACACTTTTACTTTCGAATGAAAGATGCGAGGCAGTTATGACCTTTACCAGCGAAACGTTGCCAGCGGACCATAAAGCGGCAATCCGTCAGATGAAACGTGAATTACGCGCGCAGATCGGCGACGTGCAGGCGGTGTTCGACCGGCTCAGCGATAAAATCGCCACCCGCGTGGCGGAAATCAACGCTCTCAAAAACAAAGGCGAAACCGTCTGGCCAGTGATCCCTTTTGCCGACGTGAAAAACGGCACGATCACCGCCGAACAGCGCGAAGCCGTTAAACGTCGCGGCTGCGCGGTGATCAAAGGCCACTTCCCGCGCGAGCAGGCGCTGGCGTGGGATCAGTCGATGCTCGACTACCTCGATCTGAACAAATTTGACGAGGTGTACAAAGGACCCGGCGATAACTTCTTCGGCACCTTAACGGCCTCTCGTCCGGAGATTTATCCGATCTACTGGTCTCAGGCGCAAATGCAGGCGCGCCAGAGTGAAGAGATGGCGCAGGTACAGTCATTCCTGAACCGTTTATGGACATTTGAGAGCAACGGTAAACAGTGGTTCGACCCGGACGTGAGCGTGATTTACCCTGACCGCATCCGCCGCCGCCCGCCCGGAACCACCTCGAAAGGACTTGGCGCACACACCGATTCTGGCGCGCTGGAGCGCTGGCTGCTGCCCGCTTATCAGCAGGTGTTCGCCCGCGTGTTTGACGGCAACGTTGAGAAATACGATCCGTGGAATGCCGCGCATCGTACCGAAGTGGAAGAGTACACCGTCGATAACACCACCAAATGCTCGGTGTTCCGCACCTTCCAGGGCTGGACGGCGCTGTCGGACATGATCCCCGGACAGGGCTTGCTGCACGTGGTGCCGATCCCGGAGGCAATGGCCTATATTCTGCTGCGTCCGCTGCTGGACGACGTGCCGGAAGACGAGCTGTGCGGCGTGGCGCCGGGGCGCGTGCTGCCGATTTCTGAGAAGTGGCATCCGCTGCTGATCGAAGCGTTAACCAGCATTCCGGCGCTGGAAGCCGGTGATTCCGTGTGGTGGCACTGCGATGTGATCCACTCCGTCGCGCCGGTGGAAAATCAGCAGGGATGGGGCAACGTGATGTATATTCCTGCCGCGCCAATGTGCGAGAAGAATCTCGCCTATGCGAAAAAGGTCAAGGAAGCGCTGGAAACCGGCGCGTCACCGGGCGATTTCCCGCGCGAGGATTATGAGAAAAGCTGGCAGGGCCGCTTTACCGTGGCCGATCTCAACATCCACGGCAGGCGCGCGCTGGGCATGGCTTAACCGTCGTACAGCCCTTCCCGCTCTACGGCGGTACGTCGTTTCCCCTGACGTATCCGCCGGACCGACTCCCGCACGGTCAGCGTGCCGTTTAGCAGCAATGTTCCCACCGGCGCGTCCGGGCGCATCAGCCGCTGCTGGAGCATATGCACCGCTTCCGTTCCCAGCTCATCACGCGGAACATGTACCGCGGTTAAGGGCACATCCTGAATCGCGGCGAGATTAAACCCGTCAATGCTCATCACCGAGACATCCTGCGGCACGCGCAGACCGTGTTTTTGCAGCGCGCTGATGGTCCCCGCCGCCATAAAATCACCACCAACCAGGAACGCCGTCGGCAGGTCCTTCCCTTTCTGCTGGTGAAGCCACTCGCTCACCAGCTGCTCCGTCTCTCTGGCGCTGAAGCTGGACACCATCAGCAGGTCGCGCCTGTCGCTGAACCTGAGGTTATGACCGTGCCACGCGTCGCGGATCCCGGACAGGCGCAGCTCCATGGTGTAGCGACGCAGGCACAGCACGTTCATCACCTCCCGGTGCCCCATCTCGAACAGGTACTCTGCCGCCCGCTCGCCAATCGCGCGATGATCCGGCGCGACGGCGGGCAGGCGCATGTGGCGGTCCCGGCAGTTAATCAGCATGCAGGGTTTGCCCATGTCTACCGCCAGATCGTGGATATGCGGATCGTCGATACCGAGGAGGATCGCCGCCTGAGTGTCCGCTTCGTTCATGCGGGCCAGAAACAGCTGGGCATCGCTGTCGTTCTCCTCCAGCGCACAGTAACGCAGGCGAACCTCGTGCGAGGCCAGCCCTTTGCTCACGCTCTGGATGACGCGGTAGTAAAAGATGTCGGACCGCTCGTCAAACGCCCGCTGCGGGGCAAACACCACCAGGCTGTTAAGCAGCAGACGCCCCGCCGCCATGCCGTCCATTACCCCCAGCTCCCGCGCGCACGCCAGCACCTTTGCCCGTGCTTTTTCGCTGGTGTTTGCCTTCCCCGCCAGCACGCGAGAAACGGTGCTGATGGAGAGCTGCGTCCGGGCGGCGATTTCGGTGATTTTAAGCCTTTTGTCCATTTTGTGATCTGGCTCCGGATGTGAAATGAAAAAATTCTCACAACTTGTTTATCAGGTAATAACTTGCGAGAAGGCCATAATGCCGAAAATTAAACCTCGGTTATGAGAAAGTTTGCACAAAATCCACTATTCCCTGCCCAATTTCTTTCTTAAGGTGAACCTGTCACACAACTTCCATACTAGTTGTATAGCAGCTTAGCGCTCTAAAACAGATAACTTTCAAACGCCTGACGCTGTGTGACACCTGAACCTTTGTCCCCTTACCGTCCGTCTTGTGGAGAAGAAAATGAGTCAGGACATCAATAACACCGTAGCGACAAGCAAAACACGTCGCGTCATCAGGAACCTGCGCTGGTACGTACTGGTGCTGTTTCTTCTCGGCGTGACCGTTAACTACATCACCCGTAATTCGTTAGGTATTCTCGCCCCTGAACTGAAAGAGAGCCTCGGGATCACCACCGAGCAGTACTCCTGGATCGTCGGCGCGTTCCAGATCGCCTACACCATTTTCCAGCCCCTGTGCGGCTGGCTGATTGACGTTATCGGCCTGAAAATCGGCTTTATGGTCTGCGCCGGGATCTGGGCGCTGATGTGTATCTTCCACGCGGGTGCCGGAAGCTGGCTGCACCTGGCGATTCTGCGCTTCTTTATGGGTGCCTCTGAGGCCGCCGCCACGCCAGCGAACGCCAAAACCATCGGTGAATGGTTCCCGAAATCAGAGCGCCCTGTTGCCGCAGGCTGGGCGGGGGTAGGCTTCTCCATTGGGGCCATGCTGGCCCCGCCTATCATCTACTTTGCTCACGCGTCGTTCGGCTGGCAGGGTGCGTTTATGTTTACCGGCGTGCTGGCGCTGCTGTGGGTGATCCTGTGGTGGGCGTTTTATCACAACCCGGAACAGCACCCAAACCTGAGCCGCGATGAGCTGGCGTTTATCAAGCAGGATAACGAACCTGCGCCGGTCAAACTGCCCTTCCTGACCGCGCTGAAAACCGTCTCGAAGAACAAACGGTTCTACGGCATCGCCATCCCGGCCTTTATGGCGGAACCGGCCTGGGCCGTGCTGAGCTTCTGGGTGCCGCTGTACCTCGCCAAAGAGCACGGCATGGATTTGAAACAGATCGCGATGTTCGCCTGGCTGCCGTTCCTGGCCGCCGACCTCGGCAGCGTCGCGAGCGGCTACCTGACCCGGCTCTACACCCGCTGGTTTGGCTGCACCCGCGTCAACTCGGTGGTAGCCAGCTCCGTCACCGGCGCGTTTCTGATGATTTCTCTGGCCGTCGTGGCCGTGACCCGCGACCCGTATATCACCATCGTGCTGATCTCCATCGGCGGCTTCGGGCACCAGATCATCTCCTGCATGCTGAGCGCCCTGGTCGTGGAGTCGTTCGACAAAGGCCAGATGGCGACCGTCAACGGCATGCGCGGCTCGGCGGCGTGGATCGCCAGCTTCCTGTTCTCACTGTTAATCGGTGTGACCGCCGACAAAATCGGCTTTAACCCGCTTTTTATTGCCATGGGCTTCTTTGACCTGATTGGCGCTGTCTTCCTGGTAGCATTTATTGCTGAACGTCGCGCCAAGCGCGCCTGATAGTGGATGTATTGCATATGAAAACCCTGAAAAACTGGACCGTAGATAAGCAGTCAGCAAACCATCTGGAACTGCTGGTCGATAATCAGCACCGCCTGTGTCTGTATGTGCTGGAAGAGAATCTGTTCCGTGTGCTGATCAAACGTAAAGGCGAGCTGGCGCTGAACCGCACCTGGAGCATCGCGCCGGAACAAGATGTGCCGTGGGAAGGCCGCCGTCGTGACGATGTCAGCGGCTTCACCTGCCCTGCCTGGACGCTGACACAGCAGGACGACACGTTAACCGTAGCGACTGAACAGCTGCGCGTCACCGTCCACCAGCCGCTGTGGCTGGAGTGGCACTACCGCAATGAGGCGGGCGAGTGGCAGCCGCTGGTCAATGACCGCCCGACCAGCGCCTACCTGCTGAACGCCCACGGTGACGGCGTGGCGCACTATCTTAGCCGTCGTAAGGATGAACGTTTTTACGGTCTGGGTGAGAAAGCGGGTGATTTACAGCGCAACGGCAAACGCTATGAGATGCGTAACCTGGACGCGATGGGCTATAACGCGGCCAGCACCGATCCGCTTTACAAGCACATCCCGTTCACCCTCACCCGTCGCGATGACGTGAGCTACGGTCTGTTCTACGATAACCTGAGCAGCTGCTGGCTGGATCTGGGTAACGAGATCGACAACTATCACACTGCCTACCGCCGCTGGCAGGCGGAAGCGGGCGATATTGACTACTACCTCTTCACCGGCAAGCGCGTGCTGGACGTGACCAAAGCCTTCGTGCGCCTGACGGGGAAAACGCTGTTCGGACCGAAATGGAGCCTGGGCTACAGCGGCTCGACCATGCACTACACCGACGCGCCGGACGCGCAAAACCAGCTGATGAACTTCATCCGCCTGTGCGATGAGCATGCCATTCCGTGCGACTCGTTCCAGCTCTCCTCCGGCTATACCTCGATTAACGGCAAGCGCTACGTCTTTAACTGGAACTACGACAAAGTGCCGCAGCCGAAGGTGATGAGCCAGGCGTTCCACGACGCGGGGCTGCGGCTTGCGGCCAACATCAAGCCGTGTCTGTTGCAGGATCATCCCCGCTACAGCGAAGTGGCGGAACGCGGCCTGTTCATTCGTGATTCAGAAACCGATGCGCCTGAACGTTCCAGCTTCTGGGATGACGAAGGATCGCATCTCGACTTCACCAACCCGCAGACGGTGCAGTGGTGGCAGAACGGCGTGACCACGCAGCTGCTGGAGATGGGCATCGATTCCACCTGGAACGACAACAACGAGTATGAAGTGTGGGACGGGGAAGCGCGCTGCTATGGCTTCGGTCAGGAGATCGCCATCAAGCACATTCGCCCGGTGATGCCGCTGCTGATGATGCGCGCCTCGCTGGAAGCGCAGCAGCGCTTTGCGCCGGAGAAACGTCCGTATCTGATCTCCCGCTCCGGCTGCGCAGGGATGCAGCGCTACGTTCAGACCTGGAGCGGCGACAACCGCACCAACTGGGACACCCTGCGTTATAACATCCGCATGGGGCTGGGCATGAGCCTGTCCGGACTGTTCAACGTCGGTCACGACGTCGGCGGTTTCTCCGGCGACAAGCCGGATGCCGAGCTGTTCGTGCGCTGGGTACAGAACGGCGTGATGCACCCGCGCTTTACCATTCATTCGTGGAACGATGATCACACGGTGAACGAGCCGTGGATGTACCCGGGCGTCACGCCTGCGATTCGCAGCGCCATTGAACTGCGCTACCGCCTGCTGCCGTATCTCTACACCCTGCTCTGGCAGGCGCACGCCGACGACGAGCCGATGCTGCGCCCGACCTTCCTCGATCATGAGCACGATGCGCAGACGTTTGAAGAGTGCGACGACTTCCTGCTGGGCCGTGACCTGCTGGTGGCCAGCGTCGTCGACGCCGGGCAGCGCGAGCGCCGCGTCTGGCTGCCGGATAACGAAACCGGCTGGTACGATTTTTACACTCACGCGTGGTATGCGGGCGGGCAATCGATCGTCCTTGATGCGCCGCTGGAAAAGCTGCCGCTGCTGGTACGCGCCGGGGCCGGTTTGCCACTCAGCGAACGCATCCGTCACGTGAGCGCAGATAAAGACGATACCCGTGAGCTGAAACTGTTCCCGGTGAAAGGCGTCGGCACCACCGCCGGGCTGCTGTTTGAGGATGACGGCGAAAGCTGGGGCTACCAGAACGGCAATGCGCTGTGGGTGGAATGGGAGATGGTGTGCGACGGCGCAAGTATCAACCTGAAGGTGAATGCGCGCGGCGACTATCGTCCGGCATGGAAGGCGCTGAAGGTGTCATTACCGGCGGGGGAAAAACGTACGCTGCGGGTGAACGGAGTTGAAGGGGGCGAGTGGGTGGTGTAGCGCGGCCTGTTGCCCTCACCCTAACCCTCTCCCACAGGGAGAGGGGATAGAACGTAGGCCGGGTAAGGCGAAGCCGCCACCCGGCTATTTTTTTAACTCTCGATACCTTTACTGCGCAGGTAATCTTCGTAGTTACCGGTGAAGTCCACCACGCGCTCTGGCGTAATTTCGATCACGCGGGTCGCCAGTGAGCTGACGAACTCCCGGTCGTGAGAGACGAAGATCAGTGTGCCCTGATACATCTCCAGCGCCATGTTCAGCGACTCAATAGATTCCATATCCAGGTGGTTAGTCGGTTCGTCCATCACCAGAATATTCGGTTTTTCCATCATCAGCTTGCCGAACAGCATACGGCCCTTTTCACCACCGGAGAGCACTTTGGCGGGCTTTTTGATGTCGTCCTGGCTGAACAGCAGACGCCCCAGAATGCTGCGTACCGCTTGTTCGTCGTCGCCTTCCTGCTTCCACTGGCTCATCCAGTCGAAGACGGTCAGATCGTTTTCAAACTCATATTCATGGTCCTGCGCGTAGTAACCAATCTGCGCGTTTTCAGACCATTTCACGGTACCGTTATCCGGTTGCAGTTCACCGACCAGGGTTTTCAGCATAGTGGATTTACCCACGCCGTTGGCGCCGAGGATGGCAATCTTCTCGCCCACTTCCAGCAGCAGGTTGAAGTTTTTGAACAGCGGGCCTTCATCGAAGCCTTTGGTGAGGGCTTCCACTTCCAGCGCGTTACGGAACAGCTTCTTGTCCTGCTCGAAGCGGATGAACGGGTTCTGACGGCTGGAGGCTTTAACCTCTTCCAGCTTGATTTTGTCGATCTGACGTGCACGCGACGTTGCCTGGCGCGATTTAGAGGCGTTGGCGCTGAAGCGGCTGACGAAGGATTGCAGGTCAGCAATCTGCGCTTTCTTCTTGGCGTTGTCGGCCAGCAGACGCTCGCGCGCCTGGGTTGCCGCCGTCATGTACTCATCGTAGTTGCCCGGATAAACGCGCAGCTCGCCGTAGTCCAGATCCGCCATGTGAGTACACACCATGTTCAGGAAGTGACGGTCGTGCGAGATGATGATCATGGTGCTGTCGCGATCGTTCAGCGTCTGCTCCAGCCAGCGGATGGTGTCGATGTCCAGGTTGTTCGTCGGTTCGTCGAGCAGCAGGATGTCCGGGTTAGAGAACAGCGCCTGCGCCAGCAGCACACGCAGCTTCCAGCCTGGCGCGACTTCGCTCATCGGGCCGTAATGCTGTTCAACCGGAATACCGACGCCCAGCAGCAGTTCGCCCGCACGCGCTTCCGCAGAGTAGCCGTCCATTTCGCCGTATTGCGTTTCCAGGTCGGCCACTTTGTAACCGTCTTCTTCGCTCATCTCAGCGAGACCGTAGATACGATCGCGCTCCTGCTTCACTTCCCACAGCTCCGCGTGCCCCATGATCACGGTGTCGAGCACGGTGAACTCTTCGAAGGCGAACTGATCCTGACGCAGCTTACCGATGCGCTCGTTAGGGTCGAGCGACACGTTACCGAGCGTTGGCTCCAGGTCACCGCCGAGGATCTTCATAAAGGTGGATTTTCCGCTACCGTTGGCACCAATCAGGCCGTAACGGTTGCCGCCGCCAAATTTGACGGAAATGTTTTCGAACAGCGGCTTACTGCCAAACTGCATAGTGACGTTGCTGGTAACTAACACGGAGAGATTCCTGCGAAAAGTGTGATAAACGCGGCATTATGCCACAATTCCGAATTGAGATCCCGTGTTGCGGTAATCCACTAAACTTTAACAAAATCGAAAAAAATGTGATTTCGTACACATCTGAATTCCCAGTTAACGGGAATGCACATATAATGCGCTCCCATTACCGATTCAGACTTATCAACTCATCGCCAGAATGGCTTAGATACCTCGCATAACATGAACATGAAATTAACAACGCTTTTTGCGGCGGCGTTAGCCGTAGTAGGTTTTTGTAAGACCGCGTCTGCGGTGACGTATCCCCTGCCGACAGACGGAAGCCGTCTGGTGGGTGAAAACCAGGTGGTGACGGTGCCGGAAGGGAACTCTCAGCCGCTGGAATACTTCGCGGCGCAGTATCAGCTCGGTCTGTCGAACATGCTGGAGGCGAACCCGGGCGTTGACCCGTATCTGCCGAAAGCGGGTACCGTACTCAACATTCCACAGCAGCTGATCCTGCCGGATACCGTGCACGAAGGTATCGTGATTAACAGCGCCGAAATGCGTCTGTATTACTACCCGAAAGGCACCAACACCGTGATCGTGCTGCCTATCGGTATCGGTCAGCTGGGTAAAGACACTCCGCTGAACTGGACCACCAAAGTGGAGCGTAAGAAAGCGGGCCCAACCTGGACGCCGACCGCCAAAATGCACGCTGAGTACATTGCTGCCGGCGAACCGCTGCCAGCCGTTGTGCCTGCCGGCCCGGATAACCCGATGGGTCTGTACGCGCTGTACATTGGACGTCTGTATGCCATCCACGGTACTAACGCCAACTTCGGTATCGGCCTGCGCGTAAGCCACGGCTGCGTGCGTCTGCGTAATGAAGACATCAAATTCCTGTTCGATAACGTGCCGGTCGGTACGCGCGTGCAGTTCATTAACGAACCGGTGAAAGCGACGTCAGAGCCGGACGGCAGCCGTTACATTGAAGTGCATAACCCGCTGTCCACCAGCGAAGATCAGATCAACAACAACGAAATCGTACCGATTAAGCTGACCAGCGCGGTGCAGTCCGTCACCTCTCAGGCGGATGTTGACACGACCATTGTTGACCAGGCGATTCAGAACCGTTCCGGTATGCCGGTGCGTCTGAACTAATCGTGAGAATTAAAAAAGCGGGCCGCGGGGCCCGCTTTTTTTTATCCGTTATTCACGATAACGATGCCGCCATGGTCATAGCGATAGTGACAGTGTGCGTACTCCAGCGGCGTACCATCTTCAAGATAGATCACCTGCTCTACCTCCAGCACCGGGTCGGTTGGCTCGCAGACAAGGTATTGCATATCCAGCGCACTGGGCTTCAGCGCCCGCACCACCCGATACGATCCCATGATCTTCAGCCCCAGCGTCTCCTGTACATACCGGAATACCGAACTTTCAAGATGGGTTTTGTTCAGACCGGGCACCAGATTGAGCGGCATTACCGTAGCGTCCAGAGACATCGGCTCACCGTTCAGTAAACGCAGACGGATAAAGTCATAGATCGGCGTATCCGGATTTATCATCAGCGATGCCTGCTCTTTCTCGTTCGGGAAGCGCAGTTCGAAGTGCACCACCTGACTCGTCACCGTGCCTAAATGTTCCCAGGTTTTGGTCGCCCCGAAGTAGTCGCTGCCGGAGAGATCCCACTGGGAAAGCTGGAGGAAATTTTTGCGGATGAACGTGCCCTGCCCCTGTCGGGTATAGACCAGCCCTTCTACGATCAGCTGACGCATCGCCTGCTGAATGGTCATCCGGCTGGTGCTGAACTCCGCCGCCAGCGCGAACTGGTCCGGCAGAGGTTCATTGGCGGCGTACTGCTGGGTGATAATGCGTTTCTTAATTTCCCGCGCTATGGTGATGTACTTCGCCGCCATCGTCCTTCCTTAAATTAGTGTTCTGTCCCGCTGTTTTTCAACGCCACTCGCTCGGCAACTTTGAGGAAAGGCAGGTAGAAGAATACACCAAATACGATGATTGCCAACTGCACCACCACCGCCCGCCAGTCCCCCGCCGTCGCCAGCCAGGCGCTGAGGATCGGCGGGGTCGTCCACGGGATCATCACCACGCAGCGCGACATGAGCCCCAGCGTGGTACAGAGCCACGCAAAGTAAATTCCGATAGCGGGCAGCAGCACGAACGGGATCATCAGCGGCAGGTTAAAGACTATCGGCAGGCCGAAAATCACCGGCTCGTTGATGTTAAACAGACCCGGCGCCAGCGACAGACGCGCCACCTGCTTCGCTGATTTCTGTCTTGAGAAGATGAAGATAGCAATCAGCAATGAGATAGTGCTGCCCGTCCCGCCCACCATGCCAAAGGTCGGCACAAAGATGTTGTTGATGATGTGCGGGATCGGCTGGCCGTTGGCAAAGGCCAGCATATTCTCATTGGTATTGATCAGCAGGAATGGCTCCAGCACCACGCTGTTGACCACCGACTGATGAATACCGAGCGTGAACAGGAAGTTACCGAAGCTGTAAATGAAGATCGTCCCGGGCAGGCTGGTGTTGATCAGCCGCAGCGGCTGCTGAATAAATGTCGTAATGAGATGGATCAGATCCGTGTGCAGCACGTTCGCCAGTATAGCCGCCAGCACCGCAAACAGGGAGAGCGTGAGGATCGTCGGGATCAGCGCGGTAAAGGATTTGCTCACCGCTGGCGGTACGTTCTCCCCCAGCGAAATGTGCAGCGCCTTCAGCCGTGAAATGGCGATAAACAGCTCGGTTGAGAGCAGCCCAATCAGCACCCCGGCGAAAATCCCGGTGGAGCCGATATTGGCGAACGTCAGCACCTGGGTAACGTTTACCGTGGCGTCGCTGCCGACGGGGGTAATCTGTAAGCGCATCGGCATCATGATGATGAAACTGCTGACGGCGATAACCACTGCCGAGACCGGATTGTCGAAATCTTTGTTGCGCGCCAGCGACCAGGCGATCATCGGCGCCAGCAGCAGCGCGGCGATGTTCAGCGTGCCGTTGATGATCGCCTCGCCCCACACCTTAAACTGCGTGAGCGTGTCGCCCTCTAAGATCCAGGGAAACACCACGTTGTTCACCAGCACCGCCAGACCGGCAAGGATGAAAATCGGCATTACCGTGGCGAAGGCATCGCGCAGGGATCGCAGGTGCACCTGATTTGCCAGGCGCGCCGAGAACTCAACAAATTTATCGACAAAAGACTGCATGTGCGGTGTTATTTTTGTTTCAGACATAGCGGATAGTTCCCATCAATCAGTCACAAAAACGGCCCGGCAGCGTACGGCTTACATCTCGCGTCCGTTGGTATGGATTACCTGTTTTAACCACGCATAGCTCTTCTTCGGCACGCGCTTCAGGTCTTTCAGGTCGTGATTTTCACGGTTGACGTAGACCACGCCGTAGCGCTTGCGCATGTCACCCTGGGAGCTGAGAATGTCAATCAACCCCCAGCCGAGATAGCCCAATACCTCTGCCCCGTCCTCGAACATCGCCTCTTTCATGGCCTCGATATGCGCCCGGTGGTAGTCAATGCGGTAGGTATCCTCTATGGGGTTTACGCCATCCCAGGACTCAATCACCCCAATGCCGTTCTCAATCGGGAATACTGGCATTCGCCAGTCGTTGGCATAGCGGGTGATGATGGTGCGAAAGCCCAGCGGATCGATCTGCCAGTTCCACTCGGTGGCCTTCAGGTACGGATTGTTTTTCTCGCCGTGCAGCAGGTAATAGTTCACCGGCGTGCCTTCCGGGATGGCATCGCTGTCCAGCGTTTTGCTGGCGTAGTAGCTGAAGGCCATAAAGTCGTTCTTCGTGCGCGCAAACAGCGCGAGATCGTCTGCGCGGTAGATATCGCCGAAGCCTTCCTGCTCTACCACCGCCATCACCGCCGGGCTGTAGCCCTGGCCCGCGAAGACGCGCAGCAGGTTCTGGTTGAGGAATTCGTCGTACTGCTGGGCGCAGAAGATGTCACGCGGTTTGCAGGTGGCCGGATAAATCAGCTGGTGCGCCAGCATGCCGCCCATCAGCTTGCCCGGCTTAGTCTGGTGCAGGTACTCGGTCAGCGCCATGTGCGCCACCATGGTGTGATGCTGCACTTCGTACAGCTCGCGCAGGGTTTCCTCCCCCTTCATATAGCCGGAGATGCGGAAGGCTATCGGCATGTGGAAAATATTCTGCTCGTTAAAGGTCAGCCAGTACTTCACCCGGTCACCGTAGCAGTCGATCATCTTTTTGCCGTAGCGGATAAACGCCTCCACGACGCGACGATCGTTAAATCCGTTGTACTCCTGCGCCAGCGCCAGCGGCATATCGAAGTGGTAGAGGCAGACCATCGGCTCGATACCGCGGGCGATCAGATCGTCGATAAAACGGTCATAAAACGCGATGCCTTCGGCGTTGAACTCGCCGTCACCCTGCGGGCAGACGCGGCTCCAGGAGATCTGGAAGCGGTAGCAGTTCATGCCCAGATCCTGCATCAGGTCGAAATCTTCCCGGTAGCGGTGGTAGGAGTCGGTGGCCACTTTCCAGTCAGAGATATTTTCACCGGCTTCGCGAATGTCGTACACCGACATCCCCTTTCCGCCCTCATTCCAGGCCCCTTCCGTCTGCATGCTCGACACCGAGTTGCCCCATAAGAAGTTGGCTGGCAGTGATTGATTCATGGTTGCCTCCTATATGACTAGTCATTTAAATGATATGACTAGTCATATAGCCGGAGATGAAATTTCGATCAAAGGGGAGGAACGATTTTTGTGAGATGGGTTTGAATAATGACGAGGGATGTCTTGCGAACTGCGCCCTGGCAGCAAGTCCTATTGCTGCCAGACGTAAATGAGTCTGCGCAATTCAGGGGAAAGATACCGAACCGCCGAACTCCATATAGATTTTTGCCAGATTATTTAACTGGTTAAAGCGATTTTCATACAGTGCCAGTTCGGCCTGACGGCGTTTCTCCTGAGCATCAAGCCAGAAAGAAATTCGCACCGCGCCCTGGCGATAGCGAACTTCGTTTAGCCTCTCTGATTTTTTCGCCAGTTCCAGGCCTTCACGTAGAAGCGTCTCCTGTTCCAGGAGTTGATGACGCAAAGCAAGCGCATCTTCTATGCTACTCATCGCCTTGTAAAGTTCCTGTTTAAACTCCAGAACCCGTTGCTCGTAGTCGTTTCGGGCAATCTTCACGTCCATGCCCCTTTCTCTCCATTCCAGGAACGGCAGGGTCAGGTTTGCTCCAACAGAGCCTACAGGATTTTCCAGGAAGGCCATAAGGCTGCTGCTGCTGGTGCCAAGCGAGCCGGTCAGACTAAACGCTGGATAAAATGCAGTACGCTGGACATCAACGGTGGCCAATGCTTCCCGTACCCGCCACTCTTTAGCGCTGATATCGGGTCGATGCCGCAGCACGTTGACCGGGATCTTTCCACTGACCTGCGGCAGTGGTCCCATTGGTAACGCTTTCGGTTCGACTATCGCGCTGCCCGGCGCGGTTCCAAGCAAAACGGCTTGCTGATTGAGCGCCTGTAAACGTTCATTCTTCAACGCCGCCAGCCTGTTTTCCTGCGAAAGCACGCCCTGCTGAGCATCCACAACATCCAGAGAGGAGGCACCGCCCGCGGCATAACGCGCGTTAGCCAGGCGCAGCGTCTCTTTTGCATAGTTGATGCTTTGTTGCAGGACAGACAGCTGCTGGTTAATAAAGCCTAAGCGCCAGTAATTATTACTGGCATTTGAAAGCAGCGTCAGGCGTGCAGAACGCAGATCCTCTTCCGAGGCAAAACGTGCCCACGCCTTCGCATCGCGCTGCCGCGCTATTTTGCCCCACAGATCCAGCTCATAGCTGGTATTAATACTGGCAACGCTGCCCCTGCTCCAGTGGGCTGAGCTGTTCAGCTGTTTTTTACCGTCAAGCGCGAGCGAACCTTTTAGTCCCGGATCGTTTGTGATGCCAATCCGCTCTTCTTCCAGGCGGGCGCGATAAACACGCAATACCGCTCCAGCGACATCGTTATTGCGCACCATCACCTGCCGCAGCCAGCCGTCGAGGTCTGGATCGTTAAAGGCCTGCCAGTCGAACGGCATCCTCTCCTCCGCAGCATCCGCCTGATACCAGTTGGCAGGGTATTTCACCTCAGGAGGCTGATAGTCGGTTTTCAGAGAGTCGGCGCAGCCAGCACTAAGCAGGACAGCAAGGCATACCGTTAAAGGGGATAATATTTTCATGGGTTACTCGCTGGCCAGTGAAACGACCGGATCCATCCTTGCTGCCTTGCGTGCAGGGAGATAACCAAAGATCATGCCGATTAAAGTTGAGCAGAAGAATGCGGCAGCAGCGGCCTGCCACGAATAAATGGCGGTGAAAATGCCCCCTGCCAGCGCGGTGAACAGCGCTCCGGCGGCATACGACAGTGCAATACCTAACACTCCGCCTATTAGACATACCAGCACAGCCTCAATCATAAACTGCTGCATGATATCGCCCTGACGCGCACCGACCGCCATTCGTACGCCAATCTCATGGGTCCGTTCCGTAACCGACACTAGCATGATATTCATCACCCCAATGCTGCCGATCATCAGCGAGATGCAGGCCACCATCAGAATCAGGATGCTAAAGGTCATTGAGGTCCGTTCGATTGATTGTCGAATCTGCTCGAAATTATAAAGCTGGAAGTCTTTCACGCCGTGGCGTTGAGTGAGAAGCTGAGAAATAGCGCTGACCGCTGCCTCGTTGGCAACATCATCCTTAAGCCTTACGCTGATGCTGGTCAACACCGGTTTTCCTGTCATTCGATACATCACCGTGCTGTAAGGCATCCAGACGTTAATGCGATTAGGCGCATAGCTTCGGCTGTTCCCTTTGGCGATGCCGACAACCCGTGCAGGCACGGAACCCAGAAAAACGATTTGCCCAAGTGCCTTGAGTCCCGCATCGTCAAATAACGCCTTGCGGGCGTTTTCATCAATGATGACTTCCTGCGAGGCATTTCGATCGTCCTGGAAAGTTGATCCCTGCAACAGTTCAATACCGTTTACGCGAAAATGATCGCGCCCAACGCCATTGATCGTGGCGGTAGCGGATTTACCCAGAAAGCGAATGTTGTCGGAAGCGTTAACTTCGGGGCTGACGCTGTCAACAAACCCCTGCTTTGCTAATGCTTCGGCGTCTGCCGGGACCAGTGTACGAATGGCTTCAGTGCTGTCGTCAAAGAAATCCCTTCCCGGGTAGATGCTCACCACGTTGGTTCCAAGCTCCTTGATATTATCAAGGGTTCGCTGTTTCGCGCCTTCTCCCAGTGCCACCACCGTAACAACCGCGGCGATACCAAAAATAATGCCCGTCATGGTTAACGTCGTGCGCAGGCGATGCGCATTCATCGCTTTTAACGCCATGTGCAGGGATTCACGGGTACGGTCAACAATACTTTGCCACCAGCTTTGCTGAACGCTGTCAGGTCGTTTAAGGGCAACCCCGGAGGTAACACGACTGCCGGTATCAGAAATAATTTCACCGTCACGCAGCTCAATAATACGGTTAGCATGCTGCGCTACCTTCATATCATGTGTCACCATAACCACGGTATGGCCACGCTGATTCAGTTCACTGAGTATTGACAGTACCTCCTGACCGGACTGCGTATCCAGCGCGCCGGTGGGTTCATCCGCCAGAATGATTTCACCGCCGTTAATCAGCGAGCGGGCAATACTCACACGCTGCTGCTGGCCGCCTGAAAGCTCTCCCGGCTTATGATGTTCACGACCTTCCAGCCCGAGTCTTCCAAGCAATGTCGCCGCGCGCAGACGGCGCTTTTCGCGCTCACTGTTGGCATAAATCGCCGGAATTTCAACGTTACTTAACGCGCTCAGGTCGGGCATTAAATGATAACGCTGGAAGATAAAACCGATGTGCTCACGGCGGATCCTTGCCAGATCGTCAGGTGAAAGCTGGGCGGCATTTTGACCGCTGATAAAGTAATCGCCACAATCAGGGACATCGAGACAGCCCATAATATTCATCAGGGTTGACTTACCGGAACCGGAGGCGCCGATGATCGCGACCATCTCCCCAGCAGCGATAGTCAAATCAATCCCTTTAAGCACGGTGAGATCCTGTCCACCGTTCCTGTAGGTGCGGCTGATGTCCTTGAGTTCTATGATATTACTCAAGATACAAACCCTTCCCCGGGCGCTTTTTCACCCGGCTGCGATAACACAACATGTTCCCCGACTTTTACACCGTCCAGGATCTGGATATCCACACTGTTAGTAATGCCGGTTTTGACCTCACGGGTTTCCAGCCGGTTATCACTGGTCAATATCTGCACCTGCTGTTTGTTGCCACTCACCTTGTGCACAGCCTGAATCGGCACCAGTAACGTATTTTTAGCTTCTCCAGCCAGCAAGGTCACCTGTGCTGTCATGGCAATTCGCAGCCGATTTTCTGGATTGGGGACATCCAGCAGCGCGTTGTAGTACACCGAAGCATTTGACGTGCCTGACCCTGAGGCTGAGCTACTGCTGGCAAGGCTATCATCTTTCATAACCGACTCAGGTGCCAGTTCAACGGTACGTAACGTGGCGTCATAATGCTTATCCGGCTCAGAGAAAATGGTGAATCTGGCTTTCTGTCCCGGTGAAATTCGCGTGATATCCGCCTCAGAGATCTGGGCTTTAATTGTCATCACGTCCAGACGTGCGAGTTTGATAATGGTCGGCGCACTTTGGCTGGAGTTAACCGTTTGGCCCTGTTGGGTGACAACGGCAATAACAATGCCGTCCATGGGAGCAACAACTTTTGTATAACCCAAATCGACCTTTTTCTTGTCGACATCAATTTGCGCCTGGACGAGTTTGGCATTCAGTGCCGATAGCTCAGCGCGGGTACTGGCCAGCGTGGTTTCAGCCGTTTCGAAATCTTCTCTCGAGCTGGCATCCTCATTTAACATCTGGCGCTGGCGCTTAAAACGCAATGAGGCTTGCTTCAACTGCGCCTGCTTAGCCTGAAGGTCCGCTTTTACCACGTTGAGAGCAGCTTCTGCGTTGCGTAAATCATTCCGCTGCGGCACGTCATCAATTTCAGCGATGAGCTGTCCTTTAGTGACACGATCGCCTAACTTCACTTTCAGCGACTTAACCTGGCCAGAAACCTGTGCCCCAACGTTGACCCGCTCAATCGCATCAATTCGACCGGTAGCAAGTACGGCGTTTTCAATATCGCCGATGCGTACTGGAGCGGTAACATACTCAGGAACCTCGGGGCTTCTCAGGAAGAAGAACAAGGCGATGCTAAAAATAATTAGCAGAGCCGCAGCACAGGTCATTACGCGTCGGGGAGGGAATTTTGTTAACATTACGCAGGTTTTCCATAACGATAAACAGCAGTGAATCAGGCATCATAGTAACATCGCCAGTATTTACGGGAGGTAAACCCGCGCTATTTGGTGAAGTAGCGTCATCGTAGACCCCCGCCATCAATTACACAGAATCACCAGGTCCGCCTGTAAACCGCCGCAAGCGTGGGATTTTGTGCCTAAATCCACAGAGTCCCCTTTTGCTGAGCCCCACCTGCGATTTTTCCCATAATCGATTCATTGTGCATTAAGTGCTTAATTATAGTTGCAACTCACATATGATAATAGTAATTATTATCATTAGCATTTGCACTGATGGTTTATCTGGCAAGGTATACAGAGGTATCAGGAAACAAGCCTCTCCAGGTTTGTTGAACGGTCTCACACTCAACAAATGCATCTGAACACCGCGGCGTGGCAGCACGACGCCGCCTGGGCTGTTCAAAAGGACAACGGCGCGTAAGCGTTAATGGAAGCCGGGACAAGGAATTCCCGATTCACCAGCCTACGTCACGGAATAGTCAGCGACAGGACCGTTCGTAAGGCTGATGAAACTCAAAAAGGACGCAGCGTCTGTCAAAGCAGGCTTAACGAAAATTAACGTCCTGCTGCTGGCATATGACTGCGTCGACTTCCTGATTTAGTTCGTCAAGCGGAGAGGGATTTTCTCATGCGTATTTTGTTTGTAGGCCCGCCTCTCTATGGGCTGCTGTATCCTGTGCTGTCTCTGGCACAGGCGTTTCGCGTTAACGGCCATGAAGTGCTGATCGCCAGCGGAGGAAAATTCGCCCAAAAAGCGGCAGAAGCAGGGCTGGTGGTATTTGACGCCGCACCCGGTTTTGATTCTGAAGCTGACTATCGCCGCCGCGAGGCACAGCGAAAAGAAAGCAACATCGGCACAAATGGGCAACTTCTCATTCTTCAGCGAAGAGATGGCCGACCACCTGGTGGAGTTTGCCGGACACTGGCGGCCCGATCTCATCATCTACCCGCCGCTCGGGGTCATCGGGCCTCTGATTGCCGCCAAATACGATATACCGGTCGTAATGCAAACCGTCGGCTTCGGCCATACGCCCTGGCATATCAAAGGCGTAACGCGTTCGCTCGCGGACGCCTATCATCGCCACGGCGTTGGGGCCGCACCGCGCGATATGGCCTGGATCGACGTAACACCACCGAGCATGAGCATTCTTGAAAACGACGGAGAACCCATTATTCCCATGCAGTACGTCCCGTACAACGGCGGCGCGGTGTGGGAACCGTGGTGGGAGAGGACGCCCGACCGTAAACGTCTGCTGGTGAGTCTCGGTACCGTCAAACCGATGGTCGACGGCCTTGACCTGATCGCCTGGGTGATGGATTCCGCCAGTGAAGTCGATGCCGAGATCATCCTGCATCTTTCGGCCAATGCGCGGTCGGATCTGCGCTCACTGCCCTCAAATGTTCGCCTGGTCGACTGGATACCCATGGGAGCCTTCCTGAACGGCGCAGATGGCTTCATTCATCATGGTGGCGCGGGCAATACCCTGACGGCGCTGCACGCCGGTATTCCACAGATCGTCTTCGGCCAGGGTGCCGATCGCCCGGTAAATGCCCGCGCTGTTGTCGAACGCGGCTGCGGGATCATCCCCGGCGACGACGGCCTGTCGAGCAGCATGATCAATGCTTTCCTCGACAATCGCGCGCTTCGCGACGCCTCTGAAGAGGTAGCGGCGGAAATGGCAGCGCAACCCTGTCCGAGCGAGGTGGCGAAAAGCCTGATCGCGAGGGTACAGAAAGGGTAGCCACTACGCCGTCATGACGATCATACGCCAGCACGCATCCAGGAGATACGCCCGTAACAATGCGGGACCGGATCGGGCTGGCGCTTTTTTTTGCACAGCGATCCGACTTGGATCCTATTGTTTACAGACGGAGGAGGCTTAATGCCTGCGACTCACTCTCCCACTCCTGCGCGGTCCTGGATAGTTCGCCTGGCACGCGTGTGCTGGGAACGTAAGAAACTTAGCATCATCGTAGTGGTAGCGTCGGTCTCGACCATTCTGCTGGCCGCGCTGACGCCGTTGCTGACAAGGCAAGCGGTGAACGACGCGCTGGCGGGCAATCCGACTCGTCTGCCGTGGCTGGCCTGCGGGCTATTGCTGATTGCCTTTTTTGATTTCATCGGTAACTACGTGCGCCGCGGTTATGCCGGGGAGCTCTCGCTCTGGGTGCAGCACACCCTGCGAGGACGGGCATTCGACAGTATTCAAAAACTTGACGGCGCAGGCCAGGACGCACTGCGCACCGGGCAGGTGATTTCACGGACCAACAGCGATCTGCAGCAGGTGCATACCCTGCTACAGATGTGCCCGGTGCCGCTGGCGGTGTTCACTTATTACATTGCCGGCATTGCCGTGATGCTGTGGATGTCACCCGCCATGACGCTCATCGTCGTGTGCGTACTGACATGCCTGGCTATCACTGCGCTGCGCGCGCGTCGCCGGGTCTTTGCGCAAACCGGGCTGGCCTCGGACCGACTGGCAAATCTCACCGAACATATGCGCGAGGTGCTGGCGCAGATCTCAGTGGTAAAATCCTGCGTGGCGGAGCTGCGTGAAACGCGCTGGCTGGATCGCCAGTCGCGGCAGATGGTGCGGGTACGCATCGGCGCGGCCATCTCGCAGGCGATGCCAGGTGCCACCATGCTGGCGCTACCGGTGCTCGGGCAAATCGTCCTGCTGTGCTACGGCGGCTGGTCGGTTATGCACGGGCGCATCGATCTCGGCACCTTCGTGGCGTTTGCCAGCTTCCTCGCGATGCTGACCGGGCCAACCCGTGTACTGGCATCGTTTCTGGTTATCGCCCAGCGCACCCAGGCGTCCGTGGAGCGCGTGTTTGCTCTGATCGACACCCGTTCGCAGATGGAAGACGGGACGGAGGCGGTTAACGGTCAGGTTATCGGGCTGCAACTGGAGAATATGAGCTTCGAGTACCGTGGCGGCAGACGCATCCTCAGCGATGTCTCCTTTTCCCTGCACGCCGGTGAAACGGTGGCGGTAGTGGGCGCATCGGGTTCCGGGAAATCCACGCTGCTGATGCTGCTGGCGCGTTTTTACGATCCCAGCGCCGGAGAGATATGGCTCAACACCAGCGCAGGCCGACAGAACCTCCGCGATCTCAGGCTGGAGGCGCTTCGTCGTCGGGTAGGCGTTGTGTTTGAGGATGCTTTTCTGTTTGCCGGTACGGTGGCGGAAAATATCGCCTACGGGCACCCTCAGGCAACGGCGGACGACATTCGCCTCGCGGCGAGGGCAGCAGGAGCCAGCGATTTTATCAACGCCCTGCCGAAAGGTTTCGATACCCAATTAACCGAACGCGGTACGAATCTTTCCGGCGGACAGAGGCAGCGAATCGCGCTGGCACGGGCGCTCATTACCGCGCCGGAAGTGTTGATCCTCGATGACACCACCTCGGCGGTCGATGCCGGTACTGAAGCGGAGATCAACACCGCGCTGAGTCGCTATGCTGACGAAAAGCATATGCTGCTGGTGATTGCCCGACGCCGTTCGACGCTTCAGTTAGCCAGCCGGATTGTGGTGCTGGATAAGGGCCGGGTGGTGGACACCGGAACCCAGGCAGAACTTGAAGCGCGCTGTCCGGCGTTCCGCGCGCTGATGACCGGCGACGGCGATTTCCTCGCGCCTTCCCACAGTGGGCCTAACGGATTGTGGCCGACCGTACCAGCGGCACAAGACGATGCGGCGCAGACGGGGGATAAAGGCTTTGTCGCCCGTATGACGCGCGTGCCGGAAAATGCAGTACAGCAGGCGCTGGCCGGTAAAGGCCGCAAAGTTACGTCGCTGCTGAAGCCCGTGGCGTGGATGTTCGTCATCGCCGCCCTGCTGATCGCCCTCGATTCGGCGGCAGGCGTCGGGGTACTGATACTGCTGCAGCGCGGCATTGACTCCGGCGTTGCCACAGGCGATATGTCGACTATCGGCCTCTGTGCCCTATTCGCCCTGTGCCTGGTGGCCGTGAGCTGGTGCTGTTATTCACTACAGACTGTCTTCGCCGCCAGAGCGGCAGAGTCAGTCCAGCATACGGTGCGCTTGCGCAGCTTCGGCCATATGCTGCGTCTTGGTCTCCCCTGGCATGAAAAGCATGTCGATTCGCGTCTGACCCGCATGACCGTAGATGTGGACTCTCTCGCCCGCTTTCTGCAAAACGGCCTTGCCGGTGCAGCCACCAGCCTGGTGACAATGTTCGCCATCGCCGCCGCCATGTTCTGGCTCGACCCGCTCCTGGCGCTGACGGCATTAAGCGCGGTGCCAGTGGTCGCACTGGCAACCTGGATTTATCGCCGCCTCAGCTCCCCTGCTTATGCGCAGGCGCGGCTGGAAATAGGCAAAGTCAACAGCACCCTGCAGGAGAAAGTCTCCGGCTTGCGCGTTGTGCAATCGCATGGCCAGCAGGAACAGGAAGCCGCCCGGCTGCGCGCGTTATCGGATCGGTTCCGTGCGACCCGCGTACGTGCGCAAAAATACCTTGCCGTCTATTTCCCGTTCCTGACCTTCTGCACCGAGGCCTCCTATGCCGCCGTTCTTCTGGTGGGTGCATCGCGGGTCGCCGAAGGCGAAATGACCGCCGGGGTGCTGGCGGCTTTCTTCCTGCTGCTGGGGCAATTCTATGGGCCAGTGCAGCAGTTATCAGGAATTGTCGACGCCTGGCAGCAGGCGACGGCCAGCGGCAAACATATCAATGAACTGCTGGCGACCGAAGGCACAGAGAACATCGAGCCCTCTTCCGCACCGCCCGCCACCGGCGCGCTGCATCTTGATGAGGTCACGTTCAGTTATCCCGACAGCCCTGAACCCGCGCTGAACAAACTTACCCTGACAATCCCTGAGGGAAGGGTCGTCGCGGTCGTTGGTCGCAGCGGTGCGGGTAAGTCAACGCTGATTAAGCTGATCGCCGGATTGTATTCCCCCACCCACGGCAGGATCAGCATTGGCGATCGGATAATTGATGATGCCTCGCTTGCCGATTACCGTCGCCAGATTGGGCTGGTCGATCAGGATGTGGCGTTGTTTAGTGGTGATATCGCGGAAAACATTCGTTATTCACGGCCATCCAGTACCAATGACGACATTGAGATTGCCTCTCAACAGGCAGGGCTGTATGAGACGGTGCGCAATCTGCCGCAGGGATTCCGCACACCGGTGAATAACGGCGGTGCCGATCTGTCCGCAGGTCAGCGCCAGCTGATTGCGCTGGCCCGCGCACAACTGGCGAATGCTCACATCCTGCTGCTCGATGAAGCCACGTCACGCCTGGATCGCACATCCGAAGAGCGATTGATGTCATCGTTAACAGACGTCGCGCACGCCGGGAAGCACCTGGCGCTGATTGTGGCGCACCGTCTGACCACCGCGCAGCGCTGCGATCTGATTGCCGTTATCGATAAGGGGCAGCTTGCGGAATACGGCACCCACGAACAGCTGTTAGCGGCCGGCGGCCTCTACACCCGCTTGTGGCATGACAGCGTCGGCAGCTCTGTTCCCCATCGCCAGCACGACATCACGGGGGAAATCGTGGAAGAGTAATTGCGCACGTAAGACATTACAAAACACGCGCTAAAGCGGCTGTTCCCGGAATAGCCGCTTTAGCTATTTATACTGACACCCTTCATATTCAAAGAGAGTGAATGCTGAACATGCAACAACATCCCTCTGCTATCGCCAGGCTGCGCAGCCAGCTGGCAGCAGGCCACATTGCTAACCTTTCTGACTTCTGGCGAGACGCTGAGTCGCTAAATGTACCGCTGGTGACGCCAGTCGACGGAGCGAAAGACGAGCGTGATGTGACATTTCTATGGCGCGCCAGGCACCCTCTACAGGGCGTTTATCTGCGTCTGAATCGGGTGACGGATAAAGAGCACGTGGCGAAAGGGATGATGACCGCCCTTCCCGCGACGGATATCTGGACTCTGACACTGCGTTTACCTGCAAGCTACTGCGGCTCCTATTCGCTGGTGGAAATCCCCCCGGCACCCCGGCCGAGACGATTGCACAGTCCGGAGGCCGCTTTGCTACCCTCGTCGGGCACGCCGATCCGCTAAACAAAACGCCGGGGATCAACGTTCGGGGAAGCACACAGGAGTCGGTGCTGGCGCTTGATAAAGCCCCCGCCCAGTCCGAATGGCGCGGCGGGTCACCCAGCGGGCAATTGCTTACCTCGGCGCGCACTCTCGCCGGGGAATCGCGCCGGGTTCGGCTCTATCTGCCGGACGTTGATGTTTCGCAGCCCCTCGGCCTGGTGGTACTGCCCGATGGTGAAACCTGGTTCGATCACCTTGGCGTATGCGCGGCAATTGACGCCGCCATAAACAACGGACGCATCGTGCCTGTGGCTGTACTTGGCATCGACAATATCGATGAACACGAGCGAACTGCGATACTCGGCGGGCGCAGCGAGCTGATAAAGGATATCGCCGGCCAGTTGTTGCCGACGATCCGCGCCGAACACCCGCAGCGGCGGTGGGCAGACCGTTCGCGCACCGTGCTGGCCGGACAGAGCCTCGGCGGGGTCAGCGCGCTCATGGCCGCTCGTTACGCACCGGAAACGTTCGGGCTGGCGCTCAGCCACTCCCCTTCGATGTGGTGGACGCCAGAGGGTGCCAGCCGGCCAAACGTGTTCAGCGAAACCGATACGTCATGGGTGAGCGAACATCTGCTTTCTGCCCCGCCGCAGGGCGTGCGCATCCGCCTGTGCGTGGGATCGCTGGAAGGTTCGACGGTACCCCACGTTCAGCGGCTGCATCAGCAGTTGCTTACCGCTGGCGTCGACAGCCATTGCGCAATGTATACCGGGGGTCACGATTACGCATGGTGGCGCGGCGCACTGATTGACGGGCTTGGTTTACTCCAGGGTTGACTTGACCCGCGAACACTTTCAGGCAACTGTACAGGCTTCCTGAATAAAGAAAATGTCACCTGCGGAAAAGGAATAAACATCAGATGTATGCCCGCGAGTATCGCCCAACACGCTCACGCAAGGCGCTTGTCACTCTTCTTTCTGGTCTCACCCTTATCTGGAATGCGCACGCTTTCGCAAAGCCGGATATGCAGCCACTGGGGCCGAATATCGCCGATAAAGGCTCTGCGTTTTACCATTTCAGCGTCAACTCGTTCGACTCCGCCGATGGCAGCCGCCATTATCGGGTATGGACGGCCGTGCCAAATAAAGCCGCACCGGCGTCGGGCTACCCGATTTTATATATGCTCGACGGCAACGCAGTTATGGACCGCCTGAACGACGACCTGCTCAAACAGCTGGCAGAAAAATCACCGCCGGTGATTGTGGCTGTCGGGTATCAGACCAACCTCCCCTTCGATCTCAACGGCAGGGCCTACGACTATACGCCAGCAGCAGAAAGCGGCAAAACGGATACCCGCAACGGGCGTTTTAGCCGTAAGAGTGGGGGTAGCAACGACTTTCGCCAGTTACTGGAAACGCGTATAGCGCCAAAGGTGGAACAGGGATTGAATATCGATCGGCAGCGTCGCGGCCTGTGGGGGCACTCCTACGGCGGCCTGTTCGTGCTGGATGCATGGCTGTCTTCCCCTTATTTCCGGACGTATTACAGCGCCAGCCCGTCGTTGGGCAGAGGCCATGATGCGCTACTGAGCCGCATCACGGCGGTTGAGCCGTCGCAATACTGCGCCAGGCGCCTGATGATAATGGAAGGTTCGGCGACGCCGGGCGATAACCGGGAAACGCATGCTGCCGGAGTGCTGACGAAAATTCATGCCACCCTCGCCACGCTGGAAGATAAAGGCGTCAATGCCGCCTTTTGGGATTTCCCAAACCTGGGACACGGGCCGATGTTCAACGCCTCCTTCCGCGGAGCGCTGTTAGATATCAGTGGTGAAAACGCAGGTAACACAGCTGGCTGTCATTCATTAAGCCGCTAAACACTGCCCGCCTTGACGCGGGCAGTACACCTGTAACACTACGATCAAAATGACGCGGTAACACCGGCATAATAAGCCCGGCCAGGCTCGTTATAGGTATTCGCCCCTTCGGAAGATCGGTAAATCTGTTTATCTAAGATATTGCTGACACCAACGTTAAGACGCAGATTTTTATTAATATCGTAATTGAAGTTCGTCCCCACCAGCGAATAAGCGCCCAGCTCTTTACCTGACAGACCGCCAGTATCTTCACTACGAGTTTCCGAATGAGTACGCGGTTTTTGTCTGCCGTATAACGTCCAGTTGACGCTGGCAGAGAACGCCTGGGTGATGGTCCAGTCAAGCGAGTTATTAATGGTGTATTTCGGGATGATCGACAGCGGATTACCGGTGTCTTTTTGCTCCGAGGTGATCATCCAGGTGGCATTGGTATTCCAGTTCAGACGATCTTTCACCAGCGGGAACGCCATGCTGGCTTCGATACCGTCCACCAGCGCTTTCCCGCCGTTCTGCCACTGGAGAATATATGCGCCGGAAGCGGTTTGCCCGATAACATTATCGCCGGCCACGATCTTATTCTGGTAGTCATTGCGGAAGTAGGTCACGCTGGCATGGTAATCTTCCCAGGCGAACTCCAGCCCAATTTCTTTATTGATGCTAATTTCCGGATCGAGATCTTTATTACCGATCAGGTAGCAGCCGCCCGATGTAATATCTTTTGGACAACCGTTGCCTTTCGAGTAGAGCAGATAACCTTCGCTGGATTGATACAGGTTTGGTGCTTTAAAGGTTCGGGCAATCCCCGCTTTGACTTTGAAGTAATCCCCCAATTCCTGCGAGAGGTTCAGGCTGGGGCTGAAGTTACCGCCGGAATCGTTGAGATAATCAAAGCGCAGGCCGGGAATGATATTCGTGCCGGGAACCGGCTCAATATTATCTTCAATATACAGCGCACTGATTTGGGAATGGTTTTTACTGCTGCGATCCGCAGCCGAGCCAGAAATGCCGCCGATATCACTGTCATCCACGGTCAGGCTGGTAGAGGAAGGATCGTCGAGCTCATCGCGGCTCCACTCCGCACCCACGGTCAGCGTTTGATCGACCAGCGCATTCAGCGGAATATTAAGCTCGCCGCTGGTTCGCCAGGAGCTCAGGCGATTGGTCGTGAACTTTTCATCCGCCGAAATACGCCCTTCACCGCCTCCGGATAATCCTTCATTCATGCGGGTGTTATTGGTTTTCTCGTAATAGACACCAAAACGGCTTTGACCCCAGTCCCAGATACCATTATGTGTAATGCCATAATTCTGCCGGTACAGGCGGTTCGTCTCTTCGCCGGATTTCGCCAGGCTTTCAGTGACGGCACTGGAAGAACTGTTTTGCGTATCGCCCGCATAGATATTCCCCTGGCGGCTATATCCGGCTTCGAAATCGATAATTTGCTGCGGATTTAATTTCCACGAGACAACGCCGTTAATATCTTTGTTGCGCACCCCTTCATGCCCGGCCGCGTTTTTCGTACCGGCCGAGGAGTTAATATCCCAGCTGTCGGCATCGGTTTTATTCAGGTTTCCGTACAGGCGCATGGTCAGCGCATCGCCAGCCAGCGGCCCGCTAAGGCTGAAGTTGGCGCGACGCGTAGCGCCTTCGTCGCTGCTTTCCGGCTGGTTGGTGTATAACGACAGCGAACCGTGCCAGTCGTTGGTAGGGCGTTTGGTAATGATGTTCACCACCCCGCCCGCTGCGCCCGAACCGTAGCGTGCCGCCGCAGGGCCGCGGATCACTTCAATACGCTCAACCTGTTCCGGTGGCACCCAGTTGGTGTCGCCGCGGGTATCACGCTCTCCACGCCAGCTATAACGCACGGCGTTGCGCGACGTCACCGGCACACCATCAATTAAAATTAAGGTGTTCTCCGGCCCCATGCCGCGAATGTCGATCTGGCGGTTATTACCACGTGTACCCGAGGCGCTGTTGCCGGTCAGATTGACACCGGGCATTTTGCGAATAATATCGGAGAGATCGTTGACCGGAGGGTTCTTTTTAATATCTTCGCTGGTAATAATCGACACGCCCGGCTGCTGTTTGAGTACCTGCTCAGCGGTGGCTTCCACCACCAGGGTCTCGTCGTTATCATCGGAGGATTTTGCCAGTGATACCTGACTGTTCAACCCTGCCAGGAGCGCAGTGAGCGGCCAGAAGATCTTGATAATTCTCATACCCATTCCCTAATACATGCCTAACGTAAAAGTGATCGATCGTTAAGCTCACATCCTTGCCAGATATTTTAAACTGCCATTATTTTTATAATAAGAATGATAATTAATATCATTTGGAGAGGATTAAGGCAATCCTTAATACACGGATGCGCGCATTAATGAAACGCACGCATTGGCCCGGAGTGATTCTTCCCGGGTACCGCCCTGTGCGTTCGTAAAGCTGGCATACTGAAACAGCGGAAGAAGAGAACAGCCCATTGGTATTTCGTGTAGTGACATAACGTTAATATGTCATTACAAGGGAACGCAGCCCCGGTAAGCGCAAGCGCCACCGGGGAAAGAAAGGTTATTGTTGCGCTAACTGATTGCGACGGTACTCGCCCTGGCGCTCCAGCATCCAGCCAGGATACTCGCGCGGCAGCGCGCTGACCGCATCCAGCTGTTTCAGCTCATCATCGCTCAGCTGAATGCCGGTTGCGGCAATGTTGTCATCCAACTGATCGACCCGTTTCGCCCCGATGATGACGCTGGTCACCGCCTTCTGGTGCAGCAGCCACGCCAGCGCGATTTGCGCCACGGAAACGCCTTTACTTTCAGCGATGGTACGCATCACGTCCACGCAGTCGAAGGCGCGATCTTTATTCACTGGCGGGAAGTCGAACGCCAGGCGACGACTACCGGCCGCGCTCTGCCCGTCGCGATCGTATTTTCCGCTCAGCAGACCACCCGCCAGCGGGCTCCATACCATCAACCCGACGCCTTCGCTCTGCATCATCGGCACCAGTTCGCGCTCAAGGTCGCGCCCGGCGATGGTGTAGTACGCCTGCAATGAGGCAAAACGCGCCAGCCCCAGACGCTCAGAGATGCCGAGCGCTTTGGCAATCTGCCATGCCGCCCAGTTCGAGACGCCGATATAGCGTACGTGACCGTGCTGCACAAGATTATCCAGCGCGTAAAGCGTCTCCTCGATGGGGGTCGCGGGGTCGAAACCGTGTAGCTGATAGAGATCGATATGATCCAGCTGCAAGCGACGCAGGCTCTCCTTCACGCCGCTGATGATGTGATAGCGCGAGCTACCGCGCGAGTTCACCCCCGCTGTGCCGGTTTCACCGAACACCTTGGTGGCAACGACCACGTTTTCGCGCGGAATTTTCAGGTTCTTCAGCGCCTGCCCGGTGATCTCCTCTGAACGCCCTTCCGAGTAGACATCTGCCGTGTCGATAAAATTGATCCCGGCGTCCAGCGCGCGGCCCACCAGCTGCTCGGCGTCGCTTTGCTGAAGCTGACCAATTTTGCCCCACATGCCGCCTTCACCGCCGAAGGTCATGGTGCCGAGGCAGAGTTCAGAAACAAACAGTCCGGTATTGCCCAGTTTTTGATAACGCATAACGCTTTCCTCGCATGTCGATTGGGTGTCTGTTAGTTATACCCGCCCCCCAGCCATCGCGAATGTGGCGTTCCTGTCCGTTTCTTGCCCAATCCTCTGAATCTATCCGCGCGGGGCGTCGCCAAAGACGCTGTAGTCTGGCAGCCGTACCTGCTGATACGGCTCCCAGCCGCCGCCGAGGGCTTTGTAGAGCGCCACCAGGTCAAGCGCGCTCTGCACCTGCGCCTGCGCCCGCTGCTGTTCGGCCTGAGCGAGCTGACGCTGGGCGTCCAGCACGTCAATAAAGCTGGCGATCCCCTGCCGGTAGCTGTCGCTGGCGAGATCAAAGGCGTTTTGCAGCGCGTCGATGGTTTTCGCCAGGCCCGCTTCACGCTGCTGGTCGGTGCGATAGCTCACCAGCGCGTTTTCAACGTCGCCGAGCGCCGTCAGTACCGTCTGGCGATAGTCCAGCACTGCCGCCCCCTGCTGCGCGCGCGCCACCTTGACGCTGGAGACCAGCCGACCGCCCTGGAAAATCGGTATGGAAACCTGCGGGCCAAAGCTGTAGAAGTGGCTGCTCCAGTCGGTCAGCCAGTTAGATTCACTGTTGCGCAGGCCAAACTGTCCGGAGAGGGTAAAGCTCGGGAACAGTTCTGCCACCGAGACGCCAATCTGCGCCGTGGCGGCATGGAGATTCGCCTCGGCTTCGCGCACGTCCGGGCGACGGCGGGCCAGCGTCGACGGAATACCGGTCTGCACAATATCTGGCAGGGCAGGCATCGGCTGCACGGATTGCAGTTCGGCATCCAGCGCGCCCGGAGGTTTGCCGAGCAGGATCGCCAGCCCGTTCATCGCCTGGCGTTCCTGCGCCTGATACTGCGGCAGCTGCGCTTCAAGATTGCCCAGCTGCGCCCGGGCGTTCTCCACGTCCATCTGCGGCGACAGCCCGCCCCGCTGGCGGCTTTCGGTCAGATCCAGCGTCTGCTGTGCGCTTTCAATTTGCGTATTAAGCGTGGCAATGATGCTCTGCGCCCCACGCAGCTGTAGCCACGCCCGCGCCACTTCGGCTTCCAGCGAGACCAGCGCATCGTTACGCTGCTCGATCGCCGCCCGCTGCTGCGCCTCAGCCGCTTCTACCTGACGGCGCACCTTGCCCCACAGGTCGATTTCCCACTGGGCGTCGAAGCTGCCCTGATAGAGGTTTATCGGCTGCGTCAGCGGGCCTAACGCGCCCCGCAGTTCAGGATCGACATTATTCAACTGGTCATACACGCCGTGGGATTTCAGCTCACCTTCCAGCCCAAGCTGCTGGCGCGTCGCCTGCACATTGCCATTCACCGACGGGAAAAACGCCCCGCCGGCCTGGTTAATCTGTTCGCGCGCGCCGGCAATGCGTAATACCGTTTGCTGTAGCGTCAGATTCCCGGCGATGGCGCGTTCAATCAGGCTGTCGAGCTGCGGCGAGCCGAAGGTTTTCCACCAGCGCGGGTTAGTGGCCGCGGAGGAAGTTTGCGATTTCACCGCGCTGTCGCCCTTATCGTTCCAGTGCGTGGTGGCGGGCGGTGCAGGCTGTTGGTAGTCCGGCCCGACGGCGCAGCCCACCAGCAGCATCATTATCATCAGGGGGTGTAAACGTCTGTGTATCATCAGTGTGCTCCTGCACTCCCCTCGCTCTTAACCGGCGAGAGCAACAAACAAAACGGAATCAGTAATAGGGCCACCGCGCTCAGAATGGTGAAGACGTCGATGTAGGCCAGAAAGCGCGACTGCTCGATCATCGTCTGGTACATCCGCCCGGTGGCAATGCCGGTCGGATCGCCCACCTGAGTGGTGAAGTTCTGGATCGCCTGGGCGCTTTCGCGAATCGCCAGCTGGAACTGCTCGTTAAACGGCGAAGCGTGGTAAGCCAGATGCGCGCTGTGCGCCTGCGAGCGCTCGGTGATCGCCGCCGTCGAGAGAGAAATCCCAATCGAGCCGGCCACGTTGCGGAACATGGTAAACAGCGCCGCTGCGTCGGCATTGAGCCGCCTCGGGATCGAGATAAAGGCGATGGTGGTCAGCGGCACAAACAGGAACCCCAGTCCAATCGACTGCGCGCTGCGGAACAGCACCAGCGTTTCGAAGTCGATATCCGGCGTCAGCGTGCGGGACCAGAAGAACGACACCGCCAGGCAGGTAAAGCCGAAGGCGATGATCCAGCGCGTCTGCACCACCGGCATCAGCTTCAGCACCAGCGGGATGGTCAGCACAATCAGCACCGCGCCGGGCGAGAGCACCAGCCCGGACCAGGTGGCGGTATAGCCCAAATCCTGCTGCGCCAGCTGCGGAATAACCACCGAACTGCCGTACAGGATCATCGCCATCCCCGCCATCAGCAGGCTGGAGATCGCAAAGTTGCGGTCCTTCATACAGTGCAGATCCACCACCGGCTTTCTGGCATACATCAGCCAGTAGATCGCGCCGATAATGCCGACCAGCGTCAGTACTGCGAAGGTGCGGATAAAGTTCGAATAGAACCAGTCATCATCTTCGCCCCGGTCGAGCATCACCTGCAAACAGCCAAGGCCGAGGGCGATCAGGCCGATCCCCGTCCAGTCGACGGTGAGCTTCTCTTCCGACTTTTTCTCCCACGGCGGATCTTCCAGCAGCTGATAGATGGCCAGCACCGTCACAATCCCTACCGGGATATTGATAAAGAACACCCAGCGCCAGGAGTAGTTATCGGTGATCCAGCCCCCCAGCGTGGGACCGAGTACCGGCGCGACGATAATGGCAATGGATGAAAGGCCAAAGGCTTTGCCCCTGTCCTCCGGCTTGAAGTAGTCGAGTAGCACCGACTGCTGGGTAGGCTGCAATCCGCCGCCAAAGAACCCCTGCATCACGCGGAACAGGATGATTTGCCATAGCTCGGTGGCGATGCCGCACAGGAACGAGCAGATGGTGAACATCACAATGCAGATCAGGAAGAACTGCTTGCGACCAAACAGGCGGCTCAGAAAGGCCGAAATCGGCAGCACGATGCCGTTCGCCACCAGGTAGCTGGTGAGCACCCAGGTGGATTCGTCATAGCTGGCCGAGAGCGACCCCGCGACGTGGGGCAACGCCACGTTGACGATGGTGGTGTCCAGAATTTCCATAAACACCGCCAGGGTGACCACAATCGCCACCGCCCACGGGTTACTGGCGGGCTTCCAGTTATCGTGGCTGTGATCCGTCATTCCACGGTGACCTTCGGTTCAACCGACAGCCCCAGCGGCAGCGGCTTGTTCGGATCCAGCCCTTTATCAATGACGATTTTCACCGGCACGCGCTGAACGATCTTCACAAAGTTACCGGTGGCGTTTTCCGACGGGAAGGCGGAGAAGCGCGAGCCGCTGCCCTGCTGGATGCTGTCGATATGGCCTTCCAGCTCCATATCCGGCCAGGCATCGACGGACACGGTCACTTTGTCGCCCGGCTTCATGCGCTCAAGCTGCGACTCCTTGAAGTTCGCCACCACCCACACGTTCGGGGAAACCAGCGAGAACAGCGCCGTACCTGCCTGCACCAGCGTACCGGGCTGGACGTTGCGTTTGGTGACAAAACCGTCGAACGGGGCGCGGACTTCGGTATAAGAGAGGTTCAGGTTGGCGGTTTCCAGCTGCGCTCTGGCCTGATCGACCTGCCGTTCGCGGGCTTCGACGTTGGTCTCCTGCTGGCGGATTTGCAGCTGAACCTGCTCCGCCACTTCCAGCTGCGCCTGCGCGCTGGCCAGACCCGCCTGGGCACTCCGCAGTTGAGCGTTCGCGGCATCGATACTTTGTTGCGTGGTCGCGCGCGGGTCAACGCCGCGCTGACGGCGGTACTCCGCCTGCGCGTTGGCCATATCCGCCTGAGCTTTCAGTACCTGGGCTTTGGCTTCATCGCGCTGGGCGGGATATTGCACCTTCGAGAGCGCCAGCTGCGCCTGCGCCTGGTGCAACTGCGCAACCGCCAGCCCAAGCTGGGCCTGGGCCTGATCGCGCTGGGCGGTGGTATCACGCGGATCGATCACCACCAGCACATCCCCTTTCTTCACGCGCTGGTTATCCCGCACGCGAAGTTCGGTGACGTAGCCTGCCGTTTTTGGGGCAATGGTCACTACGTCGCCGTCGGTGAAGGCGTCGTCGGTGGTCTCTTCGTTACGGGTTAAAAACCACCAGACCAGCGCCACAATCACCATCACGATGACCACGATGCCAAGGATAATTAACGGTTTTTTCCCCGGGCGCTTGCGCTCGTTATTGTTTTGATCCTGCTCGTCAGCAGGTGGGTTTTGATCTTCTGCCATAGTTCAGCAACAGTCCTGTCAGTGAGCGGCATCACACTATGCCGTTCACTAAAGCTAGGACGTTGCTATACATTTGCCAGGAAAAACTGACAAATTGCGCACTATATGAGAAGGAATAGTCCGAAACCGACCGCCGCTGACCAGAGCAGCATCGGGATTGACCATAAATGGAAGCGCCACCAGATGCGGCGATCGTTGGCCATCCGCAGGGCGATGAGGTTGGCCAGCGAGCCAGGCAGCAGCCCAAAGCCGCCGACGTTGACCGCCCACGCCAGCAGTACCGTTGGGGGAACATAGTTAAGCAGCAAAATGGTGGACGGCACGTTACTGATCACTTGCGAGAGACCAATCGCCGTCAGCCATAATCCCGGCTGTGACAGACCGCTGACGCTATGGAGAACGTTCTGCAATACAGGGAGCTGGATCAGGAGATGGACGTCAATAAACATCGCCATAAACACCAGCAGCAGCGTCCAGTCAACGCTCACCAGCACCCGCCGGGCGAGGAACAGGAAGCCGCACGCCACCAGCAGCGCGCCCGCCAGCGCCTGGTTTAACTCCAGCGCGATAAGGAAAACGATATACAGCCCCAGGCAGCTCCAGACGAGACGCGGCTGCCACTGGGGGCCGGTTGTACCGCTGTGGTACTGCAACGATTTATTCGGGAAAGCAAACCAGCCCACCGCCAGCAGCGACGCCACGATCGCCAGCGCCAGCGGCGCCATCTGCCCGGTAAACGCGGTAAACGACAGGCCGGAGCGTCCCCACAGCAGAATGTTCTGCGGGTTACCGATAGGCGTGAGCAGCGAGCCCGCATTGACGGCCAGCGCTTCAAAGATAATCAGACGGGTAACCGGTATTTCGCACAGCTTACGCAGCGTGAGCGTAAGCGGCACCACGATAAAAAGCGCCACGTCATTAGTGAGAAACGTCGACAACAGCGCCGCCGAAAAGACCATAAACAGGGCCAGCTTGCGCTCGGTGGCGAAGCGGCGCACCATTTTGCGCCCCAGCACGTCAAAATAGCCGCTCAGCTCCACGCCTTTGGTGAGCATCATCAAACCGCTCAGAGTAATAATGGTGCGCCAGTCTATGGCCGCCGGCCAGGTGTGCGGCGTGAAGGGCACAAAGACGCTGAGCCCAACGCCAGTGATCAGTAAAAGATGGAAAAAGCGATCGCGTTTCAGGGCCTGCAAGCCGGGGATGTTCATTCAGCGGAGGGACCGTATTTGAGCGTAAACTCGCGGAACTTCAACAGCGTCTCTTCACTGACGTGGTGTTCCATACCTTCGGCATCCCGACGGGCAATTTCCGGGCTGACGCCCAGCACCAGTAAAAAATTCTCGACGATCTGGTGTCGCTCGCGGCTCTCCTGCGCCAGCTTCTCGCCCTCAGCGGTGAGAAACACCCCGCGCCAGGGGATCATTTCGATCAGCCCGACCGACGCCAGACGTTTTAACATTTTGGCAACGGTTGGCTGCGACACCCCCAGGCGTGCGGCCATATCCACCTGGCGCGCTTCTCCAACCTCACGGATCAGATCAGAGATCAGTTCGACATAATCATCAATCAGCTCCCGGCGGTGCGCCTCACGCACCTGGCGGAAGCCTTCCACATGCTCTTCAACGTTCACCAGTTGCGTCGTTTTTTTTGTTGTTGGCTTACCTGCGCGACGGTTCATTGTGCTTCCTCAATGGGGTTGACGCTTCCAGCGCCCTGTAACGGAGCGCACATTGTAAACCATAGCTCTACAAGCACAAAAAATTAACGAATTAGCCATAGCTATACAATATAGCCTGTGCTATATCTGTATGTAATGCAGTCACCCTTCACGGATCGAAGGGATCATGAATCAGGAGGTCTTATGAATGAATTCAAGAGGTGTATGAACGTGTTTACCCACTCTCCTTTTAAAGTGCGCCTGATGCTGTTGAACATGCTGTGCGATATGTTTAACGCCAAACCGCAGCAGGACGACAATTCTTCCCACTAAGCGGCGTCGCGGTACGCCGCTTCATTTTCCCGTCACACTTACGTTGTAAACTGGCCTGTTCCCGATTATTTTTGCGGATTTGCAGCCCCCTTCGCAAAACATCTGTTTAGCAACTGTTGACCTTAATTCACGCTCGCACTATCTTCTTGCAGCCCTGCACAATTTGCGGCTCGCTGAAGCGGACCTCTCATTCCCTTTCCACGCACTGTCCGGCAGGCTTTGACCCTTGACGCCAGGGTGAGCACATGGCGTTTTCGTGATAGTGATCTATGAACCTAACCCTGATTGATACACTTGTTACCCGCAGCCGGGCCTTAAGCCCGTGGACGGGATTCTATTTTTTGCAATCGCTGTTGATTAACTTTGCTCTTGGCTACCCCTTTAGCCTGCTTTATGCCGTCGGATTCACCTGTATTCTTCACCTGCTCTGGCGAAGCGCACCGCGCGTGCAGAAAATGCTTATCGGGATCTGTTGTCTGATTGCTGCCGCCTATTTCCCGTTTGGCCAGGCCTATGGCGCGCCGAACTTTAATACTCTGCTGGCGCTCCACTCCACCAATATGGAAGAGTCCACAGAGATCCTGACGATCTTTCCATGGTACAACTACGTGGTTGGCCTTTTCATTTTTGCCCTCGGCGTGATTGCGGTTCGTCGTAAGCCCGTCGGGAAAAAGGCATGGGGTAAAATTGAAAGCCTGTGCCTGGCCTTTAGCGTGGTGACGTTTTTTGTTGCACCGGTACAAAATCTGGCCTGGGGCGGCGTGTTTAAGCTTAAAGATACCGGGTATCCGGTGTTTCGCTTCGTCAAAGACGTGGTGGTGAATAACGAGGAAGTGCTCGACGAGCAGGCGCGTATGGCCGAGCTTTCCACCATGAAAGATACCTGGAACGTGCTGGCGGTGAAACCGAAGTATCACACTTACGTGGTGGTGATCGGTGAAAGCGCGCGTCGCGATGCGCTCGGCGCGTTTGGCGGTCACTGGGATAACACGCCGTTTGCCAGCGCCGTTAACGGTACGCTGTTTACCGACTACGTGGCGGCCAGCGGCTCGACGCAGAAATCACTCGGTCTGACGCTCAACCGCGTGGTGGATGGAAAACCGCAGTTTCAGGATAATTTTGTCACCCTGGCCAACCGGGCAGGTTTTCAGACATGGTGGTTCTCTAACCAGGGACAGATCGGCGAGTATGATACCGCCATCGCCAGCATCGCGAAGCGTGCCGACGAGGTACAGTTCCTGAAAAGCGGTGATTTCGAAGCCGATAAAAACACAAAAGATGAAGCGTTGCTAAAAATGACGGCGCAGGTCTTTGCTACTCAGCGCACCCAGCCGCAGCTGATTGTCCTGCACCTGATGGGGTCACACCCGCAGGCATGCGATCGTACCGGGGGAAAATATGCGGAGTTTGTGCAATCCAAAGAGACCTCGTGTTATCTCTACACCATGACGCAAACCGACGATCTGCTCAGCAAGCTGTACGCACAGCTGCGCAACAGCGGCGACAGCTTCTCGATGGTCTATTTCTCTGACCACGGTCTGGCATTTAAGGAGCGCGGTAAACAGGTGCAGTATCTGGCACACGATGACAAGTTCCAGCAAAACTTCCAGGTACCGTTTATGGTGCTGTCGAGTGATGACAAAACGCATCGCATCATCAAAGCGCGCCGTTCCGCGAACGATTTCCTGAAATTCTTCTCACAATGGACGGGGATTAAGGCGAAAGAGATAAAAAATGATTACCCGTTTATCTCCGGGAAGAAGGGCCCGCCAGTTTACATTACCAACTTTAAGTTACAGAAAGTCGACTATACCCATCTTGGGACGGATATTTTCGATATTAAGAGTAAGTAATTTCTGCCGTTTCGTGCGGGCTGATGACCTCACCCTGGCCCTCTCCCACGGGGAGAGGGTACAAACAAAAAAAATCCGCCACATTGGGCGGATTTTTTACTGGCTCACCGAAGTGATTAGAAGCGGTAACCTACGCCCGCGATCCAGGTGCCAACGTCAACGTTGCGGATACGGCTCTGCTCATAGGAGAAGTCCAGAGCAACGTTTTCGATTGGGTTGAACTGCATACCTGCGCCATAGGAGAAACCATAGTCGCTGTTGCTTGCAGTACGGTTCAGACCCTGGTTTTCGGTCTGCTGGAATTTACCGTAGCCAACACCTACAACACCGTAGATGCTTGCCCAGTCATTCAGGCGGTAAGCAGGACCCGCGGTGATGCCGTAGTACTGACCTTTATTGTAAGAGCCATTTTCAGTACGATCTTTCTCGGTGTAAGTGAAAGAACCGATCACACCCAGCGGGTTGTTGTCTTGCTCGTAACGGTACTTCAGGTTGAAACCGTTGGTTTTGTTCATCACGCCCTGCATATCGCTCTGAGCGTAACCACCGGTTACAGTAGAAGTTGCCGCTACAGCGGTACCTGCGGAAACAGCCAGAACAGCTGCCAGTGCTGAAAGACATGCAATTTTTTTCATAACCACCTCAAATGTGCTTCAAGTAAGTCCGTAAGTTTTAAATATATCAAAAAATTCTGTGAAACTCTTTGTCATTCACGATGTCTAATGCGACCTTTCCTGTAACAGAACATTTCCAGCACCAGCTATCTCGTTCAAATAACTCCAGATTTTCACCTGTAAATGCTAATAGTGCGCGTCATCGCCATTTAGTTCATCCAGATTATTCCTAATCTTTCAGGCGATAAAATCATCAACGTTTTCTCATTTTACGGATTTTCCCTGGATTTTTTTCAACAGTAGCTCAACCGTTGCAGCTTATTTCCATTACACTGCGACTTTTACCTCATTTGACATAAATTGACAGGAGAAAGGATGCCAGGTTTACCTCGTAAATCGTCGGTCTGGATGCCGGTGGCAGTCATACTTATCGCGATGATGTCCATACAAAGCGGCGCGTCGCTGGCAAAATCGCTGTTTCCGCTGGTTGGTGCGCCCGGCGTCACGGCGCTGCGTATCGCATTAGGCACCCTGATCCTCGTGGTTGTTTTTAAACCCTGGCGGCTACGGTTTAAAAAGGAGCAGCGACTGCCACTGCTTTTTTATGGGCTGGCGCTGGGAGGGATGAACTACATGTTCTATCTCTCTATTCAGACGATCCCGCTGGGGATCGCGGTCGCGCTTGAATTTACCGGCCCGCTGGCGGTTGCCCTCTTCTCTTCTCGTCGTCCGGTAGACTTTATCTGGGTCGTACTGGCCGTGCTGGGGCTATGGTTCCTGCTGCCGCTCGGGCAAAGCGTTTCACAAATCGATCTGACAGGGGCAGCTCTGGCGCTGGGCGCGGGGGCATGCTGGGCGGTGTATATTCTCACTGGCCAGCGTGCGGGGGAAGAGCACGGCCCCGCGACGGTCGCCTTAGGCTCGCTGATTGCCGCCGTTATCTTTGTCCCGATTGGAATGGCACAAGCGACAGACTCAATATGGCAATGGTCAATCCTCCCGGTTGGGCTGGCGGTTGCCATTCTCTCCACGGCGCTGCCCTACTCTCTGGAGATGATCGCCCTGACGCGCCTGCCCACACGCATTTTTGGTACGCTCATGAGCATGGAGCCCGCGCTGGCCGCCATCTCAGGAATGATTTTCCTCGGTGAAACCCTGACCCTGGTACAAACGCTGGCGCTCTGTTCCATTATCGCGGCGTCTATGGGCTCCACCCTGACCATGCGTCCGGAACCTAAAGTGGAAAAAATAGACCTCAACTAAGCCTTAAATTCTGCATGGCTAACCCGCCATGCAGAATATACGCCACGTCAGTAGCTCAAATAATTTCTTACAAACTCTCTCATATTGCCAAAATATTTCACCTGCTCGCCTTCCGGGAAAGCGAATTAAGATTGATCTGTATCAATTTAAATAAACCACTTACTTTTCAAATAGTTGATAATACAACCTTCCTTTCGCTATTAAACCGATAGGCAGAGCCAAACCGCAGAGAAAAAATCCGGTGCTATACTTAGTTCCGTAATTACCTGGGACACAAACATCAAGAGGATATGAGATTATGAGTACCGCTAAACTGGTGAAAACGAAAGCGTCTAATCTGCTTTATACCCGTAACGATGTATCGGATAGCGATAAAAAAGCGACCATCGAGTTGCTGAATCGCCAGGTGGTCCAGTTCATCGATCTTTCGCTGATCACCAAACAGGCCCACTGGAATATGCGCGGTGCAAACTTTATTGCTGTTCATGAAATGCTGGATGGCTTCCGCACAGCACTGGTGACTCACCTGGATACCATGGCCGAACGCGCCGTACAGCTGGGTGGCGTGGCACTGGGTACAACACAGGTGATCAACAGCAAAACGCCATTGAAAAGCTATCCGCTGGATATCCATACCGTTCAGGATCACCTGAAAGAGCTGGCGGATCGTTATGCGATTGTGGCGAATGATGTTCGTAAAGCGATTGGCGAAGCCAAAGATGAAGATACCGCTGATATCTTCACTGCCGCATCACGCGACCTGGATCAGTTCCTGTGGTTCATCGAGTCCAACATCGAATAATCCCTGCGGATTGTCCGAATAACCCTCGCCCCTGGCGGGGGTTTTGCACATTTATGGTGCGCACTTTTGCCCGCAACGGCCGCAAAAGTGAATAAAATGTAATAATCACCTCACACAACCGTTAACGGAAGATTGTTTTTTCGTCAGATTCTGCGCTAAATATCCCCCTGTCAGAAGACCTTAACGAAGCGCACCAAAACGGTGCTCCATTCTGGTGCAACCTGGCAGAATTGCCACGCTTTTTGTGCAATGCGTGACATCATCCCCTTTGCAAAACAACAGCTTGTAAAATTGGCACGATTTTTTCATTGTGCCTGAGGTTCTCGCAGGGGATCGCCCCGTGGATATAAAAGGAAATGCTATGAAGTCTGTATTAAAAGTTTCACTGGCTGCACTTACCCTGGCGTTTGCGGTGTCCTCGCAGGCCGCCGACAAACTGGTTGTGGCGACTGACACGGCGTTCGTACCGTTTGAATTCAAACAGGGTGATAAATACGTTGGTTTTGACGTGGATCTGTGGGCCGCTGTCGCAAAAGAACTCAAACTGGATTACACCCTGAAGCCAATGGATTTCAGCGGCATTATCCCGGCACTGCAAACCAAAAACGTTGACCTGGCGCTGGCAGGCATCACCATTACCGAAGAACGTAAAAAAGCCATCGATTTCTCTGACGGCTACTACAAAAGCGGCCTGCTGGTGATGGTGAAAGCGGATAACAACGACGTGAAAAGCGTGAAAGATCTCGACGGTAAAGTGGTCGCCGTGAAGAGCGGCACCGGCTCCGTTGATTACGCGAAAGCCAACATCAAAACCAAAGACCTGCGTCAGTTCCCGAACATCGACAACGCTTACATGGAACTGGGCACCAACCGCGCTGACGCGGTGCTGCACGACACGCCTAACATCCTTTACTTCATCAAAACCGCCGGTAATGGCAAGTTCAAAGCGGTAGGTGATTCCCTGGAAGCTCAGCAGTACGGTATTGCGTTCCCGAAAGGCAGCGACGACCTGCGTAACAAAGTTAACGGCGCGCTGAAAACCCTGAAAGAGAACGGCACCTATAACGAAATCTACAAAAAATGGTTCGGTACCGAGCCTAAATAATTTCACCTGACTTCAGGTTTGTAACGCCCGGTGGCGCTTCCGCTTACCGGGCCTACGTTTTTTGTTTTTCACCACGGTATACAGGAATACATCATGCAGTTTGACTGGAGCGCCATCTGGCCTGCCATTCCTCTCTTGCTTGAAGGCGCTAAAATGACCCTGTGGATTTCGGTCCTCGGTCTGGTTGGCGGGTTGATTATCGGTCTGGTGGCCGGTTTCGCCCGCACCTACGGCGGCTGGATTGCAAACCACATCGCACTGGTTTTCATCGAAGTGATCCGCGGCACCCCCATTGTGGTGCAGGTCATGTTCATCTACTTCGCCCTGCCGATGGCCTTCACCGACCTGCGCATCGACCCGTTCAGCGCCGCCGTTGTCACCATCATGATCAACTCCGGCGCCTACATTGCGGAAATTACCCGCGGTGCGGTGCTGTCGATTCATAAAGGCTTCAGCGAAGCCGGCCTGGCGTTAGGTCTTTCCCGTCGCGAAACCATTCGTCACGTGATCCTGCCGCTGGCGCTGCGCCGCATGCTGCCGCCGCTGGGTAACCAGTGGATCATCAGCATTAAAGACACCTCGCTGTTTATTGTTATCGGCGTGGCCGAACTGACCCGTCAGGGCCAGGAGATCATCGCGGGTAACTTCCGCGCTCTGGAAATCTGGAGTGCGGTCGCCGTTGTCTATCTGATTATCACGCTTGTCCTGAGCTTTGTTCTGCGTCGTCTTGAAAGAAGGATGAAAATCCTGTGATTGAATTTAAAAACGTTTCCAAGCACTTTGGCCCAACCCAGGTGCTGCACAATATCGATTTGAACATCAGGCAGGGCGAAGTGGTGGTGATCATCGGGCCGTCCGGTTCCGGTAAATCCACCCTGCTGCGCTGCATTAACAAGCTTGAGGAGATCACCAGCGGCGATTTGATCGTCGATGGTCTGAAGGTTAACGATCCGAAAGTGGACGAGCGCCTGATCCGCCAGGAAGCGGGCATGGTGTTCCAGCAGTTCTACCTGTTCCCGCACCTCACGGCGCTGGAAAACGTGATGTTCGGTCCTCTGCGCGTGCGCGGGGCCAGCAAAGCGGCAGCGGAAGCGCTGGCAAGAGATCTGCTGGCGAAGGTTGGTCTGGCGGAGCGTGCCCACCACTATCCTTCCGAGCTGTCCGGCGGCCAGCAGCAGCGCGTGGCCATTGCCCGTGCGCTGGCGGTGAAGCCAAAGATGATGCTGTTCGATGAGCCAACGTCGGCACTCGACCCGGAGCTGCGTCACGAAGTGCTGAAAGTTATGCAGGATCTGGCGGAAGAAGGCATGACGATGGTGATCGTTACCCACGAAATCGGCTTTGCCGAAAAGGTGGCGTCCCGTCTGATCTTCATTGATAAGGGCCGTATCGCGGAAGACGGGAATCCGCAGGCGCTGATTGCGAACCCACCAAGCCAGCGCCTCCAGGAGTTCCTGCAACACGTCTCCTGATAGACACACCCAGAGCCGGGCATGCCCGGCTTTTTTACGCCGGATTGTTCCCAAAAAATCCCCTCCGCCCCCCGCGCTCTATACTTATCATTTTGCACGATATTTTTGTCGGAGGACGCCGTGCCGTGGATCCTGTTGCTACTGTTTAGCCTGTTAAGCGCGCCATCACTTGCTGTAACCCTTCCCGGCGTCACCACCGGAGCCACCGCCACCCAGCAAAATGCGCCGCCAGAGCCAGACGCAGAAAAGAAAAAAGCCGCCTACGGCGCGCTGGCCGACGTGCTTGAGAACGACACGTCCCGACAGGAGCTGATCGATCAGCTGAGGAAGGTGGCTGCCACGCCGCCTCAGGATCCGGTTCCTGCTATTGCGCCGCCGGAAGCCGAAGAAGAAAAAACGGTGCTGGAAAACGTCACCGACATCAGTCGCCGCTACGGGGAAGCCCTGTCGTCGCGTTTTGCCCAGCTCTATCGCAACCTGGTTGGCACCTCACATAAGCCTTTTAATCCTCACACCTTTTCCGCAGCCGCCACCCAGTTTGCTATTCTGGCTGGCGCCGTCTTCATTTTTTACTGGCTGTTGCGCCTGTCTGTCTGGCCGCTTTACCGGAAAATGGGCCAGTGGGGACGCAAAAAGAATCAGCATAAAAGCAGCTGGCTGCATCTTCCGGCAATGATTACCGGGGCGTTTGTCATCGATTTGCTGCTGCTGGCCCTGACGCTGTTTGTCGGCCAGATGCTGGCCGACCGACTTAATACCGGAAACAAAACCATCGCGTTTCAGCAGGGACTGTTCCTCAATGCATTTGCCCTGATTGAGTTCTTTAAAGCCCTCCTGCGGCTGATCTTCTGCCCGCGCGTGCCGGACCTTCGCCCCTTCGCCATTTCGGATCAGAGCGCCAAATACTGGGCGGTGCGGCTCAGCGTGCTGAGCGGGTTGATTGGTTATGGCCTGCTGGTTGCCGTGCCGATTATTTCCAACCAGGTTAACGTGCAGTTCGGGGCGCTGGCGAACGTGCTGATCATGCTGTGCATTACCGTCTGGGCGCTGTACCTCATCTTCCACAATAAAAAAGCGATCACCGACAGCCTGCTGCACCTGGCCGATCGCTCCCTCTCCTTTTTCAGCCTCTTTATTCGCGCCTTTGCGCTGGTGTGGCACTGGCTGGCCAGCGCCTATTTTATTGTGCTCTGTTTCTTCTCCCTGTTCGATCCGGGCAATAGCCTGAAATTTATGATGGGGGCGACGTTCAAAAGCCTGGCGATTATCGGCATTGCGGCCTTTGTCTCTGGCCTGCTCTCCCGCTGGCTGTCGAAAACGATCACCCTGTCGCCGCAGGTTCAGCGTAACTACCCGGAACTGCAAAAGCGGGTAAATGGCTGGATGACGGTATCCCTGAAGGTGGCGCGTATTCTGACGGTCTGCGTGGCAATTATGCTACTGCTGAACGCGTGGGGGCTGTTTGATTTCTGGAACTGGCTGCATAACGGCGCGGGGGAAAAGACCGTTGATATTCTTATTCGTATCGCGCTGATCCTGTTCTTCTCCGCCGTCGGCTGGACGCTGCTGGCAAGCCTTATCGAAAACCGTCTGGTGTCGGATGTCCACGGCAGGCCGCTGCCGAGCGCCCGCGCCCGCACGCTGCTGACTCTGTGCCGCAACGCGCTGGCGGTGATCATCAGCACCATCACCATCATGATTGTGCTGTCGGAAATCGGCGTGAATATCGCCCCGCTGCTGGCGGGTGCCGGTGCGCTGGGGCTGGCGATCTCCTTTGGTTCGCAGACGCTGGTGAAGGATATTATCACCGGCGTTTTTATCCAGTTTGAGAACGGGATGAACACCGGGGATCTGGTGACCATCGGACCGCTCACCGGCACGGTGGAACGAATGTCCATTCGCTCCGTCGGCGTACGTCAGGATACCGGCGCGTACCACATTATTCCGTGGTCATCGATCACCACCTTTGCCAACTTTGTGCGCGGCATTGGTTCGGTGGTGGCGAATTATGATGTCGATCGTCATGAGGATGCAGATAAGGCGAAGCAGGCGCTGCGGGATGCGGTGAGCGAACTGATGGAGATGGAGGATATTCGCGGGCTGGTGATTGGTGAACCGTCGTTCGCGGGTATCGTCGGGCTGACGAACACTGCCTTTACCCTGCGCGTGTCGTTCACCACCCAGCCCCTTAAGCAGTGGACGGTGCGCTTCGCCCTCGACAGCATGGTGAAAAAACACTTCGATCTGGCGAACGTGAGAGCGCCGGTGCAGACGTATCAGGTATTGTCGCCGCCCGCTTCGCCGCTGCCTCCGCAGGAGCCGACGCTGTAACCGAGCCGGGTGGCGGCTTCGCCTTACCCGGCCTGCGATGGGGGGCTATTTGCGGCGTTTGTTATCGTCCATAAAGGTCCAGGCGATAAAGCGGCTCTGCTTCTGGCCCTGCGCCATCTCTTTTTTGACTACCTTCACCGCGCCGACGTCGGTCAGCGCGCGGTAAAGCGGCGGCAGGTTATCGCTGCGGGAGACCAGCGTGGTAAACCATTTCACCTGACGACCGAAGCCCTTACTCTCGGCAATCATGCGCAGAATAAATGCCACTTCCCCGCCCTCGCACCATAGCTCCTGCTGCTGGCCGCCAAAGTTCAGCGCGCCGTCTTCAGCCTGGCCCAGGTTACGCCGCTTGCGTTCACTTCCCGCACGTGCGGAGGCGGCGGAGTCGTGGAAGGGCGGGTTGCACAGGGTGGCATCATATTGTTCGTTCTTGTGAATAATGCCGTTGAAAATAGCAGCGGGATCCTTTTGACGACGCAAACGAACGGCCCGGCTTAACCCTGGGTTAGCGTTGATAATGGCCTGTGCGCTGGCAAAGGCCTCGGCGCCGATCTCGCTGCCGGTAAACCGCCACTGGTACTCATGTGCGCCTATCAGGGGGTAGATCAGGTTCGCGCCCGTACCGATATCAAGCACGGTGGCCTGTTTCGGCACCACGCCGCCATTATCATCTGCCAGCAGATCGGCAAGATGATGGACATAATCCGCACGTCCTGGCACCGGTGGGCAGAGAAAGCCATCCGGGATGTCCCAGTGCGTAACGCCATAAAAATGGGCCAGCAGCGCTTTGTTCAGCGTCTTAACCGCCAGCGGATCGGCAAAGTTTACCGACAGTTCACCGGCTGGTGTCTGAACAATAAAATCCTGCAATTCCGGGCAGCTCAGGCACAGGGCTTTCATGTCGTAGCGGCTACGATGGCGGTTACGCGGGTGCAATCCCGGCTTTTGGGAAGTCATGGCATTCTCCTTTAGACAGCCGCGTAAGATACCCTGTGACGGCGCGGGGGTAAATATCTGTCTGCGCTGCACAAAAAACCGACGAAAATCAGCAACCTGTATGTCTATGATCTGTCAGCAAATTGTCAGAATTTATCGTTCAAAAAATAAGCAGATCATCATCAAATTTTTGCGCTAAATCACGCGCGTCAGGCTTCTAAACTTAAGAGGAATCACCTGTTGTTTCCCCTGAGGATGTGATTATGAAAAAGTATCTGACCTTTATTATTGCGGGTGCGCTGGCAGGCGCATCGTTCTCAGCCTGGTCCGTTCAACCTCTGACCGACAGCAACGACACCAGCCAGCTACGTGCGGCCGGGACGGTCTCTGTCAGCCGGGCAAGCAACCTTGATGACCTTCAGGACAAGCTGGCCGAAAAAGCGCGTCAGGAAGGGGCTAAAGGCTTCGTGGTGAACGCCGCCGGTGGTGATAACCATATGTACGGCACCGCGACTATCTATAAATAACGCCCTCTTTTCCCACACTGCATCTGCAAGGCAGATGCAGTTCTCATTTCCTTCCTTCGCCTTGACTGTGCGTTTTTTAACCCCATATTAAGATGAATGGCTTAAACAGATCAGGAGAACATGATGGCTTCCGGCTGGGCGAATGACGACGCCGTTAACGAACAGATCAACAGTACCATTGAAGATGCGGTCGCGCGTGCTCGCGGTGAAATTCCGCGCGGCGAAAGTTTGACGGAATGCGAAGAATGCGGGGATCCGATTCCTGAAGCACGGCGTAAAGCCATTCCTGGCGTACGGCTATGCATTACCTGTCAGCAGGAGAAAGATTCAAAAAATGAGGCACATTCAGGATATAATCGTAGAGGATCGAAAGACAGCCAGTTACGTTGACTTTCCTTTACCGAAGTTAACCGCGCCAGCCGTTTACTTTACGCTCACGACTTTTAGCGAAACGCGTAGCAAAACGTGCCCTTCCGATGGCTTCTGTAAAGCGCATCCCCAAGAAATGTCAATTGCGCTTCTGAATTTATTAATAATCAATAAGTTATTTGTCATTCAATTTTTTTGAGTAACCACGTCAATTCTCTTCGATTTTATCTTCCACTAAAAACCGTGATACTTATCACATCGACGGAACATCGTCCCCTTAACAGAATAACCTGCGAGAATTGACCTATGAAAACCATCAAATATGCTGTTGCCGCTGTTGCCCTGTCCGCTCTGTCTTTCGGCGCTTTCGCCGTAGAGCCAGTCTCCTCTACTCAGGCACAGGATCTGAATAAAATCGGGGTGGTGAGTGCTGAAGGCGCGACCACGCTGGACGGTCTGGAAGCCAAACTGGCGGAAAAAGCTGCCGCTGCCGGCGCAAGTGGATACACCATCACCTCCACTAACGGTAATAACAAACTGAGCGGTACTGCGGTTATCTACAAGTAATCGAACGAATTATGCTCCACCCTCACCAGACCCTCTGGTGAGATGCTCCAACCCTCATTGACCCTGTTGTTGTTACCCTTGTTTGCCCGTCCGCCACTGGACGGGCTTTTTTTTGCTTAAAAAGACTGCGCCACGCGCTGCAACCCGGCGTCCACAGACGCCACTTCCCCTGCCGCCAGCAGACAGCAGGCCATTTGCAGCTTGATAGACTGCGGAACCGGCACCTTTCCGGCCAGACACTGTACGATCCAGTGCGCGGTGACTTGCGGATCTTTCGACTCAGGCAGGATCACATCGCTGTTCTCTTCCCCACGTTCCAGCACGACCCGCGTCCCGGCAGGCTCAATCAGCATCAGCTGTGGACAACGCTGCGGGTTGGCGTAAACCTCCCCTTCAGTCCCGTGCATCAGCAGCGCTCGCCCGCCGATTTCGGCAAAGAATTGACCGACCCGCGTCACGTACTCCGGATGGGAGACGCTGGAAAGACGCAGCGCGGCGTCTTCGGCAAACGGCGTCGCCAGCTTCGCCAGGGTGTGGGCGCTGTTACGTACCCCCATGCGCCAGCGCATGTCCAGCTGCTTTTCCAGCGGCGGGCAGAGCGCGCGCACGGGAATATAGACCGGCTGGTTCCCCTCCAGCTTTGCCTGCGCCTGGCCAGCATGGAGAGTGGGTTCGATGCCTAATAATTCCAGAATGGTTTCTGTCAGCACGCGCGTCGGATCTTCGCTCACGCCATGCACCACCACCGGGAAACCGAGTTTCTGCAACAGAATAGCCAGCAGCGGCGTGAGGTTTGCCTGCTTACGCGCGCCATTGTAGGTCGGGATCACAATCGGCATCGGCATCGGCTTCGTGACGGGCGGGGTTAAACGCATCGTCTGCGACTGCATGGCCTCATAAAAACCGCGCATCTCCGCCTCACCTTCCCCTTTGATGCGCAGCGCAATCAGAATGCCGCCCATTTCCAGATCCGGCACGTCGCCATTCAGCATATGCGTGTACAACGCACGGGCCGTTTCCTGATCCAGATCGCGAGCATGGTTTTTCCCACGCCCTACCTCTTTGATAATTTTGCGGTAATCCACGACATTTCTCCTGACAGCATCATCTTGTTAACAATATAGCCCGATGAACACGCACCCGATAGTGTTTTGTGATCATTATCAACCTGCTGTTTTCAGGTAAAAAAATAAACTCAAGCACTATTTGCATTATTTGTGATTGGAACTAAAGATTCGTACCTGCCCTTTTTTTGATTAAATAAACATCGGAAAGTTATTAAGGGTCAACGGTAAAAACGTCCAGGCAACGTTTTTGCCAGAAACACATTGGGATTTACTATGAACAAGGTTGCATTAGGGTTGTTTATCGCCACAACGGTGGGGTGTTCTGCATCCGCATTTGCGGAAACCAACGGCGAAGGGCAGATTAATTTCACCGGAGAAATTATCGATTCTGCTTGCCAGGTCGTGAATGGATTAAGTAATCCATTAGATGTTCAGTTAGGAAAAGTATCTAAAACGGTATTTACCGGCGCAGGCTCTACCAGCACACTCACGAAGTTTGATATTAAGTTAACCAATTGTCCGGAAACCGTAACCTCGGCTGCGATTAACTTCGGTGGTACCCCGGATGCGGATAATAATGCCACGCTGGCATTAACGCCCGATACCGATGCGGCTACTGGTGTAGCTATTCAGCTAATGGATGCTTCCGGGCAGCCTGTCACTCTGTATACCCCTTCGAAGCAATATCCTTTAGCCTCCGGAACGGAGGTTAACGACCTGGAGTTTGGTGCGCGTTATATTCAAACTCAGGCGGCAGTTACTACGGGCCCTGCTAACTCTGTATCGACCTTCACCGTTATTTATAACTGATCTTATCAATCCTGAGATATTAATGCTCTTGCGGGCATTAATATCTCATCTTTTTATTGAGAAATCTTTATGCGCCACGGTTATTTACTGAGCACTCTTTTACTGGTAGCAGCCTCGGCACAGGCGGGTGTCGTGATCAATGGCACCCGTCTGGTCTATCAGGGAGATAAAAAGGAATCATCTCTTGGTCTTTCAAACCCAGATACCACGGATTATCTGGTGCAGTCCTGGGTCGATTCCGGCGGTAAAAACCTGGCCAAAGCCCCGTTCCTGATCACCCCGCCGCTTTTCCGACTGGATGCGAAAGAAGATAACGTACTACGCGTGGTGCGTACGGGAGGAAATTTACCGGAAGACAGGGAATCTCTGTACTGGCTGAATATTAAAGCGATCCCTTCCTCAAAGCAGGTTGAAGGCGTAAATACGCTGCAAATTGCCATTAACACCCGAATTAAATTGCTCTATCGCCCGTCAGCGGTAAAAGGCAAACCAGAAGATATGGCCGATAAACTTGAATGGCATCGCGAAGGGAATGATTTAGTGGTGAACAATCCCACGCCTTTCTATATGAATTTTCAGGCCGTCACCCTGAATGGTCAGAAAATCACGAAAGCCACCTGGGCTGTGCCGAAAACTGAAACGCATTTTGCTTTACCTGGCAATGTCGGAGGCTCGACCGTCGTGTATTCCATTATTACGGATTACGGCAGCATCAGCCAGACATGGTCTAAACCCGTTCATTAATAATATTGCCCGGTAATAAAATCATCATGTACAGCCATAAAAAGCCGTTCACCTGCCGATTTTCGTCATTGCTGATGACTTTTTGTTGCCTGGCAATGGCGATCTTTGCGCAGCAGGTTTTGGCTGATGATTATTTTAACCCTGCCCTGCTGGACATTGATAACCCGCAGCAGGAAAAGACCGATCTGTCTGTCTATGAAAAAGGTCCCGGTCAGGCGCCAGGTAAATATCAGGTCGCGGTATTTATCAATAACAATAAAATTGATACCCGTGACGTGACCTTTAACGTAGTTAAAGATCCGCAGGGCACCAGCACGCTTCAGCCCTGTTTTACACTGGACGAATTAAAGAGCCTCGGGATCAAAACGCAAAAATATCCGCAGCTGAGGGCAGAAGGTCAATGCGCCGATCTACACGCCATCCCTTCGGCATCCGCGACCTTTCGCGTGCGCAATCAGCAGCTGCTGCTGAGCATTCCGCAAAAGGCGCTCGGACAGGTGCCACGCGGTTACATCGACCCGAAAGAGTTTGACGAAGGGATCAACGCGGGCCTGCTTAATTACAGCGTCAACGCCAGCCAGAGCCATGCGCGCCAGCAGGGTGAAGAGGATAGCAGCAGCCAGTACGTTAACCTGCGTCCCGGCTTCAACCTCGGGGCATGGCGCGTTCGTAACTACTCCACCTGGAATCGCAGCACCACGGGCCACGAGGAGGAACAGAAATTCACCTCCGTTTATACCTATGCGCAACGCGATATGGTGGCAATGAAAAGTGACGTGACGGTGGGCCAAAGCACCTCACCTTCCGACGTTTTTGACAGCGTCCCTTACACCGGCGTGGAGCTGAAATCCGACAACGACATGCTGCCGGACAGCGAAAAAGGCTATGCCCCTATTATTCGCGGCACCGCCCACAGTAACGCGCTGGTGATGGTCCGCCAGAACGGGTACGTGATTTATCAGAACACGGTCGCGCCGGGCGCATTCGAAATTAACGACCTCTACCCCACCGGCAGCAGCGGCGACCTCCAGGTCACGGTGAAAGAAACTGACGGCAGCGAAAGTCATTTCGTGGTGCCGTTTGCCTCCGTGCCGGTATTGCAGCGTGAAAAAAACCTGCGCTACAGCGTAACCGCCGGGCGTTATCGCTCTTATGACAAAGACGTTGAAAAGACCCCGTTTGCCCAGGGAAGCGCCATCTACGGTTTACCTCACTGCTTCACGGCCTACGGCGGCGTGCAGCAGAGCAGCCACTATCAGTCCCAGGCGCTCGGCGCCGGGAAAAACATGGGCGATCTCGGGGCGTTCTCCATTGACGTGACCCGCGCCAGAGCCCTGCTGAAAAAACAGCAGTCCAGCAAGGGCCAGTCGTGGCGCGTACGCTACAGCAAAGATTTCGCCGGTTCAGGCACCAACTTTTCGCTTGCGGGCTATCGCTATAACAGCAAGGGGTTTTACACCCTGGACGACACTATGGAGTCGTATACCCGCGCCGACGACTGGTCTGCTCCCCAGCAGCGCCGCGCCCGTACAGAAGCCACCATTGACCAGACGCTGCCAGAAGGTTGGGGGTCGGTGACGCTGAGCATGGTGAAGGAAACTTACTGGAGCCAGAGCCAGAACATGACCTCCCTGAGCGTCAGCTACAACAACAGCTGGCACGGCGTGAGCTACAGCCTCAGCTACAGCATGAACAAAAACACCCACGACAGCGATGAAGACGGTAATGAGGTAACAAACGACAACCAGTTCTCGCTGAGCGTTTCGGTTCCGCTGGATCGCTGGATGCATAATACCTGGGCCACGTACAACCTGAACAACACCAAAGATGGCACCACGCAGAACATCGGTCTTAACGGTACGGCCCTGAAAGAAGACAACCTGAACTGGAATATCCAGGAAGGGCTCAGCAGCACCGGCAGCGGTAACTCCACCAGCATCAACACCGATTACAAAGCGACCTACGGCGAAGTGAGCGCAGGCGTCAGTCAGGATAAGTATCAGCAGACCCTGAACGTCGGTTTGCAGGGCGGCGTGGTGGCCCACGCTAACGGGATAACCCTGAGCCAGCCGCTCGGTGAAACCATCGCGCTGGTGAAAGCGCCAGGTACGCACGGCACCCATATCACCAACCAGACAGGCGTGGAGACTGACTTCCGCGGCTATACCGTCGTGCCGTTCGTGACCGCGTATCGCCATAACACCATCGCACTGGATACCGAAACGCTGCCGGAGGATGCCGACGTCACCCACGCGGCGCAAATTGTGACGCCGACCCGAGGGGCCGTGGTGCGCGCCAGCTTTACTACCCGCGTGGGTAATCGCGTCCTGATGACGCTTACACAAAATGGTAAACCGCTGCCCTTCGGCGCAACGGTCACCACCGGGGATAAGGACAGCGAATTTATTGTCGGAAATGACGGCCAGACTTACCTCTCGGGTCTGCCACAGCAAGGGCATCTCAACGTTTCCTGGGGAAAGGAGGCGAGCGAGCACTGCGTCGCTGACTATGCGCTAACGGATGAGAAAGAGAAAACCAGCATCATTAACGCTGCCGCGCAGTGTCATTGATTACCGTTCAGGCTAACGATTATGCAAATGATTAAACAGTGCTTTTTCTTACTGGTTCTGGGAACCGCCGCGTTATTTATGCCGCATGCGAAGGCGACCTGCACCACGCCGGATCTGCCCAAAATGATTAACGTGGCCTCCATCTCTGTCCCCACGACGCTGGCCGTTGGCGCAACTATCCCGGGTACAGAGCAAAGCGTTCATGTTGCCGGGCACTGCGATCAGAGTATCGACAGCGGTCTGGAAATTGTTTCCTGCTACTACGGCACCGGCGCGGAAATTCCTGGGCTCAGGGGCGTTTATGATTCCGGCGTACCGGGGATTGGGGTCGCACTAATGAACGATCAGGGTCAGCGAATCAGCGGAGCCGGCGGAGTACAGTGCGATTCACGCGGAACGCCTGTTGCCTATGTTTCTACCGATGGCACACAGTCGTTTAACTTTGACGTCACGCTTGAACTAGTGAAAACAAGCGACGCCGTGACATCCGGCACGCTGGTGCAGTCTCAGACCGAATTCGGCATTGGCGTTTTTGGCCATGAAGGGATCGGCAGCCCTAATCATATTGCGTATGCAGGTAACGTCATTTTGCATCAGGTCACCTGCTCTGTTTCGCCAAAAAATCTCACCGTTAATTTGGGCGATTTTCCCGTCAGTGATTTTATGAGCGTGGGGTTTTTATCCAGCCCCGCTCAGACGTTTAATATCACCGTTAACTGTGACACAACCGTTCAGCCTGAGCTAAAAATCACCAGTGCTAACGGGTACGAAACGGCATTTGAGGGAGTGATCAAACTGACGAAGCAGACGGGCATGGCAAGGGGCGTCGGGGTAAGAATGCTGTTTGATGACCATATCGCGACCTTTGACTCCTACGTCAACACCCAAAGCCAGGCCGTTGCCAATGAAACGCTGGATATCCCCTTTCAGGTTCGCTACGAGCAGACCAGCGATGTGGTGACGCCCGGCCCCGCCAACACCGTAGCAACCATCACTCTCGCCTATAAGTGACAAACATGAAAAAGACAATCGCGTTTCTGGCGGTGGGCTTACTGGCCCAGGCTCACGCAGACGACATTCAGATCCAGATGACGGGAAATATTTACGCCAATACCTGCGTCATTGACAGCGCCAGCCGCAACCTGACGGTGGACTTAGGCCAGGCGGTGTCGGGCAGTTTTAGAGACGTGGGGGATACCGGCGAGTGGAAAGACTTTTCCCTGTCAGTATCGCACTGCCCAGCCACGCTGGCGCTTGCCACGGCCTTTTTCTATGGCCAGGCAGACAGCGTGCATCCGACCAAATTTGCCAATATCGGTAGCGCAAAGGGACTGGCGCTGGAGCTGGCAGACCGACAGGACAAAATACTGATTGCCCCGCAGGCCGCCTTTAACGCCGCCATCAATCCGAGCGACCACACGGCAACCTTTCCTCTGTCCGCACGCTACTACGCCACCTCAATGCCCGTCACTGCCGGGACGTTCAGCAGCGTGATTCAGGTGACATTCACTTACCAGTAGGACCGCGCCTCTTTGCACGGATGCTTTTTGTACGCCCGGCAGAGGGTTTTGCCGGGCGTTTTTTTACCTCCGGCACGTCCGGCTGCTCAATCGGGAAGATCGGCAGCGCATTCAGCAGCCGCTGGCCATAGTTTTTGGTAAGCAGGCGTTTGTCATAAATCACCACCTCGCCCCAGCAGCCGTGGCTACGGATCAAGCGCCCGACCTGCTGGATCAGGTTAAACGACGCCGCAGGCAGGCTTTGCACTTCAAACGGATAACGGTTAAGGCTTTTCAGCCATTCGCCTTCGGTGATCACCACCGGGCTGTCGATGGGCGGAAAAGCGATTTTATGGATATGCACCTGCGTCAGGTAGTCGCCTTTTAAATCCAGCCCTTCCGCAAAGGACTGTAGCCCCACCAGCACGCTACGCTCGCCGTTATCAATGCGTTTACGGTGGGTTTCCACCAGCCGATAGCGCGGCTGATCGCCCTGCACCAGCAGGAGTAAGCGCAGATCGGTGACGTGCTCCAGAAAGCGTTGCATCGCGCGGCCGCTGGCAAACAGCACCAGCATACCGGGGTATTTTTTACTCTCAACCTGCTCGCGGAAGTAGGCCGCCATTTCCGCAATATGCTGCTCTTCGTTATCGATAAGCGGCTCATAGTTCATGCGCGGGATCACCAGCTTGCCCTGCTCACAGTGGTTGAACGGCGAGTCCAGGGCCACAAAACGGTCCCCCGCTTTCTCTTTCAGGCCGCTCATTTCCTGCAACCTTGAGAAGCTGTTCAGTGAACGCAGGGTCGCCGACGTCACTACCACGTGCGGCACGCTGCGCCAGATCAGCTTTTCCAGCTGATCGGCCACGCGGATGCCCACGCAGTGGAAGAACAGATGTACCTGCCCGTCTCGCACTTCGCGGGTGGCCCACTTTGTCACTGGCGCCCCGGACGCCTGCGCCATCGAGGCCAGCCGCCAGAGTTTGCTCTGCGCCTCAAACATGCCCAGCGCGCGGTTCATTTGCAGCAGAATGCGGTGCAAGCGCACCACGTCATGGGTACCGGTTTTCTCGCTGAGATCGTTTAAGAACATCTCCGCCAGCCCGCGCAGCTTTTCAAGGTGCTTCGCCAGCTGCTGGCAAATCTCCATCACTTCCTGCGGCAACTCCCCCATCGCAAAGCGGTGTTCCGCTTCCTGGGTGGCGGGGAGATACAGGTTGAGAATGTTATTCAGCGAGGCGATGAGGCCGTACACCTCTTCACAGTGCTCGCTCAACCGCTCCGGGACCGCCAGCGGCGGCGTGGTTTTCGGGCGGAACTGCTCCATGCAGGTTGCCACCAGCTTGCAGAACAGATCGAGTTGCAGGCGAAACCACGGGGCGGTAATTTCCGCACTCATCTCCAGCGCATCCCTCGCCACGTCGGGCAGATGATGACCTTCATCCAGCACCAGCAGCAGGTTTTTGGGCTCCGGCAGGACCGCTTCACTCTCCAGGGCAGCCATCACCAGCGCATGGTTGGCGACAACCACCTCCGCTTCCTGAATCTCACGCCGGGCGACAAAGAACGGGCACTCGCGATAGTAGTGACAGTTGCGGTTCAGGCAGCTCGCTTTATCGGTGCTGAGCCTGCGCCACAGGTCGTCGCCGATCGCCTGGCTGGTGTGATCCCGCAGGCCGTCCCACCTGTAGCCGTCGAGATCGGCCTTTAGCTTTGCGCACTGCTCCTGCTCCGCCTTGTTGTTTGGCGTCAGCTCGTCATCAAGAAACGCGAGCAGATCCTGCTGGGAGGGTTCACTGCTGGCCAGCGCCGCCAGATTGCGCGGGCAGACGTAGCGCCCGCGACCAAAGGCGGCGGTGAACCGTAAATCGGGGATAATTTTGCGCAGCAGCGGCAAATCTTTGCTGAAGATCTGATCCTGCAAGGCCACGTTAGCGGTACTGACCACCAGCGTTTTGTCGTCTTCCCGCGCGATGGCAATGCCGGGAATGAGATACGACAGGGTTTTCCCGACGCCGGTCGGGGCTTCAATCGCCAGATGTCGTCCGTCGTCCCCGGCGAGCGTTTTGGCCACGTCGGCAATCATCTGCCGCTGCGGGGCTCGGGGGATAAAATCGGGGATCTGCTGTTGTAGCGCCTTATACCATGCGCCAATTTGCGCCTTGAGCGCAGCGGTTAAAGCCATCGGAAAACCTGAAATACTGTATAAACAGCCACTATTGTGGCACTTTCTCTCCGCTGCCGCAAAAAGAAAAGCCCGGCTTTACGACCGGGCTTCCAGATTACTGCGGGTTAGCAGGTTTACGCGGGCGGCGTCGGCGCTGCCCCTCGCCTGCCGGTTTCCCTTCGCCGCTACGCCACGGGTTTTCACCGGCTGGTTTGCTGTCGTTATTACGACGCGGCGGTTTGCCCGAAGATTTCGGCGCGCCACCTTCGGCACGACGCGGCTGCTGACCGCGACCACCGCCACCCTGACCGCGACCGCCGCCCTGACGACCGTTCTGAATTGGCTCAGCTTTGATCGACGGGTCCACTTCATAACCCGGGGTTTCAATGCGCGGGATCTCTTTCTTCAGCAGACGTTCGATGTCGCGCAGCAGCTTGTGTTCATCCACGCAGACCAGAGAAAGCGCTTCCCCGGTTGCCGCCGCACGGCCGGTACGGCCGATACGGTGCACGTAGTCTTCCGGCACGTTTGGCAGCTCGTAGTTCACCACGTGCGGCAGCTCTTCAATGTCCAGGCCACGGGCGGCGATGTCGGTTGCCACCAGCACACGTATGTCGCCGGATTTAAAATCAGCCAGCGCGCGGGTACGCGCACCCTGACTCTTGTTGCCGTGGATCGCCGCGCTGCGAATACCGTCTTTATTCAGCTGTTCCGCCAGGTGGTTAGCGCCGTGCTTGGTGCGGGTAAAGACCAGTACCTGCTGCCAGTTGCCCTGGCCGATCATCTGGGAGAGCAGTTCCCGCTTGCGCTTCTTATCCACAAAGTGCACGTGCTGCGTCACCTGCTCGGAGGCGGTATTGCGGCGCGCGACTTCCACTTCCAGCGGGTTATGCAGCAGCTTTTCCGCCAGTGCCTTGATCTCGTCGGAGAAAGTCGCGGAGAAGAGCAGGTTCTGACGACGCGTCGGCAGCTTCGCCAGCACGCGGCGAATGTCGTGGATGAAGCCCATATCCAGCATACGGTCGGCTTCGTCCAGCACCAGAATTTCGATGTTATCGAGCTTCACCGCGTTCTGGTGTTCCAGATCCAGCAGACGCCCCGGCGTTGCCACCAGCACGTCCACGCCGCCGCGCAGCTTCATCATCTGTGGGTTAATGCTTACCCCGCCGAAAACCACCAGCGAACGAATGTTGAGGTAGCGGCTGTATTCACGCACGTTCTCGCCAATCTGGGCCGCCAGTTCACGGGTTGGGGTGAGGATCAGCGCACGCACCGGACGACGGCCTTTGGCGTGCGGCTGGTTTTTTACCAACAGCTCCAGCAGCGGCAGGGTAAAGCCCGCGGTCTTACCGGTACCGGTCTGCGCGCTTGCCATCAGGTCACGGCCCTGCAAAACGGCCGGAATGGCCTGCTGCTGGATAGGGGTTGGCTCAACGTAGCCCTGCTCTGCGATGGCGCGCAGAATTTCCGGGTTCAGACCAAGGGAATCAAAAGACATAAAAACTCCGAACCGCCCCGACCATCACAGGTGTAGTTTTCAGGGAGATATAACGAATAGAAGGACAAAAACCACAATGTCGCGAAGGAGCGGAGTGTAGCAGCTTTTGTGACGTGGCGCATAAAATATCCCCGGCGATGACTCGACGTTTGCGCAAATCAGGCATAATCTTAATCAATCGATTGATTAATTTTTAATGCTGCTATGAATACAACCCCAACGACAACCAAAGGCGAACAGGCGAAAAGTCAGCTTATCGCCGCCGCGCTGGCGCAGTTTGGCGAGTATGGTCTGCATGCCACCACGCGGGATATCGCCGCTCAGGCCGGGCAGAATATTGCGGCCATCACCTACTATTTTGGCTCAAAAGAGGATTTATACCTCGCCTGCGCCCAGTGGATCGCGGATTTTATCGGCACCAGCTTTCGCCCGCACGTGGAAGAAGCCACCGCGCTGTTCAGCCAGCCAGAGCCTGACCGGGCTGCCATCCGCCAGCTGATCCTTAACGCCTGTCACAACATGATCCGCCTGCTGACGCACGACGATACGCTGAACCTGAGCAAATTTATCTCGCGCGAGCAGCTCTCCCCCACTGCCGCGTACCAGCTGGTGCACGATCAGGTGATCGCCCCGATGCACAGCCATCTGACCCGGCTGATCGCCGCCTATACCGGACGGGACGCCAGCGATACCGACACCATTTTGCATACCCACGCCCTGCTGGGCGAAGTGCTCGCCTTCCGTCTGGGGCGTGAGACCATCCTGTTACGTACGGGCTGGACACAATTCGATGAGGATAAAGCCGCGCAAATTGGCCAGGTCATTACCTGTCACGTTGATCTGATCCTGCAAGGCTTAACGCAAAGGAGCCAGAAGTCATGAAAAAACCTGTCGCCATCATTCTGGTGGTTGTTGTGTTACTTGCTGCGGGAATCGGTGGCTGGCTGTGGTATCAGAGCCAGCAGGATCGTGGCCTGACGCTGTACGGCAACGTGGATATCCGCACCGTGAACATGAGCTTCCGCGTCGGCGGACGGCTGGCCTCGCTGAACGTTGACGAAGGCGATGCCATCAAAGCCGGGCAGACGCTGGGAATGCTGGACAAAGCCCCGTTTGAGAACGCGCTGATGCAGGCAAAAGCAGGCGTCTCCGTCGCACAGGCGCAATACGACCTGATGCTGGCGGGCTACCGTGACGAAGAGATCTCCCAGGCGGCCGCTGCCGTTAAGCAGGCAAAAGCCGCCTATGACTATGCGCAGAATTTCTATAACCGTCAGCAAGGCTTATGGAAAAGCCGTACTATTTCCGCCAACGACCTGGAAAACGCGCGCTCATCCCGCGACCAGGCACAGGCGACGCTGAAATCTGCCCAGGATAAGCTAAGCCAGTACCGCACCGGTAACCGTGCGCAGGACATTGCCCAGGCGAAGGCCAGCCTTGAGCAGGCGCAGGCGCAGTTAGCCCAGGCGGAGCTGGATCTGCACGACACCACGTTAGTCGCCCCGTCTGACGGCACGTTGATGACCCGCGCCGTGGAGCCGGGCAGCATGCTCAGCGCGGGCAGCACCGTGTTAACGCTCTCCTTAACCCGTCCGGTGTGGGTGCGCGCTTACATTGATGAGCCAAATCTTGGCCAGATGCAGCCGGGCCGCGAACTGCTGCTCTATACCGACGGTCGCCCGGACAAGCCGTATCACGGCAAAGTGGGCTTCGTCTCCCCTACCGCCGAGTTCACGCCAAAAACCGTTGAAACCCCGGACCTGCGTACCGACCTGGTGTATCGCCTGCGCATCATCGTCACCGATGCGGACGACGCGCTGCGTCAGGGCATGCCTGTTACCGTGACCTTAAACGACGGGGAACGACATGAATGATGCGGTTATCCAGCTCAACAATCTGGTCAAACGCTTCCCGGGAATGGCCAAACCGGCGGTCGCGCCGCTGAATTGTACGATTCAGAAAGGCTATGTGACCGGGCTGGTGGGGCCGGACGGCGCGGGTAAAACCACGCTGATGCGGATGCTGGCGGGATTGCTGAAGCCGGATGAAGGCAGTGCCAGCGTGCTTGGCCTCGATCCGATCAAAGACGACGCGGCGCTCCACGGCATGCTCGGCTATATGCCGCAGAAGTTTGGTCTGTACGAAGATCTGACGGTAATGGAAAACCTCAACCTGTATGCCGATCTGCGCAGCGTTACCGGCGAAACCCGGCAGAAAACCTTCCAGCGTCTGCTGGCGTTTACCTCCCTCGGCCCGTTCACCGACCGGCTGGCGGGCAAACTTTCCGGCGGGATGAAGCAGAAGCTGGGGCTGGCCTGCACGCTGGTGGGCGAACCGAAGGTGCTATTGCTGGATGAACCCGGCGTGGGCGTGGACCCGATTTCCCGCCGCGAGCTGTGGCAGATGGTGCACGAGCTGGCGGGTGACGGCATGCTGATCCTCTGGAGTACCTCTTACCTTGATGAAGCAGAGCAGTGCCGCGACGTGCTGCTGATGAATGAAGGCGAACTGCTCTATCAGGGCGAACCCACCGAGCTGACGCAAACCATGGCCGGGCGCAGTTTTCTGCTGCACAGCGCGCAGGAGTCCAACCGCAAGCTGCTGCAACGGGTACTGAAGCTGCCGCAGGTGAGCGACGGGATGATTCAGGGCCGTTCGGTGCGCGTGATCCTCAATAAAGAGACTACCGCCGACGATATCCGCCGTGCGCAGGGTATGCCTGAGATCGACATGACAGAGACCGCGCCGCGCTTTGAAGATGCGTTTATCGATCTGCTGGGCGGGGCGGGAACCTCAGAATCACCGCTTGGCGCCATCCTGCACACGGTGGAAGGCACGCCGGGCGAAACGGTCATTGAAGCGAAATCGCTCACCAAAAAATTCGGCGATTTCGCCGCCACCGATAACGTCAATTTTGCCGTGAAGCGCGGCGAGATATTTGGCCTGCTCGGGCCGAACGGCGCGGGGAAATCCACCACCTTTAAAATGATGTGCGGCCTGCTGGTACCAACCTCCGGCAAAGCGCTGGTGCTGAACATGGATCTTAAAGTCAGCTCCGGCAAGGCGCGCCAGCACCTCGGGTATATGGCGCAGAAGTTTTCGCTGTATGGCAACCTGACGGTCGAGCAGAATCTGCGCTTTTTCTCCGGCGTGTACGGCCTGCGCGGGCGGGCGCAGAACGAAAAAATCCGCCGTATGAGCGACGCCTTCGCGTTAACCAACATTGCGTCCCACGCCACCGACGAGCTGCCGCTCGGCTTTAAGCAGCGGCTGGCGCTGGCCTGCTCGCTGATGCACGAGCCGGATATTCTATTTCTTGATGAACCCACTTCTGGTGTTGATCCCATTACCCGCCGCGAGTTCTGGCTGCACATCAACAGCATGGTGGAAAAAGGGGTGACCGTGATGGTGACCACCCACTTCATGGACGAGGCGGAGTACTGCGACCGCATCGGGCTGGTGTATCGCGGCAAGCTGATTGCCCACGGCACGCCGGACGACCTGAAAAACCAGGCCGCCGACGACGCACAGCCAGACCCGACCATGGAGCAGGCGTTTATCACCCTCATCCACGACTGGGATAAGGAGAATGCCCATGCACAGTAATGCGATTTCGTGGCGCAGGGTGCGCGCGCTATGCATTAAAGAGACGCGCCAGATCGTGCGTGACCCCAGCAGCTGGCTGATTGCGGTGGTGATCCCCCTGCTGCTGCTGTTTATTTTCGGCTACGGGATTAACCTCGACTCCAGCAAGCTGCGGGTCGGGATTTTGCTGGAGCAGCAGAGCGAAGAGGCGCTGGACTTCACCCACGCCATGACCGGCTCGCCCTACATCGATGCCACCATCAGCGACAACCGGCAGGAACTGATCCAGAAAATGCAGGCCGGAAAAATTCGCGGTCTGATCGTCATTCCGGTCGATTTTGCCGCCAATATGGCACGCCCGGGCGCCGATGCGCCAATTCAGGTGATCACCGACGGCAGCGAGCCTAACACCGCCAACTTCGTGCAGGGCTATGCGGAGGGGATCTGGCAGCTCTGGCAGATGCAGCGCGCCGAAGACCGGGGGGAGGAGTTTGAACCGCTGATTGACGTGCAGACGCGCTACTGGTTTAACCCCGCCGCCATCAGCCAGCATTTTATTATTCCGGGGGCGGTCACCATCATCATGACGGTGATTGGCGCGATCCTCACCTCGCTGGTGATCGCCCGCGAATGGGAGCGCGGCACCATGGAGGCGCTGCTCTCGACCGAAGTGACGCGCGTCGAGCTGCTGCTCTGCAAGCTGATTCCCTACTACTTCCTCGGCATGCTGGCGATGCTGCTCTGTATGCTGGTCTCGGTATTTATTCTTGGCGTGCCGTACCGCGGCTCGCTGGTGCTGCTGTTCTTTATTACCAGCCTGTTTTTGCTCAGCACGCTGGGGATGGGGCTACTCATCTCCACCATCACCCGCAACCAGTTTAACGCCGCGCAGGTGGCGCTTAATGCCGCCTTCCTGCCGTCGATTATGCTCTCCGGCTTTATCTTCCAGATAGACAGTATGCCGGCGGTGATCCGCGCCGTGACGTACATCATTCCGGCGCGCTACTTTGTGAGCACCCTGCAAAGCCTGTTCCTGGCGGGAAATATTCCGGTGGTGCTGATTATCAACACCCTGTTTTTGCTGGCGTCGGCGGTGATGTTTATCGGGCTGACGTGGATGAAAACGAAAAGAAGATTAGATTAGCCATCGGATTTTGTAGGTCGGGTAAGCGCAAGCGCCACCCGACAGGAGGACGACGCGATGTTTCACCGTTTATGGACATTGATCCGCAAAGAGCTGCAATCCTTGCTGCGCGAGCCGCAGACCCGCGCCATTCTGGTGCTGCCGGTGCTGCTTCAGGTTGTACTGTTTCCGTTTGCCGCCACGCTGGAGGTCACCAACGCCACCATCGCCATTTACAACGAAGACAACGGCAAGCATTCCGTCGAGTTGACGCAGCGTTTCGCCCGCGCCAAAGCCTTTACCCATGTCCTGCTTCTGGAAAGCCCGCAGGCGATCCAGCCCACCATCGACACGCAGAAAGCATTATTGCTGGTGCGCTTCCCGGCGGACTTCTCCCGCAACCTGGACACATTCCAGACCGCGCCGATGCAGCTGATCCTCGACGGACGTAACTCCAACAGCGCCCAGATTGCGGCGAACTATTTGCAACAGGTGGTGAAGGATTACCAGCAGGAGCTGATGGCAGGCAAACCCAAACCCAACAACAGCGAGCTGGTGGTGCGCAACTGGTACAACCCGAACCTGGACTATAAATGGTTTGTGGTGCCGTCATTAATCGCCATGATCACCACCATTGGCGTGATGATTGTCACCTCGCTGTCCGTGGCGCGCGAACGTGAGCAAGGTACGCTGGATCAGCTGCTGGTCTCACCGCTCGCCACCTGGCAGATATTTGTCGGCAAGGCGGTGCCGGCACTGATTGTCGCGACGTTCCAGGCCACCATCGTGCTGGGAGTGGGAATATGGGCGTACCAGATCCCGTTTGCCGGATCGCTGGCGCTGTTTTACTTCACGATGGTAATTTACGGCCTGTCGCTGGTGGGGTTTGGGCTGCTGATTTCCGCGCTCTGCTCAACGCAGCAGCAGGCGTTTATCGGGGTGTTTGTCTTTATGATGCCGGCGATCTTGCTTTCAGGGTACGTTTCGCCAGTGGAGAACATGCCGGTGTGGTTACAGGATTTGACGTGGATAAACCCGATTCGTCACTTCACGGATATCACCAAGCAAATCTATCTGAAGGATGCGAGTCTGGATATTGTATGGGGAAGTTTGTGGCCGCTACTGGTCATCGCGGCCACAACGGGCTCAGTGGCCTATGCGATGTTTAGACGAAACATCGCGTAGTTTTTTCTCTTTGGTGAGCAATGACACCACCGCAGGCCCTGCGAGGATAGCCAGACCCGCCAGGGCCAGCAGCAGGTTGTTTTGCAGCACGCGTGACAACAGCCATAGGACGATCATTGCCGCACCAAAATACCAGGTGGTGGTGAGCTCTTCGAGCACATCACCCACTTCACGCCAGCGCGCGTCGTGGTGACGCTGTAAAAACAGCATCGACAGCACGGTCACGCCGTAAACCACGCATAACCCTAAGCCGACACGCACCAGCGTGCCGCTCATCCAGCCCATCACCAGTACGGCCACGACCAGTAAATGCAACATTATCTGCCAGCAACTCAAACCGGTTGCGACACGAACGCGTTGTTGCCACTTCATGGCTTCTCTCCTGAAGGATTTTTCTCTGCTAATTCAGACTACCGCACTTTACGGAAAATTCCGTAACGCCGCATCTTTTTGTGACGCCTACTACACTTTATTTTCATCGGGATAGTCACCCAGGAAGGTGTTTATGAGCAAAAAAACGCAGCATTTCTCGCTTAAGGTGCTGACGATAAACATTCATAAGGGCTTCACAGCATTTAACCGCCGCTTCATTTTACCGGAGCTGCGCGACGCGGTACGCACCGTCAGCGCCGATATTGTCTGCCTCCAGGAGGTCATGGGCGCGCACGAAGTGCACCCTATGCATTTCGAAAACTGGCCCGACACGCCCCACTACGAGTTTCTGGCGGATACCATGTGGAGCGATTACGCCTATGGGCGCAATGCGGTCTACCCGGAGGGGCATCACGGTAACGCGGTGCTGTCGCGTTTTCCTATCGAGCATTATGAGAACCGCGACGTCTCCGTTGGCGAGAGCGAAAAACGCGGGCTGTTATACTGTCGTATCACCCCCCCGGCGCTCGATTTTCCCATTCATGTGGGCTGTGTTCATCTTGGCCTGCGTGAAGCCCACCGTCAGGCCCAGCTACAGATGCTGGCAGACTGGACCAATGCGCTGCCGGAGGGCGAGCCCGTAGTGGTGGCCGGTGATTTCAACGACTGGCGACAGCGGGCCAACCATCCGCTGAAGGCGAAGGCGGGGCTGGAGGAGATCTTTACCCGCTCACGCGGTCGTCCCGCGCGGACGTTTCCGGTGCGCTTTCCCCTGCTGCGCCTTGACCGCATCTACGTAAAAAATGCCCACGCCAGCAGCCCGACGGCGCTGGCTTTACTCAACTGGCGACATCTCTCCGACCATGCCCCACTCAGCGCGGAGATCCACTTATGAAATGCACATGGCAGGAAGGTAACCGTATTACGCTGCTGGAAAATGGCGATAACTTTTATCCGGCGGTTTTTGAGGCGATTAGCCACGCACAGCAGAAAGTCTTTCTCGAAACGTTTATCTGGTTTGAAGACGACGTGGGCAGGCAGTTGCACAGCGCACTGCTGCATGCCGCCCGTCGCGGTGTAAAAATCGAGGTTCTGCTCGACGGATATGGTTCGCCGGATCTCAGCGACGAATTTGTTAACGAGCTCACCGCCGCAGGGGTGGTGTTCCGCTATTACGATCCCGGCCCGCGTCTGTTCGGCATGCGCACCAACCTGTTCCGTCGAATGCACCGCAAAATTGTGGTGGTGGATGAAACGGTGGCCTTCGTTGGCGGCATTAACTACTCCGCCGAGCATATGTCGGATTACGGTCCCGAAGCTAAACAGGACTACGCGATCCGTATCGAAGGACCGGTGGTTCAGGACATCCAGCTGTTCGTGCTGGAAAACTTACCCGGCAAAGAGGCCGCTCGCCGCTGGTGGCGACGCCGTCATCGCCCGGAAGAGAACCGCAAGCCCGGCGAGGCGCAGGCGCTGTTCGTCTGGCGGGATAACGAGGAGCACCGGGACGATATCGAGCGTCATTACCTGAAGATGCTGGCGAACGCGAAGCGCGAGGTGATTATCGCCAACGCCTATTTCTTCCCCGGTTACCGGATTTTGCACGCCATGCGCAACGCGGCCCGACGCGGCGTGAGCGTGAAGCTTATCGTGCAGGGTGAGCCCGATATGCCGATTGTGAAGGTCGGCGCGCGTCTGCTCTATCGCTATCTGGTCAAAAGCGGCGTGCAGATCTATGAATATCGCCGCCGCCCGCTGCACGGCAAAGTCGCCGTGATGGATGACCACTGGGCGACCGTTGGCTCCAGCAACCTCGATCCGCTGAGCTTATCGCTCAATCTGGAAGCGAACCTGATCATCCACGATCGCCAGTTTAATCAGACCCTGCGCGATAACCTTCAGGGTCTTATCAATAAAGACTGCGTGCGTGTGGATGAGTCCATGGTGCCGAAACGGAGCTGGTGGAACGTGGGCATCGGCGTGGTGGTGTTCCACTTCCTGCGCCACTTCCCGGCCATGGTGGGCTGGCTGCCCGCGCATACGCCGAAACTGGCGCTGGTGGATCCGCCTGTGCAACCCGAAATGGAAACCCAGGACCGCGTAGAGGCGGAAGATGGAGGGAAAACCTGATGTCGAAATCTCATCCTCGCTGGCGGCTGGCGAAAAAAATCCTGACCTGGCTGTTCTTCATTGCCGTCGCGGTCCTGCTGGTGGTGTATGCCCAAAAGGTGGACTGGGAAGAGGTGTGGAAAGTTATTCGCAACTACAACCGGACAGTCCTGCTGGGGGCCGTTGGGCTGGTGATTGTGAGCTACCTGATGTACGGCTGCTATGACCTGCTGGGACGTGCCTACTGCGGACATAAGCTTGCCAAACGGCAGGTTATGCTGGTGTCATTCATCTGCTATGCCTTTAACCTGACGCTGAGCACCTGGGTGGGCGGGATTGGTATGCGCTATCGCCTGTACTCCCGCCTTGGCTTACCGGGCGGCACCATCACGCGTATTTTCTCCTTAAGCATCACCACCAACTGGCTGGGGTATATCCTGCTGGGCGGGGTGATTTTCACCATCGGCGTGGTGCAGCTGCCTGCGCACTGGTACATCGATGAGGCTACCCTGCGCATCCTGGGCATCGTACTGCTGCTGATCATCGCCGCCTACCTGTGGGCCTGCGCCTTTGCCAAACGTCGTCACATGACCATTAAAGGCCAGAAGCTGGTGCTGCCGTCATGGAAGTTTGCCGTCCTGCAAATGGTGGTTTCCAGCGCTAACTGGATGGCGATGGGGGCCATTATCTGGCTGTTGATTGGCGAAGATGTGAACTACTTCTTCGTGCTGGGCGTGCTGCTGGTAAGCAGTATTGCCGGGGTGATTGTGCATATTCCGGCGGGTATTGGCGTACTGGAGGCGGTGTTTATCGCGCTGCTTGCGGGGGAGCATGTGTCTCACGGGACGATTATCGCCGCCCTGCTCGCGTACCGCATGATCTACTACTTCCTGCCGCTGGCGCTGGCAACGGTATGTTATCTGGTGCTGGAGAGTCGGGCGAAGAAGCTGCGCGCGAAGAACGAGAAGGCAATGGCAAAATAAAAGCAAAACGGCAACGAAGTTGCCGTTTTGAGAACCGCAGGCCGGGTAAGGCGAAGCTGCCACCCGGCAAAACAAGCTTAACGACGGTTGCCGAAAATACGCAGCAGCATCAGGAACAGGTTGATGAAGTCCAGATAAAGCGTCAGCGCGCCCAGAATCGAGTATTTGCGCAGGTTTGAACTGTCGCGAACATCAATTTGTTCACCGATGTTTTTCAGCTTCTGGGTGTCGTAAGCGGTTAAGCCCACGAAGATCACCACCCCGATATAGGTCACCGCCCACATCAGCGCGTCACTCTTCAGCCACAGGTTCACCAGCGACGCCAGCACAATCCCAATCAGCCCCATAAACAGCATGTTGCCGAAGCCGCTCAGGTCACGTTTGGTGGTGTAACCGTACAGGCTCATCACACCGAACATCCCGCCGGTCACCACAAACGTGCTGGCGATGGAAGAGTAGGTGTAAACGATGAAAATACTGGAAAGCGTCAGCCCGGTCAGCGCCGAATAGAGCATAAACAGCGTGGTCGCCATACCCGCACTGAGCTTGTGCACCAGCCCGGAGAGCACGAACACCAGCGCCAGTTGCGCAATAATCAGCCCAAAGAAGGTGATTTTGCTTGAGAAGATAAACATCATCAGTTCAGGCGTGTTTGCCGCATACCACGCGATAAACGCGGTAAGCAGCAGGCCAACCGTCATCCAGCCATACACCTGAGCCATGTAGGTTTGCAGCCCGCTACGGGTCTGCTGAACTATCGAATCGGAACGCGGAAATCGGTCCATGATTCACTCCTGATTAAGTAAACACACACGTTAAGAGTAACACATCCGCGTAAACCAACTACCAACGGCTGGCGGCATGCTTATCGCTGTCGCGTGATTCCACCCAGCGCTCACCTTCCGGCGTCGCTTCACGCTTCCAGAACGGCGCTTTGGTTTTAAGGTAATCCATGATGAACTCCCCCGCCGCAAAAGCACTCCCGCGATGGGCGCTGGTGACGCCGACAAACACAATCTCTTCGCCGGGCCACATTTCGCCGATGCGATGGATAACCGTAACGCGCCCCAGCGGCCAGCGGCCTCGCGCCTCTTCCACAATGGCCGCCAGCGATTTTTCGGTCATTCCCGGATAGTGCTCCAGCGTCAGCGCTTTTACGCTGTCCCCGAGATTATGATTACGCACTTTCCCGGTAAACGTCACGACCGCGCCGTCTTCGTCGCGCCCGGCCAGCCAGTCATATTCCGTGCCCACGTTAAAACGCTCATGGCCGACCAGAATTCGGGTTTCCGTCATCTTAACCCCCTGTGACCGGCGGGAAGAAGGCCACTTCGTCCCCATCGGCCAGCGGGTGGGTCAACTCCACCAGCGTCTGGTTCACGGCGGCCAGCAGTTTGCCTTCGTCCAGCGCCAGCGCCCAGCGGTCGCCTTGCGCCGCCAGATGCGCACGCAGGGCGGCGACATTTTCGAAAGAGCCGTCCAGCGTCAGGCTGTCGGTATTGACCAGCTCACGGACCTGGGCAAAAAAGAGCACCTTAATCATGGCTTTCCACCTTAAAATCACCGGATTTGCCGCCGCTTTTTGCCAGCAGACGCACCGGGCCAATCACCATATCTTTCTGCACCGCTTTACACATGTCGTAGATGGTCAGCGCCGCCACGGAGGCCGCCGTCAACGCCTCCATCTCCACGCCGGTTTTGCCGGTTAAGCGGCACAGGGACTCGATACGCACGCGGTTATGCTCCGGCTGCGCCTGCAAATTTACCTCCACTTTGCTGAGCATCAGCGGATGGCAGAGCGGGATGAGGTCCCAGGTACGTTTAGCGGCCTGAATACCGGCGATGCGGGCGGTGGCAAACACATCACCCTTGTGATGGCTACCGTCGATAATCATCGCCAGCGTCTCCGGCAGCATGGTGACGAACGCTTCAGCACGCGCCTCGCGCACCGTTTCGGTTTTGGCGGAGACATCCACCATATGCGCTTCGCCAGCGGCGTTTATGTGGGTCAGTTGTGACATAGCTTATTTCTTTAAATGGGGATGGAAATTACACGGACGGGTACGGGCATCCAGCTGCGGGGCAATAATGTTTTCCCACGCGGTGCGGCAGGCTTTGGTCGACCCCGGCATGGCGAAGATCAGCGTCTTATTCGCCATCCCCGCGACGGCACGGGACTGAAGCGTAGAGGTGCCAATCTCTTCAAAGGAGAGCATGCGGAACACTTCGCCGAAGCCTTCCACTTCGCGATCGAACAGCGGGAGCAGCGCTTCCGGCGCCTGGTCGCCTGCGGTAAAGCCGGTGCCGCCAGTGATCAGCACAACCTGGACGTCATCACCCGCAATCCACTGTGAGACCTGAGCGCGAATGGCGTAACGGTTTTCTTTGACGATCGCTTTATCAACAATCTGGTGTCCGGCTTCGTGTGCCGCCTCGCGCAGCCAGTGGCCGGAGGTATCATCCTCTTCACCACGACGTTCGGAAACGGTAAGAATAGCAATGCGTGTCGGGATAAATTCCGCGCTTACCTGACTCATCTTCTGGTTCCTTCTAAAGCCTGATTACCCGCCGATATAGGACAGGTTCTGAGTAATGCCGGTGTTGCCCTGATGCAGGAAATGGGTCTGCTTTTTGTGCGTCAGCGCCTCGGAAATACGTGCTTCAAGCGCGTCCTGCTGGGCGTCATCTTCCAGCAAATCGCGCAGATCGACGCCGCCATCCCCGAACAGGCAAAGATGGAGCTTGCCGACGGAGGAGACGCGCAGGCGGTTGCAGCTGGCACAGAAGTCTTTTTCATAGGGCATGATCAGGCCGATTTCGCCTTCATAATCCGAATGACAAAAGACCTGCGCCGGGCCATCGCTGCGCTGGCGGATCTGGTGGATCCAGCCGCGTTTCAGCAGTTCGTCGCGCAGAACCATGCCGGAGATATGATGGCGACGGAACAGCTCACTGCCCTCCCCGGTCTCCATCAGCTCAATAAAACGCAGTTGAATGCGGCGCGGTTTGATCCACGCCAGGAAAGTGTCCAGCTGATGGTGGTTCACATCACGCATCAACACGGTATTGACTTTGACCTTGTCGAAACCGGCGGTGAACGCGGCATCGATGCCGTCCATCACCTGCTGGAACTTATCCTGGCCGGTAATGGCGTGGAACTGACGGGCGTCCAGGCTATCGACGCTGACGTTGATCGCCGTCAGCCCCGCATCGCGCCAGTTCGCCACGTCACGCGCCATGCGGTAACCGTTGGTGGTCACCGCGATCTGGCGGATACGTTCGTTTTCACGCACGGCGGCAATGATGTCAGGGAAATCACGGCGCAGGGAGGGCTCTCCCCCGGTAAGACGCACTTTTTCCGTGCCAAGTTCAGAGAACGCGCGCGTGACGCGGCGTACTTCATCCACGGAGAGAAAGCCATTATTGGTGACGCTGCCCGGCTTGTAGCCATCGGGCAGGCAGTAGGTGCAACGGAAGTTACACACGTCGGTAATCGACAAACGTAAGTAGAAAAACTTACGCGCGAAAGCATCAGTAAGTTGTGAAGCCATGTACACCTTTCCAGATCGGGAGGCACAGTCATTTCTTTCTGTACCCTGGTGGCAAATCCGCCACGGCCAGGGCGCCATATCTCTCGACACAGGCGCCAGGGCTAGAGTGTATGTTTTCAGTTTTGAAAACGTGGTTATGGCGATAGTAGCGTGGAAATCGCCACTTCGCCATTGTCGCTTTTCGCTATATAAATTTATATATAACGATGTTATCGTGCATTTTCACTACAGAATACGCAAAAACAGCGCTTTCGCATTGATATACGTCATTATGGTTTGTGAGAGGCATCGTCTTTTAGGAGTAGTTGCGTTACTGTGACGCAAGCTTAACAGGATAAGGAATAGGTATGCGCAATCGCACTTTTGCGGATCTGGACCGTGTGGTCGCTCTTGGCGGAGGTCACGGTCTGGGACGAGTGATGTCGTCGTTATCGTCACTGGGCTCGCGCCTGACGGGCATCGTGACAACAACGGACAACGGCGGCTCAACCGGGCGGATCCGACGCGCTGAAGGCGGGATTGCCTGGGGTGACATGCGCAATTGCCTCAACCAGCTTATCACGGAGCCTAGCGTGGCCTCGGCGATGTTTGAGTACCGTTTTGGCGGGAATGGTGAACTTTCAGGCCATAACCTTGGAAATCTGATGTTAAAGGCGCTGGATCACCTGAGCGTGCGCCCTCTGGAAGCGATCAATTTAATTCGTAACCTGTTAAAGGTGGATGCATTCCTGATCCCGATGTCCGAACAGCCGGTGGATTTAATGGCGATCGATGCCGACGATCACGAAGTGTATGGTGAAGTGAATATCGACCAGCTTCTTCTTCCGCCAAAAGAGCTAATGACCTACCCCAGCGTACCCGCAACGCGTGAAGCGGTAGAAGCGATTGGCGAGGCCGATCTGATCCTGATTGGGCCGGGAAGTTTTTATACCAGCCTGATGCCGATCCTGCTGGTGAAAGAGCTGGCGCAGGCGCTGCGCAGAACGCCTGCGCCCATGGTCTATATCGGTAATTTAGGCCGCGAACTCAGCCCGGCGGCGGCAAGCCTGTCGCTGGCGGATAAGCTGGACCTGATGGAACAGTACGTTGGTAAGAAAATTATCGATGGTGTCGTGGTCGGGCCGAAAGTGGATGTATCGGGGATTGGCGATCGCGTGGTGGTGCAGGAGCCGCTGGAAGCCAGCGATATTAAATATCGCCACGACCGCCATCTGCTGCGCGAGGCGCTGGAGAAGGCGATTCAGGCATTAGGTTAGGTTCGTTTTGTGCGGCCTGATGCCCTCACCCCGGCCCTCTCCCACAGGGAGAGGGAGAAAACGCCACCGGGCAAAAAACTACGATGCCGCAATAAACAGATCCCGCAGCTGATGCAGCTGATCGCGGATTTGCGCGGCCTCTTCGAACTCCAGGTTCTGCGCGTGCTGCATCATCTGCCCTTCCAGCTCGTGGATCTTCTGCTGCAACGCTTTCGGCGTCAGCGCGACGGTATCCTCTTCCACCACTGAACGGGCCTTGCCGCGGCCTTTCGCTTTGGTCTTCGCAATGTTCTGACCCAGCGCCAGGATATCCACCACCTTCTTGTTCAACCCCTGCGGCGTGATGCCGTGCTCTTCGTTGTAGCGCTGCTGCTTCTCGCGACGACGTTCCGTTTCGCCAATCGCTTTGGCCATCGACGGGGTGATTTTATCCCCGTACAGGATCGCCTTCCCGTTGACGTTACGCGCGGCGCGGCCAATGGTCTGGATCAGCGAGCGCTCGGAACGCAGGAAGCCCTCTTTGTCCGCGTCCAGAATCGCCACCAGCGACACCTCAGGCATATCCAGCCCTTCTCGCAGAAGGTTAATGCCGACCAGCACGTCGAACTCGCCCAGACGCAGATCGCGGATGATCTCCATACGCTCCACGGTATCGATATCCGAGTGCAGATACCGCACCTTCTCGCCGTGTTCTTCCAGATACTCCGTCAAATCTTCCGCCATACGTTTGGTGAGCGTGGTAACCAGCACGCGCTCGTTGATGGCGGAGCGGGCACGTATTTCCGAGAGCAGATCGTCCACCTGCGTCGCCACCGGACGCACCTCGATAATCGGATCCAGCAGCCCGGTCGGACGCACCACCTGGTCCACCACGTCATCACCGGATTTTTCCAGCTCGTAGTTGCCCGGCGTGGCCGATACGTAGATGGTCTGCGGAGCAAGCGCCTCAAATTCTTCAAACTTCATCGGACGGTTGTCCAGCGCTGACGGCAGTCGGAACCCGTACTCCACCAGCGTCTCTTTACGCGCGCGGTCACCGCGGTACATCCCGCCGATCTGGGGGATCGTAACGTGGGATTCGTCGATCACCAGCAGGCCGTCCGCCGGAAGGTAGTCAAACAGCGTCGGCGGCGCTTCGCCCGGCCCGCGCCCGGAGAGGTAGCGCGAGTAGTTTTCGATGCCGGAGCAGTAGCCCAACTCGTTCATCATCTCCAGATCGAACTGGGTACGCTGGCTCAGGCGCTGCTCTTCCAGCAGCTTATTGTTCGCCAGCAGCACTTTGCGGCGGTCCGCCAGCTCGGTTTTGATCTCTTCCATCGCCTGCACAATACGCTCGCGCGGCGTTACATAGTGCGTTTTCGGGTAGATGGTGAAGCGCTGGATCACCGACTCGACGTGACCGGTCAACGGATCGAACAGCGACAGGCGTTCAACCTCTTCGTCGAACAGCTCCACGCGCAGCGCCATATCGTCCGACTCCGCCGGGAAGATATCAATCACCTCGCCGCGCACGCGGAAGGTCCCGCGCTGGAACGCCTGATCGTTACGGGTGTACTGCAACTCCGCCAGACGGCGCAAAATCGCACGCTGATCGATGATCATCCCCTGCGTCAGGTGCAGCATCATCTTGAGATAGAGATCCGGATCGCCCAGGCCGTAGATCGCCGACACCGAGGCCACCACCACCACATCACGACGCTCCAGCAGCGCCTTGGTCGCCGACAAACGCATCTGCTCGATATGTTCGTTCACCGAGGCATCTTTCTCGATAAACGTGTCGGAGCTGGGAACGTAGGCTTCCGGCTGGTAGTAGTCGTAGTAGGAGACGAAATACTCCACCGCGTTTTCCGGGAAGAACTCTTTCATCTCACCATACAGCTGCGCCGCCAGCGTTTTGTTCGGCGCGAGAACCATCGTCGGACGCTGGAGATCGGCAATGACGTTGGCAATGGTGAAGGTTTTGCCCGAACCGGTAACCCCCAGCAGGGTCTGGTGCGCCAGCCCGTCCTCCAGCCCCTCTTCCAGGCGACGAATAGCCTCGGGCTGATCCCCGGAAGGACGGAAAGCAGAATTCAGTTTAAACGGTTTACTCATGGGCGACGACCTGATGACAGAATAAGCGGCAGGTGAGTAATTTTACTCGTTGTGGCCAGGATTGCCAGTAAAAAACACTGGATGAAAAACCAGTAGCGTGTCAGGATATTTAGCGTAGCGCAGAGAGGATTAGTGCGTTCGCGAGCCAAATTTCGACTGTGACAAAATAAAACACCAGCCTCAGGGGGTTATCCCCAGAACTATTACTTTTTTAACATTTGTCAAGGGCGGTTATGAAAGTTTTATGGCAACAGGTCTCGCTGGCGTTGAGGGAATTGCTTTTATCTAATTCGTTAAAAAATAAAGACTAATTTATTAAGCCGCGTTTCGCATCAATTTGGTTGTAACCCGCGTATTCTCTCGCTTATCGCAGGTTTTCTAACTCTAATGCACAAGGTTATCCACAGGAATAGTGGATAACTGCCTCCAGCCCGTACAGCATGCACTCCAGCAAATTCCCGGTTTTTCCCACGAAGCGGCAGTAAAAAATTTTTATCACTCTTTTTTGCCTGGAAAACGTTCATTTTTTCATAAGCGACTGGCGAGATCTTAATCACAATTCTGTCATTTCTCCTGCACCACAATTCGACATACGCAGCACCGGGAGTGTGCAATTCGTATAAACGTTCAGCTTTTGATAGTGAGTTATTCCTAAAAATGGCCTTTTTTTAATCATTATGAAGTTCCTGGCAGGCGTTTTGCAGACATCACTCTGTGCATCACCCCACACATTTTTAAGGAGAGAAAGATGTTGAGTCTGCGTGCTGTAAATCAGTTTTACGGAAGCCAACATACGCTATGGAACGTGAATATCGATTTCCCGCAAGGCATCTGTACGGGCATTGTTGGCCTGCCTGGCATGGGCAAATCCACGCTTATGAACTGCATTACCGGAAAGGTGCCCGTCGAGAGCGGCACCATCATCTGGCATGAGGCTGGCGCGCCGCCGCATAACTTGCTCAACCCTGCGTCAGCATTCCCGGCGCCGCCGACGATAGGCTACGTCCCGCAGGATCGGCGAATATTTTCCCAGCTCACCGTCGATGAAAATCTGCATATCGCTATGCGGGCGACGGGGAAACCCGACCCGGCATCAAAAAGTGACGTGTATGCCCTGTTTCCGGAGCTCTATCCGCTGCGACAAAGCCGTGCCTCTGCGCTGTGCCCTGACGACCAGTATCAGCTGGCCCTCGCCAGTGCGCTGGTTAATCGTCCGCGCGTGTTGATTCTGGATGAGCCCATGCATGGCGCAGGGCACGGTTTCGCGCGCAGGCTGGGGCAGTTGCTGGTGCGGTTGAATCGGGAGCTGGGAATGACGGTGCTGTTAGCGGAGCAACAGCTGTCGTTTATCCGCCGGGTAGCGGATCGTTTCTGCATGCTCTATCGCGGGCGTAACGTGGCACAGGGCCACGTTAACGAGCTGGATGACGACCTTATTGCGCACTGGATGGCGCGGGACATAAGGCGCTGAGGTTGAGATAGCGTCCGGTTTCCGCCTGCTCTGCGCCGTCGGCAAGCCACGGGATCTCGCCGAGAAACGGCGCGGGCAGCACCCGCTTCAGCGTCGCCAGATACTCAGCATGACGTTTACCCGGCGCTACCACGTCATTGGCAATCCACCCTGCCAGACGCAACCCGGCCTGCTGCACGGCCTGGGCGGTCAGCATGGCGTGATTGATACAGCCAAGCTTCACGCCAACCACCAGAATGACCGGAAGCTGCTCGGCCTGCACCCAGTCAGCAAATGTCTGCTCGTCGGACAGCGGGGTAAACCAGCCGCCAGCCCCCTCCACCAGCACCCAGTCGGCCTGCGTTTCCAGGACGCGTAACCCGGAAGAGAGCACCGAAAAATCAATCGGACGATCTTCATCGACGCTGACGATGTGCGGCGAGGTGGGTTCAGCAAAGGTATAGGGGTTCACCGCAGAATAGGCCAGCGTAAGGCTGCTGTTACGCTGTAGCGCCAGCGCATCGGTATTACGTAAGCCTTCCGGCGTCATCTCGCTGCCGGAGGCTACGGGCTTATACCCGGCCGTAGTTTTCCCCAGCAGACGCGCCGCCTGCAACAGCGCGGCGCTGGCAACCGTTTTACCGACTTCAGTGTCCGTGCCGGTAACAAAATAACGTTCAGTCACGTTCAATAATCCCATGAAAAAGATGATAAGAGAGCGGGAACCGGCCCCGCTCCTGCGGCCAGGCCAGCTCGAGACGCTGGAGTTGGCCACGGGTAAGGGGTTTCTTCTCCCGTCCGGCGTGCAGGTGCGTCGCGCCTATGCCCTTAAGCGATCGCATGGCGCTTAACGCATCGCTAAATTCGAGGGTGACGGTCTGGACCATGCAGCGATAGCGCCAGCCTGCCAGCGCCTGAGTGACCTGTTGGTGCGAGAGAAACCGGTTGGCGTGCGGCTGCGCATCCACTGCCCTCCACGCCTGATTCAGCTCTGGCAACGAACTTTCCAGCAGGGTGGTAAAGGCCACCGCTCCGCCGGGCCGCGCCACGCGGTATAGCTCGCGTAGGGCCTGCGGCAGGCTGGCGCACCACTGCACCGCCAGATGGCTCCAGACGAGGTCAAACAGCGCATCCTCCAGCGGGATGGCCTCGATATCGGCCACCAGATAACGGTCTGCTGACTGCTGCTGGCGGGCCTCATCCAGCATCTGCGCGGATAAATCCAGCGCCGTGACGTGGCTACCCGTTGCGCGCCAGTAGCGGCTATTGCCGCCAGGCCCGCAGCCAGCGTCGAGCACCTGCGCAAAACGCCCCTCACCGAGCGCGGCCAGCAGCCCGCGGGCGCTCAGGCGTTGCAGCTCATCGTGCTGTGAATAGCTTTGCGCTGCCCGGCCAAACGCGGCGGCAACGGCCTGTTTATTGACAGGAGACATACAGTGCCTCCAGAAGCGTATCGATATCCTGCGGCTCGTGCGCTGCCGTGAGCGTCAGACGCAAGCGCGCGGTGCCTGGCGGCACGGTGGGTGGGCGGATCGCCGTGACCCACTGCCCCCGCTCTCGTAGCGCCTGTGCCAGCATCAGCGCCCGATGGTTTTCACCCACAATCACGGGCTGAATGGCGCTGTGCGAGTCGGTAAGCCGGTAAGGCAGTGCGCTTACCCCCCGGCGAAAACGCTGAATATGGTCGGCCAGGCGCGCCCGGCGTTCAGCGCCGTCTTCGCCGCGGATCACCGCAAGCGACGCAGAGAGCGCCACGGCCTGCGCCGGGGGCATGCTGGTGCTGTAGATCAGGTGCCGGGCGAACTGCACCAGGTAATCGGCCACCGGCTCGCTGCACAACACCGCGGCGCCGCTGACGCCAAAGCCTTTGCCGAAAGTGACCACCAGCAGTTCCGGCCTGACGCGTTGCTGGTGCGCGCTTCCGCGCCCCTCCTCGCCGGTGACGCCAATACCGTGGGCATCGTCGACCAGCAGCCAGGCGTTCTGCTGTTTTGCGACGTCATGCAAGGTGGCAAGGGGCGCGCTGTCGCCGTCCATGCTGAATACCCCTTCCGTCACCGCCAGCTGAAGCCCTGAACAGGGTTTACCCAGCAGGACGTTCAGCTGAGAGGCATCGTTATGGGCAAAACGCCGCAGCTGCGCCGGGCTGAGACTGGCCGCTTCAAGCAGGGACGCGTGGCTCAGGCGGTCCGCGATGATGCGGTCGTCTTTGCCCATCAGGGCGGCAATCACCGCCTGATTCGCGGCAAAACCGGAGATAAACAGCAGCGCCCGCGGGTAGCCCAGCCAGTCGGCCAGCTCTTCCTCCAGCGCCTGATGCGCCGTGGTGTAGCCGCTGACGTGCCCGGAGCCACCGCTGCCCACGCCGTAACGATCCGCGCCCTGCTGCCAGGCGCGAACGATCTGCGGGTGCTGGCTCAGGCCCAGATAATCGTTGCTGGAGAAATTACAGAACCGCTCTCCTTCCCGGGAGAGAAAACGGCCTGCACCGTTTTCCACTACCCTGCGCACCCGAAACGCATCCGCCGCCCGCCGCTCGTCGAGCGCGGTCCTGATACGTGCCTGCCAGGTCATACGGCTGCCGCGTTGTAGAACTGGTCGGTGTCGGCGTTAAAAATCTGCTGCTCCAGCTGCTGCTGTTGCTCGTTATCCCCCGCCTGTACCTCGGTCTGGTGTGGGTTCAACCCCAGCTTGCGGAACAGCTGGACATCTTTGTCCTCTTCCGGGTTTGGCGTGGTCAGCAGTTTGCAGCCGTAGAAGATGGAGTTGGCCCCGGCCATGAAGCACATCGCCTGGGTCTGCTCGCTCATCTGCTCGCGACCGGCAGAGAGGCGAACGTAAGAGGTCGGCATCATGATGCGCGCCACCGCGATGGTGCGGATGAAATCGAAGGCATCCACGTCCTCGTTATCCGCCAGCGGCGTCCCTTTTACCTTCACCAGCATGTTGATGGGCACGCTTTCCGGCGGGGTCGGCAGGTTTGCCAGCTGTAACAGCAGGCCGGCACGATCTTTTACCGTCTCGCCCAGTCCCACGATCCCGCCGGAACAGACCTTGATCCCCGCATCACGCACTTTATCCAGCGTGTCCAGACGCTCCTGATAGGTGCGCGTAGTGATGATGTTGCCGTAAAACTCCGGCGAAGTATCGAGGTTGTGGTTGTAGTAATCCAGCCCCGCCGCCGAGAGACGCTGCGCCTGCTCCTCGTTCAGCGTGCCCAGGGTCATGCAGGCTTCAAGCCCCATCGCCTTCACCCCCTTCACCATCTGCTCCAGATAGGGCATGTCGCGGTCATGCGGATTTTTCCACGCCGCGCCCATGCAGAAGCGGGTCGAGCCAGCGTTTTTGGCCTTGCGCGCGGAGTCGAGCACCTGCTCGACTTCCATCAGGCGCTCGGATTCGAGACCGGTTTTATAGCGCGCGCTTTGCGGGCAATATTTGCAGTCTTCCGGGCAAGCCCCGGTTTTGATCGACAGCAGCGTGCTGACCTGAACATGACGCGGATCGAAGTGCTGGCGGTGCACCTGTTGCGCCTCAAACATCAGCTCCAGGAAAGGTTTGTTGAATAATTCAGTGACTTGCGACATCGTCCAGCGTGCGTGGTGAGCCATCGGGCTTCTCCAAAGGGTTTTGTTAATTGTCGGTTCGGTTTATACTTGTAAACCTAAAACTTTTCAAAATGGTTTACAAGTCGATTATGACCCAGGACGATCTCGCCTTCGACAAGCAGCATATCTGGCACCCTTACACCTCCACGACCCGCCCCCTTCCCGTCTATCCGGTAGCCTCGGCCCACGGCTGCGAGCTGCATCTTGCCAGCGGCGAGCGGCTTGTTGACGGGATGTCCTCCTGGTGGGCGGCGATCCATGGCTACAACCACCCGCGACTAAACGCGGCGATGAAAGCGCAGATTGACCAGATGTCACACGTGATGTTTGGCGGGATCACGCATCAGCCCGCGGTGGATTTATGCCGTCGCCTGGTAGCGATGACGCCTGAATCGCTGGAGTGCGTTTTCCTGGCCGACTCCGGCTCGGTGGCCGTGGAAGTGGCGATGAAAATGGCGTTGCAGTACTGGCATGCGAAGGGCGAAACGCGCCAGCGGTTCCTTACCTTCCGCAACGGCTATCACGGCGACACTTTCGGCGCGATGTCGGTATGTGATCCGGACAACTCCATGCACAGCCTGTGGAAAGGCTATCTGCCGGAAAACCTGTTTGCGCCAGCCCCGCAGAGCCGCTTCGACGGCGAATGGAACGAGATGGACATGGTGGGCTTCGCGCGGCTGATGGCGGCCCATCGTCACGAGATTGCCGCCGTTATTCTCGAACCGATTGTGCAGGGCGCGGGCGGAATGCGGATGTACCATCCCGAGTGGCTGAAGCGCATTCGGAAGATGTGCGACCGCGAAGGGATCCTGTTGATTGCCGATGAGATCGCCACCGGCTTTGGCCGCACCGGGAAATTGTTCGCCTGTGAGCATGCGGGGATCGCGCCGGATATTCTGTGCCTGGGGAAAGCGCTCACCGGCGGCACCATGACTCTCTCCGCCACGCTTACCACCCGCCAGGTTGCCGATACCATCAGCGACGGCGACGCGGGCTGCTTTATGCACGGCCCGACGTTTATGGGCAACCCGCTGGCCTGCGCCGTGGCAAGCGAAAGCCTCGCCATTCTGGAAAGCGGCGCATGGCAGACGCAGGTGGCGGCGATTGAGGCGCAGCTGAAGCAGCAGTTAAGCGCGGCGGCGGAGGCGGAATACGTCGCGGACGTCCGCGTACTGGGCGCCATCGGGGTAATCGAGACAACGCATCCGGTGAACATGGCCGCGTTGCAGCGCTTCTTCGTTGACCAGGGCGTGTGGGTGCGACCTTTCGGTAAGCTGATTTACCTCATGCCGCCTTACAGCATTTCTGCGGATCAGCTCCGCAAGCTGACCGGGGCAGTGGTTGAAGCCGTTAACACTTCAGCGCATTTCGCGATTTAACCCCATGCGTTACACTTTCTGAATGAGTGAGTAACGAGGGAAATCGGATGAAAATCATCAGTAAAGATTTGCGCGACGGCGAAAAGCTGCCGGAACGTCACGTGTTTAACGGGATGGGTTATCAGGGGGATAATATCTCTCCCCATCTGGCGTGGGACGATGTGCCAGCGGGAACCAAAAGTTTTGTCGTGACCTGCTACGATCCGGATGCGCCAACCGGGTCGGGCTGGTGGCACTGGATCGTGGCAAACCTGCCCGCCGACACGCGCGTGCTGCCGCAGGGCTCCGGTTCCGATCTGGTTGCTCTGCCTGACGGTGCGATTCAGACGCGCACTGACTTTGGCAAAGCGGGCTACGGCGGCGCGGCGCCGCCAAAAGGGGAAACGCACCGCTATATCTTCACCGTGCACGCGCTGGATGTGGACAAGATTGAGGTCGACGAAGGGGCGAGCGGCGCGATGGTAGGCTTTAACGTGCATTTCCATTCGCTGGGTAGCGCGTCGATTACGGCGATGTATTCGTAATCGTGCGGGCTGATGCCCTCACCCCGGCCCTCTCCCACAGGGAGAGGGAGAAAACCTAACAATTCCCTCTCCCTGTGGGAGAGGGTTAGGGTGAGGGTAAAAATCACAGCACCGAAGGTAACAGCCCCACCAGCCGTCCTTCCTCCAGAAGCTGCATCGCCTTATCAATATCCGGCGCAAAGAAGCGGTCGTCATCGTAGTGCGTAACGTGCTCGCGCAGTTCCTGGCGCGCCTGCTCCAGCAGCGGGCTGGATTTTAGCCCTTCGCGCAAATCAATACCCTGACACGCCGCCAGCCACTCCACCGCCAGCACGCCGCGGGTGTTAGAGGCCATCTCCCAGAGGCGACGCCCGGCAGCCGGGGCCATCGAAACGTGATCTTCCTGGTTGGCTGAGGTTGGCAGGCTGTCCACGCTGTGCGGATGCGACAGGGCTTTGTTCTCGCTTGCCAGTGCCGCGGCGGTGACCTGGGCGATCATAAAGCCCGAGTTGACCCCGCCGTTACGCACCAGGAATGGCGGCAGCTGGGACATGTGCTTATCCATCATCAGCGCGATTCGACGCTCAGACAACGCCCCGATTTCGGCAATCGCCAGGGCGATATTATCTGCGGCCATCGCCACCGGCTCGGCGTGGAAGTTACCGCCAGAAACCACCTCGTTTTCCTGAGCAAATACCAGTGGGTTATCGGACACCGCATTGGCCTCCACCAGCAGCACTTCTGCCGCCTGGCGCAGCTGCGTCAGGCAGGCGCCCATCACCTGCGGCTGGCAGCGCAGGGAATACGGATCCTGCACCTTCTCACAGTTGTGATGCGAATCGGCAATGTCGCTGGTATCGGTAAGTACGTGGCGGTACATGGCAGCGGCATCAATCTGCCCGCGCTGGCCGCGCACCTCGTGGATGCGGGCATCAAACGGACGACGCGAGCCGAGCACCGCCTCAGTGGTCAGTGCACCGCACACCACCGCCGAGGCGAACAGATCTTCCGCTTCAAACAGACCGCGCAGCGCGAAAGCGGTCGACGCCTGCGTGCCGTTGAGCAGCGCCAGCCCCTCTTTTGCCGCGAGGGTGATCGGCGTTAAGCCAGCTTTTTTCAGCGCCTCTTTCGCAGGCAGCCACTCCCCTTGCCAGCGCGCCTGGCCTTCACCCAGCAGGAGCAGCGACATATGCGCCAGCGGCGCCAGATCGCCGGAGGCGCCGACGGAGCCCTTCGCCGGGATCCACGGATAAACTTCCGCATTGACCAGCGCCATCAGCGCCTGGATCACGCTCAGACGAATGCCGGAAAACCCACGCGCCAGGCTGTTGATTTTCAACACCATCATCAGGCGGACGATCTCATCGTCCAGCGGCTGGCCAACCCCCGCCGCGTGCGACAGCACCAGCGAACGCTGTAAATTCTCCAGATCGTGCGTGGCGATGCGGGTCTGCGCCAGCAGGCCAAACCCGGTGTTGATGCCGTAGGCGGTGCGCCCCTCCGCCACAATCGCCTCCACGCAGGCCACGCTGTCGTTAATGGCACGGTGGGCGCTTTCATCAAGGGAGAGTGTCACCGGATGACGCCAGACGTGACGCAGCTGTTTGAGCGTCAGCGAGCCGGGAGTAAGTGTTAACGCGTTCATGCAGGCTTTCCTTGTGTGGCGGGGATCATCGGCAGGTTCAGGCCCTGCTCTTTGGCACAATCAATGGCAATCTCGTAACCCGCATCCGCGTGACGCATCACGCCGGTTGCCGGGTCGTTGTGCAGCACGCGAGCGATACGCGCGGCCGCTTCATCAGTTCCGTCACAGACGATGACCATCCCAGAGTGCTGGGAGAAGCCCATCCCGACGCCGCCGCCGTGGTGCAGCGATACCCAGGTCGCGCCGCTGGCGGTGTTCAGCAGGGCATTCAGCAGCGGCCAGTCGGAGACCGCATCCGAGCCGTCGCGCATGGCTTCGGTTTCACGGTTCGGACTGGCGACAGAGCCGGAGTCCAGGTGGTCGCGGCCAATGACGATCGGCGCGGAGACTTCGCCGCTGCGCACCATTTCGTTAAAGGCGAGGCCGAGTTTTTGCCGCCACTCCAGCCCGACCCAGCAGATACGCGCCGGCAGGCCCTGGAAGTTAATGCGCTCGCGCGCCATATCCAGCCAGCGATGCAGGTGTTCGTCGTCGGCGACAATCTCTTTCACTCTGGCGTCGGTTTTGTAGATATCCTCCGGGTCGCCGGACAGGGCAACCCAGCGGAATGGCCCAATGCCGCGGCAGAACAGAGGACGAATATAGGCGGGCACGAAGCCGGGGAAGTCAAAGGCGTTAGTCACCCCCATCTCTTTCGCCATCTGGCGGATGTTATTCCCGTAATCAAAGGTCGGAATACCCATCTTACTGAAGGCCAGCATCGCGGAGACGTGTTCCGCCATGGCGCGTTTGGCCGCCAGTACCGTGCCCTCAGGATCGGTTTCCGCTTTTTGCTGGTAGTCTTCCCACGTCCAGCCTTTTGGCAGATAGCCGTGGAGCGGATCGTGAGCGCTGGTCTGGTCGGTGACCAGGTCCGGACGCACGCCGCGCGCCACCAGTTCCGGCAGAATATCCGCCGCGTTGCCGCACAGGGCAACCGACACGGCTTTGCCTTCAGCGGTGTACTTTTTGATGCGCGCCAGCGCGTCATCGAGGTTGTCGGCCTGCTCATCGACATAGCGGGTACGCAGACGGAAATCGATGCGGCTCTGCTGGCACTCAATGTTCAGGGAGCACGCGCCCGCCAGCGTCGCGGCCAGCGGCTGCGCGCCGCCCATGCCGCCCAGTCCGGCGGTGAGCACCCAGCGGCCTTTCAGTGATCCGTTATAGTGCTGACGGCCCGCTTCCACGAAGGTTTCATACGTGCCCTGCACAATCCCCTGGCTGCCGATGTAGATCCAGCTACCCGCGGTCATCTGGCCGTACATGGCCAGCCCTTTTGCGTCCAGCTCGTTGAAGTGTTCCCACGTCGCCCAGTGCGGCACCAGATTGGAGTTGGCAATCAGCACGCGGGGCGCATTTTTATGGGTTTTGAATACGCCCACCGGTTTGCCGGATTGCACCAGCAGCGTTTCGTCGTTTTCGAGATTCGTCAAAGACTCGACAATCGCGTCATAACACGCCCAGTTGCGCGCGGCGCGGCCAATGCCGCCGTAGACCACCAGCTCCTGGGGATTTTCTGCTACCTCAGGATCAAGGTTGTTCATCAACATGCGCAGCGGTGCTTCGGTGAGCCAGCTTTTTGCGGTGAGCGTGGTGCCGCGCGCGGCGCGGACATCCTGCTTGCGGTATTTATCTGACGACATTGTGTGTTCCTCATAAGGGACAGGTGATGCATTTAGATATACTTGTATAGACAAGCACACACAAGGTCGGATTTAACAAAAAAGATACAATTTTGCTATATTGCGTTAGCGATCACGCTTATAAAACTTATGACATAAAGTGGCCCTGCAACCGGTAGCGATTCCCCGGGAATAGCAGCTTCGCATGCGACACAATTTGCGAGGACGACCAGGTACGACGGCGGATCAGCAGACAGGGATCGTGCTCTTTAATACGCAACAGCTCGCACTCCTGCGGCGTGGCGCGCACGGCTTCCACGATATGCTCCCCTTCCGTCAGCGGGGCGACGAGCGAGAGATACGCATGCGGTGTGGTTTGGGTGTAATCCTGGCTCAGGTAGTCCGGTATCCGCTCCGCGTTGACGCAGCGGTCTTCAATCTGGACCGGAATGTCGTTCTCATAATGCACCATCACCGAATGGAAAATCCGGGTGCCCTCGGTAACGTTCAGCTCGATGGCCTGTTCGGCGCTGGCCAGCGTCTCTTCAAGCACCAGCACCTCGCAGTGGTGCTGATGGTTGCGGGCGGCAATTTCATCGGCAATGCTGCGGATTTCAAACAGCGCCGACTGTCCTTTTGGCTCGGCGACAAAGGTTCCGACACCCTGCAAACGCACCAGCAACCCTTCATCGGTCAGTTCACGCAGTGCGCGGTTGATGGTCATTCGGCTAAAGCCAAACTGCGCCACCAGCTCGGCCTCGGACGGAATGCGGTCATGCGGGCGCCAGACGCCGGCGGCGATTTTTTCGCTGATCGCCTGCTTCACCTTTTCGTAAAAAGGCGCGGGAGGGCTCGGCTGCGGCAGGGGCGAGCGTGAAAACATCATGACTCCTTGAATGTTGTTATGCCCACCAGTGAGCAATTTGCCAGGCCAGTCGGGCGGCGAGCTTAGCGCCCTGTCCGTCCCGATCGTAGTGCGGATTAAATTCCACCAGATCCGCCGCCTGTAGTTTACCGCTTCGGCAGATACGCTCAATCACCGGGAACAGATCCAGCGCCGGGATCCCCAACGCCGCAGGGGCGGACACGGCGGGCATTTCTGCGGCAGGCAACACATCAAGGTCAACGGTGAGATAAACCCGGTCTGCCTGCGCAAGCACGCTATCCAGCGCGGATAGCGCATCCCGGCGAAAATCGAGATCTTCAACCAGCGTCACGTTCAACCGCTCAGCTTCCTCCCACAACGCCTGAGTATTCGCCGCACGGCTTACCCCCAGGCAGGCGTAGTGAAACACCCGCGACTGAGACGCGCAGTAGTGCGCCAGCTGGCGGAACGGCGTGCCGGACGTTGCCCGTTCGGCCTTGCGTAAATCGAGGTGCGCATCCAGGTTGATCACCGCAAGGCGATCGTTCGGAAAGGCGTCCAGCACGCCGCGCCCGTGCGCCCAGGCGGTTTCATGTCCACCGCCGAAAACCAGAGTACGCATCCCGGATTGCTGGCACGCGGTTATGGCCTCGCTCAGCGCCTGCTGTGCCGCCTCCAGCGCGTGGCCTTCAACATAAATAGCGCCCATATCCACGAGGCGCGCATGCCCCTGATGGCTCGCCATATTCGCCAGCGCGCCACGCAACACATCGGGCGCCTGTGCAGCACCGGGCCTGCCCTGGTTACGCTTAACCCCTTCATCACATTCAAAGCCCAGCAGGGCGATGCCTGACGGCGCGGGAGAAAAGTGTTCGCGCTGCTGTATGGTCTGGAAGAGACGTTTCGCGGTGCTGGACTCGGCGCTGTCGTCACGACCCTGCCAGACCTGCGGAGAGACGGGATGCCACAGTTTCATGCTACCTGCCCCCGAAACACGCGTTGATACATAGGATTCCGCCCCGGCTCGTAAACCATCTCAACCGGATGATTCGCCTCCCAGACGACGAAATCAGCCACATAACCTGGCTTTAACTGCCCGTGCGTCGCACCACGTCCTAGCGCCTGCGCCGCATGCCGCGTCACGCCAGCCCAGGCCTCTTCCGGCGTGAGGCCAAACTGGACGCAGGCCATGTTCATTGCCAGATGCAGGCTGGCAAACGGGCTGGTGCCCGGATTGTAGTCGGTAGCCACCGCCATCGGCACGCCCTGCTCTCTGAGCTGCGCCACCGGTGGACGCTGGCGCTCCTGAAGAAAATAGAACGCGCCGGGGAGCAATACCGCCACCGTGCCGCTTTGCGCCATCGCCTGAATACCTGCATCATCGAGATACTCAATATGATCGGCCGACAGCCCTTTATACTGGCTGACCAGCGCCGCGCCGCCGAGATTCGACAGTTGCTCTACATGCCCTTTTACCGGGATCCCGAGCGCGGCGGCGGCCTGGAACAGGCGCTCGGTTTGCGCCGGGGTAAAGCCGACGTTTTCACAAAACACGTCCACCGCTTCAAATAACTCTTTTTGCCACAGCGTGGGCATGATCTGCTCACAGACCAGCGCCAGATAGGCATCCGGATCCTGTCGGTACTCGGCAGGAACGGCGTGCGCGGCCAGCAGCGTCGGGCTGATATCGACCAGATTATTCAGGCTGAGCTGGCGGGCAACCAGCAGCATTTTCTCTTCGGCTTCGGCATTCAGTCCGTATCCCGATTTGATTTCAACGGTCGTTACGCCTTCATTCATCAGCCGCTGGAGTCGCTGCTGCGCCACCCTCAGGAGCGTTTCCGGCGAACTGTTGCGGGTGGCCGTGACCGTGGCGTTAATTCCGCCGCCCTGCGCGCTAATGGTCTGATATGACACGCCGTTAAGCCGTTGCTCCCATTCCGCCGCGCGATCGCCGCCGAACACCAGATGGGTGTGGCAATCGATCAGGCCGGGGGTAACCAGACGCCCGTCGAGATCGACACACTGACGATGCCCGGAGGGGATCCCGGATTCAGGAATAACGGCCAGAATCGTCTGGCCGCGCACAACGAGGGCATGTTGTTCTCTCAGGCCGTAGGGCTCCGCCTCACCTGTCGCCAGGGTTGCCAGTCGCGCATTTCGCCATATCACATCATCGGGATGAAGCTGCTGCATGTGCCTTCCACTTGTCATGGGTTGTATAGACATTTATTTTCATCTGCCGCCTGCTGTCAACCGCATTGGGGGAAAATGTTATTTATTTGTGATGACTTTCCCGTCGCCTGCGGGCAAAAATGCAACTTTTCCGGTTTTTATCTTCCCGTTTCGCTCAACTTAGTATAAAAAAGCAGGCTATTTCGTCTATCCAGATAAGACTTGCATACCCAGGAGCATTACCTTGAATATTTCCAGGATTTCCCGTCTGGCGTTGGCACTCGCCTTTGGCGTGACTTTATCCGCTTGCAGTTCAACACCACCGGATCAGCAACCTTCTGAGCAGGTTGCTCCGGGCACCGCTTCCCGTCCGATCCTGTCAGCGGCTGAAGCGAAGAACTTCACCCGTGCGCACTATTTCTCGGCGATGGATCCCAATGCAGCCCCGTGGACGCCTTCTTCTATTAACCTGCCGAAACAGCCAGACTTCGTTGTCGGCCCGGCCGGGGCAGAGGGCGTTACACACACCTCTATTCAGGCAGCCGTTGATGCCGCAATTACCAAACACAGCGCATCTCGTCAGTACATTGCCATCCTGCCGGGTGAATACGAAGGAACCGTTTATGTTCCGGCGGCACCGGGAAGCATTACGCTTTACGGCCTGGGCGAAAAAGCGGTCGACGTAAAAATTGGCCTGGCGATTGATTCAGAGATCGACAGCACCACCTGGCGCCATCTGGTGAACCCGGCCGGTAAATACATGCCAGGTAAACCGGCGTGGTATATGTTTGATAACTGCCAGCGCAAGCGTGCCGCCACCATTGGCGTGATGTGTTCGGCGGTATTCTGGTCACAGAACAATGGCCTGCAATTGCAGAACCTGACCATTCAGAACACCCTGGGCGACAGCGTTGACGCAGGTAATCATCAGGCCGTGGCGCTGCGTAGCGATGGCGACAAGGTACAGATTAACAACGTCAATATCCTGGGCCGCCAGAACACCTTCTTCGTGACCAACAGCGGCGTGCAGAATACCCTTCAGAACAACCGTCTGACGCGTACTCTGGTCACCAACAGCTACATTGAAGGCGACGTGGATATGGTCTCTGGCCGCGGCGCGGTGGTATTTGATAACACCGACTTTCGCGTGGTGAATTCACGTACGCAGCAGGAAGGTTACGTCTTTGCCCCGGCCACGCAGTCTAACCTGTTCTATGGCTTCCTGGCCGTGAATAGCCGCTTTACTGCTGCTGGCGATGGCGTGGCGCAGCTTGGTCGCTCGCTGGACGTGGACTCCGCCACTAACGGCCAGGTCGTGATCCGCGACAGCGTGATTAACGAAGGCTTTAACATGGCAAAACCGTGGGCGGATGCGGCGATCTCGAAACGTCCTTTCTCCGGCAACACCGGCACGGTGGATGATAAAGACAACGTGCAGCGTAACCTGAACGACGCTAACTTTAACCGCATGTGGGAATACAACAACCGCGGTCTGGGTAGTAAAGTGGTTGCTGAGCCGAAGCAGTAAAATGCCTGCTGCCGGGTGGCGGCTGCGCCTTACCCGGCCTACCTCATGCATTAACCGCGCATAAAAAAACCTCGCATTTGCGAGGTTTTTTTCGTCTACGGATCAATGAGCGTTAATCACAACCCACATCGGCCCTTGTCCGACCGCATAGCGTCCTTTCTCTTCCAGTAGACCCTGCACGCCCTGGATTTCATAGAGCGCAATGTGGTGGGATTTCTGCCCCGCCGCAATCAGGTATTTGCCGCTGTGATCGACATTAAAGCCGCGCGGCTGGGTTTCTGTCGGCTGGAAGCCTTCAACTGCCAGAACGCTGCCGTCTTCAGAGACGCTGAAGATGGTGATCAGACTGGAGGTACGGTCACAGGCATACAGGTGACGGCCATCCGGCGTAATGTGAATGTCTGCCGCCCAGCGTGTGTCGGAGAAATCAGATGGCATCATGTCCAGCGTCTGTACGCACTCGATCTGCCCGTTAGGATCATTCAGTTCCCACACGTCTACCGAGCTGTTCAGCTCGTTAACGACATAGGCATACTGCTGATTCGGATGGAAGACCATGTGGCGCGGGCCTGCGCCTTCCACGGTGGTGACTTCCGCCGGGCTCTGCGCGACCAGATGGCCGTCATCGCTCAGGGTGAACAGGCAGATGCGATCCTGCTTAAGCGCTGGCACCCACAGCGTGCGGTTATCCGGCGAAATGTTGGCGGAGTGGCAACCTTCGAGCCCTTCTACCACGTCGACGGTTTCAACGGGAATACCGTCTTCCAGGCGGGTGACGCTCACGCAGCCTGCATTGTAGGAGCCGCTGAAGATAAAGTTGCCTTTATGGTCAGTGGAAATATGGGTCGGGCTGCCCGGCAGCGGGGCTTCTGCGGTATAGGTCAGCGCGCCGTCATCCGGGGAGATACGGTATGCCAGTACGCGGAATTCCGGGCGTACGCCGACATAAAGAAAACGTTTATCCGGGCTGACGACCATCGGCTGCACCTGGCCTGGCACATCAACAACCTGAACCAGCGTAAGCGAACCTTCTGTATTCAAACGCCAGACATGGATCTGCTGACTTTCAGGACTGGCGGTATAAACGGTTTGTTTCATGAATACTCCTGATTATTTTTAACGGTGAATGCTGAATTGTAGTCCGGGATTTTGCAGGGTTCCGCTCTCGGTGTACCATCCCGACAGACCTTAAATTCAACATTAACCCGGAAGAAAAAATGACCTCGCGAGTGATTGCCCTGGATTTAGACGGAACACTGCTTACCCCTCAGAAAACCCTGCTCCCCTCTTCTCTTGAGGCCCTCAAACGAGCCCAGGAAGCGGGGTATCAACTTCTCATCGTAACGGGTCGACATCACGTAGCCATTCATCCTTTTTATCAGGCACTGGGCTTAGATACACCTGCAATTTGTTGTAATGGCACCTATTTGTATGATTATCAGGCAAAAAAGGTTTTAGCCTCCGATCCGCTTCCCGTTACGCAGGCGCTGCAATTGATTGATTTACTGGATGAGCATGCCATTCACGGCCTGATGTATGTGGACAACGCCATGGTGTATGAACGCCCTACCGGCCATGTGATCCGCACCAGCAACTGGGCTCTGTCTCTGCCGGAAGCGCAGCGTCCGGTGTTCACTCAGGTTTCCTCCCTGCGCCAGGCGGCGGAAGACGTCGACGCAATCTGGAAATTTGCCCTGACCGATGAAGACACCGCCAAACTGAATACTTTCGCAAAACATGTCGAGCATACGCTGGGTCTGGAATGTGAATGGTCCTGGCACGATCAGGTGGATATAGCCCGCAAAGGCAACAGCAAAGGAAAGCGTCTGACCCAGTTCGTCGAATCGCAGGGCGGATCAATGCAGGACGTAATTGCCTTCGGCGATAACTATAACGACATCAGCATGCTGGAAGCGTCCGGAACGGGCGTGGCGATGGGTAATGCCGATGACGCGGTGAAAGCGCGCGCTGACGTGGTGATTGGCGATAACACCACCGACAGCATCGCGCAGTATATTTATACCCACCTGCTGTAATCAGGCGGTTATGGAAACGCTCTTGATTTGCGCGTAAAGCCACAGGCCAGGCTTGATGCCCAGCTCATCCCTGGCCCACGGGCTGATGCGCGCCCACAGCGTTCTGTTGCCTACTTCCAGCTGCACTTCCACCTGGCCGTTATCATCAAAACACTGCGCCACTTTTGCGCGCAAAATATTGCGGATACTGGTTTGCAGCGGCGGTTGCAGGACCAGGGAGACATCCGACGCCTGAATGCGGATCCGTAACGTGGACTGAATCGGCGTATCGATTTTATTCACCCACAAATGCTGATCGCCCAGCGCCAGCGCGGTCATCGCGTAGTGCGGATGGTGCTCCAGCACGCTCACCTTCAGAATGCTGCTCTGCTGCTCCTTTGGCAGCCATGGATGCATAACGCTGCTGCCCCACACCTCCTCCAGATTGCCGAATGCCTTCACCCTGCCCGCTTCCAGCACCAGCACTTTGTCGGCCAGATGTAAAATCTCATCCAGCGAATGGCTGACGTAGAGCATTGGCACATTGATTTCCCGCGCCAGACGTTGCAGATACGGCAGCAGCTCGCGCTTGCGCGGAATATCCAGCGAGGCCAGCGGCTCATCCAGCAGCAACAGTTCCGGCGCGGTTAACAGGGCGCGGCCAATCGCCACGCGCTGTTTTTCACCACCCGACAGCGACGACGGCAGACGATCCAGCAGCGGTTCGATGCCCAGCAGCGCCACTAGCTTATCGAACTGTCCGGCCATGTTTTTTGCCATGCCGTAACGCAGGTTCCCGCGAACGCTGTAGTGCGGAAACAGGCGCGCATCCTGAAACACATAGCCGATACGGCGTTTGTCCGGTGACAGGCAGACCTTCTTCTCCGCGTCATTCAAGACGCGGTTATTTAACACAATACGGCCAGACTGGGGACGCGTCAGGCCGCTAATCGCATTAATCAGCGACGTTTTCCCCGCCCCGGACACGCCAAAAATGGCGGTGATACCGCTGGCAGGCAGCGTTTCGTTCAGCGTCAGGGTGTGACTGCCCAGGGTTTGCGTAAAGTTGAGTTCCAGCATCACGATTTCCCCATCCGTTCACGGCTGAGGCGCGCCAGCCACTCAGACACCAGCAGCGAGACCAGAGCGAGCACAATCGAAATAATACACAGCCGGGCCGCCGCACCTTCGCCGCCCGGGGTCTGAATCAGGGTATACATGGCCGACGGGATGGTCCGCGTCTCGCCGGGAATGTTCGACACAAAGGTGATGGTCGCGCCAAACTCACCCAACGAGCGGGCGAAGGCTAACACCGTACCGACAATAATGCCCGGTAACGTGAGCGGAAGCGTAATGGTCAGGAATACCCGCCAGCGGCCTGCGCCCAGCGTGCGGGCGGCCTGTTCTAACCGGATATCTACCCCTTCCAGCGCCAGGCGGATAGCGCGCACCATCAGCGGGAAGGACATTACTGCCGCGGCCAGAACCGCGCCGCGCCAGCTGAAAGCAAAGGTCAGTCCGAACCAGTCGTACAGCCATTCGCCAATAAAACCGCGCCGCCCCATGGAGATCAGCAGCAGATATCCGACCACCACAGGCGGTAAGACAAGCGGAAGATGGAGAACACTGTCGAGCAGGGCTTTGCCTGGAAACTTCACGCGAACCAGTAACCAGGCAAAGAACACCCCAAAGGGCAAACTCAGCGCAACCGCCAGGGAAGAGACTTTCAGGCTCAGCAGCACGGCCTGCCATTCAGGTTCGGTCAATATCATTCGTGAGTCGTAAATCCGTAACGTTTAAAGATCGCGGACGCTTCCGGCCCCTTCAGGTAGTCAACAAAGGCCGTCACGGTCGCATTTTTATGTCCATCAACTATCGCAACAGGATATTCTACTTTCTTATGCGAGTCTTCCGGGAAGGTGCCCACCACCTTCACACCTTTACTGGCGACGGCATCGGAGCCGTAAACGATCCCGAGTGGCGCTTCGTTACGCTCCACCAGCGCCAGCGCGCCACGCACATCTTCTGCGGGAGCCAGCTTCGGCGATAAGGTCTCCCATGCACCCAGTTTTTGTAGCGCTTCTTTCGCATAAATCCCGGCAGGAACATGCTCCGGATCGCCTACCGCCAGACGGCCACCGTTGAGCAGACGGGTCCAGTCCGTCTGTTTGTTGATGGCGATGTCGTCCTGCTTGCTGTTTGTGGGCGCGACCACCACCAGGCTATTTCCCAGCAGCGTTTCGCGGGTAGCCGTATCAACAGATTTTTTCTCCACCGCGTAATCCATCCATTTCTGATCGGCAGAGATGAACAGATCCGCGGGTGCCCCCGCTTCAATCTGGCGGGCCAGCGTGGACGAGGAGGCAAACGACGAGACCACCTCGACGTTTTTCTCTTTTTTGTATACCGCAGCAATATCCTGCATCGCGTTAGTCAGCGACGCCGCCGCAAAGACCGTGATTTTTCCTTCATCCGCCAGTGCGTGGGCGGTGAGTGAGAGAGTCAGCGTTGCCCCTGCGAAAAGGCGTACCCATGAACGTGCCATTTGAAGCTCCTGTGCGTGTCGTTATATACAAATAAATATAACGACATATCGCAGGCGTTCCTAGCGCTAAATCGTACCCATTAATGCGTAAACTCAAGGAACGTTGTAAAAGATATCGGCGGGAAAGGAATAAACTTGAGAGCAAAACGCCCGGGCTGGCCGGGCGTTTTGGAGGAAATCATTGCTGCTTTTTAGGCTGGTCACGACGATGACCAATGTTCGAAAAGACGTTGAACACTTCACCCAGGCCGTAGATGGCACCGAGGATGATAGCCATCACTACTGGCACCATGATTACCGCGAATACCAGACTTTTCAACAACTCTAACATGGTTTTCTCCAGATCTTGTGAACGGCTTATTCTACCCTGAAAAGTAAGAAAAACATCCCCTTTTGTGCGGTGCGCTTTCCGCCCCCGGGCATTTGGGTCACAATAGCCTTTTTACCGGGACACTGTTATGCAGGCCGAAATTCTCCTCACCCTACGACTTCAGCAGAAGCTTTTCGCCGATCCGCGACGCATCGCCCTGTTAAAACAAATAGAACAAACTGGCTCGATTAGCCAGGGCGCCAAAAACGCCGGTATCAGCTATAAAAGCGCCTGGGATGCGATTAACGACATGAACACCCTGAGCGAACACACGCTGGTTGAGCGCGCCACCGGCGGGAAAGGCGGCGGCGGCGCCGTGTTGACGCGTTACGGGCAACGTCTGATCCAGCTCTACGATTTACTGGCGCAGATCCAGCAAAAAGCATTTGATGTGCTGAGCGATGACGACAACCTGCCGCTGGACAGCCTGCTGGGCGCCATCTCCCGTTTCTCTTTGCAGACCAGCGCCCGCAACCAGTGGTTTGGTACGGTGACGGGGCGCGATCATTCGCAGGTGCAGGAGCATATAGAGATCCTGCTCGCGGACGGTACGACGCGTCTGAAAGCCGCCATCACCGCGCAAAGTGGTCAACGCCTTGGGCTGAACGAAGGTCAGGAGGTGCTGGTATTACTCAAAGCGCCCTGGATCAGCATCGCACTCAACCCTGAGCAGGCCGCAGAGGCCGACAACCAGCTACGCGGGCGTATCAGCCACATCGAGCGCGGCGCAGAACAATGTGAAGTGCTGATGACCCTGCCGGATGGACAGTTGCTCTGCGCCACCGTTCCGGTGAACGACGCGACCGAATTAGACGAAGGTGCTGTGGTGACCGCATATTTCAATGCAGACAGGGTAATTATCGCCACATTGTGCTAAGCGCATTGACAACCCTGCTTACACTGAGTATCCCTGACATCTGTTGCTGCAAAAAATGGGATAACACATGTCATCATTGCATATTTCGCAAGGCACGTTTCGTCTTAGTGATACCCGTACCTTATCGCTGCCAGAGTTAACCCTTCGCGCCGGAGAAAGCTGGGCGTTTGTGGGCACGAATGGCAGCGGAAAATCCGCGCTGGCCCGCGCTCTGGCAGGCGAATTAACCCAACTGAAGGGTGAACGTCGGTGCACCTTTACCCGGCTGACGCGCCTTTCCTTCGAACAGCTGCAAAAGCTGGTCAGCGATGAGTGGCAGCGTAACAATACCGATTTGCTCAGCCCCGGCGAAGAGGATACCGGCCGCACGACGGCGGAAATTATCCAGGATGAGATAAAAGATCCTGCCCGCTGTCAGCAGCTGGCGGAGCAATTTGGCATTACCGCCCTGCTTAATCGCCGCTTTAAATACCTTTCAACCGGTGAAACGCGCAAAACGCTGCTGTGTCAGGCGCTGATGAGCGAGCCGGAACTCCTGATCCTGGATGAACCGTTTGACGGACTGGATGTGCAGTCCCGCGCGCAGCTGGCAGCGTTGCTGGCGTCGCTTAACCAGCAGGGATACACGCTTGTGCTGGTTCTTAACCGCTTTGATGAGATCCCGGATTTCGTACAGTATGCGGGCGTGCTGGCGGACTGTAGCCTGACCGAAACCGGCGAGAAAGCCGTACTGCTTCGGCAGGCGCTGATTGCGCAGCTGGCGCACAGCGAGAAACTGGACGGTATTGCCCTGCCGGAGCCGGATGCGCCTTCAGCACGCCACGGGCTGGACCCTGACCAGCCGCGCATTGTGCTGCGCGATGGGCTGGTTGCTTACGACGATCGCCCTATTCTTAATCACCTCAGCTGGACGGTTAATCCTGGTGAGCACTGGCAGATCGTCGGCCCCAACGGAGCGGGTAAATCCACGCTGCTGAGCCTGATCACCGGGGATCACCCGCAGGGATACAGCAACGATCTCACCCTGTTCGGCCGTCGCCGCGGCAGCGGGGAAACCATCTGGGATATCAAAAAGCACATCGGCTATGTCAGCAGCAGCCTGCACCTGGACTACCGGGTGAGCACCACGGTGCGAAATGTGATCCTCTCTGGCTTCTTCGACTCCATTGGTATTTATCAGGCGGTATCCGACAAGCAGCACAAGCTGGCGCAGCAGTGGCTGGATATTCTGGGTATGGATAACCGGGTCGCCGATGCGCCATTCCACAGCCTGTCGTGGGGGCAGCAGCGGCTGGCATTGATCGTCCGCGCGCTGGTCAAGCATCCTACGCTGCTGATTCTGGATGAACCGTTGCAGGGGCTGGATCCGCTCAACCGTCAGTTGATCCGCCGCTTTGTGGATGTCCTGATTAGCGAAGGTGAAACCCAGCTGCTGTTTGTGTCTCACCATGCTGAGGATGCCCCGTCCTGCATCACCCATCGGCTGGAATTTGTCCCTGACCGCGAGCAATACCGCTACCTGCTGAGCAAAATCGATTAACGCGTGGAGGGCGCTGCCCTCCGCTTTTCAGACAACCTGCAACAATACATCTCTATCTCTTTGATCTACAATGCACTCAGTCTGTGAAAAAGCGCGTGTGAAAACCAGTGTAAACGATACCACTATTTTATCCCATGTCACACTTTTCGCGTCTCTGATATGCTATGGTTAATTCATACCATAAGCCTAATGGAGCGAAATATGCGAGTTCTGGTAACAGGTGGTAGCGGTTACATAGGAAGTCATACCTGTGTGCAACTGCTGCAAAGCGGCCACGATGTCGTCATTCTTGATAACCTGTGCAACAGTAAGCGCAGCGTGCTGCCGGTCATTGAACGTCTTTCGGGTAAACAGCCGACTTTCGTGGAAGGCGACATCCGCAATGAAGCGTTGATGACTGAAATCCTTCACGATCACGCGATTGAAACCGTTATCCACTTCGCTGGCCTGAAAGCGGTTGGCGAATCGGTGGCAAAACCGCTTGAGTACTATGACAACAACGTCAACGGTACCCTGCGTCTGATCTCCGCCATGCGTGCGGCCAACGTTAAAAATTTTATCTTCAGCTCCTCCGCCACCGTCTACGGCGATCAGCCAAAAATCCCTTACGTTGAAAGCTTCCCGACCGGTACGCCGCAAAGCCCGTATGGCAAAAGCAAGCTGATGGTAGAGCAGATCCTGGCCGACCTGCAAAAAGCCCAGCCTGAGTGGAGCATCGCCTTGCTGCGCTACTTCAACCCGGTCGGCGCGCATCCGTCAGGTGATATGGGCGAAGATCCGCAGGGCATTCCTAACAACCTGATGCCGTATATCGCGCAGGTTGCCGTAGGGCGCCGCGATTCCCTGGCGATTTTTGGTAACGATTATCCCACCGAAGATGGCACCGGCGTGCGCGATTACATTCACGTCATGGATCTGGCCGACGGCCACGTGGCGGCGATGCAGCAGCTGGCTGATAAACCGGGCGTGCATATTTACAACCTCGGCGCCGGGATCGGCAGCAGCGTGCTGGACGTGGTGAATGCCTTCAGTAAAGCCTGCGGCAAGCCGGTGAAGTATCACTTCGCTCCCCGCCGGGATGGCGACCTCCCGGCTTACTGGGCCGATGCCACCAAAGCGGATAAAGAGCTTAACTGGCGTGTCACCCGCACGCTTGATGAAATGGCACAGGATACCTGGCACTGGCAGTCGCGCCATCCGCAAGGCTATCCAGATTAAGGATTTGTCATGACGCAATTCAATCCCGTCGATCACCCGCATCGTCGTTTTAACCCGCTCAGCGGGCAATGGATTTTAGTTTCACCGCATCGCGCCAAGCGCCCCTGGCAGGGGGCGCAAGAGACGCCTGCCAAACAGACGCTGCCGCAGCATGATCCGGACTGTTTCCTCTGCCCGGGCAATACGCGCGTGACGGGCGATAAAAACCCGGACTACCAAGGCACCTTCGTGTTTACTAACGACTTTGCCGCGCTGATGACCGATACGCCAGACGCGCCGGAAAGCCATGACCCGCTGATGCGCTGCGAAAGCGCCCGCGGCACCAGCCGCGTGATCTGCTTCTCGCCCGATCACAGCAAAACGCTGCCGGAGCTGAACGTGGAGGCGCTGAAAGAGGTGGTCAGCACCTGGCAGGCGCAAACCGCAGAGCTGGGGCAGAGCTATCCCTGGGTGCAGGTGTTCGAAAACAAAGGCGCGGCGATGGGCTGCTCCAACCCGCATCCGCACGGTCAGATCTGGGCGAACAGCTTCCTGCCAAATGAAGCCGAGCGTGAGGACCGACTGCAAAAAGCATATTTCGCCCAGAACGGTTCGCCGATGCTGGTGGATTACACCCAGCGTGAGCTGGCGGATGGCAGCCGTACCGTGGTGGAAACCGAGCACTGGCTTGCGGTGGTCCCTTACTGGGCGGCGTGGCCGTTTGAGACGCTGCTGCTGCCTAAAGCCCATGTTCAGCGCATTACCGAACTCAGCGACGCCCAGCGAGACGACCTTGCGCTGGCGCTGAAAAAATTGACCAGCCGCTACGACAACCTCTTCCAGTGCTCCTTCCCCTACTCCATGGGCTGGCACGGCGCGCCGTTTAACGGCGAAGAGAATCAACACTGGCAGTTACATGCACACTTCTACCCGCCGCTGCTGCGTTCTGCGACGGTACGTAAATTCATGGTGGGCTATGAAATGCTGGCGGAAACCCAGCGCGACCTGACGGCGGAACAGGCGGCAGAACGTCTGCGTGCCGTTAGCGACGTCCATTACCGCGAATCAGGAGTCTAAAAAATGAGTCTGAAAGATAAAACACAATCCCTGTTTGCTGAGAAATTTGGCTACCCTGCCACCCACGTTATCCAGGCGCCTGGCCGCGTTAATCTGATTGGCGAGCACACCGACTATAACGACGGTTTTGTCCTGCCGTGTGCCATCGACTACCAGACGGTGATCAGCTGCGCGAAACGCGACGATCGTCATGTGCGAGTGATCGCCGCGGATTACGGCAACGAAATTGACGAATTTTCCCTCGATGCGCCGATCGTGACCCACGACAGCCAGCAGTGGTCGAACTATGTTCGCGGCGTGGTGAAGCACCTGCAAAAGCGTAACAAGAATTTCGGCGGGGCCGATCTGGTGATCAGCGGCAACGTGCCGCAGGGGGCGGGATTAAGCTCTTCCGCATCGCTGGAAGTGGCGGTCGGCACCGTGTTCCAGCAGCTTTATCATCTGCCGCTGGACGGGGCGCAAATCGCCCTCAACGGTCAGGAAGCGGAAAACCAGTTCGTAGGCTGCAACTGCGGCATTATGGATCAGCTGATTTCCGCGCTGGGCAATAAAGAACACGCTTTGCTGATTGACTGCCGCTCCCTCGGGACCAAAGCGGTTCCACTGCCTAAAGGGGCGGCTGTGGTGATCATCAACAGCAACTTCAAACGCACCCTGGTGGGCAGCGAGTACAACACCCGTCGCGAACAGTGCGAAACCGGCGCGCGCTTCTTCCAGCAGCCAGCCCTGCGTGATGTCTCACTTGATGAATTTAACAAGGTTGCCCACGAGCTGGACCCGGTTGTCACGAAGCGCGTGCGTCATATACTGACGGAAAATGCCCGTACCGTAGAAGCCGCCTCCGCGCTGGCAAAAGGTGACCTGAAGCGGATGGGCGAGCTGATGGCCGAATCGCATGCCTCCATGCGTGACGATTTCGAAATCACCGTGCCGCAAATCGACACCCTGGTTGAAATTGTGAAAGCCACGATTGGCGACAAAGGCGGCGTGCGTATGACCGGCGGCGGATTTGGCGGGTGCGTCGTCGCCCTGGTGCCGGAAGAGCTGGTCCCTGCCATTCAGGACGCGGTGGCTAAACAGTACGAAGCCAAAACGGGCATCAAAGAAACTTTCTATGTCTGCAAAGCATCACAAGGAGCCGGACAGTGCTAAACGAAACACCAACACTCGCACCGGATGGTCTGCCGTATCGCCTGTTAACCCTGCGCAACAGTGCCGGGATGGTGGTTACGCTGATGGACTGGGGCGCAACGTTACTTTCTGCCCGCGTACCGATGCCTGACGGCAGCGTGCGCGAAACCCTGCTTGGCTGCGCATCGCCGGAGCAGTATATCGAGCAGACCGCTTTTCTGGGCGCATCCATAGGCCGCTACGCTAACCGCATCGCCAGAAGCCAGTTTACGCTGGACGGCGTAACGTATTCCCTGCTTGCCAGCCAGGGCGAAAATCAGCTACACGGCGGCCCGGAAGGGTTTGATAAACGTCGCTGGAAGATTGTGCAGCAAAATGACGGTGAGGTCTGGTTCTCTCTGGACTCCCTCGATGGAGACCAGGGCTTCCCGGGCAATCTCACCGCAACTGCGCGCTTCACCCTGACCGAAGATAATCGCATCGCCATTGAGTACCGCGCGACCGTCGATAAGCCGTGCCCGGTCAATCTGACTAACCACGCCTATTTCAACCTTGACGGTAATCAGACCGATGTCCGCAGCCACAAACTCCAGATCCTGGCGGATGAGTATCTGCCGGTCGATGAGATGGGTATCCCTTATCAGGGGCTGAAACCGGTAAGCGGAAATAGCTTTGATTTCCGTCAGCCGAAAACCATTGCTCAGGATTTCCTGAGTGATGACGATCAGCGCAAGGTGAAAGGCTACGACCACGCGTTCCTGTTGCAGGCAAAAGGCGATCTTTCTCAACCTGCCGCACAGGTCTGGTCTGCTGATGAGAAGTTACAGATGACGGTCTACACCACCGCCCCCGCCCTACAGTTCTACTCCGGTAACTATCTGGAGGGTACCACGGCGCGTGAACATGACGCCTACGGCGCCTGGCAAGGACTGGCGCTGGAGAGCGAGTTCCTTCCGGACACGCCTAACCATCCTGAATGGCCGCAGCCGGACTGCGTGCTACGTCCGGGTGAAGAGTACGTTAGCGTCACCGAGTATCATTTCATTCCGCGCGCTTAATGTCCGGCGGCGCACGGGCCTACGAATATAGGCCTGATAAGCGAAGCGCCATCCGGCATAAAAGACTGGCCCTCATCGCGAGGGCTTTTTTATCTCCGCCTTGCTGAAAATAGCGGCGATCGCAGACAAAATCATAACCCTGGATTCACATGCATCTTACACTCTCGAACTATTTTCGCTATGGTTAGGGTTAAGCGTTGCTGCTGGCACAGTCACGGCAATATAATGAGAATTGTTATCATTCAAAATGCTTGAGGAGTAAGAAATGGCTAATACTAAGCTTGTCCTGGTGCGCCACGGCGAAAGCCAGTGGAACAACGAAAACCGCTTCACCGGTTGGTATGACGTTGATCTGTCCGAGAAAGGCGTGAGCGAAGCAAAAGCGGCAGGTAAACTGCTGAAAGAAGAAGGCTTCACCTTTGACTTTGCTTACACCTCTGTGCTGAAACGTGCCATCCATACCCTGTGGAACGTTCTGGACGAGCTGGATCAGGCCTGGCTGCCGGTTGAGAAATCCTGGAAACTGAACGAGCGTCACTACGGTGCGCTGCAAGGTCTGAACAAAGCGGAAACCGCAGAAAAATACGGTGACGAGCAGGTTAAGCAGTGGCGTCGTGGTTTTGCGGTCACGCCTCCAGAGCTGAGCAAAGATGACGAGCGCTACCCGGGCCACGATCCGCGTTACGCGAAGCTGACTGAGGCTGAACTGCCGCAGACCGAAAGCCTGGCGCTGACCATCGACCGCGTTGTGCCTTACTGGAACGAAACCATTCTGCCACGCCTGAAAAGCGGCGAGCGCGTCATTATCGCTGCTCACGGTAACTCCCTGCGTGCGCTGGTGAAATACCTGGACAACATGGGTGAAGATGAAATCCTCGAGCTGAATATCCCTACCGGCGTGCCGCTGGTGTACGAGTTCGACGAAAACTTCAAGCCAGTTAAACATTACTACCTGGGTAACGCCGACGAAATCGCTGCAAAAGCGGCGGCCGTGGCGAACCAGGGTAAAGCGAAGTAATATTCGCCGGACATAAAAAAAGCGTGGAGCAATCCACGCTTTTTTATTGCCCGGGACAAACTTAGCCGCGACGCGCTTTAACCGCATCCGCCAACTGACGCAGGATCGCATCGGTATCGTCCCAGCCAATGCAGGCATCCGTCACGCTCTTACCGTAGACCAGCGGCTCGCTGCCCTCCAGGTTCTGGTTGCCTTCCACCAGATGGCTCTCAATCATCACCCCAATCACTGCGCGTTCACCGCTGGCGATTTGCTGACACACATCTGCGCCGACTTCCATCTGCTTTTTAAACTGTTTGCTGGAGTTGGCATGGCTGAAATCGATCATCACCTGCGGTGCCAGACCCGCTTTCTCCAGCCCTGCTTTTACCTCCGCTACGTGTTTAGCACTGTAGTTAGGCTCTTTACCGCCGCGCAGTATGATATGGCAATCGCCATTACCGCTGGTATTCACGATAGCGGAGTGGCCCCACTTGGTCACCGACAGGAAGCAGTGCGGCGCGCCAGCCGCATTAATGGCGTCAATAGCGACTTTAATGGTGCCATCAGTGCCATTTTTGAACCCCACCGGGCATGACAGGCCAGACGCCAGCTCACGGTGAACCTGAGATTCCGTCGTACGCGCGCCAATAGCGCCCCAGCTCATCAGGTCAGCCAGATACTGCGGGGTGATCATATCGAGGAATTCTCCGGCAGCAGGCAGCCCGCTGTCGTTGATCTCCAGCAGCAGCTTACGCGCAATGCGCAGGCCGTCGTTGATCTGGAAACTGTTGTCCATATGCGGATCGTTGATCAACCCTTTCCAGCCCACGGTGGTACGCGGTTTTTCGAAATAAACGCGCATCACGATTTCCAGTTCGCCTTTCAGCTCTTCACGCAGGGCGAGCAGACGGGACGCATACTCTTTGGCCGCAGCAGGATCGTGAATGGAGCACGGCCCAATGACCACCAGAAGACGATCGTCGCTACCTTTCAGGATCTTGTGGATCGCCTTGCGGGCATGAGACACCGTGTTGGCGGCATTTTCGGTGGCGGGGAATTTTTCAAGGAGCGCTACGGGAGGTAATAACTCATTGATCTCTTTAATGCGTAAATCGTCGTTCTGATAATTCATCTTCTTTCCGGCTCTGCCATATCTTTAATAATGAAAGCAATCCTTTCAATCTAACTTGTCGGCCACGAAGTGTAAACGGGCTTTTACACTTCGCGCAGATAATTCCTGGAATTCGCCTAAAATACACAACAAAATAGCGAAAAATGAGATCTGGCCTAAGCTTTTTACTTGTAACGACTGTTTTTAAATATTTATACGCGATTCCATCCTGACATAAATCAGGAAACTGGGATCTTTCGCCACTGAACAAGATGCACTGTTGGAGAATGTTATCCAGCGTAACGATAAGAACAGGAGCACCATGATGAAAATGACGAAACTGACTACGCTTTTCCTGACGGCAACCCTTACTCTGGCAAGCGGTAGCGTACTGGCTGCTGACGCAGGCTCATCCGGCAGCAACGGCGACGCTAATGCCGCTGCCGAAGCGGGCCAGGTTGCGCCGGATGCAAAACAGAATATTGCGCCAAACAATGTTGATAACAGTAATATCAACACGGGCAATACCAACACCGGCGGGACGAGCACAGGCACGATGAACCATGAGGGTATGACCACCGACGAGGTTCATAAAAACTCTGTGTGTAAAGACGGGAAATGCCCGGACCCGAATGACAAAGTAGGCAGCGATGCCAATACCAAAACGGACGGTACTACCCAGTAACCTTCCGTAAGGTAAAACAGGGAGAGCGAATGCTCTCCTTTTTTATTTAAGCTCTTAAAAACGCTAAACTAAAAATAATAATAAATCAGGAACGATACCATGGCGCACTCCCACTCCCATTCCCACTCCACTGGCGATGAAAATGCCAAACCGCTTCTGCTGGCTTTTGGCGTCACTGCCACCTTTATGATAATTGAGGTAATAGGCGGGCTGATATCCGGATCGCTGGCGCTGCTGGCCGATGCCGGGCATATGCTGACCGACGCTGCCGCGCTCCTGTTTGCTCTGCTGGCCGTGCAGTTTGCCCGTCGCCCTCCCAATACCCGCCACACCTTTGGCTGGCTCAGACTGACCACGCTTGCCGCCTTTGTGAATGCGATTGCACTGGTGGTCATTACTATTCTTATCGTCTGGGAGGCTTTTCAGCGCTTTCGGCATCCACAACCGATAGCCGGGACGACAATGATGGTTATCGCCATTGCCGGGTTGGTCGCCAATATTCTGGCGTTCTGGATATTGCACCGCGGCAGCAGTGAAAAAAATCTGAACGTACGGGCCGCGGCGCTTCATGTGCTGGGCGATCTGCTGGGTTCCGTAGGTGCCATCGTAGCCGCGCTGATCATTATGGGCACGGGCTGGACCCCTATCGACCCGATTCTTTCCGTGCTGGTATCGTGCCTTGTATTACGCAGTGCCTGGCGGTTGTTGAAAGAGAGCGTCAATGAGCTGCTGGAAGGCGCTCCCACGTCGCTGGATATTGGCGAGCTAAAACGCAATCTGTGTCGTTCCATTCCTGAAGTCCGTAACGTTCACCACGTTCACGTCTGGCTGGTGGGTGAGAAACCGCTTATGACGCTGCACGTTCAGGTTATTCCGCCCCACGATCACGATGCGTTGCTTGAACGTATTCGGCACTTCCTTGAGCATCACTACGAAATTGCGCACACCACCATCCAGATGGAGTATCAGCCATGTAACGGGCCAGACTGTCACCTGAACGAGGCGCAGTCCGGCCACTCACACGCCCATCACCATTAACGGGAAAGCGCGCGCGAGCCACGCTCACGCGCGCTGTTAATCCACATGCGACTGCCGTTCAGGGCAATGACCGTCAGCAGCATGTACTCCAGCGACATGGCATAAACACCCTGGCGGGAAAAAATCACCACGCTAATGACGTTGATGACCACCCACAGCAGCCAGTTCTCAACGTATTTACGGGTCATCAGGATCATTGCGGCAATCGACAGTACCATCATGCAGGAATCCCAGAACGGGAAGGCATCCGGCTGAAGCTCAGGCATCGTCACGTTTAATCCCAGACCCGACATGACCGAGACCGCCACGCGCGTCAGGAAGGCAAATACCGGATCAATAAAGACGGTCATAAAGCCGATAGCTACCACGCAGGCCGCGAACCAGGTGATGGCTTTTGGCAACGGCAGCCAGCGGATTTGCAGTTCCGCCTCCTGCTGACTGTTTTGCCGAGACCAGGCGTACCAGCCATAGATATTGGCTGCGAAGAAGAACAGCTGTAGAAGCAGGCTGGCGTAGAGCTGGATCTGGAAAAAGATGATCGCAAACAGCGTGACGTTTATCAGCCCGAACGCATAGTTGCTGATCTTCTCAAGGCTGGCCAGCCAGATACAGAGTAAACCGGCCAGCGTACCCACCGCTTCAATCCACGACAGGTCATAGCCGCCCGCACCAATCGGGATATGAACCAGGATGTTCTGTGTGCTAAAAAAATCCATTTTTTCTCCGGGGCGTAATAAGTTAAGTACGTAGTGTAGCCGCAAAATCCAGCATACGGTTAAGTGGAATTAACGCGCCTTCACGCAGAGCGGCATCCACGTGGATCTCATGCGCTGCGCCACCGTTTTCCAGCCCCTCCGCAATCGCTTTGAGCCCATTCATCGCCATCCACGGGCAATGCGCGCAGCTTCGGCAGGTCGCCCCTTCTCCGGCGGTCGGCGCTTCGAGCAACGTTTTTTCCGGCACGGCCTGCTGCATCTTGTAGAAGATACCGCGATCGGTCGCCACAATGAGCTGCTTGTGTGACAGGGTTTTCGCAGCATGAATGAGCTGGCTGGTTGACCCGACGGCATCCGCCATGTCGACGATGGACTGCGGGGATTCCGGGTGCACCAGAATCGCGGCGTCCGGGTATAATCCTCTCATGCGCGTCAGGGCCTGGGTCTTAAACTCGTCGTGAACGATACAGGCGCCCTGCCAGCACAGCACATCCGCACCGGTTTGTTTTTGTACATAGTTTCCCAGGTGACGATCGGGCGCCCAGATGATTTTCTCCCCCAGGCTGTCCAGATGCTCAATCAGCTCAACGGCGATACTAGAGGTCACTACCCAGTCTGCCCGGGCTTTCACCGCCGCAGACGTGTTGGCATAGACCACCACGGTACGATCAGGGTGGGCATCACAGAAGGCGGTGAACTCATCAATCGGGCAACCGAGATCAAGGGAGCATTCGGCATTCAGCGTCGGCATCAGTATGGTTTTTTCCGGGCTGAGAATTTTTGCCGTTTCGCCCATGAAGCGCACACCTGCAACCAGCAGCGTGGAGGCAGGATGTTTTGCACCGAAACGCGCCATTTCCAGGGAATCTGAGATACAGCCGCCCGTCTCTTCCGCCAGCTGCTGAATTTCCGGGTCGGTGTAGTAATGCGCCACCATCACCGCATCACGCTCTTTAAGCAGGCGCTTGATTTTCTCACGATAGAACTGTTTTTCATCCCTGCTTAGCGGAGCGGGCTTCGGCGGGAAGGGATAGATTGCGGTTTCGGGATCAAACATCACACTCATTATGGCTTCTCGTTTTACTAGCTTAACAATATTGCCTTTGTTTTGCATGAGATAACAAAAATGAGGCAATGGTGTTTTGTATACTAAACAAGATAGCGAATTTGAGGGGGAATGTCATCGGGAATTGATGCCGGTAGCATCTGTCGGGTGGCGGCTTCGCCTTACCCGACCTACAAGGCACTGGCGAACGACAGATAGCAAAAAGGCGCCTTTAGGGCGCCTTTCAACACTGGTGGGTCGTGCAGGATGACTCGGCTTCGCCTCGCCCTTCGGGCCGTTGCTAAAGCAACGTTATCCTTCACGTTTAATATCTGAGTAAAACATTAAAATTGGTGGGTCGTGCAGGATTCGAACCTGCGACCAATTGATTAAAAGTCAACTGCTCTACCAACTGAGCTAACGACCCCTTGCGGGATGTACTTCAAATCTATTCAGGCTGGTGGGTCGTGCAGGATTCGAACCTGCGACCAATTGATTAAAAGTCAACTGCTCTACCAACTGAGCTAACGACCCATTCGGGTGTTGCCTGAATTATCACTCGGAACCAATAAAATTGGTGGGTCGTGCAGGATTCGAACCTGCGACCAATTGATTAAAAGTCAACTGCTCTACCAACTGAGCTAACGACCCGAGTGGTGGGTGATGACGGGCTCGAACCGCCGACCCCCTCCGTGTAAAGGAGATGCTCTACCAACTGAGCTAATCACCCACTCTGTACTGCCAGAACTGCTTTAAGTGGTGGGTCGTGCAGGATTCGAACCTGCGACCAATTGATTAAAAGTCAACTGCTCTACCAACTGAGCTAACGACCCACTTTTGCGCTGCTTTCACGTTGTTTGATATCCCGTGGCAACGGCGGCATATATTACTGATTTAAGAATTCTGCGCAACAAAAATTTCGATGAAGATCACTTAACTGCTTAGGAATCATGCTGCACGACCAGAAATGACGCGATTTCTGGTCATGCGATAATCAACCCATCGAACTCAAACGTTTTTGCGCTTGTTTGGCGCCGTCTGTACCCGGGAATTTTGCAACCACCTGCTGATAAACCGCTTTGGCTTTTGCAGTGTCGCCTTTGTCCTGCATGATCACGCCGACTTTATACATCGCATCAGGCGCTTTCGGTGATTTCGGGTAATTTTTCACCACAGAGGCAAAATAAAACGCCGCATCATCCTTTTTACCCTTGTTGTAATTCAACTGACCCAGCCAGTAGTTCGCATTTGGCTGGTAAGTGGAATCAGGGTACTTCTTAACGAAGTTCTGAAACGCAACGATAGCATCGTCCTGGCGCGATTTGTCCTGCACCAGGGCAATGGCCGCGTTGTAGTCCGTATTCGCGTCACCGCTCTGTACAGGCGCACCAGACGACGCGGAGGCATCTGCCGCAGGTGCAGGCGTTGCCGCACCGCTTTGATCGCCTGCTGCTGGCTGTGCTGCTGCTCCGCCGCTGTTCAGGCTATCCATCTGCAACAAAATTTGCTTCTGGCGCTCCACAACCTGATTAAGCTGATACTGACTCTCCTGGATCTGACCACGAAGGGAATCAATATCATTCTGGTTATCGGAAAGCTGCTGCTGGAGTTGAGTTAAAAGCTGGCTGTGAGCGTTAGAAATACGCTCGAGTTGAGTGACCCGGTCTTCTACCGAGCCTGAGCCGACACTACTGATTGGTGCCTGAGCAAAAGCGGCCCAGGGGGCCGCTATTCCAACCAGTAACGACAGACTCATCAGATGATGTCTGAAGTTACTGCTCATGCAATTCTCTTAGTAAACGAGTACGGCACGACGGTTTTTGGAGTAAGCCGCTTCGTCGTGACCCAGTACTGCTGGTTTTTCTTTACCGTAAGAAACGATGGAGATCTGGTCAGCAGAAACGCCTTTACCCTGGAGGTACATTTTAACAGCGTTTGCACGACGTTCACCCAGGGAGATGTTGTACTCCGGAGTACCACGTTCGTCCGCATGACCTTCTACGGTGACTTTGTAAGACGGGTTGCTACGCAGGAAGTTTGCGTGCGCATCCAGCATTGCAGCGAAGTCAGAACGGATGTCGTATTTATCCAGATCGAAGTAAACGATGTTGTTCTGCTGTAACTGCTGCATCTGAAGACGCGCTTGCTCTTCAGAAGACATATTGCCATTGCCGTTAGCGTCCATACCGGTGCCGGCACCCATCATGCCTTCGCCGCTCTGGTCATTGCTTGCATTCTTGTTAGAAGAACACGCTGCGATTGCCATAACAGGCAGAGCGATCATCAGCCCCTTCAGCACTTTGTTCAGTTGCATTTCTAAGATTCCTTTAGTAATCAATTAATTATTATTACAGATACGGCGACCAGGCAGGTGATTTTACCTGTCCATCAGTTGCCGGAAGACGCGCTTTGAAACGCCCATCTGTAGAAACCAGATTCAGCACGGATCCCATCCCCTGAGAAGAGCTGTAGATTACCATGGTGCCGTTAGGTGCCAGACTTGGCGTTTCATCCAGGAACGTTGACGACAGTACTTGTACGCCCCCCGTTACCAGATCTTGTTTGGCAATGTGCTGCTGACCACCCGCAGTACTGACCATTACCATCGTTTTACCATCGGCACTGACGTCAGCATCCTGGTTCTGAGAACCTTCCCAGGTAATACGCTGCGCTGCTCCGCCGTTGATATTCACTTTATAAACTTGTGGACGACCTGCCTGGTCAGACGTAAAGGCCAGATTCTGGCTGTCCGGGAACCAGGTTGGCTCAGTGTTGTTGCTACGACCATCCGTGACCTGACGGATCTGACCAGAACCAATATCCATCACGTACAGGTTCAGACTACCGGTTTTAGACAGGGCAAACGCCAGTTTGGTACCGTCCGGAGAGAACGCAGGCGCACCGTTGTGACGCGGGAATGACGCAACCTGACGCACAGCACCGTTAGAGAGCGTCTGGATAACCAGCGCGGAACGGCCGCTTTCGAAGGTCACGTACGCCAGCTTAGAGCCGTCCGGAGACCATGCCGGAGACATCAGCGGCTGTGGTGAACGGTGTACGGTGAACTGGTTGTAGCCATCGTAATCAGAGACGCGCAGCTCATAAGGGAACTGGCCGCCGTTGGTCTGTACTACGTACGCGATACGAGTACGGAACGCACCTTTAATACCGGTCAGCTTCTCAAACACTTCGTCACTCGCCGTATGGCCTGCGTAACGCAGCCACTGCTTGTTCACCTTATACGTGTTTTGAGCCAGAACGGTACCCGGCGCACCGCCGGTATCCACCAGCTGATAAGCGACGTTATAGCCGCCGTCTGGCGCAGGAGTAACCTGTCCGACAACCACGGCATCAATACCCAGTGCAGACCATGCAGCAGGTTGAACTTCCTGAGCGGTACCCGGCTGCTGCGGCAGACGAGAACGATCTAAGGGGTTAAATTTACCGCTGTTACGCAGGTCAGCTGCAACAATGCCGCCAATATCTTCAGGCGCAGCGCCCGGGCCTGCCCACTGGAACGGAACGACACCGATTGGACGCGCTGAGTCGTTCCAGTCGGTAATGTCGATGCTTACTGTGGCATGCACTGCTGACGTCAACAGTACTAAAAAACCAAAAGCTAATCGTAATGCCTGCTTCATCATATCTCCCTTATCCGAACAATAAGTCCTGGATAATTTAGCAGAAGGTTAACAAACTCAAATACACAAAACTATCAGAACCCGATAACCGCAGCTCTGCTTATGGCTTAAAGTTCAGCGAAGCGTCTTTGAACACTTCATAGACAGCCTGTGACGGAGGTTTTGGCAGTTTTGCCTGATTCACTGCCACAAGTGCAGCCTGGCATAACGCTTCATCTCCCCCTTCTGACTCAACGCTCAGCACCATACCATCCGTAGCCAGTTTAATATGCAGTCGGCAGGTTTTCCCGGTATAGAGCGATTTATCGTTAAGTCTGCTGGCAATAGCCGCAGCAATCTGATTCTTATAGTCGTTGATCTCAGCGCCAGAAGCACCGTTGTTCTTAGTGTTACCACTTCCTGCCGGTGCTGCGTTACTTCCTTTCGCCCCACCGCCCGTTTTCGGTGCATTCTTACCGGAGCTCAGGTCGCCCAGCAGATCGTCAACCCCTGCGGCAGCGGCTTTTTCCGCAGCAGCGGCCTTTTTAGCTGCGGCTTTTTCGGCAGCCGCTTTCTTATCAGCAGCGGCTTTCTCAGCTGCCGCTTTTTTATCAGCAGCGGCTTTTTCCGCAGCGGCGGCTTTTTCTGCCGCAGCTTTCTCGGCGGCGGCCGCTTTTTTCGCAGCATCGGCAGCCGCCTTCTTCTCTGCTTCCTGCGCAGCTTTTTTGGCGGCTTCCGCTTCGGCTTTCTTCTGTGCGTCAGCGGCCGCTTTTTTCGCCGCTTCGGCTTCTGCTTTCTTCTTCGCATCAGCCGCCGCTTTCTTCGCTGCTTCGGCTTCCGCTTTCTTCTGCGCATCAGCAGCCGCTTTCTTCGCCGCGTCTGCGGCTAACTTAGCCTGAGCATCTGCCTGCGCCTTCGCGTCTGCTGCGGCTTTGGCTGCCGCCTCTTCCGCCTGCTTCTGCTGCTCCTGAGCTTTCTTCGCTGCGGCTTCAGCCTGTTTCTGCTGCTCCGCCTGCTCTTTAGCGGCTTCCTGCGCCTGCAAACGCTCTTTCTCAAGCTGCTTCAGACGTTCCTGCTCGGCGGCCTGCTTTTCACGCAGCTCTTCCGCCTGCTGTTGCGCCTGTTTTTCACGCTGTTCTTCCGCGCGTTTTGCGCTCGCCTGCTGCTGTTGCTGGCGATTATAGTTCTGCACTACCGCACCGGGATCCACCATGACGGCGTCGATGGACGAGCCCCCACCGCCGCCTGATGCATCAAGGTGCTCATCGAACGAACTCCAGATCAGCGCTGCAAAAAGAATTACGTGCAGCACTGCGGAGACGATTATCGCTCGCTTAAGCTTGTCGTTCTGTTCGGTTGCCTTTGACACTATCGGTTCCCAAAAACTACGCAGATGATCAAATAGGCTGAGTCATTAAGCCAACTGACTTAACGCCCGCGCTATGTAGCAAGTTCAGCGCTTTGATAATTTCATCATATGGTACGTCTTTCGCACCACCGATTAAGAAGACCGTCTTCGGATTTGACTCCAGGCGTCGTTGCGCTTCAGCAATAACCTGCTCTGGCGGAAGCTGATCCATACGATCTTTCTCTACCACCACGCTGTACTGCCCTACGCCGGAAACCTCAATGATGACCGGAGGATCGTCATTGGTGCTTACCGCCTGTGATTCTGTCGCATCCGGCAGATCAACTTCCACGCTCTGGGTGATGATGGGCGCCGTCGCCATAAAGATCAGCAGCAGCACCAGCAGCACGTCCAGTAACGGAACGATATTGATTTCGGACTTGAGCTCGCGACGACCTCGTCCACGCGATCTGGCCATGGTTTACCCCTTGTTGCTCTCGGTGCTGGTAAACGCCTGACGATGCAGAATCGCGGTGAACTCTTCCATAAAGTTGTCGTAGTTCAGTTCCAGTTTGTTCACGCGCTGGTTCAGACGGTTGTACGCCATTACCGCCGGAATTGCGGCGAACAGACCGATTGCGGTCGCGATCAGTGCTTCTGCGATACCCGGCGCAACCATCTGCAACGTTGCCTGCTTCACCGCCCCAAGGGCGATAAAGGCGTGCATGATCCCCCACACCGTTCCAAACAGGCCGATATACGGGCTGATGGAGCCAACGGTTCCGAGGAAAGGAATATGCGTTTCAAGATTTTCCAGTTCGCGGTTCATGGAGATGCGCATCGCACGCGACGCTCCTTCTACCACGGCTTCCGGCGCATGGCTGTTAGCGCGATGTAAGCGAGCGAACTCTTTGAAACCGCTATAGAAAATTTGTTCGGAGCCTGAAAGGTTATCACGGCGTCCCTGGCTTTCCTGGTACAGACGAGAAAGCTCAATACCCGACCAGAACTTATCTTCAAACGCTTCGGCTTCGCGGCCGGCGGCATTGAGGATACGCGTTCTCTGGATGATGATGGCCCAGGATGCGATTGAAAAACCAATCAAAATCAACATGATAAGTTTAACCAGAAGGCTTGCCTTCAGGAACAAATCAAGGATATTCATGTCAGTCACTGCTTAAACTCCGCGACAATAGACTTAGGAAGCGCACGAGGCTTCATTATGGTTGGATCAACACAGACAATCAGGACTTCAGCTGAGTTCAGTACCGTATTCTCTGCATTGACTATCCGCTGCGTGAAAACCAGTGAAGTTCCGCGCATTGATGTAATTTCTGTTTGAACTTCGAGCATATCGTCGAGTCTGGCAGGCGCAAAATACTCAAGCGTCATCTTGCGTACCACGAAGGCAACTCGCTCAGCCAACAGCACCTGTTGACTAAAGTGATGATGGCGCAGCATCTCTGTGCGTGCCCGTTCATAAAAAGCAACGTAGCTGGCGTGGTAGACCACACCACCGGCATCAGTATCTTCGTAATAGACACGTACCGGCCATCGAAACAGCGTTGTATTCACTTTACATCCCGGTAATACAAGAAAAGTTGGAGCTTTCAAACTTCGCTACTATACGCGCGGGAATGATGGTTTGGAATGGGGGAAAGTAAACGGAGAGTAAATTTTTATGGGCCAGGGTAAGCCCATAACGTTAACGGACATTTCTTATTCAGAAGAAGAAGAAAATCAAACCGGCGAGGAGAACCAGATCGGCAATCAGTGGGCAGAAGATGCCCTGCCAGTGAAGCGCTTTCGGACGAAAGCCGACACCGTGAATCACGCCTGCGCACACCGCCCACATAATCAGGAAGCCGTGCCAGATTTCAAGCTCGCTGGTTTTCGCCGCGAAGCGCGACGGGTCCCAGAAGATACAGCCTGCCAGCAGTAATGCCATAATGAGGGAAAGCGCCCTCAAGGGGCGCTTATCCATTACCGCATATAACGTTGCGATAATATTCATTAGTGCTTTTCTTCACCTGCTTTGGTCGCTTCTACATGCTCAAGCGCCAGGGCAGTGATGACACCAAACGCACAGGCAAGAAGCGTCCCTAAAATCCATGCGAAATACCACATATTCAGCTCCTTACTTAGTACATAGAGTGGGTGTTGCTTTCGATATGTTCTTTAGTGATACGACCGAACATTTTCCAGTAACACCAGATGGTGTAAGCCAGAACAATCGGAACGAACACGCAAGCCACATAGGTCATTAAGTTCAGCGTCATATGGCTGGACGTTGCATCCCACATGGTCAGACTGGCATTCATCATGGTGCTGGATGGCATCACGAACGGGAACATCGCAATACCGGCCGTCAGGATGATGCACGCCAGCGTCAGGGAAGAGAATACGAACGCCAGAGCGCCTTTCTCCAGACGAGACGTCAGCACGGTCAGCAGCGGCAGCAGCACACCCAGAGCCGGGATAGCCCACAGCACAGGGGTATTGTTGAAGTTCACCAGCCATGCACCGGCCTGACGCGCCACCTCTTTGGTCAGCGGGTTAGACGGCGCAGCATGGTTGATAGCAGACGTCACCACGTATCCATCAATACCATACACCACCCACACGCCTGCCAGCGCGAAGCAGACCAGCGTCACCAGCGCCGCCACCTGAGCGGTAGCGCGGGAACGCAGATGCAGTTCACCTACGGTACGCATCTGGAGATAGGTTGCCCCCTGGGTGATGATCATCGCCACGCTCACCACGCCCGCCAGCAGACCAAACGGATTCAGCAGCTGGAAGAAGTTACCGGTGTAGAACAGACGCATATATTCGTCGACGTGGAACGGTACGCCCTGCAACAGGTTACCGAACGCCACACCAATGACCAGCGGTGGAACGAAGCTACCGATGAAGATGCCCCAGTCCCACATGTTACGCCAGCGGGTGTCTTCAATCTTGGAACGGTAGTCGAAACCCACCGGACGGAAGAATAAAGAAGCCAGCACCAGAATCATCGCCACATAGAAGCCGGAGAACGCAGCCGCGTAGACCATCGGCCAGGCAGCGAACAGCGCGCCGCCTGCGGTGATCAGCCACACCTGGTTACCGTCCCAGTGCGGGGCGATGGAGTTGATCATGATTCGACGCTCGGTGTCATTACGACCGAGGAAACGGGTGAGCATGCCCACGCCCATGTCGAAACCATCGGTGACCGCGAAACCAATCAGCAGAACACCGATCAGCAGCCACCAGATAAAACGCAATACTTCATAATCGATCATTTGATGACTCCTGTCTTAGCGTGCCGGCTGAGTAGTCGCAACAGACTGCTCGTAGTGGTAGCGACCGGTTTTCAGGCTGCTTGGGCCAAGGCGCGCGAACTTGAACATCAGGAACAGTTCAGCCACCAGGAACAGGGTGTACAGACCGCAAATGAGCAGCATGGAGAAGATCAGGTCGCCTGCGGTCAGGGAGGAGTTCGCTACCGCTGTTGGCAGCACCTCACCGATCGCCCACGGCTGACGGCCATATTCCGCAACAAACCAGCCGGACTCGATAGCAATCCATGGCAGTGGGATACCGTACAGCGCGGTGCGCAGCAGCCATTTTTTCTCACCGATACGGTTACGAATGACTGACCAGAACGAGGCCGCGATGATCAGCAGCATGATAATGCCGCAACCCACCATGATGCGGAACGCGAAGTACAGCGGCGCAACGCGTGGAATAGAGTCTTTGGTTGCCATCTGAATCTGCGCTTCCGTCGCGTCGGAGACGTTCGGGGTATAGCGTTTCAGCAGCAGACCGTAACCGAGGTCTTTCTTCACGTCGTTAAATTGATCGCGAACGGCCTGGTCGGTAGAGCCGGCGCGCAGCTGTTCCAGCAGCGAGTAGGCTTTCATCCCGTTACGGATACGCTCTTCATGCTGCACCATCAGATCTTTCAGGCCAGTCACCTGTTTGTCGACGGAGCGCGTGGCGATAATACCCAGAGCGTAAGGAATTTGAATGGCGAAGCGGTTTTCCTGCGCTTCCTGGTCAGGCACGCCGAACAGGGTAAACGCTGCCGGTGCCGGCTGGGTTTCCCATTCAGCTTCAATTGCGGCGAGTTTGGTTTTCTGCACGTCGCCCATTTCATAACCGGATTCATCACCCAGAACAATAACGGACAGAATCGCGGCCATACCGAAGCTTGCTGCGATAGCAAAAGAACGCTTGGCGAACGCGAAGTCACGGCCGCGCAGCATATAGTAGGAGCTGATGCCCAGCACGAACATCGCGCCGCACACATAGCCAGACGCCACGGTGTGAACGAATTTAACCTGAGCAACCGGGTTCAGGACCAGCTCAGCGAAGCTGACCATCTCCATACGCATGGTTTCGAAGTTGAAATCAGATGCGATTGGGTTTTGCATCCAGCCGTTCGCCACCAGGATCCACAGTGCGGACAAGTTGGAGCCTAATGCCACCAGCCAGGTTACCGCCATATGCTGGACTTTACCCAGACGGTCCCAACCGAAGAAGAACAGACCTACAAAGGTGGATTCGAGGAAGAAGGCCATCAGACCTTCAATGGCCAGCGGCGCACCGAAAATATCCCCTACATAGTGGGAATAGTAAGACCAGTTTGTCCCGAACTGGAACTCCATGGTCAGACCGGTTGCCACGCCCAGCGCAAAGTTGATACCAAACAACTTGCCCCAGAACTTGGTCATATCTTTATAAATCTGTTTGCCGGAGAGGACGTAAACCGTTTCCATGATGGCCAGCAGGAACGCCATACCGAGCGTCAGCGGCACAAACAGGAAGTGGTACATCGCGGTCAAGGCAAACTGTAAGCGCGACAGTTCGACTACGTCTAACATTATGACTCCTTGCTCATCGCATGAAGACTCCGAGAGTGAACCCCGTTAGATAAGGATCCACACGCATGCCCCAATACAAAGTTATCTGCTTCCCTTCTTCGTTGCTTATTCTCTTCAGGAGGAAAAAGCAATGATGAAAGGTTACAAATACGTTAAGAAAAAACCAAATTGATCCCGTAAATATAATACGCTGCAAAACCCTTACAATAAACAGGTTTTTATTCGAACAGATTTACGTTTTTCGACGGCGATCAATTTATAGCAAAATTACCACTTTTCGGCCATTTTGATCGGGAACAATTTAACGCCTTTCGGAGCCTTTTTCCAAGTATTAAACATTGATTTAAATCAAAAACAGTCAGAGCTGTTAATGATGTTTCTTTGTGGTGCGGATAGTAAAAACCTTGTTAACAATATGTATATTTAAAGGCGTTATTGGTTATAAAAGCCAGAAGATAATATAAACAGTTGTGATTTTTATTAACGCGCAAGAAAAAACGCATTTTGCCGGAAGATAAACATATAATGTTATCTGCTTCACAGTATTTTTCTTTCGCTTTGCTACCCGCCGAAGCGATTACATTTCATTCACCTTTAATAATCTTAAAATTAACACCCTTTCGTGACTATTTGATGAAATAAAGGCCGCATTCCTGCGGCCTTTATTTTGTTCGGAGGATTACCTTTCAATTTTTATGCTAAAGGTGCGTGACTGGCATGGCCGGAACGACCCCGTAATGGCTGAACCCTCCTCCCCTTGCGCCTTGCGCACCTCATTCATGTCCGTTTCGCAACAGGCCTGGACCTCACGGTTCACAGACAAAGCCACGTCACCGGAGCGGGTCTCCGCAGGGTTGTACAGACGAAGAATCATCTCGTCACGATCCTCCGCTTTTTTCAGCGCACTGAGTACGCATCCGTTAGGCGCCAGCGTTAACAGGCTATAGCTACAAGGGGTGGTGAAAGAGGCGCGGTTAAGCTTCATCGCATCCCACGGGATTTTGTTATAGCAGTGCACTGGCGTTAACCACGACTTCGCCTGCTGCGCAACGCCAGCACTGACGGGCGTACCATTAAAACTGAACAGGCTAAAGCGACAGGTTAACTGGCCCCGCATCTGCGAATCAGGCACCGGCATTTTGATCCCGGACGGTCTGCCGGGGCGCAGCAGTAAATCTTCCTTCCCAAGCACCCCCACGCCGCGAAGCAACGTCAGGGCAAACGTTTTTTGACGCTCGCCAGTCACTTCAAATTCGCGCAACCCTTCGGTAAACAGCGCCATCCCGTTACGCCGTTCCTGGAGCACAGCGTAGTTAAGCAGATTCCACACCGGCAGCGGCGCTTCCTTCCAGCCCTCCTCCTGCCAGTTCGCCATCGCTTCATCCTGTACAGGACGCGTCAGCGAACCGAACTGGGTATCGGCTAACACCGTGTCTGTGGTAAATGGCGTCGGGATCAGCACCCGCACACGGTGGTCATCCGCGTGATTTCCGAGACGCGCCTCAACGTCGATACGTCGGCTGTTATGGCTGAGCGTGACCGTGAGTTCTGCCTCAAGCGTTCCCGTCTGCTGACGCGCAGAACGTTCGGCGAGATCCGCCGGCACCGCCATGCGATGGCGGATCACCGCCCTGCTCTGCCAGGCCTCGTGGATCACCTCAACCTCATGCTCGCCCTGAGCGGAAGTGAGTCTCCACTCTTCCCGTGAAGGCGAGTAGTCGTACTCATCGCCATCATCCGAGCTCTCTTCTATTTCCAGCGCGCGGTCATAGATAAGCCCGGACGCTTTATCGAGCAGACGCAGGGTGCCGTCGTCGTTTAACGTTATTTCCCAGAAAGCATTTTCCAGCAACGCCTCCGACGATTTTTCTGCCGCCAGCAGCTTGCCGGCCACGTGCGGCTCGATATAGAGCGTGCGGTAACCCATTGATGGCAGGATCTGATTGAGCTGGATATCAAACTCCATAAAGGGATCGTAGTTGCCGTAATGCACAATCTGCCGGTCAATCAAGCCGGGGTCGATTTCACGCGCGCTGCGCAGGCAGTAAGGGATTTCATTCCCCCTATCTTCCAGCAGGCGGAACTGGCTGGCGCGCAGACGTATCGTGGTGTTAATCACTTCCTCACGCGGCCAGGGCGTGAGGTTAAACATCACCAGTTTGTCTTCCTCGCTCTGCGGCATGTTGTCGACAATCTTGCGCATATAGAAGCACGTCAGGTTATCGGCCATGTCTTCCGCCAGCTCGAAGCGGGACATCACCTCACGATGCACTTTGTCACTACAGCAGCAGCCGATACTGTCATGGGCGTGATTCTTGAGGATCTCTTTCCACATTTTTTCCAGCAAGCCGTGGTGATACTCGAAGCCCAGCGTCCAGGCAAGCGTGGCCAGCGGCTCAAGGACGTTGACGATTTTATTCTCTATCCGGGCATGGGCGATTTTGATATCCATCCGCGTGGAGCCTATCGTCCGGTGCACGCGCATATATTTACCGTCAATAAACTCTCCTTTCAGCGTCGCCAGTTCATCGCGGTGCGCGTCAATGTGGTCAAACACCTCCTCGAAGCGGCTCATCACAAACTGACGCTGCGGATAGATTTCGCGCAGCTTATCCATCACCGCAAAGATGTTCTGCTGGAGCGGCATCTGATCATGGCCGTTAGGCAGTAAGATTTCTTTCGTCACGGAGGCTTTTTCACGCACCTCGAAGTACGTGTCGAGCCGTTTGCGCAGCCCGGCCTCATCCTCCGGTAAGTACTTACCAATCGCGTAGCCCAGCGGTAGCACCTGTGCCGTCACTTCGCTGCCGTCCTGGCTTTGCCAGAGAAATTCGGTTTTATCGGTACCGTGCCGCTCGGAACACCCGCGCCAGAACATGGTACGCGTGATGCCAAAACCGTTGTAAATGTGCGGCAGTTGGGAGGACATGCCGAAGGAGTCCGGCAGATAGCCAATTTTCATCGGCTCGCCAAAGGCCAGACAGTCGCGAATGCCGTACATCAGATTTCGGACAATCGACTCGCCAGAAACAAGGGTGGTGTCCGTCTGGGTATACCACGGCCCGATAATCAGCTTCCCGGCCGCCACCAGCGCCTTCACGCGTGGCCTGTTTTCCGGTTTCACGGCAAAATAATCTTCCAGCACCGCCGTCTGGCCGTCGAGTACGTAGTATTTATACTCTGCGTCCTGCTCAAGACGAGTGAGGATCTCTTCCATATTATTGACCAGAAGAATACGTGATGCTTCGGTGGTGAAGTACCACTCCCGGTCCCAGTGCATATGTGGCGTGATATGAACGCGAGATACAGCTTTCATCTTCGTTTCCTGTCAGTGCGTGTTTAGGAGGGTATGTCTTCAGTCACGTAGGTGCCGCTCTTCACGGCCTGGCGTCGCCAGAGCAGTAAAATGAGCGTAGAGATTGCGGCGCCAATCAGCGCGGCGCCAAACCAGCCGACAGCGGCCATCACGCCGCCCAGCCCGGCATCATGCAGTAAGAAGAGCGAGAAAATGCCCGCGCCGGGGGTGGATAGCCCAATCCCCATCGCCCCGACAATCGCTCCGGTCACCATTGACCCCAGAACAAATGAGCCAATGACCCGCAACGGATCCTCGATAGCCATCGGAATTGCCCCTTCGGTGATGCCCGCCAGCCCCAGCAGCCAGGTGGACTTCCCGGTTTCAATTTCGAACTGTTTGAACAGGTTCGGAGCCAGCATCGTTGATGCCGTCACGGTAAAGGCCGATACCATTTTGACGGAGGCAAAAATCGCATAAGGCCCGTATACGCCATTGGCCATCGCTCCCAGACAGAACGCGTAAGAGGCTTTGTTGACCGGACCGCCCAGATCGAACGAGCACATAAAGCCCAGGATCGCCCCCAGCAGCAGCGCATTCGCGCCGGACAGACCGTTAAGCCAGGCGGTCAGGGCGTTATTGATCCAGGCCACCGGTTCGCCGATCACAAACAGCATCAGGCTGCCTGCGCCCAGCACGCCAATCACCGGATAGAGATAAAAGGTCAGAAAGCCGTTGTAGCGGCTACTCAGTCGGATGTGGTTTTTTACCCAGCGCATCAGGTAGCCCGCAATCAGCCCGCCGACGATGGCCCCGAGAAAACCAGAGCCGATCATATTGGCGGCAAGACCCGCCGCAAAGCCCGGCGTTAGCGCAGGTTTATCCGCCAGCGAGTAAGCGGTATAGGCCGCCAGAACAGGCACCATCAGAATACCGAGCATTCCGCCGCCCAGTTTGCGGTACATCCACAGCCACGAATTTTCCTGATCGAACAGATGCTGCAAGCCCAGGATTTGCGCCAGCAGTACCGACACCGCCAGCACCGTGCCGCCAGCGACAATCAGCGGCACCGCAAAGGAGATACCGCTGAGCAGCGCCTGCTTGAGTTCGGTTTTAACGCACTTTTTCGCGTCCGTGTCGACGTGCGCAGGACGCGCATCGGATACAGGCTGTAGCGCCAGCGCACGCTCAATGAGCGCTTCCGCATGGCGTAAGGGTTCCGCGACGGGCACGGAAATGGCGGGGATCCCCTGAAAACGCTCACGCTCTTTGATCGCCACTTCCGCCGCGAAGATACACGCTTTTGCCTCCTGCAACTGCTGCGCGGTGATGCGCCCCTCAATACCATTTGCCCCCTGCTTTTCGACCACCACATTGACGCCGAGCTTACGTCCCGCTTTTTCGAGATACTCCGCTGCCATGTAGGTATGGGCGATCCCGGCCGGACAGGCGGTAACGCAGACGATCGTCGGGGCATTCTCCGCCACGGCGGTTTCTTGTGCGTCAGGCGCCGTTTCCAGCGCCGCAAGCACCGCTTCCGCGCTGGTCGCCGTCATCACGCGCGCCCTGAGCTCGTCATCCGCCAGGCGAGACGTCAGTTCCGTCAGGACCTGAATATGCGTTGATCCCGCTTGTGCGGGAGGAATGGCGAGCAGAAAAATTAGCTCGACCTCCTCCGGTCCGTCCACACCTTCCCAGGCCAGCGGCTCACGCAGTGTGGCCACGGCAAAAGCCGCTTCGTTTACCGCCACTGATTTACCATGAGGTACGGCCAGCCCCTCGCCCAGCGCCGTCGGGCCAAGCGATTCCCGATGGAAAACGTCTGCCAGAAACGTATCGGCGTCGGCTATTTTGCCCAACGCCACCAGCCGCGTCGCAAGCTGACGGATTGCCTCATCACGGCTGGTAAACTGCGCCTGCACGCAGACAGCACGGGGGTCGGTCAGAGTCGTCAGGTTCATAAGATCCTCACCTATCCAAAGTTATTGTCTGGGGAGGATTGTGGCAGACCGGATAATACATTTATGTGATCATTTTCACTAACACCGATATTTGTATCTTATTTGTATTATTTACAAATTTACCACTGAAGGCATAATTCCCTGAAAACGTATTAAAAAGGCGCGACACAATGGGCAATAAACCGATGTACCGGCAGATCGCCGATGCGTTCCGCGAGAAAATTAATGCCGGTGAGTTAAAACCTGGCGACGCGCTGCCGACGGAATCCAGCCTTCAGGAGGCGTTTAGCGTCAGCCGGGTCACCGTGCGGCAGGCTTTGAAGCTGCTCGCCGACGAGCAGATCATCGAAAGTATTCAGGGCAGCGGCTCGTATGTAAAAGAGGAGCGGGTGAATTACGATATTTATCAGCTCACCGGCTTTTACGAAAAGTTAGCGGATCGTAACGTCGATACGCACAGCGACGTCAGCGTCTTCGAAGTGGTGAAAGCCGATGAGCGGCTCGCGGCAAAACTTGCGCTCAATCCGGATGATAAGGTCTGGCACGTCAAGCGCGTACGCTTCATCAGGGAAAAGCCGGTGAATCTGGAAGAGACATGGATGCCGCTGGCGATGTTCCCCGACCTCACCTGGGAAGTGATGGAACAGTCGAAATACCATTACATTGAGCAGATCAAAAAGATGGTTATCGATCGCAGCGAGCAGGAGCTGGTGCCAGTCATGCCATCGGATGAGGCGATTGCCGCCCTGGCGCTCGATCCGGCAAAACCGATTCTGGAAAAAGTCTCCCGCGGCTTTCTGAAAGACGGCCGGGTATTTGAATACAGTCGCAACGTGTTTAACACCGACGACTATAAATTCACTCTGGTGGCTAAACGCAGACAATAAAAAAAGGCCGCTTTACAGCGGCCAACCATGTCGAAACGGACATTTTTTTATACTTCAACGCGCCCCATTCGGGGAGCAGAGAGGACTTACTTAATGATGGATTTCAGTGCTTCACCGATATCCGCCAGGCTGCGAACGGTTTTCACGCCTGCGGCTTCCAGTGCTGCGAATTTCTCATCAGCCGTACCTTTACCGCCAGCGATAATCGCGCCCGCGTGACCCATACGTTTGCCTTTCGGCGCGGTCACACCTGCGATGTAACCCACCACTGGCTTGGTCACATGATCTTTGATGTAAGCAGCCGCTTCTTCTTCCGCGCTACCACCGATCTCACCGATCATCACGATCGCTTCGGTCTGTGGATCTTCCTGGAACAGCTTCAGGATGTCGATGAAGTTAGAGCCCGGGATCGGGTCACCGCCGATGCCCACGCAGGTGGACTGGCCGAAACCGTAATCGGTGGTCTGCTTAACCGCTTCATAGGTCAGGGTGCCGGAACGGGAAACGATGCCCACTTTACCCGGCTTGTGAATGTGCCCCGGCATGATGCCGATTTTGCATTCGCCCGGAGTGATAACGCCTGGGCAGTTCGGGCCGATCATGCGCACGCCTGCTTCGTCCAGCTTCACCTTCACGGTCAGCATATCCAGCGTCGGGATACCTTCGGTGATGGTGATGATCAGCTTAATGCCTGCGTCGATCGCTTCCAGAATAGAGTCTTTGCAGAACGGCGCCGGAACGTAGATCACGGTCGCGGTTGCGCCCGTCGCTTCTACCGCTTCACGCACGGTGTTGAACACCGGCAGGCCCAGATGCGTGGTGCCGCCTTTACCTGGCGTTACGCCGCCAACCATCTGCGTACCGTAGGCAATCGCCTGTTCGGAGTGGAAAGTCCCCTGGCTACCGGTGAAGCCCTGGCAGATAACCTTGGTATCTTTATTAATTAAAACGGACATTATTTCCCCTCCACTGCGGCAACAACCTGCTGAGCTGCATCCGTCAGACTTTTCGCTGCAATAATATTCAGGCCGCTGTCAGCCAGTTTTTTCGCGCCGAGTTCAGCGTTGTTCCCTTCCAGACGTACAACAACCGGAACGTTAACGCCCACTTCTTCTACCGCGCCGATGATACCGTCGGCGATCAGGTCGCAACGTACGATACCGCCGAAGATGTTCACCAGAACCGCTTTCACGTTGCTGTCAGAGAGAATGATTTTGAACGCTTCGGTTACGCGCTCTTTGGTTGCGCCACCGCCCACGTCGAGGAAGTTCGCTGGCTCACCGCCGTGCAGCTTAACGATGTCCATGGTGCCCATTGCCAGGCCCGCACCGTTAACCATGCAGCCGATGTTGCCATCCAGCGCCACGTAGTTCAGTTCCCACTGTGCAGCCTGCGCTTCACGCGGATCTTCCTGAGACTGGTCGCGCATTTCGCGCAGATCGGACTGGCGGAACAGCGCGTTGCCGTCAGCGCCCAGCTTGCCGTCGAGGCAGATCAGGTCGCCCTGGGTGGTGATCACCAGCGGGTTGATCTCGATCAGCGCCAGATCGCGCTCCAGGAAGATGGTCGCCAGACCCATGAAGATCTTGGTGAACTGCTGAACCAGCTTGCCTTCCAGACCCAGTTTGAACGCCAGCTCACGACCCTGGTAAGGCATTGGGCCCGCCAGCGGATCGATAGCCACTTTGTGGATCAGGTGCGGAGTCTCTTCCGCCACTTTTTCAATTTCCACGCCACCTTCGGTAGACGCCATGAACACCACGCGACGGGAGCTACGGTCTACGACTGCGCCGAGGTACAGTTCTTTCGCGATGTCGGTTGCCGCTTCAACCAGGATCTGGTTAACCGGCTGGCCGTTCGCATCTGTCTGGTAGGTTACCAGACGCTTGCCGAGCCAATGTTCAGCAAACGCACGGATCTCTTCTTTGCTCTTAACAACCTTCACACCGCCCGCTTTACCACGGCCACCAGCGTGAACCTGACATTTAACTACCCACGGGCCGGAACCGATTTTAGACGCGGCTTCTTCTGCTTCACGCGGGGTAGTACAGGCATAACCCACCGGAGCCGGTAAGCCATACCGGGCAAACAGCTGTTTGGCCTGATATTCATGTAAGTTCATGTGTTCTATCCATCCTTCAGGTAATCGTTAGGTAGTGCTTTGTAGGCCCGGCAAGCAACGCGCCGCCGGGCAAGACTGCAAAAACTAGACGTCCAGCAGCAGACGCGTTGGATCTTCCAGCAGCTCTTTAATGGCAACCAGGAAGCCTACGGACTCGCGGCCGTCGATCAGGCGGTGATCGTAAGAGAGCGCCAGGTACATCATCGGCAGGATCTCCACTTTACCGTCTACCGCCATTGGACGATCTTTAATGGCGTGCATACCCAGGATCGCGCTCTGCGGCGGGTTGATGATCGGGGTAGACATCAGCGAGCCGAACACACCACCGTTGGTAATGGTGAAGTTACCGCCGGTCAGATCCTCAACGGTCAGCTTGCCGTCGCGGCCTTTCACGGCCAGCTCTTTGATTTTCTTCTCAATGTCAGCCATACCCAGGGTGTCTACGTCACGCAGAACTGGGGTAACCAGGCCGCGTGGGGTAGAAACCGCCATGCTGACGTCGAAGTAGTTGTGGTAAACCACGTCATCGCCATCGATAGACGCGTTCACTTCCGGGTAGCGTTTCAGCGCTTCAACTACCGCTTTCACGTAGAAGGACATGAAGCCCAGACGGATACCGTGACGTTTTTCAAACGCGTCACCGTACTGCTTGCGCAGATCCATGATTGGCTTCATGTTGACTTCGTTAAAGGTGGTCAGCATCGCGGTGGAGTTTTTCGCTTCCAGCAGACGCTCGGCCACGCGCTTACGCAGGCGGGTCATCGGCACGCGTTTTTCGCTACGTGCGCCCAGAGCGGGCTGTGCCGCTGGTGCTGCCGCAGGGGCTTTCGCTTCCGCTTTCGCCTCAGAAGGCGCTTTTGCCAGATGCTTGTCGATGTCTTCACGCGTCAGACGTCCACCCACGCCGGTGCCTTTGATGGCTGCCGGATCGAGGCTGTGCTCAGCCAGCAGGCGACGGATCGCCGGGCTGAGCGCGTCGTTGGTCTGATCGGACAGAGACGCCTGCTGGCGCTGGGCCGGGGTAGACGCTTTCTCTTCAGATTTGGCGCTGGACTCTTTGCCCGCGCTGTTGCCTTCACGCAGGCGACCCAGGATCTGGCGAGAAGTGACGGTTGTACCTTCATCTTCCAGGACTGCATCCAGAATGCCATCCGCTGAAGCCGGTACTTCCAGTACCACTTTGTCAGTTTCGATTTCTACCAGCACTTCGTCACGGGTTACCGCGTCGCCTGGTTTTTTGTGCCAGGTGGCGACGGTTGCATCTGCTACGGACTCAGGCAGGTCGGGAACAAGAATATCTACGCTACTCATTATGTATCCTTTAATTAATCGACGTTCAGCGCGTCATTGACCAGATCTTGTTGCTGCTTCTGGTGAACGGACATATACCCTACCGCCGGAGAGGCGGAGGCCGGGCGACCTGCATAACGCAGAGCAGACCCAAATGGAATCACTTCACGGAAATGATGCTGGCTGCAATACCATGCGCCCTGGTTGAGCGGCTCTTCCTGGCACCAGACAAAATCATGAACGTGAGCGTACTGTTTCAGCACTTCCTGCATCGCCTGATGCGGGAACGGATAAAGCTGTTCGATACGCACGATGGCGACATCTTTCTGATCGTTCTTACGGCGCTGTTCCAGCAGGTCGTAATAAACCTTACCAGAACACATTACGACACGCTTAACGGCCTGCGGATCCAGCTCGTCAATTTCACCGATGGCCGGCAGGAAGGTGCCGTTTGCCAGCTCTTCCAGGCTGGAGACCGCCAGCGGATGGCGCAGCAGGGATTTTGGCGACATGACTACCAGCGGACGGCGCATACCGCGCAGCGCCTGACGACGCAGCATGTGGTAAACCTGAGCCGGGGTGGACGGCACGCAAACCTGCATGTTCTGCTCGGCGCAGAGTTGCAGATAACGCTCCAGACGCGCGGAGGAGTGCTCCGGACCTTGTCCTTCATAGCCGTGCGGCAGCAGCATCACCAGACCGCACATACGGCCCCACTTCTGCTCACCGGAGGAGATGAACTGGTCGATGACGACCTGCGCACCGTTGGCGAAGTCACCGAACTGCGCTTCCCAGATGGTCAGGGTGCGGGGTTCTGCGGTGGCGTAGCCGTATTCGAAGGCCAGAACCGCTTCTTCTGACAGCACGGAGTCCCAGACCTTGAACTGGCCCTGACCGTTATGCACGTGCTGAAGCGGAGTGTACGTTGAACCGTTAGACTGGTTGTGCACCACCGCGTGACGGTGGAAGAAGGTGCCACGACCCGCATCTTCACCGGACAGACGAACCGGAATACCTTCGTCAACCAGCGTCGCATAAGCCAGCGTTTCCGCGCCGCCCCAGTCGAACAGCTTCTCACCCGCCGCCATTGCCTGACGGTCGCCATAGATTTTGGCCACGCGGGACTGCATCTCGATCGCTTCCGGCACGGTGCTGATGCGTTTAGCCAGCTCCTGCAAACGCTTCATCTCAACCTTGTTCGGGTAGCTCTCGTCCCACTCGTGGTTGAGATACGGCGACCAGGTAAAGGAGTGCATGTTCATTGGGCGCAGCTCTTTGACCACGCATTCACCCGCGTCCAGCGCGTCGCGGTAGAGGTTGACCATTTCGGTCGCATCTTCCAGCGTCGCCACTTTTTCGCTTTCCAGCTTGTCAGCGTAGATTTTACGCGGCGTCGGGTGTTTTTTGATTTTCTGGTACATCAGCGGCTGGGTTGCACTTGGCTCATCCGCTTCGTTGTGGCCGTGACGGCGGTAGCAGAAGAGGTCAATGAACACATCGCGCTTGAAGGTGTTACGGAAGTCCAGCGCCAGACGGGTCACGAAAGCAACGGCTTCCGGGTCATCCGCGTTAACATGGAAGATGGGCGCCTGAACCATTTTACCGATGTCGGTGCAGTACGGGGTGGAACGCGCATCCAGCGGGTTAGAGGTGGTGAAGCCCACCTGGTTGTTGATTACGATGCGAACGGTACCGCCCACTTCATAACCACGCGCTTTCGACATGTTCAGGGTTTCCTGAACCACGCCCTGCCCTGTGACCGCCGCATCACCGTGAATGGTGATTGGCAGCACTTTATTGCTGCTCGGCTCGTCCAGACGATCCAGACGCGCACGCACGGAACCGATAACCACCGGGCTGACGATTTCCAGGTGTGACGGGTTAAACGCCAGCGCCAGGTGAACCTGACCGCCCTCGGTTTCGATATCGGACGAGAAGCCCATGTGGTACTTCACGTCACCGGTGCCGAGGTGCTCTTTATGTTTACCCGCAAATTCGTCGAACAGATCCTGCGGCTTTTTACCCAGCACGTTAACCAGCACGTTCAGGCGACCACGGTGCGCCATGCCCAGCACCACTTCGCGCGTGCCGCTCTTACCGGCATGACGAATCAGCTCTTTCAGCATCGGGACTAACGCATCGCCGCCCTCCAGTGAGAAGCGTTTTGCGCCAGGGAATTTCGCGCCCAGATAGCGCTCAAGGCCTTCCGCGGCGGTCAGTTCGCTGAGGAAACGTTTTTTCTCTTCTGCTGAGAAATTCGCGTGGCCTGCCACGGATTCGATACGCTGCTGGATCCAGCGTTTCTCTTCGGTGGAGGTAATGTGCATATATTCCGCGCCGATGGAGCCGCAGTAGGTTTGCTTGAGCGCGTCAATCAGATCGCCCAGCTTCATCGTGTCTTTGCCGATGGCAAAGGAACCTACGTTAAAGCTTTCCTGGAAATCGGCCTCGGTCAGATCGTGATAAGCCGGATCGAGATCCGCTACACGTTCCTGCTGCCACAGTCCCAGCGGATCGAGATTCGCATGCTGGTGACCACGGAAGCGATAAGCGTTGATAAGTTGCAGGACTTTAACCTGCTTCGCATTGGTGTCAGGGTCGGAAATCGCAGAAGAGTAACGTGAGGCATCCTTCGCCAGACGACGGAAATAATCACGTGTTTTTGAATGGAATTGATCCGGTTTGACCCCTGTACCAGGCAACTGCTGGAACATGGAACGCCAGTTTGCGTCCACTGAGTCAGGATCGGTTAAGAAGTCTTCATAGAGCTGTTCTATCCAGCTCTGGTTTGAACCAGAGAGGTAAGAAGAGTCCAGCCAGGCTTTCATTGCGCCGTTCTGCATCGTGATCCCTTAAGCATTTTTATGCTTACTTTCGCCGTAGAAACTACCACGCACACCACGTGTACGTGCCGGGGTTCACCTGCGAGCTCTTTTCATTTGGCCCGCGAAGGAACCTTTAGAAACTGTCTAAATAATCTTCGTCGTTCCGGCTGCGACTGCGTTGCGGCTTTCACTCACCCCAGTCACATAGTCAACTATGCTCCAGGGGATTCGTTCAACCGCGCCTTGTCTCGCGCTGAACGTCTCGATTATTTACTTATCTGGCAGTTTTTAAAGGTTTCTGCAATTTGCCCGGTGGCGCTACGCTTACCGGGCCTACTGTTACGTAGGCCGGATAAGCGCAGCGCCATCCGGCGTTGTTACTTACGCACTGCGCTGCAACAACATCGACTTAATATGGCCGATGGCGCGCGTCGGGTTCAGCCCCTTAGGACACACACTGACGCAGTTCATGATGCTATGGCAGCGGAATACGCTGAAAGCGTCACTTAGCCCTTCCAGACGATTCTCGGTTTCGGTATCGCGGCTGTCGATCAGGAAGCGATAGGCAGCCAGCAGACCCGCAGGGCCGATAAATTTATCCGGGTTCCACCAGAATGACGGGCATGACGTTGAACAGCATGCACAGAGAATACACTCGTACAACCCATCGAGTTTTTCACGCTGCTCAGGAGACTGTAAGTGCTCGCGAGCGGGTGGATTTTGCCCATTATTCAATAAGTAAGGCTTAATCTTCTCATATTGTGCATAGAATTGCCCCATATCCACCACCAAATCACGCACGACCGGCAGGCCAGGCAGAGGACGGATCACAATTTTCTGGCCAGGACGCTGTAGCGCTGAAATTGGCGTGATACAGGCCAGACCGTTTTTGCCGTTCATGTTTACACCGTCAGAGCCACACACCCCTTCACGGCAAGAGCGGCGGAACGACAGCGTAGGATCTTTCTCTTTCAGCTGGATTAAGGCATCCAGCAGCATCATGTCACGACCTTCTTCCGCTTCGAGGGTGTAATCCTGCATACGCGGAGCATCGTCTACATCCGGGTTATAACGATAAACTGAGAATTCGAGTTTCATTATCCTGTCTCCGCATTAGTAAGTACGAATCTTCGGCGGGAACGCCGGACGCAGTTTCGGTTCCATGTTAACGCTACGACGCGTCATGGTTTCCGACTCTGGCAGATACAGGGAATGGCACAGCCAGTTTTCGTCATCACGATCCGGGAAGTCGAAGCGGCTATGGGCGCCACGGCTTTCGGTACGGAAGTTTGCCGACATCGCAGTGGCGAACGCGGTTTCCATCAGGTTATCCAGCTCCAGGCACTCAACGCGCTGGGTGTTGAACTCGCTGGAGGTATCATCCAGACGGGCATTCTTCAGACGCTCGCGGATCGCTTTCAGCTGCTCAAGCCCTTTGGCCATCGCGTCACCTTCACGGAATACCGAGAAGTTGTGCTGCATACACTCCTGCAACGCCTTACGGATCTCCACCGGATCTTCGCCGTTACGATTACCGTTCCAGCGATTGAGGCGCTCAAGAGAGGCATCTATTTCGTCGTCGGTCGCATCACGCAGCGCGCCCTGCTCGGCAATAGATTCCTGGAGATGCAGCCCCACCGCACGACCAAATACCACCAGGTCCAGCAGGGAGTTGCCGCCCAGACGGTTTGCGCCGTGCACGGATACGCAGGCAATTTCGCCTACCGCGAACAGGCCAGGGATGACCACGTCTTCGCCCTGCTCGTTCACGGTCAGCGCCTGACCGGTCACTTTGGTCGGAATACCGCCCATCATGTAGTGACAGGTTGGGATAACCGGAATTGGCTCTTTCACCGGGTCGACGTGCGCGAAGGTGCGGGACAGCTCCAGAATGCCCGGCAGACGGGATTCCAGCACTTCTTTACCCAGATGGTCGAGTTTCAGCTTCGCGTGTGGACCCCAAGGGCCGTCACAGCCGCGGCCTTCACGGATTTCGATCATGATGGAACGCGCCACCACATCACGGCCCGCCAGGTCTTTCGCGTTTGGCGCATAACGCTCCATGAAGCGCTCGCCATGTTTGTTCAGCAGGTAACCACCTTCACCACGGCAGCCTTCTGTCACCAGTACGCCCGCACCCGCGATACCGGTTGGGTGGAACTGCCACATCTCCATGTCCTGCACCGGCACGCCAGCGCGGATCGCCATCCCAACGCCGTCACCGGTGTTGATATGGGCATTGGTAGTGGACTGATAGATACGGCCTGCGCCGCCGGTCGCCAGCACGGTTGCGCGGGCTTTGAAGTAGACCACCTCACCGGTTTCGATGCACAGGGCGGTACAACCCACCACGGCGCCATCGGCGTTTTTCACCAGATCCAGCGCATACCACTCGGAGAAGATGGTGGTGTGGTTTTTCAGGTTCTGCTGATACAGCGTGTGCAGCAGCGCGTGGCCGGTACGGTCAGCTGCCGCTGCGGTACGTGCCGCCTGCTCGCCGCCGAAGTTTTTCGACTGGCCGCCAAACGGACGCTGATAGATGGTGCCATTTTCCAGACGGGAGAACGGCAGACCCATGTGGTCCAGCTCCAGAATCGCTTCCGGGCCGGTTTTACACATATATTCGATGGCATCCTGGTCACCGATGTAATCGGAACCTTTTACCGTATCGTACATGTGCCATTCCCAGTTATCTTCATGGGAATTACCCAGCGCAACGGTGATACCGCCCTGCGCAGACACAGTGTGGGAACGGGTCGGGAATACTTTAGAGAGCAGCGCACAGGTCTGGCCGCTCTGGGAAATTTGCAGTGCGGCGCGCATACCTGCGCCACCCGCACCAATCACAACAGCATCAAATTCTCTGACTGGCAGTTTCATTACACACCCCACACCACAACAAATCCATAAATGACGTAAACCAGCAGAGCAACAACAATAATCAGTTGCAGCGGAAGGCGAATCGCCAGCGGTTTAACGTAATCGGTCAACACCTGCCACATGCCAATCCAGGCATGAATAAGGATGGAGAACAGGGCCAGCAGGGTGAACACTTTGGTGAAGGCCGATCCGAAGAAACCACTCCAGATTTCCCACGTCAGCGTCCCGCTGGTCGCGAAGAAACCGATCATATAGATGATGTAAAGGGTGAGAACGATGGCGGTAGCACGGACCAGGATGAAGTCATGTACGCCGTTGCGTCCTAATGCGGAGGCGTTGCTTACCATACGAGAACTCCTGCGAGAAGTGAAAGCACGACAGTGATCACAAATGAAATGTTAGCGGTACGTTTACCGGCCTCGAACGTCTCTTCCAGGTAGCCAAAGTCCATCAGCATATGGCGAACGCCGCCAACCACGTGATAGGCCAGCGCGGTCAGAATGCCCCACATGATAAATTTCACGAAGAAGCTGTTCATGATGGCTGAGGCCTGGAGGAATCCTTCAGGGGATGAGAGGCTGGTTCCCAGTAACCACAGCAAGATACCGACCGCCACAAACGTAATCACACCAGAAACACGGTGCAGAATGGACGCTATTGCTGTTACAGGGAATCGGATCGTTTTGAGATCCAGATTGACAGGTCTTTGTTTTTTCACATTTCTTATCATGAATAACGCCCACATGCTGTTCTTATTGTTTCCTTCCTCCGGACTGCGATGCGGGTCAGACAGCGTTCCTTTTCTATAACTGCGCGTCATGCAAAACATTGCTTCCAAATGCTAAAACGACACGTTACAACGCTGGGTGGCTCGGGATTGCAGGGTGTTCCGGAGACCTGGCGGCAGTATAGGCCGTTCACAAAATCATTACAATTAACCTACATACAGTTTGTTGGGTTTTCTCTGGAACAGTGATCGGGGTCACGATAACAACATCTTTTTAATTTTTAATCATCTGATTTGACAAATGTTAAACAATATTGTTACAAACGTCAGCAGAAAAGGCATATAATGCGCAAAAGTTATGAGGTCTCTCTTTCACCTGACAAATAGTTATGTAACAGTGTGATGGTATTGACCGAAGTTATCAGGACAGTTATTAGTGATATACAGGTTTGAATAATTCGGACTGCAAAAACGCTGATTTGCTGTTGTTTCACTGATATTTCATTCGTTTACCTGCAAGGCGCCATAGCTCTGTACCCTGGTTTCTCCTCGTGAGCTGAGCGGTAAGCCAAATAACAATCTGGTAACGATGATTAACAGCTGAAAGCAAATCCGGTAAAGCGCAGTCTTAAGCATAAGGCGCTAAGGAGACCGTAAATGGCTGATACAAAGGCAAAACTCACCCTAAATGGTGATGATGCTATTGAACTGGATGTGCTAAAAGGCACGCTCGGTCAGGATGTTATTGATATCCGTACGCTGGGTTCCAAAGGGGTATTCACCTTTGACCCTGGATTCACCTCCACCGCATCTTGCGAATCCAAAATCACCTACATTGACGGTGACGAAGGTATCCTGCTCCATCGCGGCTTCCCCATCGATCAGTTAGCCACCGAATCCAACTATCTGGAAGTGTGCTACATCCTGCTGAACGGCGAAAAACCGACGCAGGCCCAGTACGATGAATTTAAAACCACCGTGACCCGTCACACCATGATCCATGAGCAGATTACCCGTCTGTTCCATGCGTTCCGTCGTGACTCTCACCCGATGGCGGTCATGTGCGGTATTACCGGTGCGCTGGCGGCGTTCTACCACGATTCTCTGGACGTGAATAACCCACGTCACCGTGATATCGCGGCGTTCCGTCTGCTGTCTAAAATGCCTACCATGGCGGCGATGTGTTACAAATACTCTATCGGTCAGCCGTTTGTATACCCACGCAACGACCTCTCCTACGCGGGTAACTTCCTGCGCATGATGTTCTCCACGCCGTGCGAAGAGTACGAAGTGAACCCGGTGCTGGAACGCGCGATGGACCGTATTCTGATCCTGCACGCTGACCACGAACAGAACGCCTCGACCTCTACCGTCCGTACCGCGGGCTCTTCCGGCGCGAACCCATTCGCCTGTATCGCTGCGGGCATCGCCTCCCTGTGGGGACCGGCGCACGGCGGCGCGAACGAAGCGGCACTGAAGATGCTGGAAGAAATCAGCTCCGTTGAGCACATTCCTGAGTTCGTGCGCCGCGCGAAAGACAAGAATGACTCCTTCCGTCTGATGGGCTTCGGTCACCGTGTTTACAAAAACTACGACCCGCGCGCGACCGTCATGCGTGAGACCTGCCACGAAGTGCTGAAAGAGCTGGGCACCAAAGATGATTTGCTGGAAGTGGCGATGGAGCTGGAACACATCGCGCTGAACGACCCGTACTTCATCGAGAAGAAACTCTACCCGAACGTCGATTTCTACTCTGGCATTATTCTGAAAGCGATGGGCATTCCGTCTTCCATGTTCACCGTAATCTTCGCCATGGCGCGTACCGTGGGCTGGATTGCGCACTGGAACGAAATGCACAGCGAAGGCATGAAAATCGCGCGTCCTCGTCAGCTGTATACCGGCTACGAGCAGCGTGATTTCAAATCAGATATTAAACGTTAATTCGTTACATCTGCAAAAACGCGCCCAAGGGCGCGTTTTTTTTAGTTTAAATTGTATTTGAACCCCACTCGCAGCTGATATTCACTTTTTGTATCATCGCCATCTTTATATTCATCAAGATAGCCAAGTTCAAAGAAGGGATAAAACCGTGGCGTAGTATGGAAATTAAAAACAACGTTGTGCTGTAAGGTGTGGTTTTTACCATTGGCATACACGAATTTATCAGAGTGCGTTTTACTGTAATACGTTGGGTTATATTGCACCCAAAAGTCTGGAGTAAAATATTTTGTCAGATAAATATCCACGCGATGCTCCGACGAATCATCCCACTCACCCTGACGTGTTTCACTGTCATGATTCTGATGATTGTAGCGATAGCGCAGTACCGCCCCCAACGTTGGATCAAAATGGTAACCAATGCCAATGTAGGGATCGATGCGTGACCCTGCCGATTCCCAATGAAAAACGGTTCCTGGTTCCAGCCAGAACTGGCTGGCACCTAGCGAGAAGGGCTTATTGAACTCCGCTTCCTGGTAACTGCTTTTCCACTGATCCATGTGCTTACCTAAATCGGCATCGGTTTCAAAACTCCAGTACATGCTTTTCAGGATGCTGTCAGGATCCTGAACAACGCCTGTTAACATCAACCGTTGTAAAAAACTTTCACTGGCGGTGCGGTATTGCGTACGCGGGGCAAAGAACACCGTAGTATACGGTGTCGCTTTTACCTGCGCAGCAGTAATAGTATTATTATTTTCTGCACACACACCCAGTGAAGAAAACGTTATTGCAGCGAATATAATTACGCTTTTTCTTTTCATTATATTATCCTTGCCATTACAGAGATAAGCGCTCCCCTGCCTGATTAAAGACATAATTTAGAGAACAGGGAGAGCGAGATATTACCAGTAACTATTCCATGACGACGTTGCCCGCGCGATGGCTTCCATCAGGAAATAATCTCCCCAGGCACAGCATTCATTTACGCCAACGTTACCTTTAAAATGATAAACAGAATGGTTGAGAAGTCCTTCCCCCTGCTGATGCGTCAGATTGAAATAGCGATCGATCATGCTTTCAATGATTTTTAACCCTAGCGCCTCATAGCTTTCACGATCAGGATGGGTCACCGGTAGCTGTTTCACCAGCTCCAGCAGTGCACAAGCGAGAATGGCGCTGGCAGAACTGTCTCGCTCACTATTCGGGTCGGTTAACGCCAAATCCCAATAGCAAATAAGATCGTCCGGCAGCCGGTTGATAAAGTAGTTTGCCAGGGTCTGGCTCAGCGCCAGCAGCTTTTTATCACCGGTGTAGAGATAATTAAGCAGAAAACCATACACGCCCCAGGCCTGCCCGCGCGACCAGCAGGAATCATCAGAGAACCCCTGATGGGTATTGCCAAACCGTGGCTCACCGGTTCTGACATCCATATAGTACGTATGGAATGTAGAACCATCTTCACGAACGATATAGCGTCGGGCCTGTTCAATATGCCTTTTCGCCGCTTCAGCATAGCGTGGCTCCCCGGTGGCAAGGCTGGCCTGATATAACAGCGGCAAATTCATATTGCAGTCGATGATCATTCTTCCCTGCTGCTCAGGGTTATCCAGCTCTCCCCACGCCTGAATAATGCCGCAGCGGTGATGGTAGCGCTCCATTAACAATTCAGCAGCCTGTAGGGCGATGTATTTTGCCTCTCTATCGCCCGTTAGTTTGCTGCCTGCGATACAGGAAAGACTGTATAAGAACCCCAGATCGTGGTGGTTAGTACAATCTCGTTTGGCAATCCGCTCGCCAAATGAGCGGACGTGCTGTTCGGCTAATGTGCGATAGCTCGCTTCCCCGGTCCACTCCCAGGCGAGCCACAGCTGCCCGGTCCAGAAACCGGTCGTCCATTCCTGATTATCAATCACCGGATACTGACCGTTACGGCAGGCCGCATCGGGAAAGCGCTGTCCGAACCAGGTCATGTTCCGTTCAACCGCGCTGGCGATAAGCGGCATGGCATCACGGATTTTCGTTGCAATCGCCGCGCGCTCACCATGGCGAAGCATAACAGGGACAATCGGTTCCTTACGTATATTCTCAGACATCATTCTCTCGTTCTCGTTGCTTCAGTGAAGGGCTTCCTGACCCGGTGACGGAAGGTCCGGGACCTTTTTATGCTGGTAACACGCGGAGAGGGTAAAAGCAGAAATCCCCGTAAACACCAGTGCTATCAGCCCCATAACCAGATAGGTGTGTTCAAACCCAATTGTCTGGTAGGCATAGCCGGCCGGAGGCGCAACAACGATTGATCCCACATAGATCATCGCCTGATACCCCAGCAGATACATCGTGGCGTTGACACGCTTATCAAAATGTTCGGCAATGTACTTAAAGACCGAGACCAGAATCAGGGCGATTTCGATCCCGTACAGGGGTTTGATAAGGCAGATAATGACCGGATCGTTTGTCAGCCCGGAAACAATTAATCGCAGGCTGATCACCAGTCCGGTGAGCAATAACCCCTGTTTTGCTCCAATGCGATTTATGAGGGCAGGCACTAACATCATGCCGAAAAACTCCGTCGCAGATTGCGTTGTACTCATATAACCAAACATGGCATTCCCCTCTTCTTTTGTGCTGAAGAAGGTGACGAAGTAGCGTGAAAACTGTTGTTCAGCGATAAACATCATCCATGCCACGCCGGCGATGTAGAGCGCAAAGGTCCAGAATTTTTTGTTACGTAGCAGGTTATATACATCGCCAATCACAATTTTTTCTTTCGACAGAACGTTATTCTCTTCCTGACCGAAATGATCGACTTTGAGCGTCAGCAGCACCGCAAGCATGCACAGTGCGGAAGCGCTACTGATAACAAAGTTAATTTTTGGCGAGATGTTATAGAGGTAACCGGAAAATGAGGAGGCCGACGCCCATCCCAGTGCGGCCCACATGCGGATACGGCCAAACTCCATATCGTATAAACGGCTGAAACGATCGACATAAGACTCTTCGGCCGCAACGCCTGCGTACCATCCAAGACTGAAAAACAAGGCGCCGACGATCATGCCGCTGACAAAATGAGTCTCCAGCAGCGGCAGATAGCACCAGATAAAAAAGGGAGCCATCAATGCTGAAACGGCGCAGACAAAGTAAAGCAGATGTTTTTTCATGCCCATTTTGTCCATGATATAGCCATAAATAGGCTTAAAAATGACAGCAAAAACGCCGTTAACGGCGAACACGGTGCCAATTTCTATGCCATCAAGTCCGGCTTTATCCCCCAGCCAGATGGCATAAAGCCCAAAACTTGCAGCCCAGGTAAAGGTAAACAGAAAAACGAAGAGGCTTAGTTTGATATAAGCCGAACGTGTTCATTGAACAGGGTTCATGGTTATCTTTCTCCGCACGCACGCCAGGTGCGCCAGCTATTGTATGTGTAGGGTTTTCGTGTTCAGCGTGAGAACCTGGCTCAGGCGATCGAAGGCCAGCGTCATCGGTGGCGGCAGGACAGAGGCCATCGTGGCCGTTACGGCACACGCCAGCCAGTGCGTACCGGGTTCAAGCACGGCGCCCAGGCAGGGGATCTCGCCCGGTGCAGCATGGAGAATGTGGCTGTTGGGAGCCGTCGTGACGGTCAGCGCGTGACGCTCGCAGAGCAGATCCACAATCTGGCTACACCCGGACAAGGTGTTCAGGGCTACCTCATGAGAAGCTTTACTTGTTTCCGCGAGTAAATGACGATTGATGGCGAATCCACCCTCGACGCTGTCGAGCGCGCGCTGGGTTTCAACCCGGTGGAGTCGGATGTGCCCCTGTTGATGCGGGATAAGCCAGGTCGTGACAAATACATCCGGCCAGGGTTGCCAGGTGCTGCGGAGCCAGGCGTCAGTCATGTCGACAGAGGTGCACTCGCGACGTCCGCGCCAGTAGTTGTCCTGCTCACTGAATATCAGCATCGAATCGCATGCCGCATGATTCAGGGCGTCATTTCCCCGCGTAAGCGTGAATCCAAAATGGCTGGAATAGGCAAACTTGCTGTATTTCGCCTCGAAATTGACGAAGTTATTACGATCGTACTGACCCGACATCAGCATCCATGCGTGCCGGTTTTCGTCGGCATGTACGATGATTTGCCCGGCCTCTTTTATCTGATGAATATTTTCCCGCGCTGGCAGCGGTGCGGCCTCAGCCTGCCAGAACGGGCTATCATCCGGTAATGCAAGAATCAATAATGTTTTGCATGCCCACCAGGGTGAGCACGGGCTATTGTAATCTTCCGTCATCACCAGGTTCGGATAGGTATAACCCAGGGTAAATAAGCCGTCATTATCCATAAAGGGCTGCGCCATCCACCAGTCAAGATGGCGAAGGATCAGGCCTTTGACGACCCCTGGCGAGAAAACATCCAGCCCGGTATAGGCCACTGCGCTCCAGAATGCGGCCTGCACAAAGCGGTAGGTCAAGCTACGGCCAAAGGGGATGGCATTGCCGTCGCAGGTGAAATAGTGGAGGTAGTCGCCCGCGAACTGATGCGCCCGCTGGCGATAACAGAGACAACGCGACGGATCGACATCCTGCATAAAGTGGCTATACAACAGGCTGTAAAAATGAAAACCGCTGGAAATGTAGTAATCGCGTGGCTTTCCGGCGCCGTCGGAATACCATCCGTTACCCAGCCAGAAGGGTTCAACCGCGTTCAGATGCTTATCAATCACCATCATATCGTAATGGCGCCCTACCCGTTTCAGTCCAACCTGAACCAGGACCGGGAAAAAATGCCAGTTATTATCGGGGATGGTTATTTCGGCACTCTGGCGCAGCCAGCGTTCCAGATTGTCCTGTTCAGTAGCCGAAAGCGCCTGCCAGATCCCGGTGTCAGGTAGCGCCAGCGCCAGGCCAAACGCCGCCATTTCGACACAGCGTTGGTCGTTGTCAGACAGATCGCCCCAGTAGTCTGGATGCTGAGGGTCGCAACCACTACGGATGCCCTGTAAAAATATTTCCCTATACCCTTCCGCTTCGCCGCCGCTCAACAGCGGCGCAAGCGCCCACATCAGGCGTGCAAAGCCCTCAATACCCGCGATATCGTCTGTATAGTGAGCTGCCGTTTCCCCAATGTGCAAACGGGTATTTTCCCGGGTCAGATGGGGCACAGCAGCGGCAATCCAACCCTCTGCGAGTTGGCAATAATCGTTCCTTACCTGCATAATGAAACCTCGTTTCATTTGATGATTTCGGGGCATCATAAGGAGTCAGAGACGCAGACAAATGTGATAATTGTCGTATTTTCAAACAGCGCAGTTTATTGAGAGCAATATTGGCTGGAATTTTGGCGGTAAAATTTGGTTAAGATGATAAAAGTTTAAGTTTGTTCACATCCTCTCCGAGGCAGCCAGGGGCTACCATGCAGCGTTCCGAAGACAACAGTTATCTGGAACATATCAATCTCACAGACAGGTCGATCTACTTTAACCGCATGAAAGATATGCCAGCGAATTACTATCATTGGCATCAATGTGTGGAAATTTTATCGGTGTCCCAGGGGGTTGGGATCGCGTTGATGGAGCATCAGCAATATACCGTTAAACCCGGGCGGATCTTTATTTTCCCACCGGGGAAACTTCACAAAGTTTACGTCGAGCAGGACGCACGCAATATCTACCACCGCACGACGCTGCACTTTAACGGCTCAGTGATTGACCACTATCTGCGTGATTTCCCCCGTCAGCAAAAACTGCTTCGCCAGTTGTGTGGTCGCGGAGAAAAAGCCCGGGTCTTTGATGTGCACGATGTACAACCCGTCATTGAGAACGTACTGGATCGCTTTGAAGCCCTGATGAAAAGTGAAACATTCAGCATCAGTGACAGCGCATTTCTGGTGATGCAGTTGATCAGCCTGTTACCCTGGCAGGAGCAGGCCACCGGGCAGAATACCTTTTCGGCGAATATTATCCGCTGGCTCGAAACCCGCTTTCATCAGCGCTGTACGCTGGAAGAGATCGCCAGAGCCATGGGTTGTTCCCGAGGACATGCATCCCGCCGGTTCCACGATGAAACCGGCGGGACGATTCAGGAATATTTGACGATGAGGCGCATCCGCCAGGCGTGCGAATTATTACTGCACAGCAATGCTACGGTACGGGAGATTGCCGCACAGGTTGGCTTCTCCGAATACGCCTGGTTTATTACCTGCTTTCGTAAAAATATGGGGAAAACGCCCCTACAGTATCGCAAAACCTACGCTACACCATGACGTCATCTCTGACAGTTCGGACACCAGTAAAACGGCCTGGAAGAGATCGTCGCCTTCTCAATCACCCCGCCGCACCGCTCACACTTTTTACCTGCCCGATGAAACACCTTGAAGCGGAACAGCGCCCCGTGATGCTTGTTCTCATCCACCACGCCGCGCGTGTTGTACGACAGCCGTGGAATATCCAGTAACGCGTGCGACAGCGCCTCCAGCTGTTCATCGCTCAGCTGCGACGCTTTGTGACGCGGCGCCAGCCCCACTTCCCAGAGGATCTCCACCCGCAGGTAGTTTCCCAGCCCCGCCAGAAATGCCTGATCGAGCAATAGCCCGGAAAACTGCCGGTTGCGGAATGTGGGGGATAACAACCGGGCTTTCACATCGCTTGCCGTCAGACGCATGTCGAGCACGTCCGGCCCGACCCGCTGTAAGAACGGATGCGTCAGCAGCTGCTCCGGCGTTAACATTTCGATATCAGAGGCGCTGTAAAGCAGGATCGCCTTATCCGCCGTTTGTAGCCGCACGCGCAGCACGCGGGTCGTTTGCGGCTGCTCGTCCGCCTCCACCACCCGCCAGACACCGTAAAGCTGATTATGGCTGTATAACGTCAGGTTATGGGAAAAGTGGGTGAGTAACGCCTTGCCGCGCGTTTCAATGTGGGTCACCGTCTGCCCCACCAGCTGCGATTCAAACGGCTTGAGTTGAGGAAAGGCAAACCAGACGTGTGTCAGAGGTTTGCCCTTTATTGCCGCCTCCAGGCTATCCGCCGCGCGGCGGATCTCCGGACCTTCTGGCATGTTATTGTCCTTTCATGATTATTCTGCGCTGACAACAATGCCCTCTTCCGAGAACGCCGCCCGCAGGCGTCGCGCAAACTGGAGCGCATGCTCGCCGTCACCGTGTAAGCACACCGTATCAGCCTGAACGTTTGCCGTTGTCCCCTCCGTTGAGGTTACTCGCCCGAAGCGCACCATCTCCAGCGTCTGCGCCAGTGCTTTACCTTCGTCGGTGATCAGCGCACCGGCCTGCGTACGCGGAACAAGGCTACCGTCCGGCAGGTATCCCCGATCGGCAAACACTTCCTGCCGCGTAGTCAGCCCCAGCCGTTCTCCGGCACGAATAAGTTCGCTGCCCGCCAGGCCTACCAGAATCAGTTGCGGATTACAGTCCCGCACCGCACGGGCAATGGCATCCGCCAACACCGGATCTTTCGCCGCCTGGTTATAGAGCATGCCGTGCGGCTTGACGTGGCGCAACACGCCATTCTCAGCGCGCACTATCGCCTCCAGCGCGCCGATCTGGTAGAGCATTTGCGCGTAAACCGTCTCAGGGGGCAGATCCATCGCCGTGCGACCAAAGTTTTCCCGGTCGGGAAAGCTGGGGTGAGCGCCAATCGCCACGCCGTTTTTCATGGCATTGCGCACGCTTGCCAGCATGGTCTGCGCATCGCCGGCATGAAACCCGCAGGCGATATTCACCGAGGAGACCAGCGTCATCAGCGCCGCATCGGCGTTGCTGCCCTCCCCCAGATCGGCGTTTAAATCAATCTTTACCATCGAGCCTCCACGCCAGCTGTTCGAGATAACGCTGCTGATCCTGCCGGGCTTTCAGCGCCTCCTCCAACGAACACTGCACAAAATGAATGGGCTGACCTAGAGGAATTTGCGCCAGATGGTAGCGATCCGCTTCGATAATGCAGGCAATACGCGGATATCCCCCCGTGGTTTGCGCATCGTTCATCAGTACGATGGGCTGCCCGTTGCCCGGCACCTGAATCACCCCGGGCAACAGACCATGGGAAAGCAGCTCCCGGTCAGTCGTGCGGGTCAGCGGCTGGCCCTGAAGCCGGTAACCCATGCGGTTACTCTGCGGGCTGATCTTCCACGGCGAGCGCCAGAAAGACTCTTTCGCGGCTTCATCAAACTCATGGTATTCCGGTCCTGGTAAGGCGCGGATCACGTTCCCCCACAGCAGCTGTTTCACGCCCTGCGTGGTGGTGAAATGGCGCGTTGAGGTCTTTATTCGCAGACGATCGCCGTCACGCAGCAGCCGTCCTTCATGGCCGCCCATTCCCGCTTTCTGGTCGGTGCTGGATGAGCCCAACACCTCCGGCACGTCGATCCCCCCCGCCACCGCAAGATAGCTGCGCACGCCGTGCAGAGGACGCTTGAGCGTCAGACGCTGCCCGGCCTTCGCCCGCAGGCGCCAGCCGGTCCACACCGCTTTGCCGTCCAGCGTCGCGTCACAGCCCGCGCCGGTTAAGGCAAACCAGGTTTCCTGACCAAACTCAATCACGCACTGACCCAGCGTAATTTCTAACGCCGCCGTGCTGCCTGCGTTACCTACCAGCAGGTTGGCAATCTCCAGCGAAGGGCGATCGAGCGCACCGCAGTAGCTCACGCCCGACTGACGCAGCCCAAAACGCCCGGCATCCTGTACCGAGGTGTAAAGCCCTGCGCGAATAAGCGTTAACATACCCCCTCCTTCTGCGGGATAAAGCGCAGGGTATCCCCCGGACGCAGGAGTATGGGCGCGTCCTGGCCTGGTTCAAATAACGGCGTGGACGTGTGCCCAATCAGCTGCCAGCCTCCCGGTGAGGCGAGCGGATAAATTCCCGTTTGCTCGCCACCAATCGCCACGCTGCCCGCCGGTACGCTCAGGCGCGGCTCAGCCCGGCGCGGCGTATGCAGCTGGGGCGATAACCCGCCCAGATAGGGGAAACCCGGCTGAAACCCCAAAAACCAGACAACATAGTCGACTGAGCTATGCAGCTCCACAACCTGCTTCTCCGTTAATCCACAGTGTTCGGCCACCACGCCAAGGTCGGGACCTCCCTTGCCGCCATAGACAACCGGGATCTCAATCGTCCGCGATTCCGGCTCCAGCGCCTCGCTCTCCTCCCACCAGCGTTGCAGACGCTCAATGGCATCCAGCGCCCCCGTGTGCGGATCACGCAGCACCACGGTGATATTATTCATACCCGGAATAGCTTCAACCACGCCGGGTAGCTCGGGCAGTCGCTGAGCCAGACGCCAGATACGCTTTTGCGTGGCAAGCGTCACCGGAGGCTCAAGCTCCAGAACTACCGCGGTTTCACCCAGAAGATAACAACGCGCTCGCTGCACTTAACTACCTCTCATCAGGCCGGATTAGGGATATCAATAAACGTCACATCCAGATCGGTATTTTCCGTCAGCCACTCGCTGAGGGCGCGGATGCCGCCACGCTCGGTGGCGTGATGGCCCGCCGCGTAAAAATGCAGGCCTTGTTCACGGGCTGAGTGAATGGTCTGCTCGGAGACTTCGCCGGTAATGAAGGCGTCGACACCAAAACGCGCCGCGCTGTCAATAAAGCCCTGACCGCCGCCGGTGCACCATGCCACGCGCTTCACGGTATCCGGCCCGGTGTCGCCGCACCACAGCGGACGACGCCCCAGGCGCGCTTCGATCCACGAAGCCAGCTCCAGACCCGGAACCGGCATCGACAGTTCGCCCCACGGCACCAGAGGTTCAATTTCACCCATCACGGTAATCCCCAGCAGCTGCGCAAGCTGAACGTTATTTCCCAGTTCAGGATGCGCATCGAGCGGCAGGTGATAGCCGTACAGATTGATGTCATTCGCCAGCAGCGTTTTGAGTCGGTTGCGCTTCATGCCGCGAATAATCGGTGATTCGTTTTTCCAGAAATAACCGTGGTGGACAATCACCGCATCGGCTTCCTGACGCACCGCCTCATCCAGCAGCGCCTGGCTTGCCGTCACGCCGGTGATGATTTTTTGCACCGCCTCGCGCCCCTCCACCTGCAAGCCATTCGGGCCGTAGTCGCTAAACGAAGCCGTGTTGAGTTTTTCGTTAATCAGGCGTTCCAGTTCACTGTTTTTCATCATCATTCTCTCAAACTTTTCGGGCGGCTTCGTACGCCGCCAGCGTGGCGACGCGCGCCTGTTTATGGTCGACAATGGGACGGGGATAGTTCAGGGTAACACGCTGTTTATCCGCCCATACCCAGGGTTCATGAATGGCTTTGGCCGGGACATCCTTTAGCTCAGGCAGCCAGCGACGGATAAACTCGCCGTCGGCGTCAAATCGTTGTCCCTGCGTGGTCGGATTGAAGATCCGAAAATAGGGAGCCGCATCCGTTCCGGTGGAGGCCGCCCACTGCCAGCCGCCGTTATTCGCCGCAAGATCGCCATCGATCAGCTGAGAGATAAAATAACGCTCTCCGGTTCGCCAGTCGATAAGCAGATCCTTCACCAGGAAGCTGGCGGTAATCATACGCAGACGGTTATGCATCCACCCGGTTTCATTGAGCTGCCGCATAGCCGCATCAACAATCGGGAAGCCGGTGAGCCCACGCTGCCATGCTTTAAGCAGCTTCTCATTCGACTGCCACTGTACCTGTTCGGTCCAGTGAATAAAGGGCCGATGTTTACACAAATCAGGATGATACGTCATCAGATGGCGATAAAACTCACGCCAGATCAGTTCGTTCAGCCACACTGCGCCCGCCCCCCCGTCTAAGCCCTGAGGCTGTTCCGCCAGCAGGCGATGTAAACACTGGCGCGGAGAGAGCGCGCCCAGCGCTAAACAGGCCGACAAGCGGCTGGTGCCTTCAGTCGCTGGAAAATCCCGACGCGCCTCGTACTCTGCCGCCCCCTGCGTGCAGAACTGACGCAACCGGTCAATAGCTGCTTTCTCACTGGCGGGGAATACCGTTTCATCGAACGACTGCTGGGGATAATTCAGCCTGATCGCCGGCATATCCGTTATCGTTTCCCCTCTCACGGTCGGGGCGGTAACGCACTCAGGTAGTCCCTCTTTCAGGCGTTTGATAAAGGCATTTTTAAACGGCGTGAAAACTTTATACATCTCGTGGCTACCGGTCATTACGCTGCCCGGCGCGAGCATCACGCTGTCATCAAAGCCTTCACAGACCACGCCCGCAAGGGTTTTCTCCAGCTGACGATCCCGCTGTTGCTCGTTGAATTCATACTGATAGTTGTAATAAAGATGCGTTACTGCGTGCTGCTGGCAGATTGCCTGCACCGTCTGGCGCTGCGCGGCAAAATCATGGGCCTCTTTATAGATCAGCGGAATGCCTTTTTCAGCCAGTGAATGTTGCAGGTCATTCAGATACGCGCGGAGTAGTGCCGCTTGCCGGGGCGCCATGTCATGCTGCCGCCACTGTTCAGGCGTGGCGATAAACAGGGCCAGCACATTCGCGTCTTTAGCGCGGCAGGCCGCCGCGAGAGCGAAGTTGTCGTGAATGCGTAAATCCGCGCGAAACCAAACCAGATGGGTGGGCATAAAACTCCTGGCAATTGTCCATTATGTCCGTAAGGGCATGCCGTAAAAGGAAAAAGGCACGCATTGAACTACTTTGCCATGAAGTGTAGACGGGATGAAATAAAAAAGGCCGCCCGAGGCGGCCTTAACGCTACTTGTCCTGCGCTATCAGGGTAAAGGCAATAAACACATCCGGTTTATCACTCTTTACAACGAGTGCGCTGGCGACAATGAACGCGATGCATAAATAGCGTTTCACTATGCGGTCCCTGCTGCTAACCGCTCCACCTATCACCACCGGTGATAAATCGGTGGACACAAGCCCGGGTAGGTGGGCTGCTTTACGGCTATGGATACACCTTTCCCAGGACCGATGCCCATTTGCGAGATGGCGGAAAGGGACGTGGCATCATAATTAGCACCAACGCCAAAAGTAAGTTATTTCAGTAAAATTAGGAATTTATAAAGGTGAAGTGGATTGTGAACTTTTTAAAGAAGGGTATGATAAAAATCCCGGGTAGGGGCTGCAAGATTACCCAACGGACCGCGAATCCCGAGGGACAAAAAAACCGCCACATTGCTGTAGGCGGTTTTTTTATGGCTACGATGTCACACCGTATCAGTAGAAATCGCAGGTCGCTTTCTCGGCCTGATCCATCCACACCGGCTTCTCGCTGGTTTTCGACCAGACGCGGTGCAGGTAACTGTAGAAACGTGCGCGATCTTTCCAGAACAGCATCACCGGCAGGGCCAACACGCCAGCCACTACGGCGAAAGTGCGACGCATGAAAATGATATGAGCCGGAAACTCTTTATAAAGATCCATAATTTTCTCCCCTGTAGTTGGCCGGAAACCGTCTCCGGAAAATGTGAAATCTGTGACCTGGTTAAAATAATACCGCTTTGTTTGTAATTTTACTACTCATCCGACCACTTATTTTCATCCATTTCGTGAATATTTACATTCCCGCCTGTAATTAAGTTACAAAAAAGTTAACGATTTACTTACCAATAGTTAAATTGTGGTCTTTCCCTTTTTATACTTTTTTTACACCTGCCCTTCTGATTTTTGCGAAATCTTTGCGCCATAAATCCTACCGTTTGTACAACAACAAAAGTCACCCGGAGGTGGATTGTGAGTGCAGGTCTGATTGCCGGCATCGTGCTGGTGTTCCTGTTATTGGGTTATCTGATTTATGCCCTGATTAATGCGGAGGCATTCTGATGGCTGCTCAGGCGTTTTTGCTTATTGCCAGCTTTATACTGGTGCTGTTTGTGCTCGCCAGGCCGCTGGGAACAGCGCTGGCGCGGCTGATAAACAACGTGCCATTGCCTGGCACGCGAAATATTGAAAACGTGCTCTGGCGCATTTCAGGTATCAGCGACCGGGAAATGAACTGGCGCCAGTACCTGATGGCGATACTGCTTCTGAATATCCTGGGGCTTATTGCCCTCTTTACGCTGCTGATGCTCCAGGGCAGTCTGCCGTTGAACCCGCAGCAGTTACCGGGTTTATCCTGGCATCTGGCGCTGAACACGGCGGTCAGCTTTGTCACCAACACCAACTGGCAGTCTTACGCCGGTGAAACCACGCTCAGCTACTTCAGCCAGATGGCCGGGTTAACCGTGCAAAACTTTCTTTCTGCGGCCAGCGGTATCGCGGTGATCTTCGCCCTGACGCGCGCGTTTGCCCGTCAGAATGTCAGCACCCTCGGCAACGCCTGGGTTGATGTCACGCGCATCACCCTTTGGATCCTGGTGCCTGTTGCGCTGATTATTGCCCTGTTCTTTATTCAGCAAGGCACTCTGCAAAACCTGCTGCCTTATACCCCTTACACCTCGCTTGAAGGGGCCAGGGAACTCCTTCCAATGGGGCCGGTGGCGTCGCAGGAAGCGATCAAGATGCTGGGCACCAACGGCGGCGGCTTCTTCAACGCCAACTCATCGCATCCGTTTGAAAACCCAACGGCATTAACCAATTTTGTACAGATGCTGGCGATCTTCCTGATCCCCGCCGCGCTCTGCTTCGCCTTTGGCGATGTGGTTAACGATCGCCGCCAGGGACGTACGCTGCTGTGGGCGATGTCGTTGATCTTCGTGGTCTGCGTAGCACTGGTGATGTGGGCCGAATGGAACGGCAACAGCCACTTCATGCAGCTGGGGGCTAACAGCAATATCAACCTGGAAGGCAAAGAGAGCCGCTTCGGCATTCTTGCCAGCAGCCTCTATGCGGTGGTCACCACGGCGGCCTCCTGCGGGGCAGTGAACGCCATGCACGACTCTTTTACCGCGCTCGGCGGCATGATCCCGATGTGGCTGATGCAGATTGGCGAGGTAGTTTTCGGTGGGGTCGGTTCGGGGCTGTACGGCATGCTGTTGTTCGTTCTGCTCGCCGTGTTTATCGCCGGGCTAATGATCGGTCGCACGCCGGAGTATCTCGGCAAAAAAATCGACGTCCGCGAAATGAAATTAACCGCGCTGGCAATTCTGGTCACCCCCACCCTTGTGCTGCTCGGTACCGCGCTGGCGCTGATGACCGACGCCGGGCGCAGCGGCATCTTTAACCCGGGCATTCACGGCTTTAGCGAAGTGCTTTACGCCGTTTCGTCTGCCGCCAACAACAACGGCAGCGCCTTTGCAGGGTTAAGCGCCAACTCGCCGTTCTGGAACTGTTTGCTGGCGTTCTGCATGTTCATCGGACGTTTCGGCGTGATTATTCCCGTCATGGCGATCGCTGGAACACTGGTGAATAAGAAGATCCAGCCGACCACCACCGGTACGTTACCGACTCACGGCGCGCTGTTCGTCGGCCTGCTGATTGGCACCGTTTTGCTGGTGGGTGCCCTGACCTTTATCCCCGCCCTCGCGTTAGGCCCGGTTGCGGAATATCTCTCTTTACGCTGATTTTGCGGAGAATTTGTCATGAGTCGTAAACAACTGGCCCTGCTCGAACCGACGTTAGTTCGTCAGGCCCTCATGGATGCGGTAAAAAAACTGAGCCCGCGCGTGCAGTGGCACAACCCGGTGATGTTTATTGTCTGGACTGGAAGTTTACTCACCACCGCACTGGCGATTGCCATGGGAACGGGACACCTTTCAGGGAATGCAACCTTTACCGCCGCCATCAGCCTGTGGCTGTGGTTTACCGTGCTGTTCGCCAACTTTGCCGAAGCGCTGGCGGAAGGCCGCAGTAAGGCGCAGGCCAACAGCCTGAAAGGGGTAAAAAAAACCGCCTTTGCGCGCAAATTACGCGAACCTAAATACGGCGCGCAGATGGACCACGTTCCGGCGGATGAGCTGCGTAAAGGTGACGTGGTGCTGGTGGAAGCTGGCGACATCATCCCCTGCGACGGGGAGGTGATCGAGGGCGGCGCGTCGGTAGACGAAAGCGCCATTACCGGGGAATCCGCACCGGTGATCCGTGAGTCGGGCGGAGATTTCGCCTCAGTTACCGGCGGAACGCGCATTCTTTCCGACTGGCTGGTGATCCGGTGCAGCGTTAACCCGGGCGAAACCTTTCTCGACCGGATGATCGCCATGGTGGAAGGCGCACAGCGTCGTAAAACGCCGAACGAGATCGCCCTGACCATTCTGCTGGTGGCGCTCACCATTGTCTTCCTGCTGGCAACGGCGACCCTGTGGCCCTTCTCCGCCTACGGCGGTACAGCGGTTAGCATCACCGTACTGATCGCCCTGCTCGTCTGTCTGATCCCCACCACTATCGGCGGCCTGCTTTCCGCGATTGGCGTGGCGGGGATGAGCCGGATGCTGGGCGCGAACGTCATCGCCACCAGCGGACGCGCCGTTGAAGCGGCGGGTGACGTAGACGTGCTGCTGCTGGATAAAACCGGGACCATCACCCTGGGCAATCGTCAGGCCTCTGACTTTCTACCTGCTCCCGGCGTGGATGAAAAAACGCTGGCTGACGCGGCGCAGCTTTCCTCGCTGGCCGATGAAACGCCGGAAGGCCGCAGTATCGTGATCCTCGCCAAGCAGCGCTTTAACCTGCGCCAGCGCGACGTTCAGAGCCTGCACGCCACGTTCGTGCCTTTTACGGCGCAAACCCGAATGAGCGGAATTAACATTCAGGACCGGATGATCCGTAAAGGGTCCGTTGATGCCATTCGCCGTCATATTGAAGCCAATAATGGACACTTCCCCCCGGAAGTCGACCATCTGGTGGAAAGCGTGGCGCGTCAGGGGGCAACCCCGCTGGTGGTGGCGGAAGGTGCAAGCGTTCTGGGGGTTATCGCCCTGAAGGATATCGTTAAAGGCGGTATTAAAGAGCGTTTCGCCCAGATGCGTAAGATGGGCATTAAAACAGTGATGATCACCGGGGATAACCGTCTGACTGCGGCGGCCATTGCCGCCGAAGCGGGCGTGGATGATTTCCTTTCCGAAGCGACGCCGGAAGCGAAGCTGGCACTCATTCGCCAGTATCAGGCGGAAGGCCGTCTGGTGGCGATGACCGGCGACGGCACCAACGACGCCCCGGCGCTGGCGCAGGCCGACGTGGCGGTGGCGATGAACTCCGGTACCCAGGCGGCAAAAGAGGCGGGCAACATGGTGGATCTCGACTCGAACCCGACCAAGCTGATCGAAGTGGTACATATCGGGAAGCAGATGCTGATGACGCGCGGCTCGCTGACCACGTTCAGTATCGCCAACGACGTGGCGAAGTATTTCGCCATCATTCCGGCGGCTTTTGCGGCAACCTACCCGCAGTTGAATGCCCTGAACGTGATGCACCTGCACTCTCCGGCCTCGGCCATTTTGAGCGCGGTGATCTTCAACGCGCTGATTATTGTCTTTCTTATTCCGCTGGCGCTGAAAGGGGTGAGCTATAAGCCGCTGACGGCCGCCGCCATGCTGCGCCGTAACCTGTGGATTTACGGTCTGGGTGGGCTGGTGGTGCCCTTTATTGGGATCAAGGTTATCGACATGCTGTTAACGCTGTTCGGGCTGGTTTAAAAGGTGGATCCAATGACGATGTTACGTCCCGCTATACTGTTGTTTATTCTGCTGTCTCTGATTACCGGCGGGCTTTACCCGCTGATGACTACCGCGCTGGGCCAGTGGTGGTTTAAAGATCAGGCCAACGGCTCGCTGATTATCCAGAACGGTGAAAACCGCGGCTCGCGTCTGATTGGGCAGAACTTTACGGACCCGCGCTACTTCCAGGGACGCCCTTCCGCCACTGCGGAAAGCCCGTATAATCCAATGGCCTCCGGCGGCAGCAATCTGGCTGGCAGTAATCCTGACCTGGACAAAGCCGTTGCTGAACGCGTTGCCGCCCTGCGCGCCGCGAATCCGCAGGCCAGCCGTGAGGTGCCGGTTGAGCTGATCACCGCTTCCGCGAGCGGGCTGGATTACAGCCTGACGCCGGATGCGGTGGTGTGGCAGATCCCACGCGTGGCAGCCGCCCGTCAGCTGACCGTCGAGCAGGTGAGCCAGCTGGTCGCAGAGCATACGCAAAAGCCGCTGGTCAGCTTCATCGGCATGCCGGTAGTGAACATTGTTGAGCTGAATCTGGCGCTGGACGCGCTAAGGAAGAACTAAATGACCGACGAGCCCATGCGCCCGGATCCGGACAGGCTGCTTGAACAGACGGCTGAAGCCCACCGCGGCAAGCTAAAAATTTTCTTCGGCGCCTGCGCGGGCGTCGGGAAAACCTTCGCCATGCTGACGGAAGCCCAGCGGCTTCGGGCGCAGGGGCTTGATATTCTCATCGGCGTGGTGGAAACCCACGGTCGCAAAGAGACGGCTGCGCTGCTGACGGGGCTGGCGACGCAGCCGCCCCAGCGTATCAGCCATCGCGGGCGGCTGGTCACTGAGTTTGATCTTGATGCCGCCCTCGCCCGCCGCCCTGCCCTGATCCTGATGGACGAACTGGCGCACAGCAATGCGCCAGGCTCCCGCCATCCGAAGCGCTGGCAGGATGTTGAGGAGCTGCTTGAGGCAGGCATTGACGTCTTCACCACGGTGAATGTTCAGCATCTGGAAAGCCTGAACGACGTAGTGAGCGGCGTAACCGGTATCCAGGTGCGGGAAACCGTCCCCGATCCGTTTTTTGATTCTGCCGATGAAGTCGTACTGGTTGACCTGCCGCCGGACGATCTACGCCAGCGCCTGCACGAAGGCAAAGTGTATATTGCCGGCCAGGCCGAACGCGCCATCGAACATTTTTTCCGCAAAGGAAACCTGATTGCCCTGCGCGAGCTGGCCCTGCGCCGCACCGCCGATCGCGTTGATGACCAGATGCGCGCCTGGCGAGACCTACAGGGACAAGAGCGCGTCTGGCACACGCGGGACGCCATTCTGTTATGCATTGGTCACGGCAGCGGCAACGAAAAACTGGTTCGCACCGCCGCCCGGCTGGCAGCGAAATTTGGCAGCGTCTGGCACGCGGTCTACGTCGAAACGCCGCAGCTGCATGGCCTGCCAGAAAATCAGCGTCGCGCCATTTTGAGCGCGCTGCGGCTGGCGCAGGAGCTGGGTGCCGAAACCGCCACCCTTTCCGAACCGCAGGAAGATAAAGCCATTCTGCGCTACGCGCGCGAGCACAACCTGGGCAAGATTGTCATTGGACGTCGACAGCATCGCCGCTGGTTTAGCCGCGAATCTTTTGCCGACAGGCTGGCCCGCCGCGCGCCGGATCTTGATTTAGTCATCGTCGCGCTGGATGACAAGCCCGCCCCTCTGCCCAACCGTACGCCGGATGCTCGCACCTTTGGCGATAAATGGCGCATTCAGATCCGGGGTTGCCTGGTGGCCGTGGTCCTTTGCGCCCTGATTACGGTGATTGCCAGCCAGTGGCTCATCGCCTTCGACGCCGCCAATCTGGTCATGATTTATCTGCTCGGCGTCGTTGTGGTCGCGCTCTTTTATGGCCGCTGGCCGTCGGTGCTGGCAACGGTGATCAACGTCATCAGCTTCGACCTTTTTTTTATCGCTCCGCGCGGGACGCTTGCTGTCTCGGACGTGCAGTACATTCTGACCTTTGCCGTGATGCTTACCGTCGGGCTGGTGATCGGGAATCTGACGGCAGGCGTACGCTACCAGGCACGCATTGCCCGCTATCGCGAGCAGCGCACGCGCCATCTGTATGAAATGTCAAAATCGCTGGCGGTTGGCCGCACGCAGCGAGATATCGTGCAGACCAGCGAGCAGTTTATTCGTTCGACCTTTCATGCCAGTAACCTGATTTTGCTCCCCGACGAACAGGGGCGCCTTCGCCCGCTGACCTCCCCTTCGGGGATGACGCCCTGGGATGAAGCGATTGCCCGCTGGAGTTTCGATAAGGGGTTACCTGCCGGCGCCGGCACCGACACTCTGCCCGGCGTGCCTTACCAGATCCTGCCGCTGCGCAGCGCGGATAAAAATCACGGGCTGGTCATCGTCGAGCCGTCTAACCTGCGTCAGCTGATGATCCCAGAGCAGCAGCGCCTGCTGGAAACCTTCACCCTGCTGGTCGCCAGCGCCCTTGAACGGCTGGCGCTCACCGCCAGCGAAGAGCAGGCGCGGCTGGCAAGCGAGCGCGAAAGTATTCGCAATTCGCTGCTGGCAGCGCTGTCTCACGATTTGCGCACCCCGCTTACCGTGCTGTTTGGCCAGTCCGAAATTCTGACGCTGGATCTGGCGGCGGAAGGATCAAAGCACGCGATGCAGGCCAGCGAAATTCGCCAGCACGTGCTGAATACCACGCGCCTGGTGAACAACCTGCTGGACATGGCGCGCATTCAGTCCGGCGGGTTTAACCTCAAAAAAGAGTGGCTCACCCTTGAGGAGGTTGTCGGCAGTGCGCTGAAGATGCTGGAGCCGGGTCTCGGCGGGCGCCATATTGAGCTGGACATGCCGGAACCCCTAACGTTAATCCATGTGGATGGCCCGCTGTTTGAGCGCGTGCTGATTAATCTGCTGGAAAACGCGGCTAAATACGCCGGGACAAAGGCCCGGCTGGGGATTGCTGCCAGGGTGGATAAACGTGTGCTGCGGCTCGACGTCTGGGATAACGGGCCGGGTATTCCGGCCGGTCAGGAGCGCGCCATATTCGAAAAATTTGCGCGCGGTAATAAGGAATCCGCCATTCCGGGCGTTGGGCTGGGTCTGGCGATCTGCCAGGCGATTGTCGACGTGCATGGTGGCACCATTTCCGCAGAGAACCGCCCGGAAGGTGGGGCACGCTTTTGTGTTACACTTCCTCTTGAAACCCCACCAGAACTTGATGAATTACCAGAGGATTTGTGATTAACGTTCTGATTGTTGAAGATGAGCTCGCTATCAGCCGATTTCTGCGTACCGCGCTGGAAGGCGACGGCTTGCGCGTGCATGAAGCCGGTACGCTTCAACGGGGGTTAATTGAAGCCGCCACCCGCAAGCCAGATCTGGTGATCCTGGATCTGGGACTTCCGGATGGCGACGGCATCGATTTTATTCGTGAGGTGCGTCAGTGGAGCCAGATGCCCATTCTGGTGCTCTCTGCCCGCACCGAAGAGACGGATAAAATCGCCGCGCTGGATGCCGGAGCGGATGATTATCTGATCAAACCGTTTGGCATTGGCGAGTTACAGGCCCGGCTTCGTGTGGCGCTGCGTCGACACAGTGCCACGTCCTCTTCCGATCCGGTGTACGCCTTTGGCGATATCCGCGTCGATCTTGCCGCCCGCCGCATCGTGCGAGGGGAAGAAGAGATCCACCTTACGCCTATCGAATTTCGTCTGCTGGCCGTGCTGCTCAATAACCACGGAAAAGTGTTAACGCAGCGACAGCTGTTAAGCCAGGTCTGGGGACCGAATGCTGTCGAGCATAGTCACTATTTACGCATTTATATGGGACACCTTCGCCAGAAACTTGAAGCCGATCCCGCGCGTCCTCGTCATTTATTAACAGAAACCGGTATCGGATATCGGTTTATGATCTGAATAAGTATTCACTTTAATTTTAAATAAAAAACATACCAGCCTTAATATAGCCATGAAAATAACGATGAGTTTATTTTCATAGCTATATCCGCCCTCTTTAAACACAATTAAAACATCAAATTAACACCGAACCAACAAAACAGCATTTTGATCTGCGTTATTCACTCAAAACGACTAATTATTTCTGAAATGATCGGTTATTGGTGATCTGTTTCACAGTTAATCCCTTTTTCCTGGATAAAATGACCATGCTTTCAATTACTGAAAGGAAACTGAACATGGAAAACAATAATCGTTTAATGCCCCATATAAGGCGGACAACACATATCATGATGTTTGCCCACCGTAACTGTTTTGACTTTCATCTCTTTAACGCCCGGTAGTCCTTCGACTTCTGGCGCATCTGCTTACAGGTTATCCTGAAAAACGCTATTTTACAGGCTGTTGCCTGTGAACACCTGCGCTCATTCCTTGTGATTCAGATTCTCCGCAACCGGGCGGACTGAATTCTACTCAGCAAAAAAGCAATTAACTGATTTCGTATCAGCGGACACGCTTTGCTTTTTTTTCCGGAAATAATCGATTTCTTTACCGCAAGAAGTCGAGGGCCCCATATTGCCTGAAATAAAGAGATAAAGATGAAAACGTTAAAAATTGCCGTCAGCCGTGCCTGCCCTGAATGCTTTACCACTTCGCGCGACATCGTGGATATCACCGCATCAGATTATATTGATGTGGCAGCCGTGGTTCTGGCCGTCAGCGATATTTTCAATGGCGCCATAGAAGAAATAGAAGCCACGGGATTCGGTATCCCGGTGTTTATTGCCACGCATAAAGAAGAAAGGGTTCCGGCTGAATTTCTGTCGCGTATTCACGGCGTTTTTGAGTACTCCGACACCAGCAATGCGTACTACGGACGCCAGCTTGAAGCGGCTGCGCAGAAGTACGAAACCCAGCTCCGCCCGCCGTTCTTCCGCGCGCTGGTCGATTACGTCCAGCAGGGGAACAGCGCGTTTGACTGCCCCGGACATCAGGGAGGCCAGTTCTTCCGCCGCCATCCGGCCGGAAACCAGTTTGTCGATTTCTTTGGCGAAACGCTTTTCCGCGCCGATCTGTGCAATGCCGACGTGGCAATGGGCGATCTGCTGATCCACGAAGGCGCGCCATGCATCGCCCAGCAGCATGCGGCAAAAGTCTTTAATGCGGATAAAACCTACTTCGTGCTGAACGGCACCTCCTCTTCCAACAAGGTGGTGCTCAATGCCCTGCTCACGCCAGGCGATCTGGTGCTGTTCGATCGCAATAACCATAAATCTAATCACCACGGGGCGCTGTTACAGGCGGGCGCGACGCCGGTGTATCTGGAAACGGCGCGCAACCCGTACGGGTTTATCGGCGGTATCGACGCACACTGTTTCGACGAGAGCTACCTGCGGGAGCTGGTATCAGAGGTCGCGCCTGGCCGTGCGCGGGATGAACGTCCGTTCCGTCTGGCGGTGATCCAGCTGGGCACCTACGACGGTACCATTTATAACGCCCGTCAGGTGGTGGATAAGATTGGTCACCTGTGCGATTACATTCTGTTTGACTCCGCCTGGGTGGGTTACGAGCAGTTTATCCCGATGATGGCCGACTGCTCGCCGCTGCTGCTGGAGCTGAACGAAAACGATCCGGGCATTCTGGTGACCCAGTCGGTGCATAAGCAGCAGGCGGGCTTCTCGCAAACCTCGCAAATCCATAAGAAGGACAGCCACATAAAAGGCCAGCCGCGCTATGTCCCGCATAAACGCCTCAACAACGCCTTTATGATGCACGCCTCCACCAGCCCGTTTTATCCGCTGTTTGCCGCCCTGGATATCAACGCCCGCATGCACGAGGGGCAAAGTGGGCGCAACATGTGGATGGACTGCGTGGTGACGGGTATCGAAGCGCGGAAACTGATCCTTCAGAACTGTCAGTTTATTCGTCCGTTCGTGCCGGAGACGGTGGATGGCCGTCCATGGGAAAGCTGGGATACGGCAGAGATTGCGACCGATCTGCGCTTCTTCCATTTCGTTCCGGGCGAACGCTGGCACGCCTTTGAGGGATACGCCGAGCATCAGTATTTTATCGATCCCTGCAAACTGCTGCTAACTACGCCGGGCATCAACGCCCGCACCGGTGAGTACGATGATTTCGGCGTGCCCGCGACCATCCTCGCCAACTTCCTGCGTGAAAGCGGCATCGTGCCGGAAAAATGCGACCTCAATTCCATTCTGTTCCTGCTCACCCCGGCGGAGGACATGGGCAAATTGCAGCAGCTCGTCGCCCAGCTGGTGCGCTTCGAAAAACTGCTCCAGAGCGATGTGCCGCTGAAAGAGGTTCTGCCCTCTCTTTATAAGCAACATCCGGAACGTTATGCGGATTATACCCTGCGTCAGATTTGTCAGGAGATGCATGACCTCTACGCCCGCCATAACGTGAAGCAACTGCAAAAAGAGATGTTCCGCAAGTCTCACTTCCCACGCGTCATGATGAACCCGCAGGAGGCGAACTATGCCTATCTGCGCGGTGAGGTCGAGCTGGTGTCCCTGCGCGACGCGGAAGGCCGTATCGCCGCGGAAGGCGCGCTGCCTTACCCACCGGGGGTGTTGTGCGTGGTGCCGGGAGAAGTCTGGGGCGGTTCCGTGCTGCGCTATTTCGCCGCGCTGGAAGACGGGATCAATCTGCTGCCGGGTTTTGCGCCGGAGTTACAGGGGGTTTACGTCGAGGAGTGTGACGGTCGCAAACAGGTGCGCTGCTACGTCATCAAACAACCTGCCGCTCAGCCATCGCTGCTGAAAGGAGAAAAATTATGAGTAAGGCCAACAAGATGGGCGTGGTGCAACTCACTATTCTCACCATGGTGAATATGATGGGTTCGGGGATCATCATGCTCCCCACCAAGCTCGCTGAAGTGGGGACGATTTCGATTATCTCCTGGCTTGTTACCGCCGTGGGTTCGATGGCGCTGGCGTGGGCGTTTGCCAAGTGCGGCATGTTCAGCCGCAAGTCCGGCGGGATGGGCGGCTATGCCGAATATGCGTTTGGTAAGTCCGGTAACTTTATGGCGAACTATACCTATGGCGTGTCGCTGCTGATCGCCAATGTGGCGATTGCCATTTCCGCTGTCGGTTACGGCACAGAGCTGTTTGGCGCGACGCTGACCCCGGTGCAAATTGGGCTGGCGACCATCGGCGTGCTCTGGATCTGCACCGTCGCTAACTTTGGCGGCGCGCGCATCACCGGACAGCTCAGCAGCATCACCGTCTGGGGCGTCATCATCCCGGTTGTCGGCCTGTGCATCATCGGCTGGTTCTGGTTCAGCCCGACGCTGTACGCCAATTCCTGGAATCCGCATCACGTACCGTTCTTCACCGCCGTGGGATCGTCCATCGCCATGACGCTGTGGGCCTTCCTCGGGCTGGAGTCGGCCTGTGCGAATGCGGAAGTGGTGGAAAACCCGGAGAAAAATGTGCCGATCGCGGTACTCGGCGGGACGCTGGGGGCGGCGGTGATCTATATCGTCTCGACCAACGTGATTGCGGGAATTGTGCCCAACATGGATCTGGCTAACTCCACGGCGCCGTTCGGACTGGCGTTTGCGCAGATGTTTACGCCGGAGGTAGGGAAAGTGATCATGGGACTGATGGTGATGTCCTGCTGCGGCTCGCTGCTGGGCTGGCAGTTCACCATCGCCCAGGTATTCAAATCTTCCGCTGACGAAGGTTATTTCCCGAAAATCTTCTCCCGCGTCACCAAAGCGGATGCGCCGGTGCAGGGCATGCTGGCGATTGTCATCTTCCAGAGCGGATTGTCGCTGATGACCATCAGCCCGTCACTGAACAGCCAGTTTAACGTGCTGGTCAACCTGGCGGTGGTGACGAACATCATTCCGTACATTCTGTCGATGGCGGCGCTGGTGATTATTCAGAAGGTGGCGAAGGTGGATCCGCGCAAAGCCCGGGCGGCCAATATCGTGGCGCTGATTGGGGCGATTTACAGCTTCTATGCGCTCTACTCGTCCGGTCAGGAGGCGATGCTGTATGGGGCGATGGTGACATTCATGGGCTGGACGCTGTACGGTCTGGTCTCACCACGGTTTGAACTGAAGAATAAACATAGTTAAAAAAGAAGCCCGGTGGCGCTGGCGCTTACCGGGCCTACGAGGTCAATGCAAAACGGCAACCCTGAGGTTGCCGTTTTTTATGTTTTCTCCCTCTCCCAGTGGGAGAGGGCCGGGGTGAGGGCATCAGCCCGCACCAGATCACGACTTACGCGTTTTTCAGCACTTCGCTGACAATCTCTACCGCTTCTTTCTCAATCTGCTGACGATGCTCAGCGCCGAGGAAGCTTTCACAATAGATTTTGTACGCATCTTCCGTACCGGATGGACGCGCGGCGAACCAGCCGTTTTCGGTCATCACTTTCAGGCCGCCGATCGATGCGCCGTTACCCGGCGCCGCCGTCAGACGCGCGGTGATCGGGTCACCAGCCAGGGTACTGGCACTGACCATCTCCGGAGAGAGTTTTGACAGAGCTGCTTTTTGCGCAGACGTGGCGCCAGCCTGAATACGGTTATAGCTTGGCGCACCAAAACGTTCCGCCAGCTCGTTGTAATGTTCCTGCGGGTTCTTACCGGTGACCGCGGTGATTTCCGCCGCCAGCAGGCACATGATGATGCCGTCTTTATCGGTTGACCATGGGGTGCCGTCGAAGCGCAGGAAGGATGCCCCCGCGCTCTCTTCACCGCCAAAGCCGAAGCTGCCGTCGTGCAGACCGTCAACAAACCACTTGAAGCCCACCGGCACTTCCACCAGCTTGCGACCCAGCGCGTCGACCACACGGTCAATCATAGCGGAAGAGACCAGCGTTTTACCCACCGCGACCTCTTTGCCCCACTGCGGACGGTGCTGGAAGAGATAATTGATTGCAACAGCCAGGTAGTGGTTCGGGTTCATCAGCCCTGCCGGGGTGACGATACCGTGGCGATCGTAGTCCGGGTCGTTGGCAAACGCCAGATCGAACTTGTCGCGCAGCGCCAGCAGGCCAGCCATTGCGCATTCGGAGGAGCAGTCCATACGGATCGCGCCGTCTTTGTCCAGGTGCATAAAGCGGAAGGTCTGATCGACGTGATCGTTCACGATGGTCAGATCCAGCTTGTAGTGCTCGGCAATGCGTTTCCAGTATTCAATACCGGAGCCGCCCAGTGGATCCACGCCCAGCTTCAGACCGGCTTTCTGGATAGCGGCCATATCGACGATATCCGCCAGCCCTTCCACGAACGGCTGCACCAGATCCTGCTCTTTCACGTGGCCGGAGGCCATGGCTTCATCCAGCGAGATGCGTTTCACACCGTTCAGACCGTTAGCCAGTAACGCGTTGGCACGATCTTCCACCACTTTCGTGACGTTGGTATCCGCCGGGCCACCGTTAGGTGGGTTGTACTTGATGCCGCCATCTTCCGGTGGGTTGTGGGACGGGGTGATCACAATGCCGTCAGCCTGCGCGCCACCTTTTTTGTTGTGTACCAGAATAGCGTTAGAAACCGCTGGCGTTGGCGTAAAACCGTTGTTCTCCTGAACAATCACGTCTACGCCGTTCGCCGCCAGCACTTCCAGCACGGAGATAAAAGCAGGTTCAGACAGGGCGTGGGTATCTTTCCCTACATAGCACGGACCGGTGACGCCATTTTTGGCGCGCTCTTCCGCGATGGCCTGAGCAATGGCCAGAATGTGCGGTTCGTTAAAGCTGTGGCGCGCCGCACTACCGCGGTGGCCAGATGTACCAAACTTCACTGCGTGTTCTGCGTTGCCCACCACCGGCTTCAGCACGTAGTACTGCGCGGTCAGTTGAGCGACGTTAATCAAATCGCTTTGTTGTGCAGGTTGTCCTGCACGGCTGTGATTTGCCATTGCCTGGTCCTTCTGATGCAAGGGTTAAATTGTACCGCAAACCTTTTCGATCAATTCCGCCGGGAACTGCATGGACTGCATGATATGTTCGATCATGCTGCACTTACGGCCCGTATTGGTGTTGGTGATCACCCAGTATGGTGTACCGGGAACGTGTTTGGGCTTGGTTTGGTTGCCATTTTGCAGCAGGGTCTGCTCGTCGCCTGCGAAGTAAACGCGCGTGCGACCGTGCAGCGACTCTGTCGCTTCTGCAAATGCGTTGTTATCCAGTGAGTAAAGTGTAGACAGCACCAGCATAAAGCGGTTAACCGCCTTTTTCTGCTCGGCATATTCATCGGACAGCAGCAGCTCGCGCATCGCGCGCACTTTGTCTTTTGCCGGCATGACGGCAGGTTTTACTTGTGCAACAACGCTCGGCTGAGACACGACATCTTTAGTGACAGGAGTGGGCTGTGAGGCGGCGGAAATTTTAAGCATGCGCCGTAAAATGTCGGACGCGCTCTCCCCAATATGCCGCGTCTGGCTGGCAATATACTGATAGAGTTCGTCATCAACTTCGATTGTTTTCATCTTAATCCAGTGCGATATCTTATCTGAATACAAGTCGTTGAGATTATAAGGTCAAATCCCAACAGCGGATAGCGTCAAACCAGGTTGGCGGCAAAAGTCAGATTAAACTGGATCCTTGCCCCCGGGCGGCAGAATGGTCAACATGATACCCTAACCTGACAAACCTAAAAAAAGAACTTTGCCATGAAATTGAATACCCGAGCGCAAACTGCACAATCGCCGAACAATAATTCTCCCATCGTACTGGTTCACGGCCTGTTTGGTAGCCTGGATAATCTGGGTGTGCTGGCGCGCGATTTAGTGACCGATCACGCGATTCTCCAGGTTGATATGCGCAATCACGGTCTTTCTGGGCGCTCGGAGGAGATGACCTACGCAGCCATGGCGCAGGATCTGCGGGACACCCTCGATGCGAATAATATCCAGAAAGCGACGCTTATCGGGCATTCAATGGGCGGCAAAGCGGTGATGGCGCTCACTGCGCTGGCCCCTGAGCGAATTTCCGGGCTGGTGGTCATCGACGTTGCGCCCGTCAATTACGACGTTCGCCGTCACGATGAGATTTTTACCGCCATCAATGCGGTCACCGAAGCGGGTGTCGCAACCCGCCAGCAGGCGGCTGCCGTTATGCGTGAGCATCTTGATGAGGAAGGCGTAGTTCAGTTCCTGCTGAAATCGTTTGTTGACGGACAATGGCGCTTTAACGTCCCGGTATTGTGGGATCAGTATTCGCATATTGTGGGCTGGGAAACCGTCCCCGCCTGGCCGCACCCTACCTTTTTTATTCGCGGCGGCAACTCCCCTTACGTCACTGATGCGTACCGTGACACGCTGCTGGCGCAATTCCCGCAGGCTCGCGCTCACGTTATTGCGGGTGCCGGGCACTGGGTACACGCGGAAAAACCGGATGCCGTCCTGCGCGCCATTCGCCGCTATCTTACTGATACAGCGAATTGATTAAAAAGCCAGCGACCGGAAGACGACGGGCTTCCAGTCGTTGGCGTGTGGATTTGGGTGATGTATGATGGCGCGCTTATCGCCCGGGCATTAGCAGGGCGGCGTGTTTCCCCCGAAGTCTCAGAATCATGGCCAAAGAACAAACGGACCGTACGACACTAGATCTGTTCGCGAATGAGCGTCGACCGGGACGACCGAAAACGAATCCGCTTTCGCGCGATGAACAGCTGCGTATCAATAAACGCAACCAGCTTAAACGCGATAAAAATCGTGGGCTTAAGCGTGTCGAACTGAAGCTGAATGCCGATGCCGTCGATGCGCTTAACGAGTTAGCTGACGCACGCAACATCAGCCGCAGCGAACTGATCGAAGAGATGCTGATCGCCCAGCTTGAGACGTTACGCGGCAAGGCGTGAGTCAGAAAATCCCCAATATTACCTTTTTCATGTAGCACAGAGTGCAGTCCTGCGTGATAGCTGTTTCCGCAGGGTTGCCTGTTCTGCTATTATTGCCCTTATCCGTGGACAATTTGCGCCACCATACCATTAAGTTTCAAGAGGTTATTTTACTCATGGCAATCATCGGCATTTTCTTTGGCAGTGATACCGGCAATACTGAAAATATCGCAAAAAACATTCAAAAACAGCTCGGTAAAGACGTTGCTGATGTGCATGACATCGCCAAGAGCAGCAAAGAAGATCTCGAGGGCTATGACATCCTGCTGCTGGGCATCCCGACCTGGTACTACGGTGAAGCACAGTGTGACTGGGACGATTTCTTCCCGACGCTGGAAGAAGTAGACTTCAACGGCAAGCTGGTTGCCCTGTTTGGCTGTGGCGATCAGGAAGACTATGCTGAGTATTTCTGTGATGCGCTGGGCACTATTCGCGACATCATTGAGCCACGCGGTGCGGCGATCGTCGGTCACTGGCCAACGGCGGGTTACCATTTCGAAGCGTCCAAAGGTCTGGCAGATGACGATCACTTCGTTGGCCTGGCCATTGATGAAGACCGTCAGCCAGAGCTGACCGCTGAGCGTGTAGAAAAATGGGTTAAGCAGGTTCGTGAAGAGCTGAACCTGGACGATATCCTTAACGCCTGATATCCCTGCGGCGCAACTCCGGTTGCGCCCGTTTTCCAGGTAAAACCGATTAAATTAATTGCTACAAACTTTTAACTTTTTCGCCCAGACCTGTACAATATCCCCCTGGTAAAAAGTGGGTGCCATCGAACAAGTTTGTTGGTGATACCACGTTTTTATAAGCATACTTTGCTTGAGACTTGCAGTTTTCATTTAGCCATGGCAGTTCTATAATGAGACGCATTATCCCAAGTGCATTTTCTGTCACTTCTTCTTTTGAAGTGAATCGTTTAGCAACAGGACAGATTCCGCATGACTGACAACAATACCGCATTAAAGAAAGCTGGCCTGAAAGTAACGCTTCCTCGGTTAAAAATCCTTGAAGTGCTTCAGGGGCCAGACAATCACCATGTCAGTGCGGAAGACCTTTATAAGCGTCTTATCGATATGGGTGAAGAGATTGGGCTGGCAACCGTCTATCGTGTGCTGAACCAGTTTGATGACGCGGGCATTGTTACTCGTCATAATTTCGAAGGCGGTAAATCCGTGTTCGAGCTGACTCAGCAGCATCACCACGATCACCTGATCTGCCTCGACTGTGGCAAGGTCATTGAATTTAGCGATGATTCCATTGAATCACGCCAGCGTGAAATCGCCGCCCGTCATGGCATCCGCCTGACCAACCACAGCCTGTACCTGTACGGTCACTGCGCTGAAGGCGATTGCCGCGAAGACGACCACGCGCACGACGCGAAATAATATCGTGTTCATACTCTGAGCCAGCCGTAAGGTTGGCTTTTTTTTGCCTGAAAAAAGCCCGGTGGCGCTGCGCTTACCGGGCCTACGGGCTGTGACACCGTTGTAGGCCCGGTAAGCGCAGCGCCACCCGGGCGTAAAGCAACTTATTTATTGTTATTGCGAATCTCGTCCCAGATCTTATCGCAACGCTTCGCCACTTCCTGATCGTTACCGGTTTTCCGCGCCTGGATACAGGCCTGGTAATCCATCACGCGAACATTTTCCTGCGTCGCAAACTGCTCATGCGCCTTCTCTTTTTTCAGCACATTCAGCACGCTCTGGCAGGCTTCAATCTTCTCTGGCGATCCTTGTGCTGTATTGATGCAGGCGCTATACGCCTCCTTCAGACGGGAGTCTTCTTTCTGCGCCTGATCCTGCGCACACGCCACCAGCCCCGATGCCAGCAGCGCAACGATTACCATTTTTTTCATCATATGCAGTCTCCATGCAGGCGGGATTTCGCCCGCCAGCGTGTTCATCAGAAGATTGTGAATGGCGCAATGACCATGAATTTCACGTCACGTTCATCCTGGAAGATGTTGCCGTAACCGCCCGCGTAGCTCGGGATATCGGAGTGGTTGTCATACTGGGTGAAGTGCAGTTTGAACATCGTGCCTTTCGCACGGCCCTCCTGAAGGGTGTAAATCGCATCCAGGCTGTATGAAGACTCTTTCAGACGGTAGTTCGGATCGTAGTAGGCGTCTGGCGTAGCCATATCTGCTGGCTTCGCGTCCCAGGCGTACGCGTAGGACGCACCCACCGCCCAGCCAGGCAGGTTCCAGTTCTTCAGGTCATACATTGCGCCGAAGAAGACCGCCTTTTCGCCGTCGGCGTTAAAGTCAGAGCGGTTATCCCACCAGATATCCAGACGACCATTGGAAGAGGCGTAGGTTGGCGTCATACGTTGCAGGAAGTAGCCCTGCTGCCCTTCTGCCTTGACCCATGTTCCCTCCAGACGTAAATCAACCTGACCTACCTTGTAGCCGAAGGTCAGCGCCTGTAACCACGCGGTGCCGTCATAGATATCATTTACGCTGCCATCACTGACTTTGTCGCGCGTACCGTAGAACTGATAGCTGGTGCTCAGCGGGCTACCCGCGATATCAAATTTGTAGCTGGCTTTAGCAAAGTACTGATCGATATAGCCTTCAGCCTGACCAAAAGCAGCTTCCAGCACCAGATCGTTTTTGAAGTCGTACTTCGCCCCCAGCGAGTGGAGATAATCAACTTTGGTTTTTTTATCATTCTGATAGAACTTGTCCATCTCAATGTGCCACGGCGCTTTGTACTCGTTGGTCCACATATAGGAGAAGCTCAACGCCCCCGCATCGCCGTAGTCAAAATTAGCACCGGCTTCCGCACCCTGATAGGTACCTGGCATAAAGCTCCAGTGCGGTGCTAACAGCGTCTGGCCGGTTGGCTGGATATAACCTCCACGCGCCCAGACCGGACCATATTTGAATTTTGCAGCCGCTTTATACAGGCTGATTCCGCTTTTATCGCCGGACCAGTCTTCGTCGTAGGCTTTATTGCTGGAGGAGAACGCAATTTCGTTCGGATGGCCGCTGTCGCCATTTTCGGCCATTTCAATTGCGGTGAACGCTGCAATATCGATCCCGAACATATCGGCGGCATATCCCGACTGGAAATCAAGGTTGGCGTTCCAGGTCGAGTGAGAAAGGTTGGTTTTGTATTTATCTTCAGTGACGTCTTTACGGTCACGCTCACGCTGCCAGTAATAAATACCGCCCGTGAGGGTGGAATCTTCGATGAAACCTGCTGCTTTTGCCTCTGGCGCAACCACCAGGCCCGACATAGCTGTCACACCGGCGATAGCCAGCGCCAGCGCACTACGTTTGCCACTGAACGTACGCATATGTTTATCCTCTTTGACGTATAAATTGCTGTTACCAAAGGCAAACAGCGAAAAAATAAAATGAAAAAGTAGCGTTGAGAAAAACCTCGTTGACTACAATGGTTAGACTATTTTTCGCGACGCGAATTATCAATCTCTTTCTGTAACGGGAATGTAAGAATATGAGCAACCGCACATATTTCATCGTTTTCTGTTACATTTCATTCATAACTCCAAAAATGCGGGCGTTTGACAAAAAACCTTTTATTTCCATAAACATGTAATCGGTTTCATCGTTTAAACATTTGAGATGTTTATTTTTTAATTGAAATCATTTATGAAAATAATAAATTTTGAATTGGTATTAATTCGCTGCGCAAAGCGGGTTCTCCCTTACTCTGACAGTACCCGTTAAAGGATGTGAGATTGCTCGCTTTTTCTAAATTAACCGTCTGTTTTTACTGTTTCTCGTCTTGACGCTGCCAAAAGACCTCATTAATTATGTGGTCAGGTTATACGTATAAGTTGGCGCACATATGGCAAAAAGAATGACGCAACGCGATGTCGCTGCACTGGCGGGAGTTTCTCAGGCGGTGGTCTCAGTAGTGTTAGGCATGGGAAAACACGCCTATCCCCAGGAGACAGTTGCCAGAGTGGAAAACGCGGCGAAACAACTGGGCTATGTACCAAACCGCTTCGCCCAGGCATTGAAAACCAATAAAACACTGTCCGTGGCCTGTATTATTCCGGACATTGCCAACCCGTTTTATGCCTCGCTGATACGCGGGGTGCAATCGGTGATGGATGCCCATCGTTATGATGTCATCGTTGCCAGTACCGATGCTGTGCGGGAAAGGGAACTGCATTTTCTGAACTGGTCGGCTCAGGGGCGCGTCGATGCCGTAATTGGCACTTTTTTTCATGCCGGCGTTAATGATTTTGAACCCTATCTCATGGCCGGTTTTCCCATCGTCCGGATTGAAGCGGAGTATAAAACCGCCGGGAATTTGCCGTTACACAATATTTTTATCGACAACACCGCTGCCGCCCGCCGCGCTGTCGAATATCTGCTGGCTCAGGGGCACAAACACATCTGTATGATCGCAGGCGCTGGCGGCCCGGCTGGTGCCCGTGTGAAAGGCTATCAGCAGGCGATGGTGCAGGCTGGCCTTACGCCACAAATTCTTATGCAAGCAGATTTCTCAGAACCTACCAGCTATCAGTCCGCACTATCACTTTTCCGCAATGTTCCTCGCCCGGACGCTATCTTTGCCGCCAACGATGTAATGGCTATCGGCGTGATGCGGGCGGCAAGAGAGACGGGAATAACCATTCCCGGGCAGCTTGCCGTGGTCGGTTTTGATGATATCCCCTCGGCCGGACTGGTCACCCCTTCCCTGACCACTATCGCCCACTTTCCGGAACTAATCGGACAAAAAGCCGGTGAAATCCTGATGAATCACCTGTCCGGGGAACAGGATTCACCGGGAAGCACAACCGAAATGCCCTACCGCCTGGTAAAAAGGGAATCCGCCTGACTGGCGATTAATTACAGAGAAAAGGATGAAAAAATGGAATTACCTTCAGATTATTACCAGCGCGTTTACGCTGGGGTATTAGGGAAATTGATCGGCGTGTATCTGGGTCGCCCTTTTGAAGGCTGGACCTGGCAAAAAATCATGCGGGAACTCGGGCCAATACGGTATTACGTTAATGAAAAATTCAATCGCCCTCTGGTGATTACCGATGACGACGTAGCCGGAACATTCACATTTATTCGCGCGCTTGAGGATTACGCGTTACCGCCAGACCTGACAGCCGAACAGATGGGGCACTGTTGGCTGAATTACATCATTGATAAGCGCACTATCCTCTGGTGGGGGGGTAATGGTAATTCAACAGAACATACGGCGTGGCTGAATCTTAAAAAGGGTATCCCTGCCCCGCTGAGTGGCGCTATCGCCACCAATGGCAAAACCATCGCAGAGCAAATCGGCGCGCAAATTTTCATTGATAGCTGGGCGCTCGTGGCTCCCGGCCAACCGCAACTGTCGGCGTCTCTGGCAAAAACAGCCGCCAGCGTGAGTCACGATGGGGAATCCGTTTATGCCGCCATGCTTTGGGCGGCAATGGAGTCACAGGCTTTTATCTGCCAGGACATCGAAAAACTGATTGCCACAGGCTTATCCGTTATCCCCCCAGATTCGCAAATTGCCATACTGGTCGCCGATGTCTGCCGCTGGCGCCAAGAGGATAACGACTGGCAGACGACGCGCCAGAAAATTGAAGACCACTACGGCTACCATAAATATCCCAGCAACTGCCATGTGATCCCCAACCACGCGTTGATGATTATGGCGATGCTCTACGCGCCGGACGATTTCCAGCAGTCCCAGTGCATCGTTAATACCTCCGGATGGGATACCGACTGCAATGCGGGCAACGTTGGCTGCCTGTCTGGAATTATGCTCGGGTTACAGGGTATTGACGCCGGCCCGGACTGGCGCGGCCCGTTGGCGGACAGAATGCTAATCTCTTCCGCGGACGGCGGTTTTTCCATCAACAACGCAGTACGCATTACGGATTATCTGGTGGATTTAGGCCATCAGATTGCCGGGCTTCCGCGCCCTGAACCGAAGAAAGGTGGGGCTCAATACCATTTCTCCCTGCCGGGAAGCGTACAGGGTTTTCGCTGGCTGAAGGAAGAGAATACCGCTCCGGTTGAGGTGAAAAACGAAGCCTGGCAGGGGCAGCAGATGCTGAGCATTCATTATCATCACCTCGCGCAGGGTCTTCAGGCCAGTGTGACCACGCAAACTTTTACCCCGCCGGAAATCGTGGAAATGCGCAGTTACGATCTCATGGCCACGCCACTGATCTACCCTGGACAACGCTTGCACGCTACGCTTATTGCCCCATCGGACAATATCTCGTCGCTTAACGTGCGGCTGTGCTATCGGGTCTATGACGATAACAATTGTCTGATCCCTTGCTATGGTGACACGCACCACGTTGCCCCAGGCGAAGAAATAACGCTCTCGCTGGATATCCCTGACTGTAAAGGCCAACCAATAGGTGAAATTGGCGTGACGCTGAGTACCGACGCCCGTATTGCCCGTGGTCGACTCCTTATCGACAGCATGTGCTGGGATGGCGTCCCGAAACTGACCCTGCGCAAACCCGCCGGAGAGAACGACTTCTGGTGGCGCTCATGGGTCAACGTAGTGGATCTCTTTTCCCGCCATTATCCAACCAGCTTTCGGATCTCAAAAGAATACGATGAGGGTTTAATCATTCACGGCACTCGCCAGTGGAATAACTATCGGGTGCAAAGTGACATCACGCTGCATTTGGGTGACTACGGTGGTCTGGCCTTCCGGGTACAGGGGATGAGACGTTACTACGCAGCGCGCGTAATGCGCGACGGAAAGGTACAGATAATACGCGTCCGCGACGCGGTGACCCGTATTCTGGCAGAAACCGTCCTGTCTGACGTTTATGAGCGGCCCCTCGTTTTCGATATCGCTGTTATGGGAAACACCCTTACCGCCACTGTCGATGGAAAAACCCTTTCCGTGGAAGATACCGAACGTGAAGCGTTTGCCGATGGTGGGATCGGGTTATTGATATGCGCCGGTGCGCTGTCAACCGACGCTATCCATATCTGCGCCAATGAAACGGTATCACAACAAGGGATGAAAAAATGAAAACAACAAACAGGCTACGGGCCCTGGCCCTGGTCGTTGCGGCATTACTCTCAGGATGTAAAGAGGATAAACCGCAGCAGGTTACAATTGAATTTATGCACTCCTCCGTAGAGCAAGAGCGCCAGGCCGTTATACGCGGCCTGATCGACCGCTTTCAGAAAGAAAACCCTACTATTACCGTGAAGCAGGTGCCGGTGGAAGAGGACGCCTTTAATACCAAAATGATTACGCTTGCCCGTTCAGGCGCGTTGCCGGAAGTGATCGAAGTTAGCCATGACTACGCCCGGGTAATGGACAAAGAGTCGCTAATCGATCACAAGGCGGTAAAAGCCCTGATAGAGAAACAAGGGGAAGCGTCTTTCTATGACGGCGTGTTGCGTATTGTCCGCACCGAAGACGGAAATGCATACACTGGCGTACCCATTAGCGCCTGGTTACAGGGGATCTGGTATCGAAAATCCGTACTGGCTAAGGCAGGGATTAGTGAGCCCAAAAACTGGGCCCAATTGCTGGATGCGGCGCGCAAGCTGACCAAAATCGGTGACAAAAAATACGGTATCGCTCTGCCGACGGCAGAGAGTGTGATGACCGAGCAAACTTTTCCCAGTTTGCGCTTTCAAATCATGCCAACGTATTTAATGCTGACGGCAAGGTCACCGTCAACTCACCGGAAATGCTCGCGTCGCTGAATTATTACCGCGATCTTTCCCGATACACGATGCCCGGCTCTAATAATGTTATGGAGATCAAAGACGCCTTTATGAACGAGACTGCACCGATGGCGGTCTATTCGACCTACATTCTGCCAGCTATCGCTCAGGAAGGTTCGCTGGCCGACATCGGCTTTGTCGTTCCGACTGAAAAAACCTCTGCGGTGTATGGCGTAATCACTTCATTAACCATCACTACTGGGCAGAAGGAAGAAGAGACGGAAGCCGCTGAAAAATTCGTGTCATTTATGGAGCAAGCGCAAAATACCGCAGAATGGGTATTAATGTCGCCAGGGGCGATGCTGCCGGTGACAAAAGCCGTTGCTGCACACACCGTTTACAAACATAACCCGGCTATTAAAGCCTTTGGCGATCTGACGACTCAACTGATTGCTCAGTATCCGCATATGCAGGTCTTTGGTTCCGTCGGTGAGAAGAATTTCACAGGGATGGGGGATGTCACCGGCTCCGCTATTCTCAGTGAAATGGTCAATCAGGTGACAGTAGGAAAACAGGAGACTGCCCCCGCGCTGGAACGCAGCCAGCAGCGAGTAGCTGAACTTTTGCAACGCCATTAACCCTCAAAAAAAACGCCGCATTACGCGGCGTTTGTTTCTCATTGACCATGCCAGCGTTATTATTCGCCGATCTTAGTCCAGGTATCACGCAGACCGACGGTACGGTTAAATACCGGTTTTTCTGCCGTGCTGTAACGGCTGTCCAGGCAGAAGTAACCCTCACGTTCAAACTGGAACGCTTTACCGGCTTCAGCGGCTTTCAGAGACGGCTCGGCATAACCCTGCTTGATAATCAGCGACTCAGGGTTGATAACCGCCAGGAAGTCCTCCGCAGCGCCTGGGTTAGGTACGCTGAACAGACGATCGTAGAGACGGATCTCAACCGGCAGCGCATGCTGCGCACTCACCCAGTGGATCACACCTTTCACTTTACGGCCATCCGCCGGATCTTTACTCAGCGTCTCTGCGTCGTACGTACAGAAGATGGTCGTGATGTTACCTTCCGCATCTTTCTCTACGCGCTCGGCTTTGATCACATAGGCGTTACGCAGACGCACTTCTTTGCCCAGCACCAGACGCTTGTACTGCTTGTTCGCTTCTTCACGGAAGTCGGCGCGATCGATCCAGATTTCACCGCTGAACGGCACATCACGGCTTCCCATTTCCGGTTTGTTCGGATGGTTAGGCATGGAGACCAGTTCGCTTTCGCCCTGCGGGTAGTTTTCGATAACCAGCTTAACCGGATCGATAACGGCCATTGCGCGCGGGGCGTTTTCGTTGAGGTCTTCACGAATGCAGGATTCCAGAGACGCCATTTCAATGGTGTTGTCCTGCTTGGTCACGCCGATGCGTTTGCAGAACTCACGAATAGAGGCGGCAGTGTAACCACGACGGCGCAGGCCGGAGATGGTTGGCATGCGCGGGTCGTCCCAGCCTTCAACGTGCTTGTCGGTCACCAGCAGATTCAGCTTACGCTTGGACATCACGGTGTATTCCAGATTCAGACGAGAGAACTCGTACTGACGCGGATGCACAGGAATGGTGATGTTATCCAGCACCCAGTCGTACAGACGACGGTTGTCCTGGAATTCCAGCGTGCACAGAGAGTGCGTAATGCCTTCCAGCGCATCGCTGATGCAGTGGGTGAAGTCGTACATCGGGTAGATGCACCACTTGTTACCGGTCTGGTGGTGTTCAGCGAACTTAATGCGGTACAGCACCGGATCGCGCATCACGATGAACGGAGACGCCATATCGATTTTGGCACGCAGACACGCTTTACCTTCTTCGAAGCCACCGGCACGCATTTTTTCAAACAGCGCCAGGTTCTCTGCCACGCTACGATCGCGGAACGGACTGTTTTTACCAGGCTGAGTCAGCGTACCGCGGTATTCACGGATTTCGTCAGCAGACAATTCGTCGACGTATGCCAGACCTTTGTTAATCAGTTCAACCGCATAGGCATACAGCTGATCGAAGTAGTCTGAGGAGTAGCAGATATCGCCAGACCAGTTGAAGCCCAGCCATTGCACGTCGTTTTTAATCGACTCAACGTATTCGATGTCTTCTTTTACTGGGTTGGTGTCATCGAAACGCAGGTTGCACTGCCCCTGGTAATCTTGCGCAATACCAAAGTTCAGGCAGATCGATTTGGCGTGACCAATGTGCAGGTAGCCATTTGGCTCCGGCGGGAAACGCGTGTGGACTGTGGTGTGCTTACCACTGGCCAGATCTTCATCGATGATCTGACGAATAAAGTTACTCGGGCGGGCTTCTGCCTCACTCATCGTGGATTCCTCAAAGCGTAAACAACGTATAACGGCATATGATCTTATAAGCCGGACGTAGTGACAACCCTTAAAACGTCCCGGAAGAAAATAATGGGGGCAATTGCTGCAAAAAAAAGCGGCGGAGGATATCCCCCGCCGCTAAAGGCATAACTCTACTCAGGAGCGATTACTTGCCTTTAATCTCATACAGTGGCGTCTGGCCTGCAACCACCTGACCCTGCGCCTGGATCACCAGACCGCTGAAGTCGTCGATGTTGCTGCACACGACCGGGCTTATCATGGAGCGCGCGTTGGCGTTCAGGAAGTCCAGATCCATTTCCAGAATCGGCTGACCTGCCGCCACTTCAGCACCCTCTTCCACCAGACGAGTAAAGCCCTGACCGTTCAGCGCAACGGTATCGATACCCATATGGACAACGATCTCCGCGCCTTTTTCCGTTTCCAGGCAGAACGCGTGGTTGGTGTTGAAGATTTTCACGATAGTACCGGCAGCCGGAGAGACCACGGTTTTGTCCGTTGGTTTCACCGCCACGCCGTCACCGACCGCTTTGCTGGCGAACGCTTCGTCAGGCACCTGCTCAAGCGCAACAACGTCACCTGTCACCGGAGAAACCAGCGCAGCGATGGTCACCGCGTTTGGCACAGCCTGCGGTTTTGCAACCGGCGCGTCAGCCACTGGCGCGTTATCCGTTGAGGCGGCAGCGACCGGCCCACGGGCAACCACTTTTTTCATTTCATCGCCGATAGATTCGGCTTTCGCACCCACGATAACCTGGATGGTTTGTTTGTTCAGTTTCACCACACCAGACGCACCCAGGCGTTTGCACATTGCATCGCTCACGCGCGCGGAGTCACCTACGGTCAGACGCAGACGGGTAATACAGGCATCGATCGCTTTCAGGTTGTCGGTGCCACCCACAGCGGCAATGTAGCTGGTTGCCAGCTGGGTTAAACCCTCTTCGGTATTGCTGTTGGCTTCACTGGTCACAACATCATCTTTCGTATCTTCGCGGCCCGGCGTCTTCAGGTTAAACATACGAATAACCGCGCTGAACAGAACGAAGTAGATAACGAAGAAGATCAGACCCATCACCATCAGGATCCAGACGTTGCTGCTTGCCGCCGGCAGGTTGTACATCAACACATAGTCGATGGCGCCTGCGGAGAAGGAGAAGCCAGCATGGATACCCAGAAGGGTGGCGACGAACAGGCTGATACCGGTCAGGATCGCGTGCATCAGATACAGCAGCGGAGCCAGGAACATGAACAGGAATTCCAGTGGCTCGGTCACGCCGGTCAGGAAGGCGGTGATCGCAACGGACAGCAGCATCCCGCCAACCATTGGGCGACGCGCTTTCGGCGCAGCCAGGTACATTGCCAGCGCCGCGCCAGGCAGACCAAACATCATGATTGGGAAGAAGCCAGACATGAACATGCCCGCGGTGCCGTCGCCTGCGTAGAAGCGGTTGATATCACCGTGGAATACCGCGCCGGCCGCGTTGGTGAACTCACCAATCTGGAACCAGGCGATGGTGTTCAGTACCTGATGCAGACCGGTTGGGATCAGCAGACGGTTAATGAAACCGAAGATGCCCGCGCCCATTGCGCCCGCAGACACGATCCATTCGCCACCCGCATGGATAGCATGCTGCACCGGTGGCCAAACGTAGCCAAAGATGGCGGCGAGGATCAGACAGAAAAAGCCCGTCGCAATCGGCACAAAACGTTTACCGCCGAAGAAGCTCAGGAAGTCAGGAAGTTTGATACCTGCCCAACGGTTGTACACGGCGCCACCCACCAGGCCGGTAATGATACCTGCCAGCACACCCATATTGATTTCAGGGTTGATGGTTACCATCGCTTTCGTGAGGATGAAGTAACCGACAGCCCCTGCCAGTGCCGCGGCACCAGCGCTGTCTTTTGACCAGCTTGACGCCACACCGATGGCGAAAATCAGCGCCAGGTTGTCAAAAATTGCGCCGCCTGCCTGGGCGATAAACGGCACGTTAAGAAGATCGGGTTGCCCGAATCGCAGCAGCAACGCTGCAACCGGTAGCACGGCGATAGGGAGCTGCAAAGCCCTACCGAGGCGCTGGAAAAAACCTAAAATATTCATCCTATTCCCCCTACGAGACCCTTTGTTAAGACTCGCGCATAAACTATGTTTTTATTGTGTCACGAACGATAGATACAGTTGATGATTCACTGGCAGTGTGAGTGTGTGAAAAATTAATTCGTATCGCAAATTAAACACCTATTTTTTGTGATTATTGTCACCAAATATCGTATTAAACCCTCCCTTTCACTGGCTAACGACGAAAACTTATTTTATCATTCAAAAAATCAAGACGGATTGATCCGGCCTGAAAGGTTCCAGGTTACGCTTAGTTCAGGTTGCACTAATCATCCGCCCACTTTTACTTAAACTTTAGAGGTGAATAATGAGACTGATTCCCCTGGCAACAGCTGAACAAGTCGGAAAATGGGCTGCTCGTCATATCGTTAACCGCATCAACGCGTTCAAACCAACAGCCGATCGTCCTTTCGTTCTCGGTCTTCCAACCGGTGGCACGCCCCTGACCGCGTATAAAGCTCTGGTTGAAATGCACAAAGCGGGCCAGGTTAGCTTTAAACACGTTGTGACCTTCAACATGGACGAATATGTCGGCCTGCCGAAGGAACATCCGGAAAGTTACCACAGCTTTATGCACCGTAATTTCTTCGATCACGTTGATATTCCGGCTGAAAACATTAACCTGCTGAATGGAAACGCGCCTGATATTGACGCAGAATGCCGTCAGTATGAAGAAAAAATCCGTTCCTACGGTAAAATCCACCTGTTTATGGGCGGCGTAGGCAACGATGGTCATATCGCGTTCAACGAACCGGCATCTTCACTGGCTTCCCGTACCCGTATTAAAACGCTGACCCATGATACGCGCGTGGCTAACTCCCGCTTCTTTGACGGCGACGTCAATCAGGTGCCTAAATACGCGCTGACCGTGGGCGTGGGCACGCTGCTGGATGCCGAAGAAGTGATGATTCTGGTGCTGGGCGCGGTGAAAGCGCAAGCGCTTCAGGCTGCCGTTGAAGGTAACGTGAACCATATGTGGACGATCAGCTGCTTACAGCTGCATCCAAAAGCGGTTGTCGTGTGTGACGAACCGTCCACCATGGAGCTGAAGGTGAAAACGCTGAAATACTTTAACGAGCTGGAAGCTGAGAACATCAAAGGTCTGTAATTGAATAACCGCCTCTTTTATCCGGGGCGGTCGCTTTTTTAACCGGGGGTCGATATGTACGCTTTAACCCACGGTCGGATTTATACCGGCCATGAAATTCTGGATGACCATGCGATTGTAATCGCCAATGGCCTGATTGAACGTGTTTGCCCGCTGGCGGAACTGCCGCCGGAGATCGAACAGCGTTCCCTCAATGGAGCAGTAATCTCCCCCGGTTTCATCGACGTACAGCTCAACGGCTGCGGCGGTGTCCAGTTTAACGATACCGCAGAGGCGGTATCGGTTGAAACGCTGGAAATCATGCAAAAAGCCAACGAGAAATCGGGCTGCACCAGCTATCTGCCAACGCTGATCACCAGCAGCGATGACCTGATGAAACAGGGTATCCGCGTCATGCGCGAATACCTGGCAAAACATCCGAATCAGGCGCTGGGCCTGCACCTGGAAGGACCATGGCTGAATATGGTCAAGAAAGGCACCCATAACCCAAACTACGTGCGCAAACCGGATGCCGAGCTGGTGGATTACATGTGCGCCAATGCCGATGTGATCACCAAAGTAACGCTGGCCCCGGAAATGACCGGCACGGACGTTATCAGCAAACTGGCCGCCGCCGGGATTGTGGTGTCTGCGGGCCATTCGAACGCGACGCTGAAAGAGGCGAAGGCCGGTTTCCGCGCAGGCATTACGTTTGCCACACACCTTTATAACGCGATGCCCTATATTACTGGCCGCGAACCGGGACTGGTTGGTGCCATTCTGGATGAACCAGACGTCTACTGCGGCATTATCGCCGACGGCTTGCATGTCGATTACACCAACATCCGCAACGCCAAGCGTCTGAAAGGCGACAAGCTCTGCCTGGTAACGGATGCTACCGCTCCGGCAGGAGCGAATATTGAGCAGTTCATTTTTGCTGGTAAAACAATATACTACCGGAATGGACTGTGTGTGGATGAGAACGGCACGCTGAGCGGTTCTTCTCTGACGATGATCGAAGGGGTACGTAACCTCGTTGAACATTGCGGCATCGCGCTTGAGGAAGTGCTGCGCATGGCCACGCTTTATCCGGCGCGCGCCATTGGCGTCGATAAACAGCTCGGCGGTATTGCGCCAGGTATGGTTGCAAACCTGACGGCGTTCACACACGATTATAAAATTATTAAGACCATCGTTAATGGTAACGAGGTCGTCACTGAGTAAGTAAAAGTATGACACCAGGCGGACAAGCTCAAATCGGTAATGTCGATCTCGTTAAACAACTTAACAGCGCGGCGGTTTATCGCCTGATTGACCAGCACGGGCCAATCTCACGCATTCAGATAGCCGAACAAAGCCAGCTTGCTCCCGCCAGCGTGACAAAAATTACACGCCAGCTTATTGAGCGCGGCCTGATCAAAGAAGTCGATCAGCAGGCCTCCACCGGGGGCCGCCGCGCGATTTCCATCGTCACGGAAACCCGCAATTTTCAGGCCATTGGCGTTCGCTTAGGACGTCATGACACCACGCTTACGCTCTACGATCTGAGCAGCAAGGCCATTGCCGAAGAACACTACCCCCTTCCTGAGCGCACGCAGGAGACGCTTGAACACGCGTTGCTGAATACCATTGCGCAGTTTATCGAAAGCTGTCAGCGCAAGATCCGTGAACTCATCGCCATCTCGGTGATTTTGCCCGGCCTGGTTGACCCGGAAAGCGGCGTTATTCGCTACATGCCGCATATTAAGGTAGAGAACTGGGGGCTGGTTGAGGCGCTGGAAAAGCGCTTCAAGCTGACCTGCTTTGTTGGTCACGATATTCGCTCGCTGGCGCTGGCGGAGCACTACTTTGGTGCGAGCCAGGACTGCGAAGACTCTATTCTGGTGCGCGTTCACCGTGGTACAGGTGCGGGCATCATCTCGAATGGCCGCATTTTTATTGGCCGTAACGGTAACGTAGGCGAGATTGGTCATATCCAGGTGGAACCGCTTGGCGAGCGCTGCCACTGCGGTAACTTTGGCTGTCTTGAAACCGTTGCCGCCAATGCCGCCATTGAACATCGCGTTCGCCATCTGCTGGAGCAGGGTTACCAGAGCCGCGTCACGCTGGACGATTGTAAGATCGGCGCCATCTGCAAAGCGGCAAACAAAGGCGATGCGCTGGCCTGCGAAGTGATCGAACAGGTAGGACGCCACCTGGGTAAGACCATCGCCATTGCCATCAACCTGTTTAATCCGCAGAAAGTGGTGATTGCCGGCGAGATCGTTGAAGCCGAAAAAGTGTTACTGCCCGCCATTGAAGGCTGCATCAATACCCAGGCGCTGAAGGCATTTCGCCAGAATTTGCCGGTGGTGCGATCTACGCTCGATCACCGCTCGGCAATTGGCGCATTCGCCCTGGTAAAACGTGCCATGCTCAACGGGATCCTGCTGCAACATTTGCTGGAATCCTGATCGGACCTTATAGTAACGCCTTCTTTTTTTGATGTCGGATTGTCCATGACCATTAAGAATGTAATTTGTGATATCGACGGCGTGCTGATGCACGACAACGTTGCCGTGCCGGGTGCTGCGGAGTTTCTTCACCGCATCATCGACAAAGGAATGCCACTGGTTCTTCTCACGAACTACCCTTCACAGACTGGTCAGGATCTGGCAAACCGCTTTGCTACCGCAGGCGTCAACGTCCCGGACAGCGTGTTCTATACCTCTGCGATGGCGACCGCGGATTTCCTGAAGCGTCAGGAAGGCAAAAAAGCCTATGTCGTTGGTGAAGGTGCGCTGATCCACGAGCTGTATAAAGCGGGCTTCACCATCACCGACGTGAACCCGGACTTTGTCATCGTGGGCGAAACGCGCTCCTTTAACTGGGAGATGATGCATAAGGCAGCCTACTTTGTCGCCAACGGTGCGCGTTTTATCGCCACCAACCCGGACACGCACGGTCGTGGTTTTTATCCCGCCTGCGGTGCGCTTTGCGCCGGTATCGAAAAAATCTCGGGTCGTAAGCCGTTTGTTGTCGGTAAACCGAGCCCGTGGATCATCCGCGCCGCACTGAATACGATGCAGGCACACTCAGAAGAAACCGTCATTGTGGGCGACAACCTGCGTACCGATATTCTGGCTGGCTTCCAGGCGGGGCTTGAAACCATCCTGGTGCTATCTGGCGTTTCACAGCTTGATGACATTGATACGATGCCGTTCCGGCCAAGCTGGATTTACCCCTCTGTCGACGAAATCGACGTTATTTGATTCAGAACCACGCCTAAGTGCGTGGTTTTTCATTTCTGCCGTCTGAAAACATCACTTCATCTAACGAAATCAGCCCTCCATTGAGAAATCATCAATAGAATTGCTTAAGACATGCTCTTTTTTTAAGATTCGGCAATTGCCATTGCACTTTTTACGTTTTCATCGGTAAAACGCTTGCGCCCCCTCCCCCTTTTGCGGCATTTTCATAAGCAAGCAACATCACAACGCAACAGGGTTAACGGAGAAGGTTATGTGTTCTATTTTTGGCGTACTGGATATTAAAACTGACGCGGGCGAACTGCGTAAAAAAGCACTCGAATTGTCCCGCCTGATGCGCCATCGCGGTCCGGACTGGTCAGGCGTATACGCCAGCGATAAAGCGATTCTGGCTCATGAACGTCTCTCCATTGTTGATGTCAACGCTGGCGCACAGCCGCTGTATAACGAGAAAAAAACGCACGCGCTGGCTGTTAACGGTGAAATTTACAACCATCAGGCGCTGCGCGCCGAGTACGGCGATCGCTACGCGTTTCAGACCGGCTCAGACTGCGAAGTGATCCTGGCGCTGTATCAGGAGAAAGGCCCGGAGTTCCTCGACGATCTGCAAGGTATGTTCGCCTTCGCGCTGTACGACAGCGAAAAAGACGCTTATCTGATTGGCCGCGACCATATCGGTATTATCCCGCTGTACATGGGACACGATGAGCACGGCAACTTCTACGTTGCCTCAGAGATGAAAGCCCTGGTGCCGGTGTGCCGCACCATCAAAGAGTTCCCGGCAGGTAGCTACCTGTGGAGTAAAGACGGCGAGATCCGCCCGTACTACCAGCGCGACTGGTTTGATTATGAGGCGGTGAAAGACAACGTGACGGACAAAGCCGAACTGCGTCAGGCCCTGGAAGAGTCAGTGAAAAGCCACCTGATGTCAGACGTACCTTACGGCGTACTGCTCTCCGGCGGTCTGGACTCCTCCGTGATCTCCGCGATCACCAAGAAATTCGCCGCACGTCGCGTGGAAGATCAGGAGCGCTCTGAAGCCTGGTGGCCGCAGCTGCACTCCTTTGCCGTGGGTCTGGAAGGGGCACCTGACCTGAAAGCCGCCCAGGAAGTGGCAAATCATCTCGGCACGGTGCACCATGAAATTCACTTCACCGTACAGGAAGGTCTGGATGCGATCCGCGATGTGATCTATCACATTGAAACCTATGATGTGACCACCATTCGCGCCTCCACACCGATGTATTTGATGTCGCGGAAGATCAAAGCGATGGGCATCAAGATGGTGCTCTCCGGCGAGGGTTCTGACGAAGTGTTTGGCGGTTACCTCTATTTCCACAAAGCGCCAAACGCCAAAGAGCTGCATGAAGAAACGGTGCGTAAGCTACAGGCGCTGCACATGTTTGACTGCGCGCGCGCCAACAAAGCGATGTCCGCCTGGGGTGTGGAAGCCCGCGTGCCGTTCCTCGATAAGAAATTCCTTGATGTGGCGATGCGCATCAACCCGCAGGACAAAATGTGCGGCAACGGCAAAATGGAGAAACATATCCTGCGAGAATGTTTTGAATCCTACCTGCCGGCGAGCGTGGCGTGGCGTCAGAAAGAGCAGTTCTCGGATGGCGTGGGTTACAGCTGGATCGACACCCTGAAAGAGGTGGCGGCGAAACAGGTTTCTGATCAACAACTGGAAACTGCGAGCTTCCGTTTCCCGTACAACACGCCAGCCTCGAAAGAAGCGTATTTGTACCGTGAGATCTTTGAGGAGCTGTTCCCGGTTCCAAGCGCAGCAGAGTGCGTACCGGGTGGCCCATCGGTCGCCTGCTCTTCTGCTAAAGCCATTGAATGGGATGAATCATTCAAAGCGATGAACGATCCGTCAGGACGCGCGGTGGGCGTTCACCAGTCTGCCTATAAATAATGTTCAGAGTATCATCAGGCCCTCCGGGGCCTGATTTTTTTGTCTCTCTTTTCTCCGCATAAAATCGATTAATAACCAATAATTGTCGAATATTCGGCCTCGCTGTTCGCAACCTAACCAAACAGTCACATTCCGGCTATTTTCATTGAAAAAGGTGTTGACGCTGCAAGGGTCTATACGCATAATGCGCCCCGCAACGCCGATAAGGTAACGCGAAAAAAAGATGGCTACGTAGCTCAGTTGGTTAGAGCACATCACTCATAATGATGGGGTCACAGGTTCGAATCCCGTCGTAGCCACCATCTTTTTTGCGGGAGTGGCGAAATTGGTAGACGCACCAGATTTAGGTTCTGGCGCCGCAAGGTGTGCGAGTTCAAGTCTCGCCTCCCGCACCATTCCCAGGTAAGCGTTGCACGGATGGGGTATCGCCAAGCGGTAAGGCACCGGTTTTTGATACCGGCATTCCCTGGTTCGAATCCAGGTACCCCAGCCATATTTCTTCGATTATGCGGTTCTCCGCGGTATTGGGGTATCGCCAAGCGGTAAGGCACCGGTTTTTGATACCGGCATTCCCTGGTTCGAATCCAGGTACCCCAGCCATCGAAGATTGCAGTACTGGCTACGTAGCTCAGTTGGTTAGAGCACATCACTCATAATGATGGGGTCACAGGTTCGAATCCCGTCGTAGCCACCATATTTATGTTATCGAATACGATTCGGTAAACTGAACATTGTTGGGGTATCGCCAAGCGGTAAGGCACCGGATTCTGATTCCGGCATTCCGAGGTTCGAATCCTCGTACCCCAGCCACTTTAAAGTCGTTAAGCAGTTTGTTTAACGCAATTGGGGTGTCGCCAAGCGGTAAGGCTCTGGTTTCTGATACCAGCATTCCGGGGTTCGAATCCCTGCACCCCAGCCACTTAAAACAAACAAGCCCGCTCTGCGGGCTTTTTTGTTTTTGTTGCTCAGAATAGTGCGGCCTGATGCCCTCACCCTAACCCTCTCCCACGGGGAGAGGGAATAAAGATCAGAGTCCGAGGGCATATTTCAGGGCCTGACGCTTCAGACCACCGGCACGCTCCGCCGCCATCAATCCAATATTGCGCACTATACGCACCGGACCAACATCATTGCTGAACCCGGCATAGAACAGATCCATCCCCGACTGCATAATGAAGTTATCCGCCATACGGCGCGTCTGGTAGCGCTTCAGTACCTGATGGCTGGCCCAGGCTTCCGCGTGGGCGCGAGCGTTACCCAGCACATCCAGTAACGCATCGACGTCACGGTATCCCAGATTCACCCCCTGCCCCGCCAGCGGATGAATGGTGTGCGCCGCGTCCCCCACCAGCACCAGTCCTTCACGGGCATACTGTAACGCATGGCGTCGCATCAGCGGGAATGCGCCGGCGGCAACCGGGGTCACGTTACCCAGACGACTCGGGAAGTGCTGGCGAATTTCGCGCTGCAACTGATCCATGGACAGCCCCTGCAACTGTCGAATGCGCGCCGGTTTGTCGTACCACACCAGCGAGGCCCAGTTATCAAACAGCGGTAAGAATGCATGCGGGCCGTTCGGCGTAAAATGCTGCCAGGTGCTTTCGCCCGGCGCGTTTTCTGACTGCACGGTGATCAGCATGCAGGACTGCTGGTACTGCCAGGCATGGATCCCAATGCCTGCCATCTGCCTGACCTGCGAGTTCGCGCCATCCGCCCCCACCGCCAGCTTCACGGCCAGCTCATCGTCGTTGTCCAGCGTCAGGAGATACCCGCCCTCATGACGATGCAGGCCTTTCAGCGAGTCCGGAACGCGCAGCGTCACCTTCGGGTGCGCCTCCAGCGCCTGCCAGAGTGCCTGCTGGAGCACGTTGTTTTCCACCATATAGCCCAGGCGCGGCAGTTTCAGCTCGGCGGCATCAAACGACACGTGAGCATTTTCCCACTCCCAGGTTTCAAGACGGCTGTATGGGTGCGCGCGCATCGCCAGCACCGCCTCCCAGACGCCCAGCCCGCGAAGCAGATCAACAGAGGCCGCGCTGATGGCGGAAATACGCACGTCCGGTTGGCTGGCAGGATCGAATGCCGGCGGAGCCGCCTGTTCAATAACGGTTACGTCAAATCCCTGCTGCGCCAGCCCCAGCGCCAGTGCGCCGCCGACCATACCGCCGCCAACAACGGCAACTTCGGTTTTCAGGAGTGTCATGGTCACTATTCCTTATTGGAGAATACCTTAAGTTTACCGGATTTTTGCGGCCCTGAGGTTGACAACCTTCATACTGGTCACAACCGCACCAAAGCATTACAATACGCGGCTTGCAATCCTGAGCTGAGCAAGTCGATGACTAAAAAACTCCATATAAAAACCTGGGGCTGTCAGATGAACGAATACGATTCATCGAAGATGGCCGATCTGCTGGATACCACCCACGGATACCAGCTGACTGAAAATGCGAAAGAAGCCGATGTGCTGCTGCTGAACACCTGTTCAATTCGTGAAAAAGCACAGGAAAAAGTTTTTCATGTGTTAGGCCGCTGGAAGCTTCTCAAACGGAAAAATCCGGACCTGATTATTGGTGTGGGTGGCTGCGTCGCATCGCAGGAAGGTAAGCTGATCCGCCAGAGAGCCCCCTATGTGGATATCGTTTTTGGCCCTCAGACCCTGCACCGCCTGCCAGAGATGATTAATCAGGTTCGCGGCAGCCGTAGCCCGGTGGTTGACGTGAGCTTCCCGGAGATCGAGAAATTTGACCGTCTGCCTGAGCCGCGCGCTGATGGCCCGACCGCCTTCGTCTCCATCATGGAAGGCTGCAACAAATACTGTACTTACTGCGTGGTGCCTTACACCCGCGGTGAAGAAGTGAGCCGCCCGGCAGACGATATCCTGTTTGAAATCGCGCAGCTTGCCGCGCAGGGCGTTCGTGAAGTGAACCTGCTGGGTCAGAACGTGAACGCCTGGCGCGGGGAAAACTACGACGGTACCCCCGGCAGCTTTGCTGAACTGCTACGTCTGGTGGCGGCGATTGACGGCATCGACCGCATTCGCTTTACCACCAGCCATCCGATGGAATTTACCGACGACATTATTGACGTCTATCGCGATACGCCAGAGCTGGTGAGCTTCCTGCACCTGCCGATCCAGTGCGGTTCTGATCGCGTGCTGAACCTGATGGGTCGTCCACATACGGTGCTCGAGTATAAGTCCACCATCCGCAAGCTGCGTGAAGCGCGCCCGGATATCCAGATTAGCTCCGACTTTATCGTCGGCTTCCCTGGCGAAACCGCTGATGACTTTGAGCGCACCATGAAGCTCATCGGCGAGGTGAATTTCGACGTCAGCTACAGCTTTATCTTCTCTGCGCGCCCGGGCACCCCTGCGGCCGATATGGTTGACGATGTGCCGGAAGAAGAGAAAAAGCAGCGTCTGTATATTCTACAGGAGCGTATCAACCAGCAGGCCAACGCCTGGAGTCGTCGTATGCTCGGTACTGTCCAGCGTATTCTGGTGGAAGGCACCTCCCGTAAGAGCGTCATGGAACTGTCTGGTCGAACCGAAAATAACCGCGTGGTGAATTTTGAAGGCACCCCGGACATGATCGGTAAGTTTGTGGACATCGAGATTGTCGAAGTACTCACGAACTCGCTGCGCGGGAAGGTGGTACGCACTGAGGACGAAATGGGTCTGCGTATTGCCGAGACGCCGGAATCCGTTATCTCTCGCACCCGCAAAGTCAACGACTCTGGCGTAGGTATTTACCAGCCTTGATCCTTCTGGCCTGCCTGTCCGGCAGGCCTTGTATTTCCTCTCATCACCCCCAATATCTACCGCAACGCTTGCGCCTTTATTCTGTGGCGTGAATAATTTCGGTAATGACCGTTTTATTACGCCGTGTGGCCACAGGTCAGTTAACCAATTAAAGAGGAACAGTTTGAACATAGATACGCGTGAAATTAGCCTTGAGCCCGCAGACAACGCTCGCCTGCTGAGCCTGTGCGGGCCGTTTGATGACAACATCAAACAACTGGAGCGACGTCTGGGTATCGAAATCAATCGTCGCGATAACCATTTCAAACTCACCGGACGCCCAATCTGCGTCAACGCCGCGGCAGATATTCTCCGCAGCCTGTATGTTGATACCGCCCCGATGCGCGGAGAGATCCAGGATATTGAACCTGAACAGATCCACCTGGCCATTAAAGAGGCGCGCGTGCTTGAGCAGAGCGCGGAAAGCGTGCCGGACTATGGCAAAGCCATCAACATCAAAACTAAACGCGGCGTGATTAAGCCTCGTACCCCGAACCAGGCGCAGTACATCGCCAACATTCTCGACCACGACATCACCTTCGGCGTAGGCCCGGCGGGTACGGGTAAAACCTATCTGGCCGTTGCCGCTGCGGTCGATGCGCTCGAGCGTCAGGAGATCCGCCGTATCCTGCTGACCCGCCCTGCTGTTGAAGCCGGTGAAAAACTGGGCTTCCTGCCGGGCGATTTGAGTCAGAAAGTAGATCCCTACCTGCGCCCGCTGTATGACGCGCTGTTCGAAATGCTCGGCTTCGAGAAAGTTGAAAAGCTCATCGAGCGTAACGTGATTGAAGTTGCTCCGCTGGCCTACATGCGTGGCCGTACGCTTAACGACGCGTTCATCATTCTGGATGAGAGCCAGAACACCACCATCGAACAGATGAAGATGTTCCTGACGCGTATTGGCTTTAACTCGAAAGCGGTTATCACCGGTGACGTCACCCAGATTGACCTGCCGCGTAACACCAAATCGGGTCTGCGTCACGCCATCGAAGTCCTGGCCGAGGTAGAGGAAATCAGCTTTAACTTCTTCCACAGTGAAGACGTGGTACGCCATCCCGTGGTCGCGCGTATCGTTAACGCTTATGAGGCCTGGGAAGAGGCAGATCAGAAGCGCAGGGCCGAACTGGCCGCAGAACGTAAGCGCGAAGCGCAGGAGCATGAACAGAAATGAGTCAGGTGATCCTCGATTTACAGCTGGCCTGTGATGATAATTCCGGCATGCCAGAAGAGGCACAGTTTCAGAAATGGCTGGATGCCGTTATCCCCCAGTTTCAGGAAGAATCAGAGGTCACGATTCGCCTGGTGGATGAAGCAGAAAGCCATGAGCTCAACCTGACCTACCGCGGGAAAGATAAGCCGACCAACGTGCTCTCTTTCCCGTTCGAAGCCCCTCCGGGCATTGAGATGCCGCTGCTGGGCGATCTGATCATCTGCCGTCAGGTGGTTGAGCAGGAAGCCAAAGAGCAGCAAAAGCCGCTGGAAGCGCACTGGGCACACATGGTGGTGCACGGTAGCCTGCATCTTCTGGGTTACGACCATATTGAAGATGACGAAGCGGAAGAGATGGAATCCCTCGAGACAGAGATAATGCTTGCTCTGGGCTATGAGGATCCGTACATTGCCGAGAAAGAATAGTCAGTCACTGACTACCATGCCGCCGCGCAGGGACATAGCGCGGCGGTTAACATTGAACTAACAAGAGAACCCTTAACAAACGCCATGAGCGACGACAATTCACACAGTAGCGACACGACAACCACTAAAAAGGGATTTTTCTCCCTCATTCTGAACCAGCTTTTCCACGGCGAACCGAAAAACCGTGATGAACTGCTGGAGCTGATTCGTGATTCCGGGCAGAACGACCTTATCGACGAAGATACGCGCGAAATGCTCGAAGGGGTGATGGACATCGCCGACCAGCGCGTCCGCGACATCATGATCCCCCGCTCGCAGATGATTACCCTGAAACGCAACCAGACGCTGGACGAGTGCCTCGATGTGATTATCGAATCGGCTCACTCACGTTTCCCGGTCATCAGCGAAGACAAAGATCACATTGAAGGGATTTTGATGGCGAAAGATCTGCTGCCGTTTATGCGCAGCGATGCCGAAGCCTTCAGTATGGAAAAGGTGTTACGCCCGGCCGTGGTTGTGCCGGAAAGTAAACGTGTGGATCGGATGCTGAAGGAGTTTCGCTCCCAGCGCTATCACATGGCGATTGTTATTGATGAATTTGGTGGCGTTTCCGGTCTGGTCACAATCGAAGACATCCTTGAGCTGATCGTGGGCGAAATCGAAGATGAGTATGACGAAGAAGAGGATATCGACTTCCGTCAGCTGAGCCGCCACACCTGGACCGTGCGCGCGCTGGCCTCCATTGAAGACTTCAACGATACCTTTGGCACCAGCTTCAGCGATGAAGAAGTGGACACCATTGGTGGTCTGGTGATGCAGGCCTTCGGCCATCTTCCTGCCCGCGGTGAAACCGTTGACATCGATGGTTACCAGTTCAAGGTCGCAATGGCTGACAGCCGACGTATTATTCAGGTTCACGTCAGAATGCCGGACGACTCACCGGTGCCAAAACTGGAAGATTAATGTAAATGGCATTTGCCCCACTCTTTGAACGCCAGCGCGTCCGTTTGCTGCTGGCGCTGTTACTCGGAGCCAGCGGTACGCTGGCTTTTTCTCCTTACGATATCTGGCCAGCCGCTATTCTCTCCCTGATGGGGCTACAGGGTCTTACCCTGAACCGTCGTCCGGTACAGGCCGCGGCCATTGGCTACTTCTGGGGGCTGGGGCTGTTCGGCTCTGGTATCAACTGGGTCTACGTCAGTATCGCGCAATTTGGCGGAATGCCGGGGCCGGTTAACGTCTTCCTGGTTGTGCTGCTCGCCGCCTATCTCTCGCTCTACACCGGCCTGTTCGCGGGCATCCTGTCTCGCCTGTGGCCAAAAACGACCTGGCTGCGCGTGGCGATAGCGGCACCCGTTGTCTGGCAAATCACCGAATTTCTGCGCGGCTGGGTACTGACCGGTTTCCCGTGGTTGCAGTTCGGCTATAGCCAGGTAGACGGCCCGCTGAAAGGCCTGGCCCCGGTCATGGGCGTGGAAGCCATCAATTTCCTGTTGATGATCGTCAGCGGCCTTCTGGTGCTGGCTCTGGTGACACGTAACTGGAAGCCGCTGGTTGCCGCGTTGATCCTGTTTGCCCTGCCCTTCCCGCTGCGTTATATCCAGTGGTTTACGCTGGAGCCCGCGCGCGCCACGCAGGTTTCTCTGGTACAGGGCGATATCCCGCAGTCCCTAAAATGGGATGAGAATCAGCTGCTGAACACGCTGAAAATCTACGCCAACGCCACTGAAAAGGTGATGGGCAAATCGCAGCTCATCATCTGGCCTGAGTCTGCGATCCCGGACCTGGAGATCAATCAGCAGCCCTTCCTGAAGATGATGGACGATCTGCTGCGCGCGCGCGGCAGTACGCTGATCACCGGAATTGTGGATGCGCGTCTCAATCAGCAGAACCGCTATGACACGTACAACACGATCATTACGCTCGGTAAGGACAGCGAATACAGCTATACCTCCACCAATCGCTACAACAAAAACCACCTTGTACCGTTTGGCGAATTTGTTCCGCTGGAGTCTATTCTGCGCCCACTGGCACCGTTCTTTGATTTGCCGATGTCCTCATTCAGCCGGGGCCCTTACGTTCAGCCGCAACTGCATGCGCACGGTTTTGCCCTGACGGCCGCCATTTGCTACGAGATTATCCTCGGCGAGCAGGTGCGCGATAATTTCCGCCCGGACACTGACTATCTGCTGACCATCTCAAACGATGCGTGGTTCGGTAAATCGATTGGCCCGTGGCAGCACTTCCAGATGGCGCGAATGCGCTCTCTGGAGCTGGCACGTCCGTTGCTGCGCAGCACCAATAACGGCATTACCGCCGTGATTGGTCCGCAGGGTGAAATCCAGGCCATGATCCCGCAATTTACCCGTGAGGTGCTGACTACTAACGTCACGCCAACTACCGGGCTTACGCCTTACGCGCGCACCGGGAACTGGCCGCTGTGGATTTTGACCTTGCTGTTCGGCTTTGGCGCAGTACTGATGAGCCTGCGTCAGCGTCGTAAATAACCTTACCTTCTGTTGCCGGGTGGCGGCTACGCCTTACCCGGCCTACTCTCCAGCGCCGCCACCCGACAATTTCCTCCCAAACTTCAATTCTGGCACGCCTGTTGCTTTGTTTATTCACATCAACGCTGTCTGGCTTAACGTGCAACTTTGTCGCACCAGCGTAGATCATCGGTAGCACCGAAACGGTGCAACGAGGGATCATTGCCTCTGAATGGTGCGGCGCGCTTCGCAAAAATAAACAATAACGCAGCAAAATCTTTACATTAAGCCAGACTAAATGTTAACAAGCTTGCATAACACTGCACTCGCATTGCGCGAGATATAACAACATCACAATGGGTATCTATGCGTCACTGGCGCTGATAAGAAAGGAGTTGGGTATGCAATTACGTAAACTGGCCACAGCAATGCTGGTTATGGGAATGTCTGCGGGGGTTGTCCACGCTGAAGACGCTCCGGCAGCAGGAAGCACTCTCGACAAGATTGCCAAAAACGGCGTGATCGTGGTCGGCCACCGTGAATCTTCTGTCCCGTTCTCTTACTACGACAACACGCAAAAAGTCGTGGGCTATTCACAGGATTACTCCAACGCCATCGTTGAAGCCGTGAAGAAAAAGCTGAACAAACCTGACCTGCAAGTGAAGCTGATCCCCATCACTTCACAAAACCGTATTCCTCTGCTGCAAAACGGCACATTTGATTTTGAATGTGGCTCAACCACCAACAACCTTGAGCGTCAGAAACAGGCCGCTTTCTCGGACACCATCTTCGTTGTGGGCACCCGCCTGCTGACGAAGAAAGGCGGCGACATCAAAGATTTTGCTGACCTGAAAGGCAAAGCGGTTGTCGTGACCTCCGGTACCACGTCCGAAGTGCTGCTGCACAAGCTGAACGACGAGAAGAAAATGGACATGCGCATCATCAGCGCGAAAGACCATGGCGACTCCTTCCGTACCCTGGAAAGCGGCCGTGCTGTCGCGTTTATGATGGATGACGCCCTGCTGGCGGGCGAACGCGCGAAAGCGAAGAAACCAGACAACTGGGAAATCGTCGGTACCGCCCAGTCGAAAGAAGCCTACGGCTGTATGCTGCGTAAAGGTGACGAGGACTTCAAGAAACTGATCGATGACACCATCGCTCAGGCGCAAACCTCCGGCGAAGCGGCAAAATGGTTCGACAAATGGTTCAAGAACCCAATTCCACCAAAAAACCTGAACATGAACTTTGAACTGTCTGACGACATGAAAGCGCTGTTCAAATCACCAAACGACAAAGCTCTTAACTAATTAGAACGACAGGGGCGGGATCTCCTGCCCTCTCGATTGTCGGGAAGCATGGACAGACTATACGTTGAGTGGTCGTTCCCCACTCAGCGCAAAAATTGAGCTTCTCACCAATCTTCGAGGGTAGCGCTGCTACCCTTTTTTTTCTGGAGTTTACTATGTCAATTGACTGGAACTGGGGCATCTTTCTGCAACAAGCCCCGTTCGGCAACACCACCTATCTCGGCTGGCTGTGGAGCGGCTTTCAGGTTACCGTTGCGTTATCGATAACGGCGTGGATTATCGCGTTTCTTGTCGGTTCGCTGTTCGGTATTCTGCGTACCGTCCCTAACCGTTTTCTCTCTTCGATTGGCACGCTCTATGTGGAACTGTTCCGTAACGTTCCGCTGATCGTGCAGTTCTTTACCTGGTATCTGGTGATCCCGGAACTGCTGCCGGAAGATCTCGGCATGTGGTTTAAGGCCGAGCTGGATCCTAACGTACAATTTTTTGTCTCCTCTATGCTGTGTCTGGGGCTGTTCACCGCTGCGCGCGTCTGCGAGCAGGTACGTGCCGCCATACAGTCACTGCCGCGCGGGCAAAAGAATGCGGCACTGGCAATGGGCCTGACTCTGCCCCAGGCCTACCGTTACGTACTGCTGCCTAACGCTTACCGCGTCATCGTTCCGCCGATGACGTCCGAGATGATGAACCTGGTAAAAAACTCGGCTATCGCCTCAACCATCGGTCTGGTGGATATGGCGGCACAGGCGGGCAAACTGCTGGATTACTCCGCTCACGCCTGGGAATCCTTCACGGCGATCACGCTCGCCTATGTTCTGATTAACGCTTTCATCATGCTGGTGATGAACCTGGTTGAACGCAAAGTACGCCTGCCGGGCAATCTGGGGGGCAAATAAATGTACGATTTTGACTGGAGTTCCATTGTTCCCTCCATGCCCTATCTGCTGGATGGACTGGCAATCACCTTAAAGATCACCGTTATCGCCATTATCGTCGGTATTGTCTGGGGCACCCTGCTGGCAGTGATGCGCCTGTCGAGCTTTAAGCCGCTCGCCTGGTTTGCCACGGCTTACGTTAACGTATTCCGCTCCATTCCACTGGTCATGGTGCTGCTGTGGTTTTATCTGATTGTTCCCGGCTTTTTACAGAACGTACTGGGACTGTCGCCAAAGACCGATATCCGCCTGATCTCTGCCATGGTGGCGTTTTCCATGTTTGAAGCCGCCTACTACTCAGAGATCATCCGCGCAGGTATTCAGAGTATCTCTCGCGGGCAGTCCAGCGCTGCGCTGGCGCTCGGTATGACGCACTGGCAGTCCATGAAGCTCATTATTTTGCCGCAGGCGTTTCGCGCCATGGTTCCGCTGCTGCTGACGCAGGGCATCGTCCTGTTCCAGGATACCTCCCTGGTCTACGTGCTGAGTCTGGCAGACTTCTTCCGTACCGCCTCCACCATTGGCGAACGTGACGGAACGCAGGTTGAGATGATCCTCTTCGCGGGCGGGGTCTATTTTGTGATTAGTTTAAGCGCATCGCTGTTGGTCAGCTGGCTGAAGAAAAGGACGGTATAATGATTTCCCTGAAAAATGTTTCTAAATGGTATGGGCACTTTCAGGTGCTGACCGACTGCTCAACAGAAGTAAAAAAAGGCGATGTGGTAGTGGTATGCGGCCCGTCCGGTTCCGGTAAGTCCACGCTTATCAAAACCGTTAATGGGCTGGAACCTGTCCAGCAGGGCGAGATTGTCGTTAACGGCACCAAAGTAAATGACCGCAAAACCAACCTTGCCCAGCTTCGCTCCCACGTAGGGATGGTGTTCCAGCATTTTGAGCTGTTCCCTCACCTGTCCATCATTGAGAACCTGACGCTGGCGCAGGTCAAAGTGCTGAAGCGCGACAAAAAAGCGGCGCGCGAAAAGGGGCTGAAGCTGCTGGAACGCGTCGGGCTGTCTGCGCATGCGAATAAGTTCCCGGCGCAGCTTTCGGGCGGGCAACAGCAGCGTGTGGCAATCGCGCGTGCGCTATGCATGGATCCGGTGGCGATGCTGTTTGATGAGCCGACGTCGGCGCTCGATCCTGAGATGATCAACGAAGTGCTGGACGTCATGGTGGAGCTGGCGCACGAAGGGATGACCATGATGGTGGTGACGCACGAAATGGGCTTCGCCCGTAAAGTGGCCAACCGCGTAATCTTCATGGATGAAGGGAAAATTGTTGAAGACTCACCGAAAGAAGAGTTCTTCGCCAATCCTAAATCTGAACGTGCAAAAGACTTCCTCGCCAAAATCCTGCATTAATCCTTTTAGTGCGCAATCTGCGGATTGCGCACTGCTTCACGCTTTAGATCTCTTTTTCTATTCGGCGTCACATCGCAGCGTTAACCTTGTCACAAATAATGCTGAGAATGGAGAACGCTATGGCACAGCCAATTATTCTCGACTGCGATCCGGGTCATGATGACGCGATCGCACTCGTCCTTGCTCTTGCTTCCCCTGAACTGGACGTAAAAGCTGTCACCTCCTCCGCCGGGAACCAGACGCCGGATAAAACCTTACTAAACGTGTTGCGGATGTTGACGCTGCTGAAACGCACCGATATTCCGGTCGCAGGTGGCGCCGTTAAGCCACTGATGCGCGAGCTGATCATTGCGGATAATGTTCACGGTGAGAGTGGGCTGGATGGCCCGGCGCTACCGGAGCCGAATTTCGCACCGCAAAACTGCACTGCCGTCGAGCTCATGGCGAAGGTGCTGCGTGAGAGCGCAGAGCCCGTGACGCTGGTGGCGACCGGCCCGCAGACCAACGTAGCGCTGCTGCTGAACAGCCATCCTGAACTGCACAGCAACATCGCCCGTATCGTCATCATGGGCGGGGCAATGGGGCTGGGGAACTGGACGCCAGCAGCAGAGTTCAACATCTTCGTTGACCCGGAAGCCGCGGAAATCGTCTTCCAGTCGGGCCTGCCGATTGTGATGGCGGGGCTGGACGTGACGCATCGGGCACAGATTATGACAGACGATATTGAACGCTTCCGCGCCGTGGGCAACCCGGTTGCAACGACCGTGGCCGAGCTGCTCGACTTCTTTATGGAGTATCACAAAGCCGAGAAGTGGGGCTTCTACGGCGCCCCGCTGCATGACCCATGCACCATCGCCTGGCTGCTGAAGCCGGAAATGTTTACCACGGTCGAGCGTTGGGTTGGTGTGGAAACACAGGGGAAATATACCCAGGGAATGACGGTGGTGGACTATTACTCGCTGACGGGAAACAAGCCGAATACCACGGTAATGGTGGATATCGATCGGGAAGCGTTTGTGGATTTGCTGGCGGAGCGGCTGGCTTATTATTCTGCGGCCTGATGCCCTCACCCCGCCCCTCTCCCACAGGGAGAGGGTGCAAACAGTTTTGCTTTTACCTACGGCTCAAATGGCCGACGCTGGAACTGGTCGTGCCCGCACTTCGGACACAGCGACAACACCTCCGGCGTATAAACGGCGATATGATGGTGGCACTTCTCACACACCAGGTTCCCCAACCCCACTACTTCGCCGCTGTGATAGACACCGTGGTGGTTTAAATCCTGAAACACCTCACGCCATTCCAGCTGAGTTTTATCGGTAATATCCGCCAGCTCCTGCCACAGGCTCTCTTTGATGACCCGCATAAAAACGCTGTCGGCGATCTCGTCCTGGCTCTCTTCATAGCTTCGCGCGAACTCCTCCAGGTCACGGCGCACGGCGCGCGTCACCTCTTCCACTTCGGTTCGCGTTAACTCACCCGTTTGCGTCACGCGTGCGCGTGCCTGTTCGACCAGCGCGTCGATATCACGCTCGCCGTTACGCAGCCGTTCCGTCAGAGTCGCTACCAGTTCACGGTAAAATTGAGCAACCTTGTTCATCATTTTGCCTCCCGGGTAAGTAACTGTCTCTAATAATAGACCTTATTTCGCCGCCGCTTTGTCAGGTGAAGCACAGACCCGGTAAATTCCTGCAAAGTGCATTTGCGTGAAAGGCTGTTTTGACGCGGGCGTTTGGGCTATGCTATGCGGATCTGAATTACCACATCCATTGGCTACATTTGTAGCTGTATTGAACACAGGACCACTGGCTGCCATGCAAGAGCAATACCGCCCGGAAGAGATAGAATCAAAAGTCCAGCAACACTGGGACGAGAAGCGCACCTTTGAAGTAACCGAAGACGAGAGCAAAGAGAAGTATTACTGCCTGTCGATGCTTCCCTATCCTTCTGGTCGACTACACATGGGCCACGTGCGTAACTACACCATCGGTGACGTGATTGCGCGCTACCAGCGTATGCTGGGCAAAAACGTTCTTCAGCCTATCGGCTGGGATGCGTTCGGCCTGCCTGCTGAAGGCGCGGCGGTGAAAAACAACACGGCACCGGCTCCGTGGACGTACGACAACATTGCGTACATGAAAAACCAGCTGAAAATGCTGGGCTTTGGCTATGACTGGAGCCGCGAGCTGGCAACCTGTACCCCGGAATACTACCGCTGGGAGCAGAAATTCTTCACCGAGCTGTATAAAAAAGGCCTGGTGTACAAGAAGACCTCTGCCGTTAACTGGTGTCCGAATGACCAGACCGTTCTCGCGAACGAGCAGGTTATCGACGGCTGCTGCTGGCGCTGCGACACCAAAGTAGAGCGTAAAGAGATCCCACAGTGGTTTATCAAAATCACCGCCTACGCTGACGAACTGCTGAACGATCTGGATAATCTGGACCACTGGCCAGATACCGTTAAGACCATGCAGCGCAACTGGATCGGCCGTTCCGAAGGTGTGGAAATTACCTTCAACGTTGAGAACTACGACCAGACCCTGACCGTCTATACCACCCGTCCGGACACCTTCATGGGCGCGACCTACCTGGCCGTGGCCGCAGGTCACCCGCTGGCGCAGAAAGCGGCAGAAAACAATCCGGAACTGGCGACCTTCATCGACGAATGCCGCAATACTAAAGTGGCCGAAGCCGACATGGCGACGATGGAGAAAAAAGGCGTTGATACCGGCTTTAAAGCCATTCACCCGCTGACGGGCGAAGCGATCCCTGTCTGGGCAGCCAACTTCGTACTGATGGAATACGGCACAGGCGCAGTGATGGCCGTGCCGGGTCACGACCAGCGCGACTACGAATTTGCCACCAAATACGGCCTGACCATCAAGCCTGTTATTCTTGCCGCTGACGGCTCTGAGCCCGATCTCTCTGAGCAAGCGCTGACTGAAAAAGGCACCCTGTTTAACTCCGGTGAGTTCAGCGGCCTTAGCTTCGAAGAAGGCTTCAACGCAATCGCCGACAAGCTGGCCTCCCTGGGCGTGGGCGAGCGTAAAGTGAACTACCGTCTGCGCGACTGGGGCGTTTCCCGTCAGCGTTACTGGGGTGCGCCAATCCCAATGGTGACTCTGGAAGATGGCACCGTGATGCCAACGCCGGAAGATCAGCTGCCGGTGATCCTGCCGGAAGACGTGGTCATGGACGGCATCACCAGCCCGATCAAAGCCGATCCTGAGTGGGCGAAAACCACCGTCAACGGTCAGCCAGCGCTGCGTGAAACCGACACCTTCGACACCTTTATGGAATCCTCCTGGTACTATGCGCGCTACACCTGCCCGCAGTACAAAGAAGGCATGCTGGATTCCGATGCAGCAAACTACTGGCTGCCGGTAGACATCTACATCGGTGGCATTGAACACGCCATCATGCACCTGCTCTACTTCCGCTTCTTCCACAAACTGATGCGTGACGCAGGCCTCGTCAACTCCGACGAGCCGGCAAAACAGCTGCTGTGTCAGGGTATGGTGCTGGCAGATGCGTTCTACTACGTTGGCGCGAACGGCGAGCGTAACTGGGTTTCTCCGGTTGATGCGATTGTGGAGCGCGACGAGAAAGGCCGTATCGTGAAGGCGAAAGACGCCGAAGGTCATGAACTGGTGTATACCGGCATGAGCAAGATGTCCAAGTCGAAAAATAACGGTATCGACCCGCAGGTAATGGTTGAGCGTTACGGCGCTGACACCGTGCGTCTGTTCATGATGTTCGCCTCCCCGGCAGATATGACGCTGGAATGGCAGGAATCCGGCGTTGAAGGGGCAAACCGCTTCCTGAAACGCGTCTGGAAACTGGTGTACGAGCACACCTCTCAGGGTGATGCGCCAGCGCTGAACGTGGCTGCACTGAGCGAAGATCAGCAGGCGCTGCGTCGTGATGTACATAAAACCATTGCGAAAGTCACCGATGATATTGGTCGTCGTCAGACCTTCAATACCGCAATTGCGGCTATTATGGAACTGATGAACAAGCTGGCGAAAGCCCCGCAGGACGGCGAGCAGGATCGCGCCTTAATGCGTGAAGCGCTGCTGGCGGTCGTTCGCATGCTTAACCCGTTCACGCCGCACGTTAGCTTCACCCTGTGGCAGGAGCTGAAAGGCGAAGGCGATATCGACAACGCGCCGTGGCCAGTGGCGGATGAATCCGCTATGGTGGAAAACACCACGCTGGTGGTGGTGCAGGTTAACGGTAAAGTGCGCGGTAAAATTACCGTCGCGGTCGACGCAACCGAAGAACAGGTTCGCGAGCGCGCAGGCCAGGAGCATCTGGTCGCGAAATACCTTGAGGGCGTTACCGTACGTAAAGTGATCTACGTACCTGGTAAACTGCTGAATCTGGTCGTTGGCTAAGCGCGGGAGGAAACGTGCGACAACTGGCAACAATACTCTTATCTCTGGCGGTGCTGGTCACCGCTGGCTGTGGCTGGCACCTGCGCAACACCACGGCAGTGCCTGCTCAGATGAAAACAATGATCTTCGACTCATCCGATCCGAACGGACCGCTGAGCCGGGCCATTCGTAACCAGCTGCGTTTGAACGATGTTGAGCTGATCGAGAAGGGAACCCTGCGTCAGGATGTTCCTTCGCTTCGCGTCCTGAAATCAACGCTGTCACAAGATACGGCCTCGATCTTCCAGGATGGGCGGACGGCGGAATATCAGATGGTGCTTACCGTTGATGCGGCCGTCTTGATGCCAGGTAAAGATATTTACCCTATCAATACCAAAGTCTACCGCTCGTTCTTCGATAACCCGCAGACGGCGCTGGCAAAAGACGCCGAACAGCAGATTATCATCAAAGAGATGTACGATAAGGCCGCGGAACAGCTGATCCGCAGACTGCCTGCCATTGCCGCGTCGACGAAAAAAGGCGCTGACGTCATCGAAACACCGGATGCCAGCACGCCGGATATGCCAACGTCTCTGGGTAACTGATGATCAGGTTGTATCCTGAACAACTCCGCGCGCAGCTCAACGAAGGGCTGCGCGCGGCCTATCTGCTACTCGGCAATGACCCCCTGTTACTTCAGGAAAGCCTTGATGCGGTTCGCCATGCGGCAGCCGCGCAGGGTTTCGATGAACATCATACGTTCCAGATCGATAACAGTACCGACTGGAACGCTATCTTCTCGCTTTGTCAGGCCATGAGCCTGTTTGCCTCTCGTCAGACAATCCAGATCCTGCTGCCGGAGAATGGTCCTAACGCTGCCATCAATGAACAGCTGGCTATGCTGGTGAGTTTGTTACACGGCGATCTGCTGCTTATCGTACGCGGCAACAAACTCACAAAAGCGCAGGAAAACGCGGCCTGGTTTACCCGGCTAGCCCCCAGTGCGGTGCTGGTCACCTGCCAGACGCCAGAGCAGGCGCATCTGCCAAAATGGGTTGCCGCGCGAGCAAAGCAGAACAATTTGCAGCTGGATGAGGCCGCCAGTCAGCTCCTGTGCTACTGCTACGAAGGCAACCTTCTGGCACTGGCGCAGGCGCTGGACAGGCTCGCCCTGCTGTGGCCCGATGGTAAGCTGACGCTGCCGCGCGTGGAACAGGCGGTGAATGATGCCGCGCACTTTACCCCCTTCCACTGGGTTGATGCGCTGCTGTCGGCGAAAAGTAAGCGTGCTCTGCACATCCTGCAACAGCTGCGCCTGGAAGGGAGTGAGCCGGTCATTCTGCTCCGTACGCTCCAGCGCGAATTACTGCTGCTGAACAACCTTAAACGCCAGTCAGCACACACGCCCCTGCGCGCCTTATTCGACAAACATCGCGTCTGGCAAAACCGTCGGGCGATGACCACGGAGGCGATAAACCGCCTGAGCCAGGAGCAGTTGCGTCAGGCAGTACAACTTCTGATGCGCGCCGAACTGACGTTAAAACAGGATTACGGCCAGTCTGTCTGGGCGGAGCTGGAGAGCCTCTCTTTGCTGCTCTGCCATAAGGCGCTGGCAGACGTATTTATCGATGGGTGATATGCATTCTTTACAGGCAATGTATGGCGGGACCTTCGACCCGGTACACTATGGGCATCTTAAGCCGGTAGAAATCCTCGCGAATTTGATTGGGTTGCAGCGGGTAATCATCATGCCCAACAATGTTCCGCCGCACCGTCCTCAGCCAGAAGCAACCAGCGAGCAGCGTAAAGCGATGCTCGCACTGGCTATCGCCGATAAGCCTCTCTTCACGCTGGATGAGCGTGAACTGCGCAGAGATACCCCTTCCTGGACATCGCAAACGCTGCGGGAGTGGCGCGCTGAGCAAGGGCCCATGAAACCGCTGGCGTTTATCATCGGCCAGGATTCCTTGCTCAACTTTCCCAGCTGGTACCAGTACGAAACCATTCTGGAAAACAGTCATCTGCTGGTCTGCCGCCGTCCGGGCTACCCGCTGACCATGCGCGACGCACAGCATCAGCAGTGGCTTGACGCGCATCTGACGGACAATATAGAAGACCTGCACAGTCTCCCCGCCGGGAAAATTTATCTCGCTGAAACGCCGTGGTTTGATATTTCCGCAACCCTCATCCGCGAGCGTCTCCAGCAGGGTTTAGACTGTGACGATCTCCTCCCCTCGCCCGTGCTGGCCTATATCCACGCACACGGTCTGTATCAGAAAAGTACAGATGTCTGAGCATCGCCGGCGAAATTGTCCGTTAATGATTATCCTGCCTTGACAGGCTAAGCCATACTGATATCCTCCGCTGCCAGACTTTCCCGCCGATCGCTGCTTTACAGAAATTGTTTTACAAAAATGGCGATGCAATATCAGGCGGAGGGTGGGATGATACCCGCCTTCAAAAGCCGGGCGGTGACATTTGTCCCGCGACTGGCGTCAGTTCAGGTATACTGACTGACCACGAATTCATAGTTGTACAATCTCATTCACCCAGGGGGAAAACTTGCAGGGTAAAGCACTCCAGGATTTTGTTATCGACAAAATTGATGACCTGAAAGGTCAGGACATCATCGCTATCGACGTTAAGGGTAAATCCAGCATCACCGACTGCATGATCATCTGCACCGGGACCTCAACTCGTCACGTTGTTTCGATTGCTGACCATGTTGTTCAGGAATCGCGCGCGGCAGGGCTGCTTCCGCTGGGCGTTGAGGGTGAAGCGACCGCTGACTGGGTGGTTGTCGATCTCGGCGATGTGATTGTCCACGTCATGCAGGAAGAGAGCCGTCGCCTGTATGAGCTGGAAAAACTCTGGGGTTAATGCGTGAAGTTGCAACTGGTCGCCGTCGGCACCAAAATGCCGGACTGGGTACAAACCGGTTTTACTGAGTATCTGCGTCGTTTCCCAAAAGATATGCCGTTCGAACTGGTGGAGATCCCAGCAGGAAAGCGCGGCAAGAACGCAGATATCAAACGTATTCTCGATAAAGAGGGAGAACTGATGCTGGCTGCCGCAGGCAAAAACCGCATCGTGACCCTCGATATTCCGGGCAAACCCTGGGATACGCCGCAGCTGGCGCACGAACTGGAGCGCTGGAAGCAGGATGGTCGGGACGTCAGTCTGTTGATTGGCGGACCAGAGGGGTTATCTCCCGCCTGCAAAGCGGCAGCAGAACAAAGTTGGTCACTCTCGGCGCTGACGCTGCCCCACCCGCTTGTACGGGTTCTAGTGGCAGAAAGTTTGTATCGCGCATGGAGCATCACTACCAACCACCCTTATCACCGCGAGTAATGACTGACCAGGGTAATTTAAGCAGCGGATGAAACTACAGAATTCTTTTCGCGACTATACGGCTGAGTCCGCGCTGTTTGTGCGCCGGGCGCTGGTCGCCTTTACGGGGATTTTGCTGCTTACCGGCGTGCTGATCGCCAACCTCTATAATCTGCAAATTGTCCGCTATACCGATTACCAGACCCGCTCAAACGAAAACCGTATCAAGCTGGTGCCCATCGCGCCCAGCCGCGGCATTATCTACGATCGTAACGGCACGCCGCTGGCGCTTAATCGCACCATCTACCAGATAGAGATGATGCCCGAGAAAGTGGATAACGTGCAGGATACGCTGAACGCGCTGAGAAGCGTTGTCGACCTGACTGATGACGATATCGCTGCGTTCAAAAAAGAGCGCGCACGTTCTCACCGCTTCACCTCCATTCCGGTAAAAACCAACCTGACGGAAGTGCAGGTCGCCCGTTTTGCCGTTAACCAGTACCGTTTCCCCGGTGTGGAAGTCAAAGGCTATAAACGCCGCTACTATCCTTACGGCTCCGCGCTGACGCACGTCATTGGTTACGTCTCCAAAATCAACGATAAAGACGTCGAACGCCTTGATAAAGACGGCAAGCTGGCTAACTACGCCGCAACCCATGATATTGGCAAGCTGGGGATCGAACGTTATTACGAAGACGTGCTGCACGGTCAGACCGGGTATGAAGAGGTTGAAGTTAACAACCGTGGCCGCGTGATCCGTCAGCTGAAAGAGGTTCCCCCGCAGGCGGGGCATGACGTCTATCTGACGCTCGACCTGAAGCTACAGCAGTATATCGAGACGCTGCTGGCGGGTAGCCGTGCTGCGGTTATTGTGACCGACCCGCGTACCGGCGGCATTCTGGCGATGGTTTCCATGCCAAGCTACGATCCGAACCTGTTCGTGGATGGCATCTCCAGCAAGGATTACTCCGGCCTGCTCAACGATCCAAACACGCCGCTGGTGAATCGCGCGACGCAGGGGGTTTATCCTCCAGCTTCAACGGTTAAACCGTATGTCGCCGTGTCTGCGCTAAGCGCGGGCGTCATCACCCGCAATACCAGTCTGTTTGACCCCGGCTGGTGGCAGTTACCTGGCTCTGAGAAACGCTACCGCGACTGGAAAAAATGGGGCCACGGCCATCTGAACGTGACCAAATCACTGGAGGAGTCGGCGGATACCTTCTTCTATCAGGTCGCCTACGACATGGGTATTGACCGTCTGTCTGAATGGATGAGCAAATTCGGCTACGGGCATTACACCGGTATAGATTTGGCTGAAGAGCGTTCCGGCAACATGCCAACCCGCGAATGGAAGCTGAAGCGCTTTAAAAAACCCTGGTATCAGGGTGACACCATTCCGGTAGGGATCGGCCAGGGCTACTGGACGGCAACGCCGCTGCAAATGAACAAGGCGATGATGATCCTCATTAACGATGGCGTTGTGAAAGTGCCGCACCTGCTGCAAAGCACCGTTGAAGACGGCAAAAAAGTGCCGTGGATACAGCCGCACGAGCCGCCGGTGGGTGACATTCATTCCGGCTACTGGGAAATCGCGAAAGACGGCATGTACGGTGTAGCCAACCGTCCTAACGGGACGGCGCACAAATATTTCGCCGGCGCACCGTATAAGGTTGCCGCGAAATCAGGTACGGCTCAGGTCTTCGGTCTGAAAGCGAATGAAACTTATAACGCACATAAAATTGCCGAACGTCTGCGTGACCACAAGCTCATGACGGCGTTTGCCCCTTATGATAACCCGCAGGTTGCGGTGGCGATGATTCTGGAGAACGGCGGCGCAGGCCCGGCGGTGGGTACCATCATGCGTCAAATCCTCGACCACATCATGCTGGGTGACAACAACACCGAACTGCCAGCTGAAAACCCGGCAGCCGCTGCGGCGGAGGACCAATAATCATGACGGATAATCCGAATAAAAAATCGCTGTGGGACAAGATCCACATCGACCCTGCCATGCTGCTGATCCTGCTGGCTCTGCTGGTCTACAGCGCCCTCGTTATCTGGAGCGCCAGCGGCCAGGATATCGGCATGATGGAGCGTAAAATCGGCCAGATCGCCATGGGTCTGGTCATTATGGTGGTGATGGCGCAAATACCGCCGCGCGTGTACGAGGGCTGGGCGCCCTATCTCTATATTTTCTGTATCATTTTGTTGGTGGCAGTAGATGCTTTCGGCGCCATCTCGAAAGGGGCGCAACGCTGGCTGGATCTGGGGATTGTCCGCTTCCAGCCGTCGGAAATCGCCAAAATCGCCGTCCCGCTGATGGTGGCGCGCTTTATTAACCGCGACGTCTGCCCGCCGTCGTTGAAAAATACCGCCATTGCGCTGGTGCTGATTTTCCTGCCGACGCTGCTCGTGGCCGCACAGCCGGACCTCGGTACTTCAATTCTTATCGCCCTCTCCGGCCTGTTCGTCCTGTTCCTGTCCGGCCTGAGCTGGCGTCTGATTGGTATCGCCGTGGTGCTGGTTGCCGCGTTTATCCCCATCCTCTGGTTCTTCCTGATGCATGATTACCAGCGTCAGCGCGTTATGATGCTGCTCGATCCCGAGACCGATCCGCTGGGCGCAGGCTATCATATTATTCAGTCGAAGATTGCGATTGGCTCCGGAGGCCTGCGTGGTAAAGGCTGGCTGCACGGTACGCAGTCGCAGCTCGAATTTTTACCGGAACGCCACACCGACTTTATCTTTGCCGTTCTGGCTGAGGAGTTAGGGCTGGTTGGCATCCTGGTGCTGCTTGCACTCTACGTGCTGCTGATCATGCGAGGTTTGTGGATTGCCGCGCGCGCGCAAACCACCTTTGGTCGCGTGATGGCAGGCGGATTAATGTTGATTTTGTTCGTTTATGTCTTCGTAAATATTGGTATGGTGAGTGGTATTCTGCCGGTTGTTGGCGTACCGCTGCCGCTGGTGAGTTACGGGGGCTCGGCACTGATCGTGTTGATGGCCGGGTTTGGTATCGTCATGTCGATCCATACCCACAGGAAAATGTTGTCCAAAAGCGTATAAAAATAAGGGGATCGCAATGCGTAAGCAGTGGCTGGGGATCTGCATCGCAGCAAGTTTACTTGCCGCCTGTACAAGTGATGATGGTCAGCAACAGGCAACCGTCGCGCCGCCGCAGCCTGCGGTCTGTAATGGCCCGATTGTTGAGATTAGCGGTGCCGATCCCGTTTATGAACCGCTGAACGCCAGCGTGAATCAGGATTATCAGCGCGACGGTAAAAGCTATAAAATCGCTCAGGATCCTTCCCGTTTCAGCCAGGCTGGCTTTGCTGCCATCTATGATGCTGAGCCCGGCAGCAATCTGACCGCGTCGGGTGAAACCTTCGATCCGATGCAGATCACGGCGGCACACCCGACGTTGCCTGTCCCGAGCTATGCACGCATCACTAACCTGGCGAATGGCCGAATGATCGTGGTGCGTATCAACGATCGCGGTCCTTACGGCACCGATCGCGTGATCTCCCTGTCCCGCGCGGCGGCCGACCGTCTGAACACCTCAAACAATACTAAAGTGCGTATCGACCCGATTATCGTGGCGCAGGATGGTTCACTGTCTGGCCCGGGCACGGCCTGTACCACGGTCGCGAAACAGACCTATGCCCTGCCCGCTCGCCCGGATCTGAGCGGTGGTATGGGGGGCGCTTCAACGCCGGCAGAGCCCGCACAGCCGCAGGGTGAAGTGCGTGCTATCAGCAACGATACGCTGCAAAGTGAAGACGCGACCGGCGCCCCGGTGAAAAGCAGTGGTTTCCTTGGCGCACCCACCACGTTAGCGCCGGGCGTGATTGAATCAAATGAACCTGCCCCAGCGCCTGCGCCCGTCGCTGCTGCACCCGCTACACAACCCGCCCCGGTGGCCGCGCCTGCTGCTACGCAGACTGCGGCGCCTGCGACGGCGAGCGGCAGCTACGTGGTTCAGGTTGGCGCCGTCAGCGATCGGACCCGTGCAGAGCAATATCAGCAGCGTTTAAGCAAGCAGTTTGGCGTGCCAGGCCGCGTTGAGCAAAACGGTGCGGTATGGCGTATCCAGATGGGTCCGTTTGCCAGCAAATCGCAGGCAGCGTCCCTGCAACAGCGTTTGCAGAGCGAGGCGCAGCTCCAGTCGTTTATCGCTGTTGCAAAATAATTATTCGGTGGTATCCGAAATGTCAGTTTGTGTAAAGCACGTTAACACTCTCATGATGAAAGTCGGATGCCTGCCCGTATAGCATTTGCTATAGTAAGGCACTTTTTTTAATTCCATCACGGATGTCGTAGTTCTGACCATGAAGACCACTTTTTCTGCTCGTTTTGTGCAGCGCATGGCGCTGACCACGGCCCTTTGCGCTGCTGCGTTCTCCACAGCTCACGCGGACGACCTGAACATCAAGACCATGATCCCTGGCGTTCCGCAGATCGACGCGGAATCCTACATCCTGATTGATTACAACTCCGGCAAAGTTCTGGCAGAACAGAACGCCGATGCCCGCCGCGATCCAGCCAGCCTGACCAAAATGATGACCAGCTATGTTATCGGCCAGGCCATGAAAGCAGGCAAATTCAAAGAAACCGACCTGGTGACCATCGGTAACGATGCGTGGGCAACCGGCAACCCGGTGTTCAAAGGTTCATCGCTGATGTTCCTGAAGCCAGGCATGCAGGTTCCGGTCTCTCAGCTTATCCGTGGCATCAACTTGCAGTCCGGTAACGACGCCTGCGTGGCCATGGCCGATTTTGCAGCGGGCAGCCAGGACGCGTTTGTGGGCCTGATGAACAGCTACGTCTCCGCCCTGGGCCTGAAAAACAGCCACTTCCAGACCGTTCACGGCCTGGACGCCGAGGGTCAGTACAGCTCCGCGCGTGACATGGCGCTGATCGGTCAGGCGCTGATCCGCGATGTGCCAAACGAGTACTCTATCTACAAAGAGAAAGAGTTCACCTTCAACGGCATTCGTCAGACCAACCGTAACGGCCTGCTGTGGGACAACAGCCTGAACGTCGACGGCATCAAAACTGGCCACACCGATAAAGCCGGCTATAACCTGGTGGCCTCCGCCACTGAAGGCCAGATGCGTCTGATCTCTGCCGTGATGGGGGGGCGTACGTTTAAAGGCCGCGAAACGGAAAGCAAAAAGCTGCTGACCTGGGGCTTCCGCTTCTTCGAAACCGTGAACCCGCTGAAAGCTGGTAAAGAATTTGCCTCTGAACCTGTCTGGTTTGGCGATAACGATCGCGCTTCCCTGGGCGTGGACAAAGATCTCTATCTGACGATCCCACGCGGTCGTATGAAAGATCTGAAAGCCAGCTACGTGCTGAATACCACCGAGCTGCACGCCCCGCTGCAAAAGAATCAGGTCGTGGGTACGATTAACTTCCAGCTGGATGGCAAAACCATCGATCAGCGCCCGCTGGTGGTGCTGGAGGAAATTCCTGAAGGCAATTTCTTCGGCAAAATCATTGATTACATTAAGCTGATGTTCCATCACTGGTTTGGTTAAAAATTGAACACTTGAAAGTGTGATTTTGATCCCCATATACTACGTATCAGTAAAACTCCCGCCCCGTGGCGGGAGTTATTATTTTTTATACACACGCCGGAGCTGACATGAAAACCAAACTTAACGAACTGCTTGAATTCCCTACCCCTTTTACTTACAAAGTAATGGGTCTGGCGAAACCTGAGCTGGTTGATCAGGTGGTTGAAGTGGTACAGCGCCATGCGCCGGGTGACTACTCTCCATCAGTCAAACCGAGCAGCAAAGGTAACTACCACTCGGTCTCAATCACCATCACTGCGACACACATTGAGCAGGTTGAGACGCTGTACGAAGAGCTCGGCAATATCGAAATTGTTCGTATGGTGCTGTAGTCCCCCTGAGGTTACCCGGTTTGCCGGGTAACCCACTTCCCCGCTGTGATATACTCCCCGTTACCTATTCTCCCTTGTCTTCGGAGACGTCCTTTTGTACCAGGATAAAATTCTTGTCCGCCATCTTGGGCTACAGCCTTACGAGCCAGTCTCTCAGGCTATGCATGAATTTACCGATATGCGCGATGACACCACCCCTGATGAAATCTGGCTGGTTGAACACTTGCCGGTGTTTACTCAAGGCCAGGCAGGAAAAGCCGAACATTTATTGATGACGGGTGATATCCCGGTGATCCAGAGCGATCGCGGTGGACAGGTAACCTACCACGGCCCGGGCCAGCAGGTAATGTATGTCCTGCTTAACCTGAAACGCAGAAAGCTGGGCGTGCGTGAGCTCGTGACCTTACTGGAACAAACCGTGGTGAACACGCTCGCTGAGTACGGTATCGATGCTCACCCTCGCGCCGATGCCCCGGGCGTCTATGTTGGAGAGATGAAGATCTGTTCGCTGGGGCTGCGTATCCGTAAAGGCTGCTCGTTCCACGGGCTGGCGCTGAATATCAATATGGATCTGACCCCTTTCCAGCGCATCAACCCATGCGGGTATGCCGGTATGGAAATGACGCAAATGCGCCAGTGGGTCGATACCGCCACCCCTGAGAATATCCGCCCCGTGCTTCTGAAGAAGTTTTTAGCGCTGCTTAACAATCCTGACTACGAATATATTGCTGCCTAACACACTTCCGGCAGTGGTTCGGTTATTTGACCAGCCACTGCTTAATTGCCGCATTTACGCTTTACAATAAACCGCATATTCTATATTTTCGAGTCGCCCATATATTAGCGTCCCATATTAATTAGAACCTTAATAGTACCATCACCGGGTATCGTGTAACGTGCGTGATAATCACCCAACTGCTTGTTTTCGATAAACAAGGGAAACTTGCGAAACACTTTACGAATCTCTGCAAGCATAATAAATAAATTCAACTATCATTCATATTGTGAATGGATACGGAGTAAGAGCGTGGAGCCTACTAATTTACCAGCCAAACGCCTGAATGAAACCAGCGGCGAAGATAAGCCGCAAATTTTCCGGACTTTACGTAATATTGATCTCAATTTATTGACTATTTTTGAGGCGGTATATGTCCACAAAGGTATCGTTAATGCTGCGAAAATTCTTAATCTCACGCCCTCCGCTATTAGCCAGTCAATTCAAAAATTGCGCGCGATATTTCCCGATCCCTTATTTATTCGTAAAGGCCAGGGCGTAACCCCCACCGCGTACGCCACCCATCTGCATGAGTACATCAGCCAGGGTCTGGAATCGATTCTGGGCGCGCTGGATCTCACCGGCAGTTACGATAAGCAACGAACCATCACCATAGGCACCTCTCCCTCTGTGGGCGTTCTGGTCATGCCCGCTATTTACCAGGCTGTTAAACAGCATGCGCCACAGCTGCTGATCCGCAACGTGCCCGTTAACGATCCGGAAACTCAGCTGGCACAATTCCAGACGGACCTGATCATCGACAGCAACAGCTTCGCGGCCAGGGCATTAGGGCATAACGTTCTCTATACCGACTCTCTGGCGCTCGTGTGTCGTCAGAATCATCCTGCATTGGGCGCAGCTTTGACGCCTGAAAATTTGCGTCATTACGAACATGCAACCTTTATGTCCGAGGGACAGGGTCCGGATCCGCTGCGCCAGCGTATTGACGAACTGTTCCCGGACCGTCTGATCAGCTTCAGCAGTTACAATATGTTTACCCTTGCGGCCCTGATTGGCAGCAGCGATTTGCTCTGTATTATGCCTGTGCGTCTCTTCACTCTGCTTCAAAAGTGCTGGCCGCTGGAGAGCATTCCATTGAGTCAACTTACGACGGAATCTGTTGAAATCTCACTGCATTACAACAAGCTAAGCCTGCGCGATCCGGTGCTGGAAAACGTCATTAACGTGATCCGCCAGGCGTTCTGATCCCGCCTTTCAGCACAAGCCCCTGCCGCAAGCGGGGCAAAAGGCACAAAACAACAACTATTTTACAAATTGGCGACATGGCAGGCTGCTTTATCGCCCCTTTAAATGATATACTGCCTGTCGTTCGTTCAAAAATAGTTGATAATTACAACATTCCCTTGAATTGAAACGCTTTCCTTCGATATTCGCAACTGGAACACGCACGCTATGAGTAAACCCATTGTGATGGAACGCGGTGTTAAATACCGCGATGCCGATAAAATGGCCCTTATCCCGGTTAAAAACGTGGCTACAGAGCGCGAGGCGCTGTTAAGAAAACCGGAATGGATGAAAATCAAACTTCCGGCCGACTCTTCGCGTATCCAGGGGATCAAAGCGGCGATGCGCAAAAATGGCCTTCACTCTGTCTGTGAAGAGGCCTCCTGCCCTAACCTTGCTGAATGTTTCAATCACGGTACCGCGACATTTATGATTCTGGGTGCCATCTGCACCCGCCGCTGTCCGTTCTGTGACGTTGCCCATGGCCGTCCTGTTGCGCCTGACGCAAACGAACCGCAAAAACTGGCGCAGACGATTGCCGATATGGCGCTGCGTTATGTTGTTATCACCTCCGTTGACCGTGACGATCTGCGCGATGGCGGTGCTCAGCATTTTGCTGACTGTATTACCGCCATCCGCGAAAAAAGCCCGAACATTAAGATTGAGACGCTGGTGCCAGACTTCCGTGGCCGTATGGATCGCGCGCTCGATATCCTGACCGCGACGCCACCAGATGTGTTCAACCACAACCTGGAGAATGTACCGCGTATCTACCGTCAGGTACGTCCCGGTGCAGACTACAACTGGTCGCTGAAGCTGCTGGAGCGCTTTAAAGAAGCCCATCCGCATATTCCAACCAAGTCCGGCCTGATGGTCGGCCTGGGTGAAACCAACGCTGAGATCATTGAAGTGATGCGCGATCTGCGCCGCCACGGCGTCACCATGCTGACGCTGGGCCAGTACCTCCAGCCAAGCCGTCACCACCTGCCTGTACAGCGTTACGTGAGCCCGGATGAGTTCGATGAAATGAAAGCCGAAGCGATGGCGATGGGCTTTACCCATGCCGCGTGCGGTCCGTTTGTTCGCTCCTCTTATCACGCCGATATGCAGGCGAAGGGCGAAGAAGTGAAATAAAGCTGTAAAATTTATTTACAGTAAAACAAAAAACCGGCCTCGTGAGCCGGTTTTTTTATGCAAGCCTTGCAGCATTGCCATTACTCTTTGTGTGAAAGCTTCTGTGCAGTGATGTCATCTTCGGCGCTTTTCTTTGCTGCCGCGTCGTCATCGTTCATTGCTTTCTTAAAGCCCTTAATGGCAGCACCCAGGTCTCCACCCAGCGTGCGTAACTTCTTGGTACCGAACAGCAGGACGACCAGTGCGGCAACCACCAGCAGTTTGGTAATACTAATCTCACCCATAAATACCTTCTTTACATGAAACAGGCTGCATTCCGCCAAAAAACCTGAACGTATTAACGGTCATTTGGCGCGTGCACACAATAGCAATCTGTAACAAGGTGAATCAAGCATTGTTGAAAAAAACATCACATTAATTGCGGTGGCGCAAATCTGCGGTTGCGCAGAACAGGTAATTGCTGACGCGCAAGCGCTATTCGGGCGGAAATTATCTCCGTCAGCAATAACGCAGGCGTCTCCGCTGCTGCCGCAACCGTCACCCCCAGCGGATCGACAACCCTGCTCTGCCCGATATTTTTGTTACCACATTCACCCGCGGCTACCACGTAACAGGTGGTATCCAGCGCACGTGCTGCCAGCAGCGTCGCCCAGTGATGCTCCTTAAGCGGTCCTTTGACCCACGCGGCAGGCAGAACCAGCACCTCGGCCCCCTGCAATGCCAGGTTCAGCGCCAGCTCGGGAAAACGGATATCGTAGCAGGTCATCAGGCCAATCTTAAAACCCTCGACCTCAATCAGCGGCGGAATTACACTCCCCGGATCGACCAGGCGCGACTCCTGAACGCTGAACGCATCATACAGATGAAGTTTGGCGTAGCTCGCGACGATGGCACCCTCACGTATCGCCACCAGCGTGTTTACCGCGCGCCCCGGCGAGGACGGAATATGGACCGTCAAGATGGTGGTGAGCGTGTTGCCAACGCTTTCGGCCAGCAGTCGTTTCAGAAACGCCCCTTCCAGCGTTTGCGCAGACTTTACCGACAGGTCTGGATCGCCATCATCACGGGCCAGTAACGCCTCGGGAAGTACCAGCAACGACGCCCCCTTTTGCTTCGCCTGATGCATCAGGGAGACGCATTTTTCCGCGTTTTCATTCCAGTCCGGCGTCACCGCGAACTGCCCTACTGCAACATACATAATTGTCTCCCGGTTAAAAACAGCGTTACACTCGACGCACTTACACAGCAAATAGCAGGTATGGACAGTGTTACAACTACTTATAGCCGTTTTTATTGGTGGAGGCACGGGTAGCGTTGCGCGGTGGCTCTTAAGCATGCGGTTTAACCCTCTGCATCAGGCTATTCCGATGGGGACACTGGCGGCAAATCTGATCGGGGCGTTTATTATTGGGATGGGGCTGGCCTGGTTTAATCGCATGACCAACATCGACCCTATGTGGAAGGTTCTGATTACAACTGGTTTCTGCGGCGGCTTAACAACGTTTTCTACCTTCTCTGCGGAGGTGGTGTTTCTGTTTCAGGAAGGCCGGATGGGCTGGGCGCTGACGAACATTGCCGTTAACATGCTTGGCTCGTTTGCGATGACTGCGATCGCATTCTGGTTATTTTCCTCCGCCAGCGGACAGTAAGCACGGCAACCTTAATGTTGGCTTAATTTTTCTCTGTCACTCTTGGCTCAATATTGAACGAGGGTGATAGCATGAAAGAAACTCTGTCAGGCGTGGGTATGGTATTGCTAAGCGTCGCGATCGTCGCCAGCTTCCTGAAGATCTATCTTATTGGTTGATTCAGAACGAAAAAAACCCGCTCATTGAGCGGGTTTTGAAATTCTTGCTGACGCGTCTGAATTACAGAGCGATTACGTTAGCAGCAGAAGGGCCTTTGGCACCGTTAGTGATTTCGAACTCTACGCGCTGACCTTCAGCCAGAGTTTTGAAACCATTAGACTGGATTGCAGAGAAGTGTACGAACACGTCTTTGCTGCCATCTTCAGGAGTAATGAAACCGAATCCTTTGGACTCATTAAACCACTTAACGTTACCTTTAATCTTAGACATCAAAATTACCTTTACATTAAAAAACGACACAAATGCTGTGTCGGGTATCAGTACAACAATTGTGAGGCGTTTTGTCCAGCGGATCTTTGATAAAAAGTGACAAAAGTCGCGTTAATTTTCGCTGTTCGATTTTTATCCTTTACATTTCAATGCCTGTGCGTTTTTTGGCCGATTTAGCAGAAAAATTCAGTTAAAACTGAAACCGCATCCAGGCAAAGTAAACGTTACCGTTGTTATAGGTACCCGGTATGTAGGTCATCTGAAACGTTGCCGGACCATAGCCGATGGAGGCAAGCGGCAGCAGTACCGGAACAGGAATGTATTTCCAGTTATCACGCGCCGTGAACCCTGCCGTATAGCCCAGCCCCAGACAGAAGTTGTCGTCTGATAACGGACGCCAGGTTTTTTCCCAGCCGTAGCCACCAATAGGCTCCCATTTATTGTAGGAGTCCTTAAACGCCATCAGGTACAGGCCATGCCAGTTACCTTTTTCATCCCAGCGAGACTGACCGAAGCCGGCCCCCCACGGACGCTCGTTATAACGGTCAGTTTTTTCTTTATCGTAGGCAAAACGTGCATGCCACGTAATGGCCGGAATATAGAGATCGTAATGCTCAGGCTCATTCCATGTTTGCGCGACGTTATCCGTGAAGGTGGTGAACCAGCCTTTATCCGCTGTATTGCTGTCTGCATTAACCGCAGACGCAAACGATAACTGCCCAATAATAAACAATAAAATCAGGGGAAATTTAATTCGTACAATCACAATGCCATTACCATATTTAGTATTCGGTGCAGACCTTAACACAGAATACTTGAATGAACGCTTAACAGCATGGGTGTTATTCCTAATTACCATCCCGTTCCTGGGAATAATCTGAGGATACATAAACTGCATGCCTCAATAAGCACATGCAGTTGACATATTTAACGTTGATGTAACAATTTGTAGAGTGCGGGAATAACTAACATCGACAATAACGGTGCCGTTACCATGCCACCAATCATCGGCGCGGCAATACGTTGCATCACCTCCGAGCCACTCCCACTCCCCCACATGATGGGCAGCAGTCCTGCCATAATAGTGGCGACCGTCATCACCTTCGGACGCACGCGCAGCACGGCACCTTCGTGGATCGCCCGCATCAGCACCGTATTTCCCCCTTCTGGCTCCAGCCTGTGATATTTATCGAGCGCATGATTCAAATAAAGAACCATAATTACGCCGAATTCTGCCGCCACTCCGGAAAGGGCGATAAAGCCAACGGCCCCCGCCACTGACAAATTATATTCAAGCAGCCACAGTAACCACACGCCCCCAATAAGCGCGAACGGCAATGTCCCCATTATTATCAGGACATTTGATATCCGCCTGAAGGTTAACCATAAAAGGACGAATATAATCATCAGCGTGACAGGTAAAACTATTTTGAGCGTCGCGATCGCCCGTTCCAGATATTCAAACTGCCCGGACCAGGAGAGAGACACGCCCTGCGGCAATACCACCTTCTCCTCCACCCGTTTTTGCATTTCATCCACGGCGGACTTCAGATCGCGCCCGCGCAAGTCCACGTAGATCCAGCTGGAAAGGCGCGCGTTTTCACTTTTGAGCATCGGTGGGCCTTCCGTCACGACGATATCGGCCAATTCCCCCAGCGCCACCTGGTTACCGCTGGCGGTCACTACCGGCAACACCCGCAACGTGTCGACGTTATCACGCAAATCGCGGGGATAACGCAGGTTGATGGGATACCGCTCGCGTCCCTGGATCACCTCGCCAATGTTTTCACCCCCGACCAGCGTGGAGACCAGGCTTTGCAGTTCATCGACGGAAACGCCGTAGCGCGCGGCTTTTTGCCGGTCGATACGAATATCCACGTAGCGTCCGCCTTCCAGACGCTCCGCCAGCGCAGAGGAGACGCCAGGAACGTCCTTCACCACCTGCTCAATCTGCCGGGACACGCGCTCAATGTCGGCAATATTATTGCCGTTCACCTTAATGCCGACCGGGCTTTTGATCCCGGTTGCCAGCATGTCCAGGCGGTTACGGACAGGCGGCACCCACACATTGGCAATACCCGGCAGCGACACGGTTTTATCAAGCTCCTCCACCAGCTTTTGCGGCGTCATTCCTGGCCGCCACTGCTCGCGGGGCTTAAAGTGAATGGTTGTTTCCAGCATGGTTAATGGCGCGGGATCGGTTGCCGACTCCGCGCGACCGGCTTTGCCAAACACGCTCGCGACCTCCGGTACGCTTTTGATCAAGCGGTCCGTCTGCTGAAGCAGCCGCGATGCCTCGCGAGCAGAGATCCCCGGCAGCGTGGAGGGCATATAGAGTAAATCCCCTTCATCCAGCGGCGGCATAAATTCGCTTCCCAGGCGGCTCAGCGGCCAGAGCGTGGCGATCAGCAGCAGACATGCCAGTGCCAGCGTCATTTTCGGGAAGGTCAGTACCTTGTCCAGCAGCGGCTCATACAGGCGGATCAGGAGGCGGTTGATCGGGTTTGCCTTCTCATCCGGGATTTTCCCGCGAATGAAAAAGCCCATTAGCACCGGCACCAGGGTGATCCCAAGCCCGGCGGCCACGGCCATCGACCAGGTTTTGGTGAACGCCAGCGGCGAGAACATTCGCCCCTCCTGCGCTTCCAGCGAAAAAACCGGTATAAATGACAGCGTGATGATTAACAGGCTGCAAAACAGCGCTGGTCCCACTTCAACCGCCGCCTTTTCCGCCAGACGCCAGTATTCCCCCGGCGCGGGCTCCTTGCCCGGATTATCATGCCGCCACTGCTCCAGCACCTTGTGCATGTTTTCAATCATCACAATTGCCGCATCCACCATCGCCCCGATGGCAATGGCGATCCCGCCGAGCGACATCATATTCGCGTTAATGCCCTGATAGTGCATCACCACAAAAGCACCGAGGATCCCCAGCGGCAGAGAGACCATCGCCACCAGCGCGGAGCGCAGGTGGAACAGGAACAGCGCGCACACCAGTACCACCACGGCAAACTCTTCGAGCAGCTTGTGCGTCAGCGTTTTGACCGATTCCTCAATCAGCGTGGAACGATCGTAGACCGGAACAATCTCGACGCCCTGCGGCAGCGTTTTTTGCAGCTCGCTCAGTTTCGCTTTTACCGCACGAAGCGTTTCCAGCGCGTTCTGCCCGTAGCGCATCACGATCACGCCGCCAGCGACCTCCCCTTCACCGTTAAGCTCCGCCACGCCCCGGCGGATCTCCGGGCCAATGCCAATGGTGGCGACATCTTTCAGCAGGACAGGTACGCCATCGCGGGTGGCGATCACCACATTGCGAAAATCCTCCAGCGAGCGCAAATAGCCCGTTGTCCGCACCATATACTCCGCTTCGCCCATCTCCAGCAGGGCGCCGCCGCTCTCTTTATTGGCGGCCTGCACCGCGCCGGATAGCTGGCTGTGGGTAATATTCAGCGCGCGCATCTTCGCCGGGTCCGCCACGATCTGATACTGACGCACCATTCCGCCAATACTTGCCACTTCAGATACATTCGGTACCGTCTTAAGCTCGAACTTAAGCGTCCAGTCCTGAAGGGCCCGCAGATCTGCCAGGCTGTGTTTTCCACTACGGTCGATCAGCGCATATTCGTAGATCCAGCCCACGCCCGTCGCATCTGGCCCCAGCGACACCTTCACGCCTGGCGGAAACTGCGCCTGTACCTGGCTTAAATATTCCAGCACCCGGGATCGCGCCCAGTAGAGATCGGTGCCATCCTCAAACAGCACATACACATAAGCGTCACCAAACATTGAAAAACCACGCACGGTTTTAGCTCCCGGCACAGACAACATGGAGGTTGTCAGGGGCCAGGTCACCTGATCTTCAATCACCTGCGGCGCTTTTCCGGGGTAACTCGCTTTGATAATGACCTGCACATCAGACAGATCGGGCAACGCGTCCAGCGGCGCGCGCTGCACCGCCCACCAGCCCCAGCCGGCCATCATCAGCGCGGCCAGGATCACCAGCAGGCGGTTACGCAACGAGGCGCGAATCACAGCGGCAATCATGGCGTCACCTCCGGCATCACGCTACGCAGGCTGGCTTCGGAATCAATGAGGAATTGCCCGGACGTCACCACCTTATCGCCCTCTTTGACCCCGGACAGGATCGCCGTCCAGCCCTGCGCCGTCAGGCCGGTTGTCACCGTCACAGGCTGGAAATAACCGTCCCCGGTGGCCAGCAGCAGACGCGCAGACTCTCCGCTGTTAATCACCGCCTCTTCCGGCACCGCCAGAACCGGCGGGCCTTTCATCTCTTCCGCACGCCTGACGGAGAGGTACATGCCTGGCTTCAGCTTATGTGCGGTATTTTCCAGCACGATACGGGCTTTCAGGGTTCGCGTGGTCGCCTCCATCTGCGGCAGCAATTCGCTGACCGTGCCGTGGAATTGCTCCCCCGGCCAGCTTTCTGACGTTGCTACCACGTTGCTGCCCACTGCCAGAGCCTGCGCCTGCGTTTGCGGGTAGTCGACCACCAGCCAGACAGGATCGAGGCTGGCGATCTCAAACAGCGGCGCCGTTGCGGTGATTTGCGCCCCTTCCCGCACGTCCAGCTTCACCACATAGCCCGCCCGGTCAGCGCGCAGGGTGAGCGTGGTCTGCGGCTTACCGCTACGCTCCAGCAAACGAATGACCTCTTCCGGCATAAACTGCAACGCCAGCCGCTCGCGTGCGGCGCGGGTCAATGCGGCATCGCCAAGCTGACGAACCGCGAGATACTCCTGCTGGGCGGTGGTCCATTGCGGGATCCACAGTTGCGCCAGCGCCTCTCCGGCTTTCACCTGCTGCTGTGGCGCATTAACAAACAATTTTGACACCACGCCATTGGCCGGGGCTGACACCACCGAGACGTTACGTTCATCCGTTGCAACCGTGGCAAAGGCCGAGAACGGCGAAACCAGCTGGCGCATCTCAACGTTGGCGGTTTTCATCCCCAGGTTTTGCTGCTGTTGAGTGCTGATGACCACGCCTGACGCCGCCTGTGCTTCATCGGCGTAGCGCGGGACCAGATCCATATCCATAAAGGGGGATTTACCCGGCTTATCGAAGCGCTGACCGGGCACCATAGGGTCGTACCAGTAAAGCACCTTACGTTCAGAGGGTTGTGCAGCCGCAGCCGGCTGATGCGTCTGCTTCTTTCCGACAAAATAGCCGCCAGCGGCAGCTATCGCGATGGCAATCGCCATTAACGTTGTTTTTTTCATTGCGCCAGCTCCTGCGGGATCAGCCAGTTCACGGCAGCCCAGGTTCGCGCCATTTCGCGCTCCGCCTGGTTCACCGCCAGTTCCGTATCCAGTACGCCACGACGCGCCTCCAGCAGGGCCGGAAGCGCCGACTGTCCAGAGCGATATTGCGCCGTCAGTACCGCCAGCCGTTGACGCTGCAACGGTAGTACCTCGTCCCGCTGTCGCTGCCACACCGTTTGCGCAGCCTGATACTGCGCCACCAGCGTTTGCACCTGGGCAATATGTTCGCGTTTGAGCAGCGTCAGTTGATCCACCGCCTGCATTGAGCGGGAAACATCGGCGGCGTAATCCTTGTCCTGACGTTTTGACTGGAACAAAGGCAGATCCACGCTGAACATCACGCCAGCCATATCGTCATAGCCTTCGGCGCGGTGGGCGTAATAGACCTCCACATCCACATCGGGTATCGCCGCCACGGCAGATTGCGCTGAACGCGCTTTCGCGGTCTCGGCTTCACGTCGTGCGGCCTCCACTTCCGGGTGCCTGACGATCCCCTCCAGCAACGTTTTTTCATCGGCAGGAAGACGCTGATAGCGCGGCAGCGGACCGCGAACCGCCGTAATCGCGTGCCCCGTAAGCTCCAGCAGACGGCTTTGCGCCAGCTGCACATCCCGCTGCGCCAGCGTCTCTTTGTCGCGCATGGCGCTGAGGATCATTTGCAGGGCCAGTACGCTGTCCGGCGTGGCGCTTCCCGCCCCGACGCTCGCCTTCTGCACGCCCCGCTGGCGTTCCGTTTCGCGGACCAGCGTTCTGGCCGTGTTCAGCGCCTGCTGGGCCAGCGCCAGATCCAGCCAGGCCTGGGCGGTATCACGCTGAAGCGCGGCGCGGACGGCCTCGGATTTTGCCAGCACGCTTCGCGCCTGCGCCTGAAAGGTCTGCGCTTTACGTTCCCGCTTCTCTGAGCTGACGTAGCTTTGCATGATGCCAACCTTCTGCATGGTCATCCCTTCGCGCGTCAGCCGCCGATCGTTGCTGCCCTGTACCGGCACGTTTTCGATACCGAATTTCAGTTTTGGGTCAGGTAATTGCGTGGCGGAATCCGCCATCGCATCCAGCGCCTGCGCTTCGTTACGGCTGGCAGAGAGTTCTGCCGAGTAGCGCTGGGCTTCGGTCAGGGTGTGTTCGAGCGTCCACGGCTCCGCCTGCGCGGCGGAGGTTAACAGGCCGAACAACACCCCACCGAGCCACAGGCTCAGTGTGTGTTGTTTCATGGTGACCTCGCTTAGCGTGCTGGCGTCAGCGAGATAATCTGGAAACCGTCACCCGCACGCTCAAGCGTGAAGGTCACTTCATCCCCTGGTTTGGCGTCATTCAGCGTGGCGCCGGCAGATAAAGTAAACGGCATGGTCATTGCTGGCCATTTTAGTTCCGGTATGGCCTCGTGCCGGAGCATGACGGCGCTGTCAGAGATCGACTGAACCACGCCGTGGCCCTGCCAGGTCTGGTTTGCCTGAACGGTATAAGAAGCGAAAGAGACGGACGCGCCAACCAGCGCGGAAAGGAATATAGTACGCATGAAAAAACTCCTGTTAAACGTTAAGTAAATGAAAATCAACGAATTAACAGGTTTTTGCTCCTGAAACCGGCAGTAGCGGATCGTTGCCGGCGGCCCCACAGCAGGAGGGGTAACGGACCACGCAGAATGGCTTGCAGACGAGCACTCTGGGGTCGTTAAGGTCAGGGTCATGGCGGCAGGCAGCGCCACCAGATGCGGCTGGGCAGGATCTTTTTGTACCTGATCCGGCACACAATGTTTTTCACACAGCGGTGAAGCACCGGCAGCATAATGCGGCCCCGGTTGCGCCATCATCTCCATATGCTGGATGGTGGCCACCTCGCCGCGCAAATCCATTGAACATTGATGGGAGGCGACGGCCACCTGACTCTGGATCAACAGCCAGCCAAACGCCAGCAAAAACATCAGCAGATGTTTTTTGATAAAGCGCAGGCGATATGTCCAGCTGGCGTGCATATTCAGATCGTCGGATAGGGTAAAAGTGAACCGAGTATAAGCAGGCAAAAGAATGAAAGAGAAGTGGTTTTAAAGAGATTTACGTTTTAAATCGATTGTCGGCAAGTAATACTCAAAACCTTAACACTTCACCATCATTTTAATGACATATAATATCTATTCATCAGGTCAATAACGTCTTAATATAAATGACGCAGGGTTAGCAAAAATATCGTCATCAGTGCCTTTAGTAGTCTCTTTCTTGATTTTAATCAGCAAGGACTGGACATTTATTCGGCACATTTCAGCTTCTTTTTTATTGATTATTTGTCTCTCGGGCAGCAAGGATACAGGGGAAATCATGCTTACTTTTCTCGAACTCCTCATTGGAGTCGTGGTCATTGTTGGTGTAGCACGCTACATCATTAAAGGTTACTCAGCCACCGGCGTGCTATTTGTCGGCGGCCTGACGCTGCTGATCATTAGCGCGCTAATGGGTCATCAGGTTTTACCCGCCAGCGAAGCCAGCACCGGATATACCGCTACCGATATTGTGGAATATATAAAAATTCTGCTGATGAGCCGCGGCGGCGATCTGGGCATGATGATCATGATGCTCTGCGGATTTGCTGCCTATATGACCCATATCGGCGCGAATGATATGGTGGTAAAGCTGGCTTCTAAGCCGCTGCAATATATTAATTCCCCCTATCTGCTGATGGTCGCGGCCTATTTCCTGGCCTGTCTGATGTCATTAGCCGTTTCCTCAGCAACGGGCCTTGGCGTGCTGTTAATGGCAACGTTGTTCCCGGTAATGGTTAACGTCGGGATCAGCCGTGGCGCAGCGGCGGCTATTTGCGCCTCTCCGGCGGCGATTATTCTCTCCCCTACTTCCGGTGACGTAGTGCTGGCCGCAAAAGCCGCGGAAATGTCGTTGATTGACTTCGCCTTCAAAACCACACTGCCGATCTCCATCACCGCTATTCTCGGCATGGGCGTGGCGCATTTCTTCTGGCAGCGCTATCTCGATAAGAAAGAGAACGTCAGCCACGAAATGATGGACGTCAGCGAAATCACCACTACCGCCCCGGCGTTTTATTCCATCCTGCCCTTCACGCCGATTATTGGCGTGCTTATTTTCGACGGCAAATGGGGCCCGCAGCTGCACATCATCACTATCCTGGTGATCTGTATGCTGCTGGCGGCCATCCTGGAGTTCGTTCGTGGTTTTAATACCCAGAAAGTGTTCACGGGTCTGGAAGTTGCCTTCCGCGGTATGGCGGATGCCTTCGCGGGCGTGGTGATGCTGCTGGTTGCCGCGGGGGTGTTTGCCCAGGGGCTGAGCACCATCGGCTTTATTCAGAGCCTGATCTCTATCGCCACCTCGTTCGGCTCGGCCAGTATTATCCTGATGCTGGTGCTGGTGGTGCTGACCATGCTGGCGGCGATGACGACCGGCTCCGGTAACGCGCCGTTCTACGCCTTTGTTGAGATGATCCCGAAGCTGGCGCACTCCTCCGGCATCAACCCGGCTTACCTGTCCATTCCGATGCTTCAGGCCTCCAACCTGGGCCGTACCATTTCTCCGGTATCGGGCGTGGTGGTTGCGGTTGCGGGGATGGCGAAAATCTCTCCGTTTGAAGTGGTGAAACGCACGTCAGTGCCGGTGCTGGTTGGCCTGATTATCGTTATTATCGCCACCGAAGTGCTGGTTCCCGGCGCTGCCTAAGCGAAATTCCTGATTTCCAAAAAGCGCCTGCGGGCGCTTTTTGTGCTTTAATAACCCCCAGAAATTAATCGCGCCCAACCAATCAGGAAAGCAAATGTTCAGGAAGGATATCGTTATCCCGTCTGGCGCAGTAGCGCTTGCACTCTGTGTCTTCTCAATTCAGGCAGATCCGCTTAAGCCAACCCAGTACGGCGATTTCGATCGCTACGTTCTGGCCCTTTCCTGGCAAACCGGATTTTGCCAGAGCATGGTCGAACGTAACCGTGACGAACCGGAAGAGTGTCGCCTGCAAAAAGAGAGCAGCAACAAAACCGATTTTCTGACCGTCCACGGCTTATGGCCCGCGCTGCCGAAATCTATTGCCGCTCGCGGAGTGGATGAACGCCGCTGGATGCGCTTCGGCTGTGCCACTCGTCCGGTTCCGAATATGCCGGAAGCAAAAGCCAGCCGCAAATGTGACGCCGCAGAGACCGGACTATCGCTAACCGGCGCGGCGAAGCTGAACAGCGTGATGCCCGGCGCGGGCGGCAACTCCTGCCTTGAACGTTATGAATACGCGAAACACGGCGTCTGCTTTGGTTTTGATCCCGACGCTTACTTCGGCACCATGGTGCGCATGAACCAGGAAGTGAAGCACAGCGCGGCAGGAAAATTTCTGGCGGAAAATTATGGCAAAACCGTCCGCCGCAGCGACTTCGATGCAGCCGTGGCCAAAAGCTGGGGGAAACAGAGCGTAAAAGCGTTCAAGCTTACCTGCCACGGCAATCCGGCTTATCTGACCGAGATGCAGATCTCGCTGAACGCCAGCACCATCAACAACCCGCTCTCTGCCGGCTCCTTTGCGCCACAGCCGCATCCGGGCAACTGCGGCAAACAGTTTGTCATTGATAAAGCCGGTTACTGATGCTGCGCCGGGCACCTTTTTGCCCGGTTTTTCATTGATTTCCGTGATATGACGATTAACCTCACACTTCCGCTCACACGCATCATTTTTCCAGCTAAAGCATTATTAATCCGGTAAACATCACTGAAACCTCCCCGCCATAATCATGGCGTTAACTACAGGAGGCATTTCACATGGCTAAAAAACTGATTGCACTGTGCGCCTGCCCGATGGGCCTGGCACATACCTTCATGGCAGCCCAGGCGCTGGAAGACGCGGCGACGGAAGCCGGTTATGAGGTAAAAATTGAAACCCAGGGCGCGGACGGGATCCAGAATCGCCTGACCCCGCAGGATATTGCCGACGCTGACATTATTATCCACGCCATCGCGATCACCCCGGAAGACAATGAGCGCTTCGAAACGCGCGACGTGTATGAGATTACGCTTCAGGACGCTATTAAAAACGCGGCAGGCACCCTGAAAGAGATCGAAGAGATGATTGCAGCAGAACAATAATAATCCTCACACCCAGGGGTTTTCGTCATGGCTATTAAAAAACGCAGCGCGGTTCGCCCGGACAGTCACGAGGGTGACACACTTGCCATCAAATCCGCACCGGTTGCCGCCGGTGCGTCTTTCTGGAAAGAGCTTCCACAGCACATTATGTCGGGGATATCCCGCATGGTGCCAACGCTTATCATGGGCGGGGTTATCCTCGCCATTTCACAGCTCATCGCCTACGTCTGGCTGGAGATCCCGCCTGACACCGGTATTCTCGACGCGCTTAACTCTGGCAAATTCACCGGTTTCAATCTCTCGATATTGAAATTTGGCTATCTGACCGAATCGTTCGGCGGGCTGCTGTTCAGCTTCGCCATCCCGATGTTTGCCGCCTTTGTCGCCAACTCTATCGGCGGAAAGCTGGCCTTCCCGGCCGGGTTTATCGGTGGCCTTGTCGCCACGCAGCCGACGCTGGTGCTGAACTTTGATGCGGAAAAACTGACCTGGCTTGCCACCAAACCCGTGCCCTCCACGTTTATTGGCGCGCTGATTATCGCCATAGCCGCAGGCTATCTGGTCAAATGGCTGAATAGCCGTATTAACGTACCGCAGTATCTGCTGGCCTTTAAAAGCACCTTTCTGATCCCAATCCTCTCGGCGCTGTTTGTGATGCTGGCGATGTATTACATCATCACGCCGATTGGCGGCTGGCTGAATGCAGGTATGCGGACCGTACTGCTGGCGGCGGGTCAGGCGGGCTCCATGATGTATGCCATCGGGATGGCGGCGGCCACGGCGATTGATCTTGGCGGCCCCATTAACAAAGCGGCGGGATTTGTTGGCCTTGGGCTGACAACCGATCATGTCCTGCCCATCACCTCCCGCGCCGTGGCGATTGTTATTCCGCCCATTGGTCTGGGGCTGGCCACGCTGATTGACCATCGTCTGACCGGCAAACGCCTGTTTAGTCCGCAGCTTTATCCGCAAGGCAAAACGGCCATGTTCCTCGCCTTTATGGGCATCAGTGAAGGGGCCATCCCGTTCCTGCTGGAAAATCCGCTTGCGACGCTGCCGGCGTATATGGCGGGTGCGATCGCGGGTGCGATGACCGCCACCGCGCTCGGTGCCGTGCAGTGGTTCCCTGAATCGGCGATCTGGGCGTGGCCGCTGGTCACCAATCTGGGGGCGTACATGCTCAGTATTGTGGTCGGGGCGGCGATCACCGCGCTGTTGGTCGTGATTATTCGTAACAGTCTGCACAAGCGCGGAAAACTCGCTATCGACACGCTGTAACGGGGTGAACCATGGAATTACTGAGAAGGCTTCGTGCCTGGCTGGCTGCGGAAAAACTGGACGGCGTGCTCATCTCTTCGCGCCAGAATAAACAGCCGCACCTGGGCATTTCAACCGGTTCGGGATATGTGCTGGTGACACAAACCGCGGCACATATCCTGGTGGATTTCCGTTACTACAGCGATATCGCTTCACGAGCGGCGGGCTATGAAATGCACCTGCTTAACACGGAGAACCCGTTTGCGCAGGCGGTGAATCAGATTATTGCGAAGGAAGATCTTACCCGTCTTGGCTTTGAGGGTGAATACGTGAGCTGGCAAACAGGCGTGCTGTGGCGCGATACGCTGAATACCACCCTTTGCAGCACCTCGCTCGACGCGCTGCGGCAGATAAAAACCGCTGACGAAATCGACCGTATCCGTGCAGCATGCGGCATTGCCGACCGCGCCGCACAGCACATCCGGCGTTTCATTCAGCCCGGTATGCGCGAGCGTGAAGTCGCTGCCGAGCTGGAGTGGTTTATGAAGCAGGAGGGCGCGGACAAGCCCTCTTTCGACACCATTGTCGCCAGCGGGCCGCGCGGTGCGCTGCCCCACGGCAAAGCCTCTGACAAAGTGATAATGCCTGGCGAGATGATCACCCTTGATTTCGGCGCCCAACACCAGGGGTATTGCTCGGATATGACAAGGACCTTTCTTGTCGCCGGGCAAAACACGCCGCCGGAGGAGCACCCTCTCTATGCGGTGTACCAGATCGTTCTGGCGGCACAACAGGCGGCCATTGATGCCATCCGCCCCGGCGTTTCCTGTCATCAGATCGATAGCGCCGCACGTTCCGTGATTGAACGTGCAGGTTACGGTCCGCAGTTCGGGCATAACACCGGTCATGCCATTGGTATTGATGTCCATGAAAATCCACGTTTTTCCCCTCCCGACCGCACCCCGTTGCAGCCCGGCATGGTGCTGACCGTTGAGCCGGGGATCTACCTTGAACACCAGGGCGGGGTACGAATTGAAGATGTGGTGCTGGTGACGGAAACGGGCGCCGAGGTGCTTTATACCCTCGACAAACGGCTATTGCTGACGGGAGAACAAGAGTGGACAGAGATTTACTGCGCGCCCTGAGCGAAGCAGACGCCATTGCGGCCTCAGAGCAAGAGGTGCGCGACATCCTGCTCAGTGAGGCGCAAAAATACCATAAAGAGGTTCAGTTTGATGGGCTGGGTTCCGTGCTTATCCGCGTCAACCAGAGTCGGGGCCCGAAGGTGATGGTCTGCGCCCATATGGATGAAGTCGGTTTTATGGTGCGTAGCGTCTCGCGCGAAGGGGCCATTGATGTCCTGCCCATCGGCAACGTGCGCATGATGGCCCGTACCCTTCAGCCGGTGCGCATCACCACGCGTAACGGGGAAAAAATACCGGGACTGCTGGATGGGGATTTGAAAGGAGAAAACGTTGACAATTTGCGTGTCGACATTGGCGCGACGTCGGCGGAGGAGGTGTTCGCCGCCGGTATCGACGCAGGCGACCGCGTGACGTTCGATACACCCTTTCAGACCCTTCCCCACAATCGGGTGATGGGTAAAGCCTTCGACGATCGTCTCGGCTGTTACCTGCTGATTGCGCTGCTGCACGAGCTGCACCAGACGCCGCTCGACTGCGAGCTTTGGCTGGTGGCCAGCTCAAGTGAAGAGGTCGGCCTGCGCGGCGGCCAGACCGCCACGCGCGCCATTCATCCTGATATCGCGCTGGTGCTGGATACCGCCTGCTGGTCAAAAAATTTCGATTATGGCAGCGCCAACCATCGCCAGATCGGTGCGGGCCCGATGCTGGTGCTGTACGACAAAACGCTCATCGCCCCAGCCAAACTGATTGCGCTGGCTGAGACGATCGCGCGCTCGCAAGGGAGCCCGCTGCAAAAAGACATGTTCAGCAACGGCGGAACGGACGGCGGGGCGATCCATCTCTCCGGCACTGGCGTGCCGACTCTTGTGCTTGGTCCCCCGACCCGACACGGGCACTGCGCGGCATCCATTGCCGACGAAAAAGACATTCATCACACCCAACAACTGCTTGTCGCGCTTGTGGCATGCATGAACCGTGAGACCGTGGATCATCTGACGGACTTCAGATGCTGATCTCACGCGGCCAGGAGGAAGTATGCTTTCAATTGAATTTTTCTGCCCACTGCCCAACGGCCTGCATGCGCGTCCGGCCTGGGCGTTAAAAGAGCAGTGCAGCGCATGGCGCAGCGACATCCGTTTTATCAACAGACGGCTTAACACCCACGCGGATGCCAAAAGCTCGCTGGCGCTGATCAGTACCGGTACGCTGTTTAATGACAGCTGCGTGCTGGAAATTAACGGCAGCGACGAGGAGCAGGCCCGACGCGTGCTGGAGGCGTATCTCACCGGCGCGTTTATCGACAGCGACAGTATTCCCTCCGGCGACGCGCCGCACGTTGCGCATCCCCTGCCCCGTTCGCTTGTAAGGCTTGCTCCCCACCTTCAGCACGGCATTACGCTCGCCAGTGGCATCGGGGCTGGCACTCTGCGAGGCTGGCAGAGCGATAACCTCAAACGTTATTGTCAGATCCCCGCCTCGCCGGAAGATATTACCCGCCTGGAACACAGCCTGGCGACGCTGGCTGAACAGCTCAACCACCGTCTGCGCGGGCTGGACGGCGAGAGTAAAACCATTCTCAGCGCGCATCTTTCGCTGATCCAGGATGAGGAGTTTGGCGGCACCATACGCCGACTGATCGCCGAGGAGCGGCTAAGCCTTGCGGAGGCGATCATTCGTAATATGGAGCTGATCTGCGACAAGCTGTCGCTCTCCGCCAGCGACTACCTGCGTGAACGCGTCAGCGATATTCGAGACATCAGCGAGCAGCTTCTTAACATTACCTGGCCGGAGTTGCAGCAAACCTCCGCATTAACCCTCAGCGCTCCCACTATTCTGGTGGCGGAAGATCTGACGCCCAGCCAGTTTCTCAGCCTCGACACGCAGTATCTGAAAGGAATGGTGCTTGAAAAAACAGGCCGGACGTCGCATACGCTGATACTGGCACGCGCGGCCTCCGTGCCTGTGCTGAGTGGTTTAACGGTCGCCTCGCTGGCGCCGTTGATGGGAAAAGAGGTCATTCTGGACGGCATCTGTAGCGTGCTGGTCGTTGAACCCAACGACGCGGTGAATGATTACTATAGCGTGGCGCAGCGCCTTGCCGACCGACGCCACCAGCAGCAGATCAAAGATGCGGGTCTTCCAGCACTCACCCGCGACAACGTACCGGTAGAGATTGCCGCCAACATCGGCAGCGCGCTGGAAGCGCCCGGGGCGTTTACCTGCGGCGCGCAGGGTATCGGGCTGTTTCGCACTGAAATGCTGTATATGGACAGAGACTCCGCGCCGGACGAGCAGGAGCAATTCGAAGCCTATCAGCAGGTGCTGCTCTCCGCGCAGGGCAAACCGGTCATCTTTCGCACAATGGACATCGGCGGCGATAAGCAGATCCCTTACCTGAACATTCCCCAGGAAGAAAACCCGTTCCTCGGCTATCGCGCCGTTCGTATTTATCCCGAATTTGCCGATCTCTTCCGCACCCAACTGCGCGCGATCTTACGCGCAGGCGCCAGCGGCAATGCGCTGTTGATGATCCCGATGGTGCACAGTCTCGATCAGATTTTATGGATCAAACAGGAGCTGCAAAACGTTCGTGAAGCCCTGGCCTCACAGGGGTTACGTCACACCGCGCACCTGCCGCTGGGGATCATGGTTGAAGTGCCTTCAGTCTGCTTTATCATCGATCACTTCTGCGAAGAGGTGGATTTCTTCAGTATCGGCTCGAACGATATGACTCAGTATCTCTACGCTGTCGATCGCAACAACCCGCGCGTTTCGGGGCTGTATAACCCCATCACACCGTCTTTTTTACGCATGGTTCGCCAGATTGTCGCCGCAGCGCATCGTCACGGGAAATGGGTCGGCATTTGCGGGGAACTTGGCGGAGAGCAGCGCTACCTCCCTCTTCTGCTTGGTCTGGGCTTAGATGAGTTCAGCATGAGCGGGCCGCGCATCCCTGCGGTAAAAACCCAGCTGCGTCAGCTGGACATGGCAACCTGCCGGGCGCTGGCAGATAAGGCCTGCGACAGCCGCAGCGCAGAGGAGATTGAAGCCCTGCTGGCGGATTTCACACCGGAAACGCCGCCGCGTCCCTTGCTGGCGCTGGAGACTATCGTGGTCAATGAGCCGCTGACCTCAAAAGAGCAGGTGCTTCAGTTCTTATGCGGAAATCTTGCGATTCATGGCAGGACCGAAAACCCGCTGGAGCTTGAAGAAGATCTCTGGCAGCGCGAAGAGATTGTCACCACCGCCGTCGGGTTTGGCGTGGCGATCCCTCACACCAAATCGCAATGGATACGCCACTCCAGCATCAGCATTGCACGCCTGGACAAGGCGATTGACTGGGAGTCGGATTTGGGCGACGTCGAGCTGGTGATCATGCTGACGCTCGGCGCTCAGGAAGGGATTAATCACGTGAAGGTCTTTTCCCAGCTGGCGCGGAAGCTGGTCAATAAAACGTTTCGCGAGTCGCTGTTTGCAGCAACGACGCCGCAAAGTATCCTGGATCTGTTGAACGCTGAAATCACGTTCTGACTGTCACTGAAAGCGTGCGCGATACTCCCCCGGCGTCAGGCCAAACTGGCGCCGGAACAGACGGCTAAAATAGTCGCTATCGGCATAGCCGCAGCGCTTCGCCACTTCCCCCACCGGCAGGTGGTATTTTTGCAGGATGGTTCTCGCCTTCGCCATACGCACCCAACGAACGTAATCCACAAAACTCATCGTCCCCTGTTGGGAGAACAGGCGTGACAGATGGTTAGCCGAAATATTAAAAAGCGCGGCGACGCTGTCCCGCGACAGGGATTCAGCATAGTTTTCCTGCACCCAGTTACAAATGCTCTGATAGAGAAAATCCCCGCGCGACAGTCCCGGTTCAGGCAGCGACGACACCACTTTCCGGCACCAGTGCAGCAGGCTCAGCACCAGCGGTTGAATAATGGCCTGATCCTGCGGGGAAGCGCTCAGGTGCGTCAGGGCCATCAGCATCGCAGCACATTCGCCTCGTTCAGGATGAGGAAGCTCAACGTGTCGCTGCGCAGGCACGGATCGCCCGTGACGGGTATCATGAAACACCAGCCCCAGCCACGACGGCGCAAAAAGAATGCTCAGCAGCATGACCGGTCGTTCAAACACCGGGACGCTGGCGGCCTGGGCGGGAAGAAACAGCATTTCCCCCTGGCAGAGGGTCTGCTGCCCGGTAACCAGTCTGTTGCCATATTCCCCGCGAAGAACGACATCAAGCCGTGGCCAGTCGCGGCTCACGCTTCCGACAGCGTCAGACGCGCCACGTTGAGCAAACCAGACTCGCCCCAGCTGCTGTGGGTTGAGCACCAGGCCGCTCAACAGATCGGCAAAAAACTGCTGATCGGCGGGCAACAGGGTTGCGCGCATATCACCCCCTGCGCGCATCCGGGCGTACCAGATCGAAGCGATGGCTGTCACTGATGGCGTAGTAGGCTGTAGGTCCACCCGCACGCAGAATGGGCTGCGCTTTCGCGGTCTGGTAAATCCCCTCTTCCAGCAAACTCTCGGCGATATGGACGCCCACGACTTCGCCGAGCACCAGCCAGGTATCAATCGGTGTCCCATCCGCGCCGGTAAGCTGAATGCACTGTGACAATCGACACTCGAAATTCACCGGGCTTTCCGCCACGCGCGGCGAGCTCACAAGCTGGCTGGCTACGGGCGTCAGGCCGGCAAAGGTAAATTCATCCTCGCCATGAGGGAGCGTGGCGGAGGTTTCATTCATCGCCTCGGCCAGATCGCGCGTTGCGAGGTTCCAGACAAACTCCCCCGTTTCGGTAATATTCCGCACGCTATCCTTCCAGCCGTTGCTTGAAAAACCAATGATCGGTGGGCGATAGTTAAAGCAGTTAAAGAAGCTGTACGGGGCAAGGTTCAGTTGACCGGCCTTATCACAGGATGAGATCCAGCCAATCGGACGTGGACCGATAATGGCGTTCAGCGGGTCGTGCGGCAGGCCGTGCCCCTGAGACGGTTGGTAAAAGTACATATCGCTCTCTCTACGCTGGGGCTGCAACGCGCATTGCCCGGGTTCAGTCTTTCCAGCGTAACGAAATTTCCGTTCAGCGTGAATCGGGACGCCGGGTTTATTGCCAAAAATTCATATGGCGCATGATTGTGACCTTCATCACTTCAAACTTACGGTTTCAGACAGTATCATCAGATAAGTTAAACCCTCGCTGCCAGACGGCGAGGGTTTTCTTTTGGATTGGTTTCTGCGTTACACGCAGCATTAACGACATGGAGTAAAAATGTCCAGACCTACGATTATCATCAATGAACTCGACGCAGAACGTATTGACCGACTGTTGGAGAAACCAGAATTCGCCTCGCTGCCGGTAGCCGATGCGCTGAACGAAGAGCTCGACCGGGCGCAGATGTGTACGCCTGAGACCATGCCGCATGATGTGGTCACCATGAACAGCCAGGTGAAGTTCCGCAACCTGACCACCGGAGAGGAGCTCACCCGTACGCTGGTCTATCCGGCGCAGATGACCGACAGCAGCACGCAACTGTCGGTGCTGGCACCCGTGGGCGCAGCGCTGCTTGGACTGCGCACGGGCGATACCATCCACTGGGAACTCCCGGGCGGCGCCTCCGCTCACCTGGAAGTGCTTGAGCTGCTCTACCAGCCCGAAGCCGCTGGCGATTACCTGCGTTAATCCCTTCTGAACAAGCGACCCCGCTTTGCACAGAGGATGCACCCGCATCCTCTTTCCGCAAATTCACCCAATTGTGCTATACCGGACAAAAACCGCTTAATCCACGCTTACTCTGTTGTGGTGCCGTGGGGACGGTCATGGGTGAGATACTTGTTATCACACTGGTTTTTCTCATCATCCTGGCGATCCTCGTCGTGGCGGTGCTGTACCTTGAGCGCCACTGGTGAGTGAGGAACTTCACACAACGCCGCCGGGGAAGGCATTCACCAGTCCCTTCACTTTCTGCTGCGCTGCCTCCGGGGTGTCTGCGCCAGGCACCAGGATCACCTTGCGGCACTCCTCCTCCCGTTTTTCGAAGATCTTATAGGCGCGCTCCGCATCAGACAGCGGAAGATAGTGGGTCACAATATCTTCCGGGGTAAGCAGCCCTTTTTCGATGAGCGGCAGCAGCTCTCCCAGCCAGGCATGAACGTGGGTCTGCCCCATCTTAAAGCTCAGCCCTTTATCGAAGGCATCGCCAAACAGGAAGCCGTGAATAAAACCGGCATACACGCCCGGCACGCTGACCACGCCGCCGCGTCGCACCGCAGCAATGCACTGGCGCAGGGCTTTGCCGCTGCTGCCTTCAATTTTCAGGTTACTGAGGATCGTTTCCGTGGTGCTGCCTTTGGCCTCAAACCCGACGGCATCAATCACCGCATCCACCCCGCGCTGTCCGGCCGTTTGCTCAATGATTTTCTCCGCCGCGTCGTTATCGTCATCAAAGTTAATCGGGATCGCGCCGTAGCGCTCCTGGGCAAACCGCAGTCGATAGGGATGATGGTCAACCACGAAAATCTGCTCTGCGCCGAGAAGCCGCGCGCAGGCAATGGTCAGTAACCCCACCGGCCCGGCCCCGAATACGGCGACGCTGGAGCCTTTCTGGATCTGCGCATTTTTTGCCGCCTGCCAGGCGGTAGGCAGAATATCTGACAGGAAAAGCGCTTTGTCGTCAGACAGCAGCTGGGGCACTTTAAACGGCCCCACGTTGCCTTTCGGGACGCGCACATACTCCGCCTGTCCGCCCGGCACGCCGCCGTAAAGATGGCTGTAGCCAAACAGCGCGGCAGGGGCGGGAATTTGCTTTTTGTTCAGCGCCGCGCCCTGCCCGCGGTTCGTGTTTTCGCAGGCCGCGTACTGTTGCATCTGGCAAAAGAAGCAGTCACCGCAGGCAATCACAAACGGGATCACCACCCGGTCACCTTTCTGCACGTTTTTCACTTCGCTCCCGCACTCCACCACCTCGCCCATAAATTCATGACCAAAGATATCGCCGTGCTGGACCTTGGGAATTTTTCCGCGATAAAGATGCAAATCAGAACCACAGATCGCCGTGGCCGTTACGCGCAGGATGATATCGTCAGGCTGTTCGATGCCCGGATCGGGGACATTATCGACCCGAACATGATGTGGACCGTGATAGGTGAGAGCTTTCATGCAACCTCCGAAAGGGTGTGGGTAAGCTTATAAAAGGGTAGCTACCTCTCGGGATCTGCCCCGGAATCCGGCTGTTTTGAGATTTATCCTGGCGAGATAAAAAAGTGCTGTCGGGATTACAGAAACCTTTTATATTTTGTGGTTGAATGATTTCAGCGTTTATAAACAAGGAGAAACGGTTATGTATCAAACAATCATTATGCCGGTTGATGTTTTCGAAATGGAACTGAGTGATAAGGCTGTACGTCACGCGGAATTTCTCGCGCAGCAGGACGGAGTTATTCATCTTCTGCATGTTTTACCGGGCTCTGCCAGCCTGAGCCTGCATCGTTTCGCTGCTGATGTGCGTCGTTTTGAAGAGCATTTACAGCATGAAGCCGAGACACGCCTGCAAACCATGGTCGGGCACTTCAGCATCGATCCTTCCCGCATCAAAACCCACGTCCGGTTCGGTAGCGTGCGCGACGCCGTTAATGAGCTGGCGGGGGAATTAAATGCCGACGTGGTAGTGATTGGTTCACGTAACCCTTCCATCACCACTCACCTGCTGGGGTCGAACGCCTCCAGCGTGATCCGCCACACCCACATTCCGGTGATGGTCGTGAGATAAAAAAAGAGGCCACCTTTTGGTGGCCTCTGGCATTGCAGGTGTCGTCTTGCTTTCTTTTATTATGCGGTTTTGGTGCGGATCAGATAATCAAACGAGCTCAGCGACGCTTTCGCACCTTCGCCAGTGGCGATGATGATCTGTTTGTACGGCACGGTGGTGCAGTCGCCCGCCGCAAATACGCCCTTCACGCTGGTTTCGCATTTCGCATCAATGATGATCTCGCCCATGCGGTTGCGCTCAATCGCGCCTTCCAGCCAGGTGGTGTTTGGCAGCAGGCCAATCTGAACAAAGATCCCTGCCAGCGCCACGCTGTGGATATCGCCACTCACGCGGTCACGGTATTCCAGACCGGTCACTTTGCTGCCGTCGCCTTTCACTTCTGTCGTCTGGGCATTGAGCACAATATCGACGTTATTCAGGCTACGCACCTTATCCTGCAACACCTGGTCCGCTTTCATCTCCGGGGCGAACTCCAGTAGGGTAACGTGTTCAACAATTCCCGCCAGATCGATAGCCGCTTCCACGCCGGAGTTACCGCCGCCGATCACCGCGACGCGTTTACCTTTGAACAGCGGGCCGTCACAGTGCGGGCAATAGGTCACGCCTTTGGTGCGATACTGATCTTCGCCCGGGACGTTCATGTTGCGCCATTTCGCGCCGGTGGCAATGATCACGCTGCGCGCCTTCAGCACCGCGCCGGACGCCGTTTCAATCTGGTGCAAACCACCCTCGACCGCGGCCGGAACCAGTTTGCTGGCGCTCTGGCTGTCAATGACATCCACGTCGTAGTCGCTGACGTGCGCTTTCAACGCCCCGGCCAGCTTCTGGCCTTCGGTTTTCGGCACGGAAATGTAGTTTTCAATGTCAACGGTATCCAGAACCTGACCACCGAAACGCTCGCCCATCAGACCGGTACGGATCCCTTTACGTGCGGAGTACACCGCCGCCGCTGCGCCCGCCGGGCCGGAGCCAACAATCAGTACGTCGTACGCATCGCGTTGGTTCAACTCTTCCGCCGCACGTTTTTCTGCGCCGGTATCCACTTTGGCGACGATTTCGGTCAAGGTCATACGCCCCTGGCCGAACTCCTGACCATTCAGGTAAACCGCCGGAACGCCCATCACGTTGCGCTCGGTGATTTCGTTCTGGAACGTACCGCCGTCAATCGCCGTGTGCTTAATGCGTGGGTTGAGGACTGACATCAGGTTCAGCGCCTGCACCACGTCCGGACAGTTATGGCAGGAGAGTGAGTAATAGGTTTCAAACTCAAAATCACCGTCGATATCGCGGATCTGCTCCAGCAGCGCCTGCGCTTCTTTTGACGGATGACCACCGGTCCACAGCAGCGCCAGCACCAGGGACGTAAATTCGTGCCCCAGCGGAGAGCCCGCGAAACGCGGCCCCTGGTCAGACCCTGGGTTGGCGATCAGGAAAGAAGGCTTACGGACTGCCAGCGTGTTGTCTTCTTTGAAGGTCACCTTCGGCGACAGCTCAGCAATCTCTGTGAGCAGCGCTTTGATTTCTGCCGATTTCGCGCTGTCGTCCAGCGTGGCAATCAGCTCAACAGGTTTGGTCAGTTTCTCAAGGTAGGCCTTGAGCTGGGTTTTCATGTTAGCGTCGAGCATTATTCTTCCCTCTCTTAAAACGTCATCATGCAAGCCGCCTTATACGGGCTGCCTGAATGCAACTTGCATCATGGTGCTGGAATGAAATGGGCGCGGGGAGCGCCCATTGATTGCCGGGTGGCACTTCGTTTACCCGGCCTACGATACTGTAGGCCTGTGCAAGCGTAGCGCCGCCAGGCTTTACAGACTTAGATCTTGCCGACCAGGTCCAGAGATGGAGCCAGCGTCGCTTCGCCTTCTTTCCATTTCGCCGGGCACACTTCGCCTGGGTGAGAAGCAACGTACTGAGCAGCTTTCACTTTGCGCAGCAGGTCAGATGCATCACGGCCGATACCTTCAGCGGTAACTTCGATAGCCTGGATAATGCCCTGCGGGTCAACAACGAAGGTCGCGCGGTCTGCCAGGCCTTCATCTTCACGCATGTTGTCGAAGTTACGGGTCAGGGCGCCAGTCGGGTCGCCGATCATCGCGTATTTGATTTTCGCGATAGTTTCAGAGCTGCTGTGCCACGCTTTGTGGGTGAAGTGGGTATCGGTAGAAACAGAGTAAACGTCTACGCCCAGCTTTTGCAGTTCTTCGTAGTGGTCTGCCACGTCGCCCAGTTCGGTCGGGCAAACGAAGGTGAAGTCAGCCGGATAGAAGAAGAACACGCTCCAGCGGCCTTCGGTATCTTTCTCAGTTACTTCGATGAACTCACCGTTTTTGAACGCCTGGTTTTTGAAAGGTTTAATTTTGGTGTTAATCAAGGACATCTGTACTTCCTCCGTGTTTTCGTTGAGATGTAAGGTAACCAACTTTGTTCATCGGGGCTAATGCGTATGCTTTATCAAATCAATCAGCCAAACCTTACAACAGCAACAAGACAGCAAGGTGAACCTTTTACAGGAAAGCCTGAAAGTAAAAAGGCCGCCTCAACGGGCGGCCCTGATACCTGAATTCCCCGCAGGTACATTCAGTGCCAGCCGAAGCTGGCGTTGCGTTGCGCTCTACATACCTTGTATCAAGGCCGTAACAGCGGTTTGATTACAGCATCCGTGCGCGCATTGAGCAATGCATAAGAGGGATAGTCCTGCCTATGGTTGTGATAGGCAGAATCGAACAGGTCTCAGAAACGTTATAAATTTAATTTCATTATAAATTTCGCGCTATATATAAATGCCAGTTGTCATTCAAATAATTCAATCACACTTTAAAGATAAAATTATCTTAATAAATCTTGAAGTTGTGTTTCAATAATCCAAAGCCGTGATATATTAAGATCACTTAATTTTTAAATTAAGCGAGTTACCCCCACGGATTGTTAAAGGTAACTTCCCTCTGTCGTACTCCATGATGTGATAACGACAGCAAACACAGCACACTCAGGACGAAACATGGCCAACCTCTACGACCTAAAAAAATTCGATCTCAATCTGTTAGTCATCTTCGAATGCATTTACCAACATCTCAGTATCAGTAAGGCTGCCGAGACACTTTATATCACGCCATCCGCCGTGAGCCAGTCGCTGCAACGTCTGCGTGGCCAGCTCAATGACCCCCTGTTCATCCGCTCAGGTAAGGGAATTACGCCGACCACGGTGGGCACCAACCTGCATCATCATCTTGAACAGAATCTCAACCAAATTGAGCAGACGATCAACATGATGCATCACTCGGACATCAAGAAAAAGTTCGTTATCTATTGCTCTCAAATGATGTCGCCCGGCTATATGCTCGAACCAATGAAGCTGCTAATGTCAGAGGAAAATTACGAGATAGAACAACGAGATATGCTTATCTCCCCGGAATCCGCAGAGGACCTGCTCGCCTACCGTAAAGCCGACCTGATCTTTACTATTGCCCCAATTAAGAATCGCTCTGTGGTGTGTTCTCACTTTGCCACGGTGCCAATAGCGTTAATCTGCCGAGAAAACCATCCAAGACTCGCCGATACGGTCAGTCTTGAAGCGTTATACCGGGAAAAATTCACCTTTTACCAGAGTGCGCACCCGGGCGTTAAAGAGTTCCAGAATCGCGCCAATGACCTTTTCCCGGAAAGAGATATTGCTTTTCGCACGGACTCCATCATTTCGCTTATCTCCATGGTCAGTTCATCTGATCTGTTAGGCTTTATACCCGTATCAATCTATGAAGCCTATAAAGAGACGTTAAAATTAAAACGGATCGCCGCCCCATTTGAATTGCCCGAAATACATGTCTATATGCTTTACAGCCGTTCATCGCTGAACAGCAGCGTTTTTTCAACGTTCATTGAGAAAATGCATAAACTCTGTCTTTCCGCTCCATCTGCGTAAAATCATTTATATGATGAATATAAAAATCGCAAACTGAAAAAATGATCCCGTGAAAATAATGAAAAATGATTTCATAATATCGTCTTAATTTTTTCCAGACATTTAACACGCAGGATGCGATTAACCATGTCGATCTATAAAATCCCTTTACAGGAAAATGTTTTAGACGCTTCAGCGGAACGCATAGACTGGACGCTAAACAATTTCTCCAGGGTATGCGTTTCCTTTTCCGGTGGAAAAGATTCTACCGTGATGCTGCATCTCGTTGCCCAGCAAGCACGGCAATTAAAGCGAAAAATAGATGTCATCTTTCTGGACTGGGAAGCGCAATTCTCCTCAACCATTCAGCATGTTGACACGATGAGAACGCTGTATCGGGATGTTATCCATCAGTTCTGGTGGGTAGCGCTTCCGCTCACGACCCAGAACGCCCTGTCACAGTTTCAACCTGAATGGCAGTGCTGGGAACCCGGGACAAACTGGGTTCGCCAGCCACCGGAAGATGCCATTACCGATTATCACTATTTCGATTTTTATCAGCAGGGAATGACGTTTGAAGTCTTCGTGCGAGAGTTTGCCGAATGGTATGCGCAAAAACGTCCTGCCGCCGTTATGGTGGGGATCCGCGCCGATGAATCCTACAACCGCTTTCTGGCTATCGCGTCGGCACGTAAGCAGCGCTTTTCTGACGATAAACCCTGGACGACCGTCGCACCGGGCGGGCACACCTGGTACATCTACCCTCTGTACGACTGGAAAACCGCCGACATCTGGACGTGGTTAGCGAAATCGAAATGTTGCTATAACCCGTTATACGACCTGATGTACAAGGCGGGGGTGCCGCCGCGTTATATGCGCATCTGCGAACCGTTTGGCCCGGAACAGCGTCAGGGCTTGTGGCTCTATCATGTCATTGAACCCGAACGCTGGGCGGCGATGTGTGAGCGTGCCTGCGGGGTGCGCAGCGGCGGTATTTATGCCGGGCACGATAACCATTTTTATGGCCACCGGAAGATCCTGAAACCAGACCATCTTGGCTGGCGCGAATACGCCATGCTGCTACTCGACAGCATGCCGCAAAATACGGCGGAACATTACCGCAATAAAATCGCGGTTTATCTCCACTGGTATCAAAAGCGAGGCATGAACGATATTCCCGATACGCAGGAGGGTGACATTGGTGCAAAAGATATCCCCTCCTGGCGACGCATTTGTAAGGTTTTACTCAACAATGACTATTGGTGCCGGGCACTTTCGTTTAGCCCAAATAAGCCCAAACACTATCAGCGCTACAGCGACAGAGTGAAAGCAAAACGCAAGGAATGGGGGATTTTATGCAACAACGAATAATCACCGAAATGGAAACGTACCTTCAGGCACTTTCTGAGGAAGAGCGAATAACCGCTATTAATGCGTTTCGTCAGGCATTACATGAAATCAGCCCTTTTCGCGATCAGCCCGTCGATTGCGTATTGTGGATAAAAAAGACAAACATCAGCGCTAACGATTACAACCCAAATAACGTCGCGCCACCGGAAAAGCGGCTGCTCAGCAAGTCACTGGAGCTGGATGGATTCACACAGCCTATCGTGGTGACGGAAAATGCGCCACAGCACTACGAAATTGTCGATGGTTTTCACCGCCATGATATCGGCAGTAACCGGGCGACCCTGAAGCGCCAGCTTAAGGGTTACCTTCCTGTCACCTGCCTGCGTAAAGCGCGGCAGGAAAAGTTCGACCGCATGGCTGCGACCATTCGCCACAACCGCGCGCGCGGACGCCACCAGATCAACGCCATGTCAGAAATCGTGCGCGAGCTGGTGCTTATGGGCTGGAGTGAGCAGAAAATTGGCCAGGAGTTGGGTATGGACAGCGATGAAGTACTGCGTCTGAAGCAGATCAACGGTCTGCTCGAACTCTTCGCAGACCGTCGTTTTTCTGAAGCCTGGACGGTGAAATAGTCAGAGCGCGTTTAACCGCGCTGCCGCTGCCAGCAGCGTCGATTCCTGCTTCGCAAAGCAAAGTCGGATCAGCTTATGCGGGAAGGGATCGGCGCAGAACACCGACAGCGGAATGGCCGCCATGCCCACCTCTTTCGTCAGCCACTGGCAGAAACTCACGTCGTCCAGATCGGAAATCGCGCTGTAGTCGGCCAGCAGGAAATAGGTCCCTTCACAGGGTAAAATCTCCAGACGGCTTTTGCTCAACGCAGCCACAAACCGATCCCGACGCGCACGGTAGAAATCCGGTAGCTCACGGTAGTGTCCGGGTTCGCTGCGCAGCATATCCGCCAGCGCCAGCTGAGCGGGTGTGTTCACCGCAAACGTCAGATACTGGTGCACTTTACGCAGCTCAGCGCTGATGGCGGCGGGCGCCACGCAGTACCCGACCTTCCAGCCGGTCATATGGTAGGTTTTGCCAAATGACGATACCGCGATTGCACGCTCACGAAGCTGCGGATGCGCCAGCACGCTGGCATGTCCCTCTTCGGCGAAGCAGATATGCTCATACACCTCGTCGCTCAGAACATAGATTTCACGTTCGGCGATGGCCTGCCACAGGGCGGCAAAATCGCTCTTCTGCCACACCGTCGCCGATGGGTTGTGCGGCGTATTCAGGATCACCAGCCGGGTTTTATCGCTCAGCAGCGCGGCAAACGCCTGCCAGTCCGGACGAAAATGCGGCGGCTGGAGCGCCACGCGTTTCACTACGCCGCCGGCCAGTTCAATCGCCGGGGCGTAGCTATCGTAGCTTGGGTCAAAACAAATCACCTCATCGCCGGTACGCACCAGGGCGGTTATCGCCGCATACAGCGCTTCGGTCGCCCCTGCGGTTACCGTGACATCGCTGTTCGCATCAGGTTTATAGCCATACAGCTCAGCCGTTTTATCCGCAATGGCTTCACGCAACGCCTGCACGCCGGTCATCGGCGCGTACTGGTTTGCCCCCTGCGCCACGTGGTACGCCAGACGCTCCTGCAAATAGCGCGGGCCGTCAAAATCCGGGAACCCCTGCGAGAGGTTAATGGCGTTATGCTGCTGCGCCAGAGCGCTCATCCGGGTAAAAATCGTCGTGCCGAGATTTGGAAGTTTACTCTGCGGGATCAACGGGTTATTGCTCATTGTAGTGTGCCTGCCTGTAATACTTATGTTGCTGACACTATAACACGATGTTAGTCTTTGGCAATCAAGACGCTTAGACGTCTAAACGATATAAATATTCCTGACCGAGAGGGTAAAAGGAAATGACAGACAACCTGCAACTCACACACCTGGTCGAGGCCTGCCGCTGGATTGGCGCTAAAGGCTGGGCGCCCGCTACCGGCGGCAATATGTCCGTGCGTCAGGATGAACACCTGTGCTGGCTGAGCGAATCCGGAAAAGACAAAGGCAGCCTGACCACCGCCGATTTTCTACAGGTTGAAATCGCCACCAACCGTGCGCCGTCTGGCCGTAAACCGTCGGCAGAGACCGGGCTGCATACCCTCATCTATCGCCTGTTTCCCGAGGCTAACGCCGTCCTGCACGTTCACACCGTCAATGCCACGGTGCTGTCGCGTCTGGTCAACGAGGCCGAGCTGAAGATCACCGGTTTCGAGATGCAAAAATCCCTTACCGGGCAGACCACGCACCAGGATACGGTGGCCATCCCGGTGTTTGATAACGACCAGGACATCGACGCCCTCGCCTCGCGCATCGCCCATTACGCGCAGGAACGCCCGCTTAATTATGGTTTTCTTCTGCGCGGTCATGGCTTAACCTGCTGGGGACGCGACGTGGCCGAAGCCCGCCGTCATCTGGAAGGGTTAGAATTCTTATTTGAATGCGAAATGCGTTTACGACAATGGGAGAGAGTATGATTCGCGCGATTGTGACGGATATTGAAGGGACCACCAGCGATATCCGTTTTGTCCATGATGTTTTGTTCCCCTACGCGCGTGAGCGGCTGGCGGCCTTCGTGACCGCGCAGCAGTACGCCGAGCCGGTCAAATCGATTCTGGACAACCTGCGCGATGAAATCAGCGCTCCGCATGCCAGCGTCAGCGATCTCATCAACGTACTGTTTACCTTTATGGATGAAGACCGCAAATCGACGGCGCTCAAAGCCCTGCAAGGCATCATCTGGCAGGACGGTTACGTCAACGGTGACTTTACCGGACACCTCTATCCTGACGTACTGCCCGCGCTGGAAAAATGGAAGGCGCAAGGGATTGATCTCTATGTTTATTCCTCTGGCTCCGTCACCGCGCAGAAACTGTTATTTGGCTACAGCGACGAAGGTGATATTACTCATCTGTTCAGCGGCTATTTTGATACCCACATTGGCGCCAAGCGCGAGATGCAGTCTTATCAAAATATTGCGGCGCAAACGGGCATTGCCCCGTCGCAGATCCTGTTTCTGTCGGATATTCATCAGGAGCTGGACGCAGCTGAGCAGGCGGGTTTTCGCACCCTGCAACTGATTCGCGGTGAAGATGACGGCGCAAGCCATCATCATCAGATCCACCAGTTTGACGAGATTAATCCGGAGCAAATCCCTTCATGAGCGCATTGACCATTTATTCCGATAAAGACGCCAGTCAGCACCAGTGGCACAGCACCGACGCCGCCGAGATTGCCCAACAGCTCAACGCCAAAGGCGTGCGGTTTGAACGCTGGGCTGCGGATCGCGATTTAGGGCACGATCCCGCGCCTGAAGCCGTGATCGCGGCCTATCAGCATGCGATCGACAAGCTGGTGGCAGAGAAAGGTTACCAGAGCTGGGATGTGATCAGCCTGCGCGCCGACAATCCGCAGAAAGAGGCGCTGCGCGCGAAGTTTCTGAACGAACACACTCACGGTGAAGACGAAGTGCGCTTTTTCGTGGAAGGGGCGGGATTGTTCTGCCTGCACATCGGCGATGAAGTGTATCAGGTGCTGTGCGAGAAAAACGACCTGATTTCCGTTCCCGCGGGCACGCCGCACTGGTTTGATATGGGCTCAGAGCCGAACTTTACGGCGATTCGTATTTTCGATAACCCGGAGGGTTGGGTGGCGCAGTTTACCGGGGATGCGATTGCGGATGCATACCCACGCCTAAAATAATATCCAAATAAACAAGTACAGTTCCTTCAAGATGAAGGAACTTTTATAAATTATATCTTATTCTTAAATTTGCGAAGCAAATCACAAATACTTTACTTCATTCAATAAAAAACACAACTAATATTCTATAAAAATAAATTATCGTTAATGATTATTACTTATTCCCAAAGAGATTAACATGGCAAAAATCCAATAATAATACGACAAAACTTGAGGATTGGCGAACTCGATGCCGAATCCGATACACAATTACTTGATGAATGCTTTGTAGATAGTGGATATCTATCAAAATTACTAGATACTAATGATACATCGTCTATTGTTGTAGGAAGAACTGGAGCAGGGAAAAGCGCATTATTGCACAAAGTAATGAATAAAGCATATAGATACAAGAAGCTTGATCCTAACGATATATCAATCCGTTTTCTTGAGCACTCTGATATTATTTCTTTTTTTGAAGCGCTAGACATAAATTTAGATTTATTCTATAAAATACTCTGGCGACACATACTTATAATGGAGTTTTTAAAAATACGTCATGATATAAGCAGCGAGAGTGACACAAGAAATTTCCTCACCAGCTTAGCTAGTTTTTTAAGAAAAGATGAAATCAGGAAACGCGCATTAGAATATTTTAGAGAATGGGGTGATAAATTTTGGATTGACACAGACACACACCTGAGAGAAATAACAAAAAAACTTGAGAATGACACTAAAGCCAAAATAGGAACAGCACTTCATGGCATTGAATTAAATGCTGAGGCAGCCAAGAGAATATCTGAGGAAGATAAGCATGAAATAAAGAAAAGAGCTTCTGAGGTTGTTAGTGGAATGCAAATTCAAAAATTAAATGAAGTTCTCGATATGCTTGCAGAACATTCATTCTCAGATCTTCAAAAGAAACATTACATTGTTATAGATCAGCTTGATGAAAACTGGGCCGAAAACAACACTCGATATAAATTCATAAGAGCATTAATTGAAGAGATAAAAGTATTCAGACGTATCAAGAACGTCAAGATAATAGCTGCTTTAAGACATGACCTTCTTAAATCTGTATTCAATATCACAAGAGGCTCTGGATTTCAAGAGGAGAAGTACGAATCATATATTCTTGATCTTCAATGGACCGCAAATCAACTTAATGAGTTAGTTTCAAAGAGAATCCAAGAGGTTTTCAAAAAACAATATACAAGAGAAAACGTCGAAATTAATGATCTTTTCCCATCCCCCAAAGGAGGGAGTAAGGGAATGTTGCCAATCGAGTATATTATAGAGAGAACACTATATCGGCCAAGGGATGTTTTACAGTTCGTAAATGAATGTTTTAAAATAGCACTCAACAGAGAACGAATCTCCTGGGATTCCATTCATAAAGCTGAAAGTGTTTATTCAGAAAAAAGATTGCGTTCTTTAAAAGAAGAATGGGGAGATATATATCCATCTTTCGAAGAAACTATAGAAATCCTCAGAGAGGTTCCAGAAAAATTCACCCGAACACTTATTCCTAAAAACAACATAGAATCTGTAGCATCGGAACTCGCCATTCAAAATACTAATGACCCATGCGCAATCATCGCTTCTAAAATGCTCAATAGCGAAGTAAGAGAATCTGATGTCATTAACGAGATATTTTTATGCTTATACAATATTAGTGCGATAGGATTCAAAGTTAGCCCCTTAACTCCATATAAATGGTCTTTCAGAGATAGTGGTCCTGTAAATAAAGCTGAAATAAAGAGGGCAAGTCATATCAAAGTACATAAAATGTTGCATAAAGCATTAGATATAAAAATTGCGATATCTGATATTTATAATAAAGATGATAGAGATGACGAGATAGATTGAGTAATTTTTGAGTTAGGGCGCTAAAAATATAATGCGCCCATAATTTTAACATATTAAAGATTGTAAAATAGTAAGGACCTCTTCGTTACTTAAGCTAAGTAATCTCGCCAGATGCACAAACTCCACCACGTCTAACCTGCGTTCACCACTTTCCACTTTAGCGATAAACGATTGGGGTTTCCCTAAAGCCTCCGCAAGCTGGGCCTGAGTAATCCCCTTCTCTTTACGAGCTTTCTTCAACGCATTGATAACACGCTGGTATTCATCCGAGTAAACTGAGGCCATTGTTCCGATTCCATACAAATATCCTGAAATCGAATATCCTCCCGTTGTGTTTTTATCCCAAAACAGGATAATTGAGTGCGTAACAAACACACCTAAGGAGGACAAAATGCGTCAGCAGAACTGGCACTCAGCCGATATTATCGCCGCACTAAAGAAACATGGAACAAGCCTCGCAGCCTTGTCTCGAAAGGCTGGGCTTTCATCATCCACACTGGCAAATGCGCTTACCCGACCATGGCCTAAAGGTGAATTGCTTATCGCTCAGGCGCTAGACATTCCGCCTGATGTGATATGGCCGGAAAGATATTTTGATGAAAAGGGAGCGCCAGTATTTCGTCAGATGAGGAATACAAAAAAGAGAAATCTGTCTTCAACATGATCAACGCCTTCTCCCCCTCACCCCAACCCTCTCCCTCAAGGGAGAGGGGGTTGAAGAGACTTCACATACCCCACCAGCTGATCCAGCACCACGCCCCACCCCTCGTGGAAGCCCATTTGCTCATGCTGCTCACGGATTTCCTTCGTCGGATGACGCGCAATCGCTGTGTAGCGGGTTTTGCCCTCCCCAACGTCCTCCAGCAGCAGGATCGCCGTCATAAACGGCTTTTCGGCAGGCTTCCAGCCCTCGGTATAACCGTCGGTAAAGACCAGCTTGTTCCCCGGGTCGATTTCAAGAAACACGCCCCGGTTATCCATCCGCTGCCCATCCACCTCAAATATGGTATTGAACCGCCCACCCACGCGCAGATCGAGGTCGCAGTCGATCACCTTATGCGGTGCAGGGATGAAGAAGTTTTTGATGTGGTCCGGCGTGGTCCAGCAGAGCCACAGCAGGTCGCGCGGTGCATCCACCACGCGCTCCAGTTTTAAGTCTGTGTCAGGATCGAGCGTCACGATGTTGTCCTCTCAGGGAACGCCCTTAAAGGATAGCCGGACTCAGGCAAATTTCCCTTTCGCTACCTCGTCCGGTGTGACCACGCCAGTATCCAGCACCCAGCCGCTAATCAGCGAGGCAGGCGTGACGTCAAACGCCGGGTTATAAACCTGCGCCTCTTGCGGCGCCCACTGCACCGCGCCAAAGCTTCCCGCCACGCCCGTCACTTCGCTGGCGGCGCGCTGCTCAATCGGGATCGCATCCCCGTTCGGGCAGTCCGGGTCTAGGGTCGTTTGCGGGGCAGCGACGTAGAACGGAATGCCGTGAAACTTCGCCAGCACCGCCAGGGAATAGGTGCCGATTTTGTTCGCCACGTCGCCGTTGGCGGCAATGCGGTCTGCACCCACCCACACGGCGTCCACCTGCCCTTTTGCCATCAGGCTGGCGGCCATGGAGTCGGTAATCAGCTGATACGGTACGCCCAGCTCGCCGAGTTCCCACGCGGTCAGCCTGCCGCCCTGCAATAGCGGACGGGTTTCATCCACCCAGACGTTGCTTACCTTGCCTTCCTGATGCGCGCGGGCAATCACCCCCAGCGCGGTACCGACGCCCGCCGTCGCCAGCCCGCCGGTGTTGCAGTGGGTCAGCAGACGGCTGCCGCGCTTCACCAGCGCGCTGCCCGCACTGGCAATAGCGTCACAGAGCCGTTTGTCTTCGTCAATCAGCCGCAGCGCTTCAGCCACCAGCGCCGGAATATAATCTTCCTGCCACAGCGCAATCTTCATGCGATCGAGGTTATTCATCAGGTTCACCGCCGTCGGGCGGGAGGCGCGCAGGGTTTCCAGCGCCACCGCCAGCTCGTCGCGGCTTTTGCCGCTTTCCGCTAACAGCGCCAGCAGCAGGCTTGCAGAGAGACCAATCAGCGGCGCGCCGCGCACCCGCAGGGCGTGGATGTGCCCGACCAGCGCCTCGACCGTCGAGGCATCCAGCCAGCGTTTCTCCTGTGGAAGCGCCTGCTGGTCGAGAATAAAGAGCTGATTATCCGCCACCCGCAGGCTGGTCGTCTGTAATGTCTGCATGTCGTTAATTCCCTGTTGCGTTGTTGTAGCACATTGTGTCAGGATGAAATCCAGATGTATAGACGTCTACATGTCTTAATTAGCAAAACTGAGGAGCAGGCCATGTCGCAATACCGTACCTTTACCGCTCAGGACGCCGTGGAGTATGCCAGGCAGTTTGGCGGACTTGACGATCCTTCATCGCTGGTAGAGGCGCAGGAAATCGGCGACGGCAACCTCAACCTGGTCTTTAAAATTTTCGACCGCGCGGGCGTGAGCCGCATCGTCGTTAAGCAGGCGCTGCCCTATGTACGCTGCGTCGGCGAATCCTGGCCGCTGACGCTGGATCGTGCCCGTCTTGAAGCGCAAACCCTGGTCGAGCATTACCAGCACAGCCCGCAGCACACGGTGAAAATCCACCACTTTGACCCGGAACTGGCGGTGATGGTGATGGAAGATCTCTCCAGCCATCGCATCTGGCGCGGCGAGCTGATTAACAACATTTACTACCCCCAGGCGGCGCGTCAGCTGGGGGAATATCTGGCTCACACCCTGTTCCACACCAGCGATTTTTATCTGCATCCGCACGATAAAAAAGCGCAGGTAGCGAAATTCATCAACCCGGAGATGTGCGAGATCACCGAAGATCTGTTCTTTAACGATCCGTACCAGATCCACGCGCGCAACAGCTACCCGGCCGATCTGGAAAACGACGTTGCCGCCCTGCGCGACGACGCCCAGCTTAAAATCGCCGTGGCCTCCCTCAAGCACCGCTTTTTCTCGCACGCCGAAGCCCTGCTGCACGGAGACATTCACAGCGGTTCGATTTTTGTGGCCGACGGCAGCCTGAAGGCCATCGACGCTGAGTTCGGCTATTTTGGGCCGATTGGCTTTGACGTTGGCACCGCCATCGGCAACCTGCTGCTGAACTTCTGCGGCCTGCCTGGGCACCTCGGCATTCGCGATGCCGCCGCCGCGCGCGAGCAGCGCCTGAACGATATTCAGGAACTGTGGAACACCTTCGCGGAGCGCTTCCAGGCGCTGGCAAACGAGAAAGCCCGCGACGCCGCACTCAGCGCGCCGGGCTATGCCTCCGCGTTCCTGAAAAAGGTCTGGCATGACGCCATCGGGTTCTGCGGCACCGAGCTGATTCGCCGCAGCGTCGGGCTTTCACACGTGGCGGATATCGATACCATCCAGGATGAAGCCATGCGCCACGAATGCCTCCGCCATGCAATATCCCTCGGTAAAGCGCTGATTGTCATTGCCGACCGCATCGACAGCGCGGAAGAGCTGGTGGCACGGGTGCGGCAGTACAGCTGATTTTCTCCCTCTCCCTGTGGGAGAGGGCCGGGGTGAGGGCATCAAACCGCACTCACCCCAAATACTCAATCACCGACAACCCGCCGTTATAATCCGTGCTGTAAATAATCCCCTGCGCATCCACAAACACGTCGCACGACTGGATCACCTGCGGGCGATTCGGCCGCGTATCCATCATCCTCTCCGGCGCCGCGGGCACCAGCGCCCCCGTTTCCACCGGGCGATACGGATTGGAAATGTCATACGCGCGCACGCCCGCGTTCTGGTACGTCGCGAAGATCAGCGTTGAGCTGACGAAGCTTCCCGGCCGGTTCTCGTGCAGGTTGTGCGGGCCGAAATGCGCCCCTTTCGCCACGTAGTCGGTTTCATCCGGCTGCGGGAAGGTGGCAATACTTACCGGATTCGACGGCTCGCGGATATCAAACAGCCAGATCAGCTTTTCGCCGTCCTGCTGGTTATCCAGCACCGCCTCGTCCAGTACCACCAGCAGGTCGCGGTCCGGCAGCGGCAGCGCGGTGTGCGTTCCGCCGCCAAACGGCGGGCTCCAGTTGCGATGGCTAATCAGCTTCGGCTGCGCGCGGTCCTTCACGTCCAGCAGCGTCAGGCCGCCGTCACGCCAGCTGCCATACGCGGTGTCGCCGGCAATAATCGCATGGTGCAGGGCGTAACGTTTTCCTTCCGGCCAGTCCGGCTTCTCACCTTCGGCCTGGTTCATCCCGGGCAGCCACCAGCGCCCCGCGACTTCAGGCTTACGCGGGTCCGCAAGATCGATGGTCAGAAAGATGTAGTCGGTAAAGCCGTCGATCAGCGCTGAAACGTAGGCCCAGCGGCCGCCGACGTACCAGATGCGGTGAATGCCGATGCCGCTCAGCGACAGAAAGCCGATTTCGCGTGGCCTGTCCGGCGTGGAGATATCAAAGACGCGAAGCCCGGCGCTCCAGCCTTTATCCTGCACGTCGCTGACGGTCTCCCCCACCTGGCGGGTGTAGTAGACCTTCTCATCGGCAAAACGCGCATCGGCAAACAGATCCCGGGCGTTGATCACCAGCAGCAAATCGTCGTGCGCCTGGAGGTGTACGTTCCAGGTACCCGGCGGCGCGGGCACGTAACCTGCGGCTTTTGGTTTTTTCGGATCGCGCACGTCGACAATGGAAAAGCCCTGCGACACCATATGACCGATATAGGCGAAACCACGGTGCACCATCAGCTGTACACCGTCCGGACGACCGCCCTGGTCGCTATGGCCAATCAGCCGCATATTGCGGCTGTATTCGGGTTGAGGTAATGCAGACATGTATAAGTCCTTTCGCCGGATGGCGGCTGCGCCTTATCCGGCCTACAACACCGTAGGCCCGGTAAGCGAAGCGCCACCGGGCATTATTTTGACCTGGCTTCCAGCGTCGCAAACCACGGCGCGATAAAATCTTCCGTCTGGCCCCAGCCCGGAATGATTTTCCCCAGAGACGCCACGTTCACCGCACCCGGCTGGGCGGTCAGCAGCGCCTGCGGAATAGCCGCCGCCTTGAAATCGTAGGTGGCAGGCGTCGCTTCTCCGGCAAACTTATTGGCGATCAGGCGTACGTTGGTCGCGCCAATCAGCTTCGGATCTACCGCCACGCTCACCTTCCACGGGCTACCCGGCTCGCGCATCAGCTGGAGATCCTGGTTGGAGATGTCGATGCTGTAGAGCTTGATCTCGGTGCGGCCGTTCTCTTTCAGCGCCTTATACGCGCCCTGGCTGAAGGCATCCCAGGTCCCCCAGATGGCGTCGATTTTACCTTTCGGGTATTTCGCGAGGATCGCCCCCACCTTGTTGGCGGTGTCGCCCTGCACGTCAGAGGAGACCGCGCCGATGGACTCCAGCTCTTTAATCTCCGGATACTGCTTTTGCAGTTCTTTATACGCCGCCTGACGGCGCTCCATCGGCGGGAAGCCCGCGACCCACAGCTTGACGATATTGGCCTTGCCGTTGAAATCTTTCGCCAGTTGACCAAAAGAGAGGTTGGTCAGGGAGGCATCGTCCTGCTGGGTAACGGTTACACCCGGGATCTCGCCGTTCACGGCGGTATCAAACACCGAAACTTTAATCCCGGCATCCACCGCCTTCTTTACCAGCGCGGTGGAGTACGGATCGCGCCCCTGAGAGAGAATAATCCCGTCGTATTTCTGGCTGATGGCCTGGTTCACGAAATCCTGGAATCTGGCGTCGTCCCCGTTACTTAAAAACGTGCTGACCTTAAAGCCGAGCTTTTTCCCTTCCTGAATCGCCCCGGCAACAAACTGCGTGGTGTTGTCGTCCGAGCCCAGGTTGCGGATCACCGCAATGCGAATGGGGCCGTCATGGCTGGCAATGGCGGCCGGAACCGGCGCGGGGGTAGCCGCCAGGCCCGGCAAAGAAGTGAGTAATCCAAGAGCTACCAAAGAGAGCGCAATCTTTTTCATTTATTATCCCGTTGTGTTGTCAGCGTTTTTGTATGTAAGTAATCGCCAGTGCCATCGCGAGCACCAGCCCTTTTATAATGTCCATGGCGTAATACGGCACGGAGAGCATCACCAGCCCGTTCGACAGCACGCCGAGGATCACCGCCCCCACCAGCGTGCCCAGCGCGTTCGGCTTGCCGGACCCGGCCAGCGAGAACCCGATCCACGCCGCCGCCACCGCATCCATCAGGTAGCCGCCCCCCGCATTCACCTGCGATGAACCGATACGCGAAGCCAGCAAAATTCCACCCAGTCCCGCCAGCAGCGAGGCGATCACGTAGGCCGCCACCTTGTAGCGCGTGGTGCGAATACCGGAGAGACGCGCGGCTTCCGGGTTGCCGCCAATGGCGTACATCCGGCGTCCGTGGGTGGTCAGCGACAGGCCAAGCTGCGCCAGAATCGTCACCACCAGCATGACGATCACAATGGTCGGCACCTGCCCCAGCAGGCTGAACGCCGCCGGAATGGTCCCTTCCGCCATGTCGCCGCTCGGCAGCACCATGTTCTCGGTAATCGACCCGCCGTAGCTGTAGGTCATCGCCACGCCCTGGATGACAAACAGGCTGGCAAGGGTTGCGAGCATGTCCGGAATGCGCAGGATGACGATCAGAAAGGCGTTAAACAGACCGACCAGCGTGCAGAGCGCAAGGGTCAGCAGAATCGACTCGGTGGTGCCGAAGCCGTGCCAGACGAAAAGCGAAATCACCAGCGCGTTCGCCAGCGACGCGGTTGACCCCACCGAGAGATCGAACCCGCCGACGGTCAGCGAAATCGAGACGCCGATGGCAATCACCGTCACGATGGCAATCGAGCGCAGAATGTTGATGATGTTGTTCGGATCGAGGAAGCTGTCCGACGCCAGGCCAAACACCGCCACCAGCGCGACGACGGTCAGCAGCATGCCCCACCTGTAGAGAAAATCGAAAATCTGCTGACGGCCAGACGCCGCCGCATTCACTGAAAGGGCCTTGCTCACGACGCCGTTCCTCCGGTTGAATAATAAAGTAGTGTCTCTTCCCGGGCCTCGGCCCCGGCGATTTCCGCCACGATGCGCCCGTCCCACAGTACGCAGATGCGGTCGCACAGCCCGACCAGCTCGGCGAACTCGCCCGAGGCGTAAATCACCCCTTTGCCCTCGCGCGCCAGGCCGTCGATCAGCTGAAACAGATCGGTTTTGGCCTTCACGTCCACGCCTTTGGTCGGCTCGTCGAATATCAGCACGCTGGCGTCATTGCGCAGCCATTTGCCGATGGCGACCTTCTGCTGGTTACCGCCGGAAAGCCGACGCAGCACCTGCCCCGGCCCGCGCGTGCGCACACCGACGCGGGCAATCACCTCTTCTGCCCAGCGCCACGCCTGACGATGACCAAACAGGCTCCAGCGCGAGAAGCTGTTATCGGCGCACACGGCAAGGTTCATGCTCACCGGCTCGTCGATAAAAATGCCCTCTTTGCGCCGCTCCTCCGGCACCAGCGCCAGACCGCGCAGTACCGAGTCTGCCGGATCGCGCGGTTTCCAGGCCTGATGGTTCAGCTCGCCGCGCGCGACGCGGCTTTTGCTGGCGCCAAACAGCGCCTTGCAGAGTTCCGTTTTCCCCGCCCCCGCCAGCCCGGCAATGCCAAGGATTTCACCTTTGCGCAGGTGCAGGGAGATATCTTTCAGCAGCGCATCGTCGTGCAGCCCTTCCACCCGCAGCAGCGTCTCCTCACCGTGCGGCGGGCGCGGGGGCGGATAGATATCGCTCAGCTCGTGGCCGAGCATCTTCTCAACAATCGCTTCGCCGCTCAGATCCGCCATCGGGCCGGACTCAATCAGCCTGCCGTCGCGCAGCACCGTCAGGGTGTCGCAGATGGCCTTCAGCTCGTGAATGCGGTGAGAGATAAACACCACGCCGATACCCTGCTGTTGCAGACGTCTTACTACCGCAAACAGACGCTCACTCTCGTGCGCGTCCAGCGGCGCGGTGGGCTCATCAAGAATGAGAAAACGGCAGTGGTGCGAGAGCGCCCGCGCCAGCAAAATCTGCTGTTTTTCAGCCAGCGTGCAACTGTCGATGGAGCGGCGTACGTCGAGCGAAACATCCAGCTGCGCCAGTGCCTGCCGCGCCTGCTGACGAACCGCGCGCCAGCTGTAGCGGTGCCCCGGATGCGCCAGCTGGTCGAGCATGATGTTTTCGGCAATGCTTAACCCGGGGATGAGCGCCACATCCACCTCCTGCTGCACAAGGTGGATACCCAGCCGTTTGGCGTCCAGCGGCTCGCGGATACTTACCGGCTGGTTGTTAATGCAGATTTCGCCTTCATAACGATCGTGCGTCCCGCACAGCACCGCCATCAGCGTCGATTTCCCCGCGCCGTTGGCGCCGGTCAGCGCATGCACCGACCCGCCGTTCAGGGTGAAATCCACGCGCGACAGGGCCTGAAAGCCGGAAAAGGCCAGGCTGATACCGCGCATCTCAAGGCGACTGGAAACCATCCGCGTAAATCCTTCATTACTCTTCTGATTTAGCGAATTTTTCACAGCTCTTGTTGACTGACAACGACGTAAAAGGCATAAGTTAAAGCAAAATATTATTAGCCATCCGGATGTCCAGACATAACATCGGGTTAGCGCTTGCTAAAAAAGGACAACTTCATGAGCAACACCGATATCCGCGTCGTGCCCGGCCCGGCGAACTACTTCTCTCATCCGGGAAGCCTTGCCCACCTGGATGATTTCTTTACTCCGGAACAGCTTTCCCGCGCGGTGTGGATCTACGGCGAGCGGGCAATCGAGGGCGCACGCCCTTATCTGCCGCAGAGTTTTAACGCGACGGGGGCAAAACATCTGCTGTTTAAGGGCCATTGCAGCGAGAGTGACGTCACCCATCTGGTGAACGAGTCTGGTAGTGAAACCAGCGTGGTGATTGGCGTGGGCGGCGGTGCGGTAATGGATACCGTCAAGGCCGTGGCGCGTCGTCTGGGCGTGCCGTTCGTAGGCATTCCCACTATCGCCGCCACCTGCGCGGCGTGGACCCCGCTCTCCGTCTGGTACAACGATGCCGGTCAGGCGCTACAGTTTGAGATTTTTGACGACGCCAACTTTCTGGTGCTGGTGGAGCCGCAGATCATCCTTAACGCCCCGGCGGAATATCTGCTGGCGGGCATCGGCGATACGCTGGCGAAGTGGTACGAAGCGGCGGTGCTCGCCCCTCAACCTGATAGTCTGCCGCTGACCGTGCGTCTTGGCCTGAACGGTGCGCTGGCGATCCGTGACGTGCTGCTGGAACGCAGCGAAGAGGCGCTTGCGGATCAGCAGCGCGGCGAACAGACGCAGGCGTTCCGGGACGTGGTGGATGCGATTATTGCCGGAGGCGGAATGGTCGGCGGTCTGGGTGAGCGCTATACCCGCGTGGCGGCGGCGCACGCGGTGCACAACGGCTTAACCGTGCTGCCGCAGACGGAAAAATACCTGCACGGCACCAAGGTGGCCTACGGCATTCTGGTGCAGAGCGCCCTGCTCGGTCAGGACGACGTGCTGGCGCAGCTGGTGGCGGCGTACCAGCGCTTCAATCTGCCGACCACGCTTCGCGAGCTGGACGTCGATATTCACAACCGCGACGAGCTGGATAAGGTCATTGCCCACACCCTGCGCCCGGTGGAGTCGATTCATCTTCTGCCGGTTACGTTAACGCCTGAGGTTCTGCGCGCCGCGTTTGAGAAGGTGGAATCCTTCAGCCGTTAATCGCGCCGACGGACTATACCTAATGATGATTCTCTCCACTCTCGTAACGAGGTCATCATGCAGATCGATTTAACAGGTAAAAAGGCGCTGGTTACCGGCGCCAGTCGTGGGCTGGGTCGGGCGATTGCGCTGTCGCTGGCACGCGCCGGTGCCGATGTGGTTATCACCTACGAAAAATCCGTCGATAAAGCCCAGCAGGTTGTCGATGAGATCAACGCGCTGGGGCGACACGGCGAGGCGATTCAGGCCGACAGCGCCAGCGCGCAGGCGATTCAGGATGCGGTCACGCAGGCGGCGCGCTCCCTCGGCGGGCTGGATATTCTGGTCAATAACGCCGGGATTGCGCGCGGCGGCCCGCTGGAGTCCATGACCCTGGCGGACATCGACGCTCTGATGAACGTCAACATCCGCGGCGTGGTGATCGCCATTCAGGAAGCGCTGGTGCACATGTCTGACGGCGGTCGCATCATCAACATCGGTAGCTGTCTGGCGAACCGCGTGGCACAGCCGGGGATCGCCGTCTACTCGATGACCAAGTCTGCCCTTAATTCCCTCACCCGAGGTCTGGCCCGCGATTTAGGCCCGCGCGGCATTACCGTCAACCTGGTGCACCCCGGCCCGACCAACAGCGATATGAACCCGGAAGACGGCGAACAGGCTGACTCTCAGCGTCAGCTTATTGCCCTGGGCCATTACGGCCAGCCGGAGGATATCGCAGCGGCGGTCACCTTCCTCGCCAGCCCGGCTGCGGGGCAAATTTCCGGCACCGGTCTGGATGTCGACGGCGGTCTGAACGCCTGATCGCAAATTTACTGTATGCCTCTGTCGCCCGGCAGAGGCCTGTTCGAGCCGCCTCGACGATTCGCGTTTTGCCGCTTTCTCGCGGTTTTTCTCCGCTCTACAGTACCCCATAAGAAATTCGGAATTTATCTAATAGTCTTATTATTTCCTTATAATTTGTGTGGGCGTACAGTGGAGGTACGGATGAAGATTGTCTGGTCAAAGAATGCAAAGAAAGAGTTTTCCAAAATCGATGGCCGATATCAGCGAAGAATCAAAGCAAAACTTGCTGAGCTGGACGATCGCTCAGCTCCCCGGCCCGATATCAAAAAAATATCGGCAACAGAAAATCATTTCCGGCTACGCGTTGGCGATTACCGCATTCTGATTACACTTCGGGACGATCCCGATAACCATTGTTATGTTTTGGCCGTCAAGCGCAGAACATCAACGACCTACCTTCACGAGGAGAAAGCCCCCTATGGCTGTTCAGCTAATTAAGGACGATGACGGAAAAGCGCAGTACGTCGTTATTCCCTATGATGAATACTTTCGTATGTGCTTACAGATGGCAGAAATTGACGACGAAACCGATGATGATCTAGAGGATATTGAAGTCGAACACGATTGTTATGATGACGTAGGATTACCTGGTGAAGTATGCGACATCATGCATAGCGAGAACGTCAGCCTACAGGCCGCCTGGCGCATTTTACGCGGCATGTCCCAGCAGGAGGTGGCGGAGAAGCTTGACATCAGCCAGTCCGCCGTATCACAGCTTGAGGCGCTGGACTCCCGACCGCAAAAGCGCACCCGCGAAAAGCTGGCGGCAATTTACGGCTGTAAACAGGAGCAGATCAGCCTCTATTTACCAAAAGAGGGTTAACAGCACTTCGCCCCGCCCTTGCCGCCGTAGCGGGCGTCCTGACGGTCGCGGAAAAATTCTTCGTAGGTCATGGGCGTCTGGTCCGGGTGGTTGACGCGCATATGCTCGACGTAGTTGTCGTAATCCGGCACGCCAATCATCATTTTAGCGGCCTGGCCCAGGTATTTACCTGCTTTGGAAAGGGTGTCGAACATAGTTCTGATCTCACAGGAAATGTAGGCCGGGTAAGGCGAAGCCGCCACCCGGCACACGGGTTAATGCGCCCCTTTCGCCTGGGTGACAATCTCGTCCAGGTTCTCAGGCATTGGCTCATACGGCGTCTCTTTCGCCGTCGGTTTGTCGACTTTCAACGCCGCCAGCGCGGTTTTCAGAGAATACAACGCCAGCACCACAACCACCACCATAAAGAAGATGGTCAGCCCGGCGTCCAGACGGTTGTTAAACACCAGCTGCGACAGTTGAGATTCGGTGTACTGTGCCGGGATCTTACCGCTGTCGATCATCGCCTGGAACTTGTTGGCGATCGCCAGGAAGCCCACCTTATTGTCCGGGCTGAAGGCTTTCTGCCAGCCCGCGGTCAGGGTACAGATCAGCAGCCACGCCGTTGGCACCAGCGCCACCCATGCGTAACGCTGGCGCTTCATCTTGAACAGGACTACGGCACAGAGCATCAGGGCCATGCCCGCCAGCATCTGGTTGGCGATACCGAACAGCGGCCACAGGGTGTTAATCCCGCCCAGCGGATCGACCACGCCCTGATGCAGGAAGTAGCCCCACGCCAGCACGCACAGCGCCGTCGCCAGCAGGTTAGCCGGGAGTGAATCGGTACGCTTCAGGTTCGGGGAGATCACCCCCAGCAGATCCTGCAACATAAAGCGCGCCGCACGCGTACCGGCATCCACCGCCGTCAGAATAAACAGCGCCTCGAACAGAATGGCGAAGTGATACCAGAACGAGACATCCATCAGCCCGCCCAGCGCGCCGTGCAGAATGTAGGCCATGCCCACCGCCAGCGTTGGCGCCCCGCCTGCGCGGGAGATAATTGACTGCTCGCCGACCTCATTAGCGATATGCGTCAACGTTTCAGGGGTAATCGCAAAGCCCCAGCCGCTGACCACCTGCGCGGCAGAGGCAACCACGTCAACGGTGCCGGCCGGGGCCAGTACCGCCATTGGGCTGTTCATCGCAAAGTAAACGCCCGGGTCAATAATACAGGCCGAAACCAGCGCCATAATCGCCACGAAGGATTCCATCAGCATGCCGCCGTAGCCAATCAGGCAGGCCTGATTTTCATTCGCCAGCATCTTCGGCGTGGTTCCGGAGGCGATCAGCGCGTGGAAGCCCGACACCGCGCCGCAGGCGATGGTGATAAACAGGAACGGGAACAGGTTGCCGGTCCAGACCGGGCCGGTGCCGTCAATAAATTTGGTCAGCGCAGGCATGGTCAGGGTCGGGCGCATAATCAGAATGCCGATCGCCAGCCCGACGATGGTGCCGATTTTCAGGAAGGTGGAGAGGTAGTCACGCGGGGCCAGCAGCAGCCATACCGGCAGCACCGCCGCCACGAAGCCATAGCCCACCAGCATCCAGGTCAGTTGCACGCCGGTGAAGTCGAAGAACGGCGCCCAGGTCGGGCTTTCCGCTACCCAGCCGCCGGAGATAATGGCAAACACCAGGAACACCAGGCCAATAACTGAAACTTCACCAATGCGCCCCGGACGCAGATAGCGGATATAGATCCCCATAAACAGCGCCAGCGGAATGGTGAAGGCGACGGTATAGGTTCCCCACGGGCTGTGGGTCAAGGCTTTCACCACGATCATCGCCAGCACCGCGAGGATGATCACCATGATCATAAAGGTCGCCACCAGCGCAATCACCCCGGCGGTTGCGCCCATCTCCTCTTTCACCAGCTCACCCAGCGAACGACCGTCGCGGCGGGTGGAGACGAACAGCACCATGAAGTCCTGCACCGCGCCCGCCAGCACCACCCCCGCGAGGATCCAGATCATCCCTGGCAGGTAGCCCATCTGCGCGGCCAGTACCGGCCCCACCAGCGGGCCTGCCCCGGCAATCGCCGCGAAATGGTGACCGAACAGCACTTTTTTATCGGTCGGCACGTAGTCCAGACCGTCGTTATGACGCACGGCCGGCGTCATGCGCGTGCCGTCTACGCCCAGTACCGTCTTAGCGATATAGCGGCCATAAAAACGGTATGCGATCAGATAAATGCAGACGGAGGCGACGACGATCCACAGCGCGTTGATCTGCTCCCCCCGGTTGAGGGCGATATAGCCCAGGGCAAAGGCTCCCACCACGGAGAGCACCGCCCACGTAAGGTATTTCCCTGAGTTGTTCATAGTTGTTGTCCGTTGTTGTGAAACAGTGAGATGTTACATTTTGTTTCTAGAACAACGGATAAAATTTAACAACTTTGAAACGCAATAATGCGTGGTCAAACCAGAGATTTACACCACAGTGTTAAGCCGATCACTTTCAGCTGAATGACTTACCCCAACACCATCGTACTCAACCGACAGGTACAGCACCGCCGCCCCTGCTCGTCGAACACCACGATCTCCCAGCTCTGGCTGGAACGGCCCAGATGCAGCGGCTGACACACGCCGCGTACCTTACCGTGAGAGACCGCGCGGTGGTGCGTGGCATTCAGTTCCGTGCCCACCACGTTCTGCCCGTCACGGGTCATCAGAAAACCGGCCATTGAGCCCAGCGTTTCCGCCAGCGCCGCCGAGGCGCCGCCATGCAGCAGGCCAAACGGCTGGTGGGTGCGGGCATCCACCGGCATCTCTGCTTCCAGCGTATCGTCCCCGAGGCGGGTATAGACGATGCCAAGGTGCCCCACCATCGTATTCAGGCTGGTGGCGTTCAGCTCCTCGAGCGTTAAATGACGTTTCCAGATCATTACGCCCCCAGCGTGGAACCGCCGTCCACCACGATATCCTGCAAGGTGATATGGCTGGCGGCATCGGATGCCAGGAACAGCACGGTCGCAGCAATCTCCTGTGGACGGGCAATTTTACCGAGAGGAATGCCGAGCTTGAACTGCTCACCAAAGCCGCGAATGCGCCGCTGTTCCGCATCATCGCTGGTCCACAGGGTGCGCTGCATGTCGGTATCCGTTGAACCCGGCGACACCAGGTTACAGCGTACGCCGCTGCCCGCCAGTTCCAGCCCGACGGTCAGCGCCAGGCTTTTCAGCGCCGCTTTCGACGCGCCGTAGGCGCTCATGCCGATGCGCGGCGTGTGCGCCGCGTCAGAGGCCACCGTCACAATCGCCCCCCCCTGCTGATGACGGAACTGGCCCATCGTCTGCTGGAACAGGTTGAACGCGCCGCCGACGTTGACCGCAAAGGTCTGCTGCCAGTCCTCCTGCGAGAGCTGATCCGTCGCGCCCATACGCAGAATGCCCGCCGCGTTAACCAGCACATCGAGCCGCTCAAGGCTGCTGAGCAAACGCCCGCAGACGTCACTCGCCTGCGCCGCATCCGCCACGTCCAGCGTTTCGGTGGCAAACGGATATTCGCCGTGAGGGAAAGCCAGATCGAACCCGGTCACCTGCGCCCCGGCCTCCACAAATGCCAGCGCGGTCGCATAACCAATGCCCTTACCCGCGCCCGTCACCCAGACCGTTTTACCGGTGAAATCAAAAGCCATCACTTCACCTCGCGGGAGAGCAGCGCCCACCAGGCATCGAGGGTCGGATTTTTTGCCAGCATCACGAAATCAATGTCGCCGTGCACTTTGCGCCAGCGGGCGGCCAGCGCCATCATGCGCACTGAATCCAGACCGTAGTCGATCAGGTTTTCGTCATCCATCGGCTCGTCGGACTCGTCCAGCAGCGGCAGGATCAGCTCACGCAGCGCGGCTTTCGTTGTCGGAACGGACGGCAGCAGTTCGTCGGTCATCACCACGCGGCCCGAACGTCCTGCCACATATTTCAGCGACATCAGGTGCTCGTCGCGGGTGAAATCCGCCAGCGCGTCGGCGATAAAGAACGGTTTGATGTCGCGCATAAAGGCGTCGGTGGCGGTGGTCATGCAGCCGATGTGGGCGTACACGCCGGTGATCAAAAGCTGGTTGCGCCCGGTCTCTTTAAGCATCTGCTCCAGCGGCGAGCGGTGAAACGCGCTGTAGCGCCACTTCACCAGCACGGTGTCCGCTTCGTCCGGGGTCAGCTCAGCGACGATGCGCTGCTGCTCCGGCGAGCGAGTCAGGCCCGGCCCCCACATATCGTTCAGCAGGGCGCGGTCTTCGTCGCTCTGATCTTTCGGCTGCGCGGTGTAGTACACCGGAATATTGTGCTCTTTGCAGTACGCGCGCAGTTTAGCGATGTTCGCCACTACCTGCTGCATCATGTCGCTATTTTCGCCCCAGAAGTTCAGGAAATACTCCTGCATATCGTGGATCAGCAGCGCGGCGCGCTCCGGTTCAAACGCCCAGTTCACTTTACTGGTCGGCAGTTCGGCGGCGGTTGGCAGCGCGTATGCGGTTAATTTTGGAATGGCCATTCTCTGTTCCTCAGCCCCGGGCGCGTTCAGCAAACCACAGGCGCAACTGTTTCTTATCAACTTTGCCGACCGGCGTGAGCGGAAGCGCATCCACGCTCTCCACGCGGTCCGGCAGCTTAAATTCGGCGACGCCCTGCTCGCGCAGGAAGCGGCGCACCTCCACCGCGCGCAGGGGCTGTTTCACCACCAGGTACGCGCAGCTTTTTTCGCCCAGCAGGCTGTCCTCCATGCTCACCAGCGCGGCGTGGATCACCGCGTCGTGGCGCAGCAGCAGGTTTTCGATCTCTTCGGCGGCGATCTTCTCGCCACCGCGGTTGATCTGATCTTTCTCGCGCCCCTGCACGGTGATGTAACCCTGCTCATCGATGGCGATCAGATCGCCCGAGCAGTAGAAACCGTTGGCATCAAAGGCGCTGGCGTTGTGTTCCGGGCTATTGAAATAGCCGCGGAAGGTGTAAGGGCCGCGCGTCATCAGACGCCCGACTTCCCCGCGCGGCAGCGGGTTGCCGTCCTCGTCCGCCACCCACACTTCATCGTCCGGGCACATCGGGCGGCCCTGGGTATTGATGATGCGCTCCGGCGCATCGTCGAGGGCGGTGTAGTTCACCAGCCCTTCCGCCATGCCAAACACCTGCTGAAGCTGGCAGCCAATTTCCGCCGGAATACGTGCCGCAAGCGTGGCGGAGAGACGTGCGCCGCCTACCTGGAGCAGTTCGAGGGATTTCAGCTGGGCGTTCCCCGCGCCGTCGGCAATCGCCTGCAACCACAGGCTGACCGCGGGCGGCACCAGTGAGGTGACGTTTATCTGATGCTGCTCAATCAGCGGGAAGCAGAGCGTGGCGCTCGGATCGTTAGCCAGCACCACGCAGCCGCCCGCCGTGAAAACGCCTAACGATCCCGGCGAGCTCATGGCGTAGTTATGCGCCGCGGGAAGCGCGTTCAGATAGCGGGTGTGCGCAGTGATACCGCAGATTTCGTTGCTGCGACGGATGCTGTAGTCGTAGTCGTTGTGCGTACGCGGGATCAGCTTCGGCGTGCCGGTGCTGCCGCCGGAGAGCTGGAAGAACGCCACTTCGTCGGCGGGCGTCGGGTTCGGGATGAAATTGTCCGCCGGGCGTGCAATCGCCGCCTCCAGCGCGTGTTCGCCCTTATCGCCGCGTAGCAGCACAACGCGTACCGAGCGATGCGCATCCACAAAGGTATTGAGAAAATCATCACCCGCGAACAGCGTGTGGTCGCGATCGGCAATCAGCACGGCGGGTTTGATCTGCTCCGCGTAGGCGTTGAGTTCGCTGCGCTGATGGCTAAAGAGCGCGTTGACCGGTGCGACGCCGATTTGCAGCAGCGCGAAGAAGGTGATGTAGAACTCGGCCACGTTGCCGAGCTGCACCAGCGCTGTCTCACCGCGATGCAGCCCCTGCGCCTGAAGGACAGACGCCAGATTCGTCACCGCCTGATTAAACGCGCGGTAGGTGATGCGGCGATCGCCGTCAATTATCGCGACCGCATCGTTGTCCGCATGGTCCGTCAGGATGTGGGTCAGCGGCAGATCCTGCCAGTAGCCTTTTTCACGGTAGCGGCGGGCAAAATCCTCAGGCCAGCGGGTAAAAGGGATGGTCATGAGTATTCCTTAGTGCAAACCAAACACGTTGAGCATGGTGGAGAGCTTCACGCCCGTCTCGCGCCACTCGCCCACCGGGGAGGAAGCAGGCACAATACCCGCGCCGGCAAACAGGCGAACGGTATTTTGATGCAGCCGCGCGCAGCGGATAGTTACCACCCACTCGCCGTTACCTTCGCTGTCGCACCAGCCGACGATGCCGCCGAACAGCTCACGATCGAACGGCTCCAGCTCGGCAATCAGCTCTTTTGCCGCCTGATGCGGGAAGCCGCTCAGCGCTGGCGTCGGGTGCAGCAGACAGGCCAGCGTCAGGGCGTTCTCGTTTTCACGCGCGTCACCTTCTACCGGCGTCGCCAGATGCCACAGCGTCGGGGTGGTGATGAGCTGCGGGGAAGCCGGCATGGTCAGATGATGGCTGCGCGGTTCCAGAATGGTTTTCATCGCCTGCGTTACCAGGTCGTGCTCGTGACGGTCTTTTTCGGAGGCCAGCAGCTTAGTGCCCGCTTCGCGATCCAGCACATCGTCCGGCTGACGGCGCGCAGAGCCCGCCAGCGGCAGCGAGCTAAAGTGCGCGCCCTCTTTACGCAGCAGCAGTTCCGGGCTGGCGCCCAGCAGCACGCCGCCGTCTTCCAGCGGTACGTGGAAGTTAAAGCTCGCCGGGTTCTGGGCGATAAGACGCTCCATCAGCGCGCTGCTATCAATCTGTTTGTCGGTGGCGATATCAATCAGGCGCGACAGCACCACCTTATTCACCTGCGGCGTGGCGGTGAGCGACGCGGCGCGGGCGACCATCTCCTCGAAAACCGGCTGCGGCGGGATCTCGGTGCGTTGTTGCACATTCAGCGTCTGCGCGCCGGAGGCGTAGCGTGCGGACTGCTGACGCGCCGGGCGAGAGAAGGTTTGCCAGCGTTGCGGAATAAACAGCGATGACGGTTTGCGGGTATCGAAGGGGATCGCCCCTACCATCACCGGATGGGCAATGCCGCTGTTTTTCGCATTCTGGAAAGCCTGAGCTAATTTCTGCTGAAAGGGGCCCGCCGGATCGTCACCGCCGACGGCGGGTTCAGAAAAACGGGCAAAACAGCCTGACGTGGTAAAACTGCGATAGGGCGACATAAAGAAAAAGCTGTCTGATTGCAGCGTGGTCGCGGTGTGCTGAAGGTCCTCAGCCAATGACGTATCCATATCATCCTCCTAAAATGATAAAAGCAGTAATAATGATTATCATTTATATTTTCGTCGGCTAACCTAATCCCACATCGCCCTGGTGTCAACCGCAGAGCAAACAACTTGTGCGACTAACGCTTGCATACCTTCCCCGCAATCATGAAAATGAGAAGCATTAACTTCAACAAAAACAGGATGCCGCTCTGTGAAACTCCCTGCCGTTTGCCGTAATGCCTTTCTTTTAACAGGACTTTTTGTTTTAGGACTAACCTCAGCGACGGCCGCCGACTGGCCGCGTCAGGTCACAGACAGCCGCGGCGTACATACGCTTGAGAGCAAACCGACGCGCATTGTCTCCACCAGCGTGACCCTAACCGGCTCCCTGCTGGCCATTGACGCCCCGGTTATTGCCAGCGGAGCCACCACGCCAAACAACCGCGTGGCGGATGCACAGGGCTTTTTACGTCAGTGGGGCGATATCGCGAAACAGCGTAAGGTTGCCCGGCTGTACATCGGCGAGCCGAGCGCCGAAGCGGTCGCGGCCCAGATGCCGGACCTGATTTTGATCAGCGCCACCGGCGGGGATTCCGCGCTGGCGCTCTACGATCAGCTTTCCGCCATCGCCCCGACGCTTATCATTAACTACGACGACAAAAGCTGGCAGGAACTGCTGACCCAGCTGGGGACGATCACCGGGCAGGAAACACAGGCCGCAGAGCGCATCGCTGCCTTCGATAAACAGCTCGCCCAGGTGAAGCAGCAGATGAAGCTGCCGCCGCAGCCGGTGAACGCCATCGTCTACACCGCCGCGGCGCACACGGCGAACCTGTGGACGACAGACTCGGCTCAGGGCAAGCTGCTGCACCAGCTGGGCTTCACGCTGGCGGCGTTACCTGATGGATTGCACACCTCGCAAAGCCAGGGCAAGCGTCACGACATTATTCAGCTGGGCGGGGAAAACCTGGCGACGGGGCTGAACGGCGAAGGGCTGTTCGTGTTTGCCGGCGACCAGAAAGACGTGGACGCGATTTACGCCAATCCGCTGCTGGCGCATCTGCCGTCGGTCAAGAACAAGCGCGTCTGGGCGCTGGGAACGGAGACGTTCCGCCTGGATTATTACAGCGCGTTGTTGGTGTTGCAGCGTTTGAATTCAATTTTTAAATAAGTGGCACGTTTCCCGTAGGCCCGGTAAGCGCAGCGCCACCGGGCGTTTTGTCGGGTGGCGGCTACGCCTTACCCGACCTACAGGTTCTGCCTGAACCGACGCAACTCCACCAAAACCGCCAATAAAATTACGCCAACCACGGCTAACACAAACCCGCTGCTGCTCGCCGACGCCACCGGGGTCATTATCGCCCCCAGCCCGCCGAGGATCGCTGCGCCAATCGCATCGCCCGTGACGTTCTGCGCCGTCCACAGGCCGTTAATGCGCCCGAGCATCCCTTCCGGCGTCTGGGTCTGGATCAGGGTGTACTGTAAAAGAGAGCTGACCGCGCTCAGCCAGCCAAAAATCACCAGACACATCACCCCCAGCGCCCACACCGGCATCAGGCTGAAGAAACCAATCGCGATAAACGAGGCCAGCGTCGCCACCAGCATGATTAACCCCGGTCTCGCGCTCTGCGCCAGATTTCCGCTGGTCAGCGCCCCGCACGCGGCGCCGAGCGGAATGGCGGCGTACAGCACCCCAATCTCTGAGGCGCTCATCTGCCACTCGCCCGCCAGCGCCGGGTACAACACGCGCACGGCGCTCGCCATCGTCAGCAGGCCGCCGAGCAGCGCAATGCCGCCAATCAGCGGGTTGCTGAACAGAAAACGAATCGCGGCCATCAGGGACTTCAGCGGATGCTCGCGCGGCTGCGGCGGCGGTGGCAGGAGCGGCAGACGCAGCAGCGTCAGGGTGGTGATAAAGGTTCCCGCCGCGGCAAGGCCGTAGTTCCACGCCACGTTGCCGGTCGCCAGCAGCAGGCCGCCGACCATCGGCGAATTCACCGATCCCAGACGCACGGTGAGCATGGTGATCGCCCCCGCCTGCATCAGGTTCTCGCGCCCGACCAGCGCGGGCGTGGCCGCCAGCAGCGCCGTCACGCCTAACGAGGCAAAAAAGCCGTCCCACAGGCCCAGGGCATAAATCGCCATCAGCGACGGCTCCGGCAGCATTGCGTTCAGACACAGCCCGACAAAGCCCACCCCGCAGGTGCCGCGCGCCAGCAGGATCAGTTTTTTACGCTCGTAGCGGTCCGCCAGCACGCCGCCCACCATCAGGCCGATAAACATCGCCCCGCCGGTTAAGGTGACGGATAACCCCACCAGCCAGCTGGAGTGGGTCATGGTCTGGATCTGTACCGGCACGGCGACCCCGAGCAGGCCGAGGGATAAAATGGAGATAAAGCGGGCGATAAAAACCGCTCGAAACGCCGGGTGCGTTTTCAGCAGGCTGAGGTTGAGCAGCCAGGATTTTTGATTCATGACAAGGCCTTGAGGTATCGGTCTACCATTTCCATGGGCGCACATGCTAACATAGCCAAATAAGATAGATAACGATAATTACTATCATTATCACATCATGGACGTTGCTATGTCGTTTTCCTCTTCCGCGGTGCGCGCCGTAGCCGTGCCCGTTTTATTGCTGCTGTTGATCCTTGCGATTGCACTCAGTTTGCTGGTTGGCGCGAAGCCGCTGCCCGCGTCCGTTATTGTCGATGCGCTCTCCGGTACCTGCCAGAGCGCCGACTGCATTATCGTGCTCGACGCCCGCCTGCCCCGCACCCTTGCCGGCCTGCTGGCCGGTGGCGCACTCGGGCTTGCCGGTGCCCTGATGCAAACCCTCACCCGCAACCCGCTGGCGGACCCTGGCATTCTCGGCGTGAACTCTGGTGCCAGTTTCGCCATTGTGCTCGGCGCGGCGCTGTTTGGTTTCACCTCTCCGTCTGAACAGCTGGTGATGGCCTTCTGCGGCGCGCTGGCCGCCTCGCTGGTGGTGGCCTTTACCGGCAGCCAGGGCGGCGGACAGCTCAGCCCGGTACGTCTGACACTGGCGGGCGTGGCGCTCGCGGCGGTGCTGGAAGGCTTATCGAACGGCATCGCCCTGCTCAACCCGGACGTGTATGACCAGCTGCGCTTCTGGCAGGCCGGTTCGCTGGATATCCGTACCCTTGATACCCTGAAAGTGGTGGCATTCCCGGTGTTTATCTCTGCCGCCGTAGCGCTGTGTTTAAGCCGGGCGCTCAACAGCCTGAGCCTCGGCAGCGACACCGCGACCGCCCTCGGCAACCGCGTGGCGCGCACGCAGCTGACGGGCCTGCTTGTCATCACCGTGCTGTGCGGCAGCGCGACCGCCGTCGTCGGGCCGATTGCCTTTATCGGCCTGATGATGCCGCACATGGCGCGCTGGCTGGTGGGGGCGGATCACCGCTGGTCACTGCCGGTCACGCTGCTGGCGACCCCTGCCCTGCTGCTGTTTGCCGACGTACTGGGCCGCCTGCTGGTGCCGGGTGAATTGCGCGTCTCGGTGGTCAGCGCCTTTATCGGCGCGCCGGTGCTGATCTTCCTGGTACGACGCAGACGCGGGGGTGGCGCATGATGGCCCCGTCCCGTCGATTACTCACCAGCGTCGCCCTGCTGGTCGTCGCCAGTCTGCTGCTGGCGGTCTGGAGCCTGCAAAGCGGTGCCGTAACGCTTGATTTCGCGCAGGTCTTTCATGCTCTCACCGGCAGCGCGCCGCGTAACATCACCATGGTGGTCACCGAATGGCGACTGCCGCGCGTGGCGATGGCGATCCTGGTTGGCGCGGCGCTCGGCGTCAGCGGCGCAATATTCCAGTCGCTGATGCGTAACCCCCTCGGCAGCCCGGACGTGATGGGCCTGAATACCGGCGCGTGGAGCGGCGTGCTGGTGGCGATGGTGCTGTTCGGGCAGCATCTCATGGCCATTACCTTTACGGCGATGGCGGGCGGCATTCTCACCTCCCTGCTTATCTGGGCCCTGGCCTGGCGCAACGGCATCGACACCTTCCGCCTGATCATCATCGGGATCGGCATCCGCGCGATGCTGATGGCGTTTAACACCTGGCTTCTGCTACAGGCGTCGCTGGAAACCGCACTCTCCGCCGGGCTGTGGTACGCCGGTTCCCTCAACGGTCTGACGTGGGGAAAAACCTGGCCCGCCGCGCCGCTGATTATCCTGATGTTTATTGGCGCGTTGCTGCTGGTCAGGCGCATGCGCCTGCTGGAGATGGGCGACGACAGCGCCTGCGCGCTGGGCGTGAGCGTAGAGCGCTCGCGCCTGATGCTGATGCTGGTGGCGGTCTTGCTGACCGCAGCGTCTACCGCCATCGCCGGGCCGATCTCGTTTATTGCCCTTGTCGCGCCGCATATCGCGCGGCGACTTAGCGGCACCGCGCGCTGGGGATTAACCCAGGCAGCGCTGTGCGGCGCAGTATTACTGCTGGCCGCCGATCTCTGCGCTCAGCAGCTGTTTACGCCTTATCAACTGCCGGTGGGCGTGGTGACCGTCAGCCTCGGCGGGATTTACCTCATCGTCTTGCTCGTTCAGGAGTCACGCAAGAAATGACAGATTCAACACCCCGCTTGCGCGGCGAAAACTTGACCCTCGGCTACGGTAAAAAAATCATTGCCCGGGACTTATCCGTTGCCATTCCGGACGGCCACTTCACCGCCATCATCGGGCCAAACGGCTGCGGCAAATCGACATTGCTGCGCACGCTGAGCCGCCTGATGTCGCCGGTTGAGGGCAGCGTGTTCCTCGACGGGGAGCAGATCCAGCGCTTCGCCAGCAAAGAGGTGGCGCGCCGAATTGGGCTGCTGGCGCAAAACGCCACCACGCCGGGGGATATTACCGTGCAGGAGCTGGTCTCCCGCGGGCGCTATCCGCACCAGCCGCTGTTTACCCGCTGGCGCAAGGAGGACGACGAGGCCGTGAAGCGCGCGATGCAGGCGACGGGCATCACCGATCTGGCCCAGCAAAGCGTCGATACCCTCTCCGGCGGACAGCGCCAGCGCGCGTGGATCGCGATGGTGCTGGCGCAGGAGACCTCCATCATGCTGCTGGACGAGCCGACGACCTGGCTGGATATCAGCCATCAGATTGACCTGCTGGAGCTGCTGAGCGAACTGAACCGTACGCAGGGGTACACTCTGGCGGCAGTGCTGCACGACTTAAACCAGGCGTGCCGCTACGCTACGCATTTGATTGCGCTGCGCGACGGCGAGATTGTGGCGCAGGGCGCGCCGAAGGAAATTGTGACGCCGGATCTGATCGCGCGGATCTACGGCATGCGCTGCATGATTATTGAGGATCCGGTGGAGGGTACGCCGTTGGTGGTGCCGTTGGGTCGGCGGTAATTGCCGGGTGGCGGCTACGCCTTACCCGGCCTACATTCAGCTCCCGTAGGCCCGGTAAGCGCAGCGCCACCGGGCATTTGCACTATCCAAAAATTTCCTTCAGTACCGGCCCAATCTTTTCAAACGCCTGCGGTGAAATGATATCCACGTGGGCGCAGTCCTGGCTGTACACCTCCAGCTCATCCACCCACGGCGCCCACGCGGCCTGCGGATCCAGGGTTCGCGTTCGCTCGGCGACAAACAGCGTCGCTTTACCGTCAAACCGCGCGCTGTGCGCCGTGGTGAGCAGCCGCACCGCGTCCGCATAGTTGCCTTCAATGGCGTTAAACAACTCGCTGGAGCCCTGCCCCTGCTGGGCGGCAATAAACGCCTGACGTTCGCGCTCAATTTCCGCCAGCACCTCCGGATCAAGACCGTTGGCCTCTTTCTCCGCCCAGTTCTGGGTTTCCGGCGGCCAGGTATCCAGCAGGCCGAGGAACGCTACGTCTTCACCCTGCTCGCGCAGACGCGCCGCAATGCCCTGCGCCAGCGTGCCGCCGAGGGAATAGCCGAACAGATAATACGGCCCCTGCGGCTGTTGCTTACGCAACGTGTTCAGATGATGTTCGATCACCGCATCGAGATCCGCACACTGCTGCATCGGCCCGTCAGGCCGGGGAGACTGAATGCCGACGATTGACCAGCGCGGGCTGAGGTAGCGCGCCAGGACGCTAAACTGCCAGGCAAAGCCGGACGCCGGATGGAAGCAGAACAGCGTGGGGCCGTTGCTTTCACGCAGCGGGAGAACGGTTTCATACCCCAGACGCTGCGCCTGCTCGTCGCTCATCTGCGAGTCCAGCAGGGCGCTAAGCTTGCTCACCGTCGAGGCGACCATAATCTGCCCCGGCGTGACCTTGCGGCTGAACGCACGGCTGAGCTGAGCCGCAAGGCGCATCGCCAGCAGCGAGTGGCCGCCGAGGGCAAAGAAATCGGCCTCGATATCGTTCACCGCGCAGCCCAGCAGGGCAGAAAACGCCTGCGCCACGGTGACTTCAGTTTGCGTCTCGGGCGCGCGACCGGAAGTTTTGCTGGTCAGCTCCGGCAGCGGCAGCGCCTTGCGATCCAGCTTGCCGTTGGCGCTTAACGGCAGCGCGCTGATTTGCAGCAGCACCACCGGCACCATATGCGGCGGCAGCTGGGCTTTGAGTGATGCAAGCAGCGCGTCGCGATCCAGCGGTAAGCCGGATTCGGAGACAACGTATCCCACCAGCTGGCGGGCATCGCCGCCCGTGGCAGCCGCCTGGTTGAACACGCAGGCGTGCGCCACCGCCTGGGCCACATCCGGCAGCGCGAGCATCGCCCGGTCGATTTCGCCCAGCTCGATGCGCTGGCCGCGGATTTTCAGCTGATCGTCGCTGCGGCCCAGATATTCCACCGCGCCGTTGTCCAGCCAGCGGGCAACGTCCCCGGTGCGGTACATTCGCTCGCCGGGGGCAAACGGATCGGCGATAAAGCGGCTGGCGGTAAGGTCGGGGCGTCCCAGATACCCCTGCGCCAGCTGAATGCCGGTGAGATACAGATCCCCCGCCACGCCGAACGGCACCGGGCGCATCATCGCGTCCAGAATGCGCAGCCCCGTGTTCCACACCGGGAAGCCGATCGGCACACTGTTGCCTTCCACCGCCGCCAGCTCGGGGCCGTACGCCGGATACCAGCTGACATCCACCGCCGCTTCGGTCGGGCCATAGAGGTTGTGCAGCGGCGCATGGGTGAGCTGTTCCCACTCGCGACACAGCGCAGTCGGCAACGCCTCGCCGCTACAGAACACCTGCTTCAGCGTCCTGCAACAGTCGACGTTTTCCGGCGTCAGCGAGGCGACGAACGCCGCCAGCATCGACGGCACGAAGTGGGTGGTGGTCACGCCGTACTGCGCGAAGAAACTCTGCATTGCCTGCGGATCGCGGTGCGCGTCCGGCTCGGCCATCACCAGCTTCGCCCCGGCGATAAACGGCCACCAGAACTCCCACACCGACACGTCAAAGCTGCACGGCGTTTTCTGCGCCACCACGTCATGCGCCGCCAGTGGATAATGATCCTGCATCCACTTCAGGCGGTTAACGATGGCGGTATGGCCGACCATCACCCCTTTTGGACGCCCCGTCGAACCGGAGGTAAAGATGATGTACGCGGTCTGCTCCGGCTTCGCCAGGCGCAGAGGTTCAGCATCGGTGGCCGGTAATAGTGTGTTGTAACTAAAGGTGGCGATCGGCAGATCGTTAAAGCGCGGAAGCTGCTCGTCGGTGGTAATGAGCAGCGACGGCTTCGCGTCCTCCAGCATCATCCGCAGACGGTCATCCGGGTAACCGGTATCCAGCGGCAGCCAGGCGGCGCCAGCTTCAACAATCCCGTGCAGCGCCAGGGTCAGGAACACCGAGCGCGGGAGCGCCACCGCCACGCTGTCGCCCGGCTTCACGCCGCGCGCGCGCAGCAGGTTTGCCAGCGCGACCACCTGCTCGCGCATCTGGCGGTAGTTCAGTTCAGTATGGGCATCCGCCAGCGCGGGGGCGTCCGGCGTTTTGCTCGCCTGCTCCGCCACAAGATCCGCCAGCGTGGTGGACGGCAGCGCCAGCCCGGTATCGTTGATGCGCGCCAGCCGGGCGTACTCCTGCTCTGAAACGGTTTCCACGTCGCCACAGCGCAGGTCCGGATTGGCGGCAAACTGCGTCAGCATTGCGTTCAGGCGCGCCGCGTGCCCCTTCAGCGTCGCCTCGTCGTAACGCTGCCCGTTGGCGAGGATCTCAATGCTCAGTCCGCCCTGCTCGTCCGGGAACAGCGCCAGCTCCAGATCGTTCACCGGGCCGGTTGCCAGCGTGTGGGTAATGGCCTCCACGCCGTCGATATTCAGCTGATAATCGAACACCTTGACGTTCAGCACCGGACCAAACAGGGCTTCATCGCCTGCGGCACGTCCGCTGTCGCGCACGATCTGCTCGGCGTCGTAACGCTGATGGCGGCGCATCTTTTTCAGCTGGTTCGCCAGGCGCAGCGCCAGTTCCGGCAGGCTCTCCTGCGGGCGAATATTCACCGCCAGCGGCAGGACGTTGAGCACCGGTCCGGTCGCGGTCAGCGCGGCGGAGCCCATACGGCGCATAAAGATAAACCCGGCGGCGTAGTCCAGCCGTCCGGTCAGGCGGCCCAGCCACAGCGCCACCAGCGCAAGGGCCAGATCGGTACGCTGCGCCTGGCCTGCCTTCTGTGCAAGCTGGCTGAACGCACGGCCGTCCATCGCAATTTTCAGGCGCAGGATACCGGTGGTGGCGGCGCGTCCCGGCAGCGGCGCGGAAGAGAGCGAGACCGGAGAAGGAAGCTGTTTGCGTTGTTCGGCCCAGAAAGCACCGTCGCGCTGATACGCCTCGCTGTCGCGATAGCGCTGATACTCCTCCACCACCTCGGCGAACGGGGTGAACGGCGAGGCCAGCGTGGATTCACCTTTCTGCCACGCAGCGTAAATGGCGGCGATCTGACGGGTAATAGCCGGGAAGCTGAAGCCATCTACCACCAGATGATGATACCGCTGATACCAGTACCAGTGGCTTTCTCCCACCTGGATCAGCTGGTGAAACGCCAGCGGCTGACCGCTGTCGACGCGCAGGTTCTGGTTGAGATCGGCCTCCATCAGCGCCACGGCGGCGTCGTGGGAGTCAACGCGCACGATGGACGGCTCCGGCAGGAGCATGGCCTCATCGATCCACTGCCACACCTCACCGTTATCTTCGGCAAAACGCATCCGCAGGGTGTCGGCCTGCATCATGCCTTCAGCGATGGCTTTTGCCAGCAATGGCGCATCGATAGCGCCGTTCAGCTCGGTGTAGTGCGCGACGCTCCAGGCGTTTGGCAGGGAGGAAAGCTGCTCTGCCATCCAGATCCCCGGCTGGGCGGCGACAAGAGGGAGACGGTTCATGCGCGCTCCCCCGCAAAATAAGACGGCTCAAGCGACTGCCACTGTTCCGCCAGCCACTGCTGGCACGCCTCCTGAGATTGCGGTTCGCAGACCACGCGCCAGCCCGCGGGCAACTCGCACTGCTGCGGCCACAGGCTGTACTGCCCCTGGTCATTTTGCAAAATGGCGAACTGTCCCTGCGGATTATCGAAAGGATTGCTGAATTCCATACAGACTCCGTTATTGAATAAGCGGCTGCCAGAGGGTCATCAGCCCCTGCGTCAGCCCACCGCGCCAGCAAAGCGCATCGTGTCCGCCGTCAACCTGACGCCAGAAAACCGGTTGCTGAGTGTGTAGTTCGGCGAGGATCGCCTGGTTTGCGCGCAAAATAAGCGGCTCGTTGCGCCCGGCCTCAAGGACGATGCGCAGCCCGCGAGCGGTTTTGTCACCCGCTTTGAGTTGTTCGATGAGCAGCCCGTCCTGCTGCGCGCCGCGGTGCGGCCACCAGTAGGATCCGGACTGGCTGAGGATGCAGCCAAAACGCTGCGGCCAGTTGAGGCCCGCATAGAGGGAAGAGAGCCCGCCGAAGCTCTGACCCGCCACCACGGTATGGTCGGCGCGGTCGCTGAACGGGGCCATGCTTTTCACCTGCGGGAGAAGTTCGTCCTGCACCGCCAGCCAGAAATCAGGGTTACACGGCAGCTCGCGGCTGCGGTGTGCGGTGTCAATCACGTCGATTAAGACATAGACCGCAGGCGGCAGTTTGCCTTCAAGGGTGAGCGACGCCAGCGCAGGCCAGACGGGCATGCTTTCGGCCCAGAACTGCCCGTCGAGCAGCACCGCCAGCGGGCGCTCGGGGCTTTCATCCCCGGTGGTAAAAATCCACACGCGGCGACGGTTCTTCAGACGCGCGCTGTGCCACTCAATGCAGACAGGCTTTTTGTAAGGGGTATCGGGATGGTTCCAGCCGGGCTGTACGGGCGCCTCCGGCATCTCCAGCGCCGAGACGCCGTGCCCGCGCCCGCCGCGCCAGCTCTGGGCATTCAGCGGGTCGGACACCGCGTGCGGCAATAGTTTGCGCCAGCCTTCGCGCAGCGCCATGCGGTCCGGCTGATCGCCTTCAAACACTGCGCTGGCAAAATCGTTTTCATTGTCGGAGGGGATAAAACAGTAGCTGCCGCGCCATTCCGGGCTGAACTCGCCCTGCCACTGCCAGACGTCGGTATCCGGGATACGTTCAAGGGACTGCGGACGGGCATTTTGATGGTGATCGGTCACACCGGTGACGTAGAGCCAGACGCGTTTAACCGTCGACGTTTTCTGCGTTCCCGCCGGGTCCCGCCACCAGAATGTCACGCGATAGTTTTCCTGATGACGTTCCCGTTCCGGCCCGTCTTTCGCCTGCCACCACGCTTCACTTCCGGTTGTTAACGCCGTCACCCTTATAACCCCATGTTTAACAGTCTTTTTTGTTTCAGAGCAAATTTTATTGATAATATTATTGATAACTATTTGCATTTGCAATAGCGTAATGCCCGCGCTGTGGGAAGCGCGCTCATTAAATAACCATAAAAGCGGGACGTACAATGAATAAGAAGATTCACTCTCTGGCCTTGCTGGTCAATTTAGGGATTTATGGTGTCGCGCTGCCTGTCATGGCAGACGACAACACCGCCTCCGCGCAGCATGAAGACACCATGGTGATCACCGCCGCCGAGCAGAATTTGCAGGCGCCGGGCGTGTCGACCATCACCGCCGACGAGATCCGCAAAAACCCGCCCGCGCGCGACGTGGCGGAAATCATCCGCACCATGCCGGGCGTTAACCTGACCGGCAACTCCACCAGCGGCCAGCGCGGGAACAACCGTCAGATTGACATTCGCGGCATGGGCCCGGAAAACACCCTGATCCTGATCGACGGCAAGCCGGTCACCAGCCGCAACTCCATCCGTCTGGGCTGGCGCGGCGAGCGTGATACCCGCGGCGATACCGGCTGGGTCCCGCCGGAGATGATCGAGCGCATCGAAGTGATCCGTGGCCCGGCTGCTGCCCGCTACGGTAACGGTGCGGCGGGCGGCGTGGTGAACATCATCACCAAAAAATTTGACGACCAGTGGCACGGCTCCTGGAACACCTACCTGAATGCGCCAGAGCATAAAGACGAAGGTTCCACCAAACGCACTAACTTCAGCCTGAGCGGCCCGCTGGGCGGGGATTTCAGCTTCCGCATGTACGGTAACCTGGATAAAACCCAGGCCGACGCCTGGGACATTAACCAGGGCCATCAGTCTGACCGTACCGGCGCATATGCCGACACGCTGCCGGCAGGCCGTGAAGGGGTCGAGAATAAAGACATCAACGGCGTGGTGCGCTGGGACTTTGCGCCTATGCAGTCCCTGGAGTTTGAGGCGGGATACAGCCGCCAGAACAACCTTTACGCGGGCGATACCCAGAATACCAACAACGACAACAGCTCAAGCGGGCTGGTGAAGAAGAACTACGGTAAAGAGACTAACCGTATCTATCGTCAGAACTTCGCGGTGACCTGGAACGGCGGCTGGGATAACGGCATTACCACCAGCAACTGGGCGCAGTACGAACACACCCGCAACTCCCGTCTGGGCGAAGGGCTGGCGGGCGGTCTGGAAGGATTGTTCAACAGCAATAAATTCACCGACACCGACCTGGCCGACGTGATGCTGCACAGCGAAATCAACCTGCCGATTGATTTCATTGTGAACCAGAACCTGACGCTCGGCACCGAATGGAACCAGCAGCGCATGAAGGACTCGACCTCCTTCACGCAAACCCAACAGGGGGGCACCATTCCGGGCATGAGCGAAGACCGTAGCCCGTACACTTCAGCGGAGATCTTCTCCCTGTTTGCCGAAAACAACATGGAGCTGACCGACAGCACCATGCTGACCCCTGCCCTGCGCTTCGACCACCACACCATTGTGGGTAATAACTGGAGCCCGTCCCTGAACCTGTCGCAGGGTCTGGGGGATGACTTCACCCTGAAGATGGGCATCGCGCGCGCCTATAAAGCGCCAAGCCTGTACCAGACCAACCCGAACTATCTGCTGTACAGTAAAGGCCAGGGCTGCTACGCAAGTTCCGACGGCGTGGGCTGCTACATGATGGGTAACGACGATCTGAAAGCGGAAACCAGCATCAACAAAGAGATTGGCCTGGAGTGGAAACGCGACGGCTGGCTGGCGGGCGTGACCTGGTTCCGCAACGACTACCGCAACAAGATTGAAGCGGGCTACGCGCCGATTGGCCAGACGTCCACCGGCAAAGTCACCACCGATATCTACCAGTGGGAAAACGTGCCGAAGGCGGTAGTAGAAGGTCTGGAAGGCTCCCTGAACGTGCCGGTCAGCGATACCATCAACTGGACCAATAACATCACCTACATGCTGCAAAGCAAGAACAAGGAGACCGGCGATCGTCTGTCGATCATTCCTGAGTACACGCTGAACTCAACCCTGAGCTGGCAGGTGCATCAGGACGTATCGCTCCAGTCGACCTTCACCTGGTACGGCAAGCAGCAGCCGAAGAAGTACAACTACAAAGGTCAGCCGGTGACCGGGTCTGAAAAAGACGAAGTCAGCCCGTACAGCATCGTGGGCCTGAGCGCGACCTGGGACGTGACCAAAAACGTCAGCCTGACCGGCGGCGTGGACAACGTCTTCGACAAGCGCCAGTGGCGCGCCGGTAACGCCCAGACCACGGGTAATACCACGACGGGTGCGTATATGTACGGTGCGGGCGCGTATACGTATAATGAACCGGGCCGTACCTGGTATATGAGCGTGAATACGCGTTTTTAAGGCACTGAAGTCAATCCTTCCCTCTCCCCTCCGGGGAGAGGGTCAGGGTGAGGGGAAAAACCATGCACACCACCCACAGCACATTTTCTCTCGCGGGCCACACCCTCCGCCGCATCACTTTCGACCCCGCCACCTTTACCGACGCCGATCTCCTCTGGCTCCCCCATCACGCCCAGCTCGCTGACGCCGGACGCAAACGCAAGGCCGACCACCTGGCAGGCCGCATCGCCGCCGCGCACGCCTTACCTGACCACACCATGCCCGCCATCGGCCCCAGCGGGGAACCGCTCTGGCCGCAAGGTATTTCCGGCAGCATCACCCACAGCGGCACGCAGGCGATAGCCGTCGTCACGCAATACCCGGCGCTTATCGGCATCGATTGTGAAACGATCCTCTTCGAAAACGAAGCCAGGGAAATCAAAGACGGCATTATTGATACGCAGGAAGAACCTGTGCTTTCCCGCCAGGGATACCCGTTCGCCCTCGCCCTGACGCTGGTCTTCAGCGCCAAAGAGAGCCTGTTTAAGGCCCTCTTTCCGCAGGTACAGGCCTGGATGGGTTTTGACTGCGCCCGCGTTACCAGGCTCGACGACAAGACGCTCACGCTGGCGTTGACCCGTCAACTGGCAGGCTTTGAAGAAGGCACCGCCTTCCCCCTGCACTGGCAGCAGCACGGCGAACAGGTCATCACCCTGCTGTCACACGCTCCTGGCGACGAGCCTTCACGCTGGTCACCACAAACGTCACGATAAACACCATCGCGAACAGGACCACAATGGTCGGCGCAGGCGCGCTGTCGAGATAAAACGAGGCATAAACGCCGCTTACCGACACCAGCGCTGAAACGGCGACCGCCACCAGCAGCGCCATGTGAAAGCGTCGGGTAATCAGCACCGCCACGGCGCCGGGCGCAATCAGCAGGGAAATCGACAGAATGATCCCCACCGCTTTCAGCGTCGCAACGATGGTCAGCGAAACCATGCACAGTAAGCCGTAGTGCAGCCAGCGGGTGCGCAGGCCACTCGCCTGCGCCTGCTGATAGTCAAAGCAGAACAGCAGAAAATCGCGCCACTTCAGGCCAATCACCAGCGCAATCAGCCCCGCGACGAGACCGCTTTGCAGAATGTCCATCCCGTTAATACCCAACATATCGCCGAACAGAATGTGGTCGAGATGCACCTCAGGTTTGACGGCGATATAGAGGATCAGCCCGGCGCCGAACATGCCGGAAAAGACGATCCCCATGACCGTATCCTGTTTGATGCGACTGTTATCCTTCAGATATCCGGTGGCGACCGCGCAGAAAAGACCGGCCACGAACGCGCCCAGCGCCAGCGGCAGGCCCATCATCCAGGCCAGCACGACGCCGGGAAACACCGCGTGGCTCATGGCGTCGCCCATCAGCGCCCAGCCTTTCAGCACCAGAAAAACCGACAGCAGCGCGCAGGGCACGGCCACCAGGAGTGAAATCAGCAGCGCGTTGTTCATAAACGCAAACTGGAACGGTTCGAGAAGCAGCGTCAACATGGGTGTTCCTCCCGCGCCCGACGGCGGCTGGCAAGCAGTCCGTGCTTCGGCGCAAAGACGAACGCCATCAGGAACAGCAGCGTCTGGGCGACCACGATAATGCCGCCGGTGGCGCCGTCCAGGTAATAGCTGGCCCACGCGCCGAGGAAGCTGGTGATGCTGCCAATGGCGACGGCAATCATCAGCAGGCGCGGGAAGCGGTCGGTCAGCAGCCACGCGGTCGCGCCGGGCGTGACCACCAGACAGATCACCAGAAATGCGCCGACGGTTTGCAGCGCCGCCACGGTAGAGACCGCCAGCAGCGTGAAGAAGAGAATTTTCAGGCGTTCAGGACGCAGGCCGATGGCGCGGGCGTGGTTCTCATCAAAAAAGGTCACCATCAGATCTTTCCATTTGAACAGCAGGATAACTATCGACACCACGCCGATAATCGCCAGCTGGACGATATCTTCCGGGGCGATAGCCAGAATATTGCCGAGGACGATGGTCTGAATGTTCACCGAGGTCGGGTTGAGCGAGACCATAAACAGCCCCAACCCGAAAAACGAGGAGAAGATCAGCCCGATAATGGCGTCCTCCTTCAGGCGGCTGCGCTGGTTGAGAAACAGCATGCTGCCCGCCGCCAGCCCGCCCGATAAAAACGCCCCCAGCGAGAACGGCAGCCCGAGCATGTAGGCCCCCGCTACGCCCGGCACGATGGAGTGCGACAGCGCATCGCCGATCAGCGACCAGCCTTTGAGCATCAGATAGCAGGAGAGAAACGCGCACAGCCCGCCCACCATCGCCGAGACCCACATCGCGTTGAGCATGTACTCGTAGCCGAAGGGTTCGAGAAGCACGTTCATTTGGCCTCCTGACGGTGCGTGACGAAGGGGCGTTCGTCGTCGGTAATAATGCGATCTTCCGAGCCGCTGAGCACCACGTGGCGCAGCACGCCGCTAAAGGCGCGCTCGAGATTCTCGGCGGTAAAGGTGGTTTCCGTCGGGCCGCTCGCCAGCACGGTGCCTTTGACCATCACCGTGTAATCGCAGAATTCCGTGACCGAGCCCAGGTTATGGGTCGAGACCAGCATCGTTTTGCCCTCGTCGCGCAGCTCCCGCAGCAGGCTGATGATCCTGGCTTCGGTTTTGACGTCCACGCCGGTAAACGGCTCGTCGAGCAGGATCACCTCGCCCTGCTGGGCAATCGCCCGCGCCAGAAACACGCGCTTCTTCTGCCCGCCGGACAGCTCGCCAATCTGCCGATGGCGCAGCTCGAGCATATCTACACGCTTCAGGGCGTCGGTGACGATCTGCTTATCGCATTCTTTGGGACGACGCAGAAACCCCATATGCCCGTAGCGGCCCATCATCACCACGTCCTCGACGAGCACCGGAAACGACCAGTCGACCTCTTCCGACTGCGGCACGTAGGCGACCAGGTTCTGACGCAGCGCCCGGTGAGGCGGCAACCCCAGAATGGAGATAGTGCCGCTCGCCGCCCGCACAAACCCCATCACCGCCTTAAACAGCGTGGACTTGCCGGAACCGTTCACCCCCACCAGGGCGGCAATCGATCCGCCCGGCACGCTGAACGACGCGTCGCGCAGCGCCGTGTGGCCGTTGCGGTAGGTCACGGTCACGTCGGTTACAACAATCCCTTTCTGCATGGTTACTCCTTCATCCCGTCGCGGATGCCCTGCACCAGCGTGCGGGTGGTGACGTTCAGCAGATCGATATAGGTCGGCACCGGGCCGTTTTCCGCGCTCAGAGAGTCGACGTACAGCACGCCGCCATAGTGGGCGCCGGTTTCACGCGCCACCTGACGGGCGGGCTTATCCGAGACCGTGCTTTCGCTAAACACCGCCGGAATGTGATGTTTTTTCACCAGATCGATAACCTTGCGCACCTGCTGGGGCGTACCCTGCTGATCGGCGTTGATCGGCCACAGGTAAAGCTCCTTCAGGCCCAAATCCCGCGCCAGATAGGAGAACGCCCCTTCGCTGGTCACCATCCAGCGTTTGTCTTCAGGTATCTCCGTGACCTGCTTGCGCAGCGGTTCGAGAGTGGCGGTGATCTTCTGCTTGTAGGCTTCCGCATTGCGCTGGTACGTCTGTGCGTTGGCCGGATCGTTCTTCACCAGCGCGTCGCGGATGTTATCGACGTAAATCAGGGCGTTGTCCGGCGACATCCACGCGTGCGGATTGGGCTTGCCGTTATAGGGCCCTTCGCTGATGCCCATCGGGGTGATGCCTTTGGTGACAATCACCTCCGGCACGCCGTTCAGATGCTGATAAAAGCGCTGGAACCACAGCTCCAGATTCATGCCGTTCGCCAGGATCAGCTGTGCCTTCTGCGCGCGTTTGATATCGCCCGGGGTGGGCTGGTATTCGTGAATTTCCGCGCCCGGTTTGGTGATGGAGGTGACCTCTGCGGCATCCCCCGCCACGTTTTTCGCCATATCAGCAATAACGGTAAAAGTGGTGATGACCTGGAACTTTTCAGCCGCCAGCGCGCCGGTCGTGGTCGCAGTCATGAGCAGCGCGCCGAGCAACAGACGCTTCAATCCTTGCCGTGGATGCATCGCAGAAGTCTCCTGAGGTGATTAAATTCAAAGCAAAATTAGCCTGTGCTATAAGGTATAGCATAGGCTATGTTTAAATGAAAATAGTTATCATTAAAGTTGTGTCAATGAAGGGCGTGACGGGGAAGTTTTAGGAAAAGTGCGTTCTTTTTCCTCTGCCGTTCAGGCGTATGATTGAAGACCAATACCCACATAAAAAACATGGAATTGTTATGCCTGTTAATGAAAGGATCCACCCCACTTCGGGAACCCCAATTAATCCAGGCGGGGTCCGACAGCTCACGATCGGTGAAATCGCCCTTGCTAAGACGCTTTACGGTTACAGCATCCGTTATCATCTGGTGTGGATACACAGGGAAAGTTATCTTCCTTTTAATTTACAACCTGTAAATGTTGCTATGACTCCCAACGGGGAAATGTGGTTTAGAGAAGACACATATTCTCCGGATTTTTCATTAGAAAAATTGTTAGATAAAAAACACCTATTCATGCATGAAATGATGCATGTCTGGCAAGCCCAAAAAGGGATGTTTGTCAGAACAAGGGGATTATTCTCTGGTATTGCTGACTACACCTATAGCTTTGATAAAGCAGATCTGTTGCATTACGGATTAGAACAGCAAGCATCGATCGTAAGTGACTACTGGTTATTACAGTTTTATGGGTTTGAAAAATATACATTCCTGCCAAAATATCGAGATATTAATTCGAATGAACCCGTTTATTCTCTGCTGCAAAAATATAAAAATATTCTGAAAGGATTCCCAGGATGAAAACTATAACGCTCATCTCACCATTATGTATTCTCCTGACGGGGTGCCCTGGTTGCCCGCCGTTGTCTCATCCCAGAGCTACTTTTATTGAGGGTAACCATGTTTGCTTTAGTATTAATAAAAAAGATGTCGTGAACTATTACACCATTGATTCCAGCAAAGGCCCCGACATTACTACCATCACAAGTTCGGGAAGGAATAAAATCAGTTGGTCTTATCCTAACAGTTGCATAGATGTTAATTGGGAGTATGGCTATACATATGTTATTAGCTATGGTTTAAATAATAAAAATTATCATCACGAATTCTTTATTGATAATGACGGACAGCTTACTAATTTAGGAGAATTATAATGTCATTACCCGCTTACCTATTTCTCTACGATGAGAACGGAATGCAGGTTCAGGGCGACTGTATGATGCCAGGCCGGAAAGGTGCTATCGAAATTATGAACAGCAGTTACGGCATAAAACAGGCAGTGGACAGCCATACCGGGAATATGACCGGAACACGGCAGCATGGCCCTGTTACTCTGCATAAGCAATTGGATAAAGTGAGCCCTTATCTTGCCGTTGCCGCCTGCGAGGGCAGACGGCTGCAAAAAGCCATTATCAAATATTATGAAATTGTTGAAGCGGGAGCAGAAAGGGAGATCTACACCATTACGCTTGATAGCGTAGTGATCTCATCTCTGGATTTCACGCATGTTTATTACCCAGGCAGCTCAGCCCCGAATATGCATGAAGTTGTTGGGCTTCGATTCCGGGGCATTCAGTGGAATTATGTGAAAGGTAATATTCTTTATGCCGATGCATGGATGAAACCAGCTCAGAAAGAGAAGAGTAACGCATAATTTACCTGGCTCATCAAGATCAATGCATGCTGCTGCTCAGAAACGGCGATCCTGGCATTCCCTGGATCGCCTGGTTAATCTTAAGCGCTACCCTTTTCCACTTTCGTTCACGGGCAAATCCCCCGTATCAATTAACGCTCCCGGAAACGTCTCCAGCCACTTCATCATCTTCAGTTTGTTGGTATACGTTGCACTGACGCCTTCCAGACAGCCCCACAGCTCACGGGAATTTTGCGGCGTAATCACAATACATTCCGGCATCACGCGGATCTTCACGGCTATTCCTGCCTTAAACCCTGCGCGGGTTAACCACGCGCCGGTTAACGGCAGATAGTTGCGCTCCATTCGAGTATAAAGTTCCACACAGGAGGAATCCGCCTCTCCTCTTTCATGAAGATACGCAGAGTGAACCGGCTCGTCATGCAACGCCCGGATGCGTTTTTTGCGTAGCTTCTCGCGATTTTCTTGCTGAATCTCTAGATCTGCATTTTCTGTTTGGGCAATAGCCCGCTCTGGCATAGAATTCTTCGCAGCCATAATCAACTCCCTTTTAGTTGTTTGTGGTAAGCGGTATGAAGGTGGTCGCACACCTTTGTACCGCGATTCCTTTTCTTACCTTTTTACCTATTCTTTCAAGATCTCAGTGCTGGCTTAACTGCCGCTATTATACTGCCATGGATAAATGTACAGGGGTCGAATATTAGGGAAATGCGAGGCGGCTCGAGTAAATAAAGAAAAATAAAATGGTGAATATAAAGAAAGGAAATATTGCCCTTCAGATCCAATGCTCATTAAACGCCTGATGGCGCTTCGCTTATCAGGCCTACGATAAACCGGTTTTGTAGGCCGGGTAAGGCATCGCCGCCACCCGGCATGAGGGCAGCGGCGCTGCCTTTGTAGGTTCTTCAGATCAAGCCTCAAACATCCGGGAACATCACGCTATTCCCCGGCGCTTCCCTGTGCAGATGGATAAAGTTCAGGTGCCGTTCATACTGATCCAGAATGTCCGTGATCACCTGCTCCTTGCTGTAATCCATCAAATCATTCCCCTGGCTCCCTTCCAGCAGGAAGGTCTCCAGCCGGTAGTAGGTCGACTTCCCGCTGCGCGCCCGGTAGGTAAAGCCGGGAACCGAATACTGCTGCGGCCAGATCTGATAGACAAAGTTCTGCTCGTCGCCCATGTGCACCAGCAGATCCAGGTGCCCCAGATTTTCGCCCTCCTCTGGCGGCAGGTTTTTCAGTTCAACGTAGGCGCCACGCAGCTTCAGCTCCTGGGCCACCTCTTCCATCGCCGGGAAACAGACCGTCTCCATCATCTGGCTGGTGTAGCGCGTGCCGGGGTAGTTCATCAGGCGCGAGAGGCGTTTCTTCCAGCTCAGCCTGTCCTGCGCGCCCAGCGGACGCGGGGCGGTGTCGCGGCTGGCGCTGACGCGGCGGTAGTCTTCCACCTTAAGCGATTTATACAGCCCGGCCATCACGAAGAAGATCACGAAGCTGAACGGCAGGCCCATGATCACCGTGGTGTTCTGCAACGCCGAGATACCGTTGGTCATCAGCATGCCGAGCGTCAGCAGGCCGATGGCGACGGACCAGAAGATGCGCAGCCAGTTCGGCGCGTCGCTGTTAATGTCCTTGAGCTTCGAGGTGAAGTTCCCCAGCACCAGCGCGCCGGAGTCCGCCGAGGTGACGTAGAACAGCAGGCCGGTAATGGTCGCTACGGACGCGCTAAAGGTAAACGCCGGATACTGCGCCAGCAGGCTGTAGAAGCCGCGCTCCGGGTGCGCCATCGCTTCCTGGGCAAAAGTCGCATTGCCGTGGATGATCTCGTGCAGCGCGCTGTTGCCGAAAATCGACAGCCACAGCAGGGTAAAGGTGAACGGGATGATCAGCGTGCCCATCACGAACTGACGGATGGTGCGCCCACGCGAAATACGCGCCAGGAACAGGCCGACAAACGGCGACCACGCCACCCACCACGCCCAGAAGAAGAGCGTCCAGTTGTTCATCCACTCTGTCGGACGGTCAAAGGCGAAGCTGTTCAGCGTCATTCCCATAAAGCGGTTCACGTAATCACCCACATTCAGCACTAAGGCATTGAGCAGGAACGAGGTGTCGCCCATAAACAGTACGAACAGGATCAGCCCCAGCGCCAGCGCGACGTTCAGCTCGGAGAGCACGCGAATCCCTTTATCCACGCCGGAGGTCACCGAGATGGTGGCGATAATCACCGACAGCGCAATCAGCGCCGCCTTCGCCGCCATCGAATCCGGGATGTCAAACAGCACGCTCAGCCCGTAGTTAAGCTGCACCACGCCAATTCCGAGCGTTGTCGCGATACCAAAGATGGTGCCGATCACCGCCGCGATGTCGACGCTGTGGCCTATCGGGCCGTTAATCTTTTTACCGAAAATCGGGTAGAGCGCGGAGCGGATAGTGAGGGGCAAATTATAACGATAGCTAAAGTATCCGAGCGCCATGCCCATCAGGGCGTACATCGACCAGCCCGTCAGGCCGTAGTGGAAGAGCGTCCAGACCATCGCCTGGCGCGCGGCCTCCATCGTCTGCCCTGCCCCTTCCGGCGGCTGCATATACTGCGTGACCGGTTCCGCCACGGAGAAGAACATCAGGTCGATGCCGATGCCTGCGGCAAACAGCATTGCGGCCCAGCTCAGCAGGCTGAATTCGGGCTTAGACTGCTCTGGCCCGAGCTTCACCGAACCGAAGCGCGAGCAGGCAATGCAGACCACGAAGACAATATAGAGCGTCGCCGCCAGCAGATAGTACCAGCCGAAGGTCTTCGACACCCAGTTCAGGGTGCGCCCAATCCACTCGGCAGAAAAATCACGAAAGAAAATGGTCGTCAGGGAAAACAACAAAATCAGCCCGGCGGAAGTATAAAAAACGACCGGGTTGATTTTGTCTTTTTCTCTGTCCTGTGAAAGGTCTGTCATCCAGTATCCCCACTGTTTTTGTAACTATTGAAATCCAAATCCGCAACAATTAAGACACATTTTATATTGAACGTCCAATCAAAAACCGCTTTAATAGTTAACCAACGCTGATGAATGGAGTGGCAAAAATGCCCAAAGTGGGGATGCAGCCGATCCGGCGCAGGCAGCTAATCGATGCCACGCTGGAAGCAATTAATGAAGTGGGAATGCATGACGCAACCATCGCGCAAATCGCCCGTCGGGCGGGCGTATCCACGGGGATCATCAGCCACTATTTCAAAGATAAAAACGGTCTGCTGGAAGCGACCATGCGTGACATCACGGGTCAGCTGCGCGACGCGGTATTAAGCCGTTTACGCGCCCTGCCGGACGGCAGCGCAGAGCAGCGATTGCAGGCGATTGTCGGCGGCAATTTTGATGAAACCCAGATCAGCGGCGCGGCGATGAAGGCCTGGCTGGCCTTCTGGGCCAGCAGCATGCATCAGCCGATGCTCTACCGTTTGCAGCAGGTCAGTAGCCGCCGATTGCTCTCTAACCTGGTGTACGAGTTCCGCCGCGAGCTGCCGCGTGAACAGGCTGAAGAGGCGGGCTACGGGCTTGCCGCACTGATTGACGGGCTATGGCTGCGCGCTGCGCTCAGCGGCAAACCGCTGGATAAAACCCTGGCCCAGTCGCTCACCAGCCACTTTATCAGCCAGCATTTACCGACCGATTAACCGAGGAGAATTTATGTCCCGAATGGCAGAACAGCAGCTTTATATCAATGGTGGTTACACATCGGCCACCAGCGGTCGCACCTTCGAGACCATCAACCCGGCGAACGGTGAAGTTCTGGCAACCGTGCAGGCCGCCGGGCGCGAAGACGTGGACCGCGCCGTGGAAAGCGCACAGCGCGGGCAGAAGATCTGGGCGGCGATGACCGCCATGGAGCGCTCGCGCATCCTGCGCCGCGCCGTCGATATCCTGCGCGAGCGAAACGACGAGCTGGCAACGCTGGAAACCCTCGACACCGGTAAAGCGTATTACGAAACCTCGACCGTCGACATCGTTACCGGCGCGGACGTGCTGGAGTACTACGCGGGACTGATCCCGGCGCTGGAAGGCAGTCAGATCCCGCTGCGCGACACCTCGTTCGTCTACACCCGCCGCGAGCCGCTGGGCGTGGTGGCGGGCATCGGCGCGTGGAACTACCCGATCCAGATCGCCCTGTGGAAATCTGCCCCGGCGCTGGCGGCGGGCAACGCGATGATCTTCAAGCCGAGCGAAGTGACGCCGCTTACCGCCCTGAAACTGGCGGAGATCTACACCGAAGCAGGCGTGCCGGACGGCGTGTTTAACGTCCTGCCGGGCGTGGGCGCAGAGACCGGCCAGTTCCTGACCGAGCATCCGGGCATCGCCAAAGTCTCCTTCACCGGTGGCGTGGCCAGCGGCAAAAAGGTGATGGCGAACTCGGCGGCCTCGTCCCTGAAAGAAGTGACAATGGAGTTGGGCGGCAAATCGCCGCTGATAGTGTTTGACGATGCGGATCTGGATCTCGCGGCAGATATCGCCATGATGGCGAACTTCTTCAGCTCCGGCCAGGTGTGCACCAACGGCACCCGCGTGTTCGTACCCGCGAAGGTCAAAGCCGCGTTTGAGCAAAAAATCGTTGAGCGCGTGGGCCGCATCCGCGCGGGCGACCTGTTCGATGAAAACACCAACTTTGGCCCGATGGTCAGCTTCCCGCACCGCGACAGCGTGCTGCGCTACATCGCCAAAGGCAAAGAGGAAGGCGCGCGCGTGCTGTGCGGCGGCGACGTGCTGAAGGGTGACGGCTTTGACAACGGCGCGTGGGTGGCCCCGACCGTGTTCACCGACTGCACCGACGAAATGACCATCGTGCGCGAAGAGATCTTCGGCCCGGTGATGTCCATTCTTACCTATGACACTGACGAAGAGGCCATTTGCCGCGCCAATGATACCGACTACGGTCTGGCGGCGGGCATCGTCACCGCCGATCTGAACCGCGCCCACGGCGCTATTCATCAGCTCGAAGCGGGCATCTGCTGGATCAACACCTGGGGTGAATCCGCCGCAGAGATGCCGGTCGGTGGCTACAAACACTCCGGCATTGGCCGTGAGAACGGCGTCATGACGCTTCAGAGTTACACCCAGGTGAAGTCCATCCAGGTTGAGATGGGTAAATTCCAGTCCATATTTTAACCGGGAGGTTTATTTGCAATTTGACTACATCATTATCGGGGCCGGCTCTGCCGGCAACGTACTGGCAACACGACTGACTGAAGATCCGAACACCACCGTCCTGCTGCTTGAGGCGGGCGGGCCGGACTACCGCTTTGACTTCCGCACCCAGATGCCTGCCGCGCTGGCCTTCCCGTTGCAGGGCAAGCGCTACAACTGGGCGTATGAAACCGAGCCTGAGCCTTTCATGAACAATCGCCGCATGGAATGCGGACGGGGTAAAGGGCTGGGCGGCTCGTCGCTGATCAACGGCATGTGCTACGTGCGCGGTAACGCGATGGATCTGGACAACTGGGCGAAACAATCGGGTCTGGAGCACTGGAGCTACCTCAACTGCCTGCCCTATTACCGCAAGGCAGAGACCCGCGACGTGGGGCCGAACGACTACCACGGCGGCGACGGTCCGGTGAGCGTCACCACCTCTAAGCCGGGCGTGAACCCGCTGTTTGAAGCGATGGTAGAGGCGGGCGTGCAGGCGGGCTACCCGCGCACCGACGACCTTAACGGCTATCAGCAGGAAGGCTTTGGCCCGATGGACCGTACGGTCACGCCGCAGGGCCGACGCGCCAGCACCGCGCGCGGCTATCTGGACCAGGCCAAACCGCGCCCGAATCTGACCATCCGCACCCACGCCATGACCGATCACATTATCTTTGACGGCAAGCGCGCGGTGGGCGTCGAGTGGCTGGAAGGCGAAAGCACCATTCCGTCAAAAGCGACAGCGAAGAAAGAGGTGCTGCTGTGCGCGGGCGCCATCGCGTCTCCGCAGATCCTCCAGCGCTCCGGCGTGGGCAACGCTGAACTGCTGAAGCAGTTTGATATCCCGCTGGTGCATGATTTACCCGGGGTGGGTGAAAACTTGCAGGATCACCTGGAGATGTACCTTCAGTATGAATGTAAGGAGCCGGTCTCCCTCTACCCTGCCCTGCAATGGTGGAACCAGCCGAAGATTGGCGCGGAGTGGCTGTTTGGCGGCACAGGCGTGGGCGCGAGCAACCACTTCGAAGCGGGCGGGTTTATCCGCAGCCGCGAGGAGTTCGAGTGGCCGAACATTCAGTATCACTTCCTGCCGGTGGCGATTAACTACAACGGCTCGAACGCGGTGAAAGAACATGGCTTCCAGTGCCACGTTGGCTCCATGCGCTCGCCGAGCCGCGGCCACGTGCGCATCAAGTCGCGCGATCCGCAACAGCATCCGGCGATCCTGTTCAACTACATGTCCCACGAGCAGGACTGGCAGGAGTTCCGCGACGCGATCCGCATCACCCGCGAGATCATGCACCAGCCTGCGCTGGACAAGTATCGCGGTCGTGAAATCAGCCCAGGTGTCGAATGCCAGACCGACGAACAGCTGGACGAGTTCGTGCGCAACCACGCCGAAACCGCCTTCCACCCGTGCGGCACCTGCAAAATGGGCTACGACGAGATGGCGGTGGTCGACGGCGAAGGCCGGGTTCACGGGCTGGAAGGGTTACGCGTAGTGGATGCGTCGATTATGCCGCAGATTATCACCGGCAACCTGAACGCCACCACCATCATGATTGGCGAAAAGATTGCCGACGCCATTCGCGGGCGCGAGCCGCTGGCGAAGAGCACGGCGGCGTATTATGTGGCGGATGGGGCGCCGGTTCGCCGCTGAGTGCGAACTTCTCCCCTCACCCCGGCCCTCTACTAAAGGGAGAGGGTGTCATCGTCCCCTCTCCCTCTGGGAGAGGGTTAGGGTGAGGGGAAATTATTGCCGAAATGCTTCAAGCCGCTTAACCTGCCGTCCTTCCCCGTCAAAATTCTCCGCCGCCAGCCAGGCGCGCAGCTCTGCATCGCGCTGCGGCCATTCGCCGTCAATAATCGAAAGCATATCGCTGTCGCGGTTGCGTCCTTTGCGCACCAGCTTCTGGCGCAGGCGCCCTTCCCAGACAAACCCCAGCCGCTCCGCCGCGTTGCGTGAGGCGATGTTCATCGAATCGCACTTCCACTCCAGCCGGCGATATTGATGCTCAAAGGCATTTTTCAGCAGCAGCCACACCGCTTCGGTACCCACGCGGGTGCCCTTCATTCTGCGCGACCAGGTGACGTGGCCGATCTCAACCGAGCCCTGAAAGCGTTCTATCGCCATATAGCTGACCAGCCCTACCGCCTTTTCGGTGCGCAGATCGATAACGGCAAAGGGCACCAGGTCGTCATCCAGCACCTTTCCCAGCACCCAGTGCGCAGTGGCCTCAACGCTCACAGGCTGGGTGCTGGCAAGCCACGTCCAGTCGCTGTCGTCACCCAGCGCATAGGCTTCAAACAAATCAGCCGAATGGCGGTCAGCATCCAGCGACTCCAGGCGGCAATACTGCCCGGTGAGCAGGGTACGGGTTAACGCGCGGGCGCATTTCCAGTCCGGGACAATATCGTTAACGGTTTGACCATGTTGATTGATTTCGGGCACGGCGGTGACTCCCTGAAAGGTAAGGAGTTTGTTATAGCAGGTTAAAAAGCGAACGAAAAGAGAGGTGACTCATAACCAGACCGAATGCGTTATTCCCGGAGGGCATAAGCAAAGCAGAATTTCGACTTTGAGGAAATCCTCAGCCAGCCTACCGTAACGGTGCATAAAACAATCACAATATATTTTCTTCAGGGATCGCTATGAATAAAAAACTGCTGCCGTTACTGGTGCTGGCTGCGCTCTCAAGCGCTGCTCACGCCGCTACCCCGCCCAACACGCTGGTTGTCGCCCAGGGTCTGGATGATATCGTGAGCCTTGACCCGGTCGAAGCCAACGAACTTTCCAGCATCCAGACCGTACCGAGTTTGTATCAGCGTCTGGTACAGCCGGACCGCGATAACCCGGAAAAAATCACCCCGGTTCTGGCCGAAAGCTGGGAAGCGGACGCGGCAGCAAAAACCCTGACCATCAAACTTAAGCCCGATGCAAAATTTGCCTCCGGCAACCCGCTGCGCCCGGAAGATGTGATCTTCTCATATACCCGCGCCGTGACGCTGAACAAATCCCCGGCGTTTATCCTCAACGTACTGGGCTGGGACGCCAGCAACATCGCCAGCCAGCTGAAGAAAGTGGACGACCATACCCTCACGCTTCGCTGGACGGCGGACGTCAGCCCGTCGGTAGCGCTGAATATACTCTCCACGCCGATTGCCTCCATCGTCGATGAAAAGCAGGTTGCGGCGAACGTGAAGGATAACGACTTCGGCAACGCGTGGTTAAAAATGCACTCTGCGGGCAGCGGCGCGTTCAAAATGCGCGTTTACCAGCCGCATCAGGCCATCGTGCTGGAAGCCAACGAATCCGCGCCCGGCGGCGCGCCGAAGCTTAAAAGCATCATCATTAAAAACGTCCCCGATCCCGCTTCCCGCCGCCTGCTGATCCAGCAGGGTGATGCGGACGTGGCGCGCGATCTGGGTGCAGACCAGATAAGCGCCCTCAGCGGCAAGCCGGGCGTGAAGGTGCTGAGCATCCCTTCTGCCGAGCAAAACTATCTGGTGTTTAACACCGGCAACAGCGCTAACCCGCTGCTGAATAATCCAGCGTTCTGGGAAGCCTCGCGCTGGCTGGTGGATTATGAAGGCATCACCAAGGACCTGCTGAAAGGCCAGTATTTTGTTCATCAGAGCTTCCTGCCGGTCGGCCTGCCGGGCGCGCTGGAGGACAATCCGTTCACGTTTGACCCGGCAAAAGCAAAAGCGATCCTCGCCAGGGCGGGCATCAAAGACGCGCATTTCACGCTGGACGTAGAGAATAAACCGCCGTTCATCACCATCGCGCAATCCATGCAGGCGAGCTTCGCTCAGGGCGGCGTGAAGGTGGATCTGCTGCCCGCGGCGGGTAGCCAGGTGTACGCCCGCGTGCGTGCGAAACAGCATCAGGCGGCCATACGTCTGTGGATCCCGGACTACTTCGATGCACACTCCAACGCCAGCGCCTTCGCATGGAATGACGGGAAATCCAGCACCGTGGCCGGGCTTAACGGCTGGAAAATTCCGGAGCTGAACAACGCTACGCTGGCGGCGGTTGCCGAGCCGGATCCGGCAAAACGTCTGGATCTGTATAAGAAGATGCAGGAACAGTTACAGCATAACTCGCCGTATGTGTTCGTTGACCAGGGCAAAACCCAGATCGTGGTGCGCGATAACGTGAAGGGGTATCAGCAGGGGCTGAACGCGGATATGGTCTGGTACGATCGCGTTACGAAGTAGCCCTTGTTGCCGGGTGGCGCTGCGCTTACCCGGCCTACGTTCCTGGTTTTTGCAGGCCGGGTAAGGCGAAGCCGCCACCCGGCATAAAGAGATTTCCCATGCCACATCTTTCCACCCGCATGCTTCAGGGTCTGCTGACTCTCCTGCTCACGCTGTTCGGGCTACTGCTGGTCACGTTTGCGCTCTCTGCCTTTTCCCCGGTCGATCGCGTATTGCAGATCGTCGGCGATCACGCCAGCCAGTCCACTTACGATCAGGTTCGCCACCAGCTTGGGCTGGATCGGCCTCTTCCCGTACAGTTCTGGCACTACCTGCAAAACCTCGCTCACGGGGATTTAGGCACCGCCAGCGCTACCGGTCAGCCGGTATTGCAGGACCTGCTGCACGCCTTTCCCGCCACGCTGGAACTGGCAACGCTGGCGCTAATTATCGGCACGGTACTCGGCGTGATTGCGGGTGTACTGTGCGCCCGCTACGTCGGTTCGCCACTGGACTTAGCGATCAGAACGCTCACCCTGCTTGGCAATTCGGTGCCGATATTCTGGCTCGGACTGCTGATGCTGGCTCTGTTCTACGCGAAACTACAGTGGAGCGCTGGCCCCGGCAGGCTGGACGACATCTGGCAATTCACCGTCGAGCCACGAACCGGATTTGCGCTGGTTGATACCTGGCTTTCCGGCGACCGCGAGGCGTTCCGCAACGCCATCAGCCACCTGGTGCTGCCGGTGCTGCTGCTGGCCTACTACTCGCTGGCAAGTATCACCCGCCTGACGCGCTCCGCCTGTCTGAGCGAGATGAACAAAGAGTACATATTGCTCGCCCGCGCCAAGGGCGCCGGAGAGATGACCATCCTGCTGCGTCACGTGCTGCCGAACATTCGCAGCACCCTATTGACGGTGATTGCGCTGGCCTACACCAGCATGCTGGAGGGCGCGGTATTAACCGAAACCGTCTTCTCATGGCCGGGCATCGGGCGCTACCTCACCACGGCCCTGTTCGCCGGTGACACCACCGCCGTGATGGGCGGCACGCTGCTGATTGGCGTCTGCTTTGTTCTGATCAATAACCTTACCGACCTGCTTGTGCGGGCGACCGATCCCAGGGTGCGCTAATGCCGTTTTATCTCTTCTTACGCCGCCTGCGCCGCTCCCCTGCCGCGTTTTGCGGGCTGATCGCCATCGCGCTGCTGGTGCTTATTGCCCTGTTAGCACCGTGGCTTGCGCCGCATGACCCCAACTGGCAGGACGCCGCCGCGCGTCTGCAACCGCCCAACGCGCAGCACTGGCTGGGTACCGACAGCTATGGGCGGGATCTGCTCTCCCGATTAATCTACGGCACCCGTCCGGCACTGGGGCTGGTGGCCTTAGTCACCGTTATTACCCTCCCCGCCGGTCTGCTGGTGGGGATTTTGTCAGGCTACTACGGCGGCTGGATGGAGCGCATCCTGATGCGCTTTACCGACGTGGTGATGTCGATGCCGCGCCTGATCCTCGCCTTCGCGTTTGTCGCGATGCTCGGCCCCGGTCTGGTGAACGGCGCGCTGGCGCTGGCCTTAACGACCTGGCCTGCCTATGCGCGCCAGGCGCGCAGTGAAATCCAGCGTCTGCGCCACAGCGATTATCTGGCCGCCGCGGAGATGATGGGCATTCGCGGCCCGCGCCTGCTGGTCGGCCATATTCTGCCCCTGTGCCAGCCCTCCGCGATTGTACGGCTGGCGCTGGATCTGGCCGGGATCATTCTGGCCGCCGCCGGGCTGGGCTTCCTTGGCCTGGGCGCACGTCCACCGATGGCGGAATGGGGCGCGATGATAGCCGACGGCATGCAGGTCATTTTTGACCAGTGGTGGATTGCCGCCATTCCAGGCGGGGCGATTCTGTTTGCCAGCCTGGCCTTTAACCTGCTGGGCGATGGCCTGCGCGACGTACTGGAGCCACAGCATGACTGAACACCGCGTCATCGTCGATGCGCTAAATATCGACTACCCCGCCGCGCGCGTGGTCAACAACCTGAGCTTTACGTTAGGCAACGAGCGGCTGGCGCTGGTGGGAGAATCCGGCTCCGGCAAGTCCATGTCTGCCCGCGCCCTGATGGGGCTGGTGCGCAAGCCCGGCATCGTGAGCGCTAAGCGGCTTAACGTGCTTGGCAACGACCTGCTGACCCTGAACAGCCGCCGCTGGCAGGCGCTGCGCGGCAACGGCATTGCGATGGTTCTACAGGACCCGCGCTACGCGCTAAACCCGGTGAAAACCGTCGCCGCCCAGCTTGATGAAGCGCTGACCCTCCATCAGCGCCTGCCCCGCGCCGAACGCCTGGCGCGCATTCACGATATCATCCGCGCCGTGGGGCTGAACGAGCACGTGCTCCAGCGCTATCCCGGCGAACTCTCCGGCGGCATGGGCCAGCGCGTGATGATCGCCATTGCGCTCGTCAACAACCCACAGGTGCTGATCGCCGACGAACCGACTTCCGCGCTGGACGCACGCCTGCGCAACCAGATCCTGGAGCTGCTGGTACAGCAGTGCGAGGCGCGGCAGATGGCGATGCTGCTAATCAGCCACGACTTGCCGCTCGTCGCGGAACACTGTGACCGCGTGCTGGTGATGTATCAGGGTGAGAAAGTTGATGAAATGGCGGCGAGCCAGTTGCCGCAGGCAACCCATCCCTACACGCGCACGCTCTGGACCTGCCGCCCGAACGCCGGGACCTTTGGCCAGATGCTGCCGACGCTCGACCGTTCGCAACCGTGGAAGGAGGCCGACAATGGCACTCGTTGAGGTTAACCAGCTCCGGGTGAGTTTTGGTGAAAAAACGGCGGTTTCCGCCGCCAGTTTTGCGATCGAAAAAGGCGAAACCTTCAGCCTGATCGGTGAATCCGGCTGCGGCAAATCGACTCTTCTGCGCGTGCTGGCGGGGCTGCTGCGCGAGTGGCATGGCCACATTTCCGTCCTCGGGGAAAATTTACGGCCAGGACGACGTTTTGAAGGCGCGCTTCGCCGTAACGTGCAGATGGTGTTCCAGGATCCGTGGGCGTCTTTGCACCCGAACCACACCATTGCCCGCACCCTGTCGGAGCCGTTAAACATCCACGGCGAAACCCAGGTTGCCGAAAAGGTGGCGGATGCGCTGCAACAGGTGGGTCTGGCTGCCGACGCCGGCAGGCGTTACCCGCATCAGCTTTCCGGCGGACAGCGTCAGCGCGTGGCCATTGCCCGCGCGCTGCTGCTGCGCCCGCAGCTTCTGCTGCTGGATGAACCGACCTCGGCGCTGGATATGTCGGTACAGGCGGAGATACTGAACCTGCTCAACCGCCTGAAGGCGCAGCACGGCATGACCTACCTGCTGGTGAGCCACGATGCGGACGTGATTGCGCATATGTCCGACCGGGCGGCATTTATGGCGCACGGGGAGATCCAGCGGGTATTTGACCGTGAAGCAATGTTGCGGGGGGAGCACAGGATGGGGTAAACCGTGCGGCGGCGAGTGCCGCACGCATTTCGTAGGCCGGGTAAGGCGTAGCCGCCACCCGGCAAAACGTTACTTCAGCAGCTTCACCGTGGCATCAATGTCGATCTCATCTTCAGTGAAGATCATCGTCGTGTTCTGGAAGGTGGTGATCGCCAGCTTCTTCACCGTGCGCATTTCGCCCGGCTTTTTCTCGGTTTTTGGTTTGATGCTGTTCATCAGCAGCCCCACCGACAGCACCGCATTCTCTTTGTCGATTTTGGTCTCAACGGGCTCTTCCTCACTGAACACCACGAAGGATTTGATTGAAGTGAGCTTCACGCGCTCGCCCGCAATATAGAGATGCTTACTCTCCGGGATCACCTTCACCGCATACGCGGAAAGGCCTTTGCTGTTGCTGGTTGGCTCGAAGGTCACCGCCGCATCTTTTTTAATCAGATCAGGGTTGGCGACCTTAATCACATGAAAATAGCGGTTGTCGCCGTTTTCATCTTTGATAAATCCAAAGCCTTTATCTTTAAACCACGTTGTGATTGTACCGTTCATCGCTGTTACCGCCTGTCAGATCTTAAGACTAAAGTTTTGCAGCGCGCAGTGTAATGCACAATGGCTGACGAGACAAAAAAAAGCCCCTGCACGGGAGCAGGGGAAAGTTCATGTCAGAGCTTTTTAGTATTGTGTATTTAGTTGAACACCATCCCACCATCAATCAGCAGCGACTGACCGGTCATGTAGTCGGAATCCGGCCCGGCGAGGTAAGAGACGCAGGCGGCCACGTCTTCCGGCTCGGACAAACGGCCAAGCGTGATGCGTTTGGCAAAGGTTTCCGTCCCGTAGCCAAGCGGTTTACCCGCCGCCTCGGAGACCTGACGGTCGATTTCCGCCCACATCGGCGTTTTGACGATCCCCGGGCAGTAGGCGTTAACGGTGATCCCTAGCGGCGCGAGATCCCGCGCGGCGGTCTGGGTTAAGCCGCGCACCGCGAATTTACTGGAACTGTAGACGGCCAGCTCCGGGTTACCGGTGTGGCCCGCCTGGGAGCAGGCGTTGATGATCTTGCCGCCGTGCCCCTCTTTACGAAACGCGTCAATTGCGGCCTGAATGCCCCAGATCACCCCTTTCACGTTGATGTTGTAAACCTTGTCGACAATCTCCGGCGTGATGGATTCTATGGGCGTGGACGGCGCCACCCCGGCGTTATTGACGATGACGTTAAAACCGCCCAGCGCGGTGCGGGCTTTTTCCACCGCCGCGAACACCTGCTTGCGGTCAGAGACGTCCACCTTCACGGCGACGGCCTTCCCGCCGTTACGGTTGATCTCATCCGCGACCGCTTTCGCCGTCTCTTCGTTGTAATCCGCAATAGCAACGGCAAAACCATCCTTCACCAGGCGAAGCGCGATCGCTTTGCCAATCCCCTGGCCGGAGCCGGTTACGAGAGCCACTTTTTGCATTTCTCTGTCCTTATATTGATTCACAAAATCTGGCTGAGATGGAGCTGGCCCATCAGCAGCGGGTTATCGCTGTAGTCGACGGGAATGGCCACCACGGCCGGGCCATCGACATCCATTGCCGCACGCAGCGTCGGTTCGAGCGCATCGGCGCTCTCGACGGCAAAGCCTTTCGCACCGAACGCGTCGGCATAGACTTTGAAATCGACCGGGCCGAACTCGACGCCGGAAAGCCTCTGGTATTTTTTCTCTTCCTGGATGGCCACCATGTTGTAGGCGTTATCCACCCAGATGATGTGCAGCACGTTGGCGTTGAGGCGTACGGCGGTTTCCAGCTCCATGCTCGACTGCAAAAAGCCGCCGTCCCCGGAGACCGAGACCACCTTGCGCCCCGGGTTGACCAGCCACGCGCCAATCGCCCACGGCAGCGCCACGCCCATGGTCTGCTGACCGTTGGAGATCATCACCTGACGCGCCCGGAAGCTGTAGAGGTAGCGGGCGATCCAGATGTGGAAGCTGCCCATGTCGACGGTGAGCGTCACGTCGTTGTTCACGATGTCCTGCATGGCGCGCACGATGCGCAGCGGATGCAGGGCAAACTGGTTAAGCGATGCGCCGCGACGGTCGAGGAGGTCCCGCTGATGCTGGCGATCGACAAGAATTTCCGAGGCGCGCTGGCTGAGTTCAAGTTTGTGCTCGATTCGACTGGCAAGCAGATTCAGCGTGGCGGCAATATCCCCGACCAGTTCCAGATCGGGAACATACTTGCGCTCCTCATAGGCGGGCAGCACGTCAATGTGCACCAGCGTGGCGTCGCCGCTGTTCCACATGGACGGCTCGTACTCCACCGGGCTGTAGCCGATGCAGATAATCAGGTCCGCCAGATGCAGCAGCCGGTCGCCCGCCTGGTTGTTAAAGAGGCCGACGCGTCCGGCGAAGCGGGTGAAGTGTTCCTGATTCACCGCCCCGGCGGCCTGATAGGTGCTGGTGACCGGAATACGGCTTCTCTCCAGCAGCTTATGCAGCGCGGCGCTGTTGGCGGGCTGGCTGGCCATCAGGCCGAGTAAGATGACCGGGTTTTTGGCCTTCGCGATAAGCTTCGCCACGTCGTTGATGGCTGACTCCGGCGCCGGGCCCATCAGCGCCGCGGTGCTGGCGGGTAAAATCGCCCCCGTGGTGGGCTGGTCGACAATATCCTGCGGCAGGCTGACAAACGCCCCGCCCGGCCTGCCCTGCTCGGCAGCGCGAAACGCGTTCGACACCACCTCGGCAATCGCGTCCGGTGAATTAACTTCGACGGCGTATTTGGTGACCGGGCTGAACATGGCGACGGTATCCATGCTCTGGTGCACCAGTTTCGCTTTATCTGCCCGCTTCACCGCCCCGCCCAGCGCCACCACCGGGTCACCTTCGCTGTTGGCGGTGGCGATGCCGGTGATCAGGTTGGAGCAGCCCGGCCCGGAGGTGACCAGCGCGACCCCGGCCTTGCCGGTTAGCCGCCCTACCGCTGCCGCCATAAACGCCGCGTTCGCCTCGTGACGCACCGGGATAATCTCGATGGAGGAGTCCAGCAGGGAGTCAAAGACCTTGTCGATTTTTGCGCCCGGTATGCCGAACACCTGCTTCACACCCTGCGCTTCCAGCTGGCCGACAACCATATCGGCGCCGTGCGCCCACTGACGTGACTGTTTCTCACTGTTCACGGTAGTTCTCCTGTTAGTTTTCGACGGCGCGGATAGCCGCATCAAGGTTGCTGGGGTGCAGGTTGGCCTGTAAAAACGCGCTGTCGGCGGGCAGGTCAATCATCAGCTTGTGGATTTCGCCGAAGGTGAGCACGCCGTTCTCCAGCTGATAGTCGAGCAGGTGGCCCCCGCCCTGACGGTCGTCGGTGATAAAGTGTTCGTGATAGCCCGCCACGTTAATGCCCTGCATATGCTGTGGGGTGCGGAACCCGACCAGCACGCCCTCGCGCTGGTTAAAGCGGAACACCGGCTGGTCATCCAGCACGTCGGTCATCGCCCGGTACGGCGGTGTCTGGCGCGGTACGGTGCGGGTGTGCGCGTGGCGGAAATTGCCGTCGATGCGCAGCGCACAGAACAGGTTATCGGAGGGGATTTGCTGGTCGATCACGTCGTGGATCTGCTGACGGCTGACCGGCCCGTCGAAGGCTTTGCGGTACTGCGGCTGGAACCAGGTCATCACCGCGAACGGCGTTTTTTGCTCCGGCTTCGCGGCGCGGGCGCTGCCGTCGGCGCGCAGCTGGTACACCTGGCTGCTAAAGGCAATCATTTCACCGTCCAGCTCGTTAAAGGTACCGAGACCAAAATCACCGTGTGCCAGCAGGTCGGCGATGGTCGTCTCCCCTTCGTAGACGCCGCTTAGCAGGGCGCTCATTAGCGATGTCTGATAGATCACGCTGTCAGGATGCTGAGCCGAGAACCCACGCAGGGTCTCGCATAAACTCGCCTCACAGTCGCATGCAGATGAATGCATCATCATGCCCGTCCTCTTCAACTTTATTTATAAAGGTTAAATAAATGTTGACCCGATTCAGCAGAGAGTTCCAATATAGAATCCATGCTGGTTTGAGACGTTTTTGATATGGAACTTCGTTATCTGCGCTATTTTGTCGCGGTAGCACGCGAGCGACACTTCACCAGGGCGGCCAAAGCGCTGGGTATTTCACAGCCTCCTCTGAGTCAGCAGATCAAACGGCTCGAAGAGGAAGTGGGCACGCCGCTGTTCAGGCGCCTGACACGGGGCGTGGAGCTGACCGAAGCGGGAGAGGCCTTCTATGAGGACGCCTGTAAGATACTGGCGCTGAGCGATGCCGCGCTGGAGAAAGCCCGGGGCATCGCGCGCGGGCTGAACGGCAGCCTGTCGATTGGCATCACCAGTTCAGATGCTTTTCATCCCAAAATCTTCGCCCTGATTCGCCAGTTTCAGGTGCAGAACATGGCGGTGCAGGTTCACCAGGTGGAAGCCAATATGTCGTCGCTGACGACGATGCTGGCGGAGGGTGAGCTGGATATCGCCTTTGTGCGCCTGCCGTGCGAAAGCAGTAAGGTGTTCGAATTAAAAATCCTCGATCGGGAGCCGATGGTGGTGGCGCTGCATCGCGATCATCCTCTGGCGGCATGTGGCGATCTGGCGCTGGATGAGCTGCGGGATACGCCGGTGGTGCTGTTCCCCCAGGAGGTAGCACCGGGGCTGTATGACCGCGTTTACGGCAGCTGCGAGCGGGCCGGGATCGATATGCAACACACGCTGCAATCTTCACAACTTTCCTCTTCCCTGAGCATGGTCTCCGCTGGCGGCGGGTTCGCGCTGGTGCCGAAATCCATGGCCGCTATTTCTCCGCCGAATGTCACCTACCATGCGCTGCGCTCACCGGAGCTTTATACCGATATCGCGCTCTGCTGGCGGCGTTTTGAGCGTTCGCGGACGGTGAAGCGGTTTCTGGCGATGATGAGCGAGGGGTAGCTACGGTGTGGCTGTGCCCGGCGGCGCTGCGCTTGCGCGGGCCTACGGTTCGTGTCGCGGGTTGGTTGGCTTGTTGGCGGTTTTGTAGGCCGGGTAAGGCGCAGCCGCCACCCGGCAATGCCCTTTGGAAGCCGCCTCGCAAACTTTTAAGCAACCTTATGTAATTCAGGGGCATCCCTTTTCATCCCTTCTTCACCTGCAACTTCCCGATTCTGCGGATCTCTTTGAACTGGCTGGCACCTGTGCGGCATACGTGAGCGTACTGGTGGAAACGGACGATGCGGTGACATTTTCCACGCTCTGTAAGCAACTGCTGGGTTGTTAGCGGAGTTTGTGAAGGAGCCTTATATAACGGCTCACTGAGTCGGCCTTACACAAAGGACAACGTTGTTTGATGAATGACTGTTAAGAGCGTTCAGCAGGCTTCGATGCCAGATCGACTTTCAGCCATCTCATGACTAAAAATTACTGTTCGTGCCGGGTGGGGCATGCAATTGTTAGAGGAATGCACAGGAAGGCGGTCACGCCACAGAGGGCGTGACATAAAATCAGGCCTGGTCGTCTTCTTTACCGTAGTAAAGCTTACCGATCTGAATGAGAGGACGGCCCTGGGATTTGCGGTGCAGGTTGCTGTCACGCAGTGAATAAACGCAGCCGCAGTATTCCTGCTGGTAGAACTGCTCGCGCTTGCTGATTTCAATCATGCGCGACGAACCGCCCTGTTTCCGCCAGTTATAGTCCCAATAGACCATACCCGGATAGTGGGCGGCGGCTCGCTGACCGCAGTCGTTGATTTGCTGCATATTTTTCCAGCGAGAGATGCCCAGTGAGCTGCTAATCACGTTGAAGCCATTTTCAGCGGCGTAAAGCGCAGTCCGCTCAAAGCGCATGTCAAAACACATGGTGCAGCGAATGCCGCGCTCGGGTTCCCATTCCATGCCTTTGGCGCGCTCAAACCAGTTATCTGTATCGTAATCCGCATCGATAAACGGTACGCCGTGCTGTTCGGCAAAGCGAATATTCTCATCCTTACGAATCAGATACTCTTTCTGCGGATGAATGTTCGGATTGTAGAAGAAGATGGTGTAGTCGATCCCTGAGGCCTGGATCGCCTCCATTACCTCACCAGAACACGGAGCGCAACAGGAGTGCAGCAGCAGTTTATCAGCCCCGTTTGGGAGTTCTAGTTTAGGGCGTTTGAAATCAGCGGTAGTCATAAATTTATTTGATGAGGTAATGAGGACTGAAAACAGTGTAGCATCAGAGCTGTGCTATCGGGAATGGCGGCCAGTCTCATACATATCCCGCAATGCCTGTTATTGACACATAGCGGACGCATCTTTTACACGTTTCTATATAACCTGGTTAGCAAAACTATCTCCGCTGCACTTCTTCTCAGCAAGCAATTCCTGAATACGCTACGCAAATTAAACAAATATTTCAGACCAAGATAGATCAGGCACGTTAACGCTGGATCATATGCGCGCTGGCGAAGCGTTTTGGTTTGCCGGTGAGTGCGTTTGTAGGGAACTGATGCGAGGTTTTCACCCAGACCAATTCCCCAGACGTTAATACCACTATCTCTCTCACCCCGGCCCCTCGCTCCCCGCCGCCAGCAGCGGCACCACCACATCGCTGACGGGCACCGCAATCCCGTGCCTGCGGCCATAGCGCTGGATCACGCCGTTGCGTATGTCCCACTCCATCAGGCGATCCGCCTGACGGTCGGACAGGATCGACAGCATTAAAGATCTGCACTGGGACATTCGCCCCAGCCCGCACATTAGCACCATGCAGGTGCGGTCGACGGATAAGCCGCTGACGCTCAACAACGCGATTAATATCGCCTGGCTGATCCAGGCCACGTCACACTGGCTGCTGACCACGCGGCCTTATAAGCATCAGGAACGGGATTTTCTGCGGTACCTCTTTACCGTTTTCAGGTGTGTCGCTACGGATAGGTGGATATTCAGACGAGCCGTTATGAGTTTTTAAACAATTAATAAAGAGTCAAATAGACAGAATACCCAATAAACATTCAAGTATTTATTACATCTTCAATTAATATTCACTTAATTATTATTTAAGCAAAACCACCGTATTAATCATTAACAATTTATCCAGATCCAAACCATAAGCCCCCATACTTTCTTAATTTACATCAACGAAACCGCAGATCGTTTTATATCCACCCTGTACAAAATTGACGGCCAATTTTGTACGCGCTAGCGTTGCACTAGTTACGTAACTAGCTAAACCATAAGGTCTTTTCAGGATTTCCTTAAATGGAGTTTTAAACAAATGGCTATTCCCGCTTATTTATGGCTTAAAGATGACGGCGGCGCCGATATAAAAGGCTCTGTCGATATATATGGACGTGAAGGTAGCATCGAGATTATCGCCTTAAATCACGCCATAATGCAGCCCACGGACAAGCATAACGGCAAGGCGACAAGTCTTCGCATCCATTCCCCCTATTCTTTCGATAAAGAGATCGACGCTTCCAGCCCCTATTTGTACAAGGCTGTTAGCACGGGCCAGAAGCTAAAATCCGCAGAGATAAAGTTTTACCGTATCAACGATGCTGGTCAGGAAGTGGAATATTTTTCCACCCTTCTGGAAGGCGTGAAGATCGCCAGCGTCTGTCCAATGATGCTTGATATGAAAGATCCTGACTATGAGAAGCATAACCATCTTGAGCTGGTAGAGCTGCTCTATGAAAAAATTACCTGGCGCTACGTGGACGGTAACATCATGCATTCAGATAGCTGGAATGACCGTAAGACGGCATAAGGAGAACGTTATGGGATGGAAGTATGAGCAATCAACTGGCAAGATGTATAAAGACGGCAAATTAATTGAGACAGGATATTCCGGTGCCCTTACCAATAAAAATAATCCGGACCGTCAGCATGTGAAGGGTCTGGGTCCATTGCCGCGCGGAACATATAAAATTGCGGGACATTCGAATTCTAAAGGACCCATTACCATTATCCTTGAGCAAACTTCGGGAGAGAGTTTTGGTCGTTCAGAGTTCCGCATTCATGGTGACCATAAGTACGGTCCAGCCGGATTTGCTTCGGAGGGGTGCATCATTCTCTCACTGTCAACGCGACGTAAAATCCTTCGTGACGGCGGTGAGCTTGAGGTAGTGCGATGAAATACCCAATCGTTCTGCTGCTTTGTGCGCTCACTGTCCCAGCCATTGCAGCCAGCACTGACTGGCCATCAGCACTTCATGGAATCGCCTCAGGTGACACACACTGGATTGAGCAAGCCCCAACGCTGGCTGCCACGGCTGACGCCAGGCAGGCGCAACTGCTGGAGGATGCTTTGGCCGCAGCGCTCACAACAAACACCAGCGCCACACTGAAAGCGCTCCAGACCATTGACGCGGGAAAGTGGCCGCACATGGTTGGCAGCGATATCGTCTGCACGCCGCCTCTAGAGAAATCCCCCGCCGAAGTCGACGCGTTCTATCAGCGCACCCGCCGGGCGCTGCTGGATACGGTTGAGGGTGCTCAGTGCCTCTGGATCCTGGAAGCAACAATGGAAGAGCTAAACGCTGAGAAAGCCCGTCAGGGTAAGTAAGAGTTACCCGGCGCACAACGGCCGGGTCTTCCTTCTCGCCAGACCCTGGCTCACCCCGGCCCCTCGCTCCCCGCCGCCAGCAGCGGCACCACCACATCGCTGACGGGCACCGCAATCCCGTGCCTGCGGCCGTAGCGCTGGATGACGCCATTACGGATATCCCACTCCATCGGGCGATCCGCCTGACGGTCGGCGAGGATCGACGTGCCCAAATCCACTGGCGCGCGCTGAAAGTTCGCCAGAATCTCCTGCGCCACGTCATCGGCCAGCTTCGCCCCCTCGGCGCGGGCGACGGCCAGCCCCTCGCGCAGGTAGGCCAGCGCCAGTTCGCTGATATCCTCGCGCCTGAACATCCCGGCGCGGCGATTGGCCAGCACCATCAGCCCGGCGACCGCGTTTTGCAGCAGCTTGCGCCAGGCGACGGTGGGGAAATCAGCCGAGAGTTCAACGTCACAGCGCGTGCCGCGAAGCGCCTCCACCACCCGCTGCGCCTGCGGCACGTCCGGCAGCGTAAGGCGCGGTTTGGCGCGCAGCCAGACGGAGGCATCCGGCTCGCGCTGGGCAGGGAACCAGACCACCGAGGGCAGCACCGTTGCGCCATTGACCAAAGGCGCAAGCTGGGCTTTCTGCTCCACGCCGTTTTGCAGCGCGCAGACCACGGTGTTTTCATCGCACAGAGCGCGCAGCCACCCGGCGCTGTCGGCATTTTGCGTCGTTTTGACCGCAAAAAAAACAAGGTCAACGGGGCGCGTAATGACGCTGGGATCGGTGAGTACCGGACCGGGCACCACAATTTCACCCTCATCATGACGCAGGCGCAGTTCCGGATGCGCGGTGCGCCCACACAGCAGCGGCGTGCGGCCCGCTTCATGCAGCACCGCGGCGATGGTGGTCCCAATCGCACCGGGTCCTGTCAGCGCAATGGTTGGATAGTCAGACATGGATCACTCCCCTTTTGCTAAGCCTGCTATCAGTTATACCACCCTGAAAAGAGCGCGCCACGCCCATTGTCTATACTCAACTCATAACAGACAACGGAGTGCGCCATGCCTTTACCCGACTTCAAATCCTCTGAACCTTATACCCTCGGCATTGAGCTCGAACTCCAGGTGGTTAACCCGCCGGGTTACGATCTGAGCCAGGACTCCTCTGCCCTCATCGCCGCCGTCAAAGACGACATCAAAGGGGGGGAAGTCAAACACGACATCACCGAAAGCATGCTCGAAATCGCCACCGGCGTGTGCCAGACCATCGACCAGGCAGCGGCGCAGTTTTCAGTGATGCAGCAGAGCATCCTGCGCGCGGCGGAAGATCAGCATATCCAGATCTGCGGCGGTGGGACGCATCCGTTCCAGAAATGGCAGCGGCAGGAAGTGTGCGACGACGAGCGCTATAACGTCACGCTGGAGCGCTTTGGCTATCTGATTTTGCAGGCGACGGTGTTCGGCCAGCACGTACACGTCGGCTGTCGGACCGGGGACGACGCCATTTACCTGCTGCACGGCCTGTCGCGCTTTGTGCCGCACTTTATCGCCCTGGCCGCCGCATCACCGTATATGCAGGGCACGGACACGAAGTTCGCCTCATCGCGTCTCAACATCTTCTCGGGCTTCCCGGATAACGGTCAGATGCCGTGGGTCAACAGCTGGCAGGAGTTCGAGGGGCTGTTCCGCCGCCTGAGCTCCACCAGCATGATCGACAGCATTAAGGATCTGCACTGGGACATCCGCCCCAGCCCGCACTTCGGCACCGTCGAGGTGCGGGTGATGGATACGCCGCTGACGCTCAGCCACGCCATTAACATCGCCGGGCTTATTCAGGCGACGTCGCACTGGCTGCTGACCGCGCGGCCGTATAAGCATCAGGAACGGGATTTTCTGCTCTATCGCTTTAACCGTTTTCAGGCCTGTCGCTACGGGCTGGAAGGCATTCTGACGGACGTACATACCGGCGAGCACAAAACCGTGGCGGAAGATATCGCCTGGCTGCTCGAGCAGGTTGCGCCGTCGGCCGAGAAGCTCGGCGCGACAAGCGCAATCAATGAGATTGCCCTGCTGTTAAAGCAGGGCAAGAGCGAGGCGCAGCGCATGCGGGACTTTATCGCCGATGGCGGCTCGCTGATTTCTCTGGTGCAGAAGCACTGTGAGCTGTGGGCGACGAGTCCATAAGGCCGTGGCCCCACTCGCGCAGGCGCTGGAACAGCACGAACAGCGCCGGGATGAACACTATCCCCACCACGGTCGCCACCAGCATGCCGCTGAACACCGTAGTGCCGATGATGCGGCGGCTCTGGGCACCCGCCCCGGTCGCCAGCATCATCGGCAGGACGCCGATAATGAACGACACGGCGGTCATCATTACCGCGCGGAAGCGGCGCGATGCCCCCTCCCGTGCGGCATCGATAATCGCCATTCCATCCATGCGCCGGGCGCGGGCAAACTCCACGATAAGAATTGCGTTCTTGGCGGCGAGGGCTATCAGTAGCACCAGACCTATCTGCACATACACGTCGTTGGCGTAGCCCGCCAGCCACAGCCAGACCAGCGCCCCGCCGATGGCGAACAGCACCGAGAGCATCACGCTCGCCGGCAGCGTCCAGCTCTCGTACTGGGCGACGAGGAACAGCCACGCCATCACCACCGCCGCCAGCACGATCCATATCGCCTGATTGCCGGTCTGCTGCTCCTGATACGACATGCCGCTCCAGGCGTAGTCGTACCCGGCTGGCAGGTTTTCCGCCAGAATCTCGCCCATCGCCGCCATTGCGGTGCTGCTGCTCACCCCTTCCGCTGCCGAGCCGCTCACCGATACCGACGGGAACTGGTTGTACTGCTGTATAAATGGCGCGCCGACGGTCGGCGTGATGGTGATGAGGTTGCTCAGACGCACCCGCTCGCCGCTGTTGCTGCGCACGAACAGCTCGCTGATTTGCTCCGCGCGCTCGCGCCACTGCATCTCGTTCTGCATCACTACGTGGTAGACGCGGTTGTTGACGCTGAAATCCCCGGCGCGCGTGCCGCCAAAGGCGGTTTGCAGGCTGCTGAAGATGCGTGACACCGGCACGTCGAGGCGGGCCGCGCGCTCACGGTCAACGGTGAGCGTCATCTGCGGCACGTTGCTGCTCCAGGTGGTGAACACGCGGCTCAGCTGCGGGTTCTGGTTGGCTTTCGCCAGCACCTCACGCGTCACGCGCTCCAGCTCCGCCGGACTTTGCCCCGCCTGCGCCTGAATGCGCAGGTCGAAGCCGGAGGCGTTGCCCAGCCCCGGCAGCGTCGGCGGCGCAAAGGTCATGATGGTGGCTTCCGGCAGGGCCAGCAGCTGGCGCTGAAGGGTGCCCATCACCTCATCCAGCGGCGGACGCTCGCTCCAGTCTTTGAGCATGATGGAGATAAACCCGCCGTTCGATGCGCTGGTGCCGTTGAGGATGTTAAACCCGGAGACCTGAATCACGTCTTCTACCGCCGGGTTGTTAGCGATCAGCTCGCGCGCGGTGGTCATCACCGCTTCGGTGCGCTCCAGCGAGGCTGCCTCCGGCAGCTGGACGCTGGCGAAGAAGTAGCCCTGATCCTCCTGCGGCAGGAAGCCCTTTGGCATCGACATGAAGCTGAATACCACCACCGCCGCCGCACCCGCGGTGGCCAGCAGCGCCAGCCACGGGCGCAGGTTTAAAACGTTCACGATGCGGGTGTAGAAACCGCGCGTGGCGTCCAGCCCGTGGTTAAAGGCGCGATAGAGTGCCGCAGGTTTCTCCGGTCGCGGGCGCAGCAACAGCGCGCACAGGGCGGGCGTAAGAGTCAACGCCACCAGGCTTGAGAGCGTGACGGCAGTCGAGAGCGTCACCGCGAACTGGCGGTACAGCTCGCCGACAATCCCCGGCAGGAGCGCCACCGGCACAAACACCGCCAGCAGCACCAGCGTGGTGGCAATCACTGGCCCGGCAATCTGGCGCAGCGCCAGCGCGGTCGCCGCCGTACGGCTCTGCCCTTCCGCCATCAGCGTTTCGACGCTCTCCACCACCACGATGGCGTCATCCACCACCATGGTCAGCGCCAGAATGATAGCGAACAGGCTCAGCGTATTGGCGGAGTAGCCGAGCGTATAGAGCACCGCGAAGGTGCCCACCAGCGACACCGGAATGGCAAGGGCAACAATCAGCGTCGCGCGCCAGCTTTGCAGGAACAGGGACACCACGACCACCACCGCCAGCATCGTCAGCGCCAGCGAGACGCCAATCTCTTTGATGGTGGCGGCCACAAACGAGGTGGTGTCGAATTTGACTTCATAGACCAGATCGTCCGGGAAGCGCGTGGATAACCGTTCCAGCTCCGCGCGCACCGCATCGGCCACGCGCAGGGCGTTAGCGGACGGCGTCGGGTAGATGCCGAGGTAGGCGGAGTCGTGCCCGTTCAGCTGCGCGCCAGAGCTGTAGCTGCGCGAGCCAAGCTCGATGGTGGCGACGTCCTTCAGGCGCACCAGCTGACCCATCTCCCCGGCGCGGATAATGATGTTGGCAAAGTCGTCGGCCTGATTTAAGCGCCCCAGCCCGTTAATGGTCAGGGTCTGCTGCTGGCCGTTAAACACCGGCGGCGTGCCGACCTGGCCTGCCGCCCCCTGCACGTTCTGCTCGCGCAGCGCCTGCGCCACGTCATCGCTGGTCACGTTCAGGGCGTTCATGCGGTCCGGACGCAGCCAGATGCGCATGCTGTAGTCCCGTGCGCCAAACATCTGTACCTGCCCGACGCCCGGCAGACGCGACAGCGACTCGCGCACCTGGGTGCTGGCGTAGTTGCTGACGAACAGCGGCGTGTGGGTGTTGTTCGGTGAGTAAAGGCTTACCCCCATCATCAGGTTGGTGGCGCGCTTGCGCACCTGCACGCCGTTTTGCTGCGCCTCGGTCGGCAGCTGCGCCACGGCCTGCGCCACGCGGTTTTGCACGTCGATGGCGGCGAGGTCCGGATCGGTGCCCGCCGCAAAGGTAATGTTCAGGCTATAGCTACCCTCGTCCGAACTGGTGGACTCCATATAGAGCATATGATCCACCCCGTTCAGCTGGGTTTCCAGCGGCGTGGCGATGGCCTCCGCCACGTCAGCCGAGCTGGCGCCCGGCCATGACGCTGACACATTCACGACCGGCGGGGTGATCTGCGGGTACTGCTCCACCGGAATAATCCTCAGCGCGATGGCCCCCAGCAGGGTGATGACCAGCGCAATCACCATCGCAAAGCGCGGGCGTTTGATGAAAAACGTCAGCATGATGGCTCCTTAATTCAGTATCTGGACGGCAACGCCTGGCTGCACGCGCTGCGCACCGTCAGTAATCGCTCGCTCACCGGGCTTCAGGCCGGAGGCAATCTGGAACTGCTGGCCGATCTGTCCGGCGACCTTCAGCGGACGCATTTCGGCTTTATCCTCGGCGTTAACCACCCATGCGAAGAACCCGCGGCCATTCTGCTGTACGGCAGCGGCGGGCAGGGTCAGCACTGGTTGCTCACTTGACGGACGCAGGTAGACGTTCACGTTGCCGCCGGGCAGCAGCTGATGGCGCGGGTTGGCGAACTCGGCGCGCAGCATCACGCTGGCGGTGCGCGGGTCGATGCGGTTGTCCACGGAGGTGAGTTCCCCGCTGATGCGCTGGCCGTTGCTGTCAATCAGCGCCTGCCAGGCCTGCTTCATGGCGCTGATATCCGCATGCTGTCCGGCTTTAGTGGCAAACGTGCCCTCTTCCAGCGCAAAGGCAATGCGGATGGGATCGAGCTGCACCACCTCCACCAGCACACCGCTGGCAGGATTCACCAGGCTGCCGACGTGAAAGTTGCTGTGCCCCACGCGCCCGTCAATCGGTGAGGTAATGCGCGTGTAGTTGAGGGTGACGCTGCGGGTGTCGAGCCGGGCTTTCGCCTGCTCCAGCGCGGCGCTCGCTACGTCGCGCTGCATGCGGGCGTTGTCCACGTCGTGGCGGCTGATGGCGTTGCTGCTGCCCAGGCTTTCGAAGCGGGAAAGCTGCTGCTGCGCCTGACGCAGCGTGGCTTCGGCGCTTCTCACTTCGCCCTGCGCCAGACGCAGGGCGGCGCGCGGCTCGGCGTCATCCAGCTCGAACAGCACGTCGCCTTTTTTCACGTACTGCCCGTCGCGGAAGTGGATTCTGGTGATGACGCCTTCCGTGCGGGCGCGCAGTTCAACGGTGTGGATAGCTTCAATGCGACCCGGGATCTGACGCTCGGCGGCGTGGGCAGTCTGCTCCACGGTGGCGACACGCACGGGAATGGCCGCGGCGAATGCGGGTGGCAGGGTGCAGGCGAGGAGCGCGAACAGGAGTGGGAATTTCATGGGAGTACCTCGGCGTTGTTTTCCCTCACCCCGGCCCTCTCCCACAGGGAGAGGGAGGTCAGAGTTCCCTCTCCCTGTGGGAGAGGGTTAGGGTGAGGGCAAAAGGTTATGCAGCCTTACGGAACCTGCGGGTCAGTCGCTTCTCGATTTCGACGACGAAGAACATCACGCCCGCCACCGCCAGCGTCACGAACCAGTAGCGCAGCGGCAGCGCTTCGGTGCCGAACAGCATCTGCATAAACGGCAGGTAGATAATCGCCGCCTGGAGCAGGAACAGTACGCCCGTTACCAGCCAGATCCCTTTGTTCGCCAGCAGGCCGCGGTTCAGGGAGAACCCGTCGGTGTTGCGGCAGTTAATCATGTATACCCACTGGGCGCAGACCAGCATCTGCAACAGCACGGTGCGGATGAACTCCGCGCTGTGGCCGCGCGGGGCCAGCCAGGCTTCCAGCGCAAAGGCGGCGATGGCAATCATGGTGCCGACGAAGGCCACGCGCCAGACGGCGTAGGCGTCCATCACGTGCTGCCCGGTCTGACGCGGCGGGCGGCGCATAATGTTGCGCTCGGCGGCCTCGAAGGCCAGGCCGAAGGAGAGCGTGGCGGAGGTCGCCATGTTCATCCACAGGATCAGCACTGGCGTCAGCGGAATGATGTTCCCCGCCAGCAGCGCAATCACAATCAATAGCCCCTGCGCCAGGTTGGTCGGCATGATGAACAGAATGGTCTTCTTCAGGTTGTCGTAAACGCGACGCCCCTCTTTTACCGCGCTGGCGATGGTGGCGAAGTTATCGTCCGTCAGGACCATGTCCGCCGCCTCTTTGGTCACTTCCGTGCCTTTGATGCCCATCGCGATACCCACGTCCGCCTGGCGCAGCGCCGGGGCATCGTTCACGCCGTCACCGGTCATGCCGACGATTTCGCCTTTGTCCTGCAACGCTTTCACCAGGCGCAGCTTATGCTCCGGGCTGGTACGGGCGAAGATGTCATACTTCACCGCCGCTTCCGCCAGCTCGGCGTCGTCCATCTTCTCCAGCTGGTAGCCGGTAACCGCCTGCTCGCTGTTGGTGATCCCCAGCATCTGGCCGATGCTCATTGCCGTCTGTGGGTGATCCCCGGTGATCATCTTCACGCGGATCCCCGCCTGCTGGCAGGCGTTAATCGCCTCAATCGCTTCCGGACGCGGCGGATCCATCATCCCGGCAATGCCGAGGAAAATCAGGCCGTGACTCAGGTCGTCGTGAGTTAATGCCTGCTCGCCGTTCGCTGGCTTGAACGCCGCGGCGACCATGCGCAGCCCCTGACGCGCATAGCGCTCCATCTCCGTTTCCCAGTACGCGCGGTCAAAGGCTTGCGCACCGTTGCGGGTCTGCTGCTGCTCACACAGGGCGAAAATCACGTCCGGCGCGCCGGTAATCAAAATCTGCTCCTCACTGCCAATCTGGTAGTGGGTGCTCATGTACTTGTACTGAGAGTCGAACGGGATCTTGTTAACCAGCGTGGTCACGACCGGCTCGAGGTGGGCCTTGGCCGCCAGCACCTTCAGCGCGCCCTCGGTTGGCCCGCCGGTGATGCCCCACAGGCCACGCTCGTCCTGAATCAGCTGGCTGTCGTTACACAGGTCGATGGTGCGCAGGTACTGCTCCAGCACAGTGCCCGGCTGGATCTGCACCGGCTCGTCGCTGCCTTCGAGGTAGATGTTGCCCACCGGCTCGTAGCTGTTGCCGTCCACGCGATAGCAGGTGTCGGCGGTGATGATGGCTTTCACCGTCATCTCGTTCATGGTCAGGGTGCCGGTTTTATCCGAGCAGACCACGGTCATCGCGCCCAGGGTTTCAACCGTCGGCAGCTTGCGGATAATCGCCCGCTTGCGCGCCATCGCCTGCACGCCCAGGGAGAGGATAATGGAGATAATCGCTGGCAGACCTTCCGGCACGGAGGCTACCGCCAGGCTAATCAGGGAGAGCAGCAGCTCGCCCATCGGGATCTCGCGGAACACCAGGCTGAAGACAAACAGCGCGGCCATCATCGCCAGAATGATGGCGAAGATCGCTTTGCCCAGCTTGTCCATCTGCACCAGCAGCGGGGTGCGGTGTTTTTCAATGCCCGCCATCATCTGGTTGATGTGGCCGAGTTCGGTCTCCTGGCCCGTGGCAATGACCACGCCAACGCCGCCGCCCGCGCTTACCGTCGTACCGGAAAAGACCAGGTTCGTGCGGTCGCCCAGCGGTAATTCGCCGTTCAGCGGGTTCGTGTGTTTATCCACCACGGTGGATTCACCGGTCAGAATTGCCTCTTCCACGCGTAAATTATGCGCTTCGATTAAGCGCATATCCGCCGGTATACGATCTCCTGCGCGCAACACAATAATATCGCCCGGGACGATTTCCGTCGTCGGGATAGTTTCATGGTTGCCGTTACGAATAACGCGCGCCTCGCTGGAGAGCATATTGCGAATACTCTTCAGGGATTTTTCCGCGTTACTTTCCTGAATGTGGCCAATTAAGGCATTGATTACCGCCACGCCCAGAATAACCAGCGTATCAACCCAGTGTCCCATTACTGCCGTTAATACGGCGGCTGCCAGCAGGACGTAAATCAGGACATCGTTAAAATGCGCGAGAAAACGCAGCCAGCCCGGCTTGCCTTTTTTCTCCGGCAGCGCGTTCGGGCCATGCTTCTGTAAACGCGCCTGCGCCTCGGCACGGTCCAGGCCATTAGCCTGGCTCTGCGCCTGAGCAAGCACCTGCTCTACGGTCTGCTGGTACGCCTGCCCGCCTGCGGGTGGCATATTCTGCGAGAAATTTTTTTTGGTCATGGTATTTTTCCTTCAATATCCGGTGGACGGAAGCCGGAATTCCTTTCTGGCTTTAAATAATTCATTTTTAAGTGTTGCGGGTTAAATTGATCTACCGCAATATATTGACTACCCGGTTATTCAAAACTGATTAAAATTATTTCGACGCGTTGATTTTTACAAAATATTTCTAAACCAACACTAAACGAGGAGGAAGCATGTTTGGTATTTATCGCGGACGGCGCCTGGCGTTATACATTGTCGCAGCCATTGTTATTGCGACGTTAATTGGATATAGCACCTATAGCTTTGTAAAATTATTTTCATGAGAAAGACGTTTATTTACATAACGCGATATTAATTTAATCGCTGCGGAAATATTATCTATTTTCTGTTATTAATTCGCAGAATAACGGTGGCCTTTCACCCAATTTTGCCAGCGGGCATGATATTGCTTTACGTTTCAGGATGCCGGACAATGACATTTTTAACTGACGATTAACATTTCGATGAAACACCCGTTAGAATCGCTGCTCACCGCAGGGGGCATTTTGCTGATGGCCCTGCTCTCCTGCCTGCTGTTACCTGCGCCATCGCTGGGTCTGGTGCTGGCGCAGAAGCTGGTTCAGACCTTTCATATGGTCGATCTGAATCAGCTGTACACCATTCTGTTCTGTCTGTGGTTTTTGGTGCTCGGCGCAATTGAATTCTTTATCCTGCGTTTCATCTGGCGCCGCTGGTTTTCACTGGCGTCGTAAGCCAGTGAGATCGCGCATCCCGTGGATCAGCGCTTCACACCAGGCCGCGTAGTCGTGGCCGCTGGATGAGGGATGAAAGCTGACGCGATAGCCTTTTTTCCTCAGCACCTGTTCAAAATCCTGCGTGGTGCGATAGATGCCGCCGCCCGGCCCCGTGGTTTCAAACTTCCCGGCCTGTAACCAGAAACGCACCGGATACGGTGGAGACTGTTGGTACTGACGCGTCAGCCAGCCGGGAGCGTCACCTTCTGGCGCCCACCAGTAAGAACCGGAAAGGCTCAGCACGTTGCCAAACAGGCGCGGATAGCGGAGCGCCACCCATGAAGAGGCAATTCCCCCGTAGCTTGATCCTGCCAGTACGGTTTTCTGCCGCTGCATGCCGATGCCCTTCCCCCGCAGCCACGGCAGCAGCTCGTGCGCCATAAAGTCAGCAAAATCCGGGTTCGGCGGCAGCTCGTTGCCGCGACGGGCGTGATCGAGGCTGTCGATAAACACCACGTTAATCGGTGGCAGGTGATGCCGGGCAATCAGACCGTCCAGCACGTTGGCAAAATGGTATTCGTCCTGATAAACCTGTCCGTCGAAGAGGATGAGCGTCCAGCGTGCGGGCTGTGTGCCGCGCGGTTGGTAGATCATCACGTCGCGGGCATTGCCGAGGATGTTGCTGCTCAGCCTCTGGCGGCTCAGCGTCCCGTGTACCAGCGGCTGTGCCGTAGCCCGAACGGAGCAGTAGCGCGCCGGGCTGAGATCGAGCAGAGAAAAGCGATTCCAGCGATCGGTCTTCTGCTCCCCAAAGCTATTCGGGTTAAGCGGATCGGCCTGCGCGCTTACCAGGATGGCGCGGCGTTGATCGCGGGCAGAGCCTTCAACGATCGGCACATCGGGGGCGAGCTTGTACTGCATCACCGTATCAGCGGGGACCACGTAGCTGCGGAACCAGACGTCGCTGTTGCCCAGACGGAACAGCGGATCGTGATCCCCCGCCGGAGAGCCGAGAATGAAGACGTTATCCCGCGCGCCGCGCCACAGAAAGGTCACCCGCTTATGGCTCGCATCTACCGGCTCCACCATCGGCGTTCCCTGTCGACGCTGCGCCTGCCAGAACGCCTCGGTACTTCCACCGGCAGAAATGACGTTTGCCAGCGCCTTCAACGTCGGGCTTTCTGGCGCCAGCATCTGCACGCGTGGTAACGGAGAGGTCTCTTTCATCCGCCACTGAAAACGCCACGGCTTGCCGGCTTCGCCGTGTAGCACCAGCGAGGTGTTCTGTTTCACCGGCAGGGCAAACAGCAGCGTGTGTTCCCCGTCCGCAGGACCGTTTTCGATCAGCGTACGGATGCGGCGGTTTTGCCCATCCAGCAGGCGCGCATCCGTCACGCCATGCAGCGTGGCGGAAACGTAATTTTCATCCAGCTCGGGCAGGGAGAAGCAGACTTCGCCGCTGGCATCAAACTTTCCCTGAACATCGCCCTGCCGGGACGACTGCTCGCACGTTGCCGCCACGGCGGGCAGCGCGCCGATCCCCAACAGCAACCCACTCCATACCCTCTTCATTACCGCTTGTTCCCCAACGAAATTTGTTAACAACGCTAATGCAAATGGTAATAATTTGCAATATCATCAACGGCGTTTTACCGGTGTTTTTATGGCGATAGCAACCAAGGACGTTCAATAAAAATGTTTAAAAATAATAAGATAATGCAGCTCTGGCTGCTGAGTCTGGCGACGACCAGCGTCGCGGCTCAGGCAGAAACGAAAGAAGAAACGATTACGGTGACGCAGGGCGTGAGTGAAGAGCCCACTGCGCCCGTAAAAGGCATTGTGGCGACGAAAACGCTCTCCGCCACCAAGACCAGCGCGGAGATCGTGAAGACACCGCAGTCGGTATCGGTGATCACCCGCGATCAGATGAACATGCAGGACGTCACCTCCGTTTCGCAGGCGCTGCGCTACTCGGCGGGCGTGTTTACCGAGTACCGGGGCTCGTCTAACCGTAACGACGAGGTGTTTGTGCGCGGCTTTAGCTACGTGCCGAAATTCCTCGACGGCTTAAGCTTTGGCGCAACGGCTTCCTCACAGACGGGCACAGTTGACCCGTGGCTGCTGGAGCGCGTGGAGCTGGTGCGCGGCCCGGCGTCGGTGTTGTTTGGACAGGTGAATCCGGGCGGATTAATCAGCATGACCAGCAAGCGCCCGACGGCGGAGGCCATTCACAACGTGCAGTTCCGCACCGGCAATAACGATCTCGCCGAAGGTGCGTTTGATTTCGGCGGCAGGCTGAGCGACGACGGCCGCGTGCTGTATCGCGTGAACGGTATCGCCCGTACGCAGCATAATCAGGTGGACGATTATAAAGAGACGCGGATGGCGATCGCCCCGGCGATCACCTGGTACCCGAACGATCAGACCCGCTTTACGCTGCTGACCAGCTACCAGAAAGATCCGGATGCCGGATACCGCAACTTCCTGCCCGCGTATGGCACGGTGAAAAGTGCCGACGGGAAGTACATCCCGCGCGACTTTAACGTCAGCGATCCGAATTACAATCAATCCTGGCGCGAGCAGACGATGATTGGCTACGAGCTGGAACACCAGTTCGCCGACAACCTCACCTTCCGCCAGAACGCCCGTTACGCCACCATCAAGCAGAAATATCGTTATCTGGTTTACGCCAACAGCGCGGCCAACAGCACGGTGTTGACCCGTCGCGCCCAGCGTGAAGAGCGCACGACCAACGAATTTGGCCTTGATAACCAGCTGGAATATCTGCTGGAGACCGGAAGCGTCAACCACACCCTGCTCGGCGGGTTTGATTACAAGACCAGTAAGGATAAACAGCTGCTGGTGCGCGGGAGCGGCTCACAGTATGACCTCGACTGGACAAACCCGGTTTACGGCGTGAACGTGGATGAAAGTACCTTCAATACGGCGTCCGACGAGCAGCAAAATCTCGACCAGATGGGCCTGTATCTTCAGGATCAGATGAGCTGGAACAACTGGGAGTGGCTGGTTTCCGGGCGCTACGACTGGAGCGAAGTGCGTACCAACGACTTCACCGATAACAGCTTAACCCAGCAGAACGACAGCAAATTTACCTGGCGCACTGGCCTGCTGTACGCGTTTGATTCTGGCCTGTCGCCGTACATCAGCTACAGCACCTCGTTTGAACCGAACCTGCAAACCAACCGTGCGCCGGGCGTTGCGCCATTCAGGCCTACTACCGGGGAGCAGACCGAGATTGGCGTGAAATATCAGCCGGTCGACACCACGCTGATGACCCTGGCGCTGTACGATTTGACTCAGGACAACGTAGCGACCTATAACAGCGCTGAAGGCTGGTTCGAAAATGCGGGCAAGGTGCGTTCGAAAGGCGCTGAAGCGGAAATCCACGCCACGCTGATGGATAACATCAACCTGATTGGCTCCTACACTTACACCGATGCAAAAACCGAAAGCACCACGGTGGCGGGAACTGAAGGCAAAACGCCTGCGCGCATTCCAGCGCATATGGCATCGGCGTTCGCCAGCTATACCGTTCCGGGCGGAGCGCTGAAGAGCCTGACCGCTGGCGTGGGGATGCGCTACATCGGCACCAGCTACGGCGATGCGAAGAACACCTTCAAGGTGCCATCGGTGGATCTGTATGACGCGATGCTGCGCTACGATCTGGGCGAGATGAACCGCAGCCTGAAAGGGGCAAGCGTGCAGTTCAACGTCAATAACGTGGCAGACACGAAGTATGTGGCGTCATGCGCAAGCGATACGGCGTGCTTCTACGGGATTGGCCGGACGGTGACGGCGACGGTGAATTACAGCTGGTAAGCATGGTGCTGTCTGATCCCCTCACCCCGGCCCTCTCCTCAAAGGGGCGAGGGTGTAATCGTCCCCTCTCCCCTTTGGGGAGAGGGTTAGGGTGAGGGGATGTTTTTCAGTGCGCCCGACCGTGGTTTTCTTTGCGATACGCCCCGGGCGGCTGGTTGAAGGTGCGGGTAAAGATGCGGGTAAACGTCTGCTGCGAGTCAAACCCGTAGCGCAGGCAGATATCGTACACGCGCTCGTCTGACTCACGCAGATCGCGCGCCGCCATCAGCAGCTTGCGTTCGCGGATGTAGCGCCCCAGACTTTCGCCTTTGTACTGCATAAATAGCCGCTGTAAATGCCATTTTGAGTAACCCGCATGGCGGGCAATCTCTTCGATGCGTAACGGCTGGTGTAGATTGTCATCAATCCATTCGACAATCGTATCAATGACCTGAGCGGAAATCGTCATACTGCTCTCCCCCTCTGCTTCTCGCTTAAACATTATTCCCACCACTCGCGAAATTGTTGCGTGGTATCACTTACCCGCACGGGCTCGCCCAGCTCCGGCGTCAGCAGCCGGTAGTTTTTATCCTTACTGGCTTTCGCCAGCTGGATCAGTGGATCGTTCCAGGTATGTTTCGCCAGCACAAAACGCCCGTTATGTCCCGGTACGACCGCTTTGGCATTGAGATCTGCCGAGGCCTGCGCCGTTTCCGCCGGATGCATATGGATGTACTTCCAGTCCTGGTCGTACTGGCCGTTTTCCATGATGGCTAAGTCAACTCCGCCAAACTGCTCGCCAATCGCTTTGAAGTGCGGGCCGTAACCGGAGTCTCCGCTGTAGTAGATCTTTCGCTCTGGGGTGACAAACATAAAGCTGCCCCACAGGGTCTGGTTACGCTTAATGCCGCGCCCGGAAAAATGGCGCGCCGGCAGAACGTGAATCGTCAGCGTATCGCTGATATGCACCGACTGGTTCCAGTCCCGCTCGTCGATAATCTCAGGGTTCATCCCCCAGTAGCGCAGATGCGACCCCACGCCCAGCGGGGTGACCACGCGCTTAACCTTCGGCAGCAGCGCCTTGATGGTGGCGTAATCCAGATGGTCATAGTGATCGTGGGAGATAATCAGCAGGTCGATCTCCGGCATGCTCTCCGCACGCCACGGGTACTCCCCCGCAAACGCTTTATTGAGGAAGGAGAACGGTGCGGCGTAGCTACTCAGAACCGGATCGATCAGGATGCGTTTCCCCGCCAGCTGCATATACCAGGAGGAGTGGCCGAGCCACACCAGCGTGTCCTGTTCAGGCGACAGGCTCGCCAGATCGGTTTTCACCAGCGGCAGCGGCTGCGCAGGACGGGCGTTTTCGGTTTTACGGGTAAGGAACTGCCACCACGCCACCAGCATATTTTGTTGCCCGGTAAAGCCCGGCGTAGGGAGCGTGTTATGGAATTGCCCGTCGCGATAGTGCTGAGAGGCCTCCACTTCAGAGAGCTGCGCACCCTGCGGTGGCTGACCAAATCCGGCATTCAGTACAAACGGTAAACTGGCAGCTGAAGCAATAATCATGACTAACACCACGCAGATGAATAGAGGCTTTTTCATTTCCTGACCCGCCTACGCGCCCCATCCGATGGTTTGCGCGGGTGACACTTGATTATGAGTGAGTAAGCACTCATTATAGATAGGATGATTACGCCGTCAAGAAGGTTTTCGTTCTTTGACATTCCGCGTTGCAGCGTATCAAGGCTCGTGTTTCAATCAGGGCTTTTACAATTGACGGGAGGAAAAATTTAGTGGCACGTCCGAAGAGTGAAGATAAAAAACAGGCCTTACTGGAAGCAGCAACGGCTGCGTTTGCGCAGTCAGGTATTGCCGCCTCAACGGCGTTAATTGCCCGTAATGCGGGCGTCGCTGAAGGGACACTGTTTCGCTACTTTGCTACCAAAGACGATCTGCTGAATGCCCTCTACCTGCATCTGAAGCAGGATCTCTGCCAGACCATGCTGGCGAATCTCGATCGCACCATCACCGAGCCAAAAGAGCATACCCGCAATATCTGGAACAGCTATGTAGACTGGGGCATTCGTAACCCCCTGGCGCATGCGGCTATCCGCCAGATTGGCGTCAGTGAAAAGCTGAACGCCGAAACCGAGCAGGCGGTGAAAGACATGTTCCCGGAACTGCATGAACTGTGTCGTCGTTCGATCCGCCCGGTGTTTATGTCTGACGAGTTTAAGACCTTCGGTGATGCAATGTTCTTATCGCTGGCTGAAACCACCATGGAGTTTGCCGCGCGCGATCCGTCCCGTGCCGTCGATTTTAAAGCGCTGGGCTTTGAAGCCATGTGGCGCGGGCTTGCTGAGGAAGATAACCATGGACAGTAAATCCTTGCAGGAACATGCCAGACGCGTCGCGCTGGAGATGCCTTTTACCGAACATTGCTGGCCGTTTGGCCCGGAGTATGACGTGTTTAAGGTGGGCGGGAAAATTTTTATGCTGATGGCGACCGCACACGGTCGGGCCCACGTCAGCCTGAAATCCGATCCGGAAAAATCGCTGCTCAATCAGCAGATCTACCGTGGCGTGGAGCCCGGTTACCATCTGAATAAAAAACACTGGATCTCACTTTATGGCACGGACGACATCACGCCTGAACTGGTCACCGACCTGATTACGGATTCGTGGAATCTGGTCGTTGATAAACTGCCGAAAAAAGATCAGAAGTGGATTCGGCCAGCCTGATTGTTCGTCTGAGACGAACAGAATAAGCGCTCGAATCGCACTTATCTTTTCCCGCTTCGCGCGGTAATCTGCTTTCCTTTCACGCCCGCCCGCGGGCGAATTTCATCACCAGGAGTTGTTATGGATATTATTTCTGTCGCCCTGAAACGCCACTCTACCAAGGCGTTCGACCCAGCCAAAAAACTGACCGCAGAAGAAGCGGAAAAAATCAAAACGCTGCTGCAATACAGCCCGTCCAGCACCAACTCCCAGCCGTGGCACTTTATTGTTGCCAGCACTGAAGAGGGTAAAGCGCGCGTGGCAAAATCCGCGGCGGGCACCTATGTGTTTAACGAACGCAAAATGCTGGATGCCTCTCACGTGGTGGTGTTCTGCGCGAAAACCGCGATGGACGATGCCTGGCTTGAGCGCGTTGTCGATCAGGAAGAGGCTGACGGCCGTTTCGCCACGCCAGAAGCAAAAGCCGCGAACCACAAAGGCCGCTGCTATTTTGCCGACATGCACCGCGTGGATCTGAAAGATGACGACCAGTGGATGGCGAAGCAGGTTTACCTGAACGTCGGCAACTTCCTGCTGGGCGTGGCCGCGATGGGCCTGGATGCGGTACCCATCGAAGGGTTTGACGCCGCGATCCTCGACGAAGAGTTTGGCCTGAAAGAGAAAGGCTTCACCAGCCTGGTGGTGGTCCCGGTCGGGCATCACAGCGTGGAAGATTTCAACGCCACGCTGCCGAAATCTCGCCTGCCGCTGAGCACGATTGTGACTGAATGCTAAGCGCTTCTGGCACGCCAGCTATCGGCGTGCCCGTTTTCAGTAAAGCGTTATCTGCGGATGCTTTACCCCGCACACCAGCGCATAACGCGTTAATGTATCGAGACTCGCCCGGGTAATATTTGCTTCCATTCGTGATACCGTCGGTGCGCTGACGCCCATCCGCTCCGCCACCTGGGCGCGCGTCAGACCAGCATGATTGCGCCATTGCGCCAGCATCTCCCGTAGGCGTTCCTTGCGCTCTTCTGCATCAAAGGAAGCCTGAACTTCTGAATCGCTTAACAGTTCAGCTCTGAGTTCGTCCCAGTCAATAATCTTTTTGCTCATCCAACATCTCCTTTGTCGTTTCAGTGCCAGACGGAGTTCAGCAGAGGGCGTTTTTTGCGTCTTCTTGATAAATATCCCCATCGCCGTCGGGTTAGCGAGAAATTTATCAAGCTGGCGGTCAGCTTCGCCTGTACTCCTGAAGGCAGAAAAAGGCTCCCTGATATTAGCATATAAGGCAATTTGCATTAAAGGCTAAGTCACGCGTTGATTCCCTGAAAGCCCCTCGAAAAAACTTATTTCCCCTGCTCCGCCAGCCACGCCATCGCCCTCTCCCCTGCCTCATCCACGGGTAAATAGACCAGCAGCCGCGATCCGTTTCGCGGCGCAGAGTACCAGTACATCTGCTGGAGATGAAAATCCCCCAGCTCGGGATGGGTGAACAGCTTGAGCTGGTTCTCCACGCCGCGCACGTCGTTACGCTGGTGCCACAGGGTTTTAAACTCTTCGGACACCGCAAAAAAACGCGCCAGCTTCGCTTCCCAGAGCGGGTCGCCACGGTGCTCAGCCATGGCCGCGCGGAAGTAGGAGACGAAAATCGGCAGCACGTCGTCACGTTTGCCGAGCCGCGCGCGCCACGCCGGATGGGTGAGGAACAGGTAAATACAGTTGCGATCTTCCGGCGGGATGGCGTTGAAATCGACGCCCATCAGGTGGCCGAAGCTGTCGTTCCACGCCACGATATCGAAATTCGGTTTCTGAATACTGGCAGGTTTCGGCATCAGGGTATCCAGCAGGCGACGCGTGCCTTCGCTGATCCCCTCGCAGCACACCGCCTGCGGGGCTTCGCCCGGCGGCAAACCGGCGAGCACAAAAAGATGCCGGGCTTCGTTCGGGGTGCATTGCAGCGCTTTTGCGATGGCGGCCATCACCGCGCTGGACGGATTGACGTCCCGGCCCTGTTCCAGCCAGGTGTACCAGGTCACGCCGACATCCGCGAGCATCGCCACCTCCTCCCGGCGCAGGCCCGGCGTGCGGCGGCGGCCGCTGCGCGGTAAGCCGAGCCGCTGCGGATCGAGGCTTTCGCGCCGGGCACGCAAAAACGCGCCCAGCTGCTTGCGGGTGTCATCCTGGAGAGAGGTGACAGGTTCAGACATCAGCGCCATAACATCTCCTGCATGGTAGTGTCAGTACCAGTATAAGCAAGAACTGGTACCCGTTTATCAGATGGTTGATGCTACGACTCTACGCTGTTTGACGCAATGGAGTCACCATGAATACGTCAGTTGTTTCACCGGGTCGTGCGGGCCTGATATTGCTGTTAACCGGCCAGATGCTGCCGCTGATTGATACCTCAATCACCAACGTGGCGCTGGATTCCATCACCCATTCGTTACACGCCACCGCCACCGAACTGGAGCTGATCGTCGCCCTCTACGGCGTGGCCTTTGCCGTCTGCCTGGCCCCCGGCAGCAAGCTGGGCGATAACCTTGGCCGCCGTCGCCTGTTTATGTGGGGCGTGGCGTGTTTTGGCCTGGCCTCCCTGCTGTGCGGCATGGCGGGCAATATCGAACAGTTGCTTGGCGCGCGCATTATGCAGGGTGCGGGCGCCGCGCTGATCATGCCGCAAATTCTCGCGACGTTGCATGTGACGTTAAAAGGAACGGCACACGCCAGAGCGATCAGTCTGTTCGGGGGTATCGGCGGAATTGCGTTTATCGTCGGCCAGATGGGTGGCGGCTGGCTGGTGTCGGCGGACATCGCCGGGCTGGGCTGGCGCAACGCCTTCTTTATCAACGTGCCGATTTGTCTGGTGGTGCTGGCGCTGAGCCGTCGCTACGTGCCGGAAACCCGCCGCGACACGCCGTCGCGCATTGACTGGATCGGTACCGTCCTGCTGACGGCGATACTGTGCTGTCTGCTGTTCCCGATGGCGCTCGGCCCGCAGTGGCACTGGTCGTGGCCGCTGAAGGCCGCCCTGCTGGCGATTGTGCCACTGGCCTGTTTGATGGTGCTGAACGCGCGCAAAAAAGAGCGTGAGAATGCCCATCCGCTCATCGCGCCGCGCCTGTTACAGCTGCGCAGCATCCGCTTTGGCGTGCTGATTGGGATACTCTTTTTCAGCGTCTGGTCCGGGTTTATGTTCTGCATGGCGCTGACCATGCAAAGCGGTCTGGGAATGGCGCCGTGGCAGTCCGGGAACAGCTTTATCGCGCTTGGCGTCACCTATTTTATTTCTGCCTGGTTCGCCCCACGCCTGATTGCCCGCTACAGCACCAGCGCCATCCTGCTGACCGGGCTTGCGATTCAGCTTGTCGGCCTGGTGGCGCTGATCGCCACGTTCCGTCACTGGGGAATGCAGAATACCGCGCTGACGCTGGCCCCGGCCACCGGGCTGGTGGGTTACGGGCAGGCGCTGATTGTAAACAGCTTCTACCGTATCGGGATGCGCGATATTCAGCCTGACGACGCGGGGGCCGCGAGCGCGATTTTAAGCACGCTGCAACAGGCTGCGCTGGGGCTTGGCCCGGCCATTTTCGGCGCGATTTTGCTGCACGGGCTGCAAAATCATCACGGAGATTATACCCAGGCGGTCAACGTCTTCCTGATGGTGGAAACGGCCATGATGGTGGTGCTGGCGCTGGTCACGCTGCGTATGCGTCATCGTCTGTGTTTACCGGTCGTCAAGGCCTGTCCGGCGACAAAATAAAACTGCCTGAATTTGCATAATAGATCCGCAGCCGCCATTATGGGGCTGCATCAATACAGGAGACGTTATGCAGGAATTAATTGCTCAGGTTGAAGAGTTAGGGATTGAAATTAATCACACCACCTCTTTAGTGATTATCTTTGGTATTATTTTTCTTACGGCCATTATCGTTCATTTTATTCTGCACAAAGTGGTGCTGCGCGCATTCGAGAAACGCGCCCAGGCCAGCAGCCATTTATGGTTGCAGATCATTACGCAGAACAAATTATTTCACCGTCTGGCGTTTACCCTCCAGGGGATAATCGTCAACGTTCAGGCGGTTCTGTGGCTGCAAAAAGGCAGCGAAGCGGCGGAATTACTCACCACCTGCGCGAAATTGTGGGTGATGGTTTATGCCCTGCTCTCCTTCTTCTCGTTGCTGGACGTGATTTTCAATCTGTCGCAGAAAATGGCTACCGCCTCGCAGCTGCCGCTGAAGGGGATATTCCAGGGCGTTAAGCTGGTGAGTGCCATTCTGGTGGGGATACTGATTATCTCCCTGCTGATCGGTCAGTCACCCGCCATTCTGATAAGCGGCCTGGGTGCGATGGCCGCCGTTCTGATGCTGGTCTTTAAAGACCCGATACTGGGCTTAGTGGCGGGCATTCAGCTCTCCGCCAACGACATGCTCAAGCTCGGCGACTGGCTGGAGATGCCGAAGTACGGCGCCAACGGCACGGTGACCGACATCGGCCTGACCACCGTTAAAGTGCGCAACTTCGATAACACCATCACCACCATCCCGACCTGGGCGCTGGTGTCCGATGCGTTCATCAACTGGAGCGGCATGTCCGCCTCCGGTGGTCGCCGCATCAAGCGTAGCCTGAATATCGATACCACCAGCATTCATTTCCTCGACGAGCAGGAGCAGCAGAAACTGATTCAGGCGAAACTGCTGAAGCCGTATCTGGCGGCGCGTCATGAGGAAATTAACCTGTGGAATCAGCAGAACGGCGAAGGGGAATCGGTATTAAACCTGCGCAAGATGACCAATATCGGCACCTTCCGTGCCTACCTGAATGAATATCTGCGTAACCACCCGCGCATTCGCAAAGATATGACGCTGATGGTGCGCCAGCTCGCGCCGGATGCCAACGGGCTGCCGATTGAAATATATGCCTTTACCAACACGGTGATCTGGGCGGAATACGAAGATATTCAGGCCGACATCTTCGATCATATTTTCGCGGTGGTAGATGAATTTGGCCTGCGTATTCACCAGTCGCCAACCGGAAACGATATTCGCTCGCTGGCTGGCGTCATCGCCAGATAATCAGGAGCTGGCGCGGGAAATAAAGCGCCAGTCCATCATGACCCTTTCCGTGGGCGCATCCGGGTTGTCGATCTTATTTAACAGCAGATTGACCGCCTTGCGCCCGATATCCCGCGACGGCTGTTCAATAGTGGTGAGTGAAATCATCTCCGCCAGCTCAGTGCCGTCAAAGCCGACCACCGCGATATCTTCTGGCACCCGCAGCCCTGCCTGCTGAATGGCGCGCAGCGCCCCCGCCGCCAGCGTATCGGAAACGGCAAACACCGCATCCGGCGGGTTTGCTTTTAACAGATTTTGCATCGCCGCCATGCCCGCACCAGAGCTGAGCTCACTGGCGTACTCCACCGCCTGATAGTCCAGATCCCGCAGGTGTATGACGCTCTTATAGCCGCGCTCGCGCAGACGGGCATATTTGTAGCTGAGGTCGTGGTTGATGAGCGCAATGCGTTTGCGTCCCCCGTCGGCAAGCTGGCTGACAACGTGCTGGGAGGCATCAACATCATTAATCCCCACGCAGGAGACCGCGCCCGCATCGGCGTATTCAGCGCACTGCACCCACGGCGCGTTGCCAATCAGCGCGGCCAGCTCCGGCAGTTTCGAGAATGCATCCATGGTGATAATGCCGTCGACGATTTTGCCGGAGAGCAGGCTTAAGCCCGAGCGGGAGCGCTCAATATCCGAGCCGGAGTTGCACAGCAGAATGCGATAGCCGTTCTTTTCTGCCTCGGCTTCAATGCCCTTCACCACTTCGGCGCAGAACGGGTTGGCGATGTTCGAGACCATCACCAGGATCATATAGCTGCGGGCAGTGCGCAGCTGACGCGCCAGCAGATTAGGCTGATAGTTACTCTCCTGGATCGCCTGCAAAACGCGCTCGCGGTTTTTCGCCTTCACGGTATCGCTGTTATTCAGTACGCGGGAGACCGTTGCTACGGATACCCCGGCCAGTTGAGCGATTTTCTGAATTGACATAGCGACGATACATCCTGCGGTTAGCGTTTTGTGCAGGCTACCATAAATTGATTGCCCGGCGAACCGGGCAATGCGTCAGTATTCCACGCGCACCCAGCGCTGCTGCTGATGACTTTTCATAATCGCATCAATGATATACATCACACAGGCGCCATCGTGGAAGGTGGCAAACTGCGGATTATCCGGCATCGCGCCCGCCTGCACGGCGCGGTAAAACTGCGCCATCATATTTTTAAAGGCATCCGGCCAGCCTTCAATGTGCCCGCCGGGGAAGTGGGCGCTATCGGCCACGTCACGGTTCATAAGGCCCGGATCGTCGCAGAGTATCTGGTTTGCCCTGGCGCGATGGCCGACCCACAGCTGCTGCGGGATTTCCTGATCCCACGCCACCGACTGCTCGCTGCCGTTAATTTCAAAGGTCAGGCGATTTTTTCGCCCCGCGCTCACCTGCGAGACGCTAAAGCTGCCCTTGCTGCCGTCGCCAAAGCGGAACAGCACCGAGCCAAAGTCTTCGGTGGTGACCGGTTTGTCTTCATACTCCGCCTGCTCGTCATGGGAGAAGGTCTGATGACCGCCCGCGCTGGCCTTGCGCGTCGGCCAGACGGTGGATAAATCAGCCATCACCCCGGTAATGCGCCTGCCGGTCACATACTGTACCGTATCGCACCAGTGGGAGCCGATATCCGCCACCGCCCGCGACGCGCCACCGAGCGCGGCATCCACCCGCCAGTTGTAGTCGGTTTCCAGCAGCATCCAGTCCTGTAAATAGCTGCCGTGCGAAGCAAACAGCCGCCCGAGGCTGCCCGCACGCATCATGCTCGCCGCCTGGCGCACCATCGCAAACTGGCGATAGACAAAACTCACGCCATGCACCACGCCTGCCTGCTCCGCCAGCGCCACCAGCTCGCGCGCCTCGTCCGGCGTCATGCACAGCGGCTTTTCGGAAAACACGTGCTTGCCCGCACGCAGGATCTGGCGGTTAATCTCCGCGTGCAGGTGGTTCGGCGTGCAGTTGTGCACCGCGTGCAGATTAGGGAGCGCGAGCAGTTCCTCCACGCTGGCACAGGCGTGCGGCACATTGAGCTGGTGCGCCTTTTCCTGCGCCTTAACGAGCGAGCCGTCACAGAGCGCGACCACCTGCACAAACCCGAGACGCCTGAGCGCCTCGATATGTGCCGGGCCAATAAACCCGCTGCCGATAATCCCGACGTTAATCATGGCTGTCCCCTGCGGCGAAATCATCAAACGCCCGTCCGGAAACCGGGATGATATGACGGCGGATAAATTCACTGCCCTCACTCGCGCCGGTATCGCCATCCTTCAGGCAGCACTCCCACTCCAGCACCGCCCAGCCGTCGTAGTCGTACTGGGTCAGCTTGCTGAAAATGCCCTTAAAGTCGATCTGTCCGTCGCCGGGCGAGCGGAAGCGTCCGGCGCGGTTGATCCACGGCTGGTAGCCGCCGTAGACGCCGCTGCGCCCGCTGGGGCGGAACTCGGCGTCCTTCACGTGGAACGCTTTAATGCGCGCATGGTAGATATCAATAAAGGTCAGATAGTCCATCTGCTGGAGCAGCATATGGCTTGGATCGTAGAGAATATTACAACGCGGATGGTTATCGACCAGCGCCAGAAAACGCTCGAAGGTGACGCCGTCGTGCAGATCTTCCCCCGGATGCAGCTCAAAGCAGACGTCCACGCCCTGCTCGTCGAAGGTATCCAGAATCGGCCGCCAGCGGGCTGCCAGCTCCCCGAATGCATCCTGAAAACGCTGCTCGTTGTGCGGCGGCCACGGGTAGAAAAACGGCCAGGCCAGCGATCCGGAGAAGGTGGCGTGTGCTTTGAGGCCTAATCGGGCCGAGGCGACCGCCGCCTGCTTCAGCTTTTCCGTCGCCCACGCCTGACGCGCCGCCTCGTTACCCCGCACGGAAGCAGGGGCGAAGTGGTCAAACGCCTCGCTGTAAACCGGGTTTACCGCAACAAGCTGCCCTTCCAGATGGGTCGACAGCTCGCTGATGACCAGCCCATGCGCGGCCAGCCTGGCGGTGATGTCGTCGCAGTAGGCCTGACTCTCTGCGGCTTTCTCCACATCAAAAATATGCGGATGGTTGCAGGGGATCTGCACCGCTTTGTAACCCTTCCCCGCCGCCCATCCTGCCAGCCCGTCGAGCGTGTTGAAGGGCGCTTCCCCGCCAATAAACTGCGACAGAAAAATGCCCGGTCCTTTCATTGTCCTCATACCACCTCCTGAACGTTACGCCTTGTCATCGTCATACTTAAACGTGAGAAGGAAAATCAGCGCGATCGCCGCGGCAGCCACCGCCGGGATCCACCAGAATGTGACCCACGCCTGCGGCACGGTCTGCCCTGCCACCAGACGGTTGTAGAGCGCGCCGGAAATCTGCGAGCCGAGCAGCATGCCGATGCCGTAGGTGAACATCACGATCATGCTCTGCGCCTGGCCTTTGACCTTTTCGCCCGCCACGCGGTCGGTGTAGATAAAGCCAACGACAAAGAAGAAATCGTAGCAGACGCCGTGGAGCAGAATGCCGAGATACAGCAGAATGCGCCCCTCCTCGCTGACGCCCAGCGCGAACATGGCATAACGCACGAACCACGCCAGCATGCCGATCAGCAGCATATATTTCACGCCCAGGCGGCGGAACAGCAGAGGAATAACCAGCATGAAGACGATCTCAGACATCTGCCCGAAGGACATGGCGGTGCTGACGTCGGCAATGCCGGCATCCGCCAGATACGAGGCGGTGTAGGCGTAATAGGTGCCGAGCGGGACGGAGATCAGCATCGCGCAGACGGAGAAGACGAAGAAGTGGCGGGTTTTGAGCAGCGCGAAGGCGTCCGCGCAGAAGAGATCCCGCACCTTTACCGGCAGGCCTTTCGCCGGGGCGGGCGTGTGCGGCAGCGTCAGGCTGTAGATCGCCAGCAACACGGAGCTGACCGCCGCCACCTGGAAGATGGTGACGCTGGACGCCACGCCGGTGACGCCGATGAAAATGCCCGCCGCGATCCAGCCGATGGTGCCGAACACGCGCACTACCGGGAAGGTTTTATCCACGTTCGCCAGACTGTGAAACGCAATGTTGTTGGTCAGCGCCAGCGTCGGCATATAGCAGAGCGTGTAGCCAAACAGCAGGCCAATCAGCAGCGCGCCGTTCTCAGCAATCAACGCCCCCGGCACGAACCAGAGGATCGCCGCGCCCGCGAGGTGCATCACCGCCATCACCTTCTGCGAGGCGAAGAAGCGGTCCACCAGCATCCCGAGCACGAACGGCGAAAGAATGGAAGCGATGGGTCCGGCAGAGAACGCGTCGCCAATCAGCAAAGACATGTTGTGCCGGGTCATCACCAGGCCAAGCGTGACCGACCAGCTACCCCAGATAAAAAATTGCAGAAACATCATCAGCGACAGACGCGGCACCAGCAGCCGGTGCTGCGTTATCGCCTTTTCACTACTCTCAGTTGACACCATGATAAGCCTCACCCGGAAAAAGTAATCGATTACAAATTCGTTCAAATGAAAAGTAATCGATTACAAAACAAAGATCCTGTGGATCAAAACAGAATTGGGAGGGGAGTCACGATAAAGGTGAAGGGGAGGTGCCGGGTGACGGCTGCGCCTTACCCGGCCTACTAAATAACGTCCCCGAACATGTAGGCCCGGTAAGCGCAGCGCCACCGGGCGTGAAGGCGGGCAGTGTGGTGCGGTCTGGTGCCCTCACCCCGGCCCTCTCCCACAGGGAGAGGGTGCAAACACTAAAAACGGCAACCAGGTTGCCGTTTTGCTTTTACCTTCGTGAAAGCTTAAACGCGATAAACAGGAACACCACCCACACCGGCAGCAGCATCGCTGACAGGCGCATCTCATCCATGGTGCACATCAGCACCAGAATCAGGCCGAGGAAGGCGATACAGAGGTAGTTCCCCGCCGGATAGAGCAGCGCTTTAAACTGCGTCTCGCGCCCCTTGCGTCGCATCGCCGCGCGGAAGCGAAGGTGCGCCAGGCAGATCATGATCCAGTTCAGCAGCAGCGTGGCGACAACCAGCGCCATCAGCAGGCCAAACGCTTCTTTCGGCAGCAGATAGTTAATCAGCACCACCAGCGAGGTGATAGCGCCAGAAAGGAACAGCGAATTGATCGGCACGCCGCGACGGCTGACGCGGGTGAGGAACTTCGGCGCGTTGCCCTGTACGGAGAGGCCAAACAGCATGCGGCTGTTGGAGTAAACCCCGCTGTTGTAAACCGACAATGACGCCACGAGAATGACGAAGTTGAGCGCCGAAGCCACCACGTTGCTGTTCAAATCGTGGAAGATCATCACGAACGGGCTACTGTCAGATTTCACTTCTACCCACGGATAGAGCGCCAGCAGCACCACCAGCGAGCCGATATAGAACAGCAGGATACGGTACACCACCTGGTTGACCGCTTTCGGAATGCTTTTGTGCGGATCGCGCGCTTCAGCCGCGGTGATGCCAATCAGCTCCAGCCCGCCGAAGGAGAACATAATGACCGCCAGCGACAGGATCAGCCCTTTCCAGCCGGTCGCCAGAAAGCCGCCGTGCTGCCACAGGTTGTCGATGCTTGCACGCTCGCCGCCGTGACCGGAGAACAGCAGCCACAGGCCAAAGCCGATCATGCCAATAATCGCCAGCACCTTGATCAGCGCAAACCAGAACTCGGTCTCGCCATACAGGCGCACGTTCACAAGGTTAACGGCGTTAATGATGATGAAGAAGGCCGCGGCCCAAATCCACGTCGGCACGTCCGGGAGCCAGTACTGCATATAGATGCCGGCGGCGGTCAGCTCTGCCATGCCCACCAGCACGAACATCACCCAGTAGTTCCAGCCGGAGAGGAAGCCTGCGAACGGCCCCCAGTATTTATAGGCAAAGTGTGCGAAGGAGCCGGACACCGGCTCTTCAACGACCATCTCGCCGAGCTGGCGCATGATCAAGAAGGCGATAATCCCGGCGATAGCGTAACCCAGCAGAACCGCCGGGCCAGCCATTTGAATGGCGGGGCCGATGCCGAGAAACAGCCCGGTACCGATCGCGCCGCCAAGGGCAATTAACTGAATATGTCGATTTTGCAAACCACGTTGCAGCGTCGGACTCTGATCCGACGAAGCTTCAGCGCTACCATGGCCTGAAGCGGATGACGCGTCTTTCACGCCCTACCCCTGTCTCTTTTTTAGAAGGGGCACGTTTTAACACTTCATGCTGGTGGTAGCAAGCTTAACGCCGGGCCAGCGCATGCGCCCGGCGGATAAACGTCACGACCCGATGATCCCGCCGTCCGCTTTGGTAATCACCACCGTTGACGATCGCGGACGCCCGTTCGGGCTGGCGTCTGGCCAGTTGGAAACAGCGCGCGGATTGGCCGGGTCGGTAATATCATCCCCGCCCTCCCCCGGATGCTGAATGTTGATAAACAGCGTGCGGTTGTCCGGCGTAAACGCAATGCCGGTGATTTCACATCCGCGCGGCCCGGTCAGAAAACGGCGATACTCGTTGGTGCCCGGAATGGTGGCGACCATCTGGTTATTGCCCATCCCCTCGTACGCTTTCTTATTGATGGTGCTGGAGGAGACGTCGGTCTGGATCCACAGGACGCCCTGGTGATCGAACGACAACCCATCCGGGCTGCCGAATGCCGCGCCCTGCATGGAGCCTTTGGCCTTCGGATCGTCGCCGTCGGTACGCCCGGCCATAACCAGAATATCCCACTTAAAGCGTGCGGCGGCAGGATCGGCACCCTCTTCGTGCCAGTGCATGATGTGACCAAACACGTTGTTGGCGCGCGGGTTAGCGGCATCGACCGGTGCCTTACCCTCTTTACCGCGATCGCTGTTGTTGGTGAGCGTACAGTAGACGTTGCCGCTGGCGTGCGGATCGACGGCAATCCACTCGGGACGATCCATTTTCGTTGCCCCCACCGCGTCGGCCGCCAGGCGGGTTTTGATCAGCAGATCGCCCTGGCTTTCAAACCCGTTGCTTTTATCCAGGCCATTTTGCCCGAAGATCAGCGGCAGCCAGTCGCCGCTTCCGTCCTGGTTGAACCTGGCGACGTACAGCGTGCCGGACGTCAGCAGCTGCATATTGGCTTCCCGGTTCGCGGGATCGTATTTTTTGTCGGAGACAAACTTATAGATGTACTCAAACTTCTGGTCGTCGCCCATGTAGACCACCACGCGATTATCGGCGGCGAGCGTGACGGCGGCCCCCTCATGCTTGAAGCGGCCCAGCGCGGTGTGCTTGCGCGGCGTGGAGGTCGGGTTGTAGGGATCGATCTCCACCACCCAGCCGAAACGGTTGGGTTCGTTAGGGGTTTTATCGACGCTGAACCGCTCATCCACCTCGTTCCAGCGATAGGACTCATCGCTGTCGCTAATGCCGTAGCGTTTTTCCAGCGGATTGAGATCGGCTTTTTTCACAAAAATGTCCGACCAGTTCTCCTCGCAGGTGAGATAGGTGCCCCAAGGCGTGTGGCCGTTGGCGCAGTTCTGCATGGTGCCCAGAACGCGTTCCCCCTGCGGATCGGCGGCGGTTTTCATTAAATCCTGATGCCGCGCCGGGCCGGTAAGCTGCATCGGCGTATTGACGGTAATACGCCGGGCGAAGGAAGACGGACGCACCACCTCCCAGCCGCTGCCCGTTTTTTTCACTTCCACCACCGACACGCCCATCGCGTTCTGCCCCTTGCGGGCTTTATCGAGGCTCCAGTTCGCCGTACCGTCGGTAAACAGCATCCCGTTATCGATGTATTCATGGTTCAGCGCCAGCAGGCCATGCTCCGGGTTTTGCGCCCCCTGCGGCAGGCTAAACCACGCCATGCCGTCGTGGTGCATGCCCGCCTGCACAGCCTGTTCGTCTGTGGTATTACTGGCGTCCGGCTTAAATGCCGGCATGTTGTCTTTGATTCCCGTCGGATCACCCCAGCGATAGAACGGGCGGGCAATATAGCCTTCTGGCACCCTGACCGTGTCTTCCGTGGAGACGTCGATGCTGGTAAAGCCCAGGGAAACCGCTTTTGCCAGCGCGGAAGGCTTCGATACCGCGGCAATGGCATTTTCGGGTGTGATCAGATACGGGAATGATACGGCGGCCCCCGCTACGGCCCCCATCTGGAGAAAACGGCGGCGGGAGAGGAACACCTCTGCAACCTCGGAGAATACCGGGTTAGCGCTGCGGTTACTGATATCGTCGCGATATTCTTTTTTAAATACGGATTTGAGGGGTCTGCCCATAGCGGCTTCCTGTCATTGGCCAAGAGGTAAGGATGTGGCGACCAGTGTAAGAAGCTTTTATTACAATTTTATAACACGACAACGAAGGGATTGGGGCGTCCCTGCCCCGGATAACGAGGTGGAACGCTTAGAACTCGTAGCCAACCGAGACCTTAAAGGTACGCGGCTCGCCCTGAGTGATGTAAGTACCGGAATCGTCCACGCTTGACCAGTAGTTCTCGTTGGTCACGTTGTCGATGCCTGCCCGCACGGTCATCTGGTTTTCATTGTGGTTCACCGCGAAGCGATAGCGCATGCCCAGATCCAGCGTGGTGTAGCTGTCCAGCTTTTTGGTGTTCGCAAGATCGGCATACTGCGTGCCGGAGTGGTTAACGCGTGCGGTCGCCGTCAGGCCTTCAATCGGCTTGATATCGTACTCTGCGCCCAGCACGGCGTAGAAGCTCGGAATACCGATCGCATCGTTGCCCTGATTGACGCCGTTTTTGGTTTTGGTCAGCTCGGCCTGCAACCAGGTGGCGCTGGCATTCAGACGCATCCCAAGCATTGGCTCGCCGAAGACGTTCAGCTCCACGCCGCGGTTACGTTGTTCTGCATCCAGGCCGTAGTGACCGCTGTCGTCAAGGATCGCCGACGGCATTTTGATCTCAAACAGCGCCAGGGAGCCGCCCACGCGGCCAAAGTCCGCCTTTACGCCCACTTCGTTCTGCTTAGAGTGCACGATACCGGTGCTCTGGCCGTAGTTAGTAGCAGTGTTCGGCGCAGTTTCACCGGGCTGTAACGCCTCGGTGTGGTTGGCGTAGAGGGAAATTTCCTCCCACGGTTTATAGACTACGCCGTAGGTTGGCATCCAGCGGCTGCCGTCGAAACCGTCCGCGTCGTTTTCCGCGCCGGTGATTTTGTTGTACCCGCGGATGACAACTTTCTGATGACGTGCGCCTGCGGTGAACAGCAGCTTGTCATCCAGCACGCCCAGGGTATCACTCAGCAGCCAGCCCTGCGTGCGGGTGCGCCCGCTGGTCAGCGGATCGCTGTATTTGCCGCCAGAGCCGCTGAAGTTGCTGCTGTCCGGCATAGCCACGCCGGTGTTGTGGTAGATGTTGGTGGTCGGATTATCCGCCGCGGCCGACATTTTCCACGCGATTTTTTCGTTTTTGGTCATCGCCGAATACCCGACGTTCACCTTGTGCGAGACGAAGCCGGTAGTGAAGTTACCGCGAATGCCCGCCATGCCGCTGACGGAATCGCTGATGCGGTTGGTATCAAGGCGGCTGACCGTCGCATTACCGCTCTTATCGAGGAGCTTCGGCGCGCTGTAGATCCCTTCTTCGTGCGCGTGCTGCGCGCCGAGACCGGTATATGCCGTCCAGCTATCGGTGATGTCATACTCGCTGCGCCACATCCCGAACTCGTTTTCGATATCGCTGTAGGCCCACTTCTGTGAGAAGTTACGATCGTTCTTCGGCGGTTCAGGCACAAAGTCCACCGCCGAGATGTTGACGCTGGTTGGGCTGCCGTGGAAGGTTTTTTTCTGGTAGCCCAGGTCCAGCGAGGTGCGGAAGCGGTCGCCTTTGTAATCCAGGCCGGTGGAGAGCAGCGTGGTGCGGCGGCGGTCGTTCGGCACGCCGGTTTCCCCTTCGCGATGCACGAGGTTCACGCGCGCGCCAAACTGGTCGTTATCGCCAAAGCGACGACCCGCATCCAGCGTGGTGCCAATCTGGGAATCCGAGGTGTAGTCAACGCCCACTTTCGCCTGCGGGGTGTCGCCCGCGTGTTTGGGCTCAAGGTTGATCATCCCGCCCACGCCGGAGCTTGCGGCGCCGTTCATCAGGGAGTTGGCCCCTTTGAAGATCTCGATACGGTCGACCATCTGGGCATCCACCACCTGACGCGGCAGCACCCCGGACAATCCGCCAAAGGTCATATCGTCGCCGTCAAACTTCAGGCCGCGAATGCGGAAGGTTTCCGCGCTGTTGCCGTAACCCTGAACAAATTGTACGCCCGCGTCGTTGGCAACCACGTCAGCAATGGTTTTTGCCTGCTGATCTTCCACCAGCTTCGAGGTGTAGCTGATGATGTTGAACGGCACGTCCATGGCGTTCTGCTGACCGAGCATACCCATGCGCCCGCCGTTCGCCACCTGGCCGTCGAGGAAGGCTGGAAGCAGCTGGTCACCACCGGGTTTGAAATCACTCCCCGCCGTGGACTGGACCACGATGGTGTCCTCTTTTTTCTCATCCGCCGCAAAAGCGGAGTGTGTAACCGCGCCGATGGCAATCGCCAGCAGCGTTTTGTGCATTGTGGTGTTGTTCATAATGAGCTCTTAACGTGCGCGCAAAAATGACCCGTTGTCGGGCCTTAAAAGTTATTAAAAGAAATGCAAATGAGAACTATACGCATTATGAATGCGTAATCAAGTGTCAACGGACATCTCTGAGCGAGAAGAGACAAGAAACAAGGCTGGCGGGAGGTATGGCGCGCAACCACCCCGAAACAGGGGTGGTTGCTAAGGCATTATTTTTTCTTGAAAATATCGGCGGTACCGTGAATTTTGTTGTTGGTGTTGCCGGAAGTCAGCACCAGAACATCAGCACCTTCTTTATCGGCTTTCTCGATCAGCTCTTTTTTCGCGTCGTCTACCGAGACTTCATTGGAAGTGCTAACCGTACCGATTTTTTCATACTGTGATTCCACTTTCTCAAACTCGTTTTTCGTCAGCAGTTCAGCCGCAAAGGTATTGGTGGTAAACAGAAATGCAGCGCCCATCAAAATAGCAGTCGTTTTTTTCATAACCTTTTTCCTTGAGATTAATCAGCAACTACGAAAAGCCCCACGAGTAAGAGTGAGGTGATATGAGCATGGTAGAGGAATAGCAAAATTGCCATAGGGTAAGAAAAATACTGTTATAACAGTCAATTGTGCTGTGAAAAATGTGCGTTAACCTTGCTGTGCGGAACTATCGGCAGCCCCACCTTTGCCGTCTGTTCTGGCGTCATCGGCCAGTGGATCATCGGTAGTCACCTTCTCGTCCGGTTTCGGTGGATCTTTTGGCTCCTGAAGCGGGTCAAGCCCAACAACTTCGCGCATCTCATTGGCTGTAACAGGCGGCTCACCGCCATAGAAGCCAGTGGTTTTCTGCACGATATCGGCCAACTTAGATGCGTTCCCGATCTTCTCTTTCTCGCCTGCCGCAAGCAGGTCGCTCCACAAGATGGTGACCTCACCTTTGGTCGGTGGGTCGATAATCCCAAGCGTCCAGAATCGCTCCAGCAGCGCGGTGACTTACTCAGGCGTAGCGAAGGTCTTTCCCCGGGCGATGAGGTAGTCGCTGATTTCCGTGTACCACATGTGGCTGAGCGCGATCTGCGACAGGCTGCGCTTATCACGCCACGGCTTGACCTGAAGGCGAAAGCACTGGCCTGCATCCAGCAATGGCTGAATTTGCTGGCCGATGGCCGCAAAGTTGCCGCGATAGAGTTTGATGCCGTCTACAGACAGAGTCATACGGCCCCCTTAACGGAAACCGCAGAATGCAGAAAATCGCAGGTGTATTTCTGCATCTGTGATAAGGTAAGGAGTTCATATTGTGGTCGCATTTAAGTCCCCTTAAATGCGCAGAAGTCACCGGAGTTGTTCAGGCTCCGATGACTCAATTTTGGCGGGTTGATTACTGAAAATCAAAGATTGATATTCTTTATTTCTGTCCCATAGGCGAGTATTTTGGATCCAAAACTAATCCTGCATTTTCCAGCCGGTTTACCTCTATCTTGCTTCTGTTTTTTCTGTCGAGAGACCTAGCTTCGTCTTTTGAAACAAGAACCAATCGGTAATTCTCATCAATGTAAGACAGTAGTTCGTCATCAGAGCAATTGGCATTAACCTTATCAATGACGCTTCTGGTCCATTCCCTTATCGGGTGAACGTGCTCTATTCGTACACTTTTACCTTCAGATAAGGCCATAGAAGCCCCTAGAGTGCGTTCAGCAATGTGTGATTTTTTAAGGCTATTAATATGTGTGAGGGAATATTTTCGTCTTACGCACAATAACTCCAGCACTCGCTCCACTGAGTGAATGGCCCCACCATTATCGGTAAAACCAAGAGAGTTCAATTCATCACGTAACGCAATACATTTTCGAAGGGCCGAGAGCAAAACATCATCGGTATATTTTGTATTCATGGCTCGCTCACAAAATCAATGGACATAGAATTATATCTTCGAACTCTTCTCAGCCATCTCTACATAACGCGGGTCGCTTACCTTGGGCAACTGCAAGCTGAGCTCGCGGTAATGGTACAGCCTCTCGAGTAAGAATTCCTGATACTCGTGAGGCTGCTCGCGCATCACCACTTCAGCGATAACCGGCATGTTCAGGCGCTCTCTGTACACCACACCCGAAGCTGCGAGGACTACGTTAACCTTGTCGCGATCTTCTTGGCATGTAACTGCTATGTTGAATTTGGACATTTTTAGTCCAACTTATTGTTTCTTTCTAAGCACATAGCGCTCCCAATCTCTAGCTACCTTAACAAGATGATTTCATCGAGATTAAGGATGCCAAATTTCGCCGCGAGTAAGGGTCAGCGTCGAAAGGAGAACTGTTACTGCATGAGAAAAATTAGCATCCTGACCTTGCAAGTTGTATGACCATTTTTCGCCATGAAAAAGATTATGTCTTAACCTGAAAACCACCTTAAAAACAAAACTAATTCTCTCTTCCAGAGAGGGTTCCTGTTTTTGGAGTAACTCGACAAACCTTTGTCTTTGGGGACCGAAAACATGTCGAGCTGGTGCCAACCTATTAAATCTGTTTTCGCTGTTAGGCTGATCTCTGTAACGCCCAATAAAGTAAGCGTAACAATCATCTATAACATCTTGATTAAAACCGTTATGGGTGATCAGTTTTCTCGCTAAGTCATCAGTTCTACCAAATCCTGCGGCTATTTCGGAGATCTTCGATTCTGATAATGAGAAATAGATCATGAATCTGCATAAGTTGTCATATTGGATTGTGTCTAAAGGACGACCTCGCATCAATTCCGATAATTCATCCGCTACGTTAAGTCGTTCATTTTCTTGAGCATTCAATTCAGGCATAAATCCCCCTTTTTATTAAAGGGGGATTATACATCATTATTTCCAGTACATTTTAACCATCGTAACCGGTTCACTATCACCAATTTTTTAGTACTCTTGAAGATACGCAATCTGCCTGTCTTTAGCTTCCAGCTCATCCAGCAGCGCCAGCCCTGTGTCCGGAGTCATTACAGCGATGAATTTCTTCTGCGCTTCGATACCTTTCGTGTACCGCTTGATGATTGCCAATTCTTTTGCGTCCACGGCTAATTGACGCAGCGCCTGTTTGTCGATGTTGCTCATACCCCTACCCTCCCCCAAACCATCATTACTCGCTTCATAGCCGCGTTGTTGCGGCACTCCTCGCAGATCACGTTTGTGCCCGTCCGCTGAATTAACTTCGACTTTCCCTGCTTAATACCAGGTATCGTGTCAGGGGCGAAGCGCATGCCATAGCTGGTCAGGCTGTACAAGCGCTGGCCGTATTTGCCTTCACAGCTAATCAGGCCGTCGGCCAGCAGCGTGCTTACCGTCCCGGATATCGGCTCATCGACTCAGGCCTGCTGGCCGGGAAGAAGATCGGGAACAAATACCGCACGACCGACATCGCCTGTATTGCGTATTTACATGACCCGCGCGATCCTGTTTCCGCGAGCGCGGGTGAACATAAAGAAGAAATTTTATGTCAATCACCCTCAGAGGCGGCGTCTGGCACTGTCATTTCGTTACGCCGTCAGGGAAAAGAATTAGACGATCTCTTGGTGCGTGGGACAAGAAACAAGCGCGGGAGCTGCACGACAAGCTGAAGGCTGAAGCGTGGCGGGTTGATAAAATTGGGGAGCTTCCGATGAGGACATTTGAGGAATGTTGCATCAGGTGGATCCGCGAAAAGGAGCATAAGCGGTCACTTGATGACAATAAGACAAAAATCGAATTTTTCCTGCGGCATTTCTCCGGCCGGGATATTTCAACCATCACAGCCGAGCAGGCTTACGAGGCTGTTTCGAAGATGGTCAACTGTAAGCATATTCAGGTCTGGGAGTCACGCAGGGACGCGGCAATCCGGCAGGGAAAGGAACCGCCGCCGTATATTGAGAAACCGGTTAGGCAGGCCACAAAGAGCCAGCATCTTTCTTTTATGCGCTCTCTGTTCAAGGCTGCGGCTAATGACTGGGGGTGGATAAAGACAGCCCCCGTGCTTAAAACCAAAAAGCCGATCAGCAAACGCATCCACTGGTTGACCAGAGATGAGGCGGAAAGGCTTATCGCCTGCATGCCGGAGTCAATAAAGCCAGTGGTAATATTTGCACTGGCAATCGGACTGCGACGCTCCAACATCATCGATCTGGAGTGGCAGCAGGTCGATATGCAGAGAAAAGTTGCATGGGTAAATCCGGAGAACGCAAAGGCGGGCAAGGCTATCGGCGTGGCTCTGAATGATACCGCATGCAGGGTGTTAAGGGAGCAGATCGGGAAAAGCTCAAGGTGGACGAAGCCATCAACGCGCCCTGACAAAACCGTCACTCCGGCTGTCCGAAAATGCGAGTGGATGACAACGTCGCCTGGCGCAGTGGACTGGAAAGGGCGGGTATAGAGGACTTCCGTTTTCATGACCTCCGGCATACCTGGGCGAGCTGGTTAATTCAGTCCGGCGTTCCGTTGTCAGTACTTCAAGAAATGGGTGGTTGGGAGTCGATCGAAATGGTACGTCGTTATGCTCACCTGGCACCGAACCATTTAAGCGAACACGCACGGAAAATTGATGCCATTTTTGGCAACCATGACACAAATACGACACAAGGAGAAAATCAGGCTGGTTTGAAACTGGCGTAATTGCCTGTTTTTAAATGGCACGCCCTGTAGGATTCGAACCTACGACCTACGGCTTAGAAGGCCGTTGCTCTATCCAACTGAGCTAAGGGCGCACGGAGAAGAGTGTACTTCGCGGTGGTGAAACGCCTGGAATTATACGGTCAATGCGTAGTGAGTCAATGCCTTTTCCGCCTTCTCTGGCGATAATGACTAGCTGATTGTAAATACGGCTGTTTTTTCAACATTTATCCCTCTTTTACGGGCTGCGAAAAGGCTTAGCCGCTTTTAAGTAACGCCTGCTGTTTTCCTGTTTACTTCACCTTCACACTGTCCAGCGGTAACCCGGCCGCCTGGAGGCTGGAAGTGAACAGGACGACGGAGTGACAGCGCCAGACCAGACAGGTTTTCCCTCGTGCGTGCAGCACATCTCACACGATATTACAGGCATTAAGCTTGAACCCATTGTCGCCCTCTCATCTTCGCGCACGGTGGGGGCCGAAGTGCTCAGCGTGCTGTCGCCGCATCAGCAAAACGAAAGCTTTTTCAAGGACTGGTCCGCCGCCCGGGCGCTTATGCTGCTGGAAGCACAGATCGCCGCGTTAAAAAACCCCTGCCCCTGTGACAACCTTTTCATAAATTTGCCGATAACCGTTCTGACCATACCGGAAATGTTCCAGCGTTTACTGCAACTTAACAGCCCACCGCTGAACATTGAACTCGTGGAGCCTGCCTCGTTCTTTACACTCTCAGACCCGGCGCGTCTGAGGGTGAGTTGTGCGCTTCAGCAGTTGACCGCGCGAGGACACCGGATCTGGCTGGATGATATTGATGAAGCGTCAGGACAAGCATTTTTATCCTGCCGCCTGCCATTAAGCGGAATAAAAATCGATAAGATCGCTTTCTGGCGTTTACGTGAAACGCAGGCGCTGACACAGCTGGTCACCCTTTGTTCAAAAATCGCTGCGAATGTGCTTATTGAAGGCATTGAAACAGAACGGGACCGTACTTGCGCGCTTCATGCTGGCGCGCGCTTCGGTCAGGGATATTATTGGCCATCCTGGAGATGGCAGGAGGACTGAACGGTCATCGCCAAGAGGGAAGCTATGCGAATGACAGTGCGCCGTTACCGGCGTCGTCGGACAGGAAGTGATTCACTGGGTTCTACGCACTCGCCTTTTGCTCTCCCATTTTTTGATCGTCTCGAATATTTGAGCCAGTCAATCAACCAGACCCGCAAAACCGATGCTCCCTTTATCATTCTGGTCACACAGGATAATTTTTTCCGTTCCGGTTTACTGAGCGGGCAGTCGCCCCTGAGCAATTGCTGCGACTATTCCACGCTGGAAGCCGCCCTCAGTGATTTAAATCACTGGCCTTCATCGCGTCTGGTAATAGACATTGAGAGCCGCGCCTCGCCGCTCATCGACCTGCTGGACCGATTACGCCGCCACAGCCTGTTCGCCCCCTACCTGACACCCTACCTGTTCGCCCCCTACCTGACACCCTACCTGCTCGTCCGCGCCGATGATTATGATGCTCGCCTGTTTTGTAAAGCGGCTGGCCCTTTTCATGTGCTTGAACGCCAGCTAACGGCGCTGGCTATGCAACAAACCTTGCTGGAAGCACCGTCACCGGCCGGCAACCGCAAAGAGTGGTTTTCACGGGATGAATGGCCGATCTTACAGGCGCTGTCGCAGGGGAGCTCCTTGCGGCAGATCGCGCAGTTACAGAACCGCCCCTACAGCCGCATTATTTACCGTCTCAGCTGCATCCTGGCGAAACTTGGGCTGAATCATCGTCATGAGTTGCTACATCTTCTCAACAACCTCTCAGATTTCACGTATTAACGTATTCAGTAACTTCTTAATTCCTAAAGACCTTTAGGAAATTACTTAGGATGTATGTTAAATTTTTGTGTTTTTTAACAAAACTTTCGATTTTATAACTATTCCTAATTCCAGGTCTTAAACCATGCGAAATGCTGCCGGTACGCTCAACGAGAGTGATTTTATCCATGCGTTAAGGTTCTGGCGCTTCAGTTAACAGGATGATAATGGTGTAAAAACAAGCGATTCACCTGTAAAAGAATGCGATGAGAGGTGAAGAAAACAGCAGATAGTACTGTTCTGTTGTTGGGAACGGCAATTTGCCAGGAGGCGTTTGAAACGGAGAGATGACGCACGAAATGGCGGATTTCAGGGATGGCAGGCAGGCGGGATGCTGGTTGTCACAGCCTGCTCGCTGTTAACATTCATTTAACATACAGTAAAATCGTTTATTTTTTGTTATTACATAAAGATGAAAGTGTGTGGTAAATGCAATATCAGGACATTTTTGCTAATTTTAAAAAGTTAGTGATTCAGATCCAGAACATAATAATCAGCAATATATGGATATTAATTTACAGGCTTTTCGGACAATACTTAAACGGTATAATAAGACGTGTTTGACACGCGAATAAGAAAAATCATTTTGCCATAACCAGCCTTATGAGATAACTGCGCTGAGGCATTGATATCACCACTACGTAAACAAGGATGCTTTCGCTCTTCCCAGGGACATTTACCGTACAAGGATCTGCGCAATTATCCTTCCGGCTTTTCGAGAGTTTTAACAAAACTCAGCATAACGCTTTTAACAATCTGAGGCATAAAAAATGAAACCGGCATCCGTTATCATTATGGACGAACACCCTATCGTCAGAATGTCGATAGAAGTCCTGCTACAGAAAAATAAAAACATCCAGGTCAAACTGAAGTCAGGCGACAGCCACGAGGTGCTTGACTGTATACGCAACCACCCCATTGACCTGGTCATTCTCGATATTGAAATGACGGGCACGGATGGGTTCGTATTACTGAAAAGAATCAGGAACTTAAATAAAGACATTAAGGTTCTTTTCCTCTCTTCGAAATCTGAAGCCTTCTACGCAGGACGCGCCATCCGCGCCGGGGCAAATGGTTTTGTCAGTAAGCGAAAAGATCTGGGGGAAATTTATAACGCGGTGGAAATGATCCTGACGGGCTATTCCTTCTTCCCCTCAGAAACATTGAGTTTTATAAACCATCTGGGCTCGCGGACGGGCGCCGCCGTGGATATGCCATTATCGAATCGTGAAGTGACGGTTCTGCGATATCTGGCGAACGGATTATCTAATAAGGAGATTGCGGATCAATTATTACTTAGCAACAAAACAATTAGCGCCCATAAGTCTAATATCTTTTCCAAGCTGGGCGTGCAAAGTATCGTTGAATTAATTGATTACGCGAAGGCGCACGAATTACTATAATCCTACCCTCTCCCTGCAACATATAACCGTTACAGGGAGAGTGGATACGATTAATTATAATTAATCATGAAAGTTGCATCGGCGTCAGCCCGTCCCGGCTGCGGGTTATCCGCCGTGGCGATATAATTGGCATAAAACGACAGTTCGGCATTTCCCTGCGCATCTACCGCCACCGTCTGGCTGGTCTGCTGCAACGCGAGGCGCGTTTTATCCCGGTCGAGGATCTCTACGGCCACGTTGCTGGCCGCGCTGGCATCATTCAGCGCCAGCAGGCTATTATCATGCCCGTCCATCTTCCCCGTAAATGTGACCGAAGCCGCCCCCGGCGGACATCCGGTCAGCTTCAGGGTGAACGGTACAGGCTGCGTCCGGCTCCCCGTTGTGCGAAGCTGTTTCGTGGGCCAGGTGCCGAGCGTGACGGTTTTATTGCTGTCGTCCCCCTCCGCCACGCAGGTAAAATCCACGATATTGCCGTAGAGCTGAATGTTAATTTCCCCAAGCGCCGTCTCTGCGTGTGCAGGGGAGCAAAGCGCAAAGAGCGCGACGGCTAAATACCGCATTCCGTTTCGCATACCTGCTCCTTAGTCGTAGTCGACGCGTAAATAGCCGCGAGAGGTAAAACGCCCCTCGGCAGGTTTTTTACCGGTTACGCTGACGGGCCACGCGCGGATCCCCACCTGCGCCTGAGCGCTGTCGTCCAGACGGAACGGGATTTTGCTGGTCAGGTTGTTGGGCGTCAGCGGCACGCCATTACTGTTGGCAATCACAAAACCCACATCCGCGTTATCGGAAACCAGCGTACTGCCTGAAACCTTCTCCGCTTCAACACGCATCGTGAGCATGGCGTTCGCCTCGACGTTGGTGCATTTGATGCCGATGGTTTTGCTTTGCGCTGAGATCCCCTCCGGCTTATTCCCGATGCCTGCTTTACTGAACAGGGAGGCGCCGATGTCTCCGAAATCGAACTCCACCACATTCCCGGCATTAATTTCACAGCTCTGAGGCACCTGAATAGTCCCGCTGTAGCTGATGGTATAAACCGGCGTGGTGAGCGGATCCGAGGAGGTCGTGGTGACGTAAACCCGGAACATGGTCGCCCGGGGGATCACCACCATATTGATAAAGCGTCGGGTCACTTTAAGCCGGAAGACGAGGCTGGAATCCTGTACGCCAAACGGTTTGTTTTTAGACACATTCGGGTGGCTCCCCATCTGAATGTAGCTTTTGGGCGGATAAAACGTGCCAGCGTAGCTGTCGGTGATTTTCATCGCCCCGTCCAGATAGTCGTTTAGCTTCAGATACTGGTAGCCATCGCTGGTGCCCGTAACAGGGAAATCGGTAACATAGCTGCGCTTGGTGGTGTTCCCGGACGTTCCCTTAGGGCAGACGGCGTTGACGCCCACCCACTGGGACTTCTCGCTGAGCGTGACAATCTGCCCCACCTGGTTATTGGAGCTGTTAAATTTATCCGTCAGGTCGTAATACACCTCCGTCGGCACGCCATTTTCATTGACGCAGACCGTGGCGAAGGCCTCAGATAGCGGAAAAAACGCCAGCAGGGATAGCCCCAGATAATGGATTTTATTCACAGCGGATCCCCTTAAGTGTGATCGCCTGTTGCAGGCTTTGTTCTGGCAGGCTGTAGGGCGCACGACACTGGGACTGTTTCCCGTCTCCCCACTGAATCAGCAGTTCTCCGCTCAGCGGCAGCCCGCTCAGGTAAATCTGACCGTCATCTCCCACCATGCTGGTTACGCCGCTCTGCGTCTCACGCACCACCGCCCCAAACGGTACAGGCTGGTTATCACGCTTCACGGTGAGCAGCGCACGCACGCCGATGCGGGTGTCAAAACTGGCGCGCACCAGCGCACCGTTCGTCGGCACGACGCTGGAAACGTTATTTTCAATGTCGGTGTTGTTGCTCATGGTGTTGGTGTCGAGCGCCACGCGGTTGTAACGGTACACCGTGGCGTACGGCATCACCGCATAGCCACGCCAGTCTGTTTTGACGCCGGTCTGGTTTTCGACGCTCACGCCTGACGCGCCCGGCGCTTTGATCAAGACGTTGGTATCGCCCAGCGGCTGACTGAATGTGATGCCGTCTGAATGCCCTACCACGCCGCCGGAGAGCTGCCAGTTGAGGTCGTGCTGATCCCGGGCGTAGTTGTAGCCCACGCCCAGCGTGCCGTACGTCGCCTGCCAGTTAGCGCTGGCGCTGCCGCTGGCACCGTTATTGCTGGTGTGACCCTGCGTGACGCTGTAGTTCAGGTTACGATCCTGGAGCAGCGTTCCGCTGATCCCGGTCTGCCAGCTGGTATCACCGTCGCTGTTACGGCTGGCAGAGGCTGTGGCATAGGCCCGGTCGATCGCGTTATCGCGACGGTAGCCGTGACGGGTGAACAGGCTGAACGGGACGGAGACGTTGAACGAGGCGATCCGGTCGGTTCCGTCAATGCCGACGGCCTTGTTCCACGACCAGGATAAGGCGTAGCTGACCCCTTTCACCCCGCCCGCGTAGCCAAGCTGATACCAGACGTTGGATTCGCTGGTGCCCCAGTAACTCTGCTGGCTGCCCGACACGTACACCGAGCCGTAATCGCCGAGAGACTGGGAGATATTGAGCTGGAAACGCCCTTTTTTATTCAGCGTCAGGTTGTGATAGCTCTGCACGTCCGGCACGCCGTCATCGTCCTGATCGTCGCCATACTGGTAGCCTTCCATTGTGCGCCAGGCCACATCGTCGAGGGTGTAGAAGCCTTTGGTCGAGTAGCGATAGCCCAGCAGCTGGAAGTTGGTGCCGAATCCGTTAAGGGATTTTGCGTACAGGAACCGCAGGGACTGCCCTTCATGGCGGCTGTCATCGGCAAGCTGGCTGCGGGCATGGGTGAGATCAAGTGAAACCGCTCCCCAGTCACCGAGGTTTTTACCCGCGCCAATGGCGATGGCGGTATAGCGCGAGGCCAGCTGCGTTCCGCCGTATAGCGTGTAGCCGTCGGCAAGACCCGCAATCATCGTACCCTGAGTAAAGAACGGCGTGTCCTGCTCGCTGTTGCCGCTGCGATAGTCCCCTGCCACCAGATCGTATTTCCAGCGTCCTTCACGCTGGAGCAGCGGAACGGTGGAATACGGGACGGTGTAGCGCTGCTGGCTGCCGTCCTTCTCTTCCACCGTCACCTCCAGGTCACCGCTTGAGGAGGTCGGGTTAAGATCAGTTATCGCAAAAGCCCCCGGCTGCACATAGCTCTGGTAAATCACGTATCCGTTCTGGCGGATCACCACTTTGGCAGGGGTGCGGGCGATTCCGCGCACGGTAGGCGCGTAACCTTGCAGGCTGTCCGGGTACATACTGTCGGACGAATAGAGGCGACCACCGCGAAAACCAACGCTGTCGAAGACATCGTTACCGGTGTTGCTGTCGCCAAGCACCAGCTCGCTTTTCAGCGGGATGATCGTACGCTGCGCCCAGGTACCAATATTTTGCCAGCTGCTGTGCCGCTGGCCGTTGCTTTCGGTATAACGCCACGCGCCGTTATTGCGTAATCGCCAGGCGCCATAGTTCAACCCGCTTTGCAGGTTCAGATAGTAGCTGTCGTCGTCGCTGCCCCGGTTGCCGGTAAAGCTGTAGTTCAGCAGCGCGGCGGGGATGCCTTCATCCCACTGTTCAGGTGGAATATACCCGCGGGCGCTGTTTTGCATCGCCACCTGAGGCAGGCTGACGTTCAGGCGCAACGAGGCGAAGTTGAACGCCGTTTCGCTGCCCGGAATAGCCGTGGTGAGCGGAACGCAGGTATCGCCCTGCACGTTGCTCAGTTCCGGGAAGGCGGCGATATTGACGCCAAAGCGATCGAGCATCGCGCGCGTAATGCACGGCGACAAACCGCCCGCGACCGGCGGCGTGTTGTCAGCTTGCTCAAACCGCACGTCCTGCGTGCCGATAAACTCATCGTTACGCCAGATATCGACGCGATAGACGCCCGGTGCCTGCTGGTGGCCTTTTTCAAAACGCGACAAATCCGCCACGTTCGCCGTGTCATCGGAGAGAAACGCCGGGTTAAAGTAGCTTTCGCCCCAGCCAGCGAGTGGCCAGAGCGTTGCCATCAGTGCCAGCGCAACCGGGCAGTAACGCCATTGAGTGTTCATCGCCCTGTCTCTGCTCACAGGCTGACGCTACGCGCCGGCGTAATGGCGCCATAGTCATTCACACTCTGCCAGGAGAGCGTGCCGCTCGCAGCGGCAGGCAGCACCTGCTGCGCCGAGCTTTTAGGGGCAACCATCAGGTTATCCAGCGTCTGACCGCCGAGCTTCAGATTGACCAGCGTGACGTAATACGGCGAGGCATTGCTCACCTTAAGATGGTTGCCGACGCGCTCAAAGCGCAGCTGTGAGAGCGCCTCTTCCGGCGGCATCGCCAGGTTAGCCGGGCGAACAAACAGCTTGATGCGTGACAGAATAGCCAGTTGCAGGACGTTGTTGCCGTCCTGATGTTTTTTGCTGACGGAGGGAATCGCTTTGACGTTCATGTAAAAGAGCGATTCGCGATCGGCAGGCAGCGCCGGGCCTGCGTAGATAATGCGCAGGGTGTTTTCGCTGGCCGGCTCGCTGACAAACAGCGGCGGCGTGACGGCAAAGGTTTTTTCCTTTTGCCCGTTGGCATTTTCTATCCACGCGTTAATTAAATAGCGCTCTTGTTTATTGCTGTTGGTGATCGCCAGCGACGTTTGTTTGGCATCGGCCGGATAAATAACGCGCGTCGCGCCCAGCGCAATTCCGCCGGACGCATTCGCGCTGGCAGAAACCATCATCAAAATAAAAGATAAAAACAGTCCAGGTTTAATCAGGGTGTTCATCACAACCGTACCTTTAATAATTAGTTCGCAGGCGTCAGGGATAAATCAACGTAAACCAGACATTCGACTGAATAGTGCCTGGTACAAGGTGTTCGGAAATTGCCCGGTAGCGGGCGCTGAAATGAAATACCAGCTCGCGGGTGTCAATGGGTAACCAGCTCACCGCCGTCGCGTTCGGGATGATCTGACGTTGCTGTTCGTCAAAAAGCGCCAGCCCGACACCACTGCTGACCGCATTTTCCCCCGGCCGCGATGTCGCCAGGAAAACCTGCGGGTCTTCTGCCGGTGTCACTCCCTGGAACTGGATCCCCACGGTGCGGGAGACGTCCACGCTACAATCCAGCAGACGTACGGTGAAAGGCACATTAACCGTGGAAAAGCTGCCGACGCCGGAAAAGGCGTTTGTGCGGTATTGCCCCATATCCACGCGCATATTCTGGCTGTCCGGGGCCACGGCGCAGCCGCCGTTAACCAGCTCTCCCCTGAGGTGTACTTTGCCGCCGTCTATGACCACGGTATGTGCGTTTACCGCTGAGGCAATCGCAAGGGCACACAGCAGTATCCCAGTCCTTGTCATCCTTCGCTCCCGGTATAGGCGATCAAAAGACCTCTTCCCTGAGGCCAGCCACATCCCTGTACTCAGGCATTACTCGTATTTCATTACGAATGTTGCGTCCGCGTTTGCCTGGCCTGGCTCGGTGGTCGCCGCCGTGGCTTTATAGCGCGCGGTGAAGTTCAGGGTGTTAGTCCCTTCAATCAGGTTCTGCGCCGCAGAGAAGGTGGCGCCGTCCGGGGTCAGCGTGGAGGATTTGCTGTCGAGGATCTCAATACCCACGCCCTTCGCGGAGTTGTCGTTATTACCGGAGCTTACCGCCAGCAGCGTTTTGTCGGTGGCGTCGATCTGGCCGGTAAACGCGACAGCAGCGGTTTTCGCTACCGCAGGATCGCAGTCGTTCAGTTCGATGGTGAACGGAATATTGGAGGTGGTGTCACCTACTTTAGTGAATTTCGCGGTACGGTACTGGCCAAGATTAACCGTCTGCTCTGAAGAGTCAGTATTCACTGAACACGCGGCATTCACTAATTCACCTTTAAAATGCACCGTACCACCGTTTACAGATACAGGCGCTACCGGATCTTCTGCGTGAGCGGCACCCGCGACCAGGGCCAGAGTTGCAATAACAGTAGAAGCAATGTTGCTGAGTTTCATGTCTATTCCTTTAAAATGTAAATAACCCTTCCCGCGCATATTCGGGAATAAGAAATACGATCAATTAAAAAATTGAAGGCTTATTTCGGAGAGGACAAAGTAGCTCAGGAATTTATTTTGTAATATGTCAAAACGCTGCCATTTTGCCAGGTCACATCCTAATCACCCCTAAGAAATTGACCATGCCGTGAGAAGGGATTTTGCGGGACATCGATGAAATCTCGTAAAGGGTGACTGACAGCGGCGCTCGCTTCTGACAAAATACAGGCAATCCCTCCTTTCTAACGTTACAGACGGAATCTTCTCTCTGATGGCAGCAAAGATTATTGACGGTAAAACGATTGCGCAGCAGGTGCGCTCTGAGGTTGCGGAAAAAGTGAAGGCGCGTAAAGCCGCCGGATTTCGCGCCCCCGGGCTGGCCGTTGTGCTGGTTGGCAGCAACCCGGCTTCGCAAATTTATGTCGGCAGCAAACGCAAAGCGTGTGAAGAGGTGGGGTTCGTCTCCCGCTCTTACGATCTGCCGGAAACCACCAGCGAAGCGGAACTGCTGGAACTGATCGACACTCTGAATGCCGATAAAGAGATCGACGGCATCCTGGTTCAGCTGCCGCTGCCTGCGGGCATTGACAACGTGAAGGTGCTGGAGCGCATCGCGCCGGACAAAGACGTTGACGGTTTCCATCCGTATAACGTAGGCCGACTGTGCCAGCGCGCGCCGCGCCTGCGTCCGTGCACCCCGCGCGGCATCGTGACGCTGCTGGAGCGTTATAACATCGATACCTACGGCCTCAACGCCGTGGTGATTGGCGCCTCCAACATCGTGGGCCGCCCGATGAGCATGGAGCTGCTGCTGGCGGGCTGTACCACCACCGTTACCCACCGCTTCACTAAAAACCTGCGTCACCACGTCGAAAACGCCGATCTGCTGATCGTTGCGGTCGGCAAGCCGGGCTTTATTCCGGGCGAGTGGATCAAAGAGGGCGCAATCGTCGTGGACGTGGGTATTAACCGTCTGGAAAACGGCAAAGTGGTCGGCGACGTGGTGTATGAAGATGCCGCAGCGCGCGCATCCTATATTACTCCGGTCCCGGGCGGCGTAGGCCCGATGACGGTAGCAACACTGATTCAGAATACCTTGCAGGCGTGCGAGGAGTATCACGACGTAGAGGACGCGTAATCATGGCAACTTTTTCTTTAGGTAAACACCCGCACGTTGAGCTGTGCGATCTGCTGAAGCTGGAAGGCTGGAGCGAAAGCGGCGCGCAGGCAAAGATCGTCATCGCCGACGGGCAGGTAAAAGTAGACGGCTCGGTGGAAACCCGCAAGCGCTGCAAAATTGTCGCGGGTCAGACCGTGAGCTTCGCAGGACAAAGCGTGACCGTGACGGCCTGAGCTGTCTGATGCCCGGTGGCGCTACGCTTACCGGGCCTACGTACTGTCTCCGTTTGTAGGCCGGGTAAGGCGAAGCCGCCACCCGGCAATTTCTTTCACAATCCCCTCACACCCATCACGGTTAATTATCGATCAACTTCAAATAATCACTATTCCCTCTGGCGAAATGTGAAAATTAAGTTGCGCGATTTTCAGACTTTCCCCACGATAAGTAGAACGTTCTACTAAAACGTTCTACTTACAATAACAGCGTGAAAAAAGCGCTACTCGGGGGAAATCAGCATGAGCCTGATATCAGGGTTTGTTAAATCGCTGTCTAAGTTATCGATGATTGGTCGCGCCTTAATGCTGCCAATTTCACTGCTTCCCGCTGCGGGCCTGCTGCTGGCCTTCGGCGATAAGTTCCATCTGCCGCTGATGATGAACGCCGGCGGGGTTATCTTTGATAACCTGCCGATGCTGTTCGCCATCGGCTCTGCCGTCGGACTGGCTTCGGAATCCGGCATTGCCGCACTCTCTGCCGCGGTCTCCGTGTTTGTCACCAACATCACCATCAGCACCGTGCTGAGCATCACGCCGGAAATGGCCTCTCAGGGCGGCAAATACGCCATGGTCGTTGGCATTCCGACGTTGCAGATGGGCGTCTTTGGCGGCCTGATCTGCGGTATTCTTGCGGCCTGGTGTTACAACCGCTTCCACACCATGCAGCTGCCGGAGTTCCTCGGCTTCTTCTCCGGCAAGCGCTTTGTGGCGATTGCGACGGCGTTTCTGTCGTTCCTGCTCGGCCTGCTGCTGCCGTACGTCTGGCAGCATATTCAATCCGGGATCGACGCCCTGTCCGTGGTGGTAAACGGCGATAACCAGGCGGCCTCGACCTTTATCTTCGGGCTGGTGGAGCGCGCGTTGATCCCGCTCGGCCTGCACCATATCTGGTATCCATCCTTCTGGTATTCCTTCGGGGATTACACTACCCAGGCGGGTCAGGTGATCCACGGTGACCAGACCATCTGGTTCAAGATGCTGGAAGAGGGAGTGAAATCCTTCAGCAGCGACACCTACCAGAACGCCGGGAAATTCATGCAGGGCGAGTTCCCGCTGATGCTGTTCGCACTGCCCGCGGCGTGTCTGGCGATGTACCACGAAGCGCACACGAAGAATAAGAAAATCGCGGCCGGTATTCTGTTCTCTGCGGCCCTCACCTGCTTCCTGACGGGCATCACCGAGCCGGTAGAGTTCACCTTTATCTTCGTGGCGCCGATCCTTTACGTCTTCAACGCCATCATGGCGGGCCTGGCGTACATGACCATGTACCTGCTGCATGCGCACATCGCCAAGTCGTTCTCGGCGGGCTTTATCGACTACCTGTCGTTCGGGATCCTGCCGTCGTTTAACGGCTATCAGACCAACTTCCTGAGCGCCATTATCATCGGCATTCCAATGGCATTGATCTACTACTTCACCTTCCGCTTCGTGATCCGTCGCTTCGACGTGAAGACGCCGGGCCGCACCGAAGTGACCGCCAGCGCGAATGACAAGTCCGATTCCGAACTTGCCACCGAAATCATCGGCCTGCTGGGCGGTGCGCAGAACATTGATTCCGTTGGCTCCTGCATCACGCGTCTGCGTCTGGAAGTGGCGAAGAGCGAAGCGGTGGACCGGGACGGGCTGAACGGGCTTGGCGCGCGCGGCGTGGTGTTCGTTGGCGATAACGGAATACAGGTGATTTTCGGGGCCAGAGCACAGTTTATCGCCCAGACCATGTCCACGATGATTGGCAAATAATAAGATGCCTGAAGGAGGCGTCTCCTGTACGCTGGGGGACGCCTCTTATCTGGCTGATAATCGGGAAATTTCAGGGAGCGGTTTTGAAGAAAGTCAGCATCATTGATGTCGCAAAGCATGCGGGCGTGTCGGTTTCTACCGTTTCGCTGGTGCTGCGCCAGAAAGGGAAGATCTCAGAGGCGACGATCGGGAAGGTCAATGCCGCCATCACAACGCTGGGCTATGTTCATAACGTCGCCGCTGCCAATCTTCGCGCCAACACCTCCAACTTAATCGGCCTGATCCTGCGCGACTTCAGCGACAGCTTTTCCATCAAGGTGATGGCGAGCATCGTTCAGGAGCTGGAGAAACAGGGTTATATGGTATTTCTCGGTCAGCCGCTGAACGACGGCGAACATCTTGAGCGTACCCTGCTCTCATTTAAGCAGCAGGGCGTGGCGGGCGTCATCTACCTGGCGTCGGACACCCGCGCCGCCTCTCTTCCGGAACACATTCGTCACTGCCCGCTGCCGCTTGTGGCGGTTTCGCAGTCGTTGCTGGAAGAGAAATGCAACCTGGTGATGCGCGATAACCGCCAGGCGGCGAACCTGGCCGCGCGTTATCTTATCGAGCGCGGGCACCGTAACATCGCCTACATTGGCGGGCGCGACGGGTGCCGTATCCGCGAGCAGCGCCTGCTTGGTTTTCGCAGCGCGATGACGCAGAGCGGCCTGGTCTGGCGTGAGGAATATTCTCCCGCCTGCACCGATGACACGCAGGCGGCGGCCATGGCGACTCGTCAGCTGCTGGAGAAGAACAACACGATTACCGCCCTGCTCTGCCATTCACCGGACGCGATGATCGGTTCAATCTCAGGTATTCACCAGGTGGGGCGCACGGTGGGTAAAGACGTGTTTTTAACCCAGCAGGTGGCGCTGATTGGTTTTGAAGATATGCTCCACGTTAATCTCACGTCGCCGTCACTGACTTACGTTTCGTCTGCCAGCGAAGAGACCGGCCGCCAGGCGGCAGGGCTGATGATCCGCAGGCTGAAAGAGCCGGATCTGCAAACGCAGCGCATTACCCTCTCCGGGCAGCTTATCGCGCGGGAATCGGCGTAAAATCAGAATTTAGCACAGGTTTGCTGCGGCGGATCTGCTGCTATATTCCCATGATTTGCCATGGATAAATGCAATGCCTACCATTATCACCCACGCTGCCGTACCTCTGTGTCTGGGCTTAGGGCTCGGAACCAAAGTCATCCCACCCCGCCTGCTGTTTGCCGGGATCGTCCTCGCCATGCTGCCCGATGCCGACGTACTGGCGTTTAAATTCGGTGTCGCCTACGGGAATATTTTCGGCCACCGCGGTTTCACTCATTCGCTACTGTTTGCCCTGGTGGTGCCGATACTCTGCGTGCTGGCAGGCCGATGTTGGTTCAGGGCCAGCCTGACGCGGTGCTGGCTGTTTTTAACCGTATCATTGCTGTCGCACAGCCTGCTGGATTCAATAACGACAGGCGGGAAAGGCGTCGGCTGGCTGTGGCCCTGGTCAGATGAGCGCTTCTTTGCGCCGTGGCAGGTGATCAAGGTCGCGCCGTTTGCGCTGTCGCGCTACGCCACGCCCTACGGGCATGAGGTCATTATCTCGGAACTGCTGTGGGTGTGGCTGCCGGGGATGGTGCTGATGGGGTTGCTGTGGTGGAGGCGGAGGTAAAAGAAAAGCCGGGTGGCGGCTACGCCTTACCCGGCCTACGGTCGTGATTTTGTAGGCCCGGTAAGCGTTAGCGCCACCGGGCGTTACGGACCTACTTACGACGCCAGGTGGTTCCCTGCGGGCCGTCTTCCAGAATAATGCCCATCTCGGTCAGACGGTTACGCGCCGCATCCGCCGCCGCCCAGTCTTTCGCCTGACGCGCTTCGAGACGTGCTTTGATCAGTGCTTCAATTTCCGCCACTTCACCGTCGTCCGCCTGCGCGCCGCTTTGCAGGAACAGGTCCGGCTCCTGCTCCAGCAGGCCGAGCACGGAAGAGAGCTTACGCAGATGAGACGCCAGCGCATTGGCCGCCGCCATATCTTCTGACTTCAGGCGGTTCACCTCACGCGCCATGTCGAACAGCACGGAGTAGGCTTCCGGGGTGTTGAAGTCGTCGTTCATGACCTCAACGAAGCGGGCCTCGAACGCCTCACCGCCTGCGGCCGGAACAGATTTATCGGTGCCGCGCAAGGCGGTATACAGACGCTCCAGCGCAGCGCGCGCCTGCTTCAGGTTCTCTTCGCTGTAGTTCAGCTGGCTGCGATAGTGGCCAGACATCAGGAAGTAGCGCACGGTTTCCGCGTCGTAATACTTCAGCACGTCGCGCACGGTGAAGAAGTTACCCAGCGATTTCGACATCTTCTCGCGGTCAACCATCACCATCCCGGAGTGCATCCAGTAGTTCACGTACTCGCCGCCGTGTGCACAGGTGGACTGCGCGATTTCGTTTTCATGGTGCGGGAACATCAGATCCGAACCGCCGCCATGGATGTCGAAATGGTTGCCCAGCTGCTTGCAGTTCATCGCGGAACATTCAATGTGCCAGCCCGGACGCCCTTCGCCCCACGGGGATGGCCAGCTCGGTTCGCCCGCTTTGGACATCTTCCACAGCACGAAGTCCATCGGATTACGCTTCACGTCCACCACGTCCACGCGCGCGCCGGCCTGGAGCTGGTCCAGATCCTGGCGGGAAAGCGCACCGTAGGTTGGGTCCGTTGGCACCGAGAACATCACGTCGCCGTTGTCCGCCACATAGGCGTGACCGCGCTCGATCAGCTTTTGAGTGATATCAATGATTTCATGGATATGGTGGGTCGCACGCGGCTCGCTGTCCGGGCGCAGAATATTTAAGGCATCAAAATCCTTGTGCATTTCGGCGATCATGCGATCCACCAGCGCGACAAAGCTTTCGCCATTTTCATTAGCACGTTTAATGATTTTGTCGTCGATGTCGGTGATGTTGCGCACGTACTTCAGGTTGTAGCCCAGGAAGCGCAGGTAGCGTGACACCACGTCGAACGCGACAAAGGTACGGCCATGGCCGATATGACAGAGATCGTAAACCGTAATACCACACACGTACATGCCGACTTCCCCGGCATGGATAGGTTTAAATTCCTCTTTTTGGCGCGTCATTGTATTAAAGATTTTTAACATCGAAGATTCCATGTAAACACGTGTGTGGATTGTTTGTTCCTTATAATACCCATAATTCGGAGTACGGTCAGCACACAATGCAAGGTGATCGTGTCCTGTGGTTATGCTATAACAAGCCCCTATATGTGACCCGAGCACGGGTCGACGCACCACAATAACGGAACAGGATGCAAAAATGGTTACTTTCCACACTAATCATGGCGATATCGTAATCAAAACCTTTGATGACAAAGCGCCTGAAACAGTTAAAAACTTCCTGGACTACTGCCGCGAAGGTTTCTACAACAACACCATTTTCCACCGTGTGATCAACGGCTTTATGATCCAGGGCGGCGGTTTCGAGCCTGGCATGCGCCAGAAAGAGACGAAAGAAGCGATCAAAAACGAAGCGAACAACGGCCTGAAAAACACCCGTGGTACGCTGGCAATGGCCCGTACTCAGGCGCCACACTCTGCGACCGCACAGTTCTTCATCAACGTAGCGGACAACGACTTCCTGAACTTCTCTGGCGAAAGTCTGCAAGGCTGGGGCTACTGCGTATTCGCAGAAGTGGTTGAAGGGATGGACGTGGTCGACAAGATCAAAGCCGTTTCTACTGGCCGCAGCGGTATGCACCAGGACGTTCCTAAAGAAGACGTTGTGATCACAAGCGTGACCGTCAGCGAGTAATTCGTGGCGACACTCTTTATTGCGGATCTGCATCTGCAAACAGAAGAACCGGCGATAACCGCCGGTTTTCTGCGTTTTTTACGCGGTGAAGCGAAAAGCGCCGATGCGCTATACATTCTGGGTGACCTGTTTGAGGCCTGGATAGGCGACGACGATCCGAACCCGCTGCACCGTGAGATGGCTGCGGCCATTAAAGTGCTGGTGGATTCCGGCGTCCCCTGCTATTTCATTCACGGCAACCGTGATTTCCTGATCGGCCAGCGCTATGCCCGCGAGAGCGGTATGACGCTGCTGCCGGAAGAGCAGGTGCTCAACCTCTATGGCCGCAATATTCTGATCATGCACGGCGACACGCTCTGCACTGACGATACCGGCTACCTGGCGTTTCGCGCCAAAGTTCACACCCCGTGGATCCAGAAAGTGTTCCTCGCCCTGCCGCTGTTTATCCGCAACCGCATCGCCGCCAGAATGCGCGCGGGCAGCAAGGCCGCCAACAGCAGCAAATCGATGACCATCATGGACGTCAATCCGCAGGCGGTGGTGAAGGTGATGGAGAAGCATCGCGTTCAGTGGCTGATCCACGGCCATACCCATCGTCCCGATGTGCATTCCCTTATCGCCAACGGCGAGCCCGCCCATCGCGTGGTTTTAGGCGCCTGGCACAGCGAAGGATCGATGGTCAAAGTTACGCCGGAAGGTGTCGAACTGATCGCCTTCCCGTTTTAACGCCTCCCCATCTTTTCGCTCATTTCCCGACCACGCAACCGTTTTCCTTGCCGGTATTACATGCTATTCTCTGTGCCCTCGAAAGCAGTGTGTTCCGCACCACAGGAGTTTTAAGACGCATGTCTTCCCGCAATAATCCGGCGCGTGTCGCCATCGTGATGGGGTCCAAAAGCGACTGGGCTACCATGCAGTTCGCCGCCGAAATCTTTGAAATCCTGAATGTTCCGCACCACGTCGAAGTGGTTTCCGCGCACCGTACGCCGGATAAACTGTTCAGCTTCGCCGAAAGCGCCGAAGAGAACGGTTACGAGGTGATCATTGCCGGTGCGGGCGGCGCAGCACATCTGCCGGGCATGATTGCCGCCAAAACGCTGGTGCCGGTACTGGGTGTTCCCGTGCAAAGCGCCGCGTTAAGCGGGGTGGATAGCCTTTACTCTATTGTCCAGATGCCGCGCGGTATTCCTGTCGGTACCCTGGCGATTGGTAAAGCAGGTGCGGCAAATGCCGCCCTGCTGGCCGCGCAGATCCTGGCGACGCATGATAAAGATTTGCACCAGCGTCTGGCGGAGTGGCGTAAAGCCCAGACCGATGAGGTGCTGGATAACCCGGATCCGCGGGGTGCAGCATGAAGCAGGTTTGCGTTCTTGGTAATGGTCAGCTTGGCCGGATGCTGCGTCAGGCCGGTGAGCCGCTGGGTATTGCCGTCTGGCCCGTCGGGCTGGATGCCGAGCCGGAAGCCGTGCCGTTCCATCAGAGCGTGATCACCGCCGAAATTGAACGCTGGCCGGAAACCGCCCTGACCCGCGAGCTGGCGCGCCATAACGCCTTTGTGAACCGCGACGTCTTCCCGATCATTGCCGACCGTCTCACGCAAAAACAGCTTTTCGACAAGCTCGGCCTCGCGACCGCGCCGTGGCAGCTTCTTTCCGATAAGCGCGAGTGGGATGACGTGTTTGCGATGCTGGGAGACCTGGCGATTGTGAAGCGTCGCGTCGGCGGCTACGACGGCCGCGGGCAGTGGCGCCTGCGCGCGAACGACACCGCCGAGCTGCCGGACGACTGCTACGGCGAGTGCATTGTTGAGCAGGGCATTAACTTTAGCGGTGAAGTGTCGCTGGTTGGCGCGCGCGGGCATGACGGGCACACCGTTTTTTACCCGCTAACGCATAACCTGCATCAGGACGGGATTCTGCGCACCAGCGTCGCCTTCCCGCAGGCCAATGCTGACCAGCAGGCGCAGGCGGAAGAGATGCTCTCTGCCATTATGCATGAGCTGGGCTATGTGGGCGTGATGGCGATGGAGTGTTTCGTCACGCCGTCGGGTCTGCTGATCAACGAACTTGCGCCGCGCGTGCACAACAGCGGCCACTGGACGCAAAACGGCGCCTCCATCAGCCAGTTCGAGCTGCACCTGCGCGCCATCACCGATCTGCCGCTGCCGCAGCCGGTGGTGACCAGCCCGTCGGTGATGATCAACCTGATCGGCACCGATCTGAACTACAACTGGCTGAAGCTGCCGCTGGTGCACCTGCACTGGTACGACAAAGAGGTGCGTCCGGGGCGTAAGGTCGGCCATCTGAACCTGAACGATACCGACACGGACCGCCTGAGCGCCACGCTGGAAGCGATTGTTCCCCTGCTGCCGCCAGAATATGCGAGCGGTATTGTCTGGGCGCAGTCAAAACTGAAGTAAGTATCCCTCGCCGGGGAGTTGACCTTCCCCTTCCCCGGCGTACAATCCCCGCCCATTGCTGCTCAGTTTTCTTCTGGAACCACCATGAACGATGGAACGGACTATCGCGCGATCCTCGCGTCCGATACCCCTTTAATCGACGTTCGCGCGCCGATCGAATTTGCCCAGGGTGCGATGCCCGCCGCACTCAACCTGCCATTAATGAACGACGATGAGCGTGCCGCCGTCGGCACCTGCTATAAACGCCAGGGTCCGGACGCCGCGCTGGCGCTCGGCCATAGCCTGGTCAACGGCGAGACGCGCGAGGCGCGCATCAGCGCCTGGCGGGAAGCCAGCCTTGCCCATCCTGAGGGCTACCTTTGCTGCGCGCGCGGTGGCCAGCGCTCACACATCTCCCAGGCCTGGCTGAAAGAGGCGGGCATCGACTACCCGCTGATCCGCGGCGGCTATAAGGCCCTGCGTCAGACGGCGATTCAGGTGACCATTGAGCAGTCACAAAAGCCGATGGTGCTTATCGGCGGCTGTACCGGTAACGGTAAAACGCTGCTGGTGAAGCAGCATGCACAGGGCATCGATCTGGAAGGGCTGGCGCACCATCGCGGCTCGTCGTTTGGACGCACGCTCACCCCGCAGCTTTCTCAGGCGAGCTTCGAGAATCACCTTGCGGTTGAGTTATTGAAAAAAGACGCCGCGCGCTGGGTGCTGGAAGATGAAGGCCGGATGATTGGCTCTAACCACCTGCCGGAATGCCTGCGCGACGGCATGGCTGAAGCGCCTGTCGTGGTGGTCGAGGATCCGTTTGAGATCCGTCTTGAGCGCCTGCGCGAAGAGTATTTCGTCCACATGTGGGCCGACTTTTCTGCCGCCTGCGGTGAAGAGGCGGGCTGGAAAGCGTACAGCGAATATCTGCATCACGGCCTGTACGCCATTCGTCGCCGTCTGGGGCTGCAACGCTTTGCGGAATTTACCGCCCTGCTGGATGCCGCGCTTGTCGAGCAACAGCGTACTGGCAGCACTGACGCGCACTTCAGCTGGCTTGTGCCGCTGCTGAAGGACTATTACGACCCGATGTACGGCTATCAGCTGGAGAAAAAGGCGGAGAAGATTGTGTATCGCGGGACGTACGAAGAAATTGCTGAGTGGCTCGATCGCTGAAAAAAGCCGGGTGGCGAGGTAAAAGCAAAACGGCAACCTGGGTTGCCGTTTTTAATGTTTTTTCCCTCTCCCCGTGGGAGAGGGTCAGGGTGAGGGCATCAGGCCGCACCCTACATGACAACTTAGAAGTCGTAACGCAGACGCACCAGGTTCATATCGCCCAGGTTGTCGGTGCTGGAGGTGAACACGTGTTCGTAATCTACGCGGAAACCGTAATCCAGCTGGAAGCTAATACCCACACCGTTGTCGATGCGCTGATAGTTACGGCCATTCACGTACTCAATACGGTCGCCCATGAAGTACGGCTGGATGGATTTCACCGCATACTGACCAACCGGGAACTTGTAACCCGCAAAGTATTCAATACCCCATGCATCACCGGCGAAGTAGTCGTTAACGGACACTTTTTTGGTGGTCAGGAAGTTCTGATACCAGCCGCCGCCTGCGGAGAAGGTCCAGTTATCCGGCGTCCAGCTCAGGGCGGTACCAAGGATGTTCTGGTCGTAGGATTTGCTGTCGCCGTTGTCCGGGTTACGCATGTCCGCGCGGGTGTAGTTCCACGCTGCGCCCCAGGTCAGATCGGTAGTCAGGTGATAATCGATACCCAGTGAACCGCCGCCTTTACGTTTGTAACGCAGGCCGTTGCCCGGCAGGTATTCGCTGTCTTCAAACAGGTAAGAGGCGTAGATGTCAGCATCGCCCACGGTTTTCTTGTACTTCAGCATCTGGCGTGAACGGTAAGAGCCGTCATAGTCGCCGTTGATCCCGTTACCTGGCGCCTGACCAATCATGTCGTAGTCCCAGATATCGGTTTTTGCGCCCACTACGTCATAGTACACGCTGTTCTGCTGGCCGAAGGTCAGCGTACCCCAGGTGTCGCTCTTCAGACCGGTGTAGAGCATACGACGAGAGGTGTCGTGCGCGCCGTCGGCGTAGTGATGATCCCAGTTGAACTGCGCCGGAATGTTCACACCCAGCTCGTAGTAGCTGATCCAGCTGATGTCATCGAACAGGTAGTAATCCGCAGCGAAACGGAAGCGGGTGCCGCCGTCAAAGCCGTTGCGCTTGTAGCTGTTTTTGCCGTCATCACCGGTCATATTCTGGAACTGAGGACGAATACTGCCGCCAACGGTGAAGTTCAGGCGGCTCAGCGGGTTACCCGCCTGCGGATCCTGTTTCAGAAGGGTGATTTCCGCCTGAGATGCGAAAGAAGCCAATGCCACTGCTGCGCCGATCGTTGTCGCCAGCGCTGTTTTTCTTATAGTCATTCTTTTTCCTTGATAGACACGCTGCTAAATATTTAGCTGGTGAATATTAACCGGAAAAATTCGGGCTGTGTGGGCGGGTTTTTAATGTTTTGTGCTACTAAATGCAGGGGCATTAACGATTTGTGCCGTTAAGCGATGACGCACCAGCAGAAATGCCGGTGCGTCATCATCACGTCAGTAAACTAGCTGACAAACTGGCGGAATAGCGCTTTACCTTTCAACAGCCGGGTTCCGAGCCAGCCGCCGCACAGGGACAGCAGCACGGCGCCGCAGACGGGCAGCGTTAACCACAGCCGCCAGTCGGGCTCCCACGGGAAGTCGAAGACTTTGCTCTGGAGTACCGCCAGCGCGGTTTCCGCTCCGATGGCCGCCACCAGGCCCGCCACCAGCCCGAGCAGGGCAAATTCGCTCCACAGCGTGGCGCGCAGCAGCCGTTTACTGGCTCCCAGCGTGCGGTAGACCACCAGCTCCTGATGACGCTGACGCATGCCCACCTGCACCTGCGCCAGCAGCAACAGCACGCCGCAGACGGTCACCAGCACTACCATCACCTCCAGCGCGCGGCTCACCTGCTCCAGCACCTGCCCGACCTGTTTGAGGATCGCGCCGATATCCAGCAGGCTCACCGTCGGAAATTCCCGGTTAAGCTGCGTCAGCATGCCGTTGCCGTTTTCCCAGCGGAAGCTGGTGAGCCAGCTCTGGGGCTGTCCGTCCAGCGCACCCGGCGGGAAGATGAAGAAGAAGTTTGGTCGCAGGCTTTCCCAGTCCACTTTACGCAGGCTGGTAACTTTGGCGGTGAAATCCTGGGTATCACCGGTGAAGGTCACGCTGTCGCCGAGGTTCACGTTCAGGCGTGTCGCCAGCCCCTCCTCCATCGACACTTCCCCCGCTTTCGGCGGCCAGGTGCCGGCAACGATCGGGTTATGGTCCGGACGTTTCGCCTGCCAGGTCAGGTTGAGTTCGCGATTGAGCGATTCATCCTTATTTCCCTCCGTCGACTGGCCGTTGATCTGCGTCAGGCGGGCGCGCACGATCGGATAGAACGATTCCGGAATAATGTGATGCTCAGACAGGAAACCCTTCAGCGGCGTCACCTGTTCGGGAGCAATGTTGATCAGGAAATAGTTCGGGCTTTCCGGCGGAAGCTGTTGCTGCCAGCGATCCAGCAGATCCCCGCGCAGCACCAGCAGAAGCGCCAGCAGCATAAAAGACAGCGAAAATGCCGAGAGCTGGCTGAGGGTAGACCACGGCTGGTGCAGCAGTCGGTTAACCGCTAACCGTATGGGGAGTGATTTAACTGTCAGCTTTCTCAGGACATTAAGCAGTATCCAGCCCACTACGCCGCACAGCAGCGCCAGCACCACCGCGCCCGCCAGCACCGCCCACAGCAGCGTGCTGCCGCCCATCAGCCAGGCCAACAGCCCGACCGCCACCGCAATAATCACCGGCAGGTAGAACTTCAGCGGCCAGACGCTGGCCACCACATCGCGGCGCAGCACGCGCAGCGGCTGGGTGGCGAGCAGCAACCGGTACGGGCGTAGCCCCACCAGCAGGGAGATCGTCGTCATCGCGCCGATGGCCCACAGCCACGGCCAGAGGCTGGCAGGCGGTAATGCGGCGGGCAGTACCGGTTTGAGCAGCACCATTAGCAGCTTTTCAAACAGCAGCCCTATCGCCCCGCCGGTCAGAGCCGACAGCGCCAGCACCATTAGCCACTGGCCGACAATCAGCTTGCGCAGCTGCGCGCGGCCCGCGCCGAGGGTTTTGAGGATCGCCACCAGATCGTAACGGCTGCGGCAGTAGTGCCCCATCGCCACGGCAACCGCCGCAATGGCAAGCAGCAAGGTTAACAGCGCCGACAGCAGCAGGAACTGCTGGGAACGTTCGAGGGATTTGCCGAGCGCCCCGTCATCCTGCTCCAGCCCGTACCAGCGGTGTTCCGGCTTGAGCTGCGGCAGGAGCCATTTTTCGTACGCCTCCAGCTGAGCAGGCGTCCCGCCAAACTTATACCGCCAGGTGACACGGCTTCCCGGCTGGACGGCGTTGGTTTTCGCCACATCAGCGGTGTTCATCAGCAGGCGCGGCGCAAGCTGGAACGGATTAAATCCGGAGTCGGGCTCCTGCACTACTTCCCCGGCAATTTTGAGTGTCGCGTCGCCGACGTCGATACTGTCGCCGGGTTTCAGGTTCAGCAGCGCCATCAGTCGCGATGCCAGCAGGACCGTACCGGCCGTCGGTTTTAGCCCCGGCGGGCTGGTTTGTAAGTCACCATACATCGGGTAGATGTCATCCACGGCTTTTACGCTGGCAAGCTGCGGCGTGTCGCCCGCAAAGGTCATAGTCTGAAAGGTGATCTGCTCCCCTACCTTCAGCCCCTCTTTGCGCGCTTCCTCAATCCAGCCCGGCGGCACGGGGCGAGAACTTTGCAGAGCCCGGTCTCCGGCCATAAATTCCCGACTCTGCTGGCTAAGCCCTTTCTCCATACGATCGCTGACGCTACCGAGCGCCAGCACGCAGGCCACCGCCAGGCTCAACGCCAGCCAGACAATCAGCAGCGAGGGCGAGCGCCACTCGCGCCAGAACCAGCGGGCAATCATGCTTCCTCCTGAAGAATACCGTTCACCAGCCGCAGGCGGCGGTCGCAGCGGGCGGCCAGCTGCGGATCGTGGGTAACCAGAATCAGCGTGGTGCCGTGCTCGCGGTTGAGGGAAAACAGCAGATCGGCAATCTTGTCTCCGGTTTTACGGTCAAGGTTACCAGTGGGTTCATCGGCAAACAGCACTTCAGGGCGCCCGTTAAACGCCCGCGCCAGCGCCACGCGCTGCTGCTCACCGCCGGAAAGCTGTGCCGGAAGATGGTCGAGACGTTTGCCTAGCCCCAGCTGTTCCAGCAACGCCTTGGCGTGATCGCGGCTTTCACGGGTATTGTCACCGCGCAGCAGGCCGGGCAGCTCAACGTTTTCCAGCGCGTTCAGCGTCGGGATCAGCATGAATGACTGAAAGACAAACCCGATATGCCGGGCACGCAGCGCGGCGCGGGCCTCTTCATCAAGCGCGTGGAGGGGCTGGCCGACCAGGTTCACTTCCCCACTGCTGCCATCGTCCAGACCGGCGAGAATGGCCAGCAGCGTGGACTTACCGGAACCGGATTCACCAATCAGGGCGATGGTTTCGGCACGTTTGACAACGAGTTCAACTCCGGTGAGGATGGAAAGCTCGTGTTCTCCCTGACCGACGGACTTCTTAAGACGATGAACTTCAACAATGTTTTCCGCTGGCATTTGCCCTTCCTGTTTTTGATGCTGATGACCTTCCGCGCGGCGGCTGCGGACACGTTATTGATTCTGGGCGACAGCCTGAGTGCGGGCTATCGTATGGCCGCCAGTGCGGCCTGGCCCGCCCTGCTCAATGATAAATGGCAGTCCCGGGCGTCTGTCGTGAACGGCAGCATCAGCGGCGATACGTCGCAGCAAGGCTTATCGCGCCTGCCTGCCCTGCTTAAGCAGCATCAACCGCGTTGGGTGCTGGTTGAACTGGGCGGTAATGATGGTTTGCGCGGCTTCCAGCCTCAGCAAACGGAGCAAACGCTGCGGACCATTTTGCAGACCATTAAGGCCGCCAATGCCCAGCCGCTGCTGATGCAAATTCGCCTGCCCGCCAACTACGGCCGTCGGTATAATGAGGCGTTTAGCGCGATCTATCCTAAGCTTGCCAAAGAGTTTGATATTCCGCTGCTGCCATTTTTCATGGAAGAGGTCTATCTGAAACCCCAGTGGATGCAGGATGATGGCATTCACCCCAATCGCGATGCCCAGCCGTTCATTGCCGACTGGATGGCAACCCGGCTGGCTCCTTTAGTAAAACATGACTCGTCAAACAGCTGAGAACCTGACAGGTAAAGTTATGCAAAAATCGGTCTTAATAACAGGATGTTCCAGCGGAATTGGCCTTGAAAGCGCCCTTGAACTGAAACGTCAGGGGTTTTGGGTACTGGCAGCCTGCCGCAAACCCGAGGATGTCGAACGCATGCGAGGGCTGGGATTTACCGGCATTCTGCTGGATCTCGATTCGCCAGAGAGCGTAGAGCAGGCCGCCGATGAGGTTATCGCCCTGACCAACAACCGTCTTTACGGTCTCTTCAACAATGCGGGCTACGGCGTGTACGGCCCGCTACAGACTCTCTCACGGGAACAGCTGGAGCAGCAGTTCTCCGCAAACTTTTTCGGGGCGCATCAGCTTACCATGCGCCTTCTCCCCGCCATGCTGCCGCACGGCGAAGGGCGCATCGTGATGACCTCCTCGGTCATGGGCCTGATCTCCACCCCGGGCCGCGGGGCTTACGCCGCCAGCAAATATGCGCTTGAAGCCTGGTCCGATGCGTTGCGCATGGAGCTGCGCCACAGCGGTATTAAGGTCAGCCTGATTGAACCGGGCCCGATCCGCACCCGCTTTACGGAAAACGTTAACCAGACGCAGGCGGACAAACCGGTCGAAAACCCCGGCATCGCGGCGCGTTTTACGCTTGGGCCAGAAGCCGTCGTTGCCAAAGTGCGCCACGCGTTTGAGAGCGATACCCCTAAAATGCGCTATCCGGTCACGCTGGTAACCCATGCCGTCGGCTGGTTGAAACGCCTGCTGCCGGGGCGGATGATGGACAAAATTTTGCAGGGTTGAGTTGAAGCGACGACGCTTACCCCCATGTAAAGAGTAAACCGATAAAAGAGAATGCCGCATGTCCGTACAGAATATCGTCAACATAACTGAAGCTAACCTGCAACAGACGCTCGAACAGTCAATGATTAAACCGGTGCTGTTCTACTTCTGGTCTGAACGCAGCCAACACTGCCTGCAACTGACGCCGGTCCTGGAAAGCCTTGCCGCGCAGTACAACGGTCAGTTCATTCTGGCGAAGCTGGATTGTGACGCCGAACCAATGGTGGCTTCCCAGTTTGGCCTGCGCGCGATCCCAACCGTCTACCTGTTCCAGAACGGTCAGCCGGTGGATGGCTTCCAGGGGCCGCAGCCGGAAGAGGCGATCCGCGCCCTGCTGGATAAAGTTCTGCCGCGCGAAGAAGAGCTGAAAGCGCAGGAAGCCATGGCGCTGATGCAGGAAGGTAAGTACGACGAGGCGCTGCCGCTGTTAAAAGACGCGTGGCAGCTGTCGAACCAGAACAGCCAGATTGGTCTGCTGCTGGCAGAGACCCAGATTGCGCTGCACCGCCCTGAAGACGCGGAAGCCGTGCTGAAAACGGTGCCGATGCAGGATCAGGATACCCGTTATCAGGGTCTGGTGGCGCAGATTGACCTGCTGAAACAGGCGGCCGATACCCCTGAAATTCAACAGCTTCAGCAGCAGGTTGCGGACAACCCGCAGGATGCCGCGCTGGCAAGCCAGCTGGCGCTTCAGCTTCATCAGGTGGGGCGTAACGAAGAGGCGCTGGAGCTGCTGTTTAGCCATCTTCAGAAGGACCTGGGCGCCGCAGACGGACAGGCGCGGAAGATGTTCCAGGAGATCCTGGCCGCGCTGGGTACCGGTGACGCGCTGGCGTCGAAATATCGTCGTCAGCTGTACGCGTTGCTCTACTAGTAAAAAAATGCCCGGTGGCGCTAACGCTTACCGGGCCTACAAAAGCCGATATTACCCCGTCTTTTTCAACTGCGTCACCACCAGCTGGTGGCGCGCGTTGTAAAACTTCCGATAGGTCAGGTAGCAGGCAATGATGGTGGACAGGCTCGCCGTAGAGAGCAGCATAAACGTCACCATAATCTGGTACTTAATCGCTTTTACCGGATCGATACCGGCAAAAATCAGCCCCGACATCATGCCCGGCAGGCTCACCAGACCCACCGTTTTGGCGGAATCCACCGTTGGGATCAGCGAAGAGCGAATGCTGTCGCGGATCAACCGCGCAGAGGCCACCTTCGGCGTCGCGCCCAGGCTTAGCTTCTCCTGAAGCTGCTGCTGTTCACTGCTGAACCGTTGCCCCAGATTGTTGTAGCACAACCCGACCGCCACCATCGCATTGCCCGCAATCATCCCGGAAATGGGGATCACCTGCATCGGCGTAAATTCTATCGAGCCGGAGAGTACCAGTACCGCCAGCGTTAACGCGGTCCCGGTAGTGATGGCGATCAACGACGAAATGAACGCTTTATCGATGTATTTACTGCGTTTCTGCGCGTTCCATGCCGCGTTAAAGCAGATAAACAGCACCATCAACAGGGTCAGCACGGCATGATTGACGTTGAAGATGTATTTCAGCACATAGCCGACGATGATGAGCTGAATGACCGCGCGGGCGATACTCCAAAGAATATCTTTTTCCAGCCCCAGCTTTTCCCGGTAGCTGACCACAATCGCCACCAGCACCAGGACCATCGACAGCGCCAGCGATTCGTTGGTTATGTTATGTTCACCCACGATGAGCCTCCTCCATTTTCCCGCCCTGCGGCCTGAGCGTGATGACATCATCCGCATGGGTAATTTCATTTGAATCATGCGTCACCCACAGCACGGCAATATTCTGCTCCCGGGCGTAGCGATGGATAATGTCATTGACGTTGCGCTTGTTAGCGTCATCCAGCGCGCTGGTGATTTCGTCCAGCAACAGCGCCTTCGGCAAGAATTGCAGGTTACGGATCAGCGAGACGCGCTGCTTTTCCCCTCCCGACAGTTCGGCGATCGATTTGGTCAGCGTCTCCGGCGAAAGCCCGAACCGGGTCAGATCGTCGGTAAACTTTTTCGGATCAGGCGTTTGGTTGCGGATGTGCCAGGGGAAAACCAGATTGTCGTATACCGTGTCGCCAAACAGGGACGGCGTTTGCACGCAGTATGACACCTGCTGGCGATAGCTTTCCGGTGAAAGCGTGGCGATATCTTTTCCTGCAAACAGGATGGTTCCCTCCGTTGGGCTCAGTAGCGAAGCCACGATTTTCAGGAGGGTGCTTTTGCCGCAGCCGGAGGGGCCAGTTATCAGTTTAAATTCGCCCGGAGAGAGACAAAAATCGACGTGCTGAAGGATGGTATTATCACCCACACGAAAGCCAACATCCCTGATATCCAGAAGATTTTTTTTATTATTCATTCCGATTCCATTAACCGCTGTAATAAGAACAGCCTTTAGCATAATCCTTTCCGCTACGCAGCGCGAATAGCCTTAACCTATAGCAAGTGTTAAACTTTTTGCTCGCTAATTGTCACCTCTATAACTACAGGAAGTCAGCAACATGACACATATCTTTTATGAGTTCTCTTCCCTGAAGCCTGGTGTTCCTGATGTGGAAACATTAATGGAAGTCATCAATTCTTCTGAACTCACGCGTTTTGTCATGGGTGCAGAGGTGGTCGATTTTGTTAAGAAGGCGCTCATCGTTAACACCACAATCGGTAGCTTTAAAAACTGCTATTTTGCTTTCGATGATGGAGCTTACTTTCTCGAGTTTGACGGCAAGGGTAAATCCAGACGCTTTACTGAGGTGCCGGACTGGTTCGTTTCCCCCGCGGAATTTGCCCGCTCGCAATGGCTGATTAACCATGATCTGGCCGATGTGAAGGCGACGGCGTTTATTGACGTGCTGATGTCCTACCCGCTTAAAGAGCGCCGGGCGCACTGCAATCTGCTGTTTGGTCTGGATCTGCATAAGGTCAATGTGGTTCCGGCGCCTACAGCCCCTGCCGGAAAAATGGGCAATAAAAACGGAAAAACCACCAAGCCTCGCGTCACAGATCTCGGCTCTTTTGAGCTTTTTACCGCGTTCTTTGCGCGTATGAAAACCGCCGTCAATGCTAATGAATTCCCTACCCTACAGGTGCTGACCGGCCAGGAGGATCTTACAAAAGCGCCGCACAGCTTAAAGCAAGGGATCAGAACCTGGTTTAAGGCGATTACCGGCGATCTGCCGCCGAACAACAAACGTGTCGGGGCGGGCAATGCGGTATTGTTCTGCGCTCCCGTTCGCGAGCAGATCCAGCAGATAGAGGCCATCGGCCTGGAAAAATACTATCAGGGCTTATCAAAAGCTATCGCTGACGCCGGGGATGGGTTTATCACTGACTTCAGCTATACCTGGTCTGAAAAGTAACGCTTTGCGCCCCGCATCCCGAACGGGGCGTTTTATTTCTGCCAGTCCGGTTCCCACCTCTTTACAGGGGCGAAATCCTGTTCGTTAGCCGATATACTTACGTTCAACAAATACGCAGTTTTTCTCGTTACGGCATGCAAAACAGGAGGTTTTTATGCTCATCGTTGTTCCTGTCCTTATATTCGTTGCGCTGGTTATCGTGGGCGCAGGCGTCAAAATTGTCCCGCAGGGTTACCAGTGGACCGTCGAACGCTTCGGTCGCTACACCAATACTCTTCAGCCGGGTTTAAGCCTGATCGTCCCGTTCATGGATAGAATTGGGCGTAAGATCAATATGATGGAGCAGGTGCTGGATATCCCTTCCCAGGAAGTCATCTCCAAGGATAACGCCAACGTCACCATCGATGCGGTGTGCTTTATTCAGGTGATTGATGCGCCGAAAGCGGCCTATGAGGTGAGCAACCTGGAGCTGGCGATCGTCAACCTGACCATGACCAACATCCGTACCGTGCTTGGCTCAATGGAGCTGGACGAAATGCTCTCCCAGCGCGACAGCATTAATACCCGCCTGCTGCACATTGTGGATGAAGCCACCAATCCGTGGGGGATCAAAGTGACCCGCATTGAGATCCGCGACGTGCGCCCACCGGCAGAGCTGATTGCTTCCATGAACGCGCAGATGAAGGCCGAGCGTACCAAGCGCGCCTATATTCTTGAAGCCGAAGGGGTGCGTCAGGCTGAAATCCTGAAAGCGGAAGGGGAAAAACAGTCGCAGATCCTGAAAGCCGAGGGCGACCGTCAGTCTGCCTTCCTCCAGGCGGAAGCGCGTGAACGTTCGGCAGAAGCAGAAGCCCGTGCGACGCAAATGGTCTCCGAGGCGATTGCCGCCGGGGATATCCAGGCCGTGAACTACTTCGTCGCGCAAAAATATACCGATGCGCTGAAGGAGATCGGCTCCGCGAACAACAGCAAGGTGGTAATGATGCCGCTGGATGCCAGCAGTCTGATGGGATCTATCGCCGGAATTGCCGAGTTGATCAAAGACGGCGGAAACGAGCGTAAAAAATGATTGAGCTCATCGTTGCACATCCTCATGCGTTCTGGCTAAGCCTTGGCGGTTTACTGCTGGCCGCCGAGATGCTTGGCGGCAACGGTTATCTGCTGTGGAGCGGGGTTGCCGCGGTGATTACCGGGCTGGTCGTCTGGCTGCTGCCTGTCGGCTGGGAGTGGCAGGGCGCGCTGTTTGCCGTGCTGACGCTGCTGGCCGCCTGGCTGTGGTGGCGCTGGCTGAACAAACGGGTGAAGGCGCAGAAGCCGGTCGACGCGCACCTCAACCAGCGTGGGCAGCAGATCGTGGGTAGACGCTTTACGCTTGATAACGCGCTGATCAACGGACGCGGTCATATGCGCGTGGGGGACAGTTCGTGGCCGGTGGTGGCCGACGATGACCTCAGCGCCGGCACGCGGGTTGAGGTCATTGCGGTGGAAGGCATTACCCTGCGGGTTAAAGCCTGTTAGACGTGGGTTTTACGGTGGCAGCAGCCGGAAAGATTGTCGATAATCGGGCACTCGGCGCTGTCATCTCCCGGGCAGGATTCTGCCAGCTGTAACAGTTGCTCACGCATCGCCTGTAATTCGATGATATGGCGTTCGATCTCCGCCACTTTTTCCAGCGTACGTTTTTTCACGTCGGCACTGTGGCGTTTCGGATCGTTAAACAGGTTAACCAGCTCGCCGCACTCTTCAAGGTTAAATCCTACCTGTCTTGCCTGGCGCAGTAACGTCAGTTCATCAAGATGCAGCTGCGTATAGCTGCGGTAGCCGTTTTCACTGCGCAACGGTGGCGTCACCAGCCCTTTTTCCTCATAAAAGCGAATCGCTTTGCTGGTTAAGCCGGTTTTTTTCGCAACATCGCTGATATTCACATTTCCCCCTTGACCTTCCCCTTGATGGAAGGTTTAACCTTCATAACAGTTAGCGAAAAGCAGAGTGAAGGTCAACAATTGACCAGAACATTATACGGGAGTTTTGTTATGTCTCACACTATTGACCTGACACTGGACGGCCTCTCCTGCGGCCACTGTGTCAAACGCGTTAAAGAAAGCCTGGAGCAGCGTCCTGACGTGGAAAGCGCTGAGGTGACTATCGATCATGCCGCCGTGACCGGCAGCGCCAGCGCCGACGCGCTGATTGATACCATTAAACAGGCCGGTTACGGGGCGGAGTTAAGCCACCCAAAGGCTAAACCGCTGGCAGAGTCATCATCCCCGTCGGAAGCACTGACAGCGGCCACTCCTGAGCTTCCGGTAGCTGATGATATTGATGACAGCCAACAGCTGCTGATCAACGGCATGAGCTGCGCCAGCTGCGTCTCCCGGGTACAAAACGCCTTACAGGCGGTACCGGGCGTCGCACAGGCACGGGTAAACCTGGCGGAGCGTACTGCGCTGGTGATGGGCAGCGCCTCCGCCGCAGAGTTAGTGCAGGCCGTGGAGAAAGCGGGCTACGGGGCGGAGGCCATCGAAGATGATGCCGAGCGCCGCGAGCGCCAGCAGGAAACGGCTGTCGCCACTATGAAGCGTTTCCGCTGGCAGGCGATTGTCGCCCTGCTGGTCGGTATTCCGGTGATGGTGTGGGGCATGATGGGTGACAACATGATGGTCACCGCTGACAACCGCACCCTGTGGCTGGTGATTGGTCTGATTACCCTTGCGGTGATGGTGTTTGCTGGCGGACATTTCTATACCAGCGCCTGGAAGAGCCTGAAAAACCGCACCGCGACGATGGACACGCTGGTCGCGCTCGGTACCGGCGCGGCGTGGCTGTATTCGATGAGCGTGAACGTCTGGCCGCAGTGGTTCCCGATGGAGGCGCGCCATCTCTATTATGAAGCGAGTGCGATGATTATCGGTCTGATTAACTTAGGCCATATGCTCGAAGCCCGCGCGCGTCAGCGCTCGTCGAAAGCGCTGGAAAGATTACTCGATTTAACCCCGCCGACGGCCCGCGTGGTCACGGACGACGGGGAAAAAAGCGTTCCGCTCTCAGAGGTACAGCCGGGAATGACGCTGCGCCTGACCACCGGCGACCGCGTGCCCGTCGACGGTGAAATCACCCAGGGCGATGCCTGGCTGGATGAAGCGATGCTGACCGGCGAGCCGATACCCCAGCAGAAATCTCAGGGCGATGCGGTGCATGCGGGTACGGTGGTACAGGACGGCAGCGTACTGTTCCGCGCCAGCGCGGTCGGGAGCCATACCACGCTGTCACGCATCATTCGCATGGTCCGCCAGGCGCAGAGCAGTAAGCCGGAGATTGGTCAGCTTGCCGATAAAATCTCCGCCATTTTTGTGCCGGTGGTCGTCGGTATTGCCCTGCTGAGCGCGGCGATCTGGTATTTCTTCGGCCCGGCGCCGCAGATTGTCTACACCCTGGTGATCGCCACCACGGTGCTGATCATCGCCTGCCCTTGTGCTCTTGGTCTGGCCACGCCGATGTCGATTATCTCTGGCGTCGGACGCGCCGCCGAATTTGGCGTACTGGTCCGGGATGCTGACGCCCTGCAACGGGCAAGCACGCTGGACACCCTTGTCTTTGATAAAACCGGCACGCTCACCGAGGGCAAACCGCAGGTGGTGGCCGTCAGTACCGTTGGCTGTACGGAGACGGACGCCCTGCGCCTTGCCGCCGCGCTGGAACAAGGTTCCAGCCACCCGCTGGCGCGCGCCATCCTGGAGAAAGCCGGTGATGGCCGTCTGCCGCAGGTCAGCAACTTCCGCACCCTGCGCGGTTTAGGGGTCAGCGGTGAAGCCGAAGGCCATACGCTGCTGCTGGGCAACCAGGCACTGCTGACTGAACACGGCGTTGATATGTCCGCGCTGGACGCAGAGCTAAACGCGCAGGCCTCTCAGGGCGCGACGCCGGTTCTGCTGGCGAGGGATGGTCAGGTGGCGGCGCTGCTGGCCGTGCGCGATCCGTTGCGCCAGGACAGCGTAGATGCCTTACAGCGCCTGCACCGCGCGGGCTATCGTCTGGTGATGCTGACCGGGGACAACCCGACCACCGCCAACGCCATTGCGAAAGAAGCCGGTATTGATGAGGTGATCGCGGGCGTGCTGCCGGACGGCAAAGCGGACGCCATCAAGAACCTGCAAAGTCAGGGTCGCCAGGTGGCGATGGTGGGCGACGGCATCAACGACGCCCCGGCGCTGGCGCAGGCTGACGTAGGCATTGCGATGGGCGGCGGGAGCGATGTCGCCATTGAAACCGCGGCGATCACCCTGATGCGCCACAGCCTGATGGGGGTGGCGGATGCGCTGGCGATTTCGAAAGCCACGTTGCGCAACATGAAGCAGAACCTGCTGGGGGCCTTCGTCTATAACTCGCTCGGCATTCCGATTGCCGCCGGGATTTTGTGGCCGCTGACCGGTACCCTGCTGAACCCGGTTGTTGCGGGTGCGGCGATGGCGCTCTCGTCAATTACCGTGGTGAGCAACGCTAACCGTCTGCTGCGGTTTAAACCGAAGGATTGAACCTTGTACCCGTACGCGCTAGCATGAACCTTTCCGATCATGGAGCGCGTATGGGTCTGTTTAATCGTCTAAAAACATCGTTTCGCGCCCTTTTTCCCCGCCGTTATGCCTGGCCCGGTATGGATATTTCGCTTCCGGGCGGGCAGCATCTGCACCTGGTGGGAAGCATTCATATGGGCACGCAGGACATGTCCCCCCTGCCCTCCGGCCTGATTAAACTGCTGAAGCGCGCCGACGCGCTGATCGTCGAAGCCGACATCTCCGGCCATGAATCGCCGTTTGCCGGGCTGGAAAGCGATCGCCCCCTGGCGGAACGTCTTAACGGGACGCAGCTGGCTGAGCTTACCCGTCTTGCGGATGAGACCGGCGTCTCGCTCTCAATGCTCGACACTCTGCCCCTGTGGCAAATTGCCATGGTGCTACAGGCCACCCAGGCGCAGCGCCTGGGGCTGCGCGGCGATTACGGTATCGATTATCAACTGCTGAATGCGGCAAGGGCGCGCAACCTGTCCGTCATTGAACTGGAAGGCACGGACAGCCAGATTGCGCTTCTTCGCCAGCTTCCCGATGACGGCCTGATGCTGCTGGATGATACCCTGACCCACTGGCACACCAACGCGCGTCTGCTGCAAACGATGATTGGCTGGTGGCTGGATGCGCCGCCCGCAGACGGTAAGCTGGCGTTACCGTCGACATTCAGTGAATCGTTGTATGATGTGCTGATGAACGCGCGCAACCAGGCGTGGCGGGAGACACTATATGCCCTGCCTGCCGGTCGTTATGTTGTCGCGGTTGGCGCGTTGCATTTGTACGGAGAAGGGAATTTGCCGTCGCTGCTGAAATAAAAAAATGGCCAATATCTCTATTGGCCCGTCAAAGAGGAATTTCATCGTTTTTATTATACCGAAGTGACCTTCGGCTACGCCGATTGTCGCTCAAAGTAACCATCACTGCCAATACTATTGCGCAAGATGGTGCTATTTTTTAGACAAACGTCAGGCGTATGCTGCTGGTATGAATCGTCTGTCGTAAGAAGGATAGCCATGACTCCCGCCGTTAAATTACTCGAAAAAAACAAAATTTCTTTCCGGATCCACACCTACGATCACGATCCGAACGAAACCAACTTTGGTGATGAAGTGGTGCGCAAGCTGGGGCTGAACGCGGACCAGGTCTACAAAACGCTGCTGGTCGCGGTGAACGGCGATATGAAGCACCTCGCCGTGGCAGTGACGCCCGTCGCCGGACAGCTTGATCTGAAGAAAGTGGCCAAAGCGCTGGGAGCGAAAAAGGTCGATATGGCTGACCCGATGGTTGCGCAACGCACAACGGGTTATCTGGTCGGCGGGATCAGCCCGCTCGGCCAGAAAAAGCGTCTGCCGACGCTGATCGATGCGCCTTCGCAGGAATTTGAGACGATCTATATTTCTGGCGGCAAACGCGGGCTGGATATCGAACTGGCCGCAGGCGATTTGGCGAAAATGCTGGACGCGAAATTTGCGGATATTGCGCGCCGGGATTGAGAAAATTGCCCGGTGGCGCTGCGCTTACCGGGCCTACGATTCAAATGTAGGCCGGGTAAGGCGAAGCCGCCACCCGGCAAAAAAACGCACTACTGCCAGCTCACCTCGCCTTTCGGCTCATACATGTTCACGTCAATCGGTGAATTTTGCTGGATAAACTGCTTCAACACTTCCGCATCAATAAACCCGGTATTTACATAGCCCGGTTTGTTATCGATATGCGGATAGCCGTCGCCGCCGGTGGCGTTAAAGCTTAACGTTGCCAGGCGGTAGGTTTTCGCCGGATCAACCGGTTCGCCTTTGATTTTGAGATCGTTAAGCTTGCCGTCCTTCGCGACGAAGCTGACGTTAGCAAACTGCGGATACGCCCCGGAATCCGGCTTCATCTGCGCCACGGCGGTCAGGTAGTCAATCACCTCCTTCCCGCTCATGTCCGCATAGACCACCACGTTGCCAAACGGCTGCACTTTGAGCACGTCTTTATAGGTGATGTCTCCGCCTTCGATGGAATCACGAATACCGCCGCCGCTCATCACGCCGAAATCCGCATTCGTGCGCGCCATCTGCGCGGCCAGCACCAGACGCCCCATGTTGGTCTGTACAAAGCGGACTTTGCTGCGGTCCCCTTCCAGTCGTCCGTTAAGCGTGCCAATCTTCACGTCCAGCTGCGCTTTCCCTTTGCTCTGGAACGGCGTCAGCAGAGAGAGCATCTGCTGGTTTTCAGCGATCTCTGGCGTGTAGAGTACGCGCTCGCTTTTGCCATCCGGGTAGGTCACTTTCTTCTTCAGGTTGACCGGGATGAGCTGATAGTGCACCAGCTTCATTTCGCCGTTACGGAATTCGAAATCCGCGCGGCCAACGTATTTACCCCACTCGTGGGCCTGTACAATCCAGATCCCGTTCTGACGATCAGGCGCGCACGGCGTGCCGGGCACATAATCTGCCTGCTTTTTATTCTCAGAAGCCATGCAGACCGGATCCTGTGAGTGACCGCCCACAATCATCGCCAGCGAGCCCGCAGGAAGGCTGCGCGCCATCTCCACGTCGCCCGGCGCGTTAGAGCCGTGCTGACCGTTATCGTAATGCCCCATGTGGGTGGTCGCGATAATCACATCCGGTTTTTCATTCTGCTGCAACTCCTGGATCACCAGCTTCGCTTCGTCCGCCGGTTTACGAAATTCGATGTCGGTGAAAAATTCAGGATTACCAATTTTGGCCGTATCGTCGGTGGTTAAGCCGATGACCGCGATCTTCAGATCCTGACGCTTAAACAGCGCCCACGGTTTAAACAGGCGCTCGCCGGTGCTTTTCTGATAAATATTGGCGGAAAGGAACGGGAATTTGGACCACTTCTCCTGCTGGCGCAACACGCTCAGTGGATTATCAAACTCGTGGTTTCCGACCGCCATCGCGTCGTAACCAATTAAATTCATGCCGCGGAAATCAGGCTCGGCATCCTGCAAATCAGATTCCGGTACGCCGGTATTAATATCCCCGCCCGACAGCAGCAGTACGCTGCCGCCCTGGGCCGCGACCTCTTTACGAATGCCGTCCACCAGCGTTTTTTGCGCCGCCAGGCCATATTCACCGTATTCGCTGCGCCAGAAATGGCCGTGATGATCGTTAGTATGCAGAATGGTAATTTTATAGGTTTTATCTTTTTCATACGCCTGCGCGGGCAGGCTTGTTAGCCCCCATGCGGCGATGAGCGCCAGCGCGACGCCACGCTTCATTAACTTCATCTTCTCTCTCCCTGACCCATAGACAAACGCAAAAATTACAGTGACTCACAAGAATAGACAAATAAGTTTTCAGAATTGCGACTTTCTTCAAATGTCACGGACGGGTATGTTAGTCGGATAATAATTACTCCCTGCATCTCTAATAACAAATCGACGTGGTATTTATGGCAATCAGTGAATCAACCCAGCCCGTCCAGGGCGCTCCGGCGTCGCCGCCGAAATCGCGCACTTCCTTTAAAGTATTAGGCGCAATCAGTCTCTCTCATCTGCTCAACGACATGATCCAGTCGCTGATTCTGGCGATCTACCCGCTGTTGCAGTCTGAGTTCTCATTAACCTTCGTGCAGATCGGGATGATCACCCTGACCTTCCAGCTGGCCTCTTCGCTGCTACAGCCGGTGGTGGGCTACTGGACGGACAAATACCCGATGCCATGGTCGCTGCCCATTGGGATGTGCTTCACCCTGAGCGGGCTGGTGCTGCTGGCCATGGCGGGCAGCTTTGAGGCGGTACTGGTTGCCGCGGCGCTGGTGGGAACCGGTTCATCGGTGTTCCATCCGGAATCGTCCCGCGTGGCACGTATGGCCTCCGGCGGACGTCACGGGCTGGCGCAGTCTCTGTTCCAGGTGGGGGGTAACTTTGGTAGCTCCCTCGGTCCTCTGCTGGCGGCGGTAATTATCGCGCCTTACGGCAAAGGCAACGTGGCGTGGTTTGTGCTGGCCGCGCTGCTGGCGATTGTCGTCCTGGCGCAAATCAGCCGCTGGTATGCCGCGCAGCATCGCGTAAATAAGGGAAAACCTGCCGCGAAGATAACCAATCCCCTTCCGCGCAATAAGGTGATCCTTGCCGTCAGCGTGCTGCTGGTGCTGATTTTCTCGAAATATTTCTATATGGCGAGCATTAGCAGCTATTACACCTTCTATCTGATGCAAAAATTCGGATTATCAGTACAAAACGCCCAGTTCCACCTCTTTGCCTTCCTGTTTGCGGTGGCGGCAGGCACGGTGATAGGCGGCCCTGTGGGGGATAAAATTGGACGTAAATATGTCATTTGGGGCTCTATCCTCGGCGTCGCGCCGTTTACGCTTGTTTTACCGTACGCAACGCTGGAATGGACCGGAATATTGACGGTGATTATTGGTTTCATTCTCGCATCGGCATTTTCAGCCATCCTGGTCTACGCGCAGGAGCTGCTGCCGGGACGTATCGGTATGGTTTCCGGTCTCTTTTTCGGTTTTGCCTTTGGCATGGGCGGCCTTGGCGCAGCCGTGTTGGGGATGGTTGCAGACCACACCAGCATCTTCCTGGTCTATAAAATCTGCGCTTTCCTGCCACTTCTGGGGATGTTGACCATATTCCTGCCTGACAATCGTCATAAAGCGTGACTTCACGGCTGCCAAAGTTAAACTTTGGCAGCCGGATAACCTGATGCCATAAGGCTTTCCTCTCCCTCCCCTCAGCAAATTTATCAAAATCTGCCTTTTTTCATGCTTATTGCCTTTTTATTGTGATTTCAACAATTATTCATAAACATAAGCGTAAAAATTGTCATAAACTATTAATCGGCTTTTTGGTATTTGCACCAAAAATGGATCACCCATCGCGAAAGGAGACGGAATGCACCACGCCACACCGCTTATCACCACCATTGTTGGTGGACTTGTGCTCGCTTTTATTCTCGGCATGATTGCCAATAAATTGCGTATTTCGCCCCTGGTAGGCTATTTACTGGCGGGCGTGCTGGCAGGGCCCTTTACGCCGGGTTTTGTCGCTGATACCAAACTGGCGCCTGAGCTGGCGGAATTGGGCGTGATCCTGCTGATGTTTGGCGTCGGACTGCATTTTTCCCTGAAGGATCTGATGGCGGTAAAGTCGATCGCCATACCGGGAGCGATCGCCCAGATAGGGGTGGCGACGCTGCTGGGCATGGCGCTTTCGGCGGTGCTGGGCTGGTCAATCATGACCGGTATCGTATTTGGGCTGTGTCTTTCAACCGCCAGTACCGTGGTGCTGCTGCGCGCGCTTGAAGAGAGACAGCTGATAGACAGCCAGCGCGGGCAAATCGCGATTGGCTGGCTGATTGTTGAAGATCTGGTGATGGTGTTGACGCTGGTACTGCTGCCCGCCGTCGCCGGGATGATGGAAAAAGAGAATATCGGCTTCGCCTCGCTGGCGCTGGATATGAGCATTACCATCGGTAAGGTTGTGGCGTTTATCGCCATCATGATGCTGGTGGGCCGCCGTCTGGTGCCGTGGATCATGTCCCGCAGCGCCGCCACGGGCTCGCGTGAACTGTTCACGCTTTCGGTCCTTGCGCTGGCGCTGGGCATTGCCTTTGGCGCCGTCGAGCTGTTTGACGTCTCCTTTGCGCTGGGCGCGTTCTTCGCCGGGATGGTGCTGAACGAGTCCGAGCTGAGCCACCGCGCCGCGCACGATACCCTGCCGCTACGTGATGCATTCGCAGTGCTGTTCTTCGTCTCCGTCGGGATGCTGTTCGACCCGCTGATCCTCATTCAGCAGCCGCTGGCCGTGCTGGGTACGCTGGCAATCATCATCTTTGGTAAGTCCGTTGCCGCCTTCTTCCTGGTACGGATGTTCGGCCATTCGCCGCGCACGGCGCTGACCATCGCCGCCAGCCTGGCGCAGATTGGCGAGTTCGCCTTTATTCTGGCCGGTCTGGGGATGGCCCTGAACCTGCTGCCACAGGCGGGGCAAAATCTGGTGCTCGCGGGGGCGATCCTCTCCATCATGCTAAACCCGGTATTGTTTGCCCTGCTGGAAAAATATCTCGAGAAGACCGAAACCCTCGAAGAGCAAACCCTGGAAGAGGCGATTGAGGAGGAGAAACAGATCCCGGTGGATATCTGCAACCACGCGCTGCTGGTCGGTTTTGGCCGCGTCGGCAGCCTGCTCGGTGAGAAGCTGATGGCCCAGGGCATTCCGCTGGTGGTGATTGAGACGTCACGCACCCGCGTCGACGAGCTTCGCGAGCGCGGCATCCGCGCGGTGCTGGGCAACGCGGCTAACGAAGAGATTATGAATCTGGCGCATCTGGACTGCGCCCGCTGGCTGTTACTCACTATCCCGAACGGTTACGAGGCTGGCGAGATTGTCGCCACAGCCCGTGAAAAATGCCCGCATATCGAAATCATTGCCCGCGCCCATTATGATGACGAAGTGGAGTACATCACCGAGCGCGGCGCGAACCAGGTGGTGATGGGTGAGCGTGAGATTGCGAATACGATGCTGACAATGCTGACGAAACCGCCGGTTGAAGAGGCGGTGACGGGTTAAGTTTTGTGCGGCCTGATGCCCTCACCCTGGCCCTCTCCCACAGGGAGAGGGAACAAACACTAAAAACGGCAACCACAGGTTGCCGTTTTGCTTTTACCTGTCCCAATACGCCTCTTCGAGGCTGTCTTCCCGTTCCGGCAGCCCCCGCGTTAAGCGCGGTGAATGCTGGTTCAGCACCTGATAACTCACGCGGTTCGCGTACTTGCACACCTGCGCCAGCGAGGAGTAGGTCAGCCAGTTGAAGGTGTGCTTGCTGGAATTCGGCACATTGGTTTTGTGGTAGGCGTTGGCGGTGATGTCGTGCAGCAGCGCGGCCAGCGCGCCGTCGCCCGCGCCGTTGGTGTTCATGATCTTCTCGGGGCCACCCATATACGGTGCGATGTGGGAGAAGATACGCAGCGGGTTGATGCAGTCTTTATGACGCATGGCGCGGCTGAACTCGTACTGGTTAAATTCGGCGATTGCGCCCGGCAGCAGCGGGTGCTGGGTTTTCCGCTTGCTCTCTTCTTCCGTGAAGCCCGCCATATACAGCCCGACCGGCCCGGCGGTGCAGAGCACCAGATCTACCCAGTCCAGCGCCTTATCAGACGCCAGCAGCGGATCGCTTTCGCCGGTCAGCGCTTCGGCTTCTTCTTCATTCATCGCCAGAATCGAGACGTGTTCTTTCAGGAAGGCCTGCCACCACTCCGGGTTGTCGGCAATGACGAATTTGGTGCCCAGCGTCAGAACCACAGGCACGTTGTATTTCTTCGCGTACTCAATTGCCTTCATGGTTGCGTCCGGCATTGGTTCGCCCGGCTTGCAGCGCACCAGATAGGAGGTCAGTACCAGCGCAGACGCGCCCGCGATCACCTCTTCCGGGATACTTTCAGCGCGCAGCTTGTTCATATGGCCGGGGCTGATGGCAAAGGTACGCTCGCCGGAATCGCTTATCAGCGTAAAGCAGCGGCCAATCGGCCCGTCAACGCCCTGCAAATAGTTCAGATCGGTGCGGCTGGAGGTATTGCACAGGTAGCGGTAGGCATAGCCACCGATTTCGATATTGCTGCACATCACGCCAAGCAGCACCGAGCGGTCGTCTGCCAGTACGGAGTAGTTGTGCATGGTGTTGCCGATGGTGCCGCCGGCAAACTGGTGGGTGATAAGATTTTCGCGCACCAGCTCCTGATACAGCGCTTCGGCAACGTCATCCTCAATCACCAGCGAGTGCCCGGCGCTCAGACCGTAACGTGCGACAAACGCATCATCCACTTTGGCTTCAATGTCCACCAGCGTCTGATCGATACCGACCACCCAGGCAGCGCTGGTTTCGCTTTCCTGCTGAATTTGCTGTAACAGCGGATCGCGGGCATCGACGGGGAAATAGTGTTTGGACTTACGTTTACCGGGAAATTTCATGGTCTGAACTGTGCAAAGAATACGGGCCGGGAATGGTAGCACAAACCCGGCCCGTAACGCGATCAGCGGCGGGTGGTGACCAGTGACACCATCATGTCGATGTGTTCAGGGGAGTCGTTAAGCGCAGGAATGTATTCGTATTTCGTTCCGCCCGCCTCCATAAAGAACTCTTTGTTCTGGACAGCAATCTCTTCCAGCGTTTCCAGACAGTCCGCCGAGAAGCCCGGCGACATCACCTGAATGTGCTTCACGCCCTTCTCGCCCAGCATCTTAAGCGTTTCATCAGTATACGGGGTGAGCCACGGTTCACGGCCGAAGCGCGACTGGAAGGTCATCATCACCTTCTCAGGCGGCAGGCCGAGGGCGGAGACCAGCTCGCGGGTGGTATCGCGGCAACGCTGGGGGTAATCATCCCCTTCGTTCGCGAAACGCTGCGGAATACCGTGATAGGAGAGCAGCAGCAGATCCGGCTCGCCGTGTTTTTCAAACGACGCGCGCGCGCTGCTGGCAAGCGCCTGAATGTACAGCTCGTTATCGGCGTAGTCGCGGATAAAGGTGATACCCGGTATACGGCGGCGGGTCGCCAGAATGCGCGCCAGTTCGTCCCAGACGGCAGCTACCGTGGAGCACGAATACTGCGGATAAAGGGCCAGCACCACAATGTGTTCAACGCCCTGCGCCAGCAGAGAGTCGACGGCGCTTTCCAGGGACGGCTTACCGTAGCTCATGCCGAGCGCAACGGGCATGTCCGGCAGGCGGGCGGCCAGCGCCTTCTCCTGACGACGGCTGTACACCATCAGCGGCGAGCCCTCTTCCATCCACACGGACTGATAGAGCTTTGCCACACGCGGGGAACGAATCGGCAGAATGACGCCACGCAGCAGTGGCCACCACAGCAGTCTTGGGGTATCCACGACGCGCGTGTCGCTTAAAAATTGTCGCAGGTAGCGTTTGACCGCCGCTGGAGTAGGTGCTTCTGGGGTGCCCAGATTGGCAAGCAGGATGCCGGTTTTCGCCTGACTCATTCACGCCTCTTAACCATTTGATAGGCTGTCAATTGTAGCGGAAATGCGTTTAAACGAAACCCATTGCTGTAATAGGTAAGATGAGAATTTTTCTCACCCGGGGCTCCGGGTGAGAGAGGTGCGCTTAGCCGAGGATTTTTTCCAGCTCTGCACGTACGTCAGCCACGGCTTTGGTGCCGTCCACTTTCGCGTATTTGGTGTTACCCGCCTGCGCTTCTTTGGTGTAGTAGCCGATCAGCGGTGCGGTCATCTGATGGTATTCCACCAGGCGTTTACGCACGGTTTCTTCCTGATCGTCTTTACGGGTGGTCAGCTCTTCGCCGGTCACGTCGTCTTTGCCTTCAACCTTAGGTGGGTTGAATTTGATGTGGTAAACGCGGCCAGAAGCAGCGTGTACGCGACGGCCAACGATACGGTCAACGATCAGCTCGTCTGGTACGTCGAACTCCAGCACGTAATCCACGTTGATGCCCGCTTCTTTCATGGCGTCAGCCTGAGGAATGGTGCGCGGGAAGCCGTCCAGCAGGAAACCGTTACGGCAGTCTTCCTGAGCAATGCGCTCTTTAACCAGCGCGATAACCAGTTCGTCGGTCACCAGTTTGCCTGCGTCCATGATGTCTTTCGCTTGTTTACCCAGCTCGGAGCCAGATTTAACAGCGGCGCGCAGCATGTCACCGGTGGAGATTTGCGGAATACCGTATTTCTCCATGATGAACTGAGCCTGAGTTCCTTTACCCGCGCCCGGAGCGCCAAGCAGAATAATACGCATTGCGAAAATCCCCTCAAAAGTCGATTCAATTTTTCAAAAAGCGCTAAACAATACCACCAGAACGGGTATGGCTCAAGGAAGGCGGGAAGGCTGAAACGGTTAACGGGGGGAGATAATTTGGCTTCGTGCGGTCTGGTGCCCTCACCCTAACCCTCTCCCACAGGGAGAGGGAACTCTTTCACCCTCTCCCTGTGGGAGAGGGCCGGGGTGAGGGAAGATTACGCCAGCAGCAGCGCATTCACACGTTTAATGAACAGGTTAGGATCTTCCAGCGTACCGCGCTCGGCCAGCAGGGACTGATCCAGCAGCAGTTCAACCCACTCCGCAAAGCGGGCGTCGTCCTGGGTATCCGCCGCACGTTTCACCAGCGGGTGATCCGGATTAAGCTCAAAGATATATTTCACTTCCGGCACGGCCTGGCCCGCCGCAGCGAACAGTTTCGCCATCTGGGTGCTCATTTCGTCCGCATCGGTGGTGACAATGGCTGGCGTATCGGTCAGACGGTGCGTGAAGCGCACCTCTTTCACGCGGTCGCCCAGCAGCGTTTTAACGCGCTCAACGAACGGCTCCAGCGCCTTCTCGGCTTCTTTCGCGCTGTCGTCCACTTCATCCGCCAGCTTATCGATAGACTCGTCGGCTTTGGCAACGGACTGGAAGGATTTACCGTCGAACTCGGTCAGGTAGTTCATCATCCACTCGTCGATGCGGTCAGACAGCAGCAGCACTTCGATGCCTTTCTTACGCAGCAGTTCCAGATGCGGGCTGCTCTTCGCTGCCGCATAGCTGTCGGCGGTGATGTAGTAGATCTTCTCCTGCCCTTCTTTCATGCGGGAGACGTACTCTTCCAGCGACACGGTCTGGGCGGAGGAGTCGTTGTGCGTAGAGGCGAAGCGCAGCAGTTTAGCGATAGCTTCCACGTTCGCAGTATCTTCCGCCGGACCTTCTTTCAGCACCAGGCCAAACTGTTTCCAGAAGGTCTGGTATTTTTCCGCATCGTCCTTCGCCAGTTTTTCCAGCATCTGCAACGCACGTTTGGTCAGGGCGTTGCGCAGGTTACGGGTGACGGTGCTGTCCTGAAGAATTTCACGGGAGACGTTCAGCGGCAGATCGTTGGAGTCTATCAGGCCACGCACAAAGCGCAGGTAGTTCGGCATGAACTGCTCGGCGTCGTCCATAATGAACACGCGCTGCACGTACAGCTTCAGGCCGTGCTTGTGATCGCGGTTCCACATGTCCCACGGCGCCTGCGCCGGAATGTACAGCAGGCTGGTGTACTCCTGTTTCCCTTCCACACGGTTGTGGCTCCAGGTCAGCGGATCGGTGAAGTCGTGGGCGATGTGCTTGTAAAACTCGTTGTACTCGTCGTCTTTAATTTCAGCTTTATTACGCGTCCACAGCGCCTGCGCCTTGTTGATTTTTTCCCAGGAAACCACGGTTTCGCCGTCTTTCTCTTCCTGTTTTTCAATCTCAACCGGCAGCGCAATATGGTCGGAATATTTGCTAATAATGGAGCGTACGCGCCAGTCGTTCAGGAAATCGTCTTCGCCTTCACGCAGGTGCAGGGTGATTTCGGTGCCGCGATCCGCTTTGGTGATGTCATCAACGGTGTACTCGCCTTCACCTTTAGACTCCCACAGCACGCCGTTCTCGGCGCTGTCGCCCGCGGCGCGGGTGCGCACGGTGACTTTGTCCGCCACGATGAACGCCGAGTAGAAGCCTACGCCGAACTGACCGATCAGCTGGCTGTCTTTCGCCTGGTCAGAGCCCATGGACTCAAGGAACGCTTTGGTGCCGGATTTGGCGATGGTTCCGAGGTGGTCAATCACCTCGTCGCGGTTCATCCCGATGCCGTTATCGGCGATGGTCAGGGTGCGGTTCTCTTTATTAAACGAGACGCGCACGCGCAGCTCGCCGTCGCCTTCATACAGTTCCGGGTTAGACAGCGCGCGGAAGCGTAGCTTGTCCGCCGCATCCGAGGCGTTGGAAATCAGCTCACGCAGGAAGATTTCTTTGTTGGAATACAGGGAATGGATCATCAGGTGCAGAAGCTGTTTTACTTCTGACTGGAAACCACGGGTTTCTTGTCCTTTCATCTAAGTCGACCTCAACAATGCCATTTAATGGGGTTGTAAAACGTTGAGTGAGAGATGGGGATAAGGGGAGGAATTTTCAAGCGGAGGCCGCGCGCGCAGCCTCCGTTTGGTCAGAAAATAATCTTGTGACGTCCGGCCAGCGAGTGTGACAGCGTGGTGCCGTCGACCATCTCCAGCTCACCGCCGACCGGCACGCCGTGGGCGATGCGGCTGGCGTCAACGCCGTACTGCGCGCACAGTTCGGCGATGTAGTTGGCGGTTGCCTCCCCTTCCACCGTCGGGTTGGTGGCGAGGATCACCTCTTTGATGGTTTCCGACTCCAGGCGCTGCTCCAGGCGATCGAGACCGATATCGTCCGGGCCGATGCCATCCAGCGGGGAGAGATGCCCCATCAGCACGAAATAGCGGCCGGAAAACTGCCCGGTTTGTTCGATGGCGTAGATGTCCGCCGGACTCTCCACCACGCAAATCTGACCGTTTTCCTGACGACGCGGGTTCGTGCAAATGTTACATACGTCCTGCTCGGTAAAGGTCCGGCAATCCGCACAGTGGCCAATTTCTGACATGGCGCGGGTCAGAGCCTGCGCCAGGCGCATCCCGCCGCTGCGGTCGCGCTGCAATAGCGTAAATGCCATACGCTGCGCCGACTTCGGGCCAACGCCCGGCAGGCAGCGCAGTGCTTCCATTAACTGCGTGAGCAGCGGACTGGTTTGCATCAGAATGGCATCTTAAAGCCCGGCGGCAGTTGCATACCGCTGGAAACAGAGGCCATTTTCTCTTTCTGGGTTTCGTCGATACGGCGAGCGGCATCGTTAAACGCGGCTGCAACCAGATCTTCCAGCATCTCTTTGTCGTCTTCGAGCAGGCTCGGGTCGATTTCAACGCGACGGCAGTTATGCGCACCGTTGATGGTCACCTTGACCAGACCGGCACCGGATTCACCCGTGACTTCCAGCTGAGCGATCTCTTCCTGCATCTTCTGCATTTTTTCCTGCATCTGCTGAGCCTGCTTCATCAGGCCACCCAGACCGCCTTTTCCACCAAACATAGGCTTCTCTCTTCTTTCACGTTAAGGATTACAACCGTAAGTCAGACTCACGATCAAATGGGGCGAATACTCTCTTCATCCAGATCGGCGTCGAAGAACCGACGCAGGGTCTGGATGTTGTTATCCGCAATTATCGCCTCGCGCGCCTGCGCGAGCTTCTCTTCATAAATGGCCTGACGCCACTCGAGCGGCGTTTTCACCGCCGGATTATCATCTTCAATGATAGTCAATTCAACCGGTACACCCTGTAATGCGGTAAGCGCCTCGGCCAGCGCCTTTTGCGCGCCAGGGGAGTTGAGGTGCCGCTGGCCAGGGCGCAGGTGCAGACGCACCTGATTACCGTCCTGCTCTTTCCAGGCGTTCAGCGCGACCTGCTCCACCAGCTTCGGCAGTTGCAGTTTGCTGACCTCGGCGGCCCAGGCATCGCGCTCAATGGATTCTTCCGCGAGCTTCGCGGATAGCTCCGGCGTTTTTTCATGCTCCAGCGCCTTTTTCAGCGCTTTTGGCGTGGCGACCACTTCCTTGACCGTTTCAACAACGGTGGTCGCCTTCCAGCGGTATGCCTCTTCTTTCGCCGGGGCTTTTTGCTCGAGCGCGGACGGTGCCGGACGCGACTGCACGCGCTCCGTTACCGAGGCCAGTCGTTCAAGCGCGGCGTTGTTCACCGGCCGCGCTCTTGCAGGCGCTGCCGGTTCACTCTTTTTTGGTTTGGTTGCTCCCTGCGCACGTTGCAACTGGCTTCGTGCGGCAAGCACCGAACTGGTGGCATCCGACAGCGGCACGTTTTGCGGCGGCGGCGATGCCGGTTGCGGTGGCACCTGCTGCGGTGACATTATCGCGGTCGGCGCTACCGGCGCAAAGGACTGCCGGGGCGTTTCCGGCTCCGGCAATGGCTTGCGCGGATGGAAGGCCAGCGCGCGCAGCAGCGTCATTTCAACGCCCATCCGGCGATCCGGTGCAAACGGCAGCTCTTTGCGGCCAATCAGCAGCGTCTGATAATAAAGCTGAACGTCAGCCGGCGGCACGGTGCGCGCAAGTTCACGCATCCGCTGTTCAATGGTCGCCATGTCCGCGCCAATGGCCGACGGAGACAGTTGCAGCATCGCCACGCGGTGCAGCAGGCTGAGCATCTCGACCAGCAGCGCTTCCCACTCAATGCCACGGGCAGCGGCGTCGTTGACGAGGGTCATTACCCGCTCACCGTTGGCGGCAATCATCGCTTCAATAAGCGACAGCGCCTGATCGTCATCCAGCGTGCCGAGCATGGTACTGACCGCGTCGGTGGAGAGTTTACCGTCACCGCTGGCAATCGCCTGGTCGGTCAGGCTCAACGCATCGCGCAGGCTGCCGTCCGCGGCACGGGCCAGCAGTTGCAGCGCACGCGGCTCGTGGACAATGTTCTCTTCATCGAGGATATGCTCAAGCTGAGCGCGGATCTGCTCAACGTCGAGCGCCTTCAGATGGAATTGCAGGCAGCGCGAGAGGATCGTGACCGGCAGCTTTTGCGGATCGGTGGTCGCCAGCAGGAATTTGACATGCGCAGGCGGCTCTTCCAGCGTTTTCAGCAGGGCGTTGAAGCTGTGGCGCGACAGCATGTGCACTTCATCGATCAGATAGACCTTGAAGCGGCCGCGCGCCGGGGCGTACTGCACGTTGTCGAGCAGATCGCGGGTATCTTCCACTTTGGTGCGCGAGGCGGCGTCGATCTCAATCAGATCGACAAAACGCCCCTGCTCGATCTCACGACAGTTGTCGCACACGCCGCACGGGGTGGCGGTGATCCCGGTTTCGCAGTTCAGACCTTTTGCCAGCAGACGGGCAATAGAGGTTTTACCGACGCCGCGGGTGCCGGAAAAAAGATAGGCGTGATGGATGCGACCTAGCGACAAGCCGTTCGCCAGGGCCGTCAGCACATGTTCCTGACCGACAACGTCAGCAAAGGTTTGTGGTCGCCATTTACGGGCTAACACCTGATAACTCATGGGCAGGCTCTGCAACGCTGGAAGGTGAATTAATGGAGGGGAATGCTATCACAACCTCACCCATTGAGCGAGGTTGTGAGATACGGGATTAATGTCCCGGGAATGGCACCAGGCTGTAGCTGGTAATACCCTGTTTTTCCAGGCGCTGCTCGCCGCCGAGATCGAACAGGTTGATGATGAATGCCGCGTCGGTCACTTCCCCGCCCAGACGACGGATCAGCTTCACGGTCGCTTCGATGGTGCCGCCGGTTGCCAGCAGATCGTCCACCACCAGCACTTTGTCGCCTGGCTTGATGGCATCAACGTGAATTTCCAGCTGATCGGTGCCGTATTCCAGCTCATAGCTCTCAGCAATGGTTTCACGCGGCAGTTTGCGCGGCTTACGCACCGGCACAAAACCCACGCCCATCGCCAGCGCAACCGGTGCGCCAAACAGGAAGCCACGGGCTTCAGTACCTACTACTTTGGTGATCCCGGCGTTTTTATAACGCTCAACCAGCAGTTCAATGCTGAGGGCGTACGCTTTCGGGTCTTCCAGCAAGCTGGTGACATCGCGGAAAAGAATGCCAGGTTTTGGATAGTCCTGGATACTTTTGATGCTATTTTTCAGATATTCAAGCTGCTGTGCAGTTGCGGTCATCGGTTTGTGCCTAAATGAAACAGTGTTACTCACGGCGCGCGACGAGTCGGTCAAAGTAACAGTTGTTTAACCTTTGACCAGGCGCACCTGTGCTCGAAAACGGTCGAATTTACTGGCTGCGCGTGATAATTGCAACCGCCATGATGAGGCTTCAGTGCTTTTGTTGCTTTTCATCAACCACGGGGATCCGCCACATAAAGATCAGCAGGCAAACCAGGATCGCCAGCAGCAGAATGCGCACCCACATCATTTTCACCAGCCATAACGAGACGGCGAAGGTGATCAGGATGAAGGCAATGGCGCGCGGCTTAGCCCCGGGCGGCATGGCCCGGTGTTTTTGCCAGTGCCGCAGGTAGCCGCCAAACCACGAGCGGTACAGAAGCCAGTGGTGAAAACGCGGCGACGAGCGGGCGAAGCACCAGGCGGCCAACAGGATAAACGGGGTGGTCGGCAGCAAGGGTAAAACCACACCCAGCGTGCCCAGCACTACCGCGAGCCAGCCAATGATGATTAAAATAGTACGCTGCATAATGCGAATCGTTATCAAACTGAACGGCTACTTTACCACTGGAGAGCGCCTTGAAAACAGCACTGCTTCTTGAGAGGCTGCAAAATCAGCTGATCGCGCTGCGGGCGCAGGCCACGCCGCTGATGGGTCACGCCACGCTGAAACCGCGCTTTGACCGGCAGCTCTTCCGCACCCGCAGCACCGTCATTCAGGATTATCTGGCTGAAGCGCAGACCAACCTCGACGAGCTTCGCCACGCGGTTGAGAGTGAACAACAGGAACAGGTCGCGTGGCTTGCGGAGCATCTTACCGAGCAGATCACCGCCCTGCACCGGGAAATCGCCGCCTGGCCGTTACGGGCGTGGGACAGCGCCTCGCCGGGGCTCGGAAAATGGCAGCGCAAGCGGCTGGAGAACCAGGAGTTTGAGCGCCGTCTGTTTGAGATGAAGCGTGAGCGCGAAGCCCGCCTGAACGCCAGCGAAACGCTGGAAGAGCAGCAGTTATTAATGCGAGAAATCAGCGCGCTGGAAGGCCGCATCGTCCGCTGCCGTCAGGCGCTGGATGAGATTGAACGCGTCATTGAACGCCTGACCCGTTAACAGGAGCCACTGATGTCACTGGAAAATGCCCCCGACGAGGTCAAACTGGCCGTTGATTTAATTATGCTGCTGGAGAATCATGCGATCCCGGCGGAGACGGTGCTGAAAGCGCTGGAGATTGTGCGGCGGGATTTTGAGGGGAAACTTCCCCCTCACCCTACCCTCTCCCCAGAGGGGAGAGGGAAATAGATTAGGCGGGAGTAGGGTCGTCCCCCTTAATCTCGCGCTTCACTTCCGTATGCTCATCGCCTTTCTCGTTGCGCAGATGAACCTCAAGCTGGTTAAAGGCGATATTAATATCGTTTTCACGACACAGACGGTCAATGGTGCGGTTCAGCTCATCGACGGTGTAGCTGCGATCGCGCAGTTCGCGTACGTACAGGCGCAGCTCATGATCCAAAGTGCTCGGCCCGAAGGTGGTGAAGAATACCGCTGGCGCAGGATCGTGCATCACTTTTGGATGGTCGGCTGCCGCCTTCAGCAGTACCTCTTTCACCTTGTCCAGATCCGAGCCATAGGCCACCCCGAGTCGGATCACCACGCGAGTGGTGGTATCCGAGAGCGACCAGTTGATCAGACGCTCGGTCACAAACGCTTTGTTCGGGATGATCACCTCTTTACGATCGAAGTCGGTAATGGTGGTCGCACGAATGCGGATCTTGCTGACGGTTCCGGAGAAAGTACCGATGGTGACGGTATCGCCGATACGCACCGGACGTTCGAACAGGATAATCAGGCCAGAGACAAAGTTACCGAAGATCTCCTGCAAGCCGAAGCCCAGACCCACCGACAACGCCGCCGCCAGCCACTGGAGTTTATCCCACGAGACGCCCAGCGAGCCGAATACCGTCATCGCCCCGACAATAATAATGACATAGTTCAGGATGGTGGTAATGGCGTACGACGCCCCCTGACGCAGGTTCAGCCTTGAGAGCACCAGCACCTCCAGCAGACCCGGCAGGTTGCGGATCAACGCCCAGGCAACCACTGACGACACCAGCGCAAAGAGCAGGCTGCCCATGGTGACGCTTTTCATTACCGCAGCGCCCGCTTCGGTACCGTTGTATTGCCAGAGCGTGATACTGTCGAGGTAGGCGAAGACGGTAATTAAATCAGACCAGATGGCCCAGAACATCACCGCAAACAGGGCGATCATCACCAGCATGGTAATACGCATCGTTTGCTGGTTAACCTGCTCCAGAGCAATGGTCGGCTCTTCCTGCGGCTCTGCCCCTTCAGCCCCCTCTTTCACCTGATGCTGCCGACGGGCAACAGCACGACGATACGCAATGCGGCGCGCCGCCACGCTCAAACCACGCAGCACGGTCTGGAACAGCAGGTTCCATACAATCACCAGATAAACCGTTTCGATCCAGCGGCCGGACAGACGCAGCGTGGTATAGAAGTAACCCGTCGCCGTCAGCACCATCAGCGCCAGAGGAATGATCGCCAGTACCGTTACGGTAGCCAGACGAAGATTGTGGGACTCTTTATCCCGCCAGCTGTCGCGGCACATTGGCCACATCAGAACGGCAATCAGCAGCAGGTTCAGCATAATCACCAGTTGCCCCAGCACGTCATCCATCAGGTGCAGCGGGGAAAGCTCCGCCACAACTGACCAGAAGTGCAGCGGCAGCAGCGCGAGGCTGATGCGCACAATCTGGCGACGCCAGTGGCTGGTGAGTTTTTCCGGCATGTTGAAGTGGCGGACGGCGACGCCATCTTTTTCCAGCACTTTCCAGCACAGACCAAACACCAGCCAGAACAGCGCCAGCTTCTTGCTGAACGCCCACAGCAGATCGCTGATATTCAGCTGCATGGTCAGCAGGATCAGGCCCACGGCGAGTATCAACAGGCAGACCGGCAGAGCACGGATCAGATCGATCAGGATCGCTTTCGGGGTGTGCAGTTGGCTGTCGTTACGCAGTTGCCCCACTTCCGAGGCCAGCTTCGCCTGGTACTGTTTCAGCCATTTCAAACGCCAGCGTATGACGCCAGCGATGAGCAGCAAAGGAAGCCCCGTCAGGAAGGCGATCATCACCGCAGGCCAGGCTTTCTCCCAGTTCACGGTAATTTTCATGCTTTTGATCTGGGATTTCAGCGTTTCCGGGAAAGATTTAAACCAGTCCCAGTCCATGGGTTTATTGCTGTTCACCCAGAAAATCTGCTGGGTCAGGATCTCCTGGAGGCTTTTAGAAACGCTCACCAGCTGCTGCTGGTTGATTTGCAGGTTAATCGCCATCATCAGCTGGTTGCCGAGCTGCTTGTTAAGCTGATCGAGCAATTCGCGGCGCATGTCCACCACCTGCAACAGCGCGTCGTGAACTTCAGCGTTCACTTCACCTGAATGGCCCTCTTCCACTTTGGCAACGAAGGTATCGCTCTGAAATAGCGCATCGCGCTGCTGGTTAACGTCAAACTGTTCAAGACGCAAATCCGCAATGCGGTTGGTCATGTCTTCCAGCTCGTCGGCGGAAGGCAGCGTCTGCTGTTGCTGGTAGAGAATGCGCGACAGCAGCAGGCTGCCCTTCAGGACGGCAATCTGCTCCTTGACGTTGCGCTCGGCCTGCAAAGCGCGATCCAGCCAGTTTTTGACCTTAATATTTTGCTGCACCAGCGCGCTGCCGTTTTCAGTCGCCTGAATCAGACGCTCGCTCAGCTGGTGGTTAATCTCCAGCTCCTGCTTCACCAGCGGGTTGGCCTGAATACGGGCCGTCTCGTCTGGCGAAACCGCTTCCTGCGCCGTTTTTTCAGTCAGCGTCAGGCGCTTGCTGTTCACCGCTTCCTGCAACAGCTGAAGCTGATGCTCAAGCCGGTTGATATTCGCGGTCACGTAGTCACGCTGTTTTTGCAGCGCATCCTGTAGCACCGTGTTGCCTTCCAGACTCTTACGCTGCTGTTCAATCTCCGCGTTTAGCAGCGTCTGCTGGATGTTCAGCAGCGTTTGCTGGGTGGGACGAAGCGCCCCTTCCCCCACGGTGATGCCATTCAGACGGTTACGTATCTGCTGTAGCTGTTGCGACGCCGAGTACATGGCGTTCTGCACGCGCTCAGGCTGGGTTTGCAGCGAAACCAGCTGGCTGTTGTAGGTTGAGAGATCGGACTGCGCCGTTTGCAGATCGTCCAGCAGCTGCGCCACGCGCGACTCAAGCTGGCGCAACGACAGCGTGGCAAGCGTTTTTCGGGTTTCATCGTCGTTATCGACGTCGCTGAGCGCACTCAGCGCCTCCGTTGCCTTACGCATGTTCTCCGGCGCCTGAGCGACCTTCTGCCGTAGCTGGGCCGTTTCGGCTTTGATGCGATCGATCTTGTCCAGCGTTTCCAGGGTTTCCGTCAGATCCTGCTGAACGAGTTTTTCCTGGGCGGAGAGATCTTTTTGCTTATTCAGGGTGTCGAGTTGCGACTGAACATCAGCACGCGTGGGAATGTCACTGCCGTTGTCTGCACGGGCCCATGAAAGCGGCGCGGCTGCAAAGTAAAACAGCAGGATCAAAAACAGGGCCAGAACAGGATGTTGCGAGCGATTGATGTGCAGCATAGTTGTGAATGTGATGTGAGAAATGACCGGAAATAGTCGGGCATGAAGGATATCACGCCCGGCTGAAGCAGAATAGTACGACGGAAAGGGTCTACGATTTTTCCCATGCCCGATCAGGCAGAGCGCGGGCTAAGTTTACTTTGAAGGGTCGGACAGAGCTGGCACATCTCAAGAAAAATTTCGACGTAGCTGCGCGCCTCTGATCTGAGATCGAACGACTCCGGAGCAAAAAGCCAGTTTTCCATCAGGCCGGAAATATAGCTGCGCATCAGGATCGCCGCCCGGCGGGTGAGTAATGTGGCAGGAAGCATTTTGGCCTGCATGCACTCCGTGAGGACCTGTTCGATGCGATCGTAGCTTTCCAGACACAGGTCGCGCTGCGCCTGTTGAACCACCGCCATTTCACCAACGAACTCACATTTATGGAAGATGATTTCCATCATCAGACGACGACGCTCTTCAACAACCGTCGCTTCAAGGATATATACTAGAATTTCTCTTAACACTGAGAGTGGATCGTGAGGGAATTTTGCCCGATACTCACTCTCAAGATCGCTAATGCTGGACTCTGAAAGCTCCCAGATTTCACCAAACAGATCGGACTTGTCTTTGAAATGCCAGTAAATCGCTCCCCGCGTGACGCCCGCGGCCTGAGCAATCTGTGCCAGCGAGGTTGCCGAAACACCCTGCTGTGAGAACAAACGCATTGCCACATCCAGAATGTGTTGTCGGGTTTCCAGCGCTTGTTGTTTGGTTTTTCGTGCCATACGTTGATGAATTTACAGGAGTCAGATTTACATACATTTATGAATGTATGTACCATAGCATGACGATAATATAAACGCAGCAATGGGTTTTTAGACTCAGGACCCTTGATCAATTTGAAATCGGACACTCGAGGTTTACATATGAACAAAAACAGAGGGTTAACGCCTCTGGCGGTCGTTCTGATGCTCTCAGGCAGCTTAGCGCTTACAGGATGTGACGACAAACAGGCTCAACAAGGAGCTCAGCAGGTGCCAGAAGTTGGCGTCGTGACGCTCAAATCCGAACCTCTCCAGATGACAACAGAACTACCGGGCCGCACCAGCGCCTACCGCATTGCGGAAGTGCGTCCGCAGGTGAGCGGTATCATCCTGAAACGTAACTTCACCGAAGGCGGTGATGTCAAGGCAGGCGAGTCTCTGTATCAGATTGATCCAGCAACCTATCAGGCGTCTTATGAGAGCGCTAAGGGCGATCTGGCTAAAGCCGAAGCGGCAGCCAAAATCTCGCAGCTGACGTTGAATCGTTACAAGAAACTGCTCGGCACGCAGTACATCAGCCAACAGGATTACGATTCTGCCCTGGCCGATGCACAGCAAGCCAACGCAGCCGTTGTGGCGGCGAAAGCGGCGGTAGAAACCGCGCGTATTAACCTGGCCTACACCAAAGTGACCTCCCCTATCAGCGGTCGCATTGGTAAATCAGCCGTCACCGAAGGTGCGCTGGTGCAGAACGGTCAAACCAACGCGCTGGCCACCGTGCAGCAGCTCGACCCGATCTACGTTGACGTCACCCAGTCCAGCAACGATTTCCTGCGTCTCAAACAGGAGCTGGCTAACGGCACCCTGAAACAGGAAAACGGTAAAGCCAAAGTGGAACTGGTTACCAACGACGGTATCAAGTTCTCACAGACTGGCACACTGGAATTTTCTGATGTGACCGTCGATCAGACCACCGGCTCTATCACCATCCGGGCCATTTTCCCCAATCCGGATAAAACCCTGCTGCCGGGTATGTTCGTACGCGCCCGTCTTGAGGAAGGGACTAACCCAAGCGCCATTCTGGTTCCTCAGCAAGGTGTGACCCGTACGCCACGCGGCGATGCGAGCGCACTGGTTGTGGGTGCCGATAACAAAGTCGAAACACGCAATATCACTGCAACGCAGGCGATTGGCGACAAGTGGCTGGTAACGGAAGGTCTGAAAGATGGCGATCGCGTAATTATTACTGGTTTGCAAAAAGTTCGTCCTGGTGCGCAGGTCAAAGCTCAGGAAGTGAAATCTGACGACAAACAACAAGCGTCGGCCGCTGGCCAGTCAGAACAAACCAAGTCTTAACTTAAACAGGAGCCGTTAAGACATGCCTAATTTCTTTATCGATCGCCCCATATTTGCGTGGGTGATCGCCATAATCATCATGCTGGCCGGGGGACTTGCGATCCTGAAGCTGCCTGTCGCGCAATATCCAACGATTGCGCCGCCGGCAGTGACGATCTCCGCAACCTATCCGGGCGCTGATGCCAAAACGGTGCAGGATACCATTACGCAGGTTATCGAACAGAACATGAACGGTATCGATAACCTGATGTACATGTCCTCAAACAGTGACTCAACCGGTACGGTTCAGATCACCCTGACCTTTGAATCCGGTACGGATGCGGACATTGCACAGGTTCAGGTGCAGAACAAATTGCAGCTGGCGATGCCTCTGCTGCCGCAGGAAGTACAACAGCAGGGCGTGAGCGTCGAGAAATCGTCCAGTAGCTTCCTGATGGTTGTCGGCGTGATCAACACCAACGGCACCATGACGCAGGAGGATATTTCCGACTACGTGGGCGCCAACATGAAGGACGCCATCAGCCGTACGTCTGGTGTGGGTGACGTTCAGCTGTTCGGTTCCCAGTACGCGATGCGTATCTGGATGGATCCGAATAAACTGAACAACTTCCAGCTGACGCCGGTTGACGTTATCAGCGCAATTAAAGCGCAGAACGCCCAGGTTGCCGCCGGTCAGTTGGGTGGTACACCGCCGGTGAAAGGCCAGCAGCTTAACGCGTCGATCATCGCGCAAACGCGTCTGACCTCCGCCGATGAGTTCAGCAAAATTCTGCTGAAGGTGAATCAGGACGGTTCGCAGGTTCGCCTGCGTGACGTGGCGAAGGTTGAGCTGGGCGGTGAGAACTACGACATCATTGCGAAGTTCAACGGTAAACCGGCTTCCGGTCTGGGTATCAAACTGGCGACGGGCGCGAACGCCCTGGACACCGCGACGGCTATCCGTGCAGAACTGAAGAAGATGGAACCGTTCTTCCCGTCAGGTCTGAAAATCGTTTATCCGTATGACACCACGCCATTCGTTAAAATTTCGATTCACGAAGTGGTGAAAACCCTGGTTGAGGCGATCATTCTCGTCTTCCTGGTGATGTACTTGTTCCTGCAAAACTTCCGCGCAACGCTGATCCCAACCATCGCCGTGCCGGTTGTACTGCTCGGGACCTTCGCGGTGCTGGCGATATTTGGCTACTCGATAAACACCCTGACGATGTTCGGGATGGTGCTCGCCATCGGCCTGCTGGTGGATGACGCCATCGTGGTGGTCGAAAACGTCGAGCGTGTCATGGCGGAAGAAGGCCTGCCGCCGAAGGAAGCAACCCGTAAATCAATGGGCCAGATCCAGGGCGCGCTGGTCGGTATCGCGATGGTACTGTCTGCGGTATTTATCCCGATGGCCTTCTTTGGTGGCTCTACCGGTGCGATTTACCGTCAGTTCTCCATCACCATAGTTTCGGCGATGGCGCTGTCGGTACTGGTTGCACTGATCCTGACGCCAGCCCTGTGCGCGACGATGCTGAAGCCGATTCAGAAAGGCGGTCACGGCGAGCATAAAGGCTTCTTCGGCTGGTTCAACCGCATGTTTGATAAGAGTACGCACCACTACACCGACAGCGTGGGTAACATCCTGCGCAGCACCGGTCGTTACCTGCTGCTCTATATCATCATCGTGGTGGGGATGGCTTTCCTGTTCGTTCGTCTGCCAAGCTCGTTCCTGCCAGATGAAGACCAGGGCGTGTTCCTGAGTATGGCGCAGCTTCCGGCCGGTGCGACGCAAGAGCGTACGCAAAAGGTGCTGGATGAGATGACCGACTACTTCCTGACCAAAGAGAAAGACAACGTCGAATCCGTGTTTGCGGTTAACGGCTTTGGCTTCGCGGGTCGTGGTCAGAACACCGGTATCGCCTTCGTTTCTCTGAAAGACTGGTCTGAACGTCCGGGCGCAGAGAACAAGGTAGAAGCCATTACCGGCCGCGCGATGGGCACCTTCTCACAGATTAAAGATGCGATGGTCTTCGCCTTTAACCTGCCAGCGATTGTTGAACTGGGTACGGCGACCGGCTTCGACTTCCAGCTGATTGACCAGGGCGGTCTGGGCCACGAAAAACTGACTCAGGCGCGTAACCAGCTGTTTGGCGAGGTGGCAAAACACCCTGACCTGCTGGTGGGCGTTCGCCCTAACGGTCTGGAAGATACGCCGCAGTACAAGATCGATATCGACCAGGAAAAAGCGCAGGCGCTAGGTGTTTCCATCAGCGACATTAATACCACGCTGGGTGCAGCCTGGGGTGGCAGCTACGTCAACGACTTCATCGACCGTGGTCGCGTGAAGAAAGTCTACGTGATGTCCGAAGCGCAATACCGTATGCTGCCGAACGATATCAACAACTGGTATGTTCGCGGCAGCGATGGCCAGATGGTGCCATTCTCCGCCTTCTCAACCTCGCGCTGGGAATACGGTTCACCGCGTCTGGAGCGTTATAACGGCTTGCCATCGATGGAAATCCTCGGTCAGGCAGCCCCGGGCCGAAGCACCGGTGAAGCCATGAACCTGATGGAAGAACTGGCCAGCAAACTGCCTGCGGGTGTCGGCTACGACTGGACCGGCATGTCCTATCAGGAACGTCTGTCCGGTAACCAGGCCCCTGCCCTGTACGCCATTTCACTGATTGTGGTGTTCCTGTGTCTGGCGGCATTGTATGAGAGCTGGTCGATTCCATTCTCCGTTATGCTGGTGGTTCCGCTGGGGGTTATCGGTGCGCTGCTTGCCGCAACGTTCCGTGGGCTGACCAACGACGTTTACTTCCAGGTGGGCCTGCTGACAACCATTGGCTTGTCGGCGAAGAACGCGATACTAATCGTCGAATTCGCCAAAGATCTGATGGAGAAAGAAGGAAAAGGCCTGATTGAAGCAACGCTGGAAGCCGTTCGTATGCGTTTGCGTCCAATCCTGATGACGTCCCTGGCGTTTATCCTCGGCGTTATGCCGCTGGTTATCAGCTCCGGCGCGGGCTCCGGCGCACAGAACGCAGTAGGTACCGGCGTAATGGGTGGGATGGTAACCGCGACCGTTCTTGCGATCTTCTTCGTACCGGTGTTCTTCGTGGTGGTTCGCCGCCGCTTCAGCCGTAAGAATGAAGACGTTGAGCACAATCATTCGGTAGAACATCACTGATACCGGTTTCACATGATAAAAAGGCCGCATTTGCGGCCTTTTTCTTTTTCAGAAAAAATCATAAAATAGACCTATTGCCTTTCTATTTATTTTCCTCCTTTTTAATAAGGCCTATCATAATAGGCCGATAACTTACACCAGGAACTCAGCATTCTTTTATTATCATTTCGTGACGTAAATTATTCGGACTATTCCTAAGCAATGGAAAATATCTGAAGATATCTGGTTTCGGACTTCACATGAAACTTTGCGCTAACTCAATGAATTCTAAGGAACCGATAAAAATCGTCTTTTTTATTGATTAACGCGTTCGCTGCAAAAGGTAGATTTGCGTAAAGGCTCGAACAGTAACGATTTAATTGTAATTTTTCGTAATAGCGCGGTGAAATCTTGATCAGAGTGGCTTATAGTTAGAGTTATCAGGAACACAGCTCCCGTGTGGCTAAGCAAGTTGTATCCATCCCGACATGATGTTCGGTGAGTAAAAAATCACTCAGAAGGGGATGCGCTATGGACGAGTACTCGCCAAAAAGGCATGATATCGCGCAGTTGAAATTTCTCTGCGAATCCTTGTACCATGACTGCCTTGCCAATCTTGAAGAAAGTAACCATGGCTGGGTGAACGATCCAACGTCTGCTATCAATTTACAGCTCAACGAGCTGATCGAGCATATCGCCACCTTCGCACTTAATTATAAAATTAAGTACAATGAAGATAATAAGTTGATAGAGCAAATTGATGAATACCTGGACGACACCTTTATGTTGTTCAGCAGCTACGGCATTAACGCACAGGATTTGCAGAAATGGCGTAAATCAGGAAACCGTCTATTTCGCTGCTTCACTAATGTCAGCAGAGCTAATCCGGTTAGTCTTTCCTGTTAAAATTATTACAATTACTAAGGTGAATTTATGTCTGATAAACCATTAACAAAAGTCGATTATTTGATGCGCCTGCGACGCTGCCAGTCAATTGACACCCTCGAACGTGTTATTGAGAAAAATAAATACGAGCTGTCTGATAATGAACTGGCGGTATTTTATTCAGCTGCCGACCATCGTCTTGCTGAGCTGACCATGAATAAACTGTATGACAAGATCCCCTCTTCGGTGTGGAAATTTGTTCGTTAATCGTTGAAGAGAGACTGTAAAGGCATTACGTCCGTTGTTAAGCTGAATTTACCTTTCGAATTACGCTTCAAATGCAAACGCCAGGTTCCCGTATAAAACGTATTTATGCGCAAGAATGTTGTGACTCCCGTCACAGCCACTTTTAGGGAACGTTCCCTTTCTGGTTAATCCTCTTTACGCTGCGTAAAACGATTCCAGAGAGGTTCCCATGAGTGAAGAAAAACAGAAGATGATTGCAGGTGAATATTACCGCCCTGGCGATGACACGCTGAGGGCTGACCGTTTACGCGCGCGTCATCTTGTTCACCGCTATAACCATACCGCACCCGATGAGAAGGCCGAACGTCGCGCCTTATTAGCTGACCTGCTGGGTCAAAGCGAAGGTGCCTATATAGAGCCAAGCTTCCGCTGCGACTACGGGTATAACATCTATCTGGGCAACAATTTTTACGCTAACTTCGATTGCGTCATGCTGGACGTCTGCCCTGTCCGCATTGGCGATAACTGTATGCTTGCGCCGGGAGTGCACATTTATACGGCCACGCATCCTCTGGATGCGACCGAACGTAACAGCGGGCTGGAGTACGGTAAACCGGTCACCATTGGTGATAATGTCTGGATCGGCGGACGCGCGGTGATTAATCCAGGCGTGACCATTGGCGATAATGCGGTTATCGCTTCCGGCGCGGTAGTGACCAAAGACGTGCCGGCCAATGCGGTAGTGGGCGGGAATCCGGCGAAAATCATTAAAATGATCTAAGCGCATCCTGAGTAACTGTTATGCTTTTTCCTGGCATAACTGTTACTTTCATCGCATAAACCCCTCTCATAAAATAGGCAGATCACCTGTATTTTTAACAATCATAAAGGCAAAAAATGACAGAGATACAGCGCCTGCTTACCGCCACCATCGACGATCTCAATACCCGCGAAAAGCGCGACAATCGCCCGCGTTTTAGCATCAGCTTTATTCGCAAACACCCCGGATTGTTCGTCGCCATGTACGCCGCCTGGCTGGCAACGCTTATCGTCATGCTGAAGTCTGAAACACTGGTCGATTCCGTCTGGCTACTGGTTGTGCTGTTCGTGGTGTTTAACGCGTTTTTCTTTTTCGACGTCAATCCGCGTTACCGGTATGAAGATATCGACGTACTCGATTTCCGCGTGTGCTACAACGGGGAGTGGTACAACACGCGTTACGTGCCGAAGGAGCTGATCGACAGCATCCTGCACTCGCCGGCCGTCGAAGCCGGGCAAAAAGAGAAGTTGCAGAAAATGGTCATCACTAAGGGCCAGCTCTCTTTTTATGATGTCTTTACCCTTTCCCGCCCCACTGCGGTGTAATGAGCGCCTGAAGACGTCGGATACCCGGCGCAAACTGCGAAGCAGAGGTATTACCGTAACCTAAAACCAGACCGGTTTGCCCCTGCTTCGTCTCAAGGTAATACCCGCTCAGCGCAGCGGGTGCCAGCTGAAACGCTCTCGCCTGCTCTACCAGCCGCTGGTCGTCGATACCGTCAATTGCCAGCGTCAGATGCATTCCCCCTTCCCCGGCAAGAACACGGTGCGGCGTATGAAGCTCTGCGCTCAGCACCTCCCGCAGCTGGCGGTAACGCTTACGATAAAGGCGGCGCATGGCGGCAAGATGTCGTGCATAGTGGCCTTCCTCAATAAACAGCGCCAGGGTGCGCTGTTCAGCGCGATGCCCGCCGCGCAGCAGCGAGCCGATGGCCGGACGCGCCGCCTTCGCCAGCGCTGGCGGTAACACCATGAACCCCATCCGGAGCGATGGAAACAGCGTTTTGCTGAACGTCCCCAGATACACAACGGGCGCATTGTTGACCATTCCCAGCATCGCCGGGACGGGCTCACCGGTATAACGAAATTCGCTGTCGTAATCATCCTCAATGATCCACGCGCTGTACTGCCGGGCCAGTTCCAGCAGCGCCAGACGCCGCCGCGCGCTGAGCACGCTTCCGCAAGGGAACTGATGCGATGGCGAGGTAAAAATCAGCGTGGGTGAAGGCGCAGACAGCCCTTCCCAGCACATCCCCTCGTCATCCACCGGTATGCCTGTCATCGCCAGGCCGGTTTTGACAAAAGCGCTTTTGGCGCCGCTATAGCCGGGATTTTCCACCCAGGCGACATCCCCCGGCTCGCTTAACAGCATCGTGCAGAGATTGACGCCCTCCAGCGCCCCTTCGGTTATCACTATCTGGCTGGCATCGCAGTCAATGCCGCGGGAGAGCGCAAGATGGCGGGCAATGGCGGCCCGCAGCGTCGGCTCGCCGGCCGGGTCGCCATACCCTAACAGGGCGCTTCCCTCCTCGCGCAGGACGCGATCGTACAACCGCCGCCACAGCGGCAAGGGGAAATAGTTGATGGCAGGCGTTCCCGGCGTAAACGCCATCACCGGAGTGTCGCGCGGCACAGGCGCGGGCAGCAGGGCGACACGTTTTGTCAGCCTGACGTCCGGGTCCGGTAATGTCCGGGCAATCGTCCGAGGAGCGAATTGCCCCACCCGCGTGCCCTGGCGGCTACGCAGCAAATAACCTTCGAGCGTGAGCTGGTCCAGCGCCGCGTTGACGGTATTTCGGGACACAGAGATCTGCTGCGCCAGCGTTCGTGAGCCGGGCAAATGGCTGCCGGATCGAAGCCTTCCGCACAGTATGGCCTCCCGCAAAGCAAGATAGAGCGCACGCTGGAGCGTCTCTTCCCCACGTTTTTTCAGCGCAGCATGGAGCAAGGTGTAAAGCTCATCACCCGGTATATTCATCTTTCCTCCTCGTGGTACCAGAAAAACATAGCCTGGTGGTTCTTTTTAAGGAACCAGCAATTCATTAATCTGGAGATCTTTTCAATGTGACGGGAATAAAGATGAATACATTCAATGAGTTTGGACAACCTGTAGGCGAAAGCCTCATCGACTGGCAGCCTCGCCCGCACCCGTCCCGGGTGATACTTCAGGGTCGCTATTGTCGGCTTGAGCCTCTGCGCGTGGAGCATGCCCCGGCGTTGTTCTCTGCGTATTCCCTGGCCGGAGATACCCGAAGCTGGACGTGGCTGCTGCGTGAACCCGATGCCACCGCAGAGGAGTTTGCCGAATGGGTGGCGAGCGTGAGCGAATTAGCCGATCCCATCCACTTTACCGTTATCGATAACCAGACCCAGTCTCCTGTCGGGACGCTGTCCCTGATGCGGATCGATCCTAAAAACGGCGTTGTGGAAGTGGGACATGTTCACTTCTCGTCACTGTTAAGTCGCACGCCCATGTCGACAGAAGCGCAGTATCTGCTGATGCGGTACGTGTTCGATACCCTGGGCTACCGGCGTTATGAATGGAAGTGCAACAGCCTGAACGAACCATCCCGCAAAGCGGCTCTGCGTCTGGGCTTTCAGTTTGAAGGGCGTTTTCGCCAGGCGCTGGTCATTAAAGGCCGAAACCGGGACACCGACTGGTTTTCAATTCTCGACAAAGAGTGGCCAGCGCTGGCGAGCGCGTTTGAAAGCTGGCTTGCCACCGACAATTTTACCGCCGATGGCAAACAGAAAAGATCCCTGGAAAGCTGGCGAGAGACGCGCGTCTAGCGTCTTTTTTTACGTCCCTGCACCGCCTTAAAGCGCGGGTTAGATTTGCAAATCACGTATAAGCGTCCCTTGCGTTTGACTATCTGGCAATCCGGGTGACGCTGTTTTGCACTGCGCAATGAGTTCAGCACCTGCATGATTAGCCTCGCTTCGCATCAAGAAAGCCACCAAAACGCTTGCGGAAGCGTGCCGCGCTGCCATCCGTCGAGAAGGTCTTCTGCTTCCCGGTATAAAACGGATGTGATTTAGAGGAGACATCAAGGGTAACGTAGGGATACGTTTTCCCCTCCAGCTCAATTTCACGGTCTGTCTTAATTGTTGAGCCGACTTTAAAGTATTCATTCGCCGTGGTGTCGTGAAACACAACGGTGCGATAGGTTGGATGGATATTCGGTTTCATCTCTGGCCTTCATGTATTGTTATAACATAACAAAATACTATCTGAGCTTTACTGCAAAAACAACCCCTGTGACGCACAGCCTGTTTTTGAAAGGTTGATTCAGATACCTGCCTGAGACTGTCACATGCTATAACTATATCATTTAGCGATAAAAAACTTTTTCTTCTGGCGCGCAAACTCCAGGCCCAAGGTGGGCATATGGAAAGGATAAAGCAGCATGCGAACCCGACATCTGGTCAGCCTGGTAACAGGCATACTGATCTTCTCTGTGCTGGTCCCTGTGTGCCTCAGTATCTGGCTGGCGCATCGTCAGGCAGAGGATAAATTTGTGGACGCTCTGGACAGCTATGCCTCGCGCGTTCTGATCCGTACCGACAGAGTCGTTGCGCAGGCAAAACAGGCGCTCACGCACCTACAGACATTCCGCGCCCCGCCCTGCACTCCCCCGCATTTACGCGAGATGCGTCGGGTTGCATTCTCCTGGCGCTATATTCAGGAAGTGATGTATACCGATAACCTGAAGCCGCTCTGCTCATCCCTGGAACAATCCAGTAATACGGCGATCTTGCCGCCCCCGATGCGGATCACCGCAGACGGGTACAGCGCGTGGCTCACCTCGCAAAACGACCTCGGCATTCACCGTTATATGGCCGTTCTGGGGAAAGGACATTATCTGGTGATGGTTGATCCTGCCTCGCTTGTGGATGTTGTCCCGTTTGGTGAAATTTCGATGGATGCCGCCCTGGTGGGCAGTGAAACCCATCGGATATTTGCCAGAAGCAATATTGTCGACCCGTATATTCTTTCTGTCGTTAAGGAGCAGCAGGACGTTACGCGCGTACAATACAACGGCTCGATGTACGTGTTGAAACCTGTACCCGAACTGGGGTTTACGGTGATCGCGTGGGCGTCGTTAAAACCGCTGGCGGAATCCTGGCACCAGCAGCTGATCATCTGGCTACCGGCTGGCATCTTGCTAAGCCTGGCTGCTGCCCTTATTGTCCTGCGCATCCTCCGCCGTTTGCTGTCCCCGCGTCACCGCCTGATCGACGCAATCAACAACCGGGAGATCGAGGTTTACTATCAGCCCATCGTGGCGCTGTGCAGTGGAAAACTGGTGGGTGCTGAAGCGCTGATGCGCTGGCCGCAGCCAGATGGCAGTCACCTGTCGCCCAATCTCTTTGTGCCGCTGGCTGAGCAGACGGGGCTTATTTCAACGCTGACGCAGCTGGTGGTGAATAAGGTGTTTGAGGATTTAGGCGCCTGGCTGCATCATCATCCGGAACTGCACATTTCTGTCAACCTTGCGCCATCCGATTTAACGTCCCCCGAGCTGCCTCGCCAGCTGAGTCAGTTGCTCAACAAATGGGGCGTCCACCCGCGCCAGATCGCCCTTGAATTAACCGAGCGCGGCTTTGCCGATCCCGCCGTCAGCGTGCCTGCCATCACTGCGTTTCGCCGCGCCGGGCACGCTATCTACATTGATGATTTTGGTACAGGTTACTCCAGCCTGAGCTATTTGCAGGACCTGGATGTTGATACCCTGAAGATTGATAAATCCTTTGTGGATGCGCTGGAGTACAAGAACGTGACTCCCCACATCATCGAAATGGCCAAATCGCTTAAACTGGCGATGGTCGCAGAAGGCATTGAAACTGAAGGGCAGATTGAATGGTTGCATCGCCACGGCGTGCAGTACGGCCAGGGCTGGTATTTCAGCAAGGCACTGCCTAAAGAGGATTTCATTCTCTGGGCCGGGCACAACCTGGAGAAGCACATTACTTAAGGTACGATTTGATCACCTGCATCACGACCCCGAGATCGGCCTCGCGCTGCGCTTCCTCTGGCTCTTTCACCACGTGATCGGTTAAATGTCCCTCAATTACTTGCATCATCATGCCGTTTACCGCGCCCCTGATCGCCGCTAGCTGCTGTAACACCTCGGCGCATTCATGATCGCTGTTGAGCATTTTTTCCAGCGCAGCGCTTTGCCCCTGAATTTTTTTCAGGCGGGTCAATAACTTCTTTTTATCACGAACTGTGTGTGACATCGCTTAGCTCCTCTTTGGTGGCGTAAAAAGCATATCACGCTCTACTCCCCCTGGGTATTTTTCTACTGGGGGGTAGTATTATACTACTGGGGGGGAGTAGTATTCTCGGCATGTTTTCCACCCCGGAATGTTCAATGAACGATTTTTCTTCTCTTCTACAGCAGGGTAACGCCTGGCTGTTTGTCCCCAGCGCCATCCTGCTTGGCGCGCTCCATGGCCTTGAGCCAGGCCATTCAAAAACAATGATGGCGGCTTTCATTGTGGCGATCCGCGGTACGCTGAAACAGGCTGTGTTGCTTGGGTTGTCCGCAACGCTGTCTCATACGGCGGTCGTCTGGATCATTGCGATGGCGGGATTATGGTTTGGTCGGGGATGGGATGCAGATACTTCTGAGCCCTGGTTTCAGTTGATTTCCGGGGTTCTGATCGTGTTGATCGCCCTGTGGATGGCGTGGCGAACCTGGCATGAGAGCCAGCCGCATCACCACCATGATAATCATCATCACCATCATGATCATCACGACCACGCGCATCATCACGACCACACTTCTCCTCTGGTTGAAGAGGAGTGGCAGGATGCCCACCAGCGCGCACACGCCCAGGACATTAACCGACGCTTCAACGGTAAAGAGGTCACCACCGGGCAAATCGCGCTATTCGGCCTGACCGGTGGGCTTATCCCCTGTCCGGCCTCCATTACGGTGCTGCTGATCTGCCTGCAACTGAAACATTTCGCGCTCGGCGCCACGCTGGTGTTCAGTTTCAGTATCGGACTGGCGCTCACTCTCGTCGCCTCTGGCGCAATTGCCGCATTAAGCATGAAACATGCGGCGAAGCGCTGGCCCGGCTTTAGCGCCTTTTCGCGCAAGGCGCCGTGGATCTCAGCGGCACTGATCGCGGTAGTCGGGATTTATATGAGCATTCACGGCGTAAGCGGGATCCTGAGATAAGCATTGCGGCCACGGTAGTGGCCGCACGTGTCGGCTCAGCCGTTCTGCTGCCAGCTAAACGTGAAGCGCAGCCGGCGGTTTTGCAGAATGAAGGCCGGGGCTACGCTCGGGCTCCATGAGTCGTCCCCCCCTACGCCCATGTGAAACGCATCAAGATTCAACCAGCAGCCAGCCTCTTCCCGCAGAAAATGCTGATGCGTTGTCTCATGCAGCTGCCGCTGGCTATAACGGCTCAGGGAGAAATGGAACTGTCCCTGCAACTGATGGGAGCCAAACGTCAGCTCGCGGGTGTCGCAGCGCAAACCGTTCTCCGTCGGGAAGATATACGGCGTCTGCATCTCTTCCAGCGGTAACGCCCAGCGCCCCTGCTGCGCCGCCAGTTTTCTGTCCGGATAGTTCTCCAGCGGGCCCAGCCCCAGCCAGCGCACCGTTTCCGGGATATCCGCCAGCATAACGCTCAGGCCCACGCGAGCGGGCTCAGGAATATCAGACGCCACCGTCACCTGCACATCACCGTGCAGCACCCCGTGGTCATCAATCCGCCAGAGCTTGCAGCTGATAAACAGCGCTTTACCCTGATGCTCCCACACGTGCTGCGTGGTCACCACCACCTCACGGGCATGCTGCTCCGCTTCACACTGGAGGAGGCGCGCGGACATCCCATACATCCCTGCCGCTTTCCAGCGTTCCACCCACGCGTTCGGATCGATGCGGGTCGCCTCGCTGACGCCAATGTCATTGTCCAGCGGCGCGCGGGTGAAGTTATCCGTTAGCGGGGAACGGAGCGTTTCAGCGCCCTCGTTCCACCACTGGGTCAGGTTTCCGGTGAGACGGCTAAACTGCCAGCGCTGCTGCTGATGAGTAATGTCCAGCGCTTCGTCCTGCACCGTTAGCTGCGGAGGGGTTCCGCCTGCTTTCGGTGGCGCAAGGTACAGCGGAGCCGGGAGCGGCCACTGATCCCAGGCACAACGGTGGCCGGGCGGCGACCACGGCGTGGCCTGCGGCTGAACGATCTCCACGTTGAGCCAGACCTCGCCCGGCTCAGCGTCAAGCTCAGGCAGCGGGATCTCAACGCGCTGCGTCTCCTGAGGCGCAACAGAAAGGGGTGTTTCGCCGGAAGCCAATACCGCACCGTCACGCGCCACTGACCATCGCAGATGCTCGTTGTCAGTATGACGGAACAGATAATCGCTCTGGATATCGACGACCAGCGGAACGGTGCTCACCAGCGTAAAGGTAAAGAACTGCTGGGCACGCTGCGCCTCGTAAAGGGCGGGGTGCGGAGTGCGATCGGGAAACACCAGCCCGTTGAGGCAGAACTGACGGTCGTTGGGCTTATCGCCAAAATCGCCGCCGTAGGCCCAGTATGCCGTGCCGTCTTCCGCTTTTTTCGTCAGCGCCTGATCGACCCAGTCCCAGACAAACCCGCCCTGCAACCGGGGATGGCTGCGGAATGCCTGCCAGTAGCTGGCAAAGCCGCCAAAGCTGTTGCCCATCGCGTGGGCATACTCGCACAGGATCAGCGGACGGGTTTCGTCCGGCAAGCCGATCCACTTTTTAATCGACCACTTTGGCACCACCGGGAACGGCTGATCCTGATCGACGCGGGCATACATCGGGCAGACAATATCGGTAGCGGCCGTACTGGCGCCACCGCCTTCGTACTGCACCGGCCGCGTGGGATCGGCGGTTTTCAGCCAGCGGTACAGCGCATCGTGATTCGCCCCATGCCCGGACTCATTCCCCAGGGACCAGATGATGATGGACGGATGATTCTGGTCCCGCTGCACCATACGCGTTACGCGTTCGCTCATGGCAGGCAACCAGCGCGGATCGTCCGCCAGGCGGCTCATCGGCACCATGCCGTGGGTTTCAATATTCGCCTCATCGACCACGTACAGGCCGTAGCGATCGCAAAGCGTGTACCACAGAGGATGGTTCGGATAATGCGAGCAGCGCACGGCGTTGAAGTTATGCTGCTTCATCAGTTCGATGTCGCGGCGCATGGTCGCCTCATCCATCACCTGCCCCTTCTCAGGATGATGTTCGTGACGGTTCACGCCGCGGATCAGCAGCGGTTTGCCGTTAAGCTTCAGCAGGCCGTTGCTGATTTCGACGCGTCTGAAACCGACATCGCAGGCTTCAGTCTCCAGCACGTTACCCTGCGCATCCCGAAGCGACATTGTCAGCCGATAGCATTCCGGTGTTTCAGCGCTCCACAGCGCGGGAGCGTTCACGGGGATCGCCACCGTGAGCCGTTCTGCCCAACTGCCGCGTTCGTCCACGATGGCCGATCCGGGCTGCTGCGTGGTTTGCGCGCAGGCTTCGCCGTTACGCCACAGGGTAAACGCCACCTCGCATTCGGCGTAGCGTGAGCCTTCCAGCGCAACGTCAACCCGGAGTATCGCCCGATCGCATTCGGCATTCAGATCGGTCACGATCTGATAATCGGCAATTCGCGTTTCCGGCTTGTGCAGCAGCGAGACGTCACGGAAAATGCCGCTCATCCGCCACATGTCCTGATCTTCCAGGTAGCTTCCGTCGCACCAGCGTAACACCATCACCGCCAGACGGTTCTGCCCCGGTCGCAGCACCGCGCTGAGATCGAACTCCGCAGGCAGACGGCTGTCCTGCGAATAGCCCACCCACTGGCCGTTACACCACAGATGAAAAGCTGAATTCACACCGTCAAAAATAATGCGGGTTTGCCCGCTGCACAGCCAGGCGTCATTCATCTCAAATGTGAGCGAGTAACAACCAGTTGGGTTTTCAGCCGGAACATACGGCGGGTTCACATTTATCGGATAGGTGACGTTGGTATAGATGGGAGTGTCAAATCCCTCCATCTGCCAGTTCGACGGCACGGGCATCCCAACGGCGTCAGCCAGATCGTCCGTTATCCATGCCTCGGGAACCTGCTCTGGCGCCGGGAAAAAGCTGAATCGCCAGACGCCGTTAAGCAGACGCTTGCTTAGCGAAAGTTTATCCTCGCGGGCGAAGGTTTCATCGCGCCAGCTATGAAAAGGCGCGTGTGTGGCCAGACGATTCCACTGCGTCACGCCCGGGTTTTCCCAGTCACGACGCGCCAGAAGTGCGCTGAGGGTCAGCGGTAATGTAGAAGACATATCAACCTCTTTGCGAAGCGCTCACAATTTCAGCCAACATGCCCTGGTAAACGGTGGCGGTAAAGACTTTGATCGTCACCAGGCGAGCACGATCACAAAAGTGCTAGCTGCGCGCCAGTTTCTCCGCCAGCAGCGCCAGCGTTCTGAGCTGTTGTGCCAGATCTTCACGATCGGCCTGCTGTGCGGCGCGCGGCGCGGTGGAATGACGTACTATCAACGTAACGGGAAGTTGTTCCTGCCAGCATTCGTCGTGATGGGCAGGTGCCATCAGCCACTCCACGCTGCGCTCACCGGCCTCGCGGAACGCCTGCCGAACGGTGGTGAGCGGAGGTGAAAACCACGCGCTGTCAGCCGTATCATCAAATCCGACAACCGAGATCTGCCCCGGTACCGCAACGCCTTTTTCCGCACAGGCGCGTAAAACGCCAAGCGCCATCTGATCGTTAGCGACGAGGATCGCCTCCGGCAGCTGCGCGCCCGCCAGGAGCTGATGCCCTTTCTCATAGCCCGAGGCCGCGCTCCAGTCGCCCTGCGCCACCGCAAACGCCTCCACGCCGGCCCGGGCCAGCGTGGTTTTCCATCCCGCCAGACGAGCCCGGGCAGAGACAGAACTTTCCGGCCCGGCGAGCAGCGCAATTCGCTGGTGCCCCAGCGAAAGCAGATGCTCTGCCCCCAGGCCAGCGCCCTGTTCGGCATTGAAAACAAGGCTGTTAACCCGAGCTGTGGGGGAAACATCGAGAAAAAGAACCGGGGTCGGCGAGGCCATTTCCTGAAGCATTTCTGCCTGTGCATCTTCCAGCGGAACGTTCACCAGCAGCGCCTCCACGCGCTGCGCCAGTAATTCCTGCAAAGCAGCCTGACACTGCGCGGGTTGCTCCACCATGGAGATGAGTACGCTAGCCCCCTGCTCCACTGCCCGGGATTTTACAGCTGAGGCGATTTGCGACGGCGCATGCAGCGCCAGATCGCTGGTCATTAGCCCCAGCGTGCGGGTACGTTTCCCGGCCAGCTGCTGCGCGCCACGGTTAGGCACATAGTGTAGCGCCGCCATGGCCTGCCGGACCTTTTCCCGCGTACGGGCAGAAACGTGTTCTGCGTCGTTAATCACCCGGGAAACGGTCTGATAGGAAACGCCCGCCACGCGGGCAACGTCATAAAGAGTGATCGCTTTCATACATTCTGGCGTCGTAAAAAGAGAAGTCTCTATTCTGACACAGTTACGCCATCATAGCCTGTGAGCGCTTCGCAAAATTAAACAATCCGCTCCGGCCGCGCGGCTTTCTGAATGCGCGGTCCCTGACGAAACCACGGCAAACAGAGCTGGATCAGCGGGCCGATGGTTAATGCATACAGTACGGTTCCAACGCCAAACGCTCCCCCGAGGAGGTAGCCGACGATCAACACGGTCACCTCGATCGCGGTACGCACGCTGCGGATCGACCAGCCCAGCCGGGCATGTATGCCGGTCATCAGACCGTCGCGCGGGCCTGCGCCAAAACCCGCGCCGATATACATCCCGGTGGCAAGGGCGTTAACCACAATGCCGGAAACCAGCAGGGTGATGCGCACGGGCAGCGAGGTGAGCTCAGGGATCAGCGCCATTGACGCATCGGCCGCCAGACCAATACAAATCACATTACTGATAGTACCCAGTCCCGGCAGCTGACGCAGCGGGATCCACAGCAGCAGCACCGCGGCCCCGGTTAAAATAATCACCGTGCCGATGCTCATCCCGGTCTGGATGGCGACGCCAAGGTGAAAGACATCCCACGGGTCGACACCCAGATCCGAACGAATAAACATCGCGGTTGAAAGCCCGTACAGGCCTAAACCGACATAAAGTTGTACCAGACGACGTACCATTTTCTCTTCTCCGAAGAACCAGGTTCCATCTTCGGTGAAAATGGCACTATGATTAATGTCCAGTTTTCAAATAGTGGACTGCACATGTCATCACGTCGTTTTGGTAGCCAGTCTCTGGTTCGCCTGTTAGGGCACTGGCAGCAAGCCTCTTCCCGTACCCCGCTGTGGCGCCAGCTGGCTGACGCGTTACGCCTGTTAATTCTGGATGGCAGGCTGGCGTTAAACACGCGCCTGCCCGGAGAGCGGGAACTGGCCGCCGCTCTGAGCGTAAGTCGCACCACCATCAGCAGCGCGCTGGCGCATCTGCGGGAAGAGGGTTATCTGGAGAGCCGTCACGGCAGCGGTTCGCGGGCGATCCTGCCAGACAGCCGCGCCGTGCCCACGCTTTCTACTGCCAGCGCGGCGCTGGATCTCTCAACCGCCGCACTCAACGCGGGGCCAGAGATCCACCAGGCCTACGCCCACGCGCTGACGGCCATCACGCCGAATCTGGCGCTGACCGGGTACGATCAGCTTGGGCTTCCGGTGCTGCGTGAAGCTATCGCCGCCCGCTACACCGCACGCGGTCTGCCCACCCGGGCAGACGAAGTGATGGTGGTGAACGGCGCCGTCAGCGGCTTCGCCCTGATCTTAAGAATGATGACCGGTCCCGGGGATCGCGTGGTGGTGGATCATCCCACCTACCCGCTGGCGATAGCCGCTATTCAGGGGGCGCTATGCCGGCCCGTGGGCGTCTCGCTGCCTGAAACGGGCTGGGATACCGACGGTTTTGCCGCAACGCTTGCCCAGACCGCCCCGCGTCTGGCCTATCTGATGCCGGATTTTCATAATCCGACCGGACGTTGCATGGATGCCGTGACGCGCCAGACCATAACCGACATCGCCGCGCAGACCCGCACCACGCTGGTGGTGGATGAAACCATGGTCGATCTCTGGTTCGATGTTCCCCCGCCGCCGCCGCTGGCCGCCTTTAACCCGGAGGCCACGGTGATGACGCTGGGTTCCGCAGGTAAAAGCTTCTGGGGTGGGCTGCGTCTCGGCTGGATCCGCGCCTCGTCACGCACTATCGCCACCCTCGCGCAAACGCGCGACACGCTGGATCTGGGCTCTCCGGTGCTGGAACAGCTGGCCACGCTGTGGCTTATCGAAAACAGTGCAACCTTCCTGCCTGCCCGGCGGCAAATGCTGGCAGAACGGCGCGACCGCTGCGGCCAGATGCTGCGGGAACATTTCCCCGAATGGCGGTTTCAGGAAGCGGAGGGAGGGCTTTCATACTGGATTGAATTACCCGGCATGCTGGCGACACAGCTGGCGGCACGCGCCGAAACGACAGGCATCATTATGGGCACCGGCACGCGTTTTGGACTATCAGGCGCGTTTGACCGCTACCTGCGTATGCCCTTCTCACTCAGTTCACCAGAACTTGAAGAGGCATTATTGCGGATCAAACCGCTGTGGCGTGCATTAAATAAAAGTGTAGCGCCAGTAAAACGGAGCCTGGTGTAAATTATTCGCCAGAAACAATAAAAACTGCTGACTGTATCGCATGCAGTCAGCAGTTTTCATGAAGAACAACTTAATGTTGAGGTGGAATCGGGAAGCCTTTCAGCGAAATAATGAAATTATCCCCTTCTTTCTTTATTTTTGCACCGGTATCACACCAGTCAGACGCAATACGAAAGAACTCATCACTTCCTACATTCCAGCCAAGACGAACATGTTTCACGTAGCCGGAACGTAACAGATTGCAGGCCTCGTTGTAGTCACTGGCAGTCGTTAGTTGTTGTTTCATTTTCTCTTCTTCAGAAGTTTACGTAGTGCTTTGATTTCTTTAGGAGTAAATGGAGTTACGCTCTCTTCTTCCGTATGCTGATTATCAACATCCTCTTCCGATACTCCCGCCTCTTCTACTGCTTCAAATGCCAGCAGCAGCAGTTTCTCTGTGGTCACGCTTAAATTCTCATTATTGTCTTCCGCATAGTGGCGAAGTCTTTCTTTTAGCGCTTCATCAATTTTAACGTTTAAAACCGCAGTAACCATGATTGTCACATCCTTTCGGAACACGTGTTTAATTTAATACACGAAGATAAGTTTGTTATCCAGATATATATTTTTTAGCTTATGACAGAATAAAGGCATCGAAAAATAAAATGACAGTCTATTATTACAGGTTTATGACATTATTATTTCAGTTAAATGAAGTCTGTATTACACGCCAGGATAGCAGAATCGGTAAAGCAACCGTTGAACAGCTACGGACTGTTGACGCTGGGTTTACCATTAGCGGTGGCGCAGGCTAGGCTGGCGATCGGCAAAGCGGCCTTTGACGGACTAAAGATATCCTGATCGCTGCTCTGTTTGTAGTAACATTGTCGGCATGTGAAGCATTCTGACTCTTAATATTGTTCCGGATGACACAGGAGCAGTATGCAATTTGAACTTTTTTGTTACCTAGTGGAAATATGATGCGCTTGTTGGAACTGGCTGATCAGCATAGAAAAGAAGCGAATAAGCTGTTAAATCCAAAGACAAAATCTGCACTCGGTCAGTTTATGACCCCGGCTCCGATTTGTCTGTTCATGGCAAGCCTGTTTGACGACATAAAAGGTGACATCAAGCTACTCGATCCAGGCTGCGGAGTGGGGTCGCTCTCTGCGGCGTTCGTAGAACGAGCGTTGCGCCTTGATGTCGACAAGATGGAGCTCGACGCCATCGACATTGCAGAAGTGATGCTTCCGTATCTTAGCAAGACACTGAAAGCCTGTGATGAGGCTGCAAATGGAAAATTAACCCATAAAATTAGTAAGGTAGATTACATACTTGAGGCAAGTCTGGCTAAAAATATTTCGACCAGTGAAGAGCCAGGGACTTATAGCCATGTGATTATGAATCCCCCTTATAAAAAAATTCTCTCGTCGAGCGCTCACCGGGCCTCTTTACGCAATGCAGGCATAGAAACGGTCAACCTATACTCTGGGTTTGTGGCGTTAGCTTTGAAACAGCTGAAAAAGGGAGGAGAGTTAGTGGCGATTATTCCACGCTCTTTCTGTAATGGCCCTTACTATCAGCCTTTCCGCGAGCTTTTACTCTCTGAAACGTCCATCAAGCACATCCACATTTTCGACTCCCGTAATGCGGCATTTGCTGAGGATGAAGTACTTCAAGAAAATATCATCATTCACTGTGTTAAAGGCGTTCCGCAGGGGCAGGTTATTATCACCTCCAGCCCAACGTCAGATTTTCATCTTGATGAAGAATCCGGGCAAATCACGGCCACCGATATGACGCAGCGCAAGGTGTCGATAGACAAAATAGTTAACCCAGCAGACAAACAAAAGTTCATTCATATCGCTGCAAGTCCCAGAGAACAGGACATAATCGAGAGATTATCCCCTTTTACAACAACTTTGGACGAGCTTAATGTTCAGGTTAGTACTGGGCCGGTAGTTGACTTTCGCCTTAAAAATGACCTCAGAGAAAGAATGGATTCCGGGTCAGTGCCGCTACTTTTTCCTCAGCATTTGAACGGCAAAGTGAATTGGCCCCTTGATGGGAAAAAACCTAATGCAATTAGGGTTTCCGAATCATCACGTCCCTGGTTATGGAAAAACCAGGGCTACTTCCTGATTTTAAAAAGATTTAGCAGTAAAGAGGAAAAGCGTCGCATTGTCGCAACATTATATGACTCCTCACTTCCTGGCGAGTTGATCGGTTTCGATAATAAAACCAATGTCTTCCATATTCAGAAGAAGGGTATGGATGCGGATCTCGCCCGCGGGCTTTATGTCTATCTGAACTGCACGTTGCTGGATAAGTATTACCGTCAGTTTGGTGGGCATACTCAGGTAAATGCCTCTGATTTAAGATCAATTCATTATCCATCAATGCAAGTATTGCGAAAAATGGGTAGTGAGTTCGATGATGAAGTGCTTAAACAGTACCAAATTGACGAAATTATTAACAGGGAGTTAGATCTTATGACGAAAGGAAAAATCGCTGACCCGTTGAAAGCGCAGGAAAAAATAGAGCAAGCTCTTGATGTGTTGCGTCAACTTGGAATGCCTCGTGCTCAAATAAACGAGCGTTCGGCTTTAACTTTGCTCGCATTGCTTGATCTTCATCCTGATGGCGAGTGGGAGAAAATTGAACGCCCAATGTTGGGTGTGACACCGATCATGGATTGGTGTAGAGACGTTTACGGAAAAGAGTACGCCCCAAACACGCGTGAAACCTTTCGTCGACAAACGCTCCATCAGTTTTGTGATGGCGGAATAGCTATATACAATCCGGATAAACCCGAACGCCCCGTTAACTCCCCTAAAGCTTGCTATCAGATAGCGCCTGAACTGCATACCGTGTTATTAAACTATGGTTCTGCCAAATGGGAAACAGCGCTTAAAGAACATATGGGCAACGTACCGACCTTAGTTGAGCAGTATGCCATGGCGCGAAAAATGGAAATGGTGCCATTAAAGCTGAATGACGGTACTGAATTAGAATTAAGCCCCGGTGCGCATAGCCAGCTCATCAAGGATATCATCGTTGAGTTTGGTCCTCGTTTCGCTCCTGAAGCAGAAGTTATTTACATCGGAGATACTGGCGCGAAGGAAGATCATTTTAGAAAAGACCGACTTGCGGAACTGGGAGTAAATGTTGATCGAAAAGGTAAACTGCCCGATGTTGTTCTTTATTGGCAAAAACGCAACTGGTTACTTTTAATTAAATCAGTTACTTCCCACGGGCCCGTCGATGGAAAGCGTCACGGTGAGTTAGCAAAATTATTTGCTTCTGCTAAACCCGGATTGGTATACGTTACAGCCTTCCCTGACCGGAAAGTGATGGCAAAATATCTGATGGAATTATCCTGGGAAACAGAGGTCTGGGTAGCTGATGCTCCAACCCATATGATCCACCTGAACGGCGATCGATTCCTTGGACCCCATACTTAAACCGAAAACGTCATCTTCGATTAAGGGAGCCGGATATAATCGGCTCTATATCAGAATGATTGTTGGCAAAGAGATGAGGTTTTAATCTATACGACTTAGCGTAAGCTCAAATGGGTGGGGGCCCTGCCAGCTACATCCCGGCACCCACGTCGTCTGCCCTGGCTGCTTCCTTCCGGACCTGACCTGGTGAACAGAGTAGCGTTGCGGGAGAACCAACAGAGCCCCCATTGAGAGCGTTGATAACCAACGCGCTGGCGCATTATCCCTGTGGAGCACCTCAATTGCAAGCCGCTGGCAACCGGATGCTGGATTATTGCGCAAACTGCCCCGACAATCTTCTTTATCTTCGTATAACATTACCCTTCGCTGATTTCCCGCAGGAGAAACAATGGACGAACATGACACTTTCCCACAGCGAGTGTGGCAAATCGTAGCCTCGATCCCGGAAGGCTGTGTCACGACCTATGGGGAAGTTGCCCGGCTGGCGGGTTCTCCGCGCGCGGCGCGTCAGGTAGGCGGCGTGCTGAGGAGGCTACCGGAAGGAAGCACGTTACCGTGGCACCGGGTCGTCAATCGCCATGGCGCCATTTCCCTCACCGGGCCAGACTTGCAGCGCCAGCGTCAGGCTTTACTTTCAGAAGGGGTGCAGGTGTCCGGGGCAGGACAAATTGATATGCAGAAGTATCGCTGGGAGTACTGACGCCCTCTCCCGTCAACATGGAGAGGGCGAAAGAGAATTACAGCTGTGTTGGCGGTGTAGGCAGAGTCGGCTGATTGGTCTGCGTTGCAACAGGTACTTCAGTTTGCTGCACCGGTACCAGGGTCAGGTCGATTTTGGTGCCGCCTTTGTTGACCGCTTCCTGCACGGTATCGGTGATAAAGACCAGCTTATCGTTGATCGTTACCGCCGCGCTCAGGAGGATACGCGCATTGGGTTGCACGTCAGACGGGTTATACGGCAGCACAAAGCTGAACGGCGCCTGTTTACCCTCTGTACGAACCGCGCGCTGCGCAAGCACTTTGGACGGCGCATCCGCCAGGGAAGCATCAGACAGCGTGACCGTTAAAACCGCATCCGGCGGCAGCGCAACCTTCTGTTTGATCCAGATCGTACCGGAAACATTTGGCTGCTGAATAGCTTGCTGTGAAAGGGTGTTAATCCCGTTTGCGCTTGCTGTTGGCACCGGTACATCGGCACTCTTACCAGCACAGGCGGACAACGCTACCGCAATTGCTACACCACTGAGCATAGGCACGAGTTTCATTGAAGTCTCCTTATCATCAATGCACCAGCGGGATCGATCCCATCTGATGTCGTTTTATTCACATAACGAATACAAGTGTGGCACAAATCACGGATTTATGCCTAATTTCGTCCGGATATTAAGATTATTCTACCCATCGGACCACTTTCATTTCTGGGTTATACTCAGCGTATCTTTCGCCACGGCGTTTATTGAGGACCACTATGAGTCAGGCACTGAACAATCTGCTGACATTACTGAACCTGGAAAAAATAGAAGAAGGGCTATTTCGCGGACAGAGCGAAGATTTAGGCTTACGCCAGGTTTTTGGCGGCCAGGTCGTGGGGCAAGCGCTGTATGCCGCCAGGGAGACCGTCCCGGCAGACCGTCTGGTGCACTCGTTTCACAGCTACTTTTTACGCCCCGGTGACAGCGCTAAACCGATTGTTTACGACGTGGAAGTTCTGCGTGACGGTCAAAGCTTCAGCGCCCGTCGCGTGGCGGCCATCCAGCATGGCAAACCCATCTTCTACATGACCGCCTCGTTCCAGGCGCCAGAGCCGGGCTATGAGCATCAAAAAAAGATGCCGTCTGCCCCGTCGCCGGACGATCTGAAATCGGAAACCGAAATTGCCCGCGCTCTCGCGCATCTGCTGCCGCCGCAGGTAAAAGAGAAGTTTCTGTGCGATAAACCGCTGGAGATCCGCCCGGTCGAATTTCATAACCCAATGAAGGGGCATACCGCTGAGCCCGCCCGCCAGGTGTGGATCCGCGCCAACGGCAGCGTACCCGCAGATTTACGCGTGCATCAGTACCTGCTGGGGTATGCGTCGGATTTCAACTTCCTGCCGGTTGCGCTACAGCCGCACGGTGTGGGCTTCCTCGAAAAAGGGATGCAGGTAGCCACAATTGACCATTCCATGTGGTTCCACCGTCCATTCGATATGAACGAATGGCTGCTTTACAGCGTGGAAAGTACCTCTGCGTCCAGCGCGCGCGGCTTTGTACGCGGGGAGTTTTACACTCAGGATGGCGTGCTGGTGGCTTCTACCGTGCAGGAAGGTGTGATGCGTAATCGCGGGTGATGTAAAAAGCCCGGTGGCGCTGCGCTCACCGGGCCTGCGAATTGTGCTTTTTCAGGCCGGGTAAGGCGAAGCCGCCGCCCGGCAAGGCACTCAAATTATGCGTTATAGGCATTCTCGCCGTGGCTGTTGACGTCCAGGCCTTCGCGCTCCTGCTCTTCCGGCACGCGCAGCCCAACGGTCATATCAGCCAACTTGTAACCGATAAAGGCCACAACACCGGACCAGACAACGGTGATCGCGATGCTTTCCAGCTGTACCAGCACCTGATGCATCATGGTCACGCCTTCTGCGTAACCTACTCCGCCCAGAGATTGGGCAGCAAAGATACCGGTCATGATACAGCCGACGATGCCGCACACACCGTGTACGCCGAATACATCACACGGATCGTCAACGCGCAGAACACGTTTCAATGCGGTAACGCCCCACAGCCCCGCCAGTCCTGCGACGATACCGATCAGCAGCGCACCGCCCACGCCCACGTAACCGCACGCTGGTGTAATACCTACCAGACCGGCAATCGCCCCGGAACAGGCACCCAGCAGCGATGGCTTGCCGCGAACAGCCCACTCGCCAAATACCCATGAGAGGATAGCGCCGGCGGTTGCCACAACGGTATTCACGAAGGCCAGCGCGGCGATTTCGTTAGCGGCGCTGGCTGAACCTGCGTTGAAGCCGAACCAGCCAAAATAGAGGATGGCGGTGCCGGTAAAGACCATCGGCAGATTGTGCGGCTTAAATGCTTCCTTCCCGAAGCCCACGCGCTTACCAATCAGGTATGCGCCTACCAGACCTGCTACCGCGGCGTTGATGTGCACAACGGTACCGCCCGCAAAGTCCAGCGCGCCATGGGAAGCCAACAGACCACCTCCCCAGACCATATGCGCAATCGGGATATAGGAGAGCGTCAGCCAGACCACCACGAAAATCAGTACCGCAGAGAAGCGGATACGCTCAGCCAGCGCACCCACAATCAGCCCCACGGTGATGCAGGCGAATGAGCCCTGGAACGCGACATGAATATACTGATAAAAACTACCCATCACCGCGGTCAGTTCGATATTTTTCAGCATCGCCCAGTTAACGTTGCCGAAGAAGGCGTTGCCCTCCCCGAAGGCCAGCGAGTAACCGTAAACCACCCACAGCACACATACCAGCGCGAACGTGACGGCAACCTGCGTCAGCATGGAGAGTACGTTCTTGCCGCGGATCAAGCCGCCGTAAAACAGCGCGATCCCCGGAATCGTCATGAACAGCACCAGCGCGGTGCAAATCATCATAAAGGCGTTATCGGCTTTGTCTGCCACAGCAGGTGCAGCCATTGCCAGGCCCGGCAGCAGTGCCAGCGAACCCAGACCTGTTTTCATTGTTGCTTTCTTCATTTTCTCGATCCCTATCACTGTGTGCCAGGAGTTACTTACAACGCCGCTTCGTCAGATTCGCCGGTACGGATGCGAATGACGCGCTGTAGTTCGGCAACGAAAATTTTACCGTCGCCAATTTTTCCGGTGTAGGCTGCTTTGCTGACGACATCAATCACCTCATCAAGCTGATCGTCGGCAATCGCCACATCAATCTTCACTTTTGGCAGGAAGTTAACGCTGTATTCCGCCCCGCGATAAAGCTCGGCATGACCTTTCTGACGCCCAAAGCCTTTCACTTCGGTGACAGTCAGTCCCTGAATACCCATGGAAGACAGCGCTTCACGCACGTCTTCGAGTTTGAATGGTTTGATTACCACCGTAACCAGCTTCATATATCCCCTCCAGTCAGAATTCGGTAATGGCCGCAGCTAACACGAAAGGGATATTGCAAAGGGTGTGCCAGAAGTGAAAGGTGAGGAGGAAAGCGCCGCGGCGCGGATGCGCCGGGAAGAGGCGAAAAAAAACGCACCATGGCAGTGCAGGGTGCGTTTCAGTTTTGCACCAACGGTTAAGTCTGTTAGCGCATTGCCTTGTTATGGTGCATCAGGCGCTGAGTGACTCTTCCTCGCGCTCGCTGGCGGCCAGTTCGTCGCCTGCCAGCTGCAACTGATACATCTGCCAGTAGCGTCCTTTTGCCTCAAGCAGCGCTCTGTGCGTCCCCCGTTCAACGGCCTGGCCACGGTGCAACACCAGAATGGTATCGGCATCGACGATCGTTGAGAGGCGGTGGGCGATTACCACCAGCGTAGTGCGATCCCGCACGGCAGCCAGCGCCTGCTGGATCGCCTGCTCGGTACCGGAGTCAATGCTTGCGGTCGCTTCATCCAGAATTAACACCTGTGGCGTCTCAATCAGCACGCGCGCCAGCGCAAGAAGTTGCTTTTGCCCGACCGAGAGATTATTGCCCTGCTCACCCAGCCGGGTATGGATCCCCTCGCTTAACCCGCGCGCCAGATCCGCAAGCTGCACCGTTTCCAGCACCTCCCATACCTGCTCAGGCGTGAAAGGTCGTCCCAGCGTCACGTTGGCATAAAAGGTATCCGCCAGTACCACCGGATCCTGCTGCACCATCGCGACGCCCTTACGTAACGCGTTGTGGCTAAGCGCGGCAAGCGGCCGTCCGTCCAGACGGATCTCCCCTTGCGTCAACGGATAGTAGCCCATCAGCAAACTGGCGAGCGTGCTTTTGCCGCTGCCGGTATGCCCAACCAGGGCGACAAAACCGCGCGACGGTACCTCGAGGTTGATATCCTGCAAGACAAGCTGGTCGTCGCGGTAGGCAAACGAGACATGATCAAACGCTATGGATCCACTTTCCAGCGGGCGTTCGTCATCGCCATAGGTCTGACGCGGCCTGTCCATCAGCTCGAATACACGTTCGCCCGCGACCACTGCCTGTTGCAGCATCGATTGCTGCGTGGTGAGTTCAATCAGCGGTTCGTTAAGGCGTCCAAGGTAGCTGATAAATGCGTACAGTACCCCCACCTCGATGGTTCCGCGCGTCGTCAGGCCAAACAGCATCAACAGCCCGCACAGCACCAGCGCAGAGAAGAGGCTCAGCAGCGGGCGTAACAGGAAGCCATCCAGCCGTAACGTCTGCATCCGCGCCATATAGTGCGAGCGGCTGGCTTCTCCCATTCGCTCGCCAAAACGCGCCTGCTGGCGAAACTGCTGGATAACGCTCATGCCGTTGATCACTTCGTTGAAGCCATCATTGATATCTGCGAGGTAAGCGCGCACGCGACGAACAATCGGCGTGCTGTAGCGCTGGTAAATTACCATCACAATCAGCACCGCCGGGAAAATAGCGATCGCCACCAGCGCCATACGCCAGTCCAGGCTGAACATCGCCACCAGCATCGCGCCAATTAACGCGGCACTGCGCAGAACCGTTGCGACAACGGTTACATAGAGGTCGCGGATCACCTCGGTGTCATTGGTGACGCGCGAAATAACCTGCCCGACCGGCTGAGTATCAAACTCGCTCAGCGGCTGGCGCAGCGCGGCATCCATCACATCCGTGCGAAGCTGCTGGACCACGCCCACGGCGGCCCGGTTAAACAGCAGCGACTGCGCATAGTGCAGCCCCGCCGCCGTCAGCTGTAGGCCGACATACGCCACGCCCAGCCCCGCCACCAGCCCCAGCGGCAGATAGTTTTTCGCCACCATATTGTCGATGAAATAACTGATAAGCAGCGGACCGGTCACCTCCGCTATCGCGGCGATCCACAGCAACAGCACGGCGATGGAAAGCGGTTTGCGCCACGGTGAGCCATAGGCCAGCAGCCGTTTTAAAGTCGGCCACATCTGTCCAAACTTACGCATCGGCGACCTCCTCATCCAGCGCGGCTTCAAGCTGTTGATAGCGGTACATATCCCGATACCATCCGGTCTGCCCGGCGAGCTGCTCATGCTGACCACGCTGAGCAATATGCCCATGCTGAAGCACCAGAATTTCACTGGCTTCGGTTAGGGCCGACAGACGGTGCGCGCTGATGATGACCGTGCGCCCCTCCCCCCACTGGCGAAGGTTATGCAGAATTTGATGTTCAGTACGCCCGTCAACTGCGGACAGCGCATCATCCAGTATCAGGATCTCAGCGTCCAGCAGCAGCGCGCGGGCAATAGAGATACGCTGTTTTTGTCCGCCGGAGAGCATAACGCCCCGCTCCCCCACTTCCGTGTCGTAGCCCTGCGGCAGGCGTAAAATATCCTCGTGGACGCTGGCCAGGCGCGCCACGTGCTCGATCTGGTCCTGTGTCGCCGTCGGGCACCCGAGCGCGATATTGTTGGCAATGGTGTCTGAAAACAAAAACGGCGTCTGGCTGACGACTGCCAGGCGGCTGCGCCAGTCATCCAGCAGCAGACGTGGCAGAGGGACGTCGTGGAAACGGATATCACCTTCGCTCACGTCAAAATGACGCTGAATCAGTGACAGAATGGTGCTTTTACCGGAACCCGTCGGGCCACAGATGCCCAGCATCTGACCGGGACGCAGCGTGAAACTGACGTTCTCAAGCACCGGATGTTCCGTTTGCGGGTAGAGAAAGGCGCGGATATCCGCCTTCAGAATACCCGGACCTTCCGGTACCGGCTCGCTGCCATCGTTCACGACCGGCACTTCCGCCAGCATGGCGCGAATACGGCTGTAAGCGGCGCTCCCGCGTTCAACGATATTAAACATCCAGGCCAGCGCCAGCATCGGCCAGATCATCAACCCAAGGTACATCGCAAAGCTGGTTAACTGCCCGAGAGTCATCGTGCCTCGCACCACCATCCAGCTGCCGCCGCCCACCGCCAGCAGGTTCGCCATGCCAATCGCAACATAAATTGTTGGATCGAAACGGGCATCAATACGCGCCACGCGCATGTTTTTCGCGCCGGTATCGGCGGCGTCGGCGGCAAACAGCGCGGACTGGCGGTCTTCCAGACCAAACGCTTTGATCATGCGGATGCTGGTCATGCTCTCCTGGGTGCGATCGTTCAGCGACGAGAACGCCGCCTGCGCCAGCTTAAAGCGTTCATGGAGCTGCTCGCCGTAGCGGTTAATTGCCAGCGCCATCAGCGGCATCGGCAGCAGCGCCAGCAGCGTGAGCTCCCAGCTAATTTGCGTAGACATCACAATCAGTACCGCACAGCCCATCACCAGGGAATCCACCAGCGTTAGCACCCCTTCACCGGCGGCAAACACCACGCGGTCTACATCGTTAGTGGCGCGGGCGATGAGATCCCCGGTACGGTGACGCAGATAAAACTCAGGGTGCTGGCGGCTCAGCTGGCGGTAAAATTCCTCGCGCAGCTCAACGGCAAGCTGATAGGACGCGCCGAACAGCAGCACGCGCCAGACATAACGCAGCAGGTAAACCACCACGGCCGTCAGCACCAGCGTACCGCCCCACATCATCACCCGTGCGGCGGTGTAATGTTGTTCCGTAACGCCATCCACGACGTAACCCACCACTTTGGGCGGGATTAGTTGCAGAATGGCAATGATAATAAGCAGGGCCACCGCGCCGAGGTAGCGTTGCCACTCCCGACGAAAGTACCAGCTTAATTGGGCAAATAATCGCACGCGGTCTTTTCCTGAAGGTATTTTAAGAAGTTATTCAATGGGTAATGCTGTGGTGTATTTAATCTGTTCCATGGCGAAACTGGAGGTGACATCGGACAAGCCTGGTACGCTATTGACCAGCCGCTTGTAGAAATCATCGTAGCGCTTCATGTCTGCCACCTGAACGCGCATCAGATAGTCGTATTCCCCCGCCATGCGCCAGAAGCCGAGCACTTCGGGCATGTCGGAAACCTGGGTGACGAAGCGGCAGTACCATTCGCTACTGTGATGCTGCGTTTTTATCAGGACGAAGGCGGTCAGTCCAAGCCCCAGTTTTTCGGGATCCAGCAACGCCACGCGTCCCAGCAGAATGCCATCATCTTCCAGCTTCTTGAGGCGCTTCCAGCACGGTGTGGTGGTCAGATTAACGGCATCTGCCAGCGCCTGCAAAGAGAGGGTGCAGTCGCTTTGCAGCAAAGAAAGCAGCTTACGATCAATTTTATCTAACATAGCCACCTCGAAGAGAAAATTATTCTCCTTACATTCTATTTTAAAGGTCAGATAGCAACAATTTTTTCTGTGCTTTTCGCTATGCTGGGCACAAAATGACAAACGGATAACTACGATGAATAGCACCTGGGTTAAACATGCCATCAGCGAAATAAATGCCGACTATCAGCGCTCGGCAGACACCCACTTGATCCGCCTGCCTCTGCCTGGATTTCCCGGCATTCAGCTTTACCTGAAGGATGAAAGCACCCATCCTACCGGCAGCCTGAAGCATCGCCTGGCGCGTTCACTCTTTTTATACGGTTTATGTAACGGCTGGATTAAAGAAGGCACCACGATTATTGAATCGTCGTCCGGATCAACTGCCGTCTCCGAAGCCTACTTTGCCCGCCTGCTGGGCCTCCCGTTTATCGCCGTGATGCCCTCCTGCACGGCGAAACGTAAAGTCGAACAGATCGAATTTTACGGCGGACGCTGCCACTTTGTGGAAAGCGCCTGCGAAATCTATGCGGCCTCCGAAATGCTGGCCCGCGAACTGAATGGTCACTATATGGACCAGTTCACCTTCGCCGAGCGCGCCACCGACTGGCGCGGCAATAATAACATTGCGGACAGCATTTTCCGCCAGATGACCCACGAGCCGCATCCTATTCCCTCTTACATTGTCATGAGCGCGGGCACGGGCGGAACCTCCGCCACCATCGGACGTTATATCCGCTGTCAGGGTTATGATACGCAGCTGATGGTGGTTGACCCGCAAAACTCGGTGTTCCTCGATTACTGGCAATCCCGCGATGCCAGCCTGCGCAGCCCCGTGGGGAGCAAGATCGAAGGGATTGGTCGCCCGCGCGTCGAACCCTCGTTCATTCCGGACGTTGTGGATGAGATGCTCCGCGTGCCGGACGCCGCCAGCGTCGCGACGGCGCACTGGCTGGAGACACAGCTTGGCCGTAAAGTCGGGGCTTCCACCGGCACCAATATGTGGGGCGCGCTACAGCTGGCCGCGAGGATGCGCGAAGAAGGCCGTACCGGCTCTGTCGTCACGCTGCTGTGTGACAGCGGGGAGCGCTACCTGGACACCTATTACAACGCAGAATGGGTGCAGGCAACTATTGGCGATGTAGAACCGTGGAAAGCGCAGATTTCGCAGCTGGTGAAATAAAAAAAAGCCAGGCTTTAGCCTGGCTTGCTGGAAGGGTCTCACTATTCGGGGGAATATGGGAGGTTATTTTTGTCCAGCCAATGCGTCAAAAAATGGGACACCGCTTCGTTACGACAGTGTCCGATAACCGGTAAATGCGGGAGCGCGGCGATAAGTTGCGGCATCGCGTTCCCCATAATCAGTCCACGACCCACGCTGCTCAGCATCTCGTGGTCGTTCATGGCGTCACCAAAGGCCATACAGTCCTGCATCGTCAGCCCCAGATGATCGCTCAGCACCGCCAGCGCAGATCCTTTGTTACAGCCCACCGGCAGCACTTCAAGGCAGTCCACCGCCGAGAAGGTCAGGTGCGCCCGGTCGCCCAGCGCCTCGTTTAGTTGAATACGCAGGCGGCAGAGATCGTCGTGATCGCCACAGAAGCAGATCTTGGTCACCTTGTGTGCTGGAATGCGGCGCAAATCGATAAGCTGATATTTAAAGCCGCTGTAAACGTGAGCGTGCAGCAAGGCCGGGATCTCACGCCCGGTAAACCAGCCTTCATCATTAAAAACATGCACGCTGGCCTGCGTATCCCAGGTGCTGTGCAGGACAATGTCCGCCACTTCCGGATTCAGATCCTGACGGTGCAGCATATTGCCGTCGACGGAGTGAATGCGCGTCCCGTTGCCGGTGATCAGGAACGCATCGAGGGCAAATGTTCCCAGCAGATGGCGCATCTCGAGAACATGACGACCAGTGGCAAACGTCAGGGTGACTTCACGCTCGCGCAGGCGCTTAAGTGTGTTCAGGGTTTTCTCCCCTAAACGGTGATCCGGCATTAACAGCGTGCCGTCCATATCAAATGCAGCGAGCCGAGCCATAATTACTCCCGAAATGTGATGCGGTTAACTTGTGCATCAGTATTACGTGAGATATACGGAAGTAATAGTGAATAGATGATAATTATTGTTCCGGGTTTTTCATGCGCCAGCTTAATCGTCTTAACCAGTATCAGCGTCTGTGGCACCCCTCCGCCGGCGCACCGCAGCAGGTTACCATCAGTGAACTTGCCAGCCGCTGCTTTTGCAGCGAGCGACATGTTCGCACCCTGCTGCGCCAGGCGCAGGAGGCGGGCTGGCTAAGCTGGCACGCCCGCTCCGGACGAGGTAAGCGTGGGGAATTACGCTTTCACGTCACCCCGGATTCGTTGCGTAATACGATGATGGAAGAGGCCCTGAAAAGTGGACAGCAGCACAACGCGCTGGAGCTGGCCCAGCTCGCGCCTGAAGATTTGCGATCGCTGCTGCATCCGTTTATGGGCGGGCAGTGGCAGAACGATACGCCGACGCTGCGTATTCCCTACTATCGCTCGCTGGAGCCGCTTCAGCCGGGGTTTCTCCCTGGCCGGGCGGAGCAGCATCTGGCGGGACAGGTATTCTCTGGTTTGACGCGTTTTAATGGTAACAGCAGTGAACCCACGGGCGATCTGGCGCATCACTGGGAAGTCTCCGCTGACGGCCTGCGCTGGCATTTCTACATTCGCTCCACCCTGCACTGGCATAACGGCGATAAAATAGAGACGGCACAGCTCCGGCAAAGCCTGACGGCGCTGTTATCGCAGCCCGGCTTGGGCACGCTTTTCCGCAGCGTCTTACGTATCGAAACCACGCATCCGCAGTGCCTGACGTTTATTCTCCATCAACCTGACTACTGGCTGGCGCACAGGCTGGCAACCTACTGTAGCCGTCTGGCGCATCCCGATTACCCCGTGGTGGGTAGCGGTCCCTTCCGGCTGAGCGTTTTTGAGCCTGAACTGGTGCGTCTGGAAAGCCACGAGCAGTATCACCTTGGCCATCCGTTGCTTAAGGCTATCGAGTACTGGATCACGCCCCAGCTTTTTGACTACAGTCTGGGCACCAGCTGTCGCCACCCGGTGCAAATCGCCATTGGCGAGGCCGACGAGCTGGCCAGCCTGCGGCTGGTGAGTAACAGCACCAGTCTGGGTTTCTGCTACCTCACGCTGAAACAGAGCCCGCGTCTGAGCGAACTTCAGGCAAAGCGGCTGATTAATATCATTCATCTCTCAACGCTGCTGCACACGCTTCCCCTGAACGAAGGGCTCATCACCCCTACCGAGGAACTGCTTCCCGGCTGGGCGATCCCCCAATGGCCTGATTTAACCGACGTTGCGCTGCCAGAGGCATTGACGCTCGTCTACCACCTGCCGGTTGAGCTTCACACCATGGCCAGCCAGTTAAAAGCATACCTTGCGCGGCAGGGTTGTGAACTGACCGTCATCTTTCACGACGCCAAAACGTGGGACGGGTGCCAGCAGCTTGCCGATGCAGACATCATGATGGGAGACAGACTGATTGGCGAAGCGCCAGCGTACACGCTTGAGCAGTGGCTCCGCTGCGATGCGCTCTGGCCGCATCTGCTGAGCGCACCGGCATACGCCCATTTGCAGGCCACGCTGGATGCGGTGCAGACGCAGGCCGACGAACGTGACCGACACGCAGGACTTCAGGCTATCTTCAGCCGGTTAATGGAGACAGCCGTCCTGACGCCGCTCTTTAACTACCAGTATCAAATCAGCGCGCCTCCGGGCGTCAACGGCATACGCCTTAACACTCGCGGCTGGTTTGACTTCACCGAAGCCTGGCTTCCTCCCCCAAACGCGTGAAGAAGCTGGTCGCCGCTTTAGCCAGGCGTTAACATGACGCTTTTACTGTAACTGTCGAGATGATCTATGAAACGTGCCGTCGTCGTGTTCAGCGGAGGACAAGATTCCACCACCTGCCTGATTCAGGCGCTTCACCAGTATGATGAAGTGCACTGCGTCACTTTTGATTATGGTCAGCGTCATCGCGCTGAAATCGATGTCGCTCGTGAACTGGCCCTCAAACTGGGCGCCCGCGCTCATAAAGTGCTGGACGTGACGCTGTTAAATGAACTGGCCGTCAGCAGCCTCACCCGCGACAGCATTCCGGTGCCTGATTACGAACCGGATGCCAGCGGCATTCCGAACACCTTCGTACCGGGCCGCAACATTCTCTTCCTGACCCTGACGGCGATCTATGCCTACCAGGTGAAAGCCGAAGCGGTGATCACGGGCGTGTGTGAGACCGACTTCTCTGGCTACCCGGACTGCCGGGATGAATTCGTGAAAGCACTCAATCACGCCGTCGATCTGGGAATGGCAAAAGAGACCCGCTTCGAAACGCCGCTGATGTGGCTGGATAAGGCTGAAACCTGGGCGCTGGCCGACTACTGGGGCAAGCTGGATGTCGTTCGCAACGAGACCCTGACCTGCTACAACGGCATTAAAGGGGACGGCTGCGGGCAGTGTGCCGCCTGTAACCTGCGCGCGAACGGTCTGAATCATTATCTTGCGGATAAAACGGGCGTGATGGGCGCAATGCAGAAAAAGACCGGGCTGAAATAAGGGCTACCTGACCGTGCTGTCGAACAGTAAGTGTCGACAGCACAGTTATTCCTGAACATTTCTTACGCGATCATCAGCTCCAGCTTTTCGCGCAACTCCCCTTCCAGCGGCAACGCTTTCTGGGTTTTGAGATCGATACAGACAAAGGTGATCAGCGCATCGGCCACCACCTGCCCTTCTGGCTCCAGCGTAACGACCTGGCTCAATACACCACTTTTGCCATTCAGTTGTTGGACCTCACTGGTCACGGTGAGCACATCCCCCAGCACAGCCGGGCGGCGGTAGTTAATGTTGATATTGACGACCACAAACGCGATGTTGTGTGCGGTCAGCCACTGGAAGCTTTCGCTGTTCTCCAGGCCGTCCCAGCGCGCCTCTTCAAGAAATTCAAGGTAGCGGGCGTTATTGACGTGCTGGTAAACATCGAGGTGATAACCACGGACTTTGATTTGTGTCTGCATAGCGCAATAGCCTTTCGTTGTTATAGGTTCAGAGGTCATAACTGGTATGACCTCTTTATCCTGGCAAATTTTTGCCGCAGTGCAAGTGATTACGCGATTACAGCGTCAGGTGTGCGAGATTGCGCTCAACCAGCGCGCTGCCCATACCCGGCACCTGCTTGAGATCGTCAAGGGTTTTGAAAGGGCCATACTCTTCACGATAGCTGACGATGGCCTGCGCTTTTTTTAGACCCACACCATTCATAACGCGAGCAAGATCGTCCGCAGAGGCAGTATTGATACTGACCCGCGTACCCTCGTCCTCAATGGCTTTCGTGCTGGCCGTCGCGTTGGCTTTAACATGACCTTGTGACGTTGCATCGGCCTGGTTTTGTGCAGCCTGCGCTTTAACCGAGGGGGACGCCGCCAGCGCGCCCGCACTCATCCCGGAAGTGGCAATAGCCAGTGTAATTAACAGTGCTTTGATTCCACATTTCATGCTGTTTTCTCCTTGTTTGTTGACAGCCACGCCACGATAACCGCACGGGAAAACAGGGACAAACAACAGATTGCAGAAATGGAAAAGGCCGCGAAAGCGGCCTTTAGTTTTTGCAGAGCGTTACGAAAATCTGCGAGCAGATACGTAATTATTGCTCCTGAGTGACCACATCACCCAGTTTGATTTTGGCTTCTTTACGCAGGTTGCTCATCATCGCTTCGAAAGCAATCTGGGCATTGTTCTGGGTAATTCCCTGAACCATGGCCTTCTTCTGCGCGTCTGGCAGCGTACCGGCTTTTACTTCATCCAGCGCCAGAAGCACCACGTTACCCTGCATATCGGTCGTGGTGCCAAAGACAGGTTTGTCTTTCGCCGGCAGGCTCAGGCCAAACGCCGCCTGGCTGACAGGATCCTGACCGGTACGGCTCAGCGTTTTTGCTTCGCCAAAGCTCAGGCCAGCCGCTTTCAGCGCATCGTTCTTACCGGCTTTCAGATCGGCCAGAATTTTCTCTGCATCCAGTTTTGCCTGCTGTGCCGCTTTGTTGTGTTTGACCAGCGCCACCACCTGATCTTTCACTTCCGCCAGGGGCTTCACTGCCTCGGCTTTGTGCTCGCTGACGCGCAGTACGAACGCACGGTCACCGTCAACGGTAATGATGTCTGAGTTGCTGCCCGGCGTACCGTTCTCACCGACCAGACCACCATTGAAAATGGCATCTGAAACTGGTTTGAAGTTCAGTTCTTCCGGCAGGTTTTCGTGGCTGAACCAGCCCGTCTCAACCGCTTTAACGCCAGCAGCCTGCTCAGCACCCGCCAGTGATTCGTTGTCGTTGCTTGCGGCATCGCTCACTTTCTGTTGCAGAGCATAGAAGGCGTCCAGCGCTTTCTCCTGCTTCACTTTCGCAGCGATATCATCACGAACGTCAGCCAGCGGCTTGGTTTTCGCCGCCACAACATCGTCCAGACGCGCCACCAGGAAACCAACGGAGGATTTGATTACACCAGACAGTTGGCCTTTCTCTTTCAGGCCTGCATTTTTCAGCTCGTCCGGGGTAGTGGACTCTTCCAGCCAGCCCATATCACCGCCGTTTTTGGCAGAAATAATGTCGGTGGATTTTGCTTTCGCTAAGGTGGCGAAATCAGCGCCTTTGTTCAGCTCGTCCAGCACGGCTTTCGCTTCTGCTTCCGTTTTGGTCTGGATCACGCTGTAACGGTTACGCTGCGGCTGAGTGAACTGATCCTGATGCTGGTCGTAATAAGACTGGATCTCGGCGTCAGTCGCGTTTTCCTGCATCGCAGCTGCATCCAGCTTGATATAGCTTACGCGGAACTGTTCCGGAGAGATGAAGTTGTTCTTGTTTTGCTCGTAGTAAGCATTAACTTCAGCGTCGCTAACCTGCTGTTTCGCTGCCAGTGCGTTGACATCAATCGTCGCTTCACGCACCACGCGTTGCTGCGCCACCAGTGCCGCCAGCTCTTCAGTTTCGCCTTTCAGCATGAAATCGGTGCCCACCACCGCGTTGATCAGCTGTTGCGTGGTCAACTGGTTACGCAGCGCCTGAGCGTACTGGTCAGCCGTCATACCCATCTGGTTAACAATGCTGTTGTAACGCGCGTTGTCGAACTTCCCATTAGACTGGAAAGCCTGCGTCGAGAAGATGGCTTTTTTAACCTGCTCATCGCTGATGCCCAGACCGAGGCTTTTCGCGTACTGATCCAGCAGCGCTTCGTCGATAAGGCGGTTCAGCGTCTGCTGACGCAGGTTTTTCATATAGCCTTCGTTGGCTGCAAGTTCAGAGTATTGGTCGCCCAGTTGCTGCTGCATGCGGTTACGTTCACCAGCAAAAGCGTTCTCGAACTGCCCACGGCTAATTTCCTGGCCATTCACTTTTGCGGCGTAGTTCGCGCCACCGCCGATGAGGTAACTACTCACACCGGTCAATATGAACGACACGATAATGATACCGAAAATAATCTTGAGCACGAGACTGTTAGCAGCCGTGCGTAAGCTGTCCATCATGGTGTAACAACACTCCGCTGTAGGTGACTGGTTACCTGACGCTGACGGAAAATCCTGACCGTCGCGCGTAAAGGCGTATTGTGACAAGAAAACAGGGCAATTGTCAGCCCACAACTCGCATAAACTCGCACAAATCAGGTCTGGACAAACAAAAAAGGCACATCAAACGATGCGCCCTTGTACTTTTCAGCTTCCCTGGAGCGGGAGAGCAATCAGTTTACTGCGTCTTTCAGCGCTTTACCTGCACGGAAACCCGGCACTTTAGCGGCAGCAATGGTGATCTCTTTACCGGTCTGAGGGTTGCGGCCAGTACGGGCTGCACGCTCTTTAACCGCAAAAGTACCGAAGCCTACCAGTGCAACGTCGTCCCCAGCTTGCAGAGATTCAGTAACAGAAGCAATTAAAGCATCTAAAGCACGTCCCGCTGCAGCTTTAGAAATATCAGCACCCGCAGCAATTTTGTCAATCAGTTGAGATTTATTCACTGTTCTCTTCCTCTCTTTATAATTTATATCGCACCTGAATCCTTCACAGCGCGACCGCGCAGCAGTTATATCAGTCCTGCTATGACCTTACAACACCCGTTGTTGATGGCTAACCCAATCAGCAATCTAAATTAGCTATACAAAAAAAGGCTGGCAAGTACGAAATGACTTACCAGCCTTGTTTTTATTGGCGCTCTTTGCGCGAGGTCACTATTTTGCGGTTACAACCTGCATTCCGGACGGTTCATTTTGCAGTGCGAGAGTCAGAACTTCCTCAATGCGTTTCACCGGATGGATCTGCAAATCGGCAATAACGTTGTCCGGAATCTCTTCCAGATCGCGTTTATTTTCGTAAGGGATCAATACGGTTTTGATCCCACCGCGGTGTGCCGCCAGCAGTTTTTCTTTTAACCCGCCGATAGGCAGTACCTGACCACGCAGCGTAATTTCACCGGTCATTGCCACATCAGCACGAACCGGGTTCCCTGTCAGGCAGGAAACCAGCGCCGTACACATGGCAATACCCGCGCTTGGGCCATCTTTCGGCGTCGCCCCTTCCGGCACGTGAACGTGAATGTCGCGTTTTTCGTAGAAATCCGGGTTGATACCCAGTTTTTCCGCACGCGCGCGCACCACGGTCAGCGCCGCCTGGATGGACTCCTGCATCACTTCACCCAGTGAACCGGTGTAGGTCAGCTTGCCTTTGCCCAGGACACAGGCGGTTTCGATGGTCAGCAGATCGCCGCCCACTTCCGTCCATGCCAGACCGGTCACCTGACCAACGCGGTTTTCGTTGTCTGCACGACCGTAGTCGAAGCGCTGAACGCCAAGGTACGCATGCAGATTGTCGCCGTTAATCACAATGTGTTTCAGGCTCTTATCCAGCAGCAGCTGTTTCACCGCTTTACGACACAGTTTGGAGATTTCACGCTCAAGGCTACGCACGCCCGCTTCACGGGTGTAATAGCGAATGATGCCAATAATCGCGCTGTCCTCGACGGTCAGCTCGTTGGCTTTCAGCGCGTTACGCTCAATCTGTTTCGGCAGCAGGTGCTGCTTAGCAATGTTCAGCTTCTCATCTTCGGTATAACCGGAGAGACGGATCACTTCCATACGGTCCAGCAGCGGGGCCGGAATGTTCATGGAGTTGGAGGTCGCCACGAACATCACATCGCTCAGGTCGTAGTCCACTTCAAGGTAGTGATCGCTGAACGCCACGTTCTGTTCTGGATCAAGCACTTCCAGCAGCGCCGACGCCGGATCGCCACGCATGTCCGAAGACATTTTGTCGATCTCATCGAGTAGGAACAGCGGGTTTTTAACCCCCACTTTCGCCATCTTCTGGATCAGCTTGCCCGGCATGGAACCGATATAGGTGCGACGATGGCCGCGGATTTCCGCTTCATCGCGTACCCCGCCCAGCGCCATACGGATATACTTACGTCCGGTCGCTTTGGCGATGGACTGGCCCAGAGAGGTTTTACCCACGCCTGGAGGCCCTACCAGGCACAGGATTGGGCCTTTGATTTTGTTCACACGGCTTTGTACCGCGAGGTACTCAAGAATGCGGTCTTTCACGCGTTCCAGGCCGTAGTGGTCGGTATCGAGGATTTCCTGCGCCTGACGCAGGTCTTTTTTGACCTTGCTGCGGGCATTCCACGGAACCTGCACCATCCACTCAATATAGCCGCGCACGACGGTCGCCTCTGCCGACATCGGAGACATCATTTTCAGCTTCTGCAACTCAGCTTCGGCTTTCTCTTTCGCCTCTTTCGGCATCTTCGCCGCGTCGATCTTACGCTTCAGCGCTTCGTTTTCATCCGGCGCATCGTCCATCTCGCCGAGCTCTTTCTGAATGGCTTTCATTTGCTCGTTCAGATAGTACTCACGCTGCGATTTTTCCATCTGCTTTTTGACGCGGTTGCGAATGCGCTTCTCAACCTGGAGCAGATCGATCTCAGACTCCATCATCGCCATCAGGTATTCCAGACGTTCGTTAACGTCGGACATTTCCAGCACGGACTGTTTGTCAGCCAGCTTCAGCGGCATGTGCGCAGCGATGGTATCCGCCAGACGTGCAGGATCGTCGATGCTGTTCAGCGACGTCAGCACTTCAGGTGGGATTTTCTTATTCAGCTTGATGTAGCCTTCGAACTGGCTGATCGCGGTGCGTACCAGCACTTCCTGTTCGCGCTCATCAAGTTCCGGTGAATCAAGGTACTCTGCCTTCGCAGAGAAGTGCTCGCCATCGTCTGACAGAGTGGTAATACGCGCACGCTGTAAGCCTTCCACCAGCACCTTCACGGTGCCGTCTGGCAGCTTCAGCATCTGCAAAATAGAGGCCACGGTCCCGACGGTGAAAAGATCGTTTACACCCGGCTCATCCGTTGATGCTTCCTTCTGCGCGACCAACATGATTTTTTTATCATGATCCATGGCGGCTTCGAGGCAACGGATAGATTTTTCCCGCCCTACAAATAAGGGTATGACCATGTGCGGATAAACCACCACATCGCGCAACGGCAATACGGGGATTTCAATGCGTTCAGAACGCTCAGGATTCATAGAGCTCTCTCTTAGTTTAGTGTCCGCCAGGTAAACTGGTCATGTAACTGTGCTTCACACAACCATTAACATGTAATCCAGTATATGGGGATGTTTCCCATACATTCAACGCCATGAATACGGAAAAAGTAAAGGGGAGATAAAATCCCCCCTTTTTGATTAACTGATTGTATGAAATGGTGAATTATTCGCCAGATGCCTGCTGCGCTTCCGGTTTACCGTAAATCAGTAACGGCTTGGACTGGCCACCAATGACGGACTCGTCGATCACGACTTTTTCAACGTCTTCCATAGAAGGAAGATCGTACATCGTGTCGAGCAATGCTGCTTCTACGATAGAACGCAGGCCACGGGCACCGGTTTTACGCGCCATCGCTTTCTTGGCAATCGCGTCCAGTGCTTCGTCACGGAATTCCAGCTCAACGCCTTCCAGATTAAACAGCGCCTGATACTGCTTGGTCAGCGCGTTTTTCGGCTCTTTCAGGATCTGAATCAGCGCGTCTTCGCTCAGTTCGTTCAGGGTCGCCACAACCGGCAGACGGCCGATAAATTCCGGAATCAAACCGAATTTGATCAGATCTTCCGGTTCAACCTGCGCCAGCAGCTGGCCTTCGTTTGGTTTTTCAGACGTGGCTTTCACCGTTGCGCCAAAACCAATGCCGGAGCCGGTTTCCACACGGTGAGAGATCACTTTATCCAGGCCTGCAAACGCACCACCACAGATAAACAGGATCTTGGAGGTATCAACCTGCAAGAATTCCTGCTGCGGATGTTTACGTCCACCCTGCGGTGGAACAGCCGCAACCGTACCTTCGATCAGCTTCAGCAGCGCCTGCTGCACGCCCTCGCCCGAGACGTCACGGGTGATCGACGGGTTGTCTGATTTACGGGAGATTTTGTCGATCTCATCGATATAGACGATCCCGCGCTGGGCTTTCTGTACGTCGTAATCGCACTTCTGGAGCAGCTTCTGGATAATATTTTCAACGTCTTCACCCACATAACCGGCTTCGGTCAGGGTGGTGGCATCCGCCATGGTGAACGGAACATCCAGCAGGCGCGCCAGCGTTTCCGCCAGCAGGGTTTTACCAGAACCCGTAGGCCCGATCAGCAGAATGTTACTTTTGCCCAGCTCTACGCCATTGCTGGTATCGCCGTTACGCAGACGTTTGTAGTGGTTGTATACCGCCACCGCCAGCACTTTTTTCGCCTGCTCCTGACCAATGACATAGTCGTCCAGGTGGTGGCGAATCTCGTGTGGCGTTGGTAACGCGCTGCGCTCACGGTGCGGCGCGACTTCTTTAATCTCTTCGCGAATGATGTCGTTACATAAATCGACGCATTCGTCGCAGATATACACGGACGGCCCGGCAATCAGTTTACGCACTTCATGCTGGCTTTTGCCGCAAAAAGAGCAGTACAGCAGTTTGCCCGAACCATCTTTGCGTTTATCTGTCATGAGTCCAAACCTCTTTTTAAGTTCTATGTGCCGCACATGACGACGCAAATGCCATTCTCAGACGCAAGCTGCTTACAGGCAACGTTCCGCCCTACCTTAGTATAGCGGCACACTCGCGTCGCGGGCATCAATTACGATGGGTCAAAATGGAGTCGACTAAGCCGTACTCAACTGCCTCTGGTGCAGAGAGGAAGCGATCGCGCTCGGTATCGCGCTCGATCTGCTCGAGAGGTTGACCCGTATGCTGCGCCATAAGTTCATTCATGCGCGCTTTTACTTTCAGAATTTCTCGGGCGTGGATTTCAATATCCGTCGCCTGGCCCTGGTAACCACCCAGCGGCTGGTGAATCATCACGCGGGAGTTAGGCAGGCAGAAACGCTTACCTTTCGCCCCTGCGGTTAACAGGAAAGCACCCATGGATGCCGCCTGCCCCATACAGATGGTACTGACATCCGGCTTGATGAATTGCATGGTGTCATAAATTGACATGCCCGCCGTAATCACACCGCCTGGCGAGTTGATGTACAGGTAAATGTCTTTTTCCGGGTTTTCCGCTTCCAGGAACAGCATCTGCGCCACGATCAGGTTAGCCATATGGTCTTCCACCTGGCCGGTCAGAAAGATAACGCGTTCCTTGAGCAGACGGGAATAGATATCGAAAGAACGCTCACCGCGTGAGGTCTGTTCAATAACCATTGGCACCAGCGCCATATGGGGTGCAAAGTTATCTCGTTCGCCACTGTATGACATTTCCGTCTCCTGGTTCAAAATTGAAAACACCTGCTGTACTGATTGTAACCTTATGGACGGATTATCAGCCAGTCTCAATCATCGTGATTACATACTAATGGGGGTCGTCATGCCCTATTTCAAGCATAACAACGTTTTGTTGTAACGCTAACACTGAAAGGGCGTTTTAGCACCCTTCCAGGACTAAAGCTGTGATAAAAAAAACCCGTCGCCGGAGGGCAACGGGTTTTTTGTTCAAACTTTAAACCGTCGGGGCGAAATTACGCCTGCTGGTTCATCAGTTCGGTGAAAGAGGTCTCTTTTTCGGTCACTTTCGCTTTCGCCAGTACCGCTTCAACAGCCTGCTCTTCCAGTGCGACGTTGCGCATGTTGTCCATCAGCTCTTTGTTCTTACCGTAGAACTCGATCACTTCAGATGGATCTTCGTATGCAGAAGCCATCTCCTCGATCAGGCCTTTCACACGCTCTTCGTCAGCTTTCAGCTCGTGGGTACGAATCACTTCGCCCAGCAGCAGGCCGACAACAACGCGACGTTTCGCTTGCTCTTCGAACAGCTCGCGTGGCAGTTCCATCGCTTGCTGCTGGTTGCCACCGAAGCGCTGTGCAGCCTGACGGCGCAGAACGTCGATTTCGCTGTCGATCAGGGCAGCAGGAACGTCGATGTCGTTCGCTTTCACCAGACCTTCAATCGCCTGAGACTTCACGCGGTTACGTACAGCGCCGTTCAGCTCGCGCTCCATGTTTTTACGCACTTCGGTACGCAGGCCCGCAACAGAACCATCTTCCACGCCGAAACGCTTGATGAATTCTTCGGTCAGTTCTGGCAGTTCGCGCTCTTCCACTTTCTTCAGGTTGATAACGAACTTCGCTGCTTTACCTTTCAGGTTTTCAGCGTGGTATTCTTCAGGGAAGGTCACGTCAATGGTGAACTCTTCGCCCGCTTTGTGGCCTTTGATACCGTCTTCGAAGCCTGGGATCATACGACCCTGGCCCATCGCCAGTACGAAGTCAGACGCTTTACCGCCTTCGAACTCTTCGCCGTCTACAGAACCGGTGAAGTCGATGGTTACGCGGTCTTCCGCGTCAACAGCGCCTTCTTTCTCTTTCCAGTTCGCCTGCTGCTTGCGCAGGGTATCCAGCATGCCGTCAACGTCTTCGTCAGTCACGGAAACGATCGGTTTTTCAACTTCGATAGATTCCAGACCTTTCAGCTCAACTTCCGGGTACACTTCGAACTCTACGGAGTAGGTGAAGTCTTCGCCCTGCTTGTATTCACCTGGAACGTAGTTCGGCGCGCCGGCTGGATTGATTTTTTCTTTGATGATCGCGTCGATAAAGTTGCGGCTCATCAGTTCACCCAGCACATCCTGACGCACGGAAGCGCCATAACGCTGAGCAACAACATTCATTGGTACTTTGCCCTTGCGGAAGCCGTCAATACGTACTTTTTTTGCTACGTTGACCAGCTCGCTTTTCACAGCAGTTTCGATGCTGTCAGCAGCGATAGTAATCGTTACACGGCGGCCAAGGCCTTGAGTGGTTTCAACTGAAACTTGCATCTTGTTACCTCAAAAAAATCACAGTGCTCGGTCAACTCTGAATCTGTCTGTTATACCGGGATGCTCTCTTATGTGCAGATTCACATTCCCTGTCGCCAGAATCATCCCGAAGACATTCAATAAGACGCGGCATTATAGCGGCATCACTTAGGTGAGTCGAGAACGGTTGGAGCATGTTGCTGCGGCTTTTTTCACACTTTAAGGCTATTTTTAGCCTTAAAAACGCGCCATCCGCTCAAAACTCAGACAAAACAAAACGGCCCGAAGGCCGTTTTGACGAAATCTGTAAGCAACATACTGGAAAAACTCCGGCGGTTGCAAATCCGATTTATCAGGCGATGGTGCCTGCACCCCGACAAGGCGGTGATGCGAATACCGTATCCTGTAGCCCTTCCCATTCCTTAATGGTGTAGGTATGCAGCGCCAGCGCATGTACGGTTGTGGAGAGTTCTTCCGTCAAGGTGCTGTAGATCAAGCGGTGTCGGTTCAGGAAACGTTCTCCCGTGAAGCGATCGCTGACCAGAACCACTTTAAAGTGGCTTTCAGAACCTGCCGGCACGTTATGACGATAGCTTTCGTCGACAACTTCGAGAAACACAGGGTTGAACGCTGCCCTTAATTTTTCTTCTATCTGTTCACGTATCATCATGAAATCACTCCTCCGACAACGCTAAGGTGTCACCCATCCCTTTAAATATTAGCCGCTTTTACCGGTTCCATTACACCTTGACAACAAATATTTAGCTTTCGTCTGATTTTCTCATCCAAACGAATGAAGTTCACTATGAGGTTCATACGTTTTGTCACTTACAGGCAGAGAAAAGCGGAAAGGTGGTCAGTTTTCGGACAAGGCGATGAATTTACATGCGTTGACCACTTCCCCTGGCCGTTAGCGATGTTATGATGGCGGCAATTTTTCTCTCTTTGCTTACGATTCGTTGAGAACCCGAAAATGTTAAAAAAACTCTTCTTTCCGTTGGTAGCACTCTTTATGCTCGCCGGCTGCGCGACTCCGCCGACGACCATTGACGTTTCACCAAAAATTACCCTGCCTCAGCAGGATCCAAGCCTGATGGGCGTCACAGTCAGCATTAATGGCGCCGATCAGCGTCAGGACCAGGCGCTGGCGAAAGTGACTCGCGACAACCAGCAGGTCACGCTGACCGCCTCCCGCGACCTGCGCTTCCTGTTGCAGGAAGTGCTGGAAAAACAGATGACCTCCCGTGGCTACATGATTGGCCCAAGCGGCGCGGTTGATCTGCAAATCATCGTGAACAACCTGTACGCTGACGTCTCCCAGGGTAACGTTCGCTACAACATTGCGACCAAAGCCGATATCGCCATCATTGCTACCGCGAAGAACGGCAATAAAATGAACAAAAACTACCGTGCAAGCTATTCCGTTGAAGGCGCATTCCAGGCCTCCAACAAAAATATCGCTGACGCGGTTAACAGTGTGCTGACTGACACCATTGCCGACATGGCACAGGACACCAGCATTCACGACTTCATCAAGCAGAACGCCCGTTAATCCTGCTGACTGACCCGGTGCTTCACCGGGTCAGTTCATAAGAACATGTCCAGTCACTACTTACGTATTTTCCAGCAACCGAAATCAGCTATTCTGCTGATCCTTGGTTTCGCCTCCGGTTTACCCCTTGCGCTCACCTCCGGCACGTTACAGGCGTGGATGACGGTTGAGAACATCGATCTTAAAACCATTGGTTTCTTCTCGCTCGTCGGCCAGGCTTACGTCTTTAAGTTCCTGTGGTCGCCGGTGATGGATCGCTATACCCCACCGTTCCTCGGGCGCCGTCGCGGCTGGTTAGTGATGACGCAGGTGCTGCTGTTGCTGGCCATTGCCGCAATGGGTTTCCTTGAGCCGTCAACACAGCTGCGCTGGATGGCCGCGCTTGCGGTGGTCATCGCCTTCTGTTCCGCTTCGCAGGACATTGTTTTTGACGCCTGGAAGACGGACGTCCTGCCAGCAGAAGAGCGTGGCGCCGGTGCGGCAATCAGCGTGCTTGGCTACCGCCTGGGTATGCTGGTTTCCGGCGGGCTGGCCCTCTGGCTTGCCGACCGCTATCTCGGCTGGCAGGGAATGTACTGGCTGATGGCCGCTCTGCTGATCCCCTGCATTATTGCCACGCTATTCGCGCCTGAACCGAGCGATGTGATTCCGGTCCCCCGCTCGCTGGAGCAGGCCGTCGCCGCACCGCTCCGCGACTTCTTTGGTCGCAATAATGCCTGGCTGATCCTGCTGCTGATTGTCCTTTATAAGCTTGGCGACGCTTTCGCCATGAGTCTGACCACCACCTTCCTGATCCGCGGCGTCGGGTTTGATGCGGGCGAAGTCGGCGTGGTGAACAAAACCCTGGGACTGTTTGCCACGATCGTCGGCGCGCTGTACGGCGGTGTATTGATGCAGCGCCTGACGCTGTTCCGCGCTCTGCTGATCTTCGGCATCCTTCAGGGCGCATCGAATGCCGGTTACTGGCTGCTGTCGATCACCGACAAGCATATGATCAGCATGGCGACGGCGGTATTCTTTGAAAACCTGTGTGGCGGTATGGGCACTGCGGCATTTGTCGCCCTGCTGATGACGCTGTGCAATAAGTCATTTTCCGCCACCCAATTTGCGCTACTGTCTGCCCTTTCTGCCGTCGGGCGCGTATACGTTGGCCCCGTCGCGGGCTGGTTTGTTGAAGCTCACGGCTGGCCGACGTTTTATCTCTTCTCGGTGGTGGCGGCGGTGCCGGGGATTTTATTGCTGCTGGTCTGTCGCCAGACGCTGGAATATACCCAGCGGACGGAACACTTCATGCCGCGCACGGAATATCAGGCTGCCTATCGGTTTGCCCTGCGTCTGCTGATGGCTGGTTGTCTTGCGCTGGTAGTGTGGCTCGCGGTACTCATCTTGAATGCGACGACCACCTTGTCGCTTCCGTTTGAAACCCAGCTGCTTGATGCAGGGGTGTTACTCGCCATCGTGGGTATCCTGACCGGTGGGATGCTGGATTTCATGTCATTGCGGAAAACGCAGATGACATGAAGTAAAAAGCGAAAGGTTATTTCCCGTTGTAATAACGACACGAAATTATAACGGCGAAATAACCGCCATCGGCAAAAAAAATATTTGTTGTTTTGTGCGGGATAGCATTCGGAAATTATTGGAGCTTATTTCGCTACGCTATTTTCCGTTAAACGATTCAGCATTCGAAAGATTGAATTTTCGTTTTTTAGTTGTCTTTTTATTGATAATTAATTGTTAATTATTTGTGTATTTTTCACAATGGTTATACCAATTGTCCCTTTTGCGGTATGCTGGGGCACCCTTTCGTTATAACGCCCGCTCCGTGCGGCTTCCCCCGGAAAACGCGACATAATTTGCAACACTTGTGACATGTGCGGCAGAACCCGGTAACACCTTCCTGACACAGGGCTAATGATGTTTACAGTAATGTAACCTTCCCGTAAAATGCCCCCACACTTTAAACGCCACCAGACTCCCGTGGAATTGAGGTCGTTAAATGAGACTCAGGAAATACAATAAAAGTTTGGGATGGTTGTCATTATTCGCAGGCACTGTATTACTCAGTGGCTGCGATTCTGCACTACTAGACCCCAAAGGACAGATTGGACTGGAACAACGTTCATTGATACTGACGGCTTTTGGCCTGATGTTGATTGTGGTTATTCCTGCCATCTTGATGGCTGTTGGTTTCGCCTGGAAGTATCGTGCGAGCAATAAAGATGCGAAGTATAGCCCTAACTGGTCACACTCCAATAAAGTGGAAGCTGTGGTCTGGACGGTACCTATTCTGATCATCCTGTTCCTTGCTGTACTGACCTGGAAAACCACTCACGCACTTGAGCCGAGCAAACCGCTGGTTCACGATGAAAAACCTATTACCATTGAAGTGGTCTCCATGGACTGGAAATGGTTCTTCATCTATCCAGAACAGGGCATTGCTACCGTGAATGAAATCGCCTTCCCGGCGAACACTCCGGTTCAGTTCAAAGTGACCTCCAACTCCGTAATGAACTCCTTCTTCATCCCACGTCTGGGCAGCCAGATTTACGCGATGGCCGGTATGCAGACTAACCTGCACCTGATCGCGAATGAAGCAGGCACCTACGACGGTATCTCCGCCAGCTATAGTGGCCCGGGCTTCTCGGGTATGAAGTTCAAAGCTATCGCTACGCCAGACCGCGCGACTTTCGACCAGTGGGTTGCAAAAGCGAAGCAGTCTCCAAACACCATGTCTGACATGGCGGCGTTCGAAAAAGTGGCTGCACCTAGCGAATACAACAAGGTGGAGTACTTCTCTAACGTGAAACCGAATCTGTTCAAAGACGTTATTGGCAAATTTATGGATCACGGCATGAGCATGGACATGACCCAGCCTGAAGGCGAGCACAACACGCACCAGGGTATGGAAGGCATGGACATGAGCCACGCGGAAACCGCTCACTAAGGGGCCGAGGAAGAAAATGTTCGGAAAATTGACACTGGATGCAGTGCCCTACCATGAACCGATTATTATGGTTACGGTGGCTGCAATTATCATTGGTGGCGCGGCCTTAGTTGGCCTGATCACTTACTTCGGTAAGTGGAGCTACCTGTGGAATGAGTGGCTGACTTCGGTTGACCACAAAAAACTCGGTATCATGTACTGCATCGTCGGTATCGTCATGTTAATTCGTGGCTTTGCGGATGCAATCATGATGCGTAGCCAGCAGGCGCTTGCGTCTGCGGGCGAAGCCGGCTTCCTGCCGCCGCACCACTACGATCAGATCTTTACCGCCCACGGCGTTATCATGATCTTCTTCGTGGCGATGCCGCTGGTAATCGGTCTGATGAACGTGGTCGTTCCGCTGCAAATCGGCGCGCGCGACGTTGCGTTCCCGTTCCTGAACAACCTGAGCTTCTGGTTCACGGTTGTCGGCGTTATCCTGGTTAACCTGTCACTGGGTGTGGGCGAATTTGCTCAGACTGGCTGGCTGGCCTACCCGCCGCTGTCGGGAATTGAGTACAGTCCGGGCGTGGGCGTTGACTACTGGATTTGGGCGCTTCAGCTCTCCGGTGTCGGTACCACCCTGACCGGTATTAACTTCTTCGTGACCATCCTGAAGATGCGTGCACCAGGTATGACGATGTTCAAGATGCCAGTATTTACCTGGGCATCTCTGTGCGCCAACGTCCTGATTATCGCGTCGTTCCCAATTCTGACCGTCACCATCGCGCTGCTGACCCTGGATCGCTATCTGGGTACCCATTTCTTCACGAATGATATGGGTGGCAACATGATGATGTACATCAACCTGATTTGGGCCTGGGGTCACCCGGAAGTGTACATCCTGGTTCTGCCGGTGTTCGGTGTGTTCTCCGAAATCGCGGCAACCTTCTCGCGTAAACGCCTGTTTGGTTACACCTCTCTGGTGTGGGCAACCGTATGTATTACCGTCCTGTCGTTCATCGTCTGGCTGCACCACTTCTTCACCATGGGTGCGGGTGCCAACGTAAACGCCTTCTTCGGTATTACCACCATGATTATCGCGATCCCGACCGGGGTTAAGATCTTCAACTGGCTGTTCACCATGTACCAGGGTCGTATCGTGTTCCACTCAGCTATGCTGTGGACCATCGGCTTCATCGTGACCTTCTCCGTAGGTGGGATGACCGGCGTACTGCTGGCGGTACCAGGTGCTGACTTCGTTCTGCACAACAGTCTGTTCCTGATTGCGCACTTCCATAACGTTATCATCGGTGGCGTGGTCTTCGGCTGCTTCGCTGGTGTGACCTACTGGTGGCCAAAAGCGTTCGGTTTCACCCTGAACGAAAAATGGGGTAAACGCGCGTTCTGGTTCTGGATCATCGGCTTCTTCGTGGCGTTTATGCCGCTGTACGTGCTGGGCTTCATGGGGATGACCCGTCGTCTGAGCCAGCAGATCGATCCGCAGTTCCACCCAATGCTGATGGTTGCAGCGGGCGGCGCAGCGCTGATTGCCTGCGGTATTCTGTGCCAGCTGATTCAGTACTACGTGTCTATCCGTGACCGTAACCTGAACCGCGACCTGACCGGTGACCCGTGGGGTGGCCGTACGCTGGAGTGGGCGACCTCTTCTCCGCCTCCGTTCTATAACTTTGCCGTAGTGCCGCACATTCACGAGCGTGATGCATTCTGGGAAATGAAAGAAAAAGGTGAAGCGTACAAGCAACCTGAGCATTACGAAGAGATCCATATGCCGAAAAACAGCGCCGCGGGCATGGTTATTGCCGCTTTCGCAACGGTATTTGGTTTCGCAATGATCTGGCACATCTGGTGGATGGCGATTGTTGGCTTCGCTGGCATCGTAATCAGCTGGATTGTGAAGAGCTTTGACGAGGACGTGGACTACTACGTACCAGTCCGTGAAGTTGAAAAGCTGGAAAACCAGCATTTTGACGAGATTTCTAAAGCGGGGCTGAAAAATGGCAACTGATACTCTGGCGCACTCAACTGCCCACGCGCATGAACATGCGCACCATGATACAGGACCGACGAAAGTCTTCGGTTTCTGGATCTACCTGATGAGCGACTGCATCCTGTTCTGCTGTCTGTTCGCAACCTATGCCGTTCTGGTGAACGGCACAGCGGGCGGCCCGACCGGTAAGGACATCTTTGAACTGCCGTTCGTTCTGGTTGAAACCGCACTGCTGTTATTCAGCTCCATCACCTACGGCATGGCGGCTATCGCCATGTACAAAAACAACAAGAGCCAGGTTGTCTCCTGGCTGGCGTTGACCTGGCTGTTTGGTGCTGGCTTTATCGGGATGGAAATCTATGAATTCCATCACCTGATCATGGAAGGTTTCGGCCCGGATCGTAGCGGCTTCCTGTCAGCGTTCTTCGCGCTGGTAGGCACCCACGGTCTGCACGTGACCTCGGGTCTGATCTGGATGGCGGTGCTGATGTTCCAGATCTCCCGTCGCGGCCTGACCAGTACTAACCGTACCCGTATTATGTGCCTGAGCCTGTTCTGGCACTTCCTGGACGTGGTATGGATCTGTGTGTTCTCTGTTGTCTATCTGATGGGGGCGATGTAATGAGTCATTCTAACGATCATGGCGCTTCCCACGGCAGCGTAAAAACCTACATGACAGGCTTCATCCTGTCGATCATTCTGACGGTGATCCCGTTCTGGATGGTGATGAACGGTTCTGCATCTAAGCCGGTTATCCTGGGCGCAATCCTGGTGACCGCGGTGATTCAGATTCTGGTGCATCTGGTTTGCTTCCTGCACATGAACACCAAGTCCGATGAAGGCTGGAACATGACGGCCTTTATCTTTACCGTGATTATCATCGCTATCCTGGTAGTCGGTTCCATCTGGATTATGTGGAACCTTAACTACAACATGATGGTTCACTAAGAGCGGCGAGTATGTTTAAGCAATACCTGCAAGTCACGAAACCAGGCATCATCTTTGGCAACCTGATCTCCGTAATCGGAGGGTTCCTGCTGGCCTCTAAAGGCAGCATTGATTACACCCTCTTTATTTACACGCTGGTCGGTGTGTCACTGGTGGTTGCGTCCGGTTGTGTATTTAACAACTACATCGACATGGATATCGACAAGAAGATGGAAAGGACCAAAAATCGGGTGCTGGTTAAAGGCCTGATTGCTCCTTCCGTCTCGCTGGTGTACGCCACCTTGCTGGGTATTGCTGGCTTTATGCTGCTGTGGTTTGGTGCTAACCCGCTGGCCTGCTGGCTGGGGGTGATGGGGTTCGTGGTGTATGTGGGCGTCTACAGCCTGTATATGAAACGTCACTCCGTCTACGGCACGCTGATTGGTTCTCTCTCCGGCGCGGCGCCGCCGGTGATTGGCTACTGCGCCGTCACGAACGAGTTCGACAGCGGTGCGCTCATCCTGCTGGCTATCTTTAGCCTGTGGCAGATGCCGCACTCCTACGCCATCGCGATTTTCCGCTTTAAGGATTATCAGGCGGCGAACATTCCGGTTCTGCCGGTCGTGAAAGGCATTTCGGTTGCCAAGAACCACATCACGCTCTACATCATCGCTTTTGCCGTGGCAACGCTGATGCTCTCTCTGGGCGGTTACGCCGGATATAAATATCTGGTGGTAGCAGCTGCGGTGAGCGTATGGTGGCTCGGCATGGCCCTGCGCGGTTATAAAGTGGAAGATGACAAGGTCTGGGCACGCAAGCTGTTTGTGTTCTCGATTGTCGCCATCACCTCCCTGTCCGTGATGATGTCCGTAGACTTCATGGTGCCAGATTCACAACACCTGCTGACTTACGTCTGGTAAGAAGACTGATGTAAAAACGCCGGGTTTAGCCCGGCGTTTTTTATTGGTACGGCGTAACCCCTTTCTTTAACAGTATATTGCCGTATTTCGCGGTCTCGCCCGTCACCACGATGGCGTACGCTTTCTGTGCCCGCGCATAAAACGCATAACGGTCAATACGCGTAATCCCCTCCCCTTCCGCCTCACCAAAGAGTGCGTTGCGATAGCGCGCTTCTACCTGTATATCGAGCGTATCCCCGTCGACAGGGGCCATCATCACCAGCGGTGGCGCATAGCTGTCCAGTTCAAACAGCGGTATCACCGCGGCCAGCAAATCGCTGATGAGCAGGCCATCTGCGCGGATCGTCTTTGGCCCCAGGCTGTGCGCGGGAAAGTGAGCATCTGCAAAAATAATCTCGTCACCATGACCCATTTCTGCCAGCGTTTTCAGCAGCTCGGGTGAAATCAGAGGGGATATCGTTTTAAGCACAAGGTTGCTCCTCAGGATAGAAATAACGGTAACGATAGTGGACCCGATCGCGAGCAGCCTCAGCGCTGGCCGTTTCTCCGACGCCCCACCATCCGTACAAAGACGCCCCCAGCACGGTCGTATCAGCCTCTTCAAGAACCTTCACCGGGATCCCAAGCGCATTGGACTTGAGCTGATTCCACAGCATATTGCGGCTACCTCCCCCCACCAGCAGGAGTTCACGCGCCTTAAATTGCGCGATCGCCTCCAGCGCCAGGCATTTTTCTTGCAGATGCACCGTGAGTCCTTCCAGGGCTGCGCGGTAAAAATGGGCTGGCGTTGTGGTGAGCGTAACGCCCTGCCAGCCGGCGAGTGGAGAATCGAGCAGTTGGGTATTCATCGTGACGCCATCCGCGCCGTTCGGAATTGCCGCCGCCTGAGCCAGAATAGTGTCCCAGTCGGTACCAGGCGACCAGAACAGCGCGCGGATCCACTCCAGTACGCCAGACGCCAGATATTGCATTCCCGGATTATAGAGCCCCGTCCGGCTATCCAGTTCGCAGGTCGCGCCCGGGTATTGCCCCAGCAAAGCGGTATCAACCTGCGTGGTGCGCGCCATTAAAATCTCCCAGGTACCCGAAGAGAGAACTGGCTCATTAATTCCCGCCCCGGCGCCAAAAAGGGCAAACTGCGTGTCGTGCCCGGCGGAGATCACCGGCACACCGCAAGGCAATCCGAGCCTGGATGCAGCGTCGGGCCGCAATTCACCAATCCTTTCTCCGGGGGAAACCAGCGGCGGGAAAAGGGAATGAGACACGCCGATCTTGCTTAAGATCGTTTCACTGAAGCGCTGCTGATGCAGATCGAACATCTGACTGGTACCGGCCATCGTGAGATCGGTCGTCATCTTTCCGGTCAGGCGATGGTTGATTAGCGAGGAGATAAAAAGCCAGGCGTGAGCACGCTGTAACAGATCGGGATGGTTGTCCTGAAGCCAGCCTAGCTTATACAACGTGTTAAAACTAAACTGCCCAACGCCGGTGATCTGCTGTAGTTCTGCCGGGGAGCATGAACGGGCAACCGCTTCCATCACCGGCACGGTTCGCGGGCACTTCCAGCTGATGATCGGGTAAAGCAGTTCTCCCCGCTCATCTACCAGTGCGCCATCCACGCCAAAGGTCGTCACACTCATTCCGCACAGGTGATGCTCGCTCAGCGCTGCGCTGATTTTCTGACAACAGACGGCAAACCGTTGCATGATGGCGTCGAGCGACCACTGGTGCCAGGCCGGATTTTCAGCGGCGCTTTCGCTTTCGTTCGCCACCGCGGCGCGCGCCACAATATTCCCTTCGGGATCCAGCGCAATGGCGCGCACGTTCGTCGCGCCACAATCGAGAACCAGAAAACATTTTTTCATCGCGGTCCCCACAGGCTGCCAGCCCGCCGGAGCAGGCTGGCAGGCCGGATTAATGTTTGTATAACGGGCCGTAATTTTCACAGGCGCGGTAATCCTGCCCTTCCGGATCCATACCGTGAGCGCCCCAGGCCGTCGGCCGATAAATCAGCGCCTCCGGTACGTTATGCATGCATACAGGGATGCGCAGCATGGACGCCAGGGTGATGAAATCAGCACCGACGTGCCCGACGGTTAATACCCCGTGGTTAGCGCCCCAGTTCGCCATCACTGAATAGACGTCGCTGAACGGGCCTTTACCGGTCAGGCGTGGGGCAAACCAGGTGGTGGGCCAGGTTGAATCGGTGCGCTTATTCAGAATGTCATGTACGTGTTCCGGCAGCTCAACACTCCAGCCTTCCGCTATCTGTAATACCGGACCCACACCCTTGATGAGGTTTACGCGGGTCATGGTAAATGGCACGCCACCCCGGGTGAGGAAGTTTGATGAGAAACCGCCCCCGCGGAAGTATTCATGCACCGCCGGACACCAGTGGGTTGCGGCCAGGCACGCGTTGGCTTCCTGCTCAGTAATGTCCCAGTGTGGTTTCAGGGTCGGTTTCCCCTCGGCGTTTTTCTGCTCCGCTGTACCGTCCAGCGCCGCCGAGCCGGAGTTGATCAGATGAATAATGCCGTGCTCAGCCCGTCCAGTGAGCTTCTGGCCGGTAACACGCTCAACCGACTCCGGCGACCAGTAGGTGCGTACATCAGCAAAAATCTGCGCGGTGCCGGTCATCAGATGCCCAAACAGCATCGCTACCCCGTTAAGGCTGTCATTTTCCGTCGCCACTACCAACGGCTGGCGAATACCGTTCCAGTCGAAAGAGCTGTTCAGCAGCGCCTCTGCGGTATCGCCATTTGGATACTGATCCGTCCAGTGGCGCTGCCCCTGGAAACCGGACGCAATGGCGTTATAGCCCAGCGATTCCTCCACGCGGCCCATCGCAGCGAGTTTAGGGTTGCCCTGCATCATGTCGCGGATGCACATCGCCATTAGCAGGCTCTCCCGCAGGATCGCGGCATTTTCCTGTTCATTGCGACGATACTGCTCTGCGTTTTTATCCTCGCCGAAACGGAAATGTGCCTTCGCCCAGCTCAGGGCCAGCTCAAGTTCTTGCTCGTCGTAAATCTTATGATCGATGCGGCGACGCAGTTCGGTCATATCCACCGCCTGCACCTTCATCCCCAGCCAGGATTCAAAGAAGTTGTGATCGACAATCGAGCCCGCGATCCCCATTGAGACACCGCCCACCGACAGATAACTTTTCCCCTTCATGCTGGCGACCGCCAGGCCCGCCCGGGCGAAGCGCAACAATTTTTCCTCAACGTCTGCCGGGATGGTCTCGTCGCCCGCATCCTGTACATCGTGGCCGTAAATAGAAAACGCCGGGATCCCTTTCTGGTTATGCGCTGCCAGCGCCGCTGCGAGGTATACCGCCCCCGGACGCTCGGTGCCATTAAAGCCCCAGATCGCTTTCGGGCGCAGCGGATCCATATCAATGGTTTCACTCCCGTAACACCAGCAGGGGGTGATGGTGATCGTCAGACCAACGTGGCACGTGCTGAACTTCTCTTCGCAAGCGGCGGATTCCGCCATTCCGGCAATGCAGCTGTCGGCAATTACGCACTCTACGGGCGTACCGCAGGGGTGGCGTAATTTTTCACTGAGTAGCGCCGCCGTGGCTTTCGCCATGTTCATGGTCTGCTCTTCCAGAGACTCACGTACGCCCATTCGGCGACCATCAATAACAGGTCGAATGCCAATCCGGGGTAACGCTTTTATCGTTTTCATAGCCCTTCCTCACGTTGGTTAACCTATCCGTCTCAGGGGCATAGCCGTGAAAAAGCGCCCGGGCAGCACCGTGAACGGAAAGCGGTGAAATTTGCTAACTCGAATTAGCTTAGGGTTCTCAATAAAAATGAGACAAGATAAATGTGCAGAATCTGTGAGCAGTTTCACGATGAGAGGTCAAAATTCGATCAGCGCCAGGTATTACGATTCAGCAAAAACTAAACATACCGTTTAAATTCAATTAAATAACAAAATACCTTTGCACGACGTCACAATTTGAATACAAATGATTTGGCTAAATTATGACCCTAAAATAGCTTTTAAGGACGAAAGCTAAGTCGAGTTAGCTTAATAACTAAATCACTGTGGCTTGTGATTCATTGCCTTTCCAACACAGGAATTTTGCAATGTCAGAGACTCTTATTCAGATGACGCGCATCACCAAACGCTTTCCCGGCGTGCTGGCGCTGAATCAGGTTGATTTCGATTTACGCCGCGGCGAAGTTCATGCCCTGTTAGGTGAAAACGGTGCCGGCAAATCGACGCTGATGAAAATATTATCCGGTGTTTACCAACCCGATTCCGGTGAAATTCGCTTTGAAGGGCAATCCGTATCATTCAGCGATCCGCTAAGTGCTCAGCACGCAGGTATTACGATTATCCATCAGGAATTTAATCTCTTTCCCGATTTAACCGTGGAAGAGAATATCTTTATTGGCCGTGAATTCTGCAAAAATAGTCGCTGGCAGTTAGATAAACGCGCCCAGCGACAGGCGGTTGAGAAAATACTGCACACGCTGAATTTAAAAATCACCCCGGACGCCCGCGTCAGTGAATTAACCGTAGCCCAGCAGCAGATGGTGGAAATTGCCAAAGCGATTTCGGTCAATGCCAAAGTGCTAATCATGGATGAACCCACCGCCGCGCTGACCGAAAGTGAAATCGAGAGTTTATTTGACGTCACGCGGATGCTCAAGGCTCAGGGCACGGGGATAGTCTACATCTCGCACCGTCTGGAAGAATTGGCGCTGATCGCCGATCGCGCGACCGTCATGCGCGACGGACAATATATCGCCACCGTAGATTATGAAACGGTTCAGATCGGCGAGCTTATCGCCATGATGGTTGGCCGCAATCTCGATAACATCTACCCAAAACGCCCGCCGCATCAGCGCAGAGAAAAAGTGCTGGAGGTGAATGGCCTGACGCGAAATGGTGTACTGCACGACATCAACTTTACCCTCTGGCGCGGTGAGATCCTCGGCCTCGCTGGCTTAATGGGCGCAGGCCGAACGGAACTGGGCCGGGCCCTTTTTGGCGCCGATGCGATCGACGCCGGTACCCTGACGCTGAACGGCACCCCCACACGGATTAAAGACGTGGCTGACGCCATTGAGAAAGGCATCAGCTATTTAACAGAAGACCGCAAAAAAGAGGGACTCGCCCTCGGCCTTTCCGTTGAGATGAACATTATGCTCGGCAATTACCCGGACTACGCCGGCGCCGCGGGTAATGTCGATGAAAAACGCTGCCGGGAGTCCAGCCAGAAACTGGTGGATGCGCTGCGAATAAAAACGCCGCATCTGGAACAGGCGGCACTGAATTTAAGCGGCGGTAATCAACAGAAGATCATTATTGCCCGCTGGGTCTGTAAAGATACCGATATTTTAATTTTTGATGAGCCAACCCGGGGAATTGATGTTGGCGCCAAGCTGGAAATTTATGAACTAATGAACCGCCTTGTCGCTAAAGGTAAATCGATCATCATGATTTCATCCGAACTGCCGGAAGTATTAGGAATGTGCGACCGCATACTTGTGATGCGCAGCGGCCACATTGCCGGCGAAATAGAGGCTGAGCACGCCACCCAGGAAAAAATCATGCAATACGCCACGCTGGAGGATTAATCATGTCCGTTACCGTTCCATCGCCGCAAAGCGGAAGTCATACGATGAAAATAAATAAAGCGCTCCTGATGCGTCTGGCGCCTCTTTTTAGCCTGGTATTGCTGGTTCTGTTTTTCAGCTTCAGCTCACCGTTCTTCTTTAATACTGAAAATATCATGACTATCGCCTTGCAAACGGCGGTGATTGGCATCATGGCCATTGGCGTAACCTTTGTGATTATTACCGCCGGGATCGACCTGTCGCTCGGATCGGTGGTGGCGTTCTCAGGGGTTGCGGTGGGCATCGCCGCCGGGTTTGGTATGCCGCTGCCGGTCTGTATTCTGGCAGGCGTGCTCGCCGGCGGGCTTTGCGGCTATGTGAACGCGTTTCTGGTCACCAAAATGACCATACCACCGTTTATTGCCACCCTCGGCTTAATGATGTCGGTACGCGGCATCAATATGGTGATGACCGATGGCCGCGCGATTTATTTTTCTGACTACCCGCAGTTCAAGCTGCTAGCGCAGGGTCGCCTGTTCGACGTCCTGCCTTACCCGGTGTTCTACCTGGTCATCGTGGCACTGATCGCCATGTGGATCCTGAAGAAAACGGTGATGGGCCGCTATATCTACGCTGTCGGCAGCAATGAAACGGCGGCACATCTTTCCGGGATCAAAGTCCAGCGAGTGAAAATTTTCGTTTACGCCTTATGCGGCCTGTTAACCGGCGTGGCCGGGGTGATCCTCGCCTCTCGTCTCAATTCAGGCCAGCCAACCGTAGGCGTGGGTTATGAGCTGGAAGCCATTGCGGCGGTAGTGATCGGCGGTACCAGTCTGATGGGCGGCGTGGGCACGATTGGCGGCACCATCATAGGCGCGTTCATTATGAGCGTGCTGAAAAACGGCCTCAATCTCATGGGCGTGTCCCAGTTCTGGCAGATGGTGGCGATGGGCGTGGTCGTCGTTGCCGCCGTCTACCTGGACACGTTACGTAAAAGAATGCGTTAGGTTCTCGATGCAACAAGCCCTGCCAACCCTACAACGGAGCAAAATAATGAAAACCAGCCATATCCTGAGCGCCCTGTCGCTCGTTGCCATCCTGTCCAGCAGCGCGCTGGCAAAAGATTTGAACCTGCCGGTAGTCAGTAAAGGTTACCAGCACGAATTCTGGCAGACGGTCAAAATGGGGACGGAAGCTGCCGCAAAAGAGTTGGGTGACAAAACCAGCTACGTTGGCCCTGCCGATGAAACGCAAATCGCCGAGCAGATCCAGTTAGTCGAAAACACCATGGCACAAAAGCCAAACGGCCTGTTGCTGGCCGCGCTTGATGCAAACGCCCTTGCCCCGCTGGTCGAAACCGCCAACAGCCGGGGGATCAAAGTGGTGACCTTCGACTCGGGCGTGAACTCCGATATCCCGGCCAGCTTTGTCGCCACCAATAACCGTAAGGCGGGCGCACAGGCTGCGGATGCGCTGGCGGAGCAGGTAGGCCAGAAGGGGAAAGTGGGTATTATCGCCCACGTAGCCGGAACGACGTCCGCCATTGAGCGCTCTGAAGGATTCAGCGAGCGAATGAAAGAGAAGTACCCGAATATTCAGGTACTGCCGGTGCAATATAGCGATGGCGACCCGCAAAAAGCGATGGATAAAACCATTGATATGGTTCAGGCCAACCCGGATATCGCCGGTATTTATGCCACCAACGAAGGCTCAACCCTGGGCGTTGCGAACGCTATCGACAGCCAGAATCTGAAGGGCAAAGTGAAAGTCATCGGTTTTGACAGCACCGAAGCCATCATTAACTTCCTCAAAAACGGCGTGATTCAGGGCTTCGTGGTGCAGGACGCGTACCAGATTGGTTATCAGGGCATAAAGGCGCTGAACGCGGTAATTTCCGGACAGACGGTGGCTAAAGAAATTGATATTCCAGTGAAATATGTCAATGCGCAGAATATCAACACCCCTGAAATTGATAAACTGTTACATCCGTTTGGTAAAAAATAAGGAAGTTTATGATGAGTGACGGCTATTTCCTCGGGGTCGATGTGGGTTCAGCCAGCGTTCGTGCTGGGCTTTACTCTGCGCAAGGCGAGCGTTTGAGCTTCGCGACCCGTCTGATTTCGCAGTTTCACGCCAGCAACGCGCGCGTGGAACAGTCCTCCGCGGAGATCTGGCAGCAGGTTTGCGCGGTGGTGCGGGAAGCCGTCGACTCCTCTGGGATCTCACCCGACGCCATTTGTTCGATTGGCTTCGACGCCACGTGCTCGCTGGTCGCGCTGGATGCTGAGGGTAACGGCCTGAGCGTGTCCCCCGACAGTCCGGCATCGCAGGACATCATTATGTGGATGGATCATCGTGCTCACGAAGAAACTGTTCGCATCAATGCCACACGCGATCCTGCCCTGTGCTACGTGGGCGGCGAGGTGAGTATTGAAATGGAACTGCCAAAACTGCTGTGGTTGCAGCGACATCATCCTGAAACATGGAATCAGGCCTGGCGCTTTTTCGACCTTGCCGATTTTCTGGTCTGGAAAGCGACGGGCCAGGACGCCGCCAGCCTGTGCACCCTCACCTGCAAATGGAACTACCTTGCGCATGAGGCGCAGTTCAGCGAATCGCTGCTCAGGGAGGTAGGGCTGGAGACCTTACTGACAAAAATTCCCGATACTATTCTGGACGTCGCTGAATGCGTCGGGAAACTCAGCCCACAGGCAGCGCAAGCTCTGGGGTTGCCCGAAGAGGTGGTTGTGGCAAGCGGCATGATCGATGCCCACGCGGGTGGCGTGGCGCTGACGGGCTCACACCCGGAGGGCACGCTGGCGCTCATCAGCGGAACCTCGAACTGCCATATGCTTGCCAGTCAGACGGAGATCCATACGCCCGGCGTCTGGGGGCCTTACTGGAGCGCCATGCTGCCGGGCTACTGGCTGACGGAAGGCGGGCAAAGTGCTGCCGGGGCACTGGTCGACTGGACGTTGCGCGAGCACGGAGCCAGCGCAGACCTGTTTGCAAAAGCAGAAGCGGCGCAACGCCATCCGGTGGCGCTGCTCAACGACTGGGTAGCCGCGCTTGAACAGGAAGAAAAATATCCCACCCGCAACCTGCACATTCTGGCCGATCACCACGGCAACCGCTCGCCGCGTTCGCGTCCGGATGCGCGGGGCAGCGTGGTCGGTCTGACATTAGAAACCGGTGAACGTGTGCTGGCGAGGCTCTATCTGGCCACGCTACAGGCCATAGCCTATGGCACACGACATATTATGGATACCCTGAAACATCACGGGCACACCTTGTCGCGCATTGTCATTTGTGGAGGAGCCACCCATAACCGGCTCTGGCTGCGGGAGTATGCCGATGCCACGGGCTGCGATATTCATCTCTTAGCCGAAGAAGATGCCGTCACTCTCGGCGCGGCCATTTGCGGCGCTGTGGCGAGCGGTGCATGGGCAACGCTCACCGATGCCACCCGGGAAATGGTCAAAGCCGGCGACATCATCACCCGTCGGCCGGAAACCGCGGCTTTCCACAGGCAAAAATATGAGGCGTACCTGATGCTGTGGACCCAGCAGCAGGCGCTTAATCTCCTGATGCAGCAGGAAATGTAATGGCAGGATGCGTATGCTTTATCAGCAGTTTTTTACGTACGTTAAGGATTGAGGCGTAGCGATGGCCAAAACAGTTGAACAGATAGCGAAGGATCTGAATTTATCCGTCACCACCGTGCGGCTGGTACTGAGCGGGAAAGCCGAACAGTATCGGATCAGCGTGAAAACACAGTCCCGAATTAATGAACACGTCGAGCGCTTCGGCTATACCCTCAACCATTCGGCGCGCAGTCTTAAGCTAAACAAAACCGAGACGCTGGGACTCATCGTGCCCAACATCTCGAACGTGTTCTTTGCAACGCTCGCCGAGAAACTCGAACTGCGCTGCCGCCGTTCGGGCTACCAGCTGATGATCAGCTGTACTTACAACGATGTGGATTACGAAAATAAGCTGGTCAAAGCCCTGATGGCGCGCAACGTGGACGGCTTGTTTATCGTTCCCTCGACGCTGGAAAACCAGCAGCATCATTTGCGGCAGATCCAAAAACCACTGGTGCTCCTCGACCGGGATTTTGGCTTTACTGACAACGCGCTGGTTGAGAGTCATAACGAGGCCGGGGGGGATGAACTGGCCCGCAACATGCTGGCAGAGAGAAAAACGCCGCTCTGGTTCCTTGTGGGCGATACCGCACTGCCCAGTATTACGGACCGTCTGAACGGCTACTTACAGGCCCTGAAAACAGCCGGTATTCACCATCGCGAGTGGGTCATCGAAGGGCCGGACAATACGCCGGAGGGCGGATATGCCCTGATGGATTCGCTTATCGACAGCCAGGGTGTTCCGCAGGCGTTTATCGCCTCATCGTTACCCGTTCTGGAAGGGGCAATTGAAGCCCTGCGGACGCGTACCGGCACCGTGCCCCAACACATCAATATCGGCACCTTCGATGAGCACCCCATGCTGGGGTTCCTGCCTAACAGCGTCTGGTCCATGCAGCAGGATGAAGATACCTGGGCGGAAAAAGCGTTTGAACTGATGCAGCGAGCCATCGACGGCGAAGCGGTCAACGAGACGGCGAAAGTCGATATGAAGCTGGTCAAACGTTCCCGCCAGTAAAAATAAAACTGTACCCGGAGAATAAAAAATGGAACGAGCCCGATTAGCCAGAGACATTATCGACACCTGCCTTGAGATGACCCGCATGGGGTTAAATCAGGGCACCGCCGGCAATATCAGCGTTCGCTATCGCGACGGCATGCTGATTACGCCGACCGGGATTCCCTACGAGCATCTGACCGAAGAGAGTATCGTCTATGTAGATGCACAGGGGCGGCACGAAGAAGATAAACTGCCCTCCAGCGAATGGCGTTTTCATCAGGTTGTGTATCAGACCCGCCCGGATGCTAACGCCGTCGTCCATAACCATGCGGTTAACTGTACCGCCGTCTCGATACTCAACCGCCCCATTCCTGCTATTCACTATATGATTGCCGCCGCCGGGGGAAACTCCATTCCCTGCGCCCCTTACGCGACCTTCGGGACGCGCGCGCTGTCAGAGCATGTCGCGGTCGCATTACGCAATCGCAAAGCGACGCTATTACAGCACCACGGCCTGATAACCTGCGAAGAAAATCTTGAAAAGGCACTGTGGCTGGCGCAGGAGGTAGAGGTGCTGGCAAAACTCTACCTGGCCACGCTGGCGATAGTAGATCCCGTTCCTGTACTCAGTGACGATGAAATTGCCATTGTTCTTGAGAAATTCAAAAGCTACGGATTGCGCGTCGAGGCGTAATTTTTTATCCGGGGGTGCTTTTATCACACCCTCGTAATATCTCTTAAACAAACACCTATTTACCGCACTTATCACCCCGCCTAAACTATGGCCTGCTTTTTGGTAGAGGTGGTAATGAACGATTATAAAATGACGCCAGGCGAACTGCGTGCGACCTGGGGTTTAGGGACTGTTTTCTCGCTGCGGATGCTTGGCATGTTTATGGTCCTGCCCGTTCTGACCACATATGGCATGGCGTTACAGGGTGCCAGCGAAGCGCTGATTGGTCTGGCGATTGGTATCTACGGCCTGGCGCAGGCGATATTCCAGATCCCCTTTGGCCTGCTCTCCGACCGCGTGGGTCGCAAACCGCTGATTGTCGGCGGGCTGCTGGTGTTTGTACTTGGCAGCATCATCGCCGCCCTCTCCCACTCCATCTGGGGAATTATTCTTGGGCGCGCCCTGCAAGGTTCCGGGGCGATTGCCGCCGCCGTGATGGCGCTGCTGTCAGACTTAACCCGCGAGCAAAACCGCACCAAAGCCATGGCGTTTATCGGCGTCAGCTTCGGCGTCACGTTTGCCATTGCCATGGTGCTGGGGCCTGTTATCACTCATGCGCTCGGCCTGCACGCCCTGTTCTGGATGATTGCGGTGCTGGCGACCATTGGGATCGCACTCACGCTGTGGGTTGTGCCTGACAGTAAAAACCACGTCCTCAACCGTGAATCCGGGATGGTGAAAGGCTGCTTCAGCAAAGTCATCGCCGAGCCGCGCCTGCTTAAGCTGAACTTCGGCATTATGTTCCTGCACATTCTGCTGATGTCCACCTTCGTCGCCCTGCCCGGTCAACTTGCCGCAGCCGGTTTCCCGGCGGCAGAGCACTGGAAAATTTATCTGGTCACAATGCTGATCTCGTTTGTCTCCGTTGTGCCCTTCATTATTTACGCCGAAGTGAAGCGCAAAATGAAACGCGTCTTCGTGGGCTGCGTGGCGTTATTGCTGATTGCCGAGATTGTGCTGTGGGGCGCTGGCCCGCATTTCTGGGAACTGATCGCCGGCGTACAGCTGTTCTTCCTGGCGTTTAATCTGATGGAAGCCCTGCTGCCGTCGCTTATCAGCAAAGAGTCTCCGGCAGGATACAAAGGCACCGCGATGGGCATTTACTCCACCAGCCAGTTTCTCGGCGTGGCGATCGGCGGGTCGCTCGGCGGCTGGGTGGACGGTCTGTTTGACTCCCAGACCGTTTTCCTCGCCGGTGCGCTGCTGGCGATGCTCTGGCTGTTTGTTGCCAGCACCATGAAAGAGCCGCGCTATGTAAGTAGCCTGCGGGTAGAAATTCCCGATGACGTGGCAATCGGTGACGCGTTAAAACAGCGTCTGGAAGCGACAGAGGGCGTGAGCGAAGTGCTGATTGTCCCGGAAGAGCGCAGTGCGTATGTCAAAATTGACAGCAAAGTGACTAACCGCTTTGAGGTGGAGCAGGCGCTGAAGGCCTGAAAAAATGCCCGGTTTAGCCGGGCATGATTGTCTTAATCGCGGAAGTTTTTAAACTGGAATGGCTGACCGAGATCGCCGCCACGCACCAGCGCCATCACGGATTGCAGGTCATCACGGGATTTTCCGGTCACGCGGATCTCTTCACCCTGGATCTGCGCCTGCACTTTGAGCTTACTGTCTTTGATAAGCTTAACGATTTTTTTCTGTACCGCGCTCTCAATCCCCTGCTTCAGCTTCGCTTCCACAAACCAGGTTTTGCCGCTGTGAACAAAATCTTCCGGTACATCGAGTGAGGTCCCTTCAATGCCGCGCTTGAGCAGCTTGGCGCGCAGGATATCCAGCAACTGGTTGACCTGGAAATCAGACTCGCTCAGGACTTTGATCGTCTTGTTCGCGTCGTTCAGTTCAATGGTCGCCTCAACGCCACGAAAATCGAAACGTGACTCAACCTCACGGACAGCATTTTCTACGCCGTTACGCGCTTCCTGCAAATCAACTTCAGAAACAATATCGAAAGATGGCATCTTTTCTTCTCCCTTCATTTTTGTTGCGTTGCATAATACCCGCAACGAGGCATAACGAGAAGCTTAGCTGATGGCGCTATACTTAGCGTCATAGCACCTGGCGCCGTTGCAGGTGAGGAGGAACGATGAAAGTAACAGTGCTTGGATGCGGAGCCCTTGGCCAACTCTGGCTTACAGCGCTATGCAAACAGGGACACGACGTTCAGGGCTGGCTGCGAATTCCCCAGCCCTATTGCAGTGTGAACGTAATTGGTACAGACGGTTCAATTTTTAACGAGTCTTTGACGGCAAACGATCCGGAATTTCTCGCCACCAGTGATTTGCTGCTGGTCACGCTGAAGGCCTGGCAGGTCTCCGATGCGGTGAAAAGCCTGGCCGCCCAGTTACCTGAAAGCACGCCAATCCTGCTGATTCACAACGGTATGGGTACCATTGAAGAGCTAAAATCTGTCCGGCAACCGCTGCTGATGGGGACAACCACCCACGCGGCACGTCGCGACGGTAACGTCATTATCCATGTTGCCAGTGGTATCACCCATATCGGTCCTGCGCGTGAACAGACCGGCGATTACAGCTATCTTGCGGATACCCTGCAAAGCACGCTGCCTGACGTCGCCTGGCACAATAACATTCGCGCGGAACTGTGGCGCAAACTGGCGGTCAACTGCGCGATCAATCCGCTGACCGCCCTGCTGGATTGCCCTAACGGTGAGCTGCGTAAGCATCCCGATCGGGTAGCGCTGATTTGCCGGGAAGTTGCCGCCGTCATTGAACGCGAAGGCTACCACACCTCAGAGTCCGATTTACGTTATTATGTCGACCAGGTCATTGAGAGTACGGCAGAAAATATCTCCTCAATGTTGCAGGATATCCGGGCTATGCGGCATACCGAAATTGATTACATTACCGGTTATCTGTTAAAACGCGCCCGGGCACACGGTATTACCGTTGCGGAAAACAGTCGTCTGTTTGAGTTAGTAAAACGAAAGGAGAGTGAGTATGAGCGCATCGGCACTGGTATGCCTCGCCCCTGGTAGCGAAGAGACAGAAGCGGTCACCACCATTGATTTGATGGTGCGTGGTGGTATTAAGGTTACTACCGCCAGCGTCGCCAGCGACGGAAGTCTGGCGATTACCTGCTCGCGTGGGGTGAAGATCCTGGCGGATGCACCGCTTGTACAGGTGGCGGACGGTGATTACGACATGATCGTTTTGCCGGGTGGGCTGAAGGGTGCAGAGTGTTTCCGCGACAGCCCGCTGCTGGTTGAAACCGTTCGTCAGTTTCATCTTTCCGGGCGTATCGTCGCGGCAATCTGTGCGGCCGCGGGTACGGTGCTGGTTCCGCACGACATTTTCCCCATCGGCAATATGACAGGCTTTCCTGGCCTGAAGGACACAATTCCGGAAGATCAGTGGGTGGATAAACGCGTGGTCTGGGATCCGCGCGTTAACCTGCTCACCAGCCAGGGGCCGGGCACCGCCATTGATTTTGGCCTGAAGATTATTGACCTGCTGGTCGGGCGCGAAAAAGCGTACGAAGTGGCGTCATCGCTGGTGATGGCGGCGGGGATTTATAATTTCTACGAAGCCTGATGTCCTCCCGGGCTGGCAACGCGCTGGCCCGTCTGCCCTACAGAAATAGTGCAGCCAGCGTCACAGTTCTGCGATTCATTTTCCTGCCCTGAAGCGTCTCCCCACCGTTTTACCATTTCAAAAACCCTTTATTTTCAGGCAAATAATCAAATCTGCACCGCATTGCATGCCTGTTTGACAGGCTAAAAGAACCGTGAAAAACTGCATTCAACTGGTATATACCAGTTTAAAAATCCGCCAGCAAAGCCTGATAACATCAACAGCGGCGGGAGAGCAGAAATCTCTTCTGGAGTAAGCAATGTGATTACATTTCTTGAGCACAGAGTCATTCCTGTACTGATTCGCGTAGGCGAAAATAAAATACTGGTCGCCGTGCGCAACGGTATTGCGCTGACCTTACCCTTCACCATCACCGGTAGCCTGTTTCTCATTCTCGCCAATCTACCGATACCCGGCTGGAGTGAATGGCTTGGCCCGTTTGCCGAAAAGCTCAGCGCCCCGGTGGGCGTTACCTTTGGTGCGATAGGGCTGATTTCTGCGGTGGGTATCAGCTACAACCTCGCGAAGGAGTACAACCTCAACGCTATCACCTGCTGCATAGTCACGCTGGTGGTGTTCTTACTGGCGCAACTCAACGACAGCTATCAGCTCAACGTTGACAATCTTGGTGCGGCGGGGCTGTTTTCTGCCATCATCCTGGCGATTTTGACGGTGCACATCGTGCGATTTTTTATCCGGCACAACGTCGTGATCACCCTGCCGGAGGGCGTGCCTCCTGCCGTGGCGCAATCTTTTGCGAGCCTGATCCCCGCCGCGGTAGCAATCACTCTGATCTGGCTGATTAGGGTCATCCTGAATTTTGATATCAACCACTTCTTCACCCTGCTGCTCAGCCCGCTCGTCTCCGGCCTCGGTTCGCTGCCGGGCATGCTGGTGCTTATTTTTCTGATTTCGCTGCTGTGGTGCTGCGGCATACATGGCGACAACGTGCTTTCCGGCATCACCAGTCCCATTTTCCTGAAATACATCGCTGAAAATACTCAGGCCTATCTGCATCATCAGCCCATTCCCCATATTACCGCCGACGGGTTTTATATCGTCTTTATGTGCCTGGGCGGAACGGGCGCGACCATGGGGCTGGTCATTGCCATGCTGCGTTCCCGCAGTCGGCTGTACAAATCAGTGGGCAAGCTCTCCCTGCCCTCCGCGATATTTTGTATTAACGAACCTGTCATTTTCGGTTGCCCGATAGTCTTCAACCCACTGCTGATGATCCCGTTTACCCTGACGCCGATGATCCTGTGCATCTCAACCTGGTCGCTGATGTACTTCGACATCATTGGTCGCCCCGTCTTACAGATCCCCTGGACCATGCCGCCGATTTTCGCCGCATGGTTCGTGACCGGCGGCAATATCCCTGCCGTGATCTGGTCCGTCTGCACGCTGGTTATTTCCGCCCTGGTCTGGCTGCCGTTTTTCAAACTGGCCGAGCGCAAACAACTTGAAACCGAAGCAGCCGAAGAGAATGCCCGCCGCAACGCGGACACGCTTTCCGACCCCATCTTGTAAAAAGGAACCACGATGAAAAAGCTCAAGGTTGTCACTATTGGCGGCGGCTCCAGCTACACGCCAGAATTGATCGACGGTTTTATCAAACGCTACGCAGAGCTGCCGGTCACCGATTATTATTTGCTGGATATTGAAGAGGGAAAAGAGAAGCTGGAGATTGTCGGAAAGCTGGCCCAGCGCATGGTAGCTGAAGCCGGGCTCCCAATGAATATCCACCTGACGCTCGATCGGGAAGAGGCGCTGAAAGATGCCGATTTTGTCACCACGCAGCTGCGTGTCGGCTTTCTTGATGCCCGCATCAACGATGAAAAAATCCCGCTAAAATACGGCGTTCTGGGGCAAGAGACGACAGGTCCCGGCGGGTTTATGAAAGCTCAACGCACGATCCCGGTCCTGCTGGATATCTGTAAGGACATGGAAAGATGGTGCCCGAACGGCTGGCTGATTAACTTCACCAACCCGGCCGGGATTGTCACCGAGGCAATCACCCGCCACTCGGCCATTCGGACCATAGGCATTTGCAGTGGCGCAAACAGCATGATGATGGACATCGCCAAAGCCTACGGCGTGCAGAAGTCGGACGTTTACGCACGCATTATTGGTCTGAACCATCTTATTTTTGCCGACCAAATTTTCCTCAAGGGAGAGGATTATACCGACGACATTATTGAAAAACTGGCCGCGGGCAGCGCAAATAACTCCCTGAAAAATATACCGGACATTGGGTTTAGTGCCCGCTTTGCCAGGGCACTCCACATGTACCCTATCTCCTACCTCAAATACTATTTTTTGACCCGCGAGATGACCGACGCCGCGCTGCGCGATGCAAATACTAAGGGAACCCGCGGCGAGCAGACGCGCGAAATTGAGCAACGGCTTTTTACGCTTTATCAGGATCCCCATCTCGCGCACAAGCCGAAAGAGCTGGAGCAGCGCGGAGGCGCATGGTACTCCGATACTGCATGCTCGATCATCAGCGCTATTTATAACGATAAAAAAGAGATCCACGTCGTAAATGTTCCTAACAGGGGCACAACACCCGATCTGCCGGATCACGTCACGCTGGAAACCAACGCCATGATCGACCGAAACGGCGCGCATCCCCTCGCCTATGGCAGGCTGCCCGTGAAGATCCGCGGCCTGATCCAGAGCGTGAAGGCCTATGAAGAGCTCACCGTTGAGGCCGCTGTCACTGGAAATTACGACACGGCGCTGCTGGCGCTGAGCGTAAATCCCCTTGTGCCTTCTGCCGCCGCGGCAGAACAGATCCTTAATGAATATCTTGAGGTCAACCACCGTTATTTACCCCAGTATGCTAAACGTAAGGACGCACAATGAACGTAGAACAGACAGACGATTATGCGGCGCTGAGTGACGCCGTGGCGAAAGCGGTCATTGAAACCGTTACGCAAAAACCCGATGCGCTGATTTGCATCGCGGGTGGAGATACGCCGCTGGGCGTTTTTGCCGCGCTTGTGCACGCCAGCAAACAGGGTAAGGTCGATTTTTCCCGTGCGGCATTTGTTGGCCTGGATGAGTGGCTGGGGCTGGGTCAGGCCGATAAAGGCAGCTGCCGGGAGATGGTATGGGGCCATTTCTTCAGCCACCTGGCCCTGCGCGACGATCAGATCTGTTTCTTTGATGGCCTGACGCAATCCCCCGAGGAAGAGTGTCAGCGTGTGGATAACTTTATTACGGCCCACGGTGGGCCTGACATCATTGTGCTGGGGATCGGTATGAACGGCCATATCGGCTTCAATGAACCGGGCGCCGCCCTCGATACCGGTTGCCACGTCGTGGACCTGGATGCGGTGACGCAGGCCGTTTCGGTTAAATACTTCGGCCAGCAGCGTCATATCCGTCAGGGCATTTCGCTGGGGATGAAGACTATCCTGGCCTCACGGGCCATTATTTTGATGGCAAGCGGCGAGAAAAAAGCCGACATCATCGCAACAACCGTTAATTCCGCACCGGACCCGGCGGTTCCCGCGACGCTGCTAAAGCCGCACCCACGGTTAAGGATCATTGTCGATAAAGCGGCAGCCGCTAAGCTGTAAAAGAGAAACAGGCGCTGATGCGCCTGTTATCGTTTGATGTGCATATTCTTGACGCGGAAAATATCTGCCCGGTTGTAGCTGATGGAGAAGTTAAATGCTCTACCGTCATCGAGGCGCGTGACTTCGGTAATTTTCAACATCGGCTGGCCTGGCAGAATATTGAGATGGGCCGCCAGCTCCTCATCAAAAAGATCCGCTTCAATCAGTGAATCGGCGTCGCTGATTTTCTTACCGGTAAAGTCTTCAATATAGCCATACAGCGATCCCACTTCGAGAATAGCCTGCGGAACAGTGGCAACCACCTTGTGAGGAATATTGCTGTCTTCAATTAACACCGGCTGTCCGTCCAGTAAACGGATACGGCGAATAAACCAGACATCATCACCCTGCGCAATTTCGAGGTGCTGTGCCAGCGCCGCGTCGGCGTGAAGGGTCGTCAACGTCAGCAAGCGGCTGGTTACGTTGACCCGCCCCTGAAATTCACGGGAAAACCCGAGAATACTGTCACTCTTTTCATTATTCAGAATGTAAATATTGCTGGCAGTATTCTTTAAAACAAACATGCCCTTGCCGTGGATACGCTCGATATACCCTTCCTGTACCAGCATCGCCATGGCTTTCTGAACCGTTACGCGCGTAACGTCATAAATACCGGCAAGATCGCGCTCCGACGGAATGCTTTCGCCCTTTTTGTAGACTTCATTGAGAATATCTTTTTTGATTCTCTCTTTGATTTCCCAGTACTTATGTTTTTTTTCCATTGTCGATTACCCGGCCAAAAAGAGCATAGAATCGCAGGCCCGGTAGCGCTCGCGCCACCGGGCGAGAAACTACGGGCGATACACCTTCACGTTCGCGAAGCCCTGCTCACGCAGATACAGCGCCTGCAAACGGCTCATGACCCCACGTTCGCACCACAGCAGATACGTTTTGCTCTGGTCGAGATCGCCAAACTGGGTGCTCAGCTTGTAGAACGGCAGCGAAACCACTTCCACGCCTTCCACCTGCAACGGCTTGTCATCCTGCTCATCAACAGAACGGATATCCAGAATCGTATCGTTAGCACCGAAGCCGCTGACTGTCTCTACCTCAACCACTTCCTGCTCGGTCTGCTGGGCGATCTCACGGATATCGATGTTGGACGCTTCCGCCACCACTTTTTCCAGGATGCTGAAATCGAAGTTCTCTTCTTCCGCTTCGATCTTCGCCTTCACCGCTTTAATGGTTGGACTTTTTGAGATCACACCGCAATATTCCGGCATGGTGCGGGCAAAATCTTCAGTACCGATTTTACGCGCCAGATCGATGATGTGCTCTTTATCGTGAGAGATCAGCGGACGCAGGATCAGCGTATCAGACACGTTGTCGATAAGACGCAGGTTAGTCAGCGTCTGGCTGGAGACCTGCCCCAGCGCTTCACCGGTGACCAGCGCCTGCACGCCGTAGCGCTCAGCCACTTTGGACGCCGCACGCACCATCATACGCTTCAGCACCACGCCCATCTGGCCGTCGTCCACTTTTTCGAGGATTTCGCCGACCACCGGCTCAAAGTTGATCGCCACAAAACGCACGCGGTGGGAGCTGCCGAAGCGGTTCCACAGGTAATGCGCCACCTGACGCACGCCGATTTCATGCGCCGCGCCGCCCAGGTTAAAGAAGCAGTAGTGCACGCGGCAGCCACGACGCATCAGCATATAGCTGGACACGCCGGAGTCGAAACCACCGGAGATCAGCGACAGCACATCTTCCTGAGTGCCGATAGGGAAACCGCCAATACCTTCGTAACGGCCCTTGACCAGCAGCAGGCGATCGTTTTCGATCTCAAGGTTAACGGTGACGTCCGGGTTAGTCAGGCGCACGCGCGCCGTTTCAACGTGCTGGTTCAGACCACCGCCGACGTAGCGCTCAACCTCAATAGAGCTAAACTCATGCTTACCCCGGCGCTTCACGCGCACGCAGAACGTTTTCCCTTCGATCTGGTCGCGGTACTGCACCAGCGCCTTTTCGAAGATATCGTGCATATCGGTGAAGGGAACGTCTTCCACTTCCAGAATATGGTGAATACCCGGGATACGGGTCAGCGCGTCGCGAATATCAAGACGTTTGTTTTCGTCTTTCGCGCGGACTTCTACGTGGTCCCAGTGACGCACCACGGCGAGCGTTTCGTCGTAGTGTTTTAATACGTTACGAATGTTCCCGGTGAGAATTTTAATAAAGCGCAAACGCACGGATTGGCTTTTGATGGTGATTTCAGGGAACAATTTAATGATAAACTTCATGGCGGCAATGTTTCTTAGGCAAGCTTATAAAGGCTTGTAGTGGAAAATGATACAGCAGCCCACACCCGTGGCTGCATCCAGGCGCGCAAGTATACCACCATCGCGCCACTCGCGTTATTTGATAATTGCCCCGAGTCCGTTACCATGTCAGGGCGAAAAATTTAAGAGTCAATTCACTATGCCGAAGAAAAACGACGCACCGGCCAGTTTCGAAACTGCGCTGAGTGAACTGGAGCAGATCGTTACCCGTCTTGAGAGTGGCGATCTCCCGCTGGAAGACGCGCTCAACGAATTTGAACGCGGCGTGCAGCTCGCGCGCCAGGGGCAGGTAAAACTCCAGCAGGCCGAGCAGCGTGTGCAGATCCTGCTTTCCGACAGCGAAGACGCTAAAACCACGCCATTCACACCGGACGCCGAGTAAATGGATTTTTCCAACGCGCTTCAGGCGCGCGTCATCCGCGCCAACGATGCGCTGCGCCGATTCATTGAGCCGCAGCCTTTTCAGAACACTCCACTGGTTGAAGCCATGCACTATGGCGCACTCTTGGGGGGTAAACGCCTGCGTCCGTTCCTGGTGTATGCCACGGGCAATATGTTCGGTATCAGCGATAACACGCTGGACGCCCCGGCAGCCGCCGTGGAGTGTATCCACGCCTATTCGCTGATCCATGATGATTTGCCGGCCATGGACAATGACGATTTGCGTCGCGGTCAGCCAACCTGCCATATCAAATTTGGCGAAGCGAATGCCATTCTGGCGGGGGATGCGCTGCAAACCCTGGCCTTCTCCATTCTGAGCGATGCGCCGATGGTTGAGGTGAGCGATCGCGATCGTCTGGCAATGGTGTCCGAACTGGCAATGGCCAGCGGCGTCGCCGGGATGTGCGGCGGCCAGGCGCTGGATTTAGAGGCTGAAGGGCGTCAGGTTACTCTGGAACAGCTGGAGCGCATCCACCGTCACAAAACGGGCGCACTGATTCGTGCAGCCGTTCGCCTGGGCGCGCTGAGCGCGGGTGAACGCGGGCGTAAAGCCCTGCCGATTCTGGACAGATACGCAGAAAGTATCGGTCTGGCATTCCAGGTTCAGGATGACATTCTGGATGTGGTGGGCGATACTGCAACATTGGGAAAACGTCAGGGTGCGGATCAGCAGCTTGGCAAAAGTACCTACCCCGCCCTGTTGGGCCTTGAGCATGCCCAACGTAAAGCCCGGGATCTGATAGACGATGCCCGCCGGTCGCTGAATGAGCTGGCCGCGCAATCGCTGGATACCTCGGCACTGGAAGCGCTAGCGGACTACATAATCCAGCGTGATAAATAAACTATAAATCTCGATGAGCCTTTGATGAGTTTTGATATTGCCAAATACCCGACACTGGCGTTAGTTGACTCCACTCAGGAGTTACGTCTGTTGCCGAAAGAGAGTCTGCCGAAGCTGTGTGACGAGCTGCGTCGCTACCTGCTCGACAGCGTTAGCCGCTCCAGCGGCCACTTCGCCTCCGGACTTGGCACGGTTGAGCTGACCGTGGCGTTGCATTACGTCTATAACACGCCGTTCGATCAGCTGATCTGGGATGTAGGCCACCAGGCCTATCCGCACAAAATTCTGACCGGACGTCGCGATAAAATTGGCACCATTCGCCAGAAAGGGGGCCTGCACCCGTTCCCGTGGCGCGGCGAGAGTGAATATGATGTGTTAAGCGTCGGCCACTCTTCCACCTCCATTTCTGCGGGCATTGGTATTGCCGTTGCCGCCGAAAAAGAGAATAAACAACGCCGCACCGTCTGCGTGATTGGCGACGGGGCGATCACCGCCGGGATGGCCTTTGAGGCCATGAACCACGCGGGCGATATCAAACCGGACATGCTGGTGATCCTCAACGACAACGAAATGTCGATCTCCGAGAACGTCGGCGCGCTGAATAACCATCTGGCGCAGCTGCTGTCCGGCAAGCTTTACTCCTCACTGCGTGAAGGCGGTAAAAAAGTCTTCTCCGGCGTACCGCCGATTAAAGAGCTGCTTAAGCGTACCGAAGAACACATCAAAGGCATGGTCGTGCCGGGTACGCTGTTCGAAGAGCTGGGCTTTAACTATATTGGCCCGGTGGACGGCCACGATGTGCTGGGCCTGGTGACGACGCTTAAAAACATGCGCGACCTGAAAGGCCCGCAGTTCCTGCATATCATGACCAAAAAAGGGCGTGGTTACGAACCGGCGGAAAAAGATCCGATCACCTTCCACGCGGTGCCTAAGTTCGACCATACCAGCGGTTGTCTGCCGAAAAGCAGCGGCGGGATGCCAAGCTACTCAAAAATATTTGGCGACTGGCTGTGCGAAACGGCGGCGAAAGACAACATGCTGATGGCGGTGACGCCTGCCATGCGTGAAGGCTCCGGCATGGTGGAGTTTTCCAAAAAATACCCGGACCAGTATTTCGACGTGGCTATCGCCGAGCAGCACGCGGTAACTTTTGCTGCGGGCCTGGCGATTGGCGGCTACAAGCCGGTGGTAGCGATCTACTCTACCTTCCTGCAACGCGCCTACGATCAGGTTATCCATGACGTTGCCATCCAGAAGCTGCCGGTGCTGTTTGCTATCGATCGCGCGGGCATTGTGGGGGCTGATGGCCAGACGCACCAGGGCGCGTTTGATCTCTCCTTCCTGCGCTGCATCCCTGATATGGTGATTATGACGCCAAGCGACGAAAACGAGTGTCGTCAGATGCTGTATACCGGTTACCACTATCAGGACGGCCCCTGCGCGGTACGTTATCCGCGCGGTAATGCCCTTGGCGTTGAATTACAGCCGCTGGAAAAACTGGACATCGGTAAAGGTCTGGTGAAACGCCGCGGTGAAAAAGTGGCGATCCTGAACTTTGGTACGTTGATGCCGGAAGCGGCAAAAGTCGCTGAAAACCTGAATGCGACGCTGGTCGATATGCGCTTCGTGAAGCCGCTCGATGAATCTCTGATTCTGAGCATGGCGGAAAGCCATGACGTGCTGGTCACGCTGGAAGAGAACGCCATCATGGGTGGCGCGGGTAGCGGCGTGAACGAAGTGCTGATGGCGAACCGTAAAGCCGTTCCGGTGCTTAATCTCGGCCTCCCTGACCACTTCATCCCGCAAGGCACCCAGGATGAGGCGCGCGCCGACATTGGTCTGGACGCCGCCGGTATCGAAGCTAAAATCCGCACCTGGCTGGCCTGATCCCTCCCCTTTTCTGCTCCTGCTATGCTTAAACGTATTGTTTAAACAGCAGGAGCGGAACCATGCAATACACGACATTAGGAAAAACGGACCTTAAGGTGTCCCGGCTTTGCCTGGGATGCATGACGTTTGGCGAGCCTGACCGGGGAAATCATGCCTGGACGCTGCCGGAAGAGAGCAGCCGCCCTATCATCAAGCGCGCCATTGACAGCGGCATCAACTTCTTCGATACCGCCAACAGCTACTCAGACGGCAGCAGCGAAGAGATTGTCGGCCGCGCCCTGCGAGATTTTGCCCGTCGTGATGACATTGTGGTCGCCACTAAGGTGTACTACCCGTCAGGCGATCTGGCGGAAGGCCTTTCTCGCGCGCAGATCCTGCGTTCCATTGATGACAGCCTCAGACGCCTGAACATGGATTACGTCGACCTGCTGCAAATCCACCGCTGGGATTACAACACCCCGATCGAAGAGACGCTTGAAGCGTTAAACGACGTTGTGAAAGCCGGTAAAGCGCGCTACATCGGCGCATCGTCCATGCATGCCTCACAGTTTGCCCAGGCGCTCGATCTCCAGGCGCAGCACGGCTGGGCGCGCTTTGTCACCATGCAGGATCACTACAACCTGATTTACCGGGAAGAAGAGCGCGAGATGCTGCCGCTCTGCTACCAGGAAGGCGTGGCGGTGATCCCGTGGAGCCCGCTGGCGCGCGGAAGGTTAACCCGTCCGTGGGGGGAAACTACCGCCCGGCTGGTATCGGATGAAGTGGGTAAAAACCTGTATGACGATACAGAAGCCAGCGATGCGTTAATTGCCGAACGCTTAGCCGGGATCGCCGACGATATCGGTGCAACGCGCGCGCAGGTGGCGCTGGCGTGGCTGCTGAGCAAGCGCGGTGTCGCCGCGCCGATTGTGGGCACATCGCGGGAAGAACAGCTGGATGAGTTGTTAAGTGCGGTGGACTTATCGTTGACGCCGGAGCAGATTGCCGAGCTGGAGACGCCGTATCAGCAGCATCCGGTGGTAGGGTTTAAGTAAACACTTGCCGGGTGGCGCTACGCTTACCCGGCCTACAAATAAAGTGCGATCGTAGGCCGGGTAAGGCGAAGCCGCCACCCGGCAAAACACTCACCCAAAGTGATCGTACCCTTTCCAGTCAAGCGTAACCGGGGCGCCGTCGCGGACAAACAGCAACCCTTCACTTTCCGGCATCACCTGCCCGATGCAGGTAAATTTCGCCCCCAGATGCGCTAGCGCCACATCCAGCGTCCCGCGATTCAGCTCAGGCACGGTGAAGCACAGCTCATAATCTTCTCCACCGGATAACGCCCAGCGCAGCGCCTGTTCAGGTTCGACATGGCGAAGCAGTTGCTCCGACAGCGGGAACAGATCCAGGTCAACGCGTGCGCCCACGCCGCTGGCCTTCAGGATATGGCCGAGATCGGAGATCAGCCCGTCAGACAAATCGATAGCCGAACTGGCCCGCTCGCGCAGCGCCTGACCGTGCAGAATACGCGGCGTTGGCCGCAGATGGCGCTTCACCAGATACGCCGCATCGTCAGCCTCTTCAACCGTTAAGCGATTCTGAAGGATAGCTAACCCCGCGGCGCTGTCGCCCGGCGTACCGGTCACGTAGAGCCAGTCGCCTGGTTTTGCACCCGAGCGCTTCAGCGCGCGCCCGGCAGGCACATAGCCGTGGATTGCCAGGGTCATGGACAGCGGACCGGCGGTGGTATCACCGCCAATCAGCTGCATATCGTAATAATTCAGCTGTTCAAACAGGGCATCGCTGAAGGCTTCAAGCCAGGCTTCATCCACCTCCGGCAGGGTCAGAGCCAGCGTCAGCCAGGCCGGGTCGGCGCCCATTGCCGCCAGATCGCTGACGTTCACCGCCAGCGCTTTATACGCCAGATCGGCAGGATCGATATCCGGCAGGAAATGACGCCCACACACTAAGGTGTCGGTGCTGATTGCCAGCGTCTGTTTTTCGGGAATATTGAGAAGTGCGCAGTCATCGCCAATGCCGGTTTCAACATCAAGACGAGAGGTTCTGACACGGTCGAAATAACGGGCAATCAGGGAGAATTCGCCGCATGCCATACGTTATGCCTCAGCAAATTAAATAAAAAAACCGGAGCCGCACTGCCAAAAAGGCAATGCAAGACTCCGGTTTGCGGATCACTTTTTGTGGGGACGGATCGCAGGTGCGGCTTTATCCAGCACGCCGTTAACAAACTTGTGGCTGTCTTCAGCGCCGAAGGTTTTCGCCAGTTCGATCGCTTCGTTGATGGCCACTTTGTACGGCACATCATCACGTTTAGACAGCTCAAACAGCGCGATACGCAACACTGCTTTTTCGACCTGGCCCAGCTCTTCGAGCAGACGGGACAGGTATGGCTTCATCAGACCATCGAGATACGCGCTATTAGTCGCCACTCCCGACAGCAGTTCACGGAAGTACAGAACGTCAACGTCTTTCACGTCCTGTTCTGACAGGAACTGGTATTCAACATCAGCGATGTCGTTCTGGGACAACTGCCAGGAGTAAAGTGCCTGGACGGCACATTCACGGGCGCGGCGACGAGCAGCAGGTTTCACGGAATTCCCCTTACAAAAAAATCAGGCCTTGATGGCTTTCAATACATTGATCATTTCAAGCGCGGTCAGTGCAGCTTCTGCACCTTTGTTACCGGCTTTAGTGCCAGCACGTTCGATGGCTTGTTCAATACTTTCGGTGGTCAGCACGCCGAACGCGACAGGGATTTCAGCATCCTGTGCAACGTGTGCCAGACCGTTGCTTGCACCGCCCGCAACGTACTCGAAGTGCGCAGTGCCGCCACGAATAACGGTACCCAGCGCAATCACCGCGTCGTATTTACCGGTTTTCGCCAGCGCGCCCGCTGCCAGTGGCAGTTCGTAAGCACCTGGTACCCAAACGACGGTAATGTTGTCATCTTTAACCTGGCCGATACGTTTCAGGGCGTCAACCGCACCTTCCAGCAGGCTATCGTTGATGAAGTTGTTGAAACGCGCAATGGTGATGGCGACGCGAGCGTCCGGGGTAGCTACAGCAGCTTCAATAATGTTCATACTCTTCCTTTACGGGTTCATTTGGCCCCGCAGGGGGGCGGATTTTATCATAATACTTTGCGCACTGCTTCCCTATTTCAGGAGCAATTACGCTGTCGTTAAATGGAGGCAGACATCCGGGCCTACCGGACGAATCTCGCTGAATGAGAGTTGCGGCGCATCGGCCAGTTTTTCAAGGCCGGGCAGCACAAACAGGCCGCGCGCGTCATTACCTAACAGTTTAGGCGCAACGTAGACGAGAAGCTCATCCACCAGCCCCGCCTGAAGCAGTGCGCCGGCGAGCGTCGGACCGGCTTCAACCCAGATGCTGTTGACCTGCTGTTTGCCGAGCAACATCATCAGCACCACGAGATCGAGATGCCCGTTATGTTCCGGCACCATAATGCTGCGCACGCCTTCCGGCCACTCGCGCGTATCTTCTTTGGTGCGGGCAATCCAGGTTTCACCCGGCTGCTGCACGATGCGGTGCTCCGGCGTCACGCGGTTCTGGCTATCAATAATAATGCGCAGCGGCTGACGCAGGTTCTCCTGCGGATAGAGCGCCTGCGTATCCGCATTCAGCTCTTCCCAGCGCACGGTCATGGCCGGATCGTCAGCCAGTACCGTTTCACTGCTGGTGAGAATAGCATGGCTTTGCGCGCGCAGACGTTGCACATCGCGCCTTGCCTGCGGCGAGGTGATCCACTGGCTCTCGCCGTTCGCCATCGCCGTGCGGCCATCCAGTGACGCGCCAAGCTTAAGCTGGATAAACGGGAAGCCGGTGCGCATACGCTTCAGGAAGCCTTTGTTGATGTTTTCGGCATCCTGCATCATCAGGCCGTGGCTGACGTCGATGCCTTCCTGTTGCAGACGATACAGCCCGCGGCCCGCCACCTGCGGATTAGGATCCTGCATGGCGGCAACAACGCGCGAGACGCCCGCCGCAATCAGCGCCTCACAGCACGGCGGCGTACGTCCGTGATGGCTGCATGGCTCCAGCGTCACATAGGCCGTCGCGCCACGCGCTTTCTCACCCGCCATGCGCAGGGCATGCACTTCAGCATGCGGCTCGCCTGCGCGGTAGTGAAAACCTTCCCCCACGATCTCGCCATCTTTAACAATGACGCACCCGACATTGGGGTTAGGGTGAGTGGTAAACCGACCGCGCTGCGCCAGCTTCATGGCGCGCGCCATGTACATCTCATCGTGCATGGGCTTAATCCTGTAAGCGGGCGATCTCTTCGCCAAACTCTTTGATGTCTTCGAAGCTGCGGTAAACGGAGGCAAAGCGGATATAGGCGACTTTATCGAGCTTCTTCAGCTGTTCCATCACCAGATTGCCGATCATTTTGCTCGGCACTTCGCGCTCGCCTAACCCCCGCAGATAAGATTTAATATGGTTTAACGCCATTTCGACGTCATCGGAGCTGACGGGCCGTTTTTCCAGCGCCTTGAGCATCCCGCTACGCAGTTTCTCTTCATTGAACGGTTCGCGCACATCGTTACTTTTTACCACGCGCGGCATTACCAGCTCTGCCACTTCAAAGGTGGTAAAACGCTCGTTGCACACCAGACACTGCCGACGACGACGCACGGAAGACCCTTCGCCTACAAGACGCGAGTCGATGACTTTGGTATCCACAGCGGAGCAAAATGGGCAATGCATACGATGTCCCTGTTATCTGGTTAACTGATTTCTATTTTACCCTGAACTGGCCCGACAACAAAGGAAGAGCTTTTTGAGACAAAGGATCTATGCCTGACGGCACTATCCTGTCTACCATTGCAGCAATCTGTGATTTCAAGGAATTAAACGCAATGACAAGACGTTACCTGAAAATAGTGCTGGTGGGGAGCCTGTTCACGCTCAGCGCCTGCGCACAGCAAAGCGAAGTCCGCGAGATGAAACAAAGCGTGAATACGCTTAACGTGGCGATGGACAAACTTAACAAAGAAACCGTGAAGATCACCCAGCAGAACGCGCTGAATGCCAAATCCAGCAATGGCGTTTATTTATTGCCAGGTGCAAACACGCCCGCGCGTCTGAACAGCCAGATTGGCATGCTAAAGATGTCTGTGGTGAATGTTGCAGCGAATGCCGATGGTACTCGCGCAACATTACGCATTCAGGGTGAGTCCAACGATCCGCTTCCCGCGTTCAGCGGCACCGTAGAGTGGGGCCAGATTCAGGGCACCACGGAGAGCTATCAGGAAGTGAACGTGAAGAATCAGCTCTTCACCGCCCCCGCCAGCACGCTGGCGCCGAGCGATGTTGATATCCCGCTCCAGCTGAGCGGACTGACCCCAGAACAGCTGGGCTTTATCCGTATTCACGACATTCAACCCGCCGCGCAATAACCCGCCCTTCTAGCGGAGTGAAATGTCACTCCGCTAACATTTACATTTCGTATGGATTGGCAACATAAATGATTGCCGCTACAATCCCGCCCGTCTAAAGTACGCAAACGTGAACGCAATCGATTACGTATGTGAGAGATATGTGAAACAACACATATTTTTGTGAGCAAGGATTCCTATAATAGGCTCCGCAGAAATACGAAATATTTAGAAACGCAATTCGCGCATTTTTCACTCCCGGAAGGGAATTTCAATCAGTGGCATGATTATGAAAAAAACATTACTCGCAGCCGGTGCAGTTCTGGCACTCTCCACCTCTTTCACTGTTAACGCAGCGGAAAACGACAAACCACAATACCTCTCCGACTGGTGGCATCAGAGCGTTAACGTTGTAGGCAGCTACCATACCCGTTTCGGACCGCAGATCCGTAACGATACCTACCTCGAGTACGAAGCATTCGCTAAAAAAGACTGGTTTGATTTCTATGGCTACATGGACGCACCGGTATTCTTCGGCGGTAACACCGACGCGAAAGGTATCTGGAACCACGGTTCCCCACTGTTCATGGAGATCGAACCCCGCTTCTCCATTGATAAACTGACCGGTACCAGTCTGGCGTTTGGTCCGTTCAAAGAGTGGTATTTCGCAAACAACTACATCTACGACATGGGTCGCAACAAGTCCGGTCGCCAGAGCACCTGGTACATGGGTCTGGGTACAGACATTGAGACTGGCCTGCCGATGAGCCTGTCCATGAACGTCTACGCAAAATACCAGTGGCAGAACTACGGCGCCGCGAACGAGAACGAGTGGGACGGCTACCGTTTCAAAGTGAAATACTTCGTGCCAATTACCCAACTGTGGGGCGGCAACCTGAGCTATATCGGCTTCACCAACTTTGACTGGGGTTCAGACCTGGGCGATAACGATTTCCGCGACCTGAACGGCAGAAAAGCGCGCACTAACGACTCCATCGCGTCCAGCCACATCCTGGCGCTGAACTACGATCACTGGCACTACTCTGTTGTTGCGCGTTACTGGCACAACGGTGGCCAGTGGAACGACGACGCCAGCCTGAACTTTGGCAACGGCGACTTCAGCGTTCGCTCTACCGGTTGGGGTGGTTACCTGGTCGTGGGTTACAACTTCTAAACAGTGCGGATTCCGCCCGGTGGCGCTACGCTTACCGGGCCTACGATCCGAATGTAGGCCGGGTAAGGCGTAGCCGCCCCCCGGCTTTTTACTGCCTCACCTTGCGCAAAAAATCTGCCAATGACCTGTCCGCACTTTCGCTAAACCGCCTCTCCGTCTGCACAATATTGAGGCATCGGTCGAGCCGGAAACAGCGATAGTCATCGCGCCGTTCACACCACGCCGCCAGCAGCCAGCGCTCTCCCCAGAAGAACAAGCCCAGCGGCTGAACCTCACGCCAGGTTAACTGCCCGGCTTCATCGCGATAGTGCAACCCCAGCACACGCAGGGCAGAAATGGCCTGATGGATCACGTCGAAACCACTACGGGAGTGTGGCTGAAGCGCAATATCCGGCGCGTAAATCCGCGTCTGCTCAGCTTTGCGGCGGCTCTCTTCTGGCAGGATCGCCAGCACTTTTTCCTGGGCCGACTCCAGCTCGCGCGACAGCGATTCCCCGCCCCAGGTTTTGAGCAGGCGAATCGCCACCATCAGCGCCTCGGACTCTTTGTTGGTCAGCATCAGCGGGGGTAAATCAAAACCCGACATCAGCCGATATCCGCTTCCCGCCTCGCCTTCCACCGGCACGCCGGAAAGCGACAGGTCGCGGATATCGCGGTACACCGTGCGCTCGGACACGCCAAGCCTTTCCGCCAGATGCGCTGCCGTTGTCAGACGCCTGCCCCGAAGGATCTGCACAATCTGGAACAAACGGTCAGCGCGTCGGGTCATCGGTTTACTCTCATACCGGTTGATGGAGGCCGACGCGATTACCTTCGCTGTCGGTAAACAGGGCTATAGTGCCAATGCCTTGCGGCAGTTCCAGCGGGCCAAACACGCACTCACCGCCCGCAGAAGCAATACGATCGAGCGTGGCCGCCAGATTGTCAGTATGCAGGTAAATAATAGCGCCCTGCGAAGACGGTGTAACGCCGTCAAATTTCGCCAGCGCGCCGCCGGTGGCCGGATCCTCGTGCGGGAAAATCGCCAGATCAGCCACGTCCATCTTCTCGCGCCGCAGCGCGACCTGCATCACCGACTCATAAAATTTGATGGCGCGATCCATATCGGCGACCGGAATTTCAAACCAGTTAATAACACTTTTCATACGTCCTCCTGCCTGTTGTTAGGGTTCAAAAGGAGTCTACGACAGGGCTCCTGACAGCATACTGTCAGGAGTGTTTGTGAGATGCAGACAAAAAAAATCCCGGCCAACAGGCCGGGATTTCGATACTACATAAGACTCTTACGGCAGAATGGACGGCTGATCCGCCCCTTCTTTCTCGACTTTCTGCTGGATCAGATGCTCGCGCTTCATGCCCAGCTTCAGCGCCAGTGCGGACGCGACGTAGATAGACGAGGCCGTACCGATAGACACACCGATCAGCATGGTCAGCGAGAAGCCTTCCAGCACCGGGCCACCGAACAGGAACAGCATCAGGATCACCATCAGGGTGGTGCCGGAGGTGATCAACGTACGGTGCAGCGTCTGGGTCAACGACACGTTAAAGATTTCGTACGGCGTGCCGCGACGGATCTTACGGAAGTTTTCACGAATACGGTCAGATACCACGATACTGTCGTTCAGTGAGTAACCGATAACGGACATCAGGGATGCCACAATCGTCAGGTCAATCTCAATGTGGAACAGAGATAGTATGCCCATGGTGATCACCACGTCGTGCGCCAGGGCGATAACCACGCCTGCCGCCAGTCGCCACTCAAAGCGGAAACCAACGTAAATCAGGATCGAGATCAGCGCCACCAGCAGCGCCATCGCACCGGTCTGCGCCAGGTCAGCACCAACGCTCGGGCCGACAAACTCAATACGCTTAACCGTTGCATCCTGGCTGGTCGTTTCGTTAATAACCTGGACGACCTTGCTGCCCAGCTCCTGGCTGCCGTTGGCATCGTGTACCGGCGGCATACGCACCATGATGTCGCGGCTGCTGCCGAAGTTCTGTAGCAGCGGCTCTTCAAAGCCCGCTTTTTGCAGAGACTCACGCATCTGGTCCATATCGACCGGTTTTTCCAGGGTAATTTCAATCACCGTACCACCGGTGAAATCCAGACCCCAGTTAAAGCCTTTCACGCCCATAATGACGATGGACAAGATCAGCAGAAAACCTGAAATGCCGAAGGCCCAGTAGTCCCAGCGCATAAAGTCCCAGACTTTACGGCCGTGGTTCAATTGTTCAACAGTATATTCCTGTGCCACAACGCACTCCTCAGATAGACAGCTTTTTGACGCGCTTGCCGCCGTACAGCAGGTTCACGATGGCACGGGTGCCGACAATAGCGGTAAACATCGACGTTGCGACACCGATACCGGTAGTAATCGCAAAGCCTTTGATCGCGCCAGTACCCACTGCATACAGGATAAGAACCTTAATCAGTGTTGTTACGTTCGCATCGAAGATGGAGCTGAACGCCCCTTTGTAGCCTTCTTCAATCGCCTGCTGTACAGAACGACCGTTGCTCAGCTCTTCTTTGATACGTTCGTTTATCAATACGTTGGCGTCGACCGCCACCGCAAGGGTTAGAACGATACCCGCAATCCCCGGCATGGTCAGCGTCGCCCCCGGCAGCAGGGACATGATACCGATGATTAGCACCAGGTTGGCAATCAGCGCGGAGGTCGCAATCAGGCCGAACTTCTTATAGAAGAAGATCATGAAGATGATGGACACCGCCAGACCGGCCAGACACGCTTCCAGACCCTGTTTGATGTTCTGCATACCCAGGGTTGGACCGATGGTACGTTCTTCAACAATCTGAATTGGCGCAATCAGCGCACCGGCACGCAGCAGCAGAGAGAGCTGACGCGCTTCGTTCGGGTTGCTGATACCGGTAATACGGAAGCTGTTACCCAGACGAGACTGGATGTTGGCGATGTTAATCACCTCTTCCTCTTTCACCAGCACGGCACGGCCATTGGCGTCTTTCTTACCGCTGTCTTTGTACTCCACGAACAGGGTCGCCATCGGCTTGCCGATGTTGTCCTTGGTGAAGTTAGACATGATGTTGCCGCCTGCGCTATCCAGCGAGATGTTAACCTGCGGCTGGTTGTACTCATCCTGGCTTGAAGTGGAGTCGGTGATATGGTCACCGGTCAGGATCACGCGTTTGTACAGCACAACAGGCTGGCCTTCGCGGGTCTGTTTCACTTCAGAATCGCCCGGCACACGGCCTGAAGCCGCAGCAGCCTGGTCGACATTGGAGTTAACCAGACGGAACTCCAGGGTCGCCGTCGCGCCCAGAATCTCTTTCGCACGGGCGGTATCCTGGATACCCGGCAGTTCGACCACGATACGGTCAGCACCCTGACGCTGTACCAGTGGCTCAGCCACGCCCAGCTGGTTTACACGGTTACGCAGAATGTTAATGTTCTGCTGAACGGCGTATTCACGTGCTTCACTCAGACGCGCGTCGGTCATTACCGCACGCAGCTGGTTGCTGCCCTGAGAGGTGATCACCAGATCGCGGTGACGCTGAGACAGATACGTCACAGCCTGATCGCGTGCCGCGCTGTCGCGGAACGTGATGCTCAGGCCGTAGTTATCTTCTTTACGTACGGTGGTGTACGGAATGCCCTTATCGCGCAGATCGCTGCGCAGGCTGTCGATATTCTGTTCCTGTAGCTTGCCGAGCGCGGTATCCATATCCACTTCCATCAGGAAGTGAACGCCGCCACGCAGGTCAAGACCCAGTTTCATTGGCTCTGCGTTCAGCGCAGCCAGCCAGCGTGGGGTTGCAGGAGCAAGGTTAAGCGCCACGACATATTTATCACCCAGCACGCCCATCAGCGCTTCACGTGCGCGGAGCTGCGTGTCGGTGGTGTCGAAGCGAGCAAGAATTGCGCCCTCTTCCAGTGCCACAGACTTAGCGGTAATTTTTTCTTCTTGTAACGTTTTCTGGACCTGGATCAGCGTTTGCTCACTGGCGGCGACACCGCGCGCGCCAGTGATTTGAACGGCCGGATCCTCACCATACAGGTTGGGAAGCGCGTACAGCAGGCCGACGATAATCACGACGACCAGCATGATGTACTTCCACAAAGGATAACGGTTTAACACGGCAGTTCCCTTTGGGAAAAGTTGGGATTACAGCGCCTTCATGGTGCCTTTCGGCAGAACGGCAGCTACGAAGTCACGTTTGATAACCACTTCAGTGGTGTCGTTGAGGGCGATAGCAATGTAGCCGTTTTCCGCTACTTTGGTTACGCGACCCACCAGGCCACCATTGGTCAGGACTTCATCGCCCTTCGCGATGGAGTTCATCAGGTTTTTGTGCTCTTTAGTACGCTTCTGCTGTGGACGCAGGATCATGAAGTAGAAGATCAGACCGAACACAACCAGCATCAGAATCAGAGACATCGGGCTGCCCTGCGCTGGTGCACCCGTTGCTGCTACCGCATCAGAAATAAAAAAGCTCATTCAAATTCCCTCATTATTAAAATTAATCAACGTTCAACGGTGGAACATCCCGCCCCTGACGTTGGTAGAAATCGGTCACGAAGCTCTCTAATTTACCCTCTTCGATAGCCTTACGTAAACCAGCCATTAAGCGCTGATAATAACGAAGATTATGAATGGTATTGAGACGCGCCCCCAAAATCTCGTTGCAACGATCGAGATGATGCAGATACGCGCGAGAATAATTGCGACAGGTATAGCAATCGCACTCGGAATCGAGCGGGCTGGTGTCACTCTTATGCTTCGCGTTACGGATTTTCACCACGCCATCGGTAACGAACAGATGACCGTTACGCGCGTTTCGGGTTGGCATAACGCAGTCGAACATATCAATGCCGCGACGTACGCCTTCCACCAGATCTTCTGGTTTACCCACACCCATCAGGTATCGTGGTTTATCCGCCGGGATTTGCGGGCAGACATGCTCCAGAATGCGGTGCATGTCTTCCTTCGGCTCACCCACAGCCAAACCGCCGACAGCGTAGCCATCAAAGCCTATCTCTACCAGACCTTTAACCGAGATATCGCGTAAATCTTCGTAAACGCTGCCCTGAATAATGCCGAACAGCGCATTTTTGTTTTGCAGGGCGTCAAAACGGTCGCGGCTACGCTTCGCCCAACGCAGGGACATCTCCATGGAACGCTTGGCGTAGTCCCAGTCCGCCGGGTATGGCGTACATTCGTCGAAGATCATTACGATATCGGAGCCGAGATCGTACTGAATCTCCATAGACTTTTCCGGATCGAGGAAGATTGGATCGCCGTTGATCGGGTTACGGAAGTGTACGCCCTGCTCAGTGATCTTACGGATATCGCCCAGGCTGAAGACCTGGAAACCGCCGGAGTCGGTGAGGATCGGGCCTTTCCACTGCATGAAATCGTGCAGGTCGCCGTGGAGCTTCATAATCTCCTGGCCCGGACGCAGCCACAGGTGGAAGGTGTTGCCGAGGATAATCTGTGCGCCAGTGGCTTCAACTTCTTCCGGCGTCATTCCTTTTACGGTGCCGTACGTGCCCACAGGCATAAACGCGGGGGTTTCTACCACGCCGCGATCAAACACCAGACGACCGCGACGCGCGCGGCCATCGGTGGTATCGAGTTCAAATTTCATTTTTTCTCCGACGTCAGAAAAACAGTCCAACGTTGTAATACGGTGCCGCGGACTTATTCCCCGACACGCTCATTCAAAGCCTGCGGATTGTACGTGATAAACATCGCGTCACCGTAGCTAAAAAAGCGATATTTTTGTTCTACCGCAGACTTGTAGGCGTTCATCGTATGCTGATACCCCGCAAACGCGGAAACCAGCATAATCAACGTCGATTCAGGCAGATGGAAGTTGGTCACCAGCGCATCAATGACTTTGTACTGATAGCCCGGGTAGATAAAGATCTGCGTATCGCCAAAGAACGGCTCAATCAGCTCGCTTTTCGCGGCCTGCGCAGCGCTCTCAAGGGAACGTACCGACGTTGTACCGACGGCCACGACGCGATTACCGCGCGCTTTCGCCGCCAGCACCGCATCCACAACCTCCTGTGGCACTTCGGCATACTCAGAGTGCATGATGTGGTCTTCGATGCTGTCCACGCGCACCGGCTGGAAGGTGCCTGCACCAACGTGCAGCGTCACGAACGCCATCTCTACGCCCTTCGCGCGCAGTTTCTCCAGCAGCGGCTCATCAAAGTGCAGGCCCGCCGTTGGCGCCGCCACCGCGCCAGGCTTCTGGCTGTAGACGGTCTGATACAGCTCGCGGTCGGCCTCTTCGTCCGGGCGCTCAATATACGGCGGCAGCGGCATGTGGCCGATGGCGTTGAGGATATCGAGCACCGTGCGCTCGTCGTTGAATTCCACTTCAAATAGCGCGTCGTGACGCGCGGTCATGGTCGCTTTGATGCTCTCGTCATCCCCCAGCAGCAGTTCAGCGCCCGGCTTCGGCGCTTTAGAGGCGCGAATATGTGCCAGAATACGTTTATCATCGAGCATACGTTCGACCAGCACCTCGATCTTGCCGCCGCTGGCTTTACGGCCAAACAGACGCGCCGGGATCACGCGGGTATTGTTAAAGACCAGCAGATCGCCAGGGTTGAGCTTGTCGAGAAGATCGGTGAAAGTACCGTGCGTCAGCGCGCCCGTTGGCCCGTCCAGTGACAGCAAGCGACAGCTGCTACGCTCAGGCATGGGATAGTGAGCAATCAGGGATTCAGGTAGTTCAAAGGAGAAATCGGCGACGCGCATGACGTATACTCGTGACTTAAAAACAGGCGGCATAGTCTAGTGCTCACACCCTTTTGCTGCAACAACTAGCCGCCACCGGACAACGAAAACGCATGAATTTTCTCGCTCACCTGCATCTCGCTCATCTCGCGGACAGCTCCCTCTCCGGCAATTTGCTGGCCGATTTTGTACGCGGCAACCCCGCGGAAGCGTACTCCCCTGAGGTTGTCGACGGGATTTTTATGCACCGCCGCATCGACGTGCTGACCGATAACCTGCCGGAAGTGACGGAAGCCAAAGCCTGGTTCCGCCCCGAAACCCGACGCGTGGCGCCGATCACGCTCGACGTCATGTGGGATCATTTCCTGTCGCGCCACTGGTCCCGGCTGTCGCCTGATATGTCGCTGCCTGAGTTTGTGCGCTACGCCCACGCGCAGGTGTCGATCATTTTGCCGGACTCCCCGCCGCGCTTTGTGAATCTGAATAACTATCTCTGGTCTGAACGCTGGCTGGAGCGATACCGCGAGATGGATTTCATTCAGAACGTCCTGAACGGCATGGCGAGCCGTCGACCGCGTCTGGACGCGCTGCGCGACTCATGGCATGACCTGGATGAACATTATGATGCGCTGGAAACCCGCTTCTGGCAGTTCTACCCGCGTATGATGACGCAGGCGAAAAATAAAGAACTGTGAAGTCGGTTCGATTGATAGGTAAAAGCTGGTGGAACGATTGTTACCACCTCTTTGTCTTATTCCCGTACTGCCTCTATACTGGCCCGCGTTGCGTTCCAAATAACCTTAGTATCTACAGGAGAATCATATGGTTCTGGTAACTCGTCCGGCTCCGGATTTTACAGCTGCCGCCGTTCTGGGCAATGGTGAAATCGTTGAAAACTTCAACTTCAAACAGCACACCAACGGTAAAGCGACCGTTCTGTTCTTCTGGCCAATGGACTTCACTTTCGTTTGCCCGTCTGAGCTGATCGCGTTCGACAAACGTTACGAAGAATTCCAGAAGCGTGGCGTGGAAGTGGTTGGCGTCTCCTTCGACTCTGAATTTGTACACAACGCATGGCGTAACACCCCTGTCGAAAACGGCGGCATCGGTGCAGTGAAATACGCGATGGTTGCGGACATCAAACGCGAAATCCAGCAGGCTTACGGTATCGAACATCCGGACGCTGGCGTTGCACTGCGTGGTTCTTTCCTGATCGACGCGAACGGCATCGTTCGTCACCAGGTTGTGAACGATCTGCCGCTGGGTCGTAACATCGACGAAATGCTGCGCATGGTTGACGCGCTCCAGTTCCACGAAGAGCACGGTGAAGTGTGCCCGGCTCAGTGGGAAAAAGGTAAAGAAGGTATGGCGGCTTCCCCAGACGGCGTAGCTAAATACCTGTCTGAGAACGTATCCAGCCTGTAATCGGCACGGTTTACCAAAAAACCCGCGAATACGCGGGTTTTTTTATGGCTTATGCTGCGCCGTCTTTTTTTACCTCGCGCCAGATGCGCCATGCCATACCCGCAAGCACCATCACCCCCGCAATCAGTACGCCCCAGACCATCAGCGTTTTCATTCTGCTTTCCTGCTCAGCCGCAGACGTCGCGGTTAAACGCGCCTCGCCACCCAGCGGGACAGGTTCCAGCGTATCCGCCATCGGCAGGGCTGCCAGATCGTAGGTTTTACGCAGTTCGGTCGGGATCAGCATATCCGTCTCCACGCTCGCCGGTTTCGCAGCCCCGTTCCCCCACGCGAGCAGGTACGGCCCCTTCCCCTGCGCGTTAAACACCAGATCGTAGCGCACGCGTTGCCCGGTCACGCCAGGCAGGTTCTCAGGCAAACGCGCATTGAGGGTCTTGATTTTTACCGCCTCGACCAGCCCGCCAGGGAGCGGAACAGGTTCAGACGTTTTGCCGCCGAGCTGGTAGATCACCTCTTTTTTCAGCGTATGCCACCGATCCTTATCCGCCTCCCGCCAGGCTATTTCTGCCGGGAGAACACCGTCGCCATTCAGCATGAAGCCGATCGCACTCAGAGGCTGCGGATGTTTCCAGCGCCACACGGCTTCGCTTTCGGATAACCGCTCCCCCTCTCCCGCCAGGCTAATGTGCTCAGATTCCGGCTGTTCAGTCGCGTTAATCGCGTTGACGCCGGTTAACGTCAGGGCAGAACGCCCCGTGTTCAGCACCAGCAGCAGATAACGATTCGCCTCAGGCGATAACACCAGATCGGTATCGATGCGGTCGAGCTTCAGGCGATCCTGTCCACTCATCACGTCCAGCAGGGGCATCTCTTCGCGCAGGGTATACCAGTTTTTCAGATCCTCGCTGTAATAGACCGATGCCGTCCCCTGCCACGAGCCCTGCGGCGTGTCCCAGAAAAGCTGGAGCTGAGAGAGCGGAACCTCCGTCGCGTTTTCCGGCAGGGTCAGCAGATAGTGCTGTCCGGCAGCCGCCGCGTGTTGCCCTTCCAGCACAATTTCCACGCCGTTTCTGGCCCGTAGCATAATTTTATCGCCGCTGTCCTCTTCTCCGCCCGGCGAGGCGTTAAGCGCAAAGAGGCGCAGCGCCGTGGTGGTCGGTGCCGGCTGCGGACGCGTCGTGGTAACCAGGCTGAACGGTACCGGCTCGCCCGACTGATTAAACACGCGCACGTCGCGCAGATCGGGCGATGTGCTCTGCTGATAAACCGCCAGCGGCAGCATGACCCGATACCACGGCGAAGAGGCAGAGGTATCAAGGGACAGGCCATAGGCATAATCCCGCGGGGATTCCGCTGGCGCGCCCTCGCTGAATGCCGGACCGGCCACGGCCAGCAATGCCGCACAAACAACCGCGTTCATCCATTTCATTTTTCTTCTCCTGCTTTAGGCGGTAGCGGCGAGAAATAGCCCACAATCAGGACCAGGATCGCCACGCCAATAAACGCGACGGCGCGCGCCAGGCCGCCACCGCCCGCGCTGTCCACCAGCATCAGTTTGAGCATGACCACCCCCAGTAGCGCCGCACCGCCAAGCCACTGCTGACGGGAGGCGTGACGGGTGGCGCGGATCATGACCACCAGCGCGCACAACATCCAGAACAGGGCAAAAGTGGTCTGGATAAGCCGCGAATGCCACAACGACTCCCAATTCCAGGCCACCTCGCCGTACCACGCCAGCGCGCGCAGCAATGCGCCGTTAAGCCACCAGAAACCCAGGGCCATCAGCACAACGGCGGGCCACGGACGGGACTGCGCAAGCGATGCCGGATAGTAGCGATCCACTTCCCGATAAAACACCACCAGCCCCAGCAGCGCGAACGCCGCCCCTTCCTCAAGCGGGTTCACCAGCGGCAGCCATGTCTGTTGATAGACCACACCGTCCTGCAAATTGGTCACGACCAGCAATACCACCAGCGCCACAACCACAGGGATCGCGGCAAGGCAGGCGTAGAGCGCAGGCCATACCCGGAACGGCCACCCGCGACGCCGTACGGCCGCGGAGAGCGCCATAATCACCCCACCGCCAACAGCCATCGCAATGCCGCTTCCCCAGGCCGCCATGCCCCACGGCAGGGAGCGGGCAAACCAGTAAAGCTCGGCGGCTATGGCGAGTAAAATCATCCACACCAGCGACAGATGCAGCCCCATTGAGATGCGCGGCAGAAGTTTATCTTCGTCGCGCCGCAGCAGCATCAGGGCGGCAGGCAGCGCAATAGCCCAGGCCAGATTTGCCCAGCCGGCCGCCAGGATTTGCTGTTGCCAGATCTGATACAGCACCATCAGCAGCATCACCGGCCACAGCAGCCATTTGCTGGCATCCAGCTCCCGCCACGCCAGACGAGCGGCAGCCTGCCGCCATCCCCAGGCCGACGCCGCCGTCAGCGCCATTACGCCTTCCAGAACCGATAACTCCTGCTTCAGGAACAGCTGCGACGCGCCCAGCAGCGCCACTAACCAGAACAGCAGCCCACCGGCCAGCAATGCCCAACTGCCCGGCTGTGCGATTTTCTGCCACAGCCAGGCCGCAGCCAGCCAGCAAAGACTGAGCACTGCGAAAATAAGCAGCAGGCTCAACGAGGTGACGCCGTCCATTTGCGCCCATATCGCGCTGCCGAGCGCCAGCACCAGCAGCGCCGTCCCGCTATAGCTCATGCGCCGCTGCTGCTGTTGCACGCCCAGCCAGAGAATACCCAACCCTTCCAGCGCCCAGGCCATCGCCGTCCAGCGCGCTGAAAGCGCCAGCGGAATGGCAAGCGTGGCAAACCCGCCGCCGATCGCCAGCGCCGCCATAATCAGTGGCCGCCCGACAGACGGATAGCGTCGCAGTGCGAGAAACGCCAGTGAGAGATAAAACGCCCCATAGCCCAGCGCGCTGAGCGCCGGGCCGTACGTCCAGTGAGACGTCATGCCATACTGCATCCCAAAACCAATCAGCGGCGGAGCAAACAGCAGTGCGCCGTCAATAATCTGTTTGCCTTTTTCCTGCGCCCGCAGCGACAGCGCCACGCTAAACACGCCAAAAATAAGCGTATTGGCAATCAGGAACAGCTGACAGATAGCATAGTCTTCCGGCTGGTAGTCGCTCAGCCCCCATACCCCGCCAACGCCAAACGTGAAGAGCAGCCCGAGCAGGTTGAGCTCGCGCCAGTGCTGCCAGATGCTGATGGCGAGAATGCCGATGGAAAGCATGAGATAGAAGGAGAACAGCGCCACAACGCTGCCGCCTCCGGTAGACAACAGCAGCGGCGCAAGGTATCCGCCGAGGCTCGCCAGCATGGCAAGGCTCAGTGCCTTTTGCAGCACGGCCAGCCCGACGCTCGCCGCGCAAATCACCACCAGCAGCGCAAACGCCAGCGTCATTGGCAGCATTTGCCACAGCCGGAATGCGCCAAAGACGGTCAGATAAAGCACGCCGGTCGCCCCGCCCTGGAGGATCAGCGCGTAGATCCGCTGCCTGTGCCGCAGCCGCCATCCAACGGCCAGCAGAACCATGGCAAACAGCGCCGTGGCGGCAAGACGCAGCTCAAGCGGAAACAGTGAATGTTCAACGGTATAGCGCAGCAGGAAAGAGAGGCCGAGGAAGAGCAGTACAATCCCCAGTTTTGCCAGCGGATTGCCCTGCATAAACCAGCGCGTCAGCGAGGACAGGATGCCGCCAAAGGCGGAAGGCCGTTTTGCCGCCGGTACAAGCGCTGGTTCTGCTTCAGTGACGGGCGGTTCGGGACGCCAGGGATCGACAGGTGCGGTAACGGCTTCTGCCACCGACGCTGGCGTCTCCACCGGCGCGGCGGCCTGCACCGGCTCCGGCAGTTTCTCAGCGACACCGCGCTGCTCAAGCGCCTCAATGCGCTGGCGAAGCCGGGCAATCTCCTGCCGCGCCGCCGTGCTTCGGTTAAAACCTATCACCGCGAGCACGGGTGCCACGACCAGCGCAAAAACCAGGAACAAACAGCCAAGGATGTAAAGCTCGTCCATGTTTCCACCTTCACCGTAAACGATCCGCTAAGATTGACACAAATCGTTGCATTTGCGCCATCTTAAAAGGTGAAAACCATTCTGCCTGCGCTTAGCTGCCGAACCAGACCCCAGCGGAAATCGCGGGCAGCGTGAGCACGCTCTCCTGGAACGTCGGTTTACCCTCTTTGATCTTCCACGTTTTACCGGCCAGCAGCGGTGAATCTTCCAGCACCACTTCACACGCCTCGCCCCGGTTGATCGCCACCAGCACGCGCTGCTTGTTATAGACGCGGACAAACACCACTACGTTATCGTGGGCGTACATCACCTGACAGCCCCCGTAGCGCAGGGCCTGACTCTGCCTGCGCAGCGTCGCCATACGCTGGTACAGGCTGAACAGATCCTGATCCTGTTTTTCACTCTCCCACGGGAAGGTTTTACGGCAGAACGGATCGTTATTCCCCTCCAGCCCCACTTCATCGCCATAGTAGATGCAGGGTACGCCCGGCCAGGTAAAGAGCCAGGTCACCGCCAGCGGCAGACGCGCCACATCTTTACCCAGCAATGATTTAAAGCGCGCGGTATCATGGCTGTCGAGCTGGTTAAACATCCGCAGCTGCTGCTGATGCGACAGGCCAGCGCGATAGTTTTCCATCCACGCCATGCAGGTTTCGGCGTCGATATGCTGCGGATCGTAAGAGATATCGGTGTTAGCGAGGAAACCCCACAGCGGGAAGGTGAAGCCGCGATAGTTCATCGCCGCGTCTTCTGCATCAGCCTGCAACCACTGACGCGCGTCGCCAAAGTGCTCCCCGAAGACGAATGCTTCCGACCGGGCCGCTTTTGCCGACCGGGTAATGGCGGCGACATGCTGAAGGTTATTCCGCGCCCCGCCTGCTTCACCCAGCATATGCACCACGTCCAGACGCCAGCCGTCCATGTTCCACGGCGCTTTCAGCCAGTGGCGCACGATGCTGTCGTCGCCGCCGTAGATCTCATTCACCAGCGATGGCGACTGGAAATCGAGCTTCGGCAGACTCGGATAGCCCAGCCAGTCCAGGGCGCGGCCATTCTCGTCAAAACTGTACCAGTCACGCTGCGGTGAGTCCGGATTATGGCATGCGCCGCCCATCGACTGATTGTGACGGTCAAACCACGCGTGAGAATCACCGCTGTGATTGAACACGCCATCAAGGATCAGGCGCATACCCTCTTTTTGCGTGTTGTGCCGCAGCCGCAGCAGCGCCTCGTCACCGCCAAACTGCTCGTCAACGTGGCGATAATCCTGCGTATCGTATTTGTGCACGCTTGGCGCTTTAAACACCGGGTTCAGGTACAGCGCCGTGACGCCGAGCTTTTTCAGGTACGGCAGTTTTTCGCTGATACCGTCGAGATCGCCGCCGTAAAAGGTCGATCCCCCCGCCTGGGCGGTCAGCGGCTCGTCCCATTTTTTCAGAATGATGTCGTGACCGACCGCATGATGGTAATAAACCTTGTCCTGATCGGCGTTGCGCTTTTCGCTGCGCGCAAAGCGGTCCGGGAAAATCTGGTAAAAGACCTGATCGTTAACCCACTGCGGGCCGTTATCCGGGTGATCCACGGCAAACTGCTCCAGCCGGGCCGGAGGAAAACGGCTGAAGCCCTGCGGGGTAAACCACAGCTGCCGGTTGTTCCACAGCAGCTTGAAGCCGTAGCGGCGACGCGGCTGCCCGCTGAGCAAATCGATATTTGCCCGCCACGCCGTGACGCCCGGCTGCGGCTGGCTGCGCACTTTGTGCATTTTCAGCGACGTTTCTTCGTTATCCACTTCGGCGCGCAGGGTCACACGTTCAGGCTGATTGTCCCCTGCCAGCCAGAGCGTAATCACAAGGTTGTCTTTGTTTTGCTTAACAAATGGGGCAACCGGAAGGTGCCAGGCGTTTAACATCACGAATCCCCTTTGATGAAATTGACGTCACCTTGCCACAGGGTGATTAAAGATAGCTCATCGTGTTCGGGATTATTGGGGGAGGAGAACGGAGGAGGAGATTTTTTCCAGGGCAAAAGGGAGTGTAGGCCGGGTAAGCGCAGCGCCACCCGGCATTTTTACCTTACTGTGCTTCCGCCAGCTGACGATCGCGGCGACATTTAAACATCCAGCCCACCAGCAGCAGGACGATCCACGCGAAGCCCACGTACAGGGAAATACGGGTATCCGGGTGATAACCAATCAGGCCAATGATGAAGACCAGGAAGATGAGACCGACAATGGTCGTTGGCACGCCGCCCGGCACTTTAAACTTCAGCGCTTTGGCCTCTTCTGGCGACAGGCGGCGACGGAACGCAATCTGCGACAGCAGGATCATGATCCACACCCACACCGTCGCAAAGGTCGCCAGTGACGCAATCACCAGGAAGACGTTCTCCGGCATGATGTAATTCAGGTAAACCGAGAACAGCAGCGCCACGGTCATGACCAGCACCGTTACCCACGGGGTGCCGCGACGCGACGTTTTGGCAAACACCTTCGGCGCACTGCCCTGCTCCGCCATGCCGTGCAGCATACGACCCACGCCGAACACGTCACTGTTGATGGCCGACAGCGAGGCGGTCAGTACCACAAAGTTGAGAATGCTGGCGGCAAACGCAATGCCCATATGCTGGAAAGTCAGGACAAACGGGCTGCCGTTGGTGCCCACCTGGTTCCACGGGTAGATGGACATAATCACAAACAACGTGCCCACGTAGAACACCAGGATACGCATCGGCACCGAGTTGATGGCGCGCGGAATGGACTTCTCCGGATCTTTCGCTTCCCCGGCGGTGATGCCGATAATCTCAATACCGCCATAGGCGAACATGACCATCTGGAGCGACATGACCATCCCGAGCCAGCCGTTGCTGAAGAAGCCGCCGTTGCTCCACAGGTTATGGATGCCGGTTGGCTGCCCACCGTTGCCGATACCCCAGATGATGATGCCGAAACCGGCGAGGATCATGATGATAATGGTCGCGACCTTGAAGAAGGAGAACCAGAACTCCAGCTCGCCAAACACCTTCACGCTCATCAGGTTAACGGCGCAGATGATCAGCACCACGCTCAGTACCCAGATCCAGTGCGGCACGGCGGGGAACCAGACCCCCATATAGATGCCAAACGCCGTCACATCGGCAATGGCGACAATCAGGATTTCGAAGCAGTAGGTCCAGCCGGTGATAAACCCGGCCAGCGGGCCTAAGTTTTCTTGTGCGTAGCGGGAGAAGGAACTGGCAGAGGGGTTGTGAACCGACATCTCCCCCAGCGCACGCATGATGATATAGGCCGCCACGCCGCCGATGATGTAGGCCAGCAGAACGCTTGGACCGGCCATTTTGATGGCATCTGCCGAGCCATAAAAAAGACCGGTGCCGATAGCCGAGCCCAGCGCCATAAAGCGGATGTGGCGGGTGCTCAATCCACGTTTAAGTTTGTTAGTGCTTTCCATTAAAATCTTGCCATTCAACACGAAAAAAACAAAAAACCACGGGGCCTTAAGCCCCGTGGTTAAACAATTTGTTGCCGTTGATTAATGGGCGTTGGATGTCACCTGACGCCCTGCCGCACGGTCCCAGATAATCGCCAGAACCAGCGCTACAACGGAAGGCATCAGCCAGGCCAGGCCCTGCTCGGACAGCGGCAGACGCTGTGTCCAGGCTGGCAGGATTTCTGCAAATGCTGATGCTTTGATCCCATCAAGGATACCAAAAATCAGGCTGATAAACATGGCCGGCGCAATAATTCGCGTCGAGTTATGCCACCACGGGCGGGTGAAGCTCAGCACCACCAGCACGATACATGGCGGATAGATCGCCGTCAGCACCGGAATTGACACCTGAATCAGGTGGCTCAGACCGAGGTTTGACACCGCCATGGAGAAGATGCCGAGGATAAACACCAGCGTGCGGTAAGAGAGCGGCAGATACTGGGCGAAGAACTCCGCGCAGGCGCAGGTCAGACCCACCGCCGTCACCAGACAGGCCAAGAAAATCAGCGCCGCCAGCAGCATGCTGCCTGCACCACCAAAGGTATGCTGCACGTAAGCATGCAGGATCGCCGCGCCGTTTGCGCTCTGATCGACCAGCGTTGCGCTATCTGAACCCAGACGGAACAGCGCCAGATACAGCAGCGTCAGGCCGACACCGGCCATCAGGCCAGCCCAGATGGTGTAGCGAGTCAGCAGGCGCGCTTCGGTCACCCCGCGGGAACGCGCGGCGTTAACGATAACGATACCAAACACCATCGCACCCAGCGTATCCATTGTCAGATAGCCGTTCACGAAACCGTTTGAGAACGCCGCGTTCTGATAAGCGTCCATCGCGGAGCTGATGGGCCCCGCAGGCCAGACGATGGCCGCAACCGCCAGCACGATCAGCGCCACAATTTTCAGCGGAGCCAGGAAGTTACCCACGGTATCCAGCAGTTTGCCGGGATAGAGAGAAACCAGAATCACGATGGCGAAGTAAATGAGGCTGTAAATAAACAGCGGCATCGCGCCGTCACCGGTCAGCGGGGCGATACCCACCTCAAAGGAGACGGTCGCCGTACGCGGGGTCGCGAACAGCGGGCCAACGGCCAGATAGCAGACGGTTGCCAGCAGAACGCCAGCCACTTTGCCAATCGGGGTGCTGAGGCTGTCCACACCGCCACCGACTTTCGCCAGCGCGATAACGGTCAGTACCGGCAGGCCCACGGCAGTAAGCAGGAAGCCAAACGCAGCCGTCCAGACGTGTTCACCCGCCTGTAAGCCAACCATTGGAGGAAAAATGATGTTACCTGCGCCAACGAACAGCGCAAATGTCATAAAGCCCAGCGCGATAATGTCACGCGATTTCAAGTGATGGGTCATAAAACCTTACTGCCTGTGGATGTGGTGTTGAATACGTTGAGATTTTCGCCATCCCTCACGGGACGATACAGCGGAAAATTTGCTCAATTTCAGCGGGATATGCTCCCGTCCTGGCGTGGCGAAGAATAGTTTTTCGATTTACCACGCAAATACAGTCGGTCTGACAGTATATGGGGGGCAATTTAAACGCTTATAACGTTTAAAGGCAAGAAGGGATCGTAAAACCAGAACAATATGCCAGTATGAAAATTCAGACCAAAATAATATGCCATGTATAAGAAAAACTCATGGCTAATCATGCGAACAAAAAAGCACCAGCCGTATAATATTCATCCGCGTTTCGCTTGACTGCAAAGCAAACGGGCCAGCAATCGCTGGCCCGTGGAAAGGTAGCCTGACACATCTGCCGTCAGGCGCTTTTTTTGGCAATTAATCGTTCCGGAATCACGAAGCTAAAGCGCGTGCCCTTACCCAGGGTGCTTTCGATATTGAGCCGGCTTTCGTGGTGGCTGACGGCATGCTTCACAATTGCCAGTCCCAGTCCGCTCCCGCCGGTCTGCCGCGAGCGCGCCTTATCCACCCGGTAGAATCGTTCGGTGAGACGCGGGAGGTGCTCGGGCCCAATCCCCGGCCCGTTGTCCTCGACGCTAAACTCAGCGCCCGCCGGGGTATGCTGCCAGCACACCGCGATATGCGTCCCTTTCGGGGTATGATTCACGGCGTTATAGACCAGGTTTGAGATAGCGCTTCGCAGCTCATCTTCACTGCCGAGCACTTTCAGCGTGTTATCAACGTCAAAACTCAGGGTGTGCTGATTATGACTCAGCGTTTGGGCTTCGCGCTCCACCACCCGCAGCATCATCGGCACATCAATGATGTCGTTTAGCGCCAGCGACGGGGCAGCCTCAATCTTTGAAAGCGTCAGCAGCTGTTTGACCAGCCCTTCCATGCGGAACGTCTGCTCCCGCATGGTATGCAGTGCTTTCTCACGCGGCGCCCCCTCAAGCGTTTGCTCCTGCATCATCTCCAGGTAGCCCTGAAGCACCGTCAACGGCGTACGCAGCTCGTGGCTGACGTTGGCAAAGAAGTTACGTCTCGCGCCCTCAAGCTGGTGCATCTGGGTAACGTCCCGCGCTACCATCAGCCACTGCCGATCGCTGTAGGGCATCACGCGGATTTCCAGATGGCGACCGTTATTGAGCTTCAGATTGTGCGGGCGCGAAAAATCCCGCTTTTTCAGATACAGCGTGAACTCGGGATAACGCAGAAGGTTCAGGATGTTCTGACCATTATCATCCGGCCAGCGCAGGCCCAGCAGCTGTTGCGCGAGGCCATTACACCAGAAGATTGTCCCTTCTTCTGTCGTCAGGATCACCGCGTCCGGCAGCGACTCCGCACCGCTACGAAAGCGTTTGATCAGGCTTCCCAGCTCACGACGGCGCTTTTTATTACGCATCTGCATCTGGTGCAGGCCGTAGAGTAGCGGTTCCCAGCTCCCGCTTCCCGGCGGGGGTGTCATACTTCTGTCGACCCACAGCCACCAGGAGAGACGCAGTAAATTCCAGAAATGCCAGACGAGCAATCCCGTCACGGCCACCAGTAAAAACCACGGCAGATAGCCAAAGATAGCCCCCAGAATGAGGGCCGGAATACAACATAAGATCAGTTCAAAGACGAGCCTTTTCCATGACAGACGTTCCAGCACGCGTCACACTCCTGTCATTGTTCAGAAACGGGTCGAGAAACGATAACCCGTGCCGCGGACCGTCTGTACCATGCGATCGTGGCCGCTCAGTTCCAGTGCTTTACGCAGGCGGCGAATATGGACGTCAACCGTTCGGTCTTCGACATAGACGTTAGTTCCCCAGACGTTATTCAGCAACTGTTCGCGGCTGTAAACGCGCTCCGGGTGGGTCATAAAGAAGTGCAGGAGTTTAAATTCGGTCGGTCCCATATCGAGGGGATTTTCACCGGTCATGACCCGGTGTGAGGTAGGATCCAGGCTCAGCCCCTGCATCTCAATCACCTCTTCCACCGCCATCGGTGAAATACGGCGCATCACGGCTTTGATACGCGCCACCAGCTCTTTCGGGGAGAACGGTTTAGTGATGTAATCGTCCGCGCCGGTTTCCAGACCGCGCACGCGATCCTCTTCCTCGCCGCGCGCCGTCAGCATTACCACCGGGATATCGCGGGTCATCGCCTCGCGTTTGATATGCTTGATAAACTGCAATCCGGAACCGCCAGGCAGCATCCAGTCCAGCAGGATCAGATCGGGCCAGGGTTCATTCAGCTGGTTCACCGCGCTGTCATAATCTTCCGCTTCAACCGGCTGGAAGCCATTTTGTTCAAGCACGAAGCACACCATTTCACGGATCGGAGCTTCATCTTCTACGACCAGAATACGTCTCGCCATACTTTGCCCTGTCTTATCGTATTTAAGTTACAAGTCTGTAATGCGGCGTCATTATGCGTCAGATTTATGACAGATTTATGAAGAACATTACCACTATAAATAGCAAACTGTTGTTTTATTACAGCGGTTATTTTCCGTTCCCCGAACGTTTATAATCCTGCTTTCTTATTATTGCCACGGATCTTTTATGCGCATACTTCACACCTCAGACTGGCACCTGGGTCAAAATTTTTACAGCAAAAGCCGCGCCGCGGAACATGAAGCGTTCCTGAACTGGCTGCTGGAGACGGCTCAGGCTCACGAGGTGGACGCAATTATTGTGGCGGGCGACATTTTTGATACCGGATCGCCGCCGAGCTATGCGCGTGAGCTGTACAACCGTTTTGTGGTCAACCTCCAGCAAACCGGTTGTCACCTTGTGATTGTCGCCGGAAACCATGACTCGGTGGCGACGCTGAATGAATCCCGCGATATTCTGGCGTTCCTCAATACCACCGTGGTGGCCAGCGCCGGACACGCGCCGCAGATCCTGAAAAAACGCGACGGCACGCCGGGCGCAGTGCTGTGCCCAATTCCGTTTTTACGCCCGCGCGATATCGTGCAAAGCCAGGCAGGTCTGTCCGGCAGCGAAAAACAGCAGCATCTGTTGCAGGCCATCACCCGCTATTATCACCAGCAACATACGGAAGCCTGCGCCCTGCGCGGCGATCAGGCCATTCCGATCATTGCCACCGGGCACCTCACCACCGTCGGAGCCAGTAAGAGTGATGCGGTGCGCGAGATCTATATCGGTACGCTGGACGCGTTTCCGGCGCAAAACTTCCCCCCCGCCGACTACATTGCCCTCGGGCATATTCACCGGGCGCAGATCATCGGCGGCTGCGAGCATATCCGCTACTGCGGCTCGCCCATTTCGCTCAGTTTTGACGAAACGGGCAAGGCCAAATCCGTGCATCTGGTGAGCTTCACCGGAGGCAAACTCAGCGCCGTTGAGACGCTTGAGGTGCCGGTCACCCAGCCGCTGGCGGTGCTGAAAGGCGATCTGGCCGCCATTACCGCTCAGCTTGAGCAGTGGCGCGGCGCAGCGCTTAATCCCCCCGTCTGGCTCGATATCGAAATCACCACCGACGACTACCTGTACGATATGCAGCGTAAAATACAGACGCTGACGGAAGACCTTCCCGTGGAGGTGCTGCTGGTACGCCGCAGCCGCGAGCAGCGCGAGAAAATACTGCTCAACGCCCAGCGTGAAACGCTTAGCGAACTTCGGGTTGAAGAGGTGTTCGCGCGGCGGCTTGCGCATGAAGAGGTGGACGAGGCCAGACGCACCAGGCTTAACGAGCTGTTTGCCCAGACCCTGCATTCCCTCCATGACGAGGACGAAAACGCATGAAAATTCTGAGCCTGCGCCTGAAAAATCTGAATTCGCTAAAGGGTGAGTGGAAAATTGATTTCACCGCGGAGCCGTTCGCCAGCAACGGACTGTTTGCCATCACCGGCGCAACCGGCGCGGGTAAAACCACGCTGCTGGATGCCATCTGCCTGGCGCTTTACCACGAAACGCCGCGTCTTAATAAGGTCTCTCAGGCGCAAAACGACCTGATAACGCGCGATACCGCCGAATGCCTGGCGGAAGTAGAATTTGAGGTCAAAGGCGTTGCTTATCGCGCTTTCTGGAGCCAGAACCGCGCCCGCAACCAGCCGGACGGGAACTTACAGGCACCGCGCGTTGAGCTGGCCCGCTGCGAAGACGGCAAAATTCTGGCCGACAAAGTCACGGATAAGCTGGAACAAACCGCCGCGCTTACCGGGCTGGACTATGGTCGCTTTACCCGTTCGATGTTGCTCTCTCAGGGGCAGTTTGCCGCCTTCCTGAATGCTAAACCGAGCGATCGCGCTGAGCTGCTGGAAGAACTGACCGGCACGGAAATTTACGGCCAGATTTCCGCCATGGTTTTCGAAAAACACAAAGCGGCACGTAACGCGCTGGAGATGTGCGAAGCGCAGGCCGCAGGGGTTGTGCTGCTGAGCGAGGAACAGCAGCAGCACTTGCAGCAAAGTTTGCAGGCACTTACTGACGAAGAAAAAGTCCTGCTGGCACAGCAGCAAAGCCAACAGAAAGATTTTCAGTGGCTTACGCGTAACGACGAACTGATACGTGAGCAGCAGCGTGCAGCTGCTTCGCAGCAGCAGGCGCAACAGGCTCTGACGGACGCCGCGCCCCAACTGGCGAAGCTCAAGCTGGCGCAGCCCGCCGCCCAGCTACGTCCGCTATGGGAGTATCAGCAGGAGCAGACCACCCGCCTGGCGCAGACAACAGAGCGAATTGTTGAAGTAAATACTCGCTTACTCGACAGAGCAGCGCAGCGCTCGCGTATTCGCAACGGTGCACTGCGCAACCGTGAACAGTTGCAGACAGAGCACAAGGTACTGACGCAGTGGCTGACCGAACACGATCGTTTCCGTCAGTGGGGGCAGGAAATTGCCGGCTGGCGGGCGCATTTTACGCAACTGGGTCGCGATAAAAATCAGCTTGTTGCCCAGTCAGCGCGCATGGCTGAGCTTCGTCAGAAGCTGGCTGAGATGCCTGAAAGTACGTTGACGCTGACGGCTGAGGATCTCGCGACGGCAATGGAGCAACAGGCACAATCGCGGGCGCTCCGCCAGCGTCTGACAGCGCTTCACGCTCGCTATCAGCCGCTGCAAAAACGGCTGCGCCATAATGCGGAAAGCGTGAAGAAAGCGCAGGTTGAGCAGGCTAAGCTCAATGAAACGCTGATCCTGCGGCGTCAGCAGTTCAAAGAGAAAAATCAGCACTATGCCGACCTGAAAGCGCTCTGTGAGCGTGAGGCGACAATCAAGGATCTTGAGAACTATCGTGCACAGCTCGAAGCGGGTAAGCCTTGCCCGCTCTGCGGTTCACGCGAACATCCGGCAGTTGTGCAGTATCAGGCGCTTGAACTGACTGACAATCAGCGCCGCCGCGACGCGCTGGAGAAAGAGGTTGCTGCGCTAAAAGAGGAAGGATTGCTGGTGCTCGGGCAGGTGAATGCGCTGACCCAGCAGATCCAGCGCGAGACTGAGGAAGCACAGGCTCTCTCTGAGGAAGAGCAAGCACTTACTAAGGAGTGGCTGGAGGTCTGCGCCTCCCTGAACATAGCGCTGAATATTCAGGATGATATAGCCCCCTGGATGAGCGAACAGGAACAGTATGAACGCCAGCTGTATCAGCTCAGCCAGCGTCTGACGCTGCAAAACCAGCTCAATGAACAGGAAGGTCAGGCGCGCCAGTACCAGCAGCAGCTGACGGCGACGCGTCAGGCGCTGGCGGCCTCGTTACAATCGCTGTCGCTTAGCGTGCCCGATGAAGGGGCTGAAAGCGCCTGGCTGAGCGCGCGCGAAAGCGAATATACCCTGTGGCAGGAAAAACAGGCCCAGCACGGTACGATTCAGGAAGGTATTAACGCCCTGATGCCCATTCTGGAGACGCTGCCGGTTACCAATGATGCAGAAGCCGACGCGGTTATCCCTGAGAACTGGCGCGGCATCCACGACGAATGCGTGTCGCTGCAAAGTCAGCTCACCACCCTACAGCAACAGGAGACGCTTGAGCGTGAACGGCTCCAGCAATCACAGGCTCAGTTCAACGCCGCGCTGACCGCGAGCTGCTTTGCCGATCGGGACGCATTTCTCTCCGCCCTGCTGGATGAAACGTCGATCCACCAGCTTGAACAACAAAAGCAGACGCTGGAAAACCAGCTCCAGCAGGCCACGGCGCTTTCGATGCAGGCAAGCCAGCAGCTTCAGGCGCATCAGGCACAGCGCCCCGAGGGGCTGGAAACAGATGCCGCAACGCTTCAGGCGCAGTTACACCAGCTGGCGCAACAGCTTTGGGACAACACCACGCATCAGGGGGAGATCCGCCAGCAGCTCAAACAGGACGCCGATAACCGTCTGCACCAGCAGGCGCTTATGCAGCAGATTGAGGAGGCGGCGCGTCAGGCCGACGACTGGGGCTATCTCAATGCGCTGATAGGCTCCAGCACCGGCGATAAATTCCGTAAATTCGCCCAGGGGCTGACGCTGGATAATCTGGTGTGGCTTGCCAACCAGCAGCTCAACCGTCTGCATGGCCGCTATCTGCTTCAGCGTAAAGCCAGCGACGCGCTGGAGCTGGAAGTGGTCGATACCTGGCAGGCCGATGCGGTACGCGATACCCGTACCCTTTCCGGAGGGGAGAGTTTCCTGGTCAGTCTGGCGCTGGCTTTAGCGCTTTCCGATCTGGTCAGTCACAAAACGCGCATTGACTCGCTGTTCCTGGATGAAGGATTCGGCACGCTCGACAGCGAAACGCTGGACACCGCGCTGGACGCGCTCGACGCGCTGAACGCCACCGGGAAAACTATCGGCGTGATCAGTCACGTAGAGGCAATGAAAGAGCGCATTCCGGTGCAGATCAAAGTGAAGAAGATCAACGGGCTGGGATATAGCAGGCTGGACAGGGAGTTTGCGGTGCAGTAAATGGGGAATGATGCGCTCTGGTGCCCTCACCCTGGCCCTCTCCCACGGGGAGAGGGCACAAACATCAAAAACGGTTTTGCGTTTATTCCGGCCAGAGCCACGCCGCGCCGCGCACTCCGCTGGAATCTCCGTGGACGGCTTTGCGGATCGGCGTTTCGCACTCGCCGCCAAATACCCACTGTTTCACCAGCGTTGGCACCGTGGCGTACAGCCGGTCGACGTTGCTCATGCCGCCGCCCAGTACAATCACGTCGGGATCGAGGATATTGATCACATGCGCCAGGGACTTAGCCAGCCGCATTTCGTAGCGGCTGAGCGCCAGTTCAGCCACCGGATCCTGCTCCTCAACCAGACGCATAATCTCGTTACCTTTCAGCGGCTGGCCGCTCAGACGGTGATAATCGGTGGCAAACCCCGTGCCGGAGATAAAGGTCTCAATACAGCCCTGCTTGCCGCAGTAGCACGGCACTTCGGCGCGGTATTTGAGTTCATCTTCATCCATCCACGGCAACGGATTGTGCCCCCACTCGCCCGCGGTGCCGTTGCCGCCAATATGCGAACGCCCGCCGATAGCCACGCCCGCCCCGCAGCCAGTGCCGATAATGACCGCAAATACGGTCTGCGCGCCAGCTGCTGCGCCATCCACGGCCTCAGACACCGCCAGGCAGTTAGCGTCATTCGCCAGACGCACCTCCCGGTTCAGGCGTTGGCTTAAGTCTCTATCAAACGGCTGACCGTTGAGCCAGGTGGAGTTGGCGTTTTTCACCACGCCGGTATATGGCGAAATGGAGCCAGGGATCCCCATCCCGACCGTGCCCGTCTCGCCCGTTGCCTGCTCTGCCATATCGACCAGGCGGGCAATCGTCTCTATGGTCTGGTGATAATCATCGCGCGGCGTAGGCAGACGGTGGCGAAACAGTTGCTCCCCCTGCTCGCTCAGCGCAATAACTTCTGTTTTGGTGCCGCCCAAATCAATCCCAATACGCACAAGACACTCCTCATTATTTTGATTATCAACAGAGTAGAAGCCCGCTTCCCGATTAGCAATGCAAGCGATGCGACAATTCGTTATCATGCCCGCTGATTTAACGACAAGGCCGTGGAAATTATCATGCTGTGGTTCAAAAATTTGATGGTTTACCGTCTCAGCCGCGACGTTTCGCTGCGTGCAGAAGAGATGGAAAAACAGTTAGCCGCTTACTCCTTTACCCCTTGCGGTAGCCAGGATATGGCAAAAACCGGCTGGGTTCCGCCAATGGGTTCTCAAAGCGATGCGCTGACCCACGCCAGCAGCACGGGGCAAATCATCGTTTGCGCCCGTAAAGAAGAGAAGATCCTGCCGACGCCCGTGGTTAAGCAGGCGCTCGAAGCGAAGATCTTCAAGCTGGAAGCTGAACAGGGCCGTAAGCTTAAAAAAACCGAAAAAGATTCGCTGAAGGATGAAGTGCTGCACTCGCTGCTGCCGCGCGCTTTTAGCCGCTTTAGCCAGACCATGATGTGGATCGACACTGTTAACGGGCTGATCATGGTGGACTGCGCCAGCGCCAAAAAAGCGGAAGATACGCTGGCGCTGCTGCGTAAGAGCCTTGGCTCATTACCGGTGGTACCGCTGGCGCTGGAAACGCCGATTGAGCTGACCCTGACCGAGTGGGTGCGCAGCGGGACTGCCGCGCAGGGCTTCCAGATCCTTGATGAAGCAGAGCTGAAAGCGCTGCTGGAAGATGGCGGCGTGATCCGCGCGAAGAAACAGGATCTGGTGAGCGACGAAATCGCCGTGCACATTGAAGCGGGCAAAGTGGTGACCAAACTGGCACTCGACTGGCAGCAGCGCATTCAGTTTGTGATGTGTGATGACGGCTCCGTGAAGCGCCTTAAGTTCTGCGATGAACTGCGCGATCAGAACGAAGATATCGACCGCGAAGATTATGCTCAGCGCTTTGACGCAGACTTTATCCTGATGACCGGCGAGCTGGCGGCGCTGATTCAGAACCTGGTGGAAGGTCTCGGCGGCGAAGCGCAGCGCTGACAGGCAAAACGTAGGCCGGGTAAGCGAATGCGCCACCCGGCATGCTTTTATTTCAGATAGCGGCACAGATAAGAGGTTGGCTCTGCAACCTGTAAATGGAACTCGCTGTGGCCCGGCACGTTGAAGACCTGCCCGGCACTATAGACTTTCCACTCCGTTTCACCCGGCAGCAGGACGTTCAGCGCGCCGCTGACCACCGTCATCTCTTCCGCTTCTGCGGTGCCAAAGGTGTATTCCCCTTCCGCCATTACGCCGACACTGGCGCGGCCAGTGCTGCTGCTGGTAAAACCAATGGATTTCACTTTACCGGAAAAGTATTCGTTACTTTGAAGCATGAACTGGCCCTTATATTTATTGAGAAAAATCCACTATAGGGGCCATGCTCATGACCTGTCACGCAAAATCATTACACCAGTAATTCTGACGCCAGGCGCGCCATCAGGACGTTAGAGAGCAGCACCGGAACATCCAGCGCCTTTTGCAGTAAATCACGATGCCGCTGATGGAAGCCCAGGCAGTCGAGCATCAGGACATCCGCCCCTCTGTCGATCAACTCCTGCCCGGCCGCAATCAGCTTCGCTTCGCTGTCCCAGAACGGGTTTGCCAGTGCGTACAGCGGGGTGTGCTCCAGCGCGGCCCACTTCACCGTCTGGTTATCCAGCAGTTCCTCAACGGGAACGATGACCCCAACCTGATGACCATCAACAATTGAGGCCACAAGCGGGGGGATAATCCGCATCGGTTCGAGCAGAATGGCATTACGCGCGCTGAGCCCTTTAACGGGTGCCGTGCTCATCAGCAAAATAACGTCATAGTCCTGATTGTCGAGCACTTCGATCACGCCCTGTAGCGCGCGCTCGATTTTCTGGCGCGACACATGCGCCAGTTTACCGTCACTGAGTAACGTTGCCAGGGGATCTTCCCCCTCTCCGACCGCGTAGTCTTCCATGACCTCTTCCCGACTGAGCTTCCCTAACAGACTGAGATGCGTAATTTGTTGTTCAGAGACATGCTCGGTTAAGAGCGGTAATACTTCGCTTACAGGCACCACACCAATCGTGAGGATCGCCAACGTCGCCTTCATTTTGATCGCCTTCCGTTACTACCACAACTGCCACATAAGTACAGGCTCACTACGCTGCACTGTTCATTTTTTCAACAAAACAGCACCAAGGGTAGCAGGGGATCTCTACACCGTAATGTAAAGATCGACTGGCCTTTCCGAATCCACCTGTAATAACTAAATATTAACTGCTGCTTAACATCAGCGATATGTTAAAAGTGTGATTCAGGCACGGTTGTAACGAATTCGGATTCCTGTCAGGACTTCTCAGGATCCTCATAGCGCCGTTTCGCATCCAGCGCTTCCTGTTCGGTTTCATGTTCGCTGATCAGCGAATCAGGTTTAGGGTGATCGGCACGCAGCTGGTACCAGGTTACGGTCTGATCGCCGTTACCTTTTTCAACGGTAACGATGCGGGCTTCACGTGGATAGGGAGGTCTGGTTGGCATAGCTCATCCTTTTTTTATGTCTGAGCTATGAGTATAGACGGCTGTTAGCTGGCGCAAGCCAAACGCAGGGCGGTAATAATCTGAATCGCAACTTTCTCGGGTGACGCTGACGCATCCACAACGTGGTGTGCCGCCTCGCGGTACAGTGCATCGCGTTCGGCGAGGACGTCGCTGACCTCTTCACTCAGCGGTTTCGCGGTCAGCGCCGGGCGCTGTCCCTCTTCCGGAAACGCCTCCAGCCGCCCCACCAGCGTAGAGACCGGGGCACAGAGGTAGATCACGACACCCTTTTCGCGCATAAACTGGCGGTTATACGGCGCCAGAATAATGCCCCCACCGGTCGCGATCACGGTTGACGGCGCGGTCACCGCTTCCAGCGTGGCTGTTTCACGCGCACGAAAGCTCTCCCAACCCTCATCCTCAACGATATCGGCAATGGTCTTACCGGCATTCTCCTGGAGCCAATGGTCAGTATCGACAAACTGACTCTGGCACAGACGCGCCAGCTCCAGACCAACGGTGGTTTTCCCACAGCCGCGAGGGCCAACTAAAAAGATGGGTGGGTTCATAACCAGGTGTTCCCCTTGCTGCCGGATAACTGAAGGCTGTAAAGAAATGATTGCAGTAGATGTTGCGCTAACTTTACTGCAAAGCGGTACGGAATGACAAGCCTGTGGAAGCCACACTGTACCACAAAACCGCCCGGAGGTGGGCTACGCCGGGCGGCGCTTCACTTCCAGCAGCCATTTATCCAGCTCGGCGGCAAACTGCTGGCGATCGCGCTGCGACAGGCTGTCCGGCCCACCGGTTTGCACGCCGCTGGAACGAAGCGTATCCATAAAATCACGCATGGTGAGCTTCTCCCGGATCGTTGCCGGCGAATAGCGTTCTCCGCGCGGGTTCAGCGCCGCCGCCCCTTTCGCCAGTACATCGGCAGCCAGCGGGATATCCGCGGTGATCACCAGATCTCCTGCGTCACACAGGCGTACTATCTCGTTATCCGCCACGTCAAACCCGGCCGGAACGCGCAGAGAACGGATGTATCTGGAGGGCGGCACGCGGATATTCTGGTTCGCCACCAGCGTCAGCGGCATCTGCACGCGCTCGGCAGCACGAAATAAAATCTCTTTGATGACATTCGGACACGCGTCCGCATCAACCCAAATCGCCATAGTCTCTCCCCATTATGATTCTGGTGACTATTGTCGCCTGCATTTCGTTGTTAAGCTATCAATGAGAGATAACAACGCATAATAACGGAGAGACGTGATGGATAAGAAAATCGGGTTTATCGGCTGCGGAAATATGGGCAAAGCTATCCTCGGCGGACTGATTGCCAGCGGGCAGGTGCTGCCGGGGCAGATTTGGGTCTATACCCCATCCCCGGATAAAGTCGCGGCGCTGCGTGATGAGTATGGTGTCAACGCTGCCGAAAGCGCACAGGACGTGGCTCAGGTGGCGGATATTGTCTTTGGCGCCGTTAAGCCGAATATCATGATTAAAGTCCTGAGCGAGATCACCTCCAGCCTTAACAAAGAGACCCTGGTGGTATCGATTGCCGCAGGCGTGACCCTCGATCAGCTCGCCCGCGCGCTGGGCCACGACCGTAAGATTGTTCGCGCCATGCCAAACACCCCGTCGCTGGTGAATGCCGGTATGACATCCGTTACCCCGAACGCGCTGGTCACATCTGAAGACGTGGCGGATGTACTGAATATTTTCCGCTGCTTCGGCGAAGCGGAAGTGATTGCCGAACCGATGATCCACCCGGTAGTCGGCGTGAGCGGCTCTGCCCCGGCGTATGTCTTTATGCTTATCGAAGCCATGGCCGATGCCGCCGTACTGGGTGGAATGCCGCGCGCGCAGGCCTACAAATTTGCAGCGCAGGCGGTGATGGGTTCGGCCAAAATGGTGCTGGAAACGGGTAAACATCCGGGCGAACTGAAAGATATGGTGTGCTCACCGGGGGGCACAACCATTGAAGCCGTGCGCGTGCTGGAAGATCGCGGGTTCCGCTCCGCCGTGATCGAGGCGATGGAAAAATGCATGGAAAAATCAGAGAAGCTCAGTAAGTCCTGATGCGCTACGCCGGGCGTCAGGCGGCCACTTCGGTGCGGCCCCGTCCGGCATTTTTGGCTTTATAGAGGGCCACGTCCGCCGCCTTTAGCCATTCACGATAGTGGGTGAACTGCGCCCCCCAGGGGGCAACCCCAACGCTGATACACAACCTCGCCATAGGTGCTCCGTGCAGCGGCATGTTGACCAGCCGTTCGTGGACGCGCGACATCGCAGCAATCGCGCTGTCGGCAGGCGTGCCGGACATGATCACCGCGAACTCATCCCCGCCAAAACGGCCAATATAATCGCCTGAGCGCAGGGTCAGCTGAAGCTGGCGCGTGATGGCGACAATCGCTTCATCCCCCACGTCATGCCCCCAGGTGTCGTTGATCGTCTTGAAGTGATCGATATCGATGAGCAGTATCGTCGCCTGTCGATGGCTTCGACGGCAGGCCTCAAATTCGTTACGCAGCAGCGTTTCCCAGTGACGGCGATTGAATACGCCGGTCATTCCGTCGCGGGTACTCATCAGCTCAAGCCGACGCTTATGCTCTGCCAGACGGATCGCCGTGCGGTGGCTGAGGCAGGCAAACAGTATGGGGTAGACCACCAGCACGGGGAGCGTCAGCCACAACGCCAGCGGTTCAGAGGTCAATACCACAGGAGTACCCGTGGATTGCACGGTGAGCAAGGCAGACAGGGCAAGCAGCGCCAGTCCTGTCAGAAATAACCGACATCCCCCCGATCCCATCATATTCATGCCGATCATCACGATCAGCGCCGCCGTTGGTAGCGCATTGAACCCTGTTAGCCCCATCCAGACACCGGCAATAATGGCATCGATTTTCAGATTAACAATTTCACTGCTGTGGGGTTCAGCCGAACGAAAAGCCAGCTGCCAGGCCAGATGGGGCCAGACAAAGACCCAGCCCACCAGCAATAACCACCAGACGCCGGAAAGAAACTGGCTCACCAGAACGCTGGCAAGCGGAACAAATAGCGCCGCCAGACCAACGATGCGTGCCAGCCGTATTCGCCGGGCAAATCGCAGACCGGAACGGTATGAATCATCCTGAGAAAGCTGCTGGTGCCACGCTTCCCGAATGTTCTCGTGATTGTCATAAAACTCATCATTCATCATTTTTGGGAATATTCTGAAACATTTTCCCAAATTATAGAGAGGGGGATAGCGGGGAAAGTATGAAATTTTGGGTGAGCCACAGCCGTGACTCACCCGTTAGCACTACGCCTGTTTTTTGAGGCACGCGCTCATAAACTTGCTGCGATCGTCGCCTTTCAGCATCTGCTGTGTCGCCTGGGCGTTGCACTCACGCATTTTTTGCTGCTGTGGGGTCAGGCTTTTTTCACCGGGTTTAGCCGCACCATTTTTAAGGCAGTCGCTCATGTACGTTTTACGGGCATCCCCTTTCAGGCTTTGCGATGTCGCCTGTTGGTTACAGGTCGTCATGCGCTGCTGCTGGGGCGTTAACGTTTTCTCTTCCGCGTGTGCTGAGGCGATCAGACACAGGCCAGAGAGCAGGGTAACCAGTATTGTTGTTTTCATTGCACCATCCTTTATGTGAAGTTCCACGTTAAGTCTGGCTCGTTACGGGAAAAAAACCACCCAGCGACTCTGATTTTCGCCGGGCTCTGCGGTTATTTCAGCCCTGTATCGGCACAATATTCATTAACCGGTTTCGCCGGGGGGGAGGCGGTAATTAATAACAGAAATTATGCGGTGAAAGGTGTGCTCTGTCTCAATTTAATTTTCCCTGCATAAATGTGTAAAAATAAAAACAGAGCGACGCCAGGCATCCTGCATGACAATTCTGTGACACGTCATTTCACCTCAGACAGGTTAGCTGCGAGGATGCCTTAAAAGCTTCTTTACGTATTGCTGAAGCAGCTCCGCATCTTCCGCAGGCACCTGGGAATCAGGACGCGCTTTTTCCAGCGCGCCTTCAACGTTGTCGATCAACGCCTCCTGCTCCGGTTTTGCCATCTGTCGCAGCAGCGCCGTCACAACGATTTCCAGCGCCTCGACCTGGGCAACCAGCTCTTTTGACTCTTCTTCCTTTTGGGCAAGCTTAACCAACAACTCAGCAATGAGATTTTTCATGGTGCTATTTCCTTATGTGATTTCCCCTGAAATTAACACCCTCTCTGAATAATGAAAAGCATGGATTGGCTTTATCTTATGCAAAAGTGACATCGCTGCCAAAAAAGATATTTCAGCGCGAAAGCGAAACGTTTTCCTGAAAGAAAGGCGCCGCATTTCGTTATATAAAAATGCGGCGTTCATAAGAATAAATAATATATTATCGTGTTTACCGGGCCGACTTTGCCTCAGCGATTCGCCTGCGGCGTCGCAAGGCAAAGGCCAGTTGAATAATATTCAGCAGGACCACCACCGCCGTCGCGGCAAATACCCAGCGGAAACCCGCCATCGCCGAGACCGAGGCGCCGATAAGCGGGCCCGCTACGTTGCCTAAATACATGAACGACTGGTTGTAGCCAAAAATGCGGCCGGTTACCTGGTCACTGGAATATTTCACCAGCAGCGTCTGAACAGCGGGCAGCATGGCGCCATCTGCGAAGCCAAGCAGGAAGCGCAGGATGCCGAGCTGAAGAGGTGTGGTGACGAATGACATGGCAAAGAAAAGGATCACCGCAATGATGAGCGTTGCCATCAGAATACGTGCCGTACCGATCCTGTCGCCCAGTTTCCCCAGACGCGGAGCAGACATCAGCGCCGACACGCCCGGCACCGCGGCAATCATCCCGCTCAGAAAAGCAATGTTGCTGCTGTCCGGCGCCATCGACTTGATAAACAGCGCCAGAATCGGCCCTACCGAACCGTTACAGAGCTGGATCACCATCGTCGTCACAAAGAGGCTAATCATCAGGCCAGGATAAGGCAGCGAGGCGAAAACCGCTTTTCCGCTCAGGCGTTCGGATTTACTGACAACAGGCCGCCCGCCCTCTTTAATCAGAAAAAGGGTGACCAGAAAGCTGATCGTTAGCAGGATCGCGGTAATGATAAAGACCGCACGCAGCCCGACATGGTCCGCCAGGAAGCCGCCGAGCAGCGGGCCGCCAATGACCCCGCTGATCTGGGCCGTGGAAAGCGTGCTGAGCGCCCAGCCGCTTCGCTCACGCGGTACCTGTGAGGCCACCAGCGCCATGGCATTCGGAATGTAACCGGAGGTCAGCCCCATTATCGCCCGCAGAATAAACAGCTGCCAGACGTTGGTGGCGAAGGCCTGGAGCAAAATTGCTATCGCCATCCCCAGCGAGGCGCGGAGCAGCATCAACTTGCGCCCCTTGCGATCCGCCAGGCTGCCCCACATCGGCGACACAATGGCGGAGACCAGAAACGTCACGCTGAACGTCAGGCCGGACCACATCGAGAGCGCTTCATGGGAAGTCACTCCCAACTGCGACACATACAGCGGCAGGAAGGGCAATATCTGGCTGATAGCCAGTCCGGTGAAGAAGCAGCCGAACCAGACTGAAATGAGATTAACTTTCCAGGATTCCATAACAGAAATAGTCTTCATTTTTAGGCGAATTCGCCGACAGATTAGCAAGTTACGCGCAATGACATAGCGCCAGAGATGCGGCCTTGCAGACTTTGGTGTTTTATCTTCCCAGTCATCATATTTGTGAAATAAGTCACAATTTATCCAATTTTTGGCGGAAGATTATGCTTCATCGACATAATCCATAGCCGCGCATCCCCAGATGGAAATGGTTGGCATGGGCGGCATTATAGTCCGGCCCCAGACCGTTACCGTAATAGCCACAGCTTGCCGAGAGCAGGGCCTGTAGCCAGGGCTGCGTCTTTTCCGCTTTCCAGCCGTTCAGGACGGTAACGCGCTGTCCATTTGCCAGCCTGAAAGCGCTGATATCCAGCGCATCCGCCGTGGCATGTTCGCTGCGCCGCGCATCCGGGCGGCTGTAGATATTGCGGCAGGCGAAGCTGCCCAGATGTTCAATACGGGTAAGCTCGCTTCCGGTCCAGGTTTTGGTGAGCGGTCGGGCCTGCTGGCTGATAAACAGCGCCGAACTTAACGCCAGCGGGCAACTGGCCAGAAAGCTGCTGTTCAGGCTGACCGGGCCAAAATCGCGCACGCGCACCACGTTACTCAGCGGACACTCCCCGGCGCTGTCAGCGACAGCCTGGGTACGGATAAGCTGGCGTTGATTCGCCTGCGCTAACAGGCTTTCGCATGCCTTCGGTGTTAAACGTCGAAGTTTAAACTGGGTTATTTTTCCGGGCGGATCGTCAAGCGTAAGCGGCACGAAAGGATTGTAATACGGCGGCAACCAGCGGTAGCCCACCGTGGCGATCCCGGCAATAACAATAAGAATAAGCAGACCTTTTCCTTTCACGCGCCCCCCTTCAGCATCCCCAAAACATTATGGCAGAAGGCCGCGAAACCCGCCGGGCATCGTGGTATGTTATGGGCTTTTCGTCAGACTGGAAGAGAGTGAGATGGCAAAGCAGCGCGTAGGTATTGTCTTTGGGGGAAAATCGGCAGAGCACGAGGTGTCATTGCAATCGGCTAAAAATATCGTTGATGCGATTGATAAAAGCCGTTTTGACGTGGTGCTGCTGGGCATTGATAAACAGGGCCAGTGGCATGTTAACGATGCCAGCCAGTATCTGTTACACGCTGACGATCCGGCGCACATTGCCCTTAATCCTTCTGATGTCAGCGTCGCAACGGTTCCAGGCGTGGAACAGGGACAGCTTATCGATGCCGGGAACGCGCAGGCGCTGGCACAGATTGACGTAGTGTTCCCTATCGTTCACGGCACGCTGGGCGAAGACGGCTCTCTGCAAGGCATGTTGCGGATGGCAAACCTGCCGTTTGTCGGTTCCGATGTGCTGGGCTCTGCCGCCTGCATGGATAAAGACGTCACAAAACGTCTCCTGCGCGACGCCGGTCTGAATATTGCGCCGTTCGTGACGCTCACTCGCGCCAACCGCGATAAACACAGCTTCGCGCAGATCAAGGCGCAACTCGGCCTGCCGCTGTTTGTGAAACCGGCGAATCAGGGCTCGTCCGTCGGCGTCAGCAAAGTCACCAGCGAAGCGCAGTTTAACGATGCCGTTCGTCTGGCCTTTGAATTTGACCATAAGGTGGTGGTTGAGCAGGGAATTAACGGTCGTGAAATTGAGTGCGCCGTACTGGGCAACGACTTCCCGCAGGCGAGTACCTGTGGTGAAGTGGTACTGAACAGTGACTTCTATTCCTACGACACCAAATATATTGACGACAAAGGTGCCCAGGTTGTGGTTCCCGCCGCGCTCGATCCTGACGTTAACGACAAGATCCGGGCGATCGCCGTTGAAGCCTATCAGGCGCTGGGATGCTGTGGGATGGCGCGCGTCGACGTGTTTCTGACGCCGGATAACGAGGTGGTGATTAACGAAATCAACACTCTGCCGGGCTTTACCAATATCAGCATGTACCCGAAGCTGTGGCAGGCCAGCGGGATAAGCTATCCGGAACTGATCACCCGCCTGATTGAACTGGCGCTGGAACGTCACGCCGCTGACAGCGCCCTGAAAAGTTCCGTTAACTAACGCTTAGTCAGCTTTCTCTGCCGTCGTCGTCTCATCGGGACGACGGCGGATAATAAATCCCGCCAGCCAGAAACTGATTACCCAGGTTACCAGCCCAACCGCATAGGTTTGCCAGCCTTTCGCTTCAAATCCCAGCAGCCCGACAACACCGTTGAGAATAAAGATCAGCCCGATCGCAAAGGCGTAGTAATGCCAGTCACGGCGTAATTTGGAAGTGAGCTTCATGACAACTCCGGCAGAAAAAAAACTATCCTCTCACAGTTTGATAAAGGCGTCTGTGGCGGATACGTAAATTCTGAAATGCAGCGCAGTTTCACTTATGTTATCAATTTGTGACGTGATGCAGAAATCGACAATCCAGGAGAAATCCTGAGCCGAATTTCCCACGATTCTGATATTGACAAATGCTATGACCTGTCACACTCACCCTGTACGACGCGTATTAAAACAGAGTGATATTATCGGGAGGTCTTATGGCAGACTTTACATTGTCGAAACCGATTTTTGGCGGAAAACAACCAAAAACCTCCACGGCGGGGAATATTGCCTATGCCCTGTTTGTTCTGTTTTGTTTCTGGGCAGGAACCCAACTGCTGAATATGCTGGTGCATGCCCCTGGCGTGTATGAGCATCTGATGCAGGTGCAGGATACAGGCCGCCCGCGCGTTGAAATCGGTTTAGGCGTGAGCACCGTATTTGGACTCATTCCCTTCCTCGCGGGCAGCATGGTTCTGGGCGTGATTGCCCTTGTCCTGCGCTGGCGCAACCGCCACTGATTACAGTCCCATACAGCGTGCCCGACGATCGTCAACGCGTTTCGCGAACCAGGCGGTCGTCAGGTTACGCGTGATCTTCGGGCTTTCCAGCTGAATGCCTGGCAGAATGGCTCTGGGTAATGCCTTTCCACTTTTCTTCTCGGCCAGCGCAAAGACCTGCTTATACAGATCCGTTTTCTCAAACGCCAGGCTGTCGCCCTTCTCCAGCTGTCGGCGAATGTCGCTGTTGCTCATCTCCAGCTTCGTCGAGAGTTTTCGCACCGCACGTTCGGTGGTCCCGGCCTCACTGCTGCCGTAAGCAATGAGATCGCCGTCCAAAGCGAGCTTCACACCGCTGGCGCGGCTTACCGCATTCTGGAAGGCTGCATTTCGGCTGGCATACCAGCCCGCGTTAAAGTCGGCAAAGCGATACAGCGGTTTATCGTAGTTGGCCGGATAATTCAGCAGGTGATACGTCCCAAACCACAGCCCACCGCGCAGGGAGAAGACCTCCTGACGTACCGTACCGTCGATATCCCACGGATAGCCGTCGGTATGCTTTTCCGCAAATGCGATACTGACCTGCATCGGACCGCCGGTATGCACCGGATTTAGCGAGCCAAACAGCTTCTGCCCCATCGGCACCATATTGATGAAATCATCGAAAATGGCGCTAAGCTGTTTCTCGGTTTTCACCGTATCCAGCCGTTCACTGTAGCTTTTACCGTTTGGCGAGGTGATTTTAAGGGCGGTATGCACCAGGAAAACCGGGATATGCATCGATTCGGCCCGGCGGTCGATCTCCTTCCAGGCGATTTTGTTCAGGCCAGGCACTACAGGATCTGACTGATACATCGATTCCTGCTGCGCCACCGCGAGCACCGAGCAGATATTCTCCTCGGTAGGCGCGATCTTCTGACTTTTGAAGGTCGCGGCCAGCGCATCAGCCCACTCACTGCGATCCTTCACGCTGGCGGGCATTTTTTGCCGCACCACGCTCGCCACATCAACGGGCTTCTCCCCTTCTTTGAGCGGGGCAGCCCCTTTTTCGGCACAGCCCGCCAGCACGAAAGCGGCGAGTAACGTCAGCGGTAATGCACATGGTACGGCAAATGGCATAGCAATTCCTTTTTAACCTAATGTATGGGTGACTTCCTGCACGTCCTTATCGTCCAGCTCACGCTCGAAACTGCGTAAACGTTTGTAGATGGACATCAGCTCCACCAGCGTAGTCCAGGAGCTGATCAGATACTGGAACGAACCGCGAACCTGACCAAAGACGTTGGTGATTTGGGTCATCAGACCGAGCGTAATCGTACCCGCAACGATGGACGGGAACAGCAGGAACAACCCGAAAACGTTATCAACCTGAAGATAAAGAATGCGCGCGATATTGAAATACATGTAATGGAAATAGAGGCGGAAATAGTTACGACGTACGGCGCCAAACAGCTCACGCACGGTAGGCGGTGACGCACGGTTGGCATCGTCTTCGCCATACACCAGTTCTTTACGGTAGGCCGCTTCCACGCGCTGGTTTTTAAACTCCAGCCCCGGCAGCTTGATCCCCACCACCGCCAGCAGCCCCGTTCCCATCAGCGACCAGGCAATCGCAGCAATCACCAGGCCGTATGGCAGATGGCCGACAATCGGCAGCTCCGGAACGTGCGACGAGAGCGTCACCAGCACCGGCAGGAAGGCGATCAGCGTCATGATGGCGTTGATAAAGCTCACGCCCATATCTTCCAGAGTAGAGGCAAAACGCATGGTGTCTTCCTGCACACGCTGTGCGGCACCTTCGATATGCCGCAGGTGCTGCCAGTGCGCCATATAGTGTTCGTTCATCGCGGTACGCCAGCGGAACACATAGTGGCTGACGAAAAAGTTATTCATCACGCCAATCACCACGGCGATAAGGGCGATGCCGAGGAAGATCCCCACCTCATGGTAGAACTGGTTAATGGTCACTTTATGCGGCGAACTCAGCGCCGTCTGGATCAGATCGTAAAACGGCGCATACCAGGCGTTGACCGCTACGCCCACCTCCACCAGGAACCAGGTGACAAAGATGATTAACGACGTGCCGAGAATCGACCAGTATTGCCAGCGGTGAGGAGAATAGACGAACCAGAACATGGCAAAAAGCCCTACGCAGAGCACGTAATAAGCGTAGAAAAGCAGATAGCTCATGGACCAGAAGCGCGCTGCGCTAATGGGAATGTCGCCCGTTGCCCCCGTAAGACGGGTCAGCCACGCGCCGCCACCGGCCTGCCAGAAAATGACAGCCAGCAGTGCCCAAATAAATGCCGACAGGAAAAAGGGCCCCGGCTTTGGGAAAAAAGACTTAAACATTGTGCTTCCTTCTTGTTGTTATGGCTGTTGCTGTGTTCAACATATCGCCACACGAAACCTTGCCTGTGCCAGCCTCCCGGCTCAGGCAAAAAAGTGAGACCTGCGGGTGAATTATTAGTTCGCTTCACAGTTTTCAGGAATTGTTTCGGTGCGTTTCATTCGCAACAGCGATCGTAGCGTCTATCATACGGTCGATGTCACAAAATGGGAGCTACGCCGCAAGTAAATTGTTCAAATTTACCCACGGTTACGTTTTTCTCGCTATCGTTATGCAAATCGGGCCATTGCCCGACGCCGATTAGTAGTATAACTACCCGTAACTTTCCTTATTCACTTGATGGATGCTTTTCGTTGAAACGTTGTCTGCTCTCTATCGCCGCGCTGTGTGCGGTGAGCCTGTCCACCGCCCAGGCAGCACAGCCTCTGACGGCCCCGGTTCTGGCCTCTGACATTGCCGATCGCTACGCGAACCTTATTTATTACGGCAGCGGTGCGACGGGAATGGCGCTGGTCGTGATCGACGGTAACCAGCGGGTGTTTCGCAGCTTCGGTGAAACACGACCGGGAAATAACGTTCGTCCGCAGCTGGATTCCGTTATCCGTGTCGCATCGATAACCAAGCTGATGACCAGCGAAATGCTGGTGAAACTGCTCGATCAGGGCGTGGTGAAACTCGACGACCCACTCAGCAAATATGCACCGCCCGGCGCTCGCGTTCCGACATATCAGGGAACGCCGATCAGACTGGTGAATCTGGCGACCCATACCAGCGCCCTGCCGCGAGAACAGCCCGGTGGCGCTGCGCATCGCCCTGTCTTTGTCTGGCCAACCCGCGAGCAACGCTGGAACTACCTGAGCACAGCAACCCTGAAATCGGCCCCGGGCTCGCAGGCCGGCTATTCTAACCTGGCGTTTGATCTACTGGCCGACGCTTTAGCGACGGCGTCGGGTAAGCCTTACCCTCAACTGTTTGAAGAGCAGATCACGCGTCCGCTCGGGATGAAAGATACCACTTACACCCCTTCCCCGGACCAGTGCAAGCGTCTGATGGTGGCGGAAAAAGGGGCCAGCCCGTGCAATAACACGCTGGCCGCCATTGGCAGCGGTGGCGTTTACTCTACGCCTGGCGACATGATGCGCTGGATGCAACAGTTCCTCTCATCGGATTTTTACGCGCGCAGCAATCAGGCCGACCGAATGCAGACGCTCATCTACCAGCGTGCTCAGCTACGACGCGTCATTGGCATGGATGTTCCAGGTAAAGCCGATGCCCTCGGCATGGGCTGGGTGTATATGGCGCCAAAAGATGGCCGACCGGGGATTATTCAAAAAACCGGTGGAGGTGGCGGGTTCATCACCTACATGGCGATGATTCCGCAATCAAACGTAGGCGCTTTTGTGGTGGTCACCCGGTCGCCAAATACACGCTTCGTGAATATGAGTGATGGCGTAAATAATCTGGTGGCCGAGCTGAGCGCCAATAAAGCGCAGGTGCTTACGGCCTCTAACTGATCTCAATAGTCCGTGGGCAAACGGTTGATACTGATCAGTTTGCCCCGGCTCATATTGATGTAGTTCCCCTGTCGCAGCGCCGCCAGAACCTCAGCAACGACCGAACGAGAAATACGCGTGCTACGCTGAATATGATTCATAACACCAATTTTTGAACGTAGCGTGTCATCCCACTCGGCCATATTGATCAGCATCGCCCGGATTTGGCTATAGGAATTATTTCCGACCAATTGCATGTCACGTTTTCCCAATAAATGGTTAAGCCATGACAGCCAGCAGAAAGCCTCTTGCCAAAGTTGCGCGTCCTGAATAAGCTGGTACGCGTCAGATGCCGGTAAATAAAATCCGGTACAAGGCGTCTGTGCCATCAAAGAATATTCAAGATAGTTTTCATTTATCCATGCGCTTAAACCGTGGATATACGGTGCTCGCGCAATACCCATAAGTAATTCGTCTGATTTACGGTGGACGGCCGTCAGGCCGGATTGTATGACAACGGTCAATGGTTCATCATCATTATTGCCGGTAGTTATTAATTGTTGTGGTTCGATCTTAAATGGGGTACCGGCGACTTCCAGACACTTTATGAGCCGGCTTAATTCAGAAAGTGGCTTCGCATTAACGTTCATGCATACCTCAAGTCATCTGTATCTGTCGGTTCTTTATAATTTTTAAAACACATAAAAAAGCGGGGGAAAAATCCCCCGCGCTTTCTATATTACCAGGTATATTTCACACCCAGGTTTGCTCCCCAGTTCTGGTCAACGTCGCCGCCGCCCAGATAAGTCGCATCAGTGTAAGCACTGAAGTTTTTCGTGAAGCTGAACTGAGTGCCCAGTCCCACGCGAACCGCAGAGCCTTCCACGCCGTTATCAATGCTGTCATTGTTGATATCAGCATTGTTGTCGGCATCGTCATACACGTAAGCCAGTTTGAAGTAAGGCGTTAATGCCTGCTCGCCGCCGTAGTTGAAGGTATAACCTGCATCCACGCCGAGTTCATAACGCATACTGTCGTAAGACTGACCATCGATACGCATGTCGTTGCTTAGCTGGTAGTCATCACCGGACTGGAACAGGCCAGAGATCGCCGCGTAAGGCGTGACGTAGCCAGACAGGTTTGGTTTCCAGTCATAGCCCAGTTTCATCCCGAAACCAACGGCGTCAGTCGTGGTATTACCGTCAACATACTGACCGTTGTTCATGGTAGCAGAGAGGTCGTTGTTGAAGCGGGTGTAGCTCAGGGAGCTGTCGAGGAAGATGTCGTTCATGAACTTCGCCGACGCGTAGATCATCGCAGTCTGGCTGTCCTGATCGACCTGACCAGTACGATCGCTGATATCACCCTTCGCGAAACCAGCCGCACCACCGACAATCCACTTCGCGTTATTACCGTCGATCTGAGTATCCAGACCTACCATAATGCCGCTTACGTCCTGATCGTAGCTAACGGTGCCATTATCCGCGTCAAAGTTGCCGCCGAAATAGCTCACCCATGCGCCGCCGTTATCTGCCAGGCCATGACGGCTGTTGGTCAGACGGGTACCCACGGTATCCTGTTGCAGATTCCAGATGTTGGTATTAGCAGAAGGAATGCTCAGCGCCATATTGGCGTAATCAGTCAGCTCTTCCTGCTGGAGAACAACGGTGTCGCCCTTCTGCTGCGCCTGATAGGTGTATGCACCTAAATCAGCTTTGTTTGCCGCAGTAAAGCTGGCAGCGGTATCCGCGTTATTGTCATAGACGCGAACGATCTCTTTGTTTTCGTAGTCAGCTACGGAGCCTGCGCCGGTCGCATCGTCGATGCGCACTTTATAGTTACCGGCAACGTCACCGTTCACCGCCAGATGGCCGTCAGAGTTCAGCGCGACAACACCATAGTCGTAGTCCGCTTTAGAGCGATCGTTGGTGATATAGCGTGCGTTGTTCAGGTCGCTGTTCAGCACATAATCACGGCTGGCAACGTTAAGCACACCGCCATCGGTCAGCACCATATTGTGCGTATCAACCTGTCCCAGACCCAGCGCCAGCTCTGCACCGTTGTCCACGGTAATGGTGTTGGCATACAGCTCAGCTGTCTCTTCAGTGAGTGCAGCACGGCTGTAGCTATCCAGATACAGGCTGTCGGTAGCCACACCACCGCTGTCGCCAATATTCAGGCTAGACGCATTGGTCAGGGTGATGGAATCTGCCAGCAGGCCGGAGTTTTCAACATTGACCTGAGACTGGTTGTTCACCGTCAGCGCGTCGATGTTGGAGATCTTACGGGTATCCCACTCGGAACCGTTATCCAGCGCCACGTTGAACAGGCCGCTCTGATAAACTTCTTCACCTGCAACATGACCGTTGCTGTCAAAGGTAGAATCAGGCCAGATGCTGTTTGGAGAAAGCGTGTGCCAGTCTACATCGCTGTAGCCTTCACCATACATCTGCGCCATGCCGATGGCTTCAACGCTGGACTGCGCGGCACCCACCCATTTACTGCCGTTGGTCAGCGTGACATCCAGCTTGTCGGTATCATCCCAGCCGTTGGTAGTTGGGTTATAGACGCCGTCATCGGTGGTATCCGTTGCCGGATCGCCATTCTCGTAGAAGTTGTTATCAAAGGTGCTGGCGAAAAGGATGTCGCCGGTAATGGTAGAGTGATCGAAGGTAGCGGTGGTCTGCATAGCGTTATCAGACGCGCCAGCAACAACGATCAGCGCCGCATCATCCGCAGCCGTGGCGTTGGTTTCACCGTAGTCGCTCGGCTTCGCCGTTTGACCGTAGAAGCCACTGGTACCCAGATCGCTGTACGCACCAGAGGTCAGCACAGAATCTTTCACCACCAGCGTATCGGTAAAGATATTGCTGCTGTTAGCAACCCCTTCAACACCGTCGTATGGCGTGTTATCCAGCTCCTGATAACCCTGCGTCAGCGTGATGCCCGCGATATGGGAGTTGTTCTGAATAACGATGTCAGATTCAACGTCCAGCGTGATCGCGTTACCCAGACCATAGGTGTCCAGATAATGCGTTTCAGTGGTTTCACCATTGACGACATCGTAGGCGTAATGCTCGTAGGTATCGTTGATGGTGGAGTTATCAACAGTCAGGCTAAAACGATCATACTGGGTATGAGTGGTACCGTCAGTATCCACGCCATCTGCACACGTCGTGGTCATACACTCTGACGTGATCATGCCGTTAATGGTGCTGTTAGAAATACTCAACGCGTTCGCACGGCCATTGACACCATCATCCAGATAGTATGTCGAAATAACTCCGTTTACGGTTGATTTATTGATGACTGGATAAATGTCACCATCATGTGTGGCATCTGAATAATCCCAGTCAGCATAACCATAATACCAGGGCGTGGACGCGGTATTGTCATAGCCAAAAGTATTATATGTTGTGCCGGATATATCTTTCGCATTGGCCTGAGAAGCGATAGCCAGTGTGCAGGCTAATGCAAGTTGTGATACAACCAGTTTCTTTTTCCATGTTTGCATTGGGTCATCCCTCCTCAGGGACGTAAGCAAGTTTGTCCATCAAATCATTTAGCAACATTAAATTGCGGAAGGAATTATGCAGTTTCACTTCGAAAAGGTTCAATGAATGATTCCATTAAGTCCGTATTCAGACAAATAAGCTTGTAAACCCAGGGCAATATCAATCATTATGAATAAATATTATAAATTCAACTGATTGCAAACTACTTTATTTGCTTCGGCACATATAATAAAAAGAAATAAATCATTTATATTTATAATCCCGAACCAATATAGAAACCTCACCAATATTAAACACCACACTGAACACCAGAATAAGTTTTATAATATAGACAAAATACATACAGCGAATATTAGTCGATTTCGAAAATCTAAAAGACAACTTTAGTAAAACACCGCTCCCTGCTTTCAGGTACACTATACCTCTTTGTTCCACAAACATCAGGCATACCATGACCGATTTAATTGCACGTCCCCGTCGCCTACGCAAGTCTCCCGCACTGCGCGCCATGTTTGAAGAGACAACACTGACCTTAAACGATCTGGTGTTGCCGATTTTTGTTGAAGAAGAGATCGATGACTACAAAGCCATCGACGCGATGCCGGGCGTGATGCGCATTCCTGAAAAGCATCTGGCCCGCGAGATCGAACGCATTGCGAATGCGGGCATCCGCTCGGTAATGACGTTCGGTATCTCCCACCACACTGACGCGACCGGCAGCGATGCCTGGAAAGAAGACGGCCTCGTCGCCCGCATGTCGCGCATCTGCAAAGAGAGTGTGCCGGAGATGATCGTCATGTCCGATACCTGCTTCTGCGAATACACCTCTCATGGCCACTGTGGTGTGCTGTGCGATCACGGCGTGGACAACGATGCGACCCTGCTGAATCTGGGCAAGCAGGCAGTGGTTGCCGCCGCTGCGGGTGCGGATTTCATTGCGCCTTCTGCGGCAATGGATGGGCAGGTACAGGCGATCCGCCAGGCGCTGGACGCTGCGGGCTTCACCGACACCGCCATCATGTCCTATTCCACCAAATTCGCCTCCTCTTTCTACGGCCCGTTCCGTGAAGCAGCCGGCACGGCGCTGAAAGGCGATCGTAAAACCTATCAGATGAACCCGCTGAACCGCCGCGAAGCGATTCGTGAGTCTCTGCTGGATGAAGCCCAGGGCGCTGACTGCCTGATGGTGAAACCGGCTGGCGCATACCTGGATATCCTGCGCGACATTCGCGAACGCACCGAACTGCCGCTGGGCGCCTACCAGGTGAGCGGCGAGTACGCGATGATCAAATTCGCCGCGCAGGCGGGTGCCATCGACGAAGAGAAAGTGATCCTCGAAAGCCTGGGGGCGATCAAACGCGCGGGCGCGGATCTGATCTTCAGCTATTTCGCGCTGGATCTGGCTGAGAAGAAAATTCTGCGTTAATCCGCTTTAGCGCCGGGTAACGACTTCGCCTTACCCGGCCTGCTCTCTGCGCTAATCTTCACCAAACTGCAATACAAACGACATCTCCTCCTTCTACTGTCTGGGCAAGACGGCAGGAGGAGTGATCAATGTTTAGTCTCGACAGCGTTCTTGATGACCTTTGGCCTCAGGCGAGGCCCGCACCCTGGCAAAAAAGTCTGTTAAAAAGACTGCTTCACGAAGACGAATTTCAGCAGTTTGCCGCCAGCCACCGTCACCTGAAAGGGCTGGATATGGTGGAGCAGGTACTGGAACACCTTGATATTCACTGCTCCGTTTCCGCCCGCGACCTCGAACAAATCCCCGAACACGGCCCACTCATTGTGATAGCGAACCACCCCACCGGCACCCTGGATGGGCTGGCGCTGCTGTATGCCGTTTCCCGCGTGCGCCGCGACGTCAGGGTTGTTACCAACAGGATGCTGTCCCACCTTGAGCCCCTCAGCTCATTATTTATTCCCGTGGATAATATGGGCGGCAGAACCGCAAAATCCTCGCTGATACAGATGGAGCAGCACCTGCAAAACGCCGGCGTGCTGATCTTCTTTCCGGCGGGCGAAGTTTCCCGCCCAACGCGCAAAGGCATCCGCGATAAAAAATGGCATCCGGGCTTTATCAAGCTGGCCGGCAAACTACGGGTGCCGCTACTCCCGGTACATATCCAGGCGCACAACAGCCTGCTGTTTTATGCCAGTACCCTGGTCTCGCCAACGGTATCCATGCTGCTGCTGATGCAACAGATGTTTCGCCGCCGTCACAGTCAGTTGCCGATCAAAATCGGCCAGCAGATTGCCTGGAATGACCGGTTTAGTTCTACCCTTTCATCGCGTGAGATGGCCGAGCAGTGTCGTCAGCACGTGATACGTCTTGGCAAGGGATTGCCTGGCGTCTTTAAAACCCAGTGCGCCATTGCCCGCCCGGAAGACAGGGCGACGCTCAAGCGCGAACTGGCGCAGGCCGAGTGTCTGGGCAAAACGAGCGATGGTAAGGCCATCTATCTTTGGCAGCGCAACGGGCAGGAAGAGGCGCCTCTGCTGCGCGAGCTGGGGCGGCTGCGCGAGATTGCCTTTCGTGCCGTGGAGGAAGGCAGCGGGAAGCGCCGGGATACCGACAGCTACGATGATGACTATCTGCACCTTATTCTGTGGGATGACGATGACCTGGAGATTGTCGGCGCGTACCGCTTTATGCCAACGGCCATGCAGGTGGAAAAGCGCGGCGTCGAGGGGTTGTACAGCTACAGCCTGTTCCACTACGACGAAAAAATGCAGGACATACTTGAGCACGGTATTGAGCTGGGGCGCAGCTTTATACAGCCGCGCTACTGGGGGCGTCGCGGTCTGGACTATCTGTGGTCAGGCATTGGCGCCTATCTGGCACGCTATCCCCATTACCGTTACCTGTTTGGTCCGGTGTCCATCTCCGGCGGCTTACCGCCTGCCGCACGGGATCTGCTGGTGGCGTTTTATCGTCTCTGGTTTCCGGCCAGCCATCCCTTAGCCGCCTCGCGTCAACCCTACCCGGCCTCACTTCCGGACGTGCTGGCACAGTTTGGCGGAGTGGATTACGTGGATGACCTGACAAAGCTGAAATCCCTGCTCGGCAACCTGGGTTGCGGCATCCCGCCGCTCTACAAACAGTATTCCGAGCTATGCGAACCCGGCGGCGTGCAGTTTATCGATTTCGGCAGCGATCCGGCGTTCAATAACTGTATCGACGGGCTGGTGCTGGTGGATCTGTGTTATCTGAAGGCAAACCGCTATCAGCGGTATATAGAAGCACACCTTTAGCTCCGTTGCCCGGTGGCGCTGCGCTTACCGGGCCTACAATTAAACGTAGGCCGGGTAAGGCAACGCCGCCACCCGGCAATCAAGGCGCACGGTAAAACGGCTTATCCCCCAGGATAGTCGCCCGCTGCATAATCCTTCGCTGCGGCAGGTAATCCGCATTGGCGTAATGCTGCGTGACGCGGTTATCCCAGATCGCCAGATCGTTCTCCTGCCAGCGCCAGCGCACCTGAAACTCCGGTTTGGTGATATGCGCGAACAAGAAGCCGAGCAGCGCCTCACTCTCTTTTTCCGTCACATCCACGATGCGCGTGGTGAACCCTTCATTCACAAACAGCGCCTGCTTTCCGGTCACCGGATGGGTACGCACCACCGGGTGCAGCAGCGGGGGATGTTTCGCCACAGCTTCCTGCCAGCGCTGGTGCTCCTCTTCGCTTTTGCGGTACTTGTACTCCGGGAACGATTTTTTGAAGTCATGCTCCGCCCGCAGGCCGCTCAGCAGAGTCTGGAGCGGCGCGGAGAGCGCCTCAAACGCGGCAATCCCGCTGGCCCACAGCGTATCCCCACCCGTCTCCGGCAGCTGTTTTGCTGCCAGAATCGCCCCGGCTGGCGGTGTGTCGATAAAGGTAACGTCCGTGTGCCAGTTGTCATTATCGGGCGGGTTATCGTTATGGGTGTCCAGCACGATAATTTCCTCCACCCCTTCCGCATGCGGGTAGACCGGGTGGATATGCAGGTCGCCAAAACGCAGGGCCAGCGCGCGCTGCTGCTGCGGGGTAATGGCCTGTTCACGCAGGAACACCACCTGATGACGCAGCACCGCGTGGTACAGCTGCTCAAACTGGTTATCGCTCAGCGGACGGGTTACGTCCAGGCCCGACACCTGCGCGCCAATATATGGCCCCAGCGGGGTAATGGTCAGTCGTTCACTCATTGTATTTCTCCATGCCAGGGCGTCAGGCGACGCTGTAGCGCGCGCAGTCCCAGTTCTAATCCAAAGGCGATCGCGGCGATCACCGCGATCCCTGCCAGTACCACGTCAGTCGCCAGGAACTCTCCCGCCGACTGCACCATAAACCCAAGGCCGCGCGTGGCGGCTATCAGCTCTGCCGCCACCAGCGTAGACCAGCCCACCCCAAGGCCGATGCGCAGCCCGGTCAGTATCTCCGGCAGCGCGCCTGGTAAAATGACGAACAGCAGTATCTGCGCGCGGCTGGCGCCGAGCGACTGCGCCGCACGTATGCGTACCTGCTGCGCACTTTTTACGCCAGCCAGGGCCGACATGGCTACCGGCGCAAATATCGCCAGGTATATTAGTAAGATCTTTGACGTCTCCCCGATACCAAACCAGATCACCATCAGGGGCAGGTAAGCCAGCGGCGGGACGGGACGGTAAAGCTCTATCAGCGGGTCGAGAATGCCGCGTACCGTCGGGCTCAGTCCCATCGCGATCCCCACCGGAACGCCAATAATGACCGCCGCCAGCAGCGCCACCAGAATACGCGTCAGACTGGCGCCTAAATGCTGCCAGAGCGTGGCATCCATAAAGCCCTGCGGCCCGGCGATAGTAATCAGTTTTTCCAGAACCTGACCTGGCGGGGGCAGAAACAGCGGGCTGATCCACTGCTGCGCGGCAACCGCCCACCATACCGCCAGCAACACCACCAGCGTGCTGACGCTTAAGGTGAGCTGGCGAGAGAACGGCCAGCGTAAGGCAAGGCGCGTCCGCCGCGTTTTTTCACTGAAAACAATGCTCATGAGAACGCCTCCCGTTGCTCAAACACGCGACTTAAGACGTATTCACGCTGTTCAATAAACAGCGGATCGGATTTGATGCTGCGTACCGGCTCTCCCGCCACATAGCGCCGGGCAAACTCAAGCGGCAGGCGCTCCAGCACGCGTCCCGGCCCCGGTGAGAGCAGCACCAGCTCCGTCGCCATAAACACGGCCTCTTCGATATCGTGGGTGATTAACAGCACCTGCTTGCCGGTTTCGTGCCACAGGCGCAGCAGCAGGGTTTGCATCTGCTCGCGGGTGAAGGCATCCAGCGCCCCGAAAGGTTCGTCCAGCAACAGCAGCTGTGGGTTAGCCGCCAGCGCGCGGGCGATCCCGACGCGCTGACGCTGCCCGCCTGAAAGCTGCCAGATAAAGCGTTTTTCAGCTCCCTCCAGCCCGACTTTTTTCAGCATATCGCGCGCCGTATTCAGGCGCTGTTCACGCGCTACACCTGCCAGTTGCAGACCAAACGCAACGTTTTCCTGAACGTTTCGCCACGGGAGTAATCCTTCATTCTGAAAGACCACGCCGCGCTCTGCGCCCGGCCCCGTTACCCGTTTTCCTTCCAGCTGGATCGTGCCGTGCTGATACGGTACAAACCCCGCGATCAGGTTCAGCAGCGTCGTTTTCCCGCAGCCGGACGGCCCCAGCACCACCAGCAGTTCACCGCTGTCCAGCGTCAGGTTGATCTCTTCCAGGGCGGGTTTGCCGCCGTAATCGGCAGACAGGTTTGTAATGTTCAGCATTGCAGCCCCCTTATTTCACAAAGCGATCGGTCACGAACTGGCTGTAATCCGCCGCCACCGCAGGCACTTTGCCCTGCTCTTTCAGGAACGTGGCAGTGTCGACAATCGCTTTGCTCACCGGCCCGTTCAACTGCTGGACCTGCTGCGCAGGCGTCAGATAGGTGTTGCCTTTTACCAGCCCCGGCACGTCAGCTTCCGGCACGCCGCTCAGACGTGAGAGCTTCTCCAGGTTGGCGGGATGTTTCAGCCATTCATCCGGGTTGCTGATGTATGGCTGCTGTGCGTCGATGGCGCTTTTGGCGAAGGCTTTCACCACTTCAGGGTGTTTCTCGGCAAAGTCCTTACGTACGACCCAGACGTCAAGGGTTGGCGCGCCCCACTGCCCCACTTTTTCGGAGTCGGTCAGCACGGTGCCCTCTTTTTCCAGCTCGTTGACGGCGGGCGCCCAGACGTATGCTCCGTCGATGTCGCCACGCTGCCAGGCGGCAATAATCGCCGGAGGTTGCAGGTTAATGATCTGCACCTGGCCCGGCTTAATGCCCCAGTGTTTCAGCGCTGCCAGCAGGCTGTAATGCGTGGTGGAGATAAACGGCACCGCGATGCGTTTGCCGATCAAATCTTCGGGTTTCGTTATAGTTTTCTTCACTACCAGCGCTTCGGAATTTCCGAGCTGCGACGCCAGCAGGAAAACTTCAATCGGCACCTGCTGGCTGGCGGCCACCGCCAGCGGGCTGGAGCCCAGGTTGCCAATCTGCACGTCGCCCGAGGCTAACGCCCGCACAATCGCCGCGCCGCTGTCGAACTTGCGCCAGTCGACGTTCGCCCCGCTCGCTTTGGCGAAGGTGTTGTCCGCCTGCGCGACTTTCGCCGGCTCAGCGGAAGTCTGATACGCGACGGTGACGTCCACCGCCTGCGCCTGAAATGCCCACAGCGCCAGTGCGCCGAGAAGTGTGATCCGCGATGAAATTGCCATAATGTCTGCTCCCCTTGTTGTTATGAGGGCAGTATTTCCGGCGCGAGAGTTTTGATAAAGGAATAAAAAAGAATCGCTAATGACGATTCGTTTTTAGAAAAAAAGCGGGAAAGGATAGTGAATTTTGTGCGGTTGTTTCGCCGGGTGGCGCTGCGCTTACCCGGCCTACGGTTCGTGCAATTTGTAGGCCGGGTAAGGAGCAGCCGCCACCCGGCAAAGCCCTCAGCGCTGAACAGTCAGCGCAGCAATATCCTGCGGCGTGGTGCGACAGCAGCCGCCAATCAGCTTCGCACCGGCATCCAGCCACTGCGGTAAATACCCTGCCAGCGTCTCGCAGGCTTCACCGTGGTGATGCCAGGTTTTGCTCACCGCGTCATAATGCTCGCCGGAGTTCGGATAGACCACCAGCGGCAGCGACGTCAGGCTGTGCAGATGCGTCAGCGCCGAGGTGGTGTTTTCCAGCGCGATACAGTTGATCCCCAGAGCGATAACCTGCGGGTAGCTTTCGAGCGCAGAAACGACATCCCGCAGCGGCGTCCCGTCACTCAGATGCTCGCTGTCACGCAGGGTAAATGAGAACCATGCCCGGGCGCGGGGATACGCCGTCAGCAACGCCGCCAGCGCCTTAATCTCCGGGAACGAAGGCAGCGTTTCACAGGCCAGCAGATCCGCGCCCGCATCCAGCAGCGCCTCCACGCGGGGACGGTGGAACGCGGTGAATTCTTCAGCGCGACGCACGTAATCGCCGCGATATTCAGATCCATCGGCAAGATACGCGCCGTACGGCCCTACCGACCCCGCCACCAGCAGCGTGCCCGCCTGCGCATTCTCAGCCAGGTACGCTTCCCGCGCTTTGCGTGCCAGCTCTACGCTTTTGCCAATCAGTGCCCGGGATTGCGCCTCGTCCAGCCCGCGTGCGGCAAAGCCCGCAGGCGTGGCCTGATAGCTGGCGGTGATCGCCACCTGTGCCCCCGCGCGGTAGTAGTCGAGGAGCACGTCACGGATCAGCTCCGGGTTCTCCATCAGCACTTTGGCCGACCAGAGGCTGTCGGCAAGGTTACAACCGCGCGCTTCCAGCTCCGTTGCCATTGCCCCATCCAGCACGACAAACGGCTGGTTTTCAAGGAAGGCGGTAAGCGGATTATTCTGCGACATGTTCAGGCTCCTGCGTGGTCAGGTTTCGGGTCAGGTAGTACGCACCATAACACAGGGCGACAAACGGAAGCCCGCAATAAAGGGCAATACGCTGGCTGGGGTCAAACCACAGGCCGACGCAGGCCACCAGACAGAGGATAAAGCCAAGCACGGGCACCAGCGGATACCATGGCGCGCGATACTGCAACGCCGAAAGCGGCTGCCCGGACTGCACGTGACGGCGACGAAACACGAAGTGTGACGCGCAGATGCTGATCCACACCGCCACCACCGCAAAACCGGAAATAGCTGACAGGGCCACAAACACCGTATCCGGCGCGACCACGCTGGAGAACAGCGCCAGCACGCCACCCAGCATGGAAACGGAGAGCGCCGTCAGTGGCACGCCGTTTTTGTTGACGCGGGCAAAGCAGCGCGGCAGCGTTTTCTCGTTAGACAGAGACCACAGCATACGGCCAGAGGCGTACAGACCCGAGTTCGCCGCCGAGAGGATCGCCGTCAGGATCACGAAGTTAAAGATATCCGCCGCATACGGAATGCCGACCTTTTCAAACACCACCACGAACGGGCTTTTCTCCACGCCAGCCTGCTGCATCGGGATCAGCGCCGCCAGCACAAACACGGTGCCAATAAAGAAGATGATGAGCCGGGCGATGGTGGTGCGAATAGCAACCGGAATAACCTTGTGTGGGTTTTCCGTTTCTCCTGCCGCGATGCCGATAAGCTCCGTTCCGGAGAAGGCAAAGTTGACCGCCACCATGGTCATCAGGATCGGCAGACCGCCGTGCGGGAACCAGCCTTCGGCAGTAATGTTGCTTAAGCCCGGCGCCGGTGAACCGTCCTGCATCGGGATAAAACCGAAGATCGCCGCCCCGCCGAGAATAATGAAGGCGATGATGGTGATGACTTTCACCAGCGAGAACCAGAATTCCCCTTCGGCGAAGAAGCGCGTGGAAATGACGTTAAGAGCAAAAATCACCACGCAAAAGACGACGCACCACGTCCAGACGGGAACCTGCGGGAACCAGTACTGCATACAGAACCCGGCTGCGGTAAAGCTCGATCCCAGCGCCACTGTCCACGTAAGCCAGTAGAGCCACGCCACGGTATACCCTGTCGCCGGGCCAAGATAACGAGCGGCGTAGACGTGGAACGCGCCGGTTTCCGGCATTGCTACGGAAAGCTCGCCCAGACACTGCATAACCAGCCAGACCACCAGCGCACCAATAAGATACGCCAGCAGCGTGCCCGCCGCGCCGGTTGTCGAAATGATGTATCCGGTATTGAAGAATAACCCTGTGCCGATAACGCCCCCCAGCGAGAGCATAATCAGGTGACGGGTTTTCATGGTGCGCTTAAGCTGCCCGTTTTGTTGTTCTGTTTGCATATTACCTTCTAAACGTATGGACATCTAAACATCCAAAGAAGGGTGTTATACCGCGATTGTTAACAAAAAGCCACCCGGCACGACTTCGGCGCAATTATTGGTAAATCTTTAAATCAGTTCTATAGTCGACACAGTTTCTTCTTCACCAGGACTCACTATGCGATTTAACGGACTGACCAAAGGTTTCTTTATTCTCATCCTGGCCCTTGTTACCTGGGCTTTCTTTGACGTGCTGTCACCCTATTTCTCGGCGATTCTGTGGGCCGCGATCCTGACCATCATTTTCAACCCGGTGAAAAACAAATTGCGTACCGCGCTGGGCGATCGCAACGGGCTGGCTTCCCTCCTTACACTCGGCATTATCTGCCTGATCGTGTTTATTCCGTTGATGGTGATCCTTTCCTCGCTCGCGGTGGAACTGAACATGGTTTACACCAAGCTGCAACAGAACAACACGCAGTTCCCGGAAGTCATCGCCGGTATTTTCAACCGACTGCCGGACTGGGCCAGCGGCTTCCTGGCGGATCACAACCTGACCAACGCCGCGCAGATTCAGAAAAAGCTTTCCGATGTCGCGTTACAGGGTGGACAGTATCTGGCGGGAAGCGCGTTCCTGATTGGTAAAGGGACGTTCGGCTTTGCTATTAGCTTCGGCATTATGCTGTACCTGCTGTTTTTCCTGCTCAAAGACGGGCCCTATCTGGTGCGCCAGATCCTCGACTCGCTGCCGCTGTCTGACTTCGCCAAACAGCACCTGTTCGCTAAGTTTGTCGGCGTCTCACGAGCCACGGTAAAAGGTACGGCGGTCGTGGCAGTGGTTCAGGGTACGCTTGGCGGTATCGCCTTTGCCATCGTCGGTATTGACGGTAGCGTACTGTGGGGAGCGCTGATGGCGTTCCTCTCCCTGGTGCCCGCCGTCGGCTCGGCTATCGTCTGGGTTCCCGCCGCGATCTTCCTGTTTGCCACTCACCAGCTGTGGCAGGGTCTGTTCATTGTGGGCTTTTTTGTCATTATCGTCGGGCTGGTGGACAACCTTTTACGTCCGCTGCTGGTGGGCAAAGACACCAAAATGCCGGACTACCTGATACTGATCACCACGCTCGGCGGTATGGAGCTGTACGGCATTAATGGTTTTGTTATTGGGCCGCTGATTGCCGCCCTATTTATCGCCTGCTGGAACCTCTTCTCCGGCCGCGACCACGCAGGCAACGCCGAGGAGCTGGACGCAGACTTTATCGAAGAGGGAAAAAACCCTCCGGATCTCTAACGAAACGCGTTTTGTCAGGCGGCCCTGTGCCGCCTTTTTTTTCGCGATAAATCAGGGGTTTTCTATAATCTGAAATGAACGCTCTTCCACATTTGTCGTAGAAGGATCCAACAGGTGCGAATCGCCACGATCACAAACTGGGCCTATGGTGTCACGGTGTGCCTGACCATTGCCTCCGGTATCGTCATGCTGATGGCTTCCCATGCCGACAACGTAGAGCGTCAGGCTGTTAAGCAACGACAAATTTTTGACCAGCTTACGGAAGAGATTGAAGCAGAAACCTGGATGCTCTCCGACTTAGCGCGCCTTTACGCCATCAAAAAAGAGCCCGATGTGCTGAAAGCGTACCAGGCGAAAGAAGGTGAACTGAAGAATATTGAACACAAAGTGGGACAGTTAAAAGATACGGGCGCAACGGGCGAAGAGCTGGCGCTGCTGTATGAAGGGCTGAAGATTGTTGATGGCCTACAGGATGAACAGCAGGCAGCAATTGCCAGCGTCGCCCGGGGTGAGGAACAACAGGCCATTGCGTTACTCTTCGGCAAAATCTACGAACTTGAAACGGAACGCGCCCAGAGCAAGATTGACCATTTTCGTATGCTGCTGGATAAGCGCATTATTGCCGATGTCCAGGCGGCGACCAACACGTCGAAAACGCTGCGTACCGCCTCAGAGGTGATGGTCGGCCTGACCGCCCTGCTCTTCTTATTCGTGATGGGCTTTATTCTCAAGCACCGCGTGCTGCGCCCGGTAGTGCGCCTCAGCGATGTGGTTCACCGCCTGGCCTCACAGGATTACGGCGTCGAAACGCCCCATTTCAACCAGGTCGATGAGATAGGCGATATGGCGCAGGCCATTCGCATTTTCCGCGAGAACGGGCTGGCAAGGCAGCGGCTTGAAAAAGAACGCGACGCAGACTGGGCCATCCGCGAGCTGCTCGCGCGAATGACCCAGCGCTTGCAGGGATGCGAGAACGTCAGCGACGTGATTGAGGTGGCAGAGTTGTTTGCTCCCAACATTGCGCCGGGTGTCGCCGGACGTCTGTATATTCTGGATCGAAACCCGTGGGAGATGCGCTGTGCGGCGGAATGGTTATCTCCACAGGGAGAAAAAAATGCTTTCCACCCCGATCAATGCTGGGCCATACGCCGTGGTCAGAGCCACCCACCGGTCAACGGCGAGCCGGATATCGGTTGCCAGCATCTGCCTGAATCACAAAAAGACAGTTCACTGTGCGTGCCGCTCATTGCGCAGGGGGAAGCCATTGGTTTGCTGTCGTTTCAGAACATCACGCCTGAAACGGCGCCGTCCCGCGCATATCTCGAATTAATGGCGGAAGCCCTGGGTCTGGCGCTGGCCAACCAGCGTCTGCGCGATGCCCTGCTGGAAAAAGCGCTATTCGACCCGCTCACCGGCTTGCGTAACCGCCACCACCTGGAAGATACCCTGCGCACTCAGATAGCTCAGGCAATGCGCAATGATGAGCCGGTGAGCTGCATGATGATCGACATCGATCACTTTAAAAGCATTAACGATCGCTTCGGCCATGAGGCTGGCGATCATGTGATAAAGAGCGTGGCGACAATTGTTCAGCGTGCCGTGCACGATGCCGGCCTGGCCTTCCGCTTTGGTGGCGAAGAGTTTCTGGTGCTGCTAACGGGTGCGGATGAGGAAGCGGCTCACGCCTGCGCAACTGAGATTTATAACGGCGTCCATACGCTGTCGCTGCGCTATGGGCTTGCTGAGATTGGCCCAGTGGATGTGTCGATCGGGATCGCCAGTTACCCGCAGCACGCCCAAAGCGACGACCTGCTGCGCGCAGCAGACGTGGCGCTTTACCGGGCGAAAGAGCTGGGGCGCTCGCGGATCGTCAGTTTCAGTATGCTGGAGACGGGTTAACCGAAACTCAGTGCAAATGACGTCAGAGGTACGCGCACTCTCTTATTCCCTCACATTGAGGGTGCGTTATCATTCTTTGTACAAATAAATCAATCTTAACGATGCCACCATTGATTAAAAATGGGGTGACCTGCTCCCCGTTGATTAGTACACCCCGATGTTAGTAATGTCTTCATAAGCCACATGAGGACATCCCCATGAAGAAGCGTTTTTCCGACGAACAGATCATCAGTATTCTCCGCGAAGCCGAAGCTGGGGTACCCGCCCGTGAACTCTGCCGCAAGCATGCCATTTCCGATGCCACGTTTTACATCTGGCGTAAGAAGTATGGCGGTATGGAGGTGCCTGAAGTTAAGCGCCTGAAGTCGCTTGAGGAAGAGAACGCCAGACTCAAGAAGCTGCTTGCCGAAGCCATGCTGGATAAAGAGGCGCTTCAGGTGGCTCTTGGGCGAAAGTACTGACGACAGACCAGAAGCGGGAAGCCGTGATGTTGATGTGTGATGCGACCGGTCTGTCGCAACGTCGTGCCTGCAGGCTTACAGGTTTATCCCTGTCGACCTGCCGCTATGAGGCTCACCGTCCGGCTGCTGATGCGCATTTATCAGGGCGCATCACTGAGCTGGCACTGGAGCGCAGGCGTTTTGGCTACCGTCGTATTTGGCAGTTGCTGCGCCGTGAAGGGCTTCATGTTAATCATAAGCGCGTGTACCGGCTTTATCACCTCAGTGGCCTGGGCGTAAAACGCAGAAGACGTCGTAAAGGGCTGGCAACAGAACGTCTGCCGCTGCTCCGTCCGGCGGCGCCCAATCTGACCTGGTCGATGGATTTCGTCATGGACGCACTTTCCACCGGTCGCAGGATCAAGTGTCTTACCTGCGTCGATGATTTCACAAAGGAATGCCTGACGGTCACTGTTGCCTTTGGGATTTCAGGCGTTCAGGTCACGCGTATTCTGGACAGCATTGCACTGTTTCGAGGCTATCCGGCGACGATAAGAACTGACCAGGGGCCGGAGTTCACTTGCCGTGCACTGGATCAATGGGCCTTTGAGCATGGTGTTGAGTTGCGCTTAATCCAGCCGGGCAAGCCAACGCAGAACGGATTTATTGAGAGCTTTAACGGACGATTTCGCGATGAATGTTTGAATGAGCACTGGTTCAGCGATATCGTTCATGCCAGGAAAATTATTAATGACTGGCGGCAGGATTATAACGAATGCCGCCCGCACTCCACGCTGAATTATCAGACACCGTCTGAATTTGCAGCGGGCTGGAGAAAGGGTCATTCTGAGAATGAAGATTCCGACGTTACTAACTGAGTGTTGTATCTAATCGTGGGGGCAGGTCAGTTGTTAGCTTCTTCTCTGCTTCTGTCTGGGTGTGCTGTATAGAAACAACAGGTTCTAACTGGTGGTAGCAAGTCTGATGGGACTGTAAAAACGAGTTATTCTTTCGGGATGTTCGCCCCCTAAAGTGAACGTCCAGCAAGGCGCTCAAGCAGCAGCACAGCGTTGCGCTGCATGTGGCTATTCTGGTGCTGAGCCTTTCGGCGGTTATACTTCAGTTTGTTCTCAACCATCCACAAGCGGATGTATGGAAACACTGGTCTCAATGGAGTATCAATGTACTGGCGATATTAAAAAATAAAATAAAGGGGACATCGCCCCCTTATGCCCTTGCCAACCATTTTGTAGGGATCTCTTCCCACTTTTTGCTTACTTCATCAAAGAAGAACACATCATCAATGCCATGCTCAAGGAGGTTAACTGTCTGAGTAGCTGTCGGTATATTCAAATCTTCAACAAGCGCTGACAACACGGTATTGATTTGATCACATCCGTCCCATTCAATAATTTTCTCTTTATGTTTTCCATGAAACCCATAGTGGATACGTAACTGCTTATTGGTCATTACCATCCCCCTACTGTTAGTATTATCCTGATACATTGACTCAACAAAATCTCGTTGCTCTCCAGTCAAGGTGAGTGTCTCCAAAGAAAGAGCCCACTAAATTGTGCAACTAATAGATTTTAGACGATATAAGCCATTTAGCACCGTGATGGGTAGCTTAAAACATGTTGTTAGCCGTTCGCGCCAGCTTGATTTCCTCTCGCTCTTCCTGCTTCTTAGCAAGCCAAGCTTTACCTTCTGGCGTAGCAAGGAATTTACGAGCGTGAATCTTACGGTTGTTGCGCTTAGTGGCTGCCTTATTCGTGGCTTTTGACATGATATCACCTCCGCTGAATCTGCCAGCGCTCAACGTACAGCAGAGAGACAGTACAACGAAAGTTACAATGGTGCAGATAATGGATGACCATTACGTGCCGTGTTGGGCACATAAGAAAAGGCGGCGCGTAGCGCTTCCGCAGGGTGTAATCCCTTCGCAGGGAGGATAAAGCCTTAGCACGTTCTCTTATCAGGTGATCGTTATACTCCGGTGATCGAAACCGTGGCAGAGCCGGATTCTTTCCCGATCCGGTTAGTCTTCCCAACATTACGCCTGTTTATTCTCTGCAACGTCATCTCGACGTGTAGCATCATTGAGCGCCGCACGAAGCGCGGAACGTATCGCTAAGGGTTCAAGTGATGTGTTTAGAGAGTCCGGCAACTCTTTTAGCTTCAAGGGATGGCATAATTTCTAATGCTGTTCGGGCTTGAGCCTGGTAACTACCCGCCAGTACGTTGTACAATACTTGAGCCGATACAACGCAAAGGCGTTTACCAGTGCTAACAGAAGTTACAAACCGTTAGATAAACATGCTAAAGAATGCTGTTTTTACGGGATTTTCTGTTGATGGTGCCGATAATAGGAGTCGAACCTACGACCTTCGCATTACGAATGCGCTGCTCTACCAACTGAGCTATATCGGCCCTGAAAGGCCGGTTACGAGCGTAACCACGGGGCAAAAGAGTAGATCTAACCGGGTGATGCGTCAATGCCCTTTTGAATCAAACGGCTATTTTTGCATCACCCGCGATTATTTACCCACGAATCGTATCATCACCGTAGCCGATCCACTTGTAGGTGGTCAGCGCTTCCAGCCCCATCGGACCGCGGGCATGCAACTTCTGAGTGCTCACAGCCACCTCCGCGCCCAGACCGAACTGGCCGCCATCGGTGAAGCGCGTCGAGGCATTCACGTAAACCGCAGACGAATCCACTTCATTCACAAACCGATCGGCATTGCGCAGGGTGCGCGTCAGGATCGCGTCAGAATGCTGGGTTCCGTGTTCACGAATGTGCGCAATAGCGTCATCGAGATCCGCAACTACCTTCACGTTCAGATCCAGCGACAAATACTCATCGTCGTACTGCTCCGCGTTAACCGGAACGACCTTCGCCGGACCGTCTTTCAGCAGGGCGAAAGCCTTCTCGTCCGCATGCAGCGTGACGCCACTTTCCGCCATCTGCTTGCTCAGCGCTGGCAGGAAGGTACTGGCGATGCCCTGATGCACCAGCAGCGTTTCCACCGTATTACAGGTGCTTGGACGCTGGGTTTTAGCGTTGACGATAATCTTCAGCGCAGGTTCTACCTCCGCGGTGTCATCCACTACGATATGGCATACGCCAATACCGCCGGTGATCACCGGAATGGTAGATTGCTCACGGCACAACTTGTGCAAGCCCGCGCCGCCGCGTGGGATCAGCATGTCGATGTATTTGTCCATGCGCAGCATCTCGTTGACCAGCGCACGGTCGGGGCTTTCAATCGCCTGCACGGCACCCGCCGGTAAACCACACTCCTCCAGCGCCTGCTGAATGACGTTTACCGTCGCGGCGTTGGTGCGCCAGGTCTCCTTCCCGCCACGCAGGATCGCGGCATTACCGGTCTTCAGGCACAGGGAGGCGACATCCACCGTCACGTTTGGACGCGCTTCGTAAATCACCCCAATGACGCCAAGCGGCACGCGGCGACGCTCAAGGCGTAATCCGCTGTCGAGCACCCCACCGTCAATCACCTGCCCTACCGGGTCGGCGAGGTTGCACACCTGACGGACGTCGTCGGCGATACCTTTCAGACGCGCCGGGGTCAGCGCCAGACGATCGAGCATCGCTTCACTCAAGCCGTTGCGACGCGCTTCCAGCAGATCCTGCTCGTTGGCGAGCAAAATTTCCTGCGACTGAGATTCCAGATAATCAGCGATTTTTTCCAGCACGCGATTTTTCTCGCGGCTGGAAAGGAGCGCCAGTTTATAAGAGGCGGCTTTCGCGGCTGCGCCCATTTGTTCCAGCATGTTCTGGCTCCTTAACGAATAATCATGTCGTCACGATGCACGGCAACCGGGCCATATTCATAGCCCAGGATGGCGTCGATCTGCTGGGAATGGTGACCAGCAATCCGACGCAACGCGTCGCTGTTATAACGACTTACGCCATGAGCGATGTCGCGACCTTCAATGTTACGGATTCGGATCACTTCACCACGCGAGAAGTTGCCTGTCACGCTTTTAATTCCTTTTGGAAGTAACGAGCTTCCTCTTTCCAGAATAGCGGTGGTCGCGCCTTCATCCACGGTCAATTCGCCAGCCGGTGGCGCACCAAAGATCCAGCGTTTTCGGTTTTCCAGCGGGGACGCCTGGGCGTGGAAGCGAGTGCCCACAGAGATGCCTTCCATCACATCACCGATCACGCCCGGACGGCTGCCCGCGGCGATGATGGTGTCGATACCGGCCCGGCACGCCACGTCCGCGGCCTGGAGCTTGGTGCCCATGCCGCCTGTCCCCAGACCAGAAACGCTGTCACCCGCAATGGCACGCAGCGCATCGTCAATGCCGTGAACGTCTTTGATCAGTTCAGCCTGTGGATTAGAGCGCGGGTCAGCGGTAAACAGCCCCTGCTGATCGGTCAGAAGCAGCAGCTTATCGGCCCCTGCCAGGATCGCCGCCAGCGCAGAAAGGTTATCGTTGTCGCCCACTTTGATTTCAGCGGTGGCAACAGCGTCGTTTTCGTTAATGACCGGAACGATATGGTTATCCAGCAGCGCACGCAGCGTATCGCGGGCGTTCAGGAAACGTTCTCTGTCTTCCATATCCGCACGCGTCAGCAGCATCTGCCCGACGTGAATGCCGTAGATGGAGAACAGTTGTTCCCAGAGCTGTATGAGTCGGCTTTGTCCCACGGCGGCCAGCAGCTGTTTGGAAGCGATCGTCGCGGGGAGTTCGGGGTAGCCCAGGTGTTCACGCCCGGCGGCAATCGCCCCGGAAGTCACAATCACAATACGATGCCCTGCGGCATGCAACTGAGCGCACTGACGTACAAGCTCAACGATATGGGCACGATTCAGGCGGCGCGATCCGCCTGTTAACACACTGGTACCGAGTTTTACCACCAGCGTCTGGCTGTCACTCATGATTCTCTGCCGTTCAACAATAAGGGAAAATGATGTCAGTCAGACGTTTTAACAGGTGTCAGCTCCGTTGCCAACTGCCTTAGCGCATGACCCGTCACTTTGTTGCGCGGGATCAGGAAGCGTAGCGGCAGATTTTGACAATTTTATTACCGAAAAATTAAAACATACTTTTTTAGACATATTCTTACTTTGTCATAAAACTTTCACCCACGAACGATAAAACCCTTCCTGTTTTTCACGGGGTAATAAGTCGAATCTTATTACTCAGCGAATATTAGCGCGTTTTTATAAAATCAGGATTGAAAATGAAAAAGAGCACTCTGGCATTAGTGGTAATGGGCGTAGTTGCTTCCGCATCTGTTCAGGCAGCAGAAGTTTATAATAAAAACGGGAATAAACTGGACGTGTACGGCAAAGTAAAAGCAATGCACTACATCAGTGATGATGACGCTAAGGATGGTGACCAGACTTACATTCGTTTCGGCTTTAAGGGTGAAACGCAGATTAACGATCAGCTGACCGGCTACGGACGTTGGGAAGCTGAGTTCGCAGGTAACAAAGCTGAGAGCGACTCTTCTCAAAAAACACGTCTGGCATTTGCCGGGCTGAAACTGAAAGACTTCGGCTCACTGGATTACGGCCGTAACCTGGGCGCGCTGTATGACGTCGCCGCATACACCGATATGTTCCCGGAGTTCGGCGGTGACGGCCTGGCGCAGACCGATAACTTCATGACGAAACGCGCCTCCGGTCTGGCCACATACCGTAATACCGATTTCTTTGGCCTGGTTGACGGCCTGAACATGACCCTGCAATACCAGGGCAAAAATGAAAACCGCGACGTGAAGAAGCAAAACGGTGACGGCTTCGGTACCTCCCTGAGCTATGACTTCGGCGGCAGCGATTTTTCTGTGATTGGTGCGTATGCCAGCTCCGATCGCACTAACGATCAAAACCTTCAGGCACGCGGCGAAGGTAAAAAAGCAGAAGGCTGGGCAACCGGTTTGAAATATGATGCCAACGATATTTATCTGGCCACTATCTATTCCGAAACCCGCAATATGGCCCCTATTTCCGGTGGCTTTGCAAATAAAGCGCAAAACTTCGAAGTGGTCGCACAATATCAATTTGACTTTGGTCTGCGTCCATCTCTGGGTTACGTGCAGTCTAAAGGCAAAGATATCGAAGGTATCGGCGATGAAGATATCGTGAAATACATCGACGTAGGTGCTACATATTATTTCAACAAAAATATGTCTGCGTTTGTTGATTATAAGATCAACCAGATCGATGACGATAATAAACTGGGCGTAAGCAGCGATGATATCGTTGCGCTGGGCATGACCTACCAGTTCTGATGTTGTGGTAATAAAAAACCGGCGCTGAGCCGGTTTTTTTGTGCCCGGTGACGCTGTGCTTACCGGGCGTACGGGATAGTACATTTTTCATGCCGGGTAAGGCGTAGCCGCCACCCGGCGCTGTGACATCATCAGGCTCTCAGTTTCACCGCTTCGCTGGAAAAATCGTCCGCAGGCTCCAGCTTCAGATCCAGCGTTGCCAGCAGATCACGAGCTTTGCCGTGAAATTCTTTTAGCGTATGCTCCAGACGATCGATCACTTCCTGATCTTTGATGCTCGTCGCCTGCCAGTGCCCGTCTTTATTAAACAGGCCAAACTGATAGCTATAGGTAAAACGGTTTTCCTGTGCTTCCATTTCCATCCACCAGCCCCAGAACTCACGTTTTTCGGGTGCAGGCTTCACGTTGACGCAAACAGCCAGGCAGTCGAAAAAAAAGCGATTCTCTTCACACTGCTCTTCTCGAATATACGGGCCAAGAGCCATGAACTTCTTAATCAGTCTACTTTTCGGGTGTCCACTCGGTAACGTCATTGCGATCTCCTTTTGTGAAGCACTGTTTTACCAAACCAACGAAATTTAGCAAACTATTAACACAATCTCTGCGTGATCCAGCGTGTGATCTCTTTCAGCGCTTTGTCAAAATTCTGGTACACCGGGCTGAAGGGTACCTCCAGCAATTTACCATCAGAAGATGACGACGTGATTAAGCGTGACTCCTCTTCCGGGCTAAACGGATCGTTCTTCCAGAAACCGGACATCATCGGGGTTGGGCAGCGGCGGCCGAGTAAGCCCTGCGTTTTTAATGAATAACGATTAAGTTCAATGCGCAACGCTTCGTCTGAAGCATCATGCATGCCAAGTCGGCTCGCCAGCACGTCCAGATACATCTCAGGAACGCTACCCTGACGCGCAGGATCGCTTAACAGAGCATGCACCACCGGGCCAAGACAGGCGACGGCCTTCAGGCGTGAAGATTCAAGGTAGGCAAGCCGTACCGCGACGTTAGCGCCAAAGCGGAAGCCAAACGCGCCAACCCGGGTGTGGTCAACCCAAGGGATATTCTCCAGCGCTTTTAAAGCATGCTGGTGCAGCAGGCTGGAGTCTTGCGTAAGTTTCCATTTGGATGAAAAACCAATGGAAGGCATATCAAGCGTCAGCATGGCGATTCCGTTTGGGGCAAAGTAGCGCTCATACAGGCTGTAATAGTCAATTTGTAACGAGTCCAGTCCACCGCACATCAGAACCGTCGGGAACGGCCCTTCCCCCTCCGGCATATGCAGGAATCCGGTCACCGGGCTGCCACCGGGAATGGCGAACTCAATTTCACGCATCCGGCCAGGCAACCGCTGCGCGGCCTCTTCATAAGCCCGGTTTGCCAGCGCCTGGGCCTGCTCTGCCAGTTCGTCGCCTTTAAGATGCGGATATGCAGCGATGCTGTACAGATTTGCCGCATGCAGCCAGTGCTTTCCGCTGAGAGTGGCGTCTTCTTCCTGGCTCGCTTTTTGCTGCCAGAGCATGGCCTGCTTTGACCATTCGTAGATCCAGTTTCCACCACGGTAGCCCACCACCGTATCGTAGAGATCGCCGTCGGTACGCTCGGACTCACTCATCACGATACGCGCCTGCACGTCGAGGATTTCACGCGGATCGATGCCGCGCCAGATCCACATCAGGCGGTTAATCATTCGATACCAGTGGGGCACGTTCTTACCGTCTAACGCTGACTGAACGGCAGGCATTGTCCCCGGATTAAACCGACGCACCAGCGTCGACGTTTCAGGGTGCTTGAAACGGGGTTTGAAGAGAGTTTCGGTAAGATTCGCCTGCGTCATTGCGTTGCCTCCATGGATACGTCATATGAAGACCATTGTAACGCGTGGCAGGCTAAAAAGAACAACGCCCGGCATAACCGGGCGTGTAAAGTTACGTACTGAAATTAACGGCCAGAGATAGGCGGTACGAAGACCACGCCCATATCCCATGGCTGTTCAATCCAGGTATCCTGCGGGATATCAATGACGTAATCATCAACCAGTGGGCGACCCGCTGGTTTCGCAAAGATAGTGACGAAGTGCGCTTTTGGATACATTTCGCGGATAGCCACCGCGGTACCGCCGGTGTCCACCAGATCGTCGATAACGATAAAGCCTTCACCGTCGCCTTCCGCGCGTTTCAGCACTTTCAGTTCGCGCTGGTTGTCGTGATCGTAGCTGGAGATACATACGGTATCGACATGACGAATACCCAGCTCACGTGCCAGCAGCGCCCCCGGTACCAGACCGCCACGGCTGACGGCAATAATGCCTTTCCACTGTTCGGAAGGCATCAGACGCGCAGCCAGTTTGCGTGCGTGAATCTGCAACATGTCCCAGGTGACGACGTATTTTTCGCTCATGTGAAGTGTCCCAGCCTGTTTATATACGGCTTAAAAAAATGAGGGTGAACCAGGTTGCGCGAGATTATAGAGATCTGACGCACTAAAAACCAGTGTTACGCGCCATGAGCCTGAGTTTTTACATGCTTAATGCTACCAGCCACGGGAGAAAGTGGTATTCTCAGTTGCATCTCGCAAGCCTGACTTGTGGTAACGATTAACCTGCTAACCCTGTGACCTGCAACATTGTTTTGCAGCGCAACGACAAGGAGACCTATCGTGTCTGAACTGTCTCAATTATCTCCACAGCCGCTGTGGGATATTTTTGCCAAAATCTGCTCCATTCCGCACCCTTCCTATCACGAAGAACAGCTTGCCGAACATATTATGGGTTGGGCGAAGGAAAAAGGTCTGCACGCTGAGCGCGACCAGGTTGGCAATATTCTTATCCGCAAACCTGCCACCGCAGGTATGGAAAACCGTAAGCCAGTGGTATTGCAGGCGCACCTGGATATGGTTCCGCAGAAAAACAACGACACCGTTCACGACTTCACAAAAGACCCGATTCAGCCGTACATCGACGGCGAGTGGGTGAAGGCACGCGGCACGACCCTGGGCGCAGATAACGGCATTGGTATGGCTTCCGCGCTGGCCGTGCTGGCTGACGACAGCGTTGAACACGGTCCGCTGGAAGTGCTGCTGACCATGACTGAAGAAGCGGGCATGGATGGCGCGTTCGGTCTCCAGGCAAACTGGCTGCAAGCGGACATTCTGATTAACACCGACTCCGAAGAAGAGGGTGAGATCTACATGGGCTGCGCGGGCGGGATCGATTTTATCTCTACCCTGCCGCTGTCCCGCGAAGCGATCCCTGCCGGATTCGAGACCTTTAAGCTGACGCTGAAAGGGCTGAAAGGCGGTCACTCCGGCGGTGATATTCACCTGGGCCTGGGCAACGCCAACAAACTGCTGGCGCGTTTCCTGGCGGGCCATGCCGCTGAACTGGATCTGCGTCTGGTGGACTTCAACGGCGGTACTCTGCGTAACGCGATCCCTCGCGAAGCCTTCGCTACCGTGGCGGTGCCTGCGTCGAAAGCGGACGAACTGAAAAAACTCTCCAGCGTGTATCTGGAGATCCTGAAAAACGAACTGTCTGCAAAAGAGAAAAACCTGACGGTGGTGCTGGAGTCCGTTACGACGGATAAAGCCGCGCTGACCGCACAGTCTCGTGACACGTTCGTCCAGCTGCTGAACGCAACGCCAAACGGCGTTATTCGCAACTCTGACGTGGCGAAAGGCGTGGTGGAAACCTCCCTGAACGTGGGCGTGGTGACCATGGGTGACGACAGCGCAGAGATCATCTGCCTGATCCGTTCCCTGATCGACAGCGGTAAAGAGTACGTTGTGAGCATGCTGGAATCTCTGGGTACCCTGGCGGGCGCGAAAACGTCTGCAAAAGGCAGCTACCCGGGCTGGCAGCCGGATGCAAGTTCTCCGGTCATGGCACTGGTGCGTGAAACTTATCAGCGACTGTTCAACAGCACCCCGAACATTCAGGTTATTCATGCGGGTCTGGAGTGTGGTCTGTTCAAGAAACCGTATCCGGATATGGACATGGTCTCCATCGGGCCAACCATCACCGGGCCACACTCCCCGGATGAGCAGGTTCACATTGAAAGCGTCGGTCACTACTGGACGCTGCTGACTGAGCTGCTGAAAGCAATTCCTGTTAAGTAATTAGCCGTTTGATGCCCGGTGGCGCTACGCTTGCCGGGCCTACGATTAGCGTAATCTACAGTCCCAACACCAGTTGACGCTCCAGCTGCGGATCCAGCAAGGTGACGTGCAGCCCCACCAGCCTCACCCCTCGTCCGCCCCGCCGTTCTTCCCACGCCTTTTTCGCCGTCGCGATAAGATCCTCTTTGTTGAGGCGTGGCCAGACGTGCTCCTGCGTCGTCTGCTGAAAATCGTTAAATTTCAGTTTGATGCCCTGTCGGGCAATAAGCAGATCCGGTTTGACCTTCAGTAAGCGTCGTTCAAGCTCAGGATAAAGCTGTTCCGTAATAATGGTTTCACACTCGGTCCAGTCATGGATATCTTCGCTCAGCGTGCGTTCAACGCCGACCGATTTACGCAGCCGTTCGTTGTTCACATCCCGGTCATCAATGCCCTGACTGCGTTCCCACAGTACGCGGCCAAACTTGCCAAAACGCTTAAGCAGCAGCGCCAGATCGCTGCGCTGAACGTCTTCGCAGGTGCGTAGCCCCATACTTTCCAGCTTCGCGGCGGAGACTTTGCCCACGCCGGGGATTTTGCTGAGCGGCAGCGTCTTTAAAAACGCCGGAACCTCTTCCGGAGTGATGACGTACTGGCCGTTGGGCTTATTTAAATCGGAGGCGATTTTGGCGAGAAATTTGACCGGCGCGACGCCTGCCGATGCCGTCAGGTTCAGCTCATTAAAAATAGTCTGGCGGATCTCCTGCGCCATGAGGGTGGCGGAGCCGTGGCAGTGCATGCTGTGGGTGACATCCAGATAGGCTTCATCCAGCGATAACGGTTCAATCAGTGAGGTGTAGCGGGAGAAGATCTCCCGAATGTGGCTCGATGCTTCTTTATAGGCATCAAAACGTCCGGGCAAAAGAGTGAGATGCGGGCACAGTTTCAGCGCCATCGCTGTCGGCATGGCGCTGCGTACACCGTATTTGCGAGCAGGATAGTTGGCGGTGCTGATGACACCGCGCTGAACCCGGCTGCCGCCAATGGCGATCGGAATATCCCGCAGCGCCGGGTTGTCACGCATCTCCACTGCGGCAAAAAAGCAGTCCATATCGACATGGATTATTTTGCGCATAGTAAGCCCTCACTTATTACTGGATAAGTATACAGTAAACAAATGAGGGTTGAGAAGTGCGCGCAGGAATTGTCGGGTGGCGGCGTTGCCTTACCCGACCTGGAAGACTAAATAATGCGTTGCTGCTCGCGAGCCATCCGCTTTTTCCGCGCATCGCACGGTTCCGGACAATCGCACACTTTTTCCATTCCGATGGAAGAGATGCCTCCGCAACTGCCCTGAATGCTTTTACGCTTGATGATCCAGCCTAAGGACATGCCGAAGATCACCAGCACAAACACCGCAAAGGTCGCCAGAAAAGTCAGCATAATCAGCCTCCGAAATCATCAAGCATGATGTTCTCATCTTCCACGCCAAGATCTTTTAGCATCTTAATCACGGCGGCGTTCATCATTGGTGGACCACACATATAGAACTCGCAGTCTTCCGGTGCCGGGTGCTGTTTGAGGTAATTTTCATACAGCACGTTGTGGATGAAGCCCGTATAGCCTGTCCAGTTATCTTCCGGCTGCGGATCGGATAGCGCCACATGGAAGGTAAAGTTAGGGTTATCACGCGCCAGTTGTTCAAACTCATCGTCATAGAACATTTCGCGCAGTGAACGCGCCCCGTACCAGAAGCTGATCTTACGCTTGCTGCCAAGTCGTTTGAGCTGGTCAAAAATATGCGAACGCATCGGCGCCATACCCGCACCGCCGCCGATAAAGACCATCTCCGCGTCAGTATCTTTGGCAAAGAATTCGCCGAACGGGCCGGAAATCGTCACTTTGTCGCCAGGCTTGAGGGACCAGATATACGACGACATGACGCCAGGAGGGGCATCAGGCACATTCGGTGGCGGCGTGGCGATACGCACGTTGAGCATAATAATGCCCTTCTCTTCCGGATAGTTAGCCATGGAATAGGCGCGAAGCGCGGGCTCTTTTACCTCGGAAACAAAGCGGAAGAGGTTAAATTTATCCCAGTCTGCCCGGTACTCCTCAGGCACATCGAAGTCAGCATACGCGACGGTGTGTGCCGGACAATCAATCTGGATATACCCACCCGCACGGAACGGGACGCTCTCCCCTTCAGGGACACGCAGCTTGAGCTCTTTGATGAACGTAGCTTTGTTATCGTTAGAGATAACTTCGCACTCCCATTTTTTCACGCCGAAGATCTCCTCCGGCAGCTCAATCTTCATGTTCTGGCGCACAGCGACCTGGCACGCCAGACGGCATCCCTCTTTCGCTTCACGCTTCGTGATATGCGACAGTTCCGTTGGCAGAATATCACCGCCGCCCTCTTTGACCGTCACACGGCACTGGCCACAGGAGCCACCGCCGCCACAGGCAGACGAGACAAAAATCCCGTTGCCGGAGAGCGTGTTAAGCAGCTTATCCCCTGCCGGGGTACGGATCTGATTCTGCGGATCGTCATTGATATCAATGATCACATCCCCGGAATTGACCAGCTTCGCACGCGCCGCCAGGATCAGCCCTGACAGCACCAGTACTATCAGCGTGAACATCACCACGCCAAGAATAATTTCCATCTGTTAGCCCTTATAGCTGCACACCGGAGAAGGACATAAAGCCCAACGCCATCAGGCCGGTGGTGATAAAGGTGATCCCTAAGCCACGAAGCCCCGCAGGTACGTTGGCATATTTCATTTTTTCACGGATCCCCGCCATGGTGACAATCGCCAGCATCCAGCCGATACCGGAACCGAAGCCATACACAACCGATTCACTGAAGTTGTAATCGCGCTGAACCATAAACGAGACGCCACCGAAGATGGCGCAGTTCACGGCGATCAGCGGCAGGAAGATCCCCAGCGCGTTGTACAGCGACGGGAAGTATTTATCGAGGATCATCTCCAGGATCTGAACAAGCGCCGCAATCACTCCGATAAAAGTGATGAAGTTCAGGAAGCTAAGATCAACCCCCTCCACCAGCGCGCCATCGCGCAGCACGAAGTTGAATACCAGGTTGTTAATCGGAACGGAAAGCCCCAGCACAACGGTAACTGCCACGCCCAGACCAAATGCCGTCGATACCTTTTTAGAAACGGCAAGGAACGTACACATGCCCAGGAAGAAAGCGAGCGCCATGTTTTCAACAAACACCGCGCGCACAAATAAACTCAGGTAATGAGCCATTGTCGGTTACTCCTTTTCCTGCTGTTCAGGCTTCAACGTACGAATCAGCCAGATCAGCAAACCGATAATGAAAAATGCGCTTGGGGCCAGCAGGAACAGGCCGTTCGGCAGATACCAGCCGCCGTTCTGTACCGTATCCAGCACCGGAATGCCAAACAGCTTGCCGCTGCCAATAAGTTCGCGCAGGAAACCAACCGTCAACAGGATCACGCCGTAACCCAGGCCGTTGCCAATACCGTCCATAAAGCTCGCCAGCGGTGGCATTTTCATCGCATAGGCTTCAGCACGCCCCATCACGATGCAGTTGGTGATTATCAGGCCGACAAACACCGAAAGCTGCTTCGAGGTTTCATAGGCGAAGGCGCGCAGGAGCTGATCGACCACGATCACCAGCGAGGCGATAATAGCCATCTGCACGATGATCCTCACGCTGTTGGGTATGTGGTGGCGGATCATTGAGATAAACATGCTGGAAAACGCTGTCACCAGCGTTACCGCCAGCGTCATGACCACCGCCGTTTCCAGCTTGGTGGTCACCGCCAGCGCCGAGCACACCCCCAGCACCTGTAGCGTTATCGGGTTATTGGCTAACAGCGGGCCAATCAGCACCTTTTTAACTTCTTTCAGTTCACCCGTATCAGCCATTATTCAGCGCTCCTTCACGTACATTCTTCAGGAAGGGACCAAAGCCCAGTTCACCCATCCAGAAATCAAAGCTGTGCTGCACACCGTTAGAGGTGAGCGTGGCACCGGAAAGGCCATCAACGGCAAATTCATCGCCGGGACGCGCGCCCCCTTTCACCACCTTCAGCGCAGGCTGGCCGTTGTCGTCGAGCACTTTTTTACCAACAAACTGTGCCCGCCAGTTAGGGTTCTCAACTTCGCCTCCCAGCCCTGGTGTTTCGCCCTGATCGTAATAAGTAATGCCTTTGACCGTACGACCATCGGTTTCCAACGCCACAAAGGCGTACATCATTGACCATAAACCGTTGCCATAGATGGGCAACACGATTTCCTGGATGCGCTTTTGCTCGTCACGGACGAGGTAAATCTCCGCGACATTACTGCGGCGCTTAATGCCTGCCGGATCCTGCGAGGCGTCAAGCGTGGTGCTCATCTGCGGATCTTTTAGCGCCAGCGCCTGGTTGTATTTCGCCGGGTCTTTATCCATTAACTCCCCGGTTTTTAAATCCACCAGCCGTGCGGTAATACGTTCGGCAAACACCGCTGCGACGTCATCCTTCGTCATGCCTTCCTGCATCAGCCCGGCCACGGCCAGGATGTTACGCTGTTTATCCAGCGCTCGTTGCTCCTGCTGTAGCGGCTTTAACCCTACGGCAGAACCGGCTACCACGATGGAACAGACCAGACACAGTACCAGCACCACCAGCAGCGTTTTGCTGATGCTGTCGTTATTTTTGATCTCAGCCACGCGCCTTCCTCCGCTTAATGTTGGCGCGCACGACCAGGTAGTCGAACAGCGGCGCAAACAGATTGGCAAACAGAATGGCCAACATCATCCCTTCCGGATAGGCCGGGTTGACCACGCGAATCAGTACACACATCACCCCAATGAGCGCGCCGTAACACCATTTACCTCTGTCGGTAAACGAAGCCGAGACCGGATCGGTGGCCATGAACATCATGCCAAACGCAAAGCCTCCCAGCACGAGGTGCCAGTACCACGGCATGGAGAACATCGGGTTTGTGTCTGAACCAATGAAGTTGAAAAGCGTGGCGGTGAGTACCATCCCGAGCATGACGCCAGCGACAATGCGCCAGGACGCCACGCGGCCAAAGAGGATGATGGCCCCGCCGATCAAAATCATCAGGGTAGACACTTCACCGATGGAGCCTGGAATATTGCCGATAAACGCATCAAACCAGGTGACAGGCTGTCCGGTTGCATTGTTGACCAGCGTTTCGCCGCCGCCTGCCGCCCACTGTGAAAGTGGCGTCGCGCCGGAGAATCCGTCTGCTGCCGTCCACACCAGGTCTCCCGAGATTTGCGCCGGATAAGCAAAGAACAGGAACGCGCGCCCTGCCAGCGCCGGGTTGAGGAAGTTGCGTCCGGTCCCACCGAAGATCTCCTTGGCAATCACCACGCCAAAGCTGATCCCCATCGCCGCCTGCCAGAGCGGCAGCGTTGGCGGGACAATCAGCGCAAACAGAATAGAGGTGACAAAGAAGCCCTCGTTGATCTCATGTTTGCGAATAATAGCGAACAGCACCTCCCAGAAACCGCCCACGATAAAGACAGTCATATAGATAGGGAGGAAGAAGACAGCGCCCAGCGTCATCATGCTGACCCAGCCGGCATCTGCCGCAAAGCTCACCCCCAGCGACTGCGCCAGACGATAGTGCCAGTCAGACTGAATCACCTGCGCCAGCTGCTCTGCATCGTACATATGGTGCAGCGCCGGAATAGTTTGCAACCCAACGTTATACATCCCCCAGAACATGGCCGGGAAGACCGCAAACCAGACCAGAATCATCATTCGCTTGAGGTCGATGGCGTCGCGAACGTGCGCCGCGCCTTTCGTCACCAGACCCGGCGTGTAGAAAATGGTCGTTGTCGCTTCATACAGCGGGTAGTACTTTTTGAGCTTCCCTTCGGTAAAGTGCGGCTCAATTTTTTCAAAGAGGTGTTTTAAGCCCATGGTTATCCTTCCTGCTCAATGCGGGTTAACACCTCGCGCAATACGGGTCCATATTCGTATTTACCTGGACACACGTAGGTACACAGCGCCAGATCTTCTTCGTCCAGCTCCAGACAGCCCAACGCCTGGGCACCGTCGGTATCGCCGGCCAGGAGATCGCGCAGCAGCACGGTGGGCAGAATATCCAGCGGCATCACGCGTTCGTAGTTGCCAATCGGAACCATGGCGCGCTCACCGCCGTTGGTGCTGGTGGAGAAGTTAAACAGCTTACGACGCAGGAAGTGGCCGAGCGTGGTGCGCGTTACCGAGTATTTTTCTGCACCAGGCAGCACCCAGCCGAACAGCTCTTTCTCGCGTCCTTCAAGCACAACGCTCACCTGAAGATGGAAACGACCCAGCCAGGCCATCGGGCCTGTCGCGTGCCTGCCGCTCAGCACCGAACCGGAAATAATACGGTTTTCACCCTCTTTCGTTTCGCCAGTCAACAGCGCCGTCAGGTCTGCCCCAAGCAGCGTGCGAACCAGACGCGGTTGGGTTGCCTGAGGGCCGCCGATGGCAATAATGCGTTCTGCGCACAGCTCACCCGTGGTGAACAGCTTACCGATAGCGATCACGTCCTGATAATTAAGATGCCAGACCTGTTTCGTCAGGCTTACCGGCTCCAGGAAATGAATATGTGTTCCCACCAGCCCGGCCGGATGCGGACCGGCAAATTCATTAAAGGCCACCTGCCCTTGCGGATGGCCGCCCAGCTTACCGCCGCTGGCCTGGCAGACATGCACTTTGCCCGGCGTCAGGCGCGTTAACACGGTGAGGCCGGCATCGAAAGCTTTGCGTTCCGCCAGGATAAGAGGCTGCGGATCTGCGCTGAGCGGGTTGGTGTCGATGGCCGTAACGAAGATAGCGGCTGGCACAGTGCCTGGCACGGGCGTTTTGCTATAGGGGCGCGTGCGAAGCGCCGTCCACAGTCCTGACTCCAGCAGTTGCGTCTGCACCGCGTCGTGGCTGAGGGTAGCGAGATCGGCGGCGTCAAAACGCGCAAATTCGCGTTTCTCATCGCCTTCAATTTGAATAACTACCGATTGCAGAACGCGACGCTCACCACGATGGATGGCGACAACGGTGCCGCTGGCTGGGGCGGTAAACATAACGCCAGGATTTTTTTTATCCTCGAAGAGCGCCTGGCCTTTTATGACGCGATCGCCTTCCTGTACCAGCATCGCGGGACGCATGCCCACGTAATCATCACCTACAATAGCGACATGATGAATACTGGCGCCGGTGGTGACGTGCTGTTCAGGCACGCCAGAGATTGGCAGATCGAGTCCTTTTCTAATTCTAAACATGTGGTTAGCAGGTATCCATGAACAACAATCCAGAGAGGCCGGAGTGTATCATTTTCGGCCCTGCCAGGGGCAGCAAATCCGCCGACTGGCGCGCCGAAATGCGAGCTATTGCGCAAAGTTCCTGGAGTCAGGACATTATGAATGGGTTATAAAGTAAAACTAATTTGTAAACGCAAAGGTTGGCTCTTGCGAAAATCTCCATCGGTGCTAATGTGAGCGCTCCTGTCCAGATTAGTCTGATTTCGGGTGTCTTTTGCCGTTCTGGCAAGTTGGTCATTGTTTTATCAAGGAACCAGTAGTATGCGTAAAATCGCATTGTTCATTGCGATGCTTCTGATACCGTGCATGTCGTTTGCCGGGCTGCTTGGCAGTAATAGTTCAACGACGCCGGTCAGCAAAGAGTATAAACAGCAGTTGATGGGATCCCCGGTTTATATTCAAATCTTCAAGGAAGAGCGCACACTCGATCTGTTTGTCAAAATGGGCGAGACGTATCAGCTGCTCGATAGCTACAAAATCTGTAACTATTCTGGCGGGCTGGGGCCGAAACAGCGCCAGGGTGACTTCAAAAGTCCGGAAGGGTTTTACAACGTTCAGCGTAACCAGCTAAAACCGGACAGCCGCTTCTATAAAGCGATTAACATCGGTTTCCCCAATGCCTTCGACCGTGCGCACGGTTACGAAGGGAAATACCTGATGATTCACGGTGCCTGCGTGTCAGTCGGTTGTTATGCGATGACGGATTCCGGCATTGATGAAATCTTCCAGTTTGTCACGGGCGCACTGGTCTTCGGCCAGCCGAATGTTCAGGTCAGCATCTATCCGTTCCGTATGACGGATGCGAACATGGCGCGCCATAAGTACTCTGTTTACACAGATTTCTGGAAACAGCTAAAACCGGGCTATGACTACTTCGAGCAGACCCATAAGCCGCCGGTGGTGTCCATCGTCAATGGCCGTTACGTGGTGAGTAAACCGCTCAGCCATGAAGTGGTTCAGCCGCAGCTGGCGTCAAATTACGCGGTCCCCGAGACAAAATAGCGCCCACTCGCCTGGCATGATCTTTTGCCAGGTTTCGTTGCCGGTCAGCGGCTGCGTTGCAATGACAGTGACCACATCGTTCGGTGTGGTCTCCTTCTGAAAATCAATTTCCACATCCTGATCGAGCAGCGTGGCGACGCCAAACGGCGCACGTCGGGTGATCCAGAACAGATTCGTCGAGCAGAACGCCATCACGTAGCGCCCGTCAGACAGCAGCATATTAAAGACGCCCTTCTCGCGTAACTCAGACGCCAGTGACGCTATGTACTTAAAAACGGCGGTCATGTTGCCGGGCGTACGGGGGTAGCGCTCGGTCAGCTTGTGCAGCAGCCAGCAAAATGCTTTTTCGCTGTCCGTTTCACCGACAGGACGGAAATTGCCGGTTTCCAGCGACTTATAGCCCGAAAGCTGCCCGTTGTGCGCATAGGTCCAGTTACGGCCCCACAGTTCACGGGTAAACGGATGGGTATTTTCCAGCGCCACTTCGCCGCGATTGGCCTGGCGGATATGGGCGATCACCGAACAGGATTTAATAGGATAGTCCTGCACCAGTCTGGCAATGGGTGAGTTAAAGCTGGGTTGTGGATCTTTAAACGTGCGACATCCTTTGCCTTCGTAGAAGGTAATACCCCAGCCGTCTTTATGCGGCCCGGTTCCTCCACCGCGCTGAACCAGCCCGGTAAAACTAAAGCAGATATCGGTTGGCACATTGGCGCTCATCCCGAGCAGTTCGCACATAGATCACCTCCACAACAGCGGGGGGCACCGGCGCCCCCCAGCGAAGTCTTACTTAACCATCTCTTTTTCGATCAGTTGGATCAGGATGTGGATCACTTTGATGTGAATTTCCTGAACGCGATCCGCATAACCGAAGTGTGGTACACGGATTTCAATGTCCGCTGTACCGTCCATCTTACCGCCATCTTTCCCGGTAAGGGTGATCACTTTCATGCCCTTCTCACGCGCGGCGGCGATCGCTTTGATCACGTTAGCAGAGTTACCGGACGTGGAGATACCCAGCAGCACGTCGCCTTCACGGCCTACGGCTTCAACGTAGCGGGAAAAGATATGGTCGTAACCGAAGTCGTTGCCTACGCAGGAGATGTGGCTCACGTCGGAAATCGCAATCGCCGGGTAGCCCGGACGGTTTTCGCGATAGCGTCCGGTCAGCTCTTCGGCGAAGTGCATGGCGTCACAGTGGGAACCGCCGTTACCGCAGGAGAGCACTTTACCGCCGGCTTTGAAGCTGTCGGCAAGCAGGACCGCCGCGCGCTGAATAGCGTGAATATTGGCATCATCTTTCAGAAAATTCGCCAGCGTTTCCGCCGCTTCGTTCAGTTCGTTACGAATAAGATCCTGGTACATGAGGATAATCCTTCAGTATTGATGAAATAACACAGTGGAGTGTACCGGATAGCAGTAAAAGCGAGAAGCTAAAGCCATGCGAATCGTCCGGCGTTTTGATTTTTTGTGCCGGCTAAAACGCGAACAATGTGAACCAGGTTGTAATTATTTTGTAAACACATTGCTAAAGGAAATGACATCAACTACAACCATATCATCACAAGTGGTCAGACCTCCTACAAGCAAGGGAGCTTTTCTTTATGATGATTTTGAGCATTTTCGCAACCGTTGTGCTGCTCGGTGTGTTGTTCTATCACCGTGTCAGTTTATTCCTGAGTAGCCTGATTCTTCTGGCCTGGACGGCTGCACTTGGCGTCGCTGGCCTGTGGAATATCTGGGTCCTTGTTCCCCTGGCCATCATTTTGCTGCCGTTCAACCTGACGCCGATGCGTAAGTCGATGATCTCTGCGCCGGTGTTCAGGGGATTCCGTAAAGTGATGCCGCCGATGTCGCGTACAGAGAAAGAAGCGATTGACGCCGGTACGACCTGGTGGGAAGGCGATCTGTTCCAGGGCAACCCGGACTGGAAAAAGCTTCACAACTATCCGCAGCCGCGTCTGACCGCCGAAGAACAAGCCTTTATTGATGGTCCGGTAGAAGAAGCGTGCCGCATGGCAAACGACTTTGCCATCACTCACGAAATGGCCGACCTGCCGCCTGAGCTGTGGGCATACCTGAAAGAGCATCGCTTCTTCGCGATGATCATTAAGAAAGAGTATGGCGGTCTGGAATTCTCCGCTTACGCTCAGGCTCGCGTACTGCAAAAACTGGCGGGTGTCTCCGGGATCCTGGCGATCACCGTTGGCGTGCCAAACTCCTTAGGCCCGGGCGAGCTGTTACAGCATTACGGTACGGAAGAGCAGAAGGATCACTACCTGCCGCGTCTGGCGCGTGGTCAGGAAATTCCGTGCTTCGCGCTGACCAGCCCCGAAGCGGGCTCCGATGCCGGCGCAATCCCTGATACCGGCGTGGTTTGCATGGGCGAATGGCAGGGCCAGCAGGTGCTGGGTATGCGCCTGACCTGGAACAAACGTTATATCACCCTCGCACCTATCGCCACGGTGCTGGGCCTGGCGTTCAAACTCTCTGACCCGGAAAAACTGCTGGGCGGTGAAGAAGAGCTGGGTATTACCTGTGCGCTGATCCCAACCTCAACCCCGGGCGTTGAAATTGGTCGCCGTCACTTCCCGCTGAACGTACCGTTCCAGAACGGTCCTACCCGCGGTCAGGATATCTTTGTCCCGATTGACTACATCATCGGTGGCCCGAAAATGGCCGGGCAGGGCTGGCGTATGCTGGTGGAATGTCTGTCTGTGGGCCGCGGCATTACCCTGCCGTCGAACTCAACCGGCGGTCTGAAATCGGTGGCGATGGGGATTGGGGCTTACGCGCATATCCGCCGTCAGTTCAAAATCTCCATCGGCAAGATGGAAGGTATCGAAGAGCCGCTGGCGCGTATTGCGGGTAATGCCTACGTGATGGACGCCGCAGCCTCGCTGATTACCTACGGCATTATGCTGGGTGAAAAACCCGCCGTGCTGTCAGCGATTGTGAAGTATCACTGTACCCACCGCGCACAGCAGTCAATTATTGATGCAATGGATATTGCAGGCGGTAAAGGTATCATGCTCGGCGAAGGCAACTTCCTGGCGCGCGGCTATCAGGGTGCGCCGATTGCCATCACCGTGGAAGGGGCAAACATCCTGACCCGCAGCATGATGATCTTCGGCCAGGGTGCGATTCGTTGCCATCCGTACGTGCTGGAAGAGATGGCTGCCGCGCAGAATAATGATGTGGATGCCTTCGACAAGCTGCTGTTCAAACATATCGGTCACGTCGGCAGTAACAAGGTGCGCAGCTTCTGGCTGGGCCTGACGCGCGGGCTGACCAGCGCGACGCCAACCGGCGATGCGACCAAACGTTACTACCAGCATCTGAACCGTCTGAGCGCCAACCTGGCTCTGCTATCTGACGTCTCAATGGCCGTCCTGGGCGGTAGCCTGAAGCGTCGCGAACGCATCTCCGCCCGTCTGGGTGATGTGCTGAGCCAGATCTTCCTGGCCTCTGCGGTGCTGAAACGCTACGACGATGAAGGCCGTCAGGAAGCGGATCTGCCGCTGGTGCACTGGGGCGTTCAGGATGCGATGTATCAGGCCGAACAGGCGATTGACGATCTGCTGGCGAACTTCCCGAACCGCTTCGTGGCGGGTGCCCTGCGCGCGGTGATCTTCCCGACCGGTCGTCATCACCTGGCGCCGTCCGACAAGCTGGATCACAAAGTGGCAAAAATCCTCCAGGTACCAAGCGCAACCCGCTCTCGTATTGGTCGGGGTCAATATCTGGCACCTACCCCGCATAACCCGGTAGGTTTGCTGGAAGAGGCGCTGCTTGACGTGATGGCCGCCGACCCGATTCACCAGAAGATCTGCAAACAGCTGGGCAAAAACCTGCCGTTTACACGACTGGATGAGCTGGCAAAACAGGCGCTGGCGGGTGGCATCATCGACAACAGCGAAGCTGCGATTCTGGTGAAAGCCGAAGAGAGCCGTCTGCGCAGTATTAATGTGGATGATTTCGAACCTGAAGAGCTGGCGACACAGCCGGTAAAGCTGCCAGAGAAGCACCGCAAACCTGAAGCGGCATAAGGCCTTTTGCTCCCACAAACCCCGCCCCGCGCGGGGTTTTTTATTGCCACATTTTCTGGTAATGACGTGCTACAGTGTCAAAAAGTGTTTATTAAGGAGCCTGTATCGTGCCTGGTTTAAAGATTTCTGTTTTGCAGCAACCTTTAGTGTGGATGGACGGCCCCGCCAACCTTCGCCATTTTGATCGCCAGCTGGAAGAGATTACCGGACGCGATGTGATTGTCCTGCCGGAGATGTTTACCACAGGTTTCGCGATGGAGGCAGCAAAACAGTCCATGCCGCAGGACGAGGTGGTGGCCTGGATGCACGCCAAGGCGCAGGAAACAAATGCGCTGATTGCCGGTAGCGTCGCACTCCAGACCGGGCGCGGACCGGTCAACCGCTTCCTGCTGGTTGAGCCGGAAGGAAAAGTCCATTTCTACGATAAGCGCCACCTGTTCCGCATGGCGGATGAACATCAACATTATGAAGCCGGAAGCGAACGCGTGGTATTTGAATGGCGCGGCTGGCGTATTCTGCCGCTGGTCTGCTATGACCTGCGCTTCCCGGTGTGGTCGCGCAACCGCAACGATTATGACCTGGCGTTGTACGTCGCCAACTGGCCCGCCCCACGCTCCCTGCACTGGCAGGCTTTACTGACCGCGCGCGCGATTGAAAATCAGGCTTATGTCGTTGGCTGTAACCGCGTGGGAACGGACGGCAACGGGCATCACTATCGCGGTGACAGCCGGGTGATAAGTCCGCAGGGTGAGATTATTGCCACCGCCGAGCCGCATCAGGCAACACGAATTGACGCTGAGATCTCGTTAACGGCGTTAAAGGAGTATCGGGAGAAGTTTCCGGCCTGGCAGGATGCAGATCCGTTTAGCATTGGTTGAAAAAAAGCCGGGTGACGGCTGCGCCTTACCCGGCCTACAAAAAGCACAGCGTAGGCCCGGTAAGCGCAGCGCCACCGGGCGTTAATTAACTCACCAGCGCCTGTCCGTCTTTGCGGCTTTCCGTCGCGGCCACGTAGTGCCCTTCCGGCATACGGTAAATCACCTGCGCACCGCCGAAGTTATAATCCTGAAGCGGATCTTCCACCACGATCTGATGCCCGCGCTCGCGCAGCGCCGCGATAGTATTGCGATCGAACGTTGATTCGACGATCACCTCCCTGCCCTGCACCACGCGCCAGCGCGGTGCATCGATTGCCGTCTGCGGGTTTTGCCCGTGCAGCATAATGCGCAGCGCCATCTGCATGTGCCCCTGCGCCTGCATCGGGCCGCCCATCACGCCGAAGGACATCAGCGGCTTGCCGTTGCCGTCCATCGCAAATCCCGGAATGATGGTGTGGAACGGGCGCTTACTGCCCGCCAGCGCGTTCGGGTGCGCAGGATCCAGCACAAAGCCGCAGCCCCGGTTTTGCAGGCTGATCCCGGTATCCGGCACCACGATCCCTGAACCGAATCCCATATAGTTGGACTGAATAAACGAGACCATCATCCCACTCGCATCCCCGGTGCTGACGTAAACCGTCCCGCTCTGCGTCGGCGATCCGTACACAAAATCAGAGGCGCTATCGTGGTTAATAAGCGCCGCGCGCGACTTCAGGTAATGGTCGCTCAGCAGTTCTTTCGCCGCGAAGGCCATGTGTTCTTCGTCCGCCACGTAGCGATCGAGATCCGCCAGCGCCAGCTTCATCGCCTCGATGGACAGGTGCAGAGACTGCACGGAGTCCGGGTGGTGCTTCTCAATGCCGCACTGCTCAAGAATGCCGAGCGCAATCAGCGTGGCGATCCCCTGACCGTTTGGCGGCAATTCCTGAACCGAGCCGCCCGCGAAGTCGCGCGACAGCAGGTCAACCCAGTCCACGCGGTGGTTTGCCAGATCCTCTGCCGTCAGATGCGCACCGTGTTCTTTGGCAAAGGCGGCAATTTTCTGCGCCAGCTCGCCGCGGTAAAACGCGTCGCCGTTGGTTTTCGCAATCAGCTCCAGCGAGTTCGCCTGCGCGGGGTTACGGAAGATTTCCCCCACGCGCGGGGCGCGGCCTTCCGGCGCGAAGCAGGCGCTGAAGCCCGGCTGATCTTTCAGCTTGCTATAGCCTCGCTGCCAGAGATGACCAATCAGCGGCGAGACGGGAAAGCCGTTGCGCGCGTAGTCAATGGCAGGCTGCGCCAGCGTGGTCAGCGGCAGCGTGCCGAAGCGCTCCGCCAGCGCGACCCAGCCGGATACCGCTCCCGGCACGGTCACCGCGTCCCAGCCAATTTCCGGCACTGCGCTTTTTCCGGCAAACAGATCCGCATGCCAGCTGGCCGGCGAGCGGCCTGATGCGTTGAGGCCGTGAAGCTTTTCACCGTCCCAGACGATGGCAAAGGCGTCGCTGCCGATCCCGTTGCCGGTCGGCTCAACCACCGTCAGCGCCATCGCGGTGGCAATGGCTGCATCGACGGCATTGCCGCCCAGTTGCAGCATCTTCATCCCCGCCTGCGCCGCCAGCGGCTGCGACGTGGCAACCGCGTTATGGCCCAGCATCGGCGGGCGGCGTGAATCGTAACCGGACGTAAAATCAAGCGCTTTGGTCATCATGACTCCTTAGTCGTGGCGCGGATCGAGCGCATCGCGCAGCCCGTCGCCGAGTAGATTAAAGCCCTGCACGGCAAGGAAAATCGCCACGCCGGGGAAAACGGACATCCACGGAGCCTGCTCCAGAAACCCTTTCGCGGTGTTGAGCATGGAGCCCCAGGACGGATTTGGCGGCTGCTGTCCCAGCCCCAAAAACGACAGGCTGGCTTCGGCGATAATCGCCGAGGCGATCGCCAGCGTGGCCTGCACGAGGATCGGCGACATCACGTTTGGCAGGACGTATTTAATGATGATCCAGCGATCCGGCAGGCCAATCGCCCGCGCGCCGTCGATATACTCTTCGTTGCGAATGGCGATCACCTGGCCGCGCGTCAGCCGGGCGAAAATCGGCATTGCCGAGAGACCAATGGCGATCATCGCATTCGTCAGGCTTGGGCCCAAAAATGCCCCCAGCGCGATCGCCATGATCAGGAACGGACAGGCCAGCAAGGCCTCAATAAAGCGCGAGATCACGCCGTCCCACATCTTCTGGAAGTAGCCCGCCACCAGCCCCAGCGGCACGCCGATGACCACGGCAATAATGACCGACATACAGCCCGCCATCAGCGAGGTGCGCGCTCCCCAAATAATGCGGGATAAGATGTCACGCCCCAGCTCGTCGGTGCCGAACCAGTACATCGCCGACGGCGCTTTGCGCACCGCCAGGAAGTTGGCTTTGACCGGGTCGAAGGGGGCGATCCACGGCGCCAGCAGCGCCACCAGGACAAAAAAGCCCACCACAAGCGCGCCAATCACCGCGCTTTTATTGCCGAGAAATTTCTTCAGCACCCGGTTCTGCGCGCGCGGCAGCGTGGGGGCAACGGTTTGCGTCGTCAGTTCCGCCATGGTTAACCTCGCATTTTCGGGTTGATAAGGACGTAGAGCACGTCGGCCAGCAGATTGAGCATCAGGAAGCCGATCGCCACGATCAGCACCACGCCCTGCACCACCGCATAGTCACGATTGAACACCGAGTCGACGATCATTTTGCCAAAGCCCGGAATGGTGAAGACCTGCTCGGTCAGCACCGCGCCGCCCAGTAGCTCGCCGAACAGAAGCGTGGTGAGGGTGATTACAGGCACCAGCGCGTTGCGAAAGGCGTGCTTCAGGATCACTGCTTTCGGCAGCAGCCCCTTAGCGCGCGCGGTGCGGATGTAATCCGCTTTCAGCACCGCAATCATCGACGCTCGGGTATGGCGCATCAGCGTCGCCGCCAGTCCGGTTCCGAGCACGGACGCGGGCAGCAGCAGCGTGCGCAGGTTCTGGATCGGATCTTCACTGAATGGCACATAACCGGACGCAGGTAACCATTGCAAGTTCACCGAAAAGACCAGAATCAGCAGGATCCCCAGCCAGAAGTGCGGAATTGATATCCCCGAGATCGCCACAAAGTTCGCCCCGTGATCGACCCAGCTGTTTTTATTCACCGCCGCAAGGATCCCCATGCTGATGCCAAACACCAGCGCGATGATCATCGCCAGCAGAGAGAGCTCCAGCGTGACCGGCAGCTTGCTGGCAATCAGCTGCGTGACCGGTTCATGCGTGCGCAAGGAGACGCCCAGATCGCCCTGCAGCGCGCGCGTCAGCCAATGGAAATACTGCACGGGGATCGGCGCATCCAGATTAAGCTCAGCACGCAGTTGGGCAATGACCGCCGGATCGCGCTCCTCCCCGGCCATGGCGATCAGCGGGTCGCCGGGCAGCAGCTTTTGCAGCCCGAACACCATCATGCTCACCAGCAATAGCGTCGGGACGGCCAGCAGCAGACGTTTGCAAATCAGTTCCAGCATGGGTTCTCCTCAGGACGTTTATTTTGCCAGCGTCAAACCGGCCAGACGCACGATGCCGTCCGGGTACGGCTTAAAGCCCTGCACGCTTTTGTTCAGGCCAAAAATGCGCGGCTCGAAGTAGAGGTAGGCAATCGGCATGTCGGTCTGGAGCTGCTTCACCACCTTGTCGTACAGCGGCTGGCGTGCGGCCTGGTCGGTGCTCTGACGCGCCTGAGTCAGCCATTCATCGATTTGCGCGTTGCTGTATCGGCCGTCGTTCAGGGTGCCTTTACTGTTGATAAAGCCGTAAATGCTGCCATCCGGATCCGGGCGCCCCGACCAGCCGGAGAAGCTCAACTGGTAGTCACCGCTCTGCTGGCGATCCAGCAGCGTGGCGAACTCGGTCATTTGCAGGTTCAGGTTAAAGCCCGCCTCTGCCACCATCGCCTGCAATACCTGTCCCACCTGCTGCGAGGTTGGGTTGTTCGGCACCAGCAGATTGACGCTCAGCGGCGTGGTTACACCGGCGGCTTTCAGCAGCGCTTTGGCTTTATCGACGTCGCGCGGCGGGACCGGCAGGTTAACGTGGTACGGGCTGACCGGTGAAAACGCCTGATTTGCCGGGGTGTAGAGCCCTTCAAAGACCACCTGGTTTAAGGCATCGCGATCGATTGCCTGAGAAAATGCCTCGCGCACGCGGGCATCTTTGAACGGATCGTTGGCCGGCACCTTGCCGTTGTTAATATTGAAGGTGATCCCCTGATAGCCCAGACCGGTGACCTTCGCCAGCGCCAGCTTGCTGTCGGCTTCGACGGTTTTGACGTCGCTGGCGGCAATGCCTTCGGTCAGGTCGAGATCGCCCGCGCGCAGGTTCGCGAGACGCACGGAGGCATCCGGGATCGGCAGATAGATGATTTTGTCGAAGTGATAGGCGTCTTTGTTCCAGTAGTTGTCGAAGCGGGTCAGAACGATGCGGTCCTGCGACACGCGGCTGTCGAATTTGTATGGACCGGAGCAGACGGGATGGGCGGCAAAGTCAGGCTTTTTCGCCGCATCGGGTGCCATCATCGCGCCCGCGCGGTCGGTGAGCTGCATTAGCAGCGCGGCATCCGGTGTTTTCAGGTGCAGCGCAATCTGCATCGGGCCGGTGACCTCGACCGATTCAACGGATGAGATCTCGCTTTTACGCAGGGAGCCTTTGAGGGTCAGGGCGCGGTCGAGGTTGTATTTTGCCGCAGCGGCATCAAATTTTTCACCGTCGTGGAAGGTCACACCTTCGCGTAGATCCATAGTCAGCGTTTTGCCATCTTCGCTCCAGGCCCAGGATTTTGCCAGACCCGGCACCACTTTCAGGTGCTCGTCGACGTCCACCAGCCTGTCGCACAGGGAGGCAAACACGAAACGGCCATAGTAGGTGCGCGCCAGATGCGGGTCGAGCATATCCGGGTCGGCCCCCAGGCCGATCCGCAGCACGCTTTCAGAATGGGCGGGCAGCGCCGCGCCAAGCAACATAACACTTCCCAGTACGGTCAAAAGAGAATTACGCATTGTCATTATCATGAGTTCCTTGAAGGAAGGGAGGAGTGAGTGGCCGCGTGTTCAAACAGCGCGCGGCGGCGCAGAAAAGCGGCGGATGGCGGTGCGATCTGGATAACGCTGCGATCGCGATTGATCTCCTGCCAGCGATGGCAGGCAACCTGACGTCCGCCGTCGAGCACCTGATTAATCGGCTCGATCTGGCGGCATTCATCTGTAACGTAGGGGCAACGGGTGTGGAAACGGCAGCCGGACGGCGGGTTAGCCGGGTTCGGTAAATCACCCTGCAACAGCGGCGTATCCCGCGCTACGCCTGGCTGCATTTGCGGCGCTGAGGCAATCAACGCCTGGGTATAAGGATGCAACGGTGCGTCGAAGATGTCGTCGACGGTGGCCAGCTCGACGATTTGCCCAAGATACATTACCGCCACGCGGTCGCTCATATGACGGATAACCGCCAGCCCGTGGGCGACGATCACCATCGTTAGCCCCAACTGGTGCTTCAGGCTTTCCAGTAAATTAACCACCTGTGCCTGAACGGAAACGTCCAGCGCAGAAACCGGCTCATCACCCAGCAGCAGCTTTGGGCCTGACGCCAGCGCGCGCGCAATGCCGATACGCTGACGCTGCCCGCCGGAAAATTCGTGTGGATAACGCCCGGCCCAGGCTGAGGGCAAGCCGACCGTCCTGAGTAGCTCGGAGACGCGGTACTGGCGATCCGTTTTTTTCATGTTCTGGTGCAGCCACAGCGGCTCACCGACAATTTGCTCCACCGTCATGCGCGGGTTCAGCGAAGCGAAGGGATCCTGAAAGATGATCTGTAGCTCACGCCGGAGCTGGTTCAGACGGGCGCCCGAGGCGTGGGTGATCTCCTCACCCTGATAAAATACCCGCCCTTCGCTGGCGCCCAGCAGGCGCAGCAGCAGACGACCAAGGGTGGATTTCCCGGAACCCGACTCGCCGACAATTGCCAGCGTTTCGCCAGGCATCACCGACATCGAAACTCGGTCGACAGCGGTGACAAAGCGGGCCGGCGTAAACAGTTTTTTCGGGCCGGGGAAAAGCTTGCTCAGATCGCGGGCTTCAAGAATGGGCATGGTCATGCGGTCTCTCCCAGGGCAATGTGGTGTTCGAGCGGCACGCGGAAGCAGGCAACCTGATGGCCCGTACCAAGCGTAGTGAGCGGTGGTTTTTCAGCATGACAGCGCGTCTGCGCGAAGGGACATCGGGTGGCAAAGCGGCAGCCTTGAGGCATGGATTCCGGCAGCGGGACCGATCCGGGAATAGTTGATAGCTGGCCTTTACGCGCACCCATAGAAGGAAGGGAACCCATAAGGCCAATGGTATAGGGGTGCTGCGGATCGGCAAACAGGGCTTCAACACTCCCCTGCTCCACTACCTGTCCGGCATACATCACCGCCACCTGCTGCGCGACTTCAGCCACCACGCCTAAATCGTGGGTGATCATCAGCACCGCCGTGCCCGTTTCTTCTTTTAAAGTATTGAGCAGGGAGAGAATTTGCGCCTGAATGGTCACGTCCAGAGCGGTAGTGGGTTCGTCAGCAATGAGTAGTTTGGGATGGTTTATCAGCGCCATCGCAATCATCACGCGCTGGCGCATACCGCCGGAAAGCTGATGCGGGTAAGCCTTAAGGCGCATCTCTGCTGCCGGGATCTGCACCTTCTCCAGGATCTGTAGCGCAACCGTCATCGCCTCAGCCCGGGAGATCGTTTGATGGCGCATCACCGCTTCACTGAGCTGATCGCCAAGCGTGAAGGCAGGGTTGAGCGAGGTCATGGGCTCCTGGAATATCATCGCCAGCTCGCTGCCGCGCAGATCGGCATACTCCCGCGGCGAGAGCTTGCGCAGATCCTGGCGGCGGAAATTCATCTCCCCGCTGACGATCCGGGCGCTGGCAGGTAATAACCCCATCAGCGCCAGGGAAGTGATGCTTTTACCGCAGCCGGACTCGCCTACCAGCGCCAGCGTTTCTCCCGCCCTGACCGTCAGCGAGATATCGTCGAGCACGCTCACCGGCGAGCCCGCGAATTTAACGTTGAGGTTTTGCAGCCGCAGTACGGGCGTGGAGTCCTTAAAAGGTATCGTCGTCATAGCGTGGAATCGTCCTCAAGGTGAATAGCCTGAATCAGCGCGGTTTGCAGGCTGAGCAGGTGTTCGCGCATGGCGGCAGCTGCTTCGTTAGGCTGGCGATGAATAATCGCTGACATGATTTTGTGATGGTGGTCGTTGTAGCTATCGACACGTTCAGGGGTGCGGGCAAGTTCGCGTAAATGCTGCCAGCCAGGCTCCCGGCGGACGGCATCTATCGCATCAAAAAGCCCAAGCATCAGGCGGTTACCTGCTGCCTCCGCAATGGCGCGGTGGAAGGCGCTATCCCACAGTTCGTTGAGATCGCGGTCATCCGGGCTGACCTTATTAATGCGTTCCAGCATACGCTGCATGAGCGCGAGGTTTTCCCTGGTGGCACGCAGTGCCGCAAGTCGGGCTAAGCCGGGTTCGAGCTGTAGTCGAGCTTCCATGACTTCCAGCAGGTTGGTTTGCTGAACCAATCCCTGAAGCGCCAACGGCTCAACCGGGGCAGATGGACCAATGAAGGTACCCTTGCCCTGCTTGCGCCAGATACGCCCTTCCTCTTCCAGCACGTCCAGCGCGCGACGCACTTCACGTCGGCCTACGCCGAGAGTGTCCGACAGCTCACGTTCAGTGGGCAGCGGAATGCCTGGTGTTGACTCGTGCTGGTTGATAAGCCCGCGCAGCTGCTCAAGCGCGGTACTGGAATTAGCTAAAAACCGTGAAGGCTTTTCCATATTGGTTCGCTCGCTTTCATCATTGCTTTATTTTTATTAATAATAAGTTATTGATATGACGCAGAACTTAACGTGCTAGTAATTAAGCAATTAACGAACCAATAGCGTATTGGTTCGTTAATTTTCTGAAAAATGATCGGTAACCGAATGATTTCTTACCAATTATTTTACATAATTATTACATAAGAAGATGGGCGCGACGGTGAGAATGGGCAAGAAACGCACAAAAACAGTGCAAATAACGCACTAAAATCGTGCAATTGTTAATAAAATGCACCGTATTTATTAACTTTTTGTTAATAAAAATAAAAAGAGGAATAAACAATATTCGAGGGACTATAAAACGACGAAAGCCTGAATCATTTCTGACTCAGGCTTTCTGAATAGTGGCGGAACGGACGGGACTCGAACCCGCGACCCCCTGCGTGACAGGCAGGTATTCTAACCGACTGAACTACCGCTCCACTGTTCCCGTTTGGGGAACGAGGCGAATATTACGGTTTGCCTCTGAACTCGTCAACGCTTTTTCTCAGGTTTTGAATCGTTTGCTGCAAAATTCACCCAAACGGTGATTTAACAAACGTTTCAGCACATTTTCACGTGCGCCACAGACAGCTTCCGCCCTTCTTCTGCACTAAATCGAGACGAGATTCATGGTTCATCAGTTCTTCATCACTGGCTAAAACAACCCGCAGGCGATTCGCCTGACGCACAATACGCTGAATTCCCCCTTCATCCCGCGTCTGCTGGGATTCATTTTCCATACTGAATTTCATCGACGTTTGCCCGCCGGTCATGGTCAGGTAGACATCGGCCAGGATCTGGGCATCGAGCAACGCGCCGTGCAGCGTTCGCTTGGTGTTGTCTATCTCATAGCGAGAGCACAGGGCATCAAGGCTGTTACGCTTGCCGGGGAACATCTTCCTTGCCAGCGCCAGGCTATCCGTGACTTTACAGAACGTATTCGTCTTCGGAATATCACGGTTGAGCTTGCTGAACTCATAGTCCATAAAGCCGATATCGAACGACGCGTTATGAATGACAAGTTCCGCACCTCTGATGTAGTCGAGAAATTCATCTGCGACGTCGGCAAAGGTGGGCTTATCCAGCAAAAACTCATCGGCAATTCCGTGAACGCCGAACGCTTCCGGGTCCACCAGCCGATCGGGTTTAAGGTAAACGTGGAAGTTGTTGCCCGTAAGGCGACGGTTCACCACTTCAACGGCACCAATCTCAATGATTTTGTGCCCTTCGTAGTGGGCGCCAATCTGGTTCATACCGGTGGTTTCGGTATCAAGAACAATCTGGCGAGTAATTGCAGTGCTCATAGCGGTCATTTATGTCAGACTTATCGTTTTACTGAACGTTTCAAATACAGGAAGTCTACCAGAGATGCGTAAACAGGTAGAAATTTTCACCGATGGATCTTGTCTCGGTAACCCAGGGCCCGGCGGCTATGGCGCCATTATGCGCTATCGCCAGCATGAAAAAACATTTAGTGAAGGCTATTTCCTGACCACCAACAACCGCATGGAGTTGATGGCGGCCATCGTGGCGCTGGAAGCGTTAAAAGAACATTGTGACGTGGTGCTGAGTACCGACAGCCAGTATGTCCGCCAGGGCATTACCCAATGGATCCACAACTGGAAAAAGCGTGGCTGGAAAACGGCAGAGAAAAAACCCGTCAAGAATGTCGATCTCTGGAAGCGTCTTGATGCCGCCCTCGGTCAGCACGAAATCAAATGGGAGTGGGTAAAGGGGCACGCCGGTCATCCTGAAAACGAACGCTGTGACGAGCTGGCTCGCGCGGCGGCATCCAACCCGACCCATGAGGATGCAGGTTATCAACCTGAATCCTGATCACGGTTTTTTGTACTGCCGCGTGGCCCCCACGGTCTGGCGGATCCGTGTTTTTGATTTGCTTTGCTTCATCGGGTTGAGCGTAAGGGGGATCGTCCTCTTACGCGCGACAATAAATTGCATGCAGCCCAGCGCGGGTAAATGGGTGCTTAATAAGACCCCGCCTTTACGCGTCCAGGGGATGACCTGAAAACCCCCGTAGCTTAGCACTTCGAAATTTAACAGTGAAAGCCAGTCCAGCTGGCGCATCATGGTAAACATCCTGCTGTTATAAGGCGGCGTGCGACGCAGAACGGGCGTCAGTTTACGTAGCCCCATCAGACTCAGCGGATTAAAACCGCTCAGGATCAGCCAGCCGTCATCAATCAAAACGCGGTCGGCTTCCCGCAGCAGACGATGGGGATCGCTGCACCAGGGCAGCGTGTGGGCGAGCAGACAGGCATCAATGGATTTTTCCGCAAACGGCAAATGCAGCGGATCCGCTTTCACCTGAACCGGGGAGCCATTAAGCGATACGCTAACCTGATGCGAGATAGCGCAGCTTTCGGTATTGATTTCTGCGCTCAGATTGCCAATCTTAAGCAGGTGAAAACCATACATTTTCGCGAGCCAGGGTTTAAGCTGAAGTTCTAAGGCCTCGCGATAATATTCACCCCAGGGCAACTCTGCCCAACGTTCCGGTGGTGCGACAGTCTGAGGTATCCTTGCCGGTTTCATCAAAACACCCGCCACGCTATAAGAGGTAATGCATGAATCTTATCAGTATTTCCGCCTTTCAGGACAATTACATCTGGGTTTTAGTCGACGACGATCGCAGATGCATCATTGTTGATCCAGGCGAATCCGCACCGATCCTGCACGCGATAAAAGAAAACGGCTGGCAGCCGGAAGCGATCCTCCTTACCCATCACCATCACGATCATGTCGGCGGTGTTCCCGATCTCCTTGCGCGCTATCCCCATCTACCCGTCTACGGACCAGCAGAGACACAGGATAAGGGTACAACGCAAGTTGTCGAAGAAGGCGAAAGTATCCTCATCCTCGGGTGGGAGTTTTCCGTATTTGCTACGCCAGGTCACACTTCCGGTCATCTCTGTTTCTACAGCAAACCTTATCTGTTTTGTGGCGACACGCTGTTTTCTGGCGGCTGTGGAAGGCTGTTTGAAGGCACGCCAGAACAGATGTATCAATCTTTACAAAAAATTAATGCGCTGCCAGCCGACACCGTAATTTGTTGCGCACATGAATATACATTAGGGAATATGAAGTTTGCTGCAAGCGTGCTACCTGAGGATCGGGCGATTCAGGATTATTACCAGAAAGTGAAGGAGTTACGTGCAAAAAACCAAAAAACACTCCCCGTAATTCTGAAAAATGAGCGACAAATAAATTTATTTTTAAGAACTGATGATGTTGATTTAATTAATAAAATTAATAAAGAAACAAATTTGTTACAACCTGAAGCGCGATTTGCATGGTTAAGGTCAAAGAAAGATAACTTCAGATAATTGCGGGTTGCCTTTTCAAAATTTCGCCGTTATCATCGCTCGTCTTTTAAGCAACTATTGACACACACATGAAGGCAAAAGCGATATTACTCGCCTCTGTCCTGCTTGTAGGTTGCCAGTCACAAAACGGCAGCAACGTACAACAGCACGCACAGAGCCTTTCTGCGGCTGGTCAAGGGGAAGCAGGGAAGTTTACGAGTCAGGCGCGATGGTTGGACGATGGGACATCCTTCGCGCAGGAACAAGACTTGTGGGCCTCTATTGGCGACGAGCTAAAGATGGGAATTCCGGAAAACAGCCGGATTCGCGAACAGAAACAGAAGTATTTGAGAAATAAGAGCTATCTCCACGATGTAACATTACGGGCAGAGCCGTATATGTACTGGATAGCCGGGCAAGTTAAGAAACGTAACATGCCTATGGAACTGGTACTACTACCCATAGTGGAGAGCGCTTTTGACCCGCACGCGACGTCTGGCGCCAATGCAGCAGGCATCTGGCAGATCATTCCGAGCACAGGGCGAAATTATGGTTTAAAGCAGACCCGCAACTACGATGCGCGTCGTGATGTTGTCGCTTCAACGACAGCCGCTCTCGACATGATGCAACGTCTGAACAAGATGTTTGACGGCGACTGGTTATTGACCGTCGCGGCGTATAACAGTGGTGAAGGTCGTGTACTGAAGGCAATGAAAGCGAATAAAGCGCGTGGAAAACCCACAGACTTCTGGTCGCTCTCACTGCCACAGGAAACAAAGATTTACGTACCGAAAATGCTGGCACTGGGCGATATTCTCAAGAACAGCAAACGTTACGGTGTACAACTGCCAACACCAGACGAAAGTCGTGCACTGGCGCGTGTCCGCCTCAGCAGCCCGGTTGATATTCAACAGGTTGCCGATATGACGGGTATGTCGGTAAGTAAGCTTAAAACCTTTAATGCAGGTGTTAAAGGCTCCACGCTGGGCGCTAGTGGCCCTGGCTATGTGATGGTTCCGCAGAAACATGCGGAACAGTTACGAGAGTCTTTGGCTTCGGGTGAAATTGCAGCCGTTCAGTCCACGCTGATCGCTGATACGTCGCCTGTAAGTAGCCGCAGCTATAAGGTGCGTTCAGGTGATACGCTTTCAGGTATTGCATCACGTCTTGGCGTGAATGCGAAAGATCTCCAGCAGTGGAATAATCTGCGCGGATCTGGTCTGAAAGTGGGTCAAACGCTGACCGTAGGTGCAGGTAGCAGCGCACAGCGTCTCGCTAAGAACAGCGATAGCATTACCTATCGCGTACGTAAAGGCGACTCGCTGTCCAGTATTGCTAAGCGTCACGGCGTAAACATCAAAGATGTGATGCGCTGGAACAACGATACTGACAACCTGCAACCTGGCGACCAGCTGACGTTGTTTGTGAAAAACAGCGCTACGCCAGATTCCTGATAGTACGATCGCTTGTTAAAAAGGCACCGATTCCCCTCGGTGCCTTTTTTATTTATCCCGCTTTTTGCGCTTCAGCCATAATGGTGTCGCTGGTAAACGAACCATCATCATGCAGTTCAAAGTACGCCTTCACGTCAGCAGAGGCGCTCTCCTGATACAATCGGATCGCCTGAGTCAATGCCTCGGGTGTGCGCATCCGTGCAATCCATGATGTGAACTCCAGCGGCAAACGGTCGGTTATCAATGAGCGTGAAATCAAGCCGGCTTCGGTGATAAACGTAAGCCACTCTCCACTGGAGTAGTTTTGCACGTGCGAGGTATCACGCAGCGCTTCAACCGTCTGGAGCCAGATATTTCGTACCGGATGTCCGGGAGACATCACGTCCATGATGATGAAGATTCCGCCCGGTTTGAGCACGCGTTTCACTTCCCGTAATGCCTGCCCCACATCATGCCAGTGGTGTGCAGAGTAACGGCTAATCACAACCTCAAACGACGCATCCTCAAAGGGTAAAGATTCAGCGTAGCCCTGGCGCGTCGTGACGTTATTCAGCCCTTTCGCTTTCGCCGCTTCAGCAACCACATCCAGCATCTGGCTCGATAAGTCATATGCCGTCACCTGAGCAACCTGCTGTGCGGCGGTAAAACTGGCGTGCCCCGCCCCGCAGCCTAAGTCCAGCACGTGCGCGTCAGGAAACGCGGCGAGCCGTTCGCCGAGACGTACCAGATCGCGGCCAGAGGCGTGCACGGCGCTGCTCAGGTAGGCACTTGCCTGAGAACCAAACTGTTTTTCGACGTTGTCATGATGGGAGTGTGTTGTTGTCATGTTGCTGTCCTTTTATGGGTTAAAAAATAAAGGGCAGCACCCGCACAGGCCTGCCCCACGGCAGACCTGACGCACCATTATTTATCAGGTTTGCCGGGACTGAATTCAACTAGTAGAGGATTATGATCGGAGGCGCGCGTCACCAGAACGGAGGCGTCGTGCACGCTTAACCCCCGATAGAAGACAAAATCGAGAGGACGACCAAACGCTTTCTTGCGCTGGTCATCGTTAAAACGAACTTCACGCAGCGACATTTCACGCGCGAAGCGGTACAACGCGTTCATACGTGGACGGCTCCAGGCATTGAAGTCCCCGGCCATAATGATCGGCCCACTGTGATGAGCAATCTGATCGCCAATGGGTAGTAACTGCTTACTGTACACATCAACACCCAGGCTGAAGTTCACCGCATGAATGTTTACCACCATCAGCAGACGGGTGTCGGGCAACGGATAGACCGTGACCAGCGCCGATTTTGCCAGACGCAGGATTGGCTCACGTTCACGCAGCGGGCAGCAATAGACCGGATGTGCGGCTGAAAGGGTCATCACCCCAGAAGGATGCTGTGGCAGAACAAAGGCAGGCACCTGATCGGCTGCAAGATAGTTTGTCGTTGCAAACCTGACCAGCTCAGGCGTGGTTTGCGCCTCCTGTAACAGAACCAGATGCGCATCTTTACCAAAATTTTTAAGTACGGATAACCACTCCGCACGCTGTTGTTTAAAGATGTTCCACACCAGTACGCGAATTTTTTCGTCACTGCTTAATGGCGTGCCCGCTGGTAATGCCTGACCCAGGCTCGCAAACGACCCCGGAGGCAAGATCCTCTCCGCGGGCATTCCGGCAACATAACGCATGGCATAGGTATTTTTTCGCACTTTTGGAAACGACCTCTGTAACATGAACCAGCCCGGAAAACGGACTGGTTCTAATGTTATAGGGATTTTAGGTCACACTTTCAACGCAATTACTGAGAAACCGCTTTCCAGTTTTGTAAGCAAGCACTTACTGATACTTATCCAAGCGCGATACGAGCGGGTTTATCAAGCCGTCCACTCAGACCAATAAGCAGGAAAGCGACAAGCACAATTACCGCACCAATCCATGGCGTTTGGGTTAATCCAACGTGTTCAACCGTCTGCCCGCCGATAACCGATCCGAGTGCGATACCGATATTGAATGCGGCGATATTCAGGCCGGATGCGACATCCACCGCATTGGGCGTATAGCGTTCGGCTTTCTGTACAACATAGACCTGCAATCCCGGTACGTTACCAAACGCGAATATTCCCATAACCAACACAGTTACCAGCGCTGCGTATTGTATCGACGCGGTGAACTGGAAAATCATCAGCAGGACAGCCAGCGCGGCGAAGATAAATTTTAGCGCCGGTACCGCACCATGCTTATCTGCAAGCTTGCCGCCCCAGATATTGCCGATTGCGACGGAGATACCGTAGCCCAGTAAAATCCAGCTCACTGCGCCCGGAGAAAAACCAGCCAGCTCCTGCATCATCGGTGCAAGGAAAGTGAACGCAGTGAACACACCTCCATAACCCAGAGCCGTAACGGCATAGATCAGCAGCAGGCGCGGGTGTGTCAGAACCTTAACCTGATCGCTCAGGCTGGCGCTCGCGCGCCCCGGAATACTGGAGGGCACCAGCAGCAGGCTGGCTACCAGAGCAATCACGCCCAACAGCGATACCGCGAGGAAGGTTTCTCGCCAGCCAAAATGTTGCCCAATAAACGTTCCTAACGGCACGCCGGTGACCAGCGCGACGGTTAAGCCGCCAAACATAATCGCAATGGCTGACGCCGCTTTCTCTTTTGGCACCAGGCTGGTTGCAATCGTGGAGCCGATGGAGAAGAAGACACCGTGTGCGAGGCCAGTCAGCAAACGGGCAATGACCAGAGTGGTGTAGTCCGGAGCCTGCCACGCCAGAATATTGCCGGCGGTGAAGAGCACCATCAGGGCAACTAACAGTTGTTTACGTGGAAAGCGTCCAGTCAGTGCGGTCAGCACAGGCGCCCCAACAGCGACGCCTAACGCGTAAATAGATACCAGCAGCCCGGCAGAAGGCAGCGAAATGGCGAGTTGTTCAGCAATAGTGGGAACAAGTCCTACAATAACAAATTCGGTCGTGCCAATTGCGAAGGCACTGATCGTCAGGGCAAGAAGCGCCAGTGGCATAAATACTCCGTCTCTTCAGGATTAAGATGACAGGCAGTATGCGCCAGTGTTTAAATAACAAAAATGGTTAGAATCTCAATAGAATTTTGCGGATGATGCAATAATGAAAGCCACATCGGAAGAACTGACTATCTTTGTTGCCGTTGTTGAAAGCGGCAGCTTCAGCCGTGCGGCCGAACAGCTCGGGCAGGCGAACTCCGCCATCAGCCGCTCGGTGAAAAAGCTGGAGATGAAGCTCGGGGTAAGTCTGCTCAACAGAACAACGCGGCAGCTCAGCCTGACGGAAGAAGGTGAACGTTATTTTCGCCGCGTACAATCCGTTTTGCAGGAGATGGCGGCAGCTGAGACGGAAATAATGGAGTCGCGTAGCACTCCGCGTGGATTGCTACGCATTGATGCGGCGACGCCGGTCGTGCTTCATTTTCTGATGCCGTTAATCAAGCCATTCCGGGAACGTTATCCGGAGATGACTCTGTCCCTGGTCTCTTCAGAGACGTTTATTAACCTGATTGAGCGTAAAGTTGATGTGGCGATCCGCGCGGGAACCCTGACGGATTCAAGTTTACGCGCTCGCCCACTGTTCACCAGCTACCGCAAAATTATCGCGTCACCGCAATATATTGCAGAGCATGGCAAACCGGAGACCGTTGAGGAGCTGAAGCAGCACCTGTGCCTGGGCTTTACGGAACCTGTCTCGCTGAACACCTGGCCCGTGGCCTGTCATGACGGACAACTTCATGAGATCACTTGCGGACTTTCGTCTAATAGCGGAGAAACGCTGAAACAGCTTTGTCTTGAAGGAAATGGGATCGCCTGTTTATCAGACTATATGATTGATAAGGAAATAGCTGCGGGTCAGCTTGTAGAACTGATGGCTGACAAACGCTTACCTGTAGAGATGCCTTTTAGCGCAGTGTATTACAGTGACAGAGCGGTAAGTACGCGCATACGCGCTTTTATCGACTTCCTTAGCGAACATATAAAAACAGCTCCCGGAGGAGCTGTGTGAGGGTTTAAGGGTACAGAGGAAGGGCTTTTATTAATCCCAGTCTGGTGCTAACCCTTCCGGGCTGACCAGACGATCGTTGCATTCCAGTGCAGCGATCGCGTTTTTATCTTCATCATCAAGCTGGAGATCCCGCGCTAACAGGTTACTTGCCAGGTTTTCACGTTTGGTTGAAGACGGGATCACGGCATAGCCCTCACCCATCGCCCATGCCAGGATCACCTGTGCGGCTGTCGCATTGTGTTTTTCAGCGATGCGTGCAATCACTTCATCTTTCAGCGCCTTACCATATGCCAGCGTCATGTACGAGGTGATGTGAATACCATGCTGTTTCGCCCAGTCCACGACTTTGTGGTTTTGCAGGTAAGGAGAGAGTTCAATCTGGTTGGTGGCAATATTTTCTTTACCCGCTGCGGCAATGGCCCTTTCCATCAACGGGATGGTGAAGTTAGAGATGCCAATTTTACGCGTTAAGCCCTGCTCTTTCGCTTCCAGCAGCGCCTGCATGAACTCCTCCACAGAGACGGCATCGTCAGGTGATGGCCAGTGGATCAGCGTCAGATCAACATAGTCAGTACGCAGCTTTCTCAGACTTTCCTTCAGGCTTGGGATCAGCTTGTCTTGGCTGAGATTCTCAATCCAGATTTTAGTGGTGATGAAAAGTTCGTCGCGCGGTACGCCACTCTCTTCGATGGCCTGGCCTACGGCAGCTTCGTTATCATAAATCTGCGCCGTATCAATAGCACGATAGCCCAACTCGAGTGCGGTTTTAACAGATGCGATAACAACGTCGTCTTTCAGGCGGAAAGTGCCCAGACCCAGTGCAGGGATAGTCATATGATTCCTCAATCGTTATGTTCATAAACTGAGGAGAATTATCGCTGTAGTTGTTATGCCGAAAAAGATCGTGAACCGCAGAGGATTTTTGCTAATTTCGCAACAATCAAACGACAGATAAGAAAAAAGCCCTGAGCGTTAGCTCAGGGCTTTTAATAAGTGGCGGAACGGACGGGACTCGAACCCGCGACCCCCTGCGTGACAGGCAGGTATTCTAACCGACTGAACTACCGCTCCACCGAATACTTCTGTAACCACCGGATTAATGCACCGGCTTACTACTTAATTTGATGCCTGGCAGTTCCCTACTCTCACATGGGGAGACCCCACACTACCATCGGCGCTACGGCGTTTCACTTCTGAGTTCGGCATGGGGTCAGGTGGGACCACCGCGCTAAAGCCGCCAGGCAAATTCTGTTAATCTGTATCAGGCTGAAAATCGTGTCTGTCTCTTCGCCAAAACACCTTCGGCGTTGTAAGGTTAAGCCTCACGGTTCATTAGTATCGGTTAGCTCAACGCATCGCTGCGCTTACACACCCGACCTATCAACGTCGTCGTCTTCAACGTTCCTTCAGGAGACTTAAAGTCTCAGGGAGAACTCATCTCGGGGCAAGTTTCGTGCTTAGATGCTTTCAGCACTTATCTCTTCCGCATTTAGCTACCGGGCAGTGCCATTGGCATGACAACCCGAACACCAGTGATGCGTCCACTCCGGTCCTCTCGTACTAGGAGCAGCCCCCCTCAATTCTCCAGCGCCCACGGCAGATAGGGACCGAACTGTCTCACGACGTTCTAAACCCAGCTCGCGTACCACTTTAAATGGCGAACAGCCATACCCTTGGGACCTACTTCAGCCCCAGGATGTGATGAGCCGACATCGAGGTGCCAAACACCGCCGTCGATATGAACTCTTGGGCGGTATCAGCCTGTTATCCCCGGAGTACCTTTTATCCGTTGAGCGATGGCCCTTCCATTCAGAACCACCGGATCACTATGACCTGCTTTCGCACCTGCTCGCGCCGTCACGCTCGCAGTCAAGCTGGCTTATGCCATTGCACTAACCTCCTGATGTCCGACCAGGATTAGCCAACCTTCGTGCTCCTCCGTTACTCTTTGGGAGGAGACCGCCCCAGTCAAACTACCCACCAGACACTGTCCGCAACCCGGATTACGGGTCTACGTTAGAACACCAGCCATTAAAGGGTGGTATTTCAAGGTTGGCTCCACGCAGACTGGCGTCCACGCTTCAAAGCCTCCCACCTATCCTACACATCAAGGACCAGTGTTCAGTGTCAAGCTATAGTAAAGGTTCACGGGGTCTTTCCGTCTTGCCGCGGGTACACTGCATCTTCACAGCGAGTTCAATTTCACTGAGTCTCGGGTGGAGACAGCCTGGCCATCATTACGCCATTCGTGCAGGTCGGAACTTACCCGACAAGGAATTTCGCTACCTTAGGACCGTTATAGTTACGGCCGCCGTTTACCGGGGCTTCGATCAAGAGCTTCGCGTTGCCGCTAACCCCATCAATTAACCTTCCGGCACCGGGCAGGCGTCACACCGTATACGTCCACTTTCGTGTTTGCACAGTGCTGTGTTTTTAATAAACAGTTGCAGCCAGCTGGTATCTTCGACTGATTTCAGCTCCACCCGCAGGGGCTTCACCTACACATCAGCGTGCCTTCTCCCGAAGTTACGGCACCATTTTGCCTAGTTCCTTCACCCGAGTTCTCTCAAGCGCCTTGGTATTCTCTACCTGACCACCTGTGTCGGTTTGGGGTACGATTTCGTGTTACCTGATGCTTAGAGGCTTTTCCTGGAAGCAGGGCATTTATCACTTCAGCACCGTAGTGCCTCGTCATCACACCTCAGCGTTAACAAGGTACCGGATTTACCTGGAACCTCCGCCTACATGCTTAAACCGGGACAACCGTCGCCCGGCTGACATAGCCTTCTCCGTCCCCCCTTCGCAGTAACACCAAGTACAGGAATATTAACCTGTTTCCCATCGACTACGCCTTTCGGCCTCGCCTTAGGGGTCGACTCACCCTGCCCCGATTAACGTTGGACAGGAACCCTTGGTCTTCCGGCGAGCGGGCTTTTCACCCGCTTTATCGTTACTTATGTCAGCATTCGCACTTCTGATACCTCCAGCATGCCTCACAGCACACCTTCAACGGCTTACAGAACGCTCCCCTACCCAACAACACATAGTGTCGCTGCCGCAGCTTCGGTGCATGGTTTAGCCCCGTTACATCTTCCGCGCAGGCCGACTCGACCAGTGAGCTATTACGCTTTCTTTAAATGATGGCTGCTTCTAAGCCAACATCCTGGCTGTCTGTGCCTTCCCACATCGTTTCCCACTTAACCATGACTTTGGGACCTTAGCTGGCGGTCTGGGTTGTTTCCCTCTTCACGACGGACGTTAGCACCCGCCGTGTGTCTCCCGTGATAACATTCTTCGGTATTCGTAGTTTGCATCGGGTTGGTAAGCCGGGATGGCCCCCTAGCCGAAACAGTGCTCTACCCCCGAAGATGAGTTCACGAGGCGCTACCTAAATAGCTTTCGGGGAGAACCAGCTATCTCCCGGTTTGATTGGCCTTTCACCCCCAGCCACAGGTCATCCGCTAATTTTTCAACATTAGTCGGTTCGGTCCTCCAGTTAGTGTTACCCAACCTTCAACCTGCCCATGGCTAGATCACCGGGTTTCGGGTCTATACCCTGCAACTTAACGCCCAGTTAAGACTCGGTTTCCCTTCGGCTCCCCTATACGGTTAACCTTGCTACAGAATATAAGTCGCTGACCCATTATACAAAAGGTACGCAGTCACCCCATAAAGAGGCTCCCACTGCTTGTACGTACACGGTTTCAGGTTCTTTTTCACTCCCCTCGCCGGGGTTCTTTTCGCCTTTCCCTCACGGTACTGGTTCACTATCGGTCAGTCAGGAGTATTTAGCCTTGGAGGATGGTCCCCCCATATTCAGACAGGATACCACGTGTCCCGCCCTACTCTTCGAGTTCACAGCATGTGTGCTTTCGTGTACGGGACTATCACCCTGTACCGTCGGACTTTCCAGACCGTTCCACTAACACACAAGCTGATTCAGACTCCGGGCTGCTCCCCGTTCGCTCGCCGCTACTGGGGGAATCTCGGTTGATTTCTTTTCCTCGGGGTACTTAGATGTTTCAGTTCCCCCGGTTCGCCTCGTTAACCTATGTATTCAGTTAACGATAGTGCAACGGATTGCACTGGGTTTCCCCATTCGGACATCGCCGGGTCAAGGGTTCATATCACCTCGCCGGCGCTTTTCGCAGATTAGCACGTCCTTCATCGCCTCTGACTGCCAGGGCATCCACCGTGTACGCTTAGTCGCTTAACCTCACAACCCGAAGATGTTTCACTTCTGATTGCGAAAATTTGAGAGACTCGAACACACATGAGCTGTGTGTCGTTTCAATTTTCAGCTTGATCCAGATTTTTAAAGAGCAAAACTTCGCAGTGCACCTTTTCAGGTTCACTCTGAAGTTTTCTTGTGTTCGCAGTAAAAGATGGTGGAGCTATGCGGGATCGAACCGCAGACCTCCTGCGTGCAAGGCAGGCGCTCTCCCAGCTGAGCTATAGCCCCATCGTAGTTACCTCTGTACCGGTAATTTTTGTTGAGGCAAGGCGTGGTGACACGAAGCATACTTATGTATGTGAGTGTCGCCGCAACGCAGCATCAGCAAAAATTTGGTAGGCCTGAGTGGACTTGAACCACCGACCTCACCCTTATCAGGGGTGCGCTCTAACCACCTGAGCTACAAGCCTGTAGAGGTTTTTTACTGCTGTTTTTCATCAGACAATCTGTGTGAGCACTACAAAGGCAGGTTCTTTAAGGTAAGGAGGTGATCCAACCGCAGGTTCCCCTACGGTTACCTTGTTACGACTTCACCCCAGTCATGAATCACAAAGTGGTAAGCGCCCTCCCGAAGGTTAAGCTACCTACTTCTTTTGCAACCCACTCCCATGGTGTGACGGGCGGTGTGTACAAGGCCCGGGAACGTATTCACCGTGGCATTCTGATCCACGATTACTAGCGATTCCGACTTCATGGAGTCGAGTTGCAGACTCCAATCCGGACTACGACGCACTTTATGAGGTCCGCTTGCTCTCGCGAGGTCGCTTCTCTTTGTATGCGCCATTGTAGCACGTGTGTAGCCCTACTCGTAAGGGCCATGATGACTTGACGTCATCCCCACCTTCCTCCAGTTTATCACTGGCAGTCTCCTTTGAGTTCCCGGCCTAACCGCTGGCAACAAAGGATAAGGGTTGCGCTCGTTGCGGGACTTAACCCAACATTTCACAACACGAGCTGACGACAGCCATGCAGCACCTGTCTCAGAGTTCCCGAAGGCACCAAAGCATCTCTGCTAAGTTCTCTGGATGTCAAGAGTAGGTAAGGTTCTTCGCGTTGCATCGAATTAAACCACATGCTCCACCGCTTGTGCGGGCCCCCGTCAATTCATTTGAGTTTTAACCTTGCGGCCGTACTCCCCAGGCGGTCGACTTAACGCGTTAGCTCCGGAAGCCACGCCTCAAGGGCACAACCTCCAAGTCGACATCGTTTACGGCGTGGACTACCAGGGTATCTAATCCTGTTTGCTCCCCACGCTTTCGCACCTGAGCGTCAGTCTTTGTCCAGGGGGCCGCCTTCGCCACCGGTATTCCTCCAGATCTCTACGCATTTCACCGCTACACCTGGAATTCTACCCCCCTCTACAAGACTCTAGCCTGCCAGTTTCGAATGCAGTTCCCAGGTTGAGCCCGGGGATTTCACATCCGACTTGACAGACCGCCTGCGTGCGCTTTACGCCCAGTAATTCCGATTAACGCTTGCACCCTCCGTATTACCGCGGCTGCTGGCACGGAGTTAGCCGGTGCTTCTTCTGCGGGTAACGTCAATCGACAAGGTTATTAACCTTATCGCCTTCCTCCCCGCTGAAAGTACTTTACAACCCGAAGGCCTTCTTCATACACGCGGCATGGCTGCATCAGGCTTGCGCCCATTGTGCAATATTCCCCACTGCTGCCTCCCGTAGGAGTCTGGACCGTGTCTCAGTTCCAGTGTGGCTGGTCATCCTCTCAGACCAGCTAGGGATCGTCGCCTAGGTGAGCCGTTACCCCACCTACTAGCTAATCCCATCTGGGCACATCCGATGGCAAGAGGCCCGAAGGTCCCCCTCTTTGGTCTTGCGACGTTATGCGGTATTAGCTACCGTTTCCAGTAGTTATCCCCCTCCATCAGGCAGTTTCCCAGACATTACTCACCCGTCCGCCACTCGTCAGCGAAGCAGCAAGCTGCTTCCTGTTACCGTTCGACTTGCATGTGTTAGGCCTGCCGCCAGCGTTCAATCTGAGCCATGATCAAACTCTTCAATTTAAAAGTTTGATGCTCAATGAATTAAACTTCGTAATGAATTACGTGTTCACTCGTTGAGACTTGGTATTCATTTAGTGTCCGAAGACATTAAGAATCCATGTCACTTTGAGTGCCCACACAGATTGTCTGATAAATTGTTAAAGAGCAGTTGCGACGCGCTTCAGCGCTCTGTCGCGAGGTGGCGTATATTACGCTTTCCTCTTTCAGAGTCAACCCGTTATTTCAGGATTTTTTCTCTTCAACTGACCGGGTTGTCTGTGAAGTGATTCACATCCGCCGTGTCGATGGAGGCGCATTATAGGGAGCCGCCGAGGAATGACAAGCGGAAAAATACATTTTTATTTCAACCGCTCACCTTTTCGCCAAAACGCCTTATTTTTGGTGCTTTTTAATCTCTTTTGGCAGTTCTGCCAGACTCGTTATCACCCAGTCGGCTGCATTTTCTGCTTCTGTGGTGACCGGTTTACCGGTACGCACTAATACCTTGGTACCTACACCTGCCGCCGCTGCTGCCTGCATATCTTCCAGTTTATCGCCCACCATATAAGATGCGGCCATATCAATGTGCAGGAATTCCTGTGCAGAGATAAACATGCCCGGGTGTGGCTTACGGCAATCACAGGTCTGACGATACGCCTCTACACTTCCCTGCGGGTGATGCGGACAATAATAGATGCCATCAAGATCGACGCCACGATCGGCCAGAGACCAGTCCATCCATTCCGTCAGCGTCTCGAACTGCGCTTCGGTGAATTTACCCCGGGCGATACCGGACTGGTTAGTTACCACCACCAGCGCATAGCCCATCTCTTTCAACTGGCGCATGGCATCTATTACGCCCTCGATAAACTCGAACTCATCAATCTCATGGACGTAACCGTGATCCACATTAATAGTGCCGTCACGATCGAGAAAAATTGCGGGTACAGATTTTGCCACCGGTTTGCTCCTGAAAAAGGCTTGTTCAGCTAGTATCTCATGAATCGCAGCGCAATAAAGTGCTCATCGCACAGAGGTGGATTGATTTAGACGTCTGGATGCCTTAACATCCATTTTGTTTACGGTCATTCCCCGTATCTGGCAGAAGAAAATGCCACGGCTAACTTACTTACGATAAAAATAATCTAATGATTAAACTTTCCAATATCACCAAAGTGTTCCAGCAGGGGAACCGAACCATTCAGGCGCTGAACAACGTCAGCCTGCATGTGCCTGCTGGTCAGATTTATGGCGTCATTGGCGCATCGGGTGCGGGTAAAAGTACGCTGATCCGTTGTGTTAACCTGCTTGAGCGCCCAACCCAGGGCAGCGTAGAAGTTGGCGGCCAGGAGCTTACCGCTCTCTCAGAAAAAGAACTCACCAAAGCGCGTCGCCAGATTGGCATGATTTTCCAGCACTTTAACCTGCTGGCATCCCGCACCGTGTTCGGCAACGTTGCCCTGCCGCTTGAGCTGGATAACACGCCGAAAGAAGAAGTTACGCGTCGCGTCACCGAACTGCTCGACCTTGTTGGTCTGGGCGACAAGCATGATAGCTACCCGGCAAATCTGTCCGGTGGGCAAAAACAGCGTGTGGCCATTGCCCGCGCGCTGGCAAGCAATCCTAAGGTGCTGCTGTGCGATGAAGCCACCAGCGCGTTAGACCCGGCCACCACGCGCTCTATTCTGGAACTGTTAAAAGACATTAACCGTCGCCTGGGCCTGACGATTCTCCTTATTACGCATGAAATGGATGTAGTGAAACGCATCTGCGACTGCGTGGCGGTCATCAGCAACGGTGAGCTGATTGAGCAGGACACGGTAAGTGAAGTCTTCTCACACCCGAAAACGCCGCTGGCTCAGCAGTTCATTCAGTCCACACTGCATCTGGATATTCCGGAAGATTATCTGGAACGTTTAAAAACAGACGCAACGCCTGACAGCGTCCCGATGCTGCGCATGGAGTTCACGGGCCAGTCCGTTGACGCACCGCTGCTGTCCGAAACCGCGCGTCGCTTTAACGTGAATAACAACATTATTAGCGCGCAGATGGACTACGCCGGTGGCGTGAAGTTCGGCATTATGCTGACGGAAATGCACGGCATACAGGAAGAAACCCAGGCGGCAATTGCCTGGCTGCAAGAACATCATGTAAAAGTAGAGGTACTGGGTTATGTCTGAGCCGATGATGTGGCTACTGGTTCGCGGCGTTTGGGAAACGCTGGCAATGACCTTCGTATCGGGCTTCTTTGGTTTTGTGATTGGGCTGCCGGTCGGCGTGCTGCTGTACGTTACGCGCCCGGGTCAAATTATTGAAAACGCGAAGCTGTATCGTACGCTCTCTGCGCTGGTGAACATTTTCCGGTCTATTCCGTTCATTATTCTGCTGGTGTGGATGATTCCGTTTACGCGCGTGATCGTCGGGACGTCGATTGGTTTGCAGGCAGCTATTGTCCCGCTGACCGTAGGCGCGGCACCGTTTATCGCCCGTATGGTGGAAAACGCCCTGCTGGAAATCCCAACCGGCCTGATCGAAGCTTCCCGCGCTATGGGTGCGACGCCAATGCAGATCGTTCGCAAAGTTCTGCTGCCAGAGGCGCTGCCTGGGCTGGTGAACGCAGCAACCATCACGCTTATCACCCTGGTCGGTTATTCCGCAATGGGCGGCGCCGTAGGTGCTGGCGGTTTAGGCCAGATTGGATATCAGTACGGCTATATTGGCTATAACGCTACCGTAATGAATACCGTTCTGGTATTGCTGGTTGTGCTGGTTTACTTAATTCAATTCTCTGGCGATCGTATCGTCCGGGCTGTTACGCATAAATAACGTTACAAACAACACAAACTCGACGAGTTAAGGATATAACATGGCGTTTAAATTTAAGACCTTCGCAGCAGTAGGCGCACTGATTGGCTCGCTGGCACTGGTGGGTTGCGGTCAGGACGAAAAAGATCCAAACCACATCAAAGTAGGCGTTATCGTCGGTGCAGAACAGCAGGTTGCTGAGGCCGCGCAGAAAATCGCTAAAGAGAAATATGGCCTGGACGTTGAACTGGTGACCTTCAACGATTACGTTCTGCCGAACGAAGCGCTGAGCAAAGGCGACATTGACGCTAACGCCTTCCAGCATAAACCGTACCTGGATCAGCAGATCAAAGATCGCGGCTACAAACTGGTTGCTGTCGGTAACACCTTCGTTTACCCGATTGCCGGTTACTCCAAGAAAATTAAATCTCTGGATGAACTCCAGCCGGGTTCACAGGTTGCCGTCCCTAACGACCCAACCAACCTTGGCCGTTCCCTGCTTCTGCTACAGAAAGTGGGCCTGATTAAACTGAAAGAAGGCGTTGGCTTGTTACCGACCGTTCTGGACGTAACCGAAAACCCGAAAAATCTGAAAATTGTTGAGCTGGAAGCACCACAGCTGCCACGTTCTCTGGACGATGCGCAGATCGCCCTGGCCGTGATCAACACCACTTACGCCAGCCAGATCGGCCTGACCCCAGCGAAAGATGGCATCTTCGTTGAAGATAAAGATTCCCCGTACGTCAACCTGATCGTGACTCGCGAAGACAACAAAGACGCGGAGAATGTGAAGAAATTCATACAGGCATATCAGTCTGAAGAAGTGTACCAGGAAGCCAATAAGGTGTTTAACGGCGGCGCGGTTAAAGGCTGGTAATCTCCCGGCAGTGTAATATCATCAAGACGGGCATTTGCCCGTCTTGTCATTTGTGCGGTCAACTGCTTCAATATCTGACGTTTTGATTATCCACTGAGGAATTATTATGCGTGCTTTACCGATCTGTTTTTTAGCACTGATGCTGAGCGGCTGTTCTATGCTAAGCAGATCTCCTGTTGAACCTGTTCAAAGCACTGCAACCCCGCCAAAAGCGGAGCCAGCAAAACCGAAAGCGCCTCGCGCTGCGCCGGTACGTATTATTACCAAAGCCGACGAGCTGGTCGGTAAGCCATTCCGTGAACTGGGCGAAGTGAGCGGCGAATCCTGCCAGGCAACGAATCAGGACTCCCCACCCAATATTCCGACAGCCCGCAAGCGTATGCAAATCAACGCGTCGAAAATGAAAGCCAACGCGGTGCTGCTGCACAGCTGCGAAGTCACCAGCGGCACACCAGGTTGCTATCGCCAGGCGGTATGTATCGGTTCTGCGCTTAACATTACGGCGAAATGAGTTCATTTCAGTTCGAGCAGATAGGCGTTATCCGCTCCCCTTATAAAGAAAAGTTCGCCGTGCCGCGTCAGCCGGGTCTGGTCATTAACGGCGGCGGCGAGCTTCATCTTGTCGCGCCGTATAATCAGGCCGATGCAGTGCGCGGGCTTGAGGCGTTCAGCCATTTATGGGTGGTCTTTGTGTTTCACCAGACCATGGAAGGCGGCTGGCGTCCTACCGTGCGTCCGCCTCGTCTGGGCGGAAATGCCAGAATGGGTGTCTTTGCCACCCGCTCAACCTTTCGTCCCAACCCCATCGGGATGTCGCTGGTCGAGCTGAAAGGCATACGTTGTCAGAAAGATCAGGTGATCCTGGAGTTAGGTAGCCTTGACCTGGTTGATGGCACGCCGGTCATAGATATTAAGCCTTACCTGCCCTTCGCCGAAGCGCTGCCGGATGCCCGAGCAAGCTATGCTCAGGACGCACCGCAGGCAGATATGCCGGTTCACTTCACGTCTGAAATAACGACGCAAATCAGCGAGCTGGAAAAGCGTTATCCTCGCCTGCGTGACTTTATCGTTGAAGTGCTGGCCCAGGACCCCCGTCCCGCCTACCGCAAAGAAGAGGAAGCCGGGAATACGTACGCCGTCTGGCTGCTGGACTTTAACGTGCGCTGGCGCGTGACTGCGGCGGGTTTTGAAGTGTTTGCCCTGGAACCCAGGTAATTTTGTTCTCCTCTCTTTTGGCATCTTTGCCACACTGGTAAACTAAACCACTTTTTTTGTGTCAGGCTGGTGTTTCAGCCTGTTCCAATCGTCGAAATGGAACCGTAACAACATGCGTACTAGCCAATATCTGCTCTCCACTCTGAAGGAGACACCTGCCGACGCCGAGGTGATCAGCCACCAGCTGATGCTGCGCGCCGGGATGATCCGCAAGCTGGCCTCCGGGTTATACACCTGGCTGCCGACCGGCGTGCGCGTCCTGAAAAAAGTCGAAAACATCGTGCGTGAAGAGATGAACAACGCCGGTGCTATCGAGGTGTTAATGCCGGTCGTTCAGCCCTCTGAACTGTGGCAGGAGAGCGGTCGCTGGGAGCAGTACGGTCCTGAACTGCTGCGTATTGCCGATCGTGGCGATCGTCCATTCGTTCTCGGCCCAACGCATGAAGAAGTGATCACCGACCTGATCCGTAACGAGCTGAGCTCTTACAAACAGCTGCCGCTGAACTTCTTCCAGATCCAGACTAAGTTCCGTGACGAAGTGCGTCCACGCTTTGGCGTCATGCGTTCTCGCGAGTTCCTGATGAAAGATGCTTACTCTTTCCATACTTCTCAGGAATCGCTGCAAGAGACCTACGACAAAATGTACGCGGCCTACAGCAAAATCTTCTCCCGCATGGGGCTGGATTTCCGTGCTGTACAGGCTGATACCGGTTCAATCGGCGGTAGCGCCTCCCATGAATTCCAGGTTCTGGCGCAGAGCGGCGAAGACGATGTGATCTTCTCTGACTCCTCTGATTACGCCGCGAACATCGAATTTGCAGAAGCGCTGGCACCAAAAGAACCACGCGGCGCGGCAACGCAAGAGATGACGCTGGTTGATACGCCAAACGCGAAAACTATCGCCGAGCTGGTTGAGCAGTTTACTCTGCCGATCGAAAAAACCGTGAAAACCCTGCTGGTGAAATCGGCTGAAGGTAGCGCTTATCCACTGGTTGCCCTGCTGGTACGAGGCGATCACGAGCTGAACGAAGTGAAAGCCGAGAAGCTGCCGCAGGTTGCCAGCCCGCTGACCTTCGCAACGGAAGCGGAGATCCGCGCCGTGGTGAATGCAGGTCCTGGTTCTCTGGGTCCGGTGAACATGCCTGTTCCGGTGGTCATTGACCGCACCGTTGCGGCGATGAGCGACTTCGCTGCGGGCGCAAACATCGACGGTAAACACTACTTCGGCATCAACTGGGATCGTGACGTGGCTACGCCGGAAGTGGCTGACATCCGTAACGTGGTCGCAGGCGATCCAAGCCCGGACGGCAAGGGTACCCTGATGATCAAACGCGGTATCGAAGTAGGCCACATCTTCCAGCTGGGCGATAAGTACTCGCGCGCAATGAACGCTGCCGTTCAGGGCGAAGATGGCCGTAACCAGGTTCTGACCATGGGCTGCTACGGCATTGGCGTAACGCGCGTTGTTGCTGCCGCTATCGAGCAGAACTATGACGAACGCGGAATCGTCTGGCCGGATAACATCGCGCCGTTCCAGGTGGCGATCCTGCCAATGAACATGCACAAGTCTTACCGCGTGCAGGAGCTGGCTGAGAAACTCTACGCTGAGCTGAGCGCGAAAGGTATCGACGTGCTGATGGATGACCGTAAAGAGCGTCCTGGCGTGATGTTTGCTGACATGGAACTGATCGGTATTCCACACACCATCGTCATTGGCGACCGTAACCTCGACAGCGACGAGATTGAATACAAATACCGTCGCAACGGCGAAAAACAGATGATCAAGACGGGAGATATTCTTGATTACCTGGTGAAAGCCATCAAAGGTTAAGAAACAAAAAACCCCGCCAGTGCGGGGTTTTTTAATGGCTATATCTTATTTGCTTTCGCAGTCTTTCCCCGCAGCAAACTTCGCGTCTTTATCTGCCACCAGCGTTTTCAGCAGCTCGCCGCTATCCGGGTTTGGCTCCAGCGTAAAATGCCCTTCAACCGTCAGCAACACTGGCTTACTGTCGTTGCCGCGCGCGACGGCATAGTCTCGCTCCAGCTGGGCATTGTTTGCCACGCTGACTTTCTTCCCGGTTGCACAGTCAGTGAAGATCGCCGCATCCGCCATGTAGAAATACATCCCTCGCATCGCCATTGGGGTGGCTGGCAGGGTCGCTTTCACCGGGGCCAACGTATAGTTGAACTGGGATTCAATCGGATTGCCTTCGCGATCGAGCATCTCCATCCCCTCGCCTTTGGCGCGGAAGAAGGTTTTATCGCCCGTGGTATCCGTCAATACCAGCTTCTCAGCCGTACGCGCCCATGTTCCGTAAGATGCAAAAGAAGACGGTTCTTTCGCCCCCTGGTAACGCTGGTTCATGACCCAGGTGCCATCTTTTTGCAGGAACAGAGAGGTTTCGATGCCCTCGCAATCTGCACACGGTAATACGCCGCGCCAGCTTTGCTGCATCGGCTTTAATTCTTCATTTTGCGTTGGCTGTAGTACCTGCGTTTCTGAACGGTTATTACAGCCAAAAAGCGCGAACAGGCTTGTCACGGCCAGCGCTGATAATAATGCTTTTTTCACAATACTTTCCTTATGAAAAAGGGTATCCCTTTCGTCACATTATGGGTGACGGACTTTGCCACGCAGTGATTTTACAGTGGATTTCTGCGCCTTCGATGACAACCGACGTTCTTTCGATGCCCGCGTTGGACGTGTTGCCCGGCGACTTTTTTGTACAGCCGTCAGCTCTTTAATGACCGCGACCAGCCGGGCTATTGCCGCTTCCCGGTTAAGCTCCTGGCTGCGATACTCCTGCGCTTTAATCACCATCACACCCTCGCTGGTGATCAGGTGATGGCTGGCGGCAAGCAGGCTTTCTTTATAATACTCTGGCAGGCTGGAGGCCCGAATGTCAAAGCGCAAATGGATAGCCGTTGAGGCCTTGTTAACGTGCTGTCCCCCTGCTCCCTGGGCCCGGATGGCGGTGATCTCCAGCTCGTTATCAGGGATGCTGACGTTTCGGGACAATACAATCATGATGCGGGCTGCCAGGCCGTGAGATGAATTTCCAGATTATTCTGAGAACCGGAAAGCCAGATGGCGCCGTCCTGAATCGTCGCCTGTAGCGCCATCGTCCGGCTGGCGAACGCACTCAGCTGCGCCAGCTGTTCATCATCCAGATACCAGACGGTAAGATTTTTGAACAGCGCACATTTATTTTTATTTTGTTGCCACCAGATCTCCGCCGCTCGCTGGTTGTAGGCAAACAACGCCACTTCAGCAGACTGGGTGCAGGCCTTTTTGATCCGGCGTTCATCCGGCAGGCCAAGCTCAATCCATAAATCGATACCCAGATGATCGTTGCGCAGCCAGGCTTCCGGTTCATCTTCCGCGCTTAAACCACGGGTAAATTGCAGACGCTCGTCGGCATACTTAATCCACGCCAGCAGGCGCAGCATCATGCGCTCCTGGGTTTCAGAAGGATGACGCGCCAGCGTCAATGACGCATCCAGAAACTGGTTACGGTCAAGATCCGCCACATTGACCACAGCTTTATAAATTGTCGCTTTCAGCGCCATGAGAGAACTCCTTTCGAATCAGGCGTACATTGTAGCGAAAACCGCGGCAAAAGGCTGTTACGAGGTGGTGGCTCCCTCTTATCAAGGCGCTGATATTGCTTAAATGAGTATGGTATAGTCACCTTGCTAAACCGAGTTTAACTTCGTAGGCTTAATGATATCTCACAGTAAGTCAGTACGCTGGCAGGAGGTGATGTGAATAATTATTGTGAGTTGATTCGCAGACGGTATGCGGAGATCGCCAGCGGAGATCTGGGGTACATTCCGGATGCGTTGAGCTGTGTATTGAACGTGCTAAATGAAGTGGCCTCTGATGAGAGCCTTTCTGAATCGGTCAGGGAAAAAGCAGCGTATGCTGCGGCGAATTTACTGGTGAGCGATTATGTCGATGAATGATACCTATCAACCCATCAATTGTGATGACTATGACAACCTCGAACTCGCCTGCCAGCATCATTTAATACTGACGCTGGAGCTAAAAGATGGCGAAGTGCTAAAGGCAAAGGCCAGCGATCTGGTTTCCCGTAAAAATGTGGAATACCTGGTTGTGGAAGATGCAGGTGCAACGCGTGAGCTACGCCTCGACAAAATTGCCAGTTTCAGCCATCCGGAAATCGGCACCGTTGTGGTGAGCGAATCCTGATAACCAACGGGCAGCCAGGCTGCCCGTTACGCTTTCCATTCAAAATTAACACCCGCTTCAGCCCACCCCTCTTCAGTGATGAACACCTCTGCCGCCGCGATGAGCGTGTCGCCGTAAAACAGAAGCGGCGTGGTATCACGTCGCCAGGGCGGAACGTTCTGTTCCTGCCAGATTTTCTTCAGCTTACGCCCGCCGTTACGCCCGACGATATGCAGCATGCCGCTGGCCCTGAAGCGTATAGTGACGTTCTCGTCCGGCTCAGGTAGACGCACATTGCCCGAATGGCTTAACGCAACGACACCGGCATTCATCGGTAGCGTTAATGCTTTTTCCGGCGACGGCCAGTCGAGCACAACGTCAGCCAGCGACGGCACAGATTTTACCCACCAGAGTTGCCCTTTATAGCGCCTGACGTCATAACCATTCAGGTGTATACACGGGGCGGCATCTTCCCTCGCCTGTGCAACTTCCTCCCAGATACGGTTGAGCATCGCCCGGGACGGCATAACCGCACGGTGGTAAGCCAGCCAGCGACGAATCAGAGCAGCCCGGCGCACGGGGCTCATCACCTTCAACGGCGCAATGTTCAGGGCACCGTCAGCGGTAGTCAGCGTATCCAGCTCCTCGCTCAGCAACTCATCCAGCAAGCTTTCCTGTTCAGCACACAGCATGGCGCTTCTGGCCGCCGCTTCGGAAAAATGCGCCCAGCGCTCACTCAGCAGCGGTAAGACGCGCAGGCGCAGGAAGTTACGGTCGTAACTGTCGTCCTGATTGCTCTCGTCTTCAATCCAGCACAGATGATGCTGCTGCGCCCAGGCTTCCAGTGATGCGCGCGTCTCACCCAGTAGCGGGCGGATGAGCTCTGTTTCAGCAAAATCTGCGCGCTCAGGCATGGCAGATAACCCCGCAGGCCCGCTGCCCCTCTTGAGCGCCAGTAAAAACGTCTCGCACTGGTCGTCCAGATGCTGCGCGGTGACCAACGCTTCCCCTTGCTGTAATGCGCCGGAAAACGCGGCGTAGCGGGCTTTCCGCGCCTGCGCCTCAATACCCAGCCCCTCATCCTCAAGCGTGACGCGTTCAACGATCAGCGGGATTGCCCACCCTGAACACACCGCTTCGCAGTGCGCTACCCAGTCGTCGGCATGGGGGCTTAAGCCGTGATGGATATGCATCGCCCGCAGCTGGACGTCAGGCTCACGGTCGCGCCAGAGCTTAAGGCGGTGCAGCAAAACGGTGGAATCCAGGCCACCGCTGAACCCCACCAGCAGCTGGCGATAGGGTGAAACGGCGTGCGCGATAGCAGGTAAGGTCATAGGAAATTACACATAAAAAATGCCCGAACTGAACGGGCATTATCACACATGACGGCGATTACTGCTGGTAAAGCTCCAGCGGCAGCCCGTCCGGATCGTTGAAAAAAGTGAAACGTTTATCGGTAAAGGGATCGACACGAATCGCTTCGCAGGCCACGCCGTGGGCTTCCAGATGTTTTACCGCGCTGTCCAGGTCGTCGACGCTGAAGGCCAGGTGGCGTAGGCCGCAGGCTTCCGGGCGTGAAGGACGCGCTGGCGGGAAAGGAAAAGAGAACAGTTCAATCACATATTGTCCGTTTAACGCCAGATCGCCTTTCCAGGAGTCGCGCTCCTCACGGTAAGCCTCGCTCAACAGCGTAAAGCCGAGAACGTCGCAGTAGAATGCCTTACTTTTCGCGTAATCGGTAGCAATGATCGCAATATGATGAACCGCTTTTAAACCCAGCATAGTTTCTCCTTTTTATGATGCTCTGAACGTTACAACCGACAACCCGCCCCTGGCAAGCAGACCCTTTTATTTTAGGACTCTCACCCAGTACACGCCGTTATCATCGCGTTTCGCGCCATGAATGTCCGTTTCAAAGCCCGGATAGTGGCGCCCTACCGAACAGAGCATCAGCAGGAAATCGAGCACCGCCCGGCTCTCCTCGGTGATCATTTCACCCGGCATCAGCAGCGGCACGCCCGGCGGATAAGGCAGGATCATGTTGGCCGATACCCGCCCGACCAGGTTTTCCAGCTCAACGGTTTCAACCTCCCCTTTCACCTGGCGCTGCCACGCCCTGTGCGGCGTCAGCTTCATTTCAGGCAGAACATCAAATGCCTGCAACATCAGGCGCGGCAGATCGTGCTGGCGGATCAGCCTGTGGATCCCCTGGGCCAGATCCTGAATACGCATATTGCGATAGAAGTCAGGATCTTCCGCGTAGAGATCCGGCAGCATATTCTTTACCCGCAGGTTCAGATCATATGCGCGCTTAAACTCCATCAGTCCGCGCAACAGCCCCATCGCGCGGGTTTTATCGATCCCGATGCTGAACAGGAACAGCAAATTATAGGGGCCGGTTTTCTCCACCACCACGCCGCGCTCATCAAGGAACTTCGCCACCAGCGCAGCCGGGATCCCTTCCTCACCCATCACACCCTGCTCATCCATGCCCGGCGTCAGGATCGTCACCTTAACCGGATCGAGGAACATGTGGTCCGCATCGGCATCCCGGAAACCGTGCCAGCTCTCCCCCGGCGCGACGGGCCAGCATTCTGCCTCATCAATCTCTTCCGGCTGCCAGATATCAAAGAACCAGCCGTCCGCTTCATCTTTAAGCCGCTGAACCTCTTTTCGGAAATGCAGCGCCCGTTCCACCGAACGATTGATCAGGCGTTTACCCGGATTACCGCGCAGCATCGCCGCCGCCGTTTCGATGGACGCCACCAGCGGGTAGCTCGGCGACGTGGTCGTGTGCATCATAAAGGCTTCGTTGAAGGTGTCCTCGTCGTACTCGCCCTTGATGTGAATAAGAGACGCCTGGGAAAACGCGGCCAGCATTTTGTGCGTCGACTGCGTTTCGAAGAACACCTTGCCCGGCACCCGCTCGCCGCTCATCCCACTATTACCCGAGTAAATCGGGTGGAAATTGGTGTAAGGCACCCACGCGGAGTCAAAGTGGATCGACGGCACGTCCAACGTCTGCTTGATCCAGTTCGTGTTGTAAAGCAGCCCGTCATAGGTGGAGTTGGTGATCACCGCATGCACAGGCCAGCTTGCCTCGGGGATCGCCGCGATCTTATTTTCAATGGCTTCATGCGCGAATTCACGGCGAGGAATGCCGCCGAGAATACCCAGCGCATTACGCGTAGGCGACAGCCAGAGCGGCACTACGTCGCTCATCATCAGCAAATGCGCCAGTGATTTATGGCAGTTGCGGTCAATCAGCAGCGTACTGCCGGCAGGCGCGGCGTACATCCCGACGATTTTGTTCGAGGTTGAGGTACCGTTGGTCACCATGTAGCTTTGTTCGGCGCCAAAGGTCCGGGCGATGTACTCTTCGGCTTCCAGATGCGGGCCGGTATGATCCAGCAGAGAGCCTAACTCGGTGACCGAAATCGACACATCCGCCTTCAGCGTGTTACCGCCAAAGAAATCGTAGAACAGACATCCCACCGGGCTTTTTTGATAGGCTGTTCCCGCCATGTGGCCTGGCGTACAGAAGGTGTACTTCCCTTCATTCACATAGGTGAACAGCGCGCGCGTGAACGGCGGTGTGATGTTATCGAGGTATTCACCGGTGTACTGCTGAATGCGGGTCGCAATGTCCTCGGCAACGCCGAGTGAGTATTCGAAGAACCACAGCGCCATACGCATATCATGCGCGCTCACGTCCATGGTCGAGTGAGTGTTGATAAACGCGTACAGCGGAAGATATTCGTTGAGCTTATTGATATCGCTGCACAACTCCATGTCGTATTCATCCCAGTCGAATATCACGCCACAGATGCGCGGATTGTGTTCGATAAATTTCAGCAGGTCGGCGCTGTTTTGCGGCCAGATCAGCTGGTATCCGCGTGCTTTAAGGGCTTGCTCCAGCTCCTTGATGGGTTCGTCTTTATAAAAGACGCCGTGTGGCCCCATGATGGCAATGATGTTCATGGTTTACCTCCTTGAAAAACATCAGATAAGCATAGTTAAGGTAAACGGCAGGTATAAAAAAAGCCGCAACAATGTGCGGCTTTTAGGATAATTGTGAGGCTTACGCGTAACCGTAGGTCATCAGACGCTGATAACGACGGTTGAGCAGATCTTCTGTGCTCAGCACGTCCAGGTCCGCCAGATCTGCCAGCAGCTGCGCTTTCAGGGAAGCAGCCATCACTTCCGGCTTACGGTGCGCGCCGCCCAGCGGTTCAGGGATAACGGTGTCGATCAGCTTCAGCTCTTTCAGACGTGGGGCAATGATGCCCATCGCTTCAGCAGCCAGCGGCGCTTTATCGGCACTTTTCCACAGAATGGAGGCACAGCCTTCCGGAGAGATAACGGAATAGGTACTGTACTGTAGCATATTCACTTTATCGCCCACGCCAATTGCCAGCGCACCGCCGGACCCACCTTCACCGATAACGGTACAGATGACCGGCACTTTCAGGCGAGACATCTCACGCAGGTTGCGTGCGATGGCTTCAGACTGACCGCGCTCTTCAGCGCCAACACCCGGGTAAGCACCCGGCGTGTCGATGAAGGTGATGATAGGCATATTGAAACGCTCAGCCATCTCCATCAGACGCAGGGCCTTACGGTAGCCTTCTGGCGCTGGCATACCGAAGTTACGACGGATTTTCTCTTTGGTTTCACGGCCTTTCTGATGACCAATAATCATCACCGGACGTCCATCCAGACGCGCGATACCGCCGACGATAGCTTTATCGTCAGCGTATGCGCGGTCGCCTGCCAGTTCGTCAAATTCGTCAAACGCCAGGCGGACATAATCCAGGGTGTACGGACGCTGTGGATGACGCGCCAGCTGGGCGATCTGCCATGCGCCGAGATCGGCAAAGATTTTGCGCGTCAGTTCTACGCTTTTTTCGCGCAGACGATGCACTTCTTCGTCGATGTTAATATCCAGTTTTTCATCCTGACGGCTCACGGCTGTCAGAGAATCGATTTTCGCTTCCAGCTCTGCAATCGGCTGTTCGAAATCAAGGAAATTCAGACTCATAGTATTCCTGTATTAGTCAAACTCCAGTTCCACCTGCTCCGAACCAATGAGGCCACGGAGATCGTTCAGTAAACGATCGCTCGGAGAGACACGCCACGTTGCACCAAAGCGCAACCGCGCACGTGCATCCGCCCTCTGATAGTAGAGATGTACTGGAATGGTCCCCGAGCGGTGGGGTTCCAGAGACTGACGGAGTCGGTTTAAAAGCTGGTCATCAATTTGCCTGTCCGTCAGCGAGATAGCAAGCCCGCGAGCATATTTTTCCCGGGCTTCGTCAATGTCCATCACTTCGCGGGCGGTCATTTTAAGCCCCCCGCTGAAGTCATCAAAGCTGACCTGTCCGCTGACGATAAGTATGCGGTCTTTTTCCAGCAATTGCTGGTATTTATCCAGCGCGTCGGTGAACAACATCACCTCCAGACGCCCGGAACGGTCATCCAGGGTACAGATGCCGATACGATTGCCGCGCTTGGTGACCATTACCCTTGCAGCAATCACGAGCCCCGCAGCCGTGGTGATTTTACCACGTTCTGTCGGATGCATGTCTTTAAGCCTGTGGCCGCCGACATAGCGCTCAATTTCTTTCAGATACTGGTTGATCGGGTGCCCCGTCAGGTACAGGCCTAACGTCTCACGCTCCCCATCCAGCACCACCTGTTCTGGCCAGGGCTGGCAGTTGGAATAAGACTGCTCAATCTGCTCTGGCTCTTCCGCCAGCACGCCGAACATATCAGCCTGGCCAATGGCTTCCGCTTTCGCGTGCTGATCGGCTGCTTTCAGCGCATCGCCGAGCGAATTCATCAGCGCGGCGCGGTGTGGCCCCAGCCGGTCAAACGCGCCGGACATGATCAGTTTTTCCAGCACGCGGCGGTTCAGTTTTTTGGTATCGGTGCGGGCGCACAGATCGAACAGCTCGCGGAAATAGCCGCCGTTGTTACGCGCTTCGATGATCGCCTCGATCGGCCCCTCACCCACGCCCTTGATCGCGCCGATCCCATAGACGATTTCCCCGTCATCGTTAACGTGGAAATGGTACAGGCCAGAGTTAATATCCGGCGGCAGGATCTTCAGCCCCATGCGCCAGCACTCGTCCACCAGGCCAACCACCTTCTCGGTGTTGTCCATATCGGCGGTCATTACCGCCGCCATAAACTCAGCGGGATAGTGAGCCTTCAGCCACAGCGTTTGATACGAAACCAAAGCATAGGCGGCGGAGTGGGATTTGTTAAATCCGTACCCGGCGAATTTCTCCACCAGGTCGAAGATTTTCATCGCCAGTTCGCCATCGACGCCGTTTTTCTTCGCCCCATCCTCAAAGATGGAACGTTGCTTGGCCATCTCTTCCGGCTTTTTCTTACCCATCGCACGACGCAGCATGTCTGCGCCGCCAAGGGTATAACCAGAAAGCACCTGGGCGATCTGCATGACCTGTTCCTGATACAGGATGATGCCATAGGTTGGCTCCAGTACCGGTTTCAGGCTTTCATGCTGCCACTGCACGTCCGGGTAGGAAATCTCTTCGCGCCCGTGTTTACGGTCGATAAAGTTATCTACCATCCCCGACTGCAACGGCCCCGGACGGAACAGGGCCACCAGCGCGATCATATCTTCGAAGCAGTCTGGTTGCAGACGCTTAATCAAATCTTTCATGCCGCGGGATTCAAGCTGGAAGACGGCTGTCGTCTCCGAGCGTTGCAGCATGTCGAAACTTTTCTTGTCATCAAGCGGGATAGCCGCGATATCCAGCGGCGGTTCGCCGTTCTTCTCACGGCGGGCGTTAATCATCTCCAGCGCCCAGTTGATGATGGTCAGCGTACGCAGGCCGAGGAAGTCGAACTTCACCAGCCCGGCGTATTCTACGTCGTTCTTGTCGAACTGGGTGACCGGATGCTGGCCCGCTTCGTCGCAGTACAGCGGCGCAAAGTCGGTGATTTTGGTCGGGGCGATAACCACCCCCCCCGCATGCTTACCGGCGTTACGCGTGACGCCTTCCAGCTTGCGCGCCATGTCGATCAGCGCTTTGACCTCTTCGTCGGCTTCGTAGATTTCCGGCAGCTGAGGTTCAGCTTCAAAGGCTTTCGCCAGAGTCATGCCCGGATCGGGCGGCACCAGCTTAGAGATACGATCGACAAAACCGTACGGGTGGCCCAGAACGCGGCCCACGTCGCGGATAACCGCTTTCGCGGCCATCGTACCGAAGGTGATGATCTGCGAAACCGCATCACGACCGTACATATCGGCCACGTGCTCAATCACCTGGTCGCGTTTTTCCATGCAGAAGTCGACGTCAAAGTCGGGCATGGAGACACGTTCCGGGTTGAGGAAACGTTCGAACAGCAGGTCAAATTCCAGCGGATCGAGATCGGTAATTTTAAGCGCGTAGGCCACAAGCGATCCCGCACCGGAACCACGGCCCGGACCTACCGGCACGCCGTTATCCTTCGACCACTGGATGAACTCCATCACGATCAGGAAGTAGCCTGGGAACCCCATCTGGTTGATCACCTGGAGTTCAATATCCAGGCGCTCGTCATATTCAGGACGTTTCTCTTTACGGACCGCTTCATCCGGGAAGAGGAATTCCAGACGCTCTTCCAGACCCTCTTTCGATTTCATGACCAGGAAATCTTCGGTGGTCATGTCGCCCGTCGGGAACTGCGGCAGGAAGTATTCGCCGAGACGCACGGTGACGTTACAGCGCTTGGCAATCTCTACGCTGTTTTCCAGCGCTTCCGGGATGTCCGAGAAGAGCTCACACATCTCCTCTTCGCTGCGCATGTACTGCTGCGATGAGTAGTTGCGCGGACGTTTCGGATCGTCGAGGGTGAAGCCGTCGTGGATGGCGACGCGAATTTCATGCGCGTCAAAATCACCCGCCTCAAGGAAGCGCACATCGTTGGTGGCCACCACAGGCAGGCCACGCGCTTCCGCCAGGGCGACGGCCGCATGCAGGTAGCTCTCTTCATCCACACGCCCGGTACGGATCAGCTCCAGGTAATAACGATCCGGGAAATACTCTTCGTAGAACGAGACGCACTGATCCACCAGCGCGTTATTACCGCGTAGCAGACATTTGCCGACATCTCCCATACGGCCACCGGAGATCAGCAGCAGACCTTCGTTCAGCTCCGCCAGCCAGTCGCGGTCAATCCATGGACCCAGTGCGCCGTAACCGCGTTGGTAGGCTTTTGAGATCAGCAGAGTGAGGTTCTGATAACCCGTGTTATTCATAGCTAACACGGAAATCTGCGTCATCTCATCGCCGAGCAGCTCGCTCTGCACATGAAAATCCGCGCCGACGATGGGCTTTAATCCTGCGCCATGCGCCGTTCCGTAGAACTTTACCAGGCCACACAGGTTGGTAAAATCGGTGATCGCCAGCGCAGGCATGCCAAGCGAGGCCGCCTTTTTTACCAGCGGCCCGGTCTTTGCCAGCCCATCGATCATGGAGTAGTCGCTATGCACCCGCAGGTGTACGAAACGTGGTTCAGCCATCTTCAGATCCCGCGTTACTTAATTGCTTGCGTCTTGATTCAGGACACCAGTCCCAGCGCGCGTTTCACCGGGCCAAAGCTGCGCCGATGATGTTCAGTTGCGCCATGTTCAGCCAGCTTTTCCAGATGGAAAGCCGTTGGATATCCCTTGTGCTGGGCGAAACCATACGCGGGATAAGTGAGGTCCAGCGCGGCCATTTCGGCATCGCGCGTCACTTTGGCAATGATTGACGCCGCACTGATTTCTGCGACGCGGCTATCGCCTTTAACAACAGCCATGGAAGGCATCGGCAGCGCCGGGCAACGGTTACCGTCGATCAGCACATACTCAGGCACAATCTTCAGGCCAGCAACGGCACGCTGCATCGCCATCATGGTGGCGTGCAGAATGTTCAGATCGTCGATCTCATCCGGCTCTGCGCGCCCGAGACTCCAGGCCAGCGCCTTTTCTTTAATTTCATCGAACAGCGCCAGGCGACGCTTTTCACTCAGTTTTTTCGAGTCGTTCAGGCCAACGATCGGGCGGGCTGGATCGAGGATCACCGCCGCGGTCACAACGGCACCCACTAACGGGCCACGACCGACTTCATCCACACCGGCAACGAGGTGGGTATGGGGATAAATAAATTCCATCATTGTGCTAACTCCAGCACCGCATCGGCCGCCTGCTCATCAGCATTACAGCGGATCAGTTGATGCAGTTCACGGAAGGTATCATGCATCTGGTGGCTGGTTTTACCGTTGGCCAGCAGCGGCAGTAATGCATCAGCCAGTGCCTGCGGCTGGCATTCATCCTGCAAGAGCTCTTTCACCAGTTCGCGACCCGCAAGCAGGTTTGGCAGGGATACGTAATCTGTTTTTACCAGACGTTTTGCCAGCCAGAAGGTAAACGGCTTCATGCGATAACCGACCACCATTGGGCATTTTGCCAGCATACACTCCAGAGCAGCCGTGCCGGAAGCCAGCAGTGCGGCATCACTCGCAAACATGGCTTGCCGCCCTTTTCCGTCCAGCAGGCGGACGTGAAGATCCGGGGCGACGTCGGCTTTGATACGCTCAAACTGCTCGCGGCGTTTGGCATTCACCAGCGGCACGACCACTTCAAGATCGGGATAAGTCTTGCGAAGAATTTGCGCCGTTTTCAGGAAATCGGCACTGAGCATTTCAACTTCCGCACCCCGGCTCCCTGGCAGCAGCGCCAGACAATGCACATCATGCGGGATGCCCAGTTCGTCACGCGCCGCGTTTTTATCCAGATCCAGCGGCATGGCATCCGCCATGGTATGACCGATAAAACGGCACGGGACATTAAATCTGTCGTAAAACGCTTTTTCGAAAGGCAGAAAAGCCAGCACCAGATTAGTGGATCGTCCGATTTTGAAAACGCGTTTCTGTCGCCACGCCCACACGGACGGACTGACGTAATGGATCGTTTTGATCCCCTGCTTTTTCAGGTTACCTTCAAGGGTAATATTGAAATCAGGCGCATCAATGCCGACAAATACATCGGGCTTAAGGTCGGTAAAGCGGCGGGTAAGGTCGGCGCGAATATGCAGCAGGCGACGCAAGCGCCCCAACACCTCGACGATGCCCATCACAGCCAGCTCTTCCATTTCATACCAGGCTTCACAGCCTTCGGCCTGCATCAGCGGCCCAGCCACGCCCACAAAGCGGGCATTGGGTACACGGGCTTTAAGCGCGCGGATAAGACCTGCACCAAGAATATCGCCGGAGGTTTCTCCGGCGACCAGGGCGATGGTAAGCGGACGACTGTCGACCATTAACGAATCAGACCACGGGTTGAACGTTCAAAGAATTCCATGAACGTTTTCACTTCAGGGTGCTTATTCGCCAGCTCGGCAATTTCCGGCTTAGCCTCTTCCAGCGTTTTACCGCTACGGTACAGCAGTTTGTACGCGTTGCGGATGGCAGTAATCGCTTCGCGACTAAAACCACGACGCTTGAGACCTTCGATGTTCACGCCAAACGGCGTGGCATGGTTGCCCTGCGCAATCACAAACGGTGGGACGTCCTGCGCCACACCGGAGCATCCGCCGACCATCACGTGTGCACCAATGATGCAGAACTGATGGACTGCGGTCATGCCGCCAATAATGGCGAAATCATCAACCGATACGTGTCCCGCCAGCGTTGCGTTGTTGGCGAGAATACAGCGGCTACCCACGGTACAGTCGTGCGCAATATGCGCATTAACCATAAACAGGTTGTCGCTGCCCACCTTCGTCAATCCACCGCCTTGCGTTGTACCACGATGAATGGTGACGCTTTCGCGAATGCGGTTACGATCGCCGATTTCCACGCGGGTCGGTTCGCCAGCATACTTAAGATCCTGGTTAACTTCGCCGATGGAGGCGAACTGATAGATCTCATTGTTGCAGCCAATGGTGGTATGACCATTCACGACAACGTGAGATTTCAGTACTGTACCCTCACCAATTTCGACATGGGGTCCAACAATACAAAACGGGCCAATGTGGACGTTGGCACCAATGATGGCACCCGTTTCCACAATGGCGGTAGGATGAATAAAGGCGGATTTATCAATCACGTATCAGGCCTCCCGGCTACGCGCACACATCATTGTCGCTTCGCAAACAACTTTGCCGTCAACCATAGCTACGCCTTTGAAGCGAGTCAGGCCGCGACGCGTTTTTTCAAAAGTGACTTCCATGATCATTTGATCACCAGGCACGACCGGACGCTTGAAGCGCGCTTCATCGATACCCGCGAAGTAATAGAGTTCACCCGGTTCCAGTTTACCTACGCTTTTAAACGCCAGAATACCGGTAGCCTGTGCCATCGCTTCCAGGATCAATACACCCGGGAAGATAGGCTTACCAGGGAAGTGCCCCTGGAAGAACGGCTCGTTAACGGAGACATTTTTCACTGCGCGCAGAAAACGACCTTCTTCAAAATCCAGCACACGGTCTACCAGTAAAAACGGATAGCGGTGCGGCAGAAGTTCTAAAATCTCTTCAATATGCAGAGTATGAGTGTCAGTAGTCAAAATACTCTTCCTGTCAAATGTACTAAGTAGCAATAATAACACGGCCTGCCGGTTTATAAACAAAGCCGACAGGCCGGGAAATTTAGCGTTAAACGGATGAACGCTTAGTCTTGTTGATCGATTTTGCGCTCAATCGCTTTGAGTCGCTTGCTCATATCATCAATATTCATCACCAGTGCAGCTGTTTTACGCCAGACCTTGTTCGGTTGCAGCGGAATACCTGAGGAATAAACGCCAGGCTCAGTGATTGGACGCATCACCATACCCATCCCCGTCACCGTGACTTTGTCGCATATTTCCATATGGCCATTGATCACGCTGGCACCGCCAATCATGCAGTAACGGCCAATTTTCAGGCTGCCTGCCATGATAACACCACCCGCAACTGCGGTATTGTCGCCAATCACAACGTTATGTGCAATCTGGCACTGGTTGTCTATGATAACACCGTTACCAATAATGGTGTCGTCAAGCGCACCGCGGTCGATAGTTGTACAAGCGCCGATCTCCACACGATCGCCGATAATCACGCGACCCAGCTGAGGGATCTTAACCCAATTACCCCGATCGTTGGCGTAACCAAATCCGTCAGAACCAATCACCGTGCTGGACTGAACGAGACAATTCTCGCCAATCTCAACCTCATGGTAGACAGAGACATTGGCCCACAGACGAGACCCTGCGCCAATTTTCGTATTTTTTCCAACAAAGCAGCCAGGGCCAATCACCACGTTATCACCCAAAACAACGCCGGATTCGATAACGGCGTTTGCGCCGACTGATACGTTGTTACCCAGCTGAGCCGTCGGATCAATCGCAGCACTGGCTGCAATGTTCTGTGCCGGCTGCGGCGTGGTATCAAGAATTTGGGCCATGCGCGCATAGGTCAGGTAGGGATTTTTCACTACCAGTGCAGCGCTAGTGGCAAACGGAAGATCGTCCTGCGTCAGCACAACGGCAGACGCCTGGCACTGGGCCAGGTGCTCACGGTACTTAGGGCTTACCATGAAGGTAATAGTGCCTGCTTTAGCAGATTGCATGGACGCAACAGCGGTGATGACGATATCGCCATCACCGTGTAATTCTGCATCCAACTGCTGAGCTAAATCAGCCAGTCGAATTGAAGGCATTACTTATTTAACCTGTTTCAGAACATCAGCGGTGATGTCTTTAACATCGCTGCTGTTGAATGCAACGGCGTTCGCATCAACAACCAGATCGATGCTCTGATCGGCTGCTACTGCTTTAACGGCAGACTGAATACGCGTCACCAGTTTGCCACGCTCTTCGTTAGAACGACGCTGACGATCCTGCTCGAAAGCCTGTGCTTTCTGAGAGAAGGTCTGGCGCTGAGACATGACGTCTTTTTCCAGTTTGCTGCGCTCGCTCGCTTTCATGGTAGAACCATCACGCTGAAGACGCTGCATCTTGGACTGAAGATCACCTTCCATACGTTGCAGTTCGCTCGCACGGCCTTTGAATTCGTTTTCCAGCGTTGCAGAAACACCGGTTTTCTGTGCAACCTGCTGGAACAAATTACCCATGTTGACGATTGCAATTTTATCCGCTGCCTGAGCAGAAGTTGCCATCGCTAAACCGAGACCTGCAGCTAATAACCACTTTTTCACAATTAACTCCTTACCATCCCATTGGCACCCGAGGGGTACCGTTCTTTGCGTGGCAAGGCGACCGTGTTACCGATCGCCGGTTGTCAGCGCTACACTGCCAACGCATTCCATTGCAGCGGATTATTACCAGGTTTTACCAATGTTAAACTGGAACTGCTCCGCTTTGTCTCCATCGTATTTCTTAAACGGCTGGGCGTAAGAGAAGACCAACGGCCCCAGCGGTGACATCCATTGTAATGCGATACCTGCGGACATGCGAATGTTGCTCGGATCGCTGTAGTCCGGAACCCCCGCCGCACGCATCTGGGCGGTGTTCTCCCAGTTGGTGTCCCACACCGTACCTGCATCCATAAAGAAGGAGGTACGCACGGAGTTCGCATACTTATCACTGATAAACGGCGTAGGCGTGATGAACTCGAGGCTCGCCACGGCCATAGCGTTACCACCTACTGCGTCATCAGAGCTACATACTTGCTTAGGATCACGGCTTGCGCAGTTATCTTCGTCATTACCGCCGTAATAAACCGCTTTCGGACCAATGTTATTGGACTGGAAGCCACGCACGGTGCTTGAACCACCGGCGTAGAAGTTTTCATAGAACGGCAGTTCTTTGCTTCCAATACCGTCACCATAACCCCAACGGGTACGACCCAGAACGACCCACTTGTGATCTTCATCAATTGGGAAGTAGGACGCCGTATCCAGCGTGACCTTGTAGAACTCGTTATCCGAGCCCGGGATAGTCACTTTACCGTTCAGGTTGACGCGTGAACCTTCCGTCGGGAAGTAGCCACGGTCAAGACGGTTGTAGGTCCAACCGTAGTTGAAGGTGAAGTCATCCGCGGCGAAACCGTTGTCATCGCTGGACGTACTCGCCGACTGACCGATGGAGTCCAGGTAACGCCACATCGCCACCTGCGGTTGCATGTTGGACAGGTCGTTATGCACGTACCCTAAACCTGCGCGCAAGGTGTTGTATTCGTTAACCGGGAAGCCAAGCGTACCATCCAGACCGTAACTCTTGTTGGTATACGAGGAGAGGTCCGCATCGTCCGCTTTAAAGTCGTTATAGAAGATACGACCGCCCAGGCTTACACCGTCAACGGTGAAGTATGGGTTGGTAACGGAGAACTCAGAGTAGGTCTGGTAGTCGTTTTTCGTCCCGTTGATACCGACAGAGTAGCCCGTACCCAGCCAGTTATCCTGCTGAACACCGACCTGGAAGCTCACGCCACTTTCAGTACCGTAACCAATACCGAAGTTGAAGCTACCGGTATTACGTTCTTTAACTTTATAAACAACATCAACCTGATCCGGACGACCTGGTACACGCTGAGTATCGGTATCGACCGTTTCGAAGTAGCCCAGACGGTTCAGACGCTCTTTACCCTGATCTACCAGATCGCTTCCCAGCCATGCCCCTTCCATCTGGCGCATTTCACGGCGCAGAACGGAGTCTTTAGAGGTATCGTTACCTTCGAAGCGGATCTTACGCACGTAGAAGCGGTTGCCCGCATCAACGTTAACGTGCAGCTTAACGGTTTTATCCGTGTCGTTAATTTCCGGCTGCGTTTGCACACGCGGATACGCATAACCATAACGGCCGAGCAGCTTCTTAATGCTGTCTTCCATTTTGGTGACTTTAGATCCGCTGTACAGATCGCCCGGCTGAATTTTGGTCAGAGATTCAATTTCAGCTGAATGTCCTGCCAGGTTGCCGCTGACTTCAACACCCGAAAGCGTGTACTTATCGCCTTCTGTGATGTTAACGGTAATGTAGATACCTTTCTTGTCCGGAGTCAGACTCACCTGAGTTGAATCGATGTTGAAACGGGCGTAACCGCGATCCAGATAGTAGCTGCGCAGGGTTTCAAGGTCACCCGCCAGTTTCTGTTTCTGGTATTTACGATCGCCTACCACGTTCCACCACGGCACTTCGTCACGCAGCTGGAAGTTGGAGATCAGTTCGTCGGTGCTGAACGCGTGGTTACCCACGATGTTGATCTGCTGGATCTTCGCAGAAACACCTTCCTGGAAGACCAGTTTCAGGTCAACACGGTTACGTGGCAGCGGTGTAACAACCGCTTTAACGCTCGCGCTGTATTTACCGACGCTGTAGTAGAAATCTTCCAGACCTTTTTCAATGTCTGCAAGGGTTGTGCGGTCCAGAGATTCCCCCACACGAACACCCGATGCCTCAAGGTTCTGCTTGAGCATGTCGTCTTTCACCGATTTGTTACCGGAGAAAGTGATGCTGGCAATCGTTGGACGTTCTTTTACCTGAACCACCAGCGTATCACCATCGCGCAGGACGCGGACATCCTCAAAGTTGCCAGTGGCAAACAGAGCACGGATGGTGTTACTGATATCTTCATCATTAACCGTATCGCCGGGGCGCACAGGCATACTGAGGAGGGCCGCACCAACGGCGACACGCTGAAGGCCTTCGAAATGAATATCTTTCACTACGAACCCGTCAGCACCGTATACGGTCGCGCTGCTAAACAGCAGCGACGCTATGAGCAACTTTTTCATCGCCATCGTTATTATGCGTTCTTCCTAACTAACTCTCTTACAACCGAGAGAAATCATTGAAAAGTGCAAGCCCCATTAACAGCACCAGCAAAATCGAGCCAATGCGATAACTAAAGTCTTGAACTCGCTCGGATACCGGTCCGCCTTTTAGCTTTTCAATCGCTAAAAACAGCAGATGGCCCCCATCTAATACGGGAAGCGGGAACAGGTTGATTATCCCCAGGTTCACGCTAATCAGCGCAAGGAACATGAGATAGTAAATCACCCCGAACTCCGCTGACATCCCAGCCCCCTGAGCAATCGAAATTGGCCCACTGAGGTTGTTCAGTTTCACATCACCGGTTATCAATTTCCCCAACATGTTGACCGTAAGCTTCATCAGCTGCCATGTTTTATCCGTGGCCTCAACGATGGCGCTAAACGGCCCATACTGGCGTATTGTCTTGTACTCATCTGGCAGTGGGATCACTTTCGGCACAACGCCTGCAAACCCTTCCGCCTTACCGCCGCCCGATTTGGTATCCGGGGTGAGAGTCAGTGAGAGCGAACTCCCCTGCCTTTCCACTTCCAGCGCGAGCGGCTTGCCTGGATTATCGCGCACCAGAGTAACAAAGGTCATCCATTGTGTTAATGGCTGACCATCGACTTTAACGATCCTGTCACCCGCTTGTAAACCTGCTTTACTCGCTGCCGATTTGGCCTGTACTTCGGCTAATACCGGCTCGATCTGCGCGCCGCGCGGTCGAATCCCGAGTGCAGCGACAGGGTCCTCTTTGTCTGGCTCAAAGCGCCAGTGGCGTAAATCCAGCACTTTTTCCTGCCGCTGGTCGGAACCAAATGGCGATACGCTGACGGTTGTCTGCTCATCACCAATTTTGGCAACCAGTTGTAACCTCACGGCATCCCAATCAGGGGTTTCGATACCATCAATCGCTTTAAGTTCCATTCCCGGTGTAATTTGCGCCGTTGCCGCAATAGAACCCGTGGTGATTTCGCCCACAACCGGGCGCACGCCAGGCACGCCGATGATAAACACCAGCCAGTAGGCGAAGATAGCGAAGATGAAATTGGCTACCGGGCCGGCAGCGATGATGGCAGCACGTTGTCCAACAGTTTTATTGTTAAACGCGCGATGGCGAAGTTCCGGGGCGACAGGCTCAACGCGTTCGTCGAGCATTTTGACATAGCCGCCCAGGGGAATCAGAGCAATGACAAACTCGGTGCCATGCTTATCGGTGCGCTTCCAGAGCGATTTGCCAAAGCCAATCGAGAATCGCTCCACCCGCACACCACAGCGCCGGGCAACCCAGAAATGGCCAAATTCATGCACGGTAATCAGTACACCCAGTGCAACAATGAACGCCGCCAGATTCCAGAGAATGCTCAGCATAAAACCTTCCGTTATATCGTCCCAAACACCAGTAAAAGCAGGCAAGCAAATACGGGAACAGCCGCGGTAAGGCTGTCAATGCGATCCAGTATTCCGCCATGTCCTGGAATCAGGTGACCACTGTCCTTAATCCCTGCTTCACGCTTAAACATACTCTCGGTTAAATCACCCAGCACCGATGCCAGCGCCGCGAAAATCGAACATACCAGCAGCGTCGAGGGGGCAACCTCAAGATTCGCCCAGACGCCATAGCCCCAGGAGATAATCGCTGCCGTAAACAGGCCGCCGATGAAGCCTTGCCAGGTTTTGCCCGGAGAAACCTTTGGCGCCAGTTTATGTTTGCCGAACAGTTTACCAAACATATAGGCCCCGGAGTCAGCCCCCCAGACGAGAATCATCACATAAAGCAGCCATATCGCGCCGCTGTAGTGGTTTTCGTCATAGTGCCAGGCGCGCAACGCAACCATCCCCCAGAAAAACGGAACAATCGTGAGCAGACCAAAAATAAGGCGCAACACTTTAGAGTTACGCCAGATCGCCGCAGAGCCCGGATAGAAAAGCACTAAAACAAGCGCAGCAATCCACCAGGCCAGCGATATCCATAAGGATCCGGCAACCAGCGGCTGGTGAACATCATGATGATATTCAGGCAAGGTATACAGCATCAGGGCCAGTAAAAAACCACAGAGTACCGCCAGCCATACCCGCTGAGTGCGCGAGGTAAAGCCGCTAAGCTGCCCCCATTCCCACGCGGCGAGCATACACACCACCAGCGTAACAATAGCGAATCCCACCGGAGGCAGTAAAAACAGCGCTGCGATGACGACGGGTATTAATACAAAAGCGGAAATCAGGCGATACTTCAGCAAAAGCTACCCCCATCAGGCGTTATCGCCACCAGGCTCGGTGCCGCCGAAACGACGCTCTCGATTGGCAAAGGCATGCAGCGCACCTTCAAAGTCTTGTTCATCAAAATCTGGCCAAAGAACATCCGTAAAGTAAAGTTCGGCGTAGGCAATTTGCCACAGCAAAAAGTTACTTATGCGATGTTCCCCCCCTGTCCTTATAACCAAATCCACGGGTGCCAGTTCATTCATGCAGATTTGCTGACTCAGCGCCTCTTCATCAATTTGGTCGGGTCTTAACAGCCCTTCCTGAACCTGCTCAGCCAAATGCCGAACCCCCTGGATAATATCCCAGCGTCCGCCGTAATTCGCCGCGATATTGAGCGTCAGGCCGGTATTATTTTCCGTCAGCGCTTCTGCTTTGCGAATCCGTTCCTGCAAACGTGAGTTAAAACGACTGGTTTCGCCAATAATACGCAAGCGGACGTTGTGGCGGTGCAGGCTTTTTACTTCACTATCGAGCGCCCACACGAACAGTTCCATCAACGCAGTCACTTCCTGCGCAGGTCGATTCCAGTTCTCACTGCTAAAAGCATAGAGCGTTAACGCATCAATGCCGTTATTGGCGGCAAAAGAGACGGCGCGGCGAACAGATTTCGCCCCAGCTTTATGCCCAAAGGCTCGTATCTTCCCTTGTCTTTTCGCCCAGCGGCCATTGCCATCCATGATGATTGCAACATGGCGACAGCCATGTGCTGGCAAGTTTTCGCTTATTGGTTGATTCGCAGACAACATAACGCGTTTTTAGTCCCTGAAAGGATTTAACGGTACACAGGAATACTGAAGCCTATACATAAAAAAGCCGTGTCAAACCACGGCTTACCTGACCACTTAAAGCCAAATACCTGCGATCAGGTGGCGCAGACTATATCACTGAAGCCCAACGCTAACAAATAGCACGACGACTAGTGCTTGCTTTATCACCAGCTTGCGAGACGTGTCACCTGTTTACGCGCAACAATGCGTGCCTGTTCATCCACGGCCAGCACCTCTTCCACGCTCTGCGGCTCACGCAAATCCATCATCTCCAGCACGGATAAATTCAACGCGGCGATGTCAGTAAAGCGGATCTGCTGATTCAGGAATGCTTCAACGGTCACTTCATTGGCTGCATTAAGCGCCGTTGTCGCCGCCTGCCCCTGATCGAAGGCCGTCATCGCCAGTTTCAGACAGGGATAACGGTCATAATCAGGCTCGCTAAACGTCAGTGAACTCAGCTTACAAAAATCGAGAGGCTTAACGCCCGATTTTACGCGGTTTGGCCACGCCATCGTATGAGCAATAGGCGTACGCATATCCGGTTCGCCCAGCTGGGCCAGCACGCTGCCGTCCTGATAGCGCACCATCGAGTGAATCACCGACTGCGGGTGTATCAGCACTTCCATCTGTTTCGCCGACGCATTGAACAGCCAGCGAGCTTCAATGTATTCCAGACCTTTGTTCATCATGGTGGCCGAATCGACGGAGATCTTACGCCCCATTGACCAGTTCGGATGACGACACGCCTGATCCGGCGTCATTGCGCTCAATTCAGACAGTGGCGTTTCACGGAACGGGCCACCAGACCCGGTAAGCAGAATCGACACAACGCCATTCTGCTCCAGGTCAGCGTACCCCAGGTTTTGTTGAAAAGGTTGAGGTAAACTCTGAAAAATCGCGTTGTGTTCGCTATCGACCGGCAAAAGACGCGCCCCACGCTGTTTTACCGCTTCCATAAAGAGGCGTCCGCAGGTGACCAGCGACTCTTTGTTCGCAAGCAGGACATCTTTACCCGCATCAATAGCGGCAAGCGTCGGCAGAAGACCCGCCGCCCCGACGATTGCCGCCATGACCTGATCAACGTCATCAAGCGCGGCCATATCGCAAGCCGCCTGTTGCCCGCTGAGTACCTCGGTACGGCAGCCCTTCTCCTGCAACAGCGCTTTCACCTGGCGGGCGCTCTCTTCGTCATCCATCACCGCAAAACGGGGGGTAAACTCCAGGCACTGTTCGACCATTCGCTGCACGTTTTTTCCGGCCACAAGCGCGGCCACGGTGTAGCTGTCAGGATTATGACGTACAACGTCGAGAGTGCTGCAACCGATAGAGCCGGTCGAGCCGAGGAGAGTGAGATGCTTCATGAGATGCCCAAAAGTTAGACCAGATAAAAGCAAAACGCCGCCAGCAAGACTCAATGTCCTTCTGAACGGCGTTTATCAGTGTACAGCGAAAATCAGAACTGCATCAGTTCCGCTTCTTTTTCTGCCAGCGCCGCATCAATTTTCTTGATGGCCGCGTCGGTCATTTTCTGAATGTCGTCCTGAGAACGACGATCGTCGTCTTCGCTGATCTCTTTTTCTTTCAGCAGGGCTTTCACTTTATCGTTCGCATCGCGACGCACGTTACGCACGGAAACACGACCCTGCTCAGCTTCACCACGAACTACTTTGATCAGGTCTTTACGACGCTCTTCCGTCAGCGGAGGCAGTGGAACGCGAATATCCGCGCCGGCTGAGCTTGGGTTCAGACCCAGGTCAGATGCCATGATCGCTTTTTCAACGGCCGGGCTCATTGAGCGGTCGAACACGTTGATTTTCAGGGTACGGGTATCTTCTACCGTCACGCTCGCCAGCTGACGCAGAGGCGTTGGCGTACCGTAATATTCTACGATGATGCCATCCAGCAGGCTTGGGGAAGCACGGCCAGTACGGATTTTGCTGATTTGGTTTTTGAACGCTTCTACGCATTTTTCCATGCGTACTTCAGCATCTTTTCTGATGTCGTTAATCACGTTACGGATCCTTGAAAACTTGTCTCAGGCAGACTATCCGCCAGCACAGCGCTACAGGTGTGCTAAGTATAGTCGCGTTTAATTCATGACAACGCCAAAGGCGCGCCCGGGTAAGATACCACGTCGAAATAAAGCGGAATCTTACCTGTATTTATCGCCGACGGAAATTATTCCGTGATCAAAGTGCCTTCTTTTTCGCCCATAACAACGCGACGCAGCGCGCCAGGCTTGTTCATGTTGAAGACACGGATCGGTAGTTTGTGGTCACGAGCCAGCGTAAAGGCGGCAAGATCCATCACTTTCAGCTCTTTTTCCAGCACTTCGCTGTAGGTCAGCTGATCGTACATGGTCGCTGAAGGATCTTTTGCCGGGTCGGCAGTAAACACGCCATCTACTTTGGTCGCTTTCAGCACCACATCGGCTTCGATTTCGATACCGCGCAGGCAGGCTGCGGAATCGGTGGTAAAGAACGGGTTACCCGTACCGGCGGAGAGGATCACCACGCGGTTGTTGCGCAGCAGGCTGATGGCCTCTGCCCAGCTGTAGTTATCGCATACGCCATTCAAAGGAATAGCGGACATCAGGCGAGCGTTCACATAGGCGCGATGAAGCGCATCACGCATCGCCAGGCCATTCATCACGGTTGCCAGCATACCCATGTGGTCGCCCACTACGCGGTTCATCCCCGCTTTCGCCAGACCAGCACCACGGAAAAGGTTGCCACCGCCAATGACCACGCCAACCTGAATACCCAGTTCGACCAGTTCTTTGATTTCCTGTGCCATGCGATCAAGGATGCTTGCGTCAATACCGAAGCCTTCCGATCCTTGCAGCGCTTCGCCACTCAGCTTAAGCAGAATGCGTTTGTACACGGGTTTTGCATTGGTAGCCATGTTTCTTTCCTGAGACTGTCAACGATTAAGATAGGGTTAATTCTGGCGACATGATATGTCGCAAATCAGCACAGCGATACTGGAGCCTGTCTGATTTCGTGAGACGGGTGACAAAAAGAAGCCGCCCTCAGGCGGCTCCTTTTCAATCATTAAGACTGCTTGGACATTGCAGCAACTTCTGCTGCGAAGTCAGTCTCAACTTTCTCGATGCCTTCGCCCACTTCGAAGCGGATGAAGCCAGTTACATCAGCGTTGTGCTCTTTCAGCAGCTGAGCAACAGACTTGCTTGGATCCATTACGAAAGGCTGGCCAGTCAGAGAAACTTCGCCGGTGAATTTCTTCATGCGGCCTTCAACCATTTTCTCTGCGATTTCTTTTGGCTTACCAGACTGCATCGCGATGTCCAGCTGAACCTGGTACTCTTTCTCTACCACTTCAGCAGACACGTCTTCTGGCTTAACGAATTCTGGTTTGCTTGCAGCGATGTGCATTGCCAGCTGTTTAACCAGCTCTTCGTCAGCGCCTTTAGCCGCAACCAGAACACCGATACGCGCGCCGTGCTGGTAAGAGCCCAGAACATCGCCTTCCAGGGAAGAAACGCGACGGATGTTGATGTTCTCACCGATTTTAGCAACCAGCGCTACACGCTCTTCTTCGAACTGTGCTTTCAGAACTTCAACGTCAGTGATTTTGCCTGCAACCGCTGCGTCCAGAACTTTGTTAGCAAATGCCTGGAAACCAGCATCTTTAGCAACGAAGTCAGTCTGGCAGTTAACTTCCAGGATGATGCCGTAGTTGCCGTCGATTTTGGTGATGATCACGCCGTCAGCAGCAACGTTGCCTGCTTTCTTAGCTGCTTTGATCGCACCGGATTTACGCATGTTTTCGATTGCCAGCTCGATGTCGCCGTTCGCTTCGGTCAGCGCTTTTTTGCAATCCATCATGCCTGCGCCAGTACGCTCACGCAGCTCTTTTACCAGGGATGCGGTAATTTCAGCCATTCTTAAATCCTCGGGAGATGTGAACTGCCCGGCCGGGAGCCAAACAGTATAAATTGAAAAAAGGGGCCGATAATGGGCCCCTATTCATACACGGTACTAATAAGGGGTAAAACCTTATTATTCAGCTTCTACGAAGCTTTCTTCCGCCTGAGAAGCCAGATCCTGGGAACGGCCTTCACGAACGGTAGCAGCTACAGCGCTCAGGTACAGGCTAACAGCACGGATTGCGTCGTCGTTACCCGGGATAACGAAGTCAACACCGTCCGGATCGGAGTTGGTATCAACGATAGCGAATACCGGGATACCCAGGTTGTTAGCTTCTTTGATTGCGATGTGCTCGTGGTCTGCATCGATTACGAACAGCGCGTCTGGCAGGCCGCCCATATCTTTGATACCGCCCAGGCTGTTTTCCAGCTTGTCCAGTTCACGAGTACGCATCAGCGCTTCTTTCTTAGTCAGCTTATCGAAAGTACCGTCCTGAGACTGGGTTTCCAGATCTTTCAGGCGCTTGATGGACTGACGAACAGTTTTCCAGTTGGTCAGCATGCCGCCCAACCAGCGATGGTTCACGAAGAACTGGTCGCAGCTGTTAGCAGCATCTTTCACAGCTTCGCTTGCAGCGCGCTTAGTACCAACGAACAGAATCTTACCTTTACGGGAAGAGATCTTGTTCAGCTCAGCCAGGGCTTCGTTGAACATTGGTACAGTCTTCTCAAGGTTGATGATGTGAACTTTGTTACGTGCGCCGAAGATGAAAGGCTTCATTTTCGGGTTCCAGTAACGGGTCTGGTGACCGAAGTGAACACCAGCCTTGAGCATGTCGCGCATGGAAACAGTTGCCATGTTTAAAACCTCTATATTGAAAGTTGGGGTTATGCCTCCACGTATCCCATATTACCGACCCCGAAGGGCACCCCGGAATATGTGCCGATACGTGTGTGTTGTTACACAAAGTGAGATTTGTCGCTCCCGTCCAGCCTGTGTATCTGAGATGGATCGGAAGTCCGGCGCGCTTTATATCACAAAACACGGCCAGAAACCAATAATTGTTGGCGGAGTGTGCTGTTAATGATTCTCAATTTGGCACGGGGTGCGCCTGACTGATACCATTGACAACACTTACACTAGTATTGTCGAAAAAATCGACACCGATGGACAGATTACATGGCTATCTCTATTAAGACACCTGAAGAAATTGAAAAGATGCGCGTCGCCGGTCGTCTGGCCGCGGACGTGCTGGAAATGATCGAGCCGTTTGTGAAACCGGGCGTCAGCACTGGCGAACTGGATCGCATCTGTAACGACTATATCGTCAACGAGCAGCACGCGGTCTCCGCCTGCCTTGGCTATCACGGTTTCCCGAAATCCGTCTGCATCTCTATTAATGAAGTGGTTTGCCACGGCATTCCGGATGACGAGAAGCTGCTGAAAGATGGCGACATCGTCAACATCGACGTGACCGTGATTAAAGACGAGTACCACGGCGACACTTCTAAGATGTTCATCGTTGGCAAGCCAACGATTCTGGGCGAGCGTCTGTGCAAAGTGACGCAAGAGAGCCTCTACCTGGCGCTGAAAATGGTGAAGCCGGGCATCCGCCTGCGCACCATCGGCGCCGCAATCCAGAAATTTGTGGAAGCGGAAGGTTTCTCCGTGGTGCGCGAATATTGCGGTCACGGTATTGGTCGTGTGTTCCATGAAGAACCGCAGGTTCTGCACTACGATGCAGACGACGGCGGCGTAGTGCTGCAAAAGGGCATGACCTTCACTATCGAACCAATGGTCAACGCGGGTGATTACCGCATCCGTACCATGAAAGATGGCTGGACGGTAAAAACCAAAGACAGAAGCTTGTCTGCCCAGTACGAGCATACTATTGTGGTTACAGACAACGGCTGCGAAATTATGACGTTGCGCAAGGATGACACCATCCCGGCGATACTGACGAACATTGAGTGATAAGAAGCCGGCGAATGCCGGCTTTTTTAATGGCGATAGCTTTTTCTTATGGGTGGCGCACGATGAGTAATCTCTTACCCGAACAGTATGCTAATACAGCACTTCCCACCCTCCCCGACCAGCCTGATAACCCGGGCGTCTGGCCACCGCATGAGCTGACCTGCGCGCATATCAAAGCCCACATGGAGGTTTTCCATCGCTGGCTGGGTAACGCATTTGACGTAGGCATTTCGGCCGAACAGCTCATTGAAGCGCGCACCGAATTTATCGACCAGCTCCTGCAACGTCTGTGGATCGACTACGGTTTCGGACAGGTGAGCGACGTCGCGCTGGTTGCGGTCGGCGGCTATGGCCGGGGTGAACTGCATCCACTCTCTGATATCGACCTGCTGATCTTAAGCCGTAAAAAACTGCCGGACGATCGGGCGCAGAAAATCGGTGAACTGTTGACCCTGCTCTGGGACGTAAAGCTGGAAGTGGGCCACAGCGTACGCACGCTGGAAGAGTGTCTGCTGGAAGGGTTATCTGACCTGACCGTCGCCACCAACCTGATTGAAACCCGCCTGCTGATTGGCGACGTTGCGCTGTTCCTCGAACTGCAAAAACACATCTTTAGCGACGGCTTCTGGCCTTCGGAAAAATTCTTCGCCGCGAAAGTCGAAGAACAAAACCAGCGCCACCAGCGCTATCACGGTACCAGCTATAATCTCGAACCGGATATTAAAAGCAGCCCCGGTGGCCTGCGCGATATCCACACGCTGCAATGGGTCGCCCGTCGCCATTTTGGAGCAACATCGCTGGACGAAATGGTCGGGTTTGGTTTTCTGACCGAAGCCGAACGTAACGAACTCAATGAGTGTCTGCATCTGCTGTGGCGCATCCGTTTTGCCCTGCACCTGGAAGTCACCCGCTACGATAACCGCCTGTTGTTTGACCGACAGCTCAGCGTGGCGCAGCGCCTGAATTACCAGGGCGAGGGCAACGAGCCGGTCGAGCAAATGATGAAGGATTTCTTCCGCGTCACCCGCCGCGTCTCTGAGCTAAACCAGATGCTGTTACAGCTGTTCGATGAGGCGATCCTCGCGCTGACGGCAGACGAAAAACCGCGTCCGATTGATGACGAATTTCAGCTGCGCGGCACGCTTATCGATCTGCGCGACGAAACGCTGTTCATCCGCGAACCGGAAGCGATCCTGCGAATGTTCTACACCATGGTGCGCAACAGCACGATCACCGGGATCTACTCCACCACCCTGCGTCATCTGCGCCATGCACGACGCCATCTGAAGCAGCCGCTGTGTTACATCCCGGAGGCGCGCTCGCTGTTCCTGAGCATGCTTCGTCATCCGGGCGCCGTCAGCCGCGGTCTGCTGCCGATGCACCGTCACAGCGTATTGTGGGCCTATATGCCCCAGTGGTCGCATATTGTCGGGCAGATGCAGTTCGACCTGTTTCACGCCTATACGGTAGATGAGCACACGATCCGCGTCATGCTGAAGCTGGAAAGCTTCGCTAAAGAAGAGACGCGATCCCGCCATCCGCTGTGCGTTGATCTGTGGCCACGTCTGGCGCACCCGGAGCTGATCCTGATCGCCGCCCTGTTCCATGATATCGCCAAAGGTCGCGGCGGCGACCACTCCGTGCTCGGTGCCCAGGACGTGCTGAAATTTGCCGAGCTGCACGGCCTGAACTCGCGTGAAACGCAGCTTATCGCCTGGCTGGTTCGCCATCATCTGCTGATGTCAGTTACCGCTCAGCGTCGTGATATTCAGGATCCGGAAGTGATCAAGCAGTTCGCCGAGGAAGTGCAAACGGAGAACCGCCTGCGCTACCTGGTCTGCCTGACGGTAGCCGATATCTGCGCCACCAACGAAACCCTGTGGAACAGCTGGAAGCAGAGCCTGCTGCGCGAACTCTACTTCGCCACCGAAAAACAGCTGCGTCGCGGGATGCAGAACACCCCCGACATGCGTGAGCGTGTGCGCCACCATCAGTTGCAGGCGCTGGCTCTGCTGCGCATGGATAACATCAACGAAGAGGCGCTGCATCAGATTTGGGCGCGCTGTCGCGCCAACTACTTTGTGCGCCACAGCCCAAACCAGCTTGCCTGGCACGCCCGGCATCTGCTGAAGCACGACCTGACAAAACCGATGATTCTGCTCAGCCCGCAGGCCACGCGCGGCGGGACGGAAATTTTCATCTGGAGCCCGGACCGGCCTTATTTGTTTGCAGCGGTCTGTGCCGAGCTGGACAGGCGTAACCTGAGCGTGCACGACGCGCAGATTTTTACCACCCGCGACGGCATGGCGATGGACACCTTTATTGTGCTGGAGCCGGACGGCAGCCCGCTGTCGTCGGACAGGCATGAGGGGATACGCTTTGGCCTCGAGCAGGCGATTACGCAGCGCAGCTGGCAACCTCCGCAGCCGCGTCGTCAGGCGGCAAAACTGCGCCACTTTACCGTCGATACCGAGGTCAATTTCCTGCCGACCCATACCGACCGTAAATCGTTCCTTGAGCTGATTGCGCTCGACCAGCCAGGGCTGCTCGCCCGCGTCGGTCAGGTTTTTGCCGATCTGGGAATTTCGCTTCACGGCGCCCGAATTACAACCATTGGCGAACGAGTAGAAGATTTATTTATAATCGCGACGGCCGACCGGCGTGCCCTTAATAATGACCTGCAACTTGAAGTGCAACAACGGTTGACAGCAGCCCTCAATCCAAACGATAAAGGGTGACGTGTTTTTTAGTGAAATGGAAAGAGTAAACAATGCAGCAGTTACAGAACGTTATTGAGTCCGCTTTTGAGCGTCGCGCCGACATCACTCCGGCAAATGTGGATACCGTGACCCGTGAAGCGGTAAACCAGGTTATTTCCCTGCTGGATTCCGGCGCGCTGCGCGTGGCAGAAAAAATCGACGGTCAGTGGGTTACTCATCAATGGCTGAAGAAAGCTGTGCTGCTCTCTTTCCGTATCAACGATAACCAGGTTATCGACGGAGCAGAAAGCCGCTACTTCGATAAAGTGCCAATGAAATTTGCGGATTACGACGAAGCGCGCTTCCAGAAAGAGGGCTTCCGCGTAGTACCACCGGCGGCCGTTCGTCAGGGTGCCTTCATCGCACGCAACACCGTGCTGATGCCATCCTACGTGAACATCGGCGCCTACGTTGACGAAGGCACCATGGTGGACACCTGGGCTACCGTCGGCTCCTGCGCGCAGATCGGTAAAAACGTTCACCTGTCCGGCGGTGTGGGCATCGGTGGCGTTCTTGAGCCACTTCAGGCTAACCCAACCATCATCGAAGACAACTGCTTCATCGGCGCACGTTCCGAAGTGGTTGAAGGCGTGATCGTCGAAGAAGGTTCTGTGATCTCCATGGGCGTTTATATTGGCCAGAGCACCCGTATTTACGATCGCGAAACCGGTGAAATTCACTACGGCCGCGTTCCAGCTGGTTCCGTTGTGGTTTCCGGCAACCTGCCGTCTAAAGATGGCAAATACAGCCTGTATTGCGCGGTCATCGTGAAAAAAGTGGACGCGAAAACGCGCGGTAAAGTGGGCATCAATGAACTGCTGCGCACCATCGATTAATCGGGTATAACAAAAAGCGGGGGCAACCCCGCTTTTTTTATATCCGAAGGTGGCGAAAATAGATTTTTTCGTTAATTATTCATAGGTTATGTTGAGATCAAGGGTACCGCTATGTACGATAATCTGAAAAGTCTGGGCATTACCAATCCTGATGAAATTGATCGTTATAGTCTCCGCCAGGAAGCCAATAACGATATTTTGAAAATCTATTTTCACAAGGACAAAGGAGAGTTCTTCGCCAAAAGCGTGAAGTTTAAATACCCTCGCCAGCGTAAGACCGTTGTCGCTGACGGTATCGGTCAGGGATATAAAGAAGTACAGGAAATCAGCCCTAACCTGCGCTACGTGATCGACGAACTCGATCAAATCTGCCAGCGCGATCGCAGCGAAGTCGATCTGAAACGTAAGATCCTTGACGACCTGCGTCACCTGGAAAGTGTAGTCACCAATAAGATCAGCGAGATTGAAGCGGATCTTGAGAAATTGACGCGTAACAAATGAGCCGTTTTATTGCCCGGTGGCGCTTCGCTTACCGGGCCTACGAACGCATGTAGGCCGGGTAAGGCGAAGCCGCCACCCGGCAAACAGCATCATCTCTGTTCATCCAGCTGCAACGCCACATACAGCAGTAGCCGGTCGTCAAAATTCCCTAAATCCAGCCCCGTCAGTTCCGAGATCCGGTTAAGCCGATACTCCAGCGTATTACGGTGAATAAACAGCGCTTTTGACGTTGCCAGCGGCTGCACGTTATGCCGGAACCACGCCTGCAACGTGCGGCGCAGCAGCCCGTTGTTGTCCATCGCTTTCAGACGCACCAGCGGACGCGCCAGCTCGTTGGCCTGCCAGCCGCCGCGCAGGCTGTCGAGCAGGACCGGCAGCATCAGATCCTGATAGAAATAACTGCGGCTCTCCGGCATGCGCTGTTTACCCACCATCATGGTGGTGCGCGCCGTTCGCCATGAACGGGCAATACTTCCCGGCCCGGTAAAGTAATTTCCCAGCGCGACGCGAAAACGGAGCTGTCCGTTCTCCTTCATGCGCTCGATGAGCAGCTCAACGCGGCGACGATGATCTTCCGCGTCCCAGCGACCAAACTGATTAAGCGCAGGCTTGAGCACCACCATTTCCGTCAAAGAGACAATCGCCACCAGGTTGTTACGCTCCGGCGTCGCCAGCATGTTTTGCAGCTGCTGTAGCTCCACCATGGCGCTGTCCACACCAAGCTGGCCGCTATCCACCTCAATAACGGCGACTACGCGCGGCTGATTCAGGTCGATACCCAGACGCTGCGCCCATTCGCTCAGGGCAGGCGTGTGCTCCTCCGCCTGAATCAAATTCATCACCAGCTCTTCACGCAGGCGGCTGTCCTGGGCGAGCAGATGCATCAGACGCGACTGCTCCAGCATCATCTCCGCAGTCATGCAGACCAGCTCACCGTATTTACGCAGCGATTCAGGGTCGCCGGTCAGACCGATAACGCCAACAATCTCTCCTTCCAGACGCAGCGGCAGGTTGATACCCTGACGGACCCCGTGCAGATGTTTCGCCACGGCGTCATCGATGTCGACCACGCGCCCCTGAGAGAGCACCAGCAACGCCCCTTCGTGCAATTCCCCAATACGCTCACGATCGCCGCTGCCGATAATGCGCCCGCGGGCATCCATTACGTTGATATTGGTATCAATGATGCGCATGGTTCGCGCCACGATATCCTGCGCCATTTTGGTATCAAGATGCCAGCCAGCCATATAACCCTCCCGTGAGCAGAGCTCAAGCATAGGGAAGTTCAGCTAAGGCTGCATTGTGCAGATGCCCAGAGGCAGAGAGAGATGTATGGAGTTGTGGGAAAGGTCACAGAAAAGAGAAAGCCCCTGCGAACAGGGGCTTAAGAAGATTACTGCATCAGGAGATAAATAGAGGTATCACCACGCTGAATATTCAGTGCCAGCACAGAAGGCTTGCTGTCGAGAATTTTGCGCAGTTCAGCGATGTTTTTCACCGGCTGCTGGTTAGCGCCCATGATCACATCACCTTTTTTCAGGCCGATACGGGCAGCAGGTGAGTTCGCTTTCACGTTGTTCACCACCACGCCTTTATCTGCCCCTTTGTTGCTCATCTCGGCACCTTCAATACCGCTGAAGATGGTACTGGAATCGACCTGATTCTGACTGCTTTGTTGCAGTTCCAGGCTCACGTTAACCGGCTTACCTTCACGCAGCAGGCCGAGGGTCACTTTACTGCCGATTGGCATAGAACCAACTTCCGCACGCAGGGCGGCAAAGCTGCTGATCGGCTTACCGTTCAGAGAGGTGATCACGTCACCCGCTTTAATGCCGGCTTTCGCCGCCGAAGAGTTCGGCATGACCTGGCTTACGAATGCGCCGCGCTGAGCGTCCACTTTCATCGCTTTCGCCAGCTCGGAGTTCAGTTCGGTACCCATGATCCCCAGCTCACCGCGTTTCACCTGTCCATATTGCACCATCTGCGCAGTCAGGTTTTTCACCATGTTGCTCGGGATAGCAAAGCCGATACCGATGTTGCCACCGTCCGGTGCCAGGATAGCGGTGTTGATACCGATCAGCTCACCGTTCAGGTTAACCAGCGCACCGCCGGAGTTACCACGGTTAATGGCCGCATCCGTCTGAATGAAGTTTTCATAGTTTTCCGCATTCAGGCCGCTACGTCCCAGCGCAGAGACGATACCCGAGGTCACGGTTTCGCCCAGACCAAATGGGTTACCGATGGCGACGGTGTAGTCACCCACGCGCAGCGCGTCAGAGTCGGCAAGCTTAATCGCCGTCAGGTTCTTCGGATCCTGAATCTGAATCAGCGCGATATCAGAGCGCGGATCTTTACCGACCACTTTGGCATCGAATTTACGGCCATCGCTCATCTGCACCTTAATGGTGTTAGCATTATCTACCACGTGGTTATTGGTCACCACGTAGCCTTTCGCTGCATCAATAATAACGCCCGAGCCGAGTGCCATGAATTTCTGCTGCTGGCCGCCGCCCTGACCGTCATCCCCTGCGCCGCCGCCCTGACAGAACGGAGAACTCTGGAATGGCGAGCCGTCCTGGCAGAATGCCGAATTATCGCCGAAGAACTGCTGGAAATTACGCGGCATACGCGGCGTATTGACGGTCGTGCTGCCCTCAACGTTAATACTCACCACCGATGGCATCACTTTTTCGAGCATCGGGGCCAGGCTTGGCATCTGCTGCGCAGTCGCTGCCGAGGAAGCTGTCTCGGCCGCCATCGCCAGAGGGGACAGCGCTAAACCTAAACTCAGAGCCAGTGCACTCATTGCTAATGTGGTTTTTTTCATGTTTCTCAATCTCGATTTACCAGATAACGCAAAATTGCTGTGTAACTCAGATTCGTTTTATACCGCTTAGTTCCGGGATTAAGTTTATGGAAAAAGTAAAAATTTATTGGTCGTCTTTACAAAACTCATGGCTTATTCAACGGCCATAAGCTTGCGGTATTCATCCCAGGCATACAAATCTGTCATCCCGCTGATATAGTCCTGGATAAGACGACAGCGATAATAATATTCCATGACTGGCCATTGGGAAGAATGGCGATCTATTTTACTGACGGCTTCAATGTATGCCAGCCGGTGGCGGGTTGAAAGCTTCTGATAGAGACGAGATTCAATCGGCAGGCGGCGAACACGTTCATTATTTGCCAGCTCACTGAACTCATCGACCGTCAGCTGGAGCAGCGGGCCATAAATCTCCAGTAACCCGCTGATAACCCGGTATCCTTGCAGCTCCAGCTGCTCGACATCCGGGTGGCTGAAAACATGGCGAACAGCCACGTTTTTATATAATTCAAGAAGCTGACTAAAACTGCTCTCATCTTCCAGCAGGGCGTGATTAAATTCCCCGCTAAATATCATCGGCAAATTATCAATGAAACGGGCGGCCGCATACGGCACCAGTTTATTCAGCGTGTTCACCCGCAAATACATAAAGAACTGATCTTCGGTACTGCGGCTCAGCGAATTTGAACGCGATTTATCCCAGGCATTCTCGACGACCTGCGCAAACAGAGAACCTTTTTCATGCTCTCCCCAGGCATCATGAAGATGCTGATACAGCTCCTCGACGCTGAATATTCTTTTTTCCACCGCGTCTTCCAGATCGGCCACGCAATAAGAAATGTCATCAGCCGCTTCCATAATCCATGTCAATGGAAAACGGCCATTAGGGGTCAGAGACAGTTCTTTACGCAACCGCGCGATGTATGCTTCTTCCGATAAGTAATAGCCCGGTTTTTTCATCAGGTAGCTATGCGTGGCGGGCGTTTCTCCGGTCCACCATGCGGGACGCGTGTATTTAAGAATACAGCCCACCTGGGCCCAGGTCAGATTCATCCGCATCAGGGAGTGCACCAGACGGATCCCCTGCGCGTTACCTTCGAAATGACACAAATCCTGGCGCACCTTACGGCGCAGATCGTTCAGGCTATCTTCGCCTTCACGCAGGCATAAATCGCGTACCACACAGCGGTCATCGCTGAGCGGCTGGCTTATGGCGTCAGAGGGAAAAAGCCGCTGTTTAAACCAGTCATTGATGGCGGCCTCGCCGAAATGACCAAAGGGAGGATTGCCGATATCGTGCATCAGGCAGGCCATCTCAACGATGCTTTCGAACGGCCCGGTCAGTTCATCCAGTCCGTAGGTTTCCAGCAGACGTTGCTCTTTGAGACGGCTGAGGATCTCTTTCGCAATGTAGCGCCCCACCTGCTGCACTTCCATGGAGTGCGTTAACCGCGTACGCACCGCGGCGTTACGCTCCAGCGGGAACACCTGGGTTTTTTGCTGTAACCGACGGATGGCGGGCGAGTTGATGATGCGTCCGCGATCGCTTTCGAAAATGCGCAGGATCTCATGTTCGCTCTTATCGCCCTGTGGCGAACGGAAACGTCGGTGCCAGTTAATTTTGGTGCGAAAATCGATTGGTGCCATGTGCTCCCCCGCGTGAGAATGCGTTTCCCCTTAACCGCATGATAGACTATGCATCTTAACAAGGCACATCGCGAGTAAATCTATGAAAATCGGCATTATTGGTGCAATGGAAGAAGAAGTTACGCTGCTGCGTGACAAAATTGAGAACCGTCAGACCCTCTCCCTCGGTGGCTGTGAGATCTACACCGGCCAGTTGAACGGTGTTGACGTGGCTCTGCTGAAATCAGGCATCGGTAAAGTTGCAGCGGCACTGGGCGCGACCCTGCTGCTTGAGCGCTGCAAGCCTGACGTTATCATTAATACGGGTTCTGCGGGCGGTCTGGCGCCGACGCTGAAAGTGGGCGATATCGTGGTTTCCGACGAAGCGCGTTATCACGATGCAGATGTCACCGCATTCGGCTACGAATATGGTCAGCTTCCGGGCTGCCCGGCCGGGTTTAAAGCGGATGATAAGCTGATTGCCGCCGCTGAAAGCTGCATTAACGAGCTGAACCTCAATGCGGTGCGTGGCCTGATCGTCAGCGGCGATGCCTTTATCAACGGCTCTGTCGGTCTGGCGAAAATCCGTCATAACTTCCCGCAGGCTGTGGCCGTGGAGATGGAAGCCACAGCCATCGCGCACGTATGCCATAACTTCAGCGTGCCGTTCGTGGTCGTTCGCGCGATCTCTGACGTGGCGGACCAGCAGTCCCACATCAGCTTCGACGAATTCCTGGCCGTTGCGGCCAAACAGTCCACCGTGATGGTGGAAACCCTGGTGCAGAAACTGGCGCGTGGGTAAGGTGTCATTCAGGGCGCTGGTCGCCCTGCTTCTGCTCGCTCCGGCCTGGCTCATCGCCGCGCCGCGGGTGATCACTCTCTCCCCTGCCAATACGGAACTGGCGTTTGCCGCCGGGATCACGCCCGTTGCGGTGAGCAGCTTTTCCGATTATCCACCGCAGGCCGCCCATATCGAACAGGTTGCCACCTGGCAGGGAATGAACCTGGAACGCATCGTGGCGCTAAAGCCCGATCTGGTCCTCGCCTGGCGCGGCGGTAATGCCGAACGGCAGGTGAACCAGCTCTCTTCGCTGGGAATAACGGTGAAATGGGTGGACGCGGTGAGCATCGAACAGGTGGCGCAAACCCTCCGTGACCTCGCGCCCTTCAGCCCTACCCCCCAACGCGCCGGGCAGGCTGCACAGCAGATGCTCAACGACTATGCCGCGCTAAAAGCCCGATACGGCACGCAACCGAAACAACGCGTTTTTCTGCAATTTGGCAGCCAGCCGCTGTTTACTACCGGTAAAGGCTCGATCCAGAACCAGGTGCTTGAAACCTGTGGAGGTGAAAATATCTTTGCCGAAAGCCGGGTTCCCTGGCCCCAGGTCAGTCGTGAGCAGGTTCTTGCGCGACAACCGCAGGCCATTGTGGTGGTCGGAAATGCGAGCGAGATTCCTAAAATAGAACAATTCTGGCATCGGCAGCTTAAAATTCCGGTTATCGCACTCAACAGCGACTGGTTTGAACGCGCCAGCCCGCGTATTATCCTCGCCGCAAAACAACTCTGCGCCGAACTGGCAGAGAGTCACTCAAACAGATAAATACCCCCTTCGAGGATTTAACGATGCTCGTGTATTGGCTGGATATTCTTGGCACAGCCGTTTTTGCTATCTCCGGCGTTTTGCTTGCCGGAAAACTACGCATGGATCCTTTTGGCGTACTGGTACTCGGCGTTGTTACGGCGGTGGGAGGCGGAACGATCCGCGATATGGCGCTGGCAAACGGCCCGGTATTCTGGGTAAAAGATCCCACGGATCTGGTGGTGGCGATGGTCACCTGCCTGTTAACCATCGTGCTGGTTCGTCAGCCTCGCAGACTGCCAAAATGGATATTGCCGGTGCTGGATGCCGTCGGTCTGGCGGTCTTTGTGGGAATAGGCGTGAATAAAGCCTTTATTGCCGGGACTGGCCCGCTGGTGGCGATCTGTATGGGCGTGTTAACCGGCGTGGGCGGGGGGATTATTCGCGACATACTGGCGCGAGAAGTCCCGATGATCCTGCGAACGGAAATCTACGCGACGGCCTGTATCATCGGGGGGATTGTTCACGCCACGGCGTATTACACCTTTGCTGTCCCGCTGGAGAATGCGGCGATGCTGGGGATGGTGGTCACGCTGGTGATCCGTTTAGCGGCGATACGCTGGCACCTGAAGCTGCCGACGTTTGCGCTGGATGAAAATTCAAGATAGGCGTCGTTTATAAGCCCGGTAGCGCTTCGCTTACCGGGCCTACAATCTGCATTCAGGCTTAAATACTGAACGAAGAACCACACCCGCAGGTGCTGGTCGCATTCGGGTTAGTCACCACAAAGCGCGAACCTTCCAGACCTTCAGTGTAGTCCACTGAACCGCCCACCAGATATTGCAGGCTCATCGGGTCAACCACCAGCGCGACGCCCTGTTTCTCGATAGTCATATCACCATCGTTAACCTGATCGTCAAAGGTAAAACCATACTGGAAGCCACTACAGCCGCCGCCGGTAATATAAACACGCAGTTTCAGATCCGGATTGTCCTCGTCGGCAATCAGGGTTTTCACTTTTTTCGCTGCTGCTTCGGTAAATTCCAGCGGCAACGCTACGTCATCACTCATCTTATGCTCCCATGAATACTGCGACTGCTATTGGGCAAAAATCACCCAATTCTTTTTGTCATTATCTAATACCCTGGTAATTCATTCAAGTATTCTGCTTCAGGGCCTGTTCAGCTTCCTGTTTCGCCAGGGTACGGGCAAGAATGGTGGAGTATAGCGGTTTTCCACCCAGGAATTGGGCTAATAGTGTCGCGCCGAGACAGGTAATGATCATTGGCAAAATGAGCTGGTAATTGTCGGTCATTTCCAGCACCAGTACGATCCCGGTCAGCGGCGCGCGCAGGGAGGCCGCCAGCAGCGCCCCCATTCCCGCAACCGCAAACGTCCCCGCATCCAGATGGTAGGCCGGGAAACCTGCCGCCGCCGCCATCCCGAACGCCGTACCCAGCAGCGTCCCCAGTGCCAGCATCGGAGCAAAAATGCCGCCCGGGGCGCCAGAGGAGAAGCACAATACCGTGGTGATGACGCGTGAAATAAACATAAACAGCAGCAGGCCTACGCTGAAATTCCCCGCCGCGGCAATGGGAATCAGGCCGAAACCGCCGCCCGCCGCATTCGGTTCGATGAAACCGAGGATCCCGCACACGCCGCCAAGCAGGCCTCCCACCAGCACCCATTTCGTGGTATTTCCGCCATGGATGCGCTGAAACATATCCTGCGCCCGTAAAATCAGGGTGTTAAAAAGCGGGCCGACGACGCCAAAAATCATCCCAAGAACCAGATACAGCCATAAAGTATTGACCGGCGCATTGGTCAGCTTGCCAACTTCAATCACCGCTCCTTCGCCGTTAAAGACGCGAAAGACAATGCTCGACATAATCACGCCGGTAAACACCGCTTTAATGGAGATCAGGTTGTAGCGGAACTGGGCGCGCATCTCTTCAATGATAAACAGGATACCCGCCAGCGGCGCGTTAAACGCCGCAGACAGCCCCGCTGCGGCCCCCGTCGCCAGCAGCGTATGCCGTGCTTCGGCGCTGCGCATACGGAACAGATCGCCGACCATGCGCCCGACGTTACCGCCCAGCTGTACCGTTGGCCCTTCCCGACCGAGCACCATGCCCGCCCCGAGGGTTCCCATCCCGCCGATAAATTTCACAGGAATCACCCGCCACCAGCGAACCGGGCGTAGCTCCTCCAGCGCCCCCTCAATTTCAGGGATCCCCGAGCCACCTGCTTCAGGTGCGAATTTACGCACCAGAAAATACCCCACCATGGCAAACAGCGCCGAAAGGCCAAATGCCCACACCCAGACCAGCCATTCCCGATCGGCAAAGCTGGCGACGGTACCTATGCGCCAGTTGAGCACCGCGTTGACCGCTTTCTCGAATGCGACCCCCACCAGCCCGGCCAGCGTACCGACCACGGCGGCTGCCAGCAGAATGGCTAACGGGGTTTTGTCACGGTTGAGCAGCCGCCGGATACTGACCCGGTGCTTCGCGCGCGTAAACTGTTGTTGTTCAAAAGAAGGTGTGTTCTCGTTCATTACCTGTTCTGTTTCGTCATACAAAAGGCCGCAGGGATTCTACCAGAGACAATCCCCTCGTCCCCTGAAAAATACTTAACAATTGTTAAGCCTTCTGAGGGGCAAAAATTTTATAACCTCTTCCGAATCACTTAGAATAGTTGCCTTAACTTATTTCTACGAACCAGGAACGACGCCATGAGCAAGTCTGAAAACCTCTACAGCGCAGCCCGCGAGCTTATCCCAGGCGGCGTGAATTCACCCGTGCGCGCCTTTACCGGCGTGGGTGGCACCCCGCTATTTATCGAACGTGCGGATGGGGCATATCTGTATGATGTGGATGGTAAAGCCTATGTCGATTACGTCGGCTCCTGGGGCCCGATGGTACTGGGGCACAACCACCCGGCGATCCGCAACGCGGTGATTGAAGCCGCTCAGCGCGGCCTGAGCTTCGGCGCGCCAACCGAGATGGAAGTCAAAATGGCGGAGCTGGTCACCGAGCTGGTGCCAACGATGGACATGGTGCGTATGGTGAACTCCGGTACCGAAGCGACCATGAGCGCTATTCGTCTGGCGCGCGGTTTTACCGGTCGTGACAAGATCATCAAGTTCGAAGGTTGTTATCACGGCCACGCCGACTGCCTGCTGGTAAAAGCCGGTTCCGGCGCGCTGACGCTCGGTCAACCGAACTCCCCGGGGGTGCCGGCTGATTTCGCGAAACACACGCTGACCTGCACCTATAACGATCTGAACACCGTTCGCGCCGCGTTCGAGCAGTATCCGCAGGAGATCGCCTGCATCATCGTTGAACCGGTGGCGGGCAACATGAACTGTATTCCACCGCAGCCGGATTTCCTGCCGGGCCTGCGCGCACTGTGCGATGAGTTCGGCGCGCTGCTGATCATCGACGAAGTGATGACCGGTTTCCGCGTCGCGCTGGCGGGAGCGCAGTCATACTACGGCGTAGAGCCGGATCTGACCTGCCTCGGCAAAATCATTGGCGGCGGCATGCCTGTCGGCGCGTTTGGCGGCCGTAAGGACGTGATGGACGCGCTGGCGCCAACCGGTCCGGTTTACCAGGCGGGTACGCTCTCCGGTAACCCGATTGCGATGGCGGCGGGCTTTGCCTGTCTGACCGAAGTGGCGCAGCCGGGTATCCACGAAACCCTGACGGACCGGACGACGCAGCTGGCAAACGGCCTGCTGGAAGCCGCAGAAGACGCGGGTATTCCGCTGGTGGTAAACCACGTCGGCGGGATGTTCGGGATTTTCTTCACCGATGCGAAAACCGTGACCTGCTATCAGGACGTGGTGAAATGCGACGTGGAACGCTTCAAACGCTTCTTCCACCTGATGCTTGAAGAAGGCGTGTATCTGGCCCCGTCAGCGTTTGAAGCGGGCTTTATGTCCGTGGCACACAGCAAAGAAGATATCAATAACACCATCGACGCAGCGCGTAAGGTGTTTGCGAAGCTGTAAAATGTGCGGCTTGATGCCCTCACCCCAACCCTCTCCCACAGGCAGAGGGTTCCCCAGTAATTTGAAAGCAAAAGCGATAACATTGCCTCAGAATAACTGAGGGCTTTCAGCGATGCCTCGGTCCGGCTGTAAATCGCTGAGGCGTTTCCTGTAGGCCGGGGCGAGGCGCAGGGATGCGCCGAGAGGGCGGGCTTTACAGGGACGTTTCCTCCGCCCGTACCCGATAAGCCGGAAGGAATAAGCCGAAGGTACCGCGAAGCGGCGATTTTCCGCCGGAAGCCCGGGTCGCCAGGGTGGTGGCGACTGAGCCACCCTGGCACGTTCACCGCTCATGTCGTGACAAAGTAGCAAGGAACATAAAGTGAACGGAATGACCACCAGAGCCGTATGTTCCCCCTCACCCCAGCCCTCTCCCACAGGGAGAGGGAGCAAAAAAGTAAACGGCAATCTAAGGATTGCCGTTTACTTTTATTACCGACTCTGCTTTCTCAACAGATATATAAAGTACGGCGCGCCGATAAAGGTCGACAGCAGGCCCGCCGGGATCTGATACGGGAACAGCACCATCCTTCCGCACCAGTCAGCAAAGACCAGGATCGCTCCGCCCGTCAGCGCAGAGATCACGATATGCGGCAAAGTCCTGCGGAAGCCCATCATACGGGCGATATGCGGCGCCATTAATCCGACAAAACTGAGCGGGCCGATAGTCATGGTGGCCGTCGCCGTCAGGCACGCGGCCAGCAGCAACAGGGCGATACGCGTTGGCGTCAGCGCCACCCCGACCGCGCGGGCGGTATCCCCACCCAGCGGCAGAATGGTCATCCAGCGACGGCACAGCGGCACAATCGCCAGCAGTACGATCATCACAATCCCGGTATGCACCACCTGACTGCCGGTAGCGTTGTACGTTGAACCGGAAATCCAGGTCAGGATCTGCGCCATGCGCGGATCGCCGCTCGCCTGCAACATCATCAGCAGCATAGTAAACGCGGTGCTGAGCGCCATCCCGGCCAGCAGCATGCGGTGAGGTGAGAACCCCCCTCGCCCGGAGGCGATCAGGATAATCATCAGCGTGACTGCCGCGCCGATACTCCCGGCAGGCATCAGCCAGCCGAACGCATTTCCCGGCACGAGGAACAACATTAACACTACGCCAAACGCGGCCCCGGAGCTGATCCCTAATACTTCCGGGCTTGCCATCGGGTTGCCGGTGAGACGCTGGATAATACAGCCCGCCACCGCCAGCATGACGCCCGCAATCAGCGCGGAGAAGATCCGCGGCCAGCGCCACTGCATGAGTTCATGCAGCAAATCCCCCGTCGCCCAGTGCCAGCCCGTGGCGTCGCGTCCCAGCGAGAGTGCGGCAAACGAGGCGATAACCAGCACCGCCAGCCCGGCAAGGCTGAACCACACCACCGACTGACGTTCGGCATGTACTTTATCGCCGGCATCCATTGCCGGGGCGCTAATGCTGCGCAGGCGCGGCAACAGCCACAGCAGCAGCGGCGCGCCGATCAGAGCCGTCACCGAGCCCGTGGAAACTTCCATCCAGACGCGCGCCAGCCAGAGAATGAGTTGATCGGAAAGCCAGAGGATCAGCGCGCCAATCAGCGGAGCCAGCATCAGACGCGCCAGCAGACGGCGCGCGCCGAGCATTTTTGCCAGCAACGGCGCAAACAGGCCGATAAACCCGATGATGCCGACGGCGTTAACCAGTAACGCGCTCAGCACAATCGCCAGGGTCAGGGCCGCCAGACGCGCCAGCGACAGCGCCAGCCCCAGATTGCGCGCCACGCCGTCATCGAGGCCCATCAGCGTCAGCGGACGCAGCAGCAGCAGCGTCAGCACCACGCCGCCGAACAGCTGCGGCCACAGGCGCTGGACGATACTCCAGTCGGTCTGGGTGAGCGTGCCGGTACTCCACATAAACATGCTTTGCAGCTGGTCGTGGTGAAACAGCACCAGCAGCTGGTTGATCGCCCCACAGTAGAGGCTGACGACCAGCCCCGCGAGGATCAGCGTGACCGGCGAGAGACGTTTTCCCCAGGCCACGCCAAAGACCAGCGCACCGACCACACATGCGCCTGCCAGCGCGGCAAACTGCGAGGTTAACGCTCCCGGCAGGGTCCAGAGAGTGGTGATGGTGATCCCCAGCTGAGCCCCCGTCGCCACGCCCAGCGTGGTCGGCTCTGCCAGCGGATTACGCAGCACCTGCTGAAACAGTACGCCCACCAGTCCCAGTCCCGCCCCGACCAGCAGGGAGATAGCCAGACGCGGCAGCAGGCTGTAGTGGAACAGCATTTGCTGAATATTATCGATATCCGGTGCGGCAAACGCGGCTGCCCATTGATCGCGCGGTAACGCCGTGGTCAGGTTAAATCCGGTTAACGCCAGGGCAGCCAGAAAAATGAGCGCTAACAGTAACATCGGGAAACGGGCCATCCGCGTGCTCATGCCTTGCCTCCCAGTGCATTGTCCAGCACGCGGGCAAAATGCATTGCCGACAGCGTCGCGCCGTAGAACCATACCGCTGGCGCGCGCAGGAAGCGCTGCTCGCGGACGAACGGCATTGCCTGCCAGAGCGGGGTCGCCATCAGAGTTTGCATTTCGCGCTCGTTCCCATGATCGAAGCACAGCACGTCCACATCACGAAACGCCGCCAGACGGTCAATCCCCACGGCGGTACTGCCCCAGAATGTCATCTCGCCTTCCCAGGCATTGCGAATGCCAAAGCTGTCGAGCACTTCCTGGAACAGACAGTTATTTCCAAAGACCAGCATATGGCGGGCATCCAGCAGGGTTACCATCAGCAAAGGCCGATCGCCACGGTGGGCAAAGCGCGGCTTGAGGGAATCAATCAGCGCATCAAATTCATCGAGATGTTTTTTCGCCTGAGCCTCACGGTTGAGGAACTGCGCCATCTCGTGGATGGAATTTTTTGCCATGGTCAGCGGCTTTTTGCCGTCGCTAAAGGAAAAGCCCCGTCCGGGCGCAATCTTCGCCATGGTCTCTTCCGACGGGCCATACCCCGCAGACCAGAATAAATAAGACGGTTTCATCTGGGTGAGAAGCTCAAGGTTCGGCTCCGTACGCAGGCCAATGTCGATGACGGAGTCCGGCAGTTTTGGCTCATTCACCCACAGGGTGTAGTTGGGAATATCGGCCACGCCGTAAGGCGTCACGCCAAGCGCCATCATCAGTTCGACGGGCAACCACTCCAGCGCCACGATGCGGTGCGGATCGATAGCGGCAGCGCGGGCCGGGCCCATCTTTAACAGCAGCGGTGAGAGCGCCATGGCCGTCAGCAGGCGACGGCGGCTAATGAATGTTGAATCCAGCATCAGTAGACAAAGCTCACGGGTGCAGCACCGGCTGGGTGAGACAGGATGCCCATAGGAATACCGTAGATATGTTCCAGCGTTTCGCTGCGCATCAGTTCGGCAGGCGTACCCTGAGCGATCATTTCACCGCCGCGCAGCGCTACCAGGTAGTCGCAATAGCGTGCCGCCATGTTGATATCATGCAGAACGGCAATCACCGTCAGGCCGCGCTGCTGACTTAAGCGATGCACCAGCGCCAGGACGTCAACCTGATGAGCAATATCCAGCGCCGAAGTGGGTTCGTCGAGCAGCAGGCAGCGGCTGTCCTGCGCCACCAGCATCGCGATCCATGCGCGCTGACGCTCGCCACCGGACAGGCTATCCACCAGACGATGCGCCAGCGGTTTTAACCCAACCAGCGCGATCGCCTCTTCCACTTTCTCTCTGTCAGCGACGCCAAAACGCCCGAGCGCACCGTGCCACGGATAACGTCCAATCGCCACCAGCTCGCGCACCGTCATCCCCTCCGCCTGCGGCAACTGCTGCGGCAGATAGGCCACCTTGCGGGCAAAGGCCTTACTGCTCCAGCTCCCCAGCGGCTGGTCATCCAGCAATATGTCGCCCTCGGACGGCGGCTGATGACGACCCAGCATCTTCAGCAGCGTCGATTTACCGGAACCATTGTGCCCGATTAAACCGGTCACTTTACCTGCGGGAAACGTCAAAGAGAGCGGATGCAGCAAGGTGCGCCCGGGTACGCGAAAGGAGAGATTGTTAAGCGTGAAGGTGGAGTCGGATTGCGTTTTATTATCCTGCATGTCAGCCAACTTAAATAAAAAGGGCACGGCGAACCGTGCCCATAAAGAGGTTAGAAGCGGAAGGTCGCGGTGGCAACAACCTGGCGTCCTGCTCCCCAGTAGCATGCATACTCGCTGTAGCAGCTGGAGACGTATTCACGGTCAAAGATGTTGTTCACGTTGACACCGACGGAAGATCCCGGCAGACCAAAGCGCGCCAGATCGTATTTCACGGTCGCATCCGCCAGGGCATAACCCGCGACGTTAAAGGACTCATAGGCTTTAGGCGACGCTGAGGAGTAGTACGTCACCGTGTTACCGATGTAACGCGCGCCCGCACCGACGTTCAGGCCACTCAGCGCCGTCTCGTGGAAGGTGTAATCCGCCCACAGGGATGCCATGTTGCGCGGTACTTCTGCCGGACGACGACCTTCATACCAGGTATCATGGGTATATTCCGCATCGGTGTAGCTGTAGGCCGCCGTTACGTTCACGTTAGCCGACACCGCCGCTTTCGCTTCCAGCTCAAAGCCACGGGAGCGAATTTCACCGCCCTGCACGCTAAAGCCGCTGGTCGGGTTCGCCGGATCGGCGGTCAGGTTGTTGTTCTTGGTCAGCTGGTATACCGCGGCCGTCACCACAACAGGCAGATCTTTCGGAACATACTTCACGCCCGCTTCATACTGCTTGCCGCGCGCCGGATCGAACGGTTTGCCGCCCTGGGTGGTGCCAGAGAGCGGTTCAAAGGATTCACTGTAGCTGAAGTATGGGGTAATCCCGTTGTCGAACAGGTAGTTAATCCCCCCGCGCCAGGTAAATGCCTGATCGTTAATTTCCGCGGTGGTCCCGTTATTACGGTTAAAGGCAGACGTTTTTGCAAAGTCATAGCGGCCACCCATGGTGAGTACCCACTTATCCCATTCCGCCTGATCCTGCGCATAGAGCCCGGTCTGCTCCTGGCGATTGAGCATGGCATACGGGAAGTTCACATTGACGTTCGCATTGCCGTGCTGCGGATTGTTCATGCTGATCGGATCGGCGGTACCGTAGTCAGCATCAATATCATTGCGCATACGAAGGTAATCCACCCCCGTCAGCAGCGTATGGTCAACGGCACCGGTCGCGAATTTCGACTGGAGCTGTGTATCAACCGTGAACGAGTTGAGGTCTTCATCTGAGCGCACGTACGCACGGCTGATTTGGGCCGGAGCGATATAGCCATTACCGTAAACTGAACGGTAAAGCGTATTGATTTTGGTATAACGCAGATTCTGACGCACGGTGAAGGTGTCGTTGAATTCATGCGCGAAGCTGTAACCCACCATTTTCTGACGACGGGAGATCTTATTGTCTTCATCGCCTTCGTTGAAATCGGTCGGCAGTTTGTGCGCCTTTCCGTTAGCATCATAGTAAGGCACAACGGTACCTTCACGCGGCAGCCAGCCGTAGTAACCCGCATCCGGATCGCTCTGGAAGTTGCTCAGGAAAGTGAAATCGGTTTTATCATCAGGACGCCAGCTGAAAGACGGCGCAATCGCGTAACGAGTAGACTTCACCATCTCCTGCTGCGCATTTTCACTGCGTCCCAGGCCGGTCAGACGGTAGGACCACACGCCGTTATCATCAATCGCGTCGCTGAAGTCAAACCCAGTCTGCCACAGGTTATCCGTCCCCATTTTGAACTGAATTTCTTTTAACGGTTCCGTGGTTGGACGCTTGCTGACCATACTCACTACGCCGCCAGGGTGGCTTTTGCCATACAGTACGGACGTCGGGCCTCGCAGCAGCTCTACGCGCTCCAGGAAGTATGGGTCCATCGACGCTTCAGAGTAGTTATCCCCTTGCAGCTTCATACCATCCAGATACTGGTTGGTATTCACGGTGCTGGAGGTGGTGAACCCACGAATCGAAACCACATCATAGGTCGTTGAGGAGCCGCGCGTTGCGAAAACGCTCGGCGTGTAGGCCAGCGCCTGTTTAACCGTCCCCGGCTGTTTCATGTCCATCTCTTCACGTGTGACCACGGAAATGGACTGCGGGGTTTTCTCGATCGGTGTATCGGTTTTCGTCGCCGTTGCAGTGCGCTTTGCTGCAATCGTCGGTGCAGGCCCCCAGGCACTCTCCTGCGCAGCCGGTGCGGCAGTAACAGTAATGGTTTCTTCTTTTTTCGGGGTTTCGGCGGCATGAGCATAAGCAGACATGCCGGCAACCGCTGTGGCTACGACGACCGCGATTTTACGCAGCGACGTGTTAATTGGCTGAGCAGTATTGGAAAGCGCCATGATGGATCTCTGATGGAAAAGTGAATGATAACGTAAACGAGAATTATTATTATGACCGCAGAATAATATGCGAAACGTTGGCTGCATAGCAAGCAGTATGCGGCCCTACAAGATTTAAGGGTTTAAGAATTAACCAGATGAAAATAGAGGGTTAATGAAGTTAGCGAAATGATCGCTAAAGCCCGCCGAAACGGGCCGGAGGGCTTAACGATAGAAGAGTTCGAAAGTCGCGACGGCGTCGACTTTCCCGGCTTTAACCTCTCCCGTTTTGATGTAACGGGCTTTGAGTGGGATCTCAACCGGGACGTTGTCCTGGCTACGGGTTATTGCCGTGTAGCTCTGGTCGAACTGTAACACCGCATCGTTCTTGTCGAGGATTTGAATGCCTACGCCGCTTGCAGCGTTGTCTCCGGTAGCAATGTTGAGGATATTGCCATCCGTTACGCCAGTCGACCCTGCACTGGTGAACTGATAATCAATTTTTGTCCCGGCGGCGCAGTCCGTAATATCAATCCTGAAACGACTGTCGGTCAGGATGTCAGAATACTGACCGTTAAAATCGTGCGCATTGACCGTTTCTAGCGGCACGTAGATGTTTTTATCCGCCAGGTTACATGTGTTTGTCGTGATGTGCACACTGGTTGGTGAAAAGCGAATTTCGCCTATCACGTCGTTATCGTAAGTTTCATGTGAGGTTAACAGGGACGTATTAAGATCGCCCTCTTCGACTTCACCAATAACGATCAACTGAGCGGTAGCCCGGAAATTGTAATTCGTTGAAAAGCTTCTGATCGTGCCAAGATAAGTTTCCGGCCTGATAATGTCTTCTTCGGTATAGCTGGGGAACTGGGTTGTAGACGCTGCAACGCGAATGCCAATCCCGGCCACGTTGGTTTTATACACTCCGGGTAAAACATCTTCACGTGCATCAGCATCACTCAATGAGAGATAGCCTCTACGTACCCGAACGGAATCACCATCACATCTTTGCGCAATTTCACCTGATTCCACGCTGGCGTCATAAATAATGGTACCGACCTGAACGTCTGGCTCAAGCTGGATGACAGCGGGAATGTTGAAGGTAACAATTCCCCCGCTACTTCCGCCTCCCGTAAATGTACAAGTTGCGAATGCCGGAGCTGAAAACAGCATGATTAGGCCAGCCATTGCGCTGATGAATAGTTCTTTGCTACGCCTCATTGGCAATTTACCGTCATTTTCAAAATAGTTGCTGAGCGCCCGGGAGGGAGATCCCCCGCCCACGCACACCGTTGATCGCGCCCGTCACCCCACTGCACATTCAGGGAAACCGCTTCATGCAGACCGGTAAGCCAGACTTCTCCTTCATCACCGACGATAGCCGTTGCACTTTCCTGCGTGACAATGGCGCCGAAAGGTACCGGCTTGCCGTGGAAAAGCAGCGTGATAAGCGCACGCTTCCCCACTCGTGCATCAAAATTCGCTGAGATGGCCGCACCTTTTGTTGGGACAACATCCTGGGTAGCGGCGGCAATTTCAATATCTTCACGATCCTGGGTGTTGACCGTAATACCGTTTTTCCGGTAAGCCGTTAGGGAAGGGACAATCGCGTTACCAAAGCGATCGGTGTAGATCCCTCGCCCGTTCTGTACTTTGACGTTATCGCCATCTTTGATATGGACAATGGCAAAGGCGTCGCGGACGGATTGCCCCAGGGTTACTCCATGTTCATGCGCAACAATTGAACCCTGCGCGCTGTAGTTCCACTGTCGGTTATCGCCCCCGTAGTTATACCCCAGCCCGACATCACCGGCAGATCCCCGGTAGCGCCCGGATACACTGCCGCCATAGCCAGTATCTTGACTGGCATAGGTCTGCTGGAGGTTATAGCTGAGGTTATTGTTCTCAAGTGCCGTGCCGCCGATCCCTACCTGATGCGAAACGAATCCACCGCTGGCAGTGTTGGCGCTGTAAGTTGACCATGCGTTCGCTAGCCAGCGTGAAAGAGGTACGTTGACCATCAACGCCATTTGCCGATCGGTATTGGCGTCCGGCGTACGCGTCAGGCTGTAGCTTACCGACCAGGTTATACCGCGCCAGCCGGAGCTTAGCCCCGCACTGACGCTGCGCTCGTGTCCCGCCATGTTCCAGTAATCCTGCTGATAACCATTAAGGTAAGCCGATCCCCAGTCCGAAACGCGTTGGGAAAGATTAACCTGCATGCGGCTGCGCCGATTATTGGTTCGCCGATAGGTATAAATCCCATCGTCAATCTCGCTGTCACGCTGGTCGACAGCTTCCTGAAAGGTATAAAACCCTGAGGTGGAATAACGGTAGCTGGCAAGCGTCACGGTGGTGTCTGTATCCGGAATATCCCTGGAATACTGCGCACGCCATGACATCCCGCGGGCATCATCTCGTCCATCATCAAAAGCCGTACGGGCGGCGGTCACATCCACGGATGCCGATCCGAAACGGCCAAGATCGGCCCCTGTTCCCGCCAGCATAGCCTGATACGACGATGCAACGAGCGCGCCGGCGTATGTTGTTACGCCATAAGGCAGGCCGTAAATGACCGTCCCTTGCAGAAAAGGGGGCTCGTCCTCACCTTCATTACCGCGATAACGCCCTGCCGCCAGCGAATATTTAAATGCCCCTTCCCGCTGTAGCACCGGTACCGATGCGCTGGCCTGGATGAAGCTGTGTTCGCTGCCGTCGGCCTCTTCCACCGTCACCTCCAGATCCGCGCCGGATGTGACCTGGCTTAAATCGCGGATCTCAAATGGTCCCGGAGAGACGTTGCTTTGATAAATGGTGTAGCCGTTTTGCCTGATGGTGACTTTTGCATCGCTATTTGCGATACCACGCACCACGGGGGCAAACCCCTGCTGGCTGGTGGGCAGCATGGAAGTATCCGTTTCCAGCTTCACGCCGGTCATTTGGACGCTGTCGAAAAGCTCGCCGTTAGTGTACGTCTGGCCTATCTCAAGCTGGCTTTGCAGGGTTTTGATATCACGTTGCAGCGTACTGGCGATTGCATCCCAACCGGCGTTGTCACTCCAGGTGCTGTTGTTACGCAACCGCCACGCCCCGAGGTTGATCCCCGACTCCAGACCAAGCCATGCAGATGACGTTTCACCAGAACGGTAGTGCTGCTGAGAGCCGCTAAACTGGTAGCTTGTCCAGGCGGCGGGAGCACCGTCATCCCAGAATTTCGGCTCGATAGCCCCGGCCGCAGCCTGATCGCGGTATTTTTGCGGGATCACCAGCTTGAGGGTCTGATTATCCTGGTCGTAATCGTAGCGGGCATTATCAATAAAATGGGAGATGTCATCGATTATCGCCGCATCATCCAGATCTTTCATGTCCGGGATCGTGTCGACTTTTACCCCTAATGCACGCAGATCCGCTTTGGTCAGCTCCGGTAACAGGCGCTGCTTATCGTCAGACAAGATCCAACTCACCGTGCGTTTATCCAGAACATCCCGATCCCACATAATGGTCGTCAGAAAGTTTCCCGGCAGTAAGCCATTATCATTGATGAAATTTTTTAGCGTTGAGGTGTTTTCCAGCGGAGTGTCCATCTCAAGGATCCGCAGGTTAAATTCGTCATCTGCACTCACAGGCTGGATCATCGCGAGCAGCGCTAACGCGATTCCCTTCAGAACCTGTTTGTAGAGTGGAGATGACGACATAGGGTACCAGCATTGTGTGTTTAAAGAGCCTGCTTGCGCTGGGAGGTTTGCGCGCCGAAATCGCTAATAGCAGTCCACGTCACGGGCCCGTTTGCAGATTGAGGCACAGAAAAATATTGCTCGCTGAAAGGTGCGACCATCATTGAAATCGCCCCCGGCGTGGTTTTTGTGTCAGTCACAGGGACACTTTTCCCGCCCACGGCCAGCTCGCCAAAGGAGACGTAAAACGGCGTTGGTTTTTTCGCAATGAGCCTGTTACCCTGGCGGAGGAACGTGATTTTTTCATAGGCCTGTAGGGCATCGGCTTCTTTCAAATCAGCAGGGCGCCAGAACAGTTTCAGACGCGTTTTCATCGCGAATTGCAGCGTATTCTTGTCTTTTAAGTCAGGTGATAACGCCGAGACGGATTTCACATTCGCCAGAAATAAAGATTCGCGATCTGCGGGCAGATTTTTTTTATCGCCGGTAAAAATGATGTGCAAAAGGGTCTGACGATTTTCCTGTAATTTATAGACAGGCGGCGTAATGATGAAAGGTGCTTTTGCATCGTTGGGGTAACTCACCCAGCTTTGCACCAGATATCGAGTATGAGGGTCTTTATTTTTGAGTGCTATTTGTACTTCGGATTTATTCGATGGATAAATAATTCGCGTGCCACCGAGAACCACACTTGCCTGTACTGAACAGCAAGAGATAATCAAACATCCACCTAACAATTTTAATAAATAATTCATACTACGTTCCAGAAGGCAGCCCTTTCAGGCTGCCAAAATAGATTTAGCGATAAACAACCTCGAACGTTGCAGATGAGGAGTAGTGACCTGCTGTTGGTTTGTTATCACCAACCTGAATAACTTTCGCGGTGTAATTAAAGACAGATGCTGTGGCGCCAGTGGCATCGTTCGCAACATCGGTACCGGCTTCCGGTTCTGATCCGTTGAAAACCACGTCCCCCTTAGTCCCATTTTCATTACTGACAATGATGCCAACGTTGGTCGCATTGCCAGCGCCGGAAAGATCGTTCTTCAGGCGCTTGTATTCCGCATCCGTTGTGGTGCCGCTGAACTTGAGGTTCAGTTTGGCAACCAGCGGATCACATTTTTTCACTTCAATCTTAAAGGCCTTCGACGTCCCGACCTGACCGTCAGTACCAAAATCAGAAGGATAAGTATCTGCAAATGTGACGGTGGAAGTATTGGACCCCGAGCCATCAACATCAATTTCACAGGTATCCGCCACAATTTTTCCGGCGAAATTTACCGTACCAGAATCGTTCGCTGCAAATACCGGCAGAGAGAGTGCAGCCATAAGCGTGCTGGCCAGCACCGTTGAAACAACATATTTACTCATAACAATATCCTTATATGTGATGATGAAGATATCCATTCTTGATATATACAAAAATGTTGGGAAGTCCTCTAAGGAATATCCTGTGAGGTCAGTAAATTTCTGGAGAGGATTTAATCAGATTATTCTTCATCACGTCTAGATCGCAAAATGATAACACCCGAATAATCGGACACAACTTTCTGTTTTAGATGAAAAAAAGCAAAAATTAATAATTCTACATTTTAAATTTAATAATTTTAAATATAAATGAATGTAAACATAAAAAAAGGCCGCTTAATCATTAAGCGGCCTTTTATTCAGGAAACTAATTAGTTTCCGCCAAACATGTCCTTGATCCAGCCGGCGACACCGTCGCTGTCTTTCTTCTCATTCTGCTGCTGCGGCTGTTGCTGCTGCGGCTGCTGAGGTTGAGAAGACTGATCGAACGGGTTACCTGTCGGTTCTTCTGGCTGACTTTGCTGACACAGCGCATCCGGGTTAGTCGTCCAGACCGGCAGCGTACGCATCCCGCCACCGCAGATAAAGTTGCCCGATGCGTCCACGCCCATATCAACGATATCTTCCGGGGCAACCAGGTTCAGCGGCACCGGAGACTGGTTGGCCAGGTAGCGCTGGTAAATCGACATCGCACCGCTCGCGCCATACAGTTTGGTCGGCTGGTTGTTATCGCGCCCCACCCAGGTGATGACCACTTCACGACCATCAATACCGGCGAACCAGGTATCGACGTTGTTGTTGGTGGTCCCGGTTTTACCCGCCAGATGCAGGCCCGGATACTTCGCTCCCAGCTGACGGCCGGTACCGCGCTGGACAACCTGCTGCATGGTCCACAGCGTCATATAGGCCGCCTGCGCCGGAACTGCGCGCTCAGCCTGCGGGAAGCTCTGATACAGCACGGAGCCATCTTCGGCAATCACCGAACGCAGAGCGGAAAGCGGAGCACGGTTACCGCCGCTGGCGATGGTCTGGAACGCCTGCGCCACTTCGATTGGCGTCAGGTTAAGCGCCCCCAGAATCATCGCTGGCACCGGGTGCAGCTGATCTTTCGGTACCCCCAGCTTCTGCCAGGTGTCGGTAATGGCCGGCAGGCCCAGCGCCATTCCGAGGTTAACCGTTGGCACGTTCATCGAGCGGGTTAACGCATCCACCAGCATGACCTGGCCGCTGAACTGTCTGTCATCGTTCTGCGGTGACCAAACCTGGCCGTTAGGCTGGCGCAGGGAAATTGGCGCATCGGCAATCCAGGTATTCAGGCGATAAAGATTCGGCTGGCTCAGCGCGGTCAGATAGGTCGCCGGTTTTGCCAGTGAACCAATTGAACGACGCGCCTGCATGGCACGGTTATAGCCCGCAAACTGCGGCTCAGCACCGCCCACCATGGCACGAACTTCGCCGGTGTTACGGTCAACCACTACCATCGCGGTTTCCAGATCGCTCAGCTTACGCTGCTTTTTCAGCGCCGGAATACCTTCTACCGCCGCTTTTTCTGCGGCGTCCTGTGCCACGGAGTCAAAGGTGGTAAAGATCTTCACGCCGGAGAGATCTTTCACTTTATCCCCGAGCTTAGACTGCAACTCCTGACGCACCATCTGCATAAAGGCTGGCTGCGGAGAAATCACCCCACCACGCGGCTGAACGCCCAGCGGACGCGCGCTCAGCATGTCGTACAGCTCCTGGTCAATCACCTGCTGTTGTTGCAGCAGACGCAGCACCAGGTTACGACGCTCCAGCGCCAGTTTCGGGTTACGCCACGGGTTGTAGATCGACGCGCCTTTCACCATGCCCACCAGCAGTGCCTGCTGGTCAAGGCTCAGCTCTTCTACCGGACGACCAAAGTAGTACAGGCTCGCCAGCGGGAAGCCGCGGATCTCGTTGTCACCGCTCTGACCGAGGTACACCTCGTTCATGTACAGCTCAAGAATACGATCCTTGCTGTAGCGTGCATCCATCAGCACGGCCATGTACGCTTCATTGGCTTTACGCCAGTAAGAGCGTTCGCTGGAGAGGAACAGGTTTTTCACCAGCTGCTGGGTCAGGGTACTCGCCCCCTGCACCGTACGCCCGGCGGTCAGGTTCGCCAGTACCGCACGACCAATGGAGTAAAGGCTAATACCGTCGTGCTCGTAGAAGTGGCGGTCTTCGGTTGCCAGCAGGGTATCTACCAGCAGATCCGGGAAGCCATTACGCGCCACGAACAGGCGCTGTTCGCCGTTTGCGGACGACAGCATGGTGATGAGGCGCGGATCGAGACGGAAGAAACCGAACTGGCGATCGTTATCCATGTTCTCAATGGTTTCCAGACGATCGCCGTCAAAGGTCAGACGCGCGCGCACCTGCCCTTCTTTACTGTCCGGGAAGTCGAACGGACGGCGGATCATCTCAATGCTTTTCGCCTGGACGGTAAATTCACCCGGACGGGTCATTTTCGTGACCTGACGATACTGCGTGGCTTGCAGCAGCTTCACCATCTCGTTCTTGCTGATGGACATGTCCGGCTCAAGGTTCACCATGCGACCGTACACTGCCGCAGGCAATTGCCAGACTTTCCCGTCGATACGGCTGCGGATCTTCTGATCCAGATAAACGCCGTAAATCGCGATCAGGACAACAAAAACAATGAACAGCTTCAGCAGCAACCAGAACCAGCCGCGCTTACCACGAGGCTTACGCCCTTTGCCTTTCCCTTTACGTGGCATCGGTTCTTCATCCTCATAATCGTCTTCATAGTCATCGTCATACTCCTCATCTCTGAGGCGACGACGGCTTACCTTTTCTTTCGCCGGACGCGTCGGCTTTCCCTTACGTCCTATTGGCTCGCGGTCATTCCCCGCCATGCTTTTTCTCCGCAACATTCAGGCGCAAAGGCCAGATTTTCTTATCTTGCACAGGTCAGTGAAAGAAGAAATCTCTCAAAGTTTGTTTCTCCCTCTCCCTGTGGGAGAGGGCCGGGGTGAGGGCATCAGGCCGCACTCCCCTTTTCGATCCATTACGAATATTTCTTCGTGCGCCGTGTCGGCGCGGTATTCGCCGGATCGTCCGGCCAGACGTGTTTGGGATATCGCCCTTTCATCTCTTTCTGCACTTCACGATAGCTCCCCGCCCAGAACGCCCCCAGATCGCGGGTGATCTGCAAGGGACGATGCGCAGGCGAAAGCAGCTCAAGCACTAACGGCACGCGCCCTTCAGCGATGGACGGCGTGGTGGCCTCACCAAACATCTCCTGCATCCGAACCGCCAGCGCCGGCGGATTATCCTCATGATAACGAATGGCAATCCGGCTCCCGGTTGGCACAGTGTAATGCCCAGGCAGTTCACTATCCAGACGTTGACGTAACGACCAGTCCAGTAAATTCTGTAACGCTGCCTTAACATCAAGCGCCTTCAGGGCGCGCAGCGAGTGTACACCGTTCATCTGCGGCAACAGCCATTGTTCAAGCGTCGCGAGCAGCGTCTCATCATCCACCGCAGGCCACCCCTGTTCCGGCAGCCACTTCGCGGCGCAATGCAGGCGAATGCGATACTGTTCGGCCTCCGGCGTCCAGTTCAGTACGCTCAGCCCTTTTTCCCGAATGCCGTTCAGCATCGCCTGGTGTAACTCTTCCTCCGACGGCTTCGCCAGCGGTTTCGTCCCGAGCGTCAGTTTGCCAATCTGGCTACGACGGAACGCCTTCAGCGTGCCCTGGGCATCATCCCATTCCACGATGTCAGATTGCTGAAGCAGCTGCGGGCAGGCACGCGTCAGCGCGTCAATATCCACGGCAACCGCCTGTAAAATACGCGCGTCCGGGGAGTGGCTGCCCTGGAGCAAGAGCGGCGCGATCAGCCATTCGTGACGCGTCAGGGCGTCATCGCTGTCCAGCATCGCGCCCATCCCATTTGCCAGCTGATAGCGACCATCCAGCCCGCGACGGCGAGCGATCCTGTCCGGGAAGGCCTGGGCCAGCAGAGGGATAACTTTATCGCTGTCAGGCGAACCGCCCCGGCAATTCAGGCGTTTACACAGCTGCTGCGCGCGTTGTTGCCAGTTTCCCTGATGGCGAGAAAAGGCCTGTCCCAGATCGCTGCTGCCACCGCGCGGCGGCTCCTCAAGAATAGCCGCCAGTTTTGCCGCCGTGGCAATTTCATCGTCGCCCTGTGCTGCCACCAGCATTGCCGCCAGACGCGGATCGTTGCCCAGCGCCGCCATTTTCTGACCGCGCGCCGTCAGTCGCTCGCCTTCCAGCGCGCCAAGCTGGGTCAGCAGGCTGCGCGCGGCGGAAAGGTTCACGACAGGCGGAGGATTAAGCCAGGTGAGCTGGTCAGGGGCCGGGCAGCCCCACTGCATCAGATCCATCACCAGCCCGGAGAGATCGCTTTGTAAAATCTCAGGCGTGCTCTGCAATGCCGCACGCTCCGCCTGCTCGGCGCTGGTTAAATGCAGGCAAATACCCGGCTCAAGACGCCCTGCTCGCCCTGCGCGCTGCACCATTGAGGCCTGGCTGATGCGCTGCGTCAGTAGCCTGGTCAGCCCGGTACGCGGATCAAAACTGGCCACCCTCTCCTGCGTACTGTCCACCACCAGGCGAATGCCTTCGATGGTCAAACTGGTTTCCGCGATATTGGTTGCCAGCACCACTTTGCGCTGCCCCGCCGGTGCGGGAAGGATCGCCTTGCGCTGGTCAGCCAACGGCAGCGCGCCGTAGAGCGGGCACAGCATAACGTCACTGTTCACCCGGGATGCCAGCTGCTCCTGTACGCGCTGGATTTCGCCTGCGCCGGGTAAAAACAGCAGCAGCGAGCCGGGTTCCTGACGGAGCAATTCGGCGGTGGCGATGGCAACCGCTTCGTCAAAACGCTGATGGGCAGGCAGCGGCTGATAGCGGCGCTCGACCGGGAACGCACGCCCTTCAGAGGAGATCATCGGCGCGTCAGGGAGCGTCTGCCGGAGCCGCTCGTTATCCAGCGTCGCCGACATAATCAGCAACCGAAGGTCGTCGCGCAGCCCCTGCTGAACGTCGAGCAGCAGCGCAAGGGCCAGATCGGCCTGGAGGCTGCGCTCGTGAAATTCATCAAGGATCACCAGCCCGACGCCGGTCAGCTCCGGATCGTTTTGCAGCATACGGGTGAGAATACCTTCGGTGACCACCTCCAGCCGCGTGGACGGTCCAACGCAGGTTTCGGCGCGCATCCGGTACCCTACCGTCTCGCCCGGTTTTTCATTCAGCAGTTCCGCCAGGCGCTGCGCCACATTGCGCGCGGCCAGCCTGCGTGGCTCCAGCAGGATAATTTTCCCGCTGATGCTCCCCTCGCGCAGAATTTGCAGGGGCAGCCAGGTGGATTTACCCGCTCCGGTGGGCGCGCTGAGCAAAACCTGTGGCGCATGTTCTAAGGCTGCGAGAAGCTCAGGAAGGACGACGGCGACGGGCAAAGAGGACACTTACGGCTCCAGAGGGTTAACATTAATCGGCGTACATTGTAGCATCGGCGCATATCATTACCGAGTCTTGCGCATGTCTGAGTCAAAACGGCTATTCTTCGCCATTGAATTACCCACCACGCTTCAACGGCAGATTGTTCGCTGGCGCGCCAGCCACTTCCCCGCGGAAGCGGGCCGCCCCGTCGTCGCCGCCAATATGCACCTGACGTTAGCCTTTCTTGGTGAAGTAAGCGCTGAAAAGCAGCGCGCGTTAAGCGCAATGGCCGGACGCATTTCGCAGCCGGGGTTTACGCTGCATCTTGACGATGCCGGGCAATGGCTGCGCTCTCGGGTGGTCTGGCTGGGGACGCGGCAGCCCCCTCGCGGACTGCTACAGCTCGCCAACATGCTGCGGGCGCAGGCCGCGCGCAGCGGCTGTTATCAGAGCCCGCAGCCGTTTCATCCCCACATTACCCTGCTGCGCGACGCGGGTCAGGCCGTTGCCATCCCGCCACCGGGCTTTCACTGGTCCTTTCAGGTGAATGAATTTGCGCTGTACGAATCTGCCTTTGTACAAGGACGCACCCGCTATACTCCGCTCCAGCGCTGGACGCTGGGCGACACGTTAAGGAATCCTGATGAAGTTTAGCCCTGCACTCCAGCCCGCCACGCTGATCCAGCGTTACAAACGCTTTCTCGCTGACGTGATCACCCCTGAGGGCGAAACGCTCACGCTGCACTGCCCTAACACCGGCGCCATGACCGGTTGCGCCACGCCGGGTGACACGGTCTGGTATTCCACATCAGAAAATACTAAACGCAAATATCCCCATACATGGGAAATGACCGAGACGCAAAGCGGGGCATTTATTTGCGTGAATACCCTGCGCGCAAATCAGCTGGTTAAGGAAGCCCTGACAAATGGAATCCTTCCTGAACTGGTGGGTTACGGCACGCAAAAAAGCGAAGTGAAATATGGCGATGAAGGCAGCAGAATTGATTTTATGTTACAGGCGGAAGACCGCCCTGAGTGCTATATTGAAGTGAAATCAGTGACGTTAGCGGAACAGGAAAACGGCTTCTTTCCGGATGCGGTAACGCTACGTGGCCAGAAGCATCTGCGAGAGCTAATGAGTGTAGCGGCGGCGGGCAAGCGCGCCGTGTTGCTGTTTGCGGTTCTGCATTCAGCCATTGAACGGTTTTCCCCGGCCCGTCATATTGATCCTAAATACGCGCAATTGTTGAATGAGGCACAAAAGCAGGGGGTAGAGATTTTCGCTTATAAAGCGGAACTTTCTGCCGATAATATGACTCTGAGATCCTCTCTTCCCATTGTCTTATAAGGGATTAGACGATTGACTAATAAGTGTTCTGGCCGCGTGCGCAAATACGCTTTTCCTCACAGGGTTGTCAAGTGTTACGTTTAGATAATTGCCATACGGAAAAGCATCTGCTATTTATAGCGACCTGATTTTTCCCCCAACACGGGGATCGATAGTGCGTGTTAAGGAGAAGCAACATGCAAGAAGGGCAAAACCGTAAAACATCGTCCCTGAGTATTCTCGCCATCGCTGGGGTGGAGCCGTATCAAGAGAAGCCGGGCGAAGAGTATATGAACGAAGCCCAGCTGTCGCACTTCAAGCGTATTCTTGAAGCATGGCGTAATCAACTCAGGGATGAAGTCGATCGCACCGTTACACATATGCAGGATGAAGCTGCTAACTTCCCGGACCCGGTCGACCGTGCCGCTCAGGAAGAAGAGTTCAGCCTCGAACTGCGTAACCGTGACCGCGAGCGCAAACTGATCAAAAAGATCGAAAAAACGCTGAAGAAGGTCGAGGACGAAGATTTTGGCTACTGCGAATCCTGCGGTGTTGAAATCGGTATTCGTCGCCTGGAAGCGCGTCCAACAGCCGATCTGTGCATCGACTGTAAAACGCTGGCAGAAATCCGCGAAAAACAGATGGCCGGCTAACGCCTGCCCTCTCACTACTCAGCTAAGGCGGGAGTCTCTCCCGCCTTGTTACCGTTGATATGTCTGAATCTCACTATATCGGGCGCTTTGCGCCATCTCCCTCCGGTGAATTACACTTCGGCTCATTAATTGCCGCGCTCGGCAGCTACCTACAGGCTCGCGCCCGTCAGGGTCAATGGCTGGTCCGCATTGAAGATATCGATCCTCCACGTGAAGTTCCCGGTGCAGCAGAAACTATTCTGCGTCAGCTGGAACATTACGGTCTTCACTGGGACGGCGACATACTCTGGCAGTCTCAACGCCATGATGCCTACCGTGAACGTCTGGCGTGGCTTGCTGAACAGGGCCTTTCCTATAACTGCACCTGCACGCGGGCGCGAATTCAGAGCGTGGGTGGCGTTTACGACGGCCACTGCCGTACGCGGCACAACGGTCCTGAGAATGCTGCCGTGCGGCTGATACAGCGTACTCCAGTGACGCAGTTTACCGACGTACTCTCAGGAACAATTCAGGCGGATGAACGCCTGGCGCGTGAAGATTTTATTATTCACCGTCGTGATGGTTTGTTTGCCTATAACCTGGCGGTGGTTATCGATGACCATTTCCAGGGCGTTACGGAAATCGTGCGCGGGGCGGATCTGGTTGAGCCTACCGTGCGGCAAATATCGCTTTACCAGCAGTTTGGCTGGGCGGTGCCGGATTACATCCATCTGCCGCTGGCAGTCAATGAACGGGGAAATAAGCTATCGAAACAGAATCATGCCCCGGCGCTGCCTGAGGGCGATCCGCGCCCGGTTTTGATCGACGCGCTGCGATTTCTCAACCAGAATGTAACGCAGGAATGGCAGGATCTGAGTCTGGATGAATTGCTGAAAACGGCCATTGCTGACTGGGCGCTTATGGCCGTGCCAAAAATCCAGCATTCTCAAATGCGTTGCGCTGAGCTATGATTAGCCGCTTTTTTGATAACAAAACACACTACGAGGTGTACTATTTTTACCCGAGTCGCTAATTTTTGCCGTAAAGTGCTGAGCCGCGAAGAGAGCATGGCGAACGACGCTATTGCACAGCCACACATGTCGGTCATTCCGCGTGAGCAGCACAATATTTCCCGCAAAGATATCAGTGAAAATGCCCTCAAGGTGCTCTATCGTCTGAATAAAGCAGGCTACGAGGCCTATCTCGTCGGCGGCGGGGTGCGCGATTTACTGCTGGGCAAAAAACCAAAAGATTTCGACGTGACGACCAGCGCCACGCCTGAGCAGGTGCGTAAATTATTCCGCAACTGCCGTCTGGTTGGCCGCCGTTTCCGTCTGGCGCACGTGATGTTTGGACCGGAAATTATTGAAGTGGCGACCTTCCGCGGTCACCACGAAGCGGGCGTTAACGATCGCACGACTTCCCAGCGCGGCCAAAACGGCATGCTGCTGCGTGACAACATCTTCGGCTCTATTGAAGAAGATGCTCAGCGTCGCGATTTCACCATCAACAGCCTTTACTACAGCGTGGCGGATTTTACCGTGCGCGATTACGTCGGCGGTATGCAGGATCTGAAAGACGGTCTGATTCGCCTGATCGGCACGCCGGAAACACGCTATCGCGAAGATCCGGTCCGAATGCTTCGCGCCGTGCGTTTCGCCGCCAAGCTGAACATGCGTATCAGCCCGGAAACCGCAGAGCCGATCCCGCGCCTGGCGACGCTGATCAACGACGTGCCCCCTGCCCGTCTGTTTGAGGAGTCGTTAAAGCTGCTCCAGGCAGGCTACGGGTTTGAAACCTACAACCTGCTGCGTGAGTACAACCTGTTCCAGCCGCTGTTCCCGACCATTACCCGCTACTTCACCGAAAACGGTGACAGCGCAATGGAGCGGATAATTGCGCAGGTGCTGAAGAACACCGATACCCGTATTCATAACGATATGCGCGTGAATCCGGCGTTCCTGTTCGCGGCCATGTTCTGGTATCCGCTGCTGGAAACGGCGCAGCGCATTACCCAGGAGAGCGGTCTCGCCTATTATGATGCGTTCGCGCTGGCGGCAAACGACGTGCTGGACGAAGGCTGTCGCACGCTGGCGATCCCGAAACGTATTACCACGCTGGTGCGTGATATCTGGCAGCTTCAGCTGCGTATGTCCCGCCGTCAGGGTAAACGCGCCTGGAAGCTGATGGAGCATCCTAAGTTCCGCGCCGCGTTCGATCTGCTCTCTCTGCGTGCTGAAGTTGAAAGGAACCCGGAACTACAGCGCCTGGCGCAGTGGTGGGGCGAGTTTCAGGTTTCTGCGCCACCGGAGCAAAAAGATATGCTTACGGATCTGGATGATGAACCGGCACCGCGCCGTCGTCACCGTCGCCCGCGCAAACGCGCACCGCGTCGTGAAGGCACGGCATGACCCTTGCGTATATCGCCATCGGCAGCAATCTGGCCTCTCCGCTGGAGCAGGTTAACGCTGCCGTGCAGGCTCTGGGAGAGATCCCCCAAAGCCGCATCGTCGCGCTGTCCTCATTTTACCGTACGCCGCCGCTTGGCCCGCAGGATCAGCCTGATTATCTGAACGCCGCCGTGGTGCTGGAAACGACCCTTGACGCAGAAACGCTGCTGGATAATACCCAGCGTATTGAGCTACAGCAGGGTCGCGTCCGCAAAGCCGAACGCTGGGGACCGCGCACGCTCGATCTCGATATTATGCTTTTCGGTCATGAGGTGATTAACACCGAACGCCTCACCGTTCCGCATTACGACATGAAAAACCGCGGGTTTATGCTCTGGCCGCTGTTTGAAGTCGCGCCCGATCTCACCTTCCCTGACGGCGCCTCGCTGCAATCCGTTCTGCAAAATCTCAACGCGGATAAACCGGCCCGCTGGTAATCCCGCCTCCGCATCGATTAACCATTCCTTATTTGCGGTTAATCGATTGCCTAAAATCATTGTTCCCTCAAATGTTACTGTTAGAATGCGCAAAGATTCGCTTTTGGGCCATCAGGAAACAGTATGAAACCAACCACCATCTCCTTATTGCAGAAATGCAAACAGGAAAAAAAACGCTTCGCCACTATCACCGCGTATGACTACAGCTTCGCAAAACTGTTTGCCGAAGAAGGGATCAACGTCATGCTGGTCGGAGACTCGTTAGGGATGACGGTACAAGGACATGATTCCACTCTGCCGGTCACGGTCGAGGATATTGCTTACCATACCCGCGCCGTGCGCCGGGGTGCCCCCGCCTGCCTGCTGCTTTCCGATCTGCCGTTTATGGCGTATGCCACCCCGGAGCAGGCCTTCGAAAATGCGGCGACAGTGATGCGCGCCGGCGCCAATATGGTCAAAATCGAAGGCGGCGCCTGGCTGGTCGATACGGTGAAAATGCTCACCGACCGCGCCGTGCCGGTTTGTGGTCATTTGGGGCTGACGCCGCAGTCGGTCAACATCTTTGGCGGATATAAGGTGCAGGGCCGAGGCGATGCGGCGCAGACGCTGTTTGATGATGCCGTGGCGCTGGAAGCTGCGGGCGCGCAGCTGCTGGTGCTGGAGTGTGTGCCGGTTGAGCTGGCTAAGCGTATCACTGAGGCGCTGTCGATTCCGGTGATCGGCATCGGTGCGGGTAACGTCACCGATGGCCAGATTCTGGTCATGCACGACGCCTTCGGGATCACCGGCGGCCATATTCCAAAATTTGCTAAAAATTTCCTGTCAGAAGCAGGCGACATGCGTGCTGCTGTGCGGCAGTATATTGCCGAGGTTGAGTCCGGCGTTTATCCGGGCGAAGAACACAGTTTCCATTAAGGAGTCCAGGTGTGCTAATCATAGAAACCCTGCCGCTGCTGCGTCAGCATATTCGTCGGGCGCGTCAGGAAGGTAAACGTATCGCCCTTGTCCCAACCATGGGCAACCTGCACGACGGCCATATGAAGCTGGTCGATGAAGCGAGAGCCCGGGCAGATATCGTGGTAGTTAGTATCTTCGTTAACCCGATGCAGTTCGATCGCGAAGACGATCTGGCGCGCTACCCACGTACCTTGCAGGAAGATTGCGAGAAGCTCAAAAAACGTCATGCGGATATCGTCTTCGCACCGGCACCCGCTGATGTGTATCCCCAGGGCACCACTGAATCGACCTACGTCGACGTGCCGGGTATTTCGACCATGCTGGAGGGCGCCAGCCGCCCGGGCCATTTCCGTGGCGTCTCCACCATCGTCAGCAAGCTGTTTAACCTGGTGCAGCCGGACATCGCCTGCTTTGGCGAGAAAGATTTCCAGCAGCTGGCGCTGATCCGCAAGATGGTCGCGGATATGGGTTACGACATCGAGATCGTCGGCGTACCGATTGTGCGTGCGAAAGATGGCCTGGCGCTCAGTTCCCGTAACGGCTATCTGACCGCCGAACAGCGTAAAATTGCGCCGGGCTTAAGCAAAGTCATGAATACTATGGCAGAGCAACTGCTGGCAAAAGAGTTAACAGCAGAAGAGATTATCGCCCTGGCTGAACAGGCGCTGAACGAGAAAGGTCTTCGTGCTGACGACGTTCAAATTCGGGATGCCGATACGCTTCTGGCACTTACAGAGACCAGCAAACGTGCGGTAATTCTGGTGGCGGCATGGCTCGGCCAGGCCCGCCTTATCGATAACAAAGTGGTTGAGCTGGCGTAGTTTTTCTACCCGGAAGATGAAAGGTAAACGTAATGATTCGCAAAATGCTGCAAGGTAAACTTCATCGTGTGAAAGTCACTCAGGCCGACCTGCATTATGAAGGCTCCTGCGCGATCGACCAGGATTTTCTCGACGCGGCGGGTATTCTCGAAAACGAAGCCATTGATATCTGGAACGTAAATAACGGCAAACGCTTCTCTACCTACGCCATTGCCGCTGAGCGCGGGTCCAAAATCATCTCCGTCAACGGGGCGGCGGCGCACTGCGCGGACGTAGGCGATATCGTGATTATCGCCAGCTTTGTCATGATGTCTGACGAAGAAGCGCGTCGCTGGCAGCCAAAAGTAGCCTACTTTGAAGGCGACAATGAGATGAAACGTACCGCGAAGGCGATTCCGGTACAGGTTGCCTGATAATATTTATCCCACGACCCATTCCTGCGCATTTATTAAATGAATGGGTCTTTAAAAAGCATTTATAGAATTAATATTCAAACTCTCCCCGCACAACCAGACAATCCCATCACATTGATAACAAATAATTTTAAATTTACTAAACTATTCATTTAGTTTAAATCACGCACAACATCTATATTTCATTGAGATTAACAATATAATTCGCCACGAAATTTAATTTCAAATAAAAGATTTACGGGCACTTATTATTCACTCAACGAATATGGATATTTAAATGATTTCTAAAAAATATGGTTTGGCAATTGCTATGGCAAGCGTATTGGCTGCGGGTTCAGCGGTAGCAGCAGATCCTGACACCGGCACTATTACTTTCCACGGCATGGTTTCTAACAATACTTGCCAGGTCTCCCTTGACCAGAAAATCGATCAGAACGGTAACGATTTTGATGTGACTCTGGACACTGTATTTGTGCGTGATTTCGCAAACGCACTGGGTAGCACCAGCACCCTGGGTGAAAAGAAATTCAGCCTTACACTGACCGGTTGTGATACCGCAACTGTGAAGAAAGCATCTGCACAGTTCTCTTCCTGGGCTGGCTCCTCTTCTACCGAAGGCGGTCTGCTGGTTCCACCAAGCAATGCTCAGGGTTCAGCTAAGAACGTTAACCTGGTGCTGTCAAACGACGGTAACTCAGCTGTCGATCAGATCAAAATTGACCAGACTAACAACTCCCAGAAAGCAACCATCGATGAAACTTCTGGCGCAGGAAACCTGTACTACCGCGTAGCTTACACCCAGGGTCAGGGTTGGGATGCAACAAGTAATCCAGTTTCTGCTGGTACCGTGCAGGCACAGGTTGCCTTCACCATGATTTACGAATAAGAGATTCGTAAACTTTAAATTAAGCAATCCTTCATGATGAATGAGGGATTGCTTGTGTAATTCCAAAAGGAAGTGGAAAAAATGTCTCATTCAGTCTTCATTAAAAGTTTTCAAGCCGTATTGCTCGCAACTGCCGTTTTGGCCACATCGAATGCAAGTGCGGATATTGTTATTTCCGGCACCCGTATTATCTATCCACAGTCATCGAAGGATGTTGTTGTTAATCTCGATAACCATGGAACCAAATCGCTTTTGGTTCAAACCTGGCTTGATGATGGGCGTGATGGCGTAAATCCGGAAGAGTTAAAGCTTCCTTTTATCATTACCCCTCCAGTATCCCGTATTGACCCGAAAAAAGGCCAATCCGTACGTATTACCTACACAGGTACACCTTTACCACAGGATCGTGAATCGCTTTTCTGGTTCAATGTCCTGGAGATTCCACCAAAATCAAAAGCTGCGGATAAAGAGAATCTTAACCAGCTTCAGCTGGCATTCAGAACACGTATTAAATTCTTTTACCGTCCTGACGGGTTAAAAGGCTCGGCAGGTGAAGCAGCTGAGCATTTAACATGGACGCAGAAAAAAGAAGGAAACGCGGTTAAGCTTGTTGCCCATAATAATTCACCGTATAACGTCTCCGTTTCGGCGGTAACCATTAAAGCCAGTCAAAAAACATACGACGTTGATCATAAGGCCGTTCCACCGTTCAGTGATACCACAATGACGGTTAAAGGTTTAGCTTCTGCCGTAAATGGTAAAGTAGAGTTTGATTCTATTAATGACTATGGCGGCACAGACCATCACGAAGCGGGACTAAAATAGAGCACCCTTTAATACATATAATAATTAATAGCATTAACTCTGTGGAGAGCACCCTCTCTGCACTGATTAAGTGGATGTGCCATGTTATTTAAACGTTCTCTTTTATGTCTTACGATAAGTGCAGCATTGCCTTTTTATGCCTGTGCAGAAAATATCACGCCAGCAAAAGATCTGCCTGACAATGAAGAAGAGGTCGAGTTTAACGATCAATTTCTTTTAAATGGCAGCGCTAATATTGATATTAATCGTTTTTCACATGGCAACCCGGTTTTACCGGGGACCTATCGCACTAAGATCAACCTGAACGGTAAACTGAAGTCCACCGTGGAGGTCACGTTTAAAGATAACGGAACACCTCGTGCGACCCCGTGCATAACAAAACTGCTGCTGTCACAATCGGGTGTCGACACCAGCACATTGCCTGACGGACCGGAAGACGATGAAACCTGCGTCGATATTAAAAAATCTTTCGCTGGCGCTACGGTTAGCTATGACAGTGGCAAGCAGGCTATGGATTTTAATTTTCCCCAGATTTATGTGCTGAAACGCCCGGCGGGCTATGTCGATCCATCGTTGTGGGATAACGGGATTCCTGCCGCTCTGCTCTCTTATGACATGAACGGCTGGCGTAGCGAGAACAACGGCAGTACATCAGAAAGTGCATATGTAGGGTTACGCTATGGTCTGAATATGGGGCCATGGCGCCTGCGCTCGCGTGGCAATTTTAACTGGGACAAAGATAGCGGCACAAAATACTCCAGTCAGGATGTCTATTTGCAGCGCGATATTACACCATTGAGTGCCCAGTTTGTCATCGGCGACTCTTACACGCGTGGCGAGGCATTTAACTCTATAAGCCTTCGCGGCGCACGCATGTACAGTGACGATCGCATGTTGCCAATGGGGTCCACAGGCTACGCGCCTGTCATTCGGGGTGTCGCGAACAGTAACGCGAAGGTCAGCGTCACGCAGAGCGGCAATAAGATTTATGAAACCTCGGTGCCACCAGGCGCGTTTGAAATAAACGACCTGAGTACCACAGGTTACGGAAATGATTTACTGGTAACGATTGAAGAAGCGGATGGCAGCAAACGTTCCTTTACCGTACCCTTTTCATCCGTCACGCAGATGCTCCGTCCGGGAGCCTCTCGCTGGGACGTCGGTTTAGGTGAGTTAAATGATGAGTCACTTATTGATGCGCCTAAAGTGGGTTACGGTACGCTTTACTATGGCCTGAATAATACGTTCACGGGTTATATTGGCGCGCAATATACCGACATGGATTTTTATGCCGGTATTCTCGGCGTGGCAATGAACACCCCTGTTGGTGCGTTTGCATTCGACGTTACGCAATCTTATGCAGATATTGAGGGGCTGGATAAATTAAGCGGGCAAAGTTATCGTTTAACCTACAGCAAAATGATTGAGTCGACGAATACTTCCTTTAACGTTGCGGCTTATCGTTTCTCGACGGAAGACTACCTGACGCTTAACGATGCGGCGCAACTTCAGGACAGTATTAGGCACCAGAAGTACTCAAACCGTAGCTATGACTCAAACGAAGCGCTATATGCAGACTATCAGCGCACCAAAAACCAGGTGCAAATTAGTCTTAACCAACCGCTAACCTCCGGAGAAGACAATTTTGGCTCCCTGTATGTAAGCGGCACCTGGCAGGATTACTGGAACGCGACGGGCTCTACTTCCAATTACAATATTGGGTATAACAATAGCTTCACCTACGGCAGCTACAGCTTGTCATTACAGCGAACCTATGATCAGAACGGCAAGAAAGACGATAGCGTTTATTTAAGCCTAAGCATTCCATTAAGTGTATTCTCAAAAGATAGAGGGAATGCCGGTGGATTCTCAAACATCAATATGGGATTACGTTCCGACCTTAAAGGCGGCACAAGCTTTAACACGTCCGCGGGTGGAAATACGCAAGATAATAAGGTGAGTTATTCCGTTAGCGCCTCGTCAAACAGTGGTAATTATGGTGACCTGAATCAGATAAGCGGCTACGGGTCCTATAACAGTGAATATGGCCCGCTGGGGTTATCTGCCTCTTTTGGTGATGACAACAGTAAACAATATTCTGCCTCCTATAACGGTGGCATGGTCATCCATTCAGGAGGTATTGCATTTGCGCCAGGGAGTATTGGTGACAACGATGCGCTGGCACTGGTCAAAGCGAGTGGTGCGAAAGGCGCCGGTATCGGCTTTGGTAACAGCGAAATAGGCAGTTCCGGCTATGGCATTCTGCCTTATATGTCTGCCTACCGTGAAAACCGCGTATACCTTGATATCAGCACGCTGGAAAACGACGTTGAAATTAAAAACACCAGTGAAATTACGGTTCCCCGCAGTGGTTCCGTTGTGCTGGTTTATTTTGCAACCGATGAAGGTCGTTCATTAATTTTAGAACTTAAGCGCACCGATAACGGATTTATTCCTTTAGGCGCTGATGTTTTAAATGAAAAAAATGAATCTATTGGCACCGTGGGACAGGCGGGGCAAGCCTATGTCCGCGGCGTTGAAGATGAAGGCACGCTTCATGTTGTCTGGGGAAGCGATAAAGACAGTAAATGTGACGTGCATTATAACGTCTCATCACATGCTCAAAAAGTAGGACTTACAACGGTGCTCAGCAATCAAGTGTGCCAGATGTAATTATTCGGGAAAATAGACGAGAGTTTGTATGAAAAAAAATCTTTATAGCCTGTCAGTCGTTGCCGTAACGATGCTGGCGTTATCAGGTTCGGCGCTCGCCGAGGGCACGAATCTCGATGTTAACTTTACGGCCAATATCCGTGAAACCACTTGTGATATGAAACTGATGGGCGGTACGGGTTCCGATACGGATCAAACACTGCTCATTGGTAACGGCGGCCAGGTGCGTCTCGACGATGTCAAAGCTGGCACCGCAAATGCCAATTTCAAAATTGTGATTGTTGAATGCCCGGCCTCTCTGACCTCACTGAAAGCCACGGTAAAAGGAAGCCAATCGGGTTATTTGCTTAGCGGCCTTGTTAATCAAAAACCAAAAGCCGATGGAGGCGCAGATTTCTCTGCTGTTGAAATTGCCAGAGCCAGCGCACCGGAGGCCCCTTTTATCATCAACTCTGACGATGATGCTAAGCGACTGGTCTGGAGTGCAACAGAAATCCAGAATAAAGAAGTTCCTTTAGTAGCCACAATACGTGAAACCAAAGTTAATAGCATGACAGTTGGTGATTTTGAGGCTACTGCGACTTTTGAATTTAGCTACGAGTAATTGGTGCAGGAAAACGGAGCAACATTATGAAATTTAAATCTACTTTTATCGCCCTGTCCGTTTCTGCACTTCTGTATTCGGGAATGGCAAACGCAGCAATTACAGGTACTGACAGTGTTAAATTAACGATAAAATCAAAAATAGTCTCGGGCACGTGTACAGCAAAAGTGCTTAACGGTGCAGGAACTGCGTCCACTGAAATTGCGTTTGGCGACGTATATAAAACCGATCTGGTAAATAAGACTCGTGTCGAGCCGTTAAAAATTGCCTTTACAAACTGCTCTGGTGTAACTAAGGCAACGGTAGCCGCAGCGAGTGGTGCAGGTGGGGGATGCTCGGGTCCGAAAACGGACGGAGATTCTTATTCTGCTGGGTTAGCAACAGGCTTCGAAATCTGGTCAGGAGTTGTAGATACTGGCGTAATGTTGAGTTGCAAAAGGCCTCCGGCGGCACAGGAGGTCACCATTGCTGACGGTGTAGGGGAATTCCCGATGAACTCACGCATTGTGATTGCGAAAGACAGAAATATTGCCGATGTTGGCACAGGTGCCGTTACTGCGCCAGTAACCTTCACAGTCACCTATCAATAATTCCAGGAACCATTATGCAACAATCACCGTTTAATTTACACCAGCCCGGTCTTGTGTTGCTTATCGGTCTGGCTGGTAGCACTCTGCCTGGCGTAAGCCAGGCAGGTTCAGGTATGGATGTAAACCTGACAGCAAACATCGTTAATAATACCTGTCGGCTAAGCGTCGAAAACGGCGGAGAGATCGCTTTGCCGACCGTGTCACGAGACTGGTTTTATAACAGCGACAAGAGCGATCGTTTATCGCCAAACGATGATGAAGCTGGAACGCCTTTTACGATCCACGTAGATGACTGCTATGCGAGCAGTACAGAAGGCGCAACGATTAACAAACTAAAATTTAGTTTTGCTCCGCAAAATGGTTTCTGGAGTAATCACAACCAGGTGTTTAAAAACGATGCCACAGCCGGTGCGGCTGAAAATGTGGGTATCGTTATTTTTTCAGATACGTTCAAAACTAACGTCCTGAACAGCGACGGGACATCAAACGTTATTTACGATGTCGGTGGAAGTAGTGAGAACTATATAAAGGATTATGGCTTTTACGCACGTTATCAGAATATTGGAACGATCACCAGCGGCGCTGTGATAAGTAATGTTCTGGTTAATGTCAGCTACGAATAAAGGGATTTAGGATGAAAAAATACCTCACTATATTAGCGTTCGCAGCGTTCGGGCTGTCTGGCGCAGCACGGGCTAATTTCGAGGAGTGCAAATTTTACGGTAATGATGACTTGCAGATTATGTCTCCAGGTGCACAACCAGTTATCACTCCTCTGCCTGTGGGCACAGTAACAACTCCCATACAGATTGATGTAGCCCCCTGAAACACCAGACAGTAGCTGTATCTCCAGATAAGAGATAGGCTTGAATATATGTCTAACACTAACACCAATTTTGAGATGACCGGGATCCTGTTAGGGCAAGAAGTCCGTAAACGTAAAACTCCTCAGGAGAAGATCGCCATTATCCAGCAGACGATGGAGCCGGGTATGAATGTCTCCCATGTCGCCCGCCTGCATGGTATCCAGCCCAGCCTGCTGTTTAAGTGGAAGAAGCAATATCAGGAAGGCAGCCTCACCGCCGTTGCGGCTGGAGAGGAAGTCGTTCCTGCTTCTGAGCTTACTGCTGCTCTGAAGCAGGTCCGGGAGCTTCAGCGCCTTCTGGGCAAGAAGACGATGGAAGTTGAGATCCTGAAAGAAGCCGTGGAGTACGGTCAGTCGCGAAAATGGATAGCGCACGCGCCCTTGTTGCCAAAGGACGGGGAATAGCCATGGTCAGCCGGACCATGGGCGTGTCGCGTGCGCAACTGTCACTGCGGATTAACCGTTCTGCCGACTGGCAGGACAGGCGCTGTAACCGGCGTAATGAAGAAGCAGACGCAGAAATACTGTCGGCTATCCTCAACATTATCAGCGATATGCCGAGTTATGGTTATCGACGCGTGTGGGGCATCCTGCGCAAGCAACGTCGCACAGAGGGACAGCCACCTGTGAATGCCAAACGGCTTTACAGGATAATGAGCGAGCATAACCTGTTGTTGTTGCATCACAAACCAGAGCGACCGAAGCGTGAACATAAGGGCAAGATAGCGGTGGCAGAAAGCGATATGCGCTGGTGTTCAGATGGCTTCGAGTTCGGCTGCGACAACGGCGAAAAACTGCGGGTAACGTTCGCGCTGGACTGCTGCGACCGTGAGGCCATAGACTGGGCAGCAAGCACGGGAGGCTATGACAGTTCGACCGTGCAGGATGTGATGCTGAGGTCGGTGGAAAAGCGCTTCGGCGACAGGCTGCCCGACACAGCGGTGCAGTGGCTGACGGACAACGGTTCAGCATATACCGCGCATGAAACGCGGAGGTTCGCCAAAGAGCTGAATCTGGAGCCATGTACAACAGCGGTGAGCAGCCCGCAGAGCAATGGCATGGCCGAACGGTTCGTGAAGACGATGAAGGAAGACTATATCGCGTTCATGCCGAAACCGGATGTGAGAACAGCCCTGCGAAACCTTGCAGCGGCGTTCACGCATTACAATGAAAATCACCCGCATAGTGCGCTGGGATATCACTCTCCGAGAGAATACCGGCGGCAGCGGGCATCGTTAACTTAAGATACAAAAGCTGTCCGGAAATGGCGGGTCAAGATCACAGATCAGTAATACGATCATTATGGAAACAACGCCTGCGTTAAAATCTCACTGTGCTGGGGGAAATGACGGTGAAAACACCTATCAGATTACCGACAACTCAATGCTGGCAGGCTACATAGATAACAAAGCCACCTTCCGGACGAATATTCCGGGTATTGTCTATACCCTGGCGATGTATCCCGATGGTAACGGCGTCACCGCGTGGTTCCCGCCCAACGCAGGGTCCTGGTATATGACCGCACCTAATGACGATCACGAAGAGCTGCTTGACGAAAAAACCTGGCATGTGCGCATGGAAATCTATCAAACCAATGGATTTCAGGGTGTTCCTTCGGATGTTAATTTTTTAACGGCCGGTGCAGGCCCGATTGGTCAGATCATTCTGGGCGATCCAAGCGATCCGAAGACATCCGATCACCCTCGTCCCCATGTGAACATGAGCGAGATGTCATTTAGCATGCCATTAAATCGCCCGACCTGTGTCTTACGTGCGCCCACAACGGTAAATCTTGGTGACTGGTATCCCGCAGAAGTCGAAAACGGGAATACCAGCAAAGTCGAGTTCCATGTTACGGGTACATGTGTAAATACAACCGCTGTTTACTATACGTTATCCTCCACACATACCACCGCAGATAAAAAATATTTTACCAATACCGTCGAGAATACTGGTGGTGTTACTGCGGCAGGGGGCGTCGGCGTCATGATTACGGATTCTGAAAATGATCATTACCCCGTGCCGGCAGACAGTTACCAACGTGTCATTGCTATAGGAGAGGTTGTTGGGGATCCTGTTAGTATTATTGACAGATCACTTTGGGCCAGGTTGGTCAAAACCGGTAGCGATCCGGTAACCGTCGGTGTTTTCGGTACCACCGTGACCATTCAGACCACGTACGAATAACCTACCCCTGCGGCTGATTGCTGATCAGCCGCGACATTGTCTCCAGCGAATCCGTTCTCAGAATATACAGTCGCTTAAGTAAGAACGGATTATCCCCCGGCTTCACCTTCCCCTTCACCGTTGTCACTGCCAGATGAAAACCGGCATCATTCGCGGCTTTAATCGCTTTATTGTCATACCCGCCAAACGGGTACGAAACATACAGCACGCGCGGGTTGAACTGCGCCAGTGCACGCCGTGAGCGTTCAAAATCGAACAGGATCACGTGATAGCTGCGGCTCAATAAGATGGGGTGTTTATACCCATCCACGCGATGCAGGAAGTGGGTGTGAGACTGAATGTCGAACACATCCTGAATGGCCTTAATTTCCTGAACGCTCATAAACTGTAGCGATCGGGGATCCCACTTCTGAGGGTGACCTTTGATTCGGGATGAAATAATAAACGCCGTCGCGTTGAAGCCATACTCTTTCAGCACCGGATACGCGTAGCGGCTCACCGATTTCAGGCCATCATCAAAAGTGATCACCACCGCTTTCGCGGGGAGGTTCATCTTGTTACGCACGTACCCTTCAAGCTGGTACATTGTCAGCGTGGTATAGCCTTGATCGCGTAACCAGGCCATCTGATTATTAAACGCACGTACGCTGGTTGTCGTGGAGGTATGTCGAAAACGGGTGTTCTCTTCATCACGCAGGATATGGTGGTAGGTCAGAACCGGCAGTCCGTTATCTTCCTGTGCATCCAGGCTGCTGATCCACGCCAGACGATTGCCGATGCGGATCTGAAACCAGGTCTGGTTCAGGCGATCTTTCAGCTTATTCAGAATCGGATAGCGAAGATTGGCGCTTAAGGTGCCAAAGGGCGCGCTTCCGCTGCTGGGGGCATTATACACTGGCGTGTCTTTCCAGGTGATGAGGTTTTGATTGCTGAGCGGCTTGTTCAGATCGCCCAGGCTATCCTCGACGCGTTGCTTACCCTGCACTTTTTCCAGGTGCTCTTTATCAATAAACCCCGTACCGAATCCGAAACGAAATTCATAGTAATCCGCCGCGGCCGGAAAGACGGCGAGGATCTGCCCGGCGCGGACATTGCCCACGTTCACGACGGCATTTCCCACCTGCGCCCAGATGGCCGCATCTTCGGTGGTTTGCATATATTGGGCAGGAAGGCCTTGCTGAATGGTCAGGCTGGCAGACGCACCACCGGAGACCAGTAGCAGAAGGATAAAGATAACGCGCATGAGCATGGGATATAAATCGATACGGAAAATCAGTCGCCATTGTAGCAAAAGCGACATCAATACCAATGTTTAATGCTTATACAGATCGTGAAGCAGAACGAAAGGCGGATTCTTCTGCTGCTGGTGCCACAGGCTGCTCACGTCCGGCGAGCCCTGCGCCACAATGGCGTGACGAAACTCAGCGCTGCTCAACGTTGCGCGCAGCGGATACATCGCTTCGAGTAAAGGCAGGCTGATACCGGAGATTACTTCACAGTTATCATGCTTATGGCTCATTAACGCCGCTGAACGGTAAGGCGCCGCGCCCGATCTGTCGGTGAGAAAAATCACGCCATCACCGGTGTCGGTTTCATGCAGCGCGTCGCACATCATCCGGCTTAGCATATTGGTGCTCAGCCCTCGCCAGTAATTTACCGCACGACATTGCGCCAGAGGGCCAAATCGGGCCTCCAGCTTCAGGAGCATTTCCTGTGCCTCTTCATCGTGGCAGGTGATAACCCATCCCAGCATAACGTCTCTCCTTAGCAGGCGAGTAGTTTATCCAGGTGAAGGTTAGTTTACGGTGATAACTGTCAAAGAAAGTGCCCGGCAAACAGAACGTCGCCGGGCAGAAGATTAGCTACGCAGCCCACGTCCACGCTGGATCAGATACCAGCACAGCAGATAGAACGCCACGATAAATACCGCCAGCACCACAACGGTGGTGAACAGCGGGACATCGGTAATGCCGAGGAAACCAAAGCGGAAGCCGCTGATCATATAGACAATCGGGTTCAGGTGCGACAGCGCCTGCCAGAACGGCGGCAGCAGCGTCAGGGAGTAGAACACCCCGCCCAGATAGGTTAGCGGCGTCAGCACGAAGGTCGGGATCAGGCTGATGTCATCGAACGTTTTGGCGAACACGGCGTTCAGCAAGCCAGCCAGTGAGAACAGGATCGCCGTCAGCAATAGCGTGAGCGCCACGAACAGCCACGAGTGCACCTGGAACGGCACGAAGAACAGCGAAATCGCCGTCACCAGAATACCCACGCACAGCCCGCGCGCCACGCCGCCGCCCACGTAACCGGCGATAATGACGTGCGTCGGCACTGGCGCCACCAGCAGCTCTTCAATGTTGCGCTGGAACTTGGCGCTGAAGAATGAGGACGCCACGTTCGCGTAAGCGTTGGTGATCACTGCCATCATGATCAGGCCCGGCACGATAAACTGCATATAGGTAAAGCCGTGCATCTCACCAATGCGGGAGCCAATCAGGTTGCCGAAAATGATGAAGTAGAGCGTCATGGTGATCACCGGCGGCACCAGGGTTTGCACCCAGATGCGCATAAAGCGGTTAATCTCTTTCGCCCAGATGCTTTTCAGCGCGACCCAGTAAAGATGCGTCATGCCTTGTCTCCTTGTTTATCGTGCACCAGAGAGACAAACAGCTCTTCCAGTCGGTTCGCTTTGTTACGCATGCTTAATACCTGAACGCCCTGCGCGCTCAGCTGGGAGAACACGCTGTTGATTCCCTGCTCGCGCAGCACTTCTACCTCCAGCGTCGAGGTATCGACCAGGCGATAGTTATACCCCTCCAGCTTCGGCAGGGCGCTTTTCGCCGCCAGGTCGAGAATAAAGGTTTCTGATTTCAGCTTGGAGAGCAGGTTCTTCATCGAGGTGTTTTCCACCAGCTCGCCGTGCTGAATGATGCCGATGTTGCGGCACAGCATCTCTGCCTCTTCCAGGTAGTGTGTGGTCAGGATGATGGTGGTGCCTTTGTCGTTCAGATCCTTCAGGAAGCCCCACATGGAACGACGCAGTTCAATATCCACGCCAGCGGTCGGTTCATCAAGAATGAGCAGCTTTGGCTCGTGCATCAGCGCGCGAGCAATCATCAGGCGGCGCTTCATCCCCCCGGACAACATCCGCGCGCGCTCGTTACGCTTCTCCCACAGATCAAGCTGTTTCAGGTACTTTTCGCTGCGCTCAAGCGCCTCTTTGCGCTCAACGCCATAGTAACCCGCCTGGTTAACAACAATCTGCTGTACCGTCTCGAACGGGTTGAAGTTGAACTCCTGCGGCACCAGCCCCAGCTGGCGCTTGGCGTTGACCACGTCTTTTTGCAGGTCGTAGCCAAACACGCTAACGCGGCCAGACGTTTTATTGACCAGCGAGCTGATAATCCCGATGGTGGTCGATTTTCCCGCCCCGTTCGGCCCCAGAAGCGCGTAGAAATCTCCCGCTTCGACTTTAAGATCTATCCCGCGCAGCGCCTGGACGCCCCCCGGGTAGGTTTTTTTGAGCTGTTCAAGCTCCAGTGCAATCGCCATGAATTCAACTTACCTTAAGTTCTGACACACGTTGTGTGGTTTCATTAAAAGTCGGGTTACCCTATAGTAGCGCAACGCAATCACTTGGTTACAGGTCGCTAACCTCCATGAACGACATAGATACACTCATCAGCAACAATGCACTATGGTCAAAAATGCTGGTGGAGGAAGACCCCGGATTTTTTGGAAAACTGGCACAGGCGCAGAACCCGCGCTTTCTCTGGATTGGATGTTCCGACAGCCGCGTCCCCGCCGAACGTCTGACCGGTCTTGAACCGGGCGAACTGTTTGTTCACCGCAATGTTGCTAACCTCGTTATTCATACCGATCTCAACTGCCTTTCGGTTGTTCAGTATGCCGTTGACGTTCTGGAGGTTGAGCACATCATTATTTGTGGCCACTACGGCTGCGGCGGCGTACAGGCGGCGGTCGAAAATACAGAGCTGGGGTTAATCGATAACTGGCTGCTGCACATCCGTGATATCTGGTTCAAACATAGCTCACTGCTGGGCGAAATGCCGCAGGAGCGCCGTCTCGACACGCTGTGTGAGCTGAACGTGATGGAGCAGGTCTATAACCTGGGCCACTCGACGATTATGCAGTCTGCCTGGAAACGCGGACAGAAGGTCTCCATCCACGGCTGGGCGTACGGTATTCACGACGGCCTGCTACGCAATCTGGAAGTGACCGCCACCAACCGCGAAACGCTGGAACAGCGTTACCGCTCGGGAATTGCCAACCTCAAGCTTAAGCATGTGAACCATAAATAAACAAAGCCGGGTGGCGGCTGCGCCTTACCCGGCCTACATGTGCTCATTCGTAGGCCCGGTAAGCGTAGCGTCACCGGGCAAAAGTACTATTCGTCCAGAATCACTACTTTCCCAACATACGGCAGATGGCGATAACGCTGCGCGTAATCAATGCCGTAACCCACCACAAATTCGTCCGGGATGGAGAAACCAACGAACTCCACCGGCACCTGCACTTCACGGCGCTCAGGCTTATCCAGCAGAGTACAAATCGCCAGTGATTTTGGTTCACGCAGGCTCAGGATCTCACGCACTTTAGAGAGCGTGTTGCCGGAGTCGATGATGTCCTCAACAATCAACACATCTTTGCCACGAATATCTTCATCCAGATCTTTCAGGATTTTCACATCACGGGTTGTGGACATGCCGCTGCCGTAGCTGGAGGCGGTCATAAAATCGACCTCGTGCGGCACCTGCACTTCACGGCACAGGTCTGCCATGAACATGAAAGAGCCACGCAACAGACCGACCAGCACCATTTCGCTGCCGCTGTCCTTGTAATGTTCGGTGATTTGACGACCCAGTTCGGCGATACGCGCTTTGATCTCGGCTTCCGGGATCATCACTTCAACAGTATGTTTCATATTACTAACCAAATGATTTTAGTGAAAATCTCTCAATGCGGATGACTCTCGCTCCGGCATCGATACGCAAGCCAGCCATTATACCAGTAAATGGATAAGCCTGGCGTATGAGTTATAAAAAGCAATATTTGTGATTCCGATCACAGTTGTTAATACCTATAATTAATTGCTAGCAAATAATTAACAAAACTGACGAGTACTTTTCTATGGCTGAAACAAAAACTAAACAGCCGCGTCTACTGGTGACATTAACAGCCGCGTTTGCCGCATTCTGCGCGCTGTATTTGTTAATCGGTGGCGTATGGCTGGTCGCGATTGGCGGCTCCTGGTACTACCCGATTGCGGGTCTGGTTATGGTTGGCGTAACCGTCCTGCTTTTACGCAGAAAACAATCTGCTCTGTGGCTGTACGCAGCGTTACTGCTCGCAACCATGATCTGGGGCGTCTGGGAAGTCGGGTTCGACTTCTGGGCGTTGACGCCGCGCAGCGACATTCTGGTCTTCTTCGGTATCTGGCTGATCCTGCCGTTTGTCTGGCGTCGTCTGATCGTCCCTTCCAGTGGGGCCGTGGCCGGTCTGGTCGTTGCCCTGCTGATTAGTGGCGGCATCCTGACCTGGGCCGGTTTTAACGACCCGCAGGAGATCAACGGTACGCTGAACGCGGAATCCACGCCGGCTGCGGCTATTTCGCAGGTGGCGGACGGTGACTGGCCTGCTTATGGTCGTAACCAGGAAGGTCAACGCTACTCCCCGCTGAAGCAGATCAACGCGGACAACGTGAAAAACCTGAAGGAAGCCTGGGTATTCCGTACCGGCGACCTGAAGATGCCAAACGATCCGGGTGAGCTGACCAACGAAGTGACCCCGATTAAAGTGGGCAACATGCTCTACCTGTGTACGGCGCACCAGCGTCTGTTCGCGCTCGACGCGGCTACCGGTAAAGAGAAATGGCACTTTGATCCACAGCTGAACTCCAACCCGTCGTTCCAGCACATTACCTGCCGCGGCGTCTCTTACCACGAAGCGCGCGCCGATAATGCCAGCCCGGAAGTCATTGCCGACTGTCCTCGCCGCATTATGCTGCCGGTGAACGATGGCCGCCTGTTTGCCATTAACGCTGAGACCGGCAAGCTGTGCGAAACCTTCGCCAATAAAGGCATTCTGAATCTTCAGACCAACATGCCGGACACCACGCCGGGCCTGTATGAGCCGACCTCCCCGCCAATCATCACCGATAAAACCATCGTGATTGCCGGTTCGGTAACGGATAACTTCTCTACCCGTGAAACCTCCGGCGTTATCCGTGGTTTCGACGTGAACACCGGTAAACTGCTGTGGGCCTTCGACCCGGGCGCGAAAGATCCTAACGCGATCCCATCGGATGAACACACCTTTACCTTTAACTCACCGAACTCCTGGGCACCGGCAGCGTATGACGCGAAGCTGGACCTGGTCTACCTGCCGATGGGCGTGACCACGCCGGATATCTGGGGCGGTAACCGTACGCCGGAGCAGGAACGTTACGCCAGCTCCATCGTGGCGCTGAACGCAACAACCGGTAAACTGGCATGGAGCTACCAGACCGTTCACCACGATCTGTGGGATATGGATATGCCGTCCCAGCCGACGCTGGCGGACATTACCGTTAACGGTAAAACCGTACCGGTGATTTACGCCCCGGCGAAAACCGGTAACATCTTCGTGCTTGATCGTAGCAACGGTAAGCTGGTTGTTCCTGCGCCGGAAAAACCGGTTCCGCAGGGTGCGGCCAAAGGCGACTACGTCACCAAAACGCAGCCGTTCTCTGACCTGAGCTTCCGTCCGAAGAAAGATCTCAGCGGTGCAGACATGTGGGGTGCCACCATGTTTGACCAGCTGGTATGCCGCGTGATGTTCCACCAGCTGCGCTACGAAGGGATTTTCACCCCGCCGTCAGAGCAGGGTACGCTGGTCTTCCCGGGTAACCTGGGGATGTTCGAATGGGGTGGGATCTCCGTTGACCCTAACCGTCAGGTCGCCATCGCTAACCCAATGGCGCTGCCGTTCGTTTCCCGCCTGATCCCTCGTGGTCCGGGTAACCCAATGGAGCAGCCGAAAGATGCGAAAGGCAGCGGTACCGAAGCCGGTATCCAGCCGCAGTATGGCGTTCCTTATGGTGTGACCCTGAATCCGTTCCTGTCTCCGTTCGGTCTGCCGTGTAAACAGCCTGCCTGGGGTTACATCTCCGGTCTGGATCTGAAGACCAACAAGATCGTCTGGAAGAAACGTATTGGTACGCCACAGGACAGCATGCCGTTCCCGATGCCTGTTCCAGTGCCGTTCAATATGGGTATGCCAATGCTGGGTGGTCCAATCTCTACCGCCGGTAACGTGCTGTTCATCGCGGCAACCGCAGATAACTACCTGCGCGCGTACAACATGACCAACGGTGAGAAACTGTGGCAAGGCCGTCTGCCAGCCGGTGGACAGGCAACGCCGATGACCTATGAAGTGAATGGCAAGCAGTACGTTGTCATCTCTGCGGGTGGTCACGGTTCGTTTGGCACGAAGATGGGCGACTATATTGTCGCGTATGCACTGCCTGACGACGCTAAGTAACGAAAAAGCCCGGTGGCGCTAACGCTTACCGGGCCTATGGGTGCCCTATGTAGGCCGGGTAAGGCGAAGCCGCCACCCGGCTTTTTTTATACGGTAAAACCGAGCATCATCCCCGTATCTTCATGCTCCAGCAGATGACAGTGGGCCATATAGGCAAACTCTTTCGGCGCCTCGTGGTCGAACTTCACCAGCACCTCGCTGACGCCGCCTTCCACCCTCACCGTATCTTTCCAGCCCGCACGATGCGCCTCCGGTGCTTTACCATTTTCAGACAGAATACGGAACTGCGTGCCGTGGATATGGAACGGGTGCAGCATCATGTCGCCTTCGCCTGAAATCACCCAGCGTTCAAACTGCCCTTTCGTGGCGGCGAACATGGGCGTGTTCATATCGAACGCTTTGCCGTTGATGCGGTTGGCGTTGTGGAAATCGAAACCATGGCCGCCGTGATCCATGCCGCCCATTTTACCGTGGTCCATATTCATATGGCCCATCATCTGGCCGTGATGCATTCCCGCCATGGCCTGATTGCCGTACTTCTTCATCAGCGCCTGCATGCCCATCATGTCTAGCATCGGATCCATAGAAAGCTGAAGTTTACGCTGCGTAAGCCCGTCCAGCGACGGGAGTGCTGGCAGCGTGGTGAGGGTCTCCGGCAGCGTACCGGAGGCGGTGATCTGTAGCGGCTGAATGCGCAGGACCGGATGCGGCTTATCAAACGGCGCAACGGCCATCCCCATCTGGCTGACCGGCAGGGTCACCAGGTCAAACGCTTTGCCATCGCTGATATCCACCAGCACCTCGAAGCGCTCCCCCATCAGCATCGGCAGCTCGCTCACCTTCACCGGCTCCGGCAGCAGGCCGCCGTCGCTTGCCACCACGTAAAGCGGGCGTTTATCGCTGGTGGCGAAGTTCAGCGAGCGGGCGTTACAGCCGTTAAGCAGACGTAAGCGCAGCCAGCCTTTTGGCGCGGCATGCTGCGGGTAGATCGCGCCGTTGGTCAGGAGTGTATCGCCAAACCAGCCTACCGCCGCGCTCATTACGTCCAGCTGATAGTCAATTTGCCCGTCAGCGTTGAATTTTTTGTCCTGCACAATCACCGGGACATCGTCGATTCCCCACTGTTTCGGCAGGCGCAGCAGGCGGCTTTCATCGTCTTCAATCAGCACCAGGCCGGCCAGCCCCATCGCCACCTGATGGCCCGTTTTGCCATGCTGATGCGGGTGGAACCAGCAGGTCGCCGCGCGTTGTTCCGGAGTAAAGGTTACGCTGCGTTTACCACCAGGCCTGATAATGCCCTGAGGCCCTCCATCCACTTCGCCCGGGACTTCCAGCCCGTGCCAGTGCAGCGTGGTCTCTTCCGCAAGCGTGTTATGAATGTCTACCGTCACCGCCTTCCCTTTGCGTAACTGCAACGCCGGGCCGAGCAGATTGCCGTTATAGCCCCACGTCGTGGCGGCGTGCTGACCGAACGTGGTTTTACCGGCCTGCACCACAAGCTGAATGCGGCTGCGGGCATCTGCGGCGAGTAATTCAGGAATGGGTAAAGCCGGTCTGTCGGCGGCAAAAACGGCGCGGCTCCAGAGAGGTAACGCGCTGGCAACCCCCAGTGCGGCAGAAAATTTTAAAAAATCACGACGTTGCATGTGCATTTCCTTATTTCCAGCAGGCGATCTTTTGAGCATAAACCCTCCCCTTACCGGAAGGTCAAGCACGGCGGCAATAATAAAGATCGTCGGCCTGGCATCAAGTATGCTAACGTTAATTTTCCGTGATGCAGTGGTAAAGGCAATGAAGACGTTTTTCAGAACAATTTTGTTCGCCAGCCTGATGGCGATGTGTGCGAACAGTTACGCGCTAAGTGAAAACGAAGCGGAAGATATGGCCGATCTGACGGCAGTTTTTGTTTTTCTGAAAAACGATTGTGGTTACCAGAATTTACCCAATGGGCAAATTCGTCGCGCACTGGTCTTTTTTGCCCAGCAGAACCAATGGGACCTCAGCAACTACGACAGCTTCGACATGAAGGCGCTCGGTGAAGACAGCTACCGTGATTTAAGCGGTATTGGCATTCCCACTGCTAAAAAATGCAAAGCGCTGGCTCGCGATTCACTCAGCCTGCTCGCCTACGTGAAGTAACCTTCCCGACGCCCCTTGTTGACCCGTTAACCGCCTCACGGCGGTGTTGTGTTGCGCCCATCTGCCGGATGTAATGGATGTTAACGAAGGAGGTGCTCCCCATGACCGAAAAAACGGTATGGCAAGAAACGCTGCATGACCAGTTTGGTCAGTATTTTGCCGTGGATAACGTGCTCTATCATGAGAAAACCGATCATCAGGATTTGATAATCTTCGAAAACGCCGCCTTTGGCCGCGTGATGGCGCTGGACGGCGTGGTGCAAACCACCGAGCGCGACGAGTTTATCTATCACGAAATGATGACCCACGTCCCGCTGCTGGCCCACGGCCACGCGAAGGACGTGCTGATTATCGGCGGCGGCGACGGCGCGATGCTGCGTGAAGTCTCTCGCCATCAGAATGTCGAAACCATCACCATGGTGGAAATCGACGCCGGTGTGGTGTCGTTCTGCCGCCAGTATCTGCCCAACCATAATGCCGGCAGCTATGACGATCCGCGGTTTAATCTGGTTATCGACGATGGCGTCAATTTTGTTAACCAGACCACGCAAACGTTTGATGTCATTATCTCTGACTGTACCGACCCTATCGGTCCGGGCGCGTCGCTGTTTACCTCGTCGTTTTACGAAGGCTGCAAGCGCTGCCTGAAGCCTGGCGGAATTTTTGTGGCGCAAAACGGCGTTTGCTTCCTGCAACAGGATGAAGCACTTGATAGCCACCGTAAGCTGAGCACCTATTTTGCTGACGTCAGCTTCTACCAGGCGGCGATCCCCACTTACTACGGTGGGATCATGACCTTTGCCTGGGCGACGGATAACGACGTACTGCGCCATCTTTCTACCGAGATCGTGCAGGCCCGCTTCCACCAGGCCGGACTCCAGTGCCGCTACTACAACCCGGCGATCCATACCGCAGCCTTTGCGTTGCCTCAATATCTGCAAGACGCGCTGTCCTCAAAGGAGGTGAACTAATTGAAAAAGCTTAAACTGCATGGCTTTAACAATCTGACCAAAAGCCTGAGTTTTTGTATTTACGATATCTGCTACGCCAAAACAGCAGAAGAGCGCGATGGTTACATCGCCTATATCGATGAACTCTACAACGCCAACCGTCTGACCGAGATCCTGACAGAGACCTGCTCGATTATCGGCGCGAACATCCTGAATATCGCGCGCCAGGATTATGAGCCTCAGGGTGCGAGCGTCACCATTCTGGTGAGTGAAGAGCCGGTTGACCCGAAGCTTATCGACAAAACCGAGCACCCCGGCCCGCTGCCGGAAGTGGTAGTCGCCCACCTGGATAAAAGCCACATCTGCGTGCACACCTACCCGGAAAGCCACCCGGAAGGCGGGCTGTGTACCTTCCGCGCGGATATTGAAGTGTCGACCTGCGGCGTGATTTCACCGCTGAATGCGTTGAATTATTTAATCCACCAGCTGGAATCCGATATCGTCACTATTGATTATCGCGTGCGCGGTTTTACCCGTGATATCAACGGCATGAAGCACTTCATTGATCATGAGATCAACTCCATTCAGAACTTCATGTCCGAAGACATGAAGTCGCTGTACGACATGATGGATGTGAACGTCTATCAGGAGAATATCTTCCATACCAAGATGATGCTTAAAGAGTTCGATCTTAAGCACTATATGTTCCATACCAGGCCGGAAGATTTAAGTGACGAAGAGCGTAAGGTCATTACCGACCTGCTCTGGAAAGAGATGCGCGAAATTTACTACGGCCGTAACATTCCGACCGTGTAAACGTGATCCGGAGCAGGGACGCTTCGGGGAGTTACTTCTGTTTCATAAAATCGCGGTAGGCGTTCAACACGCTCAGAAAGTCTTCCACGCCGCACAGCGACAGGCTCTCTTCGTCGTAGTAGCTCATCCCCTCTTCCATCTCATCACCCGAGAACTCAAGTTGGTTGGCGCGCACCATCACCTCTTCGCCATCCATCCACAGCGTGTATTCGTGCCCGGCGCGTTGCCAGGAGCGTTCACTGCCTTTCACCGTTTCCGCCGCCTGTTCGACTTCATCCAGCAGCGCGAGGTTCTCTTTCACCTCTTCGTTAAACCAGTGTCCAACGGCTTCGTGCCCCATCGACATTCGCACTTTCACCACGCCGGTGATGTCGCGCAAAAATTCGTAATCCATAGCGTTTTCCTCTGCAAAGCCATTAGGGTAATTATCGCAGCAGAGAGGAAGAAAAAAAGCGGGAGAGGTGGGAGGAATGAAAATAAAAAACCCACCGACGTTGCGATGGGTTTTGTAGGCCCGGTAAGCGTAGCGCCACCGGGCAATGGGTCAGGTGCGGAGCGGTCTGGTGCCCTCACCCCCAGCCCCTCTCCCACGGGAGAGGGTAGCATTTATACTGCGGTCTGGAAGATCACCCCGTCAGCCTTCTCGGTGTACTGAGAGAGCTGGTCGAAGTTCAGATAACGATAAGTATCCACCGCCGTCTTATCTACCTGAGCCACAAAGGTCTGGTACTCTTCCGGCGTTGGCAGTTTGCCAATCAGCGCCGCAACCGCCGCCAGCTCCGCAGAGGCCAGGTAAACGTTCGCCCCGGTACCTAAACGGTTCGGGAAGTTACGGGTTGAGGTGGAAACCACCGTCGCACCGTCGGCCACGCGCGCCTGGTTGCCCATACACAGGGAACAGCCAGGGATTTCAATACGCGCCCCGCTCTTACCAAACACGCTGTAGTAGCCCTCTTCGGTCAGCTGCGCCGCATCCATACGGGTTGGCGGCGCCACCCACAGACGGGTCGGCAGCTGGCCTTTGTGGGTATCCAGCAGCTTACCGGCAGCACGGAAGTGGCCGATGTTGGTCATACAGGAGCCGATGAACACTTCGTCGATCTTATCGCCCTGCACGTCAGAGAGCAGACGCGCATCGTCCGGATCGTTAGGCGCACACAGGATTGGCTCTTTGATATCCGCCAGATCGATCTCAATCACCGCCGCGTACTCTGCGTCAGCGTCGGCTTCCAGCAGCTGCGGATCCGCCAGCCATTTTTCCATACCCTGAATACGACGCTCCAGCGTACGACGGTCGCCGTAGCCTTCCGCTATCATCCACTTCAGCAGCACGATGTTGGAGGTCAGATACTCAATAATCGGCTCTTTGTTCAGCTTGATGGTACAGCCCGCCGCAGAACGCTCGGCAGAGGCATCGGTCAGCTCGAACGCCTGCTCCACTTTCAGATCCGGCAGACCTTCAATTTCCAGAATGCGGCCAGAGAAGATGTTTTTCTTGCCTTTCTTCTCGACGGTCAGCAGACCCTGTTTAATGGCATACAGCGGGATCGCGTGCACCAGATCGCGCAGGGTAATGCCCGGCTGCATTTTACCTTTGAAGCGCACCAGCACTGATTCCGGCATATCCAGCGGCATCACGCCGGTCGCTGCGGCAAACGCCACCAGACCGGAACCCGCCGGGAAGGAGATCCCGATTGGGAATCGGGTATGGGAGTCACCGCCGGTACCGACGGTATCCGGCAGCAGCATGCGGTTCAGCCAGGAGTGGATAACGCCGTCGCCCGGACGCAGGGAGACACCGCCACGGTTCATAATGAAGTCTGGCAGCGTGTGGTGCGTGGTTACGTCAACCGGCTTCGGATACGCCGCGGTGTGGCAGAAGGATTGCATCACCAGATCGGAAGAGAAGCCCAGGCACGCCAGGTCTTTCAGTTCATCACGGGTCATTGGGCCAGTGGTGTCCTGAGACCCCACGGAGGTCATTTTCGGTTCGCAGTACGCGCCAGGACGGATACCAGTGACGCCGCAGGCGCGACCCACCATTTTCTGCGCCAGAGAGTAACCGCGGTTGCTCTCGGCCACGTCTTTCGCCTGACGGAATACGTCACTGTGCGGCAGACCCAGCGCTTCACGCGCTTTGGTGGTCAGGCCACGGCCGATGATCAGCGGAATACGGCCACCGGCACGCACTTCGTCGATCAGCACGTCGGTTTTCAGTTCGAAGCTGGCCAGCAGTTCGTTGGTTTCGTGGTTGCGCACTTCGCCTTTATACGGGTAAACGTCAATCACGTCGCCCATGTTCAGGTTGCTCACGTCCACTTCAATTGGCAGCGCGCCCGCATCTTCCATGGTGTTGAAGAAGATTGGCGCAATTTTGCCGCCGAGGCACAGGCCGCCGCCGCGCTTGTTCGGCACGTGCGGAATGTCGTCGCCCATGAACCACAGCACGGAGTTGGTGGCGGATTTACGGGAAGAACCGGTACCGACCACGTCACCGACGTAAGCCAGCGGGAAACCTTTTTGTTGCAGGGCTTCGATCTGTTTGATCGGGCCAACCACGCCTGGCTGATCCGGCTCAATGCCTTCACGGGCGTTTTTCAGCATCGCCAGGGCGTGCAGTGGGATATCCGGGCGAGACCATGCATCCGGCGCCGGAGAAAGGTCATCGGTGTTGGTTTCACCGGTCACTTTAAAGACGGTAACGGTAATTTTTTCAGCAAGCTGAGGGCGGTTCAGGAACCATTCGGCATCGGCCCAGGACTGCATCACCTGCTTCGCGTAAACGTTGCCTGCTTTGGCTTTTTCTTCCACATCGTAGAAGTTATCGAACATCAGCAGCGTTGAAGAGAGCGCTTTGGCAGCAATTGGCGCCAGCTTGTCGTTATCCAGCGCGTCAATCAGCGGATGAATGTTATAGCCGCCCTGCATGGTGCCGAGCAGTTCAATCGCTTTTTCAGGAGTAACCAGTGGGGAGGTGGCTTCGCCTTTGGCAACGGCGGCAAGGAATCCGGCTTTTACGTAGGCAGCTTCATCTACGCCAGGCGGTACACGGTTGATCAGCAGATCTAACAGGAATTCTTCTTCGCCCTCAGGCGGGTTCTTCAGCAGCTCGACGAGCGCGGCCATTTGGGTTGCATCTAACGGTTTGGGTACAATTCCCTCGGCGGCACGTTCTGCTACGTGCTTACGGTATTCTTCTAGCACGACGGTTCTCCTCGCTCTCATTGTCATATGCGGCGGGCGTTCTCTTCACGCTCCTGTGAGACAGCAGTTTGTAGGGTAAATGCCCGATACCGCGTCGGGCAGCATAGCAGGATTTCTGCACAGTGTTAATCTGTTTACAAAAAAGCAACATTAAAAAATTTGCTGAATCGTTAAGCATGGTGTAGCAACCCGTCACCGGGCCCGGAAGCAGTTCCGTAAGTCTGTCGTCACCCCGACAACGCGCTGCTGGTCGCTCGCGCGGCCTTCTGAATTTCCGTCGCCTGTTCAGCCATCCGATATAATTGTGTAATAAATACTCACACTCTTTATCCGGATGCTTCGGAGGTTTTCCCAACAAAAGTTAAAACTGTAAAACACGGGTGAATGATACTCGCGGCAACAGCAACGCCTCACGGCACTGCACTCGTCTCGTTGGAGTCAATCTATGAAGTTGCCTTTTAAACCACATCTTCTTGTTCTGCTTTGCAGTGCGGGGCTGTTTGCCGCCTCGGGCGTCATGTTCGTTAAAAGCCGCGCAACGGAACCCGCTCCCGCACCTGCGCCGGTAGCCCCGCAGCTTCCCGCCCCGACAGCACAACCTGCCCCGGTGGCGACTCCGGCCTATACCGCCGCGCAGATCGATCAGTGGACAGCGCCCATTGCGCTCTATCCCGACGCGCTGCTGTCGCAAATTCTGATGGCCTCAACCTATCCGGCGAGCGTGATTCAGGCCGCCCAGTGGTCAAAGGACAACCCTAAAATGCAGGGCGATACCGCTATTCAGGCGGTCAGCGGGCAGCCATGGGATGCCAGCGTGAAATCGCTGGTCGCCTTTCCGCAGTTAATGTCGTTGATGGGAGAAAACCCGTCGTGGGTACAGAGCCTCGGCGACGCCTTTCTGGCCCAGCCAAAGGATGTGATGGATTCCGTGCAGCGTCTGCGCCTGCTGGCGCAGCAGACAGGCACGTTGCAATCCACCCCGCAGCAGACCGTCACCACCGTGAAAAAATCTGCGCCAGCCTCCACCAGTACAGCCGCGACGTCAACGTCGGCTAGTCCGACGGTGATTAAAATTGAGCCAGCCGATCCACAGGTGGTTTATATCCCTACCTACAACCCTTCCACCGTTTATGGCACGTGGCCAAACGCCAGCTATCCGCCGGTGTATCTGCCCCCGTCTCCCGGCCAGCAGTTTACCAATAGTTTTGTCAGAGGCTTTGGCTATAGCCTCGGCGTAGCCACCACCTATGCGCTGTTCAGTAACATCGACTGGGACGATGACGACGATCACCATCACGATCATGATGACGATCACCACGGCGGTTATTCGCATAACGGCGATAACATTAATATTAATGTTAATAACTTCAATAAGATCACCGGCGAGCACCGTACCGATAATCATCAGGTCTGGCAGCATAATCCTGCCTACCGCAACGGCGTGCCCTACGCCAATAGCCAGCTTGCCAGCCGCTATCATCAGACTTCAGTGCCGGGCGGGCTGAGCGCTACCCGGCAGCAGCCGGTCAACCGCGATAGCCAGCGGCAGGCTGCGATGGCGCAGGTACAGCAGTCGACGGGCAAAACCCTCACACAGCTACAGCATGGCGACGCGCATTTCCCGCAACATTCAGCGTCCGCGCAGCAGCTGAAGCAGCTCTCTCAGCGCAGCAACTATCGCGGCTACGACAGCGCGCGGCCCCACGCACAACGGATGAATAATACTCTTGCGCAAACCAGACGCCCGACGCAGGTTCAGCATCAGCCGCTGCGGGCAAACGCCCTGAGCGGCAACGACAGCCGCTCGGCCAACTGGCAGGCCCAGCACCAGCGCGGGCTGCAAAGCCGCCAGCAGCTGTCCGAACATCATACCGAACACCGTGAATTCCATCGTCGTTAAGGAAGCCGCTATGAACATGAAACCGATCGGTGGAATGCTGTTGTTGATGGTATCCACCTTCGCCTGCGCCCAGCAATCTTTCTCCACGCCTGAGCAGGCGGCCAATGCCCTGACGAAGACCATCAGCGAGCAGAATGAGCGCGCGATGGCCGACCTGCTGGGGGATAACTGGCGCGACTATCTGCCACCTGAAGGGGTTGATCCGGAGGCGGTAGCTCGATTCCTGCGTGACTGGAAGATTAACCATCGTACCGAAATCAGCGGCGATATCACCCATCTGTCAGTTGGCGATAACGGCTGGCAACTCCCCATACCGGTAGTGAAGAAAAAAGAGGGCTGGCAATTTGATATGCAGAAAGCGGCTGATGAGATCCTGACCCGCGAAATCGGCCGCAACGAACTCGCGGCTATCGGAGCGCTGCACGCCTACGTCGACGCACAGCAGAGCTACTACGCCATGAACCATCGCTATGCGCACAAGATTGTCAGCACACCAGGGCTAAAAGACGGCCTGTACTGGCCCATCTCGCCGGGCGAAGCGCCAAGCCCGCTGGGTCCCGCCTTCAGCCCGCCGGAGCCAGGTATGGGCTATCACGGTTATCGGTTCCGCATTCTGCCGGATAAAAATGGCTTTGCGATGGTTGCCTGGCCCGTGAGCTATGGTCAGACGGGGGTAATGAGCTTTGTTGTTAACCAGGATGACAAAGTTTATCAGGCAGACCTCGGCAGTGAAACCGCCAGAAAAGTCCAGGCATTGACCGTGTATAAACCTGATACATCCTGGCAGCCCGTGGCACCGTAAACGTCCGGTGGCACCTCGCCTGCCCGGTCTACGATTTTTGTAGGCCGGGTAAGCGCAGCGTCACCCGGCTATGTTTTTACAAAATATTCACCAACTGAGCTTCCAGTATAGGTTTCGCTTCTTCTAATTCAGATCAACATTGTTCGCAATGGAGACCACTCAAGAGAGAAACTTATTTCTGTTTCGCTTTCGGGGTTGGCAGCACGATCATTTAACAAAGCTATAGGTAACATTCCCCTGCAAATCTGCTGGCATCTTTGTTATATCCGTTCCGTCCTCCGCATACCATTCGAAGAGATGATTATCGTCACGCAGGGCACAAAAATGGTAATCGCAGGAATAGATGGCACGAATATTATAAAGTTCATGTGCGACAGGTGAGGTGTCGCCACCTTCATACCCCAATCCCCATGCCACTACGGTACCGTCACGGCGAAGCGCTGCAAAAGAATTGTAAGTACCCCCTGTCAGAGATACCACATCCGTAAGATCCTCAGGCATTTGTATATCGAAAATCGAGACATGTCCCCAGCAGTACACTTTCCCCTCCGAAGTTAAAAAAGCATAGCTGCCATTAACAGCGGCCTGAACATCGATAATATTTGTCAGACCGGCAATTTCCGGTGGCATTTCGGTCAAATAGTAATTCTGCCCCCAAAAAACCACACTGCCATTTTGTCTTAAAGCAATAAAAGTTGAATTGGTGCTGTGTACGGAAACAATATCCTTGAGGCAAGCAATATGATCCGGAATCATAGCGCCACAACTGGCGCTTCCCCATGCAATCACACTGCCTGAGGCCCTGAGTGCCACAAATGCACCGCTATTACTGTAAAGTGCGACAACATCATTTACTTCTTTCAGATGTGTCGGTAGCGCGCCACCGTATGCTGCACTTCCCCAAGCTAGCACATGACCATTTTGTAGAATTCCCGCAAAGGCAGTTTCCGTGGATTGGATGGCTATGAAATCACTGCGCGCAGCAATATCAGCAGGAAAGTCATTTTGAGAAGCCCCAACTTTCCACTGTACGACTTGGTTGTTAGCTCGCAACGCAAGATAGATGTCATTACCGTCGTTACCACCAGCAACTTTAATATCTAAAATATCATCCAGTGCAACAACATTATCAGGCAGAGGGTTATCATCATCCACAGACCAGGTAAATACCTGGCCATTGGTATTAACAGCCGCAGAAGCGTACTGGCCGCCATAAATAGCCCTGACATTATAGTTACGCTCGCTGGTTGGTGAGGTTCCACCATGTTTTGGCTTCCCCCACGCTTCTACGGTACCATCATCTTTTATGACAGCAAACGCGGAACTCGAACCCCCAAAGTTACTGATATTAATAACATCACCCAGCCGATAAACATCAGAATTTGCCAGCAAGCGTACATTTGGGCGGGTATCGGTGAAAACAGGTCCAGTAAAGCGCGGTGCGGATTCATCTTCATACCACCAGTCAACGCTGACGGGCTGTAGGGTCTCTTTATCAAGGGCTACAAGCTTATGCGTCGCACTCGCCCAAGCACCCCCTAATTGTGTTCTGGCCCCCATGACTTTTAAATCACGAATACCAGAGGTCGATTCATAACTATTCATAATAACTGGTTCCTTTTAATAGAGTAATCCCAGCGATAGTTATATTATCTTTCTATTTTAAGTCAAATTAACCAAGCCACTCCTAAAAAAAACATAAACACAGCGGCTTATACAAACCCATTAAAAATTAAATGAATCATTTGATTCGCGAATACATTCAATTAACCATGTACAAATATTTTATCTATTCTGCATTTAAATTGATAATTAACACTAAGATATGGACTTTAAACCAAAAAAAACGCCTCCGAAGAGGCGCTTATCAGACACAAAGCAACTTATTTCTTCTTCGCTTTCGCGTTTGGCAGGTCCGTAATGCTACCTTCAAACACTTCTGCCGCCAGGCCCACGGACTCGTGCAGAGTCGGGTGAGCGTGGATGGTCAGCGCGATGTCTTCCGCGTCACAGCCCATTTCGATAGCCAGACCGATTTCACCCAGCAGCTCGCCGCCGTTGGTACCGACAATCGCACCACCGATCACGCGGTGAGTCTCTTTGTCGAAGATCAGTTTGGTCATACCGTCTGCGCAGTCGGACGCGATAGCACGGCCAGAAGCAGCCCACGGGAAGGTGGCGGTTTCATAGCTAATGCCTTTCTCTTTCGCTTCTTTCTCAGTCAGACCGACCCATGCAACTTCTGGCTCGGTGTACGCGATAGATGGGATCACTTTCGGATCGAAGTAGTGCTTCATGCCGGCGATAACTTCAGCGGCAACGTGACCTTCGTGAACACCTTTGTGCGCCAGCATTGGCTGACCGACGATATCGCCGATAGCAAAGATGTGCGGCACGTTGGTGCGCAGCTGTTTGTCAACGCGGATGAAGCCACGGTCGTCCACTTCCACGCCAGCTTTGCCCGCGTCGAGGTTTTTACCGTTCGGCACACGACCGATAGCCACCAGCACGGCGTCGTAACGCTGTGGTTCGGAAGGGGCTTTTTTGCCTTCCATGGAAACGTAAATACCGTCTTCTTTCGCTTCAACGGCAGTCACTTTGGTTTCCAGCATCAGGTTGAATTTCTTGCTGATGCGTTTGGTGAAGACTTTAACGATGTCTTTGTCGGCAGCCGGGATAACCTGGTCGAACATTTCAACCACGTCGATCTCTGAACCCAGCGCATGGTACACGGTACCCATTTCCAGACCGATGATACCGCCGCCCATAACCAGCAGGCGCTTAGGAACGGTTTTCAGCTCCAGCGCATCGGTGGAATCCCACACGCGTGGATCTTCATGTGGAATGAATGGCAGTTCGATTGGGCGAGAGCCTGCCGCGATGATCGCGTTGTCGAAGTTAATCACGGTCTTGCCGTTTTCGCCTTCCACTTCCAGGGTGTTCGCACCGGTGAATTTACCCAGACCGTTTACCACTTTCACTTTACGGCCTTTGGCCATACCCGCCAGACCGCCGGTCAGCTGAGTGATAACTTTCTCTTTCCAGGTACGAATTTTGTCGATGTCGGTTTTCGGCTCGCCGAAGACGATACCGTGTTCAGCCAGCGCTTTGGCTTCTTCGATAACTTTCGCTACGTGCAGCAGCGCTTTAGAAGGGATACAGCCGACGTTCAGACAAACACCGCCGAGGGTGCTGTAACGTTCTACGATGACGGTTTCCAGACCTAAATCCGCGGCGCGAAATGCTGCGGAGTAACCTGCCGGGCCTGCCCCAAGTACTACGACCTGAGTTTTGATTTCTGTGCTCATCATGACCTCTTAATGTATACCCGTCGTCCACCGGGTCGTTCTATCCGCCCGTATTTTACAAAATTGTTAACAATTTTGAAACAACAAACGGCTCACGAATTATCGCTTTCACCAATAACCTCAAAAACCCCATGAGATTATCAGAAAAAAGCCGGCCGACTGGCCGGCTTTTCGATTACATCACCAGGCGGCGAATGTCGCTCAGCATGTTGTTGATGATGGTGATGAAACGCGCACCATCAGCCCCGTCGATCACGCGGTGGTCGAAGGACAGAGAGATTGGCATCATCAGACGCGGCACGAACTCTTTGCCATTCCACACCGGCTCCATCGCGGACTTGGACACACCGAGGATAGCCACTTCCGGCGCGTTCACAATCGGCGCGAAGTGGGTGGTACCCAGGCCGCCGATGCTGGAGATAGTGAAGCAGCCGCCCTGCATTTCGCCGGCAGTCAGCTTACCATCACGCGCTTTTTTGGAGATGGTGGTCAGTTCACGGGACAGCTCAGTGACGCTCTTCTTGTTCACGTCTTTGAAGACCGGAACAACCAGACCATTTGGCGTATCAACCGCAACACCGATGTTGATGTACTTCTTCAGCGTCAGCTTCTGGCCGTCTTCGGACAGGGAGCTGTTGAAGCGAGGCATCTGCTCAAGGGCAGCGGCAACCGCTTTCATGATGAAGACCACTGGAGTGAACTTCACGTCCAGCTTACGCTTCTCAGCTTCGGCGTTCTGCTGTTTACGGAACGCTTCCAGATCGGTGATATCGGTCTTATCGAAGTGGGTAACGTGCGGGATCATTACCCAGTTACGGCTCAGGTTCGCACCCGAGATTTTCTGGATACGGCCCAGTTCCACTTCTTCGATTTCACCGAACTTGCTGAAGTCCACTTTCGGCCATGGCAGCATGCCCGGGATACCGCCACCGGCAGCAGCAGGTGCAGCTTCGGCGCGTTTCACCGCATCTTTCACGTAAGCCTGAACGTCTTCGCGCAGGATACGGCCTTTACGACCAGTGCCCTTCACTTTCGCCAGGTTCACACCGAATTCGCGCGCCAGGCGACGAATCAGCGGAGTCGCGTGGACGTAAGCGTCGTTTTCAGCGAACTCAGATTTTTCTGCTTTAGCAGCAGGGGCAGCAGCCGGTTTAGCAGCCTGAGCCGGTGCAGCAGCCGGTGCCGGAGCAGCCGCGGCAGCTGGAGCGGCGGCAGGTGCTGCGCCTTCCACTTCGAAGACCATGATCAGAGAGCCGGTAGATACTTTGTCGCCGGTGTTGATTTTGATCTCTTTAACGGTACCGGCGAACGGCGCAGGCACTTCCATAGAAGCTTTGTCGCCTTCAACGGTGATCAGTGACTGTTCAGCGGCAACTTTGTCGCCCACTTTTACCATCACTTCGGTCACTTCAACTTCGTCACCGCCGATGTCCGGTACGTTAACGTCTTTCACGCCGCCAGCAGCCGCTGGTGCAGCAGCCGGAGCCGGAGCAGCTTCCGCTTTCGCTGGAGCCGCAGCGCCTTCAGCGCCCGCCACTTCGAAAATCATGATCAGGGAACCTGTAGACACTTTGTCGCCGGTGTTGATCTTGATCTCTTTAACGGTACCCGCGAACGGTGCCGGCACTTCCATAGAGGCTTTGTCGCCTTCTACGGTGATCAGTGACTGCTCGGCCGCAACGGTATCGCCCACTTTCACCAGGATTTCAGTGACTTCAACTTCGTCACCGCCGATGTCAGGCACGTTCACTTCTTTCGCTGCCGCGGCCGCTGCTGGAGCAGCAGCAGGTGCTGCTTCTTTCTTCTCTTCCTGCGCAGGTGCAGCAGCTGCTGCACCGTCGGCGGAATCGAAAATCATGATCAGTTTACCGGTCTCGGTTTTATCGCCAACAGAGACTTTGATCTCTTTAACGATGCCAGCCTGAGGAGACGGGACTTCCATAGAAGCTTTGTCGCCTTCTACGGTGATCAGCGACTGTTCAGCTTCAACTTTGTCGCCCACTTTGACCAGGATCTCGGTGATTTCAACTTCATCAGCCCCGATGTCCGGTACATTGATTTCGATAGCCATTATTCTTTTACCTCTTACGCCAGACGCGGGTTAACTTTATCTGCATCGATGTTGAATTTGGTGATTGCGTCTGCAACCACTTTCTTATCGATTTCGCCACGTTTAGCCAGTTCGCCCAGTGCTGCTACTACCACGTAGGAAGCATCAACTTCGAAGTGGTGACGCAGGTTTTCGCGGCTGTCAGAACGACCGAAGCCGTCAGTACCCAGTACGCGATAATCATCAGCTGGAACGTAAGTACGAACCTGCTCAGCGAACAGTTTCATATAGTCAGTAGACGCCACCGCTGGCGCGTCGTTCATCACCTGAGCGATGTACGGAACGCGTGGGGTTTCCATTGGGTGCAGCATGTTCCAGCGCTCACAATCCTGGCCATCACGCGCCAGTTCAGTGAAGGAGGTAACAGAGTACACATCGGAACCCACACCGTAGTCTTTCGCCAGGATCTGCGCTGCTTCACGAACGTGACGCAGGATAGAACCGGAGCCCAGCAGCTGAACTTTACCTTTGCTACCTTCGATGGTTTCGAGTTTGTAGATACCTTTACGGATACCTTCCTCGGCACCTGCTGGCATTGCCGGCATGTGGTAGTTTTCGTTCAGGGTGGTGATGTAGTAGTAAATATTCTCTTGCGCTTCACCGTACATGCGCTGCAAGCCGTCATGCATGATGACTGCCACTTCGTACGCGTAAGACGGGTCGTAAGAGATACAGTTAGGGATAGTCAGAGACTGAATGTGGCTGTGACCATCTTCGTGCTGTAGACCTTCACCGTTCAGGGTCGTACGACCAGAAGTACCACCGATCAGGAAGCCGCGAGCCTGCTGGTCGCCTGCCTGCCAGCACAGGTCACCGATACGCTGGAACCCGAACATGGAGTAGTAGATGTAGAACGGGATCATCGGCAGGTTGTTGGTGCTGTAAGAAGTCGCAGCAGCCAGCCAGGATGCGCCTGCACCCAGTTCGTTGATACCTTCCTGAAGGATCTGACCTTTCTCGTCTTCTTTGTAGTATGCAACCTGCTCACGGTCCTGCGGGGTGTACTGCTGACCGTTCGGGCTGTAGATACCGATCTGACGGAACAGACCTTCCATACCGAAAGTACGCGCTTCGTCGGCGATGATTGGAACCAGACGATCTTTGATCGACTTGTTCTTCAGCATCACGTTCAGGGCACGAACGAAAGCGATAGTGGTAGAGATCTCTTTGTTCTGCTCTTCCAGCAGCTGAGAGAAATCTTCCAGCGCTGGCAGTTCCAGCTTCTCGGTGAAGTTAGGCTGACGAGCAGGCAGGTAGCCTTTCAGCGCCTGACGACGTTCGTGCAGGTACTTGTGCTCTTCAGAACCTTCCGGGAAGGTGATGTAAGACAGTTTTTCTACCTGCTCATCGGTCACTGGAACGTTGAAACGATCGCGGATATAACGCACGCCGTCCATGTTCATTTTCTTAACCTGGTGAGCGATGTTTTTACCTTCTGCGGTATCACCCATGCCGTAACCTTTAATGGTGTGGGCCAGGATCACAGTCGCTTTACCTTTGGTTTCACGCGCTTTTTTCAGTGCAGCGTAAACTTTCTTCGGATCGTGACCACCGCGGTTCAGCGCCCAGATCTGCTCGTCAGTCCAATCTGCAACCAGGGCTGCGGTTTCAGGATATTTGCCGAAGAAGTGCTCACGAACGTAGGCACCGTCTTTGGATTTGAAGGTCTGGTAGTCGCCGTCAACGGTTTCGTTCATCAGCTGGATCAGTTTACCGCTGGTGTCTTTGCGCAGCAGCTCATCCCAACGACCGCCCCACATCACTTTGATCACGTTCCAGCCAGCACCTGCGAAGATGCCTTCCAGTTCGTTGATGATCTTGCCGTTACCGGTTACCGGACCATCCAGACGTTGCAGGTTACAGTTGATGATGAAGCACAGGTTGTCCAGCTTCTCACGGGTCGCGATGGTGATCGCGCCTTTAGATTCTGGCTCATCCATTTCACCGTCGCCCAGGAAGGCGTAAACGGTCTGCTCAGAGGTGTCTTTCAGACCACGGTGTTCCAGGTACTTCAGGAATTTAGCCTGATAGATCGCACCGATTGGACCCAGACCCATAGATACGGTCGGGAACTGCCAGAACTCAGGCATCAGTTTAGGGTGCGGGTAAGAAGACAGACCCTTACCGTGAACTTCCTGACGGAAGTTGTTCATCTGCTCTTCAGTCAGACGACCTTCCAGGAAGGCACGTGCATAGATGCCCGGAGAGATGTGGCCCTGGAAGTACACCAGATCGCCGCCATCTTTCTCGTTAGCTGCACGGAAGAAGTGGTTGAAGCACACTTCGTAAATGGTCGCAGAAGACTGGAAGGACGCCATGTGGCCACCCAGTTCCAGGTCCTTCTTGGATGCGCGCAGAACGGTCATGATGGCGTTCCAGCGGATAGCAGAACGGATACGGCGTTCCAGATCCAGATTGCCCGGGTATTCCGGTTCGTCTTCGACGGCAATCGTGTTTACGTAGTTGCTAGCCCCTGCACCTGAAGCCACTTTCACGCCGCCTTTGCGTGCTTCTGAAAGCAGCTGATCAATCAGATACTGAGCGCGCTCAACACCTTCTTCACGGATGACCGATTCGATCGCCTGTAGCCAGTCGCGAGTTTCGATCGGATCCACGTCATTTTGGAGACGTTCTGACATGGGGGTATTCCTTATCTATCTAATACGTTGATTTGTCTGGAACCTGTCCCATTGTATTTTCGCCAGAAAACACAATAAGACAGGTTCTGCGTTTAGTTGCCGCGCTCTAAAAGTACCTGGCGCTTAATCCTTTCGTTGCTGTATGCGGCGTAATGAACGTTCGCGACGCGATTGTTCACGGCTGCGGTCCAGCAAGATTTCCTCAATGAAAGCCAGATGGCGGTGCGACGCTTCGCGCGCCTGCTCCGGTTCCCTGGCCATTATCGCCTCGAATACTCGGGTGCGATGGTTGCTTACCAGCGGGAGCATCTCCCGACGGGCATACAACAATTCAAAATTCTGACGAACGTTCTGGGCCAGCATCGGCTCCATGCAGCGTAGCAGATGGAGGAGCACCACGTTGTGCGCCGCTTCGGTGACGGCAATTTGATACTGGACGACGGCATTGGACTCGGCGTCTAAATCGCCGGACTGCTGTGCCCGTTCAATGGCCTGATGCAGCTCGCGAATACGTACGCGGTCTTCATCAGTGCTGCGAAGGGCGGCGTAATAAGCCGCGATACCTTCCAGCGCGTGACGGGTCTCAAGCAGATCAAACTGGGATTCTGGGTGGTCAGAGAGAAGTTCTACCAGCGGGTCGCTGAAGCTCTGCCACAGGCTGTTTTGCACAAAGGTTCCGCCACCCTGGCGACGGAGCAACAGGCCCTTTGCTTCGAGACGTTGAATCGCCTCACGCAGAGAGGGGCGTGAAACGTCGAACTGTTTTGCCAGCTCGCGTTCTGGCGGGAGTTTCTCGCCCGGGCGCAGTGTCCCTTCGAGAATCAAAAACTCCAGCTGCTGCTCAATCACATCGGAAAGTTTTGGTTGGCGAATTTTGCTGTAGGCCATATTCCCTGTCTTACGCCTTTTTGCCCGGAGTCAATTGGTCTTACCAATTTCATGTTCGTATCGCTAAAGTAACAAAGTATTCACCTTCTGTCCATATTGGTTTTGATTGAAATCAGTAAACCCGGCACATTTTAACAACCTTACAGAACTAACGTTTCAGGAATGTAACTTTGCACAAATGAAATGGTTACTACCAAAGAGGCAGTTTTAACCATAATGAAACGAGGGTTTTTGCAATCTGAAGCGATTCAACAAGGCAAAAAATGAAAATTCGCCCTCTTCTGACGCATTTCTATTCTATAGGTTGGGGTATGAGGGGTTAACGTACCGATTTACAATTGGTTTCTTTTTATTCAAGTCGTCTTCATCCCTTCATAAAGCAGGTGCATTCGCTGGCGCTTACCACTATTCTTGCGCTAACGGAAGCCATCTCCGCTTTTTTCGGTATCGTTAACCGTAAAGAAATAAATACAGAATATGGACTTTCATAATTACACACGCACAGCGTGAACATAACAACCACACACGAGGTTTCAAATGGAAGCTCAACAGCATGGCGAGCAGCTAAAGCGCGGCCTTAAAAACCGCCATATACAGCTCATCGCCCTGGGCGGTGCTATTGGTACTGGCCTGTTTCTGGGCAGTGCATCGGTTATCCAGTCGGCCGGTCCGGGCATTATTCTGGGGTACGCGATTGCGGGTTTTATTGCATTTCTGATTATGCGCCAGTTAGGTGAAATGGTTGTTGAGGAGCCGGTCGCAGGCTCATTCAGCCACTTCGCCTATAAATACTGGGGCAGCTTCGCAGGTTTCGCCTCGGGGTGGAACTACTGGGTTCTGTACGTTCTGGTTGCCATGGCCGAGCTGACCGCCGTTGGGAAATACATTCAGTTCTGGTACCCGGAGATCCCCACCTGGGCGTCTGCGGCGGCCTTCTTCGTCATTATCAATGCCATTAACCTGACCAACGTAAAAGTGTTTGGTGAGATGGAGTTCTGGTTTGCCATCATCAAAGTGATTGCCGTTGTAGCGATGATCATCTTCGGCGGCTGGCTGCTGTTCAGCGGCAACGGCGGTCCGCAGGCCACCGTGCGCAACCTTTGGGAGCAAGGCGGGTTCCTGCCGCACGGCATGACCGGTCTGGTGATGATGATGGCAATAATCATGTTCTCCTTCGGCGGTCTGGAGCTGGTGGGCATCACCGCCGCGGAAGCCGACAACCCGGAGCAGAGCATTCCGAAAGCCACTAACCAGGTTATCTACCGTATTCTGATCTTCTATGTGGGCTCCCTGGCGGTCCTGCTCTCCCTGCTGCCATGGACGCGCGTGACGGCGGATACCAGCCCGTTTGTGCTCATCTTCCACGAGCTGGGCGACACCTTCGTGGCGAACGCGCTCAACGTCGTGGTGCTGACCGCCGCGCTCTCCGTTTATAACAGCTGCGTTTACTGCAACAGCCGTATGCTGTTCGGCCTGGCGCAACAGGGCAACGCACCGAAAGCGCTGCTTACCGTTGATAAGCGTGGCGTACCGGTTAATACCATCATCGTGTCGGCGGTCGTGACGGCGCTGTGCGTTCTGATTAACTACCTGGCACCGGAATCTGCCTTCGGTCTGCTGATGGCGCTGGTGGTTTCCGCGCTGGTGATTAACTGGGCGATGATTAGCCTCGCGCACATCAAGTTCCGCCGCGCCAAGCACCAGCAGGGCGTAACCACGCGCTTCCCTGCCCTGCTCTATCCGCTGGGGAACTGGGTTTGCCTGCTGTTCATGGCAGCTGTGCTGGTCATCATGCTCATCACCCCAGGCATGGCGATTTCCGTCTACCTGATCCCGGTCTGGATTGCGATCCTCGGCGTGGGTTATATGGTGAAACAGAAAAATGCCAAAACGGTGAAAGCGCACTAAGTGTTTTCTCGCTGTACTCGCGGTTGCGGGTACAGCGTCTTGTTACCTTCCTCACAAATTCGCGCCTACAGCAAAATCCTCCATATCACCGCCTTTATATTGCAACGCATATATTCGTTTGCCAGCGAATAATTCTCTCCATACCGAAACCCGGAGAGCTGTCGATGAATAACAACAAACTGTCAGTAAAAGAAAAGATCGGCTATGGTATGGGTGACGCCGGATGCAACATTATCTTTGGCGCCATCATGTTATTTGTTAACTACTTTTATACGGATATTTTTGGTCTGGCTCCTGCACTGGTTGGCGTTTTACTCCTGTCCGTACGCGTCATTGATGCCGTCACGGACCCAATTATGGGCGCGATTGCCGACCGTACCCGCAGCAAATATGGCCGGTTTCGTCCATGGCTGCTGTGGATTGCCTTCCCCTATGCGCTGTTCAGCATTCTGATGTTCACCACGCCGGAGTGGAGCTATAACAGCAAAGTAATCTATGCCTTTGTCACCTACTTCCTGCTGTCGCTGACCTATACCGCCATCAACATTCCGTACTGCTCGCTCGGCGGCGTGATCACCAACGACCCGAAAGAGCGCGTTGCCTGCCAGTCCTACCGTTTTGTTATGGTTGGTATCGCCACGCTGCTGCTGTCGCTGACGCTCCTGCCGATGGCCGACTGGTTCGGGGGAGATGACAAAGCCAAAGGCTACCAGATGGCAATGACCGTGCTGGCGCTGATTGGAACCTGTATGTTCCTGTTCTGCTTCGCCACCGTGCGGGAGCGCGTGCGTCCGGCAGTGCAAACCCATGACGAACTGAAAAACGACCTGAAAGACGTGTGGAAGAATGACCAGTGGGTGCGGATCCTGCTGTTAACCCTGTGCAACGTCTGCCCTGGCTTTATCCGCATGGCGGCCACCATGTATTACGTCACCTGGGTCATGGGGCAAAGCACCCATTTCGCCACGCTGTTTATCAGCCTGGGCGTGGTCGGCATGATGTTCGGCAGTATGCTGGCGAAAGTGCTGACCGACCGCTGGTGTAAGCTGAAGGTCTTCTTCTGGACCAACATCGTGCTGGCGATTTTCTCCTGCGCCTTTTACTTCTTCGACCCGAAAGCGACGACAACCATTGTCGTGCTCTACGTCCTGCTGAACATCCTGCACCAGATCCCGTCACCGCTGCACTGGTCGCTGATGGCCGACGTGGACGACTACGGTGAATGGAAAACCGGGAAACGCATCACCGGGATCAGCTTCTCCGGCAACATCTTCTTCCTGAAGCTGGGTCTGGCGATTGCCGGGGCAATGGTCGGCTTCCTGCTCTCCTGGTACGGCTACGACGCGGGCGCAAAAGCGCAGAGCGCGGATGCCATCAACGGGATCGTGCTGCTGTTTACCATCATTCCCGGCATTGGATACTTAATTACCGCGGGCGTAGTACGTCTGCTGAAAGTGGACCGTGAGACCATGAAGCAGATCCAGTCCGATCTGGAAAAGCGTCGCACCAACTATCGCGAGCTGAACGATTATCAGGAACTCAAAGCCGCTGAGACTAAATAAGGAAAGCCGAATGCAAACCTGGCCAAACCCGTTTATTGAACAACGCGCCGACCCGTATATCCTGCGTCACGATGGGCAATATTACTTTATCGCCTCCGTGCCGGAGTACGATCGGCTGGCGATCCGCCGCGCGGACTCGCTGGAAGGTTTACGCGATGCCGAAGAGGTGATTGTCTGGCGCAAGCCCGACACCGGCCCGATGAGCCAGCTGATCTGGGCACCGGAGCTGCATCATATCGACGGCAGGTGGTACATCTATTTTGCCGCCACGCATACCCAGGCGCTCGATCAGCTCGGGATGTTCCAGCATCGCATGTTTGCCATTGAATGTGCAGATCGCGATCCGCTCACCGGTACGTGGGTGGAAAAAGGGCAAATCAAAACCCCGTTTGACACCTTCGCGCTGGATGCCACCACCTTTGTTCATCAGGGTAAACGCTGGTATCTGTGGGCGCAAAAAGCCCCGGACATTTCCGGTAACTCCAATCTTTACCTGTGTGAAATGGAAAATCCGTGGACGCTGAAAGGCGAGCCGGTGATGCTCAGTAAACCGGAATATGACTGGGAGTGCCGTGGGTTCTGGGTCAACGAAGGCCCGGCGGTGCTGTTCCATGGCGATAAGCTGTTTATCAGCTATTCCGCCAGCGCCACCGACGAGAACTACTGCATGGGATTACTGTGGGCAGACCTGAATGCCGATCCGCAAAACCCGGCTAACTGGCATAAATCCCCGCGCCCGGTGTTCGTCACCAGCTACGAAAACCGTCAGTATGGGCCAGGCCATAACAGCTTTACGCAGACGCCGGAAGGCGAAGATATGCTGGTCTACCACGCGCGAAACTACACTGAAATTGAAGGCGATCCGCTTTACGATCCCAATCGCCATACTCGCCTGAAACTCGTCCGCTGGAACGAAAACGGGATGCCTGACTTCGGCATCCCGCCTGCGGATACGCCGTAACAGCTTCGGCGCGCTGGCTTAGACCAGCGTGCCGTAAATCGTCAGCAGCGCCACAATCACCACCACCACAAAGGATGTTTTCTTCGCCATCGAGACGGCAGCTTTTGGCGTTGCGACTTTGTCCGTGTGCGGCTCACGCGCCAGCGAGAACTGTGCCAGTCGGGTTAAAACCTGATACTGCGAGGTATGGCGGTCTGCAAGGGAGACAAACCACGCGGGCAGCGCCTTTTCACCGTGACCGATGAGGGCATAGACCACGCCTACCAGACGCACCGGAAGCCAGTCGAGCACGTGCAGGATGGCATCAATGCCGGACTGTAGACGTTCATGCGGCGTAAGATAGCGGGCAAGCCAGGTCTGCCAGGCGCGCAGGAACGCATAACCCATCAGCAGTACCGGCCCCCAGGGTCCACCCACCACGAACCAGAACAGCGGCGCCAGGTAGTAACGGAAGTTGATCCACAGCAGCGCGTTTTGCAGCTCCCGCAGAAACTCGCGTTCATCGCAGTCCGGCGGTACGCCGTGGATCATCGTCAGCTCGCTCGCCATCGCGCCGCGCGCGTGGGCATCATCCCGGGAAGCGGCTTTCAGATACGCGTGATAGTGCAAACGCACCTTGCCCGCGCCAATACACAGCACGCCGAGCAGGATCCACACCACCAGCAGCGGCACGTTGAAAAAGAGGCCGTAAAGCGAGCGCAGCAACAGGAACGTAATCGCCATCACGCCTGCCGCCATCAGCAGCGTGCGCAGCATGGAAAAATGCCTGATGCGGCGGAATAACACCTCCAGCCGATGATCCAGATGCCAGTGCTCGCCGAGCTTAAACAGGCGTTCAGCGATCATAACCAGCAGCATGGTAAACAACGTCATGTTATCTCCTTATCTGACGACGTGGTAAGCATGGCGTGAAACCGGGCCCAGTCAAACGCCGGGCCGGGGTCGGTTTTTCTTTCGGGGGCGATGTCGCTGTGCCCTGTAATATTGTCTGCAATGGCGGGATAGCGCCCGATTAACGTTTGCGTTACAGCAACCAGTTTCTCATATTGCGCATCGGTGTAAGGCGCGGTGTCCGTTCCTTCCAGTTCAATTCCAATGGAGAAATCATTGCACCGCTCGCGTCCCTGATACATCGACACGCCGGCATGCCAGGCACGCTTATCAAAAGGAACATACTGAACCACTTCGCCATCACGACGGATCAGACAGTGCGCCGATACGCGCAGATGCGCAATCTCAGCAAAGAAGGGGTGGGCATCGGGATCTATCGTTCCAGTGAATAACGCATCGATCCACGGACCGCCAAACTCACCCGGCGGGAGACTAATATTGTGAACCACCAGCAGTGTGGGCTTTTCATCCTCCGGGCGGCAGTCGTGGTGCGGCGACGGTACATGCCGCGCGTCCACCAGCCATCCGTTTTCTAACAACATGCTGGAACTCCTTATCTATGGTGCTGTTACTCGGTTCAGAGTAGCATGTTTCAATATTATGATTCGTTACCAATTTGGAGTTTTATCATGCCGCCTCGCCGCTATAACCCCGACCACCGACGTGACGCGCTTCTGGAACGTATTAATAGTGATATCCCGGCAAGCGTTGCCCATGCCCTGAAAGAAGATCTCGGCGGCGACGTCAGCGCCGATAACGATATTACCGCCCAATTGTTGCCAAAAGAGACGCGCTCGCATGCGGTGATCATCACCCGCGAAGCGGGAGTCTTCTGCGGAAAACGCTGGGTTGAGGAGGTCTTTACCCAGCTGGCAGGCGACGAGGTGCAGGTAACATGGCACGTTGAAGACGGTGATGCGGTCACGGCGAATCAGCCACTGTTCGAGCTGGACGGCCCGTCCCGCGTCTTGCTGACCGGTGAACGCACCGCGCTCAATTTTGTGCAAACGCTCTCTGGCGTTGCCAGTGAAGTACGCCGCTACGTTGACCTGCTGGCAGGCACCCGCACGCAGCTGCTGGATACCCGTAAAACCCTGCCGGGCCTGCGCACCGCGCTGAAATACGCGGTACTCTGCGGTGGCGGCGCCAACCATCGTCTGGGGCTATCCGATGCCTTCCTGATCAAAGAGAACCACATTATTGCCTCTGGCTCGGTGCGTCAGGCCGTGGAAAAAGCCTTCTGGCTACATCCGGATGTGCCGGTCGAAGTGGAAGTGGAAACGCTGGAGGAGCTGAACGAGGCCATTAAAGCGGGGGCTGACATCATCATGCTCGATAACTTCGACACGGAGCAGATGCGTGAAGCGGTCAAACGCACAAACGGCCAGGCGCAGCTTGAGGTGTCCGGCAACGTGACGTTCGACACCATCCGCGAATTTGCTGAAACCGGCGTCGATTACATCTCCGTTGGCGCCCTGACCAAGCACGTCCGCGCCCTCGACCTCTCGATGCGCTTCAAATAAATTATCCTCCCCTCTCCGCCCGGAGAGGGGAAATACGAAACCGCTCGCAATTACGCTGTCCTTCTCTGCAACACTGAATCATTTCCCTGAAAGCCCCTTCACGTTCACGCTTTTGTCCCTCGTTTCTGCATGCTGGCACTGCCACAGTAGCGCCACTTAACGTAAGGAGCAGACATGAACAGACAACAAGGATTTACCCTGATTGAGCTAATGGTGGTCATTGGCATTATTGCCATCCTGAGCGCCATTGGCGTTCCGGCCTATCAGAACTACCTGCGAAAAGCGGCGCTCACCGATATGCTGCAAACGTTCATCCCCTACCGCACCGCCATTGAGCTTTGCGCCCTGGATCGTGGTGGTGTGGATAGCTGCGACGCAGGCACCAATTGCATCCCCTCCCCGACAACCACACGTTACGTTTCAGCGATGAGCGTGGCAAAGGGGGCCGTATCGTTAACAGGGCAGGAAAGCCTTAACGGACTTGAAGTGCTCATGACACCGATCTGGAGCGACGGTAACGGTATGACGGGCTGGACGCGTGACTGCAAAATTGCGTCCGACACGGCGCTCAGACAAGCCTGTGAAGATGTTTTCCGCTTCGACAACAACTGACAGGAGTGGACAATGAATACCGAACAGCTAATGACGCTCTGTCAGCGCCATCACGCACTGCTACTCGCAAGCGACACCGATATGATCAGCATTGCGGTGGTGGGTAATCCTGCCTCTGAGCTGATGGAAGCGTTACGCTTCGCCACGCAGAAGCGTATTGATATTGAGTGCTGGACGGCAGAACGGATGGAAAAACGGCTTCAGTCCGTCTCATCATCACACCTGCCGGGCATAGCGCCAAACTCAGCCGCTGACGTGCTCAGTACAACCTTGCAGCAGGCAGTAAACCAGCGGGCTTCTGACATCCATATTGAACCGACGGAGCACGGCTACCAGATCCGTTTGCGAATCGACGGTGTTCTCTACCCGCAACTGCCGATCTCTGCCGCCCTCGGGACGACGCTTGCCGCACGTCTGAAGGTGCTGGGTCAACTGGATATTGCGGAGCGCCGCCTGCCGCAGGACGGCCAGTTTACGGTGGAGCTGGCAAGCGTCCCCGTCTCTTTTCGTATCGCAACCCTTCCCTGTAGTGGTGGAGAAAAAATCGTGCTTCGTCTGCTTCACCAGGTACAGCAGGCACTGGAGCTTGAACAGCTGGGGATGAGCGCAGATCAGCAGGCCCGTTTTGCCGGGGCGCTTAACAGCCCTCAGGGGTTGATTCTGGTCACCGGCCCGACCGGTAGCGGGAAAACAGTGACGCTGTACAGCGCGTTACAGGCGCGAAATACCCCTGACGTCAATATTTGCAGCGTGGAAGATCCCGTTGAAATCCCGCTTGCAGGCTTAAACCAGACGCAGATTAATCCGCGTGCGGGGCTGACCTTCCAGAGCGTGCTGCGTGCCCTGCTCAGGCAGGATCCTGACATCATTATGGTGGGTGAAATTCGTGACGGCGAAACGGCAGAAATTGCCATTAAGGCGGCGCAAACCGGGCATCTGGTGCTGTCCACCCTGCATACTAACTCAACGACTGAAACGCTGGTACGGCTGCAACAGATGGGCGTCGCGCGCTGGATGATCTCTTCGGCGCTCTCGATGGTGATTGCCCAGCGACTGGTGCGCCGTTTATGTCCGTACTGCCGACAGGAAGCCAGCCGCCACACCGAATTACCCCGCACGCTGTGGCCCCGGCCGCTTCCTCGCTGGCAACCCACCGGCTGCGATCGCTGCTACCACGGTTTTTATGGTCGCGTAGCCATTTTTGAAGTGCTCGTCATCGACGACACGCTGCGGCAGGCCATCGCCAGCGGAGCAAGCACGGAGGTGATTGGGTCCAGCGCTCGTCAGGCGGGAATGACCTCTTTGTTTGAGCATGGCTGCATGGCCGTAGAGCATGGGCTGACCACGCTCGAAGAGCTGTTGCGCGTCCTGGGAATGCCCGATGGCTGCTAATTCGCTCTGGCGCTGGCGTGCCCTGAACACCGAGGGGGAGGTGCAAACCGGCACCCTCTGGGCCATCGACCGTGACGCAGCTTACACGGCTCTGGTGCTTAAACAACTGCACCCGCTGGCGCTAAAACGCTGTCAGCAGCGCCAGCGATGGCAGGTGCAGCACTGCTACGATATTTTTCGCCAGCTCGCCACGCTGCTACAGGCTGGACTCACGCTATCCCAAAGCCTGCACATGCTGGCGGAACAGCATCCTTTGCAGCACTGGCAGGCGCTGCTGCACAGTCTTGCTGATGACCTGAGCGAAGGTTGCGCCCTGTCAGAGACCATGAAGAAATGGTCAGAGGTGTTTAGCCCTCTTTATGTCTCAATGGTGAAGACGGGTGAGCTGACGGGTAAGCTCGAAGCCTGCTGCCGTCAGCTTGCGCAGCAACAAAAATCCCAGCAGCAGCTCAGTGCGAAGGTGAAGAAAGCGCTGCGCTATCCGCTGATCATCCTGACGCTGGCCGTTTTCGTGGTGCTGGCGATGGTCACGCTGGTTTTGCCTGAGTTTGCTGCAATCTACAAAACGTTCAACACCCCGCTCCCTTTGCTCACGCAGGCAGTCATGGGGCTGGCGGCCTTGGTTCAGGCGCATATCCTCACCCTTTTGGCCCTGCTCGTGGCAATGGTTGTCATCGCCTGTAAGCTGCGGCGGCATCCACGCTGGCAGTATGTCTTGTTACACGTACCGGTGATGGGCACGCTGACGCGCGGGCAAAAACTGGGGCAGATTTTTACCGTGCTGTCATTAACCCAGCAGGCCGGAATTGCCTTTTTACAAGGACTGGAGAGTGTGGAGGAGACCGTTGAGAGGGGCTACTGGCAGGAGAAACTCCGTGAGATACGCAGCGATATCGAACAGGGGATGCCCGTGTGGTCCTCCTTCCAGAAGGCCTCTGTTTTTACGCCACTGTGTATTCAGCTCATTCGCACCGGAGAAGTGTCGGGTTCACTGGATGTGATGCTGATGAATCTGGCCCGCCACCATACGGAACAGACATTTCAGCAGGCAGACAATCTGGCAGCGCTTCTTGAGCCTTTGCTACTGGTCGTGACGGGTCTGATTATTGGCACGCTGGTGGTGGCAATGTATTTGCCGATTTTCCATCTGGGGGATGCAATGAGCGCGGGGTAATGCTGGCGCACGGACGCGCGCCAGCCGTAGCCGTCAGAGGCTATTGAATACGCGGTTTTCCTGCTCCTGAACGCGGATAAACGTCGTGCGTTTCGTCAGCTCTTTCAGGCGGGAAGCACCAACGTAGGTGCAGGCAGAACGCAGACCGCCGAGGATATCGCGCGCCGTGTTTTCGACCGGACCACGCAGTGGCAGCTTAACGGTTTTGCCTTCCGCCGCACGGTATTTCGCGACACCGCCCACGTGACGGGTCATCGCGGATTCAGAGCTCATTCCGTAGAACAGCATGAATTTCTCGCCGTTCTCTTCCACCACGGTACCGCCGCTCTCTTCGTGGCCTGCCAGCATGCCGCCGAGCATCACGAAATCCGCGCCGCCGCCGAAGGCTTTCGCGACATCGCCTGGCATGGTGCAGCCACCGTCGCTGATGATCTGGCCGCCCAGACCGTGCGCAGCGTCAGCGCATTCAATTACCGCAGACAGCTGCGGATAACCCACACCGGTTTTCACGCGCGTGGTGCAAACGGACCCCGGGCCAATGCCAACTTTTACAATGTCGGCCCCGGAGAGGATCAGCTCTTCACACATTTCACCGGTCACCACGTTGCCCGCGATGATGGTTTTGGTTGGCCAGGCCTCACGTGCCTTGCTGACGAACTGAACGAAATGCTCGGAATAACCATTTGCCACGTCAATGCAGACAAAATTCAGCGCTGGATTGGCGTTCAGGATCTGTTTGGTTTTCTCGAAATCTGCATCAGAGGTACCGGTCGAGACCATCACATGCTTCACCACGTCAGCCGAGGCGGAGGCGACAAACGCATCCCACTCTTCAGCGCTGTAGTGTTTGTGTACCGCAGTAAGGATGTCGAATTGCGCCAGTGCGGTCGCCATCTCGAAGGTCCCGACGGTATCCATGTTGGCCGCGATAATCGGCACGCCAGACCACGTCTGACCGGAATGCTTAAAGGTGAATTGACGTTCGAGTTCAACGTCTGAGCGGCTTTTCAGTGTAGAGCGTTTAGGGCGGATAAGAACGTCTTTGAAACCTAACTTCAGATCTTCTTCGATACGCATGTGCGGATTCCTGGGGTTAGAGGCAAATATATTAAAAGCACAACTCCAGTGACGCTATCATACGCACTAATACCTGCTCCGCAAGACTGCGAAATTCTCTTTTTTTACGCTACAATCCTATAAATTTACCTGGTAAAAAGCGGGTAAAGAGAGCTAAACATTGGCTGTTGTAAGTTTGAATTTTAAGCAACTGATTTTAAAACTGAATAATTCCCAGGATCTGATTTAATGGGGTATATCGTCGCATTAACCGGCGGCATCGGTAGTGGTAAAAGCACCGTTGCGCACGCGTTTGCTCGTCTCGGCATCACGATTATCGACGCCGATATCATTGCCCGTCAGGTGGTAGAACCCAATACACCCGCCTTAAACGCCATCGAAGCGCATTTTGGTCGCCCCGTGATACAGGCTGACGGCACCCTGAATCGTCGGCAGCTGCGTGAGTGCATATTTTCCGATCCAGCGGAAAAAGCCTGGCTTAATGCCCTGCTCCACCCCATTATCCACCAGGAAACTCAGCGTCAGATTGCCGCAGCCAGTTCGCCCTATGTGTTGTGGGTGGTCCCGTTACTGGTGGAAAATCAGCTTCAAAATAAAGCAGACAGAACGCTGGTGATTGACGTTTCCCGCGAAACGCAAATCCAGAGAACCATGGCGCGTGACCATGTTTCTCGCGAGCATGCTGAACAAATTCTTGCCGCACAGGCCACGCGCGAAGCGCGCCTCGCCATTGCGGATGATGTTATTGATAATAACGGCGCACCAGATGCCATTGCATCGGATGTTGCTCGTCTGCACGCGCAGTATCTGACCTTCGCCGCGCAGGCCGTTGCACAGGAAAAACCATAATGTCGACTCATATCCTTTTTGAGCACCCGCTTAACGAAAAAATGCGTACCTGGCTACGCATAGAATTTCTTATTCAACAGCTTTCACAACATCTGCCTGTCAACGATCACGCCACCGCGCTGCATTTTTTCCGCAACGTGGGCGATCTGCTGGATGTGATTGAACGCGGCGACGTCCGCACTGAGCTGTTGAAAGAGCTGGAGCGCCAGCAGCGTAAATTACAGGCCTGGGCCGAAGTACCGGGCGTGGATCAAAGTCGAATTGACGCTTTACGCAAGCAGCTGAAAAACAGCAGCACGACCCTGATGGCCGCGCCGCGCGTTGGCCAGTTTTTACGAGAGGATCGTCTGATTGCGCTGGTGCGCCAGCGCCTGAGCATACCGGGCGGATGCTGTAGCTTTGACCTGCCAACGCTGCATATGTGGCTGCACATGCCGCAGGAACAGCGCAATCGCCAGGTGAACAGCTGGCTGGGCAGCCTGGAGCCGATGAATCAGACGTTATCCCTGATCCTCGATCTTGTGCGTAACTCTGCCCCGTTCCGCAAACAAACCAGTCTCAACGGTTTCTATCAGGATAACGGCGACGACGCCGATCTTCTGCGCCTGAACCTGTCTCTTGGCGAGCAGCTTTACCCGCAAATTTCCGGGCATAAAAGCCGTTTCGCGATCCGCTTTATGCCGCTGGACAGTGAACATGGCACCGTGCCGGAACGCCTCGATTTTGAACTGGCCTGTTGTTAAGGAGTGCCAATGTCTGACGTAACCACCGTAAACTGCCCAACCTGTGGGAAAACTGTCGTCTGGGGAGACGTAAGTCCATTTCGCCCATTCTGCTGTAAGCGCTGTCAGCTTATAGACCTGGGCGAATGGGCGGCGGAAGAGAAACGCATTCCGAGCGAAGGCGATCTCTCGGATAGCGATGACTGGAGCGAAAACCAGCAGTAACGTTCAAAGCCTGCTGGCGCGTCGCTTAGCAGGCCTACGGTTGTGCGGCCAGCCGGAGGATCACAGGCTCATTGGCAGGCGGGAATTTTTCCGCATCGCTGGCCTGAAGCTCAATCCAGTTACCCGGCTGCCCCTCTTTTCCCCACGGCTCACCTTCCCAGTTTTCAACCAGCCAGAACCACAGCGTGATGTGACGATCCGGAAACTGGTACTCCAGCTTATCGAACAGCGTTGCACCAAGCGGGGTGATCCCCACCTCTTCCTGAAGCTCACGCACCAGCGCCTGCTCCGGCGTTTCACCTGATTCGATTTTTCCGCCGGGGAATTCCCATTTGTTGGCCATGTGCGCATCGGCGGCACGTTGGGTAATGAAGATCTGATTTTGCGGGTTGCGAATGATCCCGACAGCAATTTGCAGTGTTTTCATCATGTCACTTCCATAAAAAAGGCGCAGATATCTGCGCCTTTTCAGTTTGTTATGTTCTTAACTCAGACGGCCGTGGCACGCCTTGTATTTTTTGCCGGAACCGCATGGGCACGGATCGTTACGACCGACTTTACGATCGCCCGTCTGCGCTGCGATTGCCGCTGCGGCTTCGCTCTCATCGGTCTGATGGCTCAGCTGCTGCATCTGTGCCAGACGCTCAGCTTCTTCACGACGCTGCTGCTCCATCGCTTCCACTTCTTCCGGCATACGCACCTGAACTTTGCTCAGGGTGCTGATGACTTCATACTTCAGCGACTCCAGCATGGCAGCAAACATGGAGAAGGATTCACGCTTGTACTCCTGCTTCGGATCTTTCTGCGCATAACCACGCAGGTGGATACCCTGACGCAGGTAGTCCATTGCCGCCAGATGCTCTTTCCACAGGGAGTCCAGGGTCTGCAACATTACGCCTTTCTCGAAGTGACGCATCATCTCTGCGCCAACCACTTCTTCCTTACGCTTGTAGACGTCCAGCGCGGTTTCGTAGATACGCTCGCGCAGGGTCTCTTCGTGCAGCTCAGGCTCTTTGTCCAGCCACTCTTTGATTGGCAGTTCGAGATCGAAGTCGTTTTTCAGACGTTCCTGCAAACCTTCGATATCCCACATCTCTTCCAGAGACTGCGGCGGAATGTGCGCGTCGATAGTGGCTTTGAACACATCTTCGCGAATGCTGTTGATGGTTTCGCTCACGTCGGACACGTCCAGCAGTTCGTTACGCTGGGTGTAGATCGCACGACGCTGGTCGTTGGCAACGTCATCATATTCCAGCAGCTGCTTACGAATATCGAAGTTGCGGCTTTCTACTTTACGCTGGGCGTTCGCAATCGCTTTGGTAACCCACGGGTGCTCGATCGCTTCGCCAGGTTTCATGCCCAGTTTACGCATCATGCCGGACACACGGTCAGAGGCGAAAATACGCATCAGCGCATCTTCCATAGACAGATAGAAGCGGGAAGAACCGGCATCACCCTGACGACCCGCACGACCGCGCAGCTGGTTATCGATACGACGGGATTCATGACGCTCTGTACCAATGATGTGCAGACCACCGGATGCCAGCACCGCGTCGTGACGCACCTGCCAGTCGGCTTTGATCTGCGCGATTTGCTCTGGGGTTGGGTTTTCCAGCTCCGCCACTTCGGCCTGCCAGCTACCGCCGAGCATAATATCGGTACCACGACCCGCCATGTTGGTGGCGATGGTTACGGCAGCCGGGTAACCGGCCTGCGCAACGATATCTGCTTCTTTAGCGTGGAACTTGGCGTTCAGAACGTTGTGTTTGATGCCTGCTTTGGTCAGCTCGTTGGATACCACTTCGGATTTCTCGATGGAGATGGTCCCCACCAGTACCGGCTGGCCCTTCGCGGTACGTTCGCGAATATCTTCAATGATCGCCTGAATTTTTTCCGCTTCAGTCATGTATACCAGGTCCGGCATATCCTTACGGATCATCGGACGGTTGGTAGGTACTACCACGGTATCCAGCTTATAGATGGAGCTGAACTCAAACGCTTCGGTATCTGCGGTACCGGTCATCCCCGCCAGCTTCTCGTACAGACGGAAGTAGTTCTGGAAGGTGATGGATGCCAGCGTCTGGTTTTCGTTTTGAATATCCACGCCTTCTTTCGCTTCCACGGCCTGGTGCAGGCCATCGGACCAGCGACGTCCCTGCATGGTACGGCCGGTGTGTTCATCGACGATGATGACTTCGCCGTCTTTAACGATGTAGTCAACGTCGCGGGTGAACAGGGCGTGCGCGCGCAGTGCAGCCGTTACGTGGTGCATCAGCATGATGTTGCTCGGGGAGTACAGAGACTCGCCCTCTTCCATAATGCCTTCAGCCACCAGCAGCTCTTCGATTTTCACCAGGCCGCGTTCGGTCAGGTTGACCTGACGCGCTTTTTCATCCACGGAGAAGTGACCTTCACCCTGGAAGGTATCGGAGTCTTCTTTCTCCTGACGCAGCAGGTGAGGAATGATTTTGTCGACTTTACGGTACATCTCGGAGCTGTCTTCGGCCGGGCCGGAGATGATCAGCGGGGTACGCGCTTCATCGATCAGAATGGAGTCAACCTCATCCACCAGCGCATAGTGCAGTTTACGCTGGACGCGCTCTTCCGGGCTGAACGCCATGTTGTCACGCAGGTAGTCGAAGCCGTATTCGTTGTTGGTGCCGTAGGTGATATCCGCGTTATACGCTTCACGCTTGGCAGGTGCCGGCAGGCCGGACATGTTAATGCCCACGGTCATGCCGAGGAATTCGAACAGTGGACGGTTGTTTTCGGCGTCGCGCTGCGCCAGATAGTCGTTGACGGTAACAACGTGAACGCCCTTACCCGTCAGCGCATTCAGGTAAGCCGGCAGCGTTGCAGTCAGGGTTTTACCTTCACCGGTACGCATTTCCGCGATGCAGCGCTCGTTGAGCACCATCCCGCCCAGCAGCTGCACGTCGAAGTGACGCATGCCGAACACGCGTTTACTGGCCTCACGTACAACGGCGAAGGCTTCCGGGATCAGGCTTTCTAAGGTTTCACCTTTCTCCAGACGCGCACGGAACTCCGCGGTTTTCGCTTTCAGCTCATCATCAGTGAGCTTCTCCATCGCCGGTTCCATACCGTTGATGACGTTCACAGCTTTGCGCATGCGGCGCAGGGTACGATCGTTACGACTACCAAAAACTTTGGTTAACAATTTGATTAGCATAATAAATTCTCAAACGCCCCAGTCGGGCAGATAAATTAAGGTATTGAAAAAGGTTAATTTAGCTGAGGCGTTGAGGCCCGGCACGGATGCCGTGAACCTGGCTAATCCATGTCGAAACAGAGAAGGATGCAGGGGAAACAAAATCCGTTTGCGCCGTCTGATTTACGGTCACTGGCGGCTGGTTGTCCTGCGTCAGAAGCGCATTAAGCGTATCGAGCAGGGCAAGATGCTGAGCCTGAACCGGCAGCGTTTCTTCCGCAACAGGCATCGTCTGCGGCGCCATCGCGAACGACAGATGGCGGATAACCGTGCGAATCGCGTGCTGCTGCCAGTAATCAACGGAGAAATTGGGACGGCGGCTGGCTTCAAGCCATGCGAGATTAGTGAAGTTAACCCGTGTGGTGAGATCGTGTTTGGTCGTCGTGGAACGTGCTGGCGTGGCCGCGTCTGCGCTGTTGCTGAGCACAGGCAAGCCGAAACTCGCCGCGACCATCCCCAATAAGAGATGCGGCCAGAAGTAACGTCTGCCAAATTGTCGCCAGCGCGTCAGTATTCCGCTCACTTGCTCCACCACGTTCGCCCGCCAGTGCAGGCTGAGTTCAGTTATTCTTTTTTAGCGCCCAGATATTACCACTAAAGCCAATACACGGCAGCAGGAATGACACCTTGCAGCAGGTAAAAACGGTCAATAATGCAGCGAACACACCGTTATTCGGCACCCGACACAGGCCAGGGGTGAGGGGGACAAATTAAAGAAGGGCAGAAATAAAAACGACTGGCTTCCCTGGTCGGAGAGAGTACCAGGTGAACCAGTCGCTTTTCTTACGAAACGGCTTTAACCGTTACGCCAGGACCATAGTCGGGGCTTTGAACGCCAGCGGCAGTTCAGCTTCGTCTTCGAAGGTCACATATTCCCAGGCTTCCTGTTTTGCCAGGACGGCCTGCAACAGTTTGTTGTTCAGTGCATGACCGGATTTAAACGCGGTAAATGCACCAATGATGTTGTGACCACACATGAAGAGGTCGCCGATCGCGTCCAGCAGTTTGTGACGAACAAATTCATCTTCAAAACGCAGGCCGTCTTCGTTCAGTACGCGATAATCGTCAACAACGATGGCACAATCGAAGCTGCCGCCCAGGCACAGGCCGCGGGATTGCAGATATTCGATATCACGCATAAAGCCGAAGGTACGTGCTCGGCTGATCTGACGCATGAACGCATCCGCAGAGAAGTTCATCGCATAGCGCTGGGTGCTGGAGTCAATCGCCGGATGGTTAAAATCGATGGTGAAATCCAACGAGAAACCATTGTACGGTTTGAATTCAGCCCATTTGTCGCCATCTTCGACGCGAACGGTCTCTTTAATGCGAACAAATTTCTTCGCGCAGTTCAGTTCTTCGATGCCGGCATCCAGCAACAAATAAACGAACGGAGCAGCACTCCCGTCCATGATCGGGATTTCTGGCGCATCGACTTCAACCATAATGTTGTCGATACCCAGACCCGCCAGGGCGGCGTTCAGGTGCTCTACGGTAGAAATCCGCACGTCATGCTCGTTCACCAGACAAGTACAGAGCATAGTATCACGCACAGATTTGGCATCGGCCGGAAAATCTACCGGTGGATTCAAGTCGGTGCGACGATAGATGACCCCGGTATTGGCCGGCGCAGGGCGTAACGTCAGTGTGACTTTCTTGCCGGTATGTAAACCGACACCCGTCGCCTGAACGATACGTTTAAGTGTCCTTTGTTTGATCATCGTATAATCTCGCCAAATTAACTATCCAACCGAGAGTGTATATCACTAACGGTGGGCCAGTTTAGCACAAAGAGCGCAAATCCCCAAATTCCAGCCAATTCTTAGTCAGCTTGCTTACGCAGGAACGCCGGGATATCCAGATAATCTGGCTCTTTTGCCGTTTGTGGAGTCGGGTCGTTCACCACTTTCGCAGCGGGTTTTTGCTCCTGAGTCAGAGGCGCCATACCGTGCTGCTGGTAACGATCCATAACCGGCTGCTGAGTCTGTTTGTTGGTCACCAGGGTGATCTCAGGACGCTTGTCCATACCGATACCGGTGGCCACAACGGTCACACGCAGTTCGTCGTTCATTTCCGGATCAAGGGACGTACCGATAACGACGGTCGCGTTGTCAGAGGCGAACGCACGGATGGTGTTACCCACGGTTTCGAACTCATCCAGACGCAGGTCAAAGCCAGCGGTAATGTTGACCAGCACGCCGCGCGCGCCAGACAGATCGATATCTTCCAGCAGTGGAGAAGAGATCGCCATTTCAGCGGCTTCTTCCGCACGGTCTTCGCCGCTCGCCACGCCAGAGCCCATCATCGCGTAGCCCATCTCGGACATCACGGTGCGAACGTCTGCAAAGTCAACGTTCATCAGACCTGGACGGGTAATCAGTTCAGCAATACCCTGAACCGCGCCTTTCAGCACGTCGTTTGCCGCGCCAAAGGCGTCCAGCAGAGAGATACCGCGACCCAGCACTTTCAGCAGCTTGTCGTTCGGGATGGTAATCAGAGAGTCCACGTGCTTGGACAGCTCGGTGATACCCTGCTCCGCGAAAGCCATACGCTTCTTACCTTCAAAGTTGAAAGGCTTGGTCACGACAGCAACGGTCAGAATACCTAAATCTTTAGCGACTTCCGCCACAACGGGTGCTGCACCGGTACCTGTACCGCCGCCCATACCCGCTGCGATGAAGACCATGTCTGCACCGTCCAGTGCAGCGCGCAGCGCTTCACGATCTTCTTCAGCCGCGTTGCGGCCCACTTCCGGGTTAGCCCCTGCTCCCAGACCTTTGGTGATGCCACCACCGATCTGAATCGTCTGGCCAACAGCCGTTTTACGCAGCGCCTGCGCATCGGTGTTCACCGCGAAGAATTCAACACCTTCGATGCGCTCGCGCACCATGTGCTCTACGGCGTTACCGCCGCCGCCACCGACGCCGATGACTTTAATCACCGCGTCGTTGGTTAATTCCATAGGTTCAAACATAATCTCTCTCTCCGTTGTGCCTGTCGCCCGAGACCGCTAATTCTCTCCGGTCTCTTAAAAAAATTAAAACTCTTTTCGCAACCAGGTGTTAAGTCGTTTGACCCAAGACCCCACCGAGACGCGTTTTTCCACTTCTGCTTCACCACTCAAATGGGATTCTTTCCCGTAGTGCAGCAGGCCCACGGCCGTTGAGTAATACGGCTCCTGAGCGTAATCCGTTAAACCGGTAATATTCAGCGGCGCACCAATACGCACCTGCGTATGGAACACGCGCTGAGCGCAGGCCGCAAGACCTTCAATTTGCGCTGCCCCGCCGGTTAATACAATCCCCGCCGCGAGATGATGTTTCACACCCTGCTGGCGAAGCTGTTCCTGTAACTGCAAAATCTCTTCGTTGACCAGGTTGAGCAGCTCGGTATAACGCGGCTCAATCACCTCTGCCAGCGTCTGGCGTTGCAGGCTGCGCGGCGGTCGCCCGCCTACGCTCGGCACTTCAACGCTCTCGTCTTTGCCGACGATAGAGCCCAGCGCGCAACCATGGCGCACTTTAATCGCCTCTGCATCGCTCGGTGGCGTACCAAAGGCGTAAGCGATATCGCTGGTCACCACATTCCCGGCGTACGGGATCACTTTGGTGTGGCGTAACGCACCGCCGGTATAAACGGCCATGTCCATTGTACCACCACCAATATCGACCACACAGACGCCCAGTTCACGTTCGTCTTCGGTCAGCACGGAATAGCTCGCGGCAAGACCGGCGAAAATGAGTTGGTCAACTTTCAGGCCACAACGTTCAACGGCTTTTACAATGTTCTTCGCCATATCGTTGTGACATGTGATCAGGTGCACTTTTGCCTGCATACGCACGCCCGACAGACCGACCGGATTCTTGATGCCTTCCTGGTAGTCGATCGCGTATTCCTGCGGGATCACATGCAGCACACGGTGCTCGTCGCGAACACGCACGGATTTCGCCGTGTGGACAACGTTCTCAACGTCTTCCTGCGTCACCTCTTCTTCAGAAATCGGCACCATACCGATTTCATTCTGGCAGCTGATGTGCTTACCAGACAGGGCCAGATAGACAGAGGAAATCTGGCAATCTGCCATCAATTCAGCCTGGTCGATGGCGCGCTGAACGCATTTCACCACCGACTCAAGGTCGTTTACCCCACCTTTATCCATACCACGGGAGGGGCAGCTGCCCACACCAATGATATTGACCATACCGTCGGGCAGAACTTCCCCTACCAAAGCGGCAACCTTCGCGGTGCCAATCTCCAGTCCTACTACCAATTTTCTGTCCGTCGACTTGATCATTGTTGTTCTGCCTGTACCTGTGCCTGATTTTGTTGCTGATTAGGTTCCTCGACCGGAGCCGGCTCCCAACCGACTGCTGCGCCTGAGTCATAGCGCAAATCAACGTAGCTTATCCGTTTGCCATCCGTCTGCGCCTGCTGCTGTAAAACCGGGTAAAGTTCTACAAAACGCGCCAGACGTTTCATTGTGTCGCCGCGGCCAAGATTGAGCTTAATGCCATTCGTTAGGGTCAACTGCCAGGAACGGCGCGCCGTCATCGCAGCATCTTTTAACGTAAAGCGATCCTTAGCCAGCACCTGCCCCATCTCACGAAAACCCTGCAATACTTCGTTTTCGCTGCCTTCCGGGCCATACAACATCGGTAAATTCTGCTTGTTGACACGATCGCTCGGGACGCTGAACGAATTTCCGTCTACGTCAACCATATGCTGATCATTCCAACGCGCAATCGGCACATATTCAACCAGATGAATCTTCAATTCATCAGGCCATTGTTTTCTGACACTCGCCTGTTTTATCCACGGCAGACGTTCAATCTGACTCTGGATAATGTTGACGTCCTGCGTCATAAAGGTGCCAGGCGACCCAAGCGCCAGAATCGACTGGCGAATGTCATCGTTACGCGTGTAGTGTCGCTCCCCGGTCACCACCAGCTTCGACAGCGGCAACCGCTGCGCGTCTTCCATCCAGCCCAGCACCATCCAGCCGCTGATAAACACGGTGCACAGCACCCCGAGCAGGAAGATGATCCCTGCAAGACGCGTTCCATTACTCCGGCGCGAAGAGGAATATTCTTCTTCGTCATCGCGGTTGCGCGTGTTCAATGCAGCCTGAGACATATCAGCCCGCCTGGTCCAGAATACGTACGACTAACTGCGAGAAGCTCATTCCCGCCTGACGCGCCGCCATCGGCACAAGGCTATGGCTGGTCATACCCGGAGACGTGTTTGCTTCCAGCAGATAAAATTGCCCGTCACCGTCAAGCATCACGTCAATGCGTCCCCAGCCACGACATCCCAGCACATTCCAGGCTTTAAGCACCAGAGACTGTAATTCGGCCTCACGCTCTGCTTCAAGACCCGCTGGGCAGAAATATTGCGTCTCATCAGAGAGATACTTCGCCTCATAATCATAGAAGACTCCGGCGGGTTGGATGCGAATTGACGGTAAAATTTCTTCGCCAAGCATCGCGACGGTAAATTCCGGCCCGCTAAGCCATTTTTCAATCAGAACTTCTTCATCATGTTGAAATGCCAGTGCTAAAGCGTCAGCCAAATCTACAGCTTTATCGACTTTAGACATTCCCACGCTCGACCCTTCACGGCTCGGCTTCACAATAACCGGTAAGCCCAGTGCCGCAATGCGTGTATTAACGCTGTCCGACAGGCCCAATTCATATTCACGACGCGTCAGTGCAACCCATGGCGCAACGGGCAGGCCCGCCCCCTGCCACAGCAGTTTGCTGCGCAGTTTATCCATGGAGATGGCGGATGCCATCACGCCGCTGCCGGTGTACGGCATACCGATCAGCTCCAGCAGCCCCTGCAACGTGCCGTCTTCACCGCCGCGACCGTGCAACGCGATAAAGGCTTTATCGAAGCCCATCGCTTTCAGCTGCGTGACGTCCACCTCTTTCGGATCAACCGGATGCGCGTCCACACCACCTTCACGCAGGCCCGCCAGCACGGCAGCGCCCGAATTCAGAGAAACCTCGCGTTCGGCGGAAGTGCCGCCAAACAGGACAGCAATCTTATCAGCCATGACGCTCGTCCTCCTGAGTTTGCGGCTTCAGTTTGATTTCAGCTAAGGTACGGGCGATTTTGCCGATATTTCCCGCGCCCTGAATCAGGATCAGATCGTTACCCGTCAGGACCGGGGCAAGCATTTCAGCCACCTGCGCCGGGTCGGGAACCAGAATAGGATCCACTTTACCGCGTCCACGGATGGTACGACATAAAGAACGACTGTCCGCACCCGGAATCGGAGTTTCACCCGCTGCATAAACATCCAGCATCAGCAGGGTATCGACCTGCGAAAGGACGTTGGCAAAATCGTCATACAGATCGCGAGTACGCGTGTAACGGTGCGGCTGGAAGATCATGACCAGATTCTTTTCCGGCCAACCCGCGCGTGCCGCTTTGATGGTTGCGTCCACTTCCGTCGGATGGTGACCGTAGTCGTCTACCAGCATCGCAGAACCTGGCTTACCGTTTACCGGTTCCAGCGGGAATTCACCGAGGAAGTCGAAGCGACGGCCCGTCCCCTGGAAGCTCTCCAGTGCGCGCAGGATCGCTTCATCGTCAATGCCTTCTTCTGTCGCAACAGCCACCGCCGCTGCCGCATTCAGGGCGTTGTGACGTCCCGGAGCGTTCAGGGTGACATGCAGCAGGTCTTTATCCTGACGCGCGAGGGTGAAATGCCCCTGCGCACCGATCTGCTTGTAATCTTCTACGCGTACATCCGCGTCTTCGCTGAAGCCGTAGGTCGTAATTTGACGCCCGACGCGCGGCAGCAGCTCGCGAATAACCGGATCGTCCACGCACATCACCGCACGGCCATAGAACGGCAGGTTGTGCAGGAAGTTAATAAAGGTCTGCTTTAAGTTCTCGAAGTCGCCCTGGTAAGTGTCCATATGGTCAGCTTCGATGTTGGTGACGATCGCCACCATCGGCTGTAGATGCAGGAACGACGCATCGCTCTCATCCGCTTCCGCAATCAGATAACGGCTGTGGCCCAGACGCGCATGCACGCCAGCGGCTTTCACCAGACCACCGTTAACGAACGTCGGGTCGAGACCCGCTTCCGCATAAATGCTGGAGACCATCGCTGTTGTGGTGGTTTTACCGTGCGTACCGGCCACCGCAATGCCGTGACGGAAACGCATCAGTTCCGCCAGCATTTCCGCGCGACGGATCACCGGGATGCGCGCCTCATGCGCCGCAACGATTTCCGGGTTATCCGCGGAGATAGCGCTGGACACCACAACCACGCTCGCATCGCTCACGTTTTCCGGGCGATGATTGAAATAGATAGTCGCCCCCAGCGACGCCAGCTGCTGCGTAACAGGGTTTGGCGCCAGGTCAGACCCGCTGATCTGATAGCCTTCGTTAGCTAACACTTCGGCAATACCGCCCATGCCAGCACCACCGATGCCGACAAAGTGAATGTGCCGGACGCGACGCATCTCGGGCACGATAGAACGCAGTTTTGCCAGTTGTTGTGTATTCATTCTCTAAACGCCATCGACTACTTCAAAAAAATCGTGCAGCGCAACACGCACTGCGAGAATTATGCCTGGGCTGCCAGGCTTACTTCTTTTGCCACCCGTTCCGTTGCATCCGGGATAGCGGTCGCGCGTGCGCGTTGCGCCATCTCCAGTAATACATCCCGGTTCCAGCCCGCCAGGGTAGTGGCGACCGCATCAGCGGTAAATTGTGGCTGCTCAAAAATCTTCGCTGCGCCCGCTTTCTCAAGCGGCAGCGCATTCCAGTACTGCTGTCGGTCTTTGTGCTGGAACGGCACAAACAGCGCCGGTAAACCGGCGGCGGCGATTTCGCTCACCGTCAGCGCGCCCGAGCGACAGACCACAACATCGGCCCAGGCATAGGCTGCGGCCATATCATCAATAAATTCAGTCACTTTATGCTGCGGCTGACCTTCCTGCACGTAGGCCTGCTCAACGGTCTGCTGAGCGCCCTTCCCGCTCTGGTGCCAGATGGTCACCGCATCACCCAGTTTTGCCGCAACCTGCGGCATCGTCTGGTTTAAAATACGTGCGCCCTGGGAACCGCCGACGACCAGCACGCGCACCGGCCCTTCGCGACCCGCCAGACGCGTATCTGGCAGCGGCAGCGCCAGCACGTCCACACGTACCGGATTCCCTACGACATCCGCTTTCGGGAATGCCCCGGGGAAGGCCTGCATAACTTTGGTGGCGATTTTTGCCAGCCATTTGTTGGTCAACCCGGCAATACCGTTCTGCTCATGCAGAACAACGGGGATGCCCAGTGACCACGCCGCCAGTCCGCCCGGACCGGAAACGTAACCGCCCATGCCCAGAACGACGTCAGGCTTAAAACGCTTCATAATGGCGCGCGCCTGACGCCAGGCATTGAAAATGCGCACCGGCGCCAGCAGCTGCGCCTTGATCCCTTTGCCACGAAGGCCAGAAATACGAATAAAGTCGATCTCGATACCGTGTTTAGGTACCAGATCGGCTTCCATGCGGTCTGCGGTTCCCAGCCAGCGTACCTGCCAGCCCTGTTCCATTAAATGGTGCGCAACCGCCAGTCCCGGGAACACGTGTCCACCGGTACCGCCTGCCATCACCATTAACCGCTTCGGTTGATTCATCGTGAACCTCGTGTAAACGCCTGAGCTTTCTCCAGACGCGTTTCATAATCTATGCGTAACAAAAACATGATGGCCGTCGACATGATCAACAGACTCGAACCACCATAACTGATCAACGGCAACGTCAGACCTTTGGTCGGCAGCATACCCGCTGCCGCCCCAACGTTTACCAGCGCCTGGAAGCTAAACCAGATACCAATTGAGCAGGCCAGGAAACCGGAGAAGCGGTGATCGATCTCCAGCGCTTTCCGGCCAATCGACATGGCGCGGAAAGCGACGAAGAATACCATTAATAGCGCCAATACCACACCGATATAACCCAGTTCTTCCCCAATAATGGAGAAGATGAAGTCGGTGTGCGCCTCCGGTAAATACTCCAGTTTTTGTACCGAGTTGCCCAGGCCTTGACCCCAGACTTCGCCGCGGCCAAACGCCATCAGCGACTGCGTCAGCTGGTAACCGCTGCCGAACGGATCTTCCCATGGGTTCCAGAACGAGGTCACACGGCGGATACGGTAGGGCTCGGCGAGGATCAGCAGCACCACCGCCGAAATCCCCATCCCGATGATGGCAATGAACTGCCACAGTTTTGCGCCCGCCAGGAACAGCATCGCCAGCGTAGTGACAAACAGTACGACTACCGTACCGAGGTCGGGCTGCGCCAGCAGCAGGATCGCGAGGACCAGAATCACGCCCATCGGTTTTAAGAAGCCACGAAGGTTGTTACGAACTTCGTCAACTTTACGCACCAGGTAGTTAGCCAGGTAGCAGAACAACGACAGTTTGGTGAACTCCGCGGGCTGAATACGCAGTGGGCCAAAGGCAATCCAGCGTGATGCCCCGTTAACGGAGCTCCCGACAACCAGAACGATCAACAGCATGATGATTGAGGCGATGAGCATGGCTGTACTGTGCCGCTGCCAGAACGACATCGGCAGGCGTAAGGTGATCATTGCCAGGCAGAACGCGAGAATGATGTACAGCCCGTCACGCTTGGCAAACAGGAACGGGTCGTTTGCCAGACGCTGTCCGACAGGCATTGACGCCGAGGTGACCATAATAAAGCCGATCGCCGCCAGCCCCAGCGTGAGCCAAAACAGCGTGCGGTCGTACATGATCAGGCTGTCGGAATCTTTATCCCGGGAAGCCATCACCCAGCCTTTCAGCGCCGTAAACAGCCATACCAGGATACCAAATCCTGGCAGGCGCGGCATTTTCAGGCGAGGGAGAGATAAACGCATCAGCCTAACTCCTTCGCCAGGCGGGTAAAGACATCACCCCGCTGTTCGAAACTCTTGAATTGATCGAGGCTGGCACAGGCTGGTGAGAGCAGTACCATATCGCCGGGCTTCACGCGTGGGGCGATGAGGCGCATCGCCTGCTCCATGGTCTCGGTTTGCTCGGCGACTTCAGGACGCAACGCTGCCAGCTCGCTGCCATCGCGGCCAAAGCAATACAGGCGCACGTTATCACCGTTGAGGTACTGCTTTAGCGAGGAGAAGTCAGCCGATTTACCGTCGCCGCCCAGCAGCAGGTATAGCGTGCCATCAACGTGCAAACCGTTCAGTGCCGCCTCGGTGCTACCCACGTTGGTCGCTTTGGAATCATTAATCCAGCGTACGCCGTTGTGCTCCAGCGCCAGCTGGAAGCGGTGCGCCAGGCCGGTAAAGGTGGTGAGCGCCTTCAGGCTTGAAGATCGCGGCAGGCCAACGGCATCCGCCAGCGCCAGCGCCGCCAGAGCATTGGTGTAGTTATGCTGGCCGGAGAGCATCATCTCTTTCACGTTCAGCACTTTCTCACCTTTCACGCGTAGCCAGGTTTCGCCCTGCTGACGATTAAGGTGATAGTCACCCATGTTAATACCGAAGCTAATGCAGCGTTCGTCTGCGCCGCGCACCGGCATGGTGAGTGCATCATCGGCATTCACTACGCAAACTTTGGCATTTTCATAAACGCGCAGTTTGGCCGCACGGTACTGCTGCAAGCCGAACGGGTATCTGTCCATATGATCTTCGGTGACGTTTAGGATCGTCGCCGCCGCCGCATGCAGGCTTGAAGTGGTTTCCAGCTGGAAGCTGGAAAGCTCAAGGACGAACAGCTCACACCCTTTATCAAGCAGCATCAGAGCGGGCAGACCAATGTTACCGCCCACGCCGACATTTTTGCCCGCCGCCTTCGCCATTTCCCCCACCAGCGTGGTGACGGTGCTTTTACCGTTTGAACCGGTAATGGCGACGATCGGGGCCTGCGCCTCCCGGCAGAACAGTTCGATATCGCCGACAATCTCAACGCCCGCATCCGCGGCGGCGCTCAGGGAAGGATGCGCCAGCGCCATACCGGGGCTGGCAACAATCAGATCGGCGGCCAGCAGCCACTCATCATTCAGACCACCCAGGTGGCGTTCAACCTGCTCCGGCAGCTTGTCCAGACCCGACGGAGAGACGCGCGTATCCATCACGCGCGGCGTCACGCCACGCGCAAGGAAAAAGTCCACGCAGGAGAGGCCGGTGAGGCCTAACCCGATGATAACGACTTTTTTGCCCTGGTAATCTGCCATGATTAACGTACCTTCAGCGTTGCCAGGCCAATCAGCACCAGCATCAGCGAAATAATCCAGAAGCGCACAATGACGCGCGGCTCCGGCCAGCCTTTCAGTTCATAGTGGTGGTGAATCGGTGCCATACGGAAGATGCGCTGACCGCGCAGCTTGAAGGAACCGACCTGCAAAATCACCGACAGCGTCTCAACCACAAACACACCGCCCATGATCACCAGCAGGAACTCCTGACGCAGCAGCACGGCGATAATGCCCAGCGCGCCGCCCAGCGCCAGTGAACCGACGTCGCCCATAAAGACCTGCGCCGGATAGGTGTTAAACCACAGGAAGCCCAGCCCCGCCCCGACAATCGCCGTACAGACGATCACCAGCTCACCCGCATGTCGCAGGTACGGGATGTGCAGGTAGTTTGCAAAGTTCATGTTACCGGTCGCCCACGCCACCAGCGCGAAACCGCCCGCGACAAACACGGTTGGCATGATGGCCAGGCCGTCCAGACCATCGGTCAGGTTGACGGCATTGCCGGTGCCGACGATCACAAAGTAAGCCAGCAGAATGTAGAACAGCCCCAATTGCGGCATCACGTCTTTGAAGAACGGCACCACCAGCTCGGTGGCCGGGGTGTCTTTTCCTGCCAGATAAAGCGCGAAGGCCACGCCCAGCGCAATCACCGACATCCAGAAATACTTCCAGCGGGCGATCAAACCTTTGGTGTCTTTGCGCACGACTTTGCGGTAGTCATCAACAAAACCGATGATCCCATAGCCAACCAGCACGGTCAGCACGCACCAGACGTAGGGGTTAGACGGATAGGCCCACAGCAGAACGGACACCACAATTGCGGTCAGGATCATGATCCCGCCCATGGTCGGCGTACCGCGCTTGCTGAAGTGCGATTCCGGACCATCGTTGCGTACAACCTGGCCGAAAGAGAGTTTTTGCAGACGGGCAATCATGCGCGGGCCCATCCACAGCGAGATGAACAGCGCAGTCAGCAGGCTGACGATGGCGCGAAACGTCAGATAGGAAAAGACGTTAAAGCCTGAGTAATATTTGACCAAATGTTCGGCCAGCCAAACTAACATGTCCCGTTCTCCTGTAATGCGTGCACAACCTCTTCCATGGCGGCACTACGTGAACCTTTAACTAAAACAGTCACAATCTGTTTTTCTGTAATCAATGCCTTCAGGCGTTCGATCAGTGCAGATTTATCGGCAAAATGTTCGCCAACTTCACTGGCATCGGAAATGGCCTTGCTCAGCGTGCCTGCGCTCAATACGCGGTCAAGCCCGGCGGCTTTCGCCGCTTCACCCACCTGAACATGGCAGGCTTCGCTTTCATCACCCAGCTCGGCCATATCGCCCACAACCATCACGCGATAGCCCGGCATCTCAGACAAGACCTGCACGGCCGCCGTCATGGAGCCGACGTTAGCGTTGTAGGAGTCATCCAGCAGAAGTTTGTTTTCAGCCAGCTGGATCGGGAAAAGACGCCCCGGCACGGCTTTTAAATTTGCCAGACCTGCTTTGATCGCCGCGTGTGAGGCACCTACCGCCATTGAGAGCGCTGTCGCAGCAAGCGCATTGGCAATGTTATGACGACCGGGCAGGGGCAGCAGCACCTCGATGTCGCCCGTTGGGGTCGTGAGGGTGAACTCGGTGCCGTGTGACGTCACATGAATGTTGGTCGCCGAAAAATCACTGTTTGCCGCATTCGGTGAGAAGCGCCAGGTTTTGCGTGAACCAATGATGCTCTGCCAGTTCAGCCAGTCGTTGTTATCGGCGTTCATAATGGCGATGCCGTCATCCGGCAGTCCGGTATAAATTTCACCTTTCGCTTTCGCCACACCGGCCAGCGAACCAAAACCTTCAAGATGTGCCGCCGCCAGGTTATTCACCAGCGCAGCTTCCGGACGCGTCAGGCTCACGGTCCAGGCGATTTCGCCCTGATGGTTAGCCCCTAACTCAATCACCGCATATTCATGCTCGTGGGTCAGGCGCAGCAGCGTCATCGGTACACCGATGTCATTATTAAGGTTGCCCGCCGTATAAAGCGTGTTACCGCACTGGCTAAGGATCGCCGCCGTCATCTCTTTAACGGAGGTTTTACCCGACGAGCCCGTCAGCGCCACGACGCGTGTTGGCACCTGCTGGCGAACCCATGCCGCCAGCTCGCCAAACGCCAGGCGCGTATCTTTCACCACAATCTGCGGCAAATCGATATCGAGCTTACGGCTGACCAGCAGCGCGCCCGCGCCGTTATCTTTAGCCTGTTGCGCAAAATCGTGGGCGTCAAAACGCTCGCCCTTCAGCGCCACAAACAGGCAGCCCGCCGTCACCTTACGGGTGTCGGTGGTCACAGCCTCAATGGTTAGATCCTGACCATGCAGCATCCCCTGCAATACCGCAGCGGCCTGGCTTAACGTAATGCTAATCATGCCACCACTCCCAGCAGACGCGCTGCCGTCACGCGGTCGGAGTAATCCAGACGACGATTGCCGACGATCTGATAATCTTCATGACCTTTACCGGCCAGCAGAACCACATCGTTCTCCTGCGCCTGCATAATGGCGTTAGTCACGGCCTCCGCACGGCCTTCGACCACGCGCGCACGACCCGCATCCAGCATGCCCGCCAGAATGTCATTGATAATGGCCCGCGGCTCTTCGGTACGCGGGTTGTCATCGGTTACCACGGGAATATCCGCGAACTGCTCAGCTATGGCGCCCATCAGCGGACGTTTGCCCTTGTCGCGATCGCCACCGCAGCCAAACACGCACCAGAGCTTGCCTGCGCAGTGCAGACGCGCCGCTTCCAGCGCTTTTTCCAGCGCATCCGGCGTGTGTGCGTAATCCACGACCACCGTCGGCTTGCCCGGCGCGCTGAACACTTCCATGCGGCCACAGACCGGTTGCAAACGCTCAGACGTTTTCAGCAGATCCGCCATCGGGTAGCCCAGCGCCAGCAGCGTCGCCAGCGCCAGCAGCAGGTTACTGACGTTAAAGGCCCCCATCAGGCGGCTTTCAATTTCACCTTCGCCCCAGGTGGAAGCGAAGCGGATCGTCGCCCCACTATCGTGGTAGTTCACCTCGACCGCCTTCAGCCAGCGGCCGCGGCAGTTCGGATTAATGCGATCTTCCATCGACACCGCCACCGCATCCGGCAGTTTTTCCAGCCAGCGGCGACCGACTTCGTCGTCGGCGTTAATGATCGCCTGCCCGTGGTGGTGAGTGGAATAAAGCAGCCATTTCGCCGCTTCGTAGTGCTCCATATCACCATGATAATCAAGGTGATCGCGGCTCAGGTTAGTAAAGACAGAGGCAGCAAATTTCAGGGCCGCCACGCGATGTTGTACCAGACCATGGGAAGAGACTTCCATCGCAGCGAAGGTCGCCCCCTGCTCAGCGAGGCCCGCCAGCACACGCTGCACGTCAACCGCCGAGCTTGTAGTGTTTTCCGTCGGGCTTACTTTGCCCAGAAGACCGTTCCCCACCGTGCCCATGACGGCACCGGCTTCGCCCAGCAGCTGCGCCCACTGCGCCATCAGCTGAGTGGTGGTGGTTTTTCCGTTGGTTCCTGTCACGCCAACCAGCTTTAACTGGTCGGAAGGTTCGTTGTAAAAACGTCCTGCCAGCGCGGAGAGACGCTCATTCAGCTGGCTGAGATAGATGACCGGCACGCCGTGCATTTCACGGATCTCACCGTCTGTTGCCTCATCTTTGGCCTCAGCAATAATGGCAGCAACACCTTGCGCAATCGCCTGCGGGATATAACGACGCCCGTCCGCCTGATGACCCACTACTGCCACAAAAAGATCGCCAGAAGCCGCTACGCGGCTGTCCAGTACCATCTCTCGCAGTGCTCGCGCAGGTAGCATAGGCACCCACGGAGCAAGAAGGTCGCGCAAATTACGATCTGCCACCTGTTCCCTCGCCTTGATTAATTACAAATTCACTTTTTTCGCCCGTCGCCAGCGCATCCGGTTCAATGTTCATGGTGCGCAACACGCCGCCCATAATAGCCCCGAACACAGGCGCGGAGACGGCGCCGCCGTAGTATTTACCCGCCTGCGGATCGTTGATGACGACCACCAGCGCAAAACGCGGATTGCTTGCAGGCGCTACGCCTGCGGTATAGGCAATGTATTTGTTGATATAGCGGCCGTCCGGCCCCACTTTTTTCGCTGTACCGGTTTTAATGGCGATACGATAGCCCTTAATTGCGGCCTTCACGCCGCCACCGCCAGGTAACGCGACGCTTTCCATCATATGCACGACGGTACGAACGATAGATTCCGGGAAAACACGTTCCCCCGGAACCGGTGGATCAACTTTGGTGATCGACAGCGGACGATAAATGCCATAGCTGCCAATCGTTGCGTAGACTCGCGCTAACTGTAAGGGAGTTACCATTAGCCCGTAGCCGAAAGAGAAGGTGGCCCTCTCTATGTCAGACCACCGTTGTTTTTGAGGATATAAGCCACTGCGTTCTCCGACCAACCCCAAATTGGTCGCCTTTCCCAGCCCAAAACGTGAGTAAGTATCTACTAACGCTGAGGACGGCATCGCTAACGCCAGTTTTGACACACCGACGTTACTCGACTTCTGTAAGACCCCGGTCAGGGTCAGTTCGCTGTAACGTGCCACGTCTTTGATTTCGTGACCGTTAATTCGATAAGGGATCGTATTCAGAACGGTATTTTCGTTGACGATGCCTCGCTGTAGAGCCGTCATCACCACCATAGGTTTTACGGTTGAGCCGGGTTCAAACACATCGGTGATGGAGCGGTTACGCATTGCATCTTTTGCTGTACCGGCAAAATTATTCGGGTTGTATGAGGGGCTACTGGCCATCGCCAGCACTTCACCTGTCGCCACATCCACCAGCACGGCGCTGCCCGATTCCGCCTTGTTAAACGCGACGGCGTTGTTCAGCTCACGATAGACCAGCGCCTGCAAGCGTTCATCAATACTCAGGGCCAGGTTGTGCGCGGCCTGGCTGTCTGTCGAGGAAATGTCTTCAATGACGCGACCATAGCGGTCTTTACGCACGATTCGCTCGCCAGGCTGGCCGGTAAGCCACTTGTCGAAGCTTTTTTCAACGCCCTCAATCCCCTGGCTATCCACGTTGGTAAAGCCAATCAGGTGCGCGGTGACTTCGCCCGAAGGATAGTAACGGCGGGATTCTTCCCGCAGATGAATGCCCGGCAGCTTCAGTTTCTTAATGTAGTCAGCCATGTCAGGGTTCACCTGACGGGCAAGATAGATAAAGCGCCCTTTCGGGTTGGCGTTAACGCGCGACGCCAGCTGATCCAGCGGCATTTTCAACGCGTCTGACAGCGCCTTCCAGCGGTTATCAAGGGTGATCCCGCCTGCATCGTGTAACTCTTTCGGATCGGCCCAGATCGCCTTCACCGGCACGCTCACCGCCAGCGGACGGCCGGAACGATCGGTGATCATCCCACGAGAGGTAGAAACTTCCTGCACGCGCAGAGAACGCATATCACCCTGACGTACCAGCATGTCAGGCGCGATGATTTGTAGCCACGCCACGCGTCCCAGCAGGAAACCCAGCGCCAGTAAAATGCAGCCGCAAAGCAACGCAAAACGCCAACTGACAAAGTTGGCCTGTTCTTCCTGGCGTTTTGGTTTTAGCGTTTTTGCCGCTGCTTTCATGCGTCGCGTTTTCCCTTATTTTTGTACTACGATATTTTCCTGCGAAGGATCAACATGCTGTAATTGCAGTTTTTCCGTTGCGATCCGCTCAACCCGGCTGTGATCGCCGAGCGCGTTTTCTTCAAGGATCAGATTTCGCCATTCAATATCCAGCGCATCGCGTTCCAGTACCATCTGTTCGCGCTGCGCAGTCAATAAACGGGTATGGTGAGCGGTGGTGACCACCATGACTGCCGTCACAATGATGCAAATGAACAAGCAGAGTGGCAGCTTCCCAAACCGCAAAAGATCGTCGCCGATCACGCCAGGCAAAGCATGGCGCTCGTTGCTTCCTAACGATCCCTTAACTTTGCTTAGGGTTTCTGTCACTCTGCTGATCATGCGTTCGTCCTCTCTGCAATACGCAGCACTGAACTACGGGCACGTGGATTCTCTGCCACCTCTTCTTCGCCCGGCATCAACTTGCCTAATGCTCGCAACTGACGGCCTCCCAGCTTTCTGAGTTGTTCTTCCGTCATCGGCAGCCCAGCTGGAACCTGCGGACCGCGGCTCTGTTCACGCATAAAGCGTTTTACGATGCGATCTTCCAGCGAATGGAAGCTGATGATGGATAACCGCCCACCCGGGGCCAGCACGTCGAGCGAGCTTTTTAGCGCCAGCTCTATTTCCTCCAGTTCACTGTTTACCCAGATACGAACCGCCTGGAAGGTACGGGTCGCAGGATGTTTGTGCTTGTCCTTCACCGGCGTTGCCGCCGCGATGACTTCTGCCAGCTCTTTGGTACGGGTCATTGGCTCAACGCGGTTGCGCTCCACGATGGCGCGCGCAATACGTTTGCCAAAGCGTTCTTCACCGAAGGTTTTGATTACCCAGGCAATATCCGCTTCGTCAGCAGTTTGTAACCATTCAGCGGCAGACTGGCCACGAGTGGGGTCCATACGCATATCCAGCGGCCCATCACGCATAAAGGAGAAGCCGCGTTCTGCATCATCAAGCTGTGGTGAAGAGACGCCAAGATCGAGGAGAATCCCGTCGATCTTGCCGGTCAGGCCGCGCTCAGCGACATAATCCGCAAGCGCAGAGAAAGGTCCATGCACGATGGAAAAGCGAGGATCATCGATGGTTTGCGCAACGGCAATCGCCTGCGGATCGCGGTCAATTGCCAGCAGGCGTCCTTCCGCTCCAAGCTGGGAGAGGATCAAACGCGAGTGACCACCGCGACCAAAAGTGCCATCAATATAGATGCCGTCTGGACGAATATTCAGGCCGTTAACGGCCTCATCCAGCAGCACCGTTGTATGTTTATAATTTTCCATCATATTTATAGAGACAAGTCCCGCAGCCGTTCCGATAATGTTGCGGAATCAGACTGCTCAGCGTCGATATCTTCCTTGACCTGTTGATACCAGGTCGTTTCGTCCCACAGTTCAAACTTGTTGAACTGCCCGACCAGCATCACTTCTTTAGTCAGACCGGCATGTTGTCGCAACACAGGCGCAATCAATAATCGCCCGGCGCTATCCATCTGACATTCACTGGCATGTCCCAATAACAACCGCTGCACGCGGCGTTCTTGCGGGTTCATGCTCGACAGTCGCGACAGCTTTTGCTCAATGATTTCCCATTCAGGCAAAGGGTAAAGCAGCAGGCAGGGGGAGTTGATGTCAATGGTGCAAACCAGTTGACCCGAAGCGTTCTCAATCAGCTGGTCGCGGTATCGGGTTGGTACCGATAAACGACCTTTGCTGTCGAGATTGACTAACGTTGCTCCACGGAACATGCCAGCCTCACCCCTCCTCACCACTTTAACCCACAAATTCCCACCTGAAGGAGTTTACGGAGCGAGGGAAAAGCTTGTCAAGCCAGGACTCTCTCTATACCGGCGCGAAAGCACCGTATTTACAGAGCAAGAGTGACCTGGCTAATAACTACACAACTGGCGAGGCAAAATTAACGTTATGAATATTTGTAAGAAAAAAACCGAATATGCACACGAGCGTTAAGATTCACTCAATATCATCGCAGGGAAATATAAAGTGTCAGTTTGCGACGCGGGCAGCATTTTAAGGCATATCGCCGGGGGATAACAGCACCAGATTAAGCGCAAGGCAATATGGATTCGTTCGTGTACATTGAGGGCTAAAGGGGAGAGTAAAAAATGGCTGAATATTCATCGGCTGGCGGCTGTTTGTAACAAAACAATACAAAAGAATGCCCGTTAAAAAATATAATTGCGCTTTTTAACGCCAAAACGGATTCAGAAAAATAGCCGGCTACGAATCTTAGAGATAAATCCTAATTTTTATCCGGGAATTATTTCCCGCAATAAATGCGCCGCAAAAGGGGCAGTTTTACCGCCCCTGTGGAAATATTAATGGCGGCTCAAAATCCCGCGCCGATAGAGATTACGTTTGATACGCGTAAGCCCGGGTTTCGGTTTGCGAGGTTCATCCAGGCTTGCCAGAACAATCTCAAGCACGCGCTCGGCGACGTCGCGGTGACGCTGAGCCACGGCCAGCACCGGACATTGCAGGAAGTCGAGCAGTTCGTTATCGCCGAAGGTCGCAATCGCCAGATCGGATGGCAGCTTGCCATCGCGACGTAACGTCACGTCCATCACCCCCTGCAACAGGGCAAACGAGGTGGTAAACAACGCCTGCGGCATCGGGTGCGTTTCCAGCCATTTCTCGAACAGCTGAGCAGCCGCTTCGCGCTCATAGCTGTTGGCATACAGATAATGAACGTCACGCGGATCGTCTTTCCACGCCGTACGGAACCCTTGTTCACGCAGGAAGCTCACGGATAGTTCAGGCAAAGCGCCAAGATAGAGCACCGTTTCCGCCGGGAAGGTACGCAGCTCGGCAGCCAGCATTTCTGCATCGTCCTGATCGGCACCTACGACGCTGGTGAAATGTTCACGATCCAAAGCACGATCCAGCGCCACAATCGGGAATGGATCGTTCGCCCAGCGCTGATAGAAAGGATGCTCGGGTGGTAAAGAGGTCGACACGATGATGGCGTCAACCTGACGTTGCAGCAGATGCTCAATGCAGCGCATCTCGTTGTCGGGCTGATCCTCGGAGCAGGCAATCAACAGCTGATAGCCCCGCTGACGAGCCTGACGTTCAAGATAGTTGGCGATGCGGGTATAGCTGGTGTTTTCCAGATCCGGGATCACCAGGCCAATCGAGCGGGTGCGTCCGGCACGTAAACCTGCGGCGACAGCATTCGGATGGTAATTATGCTCACGAACGACTGCCATCACTTTCTCAACGGTCTTATCGCTGACACGATACTGCTTTGCTTTACCGTTAATCACATAGCTGGCCGTGGTTCTCGACACGCCGGCGAGCCGGGCGATTTCATCCAGTTTCACAATTGCCCCTCAAAAAAAGAAAAAAGTCCATGGCCCTGTCAAGGTTATGGTTAAATATTTTAACATCTAAACGCAGAATAGCTTTCACGGCAACCGCTTTTGTCCGCGTTGTCGGCGGATTACGCAAAAAAAAGCCCGGCTTTGGCTACCGGGCTGAAAGAGGCGAACCTTTTGCGCAACTAACGCATGATTTTATCGCCGCGCGAGAGGCCAACAACGCCAGAGCGCGCAACTTCAACAATTTTTGCCACATCCCTGACGGAGGCCAGGAACGCATCCAGCTTATCGCTCGTTCCGGCAAGCTGCACAGTATATATAGAAGGCGTGACGTCAATGATCTGCCCACGGAAAATATCCGTGTTACGCTTGACCTCTTCACGGCCATAACCGCTGGCCTGAATTTTCACCAGCATCACTTCACGTTCGACGTAAGCCCCCTGCCCCAGCTCGCTGACGCGCAACACGTCCACCAGCTTGTGCAATTGCTTTTCGATCTGCTCAAGCACTTTCGCATCGCCGACAGTCTGGATCGTCATGCGGGAGAGCGTTGGATCATCGGTCGGCGCAACGGTCAGGCTTTCAATGTTGTATCCGCGCTGCGCAAAAAGCCCAATGACGCGTGACAGTGCGCCCGACTCATTTTCCAGTAATACAGATAATATCCGGCGCATATCAGGTTCTCTCCGTTTTGCTTAACCACATTTCATCCATACCACCGCCACGGATATGCATCGGATAAACGTGCTCTGTGCCGTCGACGATGACGTCCATGAAGACGAGGCGATTGTTTTTAACGTGCTCAAGCGCTTCGCCGAGCTTCGCTTCCAGCTCTGACGGATCGGTTACCCGCATGCCAATATGACCATAGGCTTCAGCCAGACGGACAAAGTCCGGAAGTGACTTCATATAAGACTGAGAGTGACGGCCGGAATAAATCATATCCTGCCACTGCTTCACCATACCGAGGTAACCGTTATTCAGGTTAAGCACCAGCACTGGCAACTCATATTGCAGCGCAGTAGAAAGCTCCTGAATATTCATCTGTATACTGCCATCACCCGTTACGCAGATAACCGTTTCGTTCGGCAACGCCAGCTTCACCCCCAGCGCGGCGGGCAGACCAAAGCCCATCGTGCCAAGCCCGCCTGAGTTGATCCAGCGACGCGGTTTATCAAACGGGTAATACAACGCAGCGAACATCTGATGCTGGCCTACGTCAGAAGTGACATACGCCTCGCCTTTGGTCAGATGCCAGATCGTCTCGATCACCGCCTGCGGCTTGATGTTTTCACTCTGCGTGTCGTATTTAAGGCACTGACGGCCGCGCCATTGTTCGATTTGCTGCCACCAGTCACGGATCTCATCCAGCGGTTGAGAGGCGGTCTCCTGCGCCAGCAGTTCCAACATTTGATCCAGCACCTGTCGTGCGTCCCCCACGATGGGCACATCCGCCGGCACCGTTTTAGAGATAGAAGTAGGATCGATATCAATGTGTAGCACCGTCGCATTCGGACAGTATTTCGCCAGGTTATTGGTGGTGCGATCGTCAAAACGTACGCCGACGGCAAAAATCACATCAGAATGGTGCATCGTCATATTGGCTTCATAGGTGCCATGCATACCCAGCATGCCCAGCGCCTGACGGTGGGTAGCCGGGAATGCCCCCAGCCCCATCAGCGATGACGCGACAGGAAGATTCAGCTTCTCAATCAGTTCGCGTAGTTGCGTTTCACAGGCTGCATTGACGGCGCCGCCCCCCACATAGACTACGGGCTTTTTCGCAGCCAGCAGCGTTTGCAGCGCACGCTTAATCTGGCCTTTGTGCCCTTGCGTCGTCGGATTATACGAACGCATGCTCACCGACTCAGGCCACAGGTAAGGCAGTTTATTCGCGGGATTGAGAATATCTTTTGGCAGATCGACAACCACTGGCCCAGGACGACCGCTGGCGGCCAGCCAGAAGGCTTTTTTCAGCACGCCCGGGATATCTTCCGTTTGCTTAACCAGAAAGCTGTGCTTCACCACGGGGCGTGAGATCCCCACCATGTCGCATTCCTGAAACGCATCATAGCCAATCAGTGACGTCGCCACCTGTCCGGAGAGAATGACCAGTGGAATAGAGTCCATATACGCAGTCGCAATGCCGGTGATGGCATTGGTCGCTCCCGGCCCCGAAGTGACCAGCACTACACCCACTTCTCCCGTGGCGCGGGCCAGGCCGTCAGCCATATGCACAGCAGCCTGTTCATGACGAACCAGAACATGATCAATACCGCCTACCGTGTGCAGCGCGTCATAAATATCGAGAACCGCGCCTCCGGGATAGCCAAACACTTGTTTCACGCCCTGATCGATAAGCGATCGGACGACCATTTCCGCGCCAGACAACATCTCCATGCTTTGCCTCCAGGCTTTTGTTATAGACGGTCAACAGAATTCATTTCCGCGCCGTCTTCTGACAGGGTAAACCCATCTTATAATGTGCAGAGTGAGGGATACCTTAACCGCTCGTTATGAGGCAGGCAATTAGCAAACGGAATGCGGGAATGGGCAATAAAAGCAGAAAAAATAGCTGTCAGACACGAATATGGTGAATTCGTCTGGTATGAGGGGAGACGCTAATAATTCATCTCTTAAAAAGAGGATGGATCAGGAAATCATCTATTTTTAAGCCGCCCTGAGCGTCTGAAAAAATGCGCACAGAACAAAATATTGCCTGCATAAAAAATCACAGAATAAACCGCATGTCACCATGCGGTTTATTCACCCTGACTTATCGACGACAAATATTGATCAGCAACTCTTCCATCCACTGGTGCCCTTTATCCCGCCCCGCCGCTTCATGCCAGGAAAGATAACAGGTACGGCTATTCAGCTTGAGCGGCAGAGGTAAAATTTGCAGGCTCAGCGAATCGGAGAACTCTTCAGCAAGCCAGCGCGGTGCAATAGCGACTAGCTGCGTCTGAGAAACGACATTTAAAACGCTGACCATCGCCATCCCCTGATAGGCCACGCTGGCTTGTTTATCGGCAGTGTCATACCACGGCTGACTGAACGAAGCATATCTGTCCAGAGCAACAACGGCATGCTGCTCGCTGTAAACATCGCTTTCACGCAGCGGCGAATTCATGCGTGGATGTTTTTTGCTGGCGACTAACACCATTTCATCTTTAAACAACGGAACACAGGCAAACTCTGGACGGCGAAACTCTTCGTAGCCCAGAACGAACTCCGTTTCCTGATAACGAAGCTGGTGCTCAGTGTTTTGATTTAAAGATGATTTAAAAACGAGATGAATATTAGGAGCAATCTGTTCAACTTTATTATATATAACAGACGTCAAATAATTGTCTAACGGACTGCAAACACAGAGATGGAAAACCCGCTCACTGCTTAAAGGTTCAAACCCTGAGCCAGGAAGCTCATTTTGAACCAGCTGTAGCGCCTGACGAATCGAACCGAATAGCTGGAATGCACGCGCCGTGGGCTGGATACCTCTTCCATACCGGACGAATAACTCGTCGTTAAACATCACCTTAAGTCTGGCTACGGCATTACTCACGGCAGGTTGAGACATTCCCAGAGATTGCGCTGCTCGCGTAATATTCTGCTCCTGCATAACTGCATCAAATACAGTTAACAGGTTGAGATCCACTGTGCGTAACTGAGGCTTAACCCCATCATAAGGCTGTGGTTGGTTAATATTATTTTCTGGCATTTCTGACTCCACTGTCACGCTAAATTCCCTTTGCCAAAGTACAGTAATAACTTCGAAAAATATGATTTACCATGCATATACAACAAGCGAAAGGAAATTATTTAAAATTCAGAATATATAAAGAACCCTCATTCAAGAGATGCCATTAAGCATCCCCTGAATGAAGAGCTAAAAATCGTTCAAATGATATCTAAAACTTTAATGCAGGCATGAAACCATAAAGCTGGCAAATACACAATCACCGCCTTAGTTAATAATAACTTAAGTATTATTAAACTATGAAGGGCATACACCACGATTTCATTAACAAAATGATATCAATATTGATAACTTTCCCGCCCATGATTCATTCATAGAACTTATAACTCAATGAAATAAAACGCATTCCATTTCACAGCACATCGGTAAAAATACTGTGTTCAATTGCTACCAATTATATTCAAATTATTCCAGAGATGAATCTCAAGTCCAATAATAGACAATTAAATCGGTTAACAGCGTAAAAACCAGCACAATTAGCTAATGTGTTTATCCTGCGCTGAGTGGCCGTTTTGCCTGAGAGGGGTTGACATGAGTCAGCGTATCCAGTACCACTAAAAGCATATCGCATTCATCTGGAGCACGATTCATGATTCGCACCCTTCGTTTCACCGGTCTACTACTACTAAACGCATCCACTGTGCGCGGTAGACTGGCGGGCGAAATTCAGCGTTGAATCGTCTTCAGTAAAACTAAAAACCCGCGCCACTGCGCGGGTTTTTTTATGCTCGTAGCAAGGCGCCCTAAGACTGACAAGGACCTAACCCATGAGCCAGCAAGTCGTTATTTTCGATACTACTTTACGTGACGGTGAACAGGCATTACAGGCGAGCCTGAGTGTTAAAGAAAAACTGCAAATTGCGCTGGCCCTCGAACGCATGGGTGTAGACGTAATGGAAGTCGGCTTTCCCGTCTCCTCGCCGGGTGATTTCGAGTCAGTACAGACCATCGCCCGCACCATCAAAAACAGCCGCGTATGCGGTCTGGCTCGCTGCGTTGAGAAAGATATTGATGTGGCCGCGGAATCCCTGAAAGTTGCAGAAGCCTTCCGTATCCATACATTCATTGCCACCTCCCCCATGCACATTGCAACCAAGCTGCGCAGCACGCTGGATGAAGTGATCGAACGTGCGGTGTATATGGTTAAACGCGCGCGTAACTATACTGATGACGTCGAATTCTCCTGTGAAGATGCAGGCCGCACGCCGATTGACGATTTGGCCCGTGTAGTGGAAGCCGCGATTAATGCCGGAGCCAGAACCATCAACATCCCGGATACCGTCGGCTACACCATGCCGTTTGAGTTCTCTAACATCATCACCGGCCTGTACGACCGCGTACCTAATATTGATAAAGCCATCATCTCTGTTCACACCCACGATGATTTGGGTCTGGCTGTGGGCAATGCCATCGCTGCCGTCCACGCCGGCGCGCGTCAGGTAGAAGGGGCAATGAACGGCATTGGTGAACGCGCCGGCAACTGCTCGCTGGAAGAAGTGATCATGGCGATCAAGGTGCGCAAAGACATTATGAACGTACACACTCGCATCAATCACAACGAAATCTGGCGCACCAGCCAGACCGTGAGCCAGATTTGCAATATGCCGATCCCGGCGAACAAGGCGATTGTTGGTACTGGCGCGTTCGCTCACTCCTCCGGTATTCACCAGGATGGCGTGCTGAAGAACCGTGAAAACTACGAAATCATGACTCCGGAATCCATCGGTCTGAACCAGGTTCAGCTGAACCTGACCTCGCGCTCTGGCCGCGCGGCGGTGAAACACCGTATGGAAGAGATGGGGTATCAGGACAGCGATTACAACATGGATCAGCTGTACGACGCATTCCTGAAACTGGCTGACAAGAAAGGCCAGGTCTTCGATTACGACCTGGAAGCGCTGGCATTCATCAACAAACAGCAGGAAGAGCCAGAACACTTCCGTCTGGACTACTTCACCGTTCAGTCAGGCTCAAGTGATATCGCTACCGCCTCCGTCAAGCTGGCCTGCGGCGATGAAATTAAAGCGGAAGCCGCCAACGGTAACGGCCCTGTGGATGCCATTTACCAGGCGATTAACCGCGTCACCGAGTACGACGTTGAACTGGTGAAATATGACCTGACGGCTAAAGGGCACGGTAAAGACGCCCTGGGCCAGGTTGATATCGTCGTCAACTATAACGGTCGCCGCTTCCACGGTGTGGGTCTGGCGACAGATATCGTCGAATCCTCCGCGAAAGCGATGGTGCATGTCCTGAACAACATCTGGCGCGCCGCCGAAGTCGAAAAAGAGTTGCAACGCAAAGCTCAGAATAAAGAGAACAACAAGGAAACCGTGTGATGTCGAAGAATTACCATATTGCTGTGTTGCCGGGTGACGGTATTGGCCCGGAAGTGATGACACAGGCGCTGAAAGTACTGGAAGCCGTACGTTCGCGTTTTGCGATGAAAATTACCACCAGCCACTACGACGTGGGCGGTATTGCGATTGATAACCACGGTACTCCCCTGCCGAAAGGGACTGTAGAAGGCTGCGAAAGTGCCGATGCCGTTCTGTTTGGCTCCGTGGGCGGCCCAAAGTGGGAACACCTGCCGCCAGCAGAGCAGCCGGAGCGCGGCGCGCTGCTGCCGCTGCGTAAACACTTCAAACTGTTCAGCAACCTGCGTCCGGCGAAGCTGTACCCGGGGCTGGAAGAGTTTTGCCCGCTGCGCGCGGATATTGCGGCCAACGGTTTCGACATCCTGTGCGTGCGTGAGCTGACCGGCGGGATCTACTTCGGTCAGCCAAAAGGCCGCGAAGGCAGCGGTCAGCATGAGAAAGCGTTTGATACCGAGGTCTATCACCGTTTTGAAATTGAACGTATCGCTCATATCGCGTTTGAGTCAGCGCGCAAACGCCGCCGTAAAGTGACCTCTATTGATAAAGCGAACGTGCTCCAGTCGTCTATTTTGTGGCGCGAAATCGTCAGTGAAGTTGCCAGGCAGTACCCGGACGTTGAGCTGTCACATATGTATATCGACAACGCAACGATGCAGCTGATCAAAGATCCGTCCCAGTTTGACGTGCTGCTGTGCTCCAACCTGTTCGGCGATATTCTCTCGGATGAGTGCGCGATGATCACCGGCTCCATGGGCATGCTGCCCTCGGCCAGCCTGAACGAAGAAGGCTTTGGCCTGTACGAACCGGCGGGCGGCTCCGCGCCGGATATCGCAGGTAAAAACATCGCCAACCCGATTGCGCAGATCCTCTCCCTGGCTCTGCTGCTGCGCTACAGCCTGGATGCAGGCGATGCAGCAACCGCAATTGAAAACGCCATTAACCGGGCGTTAGAAGAAGGCGTCCGTACCGGTGATTTAGCACGCGGCACGGCAGCAGTCAGTACCGATGAAATGGGCGACATCATTGCCCGCTATGTCGCTGAAGGGGTGTAATCATGGCTAAGACGTTATATGAGAAGTTGTTTGATGCGCACGTTGTTTACGAAGCACCAAACGAAACCCCACTGTTGTACATCGACCGTCATCTGGTACACGAAGTGACCTCTCCTCAGGCATTTGACGGCCTGCGCGCGCACAAGCGCCCGGTGCGTCAGCCGGGTAAAACCTTTGCCACGATGGATCACAACGTTTCCACCCAGACCAAAGACATCAATGCATCTGGCGAGATGGCACGTATCCAGATGCAGGAGCTGATTAAGAACTGTAACGAGTTTGGCGTGGAGCTGTACGATCTGAACCACCCCTATCAGGGTATCGTCCACGTAATGGGGCCTGAGCAGGGTATTACTCTGCCGGGCATGACCATCGTCTGCGGCGACTCCCACACCGCGACGCACGGCGCATTTGGCGCCCTGGCGTTCGGGATTGGGACCTCTGAAGTTGAACACGTTCTGGCGACGCAGACCCTGAAGCAGGGCCGCGCCAAAACCATGAAGATTGAAGTGAAGGGTAAAGCTGCGCCGGGTATCACCGCGAAAGATATCGTGCTGGCGATTATCGGCAAAACCGGCAGCGCAGGCGGCACCGGTCACGTCGTGGAATTCTGCGGCGACGCTATCCAGGCGCTGAGCATGGAAGGTCGTATGACCCTGTGCAACATGGCCATTGAGATGGGCGCCAAAGCAGGCCTGGTGGCCCCAGACGAAACCACCTTCAACTATGTGAAGGGGCGTCTGCATGCGCCGAAAGGTCAGAATTTTGACGACGCGGTAGCGTACTGGAAAACCCTGAAAACGGACGAGGGGGCAATTTTTGATACCGTTGTGACGTTACAGGCGGAAGAGATCGCCCCGCAGGTCACCTGGGGCACCAACCCGGGCCAGGTGATTTCCGTCAACGACAGCATTCCTGATCCGGCCTCCTTTGCCGATCCGGTCGAACGTGCCAGTGCGGAAAAAGCGCTGGCTTACATGGGGCTGAAACCCGGCGTACCGCTGACCGACGTGAGCATTGATAAAGTGTTCATCGGCTCCTGTACCAACTCCCGTATTGAAGATTTACGCGCAGCGGCAGAAATTGCTAAAGGCCGCAAAGTGGCGCCGGGCGTGCAGGCGCTGGTTGTGCCAGGCTCCGGGCCGGTGAAAGCCCAGGCGGAAGCGGAGGGTCTGGATAAGATCTTTATTGAAGCAGGCTTCGAGTGGCGCCTGCCGGGTTGCTCCATGTGTCTGGCCATGAACAACGACCGCCTGAATCCGGGCGAGCGCTGTGCCTCCACCAGCAACCGTAACTTTGAAGGCCGTCAGGGCCGCGGTGGGCGCACCCACCTGGTCAGCCCGGCAATGGCCGCCGCTGCGGCAGTCACCGGTCATTTCGCCGATATTCGCAGCCTGAAATAAGGAGACAATCATGGCAGAGAAATTTACCCAACATACGGGCCGGGTTGTCCCTCTGGACGCCGCTAACGTCGATACTGACGCGATCATTCCTAAGCAGTTTTTGCAGAAAGTGACGCGCACGGGTTTTGGTGCGCATCTGTTCAACGACTGGCGTTTCCTCGACGATAAAGGCGAAGTGCCGAACCCGGAATTCGTCCTGAACTTTCCGGAATACAAAGGGGCTTCCATTCTGCTGGCGCGGGAAAACTTTGGCTGCGGATCGTCGCGTGAACATGCGCCCTGGGCATTAACCGACTACGGCTTTAAGGTGGTTATCGCCCCGAGCTTCGCGGATATCTTCTACGGCAACAGCTTCAACAACCAGCTGCTGCCGGTGACGCTGAGTGACGAACAGGTCGATGAACTGTTTGCGCTGGTGCAGGCGAATCCGGGGATTTCGTTTGAGGTGGATCTGGAAGCGGAAGTGGTGAAAGCCGGGGATAAGATCTACAGCTTCAGCATTGATGCGTTCCGCCGCCACTGCATGCTGAACGGTCTGGATAGCATTGGCCTGACGCTGCAACACGAAGAGGCTATCTCCGCTTACGAGAAAAAACAGCCTGCGTTTATGGGTTAAAGGCAATGGCCCGCAGGGCGCGGGCCATTGATAAGGGTGCGTTGAGGCTCAACCACTCTGGAGTGGCGGGGAAAACTCCCCGCCAATACTGCTAACGTTTTGCTTCGTAAGCCAACACTGCCGCCAGCTCTGTTTTCTCCTGTCTGAAGTGCAGCTCACACAGCGAGTCGCGCACCATCCAGGTGAAGAGCAACAGCGTCGTACAGATCAGAAACAAACCTAACAGCAGAGTACGTTTTGGCATTCCAGCCTCCTTATTGCTTTTCGGCAATGAAGAGACTAACCTCGCAATGTTGGTTGTGAAGTTGGTCTCCCCATCAGTTTTTTGATGTGGGACTATCCACTGTTTGCCTCTTGCGAAAGCCTGAGGCAAACAGCCTCAAGCACCCGTCACGCACTCTATGCGCCTTCTCTGCGCCTGTCAGAAAATCGTTTCATTTCGTGAAGCCGCCTTCCAGAATCAAACGTCTTTTACCCGGCACGTCAGCATCAGCGTGACGAGCGAAATCGCTGCGATCACCCAGTACACGGATGCATGCCCATAGCTTTGCGACAGCGCCCCCTGAATCACCCCTGCCAGAATCACGCCGGTAGAGATACTGTTGGTAAACAGCGTGGTCGCGGAGCCTGCGCGCCCCGGCATTAAATCCTGGAACCAGAGCATGCCTATCCCGGCAACGATTCCGATAAACACCGCGTTAAACAGCTGTAACGCCAGCAAGGCTTCACGCGAATGGAACAGGATCAGCCCCGCGTAGAACAGTACCCCGGCCGCCACGGCGACGACCATCATCCGACGCTTTCCGAAACGTTTGACGTAGTAACCCGCCAGAATCATCGCCGGGATCTCCAGCCCGGCAGCGGTGCCCATCAGAATACCCGCGAGCTTGTCGGGCAGTCCCAGATCGCTGCTGATCCACAGCGGCATATCAATAATGTACATGGTGTTGCAGGACCACATCAGCGTGGAGGCGATAAACAACATGCGGACGTTTTTATCCTGCCAGCCGCTCACCTGCGTGATGGGCTTGTCCGTCACCTGCTCTACGCGCGCCACCGATGGCAGCGCAAAGGCTATCAGCGCCAGGCTGATGACAAAAATCCCCGCCGCGATGGAAAACATGGTGGTGAAGCCGTAGTTCAGCGCCAGCATAAACGCCAGCGGCGGACCGATGACCCACGCGAGAGAGAGCTGCGCACGCATCACCGAGCTGAACATCACCACTTCCCTCGCCGAGCTGTCGGCGTACTCCCGGGCCAGGGCGAACAGTTGCGGCATGGCGGTGTTCGCCAGAGAGGCCAGCAGCACGCCGCAGGTAATGAGCGTCAGGTAATGGCGGTTGAAGGCAAACAGCAGCGCGTTGCCCACGGCCATGGCGCAACAAAAGAGGATCAGCTTGCGGCGATCGCCCTGGCTGTCGGATCGTTTCGCCAGCCACAGGCTGACGAGGATCCCGGCAATGGCGTTGACGGTGTAGAACAGACCCACCCAAAACGGCTGCGCCCCCACCTCGCGGCTGAGAAACAGGCTCAACGTCGGCGCCTGTAGCGCGCCGGCCACGCCCATCATGAAGGCCACCAGCATAAAAGCGGCGTACACGCCATTCAGGCGTCGCCCCATCGTCATCAACCAGAGCATGCGCAAGTCCTTATGAAAGCGAATCGAAATTGGGTGAAATAGTAAACGAAAAAAGCCAGCAAAAAACATTTTGCTGGCGGGTGATTAGCACCAATACTCAGTCACACATGATCGAGGCGAGTTAGCGAGAAGAGGTCGGTTTCGTAACGTCCCACTGCATCAGATCTTCCAGTATTCTCAGCCGCTGCTCTGCGCACTGGCGGGCCAGCCAGGACACTCCCTTTGTCGCTGAAAAATAGTGCTGATAAAACTGACGTGCGGTAGACCTCTTCATAATTTACCTCCTCGCTTCATCGAAAAGGATTATTGGCTTAATATAGGGATTAATAAATTGCTGATTTTTTGTCAGGAGTTCCCCTTTTATGCCTTCCGGTCGTCTGCAACAACAATTTATCCGCCTCTGGCAGTGCTGCGAGGGGCAATCGCAGGAGACCACGCTGAACGAGCTGGCCGAGCTCCTCAACTGCTCCCGGCGTCATATGCGCACGCTCCTTAATACCATGCAGCAGCAGGGCTGGCTAAACTGGGAGGCCGAAGCCGGACGCGGCAAGCGTTCGCGCCTGACTTTCCTTTATACCGGCCTGGCGTTACAGCAACAGCGAGCGGAGGATCTGCTGGAGCAGGACCGCATCGATCAGCTGGTCCAGCTGGTGGGCGACAAAGCCGCCGTGCGCCAGATGCTGGTCTCGCATCTGGGACGCAGCTTTCGTCAGGGACGCCACATTCTGCGGGTACTTTACTACCGCCCAATGAAAAATCTGTTGCCCGGTACGGCGTTACGTCGCTCTGAAACCCACATGGCCCGGCAGATATTCAGCGGTCTGACGCGGATAAATGAGGAAAACGGGGAACTGGAAGCGGATATTGCCCATCACTGGCAACAGGTGTCTCCGCTGCACTGGCGCTTCTTTCTACGCCCCGGCATTCATTTCCACCATGGACGCGAGCTGGAGATGCGCGACGTTATCGCCTCTTTAGAGCGCGCCCGCACGCTGCCGCTCTATTCGCATATCGCACGGATCCACTCTCCAACGGCCTGGACGCTGGATATTGAGCTTTCGCAGCCGGACAAATGGCTTCCGTGGCTTCTGGGCTACGTGCCATCAATGATCCTGCCTGCCGAGTGGCGCTCCCTGAACAATTTTTCCAGCCAGCCGATTGGTACGGGCCCCTACTCCGTTACACGAAATAACAGTAATCAGCTGAAGATCCGCGCCTTTGATGATTACTTTGGCTATAGGGCGTTGATCGACGAAGTGAACGTCTGGGTGTTACCGGATCTCAATGAAGAGCTGAGCGCAGGCCTGACCCTGGAAGGACCAACAGCCGGTGAAAAGGCGTTCGAAAGCCGCCTGGAGGAGGGCTGCTACTACCTGCTCTTTGATGGCCGCAGCCATCGCGGGGCAAACCACGACGTCCGCAGGTGGATAAGCCATATTCTGGCGCCCGCTAACCTGATTTATCACGCAGAGGAGCAATACCAGACCTGGTGGTTCCCGGCCTATGGCCTGCTCCCACGCTGGCACCATGCGCAGCCCGTCCGCAGTGAAAAGCCTGCCGGACTGGAGACCATCACCCTCAGCTACTATCGCGATCACATTGAGCATCGTTTTCTGGCGAGGATCATGAGCACGCTGCTGGCAGCCGAAGGCGTGACGCTGGCGATACAGGAAGTCGATTATGATGAATGGCATCGCGGAGACGTCATCAGCGATATCTGGCTCAACAGCGCAAACTTTACGCTGCCGCTTGATTTCTCGCTCTTTTCTCACCTGTACGAAGTGCCCCTGATTCAGCACTGTATCAACCGGGACTGGCAGCAGGACGCCGCGCGGTGGCGCGCGGGAGAAATGGATCTGGCCGCCTGGTGTCAGGAATTACTGACCGGGCAGACGATCGTACCGCTGATTCACCACTGGCTGCTGATCCAGGGGCAACGCAGCATGCGCGGCCTGCGGATGAATACCCTCGGCTGGTTTGATTTTAAATCCGCCTGGTTTGCGCCGCCGGAGCCATAACGCTTTCGTAATATTCACCAAATCATTACAATAGCGCCGTTCTCAACGGGGTGCTGCATCACTGATGTGCGCTGAGATAATACCCGTCGAACCTGATCCGGATAACGCCGGCGAAGGGATTTGAGGCTGTCTCTCAAAATCCTTTGCCACTCAACCCTGAGGTGCAAAGTGTTAAAAAACGTTCTTCCTCTGCTGGCGCTGTTTGCGCTGCCTGTTTTTGCTAAGCCCGTTCTGACGGTCTATACCTACGACTCCTTCTCCGCCGACTGGGGCCCCGGCCCGGTGGTAAAAAAAGCCTTTGAAGCCGACTGCAACTGCGAGCTGAAATTCGTGGCGCTGGAAGATGGCGTCTCGCTGCTCAACCGTCTGCGCATGGAAGGCAAAAACAGCAAAGCCGACGTGGTGCTCGGGCTGGATAACAACCTGCTGGAAGCCGCCACCCAAACCAGACTGTTCGCCAAAAGCGGTTTGGCGGCAGATGCCGTCAACGTACCGGGCGGCTGGAAAAACGACACCTTCGTTCCCTTTGATTACGGTTACTTTGCGTTTGTCTACGATAAAAACAAGCTGAAGAATCCGCCCAAAAGCCTGAAAGAGCTGGTCGAAAGTGACCAGAAATGGCGCGTAATTTATGAAGATCCGCGTACCAGCACCCCGGGTCTGGGGCTGCTATTGTGGATGCAGAAAGTCTACGGGGATAAAACGCCGGAAGCGTGGCAGAAGCTGGCCGCGAAAACCGTTACCGTCACCAAAGGCTGGAGCGAAGCCTACGGCCTGTTCCTGAAAGGCGAAAGCGATCTGGTGCTGAGCTACACTACCTCTCCGGCCTACCACATTATCGCCGAGAAAAAGGATAACTACGCCGCCGCGAACTTTGCTGAAGGGCATTATTTGCAGGTGGAAGTGGCCGCCCGCACCGCCGCGAGCAAACAGCCGGAGCTTGCCGAAAAATTCCTGAAATTTATGGTCTCCCCGGCATTCCAGAATGCTATTCCGACAGGAAACTGGATGTACCCGGTCACTGACGTTGCGCTGCCGGCAGGCTTTGAGCAGCTAAACAAGCCGCAAACCTCACTGGAATTTACGTCGCAGCAGGTTGCCGCCCAGCGCGCCGCATGGATTAGTGAATGGCAACGCGCCGTCAGCCGCTGATCCCCGGCTGGTTAGTTCCCGGGCTGCTCGCCGCCATACTGATGGTGGTCGTCAGCCTGGGTGCATTCCTTGCGCTGTGGTTTAACGCGCCAGAGAGCGATCTGCTCGCCCTCTGGCACGACAGCTATCTCTGGCACGTCATCCGTTTCTCCTTCTGGCAGGCGTTTCTCTCCGCGCTGCTGTCGACGATCCCGGCCATTTTCCTTGCACGCGCCCTCTATCGCAGACGTTTCCCCGGCAGGCTTGCCCTGCTGCGGCTGTGCGCGATGACGCTGATCCTGCCCGTGCTGGTGGCGGTGTTCGGTATTCTGAGCGTCTACGGTCGGCAGGGCTGGCTGGCATCCCTCTTCAACCTGCTTGGTCTGGAATGGACCTTCTCCCCTTACGGCCTGAAAGGCATTCTGCTGGCGCATATTTTTTTCAATATGCCGATGGCGACGCGCCTCTTTTTACAGGCGCTGGAAAACATTCCCGGGGAGCAGCGTCAGATTGCCGCCCAGCTTGGCATGCGCGGCTGGTCGTTCTTCCGCTTTGTCGAATGGCCGTGGCTGCGACGCCAGATTGCCCCGGTGGCCGCGCTAATCTTTATGCTCTGCTTCGCCAGCTTCGCGACCGTGCTTTCTCTCGGCGGCGGGCCGCAGGCCACCACCATTGAGCTGGCGATCTATCAGGCCTTAAGTTACGACTACGATCCGGGCCGCGCCGCGCTGCTGGCGATGGTGCAGATGGTCTGCTGCCTGGCGCTGGTGTTACTCAGCCAGCGGCTGAGTAAAGCGATCCCCACAGGCAGCAATCACTTGACAGGCTGGCGCGATCCGCAGGACAGCCTGCACAGCCGCGTCGCGGATTTTATGCTGATCGCGCTGGCCCTCCTGCTTCTGCTGCCCCCGCTGCTGGCCGTTATCGTTGATGGCCTGAATCGCAATGTGTTGTCGGTACTGCAACAGCCTGTCCTGTGGCAGGCGACGTGGACCTCATTGCGCATCGCGCTGGCAGCCGGGCTGCTGTGCGTGATCCTGACCATGATGCTGCTCTGGAGCAGCCGCGAGCTGTACGCGCGTCATGCCCGTAAAGCCGGACACGCGCTGGAACTGACGGGTATGCTGATCCTGGCGATGCCGGGTATTGTGCTGGCGACCGGATTCTTTTTACTGTTCAACAGCACCATCGGCCTGCCGGAAAGCGCCGACGGCATCGTCATTTTTACCAACGCACTGATGGCTATCCCTTACGCGCTCAAGGTGCTGGAAAACCCGATGCGCGACGTCAACAGCCGCTACAGTTTGCTGTGTCAGTCGCTGGGCATGCAGGGCTGGCAGCGTCTGAAGGTGGTCGAACTGCGCGCGCTAAAGCGTCCGCTGGCTCAGGCGCTGGCGTTTGCCTGCGTGCTGTCGATTGGCGATTTTGGCGTTGTGGCCCTCTTTGGCAACGAGGATTTCCGCACGCTGCCGTTCTGGCTTTATCAGCAAATTGGCTCCTATCGTAGCCAGGACGGCGCCGTCACGGCACTTTTACTGCTGGTGCTGTGCTTTGCGTTATTTACCGTTATCGAAAAACTTCCGGGGCGTGATGTTAAAACTGACTGATGTAACCTGGCTTTATGAGCACCTGCCAATGCGTTTTACCCTCTCCGTTCGTCAGGGAGAGCGAATCGCAGTGCTTGGCCCCAGCGGGGCCGGAAAAAGTACCCTGCTCAATCTGATTGCCGGTTTTTTGCAGCCTGCCAGCGGGTCGATCGTCATTGATAATGGCGAATATACCTACGCTCCGCCGGCTACGCGCCCGGTGTCGATGCTGTTCCAGGAAAACAATCTGTTCAATCATCTTACGGTGTGGCAGAACATCGCGCTGGGTATGGATCCGGGGTTAAAGCTCAGTGTTGCGCAGCGTCAGACGCTGGAGGCGATCGCCGAACAAATGGGCCTGGCTGCGTTTATCAACAGACTACCGGGTGAGCTTTCCGGCGGCCAGCGCCAGCGCGTGGCGCTGGCACGCTGTCTGGTGCGCAAGCAGCCGCTGCTGCTGCTCGACGAACCCTTTTCGGCGCTCGACCCGGCCCTGCGTCAGGAGATGCTCTCGCTGGTTGAGGAGGTTTGCGAGCGCGAGCAACTGACGATGCTGATGGTTTCGCATAGCATCGAAGATGCCGCACGCATCGCGCCGCGATCGGTAGTGATCGCGGAGGGACGTATTTTGTGGGATGGAACAACCGACGCCTTAATGAGCGGGAAAGAAAGCGCGTCAGGATTACTGGGTATAAGACCGTAGGCCGGGCAAACGGAGTGCCGCCCGGCGTTTAACGGCTCACCACCTTCAACAGGATCTCACCGTACACCGGCATCAGCGGGTGGCGAATCAGCGCCACCAGCGCCACGACAGCCACTCCCAGCGTCAGCGGGGCCAGCCAGAGCAGGCGCGTGCGCGGAAGATAGCGCGTCAGGCGATCAACACTGGCTTTCGCGCTGCGCCACAGGCGCCAGCAGAGCCAGACCGCCAGCCACAGCAGGACCGCCGTTCCCAGCAGCAGCCACTTGAACTCGCCGCTTTGCATACCGTCAGGAATATCGATGGCCGCGCCCGCCAGGATCCCCGGCAGGAAGTAGAACGGCGGCCAGAAAACGCAGCCGATGATGTTCGGCACCACAAACTTCGCGACGGGCAGATCCAGCATCCCGGCCACCATCGGCACCAGCGGGCGCGTTGGGCCAACGAAGCGCCCCACAAGGATAGTGAACATGCTGTGCTGGTGCAGCGCGTGCTCGGTTTTATCCAGCAGCGCTTTGTTTTTTTTCATGAACGACCAGCGGTGCAGCGGCTTCTTAAAGCGCCAGCCCAGCCAGAAGGAGATCCAGTCCCCCAGCAAACAACCGATGATACCGGCCATCCACGCCTGCCAGAAATTGACCTCGCCGCTGCCGATAAGCGCCCCAAGCCCCGCCATCATCACGGTGCCGGGCAGGATCAGCCCGACCAGCGCCAGCGACTCCAGAAACGCCACCAGCGCCACGGCGATGAGCGAATACATAACGGACTGGGTAATAAAATGTTCCAGCAATGCCTGCATAACTATTCCGGTCAGAAAACGAATCAGCGATTCTGCTTAGCGCCCTGCACCGCGTCAAGGCATCAATTGTCTGAATAGTTTACAAGATGCGCCTGAAGTTCACCTGAATGTTTACCGATTATTCACATCCCGCACGGAATTCGCTCGGGCTGGCACCGGTGCACTTCTTAAACACGCGAGAGAAATAGAGCTGATCTTCAAAGCCGACGTTACGCCCGACGGTGGCGATAGGCATTCGGGTGGTGCTGAGCAGCAGCTTCGCCTGGCTGATGCGCTGATCCTCACGCCAGCTGAGTACGCTCACGCCAAGCTGCTGGCGGAACAGATGAGAGAGCCGTGACGGCGACAGGCACACATGCTGGGCGACGCTGGCAATATCAAACTGGCTGTCGGCAAGGTGGTCGCTGATGTACTGGCAGGCGTCGCGGACGCGGTTGTCCAGCGGCGGATTAAGCGACTCGTTGATGGCCTCCATGCGGCGCAGCAGCACCTGTTCAAGCAGGTTGATGGCCAGCAGTTCGGCGTAGCGCCCGCCCGCCTGCCCTGCCTCAATAATCTGTGCGAACAGCTCACGGAACTGCGCCAGATGCGCCTCATCCGGGCGATATAAACCGGTATGGGCGAAAATGGCCGGCCACGAGAGCCACTCCTGCCAGTAGGCGCGCGGACGGAAATAGACCCACTGGTGATACCACTCTTTGGCATCCGGATGGCGCCCGTAGTGGTGGATCTCCCCCGGCGGGAACAGCAGCATATCACCGGGGCGGCAGATAAACTGCTGATCCCCGTTTTTGACGACCCCTTCTCCGCGTACGGTCAGGTTGAGGATATATCCCTTCATGCCAAGAGGGCGATCGACGTAAAAATCGAGATATCCCTCGGCCTCAATTGGCGTCAGCCCCGCCACCAGATGGGCGTTAAATGAGTAGCCCGGCAGTAAGGGATCGTTTTGCGGTTCGGCCATAGATTCAGTTCTCCCAAGGGTCCTGAAGGAAACCAATTGTCCATATCGATAAAAGCAGTATAAAAATGGCCCGCGAAAAGATCCAAAAAGCATCACGCCTCTTTTACGTCCGCCATGTTTCAGCCTTTTCCCCTGATTTGTCCGCCAGTACGGGCAGATAAGCAGTAACAAAAGTGTCTATAAGTGCGGCAGAAATGTCCACATAGAATATTTGCACGGCGTCACACTTTGCGTGGCTACAGCAATTTAGTCCATAAGATTAGCGGATCCTGCCTGACGATTTTTGTCCCCAGTCTCTAATGTTCTTCCATACCTGTTTTTTGGATGGAGCAACACCATGGCAATTGCAATTGGCCTCGATTTTGGCAGCGACTCAGTTCGCGCGCTGGCAGTGGACTGTACGACTGGCCAGGAGATAGCAACCAGCGTTGAGTGGTATCCGCGCTGGCAAGAGGGGCGCTACTGCGATGCGCCGAACAACCAGTTCCGCCACCACCCGCGTGATTACATTGAATCAATGGAAGCGGCGATCAAAACCGTGCTGGCGGAGTTGACGGACGCCCAGCGGGCCGATGTCGTGGGGATTGGCGTCGACAGCACTGGCTCAACGCCTGCTCCTGTCGATGCCGAAGGCCGCGTACTGGCGCTGCGACCGGAGTTTGCCGACAACCCGAACGCCATGTTTGTGCTGTGGAAAGACCATACCGCCGTGGAAGAGGCGGAAGCCATCACCCGCTTATGCCATCAGCCGGGCAAAACTGACTACTCACGGTATATCGGCGGAATTTACTCCAGCGAGTGGTTCTGGGCCAAGATCCTGCACGTTACCCGCGCGGACGCGTCGGTCGCACAGGCAGCGGCATCATGGATTGAGCTATGCGACTGGGTTCCCGCCCTGCTCTCCGGTACCACTCGCCCGCAGGATATCCGCCGCGGCCGTTGCAGCGCCGGGCATAAATCGCTGTGGCATGAAAGCTGGGGGGGGCTGCCTCCGGCAACGTTCTTCGATGAACTCGACCCGATCATCAACAAAAACCTGACATACCCGCTGTTTATCGACACCTTCACCGCCGATATTCCGGTCGGCACGCTCTGCGAAGAGTGGGCGAAACGCCTCGGTCTGCCGCAAAACGTGACCATTTCCGGCGGCGCGTTCGACTGCCATATGGGTGCCGTGGGCGCGGGTGCGCAGCCCAACACGCTGGTGAAAGTTATCGGCACCTCCACCTGTGACATTCTGACGGCAGATAAAGCCAGCGTCGGCGACCGCGCGGTGAAAGGCATCTGCGGTCAGGTTGACGGCAGCGTGGTACCCGATTTTATCGGCCTCGAAGCGGGTCAGTCCGCCTTCGGCGATATCTACGCCTGGTTTGGCCGTGTGCTCGGCTGGCCGCTGGATCAGCTGGCAGCCGCGCATCCTGAACTGAAAACACAGATTACCGCGAGCAAAAAACAGCTCCTGCCGCAGCTCACCGAAGCCTGGGCAAAAAATCCGTCTCTCGACCACCTGCCGGTGGTGCTGGACTGGTTCAACGGGCGTCGTACGCCGTTTGCCAACCAGCGTCTGAAAGGGGTGATTACCGATCTCAACCTCGCGACCGACGCGCCCGCGCTGTTTGGCGGCCTGATCGCCGCCACCGCATTCGGCGCGCGCGCCATTATGGAGTGCTTCACCGGGCAGGGCATTGACGTGAACAACGTGATGGCGCTGGGCGGCATCGCCCGTAAAAACCCGGTGATTATGCAGGCCTGCTGCGACGTGCTGAACCGGCCGCTGCAAATTGTGGCCTCCGATCAGTGCTGTGCGCTGGGCGCGGCGATTTTCGCTGCCGTGGCCGCAGGCGTACATGCGGATATCCCGACCGCGCAACAGCATATGGCGAGCGCCGTCGAAAGTACGCTCCAGCCGCAGACTCAGCAGGCACAACGCTTTGAACAGCTTTATCAGCGCTACCAGCAATGGGCAAAAAGCGCCGAACTTCACTATCTCCCTGTCGCCGCCCCGGCCAAAAGCACCGCGGATACTACGGCAACCCTGACACATTAAGGACACGATAATGACCATTTTTAATAATTATGAAGTGTGGTTTGTGATTGGCAGCCAGCATTTGTACGGACCGGAAGCGTTGCAGCAGGTGACGAAACACGCGGAGCACGTTGTGAATGCGCTGAACGCGGAAGCCAAACTGCCGTGCAAACTGGTGCTGAAGCCGCTGGGTACCACCCCGGACGAAATCACCAACATTTGCCGCGATGCCAATTACGATGACAAATGCGCTGGCCTGGTGGTGTGGCTGCACACCTTCTCGCCAGCCAAAATGTGGATCAACGGCCTGGCTATCCTCAACAAACCGCTGCTGCAATTCCACACGCAGTTCAACGCCTCCCTGCCGTGGGACAGCATCGACATGGACTTCATGAACCTGAACCAGACCGCGCACGGCGGCCGCGAGTTCGGCTTCATCGGCGCGCGCATGCGTCAACAGCATGCCGTGGTGACCGGGCACTGGCAGGACGGTCAGGCACAAAAACGCATTGGCTCCTGGATGCGTCAGGCGGTATCTAAGCAGGATACCCGCCACCTGAAAGTGGTGCGTTTCGGCGACAACATGCGCGAAGTGGCGGTCACCGACGGTGATAAAGTGGCCGCGCAGATTAAATTTGGCTTCTCCGTCAACACCTGGGCGGTGGGCGACCTGGTGCAGGTGGTGAATGACATCAGCGATGGCGACGTTAACGCGCTGGTGGACGAGTACGAAAGCAGCTATCGCCTGACGCCTGCGGCACAGGTCAACGGTGACAAGCGCCAGAACGTGCTGGATGCCGCACGTATTGAGCTGGGCATGAAGCGTTTTCTGGAACAGGGCGGCTTCCATGCCTTCACCACCACCTTTGAAGATCTCCACGGCCTGAAACAGCTCCCGGGTCTGGCGGTACAACGTCTGATGCAGCAGGGCTACGGCTTTGCGGGCGAAGGCGACTGGAAAACTGCCGCTCTGCTTCGCATCATGAAGGTGATGTCGACCGGTCTACAGGGCGGCACCTCTTTTATGGAGGACTACACCTACCACTTCGAGAACGGCAACGATCTGGTGCTCGGCTCGCACATGCTGGAAGTGTGTCCATCCATCGCGGTTGAAGAGAAACCGATCCTCGACGTGCAGTACCTCGGCATTGGCGGCAAAGCGGATCCGGCCCGTCTGATCTTCAACACCCGTACCGGCCCGGCCATTAACGCCAGCCTGATTGACCTCGGCGATCGTTTCCGCCTGCTGGTGAACTGCGTCGATGCGGTTGAAACCCCGCATTCTCTGCCGAAACTGCCGGTCGCCAACGCTTTGTGGAAAGCACAGCCTGACCTGCCAACCGCCTCGGAAGCCTGGATCCTGGCCGGCGGCGCGCACCACACCGTATTCAGCCACGCGCTTGACCTGAACGATATGCGTCAGTTTGCCGAGCTGCACGACATCGAACTGACCGTGATTGATAACGACACCCGTCTGCCAGCCTTTAAAGACGCGCTGCGCTGGAACGAAGTCTATTACGGTTCAAAACGCTAAGCCCTGAATGCCCGGTGGCACTTCGTTTACCGGGCCTACGGTTCTGTAGGCCGGATAAGCGCAGCGCCATCCGGCAGGAGACGACAATGTTAGAAGATCTCAAACGTCAGGTACTCGAAGCCAACCTGGCGCTGCCAAAACATAACCTCGTAACCCTGACATGGGGCAACGTCAGCGCCGTTGACCGGGAAAAAGGGGTGTTCGTGATCAAGCCTTCCGGCGTGGATTACACGGTAATGACCGCAGAAGACATGGTGGTGGTCAGCATCGAAACGGGTGAAGTGGTTGAAGGCAATAAAAAGCCCTCCTCCGATACGCCCACTCATCGCCTGCTGTATCAGGCCTTCCCGACCATCGGCGGGATTGTGCATACCCATTCGCGTCACGCGACCATCTGGGCGCAGGCGGGCCAGCCTATTCCGGCCACCGGCACCACCCACGCGGACTACTTTTACGGCACCATTCCCTGCACGCGTCTGATGACCGATGCGGAGATCGGCGGTGAGTACGAATGGGAAACGGGGAACGTGATTGTCGAAACCTTCGAAAAACAGGGAATCGACGCGGCGCAAATGCCCGGCGTGCTGGTGCACTCCCACGGCCCGTTTGCCTGGGGTAAAAACGCGGAGGACGCGGTGCACAACGCGATCGTGCTGGAGGAAGTCGCCTATATGGGGATCTTCTGCCGCCAGCTGGCGCCGCAGCTGCCGGATATGCAGCAAACCCTGCTGGATAAGCATTACCTGCGTAAGCACGGCGCGAAAGCCTACTACGGCCAGTAAACCCTTACCCGGTGACGCTGCGCTTACCGGGCCTGCGGAACCTGTAGGCCGGATAAGCGCAGCGCCATCCGGCGGAACGGGCACTGTATAAAACCCCAGCAAACACCCCTCAACCAGGCTATAATCAGGCCTGGTTTTGTTTTATGGGATATCGGCGTGACGCAGGCGCAAGAAGGCTTTTTACTGACCAGACACTGGCGGGATACCCCTCAGGGTACTGAGGTTGAATTCTGGCTGGCAACGGACAACGGCCCACTAAACGTTACGCTCCCGCCGCAGGAGTCCGTGGCCTTTATTCCTGAAGCTCACGTCGAGAAAGTGAAACAACTGCTACGCGGCGAAAACAACTGGCGCCTTACGCCGCTCCAACTGAAAGATTTCCACCGCCAGCCGGTTTACGGCCTCTACTGCCGCGCCCATCGCCAGTTGATGCGCTATGAAAAGCTGCTTCGTGAAGCAGGCGTGACGCTTTACGAGGCCGACATTCGCCCGCCTGAACGCTTTCTGATGGAGCGATTTATCACCGCCCCCGTCTGGGTAGATGGCACCGCGCAAAACGGCAGGATCGTTAACGCGCGCCTGAAGCCTAATCCGCACTATCGCCCGCCGCTAAAGTGGGTGTCGCTGGATATTGAAACCACCCGCCACGGCGAACTGTACTGCATTGGCCTGGAAGGCTGTGGGCAGCGGGTTGTCTATATGCTCGGGCCGCCGAACGGCGATGCGTCCGCGCTGGATTTTAATCTGGAGTACGTCAACAGCCGCCCGCAACTGCTGGAGAAGCTTAACCAGTGGTTTGCCGAGCACGATCCGGATGTTCTGATCGGCTGGAACGTAGTGCAGTTTGACCTGCGCGTGCTGCAAAAACATGCCGAGCGTTACCGTATCCCGCTGATTCTGGGGCGCGGCAACAGCGAGCTGGAGTGGCGTGAGCACGGTTTTAAGAACGGTGTTTTCTTCGCGCAGGCTAACGGTCGCCTGATTATCGACGGTATCGAGGCGCTGAAATCCGCCTTCTGGAACTTCTCTTCCTTCTCGCTGGAAGCGGTCGCCCAGGCGCTGCTCGGCGAAGGTAAATCCATCGACAATCCCTGGGACCGAATGGACGAGATCGACCGGCGCTTTAATGAAGATAAGCCGGCGCTCGCTACCTATAACCTGAAAGATTGCGAGCTGGTGACGCTGATCTTCCACAAAACCGAGATCATGCCGTTCCTGCTGGAGCGGGCGACGGTGAACGGTCTCGCGGTCGACAGGCACGGCGGCTCGGTAGCGGCCTTCAGCCACCTCTATTTTCCGCGAATGCACCGGGCAGGGTACGTTGCCCCCAACCTCGGGGACGTGCCGCCGCAGGCCAGTCCCGGCGGGTACGTGATGGACTCCCGGCCAGGATTGTATGACTCGGTGCTGGTGCTGGATTATAAAAGCCTGTACCCGTCCATTATCCGCACGTTTCTGATTGATCCGGTGGGGCTGGTGGAGGGGATGGCCCAGCCAGACGATGCGCACAGCACCGAAGGTTTTCTTGGGGCACGCTTCTCGCGGGAAAAACACTGCCTGCCCGAAATTGTGGGAAACATCTGGCACGGCCGCGACGAGGCGAAACGCCACGGCAACAAGCCGCTCTCACAGGCGCTGAAAATCATTATGAACGCCTTTTACGGCGTGCTGGGTACTAGCGCCTGCCGCTTCTTTGATCCCCGTCTGGCGTCGTCCATCACCATGCGCGGGCACGACATTATGCGCCAGACCAAAGCGCTGATTGAATCCCGGGGCTATGACGTGATTTATGGCGATACCGACTCCACCTTTGTCTGGCTGAAAGCCGCCCATTCGGAGGACGACGCCGCGCAAATCGGCAAAGATCTGGTCGCCTTTGTGAACGACTGGTGGCGCGAAACTTTGCAAAAAGAGCGGTTAACCAGCGCATTAGAGCTGGAGTTTGAAACCCATTTCACCCGCTTTTTAATGCCGACCATTCGCGGAACCGACCAGGGCAGCAAGAAGCGCTACGCCGGGCTGATTCAGGAAGGTGACACGCAGCGGATGGTCTTTAAAGGGCTGGAGACGGTGCGCACCGACTGGACGCCACTGGCGCAGCAGTTCCAGCAGACGCTCTACCTGCGGGTGTTTCGCAACGAGCCGTATCAGGACTACGTGCGCGACACCATCGCCAGCCTGATGGCGGGTGAACTGGATGACCAGCTGGTGTATCGCAAGCGCCTGCGCCGCCCGCTGGCCGAATATCAACGTAACGTTCCTCCCCACGTACGCGCCGCGCGGCTGGCGGATGAAGAGAATGTTCGCCGGGGCCGTGCGCCGCAGTATCAGAACCGGGGTACGATCAAATACGTCTGGACAACTAACGGCCCGGAACCCGTTGATTACCAGCAGTCTCCGCTCGATTACGATCACTACCTGACCCGCCAGCTTCAGCCGGTTGCGGAGGGAATTTTACCGTTCATCAATGACGACTTTGCTACACTAGTGACAGGACAACTTGGGCTATTTTGACGCGTGACGAAACCGTTGCCATCCAGTACCATAGCGCCCTTTCCATTCCCGGACCCATTTTTCGATGACCGTCTTTTTTGACGGGGTCGAACTATTGCCTGCAATTAAAGATTAGAGCCGAACAACTATGCCTTTTACACTTGGTCAACGCTGGATCAGCGATACAGAAAGCGAACTTGGATTAGGAACCGTCGTTGCCGTCGATGCGCGCATGGTTACCCTCCTTTTCCCTGCTACCGGTGAAAACCGCCTGTACGCTCGCAATGACTCCCCTGTTACCCGCGTAATGTTCAATCCGGGCGACACCGTGACCAGCCACGAAGGCTGGCAGCTGAAGGTTGAAGACGTAAAAGAAGAGAATGGACTGCTCGCCTACATTGGAACGCGTCTTGATACCGACGAGACGAATGTTATCCTGCGTGAAGTGCTGCTCGACAGCAAACTGGTTTTCAGCAAGCCGCAGGACCGTCTGTTTGCCGGGCAAATCGACCGAATGGATCGCTTCTCCCTGCGCTACCGCGCGCGTAAGTTCCAGAGTGAACAGTACCGCATGCCGTGGAGCGGCCTGCGCGGCCAGCGTACCAGCCTTATTCCCCATCAGCTGAATATCGCCCATGACGTGGGCCGTCGCCATGCGCCTCGCGTGCTGCTGGCTGACGAAGTGGGCCTGGGTAAAACCATCGAAGCAGGCATGATCCTGCACCAGCAGCTGCTCTCTGGCGCTGCCGAGCGCGTGCTGATTGTGGTGCCGGAAACGCTGCAACACCAGTGGCTGGTCGAGATGCTGCGCCGCTTTAACCTGCGCTTCTCCCTGTTCGACGACGAGCGCTATGCCGAAGCCCAGCACGACGCGGACAACCCGTTTGAAACCGAACAGCTGGTGATCTGCTCCCTGGACTTCGTACGCCGCAGCAAGCAGCGCCTGGAGCACCTGTGCGACGCAGAATGGGATCTGATGGTCGTCGACGAAGCGCACCACCTCGTCTGGAGCGAAGATGCGCCAAGCCGTGAATACATGGCGATTGAGCAGCTTGCCGAGCGCGTACCGGGCGTTCTGCTTCTGACCGCCACCCCGGAGCAGCTGGGTCTTGAGAGCCACTTCGCCCGTCTGCGCCTGCTCGATCCGAACCGATTCCACGATTTTGAGCAGTTTGTTGAAGAGCAGAAAAACTACCGTCCGGTGGCGGACGCCGTCGCGCTGCTGCTGGCCGGTAATCGTCTCTCTAATGATGAACTTAACACCCTCAGCGATCTGATCGGCGAGCAGGATATTGAGCCGCTGCTTCAGGCCGCGAACAGCGACAGCGATAATGCGGGATCTGCGCGTAAAGAGCTGATCGACATGCTGATGGACCGTCACGGCACCAGCCGCGTGCTGTTCCGCAACACCCGTAACGGCGTGAAAGGCTTCCCGAAACGCGAGCTGCACACCATCAAACTGCCGCTGCCGACCCAGTACCAGACGGCGATTAAAGTCTCCGGCATTATGGGCACCCGTAAATCAGCGGAAGATCGCGCGCGCGATATGCTCTACCCGGAGCAAATTTATCAGGAATTTGAAGGCGACACTGGCACCTGGTGGAACTTCGATCCGCGCGTGGAGTGGTTAATGGGTTATCTGACCGCGCACCGTTCCCGGAAGGTGCTGGTGATCTGCGCCAAGGCAGCCACCGCCCTGCAACTTGAACAAGTGCTGCGCGAGCGCGAAGGTATTCGCGCCGCCGTGTTCCATGAAGGCATGTCTATTATCGAGCGCGACCGCGCTGCGGCGTGGTTTAGTGAAGAGGACAGCGGCGCGCAGGTTCTGCTGTGCTCCGAAATCGGTTCTGAAGGCCGTAACTTCCAGTTCGCCAGCAATCTGGTGATGTTCGATCTGCCGTTTAACCCGGATCTGCTGGAGCAGCGTATCGGCCGTCTGGATCGTATCGGTCAGGCGCACGATATTCAGATCCACGTTCCGTATCTGGAGAAAACCGCCCAGTCCGTTCTGGTTCGCTGGTACCACGAAGGCCTGGATGCGTTTGAACATACCTGCCCGACGGGCCGCACCATTTATGACCAGGTGCATAGCGATCTGATCGGTTACCTCGCGGCGCCGGAAAACACCGAGGGCTTTGATGAGCTGATCAAATCCTGTCGAGAGAAGCACGACGCGTTGAAAGCTCAGCTGGAGCAGGGTCGCGATCGCCTGCTGGAGATCCACTCCAACGGCGGTGAAAAAGCGCAGCAGCTGGCCGAAAGTATCGAAGAACAGGACGATGACACCAGCCTGATCAGCTTCTCCATGAACCTGTTCGACATCGTCGGCATTAACCAGGACGATCGCGGCGAGAACATGATCGTGCTGACCCCGTCCGATCATATGCTGGTGCCGGATTTCCCGGGCCTGCCGGAAGACGGCTGCACCATCACCTTTGAGCGTGATGTGGCGCTTTCCCGCGAAGATGCACAGTTCATCACCTGGGAGCACCCGCTGATCCGCAACGGTCTGGATCTGATCCTCTCCGGCGATACCGGCAGCAGCACCATCTCCCTGTTGAAGAACAAAGCCTTGCCTGTGGGCACGCTGCTGGTGGAGCTGATCTACGTTGTGGAAGCGCAGGCGCCGAAACAGCTTCAGCTTAACCGCTTCCTGCCGCCAACCCCGGTGCGTCTGCTGCTGGATAAAAACGGTACGAACCTGGCCGGCCAGGTGGAGTTTGAAAGCTTCAACCGTCAGCTGAGCGCGGTGAACCGCCATACCGGCAGTAAGCTGGTGAATGCGGTGCAGCAGGACGTGCATGCCATTCTGCAACTGGGTGAAGCCCAGGCCGAAAAAGCGGCCAGAGTGCTGATCGATGCGGCGCGTAGCGAAGCCGATGAGAAGCTTTCTGCCGAGCTGTCGCGTCTGGAAGCGTTGAAAGCAGTGAACCCTAACATTCGTGACGATGAGCTGGCCGCCATTGAGAGCAACCGCCAGCAGGTGCTGGAAAGCCTGAATCAGGCGGGATGGCGTCTCGACGCCCTGCGTCTTATCGTTGTGACGCATCAGTAAGCGGAGCGCAAGATGGTAATGGAGCCCTACAATCCCCCGATGGATCCGTGGCTGGTCATTCTGTATCAGGACGAGCACATTATGGTGGTTAACAAGCCGAGCGGCTTGTTATCCGTGCCGGGGCGTCTGGAAGAGCATAAAGACAGCGTGATGACGCGTATCCAGCGTGATTATCCCCAGGCCGAGTCTGTCCATCGTCTGGATATGGCGACCAGCGGCGTGATTGTGGTGGCTCTGAATAAAGCGGCAGAACGCGAGCTGAAGCGTCAGTTCCGCGAGCGCGAGCCGAAGAAACAGTATGTCGCGCGCGTCTGGGGCCATCCGGCACAGGCGGAAGGGCTGGTGGATTTACCGCTGATTTGCGACTGGCCGAACCGGCCAAAGCAGAAGGTGTGTTACGAAACCGGCAAGGCCGCGCAAACCGAGTATGAAGTGCTGGAGTACGCGCCGGATAACACCGCGCGCGTCCTGCTGAAGCCGATTACCGGGCGCTCCCACCAGCTGCGTGTGCATATGCTTGCGATGGGTCACCCCATTCTGGGGGACAGATTCTATGCGCCGCCGGAAGCGCTGGCGTTAGCGCCGCGCCTGCAACTGCATGCGCAGACGCTCACCATCACCCACCCTGCTTTCGGCAACGCCATGACGTTCAAAGCCCCGGTGGACTTCTGAAAAAATGGCCCGACTGTGTCGGGCCATTTTTTTATTTAAAACCTTTCTGCTCTTTAATCAGCTCGTAGGCTTTCTGGATTTCCTGCGCTTTTTGTTTCGCCATCTCCATCATCTCTGGCGGCAGGCCTTTCGCCACCAGCTTATCCGGATGGTGCTCGCTCATCAGCTTACGATAGGCGCGTTTGATGGTCGTAACATCGTCAGACGGCTTCACGCCGAGGACGTTACAGGCATCTTCAAGCGTAGGGCCACGCTGCGCCTGCTGCCAGCCGCCGCCGGACGATTGCTGCTGATAACCGCCGCCAAAGTGCGCGCCGCCCTGCATCATGCGCAGGAACTGATCGAACTGCATGCGGGAAATGCCCAACTCTTCAGCAATCACATACAGGACGTCCCGTTCATTCGGATGCAGAGAGCCATCCGCGAAGGCGGCCTGGATTTGAATTTCCAGAAACATCCGAATTAAATCAAAACGCCCGAAACAGATGCTACGGAACTGCCGCATTTTTTCACGCAGCGGGTAGTGATCTGATTTACCAATCCGAAACGCATTCTGCGCCGCGATGCGGGATTCGCCGTGCAGATTCATGCGATCCATAAAGACGCTGGCCACCTGAATATCGGCTTCCGTTACGCGTCCTTTTGATTTGGTTAAGTGCCCCATCACCTCGAAGGTGGTGGAGAAAAAGAGTGACTGGCGCTCGCGCTGGTTGGCAAACCAGGCCATTTTGCGGCTGCGTGCTTTATCAAACATATGGCCGATAATGAGGCCAAGAACAACACCCCAGAATCCGGCACCCATAATAATTGCGAACGCAACGCCGATTATTTTACCCCAATACTGCATATACTCCCCGAATGGTCATGTTCCTGGCCGACGCAACGCCATCATTACAGTGGTCGCGCCACGGTCAATTGAGGGACATCGCCTATAATTTGCATTATCATACTCGTCATTCGATAGCGAGCCTAACACTCTGGCGCGCAAACGGGCAGGATTAACGCTGGTACTGCGCTGATGAGTAAGATAGTCTCTGAGCGTTTGTAAGCCGTAGCCACTGATGACGGAACAATAAAATACAACGTATGAAAAAACGTATCCCCACCCTTCTGGCCACAATGATTGGCACCGCCCTGTATAGCCAACAGGGGCTCGCAGCCGATCTCGCCTCGCAGTGTATGCTTGGCGTCCCAAGTTACAATCGCCCACTGGTGAAAGGCGATACGAATGACTTACCCGTCACCATTAATGCCGACAGCGCAAAAGGTAATTATCCTGACAATGCGACCTTTACGGGCAATGTCGATATTAACCAGGGAAACAGTCGCCTGCTTGCTGACGAAGTGCAATTGCACCAGAAGCAACCGGAAGGTGCTCAGGCGCCTGTCCGTACGGTGGATGCGCTGGGTAATGTGCACTATGACGACAATCAGGTCATCCTGAAAGGTCCGAAAGCCTGGTCGAATCTGAATACCAAAGACACCAACGTCTGGGAAGGTGATTACCAGATGGTCGGTCGTCAGGGGCGCGGTACCGCGGACCTGATGAAGCAGCGCGGCGAAAACCGCTACACCATTCTCGAAAACGGCACGTTTACCTCCTGTTTGCCAGGGTCAAATACCTGGAGCGTTGTGGGCAGTGAAGTGATCCACGACCGTGAAGAACAGGTTGCAGAGATCTGGAACGCCCGTTTTAAACTCGGCCCGGTGCCCATTTTCTATAGCCCTTACCTGCAACTGCCTGTGGGTGACAAACGTCGTTCAGGTTTCCTGATCCCGAACGCCAAGTACAGCACGTCGAACTACTTTGAGTTCTACCTGCCGTACTACTGGAACATTGCGCCCAACATGGACGCCACGATCACGCCGCACTATATCCATAAGCGCGGTAACATCATGTGGGAGAACGAATTCCGCTATCTGACCAAGGCGGGCGCGGGTCTGATGGAATTTGATTATCTGCCATCAGATAAGGTGTTCCAGGACGAGCATCCGAGCGAAGGTGATAAGCACCGCTGGATGTACTACTGGAAGCACGCCGGGGTATTGGATCAGGTGTGGCGCTTCAACATCGACTACACCAAAGTCAGCGATCCGTATTACTTCAACGACTTTGATTCTAAATACGGCTCCAGTACCGACGGTTACGCCACGCAGAAATTCAGCGTGGGCTACGCCATTGAGAACTTTGACGCGACGGTGTCGACCAAACAGTTCCAGGTATTTGATACACAATCGCGTAGTACCTATGGTGCCGAGCCGCAGCTGGACGTGAACTGGTACCAGAACGATGTGGGTCCTTTCGACACGCGCGTTTATGCTCAGGCGGTCCATTTCGTCAACACCAACTCGGATATGCCGGAATCAACGCGTCTGCATATCGAGCCGACGATCAATCTGCCGTGGTCAAACGACTGGGCGAGCCTGAATACCGAAGCTAAGCTGATGGCCACCCACTACCAGCAGAAAAATCTGGACTGGTATAACAAACGCTATGGCACCGATCTTGAAGAGTCGGTAAACCGTACGCTTCCGCAATTCAAAATGGACGGGAAGCTGATCTTCGAACGTGATATGGGCCTTCTCGCCGATGGATACACCCAGACGCTTGAGCCGCGTATGCAGTATCTGTATGTGCCTTATCGCGATCAGAGCAAAATTCAAAACTACGACTCTTCCTTCCTGCAATCAGACTACAGCGGCCTGTTCCGTGACCGTACCTACGGCGGGCTTGACCGTATTGCGTCTGCTAACCAGTTAACGACTGGCGTCACAACGCGCGTATATGATGATGCTGCCGTTGAACGTTTTAACGTTTCTGTTGGTCAAATCTACTATTTCACCGAGTCTCGTACCGGTGATGACGACATTAACTGGGAGAAAGACAACAAAACGGGCTCACTGGTATGGGCGGGCGACACCTACTGGCGCATGACGGATCGTTGGGGTCTGCGCGGTGGTGTTCAGTACGATACACGACTGGACAATATCGCGACGGGCAGCGCAGCCATCGAATACCGTCGTGATGAAGACCGCATGTTGCAGTTGACGTACCGTTACGCCAGCCCGGAGTATATCCAGGCGACGCTGCCAAACTATGCGAATACAGACCAATACAAAGACGGTATTTCACAGGTGGGTACCGCCGCGAGCTGGCCGATCGCCGATCGTTGGTCAGTCGTCGGGGCCTACTACTATGACACGAATGCCCAAAAACCTGCTGACCAGATGCTGGGTCTGCAATACAACTCCTGCTGTTACGCAATACGTGTCGGTTACGAACGCAAACTTAACGGCTGGGATACGCAAAACAGTCAGGGCAAATATGATAACGTGATCGGCTTTAATATCGAGTTGCGCGGCCTGAGTTCTAACTACGGTCTGGGCACGCAGCAGATGCTGCGCTCGAACATTCTGCCGTATCGTAGTTCATTGTAATGTGCTTGATTTACAACGTAATCCGCTTTGCGGTTAATTGAAATGGAAAAAGTATGAAGAACTGGAAAACGCTGCTACTCGGTGTCGCTATGGTTGCGAATACCAGCTTCGCGGCCCCACAGGTTGTCGATAAAGTCGCGGCTGTGGTTAACAACGGCGTCGTGCTTGAAAGTGACGTTGACGGTTTGATGAAATCTGTAAAGCTCAACTCGGGCGAAGCAGGTCAACAGCTTCCGGATGACGCTACGCTGCGCCACCAGATCCTGGAGCGTCTGATCATGGATCAGATTGTTCTTCAGATGGGCCAGAAAATGGGCGTGACGATCTCTGACGAGCAGCTCGATCAGGCGATCGCCAACATTGCAAAGCAGAACAACATTACCCCGGATCAGATGCGTAGCCGCCTGGCCTACGACGGCATCAGCTATGCCACCTACCGTAATCAGATCCGTAAAGAGATGCTGATTTCAGAAGTGCGTAACAATGAAGTCCGTCGCCGCGTCACCATCCTGCCTCAGGAAGTGGATGCCCTGGCAAAACAGGTAGGGAATCAGAATGATGCCAGCACTGAGCTTAACCTGAGCCACATCCTGATCCCACTGCCGGAAAACCCAACCTCCGATCAGGCGGCTGAGGCGGAAAGCCAGGCGCGCGCTATCGTTGAGCAGGCGCGTAATGGCGATGACTTCGGCAAGCTGGCGATCACCTATTCCGCTGACCAGCAGGCGCTGAAAGGCGGCCAGATGGGCTGGGGGCGTATTCAGGAGCTGCCATCCCTGTTTGCCCAGGCGCTGAGCACGGCGAAGAAAGGCGACATCGTCGGTCCAATCCGTTCCGGTGTGGGCTTCCACATTCTGAAAGTGAACGACCTGCGCGGCCAGAGCCAGAACATTTCGGTTACCGAAGTGCATGCGCGTCATATCCTGCTTAAGCCGTCTCCGATCATGACTGACGATCAGGCTCGTGCGAAGCTGGAACAGATCGCCGCAGACATCAAGAGCGGTAAAACCACCTTCGATAAAGCGGCAAAAGAGTTCTCTCAGGATCCTGGCTCTGCAAACCAGGGCGGTGACCTGGGTTGGGCGGCAGCGGATATTTACGATCCGGCTTTCCGCGATGCGTTAATGAAGCTGAATAAAGGCCAGATGAGCGCGCCGGTACACTCCTCCTTCGGCTGGCATCTGATCCAGCTGATGGACACGCGCAACGTGGATAAAACCGACGCGGCGCAGAAAGACCGTGCGTATCGCATGCTGTTTAACCGTAAGTTCTCTGAAGAAGCCGCAACCTGGATGCAGGAACAACGCGCCAGCGCTTACGTGAAAGTGTTGAGCAACTGATGAAACCGCATCGTGTTGTGATCACCCCCGGCGAACCCGCCGGGATTGGGCCTGACCTTGTGGTTCAGCTCGCCCAGCGCAGCTGGCCGGTAGAGTTGGTTGTCTGCGCAGATGCAACACTGTTACAAGACCGGGCAGCTTTGCTCGGTCTGCCTTTAACGCTCCTCCCTTACGTTGAAGGCCAACAGCCCGCACCGCAGCAGGCGGGTACTCTCACCCTGCTTTCTGTTCCGCTCCGTGCGCCTGTTGTCCCCGGTGAGTTACACACCGAAAACGGCCACTACGTCGTCGAGACGCTGGCGCGCGCCTGTGACGGTTGCCTTCAGGGCGAATTTGCCGCCCTGATCACCGGTCCGGTGCATAAAGGCGTGATCAATGACGCGGGCATTCCGTTTACCGGGCATACCGAATTTTTCGAAGAGCGTTCGCACAGCCCGAAAGTGGTGATGATGCTGGCAACCGAAGCAATGCGCGTTGCGCTGGTAACAACGCACCTGCCGATCAAAGCCATTCCGGATGCCATTACGCCTGAACTCTTGCGTGAGATCATTGGCATTTTGCATCACGATCTGCAAACCAAATTCGGCATTCCGCAGCCGCATGTGCTGGTTTGCGGCCTGAATCCGCACGCGGGTGAGGGCGGACATATGGGCACCGAAGAGATCGACACCATCATTCCGGTGCTTGAGGAGATGCGGGCGAAGGGGATGAACCTCAGCGGGCCTCTGCCTGCCGACACCCTTTTCCAGCCCAAATACCTGGATAATGCCGACGCCGTACTCGCGATGTACCACGATCAGGGTCTGCCCGTGCTAAAATACCAGGGCTTTGGCCGCGGGGTGAATATCACCCTCGGTTTACCCTTTATTCGAACGTCCGTTGACCACGGTACTGCGCTGGATCTGGCAGGCCAGGGAAAAGCGGATGTCGGCAGTTTTATTACGGCGCTTAATCTCGCCATCAAAATGATTGTTAATACTCAATGACTAATCGAGTCCATCAGGGCCACTTAGCCCGTAAACGCTTCGGGCAAAACTTCCTCAACGATCAGTTTGTGATCGACAGTATCGTTTCTGCCATTAATCCGCAGAAAGGTCAGGCCATGGTCGAAATCGGCCCGGGTCTTGCCGCGCTGACCGAGCCGGTAGGCGAACGCCTCGACGAACTGACCGTTATCGAACTCGACCGCGATCTGGCCGCGCGTCTGCAAACGCACCCGTTCCTCGGGCCGAAGCTGACGATTTATCAGCAGGATGCGATGACCATGAACTTTGGCGAACTGTCAGAAAAAATGGGACAGCCGCTGCGCGTGTTCGGTAACCTGCCGTACAACATCTCCACCCCGCTGATGTTCCATCTGTTTAGCTATACTGATGCCATTGCCGACATGCACTTCATGTTGCAAAAAGAGGTCGTTAACCGTCTGGTTGCAGGGCCGAACAGTAAAGCGTATGGTCGTTTAAGCGTGATGGCGCAATATTACTGCAACGTGATCCCGGTATTAGAAGTACCGCCTTCCGCGTTCACGCCACCGCCAAAGGTAGATTCTGCGGTTGTGCGCCTGGTGCCACATAAAACGATGCCGTACCCGGTCAAAGACCTGCGCGTGCTGAGCCGTATCACGACAGAAGCCTTTAACCAGCGCCGTAAAACGATTCGTAACAGCCTTGGCAATCTGTTTACCGTTGACGTATTAGCTGAGTTGGGCATCGACCCGGCAATGCGTGCGGAAAATATTTCCGTAGAGCAGTACTGCAAGCTGGCTAATTACATCAGCGACAATGCGCCGCCGAAGGAGAGCTAAGCCATGATTGATTCGCCCCGCGTCTGTGTTCAGGTTCAAAGCGTCTACATTGAGTCCCAATCCACACCGGATGAAGAACGTTTTGTCTTTGCTTATACCGTAACCATTCGCAATCTGGGGCGGATGCCTGTGCAACTGCTCGGGCGCTACTGGCTTATCACCAACGGCAATGGCCGTGAAATTGAAGTCCAGGGCGAAGGCGTGGTCGGTGAACAACCCCATATCGCCCCTGGCGAAGAGTATCAGTACACCAGCGGCGCGGTAATTGAAACGCCGCTGGGTACCATGCAGGGCCATTACGAAATGGTCGATGCCGACGGTAATGCTTTCCGCATTGCTATTCCCGTATTCCGTCTCGCCGTACCTACACTTATTCATTAATCTAATGTCTACATATCTGATTGGCGACGTTCACGGTTGCTACGATGAACTGATCGCATTATTAAAACAGGTCGACTTCACCCCCGGGCAGGACACGCTCTGGCTGACGGGCGACTTAGTGGCGCGCGGTCCCGGTTCCCTGGACGTCCTCCGCTATGTCAAATCGCTAGGCGACAACGTGCGCATGGTGCTGGGCAACCACGATCTGCATCTGCTGGCCGTATACGCCGGGATCAGCCGTAATAAGCCGAAAGATCGCATTACCCCCCTGCTGGAAGCACCGGATGCCGATGAGTTGCTCAACTGGCTGCGTCGCCAGCCGCTGCTACAGATTGACGAAGAGAAAAAGCTGGTGATGGCGCATGCCGGCATCACGCCTCAGTGGGATCTTGAGACGGCAAAAACCTGCGCGCGCGACGCCGAAGCGGTGCTGGCGAGCGACTCCTACCCGTTCTTCCTGGATGCGATGTATGGCGACATGCCGAATAACTGGAGTGATGACCTCAGCGGCCTGGCGCGACTGCGTTTTATCACCAATGCCTTTACGCGCATGCGCTACTGCTTCCCGAACGGGCAGCTGGATATGTATTGCAAAGATACGCCGGAAAATGCGCCTGCGCCGCTTAAGCCGTGGTTTGCCATTCCTGGGCCCGTGACTGACGAATACAGCGTGGTATTTGGGCACTGGGCATCGCTGGAAGGAAAAGGCACCCCGGAAAATATCTACGCGCTGGATACCGGATGCTGCTGGGGCGGGGATTTAACCTGCTTACGCTGGGAAGATAAGACCTACTTTGTGCAGCCATCCAACCGACAGCTGGACTTAGGCGAGGGTGAGGCGGTCGCCTCCTGAAGAGGTTTATCCTCTCCCTTCGGGGAGAGGATAAAACCGTTAACGACGTTCCAGAATTTCGAAGCAGTAGCTGTGCGAGTTCTGCGCATCCGCATCGTGAAACTCACTGAATACAGACTCCCACTCGTCCGGATCGTAATCCGGGAAATGGGTATCCCCTTCCACTTCCGCATCAATGTGCGTCAGATACAGTTTCTGCGCTTTTGGCAGGAACTGCTCATACACACGCCCGCCGCCGATCACCATGATCTCTTCGGCATCGCCGCAGGCGGCAATGGCTTCATCAACGGACTTAACCCACTGAACGCGATCGTCAGTGCCCGGCTGGCTACTGATCACAATATTCTTACGACCCGGCAATGGACGACCAATCGACTCCCAGGTCAGGCGGCCCATCACTACCGGCTTGTTTAACGTAGTACGTTTAAACCATGCGAGATCGGCAGGCAGGTTCCACGGCATGGCGTTTTCCATGCCGATAACGCGGTCTACCGCCAGCGCTGCAATCAGACTGATCATTGAAAATTTCCCGGATGCAAAAAATTGCCGCCACTATACGGAAAGCTTAATCTTTCGTCGACTGGCGGCAGGGTAAAGAATTAGAAATTTTTTAATATTGCTGGCAACTCCACTTCACGCAGAGGGTTTACTCTCCGGTTCATCCGCAGGATCACCGGTATGCTTGCCCTCTTCCGTCCCTTGCCAGCCGTGGCGCTGAACCAGCGACAGGTGATTACGATCCTCGTTGATGATCTCCGTCAGCATGGTGCTGGTGCGTTTAAACACCGCAGCGCGTTCGGTTGCCGTACTGCTTGCCATCGCCACCATCTCTTCCACCATCTCATGATTAAAACGGCGGAACAGATCGGCACGCTCACGCGCTTCATACGCACCAAGTCCCAGGCTTTCCAGCGCCATGCGGCCAGATTTAAGCGCCCCTTCGAAGGTTTCACGTTCAGGGGCTGCCACACCCGCCTGACGCAGCTGGATGTAATGATCCACATCGCGCGCACGGGAAATAATGGTCAGATGCGGAAAATGCTCTTTAACCAGCTCAACCATCTGCATACTGGTTTCAGGATCGTCAATGGCATTAATCAACACCTCGGCTTTCGCCGCCCCGGCGGATTCCAGCAGATCAACCCGGGTCGCATCACCGTAAAACACTTTCATATCGAATTTACGCAGCGTATCGACATGGTCAGGATCGTGATCGAGGATAACCATTTTGACTCCGCTGGAGAGCAGTAAACGGCCGGTAATCTGCCCGAATCGGCCAAATCCGGCGATGATCACCCGCGGCTGCTCCTCGTCGATCTCATCGGCTTCTCGCTCCTGTTCGCTTCCCGTTTTCTCCAGACGCGTCAGCAGCACCAGCAGGATCGGCGTTGCGGCCATCGACAGCGCAACCGCCAGCGTCAGCGCTTTTGCCCATTCCGGATCAAGTACATTTGCCATCTGCGCTGCGCCAAAGACCACGAAAGCAAACTCACTCCCCTGCCCCAGCAGCACGGCAAACCAGCGGCGTTGCGGTTTTGGCACATTTAACGGGCGGGCAATCAGCCACAGCATCGCCATTTTAATGACCAGGAAACCCACCAGCAGAATGATGATGCGCAGCGGATGGGTTACCAGCGTCCCGAAGTCGATAGACATCCCGACGCCGATGAAAAACAGCCCCAGCAGCAATCCTTTAAACGGCTCGATATCGCTTTCCAGCGCGTGACGGTATTCGGAGCTTGCCAGTAAGACTCCCGCGAGGAAGGCGCCCATTGCCATCGACAGCCCGGCCTCTTCCAGCAGCAATCCAAAACCAAACACCAGGAATAACGCAACAGCGCTGAATACTTCGCGCAGGCCAGAGCGAGCAACAAAGCGCAGCAGCGGACGCGTTACGTAGCGACCAAGCAGAACAACCAGCGCCAGCGCACCGGCAACCTTCAGCGCTGATAAGGCAAATGCCCCCAGCGTCGTTGATGCGCCGCTGGTTGCCAGCAGCGGGATCATCGCCACCAGCGGGATGGCGGCAATATCCTGGAACAACAGTACGGAGAAGGTGCTGCGCCCCATTTGCGACACCGTCAGATTACGCTCGTTCATTGCCTGCATGGCAATCGCCGTCGAGGAGAGCGCCAGCGTCATGCCGATCAGCTCTGCGACTTTCCACTCCATCCCCAGCAGAATGCAGAACCCGCCCAACAGCAGACCGCAGGCCAGCATTTGCAGGGCGCCTCCGCCAAACACCGAGGCGCGCAGTTTCCACAGCCGCTGCGGATCCAGCTCCAGACCAATCACAAACAGCATCAGCACCACGCCGATCTCCGCAAAATGCAGGATCGACTCGGCATCCGTCACCAGCCGAAAGCCCCAGGGGCCAATCACACATCCGGCAATCAGATAGCCGAGCACCGAGCCCAGCCCCAGACGAACCGCCACGGGCACAATTAATGCCGCCGCGCCGAGGTAAATCAGCGCCTGTATCAGCGTATGGCTATCCATTGTGCGTCTCCTGCCACTCAAGTAAACGTTGTTTGTAGTGACGAGCCTGCGCCTGCAAGGTTTCATCGTCGCAGACAAAGGTACAGTGCATCGCAAAAGGCGGAAGCCAGTTCAGACCGCAGTAAAGGGCAGTAGCCTGGAGCGGCTGCGCCAGCACGTCAAATCCGGGGAAGGCGCCAATCTCAAAGTGGCTTTCCCCCCCGCCGGTGGTAACAGCCCACATCAGGCTTTTGCCCTGAAGCGCGTTGCCGTTGTGCCCATATGCCCAACCGTGGGAGAAAACTTTGTCGATCCACAATTTCAGCAGCGGAGGCGTGCTGTACCACTGCATCGGATGCTGCCAGACGATCAGATCGGCACGGGATAGCGCCTCCTGTTCGGCGGCGACATCGATATTAAAATCTGGATAGAGTTGATAGAGGGAACGTATCTCTACGTTTTCAAGCGTCCTTGCCTGCTCAAGCATCCGCTTATTCGCATGCGAGTGCTGCGGATAGGGGTGCGCATAAATTATCAGAATCATGTATATGCCCGTCTTTTACTTTTCTTGTGCAATGAGTGTAGACAGTTACCACCCCGACTTAAAGGGGTCATCTTACGCTTCAAAGTAAATCGCAAGTATTGGCAATCATCACCACCTTAACAGCGATTACGGCGCTAAAGAAAGAAAACGACGCGTACGACAAATTCATGCCGCAAAATAATAGTAACAACTCATATTGCCAACAGATATTTTTAGAGGACCTTAAGTCATTCTTTAATAAAACAGTCTGTACATAACCCATTGAAAAAATAATAATTTTACGCTCTTTGTTTTGAGCTCATTATTTAGGCGGTCGATATACGTTTCACACACGTGTCGAATATTCCTTCTCACTCAAATGGATGTGTACATGAGCAACAAACCCTCCCAATTAAATAATACAACCAAAACCCTGGGAAAGATATTTCCTGCCTTGTTGATATGCACCCCTGCGGTTGCGTTTTCTGCAACGATTGACCAATCAACTTCTGTTCCTCAAGATTTTTCAGCCGATGCTGAATATGTTATTAATAAAGACGTGACGATATCTTCCGCAGATAGTGAAGCGGCGGTATCTGTCACTGGGTTTACTATCAATAATATCACTAACGAAGGGAATATTTCCGGTAGGGAAACTGGCCTGGATATAAATACTGCCGCGCAACGTGTTGTGGTGAATAACGAGGAAGGTGCCGCCATCACATCGAAATCGGCTACAGCTATTAGTATTGAATCAATGCAAGGTGAAATTAGCAACCGTGGGAATATAACCGCTTTTGAGGATGGTATATTCGTTAGTGAAAACTCATCGGCTGTAAGTATTTCAAATAGCACAACCGGAGTTATTAAAGGTAAAACTGGCCTGAACGCACTTGCAGGCGTTGCCATTAATAATGCGGGTACGATCACTGGTACAGCGAATGATGGAATCGCTCTGAGCGAGGGTAACACTAAGGTCATAAATACTGGTAACGTGCAGGGTGCGCAATACGGTTTTAATGTAACGAATAATGCAAAAGTAGATATCACGAATAGCGGAAAGATTAGTGGTGATACAGCCGCTGTTATGTTTGCCAGCAATAAAAATAACACCCTGGTGCTTGATACGGGTTCCACTCTTATCGGTGACGTTATTTCCACCAATTCCACGGGAAACACTCTCACCCTGATCGGCACCGGTACGGAAGACAGTAACTTTGTGGGTCTGAACGAAGGCGACGGTTTTGCCAGTATAAAAATGATGGGCGAAAATTGGGCGCTGTCGGGCGATCTCGATATTATTGGCTCTGGCGATTCCTTGCTGATAGACACGGGCGCGTTAACCCTGTCAGGCGCGGTATCGAATACCGGTAATACACGGGTGGCCAAAGATGCTTCGTTGCAACTGGGCGATGGCGAAAAAACCGCGACCCTCAGCGGTGGGCTCACCAACAACGGTACCGTCATTTTTAACCAGGGAAGCGATTTCACTTTCGCCACCGACATGACCGGTAGCGGTAACGTCGAAAAAGTCGATTCCAACACCCTGACCCTGACGGGCAAAAATAGCTATACAGGGGATACGGTTCTGCACGGCGGTACCACGCTGGTCTCCACCGACGCAACGCTCGGCGTCAAGGGCAGTAACGCCACCGTTACCGTTGAAAATGGCGCGACCTTTGCCACCGCAGGCGAAGTGAACAACAACATCGCGGTTCTTAGCGGCGGTACGCTGGCGGCATGGAATGCAGTCCAGGGTAACTCCACGCTCAGCGCTTCCGGCGTCGATACCATCAACGGCAACGTAACTAATGGCGGCACGCTGTTACTCAGTGCGGCTGATAATAGCGTTGGCAATAATTTTACGATTAATGGCGACTACACCGGCTCTGACGGTAGCCAGATCGTGATGAACAGCACCCTGGGTGAAGATAATTCACCAACTGATCACCTCACTATTACGGGTAGCAGCTTCGGTCAGTCTGGCATCAGCATCACCAACATTGGCGGCGCAGGCGCGCAAACCATTAACGGTATGGAAATTGTCAGCATCGGCGGCAGTTCCGAAGCCCAACTGACGCTGGCAAAACCGGTCGTCGCAGGCGCCTGGGAATATAACCTCTACCAGCACAGTGACGGCAACTGGTATCTGGAATCAAAGGCAACGCCTTCTGATGAGCCTTCCGACGACACCGATGACGGTGGCAATACTGATGATGGCGATAACACCGACAACGGCGGCAACACCGACAACGGCGGCAGCACCGACAACGGCGGCAACACCGACAACGGTGGCAACACCGACAACGGCGGCAACACCGACAACGGCGGCAACACCGACAACGGCGGTAACACCGACAACGGCGGTAACACCGATAACGGCGGCAACACTGACAACGGCGGTAACAATGCTCCGGAAGTCATGGCACCTGAAGTGGGTGCTTACTTAGGTAACTACCTTGCCGCACAGGGCATGTTCCTGCATAAGCGTGACGATCGCGACCAGATCACCTTCCGCAATGAAGACGACCTGAACACCTGGATGTACGTTAAGGGTCGCTATCACGAGAACGATGCGGGTGGCGATAAAGTCAGCTACGACACCACCACCACCGTACTGCAAGTCGGCAGCGATTTCATGAGCAAGCCAATGGATAACGGCATCCTGCGTGCTGGCGGGATGTTCGGTGCAGGCCAGGCGAAGACCCACTCTGATGCGAAGCACAACGTACGTGACGCACAGGGTAAGGTTGATGGCTTCAATGTTGGGCTGTACGCCACCTGGCAGGAAGATCAGAAATTACGTCTGGGCAGCTACGTTGATACCTGGGCCGCTTACAGCTGGTACAACAACAACGTCACCAGCAATCGCAACGATGAAGACTACGATAGTGAAGGTTTCGCCGCGTCTGTTGAAGTCGGCCACGCGTGGATAATCCAGTCTGAAAATGAACGCACCTGGAAGATCGAGCCGCAGGCGCAGGTGATCTACAGCTATCTCGATCAGGAAAATCATACCGATCGCGACGACGTACGCGTCACTACCCTGGACAATGACAGCGTCTTTGGTCGTCTCGGCGTTAAAGCAAGCTACTTCCAGCAGAAGGACGTCAAGGCCTGGCAGCCGTACGTTGCGGTTAACTGGTTGAAAGGTGCTGGTCAAAACGATCTGGCATTCAACGACGAGACCGTCAGCAACGATACGCCGGAAGATCGTGGTCAGTTAGAGTTGGGCTTAACCGGCAACCTGAACGAAACCACGACGATCTCCCTGCGTGCCAGCGGCGAGTGGGGTGAAAACAGCTATGCCGCCTACGGCGGTCATATTTTGTTAAACCATCGCTGGTAATCGATCATCCTGAAGCAAAAAAGCAGTGGCATGTGCCACTGCTTTTTTTTAGTTATCCAGCTCGCCCATTGATTTAACCTGGTCACGGTTAATCTGTTCAGTTTGACCGGTTTCGGCGTTTTTGTACGATACCAGACCGGTATCGTCATCCACCTGCGGTTTCCCGTCAGTAACAATCGTTTTGCCATCGGTGGTTTTTACGGCCTGATTGGACGAACAGCCCGCCACGGTGAACATTGCGGTGGCAGCCAGAACGGAAGCGATCAGTAGTTTATTTTGCATGGTGTATTCCCCTGCTCTCAGTTGAATTTTCGTTATCGACCTAACTATTTTAGGCTAACTGACTGAAAGCGGATGAAAAACCAGAAGGTTCTTAAGATGGGAAAATTGCCCGGTAACCGGATGGCACCGGGCAATGTGTGTTACTTGCTAATCTGAGCGTGCATTTCCTGCACCGAAATCACCTTCTCGGTGGCATCCGCATTCAGCGCCATGGCCGTCGCGAAACCGCCGTTCAGGGTGGTGTCGTAATGCACTTTGTACTGGAGCGCGCTGCGGCGAATCAGTTTGGAGTCTTCAATCGCCTGGCGACCTGCGGTGGTGTTAATGATGTAGGTGTACTCGCCATTCTTAATGCGGTCCTGAATGTGCGGACGACCTTCATGCACTTTGTTCACCAGACGCGGGTTGATACCCGCTTCACCCAACACAATCGCCGTACCGTGAGTGGCGTCCAGCTCGAAGCCCTGTTTCAGCAGCTTGGCAGCCAGGTCAACCACGCGCTCTTTATCGCCTTCGCGAACGGAGAGCAGCGCACGGCCAGATTTTCTCATGGTGGAGCTACTGCCCAGCTGCGCTTTCGCAAACGCTTCTGCGAAGGTACGGCCAACGCCCATCACTTCCCCGGTAGAGCGCATCTCTGGCCCTAACAGCGGGTCAACGCCCGGGAATTTGTTGAACGGCAGTACCACCTCTTTCACCGAGTAGTAAGGCGGGATAATTTCTTTCGTGACGCCCTGCTGAGCCAGCGTCTGGCCAGCCATCACGCGCGCCGCCACTTTCGCCAGCGGAATACCGGTCGCTTTGGAGACGAACGGTACGGTACGCGCCGCACGCGGGTTGACTTCAATCAGATAGACTTCGTTGTCTTTTACCGCGAACTGAACGTTCATCAGGCCGCGGACCTGGAGCTCGAAGGCCAGCTTCTGCACCTGCTGGCGCATCACGTCCTGAATCTCCTGGCTCAGGGTGTACGCTGGCAGAGAACAGGCGGAGTCACCGGAGTGCACGCCCGCCTGCTCGATGTGCTCCATGATGCCGCCAATCAGCACCCTTTCGCCGTCGCAGATAGCATCCACGTCGACTTCAACCGCGTCGTCGAGGAAGCGGTCGAGCAGCACAGGCGCATCGTTGGAAACGCTCACCGCCGTCTGGAAGTAGCGACGCAGGTCCGCTTCGTCGTAGACGATTTCCATCGCGCGGCCGCCCAGTACGTAGGATGGACGCACCACCAGCGGGTAGCCGATCTCTTTCGCTTTCTCAACGGCCATTTCAATTGCGGTCACGGTGGCGTTCGCCGGCTGTTTCAGTTTGAGACGGTCAACCGCCTGCTGGAAACGCTCGCGGTCTTCCGCACGGTCAATCGCATCCGGGCTGGTGCCGATAACCGGCACACCTGCTGCTTCCAGCGCGCGCGCCAGCTTCAGCGGAGTCTGGCCGCCGTACTGCACGATCACGCCTTTTGGCTTCTCGATGCGCACGATTTCCAGCACGTCTTCCAGGGTGACCGGCTCGAAGTAGAGGCGGTCGGAAGTGTCGTAGTCGGTCGAGACGGTTTCCGGGTTACAGTTGACCATAATGGTCTCGTAACCGTCTTCGCGCAGCGCCAGTGAGGCGTGTACGCAGCAGTAGTCAAACTCGATGCCCTGGCCGATACGGTTTGGACCGCCGCCCAGCACCATAATCTTGTCGCGGTCGACGGACGGGTTCGCTTCGCACTCCTCTTCATAGGTGGAGTACATGTATGCGGTATCGGTCGAGAATTCAGCCGCACAGGTGTCCACGCGCTTGTAGACCGGGTGCAGGTCGTACTGGTCGCGCAGCTTGCGGATTTCCGCTTCACGCACGCCCGCCAGCTTAGCCAGACGCGCATCGGCGAAGCCTTTACGCTTCAACATGCGCAGGAAGTCTGCGTCCAGGCCGTTGATGCCCAGCTCCGCCACTTTCTCTTCCAGACGCACCAGCTCTTCAATCTGCACCAGGAACCAGCGGTCAATGTTAGTCAGGTTAAATACGCCGTCGACGGACAGGCCCGCGCGGAAGGCATCGGCAATGTACCAGATACGCTCTGCGCCCGCGTCTTTCAGCTCGCGGCGGATTTTGGTCAGTGCTTCCGGGTCGTCCAGGCTGACTTTCGGGTCAAAGCCGGTCGCGCCCACTTCCAGGCCGCGCAGCGCTTTTTGCAGGGATTCCTGCTGCGTGCGGCCAATCGCCATGACTTCACCAACGGATTTCATCTGGGTAGTCAGACGGTCGTTGGCGCCAGCGAATTTCTCGAAGTTAAAGCGTGGAATTTTAGTCACAACGTAGTCGATGGACGGTTCGAAGGACGCTGGCGTGCGGCCACCGGTGATATCGTTCATCAGCTCGTCAAGGGTGTAACCCACTGCCAGTTTCGCCGCCACTTTCGCAATCGGGAAACCGGTGGCTTTGGAGGCCAGCGCGGAGGAACGGGACACGCGCGGGTTCATTTCGATAACAATCAGACGGCCGGTTTTCGGGTTCACCGAGAACTGCACGTTAGAGCCGCCGGTTTCCACGCCGATTTCACGCAGTACCGCCATCGAGGCGTTACGCATGATTTGGTACTCTTTGTCGGTCAGCGTCTGAGCTGGCGCAACGGTGATGGAGTCACCGGTGTGGATCCCCATCGCGTCGAAGTTTTCGATGGAGCAGACGATGATGCAGTTGTCGTTTTTATCACGCACCACTTCCATCTCGTACTCTTTCCAGCCAATCAGCGATTCATCAATCAGCAGCTCTTTGGTTGGGGAGAGATCCAGGCCGCGCTCGCAAATTTCTTCAAACTCTTCGCGGTTGTAGGCAATACCGCCGCCGGTGCCGCCCATGGTGAAGGAAGGACGGATGATGCACGGATAACCCACTTCAGCCGCAACGGCCAGCGCTTCTTCCATATTGTGCGCGATACCGGAACGTGCGGTATCAAGGCCAATTTTTTTCATTGCCACGTCGAAGCGGCGACGGTCTTCTGCTTTATCAATCGCGTCGGCGGTCGCACCGATCATGGTCACGCCGAACTCTTCCAGCACGCCCTGACGCTCCAGCTCCAGCGCACAGTTCAGCGCCGTCTGGCCGCCCATGGTCGGCAGCACCGCGTCCGGACGCTCTTTCTCGATAATTTTGCGTACCACTTCCCAGTGAATCGGCTCGATGTAGGTCGCATCCGCCATTTCCGGGTCGGTCATGATGGTGGCCGGGTTAGAGTTTACCAGGATGACACGGTAACCCTCTTCACGCAGGGCTTTACACGCCTGCGCGCCGGAGTAGTCGAATTCGCAGGCCTGGCCGATGACAATCGGGCCAGCGCCAAGGATCAGGATGCTTTTTATGTCTGTACGTTTTGGCATGGTCTTCTCAGCTCCTGATTATTTAGCGGTCTTACGGTATTGCTCGATAAGTTCGATGAAGTGATCGAACAGCGGCGCGGCATCGTGAGGGCCCGGGCTGGCTTCAGGGTGGCCCTGGAAGCTGAACGCAGGCTTATCGGTGCGATGGATACCCTGCAAGGTACCATCGAACAGTGACTTATGCGTCACGCGCAGGTTAGACGGCATCGTCGCTTCATCCACAGCGAAGCCGTGGTTCTGCGCGGTGATCATCACCGTGTTGTTGTCGATATCTTTCACCGGGTGGTTACCACCGTGGTGGCCAAACTTCATCTTGACGGTGTTCGCTCCGCTCGCCAGCGCCAGCAGCTGATGGCCGAGACAGATGCCGAATACCGGGATGTCGGTTTCAAGGAAGGACTTGATGGCGTCGATAGCGTAGTCGCACGGCGCCGGGTCGCCAGGACCGTTAGAGAGGAAGATGCCGTCCGGGTTCATCTTCAGAACATCTTCCGCAGACGTTTGTGCCGGGACGACCGTCAGGCGGCAGCCACGGTCAACCAGCATACGCAGGATGTTGCGCTTGGCGCCAAAATCATAGGCCACCACGTGGAACGGCAGCTCGCTTTCCGGTTTCGCTTCCGGCAGGTCGCCTTCCAGCGTCCAGCTTCCCTGCGTCCAGCTGTAGGCTTCAGCGGTGGTCACTTCTTTCGCCAGGTCCATACCGTTCAGTCCCGGGAAGGCTTTCGCTTTTTCCAGCGCCAGCGTCGCATCGAGGTTATCCCCTGCGATGATACAACCGTTTTGTGCACCCTTCTCGCGCAGCAGACGCGTCAGCTTACGGGTATCGATATCGGCAATCGCCACAATGTTGTGGCGCTTCAGGTAAGAAGAGAGGTCTTCGGTGTTGCGGAAGTTGCTGGCAATCAGCGGCAGGTCGCGAATGACCAGGCCTTGCGCATGTACCTGAGAGGATTCTTCGTCAGCCGCATTGGTGCCGACATTGCCGATATGAGGATAAGTAAGAGTAACGATTTGGCGAGAATAGGAAGGATCAGTGAGGATTTCTTGATAACCGGTCATTGAAGTATTGAAAACGACTTCCCCAACCGCCGAACCCGTTGCCCCTATGGCCCGACCGATAAACTGGGTTCCGTCTTCCAGAACCAATAGCGCTGACTTAATCAAAACACCCTCCAGAGAATATTCACTCACTTTATTTGCATATTAATTCATAACCATGTCATGGATCAATGCAAATGTGTTGCCAGCGGATTTTTGGCAAACGGCGGCATTCTGGGGATTTGCCATGTAAAAGTCAACTTAAAACGGGAGTTTTGTATATTCTTTTGCAAGCCTGGAGGTCTGAACTCAGATTAAGCGGCAAAAAGATCAACTAAATCACTGTGGAAACCGCTTGCGTATGCAGTTTAATAGAAAGAAACGTCTTGCAGGAATAAAAAGTGGACCAAATGGTCAAAATTTACAGTTCAGCAACAGAAATTATCGAGAAAACACTTACTTTAAATCAGTTAGACACAATAAACACCCCAAACAGACAAAATAAAAGGGCAATAAAATATTGCCCTATGCAATCAAGTAATTACGACTGCAATAACCACATCACGAAGGGTAATAATGCTTACAAATTGTTGAGTTCGAGGACATCTCGCATATCAAAAAGACCATTACGCTTACCTTTCATCCACAATGCCGAACGTACCGCCCCGTTTGCAAATGTCATGCGGCTGGATGCTTTATGAGTGATTTCGATCCTTTCGCCAATATCGGCGAACATAGCGGTATGTTCACCGACGATATCACCCGCGCGAACGGTGGCAAACCCAATGGTGCCAGGCACGCGCTCGCCAGTGTGGCCTTCGCGAGAATAGACCGCGATGTCTTTCAAATCTTTATCCATTGCACACGCAATCGCTTCGCCCATTGCCAGCGCCGTGCCTGACGGAGCATCGACTTTGTGGCGATGGTGCGCTTCGACGATTTCAATGTCGGTGTAGTCGCCCATCACCTTCGCCGCCTTCTCCAGCAGTTTCAGCATGACGTTTACCCCCACGCTAAAGTTTGCCGCAAAGACAATCGCAATCTCAGTGGACGCATCCTGAATGGCTTGCTTACCGGCCTCGTCAAAACCGGTGGTGCCAATCACCATCCCTTTACCGTGCTGACGGCAAAACGCCAGGTGAGCCAACGTGCCTTCAGGGCGGGTAAAATCGATAAACACGTCAAAGTCTTCTTTCACCGCCTCAAGGCTGCTCTGCACGGTAACGCCCGTCTGACCTGCGCCTGCCAGCTCGCCTGCATCGGCTCCCAAAAGCGATGAACCTTCACGCTCCAGCGCCGCGCCAAGCGCCACGCCATCCATCTGTAGTGCCGCCTGAATCAGCTGACGGCCCATACGTCCACCCGCGCCCGCAATGGCGACGCGGATCTGTGCATCATGCATAGTTATTCTCTTACGTTAAAATGATGTAAATCGTTTTCAGATTAACCAGCCTTTGCACAGGCTGCCACAGAAAACGCCGATAATTAGAATTTAATGATAAACAGGGTGAGATATCAGTGAAAGACATGATCGTCAGCGAAAACCACATGATTCCCGCACCACCAGCGCAGGCGGCAGAATGATTCGTTTGGCGGGTTCGTCGTTGCCCTGTATGCGGCTGTAAAGTAACTCCCCTGCCTTACGACCAATCTCTTTCGCCGCCACCGATACGGTGGTCAATGCGGGCTGCACCAGAGCCGCTTCGGTAATATCATCGAAACCGACCAGCGCAAAATCACGTCCCGGCTCACGGCCCATCTTGCGTAAGCTTTGCATCACCCCCAGCGCCACAACATCCTGATAGCAAATTGCCGCACTGATGTGTGGATGCTCGAGAAGTAAAGCCTCTGCCACGCGCGCGCCGTCGCTTTGGCTGGCGTGTGAGGTTCTGATCCAGGCAGGATTCGGCGTCACGCCGTATTCCAGCAGCTTGCTGGTAAAGCCCCCGATACGCTGCGCCCGAGAGCCCGAATTCTGACTCCCTCCAATGAACGCAATATGCCGATGGCCCATTCTGAGCAGATGCTCCGTCGCCATCTGCGTGCCTAAGAAGTTATCCGTTCCGACAAAATCAAAATCCGGATCGTTCAGCGGGCGCACAACCATGATAGCCGGAATATTGCGCCGCTTCAGACCCTCAAAAAAGGCCTGGGGCGTTTCCCGAGCCGCACACAGCACCATACCGCCGACGTTATTACGCATCAGTGAATCAACAAATTTTTGCTGTCGCTCTGCAGATTCCTCGCTATTCGCCAGAAAAAGCATCAGCTCGTGGCGCTCCATTTCATGACTTAGCCCTGCCGTCATCTCGCTATAAAAAGGGTTGGTGATATCGTGCAAGAGCAGCCCGACCTGGTTACTGCTGCGGTTACGTAAATTGGCTGCCGTCTGGTTATAGACATAGCCGGATTCATCCAGCGCCTTAAGCACACGTTCGCGCGTGCTTTGCGAAATGCGGCCTTTGTTGCAGAGCACCATTGAGACCGTCGCCGTTGACACGCCGGCGCGTTTCGCGACATCGGCCAGTGTAATTCCCGTCATGTTGTCTCCTTCATCATCACTACAGGTTAATCGAATAACCTGTTTTTTGCATTTTTCCCTGTGAGACTCTTCACATTACCGCTGTTGTTCTGGATTCGATTCGCATTTATGGCGGGTTAATCGCGTTAACCACTCTTCTCAAATACGGTTAATCGAATAACTTTAAATAACGATTACGGAGGATACAATGACAACCTACGACAAATTCCCCACGGTGGCGATACAGGGTTTTGATGACAGCGCCTGGCAAGGCTGGGAAGCAATAACCCGCGTTCTTGAGTCAAAAACCCAACAGCGCAGCCGCACGGTGCTGGTGATTGACTGCTATCCGGGCGTGCGCATGACCGAGCTTGAAGAGAACGTGCTGCCGCGTCTACGCCCGACGCTGGCGATCAATGCTGAACAGGCGCGACGGGATGAGTGTGCCATTCATGAGATGCTGGCGCGCAACCTCACAGACGATCGCGTCTTTGGCGTTCTCTCCTGCCACCAGCTTGGAGAGTTTTTCGATCCCGCGCGTCTGGAGGCGTTGCAGGTTCAGGTGAACCAGTGTTCCGGGGGGCTGATTGTGATCTACGGACCCGGTGCGACGCTTGTCCATCCGGGTGATGTGCTGGTGTATGCCGATCTGCCGCGCTGGGAGATCCAGCAGCGTATGCGCCGGGGTGAGACTGGGAACTGGGGCGCAGATAATCAGCAGGAAGATATGCTTCGTCGCTACAAGCGCGCCTTTTTTGTCGAATGGCGCGTCTTCGATCGCCACAAAACACCGCTGCTCAGGCGCACCGATTTTTTACTGGATACAACCCAGACGAACCAGCCCGCGATGGTCAGCGGCGAGGCCCTGCGAGCCGGGCTGAAGCAAACTACCACCCAGCCTTTCCGCGTGGCGCCCTTTTTCGATCCTGGCGTCTGGGGCGGCCAGTGGATGAAACAGCAATTCGATCTCGATCCCTCTGCACCCAATTACGCGTGGTGTTTTGACTGCGTGCCCGAGGAGAACAGCCTGTTACTGCGTTTTGGCGCAGTGCGGATCGAGATCCCCTCTCAGGATCTGGTTTTGCTTGAGCCCCGTGCTCTGCTGGGCGAGAAAGTTCACGCACGTTTCGGCGCGGAATTCCCGATCCGTTTTGACTTCCTCGACACCATGGGTGGCCAGAATCTGAGCTTCCAGGTCCACCCCATTACCGAGTACATCCAGCAGCAGTTTGGGATGCACTATACCCAGGATGAGAGTTATTACATTCTGGAAGCGGAGCCGGGTGCCGTCGTCTATCTGGGGACCAAAACCGGCACAGACCCTGAGGCCATGATGGACGATCTCAGGCGCGCGGGTCGCGGTGAAAAACCGTTTGATGACGACCGCTTCGTTAATCAGATCCCGGCAAAAAAGCACGATCATTTCCTGATCCCGGCTGGGACGGTGCACTGCTCCGGCGCGGGAACCATGGTGCTGGAGATCAGCGCTACGCCGTATATTTTCACCTTCAAACTGTGGGACTGGGGCCGCCTGGGCCTGGACGGGCTGCCGCGCCCGGTACACCTGGAGCACGGTGAAAAGGTGATCGACTGGCAGCGCGACGCACAGTGGGTTCATCAGCATCTGGTGAATCAGTTCGAACCTGTCGCGGAAGGAAACGGCTGGCGTGAAGAGCGTACTGGCCTGCACGAGCGTGAATTTATCGAAACCCGCCGCCACTGGTTTAGCGAACCCGTTTTGCACCACACCGGCGGCGGCGTGAACGTGCTGAATCTGGTAGAGGGCGACGAAGCAATTGTCGACAGCCCAACCGGTGCATTTGAGCCGTTTACCGTCCATTACGCCGAAACCTTCATCATTCCGGCAAGCGTAGGTGACTATCGCATTTCACCTTCAGCCCGTGCTTCCGGACACCCCCTCGCGACTATCAAAGCCTGGGTAAGGAGCTAACGATGATTCATTTTATTGTCGCCACTCATGGGCCGTTAGCCGCCGCGCTGCTGGAGAGCGGCCGGATGGTATACGGCGAGCTCCCCGGCGTACACGCCATTTGTCTGACCGAACAGGCGGGAATAGAGGGCTTCCGGCAGGATTTCATCTCCACACTGGAAGCGGCAAGCGTCAACGCTGACGGCGTGCTGGTGCTGTGCGACATGCAAAGCGGCACGCCGTGGAACGTGGCCTGTGAGGCCGCGTTTAACCCACATACGCAGCCGCCGGTCGCCGTGGTGGCTGGAGTCAACTTCCCGATGCTGCTGCAAACCGATGAGGTGATGATGGCTCGCGATGTTCATCAGGCTGCCGGGCAGCTTATCGAACTTACTCTGCCGACGCTGGTACAGGCGAAACCGGCAGATACTGCACAGACAGACGATTTTTAAGGAGCCGCATATGAGTATTTCTTTTGTACGCATTGACGATCGCGTGATCCACGGGCAGCTCATTACACGCTGGGCCAGGGAGCTGCCCTGCGACGGCATCGTTGCCATTGACGATGCCGTTGCGGCCGATCCGCTGTTATCGTCGGTCATGAAAGGAGCCGTATCAGATACTAAAGTGTGGCTGTTCGATACGGCAACCGCGATCGAAAAACTGCCAAAAGTGATTGCCAGCGAAAAGCGCTATTTCGTGATTGGCAAATCTCCACTCACGCTACAGCGCATTGAGCAGGCGGGCATTAGCCTGAAAAACAGCAACGGAAAAATTAACGTGGGCCCGATGAGCGCCCGGGCTAACACGATCACCATCGGCCCGAATCAATCGGTAACCCAGGATGAAGCGGCGGCGTTCGAGTGGCTGACCGGGCAGGGACACGCGATTGAATTCCGCCTGGTTCCTGATGCCAGTTTTTATACCTGGCAGGATGCCAGACAAAAGCTGAAATAAGGAGCAGATCATGATTATCGAAGCGGCTTTAATTGGCCTGCTGTGTTATCTGGGCGCACTCAGTAGTCCGTGGCTTTTAGGGCTGACGGGCGGCTGGTATCTCATCTCCCGACCGCTCATTTCCGGGATGCTGGTTGGCCTGATCCTGGGCGATATCAAAACCGGGATTATGATTGGCGTAGCGGTGCAGGCGGTGTATATCGCAATGGTGACACCCGGCGGCTCGATGCCAGCAGATTTAAACTTTGTGGCTTATCCGGCCATTGCACTGGGAATACTTTCCGGCAAAGGACCTGAGGTTGCCGTCGCGCTGGCGGCGACTATTGGGATCGCCGGAACCATTCTCTTCAATGCGATGATGGTGCTGAACTCCTTCTGGAACCATCGTGCGGATGTGGCGCTGGAGAACGGCGACGAGCGCGGGATCTACCTCAACAGCGCCATCTGGCCGCAGGCGATGAATTTTGTGCTGCGCTTTGTGCCTACCTTTATCGCCGTCTTTTTTGGCGCACAGTACATTAGCGGGTTTATGGACAGCCTGCCGCACATCGTCCTCTCCACCATGAATGTGCTGGGCGGCATCTTGCCCGCCGTCGGTATTGCCATCCTGCTTAAGCAGATCATCAAAAGCTATACCATGCTCATCTACTTTCTGGTGGGCTTCGTTTGCATCGTTTTCCTGAAACTCAATATGGTCGCGCTGGTGATCGTGGGCGCCCTGCTGGCACTGATTCATTACAACTATAAACCCGAGGCACCGCAGGCCGTGGCTTCAGCACCTGTCCCTGACGACGAGGATGAATTCTGATGGAAGAACGTAAACTCACCCGCAAGGATCTGCGCCGCTGCTGGCGAGCGTGGATGATGCACAACCTCTCCTCAATGAGCTTTGAACGCCTTGAATCCTTCGGCTTTTGCCTGAGCATGCTGCCGGTCGCAAAAAAGCTCTATCCCGACCCGGTACAACGTACCGAGATGCTGCGCCGTCACGCGTCGTTCTACAACACGGAGCCACAGATTGGCGCGATCGTTAACGGTATGGCGCTGGGGCTGGAGGAGAAAAAAGCCAACGGCGAGCCGATTGACGGTGAAACCATAAATACCCTGAAGGTAGGCCTGATGGGGCCAATTGCCGGGATCGGCGATTCGATGATCCCCGGCATGCTGATCCCGATCCTGCTTAGCATTGGGATGGCGCTGGCGGCAGGCGGAAATATCCTCGGTCCACTGTTTTATACCGTTGCCTGGCTGGCCATCATTATCCCTGGCTCCTGGTTCCTGTTTCTCAAAGGCTACCAGATGGGATCAGGCTCCGTGGAGATGCTGGTCAGCAGCAAATCTACCCGGCTACGGGAAGCGCTCTCGCTACTGGGCGTATTTGTCATGGGCGGCGTGGCGGCCAGCTACGTGAAGCTCGGCACCGGGCTGGAGTTCATCACCCGGGACGGGGTAAACATTCACGTTCAGCAGATGCTGGACGGTATTTTCCCGCAGCTGCTTCCGCTGGCGGTGGTGCTGGGGACCTGGTATCTGATGGCAAAACGCGGCGTGTCGCCGGTAAAAGCCATGATATTGCTGCTTATACTGGCAGCGCTTGGCGTGGCGTCCGGTTTGTTTGCAGGATAAGAAAACCGGGGCAATGCCCCGGCTTCTTTATGGATGGAAGTTATTCCACAGTTCTGCGACTTTATCCGGACGCGAAATAAACTGGAACCGTGCGGGGTCATCAATAAACTGCTGATAAACAGGCGCATCAGTAATGCCAAATTCCGGATAACTTCTCGGCGTAATCATCTGCAAGCGCCCTGGTCTGTAGTGACTGTTATGCTGCCAGACAATATGATTACCCTGAACTAAGGGATACCAGGCCAGACCTTTTCGCGCACGAACGGCCTCATACTCAAAGCCATATTCCCGATCGCACCACGCACCAAACGTCAGCGGCTCATTGGGCGAGGCCGAAATCGTCGCATGGCCCCATCCGGGAGGGACCAGTACCTTTTCACCCGGCCCCGCGAGTACCGCAAAACAACGTCCCGGATCGTCGTCCACATACTCCTGCATGTAGATAATCGCTTTACCCTGCCAGATTTCGTACAGCTCAGGGGGCGACCATCCGCTGTGCTGGCTAATACGGTGAACATGTCCCTGGCTGCGGACCGGCTCATCGCCAAGCGTGCCTGCCGCGTAGGTGACCACACCAAAAAGCAGCATGCGTTTTTCGAGCTCCGGCCTGTCCGCCAGACGCGCCACGTCCATCGCGATGGCATATACCTGTTCAGGCCCTTCGCAGTCCGGATTGCGCAGCGACGGGCGGATCTGATCCAGCGTTCTGATCTCCGGCATCGGCCCGGTAACATCCTCTCCGTAGCAAAAACCGAGCGGCTGACGGGTGATGGTCATATCAAGGCCATAGTTAGCCATGGCGCACCTCGTAACCTTCCCCGGAGGCAAAGATCCGCAGGGTGAAGCCCTCTGCCAGCGCCGCATAGTCGTGTCCCGCAATGCTCGGCCAGACGGCAAGGGAGGATAGCGTCTCGTTGCCAGTGTTAATCAAACGATGCGCTGTAAAAGGAGGAATAATATGCACGGAGCCAGCCGTCACCTGCTCAAGCCGCGCGTCGCCCGCCTCCGTTTGCAGCAGCAACAAGCCACATCCGCGCAGGCCAAAATAGACCTCACCCTGTTCGCGGCGCTGATGAAAATGACCGCGAGTCATAAAGAACTCATCGCCCACGTTACCCGCACGCAGGTGAGTTACCCCAACGAAGAGTGCCCCTTCCCCTACGGGCGAGCCCAGTACGTCTACGTCATACACACTTTTTTGAGGATTGCCGCACTTCCACGCCTCGCCGTCTGCGAAGATCCCAGGAAGATCCGCAAGACGAGTCGTTTTGCGGATAAGCGGCCCGCCGGCTAGCGCGCCGGTAGCCCACGTCAACTGAGGTGGCAAAAAGATGTCTGAATTCATATCGCTCTCCGGCCCGAGGAGAACAGCAATATCATGATGGCAGATTAAACGATTAACCTAGTGATAAAAGCGTCAATATTGATGGTGAATCACAGTTAACCAGAAACAAAAATGCCGGAGGCTTTCGCCACCGGCATTTTGAAGATTGAGAGGACATTATTCCACTTCGCGGGCGTCGATTCGCAGCTCTTTCGGCACTTCGAAGACAATGTTCTCTTCACGGCCTTCCAGCGGCACCGCTTCGCCACCGCCCAGCTCTTGCAGGCGGGCAATGACGTTTTGCACCAGGATATCCGGCGCTGAAGCGCCTGCGGTAACACCGACGCAGGCCGCGTTTTTCACCCACGCTTCCTGAATGTCCGTTGCGTCGTCGATCAGGAACGCCGCTTTCCCCATACGCTGCGCCAGTTCGGCCAGTCGGTTGGAGTTAGAGGAGTTTTTCGAGCCGACCACCAGCACCACATCCGCCTGTTCAGCCAGGGCGCGTACGGCTTCCTGACGGTTGGTGGTTGCATAGCAGATATCATCTTTGCGCGGCCCGACGATTTTCGGGAAGCGCTGGCGCAGGGCGTCAATCACGTCTGAGGTGTCGTCTACGGAAAGCGTCGTCTGGGTCATAAACGACAGACGGGCTTCGTTTTTCACGTCCAGCGTAAAGACATCTTCCGGTGACTCAACCAGATACATGCCCCCTTCCGGGTTGCTGTACTGGCCCATGGTGCCTTCAACTTCCGGGTGACCGGCGTGACCAATCAGAATTGACTCTTCACCACGACGGCTGGCGCGCGCCACTTCCATATGCACTTTTGTCACTAACGGACAGGTGGCATCGAATACGGTCAGATCGCGGCTTTTCGCCTCGTTGCGTACCGCCTGAGAGACGCCGTGCGCGGAGAAGATGAGGATTGCGCCGTCCGGCACTTCGCTGATCTGCTCGATAAAAATCGCACCGCGCTCGCGCAGGCTGTCGACCACGTAACGGTTGTGCACCACTTCGTGACGCACGTAAATCGGCGCGCCGTAAATCTCCAGCGCGTTTTCAACAATGCTGATAGCGCGGTCTACACCGGCGCAGAAGCCGCGCGGGTTAGCCAACAGGATCTGCATTTTACTCCTCCAGTGCCGGATCGATCTCCAGCACTTCGACATCAAAATGAACGGTACGCCCGGCAAGCGGATGGTTGAAATCGACGGTGATAGAATCGCCGTTGATTTCTCGGATCACGCCAGGCATTTCGCTGCCGTCCATAGCGGTAAAGAGCATAATCGCCCCGATTTCTGGTTCACCCGCATCCATAAACTCACGACGCGAGAAATACTGGATCAGGTCCGGGCTTGGCACGCCAAATGCCGCATCCGGCTCCAGCGAAAACGCTTTTTTCTCGCCCTCTTTCAGACCCAGAAGCTGCTGCTCAAGGCCTTCAGACAGGGAGGTGTCACCCAGACGAAACAGCGCCGGTTTGCCATTGTTGCGGGTGGATTCGGCCGTGGAGCCGTCATCCAGCTTCAGCGTGAAATGAACGAGAACCGCGCTGTTGCTCTGTACGGATTTAGACATGCAAATTGCTCGCTTGTTTTGGGTCACCTGTTGCCCGGTGGCGCTACGCTTACCGGGCCTGCGGGGGCCACAAATTCTGTAGGCCGGGATCGCTACGCGTCACCCGGCTGGTTTTGTTACGCCTGCTCTTTCGCGGCCGGTTTAGGCAAGAAGCCTTCCAGCACGATTAACGCCGCACCAACGCATATTGCGCTATCGGCGAGGTTAAAGGTCGCGAAGTGCCAGTCGCCAACGTAGAAGTCGATCATATCGACCACAAAGCCGTGCCACAGGCGGTCAAACAGGTTACCCAGCGCGCCGCCAATGATCAGCGCGTAGGCGATATTATTCAGCTTTTGCGTGGCCTTTGAGCGGTACATCAGCACCGCCAGCACGACGCAGATACCGATAGCGATACCCGCGAAGAACCAGCGCTGCCAGCCACCGCTGTCGGCAAGGAAACTAAACGCCGCACCATAGTTGCGGGCATAGTGCAGGTTAAGCGACGGAAACAGCGGGACCGTATCCCCCAGAGCGAAATTCTGGAGGATCAGGAACTTGCTGCCCAAATCAATAATCAGCACCACCACCACCAGCCACAGCCAGCGCAGTCCTGTTGAACAGAGAGTTTTACTCATCAGGCAAACTTACGTTTTTCGCCGTCACCGGCGACGTTGCTTACACAGCGTCCGCAGATGTCTGCGTGTTCCGCCACCTGACCGACATCAGTGGTGTAATGCCAGCAGCGCGGGCATTTTTCACCGTCGGCTTTGCTCAGTGCGACCTTCAGTCCTTTGAGCAGTTCACTCTGCTGAGCATCAGCAGTAGCTTCGGCATAATCCGCAACTTTCGCACCGGAGGTCAACAGGACAAATCGTAATTCATCGCCCAGCGCGGTCAGCTTCGCGGCCAGCTCAGGCTCTGCGTACAGGGTCACCGTCGCTTCCAGAGAGCCACCGACTTTCTTGTCAGCGCGCGCCTGCTCGATAACCTTGTTCACTTCGCCACGCACTTTCAGCAGCTCGTCCCAGTAGGCATCGTTCATTGCTTCAGTGCTGGAGAGGTCGAACAGACCTTCGTACCACTCGCCGGTGAAGACATACTTCTCGCGTTCGCCCGGCAGGTAACCCCAGATTTCATCCGCGGTGAAGGACATGATCGGCGCCATCCAGCGTACCAGCGCCTCTGCGATGTGGAACAGCGCAGTCTGGCAGCTACGACGCGCCACGCTGTCCGCTTTCGCGGTGTACTGGCGGTCTTTGATGATGTCGAGGTAGAACGAGCCCATCTCGATGGAGCAGAAGCGCATCAGGCGCTGCACCACTTCGTGGAAGTCGTAAGACTCATAGGCTTTAAGAATATCTTCCTGCGCCGCTTTCGCGCAGCCTACCGCCCAGCGATCGAGCACAACCATCTCTTCCGGCTTCACCATGTCTTTCACCGGATCGAACCCGTTCAGGTTCGCCAGCAGGAAGCGCGCGGTGTTACGAATACGACGATAGCTGTCAGCAGCACGTTTCAGGATCTCATCAGAGACCGCCATTTCGCCGGTGTAGTCGGTAGAGGCCACCCACAGACGCAGAATGTCCGCGCCCAGTTTGTTCATCACGTCCTGCGGAGAAACGGTGTTACCGATAGATTTGGACATCTTACGGCCCTGACCATCCACGGTGAAGCCGTGGGTCAATACCTGGCGGTAAGGTGCTTTACCCTTCATGGCGGTGGAGATCATCAGCGATGACATGAACCAGCCGCGGTGTTGGTCAGACCCTTCCAGATACATATCGGCAGCGTGACCAGCAAACTCCGGACGCACGTCAACCACGGAGGAGTGGGTAGACCCGGAGTCGAACCACACGTCCAGGGTATCCGGCACTTTCTCGTAGCTGTCTGCGTCAGCGCCCAGGATGTCGCGGGCGTCGAGATCCCACCACGCCTGAATGCCGTCAACTTCGACGCGCTTCGCCACTTCTTCCATCAGTTCCAGAGTGTTCGGGTGCAGCTCCTGCGTCTCTTTATGTACGAACAGAGACATCGGCACGCCCCAGGTGCGCTGACGGGAGATACACCAGTCAGGACGGTTAGCCACCATGGATTCGATACGCGCCTGGCCCCAGTCAGGGATCCACTGCACGCCTTTGATCTCTTTCAGAGACTGGGCGCGCAGGCCTTTCTGATCCATGCTGATGAACCACTGCGGGGTCGCACGGAAGATGATCGGGGTCTTGTGACGCCAGCAGCACGGATAGCTGTGCTGCATTTTCTCAACGTGCAGCAGCGCGCCGCTGGTGCGCAGCATGTCAACGATGATGTCGTTAGCTTTAAAGACGTTGATGCCGTCCAACGCCGGGTACGTGCCTGGCAGGTAAGAGCCGTCCGGACCAACCGGGTTAGCGATTTCCAGACCATATTTCAGGCTGATGTTGTAGTCGTCAGGACCGTGGCCACCGGCGGTATGCACCGCACCGGTACCCGCGTCCAGCGTGACGTGGTCGCCCAGGATCGCCGGAACGTCGAAGTCCAGGAACGGGTGTTTGAAGCGCATCAGTTCCAGCGCGTCACCTTTTACGGTGCCCAGCACGGTGTAATCGGTGATGTTCGCGCGTTTCAGCACGCTTTCGACCAGGTCTTTCGCCAGGATAACCGCACGGCCATCAATCTGCACCAGCGCATACTCAAACTCGCCAGAGAGGGAGATCGCGCGGTTAGCAGGCAGCGTCCACGGGGTGGTGGTCCAGATCACCAGAGAGATCGGGCCGCTTACACCAGGCAGACCAAATTTAGCTTTGATCGCATCCTGATCGACCGCTTCGAAGGCCACGTCGATAGAAGGCGAGGTTTTGTCGTAATACTCCACTTCCGCTTCTGCCAGCGCAGAGCGGCAGTCGACGCACCAGTGCACCGGCTTCGCGCCTTTGTGCAGGTGACCGTTGCCGATGATTTTACCCAGCGCTCGGATGATGTTGGCTTCGGTTTTGAAGTCCATGGTCAGGTACGGATGCGACCAGTCACCCAGCACGCCCAGACGGATGAAGTCAGCGCGCTGACCGTCAACCTGGGTGGCAGCGTATTCGCGGCATTTCGCGCGGAATTCTGCGGCGGTGAACTTCTCACCCGGCTTACCGTACTCTTGCTCAACTTTCAGCTCGATTGGCAGACCATGGCAGTCCCAGCCCGGAACGTAAGGCGAGTCATATCCCGCGAGTCCTTTGGACTTCACGATAATGTCTTTCAGAATCTTGTTTACAGAGTGACCAATATGAATGCTGCCATTCGCATATGGAGGGCCATCATGCAGAATGAAGGTTTTTTTGCCTTTTTTGGCTGCACGAATGATGCCGTACAGGTCATCATCGGTCCAACGCGCCAGCATTCCCGGTTCACGCTTGGCGAGATCGCCGCGCATCGGGAACCCTGTTTCCGGCAAATTCAGGGTTGATTTATAGTCACTCATCAGATTCTCGGTTCCGTATTTATCACGTAGGCAGTTAAGCCGGTTCTAAAGCCCAAAAAACTCGCGGGCCGTTAATTCATCTCGCGCGATTTGCGCTTTAAGTTCATCCAGCGAAGCGAATCGCTGTTCATTGCGTATTTTTTTACGCAGTATCACATCTATATGGCGACCATACAGGTCCATTACAACGTCCAGCAGGTGTACTTCTAACTGTTGACGCACACCGGCAACCGTTGGACGTGTGCCAATGTTGGCGACGCCGTAGAAAGGCTTCTCGCCCAGTCCTGCCACTTCCACCGCATAGACCCCTTTAACCGGGGAGACCTGACGACGCAGCGGTATATTCGCCGTCGGGAAACCTATCGTGCGGCCCAGCGCATCGCCATGGACCACGCGACCTGAAATTGTGAACGGGTGACCCAGCAGCGTTTCTGCCGTGTCCAGTTCATCGTTCGCCAGCGCCTGACGTACCGCCGTGCTGCTGACGCGCACGCCGCCCTCACAGAAGGTCATCGTGCTGGTGACGTCAAACCCGTACTCCAGGCCAGCCTTCTGTAATAACAAGAAATCGCCCTGACGACCAGCGCCAAAGCGGAAATCATCGCCCACGGCGAGAAACTGCACGCCAAGCTGCCTGACCAACAGGTCGCTGACAAAATTTTGTGCGGTCAGCGCGGCAAAACGACGGTCGAACCGTACGCACAGGACGTAGTCCACCCCTGACTCCGCCAGGTAGCGTAACTTCTCACGCAGACGCGTCAGCCGCGCGGGGGATTTCTCGCCTGCAAACAGCTCCAGCGGCTGAGGCTCGAAAATCATCACCACGACGGGCAGGCCTCGCGCCTCGCCTTCTTTACGCAATCCCTGCAACAGCGCCTGATGCCCACGATGCACGCCGTCGAAATTACCAATGGTCAGCACGCACCCGTGCGGGGCTTGACTGAGATTATGTATGCCGCGTATCAGCTTCATGACTGGCTCAAAACAGTGAAAATCGCCAAAGTATACCTTGTACAGCGGTTAAGGTTAACCGGCGATTGTTCACGCTAAACAGAAAGCCGTATGATTTCATCACGCTGACCTTTCGCAGCAAAAAAATCTGTCCGCGAACTGCGATTTTTACGCCGAAAAGCTGTATTCACGAACGACAAGCTGGTAGAATCCTGCGCCATCACTACGTAACGTAGCGTCGCCACATTAACGGCGCTTATTTGCACAAATCCATTGACAAAAGAAGGTATAGAGGGCATATTCCTCGGCCTTTGAATTGTCCACATAGATCATATTTGGGAGTTGGACCTTGGCTAATATCAAATCAGCTAAGAAACGTGCCGTTCAGTCTGAAAAGGCTCGTAAGCACAATGCAAGCCGTCGCTCTATGATGCGTACTTTCATCAAGAAAGTATACGCAGCTATCGAAGCTGGCGACAAAGCTGCAGCGCAGAACGCATTTAACGAAATGCAACCAATCGTGGATCGTCAGGCTGCTAAAGGTCTGATCCACAAAAACAAAGCAGCGCGTCATAAAGCAAACCTGACCGCGCAGATCAACAAACTGGCTTAATCGCCACTTGTTGTTGCTTGTTTGAAAGAACCCGCTTAACGCGGGTTTTTTTATGTCTTCAGATTGCCGGCGGCGTAAAAAGCGCCGAATAGTCGCGATTGCAGATTCGCTGTACCGCCGGGTGCTGAATCATCCTTTCGGCGAATATGGCGTGATACTCTTCCATCACGTTATCCACCCTGCCGATCTCGGTTATTTTGTCGTCTGAATAGAGATCGTGCGCGTACAGCGTCGGAGCAACGAAGATAGCGTTATGCGCTTCGCCAAAGGCTTTCATCAGCGCCGCATCGTCGAACTCACCGAGAATTTCTACGTTCAGCCCCTGCGAGTTAAACCAGTTCAGCAGCTTCCGTCCGAGCATGGACCTCCGACCCGGCACCAGCAAGCGGCGCTCTTCCAGGCAGGCAGGAAACGGTTTTTCCGGTGGCGGATTGATGCACCAGAAACTGACGCCGCATTCGCCAATTTTCACCGAGAACAAGCCTTCCTGCTGCGTGGAATCGATAGGGCAATCCGAAATAATCATATCCAGCTTATGCTGGCTCAGCTGTTCCAGCAGCATCTCGTGAGTGGACTCAAAGCAGCGTAAATGGATCTGTTCATCTTCCACCACCGCCGCATCCAGCACGCCACTCACCAGCCGTTTGGACAGCGCATCCGCCACCCCCACGTCAAAAAGCAGGTTCGACTCTTTGCGGTAGTTGACGATGTCCAGCATCTCCTGACTCAGGGTGAACATTTTATCCGCATAGCGGAACACCAGCTCGCCCAACTCACTGGGCTCAATCCCACGGCCCTTGCGCTTGAACAACTTGCCCTGTAACCGCTCTTCCAGGGCTTTGATTTGCCCGGTAATGGTTTGTGGCGTCAGGTAAAGCGCTTCTGCCGCCCCCACGACCGAGCCCTGTTTATAAACGTGCCAGAAGTAATAAAGATGGTTGTAATTCAAATGAGACATCGCGTGTTCTCTCCCTGAGTGTGTATCGGGAGAAGGAGCCCCCTCCTCCCGGTTTTCCGTTATGCCTGGACAGCCTGTCCGGACAATTTCACCTTCAACAAGGTATAACCAATGACTGCGGCCAGTAATGACCCGATGAGAATGCCGAGTTTTGCCCAGACGATAAGCTCAGGCGCGTTTGCGCCAAACGCCAGCGTCGAGATAAAGATCGACATGGTGAATCCAATACCGCACAGCACGCCGACGGCCATAATCTGGCTAAAGGTGGTCCCGTTTGGCAATGACGCCAGCTTCAGCTTCAGCGCCAGCCAGCAGAACAGGCTGATACCCAGCGGCTTACCGATAAACAGACCGGCGATGATACCCAGCGGCAGCACGGAGGTGAGTCCGTCCAGGGTAACCCCGGCCAGGGAAACTCCCGCGTTGGCAAACGCAAACAGCGGCAGGATCATAAAGCCCACCCACGGATGAAGCACATGCTCCAGCTGTCTGGCTGGCGATTTGCCGTCCTGCTCCTTCAGCGGAATAAAGAAGCCAACGATGACGCCCGCCAGCGTGGCATGCACGCCAGACTTCAGCACCGCCGTCCACAGCACCATGCCCACCAGAATATAAATACCCGTACGTCGGACGTTGAAGACGTTCAGCAAGGCCAGCACCACAATAGCCACGGCCGCCACGCTCAGCGACAGAACCGACAGATCGCTGGTGTAGAACAGCGCGATAATCACGATAGCGCCCAGATCATCGATAATCGCCAGCGCCATCAGGAAAATTTTCAGTGCTACCGGGACGCGGCTACCGAGCAAGGCTAAGACCCCGAGCGCAAACGCGATATCCGTTGCGGCCGGGATCGCCCAGCCGTCACGCGCAACCGGATCCTGCCACGCAAACGCGAGAAAGAGCAACGCCGGAGCGATCATCCCGCCAATCGCCGCGATCACCGGAAACGCCGCGCGCTGACGGCTGGCAAGCGAACCGATCACCAGCTCACGTTTAACCTCCAGACCCACCAGCAGGAAGAACACCGCCATCAGCGCATCGTTGATCCACAGCAGCATGTTCTTGTTAATTTCCAGCGCCCCGACTTTCAGCTCGACGGGCGTTTCCAGAAATGCGTGATAGAGATCGCGCGTCATGCCCATATTGGCGAGCAGCATGGCGGCCGCAGCAGCAATAATCAGGATGACGCCGCCGGATGCCTCACTGCTAAAGAAACGGTGTAGTAATTTCACGTTTAAACTCTCTTTTACAACAATACCTCGGTAAAACCATAATATCAGCGCAAACAGATCGGTAAAAACAGATTAATATTGGGTATATATTCAGTTTAACCGAGGAATAACGCTATAAACAAAAAGCCCGGAATCGCTTCCGGGCTTTAAAGGATAGTAACCAGCTGGCGGGTTAGCGGGTTAAATCGTCGAAGAATTTTTTGACGCCATCGAAGAAGCTTTTGGAGCGCGGGCTGTTTTTCTCACCCGTCGGGCCGCCAAAGCTTTCCTGAAGCTCTTTCAGCAGCTGTTTCTGCTTATCGTTCAGGCCGACCGGCGTTTCCACGACCACGCGGCATAACAGGTCACCCTGCGCGCCACCGCGAACGGATTTAACGCCTTTGCCGCGCATGCGGAACAGCTTCCCGGTCTGGGTTTCGCCAGGGATTTTCAGGTTAACGCGACCGTCCAGCGTCGGCACTTCGATTTCGCCACCCAGCGCCGCCATCGCAAAGTTGATCGGCACTTCACAGTACAGGTTGTTACCTTCACGCTCGAAGATGGCGTGCTGCTTCACCTGAACCTGAACGTACAGATCGCCTGCCGGTGCGCCGTGCTCGCCGGCTTCACCCTCACCTGCCAGACGGATGCGGTCGCCCGTATCCACGCCTGCCGGGATCTTAACGGACAGCGTTTTGGTTTTCTCCACGCGACCGTGACCGTGGCATTTGGTGCACGGATCTTTAATCAGCGTACCGCGACCATGACAGTGCGGACAGGCCTGCTGCACCGCGAAGAAGCCCTGGCGCATCTGCACCTGACCGGAACCGTGACAGGTTGGGCAGGTCTGTGGCTGAGTCCCCGCTTTCGCGCCGCTGCCGTGGCAAACGTCACACTCTTCCAGCGTCGGAATACGGATCTCTTTGGTGACGCCGCGAACCGCTTCTTCAAGCGTCAGCTCCATGTTGTAGCGCAGGTCTGCGCCGCGCGCCGCGCGCTGACGACCACGTCCGCCGCCGAAGATATCGCCAAATACATCACCAAAGATATCGCTGAAATCAGCGCCGCCGCCGAAGCCGCCGCCACCAAATCCACCGCCGCCCATGCCGCCCTGTTCAAAGGCCGCGTGACCGTACTGATCATAGGCCGCACGTTTTTGTGCATCGGTCAGGACTTCGTAGGCTTCTTTAATCTCTTTAAATTTGGCTTCAGCCTCTTTGTCACCCTGATTACGGTCAGGGTGGAATTTCATGGCCAGGCGCTTATACGCCTTTTTGATTTCACGCTCTTCCGCAGTTTTCGGAACGCCTAAAATCTCGTAATAGTCTTGCTTTGCCATTGGTTTTTTTAAGCCCCTTAACATGCGAGCACGGGCGTGGAGAATTCTCCTACGCCCGTGCCGATTACTTACCCTGCATCAGGGCGATTATTTTTTGTCTTTCACTTCTTCGAACTCAGCGTCGACAACATCGTCGTCTTTCGCGTTGTTCTGGGAAGCATCAGCGCCCGCCTGCTGCTGTGCGTGCTGCTGCTGAGCGATTTCCATCAGCTTCTGAGAAACCTGTGCCAGCTCCTGCATCTTCGCTTCGATGTCCGCTTTGTCTTCGCCTTTCAGAGACGTTTCCAGCGCGCTCAGTGCAGTTTCGATCGCAGTTTTGTCTTCCGCTGGCAGTTTATCGCCCGCTTCTTCAACCTGCTTACGGGTGCTGTGCAGCAGATGGTCACCCTGGTTACGGGTCTGAACCAGCTCTTCGAACTTACGGTCGGATTCCGCGTTAGCTTCGGCATCACGAACCATTTTTTCGATTTCCGCTTCGTTCAGGCCAGAAGATGCCTTGATGGTAATCTTCTGCTCTTTACCGCTATTTTTGTCTTTCGCAGACACATGCAGGATACCGTCAGCATCGATGTCGAAGGTGACTTCGATCTGTGGCATGCCGCGTGGTGCCGGGTTAATACCGTCCAGGTTGAACTGACCCAGAGATTTGTTATCCGCCGCGCGCTTACGCTCACCCTGAATCACATGGATGGTTACCGCAGACTGGTTGTCTTCAGCGGTAGAGAACACCTGGCTGTGTTTCGTCGGGATAGTGGTGTTTTTGTTGATGAGCGGAGTCATCACGCCACCCATGGTTTCGATACCCAGAGACAGCGGGGTAACGTCCAGCAGCAGTACGTCTTTTACTTCACCCGTCAGAACACCACCCTGAACCGCAGCACCGATAGCAACCGCTTCGTCCGGGTTCACGTCTTTACGTGGCTCTTTACCAAAGAATTCAGCCACTTTCTTCTGAACCATTGGCATACGAGTCTGACCACCTACCAGGATAACGTCCTGAATGTCAGACACGGACAGGCCAGCGTCCTGCAATGCAACTTTCAGTGGCTCGATAGAACGGTTCACCAGGTCTTCTACCAGGCTTTCCAGTTTCGCACGGGTCACTTTGATGTTCATGTGTTTTGGACCGGTCGCGTCTGCGGTGATGTACGGCAGGTTCACGTCGGTCTGCTGAGCGGAAGACAGCTCGATCTTCGCTTTCTCAGCGGCTTCTTTCAGTCGCTGCATGGCCAGCGGGTCGTTACGCAGGTCAATGCCCTGATCTTTCTTGAACTCGTCAACGAGGTAGTTGATCAGACGGGTATCGAAGTCTTCACCACCCAGGTGGGTATCACCATTGGTTGCCAGAACTTCGAAGGTTTTTTCGCCGTCAACGTCGTCGATTTCGATAATAGAGATATCGAAGGTACCACCACCCAGGTCGTAAACCGCGATAGTACGGTTGCCAACTTCTTTATCCAGACCGTAAGCCAGTGCTGCTGCGGTTGGTTCGTTGATGATACGTTTTACTTCCAGACCTGCGATACGGCCAGCATCTTTGGTTGCCTGACGCTGAGCATCGTTGAAGTAAGCAGGTACGGTGATAACAGCTTCAGTTACCGGCTCACCCAGGTAATCTTCCGCGGTTTTCTTCATTTTCTTCAGCACTTCAGCAGAGATCTGCGGAGGTGCCGTTTTGGTGCCTTTCACATCAAGCCATGCATCGCCGTTATCGGCTGCGATGATTTTGTAAGGCATGATGGAAACGTCACGCTGAACTTCTTCGTCCTGGAAGCGGCGGCCAATCAGGCGTTTGATCGCAAACAGGGTGTTTTGCGGGTTTGTCACGGCCTGACGTTTAGCCGGCTGACCAACCAGAGTTTCACCATCCTGGGTATAAGCAATGATAGAAGGCGTGGTGCGATCGCCCTCGGCGTTCTCCAGCACACGTGCAGTAGTGCCATCCATAATCGCTACACAAGAGTTGGTAGTACCCAGGTCGATACCAATAATTTTACCCATCTAAACGTCTCCACTAAAAATTCAGTCAACATGTGGTTGTGTACCTGTAATAAGGGCAGAACGTGCTTTTTCAACTGCCCAGATTTGATTTTTTTCAGGTCCACACACTGCGGTTGCTTACAAGATGGGGTCACAACAGCATCCATCAAGGGGGAAGGATAAAAAATTTTTTAATTTCACCCCGGTGAGATCATAGACGGCGTCGATGCCGCCCATTATGATGCCGCGCCCCGTCAGGTAGAACTGGCGCGGGTTTAACCATTTCACCATATTAATGATGATTTTTTTGAGGACTTATGGGCAACACTAAGTTGGCTAATCCGGCTCCGCTGGGCCTGATGGGTTTTGGCATGACCACCATTCTGCTGAACCTGCACAATATCGGGATGTTCCCGATGGACGGCATTATCCTGGCGATGGGCATTTTTTACGGCGGTATCGCACAGATCTTTGCGGGCCTGCTGGAATATAAGAAAGGCAACACCTTCGGCTTAACCGCATTTACCTCTTACGGTTCCTTCTGGCTGACTCTGGTCGCAATTCTGCTGATGCCTAAAATGGGCCTGGCAGAGGCGGCAAACGCCCATTTCCTGGGCGTGTACCTGGGACTGTGGGGCGTGTTCACCCTGTTCATGTTCTTCGGTACCCTTAAGGCGAACCGCGCACTGCAATTCGTCTTCCTGAGCCTGACCGTACTGTTCGCTCTGCTGGCCATCGGTCACCTGGCGGATAACGAAGGCATCGTTCACGTTGCCGGCTGGGTAGGTCTGGTTTGCGGCGCAAGCGCAATCTACCTGGCCATGGGTGAAGTGCTGAACGAGCAGTTCGACCGCACCATTCTACCGATTGGTGAAAAACACTGATCCCTCTGTCGTGCCCGCGTCGCGGGCACACGTCCTTCTGACTGGCGAAGCCACACCCCCAAAACCAGTCCCATCAGCGATAACGCCAGCACGTACCACGCAGGTGCAAGGGGTGACACCCCCATCAACACCGTCACCACAATCGGGGTCAGCCCACCGAAAATGGCATACGAGACATTATAAGAGAAAGAGATCCCAGTGAAGCGTACCTCCGGCGGGAAGGCGCGGACCATTACGTACGGTACGGCGCCAACGACGCCCACGCACAGCCCGACGACACCGTACAGCAGGAACAGCTGTTCAGGATGGGTGCCCGCAAGATGATAAAATGCCCAGCTCGACGCGGCCAGAAGCAAACTGCCGACAATAAAGGTCGCGCTTGCGCCGAAACGATCCGCCGCCAGCCCGGCGGCCAGACAACCAAAGCAGAGCATAATTGTCGCGATACTGTTCGCCTGTAACGTCACGGCAGGCGCAAAACCGTACTGTTTTTGCAGCCAGACCGGTGACATCAAAATGACCACCACGATCCCCGCAGACAGCAGCCAGGTCAGAAGCATCGACACCACTACCGCTTTTTTATGCCGCACTACTACGGTTTTCACCGGCAGTTCTTGCGCCAGCGCCTTCCGCTGCTGCATTTCCAGAAATATTGGCGTCTCCTGCAACCAGCGTCGCAGGTACATTGCCACCAGCCCAAACGCCCCGCCCAGCAGGAACGGTATACGCCAGCCCCAATCGTGAACGGCCTGTTGCGTCATGCTGGTATTGATGATGGTTGCAACCACGGAGCCAAGCAGGATCCCGATCGTCAGCCCTGCGGTCAGCGTTCCGCACGCAATGCCGATGCGGCGCACCGGGACGTGTTCAGCGACAAACACCCAGGCGCCCGGTACTTCCCCGCCGATGGCCGCGCCCTGGAGAATACGCATCAGCAGCAGCAATAACGGGGCGATAATGCCCATCGACTCATAGGTAGGCAAAAGCCCAATCGCCAGCGTCGGCACGGCCATAAGCAGGATGCTGAGGGTAAACATCTTCTTGCGCCCGACCAGATCGCCAAAGTGCGCCATGACAATGCCGCCCAGCGGACGCGCCAGATAGCCGGCAGCGAAAATGCCGAAGGTTTGTACCTGACGCAGCCATTCCGGAATATCCGCCGGGAAAAACAGCGCCCCCACAACGGCGGCGAAGAAGACAAAGATAATGAAGTCGTAAAACTCCAGCGCGCCGCCCAGGGCAGCGAGCGTGAGGGTTTTGTAGTCCTGTCGATTCAGAGGTCGGGTGTTATGTGACATAGCGAACCATTGTGCATGTGTTGTGGATTATTTTTTACAGCAATCGTAAAGAAAAAATTACTATATCGTAAATCCATTTACACGCTACCGCGGCTGGCGCTAATGTCACATTTTAAAGAATTTCAGGAGATTGTTTCGCGGCGAGCGCTTTTAGGGCGAAATGCTGCTACCACGTTGCCGTCAGTTTCCACATACGGACCGTCAAGCAGTTGTATACAATACGGTACACTTGCAAAGATACCGTGGACGATAACGCTGCCGTCCTCGGCTTTTACCCCTTCCAACGTCTCTTTTATCGACTTCGGCTGCCCCGGCAGGTTCAGGATCAGCGCCTGTTTGCGGATCACCCCGACCTGACGGGAAAGAATGGCCGTCGGGACAAAGTGTAGACTGATCTGGCGCATCTGCTCACCGAAGCCCGGCATTTCACGATCGGCGATAGCCAGCGTCGCGTCCGGCGTTACATCGCGGCGCGCGGGGCCGGTTCCGCCCGTCGTCAGCACCAGGTGGCAGCTCATCTCATCCACCAGTTCACACAGGGTTTGCTCGATGATCGGCTGCTCGTCCGGGATCAGGCGAGTCTGGATCTCAAACGGGGTAGTGAGCGCGCTGCCCAGCCACGCTTCCAGAGCAGGGATGCCTTTATCCTGATAAACACCGCTGGAGGCGCGGTCAGAAATCGACACTAAGCCGATGCGTAAGGTATTCATATCCATTCCATTCAAAAAGTACTGATTAAAGGGAATGATACACGCAGAGAGAAAATTCAGACAGAGGCGGGGGAAAGACGCGTGACCGGGAACCCGGTCACGCAGAATGATTACAGCAGGTCGCCGATCATTTTTTCCAGTTTTTCCTGGTCGATAGCAAACTTACGGATACCGTCCGCCAGTTTATCTACGGCCATTGGATCCTGGTTGTGCTGCCACAGGAACTCGGACTCGGTGATGCGCTCAGGGCGTGCTTTCACTTCGCCGGTGTAGGACAGTTTACGCTCGATAGCACCTTCGCTTTCTGCCAGCTCTTTCAGCAGCGCAGGAGCGATGGTCAGGCGGTCACAGCCAGCCAGCTCGATGATTTCGCCGACGTTACGGAAGCTTGCGCCCATAACAACGGTCTCATAGCCGTGCTGTTTGTAGTATTCGTAGATTTCAGTCACTGAAATCACGCCTGGATCTTCAGACGCCGCGTACTCTTTCTTGTCGGTGTTGGCTTTGTACCAGTCCAGAATACGGCCCACGAACGGAGAAATCAGGTATACGCCAGCTTCGGCACATGCACGCGCCTGCGCGAAGGAGAACAGCAGAGTCAGGTTACAGTTGATGCCTTCTTTTTCCAGCTGCTCAGCAGCGCGGATGCCCTGCCAGGTAGACGCCAGTTTGATCAGGATACGGTCATTGCTGATGCCCGCATCGTTGTACAGTTTGATCAGGCGTTTTGCTTTTGCGATAGACGCTTCGGTGTCGTAGGACAGGCGAGCATCAACTTCGGTAGAGATACGGCCAGGAACGAGCTTCAGGATTTCCAGACCGATGTTCACTGCCAGTTTGTCAGTAGCATCCACAACCTGCTGCGCGCGGTCATTGCTCTGTGCTTTTGCCCAGGTCACCGCCTCGTCGATCAGTTTGCGATACTCAGGGATCTGCGCGGCGTTAAGGATCAGAGAAGGGTTGGTTGTGGCATCCTGCGGCTGGTACAGCTTCATTGCCGCGATATCTCCGGTGTCAGCGACGACAGTGGTGAACTGACGAAGGGAGGTCAATTTATCCGTCATGATAGTGTTTCTCTTTTAACGTGCCCTGGATAATTCACACTACCGACAGCTTGCCAGCAGCGGAAAAATGACAGGTTTACTTGTTAGGGGGATGTAACCGGTCTGCCCTGATGATAACACGAGTGAGAGGCAGCGCAACCGCAGACAGTGCGCTTAGGCAGAGTATGATAAACTCAGAATATTAACAGGCTGCTAAGTAACAGCATGCACAATCAGTGGTAGCGCTTACATATTCACTTTGGCATCAACAAGAGGGACGTTAGTGCCTGATTTCTTTTTCTTTATCAACGAAGTCCTCTGGGGTTCGATCATGATATACCTGCTTTCAGGAGCAGGTATCTGGTTTACGTGGCGCAGCGGTCTGATTCAGTTTCGCTATATCCGCAAATTTGGCAGAAGTCTGAAAAACAGCGTCACCCCACAGCCGGGCGGCCTGACCTCGTTTCAGGCGCTCTGTACCAGCCTGGCCGCGCGCGTCGGCAGCGGTAACCTGGCCGGTGTCGCGCTGGCGATCGGCGCGGGCGGTCCGGGCGCGGTATTCTGGATGTGGGTGACGGCGATTATCGGTATGGCCACCTCCTTTGCTGAATGCTCGCTTGCGCAACTCTACAAAGAAAAAGACGGCAAAGGTCAGTTTCGCGGCGGTCCCGCCTGGTATATGGCTCGCGGGCTGGGAATGCGCTGGATGGGCGTTCTGTTCTCGATCTTTTTGCTGATTGCCTATGGCCTTATTTTCAATACCGTTCAGGCAAATTCCGTCGCCCACGCGCTGCGCTTTGCCTTCAATTGTCCGGAGTGGCTGACGGGCGGCGCGCTTGCCCTTCTCACCCTGCTGACCATTGTGACCGGGCTCAAAGGGGTTGCCCGCCTGATGCAGTGGTTGGTTCCGCTGATGGCGCTGCTGTGGGTGTCCACCAGCCTGATGGTATGCGCGATACATATCGACGAGGTGCCGAACGTCATCGTCACCATTTTCCAAAGCGCGTTCGGCTGGCGCGAAGCGGCTTCCGGCGCGCTGGGTTACACCCTTAGCCAGGCACTCACTGCGGGTTTTCAGCGGGGTATGTTCTCCAACGAAGCGGGAATGGGCTCCACGCCGAATGCCGCCGCAGCGGCCGCATCCTGGCCCCCACATCCCGCCGCGCAGGGCATTGTACAGATGATTGGCGTCTTCACAGACACCATTGTTATCTGCTCCGCCAGCGCGATGATAATGCTGCTGGCCGGTGCCGCTGAACAACCGTCCGGTAGTACGGCAGGCATTCATTGGGTACAACAGGCGCTGGTCTCCCTCGTCGGCGGCTGGGGCGCGGGCCTTGTCGCACTTGTCGTGGGACTTTTTGCCTTTAGTTCCATTGCGGTGAACTATATCTATGCCGAAAACAACCTTATCTTCCTGAAAGTTGACTCGCGTCTGGCCCGCAACATCCTTCGCGCGGGCGTGCTGGCGATGGTGTTTGTAGGTTGCCTGCTCAGCATGCCGATGATCTGGCAAATAGCGGACGTCATTATGGCGCTGATGGCCATCACGAACCTGACGGCCATTTTGCTGCTTTCACCGGTTGTGGCGCTGATCGCGCGCGATTATCTGCGTCAGCGCAAGCTCGGCGTACAGCCCGTCTTTGACGCCTCACGCTATCCCGAAATCGAGTCACAAATTGCCCCTGGCACCTGGGATGATTTGCCGCGGCAATAACAGCTATCGATCAATTCAGGGCGATTTTTTGCTAAAGTCGCTCTAAATTTCCTGCAAGGACTGGATATGCTGATTCTGATTTCACCTGCCAAAACGCTCGACTACCAGAGCCCGCTCGCCACTGAGCGTTATACCCAGCCGGAATTGCTGGACTACTCGCAACAGCTGATCCACGAGGCGCGTAAGCTTTCGGCTCCGCAAATCGCTTCGCTGATGAGCATCAGCGATAAACTCGCCGACCTGAATGCCACCCGTTTTCATGAGTGGCAGCCTGACTTCACGCCCGCCAACGCCCGCCAGGCGCTGTTGGCCTTCAAAGGTGACGTCTACACTGGCCTGCAAGCAGAAACGTTTAGCGAAGCCGATTTCGATTTTGCCCAGCTGCATCTGCGCATGTTATCCGGCCTGTACGGGGTGCTGCGACCGCTGGATCTGATGCAACCGTATCGTCTGGAGATGGGTATCCGCCTGGAAAACGCTAAAGGTAAAGATCTGTACCAGTTCTGGGGCGATGTCATTACCGACAAGCTTAACGCGGCGCTGCAAGCCCAGGGGGACAACGTGGTGATCAACCTGGCCTCCGATGAGTACTTCAAATCGGTGAAGCCGAAGAAGCTGGATGCGGACATTATCAAGCCGGTATTCCTCGACGAGAAAAACGGCAAATTTAAAGTGATCAGCTTCTACGCCAAAAAAGCGCGCGGTCTGATGAGCCGCTTCATCATTCAAAACCGTCTGACGAAGCCAGAGCAGCTCACTGGCTTTAACAGTGAAGGGTATTTTTTCGACGAGGCATCGTCAGGAAAAAACGAGCTGGTGTTTAAGCGTCACGAGCAATAAAAAGACAACCCCGCCAGCTGGCGGGGTTTGTGTTAATGGTGCTTCCGGTCCGGGCCCGGGCGACGATCGTCATGACGGTGGTGATCGTCACGATCGCGATGTTCATCGTGCGGACGCCAGTGGTTATCGCGCCAGTCATAGTGCGCTTTCCACCAGTCATGGTCGCGCCAGCGGCCGCCATCCCAGTAGTGCCCGTTATTATCCCGATCGCCAATTTGCAGTTTTACCGCTGGCACGAGGGTGATCTCAGCTGCCTGCACCGCCATGGGAGCGACCAGCATCAGTGAAAGCGCGATAAGTGCAGGTTTCAGTGTAGACATAGGTGACTCCTTATTCTTCTTGCCCAACGTGGGCCGATGTAAGGAGAGTACGTGATGGGGACGGGGGATGTTATTCTCTGCAATCCTAAACGCTAAGTGACCGCATTTATTGGGAATTTCTGCTTTTTTCCTGCTGTTTTTCTCCTTAATTTCTTCACAAAAAAGCCGGGTGGCGCTGCGCTTACCCGGCCTACGATGAGTTCGCCGTTGTAGGCCCGGTAAGGCGAAGCCGCCACCGGGCAGCACAATCACGCTCGGGTCATCATCAGCTTACGCAGCGCGGCAAAGTCTGCGGGCAGCTCATGAGACAGCAGCGGCAGGTCGGCGCGATCGGCCAGCTCTTTTGGCAGCGGCAGCGTTTCCCCCAGGATCGCTTCCACGCTCTCTTTGAACTTGGCCGGATGGGCGGTGCCGAGGAACAGGCCATACTCACCCGGTTGAAGCTGATCGCGCAGGGCACGATAGGCAATCGCCGCGTGCGGCTCAGAGGTATAGCCCACCGCTTTCAGCTCGCGCATGGTGGCTTTAGTGGTTTCGTCCGTCACCGCTGCGTAACCCAGATCGCCCAGACGCCAGACCTTACGGCGGAACAGCTCTTCCACACGCGGCCAGTTGTTAGGCTGTGACACATCCATCGCATTGGAGAGCGTGGCCTGAGTCGCGTTCGGCGCCCATTTTCCGTCCTTCAGGAAACGCGGCACGGTGTCGTTGGCGTTGGTGGCGGCGATAAAGCGCTTCACCGGCAGGCCGAGTGATTTCGCCAGCAGGCCTGCCGTCAGGTCGCCGAAGTTCCCACTTGGCACGGAAACCACCAGCTGATTGCGCGCGTCCTGCGGCAGCTGCGCCACCGCTTCGAAGTAGTAGCAGATCTGCGCCAGCAGACGGCTGATGTTGATGGAGTTGGCAGAGTTCAGCCCCAGCGCCGCCTTCAGCTCTTCGTCATCGAAGGCCTGCTTCACCAGCGCCTGACAGGCATCGAAATCGCCGTCGATCGCCACGGTTTCAATGTTGCCCCCAAGGGTGCAGAACAGTTTTTCCTGAAGCGGGCTGATTTTGCCTTTCGGATAGAGGATCACCACGCGGACGTTTTTCAGGCCGTAGAACGCATGGGCCACCGCCGCTCCGGTATCGCCTGAAGTCGCGGTAAGAATGGTCACCGGTTTGTCGCCGCTGATGTGGGTCAGCATCTGCGCCATAAAGCGACCGCCGAAATCTTTGAACGCCAGCGTCGGGCCGTGGAACAGCTCCAGACATCCAACGTCAGGCTCCACCTGCTTCACCGGCGCCGGGAAAGCAAACGCCGCACGCACGCGTTCTTCGAGCAGCTCCTGCGGGATTTCGTCGCCGATAAAGGCAGACAGAATTTTGGTGCTGCGGGTGACAAAGTCCTGCTTCAGCAGCTCATCGATTTCGGTCAGCTGAAATTCCGGCAGGTCGTGGGGGAAGAAAAGCCCCTGATTTTTGCCAAGCCCCTGCGTTACCGCCTGCGCGAAGCTGACCTGCTCGTTATGATCTTTAAGGTTGTAGAGTTTCATTCGTTATCCCAGTACTCGTGCGCCAGCCGTGTCCAGACGGCAAATATGAACAAAGCCTTCCTGATTTTGCAGGTAGTGTTTAGAGAGCCAGTCCGCCACGCGCTGCGCGGTGTCTGGCTTGTCGCATAAGGCGAACAGCGTCGGGCCGGAGCCGGAGATGCCGCACGCCTGTGCGCCGATATCCATGGATGCCTGTCGCGCTTCGTTAAAGCCCGGCAGCAGCTTCGTGCGATACGGCTCGGCAATGACGTCTTTCATCAGTTTCGCCGCCAGCTGCGGCTGACGGGTGTAGCAGGCGTGAATAAAGCCCGCCAGATGACGCCCGTGGGCGATACAGTCCTGACGACGATACTGCGCTGGCAGGATCGCACGCGCTTCGGCGGTAGACACTTTAATGCCCGGATAGGCCAGCACCCACAGCCACTCATCAAACCCTGGCACCTGCTGGCTGATGATGCCATTTTCTTCAATCATCAGCTGCATGCCGCCAAGGAAGCACGGCGCCACGTTATCATAATGAATGCTGCCGGAGATGCGCCCTTCCAGCTCGCCCATCAGCGCCAGCAGACGGCTGTTGTTCAGCGGCTTGCCGCAATGCTCATTCATCGCCACCAGCGCGGCGACCACCGAGCAGGCGCTCGAGCCCAGCCCCGAACCAATCGGCATGCTCTTTTCCAGCGTCATGGCGACCGGCACGTTTTTGCCGATCTCCTGACAGAAGCGTTCCCAGCACTGATAAACGATATTCTCGCGCGGTTCAGACGGCAGCTTACTGGCGAAGCGGCCGATGTTATTCAGACTGAAGCGCTCTGCCGCCTCAACCGTAACCGTATCGCCCAGCAGCGAACCGTCCACCGGCGTGACCGCCGCGCCCAGCACGTCAAATCCGACGCTCATATTGGCGCTGGAAGCCGGGGCATATACTTTAACCATCTTAAACTCCTAACTTCCATGACAGGGTACGCAGCAGATCGGCAAACACGCCTGCCGCCGTCACATCATTCCCTGCGCCATAGCCGCGAAGCACCAGCGGCAGTGGCTGATAATAATGGCTGTAGAACGCCAGGGCGTTCTCGCCGTTTTTCACCTTGTACAGCGGATCGTTGCCATCCACTTCGGCAATCTTCACCCGGCAGACGCCGTCTTCTTCAATGTTGCCAACATAGCGCAATACCTTACCTTCATCACGGGCTTTCGCAACGCGTGCGGCAAAGGCGTCGTCAAGCTGCGGCAACCTGGCCATAAAGGCGCTGACGTCACCGCTGTCATCAAATTCTGCTGGCAGCACCGGCTCAATCACGATATCCGAAAGCTCCAGCTCGCGGCCAGTTTCGCGCGCCAGGATCAGCAGCTTACGCGCCACGTCCATGCCGGAGAGGTCGTCGCGCGGATCCGGCTCGGTGTAGCCCAGCTCGCGCGCGGCGCGGGTGGCTTCCGACAAGCTCATCCCTTCGTCCAGCTTGCCGAAGATAAACGACAGGGAGCCGGAGAGGATGCCGGAGAAACGCTGTAGTTCGTCGCCCGCGTTCAGCAGGTTTTGCAGGTTCTCGATGACCGGCAGGCCCGCGCCCACGTTGGTGTCATACAGAAACTTACGGCGCGACTTACTCGCCGCCAGCCGCAGCTGGTGATAGTAATCCATCGACGAGGTGTTGGCCTTTTTGTTTGGCGTCACCACGTGGAACCCTTCGCGCAGGAAGTCGGCGTACTGATCGGCCACCGCCTGGCTGGAGGTACAGTCAACAATCACCGGGTTAAGCAGGTGATATTCTTTCACCAGGCGGATCAGGCGGCCCAGGTTAAATGGCTCTTTCGCCTCTTCCAGCTCCGCCTGCCAGTTTTCCAGATTCAGACCGTGGACGTTAGTCAGCAACGCTTTCGAGTTCGCAATGCCGCAAACGCGCAAATCGATATGTTTCTTCTTAAGCCACTCCTGCTGGCGCTTCACCTGCTCCAGCAGCGCGCCACCGACACCACCGACGCCCACCAGGAACAGCTCAATCACCTGGTCGGTGTTGAACAGCATCTGATGCACCACGCGCACGCCGGTAGTGGCGTCATCGTTATCCACGACAACGGAAATGGAACGCTCTGATGAGCCCTGGGCAATCGCCACGATATTGATATTAGCCCGCGCCAGCGCGGCAAAGAATTTGGCGGAGATACCGCGCAGGGTGCGCATGCCGTCGCCGACCACCGAGATAATCGCCAGACGCTCCTGAATCGAGAGCGGCTCCAGCAGCTCTTCTTTCAGCTCCAGATAGAACTCTTCTTCCAGCGCGCGACGGGCACGCAGGCAATCACCCTGCGGAACGCAGAAGCTGATGCTGTATTCGGAAGAAGACTGCGTGATCAGCACCACGGAGATCCCGTTGCGGGACATAGCGGCAAAGACGCGTGCCGCCATGCCGACCATGCCCTTCATCCCCGGGCCGGAGACGCTGAACATCGCCATGTTATTGAGGTTAGAAATGCCTTTCACCGGCAGGTCATCTTCATCCGCGCTGGCGCCAATCAGCGTGCCCGGCGCCTGAGGGTTACCGGTATTCTTAATCAGGCAGGGGATTTGGAACTGGGCAATCGGGGAGATGGTACGCGGGTGAAGAACTTTAGCGCCGAAGTAGGAAAGCTCCATCGCTTCCTGGTACGACATCGACTTCAGCAGCCTGGCGTCCGGCACCTGGCGCGGATCGCAGGTATAAACGCCGTCGACGTCAGTCCAGATCTCACAGCAGTCTGCGCGTAAACAGGCGGCCAGCACGGCGGCGGAGTAGTCAGAGCCGTTACGCCCCAGCACCACCAGTTCGCCCTTCTCGTTACCGGCGGTAAAGCCTGCCATCAGGATCATATGGTCAGACGGGATTTTGCTCGCCGCAATACGGCGTGTCGACTCGGCAATGTCGACGGTGGATTCAAGGTAGTGGCCCACAGCCAGCAGTTTTTCAACCGGATCGATGACCGTCACGTGGTGACCGCGCGCTTCCAGCACGCCAGCCATGATGGCGATAGAGAGTTTTTCACCCCGGCAAATCAGCGCCGCGTTGATGCTGTCCGGACACTGACCAAGCAGGCTGATACCGTGAAGAACGTGTTTAATCTGGGCAAATTCAAGTTCAACGGTGCTTTTCAGCTGCGCCAGCGGGAAACCAGGCTGGGCGTCGGCCAGCCCCTGAAGCAGATCGGCAAAGATACGCTCGGCGTCGCTGATGTTCGGTAGTGCATCCTGACCACCGATGGTTTTTTCAATCATCGCCACCAGGTGGTTCGTGATTTTGGCCGGGGCAGAGAGCACGGTGGCAACCTGCCCCTGCCTGGCGTTGCTTTCCAGGATATCGGCAACACGCAGAAAACGTTCTGCATTTGCCACTGACGTACCGCCGAACTTCAACACTCGCATGGTTCTACCTCATTTCCTTTAGCCGAAAAAAAAGCCCGCACTGTTCAGGTGCGGGCTTTTTTCTGTTTTTCCTGTACGCGTCAGCCCGCATCGTTACCTGTGGTAATGATGATGGTTGTAGTAATGGTGGTGATGCTGATGCGTTTCATGGATGTTGTGTACTCTGTCATTATTATCTGTCTGTGCTCTATTCTTTTAGGGTTAAAGGATCGAGCCCCTTAAGTCAATGAATTTTTAATTCGATCACAATTCGGGACATTCTCACGTCCCGCTGCGGGCAGATTTATTTTCATCGGAATAACCCAGATGCAACCCCAGACATCAGCAGGATCGGCCATAATAAAAAACTATGACACTATTTTACTCGGCTAATTTTTTTTCAATATCATGAAGCAATCGGTGCAGCATTGCCGTATCGCGCTGCTCAAGACGCCCCAGGCGCTGCTGTAACCAGTCCACCATTTTCTGATCGTCAGCGACGCCCAACTGCTCAAGAAGGTTATTTGCACGAACACGCAGTGCCGCCAGCTGGTTTTCATCCGAAACTGTCACCGGTGGCTGAGAAATTTGTATTAAGGATGCTAATTGATAGCAATAGACCATCACCGCCTGCCCCAGATTGAGTGACGGATAATCCGCCACCATCGGCGCGCCCGTCAGCACGTCAGCCAGCTCCAGCTCTTCGTTAGTCAGCCCGGAATCTTCTCGCCCAAACACCAGCGCGGCTTTCTCCAGCCACTGGCTTTTCTCTTCCAGCATCGGCACCAGTTCAGCAGGCGTGGCGTAATAGTGAAACTTCGCCCGGCTGCGCGCGGTCGTCGCGACGGTAAACGAAATATCGTGGAGTGCGTCGGCGAGCGTAGCGTAAGTGGTTATATTATCGAGAATATCACCCGAACCGTGCGCCACCCAGCGTGCAGCAGGCTCCAGATGCGCCGTGCTGTCCACAATACGCAAATCGGTAAAACCCATAGTCTTCATGGCACGCGCCGCAGCGCCAATATTTTCAGCTCTTGCTGGTGCCACCAGCACAATCGACAGATGCATTTACGCTCTCTTTTTAATCAGTTAGCAGGTAAAAATGTGATTCAGTTCAACATATTACGCAGCACGAATTTACAATTTTGCAACACAAATCACCGAAATAGCGTTTCATAACAATTAAAAAAAGCTAAACTATTTTGTGGCTGAACAATCAGTTAGAATGTTAACAGAAGTCCATTATCCTTATGTTTTGCAATGATAATGACCATATGAATACTCTTTTCTGATTGGATTCGTACCGTTTATCAATCAATGTCCGCAACTAGTTGGTTTATTGAAAAATTGTGACAAAGGCTAGCATTCAGCTACGATGATTTCATCAAACTGTTAACGTGCTACAATTGAACTTGATATATGTCAACGAAGCGTAGTTTTATTGGGTGTCCGGTGTCACTTAGCCTGTTATGTTGCTGTTAAAATGGTTAGGATGACAGCCGTTTTTGACACTGTCGGGTCCAAAGGGAAAGTACCCACGACCAAGCTAATGATGTTGTTGACGTTGATGGAAAGTGCATCAAGAACGCAATTACGTACTTTAGTCACGTTAAGCCGATCATGTTAATTTGCGACATGCATCAGGCAGGTCAGGGACTTTTGTACTTCCTGTTTCGATTTAGTTGGCAATTTAGGTAGCAAACATGCAGACCCCGCACATTCTTATCGTTGAAGACGAGTTGGTAACACGCAACACGTTAAAGAGCATTTTCGAAGCAGAAGGCTACGATGTCTTTGAAGCGACCGATGGCGCAGAGATGCATCAGATCCTTTCTGAAAATGATATCAACCTGGTGATTATGGATATCAACCTGCCGGGCAAAAACGGGCTTCTTCTGGCGCGCGAACTGCGTGAACAGGCGAACGTCGCGTTGATGTTCCTGACGGGCCGTGACAACGAGGTTGATAAAATTCTTGGTCTGGAAATCGGCGCGGATGACTACATCACCAAGCCGTTCAACCCTCGCGAGTTAACCATTCGTGCACGCAACCTGCTGTCCCGCACCATGAATCTGGGTACGGTAAGTGAAGAGCGTCGTAGCGTCGACAGCTACAAATTCAACGGCTGGGAACTTGATATCAATAGCCGTTCGCTGATTAGCCCGAACGGTGAGCAGTACAAACTGCCGCGCAGTGAATTCCGCGCGATGCTGCACTTCTGCGAGAACCCGGGCAAGATTCAGTCCCGTGCAGAACTGCTGAAGAAAATGACCGGTCGTGAGTTGAAGCCACACGATCGTACCGTTGACGTAACCATCCGTCGTATTCGTAAGCACTTCGAATCTACGCCGGATACGCCGGAAATCATCGCCACGATCCATGGTGAAGGCTATCGTTTCTGCGGTGACCTCCAGGAGTAATTCTCCCGTCACGCAGTAAAAAACGGCGCATTTGCGCCGTTTTTTTTATCAATGCCACGGCATAATCGGTACCGCGCTTATCGCGTTTTTCGGTGAGCCGTCCACGACTTTGTCGGAATAAGCCAGATAAGCCAAGGTGTTACGCTTCGCGTCATAAAAACGGACCACCTGTAGCTTTTTGAACACCAGCGAGGTCCGTTTCTGGAATACGACGTCGCCCTGCGCTTTGCCGTTTTTGATTTTGTCACTCAATTCCACCGGGCCAACCTGCTGGCAGGAGATGGCCGCGTCAGACGTGTCTTCAGCCAGCCCCAGGCCGCCTTTAATCCCGCCGGTCTTTGCCCGGCTGACATAGCAGGTGACGTTTTTAACGTCCGGATCGTCAAAGGCTTCCACCACAATTTTGTGGTCCGGCCCAAACATTTTAAACACAGTATCCACGGAGCCAATTTGCTCCGCCTGTGCCACGCGCCCTGCCATCAGCGCCAGTGCTGTAAAGACTAAAACCTTGTATTTCATATTGTTACCATTCATAAAAATTACGCTGAGCGATTATTCAACAGGTTAGATAAAAATGTAGCAAGATCACAGGATTAGAATATATCCGCACATAAATCACTACAAAAAGCATTTATGCGCAAAAAAAACACTGAATGCTAAAACGTCAAAAAATGCTATTATCCGCTAACCTGTAAACAGGTACCTGCGGCAGTTTTAAGGATGAGGATAGTATATGGATCAGGCTGGAATTATTCGCGACCTGCTCACCTGGCTGGAAGGTCATCTCGACCAGCCTTTGTCACTGGATAATGTGGCGGCAAAAGCAGGCTATTCCAAGTGGCATCTGCAAAGGATGTTCAAGGATGTCACCGGTCATGCTATCGGTGCCTATATTCGCGCACGTCGTTTATCAAAGTCTGCTGTCGCGTTGCGCCTGACCGCGCGACCAATCCTGGATATTGCCCTGCAATATCGCTTCGATTCACAGCAAACCTTCACCCGCGCCTTTAAAAAACAGTTCTCGTTAACGCCAGCGCTTTATCGCCGCTCGCCGGACTGGAGCTCCTTTGGTATGCGTCCGCCGCTGCGTCTGGGCGAGTTTGCGATGCCAAAATATGAAATCATCACCCTGCCGGAAACGCACCTGGTCGGCACCACGCAGAGCTACTCCTGTTCCCTGGAGCAGATCTCCGAGTTCCGCCATCAGATGCGCGTTCAGTTCTGGCGCGAATTTTTAAGCCATGCTCCGGCGCTCCCGCCGATTCTGTATGGCCTGAACGAAACGCATCCCAGCCAGGAAAAAGACGACGAGCAGGAGGTGTTCTATACCACGGCGCTGACGCCTGACATGGCGAACGGTTACATTCATGGCTCGAAGCCTGTCGTGCTGGAAGGCGGCGAGTATGTGATGTTCTCATACGAAGGTTTAGGAACGGGCGTTCAGGAGTTCATCCTGACCGTTTACGGGACCTGCATGCCGATGCTGAATCTGAATCGCCGTAAAGGTCAGGACATTGAGCGCTACTATCCGGCGCAAGATGCTAAACCGGAAGAAGGCCCTATCAATCTGCGTATGGAATTCCTGATTCCGGTACGTCGTTAACGCTGCAATTCGTCCAGAGCAGGGGCATCAAGATGCGAAATGTCCCCTGCCATCTCAACTACCCACCCCGATGCCAGCCAGGCACTTTCCTGATAGTCGATACGGGAAATGGAACAGTTGCGCAGACGCAAACGGCGTTCGGCGTAAGCCGGCAGTCCCAGAATGGTGCTCACCAGGCAACCCAGCGCGATACCGTGGCTTACCAGCAGCGGTCGGCTACCTGCCGGGAGTTTCAGGCACTCGGCCAGCGCGGCATGCATGCGCACGCTCAGCTCCTGCATGGATTCCCCTTCAGGGATGCGACCATCTTCAGTGCCGTTCACCAGCGTGCGGCGCCAGCCTTCTTCGGTTTCCGTCAGCGTATCGATAGGACGTTTTTCCAGCACGCCCATATCCAGCTCGCGCAGACGCGGTTCGAGGGTCACGTCGCAGCCACAGGCATCGGCGATGATGCGTGCCGTCTGCTGCGTGCGGCCTAAATCACTGGAGATGACGTGAGTGATACCCAGCGTTCTGGCGCGCTCCGCCACCTGCCACGCTTGCTGCACACCTTTGTCGGTGAGAGGACTGTCTGACTGGCCTTGAATACGTCGCTCGGCGTTCCACTGCGTTTCACCGTGGCGAACAAGGTATACCTGTAACATGCTTTTTTTCCGTTATACTGCGATGAATTTTTTAAATCGAGCTTAATTATGCACCATGTTGTCTCTGCTACCACCAATCCTGCCAAAATTCAGGCAATTCTAAGGGCATTTGAAGAGATCTTCGGCGAAGGATCCTGCCATATTGACGCCGTCGGCGTCGAGAGCGGTGTGCCGGAACAGCCGTTTGGCAGCGAGGAAACACGCGCTGGCGCACGAAATCGCGTGGCGAATGCAAAAGCCGCCGCGCCAGACGCTGACTTCTGGGTCGCGATTGAAGCAGGCATCGACGAAGGGGCGACCTTCAGCTGGGTTGTCATCGAAAGCCGTGAGCAGCGCGGCGAAGCGCGTTCTGCCACGCTGCCGCTGCCGGAAGTCATACTGGAGAAAGTCCGCGCGGGTGAGGCGCTGGGGCCGGTAATGTCGCACTACACCGGCATTGATGAAATTGGTCGTAAAGAGGGGGCGATTGGCGTCTTTACGGGTGGCAAGCTTACGCGTTCAGGCGTTTACCACCAGGCCGTTATTCTGGCGTTAAGTCCGTTTCATAACGCGATTTATCGTTAAGTTTGCAGGCCGGATAAGCCGAAGCCGTCATCCGGCGTTTTTCAGCAATACGGCTTCCAGCCACTGACGCAGTTCAACCGGCGCCGACTTCAGGCTGTTTGAACCCCGGGTGATGGTCGCGATACCCGCGCCCAGCTCGTTTTTCAGCTCGCGCTGGCTCATTTCGCCGCGCAGCAGTTCCTCAATAATGCGTACCCGCGTGCCCAGCGCTTCGCGTTCATCGGGCGTCAGCATCAGCTGTAGCAACGGTAAATGCAGATCTTTGTCGTAAGACTGGCGGAGCAACTCCACAAAACGAAGCCACTCCTGATGACGCTGTTCGGCCATGGCCGAGGAATACGGGGAATGCTGGGTCATGTTATGCTGCCTCTTGTACTCATTAGCGAGTACAGCATAACACAACCCGCGCCGATCAGTAACGTCTCTGCCACTCGGCATCGCTCATCAGGGTATCTTTCTGCCCCATGAAGTAGCGATAGTAGGCGTCATAAGCCAGCACATTCTTCACATAGCCGCGCGTTTCCGAGAACGGAATGCTCTCGACAAACGCCACGGCGTCGATGCGCCCTGCGCTGTTGCCAAGCCATGTCCGCACGCGGCCAGGCCCGGCGTTGTACGCCGCTGACGCGAAGATACGGTTATTACCGAACTGCTGATAGACGTACTGCAAGTAGCTGGTACCGATGTTGATGTTAGTCTCCGGATCCAGCAGCTGGGACGGGCTGCTGTAGCCTGGAATATTAAACATCTTCACCGTGTGCGTCGCGGTACCCGGCATAATCTGCATCAGGCCGCTGGCACCCACCGGAGAACGCACTTTCGGGTTCCAGGCGCTCTCCTGACGGGCAATGGCCATCGCGTAGCTTTGCGGAATATCTTTGCCGCTGGTGTAGCGATCGAACAGATCCTTATAAGCCAGCGGGAAACGCTCTTCGAGATGATCCCACAGTTTGCCGGCGATCGTCGCCTGCACGCTCAGATCCCACCAGCGATTATCAAATGCATAGCGGGCAAGCTGCGCTTTCTCATCGGTGGTACGGCTGGTGACCAGATTCGCCCATTCGCTGCGCGCGGTATTATCCAGATTCCAGTACATCAGCTCGCGCACGCGCGCCATTTCCGGCCCCTGCGTCAGCGCCGGGTTCGCGTTGGCTGGCGCTTTGTCGATCTTCAGGGTGTACTCCTCGCCCAGACGCTGCGCCGCCGCCATCGGGTAGAATCCGCGCTGCTGCATCAGGGAGTGGAGGATCTCTTTGGCTTCATCTTCACGACCACGTTCGAGCAGCATGTCCGCCTGCCAGTAACGCCATTCATCTTTCTCTTTGGCATCCATCGGCAGACGCGCCAGCCAGGTATTGAGGCCACGACGATCGCCCGTTCCCAGCGCCATGCGCACGCGACGCTCCACCAGCGAGACAGAGTTTGAACGCATCACCGCATCATCACGCCAGCGCGCCTGTTCGTCGGTGACATCTGTCCCCATCAGTCGCCATGCCACGATATCGCGCAGCTCCTGAGTTTGATCGTCATTAAGCTGCTGGGCCTGCACCAGCTGCGGGATCATCAGCCGGGCGTTTTCCACATCATCACGCGCCACGCTGGCAAAGGCCACCGCCGCCATCTGGCGGGTAAAATCGGTCGCGCCGGTAGTACGCGCAAACGTCAGCACGGTATTGGGATCGTTTGCAAGACTGATAACGGCAGACGCAATGGTCTGATAATCTGCGGGCATCTGGCCCGCCAGCACGGTGACCAGCCGGGTGTTTCCGGCCTTCATCGCCAGGCGAATACGTTCCAGGTAAGAGAGCGGATCCTGCTTGCCCGAGGCGCGCCAGGCGCTGAACAGCGGGTCACAGGCGTTTGGCTGGCTTTTGCCCGTCAGCCACAGCTCTTTCGCGCCGGTCCAGGCTTCCTCCTGCTGACCGGTCGCCCATTTCGCATAGTAGTAATTACACTGCGCTTCCGTCGCGCCCGGTTTATCCGGGCTGAAAGCCAGCAGGCCGCGCCAGTCTTCGCGACGGGCCAGCTCGTTCACAAACCGGGACTTCAGGGTGCGCGCAGGCGGCAGGGTCGGGTTCGCCTGAATGAAGTTATTCACGGTGACGGTCGGTTGATTCATGAGATCGTCCGTGATCTGACGATACTCAAGATATGGATACAGCGGATAATCCTTCAGCGTCGGCATCAGCGCCTGCACGGTATCCATCTGCTTGTTGTCCCATGCCTGTTTAATCTGGGCATAGCGGTTACGTTGTTCATCCAGTGAATCGGCATGCACCGCCTGGCTTACCGCCATTACGCATACGCTGGCAGCCAGCAGACGCCAGACCACCCGTTTGGCTTTTTCCACAAGCTCTTCCTCATTGTTTTTCGTCAGTTGCAGCGTCTTGCCACGTCAAAGTTACATCAACTTATGCTAACCAGGCATCCCACAACGCGCCACGTCATGGACACTTTTTTACCTTTCTTGCGCGTTTTAACACTCCCGACGTTCCTGGCTGGGATTAGGGCGTGAAAAAGGCTACACTTCGAGGCTGAAATTCATTCTCATCACGATAAAAGAGGCGAAGTCCAACGTGGCTCAATTCGTTTATACCATGCATCGTGTCGGCAAAGTTGTCCCGCCGAAACGTCATATTCTTAAAAATATCTCGCTGAGCTTCTTCCCGGGCGCAAAAATCGGTGTTCTGGGTCTCAACGGTGCCGGTAAGTCCACCCTGCTGCGCATCATGGCCGGCATCGATACAGACATCGAAGGTGAAGCCCGTCCGCAGCCTGGCATTAAGATCGGCTACCTGCCGCAGGAACCCCAGCTGAACCCGGAACACACCGTGCGTGAATCCGTTGAAGAAGCGGTATCCGAGGTGGTTAACGCCCTGAAAGGTCTGGATGAAGTGTATGCCAAATACGCCGAGCCGGATGCGGACTTCGACAAACTGGCCGCTCAGCAGGGCAAATATGAAGAGATTATCCAGGCGCACGACGGTCATAACCTGAACGTGCAGCTGGAGCGCGCGGCCGATGCCCTGCGTCTGCCAGACTGGGATGCGAAAATCGCTAACCTGTCCGGTGGTGAACGCCGCCGCGTGGCGCTGTGCCGCCTGCTGCTGGAAAAACCAGACATGCTGCTGCTCGACGAACCTACCAACCACCTGGATGCGGAATCCGTGGCGTGGCTGGAGCGCTTCCTGCACGACTTCGAAGGCACCGTGGTGGCGATTACTCACGACCGTTACTTCCTCGACAACGTTGCAGGCTGGATCCTGGAGCTGGACCGCGGCGAAGGTATTCCGTGGGAAGGCAATTACTCCTCCTGGCTGGAGCAGAAAGATCAGCGTCTGGCGCAGGAAGCATCTCAGGAAGCGGCGCGTCGTAAGTCTATCGAGAAAGAGCTGGAGTGGGTGCGTCAGGGCGCGAAAGGCCGTCAGTCCAAGGGCAAAGCCCGTCTGGCACGCTTCGAAGAGCTGAACAACACTGAATACCAGAAACGTAACGAAACCAACGAACTGTTTATTCCACCTGGCGCACGTCTGGGGGATAAAGTGGTTGAAGTGACCAACCTGCGTAAGTCCTACGGCGACCGTCTGCTGATCGACGACCTGACCTTCTCCGTGCCGAAAGGCGCTATCGTTGGCATCATCGGTCCGAACGGCGCAGGTAAATCAACCCTGTTCCGCATGATGTCCGGTCAGGAACAGCCTGACAGCGGCTCTATCACCCTGGGTGAAACCGTGAAGCTGGCTTCCGTGGACCAGTTCCGCGACGCAATGGACAACAGCAAAACCGTGTGGGAAGAGGTTTCCGGCGGTCTGGATATCATGCGTATCGGCAACACCGAGATGCCAAGCCGCGCTTACGTTGGCCGCTTTAACTTTAAGGGCACTGACCAGGGCAAACGCGTGGGCGAGCTGTCCGGCGGTGAGCGCGGTCGTCTGCACCTGGCGAAGCTGCTCCAGGTTGGCGGCAACGTTCTGCTGCTTGATGAACCTACCAACGACCTGGACATCGAAACCCTGCGCGCGCTGGAAAACGCCCTGCTGGAGTTCCCGGGCTGCGCGATGGTTATCTCGCACGACCGCTGGTTCCTGGACCGCATCGCAACCCACATCCTGGACTACCAGGACGAAGGTAAGGTGGAGTTCTTCGAAGGTAACTTCACCGAATACGAAGAGTACAAGAAACGCACGCTGGGCGCAGACGCGCTGGAGCCGAAGCGTATTAAGTACAAGCGTATTGCGAAATAAAAGCAAAACGGCAACTTCGGTTGCCGTTTTTTATGTTTGTAACCTCTCCCCGTGGGAGAGGGCCAGGGTGAGGGCATCAGGCCGCACAGTGTGTAGGCCGGGTAAGGCGAAGCCGCCACCCGGCTTTTTTATTTGCCCACGTAATACCGCTTCACCTCATCAAACTGCATCGCAAAGTCGATATAGCTCATCAGCGCAGGCGAATTGAGCTTACGGCTCGGGTAGGCCAGCCAGAGATCGTTTCCCTCAACGCTCCACGCCGGCAGCACCTTCACCAGCGCGCCCTTTTCGATCTTATCTTCCAGCAAGAATGCGGGTAACAGCGTGATCCCCGCCCCGGCAATGGCGCATTCCCGGGCGTACACCAGGTTATCGGTCATATGGGCGTTATCCGGCAGATACCGATAATCCTCACTCTCGCTTCGCAGAAGCCACTCCGACCATGCCCGGTGCGTAATGCAGCGGTGCTCCACCAGCTGTCGGGGATGGATTAACGGCGCCCGACGCGCCAGATAGTGGGGCGAGGCCAGCATGTAGCGCGGACAGTGCCCAATCATGCGGCCAATCAGGGAAGAATCCTGCGGTTTGCCGGTGCGCAGCGCCACGTCAAAGCCAGACTCGACCAGATCCACCACGTCGTCTGAGATCGACACATCCAGCGACACGTCCGGATAGCGAAGCTGGAACTCCGCATTCATATGCGCCAGCAGCGTCGCGCCAATTCCCGCCGGACAGGTGATCCGCAGCCGCCCGCTGGGGTTTTCGCGCAGCCGCTGAATGGCATACTCCGCGCGCTCGCTGGCCGCCAGCATTTCACGACAGTGCACCAGATAGTGTTCGCCCGCAAACGTCAGGCTTATTCTGCGCGTGGTGCGATTCAACAGACGGATCCCCACCTGTTGCTCCAGCTGGCTAATCCGCTGGCTGACGCTGGATTTCGGCAGTTCCGCCTTCTGCGCCGCCGCGGTAAAGCTGCCCATCTCGGCCACCAGCGCAAACAGCGCCATATCCTGAAGCTGTTTAAACATGATTGTTCACCCTGTACGAACGCTGAGTTCTGGATTGTCCATCTTATCATGCAGCTGACCACTTAATAGACTAGCCTCAACAAAACGCATGCCATTGAGGAGCACACCATGTCAGTGAAAGCCATTGCCGTTAACCCGGAAAATCCGTCCACCTTCGTTGAAATCACTCCGCCGATGCCGCAGCCCGGTGAACACGATCTGCTGGTGGAGGTAAAAGCCGTCTCCGTAAACCCGGTGGACACCAAGGTACATGCAGGCATTGCCAAAAGCGGACTGAAGGAGCCGCGCATTCTCGGGTGGGATGCCAGCGGGATCGTAAAAGCCGTTGGGGCTGGCGTCACCGGATTCAAACCGGGTGACGAAGTGTGGTACGCGGGGGATATCACCCGCCCGGGCAGCAATACTACGCATCAGCTGATCGATGCGCGCATTGTCGGGCACAAGCCTGCAAGCCTTGACTGGGCCGCCGCGGCTGCACTGCCGCTGACGGCGCTCACCGCGTGGGAAGGCCTGTTTGAACGGCTGAAGATTCAGGATGCCGACGCAGATAAAACGCTGCTGATAATTGGCGGCGCGGGTGGAGTCGGATCGCTGGCGATCCCGTTTGCGAAGCACAACAGCAAGGTGAAGATCGTCGCAACCGCTTCACGAGAAGATTCCGCCCGGTGGTGTCGCGATCGCGGGGCTGACATTGTTGTAAATTACCGCGACCTGAAGGGAGAACTGGCGAAACAGGGGCTCACCTTTGTGGATTACATTTTTATCCTCAACGATACCGACGGGCACTGGGATGCGGTCAGCGATCTGATTGCCCCTCAGGGAGACATTTGTTCCATCGTTGAAAACGCGCATCCGCTGAACCAGGACAAGCTGAAGTCCAAATCTGCCGCCCTGCACTGGGAGTTTATGTACACCCGCAGCATGTACCAGACTGCGGATATGGCGCGTCAGGGTGAGATTTTAGATGAGGTGGCGAAGCTGGTGGATAACGGCGTGGTGGAAAGCTCGCTCAGCGAAACGCTGCACGGGCTAAGCGTGGAAAGCATTACCGAAGCGCACCGCAGGGTGCTGGAGGGGCATATGCGTGGGAAGGTGGTGGTTGAGTATTGAGTGGACTGATTCCCTCACCCCGGCCCTCTCCCAAAGGGAGAGGGCGATTAAAGCCCCCTCTCCTGGTGGGAGAGGGAAAGTTATTAACCCTGCTCCCCCATCATCTCCTTCACCAGCTCGACGCAGCGCAGGAAGCGGGAGTCGTAGTCCGACTCTTCCACATGTACAAACTCAACGTTGTTCTCGTTAAGCATCTCTACCAGCATGGTCTGGAACTCCCTCCTGTCCACCGAGCTGCCCAGGCTGCGCATGCCGTCGGCCACCCACGGGGTGTTGTTTTCCAGCAGGATCACCAGGTCAAAGCGGTATTCGTCAATCAGCGCCTGCACAAACGGGTGCTCGCGCCCTTCGTACTTTTTGCAGAACGCCTGCGTGGTGACGAAATCGGTATCAATAAAGGCAACTTTATTGGCGTATTTCACCGCGAAATCAATGTACTGGGCATGACCGAGCGCGATTTTATCGTAGTCGGAATACTGCAACGCCATCTCGTCGCCGCCAAGGTGTGAGAAGACGTAATCGCGGCCATACTCCCACGCACTGGTGGTATTGAAGATGTTAGCCAGCTTATTTACCAGCGTCGATTTCCCGCTCGACTCGCCGCCGAGGATCGCCACCGTACGCACGAAGAACGGCTTCACCTCGGTCGGGATGTAGTCCCAGTAACGGAACGGGTTCTCGCGGATCTGCGCCCCGCTGATGTTCATGAAGGTGCGTTTAGGATCGATCAGCACCGTCTCAATGCCCAGATGCTCACGGAACTGCGGCGCGTCGGACTCTTCAGAGGTGTAGATCCAGTTAGGCGCAATGCCCTTCTCTTCCATAAACGCTTTGATGCCGTTGCTCCACACGTCCCAGCCGTGCGGATACGGCTCCATGCCCTCTTCGTTAAAGGCATGAATACGAATATTTTTCTGATATTTAAAGGTCTGAAGCAGCCAGCGCAGGCGGTCCGGCACGGTGGGCTGCTGCGACATGGCGCTGTCTTCAAACAGCTGGCGATCGCGGGTTTCATCATAACCCATGATGATATGCAGTTCGTCGACCTGGCTACAGGCGCGCTGGATCAGATAGATATGCCCGGTATGCAGCGGGTAGAACTTACCGAACACCACGCCAATGTTCTTTTGCATCCGCGGAAATTCAAGCCCCAGAAAACGGTGCAGCGCTTCCAGCTTCTGCGCGCTGGGGCTTTTGATTTTGGCGTTCAGCAGTTGGCTCAGGTAGCCCTTGGTCATGCCGCTGGCGTCCGCCACCTGCTGCAACGTGCAGCCCTTCTGGCGGATAGCGGTCTTGATGTAGTCAAATGATGACATAAATTACGGTGCCTCCTGCAAAATCGAATACGTAATTATAAGTCGTCAAAGACATTTAACGCATCTGCAAGTTTTTTAACGCCAAAAACCTGCATCCCTTCCGGAATTTTTTTCGGCACGTTGGCGGCCGGAACAATCGCGCGGCGGAAGCCATGTTTTGCCGCTTCGGAGATACGCTCCTGACCGCTCGGCACCGGGCGGATCTCGCCGGCCAACCCTACCTCACCAAATACCACCAGATCCTGCGGCAACGGTCTGTCGCGCAGGCTGGAGACCATTGCCAGCAGCAGCGCCAGGTCCGCGCTGGTTTCCGTAACCTTCACCCCACCAACCACGTTGACGAACACATCCTGATCCGCCATTTGCAGACCGCCGTGACGGTGCAGCACCGCCAGCAGGATCGCCAGGCGGTTCTGTTCCAGACCGACCGCCACGCGCCGCGGGTTGCCCATCATCGATTGATCCACCAGCGCCTGAATTTCAACCAGCAGCGGACGCGTCCCCTCCCACAGCACCATCACCGAACTACCGGACGTGATCTCGTCGCCACGGCTCAGGAAGATGGCCGACGGGTTGCTGACTTCGCGAAGCCCCTGCTCGGTCATGGCAAACACGCCCAGCTCATTCACCGCGCCAAAGCGGTTTTTATGGCTGCGCAGGGTACGAAAACGGGAATCCGCATCGCCATCGAGCATCACCGAGCAGTCGATACAGTGTTCAAGCACTTTCGGTCCCGCCAGCGAGCCGTCTTTGGTCACATGACCAACCATCACAATCGCCACGCCGCGCGTTTTGGCAAAGCGCGTCAGGTAGGCCGCGGTTTCACGCACCTGCGCCACGCTTCCTGGTGACGACTGAATGTCAGCCATATGCATCACCTGAATGGAGTCAATCACCATCAGCTTCGGCTGCTCTTCTTCGGCAATCATGCAGATCTGCTCGATGCTGGTTTCCGAAAGCATATTCAGATTGCCGGTCGGCAGGCCGAGGCGGTGCGCGCGCATCGCCACCTGCTGAAGTGATTCTTCCCCCGTGACGTACAGGGTTTTCATCTGTTCGGCTAGCTTGCAGAGCGTTTGCAGCAGCAGGGTCGATTTACCCGCGCCCGGGTTACCGCCGATCAGAATGGCGCTGCCCGGCACTACGCCACCGCCGAGCACGCGGTCAAATTCTTTGAATCCGGTGGAAAAGCGCGGCAGCGCTTCCAGGCTGATATCCGAAAGTTTTTGTACCTTCGACACGCCTGCATTGCCCGCATAGCCGCTCAGCCGTTCATTGCGGGCCACGCTCGGCGAAGCCGCCACACCACGCACTTCGGTGATGGTGTTCCAGGCATGACAGGCGCTGCATTGCCCCTGCCAGCGCGGATAATCCGCACCACATTCATTACAGACAAATGCGCGTTTTGGAGCTTTCGCCACGGTTTACCTCGTTATTTCTGTGCGGTCTGCGCGCCGGGTGGCGCTGACGCTTACCCGGCCTACAAAAGCAAGCCGCTATTTTTGATTAATGCTGCCGGAGAGAATGCAGAACACCCCCATCAGATCAGCATGACGGATAGTGACTTCCGTCTTTTCATTCACTTTCGGCTTGGCATGGTAGGCAATACCCAGCCCGGCAACTTTGATCATCGGCAGATCGTTCGCGCCATCGCCGATGGCGACGGTCTGCTCGACCGGAATGGCATATTTCTCCGCCAGACGCGTCAGCGTATTGGCTTTGTACTGCGCATCCACGATGTCGCCGATGACCTGTCCGGTGAGTTTGCCGTCCATGATCTCCAGCTCGTTTGCCACCACGGTGGTCAGACGCAGCTTGTCACGCAGGTAGTCGGCAAAGAAGGTGAACCCGCCGGAGGCAATCGCCACTTTCCAGCCGAGCGTCTCCAGCTTGAGCACCAGCTGCGTCAGCCCAGGCATCAGGGGCAGTTCATCGCGCACCTGACGCAAAATGTTAGCATCGGCCCCCTTCAGGGTCGCCACGCGCTGTCTCAGGCTGGCGGTGAAATCCAGCTCGCCGCGCATCGCGCGCTCGGTGACTTCCGCCACCAGCTCGCCGCTGCCCGCCAGTTTAGCAATCTCGTCAATACATTCGATCTGAATGGCGGTGGAGTCCATGTCCATTACCAGCAGGCCGGGCGTTTTCAGGTGCGGAATTTTGCCGAGGGGGGCAACGTCCAGCCCGGCGTCGTGCGCCAGACGCGTGGCGCGCTGCGTCAGGGAACCCGCCAGGCGAATAACCTGATAATCTTCCACGCACCAGGCCGCAACGATGACCATCGCTGCGCCCAGTTTGGTTTGATACTGGGTGAGGCGTTGCTTATCCAGGCCGCGTCCGTACAGCAGCCAGCCGCTACGGCCAGCGTGGTAATCGAGAGGCATCACCTCATCGCCACTTAAAGAGAGCGGCAATCCTGGCCATAAAGAGACATCCGTTGGCAGGTCGCACCAGGTAATGTTCGGCATTGAAGCTCCTGTAATTTCGTTCGCGCCGGAAGGTTCCAGAGGGAAAATAACGCATGAGGCTACCCTGTAACCATCACTTCTGGCAACATTAAGCCGTAAATTTTAAGCAGGTGGAATATGGCTCGCGCAAAACTGAAATTCCGGCTTCATCGCGCCGTGATTGTCCTGATCTGTCTCGCGCTATTAGTGGCGCTGATGCAGGGGGCATCCTGGTTTAGCCAGAATCACCAACGACAGCGTAACCCGCAGTTTGAGGAACTGGCCCGGACGCTGGCGCGCCAGGTGACGCTCAACGTTGCGCCGTCTATGCGCACCGAAACGCCGGATGATAAGCGAATAGCCCAGGTATTGCGCCAGCTTACGGAAAACAGCCGCATTCTGGATGCAGGCGTGTACGATGAACAGGGCGACCTGATTGCCCGCGCGGGTGAGCATGTCGACGTGCGTGACAGGCTGGCGCTGGATGGCAAAAAAGCCGGTGGTTATTTCAACCAACAAATCGTCGAACCCATTCAGGGCAAGAATGGTCCGCTCGGCTATTTACGTCTGACACTCGACACCCACACCCTGCCAACCGAAGCCAAACAGGTGGATAACACCACCAATATTTTGCGCCTGATGCTGCTGCTCTCGCTGGCGATTGGCGTGGTACTGGCGCGCACGCTGCTCCAGGGCAAACGCACCCGCTGGCAGCAGTCGCCGTTCCTGTTAACCGCCAGCAAGTCGGTTCCCGAAGAGGAAGAGAGCGAGAAGAAAGAATAGTGATAAAGTAGGCGGATGATTCGGAAAAGGAACTCTGCCATGTCGACGTTACGCCTGCTAATCTCTGACTCTTACGATCCCTGGTTTAACCTGGCGGTGGAAGAGTGCATCTTCCGCCAGATGCCTGCCACCCAGCGCGTCCTGTTTCTCTGGCGCAACGCCGATACGGTCGTTATTGGTCGCGCGCAAAATCCGTGGAAAGAGTGTAACACCCGCCGTATGGAAGAGGACAACGTCCGCCTGGCGCGCCGCAGCAGCGGCGGCGGTGCGGTGTTTCACGATCTGGGCAACACCTGCTTTACCTTTATGGCGGGCAAGCCGGAATACGACAAAACCATCTCGACCTCCATTGTGCTTAACGCGCTCAATTCACTCGGCGTGACGGCTGAAGCCTCGGGACGTAACGATCTGGTCGTGAAAACGCCTGAAGGCGACCGGAAAGTGTCAGGCTCAGCCTACCGCGAAACGATGGATCGCGGATTCCACCACGGCACATTATTGCTGAATGCCGATCTGAGCCGTCTGGCAAACTATCTGAATCCGGACAAGAAAAAGCTCCAGGCCAAAGGCATTACCTCCGTGCGCGGTCGCGTGGCGAATCTGGTGGAGCTCCTGCCGGGGATTACCCATGAACACATTTGCGATGCGATCCGCGAGGCCTTTTTCAGGCATTACGGTGAACGCGTAGAAGCCGAGGTGATTTCTCCGGATAAAACCCCGGATCTGCCAAACTTCGCGGAAACCTTCGCCCGCCAGAGCAGCTGGGAGTGGAATTTCGGTCAGGCACCGGCGTTTTCACACCTGCTGGATGAGCGATTTACCTGGGGCGGCGTTGAGCTGCACTTTGACGTCGAGAAAGGCCATATCTCTCGTACCCAGGTATTTACGGATAGTCTTAATCCGGCACCGTTAGAAGCGCTGGCTGCACGTTTGCAGGGCTGTCTCTATCGGGCAGATATGCTGCAACAGGAGTGTGACGCGTTACGTGTTGATTTTCCGGAACAGGAACAAGAGTTGCGGGAGTTATCGGCGTGGATTGCGCAGGCAGTACGCTAATAAAAAAGCCCGCTGGCGCTCTGCTTAGCGGGCCTGGAAAACCGCTGGCCGGGTCAGGCGAAGCCGCCACCCGGCACAACAGGTATTACTCTTTATCGCCGAGCAGAACGGATTCCAGCGCGATTTTGATCATGTCGTTGAAGGTGGTCTGACGCTCGGCAGCGGTAGTCTGCTCGTGGGTACGGATGTGGTCAGACACGGTGCAGATGGTCAGCGCTTTCGCACCGAATTCAGCCGCCACGCCGTAGATACCGGCCGCTTCCATTTCCACGCCCAGAATGCCGTATTTTTCCATCACGTCGAACATGTCACCTTCTGGCGAGTAGAACAGATCGGCAGAGAACAGGTTGCCCACGCGCGCGTCAACGCCCAGCGCTTTTGCCGCGTCAACCGCGTTACGCACCATGTCAAAGTCAGCGATGGCTGCAAAATCATGATCTTTGAAGCGAATGCGGTTGACTTTAGAGTCGGTGCACGCGCCCATGCCGATCACCACGTCACGCAGCTTAACGTCCATGCGCACTGCGCCGCAGGAGCCGACACGGATGATTTTCTTCACGCCGAAATCGGTGATCAGCTCTTTGGTGTAGATGGAGCAGGATGGGATACCCATGCCGTGACCCATCACGGAGATTTTGCGGCCTTTATAGGTGCCGGTGAAGCCCAGCATGCCGCGCACGTTGTTCACTTCACGCACGTCTTCGAGGAAGGTTTCTGCAATGTGCTTCGCGCGCAGCGGGTCGCCCGGCATCAATACGACGTCAGCGAAATCACCCATTTCTGCATTAATGTGAGGAGTTGCCATCTTCAGTTCCTTTTACATTGTTGTTTTTGCCGGGTGGCGGCTACGCCTTACCCGGCCTACATTCTGTTTCTCCCTCTCCCGGTGGGAGAGGGCCGGGGTGAGGGCATCAGGCCGCACCCAATCCGTTTAGAACATAGCCTTGCCATATTCCATGTCAGACGTACCAAAGTATTTCGCAATCGTCTGGCCGATGTCCGCGAAGGTCTCACGGTGACCCAGCGAGCCCGGTTTGACTTTCGGGCCGTACACCAGCACCGGAATGTGCTCACGGGTGTGGTCGGTACCGGTCCAGGTCGGGTCACAGCCATGGTCAGCGGTCAGGATCAGAATGTCATCTTCCCCCACCAGCTCCATCAGCTCTGGCAGACGGCGGTCAAACAGCTCCAGACCCGCAGCATAACCGGCGACGTCGCGACGGTGGCCCCAGGAGGAGTCGAAGTCCACGAAGTTGGTGAAGACAATGGTCTTATCGCCCGCTTCTTTCATCTCTTTGATGGTGGCGTCGAACAGCGCATCCAGACCGGTCGCTTTGACCTTTTTGGTAATGCCGCAGTTGGCGTAAATGTCCGCGATTTTACCCACGGAAACCACGTGGCCGTCTTTCTCATCGACGAGTTTTTGCAGCACGGTCGGCGCCGGTGGCTCCACGGCCAGATCGTGACGGTTGCCGGTACGCTGGAAGTTACCCGCTTTGTCGCCGATAAACGGACGCGCGATAACGCGGCCAATGTTGTAGCCGCCTTCGGTCAGCTCTTCACGGGCGATCTCGCACAGCTCGTACAGTTTATCCAGGCCAAACGTCTCTTCATGGCAGGCGATCTGGAACACGGAGTCAGCAGAGGTATAGAAAATCGGTTTACCGGTTTTCATGTGCTCTTCGCCAAGCTGATCCAGAATCACGGTACCGGAAGAGTGGCAGTTGCCGAGGTAGCCCGGCAGGTTGGCGCGCTTCACCAGCTTATCGAGCAGCTCCTGCGGGAAGCTGTTCTCGTGATCGGAGAAGTAGCCCCAGTCAAACAGCACCGGCACGCCGGCAATTTCCCAGTGACCGGACGGAGTATCTTTCCCGGAAGAGAGCTCGTGCGCCCACGCGTAGGCGCCCACGACTTCCGCGTTACCGTCCATACCGGCTGCGATCTTACCGGTAGAGCCTTCATGCGCTTTTACCAGCCCCAGACGGGTCAGGTTTGGCAGGTTCAGAGGGCCTTTACGACCGTTGTCCGCTTCGCCTTTTGCACAGGCTTCCGCGATGTGACCCAGGGTATCGGAACCCACGTCACCAAATCGTTCTGCATCTTCGGTTGCGCCGATGCCGAATGAGTCCAGCACCATAATAAATGCACGTTTCATAATTGTTCTCCGTACTTAGTGCTTCATAAAAATGCGATCAGTTCAGTATACCGCTATTCAGTGATACGACGATAGACCGTCGGTGTGGTTTCCGGTGCTTTATCGTCAAGAGATATTGCCGCCTTCACCGCTTTCGCCGCGTCCTGCCAGCTGGCTTCGTCTTTCGCGTGGATCACCGCCAGCGGACGTTGGCCGTCAACGCTGTCGCCCAGACGGGCCATATCAGTAAAGCCGACGCTGTAATCAATGGTGTCCGATGCCTGACGACGACCGCCGCCCATAGACACAACAGCCATGCCGAGCGCGCGGGTATCCATAGCCGAGACAAAGCCTTCGCTGTCCGCATAGACCGCTTTGCTGAGCATCGCGGTGGGCAGGTATTTCGCGTAGTTTTCCACGAAGTCGGTCGGGCCTTTCTGCGCCGCCACCATCCGACCAAAGATCTCCGCCGCTTTGCCGTTGTCCAGCACCGCCTGAAGCTTCGCGCGGGCTTCCGCGTCGTCTTTGGCCAACTTGCCGGAGATTAACATCTCAACGCACAGCGCCATGGTGACATCGAACAGGCGCGGGTTACGGTATTCGCCTGTGAGGAACTGCACGGCCTCACGGACTTCAACCGCGTTACCGGCGCTGGAGGCCAGCACCTGGTTCATGTCCGTCAGCAGTGCAGTGGTGCGCACGCCCGCGCCGTTGGAGACGCCAACGATCGCTTCGGCCAGCGCCTCAGAGAGTTCATAGGTTGGCATAAACGCGCCGCTGCCCACTTTCACATCCATCACCAGCGCATCCAGACCTTCCGCCAGTTTTTTGGCAAGGATAGAGGCAGTGATCAGCGGGATGGAGTCTACGGTCGCGGTAATGTCACGCGTCGCGTAGAAACGCTTGTCAGCCGGAGCAAGAGAGCTGGTCTGGCCGATAATCGCCACGCCAACGTCTTTAATAATGTCGCGGAAGCGGTTGTCATCCGGGAAGATATCGAAGCCCGGAATGGCTTCCAGTTTGTCGAGCGTACCGCCGGTATGACCCAGGCCGCGCCCGGAAATCATCGGGATGTAACCGCCACAGGCTGCCACCATCGGGCCAAGCATCAGGGAGGTCACGTCGCCCACGCCGCCGGTGGAGTGTTTGTCCACAATCGGGCCGTTGAGGTTGAGGCTTTTCCAGTCCAGAACGGTTCCTGAATCTCGCATCGCCATGGTCAGCGACACGCGCTCAGGCATCGACATATCGTGGAAGAAAATGGTCATCGCCAGAGCCGCAATCTGCCCTTCAGAGATGGTGTTATCACGAATGCCATTGATAAAAAAGCGGATTTCTTCGTCGCTTAATGCATGACCATCACGTTTTTTACGAATAATTTCTTGTGCGAGAAACACGGTAACCTCCATGCGGAATCGGGTGAATGGCGGCGGATATGTTGACCCGCCCTACGATCCTGTAGGCCGGGTTAGCGTAGCGCCACCCGGCAATTCAACTTAGTAGCTGCTTGCGCTCTTACCGTCACCGTGACCCAGCGCTTTCAGCAGGCTGGCCAGCAGGCTGGACGCGCCGAAGCGGTAGTGGCGGGAATCAGCCCAGTCGGCGCCGAACAGCTCGTCGGCAATCGCCAGGAACTGCTGCGCGTCTTCCGCGGTACGCACGCCGCCCGCCGGTTTGAAGCCAACGGTTTTGGACACGCCCATATCACGGATGACTTCCATCATGATGCGTGCGCTTTCCGGGGTAGCGTTGACCGGCACTTTACCGGTAGAAGTTTTAATGAAGTCCGCGCCCGCTTTGATGGAGATTTCAGACGCTTTACGAATCAGCTGCTCTTCTTTCAGCTCGCCGGTTTCGATGATCACTTTCAGCAGCACGTTTGCCGCCGCGCACGCGTCTTTACAGGCTTTCACCAGGTCAAAACCGACCTGCTCGTTGCCGGCGATCAGCGCGCGGTACGGGAATACCACGTCAACTTCGTCTGCGCCGTACGCAATCGCCGCGCGGGTTTCTGCCAGCGCGATCTCGATATCGTCGTTGCCGTGCGGGAAGTTAGTTACGGTGGCAATGCGCACATCCGGCGTGCCCTGCTCTTTCAGCGTTTTGCGGGCAATCGGGATAAAGCGCGGATAGATACAGACGGCGGCGGTGTTACCCACTGGCGTTTTCGCCTGATGGCACAGGGCGATGACTTTTTCATTGGTGTCGTCATCGTTCAGGGTGGTCAGGTCCATCAGTTTCAACGCGCGCAGGCTGCTTGCAGTTAAATCGGTCATAACATTCTCCAACGGCAGTGCCGTATAAATTTTACCTTGCGGGTCTGTGAGTATTCTAACATTCACCCGCATCCACACTTCGACATTCATCACAGTTAATGAAAACTATGTGCAAATTTGCATTACTGTAATGAGATCTTCTTCAAATTTTAGTGCGTTAATTGCTGACTAAATCGGCGATATCCCCTGTCTGATCAAAAGCGCCACCAGGCTGGCTTCCTACAATTCGTTCACTATCCGCAGAACAACCAAGGAAGTGAACATGCCCGACGCCCTGCAACAACGTTGCCAGCACATTGTGACCAGCCCGGTGTTAACCCCGGAACAAAAACGTCATTTTCTGGCGCTGGAAGCAGAGAACAATCTGCCCTATCCCGCTCTGCCAGAGGCGGCCCGGGCCGCGCTGGACGAGGGATTCATCTGCGACATGTTCGAAGGCCATGCGCCTTACAAACCGCGCTACGTGCTGCCGGACTACGCTAAATTTCTGGCTAACGGCTCAGAATGGCTGGAGCTGGAAGGGGCTAAAGATCTGGATGATGCCCTCTCGCTGCTCACTATCCTTTATCACCATGTTCCGTCCGTCACATCGATGCCGGTCTATCTGGGCCAGCTCGATGAGATACTCAGCCCCTATGTTAAAATTCTAACACAGGATGAAATTGATAGCCGAATAAAACGTTTCTGGCGTTACCTGGACAGAACCCTGCCCGATGCGTTTATGCATGCCAATATCGGCCCGGCGGATACGCCTGTCACCCGAGCCATCCTTCGCGCGGATGCAGAACTGAAGCAGGTTGCGCCGAACCTGACCTTTATCTACGACCCGAATGTAACCCCCGGCGATCTGCTGCTGAGCGTGGCGGAAAACATTTGTGAATGTAGTAAACCGCATATTTCTAATGGCCCGGTGAATGATAAAATTTTCACAAAAGGTCGCTATGGCGTGGTGAGCTGTTACAACTCCCTGCCGCTGGCGGGCGGCGGTAGCACGCTGGTGCGCCTTAACCTGAAGGCGATTGCGGAACACAGCCGCTCACCGGAAGACTTTTTCACCCGTACCCTTCCCCACTACTGCCAGCAACAAATCGCGATCATCAATGCGCGCTGCGATTTTCTATATGAACAATCCGGCTTCTTTGAGAATAGCTTCCTGGTGAAAGAGGGGCTGATTGATGCCGATCGCTTTGTGCCGATGTTTGGCATGTACGGTCTGGCCGAAGCGGTGAATGTGCTGTGCGAGAAAGCAGGCATTACGGGACGTTACGGTAAGAACGAACAGGCCAATGCGCTGGGCTACCGCATCAGTGAACAGCTTGCGGCGTTTGTTGAAAACACGCCGGTGAAACACGGCTGGCAGCACCGCGCGATGCTGCATGCCCAGTCTGGGATCAGTTCCGATTCTGGCACCACGCCGGGCGCACGTCTGCCGTACGGCGACGAACCGGACCCTGTCAGCCACCTGCTGGCCGTGGCGCCGCACCATAAACACTATCATTCGGGGATCAGCGATATTCTCACCCTGGAGGAAACGGTTAAACGCAATCCTCAGGCTGTGGTGCAGCTGTGCCTGGGGGCGTTCAACGCCGGTATGCGTGAGTTCACCGCGAATGTAGCTGGAAACGACCTGGTGCGCGTCACCGGGTATATGGTGCGGCTCTCCGATCTGGAGAAATACCGGGAGGCCGGCTCGCGCACCAACACCACCTGGCTCGGCGAGGAGGCCGCGCGCAATACCCGTATTCTGGAACGTCAGCCGCGCGTGATAAGTCATGAACAGCAGATGCGCTTTAGTTAGTCAGGTCATACCCTTCTCCTGCGTGGACGGGCCGGGCAGCCGCCTGGCGTTGTTCCTCCAGGGCTGTAACCTGCGCTGCAAAACCTGCCACAACCCGTGGACGATAGGGCGCTGCAACGACTGCGGCGACTGTGTTCCCCACTGTCCTCATGATGCGCTGGCAATTCAGGCCGGGCGCGTCTGGTGGCAGGAGAGTCACTGTCAGCAGTGCGACACCTGTCTGCACCTGTGTCAGCAGCAGGCGACGCCGATGGCGCAGCGCTATAGCGTCGAGGAGATCCTCTCCCGGGTTCGCACGTCCGCGCCGTTTATTGAGGGCGTGACCGTCAGCGGGGGTGAGGCCACCACGCAGCTGCCGTTTTTGGTTGCGCTGTTCACCGCGATCAAAGCCGATCCGTCCCTGCGCCATCTGACGTGCCTGGTGGACAGCAACGGCCTGTTAAGCGAAACCGGCTGGCAAAAGCTGTTACCGGTGTTTGACGGCGCGATGGTGGATCTGAAAGCCTGGGGCAATGAACATCACCGTTTTCTGACCGGGCGCGAAAACACGCAGATCAAGCAGAGCATCCGCTGGCTGGCCGATCGTCATCGCCTGACGGAGCTGCGCCTGCTGGTGATCCCCGCTCGGTGTGATTATCTGCACCATCTGCCATCGCTGACCGCTTTTATCCACGCGTTGGGGAACGTTCCTGTGCGGATCAACGCGTTTCATGCTCATGGGGTTTACGGGGAGGCGGCGCGATGGCGGAGCGCCACGCCGGAGGACATCGAGCCGCTGGCGCAGGCCCTGGAACGGCAGCAGATCACGGTGATCCGCCCGGCCCTTTATCTATAGCGTGATGCCGAAGACCGCGCGGGTGTTTTCCAGCAGCGCGCTGGCAATCACATCTTCAGGCTCCTGACGCAGCTCACACAGCACATCAAAAACGCGCGCCGCCTGCTCCGGGCGGTTGGGCTGGCCCTGAAAACCATTCAGCGGCATGTCAGGCGCATCCGTTTCCAGCAGGAGCGAGGTCAGCGGGAGCTGCGCCATCACATCACGGGTTTTGCTGGCACGCGGATAGGTAATGGTGCCACCGACGCCAATCTTATAGCCCAGCTCAATAAAACGCTGCGCCTGCTGAAGGCTTCCAGCGAAACCATGGACCACGCCCCTGCGCGGCACGTCGATACGCTTCAGGTGCATCGCCAGTTTGTCATGGGTACGTCTGGAGTGGAGGATCACCGGCAGATCGTGGCGCTTTGCCAGCCGGAGCTGCGCATCCAGGATCGTCTGCTGGCGCTCAAACTGCGGATCTTCACGATAGAGATCGAGGCCGATCTCACCGATGGCAACCAGCTTCGTATCCGCATTTTGCAGCGTGGCATCCAGCCTGTCGAGATGGTCATCAAGATGGTGCTCAATAACGATCGGATGCAGACCCAGCGCGGCATACAGCGCATCGTGCTCCCGGGCAAGCGCCAGAACTTTGTCGAATCTCGCCGCTTCAATAGCGGGCACAATAATGGCTCTCACACCGGCCTCAGCCGCGCGCGCAATACTTGATGTTTCCTCCCCGCTAAACGGCGGGAAATCAAAGTGGCAATGGGTATCGATAAAGCAGTGCGTCACGCCAGATCCTCGTTATCGAGTAAGCCATCGTTGGCCTGCGGCGCGTCCACCAGCGGCATCGCCACCGCGTCATTGGCCACAACGGCAGGCGGCAAAATGATGCTTTTATGCCGATGAAGAGGCGGTTGCTCCGCCAGCATTTTCCCGACGGTCGCCAGGAAGTAACGCCCGCACAGCCGCCCCGTTTTGTAATCCATACGCAACGCAGGCAGCCGACTGCCCAGCGCCATGCTCAACAGCGGCTTAGGCGGATAAATTTCAAAGATGCGCAGCTTGCCCGGTGGTTTTTCAATAAAACGCTGCATCGCGCCGTAGGTGGTTTCATGCTGCTTCGCGATATTCACCAGCGGTTGCAGGCTGCTGTCGCCCAGCCAGCGTTCCATCCGCTTAAACCACTGTGGGGTGTAATACATCTGCGAAGGCACCGTGCGGATCACCACAATGGTTTTTGCCCCGCGCCGCGCCGCCTCCTGTACCGGCACCGCGTCGCTGATACCGCCGTCAAGATAGCTTATCCCCTCCAGCAGGGCGCCGGTGCGGTAGAATCCCGGGATCGCGCTGGACGCGCGGATGATATCCAGCCAGTTCTCTTTCTGCGGCGAAAAGTAACCCGGCGAATAGTCATCGCCACGGCTGGCGCACATCCAGAACTCTTTGCCGGTATCGAACAGACGTGACGCGGTATCCATGGCCAGCGGCATCTGGCTGGAGGTAGCATCCAGTAACCAGTCGAGATCGATCAGGTTCCCGCCGCGTACGAAGCGTACCGGATTGAAGAATTCTTTGGAGGTGGTGTAGCGCATAATCACTTTGCGCGCATAGCCGGGCTGGTTGCAGACATAGGCGGAGAGGTTCTGCGCCCCGGCAGAGGTGCCGAAATAGAGATCGAACGGGTTGAATTGTGCGCGCATAAATTCGTCAAGCACGCCGGCGGTAAAGATACCGCGCTGCCCTCCCCCTTCACAGACCAGCGCAAGCTGGCCTGCATGAAACGGTTTTAACGTCAGCGGCGCAATATTGCCGAGCGTAACGGGAATTCGTTGCCCCACCTCTGCCTTCCTGTTTTCATTATTTTGATGAGACACAGTAACGCACTTCCCCGGTGGTTCTCAAACGAGAAAAAGCCAGTCACGAGGACTGGCTTGAGTTTGTTTAGTAAATATTGCGTTTGCTACGGGCGACGTCGACCCGTAAACAGGCTGACCAGGAACAGAATAATACCGACGACGAAGACAATTTTCGCTGCCCATGCCGCGGTACCCGCCAGTCCACCAAAGCCCAATGCGGCGGCAATTAACGCGATAACCAGAAATATAATGCCCCAACGAAACATAAGCCTCTCCTTTACCATAGTTAATGTCGGCCGCTAAACGTGAGCGCTCAGGTCACTCACCGGCTTTTCCAGAATCGTTTTTATTTCGCCCGCGGTTTTCAGCCAGACGGGCGAATGGTACTGCTTTACTTCGTTTTCAGATCGTTTTTGACGCTTTTCACACCATCAATAGCTTTCGCAATTGACTCGGCACGATCGCTTTGTGCCTGATTCTCAACCGTACCGGACAGCTGGACCACACCATCGGTGGTTTCAACTTTCACCATACGGGATGGCACGATGTCGTCAGCTAACAGTTTAGCTTTGATTTCGCTGGTAGTTGCTGCATCTCCGGCATAGCCCTTCACCGACGATTCTTTGCTGTCACGTACGTGCAATTTGTCGCTGACGGAGCTTACGCCCTCAACGCCTTTCGCCACTTTAACGGCTTCTTCGGCCTGGGTCTGGCTTTCAACGAAACCGCTCAGGGTGACAACCTTGTTGTCGGTTTTAACAGAAATATCGGTGCTCTTGATGGATTCGTGATCCACCAGTGCGGCTTTCACTTTTGCTGTGATTGAGCTGTCATCCATGAAATTACCGACTTTATTCATAGAGCTATCGATTTTTTCCCCTGCGGTATTGGCGGAATTTTGCGCTTTATCCATGGTGCTGGTTTCCGCCAGAGCAGAACCGCTTACCAGGACACTACCCAATGTTACAGCCAGCAGAGTTTTAGAAATCTTCAGTCTTGTCATATTCATCGATTTATTCCTGTGTTTTGCCCATTATTTGGGCGACATACTTCCCTAATCTTGGTTTTATATATTGCGAATTAACACCGGGGCAAAATGGAGAACCAATCGACATGCATTGAACAGTTAATTCATCCACGCCCGGTGCTAAACACTGAGTTAAATATAGATCACAATCAGAGGGGTGCATTCAGAATTGGGGAAAAAACGAACGAATAGCAAAAAATTGCGGTGAATTAAGAACATTCCGCAAGGGTTTAATAACACAGGAATTAAAGAAGAGCACGGCGGCTGCCGTGCCCTGAGAGGAAATTAATGCTCGCGCGTTTTGCGGAACTGAACATCAGGATAACGTTCCTGCGTCAGGTTCAGGTTTACCATGGTTGGGGCGATATAGGTCAGGTTATCGCCACCGTCCAGCGCCAGCTGAACTTCGTTCTTACGTTTAAATTCTTCGAATTTCTTCACGTCAGAACACTCAACCCAGCGCGCCGTCGCCACGTTCACCGATTCGTAAATCGCTTCCACGTTGTACTCGCTCTTAAGACGGGCAACCACCACGTCGAACTGGAGCACACCCACCGCGCCCACGATCAGATCGTTGTTGGCGATTGGGCGGAACACCTGTACCGCGCCCTCTTCGGAAAGCTGGACCAGGCCTTTCAGCAGCTGCTTCTGCTTCAGCGGATCGCGCAGGCGAATGCGGCGGAACAGTTCTGGCGCGAAGTTCGGGATACCGGTGAACTTCATCATTTCGCCCTGCGTGAAAGTATCACCAATCTGAATGGTACCGTGGTTGTGTAAGCCAATGATGTCACCCGGATAGGCTTCTTCTACATGCGAACGGTCGCCCGCCATGAAGGTCAGCGCGTCGGAGATCACCACGTCTTTACCGATACGGACCTGACGCAGCTTCATGCCCTTCTCATACTTACCGGAGACCACGCGCATAAAGGCGACGCGGTCGCGGTGTTTCGGGTCCATGTTGGCCTGAATTTTAAAGACGAAGCCGGAGAACTTCTCTTCCTTCGCTTCTACTTCGCGGGTGTCGGTCTTACGCGGCATCGGCTGCGGGGCCCACTCAACCAGACCGTCGAGCATATGGTCAACGCCGAAGTTGCCGAGTGCGGTACCGAAGAAGACCGGGGTAATTTCACCGCTCAGGAACAGCTCTCTGTCGAACTCATGCGACGCGCCTTTAACCAGCTCCAGCTCATCGCGCAGCTGGGCGGCCAGTTCTTCACCGACAGCGGCGTCCAGCTCCGGGTTGTCCAGACCTTTCACAATGCGGACTTCCTGAATGGTGTGGCCCTTACCGGTCTGGTACAGGTAGGTTTCGTCTTTATAGAGGTGGTAAACCCCTTTGAACAGCTTGCCGCAGCCAATCGGCCAGGTGATTGGCGCGCAGGCAATCTTCAGCTCGTTTTCCACTTCATCCATCAGCTCCATCGGATCACGGATGTCACGGTCGAGTTTGTTCATAAAGGTGAGGATCGGCGTATCGCGCAGACGGGTGACTTCCATCAGCTTGCGGGTACGATCTTCAACACCTTTCGCGGCGTCGATCACCATCAGGCAGCAGTCCACCGCCGTCAGGGTACGGTAGGTATCTTCGGAGAAGTCTTCGTGGCCCGGGGTGTCCAGCAGGTTCACCAGGCAGTCGTGATACGGGAACTGCATCACGGAGGTGGTAATCGAAATACCACGCTGCTTTTCCATCTCCATCCAGTCGGATTTAGCATGCTGGCTGGAGCCACGGCCTTTAACGGTACCCGCGGTCTGGATCGCCTGTCCGAACAGCAACACCTTCTCGGTGATGGTCGTTTTACCGGCATCCGGGTGCGAGATAATGGCAAAAGTGCGGCGTTTGGCCACCTCTTGCAGATAAGGAGACAACGTCATAATCAATTCTTCTTAGGTAAGCGCGGCAGCAGGCCGCGCATCATGGAATACGAAAAATGCGGCTATTTTACCCATCAACAGGGGGCAGGCAATCATTGTTTACACAGGAGCTGCTCCAGTTCGTTCAATGATGTAACGGTCCAGGTCGGTTCGATGCCTTCCGGCAGCGTGCGGCCATGCGCATTCAGCCAGACGGTCGACAGGCCCGATCTCATACCTCCCAGAATATCAGATTCTGCCGTATCCCCCACCATCAGCACGCGATCGCGGTCAGGATTGCCCGCTTGCGCCAGCGCATAATCGAAAATACGCGGATCCGGCTTCGGTACGCCCACCTCTTCGGAGATCACCAGCGCGTCGAAATGATCGCGCAGGCCGGTGCGTTCAAGGCGGATCTGCTGAAGCGCGGTAAAGCCGTTGGTAATGATCCCAAGCTTCACCTTCCCTTTCAGCGAATCCAGCAGAGAAACGGCGCCGGGCAGCGGCGCGCAGATATCCGCCATCGCATTCAGGAAGGCCTCGTTCAGCGCCCCAGGACTGACGTTTAACCGTTCAGCCCACACGTCAAAACGCTGATGCTGAAGCTGTAACGCGGTGATGGCTCCGTTCTGGTAATCCACCCACAGCGGTTTGTTCACCGCCTGATAGTCCTGAAAATCTTCCGCGGTGAACGTCACGCTATAGTCGAGAAACATTCGCTGTAGGCCGCCGAACGAGTCAAACGTAAACAGCGTTTCGTCGGCATCAAAGAAAATCCAGTCCCATTTCATCGTTACAACCTTATTTTCGTTATCCAATCGGCAGAGCCATGATAATGGCGTCTTCACGTCCCTCTGCGGTGGGGTAGTAGTTACGGCGGATAGTCGCCTCGTTGAAGCCTAAGCTTTCATAGAGCGCGATGGCAGCGACATTGGACGCGCGCACCTCCAGCCACAGGGTGAAAACGTCACGGGTTTCCAGCTCACGAATGAGGTGCTCAAGCAGTTCCCTGCCCAGCCCGCGGCGCTGATAAGCGGGATCGACCGCAATATTAAACAGCGTCGCCTCGTCCAGAACGACCTGCGTGATGGCGAACGCAGCCATCGCACCGTCAACGTCCAGGCGGAGATTTAAATAGCGTTCGCCCTGATTGCTGGCAAACGTCTTTTCGCTCCACGGAAAGGCATGGGCGCGGGTTTCAATCGCGAACGCGGTGGTCAGGTCAGCCGTCGTGAGGGAAGAAATCGTGTTCATATTCGCAAATTTGTTGCCATAGCGCGCTACGCGCTTTTGGGTTGGCTTTCAGTTCGTCCAGCGCTGGCGAACTGATCTGGCTTCCTTCAAGAGGTAGCTCGTCCACCGCCCCGATTCGCCAGCTGTTACAGCGGCTGTCAGGGGGAAGCATCGCGACGCTTTCGGGCGCCAGCTGTAATACCTGATCGCGGGTCACCTTCAGGGTGCGAAGGACATCCTCAATCAGGGGCTCGTTCAGGGCAGGCGGCGCTTCTGCCACCATCACCAGGCGGACATGCGCAGGTATAGAGATGGCTATTTCGCCCCGCAACGCCGTCGGGCGACGCAAAGCCCACTGGGTAATGCCCAGCTGCTGCAACTGCCAGTCTCGTCGGGATGTCATAGCGAAAACTCCTGTCTCTCAGGCGCGCAAATATAGCAAATGTGTCGAAACTGCGCCATCTACCTACTATAATCCCCGCCTGAGTTTATTGAGGAACAATTCATGTCTGCATTTACCCCGGCAAGTGAAGTCTTGCTGCGTCACAGTGATGATTTCGAAGAAAGCCGTATTCTGTTTGCCGGAGATATGCAGGATGACCTGCCCGCGCGTTTCGACTGTGCTGAAAGCCGTGCCCACACCCAGTACTATCACCACTGGCAGGTGCTGAGCCGCCAGATGGGCGAGCGCGCGCGCTTTAGCCTGGCGGCGGAGCAGAGCGATATTGCTGACTGCGATACGCTCATTTACTACTGGCCGAAAAACAAGCCGGAAGCCCAGTTCCAGCTGATGAACCTGCTTTCTCTGCTGCCGGTCGGCTGCGATATTTTTGTTGTCGGTGAGAACCGCAGCGGGGTGCGTAGCGCAGAGCAGATGCTCGAAGCCTGGGCGCCGCTGACGAAAATCGACAGCGCCCGTCGCTGCGGACTGTACCATGGTCGTCTGGAAAAACAGACCACCTTCGATGCCGACGCTTTCTGGGACGAGTACCAGCTCGACGGCCTGACCATTAAAACCCTGCCGGGCGTGTTCAGTCGTGATGCGCTCGATACGGGCAGCAAGCTGCTGCTGTCCACCCTGACGCCTCACACCAAGGGCAAGGTGCTGGACGTCGGCTGTGGCGCGGGCGTGCTGTCAACGGTTCTCGCCAGCCACTCACCAAAAGTGCGTTTAACCCTGTGTGACGTGAGCGCCCCGGCAGTAGAAGCCAGCCGCGCCACGCTTGCTGCGAATGGCATAGAAGGTGACGTGTTTGCCAGCAACGTCTTCTCCGACGTGACCGGTCGCTTTGACATGATCATCTCTAACCCGCCGTTCCACGACGGAATGGAGACCAGCCTTGAAGCGGCGCAAACGCTGATCCGTGGCGCAACCCGTCACCTCAACAGCGGCGGTGAGCTGCGTATCGTAGCGAACGCCTTCCTCGCGTACCCGAAAGTGCTGGATGAAACCTTTGGCTTCCACGAAGTGATCGCCCAGACGGGCCGCTTTAAGGTCTATCGCACCGTGATGACGCGCCAGGCGAAAAAGTAACCCCCCGGTCCGGCGATGGCTGACGCTGCCATCGCCCATTTTTGCAGCAATCAAAACAACGTGCGCAATTTTCTGTTGACGTAAAGCTGAAAACATCTAGAATGCGCCTCCGTGGTTACGATACTTTTACAGTGTCGATGGTATGCGAAGGTGGCGGAATTGGTAGACGCGCTAGCTTCAGGTGTTAGTGTCCTTACGGACGTGGGGGTTCAAGTCCCCCCCCTCGCACCATAAATCACGTTGATATTGCTCGCACTGGGCGAAGGTGGCGGAATTGGTAGACGCGCTAGCTTCAGGTGTTAGTGTCCTTAGGATGTGGGGGTTCGAGTCCCCCCCCTCGCACCAACGAGGCGATATCAAACCAGTAAGATGACTGTGCGAAGGTGGCGGAATTGGTAGACGCGCTAGCTTCAGGTGTTAGTGTCCTTACGGACGTGGGGGTTCAAGTCCCCCCCCTCGCACCAATTATCTTACATCCCCTCAGCAGTGCCTCCTGTTTTTCCCTTTTATTTCAAACTCATCAGAATCACCAGCAGTCCACTGATTAGCGCAACGCATGATGGCAGCAGCACGTAATGCCGTAACTGTTTGTGCCAGATCATTGCGGATGTCACCAGCAAGCCTGAAACAATCATTGCTTTCCAGACATCAATGGGGAGATCGGCAAACATTAGCCCACCGATAATGGAACCAGGCAGTAATATTCCCCACCCACTTCCCAGCGCTTTGCTCAACATGGTTTCACCTCTCGCACTGATAATGATAACCAGTATCATATGATAGTAATTATCACTTGTCAGCATGCGACGTAAGAAATTGCGCCAGCAATTGCTTTCCCATAATGACAGAGAATGTGTAAGGTGATAAATTGCCCACCTGTTAACTTCCGATAAAGTTTTTCTGATAATAAAAATTCAATTTTTTAGCGCCCAATATTACACAACAACACCTTGCTCATTGTTTTAATTGAGTTTTAATAAAAACGCACGCATATGACATCACAATCCTGGCTGTCTTTAGTCAGCAAGAAATATCAGCTATCTTTACGTTTGTTTTTATTTCTGAACGCCGCATCAGCATTGTTCTCGGTAACAAACCCTCTCTATTCCGTGCGTGTGTTATCAGTCCCGCTCTTTGCCGTACTGACTATCAGCACAGGCTTACTTATCTGGCACTGGAAAAACAGCACGCGAAAAATAAATATCCCTGTTGTTTCAGCTATTTTTGGTCTTTTATGGGCCTGGCAGATCGTCTCTAAATTTCTGTTAATCACGCACGATCACGCGACCTATTTAATGATGGCGCTATTAACAGTGCTTTTTATAGGGTCTCTGGCGTTCGCAAGTAATATTAAAGCCTTTACGTTACATTCATTTCCCGCTTTTATATCCTGCCTGTGGCTTAGTCCGTCCGAAAACTGGCTGAGAATGGCCTATTTTTTCGCGCTGCCGGTGGTCGCCATTGGTATCCATCATGTTCTTCAGCGGCGCAATGACCGTTTCGCCCAGGAGCTGCTTTCCGAACTGCTGGAGGAGCGCGAAACCCTGACCGATCTCAGCATGATGGACCCGCTCACCGGCCTATATAACCGTCGCGGGCTGCAAAGCCGGCTGGAGAATCTTCCCAGGCCTGACGCTGGCGAGCACTTCGTGCTGCTGATGGATATCGACCACTTCAAAGCCTACAACGACCATTATGGCCATATGATGGGCGATCAGGCCTTGATCAGGGTCTCGGCTGCGATACGCGACGCCGTGCGCTCACGCGATGTTGTCGCCCGGTTTGGCGGGGAAGAATTTATGGTGCTGTTGAGTAACATCCCGCTGGAGCAAGCGCGACAGACGGCTGAACGCATACGTCAGAAGGTTTACGATCTTAAAATCCCCCATATGTTTAACGAAAGCGTCGCCACTAACGTGACCATCAGCATCGGCATCGCCATGTTCGAAGGTGACGACGTTGAGGGCGCGCTGGCGAAAGCCGATAAAGCCCTCTATGAAGCCAAGCATATGGGACGTAACAGCATTCTGCTGAGCGAAGAGCTTCATACCGCCTAAAACCGCCTTCACAGCGCCAGGATAAAACGCTTGCGCTCGGTTTTATCTATAGTTAGGATTGGCAATCATTATCATTTAGATTTGTAATCCACACTATGGCGACTCGTACCGCACACATCGTTGAGCCCCTGCTCTGGCGAGCTCCACTCTCCGCCGGGGAAACGACGTTTGCGGATGCCATTCGGGAAAAAATTGCCGTAACGCGCGCCCATCTGCTGGATTTCATCAAACTGGATGAAGCACCGCCGCATCATGCTCTGACGCTGACTGAGTGGCAACGCCCTGCGGAGCTGCGGTCACTGCTGGCAACCTATTCCGACCATATTTATCGTAACCAACCTACCCTGACGCGGGAAAACAAACCGCTGTTATCCCTCTGGGCACAGTGGTATATCGGGCTGATGGTGCCGCCTGTCATGCTGGCCCTGTTGACCCAGGAAACGATGCTCGATCTCTCGTCAGAACATTTCCATGTTGAGTTTCATGAAACCGGGCGTGCTGCCTGTTTCTGGATTGATGTACATGAAGATCCGAGCGCGAGACACCTGTCAGCGCAGGCGCGTATGGAACGGCTGATTACAAGAGCGCTGGTTCCGGTCATTGATGCGCTGGAAGCGACGGGAGAGATTAACGGCAAACTGATCTGGAGTAATACCGGGTATCTTATCCACTGGTATTTAACGGAGATGAAGCCGCTGCTCGGCGACGAGAAAGTGGATGCACTGCGTCAGAGCTGTTTCTTTGCCAGACAGCTGTCGGATGGACGGGACAACCCTCTTTACCGCACCGTGGTTCCGCGTGAGGGACTTCTGGTACGTCGTACCTGCTGTCAGCGCTACCGTCTGCCGGACGTGCAGCAGTGTGGCGATTGCACGCTTAAGTAGTCTGGCCCGGCCTGAAACCCGCAGAGAGAGGGAACAAACATTAAAAACGGCAACCTGCGTTGCCGTTTTGCTTTTACCTAAGCGACCTGCTGATTTTCCTCTTCTCCATTACGCTGTGCTTCTTCCGCTTCCTGCTGAAGCAACTGTTTCTCGTACACCTTGAAGAACGGGAAATAGATAATGGCGGAAACGCAGGCCAAAACCAGCACCAGAATGGCTGCACGGAAATCCCAGCCCAGCGCCCAGGCGGCACCAACCGGAGCCGGTGCCGTCCACGGCACAACGGAAATCACGCGGCCAATCAGATCAAACTTCATCGCTGCCCATGCCAGCACGGCATTAACCATCGGTGCCAGCAGGAAAGGAATAAAGAACACCGGGTTCATCACAATCGGCGTACCGAAAATCACCGGTTCATTGATATTGAAAATGCTTGGTACCACGCTCAGACGTCCAATGGAGCGCAGGTGCGCGGAGCGGCTACGCAGATAGCAGAACACCAGCCCCATCGTCGCCCCCGATCCGCCGATAACGATAAAGAACGTCCAGAAGGCTTCCATAAAGATGTGTGGCAAAGGCTGGCTCGCCGCCAGCGCGGTCTGGTTCGCCCCCAGGTTTGTCAGCCAGAACATTTGCAGCATCCCGGAGACAATCGCCGCGCCGTGGATCCCGGCAAACCACAGCAGGTGGCCAATCAACACCGCCAGCAGGATCGCAGGGAGCGAGTCAGCCGCAGAGACCAGCGGTTTGAATATCGACATGATGGCCTGTGGGATCAGCATACCGAACTGCGACTGGATCAGCAGGCTCAGCGGGTATAGCGTGAGCACCACTACCAGCACCGGGATCAGCAGGTCAAACGAGTTTTTGATCATCGGTGGAACCTGGTCTGGCAGGCGGATCCCGATATTGTGTGCTTTCAGGAAACGCATCATCTCAACGCAATAGATCGCCACCAGAATCGCGGTGAAAATACCGGTCCCTCCCAGGCTATCCACCGGTAAAGCGCCTTTGGTTTTAGGGGCGGCGACCAGCAGGAACGCCATCAGCGACAGCATCGCGCACATGAACGGATCCAGCTGATGCGTTTTAACGTAATGTTTGCCCAGGTGGTAGGCAATAGCCGCACAGATATAAAGGGACATCACCCCCATTGTCATATCAAACGGCGTCAGAATTTGACCTTCAAACTGCTTCGCCATATCCAGCCAGGCGCGAGCAAAACCCCAGGTGGTATCTGGCGAAAAAGGCGGGTAAGCGAACACTAATAAAAACGAGCCTACAATCATAAACGGCATCGCTGAGATAAACCCGTCACGAATAGCCATAACGTGACGCTGGGAAGAGATGCGCCCGGCAATAGGGCTGACATAATTTTCAACGAAGCGGAAAATCAGATTAAATGCAGCGTGGTTGGCAGACATAGCAGATCTCCTGTCAGACGTTCGTTTTGGACGCTCTCACGTCACACGTTGTTCCATACATCAGCGTCACAACCTTGCCGGATCGTGTACCTGCGGTACTGCTCAAACGGAATGGTTTCATAATTAGCTCTTATTATTAGATACAGGGGAAGTTACACACTTAGTATTAATCTCTGCATCACGCTCTGCAACCGGTTACTGTAACCGGTTTCTGTGAATGTGAAGGCGATCCAGAAATCGCCCCTGACGGATATTTGTTACTTAAGGGATATTTACAGCGACTAAATTCTTATGACAGATTACGCAGGATATTTGTCAGGAGGAATCAATGAGTTTGCAGTCTGTACAACAGTTTTTTGCCGAACACGCTCCGGATATAGAGATTATTGAGCTTAACCAAAGCACAGCGACTGTTGCCCTTGCTGCTGCCGCGCACAACGTTGAACCCGGCCAAATTGCCAAAACGCTGTCACTGAAAATTAAAAATGACGTGATTCTGGTGGTTGCAAAAGGCGATGCGCGTCTGGATAACAAAAAGCTTAAAGAGACATTCGGCGCGAAAGCCCGCATGCTCAGCAGCGATGAGGTCGTCACCCTGACGGGTCATCCTGTTGGCGGCGTCTGCCCTTTCGGACTGGAAAATCCGCTCTCTGTTTACTGTGACATCACATTAAAACAGTACGCGGAAGTGTTACCCGCAGCGGGTGCCATCCACAGTGCGGTGCGTATATCGCCCGACAGAATGGCGGAGCTGACCGCAGCAAAATGGGTCGATGTCTGCATTTAAACGTTGCGCCAGAAGAACTCTGGCGCACCACTTAACGCTGAGAGAATGAAGGAACGGTGAGAGCTGAACGACGCACTTCCCGGGCAGGGAGATGCGCCAGGATATCCGCCGCATCCAGTAATCCCACGTCAGAATTGACGCCCAGCTTTACCATTGCGTTAAACTTATGCGCCCGGATGGTTTTAATATTGCGTTCAAGCTGCGCCGCAATTTCAGGGATTGAAAATCCCGATGACATATAACGCAGTATTGCCCTTTCGGTTGGGCTTAACATACGATTCTGGCTAACACACCAGTGATTGTACATGTTGTCATTCACCTGATGCGTTTCGCTGAGTAATGTCTCCAGCCCCTCCATTAACTGCTTTAGCGGAACCGATTTACTGATTATCCCATGCAAGCGAGAAGGCGAAAGATGGCTGACCAGCCTCGCCTCCATTTCGTCAGAGGCCAGCACGATACGCTGGACGTCGCTGTGGGTGAAGGTGAGATCCCGTAAACAGGCCAGACAGTTTCTCCGCTCTTCACGCTCATCAGACAGTGAATAGATAACCGCATAGAATGAGATATCCGAGAGCGCCGCTTTAAAGCTGGCGAATCTGCTAAACAGGTGCACCTGGTAATGGCTCAGGGCGGGCATCGCAAAGAGATGCTTCAGCCCTACAGCGCTCATTGAGCAGCTTTCGATGACGGCGATATGTCTTGTTGCAGTGGTCTTTTCCATTCCTCAAACTCTCCATAAGCCGACATTAAACTGAGTTCTCGCATTCCCTGGGTACTGCTTATCCACGCGTACATATCGGCATTACTGCGAAGTGATAAGCGGCGCATTGCACTGTTTTTCTGTGCACTGATCGTTTTATTACTTTTATTCAGCAGCGTGGCTATTTGGTTGATTCCCCAACCTTTACCTAATAAACGCAACACCTTGCGTTCAGAGTGGGTGAGTGCAATCATTTGCTCACTCTCTTCTTCAATATCGGACGTTTCCGGTATTAATAACGTCTGGCTTATTCGCTCCGCACGTTCACTGCCCGCGCGAATAGCGTTAATAACGCCTTCAATCGGTTCCATATCCGAAAGCAGCGTGCTTTCCGGACGCATAAGAAGCTCTACTGCAAGTGGATAAAGGGGACGCGAGACAAGGAATATCCAGTGAATGTCCCGATACTGATTCATTAATCCATAATACTGCTCAAGCGTGCCGCGAGGATTACGATACTCACCTGAAATATCGGCAATAACGACCCCAGCGCGACGCAATTGTAGTAGCGTCAACTCCTGCATCGAACGGCAGTACGTTATTTCAAAATCAGGAAAATGACGCGTCATGACGCCACCTAGCCCATTTTGCATGACCGGCACTCTACTAATCACCACTCCGTGTTTACCATTCAATGGCAACATAGACCCTCCCTGTCATAAATTCATTATTTAAGAACGAACTAACCCTACGAGTTTAAACACGCTTGCATCCCTCAGTACAAAACGGCTTAATACTCGCAAATCAGAAGAAATGTCACATGGGTTAAGAAACGCCCAATACTGGCTTAATATCGCATAAAGACCACAAAACTTTAATTAAGATTGCGTGAAAAGATTGAAAATATGAAATTAGAAATACTTAATATATTGTCTTTATAAATCTCTATTTTTATATTCATTAAATAAATAGAAAGTGCGGTTTTCTCCCCCTGCTCACGCGACTGATTGCACAAATGTTGATCTGGCCCAGCGCAAAGGGCCCGGCCCTTTGTGTTAAAAGTAAGCAATCTCTCTTCTCTTCAGGGCGTTTCATGCAGGCAGATCGGTCTACGCAACGTGCTACCACGCGGCTATGTATTCAGTGCGGGCTTTTTCTCTTACAACACGGGGCAGAAAGCGCCCTCGTGGAAGAACTTTCCACACGCCTTGGGCTGGCGCTGGGGATGGACAGCGTTGAGAGCTCCATCTCGTCAAATGCCATTGTGCTGACCACCATTAAAGACGGACAGTGCCTGACCTCCACCCGTAAAAATCATGACCGCGGCATTAACATGCACGTCGTGACGGAAGTGCAGCACATCGTGATCCTTGCTGAACACAAGCTGCTCGATCTGAGGGAGATAGAGAAACGCTTCAACCAGATCAAACCTCTCCGGTATCCACGCTGGCTGGTTGTGCTGATGGTGGGACTCTCCTGCGCCTGCTTCTGCAAGCTCAACGCGGGCGGCTGGGACGGCGCTGTCGTGACCTTCTTTGCCAGCAGCATCGCGATGTATGTCCGCCAGTTGTTGACGCACAGGCAACTGCATCCGCAAATTAACTTCTGCATCACGGCGTTCGTGGCGACAACCGTATCCGGCCTGCTTTTGCGCCAGCCTTACTTCGCCAGCACGCCTACTGTTGCGATGGCCGCCAGCGTATTGCTGCTGGTGCCGGGTTTTCCCTTAATCAACGCCGTCGCTGATATGTTCAAAGGCCACATCAACACCGGTCTGGCGCGCTGGGCGATAGCCAGCCTGCTGACGCTGGCGACCTGTATCGGGGTGGTAATGGCCATGACACTCTGGGGGTTACGCGGATGGGCGTGATGGATTTTCTGCTCGCACTGGCGCAGGACATGCTCCTGGCAGCCCTTCCCGCCGTTGGCTTTGCGATGGTGTTTAACGTTCCACAGCGTGCATTACCCTGGTGTGCGCTGCTGGGTGCCATTGGCCACGGCTCACGTATGATCATGATGACCTCGGGCTTTAATATCGAATGGTCGACGTTTATCGCCTCCATGCTGGTCGGCAGCATCGGTATTCAGTGGTCCCGCTGGTATCTGGCGCACCCGAAAGTGTTCACCGTGGCGGCAGTCATTCCTATGTTCCCGGGCATTTCAGCCTATACGGCGATGATCTCCGCCGTCAAAATCAGCCACTTTGGCTACAGCGAACCGCAGATGATCCTGCTTCTGAGCAATTTCCTTAAAGCCTCGTCGATTGTGGGCGCGCTCTCCATCGGCCTGTCGATCCCCGGATTATGGCTTTACCGCAAACGTCCACGCGTATAATAAAATCGCTTGCAATTGTATCGTTCGCTATCTATATTCATTTCATGGACGCAAAAACGAACGACACCACCAACGCGCTTCTGCTGGATAACCAGCTCTGTTTTGCCCTCTATTCGGCAAATCTGGCGCTTAACAAGCTGTACCGGCAACTGCTGGCGCCGCTTAACCTGACCTACCCGCAATACCTGGTGATGCTGGTGCTGTGGGAGCAGGATGATATTACGGTGTCAGACATTGGCGAGCGGCTGTTCCTGGATTCCGCCACGCTGACTCCCCTGCTGAAACGCCTGGAAAGCGCAGGATTAATCTTCCGCCAGCGTTCCCGTCAGGATGAGCGTCAGGTCGCCGTCACCCTGAGCGACACGGGTCGGGCGCTGCAACAGCAGGCCGTGACGATACCCCACGCCGTGGGCTGTGCAGCGCAGTGTGATACCGACACCATGCTGGCGCTCAAGCAACAGCTCGAACTTTTGCGCCAACAGCTTCATCGCGCGTAAGGCTATACTTTACGCGTCTGATTCTAACTTAATACATCGCGCGCTATTTAATAGTGCATATAAACGTAAGATGAGGAACCTGCCATGTCTTTAGAAAAAGTTGTCTACACTGCCAAAGCCAAAGCAACCGGAGGCCGTGATGGCCGCGCAACGTCTTCCGATGGCGTTCTGGATGTCAAACTGGGTGTGCCAAAAGAGATGGGCGGCATGGGGGGTGAAGTAACCAACCCTGAACAGCTGTTCGCTGCGGGCTACTCCGCCTGCTTCCTGGGCGCAATGAAGTTCGTTGCGGCACGCGACAAATTCGCTCTGCCAAAAGACGCCTTTATTGAAGGCGAAGTGGGGATTGGCCCGCTGCCAACCGGTTTTGGTATCGAAGCGAAGCTGAACATCCACGTTGAAGGGATGGACGCAGCGGAAGCCAAAAAACTGGTGGATGCAGCGCATATCGTCTGTCCGTACTCTAACGCGACGCGCGGCAATATCGACGTGACGCTGAACATCATCGCGTAAACAGCCCTTGTGATTTTAGCCCCGGTAAGCGTAACGCCGCCGGGGAAATCCTCTCCTTTCCTCTCCTCTCTCTGTGCTACCATAACCCTCAATCACGTCCGTAGTAATCAGTTGAGAAAGTGTTATGTCCTCCAGAATCCTGACCACCAGCATTGCTGGCATTGATGCCTTTATGCGCGATCCTCGCGGTGTGTTGACGCACGCCGAAGGCGGCACGCTCGCGGTATTTGCCGACAACGCCCCGGCGTTTTATGCGGTCACGCCGGAACGTCTGGCGCAGCTTCTGGAAATTGAAGCGAAGCTGTCGCGTCCGGCGAGCGATGTCATGCTGGATAATCAGTTTTTTGACGAACCCGCCAGCGCCCCGGTGGCCGTTCCAATGGGGAAATTTCCCATGTACGCCGGTTGGCAGCCGGACGCCGATTTTCAGCGGCAGGCGGCCTTATGGGGAATAGCCCTCGCGCAGCCCGCGACGCCAGAAGAGCTGGCGGCCTTTACCGCTTACTGGCAGGCTGAAGGAAAAGTCTTCCACCATGTTCAGTGGCAGCAAAAGTTCGCGCGCAGTCTGCAAATCAACCGCGCCAGCAACAATGGCCAGCCAAAACGTGATATCAATGCCTTTTCAGAACCGGACAAAAAAATCCCTGATGGATTCCGAGGTGCGAAATGAAAAACGTCGGCGACCTGATGAAACGTTTGCAGAAGATGATGCCCGCCAACGTGAAGCCCGCCTTCACCACCGGTGAAGAGCTGCTGGCATGGCAAAAAGAGCAAGGTAAAATTCGCGCGGCTGCCCTCGCCCGCGAAAACCGCGCGATGAAAATGCAGCGCACCTTTAACCGCTCGGGCATTCGCCCTCTGCACCAGAACTGCTCCTTCGAGAATTATAAGGTCGAGTCACAGGGGCAGATGAACGCCCTCAACCAGGCGCGCCAGTACGTGGATGAATTTGACGGCAACATTGCCAGCTTCATCTTTAGCGGAAAACCCGGCACGGGGAAAAATCACCTTGCGGCCGCAATCTGCAACGAGCTGCTGCTGCGCGGGAAGTCAGTGCTGATTATCACCGTGGCCGATATTATGTCCGCCATGAAGGACACCTTCAGTAACCGCGAAACCAGCGAAGAACAGCTGCTGAATGATTTGAGTAACGTGGATTTGCTGGTCATCGACGAGATCGGCGTCCAGACGGAGTCCCGCTACGAAAAAGTGATCATCAATCAGATTGTCGATCGCCGTTCGTCGTCAAAACGCCCAACCGGTATGCTGACGAACCACAATATCGACGAGATGACCCGACTTCTTGGCGAGCGGGTGATGGATCGCATGAAGCTGGGTAACAGCCTGTACGTCATCTTCGACTGGGACAGCTATCGCAGCCGCGTCACCGGCAAAGAGTATTAAGATATTTCCAGGGAGCACTGGAAGAGCAGAGGTATATACTGAACCCACTTTTGGCCCAAAACGGACCTTGTTGAGTAAATCATTATGAAAAAACAGTTTCTTATCAGCATCCTTACTGGCGCCCTGCTGGTGACTGGCGCAGCGCAGGCCGCATCATGGCAGGAGTCGCTCTCCAGCGCAGCAAGTGAGTTAACCAAAGAGAGCGGCACTTCCCAGGGCGGGCTGTCAGCCTCGTCCCTCACCGGCCTGCTGAGTAACAGCTCCCAAAGCCTGAGCGCCGGAACGATGAACAACGCGGCGGGCATTCTGGAATACTGCGCGAAGCAGAAACTGGCTTCCGTTACCGATACCGAAAACATCAAAAACCAGGTACTGGGTAAACTGGGTCTGGACACCCAGGAGCAGAAAGCGGACACCAACTATATGGACGGTATTCAGGGTCTGCTGAACGCGCAAAATGGCCAGCAGCTGAACCTCAGCACCCTTGGAAATTCATCTCTGGCGAAACAGGTAAAAACGAAAGCCTGCGATCTGGTGCTGAAACAAGGCGTTAATTTCCTCTCCTGATCGCCTCCCATTTTCTGCCACAACACGCCGGGTTTATTACGTTAGTCTTACACCGCGGCGTGAAGTGCGTTTTTTTACCCCCTGCCACCACCTCAGCCTCCGTGTGCCACGCTGCGACTGTATTCAAAAATCCGATTTTATAAACCAAATCCTAACAACAGCACACTTTCGTGACACTAAAATTGCAGCTAAGCGACATCGCAATTACATTGTATTACCCAAAAAATAAGCAGTTAGTCGGCTAAGCGTCCGGCATGATGAGGAGCTGCTGTTGTCAGAGTTAATGTCCCTTGTCCTTTTCCTGGCTTCCATCGGCGTTTATGCCTGGAAAGCCGGTCGTCACACCTGGTGGTTTGTGGCCACCCTGGTGGTGCTCGGCATTTTTATTGTTTTAAACATTACGTTATATGCCAGCGATTACTTTACCGGCGACGGTATTAACGACGCGGTGCTCTACACGTTGACCAACAGCCTCACCGGCGCTGGTGTGGGTAAGTACATCCTTCCGGGTCTGGGGCTGGTGGTCGCCCTGGTGGGCATCTTCGCCGCGCTGGCCTGGGTTCTGCGCCGTCGCCGTCACCGTCCGCATCATCATGGCTACAGCCTGCTGGCGCTGTGCCTGGCGCTGGCCTCCGTGGATGCCAGCCCGGCATTCCATCAAATTACCGAGCTGGTAAAATCCCAGTCGCGCGATGGCGATCCGGACTTTGCGGCCTATTACAAAGAACCCTCGAAGAAGATCGACAATCCCAGACTCAACCTGGTCTATATCTACGGCGAAAGTCTGGAACGCACCTATTTTGATAACGATGCTTTCCCGAACCTGACGCCAGAGCTTGGCGCACTGAAAAACCAGGGCCTCGACTTCAGCCACACCATGCAGCTCCCTGGCACGGATTACACCATCGCAGGGATGGTGGCCTCCCAGTGCGGCATTCCGCTGTTTGCCCCGTTTGAAGGCAACGCCTCCGCCTCGATGTCGAGCTTCTTCCCGCAGAACATTTGCCTCGGCGATATCCTGAAAAACTCGGGCTATGAAAACTACTTTATGCAGGGCGCTAACCTGCGCTTTGCCGGGAAAGATGTGTTCCTGAAATCCCACGGTTTCGATCACCTGTATGGTTCCGAAGAGCTGAAAACCACGGTGGCCGATCCGGCCTACCGCAACGACTGGGGCTTTTACGACGATACCGTTCTGGATGAAACCTGGAAGAAATTCGAGGAGCTTTCCCGCGCCGGTAAACGCTTCTCGCTGTTTGCGTTGACCGTTGACACGCATCATCCGGATGGTTTCGTCTCACGCACCTGTAAACGTCAGGGCTATGACATTGACGGTAAAAACAACAAGTCGTTCAGCGCCGTGACCTGTAGCCAGGAGCATATCGCGGCGTTAATCGAGAAAATCAAAGCGTCGCCGTATTTCAAAAATACGGTCATCGTCGTCTCATCTGACCATCTGGCGATGAAAAACAGCGCCTGGGATGAGCTGAATAAGCTGGATCGCAGCAACCTGTTCTTTGTGCTGCGCGGCGATAAACCGCAGCAGGAGATCATTGCCGCTAAACGTAACTCGATGGATAACGGCGCTACCGTGCTGGATATTCTGGGTGGCGATAACTTCATTGGCCTGGGCCGCAGTACGCTTTCGGGCCAGTCCTTGTCGGAAATCTTCCTCAACATGAAGGAAAAAATTCTCGCCTGGAAGCCGGATATCATTCGTCTGTGGAACTTCCCGAAAGAGATAAAAGACTTCACCATCGATCAGGATAAAAAAATGATCGCGTTCTCCGGCAGCCATTTCCGCCTGCCGCTGCTGCTGCGCGTGTCGGATAACCGCGTCGAGCCGCTGCCGGAAAGCGAATACTCCGCGCCACTGCGCTTCCAGCTGGCGGAATTTGCCCCGCGCGATAATTTCGTCTGGGTCGACAAATGCTACAAAATGGGCCAGCTCTGGTCGCAACAGCTGTCGCTGTCCACCGACTGGTGCGTCTCTCAGGGGCAACTCGGCGGCGAGCAGACCGTGCAACACGTTGACAAACCGCAGTGGCAGGGAAAAACCGCGTTTAAAGATACGGTTATTGATACCGCACGCTATCAGCGCAACGTAGACCTGCTGAAAATCGTCGACAACGACATTCGTTATAAAGCAGACAGCTTCATCTTTAATGTTGCCGGCGCGCCGGAAGAGGTGAAGCAGTTCAGCGGTATTTCACGGCCGGAATCCTGGGGGCGCTGGTCTAACGCGCAGTTGGGCGATGAAGTGAAAATTGAGTATACCCATCCGCTGCCGGAGAAATTCGATCTGGTGATCACCGCCAGGGCATTTGGTCCCAACGCAAACCGTCCTATACCGGTGCGCGTCGGTGATAAAGAACAGACGCTGACGCTGAGCAACGATGTCACCACCAGCACGCTGCATTTCGATAACCCAACGCGCAGCAATACGCTGGTTATTGTGCCACCCGATCCGCAGTCCACTAACGAAGGGAATATTCTCGGTCACGCTCCGCGCAAGCTGGGGATCGGCATGGTGGAGATTAAAATTGTGAGCAGCGCTGGCTGATGACGGCGTTCACTCTTCGCCCGACGCGCCTCGACAACGTCGCTGCCCTGCCCGCCATTGAACGCGCGGCGGGGCAGCGGTTTCGCGACGTTCCTAAGCTGGCCTGGCTGGCAGACAATGAGGTTATTTCTGTTGAAGATCACCTCGGTTACGCCGGACGCGGATTAAGCTGGCTGGCGCTGGCTGACGACAGGCCCGTGGGTTTTATTCTCGCCGAAGCTCATCCATCGTCGCTGTTTATTGTGGAACTGTCGGTTCACCTGGACTGGCAGGGACGAGGTCTTGGACGCCAGTTAATCGCCCGTGCCGCCGCGCATGCCCGCAGTCTGGGGCTGAACTCGCTGACGTTAACGACGTTTCGTGATGTCCCGTGGAATGCGCCCTTCTACAGGCGATTAGGGTTTGAAATGATGACGACGCTGACGCCAGAACTGCGCCAGAAACGCGAGGAAGAGACGGCGCACGGTTTAGCGTATGGTTCCCGCTGCGCCATGCGCCTGCCTCTGTAAAATCGCCCGGTGGCGCTGCGCTTACCGGGCCTACAAAACCCAATTCCGCCGTCCGGGTAAGGCGTAGCCGCCACCCGGCAAAACGCACAATCCGTAGGCCGGGTCAGGCGTAGCCGCCACCCGGCGAAACGCACAATCCGTAGGCCGGGTAAGGCGCAGCCGCCACCCGGCAAAACGCACAGCGTCAGAACGTTTCCCAGTTATCGCCCGCGTCTGCGGTCGCCGGTTTACGCGCCACTACCGGTGCGGCAACGCTTTTCGCCGAGGCGAACTCGCGCGCCTTCATCTGTTCCTGCTGAATACGGAACACCGCAACGGCCTGCGTCAGACGGCTCGCCTGCTCTTCCAGTGCCGCGGCCGCCGCCGCAGACTCTTCCACCAGCGAGGCGTTCTGCTGGGTCACGCGATCCATCTCAGCCACCGCCAGCCCAACCTGGTCGATACCGCGGCTCTGCTCGTCAGACGCAGACGCGATTTCGCCCATGATATCCGTCACGCGCGTTACCGCATTCACGATCTCACCCATGGTTTCACCCGCGCTTTCAACAAGCGTTGAACCAATTTCCACGCGCCCCACGGAGTCTTCAATCAGGCTCTTGATCTCGCGAGCCGCCTGGGCGCTGCGCTGCGCCAGGTTTCGGACTTCACCTGCAACCACCGCAAAACCACGCCCCTGCTCGCCCGCACGCGCCGCTTCTACCGCCGCGTTCAGCGCCAGAATATTGGTCTGGAAGGCAATCCCGTCGATCACGCTGATGATATCGGCGATTTTCTGCGAACTGCCGGCGATGTCACGCATGGTCTGCACCACGTTATCCACCACCTTGCCGCCTTTCTGCGCGGTTTCAGACGCGCTCAGCGCCAGGTTGCTCGCCTGACGGGCGTTCTCGGCGTTCTGCTTCACGGTGGCAGTCAGCTGTTCCATGCTGGCGGCGGTCTCTTCCAGAGAGGCAGCCTGCTGTTCGGTACGGGATGAGAGATCGTTATTGCCCATCGAGATTTCGCTCGCACCGCTGTAAATAGCGTTGGCGCCGTTACGCACGTCACCCACGGTACGCACCAGCTCGCCCTGCATATGGCGCAGGGAGTCAGCCAGTACACCCATCTCGTTGGAGCCTTCCACGTCGATGCGCTTCACCAGGTCGCCGCTGGCGATATGACGAATGCTGTCAATCAGACGGTTCAGCGGCGAAATCAGCGCCTGACGAATACCCAGCCAGACGGCAACAATCACCACCAGCACCGCAGCCAGCACGCTAATCAGCACCCAGATAGCCTGGCGGTAAGAGCTGTTGCTGTCTTCAACCGCGGTCTGATACAGCGCGTCGTTCTGTTGCAGGTAGTTGACGTACTGCTTCTCAAAGCCATCCTGATAGCTCTGGGTCGGCTGGTCGAAGAACTCATTGATTTTGCCCGCCCCCAGCAGCTGGATCAGCTCAGCCAGCGCGCCATGGTAAATATCGTAATTACGTTTGATTTCCAGTGCCGCAGCGTCGCTCTGACGCGGGTCGCGCGGCAGCGCTTCGTAATCCGCCCAGTTTTTTTCCGCCTGTTTCAGAGACGCAGAGGCAATCTGCATCAGCTCGGCGACGGTTGAGCCGCTGCCGATATTGTTCTGATCCATCATATAGCGGATACCCGCGCGGTTCAGGGTGTTACGGGTTTGCAGCAGCGCCACCCAGCTACCGTTCAGGGTGGATTGTTGCTGGCGAATGGTTTGCAGGATGGTGAAATTCTCTTTGTCATGCTTCAGGGCATTGAAGAAAAGACCACCAGACGTGAGTTGTAAAAGGCCAAATATCGCTAAAACCAGCAGTAAGCTGGTGACAATCTTGATTCGGTTTAACATGTTTTCTCTTTCCTCAGGCAGATACAGAATATTCGGCCTGGCATGAGAAAACTTTACGAAAATCATCCTGGAATTTAGGGTTTTTACGCTTCGTCCCTCGCGGCGATATGTCGGTTTCCAAGTTCAATAAACTCTTCCAGCAGCGCCGTGAGCTGCTTCATCTTCTCAGGCGTATATTCCGCCTCTATCTGCTGGTACGCCTCTTCCACCTGAGCCTGAGCACGCTGGTACAGCGCGTTGCCTTCTTTCGTCAGCGACACGTACAGCTTGCGCTGGTCAGTCACCGGTTTTAAGCGCAGCACCAGACCGTCGCGCTCCATCCGCGTCAGAATGCCGGTCAGGCTTGGGCGCAAAATGCAGGTGCGGAACGCCAGATCGTGAAAATCCATGGAGGGATGCTCGGCCAGCACGCGGACGATACGCCACTGCTGCTCGGTCAGATTATGCCGCTTCACTATCGGGCGGAAGTAGCCCATCGCCGCTTCACGCGCCTGCAACAGCGCGATGGTTAATGAGTCATGCATCATCTACCCCTTACATCATTAACAAATAAACAATTAAAAAAAGATGCTTTTATAGACAACACGTTTTAACCCAAAAAGTCTAACAGAAACAAAGCTGTTTTTTTTAAATTATTGATTTAAATATCAATTCACCCTTTTATGTAAATTTATTGTTATTTGCATCACAAATTATTCACTTCTGATTGCGAAACGAACAGCAAAAGCATAAAACCAGATCATTAACATATTAATGAAATCAAAACCGGACAGCCGGTTTGAGGAGTATGGGAATGAAAGGTACTGTTTTTGCCGTAGCGCTAAACCACCAAAGCCAGCGTGTGGCCTGGGCTGAGGCGTTTGAAAAAGCCCCCTATAACGCGCCGCCAAAAACGGCGGTGTGGTTTATCAAGCCACATAACACTGTTATCCGCGCAGGCGAACCGATTCCCTTCCCGCAGGGAGAAACCGTGTTAAGCGGCGCGACGGTGGCGCTGGTGGTGGGCAAAACCGCCAGCAAAGTACGCGTTGAAGAGGCGGCGGCGTACATCGCCGGCTACGCGCTGGCTAACGAAATCAGCCTGCCGGAAGAGAGCTTCTACCGTCCGGCGATCAAAGCCAAATGCCGGGATGGATTTTGCCCGCTCGGCGAACCTGTCGCCGTTGATAACGTGGATAATCTGACCATCATCACCGAGATCAACGGCCGCGAAGCGGACCACTGGAACACGGTCGATCTGCACCGCAACGCCGCCGAACTGCTGAGCGCCCTGAGCGAATTTGCCACCCTGAACCCCGGCGATGCGATATTGCTCGGCACTCCGCAAAGCCGCGTCGAAGTTCGCCCGGGCGATCGGGTACGTATTCTGGCAGAAGGATTTCCGCCGCTGGAAAACCCGGTGGTGGAGGAACGCGACGTTGCCATCGCTTCGCGCACGCCGCCGCACGCCACGCTGTTTGCCCTCGGTCTGAACTATGCCGACCACGCCAGCGAGCTGGACTTCAAGCCACCCACCGAGCCGCTGGTGTTTATCAAAGCGCCGAATACCTTCAACGGCGACAACCAGACGTCGGTGCGCCCGAACAATATCGAGTACATGCATTACGAAGCGGAGCTGGTGGTGGTCATCGGCAAAACCGCGCGCAAGGTCAGCGAAGCCGAGGCGATGGACTACGTGGCGGGCTATACGGTGTGCAACGATTACGCCATCCGCGATTATCTCGAAAACTACTATCGCCCGAACCTGCGGGTGAAAAGCCGCGACGGGCTGACCCCCATCAGCCCGAACGTAGTGCCAAAAGAAGCCATTCCTGACCCGCACAACCTTCGTCTTCGCACCTACGTCAACGGTGAACTGCGTCAGGAAGGCACCACGGCAGACCTGATCTTCAGCATCCCCTTCTTGATTGCGTATCTGAGTGATTTCATGACCCTGCAACCGGGCGACATGATTGCCACCGGCACGCCGAAGGGGCTGTCCGACGTGGTGCCGGGCGATGAGGTGGTGGTGGAAGTGGAAGGCGTAGGCCGTCTGGTAAACCGAATTGTCAGTGAGGAGACTGCAAAATGAAAAAGATTAACCACTGGATCAACGGTAAAAACGTCGCCGGAAGTGAGTACTTCCACACCACTAACCCGGCCTCCGGCGAGGTGCTGGCAGAAGTGGCCTCAGGCGGCGAAGCCGAAATCCATCAGGCCGTTGCCGCCGCCAAAGAGGCGTTTCCGAAATGGGCCAACCTGCCGATGAAGGAGCGCGCGCGCCTGATGCGTCGCCTGGGGGATCTGATTGACCAGAACGTGCCGGACATTGCCGCGATGGAAACCGCCGACACCGGCCTGCCGATCCACCAGACCAAAAACGTGCTCATTCCGCGCGCCTCGCACAACTTCGAGTTCTTCGCCGAGGTGTGCCAGCAGATGAACGGCAAAACCTACCCGGTCGACGACAAGATGCTCAACTACACCCTGGTGCAGCCGGTGGGTGTCTGCGCGCTGGTGTCGCCGTGGAACGTGCCGTTTATGACCGCCACCTGGAAGGTCGCGCCGTGCCTGGCCTTAGGGAATACCGCGGTGCTGAAGATGTCTGAACTCTCCCCGCTGACCGCCGACCGTCTGGGCGAGCTGGCCCTCGAAGCGGGCATTCCGGCGGGCGTGCTCAACGTGGTGCAGGGCTATGGCGCCACGGCGGGCGACGCGCTGGTGCGTCATCATGACGTGCGCGCCGTCTCCTTCACCGGCGGTACCGCCACCGGGCGCAACATCATGAAAAACGCCGGGCTGAAGAAGTATTCCATGGAGCTGGGCGGCAAATCGCCGGTGCTGATTTTTGAAGACGCGGACATTGAGCGCGCGCTGGACGCCGCCCTGTTTACCATCTTCTCCATCAACGGCGAACGCTGCACCGCCGGCTCGCGCATCTTCATCCAGCAGAGCATCTACCCGGAGTTCGTCAAACGCTTTGCCGAGCGCGCCAACCGCCTGCGCGTGGGCGACCCGACCGATCCGAACACCCAGATTGGCGCGCTCATCAGCCAGCAGCACTGGGAAAAAGTCTCCGGCTATATCCGCCTCGGCATTGAAGAGGGGGCAACCCTGCTGGCGGGCGGCCCGGACAAACCGACCGATCTGCCTGCGCACCTGAAAGGCGGCAACTTCCTGCGCCCGACCGTGCTGGCGGATGTCGATAACCGCATGCGCGTGGCGCAGGAGGAGATCTTCGGGCCAGTGGCCTGCCTGCTGCCGTTTAAGGATGAAGCGGAAGGCCTGCGCCTGGCGAACGACGTGGAGTACGGCCTGGCATCTTACATCTGGACCCAGGACGTCAGCAAAGTGCTGCGTCTGGCGCGCAGCATCGAAGCGGGCATGGTGTTCGTCAACACCCAGAACGTGCGCGACCTGCGCCAGCCGTTTGGCGGCGTGAAGGCCTCCGGCACCGGGCGTGAGGGCGGCGAGTACAGCTTCGAGGTCTTCGCGGAGATGAAAAACGTCTGCATCTCCATGGGCGACCATCCGATTCCAAAGTGGGGGATCTGATCATGGGAAAATTAGCGTTAGCGGCAAAAATCACACACGTTCCGTCAATGTATCTCTCTGAACTGCCGGGCAAAAACCACGGCTGCCGCCAGTCGGCCATCGACGGGCATAAAGAGATCAGCAAGCGCTGCCGCGAGCTGGGCGTGGACACCATTATCGTCTTCGACACCCACTGGCTGGTGAACAGCGCGTATCACATCAACTGCGCGGACCATTTTTCGGGCGTCTACACCAGCAACGAGCTGCCGCATTTTATTCGCGATATGACCTACGACTACAACGGCAACCCGGAACTCGGCCAGCTGATTGCCGACGAAGCGGTGAAGCTTGGCGTGCGCGCCAAGGCGCACAACATCCCGAGCCTGAAGCTGGAGTACGGCACGCTGGTGCCGATGCGCTACATGAACGCGGATAAGCACTTCAAAGTGGTCTCCATCTCGGCGTTCTGCACGGTTCACGACTTCGCCGACAGCCGCAGGCTGGGCGAGGCCATCGTCAGCGCCATCGAAAAATATGACGGCACCGTGGCAGTGCTCGCCAGCGGCTCGCTGTCGCACCGCTTTATCGACGACCAGCGCGCGGAGGAAGGGATGAACAGCTACACCCGCGAGTTTGACCGTCAGATGGACGAGCGCGTGGTGAAGCTGTGGCGCGAGGGTCAGTTCAAGGAGTTTTGCAGCATGCTGCCGGAGTACGCCGACTACTGCTACGGCGAGGGCAATATGCACGACACGGTGATGCTGCTGGGGATGCTCGGCTGGGACAAATACGACGGTAAGGTGGAGTTTCTCACCGAGCTGTTCGCCAGCTCCGGCACCGGCCAGGTCAACGCCGTTTTCCCGCTGCCCGCGTAAGGAGCCACCATGCCGCATTTTATTGCTGAATGTACCGACAACATCCGCGAGCAAGCCGACCTGCCAGGGCTGTTCGCCAAAGTGAACGAGGCGCTCGCCGCCACGGGCATCTTCCCCATCGGCGGCATCCGCAGCCGCGCCCACTGGCTGGACACCTGGCAGATGGCAGACGGTAAGCACGATTACGCCTTTGTGCATATGACGCTGAAGATCGGCGCGGGGCGCAGCCTGGAAAGCCGGGAAGCCGTGGGGGAGATGCTGTTTGCGCTGATCAAAACGCATTTTGCAGAGCTGATGGCCGCCCGCTATCTGGCGCTGTCGTTCGAGCTCGACGAGCTGCACCCGACGCTTAATTACAAGCAGAACAACGTGCACGCGTTGTTTAAGTAGCCGTTTGCTCGCCCGGTGGCGCTGCGCTTACCGGGCCTACAACGGCCCCAAACCGTAGGCCGGGTAAGCGCAGCGCCACCCGGCAACAGCAGCACCGAACCGTAGGCCGGGTAAGCGCAGCGCCACCCGGCAACAGCAGCACCGAACCGTAGGCCGGGTAAGCGAAGCGCCACCCGGCAACAGCAGCACCGAACCGTAGGCCGGGTAAGCGAAGCGCCACCCGGCAACAGCCGCACAAAGGATACGCCATGCTCGACAAACACACCCATACCCTGATCGCCCACCGCCTGCATCAGGCGGAACAATCCCGGGAGCAGATCCGCGCGATCTCGCTGGAGTACCCGGAGATCACCATTGAAGACGCCTACGCCGTCCAGCGCGAATGGGTGAGCCTGAAAATCGCCGAAGGCCGCGTGCTGAAAGGCCACAAGATCGGCCTCACCTCCAAAGCGATGCAGGCCAGCTCGCAGATCAGCGAGCCGGACTACGGCGCGCTGCTGGACGATATGTTCTTCCACGACGGCAGCGACATCCCCGTGGATCGCTTTATCGTCCCGCGCATCGAAGTGGAGCTGGCCTTCGTGCTGGCAAAACCGCTGCGCGGCCCGAACTGTACGATCTTCGACGTCTACAACGCCACGGATTACGTCATCCCTGCCCTGGAGCTGATCGACGCCCGCTGCCATAACGTTGACCCGGAAACCCAGCGCCCGCGCAAGGTGTTCGACACCATCTCCGATAACGCCGCCAACGCGGGCGTGATCCTCGGCGGCCGCCCGATTAAGCCCGACGAGCTGGATCTGCGCTGGATCTCCGCCCTGCTCTACCGCAACGGCGTGATCGAAGAGACCGGGGTCGCCGCAGGCGTGCTTAACCACCCGGCGAACGGCGTGGCGTGGCTGGCGAACAAACTCGCGCCATACGACGTGCAGCTTGAGCCAGGCCAGATCATCCTCGGCGGCTCGTTTACCCGCCCGGTTGCCGCCAGCAGAGGCGACACCTTCCACGTCGACTACGGCAACATGGGCTCGATTAGCTGCCGCTTTGTGTAGGAGTGCACCATGGAAAACGCATTTAAGACCGCGCTGAAAGCCGGAAAGCCGCAAATCGGCCTGTGGCTGGGGCTGACCAGCAGCTACAGCGCAGAACTGCTGGCAGGCGCGGGCTTCGACTGGCTGCTGATTGACGGCGAACACGCGCCAAACAACGTGCAAACCGTCTTAACGCAGTTACAGGCCATCGCCCCTTACCCCAGCCAGCCGGTAGTGCGCCCGTCGTGGAACGATCCGGTGCAGATCAAGCAGCTGCTGGACATAGGCGCGCAAACCCTGCTGGTGCCGATGGTGCAAAACGCTGACGAGGCGCGGCTGGCGGTCAGCGCCACCCGCTACCCGCCTGCGGGCATTCGCGGCGTCGGCAGCGCCCTGGCGCGCGCCTCGCGCTGGAACCGTATCCCGGAGTATCTGCATCAGGCTAACGACGCCATGTGCGTGCTGGTGCAAATCGAAACTCGCGAGGCGCTGAAAAACCTGCCGCAGATCCTGGACGTGGAAGGGGTGGACGGCGTGTTTATCGGCCCGGCGGATCTGAGCGCCGACATGGGCTTCGCCGGTAATCCGCAGCACCCGGAGGTGCAGGCCGCCATTGAACAGGCGATCGCGCAGATCCTCAGCGCGGGCAAAGCGCCCGGCATCCTGATGGCGAACGAGCAGCTGGCAAAACGCTATCTCAGCCTCGGCGCGTTGTTTGTCGCGGTCGGCGTGGATACCACCCTGCTCGCCCGCAGCGCCGAAGCGCTGGCGGCCCGCTTTACCGACGTCACCACAGCAGTTGATAACAATAAATCCGTCTACTAAACGTACGATGTGGAGCGCAACATGACGACCTCAACCCTGCATAATAAAGCTGTTGAACATCGCGTTATTAATAAGCTGTTCCGTCGTTTGATCGTGTTTCTTTTTATCCTGTTTGTTTTCTCGTTTCTCGATCGCATCAACATCGGCTTTGCCGGGCTGACGATGGGCAAAGATCTGGGCCTCACGTCAACCATGTTTGGCCTGGCCGCGACGCTGTTTTACGTGACCTACGTGCTGTGCGGTATCCCCAGCAACATCATGCTGGCGAAGGTCGGCGCCCGCCGCTGGATCGCCGGGATCATGGTGGTGTGGGGCATCGCCTCTACCTGCACCATGTTCGCCACCAGCCCCGAAACGCTTTATGTCCTGCGCATGCTGGTGGGCATTGCCGAAGCCGGTTTCCTGCCAGGCATTCTGGTCTATCTCACCTGGTGGTTCCCGGCGTATCACCGCGCCCGCGCCAACGCGCTGTTTATGATCGCCATGCCGGTGACCATGATGCTCGGCTCGATCCTCTCCGGGTACATTCTGGCGATGGACGGGCTGTGGAACCTGAAGGGCTGGCAGTGGCTGTTCCTGCTGGAGGGGCTGCCATCGGTGGTGCTCGGCGTGGTGACCTGGTTCTACCTTAACGACACCCCGGATCAGGCCACCTGGCTGGATGATGACGAAAAGCAGGCACTCAAAACGATGATCGCCCGCGAACAGGAGCTGGCTATTGCGCATACCGCCACGCCGCGCTCGACGCTGCGCGAGGTGCTGACGCCCGCCGTGCTGCTCTACACGCTGGCCTACTTCTGCCTGACGAATACGCTGAGCGCGATCAACATCTGGACGCCGCAGATCCTGCAAAGCTTCAACACCGGCAGCAGCAATATCGTGATTGGCCTGCTGGCGGCGATCCCGCAGTTTTGCACCATCCTCGGGATGATCTGGTGGAGCCGCCGCTCCGACAGGCTGAAAGAGCGAAAAAAGCACACCATCCTGCCGTATCTGTTTGCGGCGGCGGGATGGATGCTGGCCTCGGCGACCGATCACAGCCTGATCCAGCTGCTTGGCATCATCATGGCCTCAACCGGATCGTTTACCGCCATGGCGATATTCTGGACCACGCCGGATCAGGTTATTAGCCTGCAATCCCGCGCGGTGGCGCTGGCGGTGATCAACGCCATCGGCAACGTCGGGTCTGCCGTCAGCCCATTGCTGATAGGTATTCTGCGCGACGCGACCGGCAGCTTCAGCTCGGGGCTGTGGTTCGTGGCGGGTCTGCTGGTGGTGGGCGCGCTGGTGCTGACGCGCATTCCGATGACGCAGCGGGATCAACAGAGGAACGATCATGTGCCAGAGCCCCATCGCCAACATTGATATCAGCAAGGATTACGACGAAAGTCTGGGCACCGACGATGTGCATTACCAGTCGTTTGCCCGCATGGCGGCCTTTTTTGGCCGCGACATGCAGGCGCACCGCCACGACCAGTATTTTCAGATGCACTTTCTCGATACCGGGCAGATTGAGCTCCAGCTCGACGACCACCGTTACTCGGTGCAGGCGCCGCTGTTTGTGCTGACGCCGCCGTCGGTGCCGCACGCGTTTATTACCGAATCCGACAGCGACGGCCACGTGCTGACGGTGCGCGAGGATCTCATCTGGCCGCTGTTAGAAGTGCTCTACCCCGGTACGCGGGAAGCGTTCGGCCTGCCGGGGATCTGCCTGTCGCTTGCCGACAAGCCGGACGAGCTGGCGGCGCTGAAGCACTACTGGCAGCTGATTGCCCGGGAATCCACGGAACAACTGCCCGGTCGCGAGCATACGCTGGTCCTGCTGGCCCAGGCCGTTTTTACCCTGTTGCTGCGCAACGCGAAGCTCGACGACCACGCGTCAGGCGGCATGCGCGGTGAGCTGAAGCTTTTTCAGCGCTTTAACCAGCTGACAGATGCTCATTACCACGAGCACTGGACGGTGCCGGAGTATGCAAGCGAATTGCATCTCACCGAATCTCGCCTGACCGATATCTGTCGCCGCTTCGCCAACCGCTCGCCGAAACGGCTGATCTTCGACCGCCAGCTGCGGGAAGCCAGGCGTTTGCTGCTGTTTTCCGACAGCACCGTGAGCGAAATTGCCTGGCAGCTGGGGTTTAAAGATCCGGCCTATTTCGCCCGTTTTTTTAACCGACTGACGGGGTGCTCACCCAGCGCGTACCGGGCGCAGAAAGTACCGGTTTCCTGAACGCATCACGGTTCGTAGGGCGGGTAAGCGCAGCGCCACCCGCCGAAAAGCCGCACAGATCACAAAACCACATCCCACCCGAAAAGTACCTGCCGTTGTCCCAATCGTCCCTTCACGTTCCGCCCCTCTCAAGCTTCAATTAAACAACAAAAACAAAACATAAATTTAACAATCATCTTCCGATACGAGGTCCCTATGAAGCCTGAAGATTTCCGCGCTGATGCCAAACGTCCGTTAACCGGTGAAGAGTATTTAAAAAGCCTGCAAGATGGCCGTGAGATTTATATCTACGGCGAGCGCGTTAAGGACGTCACTACCCACCCGGCATTTCGCAATGCGGCGGCGTCCATCGCCCAGATGTACGATGCCCTGCACAAGCCAGACATGCAGGATACCCTCTGCTGGGGCACCGACACCGGCAGCGGCGGCTACACACATAAATTCTTCCGCGTGGCGAAAAGCGCCGACGATCTGCGCCAGCAGCGTGACGCCATCGCCGAGTGGTCGCGTCTGAGCTACGGCTGGATGGGGCGTACGCCGGACTACAAAGCCGCGTTCGGCTGCGCCCTCGGCGCCAACCCTGCCTTCTATGGCCAGTTCGAGCAGAATGCCCGCAACTGGTACACCCGTATTCAGGAAACCGGCCTGTACTTTAACCACGCCATCGTCAACCCGCCGATCGATCGCCATAAACCGGCGGACGAGGTGAAAGACGTTTACATCAAGCTGGAGAAAGAGACCGACGCCGGGATCATCGTCAGCGGCGCGAAAGTGGTGGCCACCAACTCGGCGTTGACCCACTACAACATGATCGGCTTCGGCTCTGCGCAGGTGATGGGCGAAAACCCGGACTTCGCGCTGATGTTCGTCGCGCCGATGGATGCCGAAGGGGTGAAGCTGATCTCCCGCGCCTCTTACGAGATGGTGGCAGGGGCGACCGGCTCTCCGTACGACTACCCGCTCTCCAGCCGCTTTGACGAGAACGACGCCATTCTGGTGATGGATCATGTGCTGATCCCGTGGGAAAACGTGCTGATCTACCGCGATTTCGACCGCTGCCGTCGCTGGACGATGGAAGGTGGCTTCGCCCGCATGTACCCGCTTCAGGCCTGCGTGCGTCTGGCAGTGAAGTTCGATTTCATCACCGCTCTGCTGAAGAAGTCGCTGGAGTGTACCGGCACCCTCGAGTTCCGCGGCGTGCAGGCGGATCTCGGCGAAGTGGTGGCGTGGCGCAACATGTTCTGGGCGCTGAGCGACTCCATGTGCTCCGAAGCCACGCCGTGGGTAAACGGCGCGTATCTGCCTGACCACGCGGCGTTACAGACCTACCGCGTGATGGCGCCAATGGCCTATGCGAAGATCAAGAACATCATCGAACGTAACGTGACCTCCGGGCTGATCTACCTGCCGTCCAGCGCGCGGGACCTGAACAACCCGCAGATCGACCAGTACCTGGCGAAGTACGTGCGCGGCTCCAACGGAATGGATCATGTCGAACGCATCAAGATTCTGAAACTGATGTGGGATGCCATCGGCAGCGAGTTTGGCGGACGTCACGAGCTGTACGAAATCAACTACTCCGGTAGCCAGGATGAGATCCGCCTGCAATGCCTGCGTCAGGCGCAAAGCTCCGGCAACATGGACAAGATGATGGCGATGGTTGACCGCTGCATGTCCGAGTACGACCAGCACGGCTGGACGGTACCGCACCTGCACAACAACACTGATATCAATATGCTGGATAAGCTGCTGAAATAACGCAGCGGGAGGTTTCAATGCAATCTGAAGAACGCCTGCGTTTTCGCGACGCGATGGCCAGCCTGTCGGCGGCGGTGAATGTGATCACTACCGAGGGCGATGCAGGTCGCTGCGGCATTACCGCCACCGCCGTCTGCTCGGTCACGGACACCCCGCCTTCGGTCATGGTCTGCATTAACGCCAGCAGCGCCATGAACCCGGTCTTCCAGGGCAACGGCAAACTGTGCGTCAACGTGCTGAACCACGAGCAGGAGATCATGGCCCGCCACTTTGCCGGGATGACCGGCATGGCAATGGAGGAACGCTTTGCTCTCTCCTGCTGGCAGAAAGGACCGCTGGCGCAGCCGGTGCTGAAAGGCGCCCTGGCAAGCCTGGAAGGTGAGATAACCCAGGTGCAAACCATCGGCACCCATCTGGTCTACCTTGTTGAGATTAAGAACATCATCCTCAGCAGCGAGGGGCACGGCCTGATCTACTTCAAACGCCGTTTCCACCCGGTGATGATGGAGATGGAAGCCGCGATTTGATCCCGTTGCACAAAAAAACGCTAAGGTTTCCGCAAAGGTGCGCCGTTAACTATCCATAAGATAAATTTTCCGGGGCGGCTGGCAACGTCGTCAGCCGCCCCCTTAACGCTGGAAAGTCTTATGGCCCCTTCACCCCGAAGCCGCTCGGCTGAACGTCTGGTTGAAATCATTATTGCCCTGCATCGCAACGGAAGCGTTAATCGCCGCGATCTGATGCAAAAATTTGGCATTACCGAACGCACGGTGTACCGCGATTTACAGGCGCTTTCCCCGATTATTGAACACGACGGCAAAGGGCGCTATCAGCTGCTGCCCGCGTATCAGCCCTGCCGCTGCGTGCACTGCCCTGAAGCGAACGACAAAAGCTCACAGGGCTAGATTATTCTCAGTGATCTCAATCACATATTTTCTCCCACCGGGGGTGAGCCTTAACCACTCACCCTCGCTTTTGACCGCTCACGCATCGCTTTCAACCACTCACCCATTTACCGTGCTTTACACGCGCGAGGATCTGGCACGATCGCTCCAGCATTAATCAATACCTCCTCACAACGAACCCTGACCCTTTTTTCTTTACATAAAAAACCAGGTCTTATTATGGATACTAAAAAACTACTTAAGCACGTGCCCTGGGCCATCCTCGGGATCATCGGTGCTTTCTGTCTGGCGGTTGTCGCATTACGCCGGGGCGAGCACGTCAGCGCCCTGTGGATCGTGGTCGCGTCGGTTTCCGTCTACCTTGTGGCTTATCGCTACTACAGCTTGTACATCGCGCAGAAGGTTATGAAGCTCGACCCGACGCGCGCCACCCCGGCGGTTATTAACAACGACGGCCTGAACTACGTGCCAACCAACCGTTACGTGCTGTTTGGTCACCACTTCGCCGCCATTGCAGGCGCGGGTCCGCTGGTCGGTCCGGTGCTGGCTGCGCAGATGGGCTACCTGCCGGGTACGCTCTGGCTGCTGGCGGGCGTGGTGCTGGCGGGAGCGGTGCAGGACTTTATGGTGCTGTTTATCTCCTCGCGCCGTAACGGTTCGTCGCTGGGCGAGATGATCAAAGAGGAGATGGGCCGCGTGCCAGGCACGATCGCCCTGTTCGGCTGCTTCCTGATCATGATCATCATCCTGGCGGTGCTGGCCCTGATCGTGGTGAAAGCGCTGGCCGAAAGTCCGTGGGGCGTCTTCACCGTCTGCTCTACCGTACCGATTGCGCTGTTCATGGGCATCTACATGCGCTTCCTGCGCCCTGGCCGCGTTGGCGAGGTGTCGATCATCGGTATCGTGCTGCTGGTCGCCTCCATCTACTTCGGCGGCGTGATTGCGCACGACCCGTACTGGGGTCCGGCGCTGACCTTTAAAGACACCACCATCACCTTCGCGCTGATCGGCTACGCATTCATCTCAGCGCTGCTGCCGGTGTGGCTGATTCTGGCTCCGCGTGACTACCTGGCAACCTTCCTGAAAATCGGCGTTATCGTCGGGCTGGCCATTGGTATTGTGATCATCAACCCGGAGCTGAAAATGCCGGCGGTGACGCAGTACATTGACGGTACCGGTCCGCTGTGGAAAGGCGCCCTGTTCCCGTTCCTGTTTATCACCATTGCCTGCGGTGCCGTGTCTGGCTTCCACGCGCTGATCGCCTCCGGCACCACGCCGAAGCTGATGGCCAACGAAACCGACGCGCGCTTCATCGGTTACGGCGCGATGCTGATGGAATCCTTCGTGGCGATCATGGCGCTGGTTGCGGCGTCGATTATCGAGCCTGGCCTGTACTTTGCGATGAACACCCCGCCGGCGGGTCTCGGCATTACCATGCCAAACCTGCATGAGATGGGCGGCGAAAATACCGCGCTGATCCTGGCGCAGCTGAAAGACGCCAGCGCGCACGCGGCGGCGACCGTCAGCTCCTGGGGCTTCGTGATTTCGCCTGAGCAGATCATGCAGACCGCGAAAGACATCGGCGAACCGTCCGTGCTGAACCGCGCAGGTGGCGCGCCAACGCTGGCGGTGGGTATCGCACACGTGTTCCACAAAGTGCTGCCGTGGGCGGACATGGGCTTCTGGTACCACTTCGGTATTCTGTTTGAAGCGCTGTTCATCCTCACCGCGCTGGATGCCGGTACGCGTGCAGGCCGCTTCATGTTGCAGGATCTGCTGGGTAACTTCGTGCCATTCCTGAAGAAAACCGACTCTCTGGTGGCCGGCGTTCTGGGCACTGCGGGCTGCGTAGGCCTGTGGGGTTATCTGCTGTATCAGGGCGTTGTTGACCCGCTGGGCGGCGTGAAGAGCCTGTGGCCGCTGTTCGGTATCTCTAACCAGATGCTGGCGGCTGTGGCCCTGGTGCTGGGTACCGTTGTCCTCGTGAAGATGAAACGCACCAAATACATCTGGGTCACCGTGGTGCCTGCGCTGTGGCTGCTGCTCTGCACTACCTGGGCGCTGGGTCTGAAACTGTTCAGCACCAACCCGCAGCTGGAAGGCTTCTTCTTCATGGCTAACCAGTACAAAGAGAAGATTGCCGCAGGCGGCGCGGATCTGACCGCGCAGCAGATTGCCAACATGAACCATATCGTGGTGAACAACTACACCAACGCGGGTCTGAGCATTCTGTTCCTGGTGGTGGTGTACAGCATTATCTTCTACGGCATCAAAACCTGGATGAAAGTGCGTAACGTTGAGGGCCGTACGGACAAAGAGACCCCGTACGTACCGGTGCCGGAAGGCGGCGTGAAGACCTCCTCACACCATTAATTAAGCATGTTACTGTAGGCCCGGTAAGCGTAGCGCCACCGGGCTTCTTCTATCTGGAACCCTCAATGTTTGGTAACTTAGGCGAAGCAAAAAAATACCTCGGTCAGGCGGCGAAAATGCTGATTGGCATTCCGGACTATGACAACTACGTTGAGCATATGAAGACCAACCATCCGGATAAGCCGTACATGACCTACACTGAATTCTTCCGCGAGCGCCAGGAAGCGCGCTACGGCGGAAGTGGAGAAGGCGGCGTCCGCTGCTGCTAAAGGAGAAACCATGACCCCGATTGCCGTTACCCTGCTGACCGGTTTCCTCGGCGCCGGTAAAACCACCCTGCTGCGCCACATTCTGAACGAGCAGCACGGCTTCAAAATCGCCGTCATCGAAAACGAATTTGGCGAAGTCTCCGTTGACGATCAGCTGATTGGCGACCGCGCCACCCAGATCAAAACCCTGACCAACGGCTGCATCTGCTGCACCCGCTCTAACGAATTAGAAGACGCCCTGCTGGACCTGCTCGACAGCCGCGATCGCGGTGACATCGACTTCGACCGACTGGTGATCGAGTGCACCGGCATGGCCGACCCCGGCCCGATTATTCAGACCTTTTTCTCCCATGAGATCCTCTGCCAGCGCTACCTGCTGGACGGCGTCATCGCTCTGGTGGATGCGGTACACGCCGACGAGCAGATGAACCAGTTCACCATCGCCCAGTCCCAGGTTGGCTACGCCGACCGCATCCTGCTGACCAAAACCGACGTGGCGGGTGAAAGTGAAAAACTGCGCGAGCGCCTGACGCGCATCAACTCGCGTGCGCCCATTTACACGGTGACGCATGGCGATATCGATCTCGCTCAGCTGTTCAACACCAACGGCTTTATGCTGGAAGAGAACGTCACCGCGAAACCGCGCTTCCACTTTATGTCCGACAAGCAAAACGACGTGACGTCGATTGTGGTGGAGCTGGACTACCCGGTGGACATCAGCGAGGTCTCCCGCGTGATGGAGAACCTGCTGCTGTCATTTGCCGACAAGCTGCTGCGCTATAAAGGGATGCTGTGGATCGACGGCGAGCCGAACCGCCTGCTGTTCCAGGGCGTGCAGCGCCTGTACAGCGCCGACTGGGATCGCCCGTGGGACGATGAAGCGCCGCACAGCGTGATGGTGTTTATTGGAATACAGCTGCCGGAAGAGGAAATTCGGGCAGCGTTTGCGGGGCTGAAGAAATAACCGCACCGATTATCCCCTCTCCCCCGCGGGGAGAGGGTTAGGGTGAGGGGGAACTTATTTCAACGCCTCCGGCAGCGTCACAATCCACAGCTCGCTGTCGGACTCCGGTTTCTTCAACGGCTTCACGCTGAGGGTGGTTTCAACCGGTTTGTCATCCAGCTTCAGCGCCCCCTGCGCGTTCACCCGATAATCCTTGAGCTTCTTGCCTTCGACTGGCTTCTGCATCGCCACCTTCACGCCAAAGTCATTATCGTTCGCCACTGCCAGCGTTTTGCTGTCAATCAGCGCCAGCCCTTCGGCCTTTTCCTGCTGCCAGCCCAGCGCACGCAGATCGACCACCTGCGTTTTTTCCGCAAGCGTGATGCCGCGCTGCGCCAGCGTTTTCTCATCATCAAACTCCGGGTATTCGCCCGGCTTGTCGAAGGCCGCCAGATCGCTCGCCTTGCTCAGATCAACCCTGTAGATGAGGTTACGCATTGCGTCATTTTTATCCTCGCCCTGTTCAATCAGCAGGATGGTGTGGTTATCCAGCGCCACTATGTCGCCGATTTTAGCGTCGCTGTTTTTGCTGTAGGCCGCGCTGTCGACAGGGTAGCCGTACATCGCGGTTTTCCCGGTCGCCGGATCGAAGCTCACCAGACGCGTAAACAGCGCCTGTTTTTTGCTCTTCCCGTCGATATCCAGCGTGCTTTGCACGGCGGCGATAATGCGTCCGTCCGGCATGCGGGTCAGCCCTTCAAAGCCCCGGTTTGCCTGACGCCATTTGATAACGTTTGGCAGACCACCTGCGATGGCTTTCTCCCCTTCCGTCGCCTGCGGGCCGTGGATCGCGAGGATTTTCCCTTTCCCGTCGATGTTAATCAGGAACGGGCCATACTCATCGCACAGCCAGTAGCCGCCCTTCCCGTCCGGCGTGATGCCTTCCGTATCCAGCCCGCGGTTATCGCCTTTCAGCACTTTTAAGGTGTCGCTTAGCGCGACTTCATTGGTAGATCCAATCACGCCGCTTTGCAGCGGCAGGCCGTTGATCTCGCCTTTATCATCATGCAGCGGTCGCGCGTCCACGGCCTCCGCTTTGCCGTTTAGCACACGGATCGTCATCAGCAGCGGGGCGAAATCCGGGGTAACAAAGATTTTGGCATCGTTTTTCCCCATTTTTGGCGAATCCGCGTTAGGACCGCGATCGGTCACGGTCGCAAACGTCAGCGCATCGCCCTGCTTGCCCGTGAATAACAAACCCGAACCAATCCCCACCGGGAGCCCGTTCGGGAATGCGCTGGCAAACGCACCGCTGTATTTGACATGCGCGCCTTCGGGAAAGCTGACGACGTAGCGCTCCGCGGTTGGCTGTGCCGCCAGGCCAGAGAAAGAGAGCGCACAACCGACTAGCACAGGAATAATTTTTCTTTTCATATTGTTAGCATCCAGTAAGTGAAGCCAACAACGTAATGAAGAAAGGTGTCAGAAAAATGACATGTAATGGCAACGAAGCGGCGCGTACGGACGTATATCAATCACCAGAAATGTAAACCTCTGTCTTTATCTGTGTCAGCTGAAATACTTTTGGAAATTATTAGAAACCCAATTAATTCATGGCGAAGGACTATTTGCGCCTCGTTCATTTTACGTTTAGCCAGGAATGTAAACTGTCCCTAAACGCGAATGTATTGGACATTGACGATTTGCCATATAAACAACTCATCAACATTTACCATTCAAAAACCCAACACAAACAGCATATAAATGCGATACATATCACATTTGCAGTCATAAACATCGCTTGTTAAGGTGCCCTCAGATTAATTTAATGACGAGGAAACACTCATGAAAAAACTTAACATCCTGATCCTTTCTGCTCTGACCGCCGTATCGGGCTCCGCACTGGCCATGGGTGGCAGCATTGAGCAGGGTAAAAACTTTACTAACCTCAATCTGGAAATGGGGAAATCCTCATCCGGCCTGTATGCGGAGAGCAACTGGCTGAAAAACACCGATGACGGTACCCAGACCGGCGGCGTTGGGGCAGGCTATAACCTGGAAGTGGGTCCGGTGATGCTGAATGCTGGCGCGAAAGCCATCTACATCGGCCCGAAAAAAGGCGATAACGGCGTGGCATTCCCGATTGGCGGCGGCGTTAACGTTGCGCTTACGGACAGCATTCACGTGTTTGGTGAAGGTTATGTGGCGCCAGACGGCCTGAACAACAGCGTGAAGAACTATGTTGAAGCTAACGGCGGCGTAAGCTGGACGCCAGTCAAACCTGTCACGCTGAAAGTGGGCTATCGCCACGTGAGCGTAGACGGTAAAGACGGTCGTCCAAACCACACGCTGATCGATGGTGCATATGTAGGCGGTGGAGTGTCCTTCTAAGCCTGTTTGCGCGTTTCGCCCGGCGGCGCTACGCTTGCACGGGCCTACAATGAAGGGTGCAATGTATTAAAATTATTGCACATTGTAGGCCGGGTAAGCGCAGCGCCACCCGGCAAGAAAGGCGATGCGACCGTTAATAAAAAACCTGCCGGATGGCAGGTTTTTTTTATTACCGCATTACTTGCGAACGACCACCAGCTTCTGGTTCACAAACTCTTTGATCCCCAGGTCCGACAGCTCGCGTCCGTAACCCGAACGTTTTACGCCGCCGAACGGCAGCTCTGCCGCAGTGTCGGTGAGCCAGTTGATGTACACCATCCCGGTCTCAATGCGCGACGCCATTTTCTTCGCGCGCTCGATGTTCTGGCTGAACACCGCGCCGCCCAGACCGTAGTGGGAATCGTTAGCCAGTGCGACCGCTTCGTCGTCGCTTTTCACCACGTAAACCTGCGCTACCGGACCGAAGAACTCCTCGAAGTACGCCGGATTATCGCGCGAGATATGTGTCAGGATGGTCGGCTCAAAGAAGCTTCCGTCACGCTGAACCGGCTTGCCGCCATGGTGCAGCTTCGCGCCATTTTTCACCGCCTCGTTAACCTGTTTAGTTAGCGTCTCCAGCGCGTCTTTGGATGACAAAGGCCCCAGCGTGGTGCTTTCGTCCAGCGGATCGCCAATTTTCACCTGCTTAAACGCCTCGGTGAATTTGCTCAGGAAGGCGTCTGCAATCTTTTCATGCAGGATAAAGCGCTTCGCCGCGGTACAGACCTGCCCGGCATTGTTCAGCCGCGCGTTAACGCCGATCTTCACGGCTTTATCCAGGTCGGCATCGTCCAGCACCACGAAGACATCGTTCCCGCCCAGTTCCAGGGTCGATTTTTTGAGGTGCTTCGCAGCCTGTGCCGCAACCACGCTACCCGCTTTTTCTGAACCGGTCAGCGCCGCCCCCTGTACGCGATCGTCGGCGATAATGTTCGCCACCTGTTCGGACGAGATAAACAGGTTGGTCCACGCCCCTTCCGGCGCGCCCGCTTCACGTACCAGTTGTGCAAAGGTCTCTGCACAGTGCGGCACGATGCTGGCGTGCTTGGCGATCACCGGGTTGCCCGCTGCCAGGTTTGGCGCCAGAACGCGCATCAGCTGATAGTACGGGAAGTTCCATGGCTCGACGGCCATCAGCACGCCGATGGGGTGATGTTCAACCCATGCTTCCCCGAGTTCAGAGTCATACTTCACCGGGGCCAGGAACTGCTTCGCGTTGTCCGCATAGTAGCGGGCGATTTGCGCGCACAGCTTCACTTCGCCGCGGCTTTGTTCGATGAGCTTACCCATCTCCTGACTGGCGATTTTCGCCAGATCCTCCACGCGTTCGTCGATCAGGTCCGCCAGCTTATGCAGCACCGGCAGGCGCTGGCTTATGTCGCCTTTCGCCCAGTCGGAATGATAGAGCGCATCGGCTGCCTTCAGCGCCGCTTCAACGTCTGCGTCAGTGTGAGAGGGATATTCTTTGATGAGCTGGTTCGTGGCAGGATTTACTGTCTGATAAGCCATATCGAATCTCCTTGTTTTACCGCTTAGGGTATTAAGGGTAGTCAATCTGACTGGCTTTGAAGGTAAAGTTGGGTATATACGGAGGGTTCTTAACAAGACGCTGCCAGGCGATGCGCAGACATGGTATAAAAAATGCTCATCAATGGAGTTCCTATGACCGATACCCGCCACATCCGCCAGACCTTTAACCGCGCAGCAGGCCTTGAGCTGCGCAGTACGTGGCAAAGCACCCGGGCATATAAACGTCATTGCCATCCACAGCTCTCCATCGGCGCGATTGTGGAAGGCCAGACCTGCTGCGTAAGTCATGGCAATGCGTACGTTCTTGATCCCGGTGATCTTATCGTGATCCCGGCTTATGCCCCGCACAGCTGCAACCCCGTTGTCGGGAAGCCGCGCAGTTACCATATGCTCTATATCGACACCGATCTTCCCCTGGCGCTACAGGTTATTCGCGATCCCACGCTCTTTAAGCACTTTCTTGCCGTTGTCGGGACGATGTCCTCCGCATCCGTGGAGACCCTGCTTTCTGCCCTTCCCCGTTGCGCGGGTGAGATGAATGCACCTCGCTCAACCAGTCAGCAGGTTCAGCAGGCGTTACTCTCCGACCTTGCCGCACCGCCTTCCCTTGACGAACTCGCCCAACGATTCTCACTGCGCAAGGAGACGCTGATCCGCACTTTCAGGCAGGATACCGGCCTGACGCCGGGCAGTTTCCTCAACATTTCGCGCGTGGAGTACGCCAAAGCGCGGCTGCGCGCGGGGGATGATATCGCCGACGTGGGCTACCAGAGCGGGTTTGCCGACCAGAGTCATTTTCATAAGACCTTCGTGAACTATACCGCCGCCACGCCGCGCCAGTACGCCACGGGCCGATCAATATCAGACAATAATCAGGATACGTAACGTCGTAAGGTGACCTCAGATTTGTCACTGAGGTCGCTATGGAACTGTTATTTCCCTCCGCCTTTCTTGCCCTGGCGCTGGCGCATTTTGTTGCCCTGTTAAGCCCGGGCCCGGATTTCTTCCTGCTGGTAGGCTACGCCGCCCGCTACCGGCTGCGCGGCAGCGCCGGATTGTGTCTCGGCATCGCAGCAGGTAACGGGTTATATATCTTACTGGTAATTATCGGCTGGAGCGCGCTGCGCCAGTTTGGGTGGCTGTTTACGCTTATCGAACTGTCCGGCGCGCTGTACCTGCTGTGGATTGGCTCGCATCTTGTGCGCAGCCGCCCGCAGCCGCTGGCGCTGGAAGAAACCCGCCAGCGCTGCCCTTCTCTGCGTAAGCAAATCCTGCTGGGGCTGGGTTCGGCGCTGTTAAATCCCAAAAACGCGTTGTTCTACCTGGCGCTAATGACAGCGTTACTCGGGCCGGACGTCACACTGCTTCAGCAGGCGACCTGCGGCGTCTGGATGGTGATGGTGGTGCTGGTATGGGATCTGGCGCTGATATCGCTGATGGGGTTACCGGCGGTTCAGCGAAAGCTCAGCCGTTCGCTCTGGCTGATAGAGCGCACGGCAGGGGTGGTGTTGATGGGGTTTGGTGGGTGGGTGCTGTGGCGGGTAGTGGCAAATATCCTCTGAGAGAAAAGGCAGCCTGACGCTGCCTGTGTTATTTTTTGTTCTGATCGCGCAGCATCGCCTCGCGCAAAATGGCATTAAGCCGCGTCTGGTAACCTTTCCCTGGCCGTTTAAGCCACTCCATCACGTCGGCGTCAATGCGTACTGATGCCTGAGTTTTGAGCGGTCGATAGAATTTTCCCCGCACGGCACCGGCCCAGCGATCATCCTCCGTGGCCGGTATATCGCTGTAATCAATTTCCCTGTCGGGTTTATCCGCCAGCGCTTTGAGTTCAGCCTCCCGGCGGGCACTCACTTCCGGTGCACTACCGCGTTTATGTTTAACGATGCTCATAACGCCTCCTCTCTTTACGATCCGCTTTACGCGCACTGATGATACGTATGATTTCATCCCCGCTTTCAAAACGTACCGTGTGCGCGACCAGAATGACAATAACACCCTGTACAAGACCAATGGTTTGCCAGCGAAACTCCCCGTTTTCATAACGATCCTGAACAGACAAATGGCAGGGATCGTCAAAAACCAGAACTGCATCTTCAAAACGAATGGCGTGTTTTTGCAGATTGCTTTTCGCCTTATTGCTATCCCATTCATACTCTATAGGCATAGTGTACCCTTCCCTGATTGTATATACAAAAAAGCATATACAAACAGAGCAGTATTTGAACGAAAAAGACAATGTTTTGATTTGATTTCTGAAGGAGCATTCCAGAAAGTGAGATGACTGGCCTCGTGCAGCTTTGCACTTTTCCCCCGTATCCCTCTATCCTTAACCCATGGAAAAACATACCGAACTCAAACGCGCCAAGCTTCTCGCGCTGTCGCTGCTGCTGATTGCCGTCGCAGCGTTTATCACCACTCTGTTCCTGCCGCAAACCTTCTGGGTGCGCGGCGTAAAGGCCATTGCCGAGGCGGCGATGGTCGGCGCGCTGGCGGACTGGTTTGCCGTTGTCGCGCTGTTCCGCCGGGTGCCCATTCCCTTTATCTCGCGCCATACGGCGATTATCCCGCGCAATAAAGACCGCATCGGCGACAATCTCGGCCAGTTCGTGCAGGAAAAGTTTCTCGATACGCAATCCCTTGTCGATCTTATCCGTCGCTACGAGCCCGCACAGATGATTGGGGCCTGGTTCAGCCAGCCCGATAACGCCCGGCGCGTGGGGCAGCATCTGGTGCAGGTGATGAGCGGTTTTCTGGAACTTACCGACGATGGACGCATTCAACGCCTGCTCAAACGCGCCGTCCACAAGGCTATCGACAAGGTCGATCTAACCGAGACCAGCGCCGTCATGCTGGAAAGCATGACCAAAAACAACCGTCACCAGGTGCTGCTGGACGCCATCATCAACCGCCTGATTACCCTGATTCAGCGGGAAAGCACGCGGGAATTTATTGCCGACCAGATCGTCCACTGGCTTAAGACCGAGCATCCGCGCAAGGCGATGGTGCTACCCACCGAGTGGCTGGGCGATCAAAGCGCGGAGATGGTGTCGAACGCGGTGAACACGCTGCTGGACGATATCAGCCACGACCGCACGCACCAGATCCGTCAGGCGTTTGACCGCGCCACGACCAAGTTCATCGACAATCTGAAAAACGATCCGGAGATGACGGCGAAAGCCGAGAATATCAAACACTACCTGAAGAATGACGAAGCCTTTAACCGCTATCTGGGGGAAATGTGGGCTGACCTGCGCCAGTGGCTGAAAAATGACATGCAGAGCGATGATTCCCGCGTGAAGCAGCGTATCGCCAACGCCGGGCTGTGGTTTGGCGAAACGCTGACCAACGACGCCAGCCTGCGGGCGTCGCTGAATGAGCATCTGGAGCAGGCCGCGCACCGCGTGGCGCCGGATTTCGCCGCGTTCCTGACGCGCCATATCAGCGACACGGTGAAAAGCTGGGATGCCAAAGACATGTCACGCCAGATAGAACTCAATATCGGTAAAGATCTTCAGTTCATTCGCGTTAACGGTACCCTGGTGGGCGGAACAATTGGCCTGATCCTGTTTCTGCTCTCGCAGTTGCCCGCCGTGCTGGGGCATTAATCTGCTTTTGGCGGCGCGATAACGTAGCGCGTCGCCTCGAAGCGGTTCAGGATCAGGTGCACCAGAAAGACCATCGTCAGCGTGACCACCAGCGCGAAGGTGACGGAGGTGATGCGGTACAGATCGCTGAACACCAGGTCGCTGTCCGGATGCATGTTCTGCCCGAACATAATGCCGATGGTGGTGATACTGGCGAAGCCTACCCCGGCGCCGACCTTCTCCATTACGTGCAGACGCGCGCCAAACGCCAGTCCAAGGCCAATCAGCGGCATCATCAGCAGCATATGGCTGCTGTGATCGTAGAGGATAAGCTGGACGACAAGGATATAAAGACACCCCAGCACCACGCCGACTACGCGCCAGATGGAGCTGATAACCGATCCGCGATAGTGCATCGGGAACAGGATCAGAATGCCCGCCATCAGCGCCGAAAGCGAATCGCTTAAGTCGCTCATCTGGAACACCACGAAAATCAGCGTCGCCACGGTGCCCGAGAGCAGAGACTCGTGGCGCACGCGGGCGTCATCTTTCTCGATCAGCGGCGGCGGCTTACGCGGCTCCACGTCCGGCAGCAGGTAGTTCATCAGCGCGCTCAGGCACACCGCCATTACGCTCGCTTCGATGTTAGAGAATAAAAGCGTGTGCCAGTTGGTGGTGGGGTAGCTCATAAAGTTGAGCATCACGCTCTGGCAAACCACGCCCATCGAGCCGAACAGGAACAGCGGCCCCTTACTCATAAAGCGAAAACGCATCACGTACAGGGCAAACACCACCAGCGTCATAATGACCGGCCACTGGGACAGATAGCCGATGATAAACACCATTTCGATGCAGTTCAGCGAGGCGCTGAAGATAAACTGCTTCGCCACGTGGCGGTTAAACACCGGCACCAGCGAGAGCAGCATGATCGGATAGACCACAAAAAACACGCCGTAGCTGGTGTTGTAGAAACTCGAAATACTGAGCGCAATCATCCCGGCAAAGACGATACGCAGGGTCTGGCGAAAGTCGTTTGCCGTATAGACGATGTTGCCGTGCGGGGTAAATACCCGCGCCAGGGTGCTAATAGACATAGTGAAGCAGGCTCACCAGATGGATTTGCATCCCGGAGAAGAATCGCGCAAACGGCCCTTCGCTATTGTAGAGCTGCACGGTGGCGCGCGCGCCGGTCGGCAGCGACTTCGGTAAGGCTTCGTCCAGCGCCACGTGAATGCGCATACGCTGGGCATCACGCACCCAGCGGTTGGAGGTTTCCGGTTCAGAAAGTTGACCGTTTACGGCCTCCTGTCCGGCGAGGATCCCCGCGTCGCTGCTGGTGACGTGGGCACGGAAAACTTGCCCCGGGAAGGCGTCAAACACCACGGCGGCGTCGGTCCCCTGGTGGGTATGCCGCAGGCTCTTCTCGCGGAAATCCGCCACGATATCGATCCGGGTGTTCACCAGCGCCAGCGCAGCCGAACCGGACGAGGCGTAAAAACCGGGGCTTAATTGCAGGTTACTGACCGTGCCGTCCGCCTCGGCGTAGACCTTCGTCCAGCCAAGATTCAGCTCCGCTTCATCCAGCGCGTTACGGTATTTTTGCAGCGTCACGTTGCGGTGCTCATCCCGCTCGCCGCGCTGAATGCGCAGGTTATGAATATTCGCCTGAATCGAGCTGACGGACTGCTCGCTGCTCTGCCAGGTGGTACGGACCTTATCCAGATCCGCCTGCGACACGCTCTGCAAGGTGCTCAGTTTCTGGTAGCGGTCGAAGGTCACTTTGTCGTTACGCGCCGTCAGCACCGCGGTTTTCAGGCTGGCCTGCGCCGCGGCAATCTGCGCGTCCAGCTGATCGTTAGACAGACGCGCCTGTTCCAGCGCAATCTGCGCCGCTTCGACCTTATTGCGAAACGGCGTGGCGTCGAGCTCAAACAGCAGATCGCCTCTCTTAACCTGGCTATTGTTGTGGACATGTACCGCCGCCACATACCCGGAGACGCGGGCAGACACCGGGGTCACCACGCGCATCACGGTGGAGTCCGGCGTCAGCGGGATCCAGATATCCGCGACGATAAAGTAGACAAACATCAGCAGGAAAGAGGCAATACTCACCCTTACCCAGCGGGCAAACTTTTGTTCAGGAGTCATTATTTTTCGGTCTTATTATCTTCTTCGCGGATTGTCCGCAAATTGCAGGCGATTTGATTGAGTGTGGCGCTGAAAATATCGAGATGTTCCGGCGCGATGTTTTGCGATACGCGCGCCTGATACGTCTCAATCACCTGAGAGAGCCTTTCAAGAATGGCTTTTCCCTCAGGCGTCAGCGTCAGCAGCCGGATACGCTTGTCATACGGCGAGACGGTGCGCAGCAGGTAGCCCTGCTTTTCCAGCTGTGTCAGCGTACGCATTAGCGGAGGCAGTTCAATCCCCTGCACTTCCGCCAGCTCGCTGACCGAGACGTTATCCCCGAGTTGATGAAGCTGCATCATCACCGTCCAGCTCGACTGGGTTAATCCGGTGTCGAGAATGGCGTCGTCGATGACTGCGCGCCACTGACGCACGATCATCGCCATCCGCATGCCCATCGGCCTGCGGCTAAACAGATCTTCTTCACTCATGGGGAATCCTCTCGTAGTACGCCATTACGATAATAGTTATCAGGGTAAGTATCAAGAAACGAGAAGTTAAAGCGCAGGAATTGCGAAACGATGTTCTCCCTCTCCCTGTGGGAGAGGGTCGGGGTGAGGGCATCAGCCCGCAACGGCGTTTAGCGGCTAAAATGCTTCCTGACGGCACTTTTCCCCGAAGCCGTCACCACCACCTCCCTGTACCCCGCCACCCGCTGGATCCAACCTTTGCTTTCCATGTGGATGAGCAGCGCCGCGCCGGCCTCTCCCCCCAGATGAAACCGCCGCTCGCTCCAGTCCAGGCAGGCGCAGCACGCCTTGCGACGGGTATTGGGATTTAACGGAATACCAAGCTTCAGAAACTGCTCGCGGCCATGTAGCGTGAGCGCTAAACCGTCTGCCTCAAGCCAGCCTTCCGCCTGCATGAATTCATAGATATGCACCGCCACCGTTCCGGCAAGATGGTCGTAGCAGGTTCGTGCTTCGCGCAGGGCTTTTGGCGCGGAGGTTTCCGGCGACGTGATGCGGCTCCAGGAGAGCCCCATCATCTGCTCGACAAGCGCCGCCACGTCGTGCCCCGCCAGGCGATAGTAGCGATGCCGCCCCTGAGACAGGCAGGTAATCAACTTTCCCTCCACCAGCCGCGCGAGATGCCCACTGGCGGTCGACGGCGCAACGTCTGCCGCCACGCTCAGCTCTGTAGCCGTCCACGCCCGCCCGTCCATCAGAGCACAGAGCATCTTCACGCGCGACGGATCGGCCATTGTAGCCGCTACAGCGGCAATGGCCTGTTCCAGCGCCGCCGCAATTTCACCCTGCTCGCCGGGCCTGTTGTCGAAAATCACATGAACGTCATACATGCGCGTGCCCTCCCGTTTCGGAGCTGTACTCCCGCATCAGCTGCGCCACGCGAATACGGTAGAAAGAAAAAATCGACGCCCGGCCTTCGGCCTGCGCGGCCTGATGGAAGACATTCTGCTTCCAGCGGCGGACGGCCTCTTCATCCCGCCACCAGGAAAGGGACAGGATTTTGCCGTCGGTCGTCAGGCTCTGGAACCGTTCGATATCAATAAAGCCGTCGATGTCGGCCAGTAAAGGTTTAAGCTCTGCGGCCAGTTGCAGATAGCGCGCCTGATAAGCGGGTTCGGCTTTGGCTTCGAAAAGGACTGCGATCATGGTTTTCTCTCCGTTGTGATGTTGGGGAGAGAATGCAGAATGAAGAGATACAATGCTTCGGTATGGAGCGAAGTGTTTGCCGGATGGCGCTGCGCTTATCCGGCCTACGGTGTTTTGTAGGCCCGGTAAGCGTAGCGCCACCGGGCTGGTTTTAGCCCACCATCGAACTCGGCTCCATAAACGCCTGAATCCCCCACTCGCCATCGTCATGTCCCGCCAGGCTTACGGGCGCTGGTGGCGATGATCCGCGAGCGCGGGATTACTCCAGGTTAGCCTTGTTCAGCCCATATGCCGCATCCAGCGAGCCCAGCGCCATGCGGGAGGTGATCCCCAGGCGGTTCCAGGCGTTGATCGCTACGATGGCGAAGTTCAGCTCTGAAATCTCCACGTCCGAGAAGTGCTCCGCCACGCTGCGGTACAGCGCGTCGCTCACGCCGTGAGCGCCAATCTGGGTCAGCGCTTCGGTGAAGGCCAGCGCGGCTTTCTCGCGGGCGCTGAACAGCGGCGACTCCCGCCACGCCGCCAGATGGTACAGGCGCAGCTCGCGCTCGCCGGCAATTTTGGCCTCTTTCGAATGCATATCCAGGCAGAAGGTACAGCCGTTCAGCTGCGACACGCGAATGTCGATCAGGTGCTTCAGCGCCGGATCAAGGGAGGTTTTCGCCACTTCCATGCTCAGGGCGGAAAGCGCGTTGGCGAGTGCAGGTGTGGCTTTGTGGTGGTTTACGCGGGTGCTCATTGTCTTTCCTCTTTTTTGTGCGGTTTTTATCATGCGATGAGGCAAATCTACGCCGTTAATGACATAGTAAAAAGACACAAAAAACCTGAAATGAGGTAGGACATGAAGCCGGGCTATCACGACATTTATACCCGCTATCGCGATAACATCACGCGCGGCGTACTGAAGCCCGGCGACAAAGTGCCTGCCATCCGCGTGCTGGCTGAAGAGCTTAAGGTCGCGCGAAAAACCGTTGAAACAGCCTATGCCATTCTGACGGGGGAAGGATATCTGGTAAGCCAGGGCGCGCGCGGGACGCGGGTGAATCCGGATCTTCTGCTGCCCGCGCAAAACGCTCCGGCAGAACAAGCGACCGGCACGCTGCCGGCGTCGTTGATTAGCCAGCGCGAACGGGCCGGTTTTCTGCGCCCCGGCATTCCCGCGCTCGACAGCTTCCCCTATAAAAAATGGCTGCTGCTGGCAGGCCAGGCGACGCGCGCCATGCGTCAGGATGAAATGCTCAACCCGCCGGTGCTGGGCTGGTATCCGCTGCGCGAGGCAATTGCCCGCTATCTCAATATCTCGCGCGGGTTGTCCTGCACCGCAGAACAGGTGCTGATCACCAGCGGCTACAGCGGCAGCCTGCGCCTGATCCTCGACACGCTCGCCAGCCGCAGCGATAAGGTGGTATTTGAGGATCTGGGCTACTTTATGGGCCAGCAGTTGCTCAAGCGCATTGTGCCCCGCCTGCACACCGTGCCGGTCGATCGCGCAGGGATGGATACGGACTACCTGCTGCGTAATCACCACGATGCCCGCTTCGCCATCGTTACCCCGTCGCACCAGAGCCCGCTGGCGGTGACGCTCTCCCTGCCGCGCAAGCAGCAGCTGCTCGACTGGGCGTCACAAAACGAGGCGTGGATTATCGAAGATGACTATGACGGCGAATTTCACTACACCCGCAAAGTGCTGCCGTCGTTGAAAAGCCTCGACCAGCATGACAGGGTGATCTTTATGGGCACCTTCAGCAAAACCATCATGCCTTCACTGCGCATGGGCTACGTGGTGATGCCCGCCAGCACCGTCGGCGCGTTTACCGACAGCGCGGACATCCTCACCAGCGGCCAGCCGGTGCTGACGCAAAAGATCCTCACAGTCTTTCTCAACGAGGGGCATTTTTTCCGTCATCTGAAAAAGATGCGCGCGCTCTATCAAACCCGCCGCGACTGGATGATTGCCGCCCTGCGTGAGGTCTATGGTGATCTGTTCTTCACCGAGCAAAACGACGGTGGAATGCATATTGTCGCGTTCCTCGCAAAGGGAAGCGCTGACCGGGAGATCGCCCGCTGCTGGCAGGAACAGCAATTGCAGGTCAATGCGCTTTCGGCGTGGTATCGCGGGTCGGGCAAACGCTACGGGCTGGTGATGGGCTATAACAACGTGCGGTCATATCAGGAGGCGGTTGAGCTGCTGGAAAGGCCGAAACGGCAGACGCTTGCGCTGTTGAGCTGAAAACCGCCGGGTGGCGGCTGCGCCTTACCCGGCCTACGGTCTCCTGTAGGCCCGGTAAGCGTAGCGCCACCGGGCAACCCTATGCTCACACATCATATCGCGATAACCCGACGTCCTTGAGCTGCTCGTCGCTCATCTGGCTCAGAATACGGCGGGTACGGTTGATGCGATACCAGTTACGCAGCGTTTTCGCTATCCAGACAAACGCGATAAACGGACGTTTTGAACGATTCTCGTAGAATTCCATGATGCTCTCCTCGCTGTGCCAGTGGAGTTATCATCATGGAAAACGGCCAGTACAATACAGATTCAAAAACTGCTTTTGTTTACCATACAGATCCGCTAAAACGGTATCTGCATGGTGGTTTACCCATCAATCTGTACTGGTTTAATGCTCTGTATGGTGAAAAAAAAGGATACAGCATGACGCGCTATCAACATCTGGCCAACCTCCTGGCGGAACGTATCGAACAAGGGCTGTATCGCAGCGGTGAACGTCTGCCGTCGGTACGCACGCTGAGCCAGGAGCACGGCGTGAGCATCAGCACCATACAGCAGGCCTACCAGATCCTCGAAAACCGCCAGCTGATTACGCCTCAGCCGCGCTCCGGCTATTTTGTCTCGAAACGCAAAGCCCAGCCGCCCGTCCCGGCGATGACGCGCCCGGTACAGCGCCCCGTGGACGTCACCCAGTGGGACGAAGTGATGATGCTGCTGGACGCCCGCGCCGACAAAGAGATGATCTCCTTTGGCGGCGGCTCACCGGACATTAACCAACCGAGCCTGAAGCCGCTGTGGCGTGAGATGAGCCGCATTGCGCAGCATAATCCGGGCGAAATGCTGAGCTATGACGTGCTCGACGGGCGCCTGGAGCTACGCGAGCAAATCGCCCGTCTGATGCTGGATGGCGGCTCCACCGTGGCGGCAAACGAGATTGTCATCACCAACGGCTGCCACGGCGCGCTGTCGATCGCTCTGCTCTCGGTGTGCAAGCCGGGTGACATCGTGGCAGTCGAGTCACCATCGTTTCACGGCACCATGCAGATGCTGCGCGGCTTTGACATCAAGGCCATTGAAATTCCCACCGATCCCGAGACCGGGATCAGCATCGAGGCTTTAGAGCTGGCGCTGGAGCAATGGCCGATCAAGGCGGTGATCCTGGTGCCGAACTGCAATAACCCGCTCGGGTTTATCATGCCGGAGTCTCGCAAGAAGCAGGTCTTAGCCCTGGCACAGCGGCACGATATCGTGATTGTTGAGGATGACATTTACGGCGAGCTGGCGGCGGAGTACCCGCGTCCGCGCACCATTCATTCTATGGACATAGATGGCCGCGTGCTCTTATGCAGCTCGTTTACCAAAACCGTGGCGCCGGGCCTGCGGGTCGGCTGGATCGTGCCGGGGCGCTATTACGACCGGTTGATGCACATGAAGTACGCCGCGGGCGGGTTTAACGTGCCGGGCACGCAGATGGCGGTGGCGGCGTTTATTCGCGACGGCCATTACCATCGCCACGTGCGCCGTATGCGTCAGATTTATCAGCAGAATATGGAAACCTATACCTGCTGGGTGCGGCAGTATTTTCCGGCAGAGATATGCGTCACCCGCCCGCAAGGAAGCTTCCTGCTGTGGGTTGAGCTACCGGAGACGGTCGATATGGTGTGCGTCAGCAAGCAGCTGTGCCGTCTGAAGATCCAGGCTGCGGCCGGGTCGCTGTTTTCTGCCTCCGGGAAGTACCGCAACTGCCTGCGGATCAACGTGGCGTTGCCGCCGACGGAGAAGAACCGCGAAGCGCTGAGGAAGATGGGCGAGGCAATTGTGATTGCGATGGAGGAGTAGTGCGGCCTGTTGCCCTCACCTCAACCCTCTCCCAAAGGGAGAGGGTGGAAACCGCCACCGGGCAATGGTCAACGACTCAGAACTTCCACGAAACGCTGCCAACAATGCTGCGTTCTGCACCGAAGTAGCAGTAAGAGAGCGAGTTACACGCCGCGACGTAGCTTCTGTCCGTCAGGTTATTGACGTTCAACTGCGCGCTCACGCCCGTGAGCCCCACTTTCGACAGGTCATACCCCACGGTCATATCCACCAGCGTGTACGACGGAAGCGTATGGGTGTTCTGGCGATCGCTGGCGATCCCGTTGACATAGCGCACGCCAGAGCCGACGGTCAGGCCGTCCAGAGGGCCGGTTTTGACGTCGTAGCTCAGCCAGGCGCTGGCCATGTTACGCGGGGCATAAACGGCGCGCTTGCCCTCCTCTTCCGGGCTGCTCTTCTTGTAGCGAATATCCGTGTAGGTGTACGCCGCCTGCATACGCAGGCTGTCGGTCAGCTGACCAATCGCCTCCAGCTCAACGCCCTCGGATTCGATTTCACCGATGGAACGGTACGGATCGGTCGGCTCCTCTTTAGTGGCAATGTTCTTCTGGTTAATGCGGAACACCGAGGCGCTGAACTGGCTGTTCATCCCCTCCGGCTCATACTTCACACCCGCTTCCCACTGCTTGCCCTTCATCGGATCCAAAATGTTGCCCTGCTCGTCGGCAAAGCTGGTCGGCGTAAAGGCGGTAGAGTAGCTGACGTACGGCGCGACGCCGTTATCAAACAGATACAGCAGCGCCGCGCGGCTGCTGAAGTTGTTTTTATCCAGATCGCTGCGGGTGTGGTTGAAGTTGTCGACGTTCGACACGCTCACCTGGTCGTAACGCCCGCCCAGCGTGAGGCGCCAGCGGTCAATGGACATCTGATCCTGTAGGTAGTAGCCGGTCTGGCGCAGCTTGTGTTTTTCCCTGCTGTACTGGGTGATGTAGTCCGGCTTCGCGCCGTAAACAGGATGGAAAGCGTCAATCGGCGGGAAGCCGCCGTAGTAGCCAGTGACGTTGTTGGTGCGGTCCTGGTAGTCCATGCCGATCAGCACGCGGTGGTTTACCGCCCCGGTATCGAAGCTGCCGTCGACCTGGTTATCCAGGGTGATGGCGTTCATCTTCTCGTCGGAGCCGGAATAGCCGCGGTTCAGCTCGGTGTCATTCAGCCAGCCTGCGGCATACACCTGGTTCAGCTCGACTTTGGTGTGCAGGTAGCGCAGCTTCTGGCGCACGGACCAGCCGCTGTCAAACAGGTGCTCGATGTTATAGCCGACCATGTTTTCCCGACGATCGTACTTGTCGTAATCGTCCTCGCCCTCGAAGAAGGTGTTGGAGATTTTCTTACCGCTGTGCGGTACAACGGTGCCCTCATATGGCAGGCCGGAGTGGCTGCCGCCTTCCGGATCGCGGTGCAGGTAGGCCATCAGATCCAGACGGGTGTTGTCGGTGATACGCCAGGTCAGGCTCGGCATCAGGGCGTAACGCTCTTCCTTCAGCGGATCGAACTGGGAATCGGCATAGCGGGTCATCCCGCTGAGGCGCACCGCCACGCGGTCGTTATCATCAACCGGGCCAGTGACGTCGAACATCGCCCCACGCTGGTTATTGTTACCGGCGAAGAGCTTGATCTCCCCGCCAGGATCGAACGATGACTTACGGGAGGTGAGCGCCACAATCCCGCCCGGCGATGAGCGGCCATAGAGCACGGAGGCCGGACCGCGCACGACTTCGATACTGTCCAGGAACCACGGGTCAACCACCAGCGAGCTGTGGGAGTTGGTGTCGCCCATCATCTTCAGGCCGTCGAGGTAGACGTTGTCCAGGCTGCCGTCCGAGAAACCGCGCAGCACCATGTAGTCAAAGCGGTTTGACGCCCCGATCTGGTTGCTGTAGACCCCCGGCGTGTAGCTCACGGCCTGACGCACGCTGGTTGCGCCCTGCTCTTCGAACTGCTCGCGAGTGACGATAGAGACCGACTGCGGGGTTTCAATATCCGGTGTTTCAAGCTTGGTGGCCGCAGACTGCATCTGCGAGGTCACCACCACGGTGTCAGTTTTTTGGGCATCCTGCGCCAGTAAAGGAAAAGCAACGCTACCGGTAACCCATCCCACCAGCAGTGCCAGACGCGATTTAACAAACATAACCCTCTCCAGAGATATTTCTTATTGTTAATAAGAATTATTACCTTTTTGAGAGTGCAAACGGCTATGCGTGCCGCCAGGTTACGTATGCGCGATGCTAAACCACACGAAATGCATTCGCGCGACAGGAGAAATTACGTTAGCGGAGTTTGCGCACGTCCCCCGGTGAAATCCCGTAATGACGACGAAACGCGGTGGCAAAGTTGGTGGCATGCTGATACCCGCACATCCACGCCGCCTGCTGCACGCTGTGGCCTTCCAGCAGATAGCGGCGCGCCAGCGCAAGGCGACAGTCGCGAAGGTAATCGAAAAGCGTGCAGCCGTAGCGCTGACGGAACTTGCTGCGCAGGCTGCTTGGGCTCATTGCGGCAAGGGCTGCCAGCTGCGCGAGAGTATGATCCCGTTCAGGAGACTGTTCCAGCAGGCTCCGCACGCGTTCAAGACGCGCATGCTCAGGCCGGCGCGGGCAAGGCTGCTGGCGCTGGTTGAGGCCATGGCCGAGCAGCTGATACATCAGCCCCTCCAGCAACAGCTTGCGTGAGAGCACGCTTCCCCCCTGCCGCTGCGCATGCAGAATACCTGACATCACAAACTCGGGAACCTGCCAGACAAACGCGGGTGCATTCAGGCTTTGCCATTCCAGAAGCAATGACTCAAGCAGGGCTTCACGTCCGGCATCGTGCGGGTAGACGCCAAACGAGAGCGTTTTCAGCGTGCTGTCGGCATCATGACGCGCGCTCATCACCTGATCTTCACTCAGACGTGAGCTGAACGCCATGCCCGGGCGGACGGGATAATTGATACCATTGAGTGTGAGCGTCACGCACCCTTCCAGCACCACCAGCATATAGAGCGGGCTGCTGTGGCGAGAGGTGGTTTCATAGGGCTGTAATACACGTACGTCGGAGTGGGTCAGCGAAATGCCGGACGAGAGCATCATCTCTTCAACATTCCCCTGCAACACGGGGCTACCGCTGACCTGCGCCTCTTTTAACTGGGGGAAACGGTAGTCGATGCCGTAGCGCTCGCCGAATACCTGAAAATCTTCAACAAAAAATATGCGTTTCGCTGATCTATTTTCACTCTGGAGCATCATTCGGGGCCTGCATCGGGGAAAGGACAGGCAAAACAGTATCATCCATTTGTAATGGCAGCAATCACCGGGCGCAGACACTATTACGCTCCGGACGAAGCCGGAGCGAAGGCATATATTTCCTTGCGAGAAATATATTTATGCTTCCTGCCACTCAGCAAAAACCTCTTTATGGTTTTTGGTCAGGACAACTTTATTATCTTCGACCTTATCAACCCAGCCGAGAGGAATAAAGTGGTGTTTGCCGCCCGATTCCGGATCGCTCTTCGCAAGCTTGATACGCTCACCATCAAGATGGTCCACAACCCCGACGTGCGTTCCGCAGCTGGCGACAACCTGAGTGTGATCCTTAATTGCGCTTTTATCTACCATAATTATTCTCCTGTTTCGGTTATTTGCCTGTTGCACAAAATTAACTGTAGCGCATAAATTCAGGCTTAAACGTCTTATTAGCATTTTGAAACATCATTGACAGAACCGAATATTAAGTCTACTTAACGCCGAAATGAAAAAATAAGAATGAGATGAATTATTACCGACTGATTATTTCCCGTTCATAATTAAATTATCGCAACCAACGAGGAGGTATTTATGACGATTCGCAATAATCGGGCAGAAATTTCACTGGCTCTTGGTGAAGCGGTTTTAGACATCGTGCAAAAAGGCCATGAAGTATCGCGAGAAAATGTTGCCCGGGCGATGAAAATCAAAGCGGAGAAAGAGCGCGACGATGAGCGGCTTCTTAACTACTGGAAGGCCTGTAATATGCTGGTCTGAACCTGGCGGCGTTTAGCCTGACTAAACGCCGCCTGCTGTTACTCGTCGAAGAACCAGTAGCCCTGGTTAATCAAACCGGTCAGCTCTTCCACAAACGCCGGATTATTCAGCGCATCGCCCAGCTCAGCCTGGCCGAGCTCGGTGAAGCGGCACAGCGCGTCCGCCCCGTTCACATCCGCCGTTTCCAGCTGTTCGCTGTTGATAAAGACGCTGCCGTTGATGTTCAGCACGCGCAGCCCGCTCAGGCGGGAGAGCGTTTCGCCCCCTTGCAGCGCGTCGAGCACCTCTTCTGCGGAATACGGCGGCTCGGCGGCGGCAATATCCAGCTCGTGACGCGGCGTGGAGACGAAGCTGCCAAACCATTTCGTAAAATCATCTGGCTTGCTAATCATGTCGATCATCATCTGGCGAATGCGATCGAGCTCGTACTGCTCCACGCGGCCAGGGTGTTCGCGGCAGGTCAGATCCGGATCGCTGTAATGTTCGCCGCCCAGATCGTTCTCCAGCGCGTAGTCGGCAAAGCTGCTGATCAGATCGCGACCGTTCGGCCCGCGGAAACCGACAGAGTAGTTGAGCGCGGTTTCATGGGTGAAGCCGTCATGCGGGAATCCAGGCGGAATGTAGAGGATATCGCCCGGGGCCAGATCTTCGTCGATGATCGGCTCAAACGGATCGACATGCAGCAGGGCCGGATGCGGACAGAACTGACGCATCGGCAGCTTGTCCCCCACGCGCCAGCGGCGGCTGCCCATCCCCTGGATAATAAACACATCATACTGATCGATATGCGGCCCAACGCCGCCACCCGGGACGGAGAAGGAGATCATCAGGTCATCAAGACGCCAGTCCGGCAGGACGCGGAACGGACGCACCAGCTCTGCCGCGGGCATATGCCAGTGGTTCACCGCCTGCGCCAGCAGGGACCAGCCGGTTTCACCGAGGTTATCGAAATGCTCAAACGGGCCATTGCTCGCCTGCCACTTGCCGTTAGCATGGCTTACCAGGCGGCTATCAACTTCCGGCTCCATCGCCAGACCCGCCAGTTCATCAGGGGTAATGGGGTCGACAAAATTCGGGAAGGCATTTTTCAGCACAACGGGTTGTTTTTGCCAGTATTTTTCAAGAAATTCCGGCCAGTTCAGGTTCAGTTGAAACGCCATGGGTAGCACCAGTGAGAGGGGAGACAGGCGCGATTATAGAAGAGACAGCGAGGGGGGAACTTGTCATGGGTCAATCGAGCGCGCGTAGGTCGGGTAAGGCGAAGCCGTCACCCGACGCACACGCGGGCTTAAACTTAATCCAGGTTCAGCTCGTCATAATGGGTAATCAGTTTACCCACGATGCCGTAGTCCAGCGCTTCCGCCGGTGACATCCAGAAGTTACGGTCGGTGTCTTTCTTCACTTTCTCCAGCGGCTGGCCGGTGGCGTCAGCAATCAGCTTGTTCACGCGCTCCAGCATGCGGATGATCTCGCGCGCTTCGATTTCGATATCCGTTGCCTGACCGCGCACGCCGCCCAGCGGCTGGTGGATCATAAAGCGGGTATTCGGCAGAGCGTAGCGGTGCTCTTTTTTCGCCGCCAGGAAGATGGTAATCCCGGCGCTCGCCACCCAGCCGGTGCCGATCACATGCACTTCCGGACGGATAAACTTAATGAAGTCGTGGATGGTGTCGCCCGCTTCTACGTGGCCGCCCTGACTGTTGATGTACAGCTTGATCGGATCGTTGCTGACGCTTTGCAGCAGGATCATCTGAGTGATGACCTTCTGGGCCAGCTCCTGGTTAATCTCTCCGGAGATGACAATCGAACGGGATTCCAGCAATTTTTGCTGTAGAGCGCCCGCGCCGTTTGTTCCTTCCGCTTTTTCCTTGTCGCTTTCTTTCAGTGTGTAGTGCATTGTTGTTTCCTCAGCTTGTCGCGCTCAAAACCAGAGTGTAGCCTGTTTTACCGGTGAAAGTCCTCACAGACAAATAACGAGGGATCTTTTGAATATTGCACATGTCGCACTCTGGACCCGCAGCCTGGACGCGCAGGTTCAGTTCTGGGAAACGGTGTTTGGCGGCCGCAGTAATGACCGCTACGTCAGCAAAAATCGTCCGGGGTTTAAATCTCACTTTATTACCCTGGATGACGGGCCGACCATCGAGCTGATGACGCTGCCGGGCCTGCCCAGTGCACCTTCGCACCCGGAATTTGTCGGCTGGGCGCATATCGCCATCAACGTCGGCAGCAAAGCGCAGGTGGACAGTATGGCAGCGCAGGCGCAGGCAAGCGGCTCCCTGCTCAGCGCCCCGCGTATGACCGGGGACGGTTTCTATGAAGCGGTGATTGCGGACCCGGACGGCAACCGTATTGAGCTTGTCGGTGCATAAAAACAGCGTTTCGTTCCTTCATCGCCTCCGCTCCAGCTCGCTATACTTCATATGGTTATCATATTGCTAAATGATAATGATATTTAATGTGTTAAGATGAAAGTCAGCATAAACAGTCTCTTACGTAGCCATAGTGACTGTTTACATCCTCGACATTTAAATCAACACCGGGGCGGTGAATGGAACACATTGTTTATGTGGTTGATGACGATGACACAGTCAGGCAGTCCGTTGTCAGGCTGCTGGAATCTGCGGATATACATGCCCTTGGCTTTTCCTCAGCAGAGGCCTTTCTCAGCCATCCCTTTGAGGATCTGCCCTCCTGCGTGATCCTCGATATGCAAATGCCCACGATAACCGGGTTTGATGTCGCAGATGCGCTGAAAGACAGCGGGCGGGAAATACCGATCATCTTTCTCACCGGCCACGGCACCATCCCTATGTCCGTCCGGGCGATCAAAGGCGGGGCCTACGAATTTCTCACTAAGCCCGTTGAATCCAGCGCGCTCATCGGCTCCATCGAATCCGCGCTCAGGCTGGCACAGCACAACGCCGCCCGCGTCAAAGAGCACTACGCCCTGAAACAGCGCCATCTGTCCCTCACGCCGCGCGAGCATGAGGTGCTTGAGCTGGCCGTCAGCGGCAAGCTCAACAAGCAGATCGCCGCCGAGCTGGGCGTCAGTGAGATTACGGTGAAAGTGCACCGCCGCCGGGTGATGGAGAAAATGCAGGTCCGCTCCGTGGCTGAACTGGTCAGGGCCGTCGAGCGCCTGACCAAACATCAGCCAGCGGAATAACCGTTACATCTCCTGTCCGGCAAGCGGCAACGCGAAGGTAAACACCGTGCCGTACGGCTCTCTGCGGCGCGCGCTCAGTTTCCCCCGGTGCCGTTCAATGATGCTGGCGCTGATGGTCAGCCCCATGCCCATTCCCTGCGCTTTGGTCGAATAGAACGAGTCAAAGATCCGCTCGGTGAGCTCCGGCTCAATGCCGCTGCCGGTATCGGCGATCTCGAAGATCACCTTCCCCTCGGCGCAGTTCGCGGTGGAGATCGTGATGCTGCACGGGCGATCCGTCACTTCCGCCATCGCTTCCATCGCATTCATCACCAGGTTAAGCAACACCTGCTGGATCTGCACGCTGTCGCCGATGATAAAGCTGTCGTCAGCGTTCAGAAGATAATCAACGCTTATGTGTCGCAGCTCAAGTTCGCTGCGGGAAAGCATAATGATGTGGTGGATCAGGAAGTGCAGATCGATTCGCGTAAACGTGGGGTCCTGTTTGCGCGTCAGAGACTGAATGCTGCGGATGATCTCCCCTGCCCGCTCGCCCTCGGCGGCGATCTCCTCCAGCCCCTCGCGCACTTTTTCCAGCCGCACCGGATCGCGGTTGAGCCAGCGCAGGCTTGCGCCGGCGTTCGAGACAATCGACATCAGCGGCTGGTTGATCTCGTGCGCGATCGAGGAGGTCAGTTGCCCGACGGTAGTGGCTCGTGAGACCCGCGCCAGATCCGCCTGCGCCACCCGCATCGCATCCTCCGCCGCCCGCTGGCTGGTGATGTCGGTAATGATGCCGTAATACTCATTCACCTCGCTGCCCACCCCCACCGGATCGCCAATCCCGAGGAGGTAACGAACGGAGCCGTCGGTGCGGATGATGCGAAACTCCGCGCGCATCGACAGCCCGTCACGCACGCTCTGATTAACGAGGGTGCTGATCCGGCCATAATCATCCTCATGCACGAAGGTCAAAAACTCCGCCATTGAGATCATCTTTTGCTGCTCCGGCAGGCCAAGGATACGGGCGTACTCTTCGGACATAAACATCAGATCCTGCACCAGTTCCCAGCGCCAGCTGCCGGTATGGCTGATCTGCTCGCCCAGCATCAGTGAGGTCTGGCTGGCGCGCAGCTCTTTCTCCACCCGTCGGCGCTGGATGTTTTCCGCCAGCAGCTCGGCGTAGAGCCGCGCCGTCTCCAGCGAAACCGCCGCCTGCGCGCCCAGCAGGCTGACCACGCGCGAATGTTCGGCGGTAAACACCTCCGGCATCAGGCGGTTTTCCAGATACAGAATCCCCACCAGCCGCGCCTGTTTGAACATCGGCACGCACATCACGGCGGCGCCGGACGTCACCAGATACGGATCCTGGCTGAACGGGTGGAACTCCTCCAGTTTGCCGGTGCGGATCTCCTGCCCGGTGCGGATCACCGCGGCCAGCACCGACAGCGGCATGTCCGTCGCCATCGGTGACGCCTTCAGGATGCGCACCCGCACGCCGTCGGTACTGGTCCAGGCGCTGGCTTCGATCTCCGGGATGTGATTATCGCTGACGCGCAGCAGCAGGCCACGCTGCGCCCCGGCCCGTTCAAGCAGCAGCGTCATCAGGTTTTCGATTAAACGTTCAAGGTTGATCTCTTCGGATAAGGCGCGTGAGGCTTTGATGACGCTCTGTAAATCGCGGATCACCTCGTTCTGGGCAAACGCCGCCGTGTCATACGCGCGGCTCTGCCCGGAGGCCAGCAGATGGGGGAAATCCTGCTCCAGCTGGCGCACCTTGGCCTGCGCCCCGACGCGCCCCCATGCGGCAATCGCGCCGCGGAAATGGGCGTCGGAGGCGGTCGGGTAGCCGCAGGCCAGCGAGAAACGCCCGGCCAGCTCGTGCGCCAGGGCATTGATCGGGTTAAACCCGCCCTCCCGCGAGAGTCGCACCGCTTTTTCATACTGCTCCAGCGCGATGCTGTTCATGCCGTCCAGACGGACGATTTCGGCATAAATCAGCGCCTCTTTATCGGCAAACGTGCCCGGATTGATCCGCGCCCAGAGGGCTATTTTGTCGTAATGGTGATGAATACTGCGGCGATAATCCGCCGAAAAGGTTTCCGGCGTGAGCTGGCGGGAGAGCGCCAGCGCGCTGTAAAAATGGTAATCCAGCAGATGAATATGACCCGGCGCGGACCACGCATACCAGCCCGCCATTTCTAAATCCGCCTGTGCGTCGGCGTATTCGCCGCAGGAAAAGTGCGCCATCCCGCGATAGAGCCAGTACCAGAAGAGCATGGTCGAGGTCTGCTCGGGCGCCTGCTCCGGCGGCGCGGGCAGCAGATCGTCAGGCAGCGCCTGGGCGGCGCTCCATGGGCCCGTCACCGGCGTGCGTAAAAACTCCACGTAGCGGCGCTGAATGTGCAGAACGGTTTCAATGTCCTGGTAATCCGTTTTGCGCACAAAGGCCAGACCGCGATCGATGCTGGTCAGCACGCCATCCAGATGATCGCCCCGGGAGAGGAAGTTAATGATCTGATGACAGGCCGCGAAGCAGGCCATCGTCATGTCGCCGTGGGTCACCGCTGAGGTAAAGCAGGCCTTGGCGCACTCGATAGTGTACGACAGCGGCTGGGTCCAGACGCTGAGCTGGTCGAGCGGCAGCAGAGTTTTAGCTTCATAGGCATCATAGCCGTGGCGGTTCACCAGCTCACGAGCCAGCGTGCCGTACTCAAACCCGAGACGGTATTCGGCGTAGCGGTGGCCAATCAGCACGCCAAACCAGGCCATCGCCGTGGTGGAAGCACCGGTTATGCCGTGATCGAGCGTGAGGTGCATCATCCGGCACAGGAGTAAAAAGTGCAGGCGCGGGCAGGTAAAGCTGGCGAAAATACTGGCGCTGTAAAGCAGGTTCATCACCGCTTCGGTCTCTGCGTTCTCCATCAGCTTAAGCTGAGAAAACGGGTTCTGCGGCGCGTCGGCGGTGCGTTGACAGAACTGCTGCCAGGCCTCGTCACATTCGGCATTTTCCGGGTAGCGGCTGATCTGGATCCCGAACACGCCCAGCCAGCATAACGACGCCTCCAGCGCCAGGCGGATCTCCGACTGGCGCATATAAACTTCCGCCAGCAGGTTGGCGGCCAGCGCTTTCTCCGTCAGCCCGCCCGGTGAACCGAGGATCGCATCGCACAGCGCACGCGTGCGCTCCAGGTGTCCGAGCGCAAACTCACAGCCCGCCTCTTCGATATCCAGCATAAAGTCCGAGACCGGGCCCGCATTCCCCAGCGCTCTGGCGGTCTGGATATAGCTTAAGGCGGAAAGGTAATCGCCGGTACGCTTCGCACGCCGCGCGGCCTGAAGGCTCAGCTCCCGGAATCGCTGCCGCTGGGGTGCAGGCTGGATGCAGTCCAGCGCGGCGCTGACGTGGTGAACCGCGCGGAACAGCAGTTCGTTGCCCGCCGTCTGCCGCGCGGCATCCGCCAGCAGGCTGGCGGTGGTCAGGTGCAGATGGCTTTTCTCGCCCTCATCCAGCAGGGCAAAGGCGGCTTCCTGCACCCGATCGTGGGTAAAAGCGTACTCTTTCTCCGTCAGCACAATCAGCTGAGCGGTCACCGCCGGATGAAGCGCGTAGCGGATTTCCGCCGCCGACCGCCCCACCACGCGGCACAGCATCTCCAGCTCGCCCGTGCAGCCGAGGCAGGCGATGCTGCCCAGCAGGCGGCGCGTCTCGTCGGGCATCTCCTTGAGCTGTTCAAGCACCAGCGTCACCACGTTCTCGGTGTAGTGCCGGGCGCGGATGGCCTGGAGATCGTAATGCCATTTCCCCTGATATTTGTTGTGCACCACCAGTCCGTCATCGACGATGCGGCGGAAAAATTCCTGCACGAACAGCGGGTTGCCGCCGGTTTTTTCATGGATCAGCGTGGCAAGATCGGCGGTACCGGTACTGCGGGTATGAAAAATCCCCCCGAGCCAGCGCGCCACGGCCTTCACCGACAGCGGCTGCGGCACGATCGTCGTGGCGTGTTGCGCCGCCTCCGGCAGGCTCGCCAGCGCGGTCTGCAAGGTGGGCTCAGAAAGCGAACTGAGATCGCGGTGCGCCACCACCACCAGCAGCGGGATGGCGCCGCAGGCGCGCAGCAGGTGATCGAGCGTTTGCAGGCTGGCGGCGTCGATCCACTGCACATTATCCAGCAGCAGCACCAGCGGCGCGCCCTGGGTGGCGAAGGTTTTCACCAGCGCCAGCACCATATGGCTGAAGCGCGCCCGCGCGTCGATGGAAAAGGTATCCGCAGAGAAACGCGGTTTGTTCTCTAGGAGTAAATTCAGCTCCGGCACCAGGCTGACGGCCAGCTCCTCGAAGCCTTCCAGCGCGCGCGACAGACGGATTTTCCACGTCGCTACCTCCCCGGCTGGCAGCCCGAGCAGGTGCAGCGTGAGCGTCCGAAACGCCGAACTCAGCACGCCGTAGGGCAGCGTGGGAGAATATTGATCGACCTTGCCCACCGCCAGCAGCACCTTGCGCTGTTGCAGCGATTTCAGCGTGGTGGCGATCACGGAAGATTTGCCGATCCCCGACGGACCGCCAATCGTCACCAGTTCCGGCGCACCGCTCTGGCTGACCCGCTCAAACGCGGCGATGACGTCGCTGGCCTGCGGATGCGCAGAGAAAAGCGAATCGGCAAGATGGATCGCCGGAGAGCGATCCTGCTGGCCGGGAATAAAGTCGACGATCTCACCTTCGGCGGTCAGCGTCGCCTGGCAGCGCCTGAGGTCGGCAATCAGCCCGTCGACGGTCTGATAGCGATTCTCCGGATTCTTCTCCAGCAGCTTAAGGATAATGGTCGACAGCATGCCGGGTACGTCCGGGCGCACCCGCCCCGGCGCAAGCGGCTCAGAGGCAATGTGGTAATGCGCCCAGTTGGTCTGGTCATCAGCGCTCAGTTCAAACGGCAATCGCCCGGTCAGAAGTTCATAAAGCACGATACCCAGACTGTAGAGATCGCTCCGGCTGTCGACGGCGCGCCGGGTACGCGTGGTGTGTTCCGGTGACATGTAGGCGGGCGTGCCGCCAGACGCGGCAAGCCGGGACTGGGAGAACGCGTCGGAGGTGCCGCAGGAAAGACCGAAGCTGCAAAGACGGCAGGTGGCGTCGTGATGAACGAAGAACGCCCCGGGTTTGATATCGCCGTGGATCAGGTTGTGCAGATGCATCTGGCGCAGGGGACCGCAGATGCGGATCGCCATTTCGATAAAGCGGGCGATCCCGGAAATCGCCTTACCTGCCCGGCACGCCAGCAGTTCAAAGCAGAACGGCGCGTAGACCAGCGCAAAACGTCCGCGGTACTGGGTTGAAGCGACGGGCCGGATAGCCCAGCCGTCATGAAGCCGGTCGCGCAGGGCAAACTCGTTTTTCAGCAGCCGCGTTGCCCGCTCCTCTTCTTCATCGCTGACCGCGGTGGCAATAATAAACGAACCGCCGGACTGGGGATGCCGCCCGTTCATCCAGGAGATGCCGCCCTCCTGCGCCAGCACGGTAAAAATGACATCCTCTTTCAGAACAAAAGCCCGCCCTTCATGGAGACTTCCCCGGGCGGGCCAAAATGCAGGCGACGTATGTTCGTTCATCCGCGATCCTTATTGTCGGCGGGTCAGCTCCCGCTGAATATGATCCAGCAGAATATCGATGTTAATCGGCTTACGCAAAAATGCAGCGGCGCCCAGACTGAGTGCATACCGCTGCATATTTTCATCAGCATGGCCGGAGATAAACAGTATTGGCGGTGGCGGCATGGCCAGCAACCGCAGCTTCTCAAACAGCTCGATGCCGTTCATGCCGCGTAGCTTGATGTCGGTGATCACCAGCGACGCGCCGGACAGGGCGAGAGGGTGGCTCAAAAACACCTCTGCCGAATCGAAGGTATCGGTAGCATACCCTTCCGATTGCAGCAGGTTACTGAGCCCGCTGCGAACAGAGCGTTCGTCATCAATGATGGCAATGCGCCACGGCAGCGTCATGCTGTCTTTCCTCAAACAAATCGTTACGCGTCGCGGCTTTCCTTCGCGGGCGCTGGGGGCGCGGTACCGCTGATCTTCGGTACGCATTCATGACGAAACCAGGCCAGGGTCAACGGTTCGCGGCTCACCAGACGCCGTCCGATGGGGATCAGCTGTTCACCCACCAGCATGCCGAACAGGCCAAGCAGCGCGACGACCGGCGGCGCCGGGGAATGCACGTCGAGCAGGGCGTAAAGTACCCCAGCCGCGACCCCGCACACCAGCGAAATAATCCAGGCCTTCATGATGACGCTCCGGTCAGGTGCTGAACGTGGGGAACCGTCACCTGCACGCCCGCGGGATTGTCGCGGGATAAAAGATGACGCATCGCCTGTTCCCCCGCCAGCATCCCCAGCAGGCCAATCAGCGCCAGCGCGGGCGGCGCGGGGGAACGCACCTTCAGCACGGCATACATCAGGCCAATCAACACGCCTGCCGCGAGGGATATCAACCCTGTACTCATTGTGAACTCCAGAGAAAAAGGCAGCGGCGAGCCGGATGAGGGACCAGCCCGCCAGCGGAACTTAGCGAGCCGGAACCGGCGCTAAGGTGCGGTGCTCGCTCTTCTGACGAGACGGCGCTTTGTGCACCATGGTGTAGGCGTAATCCACACCCATTCCGTAGGCGCCGGAGTGCTCGCGCACGATATCCATCACCGCGGTGTAGGTCTCTTTGCGCGCCCAGTCACGCTGCCACTCCAGCATCACCTGCTGCCAGGTCACCGGGATCACGCCCGCCTGGATCATGCGCTGCATCGCGAAGTCGTGGGCTTCTTTGGAGGTGCCGCCGGAGGCGTCTGCCACCATATAAATTTCGTAGTCGCCTTCCAGCATCGCGCACAGGGCAAAGCTGTTATTGCACACTTCGGTCCACAGGCCAGCGACAACCACCTTCTTCTTGCCGTTGGTCTTCAGCGCGTCGCGCACCTTCTGGTCGTCCCAGGAGTTCATGGAGGTACGCTCCAGAATGTCCTGGCCCGGGAACACGTCCAGCAGCTCCGGATAGGTATTGCCGGAGAAGCTTTCGGTCTCAACGGTGGTGATGATGGTTGGGATGTTGAACACCTTAGCCGCTTTCGCCAGCGCCACGGTGTTGTTTTTCAGCACCTGGCGGTCAATAGACTGCACGCCGAACGCCATCTGTGGCTGGTGATCGATGAAGATGATCTGACAGTTGGCAGGGGTTAAGACTTCGAGCTTAGAAGTGGTCATAAGATTATCCAGTGAGGTTAAAGGTTAAAATCGCCGCGAACAGCACGCCGATAAAATCGCGTTCATCCTATGACCCACAGCGCTGTGGTGTAATTATCTCTTCGTATAGTTAACCTTAGGTATAGTTATACTTTGGTATACCTATCCTATTGTATAACTGGATCTTTGCCGAAACCGGTTCCCATAATCCTGACCATTCCCCTCTTAGTCTGGAGCTATTATGGTTACCCTCGGTAAAGCCGATCTCATTCTGGTTAACGGCCAGTTTCACACCGTCGATCGCGAGAATCCTCTCGCGGAAGCCGTTGCCGTGTGCGACGGAAAATTTCTGGAAGTGGGTACCGTCGCCGAGGTGATGCAACACCACTGCGACGGCACTAAGGTGGTCGACTTAAAAGGCCACACCGCCATCCCCGGCCTGAACGACTCACACCTGCACCTGATCCGCGGCGGCCTGAACTACAACCTCGAGCTGCGCTGGGAAGGCGTGCCGTCCCTGGCCGACGCCCTGCGGATGCTAAAAGAGCAGGCCCTGCGCACGCCGTCGCCCCAGTGGGTGCGCGTGGTGGGCGGCTGGAGCGAGTTCCAGTTCGCCGAGCGCCGCATGCCGACCCTCGACGAAATTAACGACGCCGCGCCTGACACCCCGGTGTTTATCCTCCACCTGTACGACCGCGCCCTGCTCAACCGCGCCGCGCTGAAGGTGGTCGGCTACACCAAAGACACGCCGAACCCGCCGGGCGGGGAGATCCAGCGCGACGCCAACGGCAACCCGACCGGAATGCTTATTGCCCGTCCGAACGCCATGATTTTGTACGCCACGCTGGCGAAAGGGCCGAAGCTGCCGCTGGAGCAGCAGATTAACTCCACGCGCCAGTTCATGCGCGAGCTGAACCGCCTGGGGCTGACCAGCGCCATCGACGCGGGCGGCGGCTTCCAGAACTACCCGGAAGATTACGAGGTGATTGCCGAGCTGCACGAGAAAAAGCAGATGACCATCCGCATCGCCTACAACCTGTTTACCCAGCGTCCGGGCCACGAGCTGGAAGACTTTGAAAAATGGACCGATATGCTTACGCCGGGCCAGGGCAGCGATTTCTTCCGCCACAACGGCGCGGGCGAGATGCTGGTCTTCTCCGCCGCCGATTTTGAAGACTTCCTCGAGCCGCGCCCGGATCTCGCGCCGGGCATGGAGGACGAGCTGGAGCGCGTAGTGCGCCATCTGGTGGAGCACCGCTGGCCGTTCCGCCTGCACGCCACTTACAACGAATCCATCAGCCGCATGCTGGACGTGTTCGAGAAGGTGAACCGTGACATTCCGTTCAACGGGCTGCACTGGTTCTTCGACCACGCCGAAACCGTGTCGCAGGCCAACATTGACCGCATCAAAGCACTCGGCGGCGGCATTGCCGTCCAGCACCGCATGGCCTTCCAGGGCGAGTACTTTGCCGAGCGCTACGGCATCGAAGCCACCCGCCACACGCCGCCGGTGGCGAAAATGCTCGAGACCGGCGTGCCGGTGGGCCTGGGAACGGACGCCACCCGCGTGGCGAGCTATAACCCATGGACCGCGCTCTACTGGCTGGTCTCCGGGCGCACCGTTGGCGGGATGCAGATGTACGATCACAGCGCCCGTCTGGATCGCGATACCGCCCTGATGCTCTGGACCCAGGGCAGCGCGTGGTTCTCCAGCGAGCAGAACCAGAAGGGGCAGATCAAAGCGGGCCAGCTCGCGGATCTGGCGGTGCTCAGCAAAGATTACTTCCGCGTGCCGGAGGAGGAGATCAAGGGCATTGAGTCCGTCCTCACCGTGGTGAACGGCGATATCGTCTATGCCGCAGGCGCTTTTGGCCCACTCGCGCCGCCCGCCATTCCGGTCCTGCCCGAGTGGTCCCCGGTGGTGAAGGTGCCGGGCCACTACCGCAGCGCGCCGCCGCAGGCCGCACGCGTGGGTATGAGTGTGGCTCACCACTGTAGCGGCCCGTGCGGGGTTCACAACCACCAGCATGACTTTGCCCGCACGTCAGAGATGCCGGTATCCGACGATAACGCTTTCTGGGGTGCGCTGGGTTGCAGCTGCTTTGCATTCTGATGAAACAAAATGACGCTTCGCCCCGGATCGATCCGGGGCTGTTCTTTCTGCGCCTGACCGGCAGCCTGCTGCTGCTGTACGTGCACGGCCTGCCGAAGGTGCTGCACTTCAGCGAAGAGCTGACGCGCATTGAAGATCCGTTCGGCTTCGGGCCTTACGCCAGCCTGATCCCGGCGATCGTCGCCGAGGTGATCTGCCCGCTGTTTATCATTGCGGGCGTGTACACCCGCCTGGCGTGCCTGCCGATTATCGCCGTGCTGCTGGTGGCGATGCTGGCGGTCCACCCGAACTGGTCGATTGCCGAGGGGCAGTTTGGCTGGCTGCTGCTGATTATCTTCACCACCCTCGCCCTTACCGGGCCGGGCCAGTGGCGAGTGCAGCGTAAAACAACGGAGAGGTTCGCATGACCCAGGTAAACGACGTTCGCGACGCACACGTCGAGACGACGCCCGCCCCCGCGGTTTCACCCTGGCAGCCGCTGAGCCAGCCGGTGTTCCGCATGCTGTGGATCGCCACGGTGGTCTCTAACGTCGGCTCATGGATGAGCGACGTCGGTATCAACTGGAGCATGCTGACGCTCAGCGCCGATCCGCTGGATATCGCGCTGGTGCAGGCGGCGAGCAGCCTGCCGATGTTCCTTTTCGCCCTGCCGTCCGGGGTGATGGCGGACATCGTTGATCGACGTAAATACCTGCTCTTCTCCCAGCTGTGGGTGTTCATTGCCGCCGCCGGGCTGACGCTGCTCTCTTTTACCGGACACGTCACCCCCACCGTTCTGCTGGCGGCGACGTTTCTGCTGAGCGTGGGTGCGGCCATGAGTTCGCCGCCGTTTCAGGCGATTGTCCCTGACCTGGTGAGCAAGCCCGAGCTGGGTTCCGCCGTGGCGCTTAACTCGCTCGGGGTCAATATCAGCCGGGCAATTGGCCCTGCGCTGGGCGGTTTTCTGCTGTCGCTTGCCGGGCCGTGGATGGTGTTTGCCCTGAACGCGCTGTCCGTGATGGGCGTGGCGTGGGTGCTGTGGCGCTGGCGTCCGGCACCGTCCGTGCAGCGTTTGCCACCGGAGCACTTCTTCTCCGCGGTGCGCTCCGGGATTCGCTACGTGCACGCCGCGCCGGTGCTGCGCAACGTGCTGGTGCGTACCGTGGCCTTTTTTGTTTTCGGCAGCGCGGGCTGGGCATTGCTGCCGCTGGTGGCGCGCCGCGAGCTGGGCTTAGGCCCGGCGGGCTACGGCGTGATGCTGGCGTGTATCGGCCTTGGCGCCATTGCCGGGGCCATCCTGCTGCCGCGTCTGCGCCAGCGGCTGAACGCCGATCGGCTGATGGTGGCCGCCAGCCTGACGTTTGCGATCACCATGCTGGCGCTGGCATTTGTACGTCACTTTTGGCTGCTAAACTTGTTTGAGTTCTTTACCGGCTTCGCGTGGATTGCGGTGCTCTCCACCCTCAACCTTGGCGCGCAGCGCAGCGCCGCACGCTGGGTAAAAGCCCGGGCGCTGGCGGTGTATCTGACGGTCTTTTTCGGTTCGATGACCGCAGGCAGCGCCGTCTGGGGCCAGATCGCCTCGCAGTTCGGCACTCCGGCTTCGCTGGTTGTCGCCACGCTGGGGATGGTGCTGGCGAGCCTGACGGTGTTCCGCTGGAAGCTGGAGAAAGATCCGGATTTAAATCTCGACCTGAGCGGGCAGCCGCTGGACGGGGTGGAGATTGAACTCCCGAACGAGCGTGGCCCGGTGCTGGTCTCGCATGAGTACATCATCGACCCGCAGAACGCGAAAGCGTTTTTGCAGGCCGTGCACGAGCTACGCCGGGTGCGCCGCCGCGCCGGGGCGATGAGCTGGGCGGTGTACGAAGATATTGAACGTCCGGGTCTGTTTATCGAAACCTTCCTGATGGGTTCCTGGATCGAGCATCTGCGCCAGCAGGAGCGCCACACCATGAATGACCTCCTGTTGCAGAGCCGCGTTCTGGCTTTTCATCAGGGCACAACATCACCGGCAATTCGTTATCTGGTCGCGCCGGTCTGAACATAACAATCACCTGTAGAGGAACACACTATGGCAACGTTTAAGGCAAAAGATGGTACGCAGATTTATTACAAAGACTGCGGCGCGGGCAAACCGGTTCTTTTCAGCCACGGCTGGCCGCTGGATGGGGATATGTGGGACAGCCAGCTGAACCACCTGGCCGAGCGCGGCTACCGCACCATCGCCTTTGACCGTCGCGGGTTTGGACGTTCAGATCAGCCGTGGAACGGCTATGACTACGATACCTTTGCATCCGACATTAACGACCTGATCACCACGCTGGATCTGCGCGACGTGACGCTGGTGGGCTTCTCCATGGGCGGCGGCGACGTGACGCGCTACATCAACAACTACGGCAGCGAACGCGTGGCCGGTCTTGCCCTGCTGGGCGCGGTAACGCCCATTTTCGGCAAATCCGAAAGCTACCCGGAAGGGGTCGATCAGAGCGTGTTCAGCGGGATTCGCGACGGACTGCGTAAAGATCGCGCTCAGTTCATCAGCGATTTCGCCACCCCATTCTACGGCACCAACGCCGGGCAGACCGTTTCTGCCGGTGCCCTGACGCAGACGCTGAACATCGCCCTGCTGGCGTCCCTGAAGGGCACCATCGACTGCGTAACCGCCTTCGCCGAAACCGACTTCCGCCCGGATATGGCGAAAATCGACGTGCCGACGCTGGTGATCCACGGCAGCAACGACCAGATCGTGCCGTTTGAAACGACCGGCAAGCTGGCGGCAGAGATGATCAAAAACGCCACGCTGAAAGTGTACGACAACGCGCCGCACGGCTTCGCGCTGACCCACCAGGACCAGCTCAACGAAGATCTGCTGGCGTTTGTGAAGTCGCTGTAAGTCATTAAGCGAAGCCTGATGGCGCTTCGCTTATCAGGCCTACAAGGGCTGGTCCTGTAGGCCGGGTAAGGCGCAGCCGCCACCCGGCGCTTTCGCAGACGCATTCCGCTCCGCCAGCAGCCGACAAATCTCCGCATGCTTCTCTTCGGTAAAGGTAAAGCGCGACATAAACCCCATTCGGATCAGCGAGCCTATCGCCGGTAACAAACAAATCCCGAAGAACAGTCCCGCCAGCACGCTGTCGCTCTGGGCCTGCGCCTGCGGCACATAGTCGATCATCGTCAGAAACACGCCGATGAGCCCGCCGCCCACCGCCACCGACATCTTGCCGGTAAAGGTCTGCCCGGAGAAGGTGATCGCCGCGCAGCGCTTGTGGGTGTGATACTCCGCATACTCGATGGTGTCGGCAATCATCGACGAGGTGAGGATGTTGGTCATCATCACGAACAGCGTGCTCAGGCCGAGCAGGATAAACAGCAACGCCGTGTGCTGATAGCCCGTGAACCACATCACCACGCGCACCGCCACGTCCAGCCCGCAGAGGATCATAAACAGCTTCCGCTTCTGCATCCGACGGGTCAGCAGCGGGGCGACCAGGCACAGCACCGCCGCCACTATCCCCATCACGCCAATTGCCATTTGCAGGCTGCCGTCGCCCATATTGTTGATAAAGAAGTAGATATAGAGACCGCCCGCCACGTTATGGAACACGCAGAAAAAGAACGACAGCAGGACAATAAACAGCGGCTTGTTCTGGCGCAGGTTGTGGAAGGTGTCGCGCATCGTCACCTTCTCCGGGCTCGGCGGCACGCGCTCTTTGATCTGCATAAAGCCGTTGAGCATCAGCGGCAGGCCCACCAGCATCATCACCAGCGCCGCCATAAAGTAGCCTTTATCGTTGCTGTACTGGGCAAAGAACGCCGCCAGCTTCGGGAAGAAGATGTTAGCGCAGGCGATCCCGGCATTCACTCCGAGCATCGCCGCCGTCACCGCGCGGGTGCGCTGGCCGGAGTCGTTGGTCATCACCGATGACATCGACCAAAACGGGATATCGGAGATGGCGTACAGCGTGCCCCACAGGATATACGTCACCCCGGCGTAGAGGATTTTGGTGGTCATGTCCGCTTCGATTTTATAGAACGCCAGCAGGGTGACCCCGGTGATCAGCAGCGGGGCGATCAGTAAAAAGTGGCGAAACTTGCCGAACCGGCTGTTAATGGTGTCCATAATGCTGGCAAACAGCGGATCGTGAACCGCATCCCACGCACGGGCAATCAGGAAGATGGTGCTTGCCGCCAGCGCCGAGATCCCCAGCACGTCGGTGTAAAAATAGTTAATAAACGAACCCACTAAACCAAAGCTAAAACACTGACCTAAACCATAGCCAAAGTAAGACCACAACTCGCGAGACGGTATTTTCATTGTCATTGCCATAGTGCGTACCTGGTTGCCCGGCGAGAGCGCGCCGGGTCATTATTATTAGCCCTGCGGATTCGGGGCGATTTTGCGCAGCTTCTTCATCAGCGCGATTTCAGCTCGTGAGAACGGGATACCGTTCTCCTCAAACACGTCGTGGAACCACAGGCGGCAGTAGTCCGTGGACTCCTTCATCACTACCGGCCACGGCAGCCAGGTCTGGGTTTTACCGCGCACCAGCCCCCACTGATACGGCGCGACCTTCGCCATGTACATCAGCGGGAGCTGCTCTTCGATGGTGCCGCCCACGTGACGCGCCAGCCATTCGGTGCAGAAGATTGGGCGGCCCAGCGCCTGAAGCTGCTGGATAATCGCCGTCATGCGCCCGGTATTGGTATAGGCGTGGTAGCTCACCACATCTGACAGCGCCAGCGCGGTCTGGTCCAGCGGGTGCTGGTAAAACGTCTCGCCCTCTTCTTCCGCCGGCAGACGCCACGCGCAGATGGTGAGCGGCTGGGTCGGGTCTTCCTCACGCACCCAGCGGAACGCCTGCTTCATCAACTCGTGCGCGCAGGTTTCCAGCTTCTCGTCGTACAACACCTCCTCCGTGCCGGTCGCGAAAATGCCGCGGTTGCCCGGCTCGTTATACAGATCCCAGAGCAATACGCGCTTATCCTCGCGGAACTGGCGCACAACGTCGCGGATATAGCGCTCAATCTGTGGCCAGCAGTCGCGATCGCACACCTTATCGCGTCCCGGGCTCGCTGCCGCCTGGCTGTTGTGCTTGCCCGGTACGGGCGGCTTTTGCGGGCCGAGGTACGGCTCGTCGCCGGAGAACCCGCAGTCGTCCATCAGGGTCAGCATGGTGCTGAACCCGTGACCGTCGGCAATCGTCAAAAAGCGGTCGATGCGCGCCATCAGCCCGTCGCGGTCGTGCTCCCAGACGATAAACGGCAGGTTGATGCGCAGGGTGTTATAGCCCGCCTCCGCCGCCCAGCCCAGCTCGCGGTCGATGGTTTCGGCATCGAAGGTCTCTTCCTGCCAGATATCGGTCCAGTTCACCGCCGTCGACGGCAGATAGTTAAACCCGCACAGCCAGCCTTTCTGCTGATACCACGCCTGTGCCTGCTCCCTGCTCCATTGCTCTTTCATTACGCATCCTCTTACTGATAATATTTAGCTAATAAATATTAGTTGCAGAATAAATGCGCAAATCGTGGCGCTCAGAAAAGCGACGCCTCTCACAAAGTTCACGCTTCGATGGATGAGAAACGTGATCGACGGCGCTAAAGCGTGCGGTTAGGGTATGATGCGAAATCGCGAAAGGGAGAGGACGGATGAAGCGAAAAACAAAAGTGACGATGAACGATATTGCGCGGGCGGCGGGGGTGTCGCAGGCGACGGTATCGCTGGTGCTCAACCAGTCCCGCAACATCAAGCTCAGCGACGACACCCGCCAGCGGGTGATTGGCGTCGCCACCGAGCTCGGCTACGACCGCCTCCCCGCCGTTCACGCCCCGCGCAACCAGGAGGAGATCGCCCTGCTGGTCAGCTCCATGCAGAGCTTCGACCCGTTTATCGACGCCATCAGCCAGGCGCGGGAAGCGGCGTGGCGCAACGAGACCCTGCTCACCGTCTACGACTACGGCGACGACGTGGAGCTGGCCCTGAACATCATCCGCCAGCTGGACAAGCGCAACTGCATCGGGATTATCCTTGCCTCTCCGGTCACGAACGTCGTCGATATGACGGCATTCCAGGACTGCACCCGCATCCCGCTGGTGCTGCTCAACCAGCGCGACCCCGGCTCGCCGCTGCTGCCGTCGTTTATTCCGGACGACTACGCCAACGCTTTCCAGGTTACCAGACACCTCATCGCCTGCGGCGCCACGCGCATCGCCCACATCACCGGCGAGAGCTGGATGGAGGCCTCGCGCCAGCGTCTGGCGGGCTACCAGGCGGCATTACAGCAGGCCGGACTGGCGTGCGACGACGGCCTGGTGCGCCAGACCAACTGGCAGTTCAGCGAGTCCTTTACCGCGACAGCTTCGCTGCTGGAACTGACCGAGCGCCCGGACGCCATCTTCTGCGCCAGCGACTGGCTGGCGATCGGCTGCTACCAGGCGCTGGCGGTGAACGGCGTGCGCATTCCGCAGGATATGCTGCTGGCGGGCTACGACGACCAGAAGATTTCCGAGCAGCTCACCCCGCCGCTGACCAGCATCCAGCTGCCCTACAGCGAGCTGGGACGGCTGGCGGTGGAGTACCTGTGCAATCAGGAAGATGCCGCCACGCACGTGACGCTGGCGGGCAGGCTGAAGGTGCGCGCCTCAAGCCTCGTCTGAGGTAAACACCATGCCCGCGTAGGGCTTCTCGCGACACGCCGCCAGCCGCGCGGCGAGGCTGCCGACGTGCAGCTCCAGCTTGTGCCCGTCCGGGTCGAGAAAATAGAACGATGCCCCCTCGCTTTTGTTCTGCTTCCAGACGGTGACGCCCGCCTGCTTGAGCCTTTGCGAGAACGGTTCAAAATCTTCTTCCGCCACGGTAAACGCGTAGTGGGTGTAGTCGCTCTCCTGCGGCGGCACGTACTGGCGCGCCTCGTCGTACGACAGGCAGACCCACAGATCGCCGCAGGTGAGATAGGCCCCGGTATTCCAGCGGGCGTGCAGCGCAAGCCCCAGCAGCTCGTGCCAGAAGGTGACGCTTTTTTGCAGGTCGCTGACCGCGAGGGTCAGGTGGTTGAGTGATTGCAGCATGACGTGCCCTTTTGTTTTTCGCGCCGGACATGGTACGGTAAAGAGATGAACATAAACCACGCCGTGCTCACCGTAAACCGCTGGTGGCTGCCTTCTTAAAGGCGGCACGGAGTAGTTTTCCTCATTTTCAGATAGCCGCCGAAAGGCGGCTTTCACATTTCTAAGACCCCTTTCGGCCACTGCACATTAAGGAGTCTTTATGAACGCACCCACCATCCTCACCGGCGATCGCCCAACCGGCCCGCTGCACCTCGGTCATTTCGTCGGATCGCTACGCCAGCGCGTGGCGCTTCAGCACACGCACAACCAGTTTGTGCTGATTGCTGACCTTCAGGGGCTGACCGACAACGGCAGCAACCCGCAAAAAATTCGCGACAACATCCCCGAAGTGCTGGCCGACTACCTCGCCGCGGGCATCGACCCGAACCTGACCACGATCTGCCTGCAATCCGCCCTGCCCGCCCTCGCCGAGCTGACGATGCTGTATATGAACATCGTCACCGTCGCCCGCGTGGAGCGTAACCCGACGGTGAAAAACGAGATTGTGCAGAAAGGCTTTGCCCGCTCGCTGCCGGTCGGGTTTATGGCCTACCCCATCAGCCAGGCGGCGGACATCACCGCGTTCAAGGCCAAGTGCGTGCCCGTCGGCGACGACCAGCTGCCGATGATTGAGCAGACCAACGAGATTGTGCACAAGATGAACAGCCTGCTGCCCGCCCCGGTGCTGCGCCACTGCAAGGCGATGCTGAGCGACACCAGCCGCCTGCCCGGCATCGACGGCGGTGCCAAGATGTCGAAATCGCTGGGCAACACGCTGCACCTTTCGGCCAGCGAAGAGACGATTCATCGTGCGGTCAGCGCCATGTACACCGACCCGCACCACCTGAAGGTGAGCGACCCGGGGCAGATTGAGGGGAACGTGGTGTTTACCTACCTCGACGCGTTTCATCCGGACAAAGAGAAAGTGGCGGCGATGAAGGCGCACTATCAGGCAGGCGGGCTGGGTGACCGGGTGTGCAAGAACGAGCTGGAGGCGTGTTTGCAGGAGCTGATTGCGCCAATGCGGGAGCGGCGGGCGATGTATATGCAGGACAAGGGGGAGATGATGGCGATGCTGAAGCGCGGGACCGAACGGGCGCAGGGGGTGACGCAGGCGACGTTGAGGGAGGTGAAGGTTGGGCTGGGGGTGCCGGTGTTTTGAATAGGTGAGTTGATTGAGGTTGGGCGGTGGAGTGCGTGCTGTTAGCACAAAGCCGCTTATTATCTCATTTAATATAATATTAATTCCTCCAATAATTCTTAATTCGTCGTTTAGATATAATTAATTGCTTTATCTACATTAATATCACATTGATATTACCCTTTATAATACATTTGAAGGGATACTATGGCTGATGTAGAAGATATAGCCCGGAGATTATGCAACATAATCGCTTCTCCTGATACAGTTACTGGGCTTATAAATGGAGGACTATCTGTACCGTTAGATTATGGATATCTGGTTTACGGAATCTTTGACACAGATACCAGGTATGCTCGTGAAACTCAACGCATAAGAATGATGACTGCCATAAAAAACGACATTTTGAATTACGAGAACATTGTCAACGCAGTTAAAATTATTTTTAAAGTGTTCAATAGATATTTAACCGAGGATGAGCAGGATAAAATATACAGATCTGTAATGACTTCAATTGCAGGTAGAATATCAACCAATATTATTGCATCAACTATCGCAAAGCATGTTATTGAAAGGACGTCCTTCACGTTTGTTGTTTTCAAAGGGAAAAGTAACCCAATCACGGCACTGAGCACACTCCTTTTGTTTGGGGGAATGGCTGAGCGATCAATTAGAACATCTGACAGACTCGAAGCAGAAGCCCCAGAAGTATATCAACTTCTGAGACCAAGAGACTATGACTTACTTTATTTTCTGTTCGCTGATGCCGTCCAGCCTTTCGTAGATGCTATCCATGCAGGTTATTCAGAAGGAAAACCTGTATTTAATCAAATCATAAAGAAAGTTAATGAAAAACTAACTGCACACACTACGGCAGGCGCGTATGAGTAAGTTTATCACCCCAATTATAAACCTGCTTCTTTGCTCATATTTAGTTTTAGCCTATATCCTTAGCTGGGTTGAATTCGAAACCTGGCATGATAAAACAATCGCCTTTTGCATCATTACCCTAAGTGCCTACCTTATTTCATTAGTAATGAATAAATTCCTGCCAGGAAAGATACGTATTTTTAGCGGGATCCTGGATGTGTTATCAGGCCCCTTACTGATCATCGGTGCATTTGCTTGTATAGCTGTCCTTGAACCATGGCCGCTGAAAATTATTGGCTTATTCATATGGGTCGTGGCGATGTTACACCTACCTTCTTTTGTAAATATAGATGAGGAATAATCATGTCAAATCCAGCATATCTATGGTTAACCGATGCTAATGGCTCACCCGTCGTAGGAGGTTCCATGGTGTCCGGTCGGTTAGGTGCTATTGAATTAAAGGCAGTCGCTCATCACCTCACCATTCCTGTGAGTGGAAATACAGGCCGACTAATAGGTACCCGTGTACATACACCGATTGCTGTTCAGAAAGAGTTTGATAAAACAACTCCGGTTCTTATCAGGGCACTGTGTGAAAACCAAAAGCTAAAATCGGCTACTGATCTTGACCCGCCATTTCCGGACAGCTTTTGTATCTTAAGTTAACGATGCCCGCTGCCGCCGGTATTCTCTCGGAGAGTGATATCCCAGCGCACTATGCGGGTGATTTTCATTGTAATGCGTGAACGCCGCTGCAAGGTTTCGCAGGGCTGTTCTCACATCCGGTTTCGGCATGAACGCGATATAGTCTTCCTTCATCGTCTTCACGAACCGTTCGGCCATGCCATTGCTCTGCGGGCTGCTCACCGCTGTTGTACATGGCTCCAGATTCAGCTCTTTGGCGAACCTCCGCGTTTCATGCGCGGTATATGCTGAACCGTTGTCCGTCAGCCACTGCACCGCTGTGTCGGGCAGCCTGTCGCCGAAGCGCTTTTCCACCGACCTCAGCATCACATCCTGCACGGTCGAACTGTCATAGCCTCCCGTGCTTGCTGCCCAGTCTATGGCCTCACGGTCGCAGCAGTCCAGCGCGAACGTTACCCGCAGTTTTTCGCCGTTGTCGCAGCCGAACTCGAAGCCATCTGAACACCAGCGCATATCGCTTTCTGCCACCGCTATCTTGCCCTTATGTTCACGCTTCGGTCGCTCTGGTTTGTGATGCAACAACAACAGGTTATGCTCGCTCATTATCCTGTAAAGCCGTTTGGCATTCACAGGTGGCTGTCCCTCTGTGCGACGTTGCTTGCGCAGGATGCCCCACACGCGTCGATAACCATAACTCGGCATATCGCTGATAATGTTGAGGATAGCCGACAGTATTTCTGCGTCTGCTTCTTCATTACGCCGGTTACAGCGCCTGTCCTGCCAGTCGGCAGAACGGTTAATCCGCAGTGACAGTTGCGCACGCGACACGCCCATGGTCCGGCTGACCATGGCTATTCCCCGTCCTTTGGCAACAAGGGCGCGTGCGCTATCCATTTTCGCGACTGACCGTACTCCACGGCTTCTTTCAGGATCTCAACTTCCATCGTCTTCTTGCCCAGAAGGCGCTGAAGCTCCCGGACCTGCTTCAGAGCAGCAGTAAGCTCAGAAGCAGGAACGACTTCCTCTCCAGCCGCAACGGCGGTGAGGCTGCCTTCCTGATATTGCTTCTTCCACTTAAACAGCAGGCTGGGCTGGATACCATGCAGGCGGGCGACATGGGAGACATTCATACCCGGCTCCATCGTCTGCTGGATAATGGCGATCTTCTCCTGAGGAGTTTTACGTTTACGGACTTCTTGCCCTAACAGGATCCCGGTCATCTCAAAATTGGTGTTAGTGTTAGACATATATTCAAGCCTATCTCTTATCTGGAGATACAGCTACTGTCTGGTGTTTCAGGGGGCTACATCAGCTACGATCAAAATGTATCAAATTGATGGTGCAGGAATCGAGAGAGAATATTTCAACATTATCCTGGAGAATGTAAAAATCACGGGGATTACGCCAAATCTGTTCCCGAGTTCTGGAACAGGAACGCATTCAGAGACGATCGAGCTAAGATATGAGGCAATCACCTGGAAACACTGTGACGGGAATATAGTTTACAGAGATGCCTGGAATCATATGGCGATCGCCTGAACTGACTTCAAAATTTCTCGGGCCGAGGTAACGTTGTGCTTGTCGGTCTGACCAAGCGGAACGCCGCCGGAAAGCGCTGGCGATGATTTCCACCGCTTTAAAGGAGAGCATCATGATGGAACCCACTCTCTCACAAGTTATTGAGGTTGTTCGAAACTCCTCAGGGGAGCAGCGTAAACCTATCGATAGCAATACGTTGATTGAGGCCGATTTGCATATTTGCGGTATGGACGGCGAAGACCTACTGGAAGACTGCGAAGAAGCGTTTGGCGTTCAGCTTGCCACGGAAGAAGATGGCTATATGAAAACGTTCTCTCTCGCAGAGAATGAGTATCTGTTTACGGGTGAAGGTATAGACTTTTTAGGCATCTGTCGGTTTATCCGCTGGGTACGTGGCATACCCGAACCTGTTATACGCGATTTAACCGTCGGCGAACTTCACGCTGTGCTGGTTAAGGCTGTGAAAGAGCAGGTAAAGCATGAGTGATTTTTACTTACAACGGGCATGGGATGACATGCCCGTTTTATTGCTTCACGGATTACATTGGATGGGAAGCACAGTTACTCCAATATCGCCTGCCCTGTTCCACGCTTAACAACCGGTATATCGCCGGTATCATTCAACGCGCCCGGAAACGTCTTCAACCACTGCGCCACTTTCTTTTTATTTATATTCACCACGCTCATACCTTCCAGGCATCCCCATAATTCTCTTGTATGCTGCGGCGTAATCACAATGCAGTCTTTCATTGCACGTATTTTTACGGGCATACCGTTGATGAAACCAGCGCGTTTTAACCAGTCGCCGCCCAGAAGAAGATATTTCATGTCTATGCGCGCATACAGTTCGCAGCAGGCGGCACTGTCCTGCGGCGTTTCCGCGCGGGGATGAACGGGTGCCGCGTTGGACTGGTTGCCGTGCAGACGGCGGGCGCTGTTTTTGCGTACCAGCTCGCGGTTTTCAATCATGCCGGTGAAAGCGTCTGATTCTGTTTTGCAAACCGTGAACTCTGGCTTAAAATTCGTCGCAGCCATTTTCAACTCCTCAGTAGTTGGTTGTGGTTAGCGGTATGGGGGTGTTGCAGCACCTTCATATCGCGAATTCCTCGTTAAACTCTCTTTGATACTTCCTTTGCCGTTCGGCGTAATTTCTGGTGCTCATTATACAGAGCTGAATATAAATCCAGCGGTTTGGCGTGGGGTAAATTTGGAATTTGCGAGGGAGATTCAGGAAATAACAGTATATATTTTTTAATTCGAGAAACGACAACGCTTCGGCCTGCAAATCATTTCAACTAGCCTCCTCCCGATATCTGTTCGTTCGCAAACCTGGCGCTAATGCCCCATAGGTTGCCGCTACCCCCCTCCTCTCAGACCCCTCAAAAATTCATCAAACCTATAGATTAACGATTTACATCACCCTGATTTTGTTATGTGATCCTGTTACAGGCTTTAGTAACGCCCTGCCCAGCCAACCGTAACAGGACTTCATCGATGGAATTTTATCAGGCCGATCCGACGCTTGAGAACTACTGGCGTGGTGTGATCCTCTTTGGAAGGAACGTCGCATCTTATAAGTTCGCGCTGGCGTCTGCGTTGTATGAAGTGGATAAGACGGGCAGCGATTTGATTACGCTCGACCAGCTTGCCGTGCCGTTCAGCCGCTATCTTTGCGAGCACCTGAAGCATGCGCCAAAACAGATCACCTCCCGCAGCAGTCAGTTTTTGGAAACCTGTCTGAAGTTCAACCGAGGTGAAATCACCCACGCTCAGCTCATTGAAGCGACGGTGCGCCTTGGCTTTAACAACGTGATTGATGCCTTTCACTACGTGAACCAGGGCGAGATCGATAAACGTTTTTTCCTTGATGAGCGCAAAACCCACAACGGGATCCGCCTGACGGATAACTTCTTTTTACTGGGCGAACGCCTGCAGTATAAAAACCTCGCCTTTGAAACTAATGCCCGCTGGAACCTGGTGGAACAAGCCTGGTCGATGGGGGTATCACGTAACCTTGTGGGCGTGGAGTTTGACGAAGATAATCAGCTGTTGTTCATGAAGGTGAATGCGCGGCGCGTAGACATCACCAGCTGCCGCGACAGCCTGAATGGTTACCAGAAAGGACGATGTTTTTACTGCTTTAAACCCATCAGTCTGGTACCGGGAGACGCAGAACTGGCGGACGTCGACCACTTTATTCCCTGGGCTGCCCGCCATGAGGTGAGCAATATTAACGGCGTATGGAACTTAGTGCTGGCCTGCCGGTGCTGTAACCGTGGCGTTGAAGGTAAATCTGCACGCATTCCCGAGCTCAGGCTCCTGCAGCGGTTACACACCCGCAATGAGTATTTTATTCAGAGCAAACTGCCGTTACATGAGACGATTGTTCTACAGACAGGGCAACGTCCTGAAGCACGGAAAAGCTTTCTTCAGCGTAACTGGCAGGCCGCGCTGGACAAACTTATCCATACCTGGAAACCCAACGCGGAAGGCGAGGCAACGTTTTAATGACACTTCACTACTATCAGAATCACGCACAGGATTTCTTCGATGGCACGGTTAATGTCGATATGACCCCGCTTTACGAGGCCTTCACCCAACATCTGCCTAACGGTGGCCGTGTTCTGGATGCGGGCTGCGGTTCAGGACGAGACGCAAAAGCATTTCATGAGATGGGGTATCAGGTGGATGCTTTTGATGCCTCTTCCGCTATGGTGGAGCTGGCAAGGCAACATACCGGGTTACCCGTGCAACTGATGACGTTTTCAGAGATCGACGGTAAAGCGCAGTACGATGGGATCTGGTGTTGTGCATCTTTGCTGCATGTCCCCTCTTCTGAGTTGCCTAAAGTGATGCAGAAGATTGCGGATGCGCTTAAGCCTGGCGGCGTTTGGTACGTATCTTTTAAGTATGGCAACGGTGAACGGGTACAGGGTGAACGACGGTTTACGGACCTGGATGAAGAGGGGCTGCGGATGGGAATAAGTAATATAACAGATGTGGCGATAACTTCGCTTTGGGTTACGCAGGATTATCGGCATGAAAGAAGTGAGAGATGGTTAAATGGGATATTACATAAAAAAAACACTATTTTTTAGAGTGGCTTTTACTTATCGGTGAAGGACTTATATTGAGATGTTCAGTTGTACACATCTCATCTTCATGCAGACATAAATGGCTATATCACTCTATCCTCAACAAAGATGTTATCGTAGCTCTAATGAACTTAGAAACTCATAGTCCAAACATTTAGCTCGTTCTCTTTTTTTGACAAGTCATACAAATTTCGTATTTTACTATTGAACCATCACCATAATTGTTATATAGCGTAATAGGTGGTTTTTCAGATATTATATTTGCTCATCACTTAAGTGAAATTTTCTTTTACTTAGAAATCATAAATGAAAGCAATGATGATCAAGCAATTAATCAATATTTGATATGTCATATATCAGTAGTGTTCCTCCTGGCCACCTACAAAAATTAGGTATTGCCATACAAACGCTTCGAGGGTACGCTAATCGGTTTTTTAAATTAAACATTCATTAAGTCTTGTCTCGCTTGACTATAAGGAGAATGCTTTGGTTCAATCAGAATGCATTTCATGGACAAAATGTACTTCATGGCTAACAAACTTTCTTAGTCGTAGAGGATTGAGACAACCCGATGGTCGCCCGCTTTATGAATATCAAGCGACGAATGAAGAATATGTGGACTTAACGCAGTTACTTCGAGCGGTTAGCCAAACTACAAATATTGTTGATGATAAAGGCTATGCTTCCTGTTTTGTGTTTTTTTGCTCTGAATGGTACCGCAGAGACTATGAGCGGAATTGTGGGTGGACTTGGGAGCCCATTTATAAAAAGCTAGGTACATCGTTAACGGCGACGGAACTAAGGCATATCGTTCCTAAAGGGATGGAGAGTTACTGGATGCGACCAATTCGATTTTATGAATCGGATAGACGTAACTTTCTAGGAACGTTGTTCAGTGAGGGTGGTCTACCTTTTCGTTTACTGAAGGAATCAGATAGTAGTTTTCAAACCGTATTTTCCCGGATCCTTAATCAGTATGAACAAGCTCAGATAGCAGGTTTTTCCATGCTTTCGCTGGTAAGAAACATTATAGAAAGATCTTCGCTTCCAGCTGTTTTTATTGAAGACACATCAGTAGAGCTCATCAGTCATATGGCAGAAAAACTCAGCTCATTGGTACTGATGTATAATCTAAGCGATGATTCTGAACCAGTAGCGCAGCTTGATAAAACGCATCCAAAATGGCGGGATGAATTCCCTATGCCACTTGATGATGAAACAGGCACCCGCTTTCTAAATGGATTGTTACGTACTGCATCTATAGAAACAAAACCCCGTTCAAAAAAAAATAAATGTACCGGTTGTCAGTTCTTTTGGACAGAAAAATCGCCGGATCAAATACGTGCGATAGTTTCGTTACCAGATGAACTCTCTTTTCCAATTATTAGTGAACCTTCAACTACACGATTTGAACTTGCTATTTACGAAGGCATTAACGAAGTTGCAAGCCTTGGTGTAGTCTATGCGTCCCTCGAAAAATCACATGCCAGAATTCGCATCCGTAAAAATGAATCACGATTTGCCAGACATGCCCCTTCTGCGAGTTTATCGTTAGTTGCTCGGGCAGGCGGAATGAATGTTGGCGCAATAAAACTGGATGATAGCGAAATCGCCATTGGTGAGGTTCCACTTACTTTTGTTGCTGAAGGAGAACGATGGCTATTACAAGGGCAAGCTTCGTGCAATGTTCGTAACAGCGATGTTCTTATTGTTCTACCTCGAGATAAGACAACTGTTTCAGGATATGAAACGACTTTGAATACAATTTCAGTCTTAGGCTTCGAAACACTCTCCGTAAAAGGTTGCCATGAATTAATTATTTCCGGAGATGAAATATATCGTATACGCACTGGGAAAGAACAGACTAACCCTGGTGGGGTTGAGTTTTATGGTAAAAGAGTAAATTGGGTATGCAACCCTACTGAAACATTCCTTGGGGTCCCTAAAGTCACCTCGAAAAATCCTGATGTAAAACATATCCAATTTAAACCTTATTTTAATAGTAAATCAATCGAAGAATGCCAGTTACAAGAGATGATGGGATCTCAATTTGTTTCCGTCAGGAATAGTGATAATGAGACGATACTCCGTCGAAAAATTGGAATATTACCGGCAGACTTTAATGTTGAGATTCACGGTGGCGATCAGGCTAATGAAGGTACCATTGTCATCTCAACGCAACATCCCTGCATGTCTGTCTTAAAAAATAAAACATTCGAGATTGCGCGAAAGCGCGCAGCAGGACGCACCGAGATATTACTCAAAGCCGAAGGCATCCCTCCCGCCTTTATCTCTCTGGAAATTTATCCTAATTTGGGGGCTGACTCAATTGAATTGACTTTACCTTATCCTGCTAAAGGTTGTTTGGTTTTTGATGCAAATGGAGACCTTCTTGATAAAAATATCACTTTGCATGATTTACTTGGTTCAAGAGCCTACTTGTTTGGTAAAAATGGTGAACCGACTCGATTTTCACTGGAATTACATCTACGCACTATAAATGGTCAACAGGCATGGCATGAATGGTTTTATACGGCAGTAGAACGCCCTATTGAACTCAATTTATACAGTCTAAGAGAACATATTGAAAATTTGCTATCTCTTGAATCAGGAATTGACCAGGTTGTGGATATGCGAATCAGAGGTGCTGGCGTAGCGATGAGCTGGCAGATTCGGCGCTACAAATACAGTTTGCGTTATGATTATGAAAAAGAAGTTCTCACCAGCCAGTCGACAAGCTATCGTGCCGGGCAACTCCCTTCTCCCGTCATCATGTTATTGAGCGAGCCAGAGCGAAAAGCAGTCTCGTTGTCATCGAGGCTAAGTGAGGGTGTACCTGTTGGTGAATATGAACTGAGTTCAATCGTTAGCAAAAACGGGCCTTGGCTAGTAGTCCCAAAGGAAGGTGATGAAATGGCGTTTCGTCCATGCTTCATTCGTGGCGAATCTTCCTTACATGGCGATGAAAGTAGCGTTCGTTCACTTCAGAAAGCCACCCAACTTTTTAATCCCCAGGCAAAAGTGAATACCATAACGCTGGTGCTTGATCAGATGGCTACCGATCCTGCGCACTCCGGTTGGCAGTTTATGCACAGTCTTTATGAACATTTTGGCTATCTTCCGCTGGCTACATTTGAAGTATGGCGAGCACTCGTACAACATCCAAGAGCGCTGGCGATGTCTCTCTTCAAATTTGAAATGTCCGCCGAGTATTTAAACCGCATTGAGAATGAATTCCCTGTTTTTTGGGAGTTTTTCCCTATATTAGAAATCAAATCCGCAGCAGAAACCTTCAAACGATTCCTGACCCAAAAAGGGGCACAAGATGAAGTTTTGGTAACACTGCTGAGTAAGATGTATCGACAATTAGGGATCGTATTTCCAACTTATGCCGATGAAATTGAAAAATGGTTAAGTTATGGGAAATTTCCTCCTCCCATTCCAACATCCTTTGTCCGTGAGTGGTATCAGGAGCTTTTACGCGAACACAGTGAAGCTCGGTGGCCAGAATATGGCTGTAAGCGACTGCATAACTGGATGTCATCACAAACAGATGTAGTGATAGATATTTATCCCGAGGCTGATTATCGCTATTCAGTTGCCTGGTTACCTGTTTTCGCGGCTGCAGTGGCAAGCGGTAAAACTTCCTTTGAAACTGTGTTTGAACACAAACCTGGCGCCGTATTTTTCCTGAGACAAGTCCGGGACTTCGATTCTCGCTGGTTCAAGGCCATATTCCAGTGCAGCCTTCTGCGTTATATTTCAAAAAATAAAAAGGATTAAAGATGACTACACGCTTTTTTTCGTCGCTTATTGAACAATCGTTGTCTCGCTCAACCGAAGCAACGCTCAGTATTATGGGGATCACAAACCCGAACTTACGCAAGCATCTCGCAGAGCAAATGGGTGCCGATTGTGGGAAATCAGGCTCATTTCTTGCCTCACCAGTATTCCAGCAAATGTTTGGCTGGAAAGAGTCAAATTATACAATGCGCAACCTGACCGAAGGTAAGGCATTACTGAGTAAAGCTGTTGTTGATTCACTAGATGATCATAACAACGGTCGTTACCGTTTTGGTGCAGACTGGAAACCCTTCACTCACCAGCTAGCCAGTTGGAAGGCTTTACTGGAAGATAAACATTCGGTAGTGGTGACAAGTGGTACGGGGTCAGGCAAAACGGAATGTTTTATGGTTCCTGTGCTGGAAGACCTCTACAGAGAATTACATGAAAATAGTAACAACCCACTTGTCGGCGTCAGGGCCCTTTTCCTCTACCCCCTCAATGCCCTAATTAATTCACAGCGGGAGCGCCTGGATGCGTGGACACGTGGATTTGGTACTGGGATCCGTTACTGTCTTTATAATGGCAATACAGAAAATCTTCACGCTTCGGTAAAAAGCGAGCAGGCAAAAAGGCCAAATGAAGTGCTTTCACGCGAAAAGATGCGTGAAGAACCCGCACCAATTCTGGTAACAAACGGCACGATGCTGGAATATATGATGGTCCGCCAGATTGATGCTCCAATTATTCAACAGTCTAAAGCACAAAAATCATTACGCTGGATAGTACTGGATGAAGCGCATACCTATGTCGGATCGCAGGCCGCTGAATTAGCTCTGCAGTTACGCCGCGTAATGACGGCCTTTGGCGTGACGCCAGACGATGTGCGTTTCGTGGCAACCTCTGCAACTATTGCCGGAAGCGATGCCGAAAAACAACTGAAAAAATTCCTCTCTGAATTATCCGGTATACCGCAGGAGCGCATCGACGTACTGGACGGAAGCCGGGTGATTCCGAAACTGGCATCATGCAAACACGTTTATATTCCTTTAGAAGAAATTGAACAAATCCCTGATACAGACATGAAGGGCGTAAGCCCTGAGCGCTTTGAAGCTCTTACGCATTCACCTGAAGCACATTACTTGCGTGAGATGTTAGTTACTCAGCCGGATCCAATGAAGCTGGATACGATGACGAAGCGGTTGAATACGCTGACCAAGCAGAATTATAGCCAGCAGGAAGTACTTCGCTGGATCGACGTCTGCTCTGGTACACAACCTAATCCTAAAGATCCGGCATTCCTGAAGATAAGAGCGCATATTTTCCAGCGCAATACCCAGGGAGTATGGGCTTGTGTTGATAAAGAGTGCAGACAAAAGCATGGCACTCCGCTGGAAAAGGGCTGGCCCTTTGGTTATGTGTATGTGAATCAACGGCAAAATTGCGAATGCGGGAGCCCGGTCTACGAACTGGCATTCTGCAATGAATGTAACGAACCGCATCTTCTGGCCCGGGATAAAAATGGCAAACTTGTCCAATGGGAAAATAAAGGTGGCGATGAATTCTCTTTGCAGGATGAGGTGAATGTTGAAAACGTCGCTACTGAAGAAAAAGTTGAGAAAGAAAGTAGTTACCGCCCTCCACTTATTATTGCGGCAGAAAAGGCCAGTGAAACTGGTTATATCCTACAGCGACTCGATCGCAAGACTCGTCGTATTGGTGTAGTTAATAATGAAAGTATTGAACTGATTATTAACGATATTGAACAGGTATGTAGTGCCAGTGGCTGCGGCTACAGAGGCACGAGTGGAAAACAACCTTTCCGCCGCGCATTGTTGGGTGGACCGTTTTATGTCACCAATATTGTGCCAACCGTTCTGGAGTATTGTCAGGACTTTGTCAGCGAAGATGGAAAGGAGGGAGTGGGGCCTGATTCACTGCCAGGTAGAGGCCGCCGTCTCATTACCTTCACCGACAGCCGCCAGGGAACAGCGCGCATGGCGGTACGCATGCAGCAAGAAGCTGAACGCAGTCGCTTACGTGGCAGCGTAGTAGAAATATTGGGCTGGCATCAACGAAAACAGACTTCCACCACACCAAATGCCAATACAGATCTTGAAAAGTTAGCAGCGTTGGCAAAACAGGCACGCGAACAGGCTGATGAATTTAGAAGCTGGGGATTACCTGAACAAGCGAAGCTGGCAGAAGTACAGGCCGAGCAGCTTGAACAAGCTTTTCAGGCTGCGACCGGAGGTAACGTAGCGACCATTCTCATTTCCCGAACCTGGACAGAAATAGTTAATGAGCTTAGAGAGAAAGCCGATATTAGCGGCCCTATTCTGCAATATAATCACTATCTGAAGCCTGAAATTTTCAACGAAAACGGCGGGCCGCTGAAGCTATCGGAAATGTTGCTTTTCCGGGAGTTTATGCGTCGTCCTAAACGAACTAACAGCCTGGAAACGCAAGGGCTGGTGCGGGTTGGTTATCAGGGGCTAGAGAAGATTCATAAGATGCCGATGCATTGGCATGAGCAAGGGCTGACGCTGGATGACTGGAAAGATTTTCTTAAGGTTACTCTGGATCTGTACGTACGTGAAAGCAACTTCACACAACTGGACGATGAGTTAAAAAACTGGATTGGTAGTCGTTTTTCGTCAAAATTCGTCCGTAACCCGGAAACAAAAGATCCTGAAGATAATCAGAACAGACGCTGGCCACAAATTCGTAATGGCAATTTGTCCCATCGTTTGGTGAAGTTATTAATGCTTGGTGCAGGATTGAAAAAAGTAAATACGGCGACGATTGATATTATCAATACATGGTTAAAAGAAGCATGGAACCAGCTTACCGGGTCACTTGCCGTACTGAAGCCTGATGGTAACCGTTTCTATTTGCCGAAAGAGCATTTGACCTTCTCTTTAATAACGGATGCCTGGATTTGTCCGGTCACCAATAAAATTCTGGACACTGCTTTTAAAGGGTTAACCCCATATCTACCCACTCACATTTCCTTTGAACAACTCACCCAGACGCAATATGACGCATTTGTCGCGCAAAAGGTCACCATGCCAGAGATCTGGAAGGTGGATCGCTCACAAGAAGACTACGCTCCGGGTTTGGCTAAAGTACGTGACTGGGTCAGCAACGAGCCGCTGATCGCACAATTGCGTTCGGAAAATGTCTGGACGGATATCAACGATCGTGTCGTAGAAGGTGGCTTCTACTACCGCACTGCCGAGCACTCTGCCCAGCAGTCTTCAGAACGCCTGCAAAGCTACGAAAAGATGTTTAAGAACGGGCAGCTTAATGTTCTCAACTGTTCCACCACCATGGAAATGGGGGTTGATATCGGTGGCATTACCGCCGTGGTGATGAACAACGTACCGCCGCATCCGGCAAATTATTTACAGCGAGCCGGGCGAGCCGGACGTAGCAAGGAATCGCGCGCGATATCTTACACATTGTGTAAAGGTAACCCGCACGATCAACAGGTATTTGCCAACCCGCTCTGGCCGTTTGAAACGATGATCCCTGCACCGATGGTGGCGATGAACTCAGCCCGGCTGGTGCAACGCCACGTCAATGCGTTATTGCTCTCTGACTTTTTATGTCACGTTATTGGCGAAACGGACAAAGAAAAAACCAGCCTCGACAGCCTCTGGTTTTTCGGTGATGACGAAGATCAATCAAAATGTGAACGCTTTAAAGTCTGGCTTGAACGCCCCGAGCTTGATATTGACGCGGCGCTGGAAAGGCTGGTAAAAGGCACGGCGCTGCATGGCGCCAGCTCCCACAAATTGCGAGAGAAAACAGTTGATGCGATTACTCTTCTGCAACAGAGATGGCTTTCCGTCTATCGCGATCTTGTTGCACAGGAACGCGAATCGCTGCCGCAAACGCCTTATCGCAAGCGCATAGAACTGGAAAAAAAACGACATTGCGGCGAATATCTACTGCGCGATCTGGCGGCCAGAACCTTCCTTCCCGGATACGGCTTCCCAACGGATGTGGTGACGTTTGATAACTTCACAATGGAAGACTATATTCGCGAAAAATCGCAGAAAAGCCGGGATAAAAAAGATCGCGAAGATAACGTGTCGCGTTATAAAGGGCTCCCCTCCCGCAACCTTGGGGTTGCTATCCGTGAATATGCACCAGGTGCAGAAATTATTCTTGATGGTAGGGTCTTCCGTTCTGCCGGTGTCTCCCTGCACTGGCACAATATTAATGCCGATACGAATGAAGCGCAGCGTCTGGATTGCGCCTGGCGCTGCCACAAATGCGGGACCATCGGCTATGAAGAGGGAATGAGCAGTTCCGGGGTATTATGCTGTACCAACAGCACCTGTGGTGAAAAAATCATCATGGATAATCGCCGTCAGGTGCTGCAGCCTGCCGGGTTTGTAACCGATGCGCATGCGCCGGTGACAAACAACATTGAAACCATGAAATTTATCCCGGTTGTCCCTGCCTGGGTGTTTGTTAAAGCGGAACCCGTACCACTGCCTAACCCGACAATGGGGTATATGACGTCTGGTGCTGATGGTCATGTTTTCCAGCAAAGTCTCGGAGAAGGTGGTCATGGTTACGCATTATGCCTGAGCTGTGGGCGTGCGGAGTCGATGCTGAATGAAAATGATGCACCGAGAAGTATGGAAGCTCACTACCCACCTCGTCCAGGAAAAGCGGACCGCGATAGCCAAAATCAGCGGCTGATTTGCCCCGGTTCGACGGCACTGATGAAAAACGTCACGCTGGGGGCATTAGCACGAACAGATGTATTTGAAATGGTTCTGCGGAAGCCACAAAACGGTGAATACCTCCCGGATAATACAGAAGAAGGTCGGCTTGTCGCCATGACTCTGGCGGTTGCCCTGCGTCAGGCGCTGGCGGGTGTATTGGGTATTTCTGCTGCAGAACTGGGCTACGCTGTGCGTCCGGTCAGGCTGGAAGATGGACAATCGGTATTAGCCGTTCAACTTTACGATGTGATTAGCGGTGGCGCAGGTTTTGCGTCCAGTGCTCCATTACACATTGAGACCATTCTGCTGGGGATGGTGAAACAGCTGGGCTGCAACCATTGTGATACCGCATGCAGTGAATGTTTGCTCGATTCCCAAACCCGCCACGATCATGACCTGCTGGATCGTAAAGCGGCGCTGACCTGGCTTGGGGATGACTTCAGTTTCTACATTGGTTTACCAGATGAAGAGACATTCTCGCTACCAGATGCCCGATATTGCCCGGGACCGATTAGCGATACCCTTCGTCGGGCGATTAACGAGGGAGCTGAAAAACTCACACTGTGGATGAATGGGCCACTCAATGAATGGGATCTTTATGCCCGTCAATTCCGGGCGGCGATTCAGAACTACCGGATTAAAGACAATGTTGCGGTCGACCTTGTCATTCCTGCTGGCGTCGATGATCCGGAGTTGTTGCACGAACTTTCGCAGTTTACTGCTTTGGGCGTGCGTTTGTGTCATAGCGAACAGATTCTGGAATTGCCGATTGTTGCGCAAATCGCCTTTGCCGATCGCATAATGACGCTGGCTTCACGCAGCCAGCAGGCAACTATCCCGGGTCCAGGCTGGCACCTTAATGACGAACTGGTCGTTCGCAGCCTCGGCTATAAAACGGTAAAACTGAACGAGTTTGTTTTGCCGGGGAAAGCAGCGAACGCTGTTGAGCGTGTCAAAGACATAGAGATTCATAAACAGTTAAATGGTGCACTTTCGCAGTTCGGACAACGCTTCTGGGACACGCTGTTTAACAGCCATGAAGAAGCACAATCGCTGATGAAAAACCAGCGAATCACCAGCGTTCACTATACCGATCGCTATCTGCAAAACCCGGTTGCGCTGGCACTGCTGGGGGCGATACTGAAACCGCTAAAAACAAAGCTGACCGATGACGCGGAGCTTGAGCTTGATACTCTGTTTAAGCCCAAGGATCGTCCCGGCAACCGGCCGTTCCATGACTGGATGAGCGATGCGGATTTTCAGGATTTCGCCGACCAGTGGTTTACTGCGGCAATGGGCATAGCGGTAGAACTGACGGTGTTCGATTCGCCACGTGATATTCCACATCATCGTAAGCTGACGGTGACCTTTGAAGATGGTCAGACGTTGAAGATTCGATTCGACCAGGGAATGGGATACTGGCGTATCGACTTCCCGTATGTATGGCGTAATTTTGACTTTGCCGAAGATGTGACTTATCAGCTAGTAAAACTGGCGCAAGCCTGCCAGGAGGGCAAAGTCCTTAATAGCGAGGAAAGCTGGGCAACGGATGTGCTGATAGAGGTGATGCCGTCTTAATGCATTAGCGCTCCCAATAAGGAATTGGGAGCGCTAAAACGACTCGAGTCAGCGATGGCCGATAACCCCAATTACGCTTTTTTACGCGAGTTTTTTTTACCGCTGCTGGCCGCGCGTTCGGCTTTAATCCTTTCCAGCAGGGCGGCAGCGCTGTTTTCTCCGCTGATAAGACTTGGGTTGTCAGCACGCCACTGGGCGGTAAGCTCGCCGCGGAAGGCCTTCGCCAGGATTGACTGGGTGAGGCTGTTGACGCGGGTCAGGGCGTTGTTGACCTGCTTTTCGATGGTGTCGGCGTAAGCGAAGAGTTGTTCGACGCGGCGGACGATTTCGTGTTGTTCGGGTAAAGGAGGGAGGGCAAAAGGAATATCGTTTAATACAGATAAACTAAGAAAAGGCTGCGCTCCTCCCTTTGTCTGCTCATTGAATATTCTATTTCTTTGAGAATCAAAGAAAATCTTTAGATAAGTTGGTGTTATCAGTTTGGATTTTTTTATTATCGCGATGTTTTTAAAACTGAACTCAATGTCGCTGTCTATTAAAACATTGTTCCCTGTTCCAGCCCCGATGTTAACAACAAGAAGATCACCTACTTCTGGGGCACATTTAAAATAAAGTTCTTTATGGTCTTTTTCTGAAATAAATCTTTCCTCAGAAAAATCGAGCTTACCTTTTGTTAGGTCTTTAGCCATAATGTATGGGTAGCCTTCACTTAACACTTTAGGAGTGTTATGAGCTCCATCTGTTATTTTTAAACTGATATGACCCAGTCTGTACCATTGCCAACTTTTTGGTATCAAAAATGGTATCTTTGCAGGGTATGGTTCTTTCGATAATTTACTGTTTTTTATCTTCTTTTCTATCCGTTCTTTTTCGACAATACCCGCGATTTCTTGAACTAGATTAGTAGGAAAATTATTGCGGTATTCTGATGTTAGCTCACCTGTTATCGCGAGTTTCATCACCGCCTGACGAAAACGTTTCAGGATTTGTGGGATTTGCTCAAGACGTGCCTTGGTACTGTCTACCTGCGCCAGAAGTGTATCGAGTTTTTCGGCGATGATTTTTTGTTCATAGACAGACGCTAACGGTAAATTTAATTTTTTAAGTTTGGAACCATTGACATTTGGCTGCCCAATCCCTGCACTAAACTCCGTTATTTGACTCCAGTACGTAGGCGATCGGAAAAAATAAGAAAGATAATGGCTACTTATTTTTTTGTTACATCTAACTCTTATTAAATAAGATGCAAATACAGTGTTCGATATATCTTCATTAATTAAGAAACTTTTACCAACAGTAGCCCCTGTTCGTGCGAATACAAGATCGCCGTTACAAAGTAAATATTTATCTTTTTGATTATCCTCAATCTTACAAAAGGGTACTGAGTTCCAGTCCACTTTATTATCTTGAATATCGGTTATACGCAGCATTTTAGGACCGATATTTTCAGATGTTGATGAAGCGGTATAACCATAATTAATATCAGTAGCGATCTCATCCAGTTGGGGGCTAACCCACCCCTCCGGAAATTTCCCCGTACTCATTCCTTCACCTCACCAAATTCAGCATTCAGCAACTGACGTTGCTTATCGGCTTCCTCGTCAGCCCCCAGCTCGCGCATCAGCGCATCCAGTTCGCCCAGCGCCTGCACCAGCTCACCCATCGCCTCTGCCGCCAGCACATCCGGCTCCGGCAAGCTGTCGGCGTCGATGCTGTCCTTATCCTTCAGCCAGGAGATATCCAGTGAATCGGATTTCGCCGTGCGGATCCACTCGCGGCTGAACTTGCGCCAGCGGCTGGTGGCCTGGTGCTGATCGGCGTTTTTGTTCTCTTCACTGTCAGCGACTTCGCTCTCTTCAGCGTTAAAGCTCCACTCACCCTCGGTAGTCGATAACGCACCGGCTATGTCACTGGCTGGATTAGAGTCGATGTAATCGTTCTGTACGGCATAACGCATAATAGCCGTGACGCGCTGTTGCAGGCGCTGAGCGACGTCGTGTTTACCACTGGCATCAACTTTTTTAATCGGGGCTAATAGGTGGCTGGTTTTGAGCTGGCGAATGTCGGACGAACCGATATGAGGGAAGATATAAAGCTCAAGATAGCGTAGAACGCGCGATCGATGGTCTTCACTCCAGCGCTTGTTACTGGAATGCCATTCACGAGCGATAGTTTCGAAAGTATATGCCCCCGAATTCTCGGCCTGAGTTTCTTTCTGTTCGGCTTTAGGGTCAATGCCCTGCACTAGCAACTTTTTAGCTTCATCGCGCTTTGCTCTTGCCTGAGCAAGCGTCACTGTAGGCCAAACACCAAAAGCGAGGCGATCCTCTTTTTTGTCAGAGGGGCGTCTGTATTTCATGCGCCAGTATTTAGAACCTTTGGCTGAAACCTCAAGATACAAACCGCCGCCATCGGCCATTTTGTAGGTTTTGTCTTTTGGCTTTGCGGTCTCGACCTGTCTGGCGTTGAGCTTCATTTGGGGGCACATTTCTAATCGAAGTTAAGATGCCCCCAATTATGCCCCCAATGACATCCGGATTTCAACGGACAACCTCGGACGACACAGGACGTAAAAATCGCTTCAAGCATTGATTTTTAAAGGATAATTGGACTTTCTCGGATGGTCTTGGAAGTACTAATGGTGCCGAAGGCCGGACTCGAACCGGCACGTATTTCTACGGTTGATTTTGAATCAACTGCGTCTACCGATTTCGCCACTTCGGCACTGAAGGGGATGCGGAAACGTTGTGGATTATACCTGTCGCGCGCCGCCATGCAAGCGACGACGCGCTAAACCCGCGCTAAGTGCCCAAAAAACCAGCGCTACCGTCACTCCAGCTCAGACACCGCCAGCCGAATCACCCCCGCCGCCTTCTGCTCCGGCAGCGCCAGCACCTTCGCCCACATCTCCTGCACCATATCGCAGGAGAGCTTCTCTTTACCCACCGCCTTCTCCGGCATCTGCAACAGCTGGATATCCTCGCCGTACTTATCGGCTAGTTGTTTCATAATCGGCCGGACATCCTCGACAGCCGCCTCGCGTTCGGCTTGCGTCACGGTGTGGTGGTTTTTACCGTAGGCCGCGCGCATCATGTCGGCGTCGGCCTGCATTCGCCGCGTCATCAGGTCTTTATCCAGCATGCGCATCGGATTCACGCCGCCCTTCACCATCGGGTAGAGGAAGCGGAAGCAGGCGTCGTCGCTCACCTTCTGGATGGCGGCAGTCTGCTCCATGTTGATGGTCATGTAGTTCACCACGTTGGCGTCCGGCGCGTTTTGCAGGCGCGACATCTGCAAATGCAGGATCTGCGGCTGGATGGTGTCGATAATCTGCTGCTCCGGCTCGCCCGCTTTTTGCAGGGCTGCCATCTGGTCGAGGATGCGCTGATGCAGCGCGGGCTCCTGCTCCTTAATCACCTGCCAGGCAGGCATCGCGTTAAGGGTGGTATCAATCTGCGCTTCCGGAGGGCGTTGCCTGTCAAAGAACACCCAGAACGCCACGGCGGCGGCCGCGACAATAACAACGACCGTACTGATCCACGTTTTTTTCATCTCGCATCCTTATCCTTGAGTTGTGCCGGTTTACACCGGCACGCCGCTGTGGAAGCGAAACTCGTGGTCCGGTGTCGAGATAAGTGTGGCTTCAATTTCGCCAAAAAGCTGTATGCGCGGTGAGATATCGTCGTCGCTCACCTGCTGGGCCAGCGTCAGGTAGTCCTGATAATGGCGCGCTTCCGAGCGCAGCAGCGAGAGATAGAACTTCTGTAAGTCATCGTCGAGGAACGGGGCCAGCGCGGCGAAGCGTTCGCAGGAACGGGCTTCGATGTAGGCGCCGCAGATGAGCTTGTCGATCAGCGTCAGCGGTTCGTGGGTGCGCACTTCCTTCAGCATCCCTTTGGCGTAGCGGCTGGCGGTGATTTTGACGTACGGAATATCGCGGGCCAGCATCGCCTCACGCACCTGCCAGAAGTGGTGCAGCTCCTCTTTAATCAGCAGCACCATGCTGTCGATGAGCGTCTGGCCCCACGGGTCGTCGGTTTTGGGCATCACGCTTTTGCCAATCTGCCTGTGCAGGGCGATGAAGTCCGGCTCCGGGCCGTCGCGGAAGGTGAACTGTTCGTAGGGTTTGAGCCAGTCGAGCAGCGCGTCGGCACCGCTTTCGTCGGCGACGTATTTACGCACCAGCAGCAGCGCGGTCTGGGCGGCCTTGAGCTCGCACACCATGTGGTCGGTGAGCAGCAGCGGCAGGTTCGCCGGGTCGCGGGCTTTATCAATCCATGCTTGCGGGGTCGGGCACTGGAGGAAGTTAAGTACGGGGGCGAGTATCTGCGGGTAATCCATGGTTCTGCCTTGAAAAAGCGGGGGCGCGCGCCACCGCCTGAAACGCTTAGTGACGCACGCCGTCGTCGTCTTCGTCGACGTAATCTTCGTCGTCGCCTTCTTCGCCGTCTTCACCGTTCGGATCTTCGAAGTAGGTTCCCCAGCCGTCGTACTCCACTTCAAACTTCTCGGCCAGGTTCATCAGCTGTTCTACCTGCGCGTCGATCAGCTCCGCCTTCAGCGCGCCTTCGCTCAGGATGTCGCAGCAGATGACGGTGTCGCCCTCTTCCACTTCCAGCTCTTCCGGCTCGGTCACTTCGTAACCCAGCTTGAAGGCTTCCACGGCCATTTTTTCCAGCGCTTCAAAGTCGTCCGCAGAGAAATGGTGTTCGATGGTGTACAGCGCGTCCGGATCGCTACCGTCTTCCAGCAGTTCTTCAATAATCAGACGCGTCTCTTCGCGTTGCTCTTCCAGTAATTCCGGGTTTGCCATGGGTCAATCCTCTTTAAAGTGCGGCAGATACTTCTATTTTCACACACGGACGGGTTTGCCTCCACCTTTGTTGGAAAGATTTGTGAAACGGGGTTGCAAATGAATAATTACACATATAAAGTGAATTTTAATTCAATAAGTGGCGTTCGCCATGCGAGGATAAAATGTCTGATCTGTACAAGAAACACTTTCTGAAATTGCTCGATTTTACCCCTGCACAGTTCACTTCTCTGCTGACCCTTGCCGCACAGCTCAAAGCCGATAAAAAAAATGGCAAGGAAGTACAAAAGCTTACCGGTAAAAACATCGCGCTCATCTTCGAAAAAGACTCGACCCGTACACGTTGCTCTTTCGAAGTTGCCGCATTTGACCAGGGCGCGCGCGTTACCTATTTAGGGCCGAGCGGCAGCCAGATTGGGCATAAAGAGTCAATTAAGGATACCGCACGGGTGCTCGGGCGGATGTACGACGGCATTCAGTACCGCGGCCACGGCCAGGAAGTCGTCGAGACGCTGGCGCAGTATGCTGGCGTGCCGGTGTGGAACGGGCTGACCAACGAGTTCCACCCAACGCAGCTGCTGGCTGACCTGCTGACCATGCAGGAGTACCTGCCGGGCAAGGCGTTTAACGAGATGACGCTGGTCTACGCGGGCGACGCGCGCAACAACATGGGCAACTCGATGCTGGAAGCGGCGGCGCTGACCGGGCTGGATCTACGCCTGGTGGCCCCGAAGGCCTGTTGGCCGGAAGAGAGCCTGGTGGCAGAGTGCAGCGCGCTGGCGGAAAAGCACGGCGGGAAAATCACCCTGACGGAAGACGTGGCGGCGGGCGTGAAGGGCGCGGACTTTATCTATACCGACGTGTGGGTGTCGATGGGCGAAGCCAAAGAGAAGTGGGCGGAGCGAATTGCGCTGCTGCGTGGGTATCAGGTAAACGCGCAGATGATGGCGCTGACCGGCAACCCGGACGTGAAGTTCCTGCACTGTTTGCCGGCGTTCCACGACGACCAGACCACGCTCGGCAAGCAGATGGCGAAGGAGTTCGATCTGCACGGCGGGATGGAGGTAACGGACGAGGTGTTTGAGTCGGCGGCGAGCATCGTGTTTGACCAGGCGGAAAACCGGATGCATACGATTAAGGCGGTGATGGTGGCGACGCTTGGGGGTTGAGTCCTCTGCGCGTTGGTGCCCTCACCCCGGCCCTCTCCCACAGGGAGAGGGAGAAAACCCAGCCCGTAGGCCCGTGCAAGCGCAGCGCCGCCGGGCAAATCAGGCGACGATGCGGCTGATGTCCTTTCTCCCACAACCCGCTCTACTCAATTGATTTTTCACCCCGAAAAAGGTACGTTTTCGCCTTAATTCCAGCGTGGACATACCAGCATTATGCCGATTATTCAGTCTGTTGAACGTGCGTTGCAGATCCTCGACCTGTTCAACGAGCAGGCCACCGAGCTTAAGATCACCGACATCAGCAAACTGATGGGGCTGAGCAAGAGTACCCTCCACTCGCTGCTGAAAACCCTCCAGCTTCACGGCTATATCGATCAGAACCCGGAGAACGGTAAGTATCGCCTCGGCATGAAGCTGGTCGAACGCGGGCATTTTGTCGTGGGCTCTATCGATATTCGTCAGAAGGCGAAAGGCTGGCTGACGGAGCTGTCCCGGCGAACCGGGCAGACTACCCATCTGGGGATCCTGGACGGGCGTGAAGGGGTCTATATCGAGAAGATTGAAGGCAAGCTCGCTGCCATCGCCTATTCGCGCATCGGCCGCCGCCTGCCGGTTCACGCCACCGCCATCGGCAAAGTGTTGATTGCCTGGCTGGGCGAGGCCGAGCTGAACGCCCTGCTGGAGGGCTATCAGTACACCACCTATACCCCTTCTACCCTTGCCTCTCGCGAAGCCTTAATGAGTGCCCTGGCGCAGACCCGCGAGCAGGGCTATGCCCTGGATAGCGAAGAGAACGAGCAGGGCGTGCGCTGCGTGGCGGTGCCGGTGTGGAACCACGAGTCCCGCGTGATTGCCGCCCTGAGCCTGTCGACGCTGACCTCCCGCGTGGACGACGCCGAGCTGGCTAATTTCCGCGAGCAGCTTCAGCAGGCCGGGCTCCAGCTCTCACGCGCGCTGGGCTACCCGGCCTGAGCCGTCAGGCCGGCTCGTAGGTGAAGTAGTCGAAGTCCGCGTGGCAGCCATCGCCGCTGATGTCCTCGCAGTGCAGCCCCACAAACGCGCCGGTGAAGAAGCCGCGCCCGCCGATATAGTCGTCCGACAGCTTCCACGCCTCATACGTTACCGGCACGGCGTGCCACGTCTCGCCGTCGAACGAGTAGCTGTAGCGGTAGACCAGCCTATCCACATCCACCCGCAGCCAGACGCTCTCAGCCTGTTCCGGCACCGGAATCGGCTGCTCGTGCAGCGGCCACGACGGCACGTTGTGGTCAAGCTGGATCACCTTAATCGTTCTGCCCTGCCCCTCCTCGTAATCCACAAAGCAGTAGCTCCAGTTTTTGCTGTTGTAGTAGCAGGTCAGCCCCGCGCTCTGCTGGAAGTGGACCGGCGAGAACTGCATCCGCGTCTCGGCCCGGAAGATGAAGTGCTGCCAGCGGCGCGCCACGGTCGACTGGGTAAAGGTCGAGTTGAGCGAGTCGTTGCCGTAGAGCCGTAAATAGCCGGGGCGCGCGGTGAGCGAGCCGAGGGTGTCGTCGAACGGAATGCGCAGAGTCTGTAATTCAGGGTCAAGCGAACTGGCGTCGAAATCATCCCGCCAGCTACCCTGAACGGCGGCGGGCTGCTCCGCCATCTGCGGGCCTTTCACGGTCAGCTGCGCGTGCCTGCCGCCCTCCACGTACGGCCAGCCGTCGCGCCATTCAATGCGGGCGATGCCGGTCTCGCGCCCCAGCGGACAGTAGCCGCGTCCGCCGGAGGCCAGCAGCGGCACGCCGGGCAGGCGCAGCGGGCGGCTGGTAAGGTAGGCCATATACCACTCCCCGGTGTGGGTTTGCAGCAGCGAGCCGTGGCCGCTCTTTTGCAGCGGGTTCTCCGGCAGGTGCCAGCTGGTCATCATCGTCACGTCCGGGTGCAGCTCGTACGGCCCGTCGATATTTTTGGAACGCAGCACCACGACGGCGTGCTCGTAGCTGGTGCCCCCTTCGGCAACCATCAGGTAGTACCATCCCGCGTGGCGATAAAGATGCGCCCCTTCGGTGTAGCAGAGCGGCGTGCCGGTAAACAGCGTTTTGCGCTCGGGCGAGAGCGTGCCGGTCTGCGGGTCAAACTCCTGCATCACGATGGTGTTGTGCGGGTTGCTGTGATGGCGCGGCCCCCACGGGCGGTAGAGGTAGTATTTGCGGCCATCGTCGTCGTGGAACAGGGACGGATCGAACCCGCCGTTACCCATCGGGATCGGCTCGCTCCATGGCCCCTCAATGGACGGCGCGGTGACGAGGAAGTTGCGGCCATTTTTCCACGGCGAATCGACAATCTTCACGTCGGTATAGAGCAGCCAGAATTTGCCGTCGGCGTAGCTCAGGCACGGTGCCCAGATACCGCCGGAGTCCGGGTTGCCCTTCATATCCAGCATCGACACGCGGTCCAGCGGCGTGCTGACCAGCGACCAGTTTCTCAGGTCGCGGGAGTGATAGATGCGCACGCCCGGGAACCACTCGAAGGTCGAGGTGGCGATGTAGTAGTCCTCGCCCTGGCGGCACAGGGACGGGTCCGGGTTGAAGCCGGTGAGTATCGGGTTAGTGATTTCCATGTTGCCTCCGGTTAATGGGATACGGCTGTCGCGGCGTCGGGAATGGCCTCGCCCTGCGCCGCGCGGTGCTTGATCAGCTGCTGGCTGATGGCCTCCACGCGGGCGTCGGTGAGCTTATAAAACGACAGCATGATGAACATGCCCGCATAGAGCACCACGGGCACCACGCAGAACAGAATTTTGATGGTGGTGAGCACCTCGACCGGCTGCACGCTGCTGCTGGCGGAGTAGTTCACGTACGCCAGGATCCAGCCCACCACCGCCCCGCCAATCGCCAGGCCAATCTTCAGGCTGAACAGGTAGGTGGAGAACACCAGCCCGTCCAGGCGTCGCCCGCTGCGGCTTTCTTCGTAATCCACCACGTCAGAGGCCATCAGCCACTGTAGCGGCGTGGTGGTGTTAAAGACGAACAGGAACAGGATGTTGAGGGCGAACATCAGGGCAATATGCTCCGCCGGCGTGAAGAAGATCAGCAGGCTAATCAGAGAGTAAGCGACGATGATCCACTTAAAGGCGGTAACGCGGTCGAAGCGGCCCAGCAGGCGGGACGAGCAGAGCGATCCGAACATGGTGGCGAGGCTGCCGTAGAGTAAAAACTGCGTCGCCATCTCCGGGTGATCCATCACGTATTTGACGAAGTAGAGCGTCGCCCCGCCGCGCACCACGTTGGAGCAGGTCGCCATCATCTTGAAGGCGCACATGATCCGCCACTGGCCGTTGCCCAGCAGCAGCTTAAGATCTTTCGCCACCGACGAGCCAGGCTGCATTTCAAAGGTGTAGCGCTCTTTGGTGGTGAAGAAGCAGACATAAAGCAGGACCACGCCGCTCAGACCCAGCACGCACATGGCGCCGAAATAGCCCACCTGCTCGTTCCCTTTGCCGATGATGCTGACCAGCGGCAGCGCGATGCCGCTGATGGCGAGCGACCCCGCGGCGGCGAGGAAGAAACGCCAGGACTGAAGGGCATGACGCTCTTTCGGGTCGGCGGTGATCACCCCCGGCATGGCACAGTACGGGACGTTAACGAAGGTGTAGACCAGAGTCAGCAGAATGTAGGTCACGCAGGCGTAGATGATTTTGCCCTGCGCGGAGAAGTCCGGCGTGTAGAAGGTCAGCATGCAGACGATGCCAAACGGGATGGCGCCCCACAGCAGGAACGGGCGGAACTGGCCGTAGCGGGTGCGGGTGCGGTCTACCAGCAGTCCCATCAGCGGATCGGTCACGGCGTCGAGCACGCGGGAAACTAAAAACAGCGTCCCCATTATGCCCGCGGAGAGACCGAACACGTCGGTGTAGAAATAGGCCAGCAGGAACATCGTGGCCTGCCAGACGAAGCCGCAGGCGGTATCACCCAGCCCGTAGCCAATTTTGTCTTTCATGGTTAATTGCGTCATCAGAATTACACCCTTATGTAGTGTGCTGAATTACAACATCGTGTTAATGGAGTGTAATGAGATGCTCAATTAACCAGCAATGGTCATATCTTATTTCTGAATTACGTTATTTCGCTTTTGTGACGCCAACGATATATCACAAGTCATTGTTTAAATTAGAAAATTAAAGACAAGCAAAAACCGTCCGCGGAATATTTTCCGCAGACGACTTTCTCTCAAAAAATAATTAAAGGCCGAGTGCTTTTTTACCGGCGTTAATTACCTCAATGATTTTATCGGTGTCATAAATACAGCCTTTCCAGGCGCCGCCGCTCACGGACTGTAATGCCGCCCACAGCCGGGTATCGTCCGGCAAAAAGTCGTGAGCGTGCAGGTCCGGGTGCGTCTGCCGCCGCGCCAGCTCGCGCGCCCCCTCTTCCGGCGTCAGCGGGTTGTCCGCGGTACCGATGAAGTTCACGCTACCGGTCAGAGTCAGGCGGTCCACGGCAATCTCAATGATGTCGTTATCGCGCAGCTTACCAATCGGCCCTCCCGCCAGCGCCTCCGGCGATACGTGGCCGAAGCAGGCCCCCGTCGACACGCCCGAGAAGCGCGCATCGGTGATGAGCGACACCGTTTTGCCCCACGAGATATGCTTCAGCGCGGAGGTAAGCTGGTAGGTCTCTTCCATGCCGGTGCCGGACGGGCCACCGCCGATCACCACCATGATATCGCCCTGCGCAATCTCTTCTCGCTTGATGGCCTTAATCGCCTGCGCCTCCGAGACAAACACCCGTACCCGGCCAGTGTGGCGGTAAACGCCATCTTCACCCACCACCGACGGGTCGATCGCCGTGGCCTTGATCACCGATCCTTCCGGCGCGATGTTGCCCGTCGGGAAGCAGACCGTCGAGGTCAGCCCTTTCGCTTTTGCCTTCTCCGGCGGCAGGATCACGTCATCCGGCTCCACGCCGTCCTGCTCGCGCAGGCACTGGCGGAAGCGCTTACGGCGCTCGGACGTCTGCCACCAGTCGAGGTTCTCGCCCACCGTCTGGCCGGTGACGGTCATGGCGTCCAGATGCAGCAGGCCGAGATCGCGCAGGTGGAGCATCACCTCCGGCACGCCGCCCGCGAGGAAGGCGCGCACGGTCGGGTGATAGTCCGGGCCGTTGGGCAGCACGCTTACCAGGCGAGGCACCCTGCGGTTGACGCGCGTCCAGTGTTCAACGTCCGGGATCGTGCAGCCCGCCGCGTGGGCGATGGCTGGAATGTGCAGCAGTAAATTAGTGGAGCCGCCGAACGCCGCGTGGATCACCATCGCGTTTTCGATGGCTTTGTCGGTGAGGATATCGCGCGTGGTGATGCCACGGTTATCCAGTTCACTGACCGCGCGTGCCGACTGGCGGGCGATCTCCAGCCACACCGCCTGCCCGGACGGCGCCAGTGCAGAGTGCGGCAGCGCCAGACCCAGCGCCTCCGCCACTACCTGCGAGGTGCCCGCCGTACCGAGGAACTGACACCCGCCGCCCGGCGACGCGCAGGCGCGACAGCCCAGCTCGGCGGCCTCCTGCAAGGAGAGCTCATGGTTGGCGAAGCGCGCGCCGATGGTCTGCACTTTGCCCGCATCTTCCCCCACGGTGGGCGGCAGCGTCGCCCCGCCCGGCACCAGAATGGTCGGCAGATCGTGCATGGAAGCCAGCGCAATCATGGTGGCGGGCAGCCCTTTATCGCAGGTTGCCACGCCGATCACCGCCCGGCGCGTCGGCAGGGAGCGGATCAGGCGGCGAAACACGATCGCCGCGTCGTTGCGGTACGGCAGGGAATCGAACATGCCGTGCGTGCCCTGCGAGCGACCGTCGCACGGATCGCTGACGAAGGCGGCGAACGGGATCCCGCCGTTGCGGGTGATCTCCTTCGCCGCCGCCTGCATCTGCATGCCGATCTCCCAGTGCCCGGTGTGGTAGCCCAGCGCGACCGGGCGTCCGTCTCCGGCGCGGATGCCGCCCTGGGTGCCGATGATCAGCACCTCTTTGCCGGTGAGCTTGTTGGCATCCCAGCCCATCCCGGCGTTCTGCGTCATACCGAACAGGTTGCCGCTGGGGGATTCCATCAGCATCTGCGGGGTCAGCGGCAGCGTGCCCTGCGGCCCCGCCGCGTGGGTGATCACCGCATAAAACGCATCGTCCTGTGGGGTGAAAATTTTCTCAATGGTCATCGTTATCGTCCGGCTCAGCAGAGTTTGAGCTGTTGTAACAGGGTTTTCAGCTGCGCCTTGCGCGGCTCGTCCAGCGGCGAGGCTGGCGGCAGGACGTGCGTAGAAATCGGACGACCGCAGAGCACGATCGCCTCTTTAATGACGTTCACAAACGGCGTATCCAGCTGATACATCTGCGGGATTTGCAGCAGGGTCTGATGATACTCAGCCGCTTTCGCCACGTCGTTATCCCGCCAGGCTTTCAGAAGATTTACCGACACCTGTGGGGCAAAGTTGCCGCTGGCCGAGATCGCCCCGTCGCCGCCGAGCAGCAGGGTATTAAACAGATGATCGTCGTAGCCGCACAGCACCGTGAAATGAGGATGGGCGCCTTTAACGGTGTGGATCATGCTGCGCAGGTGAGCGACGGAGTCGATGGTGTCTTTAATGCCGACGATGTTACTGCGCGAGTCGGCGAGGGTTTTCACCAGCGCCGGGGTCAGATCCTGCCCGGTCAGCGCCGGGAAGTTATAGAGCATCACCGGCAGCGTGACGCTGTCGGCCACCTGCTCGAAATAGCGGATCAGGTTCGCTTCCGATACTTTCCAGTAGTAGGGGTTGATCACCACGATGCCGTCCGCGCCCGCCTGCTGCGCGTGCTGGCTCAGCTCAATGGTTTCCCGGGCGTTGGTGCCGCCGGTGCCGATCAGAACCGGCACGCGACGATCGACATGATCGATCGCAAACCGGGCAATGGTTTTACGCTCTTCGGCGCTGAGCTGGGAGAACTCGCCGCCGCTGCCCAGGAAAAACAGGCCGTCGACGCCCGCAGCAATCAGATCGTCGATCAGCGCGGCGGTACCCGGTTTATCGAGCTGGCCATCGGCGGTAAAAATGGTGGAGACAGGGGGAATGATACCCGTGAACAACGCGGACTGCGGCATGAGATCTCCTTGCTGAAACATTTTGTTCTACATTATAGAACGGCGTTCATTAATTTAACGATAATACTATGACGCAGAAAAAGCGCAGGTAAATGGGAAGGGATGAGGGAGTGCGGGAAGTTTAAGCTGGATCACATTATGCGTGGGTGCGGTCTGGTGCCCTCACCCTAACCCTCTCCCAAGGGGAGAGGGAACTTTTACACCCTCTCCCCTTGGGAGAGGGCCGGGGTGAGGGGTTACTCTACCAGCATCTTCACCACAACCTTACGCACCTGCGCCGGCGCTCCCGCCGCGCACAGCGGCTTATGCACTTCGCCCGGCCAGAACACCACAAAATCCCCTTCGCTCAGCACCACGGTTTTCTCCTGCTCGCCTTCCGGCAGGAACGCGATGTCTTTGTCCGCCAGCCAGTCGGTGTCCGGCGTACCGTGCGGCAGGGTACTGAAGGTCATCCCTTCCTGACCTTTTAGCACAATCTGAATATCCAGATAGCGTGCATGGTATTCAGCGCGACGCTCGGCGAACGGCTGGGTCATGTCCTCCGAAACCAGATAAAACAGGCTGTTGCCATCGATGTCGTGCTTACCGGTCGGCGTTGCGTCGGTGACGTGGGCCTTAACGTGCTCAATGGCCTGGCGCAGCTCTTCTGGCAACCAGGACTGGAGATGATGAATATTGCCAATAATCATGATACAACCCTCATATTAAAACATTGTTTCATTTTCATGTTTTATACGAGAATTGCCTCTTCCATACCAGCCCTTTTTAGACAAGATTTGCGTCAGCGCATGTTTATCGGAAAATGTGTTAATCCATTGTTAATTGCACACAGGCATTTATGCAGTGGTTATGCATAACCTCATTTCATGCGCTTTGCACATAGGATCTAACTCACTGAATTTACAACGTAACTCACAAAACCTGTTGGCATATCACACTTTATCACTTTGGTTATTTCCTTTAAAAATCCATAATTATTTATTGATTTCTCTTAAGTGAAAAATAGTTAACTGTCATTATTGCATAGCTATTCCCGTGACAACATTTTATCCATTAAAATCAACAATATAACTAAATATTTCAAAGCGTGCGATTCTACAAAATAATAACAACTTCAAATATTGCCACCCGTTCCTGCTTAGCTATTCATCCCTTAATAATATGAAATTAATCATTATCTGATACGAATCATGCAATTGAAAATAAACTGCTCAATATCGGTTTTCGCGTGAGCAATGTCACAATAACCATTATTTAAGCGCCTACTATAAATCACGAAATCAATTGAGCTTAGCCGCCATGAAATTAAACACATCACATGGCGCATGCCCTTTTTATTCTGAAAAACAGTTAAAGGAATAATTATGGAAAAGCATTACGTCGGTTCGGAAATTGGTCAATTGCGTAGCGTTATGCTGCACCGTCCTAATTTAAGTCTGAAACGGTTAACCCCCTCAAACTGTCAGGAGCTGCTATTTGATGACGTGCTCTCGGTTGAACGGGCGGGTGAAGAGCATGACATCTTCGCAAACACGCTGCGCGAGCAGGGTGTGGAAGTCCTGCTGTTGACCGACCTTCTTACGCAAACGCTTGATATTGCTGAAGCAAAAGCCTGGCTTCTTGAAACACAAATCTCCGACTATCGTCTGGGACCAACCTTTGCCGCCGACGTGCGCGGCTGGCTGGCGGATATGCCGCACCGCGAACTGGCGCGCAGATTAAGCGGCGGATTAACCTACGGTGAAATTCCGGCGGCCATTAAAAATATGGTGGTCGATACCCACACGGCGAATGATTTTATTATGAAGCCGCTGCCTAACCACTTATTTACCCGCGATACCTCCTGCTGGATATATAACGGCGTCTCCATTAATCCGATGGCGAAACCCGCCCGCCAGCGTGAAACCAATAACCTGCGGGCAATATATCGCTGGCACCCCGCATTTGCCGACGGCGAGTTTATTAAGTATTTCGGCGACGAGAATATTAATTACGACCACGCCACATTAGAAGGCGGCGACGTATTAGTGATTGGTCGCGGGGCGGTACTGATCGGCATGTCCGAGCGCACGACGCCGCAGGGCGTGGAGTTCCTCGCCAACAGCCTGTTTAAACATCGCCAGGCCGAGCGCGTGATTGCCGTTGAGCTGCCGAAACACCGCTCCTGCATGCACCTCGACACCGTGATGACCCACATCGACGTGGACACCTTCTCCGTTTACCCGGAAGTGGTGCGCAAGGACGCCCAGTGCTGGACGCTCACCCCGGACGGACGCGGCGGCCTGCTGCGCACCCAGGAAACCGACCTGCTGCACGCCATCGAGAAAGCCCTCGGCATTAACCACGTCCGCCTGATCACCACCGGCGGCGACGCCTTTGAAGCCGAACGCGAGCAGTGGAACGACGCTAACAACGTCCTGACCCTCCGCCCGGGCGTGGTGATCGGCTACGAGCGCAACGTCTGGACCAACGAGAAGTACGACAAAGCAGGCATCACCGTGCTGCCGATCCCGGGCGACGAGCTGGGACGTGGTCGCGGCGGCGCGCGCTGCATGAGCTGCCCACTGGAACGCGACGGAATTTAAAGGAGCCATCATGGAACGAAAACCCACTCTGGTTGTGGCCCTTGGCGGCAACGCGCTGCTCAAGCGCGGCGAGCCGCTGGAAGCGGAGATCCAGCGCCAGAACATCGAGCAGGCCGCCCGCACCATCGCCGGCTTAACGGAACAGGGGCGCGTGGTGCTGGTGCACGGCAACGGCCCGCAGGTCGGACTGCTGGCGCTGCAAAACAGCGCCTACGACAAAGTCACTCCCTACCCGCTGGACGTTCTTGGCGCCGAAAGCCAGGGAATGATCGGCTACATGCTCCAGCAGGCGCTGAAAAACAATCTGCCCCAGCGCGAGGTCAGCGTCCTGCTCACGCAGGTGGAAGTGGACGCCGCCGACCCGGCGTTCAGCAACCCGACCAAGTACATCGGCCCGGTCTACAGCGAAGCCCAGGCCAAAGCGCTGGCCGCGGAAAAAGGCTGGGTGTTTAAGGCCGACGGCAGCTACTTCCGCCGCGTGGTGCCGTCGCCGCAGCCGAAGCGCATCGTCGAGAGTGACGCCATCACGGCGCTGATTCAGCGCGACCACCTGGTGATCTGCAACGGCGGCGGCGGCGTGCCGGTGGTGGAAAACGCCAACGGCTATCGCGGCATTGAGGCGGTGATCGACAAAGACCTCTCCGCCGCCCTGCTGGCGCGCCAGATCGAGGCCGATGCCCTGCTGATCCTCACCGATGCCGACGCGGTGTACCTCGACTGGGGCAAGCCAACCCAACGTCCGCTGGCGCAGGTGACGCCGGAGCTGCTCAGAGGCATGCAGTTCGACGCCGGCTCGATGGGGCCGAAAGTGGCCGCCTGCCGCGAGTTTGTTGAGGCCTGCAACGGCATTGCCGGGATCGGCGCACTGGCCGACGGCGCGGAGATCCTGGCGGGCGAGAAAGGCACGTTGATTCGTAACTGAGTCGTTTTCCCCTCACCCTAACCCTCTCCCACAGGGAGAGGGAATGTACGCCCCCTCTCCCTGTGGGAGAGGGCCGGGGTGAGGGCATCAGACAGCTAAATTTTAAAAAGGATTTCCCCATGACCATTAACCTGAAAAACCGCAACTTCCTCAAACTGCTGGACTACACCCCGGCAGAGATCCAGTACCTGATCGATCTCGCCATCGAGCTGAAGGCCGCCAAAAAAGCCGGACGCGAAAAACAAACCCTGGTCGGGAAAAACATCGCCCTGATCTTTGAAAAAACCTCCACCCGCACCCGCTGCGCCTTCGAAGTGGGTGCGTTCGACCAGGGCGCGCAGGTCACCTACCTCGGCCCAAGCGGTTCGCAGATTGGCCACAAAGAGTCGATGAAGGACACCGCGCGCGTGCTGGGCCGCATGTATGACGGCATCGAGTATCGCGGCTACGGCCAGGCCATCGTCGAAGAGCTGGGCGAGTACGCGGGCGTGCCGGTGTGGAACGGCCTGACCGACGAGTTCCACCCCACCCAAATTCTCGCCGACCTGATGACCATGCTGGAGCACTCTCCGGGCAAAACCCTGCCGGAGCTGAGCTTTGCTTATCTCGGCGACGCGCGGAACAACATGGGTAACTCCCTGATGGTCGGCGCGGCCAAAATGGGGATGGATATCCGCCTTGTGGCGCCGAAATCCTTCTGGCCGGAGGCGGGCCTGGTTGAGCAGTGCCGCGCCATCGCCAAAGAGACTGGCGCACGCATCACCCTCACCGACGACGTGGAGGAAGGCGTGCAGGGCACCGATTTCCTCTACACCGACGTGTGGGTCTCCATGGGCGAGCCGAAGGAAGCCTGGGCCGAGCGCGTCAGCCTGATGAAGCCTTATCAGATTAACGCGGACGTGATGAAGGCCACCGGTAACCCGAACGTCAAGTTCATGCACTGCCTGCCAGCGTTCCACAACGAGCACACCAAAGTGGGCCGCGAAATCGAAATGGCGTACGGCCTGAAGGGGCTGGAAGTGACGGAAGAGGTCTTCGAATCACCGAACTCCATCGTCTTCGACGAAGCAGAGAACCGCATGCACACCATTAAAGCGGTCATGGTGGCGACACTCGGCGACTAATCACCGCCCGGCGCGCCGCGGGGTGCGCCGGGTTCAGGAGAACATCATGGGCAAGTTCAAGTTTCCCTCCGCTTACACCATTCTCTTTTTTCTGATTGCCGTGGTTGCCGTGCTGACGTGGATTGTTCCGGCCGGGCAGTACCATATGGCAATGAACGAGGCGCTCGGTAAAGAAGTGCCGGTTGCTGGCACCTACGCGCACGTGGCAGCGCACCCGCAGGGGCTGGTTTCGGTGCTGATGGCGCCGATTGCCGGGCTGTACGATCCGGAGTCCGGCCAGGCCGGGGCCATCGACGTGGCGCTGTTTATTCTGATCATCGGGGGATTCCTCGGGATCGTCACTAAAACCGGGGCGATAGACGCCGGGATCGAGCGCGTCACCACCCGACTACGCGGCCGCGAAGAGTGGATGATCCCGATCCTGATGGCGCTGTTTGCCGCAGGCGGCACGATTTACGGCATGGCAGAAGAGTCGCTGCCCTTCTATACCTTACTGGTGCCGGTGATGCTGGCGGCGCGGTTCGATCCGGTGGTTGCTGCGTCCACCGTGCTGCTCGGCGCGGGGATCGGCACCCTCGGCTCCACCATCAACCCGTTCGCCACGGTGATCGCCGCCAACGCCGCCGGGATCCCCTTCACCAACGGCATCATGTTGCGCATCGCGCTGCTGGTGATCGGCTGGATCATCTGCGTGGCGTGGGTAATGCGCTATGCCCGCAAGGTGCGCAAGGATCCGTCGCTGTCGATCGTGGCGGATAAGCAGGAAGAGAACCGCGCCCACTTCCTCGGCAACAAGGGCGAGCAGTCGCTGGAGTTTACCCCGGTGCGCAAACTCATCCTGGTGATCTTCGCCCTCGCCTTCGCGGTGATGATCTACGGCGTGGCGGTGCTGGGCTGGTGGATGGCGGAGATCTCGGCGGTGTTCCTCGCCAGCGCGATTATCGTCGGGCTGATCGCCCGCATGAGCGAAGAGGAGCTGACCTCAAACTTTATCAACGGCGCGCGAGATTTGCTGGGCGTCGCGCTGATTATCGGCATCGCGCGCGGTATCGTAGTGATCATGGATAAGGGCATGATTACCCACACCATTTTGCACAGCGCCGAGGGAATGGTCACCGGATTGTCGACGGTGGCGTTCATCAACGTGATGTACTGGCTGGAAGTGGTGCTGTCGTTTCTTGTGCCTTCTTCGTCCGGCCTGGCCGTTCTGACGATGCCGATCATGGCGCCCCTTGCCGATTTCGCTAACGTCAACCGCGACCTGGTGGTTACGGCTTACCAGTCGGCGTCCGGCATCGTTAACCTGATCACTCCCACCTCTGCCGTCGTGATGGGCGGGCTGGCTATCGCCCGCGTGCCCTACGTGCGCTATCTGAAATGGGTCGCGCCGCTGCTGGGGATTTTAACGGTAGTGATTATGGTGGCGTTAAGCCTGGGCGCCCTGTTGTAATTTGCCGGATGGCGCTGCGCTTATCCGGCCTACGGATCGGTGCAGTGCCACCGGTTATTTCGGGAACTGATATGGGAACTATGATGGATTACGAAGAGTACTCTCCCAAAGAGCAACTACAGCTAACGGTCTGCCAGCGTCTGATCGCGGAAAAGAGCTATCTCTCCCAGGAGGAGATCCGCCGCGACTTACAGGAGCGGGGTTTTGAGACCATCAGCCAGTCCACCGTTTCACGTCTGCTCAAGTTGCTCGGTGTCATAAAAATTCGCAATGCCAAAGGGCTAAAGATTTATTCGCTGAATCCCCAGCTGCGCCCGGCCCCCGACGCGGCGCGTACCGTCTCTGAAATGGTGGTGAGCGTGGAGCACAACAGCGAATTTATCCTTATCCATACCGTCGCCGGATATGGCCGCGCGGTGGCGCGTATTCTGGATTATCACCAGTTACCGGAAATTTTAGGCGTGGTGGCCGGAAGCAGTATTGTCTGGGTCGCGCCCCGCGTGGTGAAGCGCACCGCGCTGGTGCATAAGCAAATTAATTATTTACTCAGAACGCATTAATATTCATAAAGAACCGTTTGCATTGAGTAAAGCGTGCATTAAATCGCTTGATCCCAAAAGCGAGCTGCGTATAATGCCCGACAATTTGCCGGGAGGAAGCATGGTCAAGCGTGTACGACATATCGTCTTACCGCGTCTGAAATCAGACGCTGGCCTGCCGTTTTTCTTCCCGTTGCTAAACCTATTCCCAGAGCCCCTCATTTGAGGGGCTTTTTTTTGCCCGGCGTCAGGAGATAAACATGAATCCGCTTTATCAAAAACACATCATTTCCATAAACGACCTCAGCCGCGAAGAGCTGGAACTGGTTCTGGAAACCGCGGCAAAACTGAAGGCCAATCCGCAACCGGAGCTGCTGAAGCACAAGGTGATTGCGAGCTGCTTCTTCGAAGCCTCCACCCGCACCCGCCTCTCCTTTGAAACCTCCATGCACCGCCTCGGGGCGAGCGTGGTGGGCTTCTCGGACAGCAGCAACACGTCGCTGGGCAAAAAAGGCGAGACCCTGGCGGATACCATTTCAGTCATCAGCACCTACGTGGACGCGATTGTGATGCGCCACCCGCAGGAGGGCGCGGCGCGTCTGGCGACCGAGTTTTCCGGCGGGATTCCGGTGCTGAACGCCGGTGACGGTGCCAACCAGCACCCGACGCAGACCCTGCTGGATCTGTTCACCATTCAGGAGACGCAGGGCACGCTTGAGAACCTGAACATCGCCATGGTCGGCGACCTGAAATATGGCCGCACCGTCCATTCCCTGACCCAGGCGCTGGCGAAATTTAACGGCAACCGCTTCTTCTTCATCGCGCCGGACGCGCTGGCGATGCCGCAGTACATTCTCGATATGCTGGACGAAAAAGGCATCGCGTGGAGCCTGCACGCCAGCATAGAAGAAGTGATGGGCAACGTGGATATTCTCTACATGACCCGCGTGCAGAAAGAGCGTCTTGACCCATCCGAGTACGCCAACGTGAAGGCGCAGTTCGTCCTGCGCGCCAGCGACCTCGAGGGCGCGCGCGACAACATGAAGGTGCTGCACCCGCTGCCGCGCATCGATGAGATCACCACAGACGTGGATAAAACGCCGCACGCCTGGTACTTCCAGCAGGCCGGAAACGGCATCTTCGCCCGCCAGGCGTTACTGGCACTGGTTCTGAATCGCGAATTAGCTCTGTAAGGGGAGACGACCATGACACACGATAACAAACTCCAGGTTGAAGCCATCAAGCGTGGCACCGTGATTGACCACATCCCTGCGCAGGTGGGCTTTAAGCTGCTGACGCTGTTCAAACTGACTGAAACCGACCAGCGCATCACCATCGGCCTGAACCTGCCGTCGGGCGAAATGGGCCGTAAAGACCTGATCAAGATCGAGAACACTTTCCTGACCGACGAGCAGGTTAACCAGCTTTCACTGTACGCGCCGGACGCCACGGTTAACCGCATCGACGATTACGACGTGGTGGGCAAATCCCGCCCAAGCCTGCCGGATCGCATCGAAAGCGTGCTGGTCTGCCCGAACAGCAACTGCATCAGTCATGCTGAGCCGGTTTCCTCCAGTTTCGCAGTGAAAAAACGCGCCAATGACATTGCACTCAAATGCAAATACTGCGAAAAAGAGTTTTCTCATTATGTGGTGCTGGCCAACTAATTGAGGTTGGTAATGAAATCCCGGCTGTTATAATGGCCGGGAACATTCTTAACGCTGTAATTCTGGAGAAAAAATGAGCAAAGTACTCGCGACGGAAAATGCACCAGCGGCTATCGGCCCATACGTTCAGGGCGTTGATCTGGGCAGCATGATCATCACTTCTGGTCAGATCCCGGTGAACCCAAAAACCGGTGAAGTGCCAGCCGACGTAGCGGCGCAGGCGCGTCAGTCGCTGGAAAACGTGCAGGCGATCGTCGAATCTGCCGGCCTGAAAGTGGGCGATATCGTCAAAACCACCGTGTTCGTGAAAGATCTGAACGATTTCGCCACCGTTAACGCCACTTATGAAGCGTTCTTCACCGAGCACAACGCCACCTTCCCGGCGCGCTCCTGTGTGGAAGTGGCGCGTCTGCCAAAAGACGTAAAAATTGAAATTGAAGCGATTGCCGTACGTCGCTAATTTATTTCAATAAAGAGAAGGCAGCTCAGGCTGCCTTTTTTTATTGCGACCATTTTTACTCTCTCCAGGCAATGACGCATCCCCCACTCCATTAATAGACTGACGCTGCCTTGTTATATTCTAATTAATGGATGAAGAATGAAACTCTCTAAGATCGCGCTGGCCGTTGCCACATTAGCGGTTGCGTCTTCCGCACTTGCACACGGATATATAGAATCCCCCGCCAGCCGCGCTTATATGTGTAAGCTCGGCCAGAATATTGACTGTGGCTCTGTACAATATGAACCGCAGAGCGTAGAAAAGACCTCCGGCTTCCCGACGGGCGCAATGCCGCCTGACGGCCAGCTTGCCAGCGCCGGTATTGCCAGCTACTCCCAGCTTGATAAGCAGAGCCTGAACGCCTGGACCAAAAGCCCCATGACGGCAGGCCCGCATGAATTTGTCTGGCACCATACCGCGCCGCATAAAACCACCAACTGGCGTTATTACATTACCAAACAAAACTGGGACCCCAATAAACCGCTGACCCGTGACCAGTTCGAATTAACGCCGTTCTGTACTATTAACGGGAATGGTCAGGCACCGTCCATGACAAAATCCATGACCTGTAATGTCCCGGACCGTACGGGCTACCAGGTTATTTATGGCGTGTGGGAAATTGCGGATACCACAAACAGTTTCTATCAGGCCATTGACGTTGATTTCGGTAACGGCGGCAACGTCACGCCGGACGATACCCCAGCGGTAATATCCCAGTGGAGTAAAACCCTGAGCGGACAGATTGCCGGGAATAACCTGAACGTGGGCGATAAAGTGATTGCACGCTTCTTCGACGCCAACGGGGAAGTTGCCGCCCTGCGTACTGAAATGACCATCGGCTCTTCAGAACAAGGCGACGCTAACCAGTGGTCCTACGATCTGGCGCAGAAGATCAACACCGCTCATAGCGATGTCCGCGTCGGTGTGAAAGATGAAGCCGGTGAAATTAGTCCGGTTCACGGCGCCAACAGCGTATTCGTGAAAGATGGCAGCACACTGAGATCCGTTGCCATCTCTTATGAAGAGCAAAAGGCGCAGGTGAGCGAGACCATCGCCGTTTCCGATCTGCAATACAGCAAAATCGAACATGGCAATGTGATTGTGACCTTCCATGTGAACACGCAGGGTGACGTTAATTTTGAAGCGCACGTGATGAACCACCACGGTGCCGAAAAAGGTTACCTGAAGCAGGATATGAATAACGTCAATCAAAACGTGACCATGACGCTGACTGACGTCACGGCGGGCCACCATATGCTGAAATACTACGCCACCAACAAAGACGGCACCCTGTTCGCGCAGGACGTGCTAAACCTGATGCTGGAAAGCGACGCGGCGGACAGCAGCGGCCCGCATGACTTTATCTTCCCGGACAGCATTGCCTCCTACAAAGCGGGCACCGTGGTGTTACAGCCTAAAAACGGTAAGACCTACGAGTGTAAACCGTTCCCGTATAGCGGCTACTGCGTGCAGTACAGTCCAACCGCAAACCAGTTTGAGCCGGGCGTGGGCGCGCACTGGAAAGAGGCGTGGGTGCTGAAGAACTGAGTTGCCTTCACGCCCGGCGGCACTTCGTTTGCCGGGCCTACACGTCACGTAGGCCCGGTAAGCGTAGCGCCACCGGGCGCATTTGTTACTGATTCCGCGTCGCCCTAAGCAGCGTCTCCAGCGGATATACCGCCGCAATCACCACCTCGTCCTGAACCTTCGCTGCGTTATCCAGTTCGCTCTGAATCGACGCGATCTCGTTGTCGTCCAGCGTGCCCTGGCGCGCCACCAGATCCGTCAGCCTCAGGCCAATCGAGGCCAGCTTATCCACCTCCTGAATCACCGGCTTGATCGCCTTCAGCTGATAGCTGTTTTCGCTTAGCGCCAGCGCATCGCTGGTGTTGTTCTGCCAGCGGTTAAAGACGTGGCGCAGCGCGTCGGCGCTTTCCGTGTCCTCCGCGTCGCTCACCAGACGGTCCGCCCATTTATTCATCTGACGCACGGTGGCGCTTTCCGCGTTTAGCGCGTCAGCGAGCCGGTTGAGCGGCTCAAACTGATGATAGTTTCCGGCCTGGAACTTAAGATGCTGGCGGGTGTAATACTGCGCCGGTTCAAGCGCCTGGGCGAGAATTTGCAGCGGCAGGGTATCCGCATTGTTGGCGAGGCGGGTGAACTGCACCTGCTGCTGGGTATGCTGTTGTAGTCCAGCCGACACCGTCGACCAGCTGTCCATCGCCTGGAGCCGGGTATACATGTTGTCGATGTCGTTGACATCCTTCGCCGACCATAGCCGCTCCGCCACCGCAAAGGCGCGCGGCCACAGACGGATATCAAGCACTGGCGCGACCACGTTTTCCGCCCACAGCGCGGCTTCACCGCCGAGCAGATTGGCCTCGTTCGCCGGGTCCGGCACCACCGGCGGTATGCCTTTTGGCACCGCGTCCAGACGCGTGCCGTCGATCGGGTAGCGGGCGTTACCCACCAGGAAATAGCCGCTGAGCTTATCGTTCTCAACAGAAACGACCGGACGCGTTTCACCCATCCAGGTATCAACGGTAAACGTTACCTGGTTGTCGTCCCGCCACTGAATGTTATCCACCGCCCGACGCGATTTTCCGGCAAAATCAATAAATCCACGCCACCCGGCATCGCCTTTCACCAGCGTAAAGCTGCCTTCCACCGGCTTGCCTTTCAGACGCGGCATGGAGAAAGCCCAGCTCTGGACGCTGTCGGTGTCCGCTATCACATCCACGCCGTTCAGCCCCTGCGGCACAATTTCATTGCGGTAGTGGTAGGCGGTGGATTGCGGCTGATCGAGGTAGAAACCGGTTGAGAGAATACCCTTATAGCCGTTCTGCGCCACCTGCCCCAGCGCGTCCTGTCCCTGCCAGGACTGGATCAGAATGCTTTTCGGCAGATCGGGATGGTAGATCTCATCCCAGCCAACCATCTGCCGGTGATGCTTCTCAAGGATCGTCTCCAGCTTGCGGTTGAAATACGCCTGCAACGCGTGGCTGTCCGCCAGTTTGTTGTCGCGCATGAACGTCTGGATCGCAGCGTTCGCTTTCCACTGGCTGTCGTCAACCTCATCGCCGCCAATATGCAGATACGGATCCGGGAAGATCGCCGCCAGTTCGCTGACCATCGCGTCGGCAAAGGTATAAGTTGCCTCTTTGGTTGGATCCAGCACTGGCTTCAGCACGCCCCAGTGGCGCTCCATGGCGTACGGCCCCGGCGCGCTCATCAGCTCCGGGTAGGCGACGGCAATCGCCGAGGCGTGGCCCGGCATATCAATTTCCGGCACCACGCGTATGCCGCGCTCGGCAGCGTAACGCACAATCTCGCGCATCTGCTCCGGGGTGTAGAACAGCCCGTCGCTGGCAAGCTGGGTTAATTTCGGATAACGCTTCGAGGTAAAGCGCCAGCCCTGATCGTCCGTCAAATGCCAGTGCAGAACGTTGAGTTTTGCCGCGGCCATGCCGTCGATCTGGCGTTTAATATCCGGAATCGGGAGGAAGTGGCGCGCCGAATCGAGCAGCAGCCCGCGCCACGGGAAGCGCGGCGAATCTTCAATGGTTACCCACGGGATCGAGGTGTTTTCGGCGCCGTTCTGCATCAACTGAAGCAAGGTTTCCATGGCGCGCAGCGCGCCGAAGCGGGTGTTGGCGGAGATATTTACGCCGTTGGCGTCCACCGTGAGTTTATAACTCTCATCGCTGTCCGGCAGCGGCTGCGGCTTCACCTTTTTGGTGATGGCGATACGGATGGTCGGCTTGTCAGGTTTTTCGGCCTGCGGCTGTAGCGTCCAGCCGGTTTGCAGCGCAATGCGCTGGCGCAGGCGGTTGACCGCATCCCCCAGATCGTCCCCGCTGACGCTCACAGAGAGTTGATTGTTAAGCACCAGCGCGCCCTGAGTGGTCGGGCGTTCAACTTTCGCAGGCCAGGGCATTAAGGGAAGGTCGCCAGCCGGGGCGGCAAAGGCGGAAGCGCCGAGCATAAGCCCGGCGGTTAAGAGACTGTACCGTAACATGAATGTTCCTTATCTGACGGGCCAAATAAAGGCAAAACATTCTGTTAACATGCGCTCAAATTGTCGTCAAGCGAATGCGCCGACAGAGATCACAGGTTGTTGAATTTGGGAGGAAAGCTATTGCCCGGTGGCGCTGCGCTTACCGGGCCTACGTTTCGGGAGTAGGCCGGGTAAGGCGAAGCCGCCACCCGGCAAACATAATTTACTGCCACCCATACCGACGACTATAGAACCCTTTCACCATCTGCGTCAGCACCATGTAGCCCGCGAGGATCGCCACCAGCCACGGGAAGTAGCTCAGCGGCAGCGCCTGAAGTTGCAGGTAGCTTGCCAGCGGCGAGAACGGCAGCGCGATCCCGAGCGCCATCACAATCCCCGTCATCACAATCAGCGGCCACGCGGCACGGCTCTGGATGAACGGAATGCGGCGGGTGCGGATCATGTGCACAATCAGCGTCTGAGACAGCAGTCCCACCACGAACCAGCCGGACTGGAACAGCGTCTGGTGTTCTGGCGTATTCGCATGGAACACAAACCACATCAGGCAGAAGGTCAGAATGTCGAAGATAGAGCTGATCGGCCCAAAGAACAGCATAAAGCGCCCCAGATCGGCGGGGTTCCAGCGCTGCGGCTTCTGGATCTGCTCGTCGTCCACGTTATCAAACGGGATCGCCACCTGAGAGACATCGTACATCAGGTTCTGGATCAGCAGATGCAGCGGCAGCATCGGCAGGAACGGCAGAAACGCGCTCGCCACCAGCACGCTGAAGACGTTGCCGAAGTTGGAGCTGGCGGTCATTTTGATGTATTTGAGCATATTGGCGAAGGTGCGACGCCCTTCGATGACGCCCTCTTCCAGCACCATCAGGCTCTTTTCCAGCAGAATGATATCCGCCGCTTCGCGGGCAATATCCACCGCGCCGTCCACGGAGATACCGATATCCGCCGCACGCAGGGCTGGCGCATCATTGATGCCGTCGCCCATAAAGCCCACTACGTGCCCTTCGCGACGCAGCAGAGTGACGATGCGCTCTTTATGCATCGGCGTCAGGCGGGCAAACAGCGTGGTGCGTTGGGCAAGCTCGGCCAGCTCATCGTCGGACAGGTGCTCAATGTCGCTCCCCACGACGACGTCGCCCGCGTCCAGGCCGACTTCGTGGCACACTTTGGCCGCCACCAGCTCGCTGTCGCCGGTGAGGATTTTGACGGTGATACCGCTCGCTTTCAGCGCTTTTAGCGCCGGCGCGGTGGTCTCTTTCGGCGGATCGAGGAATGCGATGTAACCTTCGAGGATCAAATCGGATTCATCGATACGCTGGTAGTCACCTTCCCGCGCAGGCAGGAACTTGCTGGCTACTGCCACCACGCGCAGCCCCTGACGGTTCAGGTTATCGGTGACGCGTTTGATGCGGCGCAGCATGGTCTCATCCAACGGCACGATCTCGCCGTTATGGCGCACCTGCGTGGAAACATTCAGGATCTCCTGCAATGCTCCTTTGCAGATCAGCTGATGTACGTCCGCCTGCTCGCTGACCACCACCGACATGCGGCGGCGCTCGAAGTCGAACGGGATTTCGTCCACCTTCTGCCAGCGACCGGAGAGCGTGCGGGCAGACTCCTCGTCCACCCCTTCCAGCACCGCCACGTCGAGCAGGTTTTTCAGCCCGGTCTGATAGTGGCTGTTCAGCCAGGCGCTGTGGAGCACGCGCTCGCTGGTTTTTCCGGCGATGTCGGTGTGGTTCTCCAGCACGATTTTGTCCTGCGTCAGGGTGCCGGTTTTATCGGTGCAAAGGATGTCCATCGCGCCAAAGTTCTGGATGGCGTCGAGGTGTTTAACGATCACCTTTTGTTTAGAGAGTTTGACCGCCCCGCGCGCCAGCGTGGAGGTGACAATCATCGGCAGCATTTCCGGCGTTAAGCCAACGGCCACGGAGAGCGCGAACAGCGCCGCTTCCCACCAGTCGCCTTTGGTGTAGCCGTTGATCAGCAGGACAATCGGCGTCATGACCATCATAAAGCGGATCAGCAGCATGCTGACGCGGCCAATGCCTTTCTGGAATGCATTCGGCTCGCTCTCCTGCTCGCTGACGCGTCCGGCAAGCTGTCCAAACCAGGTATTGCCGCCGGTGGCGGTGACAATCGCCTGCGCGGTGCCGCTAACCACCGTGGTGCCCATAAAGCACAGGGTGTCGCACTCCAGCGGGTTCATCTGCTGCGGATCGCGGGTCCGCGCTACCTTCTCTACGGGCAGGGACTCACCGGTGAGTGACGCCTGCGCGACGAACAGATCCCGCGCCTGGATGACGCGTAAATCCGCCGGGATCATGTCCCCCGCCGCCAGCTTCACCAGATCGCCCGGCACCAGCTGGTCAATGGGAAGCTCAATCCAGGCGTTTTCGCCGAGGTCGTTAATCACGCGCGACACGGTGGCGGTGTTGCTGACCATCGCTTTCAGGGCGTCCGCCGCTTTGGTGGAGCGCGCTTCCTGAATAAAGTTCAGCAGCGTGGAGATCCCCACCATCAGGGCAATCACGCCTGCGGCAAACAGATCTTCAGTGGCGTAAGAGATAATCCCGAGCACCGTCAGCAGCAGGTTGAACGGATTGCGGTAGCAGAGCCACAGGTGGACCCACCAGGGAGAGGGTTTCTGCGCCGGGATCTGGTTATCGCCATGTTCCGCGCGGATTTTTAACACTTCTTGCGCGTTCAGCCCTTCCGGGTGGCCGCCAAAGGCGCGCCAGACTTCGTTTTCATCCATCGCCGCCACGTTCAGGCAGCGCTCGGTCAGGGAAGCGGGGATTGCCGCTCCCGCCATGGTGTTGGCATTTGGCAGCGGATCGCGCGCAATCAGGCGATGTGGCAGGTGACGGCTCAGCAGCGCTTGCAGCTGCCGGGTGATATTCTTCAGCATAGTCATTCCCCCGCATCCGCAAAGGCGGACGCAGTTTTCCCGCAGGCGTGGCAAAGCCGTACCTGTCAGGCACTTAATTTATCAAGCAGGAACGTATGAACGTTGCTGCCTCACACCGGTGAGACAGCAAAAGGCTGGCTTACCGGAAAGAAGGTTTTCTCCTGGTCAGGAGAGGTGTGGGATCGGGATCCATGTGGCCTCCGGTAAGTAAAAAGTTGGGTATCGGCACGCAGTATAGTGATTTATCCATACCGTTTGTGACTAATCGGGCGGTATTATAACGCCCTGCAAATAAACCGAACGTAAACCAGACTTTGCCCATAGCGAATTCGCAGGATAGCATTAGGCTCAATTGATTATTTTATCGTTGTTACAGGGAATACAGCATGCAGAACCGCCTTACGATTAAAGATATCGCGCGTTTAAGCGGCGTGGGGAAATCGACTGTCTCACGCGTGCTGAACAACGAAAGCGGTGTCAGCGAGCGCACACGCGAGCGCGTCGAGGCGGTGATGAATCAGCACGGTTTTTCCCCTTCCCGCTCCGCGCGCGCCATGCGCGGGCAGAGCGATAAAGTGGTCGCCATTATTGTCTCGCGTCTGGATTCCCTCTCCGAAAACCTCGCCGTACAGACGATGCTGCCCGCGTTCTACGAGCAGGGCTACGATCCGATCATGATGGAGAGCAAGTTCTCCGCGCAAATGGTGGAGGAGCATCTCGGCATGCTTCAGCGCCGTAATATTGATGGGGTGGTGCTGTTCGGATTTACCGGCCTAAAAGAGGACGTGCTTAAACCCTGGCAGCCGTCACTGGTGCTGCTGGCGCGCGACGCCAGCGGGTTTGCCTCTGTCTGTTACGATGACGAAGGGGCGATCGTGATCCTGATGCAGCGCCTGTATGAACAGGGCCATCGGCATATTAGCTATCTCGGCGTCCCGCATGCCGACATCACCACCGGCAAGCGTCGCCACGAAGCGTACCTGGCGTTTTGTAAAAAACACAATCTCCCCGCCGTGGCCGCGCTGCCTGGTCTGGGTATGAAACAGGGATATGAACAGGTCGCCAGCGTGCTGACGTCACAAACCACCGCCCTGGTATGCGCCACGGATACCCTTGCATTGGGTGCGAGCAAATATTTGCAGGAGCAGCGCATCGGGGAACTGCAATTAGCGAGCGTGGGAAGCACGCCGCTGATGAAGTTCTTACACCCGGAGATTATCAGCGTTGATCCGGGTTACGCCGAGTCTGGCCGGCAGGCTGCCGCGCAGCTGATCGAGCAGATTACCGGGCGTACCGAGCCCCGTCAGATCGTTATTCCAGCCCATCTCTCATAATTCTTTTGAATAGATTATTGTGATCTTCGCCCGATTTAGGGAACGTTCCCATTTTCGCCGTCACGTTGAAGGAGTAGGCTTGCGCACAGGTCATAACCCCTATCACCATCTGTCATGAGGTTTCATGATGAGTAAAGTCAAACAAACAGATATCGATCAGCTGATCGTCCTGGTCGGCGGACGCGATAACATCGCCACCGTCAGCCATTGCATTACCCGCCTGCGCTTCGTGCTGAACGATCCGGCCAAAGCCAACCCGAAGGCCATTGAAGAGCTTTCTATGGTTAAAGGCTGCTTCACCAACGCCGGGCAGTTTCAGGTGGTGATTGGTACCGAAGTGGGCGATTACTATCAGGCTCTGCTGGCGACTACCGGGCACTCTTCCGCCGATAAAGAGCAGGCGAAGAAGGCCGCGCGCCAGAATATGAAATGGCATGAGCAGCTGATTTCCCATTTTGCGGAGATCTTCTTCCCGCTGCTGCCAGCGCTGATCAGCGGGGGCTTAATTCTGGGCTTCCGTAACGTCATCGGCGATGTGCCAATGAGCGACGGCAAAACCCTGGCGCAGATGTACCCGGCGCTGCAAAGCATCTATGACTTCCTGTGGCTGATTGGCGAAGCGATCTTCTTCTATCTGCCAGTCGGGATCTGCTGGTCCGCGGTGCGCAAGATGGGCGGAACGCCAATTCTCGGTATCGTGCTCGGCGTGACGCTGGTCTCTCCGCAGTTAATGAACGCTTACTTACTTGGTCAGCAAACGCCAGAGGTGTGGAACTTTGGCCTGTTTACCATCGCCAAAGTGGGCTATCAGGCGCAGGTGATCCCGGCATTGCTGGCGGGCCTGGCGCTGGGCTTCATTGAGACGCGTCTGAAGCGCATCGTGCCGGATTACCTCTATCTGGTGGTGGTCCCGGTCTGCTCGCTGATCCTGGCGGTGTTCCTGGCGCACGCCTTTATCGGTCCGTTTGGCCGCATGATTGGCGACGGCGTGGCCTTCGCGGTCCGTCACCTGATGACCGGCAGCTTCGCGCCAATCGGTGCCGCGCTGTTTGGCTTCCTCTACGCTCCGCTGGTGATCACCGGCGTGCACCAGACCACGCTGGCGATTGATATGCAGATGATCCAGAGCCTCGGCGGTACGCCTGTCTGGCCGATCATCGCCCTGTCTAACATTGCGCAGGCCTCGGCGGTAACCGGCATCATCATCGTCAGCCGTAAGCACAACGAGCGAGAGATCTCCGTTCCGGCTGCCATCTCCGCTTACCTCGGCGTCACTGAACCGGCGATGTACGGTATCAACCTGAAATACCGCTTTCCGATGCTCTGCGCGATGATCGGCTCCGGTCTGGCGGGCTTGCTGTGCGGCCTGAACAGCGTGATGGCGAACGGGATTGGCGTCGGCGGCCTGCCGGGTATCCTCTCCATTCAGCCCGCGTTCTGGCAGGTATTTGCGCTGGCGATGGCGGTGGCGATTATCATCCCAATGGCGCTGACTACTGTGGTTTACCAGCGTAAGTTCCGTCAGGGCACGTTGCAGATTGTTTAATTCTCTCTTTCGGGGCGCAGTTGCGCCCCTTCGCATTTGCAGGAACGTACTATGAATACCCTTCCTCACTGGTGGCAGAACGGCGTCATCTATCAGATTTACCCAAAGAGTTTCCAGGACACCACCGGCAGCGGCACGGGCGATCTGCGCGGCGTGACGCAGCGCCTGGACTACCTGAAAACCCTCGGCATTGACGCCATCTGGCTGACGCCGTTTTATATCTCCCCGCAGGTGGATAACGGTTACGACGTGGCGAACTACACTGCCATCGATCCGACCTACGGCACGCTGGACGACTTTGACGAGCTGGTTGCCCGGGCGCATGAACGCGGCATCCGCATCGTGCTGGATATGGTCTTTAACCACACGTCCACGCAGCACGCCTGGTTCCGTGAGTCGTTGGATAAAGCGAGTCCGTACCGCCAGTTCTATATCTGGCGCGACGGTACGCCGGATACGCTTCCCAACAACTGGCGCTCCAAATTTGGCGGCAACGCCTGGCGCTGGCACGCCGAAAGCGAGCAGTATTATCTGCACCTGTTCGCACCGGAGCAGGCGGATCTCAACTGGGAAAACCCGGCGGTGCGCGCCGAGCTGAAAAAAGTGTGCGAGTTCTGGGCCGATCGCGGCGTGGACGGCTTGCGTCTGGACGTGATTAACCTGATTTCAAAAGATCAGGATTTCCCGGACGATACCCTCGGCGACGGTCGCCGCTTCTACACTGACGGGCCGCGCATCCACGAATATCTCCAGGAGATGAGCCGCGACGTCTTTACGCCGCGTAATCTGATGACGGTGGGCGAGATGTCCTCCACCTCGCTGGAGAACTGCCAACAGTACGCGTCTCTTGACGGCCGCGAGCTGTCGATGACCTTTAACTTCCACCACCTCAAGGTAGACTACCCCGGCGGCGAAAAATGGACGAAGGCGAAGCCGGACTTCGTGGCGCTAAAAACCCTTTTCCGCCACTGGCAGCAGGGGATGCACAACAAAGCCTGGAACGCGCTGTTCTGGTGTAACCATGACCAGCCGCGCATCGTGTCGCGCTTTGGTGACGAAGGGGAACACCGCGTGGCGGCGGCGAAAATGCTCGGCATGGTGCTGCACGGGATGCAGGGCACGCCGTATATCTACCAGGGTGAAGAACTGGGTATGACCAACCCGCATTTCAGCCGTATCACCGACTACCGCGACGTGGAAAGCCTGAACATGTTCGCCGAACAGCGGGCTAACGGTCGCGATACGGATGAACTACTGGCGATTCTGGCGAGTAAGTCCCGCGATAATGGCCGCACGCCGATGCAGTGGGACGCCTCGCATAATGCGGGCTTTACCGAGGCCGAGCCGTGGATTGGCGTCTGCGACAACTACGAAACCGTGAACGCCCGCGCGGCGCTGGACGACCCCGATTCGGTGTTTTACACCTATCAGTCGCTGATTCGCCTGCGCAAAACCTTGTCGGTACTGACGTGGGGAGACTATGAAGATTTGCTTCCGGATCACCCTTCCCTGTGGTGCTACCGCCGCCAGTGGCAAGGACAAACGCTGATGGTGGTGGCGAACCTGAGCCACGCGCGCCAGCAGTGGCAGCCCGCCCCCGTAGAGGGAGCATGGCGGGTGGCACTCAGCAACTATGACGAGGTTGCCTTCCGACCCGATACGTTGCTATTGCGCCCGTTTGAAGCTATCTGGTGGGTGCAGGAATAAACCTCAGGAGATACAGCATGCTGTATCTCTTTTTTTATGTTTAGCGATACGCTAAATGAACGACGATAACTTTTACAATATGGCGCACTCAAAATAAAAATAGCCTGCCAATTAAATAACCTCGGCAGGATATTATGAAAAAGATAATTATTAAAGCAACGTGTATTAGCGCATTATTATTGAGCACACAGGGATGGTGCGGGAATACGTCCGTTGACCTTCGCTTTGGTCATAATACGCGCTCAGACGTAAATGATTCACGCATTAAGGTCATGCATCAGGCGAATAACGGTTTTTACTTCTCCGTTGAAGCCGCACAAAACCATAATGATACGTTTTTTGGTGATACCGACAGATATAATCCCGACGACAAGGGGTTAACGGAAGCGGCACAGGAAATCGAAACGCGCTGGCGTTTTGATCTGGGAAATGGTTTCGCCGTTGCGCCTGGCATGGTGACGGTTTTCACCGCCAGCAATACGCATTACCGCCCCTTCATTCAGGGCTGGAAAGCCTTCGATAACGGTCTGAATCTCTCCGCCCGTTACCGCTATAACACCGTCAATGACGCGCACAGCGATAAAGAACTCGACGGCAGCGGTTATACTCGCCGCCAGTCACACCAGTTCGACATTTGGTTCGCGTATAACATCGGCAAATTCGGTATGTCCTATAACCCGCGCTTCCGCTGGCAGGATAACGTCGATCAGGGAACCGGGGATGACACCTACTGGGAGCATACCGTCGCGTTCAACTACAAGCTCGACGATGGCTGGACGCCATACGTCGAACTGGTTTCACTGGATAAAACGTACATCAATAATGACGGCAACCATGAAAATGATTATGCCGTACGTCTGGGAATAGTGAAGCAGCTCTGACGGCCTGACTACACCGTATCGTGCTGTAGCAGCCTACAGCCGATACGGTCCACGGCGCTTAACAGTTCAAGCTGCCCTTCCCGCTGATACAGCGAAACCGCGTTAATGTCGATTGGTAACGGCCAGCATAGCGTTGAGATCGACGCCAGTGTCGACCCCTGACGGGTAATCGCAATAATCTTCAACCCTTTGCGCAGCGCGTTACGCGCCATTTCAATCAGCGACTGCGTCTCCCCGGATTTACTGATCAACACCAGCGTCCCCTTCGATACGCGTGTCAACTGGTGCATGTCATTCAAAATAAGGTGCGGCAGGCTCGCCAGCGACAAAAAGCGCGACAGGTAGTTGAGGCTGGTGAGCGAGGCTCCCCGTGCGTAAAGATAGATATGGCTGGAATGCGTAAGCAACCTGGACACGTCTGTCACAATATCATCCGGCTGCGGCCCCACGTCGGGTATAGCAGGTGCAGGTGTAAAATGGTCGCGTAAAAAACGGTACCGAAGCTCGGTATAGCTTTTATAGCCCATTTTTTTACATACACGATTAACGGATGTTGTCGTGGTAAAGGTATCACGGGCAATCTCTTTTGCCGATATATTAGAAATATTACACGCATGATGCTGAATGTATTCAAATATCAAACGTTCACTTCCCTGGAATGAATTCATCTATTACGCCCCGTTTAATCCCGAGATGATATTAACACAACAGAGAAATAGTCTCTGGAAGGCGCTTCACACATTGCATTTACGCGTATCACGATACGTAATTAGTATTAGCAAACATTAAAAACTGTTTTAGGTTCTCTTTATACTTCCCCTGTTTTCACATCCAGGGAATTATGACAATGACGAAACAAAAAGTTGTCGCGGTAACGGCCTGCCCGACAGGTATCGCACACACCTTTATGGCGGCGAATAAAATTATTGCATGGGCTAACGAGCACAATATCGAGGTAAAGGTCGAAACGCAGGGCAGCGATGGCGTTAAAAACCGCTTAACAAAACAGGATATCGCCTCCGCCACGGCCATTATTCTGGCAACCGACGTTCCCATTCAGGATGCCGAGCGTTTTGAAAACATTCCTCACCTTCAAACCCGCACACAAGAGCTGATCAAACATACCGATCGCTATCTGCGTGAGGCGCTGGCAAAGGAAAAAAACGTCACCACTGTCGCACAAGAAGACGATCTTCAGCGTTCGGCTTACCAGATTTTTATTGGCCATATTATGGCGGCCATCAGCTATATGCTGCCGGTGGTGGTGATGGGCGGGCTGATGATGGCGACGGCCAAAATAACCGGGCAGTTTATTAACATCGAACATTCGCCGTTCAGCGTGCTGGATAAAGTGGGCTTTATGACCATTAAGTTCATGTATCCCGTTTTTGCGATGTATCTGGCGTTTTCCATTGCCGGTAAACCGGCACTCATCCCCGGTCTTATTGGCGGCATCATGTCAGACGAAGTCTATAAGCGCTTCTTTGATATCGAAGGCTTTATGCCATCCGGCTTTTTCGGCGCCATTGGTATCGGCTTTTTTGTGGGCTATCTGGTGCGCTGGCTCAATGATTCGATTCACGTCCGCCAGCAGCTCACCACCATTAAAACCATGCTGCTCGTCCCGCTGATCACCGGCATTACGCTGGTGATGGTCATGGAATATTTGATTAACCCGATTTTTGGCTCGCTTAACCAGCTGATGGTGGTCTTTTTTACCTCGGCAGGTGACACCGGGCGCGGGTTCTATTCCGCGATGATTGCCGCGGGCACCGCGTTCGACCTGGGCGGTCCGGTCAACAAGGCGGCAGGCTCGGTCGCGCTCTGCCTGAATGGCATGAGCGAGACGTTTGATTTAACCGCCCGCGAACTCTCCATCGTGATCCCCTCCATTGGCGTCGGCTTTGCTGCATTCCTCAACGGCCGCTTTGGATTACCGGATGTCTTTAGCCAGGAAGAGAAAACCGTCGGTAGCACCTCGTTGTTGCTGGGCGTGATTGGGATCTCCGAAGGCGCGATCCCGTTCATCCTGAAAAACCCACGTCTGATCCCGGTATTCATGACCGGTGCCGTCGCCGGCGCGCTGGTCGCCATTACCCTTGGCGTGAAGCAGACGCTGCCTCTGCCAGCCGTCTGGGGCTGGCCGCTGGCAACCAACGTGGCGGGCTACCTGGCGAGCGTCTTTATTGGCGCACTGATTTGCGCCCTGGGCGTGCTCTATGTCAGCCCAAAGAACGCCAGATAAGGGGAACGTCATGAATCAGATCCACGTCATTGCCCATACGCACTGGGATCAGGAGTGGTATTTCACCCGTCAGGACAGCATGGTGCTGGCGTCATATAATTTTGCGGACGTCATCAACACGCTGGAGCAGGACTCCGCTTACACCTGCTATCACCTTGACGGACAGATGGCGGTAGTGGAGGACTTTCTCGCCATCAATCCTGAGTATCGCGCCAGGCTGGAAAAGCTGGTCAGAGAAAAAAGGATCTTCGTAGGGCCATGGTATACCCAGACGGACACCTACAACGTGCATGGCGAATCGATTATCCGCAACCTGAAGTACGGCATTTTTTCTGCCCGGACGCTGGGGCATGCGATGCAGGTCGGGTATCTTCCGGATACCTTCGGCCACAATGCGCAAATGCCCACGATCTTGCAGGGCTGCAATATCGACAATATCGTCTTCTGGCGCGGTATCGATCACGACAGGCACGCCAAAAGCAGCCAGTTCCTCTGGCGCGCACCCTCAGGTGCGACCGTCATCGCCTGTGCGATGGCGCTCGGTTATGGCGCGGCTAAAAACATGCGTTCGGAAGCCTCCCATCTCCAGGGAAAAATCTACCCGATGACCACACTTTTGCGTTCACGGGCCGGTCTAAACGACCTGCTCCTGCCCTGCGGCGGCGATCAAGTCAGCATCGACCCGGCGCTGCCGAAAATCCTGGAGGTCGCCAGCGCACAGTCCCCGGATCAGGACCGTTACTTCATCAGTTCTCTGGAGCGTTATGTAGAAACCCTTCGCGCGCAGCGTGAACAGTTTGAGCTCCTGGAAGGAGAGCTGAAATCGCCGCGCTACACCCGCATCCATAAAACGATCGGCTCCGTGCGCTACGACATCAAAAAGAAAAACGATGAGGTTGAACAGTTCATCCTGCGACAGCTGGAGCCGACAATCGCAATGGCGCGTCACCAGGGGATTCCGGTCAACCTCGCGGTAGTCGACACCCTCTGGAAAAAGCTGTTGCGAAACCATGCCCACGATTCCATTGGCGGCTGTAATAGCGATGCCACCAACCGCGACATTCTGCATCGACTGGAACAAACCGAACAGCTGTGCCATAGCCTGTGGAATCTGGTGGTGAAAACCCTGGCCGCCGCCTGCGTTCAGGATGGCGACCTGCTGATCTTTAACCCGCTAGCTACCCCAACGCAGCGCGTGGTGATAACCACCCTGTATAGCCGGGCGGATAATATCGCCCTGACGTATCAGGGGCAGCCCATCCCTTTCGACGTCCTGGAAAGAGACATTCTGCCCGGCGGAACGGCGATCTCGCTTACCGCCAAGGGCGAGTGCGAGACGACCCTTTTCCCTTATTACCGCTGGCACGTTGCGGTAAAGACACCGGTTCTGCCGCCGATCGGCTATCTCACCGTTAACGTTGAAGAAGACCCTGCGCCTTTCCTGGCGTCTGAAAAGATAAAGGGCAGCGAGATTGAGAATGCGCATTATCGACTGTCGCTGGATGCCGGAACGCTTACTCTGGAAGACAAACGCAGCGGCAGACGCATCCCCTCTTTCTTTACTCTCGAAGACTGCGCTGACGCGGGCGACAGCTACGATTTTTCGCCGCTTGCGGGCGACACGCCGACGCGCTGTTCGCATTTTACGCTCATCGACGGCGTAAAAACGCCGCTTGTCGAAAAGCTGACCGTCGAGGCCACAATGCGTCTTCCGCAGGATCTCGCCAGCCGTCAGGATACGGCCCGAACGCCGTTATCCATTCGTCTGGTCTGCGAATTACGCCACGACGATCCGAATCTGTATGTCGAGGCTTCGCTGGAAAACAGCCACTGCGATCACCGGCTACGTTTACTGATCGGCAGCGATGTTCACACCCGTCACGCTATCGCCTCACAGCCCTTCGCAATCATCCAGCGCGAAACGGGATATGACGGTGAACACTGGCAAGAACGCTATCGCGAGAAGCCCGTGGATATCGAAACCAGCGAGGGCATTATCGCTGTCACGGAACCGGGTAAAGCGCTGGTTGTGACTAGCCGTGGCATGAAAGAATTTCAGATTATCGGCAGCGAACCCGCTGCTATTGCCCTGACGATGTTTAAATCGACGGGCGTGCTCGGACGCAGCGATCTCGAATGGCGACCGGGTCGGGCCTCCGGCATCAATAATACGGTGGTTGAGACTCCTGATGCCCAGTTGCTGAAACCGTTGCGCTTTTCATTCACCGTCGCGCTGGCCGACAACGCCGACCACCTCACGCTGCGCCAGCTGGAAAATCAGGCGGCTGGACAGCCCTTCACCTACCAACGGCAAACGCTACACACGCTCGATCACCGTCTTGAGCGCTTTTCGTTGCGTCTGCCCGAGCGCAGGCTTCCGGCAGAGTTCTCGCTACTGACCGTGCCGGAGCCGCTCATCCTTTCCGCTCTGCCCCATGCGCAGCTGCTGCATGGCACCGTCTTACGCGTATTTAACGCCGGGACACAACCGGCTCCCGTCCCGGAAAGTCTGGCAGTGTTACGGCAGATCAACTATCTGGAAGAGCCGATGCAACCGGTAACGGCGATCCTCCCCTCCGCAACCTGCGATTTTTTGATCGAGGCTTAATATGAACTTGCTGGCATTGACGCATCCCGATCTGGTGTTTATCAACCCGCCCCAACGTACGCCGGAAGCAGTGATCCGTTGGCTCACCGAGCCGCTCGCCAGGCGGAATGTCATCAACGATCGAGAGGCATTTATCGAAAGCGTTTTACAACGCGAAAGTGAAGGCCCTACCGCGCTGGGTGAAGCGCTCGCCGTCCCGCACGGTAAAACCGAGGCGGTGCAACAGGCGGCATTTTGTCTGGCGCTCTTTGACGATCCGATATGCTGGCCGGGGCTGGAGGGTGATGAAGAGGTGAGGATGGTTTTCCTGCTCGCCATTCCGCCAGCGGAAGCAGGCAGTACGCATATGCACCTGCTGACGACGCTGACCAGCAGACTCACGGATGAGCGGGTGCGTGAGCAATTGCTGGCGGCGCGTACGCGGGAAGAGGCGATGTCTGCGCTGAGTAATGAAGGTTCTCAAGAACAGGACGATGCCCCCGAAAGCTCTCTTCTCATCCTGTTGGTACTGGGCTGCATCGTTACCGTAGCCTTTTTGCAGGCAGGGTTGAGCTGGGTCTGCGGGGTGAGTTAATCGAGCAGCGCTCAGCACAGGCTCTGCTGAGCGCTTGTTTTTGTTGAATAATTAATCAGATTTTTCCTTCGAGTCTTTACAATTGCCACAGCGCCCGCCGTTTGTACTCTCGTCTTTTTACTTTGTTCTGCATCAAAAAAATCGCAAACTTGTTTGATGCAAATCACTATATGTAGCACTTAAAATGCACACCGACCCAACATCTTGTATTTATCGTCTACTATTCCAACAACAAGACGGCGCTTACGCTGGCCGGAATTGTGGATAACACGAGCTGGGCACGCGGGAAGTCTTTGCCGCGGCGAGGAATACGTCCGGTGAATACTTCTCCACCTTTGTGGATAACCTGTTTTTAAAATGGAGTGATCATGACACCGCATGTGATGAAACGTGATGGCTGTAAAGTGCCGTTTAAATCAGAGCGCATCAAAGAAGCCATTCTGCGTGCAGCTAAAGCAGCGGGAGTCGATGACGCAGATTACTGCGCCACCGTCGCAGAAGTCGTTAGCAGCCAGATGCATGAACGCAGCCAGGTGGATATCAACGAGATCCAGACCGCGGTTGAAAACCAGCTGATGTCTGGTCCGTACAAGCAGCTGGCGCGCGCCTACATTGAGTATCGTCACGACCGTGACGTCCAGCGTGAGAAACGCGGTCGCCTGAACCAGGAGATCCGCGGCCTGGTAGAGCAAACCAACTCGTCGCTGCTCAATGAAAATGCCAACAAAGACAGCAAAGTGATCCCAACCCAGCGCGACCTGCTGGCCGGTATCGTCGCCAAGCACTATGCCCGCCAGCACCTGCTGCCGCGCGACGTGGTGTCTGCGCACGAGCGCGGTGAGATCCACTATCACGATCTCGACTACTCGCCGTTCTTCCCGATGTTTAACTGCATGCTGATCGACCTGAAAGGCATGCTGACCCACGGTTTTAAAATGGGTAACGCCGAGATTGAGCCGCCGAAATCCATCTCCACCGCGACGGCGGTCACGGCGCAGATCATCGCCCAGGTGGCAAGCCACATCTATGGCGGCACCACCATTAACCGCATCGATGAAGTGCTGGCCCCGTTCGTGGCCGAGAGCTTCAACAAACACCGTAAAACGGCGGAAGAGTGGCAGATCCCGGATGCCGACGGTTACGCCCGTTCCCGCACCGAGAAAGAGTGCTACGACGCGTTCCAGTCGCTGGAATATGAGGTAAACACGCTGCACACCGCCAACGGCCAGACGCCGTTTGTGACCTTCGGGTTTGGCCTCGGCACCAGCTGGGAATCACGCCTGATCCAGCAGTCTATTCTGCGCAACCGCATCTCCGGCCTCGGTAAAAACCGTAAAACGGCGGTGTTCCCGAAACTGGTGTTCGCCATTCGTGACGGCCTGAACCACAAGTTTGGCGATCCGAACTATGACATCAAGCAGCTGGCGCTGGAGTGCGCGAGCAAGCGTATGTACCCGGACATCCTCAACTACGACCAGGTGGTGAAAGTCACCGGTTCGTTTAAAACGCCAATGGGCTGCCGCAGCTTCCTCGGCGTGTACGAAGATGAGAACGGCGAGCAGATCCACGACGGGCGCAACAACCTGGGCGTCATCAGCCTGAACCTGCCGCGCATCGCGCTGGAAGCTAAAGGGAATGAAGCGGCCTTCTGGACGCTGCTGGATGAACGTTTACAGCTGGCACGTAAGGCGCTTATGACCCGCATCGCCCGTCTTGAAGGGGTGAAAGCCCGCGTCGCGCCAATTCTCTATATGGAAGGAGCCTGCGGCGTGCGCCTGAAGGCGGACGATGATGTGTCGGAGATCTTCAAAAACGGTCGCGCATCGATCTCTCTTGGCTATATCGGCATTCACGAAACGATTAACGCGCTGTTTGGCGACAAGCACATCTATGACAACGACGCCCTGCGTGAGAAAGGTATCGCGATTGTGCAGCGCCTGCGCGATGCGGTAGACCAGTGGAAAGAGGAAACTGGCTACGGTTTCAGCCTGTACAGCACGCCGAGCGAAAACCTCTGCGATCGCTTCTGCCGTCTGGACACCGCCGAGTTCGGCATCGTGGAAGGCGTGACCGACAAAGGTTACTACACCAACAGCTTCCACCTCGATGTGGAGAAGAAGGTGAACCCGTACGACAAGATCGACTTTGAAGCGGCCTATCCGCCCATTGCGAACGGCGGTTTTATCTGCTACGGCGAGTACCCGAACATTCAGCACAACCTGAAGGCGCTGGAAGACGTGTGGGATTACAGCTATCAGCACGTGCCGTACTACGGAACCAACACGCCAATTGACGAGTGCTACGAGTGCGGCTTTACCGGTGAGTTCGAATGCACCAGCAAAGGCTTCACCTGCCCGAAATGCGGTAACCACGACGCAGCCCGCGTCTCCGTGACCCGCCGCGTGTGCGGCTACCTCGGCAGCCCGGATGCCCGTCCGTTTAACGCCGGTAAGCAGGAAGAGGTGAAGCGCAGGGTGAAACATCTGGGGAATGGGCAGATCGGGTAATCCGCTGCCACGTTAATGCCCGGTGGCGCTGCGCTTACCGGGCCTACGGACCGCTCTCTTTTGTAGGCCGGGTAAGCGCAGCGCCACCCGGCGTGGTTATTCGCGATGAACTATCACCAGTACTACCCCGTCGACATCGTCAACGGCCCCGGCACCCGCTGTACCCTGTTTGTATCAGGCTGCGTTCACGAGTGCCCCGGCTGCTACAACAAAAGCACCTGGCGCCTGAACTCGGGTATGCCGTTTACCGCTGAGATGGAAGACCGCATCATCAACGACCTGAACGACACGCGCATCAAACGCCAGGGGATCTCGCTCTCCGGCGGCGACCCGCTCCATCCGCAAAACGTGCCGGCGATCCTGAAGCTGGTAAAACGCATCCGCCGCGAGTGCGCAGGAAAAGACATCTGGGTCTGGACGGGCTATAAGCTGGATGAACTGAATGCGCAGCAGATGGAAGTGGTGGATCTGATTAACGTCCTGGTCGACGGCAAGTTCGTGCAGGATCTAAAAGATCCTATGCTTATCTGGCGCGGCAGCAGCAACCAGGTTGTGCATCATCTGCGTTGAATGAAGGCGGATATCCTCTGTCCGCCTGAACGTCAAAACCGACTCAAACTCTCCATCGCCTCAGCCTTAAACGCCGCAAAATTCTCGCACTGGCACAGGCGCGCCATCGCGCGTTCACGCAGGAAGGTGACAAAGATGTCGTAAATCGCCATTGCCTCTTCGTACTCGCTTTTGCTGATGGCGAGCAGGAAGATGACATGAGCGGTTTCATCTCCCCACTGAATGCCCTGCGGCGCCAGCACGGTGTAGACCACCGTTTTTTGCGCCAGCAGCCCGAGGGAGTGCGGCAGCGCGATGCCGTCGCCGAGCATGGTGCTGACGATGGCTTCACGCTCGATAACCGATTCCAGAAACTCCGCGCCGACAAAACCTTCCCCTTCAAGCTGCCCGCACAGTTCGCGGAACAGCGTTTGCTGGTCGACAGGCTTGTCGAGAATGCGGAAATGGGCCGCGTCGAAGTATTTTTCCAGCATCCACGGGCGGGTGCGATCCACCAGCACCAGCTTGCCGATCTGCTCTAACTGATAATCGGTCGGGAACGGGGCGATCATCACCACCGGTTTGGATTTTTCGCTCACGCGGGCGGTGGAGATCACGAAGTCTTCGCCAATGGCATCGGCAAGCTCGTACTCACGAAGGGTGAGCGTGCGCGTCACCTCAATCTGCGGATATTTACGCTGAAGTACCGCCTCGATCATGCGCACCATCGCGTTACCGGCGTCGCACACCAGCAGCACCCGCGGCTGGCGCTGGTAGCCGATATTGTAATGGCGCTCCAGCCCGACGCCGATATGCAGCACCAGAAAACCAATTTCGTTTTCGCTGATCACATACGGGGTGTATTTGCCCCAGCTCGACACCGCCGCGAGGGTCATATCCCACGCCATCGGGTAGTGCTGCTTGATGTTATCCAGCAGCGGATTGGGGATCATGATTTGATACCGCACGCGGGTAATCATGGTTTTGATGTGCGTGAGCAGATCTGCATGCAGTTGCTCATCGCTCAGCAGGTTGTAGTTATAGTGGGTGTTGATGTAGCGCAGAATGTAGTTGACCAGGGCTTCGTCGTCGTCGGCGTTAATCGCGCTGGGGGCGATCTCCTGGATCTGCCGCGCCGCAATGTGCACACACAGCCAGCTCTCTTCTGACGGCGAAAGCGCTTTGCCCGCCAGCTCCTGGATAGCCACCGCGATATCTTTCGCCGCCTCACGCACGTTCTCTTCCACGTCCTCCGCGTGGAATTCCGGCAGCGGATACCCCTCGCTGATGCGCCGCACCGACACCGCGCAGTACAGGCGCAGGAACAGCTCGCCTTCATCGGTCAGGCGAATGTGATGGCGCGTCAGCGCATCGTGCAGCACCGGCACCATCTTTTCCGCCACCCCCGCATTCAGCGCCACGTCGGTCACCAGCGGGTTCAGGCTGTCCTGCTGCGCCAGCTCCCACAGGAGGTCGGTCAGGCAGGCGCGGATCGCCATCTCGCTGCCAAACAGCTTCATCCCGTGGCGCGGGCGGGTTTCCAGCGTCAGGTTATAACGGTGAAACCACTCGCGCACTTCCACCATGTCGCTCTGCAACGTAGCCCGGCTGACGAACCACTCATCGGCCAGATCCTCCAGCTTGAGGGAAAAGGCTGACGTCAGAAAACGCACCACCAGATAGTGCACGCGCTCCGGTCCGGTTCGCGGAATACGCAGCGCGCGCGGGTGGGACGCCTGCAATTGTTGATAGCGCACCACATCATTAATTTTGAGCTGATAGCCGTTGCCCCGGCTCAAAATGAACTGCGCGCCGTGGCTGGCCAGCAGCGCGTTCAGGGCGGTGATATCCGCCCGGACGGTTCGCGTGGAGACCGACAGCCGCTGCGCCAGCTCGTCCTGTGGCAGCGTCTCGTTTTGCAACAGATCGAAAAGTTGCGCTAAACGTTGGTTCGGAAATCGCACGTCGTTGTCCTCTTACTGCTCAGGGTGAAATGACCATCTGGGATGGGCTGCCGACCGGGGTATAGTCTGGCTCGGCGCTCAGCTTGCCGTCCGGCGCCACGCGGAAACGGGTAATGTTGTCGCTGCGCTGGTTCATGACGTACAGCCAGCGACCCTGCTTATCGAGCGTCAGGGTGCGCGGATAGTCGCCGCGCGTCCAGACATCATCCTGATGCGTCAGCGTACCCTCCGCCGTTACGGTAAAGTGCCCGATGCTGTTATGCAAACGGTTAGCGACATACAGCTGTTTCCCGTCGGCGCTTAGCGCCAGCCCGGCAGCAAAACTGGTGCCTTTATAACCGTCCGGCAGGGCTGAAACCGTTTTACCCTCTTTCAGCCTGCCATTACTGTCCAGCGCATAATGGGTGAGCGTAGACGCCTCTTCGTTAATCAGCCACAGGGCATCGCCTTTCGGCGTAAAGACGAAGTGGCGCGGCCCGGCCCCTTTTGAGGAGGCGCTGATAAATGGCGGATCGTTAGGAGTCAGCTTCCCGGTTTGATCGTCAAAACGGTACTGATAGATGCGATCCAGCCCCAGATCGGTGGAAAAAACGTATTTCCCGTCCGGATCGGCGGCGATCATGTGCGCATGTGGGCCGTTATGATCGCTGATGGCGAAACTGCCCTCGACGGCAGCTTCCGGCTTCGCCGCGCCCGGTTCGCCTTTGTCCTGATGGGTGTCCGTAGCATCGCCCAGGCTGCCGTCTGCGTTAACGGGCAGCACCGCGACAGTTCCGCTGACGTAGTTTGCCACCAGCAGATGTTTGCCGTTCGGCGTCAGGGAAAGATACACCGGCCCCGCGCCGCCGGAGGACACCTGATTCAGCTCGCTCAGCGCGCCGTTATCACCGATGCGCAGCGCCTGCACCACGCCCTGCTCCACTTCGCTTGCCAGATACAGCGTTTTGCCGTCGTGTGAGACGGTTAACTGCGCGGCGTTCGGCAGTTTGCTCACCAGTGTTTTATCGTTCAGCGCACCGGTTTGCGGATCGACGGTAAAGCGGTACAGCCCTTCACCGTTCGGATTATAGGTACCCACCCAGGCGTACTGGGTTTGAGCGATTGCAGAGGTAGCAAGTAAAGAGAGTGAAGCGACAAGCAGGGTACGGGTGTGCATGGTGGCTCCTTCGGGTGTGTGCGGTTTGTTTCCCCTCACCCCAGCCCTCTCCCAAAGGGAGAGGGGGTAAAGGTTCCCTCTCCCGGTGGGAGAGGGTTAGGGTGAGGGGCAGGTTCTACTTAACCAGCTTCTTCGTCATCGCCAGCAGCGTACGCACATCTTCCGGACGCGTATCACCGCTGGCTTTATCGATAATCGAGCTGTAGATATGCGGGATGATTTTGCTCACGCCCGCATCCAGGGCGATCTGCAAGATCGCCTCGAAGTTCTCCAGATCGATTCCCCCGGTCGGCTCCAGCCAGAAGTCGTGACGGGCGCAGGCTTCCGCCACCGCCTGGTATTCGTCACGGCATTTCAGGCCGCCCATCGGGAAGTACTTGATGGAGCTGCCGCCGAAATCTTTCAGCAGGGCGATAGCGGTTTCAACCGGCACTATGCCGTCCGGCGCTTTGCTGCTCAGCGGGCCGGTGGAGATTTTCACCATGCCGACGGTGCCGGTCGGGGAGACCAGACCGTTGACCACGGACTCATTCTGCCCCAGCAGCGCGCGGCTGGTGGCCACGCCGGTAAAGACCTGGTTAACGTGCTGCGGCTGCACCTGGCGGGAGATTTCACTCACCATCGCTGACTGGTTCGGGTCGCCCGCGCCCAGCCCCACGGAGAGCGCATTATCAATCAGGGCTGCGTATTCGCGCATGTCCGCAACCGCGCTCGCCACGTCCGGGTAATTTTTGGAGAGCACGCCCACCAGCACATGACCTTCCGCCGCCTCGTAAATGGCGCTGGCGTTGGCCTTTGAGCCTGCCAGCACGTTCAGGCAGACGCGGTCACGGTAAAAGTTGGGGGTCAGTTTCATGCTTTTTTCTCCTGTCCTAATACTTCGCTAATGCGGCGGTACACGATGTTCAGCTGGTCAGCATTCACGCTGCGCACGTCCGCCTCGATAATCCCTTCGTTGGCCTTATAGCCACGGAAGTAAATGGCGTATTCGCCCTGTTTCAGCGCGTTCACCAGTTCACCGGTGCCGACGCCGGTGGTGGCTTCGTCAAACTTAATCTCGGTGCGGGCGATGTCACGCCCGGCGCTGTCCCAGACCACGCGCGCGGTCACGCCGTTCAGGGTGTTCAACGCGTCGATAAACGGCGTCATCTTCGCCACCATCTCGGCCCCGCTCTCTTTGGTCGCCGTCAGGTAGTGTTCGATGGCGCAGGTCAGGCCCAGGATACCCTCTTTGCCCACTTTCATCGCGCGACCAATGCCCGCCGTCTGGCGCTTCACCCACTCAACGTACTGGGTTTTGCCGATCACCAGCCCGCTGGTTGGCCCTTCGATCGCCTTCGCGCCGCTGTAGATCACCAGATCGGCACCGGAGCGGTAGTAGGCGTGCAGATCTTCTTCCGCCGCCGCATCGACGATCAGCGGGAGATCGTGCTTGCGCGCCACGACCGCCGCCTGCTCGACGCTGAGCATGCTTTTCTGCACGCAGTGGTGCGATTTGATGTAGAGGATCGCCGCCGTGCGCGGAGTGATCGCCGCCGCCAGCTGATCGGCAGAGCATTCGTTGGCGTAGCCCGCCTCCACCAGCTTGCCGCCGCCCAGCGCCACCATGGTGCCCACCGGCGCGCCAAAGTTCACGTTGTGGCCTTTCGGCAGGACGATTTCGTTGTTTTCAATCGGTGTGACGTGCAGGTTTTCCAGCAGCCAGTCGCTGTCTTTCACCAGCACCGCCGCCACGGACTGGGCAATGCCCGCCGACGCGCAGGAGACCACCGTCGCCCCTTCCACCTCCAGCAGCTTCGCGATGTATTCCCCGGTTTTATTGACCAGATCCTTCATCTCGAAATAGTGATTCATGCCGTCCATCGCCGCCTGCACCACTTCCGGGCGCGGCGTGGAGACACCCAGCGCCGTCATGCGGCCAGAGGTGTTGATAACCTGCTTTAAGTTGTACTTCTCATAAATCGAAGGCATGTTCCGTGCTCCCTTGTTCGGTCATGTAGCCCTTGCCCGCGCGGATCGCGGCAAGCGGCATCAGAATGTGTTCAGCCTGTAGGCTGTCGTTTTCGGCATCCGTCAGCACCGTCGGCTGGCGCTTGAGCGTAAACAGCGTCAGATCGGCGTCGAGGCCAGGCTGAATGCGGCCTTTGCGCGTCAGGCGCAGGCCGTCGGCGGCGTTGGCCGTGACACAGTCAATCACCTGCGGCAATGACATGCCGATGGCGAGGAATTTCGACATCACGCTCGCCAGCGAGCCGACCGGGCCGTTGATGCGGTTGCGGCAGTAAATATCCGAGCTGATGGTATGCGGCAGAATGCCCATCGCAATGGCGCGCTTCGCCACTTCAAAGCTGAAGCTCGCCGTGCCGTGACCGACGTCCAGGCGCACGCCGCGCTTCAGCGCAGACGTAATGGAGGCGCGTAGCTCGCCGGAGGGCGTCAGAATGCGGTTAGGCTTGCCGTTGTAGCAGTGGGTGATGATGTCGCCGGAGCTCAGCAGCTCGGCAATCTCATCGAGGTTAGGCGGGTTGTTGCCGATGTGCACCATCAGCGGCAGGTCGCCGTTCTCTTTCTGAATCGCTTTCGCGCGCTCCAGCGGGGTGATGCCGTTTTCACCGACCACGCTGCTGCTCATGCGCGCCTTCAGGCCAACGATAAAATCCGGGTGGCGCGTCACCGCCTGCTTCACCGCATCGGCGTCAATATTCGCCATATTGGCCAGCTCGTTCTGGGCGATCAGCCCCACGCGGGAGATGTTCAGCAGGGCAAACACCTCGGTGGAGGCTTTGCGGGTGATGGCGTAAAAATCGTCCACGTCGTCGGCGCCGGTACTGCCCGCGTCCACCACGGTGGTGACGCCGGTGGCAATGCCCACGCTGTCCGGCTCGTCGTGGTAAATCGGGGAGTTCGGGTAGCAGTGGACGTGGGAGTCAATCCAGCCCGCGCTGACGAACACGTCGCCGTTCAGCTCAACCGTTTTGCGGGCGGGAGCGTCAATGTCGCCTGTCGCGGCAATCTTCCCGTCCTGGATGGCGATATCGGTCAGGGTATCGTCGGCGAGGCGCGCACGGCGCAGGAGTAAATCAAACATGAGGATCTCCTGATAAAGCGGGCACCGAAGCGCCCGCGGGTATTAAAGGGCGACCGGGAACAGCCAGCCCAAAATCATTGCGCCGAGGATGGCGCCACCGGTAATCGGCTTCTGCCAGATGTAGAACAGCAGCGCGCCTACCAGGGAACCGACGCCGATTGGAATGGAGGCGGTCATGGCGCTGAGGATAATCAACGGCCCGAGGAAGCGGCCGGAGGCGTTACCCGCGCCCATCATCACGTCTGCGCCGTAGGTGGAGTTGCTCTGATTGATGGTGAACTTACGCGCCAGGATGATGACGTAGCCAATCGCCAGGCCAATCACCAGGCCGGTAATCAGCGCGGCAATGAAGTTGGTCACCGGGAACATGATCCCCGCGCCCAGCAGCAGCGCCGGAACGCCGAGGCCCACGCCGGTCTGGATCGCACCGCCGATATCGAGAATACCCACCAGCGAGCCTTCGATAATACGGGCGAACAGGAAGCTAGCACCGAACGCCGCCACCGCGCCGTAGACGCCGGTATCGATTCCCGCTTTCAGCATCGCCACGAAGGCAACTTCGTTAAACGCGCCGATGCCGTAGAGGTAGTACATGTGCGTCCCGGCAAAAACGCCGGAGGAGAGCAGGCCAACGAAGATCGGGAACGACCAGTCGGCATACCAAAAACCTTTATTCTGTTCCATTTAGAGGCTCCTGTTATTTACCGCTGAGCGAGTTGTGGATCATGTCGAGCCAGTTCGGCACGGTCAGATGGAAGGATTCGATCATCTTCATGTCGAAGCCGCGGAAGAAGCCGCTCAGCACGAAGAGCAGAACGATCGCCGCCATCATCACTTTGGTGACGTGGTTCCAGCCACTCTCTTCAACACCTTTACCAATCAGAATACCCAGTACCAGACCCGGTACGGCGTTACCCATGATCAGCTGTGCCGCGCCGCCAAAGATGGTGGCCCAGAAGCCCGATTTTTTACCCGCGTCGATGGCCGCCAGCCAGAAGATCACCGGCATCACGGTGTTGACCAGCAGGTTCGCCGCCGGTACCAGCACCTTCACGGCGGTGACCTGAAGCGCTGCCGGAACGGAGGAGGCGGTCAGGTTAAGGAAGGTCACGACAATCATGCCGATGATGCCGCAGGCAATCGCCATTTTGCGCGGGTCATGCAGCGTTTCACCGACGTTACGGTTTTTAATCATCAGTGCAGCAGCACCCCAGTTCGGGATGATGCGGTGGTCAACGTCCTGTGTGAAGGCACCTGCGGCCACGGAAGAGGCCCAGGCGTTAAAGAAGAAACCTAACCCAAAGGAGAAGTGGGACGCCGGATCCCCTTCGCAGGAGTTCAGTTCCCCCAACGTACGAAACGCGCCCATACCCTGAGTGGTAGGCGCATGAAACATGCGTGCAGCCCCGGCGCCAACACCGACGCCAACCAGGCCGCCAATGATGAGCGATTTTATTAATATAATTAAGAACATCAGTCTGCCCTTTTATGAATAATCAGCGTTGCGTGACGAAATCCACCTGGTCGAGATTGATGGCGGTCACGTTGACGGTCACATCCAGCTCCACGCTGTAGGTGCGTCTTTCCCGGCGCAAAAAGAAGAACAGAAACGCTTCTTTTCGCACCGCTTCTTGCGCCTGAACAACCTGCACATCCTGTGGCTCAATACGCAGTAAGATATGCGGTGAGGCTTTCATCACCGCAGCCTGAACGTGGTTGAGGGCGTCGGCAAAGGCGCGCGCTTTGGCGTCGCCCTTCCCCTTCACTCTCACCGTGGTTGTGAACTGTTCTTTCATGCTTACGCGCCGTATTTCTTCTGCCACGCCTGTACCAGACGCTCGCCCAGCTCTTCTTTATCCATAAAGCCAAAGCCCAGCACGTTGCAGCCTTCGTTGATGGCGGTCACCCCCTCATCCACGGAGCGCATGCCGTATTTGGCCTTGTAGCCATATTTGGTCTGAGCGGTGATGGCGCCCGCGCCGCCGCTGCCGCAGAAGGAGATCCCGAAGGTGGCGTTTTCTGCTTTCATCACGTCACCGAGCTTCATATCCGCTGCCATGCCCGGTACGACAACCGCGCGTCCGCCGGCTTTTTCCACACCCGCAGCCACTTTCTGACCTTTACCCAGGCGATCGCCAATCACGACTGTAATCTGTTCCATGTGTTGCTCCTTAAAGGTTGTCTTTCGCGACTTCGAAGTGAACGGAGAGCAGCCAGGCTTCTTCATCAGGAAGGTTGCCGAACTGCGCTACCACTTCACGGGCGAGTTGCATTGAATCTGGTGAAATTTCGTCAAACAGCTCTGCTTCAACCTCCGGCAGCGGCTCGCCGGTCACGGACCGGTGCGCCATTGCGCGAACGTGGGAGGTCAGCATCTGCTCCTGTACCGCGTTGGGAATGATGTTGTGCCGGGCCAGCAGGGCGTAGACCTGCTGAAGCATGGTGTTCGCGAGCTGTTCTGTTTGCACCGCCTGTTCCCCAACGTCGTTCATTACCGCTCCGTTAATCACTCGTCTTACCCCGTTAATGGCTCTGGAATAAAACTAACGTCGAGGGGGAATTGTTTGTAGCGAGTTGTTTTCCACTTCGAAGTGGAAAGGCGAGCAGCGGCAGTGATCTGTGCCACATAAATGCGGTGAATCTGTATAAATCGCTGGATTTACGTGATGAATATCACGCTATTACGCGGCATTAGACTGGTAAGCGAAGTGGAAAAGATTACGAGCAGGCTCGTAGAAATGTGACGTGGATAAGGTTTTCTTATGGGGATCCGCTAGAGGGGCGGCGGGTGCCTGAGACTGACCGTCTCAGGCATGGGACGGAAAGTGGAAAGCCCCGCCTGATAAAAAATCAGGGCGGGGGCTCGAAACGACACGTCACACCGTGGAGTTCGCTACCTCGCCCGCTTAAAAGCAAGGAGGCATCCATGAAACGCAGAAACCCAAGTATCGGGGTTTTGATGATTATTTCTTTGACAATAATCATCTTAACGCTGGTGACGAGGAAAACACTGTGCGAGATCCGTTTTCGTAACGGCTCGCTTGAAGTGACAGCGCGGATGGATTGTCGCTCCGGCAAGTAGGGAGCAACGATGCGGGGGCGCATCATGCGCCTCCGCATACGGGGAGAGGACGTACAGCTCAGGCACCCAATTAACGATACTTTTTGTGGTACGTGTTGCGGGTCGCGACAAACTGATCGGCTGCCGCCTGGGCTTCTTTCACTTTGCCTTCGTTCGCCAGCTTCAGCGCGCCGTCAATCTGGCCGAGCAGCACGTCAAAACCGTGGCGGTAGTCTTTCATCTCGGCGCTGTCTGCCGCTTTGCTTTCCAGCTTCGGCGGCGTCGCTTTTTGCGCATCCAGCGCGGCTTCACGCATTTTAGTCAATGCGTCTTTCATGTCCGCCGCATTGTCCGTTTTCTGCACCACCTTCAGGTTTTCACTGAGGATGTCCATGTTGTCTTCGAGATCGGCAGCAAACGCAGACGAGCCAAGAACCAGCGTTGAAGCCGCGACGATCGCTAACAGGTGTTTACGCATTGCTCACTTCCTTTTTTTTATTATTAATCACGCTTTTACGGGGATTATTGCCCGGCGATTTTCATCTCCGGCAGTAATACAGAACCACACTGAATATTGCTGCGTGTTTCAATATCGTTACCGACCGTAACAATATTGCGCCACATGTCCTTCAGGTTGCCGGCGATGGTGATTTCGCTCACCGGATACTGAATTTCACCGTTTTCGACCCAGAAGCCCGCTGCACCGCGAGAGTAGTCGCCGGTGATACCGCTCACGCCCTGCCCCATCAGCTCGGTGACCACCAGGCCGGTGCCCATCTCTTTCAGCATCTGTTCAAAATTCAGGCCCTGTCCGGCAATGCGCCAGTTATGAATGCCGCCCGCGTGCCCGGTGCTTTTCAGCCCCAGCTTACGCGCGGAGTAGTTGGTCAGCAGCCACTGGGTCAGAATGCCGTCTTTCACGATATCCCGACGTTCCGTGCGCACGCCTTCGCTGTCGAACGGCGTAGAGGCCAGCCCTTTCAGCAGGTGTGGGTGCTCTTCGATGGTCAGCCATTCCGGCAGGATCTGCTTGCCCAGCGAGTCGAGCAGGAAGGTCGATTTACGGTACACCGAACCGCCCGCAATCGCTCCCACCAGATGACCAAACAGGCCGGTTGCCACTTCGTTGGCAAAAATGACCGGCGCTTTCATGGTGGAAAGTTTACGCGGCGAAAGGCGTGACAGCGTGCGTTCGGCGCACGCTTTTCCCACCCACTCCGGAGACTGCAAATCTCCCAGCGCGCGGCCAATGGTATACGCGTAATCACGCTCCATATCGCCGTTTTCTTCGGCGATGACGCAGCTGGAAAGCGAGTGGCGGGTTGAGCAGTACCCCTGCAACATGCCATGGGAGTTACCAAACACTTTAATGCCGTAGTGGCTGTTAAAGCTGCCGCCTTCGGTATTGGTGATGCGTTTGTCAGCCTGCAAAGAGGCCTGCTCGGCTCGCGCGGCCAGCTCAATGGCTTCATCCGGCGTCACTTCCGCGGGATGGAACAGATCGAGATCCGGCGCGTCAAACGCCAGCAGCTCTTTATCGGCCACGCCAGCGTAAGGGTCCGGGGAGGTGTAACGCGCGATATCCAGCGCCGCCTGCACCGTACGGGCGATGGCATCCGGGCTCAGATCGGTAGACGACGCGCTTCCTTTACGATTCTGGTGATACACCGTGATCCCCAGCGCGCCATCGCTGTTAAATTCTACATTCTCCACTTCGCCATAGCGGGTGCTCACGCTAATGCCGGTGGTTTTGCTGACCGCCACTTCGGCGCCATCTGATTTACCTGAAGCGAGCGTCAGCGCGGTGGAGACGGCTTCTTCCAGGATCTTACGCTGCGCTTCAACTTGTGAGGTTACTTTCATCGCAAATGCCATACTGTAAGAGAGAGTTAAGTGAAGTCTAACAGAGAACCGTTTTTCAGTGCGCGTCTTAACTGGTAACATTAGCCTCTTTTTTTAAGGAGCCTGACATGACTAAGCAGCCCGAAGACTGGCTCGACGACGTTCCCGGTGATGACATCGAAGACGAAGATGATGAGATCATCTGGGTCAGTAAAAGTGAAATTAAACGTGACGCCGAAGAGTTAAAACAGCTTGGCGCAGAAATGGTAGAACTGGGTAAAAACGCGCTGGATAAGATCCCGCTCGACCAGGATCTGCGTGATGCCATTGAACTGGCACAGAAAATCAAGAAAGAAGGGCGTCGCCGCCAGCTTCAGCTTATCGGTAAACTGCTGCGTCAGCGCGACGTGGAGCCGATCCGTCAGGCGCTGGACAAACTGAAAAACCGCCACAACCAGCAGGTTGCGCTGTTCCATAAGCTGGAGCAGATCCGCGATCGTTTGATCGACCAAGGTGATGACGCGGTACCTGAAGTGCTGAACCTGTGGCCGAATGCCGACCGCCAGCAGCTGCGATCGCTTATCCGCAACGCGAAGAAAGAGAAAGAAGGGAATAAGCCGCCGAAGTCTGCGCGCCTGATTTTCCAGTATCTGCGCGAGCTGTCTGAGAACGAAGAGTAATCTGTGCGGGTTTGCGCCGGATGGCGGCGTAAACGCCTTATCCGGCCTACAAGCTCGTGCGAAAAAATGTAGGCCCGGTAAGCGCTAGCGCCACCGGGCTTTTTTTACTCTGCGGCCGCGGCTTTCTTCGCCAGACCGTCCAGCAGCTTCTGATGGATCCCACCAAACCCACCGTTGCTCATCACCAGAATGTGATCGCCAGGCTGTGCGGCTTTCACCACCATATCCGCTAAGACATCCACGTCCGCACTCCAGTGCGCCGGCTGAATGCAGGCGTCTGCCACTTCGGCCACCTGCCACGGAATATGCTGCGGTTGCAGCAGGAAGACCTCGTCGGCACGCCCTAAGGACGGTGCGAGATCGTCTTTGCAGATGCCCATTTTCATGGTGTTCGAACGCGGTTCCAGCACGGCCAGAATGCGCGCGGTGCCGCCAACTTTGCCACGCAATGCGGCAAGCGTCGCCAGAATGGCCGTTGGGTGGTGCGCGAAATCGTCATACACGGTAACGCCGTGGGCTTCACCGCGCAGCTCCAGACGGCGACGGGCGTTGATAAACGAGCCCAGCGCATTGGCGGCATCCGCAGGCAGTACGCCCACGTGCCGCGCCGCGGCGATCGCCATCAGGCCGTTGTGCATGTTGTGCTCGCCCACCAGGCCCCACTTCACCTCGCCCACTTTCTCACCGTCGAGCAGCACTTCCCATTCGGAGGCATCCGCGTTGAGCTTTTTCGCCTGCCAGTGCCCCTGCTCGCCAACCAGCTCCTGCTCGCTCCAGCACCCCATCGCCATAGTCTGCTTCAGGTTGATGTCGTTCTCCGGCAGGATAATGCGGCCCTGACCCGGAACAATGCGCACCAGATGGTGGAACTGTTTCTGAATCGCTTTCAGGTCGTCAAAGATATCCGCGTGATCGAACTCAAGGTTGTTGAGGATCAGCGTGCGTGGGCAGTAATGCACGAACTTGGAGCGCTTGTCGAAGAACGCGCAGTCGTATTCATCCGCTTCAATCACAAAGAACGGGCTGTCGCCCAGACGCGCGGAGACGTCGAAATTCCCCGGTACGCCGCCGATCACGAAGCCCGGCTTGTAGCCGCAGGCTTCGAGGATCCAGGTCGCCATACCGGCGGTGGTGGTTTTGCCGTGCGTCCCGGCAACGGCGACAACCCAGCGGTCGCGCAGGACAAAATCATGCAGCCACTGCGGGCCAGACATGTACGGGATATTGCGTTCCAGCACCGCTTCAACGCATGGATTCCCACGGGTCATGGCGTTACCCACGATCACCAGATCCGGCTGCGGCTCCAGCTGGCTGGCGTCATATCCCTGAATCAGAGAAATTCCCTGCTTCTCGAGCAGCGTGCTCATCGGCGGATACACATTGGCGTCCGAACCTGTCACTTCATGGCCCAGCGAGCGCGCCAGCATTGCCAGTCCGCCCATGAAAGTGCCACAAATCCCCAATATATGAATGCGCATACGTCACTATCCTTCTTCAATGTGGCGCACATTTTACTCACATGTCAGCGGCTGTGAAACGCATTTCAGGTAAATCCGTATTTTGCTGGCGCGATTCACCTCTGCGCTAATATTTGAATGTTTGTTAAGATTGTTGGACATCAACCGCTTTACTCAACATAAGATGCAGGGAAAGTGTTATGAAAACGTTAGGTGAATTTATTGTCGAGAAGCAGCACGAGTTCTCTCATGCTACGGGTGAGCTCACTGCTTTGCTGTCGGCAATAAAGCTGGGCGCTAAGATCATCCACCGCGATATCAACAAGGCCGGTCTGGTCGATATCCTGGGTGCCAGCGGTGCCGAGAACGTTCAGGGTGAGGTTCAGCAGAAACTCGACCTGTTCGCCAATGAAAAACTGAAAGCTGCACTGCGCGCGCGCGACATCGTTGCGGGTATCGCCTCTGAAGAAGAAGATGAGATCGTCGTATTCGAAGGGTGTGAACACGCGAAATACGTTGTTCTGATGGATCCGCTGGACGGCTCCTCCAACATCGACGTTAACGTTTCTGTCGGTACCATTTTCTCCATCTACCGTCGCGTCACGCCGGTTGGCACACCGGTGACGGAAGAAGACTTCCTGCAACCGGGCAGTAAACAGGTTGCTGCCGGTTATGTGGTGTATGGCTCGTCCACCATGCTGGTGTACACCACCGGCTGCGGCGTACACGCCTTTACCTACGATCCGTCCCTGGGCGTGTTCTGCCTGTGCCAGGAGCGTATGCGCTTCCCGGAGAAGGGCAACACCTACTCCATCAACGAAGGCAACTACATCAAATTCCCGAACGGCGTGAAGAAGTACATCAAATTCTGCCAGGAAGAGGATAAAGCCACCCAGCGCCCATACACCTCGCGTTACATCGGCTCGCTGGTGGCGGATTTCCACCGTAACCTGCTGAAGGGCGGTATTTACCTCTACCCAAGCACCGCCAGCCACCCGGACGGAAAACTGCGTCTGCTGTACGAGTGCAACCCGATGGCGTTCCTGGCCGAACAGGCAGGCGGCAAGGCGAGCGACGGTAAAGAGCGTATTCTGGATATCGTGCCGGAAAGCCTGCACCAGCGCCGTTCATTCTTCGTCGGCAACCGCCATATGGTGGATGACGTTGAACGCATGATCCGCGAATTCCCGGACGCGTAACGCACGAAAAGGGGAGCCAGGCAGGCTCCCTTTTTTTCAGGCCGTTTGCATCGTCAGCTTGAAGGAGGCCATCGCTTCCATCAGCTCGCGCGACTGTTCCTCCAGGGAACGAGTTGCCGCAGATGATTGCTGGACCAGCGCCGCATTTTGCTGCGCCGTTTCATCCATCTGATTGACGGCGATATTCACCTGCTCAATACCGCGGCTCTGCTCCTGGGACGCCGTCGCAATTTCACGCATCAGTTTGGTCATACGCAGCACTTCGGTAGCGATCTCGTCCATCGTCTCACCGGCCTGCTGCGCCAGCTCGCTGCCCTCGTTCACGTGGGTTTGCGAATCGCTGATAAGCGAGCGGATCTCTTTCGCCGCATCAGCACTGCGGCTGGCGAGATTACGCACCTCACCCGCCACGACCGCAAAACCTCGCCCCTGCTCACCCGCACGCGCCGCTTCAACGGAGGCGTTCAGCGCCAGAATATTGGTCTGGAAGGCAATGCCGTCGATGACGCTCAGGATATCGGCGATGCGCGCCGAACTGCCGGAGATGTCGCGCATCTTCTCAATGACATAACAGACCATTTCACTGCCGTGATCGGCGGTATCGGAGACCGACTTCGCCAGCTGGTGCGCCTGCTCGGCGTTATCGGCGTTAAGTTTCACCGTGGCGGTGATCTCTTCCATGCTGGCGGCCGTCTGCTCCAGCGAGGTGGCGGTGGATTCCGTGCGCTGGGCCAGGTTCATATTCCCGGCCGTCAGCTCGCGGCTGCCGGTATCAATCTGCGAGCTGGCGTCACGCACCCGCAGAACCGAGTCCATCAGCGACTGGCGCATCCCTTCGATCGCCGCGTTAAGGCGATTAAATTCCTGGCTGGCCGGCGCGTTCAGGGTATGGGTTAAATCCCCGGCCGCCACATGTTCCAGCTGGGCAATCGAGGCTGAAAGCGGCTTGAGCAGCATATGGCGCAGCACCAGCCAGGCCAGCACGATAATGCCAGCCGTCAGCAGCGCCGCGACGATAATCAGGATCAGCACGCGGGTTTTACTCGCCTGCACGGCGCTCACCTCCGCTTTACCGCGCGCCTCGCTCCATGCCTGGAACGCCTGCATATCGTTATCAAACTGCTTCGCCACCGGGACCAGCTTGTTTTCCAGCAGATCGTAATAGCTGTCCGCGCTTTGCTCGTTCAGGGCTTTCAGCATCGGGCTGATACCCTGCTGGTTGTACACCGCCAGACTCGCGGCAACGTTATCCAGCAGCTTTTGCCCCTGCTCATCCGCCACGCCGCTGCCGATCACGTCCTTCAGCGTTTTCTGTGCCAGCGCCACTTCCTGGTTAATGGTTTTGACCGCCCTGGCCGCATCGTCCAGCAGGCCGACCTCCATCATGCGGACGGCCTGCCCCGCTTCGTTACGCGCGCGCAGGATCAGCGTATAGCCGGCATTCAGCTGCACCATCTGTTCACCCTGAAGATGATTGATGCGCTGGAGAGAAGCGGAACTTTGTGTAAGGGCATAAATGCCGATGCCGCTGACAATCAGCAGCAGAAGGGTCATAACGGCCAGTAAAGAGAGCAAGCCGGTACGAATCGATAGCGTTTTAAGCATGATGTTATTTCCGGTAGCGAGATATTTCTGGGCATAAAAAAAGAATATCGGCCGCTACCGGAAAATGTTTAGAGTTTAAGCAATTTCAGCATGTTATCGCTCTGTTAAAGATGTATTCACCCGGGTAACAGGCGAGCTCTGGCGGTTCTCCCACAGCACCGTCAGGCCGCGCTGGAGCGCGATAAAAATAAACAGCAGAATGCCGATGGCGATTTTGGTCCACCAGGAGCTGAGCGTGCCGTCGAAGTTGATATAGGTCTGAATCAGCCCCTGGATCGCCACGCCAAACAGCGTGCCGAGGACTGTCCCCACTCCGCCGCTGAGCAGCGTACCGCCAATCACTACCGAGGCAATGGCGTCCAGCTCAACGCCCACCCCCGCCAGGGCATAGCCTGCCTGGGTATAAACCGAGAATACAATCCCCGCGAGGGTGGCCAGCCCGGTCGAAAGCATGTAGATGCGAATAGTCGTGCTGCGCGTGGAAATTCCCATCAGGTTCGCGGACGTGGCGCTGCCGCCAATGGCATAAACCTGGTTACCAAATCGGGTACGGTGGGCGAGGAAGATCCCGATCACCACCACGCCCAGCATCAGCAGCCCCATTGCGCTCAGGCGCCCCCCGCCGGGAATTTTCCACGCCAGACTGGAGAGCGTGTCGTAGATCGGATGGTTAATTGGAATTGACTCCTCCGACACCAGATAGCTCACGCCGCGCAGGAAGAACATCCCGGCGAGGGTGATGATAAAGGCCGGGATTTTCAGCGCATCGATCAAAAGCCCCATAAAGGCGCCGAACGCGCAGCCCATGACCAGCACCAGCGGAAAAGCCAGCAGCGGCGAAATCCCCCAAAAGCCAATCGCCTTGGCAAGGAACACGCCGGTAAAGGCGATCACCGACCCAACGGAGAGGTCGATCCCGCCGGAGAGGATCACAAACGTCATGCCGACGGCGATAATGCCTAAAAAGGCATTGTCGGTCAGGATGTTGCAAATCACCCGCGTGGAGGCGAAGCCCGGGAACTGGGTCAGGCAATAGAGGTACCCCAGCACGAACACGCCCAGCGTGATCATTAACGGCAAATTACGTTTTATCATGACCGCGGTTCCCCTTAATGAGAGTGATAAAGCGCGGCGACTGCACGATAAGTACGATAAGCACCACGACCGCTTTGACGACCTGATTCAGCTCCGGCTGGAACCCGGAGAGCAAAATACCGGTATTCATACCCTGAATAATCAACGCCCCCACCACCGAGAGCAGCAGATTAAAACGTCCGCCCATCAGCGATCCACCGCCGATAACCACCGCGAGGATCGCATCCAGCTCGAGCCAGAGTCCGGCGTTATTGGCATCCGCTCCGCGAATATCGGCGGCCACGATCACCCCGGCAATCGCAGCACAGACGCCGCTCAGCACGTAAGTCAGCATCACCATCAGCCGCGTATTTACCCCGGCGTTTTTCGCGGCCCGAATGTTAATTCCCACCGCTTCGATGAACATCCCGAGCGCCGTTTTGCGGGTGAAAAGCCAGAACACCACCAGCGTCAACAGCGCGACGATCACCGGCGTCGGGAAGAACAGAAAATTACCGCTGCCGATCCACGCCAGGCTCGGGGAGTTAAAGGTGACGATTTGACCGGAGGTGATAAGCTGCGCCACACCGCGCCCGGCCACCATCAAAATCAACGTCGCGACAAACGGCTGGATCTTGAGCACCGCAACCAGAATGCCGTTCCATAGCCCGGCTAATACACCGGAACCCAGCGCGGCCAGCAGGACCACCGGCAGGCTGTGCCCGGCGACGGTCATCGAGGCGGCGGTGGCGCCCGCAATCGCCATTACCGCACCGACGGAGAGGTCGATCCCGCCGGTGGCAATGACCAGCGTCATACCAATCGCCAGCAGCGCCACGGGCGCGGCACGGTTTAAGATGTCGATCGGGCTACCAAACAGGCGGCCATCCTGCACGACGATCTGAAAGAAATGCGGAGCCACCAGGCTATCCACCAGCAGCACCAGCAGCAGCGCCACGATTTGCGGCGTGCCGGTCGGCCAGGTGAAGCGGCGCTTCGCTTCGCCAGTTTGCGAAAGAGAACGGGACATCACATTTGACTCCTTACGCCGCGATGGCATTCATGATCGCCGGAACCGACAGTTTATCCAGCGGGATCTCTGCCACCTGCCTGCGATCGCGCATGATGATGACGCGATCGGCATAGCCGACCAGCTCCTCCAGCTCAGATGAGATCACCAGCAGCGCCAGACCGTCGGCGCAGAGCGTTTCGATAAGCCGGATGATTTCGGCGTGCGCGCCCACGTCGATACCGCGCGTGGGCTCGTCGAGGATCAGGAATTGCGGCTTGGTGAGCAGCCAGCGCGAGAGGAGAACCTTCTGCTGGTTACCGCCCGAGAGGAACTCGATGGGCTGTTCCGCGCTCGGGGTACGTATACCGAGCTGGCGGATGAAGCGCTCGGCAATCGCGTTCTGCTCGCGCTTAGGGATCGGACGCAGCCAGCCGCGCTGGGCCTGTAGCGCCAGAATGATGTTTTCCCGCACCGAGGCGGCGGCAATAATCCCGTCCGTTTTCCTGTCCTCCGGGCAGAAGCCCACGCCGAGGCACGACGCCTGATGCGGTGAACGTAGCGTTTGTGGTTTGCCTTTGATCAGCGCCGTTCCGCTGTCGGCAGGTTTGATCCCGAAGATGACTTCGGCGGTTTCGGTGCGCCCGGAGCCTAACAGCCCCGCCAGACCCACAATTTCACCGGGGCGTACCTCGAGGTTAAACGGCGCGATGGTCCCTTTTCTGCCGTAATCGTGAAACGCGGCGATCGGTTTTTCGCTCAGCAGCGTACGGCCCGCGCGCTGAAGCGCGTTGGTCTCGAGTTCGCGGCCCAGCATCATTTTGACCAGCTCTATCTGCGGCAGCTCGCGGGTTTCCCGGCAGCCGACAAAGCTGCCGTTGCGCAGCACCGTTATACGGTCGCTCACCTCGTAAACCTGATCGAGGAAATGCGTCACGAAAATCAGGCTGACGCCCTGATTACGCAGCTGGCGCATCAGGGTAAAAAGCATCTCCACTTCCTGGGTATCGAGGCTGGCGGTGGGTTCATCGAGGATCAGCACTTTCGCCGAGAGATCGATAGCGCGACAGATCGCGACGATTTGCTGCATCGCCACGGAAAAACGGTTCAGCGGTTCGCGCACGTCGAGAGAGAAGCCATACGATTCCATCAGCTTCGCGGCGCGCGCTTCCATCTCTTTGCGGCGCAGCAGGCCAAAACGTCTGGGTTCGCGGCCAATAAACAGGTTATCCGCTACCGACATGTTTGGCAGCAGGTTCACTTCCTGGTAGACCGTGCCGATCCCCAGTTGCTGGGCATGCGCGGTGTTTTTGGGCGAAATGGCGTTACCTTCCAGCCAGATAGCGCCGCGATCGGCGTGATAGACCCCGGTCAGGGTTTTAATCAGCGTCGACTTCCCCGCCCCGTTTTCGCCGAGCAACGCCATGATCTCCCCACGCCGCAGGTTGAAATCAACGTTATCCAGCGCCTTAACGCCAGGGAAAAATTTACTCAGGCCCTCTGTGCGGAGGATTTCCTGGTGTTGTTCGGTGGTCATGGTTTCCCCCTGCATCAGGCCGGATGACGCTACGCTTATCCGGCCTACAAAAGAGCGTATCGTAGGCCGGGTAAGCGCAGCGCCACCCGGCAATTTCACTGGATCAGTAGCCCATATTTTTCTTCTTCTCTAACTCTTCTTTCGCCGTGTCCGGCAGGTAGAGCGTGGATTTGGTGATGGTCAACTTCTCAGGCTGGGTGCCGTCTTTCTTGAATTTCTCCAGCGCATCGAATGCCGGGCCCGCCATATTTGGCGTCAGCTCCACGCTGGCGTTCGCTTCGCCGTCAATCATCGCTTTGTAGATGTCCGGTACGCCGTCGATCGAGCCGGTGAGGATATCTTTGCCCGGCTTCAGGCCCGCTTCTTTGATGGCCTGGATGGCGCCGATCACCATGTCGTCGTTGTGGGCGTAAACCATGCAGATATTTTTGCCGTTATTTTCTGCCTTGATGAAGCTTTCCATGACCTCTTTACCCTTGCTGCGGGTGAAGTCGCCGGACTGAGAACGGATGATTTTGATGTTTGGTGCTTTGCCGATGGCCTCCGCGAAACCTTTCTTACGGTCGATAGCCACGCTCGCCCCGACGGTGCCCTGCAACTCAACCACGTTACACGGCTTGCCATCCACCTGCTTCACCAGCCAGTCACCAATCAGTTTGCCTTCCAGCACGTTATCGGCGGTGACGGTGGTCATATAGAGAGATTTGTCTTTTACGTCGATGGAACGGTCGAGCAGGAAGACCGGAATTTCAGCATCTTTGGCTTCCTTCAGCACCGGCTCCCAGCCCGTGGCGACAACCGGGGCAATAAAGATGGCATCCACGCCCTGAGCGATAAACGAGCGCACCGCTTTAATCTGGTTCTCTTGCTTTTGCTGACCATCGGCGATTTTCAGCGTAATACCGCGCTTTTCGGCCTCACTTTTCGCCACATTCGTTTCAGCGGCGCGCCAGCCAGATTCAGATCCGACCTGCGAAAATCCAACGGTTAAGGGTGCGGCCATCGCCATAGACGACATGGCTGCCGAAACTGCTGTAACAAGAAGTAAGCGCTTCCACATATGAACGTCCTCGTAGGGTAGGTTATTGTTGGTTAAAAGATGTTCCGCGGATGAACTATAGCCAATGGAATATGTTACGGATTGCGTTACATCACACTTCAGAAAAGTGAATAAAACGTTAATCACAAGTTTGTAATCGCTTTCATTTCAACATTTAAAATGCGGCTGAGTTTATGGATTATCCTGTCATGGAAACGGTCCGAAAAGTGAAGGCGCGAGGGAGAGAAGACGAAAACAGGCGGAGACTTTCAGCGCCAGTTGGCTATAATACCTGCCACTTGTTTACCATCCATTTTAAAGGACACCGACATGAGCTTACTCAACGTCCCTGCGGGTAAAGAACTGCCAGAAGACATCTACGTTGTGATCGAAATCCCGGCCAACGCAGATCCAATCAAATACGAAATCGACAAAGACACCGGTGCGCTGTTCGTTGACCGTTTCATGTCTACCGCCATGTTCTATCCGTGCAACTACGGCTACATCAACCACACTCTGTCTCTGGACGGTGACCCGGTTGACGTACTGGTTCCAACGCCATACCCATTGCAGCCAGGCTCCGTCATTCGCTGCCGTCCTGTTGGCGTGCTGAAAATGACTGACGAAGCGGGTGAAGATGCGAAACTGGTTGCCGTACCGCACACCAAGCTGAGCAAAGAGTACGATCACATTAAAGATGTGAACGACCTGCCAGAGCTGCTGAAAGCGCAGATCGCCCACTTCTTCGAGCACTACAAAGATCTCGAAAAAGGCAAATGGGTTAAAGTTGAAGGCTGGGATAACGCAGAAGCGGCGAAAGCAGAAATCATCGCCTCTTTCGAACGTGCTGCTAAGAAGTAATTCTTACTGCTGAGACTAAGCCCCGCGCGTCGGGGCTTTTTTGTGCCTGTCGCTCCAGGTAACCCGTGCGATTGGGGAGTATCGCCCGGCGGCGCTACGCTTGTACGGGCCTACGGCGCAAAACGACAACGCCACCTTACGGTGGCGTTGTCGTTTTTCAGAACTGGTCTCTGTCTAACCAGTTACCGCTTTCAATCAACGTTAACCCGTCGACCGAACGTTGGTACACGTACATCCATGCACTGCCGTAAGGCGTCTGGATCAACTGGCGAGCGTATTCACCGCCCCTGGTGCGCAAGGCATCAAGTTCGGCCAGCGTGGCATTATCAATACGATAAACCTCACCCTGTACCGTTCCGTTCCCCGGAACCGCGCCTGGATAGTGGCCCAGACTGTACAACTGGTAGTTTTCGATTGTGTAATTTCCCAGCAACTGGGCGTTGGTCATCCAGTGGCTGTTGCCTTGCCTGGTTCGTAAACTGCCGTAAACAAATATTCGCATTGCTAAAACTCAAACTGATAGAGCAGATCAAGTGCCTGGTCTACGCCGGACACTGCTTCCAGATATAGCTTAGGCATCAGGCGATAACGTAACGTGAGTGTAGCCAGTGAGTCAAAGATCCCCACGCCATATTTTACCTGTAGACCCGGCAGTACATAGCCGCTGACCACTACCTGCGAAGAGTCACCCACGCCCTGAGTGTCCAGCGCCAGATTGCTTACGCCAAACGTCTCGCCGATTTTACCCACAACCTGACCACTTTGTGCAACCCCCAGACCGACTAACATTGATGTCATTGCCGCACCATCGCCCTGTTGGCTATCCAGACCCTGGCCGCGAAGGAGGTAAGAGAGCGCTTCCTGTTGCGACATGGCCGGGTCAGAGAAGATCTCTGCCTTAGGTTCATCGGCGGAGCCCGTCACGCGCACGCCTGCAATCACATCATCTTCGGTGGCTTCCGGGTTACGGATCGCTTCGATATTGAGTACCGGCTGATCCGGTGGACCGGAGAACAGCAGCTCGCCTTTACGCACAATCAAATCCTGCCCGTAGGCATGGAAGCGCCCTTCAGGAATATTGATTTGTCCATTGAGGCCAAGTCCCTGTTGATCCTGCGCCACTTTCAGGTCACCCGTGAGTCTCGCCTTCAGCCCAAACGCGTCCAAACGCACGTTATTCCCCACGTGCACGATAAGATTACTATTGATCGGTATGCCAGCGCTCTTCTGTTCAACAGGTTTCAGATTTTCATTGAGCATAACTTCGTCACTGGAGACGCCAACCGCGCTTTCCGGCACCTCGTGAACCACGATGCGCGCCCACGGTACGTCAACACGGCCGTCCAGGGTGAAGAGACTCGGCGTTGCCTCAAAGACCACGTCTGGCGACACGTCCAGGCGCACCATCGGCGGTACCGTGATACGCACCCTGCTGCCCTTGGCCGCAATACGGGCGCGCCAGTTGTCGAGCTGGCTCCAGTCTGCGTCACCGCTCAGGTTGATTTGTCCCTGCTGCGTCAGCACTGAGCCACTGAGGGTTGAGCTTTGGCCGTTAAAGTTCATCGCCAGCTGGCTTGGCTGCATATCGAACGGCATAAAGTTACCGTCAATGTCCACACCGTTTAACCGCATCTGGCCAAACAGCTGTGGGCTTTGCGCATCCCCCGCCAGACGCAGGTTGGCGCTGAGCATCCCCGCCGCCTTTTCTCCCCGCGAGAAGATCGGATTCACCATCGCCAGGTTGAAGTTGCGAATATTGACGTTGCCGCCGAGATTGCGCCGCCCTTGCGGATCGGTAATTTGCACCTGTCCGTCAAACTGACCGTTGTTGGTCAGGCGGATCAGCCATCCCAGTTCAGCACGATTGTTACGCAGGTCAGCGTTCACATTCAGGGTGTCGAACGCCACCGGCAGCGGCGCGTCATTGACCTCCTGCGTCACCTTCACGTTACGCCCGGAGAGGGTAACGCTGCCCTGCGGCAGTCCCTCTTTGGTGGTGTCCCACGCGACGTCCGCTTTACCGCTGAAGACCCCGCTGGCCTGGGTGGTTTCCGGCATAAACGGTTTCAGCATCGCCAGGTCGAAACGGTTGAGGTTGATCTGCGCGCGTCCTTCCGCGCCCGCATCAATGGTCTGCGGCACGCACAGCTCAGCATTCGGGTTGGTCCAGCAGTGTGGCCCAATGCTGATCTTTTGCTCCGCGTTGCGGTAATCCAGCGCGACAGACCGCGACAGCACCAGCGGGCCGACCGGCGTGCTGAAGCGGGTGTTATCCAGCACGCCTTTCCAGCGCGTCGCCTGGCGGTCAAAACTGCCCGTCAGGTGCAGCTGCCCGGAGACCGGCTCGCCCTGCACGCGTAGCTGGAGATCGTGCTGCTTTTCGTTACCTTTTGCCGCCAGCGTGACCAGACTGATGTTCACGTCCGGCTGAGAGATACGCTCCACGCGCAGATCCAGGTTTCCGCCGATCTGATCGGTGGATTTCACGTCCCCCTCGACGCGTACGCGGGCAATAGAAAGTTCCTGCCAGCGCAGGTTATTGGCGGTGATGTCCGCCAGCAGCTGCGGCGCCTCCACCGTACCGCGAACCTTCACTAACCCCTTCGCCGTGCCGCCAAGACCCGGCAGGGCGTTATCAAGATTTGGCGCGTCGATGGTGGCATCCAGATTGAGGTCTTTCACGCCCAGCTCGCCTTTAATATCCGCCGTGTTGCGACCCAGCGCCACGTGCAGGCCCGGGATCACCCACTGGAGATAGCTGTTGCCCTTAAGCGAGCCCTCTACGTTGACTTTGTTCTGCTTCACGTTGCCAGTGAGCTTGAGTTCCGGCACGTCCATCTGCCAGGTGCCACCGTACAGGCTACCGCGGGTTTTGATCAGGCCATCCAGTTTTGACGGCCAGTCCGGGACCTCTTTAGCGGTGTTGATCCCGGTCAGCTTCAGCTCGCCGCGCCAGCTGATCGCCTGCTGCCAGTCGAGCAGCGCAGTCAGCTCGGTTTTTCCTTCCAGCGCCGCCACGGTCAGCTTGTCGAGGTTAACCTGCAACTCGTTACCCTTCGCATCCAGGGTGATATCGGCGGGCGGTACCCCCTGCCCCTTCACTGCCGTGCGGAACGACAGCGTGTAGTCGGTCATTTTGCCACTCAGCTTCAGCTTCAGATCGTCAGCCTGGAACTGTTTTTCGCCGGTGAACGGCCAGTAAAGCTGCTTGCTGACAACCTCAAGGTTGAGCGGTAAACCGGCCTCTGCCAGCTGGGTTTGCCCGCGCAGCACCATATCCACCGGGCCGGAGAGGTTCACGCCGAACTCCAGCTTCTCGCGCAGCGCGCCGCCGACTTTCACCTTCACCTTTTCGCCTTTCAGCGGATCGATGTTCAGGGCGCTGTTCAGCGTAATATCTACCGGCCAGTTGTCGCGCAGCAGCGCATTGCCTGAGGCGTTGACCGACCCCTGGTTAGTATCAATATCCAGCGCGTCGAGCTTCATGTTGCCGTCGATACTGCTGACTTTAAGCAGCATGTTGAAGACCGTCAGATCGGTATCGCCGGTCAGACGCAACTGCTCGCCCTTAAACTCTTCGATATTGAGGTTCAGCGGCAGATGCACATCGGTCATCTCCGGCAGAACCGGTTTCGAGAAGAGATCTTTCAGCGTTTCGCCCAGCGGTTTTTCTTCCGGCTGCGGGTTCTGGATCTTCGGCTCGACGATCTCTTCCTGCGCCACGTCGGCCACCTTCGGTAGCGCAATCAGCAGCCCTTGCAGGGAGGTTGGGGTCAGGGTGAGGTTTTTCTCCTGCCAGCGCAGACCGGAGGTGAAATCCATCACGGATACCGTCGTGTCGTCGATTTTGATATTCACGTTATCCAGTGCGACCCGGTAAAGCGCAATCGGGTACGGCGTGGAGAGGTTCAGCGGGCCGCTGTCCTCTTCTTCGACAGGCTCGGACTTCGGCATTTTTTTGGAATCTATCGCCACGTTAACGTCTTTTAGCGACAGATCGTTTACGCACAGCTGGCTGTCCCGCAGGCAGCCGAGCTTGACCGCCAGATGAAACTCGCCCGCATTCACCGCCACGCCGGGCTGTTCATAACGGATATTTTTCAGGCGCAGATCGCGCCAGCCGCCCGTTACCTGGCCGATTTCCAGCCCCGGCACCCAGCGGTTCGCGGCGTTAAACAGCAAATGCAGGCCCGTGGTGGTGCCCACCAGAAACGCCACCGTACCGAGCAGTAATACGATAAAAATCAGCACCCCGAGGCTTATCTTCTTCCATAAACTCATAATTCAGGCCCCAGACCGATGTAAAACTGTAAACCGTGTTCGTCTTTGTCGCCCACCGGAACGGCGAAATCGAGCTTGATGGGCCCGACCGGTGACTGCCAGCGCACGCCTACGCCCGCGCCGGTTTTGAAATCGCTGCGGCGGATATCGTTCACCGCTTCACCGCCGTCAACGAACATCGCTCCCCACCACTTGCCGCTGACGTTGTACTGGTACTCCAGCGAGCCAGTCGCCAGTTTTGACGCCCCGGTCAACTGGCCTTTGTCGTTTTCAGGTGAGATCGATTTGTACTTATACCCGCGAATGCTGCGGTCGCCCCCGGCGAAGAAGCGCAGATCCGGCGGGACGCGTTCGAAATCACCGGTTTCGATCCAGCCGAGATTACCGCGCATCACAAAGCGGTGTTTGTCGTACAGCGTGCGGATCCAGACGTTTTGCGCCTGAAAGACGGAGAAGTCTACGTCGGAGCCCCAGGCGGTGTTGGAGTAATCGATGGAGTAGCGCTGAGAATCGCCCCAGGTCGGCATCAGGCCACCGCGCGAGCGGGTACGGCTGATCATCACGCCCGGATAAAGCAGCATGGTGGTGTTGGTGACGTTTGCCTGGGTAAAGTGGTCGAGGCTCCAGCGCAGGTTAATGGCGCGCTGCCAGCCGCTGGAGAGATCCCAGAAGCGTGATACCGCAAGCGTCGTCGAGTCCTGCTCGGTATCGTTCAAATCGGTACGCTTAAAGCCGCCCTGCACGAGGTAGTATTGCTCAAGCGGATTTTTCAGCAGCGGCATTTTATAGCTGAAGTCCAGCTGCTGTTCAGGCGCAGACAGGCTGACGCTGGTGGTCAGGCTGTGGCCGTAGGAGTTCATCCACGGTTTTTTCCACGAGGCTTTCACGCGCGGGCCGACGTCCGTGGAGTAGCCGACACCGGTCTCAATGGTGTTCTCGGTGCGCGGAGAGACCACGCCATGCAGCGGTAACACTTTCGTTTTACGGGATTTATCAAATTCCGGCGCTACCACCACGGAGTTAAACCAGCCCGTCGCGGACAAACGACGGTTCAGCTCGCCCAGGTCGCTGGACTGGTAGTAGTCGCCCTTTTTAAACGGCACCAGATTTTGCAGATACTCGTCACGGATTTGCGATCCTTCGAAGGTCACATCGCCAAACCGGTAGCGCTCGCCGCTGTCGTAATCGATATCCCAGAATGCCTGACGTCGCTCAAGCGCAACGCCCAGCTGGCTTTTGTTGAACCGGCTGTCGAAGTAGCCTTTGCGCAGCGAAACGCTGGTTAAGGATTTTTTAAAACGATCGTAATCCCCGTGATTGAGCACGGTGCCCACTTTCGGACGGGTGCTGAGCAGATCCAGGTAGTCCCGATCGGTGCGCGCACCGCCGCGCAGCACCACGTTCGTGCCGCCAATCAGGACGGGTTCGCCCGGCGAGACGCGGGCAATCAACACCTGGCGTCCTTTCGCCGGCGGCGGGCGTAAATCGAAATCGATGGTGGGTTCGTAGTACCCCAACGCCTTTAAGCCTTCGCGGATGGCGTCATCCACGCGCGCGCGAAAACGCCGATCCGGCGTGACCTCATCGCTCTGGATAGTAGAAAGCTGCGCACGCACGTTTTTTTCCAGCGCCCCGGATAACCCCTCAACCTGCAAACGGACATTCGCCGCGCTGGCAATCCCGCTGGTCAGCAGTAAGCTGACTAAACATAACTGGCGGATCTTTGTCACGTTTTCTCCTGAATATCCCTGTTTCCACCCTGGAAGCAAATGCAGTGCCGCTCCGCGGCAAAATACGGCCTGAAAGCCAAAAACCCAAATTACGGGTTGAAAAAGGGTGTAACACCCAAATATTTCTTATGATTAAATCTAGACTCATTCATCGCATTTATTGTGTTCAATTAAACGCTTCGTGACAACCTTAACCGAAACAACGCTACCCGGGAGGCCCCACCGTGAGTTTATTCGATAAAAAGCATCTGGTATCACAAGCCGATGCGTTACCGGGACGCAACACCCCTATGCCAGTGGCAACATTACACGCCGTAAACAACCATTCAATGACAAACGTTCCTGATGGAATGGAGATCGCCCTGTTTGCCATGGGCTGCTTCTGGGGCGTAGAACGCCTGTTCTGGCAACTGCCGGGCGTGTACAGCACCGCTGCGGGCTACACCGGAGGATATACGCCTAACCCAACCTATCGCGAAGTCTGTTCCGGTGAGACCGGTCATGCTGAAGCGGTGCGTGTGGTGTATGACCCGAGCGTCATTAGCTATGAACAGCTGCTCCAGGTGTTCTGGGAAAACCATGACCCGGCGCAGGGCATGCGTCAGGGTAACGATCACGGCACCCAATACCGTTCGGCCATCTACCCGCTCACCCCAGAGCAGGAGGCCGCCGCCCACGCCAGCCTGACGCGTTTCCAGGAAGCGATGCAGGCGGCCGGTGATAAACGTCAGGTCACGACGGAAATCGCTACCGCGAAACCGTTCTACTATGCCGAAGACGACCACCAGCAGTACCTGCATAAAAATCCGTACGGCTACTGCGGTATCGGCGGCATTGGCGTTTGCCTGCCTCCCCAGCAGGCCTGATTACTGCAACAGCGCCACGCGAGCCGCGTGGCGCGTGGCATTACTCACCGAACCGTAATCAATGACTTTCCCCTGCAACAGCAGGTTAAACACTGGCGCCTGTGGTCGGTTGAGCCGCGTTTGCAGCAAATGCACCGCTTCTATACCCAAATCCCGACAGGGCACCGTGATCCCCGTAATGGGCTTTTCAAGCCGGTTTGCTAAATTCCACGCAAAATCGGTGGTGATGATGGAGATGTCTTCCGGCACGCGCAGCCCATGCCGCTGTAACGCCTTCAGCACACCCTCGGTCATGCTGGTGCTGTTGGGAAAAATGACCTCAGGCCACTGCGCTCTGTCGTGACGTAACAGCCACGCATCCAGCTCGCGCTCAGCCTCTTCAGCGGTAAACCACTCCGTGACCAGTAAATCCCGCTGCGGCTCAAACGCCACATGAAAATGCCGGTACGCTTCTTTAATTCCATCCAGCCGGGCATAGAGCGTGTCCCGGCGTAAACAGGTGATGGTCAGCACCCGGCGATGCCCCTGCTCGAAAAGATATTGCATCGTGGTAAAGCCGATTGCGCGATGATCGGGGGAAACCGAATCCAGCACCCGGTCTCGGTCAACGGAATTAATTAATACACAGGGTTTATTCAGCGTGCTGGCCAGCTTAAATATGGTGGAATCATCTGTACCAATGATAATTATTGCGTTAATATTTTTATGGCTTGCCTTTTCCATAAATAATTTCACGTCCGCATTTTGTTCCTCTAATCCGCAATAACTGATCCAGACATTATGTGGCGCGCTGGCTTCCGCAATGCCTTTGGTCACTTCCAGATAAAAAATATCCCCACGCCCCTGAAACGTTCTTTCAGGCGCAAATACAGCGATTCCGTTAATTAAAAGCCGTCCGCTCGCCATCGACTCCAGCACGCCAAGCTCCCGTGCGATGCGGACAATGGCTTCCCGGGCCTTATCGCTGGTATAAGACTTGCCGCTCAACACCCTGGAAACCGTGCTCACGGAATATCCCGTCAGGGATGCGATCTCCTCCATTTTTAACTTGCCCGGCATAGTGTGACCTCGCTCTCAATCAGTTTTTGCAAATATTTGCAGAAACAGCGCTTTGATTTTAAAACCAAATTTCAAAATGGTTGGAGTTTACTTATTCACCTTGCGAGTATTCTCACAAAAACACATTGTCGCTACGTCTCGCCTTTCCTATTTTTCGGTCATCACGCTTTTTGGCTGAAATTAAGGTGAGACATGGAGAAGGTACGTTTTGGCATTATTGGTATAGGTAATATCGGTACGGTCCACGCACGCTATTTACTGGCCGGAACCGTCAGCGACGCCTGCCTTACGGCGGTGTGCGATAACGCGCCGGAAAAGCATCCGGCCATTCGGCAGCTGGTTGGCGGCATTCCGCTGTTCAGTGATGCGCAGGAGATGCTCCAGAGCGGGCTTATCGATGCGGTCATTGTCGCCACGCCGCATTACGATCACCCGCACCTGTCGATGCTGGCGATGCGCCACGGCATTCATACCCTGTGTGAGAAGCCAGCAGGCGTCTACACCGCGCAGGTCCAGGAGATGAACGCCTGCGCCCGAGAGTGCGACGTGGTGTTCGGCATCATGTATAACCAGCGGCCCAACCCGCTGTATCAGAAAGTGAAAGATCTGATCGACAGCGGCGAGCTGGGCGAGATCCGCCGCTCCAACTGGATCATCACCAACTGGTATCGCTCGCAGAGTTACTACAACTCCGGCGGCTGGCGCGCCACCTGGAAAGGGGAAGGCGGCGGCGTGCTGCTCAACCAGGACCCGCACCAGCTCGATCTCTGGCAGTGGCTGGTGGGCATGCCGGTTCGTCTGCGCGCGTTTTGCCAGTTCGGTAAGCATCGCGATATCGAAGTGGAAGACGAGGTGACAGCCTACGCCGAATATGCCAGTGGCGCGACCGGCGTGTTCATCACCACCGTCGCGGAAACACCGGGTACCAACCGCCTGGAGATTGTCGGCGATCGCGGCAAAGTGGTCGTCGACGAGGGCAAACTGCGCTACTGGCGGCTGCGCGAATCGGAAACCGAGTTTAACGCTCGCTGGCAGAATGGCTTCGGTGAGCCGGAATGCTGGGAGGTTTCTGTCCCTGTTGCCCCGGAATACAGCGAGCACCACGTCATCACCGCCAACTTCTGCGCCGCCGTGCTGCGCGGCGAGCCGTTGATTGCACCGGGTCTGGACGGCATTCGCGGTTTAACCCTCTCTAACGCCATGCACCTCTCCACCTGGACGGACGACTGGGTTGAGCTACCGCTGAACGAAAAGCAATACCTGCGCCTGCTTCAGCAGCGCATCAGCACCTCTGTAGATAAAGGGGCCACCAGCATCACGCTGGATGCCGCGGGTACCTAGTAACACCGGAGAAAATCGATGTTAAATGTCGCCATTGTGGGAACAGGAAATATCTCCCATAACCATATTCAGGGTTATTTGCAGTTTGGACAGCGCTGCCGGATCGTTGCGCTGGTTGATATCTATCCGGAGAAAGCGGAAGAGAAAAAAGCGCGTTACGGCCTGACGGACGCCCGCGTGTACGCCAGCCACCGGCAGTTGCTGGAGGATGCGCTTCCCATCGATATCGTTGACGTCTGCACCCCGCCCTATGTCCATGCGGAGATCAGCATTGATGCGCTTCATGCCGGCTGCCATGTACTGTGTGAAAAACCGATGGCCGCCTCGCTGGAGGAGTGTGATGCGATGATCGCCGCCCAGCAGGCCAGCGGAAAAACGCTCTCCATTATTGCCCAGAACCGCTTTACCGATGCCTTCTGGCGCTTAAAAGCGGCGCTGGATTCCGGCCTCGCCGGAAAAATATGCCATGCGCAGGTGGATTCCTTCTGGTGGCGCGGACATTGCTACTACGACCTGTGGTGGCGCGGCACGTGGGAAAAGGAAGGGGGCGGCTGCACACTGAACCACGCGGTGCACCATATTGACGCCATTCAGTGGATGCTCGGCTTCCCGTCTGAGGTGGTGGCGATGATGACCAACGTGGCCCATGACAACGCCGAAGTGGAAGACCTTAGCGCCGCGATATTCAAATACCCCAGCGGCGCACTCACCCAGCTTACCGCCTCGGTAGTACACCACGGGGAAGATCAGAAGATCATTATCCAGGGTGATAAAGCGCGCATCTCCGCCCCATGGCAGGCTTATGCCAGCGTGAGTGCTGACAACGGCTTCCCGCAGGAGACCAATGATATTGAGCGAGAAGCCCTGCTTGATGCCGTTTTCCAGGCGACGCCCAGGCTCGAATGGACTCTGCACACCGGGCAGATTAACGACCTGCTTCAGAGCATTGAGCGCGGTACGGCCCCGCTGGTGGACGGCGTGCAGGGTAAGCGCTCGCTGGAGCTGATTACTGCGATGTATAAATCAGCCATTACCCGCAGTGTCGTTTCCCTGCCTGTTAGCCGCGATGATCCGTTTTACCGTACCGGCGGGACGAACGCTCTCGCCCCCCGTTTTTATGAAAAATCCGCAAGCGTCGCCAACTTCAGCGAAGTGGGCGCTATCCCTCTGGGTAAAGATCTGGATCGAGGACTGTAACCATGAACAAGAATGACGGAATGAACTACGCGCCGGTGGGCAAACCGCAGCCGGTGGTGCAGGCGGGTGAATTTGTATTTGCCGCCGCCGCGCTCGACCACGGCCATATCTACGGAATGTGTAATGGCCTGATTGAAGCAGGTGCCACGCTGAAGTGGGTTTACGATCCCGATCCGGCGAAAGTGGACACGTTTGTTCAGCAGTACCCGCAGGTGAAGGTGGCTGATTCCCTGGACGTTATTCTCGCCGATGACGACGTGCGCCTGGTGGCCGGGGCGGCCATCCCCTCCGAACGCTGTGCGCTGGGGCTGAAGGCGATGACGGCTGGCAAAGACTACTTCACGGACAAAGCGCCGCTCACCACCCTTGAACAGCTGGCAGACGCCAAAGCGATGGTGGAGAAAACCGGGAAAAAATACGCGGTCTACTACAGCGAGCGTCTGCACGTGGAAAGCGCGGTCTTTGCCGGGCAGCTGGTACAGCAAGGCGCCATTGGTCGCGTGGTGCAAACCCTGGGCATGGGGTCGCACCGGGAAGGGACTGGCCGCCCGGACTGGTTCTACGATCGTCGCTATTTCGGCGGCATCCTGTGCGACATCGGCAGCCACCAGATCGAGCAGTTTCTGTTTTATACCGGCAACCGCGACGCCACCGTGGTCGCCAGCCAGGTGCGCAACGTTAACCACCCGCAGTATCCCGCATTCGAAGATTTTGGCGACGCCATGCTCAAAGGAGAAAACGGCGCCAGCGGCTATTTCCGTTGTGACTGGTTCACTCCTGACGGGCTCTCCACCTGGGGCGATGGTCGCCTGACGCTGCTCGGTACCGACGGGTATATCGAGATCCGTAAATATGTCGATCTCACCCGGGGTGAGCAGGATGTCGTCTACCTCGTCAATAACGAGGGCGAGTTCCGCTATCCTGTGGCCGGGCAGGTTGGGTTCCCGTACTTTGGCGAACTGATCCTCGACTGCCTGCACCGCACCGAAAATGCCATGACTCAGGCGCATGCTTTCAAAGCTGCCGAACTGTGCGTGAAAGCACAAATGCTCGCAAACGCAGCTGACTAAGGGGACGACATGAACATCCTGAACACGGCGATTATCGGTGCCGGGGCTATTCACAGTTGCCATGTGAATGCCCTGAGGCAAATCCCCAATGTCGCGCTGCGCGCGCTGGTCGATATCGACAGCGTCAAAGGACTGAAGCTGGCGATGAACTATCAGTGCCGCTTTTATCAGGATTACCGGGAAATGCTGCTGGATGACAGCATCGACGTGGTGCATATCTGCACGCCCCACTTCGAGCACAAAAACATGATTCTGGCGGCGCTGGCCGCCGGGAAACATGTCTTTTGCGAAAAACCGGTGGGCATGAACAGCAGCGAGCTTGCCGACATTGCCTCTGCCGCCGCGCAGGCACCCGGCAGGCTCGGCGTCTGCTACCAGAACCGGCTCAATCCGACCAGCCTGCGCATTCGCAAGGAGCTGGCGGAAGGCGTACTGGGAAAGATGTTAAGTATCAAAGCTGTGCTGACCTGGTCCCGCTCGGGGGCGTATTACACGGAAAGCCCGTGGCGCGGGCAGCTGGCAACGGAAGGTGGAAGCCTGCTAATCAACCAGGCGATCCATACCCTCGATCTGATGCAGTGGTTTGCGGGTGGCGTCACGCGGCTGAAGGGGGTAGTCGACAGCGGGGAACTGGCTGACGTCACGCAAGGGGAAGACAGCGCGATGGCCACGCTTCACTTTACCAACGGTGCGCGCGGTCTGTTTTATGCCAGCAACTGCCACACCACGGATTCCCCCCTCTGTCTGGAGATCCACTGCGAGCGCGGCTCACTGCTGCTCAACGACAACACGCTCTGGCGCATAACGCCCGGCGAACGGTTTCGCCTGGAAAGCGATGCCTCTTCCGATGGCACCGCAAAAAGTTACTGGGGATTAGGACACCAGCAGGCGATCCGCCGTTTTTATCACGCCATTCATCACCCGGAGAGTACGGATTTTACCGATATTTGTACCGCCGGAAAATCACTCAAGATTGTGGAGGCTTTTTATCGGTCATCTCAGTTAAGACAATGGATAGATATTAATAATTAGAACGTCACGTGTAGTCCAGCAGTGCAATAAAAATACAACCTCTACATCTACCCTACACTGGATATTATTATGGTTAAACCAACTGAACGCAGAGTGGGTTATGGCGTGGCGCTTGGCTACGGCATAACCGACCTCTTTGGCGGAGGCGCTTTCGCCATTATCGGCACCTGGCTGTTATTTTTTTACACCACCTATTGCGGATTATCCGTCGTGGAAGCCGGCTCTATATTTGCTATTGCCCGCGTCATTGACGCGGTATTAAGCCCGATAATGGGTTACATCACCGACAATTTCGGCGACACCTGGCTTGGGCGTAAATTTGGCCGTCGTCGTTTCTTCTTATTACTCAGCTCTCCCTTAATGTTCCTCTATGCTCTGCTGTGGCTGACGGACATGGGTTACTGGTATTACCTGGGCACCTATCTTTCCATCGAACTGCTTTCAGCGATGGTGCTGGTGCCGTGGGAAACCCTCGCCGCGGAGATGACCAACCGCTATGAAGAGCGCAGCCGCCTGTCGGGCGTACGGATGATCTGCTCGCAATTGGGCGGTTTTCTTGCGGTGTCGGTTCCGGGCGTGATTATGCAATTTACCGGCAAAGATAATTCCTTTACCTACACGCTAACCGGACTGATATTTTCCTGCGTCTTTTGCATCGCGGTATTTATTACCTGGTACAGCACCTGGGAAGCAAAAGATGTGCATCAGGAGTATGACTTCAAAGTTGATACCCAGCGCAGCAGCGGAGTAATTAATCACCTCAAATATCTGGTGCTGGATCTCTTCTCTTCTTTTCGTATTCGCGCTTTTCGCCTGCATATTCTTATTTATATTTTCTCCTTCACCGCGATGGACGTATTTGGTTCAGTCTTTACCTATTACGTGGTGTATTGCCTGAGTCAGGATGCGGCAGCAGTGTCCGGCTGGCTAAGTATTGCGGCTTTTGCCTCCGTGCCCGGCACGTACGGATTTATGCTGTTACTCAACAGGCTGAACATGACCCCTTCCGCCGCACTGCGCCTTTCGTATAGCTGCATTTTCCTGGTGCTGGCATTCCTGTTTACGGTTTATCTCACCAAAACAGAGGTGCCAACGCTGCTGTTCTCCGCCGTCTTCATCCTGCTGGGTGCAGCCCGTTCCGGCCTCTATTACATTCCGTGGAATATTTATAGCTTTATTCCGGATATCGACGAGATCGTCACGCAGCAGCGCCGGGAAGGCATTTTCGCTGGCGTAATGGTGTTGACCCGCAAAAGCACCGTCGCCATGGCGATTATGATTATCGGCCTGGTGTTGCAGGAGTCCGGTTTTGTGAAAGGCAGTGGCGCACAGCCTGAAAGCGCGCTGGGAGCAATAATTGGCCTGATGATTTTTGCCACCGCCGCGCTGCTGGCAGTGAGCTTCTTCGCGACCTACAAATTTAAGCTGACCCGCGAGACGCATAAGGTGCTGCTCAAGGAGATCGCGCGTCGGAAGCTCGGTGGCGACTATCGCGACTGCGACGCCAGCACCCGCGTGGTCATCAAACAGCTGACAGGCTATGAGTACGATCAGGTCTGGGGCGGCGATGCCACACGCCTGGCTGTAGGCGAAAACTTATCCATCGTGAAATAGTCCTTCTCGCCGGATCGGCCCCATGCCGGTCCGGCTTTTTTTGCCGAAAACGTGACCTCTGGCAGATTTACACGTCTTTACGCTATACTACCGCTGAAATAATCGGCTCAACGCTACGAGCTGAGTTCAATGTGTCTTCACACGAATGGTATCAACTCCCCTTCTGAGGATCTGGCGAGAAGCCGGATAAACTATGTTAAACAGTATTTTAGTAATACTTTGTCTTATTGCCGTCAGTGCATTTTTCTCGATATCGGAGATCTCGCTGGCTGCCTCCCGTAAAATCAAACTGAAGCTGCTTGCCGACGAGGGCAACATCAACGCATCACGCATTCTGAAAATGCAGGAAAACCCCGGCATGTTCTTTACCGTGGTGCAGATTGGCCTGAACGCGGTCGCCATCCTTGGCGGTATCGTGGGCGATGCAGCGTTTTCTCCGGCGTTTTATAGCCTCTTTGTTAAGTACATGTCCGTAGAGCTGGCCGAGCAGCTGAGCTTCATCCTCTCCTTCTCCCTGGTCACCGGCTTGTTCATTTTATTCGCGGACCTGACCCCGAAACGCATCGGTATGATTGCGCCAGAAGCTGTGGCTTTGCGTATCATCAACCCGATGCGCTTCTGCCTGTACGTGTTCCGTCCGCTGGTGTGGTTCTTTAACGGCCTGGCGAACGTCATTTTCCGCATCTTCAAGCTGCCGATGGTGCGTAAAGACGACATCACCTCCGATGACATTTATGCCGTGGTGGAAGCCGGGGCGCTGGCAGGCGTGCTGCGCAAGCAGGAGCACGAGCTGATTGAGAACGTTTTCGAACTGGAATCCCGTACCGTGCCGTCCTCCATGACCGGCCGTGAAAACATCATCTGGTTCGATCTGCATGAAGACGAGCAGAGCCTGAAGACCAAGGTGGCGCAGCATCCGCACTCCAAGTTTCTGGTCTGTAACGAAGATATCGACCATATCATCGGCTATGTGGACTCCAAAGACCTGCTGAACCGCGTGCTGGCAAACCAGAGCCTGGCGCTGAACAGCGGCGTGCAGATCCGCAACACCCTGATAGTGCCGGACACCCTGACGCTCTCCGAAGCGCTGGAAAGTTTCAAAACCGCCGGGGAAGACTTCGCGGTGATCATGAACGAATACGCGCTGGTGGTGGGCATTATCACCCTCAACGACGTTATGACGACGCTGATGGGCGACCTGGTCGGCCAGGGGCTGGAAGAGCAGATTGTTCAGCGTGACGAAAATTCATGGCTCATCGATGGCGGTACGCCGATTGAAGACGTCATGCGCGTACTCGACATTGACGAGTTCCCGCAGTCCGGCAACTACGAGACCATCGGCGGCTTTATGATGTTTATGCTGCGTAAAATCCCGAAACGTACCGACTCGGTGAAGTTCTCCGGCTTCAAGTTTGAAGTGGTGGATATTGATAACTACCGCATCGACCAGCTGCTGGTAACGCGTATTGATAGCAAACCGACCGTGCTGGTGCCGAAACTGCCGGATGCCGAAGAGAAGGTGTCGGCGTAATCCTTTGTATGCCCCATAAACATCAACGGCTCCCATCGGGAGCCGTCTTTTTAACTACTACTGCATAGCACGTTGGTTAAGCCATCTCAGTTTGCAGACGCATAACCTGACGGTTGACTTCGGACATCACAGACAAGTGCTGTTTGTCCTTCACTTTTGGGATAAGGATTTTGCCCTTATCGAACTCAAAAGCGCCAACATCCTTGATGTACAACCGTCCACGGAACAGGATCTTCACGTACTTCGCCACCTGAAGCGGGTTGTAGCGTTGGAAAATTTTCATTCTTGTATCTCCTGCGAATCATACGCTCTTGCGGTGCCACAATCGGCCCGACTGTCCTGAGCGCAAATTTTGATGCCCAATGACTATAGACCAGAACCTCGTACTTACCCAGTGTGCATAAGTTTATTTACCGTTTGATTACAATTATTCAGAATAATCTTTGCAAAGCGTGATACAGCGCAGTATATGCCGTCGTTTTTGCATGGATATGTGCGTTCGCCCGCAAACTGGCATCGGGATTGCGGGAAAAGCCTATTGATCGCACTTATGATTAAAAGCGCATGACCAAGTGGTCGGATCACCTGCTAACAATAAGGAAACACCATGACCCTACGTAACCTCCTGGCAGCAGCTTGCCTGTTGCTGCCGCTGATGGCTTCCGCACACAACATTGAAAAAGGACAACGTGTCCCGCCGGTCGGCATTGCTGACCGGGGAGAATTGATTCTCGACAATGATAAGTTTAGCTATAAAACCTGGAATAGCGCGCAGCTTGCGGGCAAAGTGAGAGTTGTACAACATATTGCCGGACGTACATCCGCTAAAGAGAAAAATGCCACCCTCGTGGAAGCGATCAAAGCCGCAAAACTCCCGCACGATCGCTACCAGACCACCACCATCGTGAACACCGACGACGCGATTCCCGGCTCCGGGATGTTTGTGCGCTCAAGCCTTGAGAGCAATAAGAAGCTCTATCCCTGGTCGCAGTTTATTGTCGACAGCAACGGCGTGACGCGTAAGGCGTGGCAGCTGGAAGAAGAGAGTTCAGCGATTGTCGTGCTGGACAAAAACGGTCGCGTACAGTGGGTTAAAGACGGCGCGCTGACGCAGGATGAGGTGCAGCAGGTGGTTGCCCTGCTGCATAAGCTACTGACTCAGTAAAGTGATACCCGGAAGCCCGGATTCAGGAATGACTCGCGCGGGGTGTAGTCCAGTGGCTTACCCTGCCAGTCATGCACATGCGCGCCAGCGGCCGCCGCCACCGCATGCCCTGCCGCCGTATCCCAGACGTTCGTCGGCCCGAAACGGGGGTACAGCTGCGCCTGCCCTTCCGCCACCAGACAGAACTTCAGCGACGAGCCAATCGACGTCGTCTGGTGTTCACCCAGCTGTTGCAGATACTCCTCCAGCTCGCTGTCACTGTGCGAGCGGCTGATCACCACCAGCGGAGGACGGGCATCACGCACCTGGATCTGCTTACGCACGCCGCACTCTTCCTTCCAGGCTTTACCTTCCGCCGCGCTGTACATTACTTTCATCACCGGGGCGTAAACCACGCCAAGCACCGCTTTTCCTTTTTCAATCAGGGCGATGTTGACGGTGAATTCACCGTTACGCTTGATAAACTCTTTCGTGCCATCCAGCGGGTCGACAAGCCAGTAACGCTGCCAGTGCTGACGTTCATCCCAGCTCTGGGGCGCTTCTTCAGAAAGGACCGGAATATCCGGCGTCAGGGCCTGCAAACCTTTCAGGATCACCGCATGCGCCGCGATATCCGCCGCCGTCACCGGGGAGTCATCCGCTTTGCTGACAACATCCATCGGTTTCGCACCGTCGTACACCTGCATAATGGCATCACCCGCATCCCGTGCGAGCTGACAAATTTTATCTAACATTCTCCACCTCTTCGTTAACGCAGTGGGCATAACTTATTGTTTTAGTTATATCGTAATGTGAACAATTCCGCTATCTGTGAAGCAATTCTGGTTTCAGCGCCCTTTTTTCTGGCAGCATTCACACTTCTGTAAGCAACAAATACTACATACATATTCTTTTGTGGCTTGGATCGAAAAAAGGACTCCTCAGATGATTAAGTTTAGCGCAACGCTCCTGGCAACGCTGATTGCGGCAAGCGTTCAGGCAGCGACGGTGGATCTCCGTATTCTGGAAACCACCGATCTGCACAGCAATATGATGGACTTCGATTACTACAAAGATACCCCTACGGAAAAATTCGGACTGGTACGCACGGCAAGTTTGATCAACGCCGCCCGCGGTGAAGTGAAAAACAGCGTGCTGGTCGATAACGGGGACTTAATTCAGGGCAGCCCGCTCGGAGACTACATGGCGGCGAAGGGGCTGAAAAAAGGCGAGATCCATCCTGTTTATAAGGCAATGAATACGCTGGACTATGCCGTCGGCAACCTGGGCAACCACGAATTTAACTACGGCCTGAAATACCTGCACGACGCGCTGGCAGGAGCGAAATTCCCGTACGTTAACGCCAATATCATCGACGTTAAGACGAAGAAGCCGCTCTTCACCCCTTATCTGATTAAAGAGACCGAGGTTGTCGACCAGGACGGTAAAAAACAGACGCTGAAAATCGGCTATATCGGTTTTGTGCCGCCGCAGATCATGACGTGGGATAAAGCCAACCTCGACGGGAAAGTGACCGTCAACGACATTACCGAAACCGCGCGCAAATACGTGCCGGAGATGCGGGCGAAAGGGGCGGATGTGGTCGTCGTCGTGGCGCACTCTGGCCTCTCGGCCGACCCGTATCAGGTGATGGCTGAGAACTCCGTGTACTATCTCAGCCAGGTGCCGGGCGTGGATGCGATCCTGTTTGGTCACGCCCACGCCGTCTTCCCGGGCAAAGATTTCGCTGCTATCAAAGGCGCGGACATCGAAAAAGGGACGCTCAACGGTGTGCCATCGGTGATGCCGGGCATGTGGGGCGACCACCTTGGCGTGGTGGATCTGGTGCTGAATAACGACAGCGGAAGCTGGAAAGTCACGCAGTCGAAAGCGGAAGCGCGTCCGATCTACGACGCAGCGGCCAAAAAATCTCTGGCAGGGGAAGATAAAAAGCTGGTCGACGTCCTGAAGCATGACCACGACGCGACGCGTGAATTTGTCAGCAAGCCGATCGGTAAATCCGCTGATAACATGTACAGCTTCCTCGCGCTGGTACAGGATGACCCGACCGTGCAGGTAGTCAACATGGCGCAGAAAGCCTATGCGGAGCACTATATTCAGGGCGATCCGGATCTTGCAAATCTGCCGGTACTGTCTGCCGCGGCGCCATTCAAAGTGGGCGGGCGGAAGAACGATCCGGCCAGCTACGTTGAGGTGGAGAAAGGCCAGCTGACCTTCCGTAATGCCGCCGATCTCTACCTCTATCCCAACACCCTCGTGGTGGTGAAAGCCACCGGGAAAGAGGTGAAGGAGTGGCTGGAGTGCTCTGCCGGGCAGTTCAACCAGATCGATCCGCACAACAGCAAACCGCAGTCGCTGATTAACTGGGACGGTTTCCGCACCTACAACTTCGACGTGATCGACGGCGTGGAATATCAGATTGACGTTACCCAGCCCGCGAAATATGACGGCGAATGTCAGGCCATTAATCCGCAGGCAGAACGCATCAAAAACCTGACCTTCAACGGCAAAGCGATTGATCCGAATGCCACTTTCCTGGTGGTGACCAACAACTACCGCGCCTATGGCGGCAAGTTTGCCGGTACGGGTGACAGCCACATCGCCTTTGCCTCGCCGGATGAGAACCGTTCGGTGCTGGCGGCGTGGATCAGCGCGGAGTCGAAAAAGACGGGTGAAATTCATCCGGCGGTGGATAACAACTGGCGACTTGCGCCGATCCACAGCGACACTAAGCTGGATATTCGCTTTGAGACATCTCCGTCCGATAAAGCAGCCGCGTTTATCAAGGATAAGGCGCAGTATCCGATGCAAAAGGTCGCGACGGATGATATTGGGTTCGCGATTTATCAGGTGGATTTGAGCAGGTAGCGATGATTGTGCCGGGTGGCGGCTTCGCCTTACCCGGCCTACCCGCAATCCTCGATCCCGTAGGCCGGGTAAGCGCAAGCGCCACCCGGCATTTCATGCCGCACGCTCTTCCCGGTTTGCCATCACCTGCGGCGTATTGACCTCAATCCAGTCGGCCAGCGCGGCCACCTTCTCGCTTACCTCCTGCCCCATCGGCGTCAGGCTATACTCCACATGCGGCGGCACGACCGGATACGACACGCGATCGACAAACCCGTCATGCTCCAGCGCCTGTAAAGACTGAGCCAGCATCTTCTCGCTGACGCCGCCCATCTTGCGGCGCAGATCGCTGAAGCGATGCGTCCCCTGACGTAACGCCACCAGGATCAGCACGCCCCAGCGGCTGGTTACGTGTTTGAGCACCTCCCGTGACGGGCACTGTTCCGCAAAGAGGTTGCCATCGCGCATTTGCTCGCTGAGCGTTGGTATTGTTGTTTTCATACTTACCTTTTTGTACGTACTTACTAAAAGTTAGTTATGGTGATAGTGTGCCACAACACCAGACAAACACGAAGGAGATTCATCATGATCGCGATTACCGGCGCAACCGGCCAGCTTGGCCAACACGTTATTGAAGAACTGCTGAAAACCGTTCCGGCCAGCCAGATCGTGGCTATTGTGCGTAACCCGGCGAAAGCCGAAGCGTTGCGTCAGCAAGGGGTCGTTGTGCGTCAGGCGGATTACACCGATGAAGCCGCATTTACCACCGCGCTGAACGGCGTGGATAAACTACTGCTCATCTCCTCCAGCGAAGTGGGCCAGCGTGCCGTACAGCACCAGAACGTGATAAACGCCGCCAAAGCCGCCGGGGTGAAATTCATCGCCTATACCAGCCTGCTGCATGCTGACAAATCTCCGCTGGGTCTGCACGTTGAGCACGTCGAAACCGAAAATGCCCTGGCGGCCTCCGGCGTGCCTTACGCTCTGCTGCGCAACGGCTGGTACACCGAAAACTACCTGGCAAGCGCACCGCCAGCGCTGGAACACGGCGTATTTATGGGTGCCGCAGGCGAAGGCAAAATTGCCTCTGCGACCCGTGCGGATTACGCGGCGGCGGCAGCGAAAGTGATTTCTGAAGAGGGTCATGCCGGCAAGGTGTATGAACTGGCGGGTGATAATGCCTGGACGCTGAGCGAACTGGCTGCGGAACTGAGCAAGCAGAGCGGTAAGCCGGTAACGTATCAGAACCTCAGCGAAGCCGATTTCGCCGCTGCGCTGAAGGGCGTTGGTCTGCCTGCCGGGCTGGCGGAGATGCTGGCGGACTCCGACACCGGCGCGTCCAAAGGCGGCCTGTTCGACGACAGCCGTACCCTGAGCAAACTGATCGGCCGCCCAACCACATCACTGGCGGAAAGCGTCAAAGCCATCCTGTAGTTGTTAAAAATTGGTTATTTTTTGTGGCATCCCCTCGGGTCATCTCTGATAATGAAGCGATGACCCACAAGGAGGCTCACCGTGCAAGGCGTACCGGAACAGTTCACTGATGAGAGAGACAGCGCGCGCTTTCGCCATCTGGCGCAGCTGCCGGGCCTGGAGCTTTATCACGCCCATATCTCTGACTACGCCTTTGAGCCTCACACTCATGAAGCCTTCGGTATCGGCACCATCGAAACCGGTGCCGAACGCTTCCGCTATCGCGGTACCCAGCATCTTGCCGCGGAAAAATCCGTCGTGACCATGAACCCGGACGAGATCCACACCGGGGAATCCGCCACCGAAGGCGGCTGGCGCTACCGGATGGTCTACATCGAACCCGACCTGCTGGAAGAGGTCACCGGCCTGCGTCACTGGTGGTTTAATGACGTCACGCGCCACGACCCTTTGCGCTCGCAGCAGATTGGCCGGTTAATTTACGGCTTGTGGCACACCAACGATCCGCTGGCGCAGAAGGGGCTGCTACTGGATTTGATTCAGACTTTTCAGCCACTGGCCCATCATGCGCCGGTGGTGCAGGAGGCCGCGCACCGCTTCGAACGCGTTCGCGACTATCTGCACGACAACTATATGCGCTCGCTGACCCTGGACGAGCTGGCTAACGTTGTCTCGCTCAGCCCGTACCATTTTCAGCGCCAGTTCAAAGCCCATTTCCACGTTACGCCCCACCAGATGCTGATGGCCATCCGGCTGTGGCGCGCAAAGGCATTCCTCACCCACGGCATGCCCGCCGCCGAGGTGGCCGCCGCGACCGGGCTGACCGATCAGTCGCATTTAACCCGCGCCTTCACCCGTCGCTACGGCATCACGCCCGTGCGCTACCAGAAACAGGTTATGCCGCGCTAATGCGCAACCTCATACAATACGCGCGCGTTTTGCCCTCCTACACTGATCGCAAAGTGAATCAAGATGGATGGAAAAATGATTAGCGGCGTGTTGTATGCCCTGCTTGCGGGTTTGATGTGGGGGCTGATTTTTGTCGGCCCGCTGATTGTGCCGGAGTACCCGGCAATTTTGCAGTCGACCGGACGTTACCTGGCGCTGGGGCTGATTGCCGTGCCGCTGGCGTGGCTGGGGCGCGCGCGTCTGCGTCAGTTGGGCCGCCAGGACTGGCTCACCGCGCTGGCGCTGACCATGATGGGTAATCTGATCTACTACGTCTGTCTGGCGAGCGCCATTCAGCGCACCGGTGCGCCGGTGTCCACCATGATTATCGGCACGCTGCCGGTGGTCATCCCGGTTTTCGCGAACCTGCTTTACAGCCAGCGTGACGGCAAACTGGCGTGGTCAAAAATGGCGCCCGCTCTGGTCTGCATCGCCGTGGGGCTGGTGTGCGTGAATATTGCCGAGCTTCGCCACGGCCTCGAAAACTTCAGCTTGTGGCGTTACGGTTCAGGGATCTTTCTGGCGTTTATCTCGGTTGTCTGTTGGGCCTGGTATGCCCTGCGCAACGCACGCTGGCTGCGGGAAAACCCGGATAAACATCCGATGATGTGGGCGACGGCGCAGGCGCTGGTCACCCTCCCTGTCTCGTTGCTGGGCTATGTGGGCGCGTGTGTCTGGCTGGGTAGCCAGCAACCGGCATTTACCCTGCCCTTCGGACCGCGCCCGTGGGTATTCGTCGGGTTAATGGTCGCCATTGCCGTGCTCTGTTCGTGGGTGGGGGCGCTGTGCTGGAACATTGCCAGCCAGAAGCTGCCGACGGTGATACTGGGGCCGCTGATTGTCTTTGAGACGCTGGCAGGGCTGCTCTATACCTTCCTGATGCGTCAGAGCGTGCCGCCGCTGCTAACGGCCTGCGGGATCGCGCTGCTGGTCGTTGGGGTGGTGATTGCGGTGAGAGCGAAGCCGGAAAAACCGATGGTCGTTCCGGCGTCGGAGGTGTGAGCTTTTCGCCCAGCGGCGCTTCGCTTGCAGGGCCTACAAACCGTAGGCCGGGTAAGCGTCAGCGCCACCCGGCACAGTATCAGAACGTTTCCCAGTTCGCTTCAGACGCCGCCGCGACGGGCTGCGCTTTAGGTGCATAGGTCTTTACCGGCGCGGCTTTCACCGCCTGGTTACGGGTGATCTTAAACACCGCCACCGCGTCGTTCAGGCGTGCAGCCTGATCCTCCAGCGCCGCCGCTGCCGCCGCAGACTCTTCCACCAGCGAGGCGTTCTGCTGGGTGACGCGATCCATCTCCGCCACCGCCTGACCCACCTGGTCGATACCGCGGCTCTGTTCGTCGGAGGCCGACGCAATCTCACCCATGATGTCCGTCACGCGCGTAACCGCATTGACGATCTCCGCCATCGTCGCGCCCGCTTCATTTACCAGCTGAGAACCCGCGTTGACGCGTTCGCCGGAATCATCGATCAGCGCTTTGATCTCTTTCGCCGCCTGTGCGCTGCGCTGGGCAAGGGTACGCACCTCGCCCGCGACAACCGCGAAGCCACGTCCCTGCTCGCCCGCGCGCGCCGCTTCTACCGCCGCGTTCAGCGCCAGAATATTGGTCTGGAAAGCAATGCCGTCGATCACGTTAGTAATTTGCGCGATTTTGCTGGAACTGGTGGCGATTTCGTCCATGGTGCGCACAACGCCCTCGACCACGTTACCGCCCTTCTTCGCGGTGGAGGAGGCGTCCAGCGCCAGACGCGACGCCTGACGCGCGTTATCGGCGTTTTGCTTCACGGTGGCGGTTAACTGTTCCATGCTGGCTGCCGTCTCTTCCAGAGAAGCGGCCTGTTGCTCGGTACGAGAGGAGAGATCGTTGCTGCCCGCCGAGATTTCACCCGCGCCGGTGTAGATGGTATCTGCGCCTTCACGCACCACGCCCACCGTGTTGGCCAGCGCAGTCTGCATCTCCTGAACGTTGCGCGCCAGGATCGCCATTTCATTTTTACCCTCAGCTTGAATCGGCTGGGTTAAATCCCCTGCGGCAATGGCGCGGATATGGTTGATCACCTCTTCCAGCGGCAGCAGCAGCACACGGCGCATCGCAATCCAGCTGGAAATAATCACCGCGATCACCAGCAGCATCACCGCAGAAAGGATCCACAGAATGCGTTTGTAGTCGCTTTCATTGTCCCGGATCCCTTTGGCGGTCAGCGCGGCCTGCGCCTCACGCCACTCGCGATAAACCTTTTGCATCGCGGTCTGCTTCTGTTCGGCATTTTGTTTGAACATATCTTCCAGATTGCCCTGCCCCAGCAGAACGTTCATTTGCGTCAGCGTGGCGGAGTAGACGCGGTACTGCTCTTCCAGGCGATCGGCCAGGTGCTCGTCCATACCCGGCGTTTCCGGCAGCGCGTAGTATTTATCGTAATGGGTCTGGGCATCGGCCAGCAGGTTTTTCGCGGTATTGACCAGCTCGTTCAGCTGCCCGCCGTTAATCTGCGACGCCATGCTGCTTTGCAGGCGCAGCATGCCGCGGTTGAGAGTGACGCGCGCCTGGTTCAGGCTGATCCAGGCGTCGGTAAACTCCGCGACGTTCTGGCTGGAAAGCTGAGAAACGGTGAAGTTCTCTTTATCGTTATTGAGTGCGTTAATGAAAATGCCAGCGGAGATCAGCTGCATGATGCCGAGCACAAGCAGCACCGAAATCAAAAGAGTAATGACTTTTATACGTTTAAACATGCGTTGCCTTTTTTATATACAGGTATTGTCTGACCTGTATCTATCGGCACGCGCGGCAGGTTGTTTACTGTTTCTCCACCTTTAAAAACTTTCGAAAGCCCTTTTCTGCATTCAATCAGCAAGTTAAAAGCACGCTTTTTTTGTGATCCCCTTCTCATTTTCACCCTTGCCTCTAAAGGGTTATAGTATCCACATAAAGATGCATTTAAAATACATCTTATATTCCTGATGATGAGGTAACTGCTATGGCCTTCCGCGACCAACCCTTAGGCGAGCTGGCGCTCTCCATCCCTCGCGCTTCTGCGCTGTTCCGTAAATACGATATGGATTACTGCTGCGGTGGTAAGCAAACGCTGGCGCGCGCAGCGTCGCGTAAAGAGCTGGATGTGGAGGCTATCGAAGCGGAGCTGGCTCAACTGGCTGAACAGCCTGTCGACAAAGACTGGCGCACCGCGCCGCTGGCTGAAATCATCGACCATATCATTGTGCGTTACCACGATCGTCACCGCGAGCAGCTGCCGGAGCTGATTTTACAGGCGACCAAAGTTGAACGCGTTCATGCCGATAAACCTTCCGTACCGCGCGGCCTGGCGAAATATCTGACCATGCTGCACGAAGAACTTTCCAGCCACATGATGAAAGAGGAGCAGATCCTCTTCCCGATGATCAAACAGGGCATGGGCAGCCAGGCCATGGGGCCCATCAGCGTGATGGAAAGCGAACATGATGACGCCGGCGAACTGCTGGAAGTGATCAAACACACCACCAACAACGTCACACCGCCGCCAGAAGCGTGCACCACCTGGAAAGCCATGTACAACGGCATTAACGAGATGATCGACGATCTGATGGAACACATTAGTCTTGAGAATAACGTTCTGTTCCCGCGTGCATTATCGGGTAAATAAAAAAGCCCGGTGGCGCTAGCGCTTACCGGGCCTACAACATCCGCGAACCTAGGCCGGGTAAGCGTCAGCGCCACCCGGCAACATGCTTAACGCATGCCCGCCATACGTTTCTTACCGATAAATAGCCAGCCCAGCCCCAGCGCGATAAACCACAGCGGCGTGACCATCAGCGCCTGTCGGGTATCTTCTTCCAGCGTCAGCAGCACCAGCACGAAGACGAAGAACGCCATGCACACCCAGCACATCAGCTTGCCCAGCGGCATCTTGTAGATCGACTTCTCGTGCAGGTGTGGACGCTGCTTGCGGTACACCAGGTACGAGCAGAGGATGATGGTCCAGACGAACATAAACAGGATCGCCGACACCGTGGTGATCATGGTGAACGCGCCGATTACGCTCGGGTTGACGTAGAGCATCACCACACCACCCAGCAGACAGATGCAGGAGAAGGTCAGCCCTTTCGCCGGTACCGCGCGTTTAGACAGTTTGGCAAACGCGCTCGGAGCAACGCCCTCCTGCGCCAGGCCGAACAGCATACGGCTGGTGGAGAAGACGCCGCTGTTCGCGGAAGAGGCCGCAGAGGTCAGCACCACGAAGTTAATCAGGCTCGCGGCAGCAGGCAGCCCCACCAGCACGAACAGCTCGACGAACGGGCTCTTGGTTGGCACCACCGAGCTCCATGGCGTCACGGACATAATGACGATCAGCGCGAACACGTAGAACATGATGATACGCAGCGGAATGGAGTTGATCGCGCGCGGCAGGGATTTCTCCGGATCTTTGGTTTCCGCCGCCGTGGTACCGACCAGCTCAATCCCGACAAACGCAAACACCGCTATCTGGAAGCCGGCAAAGAAGCCGCTGATCCCTTTCGGGAACCAGCCGCCGTCATTCCACAGATGGGCAAACGAGGCCTGTACGCCGGTTGGCGACTGGAAGTGCGTCAGCACCATCACCAGCCCGACGACAATCAGCGCGATGATGGCGACGATTTTGATCATCGCGAACCAGAACTCCATCTCACCGAACATTTTAACGGTGGCGAGGTTCAGGCTCAGCAGCAGAACAATCACCGCCAGCGAAGCCACCCAGTCCGACAGGCCGGGGAACCAGAATTGGGCGTAGGCCGTAATAGCGACAACATCCGCCATGCCGGTAACCACCCAGCAGAACCAGTAGGTCCAGCCGGTAAAATAGCCCGCCCACGGGCCGAGCAGGTCTGACGCGAAGTCGCTGAAGGATTTGTATTCGAGATTCGACAGCAGCAATTCACCCATTGCACGCATCACGAAAAAGAGCATAAAACCGATGATCATATAAACGAAGATGATCGACGGGCCGGCAAGACTGATGGTTTTGCCCGAGCCCATAAACAGCCCGGTGCCGATGGCTCCACCAATGGCAATAAGCTGAATGTGACGGTTCGTGAGATTTCGCCGTAGCGACTGTTCAGACGTCGCCTCTTCTGCGGCGGCGACTTTGACCTGATCTACCATGTGATATTTTCCTGTTTATGCCTGTCTGTGTTGTTAAGGCTCTTCTGGCCTTTATATACGCCAAATAAATGACGGACCCTGTGTAAGGACTAATCGATAGTAGGTAAGAATCGGCGGGATGAATACTATGATTTGAATATTATGTTAATAATATGTTGAAAGTGAGTGTCATATCACTCATACAGCGCGAAACAGCTCACAAAAATACACGTAACAGTTTCGTTTGCAATACAAAATGTTGATTTCGTCGTAACTCCGGGTTTTATCGCTATTTTCCTCTCCCCGATCGGAGAGAGGAAAATAAGAAAAACCGATTACAGGATTTCCAGCAGCTCGACTTCAAACACCAGGGTGCTGAATGGCGGAATGGACGCGCCAGCGCCACGCTCGCCGTAAGCCAGGTTGTGCGGGATAGTGAGTTCCCATTTGGAACCTACTGGCATCAGGGTCAGGGCTTCGATCCAGCCTGCGATAACGCCGTTGACCGGGAACTCAGCCGGTTCGCCACGCGCGACGGAGCTGTCGAACACGGTACCGTCGATCAGCTTACCGGTGTAGTGTACGCGAACGTGGTCGGTACGCGCCGGGATTGCGCCATCACCCTGATTGATTACGCGGAACTGCAAGCCGGACTCGGTGCTGTTCACGCCTTCACGCTCACGGTTCTCTTCCAGATATTTCACGCCTTCTGCCGCCATCTCTTCGAAACGCGCGCGACGTACGGCGTCAGCACGTTCGTGGATTTCACGCAGCGCACGGTGCACAACGTCAACCGGCACAGCGGGCTGCTTGCCTTCCAGCGCGTCAGCGATACCCGCCACCAGCGCTTCCGGTAACAGACCTTCCAGGCCGGATTCGCTCAGCTGCTGTCCTACCTGCAAGCCGATGCCGTAGCTTGCCTGCGCTTCGATAGTGTCAAAAGTCGGGGTGGTCATGGGTTTTCCTTCCATCACATTTAAAGTAGCGGGCAGCATATCAGCCATGCCCTTATGGGTAAAACTTTGTCTTAAGTAAAGGTGACAAACTGCGACGAAACGGAAACAATAGTAGCCGTCAGGATTTTCCCTAATATATGTCACGAAAGCTGGCTTTGTTACGCCCATCAGGCAGTTAGCAAACTACACTTCTCAGGACAGGATAAAAAGACGCGGAGCAGGAGGAGAGCCATGCCCGGGCGATTTGAACTGAAACCTACCCTGGCGAAAATCTGGCATGCGCCGGATAACTTTCGCATCATGGACCCGCTGCCGCCTTTGCACCGCAGAGGCATTATTATCGGCGCGTTGCTGATCGTCATCGGCTTCCTGCTTCCTTCCGGCAGTGACAACGTTGATACCGCGCCGGTCAGCCGGAATGCTGTGCTGGATATCCAGTCGCAAAGCCAGCCGCAGCCTGATTCACAGCCGATGCAGACGCAGCTGGTCACACCGTCTAACGATCCGGGCCAGGTTGCGCCGGTTGAACCTGAACCGGTTCAGGAAGATCAGGAGCAGGCCGCCGCCCCTTCAGAGCCACAGGCGCAACAGCCCACCGGCATTGAGCAGCAGTGGCGTTCGTATCGCGTAGAGCCTGGGAAAACTCTTGCCCAGCTGTTCCGCGACCACAATCTGCCAGCAACGGATGTGTATGCCATGGCGCAAGTCGAGGGGGCAGGCAAACCGCTCAGCAACCTGCAAAATGGTCAGATGGTGCAGATCCGCCAGAATGCCAGCGGGGTGGTGACCGGGCTAACGATCGATACCGGAAACGGGCAGCAGGTACTGTTTACCCGCCAGCCGGACGGCAGTTTCATCAGAGCACGTTAATGACCCTGGCCGGGTAAGGCGAAGCCGCCGCCCGGCACTTGTGTTCTCAGGCACGCCGTTTATTCACCCACCAGATCCCCGAGCAGACCAGCACCAGCGCAATCGCGTATTTGATGTCCAGAATGTTTTCGCCGAGGAAGATGGCCGAGAGCACCGTCCCTGCTACAGGTATGACAAAGTTGAACGGGGCAATCATACTCACGCGGTTTACTTTCAGCAGCGCGCTCCACAGGGCGAACGCCACGGATGAGAGCAGCGTCAGATACCCCAGCACGGCGACGGCTTTCATGCTGTGCACCTCCAGCGTCCCGCCCGTGGCATAGCCTCCCGCAACCAGTGCCGCCCCGCCTATCCCCAGCTGCCAGCCAGTCATCACCGTCGGGTCAACGGTCTGGGAAATGCGCTTCCCGTAAAGCGTGGCCGCAGAGAGAATAAAGGCGGCCAGCACCACAAATCCGTCACCTTTCCAGACAAACTGGAACTCACTTAACCCGCTGTGGAAGTTCACCAGCATAACCCCGGCAAAGCCCAGAACACATCCCAGCGTTTTGTTATAGCTGAGTTTGTCGTTGTGGTAGATAAAGTGCGCCAGCAGCACGCTGAAGAAGGTCCCGGTGGCATTCATGATGGAGCCGTTCACCCCGGTCGTGTAGGCCAGGCCGATATAAAAGAAGGTGTACTGGAGGGAGGTCTGCGTCAGTCCGAGGATCGTGAGCTGGCCAAACTGCGTGGGCGTGAGCCTGCCAATCGGCTTTCGCTGGGCCAGGGCAAAAAGCAGCAGCAACGCGCCGGCAAACAGAAAACGGTATCCGGCAAAGACGACTTTGGAGGGGATATCATCGGTCGCGATCTGAAAGAGTTCGTAGCCACTTTTAATGGCCGGGTACGAGCTTCCCCAAAGCAGACAGCAGAGCGTGGCGCAGGCATAGGCCACATTGCGACGGGCAAAGACGGGCGTGGGCAGAGCAGTATCCATGACAAATCTCATAAATAAAATTGCGTTTCAATTTATTATCAGAGAATGCGTCAGGAATAGCGACCTTACAAGAGCAAAAGATGACGCAGGGTCACGCTAAAAAGCAAAACGCCGGCACAAGGCCGGCGCTTCGACGCGAGCAGAGTAAAAAATTACTCAGCTACTACGTTAACAACCAGTTTAGCGAACACTTCGCTGTGAACCTGGAAGTCAACTTCGTGCTCACCAGTGGTACGCAGAACGCCGTTCGGCATACGAACTTCGCTCTTAGCCACTTTAACGCCTGCCGCAGTAACTGCATCAGCGATATCGCGGGTACCGATGGAACCGAACAGTTTACCTTCGTCGCCAGCTTTAGACGCGATAGTAACGGTGCCCAGTGCGTTGATTGCTTCAGCGCGAGCGTTAGCAGCCGCCAGAACGTCAGCCAGTTTGGCTTCCAGTTCAGCACGACGTGCTTCGAAAAACTCTACGTTTTTCTTAGTAGCTGGAACAGCTTTACCCTGTGGAACCAGGAAGTTACGAGCGTAACCCGCTTTAACGTTTACCTGATCACCCAGGCTGCCCAGGTTTGCTACTTTATCAAGCAGAATAACTTGCATTACCTTATCCTCTTAAAGTCGTATTAATGGACCGTGCCCGATTACTGATGACGATCAGTGTACGGCAGCAGAGACAGGTAGCGAGCGCGTTTGATAGCGCGAGCCAGCTGACGCTGATATTTTGCACGAGTACCGGTGATACGGCTTGGGACAATCTTACCGCTTTCGGTGATGTAGTTTTTCAGCGTTGCGATATCTTTATAGTCGATCTCTTGAACGCCTTCCGCGGTGAAACGGCAGAACTTGCGACGACGGAAATAACGTGCCATATGGCTAGTCTCCAGAATCTATCAAATCAATCTGCTCGGCATGCAGAACCATTTTGCTCAGGCCGTTCTTTGCCTTGTGGCAAGAAATGAACCCCTGAACGATTACTGCACTACCGACCGTTAAACTGTGAGTAATGGCCTGGTTTTCGTGTCCGCTAATAATCACGGGCATTTGGCACCACGCCTGCCGGTGAAACCCGGCTTCCTCTTGCACAGAACGATGCTCAAGCACGAACTGGCAATGCGGAATTCCTGATGGGCTGACCTTTCGAAGGGGGGTCCTGCACACGGTGCCGGACAACACCAGACGGTTGGTCATCAGAAATTACTCTTCAGAATCCCCAGCATCAGAATCATCTGCGGTTTCGTTTGCGAAATCATCGCGACGCTCACGGCGCTCGTCTTTCGCTTTAACCATCGGAGATGCTTCGGTCACTGCGTGTTTGGTACGCATAACCATGCTGCGGATAACGGCATCGTTGAAGCGGAAGGTAGTTTCCAGCTCATCGATCACTTCCTGCGGAGCTTCAACGTTCATCAGAACGTAGTGTGCTTTGTGCAGTTTGTTGATCGGGTAAGCCAGCTGACGGCGGCCCCAGTCTTCCAGACGGTGGATCGTGCCTTCTGCACCAGTGATGGCAGCAGAGTAACGCTCGATCATGCCCGGAACCTGTTCGCTCTGGTCAGGGTGGACCATAAAAACGATTTCGTAATGACGCATCGAATTGCTCCTTACGGATTATTCAGCCTCCTGTCTGGGTCAGCCGAGGCCCGGGGAGGCAAGGAACGTGTTAAAGGTCGGCTGAAAAATTGACGCGTCATAATACTTGCGCCCCCCAGGAAACTCAAGCTGATTGCACAAATAATTCGCACAAAGGGTAAAGCTGTTCTAAGTGGGTGATTTAAAATCGCACTCATCAGAAGCGCTGTTTTTTTGAACAACACCATCAGAAATGGTCACCCATCGCAATCCGGGTAGCGATTACACTTTAATCAGAGACACTGAACAGAGAAGGAGAACATTACCCCGTATCACAGCACGCAGTCGTGGAGCGCATATCATGAAAAGAATCGCAATCGCCATTTTGGCTGCGCTTTTGCTCAGTGCAAACGCGATGGCAGCCATCAGAATAGACAGCCAACAGGCCAGAAACATGGATGATGTGCAGAGCTTAGGCGTTATTTACATCAATCATAACTTCGCCACTGAAAGTGAAGCAGATCAGGCGCTTAATGAAGAAACCGATGCGCAGGGCGCAAAATACTATCACGTCATGCTGACACGTGAGCCCGGCAGCAACGGTAATATGCACGCCAGTGCAGATATTTACCAGTAACGCTACATCGCTAGCACCAGGAAAGCCAACGAAAATCAAAGCCATATATAATTTTCCCCCTGCCCGGGGGCTTTTTTTATGAATGGCTCCGGAATACCACCGGTTACAACTGTTTCGGTATTCCAGAGCACTTATTCACTTCTGCCCGTAATAAGCATTCGGGCCATGCTTACGCATGAAATGCTTGTTCATCAGGTAATCATCAATGCCCTGAAGCTGTGGGTTAATGCCGCGCGCAATCCACGCCATTCTGGCCACCTCTTCCATCACCACCGCGTTATGCACGGCGTCATGCGCATCTTTACCCCAGGAGAACGGACCATGCTGGTACACCACAATACCCGGCGTATGCAGTGGTTCCGTCTCACCCAGCGTTTCGATAATGACCCTGCCGGTGTTAAGTTCGTACTCGCCTTCGACCTCAGCCTGCGTTAACGCTCGCGTGCAGGGAATATCGCCGAAGAAGTAATCTGCGTGCGTCGTACCCAAAGCAGGGATCGCCAGCCCGGCCTGTGCCCAGGCGGTGGCGTGCGTGGAATGGGTATGCACAACGCCACCCAGAGACGGGTAACGCTGATACAGCGCCAGGTGGGTTGCCGTATCTGAAGAAGGGCGCCATTTGCCTTCAACGACGTGTCCTTCCAGGTCAACCACCACCATATCGTCCGCTTTCATGGCGTCATAGGCCACGCCGCTCGGCTTAATCACCACTAGCCCCTGCTCGCGATCGATGGCGCTTACGTTGCCCCAGGTAAACGTCACCAGTCCATAGCGCGGGAGATCCATATTGGCTTCAAAGACCTGCTGTTTCAGCTTAAGCATGTTCCGCCTCCATCAGCCCTGCCCGCGCCATGCGCTCGCGCACCCAGTCCCGGGCTTTCGCCACTTCTGCCGCCGGGTCGTCCGCGGTTTCGCTCCACATCTCAATCAGGTAAGGCCCGCAATAACCTGTCTGTTTGAGCGTCTGGAAGCACCGTTCGAAATCCACCACCCCGGTGCCGAACGGTACGTTTTTAAACACGCCAGGACGGGTATCTTTAACGTGCACCGCCACGATATGCCCGATGCCCGCCTGAAGCTCCATCTGTACATCGTTATCCCATGCCGACAGGTTTCCGATATCCGGATAAAGCTGGAACCATGGGTTGTTCAGATAGTGCGCATAGCCCAGCGCCTTGCTGATGGAGTTCATCAACGGATAATCCATGATCTCCATCGCCAGCGTCACCTGCGCACGGCTTGCCATCTCAACGCTCTCTTTCAGGCCCTCCCGGAAACGACGGCGCGTTTCATCGTTGGCTTCCTGATAGTAAACATCGTAACCCGCCAGTTGGATCACGCGGATGCCGACATCCTGTGCAAAGCGAATGGCTTTACGCATGATCTCCAGCCCTTCGGCGCGTACAGCATCATCTTCGCTGCCAAGCGGAAAACGACGATGAGCGCTCAGGCACATGGATGGCACGCGCACGCCGGTTTCGGCAATGGCGCTCACCAGCGCCAGACGCTGGTCGCGGCGCCAGTCCAGGCGAGAAAGACGCTCGTCCGTCTCATCCACAGACATTTCGACAAAATCGAAACCCAGCTGCTTCGCCAGCTGCAACCGCTCCAGCCAGCACTCCCCCGCAGGGAGTGCCTTTTCATAGATGCCAAGCGGGACCTGTTTTGACAACATACCCGCTCCTTAACCCCAAAGCTGAGCGATTGAGCGTTTGAACTGACGCGCCGCTTCCACCGGAGACGCAGCATCACGAATGCTACGACCGGCAATAAAGACGTGAATCGGGATACCCTGGAACAGCGGCAGATCCTCCAGCGCCAGGCCACCGGTGACGGTCACTTTGAAGCCCATATCGGCCAGACGTTTGATCGCGCTGATATCGGCTTCGCCCCACGCCACGCCTGCGGCCTGCGCATCACGGCTACGGTGATAAACCACCTGCTGGATACCCGCTTCGCGCCACTCCTGCGCCTGCTCCCAGGTCCAGAAACCGGTCAGTTCAATCTGCACGTCGCCGTTGAACTCCTTCGCCACGTCCAGCGCGCCTTTCGCAGTGTTGATATCCGCACAGCAGATCACGGTGACCCAGTCGGCGTTGGCTTCAAAGCACATGCGAGAGAGGATTTTGCCCGCGTCGGCGATTTTGGCATCCGCCAGCACGATTTTATGCGGATAGAGCGCCTTCAGGTCACGAACCGCACGAACGCCTTCGCCCACGCACAGAATGGTGCCGACTTCGATGATGTCCACTTCTTCCGCAATCAGACGGGTGGTTTCGTAAGCGTGAGACAGAGTCTGGTTATCCAGCGCGACCTGCAACATTGGTAATGACATTTTCAATTCCTCTTAAACGGCCGCCGCAGTGGCGTTATCAATTAAATCCAGCACGTCCTGCGCGGTACGGCAGGCGCGTAAACGGTCAAAGTTGGCTTCGTCCTCAAACAGATTTACGATCTGCATGATCCCCACCTCCTGGTGGGTGTTGGCATCGACAGCCGCCATGGTGATCAGAATGTCGACCGGGTCGTTATCTTCGTGGTTGAACACCAGTGGTTTTTTCAACGTCACCAGCGCAAAACCGGTTTTCTTGACGCCCTCTTCGGGACGGCCATGCGGCATTGCCAGCCCCGGGGCAATCACAAAATAGGGTCCAAACTGCGCCACGCCATCCAGAATGGCCTGGTAATAACGCGGCTCGACAATGTCCGCCTTAACCAGCAGATCCACGCTCAGCTTCACCGCTTCCTGCCAGGTACTGGCTTCGGCCTGTAAAAGGATGGAGTTATTCTCTGCCAGCGAATCACGTAGTTTCATGTGGCATCCTTACTTCACGTCTTGTGGGAAGTGTTCTTTGATCACTTCCAGCAGCTTTGGTCCGAAATCCGCAGGCGACAGCATGTTGCGTACGCCTACCACGTATTTGTTGCCCGACACGCTAATCTCGCCGGCAATGTGCGTTGAGGCGATGATGATGTCCGCGCCATTCAGTTCACTTTTGTATTCACCCACTGCGCAGCTGTTCACCGTGTGGTCAATGTTTGACTGGGTTAAAAACTGGTCCACTTTCATCTTCATGATCATGGAGCTACCTTGCCCATTGCCACACACAGCCAGGATACGTACGGTCATAATCGAAACTCCTTAATGAGCAGACACTTCTGCTGTTTGTTTTTCTGCATCTTCTTCAGCCCGCAGCGAACGGCCAGCGAAGAACATATAAGCCAGGGCAATCAAGATGATGACGGCCATAAAGACCAGCCCGACGGACGCAAAGCCCTGCATCATCGGCGGCGCCAGAATTGACCAGTCCGCCATGCCCATCCAGGCGCTCATGCCGGTGAGCTTGACCGCCCACACGCACCCGAAGATTTCAATCATGCCCATCACCAGGCAGATCTTGAGCGCTGCGCGCCATCCGCCGAAGTGGTTAGCAAATACGCCAATAGTGGCGTTGGAGAAGAACATCGGGATAAAGCCAGGAATAATCAGGATTGAGGAGCCACAGCCCACCAGGATGCCGACCGCAATCAGCTGGCCGATGGTGCCCCACATAAAGCCCCAGACGACGGCGTTTGGCGCAAAGCTATAGATAGCCGCACAGTCAATCGCCAGCACCGCGCCAGGGATCAGGCGCTGGGAGATGCCGTTAAACGCTTCCGACAGTTCGGCGACGAACATACGCACGCCCTGGGTGATGATGAAAATGGCCACCGCGAAGGAGAAACCGGTTTGCAGGATATAGACCGTCCAGTGGGTTTTACCCGCCATCGCCTGCACCACGTCAATGCCAAAGGAGAGCAGGATGGCACCGAAGAAGATGGTCATCACAATTGCCGTGGAGACGATGTTGTCGTGGAAGATATTCAGCCAGCCAGGCAATTTGAGGTCTTCAACACTCTCCTCTTTTTTGCCCAGGTACGGCGCAACTTTGTAAGCAATCCAGGAGGCGAACTGCTGCTGGTGACCGATGGAGAAGCCGCAGCCGTCCGTAACGTCCTGCGTTGGCTTATACATCATGTTGGAGGTGATGCCCCAGTAAAGCGAGACCAGTATTGCCGTGCAGATGACGGTGGTCCACATTGGGTAGCCGAAGATATAGAGAGAAACCGCAATCAGCCCCGCCTGCTGGAACATGATGTGCCCGGTGAGCATGATGGTGCGAATACCGGTGATGCGGCGCAGGAGCACGTAAATGATGTTCAGCGCCAGCGCGAGCAGTACCGCATACCCAACCCAGCTGTACGCATCCCCCATACGATCGATGGTGGCCATCATGGACGCGTAAGTGTCAGAGATGGCGCCGTTAATGCCGTACACCTCTGACATTTTGGCAACAACCGGCTTAAACGTGCTGGTCAGAATGCCAGACCCCGCCTGCAACAGCATAAAACCAATGATGGTTTTGATGGTGCCTTTGATAATCACGCTGACGCTTTTGCGCAGCAGGATGTACCCCAGGCACGTCACGATACCCAGCAACAGCGGGGCGTTGGTCATTACCTGATTAAAGAACACGGTAAAGACGTTGTAGAGGATCTCCATAACTCTCTCCAGAAAATGAGAACACGAGGGGCAATCCCTGTGTGGTTGGTGTCATCACTCTATTAATCACAAATAATCATCACAAGATTGCATTTGATTATTTGTGACGGATCACGCAATTTATTTCCATGGTATTAGTAATGATTTTCACTACCAATCCAAACAAATAAATAAATTCTTAAATTTCAATATATTAATCATTTATAATGGTTATCTTAACAACGTCATGAAGTTTTTTCTGTGAGGTGGCGAGGGGAATTTTCCGCAAATCAGCCATTGCAAATCGATTAAAACAGTGCCAGCATTAATCACAACAAGTCATATAGTGATTACTTTTGATTAAAAACAGGAGTCAAACGATGAGTAAAGTGAAAACCATCACCCGTGAATCATGGATTCTGAGTACCTTTCCGGAGTGGGGTAGCTGGCTGAACGAAGAGATCGAGCAGGAACAGGTTGCTCCTGGCACATTTGCGATGTGGTGGCTGGGCTGCACCGGGATCTGGCTGAAATCAGAAGGCGGCGCCAACATTTGTGTTGATTTCTGGTGCGGCACCGGCAAACAGAGCCACGGCAATCCACTGATGAAAAAAGGCCACCAGATGCAGCGTATGGCCGGCGTTGAAAAGCTCCAGCCGAACCTGCGCACCACGCCTTTCGTGCTGGATCCTTTTGCCATTCGTCAGATCGACGCCGTACTCTCTACCCACGATCACAACGATCATATCGACGTGAACGTGGCGGCAGCGGTAATGCAAAACTGCGCGGACGACGTACCGTTTATTGGGCCGCAGACCTGCGTGGATTTGTGGATTGGCTGGGGCGTGCCAAAAGAGCGCTGCATCGTGATGAAGCCGGGCGACGTAGTGAAAATCAAAGACATTGAAATTCACGCGCTGGATGCCTTTGACCGTACCGCGCTGATCACCCTGCCTGCCGACCAGAAAGCCGCAGGCGTACTGCCAGACGGGATGGATGAGCGCGCGGTGAACTACCTGTTCAAAACGCCCGGCGGTTCCCTGTATCACAGCGGTGACTCCCACTACTCCAACTATTACGCGAAGCACGGTAACGAGCATCAGATTGACGTGGCGCTTGGCTCTTACGGTGAAAACCCGCGCGGGATCACCGACAAAATGACCAGCGCAGACATGCTGCGTATGGCCGAAGCGCTGAACACCAAAGTGGTGATCCCGTTCCACCACGATATCTGGTCAAACTTCCAGGCCGATCCGCAAGAGATCCGCGTCCTGTGGGAGATGAAAAAAGACCGCCTCAAGTATGGCTTCAAGCCGTTCATCTGGCAGGTTGGCGGCAAGTTCACCTGGCCGCTGGATAAAGACAATCTTGAGTACCACTACCCGCGTGGTTTCGATGATTGCTTTACGATTGAACCCGATCTGCCGTTCAAATCCTTCCTCTGATTCTGAGGCCCAATCGCCAGACCTTGCGTCTGGCGATGTCATATTTATCTTAGTAATTTCACGCTATTTCAAATATCATCTTTTCAAATCAATTCTTATCGGAATAGCTCATGACGGAAGCGCAACGGCATCAAATTTTATTGGAACTCCTGGCGCAAACAGGGTTTATCACCGTCGAGAAAGTGATCGAACGTTTAGGGATCTCCCCCGCTACCGCGCGGCGGGACATTAACAAGCTGGATGAGAGCGGCAAGCTGAAAAAAGTCCGCAACGGTGCAGAGGCCATCAGCCAGCAGCGTCCACGCTGGACGCCGATGAACATCCACCAGGCGCAGAATCACGATGAAAAGGTGCGGATTGCCAGAGCGGCATCACAGCTGGTAAATCCTGGAGAAAGCGTGGTGATCAACTGCGGTTCGACGGCGTTTCTGCTGGGCCGTGAGATGTGCGGCAAGCCGGTGCAAATCATCACCAACTATTTGCCGCTGGCCAACTATCTCATTGACCAGGAACATGAAAGCGTGGTGATCATGGGCGGCCAGTATAACAAGAGCCAGTCCATCACCCTTAGCCCGCAGGACAGTGAAAACAGCCTCTACGCCGGGCACTGGATGTTTACCAGCGGCAAAGGTCTGACGGCGGATGGCCTGTATAAAACCGATATGCTCACCGCAATGGCAGAACAGAACATGCTTAACGTAGTGGGCAAACTGGTGGTGCTGGTCGACAGCAGCAAGGTCGGTGAACGCGCCGGCATGCTTTTCAGCCGCGCCGAGCAAATCAGCATGGTGATCACCGGCAAAAACGCCAACCCCGAGATCCTCAGCAAGCTGGAGGATCAGGGTGTCACAGTGCTGCGCGTTTAAAGGTGCTGACGGAAGAATTCCACGGTTGACTCCAGCGCGGCCGGGGTAATACGGTGCCGGACACCTGCTCCCCACAGGCAGGTCAGATTGCTGTCCAGCCCTTCACGCTGTAGCGCCTGTTGCAGGCGGAACGTTTCACCGGGCGGTACGACGTCATCGGCGTCCCCATGCCACAGAAGCAGCGGACGATCGGCCAGCTGCGAAAGCGCATGGCTGACGTCCCATTCAGACAACAGGGCCTCAATCTCCTGAGGGGCCTGCGGCGGGAACAGCGTCTTTGCCAGTGACGTAAAGTAGCCCGATCCCATCAGGCAAGCCACGGACGTCACCTCCGGATGCCTGGCCATGATCCCCAGCGCCGTCATTCCGCCCATTGATGCGCCTGCGACCGCCAGCCGTTTCCCCTCCACCAGCCCGGCCTGCAAGAGCGCGTCACGCAGCCCGGCGAACTCGGTCAGATTGCCGTGCAGCGTTTGCCAGAACAGCCCCAGCCGCGCCTGCTCATCGCCCGTAAAGCGTGCCCCATGATTCGGCGCATCAGGCATGACCACCCGGAAACCGGCCTGCGCCAGCGCGACGGCAAAATAGCTGTAGACCAGCTTCGAGGAGAGAAAGCCATGATAGAAAACTACCGTCGGCAGCGGCTGTTCACCTTTACCAGCCGAAAAAGCATGGATGATTTCATGCCCACTCAGCTGGCGAGTTTCAATTTCAATCATTGTCGATCCTGTGCTGATGAATGATTCATAATGTTGAGAGCTGGATTACGGTTTCACGATATTTTCATTCGAAATCTACGTCCCAGATAACACTTCGGGAACATTCCCCCAAAACTAAATTCGCAGACAACTACACTATGGCTATCAGGAAAAGAGACAGGTTTATGCGCAGGCTTACGGCTTTATTGCTGGTCTCACTGCTCAGCGGATGTTCCATATTGCAGGGTACGCCAGAACCGGCGCCGCCGGTTACCGATCATCCTCAGGAAATTCGTCGTAATCAGACGGAAGGATTACAACGCCTGGGTACCGTATCCGCGATGGTTCGTGGTTCCCCGGATGATGCAGAAGACGCAATTGAAGCACAGGCAGTTGCCGCAAAAGCAGATTATTACGTCATCACGATGATTGATGAAACCATTATTACGGGACAGTGGTACGCCCAGGGAATTTTGTACCGTAAGTAAGCATCATCATTTGAACGACTTTTACACTGCTTTGCGTCCGTAGACATTTTCCTGTCCACAATAAACTCCATGCCAGCAACAATGGAAATGAGTTTATTCGCGAAGGATTGCCCGGCGGATACCGGAGACACGTGAAAAGGAGCTGACGATGAAACGAACCCTTGCTTTAACGACGCTATTGCTTTCAGCGGGCCTGCTGAGCACCACGGCGCAGTCGGCCGAATTTGCCAGCGCGGATTGCGTCACGGGCCTGAACGAGATTGGTCAGATCTCCGTCAATAATATCACGGGAAGTCCGCAAGACGTTGAACGTGTCGTCGCCCTGAAGGCCGATGAACAGGGCGCATCCTGGTATCGCATCGTCCAGATGCAGGAAGATAACCATGTTAATCACTGGCGCGTGCAGGCCATTCTTTATGCATAATCCCTTCCGATAAAAGCCACTTAATTTTAGTGGCTTTTCACTTTTGCAAATTTTTTATCCCTCCCGAAACTTAATAAAAACAAATAGGTAACATTCAGTTACATTAAACAGATAAACGTTCTCTTCGCTCTGCCGTTGAACAGCCATCACTTTTCAATAATGAGCAATTTATGATCACCTTTTTCCGCCGGGCAGGTCTGGGCACGAAGCTATCGCTGCTAACAGGTGCAAGTGTCGCCACGCTTTTTTTGCTGTTCACTTTTCTGTTGAGCCACAACGCCAGCCAGCAGCTTGAAGATCTTGCGGTTGAAGACCTGCATAACCAGTCCACCGGCATGGTGGATATGGTAGAGATGTTGAACACCAGCCTGAGCGAAGAGGTTGAAAGCTATACCCGTCTGTTCACCACCTTTTTGCCACAGCCGCTGAACAGCGACAGCAGCCAGAGCCGGACCATAAACGGGCTTACCGTTCCTCTGCTGAAAGGCGGCGAAACGGAGTTGCATGAAAACAATACGCTTTCTGATGACTTCCTGAGCCGAACGGGCGCCATCTCGACGCTGTTTGTCCGCAGCGGTAACGATTTTATCCGCGTGGCCACGTCGCTGCGCAAAGAGAATGGCGACCGCGCCATCGGAACCGTTCTTGATACCACCAGCCCGGCATTTGCGGCTGTCACCAAAGGGGAGGTCTATCGTGGCCTCGCGCTGCTGTTCGGCAAGCGCTATATCACGCAGTACCAGCCTGTTAAAAATGCGGAAGGCCAGGTTATCGGGATTATCTTTGTCGGCGTGGACATCACCCATTCGTGGAACGTCATGCGCGAGAAAATCCTTAACCGTCGTCTGGGCGAGAGCGGCCACTTCTTTGTACTGGATCGCAGCAGCGGCAAAACGCGCGGACAGTATCTGTTCCATGCCAGCGATGAGGGCAAACTGCCCAACTGGGACACGGCGACACAGCAGCAGCTTCTGAGTGATAAAGCCGGCACGCTGGAGCGCGTGAGCGCAGATGGCCGTACGCTCAAAGTTGCCTACACGCCGCTGCCGGGCTGGAACTGGACCATCGTGGGTGAAGTGGATAAAGCCGTACTGCTTTCAAGCGTCACCACGCTGCGCGATCGCTTCCTGATCGCGGGCGTGGTGCTATCCGCGCTCTTCGCGGGCCTGTTCGTTATCCTCATTCGCCGGATGCTAACCCGCCCACTGCGCGCAGTGATCGCGCTTGCACGGCAGTATGCCGCAGGCGATCTGCGCGCCAGCCTGCCGGTAACCCGCCAGGATGAGGTCGGCCAGCTGATTGATGCCATCAACGGGATCGGGGGCGGCCTGCAAAAAATTGTGTTGCAGGTCCGCGAGGCCGCAAGCGAAATCCATCTGGGGACTAACGCGCTGGCTTCAGATACCGGCGAGATCTCTGAACAGATCAACAAGCAGGCCAGCAGCGTTGAGGAGACCTCCGCCAGCATGGAGCAATTAGCCGCCACCGTGCAGCAAAATGCCGCCAACATGGAGCAAACGCAGCAGCTGGTGGGTGAAACCTCGCGCGCGGTGCATCAGGGTGGAGAGACGGTGACCCACGCAGTCTCCACCATGGATGATATTCGTGATGCATCGAAACGCATTGAAGACATCACCCGCGTGATTGAGTCCATCGCTTTCCAGACCAATATCCTGGCGCTCAATGCGGCGGTTGAAGCGGCGCGGGCGGGCGAGCACGGGAAAGGTTTCGCAGTGGTGGCGCAAGAGGTGCGCGCCCTGGCCGCACGCAGCGCCAATGCGGTAAAAGAGATTGAACAGTTGATTGGCGACACGCTGAACAAGGTGAGCGAAGGCCATGCGCTGTCTGAGCAGACGCGTCTGGCGATGGATGCCATCATTGTTCATATCGATAACATCAGCCAGCTTGTCACCGAGATCAACCACGCCTCCCGCGAGCAGTCTGCGGGGATTGGTCAGGTGAATCTGGCGATGACGCACATCGGTGAGGCATCGCACATCAATGCCGATCGCATCTCACGCAGCGAGCAGACGGCACAGACGCTGCGCGAGAAGGGTTCACATCTCACCCGGCTGGTGAGCCTGTTCCAGCTGAAAGCTTAACCGACCCGGCCCGTGGCACGCAGCAGCAGGTCGGTTTGCACTTGTTCGCTCATCAGCGTGCCGCCTCGGGTATCCAGCATCATGCGGCACCACGCCTGCGCCACGGGCGGCGATGCGTGCCGCAGCATCTGACTTCCGGCCCCGAGTAAAAAGAGCTGCCGCGCGATCTCCCTGCCCTGCGCTTCCTGCGGTTTACGCAGCTTCTGCTGTAGCTGCCGCCAGCTGCGATCGAAATGCCTGTCCTGGCCTTTGACCTGCGCGAAATCATCGGCGAGCAGGTCGAGAATACCCGACTGCTTCGCCAGCACGCGCAGTACATCCAGGCACATAATATTGCCAGAGCCTTCCCAGATGCTGTTGACGGGCATTTCACGGTACAACCGTGGAAGCTCACTCTCTTCGCAATAGCCTGCGCCGCCCAGCACCTCCATTGCCTCTGCCACAAACGGTATGCCCGCTTTGCAGACGCTGTATTTTGCCGCCGGAGTGAAAAGCCGCGCCCATGCGACCTCCTGCGGGTCGGTGCGGTTGTCCCACGCCCGGGCGAGTCGGAACAGCAGTGCCGTGTGTCCCTCCAGCACCAGCGCCATACGGCTTAGCACGTCGCGCATTAACGGCTGGTCGATCAGATTTTTGCCGAAGGTCTGCCGCTGATGGGCATGATAAAGCGCCACCGAGAGCGCACGGCGCATCAATCCGTGGCTGCCAAGCGCACAGTCAAAGCGCGTCAGCCCGCCCATCTTCAGAATTTGCCGGACACCTTCACCCTCTTCGCCCAGCAGCCAGCCGTAAGCATCAAGGAACTCAGCCTCACTGCTGGCATTTGAACGGTTACCGAGCTTGTCCTTCAGACGCTCAAGGCGCACGGCATTACGTTGCCCGTCGGGTAAAAAACGCGGAACAAAAAAGCAGGAAAGCCCGCCCTTCGCCTGCGCCAGCACCAGATGCGCATCGCTCTGCGGCACGGAGAAAAACCATTTGTGCCCCACCAGCCGGTAACTGCCATCACTGCATTTCTCTGCTTTGGTGGTATTACTTAGTACGTCCGAACCGCCCTGCTTTTCCGTCATCCCCATGCCGATCAGCAGGCCGCGCTTTTGCGCCCCCGGTGCGAGATGGGGATCGTAGCGATCGCTCATCAGCGGCGTTAACCAGTCGTGAAACGGTTTGGGCAGCGACTGTAGCAACAGCGGCGTGGCGGCGAAGGTCATGGTCACCGGGCATAGCGTTCCCGCCTCCACCTGTGCATGAAGCACAAAACGCGCGGCCCGGGCGACGAACGATCCTTTCCGCGCCTCCTCCTCCCACGCCAGGTTGTGCACCCGGTTGGCGCAAAGCCCCTGCATCAGAAGATGCCATGCCGGATGAAAGCGGACGTCATCCAGCCTCGCTCCCGTGGCGTCATAACGCAGCAGTTCCGGCGGATTAACGTTCGCCAGCCTGCCCAGCTCCAGCGACTCCGCCGTACCCAACTGCTGTCCGATGCTGGCAAGAAGATCCACATCCCACTCAGCCCCTTCGCGCGCTACCGCATCGCGCAGGGCGCAATCAGAGAGAAAAAGGTTGCTGTTCGATAGCGGTGCAGGTTGATTAAAAACGGTATGTGTCTGCCAGTGCATGCTGTCTCCCTCCTTTCATTGGCAATAAAGGTAAGTATGGACAGAGGGCATGCACGCTGCATGGGAGGGGGGTCACACGATGACGATCGTGTTGATATCATTCGTGAAATAGCTCACAGAACATAAGAATAAACTATTTCATTACTTCACCAATGCTGAATAATTTATTCTTACCCCGTTTATGTGAGGATCGTTATGCAACAGGATGCGCACAAGCGTGCATTAATTGCAGGCTCCATCGGTAATTTCATCGAGTGGTATGAATTTGCGGTCTACGGTTTTCTGGCAACGGTGATTGCCAGAAACTTCTTCCAGCTTGAGGGGGAAGCGGAGCTCACCAGCCTGATCCTCACCTGGGCCTCGTTCGCCATCGCTTTCTTCTTCCGTCCGCTGGGTGCGGTGGTCTTTGGCCGCATTGGCGACAGGATTGGCCGCAAACCGACGCTGATTATAGTGCTGGTATTGATGACGCTCGCCACCGCTGCCATCGGTATTGTGCCGGTCTACGCCAGTATCGGGATTGCCGCGCCGCTGATCGTTACGCTCCTGCGTATTCTGCAAGGACTGTTCGCGGGCGGTGAGTATGGCGGTGCGGTCTCATTGATGACGGAGTTCGCCCCGCGCGGCAAGCGCGGTCTTTACGGGGCATGGCAGTCCTTTACCGTGGCGCTCGGGCTGTTAGCGGGCGCAGGCATTGTCGCGTTGCTCTCTGCCCTGCTCTCCCCTGAAGCCTTGCACGACTGGGGCTGGCGCATTCCGTTCTTCCTGGCGCTGCCGATGGGTGCGGTCGCGCTATGGCTGCGGGTGAGCATGGAAGAGACGCCGAGCTTTGTGCAGCAACGGGAAAAACCGGTTGTTACTCAGGCCAGCACCGCCGCCACGTTCAAAACCATCCTGATGGGCATTGGCCGCGTGATGGTCTGGTCTGCGGCGGGTTATACCTATCTGGTGATTATGCCGACCTATCTGCAATCTGCGCTGCACACCGGTTTTAACCAGGCGTTACTGATTGCGGTGATTTCTAACATTGGGTTTGCGCTCACGATCATTCCGTCGGGCATGCTGAGCGACAGGATCGGGCGGCGCACGGTGATGATTATCGCCACCGTGCTCCTGCTGATCCTCGCCCTGCCGCTGCTGAAAATTTTGCAGGCGGAATCCAGTACGCTGGCAGTCAAAGCGATTGTGGTGCTGATTGCGGGGGGTCTGGTTGGGATGCTGGCAGGGCCGGGGCCGGCAATGCTGTCTGAGATGTTCCCGACGCGCGTGCGTTATACCGGGCTGGGGCTGGCCTATTCTCTGTCGAATGCGATCTTCTCGGGCTGTGCGGGGCTGATCATTACCGGGCTGATTAAAGAGACGGGCAATCTGGATATTCCGGCGTACTACGTGATGGCAACGGCGGTGGTGAGTATTTTCGCGCTGATGACGCTGAGAAAGGATGACCATTTACGGTCGTTAGAGGAGTGAGATTGTTGCCCGGTGGCGCTACGCTTACCGGGCCTACGGTACCATGCTTTTGTAGGCCGGGTAAGGCGAAGCCGCCACCCGGCACAACAGGCTACCCGCGCTGACGCACCGCTTCAAACAGGCAGATACCCGTCGCAACGGAAACGTTCAGGGACGATACGCTGCCCGCCATTGGGATGCTGATCAGCTCATCGCAGTGCTCGCGCGTCAGACGACGCATACCTTCGCCTTCCGCTCCCATCACCAGCGCCATACGGCCGGTCATTTTGCTCTGGTACAGGGTGTGATCCGCTTCACCGGCTGTTCCTACGATCCAGATATTTTCTTCCTGCAACAGACGCATGGTGCGCGCCAGGTTAGTCACGCGGATTAACGGGACGTTTTCCGCCGCGCCGCAGGCGACTTTTTTAGCGGTAGCGTTAAGCTGCGCGGAGCGATCTTTTGGCACAATCACCGCATGCACGCCTGCTGCATCGGCGCTACGCAGGCACGCGCCCAGGTTATGTGGGTCGGTTACGCCATCGAGGATCAGGAAGAACGGGTTCTCCAGCCCGGCGATCAGATCCGGCAGATCGTTCTCCTGATACTGACGGCCTGGCTTCACGCGCGCGATAATACCCTGGTGTACAGCACCTTCGCTTTTTTCATCCAGATACTGGCGGTTCGCCAGCTGGATCACTACGCCCTGCGCTTCCAGCGCGTGGATCAGCGGCATCAGACGTTTATCTTCACGCCCTTTCAGAATAAAAACTTCCTGAAAACGCTCCGGCGCGCGCTCCAGCAGGGCCTGCACCGCGTGGATGCCGTAAATCATTTCACTCATTGATGGTTCTCGTAATAAATATTTTCCCTCTCCCGTTGGGGAGAGGGTCAGGGTGAGGGGAAATTACTCCGCCTGCTGTTTCTTCGCCGCGCGCTTAGCTTTGGTCGCGGCCGCTATTTTTTGGGTCTTGGTCGACGGTTTTTTCGCTTTACGAGCGTCTTTTTTCGCCGCCTTGGGCTTCTGTTTCTTCTCGCCACGGAAAGCACTGTCTGGCTCAAAGTTTACTCTTTTACCTGCCTGACGTCGCTTACCGCCCGCTTTACCGTTACCGCCTTTTTTCGCTTTCTCACGCTCGGTTTTGCCGACGTTACGCGGAGCACGCTCGCTGGAGATGAGGCTGAAGTCGATTTTACGGTCGTCCATATTCACGGCTTCAACCTTCACTTCCACCCGATCGCCCAGACGGTAGGTCTGGCCGCCGGATTCGCCGATCAGACGTTGTCCGACCTGGTCGAAGCGGTAGTAATCGTTATCGAGGCTGGAAACGTGCACCAGACCGTCGATAAACAGCTCATCCAGACGCACGAAGAAGCCAAAGCCGGTGACGCTGGCAATCACGCCTTTAAAGACGTTACCCACCTGATCCAGCATAAAGTCACACTTCAGCCAGTCCGCCACGTCGCGCGTCGCTTCATCCGCACGACGCTCGGTCATGGAACAATGCTGGCCCAGTTGCAACATCTCGTCCATGGAGTAGTGATACCCTCCGGTTTCGGTCGTGTTGCCTTTATGACCCTGCTCGTGCGCCAGCAGATACTTGATCGCACGGTGCAGGGACAGATCCGGATAACGGCGGATCGGCGAGGTAAAGTGCGCGTACGACTGTAACGCCAGACCAAAGTGGCCCCGGTTTTCAGGATCGTAAATCGCCTGCTTCATGGAGCGCAGCAGCATGGTTTGCAGCATTTCCGCGTCAGGACGATCGCTGATGGATTCCAGCAGCTCGGCGTAATCGCGTGGCTCAGGCTTATTACCGCCAGGCAGCTCCAGGCCGAGTTCAGCCAGCACGGAGCGGAACGAGGTTACGGCCTCCGTGGTTGGCTTGTCGTGAATACGGAACAGCGCAGGCTCTTTGGCTTTCTCAACGAAACGTGCCGCCGAGATGTTCGCCAGGATCATACACTCTTCAATCAGCTTGTGCGCATCGTTACGCTGAGTCTGTTCGATACGCTCGATACGACGCTCAGCGTTAAAGATAAACTTCGCCTCTTCACTCTCAAACGAGATCCCACCGCGCTCTTCGCGCGCCTGATCCAGCGTTTTGTAGAGGTTGTGCAGCTCTTCGATGTGTTTGACCAGCGGCGCGTACTGTTCGCGAAGATCCTGATCGCCCTGCAACATATGCCAGACCTTGGTATAGGTCAGGCGCGCATGAGAACTCATCACCGCTTCGTAGAACTTATAGCCCGTCAGACGTCCCTTGCTGGAGATGGTCATCTCGCAGACCATACACAGGCGGTCCACCTGCGGGTTGAGGGAACACAGGCCGTTGGAGAGCACTTCTGGCAGCATCGGTACAACCTGCGACGGGAAGTAGACCGACGTACCGCGGCTGCGCGCTTCGTTATCCAGCGGCGTGTGCGGACGCACGTAATAGCTCACATCCGCGATAGCCACCCACAGACGCCAGCCGCCACCGCGTTTTTTCTCGCAATATACGGCATCATCGAAGTCACGGGCGTCTTCACCATCAATGGTGACCAGCGGCAGATCGCGCAGATCCACGCGGCCTGCTTTGGACTCTTCCGGCACTTCTTCACGCAGGTTTTCAATCTGATCTTCAACCGCTTTCGGCCAGACATACGGAATTTCATGGGTACGCAGCGCCATATCGACGGCCATGCCGGTGCCCATGTTATCGCCCAGCACTTCGACGATTTTACCCACCGCTTTGGTGCGACGGGTTGGGCGCTGGGTGAGTTCCACCACCACCACAAAGCCCATGCGTGCGCCCATCACCTCTTCAGGCGGGATGAGAATGTCGAAGCTCAGACGGCTGTCGTCCGGCACCACAAAGCCTACGCCCGCATCGGTAAAGTAACGGCCTACAATCTGGCTGGTTTTCGGCACCAGCACGCGGACCACGCGCGCTTCGCGGCGGCCTTTACGGTCTGCACCCAGCGGCTGCGCCAGGATCTGGTCGCCGTGAATACACATCTTCATCTGTTCGGATGAGAGGTACAGGTCGTCTTTACGGCCTTCCACGCGCAGGAAGCCGAAGCCATCGCGATGACCAATAACGGTGCCTTTCAGCAGGTCGAGGCGTTCTGGCAGCGCGTAGCACTGGCGACGAGTAAAGACAAGTTGCCCGTCACGTTCCATGGCGCGCAGGCGGCGGCGAAGGGCTTCAATTTGCTCTTCACCTTCAATGTTCAGTTCAACGGCAAGTTCTTCACGATTGGCGGGTTTTTCGCGTTTTGTTAAGTGTTCAATGATGAACTCGCGGCTGGGGATAGGATTCGCGTATTTTTCGGCTTCGCGTTCCTGGAAAGGATCTTGTGACATGTCGGTTCCTCCGTTGTCAGCTCCGGTGGAAATTTTCTTCATTCCACCAGCAATAATTTATAAAGCGGTTGATTCTCTTCAACCAAATCGGCCAGCGTGTAGTTATCCAGTTCCTTGAGAAAACTTTGCACGGCCTTTGAAAGCGCCTGTTTCAGGCGGCAAGCGGGCGTAATGTGGCAGAACGCGCTGCTACAGTTCACCAGAGAGAGCGGCTCCAGTTCACGTACCACATCGCCAATACGGATACTCTGCGCCGGTTTACCGAGACGGATCCCTCCATTCTTCCCGCGGACGGCAGCAACGTATCCGGCACGACTAAGTTGATTGATTATTTTGACCATATGATTACGGGACACACCGTACACCTCTGTGACTTCAGAGATGCTGGTCATCTTCCCATCGGGTAACGACGCCATGTAAATCAGCGCGCGTAAGCCGTAATCGGTGAAACTTGTTAACTGCACATCAACCTCAGGAAAAAGGGAAAACGCGGTCAAACCGCAGAGATATTCATTAATGATGATAAACCAGCCAGATAGTTAGCGGCTAATTTATTTGACAGACGGGGCGAAAAAGCGGAGATCCAGGAGCGGTCGCCGGATGGCGCTGCGCTTATCCGGCCTACGGGTTTCCCCGCAGGCCAGCAGTCACGAAGATTATGCGTCGAACGGGTCGCGCAGGATCATCGTTTCAGTACGATCCGGGCCGGTAGAAATAATATCGATCGGCACTTCGGTCAGTTCTTCAATGCGCTTGATGTAGTCCAGCGCGGCTTTAGGCAGGCCACTACGCTCTTTCACACCAAAGGTAGTCTCAGACCAGCCCGGCATGGTTTCGTAGATTGGCTCAATGCCTTCCCAGTCGTCAGCAGCCAGCGGAGTGGTGGTCACTTCGCGGCCATCAGGCATACGGTAGCCTACGCAGATTTTCACTTCTTTCAGGCCGTCCAGTACGTCCAGCTTGGTCAGGCAGAAGCCAGACAGGGAGTTGATCTGCACTGCGCGACGTACGGCAACGGCGTCCAGCCAGCCGGTACGACGACGACGACCGGTGGTCGCGCCAAACTCGTTACCCTGCTTGCAGAGGAACTCGCCGGTCTCATCAAACAGTTCGGTCGGGAACGGACCCGCACCCACGCGAGTGGAGTACGCTTTGATAATGCCCAGAACGTAATCGACATAACGCGGGCCCAGGCCGGAGCCGGTTGCCACGCCACCCGCGGTGGTGTTAGAGGACGTTACGTACGGATAGGTACCGTGGTCGATGTCCAGCAGCGTACCCTGCGCACCTTCAAACATGACGAAATCGCCACGCTTGCGCGCCTGGTCCAGCAGATCGGACACATCAACAACCATACCGGTCAGAATATCAGCAATCGCCATGACGTCATCCAGCACTTTCTGGTAGTCAACGGCTTCGGCTTTGTAGAAGTTCACCAGCTGGAAGTTGTGATATTCCATCACTTCTTTCAGTTTTTCAGCGAAGGTCGCTTTGTCGAAGAGGTCACCCACGCGCAGACCGCGACGAGCCACTTTATCTTCGTAAGCGGGGCCGATACCACGACCGGTGGTGCCGATCGCTTTCGCGCCACGCGCTTTTTCACGCGCCACGTCCAGCGCCACATGATAATCCAGGATCAGCGGGCAGGCTTCGGAGAGCAGCAGACGCTCACGAACAGGGATACCACGGTCTTCCAGACCTTTCATCTCTTTCATCAGCGCAGCGGGAGACAGCACAACGCCGTTACCGATGATGCTGGTGACGTTTTCGCGAAGAATGCCTGATGGAATAAGATGGAGGACGGTTTTTTCACCGTTGATTACGAGAGTATGGCCCGCGTTGTGACCGCCCTGGTAGCGTACAACATATTTGGCCCGTTCAGTCAGAAGATCAACAATCTTCCCTTTACCTTCGTCACCCCATTGGGTGCCCAGTACGACGACGTTGTTACCCATTTTTTCAAAATCACCGTTTGCTTAAAAATGGATTCTACCATCGCTTTTTCAGATATACAGCACTTTTTGACCCTAAAATATGCCAATTGCGGTTAGTTTTTGATCAGCCAATCGTTTTCCTCAACATGTAGTAGATAACGATACCGGCAACCACAAGACCACCGCCAAAACGACGCAAAATATTGTCCGGGAGTTGGCTCATTGTCGCGATCATCCGGCGCCATGCGCGCGGATAGAGCATCGGGCCGAGGCCTTCCAACACCAAAACAAGGGCCAGTGCGAGCCAGATCGTGGAGTTCATTTTTCATCCTTATAAAAGAAAACCACCGCTCCGTGAAGAGCGGTGGTTTGAATACTCAAACGAGCCTGAGTTTATCGCGTTGCGTTGGTCGGCGTCTTCATATAACGGAAGAAATCGCTGTCCGGGCTGAGCACCATCACATCCTGGTTGCTCTTGAAGCTATTCTCGTAAGCGCGAAGGCTACGGATGAAGGCGTAGAAGTCTGGATCCTGGCTGAATGCATCAGCAAAAAGTTTAGCCGCTTCGGCATCACCTTCACCGCGCAAGATACGACCCTGGCGCTCAGATTCCGCCAGCGTCTTGGTGACTTCATAGTCCGCTGCCGCGCGCAGTTTTTCCGCTTCTTCCTGACCCTGTGAACGGTGACGACGGGCTACCGCTTCACGCTCGGCGCGCATACGGTTGTAGATCGCCTCGGACACTTCCGCCGGCAGGTTGATCTGTTTGATGCGCACATCAACCACTTCGATGCCCAGCGCCGCCATACTGTTCGGGTTGATCACCGGCACTTTACCGTTGGTTTCAGCCTGAACACGTTCAGCCGCTTTGGCAATCGCATCGTCTGCCGCCGGGGTTTCAACTTCATCCTCGGTGCCCGCAGAGCCGGAGTTCAGCGCATCACGCACTTCCAGCGTCAGACGACCACGGGAGTCGGTCACAATGTCTTTCACATCCAGACGACCAATTTCAGAACGCAGACGGTCAGAGAACTTACGTTTCAGCAGCACTTCTGCCTGAGAAACGTCGCCACCCCCGGTTGCCAGGAAGTAGCGGCTGAAATCGCTGATGCGCCATTTGATATAGGAATCAACGATCAGGTCTTTCTTCTCTTTAGTCACGAAACGATCGGCCTGGTTATCCATGGTCTGGATACGCGCATCGAGCGTTTTCACTGACTGAATGAACGGGATCTTAAAGTGCAGACCCGGCTCATAAATCACCGGACGCTTGTCGCCGTCACGCACGACGCTGCTGAACTGGAACTTGATCCCACGTTCGCCCTCTTTCACCACAAAGATGGAGGTGTAGAGCACGACCAGTACGATGATGATGATCGCAATAACTGACTTACGCATCCTTATTCCCCCTGACGCTGGTAGTCGTTACGCTGCGCGTTAGCACGGCGTTGGTCCATAATGTCACCATCGTTCGAAGAAGGCGTTGTGTTCGCGCTGGCGCTGCCAGACGAGGCCGGTGGCAGACGCAGCAGGTTGTTCGCACCGCTGTTGTCTTTTGCTGCCGGTGCAGAACCGCCTTTCAGCATCTGATCCAGCGGCAGGACCATCAGGTTTCCGCCTTTGTTGTCGTTAACCAGCACTTTACGCGTATGGCTCAGCACTTTTTCCATGGTCTCGATATAGAGACGCTCACGGGTAATTTCCGGCGCGGCTTTATATTCCGGCAGGATCTTCGCGAAGCGAGCCACTTCACCCTGTGCTTCCAGGATGGTCTGGGTCTTATACGCACGCGCTTCTTCCAGAATACGCTGCGCCTGACCGTTTGCACGCGGCTGAACTTCGTTGGTGTACGCTTCCGCTTCACGGATGTACTGCTGTTCGTTTTCACGCGCGGCAATCGCATCGTCAAACGCGGCTTTCACCTCTTCCGGCGGACGTGCAGCCTGGAAGTTGACGTCCAGCAGGGTGATACCCATGTTGTACGGACGGATGGTCTCTTCCAGCTCACGCTGGGTATCGCTACGAATAACGGTACGACCTTCGGTCAGGATACGGTCCATGGTGTATTTACCGATCACGCCACGCAGGGCGCTGTCGGTCGCCTGACGCAGGCTGTCATCGGCGCTGGTCACGCTAAACAGATAACGTTCCGGATCGGTCACGCGGTACTGTACGTTCATCTCAACGCGCACCACGTTCTCGTCAGAGGTCAACATCACGCCAGAGGCGGCCAGTTCACGGACGGACTCCACGTTAACCGCGGTCACGTCATCAATGAAGGTCGGCTTCCAGTTCAGGCCCGGTTCAACCAGATGGCTGAACTTACCGAAACGGGTGACCACGCCGCGTTCTGCTTCTTTAATGGTGTAGAACCCGCTGGCTGCCCAGATGATTACCACCGCAGCGGCGACAATGCCCACCACGCGGCCACCCATTGGCGGGCGCGGACTCTGAGTGGAATTGCCACCCGAGCCAGAACCTTTTCCTCCGCCAAGGCCACCAAGCTTTTTGCTCAGTTTGCGGAAGATATCATCCAGATCCGGCGGCCCCTGCTCGCGACCACCTTTGTTGCCATTTCCCCCAGAGTTGCCGCCTTGATTATTGCTGCTTCCCCACGGGTCGCGGTCTTGTCCGTTATTACCGGGCTGATTCCACGCCATGTATATGCTCCATATTTGTTATGCAAGGGCGAATTTTTCAGGCTTCCCCTTTCTGATCAGACGATATAGTCCGCCAGCGCAGGTTCTTGTTTACAGAGGCGACGCCAGTCAACGATCGGCATACGCACCTGCATCCCCACGCTGCCGTCATCCTCCATCCACTCTTTTTCTATCGCCTGAAGCTGATAAAACCGGCTGCGCAGCCTGCCTTCCTGTGGCGGCAGTCGCAGCGTGTGCTGAGCTACCTCACCGGAAAGACGTTCTGTCAAAGCCTGGAAAAGCAGTGGCACACCAATCCCGGCCTGAGCAGACAGCCAGACCCGAATCGGTTTGTTCTCTTCGTCTCGGTCGATACGCGGTTCGAAATCGTCCAGCATATCGATCTTGTTCATCACCAACAGGGTGGGAATTTCGTGGGCGTCGATCTCTTCGAGCACCACGTTCACCGCGTCGATGTTCTCCTGCACGCGTACGTCAGCCGCATCAATCACATGCAGCAGCAGGGTCGCCTGACGCGTCTCCTGCAACGTCGCTTTAAACGCCGCGACCAGATCGTGCGGCAGATGGCGGATAAACCCTACGGTATCCGCCAGCACCGTTTCACCCACGTCTGCGACGTCAATACGGCGCAGGGTTGGGTCCAGGGTCGCAAACAGCTGGTCTGCGGCATACACCTGGGCCTCGGTTATCTGGTTAAACAGGGTGGATTTACCGGCGTTGGTATAACCCACCAGCGACACCGTTGGGATATCGGCTTTCGTTCGCGCCCGACGCCCCTGTTCGCGCTGTTTCTCTACACGTTCCAGACGTGAAAGGATCTGGGTTATACGCCCACGCAGCAAACGGCGGTCGGTTTCGAGCTGGGTTTCACCCGGGCCGCGCAAACCAATCCCGCCTTTTTGTCTTTCAAGGTGTGTCCAGCCACGCACCAGACGCGTCGCCAGATGGCGCAACTGCGCCAGCTCAACCTGCAACTTACCCTCGTGGGTACGCGCACGCTGAGCAAAAATATCTAAGATCAACCCCGTGCGATCGATTACACGGCATACGCAGAGAGCTTCCAGGTTACGTTCCTGAGCCGGAGACAGCGCATGATCAAACAGCACAACGGATGCGCCGGTTGCTTTTACGGCATCCGCAATTTCAACTGCTTTACCTTCACCAACAAAGTACTTCGGGTGCGGCGCTTTACGGCTACCGGTAATCACCTGCATTGCTTCGACACCGGCGGAAGAGACCAGAGATTCAAACTCCTGGAGGTCTTCCATATCTTTGTCTTGCGAAAAATAGATGTGTACCAGCACCGCCTGCTCACCGGCGTCATAACGGTCAAACAAGCGTAAACCTCTCTAAAAAGATCAGCGGGGAACGCAGGATCCCTGGCTCCCCGTGTGGATAACAGCCCAAAACCTTATTCGGTTTCTTCGCTGTCCTGCGCTGGTGTTGAAGAACCCTGCGCGTTGCTGCCGTGATGGTAGTTACTGCCAGTGCCGCCGCCAGCGTTATTGCTGTGATGAGATACCGGACGGGACGGAACAACAGTAGAAATCGCGTGCTTATAGACCATCTGGCTGACCGTGTTTTTCAACAGGATCACGAACTGATCGAAAGACTCAATCTGACCTTGCAGCTTAATACCATTCACCAAATAAATAGAAACTGGAACACGCTCCCGACGCAATGCGTTCAGGAACGGATCTTGTAAAGATTGCCCCTTAGCCATTCTATCTTTTCCTTATATGCTTGTTTTGTACTTAGAACCTTGCGATTCTGAAAAATTGCGCACGATACGGCTTAATTGTACACATTCAGTCAGCGATATCACCAATAACCTCAATCACTTCGTTTAACGCCTGTTGTGGTTTTTCACTGTCTAACCAGTGAACACCCTCCCAACCGCGTAACCAGGTGATCTGGCGCTTCGCTAACTGTCTCGTGGCGCAAACACCTCGATAAACCATTTCATCGTATGAAATCTCACCTTCAAGATACGACCACATCTGGCGGTATCCCACACAACGAATGGAAGGCATGTCCGTATGCAAATCTCCACGGGCAAAAAGCGCCCGCACTTCTGCTTCAAAATCTGAAGCCAACATCTGATGAAAACGCTGCTCAATTCGTTGATGGAGCAGTTCACGGCTCGCCGGGGCGATGGCGAACTGATGCACCTGATACGGCAGAGCGTCTCCTGACGTTTGCGTCAGTTCCGTTAAAGTTTTACCCGAAATGAAAAAAACTTCCAGTGCCCGGGAAAGCCTTTGCGGATCGTTTGGGTGGATCCGCGCTGCGGCAACTGGATCAATCTCTTCCAGTTGCCTGTGCAAAGCGTCCCACCCCTGCTCTGCCGCCTGCCGCTCAATCTTCGCTCTCACTTCCGGATCGGCCGATGGCAGAGGCGATAACCCCTCCAGCAGCGCCTTAAAGTAGAGCATCGTGCCGCCAACTAACAGCGGTATGCGTCCCGCGGCGGTAATCTCGGCCATCTCGGCTAAGGCGTCGCGGCGAAAATCTGCCGCGGAGTAAGCCTGTGCCGGGTCGAGAATATCCAGTAAACGGTGCGGTGCCGCACGCAGTTCGTCTGCGTTGGGCTTCGCCGTGCCGATGTCCATCCCTCGGTAGATGAGGGCTGAATCAACGCTAATCAACTCTACTGGCAAAACTTTACGTAACTCAATGGCTAACGCCGTTTTACCGGAGGCCGTTGGCCCCATTAAAAAAATCGCCTTTGGCAGGCTCGCCTTACTTACATCAGTCATGTTTCAGGGCGGTCATCGCCGTTTGTAAATCAACAGGTTGTAACAAACCACCTGGAGGCGCTTTCACCAGCTGTGGACAGAGGCGCTCCACCTCCGCCAGAACGGTAATCGCCTGCGCCATACTCCACGGTGCATGCTCGCTGGCCAAATGGCGGGCGATCCACTGCGCGGTATCGGCGGCGTCAAACGTCGTTTGCTGCGCCAGGTAGCCTATCAGTTCAGGAATCAAGTTTTGTAAATTTTGTTGGCGTAAGGGTAAAGGCACTGCGCGAATTGTCACATGCTGCGCGTCCAGTACGATTTCAATCCCCATTTCGGCCAGTTGCGTCTGCACGCGCCGCAAAACCCCTGTTTCTTCAGGGGATATTTTCAGGCGAACGGGGATCAACAGCGGCTGCGCGCAGGCGGCATTCACCCCCGGGGTTAACTGCGCCTGTTTGAGCCAGCGCTCCGCCACGGAAAGCGCCAGCAACAGCAGTTTACCTTCGCGTTCAAGCAACGCCATGTCGGGAGCAATAATGGTCAATACCCGACCAAAACTCTGGCTATGCCCATCCAGAGAGGGGGTTGAAACCGTGATGTGCTCTTTATGCTCCACCGCCGGCGTATCCAGCAGTTTGCGGTACAGCGCCCCCTGCTGTTTGTGGTAGCCCGGCTGAGCGTTGGGATAGTTGGCACCGGTTGGTCGCGGCGCGTTGCCCACCGGGGATAAACGTGGAGCAGCCGGCTCGCGCGCTACCGCCGGTTCGGCAAAATGGTTACGCCCGGCCGCCACGCGGTTTTCCGGCAGTGGGCGCGGCGCGGGTTCTTCTTTTGCCAGCGGCAACTCTGGCTCTGCCTGCTGCTGCAATACAGCGGCAACGCCCTGGTAGATGAAATCATGCACCAGGCGCGACTGGTGGAAACGCACCTCGTGCTTGGCGGGGTGCACGTTAACGTCAACCTGGTGCGGGTCGATCTCCAGATAAAGCACAAAGGCGGGCTGTTGATCGGCGCCGAGCTTATCTTCGCAGGCCTGTCGAATAGCGTGGTTAATCAGGCGGTCGCGCATCATGCGGCCGTTGACGTAGCAATACTGAATTTCTGCGAACGCGGCGCTGCTGGCGTTCGGATCGGCAACCCAGCCGCGCAGGGCCAGATCGCCATGCTGCCACTCAATGGACAGCGCTTTTTCCAGAAACGGTGTGCCGCAGATGGCGCCCAACCGACGCTCCTTTTGTCCACCCTCCGCCACCGCGCGGTACTGGCGCATCACCTTACCGTTATGGCTGAGGTTGAGGGTGACATCAAAGCGCGCCAGCGCGATGCGGCGGATGATCTCGTCGATATGTCCGAATTCGGTCTTCTCGGTTCGCATAAACTTGCGCCGGGCGGGCGTGTTATAGAAGAGATCCAGCACTTCAAGCGTGGTGCCTAACGGATGCGCCGCAGGTTTAACCGTGACGTCCATATCACGCCCTTCGGCGTAGGCCTGCCAGGCTTCCTGCTGGTCGGCCGTGCGGGAGGTCAACGTTAAGCGGGAAACGGAGCTGATACTGGCCAGCGCTTCGCCGCGAAAACCCAGGCTGATAATCGCTTCCAGATCGTCAAGTGAGGCAATTTTACTGGTGGCATGACGCGCCAGCGCCAGCGCCAGCTCGTCCTTTTTGATGCCACAGCCGTTATCACGAATGCGGATAAGCTTTGCGCCCCCGCGTTCGATATCAATATCAATGCGGGTCGCCCCTGCATCGAGGCTGTTTTCCACCAGTTCCTTCACCACCGACGCAGGGCGTTCCACCACCTCACCGGCGGCGATTTGGTTCGCGAGCTGCGGCGGTAGAACCTGAATCGGCATGAACTCTCCTTAATTAGTCGCGGTCATCTCACCCGGCAGCGCGGCGCTTGCCGTCTGGGCGGCCCCGCCCTGCGGCGCAGACTGAAGCGGATGCGCGTCAAAGTATTTACGCAGACCGTTATAAATCGCTTCGGCAATTTGCTGCTGGTAGCTGTCGCTGCCCAACAGGCGCTCTTCGCCGTTGTTACTGATAAAGCCCGTCTCTACCAGAATCGACGGAATATCCGGCGAACGCAGGACACCGAGGCTTGCATGCTCAGGGCGACGCTTATGCAGCGATCCAATGCTTTGCAGCTGGCTCAGTACGTTAGTGGCGACATCATACCCGACGCGCTGAGAATGACCGAACTGTAAATCCAGCACCGCCTGGCTGAGATACGGATCGGCCTGGCTGTTTGCCAGCACATCGCCTGCCCCGCCTAACAGTTCAGACTGCTTCTCGTGCTCTTCAAGCCAGTTCGCCATTTCACTGTTGGCGCGACGGTTCGACAGCACCCATACCGACGCGCCGGTGGCGTTACGGTTCGGCGCAGCATCCGCGTGAATCGACACCAGGAAGTTGGCGTTTTGCTTACGCGCCACATCCGAGCGTCCCATCACTGAAATAAAGTAATCTCCGTCGCGGGTCATGACCCCTTTAAACATCGGATCGTCATTCAGAAGCGCACGCAGCTTACGGGCAATGGCGATAGTGACGTTTTTCTCCCGCGTGCCGCCCGGGCCAATCGCGCCAGGATCTTGCCCGCCGTGTCCGGCGTCGATGGCGATAATCACTTTGTCGCCACTGACCGGCGTACGCCGCGCGCTGACCGCCGGACGCGTCACCGTGTTGCTGCTGGTCACGGCGGTAAGTCGGTCATTTTGTGATTTAAACGGATTACGGGCTGGCTCAGACGGCCTTGGGGTATAAACCGGCGCCTCCACGCGTTTTGCTACAACAGGTGCAGGCGGTGGCGGGGGCGGAACATCAGCATTAATGGTAAAGACCACCGTATAATTGGCGCCGTTTTGCTGCTTAACCGCCTTCGTCTTGCCCTTTTCGGTGAGATCGACCACCAGACGCAGAGACTGCGCATCCTTCGGCGTCCCCGAACGGATGCTTTTCACCAGATTGTTGCCGCTGAACTGGAGCGGCAGCCCCTGGATCACCCCGGTCTGTTTAATATCGAGCGCCACGCTGCGGCTGTCGATTTGTGAGAAAGCATATTCAGGATCGCCCATAAAGCTGAACGTAATACGGGCCTGGCTATCGCCATTCGACACCTGAATATCCGAGAGGCTGGCCGCCCCGGCCTGCGCGCACAGCAGGACCGTGGCAGCCAGCACCCAACCTTTAACGCGATTAATCATCCCGTTATCCCTACGCTCAACCGGCTAAACGCGCCAGTAAGGAACAGCCTGATGAGGAAACCGCACTGATGCGCGCCTCACGCCCTTGTGCCTGGTAATCTAAGTGAATTTCGACATCCGGGTCAGGCAGCACACCCGCACCTTGTTGCGGCCACTCCACCAGGCAGATGGCGTCGTTGGCAAAGTAATCGCGGATCCCCATAAATTCCAGCTCCTCAGGATCCGCAAGACGATATAAATCAAAGTGGTACACCATGATATTTTCAAGCGTGTACGGTTCTACCAGCGTATAGGTCGGGCTTTTTACGTTCCCGTTATGGCCTAACGCCTGCAAAAAGCCACGGCTGAAGGTTGTTTTACCCGCGCCTAAATTACCATACAGATAAATGACGGTCGCCCCCTGACAGGCCTGCGCCACGCGCTTGCCGAGATCTAAAGTGGCTTGTTCATCAGGTAAAGGAATCGCTCGATTAGTCATTTTCTACGTCAATCACATCCGGGTTAACAACACGCCGCAGCGTGCAAAAAAGATCGGTGGCCAGCATACCGCGCGTTCCGTAACAAGCAGCCAGCCTGTCAGCCGCCGCACCGTGGGCCACGCAGCCGGCACAGGCTGCATCATAAAGGGGAAGTTTCTGTCCGAGCAATGCGCCAATGATGCCAGAGAGCACATCGCCCATGCCGCCGCTCGCCATGCCTGCATTACCGGCATCAACGATGCCCATCGCACCATCGCTGGCGATAACGGTCCCCGCCCCTTTCAAAACGGCAACACCTCCGTAACGTTTTACCAGACGTTGGGCTGAAAGTAAGCGATCGCTTTCAATTTCTGCCACGCTACAGTTAAGCAGCCGTGCGGCTTCGCCGGGGTGCGGCGTCAGAATGCGATTGTGACGCTTATCCGGGTTTATTGCCAGAAGGTTAAGCGCGTCGGCATCCCAGAGCATCGGTTTACGAAAATTCTCGGCCTTTTGCAGGGCCTGTTTACCCCACTCCTGCTGACCCAGGCCCGGACCAATGACCACCACGTCCGCCCACTCAAGACCCTCTTCAATCGCCTGCGGGGTAAGCTCGTGGACCATCAGCTCCGGCCGCGCGGTAATAATGGGCGGGATGTTTTCGCTGCGGGTCAGCACGCGTATTAATCCGGCGCCGCTGCGCAACGCGGCCTCTCCGGTCATACGAATCGCACCTGCCGTGCCGCGATCGCCGCCGATAATCAGCAGTCGGCCATGGTCGCCCTTATGGGACGTGGGACGGCGCGGCGGCAGCCACTGTGCAAGCAGGGAGGCATCAAAGCGGGTGATGTGGGTATCCTGTCCGGCCAGCCAGTTTTCCAGCCCCAGGGCGTTGTGGTGTAACGTGCCCACGACATCCCGCGCTTTACCGGTAAGCAAACCCGGCTTCAGGGCGATAAAAGTCACGGTGCGCGCCGCCTCAATCGACACGCCCGGCGTCACGCCGGTTTGTGCCATCAGGCCGGAGGGAATATCCAGCGCTACCACCGGGGCGGGGTGCGCATTAGCGCGCGTAATCAGCGCGGCGACGTCATCGCGAGGCGCGCGCATCAGTCCCGTCCCCAGCAGACCGTCAACAATCACGTCGACATCCTCGGGCCAGACGATATCAGGCGCATGAATAATGCCCCCCGCATTCAGCCAGGCCTCTCTCGCCATGCCCGCTTCTTCCGGTAACGGCTTGTCGCTCTCCAGCGCCAGCAGGGTGACGCGCAGCCCCGCCGCCACCGCAAGACGAGCCACCACATAACCATCGCCACCGTTATTGCCGTGTCCGCACAGGACTAGATAGTGCGAGGCATCCGGATAAGCCGTACGCGCCACGTTAAACGCCGCCTCGCCCGCGCGCTGCATCAGTTCGTAAAGGGTAATGCCCAGGCTATCTGCGGCCTCTTTCTCGGCCCGACGGAGGTCATCCGCATGCCAGATGGAATGTGGTATACTTGCGGGGTTTTTCTTCACAGTATGGTCCGTCATGTCACAGCCCCTCGATCTCAATGAATTAGCGCAAAAAATAAAACAGTGGGGTGCTGAACTGGGCTTCCAGAAGGTCGGTATTACTGACACCGACCTCTCTGCCAGTGAGCCTAAGCTCCAGGCATGGCTGGATAAACAATACCACGGCGAGATGGAGTGGATGGCGCGTCACGGTATGATGCGTGCCCGCCCCCACGAGCTGTTGCCGGGTACGCTGCGCGTTATTAGCGTACGCATGAACTATCTGCCTGCTAACGCGGACTTTGCGCGCACGCTAAAAAATCCTTCGCTGGGTTACGTCAGCCGATACGCGCTGGGGCGTGATTACCATAAACTTCTGCGCAACCGTCTAAAAAAGCTCGGGGAAACCATTCAGCAGCACTGTGTTTCGCTGAATTTTAGACCCTTTGTCGATTCTGCGCCTATTCTTGAGCGCCCGATCGCCGAAAAAGCCGGGCTTGGCTGGACAGGTAAGCACTCACTTATCTTAAGCCGCGACGCGGGCTCATTCTTTTTCCTGGGTGAACTGCTGATTGATTTACCCCTGCCGGTAGACGGTCCGGTGGAAGAAGGCTGTGGTCGCTGTGTGGCCTGTATGACCATCTGCCCAACGGGCGCGATTGTCGAACCGTATACCGTTGATGCGCGCCGCTGTATCTCTTATCTCACTATCGAGCTGGAAGGCGCCATTCCAGAGGAGTTTCGTCCGCTTATCGGCAACCGCATCTACGGCTGTGATGACTGCCAGCTGATTTGTCCGTGGAACCGTTATTCACAGTTGACGGATGAAGAAGACTTCAGTCCGCGCAAGGCGTTACATGCCCCGCAGTTGATCGAACTGTTCGCCTGGAGCGAAGCCTGGTTCCTGAAGGTGACGGAAGGTTCCGCCATACGTCGTATCGGCCACCTGCGCTGGCTGCGTAATGTGGCCGTTGCGCTGGGGAATGCCCCGTGGGATGAAGCAAATCTTCAGGCGCTCGAAAGCCGTAGAGGTGAGCACCCACTTCTTGATGAGCACATAGAATGGGCGATTGCGCAGCAAATTGAGAAGCGAAATGCCGGCGTGGTTGAAGTGCAGTTACCGAAGAAACAGCGTCTGGTCAGGGTGATTGAAAAAGGGCTGCCGCGGGATGTGTGATATATTCACAGCCTGTGAATAAAAATAAGAATTCAGGCGCCATCAGCTCTGGCAAACAGGTCAAGTGATCTCAATAACATTTTGAAATCAAATTTTCTTCATAAATTACAGTAAATTACGAAGATATTATTCACCCTGCTAACATTTCGTACAGCCTGGTTTATCACGGTTTCTGTGGATAACTCTGTTCACAAGAGTATTTCAGAGACAATAGAAAACGTCCCCAACGAAGCATTTCGCTGTGGATAATCTGGAGATGAAGAAGAATTTGGAGCGGGAAACGAGACTCGAACTCGCGACCCCGACCTTGGCAAGGTCGTGCTCTACCAACTGAGCTATTCCCGCTTGGGTGTTCTGGTGCTATGCGTATCTTGCGATACTTTCAAATTTTGGAGCGGGAAACGAGACTCGAACTCGCGACCCCGACCTTGGCAAGGTCGTGCTCTACCAACTGAGCTATTCCCGCTTGGGTGTTCTGGTGCTGGCGTATCTTGCGATACTTTTCAAATTTTGGAGCGGGAAACGAGACTCGAACTCGCGACCCCGACCTTGGCAAGGTCGTGCTCTACCAACTGAGCTATTCCCGCAAATCTGTACTGCTTTTGTTGCTGTCGTAACGTGTAATTCTCTGTCGTTACGGGAGGCGCATTATACGAGAAATCCGTTTAGCTGCAACCCCCCTCAAAGCGATTTTTTTGAAATTCAGTTCAAGTGCTTATTTAATCGGCAAGCTGAACAATTTAGCGACAAAAACCCGGCCACGCAAGGCGCCGGATCGCAAAATCAGAGCTTAATAAAGTTTTCGCGATAGTACGCCAGCTCCGCAACAGACTCACGGATGTCGTCCATCGCCTGGTGCGTCCCCTGCTTTGTGAAGCCGTCGAGAATTTCCGGTTTCCAGCGGCGGGCCAGCTCTTTCAGGGTGCTCACATCCAGATAGCGGTAGTGGAAGTAGGACTCCAGCTCCGGCATGTACTTAAACAGGAAACGACGATCCTGACCAATGCTGTTGCCACAGATAGGCGATTTTCCTGGCGGCACCCACTGCTTCAGAAATTCAAGCGTCGCCAGCTCCGCTTCGCGGTCGCCCAGGGTGCTGGCCTTCACGCGTTCCACCAGCCCGCTGCCGGTATGGGTACGCACGTTCCACTCATCCATCAGCGCAAGCTGGTCATCGGACTGGTGCACGGCAATCGTTGGGCCTTCCGCCAGAATATTGAGATTGGCATCGGTGACCAGTGTGGCGATCTCAATAATGCGATCGCGCTCGGGATCCAGGCCGGTCATCTCCAGATCGATCCAAATCAGGTTGTTTTCGTCCGCGCTCATGTTATTTTCCACCCTTCTCGCATAACCGGCAGTAGCAGGTTAACTAGTATTAATTAGAGTGTATCATAGAGGTTTTGCCCGCTACGGGCGACCAGGAGCCAGCGCGATTGAGTAAAAATAAACTCTCCAAAGGGCAGCAGCGCCGCGTGAATGCAAATCACCAGCGCCGTCTTAAAACCACTACGGAGAAGCCCGATTACGACGACAATCTGTTTGGCGAAGCGACAGAAGGCGTTGTGATTAGCCGCTTCGGCATGCACGCCGATGTCGAATCCGCCGACGGGGATATCCACCGTTGCAATATCCGTCGCACCATCCGTTCCCTGGTGACCGGTGACCGCGTGGTCTGGCGTCCAGGCAAAGAGGCGGCGGAAGGGGTAACGGTTAAAGGTATCGTTGAAGCCGTGCATGAACGCACGTCGGTTCTGACCCGTCCAGATTTCTACGACGGCGTGAAGCCCATTGCCGCCAACATCAACCAGATCGTGATCGTTTCGGCGATTTTGCCTGAGCTTTCACTCAATATTATTGACCGTTATCTGGTGGCTTGCGAAACGCTACAGGTTGAACCGCTTATCGTGCTGAATAAAATCGATCTGCTGGATGACGAGGCCATGGCCTTTGTCAATGAGCAGATGGATATTTACCGCAACATTGGCTATCGCGTGTTGATGGTGTCCAGCCGCACCAAAGATGGCCTGAAGCCGTTAGAAGATGCGCTGACCGACCGCATCAGCATCTTTGCGGGGCAGTCCGGCGTAGGTAAATCGAGCCTGCTTAACAACCTGCTCGGCCTTCAGCAGGAGATCCTGACCAACGATGTGTCTGACGTCTCGGGCCTGGGCCAGCACACCACCACCGCCTCACGTCTCTATCACTTCCCGCACGGCGGCGATGTGATTGACTCCCCGGGCGTGCGTGAATTTGGTCTCTGGCACCTCGAGCCGGAACAAATCTTTAACGGATTTGTCGAATTCCATGACTATTTAGGCGCTTGCAAATACCGCGACTGTAAACATGACAACGATCCGGGCTGCGCCATCCGCGAAGCGGTGGAGAACGGTGAAATTGCGGAAACCCGTTTCGAAAATTACCACCGTATTCTCGAAAGCATGGACCAGGTAAAAACGCGTAAAAACTTTTCTGATTCTGATAACTGACAACTAAGCTAAGCGTCGCTAAAATCGTCCCCTTTTTTCAGGTTCCGGCAGCGTCATGCCGGATCAGGAACGACAAAACAATGGCCTGGAGGCTACCTTGTTAAACTCATTTAAACTTTCGCTTCAATACATTCTGCCGAAACTGTGGCTCACTCGCCTGGCGGGCTGGGGCGCGAGCAAACGAGCGGGCTGGCTGACCAAACTGGTCATCGACCTGTTCGTGAAATACTACAAGGTCGACATGAAAGAAGCGCAGAAGCCGGATACGGCAAGCTACCGCACCTTCAACGAATTTTTTGTTCGTCCGCTGCGCGACGAAGTGCGCCCGCTGAATACCGACCCGAACGTGCTGGTGATGCCAGCGGACGGCGTGATCAGCCAGCTGGGTAAAATTGAAGACGACAAGATTTTGCAGGCGAAAGGTCATAACTACAGCCTGGAAGCGCTGCTCGCCGGTAACTACATAATGGCCGATCTGTTCCGCAACGGGACTTTCGCGACCACCTATCTCTCCCCTCGCGACTACCACCGCGTGCATATGCCGTGTAATGGTATTCTGCGCGAGATGATCTACGTGCCGGGGGATCTGTTCTCCGTAAACCACCTGACGGCGCAAAACGTTCCTAACCTGTTTGCCCGTAACGAGCGCGTCATCTGCCTGTTTGATACTGAATTTGGCCCAATGGCGCAGATTCTGGTGGGTGCTACCATTGTAGGCAGCATCGAAACCGTCTGGGCGGGCACCATTACGCCGCCACGCGAAGGCGTGATCAAGCGCTGGACCTGGCCTGCCGGCGAAGAAGAAGGTTCTGTGGCCCTGCTGAAAGGTCAGGAAATGGGCCGCTTCAAGCTGGGCTCAACGGTCATCAACCTGTTCGCACCGGGCAAAGTTAACCTGGTCGACGAGCTGGAAAGCCTGTCCGTGACCAAACTCGGCCAGCCTCTGGCAGTATCGACGGAGGTCTTTGTGACGCCAGAGGTTGCGCCTGCCCCGTTGCCGGAAGAAGAGATCAAAGCCGAGCACGACGCCAGCCCGCTGGTTGACGACAAAAAAGACGAAGGCTAACAACAGAAGGATCGCTGACGTGCGCCCGATTATCGTATTACTGATGGCCTGGTGCCTCAGCATGGGGGCGTACGCAGCGACGGCCCCCGACGCCAAACAGATAACCCAGGAGCTGGAGCAGGCAAAAGCGGCGAAACCCGCTCAGCCGGAGACCGTTGAGTCACTCCAGTCTGCACTGAACGCGCTTGAGGAACGAAAGGGTTCCCTTGAGCGCGCGCAGCAGTATCAGCAGGTTATCGACAACTTCCCCAAACTCTCTCAGACCCTGCGCTCGCAGCTAAACAACCTGCGCGATGAACCACGCCAGGTCCCCGCGGGGATGACGTCCGAGGCGCTGAATCAGGAGATCCTGCAAGTCAGCAGCCAGCTGCTGGAAAAAAGCCGTCTGGCGCAGCAGGAGCAGGAACGGGCGCGTGAAATTGCCGATTCCCTCAGCCAGCTTCCACAGCAGCAAACCGATGCCCGCCGTCAGTTAAATGAGGTGGAACGTCGCATCGGGACGCAGACAGGCAGCACACCGCAGAATCAGGCGCAAAATCTTGGGTTACAGGCGGAATCCGCCAGACTAAAAGCGCTGGTTGATGAACTGGAGCTGGCGCAGCTTTCCGCTAACAACCGCCAGGAGCTGTCGCGGATGCGTTCCGAGCTGGCGCAGAAGCAGAGCCAGCAGCTGGATGCATATCTCCAGGCGCTGAGAAATCAACTCAACAGCCAGCGTCAGCGTGAAGCTGAACGTGCGCTGGAAAGCACCGAGTTACTGGCCGAAAACAGTGCTAACCTGCCCGACAGCATCGTCGCCCAGTTTAAGGTTAACCGCGAGCTTTCTGCCGCGCTGAATCAGCAGGCGCAGCGCATGGATTTGGTGGCCTCGCAGCAGCGTCAGGCTACCAATCAAACCCTTCAGGTTCGTCAGGCGCTCAACACGCTGCGCGAACAGTCCCAGTGGCTTGGCTCGTCTAACCTGTTGGGCGAAGCGTTACGCGCGCAGGTGGCTCGTCTGCCAGAGATGCCAAAACCGCAGCAGCTTGATACGGAGATGGCGCAGCTGCGCGTTCAGCGTCTTCATTATGAAGATCTCCTCAACAAGCAGCCGCAAATCCGCCAGATCCGTCAGGCTGACGGACAGCCGCTCACCGGCGAGCTAAGTCGTATTCTGGAAGCGCAGCTGCGCACCCAACGCGAACTGCTCAATTCCCTGTTGCAGGGAGGCGATACGCTGATCCTTGAGCTGACCAAGCTGAAAGTCTCGAATAGCCAGCTGGAGGATGCGCTGAAAGAGGTCAACGAAGCCACGCACCGTTACCTTTTCTGGACGTCCGACGTGCGGCCGATGACCTTCGCCTGGCCGATTGAGATCGTGCAGGATCTGCGCCGCCTCATTTCGCTGGACACCTTTAGCCAGCTGGGCCTCGCCAGCGTAATGATGATAACCAGCAAGGAGACCATCTTCCCGCTGCTGGGGGCGCTGATTCTGGTGGGCTTCAGTATTTATTCCCGTCGTCACTTCACCCGTTTCCTTGAGCGCTCCAGCGCCCGAGTGGGAAAAGTAACCCAGGATCACTTCTGGCTGACGTTGCGCACGGTGTTCTGGTCAATTCTGGTCGCGTCTCCGCTGCCGGTGCTGTGGATGACGCTCGGATACGGCCTGCGTGAAGCCTGGCCCTACCCGCTTGCCGTCGCGATTGGCGATGGCGTGACCGCCACCGTTCCGCTGCTGTGGGTGGTGATGATTTGCGCCACGTTTGCGCGGCCAAATGGTCTGTTCATCGCTCACTTTGGCTGGCCGCGTAATCGCGTTGCGCGGGCGATGCGTTACTACCTGATGAGTATCGGGCTGATTGTGCCGCTGATTATGGCGTTGATCATGTTCGATAATCTCAATGACCGGGAGTTCTCCGGCTCGCTGGGACGGCTGTGCTTTATGCTGATCTGCGGGGCGTTAGCGGTAGTGACGCTCAGCCTGAAACGCGCCGGGATCCCGCTCTATCTCGACAAGACCGGCAGCGGCGATAACATGTTAAACCGTCTGCTGTGGAACCTGCTGCTCAGCGCGCCGCTGGCGGCGATGCTGGCGGCAGCGGTCGGTTATCTCGCCACGGCGCAGGCGCTGCTCGCCCGACTGGAAACGTCGGTGGCTATCTGGTTCCTGCTGCTGGTGGTCTACCATGTTATCCGCCGCGGCATGCTGATCCAGCGTCGTCGTCTGGCGTTTGACCGTGCCAAACATCGTCGCGCAGAAATTCTGGCCCAGCGCGCGCGGGGTGAGGAAGAGCCGAACCATGTCAACAGCACCGAAGGGACCACAGACGCCGATGACGTCGAACTGGATCTGGATGCGATCAGTACCCAGTCCCTGCGGCTGGTACGCTCAATTCTGATGCTGGTTGCCCTGCTGTCGGTGATCTACCTGTGGTCAGAAATCCACTCCGCGTTTGGCTTCCTGGAGAACATCTCTTTATGGGATGTGACGTCCACGGTGCAGGGGGTCGAAAGTCTGGAGCCCATCACCTTAGGGGCCGTGCTGATTGCGATTCTGGTGCTGATCATCACCACGCAGCTGATCCGTAACTTCCCTGCCCTGCTGGAGCTGGCGCTGTTGCAGCATCTGGATTTAACCCCCGGCACAGGCTATGCGATCACCACCATCACCAAGTATTTAATCATGCTGTTTGGTGGGCTGGTTGGCTTCTCGATGATTGGTATCGAATGGTCAAAACTGCAATGGCTGGTTGCCGCCCTGACCGTAGGCCTGGGTTTTGGTTTACAGGAGATTTTTGCCAACTTCGTCTCTGGTCTGATCATTCTGTTTGAAAAGCCGATTCGAATTGGCGATACGGTGACCATCCGCGATCTCACCGGCAGCGTCACCAGGATCAACACCCGCGCCACCACCATCAGCGACTGGGACCGTAAAGAGATCATCGTCCCGAACAAGGCGTTTATCACCGAGCAGTTTATCAACTGGTCGCTGTCCGACTCCGTCACGCGTGTGGTGCTGACCGTACCCGCTCCGTCGGATGCCAACAGCGAAGAGGTGACGCAGATCCTCTATACGGCTGCTGAACGCTGTTCGCTGGTAATCGACAACCCGCCGCCGGAAGTGTTCCTGGTTGATTTGCAGCAGGGGATCCAGATTTTCGAGCTGCGTATCTACGCCGCCGAGATGGGACACCGTATGCCGCTGCGCCATGAGATCCACCAGTTGATTCTGGCTGGCTTCCGCGAGCACGGAATTGATATGCCGTTCCCACCGTTCCAGATGCGTCTGGAAACGCTGGACGGACGTAAGACGGGAAGAACGTTGACGTCAGCGGCGCGTACGCGCCCGGCGGGAAGTTTGTAATCCTTTCCCCCTCCCCGTCGGGAGGGGGTCAATCCTTTACGCCACTTCTGCTACACAGGCCGTCGAGCGACGACGGTAATGCTCATAAATCCCCATTGCCAGCAGCGAGAAGAAGATCGGTCCGCCAACCATCCACAGCGTGCTGTTCCAGTCATTTGCCTCAACCACGGGCTGAATGACGGTAAAGATGTTGGCGAACGCGACGACCAGCACCACAACAGTGGTCGCCAGCAGCGTCGCCGCGCGGGTTTTGAAGATCACAAACGGCCGCTCCAGATCCCGCTTCGCCTTAAAGAACGGGAACGCCAGGGTCAGGAACAGATACGGAAGCGTCATCGATACGTTCGCCATCAGGGTCAGCTTGTTATAGAACGCCGACGCGGTATCACCGCCGAAGGACACCAGCAGAATGAACACGCACACCAGCAGGCACTGCATCCACATCGCGTTGGCAGGCATACCGGCAGCGTTCAGCTGCGTCATACGTGCGGGCCACAGCGCCTTTGGCGTCCCCTGAATAATCGCTTTCAGCGGCGAGTAGATCAGCGTGAAGAATGCGCCAGTATAGGCGAGGAACATCGACAAACCGGTAATCCGCGCAAACCAGATCCCCAGGGTGGCCGACGTTTCCGGCGCGAGATCCATGGCGTTGCCCAGCGTCACCCCCAGGCTTTTCATCAGCACGTAGGTAATGTTGCCGAGGTTGGTGGTGTTATTACTTAACATCTGCTGCCAGTTGGTGCTGACGCCCCAGAGGAAAATCGCCAGTGAGTAGCCAATGGAAATGACGATGGCGGCAAAGATAATGCCTTTAGCGAAGTTCTTTTCCGGATTTTCGGTTTTGTCGACCAGCCCGCCCACGGCTTCAATTCCACCGTAAGCAAAGATGGCAAACACCACGAAGGAGAGCATGGCCAGCCCGGACTGGTAACCCGGATTAGGCGATGAAACGAAGTTGACTTCCTGTGCGAAATGCCCGCCGTTAAGGCACAGAATGGCGATGCTGACCAGCAGCAGCACCAGGTTCAGGCACATCACGGAAATGCCGCCAACGGCAGTGATACGGGCAATTTTGTTGATGCCTTTCGAGGCCACCAGGGTGACCATCACCATCCAGCACACTGCCAGAATACCGACCACCTGCGTGGAGCTCAGCCCCGCCAGAGACCAGACCTGCGTTTTATCCGCACCGAAGAGAAACGTTGAGAACGGCACCCAAACCTTGGCCGCCGTGCTGACCATCCAGACGACGTAGGATGAAAACCACATGAACGTACCGATAAACGCGTAACGCGGACCGACGCTGTTGTTCATCCACGAATAGATGCCGCCCTCTTCTTTCCGGTACGCCGAGCCCATCTCCGCCATCATCAGCGCAAACGGGATAAAGAAGAACAGAGCGGAAACGATATAAAACGGCGTCGCGCTGTAGCCCATCAGATAAAACGCGGACGGGCTATTGGCAAAGCCAAAGACTGACGTAAAAATCATCAGAATGAGCCCGGTAAGGGTCATTTTTTTGAGTGAGTGAGACATATAACCATCCGAAACGGAATTAAACTGCGCGGATGGTAGCAGATGACCAGACAAACAATGTGGCTATCCGAGTCAAATTAAGAAAAAGACCCGTATAGAGAGAAATGAGCAGTTTTTAATGTGGCAGAGTTAAATGACCGAGCAGGCCGGGTAAGCGCAGCGCCACCCGGCATTTTTTCAGGCGCGATCGACCGTAAAGGCAATCACATCGCCCAGGTGCTCGGCACCCAGCGCCAGCATGACCAGGCGATCCACACCCAGCGCCACGCCGGAGCAGTCCGGCAGACCGGCTTTAAGCGCTTCCAGCAGATGAGTATCAATCGGCTGCTGCGGCAGACCGCGCGCGTTGCGCTTGCGGTTATCCTGCTCGAAACGCTGCTGCTGTTCGCGCGCGTCGGTCAGCTCGTGGAAACCGTTCGCCAGCTCGATGCCTTTGAAATACACCTCAAAACGCTCCGCCACGCGGTGATCTTCGGTGCTGATCTGCGCCAGTGAGGCCTGGCTGGCCGGGAAGTGATAGACAAACGTCGGACGATCTTTGCCAATCTGCGGTTCAACACCAAAGGTGAACAGCAGTTGCAGCAGCGTGTCGCGATCCTCTTCGTTATCCGCCACGTTGCTCAGATCCAGTTTTGCCGCCACTTCACGCAGCTGTGTTTTATCAGCCGACAGCGGATCGATTTCCAGATGGCGCTGGAAGGCCTGCTGATAGGAGAGCGTTTCAGCTTCCGCGCAATCCAGCACCTGTTGCAGCAGATCGTCAACTTCGTTCATCAGACGATACATGTCGTAGTGCGGGCGGTACCACTCCAGCATGGTGAATTCCGGATTATGGTGTCGGCCCATCTCTTCATTACGGAAGCTACGGCACAGCTGATAGACCGGACCACACCCGGCCGCCAGCAGACGCTTCATATGGTATTCCGGGCTGGTCATCAGATACAGATTCATGCCCTGAGAGTGGCCTGGGCCAACAAAACGGGTTTCAAACGGGACCAGATGAATATCCGTGACCGTCGCCTGACTCATGCACGGCGTTTCCACCTCCAGGACGCCGCGATCGGCAAAGAAACGGCGGATCTCCGCCATAATTGCTGCGCGCTTTAGCAGGTTTGGAATGGATGCGCTCGGCTGCCAGGTGGCCGTTTCGCTCATGAGTTATTTCTCCGTTTTCAGACAAGGGCACGAAGTCTACTCGTAAGCCGGGGCAGAGACAAATTTTGCACAGTAAAAGTCCTTTTTCATTGCACAGAGAAATACTGTGACGCCATTCATTAATCACGATGATAAATCACCGCACAGAACAGCAAAAAAATCGAACACGTCAAATTTCCCTCACTTCTACGCGGTTATACTGTTTTACCCATAAAGGAGCAGTGGAATCGCTTCCGCAATCGCCCGTTCGGGCAGGTGAACGTCCTTTAGTTCATCCCGTTGCGGGAAAACAAAAATCTGGAGGAATGTCGTGCAAACTTTTCAAGCCGATCTTGCCGTAATAGGCGCTGGCGGGGCTGGATTACGCGCTGCAATTGCTGCGGCACAAGCCAATCCGAACGCTATAATCGCATTGATTTCAAAAGTCTATCCGATGCGCAGCCACACGGTAGCCGCAGAAGGAGGATCCGCCGCCGTCGCGCAGGATCATGACAGCTTCGAATACCATTTCCACGACACGGTTGCAGGGGGCGACTGGCTTTGCGAACAGGATGTCGTTGATTACTTCGTGCACCATTGCCCAACGGAAATGACCCAGCTGGAACAGTGGGGATGCCCGTGGAGCCGCCGTCCGGACGGGAGCGTCAACGTCCGCCGCTTCGGTGGCATGAAGATCGAACGCACCTGGTTTGCCGCCGATAAGACCGGCTTCCACATGCTGCACACCCTGTTCCAGACCTCCCTCCAGTTCCCACAAATCCAGCGCTTTGACGAACATTTCGTTCTCGACATTCTGGTCGACGACGGTCATGCGCGCGGACTGGTGGCGATGAACATGATGGAAGGCACGCTTGTCCAGATCCGCGCTAAGGCGGTGGTGATGGCAACGGGCGGTGCGGGTCGCGTATACCGCTACAACACCAACGGCGGCATCGTCACCGGTGACGGTATGGGCATGGCGCTCAGCCACGGCGTCCCGCTGCGTGATATGGAGTTCGTCCAGTATCACCCAACCGGCCTGCCGGGCTCCGGCATACTGATGACGGAAGGCTGCCGCGGTGAAGGCGGTATTCTGGTCAACAAAAACGGCTATCGCTATTTGCAGGATTACGGCATGGGTCCGGAAACCCCGCTTGGCGAGCCGAAAAACAAATACATGGAACTCGGCCCACGCGACAAAGTTTCTCAGGCTTTCTGGCACGAGTGGCGCAAAGGCAACACCATCTCAACGCCGCGCGGCGACGTGGTGCATCTCGACCTGCGTCATCTCGGCGAGAAGAAACTGCTGGAGCGTCTGCCGTTTATCTGCGAGCTGGCGAAAGCCTATGTGGGCGTCGATCCGGTGAAAGAGCCGATCCCGGTGCGTCCAACCGCGCACTACACCATGGGCGGTATCGAAACCGACCAGCAGTGCGAAACCCGCATCAAAGGGCTGTTTGCGGTGGGCGAGTGTTCCTCCGTCGGTCTGCACGGCGCAAACCGTCTGGGCTCGAACTCGCTGGCTGAGCTGGTGGTCTTTGGTCGCATGGCGGGCGAACGTGCTATGGAGCGTGCCGCAACGGCAGGTGAAGCTAACAGCGCGGCGCTGGATGCGCAGGTTGCAGACGTCGAAAAACGCCTGAAAGACCTGGTGAACCAGGAAGGTAACGAAAACTGGTCGAAGATCCGCGACGAAATGGGGCTGTCGATGGAAGAAGGCTGCGGGATCTACCGTACGCCAGAGCTGATGCAGAAAACCGTCGACAAGCTGGCCGAGTTGCAGGAGCGCTTCAAACGCGTGCGCATCACCGACACCTCCAGCGTCTTCAATACCGATCTGCTTTATACCATTGAACTGGGCCACGGCCTGAACGTCGCAGAATGTATGGCCCATTCCGCCCTGGCGCGTAAAGAGTCCCGCGGCGCGCACCAGCGCCTGGATGAGGGCTGCACCGAACGTGACGACGTCAATTTCCTTAAACACACTCTCGCCTGGCGCGATGCGGATGGCACTACGCGACTGGACTACAGCGACGTGAAAATCACCACGCTGCCACCGGCGAAACGCGTGTACGGTGCAGAAGCAGAAGCCGCCGATAAGAAGGAGAAGGCGAATGGCTGAGATGCAAAAACTGAAAATTGAAGTGGTGCGCTACAATCCGGAAGTGGACGCCGCGCCGCACAGCGCTTTCTATGAAGTCCCTTACGACGAGCAAACCTCCCTGCTGGATGCGCTCGGCTATATCAAAGATAACCTGGCCCCAGACCTGAGCTACCGCTGGTCCTGCCGCATGGCAATTTGCGGCTCCTGCGGCATGATGGTCAACAAGGTGCCAAAGCTGGCGTGTAAAACCTTCCTGCGTGATTACACCAAAGGTATCAAGGTTGAAGCGCTGGGCAACTTCCCGATTGAGCGCGATCTGGTGGTCGACATGACCCACTTTATCGAAAGCCTCGAAGCGATTAAGCCGTACATCATCGGCAACCCGCGCACGCCGGATCAGGGGCCAAACACCCAGACGCCCGCGCAGATGGCGAAATACCATCAGTTCTCCGGCTGCATCAACTGCGGCCTGTGCTATGCCGCCTGTCCACAGTTTGGCCTGAATCCTGAGTTTATCGGCCCGGCCGCCATTACCCTGGCGCACCGCTATAACGAAGACAGCCGCGACCACGGCAAAAAAGAACGTATGGCCCAGCTGAACAGCCAGAACGGGGTCTGGACCTGCACGTTTGTCGGTTACTGCTCCGAAGTCTGTCCGAAGCATGTCGACCCGGCCGCCGCCATTCAGCAGGGAAAGGTGGAAAGCTCAAAAGACTTTCTTATCGCTACCCTGAAACCACGCTAAGGAGTGCATGATGACGACTAAACGCAAAGCCTACGTGCGACCAATGCCGTCCACCTGGTGGAAAAAACTGCCGTTTTATCGCTTCTATATGCTGCGTGAAGGCACGGCTGTTCCCGCGGTCTGGTTCAGCCTCGAACTGCTGTACGGGGTTTATGCCCTCAAGCACGGCCCGGAAGCCTGGGCCAGTTTTGTGGGCTTCCTGCAAAACCCAATCATCGTTGTGCTGAACCTGATTGTGCTCGCCGCCGCGCTGCTTCATACCAAAACCTGGTTTGAACTGGCGCCAAAAGCAGCGAACATCATTGTAAAAGGCGAAAAAATGGGGCCAGAGCCGGTCATTAAAGGGCTCTGGGCAGTGACGGCAGTTGTCTCTGTGGTCATTCTGTTTGTCGCACTGTTCTGGTAAGGAGACTACTGTGATCAATCCAAGTCCAAAACGTTCAGACGAGCCGGTCTTCTGGGGGCTGTTTGGCGCAGGCGGCATGTGGAGCGCCATTATTGCCCCGGTCATTATCCTGCTGGTCGGGATCATGCTGCCGCTGGGGCTGTTCCCGGGCGATGCGCTGAGCTATGAGCGCGTACTGGCCTTTGCGAGCAGCTTTATTGGCCGCGTGTTCATCTTCCTGATGATCGTCCTGCCGCTGTGGTGTGGTCTGCACCGTATCCACCATGCGATGCACGATCTGAAAATCCATGTGCCAAGCGGTAAATGGGTCTTCTACGGTCTGGCGACCATTCTGACGGTCGTCACGTTGATTGCCGTGGTCACCATCTGACTGAACAGGCCCGCCATCCGGCGGGCTTTTTACTTTTTCATCTTCTCCACCAGCCACCGGGAAAATTCGCGCATGGCTGGCGTTTCTGCCCGGGACTGCAATCGGGTCAGCCAGTAACTGCCGAGCTCAATCTGCGTCGCAAAGGGCTGCACAATGCGCTCGCTGGCTAACAGATGGGTAAACATATCGACAGGCGCAATAGCAATGCCCACCCCTGCCTGAGCGGCCTCCAGCATGGTCACGGACGAATCAAATACCATCACGCGGTGCGTTGGCGAAGGGGGATGCTCGCCGGCCGCCTGCATCCACGCGGTCCACTCGTCGCGTCGGTAGGAGCGCAGCAGCGTAAACCTGAGGATGTCGGCCGGACTGTGCAGACTGGCGGCGATATCAGGTGTACATAGCGGCGCGAGCGGCGCATGACAAAGAAATTCAGCCTCGGTACCGTGCCACGCCCCGCCACCGTAGCGGATCGTATAGTCAAGCCCTTCGGCAGCCGGATCAACGCGGTTGTTATGGGTGGAAAGCTGAAGATCGATATGTGGATAGCCACGGCGAAAATCCTCCAGCTGCGAGAATAAGACCCCGGTGGCAAACGTACCCACCACGCCGATTTTCAGCTTCTCCTGCGCACGATGGTTAGCGAAGCGATCCAGCATTCCGGCTATACGATCGAACGAATCATTCAGCACCGGCAGTAAATTTTCGCCCTCGGTAGTCAACATCAGCCCGCGCGACACGCGAACGAACAGCTGACAGTTCAGGTGCTGCTCCAGCGTTTTCACATGCTGGCTAATAGCCGAATGCGTCACGTTCAGTTCAATGGCCGCATGCGTAAAGCTGAGATGCCTTGCGGCAGCCTCAAAAGCCCGAAGCGAATTGAGGGGTAGATAGCTTCGCGTCATGGTCGCTTCCGTTAGAAAAATTAACAGCTAATGCTAAATTTAACCGTTTGTCAGGCACTGTCAAATCCAACAGACTACGCCTGTCTGACGGGCCCGGACATCCCCTTGACTCGCTATTACGGAAGATTACTGATGATGAAAAAATCCCTTTGCTGCGCCCTGCTGCTCGGCATTTCTTGCTCTGCTCTCGCCACGCCAGTGTCAGAAAAACAGCTGGCGGAGGTGGTCGCGAATACGGTTACCCCGCTGATGAAAGCCCAGTCTGTTCCAGGCATGGCGGTGGCCGTTATTTATCAGGGAAAACCGCACTATTACACGTTTGGCAAGGCCGATATCGCGGCGAATAAACCCGTTACGCCTCAGACCCTGTTCGAGCTGGGTTCTATAAGTAAAACCTTCACCGGCGTTTTAGGTGGGGATGCCATTGCTCGCGGTGAAATTTCGCTGGACGATCCGGTGACCAGATACTGGCCACAGCTGACGGGCAAGCAGTGGCAGGGTATTCGTATGCTGGATCTCGCCACCTACACCGCTGGCGGCCTGCCGCTACAGGTACCGGATGAGGTCACGGATAACGCCTCCCTGCTGCGCTTTTATCAAAACTGGCAGCCGCAGTGGAAGTCTGGCACAACGCGTCTTTACGCCAACGCCAGCATCGGTCTTTTTGGTGCGCTGGCGGTCAAACCTTCTGGCATGCCCTATGAGCAGGCCATGACGACGCGGGTCCTTAAGCCGCTCAAGCTGGACCATACCTGGATTAACGTGCCGAAAGCGGAAGAGGCGCATTACGCCTGGGGCTATCGTGACGGTAAAGCGGTGCGCGTTTCGCCGGGTATGCTGGATGCACAAGCCTATGGCGTGAAAACCAACGTGCAGGATATGGCGAACTGGGTCATGGCAAACATGGCGCCGGAGAACGTTGCTGATGCCTCACTTAAGCAGGGCATCGCGCTGGCGCAGTCGCGCTACTGGCGTATCGGGTCAATGTATCAGGGTCTGGGCTGGGAGATGCTCAACTGGCCCGTGGAGGCCAACACGGTGGTCGAGGGCAGCGACAGTAAGGTAGCGCTGGCGCCGTTGCCCGTGGTAGAAGTGAATCCACCGGCTCCCCCGGTCAAAGCGTCCTGGGTCCATAAAACGGGCTCTACTGGCGGGTTTGGCAGCTACGTGGCCTTTATTCCTGAAAAGCAGATCGGTATTGTGATGCTCGCGAATACAAGCTATCCGAACCCGGCACGTGTTGAGGCGGCATACCATATCCTCGAGGCGCTACAGTAAAACATTGCCGGGTGGCGCTGCGCTTACCCGGCCTACACAATGCGTGAACTTTGTAGGCCGGGTAAGGCGAAGCCGTCACCCGGCAAAACACCCTGCACAATCTCCCGCATTTTCCTTGCTGTCATCTACACTTAACAAAAAACAGTAAGGAAACTCCTATGCGCATTCTGCCTGTTATTGCCGCAGTAACAGCCGCGTTTTTAGTGGTTGCTTGCAGTTCCCCTACTCCTCCGCCTGGCGTCACGGTAGTCAGTAATTTCGACGCACAGCGCTTCCTCGGCACCTGGTATGAAATCGCCCGAATGGACCATCAGTTCGAACGGGGCTTAGAAAAAGTCACGGTCAGCTACAGCGCGATGGATGACGGCGGGATCCGGGTCATTAACCGCGGTTATAACCCGGATCGCCAGATGTGGCAGCAGTCAGTTGGTCAGGCCTATTTCACCGGCGCGTCTAACCGCGCGGCCATGAAAGTCTCTTTCATCGGCCCATTCTACGGCGGGTATAACGTCATTGCGCTGGACAGAGAGTACCGCCATGCGCTGGTGTGTGGGCCGGATCGCAACTATCTATGGCTCCTCTCCCGCACGCCAACGATCTCGACGGAAATGAAACAGCAGATGCTGGACATAGCGACCCGGCAAGGGTTTGACGTGACGAAATTAATCTGGGTAAAACAGCTGCATTAGTGCGTACTGAGTTTTAACCCGATGATACCCGCGACGATTAACGCGAGGCTGGCGATACGCGCCAGACTCGCAGACTCCCCCAGCAGCAGAATGCCGGTAATGGCAGCTCCTACCGCGCCAATTCCAGTCCAGACAGCGTAAGCCGTTCCGACTGGCAAGGTTCGCATCGCCCATGACAGCATGACGATACTGACAATCATTGCGGCGATAGTGATGACGCTGGGCGTCAGGCGGGTAAAACCGTGGGTATATTTCAGGCCAATTGCCCATACCACTTCGAGCAAACCGGCAATAACAAGAACGATCCAGGACATATCAGGCTCCTTAACTTAACGACAAGTTGGGGCCGTCCCCGATGAATGAAGCGCTTACGGGTCGTCCCGCAAGGCTGAGGTTGCGCCTTATATTTTGGTTAGCATGGAATTTTTTTTCAAACTTTTTCTGCTGAACACGTTAAGGCAAGAAATAGCCTCAGTAAGGCACGGAGTTCAGGCATTTATGACTCATCCGACTTCTCTATGATGATAGGCTTTCTGATGGCAGGAAGCCAAACCACTAGCCGACTGCGAAAATTATATGTTCAAAATTCTTTTGATTGACCGTTGTCACTTCACCCGCACGGGATTTGAAGCCTGGCTCAATCATTCAGACCTGTTTTCGGGTCATTTCGTCGTAACCGGGGTAAATAATCTTTTCCTCGCCAGAGAGCATATTCTGCAATGGAAACCTGCGCTGGTCATCGCTGATTTATCGGGCTTCCGGCAGGATTTACACCATTTTCAGCAGCTATCTTCCCTGCTTATTGCCAGCGAAACATTGCCTTTTATTATGCTGCAATCGGGGCAGGAGCAGGAGATGACAGATTATCTGGCGCAGTTCCCGATATGGTCTTCACTTTCCAAAAATACCGATCTGGAAAAACTGGCGGCGGTGATAAACGACGCGCTAACGACATGCGTAAGCGCGGAGCTTCCGGAAATGGCGGCACCGTTACTGACGCGTCAGGAAGAGAGAGTATTGACCCTGTGGATGGATGGTGCGAGCAACCAGAAAATTGCCAGCAATCTGCGCATTAACGGAAAAACGGTGTATACGTACAAACGCAATATCCGCATGAAGCTTCATATGGATACGCGTTACTCCCCGTTTTTATCGCTACAGGAAGTGGAGAATTGACGGTACGGTGAAGTTAGCTGCCGTACCGTCGCTTTCATTAGTTCTGAGCTTTAGTTGCTGCGCCAGAAATCGCGTTACCACCGTCGGAGATATCTTCCCCTACGCCACGGGTGGTGTTACATGCAGTCAGTACCGAAGAAAGCACCAGAACAGAAAAGATCGCTGCAATTGTTTTCTTAACCATAATATCTTCCTTTTATAGCCAAAGTTATTTTGTGTATAGCAACTTAAGAATAGACAAGATCTTGTCGTTTGACGGAAAAGGAAGAATTTTTAGGAAAATTAGACGGAATTAGCTGGCCGCATGGGAAATGATATGGCCGAGATCCTGAATATCTTCGCCCACGCCACGCGCGGTGTTGCAACCGGAGAGAATTGCGCTGGAGAACGCTAACAGAAGCAGAATTTTAACGGTACGTTTCATCTTCCCTGCCTGCAAAATCAGGCGCAGCGGGCGCTGCGCCTTTAATCATGACGTAAATTACTTCACGCGGGATACGTATTCGCCGGAGCGGGTATCCACTTTGATCACTTCACCGATCTGTACGAACAGTGGCACTTTAACCACCGCGCCGGTAGACAGGGTGGCAGGCTTGCCGCCAGTACCTGCGGTATCACCTTTCAGACCTGGATCGGTTTCAACGATTTCCAGCTCAACGAAGTTCGGAGGCGTAACCGCGATAGGCTGACCGTTCCACAGGGTCACGATGCACTCAGCCTGATCCAGCAGCCACTTCGCGTTATCGCCAATCGCTTTCGCGTCAGCAGACAGCTGCTCGAACGTTTCGTTGTTCATGAAGTGCCAGAACTCACCGTCGTTGTACAGGTAAGTCAGGTTCATATCGACAACATCAGCGCCTTCAGCGGAGTCAGTAGATTTGAAGGTTTTCTCAACACGGGTACCGGTCAGCAGGCGGCGCAGCTTAACGCGTGCGAATGCCTGGCCTTTACCTGGTTTAACGAATTCGCTGGCTTCAACCGCGTACGGTTCGCCGTCCATCATGATTTTAAGACCAGCACGAAAATCGTTGCTATAGTACGTTGCCATAAGGCCCTCTAAATTTGTTAACTGGTAGCTAAGCCACAAAATGGCGCATATTGTAACCCTAAACACCCCGTCCAGAGAAGATTGGTTATCGCAACTTGCCGATGTAATCACCAGTCCTGATGAATTGCTGCGTCTTTTAGACCTCGATCAGCACCCAGAGTTGCTTGCAGGCCGCGAGGCAAAGCGCCTTTTCGCCCTGCGTGTTCCCCGCGCGTTTGTGGCGCGGATGGAAAAAGGCAATCCCGACGATCCTCTATTAAAACAAACGCTTACGTCGCAGGATGAGTTTATCACCGCGCCGGGTTACAGCACCGATCCGCTGGAAGAGCAGAACAGCGTGGTGCCCGGCTTACTGCACAAATATCTCAACCGCGCCCTGCTGCTGGTTAAAGGCGGCTGCGCGGTAAATTGTCGTTATTGCTTCCGTCGGCACTTCCCGTATGCCGAAAACCAGGGAAACAAACGTAACTGGCAGGTCGCGCTGAACTATATCGCCGACCATTCAGAGCTGGATGAGATTATTTTTTCCGGCGGCGACCCGCTGATGGCAAAAGATCATGAGCTGGACTGGCTGCTGACGCAGCTGGAAGCCATCCCGCACATCAAGCGTCTGCGCATTCACAGCCGTTTACCGATTGTCATTCCGGCACGTATTACCGACGGGCTGGTATCACGCCTTGAGCAGTCCCGTCTGCAGGTGCTGCTGGTGAACCATATCAACCACGCAAACGAAATTGACGATGAATTTCGCGCGGCGATGGCACGTCTGCGTAAGGCGGGCGTGACGCTGCTGAACCAGAGCGTGCTGCTGCGCGGCGTGAACGATAGCGCTCGCGTGCTGGCAGACCTTAGCAACGCCTTGTTTGATGCGGGCGTGATGCCCTATTACCTGCACGTTCTGGATCGCGTGCAGGGAGCGGCGCACTTTATGGTGACGGATGACGAGGCCCGACAGATTATGCGCGAGCTGTTAACGCTGGTCTCAGGGTATATGGTGCCGAAGCTGGCACGCGAGATTGGCGGAGAGCCGAGTAAAACGCCGCTGGATTTACAGCTGCGGCAGCAGTAGAAAGGCAGGTGGCGCTACGCTTAACTGCCCTACGGGTCCGGGCGCAGCGCCATCAGCAAATTAACTCAGTTCGGGCACTTGTAGACCTGGCCACTCATCTGGCTGGCCGTTGGCACGAAGCTGGAAAGCATCCCTTGCGTCGGGCTGCTCACGCCATAAATCACGTTTCCACCCATTGCAGCAGCCTGGTTACGCAGGGCATTCGCCGCGCCGCGCATAGAGCCGCCTTCCTCACCGTGCTGACCCGACATCCAGTTGCTTTGTTCACCGGTGGCCGTGCCTAACAGCTGGCATTCGCTGCCTGGCTTATCTTCCACAAAGCGAACGCCCTGGCCCGCTGCCGACAGTTCATTGCTGGAGCTACACCCCGCCAGCAGCAATGCCGCTCCTACGATCCCTGCACAGACTTTTACGCGCATGTTATTCCTCGTTTTCAATAAGCTGGACAGTAGTTGTCCGTGTGTGAATCTTATACCTAAAAGATGACTAAAAGAAAAACCCCCGCGCATTTCTGCGAGCCAGATTCCGCATGGTACTCCTCCGACATCTTAAATGAATTCTGATAATGCCCTTTGGGATATCGTGTTTTAGCCCCCGATCGTTTTTAGTGGTGCAACGTACATCTTTTGTACGCGACTAAAAAAGGGGGTTTCATGAGTGCATCATCCTCAGGAGAGGAAAAAGTGTCATGGGTGGGCTATCTGGCGTTTGTCCTTACCATCGTATTTTTCTCGGGCTTTTTCGCTAAAAGTACCGAATGGTGGCGTGTGCTGGATTTTACCGTCTTAAACGGCAGCTTTGGTCCGGTGAACGGCGCGCTAACGTTTCGCGGTGAGGGCGGCACAGGAGCGAAAGACGGTTTTTTATTTGCCCTTGAACTGGCGCCCTCGGTCATTTTATCGCTCGGGATCATTGCCGTTACCGAGGGGCTGGGCGGGCTGCGCGCCGCACAACAGCTCATGACGCCCATTCTGCGTCCGCTGCTCGGCGTGCCGGGCATCTGCTCTCTGGCGCTTATCGCCAACCTGCAAAATACCGATGCAGCCGCAGGGATGACCAAAGAGTTGACTGACGAAGGGGCGATTACTGACCATGAACGCGCCATTTTTGCCACCTTCCAGACCAGCGGTAGCGCCATTATTACCAACTATTTTTCTTCTGGTGCCGCACTCTTTACCTTTATTACCGTCCCGGTGATCACGCCGCTTGCCGTCATTCTGGTGTTCAAATTTGTTGGCGCGAACTTCCTGCGACTGTGGATCGCCCACATGGAAGTTCGCCGCGTTCAGGAGGAAAAATGATCGCCCAGCCGCGTAAAAATATCATGGACCTGTTTATCGATGGCGCCCGCCGCGGCTTTACCATCGCCACCACCAGCCTGCTGCCGAACGTGGTCATGGCGTTTGTCATCATTCAGGCGCTCAAGGTAACCGGCCTGCTGGATATTATCGGCAGGGTATGCGAGCCCATCATGGCCCTGTGGGGGCTTCCGGGTGCGGCGGCAACGGTTCTTCTGGCCTCGGTAATGAGCATGGGCGGCGGTGTGGGGGTCTGCGCCAGTCTGGTCGCTGCCGGCACGCTCAACGGTCACGATGCCACCATCCTGCTGCCTGCCATCTATCTGATGGGTAATCCGGTGCAAAACACGGGCCGTTGCCTGGGCACCGCAGGCGTCAATCCGAAATATTATCCGCACATCATCGCTGTCTGCGTCATTAACGCCCTGCTCTCAATGTGGGTGATGCAGCTACTCTTCTGAGGAGATAAAAATGGATTTTTCAGTGCTGGAACCGCACCTTTTCCGCAATGCGCAGCTTTACGCTCCCGAGGATCTTGGGCATTGCGATCTGCTGATTGCCGGAGGAAAAATCGTCGCAGTCGAAAAAGCGGGCCACGCCACAACGAGGCCAGACTGTCCTGAAAGCGATCTCGCCGGAGCGGTGGTTTGTCCGGGGTTTATCGATCAGCATGTACACCTGATTGGCGGCGGCGGTGAAGCCGGTCCCCACACCCGGACGCCAGAGGTGCGATTGTCTGCGCTGGTGGCGGCTGGCATCACCTCCGTTGTTGGCCTGCTGGGCACCGACGGCGTGACCCGCCATCCCGAGTCGCTGCTGGCGAAAACGCGGGCGCTTGAGCATGAAGGGATCAGCACGTGGATGCTGACAGGCGCGTATGGCCTGCCTTCTCCGACGATTACCGGCAGTATCGAAAAGGATGTGGCGCTGATTGATAAAATCATTGGCGTGAAATGCGCGATTTCCGACCATCGCTCTTCCGCGCCGGCAGATGACCAGCTCGCGAATATGGCCGCCCAGTCACGCGTCGGCGGGCTGCTGGGCGCCAAAGCGGGGATATCCGTGTTTCACCTCGGCAACAGCCCGAAACTGCTGGAGCCGCTGCTTAACATCCTGAATAACGCCGACGTGCCCCGCACGAAGCTGCTGCCAACTCACGTCAACCGCGCCCAGGCACTGTTCCACGCCGCACTGGACTATGCTCGCGAAGGGGGGTACATCGACATCACCACCAGCATCAGCGAGCCTGTTGATGCCGCCACCGCTATCGCGACGGCCCGTGAAGCACAGGTGCCGTTTAACCGGCTCACGCTCAGCTCGGATGGCAACGGCAGCCAGCCGAATTTTGATGCAAATGGTAATCTTGTTGGCATTGGCGTGGCGGGATTTGAGTCCCTGCTTGAGACGCTACAGCAGCTGGTCGGCCGGTATCACCTGCCGCTGGAGGAGGCGCTTCTGCCGTTTACGCGTAACGTGGCGGAATTTCTCGGCCTGGAGCATAAAGGGCGGATCGCGTCCGGATGCGATGCCGACGTCCTGGTGCTGACCGATGATCTGAAGATCCGCGAGGTCTGGGCGAAAGGCCGCCAGATGGTGAGTGGAGGCGTTGTGTGCGTGAAAGGCACGTTTGAGTAGAAGACAATAAAAAACCCCGGGCATTGCTGCCCGGGGTTCGTTCTGAGAGGTTCAGAACAACATGATTACATCATGCCGCCCATGCCACCCATGCCGCCCATACCACCAGCAGCACCTAAGTCAGGCGCGTCGCCTTTAGGCAGGTCGGTCACCATGCACTCGGTCGTGATCATCAGACCAGCTACAGATGCCGCGTATTGCAGTGCAGAACGGGTCACTTTAGTTGGATCCAGGATACCGAAGTCGATCATGTTGCCGTATTCTTCAGTTGCCGCGTTGTAACCGTAGTTACCTTCACCCGCTTTCACGTTGTTCGCAACCACAGACGGCTCTTCACCGGCGTTGGACACGATCTGACGCAGAGGAGCTTCCATCGCGCGCAGCGCAACTTTGATACCCACGTTCTGGTCTTCGTTCTGAGCAGTCAGGCCAGCCAGTTTAGCGGCTACACGCACCAGCGCGACACCACCACCAGCAACCACGCCTTCTTCTACCGCAGCACGGGTCGCGTGCAGGGCATCGTCAACGCGTGCTTTCTTCTCTTTCATTTCAACTTCGGTAGCCGCACCGACTTTGATTACCGCTACGCCGCCTGCCAGTTTCGCTACGCGCTCCTGGAGTTTTTCACGGTCGTAATCGGAAGTTGCTTCTTCGATCTGCTTACGGATCTGACCAACACGGCCCTGAATAGCAGCTTCTTCACCCACACCGTCGATGATGGTGGTGGTGTCTTTGTTGATCACAACGCGTTTCGCCTGGCCCAGGTCTTCCAGGGTCGCTTTTTCCAGCTCCATACCGATCTCTTCGGAGATCACGGTACCGCCAGTCAGGGTAGCGATATCCTGAAGCATCGCTTTACGACGATCGCCGAAGCCAGGTGCTTTAACCGCTGCCACTTTCACGATGCCACGCATGGTGTTAACCACCAGAGTCGCCAGCGCTTCGCCTTCAACGTCTTCAGCAATGATTACCAGCGGCTTGCCTGCTTTCGCAACGGCTTCCAGCACTGGCAGCATTTCGCGGATGTTGGAGATTTTCTTGTCAGCCAGCAGGATGAACGGGCTTTCCAGCTCAACAGCGCCAGTTTCTGGCTTGTTGATGAAGTATGGAGACAGGTAACCGCGATCGAACTGCATACCTTCAACCACGTCCAGTTCGTCTTCCAGACCAGTACCGTCTTCAACGGTGATCACGCCTTCTTTACCGACTTTATCCATCGCTTCAGCGATCAGTTTACCTACGGTTTCGTCGGAGTTAGCGGAGATAGTACCAACCTGAGCAATGGCTTTAGAGTCAGAGCACGGTACGGACAGCGCTTTCAGTTCTTCAACAGCAGAGGCGACAGCTTTGTCGATACCACGTTTCAGATCCATTGGGTTCATGCCCGCAGCAACGGCTTTCAGGCCTTCGGTGATGATCGCCTGCGCCAGTACGGTCGCGGTGGTGGTACCGTCACCGGCAGCGTCGTTCGCTTTAGAGGCAACTTCTTTCACCATCTGTGCGCCCATGTTTTCGAACTTGTCTTCCAGCTCGATTTCACGTGCAACAGAAACACCATCTTTGGTGATGGTTGGCGCGCCGAAGGATTTGTCCAGCACTACGTTACGGCCTTTCGGGCCCAGAGTGACTTTCACTGCGTCTGCCAGTACGTTTACGCCGCGGAGCATTTTTACACGAGCGTCGTTACCGAATTTTACGTCTTTAGCTGCCATGTTCTTATTTCCTCAAATTCGTACAGTTTCGTGCGTTAATTACGCTTCAACAATTGCCAGAATGTCGCTCTCGGACATGATCAACACTTCTTCATTGTCGATCTTCTCGGATTTCACGCCGTAGCCATCGTTGAAAATGACGATGTCACCAACTTTAACGTCCAGTGGCTGCACAGTTCCGTTTTCCAGGATGCGGCCCTTACCGACAGCGATGATTTCGCCACGCGTTGATTTTGCTGCTGCTGAACCGGTCAGAACGATGCCGCCAGCAGACTTGGTTTCAACTTCTTTACGTTTGACGATCACACGATCATGTAACGGACGAATACTCATTGATAGCTCTCCTTTGAGAAAGTCATTATCAGTTATGGATGACGCCGGTCCGCATGCGGTTTTCCGGCTAGTGCCCTGAGAGATGGGGATAGCTTTTTACCCCTTCAAGGGGTAATCGAAAAAAAATTTGCGAAAGTGTTACCATCCACTCTCTTTTGATGGTGGCGGGACGAGGTAAATGAGTGGACTCAGGCAGGAGTTGGGGCTGGCGCAGGGCATTGGCTTACTCTCAACGTCTTTATTAGGCACGGGGGTATTTGCGGTTCCCGCGCTGGCGGCATTGGTTGCCGGCAATAACAGTCTTTGGGCATGGCCGGTGCTGATCGTGCTGGTGTTTCCGGTGGCGATTGTCTTTGCCATACTCGGGCGGCACTTCCCGAGCGCAGGCGGCGTAGCGCATTTTGTCGGCATGGCGTTTGGGCCGCGGATGGAGCGCGTCACCGGCTGGCTATTTTTGTCGGTGATACCCGTTGGCCTTCCGGCAGCCCTGCATATCGCAACCGGCTTCGGACAGGCGCTGTTTGGCTGGCACGATGAACAACTGCTGCTGGCTGAACTCGGTACGCTGGCCATTGTCTGGTGGGTTGGCTCGCGCGGGGCCAGTTCCAGCGCCAATCTGCAAACGCTGGTCGCCGTGTTAATTGTCGCGCTGATCGTCGCCATCTGGTTTGCGGGTGACATTACCGTGGCGGATATTCCTTTCCCCGCGATTAACGACATCGACCACGCACAGCTTTTCGCTGCACTATCCGTTATGTTCTGGTGTTTCGTCGGTCTGGAGGCGTTCGCTCATCTGGCATCCGAGTTTAAACAGCCCGAGCGTGATTTCCCCCGCGCCCTGATGATTGGCCTGCTGCTGGCGGGTACCGTGTACTGGGCCTGTACCGTACTGGTGCTGCACTTCAATGCGTTCGGTGAAGAGAAAGCCGCCGCCGCGTCGCTGCCGGGCATCGTGGTGCAGCTGTTTGGCGTTAAGGCCCTGTGGGTAGCCTGCGTGATTGGCTATCTCGCCTGCTTTGCCAGCCTCAACATCTATATTCAGAGCTTCGCCCGGCTGGTGTGGTCTCAGGCACTTTATAAACCGGATAGCCCCCTCTCACGCCTGTCAAAGCGTCAGCTTCCGGTGAATGCGCTGAATAGCGTACTGGGCTGCTGCGTGGTGAGTTCCCTGGCCATTTATCTCCTCGACATCAACCTTGACGCGCTGATTGTCTACGCCAACGGTATTTTCATCATGATCTACCTGCTGTGCATGCTGGCGGGCTGTCGGCTACTGAAAGGACGCTTTAAGGCGCTGGCGGCTGTCGGGTGTGTCCTGTGCCTGATGCTGCTGGCGATGGTGGGATGGAAGAGTGTGTACGCCATCGTCATGCTGGCGGGGCTGTGGGTGTTTTTACCGAAGCGGCAAAAGCCGCAGGCCCGGTGAGCGAGCGCCACCGGGCCACAAACTCACCGATCGTCTTTATGATCTAACCGGTCGCGCTGCTCATCCTTACGCTGATATTCCCCTTCAAAGGTATCCCCCGGGCCGGTGCTGAAACCACCGCCTGGCATACGGCTGAAACGCAGGTGCGGCAGCAGCTTCATGGTCAGATGCTTCTGCACCGGCGGCAACAGCAACAGCAGGCCGAGGAAGTCGGTGAAGAAACCAGGCAGGATCAGCAGCAAACCAGCAATAATCAGCGACACGCTTTTGATCATCTCGGCGGCCGGGCTTTCGCCTGCGGCCATCTTCTGCTGCATTAACAGGAAATTTTTGAAACCCTGATTGCGCACCAGCGACATGCCGATGACGGAGGTGAAGATCACCAGAATCAGCGTCAGCAGGACGCCCAGCACATGGGCAACCTGGATGAAAATCGAAATCTCAATGTAAACATAAAGAAAGAAAGCAATAAATGGTATCCAGCGCACTGGCATCTCCTGTGTGGCAGGTGCCTTCAGGCCCCTGACTGAATGTGTTCGCGAAGCGCGTAGATAAGAAATGGTGACGGTTAGCCAAAATTCAATCGGTTTGCACGGATATTTTTTCTGGAAATATTAAAGCGGTGACATATTTCACAGATTAATAATTATCATGAAATCGGGTCGATAATAAGTGATCCAGCTTACGGCAATTCGCTATCATCAGCATATGATCTCGAACATCTGGCCGATTGAGGGAATAATCGTCGGTCATAAAATATTCAAAACCACATATATACTGTGTGTTTAGTACAATCCATCGGCAGCTTGAAAAGAAGGTTCACATGTTAAACAACATTCGTATCGAAGAAGATTTGTTGGGTACCAGGGAAGTTCCAGCGGATGCCTACTATGGTGTTCACACTCTGAGAGCGATTGAAAACTTCTACATCAGCAACAGCAAAATCAGCGACATCCCTGAATTTGTGCGTGGCATGGTGATGGTAAAAAAAGCCGCGGCTCTGGCGAACAAAGAGCTGCAAACCATTCCTAAAAGCGCTGCAAATGCGATTATCGCCGCGTGCGATGAGGTGCTGAACAACGGCAAATGCATGGATCAGTTCCCGGTCGACGTCTATCAGGGCGGCGCGGGCACCTCCGTCAACATGAACACCAACGAAGTGCTGGCAAACATCGGCCTGGAGCTGATGGGTCATCAGAAAGGTGAATACCAGTACCTGAACCCGAACGACCACGTTAACAAATGTCAGTCCACCAACGACGCCTACCCAACCGGCTTCCGCATCGCGGTGTATGCCTCTATCGTCAAACTGGTCGACGCGATTAATCAGCTGGGCGATGGCTTCCAGCGTAAAGCCGTTGAGTTCCAGGACATCCTGAAAATGGGCCGTACCCAGTTGCAGGACGCGGTGCCAATGACCCTCGGACAGGAATTCCACGCGTTTAACGTGCTGCTGAATGAAGAGACCAAAAACCTGCTGCGCACGTCCGAACTGCTGCTGGAAGTGAACCTGGGCGCAACCGCCATCGGTACACGCCTGAACACGCCAGATGGCTATCAGCAGCTGGCGGTACAGAAGCTGGCTGAAGTGTCCAACTTGCCGGTTGTGCCTGCGGAAGACCTGATTGAAGCTACCTCAGACTGCGGCGCCTACGTGATGGTGCACAGCGCACTGAAACGTCTGGCGGTGAAACTGTCCAAAATCTGTAACGACCTGCGCCTGCTCTCCTCCGGTCCGCGCGCTGGCCTGAATGAAATCAACCTGCCAGAGTTGCAGGCGGGTTCATCCATCATGCCAGCTAAAGTGAACCCGGTGGTGCCAGAGGTGGTGAACCAGGTTTGCTTCAAGGTTATTGGTAACGATACGACCGTCACCATGGCATCCGAAGCCGGTCAGCTCCAGTTGAACGTGATGGAGCCGGTGATTGGCCAGGCGATGTTTGAATCTATCCATATTCTGACCAACGCCTGCTACAACCTGCTGGAAAAATGCATCAACGGCATCACCGCGAATAAAGAAGTGTGTGAAGGCTACGTCTATAACTCCATCGGCATCGTCACCTACCTCAACCCGTTCATCGGCCACCACAACGGCGATATCGTCGGGAAGATTTGTGCCGAAACCGGTAAGAGCGTGCGTGAGGTGGTTCTCGAGCGAGGATTGTTGACCGAAGCCGAACTGGACGATATCTTCTCCGCCCAGAACCTGATGCACCCGGCATATAAAGCGAAACGATATACCGATGAAAGCGAACAGTAACCGTTCAGGCTAAGCTTCCGAAAGGCACGTCACTTGTGACGTGCCTTTTTTCTTTATGGGCGTTACCAAAACACAACAATTCAATATCAACTTGTTAATGAGCAAGGCAGGTCTTTATGTTTGGAGCAGAACTCGTCATCGTCCTGTTGGCGATTTATTTGGGCGCACGACTCGGGGGTATCGGCATCGGTTTTGCCGGCGGTCTCGGGGTGCTTGTACTTACCCTGATCTTTCAGATTAAACCCGGCGCAATCCCTTTTGACGTTATCGAAATCATCATGGCGGTTATTGCTGCTATCGCGGCTATGCAGGTCGCAGGCGGTATGGACTACCTGGTGAGCCTGGCGGAGCGAATGCTGCGTCGCCATCCGAAATACATCACCTTCCTTGCCCCACTGGTGACCTGGTTTATGACCATTCTCGCCGGTACCGGCCATACCGCTTTCTCCACGCTGCCGGTAATCACCGAAGTGGCGAAAGAGCAGGGTATTCGCCCGTCTCGCCCTCTTTCTATTGCCGTGGTCGCCTCCCAGATTGCGATTACCGCCTCGCCTATTTCCGCGGCGGTGGTCTTCTTCGCGGGTATCCTTGAGCCGATGGGCGTAAGTTACCTGACGCTGCTGGCAATCTGTATTCCGGTCACGCTGATCGCGGTAATGATCACTGCCGTACTGTGTAACTTCCTCGGTGCCGAGCTGAAAGACGATCCGGTTTACCAGGAGCGTCTGGCAAAAGGTGAAGTGAGCCTGCGCGGTAGCCAGGTCTTCGAGCTGAAGCCGCATGCAAAACGCTCCGTGCTGCTGTTCCTGATTGGTATCGTCGCCGTGATGTTCTACGCGACCGCCATCAGCGATACGGTAGGTCTGATCCAGAACCCGGTTCTGCCGCGTAACGAAGCCATTGTGGTATTTATGCTGACCATCGCGACGCTGATCAGCATCACCTGTAAAATCGACACCAGCGAAGTGCTGAACGCCAGCACCTTCAAATCCGGCATGAGCGCCTGCGTGTGCGTGCTGGGCGTGGCGTGGCTCGGTGATACCTTTGTGAAAGCGCACATCAGCGATATCCAGACCGTTGCAGGCGACCTGCTGCACAACTATCCGTGGCTGCTGGCGGTAGTGCTGTTCTTTGCCGCGACGTTGCTGTACTCCCAGGCTGCGACCACCAAAGCGCTGATGCCTGCGGCACTAATGCTGGGCGTGACGCCGCTGACGGCGATTGCCTCTTTTGCAGCGGTTTCCGCCCTGTTCGTTCTGCCCACCTACCCAACCCTGCTGGCCGCGGTTGAGATGGATGACACCGGCTCAACCCGTATTGGTAAATACGTGTTTAACCACGCGTTCCTGATCCCGGGCGTGGTGGCGATTACGCTCTGCGTGATCCTCGGCTTTATCATCGGCGGCATTGTGCTGTAAACGATTAGCCGTTGTAAAAATAGTTAAAATCGGGCCGCTCTGCGGCCCGTTTCATTAATGACCAACCGCCTTGCGTGATATAGTGAAGACTTTCGTGATGAGGAGGTCGACTTGTGAACACGCCTGATGCTGTTGTTGTACTGTGCACCGCCCCTGATGAAGCTTCTGCCCAGGATCTGGCCGCCAAAGTGTTGGCCGAAAAACTGGCTGCCTGTGTCACACTTCTTCCCGGCGCCACCTCCCTTTATTACTGGGAAGGTAAGCTGGAGCAAGAGTACGAAGTCCAGATGTTGCTCAAAACCAACCTGACAAACCAGCAGGCGCTCCTCGACTGCCTCAAGTCTCATCATCCATACCAAACCCCGGAGCTGCTGGTTCTGCCAGTGGTCCACGGCGATAACGATTATCTCTCATGGCTCAACGCTTCATTACGCTGATCCTGCTGCTGTGCAGCACGTCAGCTTTTGCCGGATTGTTTGACGCACCCGGCCGTTCGAACTTTATTCCTGCCGACCAGGCGTTCGTTTTCGACTTTCAGCAAAACCAGCACGATCTCAGTCTCACCTGGCAGGTGAAAGAGGGTTACTACCTCTATCGCAAGCAGGTCAGCATCACGCCGGCAAAGGCGAACGTCGGCGCATTGCAGATGCCCGCTGGCGAGTGGCACGAGGACGAGTTCTACGGTAAGAGTGAAATTTATCGTCAGCGCTTAAGCGTGCCCGTCACGGTGAATCAGGCGGATAAAGGCGCTACCCTGACGGTGACGTATCAGGGCTGCGCCGATGCGGGCTTCTGCTATCCCCCTGAAACAAAGGTCGTTCCGCTTAGCGAAGTGAAAGCGGCGGCCTCCCCTCTCCCCTCAGGGGAGAGGGGTGAAGGCAAAGCCGCTTCAGACCTTCCGTTCTCAGCGCTTTGGGCGTTATTGATTGGTATCGGCATCGCCTTTACGCCCTGCGTACTGCCCATGTACCCGCTTATCTCTGGCATCGTGCTGGGCGGTAAACAACGCCTTTCCACTACCCGCGCGCTGTTGCTGGCCTTTATCTATGTGCAGGGCATGGCGTTAACCTATACGGCGCTCGGCCTCGTGGTCGCTGCTGCCGGATTGCAGTTCCAGGCCGCCCTTCAGCACCCTTATGTGCTTATCGGTCTGTCAGCGGTGTTTATTCTGCTGGCGCTGTCGATGTTTGGCCTGTTCACCCTGCAACTGCCCTCTTCCCTGCAAACCCGTCTGACGCTAATGAGCAACCGTCAGCAGGGTGGCTCTGCGGGCGGCGTGTTCGCCATGGGTGCCATCGCCGGGCTGATTTGCTCCCCCTGCACCACCGCGCCGTTGAGCGCCATCCTGTTATACATTGCTCAGAGCGGCAACCTGTGGCTCGGCGGCGGCACGCTGTACCTCTACGCGCTCGGCATGGGCCTGCCGCTGATCCTGGTGACGGTGTTTGGCAATCGTCTGCTGCCGAAGAGCGGACCGTGGATGGAGACGGTGAAAACCGCGTTTGGTTTTGTCATTCTGGCGCTACCGGTATTCCTGCTGGAGCGCATCATTGGTGATGTGTGGGGTACACGTCTGTGGGCGATGCTCGGCGTGGCCTTCTTCAGTTGGGCGTTTATCGTGAGTCTGGGGGCGAAGAAACCGTGGATGCGCCTGCTACAGATCCTTCTGCTGGCGGCCGCGCTGGTGAGCGTCCGTCCACTACAGGACTGGGCGTTTGGCACCCCGGCAGGTCAAACGCAGGCTCATCTGAATTTTATACAGATTAAGAACGTGGATGACCTTAACCGCGCCCTGGCGCAGGCGAAAGGCAAACCGGTCATGCTCGATCTCTACGCCGACTGGTGCGTGGCCTGCAAAGAGTTTGAAAAATACACCTTCAGCGATCCGCTGGTACAACATGCGCTGAGCGATACCGTTCTGCTCCAGGCGAACGTTACCGCCAACAGCGCGCAGGATAAGGCTCTACTGAAGCAACTTAATGTGCTCGGGCTGCCTACCATCCTGTTCTTCAATGAACAGGGGGAAGAACAGCCGACGCAGCGTGTAACCGGGTTTATGGACGCGACGACATTCAACGCGCATTTGCGCAATCGCCAACCGTAAACAACACTTTAGACGGGACAAACCGTTGGGAATAGCGGAGGAGATAACCGTGCAACGCGAAGACGTACTGGGACAAGCCCTGCAATTGCTTGAGATTCAAGGGATCGCCAGCACCACGCTTGAGATGGTCGCCGACCGTATCGATTACCCTCTGGATGAACTTAAGCGCTTCTGGCCGGATAAAGAGGCGCTGCTGTACGATGCCCTGCGCTATCTCAGCCAGCAGGTGGATATCTGGCGCAGGCAGCTGATGCTGAATGAAGAGCTGACCACCGAGCAAAAGCTGCTGGCGCGCTATACCGCACTGACGGAGTGTGTAACCAACAACCGTTACCCAGGCTGTCTGTTTATCGCCGCCTGCACCTACTATCCGGATCCCGGACACCCCATCCATCAACTGGCAGATCAGCAAAAACGTGCCGCGCACGAGTTCACACACGAGCTGCTGACCACACTTGAAGTGGATGATCCGGCAATGGTCGCGAAGCAGATGGAGCTGGTGCTGGAAGGTTGCCTGAGCCGCATGTTGGTGAACCGTAGCCAGGCGGATGTGGATACGGCGCACCGTCTGGCGGAAGATATTTTGCGGTTCGCGCAGTGTCGTATGGGTGGTGCTCTGACCTAAGCCAGCATTCCCGTCCAGGCGGAAATAAACAAACACAGCGCCATCGCGCGCTGAAATCGCACCATCGCCACGGTGGTGCGGAAAATCCGGTTCACCGCCTTCCCCAGCCACGCCCAGCACAACAAACAGACCACGGAGATCGCCAGAAACCATAGCGCCATCAGCGCAATATCCCGAAATGCATGGTCGCTTGCCGGAGCAAACAGGCTGACAACTGCCAGCGCCATCATCCACGTTTTTGGGTTTACAACCTGTAATAACGCCGCCGCCCGCGCGGTAAAGCGGACATGGAGTCGCGGCCGGGGCGCTAAACAGCTGCCAGCTCATCCAGGAAAGCCACAGCACGCCCGCCCAGCTCATTAACTGACGTATCAGCGGATATTGACGTAACACTTCTCCTGCCCCTGCGCCTGAAACCAGAACAATAGCGCTGGCGGCAATACACCCGCCCAGGATCGCAGGAACCGTATTTTTTACGCCAAAGTGCTGACTGTTAGCCAGTACCAGAATATTGGTTGGCCCCGGTGTAATCGAGGCGACAAATGCAAACAGCAGGAAGGGTAATAAATTCACAGGTGACTCCTTTTTTATTAGAGCCACGAATGTGCCGTTATTTTCTGGAAACGTCTGGAAGGTTTGTGCACAACCGACGGTAGTGTGCCGGAGAAATACGGTATGCCCGCTGGAACCAGCGACCAAGATGGCTTTGATCGGCAAAACCCACTACCGCCGCAACATCAACAGGCAGTTCCCCACACGCCAGCATCTGTCGGGCCTTTGCCAGGCGCAGCTGGATAAGCCAGGCGTGCGGTGCCAGATGAAATTCGCGCTTAAAACAGCGGGTGAGCGTAAAGCGATCCGTACCCGTCTCACGGGCAAGGTCTGACAGCCCCACGTTCTCGCCGATATGCGCATAAAGATAGTCGCGGGCACGATGCGCCACGGCGGAGCTTTGTAGCTGAGACGGGAGTTTCTTACGCCAGTGGCAGTGGGCAGTGATCTGAGAGAGCAGGTTATCCATTGTGCTCTGTTGGACGATCTTCATCTCATCGTTATGCAACGAGGCAAATGTATCACCGATAGCGCGCACCAACTGTGGCTCTCGCGTCAGCGTTTGGGCAAAGTGGAGGGTGTAGCTCCCGGGAGTAGAGTCGTACAGCCCTTGAAGCGTACGGGTGAGCCAGTGTTCATCCAGATAAAAGGTCAGATAAGTAAAGCCCCCCTCTACCGGTGCATCACCGTCATGGATCTCCCCGGGCTCAAGTAAAAAAGCATCGCCCGGCTGGCTACGGTGGCGTTCACGGCGACAGTGGAACTGCTGGGTGCCGGAAAGGGTTATTCCGACCAGATAGCTATCATGCCAGTGGGGATCAAAGGCATGTCCTTCGAAATGCGCCTTAATTGTCTCAATACCTGTTTCTGCATGCTGACGCAGCTCAAGCCAGTCGTTTGCCATACTGCCCTCCTCTTACCGTCAGCATTGTCACATCTTGCCTGAACTGTCTGGAAGATTTGTGCAATTCCAGGGCACAAACGGACAGATTGCCGCAAACTTAAGCAGTTGAACAGCTTTTCCCGAAATAATGTTGACGATCGCGCGCGATTGCGGTTTAATGCGCTCCGTTGCCCGGATAGCTCAGTCGGTAGAGCAGGGGATTGAAAATCCCCGTGTCCTTGGTTCGATTCCGAGTCCGGGCACCACTATTTAAAGAACCCAGCCTATGGCTGGGTTTTTGCTTTTCTGTATCTGCTACGCATTGAATTTTCCCTTCTGTCAGGTAATAGTGATTTTTTTCCCTGACAATGAAAATGATATGACCTTATCTGCTTTAAAAGTCGGGTCACTGCTCCTGCTGTTGATCCTGTTTTATACCGGCCTGTTCACGAGCGATCGCATCACCTGGCTGATGGAGGTGACGCCCGTCATTATCATCATCCCACTTCTGCTTGCCACGCACCGGCGATACCCCCTGACTCCCCTTCTCTATACCCTGGTTTTCTTCCACGCCATCATTCTGATGGTTGGTGGTATGTACACTTATGCAAAGGTTCCGGTTGGTTTTGAGGTTCAGGAGATGCTCGGGCTTAGCCGAAATCCGTATGACAAGCTCGGTCACTTCTTCCAGGGGCTGGTTCCCGCACTGGCAGCGCGAGAAATTCTGCTGCGCGGTGGGTATGTTCGTGGACATAAGATGACGGGATTTCTGGTGTGCTGTGTTGCTCTGGCCATTAGCGCCACCTATGAACTCATTGAGTGGTGGGCAGCTTTGGCAATGGGACAGGGTGCGGATGATTTTCTGGGGACGCAGGGCGATCCATGGGATACCCAGTCTGATATGTTTTGCGCGCTGCTTGGTGCGTTAACGACGGTGCTGATCCTTGGGCGTTTCCATCAGCGGCAATTGCTTCGTTTGAATGTTTGTCAGGGATAGTACGCTCTGAGTTGCCGGGTGGCGGCTTCGCCTTGCTCGGCCTGCCGTTTTTCAACAAACAAACGCAAAAAGGCCATCCTTCCGGATGGCCTCTTCACTTGTTTGATGCCTGGCAGTTCCCTACTCTCACATGGGGAGACCCCACACTACCATCGGCGCTACGGCGTTTCACTTCTGAGTTCGGCATGGGGTCAGGTGGGACCACCGCGCTACAGCCGCCAGGCAAATTCTTGTGCTCTGTCCTGTGTCTTTCGCACTGATACTGCGTTGGCTGCTCTCGTAAAGTCAGTCACATACCTCAGTATGCTCCTTCCTTTCCTTCGTTTGCCGCCTTGTCTCAGCGCAAAATCCTTCGGACTCTGAATCTAAGCTGAAAATCGTGTCTGTCTCTTCGCCAAAACACCTTCGGCGTTGTAAGGTTAAGCCTCACGGTTCATTAGTATCGGTTAGCTCAACGCATCGCTGCGCTTACACACCCGACCTATCAACGTCGTCGTCTTCAACGTTCCTTCAGGAGACTTAAAGTCTCAGGGAGAACTCATCTCGGGGCAAGTTTCGTGCTTAGATGCTTTCAGCACTTATCTCTTCCGCATTTAGCTACCGGGCAGTGCCATTGGCATGACAACCCGAACACCAGTGATGCGTCCACTCCGGTCCTCTCGTACTAGGAGCAGCCCCCCTCAATTCTCCAGCGCCCACGGCAGATAGGGACCGAACTGTCTCACGACGTTCTAAACCCAGCTCGCGTACCACTTTAAATGGCGAACAGCCATACCCTTGGGACCTACTTCAGCCCCAGGATGTGATGAGCCGACATCGAGGTGCCAAACACCGCCGTCGATATGAACTCTTGGGCGGTATCAGCCTGTTATCCCCGGAGTACCTTTTATCCGTTGAGCGATGGCCCTTCCATTCAGAACCACCGGATCACTATGACCTGCTTTCGCACCTGCTCGCGCCGTCACGCTCGCAGTCAAGCTGGCTTATGCCATTGCACTAACCTCCTGATGTCCGACCAGGATTAGCCAACCTTCGTGCTCCTCCGTTACTCTTTGGGAGGAGACCGCCCCAGTCAAACTACCCACCAGACACTGTCCGCAACCCGGATTACGGGTCTACGTTAGAACACCAGCCATTAAAGGGTGGTATTTCAAGGTTGGCTCCACGCAGACTGGCGTCCACGCTTCAAAGCCTCCCACCTATCCTACACATCAAGGACCAGTGTTCAGTGTCAAGCTATAGTAAAGGTTCACGGGGTCTTTCCGTCTTGCCGCGGGTACACTGCATCTTCACAGCGAGTTCAATTTCACTGAGTCTCGGGTGGAGACAGCCTGGCCATCATTACGCCATTCGTGCAGGTCGGAACTTACCCGACAAGGAATTTCGCTACCTTAGGACCGTTATAGTTACGGCCGCCGTTTACCGGGGCTTCGATCAAGAGCTTCGCGTTGCCGCTAACCCCATCAATTAACCTTCCGGCACCGGGCAGGCGTCACACCGTATACGTCCACTTTCGTGTTTGCACAGTGCTGTGTTTTTAATAAACAGTTGCAGCCAGCTGGTATCTTCGACTGATTTCAGCTCCGCCCGCAGGGGCTTCACCTACACATCAGCGTGCCTTCTCCCGAAGTTACGGCACCATTTTGCCTAGTTCCTTCACCCGAGTTCTCTCAAGCGCCTTGGTATTCTCTACCTGACCACCTGTGTCGGTTTGGGGTACGATTTCGTGTTACCTGATGCTTAGAGGCTTTTCCTGGAAGCAGGGCATTTATCACTTCAGCACCGTAGTGCCTCGTCATCACACCTCAGCGTTAACAAGGTACCGGATTTACCTGGAACCTCCGCCTACATGTTTAAACCGGGACAACCGTCGCCCGGCTGACATAGCCTTCTCCGTCCCCCCTTCGCAGTAACACCAAGTACAGGAATATTAACCTGTTTCCCATCGACTACGCCTTTCGGCCTCGCCTTAGGGGTCGACTCACCCTGCCCCGATTAACGTTGGACAGGAACCCTTGGTCTTCCGGCGAGCGGGCTTTTCACCCGCTTTATCGTTACTTATGTCAGCATTCGCACTTCTGATACCTCCAGCATGCCTCACAGCACACCTTCAACGGCTTACAGAACGCTCCCCTACCCAACAACGCATAAGCGTCGCTGCCGCAGCTTCGGTGCATGGTTTAGCCCCGTTACATCTTCCGCGCAGGCCGACTCGACCAGTGAGCTATTACGCTTTCTTTAAATGATGGCTGCTTCTAAGCCAACATCCTGGCTGTCTGTGCCTTCCCACATCGTTTCCCACTTAACCATGACTTTGGGACCTTAGCTGGCGGTCTGGGTTGTTTCCCTCTTCACGACGGACGTTAGCACCCGCCGTGTGTCTCCCGTGATAACATTCTTCGGTATTCGTAGTTTGCATCGGGTTGGTAAGCCGGGATGGCCCCCTAGCCGAAACAGTGCTCTACCCCCGAAGATGAGTTCACGAGGCGCTACCTAAATAGCTTTCGGGGAGAACCAGCTATCTCCCGGTTTGATTGGCCTTTCACCCCCAGCCACAGGTCATCCGCTAATTTTTCAACATTAGTCGGTTCGGTCCTCCAGTTAGTGTTACCCAACCTTCAACCTGCCCATGGCTAGATCACCGGGTTTCGGGTCTATACCCTGCAACTTAACGCCCAGTTAAGACTCGGTTTCCCTTCGGCTCCCCTATACGGTTAACCTTGCTACAGAATATAAGTCGCTGACCCATTATACAAAAGGTACGCAGTCACCCCATAAAGAGGCTCCCACTGCTTGTACGTACACGGTTTCAGGTTCTTTTTCACTCCCCTCGCCGGGGTTCTTTTCGCCTTTCCCTCACGGTACTGGTTCACTATCGGTCAGTCAGGAGTATTTAGCCTTGGAGGATGGTCCCCCCATATTCAGACAGGATACCACGTGTCCCGCCCTACTCTTCGAGTTCACAGCATGTGTGCTTTCGTGTACGGGACTATCACCCTGTACCGTCGGACTTTCCAGACCGTTCCACTAACACACAAGCTGATTCAGACTCCGGGCTGCTCCCCGTTCGCTCGCCGCTACTGGGGGAATCTCGGTTGATTTCTTTTCCTCGGGGTACTTAGATGTTTCAGTTCCCCCGGTTCGCCTCGTTAACCTATGTATTCAGTTAACGATAGTGCAACGGATTGCACTGGGTTTCCCCATTCGGACATCGCCGGGTCAAGGGTTCATATCACCTCGCCGGCGCTTTTCGCAGATTAGCACGTCCTTCATCGCCTCTGACTGCCAGGGCATCCACCGTGTACGCTTAGTCGCTTAACCTCACAACCCGAAGATGTTTCTTTCGATTCACCATCGACTTGCGAAAATTTGAGAGACTCGAACACACATGAGCTGTGTGTCGTTTCAATTTTCAGCTTGATCCAGATTTTTAAAGAGCAAATATCTCAAACATGACTCGCAAGTCAGTTTTGAGATATTAAGGCAGGTGACTTTCACTCACGAACCAGCAAGTGGCGTCCCCTAGGGGATTCGAACCCCTGTTACCGCCGTGAAAGGGCGGTGTCCTGGGCCTCTAGACGAAGGGGACGTACAGTCTCAATCGCAAGACGCCTTGCTATTTACTTTTCATCAGACAATCTGTGTGAGCACTGCAAAGGCAGGTTCTTTAAGGTAAGGAGGTGATCCAACCGCAGGTTCCCCTACGGTTACCTTGTTACGACTTCACCCCAGTCATGAATCACAAAGTGGTAAGCGCCCTCCCGAAGGTTAAGCTACCTACTTCTTTTGCAACCCACTCCCATGGTGTGACGGGCGGTGTGTACAAGGCCCGGGAACGTATTCACCGTGGCATTCTGATCCACGATTACTAGCGATTCCGACTTCATGGAGTCGAGTTGCAGACTCCAATCCGGACTACGACGCACTTTATGAGGTCCGCTTGCTCTCGCGAGGTCGCTTCTCTTTGTATGCGCCATTGTAGCACGTGTGTAGCCCTACTCGTAAGGGCCATGATGACTTGACGTCATCCCCACCTTCCTCCAGTTTATCACTGGCAGTCTCCTTTGAGTTCCCGGCCTAACCGCTGGCAACAAAGGATAAGGGTTGCGCTCGTTGCGGGACTTAACCCAACATTTCACAACACGAGCTGACGACAGCCATGCAGCACCTGTCTCAGAGTTCCCGAAGGCACCAAAGCATCTCTGCTAAGTTCTCTGGATGTCAAGAGTAGGTAAGGTTCTTCGCGTTGCATCGAATTAAACCACATGCTCCACCGCTTGTGCGGGCCCCCGTCAATTCATTTGAGTTTTAACCTTGCGGCCGTACTCCCCAGGCGGTCGACTTAACGCGTTAGCTCCGGAAGCCACGCCTCAAGGGCACAACCTCCAAGTCGACATCGTTTACGGCGTGGACTACCAGGGTATCTAATCCTGTTTGCTCCCCACGCTTTCGCACCTGAGCGTCAGTCTTTGTCCAGGGGGCCGCCTTCGCCACCGGTATTCCTCCAGATCTCTACGCATTTCACCGCTACACCTGGAATTCTACCCCCCTCTACAAGACTCTAGCCTGCCAGTTTCGAATGCAGTTCCCAGGTTGAGCCCGGGGATTTCACATCCGACTTGACAGACCGCCTGCGTGCGCTTTACGCCCAGTAATTCCGATTAACGCTTGCACCCTCCGTATTACCGCGGCTGCTGGCACGGAGTTAGCCGGTGCTTCTTCTGCGGGTAACGTCAATTGCTGAGGTTATTAACCTCAACACCTTCCTCCCCGCTGAAAGTACTTTACAACCCGAAGGCCTTCTTCATACACGCGGCATGGCTGCATCAGGCTTGCGCCCATTGTGCAATATTCCCCACTGCTGCCTCCCGTAGGAGTCTGGACCGTGTCTCAGTTCCAGTGTGGCTGGTCATCCTCTCAGACCAGCTAGGGATCGTCGCCTAGGTGAGCCGTTACCCCACCTACTAGCTAATCCCATCTGGGCACATCCGATGGCAAGAGGCCCGAAGGTCCCCCTCTTTGGTCTTGCGACGTTATGCGGTATTAGCTACCGTTTCCAGTAGTTATCCCCCTCCATCAGGCAGTTTCCCAGACATTACTCACCCGTCCGCCACTCGTCAGCAAAGCAGCAAGCTGCTTCCTGTTACCGTTCGACTTGCATGTGTTAGGCCTGCCGCCAGCGTTCAATCTGAGCCATGATCAAACTCTTCAATTTAAAAGTTTGATGCTCAATGAATTAAACTTCGTAATGAATTACGTGTTCACTCGTTGAGACTTGGTATTCATTTAGTGTCCGAAGACATTAAGAATCCATGTCACTTTGAGTGCCCACACAGATTGTCTGATAAATTGTTAAAGAGCAGTTGCGACGCGCTTCAGCGCGCTGTCGCGAGGTGGCGTATATTACGCTTTCCTCTTTCAGAGTCAACCCGTTATTTCAGGATTTTTTCTCTTCAGCCGACCGGGTTATCTGTGAAGTGATTCACATCCGCCGTGTCGATGGAGGCGCATTATAGGGAGTTCCCGAGCGACCGCAACAGAAAAGTTGCAAAAAAATGACTGACTGCTGTATTCCCCAGCAAAACCCCGCCTTATACCTTTTTACACACAGACTTATCCACAATCCATTGACGATCCCGGTGTGATCCAGCGATTTGAACACTATACTAGCGGCAAATATTTCTCTCGCGGGCCAACCTCATGACGACACAACGACTTCAACGTGACTGGCGTACCCCAACCGCCGGGCTCGCCGTGCTGGTGTTACTTATGGCAGGTTTTGCACTGCATACGCACTGGAATGCTTTTATTCAGTGGTGCCTCGCCACCCAAATCACCCTGCACCGATATCTGGTGATGTATCTGCTGCAACTTAATAATCATCAGTACAGCGGTGGGCTATGGTTGTTAACCGGTGCGTTTCTTTATGGTGTACTCCATGCCGTTGGACCTGGGCACGGCAAATTTATCGTTACCACGTATCTCACCACCAATAAAGAGAGCCAGCTCGCGGCGCGCGTCGTACCGTTTATCGGTAGCATGATGCAGGGCGTCATCGCGATCGTCTTTGTCTTTATCCTGGCGGTTGGATTGAACCTCGCGTCAGGAGATATCAGCACCAGCCGTTGGTACGTCGAGAAAATCAGCGCCGTGCTGATTGCCGTCTTCGGTGCGTTTATCATTTATCAGGCGCTCAGCAGCCTGCGTCCGCGCAAAATGGCGATTAGCGCCATCAAGCCGCTTCACCAGCATAATGAACGCTGTGGCTGCGGCCATCACGGCGTAGGGGTGGATCTGACTAAAAGCGACTGGAAAACCCGTCTGGGCGTGGTGCTGGCCATTGGCGCACGCCCGTGCAGCGGGGCAATTATGATCCTGATGTTCTCGAATGCGCTCGGTATTATTAGCTGGGGGATTGCTGCTGTGATGACAATGTCGCTGGGCACGGCGCTGTCGATTATGGGGCTGTCGCTGGCAGTACGTTACGCGCGTGAACGCACAGTAACCTGGTTTGGCGGCGGCACGTCCCTGAACTGGGTAATGCCGATGGTCAAAATTGCCGGAGGGATTGTTCTGATACTGTTCGCGACGATCCTGTTCCTGACGGTGATCCCCGTCAGCGCCGGCGGCGACTATATTGCCGCAGGATGCTAATAAAAGAAAACCCGCCAGCGGCGGGTTTTTTTATCACTCGTTAATTCGAGGATGCTGATCGACAAGGCGAGAGCGTTTTGTCTGGAGCGCCTCAATCTCTGCGTCAATATCTTCAATCTTCTGCTCTACATTATCGTAGTGCTCACGCAGGATCTCTTTCGCTTCCTGAATATCAGACGCCGCAGGCGTTGCCCCTTTCAACGGACGATTCGCCGTCTCCTTCATGGTAATACCGGTAATCAGGCCGATCACCGCAATGACCATCAGATAGTAAGCAGGCATCATCAGGTTCTGCGTGCTCTCCACCAGTGAAGCAGCAAGCGTCGGCGTCAGGCCCGCAATCAGAACGGAGATATTAAAGGCTGCCGCCAGCGCACTGTAGCGAATATGCGTCGGGAACATTGCCGGCAGCGTAGAAGCCATCACCCCGATGAAGCAGTTGAGGATCACCGCCAGCATCAGCAGACCGGCGAAAATCAGCCCCAGCACATTGCTGTTAATCAGAATAAAGGCCGGGATTGCCAGTGCGAACAGGGCTACGCTGCCGAGAATAATGAATGGCTTACGGCCAAAGCGGTCGCTCAGCAGACCCATAATCGGCTGCACAAACAGCATACCCACCATGATGGCGATAATAATCAGCACACCGTGGTCTTCCGAGTAGTGCAGGTTATGCGACAGGTAGCTCGGCATGTAGGTCAACAGCATGTAATAGGTGACGTTGGTGGAAATCACCAGACCAATACAGGTCAGCAGGCTGCGCCAGTGTTTGGTCGCAATCTCCTTGAACGACACTTTCGGGCCATCCTGTAACCCTTCACGGTCACCCTGCTCCAGCTTTTCAACGTGCTGCTGGAACGCAGGCGTCTCTTCCAGGGCGTGACGCAGATAAAGCCCAATGATGCCCAGCGGCAGCGCCAGGAAGAACGGAATACGCCAGCCCCAGTCAAGGAAGTTCTCTTCACCCACTACGGTTGAGATCAGAACCACAACCCCCGCGCCCATGACAAAACCGGCAATCGAACCAAAGTCCAGCCAGCTGCCCATAAAGCCACGTTTACGGTCCGGAGAATATTCAGCGACAAAAATCGATGCGCCGGTATATTCGCCACCAACGGAGAAGCCCTGCGCCATCTTACAGATCAACAGCAGAATCGGCGCCCATATACCAATAGTTGCATACGACGGAATAAGGCCGATACAGAATGTACTTATCGACATGATGACAATGGTAATAGCCAGGATCTTCTGGCGACCATATTTATCACCCAGCATGCCGAAGAAAAGGCCACCGAGAGGACGAATCAGGAAGGGAACGGAGAACGTACCCAGCGCAGCAATCATCTGCAAGCTGGGATCGGCACCAGGGAAGAACACTTTACCAAGTGCATAGGCCACAAAGCCGTAAACACCAAAATCGAACCACTCCATCGCATTACCGAGCGAGGCCGCTGTAATCGCTTTGCGCAGTTTCGCGTCATCAATAATGGTGACATCGCGCAGCGTGATGGGTTTTACTTTTTTCCTTCTAAGCATAGCTTTCCTCGTAGACTCAGCCCCGTCCGTTTCACAGCGCATTTTGCAAGCTGTGAACCAGAGATCCGCTCCATGCGAATCTCCTTATTCAAGCGTAGCAGGTTTACTTACATTGACGTTTTACCTCAATACAACCGAACCTGTTGACGCCTGTCTGGGCAGTTAAAGACCTTTTTACCCTACCAGCGTTTATATATGTGATCAACTTCACACTTATTTTTCCTGTTCGTAAGTTGCCTTCAGCTTTTGTCAATTCACGATAAATAAGGTCATTCTAAACCCCCTTATCAAACAGATCTTAACGCCCGTTATTATTCCTCCCCAAACAAAATGCAAGCACATTTTTTCACAGCGAATTTACACAAAATTCAATTATTAACAGTGGGCAATCCTGTTTACATTCAATATGTGACGAAGATAACTAAAACAGCGTTTTATTTTCGTTGAATCACAATTCCAAAGATCGCATGATAAATCCGAACACGATATCCCAGCGGCTTTCAAATGAAGGAATGCTGAACACCTGAATTTCGCTCTACAGCATAAATAACGAATCGATTGGCCCTAAAAAAGGCAATCTTTTGAATTTGTTGATCTATTTTTTGAGCTTTCCGCCAGCCATGCGGACGAGATGTGAGGGTTAATGATGAAGATTAAAGCAACAATAGAACGCATCCCGGGCGGGATGATGCTGGTCCCGCTGGTACTTGGCGCGATATTAAATACGCTGGCCCCGAATACCGGTGCTTATTTTGGCGGTTTTACAAAAGGTATGATTACCGGAACGGTACCGATTCTGGCAGTCTGGTTCTTTTGCATCGGCGCATCTATTAACTTGCGTGCAACAGGTACGGTATTACGTAAATCAGGGACGCTGGTCATTACTAAAATTGCGGTCGCCTGGGTTGTTGCCATGATCTGTGCAATGTTCATTCCGGAGAATGGAATTCAGACCGGCTTCTTCGCCGGATTATCCGTTCTGGCCATAGTCTCAGCAATGGATATGACCAACGGCGGTCTCTATGCCAGCCTGATGAATCAATATGGCACCAAAGAAGAATCGGGCGCGTTCGTGCTGATGTCCCTGGAGTCGGGTCCGCTGATGACGATGTTGATTCTGGGTTCTGCCGGCCTTGCCTCTTTTGAACCACACCATTTTGTCGGGGCGATCCTGCCGTTCCTGATTGGTTTTGCGCTGGGCAACCTCGATCACGATCTGCGTGATTTCTTCAGCAAAGCCACCCCGGTACTGATCCCGTTCTTCGGCTTCGCGTTGGGCAATACCATCAACCTGAACGTGATTCTGGAAACCGGCCTGCTGGGCATTGTGCTGGGTGTTGCCGTCATCGTCATCACGGGTATTCCACTGATTATTGCAGACCGCGTCATCGGGGGCGGCAACGGAACCGCGGGCGTGGCCGCCTCTTCGGCCGCAGGCGCTGCGGTAGCCAACCCGGTGATTATCGCCCAGATTAATCCGGCCTTTGAACCCGTGGCCGCTTCCGCCACGGCTCTGGTTGCCGCCAGCGTGATTGTGACGGCAATTCTGGTCCCTGTCATCACGGCACTGTATGCCAGACGCTTTGGGCATGTGCCTGAGTCCCGGACAGAACCTGAAGCGGTAGAAATGCACCACTAACCCTTTCGCCCCCTCCTTAAAAAAAGGGGGCAATCACGTACCAAATATCTCTTCCACCATGCCATCCACCAGCCGTTTTGCCGAACAGAGTCTCGGCATTCCCAGCGCGACCGTTTGCCAGCTCTGCGTCACTGACCAGCTCACCGGATGTTTATCCGCCTGACACCAGTCCCCCAGCCAGCCCAGCATATCTTTATAATCAATCAGACCGGGAGAAGCGGGCGTCGTCAGCCACTGATGGTAAAAATGCCGGGTGGTGGGAGAAGCATTAATTCCCTGTGCCAGATAGTTTGCGGCCATGCTGCGCAGATTATCTTTCAGCATGGCCGCCACATCGCTATTCGCCAGACGACAGGCATCGCCAAACGCCCCCCAGCGCAACTCTTCCAGCACGATAAAGCAGCGGCCAGCCAGCGACCAGCCGTCATACTGCCCGGCTCGCCAGCGGGTAAAAATTTGCTCGCTGTGCTCACCCGCCTGAACCGTCAGGCCGCGCTGCGCGAGCGCTTTCTCTTTATAGGCGGCACGCTGGTTGAAATGTGCGGAGAGCTCTTCGTACTGTTGCAACAATCCGGGCGGTTGAGGGAGGCGTGGATTCACCTGCTGGCGCAGGGCTACCAGCCTGTCGGACATACGGGTCAGCGCAAGGTGTCCGGGGTCGAGCATACCGGCCAGTTTCTCCGCCAGACCCAGCCGCAGCGCTGCATTTTCGTTGAGCATTCCCGCCATTGCCCACGGCCGCAGCCGGGTCTGCGTAATGATCTCCTGCGTCAAACGCTCACGAAATTGCAGTTGCTGTGGCCCCAGGAGGGAGTGACGTGCAGCGTCCGCCCCCTGGACCAAATCGACCATAAATTTTGGATGAATACACTCCAGCGTCCGCCCGGGACCGTCCAGTAGCTGTGTTGTCATGGTTGCTCTGCCGCGAATAAGGTTTGAATATCATCGCGTAACAGTCGGGTATCTTCCTGAATCCACGCCGCAGTAGTCATACTTTGCTTCAACAACTGGCTAAGCGCCCGGGTTGAATGTTCATTCTGCTGCCGCACGGCAAGGCTATCACGCAAGCTTTCCTGTAACCCGGTCAGGCACAACGAAAACTCTGCAAAGAACGTTGCCATACCTGCCGTAACAGAGACATCGACCTGCGCGGCCAAAGCTTTACGTATTTGATCGCAAAACTGATCGATATGTTGCGTAAATTTGCCATGAAGCTGAACGATGTCGATGACATAGCGTGTGCGCGTCACGACATACTCTTCCCAGCCCCAGCCGGGATTATTGAGCCAGCGCGAGACGGTATTACGTACGCTGCCTGCCCCGGCTGGCTGACTGGCGGGAGGGGTGTCCTGCACAATGGCATCATTAAATAAGCCGCGCGTATTGAAATTAAGCTGGTTTGCCTGAAACGCCGGGAAGCTAATCCGCGCCCGAAATCCGGCATGACTGAGCTGTTCCTTGATTCGCGTCTCGATAGGGCGCATCGCCTCATTCAACGATCGGGCAAGCGTAGACTCCAGCTGATCGAAGCGTAACGCCAGCTCCCGGCCAATTCTGCTCTGCGCATTCAGCAAAATCTGCTCGCATGACGATCGGATCTTGCTCAGGACAATCTGCGCCTGCCCTTCATCGTCAAGCACCAGCTGCTGGATCGCATCCGCGTCGTCTGCACGCAAACTGGATGGCTCGCGCCCTGCTAAATCAAGAATAGACGGGCGGCTAAAAATGTCGCCCAGCGCCTGGTGAAGTTCACCTTTCTGGCGAAGCAGGAATGCATCCGTTGTGTTGAGCGCCTCTTCAACTTCATGCTGGACCTCATCGCTCACCACGCTCTGCCGCTGACGCAGCAACGTCATATCCTCTTCCAGACGCGCAATATTCAGCTCCAGCTCATCAAAAGCGACCGTCAGTCCCTGATGGCGAAAATCCAGGTATTCTCTGGCATTTTGCGCATAGTTCAGCAGCTTATGCGATGCCGACCGCAAAGCGAACAGCGAGGCGTTGGCGTAAGCCGCGTAAATCAGTTTGCGTATGGGCTGTTCGAACAGCGAATCCTCCCACAGCAGATCCGCCGCATGGCGAATATGGTCAATATCGTCCAGGTCGGCCGTTCGCCAGCGGCGGCCCAGCGCGGCCTCGGCAAAATCCTGTACCCAACGCTGATCCTGATGATCGGGAAGGCGCCCATGAACGTTCATCTCATAGCGGGCGCGGTTTGCCAGATAGGCCCACATGGAAGAGACCGGATAAATTTGCCCCGGAGAAATATTTCCTTTCATCAGCGTGCCGGAAATCATCGCCCGCACCTGCTCTTCATCGTCGCTGTTACGATCTTTCTGATCGAATTTGTTGACCAGGGCGTAAAGCGGCACGGATTTCCCGGCAGCCGAAATTGCCTGACGAACCTCCGCATCAGAAATAGATTTAAGCTGTGTATAGTCCATCACCGCCAGCACGGCGGAGGCGCGCGCCAGCTGCTCGCTGAGCATTTTTTGCAGGTGCGGCTGACCGGCCTCGTTCGGCCCCGGCGTGTCGAGCAGCGTCAGTTGCCCCAGGTGCGCATCCAGACCGGCGAGATGCACAAACTCCACCTCAATCACCGGAATATGTTCTATCGCGGCATACTCAGAGAACGGAAACTCCACGCCCAGCGCCTGAGACAGCCGCACCAGATCGTTCAGGCTTTTCAGACAATGAAAGATGGGCTCCGCGCCCAGGTGATGTTTTTCAAACGCCTCACCTCTTTCTATGCGCTCCAGCAGCGTATTCATGTCCTTGTCGATTTCCACACGCCGCGCCAGCTTACCGCGATCTTTATCGCACAGTTTTTTCTGCAACTGGGTAATCAGGGTATCGATGGGCGAAACGTGCAAAAAATGCAGCACCGGCTCCTTCTGGCCCGGCGTATGGCGGATCAGCGTGGGAAGTGCCGTCATCGGACGATTGCGGTTCGGCAGCACTTCCGTGCCCACAATCGCATTAATGGTGGTCGATTTTCCCGCTTTCATGGTACCCACAATCGCCAGCACCATTTCGAGGCGGGTTATTTTGCGTAATTCGTTATTCAGCATCGCCTGCTGAGCGTCGACACCCCGTGCGCTAAAATGTAACGGCAAAACGTTGTTATTAACGCCGCTCATCGCAGCGGCTGTGCTATCCAGCTTTGCAATCGGCATAGATTTTAATGAATCAAGATTGTTCAGAGCGAGCTGTAACAATCGTTCAGCTTCCTGGCTTAATTCAAATATGGTCTGTGTGTGCATGATAAAAGCCTTCCCTTAACGCAAATTTATTACTTTTATTAAGCCACGATGTTTTAATTATACTTTTCAGGCTTATATGATCACGTATGGAAAACATGTTCATTTAATACAACTAACTGAAGATAATGAGAATTTAAAAACCACCCTCGTAATACGTGTAAAACATCCCCTGGCCAGAAAGCCAAAAGTGAATAGACAAAACGCATTTTCAGGAAACATCAGGATATATCATCGTTATTTACCCACCAAAAAAGAGAGGTATTCCCTGGCGCCAAAAGATGTATGGCGTCAGAAGAGGATAGATAAATAACGGCTTGTTCCTTCACCTTATCCGAAATGGCACAGCGTAGCAATTTGCTGTAATAAAATATTCGATACATTTAGCATGATTACGATCTCTGCCGTTCAGGGCTTAAGATTCCCTTAATTCACTGACAGTTCGTGTCATCGCTTGCGCATTTATGCGCTATTTTTATAAAACAATATCACCGACAAAAGTGGGGATTTGCGTTATACTCGCTGCCTTTTTCGGCACACTGCCGTCATTTAGCTGGCGTTTTCCAGCGTGTTAACACTTTTGAGGATACCAACATGCAACTTCCACACTGCCCGAAATGCAATTCTGAATACACCTATGAAGACAATGGCATGTTCGTTTGCCCGGAATGCGCCCATGAATGGAACGATGCGGAGCCTGCACAGGACAGCGATGCGCTGATCGTGAAAGACGCGAACGGCAACCTGCTGGCAGACGGCGACAGCGTTACCGTTGTGAAAGATCTGAAGGTAAAAGGCAGTTCCTCCATGCTGAAGATCGGCACTAAAGTCAAAAATATCCGTCTGGTTGAAGGCGATCATAATATCGACTGCAAAATTGACGGCTTCGGTCCGATGAAACTGAAATCTGAGTTCGTGAAAAAGAACTGATTGTCCCGCCCGGTGACGCTTCGCTTACCGGGCGTTCGGGAACTACACTTAACGGGCTTTTCTTACGTGAGGTAAAGATTATGCCGTTAAGTCCCTACATCTCTTTCGCCGGCAACTGTGCGGAGGCGACCGCCTTCTATCAGCAGGCCATCGGCGCAGAACTCCTCTACAAAATCACCTTCGGCGAAATGCCCAAAGACGAAAACAGCGAAGAAGGCTGTCCGTCAGGCATGAACTTCCCGGATACCGCCATCGCCCACTCTAATGTCCGCATTGCCGGCAGCGATATCATGATGAGCGATGGTCTGCCACCCGGTAGCAGCACGCAGTACGCCGGATTTACGCTGGTGCTCGACACGCAGGACGTGGATGAAGGCAAACGCTGGTTCGACAACCTCTCTGATGGTGGCAATGTCGAAATGGCCTGGCAGGAGACTTTCTGGGCGCACGGATTCGGGAAAGTCACCGATAAATACGGCGTGCCGTGGATGATTAACGTCGTTAAGCAGCAGCACTAATTTTCGGGCGGTGGGCAGTCTGCCTCCGCCTGTCATCAAACTCCCCTCAACTCTTCAAATTCCCGCAACCGAGACTTAACCCAAATGTCATATTGATGCGCCAGCATGAGGCCACATTTATCGTGAGGCCCGGCACATGCAAACTGTCATTCGCGTCGAGAAACTGAGCAAAACCTTCCATCACAACAAGGCGCTGCATGCCGTTGATCTGACCGTCCAGCAGGGCGAAATGGTGGCGCTGTTGGGGCCGTCTGGTTCAGGTAAATCCACCCTTCTTCGTCACTTGAGCGGCCTGATTACCTGTGACAAAACGCCGGAAAGCCGCGTCGAACTGTTGGGGAACACCGTGCAACATGCGGGGCGTCTGGCGAGCGATATTCGCAAAAGCCGCGCTCAGACGGGCTATATCTTTCAGCAGTTCAACCTGGTGAACCGCCTGACCGTGCTCGAGAACGTGCTGATAGGCGCGCTCGGCAGCACCCCGTTCTGGCGCACCTGCCTGCGCTGGTTCTCCCCATCCCAGAAGCAAGAAGCCTTACAGGCGCTGACCCGCGTCGGCATGGCGCATTTCGCCCACCAGCGCGTCTCCACGCTCTCCGGCGGACAGCAGCAGCGCGTCGCCATCGCCCGCGCCCTGATGCAGAAAGCCAAAATCATTCTGGCCGATGAACCTATCGCCTCGCTGGATCCGGAATCGGCCCGCATCGTGATGGAAACCCTGCGCGACATCAACCAGAACGACGGCATCACCGTGGTGGTGACGCTGCATCAGGTGGATTACGCCCTGCGCTACTGCGAGCGCATCGTCGCCCTGCGTCAGGGCCATGTGTTCTTCGATGGCGCAAGCCACCAGTTTGATAACGAACGTTTCGATCATCTCTACCGCAGCGTAAACCGCGTCGAAGAGCGCGCGCAGGCTGCTTAACGTCCCCATAACGAGGAATGGACATGAACTACAAAGCCGTTGCCGCGCTGGCCTTCACCAGCATGTTCAGCATCAGCACCCTGCTAAGCCCTGCTTACGCTGAGGAACAGGAAAAAGCGCTGAACTTTGGCATCATTTCAACGGAATCACAGCAAAACCTGAAGCCGCAGTGGGAACCGTTCCTGAAAGATATGGAAACCAAACTGGGGATCAAAGTAAACGCCTTCTTCGCCCCGGACTACGCGGGCATCATTCAGGGAATGCGCTTCAACAAAGTCGACATCGCCTGGTATGGCAACCTCTCTGCTATGGAAGCGGTAGATCGCGCGAACGGCCAGGTCTTCGCCCAGACCGTTGCGGCAGACGGCTCCCCGGGCTACTGGAGCGTGCTCATCGTTAACAAAGACAGCCCGATCAACAACCTCAACGACATGCTCGCCAAACGCAAAGAGCTGACCTTTGGTAACGGCGACCCGAACTCCACTTCCGGCTTCCTCGTCCCTGGCTATTACGTCTTCGCGAAAAACAACGTCTCCGCCAGCGACTTTAAGCGCACGGTCAACGCCAGCCACGAAACCAACGCCCTGGCCGTGGCGAATAAGCAGGTTGACGTCGCCACCAACAACACTGAAAACCTCGACAAGCTGAAGACCTCCGCGCCGGACAAGCTGAAGGAAATCAAGGTTATCTGGAAATCGCCGCTGATCCCGGGCGACCCGATCGTGTGGCGCAAAAACCTCTCTGAGAATACCAAGGACAAGGTCTACGACTTCTTTATGAACTACGGCAAAACGCCGGAAGAGAAAGCGGTTCTGGCGCGTCTGGGCTGGGCGCCGTTCCGCGCGTCCAGCGATTTGCAGCTGGTGCCGATTCGCCAGCTGGCGCTGTTCAAGCAGATGCAGGGCGTGAAGGATAACAAGGGTCTGAAGGAAGAAGAGAAGACCAGCAAAGTGTCGGAAATTCAGGCGCAGCTGGACGATCTCGACCGCCTGACCGCCGCGCTCGGTGCCATGACCAGCGTGAATAAAGCGGTGCAGTAACGCTTTTCTCCCTCTCCCTTGAGGGTGAGGGGGAAATACGCACGCTGATGCCCTCACCCCGGCCCTCTCCCACAGGGAGAGGGAGAACAGATCGTAGGCCGGATAAGCGTAGCGCCATCCGGCACACAAAGAGCCACGGAGTAAAACATGCAAACCATCACCCTCCCGCCGCCAAAGCGCAGCTGGTTCTCGCTCATAAGCTGGGCCGTTCTGCTGGCGGTGCTCGTTATCTCCTGGAAGGGCGCGGAGATGGATCCGCTGCTGCTCTTCAAAGATTCCGGCAACATGGCGACCTTCGCCGCCGACTTCTTCCCGCCGGACTTCAGCCAGTGGCAGGACTACCTCGGTGAAATGGCGATCACCCTGCAAATTGCCGTCTGGGGCACCGCCCTCGCCGTGATCCTCTCCATTCCGTTTGGCCTGATGAGCGCCGAAAACATCGTGCCGTGGTGGATCTACCAGCCGATGCGTCGCCTGATGGACGCCTGTCGCGCCATCAACGAAATGGTCTTTGCGATGCTGTTCGTGGTCGCCGTCGGCCTGGGTCCGTTCGCGGGCGTGATGGCGCTGTTCATCCACACCACCGGCGTGCTCTCCAAGCTGCTCTCCGAAGCGGTTGAAGCCATCGAGCCCGGCCCGGTGGAAGGCATCCGCGCAACCGGAGCGAACAAAATCGAAGAGATCCTGTACGGCGTCCTGCCGCAGGTGATGCCGTTGCTCATCTCCTACTCCCTGTACCGCTTCGAGTCCAACGTTCGCTCCGCCACCGTGGTCGGCATGGTGGGCGCAGGCGGCATTGGCGTCACCCTGTGGGAAGCCATTCGTGGTTTCCAGTTCCAGCAAACCTGCGCCCTGATGGTGCTCATCATCGTCACCGTCAGCCTGCTGGATTTCCTCTCTCAACGTTTGCGTAAGCACTTCATCTGAGAAGCGAGGCTTTGATTTGTATGCACTTATCCAGACATCCGACCAGTTACCCCACCCGCTGGCAAGAGATTGCGGCAAAGCTCGAAGTGGAGCTGCGCACGCACTACCGCTGCGGAGACTACCTGCCCGCCGAGCAGCAGCTTGCCGACCGCTACGAAGTGAATCGCCACACCCTGCGTCGCGCCATCGATCAACTGGTGGAGCGCGGCTGGGTCCAGCGCCGTCAGGGCGTCGGCGTGCTGGTGCTGATGCGTCCGTTCGACTACCCGCTCAATGCCCAGGCGCGTTTTAGCCAGAACCTGCTCGATCAGGGCAGCCACCCCACCAGCGAAAAGCTGCTGTCAGTCCTGCGCCCCGCCTCCCGCCACGTGGCGGACGCGCTGGGGATTCAGGAGGGCGACAACGTCGTTCACCTGCGCACGTTGCGCCGGGTGAACGGCGTGGCGGTCTGTCAGATCGACCACTACTTCGCGGACCTCACCCTCTGGCCCGTGCTGCAACATTTCGCCAGCGGTTCCCTGCATGATTTTCTTCAGAACGCGACGGGTATCGCGCTCAAACGCACCCAGACGCGCATCAGCGCCCGCCGCGCGCAGGCGAAAGAGAGCAAGGTGCTGGAGATCCCCAACATGGCCCCGCTGCTCTGCGTGCGCACCCTCAACCACCGTGACGGCGACGTCAACGCAACGGAATACTCCGTCAGCCTGACCCGCGCCGACATGATTGAATTTACCATGGAGCACTGAATGCACTTCGACACCTCCACTCGTCAGCGCTGGATGCGCGTGCTGGCCCACAGCCAGCCTAATGCGCTGGCTGCCCGCATGAGCACGCTCGGCCTGACGCCGGACTACGACACGATCCGCGCGCCGGAGATCGGCCTGGTGCAGATCCAGGCACGCATGGGCGGCACCGGCGAGCGCTTCTTCGCCGGCGATGCCACCCTCACCCGCGCGGTGATCCGCCTGAAAAGCGGCACGCTGGGCTACGGCTACGTACTTGGGCGCGACAAAACGCACGCCGAGCGCTGCGCAGCGATCGACGCGCTTTTACAGGAACAGCCGCATTTTCAGACGTTAATGGAAACCCTTATTGCCCCGCTGGAAGCCGACCGCGCCGCACGCCTTGCCGCGCGTCAGGCCGAAGTGAATACCAGCCGGGTCGACTTCTTTACGCTCGTTCGCGGAGACAACGCATGACGCTTCAACCTGCTTTTACCCTGGCCGTCCAGGATGCCCAACAGAGTTTCCGTCGCCTGCTGAAAGCCATGAGCGAGCCGGGCGTCATTGTCTCGCTGCATCAGCTCTCCCAGGGCTGGCTGCCGCTGAACCTCGCCTCGACCAGCGTGCTGCTGACCCTGGCGGACAACGACACCCCGGTATGGCTGTCAGGCGCATTGCTGAACGATATCGCCAGCCAGAACCTGCGCTTTCACACCAACGCGCCGCTGGTCGAGCAGCCCCAGCAGGCGGTCTTCGCCGTGGCCGACGAGCAAATCAGCCACGAACAGCTTAACGCCCTGAGCGAAGGCAGCGCCGTCGCACCAGAAACCAGCGCTACGCTGATTTTGCAGGTCTCCAGCCTGAGCGGTGGCCGCATGCTGCGCCTGACGGGTGCAGGGATTGCCGACGAGCGGATGGTCGCCCCCCAGCTGCCGGAGTGCATCATTCATGAGCTGACCGAGCGCCCGCATCCGTTCCCGCTCGGTATCGACCTGATCCTGACCTGCGGCGAGCGCCTGCTGGCGATCCCGAGAACCACTCACGTGGAGGTGTGCTGATGTACGTTGCCGTCAAAGGGGGCGAGAAGGCGATCGCCGCCGCCCATGCCTTGCAGGCGCACAGACGCCGGGGGGATGACGCCCTTCCCGAGCTGAGCGTCGCCCAGATTGAACAGCAGTTAAACCTGGCCGTCGACCGCGTGATGACCGAAGGCGGCATCGCGGACCGCGAACTGGCGGCGCTGGCGCTGAAACAGGCCAGCGGCGATAACGTGGAAGCCATCTTCCTGCTGCGCGCTTACCGCACTACGCTTGCGAAGCTGGCGGTTAGCGAGCCGGTGAATACGGCGGAAATGCGATTAGAGCGCCGTATTTCTGCGGTGTACAAAGATATTCCTGGCGGCCAGCTGCTTGGTCCAACCTACGACTACACCCATCGCCTGCTGGACTTCACTCTGCTGGCGAACGGTGAAACACCGCAGCTCAGCGTCTCTGACGCTGAACAAGACGCCTCCCCGCACGTCTTTAGCCTGCTGGCAAACCAGGGGCTGGCGAAGGCGGAGGAGGACACCGGCAGCACACCGGATGACATCACCCGCACGCCGCCGGTCTATCCCTGTTCGCGCTCGTCCCGCCTGCAACAGCTGATGCGCGGTGACGAAGGGTATCTGCTGGCGCTGGCCTACTCCACTCAGCGCGGCTATGGGCGCAACCACCCCTTCGCGGCAGAGATCCGCAGCGGTTATATCGACATTGAAATCGTGCCGGAAGAGCTGGGTTTTGCGGTGAACATCGGCGAACTGCTGATGACCGAGTGCGAAATGGTCAACGGTTTTGTCGCGCCAGAGAATGAAGATCCGCACTTTACCCGCGGCTACGGGCTGGTGTATGGCCTGAGCGAGCGCAAGGCGATGGCGATGGCGCTGGTTGACCGTGCGCTCCAGGCGCCGGACTACGGCGAGCATATTGCAGGCCCGGCACAGGACGAAGAGTTCGTGCTGGCCCACGCGGATAACGTTGAGGCCGCCGGCTTTGTCTCGCACCTCAAGCTGCCGCACTACGTCGATTTCCAGGCCGAACTGGAACTGCTGAAACGCCTGCAACGGGAGCGCGCCAATGGCTAACTTAAGCGGCTACAACTTTGCCTATCTGGACGAACAAACTAAACGCATGATCCGCCGCGCCATCCTTAAGGCAGTGGCGATCCCCGGCTACCAGGTGCCATTCGGCGGCCGCGAAATGCCAATGCCCTACGGCTGGGGCACGGGCGGTATTCAGATCACCGCCAGCGTGATCGGCGAAGCGGACGTGCTTAAGGTCATCGACCAGGGGGCAGACGACACCACCAACGCCGTGTCGATCCGCAACTTCTTTAAGCGCGTAACGGGCGTTAATACTACCGAAAAAACCGAAGACGCGACGCTGATCCAGACCCGTCACCGCATTCCGGAGACCCCGCTGACTGAAGATCAGATTTTGATTTTCCAGGTGCCGATCCCGGAGCCGCTGCGTTTTATTGAGCCGCGGGAAACCGAAACCCGCACCATGCACGCCCTGGAAGAGTACGGGATCATGCAGGTCAAACTGTATGAGGACATCGCCCGCTTCGGCCATATCGCCACCACCTACGCCTACCCGGTGAAGGTGAACGGCCGCTACGTGATGGACCCGTCGCCGATCCCGAAATTCGATAACCCGAAGATGGACATGATGCCCGCCCTGCAACTTTTTGGCGCCGGACGTGAAAAACGCATCTACGCCGTACCGCCGTACACCCGTGTGGAGAGCCTGGATTTTGACGATCACCCGTTTACGGTGCAGGAGTGGGACGAGCCGTGCGCCATCTGCGGTTCGAAGCATAGCTATCTGGATGAAGTGGTGCTGGACGACACGGGCAAACGGATGTTTGTCTGCTCCGACACCGATTACTGCCGCCAACAGAGCGAGGCGAACAGCCAATGAAACCGCTGCTTTCGGTTAATAACCTGACTCACCTTTATGCGCCGGGCAAAGGCTTTAGCGACGTGTCGTTTGAGCTGTGGCCGGGCGAAGTGCTGGGCATTGTCGGCGAGTCCGGCTCCGGTAAAACCACCCTGCTGAAGTCCATCTCCGCGCGCCTGACGCCGCAGAATGGCGACATTTTGTATGAGGGCGTGTCGCTGTATGGCATGAGTGAAGCCGATCGCCGCCGCCTGCTGCGCACCGAGTGGGGCGTGGTGCACCAGCACCCGATGGATGGCCTGCGCCGCCAGGTGTCGGCGGGGGGCAACATCGGCGAACGGCTGATGGCCACCGGCGCGCGCCACTACGGCAACATCCGCGCCACGGCGCAGCACTGGCTGGAAGAGGTTGAAATTCCCGCCTCGCGCATCGACGACCTGCCGACCACCTTCTCCGGCGGCATGCAGCAGCGTTTACAGATTGCCCGCAATCTCGTCACCCATCCGAAGCTGGTGTTTATGGATGAACCGACCGGCGGGCTGGACGTCTCTGTACAGGCTCGCCTGCTCGACCTGCTGCGCGGCCTGGTGGTGGAGCTAAACCTGGCGGTGGTGATTGTCACCCACGATTTAGGCGTCGCGCGCCTGCTGGCAGACCGCTTGCTGGTGATGAAGCAGGGTCAGGTGGTGGAAAGTGGGTTAACCGACCGCGTGCTCGACGATCCCCATCATCCGTATACCCAGCTGCTGGTGTCGTCCGTATTGCAGAACTGAGGGCGCGGTTGCCGGGTGGCGCTGCGCTTACCCGGCCTACGAACACCGCACCTTGTAGGCCGGGTAAGGCGAAGCCGCCACCCGGCAAAACGAACACCGCACCCGTAGGCCGGGTAAGGCGAAGCCGCCACCCGGCAAAACGAATCGCGAGGCCAAAATGATCCACGTTGAAAATGTCAGTAAAACCTTTGTGCTCCACCAGCAAAACGGCGTCCGCCTGCCGGTACTGCAAAATGCCTCGTTAGAGGTCAGCAACGGCGAATGCGTGGTGCTGCATGGCCATTCCGGCAGCGGAAAATCCACCCTGCTGCGCTCCCTGTATGCCAACTACCTGCCGGACGAAGGCCATATTCATATTCGCCATAACAATGAATGGGTCGATCTGGTTCAGGCTCCCGCGCGCAAAGTGCTGGAAGTGCGCCGCTCGACGATCGGCTGGGTCAGCCAGTTCCTGCGAGTGATCCCGCGGATCTCCGCCCTGGACGTGGTCATGCAACCCCTGCTGGATCTCGGCGTGCCGCGCGAAACCTGCGCCGCTAAAGCCGCCAGCCTGCTGACGCGCCTCAACGTACCGGAGCGTCTGTGGCACCTCGCCCCGTCAACCTTTTCCGGCGGCGAGCAGCAGCGCGTCAACATCGCCCGCGGCTTTATCGTCGATTATCCGATTTTACTCCTGGATGAACCCACCGCCTCGCTCGACAGTAAGAACAGCGCAGCGGTGATGGAACTGATCGAACAGGCCAAAGCGCGCGGCGCGGCGATCGTCGGGATCTTCCACGACGACGCCGTACGCCAACGCGTGGCGGACAGACTGCACCCGATGGGGACAAACGTATGATTATCAATAATGTCAGGCTGGTGCTGGAAAATGAGGTCGTGAACGGCTCGGTTGAGGTGCGGGACGGTGTCATCCGCGCCTTTGCCGAAACCCGGAGCCGCACTCCTGAAGCGATGGACGGCGAAGGCGGCTGGCTGCTGCCGGGGCTGATTGAGCTGCATACCGATAATCTCGATAAATTCTTCACCCCGCGCCCAAAGGTGGACTGGCCTGCTCATTCAGCGATGAGCAGCCACGACGCGCTGATGGTCGCCAGCGGCATCACCACGGTGCTGGACGCGGTGGCGATTGGCGACGTGCGCGACGGCGGCGATCGCCTGGAGAATCTGGAGAAGATGATCAACGCCGTGGAGGAGACGCAAAAGCGCGGCCTCAACCGCGCCGAGCACCGCCTGCACCTGCGTTGCGAGTTGCCGCACCACACCACCCTGCCGCTGTTTGAGAAGCTGGTGGGCCGCGAGCCGGTCTCGCTGGTTTCCCTGATGGATCACTCGCCGGGGCAGCGCCAGTTCGCCAACATTGAAAAGTATCGCGAATACTATCAGGGCAAATATTCGCTCAACGACGCGGAGATGGCGCGCTACGAAGAAGAGCAGCTCCAGCTTGCGGCCCAGTGGTCGCAGCCGAATCGCCTCTCCATTGCCGCGATGTGCCGGGACCGGAATATTGCCCTGGCCAGCCATGACGACGCCACGCACGATCACGTGCGCGAATCCCACCAGCTTGGCAGCGTGATAGCTGAATTTCCCACCACGTTTGAAGCGGCAGAGGCATCGCGTAAGCACGGCATGAACGTCCTGATGGGCGCGCCAAATATCGTGCGCGGCGGATCGCACTCCGGCAACGTGGCGGCAAGCAGGCTCGCCTCGCTCGGCCTGCTGGATATCCTCTCCTCTGACTATTACCCCGCCAGCCTGCTGGACGCGGCCTTCCGCGTCGCGGACGACGAGAACAACAGCTTCACGCTGCCACAGGCGATTCGCCTGGTGACGAAAAACCCGGCCAGCGCGCTTAATCTTCACGATCGCGGTGAAATTGCCGAGGGGAAACGGGCCGATCTGGTGCTCGCCCACCGTAAGGGCGAGCACATTCATATCGACCACGTCTGGCGTCAGGGAAAAAGGGTGTTCTGATGGGAAGACTCATCTGGTTAATGGGCCCGTCCGGCTCCGGGAAGGACAGCCTGCTGTCGGCGTTACGGCAGCGGGAACATTCACAGCTGCTGGTGGCGCACCGCTATATCACGCGCGATGCCAACGCCGGAAGCGAGAACCATATCGCCCTGAGCGAGCAGGAGTTTTTTACCCGCGCCGGACAAAACCTGCTGGCGCTGAGCTGGCATGCCAACGGTTACTACTATGGCGTCGGTATTGAGATTGACCTCTGGCTGCATGCGGGGTTCGACGTGCTGGTTAACGGCTCGCGGGCGCATCTCCCGCAGGCTCGCGCCCGGTACGAAGCGGCGCTGCTCCCGGTCTGTTTGCAGGTTTCCCCGGACGTTCTGCGTAGCCGGCTGCAAAAGCGGGGACGCGAAAACGCGCGCGAGATCGACCAGCGGCTGGAACGGGCGGCGCGCTACACCCCGTCGGGTTGCCATCTCCTCAATAACGACGGAAGTTTGCTACAGTCAATCGAGACCTTGCTATCGCTTATTCGCCAGAAGGAGAAACAGCATGCCTGACTGCCAGCTTCGCCCCGCCACCGCCGACGATGCGCCGATCGTTTACGCGCTGATCTGCGAACTTAAGCAGGCCGAGTTCGATCATCAGGCGTTTCACGCCGGGTATCTGGCCAACTTGCAGGATCACAATATGCGTTACCAGCTGGCCGAGCTGGACGGGCAGATCATCGGTATGATCGGCCTGCATATGCAGTTTCACCTGCATCACGCCCGCTGGATCGGCGAGATCCAGGAGCTGGTGGTGATGCCGCAGGCGCGCGGATTAAAAGTGGGCAGCCAGCTGCTGGCCTGGGCAGAGGACGTCGCGCGACAGGCAGGCGCCGAGCTGACCGAGCTTTCCACCAGCGTGAAGCGCGTGGACGCGCACCGTTTTTATGTTCGTGAAGGATATACGCAAAGCCATTTCCGCTTCACCAAACCGCTGTAGAGGTGCGTTATGAGTCTGACGATCACGCTGACAGGAACCGGAGGGGCTCAGCTGGTGCCGGTGTTTGGCTGCGACTGCGCGGCGTGCCGACGGGCGCGTTTACAGGAAAATTATCGCCGTCGCCCCTGTAGCGCGGCGGTGAAATTCAACGATTCGGTCACCTTGCTGGACGCGGGTATTCCACACCTGATGGACGACTGGCCCGCGGGGAGTTTCAGGCAGATTTTGCTTACCCATTATCATATGGATCACGTTCAGGGGCTTTTTCCTCTGCGCTGGGGCGTGGGAGCGACCATTCCGGTTTACGGTCCGCCGGACGACGCAGGCTGTGACGACCTGTTCAAGCATCCGGGCCTTCTCGATTTCAGCCACACGGTGGAGCCGTTTGTGATGTTTGAACTTCAGGGCTTGCGGGTCACGCCGCTGCCGCTCAACCATTCAAAACTCACGTTTGGCTATCTGCTGGAGTCCGCCCACAGCCGCGTGGCGTGGCTTTCTGATACCGCCGGGCTACCGGATAAAACGGTGACGTTTCTGCTAAACAATCAGCCGCAGGCGATGATTATCGACTGTAGCCATGAACCGCGCCCGGAGACGCCGCGCAACCATTGTGATTTGAATACGGTGATTGCGCTGAACGGGGTGATTGGCTGTCCGCAGGTGATCCTGACGCATATCAGCCATCAGTTTGACGTGTGGATGATGAATAACCCGCTGCCGTCCGGCATTGAAGCGGGGTATGACGGGATGGTGCTGGTACTGGATTAGGTTTTGCCGGGTGGCGGCTGCGCCTTACCCGGCCTGTGCGTTGCAATACCGGGGTTACCACCGATCGTAATCATCCTCTAACCGGCGCTCATCCTCTTCTAACCGACGCCGATCGTCATCCAGCTGCCGCTGACGCTCGTCTAAACGCTGGCGTCGATCTTCTAACTGTCGACGACGATCGTCGTACTGGCGGCTGTCGGTTTGACGGCTGCGATCGTAACGATCGTCGTCGTCATCATTACGGCTGCTGCCGGGGTTATAGGCGTCGTTGATCGCCTGCTGAATATTGCCAATGGCATCATCAATCACATCGGCATGCGCCAGTTGGCTGGTTAAAGTCAGCAGACCCAATAACAGAGCGGTAGAGTAACGTTTCATAAGGCCAGACTCGCAGGTGAACTGGCCTTACGGTAATGAATGGCAGGGAACCGGGGTAGCGGAGGAATCTCAATTCCTGGCCTGTTCAATCGCCCCTATCGCATCGACTCGCGCCTGATGTCGTCCCCCTTCAAACGGTGCATTTAGCCAGGCATCGACGATCATTTTTGCCAGCTCCAGTCCGACCACGCGCGAACCAAATGCCAGCACATTCGTGTTGTTATGCTGCCTTGAAAGCTGAGCTGAATAAGGTTCGCTACAGACCACTGCGCGGATGCCCGGGAACTTATTGGCCGTAATGGAGATCCCTACCCCCGTTCCGCAGATCAGGATGCCGCCATCCACCTCCTTATCGATAATAGCCTGTGCAACCGCGCTGGCATAATACGGGTAGTCAGTACGCTCCGGGGAACAGGTGCCCTTATCCACCACGTCGATGCCACGCGCGCACAGATGGGCCAGAATATCCTCTTTCAGCATAAAACCTACGTGATCGCAGCCAAATGCAATCTTTTTCATAATAAACCTCATCGTGGGTTAACTTTACGAACTCGATGGAGTTGTGATTTAAGACCGGTCAGTTGTGCAATAAAACCTCAAAACCATCGAGTTCTGCGCGTGTTCTACACCCCTGACTTTGACATTTCAACTCTCTCATGACGGTATATTTCTTACGGCATGCATTAAAATCCGTTAACGCGTCATAATTATGTTATTGATTTTTAAGGGAGTCCTAAAGCAACCGCCCCTCAAAACTTCACAGCCAATAAAACTTTATGAATTTCTAAACATTGTGAAGTTGCCAGCATATTTTCATGCCAGAGTGTGGTGATATAGTGTCGTCTTCATTTTTAAGGACAAAAGAGAGCGATGAGTCAGTCAGAATTTAAAAAAGAGCTGCCTAACGGCATTGGCCTTGCACCGTACCTGCGCATGAAGCAGGAAGGCATGACCGGCAACGAAAGCCGTATCGTCGACTGGCTGCTCCAGCCGGGTAACCTGAGCGGCGCGCCTGCGATTAAAGACGTTGCCGAAACGCTGATGGTGTCGGAAGCGATGATCGTGAAAGTGGCCAAACTGCTCGGCTTTAGCGGTTTCCGTAACCTGCGTGCGGCGCTGGTCGACTACTTCTCGCAATCCGAACAAGTATTACCTGCGGAACTCGCTTTTGATGAAGCACCACAGGATGTGGTTAACAAAGTGTTCAATATTACGCTGCGCACCATTATGGAAGGCCAGTCGATAGTGAACGTGGATGAAATTCACCGCGCGGCACGTTTCTTCGCCCAGGCCAACCAGCGCGATCTGTACGGTGTGGGGGGTTCTAACGCTATTTGCGCCGACATCCAGCATAAGTTTCTACGCATCGGCGTGCGCTGCCAGTCGTATCAGGACGCGCACATTATGATGATGTCAGCATCGCTGCTGAAGGAAGGGGATGTGGTACTGGTGGTCTCCCATTCCGGCCGCACCAGTGATGTGAAAGCAGCAGTTGAGTTAGCAAAAAAGAACGGCGCCAAAATTATCTGTATTACTCATAGCTACCATTCGCCGATTGCTAAACTTGCTGATTATATTATTTGTTCGCCAGCACCAGAGACCCCGTTATTAGGGCGCAACGCCTCCGCGCGTATATTACAGCTTACATTATTAGATGCGTTATTTGTTTCCGTTGCACAACAAAACATCGAACAGGCCACACTTAATATGCAAAAAACCGGCGCTATTGTGGATTTCTTCTCTCCTGGCGCACTGAAGTAAATTAAAAGGTTAATCCTGCTCAGGCGGGATTAACAACAACATACCCTACATTGAGAACACTGCTATGAATAAATATCTGAAATATTTCAGCGGCGCCGCTATGGGCTTAATGTTATCCACCAGCGCGTTTGCTGCTGCGGAATATGCGGTGGTATTAAAAACGCTCTCCAATCCATTCTGGGTGGATATGAAGAAAGGGATTGAAGATGAAGCCAAAACCCTGGGAGTAAGCGTTGATATTTTTGCCTCGCCGTCAGAAGGGGATTTTCAGTCCCAGCTACAGCTGTTCGAAGATCTGAGTAATAAAAAATACAAGGGTATCGCTTTTGCCCCACTCTCCTCCGTGAATCTGGTCATGCCCGTCGCGCGCGCCTGGCAGAAAGGTCTCTATCTGGTGAATCTCGATGAAAAAATCGATATGGATAACCTGAAAAAAGCAGGTGGCAATGTAGAGGGGTTTGTCACAACGGACAACGTGGCCGTCGGCGCAAAAGGGGCCGATTTTATTATCAATAAACTTGGTGCGGAGGGGGGCGAAGTCGCAATCATTGAGGGTAAAGCCGGTAACGCATCGGGCGAGGCGCGCCGCAATGGCGCAACAGAAGCCTTCAAAAAAGCAAACCAAATTAAGCTGGTTGCCAGCCAGCCCGCTGACTGGGATCGCATTAAAGCTCTGGATGTGGCAACCAACGTGCTGCAACGAAACCCGAATCTGAAAGCCTTCTACTGCGCGAACGATACCATGGCGATGGGCGTGGCACAGGCGGTGGCAAACGCCGGTAAAATCGGCAAAGTGCTGGTGGTCGGCACCGATGGTATCCCAGAGGCGCGTAAGATGGTCGAAGCCGGTCAGATGACGGCAACCGTCGCACAAAACCCGGCGGACATCGGGGCGACCGGCCTGAAATTAATGGTGGATGCCGCGAAAACCGGGAAAGTCATCCCGCTGGAAAAAACGCCTGAATTCAAGTTGGTGGATTCGATTCTGGTGACAAAATAACGCAGAACTGTGCGGCTTGATGCCCTCACTCCGGCCCTCTCCCACAGGGAGAGGGTGAACAGAGAAGGAAATAAACATGGTCACGCCATATATCTCGATGGCGGGGATCGGCAAATCCTTTGGTCCGGTTCACGCATTAAAATCGGTTGATTTAACTATATACCCTCATGAGATCCACGCGTTATTAGGGGAGAATGGTGCCGGTAAATCAACCTTAATGAAAGTATTGTCGGGAATTCATGAGCCGACCAAAGGCTCCATTATTATTAATGAAAAGAATTACGACAAATTGGATCATAAACTGGCAGCACAACTGGGCATCGGCATTATATATCAGGAACTCAGCGTTATTGATGAATTAACCGTGCTGGAAAATCTATATATAGGCCGTCACCTGACTAAAAAGGTTTGTGGCATCAGGATTATTGACTGGAAAGAGATGCGCATTCGCGGTGCGATGATGCTCTTACGCGTCGGATTAAAAGTCGATTTAGATGAAAAGGTAGCGAATTTATCCATCAGCCATAAACAGATGCTGGAAATCGCGAAAACCTTAATGCTCGATGCCAAAGTGATCATTATGGATGAACCCACATCTTCATTAACCAATAAAGAGGTGGATTATCTTTTCTTGATCATGAATCAGCTGCGTAAAGAAGGCACCGCCATTGTCTATATCTCGCATAAGCTCGCGGAAATCCGCCGCATCTGCGACCGCTACACGGTAATGAAAGACGGTTCCAGCGTATGCAGTGGCCTGGTGAGTGACGTTTCAAACGACGACATTGTGCGCCTGATGGTCGGCCGCGAACTGCAAAACCGCTTTAACGCCATGAAAGAGAGCACCGGCAACATCGAACGCGACACGGTGTTTGAGGTGAACAACGTCACCAGCCGGGACAAGAAAAAAGTGCGAGATATTTCGTTCAGCGTGAACCGCGGCGAAATACTGGGTTTTGCGGGTCTGGTCGGCTCGGGACGTACCGAACTGATGGACTGTCTCTTCGGCGTGGATAAACGCGCGAGCGGTGAAATTCGCCTCAACGGCAAAACCATCTCCCCGCGTTCGCCTCTGGATGCGTTGAAAAAAGGGATGGCCTACATCACCGAAAGCCGCCGCGAAAATGGCTTTTTCCCTAATTTCTCTATCGCCCAAAACATGGCCGTCAGCCAGAGCCTGAAAAACGGTGGCTATAAAGGGGCCATGGGGCTCTTTCGCGAGCATGAAGAACGCAAGACCGCCGAAGCACAGCGCCAGTTGCTGGCGTTGAAGTGCCATAGCGTAGAGCAAAACATCACCGAACTCTCCGGCGGCAATCAGCAAAAGGTGCTGATTTCTAAATGGCTGTGTTGCAACCCGGACGTCATCATTTTTGATGAACCCACGCGAGGCATCGACGTCGGCGCAAAGGCCGAAATCTACAAGGTGATGCGCCAGCTGGCTGACGAAGGCAAGGTCATCCTGATGGTGTCGTCTGAATTACCTGAAATTATCGCCGTCTGCGACCGCATCGCCGTGTTCTGCGAAGGGCGGCTGACGCAAATCCTGACCAATCGCGACGACATGAGCGAAGAGGAGATCATGGCATGGGCATTACCACAAGAGTGAAAGGCGATATGGCGGAGAAAAAGCCATTTAACTTCGCGCTGTTCTGGGACAAGTACGGTACCTTTTTTATCCTCGCGATTATAGTCGCCATCTTTGGCACGCTGTCATCGGAGTACTTCCTCACCACCAACAACATCACGCAGATTTTTGTCCAGAGCTCGGTAACGGTGCTGATCGGGATGGGCGAATTCTTTGCCATCCTTGTCGCGGGTATTGATCTGTCCGTCGGAGCCATTCTGGCACTCTCCGGCATGGTGACTGCCAAACTGATGCTGGCTGGTGTCGACCCGTTTTTTGCAGCACTGATTGGCGGCGTACTGGTCGGCGGCGCGCTGGGGGCGATCAATGGCTGTCTGGTCAACTGGACCGGGCTACATCCGTTCATTATCACTCTCGGTACTAACGCCATTTTTCGCGGCATCACGCTGGTGATTTCCGATGCTAACTCCGTCTATGGCTTTTCGTTCGATTTTGTAAACTTCTTCGCTGCCAGCGTCCTCGGGATACCCGTACCGGTCATCTTCTCGCTGATCGTCGCGGTGATCCTCTGGTTCCTCACCACCCGTATGCGGCTGGGGCGCAATATCTACGCCCTGGGCGGTAACAAAAACTCGGCGTTCTACTCCGGCATTGACGTGAAGTTTCATATTCTGGTGGTGCTCATTATTTCTGGCGTATGCGCCGGGCTGGCGGGCGTGGTGTCGACCGCGCGTCTGGGCGCAGCGGAGCCGCTGGCCGGGATGGGATTTGAAACATACGCCATCGCCAGCGCCATCATCGGCGGAACCAGCTTCTTCGGCGGTAAAGGCCGCATCTTCTCGGTCGTGATTGGTGGTCTCATCATCGGCACCATCAATAACGGACTCAATATCTTACAGGTACAAACCTACTACCAGCTGGTGGTAATGGGCGGGTTGATTATCGCCGCTGTTGCCCTCGACAGATTGATCAGTAAGTAAGGAAATCACTATGAAAATTTCACCCTCCCTGATGTGTATGGATCTGCTGAAATTCAAAGAACAGATCGAATTTATTGACCAGCACGCGGACTACTTCCATATCGACATCATGGACGGCCACTTTGTGCCTAATCTGACGCTGTCTCCGTTCTTTGTCGGCCAGGTGAAGAAGCTCGCCACCAAACCACTGGACTGTCACCTGATGGTGACTCGCCCGCAGGACTACATAAGCCAGCTGGCGCAGGCCGGAGCAGACTTCATCACACTGCACCCGGAGACCATCAACGGTCAGGCTTTCCGCCTGATTGAAGAGATCCGTCGTCACGGTATGAAGGTGGGACTCATCCTCAACCCGGAAACCCCGGTTGAGGCGATGAAATACTATATTCATAAGGCGGACAAAATCACCGTGATGACCGTCGATCCAGGCTTTGCCGGGCAGCCGTTCATTCCGGAAATGCTGGAGAAAATTGCCGAGCTGAAAGCCTGGCGCGAACGCGAAGGGCTGAGCTATGAGATTGAGATCGATGGCTCATGCAATCAGGCCACCTATAAAAAACTGATGGCCGCCGGCGCAGATGTCTTTATCGTCGGAACGTCTGGTCTGTTCAACCATGCAGAGAATATCGGGGATGCATGGCAGCTTATGGCCGGGCAGATCCTGTCGGCACGAAACGAGGTTGTTCCTCATGCAAAAACAGCCTGATGTCGTCGCCGGAGTGGATATGGGGGCCACTCATATCCGTTTTTGCCTGCAAACGGCCGACGGTGCGGTGTTGCATTGTGAAAAACAGCGCACCGCGGAGGTTATCCGCTCTGGTGTGGTGTGCGGCGTGACGGAAATGATCACGGCTCAGCTGCGTCATTTACAGGTTCACTGTCGCGGTCTGGTCATGGGCTTTCCGGCACTGGTCGGCAAAGACAAACGCACCATTATTTCGACGCCTAATCTGCCTTTGCAGGCGAATGAGCTCCGCGATCTGGCGGGAAAACTTGAAGATGCGCTAGGCTGCCCGGTCGAATTTTCCCGCGACGTTAACCTTCAGCTTTCGTTTGACGTGGCGCAACACAATCTCCAGCAGCAAGAGGTTCTGGCGGCCTATCTTGGCACCGGCATGGGATTTGCCATCTGGCTAAACGGTGCTCCATGGACGGGCGCGCACGGCGTAGCGGGCGAGCTCGGGCATATTCCACAGGGGGATATGACGCGGCACTGTGGTTGTGGCAACCCGGGATGTCTGGAAACAGTTTGTTCCGGTATCGCATTGAAACAGTGGTACGAACAGCAGCCCCGCGAGTATGCGATGGGAGATATCTTTTCAGCCGTACCCGATGACCCCTTCGTACAACAACTCCTGAATCATGCAGCCCGCGCCATTGCCACCAGTGTAAATCTGTTCGATCCGGATGCGGTGATCCTCGGTGGCGGCGTAATGGATATGCCTGGCTTTCCGCGCGAAGCGCTGATTGTCGGGATAAAGCAGCATTTGCGCCGCCCGCTGCCGCATGAGTCCGTGAAATTTATCCCTGCCTCGTCGTCGTCTTTTAACGGCGCTCAGGGGGCCGCTACCCTGGCTCGCTGCCGGTTCCTGCCATCACCTTGCGCAGCGCCTGCGCCAGCTGTGCGCGGGTGAACGGTTTTCGCAGTAACTGAACGTCCGGCAGCTGCGGGTTATGCGCCGGGCGCAAATCCTGCCCGCTGATCAGCAGCACCGGCAACTGCGGATAGTGGCTGCGTACATGGCCGATCACCTCCGCGCCGCTCAGGCCGCCCGGCAACATCAGGTCGCTGATAAACATGCCGATATCCGGCGATGCGTCCAGCATGTTCAGCGCCTGCTCGCCGTTTTCGGCTTCAAGCGTCAGGTAGCCAAGCTGGTGCAGTTGCTCGCACAGTGTCTGCCGCACGCCCGCCTCATCTTCCAGGACCAGCACAAGCAGCTCACTCTCTGCCGGGGCCGTGGTCGCCAGCGCGGCATCATCGGAGAACGCGGGCAGCGTCGAGCGCGGCAGCTGGAGCCGCACGGTGGTTCCCTGCCCCGGCGCGCTTTCGATCTCAACGCGCCCCCCGGACTGACGCACAAAGCCGTACACCATCGACAGCCCTAACCCGCTGCCGCTGCCGGTCTGTTTGGTGGTGAAGAACGGTTCAAAGACCTGCGATTTCACCTCCTGCGACATCCCGCAGCCGTGGTCAATCACCTCCAGCGCGACCATATCCTGCCTGCGCCCGTCGCTGCGGGTCACACGCTGGTTCCAGGTGCGGATTTTGATCACACCATTTTGCCCCTCCATTGCATCACGGGCGTTCATTACCAGGTTGATAATGGCGTTTTCCAGCTGGCTGACGTCAATCCATGCGGGCCAGGCCGGGGTTTGCGCTTCAATATCCAGCGTCAGCGTGGCGGGAAGCGAGTGCCGCATCAGCTCGCTCAGGTTCTCCAGCAGCGGCTTCATCTCTACCGCATGGGGTTGCAGGGATTGCTTGCGCGAGAAGGCCAGCAGACGCTGGGTGAGCATGGCCCCGCGTTCCGCGGCTTTGAGCGCACGAGTGATGCGCGGCGCGTCCGGTGACGCTGAATCGGTCAGCTCCAGACTGCCGATAATCACCGCCAGCAGGTTATTAAAATCATGCGCCAGCCCGCCCGTCAGTTGCCCAACCGCCTTCATTTTCTGGCTGTGCAGCAGCGCCTCCTCCAGCCCCTGACGTTCGATGCGGTCGACCTCCATCTGCGAGGTCTTCTCCTTCAGTAGCCGCGTGGTGTGCTCCAGCGAAGCGGTATTGCGGGCAAAAACGTTAAACGCGCGCGCCAGTTCCCCCAGCTCATCACGCCGCTGTAGCGCGGGCACCGACACATCCTGCTCGCCGTGAGCGAGGCGCGACATTGCCCTTGAGATAGCCGTCAGGTTGGAGCCCAGATTGCGGTAAATATACCAGCAGGCGCAGCCGGTGATGATCAGCGCCAGCACCGCGAAGACGCTGATAAACACGCTGATGGAGCGCAGCTCCTGGTGGCTTTGGGCGGTACGCAGCCGGGAGGCCTGCGCCACCTGTTCAACGTACTGATTGATGTCGCGGTTTAATATCGCCACCAGCGCCTTGATGTGGAACATGTACCAGCTGATGGACAGATCGCTCTCCTCCAGCTGCTTTGACAGTGGCGCGAGCTTGCGCAGCTCATCATTAAAATCCGGGAGCACCAGGTTGACCACCGGTTGCAGGGCGCTCGCGGGTAACATCGCGGTTACTGCATCCAGCTGCTGCACCGTGGCGCGCGGTGAAGGGGTATCAATGGCGGCAACGATCAGCCTGTCCATCTCTGCAAGCTGCCGGGCGTCTGGCACATTGCTCGCGTAACGGCGGTTGATATCCTGCAAATGACGCAGATAGCTTTGGCTTTGATACAGCGCGCTGAGCAGCGCGTTACGCTCCAGATGCCGTTTTTGCCCGCGCTCCAGCATTCCCGTCACGCTCTGCTGTAACTCATTGCTCCTGCGAATAATACGCGCCACCAGCGCGGGCTCCTGCTGCGCCAGCGGCGCATCGGCAAGCTGCTCCAGCGAGTGGCGCAGCGCCATCTGCGTCTGTTTAAGCCGTTCAGCTTCGCCTTTGTACTCCAGCGCACCGACCACCTGCGACAGCCGCACCGCCGCCGTTGCCACGTTGGCCGTGTCGCGCGCGAGGTTCATGCTGCCAGTCATATCATCCAGCGTTTGCTGCTGCACCTGCTCCTGGATCTGGCTGGCATGACGAAAGCCGAGCACCGCCACGCCGCTTACCATCAGCGTTACCGCCACCACCAGCAGGTTAAATATCAGCAGGCGACCGCGGGCGCTGGTGAAGAACGGGGGGCGTGAAGACATGGGTTTGGGCTCCTCTGCGGTTTGGTGCCCTCACCCTGACCCTCTCCCGCCGGGAGAGGGAAAAGGAAAATGTGATGGCGATTAGCTATTCATAACTATGACAAATATGAACAGCTTCTGACATTTTGCATTTACGCGCCTGTGATGAAGTACAGATATCGACATTCACAGGAGATCCGCCATGAGCAGAACCCCGGTTTTAGAGATGCGCCACATTGCCAAAACCTTTGGCAATTTCCACGCGCTCAAGGGTGTGGATTTGACGGTTTTCCCCGGTGAGATCCACGCGCTGATGGGGGAAAACGGCGCCGGAAAAAGCACGCTGATGAAGATCCTCGCAGGCGCTTATACCGCCAGCAGCGGCGACATCCTCATCGACGGTCAGCCGTTTCACATCAAAGGTCCGAAGGATGCGCTGGCCGCAGGCATTACCCTGATTTATCAGGAGATGCAGCTTGCTCCTAACCTGACCGTGGCGGAAAACATTTTTCTCGGCAGCGAGCTGTCGCGCGGCGGGCTGGTGCAGCGCAAAGAGATGGCCGCCCAGGCGCAGGCGGTGATTGACCGTCTCGGCGCGCAGTTCAGCGCCACCGACCTGGTGATGAAGCTGACCATCGCCGAGCAGCAGCAGGTGGAGATCGCCCGCGCGCTGCACCGCAACAGCCGCATTCTGGTGATGGATGAACCCACCGCCGCCCTCTCTTCGCGCGAAACGCACCGCCTGTTTGAACTGATTTTGCGCCTGCGCGATGAAGGGATGGCGATTATCTACATCAGCCACCGCATGGCGGAAGTGTATGAGCTTTCCGATCGCGTCAGCGTCCTGCGCGACGGGCAGTACGTCGGCAGCCTGACGCGCGACAAGCTGAATGCCTCTGAGTTGGTGCGCATGATGGTGGGCCGCCCGCTCAGCGATCTGTTTAACAAAGAGCGCGATATTCCGCTCGGCAGCCCGCGTCTGAACGTGCACCACCTGACAGATGGCAAAAAAGTGCTGCCGTGCAGTTTGCAGGTTCGCTCCGGTGAAATCGTCGGGCTGGCGGGGCTGGTCGGGGCCGGTCGCTCCGAGCTGGCGCAGCTGATCTTCGGCGTGCGCAAAGCCACCGGCGGCATGATCGAGGTCGACGGCGAACCGGTGGTGATCCACTCCCCGCGCGCGGCCATTGAAAACGGCATCGGTTTTCTTACCGAGAACCGCAAGGAGCAGGGGCTGTTTCTGGAGCTGGCGGCGCAGGAGAACATCACCATGGCGACGCTGGAGCGCGACGCCACCTTCGGCTGGCTGAACCGCAAAAAAGCGCAGTCTATTTCCGATGACGCCATCGCCCTGCTCAATATCCGCGTGCCGCATTCTCAGGTGCGCGCGGGCGGGCTCTCCGGCGGCAACCAGCAAAAGCTGCTGATCTCCCGCTGGGTGGCGATTGGCCCGCGCATTCTGATTCTGGACGAACCTACGCGCGGCGTGGACGTCGGCGCGAAAAGCGAGATCTACCGCATCATGAACCAGATGGCGCGCAAAGGGGTGGCGATTCTGATGATCTCCAGCGAGCTGCCGGAAGTGGTGGGCATGAGCGACCGGGTGTACGTGATGCGGGAAGGCAGCATCGCGGGTGAACTCCACGGACGCGACATCTCTCAGGAAAACATTATGACGCTGGCAACCGGCGTGAACGACACACATCATCAGGCGGTGTAATTATGACAACTCCAACCCATCCGCAGCAGGTGGCGAAATCCGCCTCCGCCAAAAAAATGCTGATGAGCGATCTGATGCAAACGATCGGCATTTTGCCAATTTTAATCCTGATTGTGGCGGTATTTGGCTTTATCGCCCCGAACTTTTTCACCGAGAGCAACCTGCTGAATATTACCCGGCAGGCGTCGATCAACATCGTGCTGGCGGCGGGGATGACCTTCATCATCCTGACCGGCGGGATTGACCTCTCCGTGGGCTCGATTCTGGGCACTACGGCGGTAGCGGCGATGGTGGTCTCGCTTATCCCGGAATTTGCGATGCTCTCCATTCCGGCGGCGCTGATGCTCGGTATGGTGCTGGGGCTGTTCAACGGCGCGCTGGTGGCCTTTGCCGGGCTGCCGCCGTTTATCGTCACCCTCGGCACCTATACGGCACTGCGCGGCGCGGCGTATCTGCTGGCGGACGGCACGACGGTCATTAACTCCAACATTAACTTCGAGTGGATCGGCAACAACTACCTCGGCCCGATTCCGTGGCTGGTGGTGATCGCCCTGGCGGTGATTGTGGTGTGCTGGTTTATTCTGCGTCGCACCACCCTCGGCGTTCACATCTATGCGGTCGGCGGCAATATGCAGGCGGCACGCTTAACCGGCATCAAGGTCTGGCTGGTGCTGCTGTTTGTCTACGGCATGAGCGGCCTGCTCTCGGGATTAGGCGGCGTGATGAGCGCCTCGCGCCTCTACAGCGCCAACGGCAACCTCGGCACGGGGTACGAGCTGGATGCGATTGCGGCGGTGATCCTCGGCGGAACCAGCTTCGTCGGCGGGATCGGCACGATCACCGGCACGCTGGTCGGTGCATTGATCATCGCCACCCTCAACAACGGCATGACGCTGATGGGCGTCTCTTACTTCTGGCAGCTGGTGATCAAAGGGGCGGTGATCATCATAGCGGTGCTGATCGACAAATACCGTACCCGACACCATCAAAGTGCATAACAACAATACCCTACGTGAGGAATACAGCATGAGATTAAAGCCCTTAGTGACCGCGCTCTGTGCTGGCGCGCTGCTGGCCGCAACCCCGTTTGCGCAGGCAAAAGATCTGAAGTCCATCGGCGTGACGGTGGGCGACCTGGCTAACCCGTTCTTCGTGCAGATCACCAAAGGCGCCGAGCTGGAAGCGCGCAAGCTGGCGGGAGATAACGTCAAGGTGACGCTGGTCTCCAGCGGGTACGATCTGGGCCAGCAGGTGTCGCAGATCGATAACTTCATTGCGGCGAAAGTGGACATGATCATCCTCAACGCCGCGGATTCCAAAGGGATCGGCCCGGCGGTAAAACGCGCCAAAGAGGCAGGGATCGTGGTCGTGGCGGTTGACGTGGCGGCGGAAGGGGCTGATGCGACCATCACCTCCGATAACACCCAGGCGGGGGAGATGGCCTGTAAGTACATAACCGACCGCCTGAAAGGTAAAGGCAACGTGGTGATCATCAACGGGCCGCCGGTTTCTGCGGTACAAAACCGCGTGGAGGGCTGCCAGACCGAGTTCAGGCGCCACCCGGATATCAAAGTGCTCTCGGATAATCAGAACGCCAAAGGCAGCCGCGAAGGCGGACTGGAGGTCATGACCTCCCTGCTGGCGGCCAATCCGAAGATCGACGGCGTATTCGCAATTAACGATCCGACGGCGATCGGCGCCGATCTGGCGGCGAAACAGGCTCAACGTAATGAGTTCTTTATCGTTGGCGTGGATGGCAGCCCGGACGGTGAAGAAGCCCTGAAGCGCGAAAACTCCCTGTTTGTGGCGACACCGGCGCAGGATCCGCAGGTGATGGCGGCGAAGGCGGTGGAGATTGGCTATGACATTCTTCAGGGCAAACCTGCGCCGAAAGAGCCTGTGCTGATCCCGGTGACGATGATCGATAAAAAGAACGTCGGCACGTATAAGGGGTGGACGGTTAAGTAACCCCGGTGCGGCCTGATGCCCTCACCCCGGCCCTCTCCCCAAAGGGGAGAGGGTGTAATCGTCCCCTCTCCCCTTTGGGGAGAGGGTTAGGGTGAGGGGGCGGCATAAAACTCAAGGAGTCCCCATGAAACGCTCCGACATCAATGAAATCCTCGGCCACACGCGGCAGTTCTTCTCCATGCACGACGTGCATCTCCCGCCGTTTGCCAGCTTTCCGCCAACAAAATGGCAGCAGCTTGACCAGGCCGCCTGGCAGGAGGTGTTCGACCTCAGGCTCGGCTGGGACGTGACGGCGTTTGGCGGCAACCACTTTGCCGCACAGGGGCTGACGCTGTTCACCCTGCGCAACGGCTCCCCCAACGGCGTGCCTTATGAGAAGTGCTATGCCGAAAAAATCATGCACGTCCGCGACGGCCAGGTGACGCCGATGCATTTCCACTGGCGCAAGCGGGAGGACATCATCAACCGCGGCGGCGGGAATCTGATTATTGAGTTATGGAATGCGGGGGCGCATGAGGAGACCGAAAACACCGACGTGATCGTCACGATAGACGGCTGTCGGCAGACGCACGCGCCCGGCAGCCAGCTGCGCCTCACGCCAGGGGAGAGCATCTGCCTGACGCCCGGCCTGTACCACAGTTTCTGGGGTGAACGCGGCTTTGGCGACGTGCTGGTGGGCGAAGTGTCGTCGGTCAATGACGATGAACACGACAACCACTTTTTACAGCCCATCGATCGCTACAACACCATCGAAGAAGACGAACCGGCGGTGCTGGTGCTGTGCAACGAGTACAACCTGTTTCGGATATAAGGAGTGAATGATGCCATTGATTTCTCTTGCCGACGGTCTGGCACACGCCAGAGAACACCGCTACGCCCTGGGCGCGTTCAACGTTCTCGACTCCCATTTTCTGCGCGCGCTGTTTGCCGCCGCGAAGCAGGAACGCTCGCCGTTTATCATCAACATCGCGGAAGTGCATTTTAAGTACGTGTCTCTGGAGTCGCTTGTTGAAGCGGTGAAGTTCGAAGCCGCCCGTCACGATATTCCCGTGGTGCTTAACCTCGACCACGGGCTGCATTTTGAGGCCGTCGTGCGCGCCCTGCGCTTAGGGTTCAGCTCGGTGATGTTCGACGGCTCGACGCTGAGCTATGAGGAAAATATCCGCCAGACCCGGGAAGTGGTGAAGATGTGCCACGCGGTGGGCGTCTCGGTGGAGGCGGAGCTGGGCGCGGTCGGCGGAGATGAAGGCGGCGCGCTGTATGGGCATGCGGATGAAGCGTTCTTTACCGACCCACAGCTGGCGCGCGAGTTTGTCGATTTAACCGGTATCGACGCGCTGGCGGTCGCCATTGGCAACGCGCACGGCAAATACAAGGGCGAGCCGAAGCTTGATTTCCCGCGTCTGGACGCCATTCGCCAGCAGACGGGCCTGCCGCTGGTTTTACACGGCGGCTCCGGGATTAGCGATGCCGACTTCCGCCGCGCTATCGAGCTGGGCATTCATAAAATCAATTTTTATACCGGCATGTCGCAGGCCGCGCTCGCCGCCGTTGAGCAGCGCATGGCGAACCGCCAGCCGCTGTACGATGAGTTTGCCGAACTGCTGCTGGGCATTGAAGAGGCCATTACCGATACGGTCGCGGAGCAGATGCGCATCTTCGGCAGCGCGGGGCAGGCATAATGGAACGCAAAGGGATTATCGCCGCAGGCAACATGCTGGTGGATCACGTCCACCAGATCGTACAGTGGCCGGAGCGCGGCTGGCTGGCGGAAATCACCCACAGTGAGCGCTCAACCGGCGGTGCGCCGCTCAACGTTCTACTGACGCTGGCGAAAATGCACGTCGGCCTGCCGTTACAGGCGGTGGGGCTGATTGGGGAAGACAGCGACGGAGACTATATTCTGGCGATGCTCAACCAGTATCACGTCAATCGCCAGCGCGTGCAGCGCACGACGTTCGCCCCAACGTCGATGTCGCAGGTAATGACCGACCCCAGCGGACAGCGCACCTTTTTTCACTCGCCGGGCGCCAACCGCCTGCTGGATCTTCCCGCCTTCGATCGTTTAGACGGATCGCTGAAGATCTTCCATCTCGGCTATCTGCTGCTGCTCGACAGCCTGGACATGCCGGACGAGGAGTTTGGCACCCGCAGCGCGCGGTTACTGGCACAGATGCGCGATCAGGGGTATGAAACCTCGCTCGATCTGGTCTCCCGCAAGGGCGATCCGCGCTATCAGCCGCTGGTGCTCCCTGCCCTGCGTCATCTTGATTATCTGGTGATTAACGAGCTGGAAGCCGGTGAGTTTAGCGGGCTTGAGATCCGCGACGGTCATGGTGCGCTGAACATGGTCCATATCGCCGACGCTGCCGCACAGCTGCTGGCGGCAGGCGTGCGGCAGCGGGTGGTGATCCACTGTCCGGAAGGGGCATGGGGTGAAGCGCCGGGTGAAAAAGGGCAATGGGTTCCGTCGTGGAAGCTGACGCAGGACGAGATTATCGGCAGCGTCGGTGCGGGCGACGCGTTTTGCGCAGGCTTTTTATACGGTTGCCATGAATCGCTGTCGCTTACCGAGAGTATTTATCTGGCGCATGCCTGCGCGCGGGCCAGCCTGCTGGCGGCCAATGCGATTGACGGCGCGAAAACGCTGGCCGAGCTTCAGGCGTTTATTCAGGAGAACGGTCAGGCGGCTTTCTCATGATGGGAAACGTCCGTGGCAAAAACATAGCCCAGACCGCGAATGGTTTTGATCAGCAAAGGCTGGTGCGGATTGACCTCAATTTTACGCCGTAGCCGCATGATCAACACGTCGATAGTGCGGTCAAAGACCTCGGCGCTTTCGCTGTGGGTCAGCTCCAGCAGCTGTTCACGGCTCAGTACCCGGCGGGCGTTTTGCGTTAATGCCAGCAGCAGGCCGTATTCGCCCTGGGTTAATGGCACGGTATTACGCTGCGGATCGCTCAGCTCGCAGCGGGTGGTGTCCAGCGTCCAGCCGTTAAAGGCAATACCTTCAACGCGCGGCGCGGCAGGCTCCGCGTCCAGCGCGCCGGTACGACGCAGCACCGCCTTAACGCGGGCGACCACCACGCGCGGATTGAACGGTTTTCCGATGTAATCATCGGCGCCCATTTCCAGCCCGACGACCACATCTGATTCACTTCCCAGCCCCGTCAGCATCACCACCGGTAGCGATGGTCGCTGCTTTTGCAGTTGCAGCAAAACCTGTAATCCGTTGATATCCGGCAGCATCATGTCCAGCAGAACCAGCGCAATGCCGGGATCCTGCTGGACACGGTTCACCGCGTCCTGACCGGTGTGACACGTCAGCACGGTAAAGACGTGCTCGCTGAGCACATCCTGTAGCAGTTCGCAGACTGCGACATCATCATCAACCACCAGAATCGCCGGTTTCATCGCATGCTTCCGTCAGGGAATTATGTTAAGTCTGAACCATTCTGCCGCTGGCTCCAGCCGAATTGTTTTTTACGTGACGGAAATTCAATCCATGTCACATCCCCTGCCCTTTCGACACGTCAATTTTGACGATTGGCTGTTTTTCGTCAGGGTTTTGCCCCGCAAAGGGCCGTAAAGTCAGGAAATACCCATAGTAAAAACATGGCATAGAAGCTGCATATTGGGCAGGTAAGAACTGTTTAACTGGAGCAAAGTGATGAAAAAAGTCGTCACGGTTTGCCCTTATTGTGCCTCAGGTTGCAAGATCCACCTGGTGGTCGATAACGGCAAAATCGTCCGGGCGGAAGCGGCGCAGGGTAAAACCAATCAGGGCACGCTGTGCCTGAAAGGGTACTACGGCTGGGATTTTATTAACGATACCCAAATCCTCACGCCGCGCCTGAAAACCCCTATGATCCGCCGCGAGCGCGGCGGCAAGCTGGAAGCCGTCTCCTGGAATGAAGCGCTGGATTACGTCGCCACGCGCCTCAGCGCCATCAAGGCCAAGTATGGCCCGGATGCGATTCAGACCACCGGCTCCTCACGCGGAACCGGGAATGAAACCAACTATGTGATGCAAAAATTCGCGCGCGCCGTTATTGGTACCAATAACGTCGACTGCTGCGCTCGCGTCTGACACGGCCCATCGGTTGCAGGTCTGCACCAGTCGGTCGGTAACGGCGCAATGAGTAATGCCATCAATGAGATAGATAACACCGATCTGGTGTTCATCTTCGGCTATAACCCGGCGGATTCTCACCCTATCGTCGCGAATCACGTTATTCGCGCCAAACAGAACGGGGCGAAAATCATCGTCTGCGATCCGCGTAAAATTGAAACCGCGCGCATTGCGGATATGCACATCGCACTGAAAAACGGCTCGAACATCGCGCTGTTGAATGCGATGGGGCATGTCATTATTGAGGAGAACCTCTACGACCAGGCGTTTGTCGCGAGCCGTACGGAAGGGTTTGAAGAGTATCGCAAGATTGTCGAAGGCTATACGCCGGAGTCAGTAGAGGCGATAACCGGCGTCAGCGCGCAGGAGATCCGCCAGGCGGCGCGGATGTACGCCGGAGCGAAAACCGCCGCCATTTTGTGGGGCATGGGCGTGACCCAGTTCTACCAGGGCGTGGAAACCGTGCGCTCGCTCACCAGCCTCGCCATGCTGACCGGCAATCTGGGTAAAGCGCATGTGGGCGTGAACCCGGTGCGTGGTCAGAATAACGTGCAGGGTGCGTGTGATATGGGCGCGCTGCCGGACACCTATCCGGGCTACCAGTACGTCAAATTCCCGGAAAACCGCGAGAAATTTGCGAAGGCCTGGGGCGTGGAAAGTCTGCCGGCACACACCGGATACCGCATCAGCGAGCTGCCGCACCGCGCGGCGCACGGTGAAGTACGTGCGGCCTACATCATGGGTGAAGATCCGCTCCAGACCGACGCCGAACTGTCTGCGGTGCGCAAAGGCTTTGAGGATCTGGAGCTGGTGATTGTTCAGGATATCTTTATGACCAAAACCGCGGCGGCGGCGGATGTGATTCTGCCGTCGACCTCCTGGGGCGAGCATGAAGGTGTCTATACGGCGGCAGACCGCGGCTTCCAGCGCTTCTTCAAGGCCGTCGAGCCGAAGTGGGATCTGAAAACGGACTGGCAGATCATCAGCGAAATCGCCACCCGCATGGGCTACCCGATGCACTACAACAACACCCAGGAGATCTGGGACGAGTTGCGGCATCTGTGCCCGGACTTTTATGGGGCAACCTATGAAAAAATGGGTGAGCTGGGCTACATCCAGTGGCCGTGCCGGGATGAATCAGAATCCGATCAGGGGACGTCATACCTCTTTAAAGAGAAGTTCGACACCCCGAACGGGCTGGCGCAGTTCTTCACCTGCGACTGGGTCGCGCCGATCGATAAGCTCACCGACGAGTATCCGATGGTGCTCTCCACCGTGCGTGAAGTGGGCCACTACTCCTGCCGCTCCATGACCGGCAACTGCGCCGCGCTGGCGGCGCTGGCGGATGAACCGGGCTACGCGCAGATCAACACCGCCGATGCCGAACGGCTCGGTATTGAAGATGAAGCGCTGGTGTGGGTGAACTCGCGTAAGGGCCGCATCATTACCCGCGCGCAGGTCAGCGACCGTCCGAACAAAGGGGCAGTCTATATGACCTACCAGTGGTGGATTGGCGCCTGTAACGAGCTGGTGACGGAGAACTTAAGCCCGATAACCAAAACGCCGGAGTATAAATACTGCGCCGTAAACGTGGAGCCCATTGCGGATCAACACGCTGCGGAACAGTATGTGATCGACGAATATAACAAGCTGAAAGCCCGCCTGCGTGAAAGCGCAATGGGATGAAGCCGTAAATTAATCACTGACTAAATGGGGTGAGATATTCACCCCATTATTATTTCTGGCATCGCTATTAATTACATCTATATATATTTCTGAAGACGTCGCGCAGAAAAAATGTAATTTGCGCGAAAATTAATTACATCTTTGCATTTTAATTCAGAGGGATAAGATATGCGGCGGGTGCTTAAGACTTTCTGTCTTGAGCATTGTTGAGGGACAGAAAGTGGAAAGCCCCGGGAAATTTGCATTTACCCGAGGCTACCCCTCAACAACCAACAGGTTGAGAGTAGCCTCTTATTCTTTTTTCCACAAGGAGTAAAAGGCATGACGCCATTAAAAACTGCGTTAGGCATCGTTTTTATTATTTGCCTGACGATAGTGATCTTTACCTTTATTACTCGCGGTAAGTTATGTGAGTTTTCAATAAAGAGTGAACATCAGGAGGTGGCGGCGAAATTAGCCTGTAACGCAGGCTAACCTCTTCGGGCGGAACGCGTGTTCCGCCCGGCTTGTGGGATGCTGAGGTCTTAACGCACCCGTTTTTTTCTTCTGTCGCCGCGATTATACTGCGCGGCGTGTACCCAGATGATAAGAATCCATGAAAACCCTTTTTCTGATGTTGTTTTTTTTAACCGCGTTTGCCCATGCCGATGAGATAGGCAGCCAGTATAAAAAGCAGGCTGAAGCGGGCGATGCGCGCGCGCAGTATTATCTTGCCGATACCTGGTTCAGTTCCGGCGACAGCGCGCAGGCGGCGCTGTGGGCGGAAAAAGCGGCAAAAGGCGGTGATGTCGACGCCATGGCGCTGCTGTCGCAAATCCACTTTTCGCAGGGTGACTATGCGCAGGCTAAAGCCCTGGCCCAGCAGGCAAACATTGCGGGCAGCAAACGCGGCGCGATCATGCTGGCGCGGGTGCTGGTGAACACGCAGGCGGGCAAAACCGACTACCCGCAGGCCATCGCACTGCTGCAATCGGCTACCGAAGACATCGATAGCGACTCGGCGGTAGACGCGCAACAGCTGCTGGGGCTGATCTATGCCAACGGCGTTGAAGTCCCTCAGGATGACATGCAGGCCGCGTCGTGGTTCAAGCGGAGTTCGGCTCTGTCCCGGACGGGCTATGCGGAGTACTGGGCAGGAATGCTGTTCAGGCAGGGTGAGAAAGGCTTTATCACACCGAATAAGCAGAAAGCGCTTTACTGGTTAAACCTGAGCTGTACCGAAGGGTTTGATACCGGGTGTGAAGAGTTTGATGCGTTGAGCGGGGAGTAACGTGCCGGGTGGCGGCTTCGCCTTACCCGGCCTACAAAACCCGTAAGCCCGGTAAGCGCAGCGCCACCGGGCTTAGAATGTTACTGGTCAGCCGTTTTATCAAAACGACCCAGCACCTCGCGTTCATACGCCAGCGCTTTTTTACGGTCGAACTTGTGTTCCCACTTGGAGATTACCAGTACCGCCAGCGCATTACCCACCACGTTCAGCGCAGTACGCGCCATGTCGAGGATACGGTCCACACCGGCAATAAACGCCAGGCCTTCCAGCGGAATACCGACGCTGCCCAGCGTCGCCAGCAGCACCACGAAGGAGACGCCCGGCACGCCTGCGATGCCTTTTGAAGTCACCATCAGCGTCAGAACCAGCACGATCTCCTGCCACAGCGACAGGTCAATGCCGTACAGCTGCGCGATAAAGATTGCCGCAATACTCTGATACAGCGTCGAACCATCCAGGTTAAAGGAGTAACCCGTTGGCACCACGAAGCTGGTAATGGACGCCGGCGCACCGTAGGCCTCCATCTTCTCAATGATACGCGGCAGTACGCTCTCGGAGCTTGCCGTGGAGTAGGCCAGAATCAGCTCATCCTTCAGGATGCGGATCAGGATCCAGATGCTGAGCCCGCACAGGCGCGCCACAATGCCCAGCACCACCAGCGCGAAGAACAGAATCGCGAAGTGCACCAGAATCACCAGCTTCGCCAGCGGCCACAGGGAGGCAAAGCCGAAGTTCGCTACGGTCACCGCAATCAGCGCGAATACCCCGACCGGCGCATAACGCATCACCATGTGGGTGACTTTGAACATGGTTTCGGAGACAGATCGGAACACGGTGACCAGCGGTTCACGGTGCGTCGCGGGCAGGGAAGAAAGCCCCAGACCAAAGAGTACCGAGAAGAAGATGATCGGCAGCATCTCGCCCTTCGCCATGGACGCGATAATGTTGGTCGGCACCAGCGAGAGAATAGTCCCCATCAGTCCATGCGAATGGCTCTGCACATCGGCGGTTGTGCTTTGGTATTTCGAAATATCCACCGTCGCCAACTGCGACATATCGATCCCGGCACCAGGCTGGAACACATTCGCCAGGGTGATGCCAAGAACGATGGCAACCGTGGTGATCACTTCGAAATAGAGAATAGTTTTAACGCCGATGCGGCCTAACTGTTTCGCATCACCGACACCCGCGATACCGACCACCAGCGTCGAGATCACAATCGGCACAACAATCATCTTGATCAGATGAATAAAGATATCGCCCGCAGGGGAGAGAAGGTTCGCAATCAGCCACTCGCGGCTGTCGCTATGATAATGGAGGTAACTGCCCAGCAAGATGCCCAGCACAAGGGCCAGCAGGATCTGCCAGGCCAGGCTGACTTTCAAATTTTTCATAGAAACTGACTTCCTCAATGAAATCTCCGTACCATCAAAACTGCATGAATATGGAGACATACTGAAAGGGTATGAATTGTGTTGCGTTGGTTTATGGGATTTTTTAACGCGCCGTATGAGTATCATTTGCACGGCATGCTGCGCAAGCCTTAAAGAACAAGGCATTTCACTGCAAAAAGTGTCATTGACGGCAATTTATAGCAATTCGCATAAATAACCATTTGTTATACAAAATATTTTCACTTCAAAAAAGTGAATAATTCTTCAGGTGAATTATTTCCCTTCAAAGTTTCATTCGCTCAATTTTCATACTCTTCAGACATTGCGTGATCTGTCGCCCAAATACTAAACAAAGCTTGTAAAGCCCGTACTATTAACGTTTTTGCGACATATTATTAACATCTTACAAGGAGAAAAAAAGCCATGAGCCAAATACACAAACACGACATTCCCGCAAACATTGCGGACCGTTGCCTGATAAGCCCGGAGCAATACCAGGAGAAATACCAGCAGTCCGTTTCCAGCCCTGACGCGTTCTGGGGTGAGCAGGGCCACATCCTCGACTGGATCAAACCTTATCAGAAGGTAAAGAACACCTCTTTCGCGCCGGGCAACGTCTCCATTAAATGGTATGAAGACGGCACGCTGAACCTGGCGGCGAACTGCCTGGACCGCCATCTTGCTGAACGCGGCAACGAAACGGCCATCATCTGGGAAGGCGACGATGCCTCTCAGAGTAAACATATCACCTATAACGAACTTCATCGCGACGTGTGCCGCTTTGCCAACGTGCTGCTGGCCCAGGGCATTAAAAAAGGCGATGTGGTGGCGATCTATATGCCAATGGTGCCGGAAGCCGCCGTGGCTATGCTGGCCTGCGCGCGCATCGGTGCGATCCACTCCGTTATCTTCGGCGGTTTCTCGCCGGAGGCGGTTGCCGGGCGTATTGTCGACTCAAATTCGAAGCTGGTGATCACCGCTGACGAGGGCGTGCGCGCCGGGCGCGGTATTCCGCTGAAGAAAAACGTTGATGAAGCGCTGAAAAACCCGAACGTAAAATCCATCAACAACGTCATTGTCCTCAAGCGCACGGGCGGCAAAATCGACTGGCACGAGGGGCGCGACCTGTGGTGGAGCGATCTGATTGAAAACGCGAGCGACCAGCATCAGCCGGAAGAAATGAACGCGGAAGATCCGCTGTTTATCCTGTATACCTCCGGCTCCACCGGTAAGCCGAAAGGCGTGCTGCATACCACCGGCGGTTATCTGGTCTATGCGGCCACCACCTTTAAATACGTTTTCGACTATCATCCGGGCGACATCTACTGGTGTACCGCCGACGTGGGCTGGGTCACCGGTCACAGCTACCTGCTGTACGGCCCGCTGGCCTGCGGCGCAACGACGCTGATGTTTGAAGGCGTACCGAACTGGCCGACCCCGGCGCGTATGTGCCAGGTGGTTGATAAGCATCAGGTCAACATTCTCTATACCGCGCCAACGGCGATCCGTGCGCTAATGGCGGAAGGCGATAAAGCCATCGAAGGGACCGACCGCTCTTCCCTGCGTATCCTCGGCTCCGTGGGCGAGCCGATCAACCCCGAAGCCTGGGAGTGGTACTGGAAGAAGATCGGCAACGAGAAGTGCCCGGTGATGGACACCTGGTGGCAGACCGAAACCGGCGGCTTCATGATCACCCCGATGCCGGGTGCCACGCAGCTGAAAGCCGGTTCGGCCACCCGTCCGTTCTTCGGCGTGCAGCCTGCGCTGGTGGACAACGAAGGCAATCCGCAGGAAGGCGCTACCGAGGGCAACCTGGTGATCGTCGATTCCTGGCCTGGCCAGGCGCGTACCCTGTTCGGCGACCATGAGCGCTTCGAGCAGACCTACTTCTCGACCTTCAAAAACATGTACTTCAGCGGCGACGGCGCGCGCCGGGATGAAGACGGTTATTACTGGATCACCGGACGCGTGGACGACGTGCTGAACGTCTCCGGCCACCGTCTGGGCACGGCGGAGATTGAGTCTGCGCTGGTGTCGCATCCGAAAATTGCCGAAGCGGCGGTTGTCGGCATTCCTCACAACATCAAAGGCCAGGCGATCTACGCCTACGTCACTCTGAACCACGGCGAAGAGCCGTCGCCAGAGCTGTATACCGAGGTGCGCAACTGGGTGCGTAAAGAGATCGGCCCGCTTGCCACGCCGGACGTGCTGCACTGGACCGACTCGCTGCCGAAAACCCGTTCCGGCAAGATTATGCGCCGTATCCTGCGCAAAATCGCGGCGGGCGACACCAGTAACCTCGGTGATACCTCAACGCTGGCCGATCCTGGCGTGGTGGACAAACTGCTCGAAGAGAAGCAGGCCATCGCAATGCCTTCCTAGTGTTTTCTCCCTCTCCCCGTGGGAGAGGGCCGGGGTGAGGGCATCAGACCGCACCTTCCTCCCCTCACCCTCTCCCCACAGGGGAGAGGGGATAAAACAAACCAACCTTACTTCTGGAGAACTCTGTGATGAATAACGATATTTGTCAGCAGATAGAGAATAGTGCGCACTACAGGGAGCTCGTCGAAAAACGGCAACGGTTTGCCTTCATCCTTTCCATCATCATGCTGATTATCTACGTCGGCTTTATTCTGCTGATCGCCTTTGCGCCGCACTGGCTGGGCACCCCGCTGCATGAGGGTACCAGCGTCACGCGCGGTATTCCGATTGGGATTGGCGTGATCATCATTTCGTTTGTGCTCACGGGTGTGTACGTCTGGCGTGCGAACGGTGAATTCGATCGTCTTAACAGAGAAATTCTGCGCGAGGTAAAAGCATCATGAAGCGAGTCCTGACGGCGCTAGCCGCCACACTTCCCTTTGCTGCCCATGCGGCAGATGCCCTTACCGGCGAGGTTCAGCGCCAGCCAACCAACTGGCAGGCGATTATCATGTTCCTGATTTTCGTGGTGCTGACGCTGTACATCACCTACTGGGCGTCGAAACGCGTACGCTCCCGTAACGATTACTACACCGCGGGCGGCAATATTACCGGCTTCCAGAACGGGCTGGCGATCGCGGGGGACTTTATGTCCGCCGCCTCGTTCCTTGGGATCTCCGCGCTGGTGTATACCTCAGGGTATGACGGCCTGATCTACTCCCTCGGGTTCCTGGTGGGCTGGCCAATCATTCTGTTCCTGATTGCCGAGCGCCTGCGTAACCTGGGGCGCTATACCTTTGCTGACGTCGCCTCCTATCGCCTGAAGCAGGGGCCGATTCGTACCCTCTCCGCCTGCGGTTCGCTGGTGGTGGTGGCACTCTATCTGATCGCCCAGATGGTCGGCGCGGGCAAACTGATCGAGCTGCTGTTCGGCCTGAACTACCACGTCGCGGTGGTGCTGGTCGGCGTGCTGATGGTGATGTACGTCCTGTTCGGCGGCATGCTGGCCACCACCTGGGTACAGATCATCAAAGCGGTACTACTGCTGTTCGGCGCCAGCTTTATGGCCTTTATGGTGATGAAGCACGTCGGGTTCAGCTTCAATAATCTGTTTACCGAAGCGATGGCGGTCCACCCGAAAGGGGAAGCGATCATGAGCCCGGGCGGGCTGGTGAAAGATCCGATATCCGCGCTCTCGCTCGGTCTCGGCCTGATGTTCGGTACCGCTGGCCTGCCGCATATCCTGATGCGTTTCTTCACGGTGTCAGATGCGCGTGAAGCGCGTAAAAGCGTGTTCTACGCTACCGGGTTTATGGGCTACTTCTACATTCTGACCTTTATCATCGGCTTCGGCGCAATCATGCTGGTGGGGGCAAACCCGGCGTTTAAAGACGCGGCGGGCGCGCTTATCGGCGGTAACAACATGGCGGCGGTGCATCTGGCCGACGCGGTGGGCGGCAACCTGTTCCTCGGCTTTATCTCTGCCGTGGCCTTTGCCACCATCCTCGCGGTGGTTGCAGGGCTGACGCTGGCCGGCGCGTCGGCGGTTTCGCATGACCTCTACGCCAACGTCTTCCGCAAAGGCGCAAGCGAGCGCGATGAGCTGAAGGTCTCCAAAATCACCGTGTTGGTGCTGGGCGTTGTCGCCATCCTGCTGGGGATTTTGTTCGAGAAACAGAACATCGCCTTTATGGTCGGGCTGGCCTTCTCGATTGCGGCAAGCTGTAACTTCCCGATCATTCTGCTCTCCATGTACTGGTCAAAACTGACCACCCGTGGGGCGATGATCGGCGGCTGGCTGGGCCTGCTGACGGCGGTGATTCTGATGATCCTCGGCCCGACCATCTGGGTGCAGATCCTCGGTCACGAAAGCGCTATCTTCCCGTATGAATACCCGGCGCTGTTCTCCATTGCCGTGGCGTTTATCGGGATCTGGATCTTCTCTGCCACCGATAATTCACCGGAGGGTAACCTGGAGCGTGAAAAATTCCGCGCCCAGTTTATCCGCTCGCAAACCGGCCTGGGCGTTGAGCAGGGCCGCGCGCACTAAGCCTTTTCTCCCCGGTCGCTCTGGCCGGGGAGCTTAAAACATCACCCACGCCACCAGCGGCGCAATCAGCACCATCGTGACGCCCGAAAGCATCATCACCAGGCTCGCGACAACGCCCTCCTGCTGTCCCAGCTCATACGAACGTGCCGTCCCCGCCCCGTGCGACGCCGCACCAAACCCCGCGCCTTTCGCCATCCCTTCGCGAATGGAAAGCCGCAGAAACAGCACATCCCCCACTGCCATGCCGAACACGCCCGTCACCACCACAAACAGCGCCACCAGATCCGGCTGGCCACCGAGCGGTTTGGCGGCTGCCAGCGCAAACGGCGTGGTCACCGAACGCACCGCCAGGCTGCGCTGGATTTCATCCGACAGGGTAAACAGCCGCGCCAGCCAGACCGAGCTGCACACCGCCACCACCGTCGCGGTGACGACGCCCGCGCTGAGTGACATCCAGTGGCGTCGGATAATAGCGAGGTTGTCATAAACGGGTACGGCGAAGGCGATGGTCGCCGGGCCGAGCAGCCACAGTAGCCAGTGGGATTCGCCAATGTAGTTCTGCCAGGAGATATGGCCGAAGACCAGCATCAGCACCAGCAGGATCGGCGTAAAGACCAGCGGCATCAGCGGCAGCGCGCGAAAGCGGCGATACAGGCGCTTGTTGGCAAAGTAGATGACGACTGTCGCAATCAGGCACAGCACGCTTATCTGAAAGTTAGTCATGCGTCTGCCTGCTGATTTCAAAGCGATACACTTTATCCACCACCCAGGCGGTGGCGCCCAGCACCATCAGCGTGCTCAGGGCGATAACCGCAAAGATGCGCCAGCCGTCGACCATCAGCAGCTGGGCATAGTTCACCACCGCCACCACGGCCGGCACAAAGAACAGCAGCATCTCCGCCAGCAGCCAGCGTGCGCCGGCCCGCACCCAGCTAAGGGGCAACGCGCGACAGAGGATCAGCGTCAGCAACAGCACCATCCCCACCAGGTTGGCGGGTAAAGGCAGATGCAGCCAGTCGACAAGATATTCCGCGAAAACAAACAGTCCCGCGTAAAGCAGTACCTGAACCGGTACCTGGAGTCGTTGAACAACGGCAGGCGTAACACGGCTTAACGCCACGGCCATGGGGGTTTTCCTCAGAAATGAGACGAGGCGCCAGTATAGTGAGCGTACGGTATCGACTGAAATGAATTAAAATCATCGAAGGTATAGTTTCGAGGAATAATCATGGACATAAGAACGCTGCGCTATTTTGTCGAGGTGGTTCGCCAGCAAAGTTTTACCCGCGCAGCGGAGAAGTTATTCGTAACCCAGCCAACCATCAGCAAGATGCTGAAAAACCTCGAAGATGAGCTGAACTGTACCCTGCTGATCCGCGACGGACGCAAGCTACTGCTGACCGATACCGGTCGCGTGGTGTTCGAGCGCGGGCTGGCAATTCTGGCGGAGTTCCGCCAGCTGGAGGCCGAGCTTGGGGACATCAACCATCTGACAAAAGGGCTGCTGCGGCTCGGTATTCCGCCGATGGTCGGCATGATGATGGCCGGCCCGATAAGCCTGTTTCGTCAGCGCTATCCCGGCGTTGAGCTAAAAATTGCTGAATTTGGCGGCCTGACCGTGCAGCAGGCGGTGATGAACGGTGAACTGGACGTGGCCATGACGGCCCTTCCCGTTGAGGAGGAGAGCGGACTGGCGACGCTGCCGCTCTTTAGCCACCCGCTGTGCGTGCTGGTTCCCCGCTCCGGTGAATGGCTGAAGATAGACTCGGTAAAGCCCGAGCTGCTCGGCGAGCACCCGCTGCTGATTTACAACGAAGATTTCGCCTTAAGCCGCCAGCTGATGGCGCTGTTTAACCAGCATAACGTGAAGCCGCGCATTGCGGTGCGCAGCGGCCAGTGGGATTTTCTGGCGGCGATGGTACAGGCGGGCGTGGGGATTGCCATTCTGCCGCAGCCGATCTGCGAGCGGCTGGATAAAAATACGCTGCGCTGGATCCCGCTGGAGAGCGACCTGCACTGGCAGCTGGGGATGATCTGGCGTGAAGGGGTCTATCTGTCGCACAGCGCGCAGGCGTGGTTGCAATGCTGTGAGGGGTTTTGGGTACCCTCTCTCACAGGGAGAGGGAACCGATCGAGCACGTAGGCCCGGTAAGCGCAGCGCCACCGGGCAATTACAGCGCTACTGATTCTCTATCAACAACGCTTCCAGCAGATCCAGATCGTGCAGCAGCTTTTGCAGCGTCTCGTTACTGATCTGCCGCGTGGCGCGCAGGTGATACAGCTCGGCACGCTCGGAGCGCAGCGCCGCCAGGCGGAAACGGCGTTCGAGGTTCTCTTCCTGCAACGAACTTTCCACGTCGTTACGTCCGTCAGCACGGCGACGCAAATTACCGATCACGCGTGAACTGACTTCCTTCAGCAGCTGGTTATCAATGTTCTCTTCGGCATCGGCGGCCAGACGCTCCTCCATCTTCTCGATGGCGACAATCGCCACTTCCGCCGTCGCCGCACGGGCAATCCGCTCTTCTTTGTGCTGTTGCGAGGAGTCCCCTGCGTCAATATGTTGCAGCAGAATCGGCAGCATAATCACGCCGACAAACAGGGAGAAGAGGATCACGCCCGCCGCCAGGAACACCAGCTCGTAGCGCGCCGGGAAGACGTCACCCGTCGGCAGCAGCAGAGGAATGGAGAGGACACCAGCAAGGGTGATCGCCCCGCGCACGCCCGCGAATGAGGCAATCAGCAGCTCGCGCGTAGTCCACGAGCCAAACTCCATCGGCTTTTTGGTCAGGAAGCGCACGCTGAATTTCTTCATCGTCCACAGCCAGCCGAAACGCACCAGCATCAGCGCAAGGTAGATGAGCACGATATCGGTAAACAGCATCCAGACTTCAACGTTTGGATCCGCTTCGGCCGCAATCAGCGAGGATTCCATAATGCCCGGCAGTTGCAGACCCAACAGCAGGAACACCATGCCGTTAAACACAAACTCGAGCATGGCCCAGGTACTGTTCGCGCGCAGGCGCATCGCCAGCGGCGCGCGCCGCATAACGCCAGAGCGGGTGATGGTCATCCCCGCGGCTACCGCCGCCAGAATACCCGACACGCCGATGTGTTCGGCAATCAGGTAAGAGGCAAACGGCAGCAGGAACAGCAGGACGATCTGCGTCGCCGGTTCATCACCACCCCAGCGGCTAAGGAAGCGCAGCGAGCGTCCGTACAGCCAGCTCACTACGAAGCCCGCGAGGATACCGCCAATCGCCACCTTGAAGAATTCCAGGGTCGCGCCGCCGACGGTAAAGACCATGGTGCCCATGGCAACCGCCACGGCAAACTTGAGGGCGACCAGGCCAGAAGCGTCGTTCATCAGCGCCTCGCCCTGCAAAATGCCCATGATTTTCTTTGGAATGCGCCCTTCGCCCACAATGCCGGACAGCGCCACGGCGTCGGTAGGCGACAGCACGGCGGCCAGCGCAAAGGCGGGTATGAGCGGGATCCCCGGTACGGCCCAGTAGATCAGAAAACCAATCCCGACCACGGTGACCACCACCAGCGCCAGCGCCAGGCCGAAGATCTCTCGCCCGTGCTCCAGAAATTCGCGCGTCGGCGTTTTCCAGCCATCGGCAAACAGCAGCGGCGGGATAAACAGCACGAGGAACAGTTCCGGATCGAACTCCACGTGCAGACCGAACGTCGGCCACGCCAGCAGCGCACCGATAGCTATTTGCATTAAAGGCAGGGGGACCTGGAAGGGCAGTACGCGTGTAACCACCCCGGATAATGAGACCACAAGGGTCATGATGAGTATTGTGAAGAAAATTTCCATGCGTTCCCTGTTTGCTGTGTTTCTTATATGCCAAACCTGAGGCGTCGTGCCTCTTATTCTATCCTCTCCAGAGTAACGTAAAAGGCAACAGGATGAGTCCTGAAAATAAAAACGGGCGGCCTGAGCCACCCGTTTTCGCATAAAAAGTCAATTCAGATGGCCCAGCCGCCCGCGTAGAACGCCACCAGCGCAACGGCGATGACCACGGTACCGATGTTCAGCTTACGCCACTCACCGGAGACCAGACGCCCAATCACCAGCGAGGCGAAGCCGATCATAATGCCGGTCACGATGTTACAGGTCAGCACGATGAATACCGCAGTGATCAGGCCGGACATGGCATCAACAAAATCCGCGAAGTCGATTTTCGCCACGTTGCTCAGCATCAGCAGGCCGACGTACATCAGCGCAGGTGCGGTCGCGTAAGCCGGCACCAGATAAGAGAGCGGAGAGAGGAACAGGATCAGCAGGAACAGCACGCCAACGGTGATGGCCGTCAGGCCGGTTTTACCGCCTGCCGCCGTACCCGCTGCGGACTCAATGTACACCGCCGCAGGCGCCGCACCTACCAGGCCAGAGAAAACGCTGCTCAGGGAGTCGGTGGTCAGCGCTTTGCCGCCGTCAATAATCTGTCCGTCTTTATCCAGCAGGTTAGCCTGACCGGCCACCGCGCGGATGGTGCCCGTGGCATCAAACACCGCGGTCATTACCAGCGCCAGCACGCTTGGCAGGATCACCGGGTTCAGCGCGCCCACAATATCCAGGCTGCCAATCAGGGAGTTACCTTTGTCATCGCTCAGCGACGGCATGGCGAAAATCCCGGAGAAATGAACGGTCGGGTCGAAGATCAGGCCGACGATGGACACGCCGATAATGGTCAGCAGAATGCCGCCCGGCACTTTCAGTTTTTCCAGGCCAATGATCACCGCCAGACCCACCAGCGACATGATCACCGGGAAGCTCGCGAAGTTACCCAGCGCAACCGGCAGGCCGTCCAGCGGGTTCTTGATGACCAGACCCACGCCGTTGGCAGCGATCAGCAGCAGGAACAGGCCAATACCGATGCCGGTGCCGTGCGCCACGCCCTGCGGCAGGTTGCGCAAAATCCAGCTACGAATACCGGTTGCTGAAATTACGGTGAACAGCACCCCCATCAGGAACACGGCGCCGAGCGCTACCGGGACGCTGATATGCTGGCCCAGCACCAGGCTGAAGGCGGTAAACGCGGTCAGGGAGATGGCGCACCCGATCGCCAGCGGCAGGTTCGCCCACAGGCCCATCACAATCGAACCCACACCCGCAACCAGGCAGGTGGCAACGAAGACCGCCGCTGGCGGGAAGCCCGCTTTGCCGAGCATGCCTGGCACCACGATGACGGAGTACACCATCGCCAGAAACGTGGTCAGACCGGCAACAACTTCCTGGCGCACGGTGCTGCCGCGAGCAGAAATTTTAAACATGGCGTCAAGTGAACCGCCGGTACGCGCAGATGGCGTAGACATAGAAAACATCCCCTGAAAATTTTTATTGAAAGTCCGTAAGCGTGGTGGAGACTCCACTGCCAGCGAAACGTCAAATCCTTGTGCTGCGTTTGCGACGAAAGGGGCGTCACAAAAAAAGCAAACGTTTAGCTCCGCGCTTACAAAACGGGTGGTCAAATGTAGGCAAACGATTATCTAGCCTAATACCCGCCCTTTTCAACTGAACTTTCTCGTTTTTCGCTAAAATTGCCTCATGACGATGAAGAATTAAGCAGAGGATGCGCAAACGTTATCGTCCATGCGCAATTTCGTTACATTTCATCCCTCGCCGGGGATCGTCAGCGGGCCGCCTTTCGCAAGCGTTGTCTGCCAGCCCGGACGTGCCTCCACTCTCTGTTTCCACGCCGCTATGTGGTCGAGATTGTCGATGCCGCCTCTCGCCAGCAGGGCGAAGAGGGGAAAACTCATCTGGATATCAGCCATGGTCAGCGTGTCGCCGGCAAACCAGCTGTTTTCGGCAAGATGATCGTTAATAAAGCGCGCATGCGTTTCTAGCTGGCGGTTGAGATACGCTTTTTGCACCCCCTGCCCCAGCGCCTTACCCAGCGTGCGCAGGCCAAACGGGACGGGTGGTTTGCCGAGGCTGTTAAACACCAGCTTCATTAACAGTAGCGGCATCAAAGACCCTTCGGCGTAATGCAGCCAGAAGCGATACTGCACTTTATGGGCGGGATCTAACGGTTTGAATCGTGACGCCAAATCGTACGTTTCCTGAAGATATTCCAGAATCGCGCCTGATTCGGCCAGCACCAGTCCGTTATCTTCCAGTACCGGGGATTTCCCCAGCGGATGCACTTTTTTGAGCGAATCCGGTGCAAGCATGGATTTCTCGCGCTGGTAGCGCACAATCTCATACGTCAGACCCAGCTCTTCCAGCGCCCAGAGGACGCGATGTGAACGAGACTGATTAAGGTGGTGGACCGTTAGCATGATGTTCTCCGGTGATTCATACTTTTTAACTATAGAAAACTGAACAACTTCACGAAAAAAATTTGGCTAAAATCTCACCGTCTCCGGTGGCAAAAACGGCGGCCGGGCATAGAATTAAAGTGTCAGTACAAACCGGAACCTCCTCCACAAGCTCGACACGAGGGGTACTGATGTCGGGGGAAACCCTCCCGTGAGCCAGCGGGATAGAGAGAAAGACAAAGACCGGAAAAAACTAAAGCGCCCTTAGTGGCGCTTTAGTTCTTTATGCTTGTTGCCGGGTGGCGGCTGCGCCTTACCCGGCCTGCAAAACCGAGAGCGTAGGCCGGGTAAGCGAAGCGTCACCCGGCAAACACCTCTCAATCCTCCTCCAGCAACCGCGCCCCTGTTCCCTGCTCGCCCAGCCTGTCACCCGGGTTACGCAGCGGACAATCGCTGCGTGATAAACACCCGCAACCAATGCAGCCGTCCAGCTCATCGCGCAGGGCCACCAGCGTGTGAATACGACGATCCAGCTCTTCTCGCCACTGGGACGACAGCTGCTTCCACTCCTTCGCGCTCAGCGAGTGCCCTTCCGGCAATACGCCGAACGCCTCACCGATGGTGGCCAGAGGAATGCCGATACGTTGCGCAATTTTGATGATCGCCACGTAGCGGAGCACATCGCGGGTGTAGCGCCGCTGGTTTCCGGCGTTACGGATACTTTTTATTAACCCTTTGCTTTCATAGAAGTGGAGTGCCGACACCGCCACACCGCTTCGCTTAGCCACTTCACCGGGGGTTAACAGCGCTTTGATGCGCGGTAATCTCTTTTCCATAAAACCTCTTTACCTCAAGTTAACTTGAGGAATTATACTCCCCCGCAGAGAAAACGACGAATCAACCAGGACAGATGTCTCCACAGAGGGGTAACCTTATGTCGCATCAGCAAATTATTCAGACACTTATTGAATGGATTGATGAACATATCGACCAGCCGTTGAACATTGATGTGGTCGCTAAGAAGTCGGGCTATTCGAAATGGTATTTACAGAGAATGTTCCGCACCGTAATGCATCAAACGCTGGGTGATTACATTCGCCAGCGCAGGCTTCTGCTGGCGGCGCAGGCGTTACGCTCAACGCAGCGGCCCATTTTTGATATCGCAATGGATCTGGGCTATGTGTCGCAGCAGACCTTTTCCCGCGTCTTCCGCCGCGAGTTTGACCGTACGCCGAGCGACTACCGCCATCAGCTCAATTAATGCGTGTTAACGCAAGGGTTGCTGCTGCCAGGCCATAAATGCCTGGGGCGGCATCGCTTTCGCGAAGTGCCATCCCTGACAATACTGCACGCCACGCTTCAGCAACCAGCTCACCTGCTCCCCCGTCTCGACCCCTTCCGCAATGGTTTTCAGCCGCAGGCTTTGCGCCATCTCAATGATGTGCTCGGCAATCAGGTGGCTGGTGCTATTGGTGGTTAAGGTATCGATAAAGGATTTGTCGATTTTCAGGATATCGACGTTCAGCGAATAGAGGTTATGCAGGTTAGAGTAGCCGGTTCCGAAATCATCAATCGCCACTTCATACCCCGCCTGGCGAAACGCCTGAATGACCGGCGTGGTTTTCGGCACGTCAATAAACCCCCGCTCCGTCACCTCAATTTTGATTTGCTGCGCGCGAACCGAGTAAAAGCGGGCTTTGTCGGAGATCAGGGCGATAAGACGCGAAGAGTGAAAATCCGACGCCGACAGGTTAATCGAGACATACAGATCGGGATGAGTGGCAAGAAAATGGCCCAGATCGCTGAACACCTCCTCCACGACGTAATCCGTAATGCGCTCAATCATCCCCTCTTTTTCTGCCAGGGGAATAAATTCCGCCGGGCTCATAACCTGACCGTTGAATCCAGGCCAGCGCAACAACGCCTCTGCCCCCACGCACTGGTTATTTTTAATATCAATAATGGGCTGATAATGGACGCACAGCTGGCGTTTATTCAGCGCCCGGTGCAGAAGTCGGCCAGGCGAATTGAATTCACGGTGTGTACGCGACCACACCAGCAGAATAATAATGCTGCAAATTATCCCCAGCGGTAGCGTCAGGGTAGCCTGATGATAAAGCGTTTTATAAAAACGGGCGCTGGAGGTTGAAACGATGGCCGCAATCGGCCGCTGCCCGGATTTCACGATCGTATAAAAACGGTCACCTTTCTGAAAAGTCGTTTCCTGATGTCGAAGCATCGAATGCAATAAAGAAATATTGGCTTTCTGGCTTACAGAAAAGAATGCATTGCTGACGGTGTCATACACCCCCCACGACAGGGAACGATCGTCTGACATCACCTCACTGTACGAAAGCGGGTTGACCACTGCGACATAATTTCCGCGCTGCATATATATCATTTTATAACCATCAAAAAATGGCGTATCGCGAAAATAATAGATAGCAACGTCGGGTTTACGTGTGTAATTGGCAGCGGGAATGGTGTAAGGATGATCCGGCGTAAAAAGGGTCGAGCAGAGAAACGCCTGGCCTTCAGCATAAATTAAATCGGCAACAAAAAGACGACCGCGGGAAACGTTCAACATATATTGACGATGCTCCGGCGTACACACTTTTCCCTGATATTTTTCCGCGTCTTCCCGGGCCAGATCAACCTGTTGAATAACCCGTTCAGTTTTGTTTAAAGCAAGTTCAGCAAACGTGCGCAGCTGGGCGCTGATTTCCGACACGGCTCTAAGCTGGGCAAACCATAGCGCAAGCATCACCGGCAGCATAACTACCATGATAATCCCGACCACTTTGAGCATGTTGCGCAGCGCGCTACGATTCATTTCCCGCTCTGTATCCCTGCATGTTGTACGCCTGTAGCAATGAAGACCGGCTGCTTTGATAAACAGGTGATTACGTTGCATGAATCATGGGAAGTTAGCAACTGACTTTTGGTATTAAAAATCCTAAAATTCGTGATGCCGATAATATTTTCCCGTAAGCCAAACTAAAAGTATTCATTTCGTTTCTGATAAGGAAAATAATTACCCGCGACAGGTGTGGAAAATTCGCTGGCTGAAATAGCCTGCTCTTTGTTCTTATGCTGATTTATAAATAATCAGACGCCAGGACCGTTTTTCCTCTTCCCGTACGCTTGGCGTCATATAATGCCTTATCGGCACGCATCAGTATGGCAGAAGTATCCCGTTGCCCCTGACAGACTTCAACCACCCCGGCGCTGAAAGAGAGTACCAGCGTTTTATCGCCCACACGCAGCGGTTTTGAGATCAGCGCGGCACGCAGCCGGGAAGAGAGCAACGTAGCGGCCATACCATCCGTGTGCGCCAGCAGAAGAACAAACTCTTCGCCCCCCACCCGTCCCAGCGCCGACCCGGCCGGGCTCACCTCGCGAATACGGTCGCAAAAGTGGATCAATGCCGCATCGCCAACCTGATGTCCCCACCGATCGTTGATCTGCTTGAAATAATCGAGATCGAACATCAGGAGACAGAAGTGGCTACTGACATCCTGCGGCGAACTGGCTGCCAGCGCCATTTTGAGCCGCTGTAAGATTGTCGAGCGATTCAGACAGCCCGTCAGATCGTCCGTGGTGGCTTTGACGGTCAGCTGCTGTTCTGCTTTTTTACGTTCGGTGATATCCAGGCCAATGTTGAGAATGGAGTTATCCGGCAAAAGGATGTTTGACCAGAGAATGGTTAACTGCGTCCCGTCTTTACGCACCGGGTGCCATTCGTACATATCCTTAAGTGGTGCGAAACGAACCGACTCCTGCACGCGCTGTCGCTCCTCAGGATCCGGGTAAAACAGGGCCAGCGGATCGGGATGCTCGCCGATTTCAGTCATACTCCAGCCAAAGACTTTTTCGCATTCGGCATTCCACAATACACACCGGTTATGCCTGTCAAAGGCGTTCATTAATACCGGAGCACGCTCAAATAAGGTTTTATATTGCGTGACGACGCGCTGCATTTCCTGCGCCGTTTTTTCCCGCACGATGATGTCATCAAAATAATCTTTTAGCTTCTCAACCAATACCACCACGATATTTTTCAATATCGGCAACGAGGTCAGTTTTTCATTAAAAGCCAAAAAGAAATAACCACTGCACTGTCTGCCATGCGCTGAGAATTTACACAGCACGCCGCTTTGCAGCCGCGCATAGCCTGGGTGCTGAGGGGAAAATACCGCCCGGCCAATATGCTCTTTCCAGTAGATCACCCGCCAGGCGCGGTGATGCCGCTGCAACAGGGTGCTGGCAAGAAAATCCGCCACGTTAAAGGCGTGACACGTCACGTCGCCGGCACAAACCACGCGCGGCCCGTCTGCGGATTCGACACTGACCCATGAGAGATTTGCCCCCAGTGCGCTGTTGATAATTTCCAGCATTTCAACCGGCGAACACTGCGCGTTGAGTTGCGGCATCAGCTTCGCCAGGGCGTGCAGCGCCTGCATGCTGTCGTTAATAATCTCGCGTCTTTTTTCTTTCATTATCTTTTCGCAGGTCATTAATCGAGAGAGCAACCGCAATAATTCATATCTGAATAAAAGAATAAGACCACGAAATCAAAGAGCATGCCGAGTGTAAAACAAAGAATACAAAATCCAAAAAAGCCAATTAATTCAATGCGATGAATTATTTTTGCGGGTACATTTATTGTTCCACACAAGCATAATCCATAGATATACTGCTGTAAACGCTATACAGCCGATGGCGTTTTGCAAAGGTTATACTATCTGGATGAAATAAAAATAAAAATTCCGACCAGACGTCGTTCTGAGCGACGACGATATATTTTCCCCGGCAATAATCCCACTTTCACCTCACGCGGATACTGGCGAATAAAACAGCAAATGTGATATAGTTCACACATCTTATGTAACGAGAAACATTGTTTCATTCCAGTTCGTCTGTTTTGTCGAGGATGGGTTTTATGGCAACCATTACCACCAGCATGGTGCTCCTGCGCTGGCCGTTGTTGAGCGCGGTTTTGATGTTCCTGGCCAGCACGTTAAACATTCAGTTTCGAAAGTCCGACTATGCAGGTCTTGCTGTGATTAGCACCCTGTTAGGGTTGGGCGCCGCATGCTGGTTCGCGACAGGTTTGCTTGGCATTACGCTGGTAGACATTGCCGCCGTCTGGGAAAACATTAAAGTGGTGATGGTTGAAGCCATGAGCCACACTCCGCCAGACTGGCCGATGGTGATTACCTGATAGCCTGTTATAAAAAAACCCAGACATTGTCTGGGTTTTTTGTTTTTCACGCGTCTGGATATCAGAACGGGATATCGTCGTCGAAATCCATTGGCGGTTCGTTAGACGGTGCCGGAGCAGACTGCTGCTGCGGACGGGACTGCGCGCCGCCGCTGAACTGGTTGCCGCCCTGAGGCTGCTGAGGCTGACCCCAACCACCCTGCTGCTGATTCTGACCGCCACCTGCCGGTGCGCCACCGCCCTGACGGCCACCCAGCATTTGCATGGTGCCGCCCACATTCACCACCACTTCCGTGGTGTACTTCTCAGCGCCGGATTGGTCGGTCCATTTGCGGGTACGCAGCTGGCCTTCGATATAGACCTGAGAACCTTTACGCAGATACTCACCGGCCACTTCGGCCAGTTTGCCAAACAGCACAACGCGGTGCCATTCGGTCTGCTCTTTCATTTCTCCGGTCGCTTTATCACGCCAGGATTCGGAAGTAGCCAGCGTAATGTTGGCAACTGCGCCACCACTCGGCATGTAGCGTACTTCCGGGTCCTGGCCCAGATTACCGACGAGAATCACCTTGTTTACGCCTCTGCTGGCCATGTTCGTGTCTCCTGAATACGTTTCTTAATAGTGTAAACGCGCGAGTGTACCATTTCCATGCTGCACTTTGATAGTTGCGTAGCACGTTCCAGAGTTCTCCCGCGAACTCGACATTGTTACATAGTGAATCAGAAAATGCATTCCAATACTGTATATTCAAACAGGTCATTTTGTGTCATAATTAGCCGTTTCTGACAGCCGTTTGTCCTTCAAACAAATCAGGCAATCCGTGTTCCAACCGGGAAAGGTGAATGGATAAGATCGAAGTTCGGGGCGCCCGCACCCATAATCTCAAGAATATCAACCTCATAATCCCTCGCGACAAACTCATCGTCGTGACCGGGCTTTCGGGGTCTGGCAAATCCTCACTGGCTTTCGACACTTTGTATGCCGAAGGACAGCGTCGTTACGTTGAATCGCTCTCGGCGTACGCGCGTCAGTTCCTGTCGCTGATGGAAAAACCGGATGTCGACCACATTGAAGGGTTGTCCCCTGCTATCTCCATTGAGCAGAAATCCACATCGCATAACCCGCGCTCCACGGTCGGTACCATTACCGAAATCCATGACTACCTGCGTCTGCTGTATGCGCGCGTGGGCGAGCCGCGCTGCCCGGACCACGACGTCCCGCTGGCGGCCCAGACCGTCAGCCAGATGGTGGATAACGTACTGTCGCAGCCGGAAGGCAAACGCCTGATGCTGCTGGCGCCGATCATTAAAGAGCGTAAGGGCGAGCACACCAAAACGCTGGAGAACCTGGCAAGCCAGGGCTATATCCGCGCCCGTATCGACGGCGAAGTGTGTGACCTGTCCGATCCGCCAAAGCTGGAGCTGCAAAAGAAACACACCATCGAAGTGGTGATTGACCGCTTTAAGGTACGTGAAGATCTGGCGACGCGTCTGGCGGAGTCCTTTGAAACGGCGCTGGAACTCTCTGGCGGCACGGCCGTGGTCTCCGATATGGACGACCCGAAAGCGGAAGAGCTGCTCTTCTCCGCCAACTTTGCCTGCCCGATTTGCGGCTACAGCATGCGCGAGCTGGAACCGCGCCTGTTCTCGTTCAACAACCCGGCGGGCGCGTGCCCGACCTGTGACGGCCTGGGCGTTCAGCAGTATTTCGACCCGGACCGTGTGATCCAAAACCCGGAACTGTCGCTGGCGGGTGGCGCTATTCGCGGCTGGGATAAGCGTAATTTTTACTACTTCCAGATGCTGAAATCGCTGGCTGAGCACTATAAGTTCGACGTTGAAGCCCCGTGGGCCAGCCTGAGCGCGAACGTACATAAAGTGATCCTGTTCGGTTCCGGCAAAGAGAATATTGAGTTCAAGTACATGAACGATCGCGGTGACACTTCCGTGCGTCGCCACCCATTCGAAGGGGTGTTGCACAACATGGAGCGCCGCTACAAAGAGACCGAATCCAGCGCGGTGCGTGAGGAGCTGGCGAAGTTCATCAGCAACCGCTCCTGCGCCACCTGCGAGGGTACACGTCTGCGTCGCGAAGCGCGTCACGTGTTTGTCGAAAACACGGCACTGCCGACCATCTCAGACATGAGCATCGGCCACGCGATGGACTTCTTCAACAACCTGAAGCTCTCCGGTCAGCGCGCGAAAATCGCTGAAAAAGTGCTGAAAGAGATCGGCGATCGCCTCAAGTTCCTCGTGAACGTCGGTCTGAACTACCTGACGCTTTCCCGCTCGGCTGAAACGCTGTCCGGCGGTGAAGCCCAGCGTATCCGTCTGGCGAGCCAGATTGGCGCGGGCTTAGTCGGCGTGATGTACGTGCTGGATGAGCCGTCTATCGGCCTGCACCAGCGCGACAACGAACGCCTGCTCGGCACGCTGGTTCACCTGCGTAACCTCGGCAACACGGTAATCGTGGTCGAGCACGACGAAGATGCGATCCGCGCCGCGGACCACGTGATCGATATCGGCCCGGGCGCAGGCGTACACGGCGGCCAGGTGGTCGCGGAAGGGACGCTGAAAGACATCATGGCGGTGCCCGAGTCGCTGACCGGCCAGTACATGAGCGGCAAGCGCAAAATTGAAGTGCCGAAACAGCGCGTGGCGGCGAACCCGGAAAAAGTGCTGAAGCTGACCGGGGCGCGCGGCAACAACCTGAAGGACGTGACCCTGACGCTGCCTGTCGGGCTGTTTACCTGCATCACCGGCGTGTCCGGTTCCGGTAAATCGACGCTGATCAACGATACGCTGTTCCCAATTGCGCAGACGGCGCTGAACGGCGCGACGCTGGCCGAGCCTGCGCCGTACCGCGACATTCAGGGGCTGGAGCATTTCGACAAGGTTATCGACATCGATCAGAGCCCGATTGGCCGTACGCCGCGTTCCAACCCGGCGACCTATACCGGCGTCTTTACGCCCGTACGTGAACTCTTTGCCGGCGTGCCGGAAGCGCGTTCACGCGGCTATACGCCAGGCCGTTTCAGCTTTAACGTGCGCGGCGGCCGCTGTGAAGCGTGCCAGGGCGACGGCGTAATCAAGGTTGAGATGCACTTCCTGCCGGATATCTACGTGCCGTGCGACCAGTGCAAAGGTAAGCGTTATAACCGCGAAACGCTGGAGATTAAGTACAAAGGCAAGACCATCCACGAAGTGCTGGATATGACCATCGAAGAGGCGCGCGAGTTCTTTGACGCCGTCCCTGCGCTGGCGCGTAAGCTGCAAACCCTGATGGATGTGGGTCTGACCTATATTCGTCTGGGGCAGTCAGCGACAACGCTGTCCGGCGGTGAAGCGCAGCGCGTGAAGCTGGCGCGTGAGCTGTCCAAACGCGGTACCGGTCAGACGCTGTATATTCTGGATGAGCCGACCACCGGCCTGCACTTTGCGGATATCCAGCAGCTGCTGGACGTGCTGCACCAGCTGCGCGATCAGGGCAACACCATCGTGGTGATTGAGCACAACCTGGACGTGATTAAAACCGCTGACTGGATTGTCGATCTCGGCCCGGAAGGCGGCAGCGGCGGCGGTGAAATCCTCGTCTCCGGTACGCCAGAGACCGTTGCAGAGTGCGAAGCCTCGCACACCGCGCGCTTCCTCAAACCGTTGCTGTAATCGTCACACGGAGAGCTGCTGTCGGATCGTTTCCGGCAGCAGTTCTACCGCCTGTAGATACGACGCATCCACCAGGTAGTAAATTTGCGAATCTGGCAGCGAGCCGTCGAGAAACACCGTACTCCAGTGCGCTTTATTCAGATGCTTACTTGGCCTGACATCATCGTGCTGCTGGCGCAGTAAGTCGGCCAGTTCCGGACTGGTTTTCAGTGATGCCGCAGGCCGCGCATCCACCTCTTTCACCATCGCGAACAACACATCCCCCACTTTGATCTGCGTGGCTTTCCAGTCGCTGTGAACGCTTTGTTCCGCACCCGGCTTGCTCATGCAGTACTGAAGTATCTCCGAAATTGTCATCTTTATTCCCCTTGTAGCGTTGCGATAATTTTACGCGAACCACCGTGAATGCGATGTTCTCCCAGCCAGATCCCCTGCCACGTTCCCAGCTGTAGCCGTCCGTTGTGGACCGGCAGCATCAGCGAGACGCCCAGCAAAGAGGATTTGATGTGCGAAGGCATATCGTCCGCCCCCTCATAGTCATGCTCATAAGGCGCGTTGTCCGGGACGCTCTTCAGAAAATGGTGCTCCATGTCGGACCGGACGGTGGGATCGCAATTTTCATTGAGCGTGAGAGAAGCAGACGTGTGCTGAAGCAGCAGATGCAGCAAACCCGTTTTGACGCGCGACAGGTCGCGGATTTGCCCGATGACTTCGTCCGTCACAAGGTGAAATCCGCGTGGTTTTGCGCTTAAGGTCAGGGTCTGTTGATACCACATGTGCTGCTCCATTATGAAAGGTGAATCTTTCTAAGTGTGCAGCAAGAAAGCGAAAGGTAAAACCCGCGCAGCGAGATTTGCTTAAAAAAGCATTCACCCCGCCGTTAATACATCAGTATTCAGAGTTAACAATCACCTCTTCACCAAATTTTCCGGCCATCGGCAGCGGTCGGTAGGTGGAGTTCGAGGCGCGTAACACCCTGATGCCTCTGGCTCCCACGTCTTGCGCCGCGGTGATGTCGTTATCTGAATCCCCGTAGAACACTTTGATATTTTTCTTTTCCAGCCACTGGGTTTTGGTGTTTTGCCCTTCCTGGTCCCCGGCAAAAATGACCGGGTTCATGCTGGCCGCCGGGATCAGGAAATCATCCTGTAGCGTTTTCGAGACGGTTTCGGTTTTGGTCTGGCTACGTCCGGTCACGAAGTAAATGCTGTCGCCGCGCTTTACGTGCATGGCGATCAGCGCGCGGGCAACCTCTTTCGGGATACTGAACTCATCCCAGCCGTTGTTCATCTTTTCCCAGAATTCCGGTTTTTTCAGATAGGCTTCGCTGTCCGGGGAGTACGTTTTTTTACCGCGCCAGAAACCGGGGCTGGAGAAGAGAACGGTATCGTCAATATCGAAGCCCACGGCTATCGGCGGGCGACCCGTCAGGCTATTTTCGATTTGTGCCACTGAAACCCAGTGAATGGGAGCCTGTTCGGCAAGAATGGCGGCGGTAGTGCCGGTGTAAAGCGGCGTGGGTGCAGAAGCCCGTGCAACAACGGCGCTATTAAGCGAGAACAATAAGCAGGCGGCGCTGAGCGCCAGTGTGATCTTGCGCATATTTTCCCCTGAATATTCAGTTTGTTATCTTTTTATTTTGAGCGGATGGTCAAAAAACTATCCGACCATAACCCCAGCGGTAGGGGAAGGAAAGGAGTTTTTACTTATGGGGCTGAATAAAAAGAAGACGATCACAAAGCGCAGAAGAAACGTGTAGGTCCGGTAAGCGAAGCGCCACCGGGCAATGACTGGCACCGACGCGAACAAAAAAGCCGGGTGGCGGCTACGCCTTACCCGGCCTACATACAGTATGCAAGTAAGTGAATGCTTACATTACGGATGCAAACGCCTGCGCCACGCGCTGGACGTTGCTGGCATTCAGACCCGCCACGCACATACGGCCGCTGGCGATCAGGTAGACACCGAACTCTTCGCGCAGGCGATCGACCTGCGCTGCGCTCAGTCCGGTGTAGCTGAACATCCCGCGTTGCTTGAGAAGATAATCAAAGTTATGCCCAGGCACGGCCTCTTTCAGGACGTTAACCAGCTCCTGACGCATCGACAGGATGCGCTTACGCATCGCTTCCACTTCCGCAAGCCAGGACGCTTTCAGCGTTTCGTCACCGAGAACTGTCGCCACCACCTGCGCACCAAAGTTCGGCGGGCTGGAGTAGATACGGCGGACCGTCGCTTTCAGCTGACCGAGTACGCGTCCCGCGGCTTCGGCGTCTTCACACACCACGGACAGGCCGCCAACGCGCTCGCCGTACAGGGAGAAGATTTTTGAGAACGAGTTGCTGACCAGAGCGGGAAGCCCCGCGCTGGCAATCGCGCGAATGGCATAGGCGTCTTCCTCCATGCCCGCGCCAAAGCCCTGATAGGCGATGTCGAGGAACGGGATCAGGTTACGCGCCTTCAGTATCTCGATCACCGCATCCCACTGGGCATTGGTGAGGTCCGCACCGGTCGGATTATGGCAGCACGGATGCAGCAATACGATACTGCGCTCCGGCAGGGTGTTCAGTTTTTCCAGCAGCGCATCAACGCGCACGCCGTTGGTTTCGCTGTCGAACCACGGATAGGTCGCCACCTTAAAGCCCGCGCCCTCGAAGATCGCAACGTGGTTTTCCCACGTCGGGTCGCTGACCCACACGCCGGAATCCGGGAAGTACTTTTTCAGGAAATCTGCGCCTACCTTCAGCGCACCCGAGCCACCCAGCGTCTGGATAGTCGCCACGCGCTTTTGCGCGAGCACCGCGTGGTCCGCACCAAACAGCAGCGGCGCGATAGTGTTGCGGTAGGTGTTTAATCCTTCCATCGGCAGATAAAGCGAAGCACCGTGCGGGGTTGCGTTCAGACGCGCTTCAGCTTCGGCAACGGCTTTCAACTGAGGAATGATGCCGTCTTCGTTGTAGTAAAGACCAATGCTGAGGTTCACTTTGTCGCTGCGAGGATCTTCTTTGAAACGCTCCATCAAGGAGAGGATAGGGTCGCCGGCGTAGGCGTCTACTTTCTGAAACACGCGATGTTCTCCGGATTATTATGAGGCAGGGCATTCAACAATAAACCGGAAGCGGAAGAAGATCGAGGGGATGTTAACAGAAGCGGGATGCATCTCATCCCGCTCATGCTTAGTCGACGTATTTCATTGCGACCCTTGAGGTAAGGCGCGTGATAAGTTCGTAAGCACTCACTTTTGTTATTTCAGCAATACGCTCTACCGGCAGGCCTTCACCCCACATTACCGCATCGTCCCCCGCTTTATCCTGCGCGTCGGGCCCCAGATCAACACAAATCATGTCCATCGCCACGCGGCCGACAATCTTTACTTCGCGACCGTTGACCAGCACCGGCGTGCCCGTTGGTGCGGCGCGGGGATAGCCGTCACCGTAGCCCATCGCCACCACGCCAAGACGCGTATCGCGCTCGCTGATCCAGGTGCCGCCGTAACCTACCGGCTCTCCCGCTTTGTGCTCACGCACGGCAATCAGCTTTGAAACCAGCGACATCACCGGCTTAAAGCCAAAGTCCGGCCCCCAGGGTTTGTTCTCCAGCGGCGACACGCCATAAAGAATGATGCCCGGACGCGCCCAGTCGAAGTGCGACTGCGGCCATAGCAGGATCCCGCCGGATGCCGCGATCGAGCGCATCCCCGGTTTGCCTTCGCAGAAGGTGTTGAAGATATCAAGCTGCTGTTCCGTTGCGCCGCATTCAGGCTCATCGGCGCGGGCAAAGTGGCTGACGATGTTCACCGGCTGACGCACATTTTTGCACTGACTCAGACGCTGATAAAACGCCTCCGCGCTTTCCGGCCGCACGCCCAGACGGTGCATGCCCGTGTCGAGCTTCATCCAGACGGTGACCGGCTCGCTCAGTTCAGCCGTTTCCAGCGCGGCCAGCTGTTCTTCGTTATGCACCGCCGTGTGCAGGTGCTGATCGGCAATGGTCGGCAGGTCCGAGGCTTCAAAAAAGCCTTCGAGGAGCAGAATCGGTTGCGTAATTCCACCTGCGCGCAGGCGGAGAGCTTCTTCGAGACGGGCGACGCCAAAAGCGTCGGCATCGGGGAGCGTTCGCGCGGTCTCAAGAAGACCGTGTCCGTAAGCGTTCGCTTTCACGACTGCAACGAGCTTACTGGCGGGCGCCAGTTCTCGCAGACGTTGCAGGTTGTGTCGCAGAGCGCGGCGGTTAATAACAACAGTTGCCGCTTGCATTTGAATTCCTTAGAAATTACTCATCATCATATTGAGGACCGGCATAGTTGTCGAAACGCGACCACTGGCCGTTAAAGGTCAGACGTACCGTACCGATGGGGCCGTTACGTTGCTTACCAATAATAATTTCGGCGATCCCTTTCAGATCGCTGTTCTCGTGATAAACCTCATCACGGTAGATGAACATGATTAAGTCGGCATCCTGCTCGATGGAGCCGGATTCACGCAGGTCGGAGTTGACCGGGCGCTTGTCTGCACGTTGTTCCAGAGAGCGGTTAAGCTGCGATAGCGCCACCACCGGCACGTGCAGCTCTTTGGCTAACGCCTTGAGCGAGCGGGAAATCTCGGCAATCTCCAGCGTACGGTTGTCGGAAAGCGACGGAACGCGCATCAGCTGAAGGTAGTCGATCATGATAAGGCCGATGCCACCGTGTTCACGGGCGATACGGCGCGCGCGGGAACGCACTTCCGTCGGCGTCAGGCCGGAGGAGTCATCGATATAGATGTTCCGTTTTTCCAGCAAAATCCCCATGGTACCGGAGATCCGCGCCCAGTCCTCATCGTCCAGCTGACCGGTACGGATGCGGGTCTGATCCACACGCGACAGGGACGCCAGAGAACGCATCATGATCTGTTCAGAGGGCATCTCAAGACTGAAGATAAGCACCGGCTTATCCTGCAACATCGCCGCGTTTTCGACGAGGTTCATCGCAAATGTCGTTTTACCCATCGACGGACGCGCCGCGACGATAATCAAATCCGATGGCTGAAGACCTGCCGTTTTCTTGTTGAGATCGTCATAACCGGTGTTCACCCCCGTCACGCCATCGTGCGGCTGCTGGAAAAGCTGCTCAATACGCGCAACCGTGGCGTCGAGCACATCGGCGATATTTTTCGGGCCTTCGTCTTTGTTCGCACGGCTTTCGGCGATTTTAAAGACGCGGGATTCCGCCAGGTCGAGCAGATCTTCGCTGGTGCGCCCCTGGGGATCGAAACCGGCCTCGGCGATCTCATTCGCCACCGAGATCATCTCGCGGACAACGGCACGTTCACGAACGATATCAGCGTAAGCGCTGATGTTCGCGGCACTTGGCGTGTTTTTTGACAGTTCTGCCAGATAGGCAAATCCGCCAACGCTGTCGAGCTGTCCCAGACGCTCCAGCGATTCTGCGAGCGTAATCAGGTCGATAGGGCTGCCCGACTCCTGCAAACGCGCCATTTCCGTAAAGATATGGCGGTGCGGGCGGGTATAGAAGTCTTCCGCGACAACACGCTCGGCGACGTCGTCCCAGCGTTCGTTATCCAGCATTAAACCGCCCAACACCGACTGTTCCGCTTCAATCGAGTGCGGCGGGACTTTTAACCCGGCGACCTGATAATCACGCTCACGAGGTTCAGTCTGTTTGTTGAAGGGTTTGTTTCCTGCCATAGTGAATGGAGTTACCGAGATAAAGAGTGGGTCGAAAGATTACCACATTCTGGAGGAAGCATGGCAACACGTATTGAATTTCACAAGCATGGTGGCCCTGACGTACTCAAAGCGGTGGAATTTACCCCCGCTGCGCCTGGCGAGAACGAAATCCAGGTGGAAAACAAAGCGATCGGCATTAACTACATCGATACCTATATTCGCGGCGGCCTCTATCCGCCTCCGTCGATGCCGAGCGGACTGGGCACCGAGGCGGCCGGTATCGTCAGCAAAGTGGGCAGCGCGGTTAAGCACATTAAGGAAGGCGATCGCGTGGTGTACGCGCAGTCGGCGCTGGGCGCTTACAGCTCCATCCATAACGTTCCGGCCGAGAAAGCGGCGCTTCTGCCAAATGCGATCGGCTTCGAGCAGGCTGCCGCCTCATTCCTGAAAGGGCTGACGGTCTATTATCTGCTGCGCAAAACCTACGAAATTAAGCCTGACGAGCAATTCCTTTTTCACGCAGCCGCAGGTGGCGTGGGGCTGATTGCCTGCCAGTGGGCGAAAGCCCTGGGCGCGAAGCTGATCGGCACCACAGGCAGCGCGCAAAAAGCGCAGCGCGCGCTGGACGCGGGCGCATGGCAGGTGATCAACTACCGGGAAGAGAGCATCGTTGAGCGGCTGAAAGAGATCACTGGCGGCAAAAAGGTCCGCGTGGTGTATGACTCGGTGGGGAAAGACACCTGGGAATCTTCGCTGGACTGCCTGCAACGTCGCGGGCTAATGGTGAGCTTCGGAAATGCCTCCGGGGCAGTCACCGGCGTCAACCTGGGCATTCTGAATCAGAAAGGGTCGCTATACGTCACTCGCCCTTCCCTGCAAGGTTACATCACCAACCGGGAAGAACTTGAGGAAGCCAGCAACGAGCTGTTCTCGCTGATCGCCAGTGGGGTAATTAAAGTGGATGTGGCAGAGGCGCAGAAATATCCGCTGACCGATGCGCAGCGCGCGCATGAGGTGCTGGAGAGCCGGGCAACGCAGGGATCAAGTCTGTTAATTCCCTGAGCCATAAAAAGAAATTGGGCTTCCCGTGGGAAGCCCTTTCTTTTTTTAGTTCGGCTGTATGTAGGGTACAGCTCGATGAATTCTTTAGCGGCAGCCATAGTGACAGATTCGATAAGTAAATCCTATTCTGTTCTAAGGATTGCTGCCGGAAAAGTTGCAGGTATGTGACGTACCCCTCAATACCTTAGTAACGGAAGCGGTTATTACGCTGATAAGTGGGCAGTTTTGGCGATTTAATCGCCCGTATCGCCCATACCACTGCAATCGCCAGAAGTAACCACGGCAAGAGTTTAATCGTCAGGGCAAATAAACCGCCGATAAACATCACCACCGTGGCCACAACGAGCGCGGCCAGAATACCGAGCAGCGACACGCCCGTGACCATCAGCATGATAAAGAAGCCAATCACAAAAAGTAGTTCCAGCATGGTGCTCTCCCACGAGTTCCCGAATGATGCTGCGATCATTACAAGAAGCATGCCAAAAATAAGTCGTTGTTCTGAAAGCAAAACGCCCCGCAATGTATTGCAGGGCGTGGCGTATTTGACCATCTTTTAGCGAAATTTAACGTTTATCCGCAACCAGACGCAGCGCGTGTTCCAGGACCTCAATATCCGCACCGGCTTTATGCGCGTTCTCGCTGAGATAACGACGCCACTGGCGCGCGCCAGGAATGCCCTGGAACAGGCCAAGCATATGGCGGGTAATGTGGCCCAGATACGTACCATGACTCAGCTCGCGCTCAATGTACGGATACATGGCGCGCACTACCGCCACGGGATCGGTGTCAGCACCGTCAACGCCAAAGATTTCCCGGTCAACCATCGCCAGAATGCCCGGATTCTGATACGCCTCGCGTCCGACCATCACGCCATCCATATGTTCGAGATGCGCTTTGGCCTCGTCCAGCGACGTAATACCGCCGTTGATCGACATGGTCAGGTGCGGGAAGTCGCGTTTTAGCTGGTACACGCGCGGGTAGTCCAGCGGCGGGATCTCGCGGTTTTCTTTCGGGCTGAGGCCAGAGAGCCAGGCTTTACGGGCGTGGATGATAAACATCTCGCATTCACCCTTCCCTGATACGGTGTTGATGAAATCACACAGGAACTCGTAGCTGTCCTGGTCGTCTATGCCGATACGGGTTTTGACCGTAACCGGGATAGAGACGACGTCGCGCATCGCTTTGATACAGTCCGCCACCAGATGTGCATTACCCATCAGACACGCGCCGAACATACCGTTTTGCACACGGTCGGACGGGCAACCGACGTTGAGGTTAATCTCGTCATAGCCGCGTTCTTCAGCCAGCTTCGCGCACTGCGCCAGCGCAGCCGGATCGCTGCCACCCAGTTGCAGCGCAACCGGATGCTCCTCTTCGCTGTACGCCAGATAATCGCCCTTGCCGTGAATAATTGCGCCGGTAGTGACCATTTCGGTGTACAGCAGCGTATGGCGGGAGAGCTGACGCAGGAAATAGCGGCAGTGTCTGTCCGTCCAGTCGAGCATTGGCGCAATGGAGAAACGGTGTGCAGGGAAAGCGGTCTGGAGTTCTGACGACATGACGAAGTTTTAAGCATCTGGTGGAAAAGGGGCGCTACTATAGCACAAAGAAAAGCCGGAGGCGCAGCGCCTCCGGTGTACTTTAGAACGTCATGCTCAACTGTGCCCCTGCGCCCCAGGTCTCGTCTTCGCCATAAAGCCCCATCAGGTCAACGTGGACGGAGTTGAACGGCGCGAAACCGACACCGCCGGTAAAGACGTTGCTGTCGTTCCCTTTCATATCCGCACGATAACCGGCGCGTACTGCCAGCCAGCTCAGCGGCGTGACTTCGGCACCAACGCCAACGTACTGGGAGGTGTCTTCGCTTTTAAAGCCCTTGGTTTCGGTCAGATCGCCATCTGCGGTCAGCGTGACCAGATCGTTGTGCCAGGCGGCCCCGGCAGTGACCAGCGGACGGATCTGATAAGTGTCTTTATAACTCACCACCTCTCCCGTACGCCCGTTGCGGATGCGGATATCTTTGGTATCGATATCGCGCGACATCAGGTTTTGCCCGCTCACGCCGACCGTCCAGTTTTCACCGAAATCAGCAGCAATACCGGCATCGACGTTGAAGCCAGTGTCGTCGGTACGGTAGCGGCTGTCGTTCCACTTATTACTGTCGTAATCGTAGATTGAAGTGGTGTAGTTATAGAGCCAGGTTTTTTGCAGCTTCGGCGTGACGCCAACGGAAACCGGAACGCCGCCAAGATCGAACTGACGGGCCACCGCAATACCGTAGTCGGACACAATCGCCGCCCGACCAGACGCCGTAGAGTTAAGGTTTTTGGTGATCTGATCGGTACCGTTTAGCGCGGCATCCAGCGCCACACCGGCAGCCACCGCATCGCTTCGTTGTATACCGCGCAGATAATCAATGTCCTGCTGATCGATTGAAGAGCTGACCCGGCCATGGGCATAGCCTTTTGCCATAAAGGCCACGGAAAGAACATCGTTAGGGATACTGACGGCAATCCCTGCCCCAGCGGTGGCGTGTGCGGTCTTGCCTTTCAGGTAGTCCAGTTCATCAGCGAGATCTTTCGCTGCGCCTTGGAACTGATTGATCGAACCTAATGGATTGGTGATAACTTCAATGGGGGTCAGACTATCAACCACATCCTTGTAATGATTGATTTTGTCGTTAATGGTATCAATCTCGTCCTGAAGATTGTCTTCATCGGTCACCTGCACGCCAACGGACGGCAAAATGACCGTCACATCATCCTCTGGCTTAGATTTTGCCAGTAACGCGGGGTTGATTAACGCCCCGCTGCCATAGCTCCCTGCCGCGACACCCGTTCCGCCCATTGCGTCGCTACGCGCTTCCGTCCAGGTATTGGCTGCTCCCGCCTGATTTGCCATAAAAAAGGAGACAGCGATGCTAACCATCGAAAATTTAAAATGTTTTTTCACAGTGTGCTCGTAAATAGTTTGTTATTAGTTAACCCTGTCTGTTATCACCCAAACAGGAACGAACTATTGCTGTGAATAAGTGCAAAAAGACCCGCTATTTCCTTAAGTTAAATTCCATCCCGGCCTGTTGTAATATGTGACGACCATCAATATTTATAGAAGAGGAAATTATTTTCGCCCAGGTTTTCCATCGTGCGGCCCAAAAAACTGAGGCGGATGGTCGACCCAGCGGTCTTCGCGCGTCGCGGCATACACCGGATTGAGCGGATAGTAGATGCGGTTATGTTTTTTATTGGCCTCACCCACCACCAGTAAGCGCACCTCTTCATCGGTATTGTTGATAAAGGTGTGACACACGCCCGTCCCGGCTGGAAATCCCACGCTGTCTCCGGGTTCGAGCTTCCATAAATAGCCATTGATCCAGGCCTCAGGGTAACCCTCCAGAACGTAAACAAACTCCTCTTCGTCGCTTTCCGCATGCGGATAAGACGTACGGCGTCCGGGTGGCAGCCGTTCATGGTGAATACCAATGCGGCCGAGACCCAGCCTGCGGGCCAGCGGCGCGCCAACAGAAAAACGTTCGTTGCTGTCAGAATACGTTGCGTCATCGGCGCCTTCCACGTCCCGCCAGTGCCGAATACAGTCAGGTCTTTTCATCATGCGATCTCCCGATTTGCGATGCGTCAGGTATAGCACAGCCTGGGGATCTCGGTGTTTTTAGCAGAACATGATAAAGTGAAGGTTTTCACCCCTTACCATATCCGAGGTGCCCGATGGACAAGTCCACAAAAGAGCTGTTAGCGCAAGCTGAAAAGCTGTGCGCGCAACGCAATGTGCGCCTGACCCCGCAGCGCCTTGAGGTACTGCGTCTGATGAGCCTGCAACAGGGTGCCATCAGCGCCTACGATCTGCTCGATCTGCTGCGTGAAAGCGAGCCGCAGGCAAAACCGCCGACCGTTTATCGGGCGCTGGATTTCCTGCTGGAGCAAGGGTTTGTGCATAAAGTGGAATCAACAAACAGCTATGTGCTGTGCCATCTTTTTGACCAGCCAACTCACACGTCCGCCATGTTTATCTGCGATCGCTGTGGTGTGGTGAAGGAAGAGTGTGCGGAAGGTGTGGAAGATATTATGCATACGCTGGCAGCCAGAATGGGCTTTGCGCTGCGCCATAATGTGATTGAAGCCCACGGCTTATGTTCTGCCTGCGTGGAGGTGGAGTCATGCCGCCATCAGGATGCCTGTCAGCACGATCACTCTATCCTGGTGAAGAAAAAGCCGCGTTAAAGCCAAAGAAAAAGGCGGCTCAGGGCCGCCCTTGGGGATAGTGCCGGTTACCAGCGGTAGTCGTTACGGGTTTCCCAGTCTTTGACTTCATTTTCCGCCTGATCTTTTTCGTAACCGTAGCGCTCCTGGATTTTACCTACCAGCTGATCGCGCTTACCTTCAATGACGGTCATATCGTCATCTGTCAGCTTACCCCACTGTTCTTTCGCTTTACCTTTGAATTGCTTCCAGTTGCCGCCGATTTCGTCTTTATTCATAATCGTGTCCTCGTGTTAAGCGTCTATGAGTATCGTCCGCTTCGTTCTTTTCTGCTGGACGTGATTATTATTGTAGTTAAGGATTCGGCAATTGTTTTTATATTCGGAATCTTTAACCGTTACGATATATCGTGCGGGGCTGGAAACCAGGTATTGTTTCGCCAGTGACGATGCCAGATAACGGCCAGCGAAAGGCCACGCAGTGAGAGAAACACCGCCAGCGCCAGCCACAGACCATGATTGCCGAGATACGGCAGGGTTAGCAGCGTCAGGCCGAACCCCGCCGCCGCGACGGCCATGCTGTTGCGCATCTCCGCCCCTCGCGTCGCACCAATAAACATGCCGTCCAGCAAATAGCACCACACGCCCACCACCGGTAATACTACCTGCCAGAGGATGTAGCGATCGGCCAGCTCACGTAGCGCGGGCAACGAGGTGAGTAACGCGACAATATGCCCACCAAAACAGGCGTATACCAGAGCAAAGACCAGCGCCACCAGGCCCGCCTGACGACAGGCAGCACGCCAGACTTCGCGTAACTGGCCGCTTTCACGCGCGCCATAGGCCTGCCCTGAATGCGCCTCCACGGCGTAAGCAAAACCATCCAGCGCGTAAGCGGTAAAGGTCAGTAATGTCATGAGCACTGCGTTGACGGCAACGATCTCAGGCCCAAGACGCGCACCAAAAACGGTTAATGCACCAAAGCAGAGTTGCAGCAGAAGCGAACGGAGCATGATGTCGCGATTAAGCGCCAGCAGCTTACGAATGTTGCCGTGCCAGGCCGATTTCAGCAGATCCAGGGTGATGCCGCGCATCGCCAGCACGCGCCAGACCATCCCCAAACCGATCAGCAGCGTACCGTACTCGGCAATCGCCGTGGCCAGCGCCGCGCCCCGGACGTTCATGTGCAGTCCCATCACCAGCCAGAGATCGAGCACAATGTTAAGCAGGTTGCCCACCACCAGCAGGATCACCGGCGCACGGGCGTACTGCACGCCCAGCAGCCAGCCCAGCAGGACCAGGTTTGCCAGTGAAGCGGGCGCGCTGAGCAAGCGAATTTCGAGGAACCGCCGGGCCTGTTCCAGTACGGCATCGCTGCCACCTACAATATGGAGCGCAAGATCAATCAGCGGCGTACGCAACAGAACGATTAACGCGCCGGCACCGAATGCCAGAATGAGCGGCTGAACCAGCGCACGCGCCAGACGCAGGGGATCTTTTGCACCATACGCCTGGGCCGTCAGGCCTGTCGTACTCATGCGCAGAAAAAGCAGCAGCATAAAGAGGAAGCTGGTCGCTGTTGCGCCGATCGCGACGCCGCCAAGATAAATCGGCGAATCGAGATGCCCGATAACCGCCGTATCCACCAGCCCCAGCAGAGGAACGGTAATATTGGAAAAAATCATTGGTAGCGCAAGACGCCACAACGCCTTATCGGCAGAAGTTAGCAATGCCATGGAAATTACCGGAATCAGAAAACAGGCCAGGCTGTAGAGGAACTACAGCCTGTCAGGAAGAGATTACAGCCATTCACCGTTGCGGATAACGCCGACCGCCAGTCCTTCAATAGAGAAGCTCTGCTCGCGGAGATCCACCACAATCGGGGAGAATTCATTATTTTCAGGCAGAAGCTGCACGGTATTGCCTTGTTTCTTAAGGCGCTTAACCGTCACTTCATCATCAATGCGCGCCACCACGACTTGCCCGTTACGCACATCCTGCGTTTTGTGTACCGCCAGCAGATCGCCATCCAGAATACCGATATCTTTCATGGACATTCCGCTAACGCGCAGCAGGAAATCGGCGCTCGGCTTGAACATGCCTGGGTCAACCTGATAGTGCCCTTCGATGTGCTGCTGCGCCAGCAGAGGTTCACCTGCGGCTACGCGACCCACCAGCGGAATACCGCTCTCTTCTTCCACAAGCAGACGAATGCCGCGTGAGGCGCCGGAAACAATCTCAATCACGCCCTTACGCGCCAGCGCTTTAAGGTGCTCTTCGGCAGCATTAGGAGAACGGAAGCCCAGACGCTGCGCAATTTCTGCACGCGTGGGTGGCATACCCGTCTGGCCGATATGATCCCGAATGAGATCAAACACCTCTTGCTGCCTGGTCGTTAACGCTTTCATACCGCCCCCTGGGTGTATATACAGTTATGCTGTGAGTATATACAGTCAAAGACGATTTTGGAACCAAAAACTGCACAAAAAACCAGGGACTTAATTATTCCTCGAGGCTCATCGGAAATGCGACCAAAGCAGCGTGACCCAGGTGATCGCCGCAGTGATAATCGCCAGCAGTACGGCAGCGGAACCCATGTCTTTCGCCCGGCCAGACAGTTCATGGAATTCCGACCCGATTCGGTCAACAACGGCCTCAATAGCGCTATTCAGAATTTCCACTATCATCACCAGAAGGACAGATCCGATGAGCAGTACGCGGGTGATAGCATCAACATCAAGGAAGCAGGCGATGACAACGGCAACGATTGCGGCAACCGCTTCCTGGCGGAAAGCGGCTTCATTAACCCATGCCGCGCGGAAACCTTTCCATGAATAACCGGCAGCTTTAATGATTCGAGTTAACCCAGTGGTATTATTGGCCATTAAAAGAACCTTTTATGATAAATAGCGTCTGTAACTAAAGCCGCAGCGCGTTTTGCTGCAACCTGAAGTATGACGGGTAACAACAGAAATTTTGCGCGCTTTCTGTTATCCTTGCGCCGCAATTGCATTATTAACCAGAGGCTTTACATCGTTTATGTCCGGCTGGCCACGAATTTACTACAAATTACTTAATTTACCATTAAGCGTCCTGGTAAAAAGTAAGTCTATCCCAGCAGAACCTGCGCTGGAATTAGGGCTCGATACGTCGCGCCCTATTATGTACGTTTTGCCTTATAACTCGAAGGCAGACCTGCTGACGCTTCGCGCTCAATGTCTGGCGCACGATTTACCTGACCCGCTTGAACCGCTGGAAGTCGACGGTACGCTGCTGCCGCGCTACGTGTTCATCCATGGCGGGCCGCGCGTGTTCACCTATTACACGCCGAAAGAAGAGTCCATTAAGCTGTTCCATGATTACCTCGATCTGCACCGCAGCAACCCCGATCTGGACGTGCAGATGGTGCCGGTGTCGGTGATGTTTGGCCGTCGTCCGGGGCGCGAAAAAGGGGAAGAGAACCCGCCGCTGCGTATGCTCAACGGCATTCAGAAGTTCTTCGCCGTCTCCTGGCTAGGACGCGACAGCTTTGTCCGCTTCTCACCTTCCGTTTCACTGCGCCGCATGGCGGATGAACACGGCACTGACAAAATCATTGCGCAAAAGCTGGCGCGCGTTGCGCGTATGCACTTTGCACGTCAGCGTCTGGCGGCCGTTGGACCACGTCTCCCGGCACGTCAGGATCTGTTCAACAAGCTGCTGGCTTCCAAAGCGATTGCCCGTGCCGTAGAAGACGAAGCGCGCAGCAAGAAAATTTCGCACGAGAAAGCGCAGCAGAACGCGATAGCGCTGATGGAAGAGATCGCCGCGAATTTCTCCTACGAGATGATTCGCCTCTCTGACCGTATCCTTGGCTTCACGTGGAACCGCCTCTATCAGGGGATTAACGTCCACAACGCCGAGCGCGTGCGTCAGTTAGCGCACGACGGCCACGAGATTGTCTATGTGCCCTGCCACCGCAGCCACATGGACTACCTGTTGCTCTCTTACGTGCTCTATCACCAGGGGCTGGTGCCGCCGCATATTGCTGCCGGTATCAACCTGAACTTCTGGCCAGCAGGCCCGATTTTCCGCCGTCTGGGTGCGTTCTTTATTCGTCGTACCTTTAAGGGTAACAAGCTTTACTCTACCGTCTTCAGGGAGTATCTGGGCGAGCTGTTCAGCCGCGGTTATTCCGTGGAGTACTTTGTTGAAGGCGGTCGCTCGCGTACCGGTCGTCTGCTCGATCCGAAGACCGGCACGCTGTCGATGACCATTCAGGCCATGCTGCGTGGCGGTACGCGTCCTATCACGCTGGTGCCTATTTACATCGGTTATGAACACGTGATGGAAGTGGGCACCTACGCGAAAGAGCTGCGCGGTGCGACCAAAGAGAAAGAGAGTCTGCCGCAGATGCTGCGTGGGCTGAGTAAACTGCGCAACCTCGGCCAGGGCTACGTGAACTTTGGCGAGCCCCTGCCGCTGATGACATATCTGAACCATCATGTTCCGGAGTGGCGCGAGTCTATCGATCCTATCGAAGCGGTACGTCCGGCCTGGCTGACGCCAACGGTCAACGGCATTGCATCCGAGCTGATGGTACGCATCAACAATGCTGGTGCGGCAAACGCCATGAACCTGTGTTGTACTGCGCTTCTGGCCTCCCGCCAGCGTTCACTGACCCGCGAACAGCTGACCGAGCAGATTGACTGCTACCTGGATATCATGCGCAACGTGCCGTATTCCGTTGATTCGACCGTGCCGTCTGCCACCGCCAGCGAGTTGATCGATCACGCGTTGCAGATGAACAAGTTCGAAGTCGAGAAAGATACGATTGGTGACATCATCATTCTGCCGCGCGAGCAGGCCGTGCTGATGACCTACTACCGCAATAACATCACGCACATGCTGATGCTGCCGTCGCTGATGGCGGCCATTATTACCCAGCACCGCCGTATTTCGCGTCAGGAGCTGCTGCGCCATATTCAGGCCATCTACCCAATGCTGAAAGCGGAGCTGTTCCTGCGCTGGAGTAAGGATGAACTGGCGGCAGAGCTCGATAAAATGACGGCAGAGATGCATCGTCAGGGGCTGATTACCATCAGTGATGATGAACTGCATATCAATCCGTCACGTTCCCGTACCTTGCAGCTTCTGGCTTCCGGTGCGCGTGAGACGTTGCAGCGCTACGCCATTACCTTCTGGTTGCTGAGTGCAAATCCGTCCATCAACCGCGGTACGCTGGAAAAAGAGAGCCGGACGCTGGCCCAGCGCCTTTCCGTTCTGCATGGCATTAACGCCCCGGAATTCTTCGACAAAGCGGTATTCAGCTCCCTGGTGCTGACGCTGCGCGACGAAGGGTACATTAGCGATACGGGCGATGCCGAGCCGGAAGAGACGATGAAGGTTTACCAGATGCTGGCAGAGCTGATTACCGCGGATGTGCGTTTGACGATTGAGAGTTCGACGCAGGGCGAATGATGCTAAAGCCGGGTGGCGCTAACGCTTACCCGGCCTACATGTTCCGCTAAATCGTAGGCCGGGTAAGGCGAAGCCGCCACCCGGCTTTTTTATCACCCGTAACTCATCGCCAGGCCCAGAAACAGCACCAGCCCGACGTAGTTATTATTCAGAAACGCTTTAAAGCAGGCTTCACGCTCGCGTTTCGCGATCAGCTTCTGCTGATACGCAAACAGCAGCCCCGCCACCAGTACGGACCAGTAAAACTCCCAGTTCAGTCCGTTCAGGCGACCAATCGCCACCATCAGCGCCAGCACCGCCACCTGCAATATGCCGATGATAAGTTTGTCGTGACGACCAAACAGGATCGCCGTCGATTTGATGCCAATCTTGAGATCGTCATCGCGATCGACCATCGCGTATTGGGTATCGTACGCAACGGCCCAGAGAATATTCGCCAGGAACATCAGCCAGCAGCTGAGCGGAACGGACTCGCTGACCGCGGCAAACGCCATGGGAATCGACCAGCCAAATGCCGCACCCAACACCACCTGCGGCAGATGGGTGTATCGCTTCATGAACGGGTAAACCCAGGCCAGCGCCAGAGCAGCAACGGACAGCAGAATGGTCATGGTGTTAAGGGTTAACACCAGCATAAAAGAGAGAAGCACCAGCACCACAAACAGAATGCGCGCCTCTTTCCCGGTCACCTGACCGCTCGGCAGAGGACGATTCGCGGTGCGCTTAACATGTCCATCAAATTTCCGGTCAGCATAGTCGTTAACCACACAGCCCGCAGCGCGCATCAGCCAGACGCCCGCCACAAACACCGCCAGGATCCACAGCGGCGGCACGCCCGGCGTGGCAACCCACAGCGCCCATAAGGTCGGCCACAGCAGCAGCAGCGCGCCAATGGGTTTATCAGTACGCATCAGGCGGTGATAGGCCAGCAGCTTATTCTGCGTCAGACTCCACTCCATTTTTTCTCCCTCTTAGTACAACGGCGATGCAGGCAAAAAGAGTTCCGTCAGTATTAACGGCTTGCCACTCAAACGAAGGCGGGAACGGCGCCCCCACAAATCGGCATCGCAACCAATTTCAATAAAATCACGGGTCAGTTCAGACGAGGTGAACAGATAGCGCCCCAGGGGCGTTTTGCCGAGGCGTTGCAATGCCAGCTCCGGCCCGGAAAGTGTAGACTCAGGAACCACCGTCCGCCCGGCAAGCCACGGCTCGCCATCGGCACACAGTAAAATTTCACGCAGCCAGTAGCGTTCTTCCTGCGGCAGCAGCGGCAGCTCGCTGGCAATCTCCGCAGGCGAGACAAACCCTTCCTGAATCATCGTCACCGTGACCGTTTTACCCTGTTGCTCAAAACGTTTTGTCATGGAATCTTCCAGCAGCAGCCAGTCCAGTTGCTCCGGGTCAAGCGCGGGTATTTGGTCGAAATAGCGTAGCGCACGCAGCTGCGTTAGCGCGGGGTGTGACATGCCAGACTCTCCGATACATAACGTAAAGGCATTGTATCGCAGATTGGCAAAATGAGGACGGACAAACCAAATTTAGCGATCACTATCGCAACAATGGTGCAACTTAGCCAAAAAAAGTGCGCCCACTCAGGCGCACTAAACGACTAACAAAATCAGCACTGTGGGGAGACGGTTACCCCTTGCCTTTTACACTGCTGATAAAGGTGGAACGGGCAGTGGTTGAACCTAAACGCTCGGCTTCATCAAGCAGTTTCAGCGCTTTATCGACATCGCCGTTTTTAACCGCCTGCTTGATGGCGTTGTTAAAGTAAGTTTCAGTATCGTTAAGCACGGGCTCGGCTTTTTTCGCCGGGGCCGGTGCTGCGGCTGGCGCGGCGTACACAGGCGCGGCAGTATTACCCACCGTTACCGGACCCGGGCCAGATGAGCCAAACAGCGGGCCTACGAGTACGCTGGAGGCGCTGTTGGTGGAGACTTTCAGCTTGATCAGACCATCGGTGGTATGACGGGCAAGCGGGTCCGGAATATCCGGGACAGAGTTCCCCGTGCCTTTCGCATAGGCTTTTGCCGGGTCAACAAGCTTCGTTGTCTGTTGCAGATCTTTTTCAGTCGTGAACACCAGGACATAAATCTTCTGCTGACCCAGGGCTGGCGTCAGGCGCATAACGCCTTCCAGCCGATCGGCACTCATGACGCCAGGCTCCTGATAGCTGAAATAGTCACTTGGGAAGAACGCGGATGGCGTCATGTTCTGATCGAGGATCAGCACGTTAGGCGCGAAGACGCTGGTCTGTTTATTGACTTCACTGGTCAACGTCAGGGTCAGCTCGCCGATATTCGCCGGCACGCTGAAAGCCGCGACCGGACCGCTGATACCCGGCACGTTCAGTGACTGGCCCCCCGCTGAAAGCTGGGTAGTTTGTGTTTTCGATTGATCAACTGGCGTCCACACCAGTTGCTGAAGTGCCGCAGCCGGAATAGCTGGCGCAGCGCTGGTATTTTGAGGAACAAAATTCACATCTGCAAAGGTGACCGCAGGCGCACAGGCCAACAGCCCCGCAGAGAGGCACAGCGCGACGAGACTTTTCTTCATTTTCATTGTTATTACCTCTGATAGCGTGAGCACTGCGGTGGCCAGGCAATAGCGCGCAGCACCCTAAGGAGAGAGGGGCTTGCGCCCCTCTTTTCAGGTCATTACGTCAGGCTTGACGAATTACCACCAGATTTCCATCTGGGCGCCGAAGGTCCACTCATCGTTGTCGCCACGGCTGAAGGTTTTCGCGGAGGTGTCGCTATACGCTACGCCAGAGGTGTAGCCCGTATCGCCGTTGTTCGCGTAGCCCCATTTCTCATCCCACTTCGCATAGGTTGCGAAGACGCGGATAGCCGGACGGGACCAGATGCTGTCGCCTGCCTGCCATTGCTGTGCCAGGGTGATTTTGTACTGGCTGTTTTTGTCGTCAGTTTTCTGAGATTTAACGTTGTCGTAGCCCACTTCCAGCAAGGTGCTCATGATCGGCGTCCATTTGAACATTGGACGAACACCCACGGTCCACCACTCGGTACCGTTGTTGTTGTCACGATCGATGTTCTGGTACATACCGACGTACATCAGGTCCCAACGGTCTGCCAGGGTGATTGCACCGTGGTCCAGCACGCGCCACATAGAGCCGTCGTTATCGATGCTGCCGCCCTGTGGAATACCTTTACCGTTAGAGGTCATGGAGTCCGTACCGTATTGCAGCACGAACTTGTTGAAGCCTTTCATCATGCTCTGGGTGTGTTCAGCGGTGAACAGCCAGCCATCTTTAGAGGCGCCAGGTTGCAGATAGTAGTCGTCAGGAATGTTGGTATGACCATAGTCAACGCCCAGCTCCAGCGTACCGCCCGGGTTGGTTTCCAGACCGGCTAAACGCACGTCGAAGACGTCGTTTGGTACTACGTTGTCATAAATACGGTCACCGTTCGCATCACGATCGGCGAAGGTCGCAGAACCGCCGGACTCAGAAGAACGGGTCGCTGCAAGAGAGAGTTTACCAAAGCCCAGATCGATGTTTTCAATACCGGCACCAGGACCAGAGATATCCCAGTAGTAGAAGTCGATCATGTGTACGTCATGACGCTGATAGAAGCGTTTACCGGCCCAGATGGTAGAGCCTGGCAGCCATTCAATCAGGTTTTTACCCTGCACGTTAGCTTCACGGAAGGCCGGGCTGGTGGATTCCCAGTCATTCTGTTGAGAAACGGAGTACGCTACGTTGGTGTCGAAATAGAAGCTTTTGTCGCCTTCTTTCCACACTTCCTGGCCCAGTTTCAGTTCGGCGTAGGTTTCACATTCGTTACCGAGACGGTATTTACTTTGTGCGCCTGTTGCCTGGAAACATTGTTGTTCACCGCCACTTCCGGTCCAGCCAATGCCGGAACGAGCATAACCTTTAAAGTCTACGGCGCCCGCCTGGGCAGACAGGATGCCTGCCGCAATGGCGACAGCCAGAGGGACTTTGCGCAGAGTAATCATTATTCTATCTCCTGAGATCATTGCTTTTCTTTGTAATTGGAATGCTTAAACGCCTGGCTCTTTGTGCAACCGACGACATGCAGTGCCATCCTCACGGAACAGATGGCAGCGCTCTGGCGGCAAACCGATAGCGAATGTGGCACCCTCTTCTACCAACACCACGTCATTCTGGCGGTAGACCAGGTTCTGACGGATGGCGGGGATCTGGATATGAATCTGTGTTTCGTGACCAAGCTGTTCGACGACCTGAACTTCACCTTCCAGCGTCACATCAGCGATGTGGCTCGGCAGTAAATGCTCAGGGCGGATACCGAGGGACATATTGGCCCCCACCTGTACGTTGGCGCTGTCGACCGGCAGCCAGACTTGCTGACGGTTTGGCAGCTCCACCTGTACCTGTTCGATTGCCGTCGCGGTCACTTTTACGGGCAGGAAGTTCATCTTTGGCGAGCCAATGAAGCCCGCGACAAAGCGGTCTGCCGGGTAGTGATACAGCTCCAGCGGTTTGCCCACCTGCGCCACGCGACCGGCGTCCAGCACCACGATTTTGTCGGCCAGCGTCATCGCTTCGACCTGATCGTGGGTGACGTAAATCATCGTGCGTCCAAGGCGTTTGTGCAGACGGGAGATTTCGATACGCATCTGGACGCGCAGGGCGGCATCCAGGTTAGAGAGAGGTTCATCGAGCAGGAACACGCGCGGCTCGGCCACCAGCGTACGGCCGATCGCCACACGCTGACGCTGACCACCGGAGAGCGCCTTCGGTTTACGCTCCAGCAGATGTGCCAGCTGGAGCACTTCCGCCACCTGGGTGACGCGCTGGTTAATGGTCTCTTTTTTCGCGCCGGCCAGCTTCAGGCCAAAGGACATGTTCTCGGCAACGGAAAGATGCGGATAAAGGGCATAAGACTGGAACACCATGCCCACGCCGCGTTCGGCTGGCGGGATGTCGTTCATTCGGGTATCACCAATAAATAAATCGCCACTGGTGATGGTTTCAAGACCGGCAATCATACGCAGCAGAGTCGATTTACCACAGCCTGATGGACCCACGAACACCACAAACTCACCTTCGTGGATGTCCAGATTGATGTCTTTTGACACCACTACGTCGCCCCAGGCTTTCGTTACATTACGCAGCTGTACGCTCGCCATGCCCTTCTCCCTTCGTTACAACCTGTCACCGACAGAAACATTCAAGATAAGTTCACTATGCGTGTTCCATTACTTTCGTGAATCCTCCACCCCCCGGCTTTTTTATGGGGGAGGAGGCGGGAGGATGAGAGAGCAGGCTCTGCGACCGCAGCGGAGGGGCTGAGGCGAAAATCGTGAAGCGGCCTGCAAAATTCAGTGGGTTTTTATGTGCGCCAGCACTCATAACTTAAATTTATGTTACAGGGATCACACAAACAGGGGGTGGGGCGTAGGGACTGGGAGGATGGAAAGAGGATGTCAAATAAGGAGACTGAGTCACGTTGAACCACCTTATGTATCCACGAGCACATCACCAATAAAGGATGGCAGATATGAAGATCAAGACTGGCGCACGCGTTTTCGCATTGTCCGCCCTCGCAGCAATGATGATTTCCGCACCGGCTCTCGCCAAAATTGAAGAAGGTAAGCTGGTTATCTGGATTAACGGCGACAAGGGCTATAACGGTCTGGCCGAAGTGGGCAAAAAATTCGAGAAAGACACCGGTATCAAAGTCACCGTAGAACACCCGGACAAACTGGAAGAGAAGTTCCCGCAGGTTGCGGCAACTGGCGATGGTCCGGACATTATCTTCTGGGCGCATGACCGTTTCGGGGGCTACGCGCAGTCTGGCCTGCTGGCAGAAGTTACGCCAGACAAAGCCTTCCAGGACAAACTGTTCCCGTTCACCTGGGACGCCGTTCGCTATAACGGCAAGCTGATCGCTTACCCAATCGCGGTTGAAGCGCTGTCTCTGATTTACAACAAAGACCTGGTGCCAAACCCGCCGAAGACCTGGGAAGAGATCCCTGCTCTGGATAAAGAGCTGAAGGCGAAAGGTAAATCCGCCCTGATGTTCAACCTGCAAGAGCCGTACTTCACCTGGCCGCTGATTGCTGCCGACGGCGGTTACGCGTTCAAGTTTGAAAACGGCAAATATGACGTGAAAGACGTGGGCGTGGACAACGCAGGCGCGAAAGCGGGTCTGACCTTCCTGGTTGACCTCATCAAGAACAAACACATGAATGCGGATACCGACTACTCCATCGCGGAAGCGGCGTTCAACAAAGGCGAAACCGCGATGACCATCAATGGTCCGTGGGCCTGGACCAACATCGACAAGAGCAAAATCAACTACGGCGTGACCCTGCTGCCAACCTTCAACGGCAAGCCGTCTAAACCGTTCGTGGGCGTGCTGAGCGCAGGCATCAACGCCGCCAGCCCGAACAAAGAGCTGGCGAAAGAGTTCCTCGAAAACTACCTGCTGACCGATCAGGGTCTGGATGAAGTGAACAAGGACAAGCCGCTGGGCGCCGTTGCGCTGAAATCCTTCCAGGATCAGCTGGCGAAAGATCCGCGTATTGCGGCCACCATGGATAACGCCCAGAAAGGCGAAATCATGCCGAACATCCCACAGATGGCTGCGTTTTGGTACGCCACCCGTACCGCGGTCATCAACGCTGCAAGCGGTCGCCAGACTGTCGATGCCGCACTGAAAGATGCTCAGGGCCGTATTACTAAGTAAGTCTGAAAAACGGCGGGTGGCGCGTGCGCTTACCCGCCCTACGACTACGGCACGATCCGTAGGTCAGGTAAGCGCAGCGCCACCTGACGATAAGTTTCCACCGTTGTAGAGGAAGAACCCCATGGATGTCATTAAAAAGAAACACTGGTGGCAAAGCGACGCACTGAAGTGGTCAGTGATAGGTCTGCTGTGTCTGCTGGTGGGTTACCTTGTTGTTTTAATGTACGTGCAAGGGGAATACCTGTTTGCCATCATGACGCTGATTTTAAGCTCGGTTGGCCTGTATATTTTCGCCAACCGTAAAGCGTACGCCTGGCGCTATGTCTACCCGGGCGTTGCCGGGATGGGGCTGTTTGTCCTCTTTCCGCTGATCTGCACCATCGCGATTGCCTTTACCAACTACAGCAGCACCAACCAGCTCGCGCAGGAGCGTGCCACCCAGGTGCTTCTGGATCGTTCTTACCAGGCGGGTAAAACCTTTAACTTCGGCCTGTATCCCACGGGTGACGAGTGGAAGTTAGCGCTCACTGACGGTGAGAGCGGCAAAACCTATCTTTCCGACGCGTTCAAATTTGGCGGCGAGCAGAAGCTGGCCTTAAAAGAGGCTGCGGCCCTGCCGGAAGGTGAACGTGCGAACCTGCGTATCATTACCCAGAATCGTCAGGCGCTGACCCAGCTCACCGCCGTGCTGCCCGATGACAGCAAAGTAACCATGAGCTCGCTGCGCCAGTTCTCCGGCACGCAGCCGCTTTATACTCTGGCGGATGACGGCACGCTGACCAACAACCAGAGCGGCGTGAAGTACCGTCCGAACAACGATATCGGTTTCTATCAGTCGGTGAATGCCGACGGCAGCTGGGGCGACGACAAACTCAGCCCGGGCTATACCGTCACCATCGGCTGGGACAACTTCACCCGCGTATTTACCGACGAAGGCATCCAGAAACCGTTCTTCGCCATCTTCGTCTGGACGGTGGTCTTCTCGGTGCTAACCGTGATCCTGACCGTGGCCGTGGGCATGGTGCTGGCCTGCCTCGTGCAGTGGGAGTCCCTGAAAGGCAAAGCGATTTACCGCGTGCTGCTGATTCTGCCCTACGCCGTGCCGTCGTTTATCTCGATTCTGATTTTCAAAGGGCTGTTTAACCAGAGCTTCGGTGAAATCAACATGATGCTGAGCGCGCTGTTCGGTATCAAACCGGCCTGGTTCAGCGACCCAACCACCGCTCGCTCGATGATTATCATCGTGAACACCTGGCTCGGTTATCCGTACATGATGATCCTGTGCATGGGGCTGCTGAAGGCTATCCCGGACGACCTGTACGAAGCCTCGGCGATGGACGGCGCGGGTCCGTTCCAGAACTTCTTCAAAATTACCCTGCCGCTGCTCATTAAGCCGCTGACGCCGCTGATGATCGCCAGCTTCGCCTTTAACTTTAACAACTTCGTGCTGATTCAGCTGTTGACCAACGGTGGCCCGGACCGTCTCGGCACCACCACGCCGGCAGGCTATACCGACCTGCTCGTGAGCTACACCTACCGCATCGCCTTCGAGGGCGGCGGCGGTCAGGACTTCGGCCTGGCGGCGGCGATTGCCACCCTGATCTTCCTGCTGGTGGGCGCCCTGGCGATTGTGAACCTGAAAGCCACACGTATGAAATTTGACTAAGGAGGGCACTGAACATGGCAATGGTACAACCCAAATCTCAGAAACTGCGCCTCCTCGCGACGCACTTAGGCCTGCTGATTTTCATCGCGGCGATCATGTTCCCGCTGCTGATGGTTATCGCCATCTCCCTGCGCTCGGGGAACTTCGCCACCGGGAGCCTGATCCCGGACGAAATCTCCTGGGAGCACTGGAAGCTCGCGCTGGGCTTCAGCGTGGAACATGCGGATGGCCGCGTCACGCCGCCGCCGTTCCCGGTGCTGCTGTGGCTATGGAACTCGGTGAAGGTGGCGACCATCACTGCGATCGGCATCGTGACGCTCTCCACCACCTGCGCTTACGCCTTCGCCCGTATGCGTTTCCCGGGCAAAGCGACGCTGCTGAAAGGGATGCTGATTTTCCAGATGTTCCCGGCCGTGCTGTCGCTGGTGGCGTTGTATGCCCTGTTTGACCGTCTTGGGCAGTATGTGCCGTTCATCGGCCTGAACACTCACGGCGGCGTGATCTTCGCCTATCTTGGCGGCATCGCCCTGCACGTGTGGACCATCAAAGGCTATTTCGAAACCATCGACGGTTCGCTGGAAGAAGCGGCGGCGCTGGATGGGGCGACACCGTGGCAGGCGTTCCGTCTGGTGCTGCTGCCGCTGTCGGTGCCGATTCTGGCGGTGGTGTTTATCCTGTCGTTTATCGCCGCCATCACCGAAGTCCCGGTCGCCTCACTGCTACTGCGCGATGTGAACAGCTACACCCTTGCCGTCGGTATGCAGCAGTACCTCAACCCGCAAAACTACCTGTGGGGCGACTTTGCCGCGGCGGCCGTCCTCTCTGCCATCCCGATTACCGTGGTGTTCCTGCTGGCCCAGCGCTGGCTGGTCAACGGCCTGACGGCGGGCGGTGTGAAAGGTTAAGTTTCATTTGTTATGCCACTGCAACCCTCAACTTTAGACGTATTGTATTGAACCAACTTGTGACTGTTATTCGGCGGCCTCCGGGCCGCCATTTTTTTTTATTCGCGTTTCAGCCGCTTCGAGTTGCACAGCCAGAGGGTGATCACCAGCAGCAGGATCGCCGCCGAGTAGATCAGCACGTCGAGCGGGGATTTATGATCGACGATGATCAGCCGCACAATGGCGGTGATGCCAATGTAGACAAAATAGCGCAGCGGGAAGTGAAAGCCGGACTGAAAGTACTTCACAATCAGGGCGATAAATTCAAAGTAGAGAAAGTAGACCACCAGGCCTTCCACCAGCGCGTATTTGCTGGTTTGCTCAGGGGCGAACAGCACATCCGCCAGATGCACCGTCTCTTTACCCAGAAAAACGACCAGGATCAGGCCAAGGCTCAGCAGACCGAGGTTCAGCACGGTCTGGAGTATCGTTGAGATAAACTCAACGCGCGGACGCGTCAGGGATGTCATACAGCACCTCATTCTCCAGGGCGAGGTTCCTGTATAACGCAAAAATGTGACGGGGATCTATATTTTTTGTTTATGTTTTGTCCAGATGAACATTCTTGCCGGGCGGCACTGCGTTTGCCCGGCCTACAAAAACACTCTCGTAGGCCCGGTAAGCGCAGCGCCACCGGGCAAATAAGCATCAGCGGAAGTTAATGTTCTTATCGCTGGTCATATCATACAGCTGGAATTTACGTCCAAGCTGCTGACCGCCGTCGCGCGTCAGCGGCGTCCAGCCCACTGCCGCACGGCTGCGGGTTGGGCCTGATGAGAACAGATCCAGCGGAATCGACACGTACACCCCTTTGGTGAAGTCCCCTTCCCCGTACTCGTCTGGCGAAACGTTGGTGATGGTGGCATAGCCGCCCACCACCACGCCGCTGTCGAAGTGTTTGGAGATATCCAGCGTGCCGCCCTTATCACCCGCCAGATACTGGCCGACGCTGGCTTTCACCAGCACGTCCTGCGCGAACGACGGCGTCCAGTAGGCGGTCAGGTGGCCGGTTTTGACGCTGTAGTCGGTGAACTTCATCATGTCCTGCGCGCTGCGCCAGTCACGCTGTTTCACGTAGTTGGCATCAACCCCAAACGCCCAGTTGCTGTCGACAGGACGATAAAGCACTTCTGCCCCGGCGCCGCCGAACATGGTTTCCAGATAGCCACCGTAAACCTGGCCGTAGAAGCCGTTGCCGAAGTACTGGAAGTAGTTGGCCTGGAGGTTATTCACGTAGATATCGTTCTGCACATATTCGCGAACGCGGGTACGCACGCGCGGCAGTTTTGAATCGTTCGGCGGGTTGGTGTAGTTAAATTTGTCGTAGTTGTTAGCAATGTTGCCGAACAGACTACCGGTGGTCAACAGGTGGTCGGTCACCCACAGATCCGCCGTCGCCATCGCCCCCAGCTGATACATGTAGAAGTTTTCCGGCCCACCCACGGACTGGTTCAGCACCGGATCGATATGGAAATCGAAGCGGGATTTATCGATATACCAGCCCTGCTCGGTGCTCTCTGGCACCACCGGCTCAACGCGTTTTTGTACCAGCTCGGTTTCATGTCCCAGCGGTTCGCCTTCAAGATGACGCTTAAGGCTGGCAACATCGGTTTCGGTTGTGACCTGCGGCAGGTTGAGGCGGTTCTCCGTCACGCGGATCGTGCGGATCCCCTCCGGCAGATCGTTCATGACGATCCGGTTGGCGCGCTCGATCCCTTCGCGGGAGTCGCGGTATTTTACCTGCTCGCCGGTGACGTACAGCGTATCGCCTTTGGTCTGGATCTTTGGATCCGCCAGGCCCGCGTTATATTTCAGCAGCGTCAGCTGGTTCGCTACCACGGAGTGCTGAATGATCGCATCCTGCGGCTCCGGCTGATATTTTGGCCGCGGGTTGTCATTGTAGTGCGGCCGCATGTCGTTAAAGTTAGTGCGCAGGGTAAAGCCAAACATCAGGGTATTACCGCGCTCATAGCTGAGGTTAACGTCGGCCCAGTCGGTGACGCGGTAAATGGCGCCGACGTTAAACTTGCTCTTTTGCTCAATTTTCCCGGCGAAGTCCTGCGAGTAGTCGTTTCCTTCGTACTCCAGCTTCAGGCGTAACGGCTGCCACGGTGTTTGATACTCCACGCCACCAAACAGCGAGGCCGGGCCGTGGAACATCTGGTCCCCGTTGATGGAGCCCGCTTTCTGGTAGCTGTTATCGCGGTAGCAGTATTTATCGCTGTAGGTACAGAACGGATTTTTGACGTTGCCGCTGGTGCCGAGATAGCCCCATCCCAGACCGAGTGAGAAATCAAACGGTCCCCAGGCTTTGCTGGCCACGATGTATTCCGCGTCAAACAGGCCGGTCCCGCCGATATCCTTCGCACCAACGGAGACCTGCGGCATCCAGTAGCTCTCTTCCCACAGGCGCAGCTTCACGTCGAAAGCTTTGTCTTTATAAGTCTGGTCGCCGGAGAAGGCATCCACGCTGCTGTACTGTTTTGTACGCACGTCGGTGTAGCGCAGCGTGGTCTCCAGCCAGGGGAACAGCTGCACGGACGCAGAGTAGTAACGGTACTGATCGTTATCGCGATAGTTAAGGCTGATTTCCCCCTCGCGGGCCATACGCGCGGTTGGGGTTTGCAGTAAGCCCACGCCGCCAAAATCGGACTGCGACGGGCCGATGGGTGCCGGATACGTTTCTGCATGACAGGCGGCACTCACGCACAGTGCAAGCATGCTGTAGAGATAGGTTTTTTTCATTATTCCGGTATCCGCTGTATCAGGGAGCGAAGGATATCGGCATTAAGCCCGTCATACGCTTTCGTCCAGAAATGGTCGGCAAAACCGACAAAAATGATGCTGCCTGGCATAGGTTCGATATGGCGTTTATTCCAGTAAGCCACCGGCGCTTTCTGCGTATGCCTGTCCGGATAGACCACCCAGGCATAGCTGTTATCCGCTCCGCTGAGCAGACTTTGCTCTTCGAGATAGCTCGCCACGTCCCGGCCCGGCGTAAACGGCTTTTTGCCAGGGCTGCTGAGAAGCCCCATCACGGTGACGGTGGAAGGCTGAGCCGGAAGCCACAGGGTATAGTCCCCTTCCAGCGACGGATTGCCGTTTTCCGCGACGCGCACCTCATCCGGATCGAGATTCACCTTCTGGCGCCCCGTCACCTTAACCGCCTGAAGCTGTTGACGCAGGCTAGTAATGGCCGCGGCATCGTCGGCATCTTCCTGTTGTGCCAGCCCGCTCAGTCGGGCGAGCAGCGCCTGATGTTTTTGTTCCGCGACGATCGTCGCCTGACGTTCGCTGATCACCGCCCCGGTCCACCAGCTTTTCGCCAGCCTCGGCTGCCCCACCAGATCGAGCAGATGCCCGGCATTGGTTAAGGTTTTAGGTTTTTCGCTGTCCGGGGTGTAGACCTGTACCGTTCCCGCAGACCACGCCATCGGCGAGGCCAGGCTGGCGAGAAGAGCAATGTGGATGAACATTTTCATGATTTCGCCGCCTTGATCAGGGTGGCCTTCACCGGGAAGAAACCGGCACCGAGATACTGTAAGGACTGGCGGATTTGCCCCTCTTCGTCCACCCAGAAGCGGTTATGCCAGGTGGCCTGATCGGTTGTCACTTCTTCATCCAGCACGCGCACCTGCGTTTCGTCGCTGCCCACTTTGACACTGTCCGTACCGTCCCAGCGGAAGGTGGAGCGGGCCGTGGCGTAGCGCACCTGTTTATGCTCGGTCCAGCCCATCGTGCGCGTCCAGCTTGCGCCATCGACGATCTGATTCGGCTTGATGAGCGGATCTTCAGCCAGGTTGTTCACCTCAAGCAGGTTGTCGCCGCCGAGCAACGTTTTCACGATGCGGGAATGCTGCGTCACGATGGTGGCCTGATCCTGCGTCACCCATTTCTGCTGCCCGTTTTCATCGAAAGCGAGCACCACAAACAGTTGCGGACCATCGTTTAGCTGCATGTACTGGCTGGCATACGGCATGTTCTGAAGTTCGTCATCGGTCAGATGCACGCCCGGCGTGCCGAACATGCTGTCCCACAGTGAGTGGCCCAGCCCTTTGGTGGTAGCTGAGCACGCCTGCAACAGCAGGCAAATCAGGATGATTGCAGGTCGCTTCACGACTCTTCTCCGAAGGGGCGAAATAACCACACCGAAGTGTGGTTATGATTAAAACACCCGTTATTACTGGGTGCTGGTCGTCGTAGTGGTCGTGGTTCCGGTATTGGAGCCATCACCGCCACCGGTTGCCGCCAGCGCGACACCCACGGCTGAACTTACGGCGCTGGTGCTGGCTGCGGTAGAACTCCCCGCAGACGCAGACGTCGCTGCCGACCCTGCTGCTTCCCCGACCTGGACCGGAGCTGCATAGACAGACGTCGCCGCAAGCGCAGATATGGCAAAAATGCCATACAGTACTTTCTTCATAACAATTTCCCTTCAATGAATGAATGGAGATTTGCCCGAAAAGAAATTCAGGCGGATTCGAGTATACACAACTAAAGCAGTGGGTTTACCGTGGGGGTAAATAGGGATGAGGTTTTCAGACTAATGGTTAAAAATGGAAGGAAAAAAGAATCAAGGAAATATATAATCAATATAAATCAACCAGTTATAATATAAGAACATTAAAGCATCACTCCGTATTTTCTTAAAATAAACCTCAGCAATTAACGGGGTTACCGTCTTTTTCGGATTAAACTCAGCTTCAGAATTTGAGATAACTAACAGACATCAGGAATTATCCGATAAAAAAATGCCGGCATATCGCCGGCATTGTCCATGACATATTTATTACGCACGCCAGGCTTTATAACGGTTAATCAGACCATTGGTGGAGCTGTCGTGGCTGTCGATCGCTTTATCGTCACCCAGCTCTGGCAGAATGCGGTTTGCCAGCTGTTTGCCCAGCTCAACGCCCCACTGGTCAAAGGTGAAGATGTTCAGAATAGCGCCCTGAGTGAAGATTTTGTGCTCGTAGAGGGCAATCAGCGCACCCAGGCTGAACGGCGTGATTTCGCGCAGCAGAATGGAGTTAGTTGGACGGTTGCCTTCGAACACTTTAAACGGCACAACGTGCTCCAGCGTAGCCGGATCTTTACCCTGGTCACGGTATTCCTGCTCAACCACCTCGCGGGATTTACCGAACGCCAGCGCTTCGGTCTGGGCGAAGAAGTTAGACAGCAGCTTCGGATGGTGGTCGGACAGCGGGTTGTGCGTGATCGCCGGGGCGATGAAATCGCACGGTACCATTTTGGTGCCCTGGTGGATCAGCTGGTAGAACGCGTGCTGACCGTTGGTGCCCGGCTCGCCCCAGATGATTGGGCCAGTCTGGTAATCCACCGCGTTGCCGTTACGGTCAACGTACTTGCCGTTGGATTCCATGTTGCCCTGCTGGAAGTAGGCCGCAAAGCGGTGCATGTACTGGTCGTACGGCAGAATCGCTTCGGTTTCAGCGCCGAAGAAGTTGTTGTACCAGATCCCGATCAGCGCCAGCAGCACCGGCAGGTTTTTCTCAGGCGCGGTGGTGGAGAAGTGTTTGTCCATCGCGTGCGCGCCGGAGAGCAGTTCAACGAAGTTGTCGAAGCCCACGGACAGGATGATGGACAGACCGATCGCAGACCACAGTGAGTAGCGGCCGCCCACCCAGTCCCAGAACTCAAACATGTTCGCGGTATCAATACCGAACTCACCCACCGCTTTACCGTTGGTGGACAGCGCCGCAAAGTGTTTCGCCACGTGCTTTTCGTCGCCCGCGGTTTTCAGGAACCAGTCGCGCGCGCTGTGGGCGTTGGTCATGGTTTCCTGAGTGGTGAAGGTTTTAGACGCCACCAGGAACAGCGTGGTTTCCGGGTTCACCTTTTTCAGCACTTCAGCGATGTGAGTCCCATCGACGTTGGACACGAAGTGCATGTTGAGGTGGTTTTTGTACGGGCGCAGCGCCTCGGTCACCATGAACGGGCCGAGGTCAGAGCCGCCGATACCGATGTTTACGACGTCGGTGATCGCTTTGCCGGTGTAGCCTTTCCAGCTACCTGAGATGATCGCTTCAGAGAAGGTTTTCATCTTTTCCAGCACCGCGTTCACTTCCGGCATCACATCTTTGCCGTCTACGATAATTGGCGTATTGCTACGGTTACGCAGGGCCACGTGCAGGACGGCACGGTCTTCGGTGCGGTTGATTTTCTCACCGGAGAACATGGATTTGATGGCATCTGCCAGCTCAGTCTCTTTCGCCAGATCTTGCAGCTTCGCCAGCGTCTCTTCGGTGATACGGTTCTTGGAGAAATCCACCAGCATCAGGTCATCGAAGGTGGCGGAAAACTTGCTGAAACGATCGGCATCTTTCGCGAACAGTTCCGCGATGGTGACGTCTTTCATTTCATCAAAATGTTTCTGTAGTGCCTGCCATGCAGCGGTCTGCGTTGGGTTGATGTTTTTCATAGCAATACTCTTCTGATTTGAGAATTGTGACTGCGGTCGATTGTAGCGCCTGCAAATAAAAATTGTGATGGTTTTTATGCCATTGCCCTGGTCTGCATCAAACGCAGGTGAAAAGACCCGAAAAGTATAGCTGCTGTCGCGCCCTTCCGGCGTGGCGAAATGTTGGTCAAAAAGGGGGAAAAAGGAGCATAAAATATGGGCCTGTTATAAGTCCTGTTTCTGAGGGGTACCCCCCCATGAAAAATCCGCATAATCCCAGCATTGACAGGACCTCCCCCGCATTTTATTTATAGGGCCGTATTTTGCGCCTGCACCTGTTCTCGCTTCATTCTTGTGCCAAGGTCGCTCTATTCATTCCCTGACACGAGGTTGTTATGACGAGTTTTGTGGTCGCCAAGTTTGGCGGCACCAGTGTGGCAGACTACGATGCCATGAACCGCAGCGCCGATGTGGTGCTGGCCGATCCGAATACCCGCCTGGTGGTGCTTTCCGCCTCAGCCGGCGTGACGAACCTGCTGGTTTCCCTGTCTGAAGGACTGGAAGCGACCGAGCGTTTCGTGAAGCTGGATGCACTGCGCAAAATTCAGTTCGACATTCTCGAGCGTCTGCAAAACCCTAACGTCATTCGTGAGGAAGTGGAACGCCTGCTGGAAAATATCACCACCCTGGCAGAAGCCGCGTCGCTGGCCACCTCCAGCGCACTGACCGATGAACTGGTCAGCCACGGCGAACTGATGTCCACACTGCTGTTCGTTGAGATCATGCGCGAGCGCAATATTCAGGCGCAGTGGTTCGACGTGCGTAAAGTGATGCGCACCAGCGACCGCTTTGGCCGCGCCGAGCCGGACGTGGAAGCCCTGGCTGAGCTGACTAACCAGCAGCTTGTCCCGCGCCTGGATGAAGGCATAGTGATCACCCAGGGCTTTATCGGCAGCGAAGCCAAAGGGCGCACAACCACGCTGGGCCGTGGCGGTAGCGACTACACCGCCGCCCTGCTGGGTGAAGCCCTGCACGCCACCCGCGTGGATATCTGGACGGACGTGCCGGGTATCTACACCACCGACCCGCGCGTGGTCTCTGCGGCAAAACGTATTGACGTGATCGCCTTTGAAGAAGCGGCTGAAATGGCGACTTTCGGCGCGAAAGTGCTGCACCCGGCCACGCTGCTGCCCGCCGTGCGCAGCGACATTCCGGTCTTCGTTGGCTCCAGTAAAGATCCAAAGGCGGGCGGGACGCTGGTCTGCAAGAAAACCGAGAACCCGCCACTGTTCCGCGCGCTGGCCCTGCGTCGTAAGCAGACGCTGGTTACCCTGCACAGCCATAATATGCTGCACTCCCGTGGATTTCTGGCGGAAGTGTTTGGCATCCTGGCGCGCCACAATATCTCCGTGGACCTGATCACCACGTCAGAAGTCAGCATCGCGCTGACGCTCGACACCACCGGCTCCACCTCTACCGGCGACACCCTGCTGACGCAGTCGCTGCTGATTGAGCTTTCCGAGTTGTGCCGCGTGGAGGTGGAAGAAGATCTGGCGCTGGTTGCCATCATCGGTAATAAGCTGTCGCGCGCCTGTGGCGTGGGCAAAGAGGTGTTCGGCGTGCTCGACCCGTTCAATATTCGCATGATTTGCTACGGCGCGTCCAGCTACAACCTCTGCTTCCTGGTCCCTGCCGATCAGGCCGAGCAGGTCGTGCAGAAACTTCATCAGAATTTGTTTGAATAAAATTCGTTAGCACGATAAACAATATCAATAAGCCGGGCACAGACCCGGCTTTTTTATAACAAAACAACACGACAATACTGCAAGGAATTCACTATGCTCTCCGCTATCACCCGGCTGTTCCCGTTATGGGCGCTGCTGCTCTCTGTACTCGCGTATTACACTCCTGCCACGTTCACGGGCATTGGTCCGTGGGTCACCACGCTGCTGATGCTGATTATGTTCGGCATGGGCGTGCATCTGAAAATTGACGATTTCAAACGCGTGCTGTCTCGCCCGGCACCGGTTGCCGCAGGGATTTTCCTGCACTACCTGGTGATGCCGCTCGCGGCCTGGCTGCTGGCGATGGCCTTTAAGATGCCGCCCGACCTTTCCGCCGGGATGGTGCTGGTGGGGAGCGTAGCCAGCGGTACGGCATCTAACGTCATGATCTATCTGGCGAAAGGCGACGTGGCGCTCTCCGTCACCATCTCGTCCGTTTCCACGCTGGTGGGCGTGATTGCCACGCCTCTGTTAACCCGCCTGTATGTGGACGCGCATATCCAGGTGGACGTGATGGGCATGCTGCTCAGCATCCTGCAAATCGTGGTGATCCCGATTGCGCTGGGGCTGGTGATCCACCATCTCTTCCCGCGGGTGGTGAAAGCGGTTGAGCCGTATCTGCCCGCGTTTTCGATGGTCTGCATACTGGCCATTATCAGCGCCGTGGTAGCCGGTTCCGCATCGCACATTGCTTCGGTGGGCTTTGTGGTGATCGTCGCGGTTGTGCTGCATAACACTATTGGTCTGCTGGGCGGTTACTGGGGCGGAAAGCTGTTTGGCTTTGACGAATCCACCTGCCGCACGCTGGCGATCGAAGTGGGGATGCAGAACTCCGGCCTGGCAGCGGCGCTGGGTAAAATTTACTTCTCACCGCTGGCAGCGCTACCGGGGGCGCTGTTCTCTGTCTGGCACAACCTGTCCGGTTCGCTGTTAGCTGGATACTGGTCCGGTAAGCCGATTGATGACCAACCGAAAAAAGATGCGGTGAAACAGGGTTAATTGACCCGGCTTGCTTTACACTGAAGCCTCCCCATCAGGAGGCTTCAGCAATGGCTACACCACGTTTGACCCAGAAAGACATGACCGAAGCCGAGCAGCGCGAACTGAAAACGCTACTCGACCGCGCCCGTATCGCGCATGGCCGCACGCTGACGAACGCCGAAACCAATCAGGTTAAAAAAGAGTACATCGATAAACTGATGGCGCAACGTGATGCCGCGGCGAAAAAAGCCCGCAAGCTGAAAAAAGAGCAGGCTTATAAACCCGATGCAGAGGCGACTTTTTCCTGGTCCGCCAGCACATCAACCCGTGGAAGGCGCTAATCAGCGCCCTTTCTTTTTGCGCCCCGGCTGGGTAAAGCGTTTTCCGTTGCCCGGCTTGCCCCGCCCTTTCTCTTCCGCCTGCGGTGCCTTCACCACCGGACGCTTAATCGCCTGCGTTTTCGGTTTGGCTTTAGCTTTCGGCTTCGCTTCGGACGAGGAGTTCTCGATAAGTTTGAACAGCTCGATCAGCTCGTCATCCGTTAAGTCACGCCACTCGCCCAGCGGGATCCCAGACAGGCTGACGTTCATGATGCGCGTGCGTTCCAGCTTCGTCACTTCATAACCGAAGTACTCGCACATGCGGCGGATCTGGCGATTCAGGCCCTGCACCAGCGTGATACGAAACGCAAACGGCGCCTCTTTTCTGACTTTACACTTCTTCGTCACGGTGCCCAGAATCGGCACGCCTGCGCCCATTCCCCGGATGAACTCGTCCGTGACCGGCTTGTTCACCGTAACAATGTACTCTTTCTCATGGTCGTTACCGGCACGCAGAATTTTGTTCACCAGATCGCCGTGATTAGTCAGGAAAATTAACCCCTGAGAGTCCTTATCCAGACGGCCAATCGGGAAGATACGGCTGCTGTGGTTCACGAAATCAACAATGTTGTCCCGCTCGCCATCTTCCGTGGTGCTGACAATCCCAACCGGCTTGTTCAACGCGATAAACACCAGGTCTTCAGCATCACGCGGTTCGATGACCTGACCATTCACTTTCACCACATCGCCAGGCACTACCTGATCGCCAATGGTGGCGCGTTTGCCGTTAAGAAACACGTTACCCTGTTCAATGTAACGGTCAGCCTCGCGACGTGAGCAGATCCCGCTCTCGCTAATGTATTTGTTTAATCGGGTTGATTGAGTTGGCAGCATAGTTTCTCCTGTGAAGGGCGAAATATACCTTAGGTTTGGGCTGGAAAAAAAGATTAGCCGACGGTTACTGAGACGGGTTTTTTAGTTTGCGAGACGCTTTCAGGATTTAGCGTCAGGCTATTTATCCTTGGGCTAACTCCTTTTAGCTTTACTCTCCAGAGACAATTGCTTGTAGTTTATAAATCACAGGGAGTAATATGAAGGAGATCGTTCAGACAGAATCCTTCCGACGCTGGGAGCAAAATTTAAAGGACAGGCGGGCAAAGACGATTATCGCCTCCCGCCTCTTTAGGCTGGCAAATGGCTTAGCGGGCGACATTAGACCTGTGGGAGAAGGTATCAGTGAACTGAGGATCCACTTTGGCCCGGGCTACAGGATCTATTTTAAGGACCAGGGCAATTGCATCATCGTGCTGTTATGTGGTGGTGACAAAAGCAGCCAGGCCAGAGACATACTTATGGCAAAAATGCTGAGCAATGTATCCCAATGGCAGGAGTGAATGAGCATGCATAAATTAACACCCTACGATCCAGCCAACGCACTGCTGGATGACGAGGAAATCGCTGTGTTTATGGCTGATGCATTAGAGACGGGTGACTCAGCGTACATTGCTAAAGCGCTGGGCGTCATCGCCCGAGCGAAAGGGATGTCGACCATTTCCCAGCAAACGGGCCTGTCACGAGAACAACTGTATCGATCATTCAGTGATAAGGGGAACCCAACGCTCAAAACCACGCTGGCGGTCATGAAAGCATTGGGCCTTGGGTTAACAATCAAACCCTCTGGGGATTAATACTCATCCCGCTCGTCGTCTTCATCCGGCTGCTCCATCACGCTGTACGCCACCGCACAGAACAACGAGTTGAGACGCTTCATATCCCCCAGCAGCCCCAGGTGCAGGGAGCTGGTCTCGATACTCTGCACGTTCTGCTGGTGCAGACGCTCAACGTGGGCGTGTGAGTAGCGGCGATTAAGGATGCGGAAACGATGCTTATTGCGGCGCAGGCGGCGCGCGCTCGGCACGTCGCTGGAGAAGAAGACCGACATCGCCAGCTTCAGGTTGCTGACCAGCTGTTCGTGCAGCGCTTCCAGCTCTTTCAGCCCTTCAACAGAAAACGCCCGGCGTGCGGCCAGGGATTTGTCTGCGATTTCACTGCCCATACGCTCGACAATATCCGAAGCCTGCTCCAGGTTAAGCGACATCTCGATGATTTCCGCCCAGCGGCGCGACTCCTCTTCCGCCAGCTCGTCCTGGGGGATCCGCGCCAGATAGAGCTTGATGGCGGTATAGAGCACGTTGATATCGTCCGCCAGCCTGCGCAGCTCTTTTTCTTCGCGCGGCTCGCCGTGCATCACCTTTTGCAGCCCTTCCAGCATGGTTTCCATCGCGTCGCCCATGCGCAGCGTTTCGCGGGCGGCATTGGCGATTGCCAGCGCAGGAGTATCCAGCACCGAGGTGTCCAGATGCTTCGGTTTAAGGCGCGCGTCCAGCTCCGGTTCATCACGAATAAGCCGCTCGCAGAAGCGGGCCATCGGCGCGGCAAACGGCACCATCGCCAGACAGCGCACCAGGTTGTAGAAGACGTGGAAGTAGATCACCAGCTCCGCTTTCGGCAGAGAGAGATTATCCATCAGGTTCGCCAGCGGGTGCACAAACGGCAGAATGATCAGGCTACCCACCAGCTTAAACAGTAAACTCCCCAGCGCCACCCGGCGGGCGGCAGCGTTGGCGGCGCTGTTGTTGAGCATCGCCAGCAGGCCAGAGCCTAGGTTGGCACCGATCACCAGGCACAGCGCCACCGGGAAGGAAATTACCCCTGCGGCGGTTAAGGTCGCCGTCAGCAGGACCGCTGCCAGGCTGGAGTAGCTGACGATGGCGAATACCGCGCCGATCAGCGCATCCAGCATAATATCGCCGGTTAACGAGGCGAAGATGACCTGCACACCGTTGGCCTGGGTGATCGGCGTGACAGCCTGCACAATCAGCTCCAGTGCCAGCAGGATCAGCCCGAGGCCAATACCGACGCGGCCAAGCTGCCCGGCACGGCTTTGCTTACGGCCGAGGAAAAAAATGACGCCGATAAAAATCAGCAGTGGCGACAGCCAGGAGAGATCGAACGTCAGGATACGCGCCATCAGCGCGGTACCGACGTCGGCGCCAAGGACAATCACCAGCGCCGGGGCGAGCGCCACCAGATCCTGCGCCACGAACGAGGTGACGAGCATGGTGGTGGCGTTGCTGCTTTGCACCAGCGCCGTGACGCCAATACCCGCGCAGAAGGCGAGCGGCTTCTTCTCAACGCTGCCGCTGAGAACGGTACGTAAACGTGCGCCAAACACGCGCATCACACCGGTACGAACGATATGGGTGCCCCATACCAGCAGTGCGACTGCGGAGAGCAGGTGTAACAACGTCAACACGGTAGGTATTCCTCCTTATCGTTATTCGTTTTCCTGAGGTTCAGTATAAGGGTTTAAACGTAAGAAAGAGACAGGGCACCATAGCGGTGCCCTGTTTGTTGTAAGGAAAAGTGACGTTAGTCTGCGTCGTAGCCCAAATTCGGCGCCAGCCAGCGTTCCACCTCTGACACGCTCATGCCTTTACGCAGGGCGTAATCCTCAATCTGATCGCGCTGAAGCTGCGCCACGGCGAAGTACTTGCTGTCCGGATGGCTGAAGTACCAGCCGGAAACGGACGCGCCCGGCCACATGGCGAACGACTCGGTGAGCTTCATGCCGGTATGCGCTTCGACGTCCAGCAACTTCCAGATAGTGCCCTTCTCGGTGTGTTCCGGGCAGGCCGGATACCCCGGCGCCGGACGAATGCCCTGGTAATTTTCGCGAATCAGCTCCTCGTTGCTGAGATTCTCATTCGCCGCGTAGCCCCAGTGCACCTTACGTACGCGTTCATGCAGATATTCAGCGAAGGCTTCCGCCAGACGGTCGGCGATCGCTTTCACCATGATTTTGTTGTAATCATCGTGCTGCGCGTCGTACGCATCCGCCAGCGCGTCTTCTTCCAGACCACCAGTTACGGCAAAGGCGCCGATATAGTCGGCTTTACCGGAGAGTTTCGGTGCGACGAAATCCGCCAGGCAGTAGTTGGCAAAGCCCACTTTCTCGGTTTGCTGGCGCAGGTGGTGGCTCACGGCCAGCACGTGGGTGCGGGTTTCATCGCGGTAGATTTCCACATCGTCGCCCACGCGGTTCGCCGGGAACAGCCCCACCACGCCGCGCGGGTTGAGGGCTTTCTCTGCGCTCAGCCTGTCGAGCATGTCGTTAGCATCTTTAAACAGGCGCTTCGCCTCTTCGCCCACCACCTCATCTTCAAGAATGCGCGGATATTTGCCCGCCAGCGACCAGGTCATGAAGAACGGCGTCCAGTCGATGTAGTTACGCAGCGTTTCGATGCTGGCCGTCACGTCCTGCACGCCCAGACGGTGTGCGACCGGCGGCGTATAGCTGGACCAGTCGAACGCCAGATCGTTATCGCGCGCCGCCTGAAGCGAAACCGGCGGCGTGCGCGGTTTCTTACGTCCATGCTGAATGCGGACGGTTTCATACTCTTTGCGGGTGCGGGCGACAAAGTCATCGCGCTGGGTGTCGGACAGCAGCGCGGAGACCACGCCCACAGTGCGCGAGGCGTTTTGAACATACACCGTCGGCCCACTGTAGTTCTGCTCGATTTTCACCGCCGTGTGGGCTTTCGAGGTGGTTGCCCCGCCAATCAGCAGTGGAATGGTAAAGCCCTGGCGCTCCATCTCTTTTGCCACGTTGACCATTTCGTCAAGCGAAGGCGTAATCAGCCCGGAAAGACCAATCAGATCCGCATTCACTTCGCGCGCGGTCCTGAGGATTTTATCCGCCGGGACCATCACGCCAAGATCGATAATTTCGTAGTTATTACACTGCAACACCACGCCAACGATGTTTTTGCCGATGTCGTGTACGTCGCCCTTCACGGTGGCGATGACCATTTTACCGTTACTGGAGCCCTTCTCTTTGCTGGCTTCGATAAAGGGTTCCAGATACGCCACCGCCTGCTTCATGACGCGGGCGGATTTCACCACCTGCGGCAGGAACATTTTGCCCTCGCCGAACAGATCGCCGACCACGTTCATGCCGTCCATCAGCGGCCCTTCGATCACTTCAATCGGACGGGCGGCCTGCTGACGCGCTTCCTCGGTATCCTGCTCGATAAACTCGGTAATGCCTTTTACCAGCGAGTATTCCAGACGCTTATTCACATCCCAGGAGCGCCATTCGGCCTGTTGAACGTTGGCTGATTCGTCAGATTTACTGCCGCGGTATTTTTCCGCCAGATCCAGCATGCGTTCGGTGGTGTCGTCACGACGATTGAGGATCACGTCTTCTACGGCGTCGCGCAGCTCGGCTGGCAGATCGTCGTAAATTGCCAGCTGGCCGGCGTTGACGATCCCCATGTCCATCCCGTTGCGGATGGCGTAGTAGAGGAATACGGCGTGGATCGCCTCACGCACCGGGTCGTTGCCGCGGAACGAGAACGACACGTTTGACACGCCGCCGGAGATCAGCGCATGCGGTAGCTCGCGTTTAATGTCTTCACACGCGCCGATAAAGTCCTGGGCGTAGTTGTTGTGCTCTTCGATGCCGGTCGCGACGGCGAAGATGTTCGGGTCGAAGATGATGTCTTCCGGCGGGAAGCCCACCTCTTCGGTCAAAATTTTGTACGCGCGGCGGCAAATCTCAATCTTGCGCTCGCGGGTATCGGCCTGGCCCACTTCATCGAAGGCCATCACCACCACGGCGGCTCCGTAGCGACGGACCAGCTTCGCGTGGTGGATAAAGGTATCGACGCCCTCTTTCATCGAGATGGAGTTAACGATGCCTTTGCCCTGAATGCACTTCAGCCCTTTTTCGATGACTTCCCATTTGGAAGAGTCAATCATGATCGGCACGCGGGCGATATCCGGCTCACCGGCAATCAGGTTGAGGAAACGCACCATTGCCGCTTCGGCATCAAGCATCCCCTCGTCCATGTTGATATCGATAATCTGCGCGCCGCTTTCTACCTGCTGGCGGGCAACGTCCAGCGCTTCGCTGTACTTCTCTTCTTTGATCAGGCGCTTGAACTTCGCAGAACCGGTAACGTTAGTACGTTCACCCACGTTCACAAACAGGCTGTCGTCGCCGATGGTCAACGGCTCCAGGCCGGACAGACGACAGGCTACCGGAAGCTCGGGTAGCTTGCGCGGTGGAAGCCCGGCGACGGCGCGGCTCATGGCGGCGATATGCTCAGGCGTGGTGCCGCAGCAGCCGCCGACGATGTTGAGGAAACCAGATTCGGCCCATTCGCGGATTTGCGCCGCCATGGTGTCGGCATCCAGATCGTACTCACCAAACGCGTTCGGCAGACCGGCGTTCGGGTGGGCGGTGACGTAGCACTCTGCGATGCGCGAAAGCTCCTGCACGTACTGGCGCAGCTCGTCCGGCCCCAGCGCGCAGTTCAGGCCGAAGGAGAGCGCTTCGGCGTGGCGCAGGGAGTTATAAAACGCTTCGGTTGTCTGGCCGGAAAGCGTGCGCCCCGAGGCGTCGGTGATGGTGCCGGAAATCATGATCGGCAGGTCGACGCCCAGCGCCTCGAACTCCTCTTTCACCGCGTAAATCGCGGCTTTAGCGTTGAGGGTGTCGAATACGGTTTCAATCAGGATCAGATCGGAACCGCCTTCCACCAGCGCTTTGGTCGACTCGCGGTAGGCGGTAACCAGCTGGTCAAAGGTGATGTTCCGAAACGCCGGGTCGTTGACGTCCGGAGAAATCGACGCGGTGCGGTTGGTTGGGCCCAGCACCCCGGCTACGTAGCGCGGCTTGTCCGGCGTACGGGCCGTCCATTCTTCGGCGCAGGCGCGCGCCAGCTTCGCCGCTTCAAAGTTGATCTCCGCCGACAGGGATTCCATCTGGTAATCCGCCATGGCGATGGTTGTCGAGTTGAAGGTGTTGGTTTCAACAATATCCGCACCCGCTTCGAAGTAAGCGTTGTGGATATCCCTGATAACAGACGGTTTGCTTAACACCAGCAGGTCATTGTTCCCTTTCAGGTCACAAGGCCAGTCGGCAAAGCGCTCGCCGCGGAAATCGTCTTCACTCAGACGATAGCCCTGGATCATGGTGCCCATGCCGCCGTCCAGCACCAGAATTCGTTCATTTAACTGCGCACGCAGTTGCTCTACTTTGCTGCTCACACTTGCTCCCGACAACGCTCAACATGGCCAAAAGGCTGCGTTCCATACTGGCATAATCTCGCAGGGTCGAAAAGTCACACAGCGGTAACATGAGACATGTTCACTATCACTCCTCCGATCAGTCAGGAAAGCGGTTGCAAAACCACCAAATAAAACGAAAATGATTTCCACGATACAGAAAAAGGAGTTCGTCATGGTTACGACCGTTCCCGCTAAACGCGGCAGAAAACCTGCTGCAACCACCGCTGCACAACCAGGCGGACAGGTTCAATCCCTGACGCGCGGCCTGAAGCTGCTGGAATGGATAGCCGAATCGCATGGTAGCGTGGCCCTGACGGAGCTGGCGCAGCAGGCTGGCCTGCCGAACTCCACCACGCACCGTCTGCTGACCACCATGCAGCAGCTGGGCTTCGTGCGTCAGGTGGGCGAGCTGGGACACTGGGCGGTGGGGGCGCATGCGTTTATTGTCGGCAGCAGCTTCCTGCAAAGCCGCAACCTGCTGGCGATTGTCCACCCGATTCTGCGCAAGCTGATGGAGGAGTCCGGCGAGACGGTAAACCTGGCCGTGCTGGATCAGAGCGATCACCAGGCGATTATCATCGACCAGGTGCAGTGTACGCAGCTGATGCGCATGTCCGCACCGATTGGCGGCAAGCTGCCGATGCACGCCTCTGGCGCAGGGAAAGCGTTTCTCTCGCAGCTGAGCGAAGAGCAGGTAACGGGGCTGCTGCACCGTAAAGGGCTGCACGCCTATACCCACGCCACGCTGGTGTCGCCCGTGCATCTGAAAGAAGATCTGGCTCTGACCCGCAAGCGCGGCTATTCGTTTGATGACGAAGAACATGCCCTCGGGCTGCGCTGCCTCGCGTCCTGCATTTTTGACGAGCACCGCGAGCCGTTTGCCGCCATCTCCATCTCCGGGCCGATTTCACGCATGACCGACGACCGCGTCACCGAGCTGGGCGCGATGGTGATTAAGGCCGCGAAAGAGGTGACGCTGGCGTATGGTGGGATTCGTTAAACGTGCATTGCCGCCTGATGCCCTCACCCCGGCCCTCTCCCACAGGGAGAGGGAGAAAAGCGGATGCAAAACCGCTGCTTGCGGCGGTAAGCATAGACATCTTCCACGTGCCCATTTTTGATCCGCGTTTGCAGCCCGCGCCAGTAGCTGGCGCGGAACAGATCGGCATGCATCTCTTCGAATAGCGGCCCGATGCGCGGGTCGGCACAAAGCCAGTGGCGAAACTCCTCCGGAAACACATCGCCCGGCGATACGCTGTACCACGGCTCGCTGGACAGTTCATCTTCCGGGTAGCGCGGCGGCGGGATATCGCGGAAGTTCACCTCGGTCATGTAGCAAATTTCATCGTAATCGTAGAACACCACCCGCCCGTGACGGGTGACGCCGAAGTTTTTAAACAGCATGTCGCCGGGGAAAATATTGGCGGCGGCGAGCTGGCGAATCGCATTGCCGTACTCTTCAATGGCGTCTCGTAAAGCCTGGCCTTCGGATTGCTCCAGCCAGATATTTAGCGGCACCATCCGGCGTTCGATATAGAGATGGCTAATCGCAATCTTATCGCCAAGATCGGTAATTTTCGTCGGCGCTTCCTGCATTAGCAGCGACATCAGCGACGGATCGATCTGCTGCTTATCCAGCACAAAGTTTTCAAACTCCTGGGTATCCGCCATTCGCCCGACGCGATCGTGCTCTTTAACCAGCTGATAGCAGGCGCGGACGTGAGCGGCGGTCATCTCTTTCTGCGGGGCAAATTTATCCTTAATCACCTTAAACACGCGGTCGAAGCCCGGCAGTGTGAAAACCAGCATCACCATGCCGCGGATCCCCGGCGCTTCGATAAACTGCTCATCAGCCGTGGTGACATAACGCAGGTATTCCCGATAACTTTCCGTTTTGGCATGCTTCTGACAGCCAATCGCCATATACAGCTCGGCGGTGGTTTTGCCCGGCAGGATCTCGCGCAGCCACTCCACCAGGGCGGCAGGCAGTGGGGCATAGACCATGAAATAGGAACGGGCGAAGCCAAATACGATGCTGGCCTCAGCGCTGGTAGTCAGGCAGGTATCGACAAACAGTTCGCCGTCGTCGGTACGGTGAATGGGTAGCAGAAACGGCACGATAGCTGTCGGCGTAACCAGTTTGCCCACCAGCCAGGCGGCCTTATTCCGGTAGAAAAGCTCGTTGGCAACCTGCAAATGGCTGCGGCTGAGTACCTCCTCACCGAAGGTTTCACTGAGATATGCGTGGATATAGCCGATATCCCGGGGTTTATTCTCCCAAGGCAGGCGCAGCGGCAAATCCGTTAAGACGCGGTGCAGGAGCTTTTCCCAACCGCGATCGGGAAAGAAATCTTTCGCCAGCGGACGCGGAATGGTACGAAAGCGGCGCTCCGGCTGGGAGCTGAAGATAAATAACCGCTCAGGAGATAATGAGCGGTGGTCAAATAACCGGCAATAGACGGAGTTGAAAAAGCTCTCCGCAATCTCGAAGCGCGGGTAGTCGGGTAACAGATGGGTGTAGTGCTCTTTCACGCGCAGTAAAAATTCCGCATCCGGGCTTTTACCGTCGGTGATACAGCGCAGTTGCTCCACCACCAGACCTACGTGGTGATCATAAAGATGGATACGCTGCTTCATGGCCTGCTGAACCGCATGCCAGTCGGCGTGCTCAAAACGCTGTTGCGCGCCGGAGGTGACTTCCAGAAAGCGGCCATACTGGGCATCAAAGCCCTGCAAAATAGTTTGGGCAATCAGTAATTCCAGACCACGCGACATATATTCCCCCTCCCCCCAACCCTCTCCCCGAGGGGGGAGAGGGGGAAAAGATTAGAACTGTGCTTCTTCCGTCGAGCCCGTTAATGCCGTGACGGAGGAGGCCCCGCCCTGAATAATCGTGGTCACATTATCGAAGTAGCCGGTTCCCACTTCCTGCTGGTGCGAAACGAAGGTATATCCTTCTTTGCCCGCCGCAAATTCTGGCTGCTGCACCTTCTCAACATAGTGTTTCATGCCTTCGCCCTGCGCGTAGGCGTGCGCCAGGTCGAACATGTTGAACCACATGCTGTGGATACCCGCCAGGGTGATGAACTGGTACTTGTAGCCCATATCTGACAATTGCTGCTGGAAGCTGGCGATGGTCGTATCGTCCAGATTCTTTTGCCAGTTGAAGGACGGCGAACAGTTATAGGCCAGCAGCTTGCCCGGATACTTCGCATGAATCGCATCGGCAAAGCGCTTCGCCAGCGCCAGATCCGGCGTGGAGGTTTCACACCAGACCAGGTCGGCGTAAGGGGCATACGCCAGGCCGCGGCTGATCGCCTGTTCAATACCGGCATGTGTGCGATAGAACCCTTCGCTGGTACGTTCGCCGGTAATGAATTCGCTGTCATACGGGTCGCAGTCAGAGGTGATCAGGTCCGCCGCGTCAGCATCGGTACGGGCAATCACCAGCGTCGGCACGCCGAGCACGTCAGCAGCCAGACGCGCGGCAACCAGCTTCTGGATCGCTTCCTGGGTTGGCACCAGCACTTTCCCGCCCATATGCCCGCACTTCTTCACCGACGCCAGCTGATCTTCAAAGTGAACGGCCGCTGCACCGGCCTCAATCATGGATTTCATCAGCTCAAAGGCGTTCAGCACGCCGCCGAAACCGGCTTCCGCATCGGCGACGATCGGCAGGAAATAGTCGATAAAACGCGGATCGTGGGGTTCGATACCCGCGGCCCACTGGATCTGATCCGCACGGCGGAAGGTATTGTTGATCCGATCCACCACTGACGGCACCGAGTTCGCCGGATAAAGAGATTGATCCGGATACATGCTGGAGGCAAGGTTAGCATCCGCCGCGACCTGCCAGCCGGAAAGATAGATAGCCTCAATGCCGGCCTTCGCCTGCTGCAATGCCTGACCGCCGGTCAGCGCGCCGAGGCTGTTGATATAGCCTTTTTTAGACCCCCCATGCAGCAGATCCCACATTTTCGCCGCGCCGTTCTGCGCCAGCGTACATTCCGGGTTAACCGAGCCGCGTAACTTCACCACTTCCTCTGCGCTGTACGGACGGCGGATGCCTTCCCAGCGCGGTTGGGTCCACTCTTTTTGTAACTCTTCGATCTGTTGGGTACGAGTTTTCATGTGCAGATGCTCCATATTGTTATGTGGTGAATTACGCCAGGAAGCGGTAGCCCGGCAGGGTCAGGAAGTCGATTAAGTCATCAGAGGTGGTGATTTGCTCCATCAGACGTGCGGCATCGTCAAAACGCCCACTGCTGAAGCGGTGCTCGCCCAGTTCGTCCTGGATGACCCGCATCTCTTCGGCCAGCATCTGACGGAACAGGGCTTTGGTTACCGGTTTGCCGTTGCTGAGCGTTTTTTGATGATGGATCCACTGCCAGATGGAGGTACGTGAAATTTCCGCCGTGGCGGCATCTTCCATCAGGCCGTAGATAGGCACGCAGCCGTTGCCTGAGATCCATGCCTCGATGTACTGCACGGCGACGCGAATGTTGGCGCGCATCCCCTCTTCCGTGCGTTCGCCCGCACACGGCGCCAGCAACTGTTCTTCTGCGATTGGCGCATCGTCTTCACGGGTGACAAACAGCTGGTTTTTGTTGTCGCCGAGTACGCGGTTAAAGACTTCCATCGCCGTATCGGCCAGACCAGGATGGGCAATCCACGTCCCGTCGTGGCCATTACGGGCTTCCAGCTCTTTATCGGCTTTCACCTTGTTGAGCACCTGATTGTTACGCTCTGCGTCTTTGCTCGGGATAAACGCCGCCATACCGCCCATCGCAAAGGCGCCGCGTTTGTGGCAGGTCTTAATCAGCAGGCGCGAGTAGGCGCTGAGGAACGGTTTATCCATGGTGACAACCTGACGATCCGGCAATACCCGGTCGGCATGGTTTTTCAGGGTTTTGATGTAGCTGAAGATGTAATCCCAACGGCCGCAGTTCAGGCCCACAATATGGTCACGCAGCGCATGGAGGATCTCATGCATCTGGAATACGGCAGGCAGGGTTTCAATCAGCAGCGTGGCCTTAATGGTGCCGCGCGGCAGGCCAAAGCGGTCTTCTGCGTAGCTGAAGACTTCACTCCACCACGCCGCTTCCTGCCAGGACTGTGTTTTAGGCAGATAGAAATAGGGGCCGCTGCCTTTCGCCAGCAGGTTTTTATAGTTGTGGAAGAAGTACAGCGCAAAGTCGAACAGGCTGCCCGGAATCGCTTCTCCGCGCCAGGTGACGTGTTTTTCTGGCAAATGCAGACCGCGTACGCGGCAGATCAGCACCGCCGGATTCGGTTTGAGCTGGTAAATTTTACCGGCTTCGTTGGTATAGCTGATGGTGCCGTTGACGGCGTCGCGCAGGTTGATCTGCCCGTCGATAACTTTCTGCCAGTCCGGCGCGAGGGAATCTTCGAAGTCCGCCATAAATACTTTGACGTTGGCATTCATGGCGTTGATCACCATTTTGCGCTCTACCGGACCGGTGATCTCTACGCGACGATCCTGTAAATCTTCAGGGATTCCGCGGATTTTCCATTCACCATGACGAATGGAAGCGGTTTCCGAAATAAACCCTGGCAACTTGCCGTTATCGATCTCCTGCTGTTGATGAATGCGCGCCGCCAGCAGTTTATTACGCTGTGGCGTAAAGCGAGTCACCAGTTCAGTCAGAAACTCTACCGCTTCTGCCGTCAAAACTTGCTGTTCTTGTTCACCATTCGGCTGGGTAAAGGTCAGTTCATCGACCGTTGTTGCCTGTTGAGTCATCGTTCTGCTCCTCATCAAAGATCCAAAATCACGCCCCCGACGCGAGCGAAAGATCGTTGTGTAGTTTTCGCTCAGCAGAATTAAGACTATCTATAATTTTTCCAAAATCAAAAACAATTTCCATTTTAATTGAGTTATGCGTGCAATGATTTGATTAATATGAAATTAAAGTTATTCACGATGCTGAGTTGGATTTCGGAAATAAAAAAGGCACCCGAAGGTGCCTGATCTGAATAGCTGAAACGCTTTAGGATCGTTTAATGCAGACGATTACTCCAACGTCGGATTCATGTGTCGCAGATCGTACGGCGTAATCTGGTAGACGTAATAGTTGAGCCAGTTGGTAAACAGCAAATTTCCATGGCTACGCCAGGTTGCCCGAGGCGTGTTTTGCGGATCGTTTTTCGGGAAATAGTTGTACGGGACATCCGGATTCAGACCCGCTTCAACGTCACGAAAATACTCTGACGCGAGGGTATGCGGATCGTACTCAGGATGGCCGGTAACGAACGCGATGCGTTTGTCTTTACTGGCGAACAGGTAGGCATCGCCGTCTTCCGTTTCGGCCAGGATTTCCAGGTCGGTGTAATCGCGGATCAGCTGTGCCGGAAAATCGGCGTAGCGAGAATGCGGGGCCAGGAAAGTGTCATCGAAACCACGCGTCAGCAGCGCATGCGGGTGAAGAATGTGGTGTTCGTATACGCCAGAAAGTTTGTCGCTGCGGGTTTGCTTGGGAATGCCATAGAGGATATTCAGCGCGGCCTGTACCGCCCAACAGACAAACAAGGTGGACGTGACGTGATCTTTTGCCCACTCCAGCACCTGCCTGATCTGTGGCCAGTAGGCAACGTCATTAAATTCCACCAGACCCAGCGGGGCGCCGGTGACGATCAGTCCATCGAAATTCTCATCGCGAATATCTTCAAAATTACAGTAGAAGTTATTCAGATGCTCAGCAGGCGTGTTGCGTGACTCACGCGCGTCAATGCGCAGCAGCTGGATATCAACCTGAAGCGGAGAGTTGGAGAGCAAACGCAGGAACTGGTTCTCCGTTTCGATCTTCTTTGGCATCAGATTAAGGATCAGCACCTTCAGCGGGCGAATTTCCTGACCAGAAGCACGCGAAGTTGTCATTACGAAGACATTCTCTTCACGCAAGAAATTGACGGCTGGTAGCTCGTCCTGCACCCGAATCGGCATAACCTTAAATCCTCAAAGCATACGTATAAACGTTTAGACATCCAGACAGCTAACGATACCCAGAAATGGGGTTAATGTCGAGTCTGCAAGCGAAAGGTGAGAAAGTTTCAAGGAGGAAAAGCATGTAGGGCGGGTAAGGCTGGGCCACCACCCGACTTTTCAGAACGTACAAAGCAAAAAACCCCGCACCTTACGGTACGGGGTTCTTCTTAATTGATGCCTGGCAGTTCCCTACTCTCACATGGGGAGACCCCACACTACCATCGGCGCTACGGCGTTTCACTTCTGAGTTCGGCATGGGGTCAGGTGGGACCACCGCGCTAAAGCCGCCAGGCAAATTCTGTTAATCTGTATCAGGCTGAAAATCGTGTCTGTCTCTTCGCCAAAACACCTTCGGCGTTGTAAGGTTAAGCCTCACGGTTCATTAGTATCGGTTAGCTCAACGCATCGCTGCGCTTACACACCCGACCTATCAACGTCGTCGTCTTCAACGTTCCTTCAGGAGACTTAAAGTCTCAGGGAGAACTCATCTCGGGGCAAGTTTCGTGCTTAGATGCTTTCAGCACTTATCTCTTCCGCATTTAGCTACCGGGCAGTGCCATTGGCATGACAACCCGAACACCAGTGATGCGTCCACTCCGGTCCTCTCGTACTAGGAGCAGCCCCCCTCAATTCTCCAGCGCCCACGGCAGATAGGGACCGAACTGTCTCACGACGTTCTAAACCCAGCTCGCGTACCACTTTAAATGGCGAACAGCCATACCCTTGGGACCTACTTCAGCCCCAGGATGTGATGAGCCGACATCGAGGTGCCAAACACCGCCGTCGATATGAACTCTTGGGCGGTATCAGCCTGTTATCCCCGGAGTACCTTTTATCCGTTGAGCGATGGCCCTTCCATTCAGAACCACCGGATCACTATGACCTGCTTTCGCACCTGCTCGCGCCGTCACGCTCGCAGTCAAGCTGGCTTATGCCATTGCACTAACCTCCTGATGTCCGACCAGGATTAGCCAACCTTCGTGCTCCTCCGTTACTCTTTGGGAGGAGACCGCCCCAGTCAAACTACCCACCAGACACTGTCCGCAACCCGGATTACGGGTCTACGTTAGAACACCAGCCATTAAAGGGTGGTATTTCAAGGTTGGCTCCACGCAGACTGGCGTCCACGCTTCAAAGCCTCCCACCTATCCTACACATCAAGGACCAGTGTTCAGTGTCAAGCTATAGTAAAGGTTCACGGGGTCTTTCCGTCTTGCCGCGGGTACACTGCATCTTCACAGCGAGTTCAATTTCACTGAGTCTCGGGTGGAGACAGCCTGGCCATCATTACGCCATTCGTGCAGGTCGGAACTTACCCGACAAGGAATTTCGCTACCTTAGGACCGTTATAGTTACGGCCGCCGTTTACCGGGGCTTCGATCAAGAGCTTCGCGTTGCCGCTAACCCCATCAATTAACCTTCCGGCACCGGGCAGGCGTCACACCGTATACGTCCACTTTCGTGTTTGCACAGTGCTGTGTTTTTAATAAACAGTTGCAGCCAGCTGGTATCTTCGACTGATTTCAGCTCCGCCCGCAGGGGCTTCACCTACACATCAGCGTGCCTTCTCCCGAAGTTACGGCACCATTTTGCCTAGTTCCTTCACCCGAGTTCTCTCAAGCGCCTTGGTATTCTCTACCTGACCACCTGTGTCGGTTTGGGGTACGATTTCGTGTTACCTGATGCTTAGAGGCTTTTCCTGGAAGCAGGGCATTTATCACTTCAGCACCGTAGTGCCTCGTCATCACACCTCAGCGTTAACAAGGTACCGGATTTACCTGGAACCTCCGCCTACATGTTTAAACCGGGACAACCGTCGCCCGGCTGACATAGCCTTCTCCGTCCCCCCTTCGCAGTAACACCAAGTACAGGAATATTAACCTGTTTCCCATCGACTACGCCTTTCGGCCTCGCCTTAGGGGTCGACTCACCCTGCCCCGATTAACGTTGGACAGGAACCCTTGGTCTTCCGGCGAGCGGGCTTTTCACCCGCTTTATCGTTACTTATGTCAGCATTCGCACTTCTGATACCTCCAGCATGCCTCACAGCACACCTTCAACGGCTTACAGAACGCTCCCCTACCCAACAACGCATAAGCGTCGCTGCCGCAGCTTCGGTGCATGGTTTAGCCCCGTTACATCTTCCGCGCAGGCCGACTCGACCAGTGAGCTATTACGCTTTCTTTAAATGATGGCTGCTTCTAAGCCAACATCCTGGCTGTCTGTGCCTTCCCACATCGTTTCCCACTTAACCATGACTTTGGGACCTTAGCTGGCGGTCTGGGTTGTTTCCCTCTTCACGACGGACGTTAGCACCCGCCGTGTGTCTCCCGTGATAACATTCTTCGGTATTCGTAGTTTGCATCGGGTTGGTAAGCCGGGATGGCCCCCTAGCCGAAACAGTGCTCTACCCCCGAAGATGAGTTCACGAGGCGCTACCTAAATAGCTTTCGGGGAGAACCAGCTATCTCCCGGTTTGATTGGCCTTTCACCCCCAGCCACAGGTCATCCGCTAATTTTTCAACATTAGTCGGTTCGGTCCTCCAGTTAGTGTTACCCAACCTTCAACCTGCCCATGGCTAGATCACCGGGTTTCGGGTCTATACCCTGCAACTTAACGCCCAGTTAAGACTCGGTTTCCCTTCGGCTCCCCTATACGGTTAACCTTGCTACAGAATATAAGTCGCTGACCCATTATACAAAAGGTACGCAGTCACCCCATAAAGAGGCTCCCACTGCTTGTACGTACACGGTTTCAGGTTCTTTTTCACTCCCCTCGCCGGGGTTCTTTTCGCCTTTCCCTCACGGTACTGGTTCACTATCGGTCAGTCAGGAGTATTTAGCCTTGGAGGATGGTCCCCCCATATTCAGACAGGATACCACGTGTCCCGCCCTACTCTTCGAGTTCACAGCATGTGTGCTTTCGTGTACGGGACTATCACCCTGTACCGTCGGACTTTCCAGACCGTTCCACTAACACACAAGCTGATTCAGACTCCGGGCTGCTCCCCGTTCGCTCGCCGCTACTGGGGGAATCTCGGTTGATTTCTTTTCCTCGGGGTACTTAGATGTTTCAGTTCCCCCGGTTCGCCTCGTTAACCTATGTATTCAGTTAACGATAGTGCAACGGATTGCACTGGGTTTCCCCATTCGGACATCGCCGGGTCAAGGGTTCATATCACCTCGCCGGCGCTTTTCGCAGATTAGCACGTCCTTCATCGCCTCTGACTGCCAGGGCATCCACCGTGTACGCTTAGTCGCTTAACCTCACAACCCGAAGATGTTTCACTTCTGATTGCGAAAATTTGAGAGACTCGAACACACATGAGCTGTGTGTCGTTTCAATTTTCAGCTTGATCCAGATTTTTAAAGAGCAAAACTTCTTAATGCACTCAAAAGTACATTCAGAAGTTCATCATTCATCAGACAATCTGTGTGAGCACTGCAAAGGCAGGTTCTTTAAGGTAAGGAGGTGATCCAACCGCAGGTTCCCCTACGGTTACCTTGTTACGACTTCACCCCAGTCATGAATCACAAAGTGGTAAGCGCCCTCCCGAAGGTTAAGCTACCTACTTCTTTTGCAACCCACTCCCATGGTGTGACGGGCGGTGTGTACAAGGCCCGGGAACGTATTCACCGTGGCATTCTGATCCACGATTACTAGCGATTCCGACTTCATGGAGTCGAGTTGCAGACTCCAATCCGGACTACGACGCACTTTATGAGGTCCGCTTGCTCTCGCGAGGTCGCTTCTCTTTGTATGCGCCATTGTAGCACGTGTGTAGCCCTACTCGTAAGGGCCATGATGACTTGACGTCATCCCCACCTTCCTCCAGTTTATCACTGGCAGTCTCCTTTGAGTTCCCGGCCTAACCGCTGGCAACAAAGGATAAGGGTTGCGCTCGTTGCGGGACTTAACCCAACATTTCACAACACGAGCTGACGACAGCCATGCAGCACCTGTCTCAGAGTTCCCGAAGGCACCAAAGCATCTCTGCTAAGTTCTCTGGATGTCAAGAGTAGGTAAGGTTCTTCGCGTTGCATCGAATTAAACCACATGCTCCACCGCTTGTGCGGGCCCCCGTCAATTCATTTGAGTTTTAACCTTGCGGCCGTACTCCCCAGGCGGTCGACTTAACGCGTTAGCTCCGGAAGCCACGCCTCAAGGGCACAACCTCCAAGTCGACATCGTTTACGGCGTGGACTACCAGGGTATCTAATCCTGTTTGCTCCCCACGCTTTCGCACCTGAGCGTCAGTCTTTGTCCAGGGGGCCGCCTTCGCCACCGGTATTCCTCCAGATCTCTACGCATTTCACCGCTACACCTGGAATTCTACCCCCCTCTACAAGACTCTAGCCTGCCAGTTTCGAATGCAGTTCCCAGGTTGAGCCCGGGGATTTCACATCCGACTTGACAGACCGCCTGCGTGCGCTTTACGCCCAGTAATTCCGATTAACGCTTGCACCCTCCGTATTACCGCGGCTGCTGGCACGGAGTTAGCCGGTGCTTCTTCTGCGGGTAACGTCAATTGCTGAGGTTATTAACCTCAACACCTTCCTCCCCGCTGAAAGTACTTTACAACCCGAAGGCCTTCTTCATACACGCGGCATGGCTGCATCAGGCTTGCGCCCATTGTGCAATATTCCCCACTGCTGCCTCCCGTAGGAGTCTGGACCGTGTCTCAGTTCCAGTGTGGCTGGTCATCCTCTCAGACCAGCTAGGGATCGTCGCCTAGGTGAGCCGTTACCCCACCTACTAGCTAATCCCATCTGGGCACATCCGATGGCAAGAGGCCCGAAGGTCCCCCTCTTTGGTCTTGCGACGTTATGCGGTATTAGCTACCGTTTCCAGTAGTTATCCCCCTCCATCAGGCAGTTTCCCAGACATTACTCACCCGTCCGCCACTCGTCAGCAAAGCAGCAAGCTGCTTCCTGTTACCGTTCGACTTGCATGTGTTAGGCCTGCCGCCAGCGTTCAATCTGAGCCATGATCAAACTCTTCAATTTAAAAGTTTGATGCTCAATGAATTAAACTTCGTAATGAATTACGTGTTCACTCGTTGAGACTTGGTATTCATTTAGTGTCCGAAGACATTAAGAATCCATGTCACTTTGAGTGCCCACACAGATTGTCTGATAAATTGTTAAAGAGCAGTTGCGACGCGCTTCAGCGCTCTGTCGCGAGGTGGCGTATATTACGCTTTCCTCTTTCAGAGTCAACCCGTTATTTCAGGATTTTTTCTCTTCAGCCGACCGGGTTATCTGTGAAGTGATTCACATCCGCCGTGTCGATGGAGGCGCATTATAGGGAGTTCTCCGCAGGCCGCAACCGCTAAATGACAGAAAAATGACTGACTGCTGCATTCCACAGCAAAACCCCGCCTTATACCTTTTTACGCACAGACTTATCCACAATGATACGAAAAAGTAAAAATATGCGAGCGTTGCGCAAACGTTTTCGTTAAAATGCTCGCGCTTCACAAGGATGCCTCGTCAGGTGTGTTAGATGAGTTTTTCACAGGAAAATTCATCTAACGCTCTCTGTAATCGTGAAATCCAGGGGATTTACCATGCAACAACGTCGTCCAGTCCGCCGCGCTCTGCTCAGTGTTTCTGATAAAGCCGGTATCGTCGAATTCGCTCAGGCACTTTCCGCACGCGGTGTGGAGCTGCTTTCTACAGGCGGTACCGCTCGCCTGTTAGCAGATAAAGGTCTGCCGGTAACCGAAGTGTCCGATTACACCGGTTTCCCGGAAATGATGGATGGACGCGTCAAAACCCTGCACCCGAAAGTGCACGGCGGTATTCTGGGCCGTCGCGGTCAGGACGACGGCATTATGGAGCAGCACAATATTGCCCCCATCGACATGGTGGTTGTTAACCTCTACCCGTTCGCCCAGACCGTTGCCCGCGAAGGCTGTTCTCTGGAAGACGCTGTTGAGAATATCGACATCGGCGGCCCGACCATGGTGCGCTCCGCAGCCAAGAACCATAAAGATGTAGCCATCGTGGTAAAGAGCAGTGACTACAACGCCATTATTAATGAGATGGATGCCAACGAAGGGTCCCTGACGCTTGAAACGCGTTTCGATCTCGCCATCAAAGCCTTCGAGCATACCGCCGCCTACGACAGCATGATCGCCAACTATTTCGGTAGCCTGGTACCTGCCTACCACGGTGAAAGCAAAGATCCATCTGGCCGCTTCCCGCGCACGCTGAACCTGAACTTCATTAAGAAGCAGGATATGCGTTACGGTGAGAACAGCCACCAGCAGGCTGCCTTCTATATAGAAGAAGAGGTAAAAGAAGCCTCTGTAGCGACTGCCCAGCAGGTTCAGGGCAAAGCGCTCTCCTATAACAATATTGCCGATACCGACGCCGCGCTGGAATGCGTGAAAGAGTTCAGCGAGCCTGCCTGCGTTATTGTCAAGCACGCCAACCCATGCGGCGTTGCGGTAAGTGCGTCTATTCTGGAAGCATACGATCGCGCCTACAAAACCGACCCGACCTCCGCGTTCGGCGGCATTATCGCCTTCAACCGCGAGCTGGATGCGGAAACCGCGCAGGCCATCATCTCCCGCCAGTTTGTCGAAGTGATCATCGCGCCATCCGCATCCGAAGAGGCGCTGAAAATCACCGCGGCGAAACAGAACGTGCGCGTACTGGTTTGCGGCCAGTGGGCAGAGCGCGTTCCAGGCCTGGACTTCAAGCGCGTGAACGGCGGGCTGCTGGTTCAGGACCGCGATCTGGGTATGGTGGGCGAAGCCGATCTGCGTGTCGTCACCAAACGTCAGCCAACCGAGCAGGAACTGCGTGACGCGCTGTTCTGCTGGAAAGTGGCGAAGTTCGTGAAATCCAACGCTATCGTCTACGCCAAAGAGAACATGACCATCGGAATAGGCGCAGGCCAGATGAGCCGCGTTTACTCTGCGAAAATCGCGGGTATTAAAGCAGGTGACGAAGGTCTGGAAGTCAAAGGTTCCGCCATGGCCTCTGACGCCTTCTTCCCGTTCCGCGACGGTATCGATGCGGCCGCTGCTGTGGGCATCACCTGTGTGATCCAGCCTGGCGGTTCAATCCGTGATGACGAAGTGATTGCCGCTGCCGACGAGCATGGCATCGCAATGATCTTCACCGACATGCGCCACTTCCGCCATTAATTCCCGGAGCAGAAAATGAAAGTATTAGTGATTGGTAACGGCGGGCGCGAGCACGCCCTGGCGTGGAAAGCAGCGCAGTCTCCGCAGGTTGAAACCGTCTTTGTGGCACCGGGTAACGCCGGGACCGCGCTGGAGCCCGCACTACAGAACGTCGCCATCGGCGTAACCGATATCCCGGCGCTGCTGAGCTTTGCCCAAAACGAGAATATCGATCTGACGATTGTTGGCCCGGAAGCGCCGCTGGTGATCGGCGTTGTAGATGCCTTCCGCGCCGCGGGCCTGAAAATTTTCGGCCCAACGGAAGGGGCTGCGCAGCTGGAAGGCTCAAAAGCCTTCACCAAAGATTTTCTCGCGCGTCATAACATCCCGACGGCGGAATATCAGAACTTCACCGAGGTAGAGCCTGCTCTGGCTTACCTGCGTGAAAAAGGCGCGCCGATTGTGATCAAAGCCGACGGCCTGGCTGCCGGGAAAGGCGTTATCGTGGCGATGACCCTCGAAGAAGCGGAAGCCGCCGTGCAGGATATGCTGGCGGGTAACGCCTTTGGCGACGCGGGCCACCGCATCGTGATTGAAGAGTTCCTCGACGGCGAAGAAGCGAGTTTTATCGTGATGGTTGACGGCGAGCACGTTCTGCCGATGGCGACCAGCCAGGATCACAAGCGCGTAGGCAATGCCGACACGGGGCCAAACACCGGCGGGATGGGAGCTTACTCCCCTGCTCCGGTGGTCACTGACGAAGTACACCAGCGCACCATGGACCGCATCATCTGGCCAACCGTGAAGGGGATGGCTGCGGAAGGCAATACCTACACCGGTTTCCTTTACGCAGGCCTGATGATCGACAAGCAGGGTAACCCGAAGGTGATTGAATTCAACTGCCGCTTCGGCGATCCGGAAACCCAGCCGATCATGCTGCGCATGAAGTCCGATCTGGTTGATCTGTGTCTGGCGGCGTGCGAAGGCAAGCTGGACGAGAAAACTTCCGAGTGGGACGAGCGTGCCTCTTTAGGTGTGGTGATTGCTGCGGGTGGCTATCCGGGTAGCTACAACACCGGAGATGAGATCCACGGCCTGCCGCTGGAAGAGATTGACGGTGCGAAGGTGTTCCACGCCGGTACAAAGCTCTCTGACGACGACCGCGTGCTCACCAACGGCGGTCGCGTGCTGTGTGCGACCGCGCTGGGCCAGACCGTGGCAGAGGCGCAGAAGCGCGCCTATGCGCTGATGGCGGATATTCACTGGAATGGCAGCTTCAGCCGCCAGGATATCGGCTATCGTGCCATTGCGCGGGAGCAGGGAGAGTAATTTCACACCCTCACCCTAACCCTCTCCCACAGGGAGAGGGGATTTACGTCAGAAACTCTTCTCTGTCGGCTGCCAGGTGCAGAAATCTTCATTCGCCACCAGCAACAGCTGAGAGCCTTCCGGCGCTTCCAGCCATGCCACACTCACCTCCACAGATGAATGCCGCTGACGACGCTGAATGTGTTCGGTTGCCCAGGATTCAAGCTCAGGCTTCACTGTCTGCCCTTCGCAGGTGGTCACCGTGCCGTCGGCATGCCAGCGCCCCTGGCGCAGCACCACGCGGCCCTGACGCAGCGCATCGCTGGTCTGGCGGAGTTGTTCAGCACGGTAGCGGTAGAGAGCGACCTGATCGCTGGAAAGCTGCTGTTTCAGTCCACTGACCTCATGCTGCATAAAGCTCAGCTCGCCGTGGTCGTCGAAACGCACCTTCACGTGTTCGGGAGTCTTACTGTAGATATTCAGTTCAATGAGCGACAGCGCATCGCCCTGCCAGCGGTATTCTGCGGTCGAGGTGTTGCCGTTATGCCACGGGCTGAATGCGGTGAGCATATGGACTTCATCGCTGGAATCTTTGCGCCAGATCCTGACCGCACCCTGGTTGTCAGCATAGCCGCTGGCGGTAAACGGGGGGAGTGAGGAATCATGGCTACAGGCAGACAGCAACAGTACGCCTGCCAGCGCGAGCGTTCCACGCCAGAATGACAAAAGGGGCGTTGCCGCCCCTTCGTTAAAACTGTTCACTGCCACGCGTCTTACTTAACTGCGTCTTTCAGTGCTTTACCAGAAACAAATGCCGGCACGTTAGCTGCGGCGATTTTGATTTCTTTACCGGTCTGCGGGTTGCGGCCAGTACGCTCAGCGCGGTGGTTCACTTTGAAGGTACCGAAACCAACCAGTTGTACAGCATCGCCTTCTTTCAGAGACTCAGTAATAGCAGCCAGGGTAGATTCCAGAGCAGCTTTAGCCTGCACTTTAGACAGATCAGCCTTGTCCGCAATTACATCAATCAGTTGAGTCTTGTTCATAAGTTATCCTTTCAATGTGTTTATCGCTTGCTAAGCATCGAGTGCGACGAAAATGCCAAAAAAGCACTCTCCTGCATACACGCACCGATAGCCACTTTTTTTCGCCCCCCAAATGTAGACCAGACGGGGGGCGAAAGGGAAGAGTCGAGGAGTGACAAAACAGGCGTTAAATCACGTTTTGTTGTCTCATTGGTTAAAAATTATACCAATATTGCTCTCACCGGCCTCGCGAAGGTCCGCGCGAAGCCCTTTGATCAGCTCAATATCACGTTCTTCACACTCCGCCAGCAGACGGAAAATTTCCCACTGAATATCCCATTCCTGTTCAACCGCCGGGTTAGCACGCAGCTCCTCGTCGGTCATTTCACGGCCTTCCTGGGTCATTTCCAGCATCGCAACGGTGGTAATGGATGCCTTACTGACTTCAATGGCGTGTTCCAGGGTTTCACCGCTCAGACGGGAGTGGATCAGCTCGCTCAACGCCACACAGGCATCAATGGCCGGGTAGACGCCATACAGATCGAAATCATCCGCAGCCGGAATAGCCTCTTCCAGCTTTTCGAGCTGAGAGTCAAAATTTACCTTCGCATCTTTGACCGTCAGCGTCTCCCAGATTAAATCCAGGATACGACGATAAATCTGGCCTTCGCCAAACGCCGTCTGCTTGCAGAACGCGGCATAGTTGGGATACATGCGCTCGCACAGGCAAGCCATAAACGTCACGTGCTGCCAGCTTTCCAGCTTCTCAAGGCGCAGATGAATCGGGTTTTGTAACATGATGATGTCTCGAATCGAAAATTAGCCGCAGTTTACCTGAATCACGGCTGAATTTCCTGCCAACGAATGAATGCCGGACGTGAAGAGGCCACGGCGTCAGCCCAGCGGGTTGGCTCCGGTAAACGGTAGCCCTTCATACAGCGTTGCACCCACGCCAGTGCGCTATCCATGCTGACCCGATGCCCGGTGGCGATAAACAACGGGTTGCAGCGCGCTTTACTGCGCCAGACCCACGCCAGCTGCTCGCCTTTATGGATAAGCGGCGCCAGCGCGCCCGGTTCGGCAGAGAGCGGCTCAAACGCGCCGCACAGGCGTTTTTTCGCCACGCCGATGGTCGGCACGTCCACCAGCAGACCAAAGTGGCTGGCGACACCTAAGCGACGCGGATGGGAGATACCATGCCCATCAACAAACAGCAGATCGGGTTTTTGCGAGAGTTGCTCCCACGCGGCCAGCAGCGCGGGATATTCGCGGAAGGAGAGAAAGCCGGGGATATAGGGCATGGTGGTGGCGATACGCGCCACCTTGTACTCCACCAGCTCCAGCGAAGGGTATTTCAGCACCACCATCGCCGCTCGCGTCACTTCACCGCCCTGCTCAAACCCGACGTCCGCCCCGCCAATGTACCGCGGAGGGTCCGTATCCAGACGATCCTCGCGGATCACTGATGAAGCCAGTTCGATTTGCTGAGCGCGTAGCGACGCGAGATCCATAACCACTCCTTACTTATGATACTGGGCAGAAAGCCGATGCACCGCCTCCACAAATACGCCAGCGTGTTCTGGCGGTACATCCTGATGAATACCGTGACCGAGGTTGAAGACGTGGCCTTCGCCCTGGCCGAAACCAGACAGTATAGTCGACACTTCTTCTTCGATACGGGCAGGCTGCGCATAGAGCATGGACGGATCCATGTTGCCCTGGAGCGCCACTTTGTCCCCCACGCGACGGCGCGCATCGGCAATATCGGTGGTCCAGTCGAGGCCCAGCGCGTCGCAGCCGGTGGCCGCCATCGCTTCCAGCCACTGACCGCCGCCTTTGGTAAACAGCGTCACCGGCACGCGACGGCCTTCGTTTTCACGCAGCAGGCCATCGACAATTTTGTGCATGTAGTACAGGGAGAACTGCTGATAATCACGTCCGGTCAGCACGCCGCCCCAGGTGTCGAAAATCATCACCGACTGCGCGCCCGCTTTAATCTGCGCGTTGAGATAGAGCGTGACGCTCTTCGCCAGCTTGTCGAGCAGGGCATGCAGGGCCAGCGGCTCGGCGTACATCATCTTTTTGATGACGGTAAAGGCTTTGCTGCTGCCGCCTTCCACCATGTAGGTGGCCAGCGTCCACGGACTACCGGAGAAGCCAATCAGCGGCACGTCGCCTTTCAGTTCGCGGCGAATGGTGCGCACGGCGTTCATCACATAGCCCAGCTCGCCTTCAGGATCGGGGATCGGCAGCTTATCAACGTCGGCTTTGCTTTTGATCGGAGAGGTAAAACGCGGGCCTTCTCCGGTTTCGAAATAGAGCCCAAGGCCCATCGCATCCGGAATGGTGAGAATGTCCGAAAAAAGAATGGCGGCATCGAGCGGGAAGCGGCGCAGCGGCTGGAGCGTCACTTCACAGGCCAGCTCGGCGTTTTTGCACAGCGACATAAAATCGCCTGCCTGCGCGCGCGTGGCTTTGTACTCTGGCAGATAGCGTCCCGCCTGGCGCATCATCCACACCGGGGTGACATCAACGGGCTGGCGCAGCAGCGCACGCAGATAACGATCGTTCTTCAGTTCGGTCATTTTGCAGTTCCTTATTGCGTCAGTCCGTCAGTGTAACACTACTCATACTCGGCCCGACACATTGCCACGGTATCTTCTATCAGGCGACGCGCCACCGTTCCCGGTGGGGGCAGCAGCGGTAAATCGTCGTAGCGATACCAGTTCGCCTCCAGCAGCTCTTTCTGATCGATAACAATCTCGCCGCTGTCGTATTCCGCCATAAACGCGGTCATCAGGGACATCGGGAACGGCCACGGCTGCGACGTCACATAGCGCAGGTTTTTCACCTTAATGCCGCTCTCCTCCATCACCTCGCGCGCCACCGCCTGTTCCAGCGTTTCGCCGACTTCCACGAACCCGGCGAGGACGGTGTGAATGCCGTTGCGATGGCGGGTATGCTGCGCCAGCAGGATGGAATCATCACGGCGGATGGCGACAATGATGCACGGTGCGATTTGCGGGTAGTAGCGTTCACGGCAGTGGCCGCAGAGCATTGCCCACTCGGTTTTGCTCGGGTGCATGGTGTGGCCGCAGTAGCCGCAGTATTTGTGCGAGCGGTAAAACTCCGCCAGCTGCACGCCGCGCCCCGCCAGCTGGAACAGGCCGACATCCCGATCCAACACCTGACGAACGGATCCCATATCCTGACGACGAGCCTGTTGGATCAACCATACCGGATCGCCCTGCCACTCGCCGATCCGCAGCGCCGGTTGGCCGACGAGATCGAAGATGTCTGCCGCACCGTAGGGTATCTCCCCACCGGGCAGCCATAATTTTTGTTCGTGACTGACGATCCACCAACCCAGATCTGATTTTTCAATAATACGATCCATATCTATTGCACTACCTTCGCTTCACTGACATGTTGTTAGCATTATGGTTACATTTTGGATAAGCAGATCCCATTCTAAACCTTATGGAGTCGACCATGTTAAACCAGCTGGAAAGCCTGACTGAGCGCGTTGGAGGAAGTAACACCCTGGTGGATCGCTGGCTACATGTGCGCAAGCATCTACTCGTGGCGTATTACAATCTGGTTGGTCTTAAGCCTGGCAAAGAATCCTTTATGCGGCTGAATGAAAAAGCGCTGGACGACTTCTGTCAGAGCCTGGTCGACTACCTTTCCGACGGCCATTTCAACCTTTATGAACGCATTATCCGCGAAATGGAAGGGACAACGCCGTATTTAGCGGCCAGCAAACTCTGTCCGCTGCTGGAAGCCAACACCCAGCAGATCATGGACTACTACGATTCCACGCTAGAGAACGCTATCGATCACGATAACTATCTTGAGTTTCAGCAGGCGCTTTCCGACCTTGGCGAAGCGCTGGAAGAGCGATTCACGCTGGAAGACAAGCTCATCGCCCTCGTGCTGGACAACAACCTGAATATCAGCACCAGCGATAACGTTGCGCGCCCTGCTTGAGTTCTTAATCGTTAACGAGTAATTTACAACCATTCGCCCCTCTCACGAGGGGGATTTTTCTTGTCGGAGTGCCCAGTGTGAAAGCACGGGCTGAGACCGTTAATTCGGGATCCGCGGAACCTGATCAGGTTAATACCTGCGAAGGGAACAAGAGTCACACTGCTGTTGTATCGCCCCTGAGGCGATCTTCTCTTGCTTCATCCGTCGTCTGACAAGCCATGTCCTTCACATCTGGAATGAGCTATGTCTACAACAAAACTGACCCGCCGCGAACACGCACAACGCTTCATCGACACCCTGGAAGGCACCGCTTTCCCGAACTCAACGCGCATCTACATCACCGGTTCACAGGCTGATATCCGCGTGCCGATGCGCGAAATCCAGCTCAGCCCGACGCTTATCGGCGGCAGCAAAGAAAACCCGCAGTTTGAAGACAACGAAGCCGTGCCGGTGTATGACACCTCCGGCCCGTACGGCGACCCTTCTGTTGCTATCAACGTACAGCAGGGTCTGGCAAAACTGCGCCAGCCGTGGATTGACGCCCGTAACGACTGCGAAGAACTGCGCGTGCGCAGCTCGGCGTATACCAACGCGCGCCTGGCCGACGACGGTCTGGACGCGCTGCGCTTTACCGGCCTTCTGACGCCAAAACGCGCTAAAGCGGGCAAATGCGTCACCCAGCTGCACTACGCGCGCCAGGGTATCGTCACGCCGGAGATGGAGTTCATCGCCATCCGCGAAAACATGGGCCGCGAGCGCATCCGCAGCGAAGTGCTGCGCCACCAGCATCCTGGTGAAGGGTTTGGCGCTCGCCTGCCGGAAAACATCACGCCGGAATTTGTGCGTGACGAAGTGGCCGCCGGGCGCGCCATTATCCCCGCCAATATCAACCATCCGGAATCCGAGCCGATGATTATCGGCCACAACTTCCTGGTGAAGGTCAACGCCAACATCGGCAACTCAGCGGTGACGTCATCCATCGAAGAAGAGGTGGAAAAGCTGGTCTGGTCGACGCGCTGGGGCGCGGACACGGTGATGGACCTTTCCACTGGCCGCTATATTCATGAGACCCGCGAGTGGATCCTGCGTAACAGCCCGGTGCCGATTGGCACCGTCCCGATTTATCAGGCGCTGGAGAAGGTCAACGGCATCGCCGAAAACCTCACCTGGGAAGCGTTCCGCGACACGCTGCTGGAGCAGGCCGAGCAGGGCGTGGACTACTTCACCATCCACGCGGGCGTGCTGCTGCGCTACGTGCCGATGACGGCGAAACGTCTGACCGGTATCGTCTCACGCGGCGGTTCGATTATGGCGAAATGGTGCCTTTCCCATCATCAGGAAAACTTCCTCTACGAACACTTCCGCGAAATCTGCGAAATTTGCGCCGCGTACGACGTCTCCCTGTCGCTGGGCGACGGCCTGCGTCCTGGCTCCATCCGCGATGCTAACGACGAGGCGCAGTTTGCCGAGCTGCACACGCTGGGCGAGCTGACCAAAATCGCCTGGGAGTACGATGTGCAGGTGATGATTGAAGGCCCGGGCCATGTGCCGATGCAGATGATCCGTCGCAACATGACCGAGGAGCTGGAGCACTGCCACGAAGCACCGTTCTACACCCTGGGGCCGTTGACCACCGATATTGCGCCGGGCTACGACCACTTCACGTCAGGCATTGGCGCGGCGATGATCGGCTGGTTCGGCTGCGCCATGCTCTGCTACGTGACGCCGAAAGAGCACCTCGGGCTGCCAAACAAAGAGGACGTGAAGCAGGGGCTGATCACCTACAAGATTGCCGCCCACGCGGCGGATCTGGCGAAAGGCCATCCGGGCGCGCAAATCCGCGACAACGCCATGTCCAAAGCGCGCTTTGAATTCCGCTGGGAAGACCAGTTTAACCTGGCCCTCGATCCGTTCACCGCCCGCGCCTATCACGACGAAACCCTGCCGCAGGAATCGGGCAAAGTGGCGCACTTCTGCTCCATGTGCGGACCTAAATTCTGCTCGATGAAAATCAGCCAGGAAGTACGTGATTATGCCGCCGCGCAGACCATTGAAGTCGGCATGGCGGACATGTCGGAAACCTTCCGCGCGAAAGGCGGCGAAATCTACCTCAAAAAGGAGGAGGCGTAATGTACCAGCCCGATTTCCCCTCCGTGCCCTTCCGCTTAGGGCTTTACCCGGTGGTGGACAGCGTGGAGTGGATCGCCCGCCTGCTGGAAGCTGGCGTTCGCACCCTCCAGCTACGCATCAAGGATAAACGCGATGAAGAGGTGGAGGCCGACGTGATCGCCGCTATCGCGCTGGGACGTCGCTACCACGCCCGCCTGTTTATCAACGACTACTGGCGGCTGGCGGTTAAACACCAGGCGTACGGCGTGCATCTGGGACAGGAAGATCTGGAAACGACCGATCTCAACGCGATCCGTGACGCCGGTCTGCGGCTGGGCGTCTCCACCCACGACGATATGGAGATCGACGTGGCGCTGGCGGCCCGCCCCTCTTACATCGCGCTCGGGCACGTTTTCCCAACGCAAACCAAACAGATGCCGTCCGCTCCACAGGGTTTGACGCAGCTGGCGGCCCACGTTAAGCGCCTTGCCGATTACCCCACCGTCGCCATCGGCGGGATCAGTCTTGAACGTGCGCCCGCGGTGCTGGAGACCGGCGTCGGCAGTATCGCCGTCGTCAGCGCTATCACCCAGGCGGCAGACTGGCAGGCCGCCACCGCGCAGCTTTTACAACTGGCAGGAGCAGGTGATGAAAGATCGTGATTTTATGCGTTACAGCCGCCAGATCCTGCTGGAGGATATCGCCATCGAGGGGCAGCAAAAGCTGCTCGCCAGCCGGGTACTGATTGTCGGTCTGGGCGGATTAGGCACCCCCGCCGCGCTGTATCTGGCCGGCGCGGGCGTGGGCACGCTGGTGCTGGCCGATGACGACGAGGTACATCTCAGCAATCTGCAACGGCAAATTCTCTTTACGACAGAAGATATCAACCAGCCTAAAGCGCACGTTACGCGCCAGCGGCTGAACCAGCTTAACCCCGATATCGAACTGGTCGCACTCCAGACGCGGCTGAGCGGGGAAGATCTGCAACGCGAAGTGGCCCTTGCCGACGTGGTGCTGGACTGTACGGACAATATGGCGACACGTCAGGCCATCAACGCGGCCTGTGTTGCGCAGAACACGCCGCTGATCACCGCCAGCGCGGTCGGTTTCGGTGGGCAAATAATGGTGCTTACGCCGCCGTGGGCACAGGGCTGCTACCGCTGCCTGTGGCCGGACGAGGCTGAACCGGAGCGTAACTGCCGCACGGCAGGCATTCTGGGCCCGGTGGTGGGCGTGATGGGTACTCTTCAGGCGCTGGAGGCCATCAAGTTGCTCAGCGGCATGGAGACAGAACGCAACACGCTGCGGCTGTTCGACGCCCGCTCCAGCGGCTGGCGTCATCTGGCGTTAAACCGTGCCAGCCACTGCCCGGTATGCGGAGGCCGCAATGCGCATTCTGTTTAACGATGAGCCGATGACGTGCGACGACGATCTCACCGTTGCCGCCCTGCTCGACATGCTGCGCCAGCTGAAGCCGGGAACGGCGCTGGCGCTCAATCAACAGATCCTGCCGCGCGAGCGGTGGGAACATCAGCAGGTCAATGAGGGCGACCAGATCCTGCTGTTTCAGGTTATCGCAGGGGGCTGAGATGTTACGTATTGCCGACAAAGTCTTTGATTCACATCTGTTTACCGGAACCGGAAAATTCGCCTCCCCGCAACTGATGGTGGATGCCATTCGTGAAAGCGGCAGCCAGCTGGTGACGCTGGCGATGAAGCGCGTGGATCTGCGTCAGCACAACGATGCCATACTTGCGCCGTTACTGGAGGCAGGCGTGACGCTCTTACCGAATACCTCCGGTGCGAAAACGGCCGAGGAAGCAATTTTCGCTGCGCAACTGGCGCGGGAAGCGCTCGACACCCGCTGGCTGAAGCTGGAAATTCATCCGGACGCCCGCTGGCTGTTGCCCGATCCGATCGAAACCCTGAAAGCGGCAGAGAAACTGGTGCAGCAGGGATTCACCGTTCTGCCCTACTGTGGTGCCGACCCCGTGCTCTGTAAGCGTCTGGAAGAGGTCGGCTGCGCGGCCGTAATGCCGCTGGGCGCCCCCATTGGCTCCAACCAGGGGCTGGAGACCCGCGCGATGCTGGAAATCATTATTGAGCAGGCGACCGTGCCGGTGGTGGTGGATGCGGGCATCGGCGTACCCAGTCACGCCGCGCAGGCGCTGGAGATGGGGGCCGATGCGGTGCTGGTCAATACCGCGATTGCGGTGGCCGACGACCCGGTGATGATGGCGCGTGCGTTCCGCCTTGCCGTGGAGTCCGGTCTGCTGGCTCGGCAGTCCGGCCCCGGCTCGCGCAGTGTTCAGGCGCAGGCCACCAGCCCGCTGACCGATTTTCTGGAGGCGCTCTGATGGCTACCTTTACCGATCGCTGGCGTCAGCTTAACTGGGACGATATTGCCTTACGCATCAACAGTAAAACCTCTGCGGACGTAGAGCGGGCATTAACAGCCAAACATTTGACGCGCGAGGATTTGATGGCCCTGCTTTCTCCGGCAGCCAGCGCGTACCTTGAACCGATGGCCCAGCGCGCGCAACGCCTCACCCGCCAGCGTTTTGGCAACACGGTGAGCTTTTACGTGCCGCTCTATCTTTCTAATCTGTGCGCCAATGACTGCACCTACTGTGGTTTCTCCATGAGCAACCGTATTAAGCGTAAAACGCTGGATGAGCATGAGATCGCCCGCGAGTGTGCGGCTATTCGTGAGATGGGTTTTGAACATCTCCTGCTGGTGACGGGTGAACATCAGGGCAAAGTGGGGATGGACTATTTTCGCCAGCATCTTCCGGCCATCCGCCGCGAATTTGCCTCGTTGCAAATGGAAGTGCAGCCTCTGTCGCAGGAGGAATATGCGGAGCTGAAAACCCTCGGGCTGGACGGCGTAATGGTTTATCAGGAAACCTACCATGAGGCGACCTATGCCCGGCATCACCTGAAAGGGAAGAAGCAGGATTTCATCTTCAGGCTGGAAACGCCGGACAGGCTGGGGCGCGCCGGTATCGATAAAATTGGGCTGGGCGCGCTTATTGGTCTGTCCGACAGCTGGCGGGTGGACTGCTATATGGTGGCGGAGCATCTGCTGTGGCTACAGCAGCAGTACTGGCAAAGCCGCTATTCCATCTCTTTCCCGCGGCTGCGTCCCTGTACGGGAGGCGTTGAACCCGCCTCGCTGATGGATGAGCGCCAGCTGGTGCAAACCCTGTGTGCATTTCGCCTGTTCGCGCCGGAAGTGGAATTGTCGCTCTCCACGCGTGAATCCCCCGCGTTTCGCGACCGCGCGATCCCGCTGGCGATCAATAACGTCAGCGCCTTTTCCAAAACGCAGCCGGGCGGTTACGCGGACGATCACCCGGAACTGGAACAGTTTGCACCGCACGACGGCCGACGGCCCGAAGCGGTGGCGGAAGCCCTGACTGCACAGGGGCTCCAGCCGGTGTGGAAAGACTGGGATAGCTGGCTGGGAAGAGCCTCGCATTAGCGCTGAAACTGTCTGCAAAAATGCGAAAAGGTTACGAGGCGGCTCGTAAGATCATAACCGGGCGATTGAGGCGATCTGCCCGGTTTTCTTATGCTTAACCACGTCAGCAACGGACGCTGACCAGGGTGAAAATGCTTCTTCCTCGTTTCGCCCTGCCCTCCGCCTCTTAAACAAAATTCAATTGATACAATAAATACGTCGTTTCTTATCTACGCTTAAGATAAATCATCTCGTCGGTAATCGCCTTCTGTATAATTTACTACCAGCAACCGGACAGCGACTATGCTGAGGGTATCGACAGACGCAACGCGTCTACCATCTGGATTGATGTACAACTCATGGCACTCCACAGTAAAAAGCTCTCTTTTACCCGGCCAATTATGGTCAGCTTCGCGGGGATCCTGTTCAGTTTCGCGCTGATCGCCGTCCTGGTCGTCCTTTCACAGAGAAAGGATTTTCTTGAGGATTATCATAAAATTAATGGTAATTTCACCCATAATCTGGCGGTGAACTATACCGAATCCATCCTGCGAGAAAATGACTATATTCTTGGTCGCGCTGCGATGTACTTCGCCCGTAACGACAGAGTAAATCAGACAATAAATATCGATCCGACACACGGTTTCCAGATGTTGATGCATTTGCAGAACCTGATGCCGACGGTGTCGTCTATCTCTCTGGCGGACACAGAAGGGCGCCATCTGCGCGCGCCGGAAGTGCTGCCAACGGAGAAAAGTAAGTCGTTCGACGCCAGAACCCGCCCATGGTTTGTCGGGCAAGCGGAAGCCAGCAACTTTCCTCACTACACCCGCCCCTATCTGGACTATTTCACCCAACATCCTACTGTCACCCTCTATAAGCCGGTCATTTCACCGGAAGGCCGTCTGAAGGGCACGCTCGCTTTCCATCTTGATTTAACGTCCATGGGGTATACCCTGCGCCAGATGGTGGCGCCTGTTCAGGGTGAGTTTTTTGTCGTGGAGCGTGACGGCGCCGTTGTGCTGCATCCGGACACGGGGGCGCTCTTTAAGCAGTATGTAAGCGAAGCGCTGATGGACAAAATGACCAGCGGCGAAGGCCATCTTTTCGACCCCAAAAGTAAAACCTGGTATTACTACTACTCTTTCACCAATCCGGACTGGTTTGTGATTTATCGGGTCTCCGATGCCACGCTTAACGTCATCACCCGGCATGAAACCACCGTCGTCGGCTGGGGATTTGCGCTGGCGGCAATCATCATCATTTTGTTCGGGCTTTACCTTCGTCATGCCTCGCGTTCTGTGCTGATGAACATTATCAACGCCATCAAAACCGGCGACGTCAACCAGGCACCACGCCTTGAGGCGATGCTCAGCCATACCATTCGAACCAATAAAGAACGCGAGCTGGCCTATGTCCGTCAGGCCACCCATGATGCGCTGACAGGCTGCAAAAATCGCCGTGCGTTCGATAACGATGTGGATGAGCTGCTGACCGCTCATCAACCCTTCGTTCTGGCGCTGATCGACATCGATAACTTCAAATCCATTAACGACACCTGGGGCCACCTGAGCGGAGATATTGTGCTGCGCAACGTGGCGCGGGAAGGTATTCAGATCATGCAGCCGCACCACGTTTCCGTTTACCGCTACGGTGGAGAAGAGTTCGGCGTGATATTCCCGGCCGAGCTGATGAACTCCGCGCACGCGCTACTGGAAGCCTGGCGCACCGCCGTTGAAAAGCGGACCTGGCGGGAAGAGAATCTGCGAGTGACCTTCAGCGCCGGGATGGGGGAGTGGCACTTCGAACCGCTGGAACAATTTATCGGTAGCGTAGATGAAGCGCTGTATACCGCTAAACAACAGGGTAAAAACCGCATCGTAAGCACGGCCAGCCGATAATACCCTTCCTCAAATTCTGCCCGATCTGACGGGCAGAATGCTCTCCGCTGTAAAATTGTAACCGGTTTCAGGAAAATGCCGATTTCTTTGTGATGCCTGACACACAATCGCGGTAAAGCGGTTGTTGAAGCGGTCTGCACGGGATAATTATCAATAAACACATGTAGATCGAGGCTGACTATGAAGAACATCGTTTTATGCTGTGCAGCGGGAATGTCAACCAGCATGCTGGTTCAACGTATGAAAGATGCCGCGCAGAAAAAAGGAGTCGAAGTAACCATTAAAGCCGTTCCGGTCGCGGAGTTTAAAGATAACATCGCGACGGCTGATATCGTATTACTGGGGCCACAGGTTAAATACGAACAGGCAAAACTCCAGGCGCAGGCCGATCCGCTCGGAAAAAAGGTTGCGGTCATCGACATGATGGATTACGGCATGATGAAAGGTGATGCCGTACTGGAAAAAGCGCTCAAACTTCTGGAGTCATAATGGAAGACTTAGAAACCACGATTATGGAACTGCTTGTCAACGCAGGCGCAGCGCGCAGCGCGGCCCTGACGGCGTTGCAGATGGCGCGAAAAGGCGACTTTGATGAAGCCGAGAAAGCGATGGAAGAATCGCGTGAATATGTGAAACATGCGCATACGATCCAGACGCAGCTTATCGGTCTTGATGAAGGGACCGGGAAACTTCCGGTTAACCTGATCACCGTTCACTCTCAGGATCACCTGATGAACGCGATGGTTATTCAGGATCTGGCGGGCGATATGATTGAGCTTTATCGACGTATCCCGTTAGTGAACTGAAGACATACAGACGTAAAAAAACCCGCCGAGGCGGGTTTTTTATTTACGGCATCAACGATTACTCGTTGTCGGAACCGCCCAGACCTGCGTTCAGCAGTTCTGCAAGGCTCGCGGATGCATCTTCGGCAGTCACCTGCGGTGCAGCTGGCAGTTCGCCCGCTGCGCGACGACGCATACGATCCTGGTGGTACGCATAACCGGTACCGGCCGGGATCAGACGACCCACGATAACGTTCTCTTTCAGACCGCGCAATTCATCACGTTTACCTGCAACAGCCGCTTCGGTCAGGACACGAGTGGTTTCCTGGAACGATGCAGCAGAGATGAAGGACTCGGTTGCCAGAGACGCTTTGGTGATACCCAGCAGATCGCGTGCGAAGGTCGCACCGATTTTGCCGTTCGCTTCCAGATCGCGGTTAGCGATCTTAACGCGTGAGTATTCAACCTGCTCGCCTTCCAGGAAGTCGGAGCTGCCCGCGTTTTCGATGGTTGCTTTACGCAGCATCTGACGAACGATAACTTCAATGTGTTTATCGTTAATCTTAACGCCTTGCAGACGGTATACGTCCTGTACTTCGTTAACAATGTAACGGGTAACAGCATGCACACCACGCAGACGCAGGATGTCGTGCGGCGCTTCTGGACCATCGGAAACCACGTCACCACGTTCTACGCGTTCACCTTCGAACACGTTGAGCTGACGCCACTTAGGAATCATCTCTTCGTACGGCTCGCTGCCATCTACTGGCGTAATAACCAGGCGGCGCTTACCTTTGGTCTCTTTACCGAAGGAGATGATACCGCTGATTTCAGCCAGGATCGCAGGCTCTTTCGGACGACGTGCTTCGAACAGGTCCGCAACGCGTGGCAGACCACCGGTGATGTCCTTGGTACCGCCGGATTCCTGAGGAATACGCGCCAGGGTGTCACCAGAGCTGATCTGTACGCCATCTTCCAGCTGTACAATCGCTTTACCCGGCAGGAAGTACTGCGCAGGCATATCGGTACCAGGGATCAGAACGTCGTTGCCCTGAGCATCAACGATTTTCAGTGCAGGACGCAGATCTTTACCGCCGGTAGTACGTTCAGCAGAATCCAGAACCACCAGAGAAGACAGACCGGTCAGCTCGTCGGTCTGACGAGTAATGGTCTGGCCGTCGATCATGTCAGTGAAGCGGATGAAACCACTTACTTCGGTGATAACCGGCATGGTGTGTGGATCCCAGTTTGCAACGGTTTCACCGCCAGCAACCTGCTCGCCATCACCTTTCGCCATAACCGCACCGTAAGGCACTTTATAGCTCTCTTTGGTACGACCGAATTCGTCGATCAGCTTCAGCTCGGTGTTACGGGAAGTGATAACCAGTTTACCGCTGGAGTTCACAACCGACTTCGCGTTGCTGAGCTTGATGCTACCTTTGTTTTTCACCTGGATGCTGGATTCAGCAGCCGCACGAGATGCCGCACCACCGATGTGGAACGTACGCATCGTCAGCTGTGTACCCGGCTCACCGATGGACTGTGCCGCGATAACGCCGATAGCCTCACCTTTGTTGATGATGTGGCCACGCGCCAGGTCACGACCGTAGCAGTGCGCACACACACCAAAGTCGGTGTCACAGGATACAACGGAACGCACTTTCACGGAGTCAACAGAGTTCGCTTCCAGCAGGTCACACCACTGTTCGTGCAGCAGGGTGTTGCGTGGAACCAGAATGTCTGCGGTGCCCGGCTTCAGAATGTCTTCCGCGGTCACACGACCCAGTACGCGATCGCGCAGCGGCTCTTTAACATCACCACCCTCGATAACCGGGGTCATGGTGATACCTTCGAGGGTGCCACAATCGTCTTCGGTGACGACCAGATCCTGCGCAACGTCAACCAGACGACGCGTCAGATAACCGGAGTTCGCCGTTTTCAGTGCGGTATCCGCCAGACCTTTACGCGCACCGTGCGTGGAGATGAAGTACTGGAGTACGTTCAGACCTTCACGGAAGTTCGCGGTGATTGGCGTTTCGATGATGGAGCCATCTGGCTTCGCCATCAGACCACGCATACCTGCCAGCTGACGAATCTGTGCCGCAGAACCACGCGCACCGGAGTCGGCCATCATGTAGATGCTGTTGAAGGAGACCTGCTGCTCTTCTACGCCGTCACGGTTAATCACGGTTTCGGTTTGCAGGTTATCCATCATCGCTTTAGATACACGATCGTTCGCCGCAGCCCAGATATCGATAACTTTGTTGTAACGTTCGCCTGCGGTTACCAGACCAGACTGGAACTGCTCCTGGATCTCAGCAACTTCAGCTTCCGCTTCAGAGATGATCTCGTGTTTCTTCTCTGGGATGACCATGTCATCGATACCAACAGATGCACCTGAACGCGCTGCATAAGCAAAGCCGGTGTACATTGTCTGGTCAGCGAAGATAACGGTCGGCTTCAGACCCAGAATGCGGTAACAGGTGTTCAGCATTTTGGAGATCGCTTTCTTGCCCAGCGCCTGGTTGACGATGGAGAAAGGCAGACCTTTCGGTACGATCATCCACAGAATGGCACGGCCAACGGTCGTGTCTTTCAGGCTGGTGTGCGCAACGAACTCGCCGTTTTCATCTTTTTCGTATTCGGTGATACGCACTTTAACGCGCGCATGCAGAGAGGCCAGGCCAGCGCGATAAATACGCTCAGCTTCTTTCGGGCCAGTCAGCACCATGCCTTCGCCTTTGGCGTTAACACAGTCACGGGTCATGTAGTACAGACCCAGTACAACGTCCTGAGAAGGAACGATGATAGGTTCACCGTTCGCTGGAGACAGGATGTTGTTGGTAGACATCATCAGCGCACGCGCTTCGAGCTGGGCTTCCAGCGTCAGCGGTACGTGAACAGCCATCTGGTCACCATCGAAGTCGGCGTTATAGGCCGCACAAACCAGCGGGTGCAGCTGGATCGCTTTACCTTCGATCAGGACTGGCTCAAAGGCCTGGATACCCAGACGGTGCAGAGTTGGTGCACGGTTCAGCAGTACCGGGTGTTCGCGGATCACTTCGTCCAGGATATCCCAAACGACAGCTTCTTCACGCTCAACCATTTTCTTCGCGGCTTTGATGGTGGTGGCGAGGCCACGCAGTTCCAGCTTGCCGTAGATGAACGGTTTGAACAGCTCCAGTGCCATTTTCTTCGGCAGACCGCACTGATGCAGACGCAGGTATGGACCTACGGTGATTACAGAACGACCGGAGTAGTCAACACGCTTACCGAGCAGGTTCTGACGGAAACGACCCTGCTTACCTTTGATCATGTCGGCCAAAGATTTCAGAGGACGTTTGTTAGAACCGGTGATCGCACGACCACGACGACCGTTATCTAACAGGGCATCGACTGCTTCCTGAAGCATACGTTTTTCGTTGCGTACGATGATGTCCGGCGCAGCCAGATCCAGCAGACGTTTCAGACGGTTGTTACGGTTGATCACGCGACGGTACAGATCGTTCAGATCCGACGTTGCGAAACGACCACCATCCAGCGGAACCAGCGGACGCAGATCTGGCGGCAGAACCGGCAGAACGGTCAGGATCATCCACTCTGGTTTGTTACCAGACTGAACGAACGCTTCCAGCAGTTTGATACGCTTGGTCAGCTTTTTACGCTTGGTTTCGGAGTTGGTTTCGTTCAGCTCTTCGCGCAGAGTTTCACACTCTTGCTCCAGATCCATGCTCTTCAGCAGGGCCTGGATAGCTTCCGCACCCATCTTCGCGTCGAATTCGTCACCGAACTCTTCCAGCGCGTCCAGGTACTGTTCTTCGGTCAGGATCTGGTTACGTTCCAGATTGGTCATCCCGCCTTCGATAACCACATAAGATTCGAAGTACAGAACACGTTCGATATCGCGCAGCGGCATGTCCAGCAGCAGACCGATACGGGACGGCAGAGATTTCAGGAACCAGATGTGAGCGGTCGGAGACGCCAGCTCGATGTGGCCCATACGCTCACGGCGTACTTTGGTCTGGGTCACTTCAACGCCGCACTTCTCACAGATCACACCACGGTGTTTCAGGCGCTTGTACTTACCGCACAGGCACTCGTAATCTTTTACTGGCCCGAAAATACGCGCACAGAAAAGGCCGTCACGCTCAGGTTTGAACGTACGGTAGTTAATGGTTTCCGGCTTTTTAACTTCACCGAAAGACCATGAACGGATCATGTCTGGCGAAGCCAGAGCAATTTTGATCGCATCAAACTCTTCGGTTTTAGTTTGCGCTTTCAGAAACTTTAATAAGTCTTTCACGGATTTGCTCCCGTCGGAGTTAGCACACTCTGCTGTCGGGCGTTAACCCGACAGCAGTGACCTGTTTGAGCGAGAATTACTCGTCTTCCAGTTCGATGTTGATACCCAGCGAACGAATCTCTTTCAACAGTACGTTGAAGGATTCTGGCATGCCCGGTTCCATCTGATGGTTGCCGTCTACGATGTTCTTATACATCTTAGTACGACCGTTCACGTCATCAGACTTAACGGTGAGCATTTCCTGCAAGGTGTATGCTGCGCCGTATGCTTCCAGCGCCCACACTTCCATCTCCCCGAAGCGCTGACCACCGAACTGAGCCTTACCACCCAGCGGCTGCTGAGTAACCAGGCTGTAAGAACCGGTAGAACGAGCGTGCATCTTGTCGTCGACCAGGTGGTTCAGTTTCAGCATGTACATGTAACCTACGGTTACCGGACGCTCGAACTGTTCACCGGTACGGCCGTCAAACAGCGTAATCTGACCAGACGTTGGCAGACCACCCAGTTGCAGCAGCTCTTTAATTTCAGCTTCTTTTGCACCGTCGAATACCGGCGTTGCAATTGGCATACCTTTGCGCAGGTTCTCTGCCAGACGCAGCACTTCTTCATCGCTGAAGGTGTTCAGGTCGACTTTCTGACGAACGTCGGTACCCAGATCGTAGGCACGCTGGATGAACTCGCGCAGTTTCGCGACTTCCTGCTGCTGTTTCAGCATGGCGTTGATCTTATCGCCGATACCTTTCGCAGCCATACCCAGGTGGGTTTCCAGAATCTGACCGATGTTCATACGAGACGGTACGCCCAGTGGGTTCAGTACGATATCTACCGGCGTACCGTTAGCATCGTGCGGCATATCTTCGATCGGGTTGATCTTAGAGATAACACCCTTGTTACCGTGACGACCTGCCATCTTATCACCAGGCTGGATCTGACGTTTAACAGCCAGATACACCTTAACAATCTTCAGCACGCCTGGTGCCAGATCGTCGCCCTGAGTGATTTTGCGGCGTTTCGCTTCGAGTTTTTTCTCGAACTCGTGTTTCAGTTCGTCATACTGCTCAGCCAGCTGTTCCAGCTGATTCTGTTTCTCTTCGTCGGTCAGGCCCAGTTCCAGCCAGCGATCGCGTGGCAGTTTGTCGAGCTTCTCAGCTTCAACGCCACCGGCAACCAGCACCGCATAGATACGGCTGAACAGACCTGCTTCGAGGATTTGCAGTTCTTCAGACAGGTCTTTCTTAGCCTGTTTGAGCTGCATCTCTTCGATTTCCAGCGCACGCTTATCTTTCTCAACGCCGTCACGGGTGAAGACCTGAACGTCGATAACCGTACCGGAAACACCGTTTGGTACGCGCAGAGAAGAGTCTTTAACGTCAGACGCTTTCTCACCGAAGATAGCACGCAGCAGTTTCTCTTCTGGCGTCAGCTGGGTTTCGCCTTTCGGCGTGACCTTACCAACCAGAATGTCACCGCCGGTCACTTCCGCGCCGATGTAAACAATACCGGATTCATCCAGTTTAGAGAGCGCAGCTTCACCCACGTTCGGGATGTCAGCGGTGATCTCTTCTGGCCCCAGCTTGGTGTCACGGGACACACATGCCAGTTCCTGAATGTGGATGGTGGTGAAACGATCTTCCTGAACCACACGCTCGGAGACGAGGATGGAGTCTTCGAAGTTGTAACCATTCCACGGCATGAACGCTACGCGCATGTTCTGACCGAGCGCCAGTTCACCGAGGTCGGTGGACGGACCGTCTGCCAGCACGTCGCCGCGCTCAACTGGCTCACCCAGAGACACACATGGCATCTGGTTGATACAGGTGTTCTGGTTAGAACGGGTGTATTTGGTCAGGTTATAGATGTCGATACCCGCTTCGCCCGGATACATCTCGTCTTCGTTAACTTTGATAACGATACGGGATGCGTCAACGTACTGTACGGTACCGCCACGCTTAGCAACTGCGGTAACACCGGAGTCAACGGCAACAGCACGTTCCATACCGGTACCAACCAGCGGCTTATCAGCACGCAGAGTTGGAACGGCCTGACGTTGCATGTTCGCACCCATCAATGCACGGTTGGCGTCATCGTGTTCCAGGAACGGGATCAGGGACGCACCGACGGATACCACCTGCTGGGTGGATACGTCCATGTAGTCAACCTGGTCGCGGCTGAACAAGCTGGATTCGCCTTTGCTACGGCAGGTAACCAGATCTTCTACAAAGTGGCCTTCGTCATCCAGGTTGGAGTTCGCCTGAGCGATAACGTAGTTGCCTTCTTCGATAGCAGACAGGTAATGAATTTCGTCAGTAACAACACCGTCGGTCACTTTACGATACGGGGTCTCGAGGAAACCGTATTCGTTCGTCTGTGCGTACACGGACAGGGAGTTGATCAGACCGATGTTTGGACCTTCAGGCGTTTCGATTGGACATACGCGACCGTAGTGAGTCGGGTGTACGTCTCGAACTTCAAAGCCTGCGCGTTCACGGGTCAGACCGCCTGGGCCGAGTGCGGAGATACGACGTTTGTGCGTGATCTCAGACAGCGGGTTGTTCTGGTCCATGAACTGAGACAGCTGGCTGGAACCGAAGAACTCTTTCACTGCCGCAGAAATCGGCTTGGCGTTGATCATATCCTGAGGCATCAGGGTATCCAGATCGCCCAGAGACAGACGCTCTTTCACCGCACGCTCTACACGTACCAGGCCAACGCGGAACTGGTTTTCCGCCATTTCGCCTACGGAACGGATACGACGGTTGCCGAGGTGGTCGATATCGTCCACTTCGCCTTTACCGTTACGGATATCGATGAGCTTCTTCATCACTTCAATGATGTCGTCTTTGCTCAGGATACCGGAACCTTCGATTTCGTCGCGCAGCAGAGAACGGTTGAACTTCATACGACCAACCGCGGACAGATCGTAGCGGTCTTCGGAGAAGAACAGGTTCTCGAACAGGCTTTCAGCCGCTTCGCGAGTTGGTGGCTCACCAGGACGCATCATGCGGTAGATTTCGACCAGCGCGCTCAGACGATCGTTGGTTGGGTCGACGCGTACAGTCTCAGAGATGTACGGACCGTGGTCCAGATCGTTGGTGAACAGCGTTTCGATACGTTTGTGGCCAGCCTGGCTCAGCTTAGCCAGCAGATCCAGGCTCAGCTCCATGTTCGCCGGGCAGATCAGCTCGCCAGTTGATTCATCAACGTAATCTTTCGCGGCTACTTTTCCTGCAATGTATTCAACCGGAACTTCGATGTGTTTGATATCATCTTTTTCCAGCTGGCGGATGTGGCGCGCGGTGATACGGCGACCTTTTTCCACATACACTTTGCCGTCGGCTTCGATGTCGAACGACGCGGTCTCACCACGCAGACGTTCCGGCACCAACTCCATCTGCAACTTGTTGTCGCGGATTTCAAAGATCACTTTCTCAAAGAACAGGTCCAGGATCTGCTCAGTGGTATAGTTCAGTGCACGCAGAATGATGGTTGCAGGCAGCTTACGACGACGGTCGATACGGACAAACAGGTTGTCTTTTGGATCGAATTCGAAGTCCAGCCATGAACCACGGTAAGGAATGATGCGTGCGTTATACAGTACTTTACCGGAAGAGTGCGTTTTACCTTTATCGCTGTCGAAGAAGACGCCCGGGCTACGGTGCAGCTGGGAAACGATAACACGCTCAGTACCGTTGATAACGAAAGTACCGTTGTCCGTCATGAGTGGAATTTCACCCATGTAGACTTCTTGTTCTTTAATGTCTTTTACGGTGCCTTCCGGCGCTTCGCGCTCGTAGATCACCAGACGCAGTTTTACGCGCAGCGGTGCGGAATAGGTCACGCCACGGATCTGACATTCCTGAACGTCAAACACCGGTTCGCCAAGGCGGTAGCTGACGTACTGCAGCTCGGAATTACCGCTGTAGCTCTGAATCGGGAACACGGAACGGAAGGCTGCTTCCAGGCCGTACTGCCCTTCAGGATCTTGCTCGATAAACTTCTGGAACGAGTCAAGCTGGATAGAAAGGAGATATGGAATGTCCAGAACTTGTGGACGTTTACCAAAATCCTTACGAATACGTTTTTTCTCGGTATAGGAGTAAACCATAGGGTTCCTCAGCTCGCTGACAAGTCGACCCATCTGTCCGACGAAGGGACAGTTTGTGCAACACCATTTTGTGGACCGGAAAATTGAATACTTTCCGCAATACCTGTTGCTATCACGCTTAAACCATTTCATTGCGATTTACACAGAGCGAGCACCCTGTCGCAGTATATTAAGTCGTCGATAGAAACAAGCATTGTCAGGACAACCAGCAGTCAAACAGTGTGAAATGCTGCTGATGCCTTACAGCGCAAAAAGGCTGGTGACTAAAAAGTCACCAGCCATCAGCCTAATTGCTTAGGCTGCAACCAGAAAAGTTGGCTTATTTAACTTCAACTTCAGCGCCAGCTTCTTCCAGAGATTTTTTCAGTGCTTCTGCGTCGTCTTTGCTCACGCCTTCTTTCAGCGCAGCTGGAGCAGATTCTACCAGGTCTTTAGCTTCTTTCAGACCCAGGCCAGTTGCGCCACGTACTGCTTTGATTACAGCAACTTTGTTCGCGCCAGCAGCTTTCAGAATTACGTCGAATTCAGTTTTTTCTTCAGCAGCTTCAGCCGGGCCCGCAGCTACAGCTACAGCAGCAGCAGCAGAAACACCGAATTTTTCTTCCATTGCAGAAACCAGCTCTACAACGTCCATTACGGACATAGCTGCTACTGCTTCAATGATTTGATCTTTAGTGATAGACATTTAAATTGTTCCTGAAAATCAGAATAAGTTTATACGTAAGCAAATGCTTTATAAAGATAACTGCGATTAAGCAGCTTCTTTCGCATCGCGTACAGCAGCCAGAGTGCGAACCAGTTTGCCAGCCGCAGCTTCTTTCATGGTTGCCATCAGGCGTGCAATTGCTTCTTCGTAGGTCGGCAGGGTTGCCAGGCGATCGATTTGCGATGCCGGGATCAACTCACCTTCAAAGGCTGCAGCTTTGACCTCAAATTTTGCATTCGCTTTCGCGAACTCTTTGAACAGACGAGCAGCAGCGCCCGGGTGTTCCATAGAGTATGCAATCAGGGTCGGACCAACAAACGTGTCTTTCAGGCACTCGAACTGAGTACCTTCAACTACGCGACGCAGCAGGGTGTTACGAACAACACGCATGTATACGCCAGCTTCACGACCTGCTTTACGCAGTTCAGTCATTTTGTCTACAGTAACGCCACGGGAATCCGCAACTACTGCAGACAGCGCGCCTTTGGCTACTTCGCTGACTTCAGCAACAATCGCTTGTTTGTCTTGAAGATTTAAAGCCATTAGCTTTGCTCCTGGATGTTTGCCGGAACTCATGTTCCGGAACTCACTTCACTCGACCCAACGGGAAGAGCGTCTTAATACGGTGAGCAGAAACAAGCCAGAGTATTTAAAATAATCTTAGCGTTCTGTCACCGTCTACGCAGGGGATTAAGTTTCTTGCGAAACACCTGCGGTCTTCGACGGAGGCCTGGATAGGCCAGGCTCCAACGAACAATTCTTTTAGCCGCTAACTTTTGTTAGCAAACGTGGGGGTAAGATTGTAGACAAAATCACCGCCCACGTAAAGGCATTAGTTTGCAGCAGCGCTCAGGCCAGCCTGGTCAACTGCAACACCTGCACCCATGGTGGTGGAGATGCTAACTTTCTTGATGTACACGCCTTTCGCCTGAGTTGGTTTTGCTTTTTTCAGCGCAACCAGCAGAGCTTCCAGGTTTTCTTTCAGTTTGTCAGCGTCAAAGTCCACTTTACCGATGGTGGTGTGGATGATGCCGTTTTTGTCGTTACGGTAACGAACCTGACCTGCTTTAGCGTTCTTAACCGCTTCAGCAACGTTAGGCGTTACAGTACCCACTTTCGGGTTTGGCATCAGGCCGCGTGGACCCAGAACCTGGCCCAGCTGGCCAACAACGCGCATTGCATCTGGAGAAGCAATAACAACGTCAAAGTTCATTTCGCCTTTCTTGATCTGATCAGCCAGATCTTCCATACCTACCAGTTCAGCGCCGGCAGCTTTAGCAGCTTCAGCGTTTGCACCCTGAGCAAATACAGCTACGCGTACGGAACGGCCAGTACCGTGTGGCAGTACAGTTGCGCCACGAACGTTCTGATCGGATTTACGAGCGTCGATGCCCAGGTTAACGGCAACGTCAACGCTTTCAACGAACTTAGCAGTTGCCAGTTCTTTCAGCAGAGCGATAGCTTCGTTGATGTCGTACTGTTTGGTCGCATCAACTTTGTCACGGATCACGGACATGCGCTTGGTCAGTTTAGCCATTTCTTAGTCCTCCACTACCAGGCCCATGGAACGTGCAGTACCTTCGATGGAGCGAGTCATCGCTTCAATGTCGGAACCAGTCATGTCGGCAGCTTTGGTCTGCGCGATTTCCTGCAACTGAGCGCGGGAAATTTTACCCACTTTGTCTTTGTTCGGCTTACCGGAACCAGACTTGATGCCCGCGGCTTTCTTCAGCAGAACTGCTGCTGGAGGGGTTTTGGTAACGAAAGTGAAAGAACGGTCAGCGTAAACAGTGATTACAACTGGGATTGGCAGACCTTTTTCCATGGATTCAGTTTTGGCGTTGAACGCTTTACAGAATTCCATGATGTTCACACCCTGCTGACCCAGAGCTGGACCAACTGGTGGACTTGGGTTCGCCATACCTGCTGCAACCTGCAGCTTGACGTAGGCTTGTACTTTCTTAGCCATTCTAAAATCCTCTGATTGGGTAATAACGCCTCGGAGAGGCTCCCCGTGAATAAAATTCGTTTTACGGGCCGGGGCCCATAAAAACAAAAGGCGCGAAATTGTATTCCAATCTCGCGCCCTGTGCAACGATTAAATCGTCGCTTTTTTGATCGCTGCTTAGGCTTTTTCTACCTGAGCAAAGTCCAGCTCTACCGGGGTCGCACGACCAAAGATAGAAACGGAAACTTTCAGGCGGGACTTCTCGTAGTCCACTTCTTCGACGACGCCATTGAAGTCAGCAAACGGACCGTCGTTAACACGAACCATCTCACCCGGTTCAAACAGCGTTTTCGGACGCGGTTTATCACCAACCTGCTGGAGGCGGTTCATAATCGCATCAACTTCTTTGTCGCTGATTGGCGCCGGACGGTCAGATGTGCCGCCGATAAAGCCCATCACGCGTGGTACGCTGCGCACCAGGTGCCAGCTCGCGTCGTTCATCACCATCTGAACCAGCACGTAACCCGGGAAGAATTTACGCTCGCTTTTGCGACGTTGGCCGCCACGGATCTCAACCACTTCTTCGGTCGGAACCATAACTTCGCCAAATAACTCTTCCATATTGTGTAATTTGATATGCTCACGCAGCGACGTAGCTACGCGGCCTTCAAAACCGGAAAACGCCTGAACGACGTACCAGCGCTTTTTAGGGGCTTCAGACATCTCAGAACCTCAGGCCAGTGATAAAGGATACCAGGCGAACCAGAATACCATCCAGTCCCCACAGGATCAGTGACATTACAGCGGTTACCGCCGCTACAATCAGCGTGGTGTGCAATGTTTCCTGGCGAGTCGGCCAAATGACCTTGCGGACTTCGGTACGCGCTTCGCGGGCAAACGCAACGGTCGCTTTGCCTTTCGTCGTCAACAGCGCGACACCACCCGCCGCAGCAATCAGAATTACCACTGCAAGCGCGCGTAGCGGCAGCATCATGTCACGATAAAGATAGTTGCCGACAATCGCCACAATCAGCAGCACGGCTACAACTACCCATTTCATCGCTTCCAGGCCGCGCCCGCTCCCTTGAGCTTCGGTATTCGCACTCATAAACCAACCTGTCAGAAGTATTCTACAAACATTTTCACCCCGCGTGTGCGAGGCAAACCAATCGAAATGCTATTCGCTTTTCGTATTATACGCTCTCCGCAGAGCCTGTCTCAGCAATGATTATGACAAAATTAATCACTGATGAGCCAGGTTCTGATGTGAAAGCGTGCAAAAAGGGCATCAAATGATGCCCTTTTATTGCGCATTGCGTCAAATGTTATCAGCGATTAGCCGAGAACTTTAGCAACAACGCCCGCGCCAACGGTACGGCCGCCTTCACGGATTGCGAAACGCAGACCGTCGTCCATCGCGATTGGGTGGATCAGCGTCACAACCATCTTGATGTTGTCGCCTGGCATTACCATCTCTACGCCTTCTGGCAGTTCGATGGTACCGGTCACGTCAGTTGTACGGAAGTAGAACTGTGGACGGTAGCCTTTGAAGAACGGAGTATGACGGCCGCCTTCGTCTTTGGACAGAATGTACACTTCAGATTCGAACTTGGTGTGTGGCTTGATTGAGCCTGGCTTCGCCAGAACCTGACCACGTTCGATTTCTTCACGTTTGATACCACGCAGCAGAACACCAACGTTCTCACCAGCACGGCCTTCGTCCAGCAGTTTGCGGAACATTTCAACGCCAGTACAGGTAGACTTCGCAGTCTCTTTGATACCAACGATTTCAACTTCTTCACCAACTTTGATGATACCGCGCTCTACACGACCGGTAACAACGGTACCACGACCGGAGATGGAGAATACGTCTTCGATTGGCAGCAGGAATGGCTTGTCAATCGCACGCTCTGGTTCTGGGATGTAAGAATCCAGGTAGCCAGCCAGTTCGATGATTTTCGCTTCCCACTCTGCGTCGCCTTCCAGCGCTTTCAGCGCGGAACCACGAACGATTGGAGTGTCGTCGCCTGGGAAATCGTACTGAGACAGCAGTTCACGAACTTCCATCTCTACCAGTTCCAGCAGTTCTTCGTCATCAACCATGTCGCATTTGTTCAGGAACACGATGATGTAAGGAACGCCTACCTGACGACCCAGCAGGATGTGCTCACGAGTCTGAGGCATAGGGCCGTCAGTCGCAGCAACAACCAGGATCGCGCCATCCATCTGCGCAGCACCGGTGATCATGTTTTTAACATAGTCGGCGTGGCCTGGGCAGTCTACGTGTGCGTAGTGGCGAGTCGGGGTGTCATACTCAACGTGAGAGGTGTTGATGGTGATACCACGAGCTTTTTCTTCTGGTGCGTTATCGATCTGGTCGAAAGCACGAGCAGCACCGCCGTAGGTTTTAGCCAGTACGGTAGTGATTGCAGCGGTCAGCGTTGTTTTACCATGGTCAACGTGGCCGATAGTACCGACGTTAACGTGCGGTTTTGTACGTTCAAACTTTTCTTTAGACATCGATTGTCCCTCTAAGACACGGATAAATCGGTGATATCACCACATCAACCAGGCGAAAATGCCTGAACTGTTGAATACATTTACATTGAAACAGAGAGAAAGGGAGGGAGAAGTGAAGTGGTGCTGATACCCAGAGTCGAACTGGGGACCTCACCCTTACCAAGGGTGCGCTCTACCAACTGAGCCATATCAGCACGTATTGGAGCGGGCAGCGGGAATCGAACCCGCATCATCAGCTTGGAAGGCTGAGGTAATAGCCATTATACGATGCCCGCATCCTGAAACTCGGCTACCCAGTTCTTTCTGTAACAAAAAAAGAGATTTCTCTCTTTTCTGTTCGAGCTGGTCAATTTTTCCAACCAGCTCCGGCGGCGTTGTCGCTGCCAGAAAGTGGTGGTGGGGGAAGGATTCGAACCTTCGAAGTCTGTGACGGCAGATTTACAGTCTGCTCCCTTTGGCCGCTCGGGAACCCCACCGGACTTGATGGTGCCGACTACCGGAATCGAACTGGTGACCTACTGATTACAAGTCAGTTGCTCTACCTACTGAGCTAAGTCGGCATCAAGTAGCGCGCATTCTATGGAGACCTGCGCAGTCATGCAACTAAAAAATTGCATAAAACGTTCTTTCGCTCACATTTTATTCGAAACCAGGGCTAACCGCTGTAAATTCATCCGCTCACGGTTAAAAATTCAACATGAACGCCTGATTTCGGCACGCTATAGCCCCAGGTGATGCCTGCCCGGTTAAGCATCGCTTTCCCATATTTTTTCTTATTATTCCTCTCATCTGGTGTTAACCTCCTGCCCATTGTCCAAAATTAACTATGTGATGAGCCCGCACCCGCCGTTTCGTGATGGTTCACAGAAGCATGCTTATGAGCAAAAAAGAGCAAACGTTAATGACGCCCTATCTTCAGTTTAACCGTAGCCAGTGGGCAGCCCTGCGTGACTCCGTCCCTATGACACTGACGGAAGGTGAAATCGCACGGCTAAAAGGGATAAACGAAGATCTCTCCCTGGAAGAGGTGGCAGAAATCTATCTCCCCCTTTCTCGCTTGCTTAACTTCTATATCAGTTCCAATTTGCGCCGTCAGGCCGTACTGGAACAGTTCCTCGGCACGAACGGTCAACGTATTCCTTATATCATCAGTATTGCGGGCAGCGTGGCAGTGGGTAAAAGTACCACCGCGCGCGTGCTACAGGCGCTGCTGAGCCGCTGGCCGGAACACCGCAGCGTGGAGCTGATCACCACCGACGGCTTCCTGCATCCCAACGAGGTGTTGAAAGAACGCGGCCTGATGAAAAAGAAGGGCTTCCCGCTCTCTTATGATATGCACCGCCTGGTAAAGTTTGTTTCAGATCTAAAATCGGGCGTACCTCACGTTACCGCGCCGGTTTACTCGCATCTGATCTACGACCGCATCCCGGATGGCGACAAAACGGTTGTGCAGCCCGACATCCTGATTCTGGAAGGCTTAAACGTCCTGCAAAGCGGGATGGATTATCCTCACGATCCGCATCATGTGTTTGTCTCTGACTTTGTCGATTTCTCAATTTATGTCGATGCGCCGGAAGATTTGCTGCAACGCTGGTATATCAACCGCTTCCTGAAGTTCCGCGAAGGCGCGTTCACCGACCCGGATTCCTACTTCCACAACTACGCCCAGCTCTCTGAAGAAGAGGCTATCAGCGTGGCGACCGGGCTGTGGAATGAGATCAACTACGTCAACCTCAAAGAGAACATCCTGCCGACGCGCGAACGCGCAAGCCTGATCCTCACCAAGAGTGAGAAACACGCCGTCGACCAGATTCGTTTACGGAAGTAGATCTCAGACGTAAAAAAACCGGCTTAGCGCCGGTTTTTTTATTTATGCCTGCGGCTTTTCGCCGTTTTCATCCTGATCGACTGCGAAGCAGGCCACCAGCTGTCCGCCATAATCCTTCAGCTGTGGCTGCAACTGCGTGCACGGACCGAAGCGGCGACGGCAGCGGGCGTTGAACGCACATCCCGGCGGCGGGTTAAGTGGGCTTGGCAACTCGCCGGTCAGCTTAATGCGCTCCCGGCGGTCATCCGGGTTCAGTCTCGGCGTTGCAGACAGCAGCGCCTGCGTATACGGATGACGCGGGTTAGTAAAGATCTGATCTTTCGTCCCCTTCTCCACGCAGCGTCCCAGATACATCACCATCACCTCATCGGCAATGTGCTCAACCACGGACAGGTCATGGGAGATGAAGACGTACGACAGTCCCAGATCCTGCTGTAAATCCATCATCAGGTTAAGCACCTGCGCACGAACGGACACGTCAAGCGCTGAGACCGGCTCATCGGCAATCACCACGTCCGGGTCAAGCATCAGCCCACGGGCGATGGCAATACGCTGACGCTGACCGCCAGAGAACATATGCGGGTAGCGATCGTAATGCTCAGTTTTAAGCCCCACCTTCGCCATCATCGCCAGCGCTTTTTCACGACGCTGCTCTTTGCTCAGATTGCTGTTAATCAGCAGCGGCTCTTCCAGAATTTGCCCGACTTTCTTCCGCGGATTCAGAGAGCCGTACGGGTTCTGGAATACGATCTGGATTTTCTGGCGGCGCAGCTTCTGCGCCTGCGGATCGTGCTTGAGCAGATCCTGGCCCTGATAGTAAAGCTCGCCGCCGGTTGGCGTTTCGATCATCGTCAGCAGACGGCCCAGCGTGGATTTCCCACAGCCCGACTCCCCGACGACCGCCAGCGTTTTACCGCGTTCAAGGCTGAAGGAGACGCCGTCCAGCGCTTTTACCAGGCGCTCGGGGGCAAAAATCCCCTTCTTCACCGGGTAATGTTTTTTCAGGTCGATAGCCTGCAACAGCGGCTGTTGCGTGGTGGCCTCGTGCGTACTCATAGTGTTGGCCTCCCGGCATCATCGAGTGGGTAGTGGCATTTTGACTGCCGACCATCGGCCAGCAGATTCAGCTCTGGCTCCTCGGCGCGGCATTTGTCCGTCGCATACGGGCAGCGCGGATTCAGCAGGCAGCCCTGCGGACGGTCATATTTACCCGGAACCACGCCCGGCAACGACGCCAGACGCGCTTTGTCCTGGGCAAACTCCGGCAGCGCGCGCAGTAACGCCTGCGTATACGGGTGACGCGGCGCGCGGAAGATATCGTGCGAACTTCCGGTCTCCACCACCTGACCCGCGTACATCACGATGATTTTGTGTGCCGCTTCCGCCACCAGCGCCAGGTCATGCGTAATCAGCACCAGCGCCATATTCTCTTTCTGCTGCAACTCCAGCAGCAGCTCGATGATTTGCGCCTGGATGGTCACGTCCAGCGCGGTAGTTGGTTCATCCGCAATCAGCAGTTTTGGTCGACAGGCAATCGCCATGGCGATCATCACGCGCTGGCTCATCCCGCCGGAAAGCTGGTGCGGGTAAACGTCCAGACGCGATGCCGGGTCAGGTATCCCCACCTGGTTCAGCAGATCGATAGCACGCTGGCGACGGGTTTTCTTATTCCCGCCCTGATGCACCTTAATGGCTTCCATAATCTGGAAACCGACGGTGTAGCATGGGTTCAGGCTGGTCATGGGGTCCTGGAAGATCATCGCCACTTCCGCGCCCACCAGCTGGCGGCGCTGTTTTTCGGAAATGCGCTTCAGATCCTGACCGTTGAACTCCAGATTTTCCGCCATCACGCGGCCGGGGTAGTCAATCAGCCCCATAATCGCCAGCGAACTCACTGACTTACCGGAGCCCGACTCTCCTACAATCCCGACCACTTCGCCCTGATTAACGCTGTAGCTGATGCGGTCCACGGCGCGAAACGGTGTGCCTTCGTCGCCAAAGTGCACGGATAATTTATCTACATTTAATAACGCCATCTCGTGCCTCTTACTGCTTCAGTTTGGGATCAAGTGCATCACGCAGACCGTCACCCATCAGGTTAAATGCCAGCACCGTCAGCAGAATCGCCAGACCCGGGAAGGTGACGACCCACCAGGCGCTTTGCGCGAACTGCAACACGTCGGAGAGCATGGTGCCCCACTCCGGTGTTGGCGGCTGCGCACCCATGCCAAGGAAGCCAAGAGCGGCCATATCAAGAATGGCGTTAGAGAAACCGAGCGACGCCTGAACAATCAGCGGCGCAAGGCAGTTTGGGAAGATATTGATAAACATCTGACGCATCGCACCGGCACCCGCCACGCGAGAGGCGGTAACGTAGTCGCGGTTCACTTCCACCAGCACCGCCGCACGGGTCAGACGCACGTAATGCGGTAGCGCAACAAACGTCAGCGCAAGCGCGGCGTTACCAATCGACGGACCAAAGATCGCCACCAGCACCAGCGCCAGCAGCAGGCTTGGCAATGCCAGCATAATGTCGACGACGCGCATGATGATGTTATCAACGATGCCGCCGAAATAGCCCGCCACGAGGCCGAGTACGATCCCCATGATCAGCGACAGTACGACAACGAGGCAGCCAACCAGCAGCGACAGGCGTGCGCCGTACATCAGGCGCGACAGCACATCGCGGCCCACATCGTCGGTGCCCAGCAGGTGCGTCAGGCTTCCGCCGTCCTGCCATGCAGGAGGCGCCAGCAGCGCATCGCGGAACTGATCAGCCGGGTTATACGGCGCAAGGACGTTCGCAAACACCGCAATCAGGATCATGATGGAAACATACACCAGCCCGACGACCGCGCCTTTGTTGCGCTTGAAGTAGTGCCAGAACTCCTGCATCGGCGTCATTGGCACCGGTGCGGTGACCACTTTATTTTGAGTAACTTGTGACATGATGGCCCCTTACTTCTTATGACGAATACGCGGGTTCACCACGCCGTACAGCAAATCGACCAGCAGGTTGACGAGGATAATCATCGTCGCGACCAGCAGTACACCGCCCTGCACAACCGGATAGTCACGGCGTTGCAGCGCATCAATCAGCCAGCGTCCAAGACCCGGCCAGGAGAAGATGGTTTCGGTCAGGATCGCCCCCGCCAGCAGCGTACCGACCTGCAAACCGATAACGGTCACCACCGGCAGCATGGCGTTACGCAGGGCATGAATGATGATGACGCGCATACGGGTCAGGCCTTTAGCGCGGGCAGTACGAATATAATCCTCGCCCAGCACTTCCAGCATGGAGGAACGGGTCATACGCACGATCACCGCCAGAGGGATGGTGCCCAGCACCATTGCAGGCAGGATCATGTGCGCAACCGCATCAATGAAGTTGCCCTCTTCGCCCCAGATCGCCGTATCAATCAGCATAAAGCCGGTTAACGGGTTGGTGTCGTCAAGGAAAACCATATCGCTGACGCGTCCGGAGACCGGCGTCAGGTTCCACTGCACCGAGACCAGCATGATCAGCATCATGCCCCACCAGAAGATAGGCATGGAGTAGCCGGTCAGTGCCAGGCCAACAGCGGTGTGGTCGAAAATAGAGCCACGCTTAACGGCAGCCAGTACGCCAACGGGGATCCCTACCGCGGTCGCGAAGATCATGGCGCAGATACCGAGTTCCAGCGTCGCTTTAAAGCGCGGCACGAACTCGTCCCACACCGGAAGACGGCTTTTCAGTGAAATACCTAAATCGCCGTGCAACACGCCCCAGATATAGTGGAGATACTGCTGCCACATCGGCTTATCAAGGCCGAGTTCAGCCAGCAGTTGCGCATGACGTTCAGGGGAGATACCACGCTCGCCCGCCATAATCATTACCGGGTCACCCGGGATCATATGGACGAAGGCAAAAGTGAGAAGGGTGATACCGATAAACGTCGGGATAACCAGTCCCAGACGTCGGAGGATGAACTGCAACATAACCCGGATTCTCTCTGATGACGCACGCCCAGTGGCGTGACGTCTGTATTGCTCACAAATGTAAATTCCCTCTCCCTGTGGGAGAGGGTTAGGATGAGGGGATGCATGCACGCCCCTCACCCCTGCCCTCTCCCACAGGGAGAGGGAGAACACCCTACTTATTATTCAACAGACACGTTTTCGAAGTGGTGTTTGCCCAGTGGATCAACCACGTAGCCCTTCACTTCTTTACGCACTGGCTCGTACACGGTGGAGTGAGCAACAATCAGAGCCGGAGCCTGATCGTGCATGACAACCTGAGCTTGCTTGTACAGTTCAATACGTTTGTTGTGATCGTCGGTCGCACGCGCCGGCTGGATCAGATCTTCAAATGGCTTGTAGCACCAGCGAGAATAGTTAGAACCGTCTTTCGCTGCCGCACAGCTGAACAGGGTCGCGAAGAAGTTGTCCGGATCCCCGTTGTCGCCGGTCCAGCCCATCATGACCGCCTGGTGTTCGCCCGCTTTAGCGCGCTTCAGGTACTCGCCCCACTCGTAGGTCACAATTTTGGCCTGTACGCCAATCTTCGCCCAGTCAGCCTGAACCATTTCCGCCATACGACGTGCGTTCGGGTTGTAAGGACGCTGTACCGGCATCGCCCACAGCTCGACGGTGAAGCCTTTGTCCTGGCCCGCTTCTTTCAGCAGCGCTTTCGCTTTCTCAGGATCGTAGGTGTAGTCCTTAATGTCGTCGTTATAACCCCACATGGTTGGTGGGATCAGGTTCTTGGCCGCAACGCCCGCGCCCTGGTAAACGGCTTTGATGATCGCTTCTTTGTTCACCGCGTAAGTCAGCGCCTGACGCACTTTCACGTCATCGAACGGTTTCTTCTCGGTGTTGAAGGAGAGATAACCCACGTTCAGGCCCGCCTGCTCCAGCAGGTTGATATTTTTGTCCTGCTTCATGCGCGCGATGTCAGCCGGGTTTGGATACGGCATCACCTGACATTCGTTTTTCTGCAATTTTGCGTAACGCACGGATGCGTCAGGCGTGATGGAGAAGACCAGACGGTCGATCTGCGGCTTGGTGCCCCAGTAGCCCGGGAAGGCTTTATACAGAATACGGGAATCTTTTTGGTACTGAAGCAGCTGGAACGGGCCGGTACCGATTGGGTTCAGGTCCACTTTCTCCGGCGTGCCGGCTTTCAGCATGTTGTCCGCGTACTCTTTAGAGAGAATCGAGGCGAAGTCCATCGCCAGGTCAGCCAGGAATGGCGCTTCCGGACGCGTCAGCACAAACTGAACGGTTTTATCGTCCACTTTTTTCACTTCAGCGATCAGGTCTGGCAGACCCATCCCTTCGAAGTATTCATAGCTGCCGCCAGACACTTTATGGTACGGGTTCTGGGCATTTTTCTGACGGTCGAAGGAGAACACAACGTCGTCGGCGTTAAAGTCGCGCGTAGGTTTAAATTCTTTGCTGTCCTGCCACTTCACGCCCTGGCGCAGGTGGAAGGTATAGGTTTTACCGTCTTCGCTGATATCCCACTTTTCAGCCAGGCCAGGAATCACTTCCGTGGTGCCGATTTTAAATTCAACCAGACGGTTATAGATCGGTACAGAGCTTGCGTCGTAAGTCGTACCAGAGGTAAAGAGCTGTGGGTTAAAGCCTTCCGGAGAGCCTTCAGAACAGTAAACCAGGGTTTTTGCCTGTACGCTTGCTGCAACGGTCATGGCCACCAGGCTCAGACCAAGCTTCAGCATCCCTGACTTCTTCAAGGAAATACTCATTATTGTGCTCCAATGTGATGTTTTGCTTTGTTGTGTTACGCCGCCTGACCTTTATTTATTTTTTACCCGGTCCGGTCGGTGATGCCCGAAGGCGTTAAAAGGGATAGAGAATCCTTTCAGAAGAGCGTTTGAGTTGCAGCGCAGATCCTCCCTGAAATGCCCCTCGTGCCCTACAATCTGTCAACAGAATGTGAAAACGTCAATACAGGTGGCGGGGATTTACGTGGAGTGTGAGAAACCGCAAACAAAGATTAAAAAAACCCTGACCGTGAGTTTTCAGCAGAGAAATTTATGCTACTCGCCATGATGCAGCACAATTATCTTCATATTTCGCAACACTCAGTGATTAAGTTTTATTCAGAATGGGTAAATTTTCTTACAGAATGGTGATTATCTGAGCACTAAATACCGCGAACGTTAAAACGCACAGCGAAAAATGCTGAGGTTATCCATAAGCAACGCGAAAAAAGATCAAACTATATATAAAAAAATACAATGGATTATGTCACAAAACCGCAAGCAGGCAGGGGGAAGCAGGGCTAAGGGGTATTTTGAGGACTCGTGCGGGGTAACGCGTTAATGCAAAAAGGGCTAACCTTGCGGTTAGCCCTTTTTAGAATGTGGTCGGCGAGAGAGGATTCGAACCTCCGACCCACTGGTCCCAAACCAGTTGCGCTACCAAGCTGCGCTACTCGCCGAATGCGGAGCGCATCTTACTGCTGAGGTGCGCCCCCGTCAATCCCTTATTTTCAAAAAGCCATTCAACTGGCGATATTCTCGCCAGACCAGCTACTGCGCGGCTTTTGTGGTGTTATCAGGGAGTTTACACCAGTTGTTGTTTTCGTTAATCCCACCGTTCGGTGAGGTATAGCCGAGACAACCCATAATGGTGTCGTACAGCTCAACGTGACGGCGCGGTACCTTGATCTCTGCCTGCTGTTTCAGATGGGCAAACATTTTGGCTTTGTCCGGGTTTTCCAGGTACTTATCCGACATCCACATGATCATCGGCACGCGGAACTGCTCAGGCGGGGCCAGCTTACGCGGCGTGCCGTGTAAATGCTCTTTCTCGTTGATGGACTCGCCGTGGTCGGCCGCGTAAATCACAATCGCTTTCTTATCGCGAAGCTGGTCGATCACCCGGCTGAGGAAGGTATCCACATACAGAATCGAGTTATCATAGGCATTGATCAGCTCCTGCTTGCTACAGTTCTTGTTAATGCCGACGCACTCAGGCGTCCATTTGGCGAAATCGCGCGTGTAACGCTGATAGTAGCTGTAGTGTGAACCTTTGGTATGCAGAACAATAAGGTGCTTACCCTGCGGATGGTTTTTCAGCGACTGTTCCATCTCAGAGAGCAGCAGCATATCATCAACGTTTTTTCCGCGGTTACGCGGCTCGGCGCCAATCTGCTCGCGGTAGGCGATGTTATCCGCCATGGTGTTGGTGTAGAACCACATCTCACTTTGCATGGCGAACAGATCGGAGCTAAATCCAAGCTGCTTCAGAACAGCAAACACGTTTTGCTCTTTGAGAGTGCGCTGAGGATTATCACTCGCACCGCCCTCACGAACAAACATACAGCGCAACGAAAGCTTCGTAGCGGTATCGCAGGAGTAGCCGCGGTATGCCACCAGGTTCTTTTCCTGCGCCAGTTTCGGGGTGGTATCGCGGTCATAACCGAGAATACCCATATGATCCCAGCGCGTCGTTTCGCCGATAACGAAGACCACGTAAGTATCATCCAGTCCGTCAGCCGGAGCCTGGTAGGTGAACTTTTTGGTCGGGTTAATCAGCGATTTCACATCGCTGGATTCGTCCGCCTGAGCCCAGGCATAGAGACCTAACGCCGACAGCCAGTTAGACGGCAGATACGAGTTAGCCACCACGCCGCCGTAGCTTGGCATATCTACGCCTGTCGCTTTTTCGATCCGCTTTTGCTGTTTTTCCATCAGGCGAATAGGCGCCCATACCAGCAGACCCGCCAGAAGAACGACGGCGACGTTGCGGATGCGTTGCCCACGGGTACGCAGCTGGCGTAACAGGGTATAGCGACAGGTATTACTCCAGATAAAGAAGAGCGGGATCAGGCAGGTCAAAATCGTCCACATGATGAACCCTTGCCCCACCACCTCTTTCGAGAGGTCGATGTCCGTGGTCATCACCGAGGCCACAATACCGTAGCCAATGACCACATTCATGAATGTCATGTAATAGCTTGCGGCGGCAGAGATAATCACCACCAGCGAGGCCAGAACCTGCCATGTACGTCTGCCAAAAAGCGAGAGCAGACGTAGCAGGAAGAAGGTTGCCAGAATTGAGCCAAACACTTCAATCGCGGCGAAAATCCCGTTTCTTACGGTGAGGTGTTCAAAATAACCTTCCACTCTTCTGAACAGCACCGCGCCATTCAGAAACAAACCGATATAGACAGCCAGCATCAGACACAATCTTTGCTGGGTAAGAGACCTGATATATTTCATGCAAACAACCCTGGGGGAAGGGGTATAAAGACCCGCCGAATCTCATTGAGAAAGCAGACAGAGTAAGTAGGTGCGAGATAAAGCGTTATCAGAAACGTCTACAAGCGCGATAAGTAGACCACAGCGAGGAAGAAAAGTGGCAGCAGAGAATGTGAATCGATGAAAATTTTTACAAAATAACAAGTCCGGAAGTGATATTGCGATAAAAAAAGAGGCCCTGCGGCCCCTTTTTATCGAATCATGCATGCGCTTCTTTATAGACCTCGCGTTGCGGCTGACGAATCGTGGTGGACAGCGCCAGTGAAATAATCAGCAAGGCAAATATCACGCAGAATGTCACGTAGAAGCCACCAAACAGCGAGGCAATCAGCGATCCGCAAATACTGCCGATACCGAAGCCGAGATAAATCACACCGTAGTTTTTCGCCAGATTGTTCAGCCCGAAGAACTCGCTCACCAGCGACGGGAAGACGGTAATGGTGCCGCCAAAGTTAAAGGCTACGCAGGCTATCGCCGCAAAGAATGTCGCTTCGTTCAGCGGAGCGAACAGCAACGCTGCCATCCCCACCAGGGAGATCACCTGCCCCAGCGTAATCACGCGGATCCTGGCGATTTTGTCAGACAGGATACCCAGTACCAGACGACCCGAGAGGTTAGCGATGGAGATGACCGTTACCGCGTTCGCCGCCGTCGCCGCGTCCAGTTTCACCATTCCCTGCGCGATATCTTTCGCCACGCCGATGACATACAGACCGCTCATGCAGGCCGTCAGGAACATCACCGCCAGCATCCAGTACTGCGGTTTACGCATGGACTGTGCAAGGGTGAAATCATTCTCCACCACACCGTTAACGGTTTTCACTTCCTGCTGCGGCGCGTCTTTCATCAGCGTTGCGCCGAAGAGGATCATCACCAGCACAATCACGCCCCAGATCATAAAGGTTTTCTCAAGCCCCACCGAGGCCAGCAGATGCGCATCGATGAATTTGAAGCCAAGGCTGCCCAGGCCATATGAACCAATGGCAAACGCGGAGATAAGCCCTTTACGCTCCGGGAACCACTTCACGCAGTTAGACAGCGTCAGCAGGTAACCTGCGCCGTCCGCCAGCCCCACCAGCACCCCGGCGCTCAGCCACAGCATCATCAGGTTGTCGGAATATGCCGTCAGGAAGAAGCCCACGCCCAGCAAGATCCCGGAGGCCATGGTTACACGCTTCACGCCGAAGCGCTCCTGAAGTTTGCCCGCCACGGAAGAGGAAATTGCTAACCCAAGACTCAGCAAGCCGAAGGAGAACGCCACCTGGCTTATCGGCGCGCCGATCTTATCAGACAGGGCGCTGTTAAACAGGCTCCAGGTATAGACCGATCCCAGTGCGAACTGGGTAACGATGGTGCCGAATAGCGTCAGCCAACGCGTGCGGTTATAAGTTGATGTGTTCATGGCAGTGTCCTGCAAGATAAATTAAGGAAATTCGCTGAGGACACGATAAACAAAACCCCATAACGCCAGGGGTAAAACGGCATGAAATGCAGGAGAAACGGAATGAAATGCCTGGAAGCGGGAATGAATGACCTTGCCGGAGAAGAAAAAGCTCAAAGGTGAGCGATCACTATCGCTACAGTCCCTGCCGTTATTGTATTAAATATGTTACGGCAGCGTTTAAAAAAGTGACAACCCTTTAAAATTTGGCGCTCAATCCCAGCGTATATAAATATTCTTCTTCAGTTTGCTGGTTATAGCTGATCTTCGCCCAGGGGTGTAAATCACCATACTGCGTATCGACACGCCACCCCAATGAGTTCACGCTGGCATGCCAGAGTGGATCGGTAAGCGACTGCGTGGTGGTTGTATCCTCAAACGCATTCACTGGTGCGGAGGGAGCGCCATCAGTGCGCCACGCCATTACGGGCCCGGTGGTGAAATGTCCCGCCACGGGAAAATTCCAGCCAACGCTCAGAACGGTTTCCGCATCCGAACCGGAGGGATCGTTCAGGGTAAACCCCGCAGCATTCTGCGTACGGTTAATACGCTCCGCGAGAATATCTTCATAACGAGGTTGGTGATCGGCGTCCCATGTATAGCGTTCCATCGTATTACTTTGAGCATCTGAAACGATATATTCCTGTTGCCACGCAAAAGCGGTGTTACAAAAAAGCAGGCAGACTGAAACACCCACCAGGCCAGAAGCAGCATGGCGACCACTGATTTTTTTTATCATCATCAAAGCGACTCCAGAAAGAGCCGAGTTCGGCGATATATGTCATTGTTCGAAGAGGTATTAGGGCGTATAGCCCTGTATTAACTATTGTCTCTTTAGCAGACACGTCAAGCCGGGCAGATTGAAATTTTTGCGTTTACCGTATCAGGAAGGGAGATGACCTATGCAACGTTGCGGCTGGGTAAGCCAGGATCAGCTTTATATCGATTATCACGACAAGGAATGGGGCGTACCGGAAACCGACGGTAAAAAACTGTTTGAAATGATTTGCCTTGAAGGCCAGCAGGCCGGACTGTCGTGGATCACCGTTCTGAAAAAGCGTGAGAACTATCGCAAAGCCTTCCACCAGTTCGATCCGGCTGCGGTTGCCGCCATGACCGACGACGACGTGGAAAGGCTGGTTCTGGATACCGGTATCATCCGCCATCGCGGTAAAATTCAGGCCATTATTGGTAACGCGCGTGCTTATCTGGCGATGGAGCAAAACGGCGAACCCTTCTCAGCATTCGTCTGGTCGTTTGTGGATAACGAGCCGAAGGTGACGCAGGCCGCCACGCTTGCAGAGATCCCAACGTCGACCCCCGCCTCAGATGCCCTGTCGAAAGCGCTGAAAAAACGCGGCTTTAAGTTTGTGGGCACCACCATCTGTTACTCCTTTATGCAGGCCTGCGGGCTGGTCAATGACCACATTACGGGCTGCTTCTGCCATCCGGAGGGCCACCATGATCCGCAAATGGCAAAGTGAGGACACCGCTCCGCTTTTGAGTCTGTGGCTGGAGAGCACCACCGAGGCGCATCCGTTTATCGACGCAAGTTACTGGCAAGCGAATGAAGCGGTAGTGCGGGATGAATACCTTCCCGCCGCCGAGACCTGGGTCTGGGAAGAAAACGGTACCCTGTGCGGTTTTATCAGCGTCATGCAGTTCCAGTTCGTGGGGGCGTTGTTTATCGCCCCGGCGTTCATCGGAAAGGGGATCGGGCGTGCGCTGCTGAACCACGTTCAGCAGCACTATCCGTATTTAACTCTGGAGGTGTATCAGAAAAACGTGCGGGCGGTGAATTTCTATCATGCTCAGGGTTTTCGCATCGAAGACAGCGCCTGGCAGGATGATACCCAACACCCGACGTGGATCATGAGCTGGCAGGCGGATCAAACGCCGTAAGGGTAAGCGCCGGCCCCTCATATTTCTCCACCCATGCCAGCGCCGTATTCCCCGCGCAGCCATTCCCCAGCTTCGAGCTGGGGAGATCTTTGGTCAGCACGTTTACGGCGCCGTTCTTACAAATACCGCCCTCGTCCAGCGCCAGATCAGGCCATGCGCCCTGATGAATGCAGAAAACGCCAGGGCGGATCCCGTCACTCACCACGGCACCGGCCAGCACCTGCCCGCGCGCGTTCCAGACCCGAACGAGGTCGCCGTGGTTAATCCCCCGCGCCTTTGCGTCATCGCTGTTCAGCGCAATCGGCTCACGACCCGCCACCGCATACTGCTCGCGCAAAGCCGAATAGTTGAGCTGGCTGTGCAGACGATGGGCGGGATGGGCAGACAGCAGCTGAAGCTGCCCCGGCTGCGCATTACCATGCCATTCGTCCGGCTCCAGCCACGCCGGATGTGGCGGACAGTCCGCGTAGCCAAAGCTGGCGATGCGTTCGCTGTAGATCACAATCTTCCCGCTTTCGGTTTTTAACGGATGATTCTCCGGATCGCGACGGAAGTCAGCAAAGCGCACAAACCGCGCATTCTGCTCGCTTTCCGGCATTTCGAAGAGTTGATTCGCCTCCCAGAATTCAGCAAATGGCGGCAGCGTCACGCCCTGCGCAGCCCCGCGCTGGCTGGCAATCTGGTAAAATGTTTCCAGCCATTGCAGATCCGTTTTGCCCTCGGTGAAACGCTCCCGACCGCCCGCTTCCCACATTTCACTCAGGTCGGCAAAGACATCAAAATCATCCCGCGCTTCATCCCGGGGAGCCACGACGCGCTTCATCGGCACCATATGCTGATTACTGTAATCCCCCGTCATGGTGAGATCGTTACGCTCGAACGAGGTCGTGGCGGGCAAAACGATATCGGCATGTTTCGCTGACGCGGTCCAGAAGCACTCCGAGATCACCACCAGTTCCGGTTTCTGCCAGGCGCGGATCAGGCGGTTAGTATCCTGGTGATGGGTGAAGTTGGCCCCACCCGCCCACCAGACAAACTTAATATCCGGGAAATGCCGATCCTGGCCGTTGTGCTGATAAAACCCGCCTGGGTTCTCCAAAGCTTCAACAATGCGTGCCACCGGAATTTTATCTACAGCGTCCACGCCACCCTGCACCGAGCCCTGCATGGAGGCCAGCACCGCCGCTTTTCGCGTCGGGTTGCCGCCGTTAGCAAAGTGATAGGAAAGCCCAAAACCGCCGCCGGGTGTGCCAATCTGCCCGAGCATCGCGGCGAGCGTCACCAGCATCCAGTGCTTCTGCTCGCCAAACTGCTGGCGCTGCATCCCCCAGCCGGACATGAGCATCGTGACACGGCTATGGAATAACGTCGCCAGTTCGCGGATTTTAACGGCATCAACGCCGCAAATCGCCGCAGCCCACTCTGCGGTTTTGGCGATACCGTCGGTTTGTCCCGTCAGGTAGTCGGCAAATTTATCGAAGCCCGTGGTGCAGCGCGCCAGAAATTCCGTATCGTGCCAGCCGTTCTCCACCAGGGTGTGGGCGATGCCCAGCATCATCGCCACGTCGGTGCCCATATGCGGCGCGATCCACTCGGCGCTGTCGCCGAAGAAATCCAGCGTTTCAGAACGCATCGGATCGATACAGATGATGCGCTTGCCGCTTTTGCGCAGCGCATCAAAGTAGGAAACGCCCTGCTCGTCGGACGCATTCCAGGCAATTTTCAGGGTATTGAGCGGGTTGGCGCTCCAGAGCACCACCACCTCCGCATGCTCCAGCACCAGCGGCCAGCTGGTCTGCTGCTGATAAACCTCATTCCCGCCCACGACATACGGCATGATTGCCTGCGCCGCGCCGGTCGAGTAATCGCCCAGATGGCCGGAGTATCCTCCGGCCAGGCTCATATAGCGTTGCAGCAGGGTTGCGGCCTTATGCAGCACGCCGTTCGAGCGCCAGCCATAGGAGCCGGCAAAAATGGACGACGGGCCATAGCTGTCGCGAATGCGTTTATGCTGGGTATGGATCAGCGCCAGCGCGTCGTCCCAGCTCACGCGTACGAACTCATCCTGCCCACGAATACCCTGCGGCTTATCCGGTGACGCCAGAAAGCCTTTACGCACCATCGGCCAGCGGACGCGGGTTTTACTGTGTACCTGATCGCGAACGACGGTCTGTAAAGAGTTGAGATGGCGCGAAGGCAAAGCCCCGCGAGACGACAGCACAGTGTCGCCATCGGTTTCGACCAGCATCGGCCCCCAGTGGGCGGCGGTCAGAATGGTTTTTGTTGAGGTGCTCAAAGCGTGCGCTCCTGGTTGCGTGCAGGTGTTTCGGCCTTTCATTGAGGCAGTTTATCGTTTGTGACAAATTTCAGAGTTATACACTGAATTTTCTCCGTATCCGGACGTCATAATCCACTGCCACGTCCATCGTGGCAAAGAATAAAAAGGATTAAGGAAATAAGATGAAAAAACGCGTACTCGTTATTGCCGCTCTGGTGAGCGGCGCACTGGCTGTTTCTGGCTGCACAACCAACCCTTACACCGGTGAACGCGAAGCGGGCAAATCCGGCATTGGCGCGAATATTGGTTCCCTGGTGGGCGCTGGCGTTGGCGCACTCTCCTCCTCCAAGAAAGATCGCGGCAAAGGTGCGCTGATTGGCGCAGCGGCAGGCGCAGCCCTGGGCGGCGGCGTGGGTTATTACATGGACGTGCAGGAAGCAAAACTGCGTGACAAAATGAAAGGTACGGGCGTGAGCGTGACGCGCAGCGGTGACAACATCATCCTGAACATGCCAAACAACGTGACCTTTGACAGCAGCAGCGCGACGCTGAAACCCGCAGGCGCAAACACCCTGACCGGCGTGGCCGCAGTGCTGAAAGAGTACAATAAAACTGCCGTGAACGTGATTGGCTACACCGACAGCACCGGCAGCCAGGATCTGAACATGCGTCTGTCCCAGCAGCGCGCCGATTCCGTGGCCAGCTCGCTGATCGCCCAGGGCGTAGAAGCGAACCGCATCCGCACCAGCGGCATGGGTCCGGCTAACCCGATCGCCAGCAACAGCACGGCGGAAGGCAAAGCGCAGAACCGCCGCGTTGAGATTACGTTAAGCCCGGTGCAGTAGGTAAAAGCAAAACGGCAACCCCGTTGCCGTTATTAGTGTTTGCGCCCTCTCCCGTGGGAGAGGGTTGGGGTGAGGGCATCAGACCGCAACCTCCGGTAAGCGCAGCGCCACCCGGCAAATAGCTTGATTCGCCAGATTTTCCCGCTAAGGTATTCTCACTAAATTCAGGGAAATCAGCGATGATCAAACCAACCCGGGCCACCATCAGCGACGTGGCGAAAGCCGCCAAAACCGGTAAAACCAGCATTTCACGCTACCTCAACGGCGAGAAACACCTGCTTTCCGATGCGCTGCTGGCGCGAATCGAACAGGCCATTGCCGATCTCGACTACCGTCCCAGCCTGATGGCGCGCGGCCTCAAGCGGGGCCGCACCCGTCTGATTGGCCTCATCATCGCCGATATCACCAACCCCTATTCCGTTAACGTCCTCAGCGGCATCGAAGCGGCGTGCCGTGAAAAAGGCTTTACCCCGCTGGTCTGTAACACCAATAACGAGGTTGATCAGGAGCTGCATTACCTCGATCTGCTGCGCAGCTATCAGGTGGAAGGGATTGTGGTGAATGCCGTCGGGATGCGAGAAGAGGGGCTAAATCGTCTGCAACAATCGTCTCTGCCAATGGTGCTTATTGACCGAAAAATCCCGGAATTTGCCTGCGATGTGGTCGGGCTGGATAACACCCAGGCGGCCACCACCGCCACTGAGCACCTGATTGAACAGGGCTTCGAAGCCATTTTATTCCTGAGCGAACCGCTGGGCATGGTTAACACCCGCCGCGACCGCCTGGCTGCATTTCGTGCCACGCTGGCGCGATATCCCGGCATGATCGCCGAGAATGCCGAAATCCCCCTGCATGAAGCCGGGCAGCTGGATAATACCCTGCGCCAGTTCCATACCCGCCATCGGGGTATGCGCAAGGCGGTGATCTCCGCGAACGGGGCGCTGACGCTTCAGGTTGCCCGCTCGCTTAAACGCATTGGCCTGCACTGGGGCAGCGACATCGGCTTACTCGGCTTTGATGAACTGGAGTGGGCAGAACTTGCTGGCGTAGGCATCACCACCCTCAAACAACCCACCTGGCAGATCGGCTATGCCGCGGTTGAACAAGTGGTTCGCCGCATTGAAGGCACCCGCGACGCCGTACGCGAGCAGGTGTTTTCCGGCGAACTGATCGTTCGCGGCTCTACTGCCCGTTAATTTCCCCTTCGTGACAGCGATCATAAATTCAGCATCCCGATCTTTTCTTTGGAACCGGTTCCATCTAGCGTAATACTATCGATTACGCTCTGGAGTCAGGAAATGAGCAGGAAAATTATGGTGGTCACCGCCGCGTATGGTGCGGATCAGGTGCGACAGGCAGGCGGTCAACGGGCAATGCTTCCCGTTATTGCCGGCGCAGGAGCTGATGGCGTTGAAATCCGCCGCGAGCTCTTCAGCAACGACGAGTTAATGGCCCTACCTGCGCTCGGCGAGTCCATTGAACTGCTGGGTTTACTGGCGTGCTACTCCGCCCCGGCCCCCCTGTTTATGCCCGATGGCACCCTCAACCCGGATCTCCCGCGCTACCTTAGCGAAGCCAGCACCCTGAACGCGCTGTGGCTTAAAGTCTCGCTGGGTCATTTCAGCGACAAACAGCCCCTTGAAGCCCTGCGCACACTGCTGGATGAAAGCGGCATGACGCTGGTGGTGGAAAACGACCAGACCGACTGCGGGCAGCTCGCGCCGATGCAGCGTTTCAAAGCCGCCTGCCGGGTAATGGCGCTGCCGGTCACGCTGACGTTCGATATGGGCAACTGGCTGTGGGTTGGCGACTCCCCGGAAGAGGCTGCACGTCAGCTGGCTCCCGCCGTGAGCTATATTCATGTTAAGGCCGCGGTCCCACATAAGGCGCAGTTCCGCGCCGTCGCGCCGGATCAGGCCGATTCTCGCTGGCGGGATCTGCTTAATCAGCTCCCTGCCGATGCGCCACGCGGTATCGAATTTCCGCTGGAAGGGACGGATCTCACCGCCGTCACCCGCCATTACGTCAACCTGCTGCGCGAGGAGTAAACCATGCACAAGACGCTGGATGTCATCACCATTGGCGAGGCCATGGCGATGTTTGTCGCCACCGAAACGGGCGAGCTGAGCGCAGTGGAGCACTTCATTAAACGCGTGGCAGGTGCCGAGCTGAATGTTGCTACCGGCCTTGCGCGTCTGGGGCTGAATGTCGGCTGGGTAAGCCGCGTGGGAAATGACAGCTTTGGCCATTTTGTTCTCGACTCGCTGAAAAAAGAGGGTATTGATGCCGCAGGCGTGACCCTCGACGGACGCTTTGCGACGGGCTTTCAGCTGAAATCTAAAGTTGAAAATGGAACCGATCCCATCGTGGAGTATTTCCGCAAAGGCTCAGCGGCAAGCCATCTCTCCGTGGATGATTATCACGCCGCGTATTTCTCCTCCGCGCGCCACCTGCACCTGAGCGGCGTGGCGGCGGCGCTCTCGGCCAGCTCGTACGATTTACTGGATCACGCGGCTTCGGCAATGAAAGCGCAGGGCAAAACCATCTCCTTTGATCCGAACCTGCGCCCGGTGCTGTGGAAAAGCGAAGCGGAGATGGCTGAGAAACTCAACCGACTGGCATTTAAGGCGGACTGGGTTCTGCCGGGCATAAAAGAGGGAATGATCCTCACTGGCGAAAGCACGCCCGAAGGCATTGCTGATTTTTACCTCAACAGAGGGGTAAAAGCCGTGGTGCTGAAAACCGGTGCCGACGGCGCATGGTTCAAAACTGCCGACGGTGAGCAAGGCGCTGTCGCTGCGGTAAAAGTCGACAACGTGGTCGATACCGTGGGCGCGGGCGATGGGTTTGCCGTCGGGGTCATCAGCGCTCTGCTGGAGGGCAAACCGCTGTCGCAGGCCGTGGCGCGAGGCAACAAAATTGGTTCGCTGGCGATTCAGGTGCAGGGCGACAGCGAAGGATTACCAACACGAGCAGAGCTCGGCGTCTAAATTCCCTCTCCCTGTGGGAGAGGGCCAGGGTGAGGGCAGCAATCCGCACCAGATAATTAAGCCACCGTGTACCCTACAGACAACGGCGGCAACAACCTCAACAACAGAGGCAAGCCTATGAACAGTTCGACCAATGCAGTAAAACGCTGGTGGTACATCATGCCAATCGTGTTTATCACGTACAGCCTGGCGTACCTGGATCGTGCCAACTTCAGTTTCGCATCCGCCGCCGGGATCAACGAAGACCTCGGGATTACCAAAGGGGTCTCCTCCCTGCTGGGTGCCCTCTTCTTCCTGGGTTATTTCTTCTTCCAGATCCCCGGCGCGATTTACGCTGAACGCCGCAGCGTGCGAAAGCTCATTTTCATCTGCCTGATCTTATGGGGTGCCTGTGCGTCGCTTACTGGCGTGGTGAATAACATTCCTGCTCTGGCGGCTATTCGCTTTATTCTCGGCGTGGTTGAGGCGGCCGTCATGCCAGCAATGCTGATTTACATCAGCAACTGGTTCACAAAATCTGAGCGTTCACGTGCTAATACGTTCCTGATACTCGGTAACCCGGTCACCGTGTTGTGGATGTCGGTGGTTTCCGGCTACCTGATCCAGTCCTTCGGCTGGCGCGAGATGTTCATCATCGAAGGGGTTCCCGCGATTATCTGGGCCTTCTGCTGGTGGGTGCTGGTGAAAGATAAGCCAGCCCAGGCAAAATGGCTTTCTGAGGACGAAAAAGCCGCACTCCAGGCGCAGCTGGATAAAGAGCAGCAGGGGCTGAAAGCGGTGCGTAACTACGGTGAAGCCTTCCGCTCCCGGAACGTTATTCTGCTGTGCGCACAGTATTTTACCTGGAGTATTGGCGTGTACGGCTTTGTGCTGTGGCTGCCGTCGATTATCCGCAGCGGCGGTGAAAACCTTGGCATGGTGGAAGTGGGCTGGCTGTCATCGGTGCCTTACCTGGCTGCGACCATCGCGATGATTATCGTCTCCTGGGCATCGGACAAGCTGCAAAACCGTAAGCTGTTCGTCTGGCCACTGCTGCTGATCGCTGCTTTTGCCTTTATTGGCTCCTGGGCCGTAGGCGCGAACCACTTCTGGGCTTCGTATACGCTGCTGGTGATTGCGGGTGCGGCCATGTATGCCCCGTATGGTCCGTTCTTTGCCATCATCCCGGAAATGCTGCCGCGTAACGTCGCTGGGGGCGCGATGGCGCTGATTAACAGCATGGGCGCGCTGGGTTCGTTCTTTGGCTCGTGGTTTGTGGGCTATCTGAACGGCGCCACCGGCAGCCCATCGGCCTCTTACATCTTTATGGGGGTGGCGCTTTTTGCCTCGGTATGGCTTACTCTGATTGTTAAGCCTGCTAATAATCAACAGCTACCCGTCGGCGCACGCCACGCCTGAATCCTTTTAAAATCAACGGAGATTAGCATGAAGCCGTCCGTCATTTTGTACAAAGCACTGCCTGAAGACCTGCAAAAACGCCTGGAAGAACACTTTACCGTTACCCGGGTCAAGAACCTCAGCCCGGAAACCGTGGCACAGCACGCCGACGCGTTTGCCAGCGCCGAGGGCCTGCTGGGTTCGAGCGAAAAGGTGGATGCAGCGCTGCTGGAGAAAATGCCGAAGCTTCGTGCTACCTCAACCGTTTCGGTGGGATACGACAATTTCGACGTGGATGCGCTAAACGCGCGCAACATCCTGCTGATGCACACGCCGCATGCCCTGACGGAGACCGTCGCCGACACGCTGATGGCGCTGGTGCTCAGCACCGCCCGTCGCGTGGTGGAAGTGGCCGAGCGCGTGAAAGCGGGCGAATGGACGAAAAGCATTGGCCCGGACTGGTTCGGCGTGGACGTTCATGACAAAACGCTGGGGATTGTTGGGATGGGCCGCATCGGTCTGGCACTGGCACAGCGCGCCCATTTCGGCTTCAGCATGCCCATTCTGTATAACGCACGCCGTCACCACACTGAAGCTGAAGAACGTTTCAATGCCCGCTACTGCGAGCTTGATACGCTGTTGCGGGAAGCCGACTTTGTCTGCCTGATCCTGCCGCTGACGGATGAAACGCGTCATCTCATCGGCAAAGCGGCGTTTGAAAAGATGAAGAAATCGGCCATTTTCATCAACGCGGGTCGTGGTCCGGTGGTCGATGAGAAGGCGCTGATTGAGGCTCTGCAAAACGGTGAGATCCACGCTGCTGGTCTGGACGTGTTTGAACAGGAGCCGCTGCCGGTGGATTCTCCGCTACTGACCATGCCGAACGTCGTCGCCCTGCCCCACATCGGCTCTGCCACTCATGAAACACGCTACAATATGGCGGCGACCGCCGTGGATAATCTGATTGCCGCGCTCGGCGGTAAAGTGGATAAGAACTGCGTTAACCCGCAGATACAACAGTAGAAACGAAAAAACCCGCCAGAAGGCGGGTTTTTGAATTTTGTGCTACTGGGTTGGAAGCTTACAGGCTTACAACGTTACCAGCTGCTGGGCCTTTAGCGCCGCTTTCGATGGTGAAGGAAACTTTCTGACCTTCATCCAGAGATTTGTAGCCATCGTTCTGGATAGCAGAGAAGTGTACGAACACGTCTTTAGAGCCATCGTCAGGAGTGATGAAGCCGAAACCTTTATCAGCGTTGAACCATTTTACCAGACCAGTCATTTTAGCAGACATAGAAATTACCTTATTAACAAATATATTGTGCCTTCCGGCTTGATGGATTGCGTTACAGATTTTTAAGCGATGAAGGAAGGGTCACTACGAAGGGTATCTATGGATAACAATCTGGACTGCTTTACTAAACTGCTTTAGGTCTGTGTAACAAACCGACGAACATAGTTATACCGATGTGGTAGATGAATGACAAGCGTTATTTTCATCAAGCATAAAAAAAACCCCGCCGAAGCGGGGGTTTTTCTTATTCCGTAGCAGCGACCGCTGCGCTCCAGGCCTGGCTAAAGGCCTGATGCTGGGACGCGAGCGGCCCGATCAGCGCGTTGTACTGGCTCGCCTGCTGGGAGGTCGGGAACTGGATACCGTTAGAGACGAAGCTCACCTGCGTACCTTGTTCACTAATAAAGTCACCCACCTGAACCAGCTGCTGAGTAAAGACCTGCGCCGCCGGGATCAGCGGTTGCAAGGCGTTTGACGGCTTGGTCACGACTTTCTCATACACCTGGTCATAGACCGGTTTGAGATCCTCGCCCTGCTTCAACGCGGAACGCGACGCATCAGCCTGCATTTTGGCATTTTGCAGCTGCTGGCTCAGTACCCCAAGCGCGCCATTTGACTGGCGCAGCGGTTCGCGCTGGGTCATATAATCCTGTGGAACGCGGATGGCATTCACGCTATCCACTACCGGGCGAATACCGGAATCCATCGCCTGGCTTACCTGCTGTGAATAGCCATACAGAATGGCGTAATCCGACACGAATGGACCAAACTGTTTTTTCTGATCCGCAGTCAGCGTTGGTAAACGCTCGCCGCTACGCATCACTGTATTCTGTAGAAAATCGATAAACGCTTTGCGCTGATCGCCTTCTTTATCGAAACACCCACTCAGGCTAACAACCATCAACAACGCCGCAATAGGCGCAAACCAGCGAGAGCAGGACTTTCCTGTCGCCATTTTATTACTCCTTTCACCCAAAAAGCGCACACCGGCACACGCGTGCCCAACGCTGACAAGGATAGTCCAGGTCAGCCTTGCAAGATAGAGTTTTCATGCAAAACGGGTATTCCCGTTTTTGTACTGACTATTTACAAAAAAATACCTGTGCATTCCTACATATGACTAATCAGGTAATTAGCATAACTATCCATATAGCTGAAACGCGTAAAGCGATCGTTATCGCACAATTAATCACAGCCGTGACGATCCTGTGTCTGGTTTAGGGACTATTCTTAACAGGCTCTCTGATGTTCATGATCCCGATGTGTGATTTATGAGGAGTTCTCAATGGAATTAAAAGATCCTGAGTTTGAGCTGCTGAGCAGCCTGGAACAGATTATTTTTAAAGATGTACCGCCGACGGTTACCCTGAATCAAAAGTCCAATCCTTTTAGTGAATTTGAGCGTTTACGCAAAGGATCGGGCCTGAAAACAGATGAATTCGCAAGAGCGATGGGTGTCAGCGTAGCGATGGTGCTGGAGTGGGAGTCAAAACGTGAAAAACCTACCCCAGCCGAGCTAAAGCTGATGCGCCTGATCCAGGCAAACCCTGACCTTCGCAAGCAGTTAGCCTGATAAAGTTTGTTTGCCCCCGCCCTTGCGGGGGCTTGTGTTTACAGACTTTCACATCGCCATCCCGTCTCTTCCCACACCAGTTCATGCGTCAACTTCAGCCCTGCCAGAAAGGCTTCATCATGCGACACCACCAGCAGCGCGCCGGGGTAATCGGCTAAGGCCGCTTCTATAGCCTGAACAGAGGCCAGATCAAGATGGTTGGTCGGCTCATCCAGAAGCAGCAGTTGCGTTGCCGCTTCACGCCACAATACGCAGGCCAGCGCGGCCTTCAGGCGCTCGCCGCCACTCAGTTCGGCCAGTGGTAGTGTCACTTTCTCTGCGCCCAGCTGAAGCTGCGCTAAACGGGTACGCAACGCCCCCTCTTCGAGCGGCGTATTGCCCAGGCTAAGGTGTGTCATCACCGACTTCGAAAGATCCAGCCGGGAAAGATGCTGATCGAGATAAGCACACCTGACGGAGACCTTACAGGTTCCCGTAACAGGGGCGGTTTCGCCCAACATCACTTTCAACAGCGTGGATTTTCCACAGCCGTTCGGCCCGCGTAGCGCCACGCGCATCGGGCCATCCATTCGCCAGTGTATCGGGCAGACAGGCACGTGCGGAAGCACCAGTTCTTCCAGCACCAGCACCTGTTTTCCTTCCGGGATTTCACTGCCCGGCAGGGTAAACATCACCGCGTTATCCTCTTCAACCCGCTCGCGTGCCTGGTTGACCGCAGCGTTCAGAGCATGATTTTGATCGCTATGCTGTTTTTTCCAGGAACCAATACGCTCTTTCGCCGCCCCTTTGTATTTGACCCGTTCAAACGAGGCGATGTTAAGGCTGTCGACCGTGCGAAGCGTTTTGGCTGAACGCCGCAGGCTGTCGTCATGCTCTTTATGCATACGGGCGCGGGTACGCTTGCGCTCGGTGGCAGCATGCTCCAGCGCGGCGCGGGCAGCCAGTTGCTCAGCATCACGCTGGGTTCGATAGTCAGCATAATTCCCCCCGTAGCTGCGCAAGCCCAACGCGCTCAGTTCAAGGATACGCGGTACCTGGGCCAGCAACTCACGGTCGTGAGAGGCCACCAGTACCCCGCCCTGATACCGGGAAAGCTGCTCGTAGAACCACACGCGGCCTTGCCTGTCGAGGTGGTTGGTCGGTTCGTCCAGCAGCAGGTAATCAGCATCTGCGGTGAATGCGCTGCACAGCAAAGCACGAATGCGCTCGCCGCCGCTCAGCTCTGCCGCGCGTTTATTCGGGTCAAAAGGGGGAAGTTTTGCAGCGATAAAAGCCTGGCTCAGCCGTTCAGCCAGATCCCAGTAACCGTCGAGCGTATCGAGATCGTCGGGTTCATAATGACCGCTGTCGATGCGCGTGCGCGCCGCAAAGATCGTGTCGTAACCAAGCAGTCCGGCAAGAGTCGTATCCGCAGAAATATCCTGCTGCTGCGCCACATAGACGTGTGTACCAAAGCGCTCAATATGACCGCTGGCGGGTTCATCAACCCCTGCCAGCAGCCGCAGAAGGCGTGTTTTACCGCTGCCGTTGCGGCCAACCAGCGCGCACACTGACGCATCCAGAGAAAGATTCAGTGGACCAAAAAGGATATCGCCCGTCGCAAACTGACAGGTGACCTGATGCAAAATAAAAGAGGGGGACTGCGCAAAATGAGCCATAAGCACTCCTGAATGAAATCAAAACATCCCCTGCCGACGCGGTGCGTTGAGCAAGGATCGAAATTCATCAGTCGTGTTTGTTCATTTTTGGGGGGCGCTCCTGAGGGCGAAATTTAACGGGAACAAGAATAACGGCTATGCGCCGCCCATTTCAAGGTTAAATTTTCACCAGGCTAATGCCCGAGCGTAAAAAACCCGCCGAAGCGGGTCTCTCAATCAGATAAACGCAAACGCATCGCCAAACAGACGATCTTCCCGCGCATCACGCTCGTTGCAGAACAGGTCGCGGGCAATTTTTGCCATTTCAAAGCGACCGGCAATATAGATATCGTGCCCGGCCAGCGTCCCATGATCCTGCAATACCGCAGTCAGCACCGTACCGCTGCGCCCGCGCCAGCCCTCTTCCGGCTGCTCGACAACCGGCTCGATGCGCAGGTTTGGATGATTTACGCTCAGCGCTTCCAGCTCAGACAGATCGTAAAGATGCTTCTCTTCACGGCCGCCCCAGTAGATGGTGATATCGCGATTCGGGTTGCGCGCCAGCGCGGTCAGCAGAATAGAGCGGACATAAGAGAAGCCCGTGCCACCGGCAATCAGGATCAGCGGACGGTCTTCGTCTTCACGCAGCCAGGCCTCGCCATGAGGAATATCGACCACGATTTCACGCTCTTTCAGGATGCGGTCCATCACGGCCATCGCGTACAGGTTAAGCTCAGACGCACCAATATGCAGCTCAATAAATTCCTTCTCTGCTGGCGTTGAGGCCATAGAGAAAGGACGCTTATCACGCTCGTCCATCACGACCATCAGGTACTGACCGGCACGGAATGAGAAGGCCGCTTCAGGAACCAAACGGACGCGATATACGGTGTCGGTAATAGCATCTACCGACGTCACTTTACAGCTTAAGGTTGTCATTCGCTCTCTCTGTCGGGAAGTCTATAGGGCTAAACGGTCTTATTCTGCCTTACCGTTATTCATTATGGCCAGCTCGTCCCAGATCGCGTCAATTCGCGCGGTCACGGCAGGATCTTTTTCGATCGGGCGACCCCATTCACGGTCGGTTTCGCCAGGCCATTTGTTCGTGGCATCCAGTCCCATTTTTGAGCCAAGTCCGGAAACCGGCGAGGCAAAGTCCAGGTAATCAATCGGCGTGTTTTCCACTAACACCGTATCACGCGCCGGATCCATACGCGTGGTGATGGCCCAGATGACGTCATTCCAGTCGCGGGCATTGACGTCATCATCGCAGACAATCACAAACTTGGTATACATAAACTGGCGCAGGAAAGACCATACGCCCATCATCACGCGCTTAGCGTGACCGGCATACTGCTTCTTCATCGTCACCACCGCCAGGCGATACGAACACCCTTCCGGCGGCAGATAAAAATCAACGATTTCCGGGAACTGCTTTTGCAGGATCGGCACAAACACTTCGTTCAGCGCCACGCCAAGCACCGCCGGTTCGTCGGGTGGACGGCCGGTATAGGTGGAGTGATAGATGGCATCTTCACGCTGGGTAATGTGGGTGACGGTGAACACCGGGAAGTTATCCACTTCGTTGTAATAGCCGGTGTGGTCGCCGTACGGCCCTTCGGGCGCCAGCTCGCCCTGTTCAATGTAACCTTCCAGCACAATCTCTGCGCTGGCCGGTACTTCCAGGTCACTGGAGATGCACTTCACCACTTCGGTTTTGGTGCCGCGCAGCAGCCCTGCAAAGGCATATTCAGACAGCGTATCAGGAACAGGCGTCACCGCGCCCAGAATGGTTGCCGGATCGGCACCCAGCGCGACGGAAACCGGGAAGCGTTCGCCCGGATGGGCCGCGCACCACTCCTGGAAATCCAGCGCCCCACCGCGATGGGACAACCAGCGCATGATGAGCTTGTTTTTGCCAATTAGCTGCTGGCGATAAATGCCGAGGTTTTGACGCTCTTTATGCGGCCCACGCGTCACGGTGAGGCCCCAGGTGATCAGCGGTGCGGCATCGTCAGGCCAGCACTGCATGATGGGAATTTTGGTCAGATCCACCGCATCGCCTTCCAGCACTTTTTGCTGGCACGGCGCACCGCGCAGGCGTTTGGTGGGCATGTTCAGCACCTGCTTAAACTGCGGCAGCTTGTCGAACAGGTCGCGGAACCCTTTTGGCGGCTCCGGCTCTTTCAGAAAGGCCAGCAGTTTGCCCACTTCACGTAACGCCGTGACATCTTCCTGTCCCATCCCCAGCGCCACGCGGCGAGGTGTGCCAAACAGGTTGCACAGCACCGGCATGGCGTAGCCTTTTGGGTTTTCAAACAGCAACGCCGGGCCGCCCGCGCGCAGGGTGCGGTCAGCGATTTCTGTCATTTCCAGATACGGATCAACAGGAAGCGTAATGCGTTTGAGTTCGCCCTGCTTTTCCAGCAGCGCCAGGAAGTCGCGTAGATCGTGGTATTTCATGCAGTTAATCATGGCCTCTCTGTAAGCGCTTCATTATACGGCGTAAGACCGCGTGATGCTGTAATTTTGTTAAATTAGCGTGAACTTCCACGACTTACTCTCTTTTTCGCCATTATAATCACCTTAGCGATCCCGCCAGGGTTTTGGTATGCTTGCGCCCCGAACAATGGGAAGAGTGATTATGCAGGCCTGGTATTTACTGTATTGCAAACGCGGGCAACTTCAGCGCGCGCAGGAACATCTTGAACGTCAGTCTGTTAACTGCCTGACACCCGTGATCACGCTTGAAAAAATGCAGCGTGGAAGACGCACGACCGTCAGTGAGCCTCTGTTCCCGAACTATCTGTTCGTCGAGTTCGACCCCGAAGTGATCCACACCACGACGATCAGCGCCACGCGCGGCGTCAGCCATTTTGTGCGTTTTGGCGCCCATCCGGCAAGAGTACCGTCATCGGTTATTCATCAGCTTTCTGTCTACCAGCAGCCTGAAGATATTACCGATCCGGAAACCCCTTATGCCGGCGACAGCGTGGTGATCACCGAAGGCGCCTTTGAAGGGTTACAGGCCATCTTCGCTGAGCCGGACGGTGAAGCGCGCTCCATGCTGCTGCTCAACCTGCTGAACAAAGAGGTGTTGCAGAGCGTTAAAAACACCGATTTCCGCAAAGTTTAGAACTGCACGCCGAACAGACGACGCACGTTATCATCGGTTTGTGCTGCCAGCCACTGGGCATCTTCTCCGCGCCAGTGCGCCACTCGCTCAGCAATGTGCCCCAGGTAGGCCGGTTCATTACGTCGTGATGGCGGTTTGGGCTGCATATCCCGGGGCAACAGATACGGCGCATCCGTTTCCAGCAGCAAACGATCGGCCGGGATAACGGGTAACAGCTCACGCAGTTCCAGCCCACGACGCTCATCGCAGACCCAGCCCGTGATACCCAAATACAGCCCGCAGTTCAGGCAATCCAGCGCTTCCTGACGGGAGCCCGTAAAGCAGTGCAACACCGCGCCCGGCAGTTTCTCCAGCCAGGGTTCCAGTAGCGCCATAAAACGTTCATGCGCATCGCGACAGTGCATAAACACCGGCATCTCCAGCTCTGCTGCCAGCGCGAGCTGGGCGGTAAATGCCTTCTCCTGCTCTTCAGGCGTCGAGAAGTTACGGTTGAAATCAAGCCCGCATTCGCCAATGGCAACCACTTCTGGCGTTTGTGCCAGACGATGAAGCGCCTCAGCGCTTTCATGCGTCCATTGGCTGCTGTCATGAGGATGCACGCCTGCGGTGGACCAGCAGTGTTGATAGCGTTGCGCCAGCTGCCGTGCCTGCTCACTCTCATGCAGATTCGTTCCCGTCAGTAGCAGCCCACCCACGCCGGCGGCAAAGGCGCGCGCCACCACCTCATCGTGGTCTTTCGCAAACTGGGCGCTGGTGAGGTTAAGCCCGATATCAAACATACGTATCCCCATATGACAACCGCCCTGACGGGCGGTTGGTTTTATTCTTTAGTAGTCTCTTCAGACGGCTCGTCTTCTTCGTCCCGGGTACGCCCCTTTCCGACGTAGAAACGAGCGAAGAACACGCCGACTTCAAACAGGCAGTACATAGGTATCGCCAGTAAGGTTTGCGAGAAGACGTCCGGTGGCGTTAACAGCATACCTACGACAAATGCCCCCACCAGGATGTACGGGCGCTTCTTACGCAGATCGTCAGGCGTGGTCACCCCCACCCAGCAGAGCAGGACAATTGCTACGGGCACCTCGAAGGCGACACCAAAGGCCATAAACAGCGCCATCACGAAGCTGAGGTAGCTGGCGATGTCCGTCGACACCTGTACCCCTTCCGGTGCGGTATGCGTCAGGAAGCCGAAGGCCAGCGGGAAGACAACGAAGTAGGCGAACGCCATGCCGATATAAAACAGCAGCGAACTGGACACCAGCAGCGGAATAACCAGCTTGCGTTCATGCTTGTACAGCGCGGGCGCCACAAATGCCCAGACCTGATACAGAATGACCGGCGCAGAGGCAATCAACGACACCCAGAAGGTCAGTTTGATCGGGGTAAAGAACGGTGAAGCAACGTCTGTTGCAATCATCGTCGCGCCCAGAGGCATCTGTTTAATCAGCGGCGCGGAAACCACCTGATAGATATCGTTGGCAAAATAGACCAGACATAAAAAAATGAGGAAAACCGCAATAATGCAGTTTAACAGGCGCTTACGCAGCTCAATGAGGTGCGTAATAAGCGGTTGAGTATCATCTACTGCCATGTTTACGCTTTATCACTCGACGAGGGGGATGATTCGGAAACGGGCGCGGCGGGTTTTACCTCAGCCGTTTTGACCACGGGCTCTTCCGGCGGCACCTGCTTTTTCACTTCGGGCTCCTGCGGCGATTGCTCTGGCGAAGCAGCCTGATGCTCCGCGCTGGAAGGCGTTACACCCTCGCGCTGCTCTTCGCTACCCTTCACCACCGGATTGTGGATGGTGTTTGCTTCATCGCTCGCCTTCTCAGGATCGTTAATGCTGTAAGAACGCTTCATGGATTCCGCCGCTTCGCGCAACTCATCCATTGATGCTTTCAGCTCCGGCGTCAGGTTGTCCATGCTCGCCTTTTCAACCTTTTTCAGGCTGTCCTGAAATTCCTGAAGCTTCAGCTCCTGCGCCAGTTCGTTCTGCACGGTAGTTGCCAGCGAGCGAAGCGCCCGCACCCAGCCCACAACGGTTTTCACCGCAACGGGTAAACGCTGCGGCCCCAACACAATCAGACCAATCACAAAGACCAGCAGTAACTCACCAAAACCAATGTCGAACACGAATTACACCTGCTCTTTATCGTGACGTTTAGCCTCTTCCTTTTTGGCTTCGTCCTGCTTATCGGCGATGGATTTAGCGGTAAAATCAGCATCCTGACTGGTTTTTTCCTGCTTATTCTCATCATCGCTCATGGCTTTCTTGAAGCCTTTGATTGACGCGCCCAGGTCGGAACCAATCGATCCGAGTTTTTTCGTGCCAAACAGCAGCACAACGATGACGGCAATGATCACTAACTGCCAGATACTGATACCACCCATGCGTGTTCCCCAGTGATAGATGATTAATTAGTCAGATCGCATTATACGTATGCAATCTCTCGATAGCGACGCTAATTCAGCGCGTTTTTCGCCAGCCAGCAAGCCAGACAACCACACCGGCAGCCATAATCCAGGCTGGCATCATTTCCCAGTCCGGACGATTGATCAACAGCAACGTGCCGCTTATCAGCAGCGTCGCGCCAATTCCGAAGAGATAGCGGGACTGCCCCTGACGCACGCGACTGGATTGAAGCTCGTGCGCGATTTTATCCATGCTGTGCTGAAGGTTCTTGCTCTGACGCAAACTGTCGTAAACCAGTTCAGGAATTTCAGGCATTTTTTCAATCCAGAACGGGCCTTTCTCTTTAAGCGAGCGAACCAGGGCTGGAATACCGACCTGATCCTTAATCCAGGATTCGAGGAACGGTTTCGCGGTTTTCCACAAGTCTAACTGAGGATAGAGCTGGCGGCCTACGCCCTCAACGTAAAGTAATGTTTTCTGAAGTAAAACTAATTGTGGCTGCACTTCCATATTGAAACGGCGTGCGGTGTTGAACAGGTTGAGCAGGACGTGTCCGAAAGAGATCTCCGAGAGCGGCTTTTCAAAAATCGGCTCACAGACGGTGCGGATCGCAAATTCAAACTCTTCCACGTTGGTATCTGGCGGAACCCAGCCTGAATCCACGTGCAGCTCGGCCACCTTACGGTAGTCGCGATTGAAGAAAGCGATAAAGTTCTCGGCGAGATAACGCTTATCCTCTTTATTCAGCGAGCCGACAATACCGCAGTCGATGCCGATGTATTTCGGATCTTCCGGGTGCTCATAGCTGACGAAGATGTTGCCCGGATGCATGTCTGCATGGAAGAAGCTGTCGCGGAAAACCTGAGTAAAGAAGACCTGCACGCCACGCTCGGCCAGCAGCTTCATGTTGGTGCCCTGTTTTTCCAGCGCCGCCACGTCCGAGACCGGAATACCGTAGATACGTTCCATCACCATCATGTTCTGACTGCAATAGTCAGAATAGACTTCAGGAACATACAGCATCGGGCTGTCTTCAAAGTTTCGACGCAGCTGAATGGCGTTCGCCGATTCACGCAGCAGGTTAAGCTCGTCAATCAGCGTTTTTTCGTATTCCCGAACCACTTCCAGCGGACGCAGACGGCGACCATCCGGCAACAGACGCGGCACCCAGCGAGCCAGGCGATAAATCAGCTTCATGTCTGCTTTGATAACCGGCAGGATATCCGGACGAATCACTTTGATGACCACCTCTTTGCCATTTTCCTTCAGGCGCGCGGTGTGAACCTGCGCAATAGAGGCAGAGGCCAGGGGCTGAATATCGAAATCATCAAACCAGGTCTCGATGGGGATATTGCCCATCGCTTCTTCGATTTGTTTCTTCGCTCTCTCTCCGTCAAACGGAGCAACGCGGTCCTGCAATAGCGCGAGCTGATCGGCAATCTGCGGTGGGAAAAGGTCGCGACGTGTTGAGAGCATCTGCCCAAACTTGATCCAGACCGGGCCCAGCTCCTGTAACGCAAGACGCAGGCGTGCGCCCAGCTCCTGATCCTTATGGCGATTCGGCATCCAGAATAGCGTGCGACGCCAAAGCCGAAGCGGCAGGGTGATACGCATTCTGGGGATAAGCTCGTCGAGCCCGTAGCTCAAAAAGGTGCGAACGATAAAATAGAGGCGCCGAATTTCACCAGGCGTCATTTGCCCTCCAGTTTTTCCAGCCGTTTGGTTAACGCATCAACTGCGCGCTCAACTGCCGCGGTCTCTTCTGCAAACCAGGCGACTTCTAAAGGCCCCGGCGCCATACGCCACTCTTCGGTCAGCACCTCGGCAGCGTAGCGCTGTTGACGGAGCAGACCTTTACGAAGGAAAGCGGAACCCGTGCGCAGCGTTTTGCTTATACCTTCAGCCGCGATGTCGCCGATATAGGGCGCCATCAGTTCCGCCGGGTCGAATTCAGCCTGATCGCTGAGTGCAACGAAGTTCTGTACCACCTGAATATCGCCTTCGACCTCCAGCTCACCGCTGCGAATAAGCGCCGTCATCTGCTGACGGTCACGCAGTTTTGGCAATACGCTCATGTGCGTAATCACCGAGCAGTCAGCCTCGCCTTCCCACTCACCCAGAACGTCAAGCTGGCGTTCGCTGAAGACCAGCACAAGCGGCGTCGAGAACTCCTTTAAAACGATGCGCAGCACCTTTCCGTTAAGCCGCTGACGTGCGGTTTTCAACGCCGGAGCGCGATACAGAAAAGCATTCAGTACATTCTCGATGCCTGCGGTGACTAAGGGTTTAATGGGCACGGGAAACCTCCACTCAGAACTTGTAACCACGATGCAGCGCGACGACACCCGCCGTCATATTGAAGTATTCCACGTTTTCAAACTCCGCATCCTGCATCATCGCTTTCAGCGTGTCCTGATCCGGGTGCATTCGGATGGACTCGGCCAGGTAACGGTAACTTTCTGCATCGTTTGCCACCAGCTCGCCGATGCGCGGCAGAACGTGGAAGGAATAGGCATCGTAAGCTTTGCTCAGCGGGTCGATAATCGGTTTAGAAAACTCAAGTACCAGCAGTCGACCGCCCGGCTTAAGCACGCGGTACATGGAGCGCAGCGCTTTATCTTTATCGGTCACGTTACGCAGACCGAAAGAGATGGTGATGCAGTCGAACGTATTATCCGGGAACGGCAGCGCTTCGGCGTTGGCCTGAACATATTCAACGTTGCCTACCACGCCGATATTACGCAGCTTTTCGCGTCCCATTTTCAGCATTGAGTCGTTGATATCCGCCAGCACCACGCGGCCGGTTTCGCCAACCAGACGGGAGAATTTAGCGGTCAGATCCCCTGTGCCTCCGGCTAAATCCAGCACCGTTTGTCCACGGCGCACGCCGCTGCAATCAATAGTGAAGCGCTTCCACAAGCGATGAATGCCAAATGACATCAAATCATTCATCACATCGTACTTCGCCGCCACGGAATGAAATACGTGGGCCACCATGTCAGCTTTCTGCGCTTTGGCGACAGTCTGAAAGCCAAAGTGCGTTGTGTCTTGTGAATCGTCAACCATCTCAGAGCCTGCTAATCAGTCAAATGTTCGTGAAGTGTAACAGATTGGGCGCATTTGCCCTACGTTTCAACCACCGTGAAAGAAACGCGCCGGCTGCGCTTCGGGGGATAAACTCGCCGCTAAATCGTTGTCTTCATTGCGGCTATTTTGCTTACCGTCGCCTTCACGCAGACGAAACTCTTCGTCCTGAGCGGTAGCCTGCTCCACCAGTTCCGGATTAATCTCGCGTTTAACTTCCACCCCCAGGCTGCGAAACGCCTCCGCCTGCGCCAGCAAATTGCCACGCCCGGAGGAGAGTTTTTTCATCGCCTGGCGGTAGTTATCCTGCGCGCGATCCAGGCTTTGCCCCACCGAGGACATATCGTCCACAAACAGCCGCATTTTGTCGTACAGCTTGCTGGCGCGATCGGCAATCTGCTGCGCGTTACGGCTTTGGTGCTCATAGCGCCACAGGTTGGCAATGGTACGTAACGCCACCAGTAGCGTGGTGGGGCTGACCAGCATAATGTTATTTTTCAGCGCTTCGGTGATCAGTTCGGGCTGTCTGTCGAGCGCCAGCAGGAACGCAGGCTCGACCGGAATGAACATCAGCACATAATCCAGCGATCGCAGCCCCGGCAACTGCTGATAATCTTTTCTGCCCAACAGACGGATATGGTTACGCACGGAGGCGATGTGCTCCTGCAACGCTGTTTCGCGGGTGTAGTCATCCTCAGCGTTGAAGTAGCGCTCATAGGCCACCAGCGTCATTTTGGCGTCGATAACCACATCTTTGCCCTGTGGCAGACGAACAATGACATCCGGCTGCATCCGCGAGCGCGCATCGTTCTCAATGCTGACCTGCGTTTCGTATTCGTATCCTTCGCGCAGGCCAGAGGCCTCCAGCACGCGCGTCATGACCACTTCGCCCCAGTTTCCCTGCGCTTTGTTATCACCTTTCAGTGCGCGCGTCAGGTTAACCGCCTCCTGCGCCATCTGCGCATTCAGCTGCTGGAGATTACGAATTTCATGCGCCAGCGTGTGGCGTTCGCGGGCTTCCTGACCAAAGCTGTCCTGTACCTGACGGCGAAAGCCATCCAGCTGTTCACGCAGCGGCGTCAGCAGGCTGTTCAGGCTCTGGCGGTTCTGCTCATCCACGCGGCGATTGCTGTGCTCAAAAATGCGGTTCGCGAGGTTCTCAAACTGCTCGCTAAGACGCTGCTCGCTGTTGATCATCTGACGGATTTTGTCTTCGGCGTGCAGTTGGGTGGACTCAAGACGGGTGGTCACTTCACGGAGATCGGCCTCCAGCGAGGTATTGATATCACGCAGATTGCGCAGTTCGTTATTGAGCAGTTCGCATTCGTCGCGCCAGTGGTCACTCAGCGCAAGCTGTTGTTTCGTCGCGCTAAGTTCAGCGACGATCTCCTCGCGCTCTGCCAGCTGTTCGGCTTTCTGCTGCGCATGCTGGTAGCCGGAAATGAGCCAGCCAATTCCCACGCTCACCAGCGCAATCACTGCATAAATCAGGATTGAGATATCCACAATGCCCCCTGCATCAACGTATTACCGCACAAAATAGAATTGTGCTGTATGAACGTCCAGTTTGAAAGGGTTTTCCTGCGAGGCGTTACGCAAAAAGAAAAGGCCGAGCATGTCGACCTTTCAGCACTGAAGAGAGAATTAGATCAGGCGGCGCGCCGCTTCAACCACGATTTTCACCGCATGGCTTTCAGTCTGCTTCATGGTTTCAGCGTTCGGGATCTCCTGCTGAGTACGGTTGACGATAACGCCCGCCACCATACCGGCACGCAGACCCTGGCTTGCGCACATGGTCAGCAGCGTCGCAGATTCCATTTCGTAGTTCATGACGCCCATCGACTGCCACTCTTCCATGGAGCCTTTGAAACGGCTCACCACGCGACCAGAGAAGGTGTCGTAACGCTCCTGGCCCGGGTAGAAGGTATCGGAAGAGGCAGTTACGCCCACGTGGGTGGTTGCGCCCACGGACTTCGCGGCTTCAACCAGCGCGGTGGTGCATTCGAAATCGGCCACTGCCGGGAATTCCATCGGTGCAAAGTGCAGGCTTGCCCCGTCCAGACGCACGGATGCGGTGGTAACCAGCACGTCGCCCACGTTGATGTGCGGCTGAATGGCGCCTGTGGTGCCGATGCGCAGGAAAGTACGAATGCCCAGCTGCGCCAGCTCTTCAACGGCGATAGAGGTAGACGGGCCACCAATACCGGTAGAGCACACGATCACCGCTTTACCGTCCAGCTCTGCGCGCCAGGTGGTGAATTCGCGATGCGCTGCCAGCTTAACCGGCTTATCCATCAGCGCGGCGATCTTTTCCACACGCTCAGGATCGCCAGGGACGATAGCAAGCGTAGCCCCTTGTAAATCGTTTTTAGTGAGGCCGAGATGAAAAACATCAGACTTAGACATAGGTGACTCCTCTGTGGGTCGGTTTGTCAGAAGAAGTAAAACGGTACTTTACAGAAGCAATGTGCATTATTTCGTGACACACCTCACCATGAATGAAAATGATTGCAGTTAATTTCCATAAAATAGTGATTCACATCACATTAACAAGTTATATCGCCGGGTGCTGCACAAAAGATAGACGCTATAAGGCACTGTGGATTGTTAACCTGGTGTCTATATTTATCTTTGCGCTAATCCATTCATTGGTACGGAGAATGCCATGACTGAAAAAACCGGTTTTGCACCTGCTGCGGCCCCGCATGCTTCAACCATCGTCTCAACCCCTGAAGAGGCCATTACCGCAGGCGAGACCTCCATTCCCTCCCAGGGAGAGAACATGCCAGCGTACCACGCGCGGCCAAAATCCGCCGATGGCCCGCTGCCCATCGTGATTGTGGTGCAGGAAATATTTGGCGTTCATGAACATATTCGCGACCTCTGCCGCCGTCTGGCGCTGGAAGGTTACCTGGCCGTTGCGCCGGAACTCTATTTCCGTCAGGGCGATCCGAATGATTACAGCGACATCCCGACGCTGTTCAGCAACCTGGTCAGCAAAGTGCCGGACGCGCAGGTGCTGGCCGATCTCGACCACGTTGCCAGCTGGGCGGCGCGCAACGGTGGCGACCCGCACCGTCTGATGGTGACCGGCTTCTGCTGGGGCGGACGCATTAGCTGGCTGTATGCCGCGCACAATCCGCAGCTGAAAGCCGCTGTGGCCTGGTACGGTAAACTGGTGGGTGAAAAGACCCTGAACTCGCCGAAACATCCTGTTGATATCGCCACCGATTTAAATGCCCCGGTGCTAGGGCTGTATGGCGGCCAAGATACCGGCATTCCGCTTGATACCGTCGAGACCATGCGCCACGCGCTGCGGGCGGCAAACGCGAAGGCCGAAATCGTGGTGTACCCGGATGCGGGACACGCGTTTAATGCCGATTATCGTCCGAGCTATCACGCAGAATCGGCGAAAGATGGCTGGCAGAGAATGCTGGCGTGGTTCAGCCAGTACGGCGGGAAGAAAGCGTAATACAAAAAGCCCGGTGGCGGCTGCGCCAACCGGGCAATCCAGCCCCACTACGCCTGACGCAAATTCTGCGCCGCCTGTACCATGTTCGCCAGCGCCGCGCGGGTTTCAGGCCAGCCGCGGGTTTTCAGGCCGCAGTCCGGGTTTACCCACAGGCGTTCCGCCGGAATGCGCCGGGCGGCTTTTTGCAGCAGCGATTCAATCCACTCCACGCTCGGCACGTTAGGGGAGTGAATGTCATACACGCCCGGCCCGATTTCGTTCGGGTAGTCGAACTCTTCGAACGACTCCAGCAGCTCCATGTCTGAACGCGAGGTCTCGATGGTGATCACATCGGCGTCGAGCGCGGCAATGGAGTCCATGATGTCGTTAAATTCGCAGTAACACATGTGGGTGTGGATCTGCGTGTCGTCCTTCGCGACGGCCGCGTTGAGGCGGAACGCCTCCACGCCCCACGTCAGATAAGCATCCCAGTCGCTGCGACGCAGCGGCAAGCCTTCACGCAGCGCCGGTTCGTCGATCTGAATGATGCCAATCCCCGCCGCTTCCAGATCCGCCACTTCATCACGCAGCGCCAGGGCGATCTGTTTGGCGATGGTTTCCCGGGATACATCTTCACGCGGGAACGACCAGCAGAGAATGGTCACCGGCCCCGTAAGCATGCCTTTTACCGGTTTGTCGGTCAGAGACTGGGCATACTTCGCCCACTCCACGGTGATCGCCTCCGGGCGGCTGACGTCACCGATCACCACCGGCGGCTTCACGCAGCGGGAGCCGTAGCTTTGCACCCAGCCGTTCTGGGTAAAGACAAAGCCGTCCAGGTGTTCACCGAAGTATTCCACCATATCGTTACGCTCGGCCTCGCCGTGCACCAGCACGTCCAGACCCAGACGTTCCTGCTCGACGATCGCCTGTTTGATGTGCTCCGCAATGCCGGTGCGGTAGTGATTCGCATCCAGATTGCCCTTTTTGAAGTCCAGGCGCAGGCCGCGGATCTCGGTAGTCTGCGGGAAGGAGCCGATGGTTGTGGTCGGCCACGCGGGCAGGTTAAAGCGCGCACGCTGGGCTTCGGCGCGCACTTCATACGGGCTCTGGCGCTGGCTGTCCCGGGCAGTGATGGCTGCCAGACGTTTTTCCACCGCCGGGTTATGCACGCGCGTCGAGTGACGGCGCGCCTGGATCGGGGCGCTCCAGTCGGTAATCGCTGCCGTGTCGCCGCTGTTCAACGCGTCGCGCAGCAGAGCCAGCTCCTCACACTTTTGCAGGGCAAAGGCAAACCAGCTTTTCACCTCAGGGTCGAGTCGGGTCTCCACGCTCAGGTCGATCGGGCTGTGCAGCAGGGAACAGGAAGAGGCTACCCACAATTCACGTTTACCGACAATCTCCTTGATTTGTACATATTTCCCGGTGAGATCGGTACGCCAGACGTTACGACCATTCACCAGACCGGCAGAGAGCAGCCACTCCGCAGGCAGACGCTTGTGCAGCTCTGCCACATCGTCTTTGCCGTGAACGAGATCAACGTGCAGACCCTGAACCGGCAGCGCGGTAATGGTGTCGAGGTTCGGCGTTACGCCCTCGAAATAGGTGGTCAGCAGCAGCTTCACCTGGCCCGTGAGCGCGTCATACGCCGGTTTGAAGGCATCCAGCCACGCCTGCGGCAGCTCAAGCACCAGCGCCGGTTCATCGATTTGCACCCACTGAATACCGCGTTTGCCCAGCTCAATCAGCACCTGCTTATAAACCGGCAGAATATCGTTCAGCAGGCTGAGGCGGTCGAACTGCTCGCCTTTCACTTTGCCCAGCCACAGGTAGGTGACCGGCCCCAGCAGCACGGGTTTCACCTGGTGACCCAGCGCCAGCGCTTCGTCCACTTCATCCAGAAGCTGGGTCCAGGTCAGTTTGAACTGCTGGCCCTTAACGAACTCCGGCACCATATAGTGATAGTTAGTGTTAAACCACTTGGTCATTTCCGCCGCTGCCGCTGGCTCACCCGTTGGCGCGCGGCCACGGCCGATGCGGAACAGGGTATCGATATCCACCGATCCATCGTTGTTCTGATGACGAGCCGGCACGTTGCCAAGCAGCAGGCTGGTGGTCAGAACATGGTCGTACCAGGCGAAATCGCCCACCGGCAGCAGATCTACGCCCGCCTGTTTTTGCTGATCCCAGTGACGCGCGCGCAGCTCGCGCCCCACCGCCAGCAGTTCTTCGCGGGTGGCGTTACCCGCCCAGTAGCTTTCTTGCGCTTTTTTCAGCTCGCGACGCAGGCCAACGCGAGGGAAACCGAGAGTGTGAGTGCGGATTGTCATGGCATACCCCTTGTAGAAATTCGTTATTTAGACGTCCAGATGTTTACACTTCTATAATTGGCAGGTACTGTATATTCCTCAAGCGCAAAATGTTCATGGCGAAGTGAAGGACTTTCATGATCGAGATTAAACACCTGAAAACGCTACAAGCGTTGCGGAACTGCGGTTCTCTTGCGGCGGCAGCGGCCACGCTGCACCAGACTCAGTCTGCCCTTTCTCACCAGTTCAGCGATCTGGAACAACGCCTCGGCTTTCGTCTTTTTGTGCGTAAGAGCCAGCCTTTGCGCTTTACGCCGCAGGGCGAAATTTTGCTTCAGCTGGCGAACCAGGTGCTGCCGCAGATTGCCAGCGCGTTGCAGTCCTGCAACGAGCCGCAGCAGACCACCCTGCGCATCGCCATTGAGTGTCACAGCTGTATTCAGTGGCTGACCCCCGCGCTTGAGAACTTCCGCCAGAAGTGGCCGCAGGTGGAGATGGACTTCAAATCCGGCGTCACGTTTGATCCGCAGCCGTCGCTTCAGCAGGGTGAGCTGGATCTGGTGATGACCTCAGATATTCTACCGCGCAGCGGTCTGCACTATTCGCCAATGTTTGATTTTGAGGTGCGTCTGGTGCTGGCCCCGGACCATCCGCTGGCCGCTAAAACGCGTATCACGCCGGAAGATCTGGCAACGGAGACGCTGCTGATTTACCCGGTACAGCGCAGTCGTCTGGATATCTGGCGCCATTTCCTGCAACCCGCGGGCATCAGCCCACAGCTGAAAAGCGTGGATAACACGCTGCTGTTAATTCAGATGGTGGCGGCCAGAATGGGGATTGCGGCGCTGCCGCACTGGGTGGTCGAGACGGTTGAACGCCAGGGTCTGGTGGTCACCAAAACCCTGGGTGAAGGACTGTGGAGCCGGCTGTACGCCGCCGTGCGCGACGGCGAGCAGCGTCAGCCGATTACGGAAGCGTTTATTCGCTCAGCGCGGAACCACGCGTGCGACCATCTTCCGTTTGTGCGGAGCGCGGAGCGACCCAGCGGCGATGTACCCACAGCGAAGCCAGGATCACCGTTCCCCCAATAAGGAAACTCGGCCAGTGCGGCTGCTCCTGCCAGATGGCGAGGTTCACCAGTAGCCCCGCCGGCACGTGCACATTGTTCATGATCCCCAGCGTCCCGGCGTCTACCTGCGTAGCGCCGTAGTTCCACATAAAATAGCCCAGCCCCGACGCCACCACGCCCAGCCAGACCAGAACGCTCCACTGCACGGAGGTAGTCGGCAGCTTTTGCGGATTGCCGAGCAGAAACCACGCCGCTACCGCGACAATCGCCGCGCCCATATAGAACCACGCAAACGCGTTATGCTGCGGCATCGGGCGGGTCTCCATCAGACGTTTGTAACCCACCATCCCGATGGCAAAGCTGATATTAGCGAGCTGGACGAACATCAGCCCGGTCCAGAAGTGATCGCTTACCTTGTCATAGCGAATAATCGCAGCGCCAATGACTGCCAGCGCAGCGCTCAGCAGATATCCCCAGCGCAAACGGCGCCTGCTGAGCAAGTCATAAATCAGCGTGATGTAGAGCGGCGTCAGCACGGTGAAGAGCAGAAATTCCGAGACGGACAGGTAAACGTAGGCCCGGAAGCTGAACAGGTACATGATGCCGAGCTGCATCGCGCCTACCAGCATGTACAGTAGTATCGTTTTTAGCGACTGCCCGCGGGTACGCAGGAACGGCAGGAACACCAGCGCCGCCAGCCCCACGCGCATCAGTACCGAGAAGTAGCTGTCGACCGATCCGGCAAGGTATTCGCCAATCAGACTAAAGGAGAAGGCCCACAGGATAGTGGTGATAATGAGTAGCGCCACAATGCTTGTCTCTCAGAAAGAAGGAGAGGCATTGTAGCGAACTCTTTAGTTGACATCTGAACAATAAACAATCAATTGAAGATTATTCAAGGAACAGTTTGCGCAGATACTTAGGCACGGCGTTATCGCCGTTGGTGCCGATCACTTCCAGCTCCGGGTGCAGATCTTTCAGGCGCTGGTGCGCGTTCTGCATGATGCAGCCTTTACCCGCCATGGAGAGCATCTCGGCATCGTTCATGCCATCGCCAAAGGCGATACAGTCTTTCAGATCAAAGCCCAGCCGTTTCGCTACCGCTTCCAGCGCGTGACCTTTGGACACCCCGCCCGCCATCACTTCCAGACAGGTCAGCGTGGAGAAGCTCACGTTCACGCGGTCGCCCCAGCGGGCGTTGATCGCCTGCTCCAGCGGCAGTAACTCCTCATGATTTACACAGGTGAAGAATACCTTGCTGATCCCTTCCGGCTCCAGCAGACCCGGCTCGTACAGTGAGTACTGGAATACGGCTTCCTTGAAGAAGCGCATCTCTTCCGGGCGATGGCGGTTCATAAACCACTCGTCGTCGCGGTAAACGTTAGTCACGATGTCCGGGTTGTTATGCACAATGCCGAACAAATCGGTGGCGATGTCACGATCGAGATTATGGGTAAAAATCAGGTTGCCGTCCGTGTCATGTACGCGCGCACCGTTAGAGGTGATCATGTACGACTTGATCTCCAGGTTATCGCGGATCTGTCCCACGTCCACGTGGTGGCGACCGGTGGCGAACACAAAGTTCACGCCGCGGGCAGTCAGGAGTTTTAGGGTCTCTTTCGCATAAGGCGACAGGGTGTGGTCGGGGGAAAGCAGCGTGCCATCTAAATCAGATGCAACAACCTGGTACATAGGGATTTCAACCTCTGGTGGAAAACAATAATCAGTTATGCCTGTTGAAAAATTCAACAATGGCGTTGAGCGCGACTGAGCGCCTAGCGTCCTTTTCAAAAAGGATCTCATGGTACGCACCGTTGATGACCAGCGGTTTACCCCCTTCACAGGGATGGCCCGCAGCGGCGCGAAGTTCACAATAGCGGTCATGCATGCGGTTATCCACCACACGCTCTTCTTCCGCCTGGATCAGGAGCGTCGGCGTGTCATCATCGCCTACGCCCGCCAGCACCTGCTCACCGGCATGAATACCTTCCCGCACCCAGTGCCAGGTGGGGCCGCCGACCCGCAGACGCGGTTCATCGGCATAAAAACGCAGGTTGCGGCGATAACGCTGCCGGCTGTGGGTTAACACGTTGATGGCAAATGGCAATGCCCGCCAGCGTCCTGTTCCGATGGCATAGCCTTCTCGAATGCGCTGATGGCCCTCAGCCCAGTCGAGAAGATGGCGCACCATCCAGTCAGGAAAACGTATCACAATGCCGTACATCGGCGCGGTCAGCGCAATGGCGTCACACTGGTGCTTATGGCGCTGCAAAAACAACGTCGAGATCGCGCCCCCCATGGAGTGGGCAAGAATATAACGCTTGCGCCACGGTCCGGGCTGCACTTCCTGCTGCCAGAACGCGGCCAGATCGTCGACGTAATCGCTGAAGTTATCCACGTGGCCGCGATGGGTATCCGGCAACATCCTGCCAGAAAGCCCCTGCCCGCGATGGTCGATAATTAACACATCAAAGCCCAGATGGAACAGGTCATACGCCAGCTCGGCATATTTGATATAGCTTTCGATGCGCCCGGGGCAGACCACAATCACCCGGTCATTTTTTTCATCACGGAAACGAACGAAGCGTACCGGGATTTCCCCGACGCCCATAAACTCATCTTCCTCACGCTGGCGCCAGAAATCGGTCAGCGGCCCCATGGAGAAAGCAGCAAATGCGTTTTCTCGTGTTTCCCAGTCCTTTTTCTGCTGAAACATTGGGTTTCCACCCCCCGTAATTCAGGGAATATCGTTTTTTTCGTCACCGGTCACAAAATGACTCAACAATAGCGTATTGTGGCATAAAAACAGACGATCCGGGAGTTTCAAATGACCTTCGAATGGTGGTTCGCCTACCTGCTGACATCCATCATCCTCAGCCTTTCACCTGGCTCGGGCGCAATCAACACCATGACCACCTCCATTAATCACGGCTATCGCGGCGCGGCGGCGTCAATCGCCGGTTTACAGACCGGGCTTGGCATTCATATTGTGCTGGTGGGGATTGGTCTGGGCACGCTGTTCTCCCGTTCGGTGCTGGCCTTCGAGGTGCTGAAATGGGCTGGCGCAGCGTATCTTATCTGGCTGGGTATTCAGCAGTGGCGCGCCGCAGGCTCGATTGATCTGCATACGCTCTCCCGGACGCAAACACGCGGCCACCTGTTTAAACGCGCGGTGTTCGTTAACCTGACCAACCCGAAAAGCATCGTGTTCCTCGCCGCCCTGTTCCCGCAGTTTATCGTGCCGCATCAGCCACAGGTGATGCAGTACGTGGTGCTGGGCGCGACCACCATTATTGTCGATATCATTGTGATGATCGGTTACGCGACGCTGGCGCAGCGAATTGCGGCGTGGATCAAAGGGCCTAAACAGATGAAGGCCCTGAACAAAGTCTTTGGTTCGCTGTTTATGCTGGTTGGCGCGCTGCTTGCGTCAGCGCGTCATGCTTAGCGAGAAATGATGAGATGAATGCCGAAGCCGGCGAACAGCGCGCCGGCAAAGCCGTCGATCCACTTCGCGATGCGCTGGTAGCCGCGACGCATCGCCGGTAAGGCAAACAGGCTTGCCACAACGGTAAACCAGGCGAACGTCTCAACAACAATCAGCAGAAAGATCCCCCAGCGCGCGCCCGCGCCGACGTTATCCCCTACAAACAGCGAGAACACAGAGCCGAAGTAGATAATCGCTTTCGGGTTCGCCAGGTTGGTCAGCAGCCCTTTCACAAAGCTACGGCCGCCCGTTGCCAGCTCAACCTTTGGCTCTTCCGGCTTTTTCTCTTCTTTCTTCAGCGCCCCGCGCAGCATCTGGTAGCCCATCCAGCACAGGTACAGACCGCCGCCGACCATGATGATGTTATGCAGCCACGCCATTTTCGCCAGGATCAGGTTCAGACCGAGCAGCGCAACCGCCGCCCAGACCATGACGCCCATGGTAATACCGAGCACACCCATCATTGCCTCTTTGCGGGAGCGGCTGACGGCCGTTTGTGACACGAAGAAAAAGTCAGGGCCAGGGCTCATCAGCGCCACGATGTGCACTAACGCCACGGTGAGAAATAGCATTAACATAATTAGCTCGCGGGGAAATAATACAGTGAGTCACCATCCTGGCACTTTTTCGCCCGGCTGACTACTCCTCATCATCACCATCAGCGTGGGAACGGATGAGCGCCATAAACTCTTTACCGAAGCGCTCCAGCTTACGCGTGCCAACGCCGTTGACGCTGAGCATCTCGCTGGCGCTGAGCGGCATTTGCTCGGCCATCTCGATAAGCGTCGCGTCGTTGAACACCACGTATGGCGGGATGTTCTCTTCATCCGCAATGGCTTTACGCAGCTTACGCAGCTTGGCGAACAGCTTGCGATCGTAGTTACCGCCGTAGGATTTCTGCATCACGCGCGGCTTCAGGGCGACGACGCGCGGAACGGCGAGCTTCAGTTCAACCTCGCCACGCAGGACCGGTCGCGCCGCTTCGGTCAGCTGAAGCGCAGAGTGCTGGGCAATGTTCTGCGTGGCAAAGCCGAGATGGATCAGCTGGCGGATGATACTCACCCAGTGCTCGTGGCTCTGGTCTTTCCCGATGCCATAAACCGGCAGCTTGTCGTGACCCATATCGCGGATACGCTGGTTGTTAGCCCCGCGCAGCACTTCAACGACGTAGCCCATCCCGAAGCGCTGGTTCACGCGTCCGATAGTCGAGAGCGCTTTGCGCGCGTCCATCAGGCCATCGTACTGCTTCGGCGGGTCGAGGCAGATATCGCAGTTGCCGCACGGTGCCTGACGCCCTTCACCAAAGTAGTTGAGCAGCACCAGACGGCGGCAGGTTTGCGCTTCGGCGAAGGCACCCATCGCGTTAAGCTTGTGGCGTTCGATATCCTGCAACTGCCCCTGCGGTTTCTCCTCGAGACAGCGGCGCAGCCACGCCATATCCGCCGGATCGTAAAACAGCATCGCTTCCGCAGGCAGGCCGTCACGCCCGGCGCGGCCGGTTTCCTGATAGTAGGATTCGATATTGCGCGGAATGTCGAAATGCACCACAAAGCGCACGTTGGGCTTGTTGATCCCCATCCCGAACGCCACCGTTGCGACCACGATTTGCAGGTCGTCGCGCTGGAATTTCTCCTGCACGTCGGCGCGGATATGGTTCTCCAGCCCGGCGTGATAGGCCGCGGCGCTAAAGCCACGGTTTTGCAGACGCGCGGCGGTGTCTTCCACCTTCGCCCGGCTGTTGCAGTAGATGATGCCGGACTTTCCGCGCTGCTCCTGCACGTAGCGTAAGAGCTGATCCAGCGGCTTAAACTTCTCCATCAGCATATAGCGGATGTTCGGGCGGTCGAAGCTGCTGACCTGAATATACGGGTCGTTCAGCCCCAGCAGGCGAACGATGTCCTGACGCGTGGTGTCGTCCGCCGTGGCGGTAAGCGCCATAAACGGCAGCTCGGGGAAGCGCTGACGAAGCTGGCCAAGAGCGGCGTATTCCGGGCGGAAATCGTGCCCCCACTGGGAGATACAGTGCGCTTCATCCACTGCCAGCAGCACCGGATTCCAGTGCGCCAGATGATCGAGGAAGTTGTCCAGCATCAGGCGTTCTGGCGCGATATACAGCAGGCGGATCTGCCCGGTGCGGCACCCGGCCATTACCTCTTGCTGTTGCTCGCGGGTCTGCGTCGAGTTCAGACAGGCCGCCGCCACGCCGTTGGCAAGCAGCTGGTCGACCTGGTCTTTCATCAGGGAAATAAGGGGCGATACCACGACCGTCAGGCCATTAAGCACCAGCGCGGGCACCTGATAGCAGAGCGATTTTCCGCCGCCGGTCGGCATGACCACCAGGCAATCGCGGCCTTCCAGCACGGTTTCAATGATGGTTTCCTGGCCAGGGCGGAACTGCTGGTAGCCAAAGGTTTCCTGCAAAACCTGTTTAGCCAGCGATTCCTGATTCAATACTTCCGCCTGCGCCACGTTAACCCCATATGCCAGAAATGAAACAGGCGCTATTTTCAGCGCCTGAGAGAGAAACTTCAACGTTTAACGCAAAAACATTCGAGCAGCTTAGAAAATATCGTTCAGCATCACGCCCACACCGACGCGGGTCTGATTGAAATTGTAGTCGATCAGCGATTCGCCATACCCGCTATACACCTGAGTATAAAGACGAACGTGTTTCGTTACCGGGTAGCTCAGGCCCAGCTCTGCACCGCCGTAGCCGGTATTCCAGTTGTACTGGCCTTTGGCGCTCAGCACCGCGTCACCCAGCTGATAGCCCACTTTAAGCTGATAGTAGCCCATATATTTGGTGATATCCGGGTTGTCATCGGTGCTGCCCACCACGTACCACGGCTTCACTTCCACCATGAAATTGCCGTTCTGCGCCATCAGACGCGTATAGATGCGGTTCCAGCTGCGTGAGGTTGGGTCGGAACGACCGTTGGAATCGTGGTTATAGCCCACCTCCACGTCTCGCAGCGTCCAGCCTGCAAACTCATAATCGGTGGCGAAACCGAGGAACAGCTGCGGTTCATAGTTGGTTTCGCGGAACGGTGAAGATTCCCCGCTGTTGGAGAGCTGCCACCATGACTTCTGCGTGTAAGACGCGCCAAGCACCGAGTTCGGCCCCAGGATGCCGCGCCAGAACGGGAAGGCGAGGCTGAGCTGGAACTTCACCTCATCTTTACGCGCATTATCAGACCAGTTATAGGAGCTTATCGCCTCTTTGTTGAGATCGCTGGTCTGGGTGTAGATCACGTAGTTTGTATCATAAGGGTACAGCGTGAACGGATTGTCATGCTCCTGAAGCATATTGGCGATGATGCTGCCCTTAACGGCAGGTTTATCATGCACCTCTTTGATCGTCGCTTCCTGCGCATATGCTGTGAGGGGCAGCGCAACCGCCGCCAGTAACCAACCCAGATACGTCCGCATCGGTGGTGTTCTCCTGAAATGGTGACATTTAATGAATAGTTTTGTCCGGGCATTCTACAGACTTCTGCGATAACTTCCGCTTCCTCGTTTCTTAAAGTGGCATTCCTTTATCCTGAAGCATAAAATCAACATTTTGTTAACAACAAGGATGCCACGTCAGATGTCAGCCACACTCACCGCCGAAGAAACCTTAAAGCTCGTGGGCGAGATTTTTGTGTACCACATGCCGTTCAACCGTGCACTGGGTCTTGAGCTGGAGCGATACGAAAAAGACTTCGCTCAGCTGAGTTTCAATAATCAGCCAATGATGGTCGGTAACTGGGCGCAAAGCATTTTGCACGGCGGGGTCATTGCCTCCGCGCTGGACGTGGCGGCCGGTCTGGTGTGCGTGGGTAGCACGCTGACGCGCCATGACACCATCAACGAAGATGAGTTACGCCAGCGCCTGTCGCGCATGGGCACCATCGATTTACGCGTCGACTATCTGCGTCCGGGACGCGGAAACCGCTTCACCTGCACCAGCAGCCTGCTGCGCGCCGGGAATAAAGTTGCCGTCGCCCGCGTTGAGCTGCATAACGAGGAGCAGGTTTATATCGCCAGCGCAACCGCCACTTATATGGTGGGTTGAGACGGCAAATTCGGGTAAAATTACTTCACTTTTTTGTAACGGATTTTCCCGATGGATGCTAAACAGACGCGGCAGGGCGTTTTACTCGCCCTTGCCGCTTATTTTATTTGGGGTATCGCACCGGCGTACTTCAAACTTATCGCCTATGTCCCGGCGGACGAGATCCTCACTCACCGCGTCATCTGGTCCTTTTTCTTCATGATTGCGCTGATGAGTATCAGCCGTCAGTGGTCAGGCGTCAAAACGCTGCTGAAAACCCCGAAGAAGGTCTTCCTGCTCGCTCTCTCTGCGGTGCTGATTGGCGGAAACTGGCTGCTGTTTATCTGGGCGGTGAATAACCATCACATGCTCGAAGCCAGCCTGGGCTACTTTATTAACCCGCTGGTCAATATTTTGCTGGGGATGATTTTCCTTGGTGAGCGCTTTCGCCGGATGCAGTGGGTGGCGGTGATTCTGGCCTTCTGCGGCGTGCTGGTACAGCTGTGGACCTTCGGCTCACTGCCGGTTATCGCCCTGGGGCTGGCGTTCAGCTTTGCCTTCTACGGCCTGGTGCGTAAAAAAATTGCCGTGGAAGCGCAGACGGGAATGCTATTTGAAACCCTGTGGCTGCTGCCTGTCGCCGCGATCTACCTGTTCGGTATTGCCGACAGCGCAACCAGCCACATGGGCAGCAATCCATGGTCGCTGAACCTGATGCTGATGGCCGCGGGCGTGGTCACGACGATCCCCCTGCTGTGCTTTACCGGCGCGGCAACGCGTCTGCGCCTCTCCACGCTGGGCTTCTTCCAGTACATTGGCCCCACGCTGATGTTCCTGCTGGCGGTGGTGTTTTACGGCGAGGTGCCGGGTGCGGATAAGATGGTGACGTTCGCCTTTATCTGGGTGGCGCTGGCCATCTTTGTTGCGGATGCGATTTATACCCAGCGCAGGGTGCGCAAAGGGCTGTGATGTTGCCCTCACCCTAACCCTCTCCCACAGGGGAGAGGGTTCCCCAGTAATTTGAAAGCAAAAGCGATAACGTTGCCTCAGAATAACTGAGGGCTTTCAGCGATGCCTCGGTCCGGCTGTAAATCGCTGAGGCGTTTCCTGTAGGCCGGGGCGAGGCGCAGGGATGCGCCGAGAGGGCGGGCTTTACAGGGATGTTACCTCCTCCCGTCCCCGATAAGCCGGAAGGAATAAGCCGAAGGCACCGCGAAGCGGCGATTTTCCGCCGGAAGCCCGGGTCGCCAGGGTGGTGGCGACTGAGCCACCCTGGCACGTTCACCGGTCATGTCGTGACAGAGTAGCAAGGAACATAAAGTGAACGGAATGACCACCAGAGCCGTATGTTCCCCCTCACCCCAGCTCTCTCCCTCAAGGGAGAGGGGGCCGTCTGTGCAGGCATTATTTTGTGGGGAACCCTCTCCCACAGGGAGAGGGAATTCGATCGTAGGGCGGGTAAGCGCAGCGCCACCCGCCAGATTTTTACAGCCAGTTCTTCCGCTTAAAGTACAGATACGGCGCCAGCCCGGCGAGGATCATAAAGATAATCGCCCCCGGGTAGCCAAAGCTCCACTTCAGCTCCGGCATAAACTCGAAGTTCATCCCGTAGCTGGACGCCACCAGCGTCGGCGGCAGGAACACCACGGACACCACCGAGAAGATCTTGATGATGCGGTTCTGCTCGATGTTGATAAAACCCATCGCCGCCTGCATCAGGAAGTTGACCTTCTGGAACAGGGATTCGTTGTGCGGCAGCAGGGATTCGATATCGCGTAAGATCTCACGCGCCTGCTCCAGCTGACCGCCCGGCAGACGTGCCTTGCGCACCAGGAAGTTCAGCGCGCGCTGGGTATCCATCAGACACAAACGCACCTTCCAGCCGATATCTTCCAGCTCTGCCAGCGTGGACAACGCTTCGTCGTACTCATCGCCCTGATGGCCTTCCATGATCACGCGGCTCAGCTTTTCCAGGTCGCTGTAGATGTTTTCGATTTCATCCGCCAGCTGTTCGATTTTGGTTTCGAACAGATCCAGCAGCAGCTCATAGGCGTTGCCGTCCATCATCGCCTGGCTGCGGGCGCGCATACGGTAGAGACGAAACGCAGGCAGTTCGCGCTCGCGCAGGGTGAACAGGCGGCCATCGCGGATGGTAAACGCCACGGTGGAGTTCCCCGCGTGGTCTTCGGCATCTTCGAAAAAGAAGAAGGAGTGAATGTGCAGGCCGTCTTCGTCTTCAAAAAAACGGGCGGATGCTTCGATGTCTTCCAGTTCCGGGCGTGTCGCCAGGCTTTGCCCCAGTTCAGATTGTACGCGAAGGCGCTCATCGTCGTCCGGCTCGACCAGATCCACCCATACGGCATCAATGAGGGGCTGTGACTCTTCGGCTTCAAGCCGAGTCAGTCGGTTATTTTCGAGTTGAAATGCGCTCAACATGACCGGGACTCCCAATGCAAAAAATATCGGACAGTTCGGTGGGCACACAGAAACAAATTGGGTTTCAGACCATTAAACAGCCTGACTCAGCGCGACGGGAATGATGCAGTCGCTGACAACCACTAAGGCCATCAGCAAGAGGAGATAGCCTTAGGAGTTGTTCCTGGATGACAGGGAATTGAGCCAGTATCTACTGGGTGTGTCCAAGGCGAATGTCCTCTTAGCGTAATCGTGCGCGCATGTTACGCCAGCAATAACTGTGGCGTCAACACGCAACGGAACGCTGAAGGGCATTAATTGACCTTCAACGTATAAGGCTAGCAGATTATTACAAAATAGTGATATTTTTCTGAAAGTTACACACTTTCCAGCTTGGCATAGGCTGCCACCAGCCATTTGATCCCCTGCCCCTGGAACGCTACCTGCAAACGGCTGTGCTCGCCGCTGCCTTCCAGGTTGACGATGGTGCCTTCGCCAAACTTCGAGTGGCGCACGCGCTGGCCCAGCTTGTAACCGGTGTCGGTTTCAGAGATTGGCGAGCCCATACGCTGATGGCTGACCGGACGGCTGATGCTGGCGCGCAGGCGCACCTCTTCCACACACTCTTCCGGCAGTTCGCCGATAAAGCGCGACGGACGGTGATACACCTCTTTCCCGTACAGGCGGCGGGTTTCCGCGTAGGTCAGAGTCAGTTTCTGCATCGCACGGGTCACGCCCACGTAGGCCAGACGACGCTCCTCTTCCAGACGCCCGCCTTCATCCAGCGACATCTGGCTCGGGAACATCCCCTCTTCCATCCCAACGATGAACACCTGCGGAAACTCCAGACCCTTCGCGGAGTGCAGGGTCATCAGCTGAACCGCATCCTGCCAGGTATCGGCCTGCCCTTCCCCCGCCTCCAGCGCGGCGTGAGAGAGGAATGCCTGCAACGGCATCAGGTCTTCGTCTTCTTCGTTGTAGCTGAACTGGCGCGTTGCCGTCACCAGTTCCTCTAAGTTCTCAATACGGGTCTGGCCCTTCTCGCCTTTTTCCTGCTCGTACATGGTGCGCAGGCCGGAATCTTTGATCACCCGGTCGGTCTGGACGTGCAGCGGCATGTCGGCGGTTTCCTGCGCCAGCGCGTCGATTAACTCCAGGAAGCGCTGCAATGCGCTGGCGGCGCGTCCGGCGAGGGCTTTTTCCTGTAACAGCTCACGGCACGCCTGCCACAGCGTAAGCTGACGATCGCGCGAGGCCTGGCGCACCACGTCCAGCGTACGATCGCCGATGCCGCGCGTCGGCGTGTTCACCACGCGCTCAAACGCCGCATCGTCGTTACGGTTGGCAATCAGACGCAAATACGAGAGCGCATCTTTGATCTCCTGACGTTCGAAGAAGCGCATACCGCCATAAATGCGGTACGGCATGCTCACCTGCAACAGCGCCTCTTCCAGCACGCGCGACTGGGCGTTGCTGCGATAGAGAATGGCACACTGCTCCAGCGCACCACCGTTCTCCTGCCAGGTTTTAATGCGGTTCACCACGAAGCGGGCTTCGTCGAGCTCGTTGAAGGCGCAGTAAATCGAAATCGGTTCGCCGTCGACGCCATCGGTCCACAGCTTTTTACCCAGGCGCCCGTTGTTGTTCTCAATCAGGGCGTTGGCCGCGCTCAGAATGTTGCTGGTAGAACGGTAGTTCTGCTCCAGACGGATGGTTTGCGCGCCGGGGAAATCGTTGAGGAAGCGCTGGATGTTCTCCACCTGCGCGCCGCGCCAGCCGTAGATAGACTGATCGTCATCGCCTACGATCATCACCTTGCCGGTATCCCCGGCCAGCAGGCGGATCCAGGCGTACTGGATGTTGTTGGTATCCTGGAATTCGTCCACCAGGATGTTGGTAAAGCGTTCACGGTAGTGTTGCAGGATATGCGGTTTGTTCAGCCACAGCTCGTGGGCGCGCAGCAGCAGCTCGGCGAAATCCACCAGACCGGCGCGATCGCACGCTTCCTGATAGGCCTTGTAGACGTTCTGCCAGGTCTGCTCGACCGGGTTACCGAAGCTCTGGATATGATGCGGACGCAGCCCTTCGTCTTTCTGACCGTTGATGTACCACATCGCCTGACGCGGCGGCCACTGCTTCTCATCGAGGTTCATCGCCTTGATCAGGCGTTTCAGCAAGCGCAGCTGATCTTCGCTGTCGAGGATCTGGAAATCCTGCGGCAGGTTAGCGTCCATATGGTGCGCGCGCAGCAGACGGTGCGCCAGGCCGTGGAAGGTGCCAACCCACATGCCGCCCTGGCTGGTGCCCATCAGCTGCGCGATACGGTGGCGCATCTCCGCCGCCGCCTTGTTGGTGAACGTCACGGCCATAATCGAGTACGGCGAGCAGTTCTCCACGCTCTGTAGCCAGGCGATACGGTGAACCAGCACGCGCGTCTTACCACTGCCCGCTCCAGCCAGTACCAGCAGGTTTGTACGCGAGGCGGCAACCGCGTCACGCTGTTTATCATTAAGGCTGTCGAGCAGGTAAGAAACGTCCATTGGCACCGTCACGTCATGTCGGGCAGGCAAATGTTTCCATTCGCCAAAACCCTGTTAATTTATACAGAACAATTGATGATTATATCAGCGTCGTGAGGGATGCCAACCGTGAAATTTCCACGTGCGGCAGAAGACGGCTATCCGGGGTAGTCATCAGATCGGCATTTTCCGGCTTGATCCAGCAGGCCTGCATGCCGCAGCGGATCGCCCCGGCGACGTCCGTGGTCAGGTCGTCGCCCACGTGCAGGATATCACCGAGCGGCAAATCCAGTTTTTCCGCTGCCAGATGATACATATCGTTGAACGGCTTCGAGCGTCCGTGCGGGCCCGCGCGCAGCACGAACTGAAAATAGTTCCCCAGACCAAACAGTTCAGGCTGAGCGTTGCCGTTGGTGATGGCCACCAGCGGCCACTTTTCGGCGAGCTTCGCCAGCGTGTCGTGGGTCTCCTGCGGCACGTCGATCCGACTGCGCCATTTGGCGAAGTTTTCCATGGCCGCTTCGGCCCCCGTGGCCGCATCCTGCGCGCTCAGGCCGGCGTTGAGCATCGCCTGCTCAACCGCACGGCGGCGCCATTCGGTCACGTCGTGGTAAATCTCCGGTTCGGTTTCCCGCAGGGACTGACGCAGCTGCTGGAAGTCTTTGTTCTGCATCGCTTTCAGCGCAGGATGGTAGTTCTGCACAAACGCCAGCGACTCCTGCTCGGTACGCAGGATCACCGGGCGGTTATCGTAAAGAGTGTCATCAAGGTCAAACGTCAGGGCTGATATCTGACCGAGTGGGCGGTAAAAACGCATTATTTCCCCCGTTTGGCGCGTGGATGCGCCGCGTCATACACCGAGGCAAGGTGTTGGAAGTCTAAGTGGGTATAGATTTGGGTGGTCGACAGATTCGCGTGACCAAGCAGCTCCTGTACGCCGCGCAGGTCGCCGCTTGATTCCAGCATGTGCGTCGCAAAGGAGTGGCGCAGCTTGTGGGGGTGAACGTGGCTGTTCAGCCCCTGCTTAATGCCCCACTCCGCAAAGCGCTTCTGCACGTTACGCGCCGAGATCCGCTTGCCGAGTTTCGACAGGAACAGCGCATCTTCGTCGGCGCCAAACAGCCCGCGAAGGTCCAGCCAGTGCTCAATCCAGGAGACCGCATTGCGGCCGATCGGCAGGCGGCGCTCTTTGCTGCCCTTGCCCATTACCCACACCTCGCCGGATTCCAGATCGAGGTGCTTTAAGTCGAGGTTCACCAGCTCAGAGAGACGCAGGCCCGCGCCGTACATCACCTCCAGCATCGCGCGGTCGCGCACGGCCAGCGGATCGTTAAGATCGATATCCAGCAGGCGGTTTACGTCGTCGACGTCGATATTTTTCGGCAGATGACGCGGGGCTTTCGGCGTGGCGATCCCTTTTGCCGGGTTGGCTTTCAGACCGCCCTGACTGACCAGCCAGTCGAAGAAACTGCGCAGGGCAGAGAGCCGGAGCGCCAGGCTCGCCGGGCTGAGATTTTTTTTACGGCTACGCACGACGAACCCGCGTACCGTGGCGGCGTCACATTGTTGCCAGCTTTTCAGGCCGATTTCATCGGCAAGCTGCATGATGGCATCAAGCTGACGCTGATAGTTGAGCAGCGTAATAGGGCTGAGCTGGCGTTCTACGCCCAGATAGCGCAGAAAGCGGTTGACGTCAGTGGCGAGCAGTCCGTCCGTCATACGCGCTCAATCCAGCGCTCCAGCAGCTCAGGCAGCATCAGGGCGATCTCCTGCAACAGTTGCGTGCCCTGCCCCTGTTCATAATGATGCGCGTCGCGGCTGGTAAATAACATCACGCCCAGGTCACCATCGCGCCCCATCAGCGACATCGCCACCGAGCCGATAGCTTTGGCTTCCGGCAGCACCACCAGCAGTTCTGGCCCGTTAAGCGGCCCCAGATAGTGGTGCTCATGGCCCAGACGCTGAATGCGCAGCGGCTCAAACGCCTGACGGCTCAGCGCCAGATGGGTAAACCCGGACGGCGCGCCAATGCGCCAGCGGTCAGGGAAGAGACGGATCGTCGCGCCTGCCAGCCCTAGATCGCGCGCCCAGCGGTGGAAGCGGTTGAGGAACTCTTCGAGACTGTGCGCGGAAGCCAGACGCGCCTGAAGGTGCAGTAGACGGTAGAACAGGCTTTCGTTATTGCTGGCCTGCTCCATCAGCAGCGTCATGTTCTCTTCGAGCTGATTGATGTGGTTGCGCGAGCGCGCCATGTGCCATTCAACCAGCGACACGGTCTCGCGAACCGGATGCGGCACGCGCATCCGTTCGACGACGCGTGCATTGCGGATAAAAAACTCAGGATTGTGCAGCAGGTAATCCACAACAGCGCTGTCGTCCAGCTCTGATACAGGTTCCCGCAGTTCTTCCCCTGGTTGCTTCATAGATGGATAAACCCGTCATAAACATGTGTCGCCGGGCCAGTCATGTACAGTGGATGACCCGCTCCTTTCCAGGCGATATCAAGACGTCCGCCCGGTAATTCCACGCGAACCTCTTCTGCCAGTAACCCCTGTGAGATACCGACGGCCACCGCCGCACAGGCACCGCTTCCGCAGGCCTGGGTTTCGCCCGCGCCGCGCTCGTAAACCCGCAGGCGAATGTGTTCACGCTTCACCACCTGCATGAAACCGATGTTCGCCCGCTCCGGGAAGCGCTCGTGGCTTTCCAGCACCGGGCCGAGCGTTTCAACCGCCGCGGTTTGCACATCATCCACCTGAATCACGCAGTGCGGGTTACCCATTGAGACGACGCCGCACAATACTGTCTGCTCGGCGGCACGCATAATATAGGTCTTTTCCGCTTTGTTGGCGCGAAACGGCACGGCAGAGGGGGCGAAGTTCGGCTCGCCCATGTTCACGCGCACCAGTTCGTCGTCGGTGACGCTGAGCACCATCCGGCCGTTGGCGGTGCTGACGCGGATATCGCGCTTGTTGGTCAGCCCTTTCAGCCGAACAAAGCGGGCAAAACAGCGCGCGCCGTTGCCGCACTGGGAAACTTCGCTGCCGTCGGCGTTAAAAATGCGGTAGTGAAAATCCAGGTCAGGATCGTAAGGCGGCTCCACCACCAGCAGCTGGTCAAACCCCACGCCCATGTGTCGATCCGCCAGGCGACGGATCAATTCCGGGGAGAAAAAGACATTCTGCGTTACCGCGTCGACGACCATAAAGTCGTTGCCAAGGCCATGCATTTTAGAGAACTGCATCATTTGCTCCATTGCGCGGGTACAGAACGTAATTGTCAGAGATTGACCTGAGTCGGGCCGCCGTTATTGCCGCGATCGTTGGTATCCGGCGTAGATGACTCGATACCACTTTGCACCGGTTTTGTCGGCGGTGGTGCGTTTTTATCCTCTGGCGGGAAGTACAGTGGTCCCTTCAGTCCACAGCCGGTCAGGCTAAACAGAGTGACAAGAACGACAAGCGTTCGGAAGACGTTTTTCATGTAGAGGTTGCCCGTAAGTTCAAATCTGTTTCTATCATCGCAGGAGAAGACACAAAAGCAAGAGTTTGCCGCTTTCCTGCAACGGGAATTATTTAGCGTTATACTGCCGCCATCACGAAAAACAGGAATAAAACCATGAACGACAGTGAATTTCATCGCCTTGCCGATACCCTGTGGATGACCATCGAAGAGCGTATCGACGACTGGGACGGCGACAGCGATATCGATTGTGAAATCAACGGCGGGATCCTGACCTTAAGCTTCGAAAACGGCAGCAAGATTATTATTAACCGTCAGGAGCCGCTTCACCAGGTGTGGCTGGCGGCGAAACAGGGCGGCTATCACTTTGATCTGAAAGGTGACGAGTGGGTCTGCGATCGCAGCGGCGAAACGTTCTGGGATCTGCTGGAGCAGGCGGCGACGGCGCAGGCGGGCGAGGACGTGAGTTTCAGGTAGTTGCGTTGCCCGGTGGCGGCTACGCCTTACCGGGCCTACAACGGCTCGAACCGTAGGCCGGGTAAGCGTCAGCGCCACCCGGCAACAGCGGCTCAAACCGTAGGCCGGGTAAGCGTCAGCGCCACCCGGCAACAGCGACTCGGACCGTAGGCCGGATAAGCGATAGCGCCACCCGGCGAAAAGCCTCAGGAAAAATACTGCTGCAACAGCGGCGCAGTTTCCTGGTTAGCGGGCGCCGCAGGGGTAATCGCCTGCGTACGGAACGGGATCACCTGCGCTCGCCCATCCACATTCACAATCTGGTAGAACTGCGGCAGGTTGAAATTGATAAAGCTTGAGCCGTAGGTAAAGCGATCGTGCGAGGACGAATAGAAGCGGCTGACGTCGCGCACCAGCTCCTCTTTGCTGCCTTCACAGTGGTGATACACCTCGGCACGGTTGGTTTCATCCAGAATGTAGATGTTAAACCCGGCGTTATCGCCCGACTCTTCGAAGAAGAACTGAATAATCCCTTCACTCGCAAAGCCATCCACCACCTGCGGCAGCTTAACGTGGTTGGTTTCCACCTGAACCGACAGGCCATGCAGTTTGTTGTGTGAAATCGCGCCGTAGAATTCAATGGCGTTCTCCAGCTTCTGCACCGACACGTTCAGGCGTTCAAAGAACAGCCCCCAGGTCTGGCCGGAGACGCGCAGCGCTTTAAAGCGCCCGGTTTCCTGACGGGTGCTGGAGAGACGCAGTTCGATGCACTCAGACACCAGTTGCTGCACGCGGGTACGAATCAGGCCGCGCAGGTGCTGACTGTAGCAGAACACCTCCACGCTGTCCGGCGGCGCGGCGTCCTGATGCATCTTGCCGAGGATCGTTTTCAGCGCCTCGATCATCGCCTGCTCGCCGTTAAAGTGCAGGGTACGCACTTCGTTCCACGAGTTGCGGTACAGCAGATCCACGCTGCCCACCAGGCAGTTTTGCTGCTCGCCAAAGCTAAAGACGTCCAGCTTGCGGAAGTCAAAGTGAACCACCTGATTGCGGAAGGCCGCCGTCGGGTCGTATTCCAGGTTGACGATGATCGCCAGATGGCGAATCTCACACGGGCTGTAGAGCGCTTTTGGCGTCGGCGCAGGCAGACGCAGCGGGAAGTGGTGCGAGACATCCGCCACCATCTCCTGCAACTTGGCTAAATCGACCACCTCGTTGCCTTTGATAAACAACCGGGTACGTGAGGTGAGAAGGCCGTTAAACCAGGCCCAGGCCACCAGCTTGTTCAGGTAGCGGTTATACTCCAGCGGCTGATGGCTGATGATCGAATCCATGCTTGGCGCACGGTTGTACAGATACCACCCGGTGCGGTTCGCGCGGCCCGGCGGCACGTAGATAAAGGTCAGATTCGGTTCAGACAGGTCAGGCGAAATCTGTGGGTTAACCAGCGTTACCTTGCCCGGCAACGCTTCAAACGCGGCGTACAGTTTGCGGGTCAGCACCCCGATATCCTGTGGGCTGGCAGAAACGCTAAGGTTGTTACGGCGGGCAAAGCGGATCAGGTTGCGGTAGCTCTGCATCATCGCATCAAGCAGTTCGTTGTGCGCCTCACGCACCTGATCGATCTTCCAGTTGGCGCGGTTGTCGAGCATGGCGAGACGCTCTTCGTCCCATCCCCACTCTTTGACTAACTGGCTGACGACTTCACGACGCCAGCCCACGCAGGCGCGTTCGCGGCTCAGTTTTTCACAGACTTTGAGATAGAAACATCGACGCACCAGGTCAAGACGCGTGGCGTCCTCAATGGCTGTCAGGTATTCGGTGACGCGTTCCAGCATCATGCAGTAGGCATCAAGACCGTAGGAGACGATCTCCCCGTCGTGCAGACGCTGTTTAATATCTTTCGCCAGCAGGCGCGGCGTGGGGTATTCCCAGGAGTAGGCTTCCAGCAGCAGGGTTTTCAGCACCGCTTTGTACGGTGAATCAATGCTCTTATAAAGCTGCCAGAGGCTTGCGCCAAAGTACTCTTCGGCGGACAGGGAGCTCAGGCCGCCCAGATCCAGCCACTCGTTTGGCGTCAGAACGCCCTGCGAGTAAAGCGACATGACGTAGTCGTCATAATTCTCTTCTTCATCGCACGGCACCATATTCCACAGAATACGTTTCCCGGCCAGGCGAACGGCAGTACGGTAAAACTCATCCAGCAACAGGATGTGCTGAGTCGAGCCGCAGTCTTCACCACCCAGACTGCCGCTTTCGTTATGGCGGAAACGGTTTTCATCAATCAGGAAGAAGCTCACTTCCACGCCGAGCGACGCCGCCCAGCTCTCCAGCAGGCTGCATTTACGCTGCAACAGTTGGCGCTCTTCATTGTCGAGCCAGGACTGATGGCAGACCCAAATATCCAGGTCAGAAGAGCAGCTTTGCCCAACCGATGACGTGCTGCCCATGGAGTAAACCCCGGTAATCGGCAGCTCGCCTTTCGGCGAATCCTGCGGCGGCATACCACGGTAGAGTTCAAGTTCAGTCAGGTAATGCTGTTGGGTTTCATCAGGCGTGAAGAGGCAAATGCCCTGGGGAACGTTACCATCAAGGTAACCCGGCATCAGCGGATGGTGATAGTGCAACAATGTTGGCAGTAGACTGTATACCTGCTGGAAAGCAGGGCCCATGGCAGCAAGCGCGCGATCCACACGCAATTGATTGATGGCATCCAGTCTCTGTTTCAGAGTCTCAATATAGAGGTACAAGACGTATCGCCTGATGTTTCCGGGTGTCGCACGCCAGTCAGAACACAAAAAGCAGCGGACCCGCAGTATTTCAAAAAATAACCGTTACCCTTTTTTCGCCTTTTGCTTTTCTGGTGGTACAGACGAAAAAATGGTCTAAAACGTGATCAATTTAACACCTTGCCGGTTGACCGTAAAGAAAGATGCGCTACATACAAGTGTAGCACCGTTCTTGACGTGTAAATTCCTGAATACGGCGATGGCTGACGAGTACGCCGCCCTGTCCCTCTCACTCTTCATCAACCGTAAAACTGCCATCCGAGTGTCAACAATGTTAGGATGGTTAGCGATTGATAATGACGGTAACAAGCATGTTAGACAATGTTTTGAGAATTGCCACACGCCAAAGTCCTCTTGCACTCTGGCAGGCACATTATGTTAAGCAGCGCCTGGAAGCCTGCCACACCGGATTACGCGTTGAGCTGGTGCCAATGGTCACGCGTGGCGATGTCATTCTGGATACGCCGCTGGCCAAAGTGGGCGGAAAGGGTCTGTTTGTCAAAGAGCTGGAGCTGGCATTGCTTGAGAACCGCGCCGATATCGCCGTGCATTCGATGAAGGATGTGCCCGTTGAGTTCCCGGAAGGGCTGGGGCTGGTGACCATCTGCGAGCGCGAGGATCCGCGCGATGCGTTTGTCTCTAATCGCTATGACTCGCTCGATGCGTTGCCGGCAGGCAGCGTGGTCGGCACGTCAAGTTTACGCCGCCAGTGTCAGCTGGCTGAACGTCGCCCGGATCTGGTGATCCGTTCGCTGCGCGGGAACGTCGGCACACGCCTTGGCAAGCTGGATAACGGCGACTACGATGCCATTATTCTTGCGGTTGCGGGCCTGAAACGCCTGGGGCTGGAAGAACGCATTCGCGTCGCGTTGCCGCCGGAGCTGTCGCTGCCCGCCGTCGGCCAGGGTGCCGTCGGCATTGAGTGTCGTCTGGTTGATGCGCGCACTCAGGCACTGCTCGCGCCGCTGAATCATGACGATACCGCCGTTCGCGTAAAAGCCGAGCGCGCGATGAATACTCGCCTCGAAGGAGGCTGTCAGGTGCCAATTGGCAGCTATGCTGAATTAACTGACGGTGAGCTGTGGTTGCGTGCGCTGGTTGGCGCGCCGGACGGCTCACAGATGGTTCGCGGTGAACGTCGCGGCAAACCGCAAGATGCCGAGGCGCTTGGCGTATCGCTGGCGGAAGAGCTGCTGAATAACGGCGCGCGTGAAATTCTGGCCGAGGTCTATAACGGAGAGCCCCCTGCATGAGCATACTTGTCACCCGCCCTTCTCCCGCAGGAGAGCAGTTAGTGAGCCGTCTGCGCGCACTGGGGCAGGTGGCCTGGAGTTTTCCGCTGATTGAATTCTCCCCCGGTCGCGAGCTGCCTGAGCTCGCTGACCAGATGCGTCTCTTACAGGAAGGCGATCTGCTCTTTGCGCTGTCGCAGCATGCCGTGGAGTTTGCCCATGCGCAGCTGCAACAGCATGCCGTTAGCTGGCCTCACGCCCCCCGCTATTTCGCCATCGGGCGCACCACGGCGCTGGCCTTACATACCGCGAGCGGAATCGATGTTCGTTACCCGTTAGATCGGGAAATCAGCGAAGTCTTGCTACAATTACCTGAATTACAAACCATTGCCGGAAAGCGCGCGCTCATTTTGCGCGGCAACGGTGGTCGCGAACTGCTGGGCGAAACGCTGCGCGAACGCGGCGCAGACGTGACGTTTGTGGAGTGCTATCAGCGCTGTGCGAAACACTATGATGGCGCGGAAGAAGCAATGCGCTGGCACGCCCGCGGTATTAATACGCTGGTGGTCACCAGCGGTGAAATGTTACAACAGCTTTGGTCGCTGATTCCGCTTTGGTATCGCGAAAACTGGTTACTCCGCTGTCGGCTTCTGGTCGTCAGTGAGCGTCTGGCGAACCACGCCCGGGAACTGGGCTGGCAGGATATTCGGATCGCTGAAAACGCCGACAACGATGCGCTGCTGCGCGCATTACAATAACTCTCAAATGGGAAGCCATAATGACGGAACACGAAAAATCCTCCGCCGTGGTTGAAGAGACCAGGGAGACTGTGGACACCACGTCACAGCCAGAGACGACAGACACAACCGTTGAGAAGAAAAACGGCAGCAACAAAACCAGCCTCACGCTGAGCGTGATTGCCATCGCGATTGCGCTGGCCGCAGGCGTGGGACTCTACGGACTGGTGAAGAAACAAGGCACCAACCAGACGGCCACCAGCGACGCGCTGGTTAACCAAATCACTGCCCTACAGAAAGCGCAGGAGACGCAAAAAGCTGAGCTGGAAGGCGTGATCAAACAGCAGGCTGCCGCCCTCGCCGACGCGAACAGCAAACGTGAAGAGTTGACCAAACAGCTGAGCGAAGTGCAGGAAAAAGTCGCCACAATTTCGGGAACCGATGCCAAAACCTGGCTACTTTCACAGGCCGATTTTCTGGTGAAACTGGCCGGGCGCAAGCTCTGGAGCGATCAGGATGTCACCACCGCCGCCGCGCTGCTGAAAAGCGCCGACGCAAGCCTGGCGGACATGAACGATCCGAGCCTCATCAACGCTCGCCGCGCTATTACGGAAGATATCGCCAGCCTGTCCGCGGTTTCTCAGGTCGATTACGATGGTATCATCCTTAAGGTAAATCAGCTCTCCAACCAGATTGATAACCTTCAGCTGGCCGATAACAACGACGATGACTCCCCGATGGATTCTGACGGCACCGAGCTGTCCAGCTCCCTGAGCGAATGGCGTATCAACCTGCAAAAGAGCTGGCAGAACTTTATGGACAGCTTTATTACCATTCGCCGCCGCGATGAAACTGCCGTGCCGCTGCTGGCGCCGAACCAGGACGTCTATCTGCGCGAAAACATTCGTTCCCGCCTGCTGGTGGCTGCCCAGGCCGTACCGCGTCACCAGGAAGAGACCTACAAACAGGCGCTGGATAACGTTTCAACCTGGGTACGTGCTTACTACGATACCAATGACGCAACCACGACCGCGTTCCTTGAGGATATCGACAAGCTGAGCCAGCAAAACATCACCATGAACGTGCCGGACAAGCTGGAAAGCCAGCCGATTCTGGAGAAGCTCATGCAGACGCGCGTGCGTAACCTGCTGGCCCAACCGGGCGTTCCGGCAGAGCGTCCGGCTGAAGCACCTGCCGCCGCGCCAGCGCCTGAAAGCGCGCCGCAAGGAGAGTAATGATGCTAAAAGTCTTCTTACTCTTCATCCTGCTGATCGCCGGGATTGTACTGGGGCCGATGCTCGCGGGTCACCAGGGTTATGTATTGATCCAGACCGATAACTACAATATCGAAACCAGCGTAACAGGGCTGGTGATTATCCTGATCCTGGGTGTGGTCGTTCTGCTGGCAGTGGAGTGGCTCCTGCGTCGTATTTTCCGTACCGGCGTACATACGCGCGGCTGGTTCGTTGGCCGTAAGCGCCGTCGCGCCCGCAAGCAGACCGAGCAAGCGTTGCTGAAGCTGGCCGAAGGCGACTATCAGCAGGTTGAAAAGCTGATGTCGAAAAATGCCGACCATGCAGAACAGCCGGTTGTTAACTATCTGCTGGCCGCTGAGGCGGCGCAACAGCGAGGCGATGAGGCCCGCGCCAATCAGCATCTTGAACGCGCGTCTGAGCTCTCTACTAAAGATCCGATTCCGGTTGAGATCACCCGCGTTCGTCTGCAACTGGCGCGCAATGAAAACCATGCCGCCCGTCACGGCGTTGACCGTCTGCTGGAAATTACCCCTCGTCACCCGGAAGTGCTGCGTCTGGCTGAGCAGGCATATATTCGGACCGGTGCCTGGGGCTCGCTGCTGGACATTATCCCTTCCATGGCGAAAGCCGACGTGGGCGATGATGAACATCGTGATGAACTTCAGCGTCTGGCCTGGATTGGCCTGATGGATCAGGCGCGCGCCGATCTCGGCAGCGACGGCCTGAAAACCTGGTGGAAAAACCAGAGCCGTAAAACGCGCCAGCAGGTTCCTCTTCAGGTGGCGATGGCAGAACATCTGATTGAGTGTGATGACCATGACACCGCGCAGGAGATCCTCCTCGACGGTCTCAAGCGACAGTATGATGACCGCCTGGTGATGGTCATCCCGCGTCTGAAAACCAACAATCCGGAACAAATTGAAAAAGCACTGCGCCAGCAGATCAAAACCGTGGGCGATCGTCCGCTGCTGTGGAGTACGCTGGGCCAGTCTCTGATGAAACACGGCGAGTGGCAGGAGGCGAGTCTCGCCTTCCGCGCCGCGCTGAAGCAACGTCCGGACGCATTTGATTACGCCTGGCTTGCTGATTCGCTGGACAAGCAGCATAAGCCGGAAGAGGCCGCAGCTATGCGCCGTGATGGGCTGTTATTGACGTTGCAAAATAACGGAACGCAGCAGTAATTAATAGGAGGCCAGATGGCCTCCTTTTTTACGCCCATAAAAAAACGCCTGCTATAAAAGCAGGCGTTAAAACAGGTCTGTAAGACAACATATTTGGTGCTTCACTCAACGTTGTGTCCATGGTGTCTGATGAGGCCGAAGCGACATCTGTCAGTGGACGATAAGCACCGTAAACGGCTCTGCGTCATTCCTGAGTTTATGAGGCCTTAAGGCGAACATAAGAGATGGAATGAGCATCTACACGCATATTATTGCATGTAATGTGCCAGGTTTACACGCAGAACTTTTACATCGCGCAACATTTTAAGATAAAAGGAAATTATGCTGTTAAGAACCGCCTGAAGCCATACAACATCGCGCTGAAGGCGGCGATATGTCGTCACCAGGAGACAGGTTAAGAGGTAAAATAATAAATTCTTTAATATTAACGGGTTATATGTCGCTGAATCGCGACAAGGATATAGAGTGTTGTCGGGGAAAGGCTACAGGATAAAAAACGCAGAAAACAAAAAACCCCGCCGAAGCGGGGTTCAAAATTGGTCGGCGAGAGAGGATTCGAACCTCCGACCCACTGGTCCCAAACCAGTTGCGCTACCAAGCTGCGCTACTCGCCGATGTACTGCTTTTTTGAATTTTTAGTTCAACTCATTAAAAGTCGTGGTGCGAGGGGGGGGACTTGAACCCCCACGTCCGTAAGAACACTAACACCTGAAGCTAGCGCGTCTACCAATTCCGCCACCTTCGCAATTCACAACTCTTTCAATAATGGGGTGGCTAATGGGATTCGAACCCACGACAACTGGAATCACAATCCAGGGCTCTACCAACTGAGCTATAGCCACCACTGTATTCTTTCACGCGGTTCTGACTACTTCTCAGACCACCGCAGCTCTAGCGCCGGCACTAAAATGGCGCGCCCGACAGGATTCGAACCTGAGACCTCTGCCTCCGGAGGGCAGCGCTCTATCCAGCTGAGCTACGGGCGCTTAGCGCCGTTGCGGGGCTGGATATTACGTACCTCCGTCCCCGCTGTCTAGTGCTTTTTTGAAAAAAATGCGCGTTTGGTTATGGTTTGCACATTTTGCCGCTTATTCCTCCACTTTATGGGCGGAGCCACGGCGGCCCAGGCCAAAAAGTTTATATGCAGCTGTGACGGCAGCCAGGAAGATCATCCCGACAAACAGCGACATGCGGGTATCTTCATTAAAGTACATTCCAATTAATACGCAAATCAGGAACGCCATCGTCAAATAGTTCGCATACGGGAACAGAATGGAGCGGAACGGATGGCTGGCGATCGCTTTTTTGTGCGCCTGTCGGAAACGCAGCTGGCTAATCAAAATGACAAACCACGGTACCATTCCCGGCAGCACGCTGGCGCTATAGACGTAAACAAACACGCGCTGCGGATTCGGGATGATGTAGTTCAGGCAAGAGCCAATCAGCAGAATCACAATCGACACCGCTACGCCCGCCACCGGTACACCCACGCGGGAGACTTTACCCATCACCGCCGGCAGCTGTTTGTTTTGCGAGAGCGCGTAAAGCATACGCCCGCAGCTGTACATCCCGCTGTTACAGCCGGAGAGCGCCGCCGTCAGCACCACAAAGTTGATAATGGCGGCCGCCGCCGTGATGCCAATCTTAGCGAAGGTTAAGACAAACGGGCTGCCGGTGGTGCCGATCTCGTTCCATGGGAAAATGGTCACGATAACGAAGATCGCGCCCACATAGAAAATCAGGATACGCCACAGCACCTTGCCTACCGCGCTACGCAGCGTGACCTGCGGGTTTTTCGCCTCACCTGCGGTAATGCCGATCAGCTCAACGCCCTGATAAGAGGCGACAACGATACAGAGTGCGGTCAGGAAGCCTTTCCAGCCGCCGGCAAAGAAGCCGCCGTGCCCGGTCAGGTTACCGAAACCAATCGCGTGCCCGCCGTTACCGAAACCAAAGAAGATGACACCCAGACCCACAACAATCATCACGATAATGGTGGTGACTTTGATCATCGCAAACCAGAACTCGATTTCACCGTAAAGGCGAACGGCGGCAAGGTTCGCCAGCGCCACAAGCCCTACGGCGATGAGCGCGGGTATCCACTGGGCCATCTCCGGGAACCAGAACTGCACGTAGACCCCGATGGCGGTGATCTCCGAAATCCCGACGGCCATCCACATAAACCAGTACGACCAGGCCGTGAGATAGCCAAAGAACGGGCTCATATAACGGTGGGCGTAAACGGCGAAAGAGCCCGTTACCGGCTCCAGAAACAACATTTCGCCCATTGAGCGCATGATGAAGAAGACGAACAGCCCGGCAATAATATACGCCAGCAGGACGGAAGGCCCCGCCCATTTCAGCGTGCTTGCCGAGCCCATAAACAGGCCAACGCCGATAGTCCCGCCCAGCGCGATCAATTCAATATGTCGAGCTTCCAGCCCACGCTGAAGCTCCGGTTTTTTCTCTGCCATAAATCCTCGGTTGTGTTTGCTGTTTCCCGACTTATTGCCGGGTATTGTTTTGAGGGGTACTGAAATACGGAGCGAATGGTTTCTTAAATTCTGGCAAATGGCAAACAATGCATTAAAAAAATGAATGCATTGTACAGAAATCCAGCAGTTTTACAGGGGGGGGTTGCAGCGCGAACAGCAGATCGCGCTGCATATTGATTACATTTTCCCGGTGTAGTGCCAGGCGAGGTAGCGCAGCAGACGAATCTGTCGTTTGATACGCGTCGGTTGAGAGAGCAGGCGGTAGAGCCACTCCAGCCCCAGGTTTTGCCAGACTTTGGGCGCCCGCTTAACGTGGCCGGTAAAGACGTCGTAGGTGCCGCCAACGCCCATATAGAGCGCATCCGGGCTGACCAGACGGCAATCGCGCATCAGAATTTCCTGCCGCGGCGACCCCATGGCGACAGTGACAATTTTCGCCCCGCTGTCGCGCACGCGCTCATATAACGCCTGGCGATCTTCCGGCCTGAAATAGCCATCCTGGCTGCCCACGATGTTAACATTCCACTGGCTACGCAGCTTTTGTTCGGTCTGCGCCAGCACCTCTGGTTTGCCGCCAATCAAAAATACCGGCGTGCCTTCAGCGCCTGCGCGTTCCATAAGTCGCTCCCAAAGGTCAGCACCCGCCACGCGAGACACATTAGCGTCAGGAAACTTTTTACGAATTGAACGCACCACGCTAATACCGTCGGCATATTTAAACTCCGCGGCTTCAATCAGGCTTTTCACTTCCGCATTATCTTCAACCGCCAGCATTTTTTCTGCGTTGATGGCCACCAGCGTGCCCGATTTCATCTGCCCGTCCGCGAACAGGAAATCCAGCGCGTGTTGCATGTCACGCCAGCCAATAAGCTGTAGCCCACGCAGCGCATAACGCGGGGCTGAAGTTGTATCCGTCATGATAATCCCTACTCAGACTTGCGACAGCGTTGTGCTGCCCTGTGGCTCACGTCTGTGCACAAGCCCTGCACTGTCAAACAACCAGTACAGCAGTTTTGCCAGCAGCAGACAGAGACCGAAAACGACCATAAAAAACACCACGCGTGAGACGAACGAATCCAGTCCCTCGCGCGCCAGAACGATCATATTGAAAATGGCACCGAAACAGAAACTGTGCAAAACAGCGGCTTTGTAGCGGTTGGTCTCTTCATTACCCAGCGTATATAGCCAGTCGAACCATTTTATTATCAGCCCGACCGCGATCGCGCCCGGCAGGATAAACCACGTTCCGCCCATCACTACCAGCGAGCCAATCAGGGTTGGGGAAATCGCCAGGCCCGAATGGTTGTTCAGCACTTCCCAGGTAAAGTAGTTCGCCGTGTTCAGGACAATACCGGGACGGTCAGGCCACAGCCACGTCGGTATAAAGACATAGAAATCGCGAACAATCGGCGCCAGCCCCTGGAATTCGATTTTGTCGTAGTTTTGCAGCAACAATGCCAGGTTTTCCCAGGGCGAGAAGGTGTCGCGCGTCAGATACAGGAAGGTATAAAACGCTTCGTCGCCCGCCACGTTCAGTCCGTAGCGCTTCAGCGCCAGCCAGAACATCCCCACAATGCCAAAGACGCCTGCCGCCGCCAGCATCCACAGCGAGATCCAACCGCGAATAATGCCGATAAACAGGAAAATCGCGAAGGCGATAATGATGTTGGCGCGGGTGCCGCCGACGATCATGTAGGTCAGAATGCCAAATGCGACGGTGCTGACCAGGAAGAACAGCCAGGCTTTGCTGTCCTGACGCAGGAAAAAGACCACCAGCATCGCCGGAATGAAGAAATAGAAGAAACGCTTGAGCGCGACGCCGGAGACTTCGGCGGAGAAAATCTGGCTATAGGACTGCAACTTAAACAGTAAAAAGCCGTTATGCATGAAGAAAATCGCCACGCTGACGAGGGCGATGGTCATCAGCATAACCCACGTCAGATGGGTTTCTACCCGGTTCATGGTAAACAGCGGACGACGGGGTGTGGTGTCTTTCGCCGCGCGCAGGCGCGTTTTATAGGTGACGTAATACACCGCGTAGAAGCAGGTCGCAGAGAGCAGCGTCTGCAACAAGATTTCCGGCGGAGCGACGCCAACATCAAAGCGGAACACGAGGATGCTGGTCAGCGGGAAGCCAAAGAAAAAGGTCAGCAAAAACAGCAGCGAGAAGAATACGTTGAAGTTAAAACGTACGCGCCGGAACTCAAACCAGGTGAGCGTGGCGATAAACAGCGTGCTCAGCAGCCAGACCACCAGCAAGCCGCTAAATTGCAACTGGCTCATGCGTTGTCTCCTGAAGCAATACGCAGCGCGCGGTGCCACGGCGTGAGATAGTTCGGGCTGAAAAAGTCGATGCTATTTTTATCCACCAGCGTGAGCTGACGCTGCGCTTCCCGTACCACCTCGACATTAAGCGTGTCAGAGGTAAACAGCACCGGAATATGCTGTTCGGCCATGTCCTGCCAGAACGGGTTTTCGCGGTTGAGCACGCACGGTACGCCCGCCTGAATCAGCAGACACAGCGTACCAATCCCCTGCTGACGGGCAAAGATGAAATAGCCCAGATCGCATTTTCGCAGCAGCGCGAGATAGTCATCAAATTCCAGCTTATCGCTGAGAATGTGCAGATTTTCCGCGCTAAACAGCGCAAGCCCCTGCTGGCGAACTTCATCGATGTAGGCGTCGTTATTGGCGGGATAGCCCATCGGCACCACCACGTTCACCGTATCGCCAAACTGCTGATGCACCGCCCGCAGCGCCGCGACATGCTCGTTACTGCGATCGCCGGAATTTCCCACCAGGATAGTCAGTTTACCCTCACGAACCGCGTCATTCGCCATGGTATTCAGTGCCGGATCCATACGGGTCGGAAAATAGAGCAGTTCCCCGCGAACCTTCGGGTGCTGTTTAGCAAAATAGTTGAGGTCGCCACGGGTAGCAAAAACGCAGCCCACGCGCGCCTGCGCCAGACGACGCAGCGGATAGAAAAGACGGAACTTCCAGCCGTGGGAGACTTCGTAGAGATCCGCTCCCCAGATATGCCAGCTGAACTGGGAAGGTTTTATCCCGCCGCTTAACAGCGCCAGCCACAGCCCGGTATTGAATTGTCCGTGGAAGAAGAAACGCTGGCTTCGGTCCGCTTTGGCTTTCGCGACAACGGCTTTGGTCAGGGCCGCTTTGTCTGGCCAGAAGGTGATGTGCAATGCCGGACACGCCGCGCTCAGGCCGTTATCGCGTCCAACGACCATAAACTCGCGCGCATCGGGCGTGCCGGATGCCAGTTCATCGTTGAAGAACCGCAGAACGCTCTGGTTATGATGCGGGATATCCGATCCCAGTATGTGTATCAGTGCAGTCATGCGCGTTTACGCCAAAGTAAAAATACGCCGCAACAGGCAGCGAAATAAACGATATAAGTTGCCATATAGGCCTGAGCCGCCCCCAGCGCACCGTGGGTGGGGATCAGCCAGTGAGAAAATGCCGTCAGCAGCGCAAACTGGCCGATCTCTGCCAGGATATACAACCGCAGCGAAGCCTTCGCAATCACCAGATAGCCGAAAACGTATGCCCCCACTTTCAGCACATCGCCGACCAGTTGCCAGGCAAACAGATCGCGCATGGCGGTAAACTTCGCCGAAAACAGCAGCCAGATGGCGAAATCACGCAGTAACCAGACGGTAAAGCTGGCGATCGCAACCGCCGGCAATACAAAACGCAGGGAGCGAAAAATCTCGCGGGTAATATCCTGCCTGGAAGTCAGGCGCGATAAGGTTGGCAGTAAATAGACGCTAAAGGAAGCCGTAATAAATTGGAGGTAAGCATCTGAAATGCTGCTCACGCCCTGCCAGATCCCCACTTCATCCCAGCTGTAATGCGCTGCCAGCAGGTTTCGCATCATCACGTAGGCAACGGGAAGCGTTACCGAAGTGATGAGCGCCATCAGGGTAAACTTTCCTAGCTGCCCCGCCAGCATCTTGTCCCACTGCGGTTTCAGGTAATTCAGCGGGACATTGCCTCTGCGCATCAGCATAAACGCTGCCGGAATGACAACGAGCGCAGGCACCAGCGCCAGCCCCAGCAGCGCGCCTTCATAGCCGCCCAGCCGATAGCAAAAGTAGTAGGCGATAACGCCGATGATGCTGCCGAGGATCAGCGCCAGCGCATTCCCGGCGGCATCACGGAAGCCTTTCATCAGCGCCAGCAGCAGGTTTGCCCAGGCGATCCCCATCTGAACGAGCGCCACCAGGCGCACCAGCCCCTGATAATGCGTGTGTCCGAACAGCCCCTGGCTGATGGGTGCCGCCGCCAGCAAAAAGACGACGGCCAGCAACGTAGAGAAGCCCAGCACCATAGCAGAAGAGGTGCCCACCACCGTGCGGAGCTTTTCGGCATCGTCATGATGCTGCGCGACGTATTTGGTGACGCCATTGAATATCCCGGCACCCGCCAGCACGCCAAGCACCGTGACCAGCTGGCGGAAGTTCCCTGCCAGCCCAACGCCTGACGGACCAAATGAGACGGCCAGCAGCTTGACGACCAGTAACCCGGCGCCAATTTTTACAAGCGTGGACGCTGCCGTCCACACCGACGCTTTTGCCAGAGACATATCAGGCGAAATAACTCAGAAGCGAATTGATCACCGTACGCTGGTTCACCGGCGCGAGGTTGTAGAACAGGGGCAGGCGGAGCAGACGTTCGCTCTCTTTGGTGGTGTAGCGGTCTTCACCGGCAAACATCCCGAAGGCTTCGCCAGCCGGGCTGGAGTGCAGCGGAATATAGTGGAATACCGCCATAATTTCCGCCTCTTTCAGCCAGGCAATCAGCTTGCTGCGATCGTCGTTATCGCGCAGCTTGATATAGAACATGTGAGCGTTGTGGATACAGTCTGCCGGAATAGTCGGCAGTTCAATACGTCCGGCTTTTGCCAGCGGCTCCAGCGCGTCGTAGTAGGTTTGCCACAGGGAGAGGCGTTGCAGATTGATTCGCTCTGCCGCTTCCAGCTGCGCCCAGAGATACGCGGCCTGCAAATCCGCCATCAGGTAGCTTGAGCCGATATCGCGCCAGGTGTACTTATCCACCTGACCGCGGAAGAACTGGCTGCGGTTGGTCCCTTTTTCACGGATCACTTCCGCACGCTCCACCAGGGCACGATCGTTAATCAGCGTCGCGCCGCCTTCTCCGCCTGCGGTGTAGTTTTTGGTTTCGTGGAAGCTAAAGCAGCCGATATGACCAATGGTGCCCAGCGCGCGCCCTTTGTAGGTGGACATCACGCCCTGCGCGGCGTCTTCCACCACAAACAGGTTGTGCTTTTTAGCGATGGCCATGATGGTGTCCATCTCACAGGCCACGCCCGCGTAATGCACCGGCACAATCGCCCGCGTTTTATCGGTGACCGCCGCTTCAATCAGCGTTTCGTCGATGTTCATAGTATCCGGACGGATATCCACAAACACGATTTTCGCCCCGCGCAGGACAAACGCGTTCGCCGTGGATACGAAGGTGTAGCTCGGCATGATCACTTCATCACCGGGCTGGATATCCAGCAACAGCGCCGCCATCTCAAGCGATGCGGTACAGGACGGCGTCAGCAGTACCTTGGCACTGTGAAAACGTTGCTCCATCCACTGCTGGCAGCGGCGGGTAAAACCGCCATCGCCACAGAGCTTGCCGCTGCCCATAGCAGACTGCATGTAATCAAGTTCAGTGCCCACAACGGGAGGCGCGTTAAATGGAATCATCTTGTCACCTGTATAACCAGTAGGCGGTGGCGTCGATGCTGGCACCACTCGCAATATAACGTTTAAGCGCAGCGGTGTTGCCCATCTGGGTTGCGACCCGCAGCGTCGATACCTGTTGTTGCTCCGCCCAGTGCAGCGCCGCCTGCATGAGTTTCTCGCCCATGCCGCGCCCGGCTAACAAACCGATGCGCGCCTCGTGCTCGTTGAGCCTGCGAAGCGAAACAAAACCCTGAATCTGCCCCCCGGCAGTACGGAACACCAGACAGACGTGGTCAAACGTGCCTTTGACCGCATTCTCTATCCACTGGGCATAAAAGCGGCCGCTGTCATCGGGCGCATACCAGGGCGCCCGGAAACGGCTCTGAGCGAAGGCCAGCGCCGCCATCTTACGCAGCGCGGGGATATCCTGCTCCGTTGCAATTTCCGCGCCCGGTGAGGCGTGGAGAGCCACGGTAACAGAGAGATCAACCTCACCCTCGACCAGCCGGAATCCGTGCTGCTGGAGGGCGTCCAGCAGATCGGCGCGGTCCGCCGGGATCTTAGCCTGTACGCGCTGCCAGGCGCTGAAATCTGCTTCCTGCAACGCAGGGGCATTGTCGCGCAGACGCACTATCGCTGAGGGACGCGCAAAGAATGCGCTTTCCCACTCAAGGGCCTCCAGCACGCCGTTGAGGATACTCAACGCCACACGCCTTTGGTATCAACAACATACTGCTGACGTACGGCATCACCGGAAACCGCTTTGAACGCATTGTGATCCACCAGCAGCACCAGCACATCCGCCGTCGCCAGCGCGTCATCCAGGGCGGTAAGGGTGCAGTGACCGGCAAGTTTTGCCGGCAGCGCATGAATATTCGGCTCAACCACCAGCGTTTCACCGCTGTGCCAGGCAGCGATCATTTCGGCAATTTCCATCGCCGGGCTTTCGCGCAGATCGTCAATATTCGGTTTGAATGCCAGACCAAAGCAGGCAATTTTCAGCTCACTGGCGCGTTTGCCGCTGTCGGCCAGGCAATCCGCGACCGTGGCTTTGACCTGGTTGATAACCCAGTGCGGTTTGTGGTCGTTTACTTCGCGCGCGGTGCGAATCAGGCGTGCCTGTTCCGGGTTCTGCGCCACGATAAACCACGGATCGACCGCGATGCAGTGCCCACCCACGCCCGGCCCCGGCTGAAGGATGTTCACGCGGGGGTGACGGTTGGCAAGACGAATAAGTTCCCAGACGTTAATCCCCTGATCGGCGCAAATCAACGACAGTTCATTCGCAAACGCGATGTTAACGTCGCGGAAGCTATTTTCGGTCAGTTTGCACATCTCGGCGGTGCGGGAGTTGGTCACCACACATTCGCCTTCAAGGAAAATTTTATACAGCTCGCTGGCGCGCGCGGAGCAGACTGGCGTCATGCCGCCAATCACGCGGTCGTTTTTAATCAGTTCCACCATCACCTGGCCTGGCAGTACGCGCTCAGGGCAGTAGGCGATATTGATATCGGCCTGGTCGCCCGCCTGCTGCGGGAAGCTGAGATCGGGACGCGCCTCGGCCAGCCACTGCGCCATCTGCTCAGTAGCCCCAACAGGTGAAGTGGACTCAAGAATAACCAGCGCCCCTTTCTTCAGCACAGGCGCAATGGATTTTGCTGCCGCCTCGACGTAAACCATGTCAGGCTCATGATCGCCTTTAAAGGGCGTTGGAACCGCAATCAGGTACGCATCGGCTTCTACCGGCGTGGTGCTGGCGCGCAGGAAGCCACCGTCCACCGCCTTTTTCACCACACGATCGAGATCGGGCTCCACGATATGAATTTCGCCACGGTTAATGGTTTCCACCGCGTGCGCGTTGATATCTACGCCAACGACCTGCTTTTGACGAGAGGCAAAGGCCGCCGCAGTAGGCAGCCCGATATAGCCAAGACCAACAACAGAGATGGTAGAAAAACTCATAGCGTTACCCGATTGTGTTTAAGTGCGTGCAAAATACGACCACAAGCCTGCCCGTCACCGTACGGATTGTGGGCCCGGCTCATCGCCTGATACTCTTCATCGTCATGCAGTAAGCGCGTGACCTCTTCGACAATACGACGCGGATCCGTTCCCACCAGACGCACGGTACCGGCAGTAACCGCTTCCGGGCGTTCGGTGGTTTCGCGCATCACCAGTACCGGCTTACCGAGGGAGGGCGCCTCTTCCTGAATGCCGCCAGAATCGGTCAGGATCAGCCAGGCGTGGTTCATCAGCCAGACAAATGGCAAATAGTCCTGCGGCTCGATCAGGAGCACGTTTTCCACGTGGCCCAGGATACGGTTGACCGGTTCGCTGACGTTCGGGTTGAGGTGCACCGGATAGACAATCTGCACATCCTCGTTCTGCGCGGCGATTTCAGCGAGCGCGTGGCATATTTGCTCAAAGCCACGGCCAAAGCTTTCGCGGCGGTGGCCCGTCACCAGAATCGTTTTCTTGCCGTTATTCAGGAACGGATAGCGCGCAGCAAGTTCTGCCTGAAGCTCGCTGTTAGCCAGCACGCGGTCACGCACCCAAATCAGCGCATCAATGACCGTATTGCCGGTGACGAAGATCTTGCTGTCGCTGATATTTTCGCGCAGCAGGTTCTGACGTGAGTTCTCGGTTGGCGCAAAATGGTACATCGCCAGGTGACCGGTGAGCGTACGGTTGGCCTCTTCCGGCCACGGGGAATAGAGATTGCCGGTACGCAGACCCGCTTCAATATGACCAACGGGGATACGCTGATAGAACGCGGCCAGGCTGGTCGCCACGGTGGTGGTGGTGTCGCCGTGCACCAGCACCACATCCGGCTTGAACGACTCCAGAATAGGCTTTAATTCTTGCAGAATACGGCAGGTGATTTCCGTCAGTCCCTGTCCCGGTTTCATTATATTGAGATCGTAATCCGGGACGATAGAAAAGAGGGTTAAGACCTGATCGAGCATCTCACGGTGCTGGGCAGTCACGCACACTTTCGCTTCAATATCAGGATCTCTGGCCAGCGCATGAACCAGAGGCGCCATCTTGATGGCCTCCGGCCTGGTGCCAAATACGGTTAGTACTTTCACATCGATTCTCTTCGATTAGACGATGAAGGCCGCAGCCTTCATCGTAGACGGCGTTCTTAGTTTGTGCGGCGACGCAATAACGCTACGCCAGCGCCAGTCAGTGCGCCCACAATCCCCCACATGATCATCAGGAATGCGCGACGCGGACTATCGCGTTTTACAGGCTCTTCAGGCGTTCTTAAATAACGATAGGTCTGAAAACGCGGGTCCAGCGTTGGACCGACGTTGAGCGTATTGAGCATGGCGCGGTTTTGGTCGTAATCAAGGTCAAAGTCAGGGCCAACGGCCTGGATATTTTCCAGACGTGCCTGAAGCATTGGGCGACCAAGAAGGAACATTTCTGAATCCGGGAGTTCGTCAGCCGGAACATCCGTTTCGCTACGGGAAATATTGTGCTGTTCCGCAATCTTCAGCGCCTGCTCAATATTATGTACGCGACGGGCGAAGATAGCCTTAGCGACCTCTTCCTGACGTTTGACCTGCGCTTTCATCTGAATAGTACGCGCAGCCCAGGCGCCTTTCAGCTCGTCATTCAGATGACTGGCCGCGCGCTGGCTGGCAAAAGCAACGTACTGACGCAACAGGTTATTGGCGTCCGGCGCCGTTTCCGCAATCAGCTTCACGCTGTCGCTAACGTTACGGAGCACATCGCCAGGCATAAACTGAATGTTATTAATCAGGTCATCCAGCAGCGCGGCATCCGCTTTGCTGTTACCGACCATGCGCTGCTTGTAGTAGTCCGTCTGGGACCAGAAATCGCGACGTGTATCCCACGACGCCAGCTGCATCACAAACTCTTTGTAGGATTCATCCATCACCGAAGCCTGATCCGGGGTCGCCAGATTGGCCTTGATATCAAGATTACGCAGGAATTGCTGCTGGGAGTAGTAGCCTCCAAGCATATTCACCGTTGGTCGGTCTGTGATCGCCGTGGCGCTCCACTCTTGTTTTGCAAAGAAGGTGTAGGCAAGCGCTAACAGCGCGAACCCCAGGGCAATCCCCACAATCCACAGTTTGCCCTGCCATAACACGCGAAACAAACCACGAATATCCAGCTCGTTCTCAGTGCCCACTGATTTCGCTCCCGCCAACGGTTGAGTCATCATAGTCCCGGTTTTACTTAGTTAATGTTGTGTTTTTGCCACTGTTCCGACGCATCCTGCGTTTTAAACGTTTAATAAAACGCGCGACTTTCCATGCACGCTTGATGCAGTAACCGTACATGAAAAATGCTAGCAAGAATAATACCAACATTACCCATTCAGGAATGAAATGTGCGTATTCCGCGGCTACGCCAATCGCAGCCAGAATAGCAGCCGCAAGCGTAATCAACACAAATGCCTGACGAGACGTGAAGCCGGCGCGCATAATCAGGTGATGAATATGCTGCCGATCGGCAGAAAACGGGCTCATCCCTTTACGCAGACGGCGGTACATTATAGCGACCATGTCCATCAGCGGGATGGCGATAATCCAGAGAGCCGTTACCGGGCTGATAGGGTGAGTTTTACCCTGCGTAGTTTCCAACAAGATCCAGATAATAGTGAAACCAATCAATGTGCTACCCGCGTCGCCCATAAAGACTTTATAGCGACGGCCCAGCGCCCCAAGATTTAACAGGATGTAGGGTAGAATGGCCGCAATCATGGCGAAACACCACATTGCCAGGCTGTATTGACTATCAAACCATAGGATAATGCCAATAGCAGCAAATGAGACACAAGATAATCCGCCCAATAAACCATCTATCCCATCGACCATATTAAAGGCATTGATTGAAACCCATACGGCAAAGAGTGTGAGGAAGTAACCAAATGGTCCGAGCACCATCTCCCAGGAACCAAAAATGTAACCAAGGCTGCTCAAGTGAAGTTTTGCTGCCACCATCATGGCAATACCAACAGCAGCCTGTACGAGAGCTCGAATTTTTACACTGATATCGTAACGATCATCCAGTGCCCCCACAATAACCAGAACCGCCGCGCAGCTGAGGTATAACCTTGCATGAGGGATATAGTAATCAGCGATAGCAAAAGTGAAACAGACACCTGCAAAAACGGAGATACCACCCACCAAGGGGATCATACCCTGATGCCGTTTACGAAAATTGGGTTTATCCACTAACCCCAGATACTTTGCCACCTTGCGCGCGAAAAAAAGAAAGCAAGTAGTAAACAAAAAAATACTGGTTAGTTCAGCAAACGTATCGAATAGGTTCACAATGGATGTTCTCAACATATGTTAGTCAAAGAAGTATAACCATGATGGCATCAAGCCAGAAGGCATAAAGCATACCTCTTGCGACCCATTTGTTTATTATTCAAGCTATTAATATTTTTACTGTGCGAATTATCTCATTCTCGCACCGACCGGTCAAAATTGGGAGTGTATGGTAATAGCGTATAGTCCATAAATAAAAAACGCCACGTAAAAACGTGGCGTTTACTGGGATTATTTGCGTTACGAGCGTTTCATCATGTCGAAGAAATCGTCGTTCGTTTTGGTCATCGCCAGTTTGTTAATGAGGAATTCCATTGCGTCGATTTCGCCCATTGGATGGATGATTTTACGCAGGATCCACATTTTCTGAAGCTCTTCCTGAGTGGTAAGCAGCTCTTCTTTACGGGTACCGGAACGGTTGTAGTCGATCGCCGGGAAGACGCGTTTTTCTGCGATTTTACGAGAAAGGTGCAGTTCCATGTTGCCTGTACCTTTAAACTCTTCGTAGATAACTTCGTCCATTTTGGAGCCGGTATCGATCAGCGCCGTCGCGATAATGGTCAGGCTACCGCCCTCTTCCACGTTACGCGCCGCACCGAAGAAACGCTTCGGACGATGCAGGGCGTTAGCATCCACACCACCGGTCAGTACTTTACCGGAAGCCGGCACCACGGTGTTGTAGGCACGCGCCAGACGGGTAATGGAGTCGAGCAGGATGATCACGTCTTTCTTGTGCTCAACCAGGCGTTTCGCCTTCTCGATGACCATTTCCGCAACCTGAACGTGGCGAGAAGCAGGCTCGTCGAAGGTAGACGCAACCACTTCCCCTTTCACCAGACGCTGCATCTCGGTTACTTCTTCCGGACGTTCGTCAATCAGCAGCACCATCAGCACACAGTCTGGATGGTTGTAAGCAATGCTCTGCGCGATGTTTTGCAGCAGCATGGTTTTACCGGCTTTTGGCGGCGCCACAATCAGACCACGCTGGCCACGACCAATTGGCGATGCCAGATCCAGCACACGAGCGGTTAAGTCTTCAGTAGACCCGTTACCACGCTCCATGCGCAGACGAGAGTTAGCGTGCAGCGGCGTTAAGTTCTCGAACAGGATCTTATTGCGGGAGTTTTCCGGTTTGTCGTAGTTAACTTCGTTAACCTTCAACAGCGCAAAGTAGCGTTCACCCTCTTTTGGAGGACGAATCTTACCTGAAATGGTGTCACCAGTGCGGAGGTTGAAACGGCGGATTTGGCTAGGGGATACGTAGATGTCGTCAGGGCCGGCGAGGTAGGAGCTGTCTGCGGAGCGGAGGAAACCAAATCCGTCTTGCAGTATCTCCAGCACACCGTCGCCAAAGATATCTTCGCCACTCTTAGCGTGCTGCTTCAGGATGGCGAAAATGATGTCCTGCTTGCGCATACGAGCCTGGTTTTCCAGTCCCATATTTTCGCCGAGAGTGATCAGCTCAGAAACCGGCGTATTCTTTAATTCGGTAAGATTCATAATGGTGTGGGTTCTTAAACTCGGGGTGATTCTCGAACTTAATGTTGTGAATGGTATGGCAGGGTCATCCATGCCTGTTTAGCGGCCATCACCTCATGTCTGTTCGCTGTCTGGTCACAGGGAAAGAACGCAGAACTGAAACGACAAGACGGATTGAGTGACAAGCCCGGAATCTAGCAACTTCACGCACTGTTTAAGTTAACAACGGGAAGTATCGGGTAAAACAAGATTCAAACAACAAGATATGTTTAAAACGTAGTCATAGCTAACTTAGCACGACTAAAGCCGGGCGTCCAGAGCTCGCCGTTAATTAGGCGTTCTGGACGCTCAGCTGAGAAACCTTACGCCAGGTTAGCGTCCAGGAACTCTTTCAGTTGACCTTTGGACAGTGCGCCCACTTTGGTCGCCGCCACGTCACCGTTCTTGAACAGCAGCAGGGTCGGGATGCCACGGATACCGTATTTTGGCGCGGTGCCCGGGTTCTGGTCGATGTTCAGCTTGGCAACGGTCAGTTTGCCCTGATATTCGTCAGCGATTTCATCCAGAATCGGAGCGATCATTTTGCAAGGACCACACCATTCAGCCCAGAAATCAACGAGGATCAGCCCGTCAGCTTTAAGTACGTCCGTGTCAAAACTGTCGTCAGTCAGGTGAATAATTTTATCGCTCATATATAACTCCACAGGAATAAGCCTGGTACGTTGGTTTTGTCTCCACCAACGACGTGTTGATGTCGCATTAACCAACTAAAGGTTGACTTTATTTCACCGGATACGCTTTCGTAAAGCAATAGTAAGCTGATATTCTACCACACTATGAGCAAAACACATTTAACAGAACAGAAGTTTTCCGACTTCGCCCTGCACCCAAAGGTTATCGAAGCCCTTGAAACTAAAGGGTTTCATAACTGCACGCCCATTCAGGCTCTCGCCCTGCCGCTGACGCTGGCCGGTCGCGACGTTGCAGGGCAGGCGCAAACCGGTACTGGCAAAACGATGGCGTTTTTAACGTCAACGTTTCATTATTTACTTTCTCACCCGGCGATTGCAGACCGCAAAGTTAACCAGCCGCGCGCGCTAATTATGGCCCCGACGCGAGAACTGGCGGTACAGATCCACGCAGACGCTGAGCCCCTGGCGCAAGCCACCGGCCTGAAACTTGGCCTGGCCTATGGCGGCGACGGCTACGATAAACAGCTGAAAGTGCTGGAAAGCGGCGTCGATATCCTGATTGGGACCACCGGCCGTCTTATCGACTACGCCAAACAGAACCATATCAACCTCGGCGCAATCCAGGTCGTGGTGCTGGATGAAGCAGACCGCATGTACGATCTGGGCTTCATTAAAGACATCCGCTGGCTGTTCCGCCGTATGCCTGCGGCAAACCAGCGTCTGAACATGCTGTTCTCCGCTACCCTGTCATACCGCGTACGTGAACTCGCATTCGAGCAGATGAACAATGCGGAATATGTGGAAGTAGAACCGGAGCAGAAAACCGGGCACCGCATTAAAGAAGAGCTCTTCTATCCTTCTAATGAAGAGAAAATGCGCCTGCTGCAAACCCTGATCGAAGAAGAGTGGCCGGATCGCGCGATTATCTTCGCGAACACTAAACACCGCTGTGAAGATATCTGGGGTCACCTGGCGGCAGATGGTCACCGTGTGGGCCTGCTGACCGGCGACGTGGCGCAGAAAAAACGCCTGCGCATTCTCGACGAATTTACTCGTGGCGACCTTGATATTCTGGTCGCGACCGACGTGGCGGCCCGTGGCCTGCACATTCCAGCCGTGACGCACGTCTTTAACTATGACCTGCCAGATGACTGTGAAGACTATGTACACCGTATCGGACGTACCGGTCGTGCCGGCGCAAGCGGTCACTCCATCAGCCTTGCGTGTGAAGAGTATGCGCTGAATCTTCCGGCCATTGAGACCTACATCGGTCACTCTATTCCACAGAGCAAATACAATCCGGACGCGCTGTTGAGCGAGCTGCCGCCACCTAAGCGCCTTACCCGTCCACGCTCCGGCAATGGTCCGCGTCGTTCCGGCGGTGCACCGCGTAATCGTCGTCGTTCAGGTTAAAAAATATGCTCAGCTCCACCTCGCTTTATGCGGCAATTGATCTCGGTTCGAATAGTTTTCATATGCTGGTTGTGCGCGAGGTGGCGGGAAGTATACAAACGCTGACGCGCATTAAGCGCAAGGTCCGCCTCGCGGCGGGCCTGAGCAGCGATAATCACCTCTCCCCGGAAGCCATGGAACGTGGCTGGCAGTGTCTGCGTCTGTTTGCAGAACGTTTGCAGGATATCCCGCTCAGTCAAATTCGCGTTGTTGCCACGGCGACCCTTCGTCTGGCGGTTAACGCTGGCGATTTCATTGCCAGAGCACAGGAAATTCTGGGCTGCCCGGTGCAGGTCATCAGCGGTGAAGAAGAAGCGCGTCTGATTTATCAGGGCGTGGCGCATACGACCGGCGGCGACGATCGTCGTCTGGTGGTCGATATCGGTGGCGCCAGTACTGAACTGGTCACGGGCACAGGCGCGCAGGCGACGTCACTGTTCAGCCTGTCGATGGGCTGTGTGACCTGGCTGGAACGCTACTTTACCGATCGAAACCTTGCCAAAGAGAATTTTGACGAGGCGGAAAACGCGGCGCGTGCGGTCCTGCGCCCGGTTATGGACGAACTGCGCTATCACGGCTGGAAAGTGTGTGTCGGCGCGTCCGGAACCGTTCAGGCGTTGCAGGAAATCATGATGGCACAGGGAATGGACGAGCGGATCACGCTTGCCAAACTCCAGCAGCTTAAACAGCGCGCCATCCAGTGTGGTCGTCTGGAAGAGCTTGAAATAGAAGGGCTGACGCTCGAACGCGCGCTGGTTTTCCCCAGTGGGCTCGCCATTCTGATCGCCATTTTTACTGAACTGAATATCCAGTGTATGACCCTGGCAGGCGGTGCGCTGCGCGAAGGTCTGGTCTACGGAATGCTGCACCAGTCGGTCGATCAGGACATCCGTAGCCGTACGCTGCGTAACGTTCAGCGCCGCTTTATTGTTGATATCGACCAGGCACACAGAGTGAGTCAACTGGCGTCACTGTTTGCCGATCAGGTGAAAAAAAGCTGGGATATTGAACCGTTAAGCCGCGATCTACTCCTAAGCGCCTGTGCGCTACATGAAATTGGTCTCAGCGTGGAGTACAAGCAGGCACCGCTGCACGCGGCCTGGCTGGTGCGTAATCTCGATTTACCGGGCTATACGCCCGCCCAGAAGAAGCTGCTGGCCACCCTGCTGCTAAATCAGACTAACGCCGTCGATCTCTCTTCCCTTCACCAGCAGAACGCTGTACCGCCGCGCGTGGCGGAGCATCTGTGTCGTCTGCTTCGCCTGGCGATCCTGTTTGCCAGCCGGCGTCGTGATGATTTGCTGCCAGCCATTACGCTGGCGGCAGACGATGAGAAACTGACGCTGACGCTACCGGAAAACTGGCTTGAGGATCATCCACTTGGGGCGGAACTGATTGAGCAGGAGTACCAGTGGCAGAGCTATGTGCACTGGGCGCTTGATGTGAAGTGACCCTTTGAAGCGTGCCGGGTGGCGGCTTCGCCTTACCCGGCCTGCAAATAGTTATCCCTTCTCTTTGGCTTTTGCCAGCATCGCGCGAATGTTTGCCACGTTTGCCTGCCCTTTGTGCATACGCTCTTCAGCGGTAATGACTTTACGCTCCTGCTCCCAGATAAGATCGTCCTGAGGCAACTCCAGCAGAAAACGGCTCGGCTCCGGGCGCACCAGCTCACCATACTGGCGGCGCTCTTTGCACAGCGTAAACGTCAGCTCTTTCTGCGCACGTGTGATCCCCACGTAGGCCAGACGGCGCTCTTCGTCGACGTTATCTTCATCAATGCTGCTCTGGTGCGGCAATAAGCCCTCTTCCATCCCCACCAGATAGACATAGGGGAACTCCAGCCCTTTCGAGGCATGTAACGTCATCAGCTGAACCTGATCGGCCTCTTCTTCGCTTTCGCCGCGCTCCATCATATCGCGCAGCGTGAAGCGGGTGACCACCTGCGTCAGGGTCATGGGCTCGTCAATCTCAGATCCTTCAAGCATTTCGGTCATCCAGCTGAAGAGCTGGTTAACGTTTTTCATCCGCATCTCGGCTGCTTTCGGGCTGGCAGAGGTTTCATACAACCAGGATTCGTAATCAATGCCGTGGATCAGATCGCGTACTGCCGCCACAGGCTCGCGCTCTGCCAGACGCTGCACCTCACCCAGCCAGTGGGTAAAGCGGGTTAAGGCGTCATAGCCGCGCCCGGTCAGGGTCTGGCTCAGCCCCATATCGAAGCTGGCGGTGAACAGGCTTTTGTTGCGGGTCATCGCCCATTCACCCAGTTTTTGCAGCGTCGCAGAGCCAATCTCGCGTTTCGGCGTATTCACGATGCGCAGGAAAGCGCTGTCGTCATCCGGGTTGGTCAGCACGCGCAGATAGGCCAGCAGATCCTTGATTTCGGGACGCGAAAAGAACGACGTACCGCCGGAGATTTTGTAGGGGATGCGGTTCTGCATCAGCACCTTTTCAAAGACGCGCGACTGGTGGTTTCCGCGATAGAGGATCGCGTAATCCTTGTATTCAGTTTTGTTGACGAAGTGATGGGCAATCAGCTCGCCCGTTACGCGCTCCGCTTCGTGCTCTTCGTTGTTGGCGCTGAGCACTTTCAGCTCGGTACCGTAACCCAGTTCGGAGAACAGGCGCTTCTCAAAGACGTGCGGGTTATTGGCAATCAGGATGTTCGCCGCTTTTAGGATGCGACCGGACGAACGGTAGTTCTGCTCCAGCTTAATCACCTGCAACGCCGGGAAATCTTTGCTCAGCAGCACCAGGTTTTGTGGTCGCGCGCCGCGCCAGGAGTAAATCGACTGGTCGTCGTCGCCTACCACAGTGAAACGCGCGCGTTGCCCTACCAGCAATTTCACCAGCTCGTACTGGCTGGTGTTGGTATCCTGGTATTCATCCACCAGCAGGTAACGGATTTTGTTCTGCCAGCGCTCGCGCACCTCTTCATTCCGCTGAAGCAGCAGCGTCGGCAACAGGATCAGATCGTCGAAATCCAGGACGTTACAGGCTTTCATATGCGCGTCGTACAGACCGTAGCAGTGGGCAAAGATGCGGTCGCGCTCGCCTTTGGCGCTTGCCGCTGCCTGGGCCGGCGTCATCAGATCGTTTTTCCAGTTCGAGATCGTCGAGATCAGCTGTTGCAACAGCACTTTGTCATCTTCGATCAGCCCTTCCGTCAGCTCTTTAAGCAGCGCCACCTGGTCGGTGTCATCAAAGAGAGAAAAGTTGGACTTCATGCCCAGCGCCGCGTATTCGCGCTTGATAATATCCAGACCCAGCGTGTGGAAGGTGGAGATCATCAGCCCGCGCGCCTCTTTACGGCCCAGCGTCTGGCCGACGCGCTCTTTCATCTCACGCGCCGCTTTGTTGGTAAAGGTGACCGCCGCGATATGGCGCGCCTGGTATCCACAACCCCGAATTAAGTGGGCGATTTTGTTGGTGATCACGCGTGTTTTACCGGATCCCGCTCCCGCCAGCACCAGGCAGGGTCCGGTGACGAATTCGACAGCTTGTTGTTGTCCGGGGTTTAAACGCATAAATGGTCACTCAATGAAAGTCGGGAGAGGAGGAAAAACGCGTGGTAGTATACCGATCGTAAACTAGTCGACTCAAGGCACGATCATGGCAAAAACAGCAGCAGCACTGCATATCCTTGTTAAAGAAGAGAAACTGGCACAGGATCTGCTCGAACAGATTAAAAACGGCGCCGACTTCGGCAAACTGGCGAAGAAACACTCGATTTGCCCGTCAGGCAAACGCGGTGGTGACTTAGGCGAGTTCCGCCAGGGCCAGATGGTCCCGGCGTTTGATAAAGTGGTCTTCTCCTGCCCGGTGCTGGAGCCAACTGGCCCACTGCACACACAATTCGGCTATCACATTATCAAAGTGTTATACCGCAACTAATCAAAAGCCCGGTGCACTGACTCACCGGGCTTTTTTATTTAGGTGTTCCGGCGTTCAGATACCGTCGCCGTATTCGAAGGTGTGATGAATACCGTTGAAGTGCTGATCCATATCCATCGACGGCTTATCGCTGTCTGGCTTACCGACGATGCGCGCCGGGACGCCAGCGGCGGTGGTGTGCGGCGGTACAGGCTGGAGCACAACCGACCCCGCGCCAATCTTCGCGCCGCGTCCGACTTCAATATTGCCGAGGATTTTAGCGCCTGCGCCAATCATCACCCCTTCACGAATTTTCGGATGGCGATCGCCGCTGGTTTTACCGGTACCGCCCAGCGTAACGGATTGCAGGATCGACACGTCATCTTCGATCACCGCCGTTTCCCCGACAACAATGCCGGTGGCGTGATCGAGCATGATCCCGCGGCCAATTTTCGCCGCCGGGTGAATATCGACCTGGAAGGTTACGGACACCTGGTTTTGCAGGAAGATGGCCAGCGCGCGGCGTCCCTCATTCCATAACCAGTGGCCGATGCGGTACGCCTGTAAGGCATGGAAGCCTTTGAGATACAGCAGCGGCGTGGAGTATTTATCCACCGCCGGGTCTCGCGTGCGCACAGCCTGGATGTCGCAGGCGGCAGAAGCAATCATCTCCGGATCTGCGGCGTAGGCCTCTTCCACCACCTCGCGAATCGCGATAGCAGGCATGATAGGGGAAGCCAGTTTATTGGCGAGCATATAGCTCAGGGCGCTGCCGAGATTTTCGTGCTTAAGTAGCGTCGCGTGATAGAAACTGGCCAGCATGGGCTCACAGTCGGCCAAAGCTCGGGCTTCGGCTTTAATATTATTCCAGACGATATCCAGTTCTTCACACGGCATTGCTTGCTCCAGACGATAGTTAATGACCAGCCAGTTCTGCGCTGGCTGGGTCATTCAGGTGACGATACTTCCCGGCTAATTGCTGCTGCGCTCGTCCTTGCGCGCACGACCTAATAAGGTCAATGCTGCCTCGCGCGCATTTTTTCCGCAATACAATACCTGATAAATTTCCTCGGTTATTGGCATTTCAACACCGAAACGGTGCGCCAGTTCGCGAACTTCCTTGGTATTGCGATAGCCTTCAACCACCTGACCAATCTTCTCCTGCGCGCTTTTTACATCGCTGCCCTGTCCGAGCATCATGCCAAAGCGGCGGTTACGCGACTGGTTATCGGTGCAGGTCAGCACCAGGTCGCCCAGCCCTGCCATTCCCATAAAGGTGGCCGGATCGGCACCTAGCGCTTCGCCCAGGCGGGACATTTCGGTCAGGCCACGGGTGATCAGCGCAGTACGCGCATTCGCGCCGAAACCGATGCCGTCAGACATCCCGGCCCCGATGGCAATGACGTTCTTCACCGCGCCGCCCAGCTGCACGCCGATAAAATCGGGGTTGCTGTACACGCGGAAGCTTTTGCCGCAGTGCAGCAGTTGCTGAAGATCGTCGGAAAATGCCTGGTCGGTGGACGCCAGCGAAATCGCCGTCGGCAAGCCCGCAGCCAGCTCTTTGGCAAACGTCGGCCCGGAGATCACCGCCAGCGGGATCGCTGTTCCCAGCGCTTCGCGGGCAACGTCCTGCAACAGACGTCCGGTTTCCGCTTCCAGCCCCTTCGTCGCCCACACAATACGCGCATCCGCACGCATCAGCGGCTTAATCTGACGCAGGACTTCGCCAAACACATGGCTTGGCACCACAATCAAAATATTGCGGCTGGCCGCCAGCGCGGTCGCGAGGTCGCTTTCCAGATACAGGGAGTCAGGGAACGGAACGTCCGGGAGAAACGCCACATTGCAGCGGTCGTGTTGCAACGTCGCGATATGTTTTGGATCGTGGCCCCACAGGACCACGTCGTGACCATTTCTTGCCAGGGTGATGGCAAGAGCGGTGCCGTAAGAGCCGGCACCGATCACAGTCATTGACGCATTAACAGTGCTCATCAGGCATCCTGATGTTGTTCGGTACCTTCGCCAGCCTGCTGCTGTAGATAGTTCATGAACAGCGCATCAAAGTTTACTGGCGCAAGGTTCAGTTGCGGGAATGTACCGCGAGAAACCAGGCTGGTGATGCATTCACGGGCATACGGGAACAGGATGTTCGGGCAGTATGCACCCAGGCAATGCGCCATCTGGTTGCCTTCGATGCCGCCGATGGAGAAGATACCGCCCTGCTGAACTTCGCACAGGAATGCGGTTTCTTCGCCCAGAGAGGCGGTCACGGTGACACGCAGTACGACTTCATACACATCATCCGCCAGCTGGGTGGATGCGGTATCCAGATCAAGTTTAACCTCTGGCTGCCAGTCTTTCTGGAAAACGTGCGGCGCATTTGGCGCTTCGAAAGAGACATCCTTGGTGTAGATGCGCTGGATCTGGAAAGTCATCTCGGTGTTGTTTTGTTCTGACATGGAAAAACCCTTTTTAATTGTCCTAAAGTCTCTAGCTCAGCAGCGGATCGAGTCCGCCACGAGCGTCGAGCGCATACAAGTCATCACAGCCGCCAATGTGCTGCGCATCAATAAAAATCTGTGGAACCGTTGTGCGACCACTGCGTTGGATCATCTCTTCGCGTTTAATCGCGTCACCATCGATCGGCAGTTCCTTGAACGTTACGCCTTTGCTGGACAGCAGCGCTTTCGCTCGGTGGCAGAACGGGCACGTTGCTTTGGTGTAGATCTCAATATTGGCCATCACTTAACTCCTTATTTACCGCGCACTAAAGGAAGATTCTCCCCGCTCCAGCCGGAGATGCCTTCTTTCAGCACCGTTACGTTTTCAAAGCCTGCTTTATGCAGTGCGCTGGCAGATTCCTGCGCCTGCATGCCAGTGCCGTCAACAACAATAATCGGCTGGGCTTTATGCTTCTCCAGCTCACCAATGTTGTTCGCTTTAATTTCCGCGGGCAGCAGGTTGATAGCACCTGCGATGTGGCCCTTGCGGAAATCGTCGCGCTGACGCAGATCGACAACCACGGCGTCCTCTTTGTTGATCAGACGTGTCGCTTCACCGCGGGTGATCACCTTAATTTTAGACGTCAGTCCCTTAAATGTGGTGAACAGTACAGCGACCAGCAGGCCAATCCACGCGATGCTCAGAACCGGGTGGCGGCTAACGAATTGCATAATTTCTTGCATGGGGGGTAACAACTCCCGACTAAGTGATTAAAAAAACCAGGACAGGAGTATACCTGTGCGCTGTGGCAAATACAGCCAGCGACATAAAGCTAATCTATTTTCTGCGGCATGCCACGTAAAAAAAGCCTCAAAATGGCCTGAGAACAGCATTGCCCCCGCGCTTTCTTTGATCTTCTGCGGCTATTTTATCGATTCAGCTGTAGTAAAATTACGCAAATTTTTTGTCTCTTGAGCATGAGGTTGTCGCAATGTCGGTTTCTAAAAAACCTATGGTACTGGTGATTCTGGATGGCTATGGCTACCGTGAAGATCAACAGGATAACGCCATTTTCAACGCCAAAACCCCGGTTATGGATGCGCTATGGGCAAAACGTCCCCACACCCTGATTGATGCGTCTGGCCTGGAAGTGGGTCTGCCGGATCGTCAGATGGGCAACTCTGAAGTGGGTCACGTTAACCTGGGTGCGGGCCGTATCGTTTATCAGGACCTGACGCGCCTGGACGTTGAAATCAAAGAACGTACATTCTTTGCCAACCCAACGCTCACCGGAGCGGTTGATAAAGCCGTTGCCGCAGGCAAGGCCGTTCACATTATGGGTCTGCTCTCTGCGGGCGGCGTTCACAGCCACGAAGATCACATCATGGCGATGGTAGAACTGGCCGCCGAGCGCGGTGCGGAAAAAATCTATCTGCACGCCTTCCTGGATGGTCGCGATACGCCGCCACGCAGCGCAAAATGTTCTCTTAAAGCGTTTGAAGATAAATTTGCCGCACTGGGCAAAGGCCGCGTGGCGTCCATCGTTGGCCGTTACTATGCCATGGACCGTGACAACCGCTGGGACCGCGTTGAGCAAGCCTATGATCTGCTGACCCTGGCAAAAGGTGAGTTCCAGTTCCCGACCGCCGTTGAAGGCCTGGAAGCGGCTTACGCGCGTGATGAAAACGACGAATTTGTGAAGGCAACCGTGATCCGCGCTGAAGGCCAGGCCGATGCCGCCATGGAAGATGGCGATGCGCTGATCTTCATGAACTTCCGTGCTGACCGCGCGCGCGAAATCACCCGCGCCTTCGTCAACAGCGATTTCGACGGTTTCGCCCGTAAGAAAGTGGCGAAGATCGATTTCATCCAGTTGACTGAGTATGCAGCGGATATCAAAGCCCCATGCGCGTATCCACCCGCTTCCCTGGAAAATACCTTCGGCGAGTGGATGGCGAAAAACGATAAAACGCAGTTGCGCATCTCCGAAACTGAGAAGTATGCGCACGTGACCTTCTTCTTTAACGGCGGCGTAGAAGAGCCGTTTAAAGGCGAAGACCGCATCCTGATTAACTCGCCGAAAGTCGCCACTTACGATCTCCAGCCAGAAATGAGCTCTGCGGAGCTGACCGAAAAACTGGTGGCCGCGATCGAAAGCGGTAAATACGACACCATCATCTGTAACTATCCGAATGGCGACATGGTGGGCCACACCGGCGTGATGGAAGCAGCCGTTAAAGCTGTTGAAGCGCTGGACCACTGCGTTGAGCAGGTCGCAAAAGCGGTTGAATCCGTGGGCGGCCAGCTGCTGATCACCGCTGACCACGGTAACGCAGAACAGATGCGTGATCCGGCAACCGGTCAGGCGCATACCGCCCATACCAACCTGCCTGTTCCACTGATTTATGTAGGTGATAAATCAGTGAAAGCTGTGGAAGGCGGCAAGCTTTCCGACATCGCGCCAACCATGTTGTCGCTGATGGGTATGGAAATCCCTGAAGAGATGACTGGCAAGCCGCTGTTCATCGTGGAATAATCGCTCCCCATGAGGGGAAAGGCGATTTTTTCAATCACATGGGTCGTGAAGCCGCTTCGGTTATCAGTCAGACCTCTGCTTTGCGCCAGCGCACTCAGCGCTGGCGTATTGCTGTGCGCCGCATCCGCCCACGCGGATGACCGCGATCAGCTTAAATCCATTCAGGCCGATATCGCCGCCAAAGAGCGTGCGGTACGTCAGCAGCAACAGCAGCGCGCCACCCTGCTCGCCCAGCTTAAAAAGCAGGAAGAGGCCATTTCCGCCGCCGCGCGTAAGCTGCGTGAAACACAAAACACCCTTGCCCAGCTCAATAAGCAAATCGATGAAATGAACGCGTCGATTGCGAAGCTGGAGCGTCAGCGCGATGCCCAGGAGCGGAACCTTGCTGCACAGCTTGATGCCGCTTTCCGTCAGGGTGAGCACACAGGCCTACAGCTGATCCTCAGCGGTGAAGAGAGCCAGCGTGGTCAGCGTTTACAGGCCTATTTCGGCTATCTTAACCAGGCGCGTCAGGAGACCATTGCGCAGCTGAAACAGACGCGCGAAGAAGTCACCACGCAAAAAGCCGAGCTGGAAGAGAAGCAGAGCCAGCAGCAAACGCTACTCTACGATCAGCAGGCGCAGCAGGAGAAGCTTGAGCAGGCGCGCAATGAGCGTAAGAAGACGCTCGCCGGGCTTGAGTCCTCTATCCAGGCAGGACAAAGCCAGCTGAGCGAAATGCGCGCTAACGAATCGAGATTGCGTAACAGCATTGCCCGGGCAGAAGCCGCGGCCAAAGCGCGCGCCGAAAAAGAAGCGCGCGAAGCGCAGGCGGTGCGTAATAAGCAGCAGGAAGCCTCCCGGAAAGGCACCACCTACAAACCGACTGAAAATGAACGTTCCCTGATGTCGCGTACCGGCGGCCTCGGCTCCCCGCGTGGTCAGGCTTACTGGCCCGTTCGCGGTACGATCCTGCATCGCTATGGCGAACAGTTGCAGGGTGAGCTACGTTGGAAGGGGATCGTTATCGGTGCGTCTGAAGGTAGCGAAGTGAAAGCCATCGCCGATGGCCGCGTGATCCTGGCCGACTGGCTACAGGGTTACGGGCTCGTGGTGGTGGTTGAACACGGTAAAGGCGACATGAGTCTTTACGGCTACAACCAGAGCGCGCTGGTCAGCGTGGGCACTCAGGTGCGCGCGGGTCAACCCATTGCCCTTGTGGGCAGCAGTGGCGGTCAGGGCCGCCCGTCACTCTATTTCGAAATTCGTCGTCAGGGTCAGGCGGTCAATCCACAGCCGTGGTTGGGAAGATAGGTTTTGCTTCAATTTCGTCGAATTGTTGTTTCCGTAGTCAGCGCACTGGCGCTGGCTGCACCGGTTTATGCAGGCAAACTCGCGATTGTGATTGATGACTTCGGTTATCGACCACACTATGAAAATCAGGTGCTGGCGATGCCGCCAGCCATCTCTGTCGCCGTCCTGCCTAATGCGCCTCACGCGCATGAAATGGCGACCAAAGCGCACAATGGCGGCCATCAGGTCCTCATCCATCTGCCGATGGCCCCCCTCAGCAAGCAGCCGTTGGAAAAAGATACCCTGCGCCCGGACATGAGCAGCGACGAGATCGATCGCATCATCCGCGATGCGTACAATAAAGTGCCGTATGCCGTGGGTCTGAATAACCATATGGGCAGCGCGATGACCTCCAGCCTGTACGGTATGCTGAAAGTGATGCAGGCGCTGGAGCGTTACAATCTCTATTTCCTCGACAGCATGACCATCGGCAACAGCCAGGCGATGCGTGCCGCTCAGGGGACGGGTGTAAAAGTCATCAAGCGCAAAGTATTCCTGGACGACTCCCAGAACGAAGCGGATATCCGCGTGCAGTTCAACCGCGCGGTACAGCTGGCGCGCCGTAACGGTTCGGCGATTGCCATTGGGCATCCGCATCCGTCTACCGTTCGCGTTTTGCAGCAAATGTTGTCGGGCTTACCCGCCGATATTACGCTGGTGCGTCCGAGCGATCTGCTCAATGAACCTCAGGTGGATACTTCTCGTCCGGGTAGCACGCAACCATCCGCAACGCAGCCGCGTAATCCATTCCGCGGCGTGAAGAACTGCACGCTGAAACAGCCGCCTGAACCGGTCTATGCAACCCGCTTCTTCTCGGTGATTGGCGAAAGCATCAGCAGCAGTACACTGGTTAAATACGTCCAGCAACAGTGGCAGGGTTGGGGAAAAAAAGCCTGATCGGCTAACGCCTATTCTGCCAGATAAGAGTCCGACTGCTCTTTTGCAACGGACTCTCTCTTTTCCCGATCCTGATACCAGGCCTTGAAATACTTCAAAAAACTGTACGCCGTGGCATAAAACCCTGTCACCACACCTACTTTGCCCTGACGCCAGGCACCGCTAAACAGATACCATTTGAAAAATGCGCCGATAGCGCTGATCGAGCCGCGACCAAGAGAGGGACGTATCGTCTGATATTGAACCAGGCGAGTGGTATATCCGTTTAATTTATTAAAAAGTTCATGCAGCGAATGAAACGTCTCATGTCTGACATAACCTGGAATACGTTCAGAACGGAGAAAACCTTCAACCTGATCGTCTACTGGCCGGTTATTAAATCGCGACTGCGTACGGTTAAAAAGACGCACCGGATAATCCGGTGATGAGACGGGATAAATCGTTCGGACATTTTCTCCCAAAACAAACCAGTGACGACATATCCGCCACGCCATATCCAGTTCGGGTTCATTGCCCATTTTTAATTCTAAAATAGCATCAACGGTTTCTTGATCGAGTATTTCGTCACTGTCCATGCACAGCACCCAGTCGTTATGCGCATGGGATACGGCATGGTTCATCTGCTCGCCGTGCCAGCTATATTTTTTGAATATGGGCGACAATCCATAACTCTGGCAAATATATATCGTCGAGTCTGTACTTCCGGAATCCACTATAACGAATTCATCTGCTATTTTTAAAAGAGGAGGAATAACATCGTGCAACGTTCTTTCGGAGTTAAACGTTAATAAGCAGACCGTTATTTTAAACATATTTTCACTCTCTCAATAACGACATAAAATTTTTCACTCATACTATCGAATTGAGAAGAGGCGATTAAAGTCTTAAATCGCACTTTTAAAATAAGCGCGTTTAAAATGTTTTCTTGTAAAAAGACAAAGAAATACAAAAAATCTATTTTATTTCAGTAAATTCTTTATAATGCGGTCAGATGAAGGGTAGCATACGGATTCAGACATGCCGCAAAAACGTAAAATCCTCCTCCTGGACACGGGCAAAGAATGGGGGGGAGGTACCAACAGTATGCTTGAGCTTCTGAAGCGAATCAACCGCGACAAATTCGACATTACTTGTTGTTTTTACAGTGATTATAGTCGTGCTGAAGGTCAAACGATTGGCCAGGTGCTCAATAGCATTGGGATCCCGCTACTCGTTATCCCTCAACGTAAGCAACCGGCATGGGCAAAACTACTGAAAGAAGCGGGACGTGGTCTGCTGTTTTTCTCGCGTTCAGCGCGCAAAGCATTTACGCGGCATATCGATACCCTGTGGCGCATTCGCCCCAACGTCAGCAAGATCGAGACCATTTTCAGGGAAGGTGGATTCGATACGCTGTATATGAACAACCAGCCAGGCTCTAACGAAGAAGGGTATCTGGCGGGCGCAAACCTGCATGCGCGGATAATCCAGCACTGCCGGATTGAACCGGTGCTGACCCCGCCGCTGGTGAAGCTGGTCAATGCCCATGCCACAAAAATCATCGCCGTCTCGCACGGCGTTGAACGCGTGTTGCTTCAGCATGGCGTCCGGCCAGCGCTGTGTACCACGGTCAACAATGCTATCGACATCCACCAGCCTTTGCCCGACCGACGCGCGATGCGCCAGCGTCTGAACATTGATGACGACACGTTTGTGTTCGGCAGCATTGGCTCGCTAATCCCTCGCAAAGCCAACCACCATACGCTGGAGGCGCTGGCACAGTTCAGCCAGAGGCACCCGCAGGCAAAATGGAAGATGGTGCTGGTCGGTGAAGGGGCGGAGCGCGGCGCACTGGCGGCACAGGCTGACGCGCTGGGTATTGCTGAGCACGTCATTTTTACCGGTTTCCAGAACACGCCTTTTGACTATCTCGCCACCTTTGACGCATTTATTCTGGCCTCGAAGAGCGAAGGCCTGCCGCGCGTCGTGCTGGAGGCAATGCTGCTGAATATTCCCGTGATTGGTTCAAAGGTGACCGGCACGGCAGAATTGATCGATCATGAGTCGACCGGCCTGCTGTTTCCCTGGAGCGACGTGTCGCAACTTGCTCAACATCTGGATAATATCTGGCAGGATCCTGCTCTGCGCGCCCGGCTCGCCGCTGCCGCACACCAGAATGTCTGCAACATGTATGCCATTGAAAGCTATGTTAACGGTGTCGAGGCCGTTCTTGGCGCGCAATAACCAAACGAGAAGAACATGTTTAAATTCCTGAATGCTCGCTACCGCCACATTACCGGGCGTCATAACATTCCTTACGCTTCCCTTCCGGTCACGCGCGATCTCGTTGCGGTGGATTCCATTGTGATCCCGTGTACGGGCGCGGATTTCGTCGAAGAGGCGTTATTGTCAGCGACCTTTGCAGAGCGTTATGCCACCGACGTCAGCGAGATTGTTATCGTCAGCGATCAGCCTGAATCCGCTTTCGGCGAGCTGCCGCCAAAAACCCGCGTTGTTACCCTCACGCTTCCAAAACGTGAAGAAGGTTACCGCTATAAGCAGATCTACCTCAGTCGTCTGGTGAAGCTTAACGCTCCGTTGCAGGCGCGCGGTGAAGGTGTGCTGATGATCGACTCCGATCTCAACCTGCTTAAAATGCCAGAGATCAACATGGCGGATATGCACATCTACTCCAGCTTCCGTCAGGGCAAAATGATTGCCAAGCTGGACGGCGCGCCAGCGGAGAAAGTGCCGGCATATTACAAAGAAACGGTGCGTCCGTATCTGGTCGATCACGTTAACGGCGCGTTTCTTGCCGCCACCAAAAAGACCTGGCGCCGTATCTGCCCGCTGTGGCTGACGCTGTTCCAGGATACCTGGGAGCTGATGGACGACACGCAGCCGCCGACCGATCAGCTGCCGCTCGCTGCGCTGCTGGACATGCTGGATGTAAAAACGGTTAACCTCGGTGACTGGATGAACTGGCCGGTCTCCAAGAAGATCGGCGGTCAGGAAGCCGTTGTGCCGAAAGAGGTGATTGGCGCGCACGGTGGTTTCCCGCTTTCCGAATGGCAGAAGTATCTGGAATCGCCGGATAACAAACTGCTGTTCAAAGGTCAGGATTACACCCGCAAGGTGCGTTACCTGACGGACGAAGAGAAAAAGAATCAGTAAAAAAGGGGCCGCTGGCCCCTTTTTAATTACTTATCCCAGCTCAGGATCACTTTCCCTGACTGGCCGGACCGCATTGCGTCAAAGCCCTGCTGGAACTCATCGATGGAGAAACGGTGAGTGATAATCGGGGACAGATCCAGACCGGACTGGATCAGCGCGGCCATCTTGTACCAGGTTTCGAACATCTCACGGCCATAGATGCCCTTAATGAACAGCCCCTTGAAGATGACTTTGTTCCAGTCAATGGACATATCTGACGGCGGAATACCCAGCATCGCGATACGGCCACCGTGGTTCATGGTGTCGAGCATGGTGCGGAACGCCGGTGGCGCGCCGGACATCTCCAGACCCACGTCAAAGCCTTCGGTCATGCCCAGCTCTTCCATCACGTCGGTCAGGCTCTCTTTCGAGACATCCACCGCGCGGGTGACGCCCATTTTGCGCGCCAGCGACAGGCGGTATTCGTTCACGTCGGTGATCACCACGTTGCGCGCACCCACATGCTTCGCCACGGCTGCCGCCATAATGCCGATGGGGCCCGCGCCGGAAACCAGCACGTCTTCACCCACCAGGTCGAAGGAGAGCGCCGTGTGTACCGCGTTGCCGAACGGGTCGAAGATGGAGGCCAGATCGTCAGAGATATTGTCCGGGATTTTGAACGCGTTAAACGCCGGGATCACCAGGTATTCCGCGAAGCAGCCCGGACGGTTCACACCCACGCCGACGGTATTGCGGCACAGGTGGGTACGCCCACCGCGACAGTTACGGCAGTGACCGCAGGTAATGTGGCCTTCACCGGAGACGCGATCGCCAATGTTGAAGCCTTTTACTTCCTGGCCGATACCCACCACTTCGCCGACATATTCGTGACCGACAACCATCGGTACCGGAATGGTTTTCTGCGACCACTGGTCCCAGTTGTAGATGTGAACGTCAGTACCGCAGATGGCGGTTTTACGAATTTTGATCAGCAGATCGTTATGACCGACTTCCGGCTCCGGCACGTCGGTCATCCAAATCCCTTCTTCCGCTTTCAGTTTGGATAACGCTTTCATCATACGTCCTCAGGCAATGACGCCCAGCTGTTTGCCGATGCGGGTAAAGGCTTCCACCGCACGTTCAATTTGTTCAGGCGAGTGCGCCGCAGACATCTGGGTGCGGATACGCGCCTGACCTTTTGGTACCACCGGGAAGAAGAACCCGGTCACGTAAATCCCTTCTTTCTGAAGCTCACGAGCAAATTTCTGCGCGACAACCGCGTCGCCCAGCATCACCGGAATGATCGCGTGATCGGCACCGGCCAGGGTGAATCCTGCGGCACTCATTTTTTCACGGAACAGGCGGGCGTTAGCCCACAGGCGGTCGCGCAGCTCAGCCCCGGATTCCACCATCTCCAGCACTTTAATGGAGGCAGCCACAATCGCCGGCGCCAGGGAGTTGGAGAACAAATACGGGCGGGAGCGCTGGCGCAGCCACTCGACCACCTCTTTACGCGCGGCAGTGTAGCCGCCAGACGCGCCGCCGAGCGCTTTGCCCAGCGTACCGGTGATGATATCCACGCGGCCCATTACGTCGCAGTATTCGTGGGAGCCACGACCGTTTTCGCCGACAAAACCGACCGCGTGAGAGTCATCCACCATCACCAGCGCGTCGTATTTATCCGCCAGATCGCACACGCCCTTCAGGTTGGCGATCACACCGTCCATGGAGAACACGCCGTCGGTGGCGATCAGGACGTGGCGAGCCCCTGCTTCACGGGCCTCTTTCAGGCGCGCTTCCAGCTCCACCATGTCGTTGTTGGCGTAGCGGAAACGCTTCGCTTTGCACAGGCGTACGCCGTCGATGATGGAGGCGTGGTTCAGGGCGTCGGAGATAATCGCGTCTTCTGCGCCGAGCAGGGTCTCAAACAGACCGCCGTTGGCGTCGAAGCAGGAGGAGTACAGAATCGCGTCTTCCATTCCGAGGAAGTTCGCCAGCTTTTGCTCAAGCTGCTTGTGGCTGTCCTGCGTACCGCAGATAAAGCGAACGGAGGCCATACCGAAACCGTGGGTGTCCATGCCGTTTTTCGCCGCGGCAATTAGCTCAGGGTGATTCGCAAGACCTAAGTAGTTGTTCGCGCAAAAGTTGATCACATGGCTGCCGTCGGCAACGGTGATGTCCGCCTGCTGGGCAGACGTGATAATACGCTCTTCTTTGAACAACCCTTCCGCACGTGCGGTGTCGAGGTCGCTGTTTAACTGTTTGTAAAAATCACCACGCATTGCAATTCTCCAGACTCGGCAAATTTTGGCACATATTACCCAAACCAATAGTTCATGACGAGATGACGCAGTATCTCTTCTCGTTTTTGCAGCATAAATCACGCGTACCCCTGCTGCATATCGGTGAATGGCTGAAGCCTGAGCATTGTGATGATATGATAAAGAGATTAGCGTTCGGGATATTCCCCGACTCATACTTCAAAGGTTACAGTTATGATCATCGTTACTGGCGGCGCGGGCTTTATCGGCAGCAATATTGTTAAGGCCCTCAATGACAAAGGCATCACCGACATTCTGGTGGTGGACAACCTGAAAGACGGCACCAAGTTCGTGAACCTGGTGGATCTGAACATCGCTGACTACATGGATAAAGAAGACTTCCTTATCCAGATTATGGCGGGTGAAGAGTTCGGCGAGATCGAAGCCATCTTCCACGAAGGTGCTTGCTCCTCCACCACCGAGTGGGACGGCAAGTACATGATGGATAACAACTATCAGTACTCCAAAGAGCTCCTGCACTACTGCCTGGAGCGTGAAATTCCGTTCCTGTACGCCTCTTCCGCGGCAACTTACGGTGGGCGCACTTCAGATTTCATCGAATCCCGCGAATATGAGCAGCCGCTGAACGTTTACGGTTACTCCAAGTTCCTGTTTGATGAGTACGTACGTCAGATCCTGCCAGAAGCGAACTCGCAGATTGTCGGCTTCCGCTACTTCAACGTCTACGGGCCGCGCGAAGGCCACAAAGGCAGCATGGCGAGCGTGGCGTTCCACCTGAACACCCAGTTAAATAACGGCGAAAGCCCGAAACTGTTCGAAGGCAGCGACGGCTTCAAGCGTGACTTCGTCTACGTGGGCGATGTGGCGGCAGTAAACCTGTGGTTCCTGGAAAATGGCGTGTCCGGCATTTTCAACCTGGGCACCGGCCGCGCGGAATCCTTCCAGGCGGTGGCAGACGCGACACTGGCGTACCATAAGAAAGGCAGCATCGAGTACATTCCGTTCCCGGATAAGCTGAAAGGCCGCTACCAGGCATTCACCCAGGCGGACCTGACTAACCTGCGCGCCGCAGGCTACGACAAGCCGTTCAAGACCGTTGCCGAAGGCGTAACGGAATATATGGCCTGGCTGAACCGCGACGCATAAGCATGAAAATTCTGGTGATCGGCCCGTCATGGGTGGGCGACATGATGATGTCGCAAAGTCTCTATCGCACGCTCAAGGCGCGTTATCCCCAGGCGATAATCGACGTGATGGCACCCGCATGGTGCCGTCCGCTGTTATCGCGTATGCCGGAAGTGAACGAGGCGATCCCGATGCCGCTCGGACACGGGGCGCTGGAAATCGGTGAACGCCGCAAACTCGGCCACAGCCTGCGCGAGAAACGCTATGACCGCGCGTACGTGCTGCCTAACTCCTTCAAATCCGCCCTTGTGCCCTTCTTTGCGGGCATCCCGCACCGTACCGGCTGGCGCGGTGAAATGCGCTACGGCCTGCTGAACGACGCCCGGGTGCTGGATAAAGAGGCCTGGCCGCTGATGGTGGAGCGCTACGTGGCGCTGGCCTACGACAAAGGCGTGATGCGCAGCGCGAAAGATCTGCCGCAGCCGCTGCTGTGGCCGCAGCTCCAGGTAAGCGATGGGGAGAAATCCCACACCTGCAACGCATTTGGCATTTCGTCCGAACGCCCGATGATTGGGTTTTGCCCTGGCGCAGAATTCGGTCCGGCAAAACGCTGGCCGCACTATCACTATGCAGAGCTGGCGAAACAGCTTATCGACGAAGGCTATCAGATTGTGCTGTTTGGCTCGGCGAAAGATCATGAGGCGGGCAATGAAATTCTCGCCACGCTGAGCACCGAGCAACAGGCATGGTGCCGCAACCTGGCCGGGGAAACGCAACTCGAGCAGGCGGTTATCCTGATTGCCGCCTGTAAGGCCGTGGTCAGTAACGACTCTGGCCTGATGCACGTCGCCGCCGCGCTGGATCGTCCCTTGGTCGCGCTGTATGGCCCAAGCAGCCCGGACTTTACGCCGCCGCTGTCGCACAAGGCGCGCGTGATCCGTTTGATCACCGGCTACCACAAGGTGCGCAAAGGCGATGCCGCAGAAGGTTACCATCAGAGCCTGATCGACATTACCCCGCAGCGTGTTCTCGAAGAACTCAACGCACTGCTGTTGAGCGAAGAAGGATAACGGATGCGGGTATTGATCGTTAAAACCTCCTCAATGGGTGATGTTCTGCATACGCTGCCGTCGCTGACGGACGCCATGCGGGCCATTCCCGGCATCCGTTTTGACTGGGTGGTGGAAGAAGGCTTCGCGCAGATCCCCACCTGGCATGAAGCGGTTGATCGCGTTATCCCGGTGGCCATTCGCCGCTGGCGCAAAGCGTGGTTCTCCGCACCGATTAAAGCCGAACGCAAAGCCTTCCGCGAAGCGGTGCAGGCCCGGCGTTACGACGCGATCGTCGACGCCCAGGGGCTGGTGAAAAGCGCCGCGCTGGTCACGCGTCTGGCGCACGGCGTAAAGCACGGCATGGACTGGCAAACCGCCCGCGAACCGCTGGCGAGCCTGTTCTATAACCGTCGCCACCATATTGCGAAGCAGCAGCACGCCGTGGAACGTACCCGCGAGCTGTTCGCTAAGAGTCTCGGCTATGCAAAACCCGACCTCCAGGGCGACTACGCCATCGCACAGCATTTTCTGCGCGAAACGGACAGTGATATCGCGCCGTATCTGGTCTTCCTGCATGCCACAACGCGCGATGATAAGCACTGGCCGGAAACGCACTGGAGAAGGCTGATTGAACTAATGCAACCTTGCGGTATCCATATTAAACTCCCGTGGGGCGCTGAACATGAGCGGCAGCGAGCGGAACGTCTGGCAGCAGGTTTTTCCCACGTCGAGGTGTTACCCAAACTCACGCTGGCGCAGGTTGCCGCACAGCTGGCGGGCGCTAACGCCGTCGTTTCTGTGGATACAGGGTTAAGCCATTTAACCGCCGCACTGGATCGTCCTAATATCACGATTTTCGGCCCGACCGATCCGGGGTTGATCGGGGGTTACGGTAAAAACCAGCATCAGATGGTTAGCCCTACGCAACAAACGAAGGATATTAGCGCAGATGCTATTTTTTCATTTTTACAGGGCAGCCATCGGCTTTCCAACAGGGATATTTAACCCATGAGTTATGTATTTCTGCTGATTTTACTCTTTCCGGTGAAACTCATCCGGAAGCTGTTTCGAAAGGACACGGGCAAGAACCTTGTCATTCAGACAGCCAAAATCGGTGACTTTATTAATGCGACGCCTCTTCTGGCATATCTGCAAAAAAGCGATGTGTTGATCAGTCGCAGCGTTGGCGCGCTGGCGAAGCATGATGAGACTATTGAGCAGATCTATTTTATTGAGCAGCATAAGCGCAACCTGTGGCGTAAACTGTGCTTCGCGTGCAGGATCATGAACCGCTACGACAACGTCTACCTGCTACAGCCCAACAGCGTGAACCTCTTTTTTGCCGCCGTCTGCAATGCCAAAAACAAACAATTTTTAAGCATTTACACGCGCAGGTGGTATCACGGGATTTTCTATCTCGCGGCCGACGGTACCGTTGAGCATGGCAAAAAAACGCTTTCGGTGACGAACTACCTGAAACTGGCCGACCGCTCGCTCACGTGGCAAGACTCTCCCAAGCACGCCACAAAGCCACTCTTCAAGCCGACGACCTGGCCGGCCATACTTGATAAACCTGGCGTTATCCGCATCGGCATCAGTATTGCGGCGGGCAATAAAGCCAAAACCGTCCCTCCGGTTATCTGGAAGCGGATTGTTGATCAACTTGCTGATTTACCCTGCGAGTTTTATGTCTTCGGCGCGCCAAACGAACAGTCGTGGATGGACGATATCACCCGTCTTTACGGTGACATCCCCAATTTTATCAATCTTATTGGCAAAATTTCGCTGGAAGAGCTTCCCTGGGCCATTTCTAAGATGGACTGCTATATCGCGTCTGACTCGGGGAATGTCTACATCGCAGACGCCGTCGGCGTGCCGGTGGTCCTGCTGTTTGGACCGTGTTGTCACTATGAACAGCGTCCGCTTGGCAATGTGATGCTGATCGGGAATGACGATAACATTTGTTCTTATGTGTTTGAAACGCGCTATTACTTCCCGCAAGAACGGGAAGCGCTATTCTCTGTCACTGACTCCGCGTTACACGATCTTCAGCAGTTTATCCGTACATTACCAAAAGCCCGCTCACTGGCTAGCGCTACCGACGCTCAAGGAAACTAATTTTTATGGCTTTTTTAAGCGTCATTATTGCTGCGCATAACGCTGAAGCTACGCTGCACGCCACGCTTTCAAGCCTGCTGGCAGCAACCGATCAGGATACTGAAGTCATTATTTTCAATGACAGTTCTGAGGATGCCACGCAGGCAATAATTGAAGAGTGGTCGCCGAAATTTCCTCAGATCATAACGCGCACCGTGAACTTTCGTAACGTTGGCCGGGTAAGAAACAGCGCTGTCGCGCTGGCATCGGGTGAGTATATTACGATGCTCGACAGTGATGATTGCTTAAAGCCGGGCAGCCTCAGGGACGCAATAGCCTTCCTGAAAGCGCAACGTCCGGACATGTTACTGACTCGTTTGCTTGAGATTCGCGATCCCCGGAAAATAACGTCAGACTGGCAGGGATTTAATCCTGTGCCATTGTCACAACATGAAGCAATTACTCGTTTCTTACGTCATAAAGACTTTCAGGCACATCTCATTGGCCAGTTTATTCATCGTAGCCTTTACGAGAAAAATCCCATACCTCCGATGTTATGTTATGAGGATTTCGCTGTCTTCCCGGGAATGTTGATGCAATCGAGCAAAATAGCCTATCAACGCCAGGGGCATTATTATTACATCAAGCGTCGCGACAGTTTGTCGAGCAGTCTGGACGCCAGCAAAATTTCAACGCTTGTCGAATGCACGTTACAGATGGAAAGAACATTTCCGTCACGCTACAAACATCTCGTCAATTGCCACTGGTTTGATATTTACAGCAACCATCGGAAATATCTTACAGGTCAGCAGCTCAAAACCGTTAAGTCACGAGTAACAGCACTTTATTCTTTATCATTTTTCTTATCCAGCGATGTTCGCTTCAGCTATAAAAAAAGGGTTATTGAGGCATTATGGAAAAAATAAAGTTAAAAACTTACCAGTTAACACTCGCATTGAGCCTTATCTCTTTAGCTCTTGTCCTTGTTAATTCAGGGAAACAACGAGAGTTTTTCTATATTGCAATATATGCAAGTATCTTGGGTTTGGTGTTTGAGTATAAAAAAATCTCCTGGCATCCTTTTAGTATCGCCTATCCTATTATGCTGGTAGGATTACTTAACCTTATTTGGTATGTCACTTATGAATTGCATAATGAGGGATTAAACGCATACAGTGATTATCTTGGATCGAGTAAAAAATTAATTCTGGCAAGCCTTTTGATTTTTTACCTTGACCGTTTCAAAAATCATGTAACAAAAGATAATTTTGTGAAATACTTCTTAATTAGTACAGCTGTAGGTTATACCCTTGCCACAGCTTATGGCTTTTATCAGGCTGTACAAGGTATTAATCGCGTAGAGATGGCTATAAACCGTCCAACTATCGCAGCGTATGTATATTCTGTTCTATCATTAGCCTTTGTTTACAGCTTATACCTAAAGAAGAATGTGAAATTATACCTTCTGGCAGGCGTCGTAGTCCTGATATCTTTCTTCGTGATTCTTTTGACTGCCACGCGTGCCGCCATGGGCCTTTACCTGTTAATGGCTATTATTCTTACACTTTATCATTTCCGAAAAATTCACCTTAAATCATTAATGATTTTTTTATGCATCGTTACAGGGATCATAGCCGTAAGCTATAAACCATTGATTTCTCCTAAAATTCAACAAACAGTGACTGAGATAACTAAATATCAGAAAGGGCATGATGCAACTTCTCTGGGGGCTCGTTTTTCGATGTGGAACGTGGGTCTTATGACTGGCATTGCGCATCCACTGGGACAGTCTATTGAAAGCAGGGAATCATGGGTTCGAAATTATGTCGCAAATGGACATCAACATGTTGCAGCAGCGCTCGGTTACATTCGAATTCATTTGCACAATGAATTTATTGAAAAATATTCACTGCAAGGCATTCCTGGACTGCTAATTTTATGCTTCTTTTTTATTTCGATAATAGCTTACTCTATTAGAAGTAAAAACGGTTTGCTGCTGACGTCGATGCTTCTTTTGCTTTTGTATGGACTGACGGATGTCATACTGCTCAGTTCAGAGGCCTTAATCTTCTTTATGATTTTGTTTGCGCTAAGTACACCTTTCTCACAAACAAAGCAGCAATAACAAATATGCCCGCCTGGCGGGCATAACTATTTTTTGTACTTGTAAAACTCCGCCAGCGTCATCCCCACGGTCTTATCTGATAACCAGGTAAAGAGCTGCTCCAGATCCTGATACAGCCCCTCAATCGCGGCCTCGTCTTTAAAAGTAGGGCTCCCGCCAGGCATAAATTCCGACGAATGCAGCATGAACTCCACGTAGTCATTTCCCTGAGCCAGGCACTGCTGCGCCACCTTAATCATCTCCGCCGCATTTCCTCCGGACGGGCGTAACCAGTTAACTGACGGAGAACGGTATTTACCGCGCAGACGATCATAACCCTGCTTCAGGGAATTCAGCCATGCCGGGTGTTTATACTGGATGCTCATCGGTACTTCGAGGAGAGGGCTGTTTCCCGGCCGGGAAATGTCGTCTACGTCCAAAAAGTAGGCACGATCGGGAAAATGCTGGTAATTCGTTCCGCCATTACCCTGCGGAGCGCCTTTCGCGTTGCGCCAGTTCACGCGCGGCGTAACGGAACAATCTACCTGATACCCCAGCTCAATCAGCAACTGGGCGTAACGGCTGTCGAATGCCCAGCGCCCGGCGCGATGGCTGAGCATTTTTGTCTGGAAAGTCTCTTCCAGTAAGCGGGTCATGAAGAGCACTTTCTCACGCATGACCTCGTCTGAAAACTCAATCAGATAAGGCTGCCAGCGCCAGTCATCACCGGTCAGATCGTGCTCCGGAGGGCTATTCCAGGCATGGAGATGCATTCCCACCTCACCCTGGCCGCGGGCTATGACCTCTTTCGCGAACTCAATGAATACCGGTTCGACTGCCATCTCGTAGTTGGTCAGCCAGACGGGCTTAAAGCCGAAGCGTTCACAAAGCGCCTGAAACCGCGCCAGGTAACGCGCGTTTTCCGTTTTGATCACCCGGTGGTTCTGCCAGAGATTATCCCCTTCGGTATCGATCGTGATGATAAACGCTGGTTTTTTCATAATGAGCCCGCAAGACAAAATAGTTAGCGCTATGTTACGCACGCCCGAAAGCAGGAGTAAACCCTTCCAGGGAAATTCCTGACATTATGGAGAAAGAGTGCAAGTCGTTACCAGGTCTATTAGAATTGCCAATAGTACAACGCCGATAAGATGATGATGAATAACTTACCTGACACGCCTGATTTGCGCATTTTACTGATCAAACTTCGCCATCATGGTGACATGTTACTCACCACCCCCGTCATCAATTCATTACGCCAGAAATGGCCTGACGCCCAAATCGACGTGCTTCTCTATGAAGAGACGCGAGACATGCTCGCCGCGCATCCGGCAATCAGGACGATCTATGGTATCGATCGTAAATGGAAGCAGCTGGGGACGCTGAAGCACCTGCAAAAAGAATGGCAGTTGCTTCGTGCTTTACGTGCTCAGCATTATCATCTGGTGATCAATCTTGCCGATCAGTGGCGCAGCACGATTGTTACCCGCTTCACCGGCGCACCGGTTCGGCTCGGGTTCGCCTTTAACAAGCGCAATAATGCCTTCTGGCGTTTTTGTCACAGTGAACTGGTCTCGGTCGCCAGCCATCAGTCGTTGCACACCGTTGAACAAAATCTCTCCATACTGTCAGCGCTGCCGGTAATGGCCAACCCTACCGTGACCATGGCTTACAGCGCGGATGACTGGCGCCATGCTCACCAAAAGCTGTCGCAAAAGGGCGTGGGAGACCGCTACATCGTTATTCAACCCACTTCACGCTGGTTCTTTAAGTGCTGGGACGAAGGCAAAATGGCGCAAACTATCGCCGCGTTGCAGCAGGACGGCCACACTATCGTCCTTACGGCGGGACCGGACAAGAAAGAGCTGGCGATGATTGACCGCATTCTTGCCGCCTCCCCGCAGACGGGTGTTGTATCGCTGGCAGGGCAGTTAACCCTGCGCCAGCTGGCCTCGCTAATCGATCACGCGATCCTGTTCATTGGCGTTGACTCCGTACCCATGCACATGGCCGCCGCCCTTCAGACGCCCTGCGTGGCGCTGTTTGGCCCGTCAAAATTGACGTTCTGGTCGCCATGGCAGGTTAACGGAGAGGTCATCTGGGCAGGTAACTACGGCCCGCTTCCCAACCCTGACGCCATTGATACAAAAACGACGGAACGTTATCTCGACGCCATCCCCGTTGATGCTGTCGTCTCCGCCGCAAGGAGATACCTGCAATGAAGCTTCATCGTCTGGCCATTGTGCGCCAAAAATATCGTCCGGATGGAGGAGCAGAACGTTTTGTCTCCAGGGCACTTACCGCGCTGAGCAATCAAAATCTTGAGCTCAACGTCATCACCCGCGAGTGGCAGGGCGAAAAGCAGGACGACTGGCATATTCATATTTGCGATCCCCGGAAGTGGGGCCGCATCAGCCGTGAGCGCGGCTTTGCACACGCCGCGCGCGCGCTGTGGCAGCAACAGCAGTTTGATATTGTCCAGAGCCACGAACGTATTCCGGGCTGCGATATTTACCGCGCCGGGGATGGTGTACATCGACGCTGGCTGCTACAGCGTACGCGTATTCTCCCCGCCTGGCGCGCGAAGCTGCTTATGCACGATCGCTATCACCGCTACGTGATGCACGCAGAACGTGAAATGTACCAGGCTCCCGAGTTGAAAGCCGTTATCTGTAATGCGGAGATGATCAAGCGCGAAATCGTCGAAGACTTTGATATTGACGCAAAAAAGATACATGTGATTTATAATTCAATAGATTCCAGCCGCTTCGTTCCGGCAGAAGAGAGGCAACGCGCTGTACTGCGTCAGCAATTTGGCTTACCCGCTGATGCCGTCATTTTCTGCTTCGTGGGTTCAGGGTTTGAACGCAAGGGGCTGGCAAGCGCTATTCGGGCTATAGGAGGAACCTCGGCGTGGCTGGTTGTGGTCGGTCAGGATAAAGCGGAAAGCCGTTATCGCGACCTCGCCCGTTCATTAGGCTGTGAGGGGCAAATCCGTTTCCTGGGGATGCAAAAAGAGACGCTGCCATTTTATCAGCTTTCTGATGGTTTACTGCTGCCGACGCTGTATGATCCTTTCCCTAACGTCATACTTGAAGCAATGGCCTGTGGATTGCCCGTCATTACGTCAGAGAGTTGCGGTGGTTCAGAATTTATTGAGCAAGGCCAGAACGGGTTTTACTGTGATGCACTTGATATCCACACATTGAAGGAGGCCGTCATGTCCATCCCTTCACTGGAAAAAAATAACAATATGGGGCTTGCGGCGCGTGAACGCGTCAGAGAAGCAACCCCTGAAAAACTATCAAGTCAGCTTATTTCGCTTTATCAAAAATTACTGGATTAATAATGCGCATCCTAATGATTATTGATGGTTTACCCGGTGGAGGAGCCGAAAAAACGGTTCTCACCCTCTCCAGCGGACTGACAGAACTGGGGCATCAGGTCACCCTTTTCTCCTTACGGAAGGTGTGCGACTACGCCATTCCGGAAGGCATCGATTTTCAGGTTGTGCAGGATACCTGTAAAAAACCCTGGCGGAAGCTGACCGAGATCCCGCGTCGCGCCCGTTTGCTGGATCGCGCCATCGAGCAGGCAGAACGCAGCGGTAAATTTGACGTCGTGTTCTCACATCTGCATAAAACCGACCGTATCGTGGCGCACAGCCGCGTGCTGGATCGGGATAAGGTCTGGTTCTGCGTACACGGGATGTTCTCCTTCTCCTATTTGCGCCATCGCAGCGGGATTTCTCGCTGGTTTAAGCATTATAAAATCCGTCATACCTATGAAAACCGCAACGTGGTGGCGGTATCCGGCGCCGTGCTGCACGATCTGTCTGAAGTACTCGCGATCCCCCTGCGGCGCAAAGCGGTTATCCATAACCCCTTTGATATCCCTGAAATTCAGCGTCTGGCGGAAGCGGCCTTTGAGATGCAGGGGCAGGATTACATTATCCACGTTGGCCGTTTTCATGAACACAAACGTCACGACAGGCTGCTGCGGGCGTTTGCGCTGAGCAAGATCGACGCATCGCTGGTGTTGATGGGCAAAGGTTCTAACGCGAAAATAAATCAGCTCAAACAGCTTGCCGCTAAGCTGGGAATTGAAAACAAGATCGTCTTCCGCCCGTTCGAAACCAACCCCTACCCGTGGATCAAAGGGGCACGCCTTTTAGTGTTAAGTTCCGACTGCGAAGGTTTTGGTAATGTACTGGTAGAGTCCATTATCTGTCAGACCCCACCGGTGAGTACAAACTGCCCTGGCGGCCCTGCTGAGATCCTTACTGGCCCCCTGGCGCGTGGTCTGACAGCGTTAACCGACGAATCACTGGCGAAAACACTGGCAGAACTGTATGCCTCTCCGCCGGTTGTTGATCGCGAAACGATCGCATCGTTCGGTATCAACGCCATTTGCCAGCAATACATTGCTTTGGTCGACAACCAAAAATAATCAGGTTTCATATGCAAAATTCAGCGCCTTTATTAAGCGTGGTGGTGGCCGTTTATAACGGTGAAGCTTTTCTCGATCAGTTCTTTACCTGCCTTGTAAATCAACACATCGACAGTATGGAAGTCATCATCGTGAATGACGGTTCCACTGACCGCTCGATGCAGATTGTCGAAAAATGGCGCGAAAAGCTGCCACAGATGCAGGTTATTGAACAACCTAATCAGGGCGTGTCCATCGCGCGTAATACTGGCCTGGCCGTTGCGACCGGGCAGTATCTCTCTTTCCCGGATATTGATGATGTCTTCAAACCCGGCATGTACCAGCGTCTGCTGGATATGGCCGTCACGCAGAACCTGGATGTCGCCACCTGCAATGGCAACTACGTCTGGGAAAATAACAAAAAACCGTCTCGCCCTATCTTCCCTGAAGATAAGCTCGCCTCAACGGGCGTCATGAATGGCGCGGCATGGTTAAAAAAGGCGCTGGATTCTCGTAAGTTCCTGCATGTGACCTGGCTGAATATCTATCGTCACGATTTTATTCGTCAGCACGGCTTCCGTTTCGAGCCAGGCCTGCGCCATCAGGATATCCCGTGGACGACTGAGGTGCTGCTTGCCGCGGAACGCGTTCAGTACACCAGCGAACGCTTTTACGACTACTACATTCACTCCGCCTCGGTATCGCACACCCCGGATAATGACGACACGCTGATTCGCTCTGCGCGCCATTATATGAAGATCCTGAAGATGCTTGATGCCATTAACCAGCGCTACCCGGATAAAGTGAAAAATATCCCGGCCTGTTACTGGCAAATCGCTAAAGAGGGTCTGGGAATTATTCATACCTTCGACAACATGAAGGATGAGGCGAAGAAATCAATGATAATCAAAGAGTTCTTCGACACCGGGATCTGGAAGCTCATCTGGAAAAGTGCCAAAAGCCCGCGTTTGCGCTGGCGCCTGGGCCGGCGCTACTTCCGTTTAAAACGGTATCTGGCATAAGAGATAGCTTTAGCACGCTTAAATGCTTAGAATTTCCCGGCCGAAACTAAAAAAACGGATAATCGCTTGGAATTGTTGTATACCGCCCTGCTCTACATCATTCAGCCACTGGTGTGGCTGCGACTGTTGCTTCGTAGCCGTAAAGCGCCTGCGTACCGTAAACGCTGGGCCGAACGTTATGGCTACTGCCGCAATAAAGTGGCGCCGGACGGTATTCTGCTGCATTCCGTGTCAGTCGGGGAAACGCTGGCCGCCATTCCACTGGTGCGTGCCCTGCGCCACCGTTATCCGTCACTGCCCATCACCGTCACCACGATGACACCAACCGGCTCAGAGCGCGTGATGTCTGCCTTCGGTAAAGACGTGCATCACGTCTACCTGCCGTACGATCTCCCCTGCGCCATGAACCGTTTCCTGAATACCGTGCGCCCTAAACTGGTGATCGTCATGGAAACCGAACTGTGGCCGAATATGATTTCCGCCCTGCATGCCCGTAAAATTCCTTTGGTTATCGCCAACGCGCGTCTGTCAGAACGCTCGGCGAAAGGGTACGGCAAGCTGGGTAAATTTATGCGTCGCCTGCTCAGCAAAATCACGCTGATCGCCGCGCAGAACGAAGAAGATGCCGCGCGCTTTATCGCCCTCGGCCTGAAGCGCAACCAGCTTGCGGTCACGGGTAGCCTGAAGTTCGATATTTCCGTCACCCCTGAACTCGCCGCCCGTGCGGTAACACTGCGTCGTCAGTGGGCGCCGCGTCGCCAGGTCTGGATTGCCACCAGCACCCATGATGGCGAAGAAGCCATTATTCTTCAGGCTCACCGCCAGCTGCTGGAAAAATTCCCTGATTTACTGCTGATTCTGGTTCCTCGCCATCCTGAGCGTTTTAAAGATGCCCGCGAGATGGTGCAAAAAGGCGGTTTCAGCTTCACCCTGCGCAGCAGCGGCGAAATCCCCTCTGGCAACACGCAGGTGGTGATTGGCGATACGATGGGCGAACTGATGCTGCTGTACGGGATCGCCGATCTTGCATTCGTTGGCGGAAGCCTGGTGGAGCGCGGTGGTCATAACCCGCTGGAGCCAGCAGCCCACGCCATCCCCGTACTGATGGGGCCACACACGTTTAACTTCAAAGATATCTGCGCGAAATTGCAGCAAGCCGATGGCTTAATCACCGTGACCGACGCGGATTCGGTGGTCAAAGAGGTCTCTACCCTTCTGACTGACGAAGATTACCGCCTGTGGTACGGTCGTCACGCCGTTGAAGTCCTGCATCAGAACCAGGGCGCACTGACCCGTCTGCTGCAACTTCTGCAACCTTACCTGCCGCAGCGGAGCCACTAATGTCAACGCGTCTGTCGGTCGTGATGATCGCCAAAAACGCCGCCGACCTGCTTCCGGATTGCCTGGCCTCTGTTGCCTGGGCTGACGAAATCGTCATTCTCGACTCCGGAAGTACGGACAACACGGCGGACGTTGCCCGTGCAGCCGGGGCAAAAGTCTTTACCGACACCGACTGGCAGGGCTACGGTATTCAGCGCCAGCGTGCGCAGGGTTACGCCACGGGCGATTACGTGTTGATGATCGATACCGATGAGCGCGTCACCCCGGAACTCCGACAGGCCATTCAAACGGTGCTTGCCGCGCCACAGCCCGGCGCGGTCTACAGTATCGCGCGTCGTAACTATTTCCTGGGCCGCTTTATGCGCCACAGCGGCTGGTACCCCGACCGCGTGATGCGCCTCTATGCGCGCGAGCGTTATCAGTACAACGACAACCTGGTCCATGAATCTCTGGCCTGCGATGGCGCTCAGGTCATCCCTCTGACGGGCGATCTGCTTCATCTGACCTGCCGCGATTTCGCCAGCTTCCAGCGGAAACAGCTGAACTATGCCACCGCCTGGGCACAGGAGCGGCATACGCGCGGCAAGAAGGCCACGCTGACCGGCATCTTCACCCACACGCTGGGCGCGTTTCTGAAAACGCTGCTGCTGCGTGGCGGCGTGCTGGACGGCAAACAGGGCTGGTTACTGGCCGTAGTGAATGCCCAGTATACTTTCAACAAATACACCGAGCTGTGGGCGCTGAACCGCGGCTACTCAGAGAAAACGTGAGCCATGAGCACAAAAGCGATTTATCCGGGTACCTTCGATCCGATCACTAACGGTCATCTTGATATCATCACCCGTGCGGCGTGTATGTTCGACAAGGTGATTCTGGCCATTGCCGCCAGCCCGAGCAAAAAGCCGATGTTCGACCTGAACGAACGCGTGCAGCTTGCCACCGATGCGATTTCGCATCTGTCGAATGTTGAGGTCGTCGGATTCAGCGACTTGATGGCAAACTTTGCCCGTGACCGGCAGGCCAATATCCTGATCCGCGGTCTTCGCGCGGTAGCAGACTTCGAATATGAGATGCAGCTGGCACACATGAACCGCCATCTGATGCCGGAGCTGGAGAGCGTATTCCTGATGCCCTCCAAAGAGTGGTCCTTCATCTCTTCCTCACTGGTGAAAGAGGTGGCGCGCCATCACGGGGACGTTACCCACTTCCTGCCGGTTAACGTCCACCAGGCGTTGATGGAAAAGCTAAAGTAACCCTACTTCTGGCACTGACGGCAGTAAAACGTGGCGCGCTGAGCGTGCTTCGTGGCAATAATCGGCGTCCCGCAGGCTCTGCACGGCTCACCCTTACGGCCATAAACCTGCAACTCCTGCGCAAAATAGCCCGGCTTCCCGTCGCTTTGCAGGAAATCCTTCAGCGTCGTCCCGCCCTGCTCAATTGAGCGCAGCAGTACCGCTTTAATTACTCTGACCAGCAGCTCGCACTCCTGCGCCGACAGCGAGGAGGCCAGCCGATCGGGATGGATCCCGGCGGCAAACAACGATTCGCTGGCATAGATATTTCCCACGCCCACCACCAGCTTGTTATCCATCAGCCAGGGTTTAATCGGGGTTTTCTTTTTCGCGCACTTCTCTTTGAGATAATCCGCGTTAAACGCCTCTGACAGCGGCTCAGGTCCGAGATGCGCCAGCACGTTGTGTCCTTCCAGCTCTTTGGTCCACAGCCATGCGCCAAAGCGACGCGGGTCGGTGTAACGCAGTACTTTGCCGTTACTCATCACCAGATCAACGTGGTCGTGCTTTTCCGCAGGCAACTCTTCGGTGAGGATGCGCAGGCTTCCCGACATGCCCAGATGGATAATGATCCAGCCGTCAGGCAGCTCCAGCAGCAGGTATTTCGCGCGGCGCTGCACGCTCAGGACGGGTTTGTCGCTTAACGCGTGGATCTCATCGGACACCGGCCAGCGCAGACGCCCGTTGCGAACGACAGCATGAAGAATAGTCGCGCCAACCAGATGGGGCTCAATGCCGCGGCGGCTGGTCTCTACCTCTGGTAATTCAGGCATGGTTCCTCCGTTGAGATGCAGAATGCAAAAAACCCCGCAGTTGCGGGGTTTTTCAATACAAGGAGACTAAAATTATTTGATTTTAGCTTCTTTGTACAGTACGTGCTGGCGTACAACTGGATCGAATTTTTTCAGTTCCAGTTTTTCCGGCTTAGTACGTTTGTTCTTCGTGGTGGTGTAGAAGTGACCTGTACCAGCAGAAGAAACCAGCTTGATTTTCTCGCGAATACCTTTAGCCATGATTTATTTCCTCTTTAAGTACTTAGTACTTTTCGCCACGGGCACGCAGTTCGGACAGAACTGTATCGATGCCTTTCTTATCGATTACACGCATACCTTTAGCAGATACGCGCAGGGTGACAAAACGCTTCTCGCTCTCAACCCAGAAACGGTGAGAGTGCAGGTTCGGCAGGAAACGGCGTTTAGTCGCGTTCAGTGCGTGGGAACGGTTGTTACCGGTCACCGGACGCTTGCCAGTAACTTGGCAGACTCGGGACATGTCTATTCTCCAAAAATCAAATTAGCTCGAGCTTCGTATGGGGTATCGGCGCCTCGTCAGGCTTTACAGCCCGGTCATCGCATAGTTCTATTGAACTCTCGATTGCCAGGCCCAAATGCCAAACCCGAGATTCTCAAAGGTGGCGTAGTATACGCTGACTCGGCGGTGTGCTCAAGTCCCGAACAGACAAAGATCCCGATGGATCGCGAGAAAAGGCCTAAATCCAGCCACGTTCGGCAAAAGAAATGTACTCTCCGCGGCCAATTATCAGATGGTCCAGCACACGAATGTCCATGAATTGACAGCATTTGATAATACGTTCGGTAATTGCTTTGTCAGCTCTGCTTGGTTCTGCACAGCCAGAGGGGTGATTATGCGCGAGGATCACGCCGGCTGCATTCACTTTTATCGCTTCCCGCACAATTTCACGCGGATGCACCTCAACGTGGCTCAATGTTCCCGAAAAAAGGCGGGTATGTTTCAGTACCCGGTTTTTGTTATCGAGAAAGATCACCATAAAGATCTCCCGCTCCAGATCGGAGAGCTGGCTTTGCAGAAATTCGCGGGTCATGTCGGGGGTGAGGATCGGGTCTTCTTCCTCCATACGCACGTTGTAAAATCGCCGGGCCAGCTCGGCAATGCCCCGTAACTGGGCATATTTCGCCACGCCAATGCCCTCAACGTGCGTAAACGCCTCCAGCTCAGCGGTCAGCAATCCATACAGTGAACCGAAATGGTCTATCAGTTCTTTCGCCAGCGTAAATACCGTTTTCCCCGGCGTGCCTGTGCGTAAAAAGAGCGCCAGCAGCTCGTCGTCCTTTAACAACGTGACGCCATGACGCAGCATTTTTTCACGCGGTAACAGCAGTTCAGTCTCTTCCATGCCCGGCCTCCTTCTGTTTGCCATTATGCTGCCACAGGCAAATTCGGGGTTCGACGCTGGCATTTCGTTCTTGCGTAACGCCTCGCAAAGTGAATTAAGGACATCATCACCCCGTTTTAGGGATTGTGATAAAATGCCCGCTCTCTGGTGAAACCCAACAGGAAAGAATCATGATGAGCCTGGCCGGTAAAAAAATCGTTCTTGGCGTCAGCGGCGGTATTGCTGCCTATAAAACGCCAGACCTGGTGCGCCGTTTGCGCGAGCGCGGGGCCGACGTACGGGTCGCGATCACCGAAGGCGGCAAAGCCTTTATCACCCCGCTGAGCCTGCAAGCCGTCTCGGGATACCCGGTATCCGACAGCCTGCTCGACCCGGCAGCCGAAGCCGCAATGGGCCACATTGAGCTGGGGAAATGGGCCGATCTGGTTATCCTTGCCCCCGCCACGGCAGATTTAATTGCCCGCGTGGCAGCCGGTATGGCGAACGATCTGGTAACGACCATTTGCCTCGCCACGCCTGCGCCCGTCGCGGTTGTGCCCGCAATGAACCAGCAGATGTACCGCAACGCCGCTACCCAGCATAATCTGGACACGCTGGCCTCGCGCGGCCTGCTGATTTGGGGACCGGACAGTGGCAGCCAGGCCTGCGGCGACGTTGGGCCAGGGCGTATGCTCGACCCATTGACGATTGTTGATATGGCCGCCGCCCATTTCTCGCCTGTCAACGATCTGCAACATCTCAACATCATGATTACCGCGGGCCCCACGCGCGAGCCGCTGGATCCGGTGCGTTACATCACCAACCACAGCTCAGGCAAAATGGGCTTTGCGATTGCTGCCGCGGCAGCCAAACGCGGCGCGAACGTCACGCTGGTGAGCGGCCCGGTGTCGCTTACCACCCCTGCGTTTGTGCAGCGTATTGATGTAACGACCGCGCTGGAAATGGAAGCCGCCGTACAGGCACATGCTCAACAGCAGCATATTTTTATCGGCTGTGCGGCCGTCGCTGATTACCGCGCCGAAACCATTGCCGACGCCAAAATTAAAAAGCAAGGTGATGAATTAACAATAAAAATGGTGAAGAACCCGGATATCGTTGCCGGTGTCGCCGCATTGAAAACTCATCGACCTTACGTTGTTGGGTTTGCCGCAGAAACGAATAATGTGGAAGAATATGCCCGGCAAAAACGTACCCGCAAAAACCTCGATTTGATTTGCGCGAACGACGTATCGCTGTCCACGCAAGGATTTAACAGCGACAGCAACGCATTGCACCTTTTCTGGCAGGATGGAGATAAAGTCTTACCGCTTGAGCGCAAAGAACTCCTGGGCCAACACTTACTGGACGAGATCGTTACCCGTTATGATGAAAAAAATCGACGTTAAGATTCTGGACCCGCGCGTTGGCGAGCAATTTCCGCTGCCAACGTATGCCACCTCCGGCTCTGCCGGTCTTGACCTGCGCGCCTGTCTTGATGACGCCGTAGAACTGGCGCCGGGTGCAACGACCCTGATCCCGACCGGGCTGGCGATTCACATTGCTGACCCGTCACTGGCAGCGGTGATCCTGCCGCGCTCTGGCCTGGGCCACAAGCATGGCGTCGTGCTGGGTAATCTGGTCGGCCTGATCGATTCTGACTATCAGGGTCAGCTGATGGTATCCGTCTGGAACCGTGGCCAGGACAGCTTCACCATTGAGCCGGGCGAGCGTATCGCGCAGATGGTGTTTGTACCGGTGGTGCAGGCAGAATTTAACCTGGTGGCAGACTTCGACGCTACCGACCGTGGCGAAGGCGGCTTCGGCCATTCCGGGCGCAAATAACCGCCCGACAAACACGCATCTCACAGCGCCATAATGCAATAACAAACCGCAAACGTCAGTTTGCGGGTCGCTGTGTGGTTGCCAGCCTGACAAGTGCTTATTTTCAGGGGTATTTTGTAACATGGCAGAAAAACAAACCGCGAAAAGGAATCGTCGCGAAGAAATACTTCAATCTCTGGCTCTGATGCTTGAATCCAGCGACGGCAGTCAACGCATCACCACCGCAAAACTGGCGGCCTCTGTGGGCGTGTCAGAGGCGGCGCTGTATCGTCATTTCCCGAGCAAAACCCGGATGTTTGACAGCCTGATCGAGTTTATCGAAGACAGCCTGATCACGCGCATCAACCTGATTCTGAAGGATGAAAAAGACACCAGCACGCGTCTGCGTCTGATTGTGCTGCTGATTCTGGGCTTTGGTGAACGTAACCCGGGTCTGACCCGTATTCTGACCGGCCACGCGCTGATGTTTGAACAGGATCGTCTGCAAGGCCGTATAAACCAGCTTTTTGAGCGTATCGAAGCCCAGCTGCGTCAGGTTCTGCGCGAGAAGAAAATGCGGGAAGGCGAGGGATATAATACGGATGAGACCCTGCTGGCAAGCCAGATCCTGGCTTTTTGCGAAGGGATGCTCTCCCGGTTTGTGCGCAGCGAGTTTAAATATCGACCAACGGACGATTTTGACGCCCGCTGGCCGTTAGTGGCTGCTCAGTTACAGTAATGCCATCGCCGGATGGCGGCTTCGCCTTATCCGGCCTACGAACGGGTAGGCCCGGTAAGCGTAGCGCCGCCGGGCAATTGAATTATACGCCAAACTCTTCGCGGTATTGACGCACCGCCGCCAGATGATCAGCCATCTCAGGCTTCTCTTCCAGATACGCAATCAGGTCTTTCAGCGTGATAATCGACGTGACCTTGCAGCCATAATCGCGCTCCACTTCCTGAATAGCAGAGATGTCGCCGCGCCCGCGCTCCTGACGATCGAGCGAAATCAGCACACCCGCAAGCGTTGCGCCGTTAGCCTGGATAATCTCCATCGATTCACGGATCGCGGTACCTGCGGTGATCACGTCATCCACCAGCATCACGCGCCCCTGCAACGCACTGCCTACCAGATTGCCGCCTTCACCGTGGGTTTTGGCCTCTTTACGGTTAAAGCAGTACGGTACGTCGCGGTCATGGTGTTCCGCCAGCGCCACCGCCGTGGTGGTTGCGATTGGAATGCCTTTGTACGCGGGGCCAAACAGCAGGTCGAAATCAATCCCGGAATCCACCAGCGCTTCGGCATAGAAGCGGCCTAACAGTGCCAGGTCGCGCCCGGTATTAAACAGCCCGGCGTTGAAGAAATACGGGCTTTTACGCCCGGATTTCAGCGTGAACTCGCCAAACTTAAGTACCTGCTTGTTAAGCGCAAACTCAATAAACTGGCGCTGATACGATTTCATGGATTTGCTCCTTTGTCTTTTCAGTCTTACAGGCAAAAAAAAGGCGACTCATTGGTCGCCTTAAAATCAATTTTCTAACGCCGCTTTCTGCGTCGCTACAATAGATTCGATTCCCCCTCGGGCCAACGCCAGCAAGGTGAGCAGCTCTTCATGGGTGAATGGCTCGCCTTCTGCCGTACCCTGCACTTCAATGATGCGACCATCTTCGGTCATCACCACGTTCATGTCGGTTTCTGCGGCAGAATCTTCAACGTATTCCAGATCGCAAAGCGCCTCGCCGTTAACGATACCAACGGAGACAGCAGCAACCATCCCTTTCATTGGGTTGGTTTTCAGCTTACCGGCGGCAACCAGCTTGTTCAGGGCATCTGCCAGCGCCACACAGGCACCGGTAATAGAGGCCGTACGCGTGCCACCATCGGCCTGGATCACGTCGCAGTCCAGCGTGATGGTGAACTCACCCAGCGTTTTCAGGTCAACCGCGGCGCGGAGCGCACGCGCGATCAGGCGCTGGATCTCCATAGTACGGCCGCCCTGCTTACCTTTTGCCGCTTCACGGGCATTACGGGTATGGGTTGCGCGCGGCAACATACCGTATTCGGCGGTGATCCACCCCTGGCCCTGACCTTTCAGGAAGCGAGGCACGCCCTCTTCAATGGACGCGGTGCAAAGCACCTTGGTGTCACCAAACTCAACCAGCACGGAGCCTTCAGCGTGTTTTGTATAGTTACGGGTCAGGGTGACGGGACGCACCTGGTTGGCGCTACGACCTGCTGGACGCATGATGGATTCTCCGGCTTGAAACGAATGTGGCTGCGCATTATACGGATAAAGGACGCTTATTCCTATCCTGAGAAGCCCCTGAAAGCTATAATCCCCCCATCTCTCCTTCAAAAACGGGAATGTCTATGATCCGCAGTATGACCGCCTACGCCCGGCGTGAAATCAAGGGTAGCTGGGGTAGCGCTACCTGGGAAATGCGCTCGGTAAACCAGCGCTATCTGGAAACGTATTTCCGTATGCCGGAACAGTTCCGCAGCCTGGAGCCTGTGGTGCGTGAGCGTATCCGTACGCGTCTGACCCGCGGGAAAGTGGAATGTAATTTGCGTTTTGAGCCCGATGCCAGTGCACAGGGCGAACTGATCCTGAACGAAAAGCTGGCAAAACAGCTGGTTAATGCGGCGAACTGGGTCAAAATGCAGAGCGATGAAGGCGAGATCAACCCGGTTGATATTCTGCGCTGGCCTGGCGTGATGGCCGCCGGAGAGCAGGATCTGGACGCGATTACCGCTGAAATCCTGGCTGCACTCGACGGCACGCTGGACGACTTTATCATTGCCCGCGAAACCGAAGGCCAGGCGCTGAAAGCGATGATTGAGCAACGCCTTGAAGGCGTGAGCGCCGAAGTCGCTAAAGTGCGCGCTCATATGCCAGAAGTGCTGCAATGGCAGCGTGAGCGTCTTGTCGCCAAACTGGAAGAGGCGGAAGTTCAGCTGGAAAACAACCGTCTGGAACAAGAGCTGGTGCTGATGGCGCAGCGTGTGGACGTGGCTGAAGAGCTGGATCGTCTGGAAGCGCACGTTAAAGAGACCTACAACATTCTGAAGAAGAAAGAAGCGGTAGGCCGCCGTCTCGACTTTATGATGCAGGAGTTCAACCGCGAGTCGAACACGCTGGCGTCTAAGTCTATCAATGCAGAGGTAACCAATTCAGCGATTGAGCTGAAGGTCCTGATTGAGCAGATGCGCGAGCAGATCCAGAATATCGAGTAATTCCTTTCAGGGTGGTGTTGCCTCGCTCACCACCCATTACTTTTTCTAATCCTTATTTAGCCTTACTTTCTTTTCCTCCCGCCTTATCACAAGCCCGCCAGGCATGCGTTGATAAATTTCTGTAGGGCAAACCCCCTCGCCTTAGAAAATCTCAATCGTGATCTTCCGCACAAATCGCTAATCTCCTCCTCTTCATTCCGGAGGGTTTATGCTGCTTCACATTCTCTATCTTATTGGCATTACCGCAGAAGCCATGACCGGCGCGCTCGCTGCCGGACGTCGCCGTATGGACACCTTCGGCGTGATTATTATTGCCACGGCCACCGCGCTCGGCGGCGGGTCCGTGCGCGATATCCTGCTTGGCCATTATCCGCTCGGCTGGGTCAAAAACCCTGAGTACGTCATTATCGTGGCAACGGCAGCCGTGCTAACCACGATTGTGGCCCCGGTGATGCCTCATCTGCGCCGCTTGTTTCTGGTGCTGGATGCGCTTGGGCTGATTGTTTTTTCCATCATTGGCGCACAAATCGCTCTCGATATGGGTGAAGGCCCGGTTATCGCCACCATCGCTGCCGTGATCACGGGCGTGTTTGGCGGGGTGCTGCGGGATATGTTCTGCAAGCGTATCCCGCTGGTTTTCCAGAAGGAACTGTATGCCGGCATCTCCTTTGCCGCGGCAGTGCTTTATGTCGCCTTGCAGCACTATGTCACCAGCCACGATGTGGTGGTTATCTCCACCCTGCTGTTTGGCTTCACCGCGCGTATGCTGGCATTGCGCCTTAAGCTGGGCCTTCCCGTTTTTCATTACAAACACAATGCGCATTAATGTCAGAACGGGCAGGCGCCGGATAATCAATTACTCGAATAGTTGTAACCGTGGTGATGATAGCCGTAGCCGTAAGCGTTGCTTGCCCGCTTAACGACGCCGTTGAGAATCACCCCTTTGGTATTGACGCCACTCTGCTCCAGACGCTGTACACAGACCAGCATCTCCTTCACGCTGTTCATCCCGAAGCGGGCGACCAGCAGCGTGGTGCCTGCGCGACGAGCGACAACAGCCGCGTCGGTGACCGCCAGGATCGGTGGCGTATCGATAATCACCAGATCGTAGCGTTCATTCGCCCAGTCCAGCAGCTGCTGGAAACGCGTATGCATCAGAAGCTCCGCCGGATTAGGGGGGATCTGCCCGCGCACGATGGTATCGAATCCGCCTTTATCGAAGGTCTGAACGCCCTGGGTAAACTCCGCCTTACCGGACAACATCTTCGACAAGCCGCAGGTATTGTCGAGCTTAAACAGATCATGGGCATACCCGCGACGCATATCCGCATCAATATAGAGCACTTTCTGGCCCGCCTGCGCCACGACGGCCGCCAGGGTACTGCTGACAAAGGTTTTACCGCTGTCAGGCGTGGCGCCAGAGATCATCAGTATATTGTTCGCTGACTCCATCATCGCAAAATGCAGACTGGTGCGCAGGCCGCGAATCGCCTCCACGGAGAGATCGACCGGGTTATCCGCCGCCAGGAAGGGGATATGTTTGGTCTTATGGCGCAGCCCTGAGGACATAAAATCTTTTTTGCGCAAACGCATCTTTTTAGCCAGCCATTCCGACAGCGGTACGGTGGCATAGACGTTAATCCCGTGCTCCTCCAGCTGCTCCGGCGTTTCAAGGCCCATACGCAGCATACTGCGCGCCAGGATCCAGCCCGCAGAGACGAACAGACCCAGGAGAACCCCCAGAACGACGACCAGCGCTTTTTTCGGCTTGACTGGCTGCGGCCGGGTCACGGCCGGATCGATAATGCGGACGTTACCAATTGCGCTCGACCGGGCGATGCTCAGCTCCTGTTCGCGGTTAAGCAACTGCTGGTAGATAACGCGTCCCGACTCCACATCACGGCTCAGGCGCAACACCTCCTGCTGGGTTGACGGCATGGACGATACCCGTTTATTCAGGCGGTTTTTTTCCTGCTCCAGCGTCTGGCGTTTCTCAATCAGCGCCCGGTAGGTGGGGTGATCTTTTTTGTAGAGCTGCGAAATTTCCGCTTCCCGGAAGGTCAGTTCATTGAGCTGATTGTCCGCATTTACAATCTGCTCCAGCACCGCTTTTGCCTCCAGGTTCAGGTCAACGGAGTCATTTTGCTGGCGATAGCGGTTGAGCTTCTCCTCGGCCTGGTCCAGCTCGCTGCGCACCTGCGGAAGCTGCTGCTTCAAAAATTGCAGGCTTTTCGCATCCTGCGCCGCCTGGCGAGCCACGTTCTGTTGTAAATAGTTATCGGCGATGCAGTTAAGCACGCGCGCCATCTCATCGGGATCTTCCCCCGTGATGGTCAGGCCAAGCATCCCGCTGTCCTTGCTGCGCTCGCTCACGGAAAAATGCAGCTGTAGCGCGTCAATGGCCTCCAGCTCGCTCAGCTGTGTAATTGTAAATTGCGTACCCGGCTTCGCCTGGATATCGGCAATGGTAATGGCGATATTCGCCGCGCTCAGCGGCTGTCCCACAACGCCCTGTAACGTCACGTTATCGCCTTCCAGCTGATAGTGGCCCTTCTCGCCGACGGTCAGCGTCAGCTTTTGCGCCCGGCCCGCGACAGGGGGAAGATTGAGCATACTGACATCGAGGATGCCAGGCTGTTGCCCGGTGAGCCGCGCCCAGCCGCGTCCGACAAGGGGAAAATAGTTTTCACTGACCTGCGTGCGCAGGTTCAGGTCATCAATCGTTTTACCGAGGATCATGCGCGACTGGAGAAGCTGAAGCTCCGGCGCCGACTCCGGCGAGGAGTCAGGGATGAACTCGCTAAGGTTACTGAGTAGCGCGTTGCCCTGCTTCTGTTCCACCTGTATCAGCGCATCGGCCTGATAAACCGGTGTGGCAAAGAGCGCATAAAGCAGTGCCGCCAGCGTGAACAGCGTGGTAAGGATGAGAATAAATTTTCGGTAGTCGAGCAGCTCACCCAACAGGCGCACCAGATCGATCTCGTTATTCGCGGCAGACGCATCATGGGCATGAAGGTTATTTGTTGACATAAAACGTAACTATCCCGTGTGATTAACTGAGCCGTTTCGCCCATTCCAGACTGGCCTGCTCCAGCAGCCCATAAACATATTCAAATGCGTCCCGGTTTTTACGGTAGGGGTCCGGGATCTCTTTTCTGCCCGTCCAGTGACCAAAGAGCATCATTTTGCCGCGCGCCTCCGGTGCGATAGCCGTGACCTGCTCGATATGTTCCAGCTCCATCGCCAGAATCAGATCGTAGTCGCGCACCATGGCGGGGGTGAGCCTGCGCGCCACGTGGCCCTCAAGCTGGGTGCCGCGTTCGGCGGCGATCTCTGTCGCCTGTGAATCGGCGGTGCGCCCTTCCAGGCCACAAATTCCCGCTGAATCGACCCGGGCGGTGGGAAGCAGCCGGCGCAGCAGCCGTTCTCCAATGGGGGAGCGGCAGATATTGCCGGTACAGATCACCAGGATGGCGTTAAACGTTAGTTTGGCCATGTTCTGATATATCTCCCTGTTTCAGTCAGGTCATGTACGCCGGTAATGGTCGGCACAAGCTGAGAGATCACGCGGTTCCAGCGCACCAGCGGCGCGGTGGTGACATAGACGATGTCGTAAGGCTCAAGCTGAAATTCGGTGCTCAACACCATCGCGGTGGCATCCCTGGCGTTAAGCTGGTAGACGTTGGCGATTTTGCCGTTCTGCTTGCCCTGCAACGGACGAATCACAAAGATTCCGGTGGCGTCGGCCATATCCTGATTCACGCCCTGCGCATTACCCAGCGCTTCCGCCAGCGTCATGCCGCTACGGTCCATCTTCAGGGTGCTCTGTTTACCCACCTCGCCCATGACAAACACTTTCAGGTCGTCATTGCGGGGAATGAAGAGAATATCGCCCGGATAGAGGAGTTTGTTCTGGGTGAGATCGCCGCGCTGCATCAGCGCGTAGAGCGAAATGTGCGTATCCTGGCCGTTATGGGTCAGCACCACGTGGCGCCAGTCCGCCTCTGACGTCAGGCCGCCTGCCGCATTGATCGCATCCATTATCGTCAGCGGAATGTTGGTGATGGGCTGCTGGCCCGACTTAGCCACTTCGCCCGTCACGTAGGCTTTTTGCGAGCGGAACGCCGCGACGCTGACATCCACCTGCGGGCTCTCAATCACCGAGTCCAGCCGGGCGGCGATCTCATCGCGCACCTGGGCCAGCGTTTTGCCGACGACGCGAATTTTGCCGATATAGGGATAGAAGATCGTGCCATCGGCATTCACCCAGTTGCCCGTATCGCTGGCGCTACGGTACTGACCTGCGGGGGTGGTCAGCTCCGGGTGGTCCCAGACGGTCACCATCAGCACGTCGCCGACGCCGATGCGATATTGGTAGTTCTGGAGCTGGCGATCCAGTTCAGGATTCGCGCGGGAGTCGACTTTGCCAGGCAGCAACTGCTCCACCAGCCCCGGCGTGAGCGGATAGACGTTGACCATCTTATTCAGATCGTAATTGCTGTCAGGCAGATCGATAATATCTTTGCCCTGGGTGCGAAGTCCCTGGCCCGGTACGATAGTACAACCGCTTAACGCCATCATAGCCAACGCAAGCACGGAAAATTTAACGTTTTTCATTCAGGAAAATCATCTGGTTAAGTAATGCCTGTTTCATCCGGTACTACTGCCCTACCGGGGTTTCGCGTTCTGACGTCATGTCATAGAGCTGATATTTACGGCCTAACGTCTGGCCGCCATCACGCGTGAGAGGCGTCCACGAGACCACCGCCCGGTTGCGATTTGGGCCGATCGTCATCAGATCAAGCGGGATCGAGATGTAGAAGCCTTTGCTAAAGCCACCTTCGCCATAATCCTCTTTCGAGACGTTGGTCAGCGCCGCCCAGACGCCTACCGTCACGCCGCTGTCGAATCGCTTCGCGACGTCGAGGGTGGCGCCTTTATCCTTCGCCAGGTACTGCCCGACGCTAAGCTTCATCAACACACTGTTGAGCTTCGCCGGGTTCCAGTAGGCGGTGATAAATCCGGTTGGCGCGCTGTAGTCGGTAAAGCGCATCATGTCGTCCCAGTCGCGCTGTTTGACGTAGTTCGCATCCACGCCCAGCGCCCAGTCGCTATCCAGCGGGCGCCAGAGCGCCTCTGCTCCCACGCCGCCGTACATGGTTTCGAGGTAGCCGCCATAAATCTGGGCATAGAAGCCGTGCCCCAGCGCATCGACATAGTTGGCCTGTAAGTTGTTGAGGTAGAAGTCATTGCTGACATAATCGCGAATATGGGTTCTGACGCGCGGCAGGCTGGAGTCAGCGGGAAGCAGCGAGGATTTGAACTTGTCGTAGTTGTTATAGAGGTTGGCGAACACGCCGCCGTCGAGCAGCAGACGATCGGTCAGCCAGTAGCTGGCGCTGGCCATCACCCCCACCTGGAACATATAGAAATCTTCCGGACCGCCCAGCGACTGCGCCAGCGTCGGTTTGACGCTGTAGCTGAAGCGATCGGCGCGAATACGGTAGCCGCGCCCGAATGCTGTGGTATCCACAGGCTCGACGCGCTGCTGCCTGAGCGCCTCCTCCTGGCCGAGCGGCTGTCCCGCCAGCTGTTTGCGCAGGCTGGCGACATCGGTTTGCGTCGTGACCAGCGGCAGATGGTCACGCTGCTGGGTGATAGCGATCGTGTCGACCCCGTCGGGCAGGTTATTGATCAGAATACGGTTGGCGCGATCCACCGCTTCGCGCGGATCGCGATAGCGATACTGTTCGCCGGTCATGTATAAGGTATTGCCGTGCTGAAGGATCTCCGGCGCATCGAAGCCTGCGTTGTACTTAAGCGCGGTGAGCTGGTTTGCCGCCGAGGTATAGTCCAGCGTCTCGCCTGCCGGTGCCGGTTGCCAGGCCGGTTTCGGGTTATCACGCAGCGCGGGGCGCAGATCGTTAAAGTTGGTCCGCAGGGTGAAGCCAAACATCAGCGTATTGCCGCGCTCGTAGCTGAGGTTGAGATCGGCCCAGTCGGCAACGCGATAGACCGCCCCCACGTTGATATGGCTCGACTGCTTAATGGAGCCGGCAAAATCATCGGCATAATTGTTGCCGTCATACTCGAGCTTCAGGCGCAGGGGCTGCCAGGGCGTCTGATACTGGAGACCGCCAAACAGCGACGCCGGACCGCGAAACATATCGCTAAAGCTGATATCCCCGGCATCATGTGATTCGCCGCGGGTGCAATACTTATTGTTGTCGTGGCACAGCGGGTTACCCACGTTGTCGCTATTACCGGGATATCCCCAGGCTATTCCAAAGGTAAAATCGACCGGTCCGGCCATTTTACTGGCAACCAGATATTCACCGTCGAACAGGCCGGTGCCCGCAATATCGCGCTTGCCGAGCGCCACCTGCGGCAGGCTATAGTCCTCTTCCCACAGACGAACCTTAAAATCGAATGACTTATCCTTGTAGCTTTGATCGCCGCTGAAATCCTCGTCGCTGCTGTATTTGCGGGTGCGGACGTCGGTATAACGAATCGTCCCTTCCAGCCACGGAAAGAGCACGACCGAAGAGGAGTAAAAACGATACTGGTTGTTATCGCGGTAGTTGACGCTGAATTCCCCTTCCCGGCCAAAGCGCGCGTCGGGCATTTGCATCAGGCCGGTGCCGCCAAAGTCGGACTGTGAAGGTCCGGTCGGATCGGGCCAGGTACGCAGCTCCGCGTGGCAGGCAGAAGAGATCGCCAGAGCAAGGCCGCTCAGTAAAAAAAGTTTGTTCATCAGTCAGGTATCCGCCGCGTCAGGAGCGCAACGATTTGCTCATTCAGACCGGTAAAATCGTCCGGCACCGCCCGGGGATCAAACCCCACCCACAGAACAGCGCCCGGCTCTGCTTCAATATGGCGTGCGTTCCAGTACGCCACCGGCGCAACAACCCTACTGCCGTCAGGATCGATAACGGTCACGTTATTCCTGTCGGCGCCAGCCAGCCGCAGCTGCCCCTGTAAGTAATCCCTGATGCTTGCGCCCGGTCGCCAGGCCAGTTTCCCCGGTGTGGCGACCGCCCCCATCAGCGTGACGGTGCGGGGCGCAGGCGAGAGCCACAGATCGTAACGGCCCTCAAGGGAACGATCGCCGCGGGCGTCGGTACGCACGGCGTCTGGATCGAGGCTGACAAACTGCCGCCCGACGATCCGCAGTGAGCGGATCTGTGTAGCGACAGTGCGAATGGTCGCGATCCGCTCGTCATCGGCGCGATTCTGCCAGGCTGAAAGCGACGCCAGCACCTGCTGTTGCGTCTGTTGCGTTCGCCGCGTGGCGGAAGGGGTTGCGATGACAGCGCCCTGCCACCAGACGTTGTTCAGCTGCGGCTGGGTGACCAGCCGGGAGAGCGTATCGGCCTGTCCAGCAGACCACGTTTTGCCCGGCTGATGCACGGTAACGACGCTTGCGCATAAGGCGGGCAGGCTGAAGAGAGATAGCCCTACGCCAGGTAACCATTTTCTGAGTCTGTTCATGGGGCGGGCTTCAACATCGTCATGGTGACAGGGAATACGCCCGCGCCGAGCATCTGTTCGCTCTGGCGTACCTGGCCGGTGGCGGAATCAATCCAGAAGGTGTTATGCCAGCGACGATCGAGGCCGTCGGCCTGCACCGTCTCCTGCCAGACCTGACAACGTAGCGTGTTTCCGGCAAGGGTCAGGTTTTCCGTCCCGCTCAGGGAGAAGCGCGAGGTCAGGTGTGCGGAGCGATACCGCCCCTCTTCCTGCCAGCGCACATCGCGCGACCACTGGCTGCCGTCGCGGAGCTGCGGCGTGTGGCGCAGCGGATCGTGCTCAAGGTTGGTTACCTCAAGCAGGTTATAAGGGAGCTTGAGCGTGTGGATAAGGCGACCGTTATGCGTGACGATCATCGCATTATCCTGCGATAACCACTTACTGTTTCCCTGTTCGATGTATCCGAGAACCACCAGGATCCTCGGGCCATTATCCAGACGCAGGTACATGGTTGAGTATGGGAGCACCTGAATCTGCCCGTCCGTTACCGTCACATCCTGGCGCCCGTCCAGGCTGGCGTTAAAGGTCTCAATAATGCTCTGCTGGCTCGGCGTACATCCCTGGATCAGCAGAGTCATGATGAGCAGAATAAACAGTCTCACCAGAAATCCTTGATTAAATAACATTGAAATCAATTAAATACCCGGCTTTGATATCGCCACCGGGCCAAGTCGTTGCGCTGTTCAGCGCAAGGCTATATCGCCTTGCGCACCAGCCTTAGCGGGTAACTGTCGTCGTGGAAGTACCATTGCCTGAGTCATCGCCACTGTCGCTTGCCGCGACAACGGCTAACGTCGCTACGCCGGCAATCGCAGCGGTGGTGACAACAGCGGTTGTCCCAATCGCGCCTGCCGCCAGTCCCCCCGTAGTGCCAGCGGTAGTTCCCACCGTTGCTCCGGTTGTTGTACCGGTTGTTGCTGCGCTGGTACTACCTGCTTCGGTGGTAGCGCCTATAGCAGGCAGGGCAGTCGCCAGCGTGAGTGCCGTCAGCACTGTACAAAGCGTCCTTTTCATTTTTGGTCCTCATTCAAATGAAGGAAAATATGAGCACCTGGAAACCAGGTCCCGGTTAACGGGCATAAAGCCCGGGGCTGAATTCCGGCCCGACAGGGACGGAAAATCATCCATGTAAAAGCCCTGGGCTCTGAACACCAGCGCATATAAACCGCCAGGATATATTTCGGTACCCTTAATTGCTTCAATTGGAGTTCAGATAGTTAACCCCCTCACGGGGCGCAAAAAGAAAGGAAAACGCAGAGTGATGCGAAATGCACCCCAGCGGTAACTACCTTAAAAATTTTGGATAAGATAATTCTTATAATAATTTGACGCAATGATTTCCGGCAGAATAAATATGACTAATTGTTAACCAGAAAACACTCAACATATTATTAATAAAATAGTTAAACAACTGAAATTAAAAGCAAAAATACGAACAATACTCAGGCTGCATTGCCTATAACTCCTTCATTCCCGGCTATTGCTCTCGATTAATAGTGATTGAGATCAATTAAGCCGTTCTCTCAAAGAAAATAAAAACGCAAGCAGAGCAAATTCTGAAATTGGGTTCAGGGATAATATTTCCTCAAAATATATTTACCATGAATAATTCATTTATATTCATAATTATTGCGTATATAAACCGCGTCTCATAAATACGCTATTCACGGCAGCGGAAGTGTGCCCCCTCGCCAGTCTGTTCAGGAGCGCACGCAGATTAAAATCCACCGATGTGCTCTGCGGCCAGCCATTTTGCCAGGGCATCAATCTGAGGCTGATGCAGCCAGTTTACGATCTGGCGGGCCTTCTCCTGCCCGACACCCGGCAGCATCCGCCACTCCGCTTCGCTTCGCTGAATCAGCTCCTGCCAGGTGCGATCCCCTGCCGCCTTGAGCGTCGACCGGGCCAGCGGTATTCCCATCGCGGTGATCCAGCGGATAAAAGGTCGCTCCCGCGCCAGGTTAAACTGATGCCACAGCGCAGCGCCATGCGATGCCGATATCCCCGCCGTCGCGGTGAGCTGCGCCTGCGTGAGCTGTAGCCAGGAGAAGAGGTGCTCAAACCGATGCGCCTGATAGAGGGTCCGCCATCCTGATTCGCCCATTCCTTCGATATCTAACGCCTGCCTGGAACTTAGCCACGTCAGCCGGGCAAAAAATTGCTCCATGCACTCCGGGGAGGCATAGAAACAGGTTAAGCCGTTATAGCGCGATGAGGGCGGCTGCGGTTTACGGCGATCCACATTGCGCCACACCACGTTATCCAGCCGGGGAATACCTTGTCCCGCCAGGCTTACCAGCACCTGATCGCCGGGGGCAATATCCAGCCTCTGCCAGCGGTTAACCGACCCTAAGCTGACGCGCTGTACGCGTTTATCGTCGAGCATCAGCGGCTCAAGCTGCGCAATCGCGGTGATCCGCCCGGTACGGCCAACGGTAAAGTGAATCGCTTTGACTTCCGTCACCTGGGCCACAGGAAGGTATTTCCATGCGACGACCCAACTCCCTTCCCCCGGCAGCCACTCCTCGCCCGGCGGCTCTGCCGAGGCGCGAACCACAATGCCATCCGTGGCGAAGGGCAACGAAGCCTTAAACCAGGCCGTCCGTTGCGCTTCCACATCAGCCGCGTTTTTAACCGGCAGGGTATAGCGGGCCGTCAGGGTAAAACCTGCCTCCGCCAGCGCGGAAAGGCGTGCTTTCATCGCTTTTGGGCCGTCCGGCCAGGCCCAGATAAAAATGCCTGTCTGCTTCAGCGCTGCGCGATCGGTCGCGCGCATCATTGCCCCCGCTACCTTCGCACGCGCGTTCATCCCCCCCATCCGCTGCTGGATATGCCCGTCGCGCAGCAGAAAAAGTTCACCCTGCAACACGCTGTTGGCAAGCGGCCCGGCCAGCGTTTGCGGAATAGCGGGGATCATTCGCGCCTGTGCCGTCCACTCTTCCCCCTGTAAGCCGTCGCCCCGGCTAATCGCCTGCACCAGCTTGCCGTTTTTGTAGACCAGGGTGACCGCAACACCATCCACCTTTGGCTGTACCCAGAGATCCTGCTGCGTCGCCATCCAGCGGCTAAGCGCCTGCTTGCTTTCTACCTTATGCACGCCGGTATGGGCGAAGGGATGTTTCACCGTCCCACTGGCGGCTGGAAGATCGTCGTGCAGCGGTTCATCGTGAAAACAGCGCTGCCACTGTTTTAAGCGGGCGTTAAGCCTGTCGTAAACGTCGTCGCTCACCTCGCTGCGGCCCTGCTTCCAGTAATCTTCATTCCAGCGGGTCAGCTGCGCCTTCAGGGCCGCGATCTCCTGCCCGGCTTTAGCCGGTGACCAGACCGGGCAAATAGCCATCGCCCCGCTGCTTAAGAAGATCATCAGTATGCTTATCCATTTCACCATTATTACCCCTCCCTGTTTTGCGAAGGGTATACCCTGCCCGTGAGCCGCAGACCAGCTACAAAATTGCATTTTACGAGCGCGCTTCAGCGCATTGTTTTTATTGCAGCAAAAAGAAGGTAAAAGCTGAAAACGGCACGCAAAATTTAATCATCCAGGGGAAAAAGTGTGACAAAGGCTACGTCACACAGCGGCGACGTGTATAATAAGCCCGTATGTAGGACTTCTTCGTTAACACATACAAAAGACTCTCATGGCTCAAGGCACGCTTTATATTGTTTCTGCCCCTAGTGGCGCGGGTAAATCCAGCCTTATTCAGGCACTGTTAAAAACCCAACCGTTGTACGATACGCAGGTTTCTGTTTCTCACACCACGCGAGCACCGCGTCCGGGTGAAGTGCACGGTGAACACTATTTCTTTGTGAATCACGACGAATTCAGAGCGATGATTGGCAGAGACGCGTTTCTTGAACACGCAGAAGTTTTCGGTAACTACTACGGTACTTCGCGTGAAACCATTGAGCAGGTTCTGGCGACCGGCGTGAACGTGTTCCTGGATATCGACTGGCAGGGCGCGCAGCAAATTCGTAAGAAAATGCCTGATTCGCGCAGTATCTTTATTTTACCGCCATCGAAAGATGAACTGGATCGCCGCCTGCGTGGTCGCGGCCAGGACAGCGAAGAAGTTATCGCGAAGCGTATGGCGCAGGCAGTTGCAGAAATGAGCCATTACGCGGAATATGATTACCTTATTGTGAATGATGATTTTGATGCCGCGCTGAGCGATCTCAAAACTATCCTTCGCGCAGAACGTCTGCGTATGAGCCGCCAGAAGCAGCGACATGACGCATTAATCACCAAACTGTTGGCAGACTGAACCCACTTTCAGTATCATGCCCAGTCATTTCTTCACCTGTGGAGCATTTTAAGTATGGCACGCGTAACTGTTCAGGACGCTGTAGAGAAAATTGGTAACCGTTTTGACCTGGTGCTGGTCGCCGCGCGTCGCGCTCGTCAGATGCAGGTAGGCGGTAAAGATCCGCTGGTACCGGAAGAAAACGATAAAACCACCGTTATTGCACTTCGCGAAATCGAAGAAGGTCTGATTAACAACCAGATCCTCGACGTGCGTGAGCGCCAGGAGCAGCAAGAGCAGGAAGCCGCTGAATTACAAGCTGTTACCGCTATTGCTGAAGGTCGTCGTTAATTAAACCTGCGGGTCGCCCTTGTATCTGTTTGAAAGCCTGAATCAACTGATTCAAACCTACCTGCCTGAAGACCAGATTAAGCGTCTTCAGCAGGCGTATCTCGTTGCACGTGACGCTCACGAGGGCCAGACACGTTCAAGCGGTGAACCCTATATCACGCACCCGGTAGCGGTGGCCTGTATTCTGGCCGAGATGAAACTCGACTACGAAACGCTGATGGCCGCCCTGCTGCACGACGTGATCGAAGATACCCCTGCCACCTACCAGGACATGGAACAGCTGTTTGGCAAAAGCGTTGCCGAGCTGGTGGAAGGGGTCTCTAAGCTTGATAAGCTGAAATTCCGCGACAAGAAAGAGGCGCAGGCCGAAAACTTCCGCAAGATGATCATGGCGATGGTGCAGGATATCCGCGTCATTCTCATCAAACTGGCTGACCGCACCCACAATATGCGCACGCTGGGCTCACTTCGCCCGGATAAACGTCGCCGCATCGCCCGTGAAACCCTCGAAATTTACAGTCCGCTGGCGCACCGTTTAGGTATTCATCACATTAAAACCGAGCTGGAAGAGCTGGGTTTTGAGGCGTTGTACCCGAACCGCTATCGCGTGATTAAAGAGGTGGTGAAAGCCGCTCGCGGTAACCGTAAAGAGATGATTCAAAAGATCCTCTCTGAAATCGAAGGGCGTTTGCAGGAAGCGGGCATTCCGTGCCGCGTGAGCGGTCGCGAAAAGCATTTGTACTCTATCTACTGCAAAATGGTGCTTAAAGAGCAGCGTTTTCACTCGATCATGGATATCTACGCGTTCCGCGTCATCGTCCACGATTCAGACACCTGTTATCGCGTGCTGGGGCAGATGCACAGCCTGTACAAGCCGCGTCCGGGGCGCGTCAAAGATTACATCGCCATTCCAAAAGCGAACGGATACCAGTCTTTGCACACCTCCATGATTGGCCCGCACGGTGTCCCTGTTGAGGTGCAGATTCGTACCGAAGATATGGATCAGATGGCGGAGATGGGTGTCGCGGCGCACTGGGCTTATAAAGAGCACGGCGGCGAAAGCAGCACCACCGCGCAAATCCGCGCCCAGCGCTGGATGCAGAGCCTGCTGGAGCTGCAACAGAGCGCAGGTAGCTCGTTTGAATTTATCGAGAGCGTTAAATCCGATCTCTTCCCGGATGAGATTTACGTTTTCACGCCGGAAGGGCGCATTGTCGAACTGCCTGCGGGCGCGACACCGGTCGACTTCGCTTACGCCGTGCATACCGATATCGGCCATGCCTGCGTAGGTGCCCGCGTCGACAGGCAGCCTTATCCGCTGTCGCAGCCGCTTTTCAGCGGACAGACGGTGGAGATCATTACCGCGCCGGGGGCACGTCCTAACGCCGCCTGGCTGAACTTTGTCGTGAGCTCAAAAGCGCGCGCAAAAATCCGCCAGCTGCTGAAAAACCTCAAGCGCGACGACTCCGTTAGCCTGGGGCGTCGTCTGCTCAATCACGCGCTGGGTGGCAGCCGCAAACTGGCAGAGATCCCGCCAGAAAACATTCAGCATGAGCTGGAGCGTATGAAGCTCGCCTCGCTGGATGACCTGCTGGCAGAGATTGGTCTCGGCAACGCCATGAGCGTGGTCGTGGCGAAGAACCTGCAACAAGGCGAAACGACAGCCGTTCCTGCCACCACGCAAAATCATGGTCACCTGCCGATCAAAGGCGCTGACGGGGTGCTCATCACCTTCGCCAAATGCTGCCGTCCTATCCCGGGCGACCCGATTATTGCGCACGTCAGCCCGGGTAAAGGGCTGGTGATCCACCATGAATCCTGCCGTAACATCCGTGGCTATCAGAAAGAGCCTGAGAAGTTCATGGCGGTCGAGTGGGATAAAGAGACGGCGCAGGAATTTATCACTGAAATCAAGGTGGATATGTTCAACCACCAGGGTGCCCTGGCGAACCTGACGGCAGCGATCAACACCGCCTCATCCAACATTCAAAGCCTGAATACGGAAGAAAAAGATGGCCGCGTTTATAGCGCCTTTATTCGCCTGACCGCCCGTGACCGTGTGCATCTGGCCAATATTATGCGCAAGATCCGCGTGATGCCGGACGTCATTAAAGTCACCCGTAACCGAAACTAGCATTATGAATTCAAAACGTTACGAGCGAATCTGCGAAATGCTCGCCAGGCGTCAGCCTGATCTGACGGTCTGCATGGAGCAGGTCCATAAACCTCATAACGTCTCTGCTATCGTCCGCACCGCAGATGCCGTCGGCGTGCATGAAGTCCACGCCGTCTGGCCTGGCGCACGTATGCGTACCATGGCCTCCACCGCCGCAGGCAGCAACAGCTGGGTATCCGTGAAAACTCACCAGACTATTGGTGAAGCGGTCTCGCACCTGAAAGGGCGTGGCATGCAGGTTCTGGCAACCAACCTCTCTGCTAAAGCCGTGGATTTCCGTGAGATCGACTACACCCGTCCGACCTGTATTTTAATGGGCCAGGAGAAAACGGGGATCACGCAGGAAGCACTGGATTTGGCCGATCGGGACATCATCATTCCAATGATCGGCATGGTCCAGTCACTCAACGTGTCGGTCGCCTCAGCGCTGATCCTGTATGAAGCGCAGCGCCAGCGTCAGAATGCCGGAATGTACGAGCGCAGCAACAGCATGCTGCCGGAAGAGGAGCAGCAGCGCCTGCTGTTTGAAGGTGGCTATCCGGTGCTGGCTCGCGTTGCGAAGCAGAAGAAATTGCCTTACCCCCACGTCAACGCGCAGGGCGAAATTGAAGCCGATGCCGAGTGGTGGTCCACCATGCAGTACGCGGGGTAAATCATGAAAGGCCGCCTGCTGGACGCCATACCGCTCAACAGCCTGACGGGCGTGGGCGCGGCACAAAGCAGTAAACTGGCGAAGATAGGCCTGCACACCGTGCAGGATCTCCTGCTCCACCTCCCCCTGCGCTACGAAGACCGTACTCAGCTTTATAAGATTGGCGATCTGCTGCCCGCTATTTACGCCACCGTTGAAGGGGAAGTGCTGAACTGCAACATCACCTTTGGCGGACGCAGGATGATGACCTGCCAGATCAGCGACGGCACCGGCATTCTCACCATGCGCTTTTTCAACTTCAATGCGGCGATGAAAAATAGCCTTGCCACTGGACGACGCGTACTTGCGTACGGTGAAGCCAAACGGGGCAAATACGGCGCGGAGATGATCCACCCGGAATACCGCGTGCAGGGCGATCTCAGCTCACCTGAGCTACAGGAGACGCTCACGCCGGTCTATCCAACCACTGAAGGCATTAAGCAGGCTACGCTGCGCAAGCTCACCGACCAGGCGCTGGAGCTGCTTGATACCTGCGCCATTAACGAGCTGCTGCCGCCGGAGCTGGCGCAGGGCATGATGAGCCTGCCGGAGGCGTTGCGCACCCTGCACCGTCCACCGCCAACGCTTCAGCTTGTTGATTTAGAGAGCGGGAAACACCCCGCCCAACGGCGTCTTATCCTTGAGGAATTACTGGCTCACAACCTGAGCATGCTGGCCCTGCGCGCAGGTGCGCAGCGTTTCCACGCGCAGCCATTAAGCCAGCGTGATGAGCTCAAAGATAAGCTGCTGGCCTCACTGCCGTTTAAACCCACCGGCGCCCAGGCGCGGGTGACTGCCGAGATCGAACGCGATATGGCGCTGGATGTGCCAATGATGCGCCTGGTGCAGGGCGACGTGGGTTCCGGTAAAACGCTGGTCGCCGCGCTGGCCGCTTTGCGCGCCATCGCCCACGGTAAGCAGGTGGCGCTGATGGCGCCGACGGAACTGCTGGCCGAGCAGCACGCCAACAATTTCCGGAACTGGTTTGCCCCGCTGGGAATTGAAGTGGGCTGGCTGGCCGGGAAGCAGAAGGGCAAAGCGCGCCTTGCGCAGCAGGAAGCCATTGCCAGCGGGCAGGTGCAGATGATTGTCGGCACGCACGCCATTTTCCAGGAACAGGTGCAGTTTAACGGCCTGGCGCTGGTGATTATCGACGAACAGCACCGCTTTGGTGTTCATCAGCGTCTGGCGCTGTGGGAGAAAGGTCTGCAACAGGGCTTCCACCCACATCAGCTGATCATGACCGCCACGCCGATTCCGCGCACCCTGGCGATGACGGCCTATGCCGATCTGGATACCTCCACCATCGACGAACTCCCCCCGGGCCGTACGCCGGTGACAACGGTCGCCATTCCGGACACGCGCCGCAGCGACATCATTGACCGCGTGCGCAACGCCTGCACCCACGAAGGACGTCAGGCTTACTGGGTCTGTACCCTGATTGAAGAGTCTGAGCTGCTGGAAGCGCAGGCTGCCGAAGCCACGTGGGAAGAGTTAAAGCTCGCCCTGCCGGAGCTGAACGTCGGTCTGGTTCACGGGCGCATGAAGCCTGCCGAGAAGCAGGCGGTGATGCAGTCGTTCAAACAGGGCGAGCTGCATTTGCTGGTCGCGACCACGGTCATCGAAGTGGGCGTGGACGTGCCGAACTCCAGCCTGATGATTATTGAGAACCCGGAGCGCCTGGGCCTGGCGCAGCTCCACCAGCTACGAGGCCGCGTGGGCCGTGGCGCGATCGCCTCTCACTGCGTGCTGCTCTACAAAGCCCCTCTGTCGAAAACCGCGCAGATGCGTTTGCAGGTATTACGCGACAGCAATGACGGCTTCGTCATTGCGCAAAAAGATCTGGAGATCCGCGGCCCGGGCGAACTGCTGGGCACGCGTCAGACGGGTAACGCCGAGTTTAAAGTGGCGGATTTATTGCGCGATCAGGCCATGATCCCCGAAGTACAACGCCTTGCGCGTCATATTCATGAACGCTACCCCGAACAGGCGGCAGCGTTAATTGAACGCTGGATGCCGGAAACCGAGCGGTATTCCAACGCCTGACGGTCAGCCAAACATCGGCAGCATCAGGTAGAGCTTAATGACCAGCGCGTTGACGATATCAATGAAGAATGCGCCCACCATCGGCACCACCAGAAACGCCATGTGCGACGGGCCGAACCGTTCGGTGATCGCCTGCATATTCGCGATGGCCGTTGGCGTCGCTCCCAGACCAAACCCACAGTGGCCCGCAGCCAGTACCGCCGCATCATAGTTTTTGCCCATCATGCGCCAGGTAACAAAGATGGCATACAGCGCCATGAACACGGCCTGCACCGCCAGGATCGCCACCATCGGCAGCGCCAGCGAGGCCAGTTCCCACAGCTTGAGGCTCATCAGCGCCATCGCCAGGAACAGCGACAGGCTGACGTTCCCCAGCACGGACACTGCGCGCTCAAAGACGCGGTAGAAGCCCATCTGCGCCAGACCGTTGCTCAGGATCACCCCGATAAACAGCACGCAGACAAAGGTTGGCAGTTCGAAAGCCGTTCCCGCCAGCCATTGCGCAACGATTTTGCCCACGGTAAGGCAGATGGCAATCATGGCGATGGTTTCAATCATTACCAGCGAGGTGATGCTGCGGCCAACGTCCGGTTTTTCAAATGCGGTCGGCACCATTTCATCGTCTGGCCTGCCTTCCGGCGTGGTGGAGTGTTTCACCAGATAGCGCGCCACCGGGCCGCCAATCAGCCCGCCAAGTACCAGGCCAAAGGTCGCGCAGGCCATTGCCACTTCCGTTGCGTTTTCAAAGCCATAGCGTTCGATGAACAGCTTGCTCCACGCCGCGCCCGTTCCGTGGCCACCTGACAGGGTAATCGACCCCGCCAGCAGACCCATCAGCGGATCCAGCCCCAGCAGCGACGCCATACCGATGCCGATGGCGTTTTGCATCAGCAGCAGACCCACCACAACAATCAGAAACACGCCCAGCACCTTGCCGCCCGAACGCAGGCTTGCGAGGTTAGCGTTCAGGCCGATAGTGGCAAAGAAGGCCAGCATCAACGGATCTTTCAGGGACATATCAAAATCGATTTCCCAGCCCATGCTTTTTTTCAGCACCAGCAGGGCCAGCGCCACCAGCAATCCACCGGCGACAGGTTCAGGAATGGTGTACTTTTTCAGAAAGGAAACACTGTGTACCAGCTTGCGACCAAGCAGAAGAACCAGCGTTGCGGCAACAAGGGTCGACAACGTATCGAGATGAATCATAAAAGGCTCCTGTTATGCGCGTGTTCCATACACACGCGGCGTTATCCTGGGCCGGGTGATGCTCGTCATGAGCCGCCGGCGCGAAAAGTGTAATTTTTTTTTCCTGTTCGTTGTAGAAAACCTGCTCACACCGGCAGATTTTCTCTCTTTTTTTTGCTGGCAATCGTTTGCTTTTACCAGGTGGTCAGCTAAAATGCCCGCTTTTCCACCGTGGGATTGCCGCCGATGTCTGTTAACACTCTGGAGTCTGCTGATGCGCAACCGATTGCGCATCAGCAAAACAGCGAACTGATTTACCGCCTTGAAGATCGTCCCCCGCTGCCTCAAACCCTGTTTGCCGCCTGCCAGCACCTGCTGGCGATGTTCGTTGCGGTCATCACGCCGGCTTTGCTGATTTGCCAGGCGCTGGGGTTACCGGCGCAGGATACGCAACACATCATCAGTATGTCTCTGTTCGCTTCCGGCGTGGCCTCCATCATTCAAATTAAAGCCTGGGGTCCGGTGGGCTCGGGTTTGCTGTCGATTCAGGGCACCAGCTTTAACTTTGTGGCGCCGCTGATCATGGGCGGTACGGCACTGAAAACCGGCGGCGCAGATGTCCCGACGATGATGGCGGCGCTTTTCGGCACCCTGATGCTGGCAAGCTGCACAGAGATGATCATTTCCCGCGTTCTGCACCTGGCGCGCCGGGTGATCACCCCGCTGGTCTCCGGCGTGGTGGTGATGATTATCGGCCTGTCACTGATCCAGGTGGGTCTGACCTCCATCGGGGGCGGCTACGCGGCAATGAGCGACCATACCTTCGGCGCGCCGAAAAACCTGCTGCTGGCAGGCGTCGTGCTGGCGATCATTATTCTGCTTAACCGCCAGCGTAACCCGTACCTGCGCGTGGCATCGCTGGTGATCGCCATGGCGGCCGGTTACCTGCTGGCGTGGGCGCTGGGCATGCTGCCGGAAAACACCACCCCAACCAACAGCGCGTTGATTACCGTGCCAACGCCGCTCTACTACGGCCTGGGCATTGACTGGAGTCTGCTCCTGCCGCTGATGCTGGTCTTTATGATCACTTCGCTGGAAACCATTGGCGATATCACCGCCACCTCCGACGTGTCCGAGCAGCCGGTCTCCGGCCCACTGTACATGAAACGTCTGAAAGGCGGCGTGCTGGCGAACGGACTGAACTCGTTTGTCTCGGCGGTGTTCAACACCTTCCCGAACTCCTGCTTTGGCCAGAACAACGGCGTGATCCAGCTGACCGGCGTGGCCAGCCGCTACGTGGGCTTCGTGGTAGCGCTGATGCTGGTGGTCCTCGGCCTGTTCCCGGCGGTGAGCGGGTTTGTGCAGCACATCCCTGAGCCGGTGCTGGGCGGCGCGACGCTGGTGATGTTCGGTACCATCGCGGCCTCTGGCGTGCGTATCGTCTCCCGCGAGCCGCTGAACCGCCGCGCAATCATGATTATTGCGCTGTCTCTCGCCGTAGGGCTTGGCGTCTCCCAGCAGCCGATGATTTTGCAGTTTGCCCCTGACTGGGTGAAAAACCTGCTCTCTTCCGGCATCGCCGCGGGCGGTATTACCGCTATTGTGCTGAATCTCATTTTCCCGCCTGAAAAGAACTGATCCCCACACGGCAGGCTGTCAATGCCTGCCGTGACATCTCTTTACACCATTCCCGCCTTGAGCATTGCGCATAAATCGTGCATAACACCCTTATGTGCGTTTCGCGGGAAGGAAGACCATGAAATTTATTGGAAAGCTGCTTATCTATCTTCTGGTAGCCCTGCTCATTGTAGTGCTCGCCTTTTATTTTCTGCTCCAGACCCGCTGGGGCGCATCGCAGGTCAGCAGCTGGATCACGGTGAATACCGATTACGAGCTCAACTTTGACCTGATGGATCACCGCTTTTCATCTCCTTCTCACATCCTTCTGGAAAACGTTACCTTCGGACGAGATGGCAAACCGGCCACGCTGGTCGCTAAAAAAGTGGATATTGGCTTAAGCAGCCGCCAGATCACCGACCCGCTGCATATGGATGCCATCACCCTGTTCGATGGCACGCTGAATTTATCGCCGCAGACGGCGCCGCTGCCGTTCCAGGCCGACCGTCTGCAACTGAATAACATGGCCTTTAACAGCCCGAATACGGAGTGGGATCTCAGTGCGCAAAAGGTGACCGGCGGCGTCAGCCCGTGGCAGCCCGAGGCGGGGAACGTACTGGGAAAAAATGCGCAAATCCAGATGAGCGCCGGGTCGCTCACGCTCAACGGCATACCGGCCAACAACGTGCTGATTCAGGGACAACTCAACGGCAAAGAGGTGGTGCTGAATACCATCGGTGCCGATATGGCGCGCGGCTCGCTGACGGGCTCGGCTCTGCGTAATGCCGACGGTGGCTGGGTTATCAACACCCTGCGTCTGAATGAGATCCGCCTGCAAAGCGACAAATCGCTGCTGGATTTCTTCGCCCCTCTCTCCACCCTGCCTTCGTTACAGATTGGGCGGCTGGAAGTGACCGATGCCCGTCTACAGGGGCCAGACTGGGCGGTAACCGACCTCGATCTCAGCCTGCGTAACCTCACCCTGAGTAAAGGGGACTGGCAAAGCCAGGAGGGACGGTTATCCATGAACGCCAGCGAATTTATTTACGGCTCGCTGCATCTGTTTGACCCTATCCTGAATGCGGAATTCTCCCCGCAGGGCATTGCGCTGCGTCAGTTCACCTCCCGCTGGGAAGGGGGCATGGTGCGTACCTCCGGCAACTGGCTGCGCGAGGGTCAGGCGCTGGTGCTGGACGACGTTGCCATTGCCGGGCTGGAATATACGCTTCCGGAAAACTGGAAAACGCTGTGGATGGACCCGCTCCCGGCATGGCTGAACAGCGTAACGCTGAAAAAATTCGGCCTGAGCCGCAACCTGGTGATCGACATCGATCCGGCGTTCCCGTGGCAGATCACCTCCCTCGACGGTTATGGCGCTAATCTGCGGCTGGCGCAGGATCACAAGTGGGGCGTGTGGGGCGGTAACGCAACCCTCAACGGGGCGGCAGCAACCTTTAACCGCGTCGACGTGCGTCGCCCGTCGCTGGCGCTGAATGCCAACGCCGCAACGGTAAATATTACCGATCTGAGCGCCTTTACCGAGAAAGGGATCCTGGAAGCGACCGCCACCGTGTCACAGCTGCCACAGCGACAAACCACCGTGAGCCTGAACGGGCGCGGTGTACCACTCAACGTTTTGCAGCAGTGGGGCTGGCCAGCGCTGCCGATTGCGGGCGACGGCAATATTCAGCTCACCGCCAGCGGAAGCGTGCAGGCCAATGCGCCGCTGAAGCCGACGGTGAATGGGAAGCTGAGCGCAGTGAATATGGATAAACGGCAGGTGCAACAGACGATGACCGGCGGGATGGTGTCTACGGTGGCTCCGGCACAGTAAAAAGCCGGGTGGCGGCTTCGCCTTACCCGGCCTACGAGGTTTTGGTTCCTTCTACCGTGGGTGAGGGCATCAGACCGCATAATTACCGTAGGCCCGGTAAGCGAAGCGCCACCGGGCATTTTTCCAGCTCAGAGGTGAACCACCACCTCATCCCCCTCGGCTTTCACCACCACACCCCATTCGCTGCCCGCATGTGAACCGCCTTTTACGCCGCCGACCTTCTGCACGTTGCGCAAGCACACCGACCAGTTTTGCGCATCTCCCGCGCCGGTAAAGGTCACGACGTCGCCCTGACGTGACGCCTTCAGCGCAAACACTACAGAACCGTCCGCCGCAGGCACTTCACTCACCGCCGTTGCGCCATCGCTCAGGTTAAAGAGCTGGAAGGCCGTCCCCTCGTGCCACGCATAGTCCGGCTTCTGGTTATTATTGCCGAGCGCCAGCAGTGTGTTGTCGCGCACATAGACCGGCAGGCTCTGGAAATCGTGCTGCTGCTTATGCCAGCGGCTACCCTCGATTTCATCGTTGTGCCACAGGTGCGTCCAGCGCCCTTCCGGCAGGTAGAACTGCACGTCACCCGCCTCGGAGAACACCGGCGCCACCATCATTGAATCCCCGAGCATGTACTGGCGGTCGAGGTAATCGCACGCCGGATCGTCCGGGAACTCCAGCATCATCGCCCGCAGCATCGGCGTGCCGAACTCGTGCGCCAGCGCCGCCTGACGATACAGGTACGGCATCAGCTGGCATTTCAGCTGGGTGAAGTGGCGCACTACGTCGCAGGACTCGTCATCGTACGCCCACGGCACGCGATAGGATTTGCTGCCGTGCAGGCGGCTGTGGCTGGAGAACAGCCCGAACGCGCACCAGCGTTTGTAGACGTGCGCCGGAGCGGTGTTTTCGAACCCGCCGATATCGTGGCTCCAGAACCCGAAGCCGGACAGCCCAATCGACAGCCCGCCGCGCAGGCTTTCGGCCATCGATTCGTAGTTGGCGTAGCAGTCGCCTCCCCAGTGTACCGGGAACTGTTGCGCACCCACGGACGCGGAGCGGGCAAACAGCACCGCCTCTTCTTCTCCCACCGTCTCTTTCAGCACGTTCCACACCAGCTCGTTATAAATGTAGGCGTAGTGGTTGTGCATCTTCTGCGGATCGGAACCGTCAAACCACTGGACGTCCGTCGGGATACGCTCGCCGAAGTCGGTCTTGAAGCAGTCGACGCCGATCTCCACCAGGCCTTTCAGCTTGTCGGCATACCACCGGCACGCGTCCGGGTTGGTGAAGTCGTAGATCGCCAGCCCCGGCTGCCATTTGTCCCACTGCCACAGGGAGCCGTCCGGGCGCTTGAGCAGGTAGCCCTTCTCTTTCAACTCCCGGAAGATCGGCGATTTCTGGCCGATGTACGGGTTGATCCACACGCAGACCTTCAGCCCTTTCTCTTTCAGGCGGCGGATCATGCCTTCCGGATCGGGGAAGGTCACCGGGTCCCACTCGAAGTCGCACCACTGGAAGGCCTTCATCCAGAAGCAGTCGAAGTGGAACACGTGCAGCGGCAGGTCGCGCTCGGCCATGCCGTCGATAAAGCTGTTCACCGTCGCTTCGTCATAGTTAGTGGTGAAGGAGGTGGTCAGCCACAGGCCGAACGACCACGCAGGCGGCAGCGCCGGACGCCCGGTGAACTGCGTATAGCGGTTCAGCACCTCTTTCGGCGTCGGGCCGTCGATCACAAAGTACTCGAGATACTCCCCTTCCACGCTGAACTGCACTTTGGAGACCTTCTCGGAGCCGACTTCAAACGAGACATTTTCCGGATGATTCACCAGCACGCCGTAGCCGCGGTTGGTCAGGTAGAACGGGATGTTTTTGTAGGACTGCTCGGTGCTGGTGCCCCCGTCGCGGTTCCAGGTTTCGACCGTCTGACCGTTGCGCACCAAGGCGGTGAAGCGCTCGCCCAGGCCGTAGACCGTTTCCCCCACGCCCAGATCCAGACGTTCAAACACATAGTTGCGATCGGTATTGCTGTCCTGCACGTAGCCGTTGTTTTTCAGCTGGCTGCCGGTAATGCGCTGGCCGTTGCGCAGGAAATCCAGCGCCCAGAACTCGCCTTTGGCGACGCGCACGCTGACGCTGCCGCTTTTCAGCTCGGCAAACTCGGCGTTGTTTTCAATCTCAACTTTTACATCCTTCAGAACGTTCAGCGGATAGTGCGGGCCGTTATTCAGCGCACCCTGGAAGTGTTCGATGCGCACCCCGACAATTCCTTCCTGCGGGGCAAACAGGCGCACCGTGAACATCAACGTGTCGAGCTGCCAGGTGCGTTCGCGCACGTCGCGCGGCGCCACATACACCACCAGGTCATTGCCCTGCTGCTCCACGTCGAACACCTGCACCGGATAGGTCACATTCAGGCCCGGTTGAATAAGCCAGTTTCCATCACTGATTTTCATGCTTTCGTCCTCTTAGTTCTGCAATTCTTTGCTGACCGGCAGGTTTTCAAACTCCTGCTGATTGCGGCGCGCGCCCTGCGCCAGCTCGCGCAGGATTTTGGTCAGGAAGGGGGTTTTCAGCGTGTAGTAGCGTTTGGCGATAATGGCGCTCAGCACGTAGCAGATCGCCGGTGCCAGGGTAAACAGGCCGATAATGATGCTGATGGTCGCGCTGTTCTGGGTTTTGGCTGCCGCGTCGTAGCCGCCGCCTGCCAGCATCCAGCCGATCATCGCCCCGCCCAGCGCCAGGCCGAGCTTCAGCACGAACAGCGTGCCCGCAAAGCTGATGCCGGTCAGACGTTTGCCGTTGGTCCATTCGCCGTAGTCGACGGTATCGGACATCATTACCCACTGAATCGGCGTCACCAGCTGGTGCAGCACGCCGATAACGAAGATGAAGCCGAACATCAGCACGGTGGCATGCATCGGCACGAAGAACATCGCCACGCTGACCACCGCCAGCGCGGCGTTGGTCCACCAGAAGATGCTGACCTTGCACTTCCAGTCGGTGAGCGGTTTCGCCAGCGCGGAGCCGATCAGGTTGCCGACGCAGTAGGTGGTGAGGAAAGCGACGAACACCTCCGGCGAGCCCATGATCCAGGTGCAGTAGTACATCATCGCGCCGCCGCGCACGCAGACGGCGAGAATGTTGAGGATGGTCAGCACGCCGACGATGCGCCACTGGTCGTTGTGCCAGATGTCGCGCAGGTCTTCCCGCATGGACGTGGTGCTCGGCGGCACCTGGATGCGCTCTTTGGTGGTAAAGAAGCAGAACGCCAGCATCAGGAACGCGACCACCGACAGCACGGCGATGCCGCCCTGGAAGCCGAACGCCTTATCGTCGCCACCAATCAGGTTCACCAGCGGCATCATCAGCACCGTGGAGAGCATGCCGCCCGCCGTCGCCAGCACGAAGCGCCAGGACTGAAGGGAGATACGCTGCGTCGGGTCGTTGGTGATCACGCCGCCCAGCGCGCAGTACGGGATGTTGACCACGGTATAGAGCAAGGTCAGCAGGGTGTAGGTAACGGCGGCGTAAACCATTTTACCGTTGAGGCTCAGGTCCGGCGTGGTATACGCCAGCACGCAGACGATGCCGAACGGTATCGCGCCGAATAAAATCCACGGACGGAACTTGCCCCAGCGGCTGCGGGTGCGGTCGGCAATCAGCCCCATGCACGGGTCGGAGATCGCATCCAGCGCGCGGGCCAGCAGGAACATGGTGCCGACAAACCCGGCGGGAATACCAAAAATATCGGTGTAGAAAAACATCATATAAAGCATGACGTTATCAAAAATGATATGGCTGGCGGCGTCTCCCATGCCGTAGCCAATCTTCTCTTTTACTGACAGTACTTCGCTCATATTTTTATCCTTCACGCTGTAGGGGGCGCTGAGACCGGTTACCGTTTTTTAAACCATTGTTTCAGGGGCGGGTATTGCGTTTTCTGGTTAAGAGATTACGTTTCTTGTTTTTTGTGATCGGGATAAAAGTTGATGAGCACGAAATGCTAACCTGAGGATTTTCTTAAGAATTAGCTGAAACAGGGGGGTTAAGGTCAAAAGAGAGGTGAAAAAAGTGGTGTGGGGTATGTGGTAAATGCCTGAAAGTAGCTATAATGCGCCCCGCCTCCATGTAGCAATGCAGGCGCGGAAGATCGTCATCTCCGGTGAGGTGGCTGGACTTCAAATCCAGTTGGGGGCGCCAGCGTTCCCGGGCAGGTTCGACTCCTGTGATCTTCCGCCAAAGTTTCTCCGCCACCATCCGAAAACGTCTAAAAAGCCTTTATTTTCAACACACATATTAAATCACTCATCCGGAACCGTCCGACAAGTTCTCCCTGAATCCATGAAAAAAATGTATAGTGATGTGTATAGATTTTTTATACATATTTTTGACTTATACACATGGCACTAACAGACATACAAATTAAACGAGCAAAGCCCCAAGACAAGCCATACACATTGAACGATGGGCAAGGCTTGTCATTGCTTATCAATCCCGACGGCTCGAAAGGCTGGCGCTTCCGCTTTCGTTTTGCCGGTAAAGCGCGGCTAATGTCATTTGGCAGCTACGACCTTGTGAGCCTCGCAGAAGCACGTGAGAAACGCGATATGGCCCGTAAGCAGGTCGCAAATGGCATTGATCCAGTTGAAGAACGTAAAGCCAAAAAGCTGGCACAGCAACTTTCAACAGAGAACTCATTCGAAGCCATATGTCGAGAATGGCACGCCAACAAAGCTGACCGTTGGACAGTGGCCTATCGCGAAGAAATCATTAAGACATTCGAGCAAGATGTGTTCCCGTTCATTGGTAAACGTCCTATCAGTGAAATCAAACCGTTAGAACTACTTGAAGTATTGCGACGAATAGAGAAGCGTGGAGCACTAGAGAAGACCAGAAAAGTGCGCCAACGATGCGGCGAGGTCTATCGCTATGCGATCATAACTGGCCGCGCTGAATACAATCCAGCACCTGATTTAGCTATCGCTCTGACCGTACCTAAGCAAAAGCACCATCCTTTTTTATCCGCTGAAGAGCTACCTTATTTTATTCGGGATCTTGAGGGGTATACCGGCAGCATCATCACTAAAAATGCGACTAAGATTGTCATGTTAACTGGTGTAAGAACGCAGGAAATGCGTTTTGCTACATGGGAAGAAGTGGATCTTGAAAAGGGCACATGGGAAATACCCGCAGAACGGATGAAAATGCGTAGGCCTCATATTGTCCCTTTATCTACTCAAGTGATTGACCTCTTTAAGCAACTCAAGCCTATCACTGGCCATTATCCATACATTTTTATTGGTAGGAATAATCGCAGCAAACCAATATCAAAAGAAAGCGTTTCGCAAGTGATTGAGTTACTTGGCTACAAAGGCCGTGCCACAGGTCACGGATTCAGACATACAATGTCCACTATCCTGCATGAACAGGGATTTGATAGTACATGGATTGAAATGCAGTTAGCTCATGTAGATAGAAACACTATACGAGGCACCTACAATCATGCTCAATATTTAGAAAAAAGATTAAATATGTTGCAGTGGTATAGTGACCAACTTTATCCGAAATTAACTTTTGATTGGAATGATAAAAGGATCCCTTCATGAATAAAGATAAAATAGTTTCTGTTTTAATTCGTATTTTAGAAGAAAAACGTGATGGTCTTATTTTAATAAATGGAGAGTGGGGTGTAGGAAAGACATATTTTCTTCAAACTGAATTTAAAAAATACTATTCAAACAAGAATCATTTTTATTTATCCACACTTGGACTAAATAGCTTACAAGATTTCAAAGATAGGATGCTAAGCATAACGTATCTAAATAATCCTTCAGAGATAAGACAGCTTGGAGAATTAACCTCAAGTGCTGCATCCGTACTTACACAAGAGGAAAGAACAGGGAAATTAACAGAGCAAATTATATCAACCTTTTCAGGTGCGATGAGAGATTATGTCCTCAAGGATCTTTCAGGTGTTTTTATTATTGATGATTTAGAAAGAATCCCCCAACCACTGAGAGATGAGATAGCAACTTTTTGCTTGCAAAGTTATCAAAATGACAACCAATTAGACTTTATTCTTGTGGGGAATTTTTCAAAGCAAAGTGATGAGTTGTTAGGTCATAAAGAGAAAGTTGTTAGCGATGAAATATATTTTTCCATTAACAACATTGCTGAAATATTAGAGAAAAAGTTAGAGCCATTAGAAGAGAAACATAGAGAATTAATCTCTCAGGTTATTATTGGATTTGAAGAAAAAAACCTAAGAATAATAAATAGAGTAATCTCAAAATTGTTACCCCTGTTTGAAGAACAAGATTCTGGAAAAAAAATACCTGATATAGACATAAAAAACCTAGTCAGCTCGCTCTGTGCTCACATAATACTAAAAGAGAAGTTTTCATATCAAGAAAATGATTTCCATGATAACTATATTACATCTTCTCTTAAGACACTAACGACCTCCTCTGAGGAGGATCCGGATAAAATAAGCAAAGAAGAGAGCAATCTTTTGAATATCACTGCTTATAGAACATACAATGACTTAATGGTTCCATATTGTTTTAATGTGATATCCCAAAAAGACATCATCCCATTTGTTTTCAACTTCCAAGAACCGTTAAAGAAAAGTGACTACGCTACATTAGCTCAACCTGAATGGTATAATATATCTGAAAGTGACTATGTAGATGAAATTAAGAAAGTAATATTTAAGACCACATCTCCCACACTGCATGCGTGGTTAATAGCAACTAACAATTATCTTAGACTTTCAAAATCAAACTACATACCCCGCATAAAAGGATTAACAAATAAAGTTATCGAAGAGAACAAAAAAAGCTTCAGCGATGATGAAATAAAAACATACTTTCTTGAAACGGCCCCAAATATTGATGATATCCCATTACACATCTTGAGAAGAGATGGCAATGAATTACACAATTACTTCCTCAATAAATATAGCGAGATAATCAAGAAAGATAAAATAGATAAACTGAAAGAAAAAATGAATAGCGCTGGATGGTGTGCAATTGACATGGATATTTACCAATCAAAATTCAAATTCAATCTACTTGAAACTCTGGATGTAGAGCTCATCATAAATGGCATAAAAAACACTTGGTCTATTCACGATATTCAGATGTTCTCAAACCACTTGTCCTCTCTCTATAACTTTTCTAACCTTGCAGACTATCTTTCTGCTGAACTGCCTCATCTTAAGAAATTACATTCATCCATAAATGCTCATCACAAAAAAATCACGAGTTCATTTCGACGTGGTGCAATAATTGAACTAACCGACTGCGTTAAACGCATAAAAGAATCATTAGAACAAAGCATCTCTTTCAAAAATAGTCAACCGCAGTAATTAATTCATACGACGTCAATGACGCGTTTAACCCCTCTGGTTTGAGTATCTTTCTTCAAGCCAGAGAGAAATTAAATAACCCTACCTTAGCGCGCAATGCTCTCCCCGCCCCGCCTGCCCGCTTAAGGGGGCGCTTTTAATGCAGGTGCATGACCAACCTCAGGGCGCGCCAGTGCTGGCGCTGGCGGGGGATTCAGTGTCGGTAAAGCGCATGCAAAACCATGCACCTTATGCATGCATGGCTTTTATACGTAAAAATGGCGGGATTTTCGGGGATTTTTAAGCGGGCTACTGCACGGCCAGTTCTGCACGGCGGCCGGTGTAATTCAGGTTCTGTGCGGGCGTGAATTTTTCACGATTATCATCGCGCGAAGCCGCGTCAGGCCTGAATCCGATGGTCGTTAAAATGTCATTATCCTGCGCCGAATAATTGATTTTTTCACCGGCTGACAGCCAGAGCTGTAGCGCCTCGCGCAGATAATCGAGTGAGTGCTGCATGGCGCAGCGCTGAACGGCGGAGTGTTGCCCGGAATAATTCATCAGTTCAGGGGCAAGAGCGGCGGCCAGCTCCGCGCCGTGCACCTGCATAAAATCATTTAAACGGTCGCGGATACTGATGCGCTGCACCTCCTCATGCGAACGGATATAGCGACCGGCAGCCTGATTGATTTCCCATTTTTTCACGTCGATAATCTCGCGCAGCGTTTGCAGGCTCCGGCCGCTGTGGCCGTTACCGGCAAGCTGTTCGCGGTATGCCTGTTCGGCCTGCTTCAGTTCATCCCGGCGTTGCAGCCATGCGGATTTGTTTGCCTGACAGGCCTCAAAGGCTTTCTGTAGCGTCAGTGTGGACACGTATGTTTCTCCTGATGTCTGGCCGTGCTCACGCACCGGCACGGTTAATGGTGGGCTCCGGTGCGGGTACAGGGATAACCGGCTCTGTCACCGGTGAACGAATAACCCCGTCGATGGATTCAAGCGTACGGAACGTGGCCGAGCATTCGATGTTCATGCACTGGTGATAGCGCTGTTTGACGTTATCGGACAGATAGCGACTGGTGCGGGAATGCGCGCTGGTTTTGCAGAACGGGCAGTGAAACATGCTTACCCCTCCGCTTCTGTCTCGCCATTTTCAGCCAGCTTTCTGGCAAGCATCATTCTCTTCGCAGGGCTGCGTAACAGCTCCGTATCAACGTCAGTAATCTGCGGTCGGTGCATGCCCGTCACGGACAACACCGGCTCCTGCGTCATATCGAAGTGATACAGGCTGCCCTGACGACTCAGCGCATCGCGCAGCTCGCCAGTGGCCACGGACTGCGGGGCGCTTTCTCCCTTCATTTCGAGGGCACGAATGCGCAGCAGGAAAGCGCGGGTAAGGGCGACAGGAACCGCATTGACAGCCTGAGCCCATTCCGCACCGGCGTAAGCGGTAAAGGCATCGTCATGCGCTGACAGGTATTTATTAGCGCTGGAGCAGGCATTCAGCATGGCGCGTGTCCGGTCGGCCTCCAGCTCCGCAATCAGGCCGGTGAACTCGTCGGCCAGCTCACGACTGGCGATACGCCTGCTGTGCTCAGCTTTCATTTCAGGGGTGAGACTGCCGCGCAGGGTGCGAAAGCGGCTGCGCCAGTCCTGCTCCGCCTCAGTACTCTCATCGAGGGCGGTCTGCCGCTCCTGCTTACAGCGTTCAATGGACGTATCAATCTCTTTCAGTACCTGCATGCTGGCCGCGTGGGTGTCTCTGGCCGCAGTGAATGCGCTCAGCTTGTCGGTGATGTGCGGGTTGTTCTCTGCGTACTGCTTGGCGGCAACATTTTGCAGGGCGGTAATGACTGTTTCGAGTTTCATGTTCAGGCTCTCCGTTTATTCAACCTGAAATGATTCTGCCCTTCATCACACAACATCTCGATTCATCGCAGTTGTGGCAGTTCTGGCACAAACAGCACTCAAAACCCGGCTGGCCAGAGAAAGGTCTCAGCAAAACCTTACTCATCGTTTGTTTTTTTACATATAACTGTTCACTACTGTTCACCTTAAATAAAAACATAAGTAATACAGTAAGATAAGGGGTGAACAGTTGAGGGCATGACTGTTCACCGTCTGTTCACCACTGTTCACCCATCTTCTGAACTCTCCTGGAGGTTTATATATTTTTTATTCATGAATAATGGTTTGTTAACCACTTTTGGTTGTATATGGGTGTGCCAGAATGTGCCAAAGGATACCCACGATATACCAGAACATTGTCAGAGATTGTCACTGTATAAAAAACAGTCTGCTGTGTGGTGTAACACTACAAAATGACTTGTTGCCCTTAGGGAAAATATTCACAAAATAGAGAGCTACCCGAAGCCGGACGGACACGCCCGGCACTGTATGGACAATATGAGGTAGCCCGATGCAAACCGCTTTTTCTTCCCCGCCTTCTGCCCCTGCCGCTCCAATGATGCCGGTTACTGATGCCGTTCAGGAGCGCTTTATCCGCCTGCCCGAAGTGATGCATCTGTGTGGCCTGTCCCGGTCGACCATTTATGACCTCATCAGCCGGGAAGCCTTCCCGAAACAAATCTCCCTCGGTGGAAAAAATGTGGCGTGGGCGCAGTCTGAAATCACCGCATGGATGGCAGATCGCATTGCCGAACGCAACCGGGACTATGACGCATGATGATGACCGTTCAGCAAACAACCCCTTTTTCTGGCTTGCTTCTTTTCGCCGTTTCCAGGTATAGTTTTCCCGCTGCCGCAAAATCGGCAGCCGGGCGTGAGAACCCGAGTTACTTCAAGGCGACACCAGACGCGCCATGCGTCTTTTTTTGTGTCTATGCCTATGTGCACCTGTTGTTTACGCATCGGTTCTTTAGTCGTTGCTGTATCCGCGTAATGGTGGCTCAGGCGGGGCAGCCTTCGGGCTGGCCGGTTCCCTTGAAGGCCGGTTTCTCACCCCCGTCTGGGCTACCACCCGAGCGTGAGAACTCCGGTGGTAGCGATAACCGCTACTTCAAGGAGGTTGCCCTTATGGCTACGACCCTCACCCTGTCACACCCGCAGTTTGTCTTTGTGTTTGCCGCCGTTCGTCGTGCAGACCGTAAACCCCGTATCTGTATGCTCCGCACTGTTGCCGGTGATGAGCACGCCGCACGTCTTTCCCTTGTTCGCGATTACGTCCTCTCATTCGCTGGCCGTCTGCCGGTTGCGGAGGTGCGCGCATGAGACACTCCACCATTACCACCCGTGACCTCGAATGCCTTGAGCACATGCGCAACGTCGGCCAGCTCATCAACGAGCTGATGCAGGTGCAGGACTGCGCGACCATTCGTCGTGACCCTGCTCAGCAGTCACAGCTCACCTCCGTGATTTACCTTATGACCGCCCAGATTGACGGCGTGGTAGAGCGCTGCAATCAGCGCTGGCTGACCGGGGAGGGCAACGTATGAAAAAGCCATTACCGCCCGTATTACGCGCCGCGCTGTATCGCCGCGCCGTGGCCTGTGCATGGCTGACGGTATGCGAACGCCAGCGCCGCTATCCGCACCTCACCCTCGACGCGCTGGAAAGCGTCATTGCCGTCGAGCTGGAGGGCTTTTACCTGCGCCAGCACGGCGAGGAAAAAGGCCGCCAGATTGCCTGTGCACTGCTGGAAGATTTAATGGAAGCCGGACCACTCAAAGCCGCGCCGTCGCTGTCCTTTCTCGGGCTGGCCGTGATGGATGAACTCTGCGCCCGTCACATGCAATCGCCTGTTATGCACTGAGGGAGAAAATAACGATGAAAATGAACGTAACAGAGACGGTAAAACAGGCGTGCGGCCACTGGCCGCGCATTCTCCCGGCGCTGGGTGTGAAGGTCATTAAAAACCGCCATCAGGCCTGTCCGGTGTGCGGCGGCTCTGACCGCTTCCGCTTTGACGATAAAGAGGGGCGCGGCACATGGTTCTGTAACCAGTGCGGTGCGGGTGACGGTCTTAAGCTGGTAGAGAAAGTGCTCGGTATGACCGCATCAGAGGCCGCCGGAAAGGTGGATGCCGTGACCGGCAACCTGCCACCGGTTGCCCCCGAAGTGATTGCGGCCGCAGAGGCTGAAACGGAGGCCGACCGCAAAGCGGCGGCCGCGCTGGCCGCCAGGCTCATGGAGAAAACCCGACCGGCCACCGGCAATGCCTACCTCACCCGCAAGGGTTTCCCCGCTCTGGAATGTCTGACGCTCACCGTCATGCATAAAACCGGCGGCGTGACGTTCCGCACCGATGATGTGGTTGTCCCGCTGTATGACGATACCGGCGCACTGGTTAACCTTCAGCTTATCAATGCTGACGGTCTCAAACGCACCCTGAAAGGCGGTCAGGTCAAAGGGGCATGTCATGTCATCGAAGGGAAAAAACAGGCCGGAAAACGCCTGTGGATTGCGGAGGGTTATGCGACCGCACTCACCGTGCATCACCTGACCGGCGAAACCGTCATGGTGGCGCTGTCGTCCGTGAACCTCCTTTCTCTGGCGAGCCTTGCCCGTCAGAAACACCCGGCCTGTCAGATTGTGCTCGCCGCCGACCGCGACCTGAGCGGCGACGGCCAGAACAAAGCCGCAGCGGCCGCAGACGCCTGTGAGGGCATTGTCGCCCTGCCGCCGGTGTTCGGTGACTGGAATGATGCGTTTGTGCAGAATGGCGGGGAGGCCACGCGGAAAGCCATTTATGACGCCATCCGGCCACCGGTACAAAGTCCGTTCGACACCATGAGCGAGGCGGAATTTACCGCCATGAGCGCCAGCGACAAGGCTCTGCGGGTGCATGAGCATTACGGCGAAGCGCTGGCAGTGGATGCGAACGGCCAGCTCCTGTCCCGTTATGAAGCAGGGATATGGAAAGTCGTTCAGCCGTCCAGTTTCGAACGCGACGTAGCCGGGCTTTTCCAGCGCCTGCGTGCCCCGTTCTCGTCGGGGAGAATCACCTCAGTGGTGGAGACGCTGAAGCTGATTATTCCTCAGCAGGCCGCACCGGCACGCCGTCTGATTGGTTTTCGCAACGGGGTACTCGATACACGGAGCGGCCTGTTCAGCCCGCACAGCAAATCGTACTGGCTGCGCACGCTCTGCGACGTGGATTTTACTCCGCCGGTCGAGGGGGAAACGCTGGAAACCCATGCCCCTAATTTCTGGCGCTGGCTCGACCGTGCTGCCGGTAGCAGACCAGAAAAACGCGACGTGATTCTGGCCGCGCTGTTTATGGTGCTGGCAAACCGCTACGACTGGCAGCTCTTTCTCGAAGTCACCGGTCCGGGTGGCAGCGGCAAAAGTATACTGGCCGAAATCGCGACCCTGCTCGCCGGAGAGGATAACGCCACGTCGGCCGACATCGACACGCTGGAAGACCCGCGCAAGCGTGCCTCCCTGATTGGCTTCTCGCTTATCCGTCTGCCTGACCAGGAAAAATGGAGCGGTGACGGCGCAGGACTCAAGGCCATCACCGGCGGCGATGCAGTTTCAGTTGACCCGAAATACCAGAATCCGTACTCAACGCATATTCCGGCTGTGATTCTGGCCGTGAATAACAACCCGATGCGCTTCACCGACCGCAGCGGCGGTGTGTCACGTCGCCGGGTGATTATTCACTTCCCGGAGCAGATTGCGCCGGAAGAGCGTGACCCGCAACTCAGGGATAAAATTGCGCGCGAGCTGGCCGTTATCGTGCGCCAGCTTATGCAGAAATTCAGCGACCCGATGGCAGCGCGCGCACTGCTCCAGTCGCAGCAGAACTCCGACGAGGCGCTCAGCATCAAGCGCGATGCTGACCCGACGTTTGATTTTTGCGGCTATCTGGAAATGCTGCCGCAGACCAACGGGATGTTTATGGGTAATGCCAGCATCGTCCCGCGCAATTACCGTAAATATCTCTATCACGCGTATCTGGCCTATATGGAGGCCAACGGGTACAGGAACGTGCTCAGCCTGAAAATGTTCGGGCTGGGGCTGCCCATGATGCTGAAAGAGTACGGCCTGAATTATGAGAAGCGGCACACGAAACAGGGGATACAGACTAACCTTTCACTGAAAGAGGAAAGCTACGGCGACTGGCTGCCGAAATGCGATGACCCCGCAGCGACATAACCCACTCCAGACCGGCAACAGCCGGTCTTTTTCTTTCCGGCCATTATCATAAGGTGAACACTCCACTGTTCACCCTTCACCGTATATTCACCCTGTATCACTATGAAATTATTGATAAAAAGGCAAAGGTGAACAGTGTGAACAGTAAAACCGGAAAAAACTTTTTATACCCCCTCATCACCATCGTATTGCGGTGATGGTCGCCGGAAACAGGCCAGAAACGCGCTGAGGTGAAGAGTTGACTGTTCACTCTTCACCAACTGATCACCATCTATCAGTATGATATTAAAAAGAAAAATAATGAGGTGAGCAGTGTGAACAGTTAAATGCAAAAAAACTTTTTTTGCGTATGATGTCGGTATGAGGCTTCACAAGAGAATTTGAATAATGGATAAGACTAGAGACTTTATTCTTGGAGGGCTTTCTCGCTTTGGCTTGGCTAATTTGCCCGGCAGACCTTACGATTCTGCTTTTGAATTAATAGCCTCCCCACCTATACGCAAACGCCTCATTGTGATGGGCTTCAATGGTTCGTCGGCTGATTCCCATATGACCAACAGCCAGTCTATTATTCAGGATCATTCAAAGCCTCTTGTCTCGAATGTCCATTTAGGGACGCAAGGGGAATGGGGAATTACTCACCTAGCTAAGCGACTACAACAGCTACCTATCAGCCTCGGTTACAGATGGGAAGACGTAGTATTTACGAATGCTCTAATGATGTGCTCAACCAATGCTTCAGCACTCAAACAGGAGGCGAGTCGACACAAACTAACTGTCGAACAACTCGTAAAATACTCAACAAGATTTTTTGAGAATGTCACAATCCCTCTGTGTAAGCCTGAACTGATTATCGCTTATAGCAATAGCCTACAAACCCTTTCAGCAGCAAATATTTTGCTAAAACACTTCGGTGATCCAAGTACTCTCATCTATACGCAGCAGAAGGGTTATTACACAACTTTCGCTTTCTCAGCCGTACTAAATGATGTGAAAATCCCTGTAATATGTGTCCGTCATATGTCTAGATTTAAACCTTCAGAAGAGTTAATTGAATCAGCTCGAGAGATGATAAAGGGACTTTAGCTTTATCCGTCAGATTGAACCATACACTTGGAAAAATGTGTATAGCGATGTGTATAACCAAAATACAACCCTGAAACAAAATACAATAAAAACAGCATGTTATAGCTAAAAAAGGACTCCTGTGATCTTCCGCCAAAATTTATTCATAAGTATTAATAGATATAGCTAATTGCCTTAATCAATTCTGCTTTATCTTATCCCAAAGGAATGGTTTATGAATGAACTCCCAGATCATAATGAAATGTTACTTTCAGCCCAACGAAATTTATCCTTTCTCCTTAAAACTTTTTATTTACATTTTTCACAAGATTGGGAAATAACTAAAACACCAGCAATAGAAGAAACTGATGAACAGCGAATAAAAAGATTATTATTTGATAAGGAAATATTTTTACAAACTGGATTAGTCATATTATTTAATTCTGCCGAAATTTATTTAAAATCCATAATTGCTGAGAAAAGTGTTTTTTTGTTATTAAAAGACATCAAAGATTCATATAAAAAACACTCCTTCTTCGATTGTTTAACAATTGATGCCGCAGATTTAAATAATGTAGCCTCAAGTATTTCAGGAGTTACATTCCCTCAAAGATTCAATGATACTTATGTCGCCTTACGTAAAGAACGTAACAAAGTAATACATCTGGGCAAAAGTAATAGCAAAGCTGTAATAAAAGACTTCCTTTCCGCATTTTTAACTCTACAAGAAGAAATCAATAAAGTTAGCCTGCTCAAACTTTCGGAGGGTTTATTCAGTCACGATGGGCTCGAAATTGAAGGGATTCTAGCCTCTGCACAAGGCTACTCTAATAATATCATTGATATTTATAAAACTTTCTTTCCACTTGACGAAATCTTGAAAGAGATTTATAAACTCGATAGTAAACCTAAAATGTGGATACAATGTAGTTCCTGTCATAGTACCTCTTCCACATTAGCAGTAATATCAAAAGCTAAAGCTGTTTGTCTCGCATGTGGGTATAAAAAAGGAGTTATGTAATGGAGAATCTAAAATTAATACCTTTTTCCAAAGTTAATTTTTCAGATCCGTTTTTCGATAGTCTGAAATCAGACTATGCAATAGGATTTGTTGAATGGTTCCAAAAAAAATGCTTAACACCTGAAAAAGATAAAGCATATGTTCTCTTCGATGAGAATGACAATATAGATGGCTTCATGTATCTGAAATTAGAAGATGGAGTTATTGATGATACTTCTCCTAATATCCCCGCAGGACATCATTTAAAAATCGGAACGTTTAAATTTAATACAAAAGGTACTTTACGCGGCCAGCGTTTTTTGAAGAAAATATTCGACCATGCATTAAAAGAAAAAGTAAATGATATTTATGTCACTATCTTCGATAAACATGATTACCTTATTAAATTATTCCTGAAGTACGGATTTGTAAAGTATGGGCTCAAACATTCCGAAAATGGAACAGAAAATGTTTTACTTCGGGAGATGAGTGCAGATCATCTAACAGGAGATTTACTTTCTGATTATCCTTATATAAATAACAGAAATAATGAAAACAAATATCTATTATCTATATACCCCACTTTTCATACACGTCTTTTCCCAGACTCAAAACTCGTAAATGAGGCACCAGATGTCATTGCAGATGTTTCTTATGCCAATAGTATTAGAAAAATATATATCTGTGCAATGAGTGATGTAGCAAAAATGAAGCCTCATGACATTATTATTATTTATCGCACATCTGATAATCAGGGCCCTGCGTATTACCGTTCGGTTGTCACTTCTTTATGTGTTGTCGAAAGTGTAAAAACAATCAGCTCATTTTTAAATGAAAAAGAATTTCTCAGTCATTGTTTAAAATATAGCGTATTTACTGAATCAGAATTGAAATCATTCTTTAAAACTAAAAAATACCCTTATATCATAACTTTCACTTATAATTTAGCTCTGCCAAAACGAGTAAATCGTGCTAAACTTATCGAAGAGGTAGGCCTGAATCCTAAGGACTACTGGGGTGTGATGAAGTTAACAGATAGACAATTCGAAATGATAGTTGAGTTAGGCGGAACAGATGAAAGTATTATTGTCAATTAAGCCAGAATTTGTGGAAAAAATTCTTGATGGGACAAAAAAGTTTGAGTTCCGTAAAGGTATTTTCAAAAACGACGATGTTAAATCTGTTGTAATATACGCAACTATGCCTGTTGGTATGATTATTGGTGAATTTGACATTAAAAACATTATCGAAGATGAACCATTAAAGTTATGGAACAAAACTAGACACCAAGCGGGCATAAGTAAAAGTTTTTTTGATTCATATTTTGATAACAGAAAGAAAGCTTTTGCTATTGAAATTGGTGACATTCGCGTATATGAAGCACCTATAAAATTGAGTTCTATGGGCATCAGTGCTCCTCAGTCCTATCGATACCTAAATTAATCTAATTTTTTGGCTCAATACCGATTTTTTTTAATTCTTTTCGTCCTAAGGTCTTGAGCCAATTACCCAAACTCATCCCTTCAGCCTTCGCCGCAGCCTCAAACTGCGCCTTCAACTCCGGCGTAATACGAATCTGAAAAGTTGGTGCTTTTCCGGATTTTGACTGATTAGGGTCGCGTTTAGCTGTTGACATGTACGTACCTACAAGAGCAAGATATCTTTAATGAGGTACGTACCTTAACATACGAAAACCTCAAATTGAAACGCCCTCGCCAGGTACTCGCAATACCGGACGAGAGCTAACCTCACCAACTATCAAGGAGTTGATTATGGCTGATTCTCATTCTACCCCAGACACCGACCAATCCGGAACCGAGCGTTCGTTAATTGTGGGATACCGCCCGAATGTTTACGACAAATCCACGCCGAAAATCATCCTTTCCGGTAAGTGGTTGCGCGCAGCGGGGTTTGATACCGGACAGCAGGTCACGGTAAAGGTCATGAAAGGATGCATCGTTCTGGTGGCGTATAACGAGCAGGAGCAGCGTTTGCAAGATGATTATAAACGGACGAAAGCAAAGCTTATTGAGATAGAGGACGCGCTTGCAGCGATCCAAATTCCGCATGCTGGAAAGCGACTCGCAAAATCAAATACAAACCACCTGGCTTAGCGGCTGTTTCTGGCATACTACGAGCTTACAGGCATCAACCTTATGAAGCGGAGGCAGCATGACATATGAGGAATTAATAAATTCTCCAGCCGGTGAGTTCGTCATGTTTGCCAGCAAGGATGGAAAAGTTCGCATTGAATGCCGCTTCGAAAGCGATACGTTGTGGCTCTCACAGGCCACGATCTGTGAGTTATACGGCAAAGCCAAAGCTACGATCAGCGGGCATATCAAGAATATTTTTGATGAGGGTGAACTGGTCGAAAATTCAGTTGTTCGGTTTTACCGAACAACTGCCAGCGATGGTAAAGTATATAACGTTCAATACTTTAGCCTGCCCGTCATTCTCGCCATCGGCTATCGCGTCCGATCCACGCGAGGTACGCAGTTCCGCCAGTGGGCCACCCAAACGCTCCAGGAATACCTGGTTAAAGGCTTCGTTATGGACGACGAGCGCCTGAAAAATCCGCCTGTGGGATCTTCCGCCGTCCCTGACTATTTCGATGAAATGCTGGAACGCATTCGCGATATACGTGCCAGCGAACGCCGGGTCTATCTTCGCGTGAGGGAGATTTTCGCATTAGCTGCTGACTATCAGCCGTCGCTCAAAGAAACCACGCAATTCTTTCAGACCATCCAGAATAAACTGCATTTTGCCTGCACTGGGCACACCGCTGCTGAGTTGATTCACCAACGTGCGGACGCCACTCAACCGCATATGGGGCTGACCAGCTATAAATGCGAAGAAGTCCGTAAAAGCGATGTCACCACCGCAAAAAATTATCTGTCTCAGGATGAGGTGAGCGAGCTTAATCGCGTCGTTAATATGTGGCTCGATTTTGCCGAAGATCAGGCCAAACGCCGCAAGCAGGTATTTTTACGAGACTGGCAAACCAAGCTCGATCAGTTTCTGCAATTTAATGACCGGGACGTTTTAGAAGGAGCAGGCAAAATCAGCAAGAAAACGGCTGATGAAAAGGCGTGCTCAGAATACCTCGAGTTTGAAAAAAAGCAGCGCCTGCTGAAAGAAGCCGAAGGTAAGAAAGATATCGCCAGCTTATTAAAATGGGATAAGCAGGCTAAGCGCTAATCCCGGCATAGGTTCATTATTCAATGCTATTCATCATTTCAATATTTGATGCTTTTTTTAGTGACTATTATTCTTGCGATGGAAGAATAGTCATAAATCAACCTTATAAATTTTTAAACGCCAATTGATACCATCCATATCTCGCAACTACAACTTTCTATTAAACCAACCGAAATTCTTTAACATTCCTGTTTTGAAATGAAAGTCGCAATTTAAATCCATTATGAAGAGTAGTTTCCCTCAGTCTATAAAAGGAGATTGAGATGGCTATACCTGTTTACTTATGGCTCGAGGATGATTCAGGCCGGAGGATTAATGGATCTGTCGATATAAAAGATCGCGAAGGTTCAATAGAAGTGATTGAATTTATGCATTCTATAGAACAACCTATAGATAAATTCTCCGGTAAAATCACTGCAAAACGCATTTGTAGTACCTATGCATTCATGAAAGAGATTGATTCATCATCCTCTTATCTATACAAAGCCTTATGCACTGGGCAAACACTTAAAAAAGCAGAGTTCATATTTTACAGAATCAACTATAACGGACTTGAAGAGGCTTACTTTAAGACAACTTTAGAAAATGCAAGAGTAGTTCAAATTGAACCACTCATGTTTGACATTAAACTACCGCGAAACGAACGCTATACACATTGTGAATATGTAGATCTAACATATGAAAAAATAACATGGCATTACATAGATGGAAACATCATTCATTCTGATACCTGGAAGGAACGCGCTTAAGGAGAAAGTATGTCCTGGGAATATGATGTAAAAGAGCACAAATTTTATCTTGATGGTGTTTATCAGTTCGATGCAGATTATGCAGGAGCAAGTGGTTACAAAAACGATCCATCTCAAGAATGTGTAAAAAACAGTGGGCCTCTACCTCGAGGGAAATACACAATTGGTTCCCCTCATAATTCAGCCCACACCGGGAAATATACTCTCAGCCTCACGCCCTACTCGACAAATGAGATGTGTGGTAGAGACTCATTTAAAATACATGGTCAAAGCAGTTTGCACCCTGACGACTCTTCAGAGGGCTGCATCATTGCTCCTCTGAGTGCCAGAAGGAGTATCTGGAAAAGCAACGATACGGTATTGATAGTCAAATGAAGCGTTTATTTTGTTTATTGCCATTACTCGTTGCAGTCAGTTCGCACGTCTCAGCAACGGAAATGACCGGCTTCGCGACCGAGTATTACGATGAAGACGGATCATTGACGGAAATTTCTACAACAGTGCCCCTTTCACCGACCATCGCTATAGGCAAGCAAGCCGTACGAATGGAGGTTACTCACCTGTCAGATATCACCAGCACACCAGTTAACAAAGACAGCTCAGCACGCTGGGTCTGCCTTCATGACGACGATGGCACGAATTACTGGTTCATTTCTGATAACGAAATGGGTGCAGGATTGTTAACTGCGCTAGTTATTGCCAAAGATGGCATCCATAAAGAGTGTGCTAAAACAACGGAACCTGTCAGCGTCTCAGTCGCGAATGTTCCATTGTTGAATGCTACTCACAGGAATCTAATTGAAATGTTCGGCAAGAAAGGGATCGCCAAAAAGAAAGCGATACTTTTTTATCAGGAGACGCCAGTACAGAATGGATTCATCCAGAGTAATACGGTCTCGTATTACTTCGATGGCGAAAAAGTGCGTAGTGTAATCATCGGGCAAATTACCAGTAACTAGCTTGCAGACGCCCTCTCCAGAGGGAGAGGGCGTTGAGCCTGTCCACTCAACCGCATATGCAACAGCGGAAACGGATTCCCCTGCCCATCCAGTTCCGAGCGCCCGACCTGCTCAAACCCCATATGACGATAAAACGCCACCCCCTGCGGATTCTGCTCGTTCACGTCCACTTCATTTACGCCGAATTCTGCAATGGCATATTGCAGTAGCATTTTCCCGATACCCTTCCCCCGGCTCGCATCATCAACAAACAGCATTTCAATGCGATTTTTATCCACGCCCAAAAAGCCGTGAATAATACCCACGTCATCCCGGGCAATCACAACCCTGAGATTAGGCAAATATGCGTTGAGCAATAACGGACGCAGCGCCGCGATATCGCTTTCCTGCAAAAAGCGGTGCGTGGCGCGAACGGACGACTCCCAGACTGCGACGAGGCGTTCAAATTGTGAGGGGTGTGCGGCTTCTATTTTCATGATGATAATCCGGTTGAGTAAAGTTTCAGGGCAGCAATGTAATGATATTCAGCTCTGCGAAGTGCGCCACACGCCAGGCGTACAACCATACTCCGTCTGAAAATGACGAATAAAGTGCGCGCAGTCGCTGAACCCCATCCGCTGCGCAATATCCGTCACGCTTTGCTGTGAGTTCTTCAGCAGCCAGCAAGCATAGCGCAGTCTGGCGCTGCGGATAAATTCGCGGGCCGTTTTGCCGAATTCTGCGTGGAACAGTCGGTTGAGCTGGCGTTCACTCAATGCCACTTCTCGCGCAAGCCCGGCGGTGGTGAGCGGCCGGGTCAGGAACTGTTCTATCAGCATGACGGCGCGGCGCAACCGCGAGTCAGGGATAAGCGCAAAATTCGCCGGACGCGGGGTGGCAATTTCATGCGGAACGAGCGACAAACGCTGACAGGTGGTGCTGGCGATATCATCCCCGGCATGGGCGCGGATAAGCTCAGTTGCCAGCGTCAGGGTGGAAATACCGCCCGGGCAGGTCAGCACATCGCCATCGTCGATGAAATCATACCCTTGCTCAGCATAAACCAGCGGGAAAGCCTGCCGAAATGCATCAAGGTGGAAAGGATGGATGGACGCTCGTCGTTCATTCAGCAATCCTTCCTGTGCGAGGACAAAACTGCCGGTGCCAATGCCAATGAGCGGAACCCCGGCATGGTGGGCATGTGCCAGATACGCTTTATCCCCCTGATACCCTAAGTCCAGATACTGCAATTCACCGCCGATAACAGCAAGGTAGTTAAAACTGTCCGGCGGCGCATGGGGAGAATCCGGTCTCATGATAATCCCCGCATTGCTGATAATCGGGATATCAGGAAATTCACTTATCAGGCTGATTTTAAATGCTAATTTATCCTGAGCTTTCGCTGCATAACGCAGCGCCTCCAGCAACCCGGAGACGGCCAGGAGTGAATAACGGGGCCATAATATCAACCCAATATGCAGACACTTTTCCGGTACTGATTTCCCCCCATCGGAGGAGTCAAATACACTTTTCATTTACTTGCCAAATTTAAAATTAATTACATTATCGCAACATGATCTGTCGCACTTTTTATTTCTAAGGTAATCCTGATATTTTAAATCAAGCATAAATGAGACGGGAGGAAAATATAATGTTTTTCTCGTTTATATCATTCTTTTTTTGAACCACGACACACATATGTCGGTAATGTTCCTAAGGTAAAGATATAGTTACCATTATGTTGTTCATTGATCCGCATATAAATACTCTTGCCCGGATAGACAAAGAATTGCGGTTCATATTTTTCCAGCCAGCTGTCTTCGACATTATCGTCCGGGAACGTCATATTTTTTTCTGACGTCAGCAAATAGAGATGATCTTGTCTCTCCACCCGAAAGGAAATTTTCCTGTCAATGGTTTTACCCGGATCGCTCTTTGCCCGGCCATTCATGCTCAGGGTGCCGAATTTCCCGTCGAAGGTGTAATTCAGCCAGACCGTCAGCGTCTCATCCGGATGGTGCTGTACCAGATTAGCCTGGCATGAAAAAGGCTGAACGTAAGTTCGGTGCCACAGGTAATAGCCCGTCAGCACGCCTGCCGTGACGAGGCCCGCCACGATGATATACAGCATCTGCCGAAAACGAGTCATGCTAGCTATCCTTCAGGAAATAATCAGATATACAGCGGTTCGGTTCTTTCATTGGCCGGTCGCAGCGAATAACCGACGCACGAGGAAGCAGAGCGTACCAGCTGATGTAAACCCAGGGATATTGCGCGCATTCAGCCTTGAATTGTTCCACATAGGTCAGCGCGGAAGCGCGTTCAGCGTGGGTCTGAATGTCGTTCGCAAGATAAACGCGACAGGCTCCGACGGATGCCGCAAAACGGTAATCCTCAACAAAACGGTTTTCTGTGGCGTTCATATATCCCGTCACGCCTGCCCCGGCCAGGATGATCAGCAGCCCCATGACGACAGCCAGCCAGCGCGTGGGCTTCCTAGCAACGGGCGTTGCTGTCTCGGAGGGTGCAGAGACCTCCTCGATCGCTGGCGCCTCCACACATTGTCCCTCTGCGGGTTGAGGCGCGACGGGTGAAGACTCCCTGACAGTTATTTGCGTGTCGCTTGCCAGCGTCAGCCCAATCCGGGGAATGGTAACGATAGGGTCAGTTTCAAAACCAATCTTTTTGAGCCCTTTGCGCAGGATGGAGATGTTCTGGTAATAGGTATTAGAGGAGACAAGCATGCCGCGGCTTTGCCAGACAATATCAAGGAACTCTTGCTGAGTGACAATCGACCCCGCTCTGTCGATTAATAACAGCAGGCATCGGCCTGCTGGCGAATTTAACACAACTACACGGTCAGGATTGTTGATATCACGTAACGTGCTGGCCGCAGGATGAAATTCGACGATATTATTTATAATGTAATGCTTATGCATAGGGGCAGTATGAATTCTCCGGTTAACAGATGTTGAACCTGGGTCACCGCATGTATGGGATGACATTCACGTCGGGATTAATGTGACTGATTAACGTCATGCTGTATATCTTCGCCATTGGCGAAAAATCTTAATTTATATTTCATCCCTTAAGCTTCACTGAACCTGCATAAGAACTCAACCCTTGTAGAATGCGGCTTGCAGAGCCGCTTTATCCGCGATCATCCTCATTATGATGTTTTGTGAAGTGAATTTCCGCTCCACAGAAGTATCTGACTACCGGCAGCATCTCATTTATCAGGGCCTCATCTTTTGGCGCGCTCCTCGCCTCTTGACATTGACAAATATCTACATAAAAAAACATTGTACGCCACGGACATGCGTGTCTAAAATATTCAGCACCCTTAAGCCTTAAGTTTTCTCAACCTGACCAATATCAATAACTTACATGGTTTTTGTATGCTTTTAAGCCACCTTTCTATCAGTTTTTATCGATGATAACATTCGTAAATTGTTATTCCCCGTCAGCAACTTCACACCCGCACTGACACCAAAAGACAAACTCCTTACAAAACATTTATCAAAGCTAAATTTTCATTAAAAATAGCGGCTATCATAATTTACAGAAAGCGAAGCGGAATAAGACCAATCAGAGGGAAGCGTCGTAACCGGTCTCGATCTTAGTAATTAATACAATTTTAGATTAATTCAGATTACCTCTTTATTGGCCGACGTATAGTAGGCCTACAGTATGCAATACGTCATTGCTTCGAGAATACTGGCGATAACCTTATAAATAATTCGCCTGATTACTATTATAAATCGAGGAATAACATGACGAACAATAGCCAAATAACACAGCATATAACTGTTGCACTGATGGGCGGCGATCATTATGCAAGAAACGGCATTAAAACGTTATTAAGCAGCATCCGCGACGACCTTCACATCATTATCATCGAAGGAGGTTATCAGGAACTGGATAAGGCGCTGTCGTCGATTCGTATCGATATCTTATTTATATCCGGCGCAGAGAAATACCATACAGGGTATGACTCACTGAAATATTTAAAAAAAATCAAAGTCACGCAGCCTGAAGTGATTATCTGCCTGTACTCAACCTCTGCCCATTCCCTGTTATGGGTCCGGGAAGATATTGATGCCTATATCTCGCTACAGAACACGGTTTATCAGTGGCGGATAAAGCTAGCAAAAATGGTCGATAGCCATTATCGGCCCCAAAAGCAGCCAGCGGCGTTATCGCTGACGCCTGGAGAAAGGAGGGTATTAAAGGAACTCAGGAACGGACTGGATATACGTTACATCGCAGAACTGGAGAAACTTTCTTATCGCCGCGTGAGCGCCTTAAAAAGCTCAGCGATAAGGAAACTCGGGCTCAGGAATAAGACAGATTTGCTGGTCTTTTTAACCAGTTAGACCTGCCGCTTTCAGAGCAAATCTCGTAATAAAAAAATCAAGGAACTATGAAATGAAAGCACGCCTTACTTGCCATTCTCTGCTGGCATTAAGCATTGCCGCCCTGCTGCCAGCGGGCTCAGCACTGGCCGCCACCACCAGCGGCGGCACGGTTAACTTCAGCGGTAAAGTGGTGACCTCCGCCTGTGCCATCAGCGCCGGTAGCGCCAATATCGACGTCGACATGGGTGAAGTGCGTACCGCCACGCTGGCTGCCGCAGGCAGTGAAGCCAGTACCGCAAAAGCCTTCTCCATCACCCTGGAAGATTGCGAAATCGCCGATACCTCCGCGTCCACGGAAGATAACCCTATTGCCGCAACGACCGTGGCTATCACCTTCACCGGTACACCGGACAGTACCGATGTGAATAGCCTGGCCGCGGGAGTAAACGGCGGCGCGGGCTCGGCGCAGCATGTCGCTATCCGTCTTTATGACGAACAGGGCAACGTCGTCAGGCTGGGTGAGCCGGCAGCAGCGATCCCCCTGCGTGCGGGGGCGAACATCCTGAACTTCAGCGCGAAATATTACTCCCCACTGGGCAACGCCACGGCGGGTGATGCCAGCGCGGTCGCCACCTACACCGTGACCTATTCGTAATCTTCAGGCCCGGTCTGCTGGCCGGGTCTGACTCAGCTTTCAGGAGACGCACTATGCGCGTAAACACATGGATTTGTCTGGCTGGCACGTTATGTTCATCCGCCATGTACGCAGGCGGCGTGGGGTTAGGCGCAACGCGGCTGATCTACACCGGCGCGGCTACGCAGACGATGATGCAGGTAAGAAATACCCACCCTGATGCCACGTTTCTGATCCAGTCATGGATGGAAAACGAGAAGGGGAGCCGTACCAACGACTTCGTCATCACGCCGCCGCTGTACGTCATGAAGCCCGCCAGCGAAAGCGCGGTGAAAATCATGTTCAGCGGCGACGCCCTGCCAGCCGATCGCGAGACGCTGTACTGGATGACGGTCAAAGCTATCCCACAGCAGGTTAAAAACGGTTCCGGCAATTCGCTGCAATTCGCCTCTGCCAACCGCATCAAGGTCTTTTATCGCCCGGAGCGGCTCAGGGAAGGTGCAGGGGAGGCATGGAAAAACCTTGCCGGCGCCTACCGCGCGGGCAAGGTCACGCTGACCAACCCAACGCCGTATTACCTCACCACCATTAACGTGAAAATTGATGGCAGGCCGGTGTCGCCCGTCATGGTGCCGCCGAAATCCAGCGTGACGCTGGCAGACACCTTCAGCCATGCGAGCAGCTTAAGCTACCAGACGATTAACGATTATGGCGCCTGGACGCCCATTACCCGCACGTCATTGTCCCAATAATAAAAACAGTAAGGCGTGACCACATGAAAATTAAAATCCTGTGCGCCACGGCGATCGCCCTGGTGATTCGGCAAGCCGTGGCTGCCGAAAGCGAGCTGCAATTTAATCCTGCGTTTCTCAACGGCGAGCGCGCCAACAGCGCCGATCTCGCCTGGGTCAACGCCGGGAGCGCGTTGCCGCCGGGCGAGTACAATCTTAACGTGTATATCAACACCCAGTTCGCGTTCACAGGTAACGTCACGTTTCGCGTCGCTGAAAACACCGCCGGTGAAGCCCTGCCGTGCCTTACGCCTGCGCAATTCGCCGCACTTGGCATCGACAGCCGTCAGGCTAAAGGGGGTGAGCTGCCGCCTGCGCAGCGCTGCATTTTTTTAACCCAGTCATTCGCCGATACCCGGTTTGATTTTGACCAGAGGACGCTTACCCTCAACTTCACCGTACCGCAAAGCGCGATGCGCGCTCTGCCGCGCGGGTACGTCAGCCCGGAGAGCTGGGAGTCCGGCATCCCTGCCGCTTGGCTGAACTATGTGGTCAATGGCGCGAATAATGACTACCGGGGCGAGACGCGCACGCGGGAACAACAGCTGTTTGTGAGCCTCAACAGCGGCGCCAACCTGGGCGCATGGCGGCTGCGTGATTTCACCACGTGGACCAAAGAGAGTAACGAGCTCACCCACGTCCAGACCTGGCTACAGCGGGATATCCGCGCCCTGCGTGCCCAGGTTTATGCCGGTGAAACGTTCACCTCATCGCAGGTGTTTGACGCCGTTGGCCTGCGTGGGGTTGCCCTGAAGACCGATGACAATATGTTGCCCGCCAGCCTGAGCGGTTACGCGCCCGAAGTGCGCGGCATCGCGCGCAGCAATGCCACGGTGACGGTTCGCCAGAACGGTAACGTCATCTATCAAACCTCCGTTCCGCCGGGGGCGTTTGTGCTGAAAGATCTCTATCCGACCTCTTCCGGCGGCGATCTCGCGGTCACCATTCAGGAGAGCGACGGTAGCCAGACGCAATACACCCTGCCCTTTGCCAGCGTGCCGAATCTGGTGCGTAACGGTCAGGTCAAATATGCTCTGGGTGCGGGGAAATACCGCCCTGCGGGCAATCAGATCTCGCCCTCCTTCGCGCAGGGCGAGCTGTTCCTGGGCTGGCGATACGGCCTCACGTTTTATGGCGGGGCGCAGTTTTCCGATCGCTACAACGGCCTGGCCTTCGGTATCGGGCAGAATCTCGGCCGCTTTGGCGCCTACTCCCTCGATTTCACCCATGCCCGCAGCCAGCTGGCTGATAACCAGCACTACACCGGTGATTCGGTGCGCCTGCGGTACAGCAAACTGCTGAACGATATCGGTACGCGAGTCAATTTCTTCTCGCTGCGTTACTCAACGGCAGGGTTTTATACCCTCAGCGATACCACTTACAAAGGCATGGCGGGCGGAGCGCCAAAACAGACCGTGGAAGACGATGGCACCGTCACCACTCACTACGACACGGTTTACAACCTGCATATGTCGCGTAAGGCAAAAAATCAGCTGCTGTTGTCGCAGCCGATGGGCGAATACGGCGCGCTGTCGCTGTCCTGGGATCAACAAACCTACTGGAATACGTCAAAAACCACGCAAAGTTTGCAGTTCGCGTGGAACGCGACGTTTCGTAACCTGTCGCTTGGCATCAGCGCCCAGCGTAGCTCTGGCCTGTACGACAACAAGAAAGACAATATCCTCGCGTTGTCCCTGTCGGTGCCGCTGGGTAACCCGGCGCTGTCGACCCGTCTCCGTTTTACCGCTACCCATGCGGATCCCGCTGGCACCACCGCCAGTACCGGTGTCAGTGGTTATCTGCCGGGGCAGGAGAATCTTTTCTATAGCGTCAACCAGCGCTACAGCGCGCAGCAGCACTACGGCGGCGATGCCGCGCTGCAATACGAGGGCGCGTGGGGAGACTATAACCTGGGCTACAGCTACGCCGGTGACTCCCGCAACCTCAGTTACGGGATGAGCGGCGGTGCGGTGCTGCATGAGGATGGTCTGACGCTGAGCCAGCCGCTCGGGAACACCAATATTCTGGTGAAAGCCCCGGGCGCCAGCCATGTCGCCGTGCTCAACCACAAGGGCATCAAAACCGACAGCCGGGGCTATGCGGTGATCCCGTACGCCACGCCGTATCGCGTTAATCAGGTTGCGCTGGATGTCACCACCGTGGGCAATGACGTGGAACTTGAGAACGCCATCGCCAATAAAATCCCCACCGACGGGGCACTGGTTCGCGCCACCCTCACCACGCGTCAGGGGGCAAAAGCGATGTTTATCGTACGTCACGCTAAAGACGTGCTCCCCTTCGGCACGCTGGTCTCGTCAGAGGATGACAAAGCCAGCGGTATCGTCGGCGACGGCGGCAGCGTGTATCTGACCGGCCTGTCAGCGGAGGGAACCTTGCATGCCGTATGGGGGCGCAACAGCGCCCAGCGCTGCACGATCCGCTATGCGTTGAACCCGCAGAATTATCACGCCCGCACCGGGCTTTATTCCCAGGAGGTCATATGTCAGTAACCATCCGGTTCCTCCCCCTGATCCTGCTGATGTTCATCACCGTTCCCGCGCGCGGCTATGACGTGCTGGTTTCCGTGACCGGCAACGTGATCGGCAATACCTGCATTGTCTCGGAAGATTCGAAGGAGCAAAACGTGCCGCTGGGCACCCTCGGCGTGAAGCAATTTAGCGAGGCGGGCGCGGTCAGCAATATCAAAACGCCCTTCACGCTCACCCTTGAAGCGTGCGGCCCCACCTTTGCTGGCGTGAAAATCCGCTTCAGCGGTACGCCGGATGACGAGAACCCGCAGCTTCTGAAAGTCGCTGACGGCGGCGCGACCGGCGTGGCGGTGCAGATTCTGGATAAAGACAGCGTACTTATCCCGCTGGACACCCAAACCGCTGCTTACGGCGCGGCGGGGGATGACAGCGTAAAAATGACCTTCTATGCGCGACTGGCCGCCACGGGTGCGCCGGTCAATGCCGGAGACGTTTCGGCAGTGGCGACCTGGACGACGGAGTATCAATAATGCGTTTACTGTTTTTAGCCCTGTTTTTCATGTCCTCTCAGGCACTTGCCCTCTCCTGGACATCGGATATCGCCCTTTCGCCAACGCCCATGTCGTGGTCCGGCCCGGCAGACTCCATCGTGCCTGGAAAGACGATCGGCTCTGAATGGAGCGCCTCTGCGAGCGTCTCGGAAGTGTTCTGGTGCGGCCTGGTATTTACCTGCTCCAAAGGGACGCTGGAGCCGAGCAGCAGTATAACCGCCACCGGCATCACGGTTATTCTTGATGGCGCAAATTACATGGTATTTGAAACGGGCGTGCCCGGCATCGGCTTCATTCTTGGGCTTAAAGATTATAACGGCACCACCTATGTCCCGATGCAGACGGGCATTACGCAGAGCTATCCGGCCGATGGGACTAACGGTTACGCCACCGCACTGGGCTGGTCGGCAAAAGTGACGTTTATCAAGACCGGCGTTCCGCTGAAATCCGGCGTATACCAGACCCCGACCATTAACGCGGCGACCCTGACGGCCTATAACAACGAAGTGAAAACCGCGCAGGTGATCATCAACCCCACCACCATCACGGTGACGGCAAGCGGCTGCACGGTAGGCACGAAAAGCGCCAACGTCGACCTGGGCACCATTGATATTCACACGCTGCCCAGCGTAGGCAGCACCTCGCCGTCGGGGGAGTTTAACGTCAGCCTGACCTGCGATGAGAACGTGGCGGTTAACGCAGTGATGACCGATCAGACCACACCGTCAAATACCTCGTCGGTCGTGACGCTGACCGGGGACTCCACGGCCTCCGGCATTGGCGTACAGTTTTTCTATAACGGTACCGGGCCGCTGATGATGGGGCCGGACAGCTCGTCCGCAGGTACGACGGGACAGTTTTTCATCCAGACCACCAGCTCGGCACAAACGCTGTCCCTGCCGTTCCAGGCGCAGTACATCCGAACCGGTGAACTGGTCCCCGGCTCGGCCAACGCCCTGGCAAGCATCACCTTTTCGTATCAGTAGGTTAGTGCTTCACCCACACCAGCTGATCGACCCGGAAGCCCAGCTCGCGTGCGGTGTTCAGGTAGTCCTGTTTTACCGCATCCGGAATGGTCGGGGTGCGCGATAAAATCCACAGATAGTCGCGGTTCGGGCCGCTGACCAGCGCGTACTGGTACTTATCATCCAGCTTGATCACGTTATAGCCGCCGTAGAACGGGCCGAAGAACGATACCTTCAGCGCAGCCGTGGTCGGTTCGCCGGTAAAGTACGCCTTTCCTTCGCTCTCATTCCATTTTTTCTTCACCGGATCGTAGCCGCGGTTCAGTACGCTGATACCGCCATCGCTGCGCTTACCGTACGTCGCGGTGACCTGTTCCAGACCGCGCTCGAAGCGATTTTCCAGTCGGGCGACTTCATACCATTTGCCGAGATAGCGGCTGGCATCAAAGCCGGTAATGGGCTGCACGCCTTTCGGCGGCGTGGGAGATTTACAGGCAACCAGCGTCAGCGCAATGGCGACACCGGTAACGACAGGCCATAGCCTCATGAGAACTCCTTTCATTTACGCGGTTGGACGTTAAGTGTAGCGCACCCGTGCGGCGCTTCATCCCGTCGGGGAATATTCGTAGTATATTGAGACAACTCCTTCTCTTCGGATGCAGACATGGCTTACTCCATCGGCGAATTCGCCAGACTCAGCGGCATCACAGCCACCACGCTGCGGGCGTGGCAGCGACGCTATGGCTTGCTCAAACCCGAGCGTACGGACGGCGGTCACCGCCTGTACAGCGATGAGGACGTTCAGCAGGCGCTGAAAATCCTCGACTGGGTAAAAAAAGGCGTACCCATCGGTCAGGTAAAATCACTGCTGGAACGCCCTGCGCCGCGCCGCGCCAATAACTGGCAAACCCTGCAACAGGCCATGCTGCAAAAGTTGCAGGAGGGGAAAATTGAGTCCCTGCGTCAGATAATTTACGACGCCGGACGCGAATACCCAAGGCCAGAGCTGGTCACTAACGTGCTGCGTCCGTTGCGCAGCCAGATATCGGCCAACGTCGCCGCCGCCATGACGCTGCGTGAGATCCTCAACGGCATCCTCATCGCCTATACCTCGTTTTGCCTTGAGGGCGATAAAAAAGCGCCGGGCGATAACATCCTCATCAGCGGCTGGCATCTGAACGACCCCTGTGAGATCTGGCTTGAAGCTCTGACGCGCACCGGCCAGGGCCACCGCATCGACATACTGCCGGTTCCCCCTGCCGCGCTGGCCCCGGAAATTTTCCCGGACCGCAAATGGCTGCTGGTCACCAGCGGTAAACTTACCGCCGTGCGGAAAAAGCAGGTTGCGCAGTGGCAGCAGCAGGTTTCCCTTGAGGTGATTATCCTCTGATTATTTTCTGCTGAGGCAATCTTCACGAAAAGTTGAATATTTTTTCGCACAGCGAGTGCTAACGTTTTCCTGTCACCGACAACTCAACAGGAAAACACGATGAAAAAGACACTCCCTCTGATGATGCTGGCTACAATGGCTTTCGCGCCTGCCGCGTTCAGCGCCCCGGCAGGCACCCTGAGCGTTCACGTTCTGGACCAGCAAACCGGTATGCCGCCAGCGGATGTGGCCGTCACGCTGGAGAAGCAGGAGCAGGACAAGTGGACCCCGATTGCCAGCGGTAAAACCGACCACGACGGGCGCATCAAATCGCTCTATCCGCAGGATCAGGATATGGCGCCTGGCGTGTATAAAGTGACCTTCAAAACCGCCGATTACTTCCACGGTAAAAAGCTGGACTCCTTCTTCCCGGAAGTGCCGGTGCTGTTCACCGTCACCCGCACCAATGAAAAACTGCACATCCCGCTTCTGCTCAGCCAGTACGGTTACTCAACCTACAAGGGCAGCTGATTGCTCTTGATTTTAAAGACGATTTAAAAATAATCCCGCCAATACTTGGACAAATACGCATTGTTGTGTAACTTTTAGGTATGAGATCGGGAGGTGCACACCATGACAACAAAACCTGTGCTGGGTATTAGCGGATGTTTGACCGGTTCCGCCGTTCGCTTTGACGGCGGGCATAAGCGTATGGGCTTTGTGATGGATGAGCTGGCGCAGTGGGTCGCTTTCCGTCCGGTATGCCCTGAAATGGCTATCGGCCTGCCCACGCCTCGTCCGGCGCTGCGTCTGGTGATGACCACCGGCGGCGAGACAGAAATGCGGTTCAGCAAAGCGCCGCACGATGACGTCACGCAGAAGATGGCCGCATTTACGGCAGATTATCTGCCGAAAATCGGCGATCTGGCGGGTTTTATCGTCTGTGCAAAATCCCCCAGCTGCGGCATGGAGCGCGTGCGGCTGTACGACGAAAACGGCAACCGGGGCCGCAAGGAGGGTGTCGGGCTGTTCACCGCCGCCCTCCTTGAAACTTATCCCTGGCTGCCCGTCGAAGAAGACGGTCGCCTGCACGATCCGGTACTGCGGGAAAACTTTGTTGAGCGCGTTTTCGCCCTCCACGAACTGAACGTAATGCGTAAAAATGGCCTGACGCGCCGCGCCCTGCTGGACTTTCACAGCCGCTATAAGCTTCAGCTTCTGGCGCACCATCAGGCAGGCTACCGTGAAATTGGCCCGTTCGTGGCATCACTGCACGAGTGGGACGATCTGGACGCGTTTTTCGTGGCCTATCGCGACAAGCTGATGACCATCCTGAAAAAACCCGCTTCGCGGAAGAATCACACTAACGTGCTGATGCACATTCAGGGCTATTTCCGTAACCAGCTGAACAGCCGCCAGCGTGGAGAACTGCGGGATGTGATCCTGCATTACCGGGACGGGCTGCTGCCGATCCTCGCGCCGCTGACGCTTCTGAAGCATTATCTGGCTGAATACCCTGACCGGTATCTGATGACGCAAAACTACTTTGATCCCTATCCTGATGATTTGGGTCTGCGTCTGGCCGTTACCTGATAAGAAAGAAGCGAAGGCCCTGTTGACCCACAGAGGCCCAAAGCAGTACCCCGTTTAGACGACACCCTCACTGTCGTCTTTTTTTTGCGCTCAGCGTAAAATACTGTAATTCTGTACAGGTTAAGCGTGCACAGCGGAGTACCCCGATGATCAAAAATTTGCATATTCAGAACTACCGCTCAATTCGCGATATGTCGCTTGAGCTGGAACAGCTCAATATCGTGTTCGGCCCCAACGGCACCGGAAAATCCAATATTTATAAAGCGATTTATCTGATGCACAGCGCGGCGCAGGGGCAATTCTCCCAGGCGCTGGCGAACGAGGGGGGAATTTTGAAAGTGTTCTGGGCGGGAAAAACCCGCAGCGACCAGCTGCGACGCATGAACCTGGCGGTGGAAACGGAAACCTATGAATATGAGCTTCAGGTCGGGTTCGTGGAAAAGCTGCCCTACCCCTCACAGTTTCAGCTCGATCCGGTGATCAAAGAGGAATCTATCTGGCTCGGCGGACAGCACCGTCGCCCGTCGTCACAGCTGATGAAGCGTAAGAACCAGGCCGTATTCCTGAACAACGTGCATCACGAAAAAGTGACCCACAGCGGTACGCTGTATGAGAACGAGTCGGTGTTCGGTCAGCTCGGTGAACCGCACCTCTACCCTGAAGTGTCGCAGATGCGCGAGTCCCTGCGTAACTGGCGATTTTATCACGAGTTTTCCGTCTCATCCGGCTCGGCGATCCGTGCGCCGCAGGTGGGCTTTCGTTCCCCGGTGCTGGCCAGCGACGGCGCGAACCTGGCCGCCGCGTTTCAGACCATTGTCGAAATTGGCGACGAGCTGCTGCTGATGCGCATTCTCGACCAGGCCTTCCCCGGCTGCGTGTTTTACAGCGACAACACCGGCGGGCGCTTCCGCATGATGATGCAGCGCGAGGGGCTGAGCAGACCGCTGGAACCGGCAGAGTTCTCCGACGGCACGCTGCGTTTTTTGTGCCTGGCGGTGGCGCTGTTAAGCCCGCGCCCTCCCGCATTCATCGCCCTCAACGAACCGGAAAACAGCCTGCATCCGCAGATGCTGCCCGCCCTGGCAAGCCTCATTGCCGAGGCCAGCCGCTATTCGCAGATCTGGCTCACCAGCCATTCGCCGGAGCTGGCGCATTTGATTGAGAAGCACCGATCGTTTTCGCTGTATCAGCTGTCGATGGCGGAGGGGGAGACGAGGATGGAGAGGCTGGGGTAATTGCCAGGTGGCGCTACGCTTACCTGGCCTACTGGCGAGTACGAAACGTCTTGCGCCACTCCGCCGGGCTGACGCCAAAGCGCGCCTTAAACTGCTGCCGATACGTCACCGCTGATAAAAACCCCACCTGCCCGGCGACGTTTTCGATTGGCAGGTTGCCGGACTCCAGCAGGATCTGGCTGCGCCGCAGGCGCTCGGCGGTAAGCCAGTCGGCAACGCTCATGCCCGTCGCCTTGATAAAATGGCGGGTCAGCGTGCGCCGGCTCATCGACACCACTTCCGCAAGAGAGTCCAGGTTATGCGGTTCGGAAATATGCTGCTGAAGGTAGTCAATCAGACAGTTAATCCGCCCATCACGGGTATCTTTCGGCACAGGTTGCGCAATAAACTGCGCCTGCCCGCCCTCTCGGTGCGGCGGGACGATCATCCGGCGGGCAATCTGATTGGCGACGACGCTGCCAAAGCGCTGGCGGATGATGTACAAACAGCAGTCGAGCGCGGCGGCGGTACCCGCCGAGGTAATCATATTGCCGTCATCCACGTAGAGGGCGTTGATATCCAGTCGGACGTCCGGAAATAGCGACTGGAACTGGCGTTCAAACTCCCAGTGAGTGGCGGCCCGTTTGCCGCTGAGTATGCCCGCATAGCCCAGCACAAACGATCCCAGACACAGCCCAACAATTTCCGCCCCGTTGTCTCTGGCCTGAACCAGGCTGTCGAGCAGCGTCTGAGGCGGGCGCTCCAGAACGTGCTGCCAGTAGGGTACAACCACAATTTCAGCCGATGCGATCGCGGAAAAATCCTGCGTCGCATGCAGGGCAAAACCGTCTTTCGAGTTCAGGAATCCCGGTTTTTCAGCGCAGATCGTGACGTTAAAGCGCTTTTCCCCGGATACCGTGTCGCCAAACAGGATGCAGGGGACGGAGTAGTGGAACGGGCTAAACCCGTCCACCGCGACAATGGCAACGTTAATAAGCGGCATCTGTCTCTCCTGTCCCCTTTAACAGTCAGAATATAATGGTTTCGCCGTCCTGGGGAATGCTCACCGCGTCACCTGCCTCGTTGGCATCAACATACTCGCGCAGCGCGCGGCGGGTCAGCAGGCAGTGGTTGAGAGCTTCCATATGGGTCGCCACGATTTTCGCCTGCGGCAGCAGGAAATGCACGTTAAGCAGATCTTCTTCCCCCATGATAATCGGCCCAAACCCAATGACATGAGCGTAACCGGCGTTGAGCACGACGATATCCGGCTGGTGCTTTTGCAGATCGGCCGCCACCGCATCGCGCCAGATGGTATCCCCTGCGATATAAAGCGTCTTCTCATCGGGATGACGGAACACCACGCCGCAGGCTTCCCCCAGAAACTCTGCCAGCTCCGGCACGGCGTAGGCGCGGTCAGTACCGTGCTGGCCGCCGTGGGTTTTCACTATCCGGATATCGCCGTACGTTGTTTCCCCGGTCATGATCGTCAGGTTGGTAAATCCCTGGCTGCGCAGCAGCGCGGCATCGCTATCATTTTGCACGTAGATCGGCTTGCCTTTGGCGATCAGCTCAACGGCGTACTGATCCCAGTGATCGGCATGGGTATGGGTGACGATCACCGCGTCAGCATCCAGAAGCGTTTGAACGTCAACGGGAAGCTCGACCATCGGGTTGCGAATATCAGCCCGCGCCGTGCCGGGAAAACCCGGATAAGTGCCTTTTGGCGCCAGCATTGGGTCGATTAAAAAGCGTTTTCCCGCGTAAGTGATCAGCTGGGTGGCATTGCGAATTTGCGTAATGTTCATGGGCTATCCTCCGGTTGGTATGAGAAGGAGAATAGCCCCAGGGTGCCGTTAAGAATGTGGGCTAAAGGGCGATGATCGATGAAATCGGGTCAATCGATAAACCGCTTGCGTACCCTTTCCAGCGGCGCAATCAGCAGATTGATAAGCGGCTTACGATCGATAACGATATCGGCGTTCACCGTCATTCCGCCCATCAGCATGCGCTTTTTCTTGTCCGGGTCGGTAAACCAGGAGGGGACGCGCACTTTAGCCAGGTAGTAGTTCTGCCCCTCCTGGAGCGGGATCAGCGCCGAATGGGCATCAATGTTTACCTCATAGAAATCGGACAGCGTTGCCTCCACGGAACCGTATTTGTCTACGGGCCAGGAGTCGAAGCGCAGCTTGACCTTATCGCCTTTCGCCACGCGCCCCACCCCCGTTGCCGGAACATACAGGTACCCCTCCATCGTCGCCGCGGTATTTTTACGGATCACCACTACCACCTCGCTATTTTGCGTAATGGCCCGGCCAGGCGGGAAGTTAATCGCCACCACGTAACCATCGGAAGGGGCCAGCATCGCCATGGTGGAACTTCCCCGGCTGGACAGGTTGCGGTCAATTTCGCTGATGCGGTTTTTCACATACAGCTGCTCTTCGCTCAGAGAGTCAATTTGCGACTGGGTGCTGTCGGTCAGGCTGGTTTTTCGTGCCTCAAGCTCAAGAATAGTGCTCTCCTCCAGCGTCAGGTTGAGCTGCGCATTGAGCACATCGTTGTGGCTTTTATCGAGATCCACTTTGGAGACATAGCCCTTCCCGGAGACGGATTTCCACGCCTCGTAGGTGTCGGTGCTGTTTTTTAACAACGCGCGCAGCTTCTTCACCTTATCGCGGGAAACGGCGATCTGCTTGTCAGTGAGAGCCAGCTGCTGCGCCAGATTTTTGCGATACGACGCAATCGAGTCCTCAATGGCCTGGATGCGCTGCTCGCTGCGCTTCTTCTCCGCTTCCATCTGCTGGCGGTCAAACTGCACCACCGAGCCCTGCTTGCCGCCATAGTCCTGTGACACGGTGAACAGCGGATCGTTTTCCTTCACGTACTGACCTGGCCGTACGGCAAAATCCACAAGCGTACCGGACTCCCGGGCGCGGACTTCCACATCGCCCTGCGCCGGGATCAGCACCCCACGTGCCAGCGTGGTTTCCGAAAAGTTAAAGACAATCGCAAAGACCAGCAGGCAGAGAAAAAAGGTGATGAACAAGGTCAGCACGGCTTTCAGCCGTGGCGCGTTGATGTGATAGCTTTTTGAGAAATGATGCGGGATCAGCGCCCGCCGCTGTCGGCTTCGGTTTTTTAATTTCACGATATGTCATCCATGATAAATCACTGAAAGATCGTCCCATGCACTCCAGAGCGTGGGGGTTTTGCGCAGCGCGTTCAGCGTGTCGGCGGCGGCCTGACGATAATCCTCTGGCGCATACGCCTGACTCTCCAGCCCAAACTCCACCGCATGCAGCGAACAGATCGGCAGCAGCGTTCGGACGCTGTAGCCATAGCGGGATAAAAACCGCATTGAGACGTCCGTTAACCACGCCTTTTGATCCCCAGCCTGGGTGGAGAACAGCGGCGCATCCGGCAGGCGTTCGTCCACCAGCAGCACCGTCACCAGGCGATGAGGGGCAAAAAACGAGCTGGCGCGTCGGCCTTCGTGCGCGGCCATCAGCTTATGCAGCGCAGGGTGACGGGTAATAAACTGAAAGCGCACATCGGCTGGCGCGGTGGCGAGCAGCGCATCCACGATCAGACCAAAGCCCGCCCAGCGCATTCCCAGAAGCAGGGTGCGAGATGAACTGTAAAACGCCTGCTCCTGCGTCCACTGCGCCACGTACGCGTGCAGATCGAAGCGGACGTTGCGCGCCCAAAGCGCGGGCGGGAAGATCTGCTCCACGAAGTTAAACCCGCTCAGCTCATGGGCGTTCTGATGCAGAAAATCAGCCGGGACATCGGCCTCCGGGCAGCGCATAAACTGGCTGTAGTTTTGCGTGATCCGGTTTGCCAGCAGCGTGCGCCCGGCCTGGCGCGCGCACAGGCGCGCATAGAGACGCGGCAGAAACATCATTGCTCACTCTCCCGCAGGGTGCCGTTTTCCATGGTATAGAGACGCCCCTGGCAGCCCACCACGTCCGGCGAGTGGGTAACAAACACCAGGCCAATTCCCAGGCTACGCAGGTTCGCCAGCACTTTCTGCGCGGTCGTTTTATCCAGGTTCGCCGTCACTTCGTCACAGAGCAGAAGCTTAGGCTGGCTGTACAGGGCGCGCGCCAGAACCAGACGCTGCATCTCCCCGGCAGAGAAAAAGGTGTTCCCCGGCAGCATCTCCGTTTCGTAGCCGTGCGGCAGCCTGGCGACGACGTGGTCCACCTCCGCCAGCCGACACGCGGCAATGACCTGCTCTTTATCCGGTGCGCTGTCAAAGCAGGCGATGTTGTCCAGAATCGAGCCGGTGAAGAGAATATCGTCCGCATGGACGATGCGGATGTGCTGACGCAGCGAGGAAAGATCGCACTCCTCAATGGGGATCTTATTGATCCGCAGCGTGCCAGACGATGCCAGCAGCATGCCGGAGATCAGACGCAGCAGCGTGGTTTTTCCCGACCCGCTCTGGCCCACAATCACCGCTTCTTCGCCCTGCTTCAGGGTCATATTGATATGCTTTAGCGTGGCCTCCCGGCCAGGATAGGCAAATGAGACATCCTCAAATTGCAGACAGACCGGCGAGGTGACAATCCGCTTCCCAAACTGGCTGGTTTCAGAGGGGGCAAACAGAAGGTCGCCCACGCGATCCAGCGGCCCCTTGAGGGCATTTTTGTCCAGCAGCTTCTGCGCCACCTGCACCATGGCATCGGAAAAATAGCGCTTATAGCTGATATAGGCGTAAAGCATCCCGATGCTCATCTGCCCTTCCAGGATCAGCCACGCGCCAAAGCAGACCACCAGCAGCTGCTCGGCATTGATCACCAGCAGCGAAGCCACGTCAAAGCGGGCCAGCAGCCGCTCTTTACGCATCAGCCCGGCGATGTGTTCGCGCTGGGATTTATCCATCACCGCATCCCGGGCCTGCTCCATATTGTTCGCTTTGAGCGTAATGATCCCTTTCTGCGTCTCCACCAGCAGGGATTCATACTGGGCGGTGCGCTCGATGGAGTCATCCACCGCGCGTTGATAGGGGCCGATCAGCGAAAAGCGGATCAGGAAAAACACGCCCATCAGCAGCATCGTCAGCAGCGCAATTTTGACGTTATACAGCAGCATAAACAGCAGGCTGGTGACGGCGATCAGGCTGGAAAAGAGAATTTGCACGTAACCATTGCTGATGAACTCCGCGCAGGCGTGGAGCGATTTTTCAATGGCCAGCACGATGCCCGGCGGGCGCGAGCGGAACCAGCTGGTCTGGGTGCGCAGCATGTAGTGGCGCACGGACTGGCTTAAATCGTCATAGGCAATGTTACGCATCAGGATCTCAAGCAACTGCTTGAGGAATTTACCGATGACTTCAAAGATAAAGACGATAGCGAAGATCGCGGTGAGCAGGATCACCAGATCGCTGTCGCTGCGGGAAATGGCCTCATCCATAATCAGCTGCACGTAGGTGGGGCTTGCCAGCATGGTGATGAGGGTAAAAATACAGAGCACAAACAGCAGCAGCTGGCGCTGGAACAGGCTCGGGGATTTATTGGCTAACCGGCCAAGCGTGAGCTTTTCATCCGGGGATTTCTTTTCGAAGCACGGCGTGGGCTTAAGCTCAAGAACATAGCCGGAAAAGAGTTTTTCCGCCTCTTTCAGACGGTAACGACGCACGCCGCTGGCGGGGTCGTGAACGGTCACGCTGCGGCTGTCGATCTTCACGATGACCACGAAATGGTTGCCGCGCCAGAAGGCGATGAGCGGCAGCTCAGACGTTTCTATTTCAGTGATTTCGCCTTTAAGCACCCGGCCAGACATATTTTTATCGCTGGCAAGGGTCATCAATTCCGCCATTGAGGTTCCCGCATCGGCGGAAACGGAAATCTCCCGGCGCAGCTGGCTGACGGAGACATGGTGGTCGTAGTGCCCCAACACCATCGCCAGGCAGGCCAGTCAACATTCGGTAAATTCATGCTGGCGAATAACAGGGGTCTTACCCTGTTTTTTATACTGAAAGAGCGAAAACATAATGATCCGTGGCTGAAATAAAAAAATGGCCCGGCAATGCGGGCCATGCGTACAACGTGCTTCTCGCTTAGGCGCTGAAGAAACCGCCGATGAAGCCGCCCACCAGGCCGAACACGCCGCCGATGGTGCCGCCCAGCGCGCCTAACATCTGGCTGCCCGCGTTATAGCCCGCGCTTGCGCCCTGAATAGCGGCAGCAAACGGATCCCAACCACCGATGATGGCCTGTGCTTTTTTGAAATCAATAACTTGCATGAGTCTTTTCCTGTTAACGTGAATTAGTTGTAGCTACCAACCAGCGCACCCAGGAAGCCCATTGCGCCACCCAGAATTCCGCCAACCACACCGCCAACCATGCCCATGATGCTTGCGCCGGTGTCGTAACCCAGCTGTGCACCTTTAACCAGACCAGCGAACGGGTTTAACGCGCCACCGATAATGTCTTTCGCTTCTACGAATGAAATCGCTTTCATTTTTATCTCCTGTAGTGATGGATCTTTAGCATGATGCTAAAGGCTAATTTCCTTTTATGAAGGAAAGCGGTTGCTACGGGCAGGTGGTAAGCGGAATGATTTTATTGCCATAAATAATCATCCGCCTTGCAGCCTGCCCGGCATTATCTATTTCCAGCCGTTGCCCCGGCGGAATATATTTTGAATTGTTGTATTGCGTACTGCACCCGACCGAGGAAACATATTTAAAATAGGTATTCCCGGTATTACTCACCACCCCGTTGCTAAACGCATAATCAAAATGTCGTGTCCATGGACGGACAATCAAAATAGCCTCAAGCGAGACCACCACATCCGACTGGATGCGCTGGCCTTTGCGCGTGATAACCTTTGCCTGGAGCGGCGTCTCGGTGAATTTTACGCGATAGTATCGCTCTTTGTTGTCATGCGGGCCGGTATAATAAAATTTAAAACCCGCGCGTTCACCGCTCCCCAGCGTTAATTGCTTAGGCGAATACATGACTTCGCCGTCTTTTATTTCGGTTTCTTTTCCCTTCTCTTTAGGAACGTCTACCTGAATAAGCGAAACGGTATAATTCTGACGCTCGCTGGTATCGTTTTTTATCGGCTGAAAAACAACTTCTCTTTCGGGCAAAAAATCAATATTCAGACTTTCGATAATTAAAGCATTTGCCCCTGTGGAAATGAAGCAATTTATTGCAAAAATAGCCAGGAATTTTCCAGTCATGGTTGATTAATTCCAGGATGCGCTAACATCTATTCTTCCCTGCGCGGTCACTTCGCCAAACCAGCTATTTCCGTCATAGGTGGTTTTCGATACCGGATTATCCATAACGAACTGGAGGATCAGCGGTGTTTTCCAGAGCCACATATCGGTCACGCCGGAACTCATTTTGTCCCACTCTTCCGCATGGGTGGCCGGCGCCGGGATCGACAGTACTTCGCCTTTACAGTTGTGCGCCATCAGCGTCTGGCTTTTCCCCACCAGCACGTTGCCCGGAATGGGAACCGTGAAACCGTTGCCGCTAAAGGCGCAGTAGTCCACCCCATTCAGGCTTTGGGTAGGCCCGGTGACTTTTACCGTGACCGCAATCGCCGCATCTTTTTGCGCCCCGCTGTAGGTGATGGTGTAGGGGATCTCAATGGGCGCTTCGCCGATAATGCCTTTCCCGGAGCCGCCCAGACCGTCAGGATCGAGGGTGTAATCCGGGTTGTCTGGCACAATCTCCAGCCCGGGCTCGATAGGGTTAATCACCAGGCCGCCCCCCGGCTGGAAGCAGAAATCCGCCGCCAGCGAGCTGTTGCCGGGCGTCAGACACAGGCTGACGATATTGCCAATGTTGCTGCCGTCCCCCGCCTGCGCCACGCTCAGAATTAACGCTTTCGGCAAAAAGATTTTAAGGGACGCTTTGCCGCCGTTTTTCTGCGGCGCTGCAAGGAAGGTGTTCGCCAGGACACGCGTATCGCTCAGGATACCGCCGGAGATACTGTACCAGGTGTTTTCATCGAAGGTCAGCTCGGCGGCAAGCCCGGTGCCGCCGCTCATGTGCGATTGCAGCACGCTGTTGACGCGGGAAGAGGTGAGCGCCAGCCCCCCGTTGTAACCGGAGATATCCTCCCCAACAAACGTGTATTCGAGCAGGTCGCACAGGACGCCAGAGACCGTGTTGCGGGTGTATTTGGTGCAGGTGGCCCCCGTTGATCCATCGACAATCGTCACCTCACCGCTGATCGGGTCAATCCCCAGGTTAAGCGCCCTGGCGTTGGTCATGGTCAGCGTGCCCACCTTGTGAAGCGTATTGGTGGTGGTCACTTTGTTGATGGAGCTGATTTGCGGCGTGGAGGTGATGGTCACTTCATCCCCTGGCGCGGCGTTGAGCAGATAGTTAAAGAACGGATCGCCCAGTACCCAGCGCCCGTATGACGTGCCGGGCTCCATCACCGGCGGCTTAACCACCATCGACGTGTCGGTATAGCTGGTCGTCGGGGTGTACCCCGTGTTGCCGCAGGACGAGGAACACGCCGTCCCTTTGAAGAACGGAGAGGCGCTGGAACCGGTCACCGAAAAGTCGATGGTCAGCGCGCTGCCTGCCGGACCGCTGTAGCTGTTGTCCGGGATGTAAGTGGCGATACCGTTATTCGTTTTCGCACTCAGGGTCGGCCACTCGCGCGAACCGTGTAAAAACGCGGTCGACGTGCTGTTCAGACTAAACAGCCCCGCGCTGTTTCCCGTACCGTTATTGTCCGGGTTATTAATGGCGAAATAGGGCAGCTCCTGCGCCTGGGCCGCCGCGCTCATCAGCAGTAAATTAAGAGCGAATATCTTTTTCATCGTCACGTTCCTGCGTTCCTTTTGCTTCCTGCCAGACAAAATCGCCTTTGTCGCAGGAGATGTCCCCGAGCCACAGCGCACCGCGGTTAGACTCGATGTCCAGGCGCACTTCGCAGACGCTGTCGTCCGGCGTGGCGATACTCAGGACAGGGTTGTTCTTATCAACGTCGATCACGAAGCGTCCGTCGTTTTCCGTCCGGGTCAGCCCGACATGGTTTTTGATCTGCATGGCGCCAACCGGGGCCCCGTTTGCATCCACAAGACGACCAAACAGGGTGACGATTTTCTTCACCTGCGGCTTCATCACCACGGTATTGCCCGGATAAACCGTGATATGGCGACGCGCATTCGCGCCAATCTCATAGCTTTCCGTACCGGTTTCACTGTTCATCACTTCCAGGTCATAAGCCTGGTATGCCGGCAGCGACAGCCAGGTTTTATCCCCTTTGATGCGTTCCGCCCGGCCGTTAAGCTTCAGGGTCAGGGCTTCATCAGATTTGAGACCGGTACTGACAATCACCCCTGCGCTTTCGGTACCTTTCCCGGCGGCGATGGCCTCTTTGGACCAGCCCACGCTGCCGTCACTGGTCAGCGTGGAGTTCCAGCCTTTACTCATGCCGCTCTGGACGCTGAGGATGTTGCTGTTCCACGGCGTGTCGAAGTTCACGCTGCCGCCGCCGCTTACGCTGCGATCCTGGCGGCTGTTAAAGGCTTTCGAGACGTTGGCGGTAGCCGATTTCAGGTAATCGCCCTCAAACTGGCGGCTGGCGCTGACGTTCAACGCCGTGCCGGTATCGCGATTGTGGGAAACGCCAACCGACACGGTATTGCCGAGCGGTATGGCGAAATCGAGCATTACGTAACGATCTTTCTCTTCGTAATACCCGTCGTATTTGTTGCGCGACATCCCCACCCGCAGGCGCGCCGTACCGTAGCGACCGGCGTATAACCCCTGGGAGTAGTCCAGCTGATAGCGTTTATAGCGATAGAGGTCGTCTTCCTGACGCATCAGGCTCAGGTTGCCTGCCGAGGGCAGGCCGAATGACGGCAGGCTAAAGGAAGCGCCCCAGGTGTTGCCCTTGCTCTCATAGATATCCAGGAACTTGCCGCTGGAGAGCTGTTCATGGGAGTACCACACCGAGCCGATCTGCCACGGCAGGCTGAGATTCGCCCCATAGTTGGCGCGATACGTTCCGTCGGAGGCGGCCATGGTCTGGGTATTCACCGAGAAATAGTCCGTCAGGTTCAGGGAGGCCCACAGCTCGCTGACGATGTGTTCCCGCATCATGTAGGTAGAGGCGTTCCAGTCGACCATCCCGCTGCGCTTGCTGAACGAGGCTCCCACCAGCGACATGGTGTCTTTATGTTTGGTGTCGTAATCGTAGTAGTAGGTGTTATCCTGCTCGTTTTTGCGTTTCGCGTATTTTTTATAATTGACGACGGATTTATCGCGGCTATACATCCCGCCCCACATCTGCCAGCGCAGCGTTTCCGACACGTTGCTGGAGAACGGTTTATTTACGGTGTACATGCTGCGCGACACGGTGCGGCTTCCGCTCACCACTTCAACTTCGACGCTGTAGATCCCGTAGGGCAGGCTGCTGGTGTCAATTTCATGGTTGCCGACGTCAAAGCGCTGAATGCCGATAAGCTGCCCGTCACGACGAATACGGGCCTCGCCCGCCGTGGGAAAATAGACCACCACCGGCGTCAGAGAGAGCGTGTTATCGCGCTTGCGGGAGTTGGCCTGGTTGCCCATGGAAACGCCGTAGACTTCACCGCCGGAAATCCCGCTGACGCTCGCCAGAGACTGCATCGCCCAGCCGTTCAGCATGCCCGCGGCGTAGCGCATCCCCTGATAGTCGCGCTCCCACATAACCGCGTTCATCTGGGTATCGCTGCTGTTCTCGTTGACGTAGCCAGAGCCGTCGATCAGCACATGATCGACGCCCATTGAGATCCAGTTTCTCGCGTTCAGATAGCCCGACGACCAGCTGTCACCGTAGCCGCTCTCGGTGTGATACGCTCCGAGGTTGTAGGAGAACGTGCCGCTCAGGTCGTCAGACTCCGGCGCATCAATGTCCACCTCACGCGGGCGAATATTCACCCCGTAGTCGCTCTGCGACAGATTCAGCAACAGGCGCATTTTTTTCTGATCCAGTTCGAACGCCGAACCCGCGCTAACCGGAATACGCATCTGGTCATCAAACTGCTTATCGTTAATGCTTTGCAGTAACGCCCGCATCTCTTTTGAAAGACGAATGCCGTTATCAGACTCCTGGACCTGAACATCCCTCAGCCCCAGCTTCAGATCTTTTGCAAAGAGCGTCACGTCACCGATACGAACATATTCGCTCGCCGTGCCTTCGTGGTTCCCTTGTTGTGCTGAGTGTGGACGCGTATTTACCAGATAGACGGGAATTTTGATCCCCTGCTCCAGCAGTGCATAAAGCGAGTCGGGAAAACGGTAATTAGCGATAACCACGGAGCTTGAGGCTGCATGCGCAAGCGCAAGCGCGGGCAGCGTGCCGGATGCGCAAGCCATCATCACCGGCAACACTAATTTATTTTTCACCATGCATCCTTACTTAACAGGAATGAACTGTTTCAGGTCCCATATTCCGAGATGAAAATGGTTATCCGTAACGTTGATATCCTCGATAGCGCGCGAGGTCTCTGGCATCAGGTAGAAGTTTTTGCTACACGGCGTGCCGGGGGATTCCGGATTCGGCTTCAGGCAGGTCCCGGTCGCATTGACGCGAAACGAGGTGTTCCCTTTATTGGTTATTTTTCCCGCCACATAGACGAAATCAATCTTCTTATCCCGGGGCTGAACCACCAGAATGGTGCTCACCACCGCACGCGTCATCCCGGTGCCGTTTTTTGGCGAACCGCTGTCCACCTCTTCGCTTACCCCTTCATCCGTGAAGGTAATGCGGTAGTAACGCTCTTTGTTATCGGCGTTCCCGTGATAGTAAAATTTGACGATATTGCTGGTACCGGCGGGCATTACCATGCGCGTGGGTGTCAGCAACAGTTCGTCCACTTTCTCCGGATTAATGACGATCCCTTCATCCATTGGGCTGCTGATCCGCTGTGCGCGAACAGAAACAATACGCACGCTGTTTGCTTCGTTTTTTATTTCCTTGGCGGTGGAGTCAGCATCCGCAGAAATAATGGTGGTGACTTTTCCCACATTAATGGCCAGCGCGGAGGAAGAGATAAATAATAAAAATAAGAAGGCGGATTTGAGGTTAAACATGCTATTTCCCTAAACAGGGGCTTGCGCCCCTGGATCGATCAGGCCTTAGCCCCAGGTTGCGCGGAACGCAACAGACACGGTCCCTTCCCACAGGCTGTTGGTCAGGTCTTTGAACTCTTTCGCCGTACCGGCGTTGTCCTGAGCGGAGTCAACGTAGAAGACGAATTTGTCCTGGCCGGTAATTTCGGTATCTGCCGCCGCGCCTGCGCTGGTGGTCAGGTTCCACAGGCCAGAAGAGACGCCGGTGTTAGAAGAAGAATCAACCAGCGTTGTCCATGCAGTCGATTTCGCCCCCACGGTGCCACCGATAGAGCCCAGGTCGTTACCGCCCCAACGCGCACCCACTTTCAGCTTGGTCGCTTCACCACCCACGCTGAACAGCGTGTTGTTTGAATCGTCGAGGATAGCTTCGAGTTTGAAGCTGGTCGCCGTAGAGTGATCGCCACGGATAGCCACATCAAACAGACCGGTATCGGTGTTGAAAGATTTGGTATTGGCGCTGTAAACGAAGTTCAAAGCACGCGTTGGCGTAACAACCAGATCGGATTCGCTGTCTTTGGTCGCGGTTGCCTGCCAGGTGGCAGAAGCCGTCGTTTCAGCTGCATTAACTGCGCTCAGGGCAGAAACAGACAGCAGGGAGCCCAGAACGATAGCGTTCAGTTTGTTCATTTATTTAGTCCTTCAAAAAAGAATCCACGTGTATAAAAAGGGGAGCCCCTTTTTCGAGGCGGAGTATAGACAGCCGCAAAATAACGAGGCAATACAGAAAAATTCACTCGACGGAGAGCAACAATAAAAATATAAATAAATTTCTCGTATCTTATTGTTACGTATTGAGTAAATTACTCAATTTCCCGAGTAATAGATAAATATCGATTTTTCAATAAAGAGAAATATCAGGACGTCGGGACAGCCACACACATCATTACAGGCAACACCAGCCCCTTAATTAACCACGCATGTTTTTTTACGCTGGTAATATAGAAGAAGTTGATATTATCAAGTAACATTTCGTTTACAACGCCATCCGGCGCCGCATCATCTTCAGATTTATTCAGCTTTTTATCCTTAATATAAAAGATATTGCTGCCGTCGACTTTTTCCACGCTGAGCGTGTAATTTCTGTCAATCAGGTAGCTTTTGCCCTCTTTCTTGAGTACGCCTTTATGAATAACCGTCACAACATCTTTGTTGTTAAACAGGAAAAGCGTGGTTAGCGACATATCGGTTGACTCACCCGTGGAATAGGTTTTCCAGGAAATGGTATCTGACTGGCAGCCAAACCCCTCATCCTGCGTTCTGGTAAAATAGACCCATAACAACGCGATGACAGACAGCGCCAGTACGATACTGAACAGTACACTCATTTTAGTCCGTGACATATTTTAACTCCCGGTCAGGCTTCTGTAAGAAATGCAGTTCTTATAATCGTCGATACTGTCCTGCTGATAACAGATGGCCAGGAAATAATTTTCTATCTGCGACTTTTTAAACCTGGAATAGTAAGCATCTGCAACCTGATGTTGACAGTCGATATGTTGACTGGCGATGACCTCTTTTACGTGATTAAAGTAGTGCTGTCGCGGCTGATACATATTCTTATCGATCAGGTATATCGTACACCTGTCCACTTTACCGAGCAGATGCATATCAGAATCTTTCAGGCTCTCGGCATAGGAATCCCGCTGGTGCAATAGTAAAACAGCGGTGCCGGTAACAATAATTAGTAATAACGTGCAGAGAGAAATAAAGAGTCTGTGCAGCGATATTATTTGTTTAGGCGGATCGGCATCTTTCTTATGCGCTAGCGTATCGAATGCTTCAGAGGCAGATTCTTCGCTAAGCGTTGAAATAACCGGCGGCCTGACCGTGTGGTGTTCAATATGCGCGGCAAGGCTAAATCCCTTGCCACGTATCGTTTTTATCAGTAAAGGGTCGCATCCTAATGTACGAAATGCTTTTCTGATTTCACTTATGGCAACATTCAGACTCACCGAAGAACCAGAGAAACCATGATCCTCCCAGACCTTCTTTATCAGGTCGTCTCTGTCGAGTGTTTTACCATTATTGATGATAAGTTCATAAAGCAGACGACCCGCCTGGTTAGATAACTTAATGGATGACTCTTCCTCTCCATTAATCATGATCATACCGGTGTCGACTTCATAAAGCATTGTAAGATCAATGAGATACTTCATATTATTATTACGCCATTGTTAAATTTTTGTGCATTTGCCAGGCAATAATAAGTCTAAAGTTTGTGTGGTCAAGTCGCGTGATATTAATTGAGAGATGAATTCATAAAGCTTCATTAATTAACGATTATTAAAGCATTAATAAAAATCTTCGAACTAACGCATTTAGGTTAAAACATTAAAAAAAACATACTGACAAGATTATAATCTTAAACTTTAGAAGTTGTTGGAATAATGTTTTGTTATGTACTTTTTTAGTGCAACATAATATCGTCAAAGCATTCTCCCGAGTCGCCATGCGTCTAGCCGGTACATCAGGGACATGTGTAGCCGATTAACATTCATTTTAAATAACACAAATCTTCATGGAGTTTATCATGTTCAAATCGATCATGACCGTATCACTGCTGGCCGCCGCTATTGCCTCTACCAGCGCAGTGGCCGCAGACAATTCGGCGGGTGGTATCATTAACTTTACCGGCGCTATTACCGATACAACCTGTACCATTAACGGCGGTAAAAGCGCGGACTTTACCGTTGCGCTTTCCCCTATTTCGGTAAAAGATGCGGGCACCACGGTTGGCCTGATCACCCGAAATAAAAAATCTATTGCGCTGACATTCTCTGGTTGCTCACCAGCAGCCGGAACGACCGGTACCCCGCTGAAAGTGTATTTCTCCAGCGCGGATAATATTTCCACTGACGGTAAATACCTGCTGAATAACAGCGTGAACGAAAGCGATGCCAGCGTGGCACGTAATGTCGGCTTTGCGTTAGTGGAGCCAGGTTCGTCTACGCCTATTACCCTGAACCAGCCTTACACGACAAATATTATGGGTACAGCGACCGCGCCAGATTCCGAAACGCTGACGCTGGACGTTTATTACTATAAAACAAACGCCGCTGCCGCCACCGTGGGCGAGTTAAGCTCCAACGTAACGTATACCATTTCCTACCTGTAATAGTGATTATTCAGGCTCTGTTTTCGCAGAGCCTGTATTTAAGGTTGCAATCATGCGCAAGGCAATTTTGCTGGCAGGCTTACTGCTAAGCACGGGTCACTCATGGGCCAATATTGTCATTAATGGCACCCGTGTCCTTTATCCTGAAAATAACAAAGAGGTGATCGTCCAGTTAATGAATACGGGCGATGCGCCGGCTCTGGTACAATCCTGGATAGATGACGGTGATATTAATTCCACGCCGGAAACAGCCAATGTGCCGTTTCTGTTGTCGCCGCCGGTGATAAAGGTTAACGAACATAATGGTCAACAGCTTCGTATTAAAAAGCTGCCGTCCAGCTTGCCTGCGGATCGCGAATCCGTCTTTTTCCTGAATGTCCTCGACATTCCGCCCAGACCTGAAAATCTGCAAAACCAGAATACCGTTCAGCTGGCGATTAAATCCCGTATCAAACTTTTTTATCGGCCCGCTGCGCTGAAAGGCACGCTGGATGACGCGGTGGCGAAACTGACGCTCGCCGCCGACGGCGATCGCTTTCGCATTACAAATAACAGTCCGTTCCATATTACGGTCGCCAATATTTCGCTGGGTAAAACGAAATTGCTCCAGGAGTCCCCGATGGTTTCCCCGTTTGGGCAGCTGACGGTCGCCGCCAAAAATACGGTTAAGCGCGGACAGACCTTCCAGCTGATGTATGTGGACGATCTTGGCGCGTATAAAACCCGCACTTTCACCAGTCAGTGATCGGAAAGACTCACCATGAAAATGAAACAAAACAGACTCTGTCTGCTGGCAGTCTGCACGCTTCTGCTTTCGCATAAATCAGGGGCCGTCTCGTTTGATCCCTCCCTGCTTGCTGGCGCATCCGGTGAGTCCGATCTGTCTCGCTTTTCCGAAAACAACGCCATGCCTGCCGGCAGTCAGGAGATGGATATCTACGTAAACGGCAGCTGGAAGGGACGTTATACCGTCATCTACGGCGAGCAGCGTGACGACATCCGCCTTGCCTGGAAAGATGCCCGGTCGCTGGGCATCAACACCACGTCCGTGCCTGCGCCCGCCATTGCGCACGGGCAGGTCCAGCTGCGCGATCTGATTCAGGGCGGTGAAGTCAAAACCGATACCAGCACCCTGAGTCTGGCGCTTACCGTTCCGCAGGCGGCCGTGCAGCGTACTGAAGAAGGTTACATTGCCCCCCAGTTCTGGGACGAGGGGATCCCGGCGCTGATGCTCTCGTGGAACACGACCTGGTACAACACCCGCGCGAAAGGCACTGCGAAAGACACAAATGATGATTTTTATGCCGGGCTGGATTCCGGCGCCAACCTGTTCGGCTGGCAGTTTCGCGACAGCAGCGCCTGGCGGAAAACCGCCAGCGGAGAGAGTAGCTGGCAGAATAATACCCGCTACCTGCGCCGTCCCCTGGCCTCGCTGAAATCCAACCTGACGCTGGGTGACTTTTATATTCCTGGCGATCTGTTTGATTCCCTGCGCGTGCGCGGCGTGTCGCTGGCGTCGGATATGAAGATGCGCCCAAATTCACAGCAGGGTTTTTCACCGGTGGTTCACGGCGTGGCAAGGACGAACGCCCTGGTGAAAGTTATCCAGAATGGCAACGTGATCTATCAGGAGAACGTGCCGCCGGGCCAGTTTACCCTCGACAGCATTCAGCCTACCGGGTCCGCGGGCGATTTGCTGGTGGTGGTGCGTGAAGCGGACGGTTCACAGCAGTCCTTCACGGTGCCGTTTTCCGCCGTGCCCGGGATGCTAAAAGAAGGGGTGAGCCAGTACAGCGTAGTGGCGGGTAAAGTGCATCAGAACACGCTCGATGCCGAACCCGCATTCATGCAGGCCACGCTGCGCTACGGGTTTAATAACCTCATCACCGGGTATACCGGGACGATTATTAGCGATAACTACCAGGCCGGGCTTGTCGGTACCGGGTGGAACCTTCCGTTTGGCGCGGTTTCGTTTGATGTCACCCACGCCAAAACCACCCTACAGGATCGCACCAGCAGCGGTCAGAGTTATCGCGTGTCGTACAGCAAATTTATCGATACCACCGCCACCAACTTCACCCTGGCGGCCTATCGCTATTCCACTAAAGGCTATTACAGCTTCAGCGACGCGCTCTATTCGCGCGAAGGGTATCAGCGCCTGAGAGCGCAGTACGACGACTATGAAGATCGGTTTGGCGTTGCGCCCGACATGTCGCTAAGCACCTGGGACGCCCTGCGCGCGGCGCAGCCCAGGAATACCTTTACGCTTAACCTTAATCAGCGCCTGCTCAATAACTGGGGCACGGTGTTTGTCTCCGGCACACAGCGCGATTACTGGAACTCACAGCAAACCACGCGCGAATATCAGATGGGCTATTCCAACGCCATCGGCCGCGCCAGCTATACCCTGTCGGCCAGCCGGGTACGGAACAGGGACAGTGAAGAAGAGACGCGCCTTTACCTCTCCCTCAGCCTGCCGTTCTCGCTGTTTGATAATAATGCGTGGATCACCTCCAGCCTGACGGCCAGCGATTCGCATTACGAACAGAGCAATATCAGCATGAGCGGGAACGCGCTGGCGTCGAACCGCCTGAGCTATACCCTCTCCGGCAGTAATGCGCGTGGGGGTAAAAATGCGGCAAGCGTTAACGCCGCGTACCGTTCGAACTTCGCGACACTCGGTGGCTCTTACAGCGAATCCTCCGACTACCGCCAGACCGGGCTCAGCGGGCGCGGAAGCCTGGTGGCCTACCCGTGGCACGTTCTCGCCTCAAACGAAACCGGCACAACCATGACTATCGTCGATGCGCCAAAGGCGGAGGGACTGATGGTGAACGGCGATGAAAGCATTATGACGAACCGCGATGGCGTGGCGCTGGTCCCTTACGCCACCCCGTATCGCAAAAACGCCATTACGTTAACCGAAACGGAAAACAGCGCTGGCGCGGAGGTGATCGGCAATATGGCTAACGTGGCTCCTTACGACGGGGCGGTGAGTTATATCCGCTTCGACACCGATAAGCGCCAGTCATGGGTACTTCATGCGACGCGCACCGACGGCAAACCGCTGCCCTTTGGCACTGAAGTGCTGGATGAACACGGTGGATCTGTCGGGTATGTCGGCCAGGCCAGCGTACTGTATATCCGTGCTGAACAGCCGCCACGCGCGCTCAACGTGCATCTCCGCAGCGGAAAGTGCGAAATCTCCTCCCCGGCCTGGGGGCTGAACAGCCCCTCATCGGTTTGCCATTAATTACGGATTATCAAAATGTTACGATCATTCATGTTCCTGCTCCTCACCAGCATTAGCGGAATGAGCTATGCCACCTGCTCCGGCAGCAGCATCGTTTATGGCACACCGATTACCATTGATTTATCGGATAAGCTGAGCCCGGCCACGCCCACATGGACCGGTAGCTTCAGCACCCAGTACAGCGGCTCGTTCAACTGTACGACGGGTAACAGTGAATTTTCTTACACGCCGATCCTCTCGACCGACAGCAAATACGCGACCATCCTCGGGTTCAGCAATAACAAGTATATGGTGCGGGCGGAGATCACCAATCCCCCGGCCAATAAAACCCTGTCTGCCAGCGGTAGCCATACGGCGTCTGAGCTGAACACACCGTTTACGGTTCGCTTCACCCTCGTTAACCAGAGCGGTACCACCCTGACGGGGGATACGGCGAACATGAGCGACGTTCTGTTCGTCAGCGACATGAGCGGGTTATCCATCTGGGAAATCATCACCTGGCCAATCAATCAGGTCATCAAGATAGCGCAGTGGTTATTCAGCGGGTTCAAGTGGCCTTACGACAACCGAGATATGTTTGGTCAACCGATGATCATCAAATACGCGCCGAAACTGACTACCTGTTCCTTTGATAATGCGGGGCTGACCGTGGCGCTGCCGACGCTCGGCATTCCCCAGCTCAGTGCATCCTCACAGCCGGGGCTGACGCCTTTTTCACTGAACATGAACTGTCAGAACGTCGGGGTTAATGGCAATTCCGATCGGGCAATTGAGATGTTTCTGTCCAGCACGCAGCTGCTCTCAACCGACAGCTCGGTGCTGATCGACAGCAGCAGTAGCGCGGCGCAGGGCGTGGGGCTCCGCCTGATAAAACGTGACGCCCCGCAAACGCCGGTGACCTTCTCTACCTCAACCACCAGCCGTGGCAACGCCACGATGATTTTCAGCGTGGCGGCTGGCGCGGCGCTGGACGAACATTTCACCCTTCCGATGGCGGCGTACTATTACGTGTGGGCGCCCGCCCAGGTGAGCCAGGGTAAGATCAATACATCGGCTACGCTGAATATTATCTATCCCTGATGTGAACTATTCCTCCATCTTTCCAACCGCTTGCACATACTTAATCAGTTCGCTGTGGTTGGAAAGATTCAGCTTTTTCATTGCATTGTGTTTCTGTGTCGCAATGGTACTGACCGAACGGTTTCGATGACGGGCAATCTCCGTCGTTGAAAATCCTTCCACGATAAGATGAAGCACCTCCCACTCTCTGGCCGAGAGGATGGAACGCGCCCGGGAGCCGGACCGCATTACCCGCCTGAGCCACGAAGAGATCGACGGTTTTTGCCCGTCCGCCATGAGCAACGCGGGTAATTCCTTTTTCAGTTCAGTCAATTCATCCTGCTGACTGATGGTTAATTCAAATTTCATCTCCAGAACTTTTTTTAACAGCCCGTAAGGCAGCTCGGGCACCAACAGAACACGCCTGACGTGATGGGTTTTACATAAAGATGTAAAACGGCTGCTGACCTCCGCACTCCACTCTTTATGATTAAGCAGATAATTAAATTCAGTGAAAAAAACATCCACGTTATTATCCGCCACCGCCGCCAGCGCCTGTTCTGTGGAATCGACCTGAGTAATGTTCAGTACGTAATCGGGTAAAAGATCCTGGAGCGCCCGGAATATTATCTCTTTAAATATATTTATTTTGTAAAACACCATTACCCTTACGATACGTTCAGTATTATTCATGTCTTTTCTAAATTCTCGTGTTCGGAGGAAAATGATAATAGTTTATGTACTCACCACTCACAACCTCTTCGCGCCAGGATTTTATCCTTCTCAGGCTTAAAAATCTGAACAAGGACATTAAATTCATAGAAAAAATTCTATTTTATTCTGCGCGCCGTTTCCCCTCGCAGATAAAGCCCTGTCGATAACCCTGCCACGATCACAATTTTTCTTACAGAAACAGCAGTAAATCACTGAAAAGGCGGTGGATTAACCCCATTAATCAACCTTCTGATGCTTATTATCCGCTCATTTACAGAATAAAAATCTGGCATGAATATTATTAGAAGATTAAAACAATTGCATATACCATTAAAACCATTTTTCAATTTTATCTTCCGCTAATAATTGGCTTCAGCTTTACTCGACGGTTTGTATTGGCTTACATTGATGCCATCGCATCGCGTTATTTAAAAAAGTGCTCGCTATTCTTTTAATAAGAGAGTGCGAACCGCCATTTTCTCTTATATGGACTGTTTACTCAGCGAAAGGAGAATGCCAATGCAAAATAAAAAAACAATTCACGTTGCCGTTGTTGACAGCTGCGAATTCACGATGATTGGCCTGCAATCGCTTGGAAAGCGTGAGCCTGATGAAAAACACGACGTTATTTTCCATGGATTTACCCATATCGAAGAACTTGCTATGAGTGAACAACTCTTTGATATCATCATTTATGATCCGTTGAATACGCGTCATTTCCGGGTGACGACGAATGACGACATTCTCTGTATTAAACAGAAACAAGTGACGGCGAAGATCTATATCTATTCGTTATCCGCCGGCTATTTGAAATTCAAACATGTTGATGGAGTCATCAGCAAAAGAGTCTCCCTGGGGGATATCAAAGCGCTGTGGCAAATACTGATGAGCCAGACGCCGCAAGAGTCTGGCCGTTACAACGTAGGCATGACGACCCGCTTACGCACCCCGGCGAGGTTGTCCAGCGAGGAGGCCAGCGTATTGCGCGGCTATTCCTGTAATCTCAAAACCAAGCAAATCGCCCGTCAGCTGGGGTGTAACGTCAGGCTGGTTTACTTTTATAAGAACAACGCCATGAACAAGCTTAAGGCCGTGCGTGGCCCCTCGTTTTACCAGAGCATTCGCTGGATCCTGAATTAAGAATTTGACCGTGTGTCGTTTGCCTTTTGTTCCCGTGTCCGCGGGAACCTTTTTTCATTTCCTGAAGGCTGTTCCATGTATACCGTTCTTCCCTCTCCCCTGTTGCAACGTATCTCAGGGCTGCGATTCCAGCCTCTTGTCGATCTTCATTCGGGCCAGGTGTTCGCGCATGAAGTTCTCGTGGAGATCCATAACGTCAATCTTGAGGTGCTGTTTGCCTCGCTGCCCTCGCGCAGCGCGCTGCAAATCTTCTTCTGGCAGGCCAACACCCTGTTACAGATACTCGCCCGGGACGCTTACTGGCTAAACCTTCCGGCAGAACACCTTCTCAACGAACGCGCTATCCGGTTGTTGCTGGCGTTACGCCATCAGCAGCGGTTAACGATTGAAATTCAGGATCCCCTCACCATCACACGGCTGAGCGAGGATGAGCAACGTCGCCTTCATGCCACGCTTGTTCGGTTAAAAGAGGCGGGATGGCAAATCTGGCTGGACGATTTAACCCGGGAGTTGGCGGAGGCGTTCGCGCGACTTGCGCTGCCGCTGGATGGGGTGAAAATTGACCGCTCAGCGCTGCGCGAGCGCGCGCCGCTTGCCCCGTTTGTACAGGAGGTCAGGGCAGGTATCGCGCAATCAATTCTTATAGAAGGCATCGAAAACTCGCAGGATCTGGCGCGCGCCCGCGCGTCCGGCGCACAGTCTGGTCAGGGTTTTCTGTGGCCCGAAAGCCGAACCGATGCCCGCGTAACGCTTTGACGGCCAGCGGAGCGCTGGCCTTTTTACCGGGGCTTACCAGCCCGGCACCGCGCCACCGTTAAAAATGGTCTCCGCCGCTTTCGCCACTTCCGGCGACTGATAGGACTGGATAAATTCCTTCACGTTTTCGGCGTCTTTGTTCTCTTCACGCGTGACCACAATATTCACGTAGGGTGAGTTTTTGTCTTCGATAAAGACGCTGTCGTGTACCGGAGAAAGCCCCGTTTGCTGGAGATAGGTGGTACTGATGATGGCCACATCCACTTTCGGATCGTCCAGCACGCGCGGCAGCTGCGCCCCTTCCAGCTCCATAATCTGTAAGTTTTTCGGGTTCGCGGTAATATCCAGCGCCGTTGGCAGCAGGCCAACATCCGGTTTAAGGGTAATCAGCTTCTCTTTTTGCAGCAGCAACAGCGCGCGGCCAAGGTTGGTGGGATCGTTTGGAATCGCAATGGTTGCGCCGTCCTTCAGCTCAGAGACCGATTTAATCTTTCGGGAGTAACCCGCCATCGGGAAGACGAAGGTATTGGCCACGGCGACCAGCTTGTAATTGTGCGCCTTGTTATCTTCTGCGAGGAACGGGCGATGCTGGAAGACGTTGGCGTCCAGTTCGCCCTGGTTGGTGGCATCGTTGGGTAGCAGCGAGCCGCTAAAGCCCACCAGCTCAACATCCAGACCGTATTTCTCCTTTGCCACCTTTTTGGCGACTTCCGCCACGTCCTGCTCAGCGCCATTGATCACGCCGACTTTAATGTGTCTGGCATCATTGCCGCCCTGATCACAGCCCGCGAGCAGCAGGCCAGTCAGGAGAAGCGCACCCAATCGAAGTTTCACGAGACAGTTCCTTTTGATAGACGTTTTGAAGACTATATCGACAACGAGACGGCAGGCTAAAAAACGAAAAGGAATCAGTAAGACGGTTAAGTTATATGCGGCCTGTTGCCGGGTGGCGCTGCGCTTACCCGGCCTACGTGACGGGGGAAGTGTAGGCCCGGTAAGCATAGCGCCACCGGGCGATGGGCATCAGGTGACGGTAGTCCAGGCGCAAGCAGAACCGCTTCCCTCACGCCTGCCGACGCAGCGGCGCTTCGCGCAAAAACCACGACAGCACAAACGCCAGCACCATAATCCCCGCCGCCAGCATGAATACCGCATGGATCGCCGAGCCGAACGCATCCAGATAGTCCAGACGCAGGGCATCAGGCAGATGGTGTATGGCAACGGGATTAAGTTCGCGCGGAAGTTCCGCCCCTTCCGGCAGCCTGTCGATCAGGCCTGATTGCAGAATATGGGTGAACACCGCGCCAAACAGCGCAACGCCAATCGCCCCACCGATGGAACGGAACAGCGTCACCCCAGACGTCGCGACGCCGTATTGATCGGCTGACACGCTGTTTTGCACCGCCAGCACCAGCACCTGCATCACCAGTCCCAGCCCCATGCCCAGCACGCCGGTAAACAGGTACAGCTGCCAGGTTGGGGAGGTGATTGAAATGCACGTCAGTAATACCATCCCCACCACGCCGAGCAGCGTGCCGAGGATCGGGAACAGACGATATTTCCCGGTACGGCTGATGATGCGCCCGCTGATAATGGAGGTGAGCAACAGCCCCCCCATCAGGGGGATCAGCTGCAAACCGGCCTGCGTCGGCGTGGCGTCTTTTACCACCTGTAAATAGAGCGGCAGGAAAGTGACGGAGCCAAACAGCGACATGCCGATAATAAAACCGATCAGGCTACAGAGCAGGAAGCTGCGGTCGCGGAAGAGCGACAGCGGGATAATCGGCTCCCACGCCAGCCGCTCTTCGTAGATAAACCCGGCGATCCCCGTCAGGCCGAAGGCCAGAATACACCACAGCTGCGGGTCGCTCCATTGGCGGATCGTCCCGCCCTCGGTGGTAAACAGAATGATGCACAGCAACGCCATGCTGAGGTAAATCGCCCCCAGGTAGTCAATCTCATGCTTGCTGCGCCGCGCGCTGCCGTGGAAAACCGCGCCAATCACCAGCAGGGCAAACAGCCCCAGCGGCAGGTTGATGTAGAAAATCCAGCGCCAGGATGCGTGCTGAACGATAAACCCGCCGATCAGCGGCCCTATCACCGTCGCCAGGCCAAACACGCCGCCAAACAACCCCTGATAGCGACCCCGATCGGCAGGCGGGATCACGTCCGCCACGGCAGCCATGCTGATCACCATCAGACCGCCGCCCCCCAGCCCTTGCAGGGCGCGCATCAGCACCAGCTGGGTCATGTTCTGCGCCAGACCGCACAGCGCGGACCCTACAAGAAACAGCACAATCGCGATTTGCAGAACGATTTTTCGGCCAAACAGATCGCCGAATTTGCCGTACAGCGGCACCACGATGGTCGAACTGAGGATATAGGCCGTTACCACCCACGAGAGCTTATCCAGCCCGCCCAGCTCACCGACGATGGTCGGCAGCGCGGTGGAGACAATGGTCTGATCCAGCGCCGAGAGCAGCATCACCAGCAGGAGTGCGCTGAACAGCAGCTTAATCGACGGCGCCTTTTTCGCAGGTTGAGTCATTACGTCGGACTCCATAAGACATCACTTGAAATTAATTAATCGTATAATTAATATTTGTGGAAGTGATGAATAAGATCAAGAGATACGGTGACCATGCCAGCACAAAAGGACAATTCTGAACCCCGCCGCCCCGGTCGGCCACGCGGCGGCAAGCGCGTTACCGCCAGCCGTGAACAGCTGCTGGACATCGCCCTGAACCTCTTTTCCCGCCAGGGGATCGCCAATACGTCGTTGAACGCCATCGCCCGCGAAGCAGGCGTGACGCCCGCCATGCTGCACTACTACTTCAACTCCAGAGAACAGTTACTGGATGCGATGATTGAGGAGCGCTTCCTGCCGTTACGCGAGCGGATCGGGGCGATTTTCGCCGACAACCGGGATTCGCCGGTGGATGCCCTGACGGAAATGGTCAGGGTGCTGGCCGAACTGGCGGAAAAGTATCGCTGGTTTGCCCCGCTGTGGATGCAGGAGGTGATTGGCGAGATGCCGGTACTGCGCACCCATTTGCAGGCACGCTTTGGCGATGAGAAATATCACACCACGCTGGCAACCATCAAAGGCTGGCAGCAGGAAGGAAAGCTGAATCCGGCGCTGGCCCCCGAACTGCTGTTCACTACGCTGCTGAGCCTGGTGCTGGTGCCGTTCTCCCGCATGCGCAATGACGAGAGGCTTAGCGCCCTCTCGCCGGAGATCGTGGTGCGCCACGTGTTAGCCGTGATAGGCACCGGGATAGGCGGTTAAAGATTTTTGGACAGATAATGTCTCTGCATTCCCTGATAAGGGTAATCCTGCAAGGACATCTGCACCTGATAACCCTGCTTTTCATAGAACGGGCGCGCCTGGAAGCTGACCGTATCCACCAGCGCGTGACGACAGCCTTTGCGACGGGCCTCCTCTTCAGCCGTTTTGATAAGCTGGCTTCCCACGCCCGTTCCCCGCACGCTGTCGCTGACCCACAGATAGTCGATGTTCAGCCAGTCGCCTTTCCGTACGCCGATTAACCCGCCCAGCATGACGCCATTGTCGTCTCGCATATATACGCCAATATCGCCGCCAAATGTCGACAGATCTAAAAACTGCGCGTTATAGGCTCTTAGCCCCGTTAATAATTCTTCTTTTTCTTCGGCTGTGACATTATCTGTAATGCTCAGATGCATAATTCTCTCCTTATTTTCAGCGCAATCTGAATATCTCACAGCTTAACCTTCATAAAAACTCCTTATTTTCTCCATTGTTTATACCTGGAAATATTCATTCAATATGTAAATAAAAAAAGCCTTTCCAATAGTCTCCGAAAACGTATAATGAGAACGATCATTCTCACTTTTTACGGTAGCCGACAATGAGTACAAAGCTGGAAGAACGACAAAAACTGCGGCAGGACGAAATCATTACCGCCGCGCGCCGCTGCTTTCGCGCCAGTGGATTTCACGCTGCCAGCATGTCGCAGATCGCCAGCGAAGCCAGGCTCAGCGTCGGACAAATCTATCGCTATTTCAGTAACAAAGACGCGATTATTGAAGAGATGATCCGGCGCATTATCGACTCACGTATTGAAGAGATGCAGGGCAAAACCCTGGTTGAAGGGATGCCGCAGGCGCTTGCCTGGCGCCAGACGCTTAACGAAGACGATGACGCGCTGATGCTCGAAATGTCCGCAGAGGCCACGCGCAATCCGCTGGTGGCAAACATGCTGATCGAAGCCGAAGCTCGCATGTTCGCCAACGCCTGTGAGCACCTGAAAAAGCAGTTCCCTCACCTGAGCGATGAGCATATTCGCTGCTGCGTGGAGATTACCGCCGTGATGATCGAAGGCACGATTTACCGTCGACTCACGCCTTTAAAAGTACCATCAGAACAATTAGAGCCTATATACCAGAATATTTTAAATATGATTTTCTCTGCGAAGTAATCGCATGTGAATAATTAGCGGAAATAAGTAATTTCCCTTTTTTCATTTCTGGCTCAGCCAGAGATGCGGGATCGCTGTGCTTTTAATTAGCCCTTCTCCCTGTTAAGCGATTAACAGGGCAGGCTTCGTTCACCCTGGAAAAAGATTATGAAAACCATAACAACCTCCATCGCGGCATTACTCCTCCTGACAGGGTGCGATAATGCGCAAACATCTGCTCCTCAACGTCCTCTTCCGGAAGTGGGGATTGTCACACTCATGAGCCAGCCGGTGTCCGTCGTCAGCGAGCTGACCGGCCGCACCGCCGCCGCAATGAGCGCCGAAGTGCGCCCCCAGGTAGGTGGCATTATCCAGAAGCGCCTGTTCACCGAAGGCGATACGGTCAAGGCCGGGCAGGCGCTGTATCAGATCGATCCTTCCAGCTACCGCGCCGCGTATGATGAAGCCGCCGCCGCACTGAAACAGGCGCAGGCGCTGGTGCAGGCCGACTGCCAGAAAGCCCGGCGTTATGCGCAGCTGGTGAAGGACGACGGCGTATCACGTCAGGATGCGGAAGACGCGAAGTCCACCTGCGCGCAGGACAAGGCCAGCGTCGAGTCAAAGAAAGCCGCGCTGGAAAGCGCCCGCATTAACCTCAACTGGACCACCGTCACCGCGCCGATTGCCGGACGTATCGGCATCTCCTCTGTGACCCCCGGCGCGCTGGTGACCGCCCAGCAGGATACCGCGCTGGCCACCATTCGCGGGCTGGACAGTATGTACGTCGATTTAACCCGTTCCAGCGCCGATCTGCTGCGTTTACGCAAGCAAACCCTCGCCAGCAATAGCGATACGCTGAACGTGTCGTTGATTCTCGAAGACGGCAGCAGCTACAGCGAAAAAGGCCGCCTGGCGCTGACCGAAGTGGCGGTGGATGAGTCTACCGGCTCAGTCACCCTGCGCGCCGTCTTCCCGAACCCGCAGCATCAGCTTCTGCCGGGCATGTTCGTCCGCGCCAGAGTGGATGAAGGCATCATGAATGACGCGATCCTCGCCCCGCAGCAGGGCATCACTCGCGACGCCAAAGGCACCGCCACCGCGCTGGTGGTGAACGCCAGCAACAAGGTCGAACAGCGTCAGCTGGAGACGGGTGACACCTACGGCGACAAATGGCTGGTGCTGAGCGGTTTGAAGGCGGGCGATAAGCTGATTGTGGAAGGCACCGATAAAGTCACCGCCGGGCAGGAAGTGAAAGCTGAAGAGATGAAAACCAACGGAGGAAACGCCTGATGTTTTCCCGTTTCTTCGTGCGTCGCCCGGTCTTTGCCTGGGTTATCGCCATTCTCATCATGCTCGCCGGAATGCTGGCGATCCGCACGCTGCCCGTTGCGCAGTACCCGGACGTGGCTCCGCCGTCGATCAAAATCTCCGCCACCTATACCGGTGCCTCCGCACAGACGCTGGAAAACAGCGTGACGCAGGTGATCGAGCAGCAGCTCACCGGGCTGGATAACCTGCTCTACTTCACCTCCACCAGCAGCTCGGACGGGTCGGTGAGTATTAACGTCACGTTTGAACAGGGAACCGATCCGGACACCGCTCAGGTACAGGTGCAGAACAAAGTCCAGCAGGCGGAATCGCGCCTGCCGACCGAGGTGCAGCAGTCCGGGATCACCGTCGAAAAATCCCAGAGCAACTTCCTGCTGATCATGGGCGTATATGACAAAACCGACACCGCCAGCAGCTCGGATATCGCCGACTGGCTGGTGAGTAATATGCAGGATCCGCTGGCGCGCGTGGATGGCGTCGGTAGCCTACAGGTGTTCGGTGCAGAATACGCGATGCGCATCTGGCTCGACCCGGCGAAGCTGGCGTCGTACTCGCTGATGCCCTCCGACGTGCAGAGCGCGATTGAAGCGCAGAACGTGCAGGTCTCCGCCGGTAAAATCGGCGCACTGCCCTCGTCGAACGCCCAACAGCTGACCGCCACCGTCCGCGCTCAGTCGCGTCTGCAAACGGTCGATGAGTTCAAAAAGATCATCGTCAAGAGCCAGTCCAACGGTGCGGTGGTGCGCATCAGCGACGTCGCGCGCGTGGAGATGGGCAGCGAAGATTACACCGCCACCGCGAAGCTGAACGGCCACCCGGCGGCGGGTATGGCGGTGATGCTCTCACCGGGCGCCAACGCGCTTAACACCGCCACGGCGGTAAAAGATAAGATCGCCGAGTTCAAAAAGTCGATGCCGGAAGGCTACGATGTGGCCTACCCGAAAGACAGCACCGAGTTCATCAAGATCTCCGTTGAGGACGTGATTCAGACGCTGTTCGAAGCCATTATCCTCGTGGTGGTGGTGATGTACCTGTTCCTGCAAAACATCCGCGCGACGCTGATCCCGGCGCTGGCGGTGCCGGTGGTGCTGCTGGGCACCTTCGGCGTGCTGGCGCTGTTCGGTTACTCCATCAACACCCTGACGCTGTTTGCGATGGTGCTGGCGATAGGGCTTCTGGTGGATGACGCCATCGTGGTGGTGGAAAACGTCGAGCGTATTATGCGCGACGAAGGGCTGCCCGCCCGGGAAGCGACCGAAAAATCGATGGGCGAAATTTCCGGCGCGCTGATCGCCATTGCGCTGGTGCTCTCTGCGGTATTCCTGCCGATGGCCTTTTTCGGCGGCTCCACCGGGGTGATTTACCGTCAGTTCTCGGTCACCATTATTTCGGCGATGTTCCTCTCCGTGGTGGTGGCGCTGACCCTGACGCCCGCGCTGTGCGGCTCGATCCTGAATCACACCGCTCCGCACAAAAAAGGTTTCTTCGGCGCGTTTAACCGCTTCTACAGTAAGACCGAGCACGGCTATCAGAACAAGGTGCTGCGCGCCCTGCGCCGTTCCGGTGGCATGCTGGTGATCTACGCCCTGCTCTGCGGCGCGATGGGGTTCGCCATGCTAAAACTGCCGGGCAGCTTCCTGCCAACCGAAGACCAGGGTGAAATCATGGTGCAGTACACCCTGCCTGCCGGCGCAACCGCGGTGCGTACCGCCGAGGTAAGCCGCCAGGTACGCGAGTGGTTCCTCACCAAAGAGAAAGCCAATACCGACGTCATCTTCACCATTGAAGGCTTCAGCTTCAGCGGCAGCGGCCAGAACGCCGGGATGGCGTTCGTCTCCCTGAAAAACTGGTCAGAGCGCAAAGGCGATGAGAATACCGCTCAGGCCATTGCCCTGCGCGCCACGCAGGAGCTGAGCACCATTCGGGATGCCACAATTTTCGCCATGACGCCCCCGGCGGTGGATGGTTTAGGCCAGAGCAACGGCTTTACCTTTGAGCTGATGGCCAGCGGCGGCACCGACCGCGACGCGCTGCTGAAACTGCGTAACCAGCTGATTGGCGAAGCCAACCAGGACAACTCGCTGCACGCCGTGCGCGCCAACGATCTGCCGCAGATGCCGCAGCTTCAGGTGGATATCGATAACAACAAAGCCGTGTCGCTGGGGCTCTCCCTGAGCGATGTTACCGACACCCTCTCCAGCGCCTGGGGCGGCACCTACGTGAACGACTTCATTGACCGTGGCCGTGTGAAAAAGGTCTACATCCAGGGCGACAGTGACTATCGCGCGGTGCCGTCGGATCTTAACAAATGGTATGTGCGCGGCAGCGACAGCACCATGACCCCGTTCTCCGCCTTCGCCACCACCCGCTGGGAGTATGGCCCGGAAAGCCTGGTGCGCTACAACGGCTCGGCGGCGTATGAGATTCAGGGCGAAAACGCCAGCGGCGCCAGCTCCGGTACGGCGATGAGCAAAATGGAGCAGCTGGCGAATAACCTGCCGTCCGGCAGCACCTGGGCATGGAGCGGTTTGTCGTTGCAGGAAAAACTGGCGAGCGGTCAGGCAATGAGCCTCTATGCCCTCTCGATCCTGGTGGTGTTCCTGTGCCTGGCGGCGCTGTATGAGAGCTGGTCGGTGCCCATTTCGGTGATCCTCGTGATCCCGCTTGGGGTGCTTGGCGCAGCGGTTGCCGCCTCCCTGCGCGGCCTGAACAACGACGTCTATTTCCAGGTGGCGCTGCTGACCACCATCGGTCTGTCGTCGAAGAACGCCATTCTGATTGTCGAGTTTGCCGAAGCCAAAGTGGCCGAAGGCTACTCCCTGACGCGCGCCGCCCTGCGGGCCGCCCAGACGCGTCTGCGTCCGATCATCATGACCTCGCTGGCGTTTATCGCAGGCGTGACGCCGCTGGCGATTGCCACCGGCGCCGGGGCCAACAGCCGCGTGGCGATCGGTACCGGTATTATCGGCGGGACGCTGGCCGCGACGCTGCTGGCCATCTTCTTTGTTCCTTTATTCTTTGTACTGGTGAAACGTCTGTTCTCCGGTAAGCACGCAAACCGGAGGTCATAATGTTTCGTGTAACCGTATTAACGTTAGCGCTGCTGAGCGCGGGCTGTGTGTCATTAGATCCCACGTATCAGCGCCCGGACGCCCCCGTCCCGGCGACGTTGCCGGGCGCCCATGGCGAAGCCAACGCCGTGGTGAGCCAGTGGCAGCAGGTGATGAATGATGCGCGGTTGAAAAGCGTGGTGACGATGGCGCTCAACAGCAACCGCGACGTGCAAAAAGCGATTGCGGATATCGACGCCGCCCGTGCCCAGTATGGCGAAACGCGCTCGTCCCTGTTCCCGACGGTGGACGCGGAACTGAGCCACACCCGCAGCCGCACGCTGGCGAGCGGCGTCGCGACAAGTGACGAAGCCAACGGCGCGGTCTCCAGCTTCGAACTGGATCTGTTTGGCCGCAACCAGAGCCTGTCGCGTGCCGCGCGTGAAACCTGGCTTGCCAGCGAATTCACCGCGCAGAACACGCGCCTGACGATGGTCAGCGAGCTGACCACGGCCTGGGTGACGCTGGCGGCGGATAACAGCAATCTGGCGCTGGCGAAGTCCACCCTGGAGAGCGCCGCAAACTCACTCAAGATTGTGAAGCGCCAGCAGGAAGTGGGTGTGGCAGCGGCAACGGACGTCAGTGAAGCGATGGCGGTTTACCAGCAGGCGCGCGCCAGCGTGGCGAGCTACCAGACGCTGGTGATGCAGGACAAAAACGCTCTCAACCTGCTGGCGGGCGATACGGTGCCCGAGAACCTGCTGCCCGGCACGCTGGAGAGCCTGAGCGACAACGCCATCACGCTGATCCCGGCGGGCGTCAGCTCCAGCGCGCTGCTGCGTCGTCCGGACATTCAGGAGGCCGAGCATAACCTGCTGAGCGCCAACGCCAACATCGGCGCGGCGCGCGCCAACTTCTTCCCGACCATCTCGCTCACCGCCAGCGCGGGCGTCGGCAGCGATTCGCTGTCGTCCCTGTTCAGCCACGGGATGAAGGTCTGGTCGTTTGCACCTTCCATCACCCTGCCGCTGTTCAGCGGCGGCAACAATATGGCGCAGCTGCGCTATGCGGAAGCCGAGAAAAAAGGGTTAATTGCGACCTATGAGAAAACCATCCAGAGCGCGTTCAAGGACGTGGCCGACGCGCTGGCCCGGCGCGAAACGTTGAGTGAACAGCTTGATGCCCAGCGTGAATACGTGGCGGCGGAGCAAAAAACGCTGGATGTGGCGACGCGCAGTTACAAGGCTGGCGCGGGCGATTATCTGACGGTGCTCACCGCGCAGCGGTCGCTGTGGTCGGCGCAGGAATCACTGATTGCCTTGCAGCAAACCGACCTGGAAAACCGCATCACGCTGTGGCAGTCGCTGGGCGGCGGGATTCAGTAACATCACTGCCGGGCGGCGCAACGTTGCCCGGCCATCAGAGTAAATACCTATGGCAAAACTCTCTTTTTCTTTCGCGGCCATCCTTGGCCTGCTGACGGCTATCGGGCCGCTGTGTTCCGATTTTTATCTTCCGGCGCTGCCGGAGATCGCCACCCAGCTCAACACCTCCACAACGCTGACGCAGCTTTCTCTTACCTCGGCGCTGATTGGCCTGGGGCTGGGACAACTTTTTTTCGGCCCGCTAAGCGATCGCATCGGACGTAAAACGCCGCTGCTGTTCTCACTTTTGCTGTTTGTACTGGCTTCAGTGCTTTGTGCCAGCACGCAGAATATTTACGCCCTGATCGGCTGGCGATTTGTGCAGGGCGTTGCCGGGGCGGGCGGCTCCGTACTTGCCCGCTCCATCGCCCGTGATAACTATAATGGCACGATGCTAACGCAGTTTTTTGCCCTACTGATGACGGTCAACGGCATCGCGCCCGTGGTGTCCCCGGTACTCGGTGGCTATATCGCGTCGCATTTCGACTGGCGGATGCTGTTCTGGGTAATGGCAGGGGCGGGTCTGGCGCTGCTGATCGCCAGCCAGCTTTTTATCCGCGAGTCCCTCACAGAGAAACAGGGCGGGGGATCGCTGACGCAAACCGCCAGGACGGTACTTAAAAATCGTCGCTTTATGCGCTACTGCCTGATCCAGGCCTTCATGCTGGCGGGGCTGTTCGCCTATATCGGGGCATCCTCCTTTGTGATGCAAAACGAGTATGGCCTGAGCGCCATGCAGTTCAGCCTGCTGTTCGGTGTAAACGGTATCGGCCTGATCGTCTCAGCGCTGATTTTCTCCCGTCTGGCACGCCGACACCCGGCGGAAGGGTTAATGCAAATAGGTCTGGTGTTGGCCGTAACCTGCGCGGGGCTGACGTTGCTCTTTGCGTGGATGCAGCTTTCCGTTCCGGCACTGATTGCACTCTTTTTCACCGTCGCATTTAACAGCGGGATCAGCACCATTGCGGGTTCAGAAGCGATGAGCGCAGTCGACGCGAAGGAGTCCGGCACAGCGTCAGCCATTCTTGGCATGCTGATGTTTTTATTCGGTGGGATCGCAGCGCCTCTTGCCGGTATCGGCGGAGAAACGATGCTGAAAATGAGTCTCGCGGTGTTAGTAAGCTATGGCATTGCACTGGCGATCGGATCTCGCACGCAGAATGCGTAAATTCATACTTTTGGCTTGAATCGCGTTGATGAATGTAACGATATATTTCAGGGGAAGCATGTGACTTTCAAAGGAGGTTTCGATGAAATCTGCACACCTGGTTTGCCTGCTCGTTTGCCTGATTTTCGCTGCGTTTGTTCACGCGCAGGAGAAGAGCGCTCCGGAGAAAGAGGCCCAGATAAAACAGCAGGTCCTGAAAGATGTGAAGAAAACCTGTACCCCGCAGAAAAAGCAGAGCGATAAGGCCTGGCAGGCGATGATTTTGTCGTCTGAGGCCAATCAGCTGCTGATCAAAAACGCCATCACCGCCGTGAAGCGTGACAACCTGGACGCCTACTGGGATGCAGTAAGTCAGGTGGATTGTATGGAAGATTACTGAGGGTTGAGCGCCGGGTGGCGCTGCGCTTACCCGGCCTACATCACACGTTTAACGCTTCCGCACATCCGGAATAATCAAATCACCGCGCAGAACGTAGGACCCGAGCATCTGCGTTTTCTCTGTCAGCCAGCTCACGATGCGCGCCGCCATGGCGTCCATGGAATACTCAATGGCCGGGATCACCGGAATACCCGGCAGATGCAGCGAACCGCCGAGGCTGAAAACCATGATGTCTTCCGGTACCGATTTATTAAACGCCTGTAACTGCGGGATCACCCGCTGGGCTTCCTGCTCATCCGCCACCAGCAGCGCGTTGAAGTTCAATGTGGACGCGTTGTTGAGTAATTCCTGAAGCGCAACGGACGATGAAGTCGCGTCCATAAACACGAGGTTGCGATTAAAGGGCAGGAAGTTTTTCTCCAGCGCGTGTTTGTAGCCCAGCAGCACCTGATCGGCAAAACCGCTGCCGTGCGGGTGGATCAGCGCTATCTGGCGACGCCCCTGGCTGGTGAGATAGTTACAGGCCGTTTCAGCCGCGAACGCGTGATCGAACTGAATGCTGTTGGCGTTATCGGCTTCCATACAGTCGACCAGAATCACGTTGTCCATGTCCACGTCCAGCGGGAAACGCGCGCCAATCACCAGAATGTCATCACATAAGCCGCAGGAGAGTTCTTCAAGGGCGTTCATCACTTCTGTTTTTGTGTGTGCGAAACGCAGCAGCAGATGTTTTTGATGCTGGCTGAGGTGTTTTTCCAGCGCGTACAGGTAACCGGTGGTCTGGTTAATGTTTTCCTGCGCGCAAATCACCCCAATGCAGCCCGTCGACTGGCTGAGCAGCGACTGGGCGATCACGTTGGGACGATAGTTCAGCTCATCCACCGCTTTCAGAACAGCCTGGCGGCTGGCTTCTTTAACGCCACGCGACCCGCTCAACACCCGTGATACCGTGGCTTTGGACACCCCGGCCAGACGCGATACATCGTTGATTGTAGACATCTCTCTCCCCTGTCAGACGCAACTGGCGTCTGTAATTTCCATCACCGCTACGGCTCACATTATAGCCAGAACGGAGTATATCCGTTTCCGTTTTCCATGGAAACCGATTTTCCGTTTCCACTCAATTTGATGCCAAAACAGCCAAATTATGTGACCCACATCCGGTTAATTAGCCTCATAAGTATTGGATCTTGATGGTTATCACACTTCTGTCTTTTATAAATGGAAACCGGTTTCCGTATCATGTCCAATCATCCTCGCAATAACTTTTTACATTTTGAGGATGGTTGTCGATGTTCAAGATTATGCTGTGCTGCTCTGCCGGGATGTCCACCAGCCTGCTGGTCAGCAAAATGATCGATGTTGCAAAAGAACGGGGCTTGCCCGTGAAGATAGATGCGTATGGCGTATCCGAATTTGATACGCAGTTTCCGTACTATCAGGTGGTGCTTCTCAGACCGCAAGTGAAATACATGTTAAAGACGCTCTCAGACAAGGCAGCGACGCAAGGCATTCCGGTGCAGCCCATCGACATGATGGATTACGGCATGCAGCGTGGCGATAAAGTACTGGACTATGCTCTGTCGCTCATCGAAGCGGCACACTAAAAGGTGTTCACATGAGTTCGTTATATCAATCCATGGTCGCGGTGATTGAGCAGTCAATTACGCCGCTGGCCGCGAAGCTCGGTCAGCAAAAGTATGTGATTGCCATCCGCGACGGCTTTACCGCTGCGCTGCCGTTTATGATCATCGGCTCGTTTATGCTGGTGTTTATCTTCCCGCCGTTTTCGGCGGATACCACCAACAGCTTCGCCCGCGGCTGGCTGGATTTCTCCGAGACCTACCGCGAACAGCTGATGCTGCCGTTTAACCTCAGCATGGGCGTGATGACCTTCTTCATCTCGGTGGGGATTGGGGCGAGCCTGGGGCGTCAGTTTAACCTCGATCCGGTGATGTCCGGCCTGCTGGCCTTTATGGCCTTCCTGCTGGTCGCCGCGCCCTATGCCGATGGCAAAATTTCGACCCAGTATCTCTCCGGTCAGGGGATCTTCACTGCGCTTATCACCGCGATCTACTCCACTCGCGTCTATGCGTGGCTGAAACAGAACAACGTCACCATCCGCCTGCCGAAGGAAGTGCCGACCGGCGTGGCGCGTTCGTTTGAGATCCTGATCCCGGTGATGGTGGTGATCGGAACGCTGCACCCGCTGAACCTGTTCATTGAAGCGCAGACCGGGATGATCATCCCGCAGGCGATTATGCACCTGCTGGAGCCGCTGGTGTCGGCGTCTGACTCGCTGCCCGCCATTCTGCTCTCCGTGCTGCTGTGCCAGATCTTCTGGTTCGCTGGTATCCACGGGTCGCTGATTGTCACCGGCATCATGAACCCGTTCTGGATGGCGAACCTCTCTGCAAACCAGGCGGCGCTGGCGGCGGGCGCGGCGCTGCCGCACGTTTATCTGCAAGGTTTCTGGGATCACTACCTGCTGATTGGCGGAGTAGGCTCCACCCTGCCGCTGGCGTTCCTGCTGCTGCGTAGCCGCGTTACCCACCTGCGCACCATCGGCAAAATGGGCGTGGTGCCAAGCTTCTTTAACATCAACGAACCGATTTTGTTCGGCGCACCGATCATCATGAACCCGATGCTGTTTATCCCGTTCGTGTTTGTTCCGCTGGTCAACGCCTGCCTGGCGTACGGCGCAACCAAACTCGGCTGGCTGGCTCAGGTGGTTTCGTTAACCCCGTGGACCACCCCCGCGCCGATTGGCGCCTCGTGGGCGGCGAACTGGGCGCTGAGCCCGGTGGTGATGTGCCTGGTCTGCATGGTGATGTCCGCCCTGATGTACCTGCCGTTCCTGCGCGCCTATGAGCGTACGCTCATCAAAAATGAAGAGCAGAAAGCCCAGGCAACCGTCGGCACCGCTGAAACAGTCAGTAATTAAGTCAAAGAGGAAGGGTCATGAAATACGCATTTCCCGATAACTTCTGGTGGGGCAGCGCAAGCTCCGCTCTCCAGACGGAAGGGACACGAGAGGGTGAAACCACGTGGGATTACTGGTTTGCCCGCGAGCCGAACCGTTTTCACAACGGCGTGGGGCCGCAGCACACCTCCACGTTTTATCAGCACTGGAAAACGGACATTCAGCTGTTAAAGCAGCTGAACCACAACAGCTTTCGTACCTCGATTAGCTGGGCGCGCCTGATCCCTGACGGTATCGGTGAAGTGAACCCGGACGCGGTCGATTTTTACAACCAGGTCATTGATGAGCTGAATGAACAGGGCATCACGCCGTTTTTCACCCTGTTCCATTTCGACATGCCGATGGCGATGCAGGAGATTGGCGGCTGGGAAAACCGCGACGTGGTGGACGCATACGCCCGCTATGCGCAGATGTGCTTCGAGCTGTTTGGCGATCGCGTGCTGCACTGGTTTACCTTCAACGAGCCGATCGTGCCGGTAGAAGGCGGTTATCTGTACGACTTCCACTATCCGAACGTGGTGGATTTTCGTCGGGCAGCCACCGTGGCGTATCACACCGTGCTGGCCCATGCGAAGGCGGTGCAGGCCTACCGCGCCGGGCATTACGCGGGGGAGATTGGCATCGTGCTGAACCTGACGCCGTCATACCCGCGTTCGCAGAATCCGGCAGACGTGAAGGCGGCGCACATAGCGGACCTGATGTTTAACCGCAGCTTCCTCGACCCGGTGCTGCGCGGGGAGTATCCGGAGGACCTGGTGGCATTGCTGAAATCTTACGATCAGCTGCCCGCCTGCAAGCCGGAAGACGGTTTCCTGATTGCGGAAGGGAAAATCGACCTGCTCGGCGTTAACTACTATCAGCCGCGTCGCGTGAAGTGTCGCGACAGCGCGGTGAACCCGCAGGCGCCGTTTATGCCGGAGTGGTTCTTTGATAATTACGAGATGCCGGGCCGTAAGATGAACCCGTACCGCGGCTGGGAAATCTACGCGCCGGGTATTTACGATATTCTGGTTAACCTGCGCGACAATTACGGCAACCCACGCTGCTTTATTTCTGAAAACGGCATGGGCGTCGAAAATGAGCAGCGCTTTATTGAAAATGGCCAGATTAACGATCACTACCGCATCGAGTTTATTTCCGAACATTTAGCCTGGCTGCATAAGGGTATTAGCGAAGGGTGCAATTGTCTTGGTTACCATATGTGGACGTTTATTGATAACTGGTCGTGGTGTAACGCGTATAAAAATCGCTACGGATTTATCCAGCTCGATTTAAAGACGCAGCAGCGCACCATTAAGAAAAGCGGAGAGTGGTTTGCCGCCACCGCCTTAAATAATAGCTTTGATAAAGAGTAATGATGATGATCGCACTAGAAGAAGCCGTAATGGAAATTATCGTCAACGCCGGCCAGTCCCGCAGCTTGTGCTTTGAAGCACTGCACGCGGCGCGTCAGGGCAACATTGACGAGGCCAAAAGCCTGCTGCGCGAAGCCGACGGCTATTCGCGCCAAGCGCACAAGATGCAGACCAAACTGATCGAGCAGGATGCGGGCGAAGGACGTCAGCCGATGACGTTAATCATGGTGCACGCGCAGGATCATTTAATGAATTCCTTATTAGCGCGTGAATTATCCGAAGAAATTATTCATTTATATCAGAGATAGTCTATGGCGAAATAAATTACTGTAATACCTCTTTACCTTAAATAGAATTCCACTTGTTCTGATGATAGCGACATACTCTGTCAGATCGGAGCGGGATGGTTATTGTCTGAATAAAATTAAACTATATTGAGATAACCATGAATACGATTAAAAAACTTCCATTAACCATGGCGGTTATCGCCGCGCTTTGCCCAATTTCCGTTCTCGCTCAGGAATTCACTCAGGAGCAAATCGACGCCATTGTGGCGAAAGCGGTGGATAAAGCCCTGGCCGAGCGTCAGGCCAAAATGGATGCTGCGGTCGCGAAAAAAGCGGACGTGGTGACCGAGCCGCAGAGCGCGGCGCAATCTCCGGATATGGCGATCCCGTTCGGGGTTAAATTTACCGGCTACGCCCGCTACGGCGCGCACTTCCAGGCCGCCGATCAGAAATACGTGGCGGTGGACGGCTCCTACAACGGCGCGTCCGCCATTGGTCGTCTGGGCAACGAAGGCAACGGCGGCGAGTTCCAGCTCTCTAAAGCCTTCAAGGGCGAAAACGGCGCCATCTGGGACATCAACGTGATGATCGACCACTGGGGCGACGAAGTTAACCTCAAGAAAGCCTACGCCGGCGTGACCAACATTATGGCCTCCAACCCGAACGCCTACTTCTGGGCGGGTCGCGACTTCCACCAGCGTCCGCAGCAGGGCATCAACGATTACTTCTGGATGAACCACGACGGCCAGGGCGCCGGGGTGAAGAACTTCGACATCGGCGGCGTGCAGTTTGACGTGGCTGCCGTGGCAGCGGTGGAATCCTGTAGCCCGGAAGTGATGGAAGACGAAGCGAACCCGTCGCGCATCACCTGTACCGGCGGGTCCGGCACGGGCGACAAAGGCAACTACGCCGCGACGTCTAAAATCCACGGTATAAAGCTCGGTCCGCTGGATCTGGAGCTGTACGCCAACTACGGCTTTGACTCGAAAGCGGTGGAGGGCGACGAACGTCTGAACGCCTGGCAGGGCGGCGTGGTGCTGAGCCACACCAACGACAGCGGCGTGAACAAGGTGATTGCCCGCTACTCCGATAACGCGGACAACAGCGTGTTCAACAAAACCGAGGATCTGACCACGGTCTACGCCAGCTTCGAAGGGCTGTACAAATTCACCCAGGCGACGCAGGTGGAGTACCTCCTCGCCTTCCATGACTACGACAACAGCCGCGATAAGACCGACAACCGCAAGAACTACAACGCCATCGTGCGCCCGATGCACTGGTGGAACGACGTTCACTCCACCTGGCTGGAAGCGGGCTGGCAGCACGTGGATTACGACAACGGCGGCGACAACAAGGGCTGGAAGCTGACCCTGTCGCAGAACATGTCTATCGCCATGGGGCCGGAGTTCCGCCCGATGCTGCGCTTCTACGTGACCGGCGGCAAGGTGGATAACGAACGTACCGCGCGCGTGAACAACACCAAAGATGAAACGCTGGACGACTTCAACGTCGGCGCGATGTGGGAGGCGTGGTTCTAGTAGAGCGTCGTTTGTTTCGCCCGGCGGCGCTGCGCTTGCACGGGCCTACAAGGTTTTGTAGGCCGGGTAAGCGTAGCGCCACCCGGCAAGATCCCATGTTATGCTACAAAAAAACCAACATAACAGGGGAGAACATGGGTTCCACACGCAAAGGGATGCTCAACGTCCTGATCGCCGCCGTTTTATGGGGCAGTTCCGGGGTTTGCGCGCAATACATTATGGAGAAAAGCCACATCTCTTCGCCTTACCTGACCATGGTTCGTCTGCTGTTTACCGGCGTGATCCTGCTGACGCTCTCCTTCGTTCACGGCGACAAGATTTTCTCGGTCGTCAAAAACCGCAAAGACGCCCTCAGCCTGCTGTTTTTCTCGCTGGCTGGCGCGCTTACCGTGCAGCTCACCTTCCTGCTGACAATTGAAAAATCCAACGCCGCGACGGCCACCGTGCTCCAGTTTCTGTCGCCGACCATTATCGTGGCGTGGTTCGCCCTGGCGCGGAAAACGCGTCCCGGCATATTTGTCTTATCCGCGATTTTCACGTCGCTTGTCGGTACCTTCCTGCTGGTAACCCACGGCGACCCGACGTCGCTCTCCATCTCGCCGGCCGCGCTGTTCTTCGGTATCGCCTCGGCGTTTGCCGCGGCGTTTTATACGACGTACCCGTCGACGCTTATCGCCCGCTACGGCACGCTGCCGATTGTCGGCTGGAGTATGTTGATTGCGGGACTAATGCTGACGCCGTTCTACGCCGGACGCGGCACCACCTTCGTGATCGACGGCGGCCTGCTGCTGGCGTTTTTCTACCTGGTGGTGATTGGCACCGCGCTGACGTTCAGCCTGTACCTGAAAGGCGCACAGATGATCGGCGGGCCGAAGGCGAGCATTCTGAGCTGCGCCGAGCCGCTGAGCAGCGCGCTGCTGTCGGTGGTGTTGCTGGGGGTGGCATTCACCCTGCCGGACTGGCTGGGGACGCTGCTGATTGTGTCGTCGGTGGTGTTGATTTCGATGGATTCGAGAAGACGGGTTCAGACATCGGCGTAGCCTGATGCCCTCACCCCAACCCTCTCCCACGGGAGAGGGAGAAAAGCACTACTTCGCCTTAACCTTCCCCGCCACCAGCAGCGCGGTCAGCAGCATCAGCGTGCCGGAAATTACCAGCGGCGAGGTCAGCCCCAGGTGGTCGAGCGCTACGCCGCCCACCGCCGCGCCGCAGGTATTCGCCAGCTGGATCACCGCCACCTGAATCGACCCGGCTTTTTCCGCCTGATCGGCAAGCGAGCGGGTGATCCACGTCGACCAGCCCACCGGCACCAGCGCAAAGGCAAAGCCCCAGATAATCGCGATCGCCGAAGCCACCCACTTATCGCTGCCCCACAACACCAGCACCGCGGCGCTGATCGCCAGCACCAGCGGGGCACCCGCCAGCGCCACCTTCAGGGAGCGCTTCAGGAACTGGGACGACAGCGAGGTGCCGACAAAACTGGCGATCCCGAAGCTCAGGAGCACCAGCGTCAGGCCGTCCACGTCAAAGCCCGCCATGGTCATATACACCGGGCGGATATAGGTGAAGAAAGCAAACTGCCCGGCAAAGGCCATGAAGATGGCGGTCATCCCCGCCAGCACGCCCGGGCGCTTCAGCAGCGCGAACATGTTCTGTTTGTGGTGCGCCGCTTCCCCCGGAAGGGACGGCAGCGCCTTCCACACCCAGATTATGCACAGCACGCCCATCACCGCCGCCGCGTTAAAGACGTTGCGCCAGCCGATAATTCCACCGAGGAAACTGCCCAGCGGCGCGGCGATCACCAGCGCGATCGAGACCGCACCGAAGATAACGGACAAGGCTTTTGGCACCGTACGCGCGGGCACCAGGCGCATGGTCAGCGAGGCGGACATCGCCCAGAAGCCGCCTAATCCCAGCCCCAGGCAGGCACGGCCGAGCAGCAGCAGGGTGAAGCTTTCAGCGAAAGAGACCAGCAGGCAGGAGAGCGTCAGCAGCACGCTGAACAGAATAACCACCTTGCGACGGTCAATGGTGCCGATCGCCTGCGTGATAAACAGGCTGGCGAACATCGCCACAAACGCGGTGACGGTCACGGACTGCCCCGCCACGCCCTCGGAAATGCCCAGATCCTGCGCCATCGGCGTCAGCAGGCTGACCGGCAGGAACTCGACGGTGATCAGGCAGGCGACGCAAAATGCCACGGAGAAAACCGCCGACCAGTTGGGGCGTGAAACCTCTTTGGCCTGCGGTGTAGTCGTGGGCTGGGTATGTTCTGTCATGGCATCACCTGAAGATAAAAACGTGCGGAAAAGTCGCGCAGTTTATCATCAAAAGTGTGACGAATTTAACGTTTCGACAACTTTTGTCGTTTTTTAATGCCGGGCGGCGCTGCGCTTGCGCCGGCCTACGGGCTTGTAGGCCCGGTAAGCAAAGCGCCACCGGGCAAAATTACCCGCGAGCCTTAAGAGCGGCATTCGCTAATCCCACGATCCACTCCTGATGCCCGTTAATCATTGGGTTTGGCACCGTGCGCGCTAATTCCTGCGCCGGCACGCCTTTCTGCGACTCCTGAGTCAGAATGCGCACGCGGTTTCCCGGCAGGTCTTCAAACAGCCAGGCGTGGATCACGTCCAGACGCGAATTTGCATCCCCTTCTACCCAGCCGTGCCACGCGATACGCGCGGCTTCGCCCTCCACGGGCGGAACATACTCCGTCACCTGCGCCTCAACCGGAAAGCCAAAGGTGGTGAAGCGGAAGCGGGCGTTGGCGCTCAGCGCCGGGCCGCTGCCGTCGTGAAAACGGATATCTTCGGCGTTGCTGTAGTAGTTCGGCCACAGGGTGGTGTCGTTGAGCTGCGCCCAAATCTCTTTTGCGCTCAGCCCGGCGACGATGATTTCGTTGGAGGCAAAGTTATCGGTGGTGCCGGGCAGGTAGTCGTTCGGCCAGATAATGGCGGATTGTTTCATGGTTCACCTCATCGGTTAGTTGATAAGGTGATGGTGCGCCTGCGGGTGATATAAATCTAATGACGATGCTTTATACTCTTCATCACGTTTCGTGATATCATTGCAGGTAAAACACGCCCTCTTCCGGCAGGAAAAGCTGGTTGTAGCGCAGCTGGAAGGCGTTAAGCTCCTGCGGGTCAGGCTCTATCTCGCGCATAAAGCCGAGCGCGAGGCGGATTTGCGCGTCGGTGATCGGCGCGGCCAGACGGGCTTTACGCAGCATGCGGTGCCAGGTATGCAGATTCTCTTCGCTGGCGTCGACGATGCAGACCTGCCAGATCAGCAGCACCTGAGCGGCATTTAGCAGATGCGCCTCGTCGGGGCGTTCAAGATAGCGGATAAACTCATTGCCCGGCGTTTTACCGAACTGGTCAATCATCGACTCGACCGGCATCGGGGTGATCCCCAGCCGCTCGCTTAAACGTTTGATGGCGCGGCGGGAGTCTGAGGTCAGGACACGAAATCCAACCACAAACACCACGGCAAGCGTTGCCAGCATTATCCAGACCATGCGTTCTCCTTAGACTAGCCGCCCATCATAGCGGGAAACGCAGTGCGTCAACAGCGGGCAGCGCCATAATAGTAAACGGAAAAGAGGTGGAAAAACGTCATGAAAGCGGATCTGCGCACGCTGGATCTTAACCTGCTGAAAACGCTGGATGCCCTGCTGGACGAACGCAGCGTCACCCGCGCGGCGGCGCGTCTTGCCCTGACCCAGCCAGCGGTAAGCGGCATGCTTAACCGCCTGCGGGATTACTTTGAAGACCCGCTGTTTATCCGCGCGCCGCACGGCATCGTGCCTACCACCCGGGCGGAAGCAATGGCGGCTCCCGTCAAACGCATTCTGGCAGATATCGACGAGCTGCTTCAGCCGATCGCCTTTGATCCGCTCACCGCAACGTTCACCTTCACGCTTGCCGCGACCGACTACGCCCTGCGCGCGGTCGTCGTGCCGTTTATCGCTGCGCTTAAGGTACAGGCGCCGGGTATTCGCGTGCGCGTGGTGCCTGTGGAATCTGACCGTCTGGTCAGCCAGCTCGAACAAGGCTCTGTCGACGTGGCGCTGATCACCCCGCACACCACGCCAGATGAGCTTCACAGCCGGGCGCTTTATGATGAACGGTACGTTTGCATGATGCGTGCCGACCATCCGGATGCCGGACAGCCCATGACGTTAGACCGGTTTTGCGCCCTGGAGCATGTGCTGGTCTCTTACGAGGGCGACGGTTTTCGCGGCGTAACGGATGGCGCGCTGGAGAAAACTGGCCGAACGCGGCATGTTGGCTTATCGGTGAGTAACTTTTTAGTCCTGCCGGACGTGCTGGCCCTCAGCGATATGATTGCCGTTGTGCCATCACGCATAGCGGAAAAGCAGACGGGGATGTTCGTCTGCGAGACGCCGGTTCCCGTGCCCGGTTTTACCAAAAGCATGGCCTGGCACGGCAGAACGCACCGCAACCTCGCGCAGGCGTGGCTGCGCGGGCTGTTGCTGGAGACCAGTCAGCGCGCCTGAAGCCCTTTCAGCAGCGCCTCGTGGAAGCGTGCAGGATCCTGCATCTGCGGCGCGTGGCCCATGTCGTTAAATTCAATCAGCGTCGCATGCGGAATACGCTTCGCCGTCTCTTTACCCAGCACCGCGTAATTGCCGAGCGTCTTGCGGATCTCCGGTGGGGCGAGATCCTTCCCGATGGCGGTGTTGTCCTTCGTGCCGATCATCAATAATACCGGCATCTTCAGCTCGCTAAATTCATAGACGACCGGCTGGGTATAAATCATGTCGTAGAGCAGCGCCGAGTTCCACGCCACGCGCGCTTTGCCCGGCCCGTTGTTTAACCCGGCAAGCATGGTGACCCAGCGCTCGTACTCCGGCTTCCACTCCCCGGCGTAGTAGGTGTTTTTCTCGTACTGACGAATACCGTCGGCGCTGACTTTCAGCTCGCGCTGGTACCACTGGTCGACCGTAATATGCGGCACGCCGCGCGCTTTCCAGTCTTCAAGCCCTATTGGGTTCACCATCACCAGTTGCTCCACCTGCTGCGGCCACATCAGCGCGTAGCGGGTCGCCAGCATGCCGCCGGTCGAATGGCCGATAACCGTGACGCGATCGACGCCCAGCGTTTTCAGCAGCGCGTGGGTGTTATCCGCCAGCTGCTGGAAGGTGTACTGATAATGCTCCGGCTTGGTGGATTTGCAGAAGCCGATCTGGTCGGGTGCGATCACGCGATACCCGCTGGCTGAAAGCGCGCGGATCGTGCCGTCCCAGGTGCCGGCGCAAAAGTTTTTGCCGTGCATCAGCACCACGGTGCGGCCGTTGGGTTTTTCCGGCTTCACGTCCAGGTAAGCCATATCCAGAGGCTGGTTCTGCGAGGTAAAGGTAAAGTGTTTTACCGGCCAGCCGTAGTCAAAACCTTCCAGCTTCTCGCCGTAGGTGGGGGCATCCGCGGCCATTGCGGGGGAGGCCAGCGCCATCAACAGCGCCAGGCAGGACAATCGTCGGGTCAACATGCAAGCTCTCCGTTAGCAAAAAGGGCTAAGGCTGCACGAAAGGCGGCAGCAAAAAAACTGTAGAGCATGGAGAGGGGCGGGTGTGTAAAGCGGGGTAAAGGTAAGTGCCTTGTTGATTCATACTGGTGTGTTTTACAAGTTATTACCGGAGCGGCGGACATTGCCGCCTGCCGCTCATCTTCAGTAAAATCAGAGCATATTCTGTCGCTGAATATAGGGTTCCTTCACAAAATCAGCCAAGAGATAGACGAGATCATGCAAAAGCCCCGCTAACGCTTTTGCTAGTGAGTCAGGCAGATTATTACTTAGCAAAGATTGTGTAAGTGCAACGGCGTAAGAAACGGGTATATCAGTGTCCTGCCAGCATTCAGGCATAATAGAAACGGGTATTTCTTCCGCAGTAAGCTGGTCGATTAAATGCACAGGCAGATCATTTTCGCAGAGTCTCTCCATGTGCATAAGCGCATTCAGTAAGCGTCCGCATAAGGCATTGCGTTCTGCGGCATCGTCCGTTTCGATAAGCACACTCGCAAACGCGGCACAGAAATCAGCAACCTCAAAGAGGTCCGCAGAAGATGGAAGCGGATGGGCGATTAACTGCTGGGTGAATTTTTCGTTATGCTCAGAAAAAATAAGGGTTGGGATAGTAGCCATAAGGCAGCCTCTTTGCGCAATTTTGGTAATTATCACCACCTGGGTTCCTACGCCCGAGGGTGGTGACGCTGACGAAGGTAGGAAGTACCGATGCACAAAGAAACCGGCCAGTCTTTCGACTGCTCCGTCAGCGCCACCATGATTCTATCCAGATGTGCGCTGCCCTGACAAAAAAATCGTCATTTTGTGCATTTTTTCGGGTTCCTACGCCCGGTTGCAGGTTTGCTGCAACGAGGGCAATTTATGCCTTGAGAAAGAGTTGGTAAAGGGGTGTAGCTGATGGCTGACAAAGTAATTTCATTTTTTCGAGGTAGATTCCAAATCATGAAAGCCTATGCTAATTGGTGTGTTTTAATTTACTTAAGTTATTATAAATATCAACTTAATACTTACTAAGTATTTTCATTTATTTAACAACCACATTGTTTGTATCAATTCATAGGAAAGAAAAAGACATAACATGTAAAACTACCTTTTAATTGGTCCATTCAAGCAGAAGATTTAATTTCTGATCTGCTAAATAGCTGCATCTAATATCGCTACACTTTTGCCAGCCCATGTTCACCTCCGGGGAATGGGCTGACGGTTTCCATAAAATGACGAACCTTTTTTCAGTAGTTGACACATTGAACGGCACTGATGATTAAGTGTTATCGTGACGGGAAGCGTCAGCCATAACCGTTCAACATGATTCATCCATGGTGAGTAAACCGGCTGATCAATTACCCTGAACTTCGGATTTTCCTTCAGCTAGCACTGCGCTTCCCGGCTTTGGTGGATAATGTAATTGTCCTCAATGAGCGTTATCGTTTTTCCCGCCGGTACGTCGTCTTCAGATTCTTTAAAAGACTGATAAATAAGGCTGAAATTTTGTTGTTACCACCCACATAGCTGACCTTGCCCGTTCCGCTGTGTAACGCGCCAGACGGATAATATTTATCATTCTGACCGGGCGTCACTACACGTTTTTGCTGTCCGAGCAGTTGCCAGTCCGCACCGATTTTGGGATTGAGATGAATATCCACTTTATCTTCATAAAATACCGGGTGCTCTGTGCTGAATTAATCCTGCTCCTTGTGGATTGCCGCCATCTTTTCATCCTTAAGCGGTCCCGGATACGCAGGGTTAATGCAGCGCTACGCTATACCAGCCCCGCAGACGGCTTCCAGTGGCGAGCGGTTCCAGCATGTATAAGTGTTCTGGCAACGTCGATAACGCGACTGCTCCAGTGAAGCATCAACATGTCGGTCAGCCTACGCGCATAATTTTTATCGTGCGTTTTATGGATTGCTTCTGCATCAGGCATCGTTCGTCACGGGGAATTGGTGCTCTGATCGGCATCGCTCAGTCCGGATGGTGATTTGTTTGATTTGGCGATTGATCAGATCGTACTATCCGGGCTGAGTTCCCTCAAAGTGATCAACTATTCGGCACAGTTATTAAGTCTAAAAATAAAAAAAAGCCCGGCATCACACACCGGGCAAAGAAGTTACCTGCACACTCAGGCTACTTTTAATTTCTGCGCACGATTCTCACGGCGGATCTTACGCTCTTCCAGCACCGCAACCATCGCCATCAGGACGATACAGCCAATCGCTGCCGCATCCAGCGCGGCGAAGGTGCCCGCCCAGCCGGTGAGGCCGAAAATTGGCGTGCCGTCGGCGATCATGCCCAGACCGAGCTTGGCGAAGCTGTCGCCGATCAGGTAGGCGAAGGTGCCCTTAATCCCATCGGCTGCGCCGATCGCTTTTTTCGGCACAAAGCCAACCGCCGCCACGCCGATCAGCAGTTGCGGACCGAACACCAGGAAGCCGAGCGCAAACAGCGACGCCAGGTAAACGTACTGGTTGCTGGCGTGCTGGTAAACGCCGAGCGTGGCGATAATCAGCGCCAGCGCGACGCAGGCCACCAGCGCGCGACGGCCGTTGGCAAGGTCCGAGAGCCAGCCCCACAGCAGGGTGCCGACCAGCGCGCCCACCTCGAACAGAGTGAAGCCCTGAATCGCCACCTCTTTCGAGAGCTTCAGCTCCTGGAAGGCATACACGGTGGACCACTGGTCGATACCGATACGCACCACGTACAGGAAGATGTTCGAGAAGCAGAGCAGCCAGATCACTTTGTTTTTCAGCACGTACTCAACAAAGATCTGCCATTTGGACATCTCGTTTTCTTCGGTCTCTTTGTCCTCCTCGCTGATCTCCTCCCCGAACAGCTCTTCAGCTTTGCCGAGGCCGTAGGATTCCGGGGAATCGCTGCCGTAGCGCAGGCCGATAAAGCCGACAATCAGGGCGATAATCGACGGGAAGATAAACATGCCAATCACGTGGCCGTCGAACAGGTAGTTCGCACCGAACAGCGCCACGCCGGCCGCGCCCGCTCCGCCGAGGTTGTGGGAGATGTTCCACATGCCGAGGTACGAACCCCGCTTGCGGCGCGGGGTCCATTTGGTGATGGTGGAGTAGCTGCACGACCCGCCGGTACTCTGGAAGAATCCGCTCAGGGCGTAGAAGGCGATCATCAGGAACAGGCTGACGGAGCCCGCGCCCATGCTGGCGCTGAAGCCGAGCATACAGATGGCGGAGAGGATCAGCATAAACGGCAGGAACTGCTTGGTGTTTTTGCCGTCCGCGTAGTAGGACACAACCGTTTTCCCCACGCCGTAGGTGATGGAGAAGCCCAGGCCAATCATCCCCAGCTGCGTCATGCTCAGCCCGTAGGTCGAGATCATGTCGTTCTGCGCGATGTTAAAGTTTTTGCGGATCAGGTACATGGTCAGGTAGCCGATGAAGACCACCAGATAGGACTGCATGAACGGTTTGAACCACATCTTGCGCCGCACGTCGAGCGGCAGATCCAGGGTCGGCTTGCGCACCTGATTTAAGAAGGCCAGCATGACTGAGTTACTCCTGAGCTGATTTTTGCAGCATTGTAAAAACCAGCCAGGAGAGATGCCTGAGACAGCGTCCAGGTGAAACCGGGAAAATTTCTTAGTTTTGCGCGTCTCGGCAGCAAAAGGTGAGGCGCGTCACGCTTCGCGCGGTGCCTGCGCGTGCAAAAACGGCAGCAACAGCAGGGCGGAGATGCCCGCCGCGATGGCGATCACCGCGAAGAACCCGCTCCAGTGCCAGACGTCGATCACCCGCGCCAGCGGCCAGCCGGAGAGCGATGCGCCAAGGTAGGCAAACAGCCCGACAAAGCCCGTCGCCGCGCCTGCCGCCTCTTTGTGGGAACACTCCGCCGCCGCCATGCCGATCAGCATCTGCGGGCCAAAGACGAAAAAACCGATGGTGAAGAAGCACGCCGCCTGCATCACGTAGCTGGCGAACGGCATCAGCCACAGCGAGCCGACGGAGAGTAAGATCCCGGCAGCAAAGATCAGGTTCATCGGCCCGCGGTTACCGTTGAACAGCTTGTCCGAGCCCCAGCCCGCCACCAGCGCGCCGATAAACCCGCCCAGCTCGAACATCGTCACCGCCGAGTTGGCGGTCACCAGGTCCACGCCGAGCGTCTCGGACATGTACAGGTTGCCCCAGTCGTTGATGGCCGCACGCACCACGTAGACCAGCACGTAGCAGAGCGACAGCAGCCAGATGTACGGGTTTTTCAGCACGTATTTGGTGAGGATCTCCTGGCGGGACAGCCCGGCGCCTTCCTGCTGCTGGGCGATCTCCATCTCGTCGTGCCGCCAGTCGCCCACCGGTGGAAGGCCGACGGTTTGCGGCCTGTCGCGCAGGCGCCAGCAGAGGAACAGTCCGGCGACAATCGCGAGGCCACCGGCAATCATCATCCCCGCGCGCCAGCCGTAGTGCAGCGCCGCCGCGCCGACCACCATCGGGATCAGCGCCCCGCCGACGTTATGCGCGGTATTCCATATCGCCCACCAGCCGCCGCGCTCGTTGCGTGAGTACCAGGCGGTGAGCAGGCGGGCGCAGACCGGCGCGCCCCAGCCCTGGAAAAAGGCGTTCAGCGCCCACAGCAGGGCAAAGGCCCACAGCGAGGTGGAGAAGCCAAACAGGATGTTCACCACCCCGGTGGCGATCAGCCCGACGCCCATAAAATAACGCGCGTTGGAGCGGTCGCTGACGATGCCGGAGAAGAACTTCGACAGGCCGTAGGTGATGTAAAACAGCGTCGCCAGCAGGCCGATATCGGTGCGCGTCATCACGCCGCTGGCGAGGATTTCCGGTGCGGCGGCGTTGAAGCTTTTGCGGGTGAAATAGAACAGCGCGTAGCCGAGCCAGATGGTAATCAGGATATGGCGACGCCAGTAGCGGTAGCGGGAGTCGATTTCCGCTTTGTTGCTTAGCGGGGCGGCGCTGGCGGGGGTTTTAAACATGGTGCGTCCTTAACGGCAAACTGACGCTGACGCGCGTCCCGTGGGTGCAGGAGATGTTCAGCGTGCCGCCCAGCGCCTTTACGCGCTCGCGCATGCCCGCAAGACCAAACCCCTGCTGGCCGGAGCCCGGCGGCAGGCCGCAGCCGTCGTCTTCAATCACCAGCATCAGGCGCTCGTCCTGCTGCCAGCCCTGGATCGTTACCGCGCTGGCGCTGGCGTGTTTGACGATGTTGTTCAGCCCTTCCTGGCAGACGCGGAAAAGGGTCACGCGCTGGCCTTCGCTCAGCACAGGTTCGTTAATGCGCCAGTCGAGATGGCTGACAATCCCGCGGCTCTCCAGCTCCATCTCGCGCATCAGAGAGCGTATTGCCTGCTCGAGCGAAAGATCGTCAAGCTGGCGCGGGCGCAGCCGCCCTAACAGGCGACGAACGGAATCATAGACGCCCAGCGAAAGCTGTTCGATATGCGCCCCGCCCTGCTTCACGCCCGCGTTTTCTGCCGCCAGGCGCTGAACAATGCCCGCCTGGGTGCGGATGGCGGTGATGGTCTGGCCGATGTCATCGTGCAGCTCGCGAGCAACCTCCTGGCGCACGCTCTCTTCCGTCTCCAGCAGACGCTCCGCCAGACGGCGGTTGCGCGCCAGCTCGGCTTGCAGAGACTGGTTCAGCTCGCGCAGGCGCTGTATGCCCGCGCCGAGCAGCAGCCCGGTCAGGCTCTGGGCCAGCAGCGAGAGCAGCAGATCTACCGGGTGATCGTGCCAGGTCTGGCTGGCAATCAGCGCGATGGCGTTCATCAGCGTGGCGATCAATGCGCCCTGCCAGCCGTAATGCCAGGCAAGGGCGATGATCGGCAGCGCCAGACAAAACGGCGTAAAGCGTGATAATTCAGCGGGCAGACCAAGCTGCAACCACAGGCTCACCACAAACAGCAGCAGATACCAGATCAGGTGCCGGGCGCGCCAGTTCACCGGCTGGGAGACCAGCGCCGGGCCGAGCGGCTGCCAGACGGTGCTGGTAAGGTAATGCCAGATCACAAGGCAGGTCGGGGCCAGCGTCAGGCCGCCGGTGAGGGTCAGCAGCAGGGCGTTGAGCCCCTCCTTTTCACCCACCCACGGCAGGGACTGCAACAGCGCGGCGGCAATCAGCGCCGCACCCTGACGCAGCAGCGTGCGCCAGTCGCGCTGGTGACGGTAGCGGGAAATCAGGGCGACCGGGATAAGCGTGAGCAGGCTTCCGGTCATCAATAAAGGCAGATGCGCCAACGCCACTTCCTGCGCCAGCCAGATCAGCATCAGCCACTCTGCGCCCAGCAGCACCGGCCAGTAGCCGCGCGGGCATTGCAGCATTAGCCCCAGCCGCAGGCCAAAGGGGAACAGCAGCACCGCCAGCTCCGGGCGCTCGACAAGATGCAGGCTGATACTCCACAGACAGAACCACGCGGCGGAGAAGATGAAAAAGCTGGCAACAACGGCGATCAGCCGCGAAAACAGGGAGTTCATTGCCAGCTGTCAAACATACGGCGCGCCAGCTCGACATCGTTACTGACGTTGAGTTTTTCCATCAGGTTGGCGCGATGAACGTGAACGGTCTTTGGCGACAGCCCCAGCTCTACGGCAATCTCTTTCACCGACATGCCCTGGGCAAGTTTCTCTGCCACCTGGCGCTCGCGTCTGGTGAGCGGATCCTGCCGTCCCGCCGCCAGCTTGATGGCAATATCCGGCGTCAGGTAGCAGCCGCCGGTGGAGACGGTACGCACGGCGGCAATCAGCTCGTCCGGGCTACAGCGTTTAGAGAGAAACCCGCGCGCCCCCGCGTTGAGCGCCTGCTCGACCAGCGCCGGGCTGTCGTGGACCGAGAGCATGATCGTCGCCATCCCTTTCGGCAGCTGGCTTAACAGCTCCAGCCCGGAGAGGTCCGGCATTGAGATATCGCAGATACAGACCTGCACCCCGCGTCCCGGCAGGCCCGCCAGCGCCTCGCGTCCTGAGCCAAACTCGGCCACGACCTGAAAATCCGGTTCGAGGTTTAAAAGCTGGGCAAAGCCGGAGCGAACGATAAGGTGGTCGTCGATAAGGGCGATGGTGGTCATGGTTTGATCCTGATGCGTGAACGCGCCGGATGGCGGCGCAAACGCCTTATCCGGCCTACGTGTAACGTCCTTGCAGGCCGGATAAGCGCAGCGCCATCCGGCAAAAGCCTCTTACCTTAAGTGATTTACTCAAAAAACACCGCAATTTTGTTAAACATGGTGGAATCGGACTGGTTGCGTGCCACTTTGGTGACGTCCTCCAGCTTGTCGATCTGCGCCATCATCTGCTCCAGACGCTGGTCGTCGTTCACCAGTAGCCAGATGCGGCTGTGCTCGCTGCCCTGAATCGGCAGGCACAGAATGCCTTCCACGTTAAACGCCCGACGGGCAAAGAGCCCACAGACGTGGGTCATGACGCCTGGGTGGTTGCGGACGGTGAGTTCCAGAATGACGTTATCACATTGTTTCTGCATGGCTTATTCCCCCACCATCTCAGTATTTGCCGCACCCGGCGGCACCATCGGATACACTTTTTGTTCAGGGTCGATACGCACGTGGATCAGCGCCGGGCCAGGGCGAGAAATCGCATCCTGCAACGCCGCGTGGGCATCTTCTTCGGCGTTCAGATCGCAGGTGTGCAGGCCAAAACCATCGGCAATCTGCATGAAGTTGATCATCCCCGGATAGGTCGCCGCAAACACGCCCTGCTTGTAGAACAGGCTCTGCTGCTGGTGCACCAGGCCCAGCGCCTCGTTGTTCATCAGAATGATTTTAACGTCTAACTGGTTTTCGGCCGCCGTCGCCATCTCCTGAATATTCATCATCAGGCTGCCGTCACCGGAGAAGCAGATCACCTTGCGGTCCGGGTTGGCGAGCGCCGCGCCAACCGCTGCTGGCAGGCCGAAGCCCATGGTGCCAAGGCCGCCGGAGGTCAGCCACTGGCGCGGGCGGTTCAGCGGATACGCCTGAGCGGTCCACATCTGATGCTGGCCGACGTCGGTGGTGATAATCGCGCTGTCATCCACGCAGGCGGCGACGGCGTTGATAAGACCATAGTGGCTCAGCGGGTCGCCCTCGGTTGGGATAGCGCCCGGGAACTCCCGTTGCAGATCGGCCACCAGCTGGCGCCAGTCGGCGCGGTCGGTTGCCTCCGTCTGCGGGATCAGCTGCGCCAGCACCTCGGCCACGTCGCCCTGGATCGCCACGTGCGGCTGCTTGATTTTACCCAGCTCGGCGCGGTCGATATCCACGTGAATGATTTTGGCGTTCGGGCAGAACTGCTCGGTTTTGCCAATCGCCCGGTCATCAAAACGCGCCCCCATAACTATCAGCAAATCCGCCTCTTGCAGGATGTAGTTGGTGCTGCGCGCGCCGTGCATGCCCAGCATGCCGAGAGAGAGCGGGTGCGCTTTTGGCAGCATACCCAGCGCCATCAGGGTCATGGTGGTGGGCAAATTAGCTTTTTCAGCGAACTGGCGGATTTCATCCGCGACGTTGATCGTCCCGCCGCCCAGATAGAGCACCGGGCGTTTGGCGGCGTTGATCATCGCCGCCGCATCGCGCACGCTCTCAGCGCTGAATTCTGGCGCGGGGGCACGGTCACCCGGCTCCGGCAGAACGTCGATCTCAATTTCTGCGGTCTGGACATCCTTAGGAATGTCTATCCACACCGGGCCCGGGCGGCCAGACTGCGCAATGCGGAACGCATCGCTGATAACTTGAGGCAGATCGCTGATATCGCGAACTAAATAGTTATGTTTGGTGATGGGGATAGAGATGCCGTAGGTGTCGACTTCCTGGAACGCATCGGTGCCGATCATTGAGGACGGCACCTGGCCGGTAATGCAGATCAGCGGAATAGAGTCGAGACGCGCGTCGGCGATGGCGGTCACCAGGTTAGTGGCGCCCGGCCCGCTACAGGCCATACAGACCGCCGGTTTACCCTGGGTACGCGCCATGCCCTGGGCGATAAAGCCTGCGCCCTGCTCGTGGCGCGCCAGCACGTGGCGGATCTGTGTGCTTTGGCTTAACGCATCATACAGCGGCAGTACGGTCCCACCCGGGATGCCCGCAACGGTGGTGATGCCCTGTCGTTCCAGTAAATGAACAATCAGCTGCGCGCCTGTAAAACGCGTCTTTGTGGATGTTGTGCCCGAACTTGCCATGCTCCAGTCCTTTTCTTCTGAGCCAGCCTTCCGGGGAGGGTCCTAAACGAAAAACCCCGCCCGGTTTGCGCCGGCGGGGTTTTGGATTCGTGTGTTGATCCAGTCCCTACGGCGCATTGCCGACGACCACCACCACACGCACGACGACCACTGCGGCAGGTTGCGCAGTTTTTAGTAGGGTCGAAGTGAAGATGGATGAAGTCATTGGGGACCTGTGTTTGGAATCATTGATTGAATTTATACAAACACAGGTTTTCGGATGTGACAATGGAAATATTTTCATCTGCGCAAAAATGCGTCAGGGATCACGTTTCAGTACGTTGCTCGCTCATTCCAGGTGTCACTATAGATGACATTGCCGTCGCAATGCTTCCAGGTGATTTTCTCGTAGCGTATGAGAACCGTTTCAAGGTGGGTTCCGGTGTTTGCGCCGGGATACAGGTCTGGTGTGATTGAGGTTATTTTCACATTCTCCAGGAAGATATTAAAATACTCCTGTTCAAAACCCGCCTCATTAATCTGATACATCTTAATAGTGGCTGACTTGAGCGTTCTTCCCGTACTCAATGCGCGAAAGAGAAGCGGGGTTACACGATCAAATTCTTTTTGAAACATGATGGGCATGTGTATACGCGTACCCGTCAATTTCCCGGTATTCCCGTCGACCGGGACGTTGACATTATGAGTGAACGTTTTAAGTTCAATTGCACCTTCACGCCCTGACACAAGGCAAGGGCCAACCATGGGAGAACCATTTTCATCTGTTAAAAACAAATAAGCTGGGTTTGACATAAAAATCCTTTTAATAACATTTAATCGTATTTATCAAAGTGGCCAAAAATCATCGGGTGAACAATAATAAACACAACGATAGCAATGAATGTTAGTAAGACCCAGTGGTCAGGTACCAACCACAGGAACAAAGAGGCGCACGCAAAAATATAAACAGGGAATAAAATATCCGTTAATAGAATTGATAACAGACTTTTAAACATGCTCCTTGCCCTTTAAGTCTTTATAAATTGCATCGAAATCCTTATAGAATCCCAACTGCACCTTCTTAATGAGTTCAGACAGGAAAGGCTCAAAAAAGTAGTAAAGCATCTCCAGTTGTGCAGCATAGAGGGTGGCGTAATACTTAGGGTCCAATGTTTTCAGGCGACGAGCAGCAAGAGCGCACTTCTGTTCCGTTCCAATCAATTGAAGCGCCATGACTACGTTAGGTACGCGGCGTGCAAGCCGTTCGACGACGATTTCAGACAGCAGGCCAGATTCGGAAAGGGATTTGGCCAGACCCCATGCTATCGCTAAACGCGCGGCCTTGCTGGTCGGTATGTTATTAACAAGCCCGGTTACTTTTGAATCCGTCTTACGAACGCGATTGTTTTCATTTCCATTTTCAGAATCGGAAATAACACTTTCAAAATAAAGATATAGCATGTGTGCTATTACATCGCGATAACGGTAAAGCGAGAGAATTGAGAGGTACATTCTCTTTTCTTCTGAGAGAAGCTCGTCACACACATCGTGATAGATGGGGATTAAGCATGATGAGTACCAACTTACACGCTCAATTCCTGAGTAAATATCAGAGCCGATCCCCTGTAATGCTTTCCATGTCCCTGCTACGCCCTGCTGTCCATAAATAGCCAACTGCCTGTCGCTTTGGAACTTCATCTTTAAATAATCAGATGCCTGCATAATGTATCCATACTATGCGCGTGGTTATAGATAGTACAATGAAAAATCGAATAATTCAAATTAAGGAGGGTTAACCCCGCAAATATTTAAGAAAAATATAAATTAGTTCATTATTATTTACTGCAATTATAGTCGATACCATTTTTTCACTTTCAGAAGAGTATTGATGTCTGGAATGAGTTTATGTATTGAGAGACGTAAACTTGTATAAGTGGCCTAGAACCAGAACCACTGCTTATTAGAACTTATTAAATTAATCATTGAATCATACTGCATGCCAGCCGCACCCATTGCCAATAAGTCAACAAGCACCTTTTCTGGGCTGCCCTGAAAACAAAAAACCCCGCCTAAGCGAGGTTTTTATCAGGGTTTTGCGGTTGGTTGCCGCAGAACACACTGTGTTACGTCAACGCGAAAAGTATACGCGATCGAAGACGAACGCGCAATTCCGGCACGGATTTTGACGTTTTTGAGTATGGATCGCCTTCCAAATTTTGTCCATAAAATACTGTTCATGCATGGGTCTTCCCCGGTCATGGTGGGAAGGCTCAGAACGCCATATTCAGCTTTCCGTAGTGGAACATCACCCCCAGTTTAAAGCGCTCCCGGTTTCGGTATCCCCTGGCTTTTATCCTCAGCAGCCTGATCTTGCTGTTAAGTGCCTCCGCATTTCCGTTTGAGACACTGTGTCGCATCGCATTCAGGATCCCGTACAGCCTTTTTCCTATCGTTTTCGCGGCATTTTTCATCATGGGAACGTCACTGTTAGCCGCCAGCGCCAACCATCTCTGCCAGTCACTCCGTCTTTCCTCGCTCCATGGCCTGTTCCAGATATCCTTTGCCAGCTCTTTCAGCGCCCAGCACTGGCTCGTCAGCTTCATCTGTGCACGCAGCCACATCAGCTTTTCCTGCCGGGATTCGGTCATCCACTTATCGCTGTACTGCCACAGGAAGCGGGTTCCTTTTGCCTGGTGTCGGCTTTCAACAGGGAGGTGCGGATGTTCATTCTGACGGGTTTTATCAACTACCTCGCCCAGTTGCTTCGCCACATGGAAGCGGTCAAAGGCGATTTTCTCAACCGCACTGGGTAAGTGGATACGCGCTGCTCTTATATAGCCCGCGTTCATGTCCATTGAGAGCGTTTTGATAGCCAGCAACTGCCCATCAGTGAGCGTGCGAAGATAGCCGGCAAGACTCTCTGTGCCGCGATCATCCGTTAAGGCCAGCGCCCGACCATCGCGATCGGAGATCACCGTTATGTAACGATGTCCTTTTTTAAAGGCGACCTCATCCACATTCATATGACGGGCGGATAATGGCTTTTTTATCCGGGCAAGACCTCGCTTAACTGCCCGGGTCATAATGCCGTCAACCGCATTCCAACTGAGCTTAAGTTGCTTCCTGACAGCATCAACGGTGCTGATTTTCAGCCATGAGAGAACGAACGATTCGAATAGCAACGTATACCGGCTTCCGGGGCCAGCCCACGGAACAGGCAACGTCAGGCAGCCATGCTCCGGACACATAATTCGTGGAACATCGGCTTCAACAATAGTGGTGAACTGGCAGGTATCAAGATGGCGCCATTTACGATGACGGTGATCGTGAACAGAACAGGATTTACCGCAGGTCGGACAGGCTAGCCGGGTGTTTTCAGCGATCTCAATAGTGACAGTAACAGAACCGGCATTTTCATCGAGAGAAAGGGACTTTACCTGCCACGGATCGGACAGGTTGAGAATATGAGCGTAGAGGGACTTTTCATCCATGGCGGTGACCTCTGGCGATTAAATACACCATTATCATGCCTTCAGCCACCACAACAAGGGAAGACCCTCATGCATACAGTATTTATCTATACTGAGGGTGTTCGCAGTGAGCGAGGGGGCCGCAGTTTACCGGCGCAACAAAGTCCTGGCTGAAACGGGTGGTGCCGTCAGTGCCTTAACCCCTGAAGTGAGCACACTGTGTTACGTCAATCCAGGTGCTGGCCACAGGCGGCGGAAAGGTACGCCAGCATCGTGCTCCTTTTAACCAAAAGGAGACGCGTATGAGCGTCGTGGATATGGTCATACTTGTCCTCAAACTCATTGTTGCTGTATTGCAACTGCTTGATGCTGTCCTGAAATACGTTCGGTGATTCAGGTTCAAGTCGCACCTGAGAGGGGCGGGCAACCGCCCCTCTTTAATAACGAGGGAATGCTATGTCGCGTCTGTTAATTGAGCCCGTCACGCCCGATGAACCCGGGTATATCGCCCTGAAGGCGGAGAGTATCGCGTTGAATTTCAATATGCTGCGCAGGCTGGAAGAGAACTGGCAGCGGGGTGAAAACCGCTTTAACGCGCCGGGTGAAAAACTGCTGGGGGCGTTTCTTAACGGCAGGCTGGTGGGCGTGTGCGGCCTTAATCGCGATCCGTTCAGCCAGCAGCCGCGCGCCGGACGTATTCGTCATCTCTACGTCAGCGAAAAGTGCCGTGGGCAGGGCATAGGCAAACAGCTTTTGACCGTGGTGATGGCGGATGCCAGCATCTGGTTTGATTTTCTTAATACCCATGCGCCGGAAACCGCGTACGGATTTTACCATCGGGCGGGCTTCAGGCTGGTGTCAGACGAACCCCGGGTGACGCACCGCCTTTTTTGCGCAGTGTAAGCGGCTGGCAGCATCGACGGGTGAATGTTACAGTTGGATGACATTTCACCAACCGATACGCCATGACCATCACCGTTTTCTGCATTTTACTGTTCGCCGCACTGCTGCATGCCAGCTGGAACGCCATCGTTAAAGCCGGAACGGATAAACTCTACTCGGCGATCGGAGTCAGCGGTTCAGCCGCGCTTATTGCCCTGATTTTACTGCCCTTCTCTCCTCAGCCAACTGCCGCAAGCTGGCCATATTTGTTCGTCTCCTGTGCGTTACAGGTGGTGTACACCGTGCTGGTAGCGAAGACCTATCAGGTCTCCGACATGAGCCAGACCTACCCCCTTATGCGCGGGACGGCCCCTCTGCTGGTGGCGCTGATCAGCGTATTGGTGCTCGGGGATCATCTCTCCTGGCTTGCCTGGTCCGGCATTGGGGTCATTTGTCTGTCGATTCTGGCCATGGCGATGAACGGCCGCATGCAGTCACGCAAGGGGATCTGGCTGGCGCTGCTGAACGCCTGTTTTATCGCCGGGTATACCCTGGTGGACGGCACCGGTGTGCGACTCTCGGACACTGCGCTGGGCTATACGCTCTGGACCTTCTTCATGAACGGTTTCTGCCTGCTGAGCTGGGCAATGGTGGCGCGGCGTCGCGAAGCGTCCAGCTACCTGCGCCTGCACTGGAAAAAAGGGCTGCTCGGCGGTGTCGGGACGATGGGATCTTACGGTCTGGCACTCTGGGCGATGACCCAGGCACCGCTGGCTGTGGTCGCGGCACTGCGTGAAACCTCTATTCTCTTCGGCGCATTAATCGCATTTGTGCTTTTAAAAGAGAAGGTTGCCGGCCTGCGCATCGCGGCGGCACTGGGTATTGCTGCCGGTGCGGTCCTGCTGCGCCTGGCGTAATTCGCTGGCAACATTAGTTGCCGATCTTGTTTACAAATCCTGCCTTCACGCCTTCTGTCATTCATCACAGTAATGCTTAAATTGTCATCTCTCTGTGGTAGATTCCTCGCGCATTTATGGGAATGCGTAGTCACTTATTCTTTATTTATCTCTTTTGGCAAAAGTATTCAGCGACATGAAAAAGCAACGGAACGTGAACTTATTGTTGATGCTGGTGTTACTGGTGGCCGTCGGGCAGATGGCACAAACCATCTACATTCCGGCGATTGCCGATATGGCAAAAGATCTGAGCGTCCGCGAAGGTGCAGTCCAGAGCGTGATGGCAGCCTATCTGCTGACCTATGGCGTTTCACAGCTGGTTTATGGTCCCCTGTCCGATCGCGTCGGGCGTCGTCCGGTCATTCTGGTGGGCATGAGCATTTTCATGGTAGCAACGGTGATTGCCATTACCACGCACAGCCTGACCGTCCTGATTGCCGCCAGCGCCCTCCAGGGCGTGGGCACCGGCGTTGGCGGGGTTATGGCGCGTACCCTGCCGCGTGATATGTACCAGGGCACACAGCTTCGTCACGCCAACAGTCTGTTAAATATGGGTATTCTGGTCAGCCCGCTACTGGCCCCGCTGATTGGGGGTCTGCTGGACACCGTCTGGTCCTGGCGCGCCTGTTACGCCTTCCTGCTGGTGCTGTGCATTATTGTCACCTTCAGCATGGCGCGCTGGATGCCGGAAACCCGCCCAAAAGACGCGCCGCGCACGAAGCTCATCGCCAGCTACAAAACGCTGTTCGGTAATGGGTGCTTTACCTGTTATCTGTTGATGCTAATCGGCGGCCTGGCGGGCATTGCGGTGTTTGAAGCCTGTTCCGGCGTGCTGCTGGGCGCAGGCCTTGGCCTGAGCAGCATGGTGGTGAGTATTCTGTTTATTCTGCCGATCCCAGCGGCGTTCTTCGGCGCATGGTTCGCCGGACGTCCGAACAAGCGTTTCTCCACGCTGATGTGGCAGTCGGTGATCAGCTGTCTGCTGGCCGGGCTGATGATGTGGATCCCGGGGCTGTTTTACGTGATGTCGGTCTGGACGTTGCTCATCCCGGCGGCGCTGTTCTTCTTCGGCGCGGGCATGCTGTTTCCCCTCGCCACCAGCGGCGCGATGGAGCCGTTCCCGTTCCTCGCAGGCACGGCAGGCGCGCTGGTGGGCGGTTTGCAGAACATCGGTTCCGGCGCGCTGGCCTGGCTTTCGGCTATGATGCCGCAGACCGGGCAGGCGAGTTTAGGCTTGCTGATGACCCTGATGGGGCTGCTGATTTTGCTGTGCTGGCTGCCGCTGGCGTCGCGTGTCTCGCATCACGAACAGCCGGTTTAACCGCATGATGGCCCGGCTTCTCGCCGGGCTTTTCACAGACGGGCGCAATCATCGCCTGCAATAGCCGCTCTGGGGCAGGCCGCCACGCCCCCTCTTCCCCGTCATAAAACTGAACATCGGCGTTTATCGCATACGGGATGTTGGCCTGTTGCAGCTCGCACGCCATAAACGTGGCAAACGCCATCTGCGAGGCGGTTGGCGTCAGGCTTTTCGATTCGCCCACGCCCCAGCCGCCAACCCAGCTCACGTGCCCGGTTTTTTGCTGCCAGTGCAGCGCGGCGTTGATTCGGTTACGTATAGCCGCTTTCTCAGCCGCGGTTCCGGACGTCCACGGGTATTTGCCGTTCGTTTTCAGCGGACCCCAGGGGAAAATATGCCACTCCGCCAGCAGGTAATTCTGGCTGTGCGCGGGCAGCTTCAGGCTGGATAAATCCTCCGGCGCGGCGCGCAGACGAGGGGCGATAAAAATCATGCGGCTGGCATCAATGGCGTGAATGTCTTTGATCGCTTTCTCATACACCCGGTTGAGCGAAGCAACGTTGTGGTTGAGCTTGTCCGCCGGTTCGTAGATCAGGTCAAAGCCCAGCAACGGCGAGCGCTGACCAAAATAGTGCGCCACGGCAATCCACCAGTTAATCACCTCTTTTTCGGTATCCGCTTTCGGGTCGTTTTTATATTCATCGGCCTGATAAGCGATGATGGGGATGACGCCGTATTGCTCGCAGGCCTCCACCAGCTTACGCAGGTGAATCAGCCGCGCTTCCGTCGGTTCGCCCGCCACCCGAATACGGACATGGTGTATGCCTTTCGCCTGAAAATCACGGACCACCAGCGGGTCGAACTCGCGGATACCGCGCTCGGTGCGTGCCCAGTCGACATCCATTCCGACGCCCAGCATCTGCGCGTAACGGGCAGCCGTCAGCGGCGGCTCAGCGGCAATCGCCCAGCCGGAAGAGAGTAAGATCGCAGTGGCAATAAAAGGCTTTAACACGGTTTACCCTGGATAAATCAAAAGCATTACCTGTATTTAGCACGCTTTTTCACATTTGGTGTAGAGCGAAAGCGTAATAATTCTTCAACCCGCCAGTTCTCTTAGCCAGCCGATAAAGGCGTCAATTTTCGGCCACTGACGGCCGGGAAGCGTTGAGACGTAATAATGCTGATGGCACTTGAGAGTTTTCCCATCAAAGGGTGCGATCAACTCCCCTCGTTCGAGACGTTTTTGCACCAGCCGCTTTCTCCCCATCGCCACCCCCACATTATTCATGGCCGCGATAATGGCTAAATCAGAGCGATCGAAGCCAATACCCGATGATAACGGCATATTCGCCGCGTAATGCTGCGCCCAGCTCAGCCACTCATCCGTACCGGAATCATTGCTCCAGGCCTGACGGTCGTGCAGTAACGTGCAGTGGCTGAGGTTATGGGGGTTTTTCAGCAGTTCATGCTCCCGGGCATACGCCGGCGAGCAGACGGGCAAAATCTCTTCATCCATCAAAAAGTGATGAGAAAGGTGGTTTGGCGGCGTATCGTCGAAATAGAGCGCCAGATCGATGCCGGTTCGCTGCATGTTGACGTAATCATTACCAGTCAGAATAGTAAGTGAAATCGACGGGTAGCGGCGGGTAAAATCCCCCAGCATCGGCACCAGCCAGCACTGGGCGATCGACGGCCGGGAGTACACCGTTAGCGTACCTGACAGCGCCTGGTTTTTAATATCCAGGATCTCCTGATTCAGGGTGTCGAGGGACGATTTCAGCGTCCAGTAAACGCGCTTGCCTTCCTGCGTCAGCTCCACTTTACGGTGTGAGCGGACAAACAGCTGAATGCCCAGCTCCTCTTCCAGCAGGTTTATGCGGTGGCTCACCGCGCTGGGGCTGAGCGACAGCTCCGCCGCCGCCAGCGCGAAGGACTCATGCCGGGCGGCCACTTCAAAGGTGTACATTTTCGACAGCTGCCAGCCGTTTAAAAGCCGGTTTCTGCCTTCATTCGCATCGGTCATCACAATTCCCACACGTAATTTCTGCGTTCAGCATACCGCTCAAGAATGAATTTATGTGAACCTAATACGAGTTAAGTGCGCTTTTTAGAACACAGTCACTCAGTTGATCCAATCTGGCTCATCTGAACGCCAATTTATATCGTTTGTCAGCCCACGCCGTTTTTTCGTCCAATACCCCCAGATGACATAAGGGTGAGGTGAGATATGGGATCTCAGGTCTGGGTTGTGGCAACGCTGCTTGTCAGCATCGTATTGATTGTTTTAACCATCGTAAAACTGAAGTTTCACCCGTTCCTCGCGCTGCTGCTGGCAAGCTTTTTCGTCGGCGCGATGATGGGGATGAGCCCGCTGGATATGGTGAACGCCATTGAGAGCGGGATTGGCGGTACGCTGGGCTTCCTGGCGGCGGTTATCGGTCTTGGCACTATTCTCGGCAAAATGATGGAAGTCTCCGGCGCGGCAGAGCGCATCGGGATTACGTTGCAGCGCTGCCGCTGGCTGTCGGCGGACGTGATTATGGTCCTGGTCGGCCTGATCTGCGGCATTACGCTGTTTGTGGAAGTGGGCGTGGTACTGCTGATCCCGCTGGCGTTTTCCATCGCCAAAAAGACCAACACGTCGCTGCTCAAGCTGGCCATTCCGCTCTGTACCGCACTAATGGCAGTGCACTGCGTGGTGCCTCCGCATCCGGCCGCGCTGTTTGTCACCAATAAATTAGGGGCGGACGTCGGGACGGTGATTGTCTACGGTCTGATGGTGGGCCTGATGGCGTCTCTGGTTGGCGGCCCGCTGTTCCTGAAGCTGCTCGGCGATCGTCTGCCCTATAAGCCGGTTCCGGCGGAATTTTCAGACCTGAAGGTGCGGGAAGAACACACGCTGCCGTCGCTGAGCGCCACGCTGTTCACCGTGCTGCTGCCGATTGCCCTGATGCTGGTGAAAACCATTGCCGAGCTGAACATGGCAAAAGAAGGCTCGCTGTATACCCTGCTGGAGTTTATCGGCAACCCCATCACCGCGATGTTTATCGCCGTGTTTTTTGCCTACTACCTGCTGGGGATCCGCCAGCACATGGGCATGGGCGCAATGCTGACCCATACGGAGCACGGCTTTGGCTCTATCGCCAACATTTTGCTGATTATCGGTGCGGGCGGCGCGTTCAACGCCATCCTTAAAACCAGCGGTCTGGCGGAGACGCTGGCGCATATTCTCTCGAACCTGCATATGCACCCTATCCTTCTCGCCTGGCTGGTGGCACTGGTGCTGCACGCCGCCGTGGGTTCGGCAACGGTAGCGATGATGGGTGCCACGGCGATAGTGGCGCCGATCCTGCCGCTCTACCCGAACGTAAGCCCGGAGATCATCACCATTGCCATCGGGTCCGGCGCTATTGGCTGCACGATCGTGACCGATTCTCTCTTCTGGCTGGTGAAGCAATACTGCGGCGCGACCCTGAACCAGACCTTCAAATACTATACGACGGCGACGTTTATCGCCTCGGTGCTTGCACTTGGCGGCACATTCCTGCTTTCTTTCATTATCTGAGCGCGAAGAGACGTATTATGGAAAACGCAACTATCACTACTTTAACCGCACAGTTTCCTCTGGTTGAGGATCTGATTGCCCTGAAAGAAACCACCTGGCTTAACCCGCGCACCACGACGCTGGCGGAAGGATTGCCGTATGTCGGGCTGACCAAAGCCGACGTGGACGACGCGCACGCGCGCCTGAAACGCTTCGCGCCGTATCTGGCGAAAGCGTTCCCGGAAACGGCGGCAACGGGCGGGATTATCGAATCCGACCTGGTCGCGATCCCGGCGATGCAGGCGCGGCTGGAGAAAGAGTCCGGTAAGGCCATTCCAGGCACGCTGCTGCTAAAAAAAGACAGCCATCTGCCGATCTCCGGCTCGATCAAAGCGCGCGGCGGCATCTATGAGGTGCTGACCCACGCGGAGAAACTGGCGCTGGACGCCGGACTGCTGAGCGTCGAAGACGACTACAGCATCCTGCTGGAGCCGCGCTTTAAGGATTTCTTCAGCCAGTACAGCATCGCGGTGGGCTCAACCGGCAACCTCGGGATGTCCATCGGCATTATGAGCGCCCGCATTGGCTTTAAGGTGACGGTGCATATGTCCGCCGACGCCCGCGAGTGGAAGAAAGCCAAACTGCGCAGCCACGGCGTGATCGTCGTGGAATATGAGCAGGATTACGGCGTGGCGGTGGAGCAGGGACGCAAAGCGGCGGAAAGCGATCCGAACTGCTTCTTCATTGACGATGAAAACTCCCGTACGCTGTTCCTGGGCTATGCGGTGGCGGGCGAGCGCCTGAAGGCGCAGTTTGCCGAGCAGGGCCGCGTGGTGGATGCCGATCATCCCCTGTACGTCTACCTGCCGTGCGGCGTCGGCGGTGGCCCCGGCGGCGTGGCATTTGGCCTGAAGCTGGCCTTTGGCGATAACGTCCACTGCTTCTTCGCGGAGCCAACGCACTCCCCGTGCATGCTGCTGGGCGTTTACACCGGCCTGCACGATGAGATTGCCGTGCAGGATCTGGGCATTGATAACGTGACGGCGGCGGACGGGCTGGCGGTAGGGCGTGCCTCCGGCTTCGTGGGCCGCGCGATGGAACGCCTGCTTGACGGGTTCTACACCCTTTCCGACCAGAGCATGTACGACATGCTCGGCTGGCTGGCTCAGGAGGAAGGGATTCGCCTGGAGCCGTCGGCGCTGGCGGGGATGGCCGGGCCGCTGCGCGTGCAGGCGGATGCCAACCCCACGCACCTGGTCTGGGCGACCGGCGGCGGCATGGTGCCGGAGGATGAGATGGCGAAGTATTTAGCTAAAGGGAAGTAATTATGCCGGGTGGCGGCTACGCCTTACCCGGCCTACAGTTCGCGGCAGTTGTAGGCCCGGTAAGGCGCAGCCGCCACCGGGCTTATAAGCTCATAATTTGCTGAATGTGAGTAACTGCAAAGAGTAAAGACAGAGATAGCACAGCCAACGCAATCAGGAACTTATCCCGCACCGCTTTCGGCTGCGCAAAGTCGTTCTGCGCCACGTCCATCAGGTTACGGCTGCGGGTGTAGCGCCATAAAATGACGGCTACCAGCGCCAGCACAACAATGGAGATCCAGAATGGCGCCCCCGTGCGGTGCCAGTTGTGCTTAATGGCAAGAGCGATCAGCGCGCCATACCCCAGCAGCGTGCGCAGCCAGGCCAGCGAGGTTCGCTCCGGCTGAAGCCCGGAGTCCGCTTCCCGCCGTGCTTTGCGGCTATCCGGCATACAACACCAGTAACATCACTACGCCCGCAACCATCAGCAAAATCGTACTAATGATGAGCAAGCCGCGCGTGTAGGGGAGATCCTGCTTCAGACGCATCGCCTTTTCATTTCTAAGCCAGCGCAGATAGCCATAAATCGCCAGCACACCGGCAATCAGGCACAGCAGCAGGGCCAGCACTTCGCGAATCAACGGGGTGGCAAAATCGGGGGCGAGCTGATCAAGACCGACACCTGCGGCCAGAAAGCCCAGGGCGGTGCGGATCCACGCTAAGAACGTGCGTTCGTTAGCCAGTGAGAAGCGGTAGTCCGGTGCTTCACCGAGGCGGGAAATGTTCATGAAGGTTCCTTGTCGTGCTGCATGCAGGCTTCAGCATAGCGTAATTCAGCCAGGACAAGGAGACCGGCATCTGGCGATGCCGGTCAGGAAAATTAATGCAGTTCCGGCCAGTACTCTTTGTTGGCTTCAATCAGATCGTCCAGAATCGCCTTCGCCACCGACGCGCTCGGTACGGTTTTCGACAGGGTAATCGCCTGCCAGAGTTTCTGATACGAGCGCTGCTCCCAGGCGTCCACCACCAGTTTTTCCACTGCCACCTGCTGGCTCATGAGTCCTTTCTGGAAGTGCGGAATATCACCCACGGTCAGCGGCTCCGGTCCGTTGTGGCCGACCAGACAAGGGATTTCTACCATCGCGTCGGCGTCAAAATTATGGATAGCCCCATTGTTAGGCACAATCAGCAGCATGCGTTCCTGGGTATTAAAGGCGATCGCGGTCGCCAGATCGACGATGTACGACGCATGTTCGTCGATTTCCAGTTCACCGGCAGAAGAATGACCGGCTTCGATAATCGCCCGGCATGAACTGAATACATGCTTCTCACGGTGATCCATCACTTCATTGGCGCGGGTACGCTCCGGGTTGGAATGGGCGACCACATAGTCCGGGAACAGGTAATACTTCAGGTAGGTGTTCGGCATGGTGTCCGGATCCAGCGCCTGTACGTCTTTAGCCTTGGCGAAAGTATCATTCCAGCTCGCTTCAGTATGCGCATCTTCCGAAGGCGGAACATAACCGTTTTTCGCCACGTATTCGCGCAGTTTCGGCATCAGATCGTTGCCGTTCAGATCTTCAATCGACGTCCACCAGCCGAAGTGGTTCAGACCGTAGTAGCGCACGCGCATCTCTTTGCGGTCTTTCAGACCGACGATTTGCGCCATACGTCCTTCAATGCCGATCGGCATGTCGCAGATGTTGAGAATTTTCGCGTTCGGACGCAGGCGGCGCGTGGCTTCCGCGACAATCGCCGCCGGGTTGGAGTAGTTCAGCATCCACGCGTTCGGGGAGTACTGCTCCATGTAATCCACCAGCTCCAGCACGCCGCCGATGGAGCGCATGCCGTAGGAGATGCCGCCCGGCCCGCACGTTTCCTGGCCCAACACGCCGTGGCGCAGCGGGATTTTTTCATCTTTTTCACGCATGGGGTATTTGCCCACGCGAATATGCGCCATCACGAAATCCACATCGGTAAAGGCCGCTTCAGGATCGGTGGTGTAACTAAATTCAATCTCCGGCGCCTGCTCCTTAAGGATGATTTTGCACGCCTCGGCGATGATCTCCTGACGTGCTCCGTCATTGTCATAGAACTTCAGCGCACGCAGCGGGAAACGGTCACGGTTGGCTAACAGCATCAGGACGATACCAGGCGTGAATGTACTGCCGCCGCCTGCAATAACAACTGAGAATTTTTTCATGATATAGCCTCTGTCAGAGTGGTTTGTTCGTTTGTTAAAGGGGTTTTCATCAGCGATTCCAGCTGGTCGCGCACCTGAGGAACGTGCAGACCGACAATCACCTGTATGCCGTTGCCGCGCCGCACCACACCGTGTGCGCCCAGGGCTTTGAAGACGTCGTCGCTTTGGGTTTTCGTCATATCCACCAGGGCGATACGCAAGCGGGTGGCGCAGTTATTGATACTTTCGATGTTTGCTGCGCCGCCGAGCGCCTGTAAGAACCCAGCAGCCTGCCCGACCTGCTGGCTGGCTGCCGCCGGGGCGGTGGTTTGCCCGCGCGCGGCCTTATAGTCGGCTTTGTTGTAGAGTTTGATTTCGCTCTCTTCCCGGCCCGGCGTTTTGAGATTCAGACGTTCGATAAGCGTCCTGAAAACCACGAAATAGAGAGCGGTGAAGCAGAGGCCGATGCCAATCTGGGTGAATACCGTCGAGGCGTGGTTATGGAACATCGGGATCCAGTTTTGCGGCAGGAACTGGTCCAGCAGACCGCCCCCCATGTTCCCCACCACCCCGAAGGTATACATCACCGTCGCCATCGTTGCGGCCAGCACGGCGTGGATGGCAAACAGCAACGGCGAGATAAACAGGAAGGTGAACTCCAGCGGTTCGGTAATGCCCACCAGCACGGCGGTAAGCGTGGCCGGGATCAGCAGACCTGCCACTTTGACGCGGTTCTCCGGCGACGCGGTATACCAGATAGCCAGCGCAATACCGACTGAGCCAAACACCTTAGAGTTGCCGTGCAGCGCGAATCCGCCCTCCGGGAACAGCGTTTTCAGCGGCACAGTGCTCTGGCTGAATTCCTGAAGGTGCTGTGCCCAGTAGACCTGAATGCCGCCTTCTACCGCAGCCGGGCCGAAGATAAACGGGCCGTAGACAAAGTGGTGTAATCCGGTTGGGATCAGAATGCGTTCCAGGAAGGTATAAACCCATACGCCCAGCGCGCCAGCGGTACGTAGAAAGGCCTGCAACGACTCAATGCCCATCTGCACTTTCGGCCATCCCAGCAGCGTCAGCCAGGCGCAAGGGATCATGACGAAGAACGCGAGGATAACGACAAACGAGGTGCCCTGGAAAATCCCCAGAAAGACCGGCAACGGCTTGTCGAAAAATCGGTTGTGGATGGCGGTGACGAGCCCGGAAATGATAATCGCCCCGATGATGCTGGTATCAAGCGTTTTGATTCCGGCAATCATCGCCAGCCCGCTGCCGGCAGTGGGTTCAGCAGAGAAGTCGACGCCAAAGAAGTGACCCCAGGTCATCCCCATCGCGTTGATAAAGTAGTTCCAGGTCAGGAAGCTAATCAGCACCGCCAGACAGGCGCGGCCCTGCGCCTGCTTTGCCAGGCCAATCGGTAATCCGACAGCAAAAATCAGCGGCATATTTCGGAACACCGCCCAGCCGCCCTCTTCGATGATGTGAACAATTTGCGCGAACAGATTATCCGGCGCGGTTAAGGCCTCACCGACAAACAGCGGATTGCGAAGCATGATGGCGATCCCAACCACGATCCCGGCAAAGGGAAACAGCAAAACCGGGGTGAACATGGCGCCGCCAAAACGTTGTATTTGACTGAGCATTTTTAAATCCTCATGAAACAACCTGTAGGGGATAGAGGCCTTTATGGTTTTTTACTGGCCTGAGGTGAGCATAAGAACTTACTGATGCAGCAACATGGTATGCCGCTGCGATTCGTGATCGCATTCATGGTTTTAATTTGACCAATCAGGTCTACTTTTTAAACTAAACATAGACAAGTTAAGACGTAATCCACGCCATGATGTGCGCAGAGAGGTCTACTGGTGATCTACAAATCAATTGCCGATCGGCTACGGCTGCGGCTGAATTCCTCGGACTACAACATTGGCAGTCCGTTACCCGGAGAAAAAGCGCTGGCAAAGGAGTTTGGCGTAGCCCGGATGACCATCCGCAAGGCGCTGGATCTGCTGGTAAGCTGGGGGCTGGTTGAACGTCGACACGGCAGCGGGACGTTCGTGGCGCGCAAAGACGTTCATCATGAAACGACTAACCTGACCGGGCTGGTGGAAGTGCTGCGCCAGCAGGGGAAAGAAGTGCAGAGCAAGGTGTTGCAGTTTGAAGTGATGCCCGCGCCGCCCGCCATCGCCAGCCAGCTGCGGATTCAGGTTGATGAGCGGATCTATTTTTCAAGGCGGGTGCGTTACGTGGACGGAAAACCGCTGATGCTGGAGGACAGCTTTATGCCGGTGAAGCTGTTCCGCAATCTTTCCCTGGCGCATCTCGAAGGGTCTAAGTTTGATTACATCGAGAAGGAATGCGGGATCACCATCAGCGGCAACTACGAGAGCCTGACGCCGGTGCTGGCAGATAAACAGCTGGCCGGTTATATGAATGTGCCGGAACAGACGCCGCTGCTGCGCATCACCTCCCTTTCCTACAGCGACAGCGGCGAGTTCCTCAATTATTCCGTGATGTTCCGGAACACCAGCGATTACCAGGTGGACTACCATTTGCGGCGCATCCACCCGGAAGACTTATTAGCCCATCCCCCAGAACAGCACCGCCAGTAGCTGCGGGGTGATGATGCGCAGAAACATCACTAGCGGATAAACCGTGGCGTAGGACAACGCCGCCGCGCCGCTGGTGGCGTGCAGGTTATTGGCGAACGCCAGCGCGGGCGGATCGGTCATGGAACCGGCCAGCATGCCGCACAACGTGAGATAGTTCATTTTAGCGAAGATACGTGCCAGTAATCCGACCGTTATCAGGGGGATAGCGGTAATAAATATGCCGTATCCTACCCAGCTCATCCCTTCGCCGTTGACCAGAGTATCGACAAAATCGCCGCCGGATTTCAGCCCCACCACCGCCAGAAACAGCACGATGCCCAACTCCCGCAGCGCCAGGTTAGCGCTCGGCGGCATAAACCAGTAGAGCTTACCGATGGAGCCGATACGCCCGAGGATCAGCGCCATAATGAGCGGCCCGCCTGCCAGACCCAGCTTCAGTGCTACCGGGAAGCCGGGCACGTACAGGGGGATGGAGCCAAGCATGACGCCAAGCCCGACGCCGATAAAGACCGGCAGCATCTGCACCTGCTGGAGTTTTTGCTGGGCGTTGCCCACCATGTCCGCTACGGCATCAATGGATGAGGGACGCCCGACGAGGTTGAGAATATCACCGAATTGCAGGCTGGCATCCTGGCTGGCCACCAGCTCGACACCGGCGCGGTTAAGCCGGGAGATCACCACGTCATAACGCTCTTTAACCTGCAAATCGCGTATTTTCTTGCCCAAAACCTTCTCATTGGTCACTACCACCCGCTCCACGCGCATGTCCGTTCCACGGGTTGAGAGTGAGGTATCCACCTCCTGACCAATCACCAGCCGGGCATTGTTTAAATCCGCCGGTTGCCCTACCAGATGCAGGAGATCGCCGTGCTGAATAAGGGTATCCGGTGAAGGCACCATCAGCGTTTCATCACGTTTCAGGCGGGAACAGATAATGGTCGCGCTGTTCAGAATGGGAACATCCTGAATCGCCATATTGTTCAGATTAGGGTTTTCGACGCGAATATTGATAGTTTTAATGAGCGCATGGCCGTTGGTCAGCGTGCTTTCATGCTCTTTTGCCTCCTGCTCGACGTTAACGCGGAACAGCACGCGCACCAGCCACATCGAGAGCAAAATACCGCAAATGCCAAACGGATAGGCCATGGCGTAGCTCATCCCCATCTGATCGACGACATCAGCAGGGATACCCAGATCGCGCAGAATTTGCTGGCCCGCCCCGAGCGCGGGCGTATTCGTGACGGCGCCGGAGAAGATGCCCAGCACGACGGGCAGCGGAATCGCGAAGAGTTTATGCAGAATGGCGGTAACCAGCCCCCCCATCACGACGATGCCGAAGGCAAAGAGATTAAGGCGTAAACCGGAGACGCGCAGGGAAGCGAAGAAGCCCGGCCCCACCTGAATACCGATGGTATACACAAAGAGGATCAGGCCGAACTCCTGGATGAAATGCAGCATATCGGCGCTGAGCACCCACCCAAGCTGGTCGGCAAAATGGCCGACAAAAATCCCGCCGAACAGCACCCCACCGATGCCAAATCCGACGCCGCGGATTTTGATATTCCCCAGCCATAGCCCCACTACCGCGACAAGGGCCAACACGCTAACGGTTAACGCGATATCACTCATGATCCACATCCTGTGTATAACCATAGTTATGCTAAGGATTCTCTCAGAGCTGACGGCGGTTGTATGGGCGATGGCGCACAAAAAAGCCCTGCCGGGGCAGGGCTTCATGGCATCTGTGAGCGAGTCGGGTGGCGGCTGCGCCTTACCCGACCTACAGGATCGGCAGGTTTGCCACCCGGCAAAAACGTGGTTTAGCTGTTCAACGCCGGGCGTTCGCTAATGGCGATGCGCTGAGGCGCAATGGCTTCCGGCACGTTACGGGTGAGGTCAATGTTCAGCAGCCCGTTAGTGAACGTCGCGCCAGAAACTTCCATATGGTCTGCCAGGGTAAAGCTCAGGCTAAACGGCTGAGTGACAAGCCCCTGATGCAGCCATTTGGTCTCGGTGTCTGGTTTTTCCGGTGACCCTTTCACGGTCAGGCGCGTACCCTCAAGCTGGATGTCGAGATCTTCCTGGCGGAACCCGGCCAGCGCAAGCGTGATGCGGTAGTGGTTATCATCGCTTTTTTCGATGTTGTACGGCGGAAAGGTCTGCTGTTCGGTTGCGCTTTGCAGCGCGTTAGCCAGTTTGTCAAAACCGATCCACTGACGCAGCAGGGGGGATAAATCGTAGTTACGCATACTAAATCTCCTTCTGAGAAGCGAGTTCGGCACAGTTTAATTTTGTGCACAGTTGTACCTGCAAACCCTTGCGGATTCGCATATGCTCCCGTTACGGCAAGCAAGTTCGGGTGGGCCGCTCACGCGACCCGCGTAATTAGTTGATTTCGATACGACGCGGTTTTTTCTCTTCCGGAATCACACGTTCCAGTTCGATAAACAGCAGGCCGTTCACCAGGTTCGCGCCCTTGACGTGGATGTTCTCAGCCAGCTGGAACTTGCGCTCAAAGTTGCGCTCTGCGATGCCCTGGTAGAGGTAGGTTCGTTCTTTCTGCTCGGCCGTATGGGAGCCTTTCACCACCAGCAGATTGTCCTGCGCGGTGATCTCCAGTTCGCTCTCTGCGAAACCGGCAACAGCAATCGCAATGCGATAGTGGTTTTCGTCAACCAGTTCAACGTTGTAAGGAGGATAGCCGTTGCTCTGGCTCTGGTTGTTTTCTAAGTGGTTGAACAGACGATCGAAACCAATGGCAGAACGGTATAGCGGAGAGAGATCGAAATTACGCATGGATAAATGCTCCTGAAATCAGCGAGAAAATGTAGCCTTCCACCATGGACAGGCTTCTGCTTCCCCGAACACCCATCAGGCGTGTCCGTTATCGGGTTACATTCTTAAAATGGGTCTGGATACGGCCTTTTCAAGACTGTTGATGTGAGATTTTTTTGCACTTTGCTGGTTGTCGCATAGACTCAGGGGCACAGCACAAAGGGTTAAATTGCGATGACGACCACAGTGCGGGAGTTTTGAGCTATCCATTTTGGACGCGCCTCGCTATAACCCTGAGTTGCAGGTCAATGCCGTGCTACTAAAGATGACTGAGTGATGATGAGAAATGTTCTGATTAAGCTGGCGTCGTTCAGCGGGGTTGTTTTACTTTGCGGGTGTTCGAGCGTGATGTCGCACACCGGCGGTAAAGAAGGAACATATCCGGGGACGCGCGCCAGTGCCGCAATGATCTCTGATGATGAGACAAACTGGGGTACCAAATCTCTGGCGATTCTTGATATGCCGTTTACGGCGGTTGCCGATACGCTTCTGCTGCCGTGGGATATGTTCCGCACCGACAGCTCAGTGCGTTCGCGCGTTGAGAAAAGCGAGCAGGAAAAGCTGGCGACCAATTCCGTCATCCCGCCCGCAGAGATGCCTCCACGCTAATTCTGTGCGGTTTCCGTTAGCCACAGCTGGCGGAAACCGTCCTTCTCTTCCATCCATGCAATAAATCGTCCGTCCGGGGAAAACACCACAGCGTCAGCAGACGGCGGATTGCCGTGATCGGACGTCAAAAACGTCACCTCTCCGGTCTGCGCATCGCAGCAGGCAATACGGCCTGCAAGCACAAATCCCAGCCCGTTGCCGGAAGGATGCCAGTTAAAGGCCGACTGAATATCACGCTCAGTGTGGGTTAGCTGACGCGGCTCGCCGCCCTCAGGGGAGATAAGCCACAGCTGCACAACGGCGTTATCGTCCCGCATTAAAAACGCAATCTGCGTCCCCTGCGGATTGCTGCGCACCCAGTGGCGCGGTACGTTCACCAGCCCCGGATACGCCTTCTGATGGGTGAAGGTTAAGCGACGTTGCGTTACGCCCGCAGGCGGCGCGGGCATTGTATCAGGCGTTCCCTGCAACGGCGCATCGCCCGCCCGTTTCCAGCCCTGCTCGTCTTTGGGGAGATCGACAATAAACAGTTCGGGCACTTTCTCGCCTTTCGCAGACACCGTATCGCCGATAAACGCCAGCCTGTCGTTGCCCACCCAGCCCTCTTCATAGGCGCGGTTTACCTCATCGCTGCCCGGTTTCGGGTTCGGCGTTGTACGGCTTACCAGTACGCTCCAGAAGGTGCCGGCATATTCCCGCGGATGGTTCCCCTGTGGGTTTACTGGGCCAAAAGGCGCCGCCACCCCGACGTTACGCAAATCCAACTGCGGATCGCGCGCGTGCAGCACATGGTCGTTGTAGGTAAAGCTGACGAACTGCCCGTTCGGGCTAAAAACGTGGACGTGGCTGCCGCCACGCAGCGCGCCTGCGGTGTAAGGCGCGGTGATATCCATCGCATCAAGATTGCTCACCTGACCATTGTGCGCAATCACCCCCTGACGATGGTGAAAATCATACTGCCAGTCTGCATCCGGGTTTTTCGGGCCGTGGATAAAAACATATTTGTCCTGCGCCGGATGAACGGTTACCACGCCGACATGCGCGCCGTCAGTCGCACGGTAGATCGCCTCAACCTCGCCCGTACTAACATTGACCCGCTCAATGGTTTCACCGGTAAACGACGCGCCGGACGGGCGGACATCATAGACAAGCCACTGGCTGTCTGGCGTCCAGGTGTTGATGTTGGTGAGCTGGTGGTTGCGGGAAGCGAAGGTGATTTGTTTCATGAAAATACCCTGATGCGCGGTTATCGCATCAGGGTAAAACATCCGAAGGGATTAGCCTACTCGTTTAACGTCGCCGACCAGCAGGATGTAGGAGAGCGCCCCGATCAGCGCCACGGCAGAGATATACACCAGAGCCGGACCAAAGCCGTAGTCCTGCGCCAGGTAACCGATGACCAGCGGTACGGTGATCCCGCCCAGGCCGCCAACGAAGTTAAACACGCCACCAGTCAGGCCGATCAGACGCATCGGCGCCAGGGACGACACCAGCGACCAGGTGATGGAGGCAAAACCGTTTCCGAAGAACGCTACCGCCATCAGGGTCATGATCCACACCGGATCGTTGGTGTAGTTCGCTCCCATGATGCAGGTAGAGATCAGCAGTCCGCAAATAATCGGCGTTTTACGCGCAACGCCCAGCGAGAAACCTTTTTTCACCAGCTTATCCGCCAGCCAGCCCGAGAGCAGGACGCCGAAAAACGCCGCAAGGAAGGGTACGGTGGTCATAAAGCCCGCCTTCAGCGCGGTAATACCTTTTTCCTGGGTCAGATAGTTCGGGAACCAGGTGAGGAAGAACCACAGCGTGGAGGTCACCGCGAACTGTCCCAGATACACGCCCACCAGCTTACGGTGGAAGACCAGCTTCCAGTCCGCTCTGGTCAGCGGCTGGCGCGCCTCTTTTTTCACGGGCGCATCGCCATCCACCAGGCCACCGCCGTCGCGGATGTAGTCCAGTTCGGCTTTGGTGATGCTTTTGGTCAGGCGCGGCGGCTGATAAACCTTAAACCAGATGAGCGACCAGATAATGCCGATCCCGCCGGTGACGATAAACACCCAGTGCCAGCTCAGCAGCTCCTGGATCCAGATTAACAGCGGCGTCAGAAACGCCAGACCAACAAACTGCCCGGAGGTGTAAAAACCAACAGCGGAAGCGCGTTCGTGTTCAGGGAACCAGCTGGTCACCATGCGGTTGTTGGTCGGAAACGCCGGCGCTTCAAACACCCCGGTGATGGCGCGCAGGCCAATCAGCGACATCAGCCCGGTGGCGAAGCCCTGGAACAGGGTCGCCACGGACCAGCCAAAAATAGCGATAAAGTAGGTCAGACGTGAACCCACGCGGTCAAGGAACCAGCCACCGGGGATCTGACAGAGCGTATACAGCCAGGCAAACGCCGAGAAGACGTAGCCCATTTCCGCTTTGGTGATGCCAAACTCTTCCTGAATATGAGCCGATGCCACGGCAAGGTTGGCGCGGTCGACATAACAGATGACCACGGTAATAAAGATCATGATCAGCGTCAGGTAACGACGACGCCCGGTTTTTGCAGCAGTAACTGGAATATCCATCGCAATCTGTCTCCAGATTTTGGGCATAGCGAAGCCGCTCACCATGCCCTGTAATTTACAGAGGGTTATATTTTTTCTATGTACGTTTTTTTTGCCCGGTGGCGCTTCGCTTACCGGGCCTACGAGAGAGTAGGCCGGATAAGCGTAGCGCCATCCGGCGATTTACCACTCGGCTACGGAACCGTCTTCATGACGCCACAGTGGGTTACGCCAGTCCGGCGCACTTTTACTCAGCTCAATGACTTTAGCTTCGTCGATCTCCACGCCAAGGCCCGGCTTCGTTAACGGTTTAAAGAAACCACCTTCCATGCTGAAGTCTTCTTTGTTTTTCACAAAGTCGAGCAGCTCCGCGCCCTTGTTATAGTGAATGCCCATGCTTTGTTCCTGGAACACCGCATTGCGGGAGACGAAGTCGACGTGCAGGCAGGCCGCCAGCGCAATCGGCCCAAGCGGACAGTGCGGCGCCAGCGCCACATCGTAGGCTTCTGCCATTCCGGCAATTTTGTAGCATTCGGTGATGCCGCCCGCGTGGGAGAGGTCCGGTTGCAGGATCGCAATACCGCCCGCTTCCAGCACGCGTTTAAACTCGAAGCGCGAGAACATGCGTTCCCCCGCCGCGATGGGAATGTGCGTCTGTTCAGCCAGTTTCGGATAGTATTCCGCCTGCTCGGCCAGCACCGGCTCTTCGATAAACAGCGGGCGATACGGCTCCAGCTCTTTAATCAGCACTTTGGCCATTGGCGCGCTGACGCGGCCGTGGAAATCCAGACCAAACTCAATCTCGTTGCCGAAGGCTTCACGGATTTGCGCCACGGTATTCACCGCCCGGTCTACCGCGCGCGAGTTGTCGATAACGCCCATTTCTTCGCAGCCGTTGAGTTTGAAGGTGTCAAAACCGATGTTGCGCAGTTGCCGGATACCGTCGATCACTTCCGCAGGGCGGTCACCGCCCACCCAGCTGTAGGCTTTGATTTTGTCGCGCACCAGGCCGCCCATTAATTGCCAGACCGGGGCATTCAGCACTTTGCCTTTGATATCCCACAGCGCCTGATCAATACCGGCGATGGCGCTCATCAGAATCGGCCCCCCGCGGTAGAAGCCCGCGCGGTACATCACCTGCCACAGGTCGTTGATGCGTGCCGGATCCTGGCCAATCAGGTATTCGCCCAGCTCGTGCACCGCGGCTTCAACGGTGCGCGCACGGCCTTCAATCACCGGCTCGCCCCAGCCAACCACGCCTTCGTCGGTTTCGATTTTCAGGAACATCCAACGCGGGGGTAAACGGTACGTGGTGAGTTTGGTTATTTTCATTGCACTGCCTCTCGATACGCTTTCACAAATGCTGCCGCCTGCTGTGCGGTACGCTCAACGGGCTGACCGGCACGATAGAGATCGCTGCCCAGCCCCGCGCCCACACAGCCCGCGCTCATCCACTGGCCCAGGTTTTCCGGCGTGACGCCGCCCACGGCAAAGACCGGCACGCTGGCGGGTAAGACCGCTTTCAGCGCTTTGATGTAATCCGGACCAAAGGCCGACGACGGGAAAATTTTGAGAGACTGTGCGCCCGCATCGAGGGCGGCAAAGGCTTCTGTGGCCGTGGCGCAACCCGGGCAGACGGTCATGCCGTAATCCACCGCCCGGCGGATCACCTCGGGGTTGATATTCGGTGTGACGATAAGCTTGCAGCCCATTTTCGCCAGTTCATCCACCTGCTCCGGTTGCAGCACGGTGCCTGCGCCAATCAGCGCCTTATCACCAAACGCCTTCACAATTGCCGGAATGCTTTTTTCCCACTCCGGGGAGTTGAGCGGGATTTCCACCGCGTCGAACCCGGCGTCGATCACCGCGCCAACGTGCGCTAAGGCCTCACCGGGCGTGATACCGCGCAAAATCGCGATCAGGGGAAGTTCAGTTTGCCACTGCATGAGCGATGCTCCTTATGCCTGCCTGAAATGCCGTGTCGCCTTCCACCGCAGCAACATCCCGTCCGATAGCGTGGAACGCCTGGCGGTAACGAGACGTCAGCGATGAACCCGCGACGAGCGTGATGGCCTGCTGCCCGGCGAACGCGTCGCTCAGAGTGGCGACTTCTGCGCCAATCAGCAGGCCGGACAGAAATTCGCTGACCTGTTCGCGCGGAAGATTTCCCAGCACGTGCGAGGCGCGAACCTCAAAAAGTTGCGGCAAAACGGCAGGGGATGCGATCCCGCGCTCAAGCCCGGCGGCAAAAGCTTCCGGCGAAGGGGTCTGCTCCGGCAAACCGGCCCCCACCAGCGAATGCTTAAGCAGCAAGTGGTGCAGTTCGCCGGTCATCACGGTGCGGAAATCATGAATTTGCTCAGCATCCGCCTGGACCCATTTGCAGTGCGTCCCGGGCATGACGTAGACAGAAGAAGGAGAAAGGGTGCGCGCCCCGAGCAGCTGCGTCTCTTCGCCGCGCATCACGTTATGGTTATCGTCGCGAGAGACACATAAACCGGGAATAATCCAGACATTGTCGCCAACGGACGTTAACTGCTCGCCAACGGCGGTGAAATGCACCGGAACCGACAGGTAAGGCGCGACCTTCCAGCCCACGTTACTGCCGACCATTCCGGCCATCACCACTGGCGTAGTACCGTCGCGCCAGTTTTGTGTCACTTCTGCTAACACCGCTGCGGGGGATTTACCGTTCAGGCGCGTCACACCTGCTTCTGATTGCCTGCTTTCCAGGCACTGCTCACCCTGGTAGAGCCAGGCGCGCAGATTGGTCGATCCCCAGTCAATTGCGATGTAGCGTGATGTCATGTGATTTCCTTCAACCTTCGTGTCGAGCTGGCGATCATGGTCAGCGCCGCCTGCTCTGCCGCATCGCCGTCCTGATGCCGTATCGCATCGAACAGCGCTTTATGTTCCTGAAGCGTTTTCGGCATGTTGGCCTCATCGCCCATCCAGGTACGTTCAAATACTGCTCGCTGTAGCGAGCTGATCGCCACGCTAAGCTGCTGTAAAACCGGGTTATGCACCGACTGCAATACCGCTTCGTGGTAACGAATGTCCGCTTCGTTGAACGCCTCCCGATTCTGGTTATTGGCGATCATGTCGTTTAAAGCCGACTCAATCTGTGCCAGGTCACCTGACGTTGCGCGCTCTGCCGCCCAGCGGGCGATGGCCGGTTCCACCAGATTTCGGACTTCGCTCATCGCGCCGATGAGCCGTGGGTCGTAGTCGTTTTCCAGCACCCATTGCAGAACATCGGTATCGAGGTAGTTCCACTGGTTACGCGGCGCCACAAACGCGCCGCGATAGCGCTTCATTTCAATCAGCCGCTTCGCCATCAGCGAGCGGAACACTTCCCGAATGATGTTGCGCGAGGTTTCAAACTCCTCGCACAGTTCCGCCTCTGCTGGCAGCGGCGAACCGGGAACGTATTTGCCACCCACAATCTGAGTGCCCAGCGTGATGACAATGCGATCGGTTTTATTGAGTGTCATGGAGAGTCCTTGTGCTCTGTAAGTCCATCACTACTTTACCGCGACCGCTGAATTTCGCCTCACTTTTGCAGTACAAACGTGAGGCCTTTCGTCTTTGCCGTGGTGACAATGTAGTACAATCAATTAATGTTGTACTACAATCCAGATCACAAAAAGAACAATTTGATAAATTCAGGGCCAAAAAAAGCCCCGGTTAATAACCGGGGCTAATCTTTCAAAGCACTTGTTACGACAGAACGAATTTCTCGATCGCCCAGGCAACGCCGTCTTCCAGGTTAGATTTAGTCACGAAGTTCGCCACTTCTTTTACCGACGGGATGGCGTTATCCATCGCCACGCCCATGCCCGCATATTCGATCATCGCAATATCGTTTTCCTGGTCGCCCAGCGCCATGATCTCCTCAGGCTTGATGCCCAGCGCATCGGCAAGCGATTTGACGCCCGTGCCTTTATTGACGCGTTTATCGAGAATTTCGAGGAAGTACGGCGCACTTTTCAGCACGGTGTATTTCTCTTTTACCTCAGCCGGAATGCGTGAGATGGCTTTGTCGAGGATCGCGGGTTCGTCGATCATCATTACTTTCAGGAACTGGGTTGCCGGGTCCATGTTTTCCGCTTCGCAGAACACCAGTGGAATGGTTGCAACGTAGGACTCGTGCACCGTGTAGTAGCTGATATCGCGGTTGGCGGTGTAAAGCGTATTGCGATCGAGCGCGTGGAAGTGAGAGCCCACGTCGCGGGAGAGTTTTTCCAGGAAACGGTAGTCATCATAGCTCAGTGCAGTTTGCGCCACCGTGCTGCCATCGGCTGCCTTTTGCACCAGCGCGCCGTTATAGGTGATGCAGTAATCGCCAGGCTGGTTCATGTGCAGCTCTTTCAGGTAACTGTGCACCCCGGCATACGGGCGTCCGGTGGTGAGCACCACGTTCACGCCTTTTTCGCGTGCGGCGGCGATCGCATTTTTAACGGCAGGAGAGATAGTGTGGTCTGGCAGCAGCAGCGTGCCGTCCATATCGATTGCAATGAGTTTGATAGCCATGAGGTCCCCGGGATAAATGAGTGCTACCTCATGCTAACGCGATTAAGCACACAAAAATAGAGCTACCTTGCGCAACAAAAAGCCCCTTTTACGTTTATCCCGGGAACGGGAACTCACTCGCGGGTGAGAACGATTTTGCCAAACGCACCGCGATCCAGATGTTCAAGCGCCTGTTCCAGCTCTTCAAAGCGGTAGCGATGCTCAATCACCGGTTTTAACTCCGTGACATCAACAGCACGGACAAAATCTTCCAGCGCCCGGCGGTGTCCAACCCCAATCCCCTGAATGACGGGAGATTTCAGCAACAGCTCGCTTGCAGGCAGAGAAATTTCTGTCCCGGCCAGCACGCCAATGACCGATATCCGCCCATGAACGGCAACGGCGCGCAGGGAATGTCTCAGGTTCTCCCCACCCACCGTTTCGATAATATGGTCGATGCCGCGATCCTGTGTCAGTGCCAGCGTATTTTCAGCCCAGTCGCCTTTCAGTCGGTTGATGCCCTGGCTGGCCCCCAGCTTTTTGGCCCGCGCCAGTTTTTCATCACTCCCCGACGTAACAATAACTTCTGCGCCGTGCGCTTTTGCTATCTGCAAAGCGTATAGCGCCACACCGCCCGTCCCTTGTACCAGCACCGATTGCCCGGCGCGCAGCTGACCACGTTCCACCAGCGCAAACCAGGCGGTGAGCCCCGCGCAAGGAAGCGTGCTGGCCTCAGCGTCATCCAGGCTTTCCGGGGACGCCACCAGCGCGTTTTCACTCACAATCACATATTCGGCCAGCATGCCCTGGAAGTATCCACCGGACGTTTTATAGGGCAAATCGCGCGCGTCTGCCTGCGGCTTGCCGTCGATCCATTCCGGGAAGAAGGTTGAGATGACGCGTGCGCCGGGCTTGAAACGCGTAACGCCTTCGCCGATGCTGTCCACTACGCCTGCCATGTCAGATGCTGGGGTAAACGGGAAGGAAAGCGGAATCGGCATCGTGCCTTCAATCACCATTTTATCCCGGTAGTTGAGCGCAACGGCTTTAACCCTTACGCGAACCTCCCCTGGGCCTGGCTGTGGAACAGGCTCCTGAACGAGCCTGAGGCTTTCACGACCAAGGGCATCCATTGACCAGCGTTGCATTGTTTCAGTCATTTTTTTCTCCTGTCATCAGATGATTTTCAGTTCTGACAGTCTACCGTTGACTCAGCGTCGCCAGTGGCGATAAGTTTTCCCTTCATTGATGACCAAATTGACACAATCCGTCCATGACCGATACGCTGAAAGATATTCCCGTTTTCGTTGCCTCCGTTGAGGCAGGAAGTTTTGCCCAGGCCGCCGTCCGTCTGCATTTGTCGCGCTCGGCGGTAGGAAAAAGCATTGCTCGTCTTGAAGAGAGGCTGGGGGTTCGTCTGTTTCATCGGACCACCCGCAGTCAGAGGCTGACCGATAACGGCGCGCTTTTTTATGAACGCTGCCTGCGCGCGCTGGAGGAGATCCGTGGCGCTGAATCGCAGCTTGAAACCGGAAAACATCAGGTCAGCGGTCGGCTGCGTGTTGCCGTGCCGGTGCTGTTTGGTCGCCAGTGTATCGCCCCGCTGCTAATAGAGCTGGCGCAGGAGCATCCCGGGCTTGAGCTTGAAATGTCCTTCAGCGACCGCGTCGTGGATCTCGTGGAAGAAGGGTTTGATATGGCGGTGCGCAATGGCGCTCTGGCTGACAGCAGCGTGCTGGTCGCCAGAAGGCTGGGGGAGCACCGGATGGTGCTGTGCGCCGCGCCGGATTACCTGTTTAAGAATGGCCAGCCGCAAACCGTTGATGATCTACGCCAGCATACGGCCATTAACTACACGCGTGCGGGCAGAGTCCTACCCTGGCAGCTGATGGATTACGATGGCACGTCGCGCACGTTTATTCCCCGCTCATCGCTCAATATGGATGATTTGCAGGCGATCTGCGACGCGGCGCTGGCCGGCCACGGCCTTGCATGGTTACCCTGCTGGATGGTCATTAAAGAAATTCAGCAGGGAGATCTTGTCCCGCTCTTAAAGCAGGCCCCGGATGTACGCTTCGACGTTCATGCCGTCTGGCAGCAGACGCCACACCTGCCGCTAAGGGTAAGAATTGCCATAGATATGCTGGTCAAACGTTTACCGGCAGTGATGTCGCTGGAGTTTCCTGCGTCCATAAAAAAGCCGCGCTGAAGCGCGGCCAGTTATGCTGTCGTAAAGCGACGATTAAATATCGATATTCGCCGCCTTCAGGGCGTTCTCTTCGATGAAGGCGCGACGTGGTTCAACCGCATCGCCCATCAGGGTCGTGAACAGCTGATCCGCTGCGATTGCGTCTTTAACGGTGACGCGCAACATGCGACGGCTTTCCGGATCCATGGTGGTTTCCCACAGCTGATCCGGGTTCATTTCGCCCAGGCCTTTATAACGCTGAATAGAGAGACCACGACGGGACTCTTTTACCAGCCACTCCAGCGCCTGTTCGAAGCTGGCTACCGGCTGACGACGTTCGCCACGTTCGATAAACGCATCGTCTTCGATCAGACCGCGCAGCTTCTCGCCGAGGGTGCAGATACGGCGGTATTCCGGACCGGTCACAAATTCGTGCTCCAGCGGGTAGTCGGTATCGACGCCGTGGGTACGCACGCGGACGATCGGCTCGAACTGCTGCTCAGCGTTCTGCTGGACGTCGAACTTCCACTGGCTGCCATGCTGCTCTTTCTCGTTCAGCTCGCTCACCAGGGTGTTCACCCAGCGGGTGACGGTCTGCTCGTTGCTCAGATCGGCTTCGGTCAGGGTCGGCTGGTAAATCAGCTCTTTCAGCAGCGCTTTCGGATAGCGACGCTCCATACGGCCAATCATTTTCTGCGTGGCGTTGAACTCGGAGACCAGACGCTCCAGCGGCTCACCGGCCAGCGCTGGCGCGCTGGAGTTTGCGTGCAGGGTCGCACCATCAAGGGCGATCGCGATTTGGTACTGATCCATCGCGTCGTCATCTTTAATGTACTGTTCCTGCTTGCCTTTCTTCACTTTGTACAGCGGCGGCTGGGCAATGTAAACGTGGCCGCGCTCAACGATTTCCGGCATCTGACGATAGAAGAAGGTCAACAGCAGCGTACGAATGTGCGAGCCGTCGACGTCCGCATCGGTCATGATGATGATGCTGTGATAGCGCAGTTTGTCCGGGTTGTACTCGTCGCGACCAATGCCGCAGCCGAGCGCGGTGATGAGCGTCGCCACTTCCTGAGAAGAGAGCATCTTGTCGAAGCGCGCTTTCTCAACGTTAAGGATTTTACCCTTCAGCGGCAGAATCGCCTGGTTCTTGCGGTTACGGCCCTGCTTCGCAGAACCGCCCGCGGAGTCCCCTTCCACAAGGTACAGTTCAGACAGCGCCGGGTCGCGTTCCTGACAGTCAGCCAGTTTGCCCGGCAGGCCTGCCAGGTCCAGCGCGCCTTTACGACGGGTCATTTCACGCGCTTTACGCGCCGCTTCACGGGCACGCGCCGCATCGATAATTTTACCCACCACGATTTTCGCGTCGGACGGGTTTTCCAGCAGGTATTCGCTCAGCAGTTCGTTCATCTGCTGTTCAACCGCCGATTTCACCTCAGAAGAGACCAGCTTGTCTTTGGTCTGTGAGGAGAACTTCGGATCCGGCACCTTCACGGAGACCACGGCAATCAGGCCTTCACGGGCATCGTCACCGGTGGCGCTGACTTTCGCTTTTTTGCTGTAGCCTTCTTTGTCCATGTAGGCGTTCAGGGTTCGGGTCATCGCCGCGCGGAAGCCCGCCAGGTGCGTACCGCCATCGCGTTGTGGAATGTTGTTGGTGAAGCAGTAGATGTTTTCCTGGAAACCGTCGTTCCACTGCAAGGCCACTTCCACACCGATACCGTCTTTTTCAGTAGAGAAGTAGAAGATATTCGGGTGAATTGGCGTTTTGTTCTTGTTCAGATACTCAACGAACGCCTTGATACCACCTTCGTAATGGAAGTGGTCTTCTTTGTTGTCGCGTTTGTCGCGCAGACGAATCGACACACCGGAGTTCAGGAACGACAGTTCACGCAGGCGTTTCGCCAGAATGTCGTACTCGAATTCGGTGACGTTGGTGAAGGTTTCGAGGCTCGGCCAGAAACGCACCATGGTACCGGTTTTATCGGTATCACCCGTGACGGCCAGCGGAGCGTCAGGCACGCCGTGCTGGTAGATCTGACGGTGAATTTTGCCTTCGCGCTGGATAACCAGCTCCAGCTTCTGCGACAGGGCATTTACTACGGATACGCCTACGCCGTGCAGACCGCCGGAAACTTTATAGGAGTTATCATCGAACTTACCGCCTGCGTGCAGAACGGTCATGATGACTTCCGCAGCAGATACGCCCTCTTCCGGGTGAATACCGGTTGGGATACCACGACCGTCATCGGTAACGGACACGGAGTTGTCCGCATGGATCGTGACCACGATGTCTTTACAGTGACCCGCGAGCGCTTCGTCGATAGCGTTATCTACCACCTCGAATACCATGTGGTGCAGACCGGTGCCGTCATCCGTGTCGCCGATATACATACCCGGGCGCTTACGCACCGCATCCAGCCCTTTCAGGACTTTGATACTGGAGGAGTCATAAGAATTCGACATCAACGTTTCTCGCTCATTTCAACTTGGGTTAATCCGTTATTTTACCCTTTTCCACGGTAAACATCTTCGAATTTTCGTCCGACATGTCTATAACGTGTTCAGCGCTAATGGCGCTGACGAAAACCTGCGACTGCGTGGCTTTTAAGCGGCTGGCAAGCAGCCCGCGCCGCGCGTCGTCAAGTTCCGAGGCAAAATCATCTATCAGGTACAGGCAGCGTCGCCCGCTCTCTCGAGTGAGGAACTCCCCCTGCGCCAGGCGCAGCGCGCACATCAGGAGCTTCAGCTGCCCGCGCGACAGCGTGTCTTCCACCGGCGCACCGTCGGCACGAATGCGGAAATCCGCCTTGTGCGGGCCGTGCGCGGTGTAGGTCAACATGCGATCGCGCTCGAAGCTTCTCTCTAACACCTCGGCATAATCCGTCTCTTTTTCCCAGCCACGCTGGAAAGAGAAGGTGAGAGAGAACTCGGGTAAAAACTGTTTGCAGGTGTCGGCCATGTCTTCGGCGATACCTGCGCTGTATTCGGCACGCCAGCGGCTGATTTGTTCCGCAAGAGGGATGAGTTCCATGTCCCACGGACGCAGCTGAGCGTAGCGCGTGACCTGGCGCAATGCGGCGTTACGCTGTTTAAGCAGACGCTTCAGGTTGCTCCAGGCGTTAAAGAAACCGGCTTCATTGTGAAAGCATCCCCAATCGAGGAACGCTCTTCTGTATTTGGGGCCGCCGTTGAGTAAAGTAAACCCCTCGGGCGTAATCAGCTGCATCGGCATCAGCAGCGCCAGCTCCGCCACCTTGTGGCCATCGGTGCCGTCAATGCGCACCTTGCTGTCGCCCTGCTTGTCTTTGGTCAGGCCGATGGCGGTTTCCCGCTCTGCGCCCTGCAAACGCCCGTGCAGAACAAAAGATTCCTGCTCGTGGCGAATCACGCGACCAATCTGCAAACTGCGAAACGCCCGGCCGTGGCCGAGCGTATAGATGGCTTCCAGCACGCTGGTTTTGCCGCTGCCGTTCGCGCCAACCAGGAAGTTAAAGCCAGGGGATAAAGCGAGATCCGCGCTTTCGATATTGCGAAAGTCGCGGATCAACAGACGGGTGAGCGACATTACAGTCTCATTGGCATGACAACATAAGCAGCCGACTGTGATGCGGCATCTTCAATCTGTACGCTCGAAACGGAGTCAGTCAGCAGGATGCGAACGTTCTCGCATTTCAGTGCATTCAGCACATCCAGCACATAGCTGACGTTGAAGCCGATTTCCATCTCAGCCCCGGCGTAGGTGACGTCCAGAATCTCTTCTGCCTCTTCCTGCTCCGGGTTGTTGGCGGTGATTTTGATCTGGTTTTCACTCACGTAAAGACGTACGCCGCGGAATTTCTCGTTGGAGAGAATAGCGGCACGCGCGAACGCCTGCTTGAGGATGTCGCAACCCGCCTCCAGCGTTTTATCCGGGTTCTTCGGCAATACGCGGCGATAATCCGGGAAACGACCGTCTACCAGCTTCGATGTGAAGACAAAATCGCCCACGTGGGCACGAATATTGTTGCTGCCAATCTGCACGCGCAGCGGCGTTTCACCGCCGTCGAGCATACGCATCAGTTCAATTACGCCTTTACGCGGTACGATCACCGAATGGTTTGGCAGTGAATCGCCAATCGGCATGGAACAAACCGCCAGACGGTGACCGTCGGTCGCCACGGTACGCAGCTCTTCACCTTCGGTTTCGAACAGCATGCCGTTTAAGTAGTAACGAACGTCCTGATGCGCCATGGAGAACTGCGTGGCTTCAATCAGACGCTTCATCGTCGCCTGCGGCAGGGTAAATTCAACTTCGCTCTGCCAGTCATCCAGGTTCGGGAAGTCCGCAGCGGGCAGCGTGGAGAGGGAGAAACGGCTGCGGCCAGAGCGCACCAGCATGCGGTCGCCCTCCAGCTGCACGGCGATTTCAGCGCCTTCCGGCAGCCCACGGCAAATATCAAAGAATTTACGTGCCGGAACCGTGGTCGCGCCCGCGTCGTGCGGCTGAGTCAGCGTAACGCGCGCGATCATTTCCATTTCCAGATCTGTGCCGGTCAGCGACAGCGTACCGTCCGCGACCTGAAGCAGCAGGTTTCCAAGAATAGGCAGCGTAGGGCGGCCGCCTAATGGGCCACTCACCTGTTGTAGCGGTTTTAATAAATGTTCACGTTCAACGGTAAATTTCATAGCGTCACGATGATAATGTTCTGATTAAATTGGAAAAATCTTCTTTTATGTCGTGGCTTTCTTCGCGTAACTGCTCGATCTTGCGACAGGCGTGCAGCACGGTCGTATGGTCACGGCCACCAAACGCATCACCGATTTCCGGCAGGCTGTGGTTGGTTAGCTCTTTTGCCAGCGCCATCGCCATCTGACGCGGACGCGCCACCGAGCGGGAACGACGTTTAGACAGTAAATCTGCCACTTTGATCTTGTAGTACTCAGCCACCGTCTTCTGAATATTGTCGATAGTGACCAGTTTTTCCTGCAAAGCCAATAAATCGCGCAGCGCTTCACGCACAAAATCGATGGTGATCGCCCGACCGGTGAAGTTGGCGTTGGCGATAACGCGGTTCAGCGCCCCTTCCAGCTCACGCACGTTGGAACGCAGGCGCTTGGCAATGAAGAACGCCACTTCACCCGGCAGGCGAATGTCGTTCTCGTCGGCTTTTTTCATCAGGATCGCGACGCGGGTTTCCAGCTCCGGCGGCTCGATCGCCACAGTCAGGCCCCAGCCGAAGCGGGATTTGAGACGATCTTCAACGCCGTTGATCTCTTTTGGATAACGATCCGAGGTCAGAATGATCTGCTGATTGCCTTCCAGCAGGGCGTTAAAGGTATGGAAAAACTCTTCCTGCGATCGTTCTTTATTGGCAAAGAACTGAATGTCATCGATCAGCAGCGCATCAACGGAACGGTAGTAGCGTTTAAACTCTTCGATCGCATTGTTTTGCAGGGCTTTTACCATGTCCTGAACGAAGCGTTCGGAGTGCATATACACCACTTTGGCATTGGGCTTACGCGCCATAATGCCGTTGCCCACCGCATGCAGCAGGTGCGTTTTACCGAGACCCGTGCCGCCATACAGGAACAGCGGGTTGTAAGCGCCACCGGGGTTATCGGCAACCTGACGAGCCGCCGCGCGTGCCAGCTGGTTCGACTTACCTTCAACGAAGTTATCGAACGTGTGTTTCACGTTAACGTTAGAGCGGTAGGTAGGCTCAGCGGGGGCCGGAACGTTATCCCAGCCCTGACGAACCGGTGCAACGCGAGGCGCTGGAGCGGGCGCCGCCTGTGCAGGGGCTGCCACATTGACAACTTCACGAACGGTTTGGGTGACCGGCTTTGTGCCCACTTCAAAACGCAGCTGTGGGGCATCTGACCCGCAGAAATTGTTCAGCAGTCCATTGATGTTATTAAGGTATTTATCCCTTACCCAATCGAGCACGAAACGGTTTGGCGCATACAAAGCCAGCGTGTTATCGCTCAGTTCCGCCTGCAACGGGCGGATCCACATACTGAATTCTGTGGCTGGTAACTCATCCTGCAATCGGGCAAGACACTGCTGCCAAAGCGAAAGTGACAC